>NZ_VHLG01000013.1 GCF_006516955.1 Martelella alba
GCTTATAGACCTACCTAACCAATACCGTCAACGCATATTCCAAACTTTTTCCTAAAAATCGAATAACGCATTGGTTTTAAATCTTATTTTTCAGTTTTACGATCGATGCGCAGTCACCGGATCAAAGCGGTCTTGCGGTTTGCACACACCGGCAGCAAACATGTGATCTGCATTAATATTAGGCAAAAACTGCCGACAAATCCGACGCGCTCTCGTTGATATGCATTCAGCAGAGGGCTTCAAGACGACTGATCTGTTGTCTGATCTCGCCGATAGCCTGAGGCTGTGACAGCGAGGGCGCGTGGCCGCAATCGGCAAATGCGGTGACCGCCGGTTTCGGGCCTTGCGCTTTCATTCTTTCGACGATTGCCTCGGTCAGAAGATCGGATTGCGTTCCCCAGATCAGATGGGTCGGCAGTGTGATGCGTTGATAGCGATCCCAGCTCGCCAATTCGCTGGCTGATGCGGTGAACTGTACCACGATCTCAGGGTCATAATGCGTGGTCAGCCTGCCATCGCCACGCCTGCGCAGTGAGGTGCGGGTCATACGCGTCCAGAACGGCGCCGGAGCCGGCCCGAAGGGCAGATAGGCGGTGCGGAACCAGTTTTCGGCCTCGTGCAGATAGGCGAAGACCGGCGCGCTGCCGGCATAGGCGATGATGCGATCGACCGCCGGCTGCGGCAGTTCCGGGCCGATGTCGTTGACCACCAGAAAGGACAGCCGCGCGGCAGAGGCACCGGAGGCGATGCGCATGCCGATCAGCCCGCCCATGGATGTGCCAAGCCAGCCGGCACGGGCGATCTGATAGTGATCCAGCAGGCCGATGGCCAGATTGGCGTAGGATTTCAGCGAATAGTCGGTCTGCGGCGTCTGCGCCCAGCTGGACAGACCACGCCCGATCGTATCCGGGCAGAGAACGAAATGGTCCTGCGAAAGTGCTGCCGCCAGTTCGTCGAAGTCGCGGCCGGTGCGGGCGAGGCCATGCCAGAGCACGATCGCTGGCGCATCCCGTGCGCCCCATTCGGTGACATGGAGCTCATGGCGGCCGACGGGCACAAAGGTAAAACGCGGTTGCTGTGTCATCGTTTTCCCTTTTCCATCGCCGTTCCGGCAATACCCTTTGGAAAGAAATAAACCAGCAGAATGAAGATCAGACCGAGCCAGAGCAGCCAGCGGTCGGGGTTCATCAGGGCCGCCGCTGGCGGGACTGCAGAGAGTGCTGAGGCGGCCGCTTCCATGATGTCGCGCAGATAGAACTGGGCCACGACCAAGAGCGTCGCGCCGATTACCGCACCCCACATCGTCCCCATGCCGCCAATGACGACCATCAGCAGGATATCGACCATGATGGCGAAGGAGAGCGTGGTATCCGGCCCGGTATATTTGAGCCAGATGGCATAGACCGAGCCGATCAGCGAGGCGGCAACGGCGGAGATCGTGAAGACGAAGGTGCGATAGGCGACGACCCGGTAACCGATGGCTTCGGCCCGGCCCTCATTCTCGCGGATCGCCTTCAGCACTGTGCCGAGCGGTGAAACCACGAGGCGCAGCATGGCGGCGAAGATGAGGCCGGAAAACAGGAAGACAAAGTAATAGGCCGCAAGCTTGCCATTGAGCTTCACGCCGAACAGGCTCACCACCTTGCCATGGGCATCGACGATCAGCTTGGTTGCTGGCTTGAACAGAGCCGGTGCAACATAGGTGATGCCATCCTCACCGCCGGTAAACTGGGACATCTGTGAGGCAAGAACCAGCACCAGCGAACCGGCGGCGAGCGTGATCATGGCGAAGAAGATCGCCTTGACGCGTAAGCTCAGCAGACCGATGGCCGCAGCCACAATCATCGAAACAGCGAGCCCGGCCAAGGCGCCAAGCGCTACCTCGCCCCAGCCGGGGCCAGAATGCTTGAGTGCGATTGCCACCCCATAGGCACCGAAACCGAAGAACATGGTATGGGCGAAGGAGACGATGCCGGTATAGCCGATCAGGAGATCATAGCTTGCCACCAGCGCGATGAAGATCAGCACGCGGGCAGCGACTTCAATCGAGCGCACATCCTGAAACAGGAAAGGTGCGAAAAGCAGGACCGCCCAGATAAGGAGGGCCGCAGTTTTGACGCCAAGTGCGCCATAGGTGATCCGGTTCATCATTTGACGGCGGGCCTCAATCCGTTGGGGCGCCACAGCAGGATGGCGGTCATCAGGATCATGTTGGATGCCAGCGCCATTTTCGGCGCCAGGAAGCCGACATAATTGGTGACGAGGCCCACAGTGATGGCACCGAGCAGCGTGCCGCCGATGGAGCCGAGCCCGCCGATAATGACGACGATGAAGACGATGATCATCATCTGGCTGCCAAGAGCCGGTGTGATCAGCGACTGATAGCCGCCCCACATGGCGCCGCCGAGGGCTGCCAGTGCCGAGCCGACCATGAAGACGGCAATGAACAGCCGGTCGACGCGAAAGCCGAGCGTCTCGACCATTTCGCGGTTTTCGACACCGGCGCGGATGAGCAGGCCGATGCGGGTATGGTTCAGCGCCATGTAGAGACCGACGAAGGCGATCAGCCCAAGCAGAAAGGCGAAGACGCGATAGATCTCGATCGACACATCGCCGATGATCCAGGCGCCTTCGAGAAAATGCGGTCTTGGAACGGTGATCGGCGTGCCGCCCCAGATCGCCAGGATGATCTGTTCCGAGACGATCATCGCCCCCATGGTGATCAGGATCTGGCGCAGATGATCACGATAGACCGGCTTGATCACCACAGTTTCTAAGAACCAGCCCGCCGCCAGGCCGAAGGTAAGGGCCGCGACGAAGGCAAGCGCAAAGGCAAGGCCGGACAGAAACACACTGTCGGAACCGAGCCAGCCATTGAGCGCCGCCAGAACGCTTGCGGCAACGAAAGCGCCGAAGGAGATGAAGGCGGCGTGGCCGAAATTCAGCACATCCATCATGCCGAAGACCAGCGACAGGCCGGAGGCCATGAGGAATACCATCATCCCCATGGCAAGCCCCGCAACCGTGAGCGTCGCCCAGGAGGATGGTTGGCCGATCAGCGCGAAGGCGATCACGGCCAGGATGACCGGCAGCAGATTGACCCCGCCAGACCGTTCGAAGAATTTACGCAATTCAGACATGGTTTTTCCTCAGGCAGACAGGCTCAAGAGCCGTTCCTGCAGATCCCGGTCGGCGGCAAAATCGGTCATCGTGCCCTGATGGACGACCTGTCCGTCCTCGATCACGGCGACGTTCTTGCCGAGCCGGCGAGCGAAGTGGAAATTTTGCTCGACCAGCAGGATCGGCGTTGTCGTGGCAACCTCGGCAAAGGCATCGGCCATGGCGTCGATGATCGCCGGAGCCAGTCCCTTGGTCGGCTCGTCGATCAGGATCAGCGCGCGCGGCTCGATAATGGCGCGGGCCACAGCCAGCATCTGCTTCTGGCCGCCGGAAAGCGCGCGCGCCGGGCTGGTCCAGAATTTTTCGATCGCCGGGAAGAGTGCGAAGATACGGGCAAGACGGGTGTCATCCGGCACGCCCGTTGCCGTTGCCAGCACCAGATTCTCCGCCACGGTGAGACCGCCGAAAATGCCCATATCCTCGGGCACATAGGCGATGCCGAGTCGGGCGATATCGGCTGTGTGCAGCCCGGTTATATCGGTCCCGCGAAACAGGATCGAGCCGGGCGACGGCTGCCACAGGCCCATGATCGAGCGCAGTGTCGTGGTCTTGCCGGCACCATTGCGGCCCAGCAAAACGAACACGCCCTCCTCCGGCACGGCAAAGGAGACATCATGCAGCACCTTATACTGGCCGATATCGGTCTTCATATGCTGGATGGTCAGAAGCGCGCTCATGCCGCCGCCTCCCCGGATTTGCCGAGATAGACATCGCGGACGATCTGGCTGGCCATCATCTCGGCTGGCGGGCCATCGGCCAGAAGCGCGCCGTTATGCAGAACGATGATGCGGTCGGCAAGCGCGCGCACCACCTCCATCTTGTGCTCCACCAGCAGCACGGTCTTGGAATGGTCATGCTTGATCTCGGCAATCAGATCGAGCACATCCGGCGCATGGTCGAGCGACATGCCGGCAGTCGGTTCATCAAACATGTAGATATCCGGTTCCATGGCCATCAACAACGCCACTTCGAGCTTGCGCTGATCGCCATGCGGCAGCGATGCGGCGGACTTGTAGGCGGCTGCAGTCAGCCGTACGGCTTCGAGGTAGCGCTCGGCCCGTGCATTGATGTCGCGGAAGGAGCCAACGCTTCTGAACATATGCCAGCCGGCGCCTTCGCGGGCCTGCACGGCGAGGCGGATATTTTCCAGCACCGGCAGTGCCGGAAACAGGTTGGTGAGCTGAAAGGCGCGACCGACACCGTGGCGCGCACGCGCCGAGGGTGACAGCCGGGTGATATCGGCGCCGTCCTTCATCACCCGGCCCGACGTCGCTTTCAGCTGGCCGGAAATCAGGTTGAAGAAGGTGGTTTTGCCGGCGCCGTTGGGCCCGACGATCACGGTCAGCTCGCCGGGCCTGAAAGCGCAGCTTACCTGGTCGACGGCCACATGGCCGCCGAACCGGATCGTCAGGTCCTCGGTAACAAGAGAAGGATGTATCACGAAACTACCGTCATTCCTGGTTGTTGCGGCCGATCGGGATATTCATCTCGTCGGGCTGAATGATGCGGACAAGCTCGGGAATTGCCCAGTCGACATTCGGATCAACCTTGATCTTGAAATGGATCATCGACTGCATGGCCTGATGGTCTTCCGGACGGAAGGTCATTTCGCCCTTGGGCGTATCAAAGCTCATGCCTTCCATGGCCGTGATCAGACCTTCGGTATCAAGCGTTTTGGCCGTTTCGATCGCCTTGACCACGGCAAGCGCCGCCGCCATGCCGCCAGCGGTGAAGAAATCCGGCGGCGTGCCGTAGCGCGCCTCATGGGTCTTCACCAGCCAGTCATTGATCGGGTTGTCGTAGTCCTCGTAATAGTAATAGACCGCACCTTCCATGCCGGGCACGCGCTTATAGGTCGGCAGCACCGAGAGAATATTACCGGTGGTCGACAGTTCGATGCCATAGCGGTCCGGCTCCATGGCGAGGATCTTGCCCATCGGGTCACCGCCGCCGGCGACATAGACGAGAATGACCTTGCGGCCCGGCTTGTCTTTCAGCGCGTTGAACATGCGCTCGGTCGCGGCGGTGAAATCGGTGGTGCCCTGCGGCACATATTCCTCGTCCACCACCGTGGCGCCGGAGCCATCAAGCGCGGTCTTGAAGGCGGTGATGCCATCACGGCCGAAGGCATAATCTTCTGCAAGCGTTGCGACATAAAGGTTTTCATCCGGCTTCAGCGCCAGCGCCTGGGCCTGCATGTCCATGGACGAATTGCGCGAGGTCTTGAAGATATAGCGGTTGCTGTCGGGCCCGGTCAGGCTGTCGGCCACGGCCGGCTCGACGATCAGCAGCTTTTCATATTCTTCGGCGACCGGCAGCATGGCAGCCGTGACACCGGATGATGTCGCCCCGACGGCCAGCAGAACATCGTCATCACCATAGGCTTCCGCCAGCACCGCACGGGCAACATCCGGCTTGAACTGCGTATCCTTGTGGATGATCTCGATCGGGTGGCCATTGATTTCATTGGTGCCGTTGGTGGCATATTCCAGCCCGAGCTCGAAACCGGTCTCGCTCTGCTTGGAAAAGGTCTCGAACGTGCTGCCGGAAAGGCCGTGCACCAGGGCGATCTTGATCGGATCACCGGCATGGGCGCCCGTTGCCAGAGCCACGCCAAGAACAAGCGGCCCGAAGAGCCGCGACAGATTGGTCATGATTGTCTCCTCCATGAAGGGCAAGCACGACAGTTGTCGGCACGCTTGCCCTGACATATCCTCCGTCGGGAAGACTACATGAGACCGGCGGGCTTGGGGAATATTGTGAGAATACGTATTGAGGACGCCTTTAGCGATGGCGACTTTGCCGAACTTGCCTTTACCTATGCGCCGGTCGGTCTTGTCGTTACCGAAAACCGGGTGATCCGCGATTGCAATCTGACCTTTGCCCGCATGTTCGGCTATGAGCGCGATGCCCTGAGGGAACAGACTTTCTCCCTGCTCTATCCATCCGAAGCCGAATTCGTGAATATCCGCGATCGCGGCGTCGAACAGCTGAAACAGGGCAACAGCTACTGGGATGAGCGGATCATGGCGAAAAAGGACGGCACGCTGTTCTGGTGCCGGGTACGCGGCCATTCCTTCACTCCCGACGAACCGTTGCAGCGCGCGGTCTGGAGCTTTGCCGACCTCTCCATCTCCCGCCCCTATCACGCGCTGACCCGGCGCGAGCGTGAGATCGTTTCATTGCTGTCGGAGGGGCTGACCAGCAAGGAGATCGCCCAGAAGATCGAGCTGTCCCACCGCACGGTCGAGGTCTATCGCGCCAGGATGTTAAAGAAATTCGGCGTTGCCAATACCAGCGCCCTGCTGCAGGCACTGGGCGATGCCGAAGCTGCCCATATCGTCGAGCGGCGCTGAAACAGGCCTACTGCTCGCTGTTGAGGAACCATGTCAAAAGCTCGGCGCTGTTGGCAAGGCCGAGCGCGCGGGTCAGCCGCAGCCGGTGCGCCTCGACGGTGCGAGCCGAAAGACCGATTTCGGCTGCGATTACCGCATTGGTCTTGCCCTGCGAGACCAATGTGAGGATCTGCCGCTGCCGTCCCGTCAGCTTCATCGTGGCACCTGTCACCGGTCGGGTCATCGGTTCGAAACAGTAGAGCGCTGCGGCAAAGGGATCCGTGAGATCATAGGAGCGGCCACGCACCCGGCACCAGAAGCGCCGGCCCGAACTGTCGGCCATGATCCGCTCGTCATAATAGACAGCATGTTCCGGCAGGTTCACCCGCCACATCTCGCCGGTGCGGACAAAATCCTCCAGCCCCGGATAGAGACGCGAGAAGCTGCGGTCGATCAGGCTTTCGCGCTCATAGCCGAAAACGGCGGCAAATTCTGCATTGCAATCGCGGATGATGCGGTGCGTGGCATAGACCATGGGCACCGGGATATCGGCGAGCGGAAAGCGAAACGGGGCGGTTTGCGGTGTGGCCATATAGTAGAAATACGACTAACGCCTGACAAATATCAAGCCTATTTTAGTCTTCAGGAACGGTTTGAAACCGGGAGGAGACATCATGAAAAAGCAATTTTCGTCTGCGGCGGAAGCGCTGGCCGGCGAGATCAGGGACGGCATGGTGATCATGTCGGGCGGCTTCGGCCTGTGCGGTATCCCCGAAGCACTGATCGAGGCCGTGGAGGCCTCGGGCGCTCGGGACCTGACGGTGATTTCCAATAATGCCGGCGTTGACGGGATCGGCCTTGGCCGGTTGCTGGCAACAAGGCAGATCCGTAAAATGATTTCCTCCTATGTCGGCGAGAACAAGCTGTTCGCCGAACAGTTTCTCTCCGGCGCGCTGGAGCTGGAATTCAACCCGCAGGGCACGCTGGCCGAGCGCATCCGCGCCGGTGGTGCCGGTATTCCGGCCTTCTTCACCAAAACCGGCGTCGGCACCATGATCGCCGAGGGCAAGGAGGTCCGGACCTTTGACGGCGAGGACTATCTGATGGAGCGCTCGCTGTTCGCCGATATCGCTCTGGTCCATGCCTATAAGGGCGACAGCGAAGGCAATCTTGTCTACCGCAAGACCGCGCGCAATTTCAATCCGATGATGGCAACGGCGGCGAGACTGACAGTGGCGGAAGTCGAGCATCTGGTGCCAGCCGGTGCCATCGACCCCGACCATATCCACACGCCCGGCATTTTCGTCTCGCGTATCGTCGAGGTGCAAAACCCGAAAAAGCATATCGAGCAGCGCACCACCCGCAGCCGCACCGAGGAGGTAGTCTGATGGCCTGGACACGTGAACAGATGGCGGCCCGCGCGGCGCGTGAACTGCAGGATGGCTTCTATGTCAATCTCGGCATCGGCATTCCGACGCTGGTGGCCAATTACATCCCCGATGGCATGGACGTGCGCCTGCAGAGCGAAAACGGCATGATGGCCATGGGCCCCTTCCCCATCGAGGGCGAGGAAGACGCCGACCTGATCAATGCCGGCAAGCAGACGGTGACGGCGTTGCCGGAGACCAGCTATTTCTCCAGCGCCGACAGTTTTGCCATGATCCGCGGCGGCCATATCGACCTGTCGATCCTCGGTGCCATGCAGGTGGCAGAAAATGGCGACCTCGCCAACTGGATGATCCCCGGCAAGATGGTCAAGGGCATGGGCGGAGCGATGGATCTCGTCGCCGGTGTCAAGCGTGTCGTCGTCGTCATGGAGCATGAGGCCAAGGGCAAATCGAAACTGCTGAAACAGTGCGATCTGCCCTTGACCGGCAGCCGCGTCACCGACCTCATCATCACCGATCTGGGTGTTTTCACCGTCGCCCGCCATGGACCGGCAAAGCTGACGCTGATTGAGCTGGCCGATGGGGTGAGCCTTGATGACATCAGGGCGAAGACCGAAGCCGATTTCGATATCGCGCTCACGGCGGGAGAACTGGCATGAGTGATATCGTCATTGCCGGCGCCTGCCGCACCGCGGTCGGCGGTTTCATGCGGTCGCTGTCAACCGTGCCTGCCCATGAACTGGGCGCGGCCGTGATCCGTGAAGCGCTTTCCCGTTCAAATGTATCGGGCCACGAGGTGGACGAGGTCATTTTAGGCCAGGTGCTGACTGCCGGTCAGGGCCAGAACCCGGCCCGGCAAGCGGCGATGAAGGCCGGAATTTCGGAAGCAGCCACCGCTTTCGGTATCAACCAGGTCTGCGGTTCGGGCCTGCGCGCCGTTGCCCTTGGCATGCAGCAGATCCTCACCGGTGAAGCCCGAATCATGGTGGCCGGCGGGCAGGAAAACATGTCGCTTTCGCCCCATTGCCAGCATCTGCGCGGCGGCACCAAGATGGGCAATGCCACCATGGTCGATACCATGCTGAATGACGGGCTGATGGATGCCTTCGGTGATTTCCACATGGGGATCACCGCGGAAAACATTGCCAGCCGCTATAAGATCAGCCGGGCACAGCAGGATGCCTTTGCGCTTGCCAGCCACCACAAGGCCGCAGCAGCCGATCGTGAAAACCGCTTCGTTGACGAGATCGTGCCTTTTTCGGTGAAAAGCCGGCGCAGTGAAATGATCTTTGACCGCGATGAGCAGATCCGGCCGGACGCCGACGAAACCACACTGGCCAAGCTGCGCCCTGCCTTTGACGAGAACGGCACGGTCACGGCCGGCAATGCCTCGGGGCTGAACGACGGCGCTGCGGCCATGGTGCTAATGTCCGCCACGGAAGCAGAGCTGCGCGGTATTCATCCCATGGCGCGCATTGCCGGGTTTGCCACCGCCGGTGTCGACCCGGCCATCATGGGGATCGGCCCGGTCAATGCCTCGCTGAAGGCACTGGAACGCGCTGGCTGGTCGATTGACGATCTTGATCTGATCGAAGCAAATGAGGCCTTTGCCGCCCAGGCCTGCGCTGTCAATAGCGAGCTTGGCCTTGATCCGGCAAAGGTCAACGTCAATGGCGGGGCCATTGCGCTCGGCCATCCGATCGGCGCTTCTGGTGCACGCGTTCTCGTCACGCTCTTGCACGAAATGAAGCGGCGGAACGTGCAGAAAGGCCTGGCGACGCTGTGCATCGGCGGCGGCATGGGTGTCGCCATGTGCGTCGAGCGGGGCTGAAATCTGGCATAGAGACGGCGCGGCCGGATGGCATTCCGGCTGCTCCCTTTCCGTTAAAGTACATAATTATACCAGATATCGAAACAGAACAATAAATAGAAAAACCAATTGTAATTTCGGTATATTCATCAAATGAAACTCCATTCATAATTGAATTTTTATTTCATATTCCGAAACTTAATATTATTTTTCTTATATAATTGTATCGGAATGAAAGATATATATGACTCTAATCCTCCCGGAACAGTGAGGAAGTCATGAAAGATAAAATCGAAAATACAGATACACTTGAAAAAGAACCGATGGACGACATTCGCGAAGAGTTGCGTGAGAATGTCGAGGCCTATCTTGAAAGCCACGTGCTTGAGGCCAACCCCAGCAGCATGATTATCCACGAATAATGATGTTGCCCTGCGCTGCCGCTCATCTTCAGGCGGCGGCGCATTTGTCTTCAAACCAGGCGGACAAACCCCATGAACAGCGATATTTTTCAGCTGCCCGTCTACAAGACGGAGACGGTGCTCTCTTCTATTGACGCGCTTCTTGAGGTCGTTGACCCGGACGCTAAGGGTGGGCAGACGCGCCGGGCGCGCTTTTTTGCTTTTCTTAACAAGGCACTCAAGGTTCCCGTCCCGCATGATCTGGCCCATGACAGGCCGCTTTTGATCGCCCGGCCCGGCAATCCGGACGAGGAAAAACTTCTGCGTACCCTGATGGGAAAAGGGTCGACTGCCGACGTCGCGACCGTCCTGTTTGATGCGGATGAAGCCGCGCTGTCTGAGGATCGGATCAATGAAGCGCTGGACCGGATTGCAACCCTTTATCCCGAAACCTATCGTGGCATCACTGCCGTGGTGGGCGCCTTCGTCTTTGCCCGCGTCAAAGGCTATGGCGGCGGCACCTCATCGGACGCGATCGGTGTTATCTGGTGCGGCATGCAAAATCCGGCCGCTGACGTTGATGACTATGTCGAGCTGATCCTGCATGAATATATGCATCAATGCCTCTTCATAGATGATCTGTGCCACCGGATCTTCCGCTATTCAATGAAAGTGCTTGAGGACTATCCGGCCCGTTCGGCGATCCTTAACCGCGAGCGTCCGCTGGACAAGGCCTACCACTCCGCATTCGTCGCCTATATTCTGATGCGCCACCGCCGCCACACATCCGGACGGCCGCTCGAATATATGGACACAACGCGCAACTGCCTTTTGTCGACGCGCGCGCAGGCGGCTGGCCTGACGGCCCATGGGAGAGCCCGCCTTGGTGAACTTGAAGCAGGTTTTGCCCAGCTCGAACAGGAGCAGGCAGTCACATGAACCGCATTGATGTCGCGCTGGTGAACCCGCCTTTCTGGCCGGCGCTCCATTCCTCGCTCGCTCTTGGCCTGCTTCAGGGGGGGCTGGAGGCAAGGGGCTATCGCACCCGCCAGTTCAGCCTCTATCTAGACCTTGTCGAGCGGCTCGGCATTGACCCCTATCTCAAGATCGGCGAATTGCCCGGCGTTTCCTTCTTTCTGGGGGATTGGGTCTTTGCCGAAGCGGTGTTTGGGCCCGATGCGACGCGTGACGAAGCCTATTTCGCCTATGCCCGCCAGCCTGACCGGCCTGACCGGAAGGTCCAGCCGCTGCCGGAAGCGCTCCTGCACCTCGCGCGTGACCTGCGGGACGAGGTTCCTGCCATGATCGCGCGCTGGGCAGATGCACTTGTTGCATCGGGGGCACGCATTTTTGCCTTTTCCAATGTGTTCCAGCAGGCGGTTGCCGGTATTGCGGTTGCCCGGGCACTGAAACAGCGCTTGCCTGACTGCCTGATCGTCTTTGGCGGGGCCAATTGCGAGGGCCCGGCGGGCCGTGTGCTGATCGAGGCCTTCGGTGCTGTTGATGTTGTCGTCAATGGTGAGGGCGATCTTGCCCTTCCCGCGATTGTGAAAGCCTTTCTTGAGGGCAAGCGCGCCGAAATCGCCAGGATACCGGGCTGCATCACGAGTGAAACACCTTCCGATCGCACCGTGCCAGCCCAGGCGATCACCTGTCTCGATGATCTTCCCGAGCCGGTCTATCGCGATCTCTATGCCGATCTCGCCGCGCGTGGCCTGTCAGAAACGCTGCAACCCAGTCTGGTCTTCGAGACCTCGCGTGGCTGCTGGTGGGGCGCAAAGCACCACTGCACCTTTTGCGGTATCAATGCCGAGCGTATGGCCTTCCGCGCCAAATCGCCGGAGACAGCGCTCCGGCAGCTTAAAAATGCCGTTAAGGCCCATCGTCCAGACCGGATATTTACCTCCGACAACATCATGGATGTGAAGTATCTCGAGACATTTGTGCCGATGCTCGCCGAAGCCGGGCTTGATCTCGACATCTATTATGAGTTGAAATCCAATCTGAAGCGGCAATATCTGGCGACATTCCGCGAAGCGGGAATTCTGTCGATCCAGCCGGGTATTGAAGCGCTTGACGACGATATCCTCGCCCTGATCGACAAGGGTGCCCATGCCGGCCAGCATGTGCGGCTGCTAAAGGGCTGCGACGAGGAAGCGCTTGAGTGCAACTGGAACCTGTTGTTTGGCTTTCCCGGCGAGCGAGCGCCCGCCTATCAGCGCACATTGGCGCTGCTTCCACTCCTCACCCATCTGCCGCCCCCGGCTGATTTCACCCGCTTTGTGCTGTTGCGCTTCAGTCCCTATTTCGAACGGGGTGCCAATTATGGCATCAAAAACATCATCCCCGATCCCGCCTATCGGCATGTCTATGCGCTGGATGACCGGCAGCTTCACGATCTCGCCTATTACTTCACCTTCCAGCATGACGCGGCCGATGCCAATTTGCTTCCGGCCTTGTTTGAAAAGCTGTCTGCTGCCGTCGCCGAATGGAAGAAGGCCTACCATTATACGATGCTGATGGCTGGAGAGGGCGAAGACGGTGAACTTCTGGTGCTGGATACGCGCGACTGCGCGGCATCGCTACGCCATCGTCTGGATCGCGCGACCGCCACCGTTGCCCGCGCGATCCGTGACGGGGCAACACCGGCAAAGCTCTTCGAAAAGCTGGAGGGCGCACTGTCAAAACCGGAGATTGCGGCAGCACTTGAAACCCTCACCGCCAGCAAGATGATCGCCCATGTCTCCGGACAATATATTTTCCTGCCGGTCGAGATCGATGCCTATGCCATCGGCGGACGTCAGGCCATGCCGGCGCTCAGGGCCTTCAAACGGGATGCCTTTTACAAGGCCTTTCCCGAGATCGCCCCGTTTAAGAGCCGGAGACTTTCGGCATGAGGGAAAGTATGAACCGGGTTTTCGGTGCAGCCCTTGCCGGTTACTGGAACGGTGACACCGAGGAGAAGCTGATCATCCACCGCGAGGATGGCTTTTCGCAGCATTATGATATGGCGCAATATTTTCAAGAAGAGCCAGCCGGTTTCGAATATCATGCAATCGGCCGCGCCTGTGGGCGTGTATGGGATATTGGCTGCGGCGCCGGACGTACGCTGCTTTCGCTTTCCCGACGGGGTATCGCGGCCACCGGAATTGACTGTTCGAAAGAGGCCGTTGCGATTGCCAGCGCGCGCGGCGCGCGACATGCGATCCAGCTTGATATTCTCTATGCGCCGCTTGAACCCCATCAGGTCGATGCCTTCACTCTGTTTGGGAATAATATCGGCCTTGCCGGTTCATGGAGCGGTGCGCTGCGACTGCTGGAGCGGCTGCGCTTTGCTGCCGCGCCTGGCGCAAGGCTGTGGTGTGATTCCATCGATATCTGCGCCCCGGCGCTTACGCTCAGCCGTGACTATGCCCGCCGCAATATTGCTGCCGGCCGTCCGCCCGGGCTCACTTTTTCTCGACTTCAGTACGGATCACGGCTTTCGCTCGCCGAGGGCTGGCTGTTTCTGTCGCTCGACGAACTCCAAAACCTGGCCGTTCAAACCGGCTGGACCATCGAAGAACAGTGGCAGGATGCCGAAAGGGGTCCGTGGCTTGCAGAACTCAGGGCAGACTGAATGAAAAAACAGATTGATGATCGCGTGTTGCAATGGCCTGGATGTTGGCTCGCCGGTCGCGCGCATATTATCCCTGACGCCAGCTTCATCTTCGGCCAAACTCCCCCCTGACCACCCTCTTCCGCATCCGTGCCCGGCCGACACAAAGGCCCAGGCACCAGCACCTGCAATGCAGACATGAGCCGGAATGCCCCCTGGCTGCTGGGACAGGTGACTTGTAACGGGCGGTCCGGTGCGCCGGCGCCGCAGATTTGAAGCCTGGCAAGCCGCGAGGGTAAGCCATGACATTCCTTACGCACTCCTTGCCGTCACAGGCACATTTGCCCAGCCACCGTCTTTCCACGATCTTCACCTTTGCCCGGTTCGGATCGCCTCATTTTTTTGTCCTGCTGGGACTGACGCTTGTGCAGCAATCGCTTGTCGGCGGCACGGTCTACTCGCTCGCCGTCTTGGTCGAAGATGTGACCAGAGGTCAAAATCCGTGGCCGATGCTGATATTGACGGCCTGCCTGTTTCTGCTGCCCCATGTGCCATCCTATTTCATCCAGCCGACCCAGGCGCGATGGCAGGTTGCCATCATGGCCGGGCAGGTTCAGCGCTATGCCAAACGCTTTGCCCGGCAACCTCTCGATTACGCCAATGGCCCGGTGCGTGACCGCGCGCTTTCGGCTGCTGCCTCCGAGGCCTATGTTGTCGCCCAGTCGACGGTCACGATTGTCGAGAGCTTTTTGAGCAGCGTCTTTAATGCGCTCTTCACGATCGTGCCGATCCTGATTTTCGTCGACGCCAAATATTTCCTGGCCTATGCGGTCACGGCGTTGATCTCTCTCGTTACCTTCCGCTTTCTGCATCAGGATATCCGCGCCTGTTCGCGCGCCGCGCAAAAGGCTCGCGTCGCGCTGGACAAGGGGGTGCGCAATAGCTGGACGCGCCTGACAATCGGATCACAGCGCCAGCGCATGGCCGCCGCACAAAGCATGAGCGAGGCGCTGAGCGAGGCCGAACAGCGCTTTTGCGCCCGTGAACGCCGCATTGCCGCAGGCACCAGCCTTGTCGGAGCACTGGCGCTGGCCTCGATCCTTGCCATTACCTTCAGGCTGTTTTCGAACCATGCCGGCGACGTTGCCTTCCTCAGTGTGCTGATTGCCAGCTTTCCGCGACACATCCAGATCATCTCGCAGATCATCGGCGTGGCCCAGCTTTGCTTCTCAGCGCCACGCTTGCTTGAAGAGATCCGCAATATCGATCTCGATGACCTGCCGCCGCAAACAGAAAAGACAATCACCCGCCGGATCAGTGCCGATCGCATCACCATCAATCGTGCCCCGCTTGCCGATGATCTTGCAACCGTTGACGCCACGCGGCTTGGTAAAGGACGTCATCTGATCGAGGGGCCGAATGGCAGCGGCAAGTCAACCCTGCTTGCCCTGATGGCGTCGAGAGCCGGAAACAGGCCCTATGTCTTCATTCCCGCAGCACCGGCAGCGCTTGCCGAACCGGGCGCGACCGGCTCCACCGGGGAGATCATGCAGCGGCTGGTCGATGAAATGCTCAATGATGATGCGGTCGATCTGGTTTTTCTTGATGAATGGGATGCCAATCTCGATGCCAATGCACGCCGAACCATCGGCGCCGCTCTTGACCGCCTTGCCACAAGGGTGACCGTGATCGAGGTGCGCCACGCGCGATAGGATTTGACTTGCCCGGAGCGAAGTGAAGATCGACAAGATCATGCGGCAAAAACAACTGGATAGTGCACCGATCTGATTGAAACAGATCGGTGCTTCAGGACCGACAGGCGGCCTTGGCTTATGGTCTAGCCAGCTGTTACCGTGACCCGCCTTGTGCCAAGGCTTGCATGGGTGACGGAAAGCGTGATGGTGCCGGCACCACATGCCGTGACCCAGAAGCCCGTAGCCCCGCCATTCAGCGATCTTTGTGCGGGACCGGCAAGCGTGCCCGGTCCCTCAACGGCAATCGAGATCGGTTCGAACAGATAGGGCAGCTTGTTGCCGGCCTGATCCAGCACCCGCACCATCACCCGGACGCAATCATCTTCGCCGATGGCCGGTGCATCGGGTGTCAACGACAGTTCGTTTGGCAGCGGGTTGGATATATAGCGGGCCGTCTTGACCGGCGCACCATCGACATAGCCGGTGAAGGTCACATCCTGCCAGCCCATGCCCCAATGTCCGAATTCCGGACCGGGATAATCCTCGCGGCGGATGATCACCGGCGCATGCGGCAGATGCTTGTAAAGCGCGCGGTCCGGCTTGAACCGGCGCGGCGGATGACCGGCGAAATCAAGTTCCACCTCATCGCAATTGGTCAGGATGATCAGCGGCAGAACACCGCCATGATTGCGGTCGCCGCGCGTCCAGTAGGTCACCGGCATCAGCGTGACACCCTCTTGCGGGTCGCATTGGCTGGCATAGACATAGGCTGCGAATTTCGGCTCGCGATTCATATCCATGACGCCGTGATGGCAGATCCGGTCGCCGGAGCCGAAATCCTTGTGGGTGTTGTAGTCGAAGGCACACCAGCCGATCGCGCCTGAAATTTCCGGATCACCATAGGCGGCGTCGAGCACTTCGAGGTGGCGGGTGACATGTTCTGCCTGCCGCTGTTCCTGATCATAAACCTTGGTCGGATACATATGGCCGTTGAACTCGGTGATCAGATAGGGCACCGGCCGGTCCAGCCCCGTCACTTCACGGCGTGGCCTGAGCGCTGTGCGCGGTCGCTGGCCGCTGATTTCCTCCATATTGAGGATGAAATCATTCATTGAATAGACGTCTTCCAGAAGCTCGCTGTCGGTGATGCAGCGCACGCCGGTGGTCGGACGGGTGCTGTCCAGCGCATGGGCGACACGGTTGGTTTCGGTGTAGAAGTCATGCACGTCACGGCTTTCATTGATGCGCACGCCCCAGATGATGATCGAGGGGTGGTTCCAGTCGCGCCGGATCATGGCGGCAACATTGTCCACCGCCGCCGCCTGCCAGGCATCGTCGCCGACATGCTGCCAGCCGGGGATTTCCTCGAACACCAGCAGGCCGATCTCATCACAGCGGTCGAGAAACCAGCTGGACTGCGGATAATGCGAGGTGCGGACGATATTGAGTTTCAGTTCATGCTTCAGGATTTCCGCATCGCGGATCTGGGCCGCGCGGCCGAGCGCATAGCCGACGTAAGGGAAGGACTGATGGCGATTGAGCCCGCGCAGTTTCAACGGTCTGCCGTTCAGGCTGAAACCTTCAGGCGTGAAGGCGATATCGCGGAAGCCAAAGCGCACGGTCCTTTCGTCGTCACCGGCTGCCGTCGTCAGCTTCAGGGCGACGCAGTAAAGCACCGGGCTGTCGATATCCCAGAGCGCCACATCATCAAGTCCGTCAAAATCCAGCGTCACCTTTTCACCAGAGACCGGCACGGCCCCAGTGGCAATTGCCTCGCCCGCCATGGTCTCGATCACAGCATGCAGCCTTGCGCCGTCCAGCGCGTATGCCTGCGGATTGGCGAGTTCAACCGCCAGGTGAACGTGTTTCGACGGTGCCAGAACATCCGGTGTCTCAACCTTGCAATTGGCGATCGATACCGGTGCCCGGACCTCCAGCCAGACATCGCGGTAAATCCCGGCATAGGTGAGATAATCGATCCGCGCGCCGAAAGGCGGGATCGCCTTGTTTTCCGAGCCGTCGACCTTGACGGTCAAGAGGTTCTCCCCCTCGGTGAGGTGCTCCGTCAGCCGAGCCTCGAAGGGCGTATAGCCATCCGGATGCGCTGCGATCTCAACGCCATTCAGATAGACCACACTATTGGCCATGGCACCGTCAAAGACCAGCACCACTTCCCGGCCCGCCCAGTCTGCATCTGCCGTGAAACGCTTCTGATAAGTGAATGCCTTCCAGTACGACGTCTCGTCGAGATAGGAAAAGGGCAGGTCGACCGCATTATGCGGCAGGGTCACGGCTGTGCCCTGGCAATCCGTGCCGGCTGCGGCGGCATGAAAGCCGGGCGAGAAGGTCCAATCCCGGTTGAAAGAGACAGTTTTGCGCATTGGTTCACCTTGCGGAGCGGATCATTGAAGCGCCCGGCCGGTCGGGAGGAACCGGCCGGGCAAGAATGGTCTTCGAAAGCCTCAGACGATGCTGATCTTCAGCCCAAAGACCGGATGGCTGAGGTCAATGGCCTCAAGACGGATCGTGAAGACCCGGGGTCCCCAGACTTCCAGATGACGCGGATCGGTGATCTCGACCGGGTCGACGCCGGTGACTTTCAGATTGTCGGGCCTGATCAGTAATCCGCTTTCTCGCCCCACAATCCGGCAGTTGCCGTCTGCGTTGACGATGATTTCGCGGTCCGAGACATTGAGCGGCAATTGAAAGCCCGTCAGCGGTTCGCCAAGCGTGATTTCATCGCGGATATCGATGGTTGCCGCCTGATGGTCGAAGCTGATCTGGCGGAAGAAGCGATTATCGCGCGGTTCACGGAAATAGGCAGGGCTGGCATCAAGCGACAGAAGGCTCTTCGCGCCTTCATGGCGATAGACGACATCACGTGCCTCCGCCCCGACGCCGGCAAATTGCAGCATGCCGTTGACGGCAGGAACATTATGTCCCCTGGAACTGATATGCCACATATCGTAGCGGGTTTCGGTAAAGGTTGCACGGGAATAGGCGCCCTGACCGAGATCGATCAGCAGCGGCTCGCCGTCGAGACAGACGCTGAAATGGCCGACGTCATTGTGGGAGTGGTGATTGACATGCGGATCGTTGCTGCCAGCAATCGCGCTCAGCATGAGCCCCTTGCCGGGGGCCGTGTCCGAGCGGGCAATCAGCATCTGCATATCGGCAAGGAAGACGCTTTTTTCGCAGACCCGCGGCGAAATCGCTGCCTTGTCCGGCGTCCAGTACAACAGCCGTGTCAGATGAACCAGAAACTGGCGGGCATAGTCGTTGCGGCCACGCGCGCGGCCGGGACTGGCGATCTTGCGGGCAGCGATCCGGTCGACATCCTCGCGCACCAGACTGGCAAGCTGGGCAGAACCGATCAGCTGCGCGTAGCGGCTGATCAGGCCCTGATCGAGATCGATCTTCAGGCCGCCATCGGCGAAATTGACGAACAGGTTGCTGCCGATGTTGAGCGGCAGGATATGTTCGCCGAAATTGCGGAATTTCTGGTTCTCACCGGGTTTCAGATCGATGCCGAAACGCTCCTGAACCAGGCTGACGAAACCGGCAAGCCGGCCGGCGCTGACGACCCAGTAGCCGGGTCCCTCGATACACGCCCCTGACGGTTCGATTGTGTCGAAGAAACGCTGCATCGGTACCATCAGTTTCAGCGCGATGCTGGCCAGCCGCTGCGGATCATCGACGATATAGCAGGCGGTCAAGAGCAGATTGTGCGAGCACCAGGCGGTCCAGTTGTTGCGGCCAAGATACCAGCCGTAAAGCTTCGGACCTTCCAGGAGGCTCAGCACCCGGCGGTCAATCTCGCTATGGATGCGATAATAGAGCGAGGGAACCGTCTCGAGCAGCAGGCTCTTCAGCAGATAGCAGCTTTCTGCAAGCGTTGCCGCCGTCTCGCAGGCGAAGAGGTCGAGATAGTCATCGCCGGGAACCGGCAGCGGATCATCCGCTTTCCAGGGGTTGGCAGCCTTGAACATCACCATGTCATGCTGACCGGCGAAATTATGCGCCGGCACGCACCAGCTGACTTCACCAAGGATTTCCCAGAGATAGTCGATGATTTTGGCGAGATAGGTGCCCTTCGCCGTCAGACATTCGGCCATGACGAGATGGGAGAGTTCATAGCGTCGCCGGAAATAATTCTCCTCGTAGAAGACGCGGTCTCCATTGGTCATGAAATTCATGTACATGGAGCCGGTCAGAGGATCGATTTCCTCGTCCAGAATACTGTCGGCAACCGCCAGAATGCCTTTCACAGGAAGAGCAAGGTTCGGATCGGTAGCGATCGCGTCCCAGCGCGCCCGCTCTTCGATATCGGGAAAGGGTCTCCAGTCCGGCCTTTGCTTCAAGCCTTCGAGAAGCTGTTCGACCTTAAACGCTTCGTTAAACATGGCTTACAATTTTCCACATTCTGGCACAGGCCACCGGCATGCCGGCCGGCAGCTGCGCATCTGTTTCATTTCTTCTCTTCGCGTCTCAGCTGTCTTCGCTGCGGCGAATGCGTTTTCCGCTCTCAGCATCAAAAACACGCACCTTTGACGGATCGGGAACGATGGTAATGTCCTGGCCGGTGGCAAGCGGGCGCTGCTCCTTGAACGCCGCCGTCATCCGGAAGCCGTCCGCGTCCGACAGGATGACCATGTCGGAGCCGGTATTTTCGACTGCGTGGATGGTGGCGCCGATGCCATCTTCCGTTCGTCCCTCAAACACACGGACATGTTCGGGCCGGATTCCGTAGAGGATCTGCTGACCCGGAGCGAAGGCATGACCCGAACCGAGCGGTAGCAGCGTGCCGTCGGCCAGCCGGGCTGCAGCTTCACCATTCGCACCCTCGACCTTCGCCGCGATCAGATTGATCGACGGGGTGCCGAGGAAACTCGCGACAAAGGTATTGACCGGATCATCGTAGAGCTTCAGCGGCGGACCGGCCTGCTCGACGCGGCCATCGCGCAGCACGACGATCTTCTGACCAAGCGTCATCGCTTCGACCTGATCGTGGGTGACATAGATCGACGTGGTGCCGAGGCGCTTGTGCAGATCGGCGATCTCGCCGCGCACCTGAACGCGTAGCTTGGCATCAAGGTTCGACAGCGGCTCGTCGAACAGGAAAACCGACGGATCGCGGACGATCGCCCGGCCCATCGAGACGCGCTGGCGCTGGCCGCCGGAAAGCGCCTTGGGCAGGCGTTCAAGCAGCGGCTCCAGTTCGAGCATGCGCGCCGTCTGCTTGACCTTCTCCGCAATTTCCACCTTCGGCATGCCGGCAAGCTTCAGTGCGAAGCCCATATTTTCCGCCACCGTCATCTGCGGATAGAGCGCATAGGTCTGGAACACCATCGCGATATCACGCTGTTTGGGTGGCAGATCGGTCACATCCTTCCCGGCAATCGAGACGACACCGCTCGTGACCTCTTCCAGACCGGCGATAATGCGTAACAGTGTTGACTTGCCCGACCCTGAAGGGCCGATCAGGACGCAGAATTCGCCATCTTCGATTTCCAGCGACACGTCGTGGATGACATCGACCGCGCCGAAGGATTTGTTGACGTTGCTAAGGCTTACTGAACCCATGGTCTTAACCCGAACCTTTCGCTTTAACCCTTGACCGCGCCGGACATCAGCCCGCGGTTGAACTGTTTCTGAAGCAGGAGATAGACGACGATGCAGGGCACCGTGGCGATAACCGTGACGGCGATGAAGATGTTCTGCTGCATGATTTCGTCGACGCGCAGCGAGCGCAGCACCACCGGCAATGTGTAGAGATTGCGATCATCGACGGCGATCAGCGGCAGCAGATACTGATCCCAGATCATCAGGAAGCCGAAGATCGTTGCCGTGCCGAGCGCCGGCTTGACCAGCGGCAGAACCACCCGCCAGAAGATCTGGAATTCGTTGGCGCCGTCGACACGGGCGGCATCCTCCAGATCGCGCGGGATCGCCTTCATGAATTCCGTCAGCAGGAAGACCGAGAAGGCCCAGCCAACCACCGGCAGGATCATCGCCGCATAGGTGTTGTAGAGCGTGGTGTGCAGAACCGGCAGCTTGGCATGCAGGATCAGGTAGAGCGGGATCGCAATCACCTCATCCGGCAGCATCATTGTCGACAAGATCGCCAGGCTGACGATCGCGGCCCCACGGAATTTCTTGCGCGCCAATGCATAGGCGGCAAGGGCGCTCACCAGTGTCTGCAACACCGTGCCGATGATGACGACAAAGAGCGAATTGAACAGATAGACCCACACCCTGACCTTGGTCCAGGCATAGGCGAAGTGGTCGAGGGTCGGCTCACTTGGCCAGAGCACCAGCTGTCCGGGCTGAACCGTATTCTTGGTGAAGGCCGTGGCCAGAATGCCCCAGAAGGGACCGCAGAAGACAATGACCAGCAGTGCATAGACGATGCCGCGCGCGATCATTTGCGGAAGCGTGATTTTCATCGGATCCTCCTTACGTCCTGTCGATGCGGTTCTTCACGGTGACATGCAGGATGGTCAGGCACACGGTGAAGGCAAACAGCATGAAGGAAACCGCTGCGGCATAGCCGTAATCGAATTTCTCGAAACCGGTTTTGAAGATGCTGGTCATGATGACCTCGGTCGCATTGGCAGGGCCGCCGCCGGTCGTGGTGTAGATCTCGGTGAAGACGCGGAAACCGCGGATGAGAGACAGCATGATGACCACGGAGAAGGCCGGAACCAGGCCCGGAATGGTGACGTGCCACAGCTTGCGGAAGGCACTTGCGCCATCAACGGCCGCCGCATCGTAAAGCTCGCGATTGATGCCGGCGAGGCCTGCGATAAAGATCACCATGTTGTAGGGGACGTTCTTCCAGATCTGCAGCAGGATGACGACATAAAGCGCCTGATCGGGATTGGACATGAAGCCCTGCGGCGCCACGCCAAAGACGCCAATCAGCTGGTTCACGACACCAGTGGCGCCGGGATAGAACAGAATGCGCCAGATTTCGGCGAGAACGGCGATCGAGGTGACGGCCGGGAAGAAGATTGCCGTGCGGATCAGGCGGATATGGCGGGCCTGGCCTTCAAGCGCCAGCGCCACGGCGAAAGCGAAGATGCCGCCGACCAGCGTTGTCGTAACCACGTAAATCAGGGTGTTGAGCACGGCCGCATGCAGCGCCGTATCGGAAAAGGCACGCTCGAAATTGGCCAGCCCCACCCATTGGTCCGCTCCGACGAACTTGACCTTGTAAAAGCTCATGATCAGCCCCTTGATGATGGGGATGAACTTGAACCAGGTGAAGACGATCAGGGCAGGCGCCAGAAACAGCCACGGAATGAGCCATCGGGCGTTTTTTGATTGAACACGCATGTGTTCCTCCTGTCATGGCAGGCACCGGCATCTCATGCTAAAGATGATGCCGGTGCCTTACCGGCGCGGTTGAAGCTTATTTCGCAAGCACGCCCTGGCTTGAAAGCTCGGCATCAATCAGCTTGTCGGTATCTTCAAGACCGGACATCACATCTGAGCTGCAGCTCGACAGGATGGTGTTGAGCCCGTCAGATGCTGCCTGACGGATCGGCTTCCAGTTGGGAACCCGCGGGAAATAACGGGCCGTCGTGCCGTAGAGATCGGCAAAGGTGCCCCAGGCCGGATCGGGCTGGATCTTGGTCACGTCGACATTCTTGTTGACCGAGAGACGCACGATGGCGTTGTCGCCGGTCCCGGCGGCCATGCCGGTTTCCTGCCCTTCGGGCGAGATCAGATATTCGATGAACTGCTGCGCCTCGGCGGCATGCTCGGAGGTGGACATGATGAAGGCGGCTTCGCCTTCTGCCAGCTCTGCCTGGCCGGCAGGACCGGATGGCGGGGCGACAACTTCGAACTTGTCACGGCCCGGTTCGCGGACGAAGGCGGCAATATGATAGGGGCCGGAGCGATAGATGCCTGCCTGACCGGAGGAAAAGACCGGCGTCGCGTCGCCCGTGGTGGAGGTGATGGCCGCAGGCTGGGCATAGCCATCGCAGATCATCTTGCGGGCGAAATCGATCGCCTTTGCGGTTTCCGGTGTGGCTAGTGACGCCTTGTAGCCATCGCCCTGTTTTTCAAGGAATGAGCCGCCAGCTTGCCAGATCAGATCCGACATGAACCAGGCGGTATAGCCGCGCGTAGACGAAAGCGGCATGACATAACCATAGGTGTCAGCCTTGCCGTCGCCATCGGGGTCATCTTCGGTAAAGGCCTTGGCCAGATTATAGAGGTCGTCCCAGGTTTTCGGCACGTCATAGCCAAGCTTCTCGCGCCAGTCCTTGCGGATGAACACGGCAAAGGCCTGCGCCGATGTCGGCACGCCGTAATAGCTGCCATCGGGAGCCTCGACGCTCTGCCATGCGATATCATGCAGCTGATCACCGCCCTTGACCGAAGCACGGTCGATCTGTTTGACGATACCCATGTCCTGAAGCTGCCCCATGGACGTGGCGTCATTGATGATCAGGTCCGGTAGATCCCCGCCTGCAGCCGCGCGGGCAAGCCGCGTCTCAAAATCGATATTGGCCAGAAACAGATCAACCTTGATGCCCGTTTCGGCCGTAAAACCATCAATGATACGTTCAATGGTCGGCCGTTCGGCATCGCCATAACGCATCCAGACATTGATTGTGTCGGCGGCATAGGCCGTGGAAGCCATGGCCGTACTTACCAGCGCTGCGGAAACCAGCGCGCCAATGATTCTCATCGGAATCCTCCTCAAAGCGACGTTCTACCCCGCACGCCTCCAGAATGCGTTCGATTCGCGATCCTCGGCGGGGTGTCCTGTAATTGGACGCATCGACTATAGACACAGTTTGTTTCCTGAATCAAGAAAACGTTTAACTAAAATATTCTGGTGCCTGCGAACACATTTTGTGGTAGATTTTGACAACCAGATCGCGAATTTGGATCGACTATGCGATTTCTCTGTCTTTTCACGCCAGTTGCAGCTTCGCACCATCTCCCGGCCTGGAAGAAATTGATTCAAATTAAGGAAAGCGTTTACCTCACATGAGTCGCCCAAGAAGAGCCACGATCCGGGATGTCGCCGCCAAGGCTGGCGTGTCGATCGCGACCGTGTCGAAATATGTCAACGGCCAGCAATCCTTTTCCAAGCCTGTCGAAGACAAGCTGCGTCTGGCAATCGACACGCTTGGCTATAGCCAGAACCCGCTGGCCCGCTCCATGGTGACGGGACGTACGACGGCGATCGGGCTTGCCGTGATGGATATCGCCAATCCGCATTATGCCAATGTGGTGAAGGGCGCGAACCGGGTGGCGCTGGCCAATGGCTATAATCTCTTTGTCGTGGATATGGAGGAAAGCATTGCCGCAGCGCGGCCCCTGCTTGAGGCCCTGACGCCACGCACCGACGGGCTGATCGTCAGTGCACGCATTCCCACTGAAGTGGCTGACTGGCTTGCCGGTCTCGACAAGCCGGTTGCCTTTCTCGGCCAGCCCGAACACCAGAACGTCATGACCGTCGGGACGGACAGTGTCGAGGTTGCGGCTCTCCTTGCTAATTATCTTGTCCGCCAGGGGTTCACCCGCTTCGGCTATGTCGGATATTCCCGGGCCGCCTGGAATGTCGAACGTCTGCATGGCCTGCGGCGCGTGCTCGAGCCTGCGGGCGCCAAGCTGATGGTGTTTGATGTCGAAGAGCCGACAAGCGAGGCCGGTGAACGGGCGGCCGCGCGGATCCTGCTGCGCCCCGACCGGCCGGAAGTCATCATCGGCTGCAATGATCTCGTCGCCATCGGCGTGATGAGCGAGGCCACGGCCCTTGGCTTCAAGGTACCGGACGACGTGGCCTTTGCCGGCATCGACAATATTCCGATCAGCCGCTACGTCTCACCGCCGCTGACCACGGTTGATGTCTGCAGCCAGGCAACCGGCGAGGTGGTGATGAAGAAAATCATGGCGCTGATCGAGGATCTTCCCCCGCCGGATGACCTGGTTCTCGAACCGGCGCTGATCATCCGCGATTCAACCCAGCGCAAGGTTTCAGCCGGGCATTGACGATGTCGTCTTCTGCTGCACGCCGTTGCACCCCGGCTGAGCGGTATGCCCGTACTCAGCCGAGATAGCCAGCGTCTGCGAGGCCTCACCGGCCTCTTGCCTCAGTGCGGCGACGTAATCCGCCTTTTTCGCTTCATCGAAGCGGAACAGCGGGAAGGAAATACTGTATGTCAAAGCTTTTGGAATGAACGCTTAAATACCTGAAAAATAATCAAAAATCAATTCGACAGTCATCGCGGAAATCGGTTGCGCGTCGTTTCAATTCGTGATCACATAAAAACAGAATTGAATTTCATTTTTTTTTGGGTTTGGGGGGCCGGATTGGGTATGGACCCGCTTCTGCGTCAAAAAGAGCACTTCATCACCCGCAAGGAGGTTTGCGGCCTGATCGATCGGCTCGCCGACAATCTCATTCACATCGAGGACAGGAGCGGGGCGTTTCTGCTGCGCCTGGAAGATGGAAGGGTGATTGACACCAAGGGCTGGGCCGGATGGGAATGGACCCACGGCATCGGCCTTTACGGCCTGTTCAAATACTGGCAGCTGACCGGTAACAAGGCCGCCTTCGAAATCATCACCGACTGGTTTTCGGCCCGCCTCGCCGAAGGGACGCCGACGAAGAATGTCAACACCGTCGCGCCTTTCCTGACGCTGGCCTTTCTTTACGAGCAGAACCCTGATCCGGTTTGGAAACCCTATTTGGAAACATGGGCCGAATGGGTCATGCATGACATGCCGAAGACCCGCGAGGATGGCATCCAGCACATCGTCTATGACAACGTCAACGATCAGCAGATGTGGGATGACACGCTGATGATGAGCGTGCTGCCGCTGACCAAGATCGGCCAGGTGCTAAACCGTCCGGACTATATCGAGGAAGCGAAATACCAGTTTCTGATCCACACCCACTATCTCGCCGACCGGGCCACGGGCCTCTGGTATCACGGCTGGACATTTGACGGGAACCACAACTTCGCCAGGGCGCTGTGGGCGCGCGGTAATTCCTGGATCACCATCGCCATTCCGGAGTTTCTTGATCTATTGCAGCCGGCGGAAAACGATCCCATCCGCCGCCACCTTGTCTCGACCTTCACCCGACAGGCCAAAACGCTGAGGGACATGCAGGATGGCAGCGGCCTTTGGCACACGCTGCTCGATGATCCGTCAAGCTATGTCGAAACCTCGGCCACAGCCGGTTTCGCTTACGGCCTGATGAAAGGGGTCCGAATGCGGCTCTTGAGCGAGGACTATCGCGAGACGGCCGAAAAGGCGGTTCGCGCCGTGGTCGCCAATATCGATAAGGACGGAGAGCTGAAAAACGTCTCCTTTGGAACCGCCATGGGCGCCGATCTCGACTATTACCGGCAGATCAGGCGAACCTCGATGCCCTACGGGCAAGCGATGGCAATGTTTTGCCTTTCTGAATATCTGCGCGTCTTCATCTGAGGCTTGCCACCTTTTCGTCATTGCATCGGATCAGGCTGGCCAGCACCATGCCGGTCTGTAAGACAGGTTTCCGCACTGCAAAAACGTAGTGCAGAGCATAAAACGCGAATTTCCGCCAAAGATTGAATTAAATTTTTCTTCCAATCAGCTTCCTGGCGAAACGTTTTCTTGGTTGCAATCATCGACTTTTCTAGATTGTGGCTGTTTTAGGACAGCCAACAGATCGGTTCATCGATGAAAAAGACCCTCCTCGCCGCCATCGGCGCCGCCCTCTTGATGATCGCGCCCGCCCGGGCCGACGATCAGGTGGAAATTCTCAATGTTTCCTACGATATTGCGCGCGAACTCTACGCGACGATCAACCCGGCCTTCGCCGAATACTGGAAGGGAGAGACCGGACAGGATGTGACGATCAAGCAGTCGCATGCCGGTTCCTCCAAGCAGGCCCGCGCCATCATGCAGGGGCTAAAGGCCGATCTCGTCACCTTCAACCAGGTGCTTGACGTTCAGGTTCTGGCCGATAACGGCTTTGTCGCCAAGGACTGGCAGCAGGCGCTGCCGAACAATGCTTCACCCTACTATTCGCTGCCGGCCTTTCTGGTGCGCAAGGGCAATCCCAAAGGTATCAAGGACTGGAGCGACCTCGCCCGCGACGATGTTCAGCTCGTATTCCCCAACCCGAAAACTTCCGGCAATGCCCGCTATACCTATCTCGCTGCCTTCGCCTATGCGCTGGAGCAGAATGGCGGCGATGACGCCAAGGCGCGCGATTTCGTTGCCAAGATGCTTGGCAATGTCGCGGTCTTCGATACGGGCGGGCGCGGCGCCACCACGACCTTTGTCGAACGCGGCATCGGCGACGTGCTGATCACCTTCGAGGCCGAAGTGGAAAATATCCGCAAGCAATATGGCGAGGACGAATATGAACGCGTCGTGCCGTCCATGTCGCTGCTCGCCGAATTCCCGGTCGCCGTTGTCGACAAGGTTGCCAAGGAACGCGGCACGGAAGAGATTTCCAAGGCCTATCTCGAATATCTCTACAGCGAGCCCGGTCAGGAGATCCTCGCCTCCTTCAACAACCGTGTCCATAACCCGGAAGTGGTGGCAAAATATGCCGACAAGTTCCCGGATGTGAAGCTTGTCACCGTCGAGGATGTCTTCGGCGGCTGGGAAAAGGCCAATGAAACCCACTTCGCCGATGGCGGCGTGCTGGACCAGCTTCTGGCAAAATAACACTGCCGGGGAGATGGCGGCCCGCCGCCATCCCGCAGACAGATTGTCTCCGATGGCCGTTCCTCCGCCTTTTCATGGCGGAGGATCATCTGTTTTAACCGCGCTTTCACACCAAGGGTTGATATGAGCCTTTTCATGCCATCAGCAGCGCGCCGTGCCAGCCGCAGCGTCATGCCGGGTTTCGGCCTGACACTCGGCATCACGCTTCTCTTCGTGGCGCTGATCATCCTGTTGCCGCTCAGCGCGCTGTTCTTCCAGATCGGCCAGCTCGGTCCGGCTGACTACTGGCGGATCATCTCCAATGACCGCACGCTCGCCGCCTTCCGGGTGACGATTTCGGCGGCGGCCCTTGCCACGGTCTTCAACGCCTGTTTCGGCCTGCTGCTTGCCTATGTGATCACGCGCTATTCCTTCCCCGGCAAGCGGCTGATCGATGCGCTGATCGACCTGCCCTTCGCGCTGCCGACCGCCGTTGCCGGTATCGCGCTGGTGGCGCTTTATGACCGCAATGGCTGGATGGGCATGCTCCTGTCCGAGGTCAACATCAAGGTCGCCTATACCTGGTGGGGGATTGCGCTCGCCATGACCTTCACCTCCGTTCCCTTCGGCGTTCGCACCGTCCAGCCGGTGCTGGAAAGTCTGAAGACCGACCGCGAGGAAGCCGCCAGAACGCTCGGCGCCACCGATTTTCAGGTGTTTCGCACCATCATCTTCCCGCAGCTTTTCCCAAGCTTCATCATGGGGGCCTCGCTGGCTTTCGCCCGCTCGCTTGGGGAATTCGGCGCGGTGATCTTCATTGCCGGCAATATGCCCTACAAGACCGAGATTGCATCGCTGCTGATCATGATCCGCCTTGATGAATATGATTTCCCTGCGGCAAGCGCGATTGCCGGAACGATCCTGGCACTGGCGCTCATCGTGCTGATTGCCGCCAATATCGCCCAGGCAAGGGCCGCACGTCACCTGAACCGGGGAGCCTGACCATGACGCACCAGACCGTCACCCATCCCGGTGTCAGGGCCCTGATCCGGCGCCAGCGTGCCAAGAGGCTGGCCCTTGTCCTTGTCGCCATCCTGTTTGCCGCCCTCGTCATGGGCCTGCCGAGCCTTGCCATTTTCGTCCGTGCCTTTTCGCAAGGCCTTTCGACCTATACGGCCGCGATTTCAGAGCCCGAAACGCTGCATGCCATCAAGCTCACCGTGCTGACGGCGCTGATCGCCCTGCCGGTCAATATTGCCTTCGGCCTGTCCGCCGCCTGGGCGGTGACCCGCTTCCGCTTTCCCGGCCGGCGCATCCTGATGACCGTGATTGAGCTGCCCTTTTCGATCTCGCCGATCGTTGCCGGTCTGTGCTATCTGCTGGTCTATGGCGCGACCGGGCTTGTCGGCCAATATGCCGATCTTTACGGCATCCAGCTGATGTTCAACCTCACCGGCATCGTGCTGGTATCGCTGTTCGTCACCTGCCCCTTCGTTGCCCGCGAGGTTATTCCCCTGATGGAGGTGAGCGGCCAGGACCAAGAAGAGGCCGCGTTGACGCTCGGCGCGACCGGCTGGCAGACCTTCTTCTTCGTCACTCTGCCGAATATCCGCTGGGCGCTGCTTTATGGCGCCATCCTCGCCAATGCCCGTGTCATCGGTGAGTTCGGCGCCGTCAGCGTCGTGTCCGGCAATATTCGCGGCGAGACCATGACCCTGCCGCTGCAGGTTCAGCTCCTCTATGACGATTACAATGTTACCGGCGCCTTTGCTGCCGCCACCATCCTGACCGTGATTGCCGTCATTACCCTCATTCTCCGCGCGGTGATCGAGGCACGGCATCCCGCCACGCACTGAGTTTCAAGGACAACCGCAATGGCCCTCAACATTGAAAATATCTCGAAATCCTATGGCGGCACCCCGGTCCTGAATGATGTCGGCCTCGACATCGCACCCGGTGAATTCGTCGCCCTTCTCGGACCCTCCGGCTCAGGCAAGACCACGCTTCTGCGCATCATTGCCGGGCTGCAATATGCCGAGGCTGGCAGGCTTGTCTTTGACGGTGAGGACATTACCGGCGTGGAAGCCCGGCTGCGCCGTTTCGGCATGGTGTTTCAGAGCTACGCGCTGTTTGAGCATATGAGCGTTGAAGCCAATGTTGCTTTCGGGTTGAAAATGCGCCCGCGCGCCACCCGGCCAGCACGGCTGGCCATCGCAGCGAAAGTCCGTGATTTGCTGGACCTTGCCGAAATCGGCCATCTCGCCAAGCGCTATCCGTCCCAGCTTTCGGGAGGCCAGCGCCAGCGTGTGGCGCTTGCCCGCGCCCTTGCCATCGAGCCGCGCATGCTGTTGCTTGACGAACCCTTCAGCGCCCTCGACGCCAAGATCCGCAAGGGCCTGCGCGGTGCGCTCCGCGACATGCAGAAGCGGGTCGGCATCTCCGCCATTCTTGTGACCCACGATCAGGAGGAGGCCTTCGAGATTGCCGACCGGATTGCGGTGATGTCGGAGGGACGGATCGAACAGGTGGGCACAGCGGATGAATTGCTGCGCCGGCCGGCAACGCCTTTCGTCGCCGAGTTTCTGGAAGGCATGGCCAACTACCAGAGCCAGGGCGCCGGTATCTGACCTTTGCCCGTGGCCTCGCCTATCGCGGCCCGTCAGCCGGATAGACGTCATCGGCGGTGATGTCGAGCGCGGCGACAGCATCGTCAATCTTGCGTCCCAGAACCACGTCATCCCCGGCAATTTCGGCAAGCGGCACCAGCACGAAGGCGCGTTCGAACATCTGCGGATGCGGTAGCGTCAGCTGCGGTGAATTGATGACCCGGTCATTGGCGTAAAGCAGATCGATATCGATCAGCCGCGGCCCCCAGCGCTCGGCCGGCACCCGCTCCATGCGCAGCTCGATCCGCTTGAAGGCCTTCAGAAGGTCCAGCGGCGCGCGCGTTGTGCGGGCAATGGCGCAGGTGTTGAGAAACCAGTCCTGATCCTCATTGCCCCAGGGCGCGGTGCGATAGAAACGCGATACCGCCGTGATCTCGAAATCATCCTCGGTGGCAAGATGGGCGAGCGCCGTCTTCAGATTGACCGCCTTGTCGCCAATATTGGTGCCAAGCGACATGGCAACCCGGTACTGGCGCCGCCTGTCAACCGAAACGCCAACATGATCAAAGTCCGCGGCAACCGGAGCGGAAGGCTTGCGCACCCGGACCACCACACGCTCCAGCCGCGGAAATTCCTGAAGCGCGGCATCGGCAATGCGCGAGGCCAGCGTTTCGATCAGCTTGAACGGCGCGCCGCTGGCAATTTCGATCGCCCGGCGGGACAGGGCACCATAACAGACGGATTTTTCATATTCATCATTGGCGGCGCAATCCGTCATGTCGAGCGCACAATCGAGATCGATGTAAAAACGCTGCCCCAGCCGGGTTTCCTCGGGCAAAACGCCATGGAAACCATAGACACAAAGGTTCTTGATATTGATCCAGTCACTCATCGGGCACTCGCTGTCCTGCTGAAAATCCTGACGGCATCCACGTGCTCAGCAACATCGTGAACCCGGATGATATTGGCGCCGCCGCAAAGGCCGAGCATATTGGCGGCAAGCGTCCCGGCCATGCGCTGATCGGTCGGACGGCCGGTTGCCTCACCAATCATGCGCTTGCGCGACAGGCCGAGAAGGATCGGCCGGTCAAAGCATTTCAGCCTCTCAAGCCGGGCAAGAACGGCGTAATTCTGTTCCGGTGTCTTGGCGAAACCGATGCCCGGATCGAGAATGACATGGTGCTCAGCGATACCCGCCTTTCGGGCAATCGTAAGGCTTTGCTCAAAGAAGCGCAGAATGTCATCGATGATGTCGCGATCTGCGTCAATATCATGCCGGTTGTGCATGACGATCACCGCGCACTGGCTGGCCGCCGCCACCTCCGCCATGGCCGGATCGCCCTGCAGGCCCCAGATATCGTTGATGATGGCGGCGCCGAGCTCGGCTGATCGCCGCGCCACGTCCGCCTTGTAGGTATCGACGGAAATGGCAACCGGGCTTGCGGCACAAATCGCGCCCAATACCGGCTCCAGCCGGGCCAGTTCATCTTCCAGCGAAACCGGAGAGGCCCCCGGCCGCGTCGATTCCGCGCCGACGTCGACAACCGCGGCCCCGGCGCTCGCAATCGCCGCTGCCCGCGCGACGGCATCGTCCAGCGCATTGAAGCATCCGCCATCGGAGAAGGAATCCGGCGTGATATTGAGGATCCCCATCACCACGGGACCGGCCTTCACCGCATCCAGAAACCGGTCACGTTTTATCAGGCGGTCAGTCATCAAAGGCCCTTCCCTGCTTGAACGGAAAAAGCCTTGAACCACAGTTCGCGCCCGTTGGCGACCCCTGGAACGCGTTGTAAACCGGAGACAATGCCTTTGATGGCCGGGCAGGGCTTGCCCGTCAACCGATCCTGTTTCGCGTCACCATATCGGCCGCATCGACGCCAAGCCGGGTTGCCCTGCCATCGGCAAGGAAGGCAAGATCCGGTGCCAGATTGACTACGACACAGGCATGATTGGGATAGATGAGCAGCCGCTCGCCGATGGCCAGATCACTGCCGTCACGCCGGACCATGCCGTGCTCCTCGGAGAGCTTGGCGACGCTCAGCGGCGCTTCAAGCCTGTTGCTCCACGCCTCACCAAAGCCAGCGCCTGTGCCGACACTGTGCGCGCCGAGATCGGAGCTGAGCGTCTTCGATCCGGCATCAATGATGTAGAATTCGTGGTTTTTCGAGATGATTGTTGCTGACACCGCCAGCGAAAGCTGTCTACGGGTTGCAACGCCCAGCCTGACCGCCGTCATATCGAAAAACACGTAATTGCCGGGCCGCACTTCATCAATGCCATCGAAACCATCATTGGCGATCAGTGACGGCGTGCTGCCGATCGAGATTTTCGGCACTTCAATGCCCCGCTTTCTGATGGTTTCGCGAAAATCGAGCAGCAGGCGCCGTTCATCGCCCGCGACCGTTCGCACCCCGTCGAGGGCGCCCGCGCCATAGGCGTGACCGGCATGGGAAAGCAGGCCGGCAAAGCCGAGCGCAGAGGCGGCCAGCCGTTCTACAAGCACCAGACTTTCAGCAGCGAAAGGGTCGACACCGCAACGATGAAGCCCAACATCAACCTTGATAAAGACCTCAGGCTTAACACCGGTCGCGGTCGCGCCCGCTTCCAGCGCTGCGATACCAACAGCACTGTCAGCGATGAAGCGAACGGCAACCCCATGGTCCCGCCCGAGCCGCAGCAATGCCGCTACCGGCTCCGGCCTGACCAGTGGATAGGCCAGTGTCACGGGCGAAAAGCCGGCGCGGATGAAGACGGCCGCTTCACCCGGATGCGAGGCCGTCACGCCCTTAGCCCCGGCATCGCGCTGCATGCCGGCAATGGCGAGCGATTTGTGTGTCTTGATATGCGGATGCATGGCGACCTGACCGGCATCGGCAATGGCCTGCATATCGGCAATGTTTGCGGTGAGCCTTGCGGTATCGATGACAACACAGGGTGTTGCAAGCGCGTCTGCACCGGCAAAACCGGGTTGCGGCGGCATTTCAGTATGGATCGTCATCGCTTACCAGACCACCTTATGCGTTGCACCAGTGGAGACATTGACCAGGCCCTCCGGCGCATAATCGGAGGGTGCCACCAGAACCCAGCGCCAGGGCGCACAGGTCAGCGTCGCAAAGGCAAGCCGCTCGGGGAACCCAGCCCACCAGCGCGGCGAGGACGACGGCTCGAACATCCATTCGATTTTGTCGCCCTCGGCATAAAGTGCGCGCATGTCCGCATCGAGATCTTTCGCTGACCGCTGTGACATCAGCCCGGCAATCTCGTAGCGAACCGTGGCGACGACCTTGTTGTCATTGACCAGCGCCCAGCCGCCGCCGATCTCGCGCAGCGCATTGACCGCTTCGGCCATGGCCTCGTCAGAAGAGCCGACGCACCAGATATTGTGCTTGTCATGGGCGAGCGAACTGGCCAGCGCGCAATTCGGCGTCTTCGGTCCCGTCCCTGCCCAGAACATTTTCGAGACGGATTTTTTGCCCGAATAGCGGTCGACAATGGCGAATTTGGTGATATTGCGCGATGTATCGCGCTGAACCTGCCCGTCTTTAACCGGCAGGTCATAGGTGAGGAAATCGTCCTCCCAGTGGAAGGGGCGCAGGACGGCCGCCGTCATCGTCTCGCGGCCCGTTTCTGCGGTGATGGCGAAGTCCGCCGCGCTGAAGGCACCGCCCGTCTGCACCGTATCGCGCGCCCAGTCGGGCCAGGCAATCTCGGGCACGGGCAGGATATAATCATGGCCCTTCGAGACCTGCCTGCCATCCGCCCAGACCTCGGCGATCGTGAAGGCTTCGAGATCGGACAGGAGCACGATATCGGCAAACCGGCCTGGCGCGATCGTGCCAACCCAGGGGGTGAGCCGCATGTGACGCGCCGGATTGATGGTGACACACTGAATGGCAATTTCCGGCTGCAGACCGGACTGGATGGCGAGGCGGACATTGTAGTCCGTCGCTCCCTTGGAAAGCGTTTCCGATGCGCTGCGGTCGTCGGTGGCAAAGGCAATCTGCGACCAATCGGCAAGCCCGCGCTGCAGCAATCCCTTGATGACATCCGGCATGGAATGCGGGCGCAGCTCGGCGAAAAGGCCATGGGTGAGCTTGTCCCAGAATTCTTCCGCCGTCCACGCCTCATGGTCGGAGGCAAGCCCGGCCGCAGCAAAAGCGTTGATGGTCGGCAGATCCTTCAGGCCCGCCGCATGCCCTTCGACGACACCGCGGGCGGCAATGGTTGCTTCGATCATGCCCCAGAGCCGGTCATGCGAGGCATTGTCCGGATTCCACACGGCCGGCCAGTCCATCACCTCGTCAAGGCCTGCCACCATCAGGCTGCCCGCAAGAAAATCGCGCTGCTCATCATAGCCCAGATAGCCGCCGCCATGTTCATAGGCCGTTGGCGGCACGGCAGAACCCGGCAGCGGGAAAATCTTCAGCGGCGAGCCGTGCTGACGCGCCGTCATCCAGAAATCCAGCGTCTTCGAACCGCGCACATTGGAAAATTCGTGGCTTGCCTCGCAGGTCCAGGTATTGCCGCGCGGCATGACCAGAGCGGCTTCCCATTCCGGTGTCAGATGTGAGCTTTCGATATGCTTGTGGACTTCGCCAAGGCCGGGAATGGCCATCAGATCGGGCCGCTCATCGATGATCTCGCAGTCGCCGGGCCAGGAACCGGCCGGGCCGACATAGGCGATCCGTTCGCCCTTGATGACGATCTCGGCATTGTCGCTCCATGTGCGCGTCGCCGTATCGAGCAGCCGCCCGACCCTCAAGATCCGGTCTGCGGGTTGCTTGCCGAGCGCGACAAGGGTCAGCTGCTGGCGCAGCCGGACTTCGGATTTTGCATCGATCATGATCACACCGTCAGATGGTCCGGCGCCTCACCGGAGCCGGAATAGCAGATGGAAAGGATTTGCGCCTTGCCGGAACCGGCGGAATAAAAGCCATGTTCGGAGGCCGCATCGAAATAGACCGTATCACCGGTCGAAAGCGTCAAAGGGGTATAGGGTGACATTTCGAACACCACTTCGCCTGAAAGCACATAAACGAATTCCTCGCCGGAATGGGCGCTGCGGGCGGGTTCCACCCCGTCAGCACGCGGCGGCACGTCTATGACCATCGGCGTCAGCGCCTTGGCGGCGAGATCCGTCGATAGCATGCGATACATGCCCATATCATTCTGAAGCCGCCTGCCCTCGCCCGCCCGGGTAACCGCGCGTGCTGCCCGGGCAAAGCTCGCGCGCTGGCCCTTGCCCTCAAGCAGGTCGGCAAAATCCAGCCCCAGCCCGCCGGAAAGCCGGGTGAGTACGGAATAGGCTGGCTGGCTCTGGCCGTTCTCGATCTTCGACAGCGCCGAGATCGAAACTCCGGTTCGTTTCGAGACCTCAGCCAGCGTCCAGCCGTTCTCGCGGCGCAGATCGGAGAGGACGCGGGCTATGGAGCCGCTCTCGTTTGCCTCGCTTTCGCGCATCGCATCCGGCTGGTTCATGCCCTCATCCCCTGTTTCGTGCCCCTGATCAACATCTCAGTCCGTCACCGGCCCCTTGGTCTCGACGATCAATCTATAATGATCCGGCTCGCGATGGCGGGCAAAATCAAAAATGGTCCGGCGATAAAGGGCTGCCATATCGAGATCGCATCTGGCAACAACGACTTCATCAGCGGTCGAGACCGCCATGGCAACGATCTGGCCGGACGGCGCGACGATCATCGACTGACCAATCAGGTTTGATCCTTCCTCATGACCGGCCTTGGCGGTCGCCACCACCCAATTGGAATTCTGGTAGGCACCAGCCTGGATGGACAGCTGATTGTGAAACTGGGTCAGGCTATCGAAATCGAAATTTCCGGTATGGTCATCAGGCGTGTTGTAGCCGACCAGGATCATTTCCGACCCCTTCAGCGCCATGACGCGATAGGTCTCTGCCCAGCGGCGGTCGTTGCAGATCGCCATGCCGATCCGCGTGCCCATGGTCTTGAAGACGTTGAAGCCGAGATTGCCCGGCTCGAAATAATATTTCTCCAGATGCTGGGCCGCGAGATCCGGCTGCGGCCGGTCCCAGCCCGGCAGGTGGATCTTGCGATATTTACCGACAATTTCGCCATCACGATCCACCAGAATGGAGGTGTTGAAGCGACGCTTGATGCCGTCTTCGACCACCAGTTCCGCATAGCCGAGATAAAAGCCGATCTTCAGCCGCTTCGCCGCATCAAACAGCGGCTTGGTTTCCGTGCCCGGCATTTCGGTTTCGTAGAAGGCATCGATCTCCGCCGGATCGGTCATATGCCAGCGCGGGAAAAAGGTCGTCAGTGTCAGTTCAGGAAAGACAACCAGTTCGGCGCCGCGCGAGGCCGCTTCGCCCAGAAGTGCAATCAGCCGTTTGACAACCATCACCCGCGTATCCGAACGCGCTATCGGTCCCATCTGTGCGGCAGCGGCAACAATTGTCCGGCTCATAGCGTCGCTCCTTCATCCTTCAGAATGCAGCATTGGGCAAAATCAAACGCCAGTCCGACGTTTTCGCCAGCGGCAATCGGGTTTTGCAGCGCGCCGTTGGCAATCAGCACACCGGCCGTCGTTTCGACCTTATATTGGTAGGCACGGCCAAGATATGAACGCATCAGCGTTGTTCCGGCAATGGTGTTGGCGTCTCCCGCATCGGTAAGGCGCAAGCCCTCCGGCCGCGCGCCGATGACGAAGCGGTCCGGCAGCGGTCCGGTCACCGCTTCGTCGAGTACGATCCCGGTGCCATTTTCCAGCTGCGCCGTCACCATGCTTCCCGTGCGCGATGCAACACGCATGGCAATCAGATTGTCAAAGCCAACGAAGCGGGCGACGAAAGCGTTGACCGGCCGCGTATACAGCGCTTCCGGCGTATCAAGCTGAACGATATTGCCGGCATTCATGATCGCCACACGGTCGGAGATCGAAAAAGCTTCTTCCTGATCATGAGTGACGTAAATGGCGGTGCGGCCGTTGGCCTTCTGCAGCTCACGGATTTCCACCCGCATATCGACGCGCAGCTTGGCGTCGAGATTGGAGAGCGGCTCATCGAACATCAAAAGCGGCGGATCGATGGCCAGCGCCCGGGCAACGGCAACACGCTGGCGCTGACCGCCGGAAAGGGCGGCGGGCAACCGGTTGGCAAAGTCGGAAAGCCCGACACGGGCGAGCATATCGGCAACACGCTTTTCACGTTCGGCAGGCGCCACTTTGCGTTGTTTCAACCCGAAACCGACATTTTCGGCAACGCTCAGATGCGGAAACAGCGCATAGTTCTGAAACACGATACCGGCATCGCGCTTATGCGGCGGCAGGCCGGTAACATCGCGCCCGGCCACTGAAATCGTGCCGCCGGTCGGCTGCAGAAAGCCCGCCAGAAGACGCAGTGTCGTGGTCTTGCCGCAACCGGATGAGCCCAGCAATGACACAAGCTCGCCCTCGCCGACGGAAAGGTTCAGACCGTGCAGGACCTGGGTTGCCCCGTAATGGGCGGTCACATTGTTCAAGATGACGGCGTTTTCAGCCATTGGAACTCCTATTGAACGGTCTTGCTGAGACCAAGGCTGCGTTCGATCAGCACCATGACGAGGATGGTAACGCCCATCAGCAGCACCGAAACGGCACTGACCGTCGGATCGAAGAATTGCTGCACATAGGTGAAGACCTCGATCGGCAGGGTCGAGATACCGGGGCCGGTCAGGAACAGCGCCACGGCCATGTCGTTCAGCGAGGTGATGAAGGCCAGCACCATGCCGGCAATCACGCCGGAGCGGATATTCGGCAGGACGATGGTCCAGAACGCCTTGACCGGATGCATGCCGAGACTGACAGCCGCCTCCTGGATCGAGAAATCAAAGCCTGAGAGAGCGGCGCCGATGACCCGCACCATATAGGGCAGGCACAGGATGGCATGGCCGAGGATCAGTGACGGCAGGATCGGCAGCTGAAACTGAACGATCAGGGTTTTCAGAAGCGAAAAGCCGAAGACGATTTCCGGAATGAAGAAGGGCAGGAAGAAGACCGAGCCATACCAGCCGGGGATCTTCATCTTGTAGCGTGTCAGTGCATAGGCGGCGGCAAGTCCGGTGACCAGTGCGATCGCCGTGCCGCCGAACGCCACTTCCATCGAGATGATGAAAGTATCGAGGAAGCCCGAATGATCGAAGACATTGGCATACCATTTCAGCGTGAAACCCTGCGGCGGAAAGGCGAGATAGGGCGTATTGCTGATCGAGGTGCCGATGACGATGACAATCGGCCCGGCGAGAAACAGGATGACAAGCCAGCCGAACAGGCGGGAGAGCGGATGAATGGAACGTCCGGTCAATGGATAGCCCTCCGTGCCGAAAGCCTGCTGGCAATGGTGCCGAGTACAACAACACAGATGATTGCGGTTGCCATCATAATGGCGGCAATCGTGTTGGCGACACCCCAGTCAAACGAGATCATAGCCTTCTGGTACAGCAGTGTCGCAAGCGTCATCTGCGGTTCACCGCCCAGAAGCGTCGGGGTGACAAAGGTCGCCAGCGAGCCGGTGAAAACCAGGATCGAGCCGACCATCATGCCCGGCACGGCGAGCGGCAGCGTCACCTGGAAGAAGACGGCAACCGGCGAAGCGCCGAGCGAACCGGCGGCCAGATAGAGATCGTCCTCGATATTTTCCAGGACGCCGACCAGCGACAGGATCATCAGCGGCGTGAAGAGATAGGCAAGACCGGCAATCACCGCGCCCTGCGTGAACAGCATTTCCAGCGGCTGATCGATGATGCCGGCTTTGATCAGCAGCGAATTCACCACTCCGTTGCGGCCAAGGATCGCCATGAAGGAAAAGGACCGCACGACAACGCTGGTCAGAAGCGGGAAGACCGACAGGATCAGCAGCACGCGTTTCAGACCAAGCGAGGCATTGGCGATCATATAGGCGCCGCCGAAGCCTAAAATGAGCGATGTGACCGTTGATAGAAAGGCGATGCGGAAGGAGCGGATCATCACCGTGCGATTATAGCTGTCAGCGAAGAAATCGCGGTAATTGGCGAAATAGCCGGCGGGGCTTGCAAAGCTTTCCGCCAGCGTTCCGGCGACAGGCAGCACCAGGATAAACAGAAGCACCGCAGTTGCCGGAAGTACCAGCAACCACGGGCCAAGAGCGCTGATGCGCTGCGCGAAGGAAAGACGGGCCTTCAATGTCGGATCCGTCAGTGACCGAAGACGCCGTTCCAGCGACGCTCCCAGTCATCATTGACCTTCAGAAGCTTGTCATAGGGCGTCGGCTGCATGCTGAGGACGGCCTTTTCGCCATAGACGAGCTTGGATGACTGTTCCGGCGTCAGCTCGACCAGCTTGTTGACCGGGCCGGAGCCACCGCCGAGCTGAACCGATGCATCCTTCTGCGCCTGCTGCGAGATCGAGAAATCGATAAAGGCCAGTGCCAGATCCTTGTGTTTGGCATTTTTCGGGATGTTGTAGGTGTTCATCATCCGGAAATCGCCTTCGGAAAGCTCCGCCCAGCCGATGTTCGGATTGGCCGCCTGGATCGCTGGGAATGCATAATCCTGGGCAAGACCGATATAGGCCTCGCCGGTGGACAGAAGATTGGTAAGTTCCGAACCGGAGGAGAAGGTCTTGACGATGTTCGGCTTCAGCTCGCCCATCTTCTTGAAGGCGGTGTCGGGATCTTCAAAAGCATCGGAACCGGCGCATTTTCCGGCCATCATCACCGTCAGCGGTCCGCCGGTGGTGTTGAATGCCGGCATGGCGATCGCATTGGCGAATTCCGGGCGCCACAGATCGCACCAGGAGGTGATCGGCTTGTCGGTGCGGGTCTTGTCATAGACAATGCCGTAGCGGCCGAATGTATAGGCCGGGCCATAATTGCCCTGCGGATGCTGCGCGGCTTCGTAAAGCTCGTCGAAATTGCTGAGCTTGGACGAATCGATTGTCTCGAACGCGCCCTGATCGATACCGATCTGCGAGAATTTGTCGGTCAGCAGGATGACGTCGACGCCGCCGCGGATGCGGGCCTTGTTGAGACGCTCAGGCGCACCGCCGGTTTCCACCACGATCTTGACGTCATGTGCCTTTTCGAAGGGCTCGAAGATGTAGGGCTGATAGAAATCATTCGAATAGCCCCAGTTGGAAACGACGAAAGTATCCTGGGCTTCGGCCGAAAGTGCCGGCAGGGTGAAAAGCGCGGCAACGGCTGTTGCACGGGCAAGACGGGAGATTTGCGACATGCAGTAAAATCCTTCAAAATCTCGGATCGGAAAACTTTTTTCCATCTAGAGAAATTTTCGAATTCTGTCAAATTTTATGCAGCAAATTTTTTGCACAATCCATAGGCAAAATTTACACCGAAATGATCTGTTTTCAGATCATCACTCCAGATATGATCTGAAAACAGATCTTAATGCGTGTCGAGAGATGTGATACGATATCTATACAGATCATTTCTATCCTATATGAAACCTATAGGTATCACTATGAAATCGGACTCAGATATCCTTGTTGGCATCGGCCAGCGACTGAGACAGGCCAGACTGGCGGCCGGGTTGACCCAGGAAGAACTCGCCACCCGTGCCGGCATTTCCCGGCCGCGCTACCGCGACATCGAAACGGGCATCGCCGCCGCGCGCGCGACGACACTGATCAACCTCGCCCGTGCGCTGGGTCTGGAGGTGATGCTGGTCCCGCAGGCCGTCGTCCCCGCTGTCGAGGCACTGCTCAGCCCTGACGATGATGACGACCGGCCCGCATTTCTAGCCATGCCGGAGGTGGACGACGATGACTGAAACGCGCAAGGCTGCCCGCGATATCAGCGCACTCACTGTCTCGCTTGGCGGATTGACCGTCGGCACGATTGTTCGCACTCCCGGTGATTTCAACGCGTTCAGTTTTGATCCTGACTACCGGGCAACGGGTGGCATCCCCATCCTCAGCCTGTCCTTCCGCGCAGCCGGCGGCGGCCTGCGGCGCGATCCCAAGCCCCTTTCCGGTACACTGCCACCGTTTTTCGCCAATCTTCTGCCGGAAGATCGCCTGCGCGACGCAATGGAGCGCCACCATGCCGGCGCCGTGCGACCCGGCAATGATTTCGATCTTCTGGCGGCCCTTGGCGCAGACCTTCCCGGTGCGGTCCGCGCTCTACCAGCCGATGTCGCGGCGAAGACCGTTGGCGATGCGGCGCTGGCGAGGCCAAAGGCGCGTTTCTCGCTGGCGGGTGTTCAGATGAAGCTTTCGGTGATGAAGAATACCGGTAAGGGTGGCGGCCTGACCGTGCCGCTCGGGGACGATGAGGGCCAGTATATCGCCAAATTCCCCTCCACCGCTTTTCCTGGTGTCTCGGAAAATGAATATGCCAATCTGGCACTGGCGCGTGCGCTCGGCATGGACGTGCCGGATTACCAACTGGTGGAGCAATCGGAATTCGAGGGTATTCCAGAGGATTTCAACACGCTTTCCGATGGCCGGGTGCTGCTGGTCAAGCGCTTCGACCGCGCCGAAGGCAGCCGCATTCATATTGAGGATTTCGCCCAGGTCTTCGGCATCTATCCCGGAAGGAAATATGAGGGAGCTGCCTACCACGACATCGCTGCCGCCTTGAGCATGGCCGTCTCGCCGGATGCAGCCCTTGAATTCGTGCGCCGCCTTGCGCTGATGGCGCTGACCGGCAATGGCGACATGCATCTGAAAAACTGGTCGCTGATCTATCGCGGCGAAGGTATCAGCCCGGCGCTGGCCCCGGTCTATGATGTCCTTTCAACCGTACCCTATCTTCCTGCTGACCGGCTGGCGCTGTCACTCGGCGGGGAGCACAGCTTCAGGGCCCTGACCGCACCGCGCTGGAAAGCCTTCGCCAATCGCGCCCGCCTGCCTGAACCCGCCGTGTTGAGGGCCGTGGCCGAAATCACCGATAAGGTCAACGACCTCTGGTGGAGCCTGCCCGAACGCGGAGTCGTTCCGGAAAGGGTTCTCCGCCGGATCGACACCCACATCGAAACCATGACCCCGATATTGCGAACATGCGCAAGACCGTGACAGCAGGCCGTTTTGCGCACAGCTCCAGTCATCTGGCCTATGCCCGATGTTTCAGCCGGCCTGCTGCGCGCGCGGCGGCGCTTTGGCCCCGGTCATGAAGGCGACAGCATCAGCCATCGTATAATCCTTCGGATCGATCACGCAGAGCCGGCGGCCAAGGCGGTGAACGTGAATACGGTCGGCGACCTCGAAGACATGCGGCATGTTGTGACTGATCAGCACGATTGGTATGCCGCGCGCGCGCACATCCTGAATAAGCTCCAGCACCTTGCGCGATTCCTTGACCCCCAGCGCCGCCGTCGGCTCATCGAGAATGATGACTTTGGAGCCGAAGGCAGCCGCGCGGGCAACCGCGACACCCTGCCGCTGACCGCCGGACAGGGTCTCAACGGCCTGATTGATATCCTGGATCGTCATCAGGCCGAGATCGGAGAGCTTTTCCCGCGCGAACTGTTCCATCGCCTTGTGATCCAGCATGCGCAGCCAACGCCCCAAAGGGCCGGGCTTGCGGCGCTGCCTGCCGATAAACATGTTATCTGTGATAGACAGGGCCGGTGAAAGGGCAAGCGTCTGGTAGACCGTCTCGATGCCCGCCTCACGTGCCTCCAGCGGTGAGGTGAATCTGATCGGTGCGTCTTCCAGATGCATCTCACCGTCATCGATCTGAATTGCACCCGACAGCGCCTTGATCAACGATGATTTTCCCGCGCCATTATCGCCGATCACGGCGAGTATCTCGCCCGGATAAAGGTCGAAATCGGCATGATCGAGGGCGACAACGCGGCCATAGCGCTTGACGATATTACGCGCTGACAAAATGGGTTTTTCGTCCTTGTTCATGCTGCTGCCTTTCTGATCCACTGGTCGATTGCGACCGCGATGATGATGAGCCAGCCGATGGCGAAGACCTGCCAGAGCACATCGACACCGGCAAGGCGAAGTCCCGACTGGAACACACCGACGATCAAGGCGCCAAACAGCGCGCCCATGACAGAACCGCGCCCGCCGAAGAGCGAAATGCCGCCGATGACCACCGCCGTGATCGACTGCAGATTGCCATCATAGAAAGCCTGCGGGCTGATGGAGCCGACACGGCCAATCGAAGACCATGCTGCCAGCGCACAGACAAGACCGGCCAGCATATAGACGGAAATCAGGGTCCGGTTGGTGCGGATACCGGCCAGTTCTGCTGCTTCCTTGTCATCGCCGGTGGCATAGACATGGCGGCCCCAGGCCGTCTTGTTGAGGAGATACCAGAGCGCACCATAGGTCACGACCATGAGGATCGAGCCATAGGTGATCCGCGCATCGCCGATCGTGAGCGCCTCACCGAAAAATTTCAGGATCGGCGCCGCCGCGTCGATATCCTGGCTGCGAATGGACTGGGCGCCTGAAAGCCAGAGATCCAGTGCATAGAAAATATTCCACGTGCCGAGCGTTGTGATGAAGGGCGGCAGCTTGATCCGGGTGATCAGAAAGCCGTTCAGCGCACCGGCCGCCGCACCGCCGATAAACCCGACGAGAATGGCCAGGGGGGCAGGCACGCCGAGATAGACGGCAAGATTGCCCATAATGACGGCCATCAGCACCATGATCGCCGCCACAGAGAGATCGATGCCGGCCGTGATGATCACCAGGCTCTGCGCTGCGGCAAGCATGCCGATGATCGACACCTGCTGCATGATCAGCGTCAGATTGAAGGGCGAGAAGAAGCGCTCCCCGGCGACAAAGCCGAAAGCGATGATGCTGGCCAGCAGCACGATGATCGGCACCAGCGTTGGATTGCTGTGCAAAAGTCGTCGCAACCGGTCCAGCGCAGTGAGGGTTTCCTCATCGAAATGGGCCTGCTCGCGATTGCTGTCGGCAAGGCTTGCCTCGAAATCGCTTCCCAGGGGCTTGGTGTTATCTTCGCTCATGGTCTTTGTCCCGCGGGGGCATGATCCGGGCCGAACCGGCGCGGCGGCGCGACGGCAGGCATGAAGGAAAGCCGGATGCCCGAGGGGCATCCGGCCTCAGCCAGCGGCCTTAGCCCCAGCACTTGTCGAGGCCTTCCTGAACCGAAATTGACGGCACGCCATCGACAGGCGCATCGGTCACCAGATTGACGCCGGTATTGTAGAAATCGAGGCCCGGCGTGGTTTCGGGCCTCGTGCCATCGGCGGCAAAGGCCGCGATGGCCTCGATCCCCTTGGATGCCATCAAAAGCGGATATTGCTGCGACGTCGCACCGATAATCCCTTCCTTGACGTTTTCGACCCCCGGGCAGCCGCCATCAACAGAAGCGATAATGACATCCTTCTCGCGCCCCATGGCCTTCAGCGCCTCATAGGCACCGGCCGCGGCCGGTTCGTTGATCGTATAGACAACATTGATAGTCGGATCGCGCTGAAGCAGGTTTTCCATGGCCTGCCGGCCACCTTCCTCATTGCCATCGGTCACGTCATGACCGGCAATCCGCTTGTCATCCTCATCGCCGATCCTGGTCGGATCCTTGATGTCGATGCCGAAGCCTTTCATGAAGCCCTGATCGCGCAGATAGTCGACCGATACCTGAGAGGGGTTAAGATCAAGAAAGGCGATGCGGGCATCGGCGGCCTTGTCACCGAGCGTAGCATGGGCCCACTGGCCAATCAGTTCGCCGGCCTTGAAATTGTCCGTCGCAAAAGTCGCGTCGGCAACATCGGCAGGTTCAAACGGCGTGTCGAGTGCGATCACTAGAAGCCCCGCATCCTTCGCCTCCTTGATCACCGGTGCCAGCGCGCGACTGTCCGACGGTGTGATCAAAATGCCGTCAGCACCGGCGGCAATGCAGGTTTCCACGGCAGCAATCTGGGTCTCGACATCGCCGTCGATCTTGCCCGCATAGGTGTTCAGGTCAATTCCCATGGCCTTGGCCTGCTGGGTCGCACCTTCCTTCATCTTGACGAAGAAGGGATTTGTATCTGTCTTGGTAATCAGGCATGCGCTGCCCTGGGCAGATGCAGCGCCGGCTGCGCCAAGGGATGCCATCAGGCTGAAGGCAGCCAGTTTCAGAATATTCATAGTCCTCTCCCATATCGGTTTCACCCGCGCGGATCTGAATACGAATTCAAAGGAAAGTCGTGAATGGCCGACAGATCTTGCAGACGGGCCTCCTCGCCACGTCTGATATCTTTCGCCGGACAGTCTCCTCCCTGCCGCGAAGGCTGAAATAAGGCTAGGTTGAAGCAGGAAAACTGTCAATAAAAACTTTTGAATGAAATATTAATTATCACAACACCAGCCGCAAATACTTGTCTGCAGGGCCGGGCAGCTCTATGATGCCGACAATACCAGCCACCTTGCCGTCGCCCTGCACGGCCGGCCCAAAACATTGGAACAAAACGATAATGAACGCCGCCGACAAGGAAGACCGCCTGCTTTCGACCCCGATCAGAGGATCGAACCAGACGACGGTGCGCGGTTTCAACGAGCGCCTGGTCCTGCACCTTATCCGTCAATATGGCGCGCTCACCAAGGCGGAAGCCACGCGCGCAACCGGCCTCTCACCCAATGCGGTGTCGGTGATATTCAACGCGCTGGAAGCCGATGAGCTGCTCTTGCGCCAAGCGCCCATTCGCGGCCGGGTCGGCCAGCCGTCGGTCCCCATGTGTCTCAATCCGGACGCAAGGCATTATGTCGGCCTGAAGGTCGGCCGCCGCAGCTTCGACATGGTGGTCGCCAACTTCACCGGCGTCGCCGTTGCCCGCCGCAGCCGGCGGCACAACTATCCGACGCCGGAGGGGCTGATAGACTTCGTCAAGACCAACCTCACCCCGCTCCTGCGCTCGGCGCACAAGAAGCGCGATGAGATTTTCGGCTTCAGCGTCGCCATGCCGTCGGAAATCTGGCACTGGCGTGATGTGTTTGACGCGCCGCGCGAGGAGATGGGCAACTGGCGCAGCTTCGATATCGTTGCCGCCCTGCAAGGCCTCGTTGCGGGACCGGTGACCTGCGAAAATGATGGCACGGCGGCCTGCCGCTGCGAACTCATATTCGGACCGCAGACCCACAAACAGGATTTCATCTACTTCTTCGCCGGTACTTTCATCGGTGGCGGTATCGTCCTCAATGGCAGCGTCTTTACCGGCCGGAATGGCAATTCCGGCGGCTTCGGTCCGTTGCGCATCCCCGACGAACCGGGTGGCCACCGGCTGATCGATCATGCCTCGCTCGCGGTTCTGGAACGCCAGATCGCTGCCTCCGGCGGCAATCCCGATGCACTTTATGTCGAGGATCCGGACTGGCAGCAATTCGAGCCACTCGTCAGCGATTGGATCGCCCGCGCCGGGCGCAGCCTCGGCCACGCCATTGTCTCAACCCTTGCCGTGATCGATTTCGAAGCGGTGATTATCGACGGCGCCTTTCCCGACGCCATCCGCAACCGCCTTGTCGACGAGGTGATCGAACAGATGGGACGGCTCGACCTGCAGGGCGTTTCCCGGCCGGAAATCGGCGCCGGCCATTTTGGCGCTGTAGCCCGCGCACTCGGCGCCGCAGCCTATTGTATCTCAACCGACTGCATGATCGACCAGAACACGCTTCAGCGTAAGTGAACCGGCAGAGACGGAGAACATATTGCGATCCCGCTGAAGACGATAGCTGAAGCGACGGTGCCAACCGGCGCCCCTTGCCGGTTTAGCCCATTTTCAAAGCCTCCCTGTTCTTTGGAGAACAGGGAGGCTTATCGTGCTGGGCAAGGGCAATGCCGGTACAGATTACCACTGATTATAGGCGAGATACTTTCCGCTCATGGTGACCTGGACGCGATCGCCCTTCGGATTGGGGATACGGTCGATCTTCAGGTCGAAATCGATCGCACTCATGATGCCATCGCCGAATTTCTCGTGGATGAGTTCCTTGATCGTATCGCCATAGACATAGGTGATTTCGAAGAAACGGTAGATCAGCGGATCTTTCGACACGGTTTCGGCGTCCTGACCCTTTTTCGGCGGCAGCTGCAGGGCGATCTCGACATCTTTGGTGCGGTTGCCGAGTTCAAGGAATGCGGCAACCTTGGCGGCAGCCTCAGCCGGAAGCGTGTTCTGGCCAAGGCAGGCCGAGACGACAAAGACTTCCGACATGCCTGCAGCGGCGGAAATCGCCTCCCAGCTGGTCTGCTTGGCGAATTTCGCCGCCATGACCAGTTCGGTCATCTCGATCTTGGACATCAGTTTTGCGGGGGCATCAGTCATTTGGAACTCTCCTGGGTTTGGTCATTTGAAAATCAGGCCGCATCGCTTTTCGGTCTTCCGACCGGTTCTGCGGCAAGGGTTTTGCGCGCCAGCATATGGGCGCGGGGATTGTTGATGGTGTCGACGGCAATCAGCCGGTCATGCCGGAAATAGCGGAGCGTCAGACTGTCCTCTCCGGCTTCACTCTCGGTGCGGTCATAGCCTTCAGACAGACCGGCAATCTGCAGCCGTGCCTTGTACTGATCCGACCAGAACCATGGCACAGGATCATAATTGACCGTTTGCCCCAGCATGGAAAGGGCAGCAGCGCGCGCCTGATCCGAGGCATTCTGAACGCTTTCGAGCCGGATCATCCGGCCATAGCGGGCCGACGGGAAAATCGTACAGTCACCCGCCGCAAAAATATCCGGTGCGCGGGTGCGGCAGGCCTGATCAACAACGATGCCGTTATCGACGGCAAGACCGGCAGCAGCGGCAATATCCGTCAGCGGATTGGCGCCAACGGCCAAAAGCACCAGATCGGCGCTGAGCCTTGCACCGCCTGCAAGCGCGACGGCTTCAGCTCGGCCGTGACCTTCAATCGCCGCGACACCCTGTCCAAGAAGAAGGCGAACGCCATTTTGCCGGTGCAATTCCTGCAAGGCATTGGAAACCGCGGTAGCAACCGAGCGCATCAGGATGCGCGGCGCGCTTTCGATCACGGTGACGGATTTGCCGAAACCGGCAGCAACGGCGGCGAATTCCATGCCGATAAAACCACCGCCGATGATGACGATATTTTCGGCCTTTGCCAGCGCGTCGGCAATCGGGGCAATATCGGCCATGCCGCGCAGCGTGAAGACGCCTTCAAGTTCCAAACCGGGAAGCGCAATGCGGCGCGCCTCCGTTCCCGTTGCCAGAAGCAGTTTGTGATACGCCCGGACACTGCCATCGGCGAATGTGGCGCGATGGTCCGCCGGATCAATTGCCGTGACGGCAAGGGCCGGCAGAAAGGAGATCGCCTCCTTTTCGAAATAATCTTCCGGCTTCAGGAACAGCCGCTCCTCGGCCAGCTCCCCCTTGAGATAGGCTTTCGAAAGCGGCGGTCGCTGATAGGGGCGCAGGCCCTCGGCACCAGCGAGAATGATCTCGCCGTCATAGCCTTCGCGCCGCAGGGTTTCGGCAGCCTTCATACCGGCCTGCCCGGCCCCGACGATGATAATGGGATCCGTCATGGTTTCTTCAAATAATCAGAGGTGAAGAATGGGAGGCGAAGCGGCGAACCGCTCCGCCCGGTCAAGATGAGCCTGTAGCTCAGAAGGGAAGACCTTCCTCGATCGGCAGGGACGGGTCGCGCGACCACTCATTCCAAGAGCCGAAATAGATCTTCACGTCCCTTACGCCTGCTTCCTTCAGCGCCAGGAAGGTGTTGGAAGCACGCGCGCCCTTGAAGCAGTAGAGATAGACCGGCGTTTCCGCCGTGATCCCGACCGTCGCGCATTCGGCGAGGATCTCGTCCTTCGATTTCATCATCGGGCCTTCAGGCGTCGGCTTCATCATCCGGTACCATTCGATCCATTTGGCGCCGGGAATGCGACCTTTGCGCGGGCAGAAATCCTTGCCATAGGGCGAGGAGCTTGCCGCAATCCATTCGTCGATATCGCGCACATCAAGCTTGGCAATGCCGTCATCGCCGAGCGAGGCCTTCATCGCATCGACATCCAGCATCAGGCCATAGCCATCTTCGGACGCAGGAAAGGTCTTCGGCGTGGGCGCAGATGCCTCAGCTGTGACCGGCAGACCGTCCGCCGCCCAGGCAGCAAAACCGCCATGCAGAACCTTGACTTTGGGATAGCCGAGGAATTTCAAAAGAAAATAGCCGCGGCAGGACTGACCGAAGCCGCTGTTCATCGACTGCTCGTAAATCACGGCCGTTTCGGCCCCCGAAAGCCCAGCAGCACCGAATTCCTCGGCGAACTTGCCGGCGAGCGCTTTCATGCCATCCGGCGTTGAAGTCGCCAGATAGGTGAAGATGTCGTTCATGTTGACCGCACCTGGAATATGGCCCTCGCCATAGGCATCCGGGGCACGGGTATCAATGATCACACAGGGCTCGGACATCATCAGCGTGTCGAGCTCTGCAGGGGAAATCAGCGTATTCTCACTCATGTCGTTCTCCTCTGGCCGGTTCGGCCTTATTTGTCATTGATGGTGGAAGAACGCCCGGCTTCAGGCGGCCTTCAGGTCTGCGAGCATTTTGCGAAGCTGTTTGGTGGCGGGCGTGACAATTGCCACGAAATAGGCCTCGCGCAGACGCCGCTGGGCGGCGCCGTTCTTGACATAGCCGCGTGCGCCACAATGCAGCATGGCATTATGGGCGGCCGCCACGGCGGCATCTCCGGCCTGGAGACGAGCCTCCAGGACACGGATGAAATAGTCTGTCGACGTGTCGAATGGCGTTTCGCAAAGCGCGCTGACTTCCGCTTCGAGGGCGGCTAGCTGTTGGCGAAAATCCTCAGGCTGATCCGGCAGGTGGCAATTGACGTGGGAAAGCGTCTGCCCGGCCTGTTCCATCAGATCGATGCAGGAGCGGATCATGCCGAAGGCCATTCCGGCCTGCAGCAGGATGAAACCGGCGCGGATGCGCTGGATATAGGGGCCGAGCGGATCGGCGATCACTCTTGCGGCCGGAATGAAGGCCTTGCGCAATTGCAGCCCGAAGGTGCGCGTACCGTCCAGGGCCGTAAATTCCGTCCCCTCGACCAGCTTGATTCTTTCATCGGCGCAATCGGCAACCGCCATGACCAGACGGCCATCCTCTTCCGGCAATTCGAAGATCATGCCGAAGAAATGATCGTCCCCGAGATTGGAGACCCATGGCAGGCGTCCCGTCACCTCGAAACCGCCTTCGACGCGCTTGCCGGCAAGCTTGATCTTCTCAATGCCGAAAATCGCCTTCATCGGATTGGAAAGCCCCGTACCGCCGAGGATCTGGCCCGAAGCAACCTTTTCGCCCAGCTCGGCCTTGAGCGCAGCATTGTCGCTATTGGCAATGTACCAGCCAAGCGCGTCCTGGCACCACATGCAAAAGGCGGTCGACAGGCAATATTCACCGATGGCACTCATGGCGCCGATCGAGGTCTTCAGATCGAAAGCCGCGTCCGGCGCGAGTGGCGCATGCGCCCGGAAGGCACCGGCAGCCCCCAGCGCGCGCATTACGGCTTCAGGATAGACACCCTCGGCATCGATGCTGTGCACCAGTGGCTGAAGCTCAACACGGCCAATTTCGGCCGCGCGGGCGATGATTGCCTCGGCATCTTCCACCGGCGCGATGGCGGTGCGCTCGCCTCCGGCAATCGCGGTTTGCATATTCATCCGTCTTTCTCCTTGTGAACAGACGAACCCGCCCGGCTTCGACCGGGCGGGAAGCCGCCTCAGACCGAGGTCGCGATCATGTTGACGGGGCGTTTGAAGGTATTGAAAACCGGTGACCAGGCGCAGACATGGGCGATCAGCTCATCAATGACGTCCTGCGGTGCATCGGCGTCCATGTGGACCTTGATGCGCACATCGGTGAAGCCGACCGGCTTTTCCGAGACATCACCCGTACCCCAGACAGCGGTGATGTTGAGATCACCCTCCAGTTCCAGTTCCAGCGAATTGATGGTGATCCCGCGATGGATAGCATTGGCGTGCAGCCCGACGGCGACGCAGGAGCCGAGCGCTGCAAGCGAGGCTTCCGACGGGTTCGGCGCAGTGTCATCGCCCAGAAGGCCCGGCGGTTCGTCGACGATATAGGGTTCCAGATTGCGAATATAATTGGCGTGGCGGAACCGGCCTTCGGCGACGGTCTTGCACTTGAGCGTCTTGACGGCCTTGGGGTTTTCCTTGCCCTTGGCGATCAGATCGTCAAGGCCATCCTTGCTGATGGGGGCGAGGCAGCCGGTGAGTGCGGTTGCGGGTTGGTCAGTCATTGATAGTCTCCTTGTTGATGGTGTAACGCATTTTTTCACGCAGCATCATGCGTCCCTTTGCCAGCTCAACTTTTGGATGATCTGCTGGCAGATGAAATCGAGCGAGAAGCCGATAGCGCCGATGATGATCACGGTGGCGGCGAGGCGGTCATATTCGAGCGTGTCGCGGGCATCGTTGATCGAATAGCCAAGGCCCGATGTGACCCCGAGATATTCGGCCGGCACCAGAACGATCCAGGCGACGCCAAGCGACAGCCGGATCCCTGTCAGGATGTCCTGGGCGATGGCGGGCAGGATGATGGTGAAAAGCATGTGCCATGGCCGGGCACCCAGATTGCGGGCGACACGGAACCAGGCGGGATCGACGCGGCGCAGGCCGGCCGCCGTTGCAAACAGCACGGGCCATACCGCGGCAATGGCAATGAGGAAAACGATGGCGCCGTCCCACGAGGAAAAGGACATGACGGCAATCGGCATCCACGACAATGGCGAGATCATCCTGAGAAACTGAAACGGGATATTGGTGATCTCACGCAGAACCGAGACCCGGCCGATCAGAATGCCGGCCGGCACGCCGATGGCGATCGCAATGGCAAGCCCGCTCAACACCCGGTGCAGGCTCGGCCAGGTCATAGACCAGGCTTCTCCGCTTTGCAGCATTTCCCCGAGCCTGGAGAGCGCCGGGCCCGGTGCGAAATCGGAAAAGGCCATCAGATCCGGGTTGGTTTCGACGAGATAGCCGCCCAGCCACCAGCAGGCAAAAAGCAGCGCCATGCCGATGACGGCATAGGCGAGGCTGGCCGCCATCTTTCGCCGCGCTTCCCGTGCCAGACCGGCGGCATGGGGGTCGTCGGTCTGGCCGTCAGCCTGGTCAAGGACAAGATCGCTCATTGGATCGCCAAAACCTCTTCGCGCTCGAACGGGCTGTCCGGATTGACACTTCGATCCTTCATCCAGCCGGGATACCGGGCAAGTGCGGCTTTCACATAGTCGTAATTGACGAGGTCTTTGGCGACGAAATCGGGGTCGAGGCCATTGAGAAAGGTCGTGTCGCCCGAAACCAGCGTCGTGTTCATCGCGTCAACGATCATGCGTGTGGCTGACGGATAGGGCCAGGGGTTGAAATCAATGCGGCCATTGCCCCAGTCGGGATGGCGGATCGCGCCGCTTTCCTCATAGTCCGGCGTGTCGTAGAGCGTCATGGCCCGTTCAACGACGGCCGAAGGCACCGGCAGATAGCCCATGCCATCCTTGGACAGCATGTCGGCGACCTCTTTCTTGTTCTCGGAAGCGTAGACCGAAGCGCGCACCAGCGCATTCATCACCTTCTGCGTCCATTCCGGTTTTGCCGAAACGGTGTTCTCATTCATGCAGATCACGCAGCAGGGATGGTTCTTCCACATATCACCGGTAAAACGCAGCATGCGCGCGCCTGCCTTCAGCTCACCCAGCGCGTTGAAAGGTTCGGCAACGATATAGGCGTCGATCTTCCTGGCCGCGAGCGCCGGCGGCATTTCCGGCGGCCCCATGACCAGCAGATTGACCTCATTCGGTTGAAGCGCTTCGCCTTCCCCCTTGATAACCGGGACGAGACCGGCGCTTTTCAGCGCCATTTGCAGCACGATATTATGCATCGAATACCAGTAGGGAACGGCAATCGTCATTCCGCCGAGATCGGCAAAGCCATGCGCGTCCGTGTGCCGTCCAACGACCAGCCCCGAACCGTTGGTATGCGCCCAGGCCATGATCTTGACCGGGAAATCATTGTTGTAGCGCATCCAGACCGGGATCGGCTTCAGCATGTGCACAAGGTTGAACTTGTTGGAGGCAAAGCCCTCGACAAGCGGCGACCAGCCGCGCATCAGCGTCGGCTTTTCCGCTTCTAGCCCCTCATCGGCGAAATAGCCAAGCCCGTGAGCCACCAGCAGCGGCGTTGCATCGGTGATCGGCAGATAGCCGATCCGCACCACCTCATCATCGCTGGTTGCCGCACGGGCCGGATTGGCAAGACCCGCCGTCAGCGAGCCAAGCAGGGCGGCAAGACCGCCGGCGGCCAGCAGGTCGAGGGTCTGGCGGCGCGTCACGCCAGTGCAGGAAAAGCCTTTGCCATCCTGCCGGGCGGCGGCCTGTATGTCGTCGGCGAAATGCGCAGGATCATTGCAAAATTGGCACATAGCTGTTCCTCTGTTTTGTCTGATTGGCTGAAATCTTATTGCACCCTGGCCGGGAGGGCCTTGCCGTCGCCGTCATCATTTTCCGATGTAGCAGGGAGGCTGACAGCATCCGGATCGGCGACGCTTAAGCCTCCCGCAGCACGGCCATAGGCGGCGTTGAGACGGCTGCGCAGACGGGAAAATTCCGCCGACCGCAGATCGCTCCGGTCTTCTAGATCGATATCGACCACCTCGCTCAACCGTCCTGGATTGGCCGACAGAACGACTGCCCGGTCAGCCATGATGGCGGCTTCCGTCAGATCATGGGTGACCAGAACCAGGGTGATGCCCATTTCCTTGGCGATCCGGCGAACATCGCGCTGCAATGACGCACGGGTAAAGGCATCAAGCGCCGAGAAGGGCTCGTCCAGAAGCAGAATATCGGGATGCGGCGCCAGCGAGCGGGCCAGTGCCACGCGCTGCTGTTGCCCGCCGGAAAGATCCTGAACGTTGCGACTTCCGAAATCATTCAGTTCAACGAGCTTCAGAAGTTCCGGCACGCGCGTGTCGATCTCACGTCTGCGCCCGGTGAAGCGCAGCCCCAGTGCAACATTCTCAGCCACCGTCATCCACGGATAGAGCGAGGGCTGCTGAAACATGACGACCCATTTCGGCGACGGATCTTTCACCTCAAGCCCGTCAATATGAACAGAACCACTGCTTGCCCGCATCATGCCTGACATGATGTGCAGCAGGGTGGACTTGCCACAGCCCGACCGCCCCACCAGCGCCACCGCTTCAGAAGCTTCGATTCGCAGCGAGACATCACTGACCGCCAGACCCCTGGACCGACGATAGCGGTGAGAAATATTGTCGAGAGCGATATGCGCACCCTTCATCAGCAAGGCTCCAAAAAGAAACAAACCGTTCTGTACACCTCTATGCAGAATGCGTGCCAAATCCAGAATTCCTGACAGTTTTCAAGCCGAAGCGATTGATGGCTCTCGTCAGGATTTTCTGCATACCCCACAAAAATTATCGACTATTCAATGGGATAACCAGAAGATGATTGACATCTCTGCGTTGGCTATCGCGAACCGACTGGCGGAAAGGCTCCAGGTGCTTGGCTTCACAATCGATGACAATGCGCGCACCGCTGCGCGCTGCTACCGCTCAAAAACAAGGCAGAAATGGCAGGCAGACTGACGCAAAAATAAACCGGCAGACTCCGGGTACACCGCAAGCCCGATGCGCGGGCAGGCGGCTCTGCCGCTCGAGGCGGTGGCGGGCAGAAACCAACATAGGCAATGCATCGCTATGCGAAAACCGCCGGATTCCTTGATAGTTCAAGCCAGACCGTTGAAATCGTCACGTCCTCGCGATAGAGAAAACAGATCGGTTTGTAGCCTCTGGAGCATTTCATGACGACAAACTCACCGCATAAACAGGACTTCGATGCCTCTGCCAGCGCCCGTGAACGGCTGCTTCTGGCCGCTTCCGACCTCTTCTGTCGTCATGGCATTAACGCAACCGGTGTTGATGCGATTGTCGCAGCGGCGGGGACCGCCAAGACCACGCTCTACAAGGCCTATGGCTCGAAAGAGGGCCTGGTGGAAGCCGTTCTGGAACATGAGGGCTCGGCCTGGCGCGCCTGGTTTTCCGCCGAGGTGGACGCTTTTGACGGCACGCCGGCGCAAAAACTGGTCAACAGTTTCAATGTATTGAAGAAATGGTTCGCCGAGGAGAATTTCTACGGTTGCCCCTTCATCAATGCCGTTGGCGAGCACGACAAGACCGATGACCGGATGCGCATCATCGCGCTGCGTCACAAGAAAATCGTGCTGGAAAAGATCAGCGAGTTGACGCGCCAGATCAGCCCGGACGATCCGGAAGCCCTGACGCATCAGATTGCACTTCTGATTGACGGCGCCATCGTCTCGGCTCTGATAACCCGTGATCCGAACTGTGCCGACCACGCCAAGGCGACCGTCAAACATATTCTCGCCGCCTGAGGGAGATCATCCGGGGTCAGCACCCGCAAAATTATCAGCCATCGCCGCGCAAATCAGCCGGATTTTCAGCCTTCGTTTACCATATGGCTTTAGCAGGCCACTCCCCGGCACTTTTGCCGGCAACGATGATGAAATCTAGACTGACATGCAAACCCAGACTGCCGCATCCCTTCACTTCCAGCGTAAAATCACCGAATTCTGCAATCTCCGCATCGCACCGCTCGTGCCAAACCAGACCCTGGACAATATCAGACCCTATCTCACCCACCTGATCACCTGCCGAAAGCGTCCGCCGAAGAAGCGCAACGGCATTGACTGGCAAACCATCAGCGACAGCTGCTGCCTTGACGGCGAGATGACCGACGCGCTGAAACGAAATCTCCAGTCGGGCCTCGAAGCCATTGGCCGCTGGGTCGAAAGCGAGGAGGCCAGATCGATCGCCCGTGCCGCCCCGGCAGGGCGCCAGACGGCGACCCTGGTCCGCAAGCGCCCGGCAAACGCTGTAAAGGGCGGCCGCACAGCGACCGTGCGCTAGCTGCAGCTGCAGCTAAATTACCGCAGGGCCGCAAGGCCTTCAGCAACGCGATCATCGGATGGCTAATCCGAGCCGTCCGATGGCCTGGTGTCTACACCACCCCGTGGCTCTCCGTACGGAATATGTTTGCCTCAGCGCCCGATCATAACTTCAGATTATCGAAAATCTCTGAATTTGCGATTGGAGATTATCGAGGCATTTCCCTATCATGCTCATGCAAGAAGAAATGCGAAAAAACAGACAAGCCTCACATGAAGAACTGGCCTTGTGATACAGTCTTACCGCATTCGAACCCAAGCATTGCAAGAGCATCACGCATCTTCAACGTCGCCTGATGCTTCATTTAGCTGAATGCACGATCACATCGGGTCGATGCATCATTTTGGAGGAAGACAGCATGGACGGAAATGGACCCAAGAGTGCCGGAAAATGTCCGGTAATGCATGGCGCGAATACGGCTTCCAGCGCCTCTGTCATGGACTGGTGGCCCAATGCGCTGAATCTGGACATTCTGCATCAGCATGACACCAAGACCGATCCCTTCGGCAAGACGTTCGACTATCGTGCGGAAGTGCTCAAGCTCGATGTCGCCGCGCTGAAGCGTGATCTGCATGCTCTGATGACCGACAGCCAGAGCTGGTGGCCGGCAGACTGGGGCCATTATGGCGGCCTCATGATCCGCATGGCCTGGCACGCTGCCGGTTCCTATCGCATCGCCGATGGCCGCGGCGGCGGCGGAACGGGCAATCAGCGCTTTGCGCCGCTGAATTCCTGGCCGGACAATGTCAGCCTCGACAAGGCCCGGCGCCTGCTCTGGCCGATCAAGAAGAAATATGGCAACCAGATCTCCTGGGCCGACCTGATCATTCTCGCTGGCACGATTGCCTATGAATCCATGGGGTTGAAGGTGTTTGGTTTCGCCTTTGGCCGCGAAGACATCTGGGCGCCGGAAAAGGATACCTATTGGGGCGCCGAGAAGGAATGGCTGGCACCGAGTGATGAGCGATATGAGAATGTCGATGATCCCTCGACAATGGAAAATCCTCTGGCCGCCGTGCAGATGGGCCTGATCTACGTGAACCCGGAAGGGGTGAACGGCAAGCCCGATCCGCTGAAGACAGCCGCCCAGGTGCGCGAAACCTTTGCCCGCATGGCCATGAATGACGAGGAAACCGCAGCCCTCACCGCCGGTGGCCACACGGTCGGCAAGACCCATGGCAATGGCGATGCCGGTGCACTTGGTCCCGATCCGGAAGCCGCCGGGCCCGAAATGCAGGGGCTTGGCTGGGCCAACCCCAATCAGAACGGCCTTGCCAGCCGCGCCGTGACCTCCGGTCTTGAAGGAGCCTGGACCACCCATCCCACGCAGTTCGACATGGGCTTCTTCGACATGCTGTTCGGTCATGAATGGGAGCTGCGCAAATCACCGGCCGGTGCCTGGCAGTGGGAGCCGGTGGCAATCGCCGAGGAAGACAAGCCGCTGGATACGTCCGACCCCTCGATCCGTCACAACCCGATGATGACGGATGCCGACATGGCGATGAAGATGGACCCGGTCTATAACGCGATCTGCCAGAAATTCATGGCCGATCCCGCTTATTTCGCCGATACATTTGCCCGCGCCTGGTTCAAGCTGACCCATCGCGACATGGGCCCGAAGGTTCGCTATCTCGGCCCGGATGTTCCGGCAGAAGACCTGATCTGGCAGGATCCGGTGCCTCAGGGACCGACCGGCTATGATGTCGATGCGCTCAAGGCGAAGATTGCCGCTTCAGGGCTTTCCATCGCCGACATGGTGACAACGGCCTGGGACAGTGCCCGCACCTTCAGAGGATCCGACATGCGTGGCGGCGCCAATGGCGCGCGCATTCGCCTTGCCCCGCACAAGGACTGGGAAGGCAATGAGCCGGCCCGTCTGGCCCATGTGCTGAGCATACTCGAACCCATCGCCGAAGAGGCAGGTGCGAGCATCGCCGATGTGATTGTGCTGGCTGGCGGCGTCGGAATCGAGCAGGCGGCGAAAGCGGCAGGTTTCGAGATCACGGTCCCCTTTGCACCGGGCCGCGGTGATGCAACGGCCGAGATGACCGATGGTGACAGTTTCGCACCGCTGGAACCGATCCATGACGGCTATCGCAACTGGTTGAAGAAGGACTATGTGGTCAGCCCGGAAGAGCTGATGCTGGACCGGACCCAGCTCATGGGACTGACGGCCGTTGAAATGACCGTGCTTGTCGGCGGCATGCGTGTTCTCGACACCAATTATGCCAAAGCCTCTCACGGCGTCTTTACCGACCGCCCCGGAACGCTCACGCATGACTTCTTCGTCAATCTGACGGATATGGCCAATGTCTGGAAACCGGCGGGCAATGGACTTTACGAGATCTGTGACCGTCAGACCGGCGCAGTCAAATGGACAGCGACCCGGATGGATCTGATCTTCGGCTCCAATTCGGTGCTGCGGTCCTATGCCGAGGTTTATGCCCAGGACGATAATGCCGGAAAATTCGTCCATGACTTTGTCGCCGCATGGGTGAAAGTCATGAATGCGGACCGCTTCGATCTGACTGCGTGATACGCAATTGCAGACATTCTTCCACCCGGGCCTTTTCGTCCGGGTGGAGGTGAACATCCACCGGTCAGCCGCATGGCCCAATTGGCACGCGGTGTGGCATGTTTTTCAGCGCAGCACATAACCGCGTCGGCACTTGGCAGCCGTGATTGCATCACGCGCCATGGTGACGGCCGTGTGATCGGAAAAACATCGTTCGAGGCGCTGGCCGCCGGAACAGCCGATACGTCCCCATTCGCGCACAAGCGCCCACTCGCCGAAAAGCGTTGGTTCGATCGTAACACGATAGAAACGGCGCATGCGGCGTGCCGGATCGATCCGTTCCATATAGATCATCATAACCTCTCCGGCCTGACCTATTTTCTGCCATGAGGGTCAGTCGCATCCCGCGCGCGTGCCCGTCACGGTTGATTCTGCGATAGATCGACCCTCACTGCAAGAGCTGGATCAGTTCGATAACCGCTGCTTCGTCACGACGGCTGCGGTGGTGCATGGCCGTCATCAACTCTTCATCATTCGTTTAAAGCTCTGTCGTCTTGCGACTGTAATTGCATCTGGCAACCAAATTGCAATTCTCGTTGCAGGAAGGATATTTTGATGTTGAAACTCTCAGCATTCGCCTTGGCAGGGGTCATTTCTTTCGTATCGTCCGTCGCCTTTGCCGCAGATACCACCGTTGAATTCTGGCACAGCTTCGCAGACGGAAAATCAAACGGGCAGGCGCTTTCGGAAATTATCTCCAATTTCGAAGCAGCCAATCCCGATATCCATATCGATGCCCAGTATATCGGCAATTATAATGACATCGTTGCCAAGCTGCAGGCGGCCATTCCGGCCCATCGCGCGCCCGATGCTGTGATCATGGAAGTGACCCGCTACGGCCTTTTTGCCGATCGCGGCGTGCTTGATGATCTTTCCGACAGGCTCGCCAATGACAGCCTGTCCAACGACCTGTTCGGCTTTGCCCGCGAAGTCGGCGTCTATCAGGGCAAGAATTACATCATCCCGTTCAATTCCTCGACGCCGGTACTCTACGTCAACAAGGATATCTTCGCCAAAGCTGGCTATAGCGAAATCCCGCCGCTCAAGACATTCGATGACATCAAGGCCGCCGCGACCAGGATTACCGAGACGCTTGGCGGTGACGGCGTCATGGGCATGACATCGCCCGGCCAGTTCGCCCGCTGGGGCCTGATCATGTCGAATGACAGCGACCTGATCGATTCCAAGACCGGTGACGTTCTGATCGACAGCCCGAACACCGTTGAGGCCTATGACTGGATGGCATCGCTGATCAAGGACAAGGTCGCCTCGCCTGATGGCGTGACGGATGAAGCCTCCGACAAGCAGTTCTTCCTCTCCGGCCATGCCGGCATGATGATGAACTCGACCGGCGATTATGGTGACGTCAAGAAGGCGCTCGGCGACAATGTCGAAGTCCTGCCCATGCCTTGCAACAAGGTCTGTGCGGTTCCGATCGGCGGCGCTGGCATCGGTATTCTCGCCTCCGCCGATCCGAAGGTGAAAGACGCAGCCTACAAGTTCATTTCCTTCGCCGCTTCCCCGCAGTCGAACGCCATCTGGTTTTCAGGTACCGGCTATATGCCGATCAACAAGAAGACGGCAGCCGAACCCCGCGCGGCTGAAGCCCTTGCCAACGAAGACGGCATCTCTGTCGCCATCAACCAGCTCGACGTTGCCCGTGGCAGGCCGCGCCCGCCGGTCGTCACCTGGATGCGCGCCAACGAATATGATGTCTGGCAGGCCATCGCGCTCGGGACCAAGGACGCGGATGCGGCGCTGGCAGATTTCGCCGAACGTACCCGCGAAGAAGCCCGGCGTCTTTCCAACTGATATCCATTTCGACATGGTGGGTCCGCAAGGTGCAACAGCGCCTGCGGACCGGCTGCACCAGAGCATGCCGCCCTTGAAAGAGCGGCCGCATAGAAAGTTCGCCGATGCCGCGCAAACTGACGCCCTATTTCTTTGTTCTGCCGCTGATGATCTTCATCGCGGTGTTCACCTATATTCCGATCATCACCAGCATTGATCTGAGCTTCAGGCAATGGGACTTCATGTCGCCCGACAAGCCCTTTGTCGGCTTTGACAATTATCGGATCCTGTTTCGCTCGCATGAATTCTGGAACTCGCTGAAGGTCACCGCCATCTTCGCCTTCGTCTCCGTGCCGATCCGGTTGGCGCTGGCGCTTCTGATTGCCGCGGCCCTTGCGCGTGAGACCTTTGCGCGGCGGATATTGCGGGGTGCATTGTTCCTGCCCTCGGTCACCTCGACCGTGTCGATTGCCGTGGTGTTTTCCTGGGTCTTCTCAACCGATTTCGGCATGATGAACGGGTTGCTGGCACTCTTCGGCATCGACAAGGTGCATTGGATGCAAAGCCCTGATCTGGCGCTTGGCGTGCTGATCTTCATCAACACCTGGAAGCAGCTGGGCTATGATATCGTCATCTATATCGCCGGGCTGCAGGCGATCCCGCAGGAACTCTATGACGCCGCTGCCGTTGATGGCGGCAAGAAGCTTCATGTGTTCCGGCGCGTCACCTTTCCGCTGGTCATGCCGACCACCTATTTCCTGCTGGTGATTTCGGTGATCGAGGCCTTTCAGGTGTTCACCCTGGTCGATGTGATGACCGAGGGTGGCCCGGCGGGTGCCACCGATCTTCTCGTCAACCGGCTCTATCAGATCGGCTTCACGCTGTTCGATATCGGACAGGGCTCGGCGCTTGCCGTGCTGCTCTTCATCCTGCTGGTGGCGCTTGCCGTCATCAAGTCGCGTATTCTCGGCAGGAGGGTTCACTATGAAGCCTGACAATCCGTTGCTGGCGGGTCTGGCGCTTGTCGCCGGCCTTTTGTTCCTCTCGCCGGTGCTCTACTCGATCTGGATGTCGTTCCAGACGTCAAACGCCTATTATACCGGGACCACGGACTTCACGATCGGCAATTATGCCGTCGCCATCGGCCAGTATAATTTCGCCCGCTACCTCATCAACAGCCTGATTGTCTCGGGTGCGGTGACCATTATCGGCACGGCCTTTGCCACCATGGCGGCCTATGCCTTTGCCCGTTACCGCTTTTTCGGCAGCAATATCCTGTTTGCGGCAACGGTGGCGACGCTGATGATCCCGAGCCATATCAGCCTGATCCCGAATTATCTGACGCTCGCCAATGCCGGTCTGCTCGACAGCTATGCCGGCCTGATCCTGCCAGCGATCTCCAATGGCTTTGCCGCATTCTTTCTGCGGCAATATATTCGCGGCATCCCCAAGGCGCTGGATGAGGCAGCCTATATGGATGGCGCGTCACCGCTGAAAGTGCTCTGGCGTGTGATCGTGCCGATCGCCCGCCCGGCTATCCTGTCCATGGGCCTCTATATCTTCATCACCGAGTGGAACAATTATATCTGGCCGCTGGTCGCCACCAGTCGCGAGGACCTCTACACGCTGCAGGTCGGCCTTGCCCGGCTCTATCGCGTCAATCCCGGAGAGGGCCTGATCGACTGGCCATTGGTCATGGCCGCATCGACGATCTCCATGCTGCCGGTCATTGTCGGCTTCGTGCTTGTCGAACGCCATCTGGTGCGCGGCATCACCATGGGCGCGGTGAAATAATCAAGAACATGACTGGAAACATAAACGTGACACGCATTGCATCTCACCGCGGCGGAACCCTGGAATTCGGCGACAGCACCTTTGCAGGTTTCACCGCGACCGCAGCCATGGCCGTTGAGGAAGTCGAGTTTGACCTGCATCCGAGCGCCGACGGCCGGATCTTCGTCCACCATGACGCAACGCTTGACCGGACGACGGACACGGCGGGTGCCATCGCCGACATGCACGCATCGGCAATACGTGCAGCCATCGTCGATCACGCCGGAGCGGGTTTTCGCCATCCGCTTTATGTCGAGGAATTATGTGCCATCTTCAAGGACAGCCCGGTCGCCTTCCGCTGCGAAATCAAGCCGGGCCAGCATGGCCGGCCCTATGCCAATTTCGTGACCAGGGTTGTCGACACGCTGGATGAAAACAAGCGGCTTGCCACAACAACTTTCTCTTCCTTCCTGCTTGATACAATGGGCGAGATCGCAGCTGTGACCGACCGGCCCGCGCTCTGGCTGGTCAGTCCTGCAGTTCTGGCGCAGCTTGGTGGACGCGGCGTCATCGATATTGCCCGATTGCGCGGCATTGGCGAGATCGGCGTTCACATCGACAGTGCCGATGCAACCCTGCAAAGGATGACAGAGGAGAACGGCCTCGCCTTTGGCTGCTGGGCCGCCCATACGCGCCAACAAATCGACAAGGCGCTTGATCTTGGGGTCAAGGTGTTCACCACCGATCGCCCGACGCTCGCCATCAACATCCGCGATCAGCGCCGTGCAGAGGGAGCTTCGCTATGAGCCGTATCACACTCAAAAACATCAAGAAATCCTATGATCAGGGACCGACCGTGCTGCACGGTGTCTCGATGGATATCGAACCCGGCGAATTTATCGTCATTGTCGGCCCGTCCGGCTGCGGAAAGTCGACACTCCTGCGGCTGATTGCCGGGCTTGAGACCTGCCGGGACGGCGACATCCTGATCGATGGCAGGCTTTGCAATCATGTCGCGCCGCAGGATCGTGACATTGCGATGATCTTCCAGAACTATGCCCTCTACCCGCATATGAGCGTGCGTGAAAACATCGCCTTCGGACTGGAACTGCGCGGCATGCCAAAAAAGGAGCGCAATGCCAGAGCGGCAGAGGTTGCCCGAACCTTGCAGCTGGATGCCTATCTCGACCGCAAGCCGGCGGCGCTTTCCGGCGGCCAGCGCCAGCGTGTTGCCATGGGCCGGGCGATTGCCCGGGAAACATCCACTTTTCTAATGGATGAACCGCTATCCAATCTCGATAATGCGCTCAGGATCGTCATGCGCCGCGAGATCAAGGAACTGCACCGTTCGCTCGGCGCCACGATCATCTATGTGACACACGACCAGACGGAGGCGCTTTCACTTGCCGACAGGATCGCGGTGATGAAAGACGGTCATCTGCAGCAATTCGACACGCCGGAAGCGATCTATGACCGCCCGGCCAACCGGTTTGTCGCCTCTTTCATCGGCGCACCGGAAATGAATTTCCTGGACGACGGCGAACTGCCGGGAGCCGATATTCCAGCCGGGCTGACGGTCGGGTTACGTGCCGACGCGCTCACCATTATGGATGATCGGCCCGAGGGCACTGCCCTTCCCGCCCGCGTGACCTTAAGCGAAATGACCGGATCTGATGTGGTGCTCCATTGCGAGACGCCGGCCGGCCGGGTTACGCTGACCGCACATCGCAGCGCGCTTCCCGCAGATCCTGACAAGTGCTGGATCGCCTGTGATATGAAGGCTGCCTATTTCTTTGACCGGGAAACCGGCGAACGCCGCGAGATCGCAGCTGTTGAAACGCATAACTGGTAGAGCATGGAACAGACAGACGATACGCCCCAGCATCTAAGCGATCTCATCGCGCTTAACGCCGAGCGGCTGACCGATGCCGATACGCGTCTTCTCGACGTGTTGATGCAGAACCCGCTGCGCGCGGCACTTGAAAACGGCAAGGAAGTCTCCAGCCGTGCGGGGCTGCATCCTTCCTCGGCCGTCAGGCTGGCGCGACGGCTCGGCTTTGACGGTTACCCGGAGTTCCGCACCTTTCTGCAGAACAGTCTTGCCAATGAGGGGGAGGATTTCACCAATGGCGCGGCGCGCGTGGCCGCCCGGCTGCTGCGCGCCGATGATGGCGAACTTGTCTCCTCCGTCATCGACAGCGAAATCGCTGCCCTACAAAATGCCCGCAAGGTCGTGACCGACGCCCAGATCCGGGCCTTTTCGCAAGCGCTGCGTGACTGCCGGCGGATCTTCATCGTCGGGACCGGGCATTTTGGCGCGCTCGCCCATCTCGTCAATCTGCGCCTCAACCGTTCCGGCTATGCGGCCATGGATTTAACGGCAACGCCGAACCTGATGCGCGAAACGCTGATGACAATGTCGGAGAAAGACGTGCTGTGGCTGTTTGCCTTCCGCAGCCCGCCATCGCTGATGCACGATATCCGTGCCGTTGCCGCCGATCGCGGTGCGACAGCACTTGCCATCACGGATCTGGCGGGCGGCCGGTTCACCCCCGCTCCGGAGCATCATATAACCGTGTCGCGCGGCACGCTCGGTCAGTCGCAGTCGCTCGTCGTGCCGATGACCATCGCCAACACCGTCATTCTGGATCTCGCCGCCATTGATGATGGCCGCTCCCTGAAAGCGATCGAACAGTTTGACCGGTTCCGCGAGCAGGGACCGCCATTTAGCTGGGCGTGACGGGAGCCAGAAGCCGAACCCGACTGTATCGACGTCTGCAACATCGCACGACGATTGAAGACGCCATGCGTCCTCCCCCCTTACGCATTCATCTGCAGAAAGTGGACGCCGGAGCCGGAAACCTTCTAGGTCACCCGCTCCCTCAAAGGCCGGGACCGAACATCTAGTCTTCCCGGAATGCCATGTCGAAGTAATCGGTCAGGGGCTTTACCAGATAAGATACCGGACTGCGTTCATCTGTCTGCAGAAAAGCTTCCACCGGCATGCCAGTGATGATTCCGCGGTCTTTGGCCTGCTGCAGTGAGGTTTCATCGAGGTTGACCTCCACACGATAGTAATAGGCGCCGCTGCGTTGATCCGTCAGACTGTCGGCGGAGATGGTGCGGACCTGTCCATGGAATTCAGGCGTTTTCCGGCTGTTGAAATTCGGAAATTTCACAATTGCTTCCTGCCCCGTGCGAACCCGATCTATCTCGGAGGGCGAAACATGCAATGCCAGAATGAACGGCTTGTTGGCTGGAGCGATGGCGGCGATTTCCTCACCGGGCTTTATCACACCACCAACGGTGAACACGGACATGTCGTAGACCGTACCGTCCATGGGCGCACGTAGCGAGAGCCGGTCATATTCGGCGTCAACGACGGTACGTTTTTGAATGAGCTCTGCGAGTTCAGGTTGGGTTTCTGTATATTCGGTCTCGGCGTCCTTGCGCATATCAGACTGAACGCGCAGCAACTGCACGGCGTAGCTGGCAAGATTGCCGTTGGTCTCGGCAATATCGGTCTGGAGATCGGCAATCTGTGCGTCAAGCGACGCGGTCTGCTGACGCAGGCCAGACACCGTGCTCGTCTGGGTCAGGCCTCGGTCCAGAAGACTTGTATAGCGGGCAAGTTCAGCTTCGTTGATCTCGCGGGACGTCTGAAGGGCGGCGATTTCGTCGCGACTGGCGGCGATCATGTCTCTGGCCTGATCTTCCTGCCTTTCAAGCTGCTGTTTCATGAGCTCTGTTGATTCCGTCTGAACATCAAACAGGCGGCGCTCGGCTGCTAGCACGGCGTTGAGTTCAGGACTGCCGGCCGCCTCAGCTATCAGATCAGGACGGAAGACCAGTTTGGTTTCGCCGAGCGCCTGCGTTGATGCGCGGTCGAGCTTTGCCTTGGCCTCGAAGATCTGCTGTTGCAGGATCTGCCGCTGCCCTGCAAGCGTGGTGTCATCCAGACGGATCAGCGTCTGGCCGGCTTTCACCGGCTCGCCGTCATGGACATCGATTTCGGCAATCACACCGCCGTCCTGATGCTGGATGACCTGCTTGCGGACTTGGACCTCGACTTGACCTGACGCAACCACGGCTCCGTCGATCTCGGTGGCAAATCCCCACAGGACCATGCCGCCAATGCCGAGAGCAAGTGCGGCATAGCCGGTTCTCAGAAAGTGTTTACATGACCATTTATCAGACATCTCAATGTACTCCTGCGGTAAGGCGATAGGTTGACAATGCTGGCGCCGGGCGCTGCAGAACCACATCGCGGGGACCGAAAGCGCGTATCCTGCCTTTTTCCAGGAGCAGGACATTCTCGCATTCTGTAAGGGCTGATGGGCGGTGAGACATGAGGACGACAGCGCGGCCATCCGCCTTGGCTTCGGCAATGGCAGCGTTCAGAGCTGCCTGGCCTTCTTCGTCGAGGCTGGCATTCGGCTCGTCAAGAACGAGCAGCAGCGGATCACCATAGAGAGCGCGGGCCAGCCCGATCCGCTGCCGTTGACCGCCGGACAGAAGGCTGTCGCCTTCGCTCAGGATCGTGTCATAGCCGCGCGGCAGGTCGAGGATCATCTGATGTGCTTCTGCTTTTCTGGCAGCTGCAACGATGGCCTCGGGATCGGCGTCTTCATCAAAACGGGCGATGTTTTGCGCGACCGTACCGGGAAACAGGATCACGCTCTGCGGAAGATAGCCGATATAACGGCCAAGCACATCGGGTCCATATTCGCGGATATCCGCACCGCCGAGGCGAATAACGCCGTTTGCAGTCGGCCACAGGCCGGTAACGGCGCGTGCCAGCGAAGACTTGCCTGACGCGCAGGGACCGATGACGGCCAATGCCGTTCCCGGTTCAACTGCAAAGGTGATAGCCGAGAGAACCGGCCGCGGCTCGCCGGGCGGAACGATAACGGCGCCCTCGCAGCTCAGTCTGGCCTCCGGTTTCGGCAGGGCCATGCCGACTGTTTCCTCTCTGACTGAAGACAGCAGCACTGACAAGCTCGTCCAGCACTGGCCGGTACGCTGGACCAGTGGCCACTGGCCGATGACTTGCTCGATTGGCGCCAGGGCCCGCCCGAGCAAAATCGAGCAGGCAATCATCGCCCCGGCCTGGAAGTCGCCGGCAAGCACCAGAGCGGCGCCAAGCGCGAGAGCTGATGACTGCAATAGCTGGCGTGCCGCCCGGGAGGCAGCCGTCAGCCGGCCTGAAACATCGGAGGTCGCCAGAGCGGCTTGAAGTGCTGCGGTCCGGGCCTTCTTCCAGCGTGCGAGAAAGGTGCCGGTCATACCCAGTGCGCGCACGGTCTCGATCTGTTTTCGCGTCCGCTCCGTCTGGCTATCTGCTTCAAGCCGCTGCCGGAAGGCTTCCTTGTTGCGGTGTGCCGTTAGCCACTGGTTGGCCAGTGCGAGAAGCGTGACGAGCAGCGCTGCGCCCACGCCCAGCATGCCGAGCCAGAAGTTGAACACAAACATGATCATCAGGAAAAAAGGCACCCATGGAAGATCACACAGGGCACCCGGCAACGGCGAGGCGAGGAAGGTCTGGATGGTGGCAAGACTGTTCAGCGCCTCTGCGGGTTTTTCACGTTCGGAGGGGATGAGTGAAAGCCGCAGGACAATACGAAAGACCCGGTCGTCCAACCGATCCTGAAAACGGGTGCCGACACGGGCCAGAAGCCTGCCGCGCACACTGTCGAGCACGCCCATCAGGCCATAGAGCAGCACAATCAGCACATATAGCGCCAGAAGGGTTGCGCCGGAACGGCTTGGAATGACCCGATCATAGACCTGCAGCATGAAGACTGTACTTGTGAGCGCGAGAATGTTGACGACGGCGCTGAACAGCGCCACGCCGCCAAGCGCCTGCTTCGAGGCTGCCAAAGCTGTGAGAAGCTCGCGATTTTTTGTTTTACGTGATTTCATCGGAATGCCCTCGGTTTCGCGGGATTCCAGACGGTCAAAGCCTTGGGCTTGGAGATTTGCCTCGTTTCGATTGTGACGGGTGACAGTTGCCCCGGGGCCGGGCAGCCTATACGGCCATCGCAAAAAAGGAAACGGCGGGTCAACGCCTGGAATCCCTGTCAAATGCAATTTCTTCACCCTGAATGGATCGGTGAATTATGTAATATATATTGCTATAAAAAGGCATAAATGTGTCATTTTATTCTATAACATAAATATATATTGATATTATTGATTTCCTTGGCGCTATTTCTTTAAATCCGGCCCTGGCTTTCCTGAAAGGCTCACGATTGGCGTGACAGGAGGTTCTGCCTTGGCCGAAATTTCCAACCCGCTTATGGCGCTTCGCGGCTTCAAGCCGCAAAAGGGTTGACCTCGCGACAGTGAAATGGCCATTTGAGGTTATACTTACCGTTTCCACGCTCCGCCTGGGCGTTGCGGCGGCGTCACGCAGCCTCTCCTTCGCGGGCTTTGGGTAATGGCCGGTCGGCGTGGCAGTACGTCATTTATCTAACTGAAAATAAATAATTAAATCTATTTCAGAAGAATAATGGAACCACCGGGCTTGCCGTTATCTACTTTAATTGAGCAATCGCGTTCGCTCTATATTCCGCAGAAAACTAAATTCAGATAATCGTCAATATAGTTGACTCTCTATCAAAAATGACCTATATGAGCTCTATCCAAGGGGCGCGAGACAGCTGTCTCAGCGGGGCTCCCAAGGAGGAAAACAGACTGATTGGCGTTGCCACATCAGGTCATCACAAACAAAAAAGTGCCTGTCTGGCGGACTGGAAAGCGCCGGGGTGAAATTGACTGTGCGCCGAGAAGAAAGGTTTGAAATGATTTTAAACCTGGACATACACATCTATACTTCCGGAAGGCTTCCCGGGTTCCGCGCTATTCTTGATCTCAGCGGATGCCGGGACCGAAGCTGCCGGTTGCATCAAGGATGAGCCGGCGCTCTGTCGCATCCGCCGTGAAAACAGCGGGAAAGCCCGTTTCAAACCAGCCCCTGACGAACTGACTGATACGGCCACCGCCATCCTGGCGCTTGTGGACGCATGATGTGCGGCCTGCCGCAGACCTGTCTGTGCAGCAGGGCCGCAAGGAGCAGCGGTCACCTCTCCACCCTGGCGGCTGCTTTAAGGAGCGGAACATGCCATGTCCTGAAGGGCCTGGCTATTCCGAGGGAGTGGATGTTGATACGCCATCGGCACGGAAAGCGTCGCGGATGGCAGGGAGGTTGAAATGACCAAAACAAAACCGTCACGCGAATGGGACGACTTTCTGGCGCTGGAACGTCACGATGACGGCTGGCACGATGGCTCCATAGACGATGTGACCGATGATTTCATGCCCGCGCGCAGCGATCGCGACGGGCGGGACTGGTTTGCACCTGGCCCCTACCATCTGCCATATGCCGATGCTGCCGATCCACAAACGGATGACACAGTAATCGGCGCCAGCGATATCGCCGGAACGGCACTAAGTTTTGCTGACGGTGGCACCGATCTGCCGCCAGTGACCACGCAATTCATGGCCACAGCGACCGGATCCGCTGCGACGGAAGCGACTTCAGACGAGCAAGAAGATGTTACAGCGAAGAGAATTACGTCTCCTTCCACCTTCCCTCTCGATTTCGAAGTCAATGACAGGACCGCATCTGAATTTGGAGTATCGAAGGTCATATGATTACGAGGATCAGCCTGAAGATAAATCAATAGATCGTGGTACACGCGACTGGATCGCTGCGGAACAACCTAAAGTCTATCATTTCATTTTCACGGTTGGTGATGATCGCCTGAAGGTTACCGGAACCGATTTCGATACTGGTTTTCTCGCCGATATGAGATCGGGAAATGATTTTGTCACGACATGGGACAATCCGTATCTCCCTGCGTCCACGTTCTGGATGGGGTCCGGTAATGACGTCGCAAATGTTTGCGGTTCATCGCCAACCAGTGACGAGGACGAGGACGAGGAAGTGACGCGGGTTCTCTGCGATGATGGCGATGATGGCGATGATGGCGATGATATCGTCAATATTACGGGCGGCGGCTACGCCAATGTTTTTGGCGATGACGGCAACGACACGCTGTGCGTTCAACAGAACGGAGCCTTCAAGAGCGGTGTCATCAGCCTCACCGGCGGGGCCGGATATGATACCTTTCTTGTCACGCAACACCCGTCTTCAAGCTATAATCTGCCCACTTCAACCGGGCCGGCGTCGATTGGAATCTTCGTCACAGACGTTCTCCAGGACGTTCTTGGCTGGGTCCCAGGGGTTGGACTGGCTACCCACGCCGCAGCGGCACTGATCAGCACGACGACGATGGCAGCGCGCCAGAGTACCCGGTTTTTGAATGAGTTCTCCGGAGCGATGGATGGGCAGGACGGCTCTGTGAATATCCCGCAGGGCGGTGACACCTATGTCAGTATCGAGGATTTCGATCCCCTGGAGGACCAGCTCGTACAGACCTATCTCCACAATACGAACGGGATGGAGCAATATAGCTGGCAGAGCCAAGATGTCGCATCCGACAACTTCAGCATTGCGTTTAAAAGTGACGGCACGAATGTCTCCTCCGTCATTCATGTCGATCCGGCGATCGTCGAGACCTTGCGCGGCATCGAGGACGCTCATGGCGAAAGGGGCAGCCTTCCCGCCAGCGACGCCGAAATGAAGAACAAAATTCTGACTTCGATGGTCGATTCCATTGTCAACATCAAGAAAGAGGGTGACGATCTCTATATCATGCTGCAGGGAAACGGTGGCTATGACAAGCAGCCCGTCGACACCGATCAGGTCGAAAGCGCGCTTTCGGCAATGCAATCTTCGTCGAGTGATCTCAGCAGCCTGATTGCCAATATGCATAACGGAGACCAGTACTACCTGCTTGGCAATACACCGGTAAAGCTGGGCGGTCCATCGACGGATGGCGCCACCAATATCACCCTCGGTGATAATGATTCCAATGTCATGTTTGCGGGCACGACCCAGGATTGGGTCACGGATAAAAACGGCCACACATCCGCTTTGGAGGATCATGACGGCACGTTCTATCCATCCCAACATATGACCAGCACCATGTTCGGCATGGGTGGTGATGACATCATCTATGGCAGTTTCGGCGAAGATTGCGTCTATGCCGGTGATGGCAATGACATGATCAGCACCGGGGCCGGCAATGACTATGTCTGGGGCGATGCAGGCGATGACTACATCTGTGGCGGACGCGGCGACGACACACTTTTCGGCGGTGACGGCAAGGATATCTTCAGCTTTGACGCGGAAAGCGGTCACGACATCATCCGCGATTTCACGCCCGGGGAAGATAAAATCGCGCTTGTCGCCGATAATTGGGATGCGCTTCAGAGCCAGATCGACACCAGCAATGCGAATGTGCCGGTCATCACGCTGAATGATGGATCGACCGTTGCGGTAACGCTGAGCAATGGTCAGGGCCTGAGCGAAAACGACTTTTATTACATGGGGGCAAACACCGCACTGGTGTTTGGGCACACCGGCACGGAGGGAAACGACACGATCTATGATGATACCTCCATCGTGGCGCTTCGCGGCTTGTCGGGTGATGATACGATACATTGCGAGGAAGGATATAACAGCGGCGTCTTTGGCGATGACGGCAATGACACGATCTATGCAAGCAATTGTTCCAGCGGCGGTTTTTCTGGTGGTGCCGGCGACGACCGGATCTTTGCCGGATCTGCCGGTGGCGTATTTTTTGGTGATGCCGGTGACGACAGTCTCTATGGCGGTTCCGGAGAAGACGATTTCTATTTCCAGGACGGTTTCGGACATGACACCATCTATGGCTTTGCCGCCAGCACCAGCATGGTTGCCAATGTGTACGAACCGAAGGACAAGATCGCTCTGCAAGGGGTCTCCGGTCTTTCTGACTGGGAGGCGGTTTCCAACCAGATCACATACACGGATCTCCCTGATAGCGGTTACTGCGCTATCATCAATGACGGTCATGGCAACGAGATAGATATCATGCTTGCAACCGGCACCCAGCTGGTCGAAAGTGATTTCATCTTCGCCTGAGACAGGGTCTCAGCCAGGCGCCACTTTTATGCGCCCGCCTTCATCAGGAAATCATGTTCGAAACGGAAGGGCCGCATTGCTGCGGCCCTTCCGACTGCTGACAAAGCCTGCCCCAGCCCCCTGCCGTCATGCTCGGGCTTGTCCCGAGCATCCAAGCACGCAATCACACGAGGTGTCGTCTCGGAGGCTTTTGGAGGGTTTCAAGAATGCCCGGCTGGAACCTGTCAGCGATGAAGTTACCTTCGGAAATACCTTTGAAATCACTCCACCGTAGCGGCGGGCGGATGGTAGCGGCCGTCCAGCATGGCTTTTTTCGGCAGGTAGGCCCGCATGAGAAGATAGAATGGGCCCTTCGGCGCGGGTAGCCAGTTGGCTGATTTTTCACCGCCGGGATCGCCTGCCTGGATGTAGATTTCCAGCGATCCGTCCGCGCCCGTCACCAGACCCTTGGTCCGGTCGCCGATGGAGTAACGATTGATCGGATTGGCCACCATCAGGCGGTCCTTGAGATCATAAAGCGTGATCGACCAGAAGGCATTGACCGGCGGCAGATCTCCCTTTTCGAAACGCAGCACATAACTGTTTGACGAGCCGTCAAGCTGTGCTCCCTTCGAACCGGTATAAAGCGCCGGGTAGTAGGCTTCGTCCGGGGTGTTCTGAAACACCGATTGCCAGGCAACGACGGCGCGCAGCATGTAGTCATTTGCGAAGAAGACATTCGATACCGGCGGCATCTGCCAGCCGTTGACTTCATGCCCGGTGCCCTTCGCCGCCGCCTCGATCGCTGCCAGCCCGTCTCTGGCTGCGCGGGCCAGCCCGGCCTTTTGCTCATCACTGAGCTTATCTTCCTCGAAGCCGTGATCCGGTCCCAGCCCGATACGGCGGAACATGCCCATCAGGCCGGCCTCGTCCGCCGGCGGACGGTTCGCGGCCATCAGGTCGCCGATCCATTCGAAATCGGCCAGATCGCCGGAGTAGTCAGGTTTCGCCGGCGCCGGAGCAGCGGAGGGCTTGGTCCCGGCCACGAAGTTGCTGAGCGGCATGAATGTGGACGCATCCTGCAGCGCCTTGATGTTCGGCATGTCGGCTTCACCGTCGACGCCATAGCGCAGGATCACGAAGACCTTGTCGGTGGGCGCTTCAAGCCGCTCGATGCCATCCGGCAGCTTGCCCGCAAAGCCCGGCCCGACAAGGGCCACGGTTTTCTTTCCCGGCCCGTCGGTTCTGGTACTGACATAGGCGAAGTTGTTGGTGAAAGCGTCGACGAACTGCGTCGTATAGAACCGGTCGCCGGTCGCTGGCTTGACAAAGACATAAGGTTCTTCGCTCAGATCCGCCCAGATCCAGCTGTAGATCGTGTCGTTATTGGTCGACTGGATATACTTCATGTCCGGCCCGGCCAGCTCGCTCGCGCTGGCCCAGACGCCCTGCGGCGCCATGAACCGACTGCTGTCGACGGTCTTGGTCGCGGTCATGCCGAGATGCGATTTTTCCATGACGATCATTGGATAACCGTAGATGAAGGCCTGCATGCCAATGGAATAGGCTTCCTGTTCCTCTGGGCTCGGCGCGTCCTGAGCCGAAACGTCTGCGGCGACAAGCAGCACTGCGGCAGCAAGGACAATGCGGCGCATGAAATGGGACAACGCTCTTCTCCGTATCCGTTAAAGTCGATCGCGGGCCTTTGCGGGCGCGATGCCATGTTACTGTAGCCTGACGAAGTCACCCGGCTTCCAGCTATAGTCGATAGCGCTTTCGCCGGGGCCATAGAGACGAAGGATGCCGAAGAAGCCGCGCCCCGGCGCGGTGGCCAGCCAGTTGGCTTCGTGCCCCTGCGGTGCCTCGGGACCAATATAGAGGTCGATCGTGCCGTCGGCATTGACGGCCGGTTTGTCACGCGACCCCAATGACGGGAACCGCCGCGCTTTCGTTGCCAGACCCGATGCGTTTTCGGCCTCGTAAAGGGTCATCGACCAGAACAGCTTGGCCGGAACATCCGGCGGCAACGTCACCTTGTAGGACGCATCGCCAACCAGCGGATGGCCATCCGCATCGTTGAAAGCAACACCGTAGAATGCTCCTTTGCCCGGGGTCTGAGACACCATGCCAGGGCTCCAGGAATAATAGTCAGTGAAGAACCAGATCCGCTCCTCGATCGACCTGTAGCCGTGCTTTCTGTCGGTCCATGAAAGGTCCAGCGACTTGTCCGGGCCCGGTTGGGCGGCGTTGTTCGCCGGGTTCAGGTAGTGCCTGTCTGGCCAGATCAGATAGGACTTGCCCGCGACACCTTCCGACAGGCCGATAACCCTGCTCATCTTGTAGGCCACCGTAGCCGCCTTATCGAGGATAGACCTCGTCGCGTCATCGGGAGCAAAATCCACACCCTGGATCAGGCCGATATTGGCCAGCCGTCCCAGATCATCCGCCCCGCCGAGATTTTCGCCTTCAGTGTCCACCAGCCATTTCAACTGCTCGAACGCCGAGAAATCGGATCGCGGCAGCATGTTCGCCGGCACGCCCGAGGCATTGGGGAACTCCATCGGCTTGCGGTCTGCCTCATCTGCGCTCAGAGGGTAGACCTTGACCTTCTCCAGAAGCTCCACCGCTGGCTCCAGATTCGCGGGATCCTGATAGAAGGCCCTGAGGAAGATGAACAGGTTGTTGGTACTGGATCGGTAGACATAATAGCCATCCGGCACATCCCCCGCATAACCCGGCGGCACGACGAGGAAATGACCGCCTTTGCCAGCATCGGGGCCGGGCAGGCCTACGTCACCAAAATACTTGCCTCCATCGACCGGGATCGGCTGCTGCCAGAAGTCCAGCAGGATCCCCTGCAGGCCCGGCGGCGCGTCCATGACGATGGGTCCGGTCTTGTCCATCTCGACATAGCTCATCGCATAAAGCACATCGGAATTCGGCGTGGTCACCAGTGTCTGGGGATCCAGCCGTTCCTTCCAGATCGGCAGAACATTGTAGCCAGCGCCGAAGGTTTTTTCCGACCCAAACTTCATGCCCAGCGTATTGATCAGCGGCATCGCCCACAAATAGGTCTGGGTCGCCTGCTGGAAGGTCAGCTCGTCGCGCAGGGTCGCTGCTGTCTGCGCTGTCGGGCGGTTATGTTCGAACGGCAGGTTCGCGAGCGCGTCGAAACGGTCGGTCTGCGCTGTCGCCAGCGACGTCTGAAGCAAGAAGGCAACCGCGAATGCCGCGCTGCCGAGAAGTGATCGTGCTATCATTACCCGTTCCTCTTGTCGCGCGTTGATACTCGCACCCGTGCACGGCCTGACGGACCAGACACGCCGACAGGATGACAAGGAAAGACAATCTCGGAAAAAACCGTCGGTTGTCTATGCAGATCGTGCCAATTTTGCAGAAGCAGCGGCGCGACGGCGCGCAACAGCGGCCGAAGGCAGCTCACCGAACAGCTCACGGTACCAGCCCGACAGCCGGCCGGGCTCTCCGATCCCCCACTGGTTCGCGATCAGGGCAATCGAACAGGCGGCTTCGGTCTCCGAGGCGAGATCATGCCGGATGCGATGCAGCCGCAGCCGCCGGACATAGGTGTTCGGCGGCTCGCCCAGGAACTCCATGAACGCACGGTAGAGCGTTCGTTTCGAAGTGCCGACCGCCGCCGCGATCTCCTCGACCCTGATCGGTTCATGCAGCTTGGCCAAGATATAGCTCCGCGCGCGGCCGACGATGGGACCATGGCCGTTCGGCCGTGACGGGTGCGGCGATGTTTTCGGCTTGCGGGCACAGTGGGTGATCATCAGCTGCAGGATCTCGGCCGAAGGATCGATCTCGATCGTGCCGCCGTCATGGACCCTGTCGAGACGCGTGCAAAGTCCTGCCAGATGGCGTGGATCTATCCTTTCGGTTCGAAACCGCGTCCCGCCCAGCGTCCGGTCGTCGAGAACCATATCGAGCGCCGCCGCTTCAATTTCCAGGCGTTCCTGGCTCAGCGAGACGGCGGCATAGAGCGAACCTGCCCGATATAGCGAATCGTGTTCATCGCCGGGACGGAAGACACCGACACTGCCGTCGCCGACGGGCTCGTGCCAATGCCACGACCCGGGAGAGATCCGCAGACCGATCCCCAGCGTGACCCGGTCTTCGGATAACGGACCGCTCAGTGATACGGCCTGCTCAAGGCGCCCGCAGGTCATGACCATTCCGTCGCGCTCGATGAAGGCAAGGCTGCCTGTAACCGGAGCACGGCTCATCTGGACAGCTTTCAGTCCGGCGCCGAAAACAGCATTTCCGAGATCTTCGAGGCGCGCGAGCTGCAGCACAGACCAGGTTGCGCCAGCATATCGAGACGGCTCTCTCGATTCGTGTCCACCGGGTTTCAGGTCTGGAATGCTCTCTCCTCCGGCTTCTCATCGATTTATGTATTTGCCCAAGCATGGCACGCGATTGCCTTTAATCAGAAGAGCGCCCGCAAAGCAGCATTCCCTTTGATTTTGAGGCTCGTTTACAGTGGCATGACCGGCTACCGAACACTCTCCTAGGTAGAATTTTTACTCTCATTCAACGGGATGAGCAATAGAGGTCGGTGTCGAACCGTCAATCTCAAAGGCTCCTATGCTGTAACGCCCTTTGCCGGTGCCCGTTTCGCGGGGCGTTAGATCTGTCCGATACCGGTCGCACTAAACCCTTGCGCGGTGAAATAGGTATTAAAGCCCAAAACACGGAATGAATGCTCATTCACGACAAGTCATTTTTGACGTGCAAGAATAGGCCGCTCCACGCGTAGCCAAGCAGGATTTAAGCGGTCCGCTATTAAAATTGATCTCATATTAGAATTTATCATCGACAGCCATGAGCAATAGGAACTCCGGTTTAAAGCTCGCCGTGGCGGCGGGCGTCAACAAATCGGAGAACCTACAATGCCTATCGGAGTCTGGGCGCTGACAGCTGCCGCCCTTGCTATTGGCATGGCAGAATTCGTCATCGTCGGCATTCTGCCTCAAATCGCGACAGATACAAATGTCAGCCTTGCCACCGCCGGCCTGACCGTCAGCATTTATGCGCTGGCCGTAGCTGTCGCTGCCCCCTTGCTGACGGCGCTTACCGGCCGCATCGACCGCAAGAAGCTGGTACTGGCCCTGATGGGACTGTTTATGGCAGCAAACCTGGTCTCGGCGCTGGCACCAAACTTTTCAATTCTGCTTTTCGGGCGGATCCTCTCCGGTATTGTTCAAGGGGTCTTCTATTCGATCGCAACCGTGGTCGCGGCGCAGCTCGTGCCCAAGGACAAGGCAGGCCAAGCCATCGCGACCATGTTCACGGGCATCACGCTGGCGCTGATTTCCGGTGTTCCCGCCGGCGCGTTCATCGCCAACGCATTTGGATGGCGTGCGACTTTCTTTGCTGTCACCGGGATTGGACTGTTATCCTTCATCGCCCTCATCGCATTGCTGCCATCAAATCTGGAGCGCCCCGTCCCTGCTTCATTTGGAGAGCAGCTATCCGTGGTTTTCAAACCACGTCTGGCGCTGCTTTTCGCTATCACCTGCGTCGGCTATGGCGGTTCCTTCGTCGCCTTTACCTATCTGTCTCCGATCCTGGAGACCTTCACGGGCATGACGCCAAACGGCATCGGAACCTTGCTGTTTTTCTACGGTGTCGCCGTGGCGATCGGCAATCTGATCTGCGCGCGGATTGCTGACAGAGCGGGCGCTATGCCGGTTCTGCTCGGCATCTATGCCATCATGGCTGTTGCTCTCCTGGCCCTCATCCCACTTTCAGGCAATCTTTGGACGGTCACACCTCTCGTCATCCTTTGGGGCATTGTCGCTTTCGGTTCTGTTTCGATCCTGCAGCTTTATGCCGTCAGACAGGCGGCGCTGATTGCGCCGCGCGCCGTCAATGCGACGTCAAGCATGAATATATCGGCGTTCAATCTTGGCATCGCCCTTGGTGCCGGCGGTGGCGGCATCGTCGTCAATCACTTGGGACTGGCAATGACTGGCCCGGTAGCAGGTATTGTCGTTCTCGCCGGACTGCTGCTGGCACTTGTCAGCGCCGGTATCGACAGACGCCATTGTGCCCGCCTGCGTGATGGCAATGGCGGCGAATGCCCCGACGATTTCGCAACCGCCTGAAAACGAAGGGGCGGTCCTTATGCGGCCTCTTCAGACTGCTGACAAGGTCATTTGCTTGGGGTGGAACAGCCGCCCCCTCCGCCGTCATCCCCGTGCTCGGCACGGGGATCCAGGTTCTTCAAGGCATTGGACTAAAAGAGTCTTCCGCCGTGCAGACGCACGGCGGCTGGATATCTGTGTCAAGCACAGATATGACGCCAGCGGGGATTGGAAAGCTTTGTCAACAGCCTGGGCGGTCCTTATGCGGCCGCCTTTTCTGCATTCATTGCCAATGCGCGAAGGGTCTCAAGCAGGGGGGAAGGATCGTCGCGCCGCCAGGCAAGAGCAACGCTGAGGGCAGGCGCAGGTTCTTCCAGATCGACAATGTGCATATCATCGCTGGTCGCACAGTCGATCCGATTGCTGACGAAGCTGACCCCCATGCCCGCCTCAACCAGGCAGAGGCAGGTCTGCCCCTCCGTGCAATCCTTGACCCTCGGCCGAAATCCCGAGACGGCGCAGGCGCGAATGATCTCGTCATGAACACCAGGATTTTGTGCGCGTGGCGGAATGATAAAAGTGTCGCTGGCGAAAGCGGAAAGCGGAAACGGGCCGCCGGCATACCCCTTCATGTGTGGATGGCAGGTCGGAACGGCCAACCGCATTTTCTCCGAATGGATCACACGCACGTCAAGTTTCGGATCACTTGCCGGTGCCAGCAGAAAGCCGGCATCAATTTCCGCCGCCAGCAACGCCTGACACTGGGCATCCGTCGGAAGCTCGCGAATTGAAACCTCGATCTCGGGATGCGAAACGCGAAAACCGCGGATCACCTGCGGGAAAACCGTCTGCATGGCAAGCGGCGTGACGCCAATGGAGAAGCGACCGCTTTTTTCCGCAATCGCATGTCGCACGGCCCGCTGCACTTCATCGAGATGCCTGAGCAAGCCGTCGGCCTCGCGTCGTAGGACAACACCTGACGCTGTCAGTGAAACCCGCCGCGTCGTGCGCTCGAAAAGCTTCACGCCAAGCTTGTGCTCAAGCTGTGCAACGGTCTTGGTCACAACAGGCTGAGACATGTTCAACAGTTCGGCAGCCCTGTTGAAATTCAACGTTTCGGCAACGCGCATGAAACAGCGCAGCTCCTTGATTTCCAACCTATCCGCGCTCCATAAAATCCAGAATGGAATGTTTTTCAATTCAGTTCTGGAATTAATATAGTCGTCATGCGCGGCAACGGCAACGGGCGCAGCGCCAGCCTGCGGAAGGTCGGAGGTTAGTCCGCTTCATTCGCCTTGGCCACGGCATCGTCCAGACGTGCTTTCATGTCCTCATAGGGAATGCCGCCGACAATTTTCGCTCCATTGATGAAGAAGGACGGTGTTCCCTGCACGTCGAAATCGCCGGTTGCCTGATCTGTCAGGGTGCGAAGGGCCTGAAACGTGTCCTCATTCGCGACCAGACGGTCAAATTCCGCATCCGACAAACCGTTTTCCGCCGCAATGGATCTCAATGTCTGTCCAAGATCCTGAGCATTGATCAGATCGTCATAATGCGCATAGAAAGAGGCGACGAACTGATCGTAATTCTCTGCGCTCTGTCCTTCAGCCAGCATGAAAATCGCCATGTCGACATTGTTGCGGACGAAGGGCCGAAACAGATAGCGGATTTTCCCGGTCTTAACGAACTCTTCGTTGATGCGCGGTGCCACAGTCGTCCGGTACGCGACGCAATGGCTGCAGGTGGGAGACGAATATTCGATCAGCGTGACCTTGGCGATGCCATTTCCCTCGGGCCGATCGGCCCGGCCAGCGGCGACGGAAAGATCGATGTCACCGGCAATAGCCGATGATGCCAAGGCCATCAGCCCCAGCGCAGTCAGGATCGCAAGAAACCGGTGTTTGGCAAGAACGTTGAAGCTGCCGTGAGTGGTGGTCATTGCTGGTACTTTCATCGCGATCACTTAGCTGATCGCTGAAATTGATCTGAGCCAGGAGCAAAGGAAAAGCGCCAAAGCAATACCAAGGAGTCCAGACCATGGCTGATGGCTTTGAAAGCGATTGCCAACCCGTCATTCAGCTATCTTATTAAATGACGGGTTGGCAACCGTGACAGATTGAAGCTGTCCAAGAGAGGGTCGCCGTTGCGGCGAGCCGACATGTGGCAAGCGATAAGACCCTCTCGTCGATGCTGAAGCGGATGTCAGCACTGTCCTAGAGACCGCTGGCAACCCAGCAGGCCAGGCCATATTGCGCCGCCGCGAAGATAGCATGGGCCACAACGAGATAGAGCAGCATGACAGCCTGGTTGGGGAGCTTATGCGCCATGACGCCAGCCCCGAGACCGGGAAAGAGAATAAACATGCCTGCCAGCGTGCTGGCGAGAAAGCCGATAATAACGACAGGCCAGACAGTCGGGTTCTGAATGAAGCCGGCGCCCCAGAACAGCAGAAGCAAAACAGCGTAACTGATGCCGATGACATAATGAAAAGCCCAGCCTAGGGCGCGCTGGCCCGCACCGGGCGGCGTGGTGTCGGCGCCGTTCAGGATGAATTGCCCCTGGGTCAGTCCAATCAGCCAGCGGGCGACAACGCCCCAATTGGTCGGCAGGATTCCGGTCACCCACTTGACGATCATGACCCAGATATCAAGCGCGATCGTCGCGCCAATTCCGACAACCAGTGAAAAGAGGATTACATCACTCATTCTCGTTACTGTCCTCTACTTTGTTCAGGCTTTGCCGACAGGCAGATCTTCCTGCTTTCGGCCTTTGCGACCGGGCATCGTCAAAACCGCCATAATTCAATCATTCAATGTTTCTATTGAATGATTGAACATATCGCAAGAGCCATTTGGCAACCTACAGTTCCGCAGGTTCTTGTGGCGTCGCTGGATTGAAGCGCCACGCCTGCGCCGGCAACCAATAAGTAAAAGAAACAGAACTACTATTCTTCCGTTGGCAACCCAGCGGCCTGCCACTCGGCGACACCATCTGGAAACCGTCGAACATGAAAGCCTTGCCTGGCAAGCAGCATTGCTGCCTGGGAGGACAGGACACAGTAAGGGCCGCGGCAATAGGCAATCACCTGCCGTCCGGTGTCCAGTTCAGCGATACGATGCGCAAGATCCCTCACCGGAATGTTCGTCGCCCCCGGCAGGTGTCCGAGACGGAATTCTTCTTCCGGACGGACATCGAGAAGCGTCACGCCGCCTGTGCTCAGGAGTTCGAGCAGTGCGTCGCGGGAAATTGCCTCCAGTGTGTCAGGGGAGGCAATACTGTCCTGGCGAAGGTCATCCTGAAGCCCGCGCTGAAAGGCTGCATAATGTCGCAATGCCTGAATAACATCCATCACGGGCCCCTCGGCCAGACGATACAATACGTTTTTGCCATCCCTGCGTGACTGGACGAAACCGCTTCGGCGCAATTGCTGCAGATGCTGCGATGTATTGGCAACGGACAGTCCAGAGATCTCGGCCAGACGTTCAACAGCGCGTTCTCCCTGACCGAGATGATCCAGCAAGAGCAACCTGTGCGCATTTGCAAGGGCTTTGGCGTGTTCACTCAGGTCCTGATAGAATTTCAGATTGAAGTCGCTCATCTGCTCTGCCGCTGTTCTCTCGATGTCTTGATCTCCCGTCCCGCCCGGAAACATCAGGTTCGCCTTTCGGGTTGCGTATAGCGCCCGTCTGGATCGGATCGGCAGGGCATGACAGACAAATTAATTCCATCTCAGAATATATATTGATACAGAAATAGAACTTAAACCACTCTATCAAGAGCATATATGACCTTTAGCACAATGAACGGCAAGGTCATGCACAGAAAGCTTATCATTATCGGCGCCGGTCCGGCCGGCTACACCGCTGCCATCTACGCCGCGCGCGCAGGGCTGTCTCCTTTGCTCCTGACGGGACTGGAACCGGGCGGTCAGCTCACCATCACCACGGATGTTGAAAACTATCCCGGTTTCGCCGACGCCATTCAGGGGCCATGGCTCGTTGAGCAGATGCGCGATCAGGCACTCAGAATGGGAACAGAGATCGTCTCGGACCTTGTTACCAGGGCTGAGCTTGATGTGGGGCTCCGGCTCCACTGTGACAGCGGCGCTGAATATTCCGCCTCTGCCCTGATCATTGCCACCGGCGCCAGGGCGCGCTGGCTGGGCCTGCCATCTGAAACCCTTTACCAGGGCGGTGGCGTTTCTGCCTGCGCCACATGTGACGGCTTCTTCTACCGGGGACGGACAGTGGTGGTCGTGGGCGGAGGCAATACCGCCGTCGAAGAAGCGCTGTTTCTTGCAGGCATCGCTGGCCGGGTGATCCTGGTTCATCGCCGCGACAGTCTGCGCGCCGAGAAAGTCATGCAGCAACGTCTTTTTGCCCACCCGAAGATCGAGGTGATCTGGAACGCAGAAATTGCCGAGATCACCGGGACTGAGACGCCTCGGATCGTCACCGGCATCCAGCTTCGCGATACCCGCAGCGGCGATCTGAAAGAGATCGCCACCGATGGCGTCTTCATTGCCATCGGCCACAGCCCGGCAACCGCTCTCTTCGCCGGTCAGCTGGCACTGAAACCGGGCGGCTATATCAGCACCGCTCCCGACAGCACAGCGACCACGATACCGGGCGTCTTTGCCGCTGGCGACGTCGCCGACGACCGGTTTCGCCAGGCGGTAACAGCGGCAGGCCAGGGATGCGTGGCAGCCCTTGAGGCCGAGCAATATCTTGCCGGCCTGCCCGATCAACGCGCTGCGTGACAATACCGAAACACCAAGGAGAAATTCATGTCCAACGTTACCAAACTCGACAGCAATAACTTCAACAGCTTCATGGAAGGCACCGGCTCGGTGAAGGTGCTTCGTTTCTGGGCAACCTGGTGCAGGCCCTGCATCGCCCTGGAACCGATCTACAACGATGTTGCGACAGAACTGAAGGATGATGCCGCCTTTGCAGAAGTCGACATCGATGTCGCGCCTGAAATCGCCGGCGCCTTTGGCATCCGCTCCGTTCCAACAGTGATCATATTCAAGGATGGCAAGCCGGTTCAAGGCGTTGTCGGGCTCAATCCGAAGGAACGCTATACCACGGCAATCAAGGCAGCAGCCTGAAAGGACAAGACAATGGCAGAGATGAAACTGACCGCTGCATGGCAGGGTGATTTCAAGGGTCAGGGCAAGATTTCCGGCGACGGCTGGGATGTCACCATCGGCATTCCGGCAGATCTTGGCGGCAGCGGCGCGGGCGCCGATCCGAAACAGCTCTACACGGCTTCCACGCTGGCATGCTTCACTGCGACCCTGCGCGCCATCACGGCCAGCAAGAAAATCCCCGTGGAAACACTTGCCGTGGAGACATCAGCGGTCGCCACCGACGAAGCCTTCTCGATTGAACATACGGCAGTTCTTCAGTTGAAAAATACCGCAAGCGAAAGTGATATCGCAGCAGCTGAGCGCGCAGTCGAGACTGCGGACAAGATATGCGCCGTCGGCAATCTGGCACGCAAGGCGGGCGTTTCGATCCATGCCAAGGCGAATATTTCGATCGCGCCCTGATTGGCGCTCGACGCGTCAAATCATCTATCGGCGCATCAATCATCCGGCACCTCATCTCCATTCTTGAAAAGCTCAGGCGGGGCCGCGATCACGGCATTGGGGTCCCGCCGCCGGTCCATCCCGCCGCATCGCAAAACGGATCCGCCAGCTAGAGCTGGAAGATGATGCATTCCACGCGATCAAGCAGCACAGAGTGTCATTTCCATTTTAGGGGCGTGAACACTGTTTCAAGACGAAACAGATGTGATCTTCGATCGAACTCGACATGCCTCTTAATCTATACGTCTTACGCAGCCCCATATTGTAAACGGTGCGCACTTTAATCTCGATCGATTTATTCGCATTTGTCAGAAATTCATTATCTGCATATCGAAAAAACAGGCCATCCCACATATCGGTGAAGACAATGACAGAGCCGCCTTTACGAGGGCGGCTCTGCTGCTGTTTGACTGAAAATTCCGGAGACGCCGGCCGGCACGCACATTCAGCAGAGATCATGAAGGGATATGAACCCGCCACCCGCCGCGCCGGCAGCGTTCCTCACCGCATGTTCCGAGACGCCGCGCCCGCACCGCCATTGAAAGGCGCAAGGGCTCTCCCCCGCGCTTTCAGTTTTCATGCAGGCTCCGTTCGGAGCCACAAAGGTCTCAGCGATCGAGGAGCGAGGCCGCATCCTGATTGAGGTAAAGCGTTGCCTGCGGCGTCTTCTTCAGCAGTGAAGCCGGGCACATGAAGGTAACCGGCCCCTCAAGCGCCGTCTTGATCACCGGCGCCTTGTCCTTTTCATGAACCAGCGCCAGCACCCGGCCCGGTTTCAGGAGCGCATGCATGGTCAGTGACAGGCCATATTTCGGAACCGCATCCATGGTTTTGAAGATACCGTTCTTGAACACCTGCCCACGGGTCGTCGGATCAAGGGCAACAACACGGATCACGTCCTTGGTATCAAAATCTGCCGGCGGGTCATTGAAGGCCAGATGCCCGCTTTCACCAATACCGACAACGCAGAGCACGGGCTGGTGATCGTTGTAGATCTTGGTATAGCGGGCAAGCTCATCTTCCAGAGAGGGAGCTGCACCATTCATCGGATAGAAGGCCTTCGGCTTCACCTCGTTCAGCAGATGCTTACGCATACGCGACGCACCGCTTTCCTCCTGGCTCTCATGAACACCCATATAGGTATCGACATGCAGAACGGTGATCTTGCTCCATTCGATATCATTGCGCGCCTTGATGGCCGTGAAAAACTGAGGCTGGGCAGCGCCGAGCGCCATGATGATGCAGATTTCGTCCTTCTTGGCGAGTTCCGCCTTGATGGTGGTTGCCAGCGCTTCTGCGGCCGCTTCACCCTGCTCCTGGTCGGTTGAACCGACCAGAACCTCAAGCTCTCCATATTTCAGATGTTCCATTTTTCTTCCTTTCAGTAGTCATTGCTGGTCGCCGAAAAGACACGACCGGTCCTTTTCAGCCTGCGGCATCACCGCCGGCTGAATTGCGTGAAGACTTGTTCTTCAGTCTCTGGCTATTGAGGCGTCAGCCCCGTTCTTGCCTCGGCGCATAGCGAACGCCGAAGGGGAAGGTCACATTGAACTCGATTTCGAGGTCGACGAAGGTTTCCTCGAGAAAACGGTCGATGAGACAATGATCCTTCTGCCGGATCGCCTGCAACTGCCGTGTATGCACTTCGATCATATGCTGCGCCCGATCCTCGGTCTGGCTGAGCGCACCGCGAAGCGGGTTGAGCTCGCGATAGATGCCGTTCATCGTCCGTCGCAGCACCTGATTGCCCGTTGCATGAGCGATACGGCGGTGAAACATGCCATCGGCCTGCAGCACAATATTCGGCTGATCAATATGCTTCTGCATCAGCACGATCGTATCGGCGATCTGGTCCAGCTCGCGATCGGAGGCATTTTCCGCAGCCATATGATAGACGATCGGCTCAATCATCCGGCGCGCCGTGATCAGTTCGGCAACATGATCGGCCTCCAGTGCAATCTTCTGTCCCAGCACTTCGGCAGGGATCATTTCCGAGGCAACGAAAATGCCGCCGGCCTGCCCTGGACGGATCAGCAGCACGCCGGAATTTTCGAGAACCCGCAGCGCCTGGCGCAGCGTCGGGCGCGAGACCTGAAGCATCTCGGCCATATCTTTTTCATTCGGCAGGCGATCGCCCTGAACCAGCCCTTCAGCATCGATGGCATCGACAATGCGCTCGATGATGGTCTGGAATGTCCGGTGTACGGTGATTGGCTTGAACGCGCCGGAACTGTCTTTTCCGAACGGTTTGGCTCCCGACTGACTGGGTCGCATCAAAACGCCTCTTCCCTCTCCTTAAGCCCCAGGATCACACCGCGCTCTGCGGCATGATCGAGAGGTGAAATCGCGATCTCGGCGACAAACGGCTTTGAAAGGCCATCATGGTAGACATCGCTTGCCGGGCCGAGAAAATCCGACGCCGCATGCTTGATCGAACCGTTGATGGCAATTCTCTCCGGATGGTAGAATCGCGAGATCATCTGCATGGTTTCCCCGAGATAGCGCGCAAAGATGCGCACCGTTTTCTGTGCCGCCGCCTCTCCTAGCCGCGCACGCGCAAAGATTGTTACGGCTTCCGCACGATCTTCACAAAGTTTTTCGTATATTTCCCGCATGCCGCGCCCGCACACCGTGCGATCCAGCGAGCGATATTCGCCCAGTTCCTCGACATAGACCGGCTGTTCGGAAATCAGGCCTGCCGCATAGCTGCCACGCAGCACCGCCCCATCATAAAAGCCGATCCCGATCCCCGTGCCGATGTTGAGCAATGCCACAGGCCTGTCGCGCGATGCCTCAACGAGGCGCGCTTCGGCGATACCCATGGCATGAAGATCATCATCGGCGTGAACTGTCTTCTTCAGTCGTTCGGCCAGATAGGCCTGCAACGGAAAGTCGACAAGGCCGCCCATCAGTGAGGAATAGACCACATGCCCCCGGTCGAGAATTCCGTTGAGGGAAACCCCGACCCTTGCGACACCCGGCGGACAGACAGCCTCGATCAGCGATGCCAGGTCCTGAGCGAAAGCCTTGGTGCCGCGCCGCATCAGCGCCGTTGGCGTGCGCCCGAGCGGCAGGACATGGTTATCTTCGTCAATGAGACAATACTGGATCTTGGTGCCACCAATATCCACGCAGAAATCCACTGTCATCCAAGCACCCGATAGCCGATCGGCGCCGGATCGGCTTCGCCGTCAAGATGAAGCGCCTCCAGAGCCATGTTCTCCATGCCGCCGAGATAACGGATCGTCCAGCGCCCGTCGGCGCCAAGCACCGGCACACCATGATAAGGCAGGATCTTCGACCAGCTATTGACCGGCGTCACCGCCAGATTTTCGGGTTTCGGCGAGACGGTCAGCTTCAGCGCATTGGGTCTGAGATTATGCAGATAGCCCGTCGAGTCCCTGAGATTGATGATGGCGCGATAGGCAAAGACCTGCCGGTGCGCGACCTTTTCGATATAGTCACGGACATAGCGCAGCGCCGATTCCGTCTGATCCGGATCATAGGCGGCGGCCAGCAGCTCCGGCTCGTAATCCTGTGTCGGAACCGATGTGCGCGATGCCTTCACCGTCGTGGCATAGGCATCGACGATCCCGGCTTCTCCCTGGGCATGCAGCTCGCGCAAGCGCTCCTGCTCATGGATCCAGCGCGCCTCGAAATTGGGGATATCGCTGACCATCGTATCCAGGCTGTGAAACGTCACCCGTTGCGGATCGACACCGGACACTGCAACGCTCGCTGCAATACCGGCACGGTAGGCAGCAATATCCTCGGGCGGCACGCCCTGGCAGCGGCCGAGAATGCCTTCTTCAAGGATCGTCAGGCGGGCGCCCGGCGCATAGACAGCGCCAACGGCGTCAAGGACTGCCTGAAACCGGCGCAGCATCAACGCCTCTCCGAGATCCGGCGCCTTGCGGTCCGTCTTCAGCGGATTGGGCGACTTGTAGGGAAAGGCCATCGACACGAATTCAAGCGGCTTGCCGGCCTCGACAAAGTGGCCGATCTTTTGCAGCCAGGTCTGACGATTGGCCGGAATGAAAGACGGATCGCCGAACAGTACTTCCGGATCTTCGAAGATCGACAGGATCCGCTCCTGCGTCGTGCCGTTACTGGCAGCAGTAATGACGATATCATTGCCAAGCAGCAGGGCATTGAGCGCTTCGGCCTTTGCGACCGTCTTCTTCTCGATCTTCGGCGGCGTGAAACGCTTCGGCAATTCGGCGTTGACGTAAATATAGGGGCTGGGCATCGGCAATCTTCTTTACTGACGGATCCGCGACAGGAATTCTGTCGTGCGCGGATGCTTGGAATTGCGGATCACGTCCGATGGCACACCGGCTTCGGCAACACGGCCGTGATCAATGAAATAGAGCATGTCGCCAACTTCCTCGGCGAAGGTGATTTCGTGGGTCACGACCATCATGGTCATGCCGTCGCGGATCAGATCCCGCATCACGGCCAGCACCTCACCGACCAGTTCCGGATCGAGGGCCGATGTCGGCTCGTCGAACAGGACAAGTGAAGGATTGGCAGCAATCGCCCGGGCGATGGCGACGCGCTGCTGCTGACCGCCGGATAGCTGCGCCGGAAAGGCATCTGCGCGATTGGCAAGGCCGACGCGTTCCAGCAGCAGCTTGCCGCGTTCAAACGCCTCGTCGCGGTTCATCTTCAAGACCATGCGCAGCCCGGCGGTGACATTTTCAAGCGCGGTCATGTTCGGAAACAGGTTGAAACGCTGGAACACCATGCCGATGCTGCCGCGCCGGCGGGCCGTGGTTTTCGGATGCGCCTCGACAAATCGATTTCCACGCCGCTCCGCGCCGACGAGATAGTCCTCGACCCAGAGCTGACCGCCCTCATAGCTTTCAAGGCTGTTGACGCAGCGAAGCAGCGTGCTCTTGCCGGACCCCGACGGGCCGATGACAAAGGCCGCCTGGGCGCGTTTGACGGTCAGGTCAATGCCCTTCAGCACTTCGAGATGACCGTAATTCTTCTTCAGGTCGTGAATGCGGATGACATCGTCCGCCTGCCCTGAAGCGGGCATATCGTGAACCATGTTCATCTCCTATTTCTCTGCCGTCACGGTCCGGCGCTTCGTGCTGGCACTGCGCGCCAGCCGCTTCTCCAGCCAGGCCTGGCCAAGCGAGGCGATCGACACGAGGATCAAGTACCAGATGGACGCCACCATCAGCATTTCGATCACGTAGAAGGTCTGAGCGGCGATGCTTTGCGTCGTTCCGAGGATTTCCCGCGTGCCGATGACATAGACGAGCGACGTGGACTTCAAGAGGTCGATGGCGAGATTTCCGGCCGTTGGAATAATCACCCGGACGGCCTGTGGCAGCACGATTTTCATCAGCGCGTGCCCCGGCGTCATGCCGATCGAAAGCGCCGCCTCGGTCTGGCCGGGATCGACAGAGATCAGGCCGCCGCGAATGATCTCGCACATGAAGGCCGAGACATTCAGAAACAGGCCAAGAAGCGCCGCCGTCGTCGGGTTGATCAGGCTGTTGGTGGCAATCGCGTGACCAGCGATCTCGATCTTGGGAAGGAAAAGCCCGAGATTGAACCAGAAAACGATCTGCACCAGCAGCGGCGTCCCGCGGAAAAACCAGATATAGACCGAGGCGATCACCTCAAGCACCGGATTGCGCGAGATCCGCATGGCGGCGAGCAATGTGCCAAGGACGAGCGAGCCAACGAAGGATACGACGGTCAGCACCAGGGTCGTGCGAACGCCCTTCAGAACCACATCCGAAACCATATAGTCAGCCACGACATTCCAGCGGATCTGGCCACTGCCAAGAACGATCCAGGCCGCGACACATACGACAGCAACGGCGATGAGGGCGAAGATGATGTTGCGGATCAGAGGTCCCGACCTGCGATGAATATGCAGGCCGGTCTCCAGTGTGGGATGAGATATGATCTCATGTGTCATGCGAACATGCCCGCCGATCAGAACAGCGCATCATTGAGCGTGATCGGATCAAGCCCGCCGTCGCCGACGCTCCACTTGTCCATGATCTTCTGGTAGCTGCCGTCCTCGGCCATCGCCTGCATGGCTCCGGCCAGCGCCGCCATCATGTCCGTCTTGTCCTTGGCAAAGGCAATGCCTTGATTGGCAGGAGCAAAGCGCGGAACAGGCGAAAGTTCAAGCTGGGTCTGGATACCCTCTGTGGCGGTGTGAAGCGTATAGTTCGAGACGCCATAGGTATTCATGGTCGCATCGGCCTGACCGCTGGCAACGGCCAGATACGGACCGGACTGATCAGCCGTCTCCGTCAAAGCGACAGGCGTTTCGCATTTCTTGTTCAGATCATCGATGATGGCAGGAAACAGCGACCCGGTGACGATTGCGACCTTCTTGCCGCAAAGATCCTCCATCGTCTTGATATCCAGAGGGTTGCCCTTCTTGACGATGACGCCGGAACCTTCCTGCGAATAGTCGATGAAATTCACAACCTCTTCGCGGGCCTTGGTGTCCGCCATGGCGCTGACATAAAAATCATAGCGGCCCGACTGCACGCCGGGAATGCCGGCGGTGAACTGGATAACGCTCCAGTCAATGGTGAGGCCGAGGCGCTTGGCAGCCTCGTTCATGATATCGACGTCCACGCCGACCGCTTTGCCGGTCGCCTCATCGACGAAGGACCAAGGCGCGTTGCCATCCGTGGTGGCCGCGGCAAGCGCGCCCTTTTCCTTGACATCGGATGGCAGCATCTCTGTCCATCCGGTTTCGGCCGCCATCTTCGGCGTGACTTCAAGCGATTGTGCGGCAGCGCGCTCGGCCAGCCCGGCCAAGGCAACACCGCAAAGCGCGGCACTCAGATAGGCTGTGATTTTGGAGCAGGTCATAGGTCGTTCCCCTGTGTGTGTTATTGACGACTGTCAAAGGGATACTCGTTTTCCCTTTAAATGGCAATAGAGTTTCCTTTTGAATTTTTGAAAGGCACGTCATCACCCTGGAAAAGGCCGGACAGCGCGAGTGCTTTTCGATTTGGACGGATCAACGTCTAGACGCACCGCCGACGAGGGGCGCGCTTTTTCAAGACGAAGGATGGGTTGCTACCGCGAAGAGCCAACCGCATTGTCTTTCACCGACATTCGGATTGCGTCAGACGAGTATGTGCCGGATTTCCGGCTACACCATCTTCCGCGGCGCAGTGGTTTGGTATTGCCAGCGCCGTTTAAACTTTGCAGCCGGCGCTCCATTTTAAGGACCGCCCGAAGTCGATATCAGCAGTTATTTGCGTTACTTTGAGTTTGCATGTTGCAAGCCGCAGAATCATTTGATCAAGATGAAAAAAACGGAACAGCAGCGAGATACCCACACATGAAGACAGTATTCGTGACCCTTGCCGCAGGCATATTGGCCACCCATGCCGCCGCAGCGGAAGAAATCCATGTCTATAACTGGTCGGACTATATCGACCCCGATCTGCTCGAGACCTTTGAGCAGGAGACCGGGATTCATGTCGTATATGACGTGTTCGACAGCAATGAATTGCTGGAAACCAAGCTGCTCGCAGGCCATTCCGGCTACGACGTCGTCGTGCCGTCCGGCGAGTTTTTACAGCGTCAGATCAAGGCTGGCGTCTTTCAGAAACTCGACAAATCAAGCCTGCCAAACCTGAAGAATATGTGGCCCGAAATCGAGAAGCGCGCCGCAATCTTCGATCCGGACAATGCCTATTCTGTCAATTATATGTGGGGAACCACCGGGATCGGCGTCAATCCCGAGAAGGTCAGGGACGTTCTTGGTGAAGACGCTCCGGTCGACAGTCTCGCACTGGTCTTTGATCCGGACAACATGTCAAAGCTTGCCACATGCGGCGTGAGCTTCCTCGACGCGCCCAAGGAGATGTTCCCGGCAGCGCTGGAATATCTGGGCAAGGATCCTGACAGCCATGACCCGGCAGATCTCGCGGCGGCCGAAGAGCTGCTCGACACGGTTCGCCCCTATGTCGGCAAATTCGACAGCTCCGATTACATCAACGAGCTGGCGAACGGAAATATCTGTGTCGCCTTCGGCTGGTCCGGCGACATATTGCAGGCAGCCGATCAGGCAGACGAGGCCGATAATGGCGTATCCGTCGAATATCATATCCCCAAGGAAGGGGCGGCGATGTGGTTTGACGAGATGGCGATCCCCGCCGACGCACCAAACCCGGCAGGGGCTCTCGCTTTCATCAATTTCATGATGGATCCGCAGAACATCGCCAAATCCACCAATTATGTCTTCTATGCCAATGGCAACCTCGCCGCGCAGGCCTATGTCGACAAGGATATTCTCGATGACCCGTCGATCTATCCGCCGGAAGAGGTCATGCAGCGGCTGTTCATCACCACGCCCTATGATGCGAAAGTGCAGCGCAGCGCGACCCGGCTGTGGACCCAGCTGAAATCCGGCACGTGAGCATGATCGTCGGCCCCTGCCCTTGGCGGGGGCCTTCGTCCCGAACGCAGCCATAAGAGGTCCAGATGGCTCAGACCAAACCGCGCCCCATATTCGCCCCGTGGCAAGACAAAGAGGCCACGCCGCTGATCCGCGCGCGAAATATCAGCAAGAGTTTCGGCATTTTCACCGCGATCGAGGATCTCACCCTTGATATCTATGAGCGGGAATTCTTTGCCCTGCTCGGCCCCTCCGGCTGCGGAAAGACAACGCTGATGCGGATGATTGCCGGCTTCGAGGCCCCGACCGCAGGCCTGATCCTGTTTGCCGGACAGGATATAACCCCCCTTCCCCCGAACCGCCGCCCGTTCAATATGATGTTCCAGAGCTATGCGTTGTTTCCGCACTTAAGTGTTTGGGAAAACATTGCTTTCGGTCTCAAGCGCGAGAACATGCCGAAGGACCGGATCGAGGCGCGGGTCAATGAAATGCTGCGCCTGACACGTCTGGAGAAATTTGCCCGCCGCAAACCACATCAGATTTCGGGCGGGCAACGCCAGCGCGTGGCGCTGGCACGGGCGCTCGCCAAGGCGCCGAAACTGCTGCTGCTGGATGAGCCGCTTGGCGCGCTCGACAAGAAGCTGCGCCAGGAGACCCAGTTCGAACTGATGGATATCCAGGAACGCACAGGAACCACCTTCATCATCGTGACCCATGATCAGGAAGAGGCGATGACCGTGGCCTCGCGCGTTGCCGTGATGAATGAGGGCAGGCTCGTTCAGGTTTCAACCCCGGCCGGCATCTATGAAGCCCCCGAAACCGTCTATGTCGCGGATTTCATCGGTGACGTGAATATCTTCGAAGGCAATGCCGATCCCGGTCCCGACGGCAAGGTCGACATTCATTTCGCCGAAGGTGCAGTTCCGATCCATGCCCGCATGAACGAACAGCTCACGCAGGGTCAGCGCGTGTTCTATGCGATCCGGCCGGAAAAGATCATGGTCGCCGCCGAACCCGATCATCAGCGCGCCAATCATGCCCGCGGCCGCGTCGTCGATATCGCCTATATCGGCAATCTGTCGACCTATCACGTTGCGCTGGAAAGCGGGCAGATGGTTTCGGCACAGATGACCAATGCCAGGCGCCTGTCGCGACGCGACTTCACCTGGGAAGACGAAGTCTGGCTCAGCTGGACAGACACCGCCGGCATCGTGCTGACGCGATAGGAGCTCTGCGATGAAGTTGCGCCGCCTGGCCCTGATTGCCATTCCGTTTCTCTGGCTGCTGACGCTGTTTCTTGTCCCCTTCCTGATCGCGCTGAAGATCTCGCTTTCCGAGATTGCGCTCGCCATCCCCCCCTATTCACCGACCCTCGACATCTGGGGCGGGTGGAGCGCAATCCGGTCATTCCTGTCTGAACTCAGCTTCGACAACTTCATCTATCTGACGACCGACGATCTCTACTGGAAAGCCTATGTCTCCAGCCTCAGAATAGCATTTTTCGCGACGCTCCTGACCTTGCTGCTCGGTTATCCCATCGCCTATGCCATGTCGCGCGCCAGGGCCGAGTGGCGCCCGGCGCTGCTGATGCTGGTGATCCTGCCATTCTGGACCTCGTTTCTGATCCGCATCTATGCGTGGATCGGCATCATCTCGAAAGAGGGGCTAATCAACCAGCTGCTCACCTGGCTCGGCGTCATCGACCAGCCGCTGCAGATGATGAATACCGACTTCGCCATCTATCTCGGCATTGTCTACGGCTATCTGCCCTTCATGGTGCTGCCGATCTATGCCGCACTTGACAGGATGGATGTCTCGCTTCTGGAGGCGGCCGAGGATCTGGGCTGTTCGCGCCTCTCGGCCTTCTGGCTGGTCACGGTGCCACAATCGAAACAGGGTATCATCGCCGGATGTTTCCTGGTCTTCATCCCGGCAATCGGCGAATTCGTGATCCCCTCACTTCTGGGCGGCTCGCACACGCTGATGATCGGCGCCGTCCTGTGGGACGAATTCTTCTCCAATCGCGACTGGCCAACAGCCTCGGCCGTGGCGGTGGTCCTGCTGATCATCCTCATCGTCCCGATCCTCATGTTCCAGCGTTCACAGGCCCGTGGCGAGGAGGGCGGACAATGAGCCGTCACCTGAGCCTGTTCAATCTGATCTCGCTTGTTCTCGGCCTCAGCTTTCTCTACGTGCCGCTGGTGATCCTTGTCACCTACAGTTTCAACGCCTCGAAACTGGTGGCCGTCTGGGGCGGTTTTTCGTTCAAATGGTATGGCGTGCTGTTTCATGATCAGCAAATGCTGTCTGCGGCCTGGATCACGCTGCAGGTTGGGGTGATCTCGGCCACATTGGGCACCATTCTAGGCACGATGACCGCTCTGATACTGGTGCGGATCCGCCGTTTTCCGGGACGAACGCTGTTTATGGGCATGACATTCGCGCCGCTGGTCATGCCCGATGTGATCACCGGTCTGTCGCTCCTGCTGCTCTTTATCGCGATGGGAATCGAACGCGGCGTCCTGACTGTAGTGCTGGCCCACACGACGTTCTTGATGTGCTATGTCGCCGTCGTCGTGACCGCACGGCTGAAATCTTTCGATCAGGCACTGGAAGAGGCTGCACTTGATCTCGGCTGCACCCCGCTCAGTGCCTTTCGTCTGGTCACCCTGCCGATTATCGCCCCGGCGATCATTTCGGGCTGGCTTCTGGCCTTCACCCTCTCACTCGACGATCTGGTCATTGCCTCCTTCACCACAGGTCCGGCCTCAACCACGCTGCCGATCAAGATCTACTCCTCGATCCGGCTGGGTGTCTCACCGGAGATCAACGCGCTCTCGACGATTCTGCTGGTGCTTGTGGCGACCGGTGTCGTCGCGGCAAGCCTCATATCACGCCGTGCGATCCGCCGCCGCCAACGCGATGAAACCCTTGCTCGCCACCACTGACCGCCTGTTTTCAGGCATGGAGCAATGTCACGTGCTTTCACCGGCATGCAGCTGAAGATCGAGGCATTCACGCGGGGCGGATGTATTTTCGCCACCGGAAAGGCGGGCGATGATCAGTTCGGCCGCACGACCACCGAGATGATCAACATCAAAGGAGATCGTTGTCAGCCGTGGCGTCAGTTCGCCGGCAAGATCATTGTGACCAAAGGACAGGATGGCCAGTTCGTCCGGCACCCTGACCCCACGCTGGCGAGCCTCAAGGAGCATGCCAGTGCCAAGCAGGTCATTGGCGCAGAAAACTGCATCGAAATCACGCGGTTCATCAAGGATCCTGCGGCAGGCCTGCCGCCCGTCATGGATCGTGGCAATACCATCGATCGAGAAGGTGCGGACAATGTCGGCGCCAAGCTCCTGGGCTCGCGCCTGAAATCCCTTCAGACGCAACGAGCCACGGCCACCGCTGCGTCCGAGATAGGCAAGGCGGCGATAGCCCTTCTCCACCAGATGTTCGGCCGCCATGCGCCCGCCATCCGTATTGGAGATACCGACCAGCATATCCAGCGGATCACGCGGATAGGCCCAGCTTTCAACAACCGGAATATCGAGTTCGCTCAATTGCTGCCGGTGTTCTTCCAGCTCGATAACGCCGGTGAAGAAAACCGCTGCAGGCCGAAGTGCGATCAGTGAACGGATAGCGGTCTGTTCCATGGCATAGGAATAGGATGTCTGCCCCACCATCAGCTGATAGCCCTCCGCCTCAAGAACCCGCGCACAGGCACGCACGGCCTGCGAATATTGCTGGCTCAGAAGGTTGGAGACAAAGGCGGCCACAATCGTCGAGCGTCCGGAGCGCAGCGCGACCGCGTGCGGATTGGACGCATAGCCGGTCTCGCGAACAACGCTGAGGATCCGTTCGCGGGTCTTCTGGGAGACGATATCCGGTTGCCTAAGGGCACGCGATACCGTCACCGGTGAAACACCGGCAAGCCGGGCGACCTCCTTGATGTCGGGAGGGCGCCCGTTCTTTGCGGAAACCGGACCATTTCCAGATCCTCGCCAGACCCGAACGACCTGATCGAAACTATGGGCATTCAAATCGGTCTCGCTCATGAAGTCTCCGGCCCCCGCCGGCCCGAATGGGCCCGTTTCATGCAAAAAGTGCAACCTGTATCAGGCAGTCACCAGCCTGACTGTCCGTGTGCAGTCGACGCGACAGAACCACACCTGATTCTTGGAAGTAAAGCGGTTCTTCCGCCAGTTCAAGCCGCTCGAAATCATGATACCAGCCAGCGAGATCACCAGCCTTGACCGTATCACCGAGCGAAACAGCAGGCTCGTACCAGCCGCGCCTGGTTGCATAGATGGCCTGGCGATGGGTTTTAAGCGCCAGCAGCGTCATCGGCTCGGCTGCGGGCAAAGCTGCATTCAGCACCGGCCGGTCAACGATACCAAGCGTCATGAGGACGCGGTCAATGGCCATGGATGTCAGGCGGATCGAGGTCACACTGGCGGTGGCGCAGCCGCCAAATTCACCGGAAATACCGATGGCACCGGCCCGGGCGGCAGCGGCCATCGACGTTGGCGCATCAACGCCATTTTCAGCGACGAAGCCGTAGGAAAGGCCCATGGCCTGCATCAGTTCCAGCGCCTTTTCGTGCTGCTTCGGATCAGCCATATGCTCGATCAGCGCACAGCCGAGATGCTCCATCGACGTGCCGCCCGCATGAATATCGAAAACCACATCATGGGCCGGAAACAGCGTATGTTCGAGGAAATAGGCAATGCGCTGTGTCGGTGTTCCCGCGTTATCGCCCGGAAAGGCCCGGTTCAGATTACCGCCATCCAGCGGCGAGCAACGCCTGGCCGCCATGACGGCCGGGGCATTGGTGAAAGGAATGATCGTCACCGAGCCACGGATCATCTCCGGCGTCAGCAGTCGCGACAGCCGTGACAGTGTGATCTCGCCCTCATACTCATCACCGTGATTGCCAGCCATCAGCAAAATACGCGGGCCGTCGCCATTCTTCAGCGTCACGACCGGAACCTTCACCTGAAAATAGGGAGAACGATCCACCGACATGGGAATGGAAATATAGCTGATTGACTTGCCCTCGGCCGAAAGATCGAGGTCGTGAAAAACACCAGTATGCATTTTCGTTTGTCCTGAATTGACCGATGGCGATTAGAGGGCCGCAATCGCGGTCATCTCGACACGCAGGTCAGGGTCGGCGAGCCGCGCTTCATAGCAGGCGCGAGCCGGCGGATTTTCCGGATCAATCCAGGCATCGTAAACGGCATTGAGCGCATCGAAATCAGAGATATGCGGCAGCAATACCGTGACGGAGACAAGCTTCGACTTATCCGTTCCGGCATCGGCCATCAGCTTGTCGAGACGCGCCAGCACTTCGCGGGCCTGCTGCTCGAAAGGCGCCTTGCGATTGTCCGGCACCTGCCCGGCAATGTGAACATGCCCGCCCGAAACAACGGCCTGGCTCATGCGGGAGCCGACTTCATAGCGCTTGATCATGGATCTATTCCTTTGTTGGTTTGTTTCGAATGGGCGGAGCCGCCCGCCTTGGGGCGGCTCCGGGTCACGCAATCACATCCACGGCAGCGCGGTTGCTTCGTTGAACCACTTCGTCTGAAGCGCCTGAAGCTTGCCATTCATGCGGTTGTAGAAGAGATCGGTATTGAGCCACTGCAGCAGGTCATGTTCGCCCTGGGCAACGGCCGCATGCGCCGGCGACTGGCGGATGAGGAATTTCAGGGCAACGTCCTTGCCATTGGCGGCGCTCAGCGCAATCGCGCTGTTTTCGGCAAAGAAGTCTGTCTGGCCGGCGAAATAGGCGGCCATGGCGCTGGCGGTATCGTCGAAGCGGACAATATTGGCTTCAGGCGCATTGTCGGTCAGCCAGACATCCAGCGTGGAGCCGCGGGCAACGGCGATCGACTGACCCTTGAGGTCGGCAGCCGTTTCAAAGGCCGGCGCATCGGACTTGCCGTAGACGCCGAGCTGAACCGCCACATAAGGCGTGGTGAACATGACCTGCTGGGCACGTTCCGGCGTGGCGCCTGCCGCGGCGATCAGGATATCGATCTGGTCGGACAACAGGCTCGGGATACGCGCCGGGCCGGTGACTTCGACCAGATCGAGCTTGACGCCGAGATCTTCGGCAACCTGCTTCGCCAGTTCAATGTCGAAGCCGGTGAGATTGCCATTTTCATCGTGAAAGCCCCAGGGCGCTGCATCGCCGAGGACGCCGATACGGACTTCGCCGCTGTCGAGAATGTCGCTCAGCTTGCTGGCAAAGGCGCTTGTGGCCGTGGTGAGCGAGGCCGCGGCAATGGCGGCAGCCGCGATAATAGTCTTGAAATGCTTCATTTTCGTTCCCCTGTTTGGGCTTGGTTAGGATGCTCAGCGAACCGAGCTGATGAAGTTCGCAAGTTCCGGGGTTTTGGGATTGGCGAACAATTCTGCGGGCCGGCCCTGCTCATGGACGCGGCCGTGATGCATGAAGATGAGCTTCGAGGCGACGTTGCGCGCGAAGTTCATTTCGTGGGTGACCAGGATCATGGTCATGCCCTGCCGGGCGAGGTCTTCCATGACCTTCAAAACCTCACCGACAAGTTCGGGATCGAGCGCCGAGGTCACCTCGTCGAACAGCATCAGCGAGGGTGACATGGCAAGGCAGCGGGCAATGGCCACGCGCTGTTGCTGGCCACCGGACAGCTGGGAGGGATAGGCATCGATCTTCTGCTCCAGCCCCACCTGGGTGAGCACCTTCTCCGCCAGCGCCCGCGCGTCTGCGCCTTTCGAAATCTTTTTCGTCAGGATCGGTGCCAGTGTGATGTTGCGCTCAACCGTCATATGCGGAAACAGGTTGAACTGCTGGAAGACGATGCCGACATGCTCGCGCATCTTGCGCAGATCCGTCTTGTTGTGGTGAACCTGCTGGCCATCAATACGGATATCGCCCTGATCGATGGATTCCAGCCCGTTGATGCAGCGCAGAAGCGTTGACTTGCCGGAACCGGAGCGGCCGATAATGGTGACGATCTCGCCCTTCTCGATGGCAAGGTCGATCCCCTTGAGGACCTCAACATGGCCGAAATTCTTGTGAACGTTGGCAATATCAACGAGCGCCATTGAGCTTGACCTCCAGGAAACGGGACCACTGCGTGAGCGGGAAACAGACGATGAAATAGATGGCGGCGACCAGCGCGTAGCAGAGCAGAGGCTTGAAAGTTGCCGCACTGGCGAGCTGGCCGGTCCGCGACAACTCGACAAAGCCGACAATCGAGGCGAGCGAGGTATTCTTGATCAGCTGCACGACAAAGCCGATCGTTGCCGGAAGCGACGTGCGGAAGGCCTGCGGCGCGACGATATGGCGGAAGGTCTGCCAGCCGGTCAGGCCGAGACAGGCACCGGCCTCACTCTGGGCAACATGAACCGACTGGATGCCGCCACGCCAGATTTCGCCGAGAAAGGCAGCCGTGAAGATGGTATAGGCAACACCGACCGAGACCATGGCCGGCACCTTGATGCCGAGAAAAACCGGCATGCCGAAATAGAAGAATACCAGCAGCCCCAGAACCGGCACGCCCTGAACGAGCTGGAGAAGACCGGTCGCCGCAAGACGGGCAATTGCACTGCGGCTCGTGCACATGCGGGCGATGATGAGTGCCAGCGGTGCGCCGAAGAAAAGGGCAATGACAACCAGCGTCGCAGTCCATTGCAGGCCGGAGAGCATGGTGAGGAAATCGGAGATGGTAAATGCGCGCATGGGCCCCTCCTATCGTCCGGTCGGCCAGCGAAAGGCCACGCGGCCGATCACGGCAAAGATGATGCGGAAGACGATGACGAGCGCGAAATAGATGCCGCACATGATCAGATAGGTCTCGAAGGAGCGATAGGTCCGGCTGTCGACAAAGGAAGCGACATGGAACAGTTCCGGTGCGGAAACCTGCGAAGCGACCGATGTGCCGAGCAGCAGCAGCACGATCTGGCTGGTCAGCGAGGGATAGATATTGCGCAGCGCAGGCGGCAGGATGACATGGTAGAAAACCTGCCAACCGGTCAGACCGAGACATTCGCCCGCCTCACGCTGACTTTTCGGGATCGATGCAAGACCGCCGCGGATGATCTCCGTCGCATAGGCGCCCATATTGAGCGACAGCGCGATGCTGGCGGCATAGAAGGGCGGAAATTTCAGTCCGGCATAGGGCAGGACGAAGAAGATCAGGAACAACTGGATCAGAACCGGCGTGTTGCGGATCGCTTCGACATAGGAGCGGATCAGCACTCTGACAGCCGTGTTGCGGCTTGAGGAAAAGACGGCGCAGACAAGCCCGATCACGAGGCCCGCAGTAACGGCGACAAGGGTCAGAAGCAATGTGACCTGAACGCCATGGATGAAGTCATCCTCGTATCGCCATAGCTGGCGAAAATTCAGATTTGGCATGGGAGTTCGCTCTGTTATCCGAAATAGGTCGGGTAGACGGAGGACAGCACGCCGTCCGCTCTGTGGCCGAAAATCAGCCGCCAGCGATCGAGACAGGTGCAGGGGTGAGAAATGCCGAAGGCAACGATGTCGCCAACTTCCAGTTCAGCATGGGGGTGCAGCGTCACGAAGGCATGCTGGTCATTGAGTTTTGCAACGCGCATCGCGCTTGGCGCCGTGTAGAGAAGGACGTCGTCGCGCCAGACAGAAAGCGGCAGAGGCAAGTCCTGATCATAGGAAACATCGCGCATGCCCATGCCGCAAATGGCAAGGCCTGGCTCGGGCCGCGAAAGCACTTCGGCATAGATTGAAAGTGCGGGCGCGAAGCTTTCGGATGCCGTCTTCCCGGTGATGCGGACAAAGCCGCCACGTTCGTCAAGTGCTGAAAGCGCCCGCTGATAGACCCCGTGATCATGAAAATAGATCGCGCCGGAGCGCAGCAGGATCTTCGTGTTGCCATCACGGTCTGCTGCAGGTTTCAAAGCGTCGATGACCATGTCGAAATAGGACGAGCCGCCAGCCGAAAGATAGAGTGGCTGGTCAGGCAGGGCCTCGCGGATCAGCGCGAAGGCCTCCAGCGTGAGCGCGAAAAGCGCATGGAATGACAGGCTGGTCTCAGCAATGGTTGCCTTGGCAGCGGCCCCTTCATATGTCGAAACACCAACAATGCGGACGGCTGGTTCGGCCAGAGCGGCCGTGACAATGGATCGAACGGTCGCGATATCGCGGGCACCGCCGCGACCTGTGCCCACCTCGATCAGGATTTCGACGCGCTGGCCAGTGGCTTTGCCGATTTCCGCGACAGCCGCAAGGCTTGACAGGGAATCAACGAAGAAGCTGAATTCGGTGCCCGGATATTCGCGTGCAAGCGTGGCAAAACGCTGCCCTGAGGCCTTGCCGCCGATCTCGTTGGCAATCAGGACGCGCCGGACGCCGTGGCCCGCAAGCACCGCTGCCTGCTGATAGTTTGCAGCCGAAAGCGAAAAGGCGCCCTGATCGATCAGGCGCTGGGCCAGTTCGGGCGACATCGGGGTCTTGGCATGCGGCGCCAGCAACACGCCGGCCTTTTCGGCATAGCCAAACATGGCCCGGCAATTTGCCTCAAACACATCCTCATCCAGCGCCAGAACCGGCAGGGGTATGGCACCGGATTGCGGGCGTAAGCCTGGCGCTTCAATCATGTCGAGACGTGCGGAGACGGGGGCGGCAATGCCCCTGAAATAGCTGATCGTCATCTCTGTTCCCGTTTATTCTGAAAACGTTGTCATTGCAAAAAACACTTTATGAAAACGTTGTCAATATCATTTTCAATGTCGTTCAGCGCATTGTGGTGACGTTTGATTTCGAGTGTCTGAAGAGGTGATCGCCCACCCGGTTTCGCCGTGGCGGCCGATCCGATTTTTCTTGCTGCCGGTGGGCGGGAAAGGGACGCTGCGCCCTGGAAGCCGCAGCAGACGCCGGATCAACGAAAACAACGATCTTCTGTCAGACCGCTGTCACAAGGCGCATCCGGGCACCGTAACACTGCGCATAGAACGCATTGCCGACAAAGGCCATTCCAGCATCTATGTTATCGGCCGGCCAAAAGCGCTCCGCTTTATATTGCCGGCCAGCGTCAAGGGATCCCGGCCGGCTTTACGCGCTGAAAACCGGGATTCGCCTGCGGATCAAGAAGCACCGGAGACCCGCTGCGCCTATCCTAAATCTTGATCGCTATGCTTTTGGTCTTGCAATAGGAGAGCATGCCCTCAAGCCCTTTTTCGCGGCCGAAGCCCGACATCTTGTTACCGCCGAAGGGCACTTCGACGCCGCCAGCGAAATATTCGTTGACGAAGATCTGTCCGGCATCGATGTCGCGGGCAAGCTTCAGCGCCTTGGAGATGTCCTGCGTGTAGATGCCTCCGACGAGGCCATACTGGCAGTCATTGGCAAGCCTGAGCGCGTGTTCGGCATCGTCGGCGACCTGTACGGTCAGCACCGGTCCGAAAATTTCTTCCTGCACGAGATCGTCGCTTGAGGGCGTGTCGGCAATGATCGTTGGCTTGTAGAACCAGCCTTTGCCTGTTTCGGGATCGGTTGCCACCTCACCGCCGGTCAGGATTTTTGCGCCGCGGGCCTCCGCCTCATCAATGATACCGGAGACCTTTTGCAGATGGGCTGCGGAATTGAGCGGGCCGAAATCCGGATCGCGCAGCCCGTGGCCAAGGCGGTATTTCTCGGCCCGACGAACGAGTTCGGCAACGAATTCATCATGGATCGAGCGTTCGATCACCAGTCGTGATCCTGCCGAGCAGATCTGCCCGGCATTTTCAAAGATTGCACCAAGCACGCCGTCGATAGCGGCCGCGCGGTTGCAGTCGCTGAGCACGACAACTGGTGACTTCCCGCCCAGCTCCAGCACCAGCCGGGTGACATGTTCGGCGGCGCTCTGCATCACCCGCTGGCCGGTGACAACGGAGCCGGTGAATGTAATCTGATCGATATCGCGATGGGCGCTCAACGGCGCGCCGACGGCAGCGCCTGTTCCGGTGATGACGTTGCAGACGCCATCGGGCAGGCCCGCGCGCGACAGCAGGTCTGCGAGCATAAGCGCAGTAAACGGGGTCTGCTCTGCCGGTTTGGCGACAACGGAGCACCCTGCGGCAAGAGCCGGGGCCATGCCGCGTGCTGCTGTCGAAATTGGATAGTTCCACGGGATAATCTGGGCCGAAACTCCCATTGGCTCATTCAGGCTGAAGCCGAGATAGCCCTTTGCCAGCGGGAAACTCGCGCCCTGAAGCTTATCGGAGGCGCCAGCGTAATATTCAAAGGCACGGGCAGCGCCCATGACATCGCCGCGCGCTTCCGAAAGCGTCTTGCCGCAGTCGAGCGTCTCGACGATGGCAAAGCGCTCGGCCTCTTCGCGCAGCAGGCTGGCGGCACGCCCCAGAATACGCCCGCGCTCGGCCGGCGCCATGTCGCGCCAGACATTCACGAAGGCTTTTCTGGCGCTGGCGACCGCTTCATCGACATCGGCAGCCGTACCGTTGACGAAGCTGGCAAAAGCCTCGCCGCGCCCGGCGTCAAAGCTTTCCATGAGCTCGGCATCAGACGAACGGCGGAACTGACCATCAATGAAATGGCCATCGGGAAGACCTTCCGGCCTTTTCCCGGCGAGAATGTCTTCGATGTTCATGATCATCACCTTCAGTCCTGCAGTTCGCTGACCTGATAACGCGATCTGGCCAGCCATTCCGGGTTGATTTCGATGCCCCATCCAGGGGCATCGGTCACGGTTACCTGCCCGTTCTCAACGTGGAACGGATCATTGAGGAAGAGACCTTCCTGCCATGGATAGTAGTCGCGGCCCTCGATCGAAAATTCAAGATATTTGCCCGCCGTCTTGATGGCGCGCAGATAGTGCATGGTGAACAGCGTGACCAGAGACAGGTTCGCACTGTGCGGCGTGACCGGCATGCCAGCCGCCTCGGCCATGCGCGCCACCCGCAGGCTGCGCGACATGCCGCCAAGATAGCAGATATCGGGTTGCAGCACGTCAACAACCCTGTCCCTGATCATCAGTCGCCAGTTTTCGATCATGCAGTCCTGCTCGCCGCCGGTAATGTCGATCTCGAGCGCTTCCTTCACCTCTTTGGTCTGGTCGAACTCCCAGTAAGGACACGGCTCCTCATAATGGGATATACCGTTATCCTGAAGGAAATGCCCGACCGCGATCGCCTTGGCAGGCGAATAGCAGGAATTGGCATCAACCAGCAATGCGGCCTCGCCGCCCAGCGCATTCGCAATCAGCGGAACGATTTCCTCAGTGCGGCCCGGCCACTCGTCCTGATTATGTCCGACCTCCGCACCGATGCGGAACTTGAAAGCATCAAAGCCATATTCGCCGCGCAGCCGCAGGAAACGCTCTTTTTCGTCCTCGGGCGTGATGTCACGCTTCATCGACGAGCCATAGGCCCTGAGCGTGCCGGGCGTGCCGCCGATCAGCGAACAGACCGGCTTGTCAGCACGCTTGCCCGCCATGTCCCAGAGCGCCGTATCAACGCCGCCCATGGCGCGGCGCAGATAGGCCCCCGGAAACTTGTGTTCCCTGTCGCGCGCATGATCGACCATCGCGTCGATATCGCTGCAGTCAAGGCCGAGCACATGCGGCGCGATCTGCCGGTGAAGAACCTCAGCGGTGATATCGGCGAAATAGGGCGCCACCTGCCCCCAGCCGATGGCCCCGTCCTGCGCGGTGGCGCGGACAAAGCAGATGAATTCGTCGGTGAATGTTTCGATCTTGATGAGTTTCATAAGACTTCGATTGCTCTGGTCAACTTGTACTTCATTTCATTTGCGGCATAATTGGCGCATCAGACATATCCATTTCAGAACTTGTTCCAGACCAATTTCACTTTAATCGCGAGGTTTGCGGCTTATGAAACATTCAGCCGGTGCGCTTCTTTCCTATATCAAGCTCGACCGAACTTCGCGCAAAGGCGTTGGCGTTCAGCTTTACATGGCGCTGCGCGACATCATCCTGTCCGGCGGTCTGCGCGCGGGCGACCGTCTGCCGGCAACACGCATTCTGGCACGCGAGCTCGGTGTGTCGCGAACGACAGTGATCGATGCTGTCGAGCGCCTCACCGTTGAGGGCATGCTGGTGTCGCGGGTCGGCGCCGGTACATTCGTCAGCGATGCGCTTGATGCCCAGCGCCCGCCGCAGGGCATGGCTGAGCCCGCCAAAACGGGGAGCAAGCCGCGGCTTTCCTACGCCATCACCCATGCCGAGCCGTCCTATGCACGGCGGACCTGGCTGCCGCATGAGGCGCGCGCCTTCATTACGGCGCTCCCTGCCCTTGATGCCTTCCCGATGACCAACTGGGCGCGCATTTCCGCCCGCCAGCTGCGCGGCGCGCGCAGCAAGGTCATGGGTTATGGCGAACCGAAGGGCATGCGCGCCCTGCGCCAGGCGATTGCCACGCATCTGAGTGCACTGAAGGGGATACGCTGCCACGAGGAACAGATCTTCATCACCTGTGGCGCACAGCACGGTTTCGCCCTGATCGCCCATATGCTGCTTAATCCGGGAGACAGGGTGTGGATGGAAAATCCCGGCGCATCGGGCGCGCGCAATGCCTTTCTGTCGCAGGGGGCGGAGCTGGTTCCCGTCGGCATTGATGAGGAAGGCATGGTCGTTGCTGATGGCCTGAAAAAGTCACCGCATTTCCGCCTGGCCTTCGTAACGCCGACGCATCAGCAGCCGCTTGGTCATGTCATGTCTCTGGCGCGGCGTTTCGAACTGCTGCGCGCGGCCGAAGAAGCGCAGGGGCTGATCATCGAAGATGATTATGATGGCGAATTTTACTTCGACAATGCGCCACAGCCTGCCCTCTACAGCACCGACACATCCGGGCGCGTGCTCTATGTCGGCACCTTTTCCAAGTCGCTGTTTCCGGCGCTGAGACTTGGCTTCATTCTGGTGCCCGAAGGCATGATCGATGCTTTCGATCAGACCTTTGCCGCCTGGGCCAGCGGACCGGCAACCGCGACCCAGGCGATTGTCGCCGATTTCATGGATGAGGGGCATTTTGCCACGCATATCCGGCTGATGCGCAGGCTCTACAAGGCCCGTTATGATGCCTTGAGAGAAGCAGCAATCTCGCTGCCCGAGACCGTCCGGCTGCAGGAAACCAGAAGCGGATTTCACGCAACGGCGGACCTCGCACCGCATATCGATGCAAGGACCGTGGTCGAACAGGCGCGTGAACGCGGTGTCATTCTGGCGCCGCTGTCACGCTATTGCCTTGCCCCGATTGAAAAGAATGGACTTGTGTTCGGCTTCGGCAGCGCACCGCCGGAAGAGTTGCGCAAGGGGATCGACATTGTACGCGATCTCCCGGCACTCCACTCGAATTGGTCTGTATAATTTGTCAAATTGGATATCACGACCAATCCATTCCTTTCATAGTTTTCATATACCGGTCACGCCAGTCTGACATGACCAACGAGCCAAGGAACCTCCGAAAGGACCGAAATATGCAAGTGCTTGACCGCGTCGAGCTCTATCTGGTGAAAACACCATTGCCTGCGCCGCATGCGCCGTCTTGGATTCCCGGTACGATCAGGACCCATGTTTCCATGTGTATCGCCCGGTTCATCACCGATGACGGTGTCGAGGGATGGAGTGGCTTTCCGGCCTCCGGGCGCGAACGCGCCGGCCTCGGCGATCCGATCGCTAGCCTGTTTCTCGGACAGGATGCGGACGACATCGACAATCTTGCCGAGCGCATCCAGATCATGGCGGCCGGCGGCAATTTCAACTGGTGGCTGGAACCGGCATTCTGGGATATCAAGGCGAAGACCGCTGGCCTGCCACTTTACAAATACCTTGGCGGAACCGACGACCGGATCAAGCTCTATGCCTCTGCCGGTGAACTGAAGGCACCGCAGGTGCGCCGCGAGGAAGCCGAAGCCCGCTTTGCCGAGGGCTTCGACACGATGAAGATCCGCGTTCACGATTTTGATGAGGCGGTCGACATCGAACATATCTCCGATATCGCGACCCATATGCAGGGCCGGATGAAGATCTCGGTCGATTGCAACCAAGCCTTCCGGCTGACCCAGAACGGCAAGGCGCCGCTCTGGTCGCTGGAGCGCGCCAAGCGTTTTGTCGATGCGGCAGCCGATGTCGGCCTTGCCTGGGTGGAAGAGCCGCTTTTCGGCGAATGGCACGAGGAAATCGCTGAGCTGACGACCCATTCGCGTGTCCCCGTTGCCGGTGGCGAGCTGCATGTCATGGGTTATCGCGAGCTGGCGCGGATGCTGAAGATGGGTTGCTACAACATCTATCAGCCCGATGCGATGTGGGCTGGCGGGATCAGCCAGAGCCTGAAGGTTGCCGCACTCTGCCGGGAACGCGGGCTCAAATTCACGCCGCATTGCTGGTCAAACGGTTTCGGCTTCATCGTCAATGCCCATGTCTTCGCCGCCAGCGGCTTTGCTGGCGAAGCGCTGTTTGAATACCCGATCGCAGAGCCCGGATGGATACCGGAAGCCCGTGACATGATCTTCACCCAGCCTTTCCTGCACGACAAGGGCTGGTTCAATATGCCGCAAGCCCCCGGCCTTGGCTTTGAGATCGATCCTGACAGCCTGGAAAAATATGGACAATGCTTCTTCAAGGCCAGCCGCAAGGACGTTCACTGGATGCCTGAAACGCTTTCCGGCTTTTGACCCGCATTGAGAGTGTGCAGATCCCGCTGGTCAGACTGCGGGGTCTGCAAGTCGTCGTTTTTTGGCAGAAATGGTCTGGTGAAATCGTCAAATTGGATATCACGAGCCATCCATTTCTCTCATACGGTTTTCTTAACGAAGATCAAGACCGTCAGATGCCCGGCAACCGAGCGGACAGGCCACTGAACATAGGAAAATCGCATGCGCGCCGCGCAACCAAGCACAACGCCATACTGGCACATGGATCTGGGCCCTGCTCCCGCCACCCTATCAGAGCCGCGCAAACAGGCGGATCTGGTGATTGTCGGTTCTGGCTACACGGGTTTGAATACCGCACTGGTTGCCGCGCGCGGCGGACGCTCCGTTCTTGTGCTTGATGCCGAGGCACCAGGTTTTGGCTGCTCAACGCGCAATGGCGGTCAGATCAGTACCAGCGTGAAACCGTCGCTTTCGACGCTGGCGGCGAAGTTCGGAGAACGAAAGGCCCGTGCCATTCGCAAGTCCGGTGTCGATGCTCTGGACTGGTTCGGCCAGTTTGTCGCCGCTGAGGGCTTCGACTGCGATTTCGAGCGCAATGGCCGCTTTCATGCCGCCCATACGCCCGAGCATTACGAGGTCCTTGTGCGGGAAGCGGAAAAGCTGCGGCGTGACGAAGGTATCGAGACCTTTGCCGTGCCACGCGCAGAGCAACACAAGGAGCTCGGCAGCGACACCTATCACGGCGGCGTGGTCTATCCGAAACATTGTGCGCTCCAGCCGGCAAAATATCACCGCGCCCTGATGCAGCGGGCGCTTGAGGCAGGCGTCGAGATCGCCGGACATTGCCGTGTCACAGCGATCGAGCGCCAGGGTAGCGGCTTTGAGGTGAGAACGGAAAGAGGGCCGGTTTCGGCGCGCAACGTTCTGGTGGCGACCAATGGTTACACGACTGGCGCGACGCCGTGGCTCAAGCGCCGTGTGATCCCGATCGGCAGCTATATGATCGCCACCGAGGAACTGCCCGAGGGCGTGGTCGACCGCCTGTTTCCGACCGGGCGGATCGCCAGCGATACCTGCAAGGTGCTTTACTATTACCGTGCCAGCCCTGACCGGAAGCGCATTCTCTTCGGTGGCCGCGTCTCGGCTTCCGAGATGGATCCGGCGGTCAGCGGGCCGAGGCTACGAGACGCGATGATCCGGATCTTTCCGGAACTGACGAGCGCTGCGATCACCCATTCCTGGACCGGGTTCGTAGCCTACTCGTTTGATGAACTGGCCCATACCGGCTGCCATGACGGGGTCCATTACGCGCTTGGCTATTGCGGCTCCGGTGTTTCAATGGCGAGCTATCTCGGCATGAAGGCAGGGTTGAAGATACTGGGATCGTCGGAAGGGAAGACCGCCTTTGACGACCTGAAGCATCCGACCCGCCCGTTCTACTTCGGCAAGCCCTGGTTCCTGCCCGCAGCCGTAACCTGGTACCGCTTCGTCGACAAACACCCCTGGGCCGGGGGCAAGCCGCACGTCTAGCGGCACGCGACCCGAATATCAAAACAGATGGCGGATCTGAGCATAACGAGAAAATCGAAAACTCTAAAAAGAGAAAGAGGGAAAATGAACAGCAGATTGACTTTGACACTGATTGCAACGCTCCTTGCCTCATCGGCAATGGCGCAGGACAACGAATTGACGGTCGCCTCCTGGGGCGGCTCGTTTCAGGACGCTGAAAGCAAGGCGCTTTTCGAGCCGGCCGCCAAGGCGATGGGCATCGACCTGACGCAGGAAACCTATAGCGGCATGTCGGATGTCCGCTTGCAGGTGCAGACAGGTCAGGTGACTTTCGACCTGGTCGCCAGCGGCACAGGCTCGGCGGCGCGGGCTGGCGCAGAAGGCCTGCTCGAACCGATCGATTACAACGTCGTCGACGTTTCCCATTTCCTGAAAGGCACTTATTCCGATTATTGCGTCGGCAGTGATGTATTCTCGACAACTTACGCATGGAATACCGACACCTACGGCGAAGACGGTCCCGATAGCTGGGCCGATTTCTGGGACACCGAGAAGTTTCCCGGCAGCCGCGCCTATCGCGGCAACAGCGTCGCAGGCGCACTGGAACCAGCCTTGATGGCTGATGGCGTCGCGCCGGAAGACGTCTACAGCGTTCTCGATTCCGAAGCAGGTATCGAGCGCGCGATTGACAAGATTCGCGAACTAAAGCCGCATATCGAGGTCTTCTGGACATCCGGCGCCCAGCAGGCACAGCTGATGAAGGATGGTGAGGTGGATATGACCACCGGCTGGAACGGCCGCTTCGGCAACGCCGCCAAGGACGGCGCCAAAGTTGCCTACAGCTTCAATCAGGGACTGTTCGACGTTGACTGCTTTGCCATCCCGAAGGGCGCACCGCACAAGGATCTGGCGATGAAGTTCCTGGCCGAAATTTCCAAGGCTGAGTACCAGGACGACCTGCCGAAATACATCTCCTATGGTCCCACCAACACGCAGGCCTATGAAACAGGCGAGATTTCGCCGGAAGTTGCCGCAACGCTTCCGTCCTCGCCGGAAAATGCCGCCAAACAGCTTCCGATCTCGCTTGACTGGTATATCAAGTGGGAAACGACAGCCAATGAAATGTATCAGGACATGCTGACCGAATAGTAGTCCATGCCTGAGCGTGCAAAAAGGGGGGTGGAGCGCTCTGTGCTGGTGCCCGCCCCCCGCAATGCTGCATATCCAATCCTTGAAGCTCCCCTGGGAGGAATGGCCTTGACGGCTCGAAATACCGAAGCGCTGCCAATTAGCGTCAGCCACATCACCAAGACTTACGGGAAAGTTCACGCGCTCGACGATGTCTCACTGGAGGTCAGGAGCGGTGAATTCCTGACCCTGCTCGGCCCGTCCGGCTCGGGCAAAACGACGCTTTTGATGGTGCTGGCAGGGTTTACCAGGCCTGACAGCGGCAGCCTGAAATTCGGCGATCGCGAAGTGATCCGCCTCGCTCCGCACCTGCGCGATGTCGGCATGACGTTTCAAAACTATGCGCTGTTTCCGCATATGACCGTGGCTGGCAATGTCGCCTATCCACTCAAGCTGCGGAAAGTGCCCAAGGCCGAGATCGCCACGCGGGTTGAGCGCGCCCTGGAAACCGTGCAGCTCGGCGGCTATGGCAATCGCCGCATCACCCAGCTTTCCGGCGGTCAGCGCCAGCGTGTCGCGCTTGCCCGATCGATCGTTTTCGAACCCCGCATTTTGCTGATGGACGAGCCGCTCTCGGCGCTCGACAAGAAGCTGCGCGACCAGATGCAGATCGAGCTTCGCCATCTGCACGAAAAGCTCGGCATGACCACAGTCTATGTGACCCATGACCAGCGTGAGGCGCTGACCATGTCCGACCGCATCGCCGTTGTGAACCATGGCCGGATCATGCAGCTGGCCGCCCCGCGCGATCTCTACGAACAGCCCGCCAACCGTTTCGTTGCAGACTTTATCGGCGATTCAACCTTCCTTTCGGTGCAGCGCACCGGCAAGGGCGTCGCCTTTGGCGATATGCCGCTGAAGATTGCCGGTTCCGTACCCGAGGCAAAAGACCTGCAGTTGATGATCCGCCCGGAGCGCATCACGCTCGCCCGCGACAATAACGGCGAAAGCAGCAACCGGTTTGAAGCCATTGCCCGCGAAGTGGTCTATCAGGGCGACAGCTATCTGCTGCAATCCGAGCTGTCGGATGGAACGCTGATCACCATGCGCGGCGCCGTGCGCGGCGCCAATCTCTCGGTCATGCCATCGGTCGGTGACAAGGTAATGCTCAACCTCGAACCTGATGACGCGGTTGTCATCGACGGAAGCGAGGACTGACATGGCCGCATCCCTTGCCAAACACACCAATGCAGCGGGGCTGAAGCATGATGAGCGTATCGAGAAGCTGAAGCTTTTCGGCCTCAGCGCACCCGCATTGCTGATCGTTTTCGTGGTTCTCGTGATCCCTGTCGGCTGGTTGTTTTATCTGTCCTTCATCGGCGCGGATGGCAGCTTTTCGCTTGAGAACTATGCGCGGATGATCAGTCGCAGTTCCTACCGCCGCATCTTCGAGATGACCTTCGAGGTCAGTGTCTTCACCACCGCTCTGACGATCCTGATCGGCTATCCGATGGCCTATTTTCTGGCGCAGCTGCCCAACCGCCTCGCCAGCATTTTCATGATTGCCGTCTTGCTGCCCTTCTGGACATCGCTTCTTGTGCGCACCTATGCCTGGCTGGTGCTGCTGCAAAAACAGGGACTGATCAACCAATGGGCCATTTCGCTCGGGCTCTGGGATGAGCCGATCAAGATGGTCCATGACATGACCGGCACGCTGATCGGCATGGTTCATATCATGCTGCCCTTCCTCATCCTGCCCACCTTCAGGGCGATGAAGGCGATTGACCGGGACCTGATGAAGGCCGCAGCCAATCTGGGCGCCTCCCCGAAACATGCGTTCTGGACCGTGTTTTTCCCGCTGACCATTCCCGGTCTCTTCGCCGGAGCGCTGATGGTCTTCATTCTCTGCCTCGGCTTTTATGTCACGCCGGCGGTTCTCGGCGGGGGCAAGGTCATCATGGTGTCGATGAAGATCGTTTCCAATATCGAGATGTTCGTAAATTGGGGGGCTGCGAGTGCGCTGGGCGTCGTGCTGCTGGTGATGACCATGGTTATCCTCTGGATCGCCTCGAAATTCCTCAACCTCGACCAGATTGCCGGAGGCGGACACTGATGCTGAAATGGCTTGATACCCCGGCGACCGAAACACAGGTCACCCATGGCGGCAGGCTCTGGCTCTACGCTCTGGCAACACTGATCATCCTGTTTCTTGTCGTGCCGACGCTGATCGTCGTTCCAATGTCGTTTTCCGACAGTCAGTATCTTGAATTTCCACCGAAGCATTGGTCGTTTCGGTGGTATGAGCACTATTTCAGCTCCGATGAATGGATGCGCGCGACCTGGACATCGATCAAGGTTGCAATCCTGACAATGCTGGTTGCGACGCCCGTTGGCGTACTCGCCGCCTATGCCTTCCATACGGCGAAACTTTCATTCGTGCGGATCGCCTTTGTTCTGCTGATCACGCCGATGATGGTGCCGGTCGTGCTTGTGGCTGTCGGGGCGTTCTATGTCTATGTCAAGCTGCACATTCTCTATACGGTCACCGGCCTGGTTCTGGCACACACCGTGCTGGCTTTGCCGCTGGTGGTGATCGTCAGCGGCTCTGCCTTCAGGTCCTTCGACATGGCACAGGAAAACGCCGCACGCTCGCTCGGCGCGCCACGGTGGAAGGCCTTTCTGACCGTGACCCTGCCGCAGATCCGCTTTGCCGTGGTCACCGCAGCATTGCTGTCCTTCCTCACCTCGTTTGACGAGGTGGTCGTGGCGATGTTCATCTCCGGCGGCGACAATCCAACACTGACGCGCAACATGTTCAATGCGCTCAGAGACCAGATCGACCCGACGATCGCCTCCATCTCGACAATCATGATCCTGGTCACGACCGCGATGATGGTGCTGGCGCAGGTCTTTGGCGGCAACAGGTCTTCCGAGTGAGTGCAAGGAATATCATATGACTAGACTTGAAGCGTTTGCCGCCCTTGCCGATGTGGCGCTCGGCCCCTTTCAGCCAAAGCCAACAAGGCTGACGGACGGACAGGAGGAAGCCTCTGCCATGCTTTGGTCTTCGCCAGACGGCTCGACAAAGATCGGCGTGTGGGAATGCACGCCGGGCCGCTTTACCGCAGATCGAACCAAGGCGGGCGAATATTGCCAGATCATCTCCGGCAGAGCCACGGTGAAGAATGCTGACGGAAGTGGCGGACGGACGGTTTCAGCCGGCGATCTTCTTGTCCTGCCACAGGGCTGGACAGGTGAGTGGGAGATCCATCAGCATGTCCGCAAGCTCTTCATCATCGAGGCACGCTGATCCCATGGCGACGTTCGATTTCATCATCATCGGGGCTGGTTCCGCCGGCTCCGTGCTCGCCAACCGGCTGTCGGAAAATGGCCGCTATTCGGTCCTGCTTCTGGAGGCGGGCGGCTCTGACCGCTCCTTCTGGCTGATGATGCCAATCGGTTATGGCAAGGCATTTTATGACAAGCGCTATAACTGGATGTATATGACCGAACCGGATGAAGGGCTTGGCGGGCGCCCCTCCTACTGGCCGCGTGGCAAGGCGCTTGGCGGCTCCAGCGCCATCAATGCGATGATCTTCGTGCGCGGGCATCGCTCGGATTTCGATGGCTGGGCGGCGATGGGCAATCCCGGCTGGGGGTTTGACGATGTCCTGCCCTATTTCAAGAAGCTCGAAAGCAATGATCGCGGTGCAAATGACATGCGCGGCGGTGATGGTCCGCTCACGATCGAAAGCAAGGATAAGGATATCCACCCGACCTGCGGCAATTTCATAAGAGCGAGCACCGAAGCAGGCTTTGCCGAGAATGACGATTTCAACGGAGCGTCTCTAGAAGGCGTCGGCATTTACCAGATCACCACCAGGGGTGGCATGCGCATGTCGACAGCGCGTGCCTATCTGCGCCCGGCGCTGAAACGCAAAAATCTCAAGGTCGAAACCCATGCGTTCGCCGAAAAGATCCTCTTCGACGGCAACAGGGCTGTTGGCGTCCGATACCGTCAAAACGGAACCATGCATGAGGCAAGCGCGCGCCGGGAGGTGATTGTTTCGGCCGGCGCCATCAACTCGCCTTTGCTGCTGCAGCATTCCGGCATCGGACCGGCCACATTGCTGCAACGCCATGGCATTGCGGTTGTCACCCCGCGCGAAGGCGTTGGCCGGCACCTGCAGGATCATCTCTGCATCGACTACATGTTCACCGCGAAGGTGCCGACGCTGAACGACCAGCTGTCACCGCTTTCGGGGCGCATGCGTTTTGGCCTGCAATATCTTCTGACGCGGACCGGCCCCTTGTCGCTCGGCATCAACCATGCAGGCGGTTTTGTCCGCTCGCGTCCTGGGCTTGATGCCCCGAATATGCAGCTTTTCTTCTCGCCGATGAGCTATTCAAAGGCGCCGCCCGGCGAACGCCCGCTGATGCGGCCTGACCCGTTTTCAGGCTTTCTTCTCGGTGTACAGCCGACCCGGCCGACGAGCCGGGGATATCTGGAAATCAGAAACCCGGACCCGCTTTCAGCGCCGGTCATCCATCCGAACTATCTTTCGACGGAATTTGACCGGCAGGAAATGATTGCCGCCTCCCGCCTTGTGCGACGACTGGCCGAAACGCCCTCTCTGGCCGCAATCATCAAGTCGGAAGTTGAACCGGGACCGGATGTGCGCTCAGATGAAGAACTGCTTGAAGATGCGCGCAAACGTTCCGGCACGGTTTTTCATCCGGTCAGCACATGCCGCATGGGCCCGGATCCCGAGACGGATGTCGTCGATGCATCACTGCGGGTTTACGGAACCGAGGCGTTGCGGGTGATCGATGCCTCGATCTTTCCGACGCTGACCTGCGGCAACACCAATGCGCCAACCATCATGGTCGCAGAGAAGGCGGCCGATCTGGTTCTGGCCGGGCAGCGCTGAAAAGCCCGGCAGCTCTTGCACCGAAGCGATATGCAAGACCCGCATGCGGTCGGAGCGACCTTCTGCACCCGCCCGCACCGGCCAATGGGTGCAGGCGGGTTTTCTTCCGATTATTCGACGGGGTTGCCGTCGGTATCGACAACATGGACCGGGCCTAGGCCGAGCGCCTTGATGTCCTCTTCGATTTTCGCGCGGTCTCCGACGACGACCCAGGTCAGCGGCTTGCCGCCAAGCATGGCCTGTGCGGCCTTGTTCACGGCATCCTCATCGATGCTGACGAGCTTTTCGGCATAGCTGTCATAATAGCCCTGAGGCAGACCGTTCCGCACCTCGGAGACAAGATAGTCGGTGATGCCCTGATTGCTGGACCATGCATCCGGCAGACTCAGGATGGCCTGATCCTTCGCTTGCTTCACCTCATCACTTGTGACTGGTTGATCCGAGACCACGCCCTGAAGGATTTTCGCGAGTTTTGTCATCGCCTCGGCGGTCTTGTCAGATTGTACCGGAGCATTGATAGAGAACAGCCGGCCGCCATCCGGGCCACCGAAACCGCTGTGGGTGCCATAGGACCAGCCCTTTTCCTCACGCAGCTTCATGTTGACGCGTGAGACAAATTCACCGCTCATGATCTTGTTGAAGATCATGCGGGCCTCCTGGTCGTCTTCCGATAGAGGTGGTGCTGTGACCGCAGCCTCGATAACGCTCTGGATCGCGCCGGGCTTGTCGACGAGGTAGACATTTGCCGCGCTGATGACAGGCTCCTCCGGGGTGATGACATCCGGAACGGCCTGAGCATCCCAGCCCTTGAAGGCCGCTTCCACCAGCGGGCGGATTTCTGCCAGACTGGTATCGCCGGAAATGACCAGCGTTGCATTATTGGGGCGGAACCAGGTGCTGTGGAAGTCCTCCAGCGCTGCGCGGTCGATGGCTGCGAGCGATTCTTCCGTTGCCAGACGCCCATAGGGGCTGTCCTTACCCAGCATCACCTCTGACAGGACACGATCGACGACCACTTCAGGGTCGTCCTTGCTCTGTTCAAGGCCGTCCATTGTCAACGCCTTGACCCAGGCAAACTCATCTTCCGGGAATGAGGGATGCATGATGATATCGGAGTAGATGGCAAGGCTTTCCTTCAGGCCGCTTTGCATTGCTGAAAGCGAGATCCGGCTGCCCTTGTCGTCGATCGTTGCGGCGAAATCCGCCCCGAGCAGCCCGAGCTCGGTATTGATCTCCTCCCGGGTCAACCGATCCGTACCATGCGCCAGAAGCGACACGGCCAGTACACCCGTCCCCTCGGCCGTTTCGCTCCAGGACGCGTCCGGTCCCGTTTTCAGCAGCATCGAGAAGTCGACAATCGGGGCACCATCGCGGTGAGCGACCATCAGCCTCATGCCGTTGTCCAGTGTCGCCGTTTCGATGTCTGGGAAATCGGCCATGACCATGCCTTCAGGCTTGGGTATGGCGGAACGATCGGCTTCCTCACCTGTTACCGCCGTGTCGGGGAAAGGCATTGCCCATAATGTATAGGCCGGCGCATTGAGCCAGTCTTTTGCCGCCTGTTTGATGTCGCTCAGGCGGGCCGATTTCAAGTCTTCAACCTCTCTCTTCCAGCCAGAAGGGTCACCGTAGAAGGTGGTGCTGGCATTGAGCAGATCGGCTTTGAAGGAAAGGTCTTCCAGATTGCGGGCGAAGTCGGAAAGCTCTGACGCGCGGACATAGGCCAGTTCTTCCTCGCTTGGGCCGAAGTCGGTCAAAAGCGCCAGTTCTTCCTTCACGATTTCTTCGACGCGCGCGCGATCTGCATCCTTTTTTGTTGTTACGGTGATAAAGAACTGACTGCCCAGTTCGCGATCATAAACAAAGGTGTCGACATCCGTCGCCAGTGCTTCATCCACGACAAGCCGCTTGTAGAGACGGCTATTGCTGTCGCCTCCCAGGATATGCGCCAGAATTTTCAGATAGGTCAGATCCTGACTGACGAGCGGCGGGCCGTTGAGCACCTGGAAGAGCTGCGGGTGTGAGACGTTGTCTTCAACGACTTCACGGATCGGTTCGGCCATCTTGACGGGCCAGCTGGTCGGTGCAGCGATCGGCTTTCCGCCGGGAATATTGCCGAAATATTTCTCGACGGCTTTGCGTGCCTCCTCCATGGTGATGTCGCCGGACAGAACAATCACCGCGTTGGATGGGCCATAATAATCCCGGAACCAGTTCTTGACGTCGTCGAGCGTGGCAGCATCAAGATCTTCGATCGAACCCAGGACTGAGTGGTAATAGGGATGTCCAAAGGGCACGCCTGCCGTGAAAGCCTTTTCATAGGCCATGCCATAGGGACTGTTCAGATGCTCCCGCATCTCGTTTTTAACAACGGCAAGCTGTTCTTCCAGCTTCGCCTGATCAATCGCGTCAAGCAGGTGACCCATCCGGTCGCTTTCCAGCCAGAGGATCGAATCCAGCGCGTTCTTCGGCACGGTTTCATAATAATTCGTGCGGTCGGTTGACGTCGTCCCGTTCAGGCCTGTCGCCCCGATCTTCCGGGTCGCCTTGAAGAAATCGTCATTGAAGTTGGCCGAGCCGTTAAACATGAGATGCTCAAACAGATGGGCGAAACCCGATCTGCCCGGAGGTTCATTCTTGGACCCGACGTGATACCAGATACTGACAGCGATCAAAGGCTGCGCGTGATCTTCATTCACGACCAGCGTAAGGCCGTTGTCGAGAACCGTTTTCTCAGCCGGGATATCGAGCTGAAGCGCGTCGAGAACCTTTGCTGAAACAGCGAGGCCGGAAGCCGCCGTGCCATCCTGCTTCTGGCTCCAGCCAGAGGCTGGCGCTTCCATTTCCGCACTGGCCGTCACCGGCGGAACAAGCAGGCAGGTCATCAATGTGATTGTCGGCAGGGCGGTGCGTGTTTTGGTGGGCCTCATTTTCTCTCCTTCAGATGCGTCGTCAGGTGTATGACGGTATGCCGCATCTTCAGGTTGATTTCGGATTCCGGCGCTTTTAAGGGGAAATTGTTTCGTCTCGGTGGCACTGCTGACGGTGCTAAACGGCCCTTCCCGGCACAGCGGCCGAGGCATTAAAAAAATCGTCGCCGCCGCCACAAGGGATGGATCTGCTTCTGGCAGTGGTCCCGAACATAGCTGTTCCTGCCCTGAATTTCATCCCCGGCATGAAATGTATGTCTGCCATTACTCGTCAAGTATTACTTTAATAGAGTGTGACATAGGCCGGGCATAAAATATGAAAACCCCCGATTTAGTATCTGATATTACAGGTAATCGAATGCTTTACCTGTTGCAGGTGGGAACTGGGAATCTCCACCTTTTGGCAACGGGCATTTCAACGCGATTTCTGTAGAGGGCATTTATTCCGGCGCGGTCGTTGCATCGCCCTGCCGGTAAGGGGACAGTTTGTCATGAAATATCTGGCCGTGCAGGTCTTTGCCGTTCTTTCCATCATTTTCAGCCATGCCATGCGCTGCCCTGCAGCCCTTGTCAGCGGCAGGCCGCTACGCCGGCTTGGCCTGCTGGCGTTGGCTTTCGCGCTGGAGGCGCCACTCTTTCTGGCCCCCGTACCGGCGATCGTGCCTGAGGCCGCCGCGGCGGAAATCCCGACACTGACCTGCGGGACCGAAAGCTGGATCTTGAATACGGCGGCGACCGGGCCGGGAAGTCATGCTCTATCTGGAACTGATCGTTACTGGCAGTTTTCTTCTTTGCCAAGAGGTGTACACCCCAACCAAACCGATGATTCTTTACCGGGTTTTCCAGGTGCTGGAACCTATTTTGATGCCGTTATTCAGGATAATTGGTGGCCGATCGGATTTGCGTCCAGAGCGGTGTTTCCAGAAGGGAATGCCGGTTGGATTTCTAATTCTTCAAGTGCTGCTTCTACCCCAAATAAATGGGTTAGTGAGTTCGCTTTTTACCGGCTTCGCTTCAAAATCGATCCAAATGTCGATATGAGTACGTTTTCACTTAACCTGAATTTGATGGCGGCACAGCGTGTCCGGGAAGTTTTTGTCAATGGGACGGCCCAGAATATTTCCCAGCCCTGGTTTAAAGGCGACACTTTCGCCTATGATGGCTATACACTTGGGCATGCCATACACGCGAACCTTTCCGCAGGTTGGAAAAACGGTCCCGGTGATGTCAACGAAATCATCGTACTTGGATTAAATTTAAACGAAGCCTTCAATCAGGGCCTATCGGCCCAGCTTTCCTTTCCACCGTTGAAATGCAAATCCGTCAATCCTTCGCTGAAGGTGACGAAGCGGGGCTTCGTCAATGGACAGGAAGGTGCGCAATATCGCAAGGGCGATCAGATCTACTATACGTTCGAGGTCGAAAACACCGGCGATGTGGATCTGAGCGATATATCCCTGACCGACAATATGCTTGCCGGTCGCAGCGTCCAGATCCCGGTCAATCAGACAACGCTGGCGCCACAAGCCAAGGTCACCTTCACCTCCGCCAGCTTCAACGCCACGGATAAGGATGTTTCCGACAGCAAGATCGACAATGATGTCACCGTCAACGCCAAGGGCGGCGGAAAGGATGTGAGCGGTACGTCGCGCTACACGCTGACGGCGGCCAAAACGAATGCCGATTTCTCCTTTACCAAGAAGGTTCTCTACGTTCTCGACAGTGCGACGAATGAGAAAAAGCAGGAATATAACAACATCAACGATCAGGTTTTCTATGAGTTCCATCTCCATAACTCAGGTGATGTGGCCCTCGAAAACATAAAGATCACCGATACAGTCATCGGCGATGTCAATTTCGCGTCTCCGTATCAGGGCGGCGTCGTTCCCAGACTTGATGTTGAGGGCGACATCACCGTGAATGCCTCCTATAGGGTTCAGGCAAAGGATCTGGATGCCGGCAGCATCGTCAATGTGGCGAGTGCCAAACCGGCAAGTCCTGCCAATGCACCGACGCGCGAGGCAACAGCCACGGTCACCGGCAAAAAGCCGCGCATGGAAGTGACAATCGTCAAGGAAGGGCGCGATGGCAGTTGCCAGGCCGGCTCCGTGCAGTCGACCTTCGAACGGGGAACACAGATCTGCTACTATTATACGGTCACCAATACCGGTGATGTACCGATCTACAATGTTGCTGTTGACGATAATGTGCTCGGCCGGATCGAGACGGCGGACGGTTCACCAATTGCACCCGGTCTGTCGCGCGGGTTCAGCCGCATTTACACGGCAACGCAGGACGATGTGAACAAGGGCGTATTGCGCAATATCGCTGTCGTCACCTCGAAACTCACGGATGGCGGCGCAGAGGGGCCGAAAGCGACTTCCAACGAAATCGTCATCAACGGAATAGGCAAGGACAGCCTGTCGATCACAAAATCGGCAACGATTAACGGGACACCCCACGATACGACCTATCAGAAGAATGACAAGATCCGCTGGTATTTCGAGGTCACGAATACGGGTGCGTTTCCTGTCAAAACCAGCGATCTTGTGATCAATGATCCGCTTCTGGCAGAACTGAAGCTTTCGCCGCCGCAGCTGATTGAGGGCGAGCCGGTGTTGCAGCCTGGCAAATCCGCCAAGTTTGCCTCTTCCAACTATGATGTTCAGCCTGCGGATCTGGCACGGCAGGAACTTCGCAACACGGCGAGCGTCACCGGTATCAGCCAGCATGATGGCCGGTCGATCGGGCCTTATCCCTCCAATACCGTCATTCTGACACCTGATCTAAAACCGGTCCTCACACTGACGAAAACCGGAACGATCGGTGGCAGTGCCACGGCAAAATATGTCGAGGGATCTGAAATCGATTATGTTTTCACGCTGACCAACAAGGGCAATGTCGATCTGACAGGGGTCTACCTTGTTGATGACATGCTCGGCTATACCAAGCAAAAGCCACTGAACGTGGGAACGATTGCGGCCGAGGGGTCCGTTAAGCTTTCCGGCAAATACACGGCCAAGGCCGATGATGTGACGCGCGGCAGTGTGCACAATGTCGCCACGGGCTATGGCTTTTACGGCGATAACCGCCCGATCCCCGACCCGCCTTCGGATGATGATACCCGACAGGCCGATCAGAGCCGTTATGACTTCACGCTGCAAAAGAAGGCAGCTGTCACCGGCGGCACGGCGGATAACCGCTTCACGGCGGCCGGACAGCAGATCGTCTACACGCTGACCGTGACCAATAAGGGGAATGCGCCGATTGCCGATGTGACAATCTCCGATACCGACCTCGAAGGGCTTGACTGGCCCTCGGGCAACACGATCGCTTCAATCGCGGCGGGAGAAAGCAAATCGGTAACGGCGGTCTACACGGTGAAGCTTGCTGATCTCGACCGGGGCCGGATCGACAATACCGCCTCTGCCACGGCGAAGAAACCAGATGGCCGCGATGTTGACGGCGGTGCGCGCAAGGCCAGCGCCACGGTCTATGGCGCCGGCGCTGCAAGCGTCACGATCCAAAAGTCCGGCAAGGTCGCCTCTGCATCGGGCCGCTACAATGCGGGCGACAGCATCACCTACACCATGACGGTAACCAATAGCGGCGACGTGACGCTGAAGAATATCCGGGTCACTGACACGCTTGAGGATAATGGCGGGGTTCTGTCGGTCAGTCCGGCATCGCTTGCGACGCTTGAGCCAGGCCATACGGCAGAGTTTACGGCCAGCTACACGGCGAAGCAGGCCGATATGGATCGCGGTAGCATCACCAACCGGGCAACGGTTGATGCCGAAGATCCCGCTGGCCGGAAAGTGCCGCAGCAGGAAGACCGCTTCACTGTCCATGCCGATACCAAAAGCAGTCTGTCGATCGTGAAATCGGTAACGGTCGATGGCAAGAATGTGCAGCGCTATGCGCTTGGCAGCAAGATTGTCTATTACTTTACAGTTGAGAATACCGGCAATGTGGCGGTCGAGAATATCAATATTACCGACAGTGATCTGATTGACGGGCTTGCAATCAAGCCCGCTGCCAAGACCACGCTGAAACCAAAGGAAACCGTGAAGTTCGAGACAGATGCCTATGTCGCCCAGCAGAAGGATATTGATGCGGGTTCGATCACCAATGCCAATGCGGTGGCTAAGGGCCGGCAGGCCGGCAGCGGCGAGGCGGTCTCGTCTCCGCCGAGCAATGCCGTAACGATCACGGCAGACCGGCAGGCTGCACTGAGCCTGACCAAGAATGGCAGTGTCGTCACCAAGCGTGCCGACGGGCGCTATCAGGCCGGCGACCGGATTGACTACAGCTTCACGGTCACGAACAAGGGCGACGTGACGCTGAATAATATCACTATCGCCGATGCTTTCCTGCCCGCCGGCACGGTCTATGAACCGGCCAGCATTGCAACGCTGAGCCCGCATGAATCGGCCGGTATCACGGCGCAATATGTTGCCACGGCCGCCGATGTCGAGAAGGGCAGTATCGTCAATACGGCCACGGCGCACAGCAAGCTTCCTGACGGCAGCAAGGGGCCGGTCTCCGATCCGGCGAGCAAGACGCTGCTTGCCAATCAGGAAGCATCCCTGACCCTGACCAAGGTCGGCACAGTCGTCGGCGCTGACAGTCAGGGGCGCTACAGCAAGGTCGGCCAGCGGGTCAATTACGAATTGACGGTGACGAACACCGGCACGATCAGCCTGACGAATGTCGTCGTCAAGGATCCAAACCTTACATTCGATGCCGATAACACGATCGCTGTTCTTGCGGCGGGCACCACAAAGAAGCTGACAGGATATTACAGCATCAAGGCGGAGGATATTGACCGCGGGTCCTTTACCAACACCGCCCGGGCCTTTGCCAAAGCTGAATTCGCCGACAAGGCAGAGCGTGCGATTGAGGCACCCGAGGCATCCTACACTGTCAATGCCAACCAGATGCCGGGACTTGTCACCACCAAGACGGCCAGCGTCAAGGGGCGGAGCGATGGCCGGTACGAGGCCGTCGGCGATGTGATTGAATATCGCATCACGGTGCGCAATTCCGGCAATATTGTGCTGAAGGACATCACGCCGCGCGATGCGATGCTGACCGACAAGGGCATCACGCTGGTTGCCGAGGACAAGGGACGCGCCGCACAGCTTGCCCCCGAGGAAAGCGTGACCTTCACCGCATCCTATCCGGTAACCCAGGCTGATCTCGATGCGGGCAAGGTGGTCAATGTGGCCGGAGCAAGCGCAACGCCGCCGGTCGACAGTCCGGACACCGACGAGGTCGTCACGCCGGCGAAGATCAACCCCGAAATCACCCTCGTCAAAACAGGTTCTGTTGATGATGGTGCCGCGACCTATGACAGCGTCGGCGACACGATCACCTATCAGTTCGTGCTGCACAACAAGGGCAATGTCACGCTGCATGGGGTGAGCGTGGTCGACAGGGACTTGCCGGTGACGGTCAGCCCGGCTCAGGTGGAAACGCTAGCGCCCGGCGATGACGCTGTCTTCGAGGCGCATTACACGGTGAAATCGGAAGATCTCGATCGCGGGTTCATCACCAATATCGCCAGCGGTTCGGCAACCCGGCCGGATGGCGGTGCGGTGGGTCCGGTTGACAGCAACAAGGTTACGATCGCGGCATCCCAGATGGTTCAGCTTGAGCTGGAAAAGAAAGGCACGATCACAAACAGGGAGGCATCCGCCTATCTTTCCGGCGATACGATCACCTATAGCTTCACCGTCACCAATCGCGGCAATGTGACAATGCGCGATATCCGGATTGTCGATGCCATGTTCGCAGCCGACGGGGCGATCACGCCGGCTTCCGTCGCCGTGCTCAATGCGGGTGATACCGCCAGCTTTACCGCGACCTACCAGGCCGTTCAGGCCGATGTCGACCGGGGGTCGATCATCAATCATGCGACGGTGACGGCGACAGGGCCGGATGGCAATCCGCTTGCCGATCCGCCCGAAGCCGAGCACCGGATTGATGCCGATGCCCGTGCCGAGGCCAAAATCATAAAGACCGGTCTTCTTGAAGATGCCAATGAAAACGGTGTCGGCGAGTCTGGTGAGACGGTGACCTATGGCTTCGAAATCGAGAATACCGGTAATGTCACGCTGCGCGATATTCATGTCGCCGATGAGATGCTGGTGGCCGCCGGAGTTGTGACGGAGCCGGCTTCGATTGCAAGCCTTGCGCCGGGTGACAAGACGCAATTCACCGCGACCTATCCACTTTCGCAGAAGGATGCGGCCGGGGTGATGCTCAGCAATACGGCGCATGGTGAAGGCCAGCTTCCGGGTGAAGGCGGTACCTACCGCACCGATCCCTCGACGGTTGATATTGGATGGGCGGTGCCTTCGACGCTGGAGGTGGCAAAATCCGGGACGTTCAACGATGTCGACAATAACGGCTTTTCCACCGAGGGTGACACCATCGCCTATGTGGTGACCATCACCAATGATGGCGGTCAGACGGCCGAGAATGTCCGGCCGGTGGATCAGGGCGTTCTGATTGGCGGCAAGCCCGGCACGGGCAAGCTGTCGGATTTCGAGCCTAAGGCGCCGGTCACGCTTGGCCCGGGCGAGAGCCGTCAGTTTACCGCAGTTTACACGCTGACGGATGCGGATGTGCAGGCGGCGGCGCAGGATGAGGGCCATGTCGTGAACACGGCAACGGCCAGCGGCCAGGCCGGACAGCAGAGCCTGCCGGCCACGGTTGCAACGGCCACGGTTGTTCTGCCGAAACCGCCGTCATCGGATATCTCTGTCGTCAAGACGGCCAGTGTCCGGACGATCCATCGTGGGGAAAACGCGCCCTTCGCCATCATCGTCTCCAATTCCGGCCAGCGTGCACAGGAAGGCCTTGTGCTGGTGGACCGGATGCCGGCGGGCTTCCGCTATGTCAAGGGTTCGGCAACGATCAATGACGAAGCGGTGACGCCGGAGGTTGCCGGTCGCGAAATCCGCTTCAAGGATCTGAGGATCGCGCCGGATGAAGAGCTTGTGATCCGTCTTCAGATCACGCCGCTGATCACGGTCGGGCCGGGAACCTACACCAATATTGCCCTTGCACTTGATGGTACGGGGACACAGCTTGCCGCGCCGGGATCGGCTTCGGTTGAAATCGCTGTTGATCCGGTTTTTGACTGCGGTGATATCATCGGCAAGGTGTTTGAGGATCAAAATGGCGATGGCTATGCGGATCAAGGCGAGACGGGTCTGCCCGGCGTGCGTCTGGCCACAGTCACCGGCACGCTGATCACCACGGACCCTCATGGGCGTTTCCATATCGCCTGCGCGGATCTTCCCGATCAGCAGATCGGCTCGAACTTCATCCTGAAACTGGATGAGCGGAGCCTGCCGAAGGGCTATCACGTGACGACGGAGAACCCGCGGGTGATCCGGCTGACGGCGGGCAAGATGGCGAAGATCAACTTCGGGGCCAAGGGTGGCACGGTGATCGAGCTGACCATGACGGATGATGCCTTTACGCCAGACAGTGATCAGCTTCAGCCGCAATGGGAGGCGGGTCTCGACCAGCTCATCCAGCTGATGCGGCAAAAACCCGAAGCCATGGTGAAGATCGACTATCAGGTGGCCGCCAATGGCCCCCTGCAAAAGGCCCGCGCAAAGGCAATCACAAAAGCCATGGAGCAAAAATGGAAAAGTGCCGGTGGCAAAAAGAAGGTGGATGTGATGTTGCGTGTTGAAATCCGGAGACCGTGACGAAAAGAACAACAGCCCCCGCAGCGCAAAACGCTGCGGGGGCTGCTACTGATTCCTGGCTCGGTCATGCAGAAAATAGCGGACATGCCACGGATTCTGCGATCTATGCCGAAGGCTTGGCTTCTCCCCTCCCTTTTGTGGTGCAGCGGCAGCGTTTGCTTTGACCCGGAAGCTGACATAGCCGGATTCCGGGATATGCCAAGGAAGGGTCAGGCGACCGAGATGCACCGTGGTCATTTTGGCATCGCCGAAGACAGATGCCCATTCTGAAAAGCTAAGGTTGGCGCGCAAGTGCGTAACGACGATCCATCGCCTTGGCAAATTGATTTCCGGTTTTCATTACCGCCAAATCGCCGGCATCAAATCATAGGGAAATGAGCACCTGCAATCGTGCGCCGACAGACAGGTCTTCGCACTGACACTCATAGGTATAGATAAATTTTCGTCAATATAGTTGACGCTATATCTAAAAGGCGTTATACCCCCAATGCGAAGGGATCCAGGGTTGAAAGCCCGGTGGAATTCCTGAGACGCAAAAGCATGGCTGGCGCAACGCAACGGCGTGATCGCCGCCCGCGATGCCGGGAGAGCAGATTTTGGCACTGGTTTGACTGAACGGATGAACCTGCCAGAAAGTGAGGCTTGCAATGTCATTCAAGCTGAAAATACCTGGATATGCATTCCTCGCGCTTTCCGGTCGATCGGTTGTTCTTTTCCGGTTCAGGCCCCATCGCTTTCACGCAGCGCCTGACGACCGGTTCGAGGCACCGGCCCTGCCGGTCGAAACCGTCTCTCATCCGCCCTGACCGCCCTGCCAACTAACGGCCCCTTGAGATCCAGCCCCTGAAAAAAGCGATCATATCGCAGGCTTCTTTGAAGACGTCTGCGCAGACGTGGCTTTACGGCTCGATATCCGGTCTGTCCGGACAGATGAGCCCGAGCATGCGGTTGCCCCCTCTCCACCCCGGCGGCCGCATCGAAGACCGGTGCCTGCAAGCCTTTCTGGCCGGCCGGCGCCGAGGGAGTGGAAGATAAATGCCGTCCACGCGGAAAGCGATGTGGCGGAATGGGAGGTTATAATGTCCAAGACAGCACAGCAATGGAACGCGGTTTTCCCCGATTTGCTTGAAAATGAAGATTGGAGTGAGACCGTTGCTCACCGTCGCACCGAAGACAACCGCGACTGGTTTGCACCGGACCATCGCGCTCCTCTGAATAACGAAGCGCAGCACCGCGAGACACAGGATGACATCCTCAATGGCGATCGCGCGCAGGGCACGCCGGATGAGAACGAAACCGGTGACGATATGCAGGCTTCGCAGACCGTCAGCGCCGACCCGGCGCTGCTATTCACCGATACCGCAAACACCGATAATGCGGATGTCGGCGTATCTTCAGCGGAGATGCCTGAAATTTCGACGAAAGGTATGTATCCGAAGACCGCTGTTCCGATTAGATTCAATTTTGACGCGCCAACATCGATCGAATTATCACAAGATGGTTTTAGTGGTGGGCTATCAGGCCCGACACTTTACCTCATCTACACAGATAGTAATGACAGCGACCCTCAACAAAGCTGGCTAATACCTAGAGATTCAAGAACAGCTATTGAGAACGGAAGTCTCGCCTATATTTTCAATTTTGGCGATGGAGATGACAGTTTTGAAATTGTCCCGTGTCTCGACGGAACCGTCAAATACAAAATGGATGTCGATATGGGGGGCGGAAATGATTTTGTCTCGACATGGGAAAATCCCTATCTCCCTGCGTCCACGTTCTGGATGGGGTCCGGTAATGACGTCGCAAATGTTTGCGGTTCATCGCCAACCAGTGACGAGGAAGTGACGCGGGTTCTCTGCGATGATGGCGATGATATCGTCAATATTACGGGCGGCGGCTACGCCAATGTTTTTGGCGATGACGGCAACGACACGCTGTGCGTTCAACAGAACGGAGCCTTCAAGAGCGGTGTCATCAGTCTCACCGGCGGGGCCGGATATGATACCTTTCTTGTCACGCAACACCCGTCTTCAAGCTATAATCTGCCCACTTCAACCGGGCCGGCGCCGATTGGACGCTTCGTCACAGACGTTCTCCAGGACCTTCTTGGCTGGGTCCCAGGGGTCGGACTGGCTAACGACGTTGCAGCGGCCCTGATCAGCACGACGACGATGGCAGCGCGCCAGAGTACCCGGTTTTTGAATGAGTTCTCCGGAGCGATGGATGGGCAGGACGGCTCTGTGAATATCTCGCAAGGCAGTGACACCTATGTCAGTATCGAGGATTTCGACCCCCTGGAGGACCAGCTCGTACAGACCTATCTCCACAATACGAAAGGGATGGAACAATATAGCTGGCAGAGCAAGAATGTCGCATCCGACAACTTCAGCATTGCGTTTGAAAGTGACGGCGCGAATGTCTCCTCCGTCATTCATGTCGATCCGGCGATCGTCGAGACCTTGCGCGGCATCGAGGCCGCTCATGGCGACAGGTTCAGCCTTCCCGCCAGCGACGCCAAAATGAAGGACGAAATTCTGACTTCGATGGTCGATTCCATTGTCAACATCAAGAAAGAGGGTGACAATCTCTATATCATGCTGCAGGGAGACGGCGGCTTTGGCAAGCAACCCGTCGACACCGATCAGGTCGAAAGCGCGCTTTCGGCAATGCAATCTTCGTCGAGTGATCTCAGCAGCCTGATTGCCAATATGCATGCCGGAGACCAGTACTACCTGCTTGGCAATACACCGGTAAAGCTGGGCGGTCCATCGACGGATGGCGCCACCAATATCACCCTCGGTGATAATGATTCCAATGTCATGTTTGCGGGCACGACCCAGGATTGGGTCACGGATGAAAACGGCCACACATCCGCTTTGGAGGATCATGACGGCACGCATAATTCATCCGCACATATGACCAGCACCATGTTCGGCATGGGTGGCGATGACATCATCTATGGCAGTTTCGGCGAAGATACCATCTATGGCGGTGATGGCAATGACAAGATCCAGGCCGGCGCTGATCAGGACTTCGTCTGGGGCGATGATGGCGATGATACGATCTATGGCGGCCTGGGCAATGATGTGCTTGTCGGCGGCGATGGCGCGGATCGTATATCCGGCGAAGCAGGTGATGACATCATCTATGTCGGGACGAAAAACGAACCAGGCGGTCATGTTTCCGTCGGCGAGTTTGTCGATGGCGGCGACGGGAATGATACCATTTACATCGGCAGCACATATAGCGGGTTCTTCATGGGTGGCGATGGCAATGACACTTTTTACGCCGACAGAGGATCTTTCAATTTCGTTCTAGCGGGTGCTGGTGACGACGTCATTTACAATCCGAACAGGGCCTACGGCGAGTCCGGCGCCGATACGTTCATATTCGACATCAACGACATAAACCTTCAAGAAGGTATTGAGGATTTCACCCATGGAGAAGACAAGATTGAACTTTGCGGTCTTTACGGCCTCGAAGATTATCAGGATGTTGTCGACCATCTGAGCTATAGCGCGGATCATAGCCAGGCAACAATCGATCTTGGCAATGGTAGTGTGATCGCGATCAATTTGGTTGGAGCCAGTGAACTCGCGGAAAGCGATTTCATCTTCGCCTGAACACCACCTCTTCTTGAACAGAGCATCGGGCGACCAATCGGCATCGCCCGATGCTTTTCGGCAAGTAAGCATGGGACTATCCTGAATTTTGTGCTGAGGCGTGGTATCTGCTCTTTGAGGAGATCCACGTATGAGCATCGGCACATCCGGTCAGTCGACGAAATAGCTACTGTTCCGGCGCGCAATGATGGGCAGATCCCGCAAGACGTTCCGCAGATGCGCCCGCATCTCCATTTCAGCCCGATCCGGATTGTGATCCGCAATCGCCTCAACAATTGCACGGTGCTGTTCCTTGAGGCTGCTCGAAGGAATTTCGTTGAGCGCCAGGAAACGAACGCGATCCAGCTGCGCCTTCTGCACCTCAATCACATTCCATGCAAAGGGCAGATCCGCGCCCTGCGCCAGCGTCTTGTGAAACAGGTCATCGAGTTCCATGAAGGTTGAGGGATTGCGCGCCTCCTCGCTTTCCTGCCGGTCCAGCTGGGCAAAGAGATCATCAATATGTCTTGTGGTCATCAGACGCGCCGCGCCGCGGGCGATATCGGCCTCAACCGCCTCGCGGATGGCCTGTATCTGAATCACCTTGGAAATGGAAATCTGTGGCACGGAACTTCCGCTTTTCGGGCGGATATCGAGCATGCCCTGATCGGCAAGCCGAATGAAGGTTTCCCTGACAGGCTGTCGGGACACTTTGAGCGCATCTGCGACCCCGGCCTCCGAGACACGCCGTCCCGGCTCCAAATAATTTCGAATGATCGCATTGCGCAATTTGCGGTGAATCTGCGGCACAATCGGCTGGCTAAAATCCACCGGTCCGAGAAAATCGAGATCGGTTTCCGTCATATTGATGGTCCTTGCCCTTTATCTCCGGCCCCCTCGCCGGAAGAAGCACCATACCAAACCGAATATCAATTACCATACCAAATCGGCAATTTTATCTCGATTTCGCTGCAAATTTCGCACTTTCTATAAAGTATGCGATGTATCCGGTGCATCGCACCGGACATTTTGAGATGCTACGCCCCTGCCAGCATCGATCCATCTCATCGGTGAAAAAGCGAACCGATCCCCGGCACAGCTCTTCCGGAGCAAGTGCCTTTCAAACAAAACGGCGATGCCAACGCGATGTGAAAAATCAGTTAACATATTGATTTATAATATCGCAATCCTGAATCCGGAACCAGATCTTTGAAAATTGACGTAGCATCCCAAAGCTTTGAAATGTCACCAGCCAAGCGAAAGGAAGACTCCGCAACCGGACCTGACCTTGATTAATGTCAGCAAATACGAACTAAAACTTTTCGCTACAGCGTTGACAGCCGATAATGGTATGGTAGTTTCTAAGAGACAGGCAAGAACTGTCGACTAGTTATGACGATCGGGAGGATCACCATGAAGTGCCTGACCAGACGCCTTGGTCTGCTGGCGATGACAGCCGCTACCCTTTCCATGACCGCCGCAGCACGGGCGGACGAGATTACCGTTCAGGCGCTGGACGAGTATCTCAAACCGGTTATCGAGAAATTTGAGGCCGCACATCCGGGAGACAAGATCAATCTCCAGGTCGTGAGCTATCAATCTGTTGCCGAAAGCCTGCCGGTACAGCTCGCATCTGGCGGCGGACCGGACATTTCCGTCGTCACAGATATGGGTGGCCTTTCGAAATACTATCTGGATCTCCGCCCCTATGTGGACGCCGATTACTTCGAAAAGCAGTTTGGTATGGTACTGAACTGGATGCGCGGTGAAGGCTCTGACCCGAAGGGCATTTACGGCCTGCCGGATTCCATCACGGTCACCGGTGGCTTCGTCAACAAGACGCTGTTCGAACAGGCCGGAATAGCGCTGCCGGGCCCGCAGGCCAGCTGGACGGACTGGGGCAAGGCAGCACAGGAGGTTGCCAAAGCGACCAACACGGATTTCCCTTTCGAGATGGACCGCTCGGGCCATCGCTTTGCTGCCATGGCGATTTCCTATGGCGCGGAGCTGGTCGACGAACAGGGCATGCCCGTTATCGATGACGGTTTGCGCAATGCCATCGCTCAGTTCGTCGCATGGCATCGCGATGGCGTGATGCCAATGGATCTGTGGGGCGCCGTTGGTGGTGCAACGATGCGCGATAATTTCACGGATTTCGTCAATGGAACAACTGTTCTTTATTACGGCGGATCCTGGCAGCTGCGCCGTCTCGATTCGGAAGTCGGCGATTTCTTCGACTGGAAAGTGATCGATGCCCCCTGCGGCGTTGCCGCATGCTCATCCATGCCGGGCGGCGGCGCACTGGCAGGCTTCAAGTCGACAAAGCACCCTGAACTCGTTGGCGAATTCCTGAACTTCGCATCGCAGGATGAAAATCTTCGCGAAATGATTTCGGCTGCTGTCAACATTCCGACGGCACAATCGATGATCCAGTCGGGCATCGAATATCCCGGCGTTTCGGACAAGGTGCAGGAAGGGCTCTCAACCTTCATCGCCCAGATCCCCAAGATGTCGGAAACCGCCTACCGGTTTCAGGGCTGGCCATTTGAACGCGCCATGATGAATTCGCTCACCACGCGCATCAGCCAGGTCATCAACAACGAGATGGATATCGATACGGCGCTTCAGCGCATTGATCAGGACGTGCGCCTGGCGATCGAAGCCGCCAAACAATAACAGCCTCCCGGAAAGTCTTGTGACGGCTTTGCCCGTCACAAGACGAATGCCAAACCGCAAAAGGTGCTCTCGTGGCAAGTGGTACGATTTCAACCATACTGGGTTCGGCTGCGGCATTACCCGCCCGCGCCGTGGAGCCCGTCTGGAAATGGTTGCAGAAACGGGTGGGCATCAAGCGCCTGCCCTGGGTCTTCCTGACACCCAACATGCTGAGCGTTCTTTGCTTCAGCCTGCTCCCCGTTTTCATCAACATCTATTATTCGATCACTGGCAGTGACAATCTCTACCTGCAGGACAGACCTTACGTCGGCAGCGAGAACTATGCGACGCTGCTGGCCTGCCAGAACTATCTCGATCCGGCCACATGTTCGCGCGACCTGTTCTGGCGTGCGCTCGGCAATCTCCTTATGTTCGTGCCGCTGCAGGTGATCTTCATGATGGCCGTGGCGCTGCTGACGGCCATCGCGCTGAACGGCAAGATCAGGGCGCGTGGCTTTTTCCGCGGCGTGTTCTTCTTTCCCGTCATGCTCTCCCCTGTCGTCGTCGCCCTGACATGGCAGTGGATCCTGCAGAGAAACGGCATATTGAACGGTATTCTCGGCGTTTTCGGCTTTGAGCGATACACCTGGCTTGCCGATTCCCATTGGGCCTTCTTCTGGGCTATCTTCGTCACCGTCTGGGCCCATTCCGGCTTCTTCATGATCATTCTTCTCGCCGGCCTGCAGTCCATACCGCGCGATGTCTATGAGGCAGCAAAAATGGACCGCGCCTCGCCGTGGCGGGTATTCTACAGGATCACGGTCCCGCTGCTGAAGCCGGTTCTTCTGGTTGTCTTCATTCTCGCGGTCATCCGTTCGGTCCAGACCTTTGACGAGATCTACGTGCTGACTGGCGGCGGACCCGGTTCTGCGACCATGCTACTGGTTCAGTACATTTATGAAACCGGCTTTGCCACACAGCCGCGCAATTACGGACTTGCGGCAGCAGCCTCGCTGATGCTCGGCGCCGCGCTCCTCGTGTTCACGCTGGTCCAGATGAAGCTTTCGGGAGGGAAAAAATGACAATGCATGCTTCAACCACGCAACGTGGCGGGATCGGTGCATTCCTGACCCGCCGGCAGGGCGGCATAAAGGCCACCTGGGCCGATTACGTCACCTATGGCTATCTGCTACTCGGCGTCGTCATCATGCTCCTGCCCGTGGTCTGGGTTTTCATCTCCTCGTTCAAGGCGCCGGCCAATCTGTCGGAATATCCGCCGACCCTGGTGCCACAGACCGTTCAGACCGTCATGGTCGACGGCTTTGACGACCCCCTTCCGCTCTTCAACGTCACCGGTGAAGACGGAACGGTCAAACAGATGGCGCAGCTGCGCCGGATCGGCATCCGCGCCCAGATGATCGATCCAGACAATCCCGCCGCCGGACGCGTCACCGTCGATGTCAAAGATGCAAGCCCGGTCCGAAAATTCCATCTCGCCTTTGAAAACTATCGCGAATTGCTGGAAACATCGGGCGGCAACATCTGGCTCAATATCTACAACTCGGCCTTCATCACCATCATCGCGACGCTGATTACGCTGGTGATGAATTCCATGGCGGCCTTCGCTCTGTCGAAATACCGGTTCACGGGCTCGACCATAGCCCTGGTCGCGATCATTGCGACACTGATGGTTCCGCCGACGGTCATCCTGGTTCCTACCTATCTGATCGTCTCGGAACTGGGGCTGGTCAACAATCTCTGGGGCGTCATCCTGCCAACCGTCGCCACACCGACAGGCGTGTTCCTGCTCAGGCAATATATGCTGACCATCCCTGATGAATTGCTGGAAGCAGCCCGCATGGACCATGCCTCGGAATGGCAGATCTACTGGCGCATCGTCCTGCCACTGGCAACGCCGGCGCTCGCTGTCGTTGCAGTCTTCTCGGTCATGAGCCGCTGGAACGACTTCCTGCTGCCCCTGATCGTGCTCAATCGTCCCGAAGTTCATACCCTCCAGCTGGCGCTGGCCGGTTTCCAGACAGAAAACGGTATTGTCTGGCACCTGCTGCTGGCGATGACGACCTTGACGGCGCTCCCGCTCGCGCTCGTCTTCCTGTTCCTGCAGCGATACATCACCGCCGGAATTGCCTCGTCAGGTGTCAAATAAGAGTATTGTCCCATGGCTAATCTCAAACTCGTCAATCTCAACAAGACATTCGGCAACCTCGCGGTCATTCCGAACGTCAATCTCGAAATCGAGGACGGTGAATTCGTGGTCTTCGTCGGCCCGTCCGGCTGTGGCAAGTCGACCCTGCTGCGCATGATCGCCGGCCTTGAAACGGCAACCACGGGCGATATTCTGATCGATGAACACAGCGTGGTTCGGACCCCGGCCGCAGACCGGGGCGTATCGATGGTTTTCCAGTCTTACGCGCTTTATCCGCATATGACGGTGCGCCAGAACTTAAGCTTCGGCCTTGAGAATATCGGCATGCCCAAAGCGGAGATCGAGCAGCGCATCCAGTCCGCTGCGGTGATGCTGCAGATCAACGAACTCTTGCAGCGCAAGCCAACGCAGCTCTCGGGCGGTCAGCGCCAGCGCGTTGCCATCGGCCGCTCGATCGTGCGTGAACCGAAAATCTTTCTCTTCGACGAACCCCTGTCCAATCTCGATGCGGAACTGCGCGTGGTCATGCGCTTTGAGATCAACGCCCTGCACGAACGCCTGGGCAATACCATGATCTACGTCACCCACGACCAGATCGAGGCCATGACCATGGCCGACAAGATTGTCGTGCTGCGCAAGGGTGTTATCGAGCAGGTGGGCGCGCCACTTGAGCTCTACAACCGCCCTGACAACAAGTTCGTTGCCGGCTTTATCGGCTCGCCGCGAATGAACTTCATCGACGGCAGTATTGCAGCCGATGGCGAGGGCGGCTTTGCCTTCACATCCGACACGCTGGAAACGATCCGGCTTGACCCGCGTGACCTGCCGGTCGGAAACAATGAGGCGGTCAGCCTCGGCATTCGCCCGGAAGATCTCGAGGTTCTCGAAACTGGTGGCGATGGCTGGCGTTTCACGGTGTCTGTCGCCGAACAGCATGGCCGCGACACCTATCTTCACGGCAATCTTGCCGATGGCACCGAAATTCTGGTGCACAAGCCCGGTCAGTTCGAGACCCGGCGCGGCGACGTGCTAGTCGTCCGCCCGAAGGCGGCAGCCTGGCACCTCTTTGGCGCCGATGAACAGGTCATCAGGTGACCCATCCTTCAATCCGGAACGCATTCGCCATGACTGAAACCATGATCACCAATCCGATCCTGCCGGGCTTCAATCCGGACCCCTCCATCTGCCGCGTTGGCGATGACTATTATATCGCGACCTCCACCTTTGAATGGTATCCCGGCGTCCAGATCCATCACTCGCGCGATCTCGCGCACTGGACCCTCGTCGCCCATCCGCTTGACCGCGGTGATCTGCTCGACATGCGCGGCAATCCCGACAGCTGCGGCATCTGGGCACCCTGCCTCACCCATGCCGACGGGCTGTTCTGGCTGATCTACACCGATGTGAAACGGCTTTCGGGCAGTTTCAAGGATGCCCCCAACTACCTGACCACGGCGCCAACCATTAACGGCCCCTGGTCAAAGCGGGTCTATCTGAATGCGAGCGGCTTTGATCCGTCCCTTTTCCATGCGCCCGATGGCCGGAAATATCTCGTCAACATGCTGTGGGACCACAGGCAGCAAGGTCATGGTGATCAGTTCGCCGGGATCGTGCTGCAGGAATATGATGTAGCCGCCGAGAAACTGACCGGGCCGATCCACAACATCTTCCAGGGGACGGAGCGGAAGCTGACGGAAGCGCCGCATCTCTATTACCGTGAAGGCTGGTACTATCTGATGACGGCTGAAGGCGGCACGGGCTACGAACATGCCGTGACGCTGGCACGATCGCGTTCGCTCCTCGGCCCCTATGAGGTTCACCCGGACAAGCATGTGCTGACCACGGCCTTTGCACCGGACGTGCCGCTGCAGCGCTGCGGCCATGCCGATATCGTCGAGACGCAGGCGGGCGAGACCTATATGGTTCATCTATGTTCCCGCCCGCTCACGGTTTCCGATACGACGGGACAGTCAGCGATCCGGCGTGATCTGCCCGGCTCGGATCAGATTCAGCGCCGCTCACCGCTCGGTCGGGAGACCGCTATCCAGAAGATGGAGTGGCGCGATGACGGCTGGCTCTATCTCGCTGAAGGCGGCCAGGCACCGAAGACGATCCACACCACAAGTCCGAACGGCCTGAAAGCGGAAGAAACGGTCGTAGAACCAGTGCGGACCAACTTTGCCCCCGGCCCGCTTCCCATTGCCTTCCAGTGGTTGCGCAGCCCGGAACCTGCGCGCCTGTTTTCACTTGCGGCCAACCCGGGAAGCCTGCGTATCTATGGCCGTCTGTCGCCCGGCAACTTTTTCGAAAGCGCCATGCTCGCCCGGCGTCAGACCGCACTCAGCTATCGCGCGGCCACCCGGATCGACTTCAGCCCGCGCGATTTCCAGAGCTTTGCCGGCCTGATCTGCTGGTACAATCAGTGCCAGTATCATTATCTTTCCGTGACACGCGAAGATGACGGAAGCCGTGCTCTGCGGATCATGTCTGCACTCGGAGATTTTCCATTCGGTCGCTCGGTTTTCGGCTGCGATCCAGTCCGGGTTCCAGAAGAAGGCCCGCTGGATCTCGCCGTCGAAGTCGACGGTCCGGCGTTGCAGTTCTTCTGGTTGAACGGCGATAACGGCTGGCAGATGATCGGCCCGGTCCTTGATGCCACCATCCTTTCCGATGAGGCGGGCGTCGGCGAGGGCAATAATTTCACCGGTGCCTTTGTCGGCATGGCCGCACACGATATCAGCGGCCAGGCACAGCATGCCGACTTCGCCTGGTTCGACTACGAAACGCGCGGCTAGCTGGGGCATACCGCTTTCCGCATTTTTGACATCTGCGAAACCTGATTGCTTTGGCGCGCCGCGCCGAAGATGGGCTTTCGCGCCCTGAACATACTCCCGTCGCAGTCGCTCGCGTCACAAAGCCCAATGGTAGAAGCACCGATGAACACCTTACTTTCACATTTTATGAAGCTAGATGCAGCTGCCAGAGGCGAGACCTGCACGGCCGCCCTCACCAACGAGGATGGATATGACCTCTGGCTACGCTATCTACCGCAACCGGAAGACCGGCGCAGGCAAATCCTTGAACATGCATCAATGCTGATTGCCGGTGCAGACAGCCCCGCCATTCTGGTGGCCAGGGAAGAGCTTGAACACGCGCTTTTCGCCATGACGCTCCACTGTTTGCCAAAGGCCGAACCATCCGCCATCGGCGATGGCGCGATCATTATCGGAACCCCGGAAGGTAATCCGCTTATCAAATCGGCGGCCCTGCCACTCGATGATCTCGGCCCCGAGGGCTATCTGGTCCGCCGCGTGACCATTCATGGCTGCAACGTGACGGCCATTGCCGCCAACAGCGATACCGGTGTGCTCTATGGCTGCTTTGCCTTTCTGCGTCATATCCAGACCGGCCGGCCGCTTGCGGCAACTGACCTGCGTTCCCGTCCGAAACTCGATCTCCGCCTTCTGAACCACTGGGACAATCTCGATGGCACGGTGGAGCGTGGCTATGCGGGTTTCTCGATCTGGGACTGGTGGACGCTGCCGGACTACCAGCAGCAGCGTTACACGGACTACGCACGGGCCAATGCCTCGCTTGGCATCAATGGCACTGTGCTCAACAACGTCAATGCTGCCCCGGAAATCCTCACCCCCTCCTATCTGGAAAAGGCCGCCATGCTGGCAGCGATCTTCCGGCCATTTGGTCTGAAGGTATTCCTTTCGGTCAATTTCGCATCGCCCGCAGCCCTTGGCGAATGCGAAACGGCAGATCCGAGCCATCCGGATGTCCGGTCCTGGTGGCAGAACAGGGTCGACGCGATCTATGCCACCATACCTGATTTCGGCGGCTTTCTCGTCAAGGCAAATTCCGAAGGGCAGCCCGGTCCGGGCGACTATCAGCGCAGCCATGCTGAAGGCGCCAATATGATTGCCGAGGCACTGGCGCCGCATGGCGGCATACTGATCTGGCGCGCCTTCGTCTACGCCTCGGATGCCGGAACAGACCGGGCGAGCGAGGCGCTGAACGAGTTTGCGCCGCTCGACGGGCACTTTGCGCCAAATGTTCTGGTACAGGTCAAAAACGGTCCGATTGATTTCCAGCCGCGTGAACCCTTCTCGCCGATCTTCGGCAGGCTCACCAAGACCCCTTTGGTGATGGAATTCCAGATCACCAAGGAATATCTCGGCCAGGCAACGCACCTTGCCTTTCTCGGTCCCGTCTTCGAAGAGGTGCTTCAGTTTGACACCCTCAGCGCCGGCACGGGATCGACAGTCTCGAAAATCCTGCAGGGCAAGCTCTTCCCGCAGAGGCTGACGGGCATGTCCGGCGTTGCCAATATCGGCTCCGACCGCGACTGGACCGGCGGAATCTTCAATCAGGCCAACTGGTATGCCTTTGGCAGAATGGCATGGGACCCGGATGACACGGCCCGTGACATAGCGGAAGACTGGACTCGCATGACCTTCAGCAATGAGGCTTCTTTCGTGTCCACAACCGTTGACATGCTGATGCAGTCGCACGAAATCCTTGTCGACTATATGATGCCCTTCGGCCTGCATCATCAGGTGGCGACCGGTCATCACTATGGCCCCGGCCCCTGGGTAAACGATCTGGCACGCGCGGAATGGAACCCGACCTATTATAACAGGGCGGATAGCGCCGGTATTGGCTTCAACCGGCTTGCCGATGGCAGCAATAGCATTGGCCAATATAGCGAAGAGATGCAGGCGCTGTTTTCCGACCCGCACGCATTTGACGAACGCTATCTGCTCTGGTTTCACCACATCCCCTGGGATTTCCGCATGAAATCCGGAAAGACGCTGTGGCAAAGTCTGATCGAACGTTTCGACAGGGGCGCCGACGCCGCGGCCGCCATGGCGGAAAACTGGTCCGGCGCCCGCCCCTATGTTGACGGCCAGCGGTTCAGACAGATCAACGCCTTCCTGGCAATCCAGGCCCGGGAGGCCAGATGGTGGCGGGATGCCAATATTGCCTATTTTCAGGCGATCTCGGGACTGCCGTTGCCACCGGGGCATGCTGCCCCGCAGAAGAGACTTGACAGCTACAAAGCCCTTTCCTTCCCGTTTGCCCCGGGTAACCCCGACTGACTGCCGCCAGCAACCGCGACAATCTAGCAAGGGCGGCCGGTGAGTTCGCCGATCAGAAGATCGATGCTGCAGTCATTGCCGACGACGCCGGTAGCAGGGTTTCAAAGGCCGGTTCTGCCACGCCTTGGCCTCATCCATCACGCTACCGTTGATCGCGAAAATTAGGCCGGGCGCGGCTTCGGAAGCAAATGTCAGAATCTTGAAAACCACAGGCACCGTCATGAATTGAGTGGAAGTTCAGACTTTGGCATTTGAGTTCCGTATTTGCGGGGGGGGGCGGGACCCAAATGTCAAATTCATACCACTTGTCAGTGGATCCATGTAATTATGTCTTGCATCGCCAGCTATATTCGGAACGAATGGTTTAGTCGCATGAAGTGAATTTCCTGCATTCAGCCCCCTAGAAAGGACAGATGAAGCGGGAAGAGCTCTTTCGTATCACGCGTCGCCGTTCAAGACAGAGTTCATAGTTGGAATCTTCAAAATCTCATGTCAAATCAATCTTCCGCCGTAAAATTTCTCCACGTTGATGAAACGAAAACGCAAATTCTTCTATTTTTAGGATTTTGCATTTTCTTCATCTATCTGTCCCTGTCAATAACGACAGACGGCTCTCCTGATTTTAAGATTTACCACTATTATAACGGATATTCCGCCTGGAATGATCGATCTGGAAAGGATATTGCGGCGGCGCAGCTACAGACATATTTCTTTAACGGCCTTGATGCTGTGTATTATATTTTGTTTGCAGCGCTGAACAACCATCCAAAGATCTTGAATGCTGTGCTTGCGATACCCTATGGCATCGCTGCCTATTGTGTGATGCTGACGACCTGGAGCTTCCGGACAAGCGATAGTATCATCTGGAGAGTTCTGGCGATTTTTGTTGCCATTTACGGCGTTCTGGGCTCCGGGATCTACTCGACATTCCTCACCACAATGTCGGATGTGGTACCGGCCGTTCCACTGTTTGTCGCGATTGCATTATGGTTTACATGGTCACGTAGCGGCCAAACAGGATTTTTCCGCGTTGCCGCCGTCGGCGTGATGGCAGGTATATCGGTTGGGCTCAAGCTCACCCTGGTTACCTATTTTATGGGTTTCATGATCGCGATCTTTCTCATAGAGATAAACCGGCCGGGGCAGGCTTTGCTGAAGGCAATTATCTTTTCGGCGTGTGGCTTTGTCTTCTTCGCAATCATTGATGCACATTGGCTGCTGCGGAACTATGCCGAATTCGGCAATCCGATCTTTCCGCTCATGAACAATATTTTCAAATCGGATTTTGCTGCGCATGCGAGTTGGACGGATGAGCGCTTTAAACCTGACAATATCTGGCAGGCTCTTTTTTATCCTGCCTATTGGGCATTTCAGGAATCTCAGTTCGCCATTGAATTGAACATGCGGGATGCCAGAATTCTCATCCTTCTGGTTTCGGTCCTGATCACGATCATCTATTCCGTCTGGTCACTATACAAAGACAGGAAGGCCGCTCTGGCATCGAAGCGTTTCCTGATGACCATGGCATTTTCGGTATTTTGCATCCTGTCCTATGCCCTCTGGGAAATGGAATGGTCAATATACCGCTATTTGACGGTGCTGGAGGCCTTTAGCGGGGTTGTGCCGCTCGTGCTTGTCTTCCGCCTGTGCTCAACCAATGGTGAGGAAGAGCGGCTGTCACGAGGCTTTCTGGCGGCGCTTGGCAGTGTACTCATTCTGGCAGTCATGGTGACCACGATGAAGTACACGCATTACCCATGGTGGAGCCGTGCCAAACCGTCGGACAAGGTCGTATCGGTGCAACTGCCCCCGATCGAAGACGATGCGATGGTTCTATTTCTCGACGCCTATGCCTATTCATGGCTTATTCCCGAAATGCCGAAATCCGTTCGGGCCATCGGGGTGCAGGGCAATATTACCGGGCCGGGACGTGAAGGAAAACTTGAAGCGAAAGTTGAAGATGCCATCCGTTCATTTGACGGACCTCTATGGGGGCTCGAATATCCGAATGCTTTCAAGGGCGCCGCAGACAATGCGCTCAACTTTTATGGACTGCATCGCACAGATAATTGTTCACAGCTCATTTCCAATGTCGATGATGCACCCTTTGTCCGGATTTGCGCACTCGAGCGAAACTAGAAGAGGGGCGGGGCTGATCTGATGTGCCGTGGCGCATGCTTGGCCGGTTTGGAGGCCTCCGGGGCTTCCATTCCCTTTCCCGAGCCTGTGCGTATACGGTTGGTGTGTTTCGCATTGTTCGATGCAATGATATACGAACGCTTACCTTGCGCTTTTGCGATGAAACCTTATCCCACGACTTGTGGTACAGAAAAACTGCAGACACAGATGGCCGACCTGCCAGGCACAGGTATCGGAAGCCTATAGTTGAAGAAAGAACGATGACAGACAAGATTTCAATAGCGGTTCTTTTGCCGTGCTACAATGAAGAGATTACGATCGGAAAGGTCGTTTCCGATTTCAAGGACTCTCTACCAGAAGCCACGATTTATGTTTACGACAACAATTCAACCGACCGGACACGTGAGTGTGCGGAAAAGGCTGGTGCAGTCGTGCGGCTGGAGCGGCGCCAAGGCAAAGGCAATGTTGTGCGCAGGATGTTCGCGGATATTGAGGCAGATATCTATGTCTTGGTCGATGGTGACGACACCTATGATGCAGCCTCGGCACCCAGGCTGGTTGAGGCGCTTTGCGCGCAGGGTCTGGATATGGTGAACGGACGGCGTGACGGCGGTTCGACAGAAGCCTACCGGCCTGGACATCGCTTTGGAAACAAGATGCTCACCGGTCTTGTGGCAATGACTTTCGGAAACGAATTCAATGATATGCTATCAGGATACCGGGTCTTTTCACGTCGTTTTGTCAAGAGCTTTCCTGCGCTTGCAACCGGGTTTGAAATTGAAACCGAGTTGACTGTTCATGCTCTGGAGCTTCGTATGCCCACTGCGGAAATCGGAACCCCTTATAAAGAGCGCCCCGAAGGATCTGATAGCAAACTACGCACATTCAGCGATGGTTTCCGGATCTTGCGGACGATTATGCTGCTTGTCCGAGACGAACGCCCATTCCAATTCTTTTCGATCGCGGCCCTGATACTCTCGCTGTTTGCGCTGATTATCATGGTTCCCGTTTTCTTCACCTATTTTCACACGGGGCTCGTTCCGCGTTTTCCAACCGTTGTGCTCGCAACTGGGTGCGGCATGCTGGCAGCCCTCTCCTTCTTTTGCGGTGTGATACTCGACACGGTAACCTTGAGTCGTCGTGAGGCCAAGCGCATGCGTTATCTAGCGATTGCTTCCATCCATGCCCGTTCTCTCGGTGTATGAAGCCGTGTTCCTCCGTTTCGCTGTTGTCGGAGCCATCGCCTTCGTCGTCGACTGGCTGTGTCTGTCCGTCTTGCTCCGACTGGGCTTGCCATTTTTCCTGTCACGCGCCGGGAGCTATCTCAGCGCAGCAACCACTGCCTGGCTCCTCAACCGTCTATGGACGTTCAAGAGCCAACATGGGGCTCTTGTCGCGGAATGGTTGAAATACCTGTCAGCTAATCTCGTCGGCGGCGGGGTGAACTATGCCGTTTCTGTTGCAATGCTATATGCGTCCATCGACATGGTGGGGCGCTATCCCGTTATCGCGATCGCGGCTGGCACGATCTGCGGGATGCTGTTCAATTTCGTTCTGTCAAAACACTATGTGTTCAAAGCTTGAATAGCTGTACTGCATCGACCCTCGGATTCGCCTAACGGCTGGAGGAAACTTGGGGATTAGGTCAAGTCGTCTAACGAACAGCGGGAATGGGGCCGTTCAATGCTTGGTAAGTTTCGGAGGCCTCTTGAGTCTCACGTCATACCGTTCATAGTTTTTGGATCTGCGGTCGTTTTCTGCGTCTACTATGCCTTGCATGCAGGTTTGGATGTTAACTGGGATCTGCGCAATTATCATATCTATTCAGTTTACGCGTTCTTGCATGATCGCTTGGTTTATGATGTGGCGCCCGGGCAGCGTCAGACGTGGACCAATCCTTTCGGTGTGTTGCTGCCTTATCTCGCCGTTATGTTCACAAAGCCAGTGATCGGCTCTGTTATTCTGGCGGCCTGTTCCGCGGCCAATATTCTGCTCATCTATCTCATAGCTTGCCAATTATTTCGACCGGCACTGCTTGGTGGGCGCTGGGTTGTTCAATGTCTCGCCATTCTTTGTGCTGTTGCCGCGGGCACCGGGCCTGTGTTTTTGTCCCTTATCGGCGTGTCGATGAATGACAATTTGGTCGCTGCATGCATTCTGGCCGCCGTCTACTTCGCTATTCGGGATGGCTCTGCAGTCCGGCAGTACTTTTGGTCGGGTCTGTTTCTCGGGCTGGCTGTCGCTTTGAAATTGACGGCGTTGATCTATATTCCGGGGCTGGCTGTTGCTGTACTCGTGCTGAACCCAAGGCGGTTCCATAGGCAGGCCCTGGCGGCGGCGGGTGGTTTCTTGCTCACATTTATTCCGTTCGGGGCGACGTGGGCGGTCTATATGTACAGGCTGTTCGATAACCCGCTGATGCCGCTTTACAATGACCTCTTCAAGTCGGAGCTCTATCCGTCGGTCGCCTTGAAGGATACGCGTTTCATCTTTCACGGTGTGGGGGATTTCTTTCCGAAATTTAGCGAGATTGCAGCGGGTGCGCATCCAACGACAGAAGTCGGTATGGTTGACCTGAGATATGTGATTTTTGCGATCTTTCTTTTTGTGTTTGTTCTTGTTCTTCTTGATTCTCTTTTGCGTCGCGGCCGCCATCGGGGGCTTCAGGACAGTATCGTTGAACTGAAGAAGCTTCTCTCGCTTTTGATATTTGTTGTTACAAGTTTGCTCTTGTGGGGACTGATGTTTGGCATTGGCCGGTATGCAGTGGCGCTGGAGCAGCTCATTCCTGTCTGTGTGATCGGCCTGTTGGCGGTGATCACTCAGGATGCACGCAGATTGCTGATCATGTCTTTTGCGAGTGTCGCATTGCTGCTCACGACGACGGTTCCTGCCAATTGGGCGAGAGCCAAATTCTCGGACAGTTGGTTCGAGCTGGCAATTCCACCGGAGTTGCAGGCAGGAGATCAGCTTTTTGTGATGCTTTCAGGCGAACCCATGGCCTATGTCATTCCCTATCTACCGGCAACAGACCGCTTTGTCCGGTTTGAGGGCAATCTGCCAATCTCTGCAGACGATGGTCTGGGTCAGCGCATAAAAGAAATCGTTGCCGCGCAAGATGGTCCGATTATGACCTTGTCGCCTGAATCTTTTGATGAAGAAACCTCCAGCGCCGCTCTCGCCACTTTCGGCCTGAAAAAAGAGGGAGACGATTGTTTGTATATTGATAGTAACGCCGGACGATTGAAGTCTTGTAGATTGATAAAGTCGGTGAATTAATCGTATTTGGGTAACCTTCCCCGCCAATAAGGGGCTTCAAAAGTAGAATTTTCTCGGCAAGATGCTCGAGGAGATTTTGATGAGAAAGAGCCGATTTAGCGAACCCCAGATCATGGCCGTATTGCGCCAGGCGGAAGGTGGTATTCTTGCCACAGCACATGGAGCGTGACGCCCTCTCGCTTCAACGCTTCGGCCAGTTTGGCTCAACGGTGTCGCGTGGCGACCGTCCCATACGCCGGAACAGTCGTTGCTCAAGAACCTCGTCCAGGCTCGCAGGCAACCTACGAGGCCAGCCTGGCCGAACGTCGCTATGCGGCCTGCGATCCAGATAACCGGCTGATTGGTAAGCGCTGTCTGCGCCCCACATTGCCGACGATAGGCGTCGTTGCGAATTGATACGCATCCGAAGAGAAGGAGTGCGTTTCGCAATGTTC
>NZ_VHLG01000014.1 GCF_006516955.1 Martelella alba
AAACGTCTTCGATCGGCATCAGGAAGGGCTGGTCAACCGGACGCTCAGGCGTCGGGATGTAGGCATCAACAGCAGCCATCAGTTCACGAACGGCGTCTTCGCCGATCTTCTTGTCGCTGTCTTCCAGAGCGGCAAGAGCCGAACCCTTGATGATCGGGATATCGTCGCCCGGGAATTCGTAGGAGGACAGAAGTTCGCGAACTTCCATCTCAACCAGTTCCAGAAGCTCTTCGTCGTCAACCTGGTCAACCTTGTTCAGGAACACGACCAGAGCCGGAACACCAACCTGACGGGCAAGCAGGATGTGCTCGCGGGTCTGCGGCATCGGGCCGTCAGCGGCCGAGCAAACCAGGATCGCGCCGTCCATCTGGGCAGCACCGGTGATCATGTTCTTGACGTAGTCGGCGTGGCCGGGGCAGTCAACGTGGGCGTAGTGACGGCTTTCCGTCTCATACTCAACGTGAGCCGTCGAAATGGTAATACCACGGGCCTTTTCTTCAGGCGCTGCATCGATCTGGTCATAGGCGCGGAAATCGCCGAAATACTTGGTGATCGCAGCCGTCAGCGACGTCTTGCCGTGGTCAACGTGACCGATCGTACCGATGTTGACGTGCGGCTTCGTGCGCTCGAATTTACTCTTTGCCATGATTGGCTCCTATCCTTTCAGACCCCGTGACGGGGTTAGTCTCTACTTGTCGTTACGGGTGTATCCCGGTCACTTCTGACCGGAATACTTCGCCTGAATTTCCTGGGCCACGTTGGACGGGACCGGAGCATTGTGGTCGAAGACCATCGAATACTGTGCGCGACCCTGCGACATCGAACGCAGGTTATCGACATACTTGAACATGTTCGCCAGCGGAACCAGAGCGTCGATAACGGCGGCATTGCCGCGCGTTTCCTGACCCTGGATCTGACCACGACGGGAGTTCAGATCGCCGATCACGTCACCGACGTAATCTTCCGGCGTTACAACCTCGACCTTCATGATCGGTTCGAGAAGCTGTGCACCAGCCTGACGGGCCGCTTCACGGAAGCAGGCACGCGAGGCGATTTCGAAGGCGAGAACCGACGAGTCAACATCGTGGTAAGCACCATCGACGAGCGTGGCCTTGATGCCGAGCATCGGGAAGCCAGCCAGCGGACCGGAAGACAGAACGCTTTCGATACCCTTCTGAACGCCGGGGATGTATTCCTTCGGAACGGAACCACCAACGATCTTGGATTCGAAGACGAATTCTTCGCCATCCGGATTGGGTTCGAAAATGATCTTGACGCGAGCGAACTGACCCGAACCACCCGACTGCTTCTTGTGGGTGTAGTCTTCTTCATGCGCCTGCGTGATGGTTTCGCGGTAGGCAACCTGCGGCGCACCGACATTGGCTTCAACCTTGAATTCGCGCTTCATGCGGTCAACAAGGATGTCCAGATGCAGTTCGCCCATGCCGGCGATGATGGTCTGGCCGCTTTCCTCATCCGTAGCAACACGGAAGGAAGGATCTTCAGCAGCAAGACGGTTCAGCGCGAGGCCCATCTTTTCCTGGTCAGCCTTGGTCTTGGGCTCGATGGCGATCCGGATAACAGGTTCCGGGAATTCCATGCGCTCAAGAATAACAGGCTTCAGCGGGTCGCAGAGCGTGTCACCAGTGGTGGTTTCCTTCAGGCCGGCCAGAGCAACGATGTCGCCGGCAAAGGCTTCCTCGATGTCTTCACGGCTGTTGGAGTGCATCTGCAGCATACGGCCGACGCGCTCACGCTTTTCCTTGACCGTGTTCATGACCGACGAGCCCTTTTCGAGCTTGCCCGAATAGATGCGGCAGAAGGTCAGCGAACCAACGAAGGGGTCGTTCATGATCTTGAAGGCGAGCATGGAGAGCGGCTCGGCATCATCAGCGTGACGCTCGATGTCCTTCTCGGTCTTCACGTCGATACCCTTGATCGAGGGAATGTCGACCGGCGACGGCAGATAGTCGACAACACCGTCCAGCAGCGGCTGAACGCCCTTGTTCTTGAAGGCTGAGCCACAGAACATCGGGAAGAAGTCAACAGCGATCGTGCCCTTACGGATAAGTTCACGGATCTTGTCGTTGTCGGGCATTTCGCCTTCGAGATAGGCTTCCATGGCGGCTTCGTCCTGCTCGACGATCGTTTCGATCATCGTTTCGCGCCACTCTTCAGCCTTTTCCTTCATGTCGGCGGGAATGTCGGTGACATCCCATTCAGCACCAAGATGCTCACCGTCCCAGACGAGAGCCTTCATCTCGATCAGGTCGATCACGCCGGCAAAATCGTTTTCAGCGCCGATCGGCAGCTGAACGACAACCGGGGTAGCGCCAAGACGGGACTTGATCATCGAAACCGAGCGATAGAAATCGGCGCCGATCTTGTCCATCTTGTTGCAGAAGATCATCCGCGGGACGTTGTACTTGTCAGCCTGACGCCAGACGGTTTCCGTCTGCGGCTCAACACCGGCATTGGCGTCGAGCAGGGCAACAGCACCGTCGAGCACGCGCAGCGAACGCTCGACTTCAATGGTGAAGTCAACGTGGCCGGGGGTGTCGATGATGTTGAAGCGGCGCATCTTGCCGTCGCGGCCCTTCCAGAACGTGGTGGTCGCAGCAGAGGTGATCGTGATGCCACGCTCCTGCTCCTGCTCCATCCAGTCCATCGTGGCTGCGCCGTCATGAACTTCGCCGATCTTGTGCGACTTACCGGTGTAGTAAAGAATACGCTCGGTGGTCGTTGTCTTGCCGGCGTCGATATGCGCCATGATACCGAAATTGCGGTAGTCTTCGATTTTATATTCGCGAGCCATTGAGGACTGCCTTTCGAAATATCGAACGGTTGATTACCAACGGTAGTGGGAGAACGCGCGGTTGGCGTCGGCCATCTTGTGCGTGTCTTCACGCTTCTTGACGGCAGCGCCACGGTTGTTCGCAGCATCCATGAGCTCGCCCGACAGGCGCTCAACCATGGTGGTCTCATTGCGCTTGCGCGCAGCTGCGATCAGCCAGCGGATTGCCAGAGCCTGACGACGCTCGGGACGAACATCAACCGGAACCTGATAGGTCGCACCACCAACGCGGCGCGAACGAACTTCAACATGTGGGGCAATGTTGTCGAGAGCCTGATGGAATACATCAATCGGGCTCTGCTTCATCTTGCCTTCAACCGCATCAAAGGCACCGTAGACGATCGTTTCTGCGACCGACTTCTTTCCGTGCAGCATGACGGCATTCATGAACTTGGTGACGACCAGATCACCGAACTTGGGGTCCGGGTTGATCTCACGCTTTTCTGCACTGTGGCGTCGTGACATGTTTTGTCTCTCAACAGTTGCGGCACTTCATCACGCGGAGAACCTCGCGCAGTGCCATAAAAACGAAAACCGAATTACTTCGGACGCTTCGCACCGTACTTCGAACGGCGCTGCTTACGATTCTTGACACCCTGAGTATCAAGCACACCACGGATGATGTGGTAGCGAACACCAGGCAAGTCCTTTACACGACCGCCACGGATCATGACGACCGAGTGTTCCTGAAGGTTGTGACCTTCACCAGGAATGTAGCCGATGACTTCGAAGCCATTGGTGAGGCGAATCTTGGCGACCTTACGAAGAGCCGAGTTCGGCTTCTTCGGCGTCGTGGTGTAAACGCGGGTGCAAACGCCACGCTTCTGCGGGTTTTCCTGCAGAGCAGGAACCTTGTTGCGCTTTACCTGCGCCTGACGCGGCTTGCGGATCAGCTGGTTTACGGTAGGCATTGAACCATCCCTTTAGAATTACGTCTCTCATCGCCCTTGCGGGCACAACTTGATGCCGTCTCCGGCGATAAAGAGCACATTCAGCTTTTATATGCGCACAAACGTGGCCCGACCCGCCAATAGCAGATGGACCCCAAAAGCAGAGGACACGGTCGCCTTGCCGCGTCATGCGTGCAGCATTTGATCTTCAACGTGCTGTATGGGAACCTAGTCTGAGGTGAACTCCGGGACGAGTCATCCCGAACGGCCAAGCCTCACATGGGTTCGATGGCGTGGGACATACTGTGTTAACCCCGTTCAGTCAAGGGGAACGGCGCGAAATAGTTGGTTTCGGGCCACCTGACGAAACCCAAACGGGCGTTTTACGAAGGCCGGGTAATATTCGCCCTGCAAAAACGCCCCTCAAGCAAGATCCTGTCGCCTGTTCCGGGTATTTCACGTGAGATAGACCTCACCGTTGATTCCTGTCGCCTGGCAAAAATGGCGATCATGACTGACAAGCAGAATCGCACCATCATAGGCATTGAGACCTGCTTCGAGGATCGCGATCGAATCGAGGTCGAGATGATTGGTCGGTTCATCCAGGATCAGCAGTGAAGGCGGCACCTTGCTACCCAATACGCAGGCGAGCCCTGCCCGCATGCGCTCACCACCGCTCAGTTCACCGGCGGGCCGCAATGCTGCCTCGGCGCGAAAGCGAAAGCGGGCGAGCGCGGCCCGGCATTCATTTTCACTCTCACCTCCATTCAGCCGCCGGTAGTTTTCTGCCAGGCTGGCGCCATCATCAAGGATCGAAACCTGCTGATCCAGAAACACATAGGGCACAAAGATCTGCGCTTGCCCTGCCAGAGGCGCCAGCCTTCCGGTGAGAATGGCAAGCAAGGTCGATTTGCCACTTCCGTTGCGCCCGGCAATAGCGGTGCGGAACGGGCCGGTGAATTCAAAGCTCAGCCCGGAAAACAGGACCTTCCCGCCATAGCCGCCACACAGCGCCTCCACTCGGATCACCTGCCGGTCTGCAGCAAGTCCGCTCGGCGGCAGCGTCACGGTAAAGGGGTCGACCACGTCGAAACGTGCTTTGGCCGTCTTCAGTGCGTCCGCCGCCGCGGCCTCCTGCCTGGCATTCAGCATGGTCATCCGCCCGGACGTGGCCTCTGCCTTGCGCTTCAAGCCGCCGGCAACGATCCTGGGCTGATCACCGCGTGCCGCCATGCGCCGGCCATTGGCGTCACGTCTCGCCTTGCTTTCGGCTCGTCTGCGCGTCGCATCGACGGTTTTCCGCTTCTGCTTTAAAGCATCCGTGAACGTCCTTTCAGCAACGGCGCGTTCAGTCTCTTTAGCCGCTTCATAGTCTGCGAAATTACCGCCATAGCGCGCCACACCGTGTCCGCTCATTTCAACGATGTTATCCATTCTGTCGAGCAATTCACGGTCATGGCTGACGATAATCGCGCCCTTCTGCCAGTTTTCAAGAAACCGGCAAAGTGCTGCCCTGCCCTGCCTGTCGAGATTGTTGCTCGGCTCATCCAGAAGCAGGAAATCGGGCTCGGCAAAATTGAGTGCAGCCAGCCGGGCGCGCGAAAGCTGCCCGCCGGAAAGGCTCGACAGTGGCGTATCAAGCAGCGGCTCCAGCCCGAGCCGCTCCAAAGCCGCACAGGCACGTGGCGCTGCCGACCAGTCACATTTCAGAAGTTCGTCAGCACTGAGCGTTCCCGCTTCTGCCCGCGCCGTCAGTGCCAGCATGTCGCGCAGCCCGAAAAGGTCCGACAGGCAATCGCCATCCGCGCAGGAAAATGACTGATCAAGAAGGCCAATACGCGCCGGAACAGCAATATGACCGGTAGTTGGCGCCAAATGACCGGCGATCAGCGCCAGTAGCGTCGACTTTCCGATACCATTCCGGCCAATGAGACCATTGAGACCGGAACCGAAACGACAGTTAATGTCCTGAAAAAGAAAATGTCCGTCATCTGTCCGATAGGACAGATCCGACAGGATCACGGAATTTGGCATGCATCATCTCCAAAGCATAAAAAACTTTCATTGCTTAGAGATTGGAATCCATGCCAGACACATCCTGTTGGTATTGCGGTTAGACATCAGATATCGCAATTGCGAGGCACAGACAAGTGCCGTTGAAAATCACAAAACAGCGAGGAAAAGATCATGATCGCCATTCCAGGCTATACGCGTGACGGAGAGCGCATGGTGTTCATCATCACCGGCAAAGTGTATCATGAATGGAACGGAGATGCAGACGTCCATGTTCTGGTTGCAGCACCGGATGAGGACAGCGCCGTGCGCAACACATTAAACGCCTTGGCAGCCGAAGGCTATTCCGAGGCCGACCTCGACCAGATCGGCTTGATCACCGAGATTCCCGATGAAGAGCCGCATGCCTCGGCCTACGAAACCGCTCTTGAAGGTGAAGTCGCCATTATCAAGATTGCAGAGGAGTAGACCGGTGGCGGTCCACCGGCAACGCTGGCACAGCTACAGCCGGCAGCTTTCCCGGCTTGCCACAGCAAACGGGCGCACGATCGCCAGTTCCTGCCCCATACCGCCGCCAAGATCGGAAAAGGCCTGCAATACCTGTAGCGCCATCGAATATTCGGTCCGGCCAAAACGTGCTGCGATTTCCGCTTCGGTTTTTTTCCTGACCCGGTGATAGACATCTGCAGCCTCGCGTCCCCGCTCCGTCAGCGTGACGTTGAGTCGCCGGCGATCGCGCTCATCCGTCAAACGGTTCAGATAACCACGAGCGACAAGCGCGTCGACCAGTTGTCCTGCCGATTGCTTCGACAGTCCGAGCTCGCGGATGAGCTCGCGCAGTGGCAACCGGCCACGCACCGCGATCCCCGCGATAACAAGTGCGCCGCCCTTGGGCAAATCATCATAGCCGGCGCGTCCGAGTGAACGGGTCAAAAGATCGCCATAGGCTTTCATCGCATTGCGCAACAAGGCCGGTGTGATCATGCCGTGTCGAATATCTCTGTTTTCCATCGCGAACGCTCCGTTTCATTATCTCCTGCAAGACTGATTATTTTAGGGCGGCCTTATAGTAAAATCGGCTTCCCTGATGCTGGATCTGCATTGCGTTCAACCAGCAAGACAACGAAAAGGCCCGGCGGATCGCTCCGCCGGGCCTTTTATCTCAAACCGTATATGACAGGCTTATTCGCCTGGCGTCGGCTCGCTTTCATTGTTCATCTGCGTCAGCATCGGAGTGGCTTCATCCGCACCGCTGGTCTTGCGGCGCTCTTCAAGGATGAGGTCATCACGCGAGGTGGCGATACGGCGGATCTGCGCCATGGCGCGGCCCGTACCGGCCGGGATCAGACGGCCAACGATGATGTTTTCCTTCAGGCCCTGCAGCGTATCGACCTTGCCGGCAATTGCCGCTTCGGTCAGCACCTTGGTGGTTTCCTGGAAGGAAGCCGCCGAGAAGAAGGACGGGGTCTGCAGCGAGGCCTTGGTGATACCCAGAAGGACCGGGTTGCCTTCGGCCGGGCGCTTGCCCTCTTCAATCAACGCGTCATTCATGTCTTCGAGTTCGATGACATCAACAACATCGCCGGTGATATAGCCACTGTCGCCCGAAACCGTGATCTCAACCTTCTGCAGCATCTGGCGAACAATCACCTCGATGTGCTTGTCGTTGATCACAACACCCTGCAGACGATAGACTTCCTGGATCTCGTTGACGAGGTAAGACGCCAGCGCCTCAACGCCCTTAATCGCAAGAATGTCATGCGGAGCCGGGTTGCCGTCGAGGATGTAATCACCCTTTTCAATGTAGTCGCCATCCTGAAGATGGAACGGCTTCGACTTCGGAATCAGATATTCGACGCTTTCGACACCATCTTCGGCAGCCTCGATCTGAATGCGACGCTTGTTCTTGTAGTCACGGCCAAAGCGGATCGTACCATCGATTTCGGCGATGATCGCGTGATCCTTCGGGCGGCGCGCTTCGAACAGTTCGGCAACGCGCGGCAGACCACCGGTAATGTCCTTGGTCTTGGCGCTTTCCAGCGGCGAACGCGCAAGCACGTCACCCTGGCTGACCTTCTGGCCGGGCTCGACCGAAAGGATGGCGTCAACCGAGAGCATCATCCGGGCTTCACCGCCACGCGGCAGCTTCACCACTTCACCCTTGTCGTTCTTGATCACCATCGCCGGCTTCAGATCGGCGCCACGCGGGGTCGAACGCCAATCGATAACAGAACGCTTGGTGAAGCCGGTGGCCTCATCGGTCGTTTCAGTCACCGAGAGACCTTCAACCAGATCTTCAAAGGCAACGATACCGGCAACTTCAGTCATCATCGGACGGGTATAGGGATCCCATTCCGCCAGACGCTGACCGCGCTTGACCGCATCCCCGTCATCGACGAACAGCTTCGAACCATAGGCAACACGCTGCGACGAGCGTTCCTGACCACGCTGGTCGAGGATCTGAACCGCCATGTTGCGGCCCATGGCGACAAGAACGCCCTCGGAGTTACGCAGCACGTTGCGGTTCTTGATCTTGACCGTGCCCTCATAGGAGGATTCCAGGAAGGACTGGTCAACCACGTTCGCCGTACCGCCAAGGTGGAACGTACGCATGGTCAGCTGGGTACCGGGCTCACCGATCGACTGGGCGGCAATAACGCCAACAGCCTCACCGATATTGACCGGCGTACCGCGAGCAAGGTCACGGCCGTAGCAGACCTGGCAGACGCCGGTCTGGACTTCGCAGGTCAGCGCCGAGCGGATCTGCACCGACTGAATGCCCGAAGCCTCGATCTTGATGACGTCCGCTTCGTTGATCTGACGGCCGGCTTCAACGATCAGCTCGCCCGTGTTCGGATCTTCAATGTCGACCAGAGCCGCACGTCCGAGGACGCGCTGGCCGATGGAGGCAACGATCTGACCGGCATCGACGATGGCCGTCATGGTCAGGCCCTTATCCGTGCCGCAATCATTGGTGTTGACGATGCAATCCTGGGCAACGTCAACCAGACGGCGGGTCAGGTAACCCGAGTTCGCCGTCTTCAGAGCGGTATCGGCAAGACCCTTACGTGCACCGTGCGACGAGTTGAAGTACTCGTTCACGGTCAGGCCTTCCTTGAAGTTCGAGATGATCGGCGTCTCGATGATTTCACCCGACGGCTTGGCCATCAGGCCGCGCATGCCACCCAGCTGACGCATCTGGTTCACTGAACCACGCGCACCGGAGTGAGACATCATGTAGATCGAGTTCATCGGCTTCTGACGACCGGTCTCTTCATCGAATTCGACAGCCTTAATGCGGGCCATCATCTCTTCGGTGACCTTTTCGGTTGCCTTGCCCCAGGCGTCGACGACCTTGTTGTACTTTTCGCCCTGCGTGATCAGACCGTCATTGTACTGCTGTTCGTATTCCTTCACCAAAGCTTCGGTGTCGGCAACGATCTTGTGCTTGGCATCCGGAATGACCATGTCGTCCTTGCCGAAGGAAATGCCAGCCTTACAGGCCTGGGCAAAGCCGAGCGACATGATGCGGTCGCAGAAGATAACCGTCTCTTTCTGACCGCAGTGACGATAGACCGTGTCGATCATCTTGGAGATGTTCTTCTTGGTCATTTCCTGGTTGCAGGTTTCATACGGCACATTGACGTTCTTCGGCAGAAGTTCGCCGATGATCATGCGGCCAGGCGTGGTCTCATAGATCTTCGAAACCATCTCGCCGTTTTCATCAACGGTGCGGAAACGGCCCTTGATCTTGGTGTGCAGCGTCACGACCTTGTTTTCCAGAGCGTGATGCAGCTCGCCCAGATCGGCAAAGACCATGCCCTCGCCCGGCTCGTTCTGGTTCAGGATCGAGAGGTAATAGAGGCCGAGAACCATGTCCTGCGACGGCACGATGATCGGCTGACCATTGGCCGGATGCAGGATGTTGTTGGTCGACATCATCAAGACGCGAGCTTCGAGCTGGGCTTCGAGCGACAGCGGCACGTGAACAGCCATCTGGTCGCCGTCAAAGTCAGCGTTGAAGGCGGTGCAGACGAGCGGATGCAGCTGAATGGCCTTGCCTTCAACCAGCGTCGGTTCGAAGGCCTGGATACCCAGACGGTGCAGCGTCGGCGCGCGGTTCAAGAGAACCGGATGCTCGCGGATGACCTCATCGAGAATATCCCAGACTTCCGGCCGTTCCTTTTCAACCAGCTTCTTGGCCTGCTTGACGGTCGAGGAATACCCCTTGGCGTCAAGACGGGCATAGATGAACGGCTTGAACAGTTCGAGCGCCATCTTCTTCGGCAGGCCGCACTGATGCAGCTTCAGTTCCGGGCCGGTCACGATAACCGAACGGCCGGAATAGTCGACGCGCTTGCCGAGCAGGTTCTGACGGAAGCGGCCCTGCTTGCCCTTGAGCATATCGGACAGCGACTTCAGCGGGCGCTTGTTGGCACCGGTGATGACGCGGCCACGGCGGCCGTTGTCGAACAGCGCATCGACAGATTCCTGCAGCATGCGCTTCTCGTTACGGATGATGATGCCCGGCGCGCGCAGTTCGATCAGGCGCTTCAGACGGTTGTTACGGTTGATCACGCGGCGATAGAGATCATTGAGGTCAGACGTCGCGAAGCGGCCGCCATCGAGCGGCACCAGCGGACGCAGATCCGGCGGGATCACCGGAACGACCTTCATGATCATCCATTCCGGGCGATTACCCGATTCAATGAAGTTCTCGACGATCTTCAGCCGCTTCATCAGCTTCTTCTGCTTCAGATCAGACGTCGTATCGGCAAGCTCGGCGCGCAGATCTCCACCGATCTTTTCCAGATCCATGCTGGCGAGCATTTCATAGATGGCTTCAGCGCCGATATTGGCCGAGAACTGGTCTTCACCGAACTCATCGATCGCCAGCATATACTCTTCTTCAGAGAGCAGCTGGTTCTCCTTCAGCGAGGTCAGGCCTGGCTCGGTGACGATGTAGTTTTCGAAATAGAGAACGCGCTCGACATCCTTCAGGGTCATGTCGAGCAGCGTCGAAATGCGGCTCGGCAGCGACTTCAGGAACCAGATATGGGCAACGGGAGCGGCGAGCTCGATATGGCCCATGCGCTCGCGGCGAACGCGCGACAGCGTCACTTCAACGCCGCACTTTTCGCAGATAATGCCCTTGTACTTCATGCGCTTGTACTTGCCGCACAGGCATTCGTAATCCTTGATCGGCCCGAAGATACGGGCGCAGAACAGGCCATCGCGTTCCGGCTTGAACGTACGATAGTTGATCGTTTCCGGCTTCTTGATTTCGCCATAGGACCAGGAAAGGATCTTTTCAGGGCTGGCAATCGAGATCCGGATAGAATCAAAGACCTGCGCCGGCGCCTGCGGATTGAAAAGATTCATGACCTCTTGGTTCATGCCTGTCTCCTTGAATGGGCGGTTGAGCCCTTGGGGGCATCACTCTGTCGCTTCCCGGCCGACACAGTATGCCTTGTAAAAACGGGTATAGCCGCAAAATGCGGCGAAAGCGTTTCCCGACATTTAAAATCGGGAAACCGGCCGCGCCTCCCTCAGGCAGGAGGCGCGCCGCTTTTCAATCTTATTCGGCTGCGTCAGGCAGCACGGTCTCTTCGGCTTCAGGCTCGCCGGCCTGATTTTCCAGTTCGACCGAAAGCCCCAGCGAACGCATTTCCTTGACCAGAACGTTGAAGCTTTCCGGAATACCGGCTTCGAACGTATCATCGCCACGGACGATCGCCTCATAGACCTTGGTACGACCGGCCACGTCATCCGACTTGACCGTCAGCATTTCCTGCAGCGTGTAGGCAGCGCCATAAGCTTCCAGCGCCCAGACCTCCATTTCGCCGAAGCGCTGACCGCCGAACTGCGCCTTACCACCGAGCGGCTGCTGGGTAACAAGCGAGTAAGGACCGATCGAACGGGCATGGATCTTGTCATCAACCAGGTGGTTGAGCTTGATCATGTACATGTAGCCCACGGTGACCTTGCGGTCGAAAGGCTCGCCTGTACGCCCGTCATAGAGCACCGACTGTCCCGAAGGATCATAGCCTGCACGGCTCAGCATTTCCGAAACATCGCCTTCATGGGCACCGTCGAAGACCGGCGTGGCGATCGAAACGCCGCGCTTGGCTTCTTCGGCCAGCAGGACCAGCTGGTCGTCATCGAAATGCTCGACTTCGCTGCGTGCTTCAGAAGCGTAGACTTCCGTCAGCGTTTCCTTCAGCGGCGCGATCTCATTGGTCTGGCGATACTCTTCGAGCATCTCGCCAATGCGCTTGCCCATGCCCGCACAACCCCAGGCCAGATGGGTTTCAAGAATCTGACCAACATTCATGCGGCTCGGCACGCCAAGCGGGTTCAGCACCACGTCAACATGGGTACCGTCTTCGAGGAACGGCATGTCCTCGATCGGCAGGATGCGGGAAACCACACCCTTGTTGCCGTGACGGCCGGCCATCTTGTCGCCCGGCTGGATCTTGCGCTTCACAGCGACGAAGACCTTGACCATCTTCATGACGCCCGGAGGCATTTCATCGCCGCGCTGGACCTTTTCGACCTTGTCCATGAAGCGCTGCTCAAGCCGCGCCTTGGATTCGTCGTACTGGCCACGAAGCGCTTCGACTTCGCCCTGCATTTCCTCGCTCTCAACGGCGAACATCCACCATTGCGAACGCGGATAGGACTGAACCACCTCTTCCGTCAGGACAACGCCCTTCTTGAAGCCCTTCGGGCCTGCAATCGAGGTCTGGCCATCCAGCATTTCAAGAAGACGGGCATAGACGTTACGGTCCAGGATCGCCTGTTCGTCATCACGGTCCTTGGCGAGGCGCTCGATTTCCTCGCGCTCGATGGCCATGGCACGTTCGTCTTTTTCAACGCCGTGACGGTTGAACACGCGCACTTCAACGACCGTACCGAAGGTTCCGGGCGGCATGCGCATCGAAGTATCGCGAACGTCCGATGCCTTTTCACCGAAGATGGCGCGCAGAAGCTTTTCTTCCGGCGTCATCGGGCTTTCGCCCTTCGGCGTGATCTTGCCGACCAGGATATCGCCCGGATGCACTTCTGCACCAATGTAGACGATACCGGCTTCATCAAGGTTCTTCAGTGCTTCTTCCGAAACATTCGGAATGTCGCGGGTGATTTCTTCCGGACCCAGCTTGGTATCGCGGGCCATGACCTCGAATTCTTCCAGATGGATCGAGGTGAAGACGTCTTCAGCGACAATCCGCTCCGAAAGCAGGATCGAGTCTTCGTAGTTGTAACCGTTCCACGGCATGAAGGCGACGAGCGCGTTGCGGCCGAGCGCCAGGTCACCAAGGTCCGTCGACGGGCCGTCGGCGATGATGTCGCCGCGGTTGATGATGTCGCCGACGCGCACCAGCGGACGCTGGTTGACGCAGGTGTTCTGGTTCGAGCGCTGGAACTTCATCAGCCGGTAGATATCAACGCCCGACTTGGAGGCATCGAGATCTTCCGTGGCGCGGATAACGATACGCGTTGCATCGATCTGGTCGACCACACCGCCGCGACGGGCAGCAATGGCAGCACCACTGTCACGGGCAACAATCGGCTCCATGCCGGTACCGACAAACGGCGCTTCGGCGCGCAGAAGCGGAACGGCCTGACGCTGCATGTTCGAGCCCATCAGGGCGCGGTTGGCGTCGTCGTTTTCCAAGAACGGAATGAGCGCTGCGGCAACCGAAACCAGCTGCTTCGGCGAAACGTCCATCAGGTTGATGTTTTCGCGCGGCGCCAGCATCACGTCACCGGCATGACGGCAGACGACGAATTCCTCGACGAAGCTGCCCTTCTCATCCAGCATCGCATTGGCCTGGGCGATATAGTACTTCGCCTCTTCCATGGCCGACAGATAGATCACTTCATCGGTGACCTTGCCGTCATCTGAAATCTTGCGATACGGGCTTTCGATGAAGCCATACTTGTTAACGCGTGCGAAGGTCGCCAGCGAGTTGATCAGACCGATATTCGGGCCTTCCGGCGTCTCAATCGGGCAGATACGGCCGTAATGGGTCGGATGCACGTCGCGGACTTCAAAGCCTGCGCGTTCGCGCGTCAGACCGCCCGGGCCAAGGGCCGAAAGACGGCGCTTGTGGGTGATTTCCGACAGCGGGTTGATCTGGTCCATGAACTGCGACAGCTGCGAGGAGCCGAAGAATTCGCGAACCGCAGCGGCAGCCGGCTTGGCGTTGATCAGATCCTGCGGCATGACCGTGTCGATCTCGATCGAGGACATGCGCTCCTTGATGGCGCGTTCCATGCGCAGCAGACCCAGACGATACTGGTTCTCCATCAGCTCACCGACCGAACGGACGCGACGGTTGCCGAGGTTGTCGATATCGTCGATCTCGCCCTTGCCGTCGCGCAGCTCGACCAGCGTCTTGACCACGGCGAGGATATCGTCCTTGCGCAGAACGCGAACGGTATCTTCAGCGTCAAGATCCAGACGCATGTTCATCTTCACACGACCGACAGCAGAGAGGTCGTAACGCTCGCTGTCGAAGAACAGCGAGTTGAACATGGCCTCAGCCGATTCCATGGTCGGCGGCTCACCCGGACGCATCACGCGATAGATATCGAACAGGGCGTCCTGACGGTTCTCGTTCTTGTCGGCAACCATGGTGTTGCGGATATAGGCGCCGACATTGACGTGGTCGATGCCGAGGATCTGCAGCTCATCGATACCCGACTCGGCGATGCCGGCCAGATTTTTCTCGTCCAGTTCCTCACCGGCCTCGAGATAGATCTCACCGGTCTCCAGATTGACAATATCTTCAGCAAGATAGGCACCGAACAGCTCTTCGTCCGAGACACGCAGCGCCTTGACGCCCTTGTCCTTTAGCTGACGCAGCATGCGCGGGGTCAGCTTCTTGCCGGCGTCGGCAATGACTTCGCCGCTGTCGGCGTCAACAAGCGCGCTGACGACCTTCTGGCCCTTCAGGCGCTCGGGCGAGAACGGCACGCGCCAGCCTTCGCCGTCGCGGACATATGTTGCCTTGTCGTAGAAGGTGTCGAGGATCTCTTCGGTATCCATGCCGAGGGCCATCAGCAGAGATGTTACCGGGATCTTGCGGCGACGGTCGATACGCGCATGGACAATATCCTTGGCATCGAATTCGATGTCGAGCCAGGAACCGCGATACGGGATCACGCGCGCTGCGAAAAGCAGCTTGCCGGAAGAATGGCTCTTGCCCTTGTCATGGTCGAAGAACACGCCCGGCGAACGGTGCATCTGCGAGACGATAACGCGCTCGGTACCGTTGACGATGAAGGTCGCGTTGTTGGTCATCAGCGGCATGTCGCCCATATAGACCGACTGCTCCTTGATGTCCTTGATCGATTTCGCGCCGGTGTCTTCATCGATATCGAACACGATCAGACGCAGCTTGACCTTGAGCGGCGCGGCAAAGGTCAGGTCGCGCTGACGGCATTCATCAACGTCGAATTTCGGTGCTTCGAATTCGTATGAAACGAATTCGAGCATGGAGGCACCGGAAAAATCGGTGATCGGGAAAACGGACTTGAAAACGGCCTGAAGCCCCTCATCGGGGCGGCCGCCAACGGGTTCGTCAACCATGAGGAACTGGTCGTAAGACGCTTTCTGAACCTCGATAAGGTTCGGCATCTCCGCCACTTCCGGAATTTTTCCGAAAAACTTGCGTACGCGCCTGCGACCGTTAAAGGAAAGGGTCTGAGCCATCGTCGCTCCTTGTCAAACTGCATCCGGGCCTGCAACAGACGGTCACCGCTGGCCAGTCGGCTCCGTCACGATAAAGGGGTCTTCTTGAGAACCCATTACCCAAAGACCCGATTGGGGGCCTTTGGGTAATGACTTCGGGTAGAAAAGAGCCGGATCGCGGGTGGCAAAACCACCCGCGATCCTGAAACCAAAAGCTTACTTGAGCTCAACCTTGGCGCCAGCTGCTTCCAGCTTGCCCTTGAGTTCTTCAGCTTCAGCCTTGGAAACGGCTTCCTTGACAGCCTTCGGAGCGCCTTCAACGAGGTCCTTGGCTTCCTTGAGGCCCAGGCCGGTGATGGCGCGGACTTCCTTGATGACGCCGATCTTGTTAGCGCCGGCTTCAGCCAGGATAACGTCGAATTCGGTCTTTTCTTCAACGGCTTCAGCCGCAGCGCCAGCGCCACCAGCGGCAGCAACAGCAACCGGAGCAGCGGCGGAAACGCCCCACTTTTCTTCGAGCATCTTGGAAAGCTCAGCAGCTTCCAGAACCGTCAGGGCGGAGAGGTCTTCTACGATTTTGGCGAGATCAGCCATGTTATCATTCCTTCGTGTGTTTGGTTCGAACTGGTTCGAAATTCATAAACAGCGAAAAACCGCCTCAAGCGGCTTCGTCCTTCGTGGCGTAGGCGTTGAGCACGCGCGCAAGCTGGCTTGCGGGTGCCGAAGCAATCGTCGCGATGCGGGTCGCCGGGGTCTGGATCATACCAACCAGCTTCGCACGCAGCTCGTCCAGCGAAGGCATGGTCGCGAGCGACTTGACACCTTCCGCGTCGAGCACGGTTGCCCCCATGACACCGCCCAGAACAACGAGCTTGTCGTTGGTCTTGGCGAAATCCATGACGACCTTCGGAGCCGTAACCGGATCATCGCAATAAGCGATGAGCGTCTGACCCGTAAACAGATCAGACATTCCCTCGGACTCCGTACCCTGAAGGGCAATTTTGGCCAGGCGGTTCTTCGCGACCTTGACCGTGCCGCCGGCTACGCGCATCTTTGAACGAAAGTCGTTCATCTGCGCAACCGTGACACCGGCATAGTGGGCCACAACAACTGATCCGGAAGCCTTGAAGACTTCGTTCAGCTCCGTGACGAATTCGCGTTTTTCCGCTCTTTCCACTGCCTATCTCCAGTTGACAGGACCAAATGGCCCTGCCGGGTTTGCCTTTGCCGCACGGGACTTGGCGTTACCGCAAAGATCCCGAGCGACGCTCGAGGATCCTGTCCCCTTTCGGCGCGCTCAAAGAACGAGCCCCAAGGCACAACCAGGTTCGAACCAAATCCTTCGCCAAAATCACGGAACCTCCGCAAAGAATGACGGCAAAATCGGTCTCACCCGTCTCATGCAGGCTGATGGATTAAGGTTGCCCACCTGCAATCTCGGACAGGAAACCGGGATAAATCCCGGAGTTTTTCCGGGCCCTGGAGCCCGGAAAACACGTCAGAAAGCCTTGAAATCAGGCTTCCAAAATCAAATCAGGCGTTGACCGTCGAGAGGTCAACCTTGACGCCCGGACCCATGGTCGAGGACAGGGCAACGCGCTTCAGGTAGTTACCCTTGGCGCCAGCCGGCTTGGCCTTGACGACAGCATCGGCAAAAGCGCGGATGTTTTCTTCGAGCTTTTCAGCACCGAAGGAAGCCTTGCCAACGCCAGCGTGAATGATGCCAGCCTTTTCAACACGGAACTCGACAGCACCGCCCTTGGATGCATTGACGGCACCCGTCACATCCATGGTGACCGTACCAACCTTCGGGTTCGGCATCATGCCGCGAGGGCCAAGAACCTTACCAAGGCGGCCGACGAGCGGCATCATGTCCGGGGTCGCAATGCAGCGATCAAATTCAATCGTGCCACCCTGAACCAGTTCAACCAGTTCCTCGGCACCGACGATATCCGCACCGGCTTCCTTGGCTTCGTCAGCCTTGGCGCCACGCGCAAAAACAGCAACGCGAACCGTACGGCCCGTGCCGTTCGGCAGGTTGACGACGCCGCGGACCATCTGGTCAGCATGACGCGGATCAACGCCGAGATTCATTGCGATTTCGATGGTTTCATCGAACTTGGCGACGGCGCGCTCCTTGACCATGGCAACAGCTTCACTCAGCGAGTAGAGCTTGTCGGGATCAACACCTTCGCGGATCTTCTGAATACGCTTTGCAATCTTGGTCATGGCAATCAACCCGTCACTTCCAGGCCCATGGCGCGGGCGGAACCCTCAACCATGCGCATTGCGCCTTCGATATCGGCGGCATTGAGGTCACTCATCTTCGCTTCGGCGATCTTGCGGACCTGCTCGGCGGAGATGGAGCCTGCCTTTGCCTTGCCCGGGGTCTTGGAGCCCGACTTGATCTTGGCTTCCTTCTTGAGGAAGTAAGATACCGGCGGCTGCTTCATGACGAAGGTGAAAGACTTGTCCTGGAAATAGGTAATGATCACCGGGATCGGCATACCCTTTTCCATTTCCTGCGAAGCGGCATTGAACGCCTTGCAGAATTCCATGATGTTAATGCCACGCTGACCAAGAGCGGGACCGATCGGCGGCGACGGATTCGCCGAGCCTGCCGGAACCTGCAACTTGAGCTGGCCTGCAACTTTCTTAGCCATTACTCTGCCTTTCCTGTCTCGACCGGGAGACCCGGTCCTGGTGCCGGATCACTCCGGCGGCTGCGGTTGCGTGGTGCGGAACATTCAGGACCCGGCTTGAGGCCCCTGCCCTTCCACGCGAATAACCCCGAAGGGAACTTAAACCTTTTCGACCTGCCCGTATTCGAGCTCGACCGGTGTTGCGCGACCAAAGATCGACACTTCGACCTTCAGGCGAGCACGCTCTTCGTCCACATCCTGGACAACACCGTTGAACGAGGCAAACGGACCATCGGAAACACGCACCTGCTCGCCGATCTCGAAAGATACGGTCGCCTTCGGGCGCTCAACACCTTCCTGAACCTGACCGAGAATATGATCCGCCTCGGAATCAGGGATCGGAACCGGCTTCTGCTCGCTGCCGAGAAACCCGGTCACGCGCGGCGTATTCTTGATCAGATGGAACACCTGATCATTCATATCAACCCGGACAAGAACATAGCCCGGGAAAAACTTGCGTTCCGAATCAACCTTGCGGCCGCGACGAACCTCAACAACCTTTTCGGTCGGAACAAGGATACGATCGAAATACTGATCGAGGCCCTTCTGTTTGGCCTTCTCCTCAATCGCCTCAGCCACCTTCTTTTCGAAGTTGGAATAGGCATGAACAATGTACCAGCGCATCGCCATCTTAATTTCCCCGCCTGTTAATTGCCGAGACTCAGCACAAAGCTAAGCCCCCAGCCCATCAACTGGTCAGCAGCGAAAAAGAACAACGCCGCAGCAACGACCATAACGAACACCATCAGGGTCGAGATCATGGTTTCCCGGCGCGACGGCCAGACGACCTTGGCCGTCTCGGAGCGAACCTGCTGCAGAAACGTGAATGGATTGGATTTCGATGCCATAAACTGCCCACACCATTACGGCACGTAAAGCGGCATGAGCCAGCCCCACGCACCGCGCGTCTGTTTTGATCTACATAGCACCGTTTTTCAAATTCGCAAGAGGAAAAACGGCAATACCCGAAATTCTACGCTTGAATACAAGCTGCGCAGTAAAGCAGATTGCAAGCGAAATGGCAGGGGCAGAGGGGCTCGAACCCCCGACCTGCGGTTTTGGAGACCGCCGCTCTACCAACTGAGCTATACCCCTTTGCCTCTTCCGTTTTCGCCAATTGGGCGATCCGGTTTCAGACATGGCGCTCCATTTACGGTGCTGCGCCACGCTTTGCAAGTGGCTTTTTCAAACTTTTGCCACCATCCACATTCGCACCGGCACCTGCCAGTGCACCCGCCTTTCCCGCTCAGGCCCTCAGCGCCAGATTGTCCGGGTCAAACGGGCTCTCCTCAACCACGGTGGCATCATAGAGTTCACCCAGTATCTTTATTTTCAGCCGCGTCCCTGGTGACGCATAGGCCGGAGCGAGCATTGCAAGCGCAATCGATTTGCCGATTCGCCAGCCAAAGCCACCTTGCGTCGCGCGCCCGGCCAGTGCTCCATCTTCGGCGTAAATCGCTTCGGAGCCACGCGCATCGACGTCGCTATTGCCCTCGACCAGCAAGGTCGCGAAGATGGCGCTGAGCCCTTCCTCCTTCTTTTTCAGCAGCTGATCGCGACCGATAAATGCCTTCTGCGGCTTGATGAAGCGATCAAGACCTGATTCGTAGGCCGTATATTCGATGGTCATTTCCCGCTGCATGGCGCGGTAGGATTTTTCCAGCGCCATGGCATTCATCGCCCGGATACCGAAAGGCTTGACACCGAATTCGGCGCCAGCCTCCATCAGCCTGTCAAAAATATAGGTCTGCATCGCGATCGGATGATGCAGTTCCCAACCCAGTTCGCCGACGAAATTTACCCTCAATGCATGCGCCGTTGCCGCGCCGATCGAAATCTGCTGTCCGGTCAGCCAGCCGAAATCGGCATTTTCCAATGAGCTCCTTGTCAGTTTCTTCAGAAGATCGCGCGATTTCGGCCCGGCCACGACCAGAACGCCCATCTCCATCGTCATCGGACGCAATGTCACCGAGCCGTCTCGGGGCGCCAACCGCATCAACAGATCATGATCGTGACTTTCAAGTCCGGCACCGGAAACCAGATAGAAGCGCCCCGGCGCCCATTCATAAAGTGTGAACTCGGCCCGCACACCACCCTGTGCGCCGAGCAGATGGCAAAGCGCGATCCGGCCGCGCTTCTTCGGCACGGCATTGGCGAAGATGCTGTCAAGGAATGCCCGGGCACCGGGGCCCGACACTTCCATCTTGGCAAAGGGCGTCATGTCGAGCACGCCGACATGTTCATGCACATGCTTCACCTCGTTGCCGACATGCTCGAAATAATTCGAGCGGCGGAACGACCATTTCTCGACAATGCGCCCATCGTCCAGCGGAGTAGCGTAATTGTGATTGGTCAGCACGTCAGCCCCGACGCCCAGTTCGCTTTCATCGAGCTGATAACCTTCCGGCGCATACCAGTTGGCTCGCTCCCAGCCGAATACCGAGCCGAAAACGCCGCCAAGTGCCTTCAGCCTCCCATAGACCGGCGATGTTTTCAGCGGCCTTGCGGCAGCGCGCTCCTCATCCGGATAATGCATGGTGAAGACATTGGCATAGGCTTCCTCGTTCTTTGCGATCAGATAGCCCTCGGTGGCATAGGGACCGAAACGGCGCGGATCGACGCCGGCGAGATCCACGGTCGGCTCGCCCTCGACAATCCATTCGGCCAGCTGCCAGCCAGCGCCACCTGCCGCGGTAATGCCAAAGGAATGGCCCTCATTGAGCCAGAAATTCTTCAGCCCCGGCGCCGGGCCAACAATCGGATTGCCGTCCGGCGTATAGGCGATTGCACCATTATAGACCTTCTTGATGCCGACCTCGGCAAAGGCCGGCACGCGGGCAAAGGCGGTCTCGATATGCGGCATCAGCCGGTCAAGCTCTTCCTGAAACAGCTCATATTCGCTGTCGGCAGAAGGTCCGTCGACATAACAGACCGGCGCGCCGGCCTCATAGGGGCCTAGGATCAAACCGCCCGCTTCCTCACGCATATACCAGGCACTGTCGGATTCGCGCAGCACACCCATTTCAGGCAGGCCCTGTTTCTTGCGTTCCAGAATGGCCGGATGCGGTTCGGTGACAATATATTGGTGTTCAACGGGTATGACGGGCACGTTGAGGCCGACCATGGCGCCGGTCTTGCGGGCAAAACTGCCCGTACAGGAAATCACATGATCGGCGGTGAAACTGTCCTTGTCTGTCTCCACCTGCCAGCTGCCGTCGTCATTTTGGGCAATCGCCGTCACCGTTGTATTGCGCAGGATCTTCGCCCCGCGGTCACGCGCGCCCTTGGCAAGGGCCTGGGTCAGATCGGCCGGCTGGATATAGCCATCATCGGGATGCTGGATCGCGCCGAGAATGCCATCGGTCTCGCATAGCGGCCATACCTCCTTCAGCTCTTCGGGCGTCAGGAACTTCACATCGACGCCGATCGTCTCGGCGATACCGGAATAATAGAGATATTCATCCATCCGGTCCTTCGACATGGCAAGACGGATGTTGGAAACCTTGGAGAAACCGACATTCAGGCCCGTCTCCTCTTCCAGCGCCGAATAGAGATTGACCGAATATTTGTGCAGCTGGCCAACGGAATAGCTCATGTTAAACAGAGGCAGCAGGCCGGCTGCATGCCAGGTCGAACCGGACGTCAGCTCCTTGCGCTCGATCAGGACCGCATCGCTCCACCCCTTCTTTGCCAGATGGTAAAGGGTTGATACACCGACCACGCCACCACCGATGACGACCGCTCTTGTCCTGATGCTCATTTGCTCCGCCTCATTTTCATGTCGGGCGCCGCGTTCAGGCCCGCCTTGATCGACTATGCAACGCAAGACGGGCGGGCCAAGAGTTCGTTTGCGACATGCTTCGCCGCCGACGCGACGCGGCTCGGGCAAAATCGATGGCAGCGCTCAGCGTCCGCCACTGTCATCATTGCCGGCATCGGGGTGATCGAAAGCCGGCTTCGGATCCTCATTGATCGGCTGTGCGCGACGTTTGATCTCGGCCGCAAGCGCTTCCGCCTTGTCACCGTCACCGCCGGTGATGATATGCAGATCGCGCTGTGGAAACGGAATTTCGATATTTTCCTTGCGGAACCGCTCGAAAATCGCCACCCGGAGATCATTCCTGACCGGAATCCCGTTGAAGACATCTGCCAGATAGACACGCAGTTCAAAATCAAGCGAACTGTCGCCAAAGCCGTTGAAAATCACCATCGGCTCAGGATTGGAAAGCACCAGAGGATGGGCCTGGGCAAGCTCAAGCAGAATATCCATCACCTTGCGCGGATCGGCGGAATAAGACACCCCGACGGCGATCTCCGACCGGCCCATATGGTTATGATGTGTCCAGTTGCCGACGGAGGCATTGATCAGCTCGGAATTCGGCACGATGATCGACTGGCGCTGAAAAGTTTCGATCTCGGTCGCACGCACTGATATACGCTTCACGAACCCCTCCGTCGTTCCCGACACAATCCAGTCGCCAACCTTGAAGGGCCGCTCGATCAGCAGGATCAGGCCGGACACGAAATTCTGGACGATGGTCTGCAGGCCAAAACCGATACCGATGGAAAGCGCCGAGGCCACCAGCGCCAGCGAGGACAGATTGACCCCGGCCGCTGAAATCGCCACCAGCACCGCCAGCAGGATACCGAGATAGTTGATCCCGGTCTTGACCGAATTCCTGACGCCGGGATCGGCACGTGAGCGCAGCAGCACATTGTCATCAAACCATTTCTGGAACCAGCGCGTGATCAGAAAACCGGTAACGAACAGAATAATCGCCAGAAGAATACCGCCCAGCGAAATGGTGATCGAGCCGAGGGTGATCGACGTGAGATGCTTTCCCGCCCAGAGCCTGATCTCGGCAAAGCGCATACCCCATGCCATCAGCAGGCAGGGGATCCCGATCAGGACGGTGAGCGCATAGATTGCCAGACCGCTCAGCAGCGAGATCTGATCGATACGCACCGGTGAAAGCTTGAACTTCGCCGCAATCCTGCGGCCCTGGCCGGTTCTGAGCATGGTGCCGGGCTGCGACACGGCATTGCCGAGCAGAATAGAAACATAGGCCGTCGACAGGATGGCACCGGTCAGCACCACTTGCATGGCGATAAAACGTGCCAGAGCGATATAACCGGTTATCGCGCAGGCCAGCAAAAAGAAGCCTGCCAGACGGATCAGGCCCGCCAGCAGCGAAGGCCACAGCAATTTGACAGCGCGCGTGCGGCGACGCGTCGCCTCGCCATGAAACGGCTTGATGAAGGACACCGCCACAAGGATGAGGCCGATCAGAATGGCGGCAACAAAGCTGCGCACCGCCTCCAGCTCAAGATCCGCCGCCAGCGTTCCATTCAGAACATCGATGACCTGATCACCCCAGTTGATCGTCGCCATCGCGGTGATGGCCCAGTGCAGCTTGCGCGCCGCGCTGGTGCGCATCGGTATCAGCCGCAAGGCGGGATCGCCGGGTGACAGCACATTGCGGGTCAAAAGGAAGACGAAGAAGATGACGGCGATGGCCTTATAGGTGGTGAACACGAACTGCTGCACATCGGGCACCAGCACGTCGAGCCCGTAAAACAGCATATATGAAACGGCCAGGAAGGCGGCGGTCACCAGCGTTGGCAGTCCCGTCGCATAGGCCGCGGTGATTAGCTTGATGAAGAAATCGGGGCTGTCGTCATCCATCACCAACTGTGCCAGCCGCCGCCGCATCAATGAAATCGTGGCGCTTCTGAAAAAAAGCGCCGCGAGCGCGGAAAGCCCGAGCGCCAGCACCAGCTGAACCCGCCTCTCATTCCAGACATAGCGGAACCAGGCGCCATAAGATGCCTGAAAATTCAGATATTCCTGATGCAGAAAGCCGGCAAAATCGGATGAAAACAGGTCCTGAAGATCGGTGTGGGCAAATAGGGCATCGGTAAAAAGATCGCGCCGCATGGTCGCGATCTTTTTCGACGCATCGCCCGCGGCAGAAGCCAGCTTTGACGCCTTGTCCGAAAGCGCGCTCAGCTCGGACCGCTCCGCGATCAACTGATTGCGCTGGTCAGCGGTCACGGCTGGCTCAGGCGGATCATTGGCGCCGGGTGCCTTGCCAAGCTCGGCGATCTGATCGCGAACCGCATTGAGCTTGGCCTCGATATCCACGGTGAGCTGCATCAGATCGCTATCAAGCTGATCAGCGGTCGTCTGCAGGCGGGCAAGGGTGTCATCATCCAGACCGCCTTCCTGCATCTTCTTGTCAAGCGTGGCATAGGCGGCGTTGAAGGTATCAAGCTGCTTGGCGGTTTCAGCGACGAAGGGATCGGCTGAAACCGCGGCAACAGCCTGACTGGCATTGCTCTGCGTATCCGCCGTCTGGGCATTGGCGGGCTGGCTCATGCAAAGGGCCGCAGCGAGAAAAAGCAGAAGCCCAAAAAGCGCAAGATGACGGCAATCCCGGATCCGAGACATGCATGCAACGTCGAATTTCAACTCAAACTCCCTGTTTGCAGCCGCCAGAAGCGGCGGAAGTGATGATCATCCAGTCAGAAAGGATCGTTCATCACCGCCGAAAGTCCATAGCAGTGTCATAATCAATCGTCAGCCTGGCAGCAAAATCGAACAGCATCATGTCGGCTGGTCGCTATTTTACAGCTTGGCCCGTCCAGTGCCGGGCAAACGGCATCTACCCCCCTGCATCGCCAGCCAGGAAGGCCAGTTCCGCGCGGGTCGAACGCCGCCGCAGGACATGATTGCGGTGCGGGAACCGCCCGAAGCGGGCAATAAGATCACGATGCTGGCGGGCATAGTCGACAAAGGTTTCCGCCACCTCCCCCATGGTCTCGAACAGATGGACGCAGCGTTCCTGGTCGCTGAGCTGCTCGGAATGTTCGAAAGGCATGAAGAAAAACACCCGCCGGACACTCTCGACGGCCTCATGAGCACCGGTCGCGACCGCCAGCTTTGCCTCCCGCAAGGCCAGCATATCCGTTGCGAAGGCAAGCGGCGTTGAACGAAACATGTTGCGTGGAAACTGGTCCAGCACCAGCACGGCGGCCAACTGGTAATCCGGCGCCGAACGCCATAACGGATCGACATCACGGGCAAGCGCCAGATGCGTCAAGAGAAAACGCTCGCGGATAATCGCATCGAGGCGCTCAGGATCGCGGGGCGCAAACCAGTCCTCCGGCGTCAATTCCTCGAACCAGAAACGCAGGACCGTTTCCGGATGACAGACCTCGCTGAACTCAGCTGACATGATAATTGACCTCTCCCCGCCATTGGCCGGCTTGTCGCGCTTGCGCCGACCTTGCCCAGACGATACAGTCTTGCGAATAACCGCTCAAGCAGGCGAATGAAGAGACATCATGAACGAAATGCGCCCGTCTCCGGTGCGTAGCGGCGCCAACGTCGCCGTCGCCCTTATCTTTGTTCTTGTTCTTTTTTTTGCGATCAACTGGGCAGGTTCCTTTCTCAAGCCTTTTGCCCTGTCGCTGTTCATCATTGCCGTCACCTGGCCGCTCAAAAGCAGGCTGCAGCGCGTCATGCCCTCCATGCTGGCACTGGCTCTGACGCTGCTGACAACCATCATCATCTTCTTTGCCTTCACCATGCTGGTGGTCTGGGGCTTTTCGCGTGTCGCGACCACCTTCATCGGCGCCGCCTGGCAATTGCAGGTCGCCTATCAGGATCTTACCGGCTGGCTCAGTTCCAAAGGCATCACGGCAGCGACATCGCTGAATGATGTCTTCAATGTCGGCCTTCTGGTGCGCACATTGCAGCAGGTCACCGGCCAGGCCAGCATGACCTTGAGCTTCTGGCTCGTGGTTCTGGCCTATGTGGCGCTTGGACTTGCCGAACTGGACGCGTTGCGCCGCAAGGTCGACACGCTGCACAATCCGGAAATGGCTGAAACCATGCTCCGCGTTGCCCGGGCCACCTCACGCAAATTCGCCCGCTACATGCTGGTACGCACGGAAATGAGCGCGCTGACGGGCTTCATGTTCTGGGCTGTGGCAACCATCCTCGGCCTCGATTATGCGGTGGAATGGGGGGTGATCGCCTTTGCGCTCAACTATATCCCCTTTATCGGCTCGGTGATCGCAACAGTATTCCCGGCAGCCTATGGGGTGATCCAGTTTGAGCACTGGCAGACAGCAATGGCTCTGTTCATCTGCCTCAACCTGATCCAGTTCACCATCGGCAACTATGTCGAGCCGCTGGTCTCAGGCTCACTGCTGTCGATTTCGCCCTTCATGGTCGTGTTCTCGATCTTCTTCTGGACCTTCATGTGGGGTCTGTTCGGCACCTTCCTCGGCGTCCCGATTGCCATTGCGCTTCTGACCATCTGCGAGGAAACGCCGTCCCTTGCCTGGCTTGCCCGTCTGTTCGGCCGCGCGCCGCCAGCCGAAGCTCCCGTTCAGCGTACCGTCCTTGAACTTCCAGCACCGGACGAAAAGGGCTGAGCCCCGTCACCACATGGATTTTGCCGCCCGCGCCGGCCATTCGGCATCATAGGTCTCGGCATCGAAATCACTGGCGCTTGCGGCACGGGTCAGTTCGCCCGGCGTCGGCAGAGACTTCGGGTCGATGAAGCGTTCAGGGTTCCACAATTCGGCCCGCATCAGGGCACGTGCGCACTGGAAGTAAACCTCGTTGATGGTGATCACGATGACGCTGCGCGGATGCCTCCCGTCCATTTCAAAGCTTTCAAGCAGTGCCGGTTCAATGCTGACGACGGCGCGGGCATTGATCCGCATGGCATTGTTCGAGCCCGGCACCAGAAACATCAATGCGATACGCGGATCGCGCACGATATTCATCAGCGAATCGACACGATTATTGCCACGCCAGTCAGGTAGATGAAGGGTTTTCTCATCGGCCACCCGCACCACGGATCCGGCATCGCCGCGCGGCGAGCAATCAAGCCCTTCCGGCCCGACCGTTGCCAGCGCAACGAAGGGGGACGCCTCGATCATCCGGCGATATTCCACCGTCAGCGCCGGTGTAACCTTCACCAGCGAGGCCTCTCCCGGCGCGCCATAGATCGCCTTCAGCTGTTCGATCGTTTCGATGACCTTCATTCACACCTCTCCTTCAAAATGCGGCGCCAGGACTAGACCGGACGCATGACCGGCATGTGAAAGGCATGCGCCCTTCCTGAGTTCAGTCGCGGCTGAGACCTTTGGCCTCCAACTCCGCCTCGTAGACGGCAAAAAGTGAGTCTCCCGTTTCGCCGAGTTCGCGCAGATAGGTCCAGGTGTAAATGCCGCTGTCATGCATGTCGTCAAAGCCGATCCGAACGGCATAATTCCCGGCCTGCTGTACGGTGATGATCTCGACCTTTCGCTTGCCCGGCACGGTAACCTTCTGCCCCGGCCCATGCCCCTGCACTTCCGCCGAAGGTGAGAGCACACGCAGCATTTCGGCCGGCAGGGAAAAGCTCGCGCCATCGGCAAAACGGACCGTCATCTGGCGGCGATCCTTGGAAATACGGATTTCGGTCGGTTCGATTATCATAGGATCCTTCACGACTGGGTTCACATCCTGTTGTTTGTCTTCACTCTTGACCGGGGCCGAGTCAAACGACATTTTCCCCGGAAAAGGAGAGATGCGCCAGTGGATACAAGTTTGCTCGCCCCCGAAAAACCGGTCACAAACCGCAAACGCGCGCCGCTCATCGATAATTTCGGCCGGACGATCTCCTATCTGCGCGTCTCGGTGACGGACCGCTGCGATTTCCGCTGTACCTATTGCATGGCGGAAAACATGACCTTCCTGCCAAAGCGCGACCTGCTGACGCTCGAGGAGATGGAGCGGCTTTGCAATGCCTTCATCGATCGCGGGGTGACCAAGCTGCGCCTGACCGGCGGCGAACCTCTGGTGCGCAAGAATGTCATGCATCTCTTCGAAGGCCTTGGAAAACGGCTTGGCAACGGTCTCGACGAACTGACACTGACCACCAATGGTTCACAGTTGCATCGCTATGCTGGAAGCCTTTTTGATGCCGGTATACGCCGCGTCAATGTCTCGCTCGACACACTTGATCCTGAAAAATTCCGCGCCATCACCCGCTGGGGTGATCTTGAAAAGGTGCTGCACGGGCTGCGCGCAGCGCGTCAGGCAGGCTTGAAGGTCAAGCTCAATGCCGTGGCGCTTGCCGGTGTCAACGAACAGGAAATTCCTACCCTGATGGAATTTGCCCATGGCGAAGGCATGGAGCTGACCCTGATCGAGGCCATGCCGCTGGGAGAGGTTGATCAGGACCGCTCGGCGCAATATCTGCCGCTGTCAAAGGTGCGCGCCAGCCTGGCCGAACGCTACACGCTGGACGAAAGCCCGCATGCGACCGGCGGTCCGGCCCGCTTCGTCACGGTGGCGGAAACCGGCGGCCGGCTCGGCTTTATCACCCCGCTCAGCCATAATTTCTGTTCCAGCTGCAATCGCGTCAGGCTGACCTGCACGGGCATGCTCTATCTCTGCCTCGGCCAGGACGACAACGCCGACTTCCGCAAGGTCCTGCGCGAAACAGATGACGAAGATGTGCTGCATGCAGCCATTGACCGGGCCATTTCGCTCAAGCCGCTGGAGCATAATTTCGAGCTGGACGAACATCGCAGCAAGGTGGCCGTGAAGCGGCATATGAATGTCACCGGCGGCTAGAAAGAGACACGCTGTAAATCCGGCGGACAATTGACTGATCGGCTATACGAAAATGGCTTTTCAGGCTAAGCGTCAGTTTCCCGGAACGACAGGGCTTGAAATGCGCATTTCCACCAATATCCAGGGCGCGATCTTCATGATCCTCGCCATGGCCTGCTTCGCCGCCAACGACGCGACCGTCAAGCTCTTGACCAAAGAGATTGGCATCGGCCAGATCATGTTCTTTCGCGGGATGTTCATTGTCCTGCTGGCGCTTGCCATTGCCTGGCGCGCGGGTGTTCTGGGCAGCGTGCGCAATGTCTTTCAGCCAAAAATCGTGATCCGCAGTTTCTGCGAACTTGTCGCAGCGGTAACCTATCTCGAAGCGCTGCGGCTGATGCCGCTTGCCAATGCCTCAGCGATCCAGCAGTCGCTGCCGCTCGCCGTCACGCTCGGGGCAGCGCTTTTCATGGGAGAACCGGTCGGCTGGCGCCGCTGGAGCGCCATTCTCGTTGGTTTTATCGGCGTCCTGATCATCATTCGACCCGGCCCGGACGGCTTCGATACGGGCGCGATTTTCGTGATCATGGCGGTTTTCGGCGCGGCAACACGCGACCTCATGACCAAAACCATCACCGCCTCTGTGCCGGCCATCGTCATCACCCTGTCCACCGCCCTGCTGCTGACGGCCGGAGGTGGCGTGATAGGAACGATTGAAGCCGACTGGAGCATGCTGACCGTTCCGATTCTGCTGAAACTGGTTCTGGCTGCGGCCTTTCTTCTGGGCGGCTATCAGTCGATCGTGGTTGCCGTGCGCAAGGCGGACATCTCCTATATCGCCCCCTTCCGCTATACCGGGCTTTTGTGGGCAGCACTTCTCGGCATGATCGTTTTTGCCAACTACCCCGATGCCCATGTGCTGACCGGCGGTGCGGTCATCGTCGCCGCCGGACTTTATTCCTTCCACCGCGAACGCAAGCGCGGTATCGCACCTCTGGCAGAGACCACCCAGCCCGGCCCTTCGGAGGGCGGCGGGCTGATCGTTCGCGCCCAGGAAGAGGCCAGCGAAAAATGAACCTGCCCGTCCTCATTCTTGCCGGTGGCGCATCGCGCCGCATGGGTCGGGACAAGGCGGGGCTTATGCTCGACGGCGTAACACTTGCCGATCGCGCTGCGGCACGGCTTGCCGGCATGGCCAGCCCATTGCTCCTGAGCGCCGGACCGCACAGCTGCCAAACCGATGGAACCATCACCCTTAGCGACCGGATCACGGGCTTTCAGGGCCCGCTTGCCGGTATTCATTCAGGCCTTTCCTGGCTCCTGGAACAAGGTCATGCAGCCTCGCATATGTTGTCCATTGCCGTGGATACGCCCTTCTTTCCTGAAAATCTTGCCACGGCATTTCTGGCAGAAAATCCGGCCTCGGATGAAATCATACTGGCCGCATCGGACGGCAGACAACACCCGGTATTCGCGCTCTGGCCGCTCAGTTTGACACATATGCTTGAGCAGTTTCTTCTTGTGCCCGGCAACCGGCGGGTCATGGCCTTCATCGCGGCCCATCGCCATCGCGCAGTCGCCTTTTCCGAGATCGAAACGCCCCTCGGAGTGATTGATCCCTTTTTCAACATCAACACTGAAGCGGATCTTGCCACGGCGGCCCGCTTCGCGCCGTATTTTTCAAAGATGTGAAACTGGTTGCGCCACGCACCGATCCGCCCTAAAGCGATTCCAACTGATTGCGCGAGGATGACCATGGCAAAGAAGATAGACGAGCAAAAGCTGGCCGAGGCCTACAACCATGCGCTGGCGCTGGAAAAGGCGGGGTCCTTCGAGCTTGCAGCCGAAGCCTATCGCCGGGTTCTGGCGCTTGATCCCGATGATCATGGCGGAGCGGCCGTGCGCCTTGCCGCCATGGGCTACGGCGATACGCCGGAAAAGGCGCCCGACGCCTATGTCGAAACGCTGTTCGATCAGCATGCCGATGATTTCGAGGATATTCTCGTTGAAAAACTCGGCTATTGCGTGCCGCTGATGATCCGCCAGCGTTTTCAGACACTGGAGACCGGCCCCTTCTACCGCATGCTCGATCTCGGCTGCGGCACGGGCCTTGCCGGTGGTGCTCTGCGCGATATGGTCGACGATATTACCGGCCTCGATATTTCCGAAAACATGGTGCGTATCGCCCATGAGAAAGACCTCTACGAGACGCTATATGTCGCGGAAGTGGAGGATTTTCTCGATGACAATGACGAGGAAGCCTTCGATCTGGTGGTCGCGGCTGACGTCCTGCCCTATCTCGGACGGCTGGAGCCGATGTTCTTCGGCGTTGCCGAAAACATGGTCGAAGGCGGCGTCTTCGCTTTCTCCGCAGAGACCCTGCCAGACATGGTTCTCGGCGAAAAGCCCTTCATGGTCGGCCCGCATCAGCGCTTTGCCCATGCACGCAGCTATATCGAGGAAAGGCTGGAGGCGACCGGTTTCGATCTGGTCGAGATCACCGATATCAATGTGCGTTTTGAAAATGGTGAACCGACACCCGGCTATCTCGTCATCGCCCGCTATCAGGGATCGTGACGCCGCCCGAGCGCCCAATAACGCCACGGCTGATACCAGCGCACCGAGGGATCCAGCGTCTCAGGTACCGGGTCGAACCCATGGGTTCCGCCCGGACCGCAGCGTGAGACCCTGAACAGGGTGAGAAATCCGCCGCGCCACAGGCCGTGCCGCGCAATCGCCTCATAACCATATTCCGAACAGGTCGGCATGTGGCGGCAGGACTGGCCGACAAGGCTGGAAAGCGTCACCTGATACGCCCGGATCAGTGCCATGCCGAAAAGGCGTCCGGGTGTCTTGCGAAACGGGCCGCTGTAATTGCGCGAATACGGCTTTTTTTCGTGACTGTGCGGATGATTATGGCCTGATGCGCACATCGCCGTCAGACCGCCTTTTCCTGTGATCTTCCGTCGCTCGTCTCAAGGCTGCCAAGCGCCTTCACCGTTGCCTCGAACGTCAGCATCACCGATCCGTGGCGGGCGGGATAATCCTTGACGGGTTGAAGACAGCGCATTTCCGCGAACCGGCCATCAGGGCCGTCACCACCGTCTTTCAGCATCGCCCACATGGCTTCGCGTGCCTGGCGGATTTCCGCGGGGCTCGCCCCGATGATCGTCTTCGCCATGATCGACGCCGCAGCCTGACCGAGCGCACAGGCCTTGACCTCGTGGGAAAAATCGCTGATCCGTCCGCCATCAAACTTCAGATAGACTGTCATGCGCGAACCGCAAAGCCTTGAGTGAGCATCCGCCGAACAATCCGCCGCCTCAAGCCGGCCTGACCGGGTCAGATTGCCCGCATAAGACAGGATTTTCGCTGAATAGATATCGTCCATCACTTCACCGCTTTGCAGGAGGCAGCTTAAGCCTCGACGCCATTCACCTGACATAGGCGTCACGTCAGGCCAGTGCAATGCCCCCGATGTTCCCGATGTGATCAACAGAGATTGCCAAAGGATACCGAACCATCCTATCTAGTTCGCAACACAGAGGAAAGAGCATGATCCCATTTGACACGCCGCCCGAAGACAAGTCCGAGCTTGATGAAGCCACCGTCTTCACCCCGCGTTTCGATGAACACGGCCTCGTCACAGCCGTCGTCACCGACATCCGGGACGGCGCGGTACTGATGCTCGCCCATATGAATGCCGAAGCGCTGTCGCTGACGCTGGAGACCGGTGTCGCCCATTATTACAGCCGTTCGCGCGCCAAAATCTGGAAGAAGGGCGAAACTTCGGGCAATCTGCAGCATGTCGAGGCCATTCTTGCCGATTGCGATCAGGACGCCGTCTTGCTGAAGGTTCGCGTGGCCGGCCACGACGCCGCGTGCCATACCGGACGGCGGTCCTGCTTCTATCGTGCCATTACCGTTGCCGATGGCAAGGCAGCGCTCAACTCAATCGACGACCGCCGCGCCTTCGACCCGGCGGAAGTCTATGGCCACAAGCACTGAGCGCGCCGCTTAGCTCGCCAGATAGGATTTGATGTGCTCGGCTTCCATCAGCACTTCACGGATGCGTGACTTGACCACATCACCGATGGATACGATGCCGGCAAGCTTGCCGTTTTCCTCAACGGGAACATGACGGAAATGCTTGTCAGTCATCACTTCCATCAACTGGTTGACGGTCGTGCCCTCATCGCAGCGAAACACATTCTCGGTCATGCCTTCGGCAACCGGCCGGGTAAGACACTTATCGCCATGTTTGCCGATCGAAGCGACCAGATCGCGCTCGGTGAAGATGCCCTGGATATGCATCGCATCATCGACAACAACAACAGCGCCGATCCGGCTCTGGTGAAGTGTCGACGCGACTTCCCCGATCGTTGTCATACGCCCTACGGTGACGACATCGCGCCCCTTTTCATCCAGTATCATTCTGACGGTGATGACCATCTACGCCTCCTTCGCTAAATGCCGCCGCCCTCCCGTGACGGGACAAGCCATGATGGTGCATGAGAGGCCGGGCAATAGCAAGAGCAAGCGCCCCGTGGCGCCCTGATCAAAGATCAGAAGCGCAGCACGCGCGGCGTGCGGTGATCGAACAGCGGAAAAGCCAGAAAACCAAACAGGAACCCGCCAATATGGGCCTGCCAGGCAACATCTGCAGCATCAACGCCGACCAGTCCAAAGCCGGCGGCAACGGCAAGATTACCGATCAGCCAGACCAGCACGAAGGCTCTTGCCGTCTTGTTCTGCGCCACCTGGATGATGGAAAGCCGCGGATTGATATGGGCGTGGACGCTGAAGGCTCCGCGCGGCGTGAAGACGAATCGGCAGGCAGCCCCCATATAGGCGGAGACGACACCCGACGCGCCGATCAGGATTTCGGGCGAGCCCCAGTTCAACGCGGCAAAGAAAAAGGCTGAAAAAACCGCACTCACTATCCAGAGGATCGCAAATCGAAGCGACCCGATGCGATTGGCCACAGGTGCGCCGAAAATCGCCAGCCAGATGCTGTTGAAGATGATATGCGTCCAGCTGCCATGCAGAAGCGAATAGGTCACCGGAGACCAAAGCCAGGCCAGACCCTGCTGATCGAGCGGAAGGGAATAGCGGCCAGCGATGAAGCCAAACCGCATCCAAAGAACAGAACGACCAGAAAAATCAATAACATATTGCTGAAACAGGAAAACCACGAACAGCACCGCCAGTGACGCGATAACCGCAGGCGGCAGGTTGACCGGCGGGTTGGACGGCGGCTTTTGGCCATGGGGCGGCCGGGCAAAGGGAGATGACATGGCAGGCGATCTTTCCGTGTTATGCGCCGTTCGGGTTTAGCGCAAACAGCAGATATTTCAAAGTCCGGCCACCTCGCAAGGCCGCCGCCCGCCAGAGCGCTCCGGGACAACGCCGCCCCATGGTAGCCTGATCGTGATTTTTGAGTTATAAAACCAGGCGTTGACGCAAATGAGCAAAAGCTGAGCACGAGCTTCTGTTTTTGGACGATTACGTTAACGAATTGGGGGGTGATAGACCAATCCTTAAGTCTTTGTTCACCGTGTTGAGATCAGAATAAAGGGTGCTCTGGCTCGCTGAAGGCGCCGGCGCTATCATCGGCGCAGTCTTCGCCAGGAATTTTAACGCCAGCTTCCGCAAGAGTATTTCTAATGCTGCAAGAGGCTTTTCGCCGCTTTCGCCTGAGTTCCGTAAACGCCGTGCTCACCTTTGTGTTCACGTGTGTCGTTATTTCGACGGCTTTTCCCGCCATCAGCGCTGCGGATACCAATGATGCCGCCATCGTGGTTGACGCCAATACGGGCAAGGTTCTCTACAGCGAGAACCCTGATGCTCGGCGTTTTCCGGCATCCCTGACCAAGATGATGACGCTCTATCTGATGTTTGAGGCCATCGACAACGGACAGCTCACGCTGAACAGCAAGATTACATTCTCCAAGAATGCATCGGCGCAGCCGCCGACCAAGCTTGGCATTCGCCCGGGCGGCAGCATCACCGTCCAGACTGCCATCTATTCGCTGATTACCCGTTCGGCCAATGATGTTGCTGTTGCAGTGGCAGAGGATATGGGCGGCTCGGTGTCCGGATTCGCCAATATGATGAACAACAAGGCCCGTTCGCTCGGCATGACGAACACCCATTATGAGAACCCGAACGGCCTGCCGAACAGCCGCCACGTCACCACGGCGCGCGATCAGGCCAAACTCGGCCTCGCGCTGCGTCAGCACTTCCCGGAGTATTATAAGTACTTCTCGACGACGAGCTTCAAATACGGCAACACCTCGATTGCCAATCATAACCATATGCTGGGTACGGAAAACGGCATTCGCATTGACGGCATCAAGACCGGCTACACTAATGCGTCGGGCTTCAACATTGCCACCTCCGCCACCATGGGCAACCGTTCGATCGTCGCGGTGGTCATGGGTGGTTCGACGGCAGCCAGCCGCGACAAATGGGCTGACCGGCTGATCACATCCTACATGAAGAAGGCTTCGAACTCGCGGAAGAAGAGCTATGTCATCGCCCGCGCCTCAACGCCGCGCACCATTGCGATGGACAAGTTTCCGGACAATCCGCCAATTCCCTACCAGCGCCCTGTCGCCGATAGTGGGATCGCACTTGCCTATGCGTCTGCCGACGAGCCGGTCCCCGCGCCTGCTCCTGCCGTCTCCGGCCTTTCCGGCCCGCAGGCTGATCTGATCGCCAATGTGCCGATCCCCACAGAACGTGCGCCCGCCAAATCGGATGAGCCGCTGACGGTGGAAGATGTACTGGCCTCTGCCAATCATGCTGTCGACGCCGTCGGCGAGGCAATCGTTCCAGCGGCAAACGCTGCTCAGCCGGCACCTGACAAGACGCTGACGACCCAGTCGATCGGTGTCCAGGGCTGGGTTGTTCAGGTCGGCACGGCCGCCACTGTTGAGGGCGCCAATGCCATTCTGGAGCGCACCAAAACCCAGGCGGACGGCACACTGAAATCCACCAAGGCCTATACGCTGGCCTATAATAGTGGTGGTCAGCAGCTTTATCGCGCCCGCTTCGCCGGTTTCTCCGACGAGCAGGAAGCGGTCAATGCCTGCCTGGTTCTCAAGCGCAACGGCGTCGAATGCTGGGCCAGCCTGCAGTAGGCCCGCTTCCAAAAAATCGCCACAATCCGGACAAAAAGCCGCCTTTTCAACAAAAGGCGGCTTTTATCATAAACACATTCTAAAGATTTACTGCTTACCTTGGGTGTCAGCGGTTCCATCAGAACCGTCAGGCGCGTGCCGAAAGCACCGCCGTCAGAACCTCGAATTTATCGACACGAGGCATGACGTGACCAGGAAACAGCACTCCGATACCCTTACACCCGCGCCGGGCGATCATCGGCGAAACACGTTCAATCCGCTTTCAGAGGCCGCGGCACGGCTCGCGGATTATGCGCGCGCACAGGGACGATCACGGGCACGCGAGCTGGTGGGGCTGCTGGTCAGTCAGGGCGCCCGTGCAGCGCGTCATGCCGAGCCGCCGGTCAGAATCCACATCTATCTCCCGGAAGATGACCGCGGTATCCGGCCGATCAATCTCAGACTTCGCTGACAGTCATAAGAGAGCCTGATCCGATTTCGGGCTTCAGTTTATCCGTGTAAAAAAGGCGCATCGAACGATGCGCATCAGACCGCTGACAAAATGATTCAGATTGTCTGTTTGGGAGGATCACTACCCCTCCGTCGTCATCCCCGTGCTTGTCACGGGGATCCAGGCTCTTCAGTGCATCGGATTAGAGAGTCTTTCGCCGCGCGGACGCGCGTCTGTTGGATGCCTGTGGACCAAGCACAGGCATGACGTTAGAGAAGGGATAGGGTTTGTCAGCAATATGAAAGGCGCCTCGAACGAAGCGCCTTTTGGCATTTAGGAGCGGCAGGGCGAAACCGCCCTGCCCCGTAATCACATCTTGACTGCGGAAATCTGAATTTCGACGCGCCGGTTTTGAGAACGGCCTTCCGGGGTGGCGTTGGAGGCGATCGGATACTGACTGCCAAAGCCCATTGCCGAGATACGACGGCCGCTGACACCCGACTGCATCAGATAGCTGGCGACACTGTTAGCGCGCTGCTGCGACAGGTTCATGTTATAGGCATCCGATCCAGTGGAATCCGTGTAGCCATTCACATTGATCGCGGTGCGGTCATACTTCACCAGCACTGTGGAGACCGCATTCAGCGTCGAATAGAAGTTCGGAACGATCTGATACTGATCGGTTGCGAAGGTGATATTCGACGGCATGATCAGCGTCAGCTGATCGCCATTGCGCACGATCGAAACACCGGTCCCGGCAAGCGCTGCGCGGAACTCCCGCTCCTGGCTATCAATATAGGCGCCGATGCCACCGCCTGCGACGGCACCGATGGCGCCGCCGATGACAGCGCCCTTGACATCGCCACCGATCAGACCGCCAGCCAGCGCGCCGATCGCGGTCCCCGTCAGCAAGCCCGTACCGGTGTTGTTGGACACCGTCTGCCCGGTATTCGGGTCAGTGGTGGTGCAGCCTGCAAGAAATGCTGTTCCCAGAACAGCGATCATTGCCTTCTTAAGCATGGAAACCCTCAAAAATCGAAATCGTCACGAGTTCAGACAAACATTGCGGCATGTCTATGTCCGAAAGCCATAACAGTGGCAAATACCGCCAATCAGACAATGTTCAAGTGGAAGAGCGACAAAAGTTCAGCCCGCTCCGAAAAATCAAAACCGCCACCGAACGCGTAATGAGCCCGGTGGCGGCATAATCTCACAACCGAATTACTTGGTTGCCATCGCCGGAGCTGCCGCAGCATCAGGCGCGGCCGGCGGTGCAAGCCGGATCTCAACACGGCGGTTCTGTGCACGGCCTTCCTTCGTATCGTTGGAAGCAACCGGGTCAGCCTTGCCATATCCCGTCGGGATCACCCGGGACGGTGTGACGCCCTTGTTGATCAGATAGCCAGCAACCGAATCGGCGCGTTCCTGCGACAGCTTCAGATTATAGGCATCCGTACCGGTGGAATCCGTATAACCGTTCACGTTGATCGACGTCTGGTTATACTTGACCAGAAGTGCGGCAACTGCGGTGAGGGTCGGATAGAATTCCGGGACAAGTTCCGACTTGTCGAAGGGGAATGTCACGCTCGACTGAAGCACGAGCGCAATATATTTCGGCGTCCTGATAATGGTAACGCCGGTACCTTCAAGTGTCTGACGGAACTCGGCTTCCTGCTGATCCATATATTCAGCAGGCGAGCTGGCATTCACGGTAGTTACCGTGACGGTCTCCGGCGCTGTCGCGTTCATGCTATTGCTGGCACAGCCAGCCAGCAATGCAGCAGCCGCTGCTGCAATCATCATCTTCTTGATCATAACTTCCCCTTCCGGTCCGGATCAATGCTAGCCGGACTTTACACAAAAGCCGGTACAGTTCAAACCAGTAAAAGAGGTATTGCCAGATCAAACGCAACCTTCTTTAGCATGCATTACCTCAGGCCTGACCATCACTTGCCGGCAGCGTCGAGGCGTGTTTCAGCTCCCGATGCAGCCTCGCCTCTTCATCCGCCTTTGGCTTGGAGAAGCGCGCCAGCAGAAGATAGGCCACGGGCGTGACATAGAGTGTGACAATGGTTGCGAAACCCAGGCCACCGACAATCACCCAGCCCAGTGCGATGCGCGCCTCCGCGCCCGCACCGCTTGCAAGCACAAGCGGAACGCCACCGAGAATGGTTGAGATCATTGTCATCATGACCGGGCGCAAACGCAGATTGGTGGCATTTTCGACAGCATCCCTGACGCTTTGACCGCGATCGCGCAATTGATTGGCGAACTCAACGATCAGAATGCCATTCTTGGCCATGACACCGATCAGCAAGACCAACCCGATCTGGGAATAGATATTGAGGCTGGTTCCCGTCAGGAGCATTGCCAGAATGGCGCAGCCCATGCCGAAAGGTACGGTGGCCAGAATGATCAATGCGCTCCAGACACTCTCGAACTGGGCGGCAAGCACAAGAAAGACGATGATGAAGGCAAAGCCGAACACCATGAGCATGCCGGATGAATTCTCGCTCAGCGCGGCTGCTTCCGCCTGCGGCATGACATAAGCCCCGGCTGGCAAAAGCGGCGCGGCAAGTTTTTCAACCTCGGCAAAAGCCGGCCCGAGCGCCACACCAGCGGCGAGGTTGGAGGACATGGACACGGCGGCGAGCTGCTGCTCCCGTTCCAGCGTCGGCGCGATCGACCTTTCACTCAGCGTCGCAATCGTCGACAGCGGCACGATACGGCCATCGCCAGCGCGCAGGAAAATATTCTCCAGATCGGCCGGGTCATCGATATTGTCCGTATCGGCCGTCAGCTCGACACTGTAGCTGTCCCCGTCAATATAGACATCGCCGATCGAATCGCCGTCCAGAAGCGCCTTCAGTGCCGTGGACAGGCCGGAAATGCTGATACCGAGATCAGACGCCTTCTTGCGATTGAGGGTAATCGCCACCTGCGCCTGGGTTGCATCATTGCTGAGGCGCGGATTGACGAAATCAGGATCCGTTTCCATCGAAGCCAGAAGGGCGCTGGCCGCCGTCGCGAGCTGAGCATGGCTTGCCCCGACGAGCGAGAAGGACAGACCATTGCCGCCGCCACGGATATTCAGCGAATTCGGCTGCATGGCAAAGGCCTGAAGTGCCGGGACCTGGGCCGCGGCGGCGTTGACATCCTTTGCGATCTGGTCCTGTGTGCGAGAACGCTGATCCCAGGGCGCAAGGGTCAGCACCATGAAACCGCTATTGGTATTGCTGCCAAAGCCGGAAATCGAAAACAGGCTGGCAATTTCACCCCTGTCAATCAGCGGCTGAAGCTTTTCCTCAACCTGCTGCATCCGGTCCCGCGTGTAATCAAGGCTGACACCCTGCGGCGCAGAAACACGCAGCATCAGCATGGAGCGATCTTCCTTGGGCAGCAATTCACTAGTGATGTTGGTATAGGCAATATAGGCGCCGAACATCAAAAGCGCACCAAGCGACAATACGATCAGCGGCGCGGACAGGGCCCAGCGCAGCGTCACGCGGTAGAGCGCGGCAAGGAACATGCCAAGCCGCGCAATCGGACCGGGCTTGGTATGCTTGTGCTCGACCAGAATTCGCGAGGCGAGCATCGGGCAGAGCGTCAACGCAACGAAGGAAGACAACAGCACGGCGAAGGCCAGCACAAAGCCGAATTCACGGAAAAGCCCGCCCGCCTGCCCCGGCAGGAAGGACAGCGGCACAAACACGGCCGCAAGTGTTGCCGTGGTAGCAATGACAGCAAAGAAGACTTCCTTGGTGCCAAGCACAGCCGCCGCCCTCGGCCCCATGCCCCTGGAGCGAAGTCGCACGATGTTTTCCAGCACCACGATCGCATCATCCACCACCATGCCGGTGGCGAGAACAATGGCGAGAAGGGTAAGGATGTTGACCGAGAACCCGGCGAGATAGATGGCTGCCAGCGTGCCGATCAGGGCGACCGGCAGGGTAATTGCCGGAATAAAGGTCGCCCGCCAGTCGCGCAGGAAAAGATAGATGATGGCGACGACGATGATGGAGGCGAGGATCAGCGAGCGCACCACCTCATCGATGGAGCCGGAAATGAACACGGCATCATCGTTGGAAATATGGATGGACGTGCCTTCCGGCAGGGTCTTGTTGAGTTCGTCAACAACCTTGCGGGCGCCTTGCGAAATCTCCAGCGTATTGGATTTGGCCTGGCGGATCAGCCCGAGACCGACACCAGCCTGACCATTATAGCGCAGCCCCGTCGAGGCCGTATCCGGCCCGAAAGTCACCGTCGCAACATCGCCAAGCCGTACATTATCGGCAACCTGAATATCCTCGAATTCTTCCGGCGTCGTGACATCGGCCGTCGCCCGCACGCTGAGCGCCTGTCTGGTGCTGGTGAGATTACCGGCCGGGACATCCCAGCTGACATTGTCGAGCGCGGTGGCAATATCAGCGACCGTCAGCGCCCGGCTTGCCAGCGCGGCCTGATTGATATCGATGCGGAACACCTTGTCGCGGTCGCCATAGACATCAACGTCGGCGACACCGGGAACAGCGGCCAGTTTGTCTTCAATCTGATCGGACACCAGCTTGGTCAGGCTGTCGAGATCCAGCTTGCTCGAGGTGACGGCAAGCCGCATGACCGGCTGCGAATCGGCGTCGGCCTTGACGATCCGCGGATCGTCGGCATCATCCGGCAGCTGGTTCTGCACCTGGCCGACAGCATCGCGCACGTCCATCGAGGCCACATTGATATCGGTGTCGGAGGAAAATTCCAGCGTGACCCGGCTGGAGCCTGTGGAAGACCGCGACGACATGGACTGCAGGCCGCTGACGCGGGCGACAGCCCCTTCGATCACGCTTGTCACCTCCTGATCAACCGTCTCCGGTGCAGCACCGGAAAAGGTCGTTCGCACGGTAATGACCGGACGGTCGACATCCGGCAATTCACGCACTTCGACGCCGAAATAGGCGGCAAGCCCCGCAACCACAATCATGGCATTGAATACGAAGGCCAGGATTGGACGACGCACGAAGAGCGCCGTAATGCCCGGATCCTCCATGGCCTCTTCGTCGTTCAACTGTTCTTCACCGTAAATCTCATGGGCGGCAACAGCCGGGTCATCGCTGACATCCGGCGGAACATGATCCTTGTCACTCATTTCCGTGCCCCTTACGCCGCATTGCGGGACGAAACCTGTTCGCCCGCCTTGCTGCCATCCTGATTGACGACGTCGACCTCAGCCCCTTCGCGCAAGCGCTGCAGTCCCTCGGTAATGACCTGATCACCCGGCTTCAGATCGCCATCGACAAGGATCAGGTCCGGATTGCGGCGAATGATGCTGACCCGCGCCTTCTGCGCCTTTCCGTCAACCAGTTGCCAGACATAGGAGCCTTGCGAATCCCACTGAACCGCGAGCGAATCGACCGCCGGATAAGTGTCGCCGGCAAAATGCATGGTGACATTGAAGGACATGCCCGCGCGCAGCGCGTCATCGGCATTGTCGATCTTGGCCCGCACGGTGAACGTCCGGCTGTCCTCGTCAATGCGGTTGTCGACGGCTTCAACCTCGCCCTTGAACAGTTTGTTGGGCGTGGCAACGGGCCTTGCCTCGATCGCCTGACCGGACTGAATGGCGGCGGCAAAGCGCTCGGGCACGGAAAAATCAACGAGGATTGTCGACCGGTCGTCAATCGTCACGATCGGGCTTGCCGTTGTGACATAGTCACCGGCGTTGATCTGCAGAATACCGGCAATGCCGGCGAAGGGCGCGACAATGTCGCGCTTGGCAAGCGCCAACTCTGCCGACTGCAACTGAAGTTCGGCGGTCTGCTCGGCAATCTGCGAGGTGTAAAGGCTCAGTTCGGAAATGGATGACTTGATCTTCTGATTGATCTGCGACTGACGGGCCGCCGCTTCAAGCGCCACTTTTGCCTGATCACGCGCAACCGTCTCCTCGCGATTGTCGAGCCGTGCGATCACCTGCCCCTTGTCAACCATATCACCAGACGAAATCAGCACATCCGTAATGGTTCCGGCAACCTGGGGCAGAACCGTCACGGTCTGGACCGCCTCACCATCACCGATTGCCTCAAGCACATCATTGACCACCCCCGTCGTCACGGGCTCGGCAACAACCCGGGTCTTCTGCCGTCCACCAGAACCACCGCCGCCCGGGCCGCCAGCACCGGGAGCCTTTGAAGCCGTCTCGACAGCGCCAGAGCCAATACCCAGCCTCACCAGAACATCGCGCCCGCCGGGCGCAAGAAAAAGCCAGGCAACAGCGGCAACCGCCAGAATTGCCAGGCTGGCCAGAACCTGTGTGTAAATTCGCATAGAAGTCCCCGGTAGGAAGCGCCCTGCTCATGCCGCTTTGGAAAACAGCCTGTTTTAACAGGGCTTTGAACGAAATTATGAACGACTGAATCGCGATGACAAGACTGACGGAGGAACCTCTCCAAAGTTTAATATAGTTCAACATGATTGCGGCGAATATCAGTTTTTCCAGAATATATCTCTATATTTCAACATCTTGCCTTAGGGGGAAATCAGAACCATCCAACAGGCAGGACAGATTTTGCCACGCCTAACACATACAATTAATCGTGAACGGTACCCATGCGGTACCTGACTGAGAAACTCTCGCAGGACCGGCAGCCTCGTGGAACGCCGATCAAGTCAAAGCCGCGCATCAATACGTTGCGACATCGACATGGATGCAGAGTTACAGCACCGGCATGACCTATTTAATAAAAAACTGATTATAGAAAATTAATAATAGATACATCTTCATAAAGGCAATAATCGAAACGTATTCATGTATAAAACAAATATGGAAACTGTAAATTGACGGGATATCCTCAATATCGAAAACAGCAACACCATACAAAAACGATAAAAATCAATTTGTATATGATGATCAGAATAGATCATACCATGGAAAAACTGGGGCGGGTGGATACAATCTTGATACAGACTATGGCCTGAGCAGCAGAGAAGATGAATCAGAAATGCTTAAAAATGAAAACATGAAGGAACTGTATCAGAATATAGATAGCAATTATAGCCGTCGGGCGACGCGCAACAGCAATCGTTGATCCGATAGCGGCGGACCGGTTCTATCTGTTTTCTAAAATCGGACTGCTTCCCAAATATTACGTTCTGGCGGCATGATCTTCCTCACCCTTATAGTGCGATGGATGGATCATGCGGCCAAGACTTTACCACCATGCTGCAAACAGCAAAGGGTGGGCGCATCAAGATTGCCCAGCATCAGCCCCCGCAAGACGAAGGCGCAGCCTTTTGCCACAGGCGCGGAATGGCCGGGTGGCGGAACCGCATCCGGACGTCATTTTCATCATGCTATCCGCAGGCCTTCGACGTGACATAAAAACGCCCGGTTAACGCGGCTGCGAAGATGGACGCACAGCACCAAATCACGCGTCAAAACTCATTTTGTTCTGGTTTTGTCGCCATGGCGCTTTTCTTTCCGGCATTAATCACTAAATTGGCGGCATGATTCACCATGGCGACGATATTCCCTTTTTTGATGACGACGACCCGGGCGCAGTGCCGCCGCGACGCGAGGGTAGCGGCATAGCGGCACGCGCCATGGCGGCGCGCCGTGAGCCCCCGGTCCCCGACTATCTCGGGGGGCTGAACCCGGAACAGCGCGATGCGGTTGTCTCCACGGAGGGACCGCTTCTGGTTCTGGCTGGCGCCGGCACCGGCAAAACGCGCGTTTTGACCACGCGGATCGCGCATATTCTGGCTTCCGGCAATGCCTATCCAAGCCAGATCCTCGCCGTGACCTTCACCAACAAGGCGGCGCGCGAGATGAAGGAACGCATTGGCGTTCTGGTCGGCGGTGCCGTTGAAGGCATGCCCTGGCTCGGCACCTTCCATTCGATCGGCGTCAAGCTGCTGCGCCGCCATGCCGAGCTTGCCGGCATCCGCTCCGACTTCACGATCCTCGACACCGATGATGTCATCCGCCTGATCAAGCAGCTGATTCAGGCTGAAGGTCTCGACGACAAACGCTGGCCGGCCCGACAGTTCGCTTCGATGATTGACGGCTGGAAGAACAAGGGGCTGACACCGAAGGATATCCCCGAAGGCGACGCCCGCGCCTTTGGCAACGGCCGTGGCCGCAAGCTGTATCAGGCCTATCAGGACCGGCTTAAAACGCTCAATGCCTGTGATTTCGGCGATCTTCTGCTGCATCCGATCCATATTTTCCGACAGCATCCCGACGTGCTGAAGGAATATCACAAGCGCTTCCGCTACATTCTGGTCGATGAGTATCAGGACACCAACACGGCACAATATATGTGGCTGCGGCTTCTGGCCCAGCGGCCAGGCAATGAGACCGGACCGGTGAATATCTGCTGCGTTGGTGATGATGACCAGTCGATCTATGGCTGGCGCGGCGCCGAGGTCGACAATATCCTCCGCTTCGAGAAGGATTTTCCCGGCGCAAAGGTAATCCGGCTGGAACGTAATTATCGCTCCACCGCTCATATCCTCGGAGCGGCCGGCCATCTGATCGCCCATAATGACGGCCGCCTCGGCAAAACGCTCTTCACCGATCGTGTCGACCCGGATGACGCCAAGGTGCAGGTGCACGCCGCCTGGGATTCAGAAGAGGAAGCCCGCGCTGTCGGCGAGGAAATCGAGCAGCTGCAGCGCCAGGGCGAAGCGCTGAACGACATGGCCATCCTGGTGCGCGCATCCTTCCAGATGCGCGAGTTCGAAGACCGCTTCGTCACGCTCGGTCTCAATTACCGGGTTATCGGCGGCCCGCGCTTCTATGAGCGCCTCGAGATCCGCGATGCCATGGCCTATTTCCGCATGGTTTGCCAGCCAGCCGATGATCTGGCGCTTGAACGGATCATCAATACGCCGAAACGCGGCCTTGGCGAAGCCTCGATCCGCAAGCTGCATGACCATGCGCGCGCCCGCAACATCCCTATGCTGGCTGCTGCGCGCGAGCTTTGTGATACCGACGAATTGAAGCCCAAGGCGCGTAAGGCGCTTTACGATGTCGTCACCCATTTCGACCGCTGGCAGGGCCTTCTGGAAACCACGCCGCATACGGAGCTGGCCGAAACGATTCTCGACGAGAGCGGCTATACGGAGATGTGGCAGAATGATCGTTCGGCAGAAGCGCCGGGCCGCCTTGAAAACCTGAAGGAACTGATCCGCTCCATGGATGGTTTCGAAAGCCTGCGCGGCTTTCTCGAACATGTATCGCTGGTCATGGATGCCGAGCAGGACGAAGATCTCGACGCCGTCTCAATCATGACTCTGCACTCGGCCAAGGGGCTGGAGTTCAAGACCGTCTTTCTGCCCGGCTGGGAAGAAGGCCTGTTCCCGCATCAGCGCGCGCTGGATGAGAGCGGCCGCGCAGGCCTCGAAGAAGAGCGGCGGCTTGCCTATGTCGGCCTCACCCGCGCCAAGCGAAACTGCCATATCTGGTTCGTTTCGAACCGCCGCATCCACGGCCTGTGGCAATCGACCATGCCGTCGCGCTTTCTTGATGAGCTGCCAGGCGATCATGTCGAGGTCGGAGAGACCGAAATGTCTTATGGCGGCTATGGGCAATCGCGCTTTGACCGTGCCGAACCCTTTGCCAATTCCTACGGCACACCAGGCTGGAAACGGGCACAGTCGCATCGCAGTGACGCCACGCGTGACAATTGGGGCAGCCGATCCGGTCATCAGGTCGAACGCATCGGCTACGGAGAAAGCGGACCAAGCGGCAAGACCATTGACGGCGAACTGGTAGCCCGGTCGGTGGAAACGACGCCGTCGCGCTTTGCGCCCGGAGACCGTGTTTTCCACATGAAGTTCGGCAATGGCAATATTGTCGCCATCGAAGGCAACAAATTGACGATCGACTTCGACAAGGCCGGCCGTAAACGTGTGCTTGAGGGTTTCATTCAGCCTGTGTGAACGATGCGGCTGGCTGCCTTGTCTGCATCGTCGAAAAGCGCAGCTGGCACATAGACTGGCTGTTCGTCAATACGCGTGAATTTGCGTGGCCTTCCTGCCCCAATTCGTCTTTTGGAAAGCTTTTTCTGCTGTATGCTTGTGTCGGATTTCATTGACGGAACCAAACGCGGTTCCGATGGCCCGAAACGAGAGAATGAAAACAAGGCGGGGTTCCTCAGCTATCTGGCTGCTTTCAGCTGATTTCTGGGCCCGGGCAATCGCCCGCGGGCTCGCGCTTGTGCTTTTGGTTTTGCTGACGGAGCCCCTCTTCCTGACGGAATTCGCCTTCGCCCAGAGCCATCTCGATTTCGGCGATGTGTTTGAAGACAGTCCGGTCGCCATGCTGATGGTGGATACTGACGATACGCAGATCCTGCGAGCCAATCGTGCCGCAGCGCGGTTTTACGGCTACAGCGTTGCAATGCTGGAGACCATGTCGATCAGCGAAATCAACCAGATGTCGCGTGACCAGATCCGCGAGGAAATGAGCCGGGCAAAACAATTGCAGCGAAACTATTTCCTGTTCCCGCACCGTTTCGCCGACGGCACCACAAAAACCGTCCGCGTGTTTTCCTGGCCGGTCCAGTATGCCGGATCAACCGTTTTGCTTTCCGTCATCTCCCATGCCGATGGCGAACAGGTTACCACCCAGTCGCTGGACGACTACACCAGCAAGCTCAACAAGGCGATCATGGACAGAAGCCATGAGCTTGACGAGACCTACAGGCTGTTCAGCCGCATTCTGACCGTGGCTCTTGTTGGCATGCTTGTGATTATCGCCCTTCTGGCTTTCAACATCGTTCGCCGCCGACGCCTCGTCCGGGAACTCGGACGGCAGCACCTTTTGCTCAGCGTGCTGATCGACGCCATTCCGGACCAGATCTATTTCAAACGCTCCGATGGTCGCTTCGTCACCTGCAACACCGCCGCTGCCACCTTTGTCGGCATGCCGAAGGAGATGATCGCCGGAAAAACCGATGCGGAGATCTTCGGTGCCAGCGAAGATGATCTGCTTCGCCGCCAGGTCTTCAGCGATGTCGGCGACAAGTCAACCTTGACGAATGAGGGAGAGATCATCGGACCGAGTGGCAATCGCCTGACCCTGGAAATGATCAAGGCCGCCGTCATCGACCCTGAAGGAAACCGGCTCGGCTCGGTCAGTGTCTGGCGTGATGTGAGCGAACGCCGGCGGACTGAAGAGCGCATCGAAATGCTGGCCTATTCTGACCCACTGACCGGGCTTGCGAACCGCGCACGCGCCTATGATGTCGTCTCCGACTATCTCAAGAGCCCGGAACACCGGAGCGGTTTTGCCGCTCTGATCCTCTTCGACCTAGACAATTTCGCCGCACTCAATTCGATCTTCGGCCATGACGTCGGCGACGGTTTGCTGTGCACGGTCGCAAGCCGCCTGTCCAACAATCTGCGCCCCGGCAGCATGGTTGCGCGCATTTCCAGCGATGAGTTCGTCCTTCTTCTCACCGGCCTCGGCGATGACGAAGAGACCGCACGAAACCGCACTGCAGAGGAGTTACAGCGGCTTCACACATCCGTTGGCGCCTCCGCTATGGTGCGTTCACGTCACATAACGCCAAGTTCAAGCGCGGGTGTCATTCTTTTCGGACGCCAACGCACCAGTGTTGATGATCTGCTGCGCCGTGCCGACCTGGCACTGCACAATGCCAAGGAGCGCGGTCGCGGCCAGATGGCCTGGTTCCAGCCAGACATGGTCAATGACCTTGTCGAGCGTTTCGACATAGAACGCGATCTGCAGAACGCTCTTCTGCACGACCGCTTCCAGATCTACCTCCAGCCGAAAATCTCGACGGCCTTTGCCGGCAACTATTACGAGGCTCTGCTCAGGCTCAATCACCCGATCCGCGGCATTATCGGCCCCGATCATTTCATCAGCATTGCCGAAAGCACTGGCATGATCCTTGCCATCGGAGGCTGGGTTCTGGACCAGAGTGCCCGGCTGCTGCGCGCACATCCCGATATCCACCTGTCCGTGAATGTTTCCGTCCAGCAATTGCTGCAGGATAATTTCGTCGAGCGGCTGGAGCGGCTGATCGCTACCTATCATTTTGACCCTGCACATCTGACGCTGGAAATGACGGAGACGCTCGTCATCGCTAACTTCGAAATGGTTTCGACGCGGTTGAAGCAGGTCCGCGCGCTGGGCATTCGCCTGTCCATCGACGATTTCGGCACGGGCTATTCCGCCCTCATTTATCTGAAGCGGTTGCCGATCGATGAATTGAAGATCGACCGGAGCTTCGTTGCCGGCGTTCCCGATGACAGCAGCGACACTTCGCTGGTCGAATTCATCGTCGCCGTTGCCCGCCATCTGCATCTGTCGCTGGTGGCCGAGGGCGTTGAAAACAAGAAACAGGAAGCCTGGCTGCGCGAACGGGGTTGCGAATTCCTGCAGGGCTATCTCTACAGCGAGCCAAAGCCGGTCGACCATTTTCTGAAACACCGGCCTGAGTGAATCAGATCAACGCTCCAGATCGCCTGATTTGCACATCTGTTTGGCGAGAAGAAACGGCGTCCGATTTTCGGGCCGATACTGTAGGCCCTTCCCATCCGGCATGATCCTGTTGCATGCTATGCCCCTCATGTAATTCCAGAATAATCCCATCGGAAAGTCTTACCCATGAAAGCGCTCCTGCTCGTCGACATCCAGAACGGGTTCTGCCCTGGCGGGAATCTCGCAGTTGAGGACGGCGATGCCGTCGTCGCCGTCGCAAACCATCTGATTGAGACCGGTGGCTACGACCTCGTCATTGCCTCGCAGGACTGGCATCCACCAGGCCACGGTTCCTTCGCCTCGGCGCATCCAGGCAAGGCACCATTTGACATGGGAGAACTGGCCGGAAAGCCTCAGGTCATGTGGCCGGATCACTGCATCCAGGAAACGGCGGACGCCGATTTCCATCCCGATCTCAAGACAGAGGCGATCCACTACATCCAGCAAAAGGGCATGGATCCGACCGTCGATTCCTATTCGGCCTTTCGTGATAATGACCACAATGCCAAAACTGGTCTTGATGCCTGGCTGCGCGCTCAAAACGTCGACACGCTCGATGTCATGGGCCTTGCGACCGATTTCTGCGTCAAGTTCACTGCGCTCGACGCTCACGAAATGTTGCCCGGCATCGAGGTCCGGCTGATCGCCGATGGCTGCCGCGGCATCAGCGCCGAAGGCGTGGCAACGGCGCTCGCGGAGCTGCGGCAAGCCGGCATAAGCGTGATCGACAGCAAGGACGCCTGAGGTCTCAAACCGGCTTTTCAAGAAGCAGGATCTGGTCGGCGAGATCTTCCAGCCGGCTGGTCAGAACGCCATGCGCATCGCGCAGGCCCTGATTATAAAAGAGCGGCCCGAATTCGCGGGTGAGGAAATCGAAGAAGAGTTCAGCCTGCAATTGCCCGGTCTCGCATTCAAGCTCTGTTTCAAGATAGTCGCGCAAACTGGCGGCGAAGGCCGTTTTTTCTGAACGCGAAAATTCAATCATGGCCCTGTCCTTCATTGATGGGTGGATCAACAATTCTTGTTTGAATTCCGGCCAAGACCATTTCATGATCCGGCCTTCACGTGAAAGAAGACAAATGAATACAGACGGATTTTTCGCCGGGCTCAAGGATGGCCTTGTGCCTGCCCTCTCGGCCGCGCCTTTCGGCGTCCTGTTCGGCGCTGTGGCAGTCGCACAGGGCCAGACGGTTTTCGAAACCGCGCTCATGAGCTTCACGATCTTCGCCGGTGCCAGCCAGCTGGTCGGCGTGGAACTGTTCGGCCACCGCGTTGCTGCCTGGATCATTATTCTCTCCATCGTGGCGGTCAATTTCCGGCACGTGCTCTATTCGGCGGCCATGACGCCGGCGATCACCCATTTCAGCCTGGCGCAAAAGGCGATCGCCTTCTTCCTGATGACCGACCCGCAATTTGCCGAAACGCTGAAGCGTCATGAAAAGGGCCATGGCGTCAGCTTCGTCTGGTATCTAGGTGTAGGGCTCTGCCTCTATGGCCTCTGGAACCTCATGACACTGATCGGCGCGACGCTTGGCGGCTTCATCGACAATCCGGCGGCCCTTGGCCTCGATATCCTGCTGCCGATCTATTTCCTCAACCTCGTTATCGGCTTCAGGAAGCGCGACAATTTTCTGCCGGTCGTCCTCGTCTCAGCACTGTGCTCGGTCATCGCCTATGCCACAATCGGCTCACCCTGGCATGTCAGCATCGGTGCGCTGGCCGGTGTCGCACTCGCGGCCGCCCTGCCGCCCAAGACAGGCAAGGAGGCGAAAGCATGAACGGCTTCACCGATCAGCACATGATCATCGTGATCCTGCTTGCCGCCATTGCCACCTATCTCACCCGCATTGCCGGCTATGTGCTGCTGTCGGTGATGACCAACATTCCGCCGCGCGCCGAAGCAGCCCTTAATGCCATTCCGGCCGCGGTGCTGACCACGCTGGTCGCACCTGCATTTTATGCCGGCGGATGGGAGGCGAAGATTGCCATTGCCGCCGCGCTCGTGACCGGTCTCAAATTCGCCTCACCGCTACCGATGATCGGTGTCGGCTGGTCACTGGTGATGATCCTGCGCTATTTCGTGATTGCCTGAAAAGTCAGGCAATCACATGGTTTAGCCGATTTTTTTCAAGTCAGTGGACGGGTCGCCGCCTCCAGCCAGTCCCGCTCCGCAGCATCGGTAACAAGCGGCAAGAGCTTCTCACGCACAGCGCCATGATAGGCGTCCAGCCAGACAAGTTCCTCACGCGTCAGCAGGGCAGTATCAATCAGACGGGCGTCAATCGGGCACCAGGTCAGTGTTTCGAAGCCAAGCATCGGCCGGTCGCCGCCAGCAACCGGTGCGGCTTCCGTCACCACAAGCAGGTTCTCGATCCGAATGCCGAATTTTCCCGGCAGATAATAGCCGGGCTCATTCGAAATGATCATGCCCGGTTTCAACTCAGCACTGCCGGCGCGCGAAATGCGCTGCGGCCCTTCATGCACAGAAAGATAGGAGCCGACGCCGTGGCCAGTGCCATGGCCGAAATCAGCACCAGCCTTCCATAATGCGATGCGCGCCAGCGGATCGATATCCTGCCCGCGGGTGCCAACCGGGAAGCGCGCAGCCGAAATCGCGATCATGCCCTTTAGAACGAGCGTGAAGAAACGCTTCTGCTCGGCAGGCACGGTACCGATGGCAAATGTGCGTGTAATATCGGTCGTACCATTTTGGTATTGTCCGCCCGAATCGACAAGATACATTTCGCCCGCCTGCAGCATGCGGTTGGTATCGGTTGTGACCCGGTAGTGGATGATGGCGGCATTCGGCCCGGCACCGGAAATCGTTTCAAAGGAAATGTCTTTCAGCGGGTTCTGCATACGATCACCGGTTTTCCGGCGGGCATCCTCCAGCGCCTCGGCCGCCGCGATCTCGCTAACGCTGCCGGGGTCCTGGCGATCAAGCCAGGCGAGGAACGAAACCATCGCCACACCGTCCTGCAGATGCGCCTGACGCGAGCCGGAAAGCTCCGCCCCATTCTTGACCGCGCGCGCAAGGACCACCGGGTCAGGCTGCCCCTCCCAGATCCCGCCAGCGCCTTCGATCAGGCGAACGACAGCAAAGGGCGCCTGGGCCGGATCAAGCAGCATTGTCGCCTTCGCCTTTGCCAGTTCGCTGACGGCGGGACCAAATTCTTCCGGCGGCGCCAGTCCGGCAAGCGGAGTGAGATATTCCCGCACTTCATCATCGATCTTGTCCGGATCAATGAAAATCATCGCCGTGCCATCCCTGCGGATGATCGCGCGCGACAGCGGCGATGGCGTGTGAGCGACATCAAGGCCGCGAATATTGAACAGCCAGGCAACAGCCGTCGGATCACTCACCAGCAGCGCATCGGCATGTTTGCCCGCCAGCATGGCGGCAATAGCTCCAAGCTTTCCGCGGGCTGGCTCACCGGCCAGATGATCGGGCTGGATCGAGATCTTTCCCATGGGCTCGGCCGGGCGGTCAGACCAGATGCGATCGACCGGATTGGCATCAACCAGAACCAGTCCGCCGCCGAAACCGGCAAGCGCCTGCTTCAGCTGCTCGACCTCTTTGAGCGTATGCAGCCAGGGGTCTATGCCGAGTTTCAGCCCATGCGGCTTCCGCCCGGCGAGAAAGACATGCGGCGGCGCACCGACAAGGTCGCCAGCCGATATCAGCGCCGGGTCCACCTGGGCAGCAAGCTGGGTCGTATAGCGCCCGTCGACAAACACAATGGCAGTCTCTTCCATGATTAGTGCAATACCGGCGGAACCTGTAAAGCCGGTCAGAAAGGCCAGCCGCTCTGCTGAAGGTGGCAGATATTCACCCTGATACGCATCGGCGTGGGGTACCAGAAAAGCGTTGATCCCGAGTTCGGGGAATAGTGCGCGCAGGGCGGCAATGCGCGGCGCGGCCTGATCGGGACGGGAAACGACTTCAAAGGACTGAAACATTGGAACACCCGGAAATTGCGCCGGACTACGCCACGAAGCAGGGACGTACCGGCAGGCAGAAAATGCAATGCGCCAGGCCAGAACCTGACGGGACCTGCGAACAATATCTGCGCCGGACACAGCCTGCAAGCAACGGCCGGCCCGCCCCTGGCAACGGAAAAGCTGCCGACATCACTGCGTTCTTGAAGAATGACAGAGGAACAGGGCAAGCTGCTTAATTTCAAGGCACAACATGGCCAATCATAAGGCCAATCCAACGGTTCATGCGCCTATTGCATGGCTCCCATGAGACAGACCACCTGCCTCACAGGGGTTGTACGGCCTATATAGGGTTCAGTTAATTGATCAAGACGTCGTTTGAGACGCGGAGCTGAGAAAAGAGTTCGAAGCCTGCCTCACGACGAACATAGGACCGGCGAAAAACCGAGCGCCGATCCTGGAACAAGGAGAGATAAAATGGGTATCTTCCGTAACGCTTACAAGAACATCACCGAAGCCCGCCAGCGTCAGGCTGACCGTTATGTCAACGGCGCCCTGATGAACCTTGACGACGCTTCGCTGAAGGCCATGGGTACGTCCCGCGCCGAGCTGCGCCGCAAGGGCACCTCTGGCTACCTGCTCTGATGCCGGTCTGGCCGATCCATCCTCCCAGGACCGGTTTGAACCAGCCAGAAAGATCTGCTTGAGCGACCCGCTCGCGGATCACGATCAGGAAACTGATCAAAGGCGGTGCCTCTGGCGCCGCCTTTTCTATTGCTGAAAGTTCAGCATTTCCTCGAAAGACGACGCACAAATCACTAGTCAGCCTTGGGGAAAAGCAGTTCGACAATATATTGTGCATCGAAGCGGGTATCGAGCATGCCGTAGCTTGAGCGCCATCCCGCAGCCAGCCGGGTTTCCAGATAGGCATCGGCAATGCGCCCCGCGCCGAGGCGATAAAGCTCTGCCGCCGCTGCGGCATGGGCAAGCTGTTCGACAAAGATACGCGCGGCACTGGGATCGGAACGGCACAGCGCCATCGCCGCGCGCAGCACCTCGATGATCTTCACCCCCGAACTGCCAAGATCGCGCGCGATCAAGCGGAACACGGCGTCGAACAGATCCGCGCCGTGCTCGACAACCTTGAGAAGGTCGAGCGCCATCATGTTGCCGCCGCCATCGAGAATGGCGAGCGCCGGTGCATCGCGGTAATGCCGTGCCAGCACGCGGTCCTCGCTGTAACCATTGCCGCCCATCACCTCCATGGTTTCAGCAATGACGGCCGGAGCGATCTTGGTGGCGAGATAACGCGTTACCGGCGTCATGACACGGGCATAGGCAGCTTCCTCGCCGCTATCGCGCGCCCGGTCGAATGATTCGGCCAGGCGGAATGAAAGCGCGCCAGCAGCGCCCACATCCAGCGCCAGATCGGCCAGCACCCTGAGCATGAGCGGCTGGGAGACAAGTGCTCGGCCCTGGACAAGGCGCGCCCGGCTGGCATGCACCGCCTCCGCCAGTGCCGCACGCATCAGACCACTGGAGATGACCGCTTGATCCAGCCGCATCAGCGTCAGCATATCCAGCACTGTGCGGCTGCCCTCGCCCGGCCCGCCAAGCAGGAAACCGAACACATCGGCAAATTCCATCTCGACCACGCCGACAGAACGCATTCCGAGCAGATCCTTGATCCGCTGGAAACGCAGGCCATTTGGCTGGCCATCATCCAGAATGCGCGGCACGATGAAGCAGCCAATCCCGGCCTCGGTCTGCGCCAGCATGATGAAGGCATCGCTCATCGGGGCGGCAACGGACCATTTGTGTCCGCTTAAGCGATAGATCCCCTCGCCCACGCGCTCGGCACGGGTGGTTACGGCTTTCATGTCGCTGCCGACCTGCTTTTCGGTAATGGCAAGGCCCACGGTCACAGCCGATTTCTGCCCGTTTGGCCGCATGGTCGAATCATAGCGCCGCGACAATATTTTCGGTGCCCAGATCGCGCGCAATTGCGGCGATGCCGCCAGTACGGAAACCGCAGCCGATGTCGATGACATCGGCAGAAGATGACCGCATTCCAGCTGCGCACTCAAAAACATCCGCACGGCTCTGATCTTGTGCGCCTTGCTGCGCGAATCAGCATCAAGCGGCGGCTCCCACAGCGAAGCATGCAGGCCCGACGACATGGAGCGACGCATCAGCGCATGCCAGGCGGGGTGATATTCAACACTGTCAATGCGTTCACCAGCCGGACCATGCGTCTTCAGGATCGGCGCGTGGATATTGGCCATTCGGGCCAGTTCCTGCGCTTCAGCAGATGTTACATGACGCCCGAGCGTCACCAGATCATCCTTGAGCGGCTTTGAAAGACTGCGCGTCAGATCCCCCAGCAGCGGATCCGACTGATAGGCATTGATGCCCGTAAACGGCCTCGGCTGATTGAGTTGACTATATATCGTGTCAGACCGGCTTGGCGTCATTCGGATCACTTCTCTTCAGGCAATGGCAGCAGTTGGCACGCCGGAACGCACCGTGTCAAACCCGGGTAACAATGCCATGAGGCGCTTGCAGGGCGGGCGCGCAGCCATTATAGACCGCAAGACCCCATACGGAGGAAAGCTTTATGGTCTTCTTTCCCCATCGCCATCTGATCGGCATTCAGGGCTTATCCCCTGTCGATATTGAAACCCTTCTCGACAAGGCCGAAGAGGCGATCGAGCTCAATCGCGCCCGCGAGAAGAAAACATCCACATTACGCGGCCTCACCCAGATCAACCTGTTCTTCGAGGCATCGACCCGTACCCAGGCATCGTTCGAGCTGGCCGGAAAGCGGCTCGGCGCCGATGTCATGAATATGTCGGTCGGCAATTCATCCGTCAAAAAGGGTGAAACGCTGATCGATACCGCCATGACGCTGAACGCCATGCACCCGGACGTCTTGGTGATCCGCCATTCCTCGGCGGGCGCGGCCGCGCTTTTATCACGCAAGGTGGCCTGCTCGGTTGTCAATGCCGGCGACGGCGCTCACGAACACCCGACCCAGGCATTGCTGGACGCGCTGACGATCCGTCGCGCCAAGGGGCGCCTTGACAATATCATCGTGACGATCTGCGGCGACATTCTTCACTCCCGTGTCGCCCGCTCCAATATCATCCTCTTGAACACCATGGGTGCCCGTGTGCGGGTTGTCGGTCCGGCAACATTGCTGCCGGCGGGCATGCGCGACATGAGCGTCGAAGTGTTCGATACGATGGAAGAAGGGCTGAAGGGCGCCGATGTCGTGATGATGCTGCGCCTGCAGCGCGAGCGCATGGCCGGCTCCTTCGTCCCTTCAGTGCGGGAATATTTCCGCTTCTGGGGACTGGATGCCGAAAAGCTGAAGGCTGCCAAGGAAGACGCGCTGGTCATGCATCCCGGCCCGATGAACCGCGGCGTCGAAATCGCCACCGATGTTGCCGATGGGCCGCAAAGCGTGATCGAAAAGCAGGTGGAAATGGGCGTTGCCGTTCGCATGGCCGTGATGGAGACGCTGATGCTGTCTGAAAATGGAGGGCCACGCCTATGACAACGCTGGTTCTGACCAATGCGCGGGTCATTGATCCCTCGCGCGATCTCGATGCCAGAGGCACCATCATCGTCAAGGACGGCATCATTGCCGCAGCCGGACCGGAAGCGACGAACCAGGGCATTCCCGAGGGCGCCGAGGTGGTCGACTGCGAAGGCCTTGTTGCAACGCCGGGTCTGGTGGATGCGCATGTCTTCGTCGGCGAACCCGGCCTTGAGCATACCGAGACTATCGAATCGGCAAGCCATGCGGCAGCGGCGGGCGGCATCACCTCCTTCATCATGATGCCGGACACCAATCCGCCGATCGATGACATTGCCCTGCTCGAATTTGTTTTGAAGACCGCCCGTGACAATGCGGTCGTCAACATCTATCCGGCCGCAGCCCTGACCAAGGGGCTGAAGGGCACGGAGATGACGGAAGTTGGCCTGCTGAAGGAAGAAGGCGCCGTTGCCTTCACCAATTGCCAGCATCCGATCGCCGATAACCGCGTGCTGCGCCGGGCAATGACCTATGCCCGCTCCTTCGACAGCGTCGTGTCACTGGAGCCGCGCGACCCCTATCTCTCGGCAGGCGACATGAATGAAGGCCTGTTTGCCAGTTGGCTCGGGCTGGCGGGCATTCCCCGCGAGGCGGAAATCATTCCGCTGGAGCGTGACCTGCGTCTGGCCGCCCTGACTGGCGTGCGCTATCACGCCGCCAAGATCTCCGTGCCACAATCCACCGAGGCCATCCGGGTCGCCCGCGAGCGTGGCGCCAATGTCTCAAGCGGCATCTCGATCAACCATCTGACGCTCAACGAGCACGACATCGGCGAATACCGCACCTTCTTCAAGCTATCGCCGCCACTCAGAGCCGAAGAAGACAGGCTTGCCATGGTCGAGGCGCTGAAGAACGGGCTGATCGACATCATTGTCTCCTCACATGACCCGCAGGACGTTGATACCAAGCGCCTGCCCTTCTCGGAAGCGGAAAACGGCGCGATCGGGCTGGAAACCATGCTCTCGGCCGCCCTTCGCCTGCACCATTCGGGCGAGGTTCCGCTGATGCGGTTGATTGATGCGCTTTCGACCAGACCGGCAAGGCTGTTCGGGCTCGAAGCCGGAACGTTGAAAGCCGGCGCGCGCGCCGATATCACGCTGATAGACCTGGAGGAGCCGTGGCTTGTCGGGCCGGACACGATCCGTTCACGCTCGAAAAACACGACCTTTGAAGATGCCCGGTTTTCCGGGCGCGCCGTCGCTACCTATGTCGGCGGCAAGCGCGTTTATCAGCGCAGCCTCTAGAACCGTTGCGGCAAAGCCGAGAAAGCGTTTGCCGCAACAATTGCGTCGAAAACAATGATAGCGCATTTTCGCATGAAATTCGGAAATGCTCCGACAACAGTCCAGAAGGACCGGCCCCATGACTGAGCTCCTTTCCTTTCACGTGACCCTGGCGCAGGCGGCCATTGTACTGGCTGGCGGCTATGTGCTGGGATCGATCCCGTTTGGACTGCTGATCACCCGGATCGCCGGGCTCGGTGATATCCGCAAGGTCGGTTCAGGCAATATCGGCGCCACCAATGTTCTGAGAACCGGAAAACGCCATCTTGCTGCGCTGACGCTGCTGCTGGATGCCTTCAAGGCGACCGCCGCCGCCATTCTCGCCACCACACTTTACGGTCATGATGCCGGTATATTGGCGGCGTTCGCAGCCTTTATCGGCCATCTTTTTCCCGTCTGGCTCGGTTTCAAGGGCGGCAAGGGCGTTGCAACCTATATCGGCGCACTTCTGGGGCTTGCACCTGCCGTCGTGTTGATTTTCGCCTTTGTCTGGCTGCTGGTTGCGCGCCTCAGCCGCTATTCGTCACTCGCGGCACTTGTTGCAACCCTTGTCATCCCGGTTGCATTGTGGATAATGAGGCAACCAGAAATGTCACTTGTTTTTGCTGTCATGACATTAATTTCGTGGTGGCGGCACAAGGCGAATATCGAGCGCTTGATTTCCGGCACCGAAAGCCGGATCGGAGATAAGGGATGAATGCAGACCGGCACCATGGAATTTTCTTCAGTCTTGGTGCCGATCTATGCCGAATGACACAGTAAAGGGCGGCGAGCTTAGCGCTGCAGCCTCGCCTCTGAGGCGATCTGGCATTGTACTCACCGACAGGCAGCGTCTGGCATGGCTCAGACTGATTCGCAGCGACAATGTCGGTCCTGTTACCTTCCGATCACTGATCAACCACTATGGAACGGCCGAAGCGGCCCTTCAGATGATCCCCGAACTTGCGGCGCGCGGCGGCTCTTCCCGCGCAATCAGGATCGCAACCGTTGACGAGGCCGAACGGGAACTGGAGACAGCCCGCCGCTTTGGCGCCCGCTTCGTCGGCATCGGTGAGCCGGACTACCCGCCAGCGCTGCGCACGATCGAGGGTGCGCCGCCTGTTCTGGCCATGAAGGGTAGCGGCGCTGTCGCGACCCGCCCCTCTCTCGGCATTGTCGGCGCCCGCAATGCCTCGGTCAGCGGTGCCAAATTCACCGCTATGATAGCGCGCGCAGCCGGAAGTGCCGGCTACAGCGTCGTCTCCGGCCTCGCCCGTGGCATTGACACGGCGGCCCATCGCGCCAGCCTTGCCCATGGCACTCTGGCGGCAATCGCCGGCGGGCTGGACAAGCCCTATCCACCTGAGAATGAAGATTTATACCGTACCATCGCCGATGATGGCGGCGTTGTGATCACCGAGATGCCCTTTGGCTGGGAGCCGCGTGCGCGCGACTTCCCACGACGCAACCGGCTTATCGCCGGCGCATCACTTGCAGTTGTTGTTGTCGAGGCGGCGATGCGTTCCGGCTCCCTGATCACCGCAAGGCTTGCCAATGAATTCGGCCGCATCGTTCTGTCTGTTCCCGGCTCTCCGCTTGATCCGCGTTCGGAAGGAACCAACAGGCTGATCAAACAGGGTGCCTCGATCATCTGCGGCCCTGACGATGTGCTTGAGGCTCTGGCGCCGCTGACGCAGATGGAACTGCCCATGTCGCCCGGCGCCGAGGATGGCGAGGACGGGGAAAATCCGGAAGACCTGATGCCGCCAAGCGAAGATGAACGCTCACGCCTCGCCGAAGCACTCGGACCAAGCCCCTGCCATCTTGACGATCTGATCAGTTTTACCGGCATTCCCGCCGGGAAAGTCCAGCTTCTGTTGCTTGAACTCGATCTCGCAGGACGGCTGGTTCGCCATACGGGCGGCATGGTTTCCCTGGCATGAGTGCTATCAAACGACCGTCAAGGCGCGCGTAAATTGCCGTTTCGTAGGAAAAAGACTAAGAATATCGGGAAAAATGGCCTTTTGAATGTAACCGTCTTTTTACGGCCGTACTCGTAATTATAGATCCGGCCACTGCTGAGACTGGGAATAAGGTTACATTTTTGTTTTGGAGCGTGACTGCAGATCGGTCGCCTCAATGTAGGCCATATCGATGAGATAGCTCAACATGTCTTCGCCGGAGGAATCGGCCAGACGTCTAAGCTCACCAAGCATCTGGCGAATATACTCAATGCTGTCAGCGAGATGGACCTGATTTTTGTCATCTGAAGACAATTTCGACATCTTTACTGCGTCCGGTTTGGCGAAAATTACAGCAGGCCTGACCTCCGCCGGAAGCCAACCTGGTTCACCATAACAACTTACCCCACGATTGCAATAAATTAAATAGCACTTATAGGTTGTATTTTGCCATTGCGGCCGAATTTTCGGCGCTGGGGCTTGACCGGACGGAAATCACTGTCCATGTCGGAAGCCAACGGGCCAATGCAAAGCCGGCTTTTTCTTCTCGTGCCGGCTCCCTTGAAAGAATTGAGACAAAGTGATGGACGTAGTCGTTGTAGAATCCCCAGCGAAAGCCAAGACAATCAATAAATATCTCGGCAAGGGTTACAAGGTTCTCGCGTCCTTCGGCCATGTCCGGGATCTGCCCGCCAAGGATGGTTCGGTACTGCCGGATGAGGACTTCGCCATGTCGTGGCAGGTGGATACCGCCTCGGCCAAGCGGATCAAGGATATTGCCGATGCGCTGAAATCGGCCGATGGCCTGATCCTGGCAACGGACCCGGATCGCGAAGGTGAAGCCATTTCCTGGCATGTTCTCGATGTCCTGAAGAAAAAGCGCGTCATCGGCCAGAAGCCGGTCAAGCGGGTGGTGTTCAACGCCATCACCAAAAATGCCGTTCTTGATGCCATGGCGCATCCGCGCGATATCGATGAGGCGCTGGTCGATGCCTATCTGGCACGGCGCGCGCTTGATTATCTTGTCGGCTTCAATCTTTCGCCAGTGCTGTGGCGCAAATTGCCCGGCGCCCGCTCTGCCGGCCGTGTGCAGTCGGTGGCGCTGCGCCTTGTCTGCGACCGCGAAAGCGAGATCGAGCGTTTTGTGCCTGAAGAATACTGGCGCATCTCGGCCGATCTGAAGACCCCGCGCGGCGATGTTTTCGCGACCCGCCTGGTTTCGGCTGAAGGCAAGCGGGTCCAGAAACAATCGATCGGTGATGGCGAAACCGCCAACCGCATCAAGGCCATGCTGGAAAGTGCGGCCTATACGGTGGAAAGCGTTGAGGCAAAGCCGGTCAAGCGCAATCCCGGCCCGCCCTTCACCACCTCGACGCTGCAGCAGGCGGCCTCCTCACGCATGGGCTTTTCGGCTTCGCGCACCATGCAGGTTGCCCAGCGCCTCTATGAAGGCGTCGACATCGGCGGCGAGACGGCTGGTCTGATCACCTATATGCGTACCGATGGTGTGCAGATGGCGCCGGAAGCCATTGAAGCCGCCCGTGCTGCGATTGGTGACCAGTTCGGTGCCCGCTACCTGCCACCATCGCCGCGGGCCTATTCCACCAAGGCCAAGAATGCGCAGGAGGCCCATGAGGCCATCCGCCCCACCGATTTCTCGCGCACGCCAGCCATGGTGAAGCGCTATCTCGATGCTGACCAGTTCCGGCTCTACGATCTGGTGTGGAAGCGCGGCATTGCCAGCCAGATGGCCTCAGCCGAAATGGAACGCACCACCGCCGAGATCACCGCTGCCAGCGGATCCGATCGCGCCGGCCTGCGCGCCGTCGGCACCGTCGTGCGCTTTGATGGCTTTCTCGCCGCCTATACCGATAACCGCGAGGAACAGACGCCCGGCGATGATGGCGACGATGATGGCCGTCTGCCCGAGATCAATCAGGCTGAGAGCCTGGGCAAGGAAAAGGTCAATGCCAGCCAGCACTTCACCGAGCCGCCGCCGCGTTATTCGGAAGCCTCGCTGATCAAGAAGCTGGAAGAGCTCGGCATCGGCCGCCCGTCGACCTATGCCTCGACGCTCGCCACCCTGCGTGACCGCGACTATGTGAATATCGACCAGCGCAAGCTGATCCCGCAGGCCAAGGGCCGGCTGGTAACGGCCTTCCTTGAAAACTTCTTCACCCGCTATGTCGAATATGACTTCACGGCAGGCCTTGAGGAAAAGCTCGACGAGATCTCCGATGGCAAGCTGAACTGGAAGCAGGTGCTGCGCGATTTCTGGAAGGATTTCTTCGCCCAAGTGGAAGACACCAAGGAACTGCGCGTCACCAATGTGCTTGACGCGCTGAACGAAGCGCTGGCGCCGCTTGTCTTCCCCAAGCGCGAGGATGGCGGCGATCCGCGTCAGTGTCAGGTCTGTGGCACTGGCCAGCTATCGCTGAAGCTCGGCAAATATGGCGCCTTTGTCGGTTGCTCCAACTATCCGGAGTGCAATTTCACCCGCCAGCTTTCCGCCGATGCCGAAGCCGACGCGTCGGGCATCAACCCGAACGAACCAAAGGAACTTGGCAAGGATCCGGTCACCGACGAACCGGTCACGCTCAGAACCGGCCGTTTCGGCCCCTATGTTCAGCGTGGTGACGGCAAGGAGGCCAAGCGTTCCTCTTTGCCCCGCGGCTGGAAGCCGGAAGATATCGATTTCGAAAAGGCGCTGGCGCTTCTGTCGCTGCCGCGCGATGTCGGCCAGCATCCGGAGAGCGGCAAGATGATCTCTGCCGGGCTTGGACGCTACGGACCTTTCGTGCTGCATGACGGCACCTATGCCAATCTGGAAAGCATCGAGGATGTGTTCTCGATCGGCGTCAACCGCGCCGTGTCGGTGCTGGCGGACAAAAAGGCCAAGGGCGGCCGCGGGCGTGCCACACCTGCGGCGCTGAAAAGCCTTGGCGACCATCCCGATGGCGGCGAAATTACCGTGCGTGACGGCCGTTACGGCCCCTATGTCAACTGGGGCAAAATCAACGCGACCCTGCCCAAGGGCAAGGATCCGCAAAGCGTGACGCTGGAAGAAGCCCTGCCGCTTCTGGAAGCCAAGGCCGGTGCCAAAAAGGCAGCCGCCAAAAAGACGACGGCGAAGAAGGCAACGGCTGAGAAGGCCAGTGAGAAGAAACCGGCAGCGAAGAAAAGTGCTGCCAAGTCCAAAACCGCTTCAACCGCGAAGAAGAAGGCGCCGGCCAGGAAAAAGGCTGACAGCGCGTCCGCGGGCGAAGCCGAAAGCGGTGACAATTGATCGCAAAACCCCGTTCCGGCAAAAACTTGCCGACAAAATCCGCCGACGCACCGATCATCCATGGTCAGGTGCCGCCGCGTGACGTGCTGCTGCGCTTCATTTCGGAAAATCCTGACCGCGCCTCAAAGCGCGAAATCGCCAAGGCGTTTGGCATCAAGGGTGCCGAGCGCATTGCGCTCAAGGATGCGCTGCGCGACCTCGAAGACGAGGGTATGCTGCAGAAAAAGCGCAAGAGCCTGATGCGCCCGGGCGCGCTGCCACCGGTGACGGTGCTCGACATCACCACCCGCGACAAGGACGGCGAACTGATCGCCCGCCCCGCCGAATGGCCGGAAGAAGAAGGCGCGGCGCCTGCCGTGCTGATCCGCCAACCGCCAGGTGCCGCGCGCGGCAAGAAGGGTGCGCCCGCTGCCGGTATCGGCGACCGGGTGGTTGCCAAGATCTTCCGCTCCAAGTCGGAGACCGGACCGGCCTATACCGCCCGCGTCATCAAGTTGATCGACAAGCGCAAGCTCGCAGCCCTCGGCGTGATCCGCATGATGGAGGATGGTGACGCCCGGTTGATGCCGATCGACCGGCGCGACAGTGAGATCGCCATTGCCGAAGCGGATCTTGGCGACGCCAAAGACGGCGACCTTGTCGAAGTCGACGTTCAGCGCTCGGGCCGCTTCGGCCTGCCGCGCGGTTCCGTTCTCGCCATTATCGGTTCGCTGTCCTCCGAAAAAGCGGTGTCGATGATCGCCATCCACGCCCATGGTATTCCGCATATCTTCCCCAAACCCGTGATTGACGAGGCCGAGGCTGCCAAGCCTGCCGACATGTCAAAGCGCGAGGACTGGCGCGATGTGCCGCTGGTGACCATCGACCCGCCGGATGCCAAGGACCATGACGACGCCGTCTATGCCGAGCCGGACACCCGGCCCGAAAACGAAGGCGGCGTGATCGTCACGGTGGCGATTGCCGACGTCTCCTGGTATGTCCGCCCTGGTTCTGCCCTTGACCGCGAAGCGCTGAAGCGCGGCAATTCGGTCTATTTCCCCGATCGCGTCGTGCCGATGCTGCCGGAGCGCATTTCCAACAATCTCTGTTCCCTGCGCGAGGGCGAGGACCGCCCTGCCCTTGCTGTGCGCATGGTCTTTTCCAAAGAGGGCCGCAAGGCCTCCCACACCTTCCATCGCATCATGATGAAGAGCGCCGCCAAGCTCTCATACCAACAGGCACAGGCCGCGATTGACGGCAGAACCGATGACAAGACCGGCCCGTTGCTGGAGCCCGTCTTAAAGCCGCTATGGGCCGCCTACGCGATCATGACGCGCGGGCGCGACCGTCGCCAGCCGCTCGATCTCGACCTGCCTGAACGCAAGATCCTGCTGAAGGAAGACGGCACTGTGGATCGGGTCGTTGTTCCCGCCCGGCTCGATGCGCACAAGCTGATCGAAGAAATGATGATCCAGGCCAATGTCGCAGCCGCCGAGACGCTGGAACAGAAGAAGCAGGCACTGATCTACCGCGTTCACGACCAGCCCTCCTTGTCGAAACAGGAGACGCTGAGGGAGTTTCTGGCAACGCTGTCGATCCCGCTTGCCAAGGGTGGTGCGCTGCGCGCCAATGCCTTCAACGGCATCCTTGCCAAGGCCGAAGGCAGCCCGCACAAGGATCTGATCAATGAAATGGTGCTGCGCTCGCAGAGCCAGGCAGTCTATTCACCGGAGAATGGCGGCCATTTCGGCCTCAATCTGATGAAATATGCCCATTTCACCTCGCCGATCCGCCGCTATGCCGACCTTATTGTTCATCGCGCGCTGGTCGCAGGCCTTCACCTCGGTGACGGCGGACTGACACGTGAGGAAGAGACGCAGCTAGACGACATCGCCGCCGAAATCTCGACCTTCGAGCGCCGTGCCATGGCGGCGGAGCGAGAGACGGTTGACCGGTTGATCGCCCACCATCTGGCGGGCCGCATCGGCGAAAGCTTTGACGGCAGGGTGGCAGGCGTCACCCGCTCGGGCCTGTTCATTGCGCTTCCCGAATATGGCGCCGACGGCTTCATTCCCGTCTCCACGCTTGGAAACGACTTCTTCGTCCATGACGAGGTGCGTCAGGCGCTGGTGGGCGAAAAAAGCGGGCTTGGCTATCAGCTGGGCGATACGGTCGAGGTGCAGCTTGTCGAAGCGATCCCGCTTGCCGGTGCCCTGCGCTTCGAGATGCTGAGTTCCGGCCGCAAACTGCCCGGCGCCCAGCGCTCGTTCCACAAGTCAAAGCGCGGCCGTGTCCAGCGCGGCGGCGGCGCTGGCAGGAGCCGGGGGCGGCGCTGAACGCCCCCCCCCCCATCCCCCTGAAAGCGGTTCACCTTCAGGTCCGGCTTAAGCCTCAGAGCCTGAAAGCTTCATCAGCACGATCCCCGAGATAATCAATCCGGCGGCAATCAACCTTCCGGGCGTTGCCGCCTCGCCCAGTACGGCAATCCCAACGGCAAAGGCGCCGACAGCGCCGATCCCGGTCCAGACCGTATAGGCGGTGCCAAGCGGCAGGGACCGCATGGAAACTGACAGCAGAACAAAGCTTGCCAGCGACGCGACGATCGTGATGGTGGTGGGAACGAGCAATGTGAAGCCTGCGGATTTCTTCATCGAGAAAGCCCAGACGATTTCCAGCACACCGGCGATTGCAAGATAGAACCAGGCCATGGCGGCCCTCCTTTTCAAAAGTGGGCCGGGCCGTCCCGGAATGATCACGACGACGCGGGTCGTCCCGCGCAGGCCAGGCCTTTAGCCTCGATCACGCAGGAAATCAATGTTCTCACCGCGCCACACCAAGCCAGATCACATGTTTCAGGCCGCGCCGCTTGGCATTGGCGCGCACCATGTGAAGCTCGGTGGTAAAGCCGCTCTTTTTCATGCGCCCGGTAAAGCGCTCATCCGGGCCGGAGGACCAGATGGCCAGCACACCGCTTGCCGTCAGCGCTCTTCGGCTCCGCGAAAGCCCCTGAAAATCATAAAGGCCATCATTATCCGACCGCGTCAGGCCGTCCGGCCCGTTGTCGACATCGAGAAGAATGGCGTCAAAAGCATCATTTGAACCGGCGATCAGCGCGGCAACATCGCCGTTGAAAATCTCCACCCGCGGATCATCCAGACAGCCCTTGAACACCGGCGCCATCGGTCCGCGTGCCCATTTGACCACCGCAGGCACCAGTTCGGCGACGACGACCCTGGCATCCTCAGGCAGAACGGCAAGGGCAGCACGCAGGGTGAAGCCCATACCGAGACCGCCGATCAGCATCACGGGCGCCTTGCGGGCCGCGATTTTTTCAAAGGCAAGCTCGGCCAGCGCTTCTTCAGAGCCGGAAAGGCGGCTGTTCATCAGCTCGTTGGAACCGAGCATGATGGAATATTCCGTGCCGCGCCGCTTCAGCCTGAGCGTGCCGGTCTCACCCGGTATCGAAGCTTCGTCAAGTTCTTCCCATGGAATCATCTGAATGCCCTTCCTCTGACAATGAGGTCTATCACGCGCGCCGCCAGATACTGTCCAGATTTGCGCAAAAATATTTGCCAGCGGGTAAAGTTGGTCTATGAGATCTGCGCATCGAAAACGCGTTTCACCGCAGCGAAGGACAGTTCGTTGTGGCATTTGCAAACGCAGACATGATGCACATGCTCTGTTTCGGCCGGGGTCCGGCCCTCTTGAGGAAATGATACTACATGCCGCAGTCTTCGTCCGAGGCCGCCCCGACGGTCATTCGCTGGCGTTCTCTGGTTGCCGCCATCGCCGCCGTTACCGCCGTCGGAATGGCGATGGGGCTTGGCCTCCCGCTGCTGAGCGTGATTCTCGAAAAGCGCGGTATCTCCTCCTCGATGATCGGCTTCAACTCCGCCATGGCCGGCATCGCCTCGATGATGGCGGCACCTCTGACGACGCGGCTGGCACACCGATTCGGCGCGGCGCCTACCATGGTCGGCGCCATCATCATCGCTGCGCTTTCCGCCCTCGGCTTTTATTACGCGCCGCATTTCTGGATGTGGTTCCCGCTCCGCTTCACCTTTCATGGCGCGATCTCCACCCTGTTCATCCTGTCGGAATTCTGGATCAACGCCGCCGCTCCGCCGCATAGACGCGGCCTCGTTCTCGGCTGTTACGCAACGGTGATGTCGCTCGGCTTTGCCGCAGGGCCGCTGATCTTTTCGGCAACCGGCAGCGCCGGGCTTCTGCCCTTCGCCATCGGCGCCACTATCATTCTGGCGGCCGCCATTCCTGTCATCATCGCCCGCAATGACGGCCCGAGCATCGACACGGCACCGGATCTGCACTTCTTCCGCTATATCTTCGCCGTTCCCTCCGCCACCGCCGCCGTCTTTATTTTCGGGGCCGTCGAAGCGGGCGGCCTGTCACTGTTTCCGATTTTTGCGACTCGCTCGGCCTTTTCCGAGCAGCATGCTGCCCTGCTTCTGACGCTGATGGGGGTCGGAAACCTGATCTTCCAGATCCCGATCGGCATGATCACCGACCACCTGAAGGATCGACGCCAGATGCTGCTGGCGCTGGCTATCATCGGCTTTGTCGGAGCGCTCTCCTTGCCGCTGATCGTGCACAGCTTCATGCTCACAGCGATCGTGCTGCTTTTCTTCGGCGGCTCCATTGCCGGGCTCTATACGGTCGGTCTCAGCCATATGGGCACACGGTTTTCCGGAGCCAATCTTGCCGCCGCCAATGCAGCCTTCATCTTCTGCTATGCCATCGGCACGGTGATCGGCCCGCAGGCCATTGGCAGCGCCATGGATGTGGCCGGCAAGGACGGTTTTGCCGGGGCAATCGCGATTTTCTTTGGCCTTTACCTGCTGCTTGCAGTGGTTCGCCTTGTTTTTCGCCGTCGTCAGTCTTGACTTTTGCGTCAGGATTCGTAGTGTCCCGCCAGACTTCGCCAGGACCGGAATAAGCCGGTCATGGGCGATCCTAGCGAAGCGTTCAGCCCTTCGTATCGAAGCTGGGCGCTTTTTTGAGTTTTTAAGCAAAGTCCGGGCATACCGGTTCCGCATTTCGATGAGAAGGCGGACTGCTCTTAAGGCGGAACGAAAATGGCAAAGGCAACCACGATCAAGATCAAGCTGCTGTCCACGGCTGACACCGGCTTTTTCTATGTAGCAAAGAAAAACAGCCGCACGATGACGGAAAAGATGGTCAAGACCAAATATGATCCGGTCGCGCGCAAGCACGTTGAATTCAAGGAAACCAAGATCAAGTAATCTTCGGTCTTCGGGATTTTTCAAAAACGCGCAGCTCCGGCCGCGCGTTTTTTTATGCCCTATTGCTTACCCTTCTCGCGCGACTTGGCCTGCTTTGCCGCCCGCCGCTCACGATGCGCCATGCGGAATGCGATGACCCGTGCTCTGATCGCGGCAACCCGCAGGGCGATCTCCGCCCGCCCGCGACCGACCTCCTGCAACTCATCGGCATAGGCGATGGCAAGCGCCTTGCGATAGCTCTCCAGCCCCTCCTGCGCCATGGATTGCAGACGCCGCATCACGGACACCCAGAGCGGAGATACCAGCAAGCTGATCGCCGTAATGGCGATGACAAGGCGATAGAGATCCTCCCCCATCGCCCCGGCGGCAAGACCGGCGGCAGCCAGTACAAAGGAAAACTCGCCCACCTGCGCCATGGAAAGACCGGCCACCAGAGCCGTCTGAGGCGACGAGCCAGTCCAGCGCAGCAGCATGACATTTAGCACCGATTTGGCCGCGACAATGGCGATGGCGGCAAACAGCACGGTAAAGAGCTTGTCCCAGATATAGCCGAGGTCGATCAAAAGGCCGATCGACAGGAAGAAGATTACCAGAAGCACGCTCTGGATCGGCTCGATAACGGGGATGATGCGGCTGCGCAGCGTGGAATTGCCAACACAGATACCTGCCAGAAAGGCGCCATAGGCCGGAGAGAGACCGGCAATACCAGTCAGCGCCGCAGCGCCGAAGCACAAGGCCAGCGCACCGAGCGCCAGCAGCTCGACCTTATCTTCCAGCCTGTCGGCAAAAGGCACTTTGAGCTTGCCGTAACGGCCAAAATACCAGAGCAGGCCGGCCATCAGCCCGACGGCAACCAGCACCTTCAGCACCGTGCTCGTAGCGTCAAAGCCAGCACCGCCGAAGCTTGATTCGAAAATCAGCATCGGCACGACGGCGATATCCTGGGCAATCAGCACACCAACAGCGATACGCCCCGCATCACCGCGCAGCACCCCCATTTCATCCAGCATCTTCATCGCCACAACCGTGGAGGACATGGCGATAACAAAGCCGAGAATGATCATTTCACGCGGCGAGGCATGAACGAGCACGCCGATAATGGCCGCCAGTGCCATGGCGCAGACAAGCTGACCGCAAACAACCAGCAGCGCCTGCCTGAGCGACATGACAAAGGCGCGAATCGATAGCTCCATACCGATGAAAAACAGCAGCATGACCACGCCCATCTCGCCAAGAAAGGCAACACTTTCACTGTTTTCGATCAACTTGAAACCGGTTGGCCCCAGCAGTACACCGGCAAGAATGAAGCCGACAAGCGGCGGCTGGCGCAGCCACAGAAAGGCGATACCGGCAATGGCGGCAACCGCAATGACAAGCGCCACGGCAACGAAGCTTGCACCATGGCTGGCGACTTCAGCCGTTTCGGCGACAACGCTTTCCAATCCGGTTCTCCTTCGTGATGCGGTGACGTTGGGCGATCTCCCGAATACCCCTTAGGGCCGTTTGAAACAGCCCGTCCTGAATCGTGCTTCTCGAGTTTGAAGCGAAAGCGTTGAAAAATCGTTCCGCTCCGATAAGACAAAATACCGCAGTCGCACAGCAAAAGAACATCCCGGCGACGTATGAACTTCCTTAGACAAAGGTATGAAAACAAACCGATTTAGGCTCGAAGCTGCGGAGAATAAACATCGCCCCGGCCGCGTGATATTGAGCATGAAGCGCAAAGATTTTGCCGCGATGCAGCAATGTTTTTGCTTCCGTAACGGCTGAAACCATCATATCTTTGCTGAAAACAGGAGGAAACCGGGATGAGCATTTCACGGTCTCTGCAGGCGATTGTCGTCTGCGCAGCATTCGCCTTTGTAGCTATCATGCTGTTCATCTAAAGTCGCATTTGTTTCGCGGCTTTTCAGCCCGCCGGTTTTCCGGCGGGACAAATTGGAACCTTCGGGTGGCCAAACGCTTTTTCTTTTAGTGAGCAGTACCTATCTGATGGATGTGACATGATTGTTTCGCCGCCGCATGGTGATGCAAAATGTCCTTGCCCGCAGCTTTTTGAAAGGCCAGGGCCAGTTCGATGGTGAGGCTTGTGTGAGAAAAGGAGTTTGTCATGTTCGAGAAAGTTTCCACGCCATCCGATCTTCTGGAACGTTTGCGCCCCTCGCGGCCGCAAAGCGTGCAGGATGTGGTGCGTGATGAAGTCAATGCGCTGGCTCTGACCGCCCGTAAACACCCCGCAGCCAGTGGATCCGCTCTGGCCCTTGTCGGCCTGGTCGCCTTCGGCGTCGGCTTTTTGTCTGGCCGGGTTTGTGAACAGGCCCATACGCCGAAGCGCCGCATCTTCCGCCGTCGGCCAAGCCCGCGTGAAAGGTTCAGCGAGGCGGCTTCCCGATTTGCCAAGAAATACAGATAACCGGCAAGAAGCAGACAGAATCGGCACGTTCAGGCACGCGCATAGCTGCGCAATCCTTCGTCCTGGAAGGGAGCAGGGCTTTACGCCCTGCCCTTTCCCGTTGATTGGCCGAATAGCACATCCAGAACCGCTCGGTTCCGTCACTGCAGGCTTTGCAATTGCCATTGGCCATCAATATAGGCCAGCTCGGCCGTCTCTCCATGCTTCACATTTTGAGTCTTGCCGCCGAATTGCAGGTCAACAGCCCAGGTTGAGTTCACCACCAGCTTAAAGCGGGACTGCTCTTCCACGCCTGCGGGCAGTACGATTGCCCCGACCCAGTTACCGTCTGCCGTATCGGCCTCAATCCACTGATGGTTTTGGAACTGCTCATACAGATAGTCGCCAGACCGGTCGAGTTTTTCGAGCGAGCCTTCAGGCAAGACATAATAGTCCTGCTGCGCCCCGATACGCTGCACCATCCAGCGATTGTCGCTGTAAACCAGTTCGGCGGTATTCCCGGTTGTTATGTTTTCTGTCTGACCGTTGAACTGAAGATTGACGGCAAGTGTCGAACCGACATTGAGTAAGAACTTGCTGCCTTCTGCAACATGGTCCGGCAGGATCAGCGTATTGAGCCACCCTCCATCATAGGTGGTTACCGAAATCTTTGGATGATCGACGAAGAGTTCGGTGAGATAGTCGGGCGACTGCAGCGGCTGTAGCTGATCATAGGTCGTCAGCGCCAGATAGGGATTGTCCAGCTTCCAGTCGGCTCCCGCATAGTCCCAATAATTGCCAACCTGTGGTGAGCCAACGAGATCCATACCGCCTGTGCTCATATAGAAGCCATCGACCTTGGCCTGTGATCCGCCAAATCCGCTGTCGACAGGCAATATATCGGTATCCCCATAGTCGTAGTTGAAGCACATATCCGGCCCGCCAGCCTTGGCGTCATAGCCTCTGTCAAAGAAGACGTCTGAGATGGGGTGGCGCCCGCTGCCCATGGCTGGCGTGTACCAGATATTCGAATAGATGATCAGGGTCTGCTGCACATCAGCACAGGAATCATAGCCCGCCTCATAATCCTCCAGAAATGAGGCGGGCATCGGCGGATAATAGTCGGAGCGATTGGGCACCCGGAGCGTAAGGACATCAAAATCCTCGGGAAAGCCGCTGCCATTCCTGCCGGAAATATGCAGCGTATAGTCAAGCGCATCGGGCACGACATGCTCTGCCTTGACGGTGAAGGTATAGGTATCGCCGAGATAGAAGTCATAGTCGGAAAAACAGCGAAGATTGTCGCCTTCCGCTGTCCCCTGATGCGCTTCACCGCAGATACCATAGGGATCCCTGACCACTTCAGGCAGGCCGTAACCATTGTCCCAAAGCGTCATGATCAGCTTGCGCGAATGCGGCGCATCGAATGTTTCGCGGGTCTGCTGCAGCCCGAGATAGCCCGATGTCCAAAACATGGCAGCGTAATACATATAGTGACCGGAGGTCACCGGCGTCACATCGAGCGAAAACGTGCTCCAGTTATGCGGGCCATCAGTCTTGTAGTAGATATAGCGCACATGGCCGCCTGCATTGGCAAAGGGCGTCGCAGGAACGGCCCCCTTGAGCGTGTCGTGAAGCGAAGGTGTCGCGACATTCTCCGCAACCAGCTCGGCAGAAGGATTTGTTTCGGCAAACCAGTAGCCGCGCACAACGCCATTCTCGTCTGTCTCCTCACCATCCGAATAGAAGAAGCGCCCGTCTCCCTCACTACGCGGATAGACATGCAGATGGCAATCCGTTGCAGGCTGACCGGAAGGCAGGGTCGCCTTGGCGACAATCTCCGTCGGCGTCCACGTTTCATCTCCCTGAACATACAGCCGATCTGAAAACAGCGATCCCTGCAGGGCAAAAAGCTGTGACGGCGCCTCAAAGGCGACACGGGCCGATGCGCAATCCTCCCCGGCCAGAACCGGCATTGGCATCAAAATTCCGCCCAGCAGCGCGGCCGCGCAGATCTTATTGCATCTGCCAGCGAAAAAGCGATGCCTGCCAGCTCGCGCGGACACCCTTATTGATTGTATATACAAAGAAGTCGACATCGTTGCTTTTCTCCTCTCAAAGCAAAGAAATGCCACGACGATCATTCCGATCGCCACATGATATCGACGGTTCGTCTCTCAATGAACAGGATGCAGCCCCGCAAAACTGCCGCCACATTGTGTTGTTTTTGTGTCTATCGACTTTCGTTCACGAATCTATCTATTTGCTTTAAAAACATTTTTTAGTACAAAAACGAGACGGGCCGACAGTATCACCTCTGTAGCACGACCGTAGCATCCCGCTTTCGCAGAAGATCACAAGCCTCGGCAATAGCCGCCACGAGATCGGGACAGTGATATTTGGAAAGCACAGCGCGTAATCATCTTATGATTGCATTTACTGACCAAACGATGATGAGAATCTGCCTATCAGGCCTATTGACGAAGCGACGCGCGAAGGTGCTTCCAGCACAAGCACGGAACAATATGGGAGGTCTGTTCCTCCCAGTCGCATTTTCCATGGCGGCTGACAGATCGCGCATCAAACAGGGCATCATGTTTCGCTCACCTGATGCGTTGAAAAAGCAGTATGGGCGTAACCATTTTGACCGGCCGATATTTCCGACAGTCGCAATTTATCGCATGCCGGACCGTTGGCAATTTCACAAAGACCGAACGAAGCCCGCCCTGGAACGCACAGGGCAGTGCAAGGCTGAGCGGCCCAACCCACAGCCCCGGCATTTTGACACGAAACGGGCTCGGCAAACGCCAATATAAAATGATTGAGAGCTGGGGTAATCAAGAGAAGAATGGTCGGGGTGGCGGGATTCGAACCCACGACCCCTTGACCCCCAGTCAAGTGCGCTACCGGGCTGCGCTACACCCCGACCTGCCGTAACGGCCCGTCCCCTTTAGCTTTTCATGTCCCCGCCTGCAAGAGGCAATTTCCGTTTCCCAGACAAAATCGGAAAAATCCCACCTTCCCATCTACGTTACACGGTGCAGGCCGGGCTCCAAAAGAGCCGACGCCATGACTGCCTTGTCAACGCCGGTTTCGCGATAGGGCTGTATCCGGGTGGGCTGAGCCCCCAGCGCAGCAAGCTCTTCAGCGATCCGCGCCGTTTGCGCCGTATCGAGAAGCCCCGAATGCACAGTGGTGCGCAGCTCGTAATCGACCCCGCTCGCCAGCAGTGCCATCAGGCTTGAATGCGCCTTCTCGCCGCTTCGCGGCACCTGCGTGATCGCCTCATAATTCCCAAATGGTGCCTTGATATCCAGACCAACCCAGTCAACCAGCGGCAATAGACGTTTCAGCCGGTCGGGATAGGGCCCTGCCGTGTGCAGCCCGATGCGAAAACCGAGCAGCCGGACATCTTGAATGGCCACATCAAGCCCCGCCTGCGCGGTGGGCTCGCCGCCGGAAAAGACGACGCCATCCAGCAGGCCACGCCGGGTTTCAAGGAAGGCCAGAATATCGCGCCATTCCAGCGCCCCCGCCCGCCCGGCCGGCAAAAGCCCCGGATTATGGCAATAGGGGCAGCGCCACGGGCAACCCTGAAGAAAGACAGTGGCGGCGATCTGCCCCGGCCAGTCACAGAAGGAAATGCGTTCGAAGCCGCCGATCCGAAGATCGGCGGCAGACCGGCCATCAGTCATCGGCACCGGGCTCGACAAAATTGCGGCGTTCGTTGAATTCGCCCTTCTTGCCGATATTGAAAGAGGAGACCGGGCGGTGATAGCCCATCACCCGTGTCCAGATTTCGCAGGGCTGGCGCTCACTGTCGTCAAGCGCAATCTCATCCTGTTTCATAGCAATATTCTGCATGTCCATGTCGTTGGTCCTTCTTAGCAGGCAATGGCCCGGCGCTTCTTCTCCAGCCGTTCGGCATCGCATTTCGGGCAGAACGCATGTTCGCCTGCGAGATAGCCGTGGGTCGGGCAGATGGAGAAAGTCGGGGTGACGGTGATATAGGGAAGCCGGAAATTTTCCAGCGCGCGGCGCACCAGCTTCTTGCAGGCCTCTCCGGAAGACATGCGGCTGCCCATATAAAGATGCAGCACCGTGCCGCCGGTATATTTCTTCTGCAGCTCTTCCTGTAGCGACAGCGCCTCGAAGGGGTCATCGGTGAAGCCGACCGGCAACTGGCTGGAATTGGTGTAATAGGGCTGCTCTTCCGTGCCGGCCTGCAAAATATCTGCGAAGCGCTTCCTGTCTTCGCGGGCAAAGCGATAGGCAGTTCCTTCCGCCGGCGTTGCCTCGAGATTGTAAAGATGGCCGGTTTCTTCCTGGAAACTTACAATCCGGGCGCGGACATGATCGAGAAGCCTAAGCGCCAGCGCCCTGCCCTCTTCAGTGGTGATATCGTCGCGATCGCCGGAGAAATTCCGCACCATCTCATTGATGCCATTGACTCCGATGGTGGAGAAATGATTCTTCAACCGTCCGAGATAGCGCTTCGTATAGGGAAACAGCCCCTCATCAATCAGCCGCTGGATCACCTTGCGCTTGACCTCGAGACTATCGCGGGCAAGGCCGAGCAGCCGATCAAGCCGGCTGAGAAGCGCTGCCTCGTCCCCTTTCGCAAGATAGCCGAGCCTTGCGCAATTGAGAGTGACAACGCCGAGCGATCCCGTCTGTTCCGCCGAGCCGAACAGACCATTGCCGCGCTTCAAAAGCTCGCTCAGATCCAGCTGCAGACGGCAGCACATGGAGCGCACCATGTTAGGCGAAAGCTCGGAATTGAGGAAATTCTGGAAATAGGGCAGCCCGTATTTGGCCGTCATCTCGAAAAGCCGGGTGGCATTCTCGCTCTCCCAGGGGAAATCCGGCGTGATGTTGTAGGTCGGGATCGGGAAGGTGAACACCCTGCCCTTGTCATCGCCGGTCGTCATTACTTCCATATAAGCGCGATTGATCATGTCCATTTCGGTCTGGAGATCGCCATAGGCGAAATCCATCTCCACACCGCCAATGATCGGGTGCTGATCTCTCAGGTCATCCGGGCAGACCCAATCGAAGGTGAGATTGGTGAAGGGCGTCTGCGTTCCCCAGCGCGACGGTACGTTGAGATTATAGATCAACTCCTGGATCGACTGCCGCACATCGTCATAGCTGAGCCCGTCTTTGCGGATGAAGGGTGCCATATAGGTATCAAAAGACGAAAAGGCCTGCGCGCCGGCCCATTCATTCTGCAGCGTGCCGAGAAAATTGACGATCTGGCCGACGGCGCTGGACAAATGCTTTGCCGGCCCCGCCTCGACCTTGCCCGGCACGCCATTGAGCCCCTCGGTCAGCAGCGTCCTCAGCGACCAGCCGGCGCAATAGCCGGATAACATATCGAGGTCATGAATATGCAGATCACCGGCACGGTGCGCCGCGCCGATCTCGCGGGCATAGACATGGGAGAGCCAGTAATTGGCTGTGACCTTGCCGGAGACGTTGAGGATCAGACCGCCGAGTGAATAGCCCTGATTGGCATTGGCATTGACCCGCCAGTCAGAGCGGTCAAGATACTCATCAATGGAAGAGACGACGTCGACGGCCACATGTCGGTCATCACGCAGCGTCGCATGGCGCTCGCGATGGACGATATAGGCGCGCGCGGTCTCGAAATAGTCTGCGGCGACCAGCACGCGTTCGACAATATCCTGAATCCGCTCGATCGAAACCGCTTCCGCGACTGTCACGCCCTGGCTGAGGATTTCAACGACAAGGGCCGTGAGGCGCGACGCCTCGCCCGGACCGAACGCATCCGTCGCAATGGCAGCACTGAGGATGGCCTTTTCAATCTTGGCCGGATCGAAAGGCATATGGGCGCCATTGCGCTTGATGACCTGGCTGGGTTCGGCCGCAACACACCGGCCGGTTTCGGGGGCGAGTTCTCGCCTGGTAATCTGGGGCATTCAGCGCCTCTTCTCGGTAACGAGAGCGCGCTGATCAAAAAAGACGCAAAGCCGCTTCGGGGCGCTGATGCACCCCGTTTTCCCGGATCACGCCCTTGGGATCACCCCGCCCTCAGACAATATCACGTCACGGCAGGTCTCCTGGCTTGCGGGTCAAAAACCCCTGCCCTGCCTTCCCGGAAATGCTCCAGTGGCACCGATGGACATGGATCTCACCGCTTACAGTTGCGGGGGCAGCGCCGGCCTTCAGCCCCGTTTCATAAGGCTGTCACCGGCTTCCCTCTTGGCTTTCGCACCTTACGATGCGAATGACCGCGACACCCCATATAGGCAGCAGATAGCCGCCAAACGCAAGATGTTGAGGGTGCGGCGAATTTGCTTGAAGAAAATCAAACGCCGCTGCAATCAGCTATTACGCACCGCATGGTGATATTTGCGGTAGATATCGTCAATATCGACCGTCGGCTTCGGCGTGGTGATATTCATGCCTTCCAGCGTCTCAAGAATGATATTCGCAGCAGCCAGATTACGGAACCATTTGTGATTGGCCGGCAGCACATACCAGGGCGCATGTTTGGTCGAACAATTGCTCAGCATCGCCTCATAGGCCTCGATATAGGCATCCCAGCGTTCACGCTCGGCATAGTCAGAGGCAGAAATCTTCCATTGCCGCTCCTTGTCCTCAAGGCGCTTTTCGAAGCGGTCCAGCTGTTCATCCTTGGAGATGTAGAGGAAGAATTTGACGATTGCGACGCCATTTTCAGACAGATATTCCTCGAACATGTTGATCTGGTGATAGCGCTTCGACCAGACCTTTTCCGGTACGAGATTGTGAACGCGGGCAACCAGAACATCTTCGTAATGCGACCGGTTGAACACGGCCACCTGTCCAAGAGCCGGCGTTCTCGCATGCACACGCCAGAGAAAGTCATGCAGCTGCTCTGTCAATGTAGGCTGTTTGAAACTCGCAACATAAGTGCCCTGCGGGTTCATCGCCGTAATCACATGCCAGCAGACACCATCCTTGCCGGCAGCATCAATGCCCTGCAGCACGACAAGCAGCGCATGTTTCTTCTCGGCATAGAGCTGCTCCTGCAATGGGGTGATCCTGCCGAGCACCTTTTCCAGCTCCGCCTCGCCTGCCTTTTTGCTTTCGATTTCGCCGTGATAGCCGGGATCGAGCTTGCTCAAGTGAACCTTGCTGCCCGGCTCGACCACCAGATGCTTGCGGAAATCCATGGCCTTCCTCCTTCTGCCCTCAAATCTGCAAAGGCCAGCCGGGGACCGGCCGGCCTCATTGGCAAAGCCTAGCGGTTTAGCCTGGCATTGATAAGCTCAATCGACATGGCACGCCGCGCCGAACGGTTCTCCAGCACGGTATCAATCCCCATGCGGATGAAGCCAAGAATGAAGAGCCAGATCAGCAGATAGCACCAGACAAGCCCGATCAGACGCCAGGGCAGCTCAGGCACCAGAATACCGAAACCACACATCAGCACGGCGGCCACCTGTGTCAGCACAATCGCGATCAGCAGCGGACGGGCCGGGAAAGGCGGCTTGAGGAACCAGTTTTCCTTACGCGCCACCAGCAACAGCAAATGTCCGCCCGCAACGAGCTGCAGGAACATCATAGACTGGATATGCGCCTGATTGGTCAGCCCGAGCCCGGCCCAGCGGGCAGGTTCCGACAGAACCTCCATCCCCATCAGCAGCAGACCGAATGATTCGACTATCGAGGCAAAGCCAAGCACGGCGGCAATCGTCAGCAGGCGCGGCATCTTCCAGCGCACCGGCTGCTCGCTGACCGTGGTGTTGTCATAGGCAATCGTCATGATCGGCACATCATCCAGCAGCGACATGATCACGATCATGATCGGTGTCAGCGGCTGAAAACCAAGGAAGATGGTCGACAGAACGACCAGGAACATGATGTCCATCGTCAGCGCGACACGATAGACGGTATAGGCCGTGATGCGGCCGAAGATACGCCGTGCCTCGTCAATCGCGTTCTGGATCACGGACAGGCCCGGCGCGGTGAGAATCAAAGCGGCGGCACCGCGCGCAGCGTCCGTTGCGCCGGAAACCGCGATACCGCAATCGGCCTGCTTCAGCGCCGGTGCGTCATTGACACCGTCACCGGTCATGGCCACGAGATGGCCAGCCTCCTGAAACGTCTTGACGATGGCATATTTATGCTCGGGAAAAACCCGGGCAAAGCCATCGGCGGCAAGGATCTGATGCGCGATCGGCCCCGGCACATGGTCCGGATCCATATCCGGCGGAAAGACATCCGCAGCCGTCAGGATGTTGGAGCCGAGCCCCAGCTGACGTGCTGTTTCACGGGCAATCGCGGTATCGTCTCCGGTGATCATCTTCACCGTGACGCCCTTTGTGCCAACATTTTCGATGGTCGCCTTTGAATCATCGCGCGGCGGATCGAACATCGGCAGGATGCCAAGCAGCAACCAGCTGGTGCCGCCATCATCGGAACGGGCCACAGCCAGTGCACGATAGCCCTTGGCGCCGAGCGCTGCGACGTCGTCATCAACCTTCTTCGATACCGACTCATCCGCCTTGGCGAGTTCGACAATGGCATGCGGCGCACCCTTGGCCGTCAGGAAAGAAGCGCCGTCCGGGCCGGTGACGGCGGCCTGCGTGCGCTTTGAAACCGGATCAAACGGCGTGAACTTGTCGATCCTGTAGCTCTTCAGCACCGCCTTTTCGCTCAGCGCACCGATGACGGCACTGTCAATCGCATCGGCATCTTCCGCCTTTGAGGCCAGCGCCCCAGCGAGAATGATCGCCTGCGGATCCGTCGCCGCCAGGACGATGGGATCGCCAAGGGTGAGAATATTCTTCGTCAGCGTGCCGGTCTTGTCCGAGCATAAAATATCTGCACCGGCCATTTCATCAATGGAGGTCAGCCGCGAGACGATCGCCTTTTCCTTCGACAGCGCCAGCGCGCCAAGCGCCATGGTGATGGAGAAGACGGCGGGCATGGCGACCGGGATCGACGCGACCAGCAAAACCAGCACGAATTGCAGGATCTCCAGCGCATCCGACAGGCCCCAATTATCCGTTTTGACGATATCAACATAGACCTGAACCGCCACCATGATCATCGCCAGAACCACGGCGACTACGATCAAAAAGTTGCCGATCTGGAACATCGCCCTTTGCGCCTGGCTTGCAGAGCCGGCGCCAGCAACCAGCTTTGCCGTTCGACCGAAAAAGGTTTCAGCGCCCGTGGCTGTCACCACAGCGGTCATTTCGCCCTGCTTCACCACGCTGCCGGAATAGGCTTCATCACCAACATGCTTGGTCACCGGCAGTGATTCGCCGGTCAACGCGGCCTGGTCGATCGAGGCATAGTCACCACCGACCAGACGAATATCGGCCGGGACGATACCACCCAGCCTGATCTTGACGATGTCGCCAGGTACCAAAGTCGCGGCGTCGATGGTAACAAATTCACCGTCCCGCAAGGCTGTCGCCTGCGGCGCCAGCGAATTCTTCAGCGCCGTGAGTGCATTGGACGCCTTGCTATCCTGGAAGAATTCAAGCCCGGCATTGAAGATCAGCAGGCCGAAAATGATCACGAAATCACCGATATCGCCGAGGAACAGCGAAACAAGCGCCGCCGCCTCGATCATGAAGGCGATCGGCCCGACAAAATGGATCGCAACCTTCTTGAACAGGCTTTCCTTCTTTTCGGGCAGCGCATTCGGGCCATACTGGCCGAGCCTGGCTTGCGCCTCAGCCGCACTCAATCCTTTGTCTGGATCAACCTTGAGCGCCGACAGCACAAGCTCCAGTGGCGCCTTGGATAGATTTTCCCTGCCTTCATCTGCCATTGCAAATCTCCGCTAAAAGCCCCTGACACGGCTGCCGTGCTCTTCCCCGTTGGTCTCTCGCCAGCCTGAACCCCGGCGCGCCGCATAAAGCTTATGCCACCATCGGCGCGCATTAAAGGATCATTTTGCAACCGCAAATATTGCACTGCAAAGCGTCTTATCACCGCAGCAGGATCGACAAAAAATCGCGCCACAGAGTGCCGTGGCGCGATGACAAAATTGTGATATCCGTGTTGCAGTGGGCTTGAAGCCCGGCATCCGCGTTGCCGCCCGACGTTTCAGGCGTAAATGCAGATCATGACAATCAGCGCACCTGATCCAGCAGCCGCTTGCATTCAAGCAAGTCGTAGAGAACCTCCTGCAACAGATCGTCATCGGCCTTGCCACGACCACTCGCCGGCGACAGTTTGCCGCTATCGTCACTTCTGCCGAAAAAACGCCGCCCCGCCGATTTCTTCGGCCGCCCGACGATCTGCTCGTCATCGAACATAGAGGTCTGGTCGTTACCGCCATGCCCATCGTCCTGGGCGGTGCCCGCCAGCGCCTGCAGCACTTCGGCGTCCCCTGTTCCAACAGCGGTGACGAATTTGTTGCCATTGGTGCGCAGCAGTTTCTGCACACCCTTGATCGTGTAACCGTGATCGTAAAGCAGATGCCGGATCCCCTGCAGCAATTCGACATCTTCAGGCCGGTAATAGCGACGTCCGCCGCCGCGCTTCATCGGCTTGACCTGGGTAAAACGGGTCTCCCAGAAGCGCAGCACATGCTGTGGCAGATCAAGCTCCTCGGCAACTTCCGAGATGGTTCTGAAGGCTTCCGGGCTTTTGTCCATGAGTGCGCTCCTGATGCAGCATGTAATGCCACTATTTCAACGAGATTCGCTGCCAATGACAAGCCTGCCCCGCCGCAAACCCCGCGAAAATATCAGGAAGCGTCGCGCGCAGCCTTGGCCTTTCGACCGAGATGCGATTTCAGGATTTTCTGCTTGAGAACGTTGGAAGCCTTGAAGGTCATGACACGCCGCGGTGAAATCGGAACTTCCTCGCCCGTTTTGGGATTCCGGCCGATTCGTTCGTTTTTGTCGCGCACCTGGAAAGTCGCAAATGACGAAAGCTTGACGGTTTCACCACGAACGATTGCGTCACAGATTTCATCAATGACCATTTCTACAAGTTCAGCCGACTCCGTCCTTGAGAGTCCGACCTTTCGGAAAACTGACTCAGCCAGATCCGCACGCGTCACAGTTTTGCCAGGCATTCCCGCATCCTATTGATTGAAAAATTCCCCGTCCGCGAAGACTATTTGCGTCTGCGCACGCGGTCAAGTCAATGCTTGCCGGCAAAGACAGCAATCCGTTCACCAACGCAACAATACTGCACCCCAGGTAAAGCCGCCGCCCATGGCTTCCAGCATGACATGATCATTTTTGCGGATCTTTCCGTCCGCAACTGCCGACGCAAGCGCCAGGGGAATCGATGCCGCTGACGTGTTGGCATGACGATTGACCGTGACGACGACCTTTTCCAGCGGAATGCCAAGCTTCCTGGCAGAACCTTCGATGATGCGGCGATTGGCCTGATGCGGGACCAGCCAGTCAAGATCGTCAGCGCTGATCTTCGCTTCTGCGAACGCGGCCTCGATCACATCCGTGATCATACCGACGGCATGCTTGAAAACCTCACGGCCCTCCATGCGCAGATGACCAATCGTACCCGTCGAGGATACACCGCCATCGACATAGAGTTTTTCGCAATGAGAACCATCAGCGCGCAGGCTGGCGGCGATAATGCCCCGCCCTTCGGCAACCTCTTCCTCAACTGCCTCGAAGATCACCGCACCGGCACCATCACCGAAAAGCACGCAGGTCGTGCGGTCAGTCCAGTCCAGAAGACGCGAAAAGGTCTCCGCACCGATCACCATAACACGTTTGGCACGCCCGGCCCGGATGAAACTGTCAGCCGTTGTAACCGCATAGACGAAGCCGGAACAGACCGCCTGCATGTCGAAGGCAAACCCGTGATGCATGCCAAGACGGCTCTGGATATTGACCGCCGTTGCCGGAAAGGTGTTGTCCGGCGTCGATGTCGCAACGATAATCAGATCCAGATCGTCGGCTGTAAGGCCCGCATTTTCGAGTGCTGCGCGCGCCGCAGCTTCACCAAGCGAGGCTGTCGTTTCATCGGCACCGGCAATATATCTCTGGCAAATACCCGTTCTCTGCTGAATCCAGGCATCGGAGGTATCGACAAGCATCTCCAGCTCAGCATTGGTAACTACCCGCTTCGGCAGCGCCGACCCGACCCCACACACAACAGAACGGATCATTCTTACTCCCTATCGACAGACCATCTGGAAAGCGTGGTTCGCGTCCTGCAGGCTGCGTCTTACATGGTACAAATGCGCCCACCGAACAATGGTCCGTCGAACGCGCTTCTCTTATCCCTGCCAGGGCAGATTTAACAACGCACTTTTCGTTACAAACGTAAAACTTATCGTTTGTCGTACTGATCGACCGTCCGCACGCATCGCCCTAATGACATATGGTGTTGGAAACCGGCGGCCCTGGAGCAGAACCGTCGAGAAAACGAACTAGCCAAGTGCGGCTTCGGGCCCACGCGGCGGCTCATGCTTGGCGTGGTATTCACTAAGATCATGCTGGATCTTGGCCGTCAAACCGTTCTTCACCATGTCATAGGCCACTTCGACGGCTGCGGAAAATCCTTCCGCATCGGTTCCGCCATGGCTCTTGATGACGATCCCGTTCAGGCCGAGGAAAACACCGCCATTGATCTTGCGCGGATCAAGTTTGTCACGCAGCATGGCAAAAGCCGCCCTTGCGAACAGATAGCCAATGCGTGACATCAATGTGCGCGACATCGCCATGCGAAGAAAATCGGCAATCTGGCGGGCCGTGCCTTCAGCTGTCTTCAGCGCAATATTTCCGGTAAAGCCTTCAACAACAAAGACATCCACCGTTCCCTTGCCGAGATCATTGCCCTCAACGAAGCCTTCATAGGCAAGGTTTTCGACATCGGCCTCACGCAACAGCTGCCCGGCCTTTTTGACCTCTTCCACGCCCTTGATCTCTTCAACGCCGACATTGATGAGACCGACAGTCGGACGTTTGATGTCGAACAGCGCACGCGCCATGGCCCCGCCCATCAGCGCGAAATCGAGCAGCTGTTTCGCATCTGCGCCGATCGTGGCGCCAATATCGAGCACAATGCTCTCACCGCGGGTCGTGGGCCAGATACCGGCAATGGCCGGTCGGTCGATCTCCGGCAATGTCTTGAGGCAGAAAACGGCCATAGCCATCAGCGCTCCGGTGTTGCCGGCGGAAACAGCGACGTCGGCCTCATTGTCGCGCACAGCCTGAATGGCCTGCCACATGCTCGAAACATTGCGGCCGCGCCGCAATGCCTGGCTGGGCTTTTCATCCATACCAACAGCAACGTCACAGTTGTGAATGGTTGAGTGTTCTTTCAGCTTGGGATGAGCCTGCAGCAGGGCTTCGATCTCATCCTGCTTGCCAAAAAGCTGATAGCTGATGTCAGGATGGCGCTGCAGCGCTTTCGCTGCGCCGCCAATCGCCACCTTGGCTCCGACATCGCCGCCCATGACATCTATCGAAATCTTGATCACGCGTTCTTGAATCCCATTACCTTGCTTCCGGTGAAGCCGGGTCAAATTACCCTTTTTGCCCTGTTAAACAACCACAGCCGGCTATTTATCGACAAATTTGCCAGTGCTTTGGTTTCGGCACCAAATATTTGGCAGTTTTGTGAAATTCTCTCAAGTCCCTAAGGAAAGTTGCAGCTGACAGCTCATAAAGGCTTTCCATTAGCCTCTTGCGCGCGCAACGCCAAGCCCCTTTTACGGCTTGGGTTTCCAGTCTTTCAGGGCGGCAAAGGGTGATTCCTTTGCATCATCGGGTTCGACAACGGCTTCCTCCTCCTCGGCAGGCGGCTCGAACCCGACCCCTTCTTTGCGCGGATAAGGATCAATGCCCAGCGCAATCGCCTCAATGGCGATGGTGGCAAGATCGATCTCACCGCCGGTGAAAACTTCAGGCGCATCCGGACCGTCAGGATCAACCAGCAAGGCGCCATCTTCGCTGAAATCCCGCTTGATCTGCCGTGACCCCTCCGGCAGGAAGGTCATGTCGACCTCCTCGTCAACCGAAGCAGACATCGGCTCAAGCGTGACGATACAGGCCTGAGTTAGCCGCGCAGAAACCCTGCCTCGCACCCGCAGCCCCTCCTTTCGCCACAACGTGACCTCAAGATCGGCAACAGCGCTTTCAACCGAGACCACGCCGAAAATGTCGGCAAGCGCGGCGCGGCCGTCTTTATCGGCTTCGATATGGACGTTCTTCACCTTGCCCGACGCGCGGGCGGCGGCAAAGGGGGAAGTAAAGCCATCAATGGCACTTTCGGCATTCTCAATGGGCACGGCCCGCCTCCAGATGTTCGGGGACAAGGAAACTCACAAGCCCTGTCTCCACGACAATTTCGTCCAGCCGCGCCAGATGATCGGTATTTTCCAGCATCCAGCGCGCCAGCTCGCCCATATCAGGCGGATCGGGTTTTTCCGAGTAAAAATTGAACTGCAGCGCGCGTGAAAGCTGGGAGAGATCACGCGCTTCAAGCGCCTGGGCATAGCGTTCAAGCCTGCCGTAAAACATTCCGGCCAGCTTTTTCATGCGCTTCGGCACCGAATGATCGCCGACCCCCAACTCGCGAATCGAATAGTCGACATCCATAAAAAAGGCGTCGACAATGGCCTGGGCGATTTCCTTGCCAGCGGCACCGGACTTCGCCGTACGCCGCAGAAACAAGATCATCACCACCGACAGCATCTCGAAACGGCCCATCACCGTATCCGGCGCGTTATACTCCACATAGAAGCAGGGCATACGGGCAGTCGCCGTAATCACGCCATACTGACGGTCGACAACGACCCTGTTGTTGCGCCTAGAACTGAAAATACCCATCGCCATATTTCTTCTTGATCCGCAAACGAGGCCGTAACCGACACGCTTTGCATTGCATCCGGACGCAAGCTGGTTTACCCAAGCATTTCGTCACCGGCAATGTCATCTCGACAAGTTAGATTGACGGCGTCCGGAACGCTTGCAAAACTCGTTCGATGGTAATTTGCGGTCGAAATTCTCGCAACCTCGAATGTAACAGCTTTAGCCGATGATCCCGGCTAGGGGCGGTCATCTGGCGGGGCTGCGCGAAAATAGACCAACGGGCCGTTAGATTATTGGCCAGACAAGAGATTTGTAACAGGGAGTGTTTCTTGGAAACTCGTCGCAGGAGCTTTGGAGCGAAACCGGTTCGTCTGGCAGTTGCAGGTGCAGTGATCGGCCTGACCCTTGCCGCAGCGGGATGCTCGACAACCCAAACGCTGTATCAGGGATACGTGATCGATGAACAGATGCTGCAACTGGTCAAGCAGGGCTCGAGCCGCGAGCAGGTACTGCTGACGCTCGGCCAGCCTTCCACAACAGCAACTTTCGATAACGAGGTGTTTTATTATATCTCGCAGCAGAAGCAGCGGACCTACGCCTTCCAGAAGCCACGCCTGATCTCGCAGGAAATTCTTGCGGTCTATTTCGGCTCGGACGGCCGCGTCGAAAAGGTCGCACGCTACACCCTGCAGGATGGCCATGTTGTCGATATGGTATCCGATACGACACCGACAGGCGGCAAGGACATGACCTTCATTCAGCAAATCCTGTCGGGTACGAACAAGAATTCGGCCCGCAACTTCTTCGATACTGCAGCTGGCAACAACGCCATCAAGTAAGGCACTGCCGCCAGAACACATATCAAAGCCCGGTCGCCATGCGACCGGGCTTCTTTGTTTTCAGCTGTCAGCGAAGACCGGCCACACGGGGACCGCCCGCCAAAGTCAGGCCAGAATGGCCAGCAAGAGCAGAGCCACGATATTGGTGATCTTGATCGCCGGGTTGACGGCCGGACCGGCCGTGTCCTTGTAAGGGTCGCCGACCGTATCACCGGTGACGGAAGCCTTGTGGGCATCAGATCCCTTGACGTGGCGGGCACCATCCTTGTCGACAAACCCATCCTCGAAGCTCTTCTTGGCATTGTCCCATGCGCCACCACCCGAGGTCATCGAGATGGCAACGAACAGGCCGTTGACGATCACGCCCAGCAGAGAGGCACCGAGAGCTGCAAAGGCTGAAGCCTTGGACCCGGACAGCGCCCAGACGCCGAAGAAGACGACCAGCGGTGCCAGAACCGGCAGCAGCGAGGGGATGATCATTTCGCGGATCGCCGCCCTGGTCAGCATATCGACTGCACGGCCATAATCCGGACGATCCTTGCCCTCCATGATGCCGGGCTTTTCGCGGAACTGCTTGCGCACTTCCTCGACAACGGCACTTGCCGCCCGGCCAACGGCCGTCATCGCAATGCCACCAAAAAGATAGGGGATCAGACCGCCAAAGATCAGACCCGCAACCACATAAGGGTTGGACAGCGAGAAGGAGATATCGCCCATTCCGGCGAAGAAGGGATATTTGTCGCCATTGGCGGCAAAATAGCTCAGATCGTTGGAATAGGCAGCAAACAGCACCAGAGCGCCGAGACCGGCAGAACCGATGGCATAGCCCTTGGTCACGGCCTTGGTGGTGTTGCCGACGGCGTCCAGCGCATCGGTGGATTTGCGCACTTCCGGCGGCAAACCAGCCATTTCGGCAATGCCACCGGCATTGTCAGTGACCGGACCGAAGGCGTCGAGTGCAACGATCATGCCCGCAAGGCCAAGCATGGCGGTAACGGCGATGCCGGTGCCAAACAGGCCAGCCAGCTGATAGGTGGCGATAATGCCGCCGCAGATGACGATGGCTGGCAGGGCGGTTGCCTCAAGCGAAACGGCAAGCCCCTGAATCACATTGGTGCCATGGCCTGAGACTGAAGCCTGGGCAATCGACACGACCGGGCGCTTTCCGGTGCCGGTATAATATTCGGTGATCACCACGATCAGCGCGGTGACGATCAGACCGACAATGCCGCAGAGAAACAGGTTGAAGCCGGTAATGTTGCGGCCAGCGACCTCGCCGAGACTGCCAAAGCCGACGGTTGCCAGAACGGCAATCGCCAGACCGACAATCGACAAAAGGCCGGTGACGATCAGACCGCGGTAAAGCGCGCCCATGATCGAGCCGTTCGCACCGAGCTTGACGAAGAAGGTGCCGGCAATGGACGTCAGGATACAGACCGCACAGATGGCGAGCGGCAGCAGCATGACGCTTGACAGAATGGCCGTCCCGCCAAAGAAAATCGCCGCCAGAACCATGGTCGCGACCACAGAAACCGCATAGGTTTCGAAAAGGTCGGCCGCCATGCCGGCGCAGTCGCCGACATTGTCGCCGACATTGTCGGCAATCGTTGCCGGGTTGCGCGGATCATCCTCGGGGATACCGGCTTCCACCTTGCCTACCAGATCGCCGCCGACATCGGCCCCCTTGGTGAAGATGCCGCCGCCAAGACGGGCAAAGACCGAAATCAGCGATGCACCGAAACCGAGCGCAACCAGCGCATCGATGACCATGCGATCGCCGGGATCATAACCAAGAATAACCGTCAGAATGAAGAAATAGACCGAAACGCCAAGCAGAGCGAGACCTGCAACCAGCATGCCGGTGATGGCACCGGACTTGAAGGCGATGTCAAGCCCTGCGGGAAGGCTGTGCGATGCCGCCTGGGCGGTACGCACATTGGCGCGAACGGAAACATGCATGCCGATAAAACCCGCAGCCCCCGACAGGACGGCGCCGATGACAAAGCCGATGGCCGCCGTCAGCGACAGGAGCAGCCAGGCCAGCACGAAAACCACAACGCCGACAATGGCAATCGTCGTATATTGCCGCGTCAGATAGGCCTGCGCCCCTTCGCGGATAAAGCCCGCAATTTCCTGCATACGCGGCGAGCCCTGATCCGCGACCATGACGGAGCGGATCGCCCACAAGGCATAGACAATGGATATAAGGCCGCAGAATATTACTGCGAGTAATATCGTCATTTTCCGTTTTCCTTCCCTCTACGGCTTCACCGGTGTTTTCCCAATATCCGGTTCTGCTGAATGATGCCGTTCGATCCGGATATGCACCGGATCTCCATTGCCGCCTGGCCATCTTGCAGACTGTCGTCTGTCCTCCCTGCCCAATGGCGGACCACGATGAGAGTGCGGTCAGCTTGGTAAGGCGTCAAGTGGCAACAGTAGAGGGATGAAAAAGCACAGGGCGCTTTGCGATAAAGCAAAGCGCCCCGGAAAATTGCAAATCGATTTAGAATGACGGCCTTACGGGCTCAACCCTTCTTGTCCTCACGCAGCTTCCGCGCCAGACGGTCAAGCACGGCGTGAACCAGCTTGCTCTCCTCACCTTCGAAAAAGGCAACTGCAATCTCGACATATTCGGTGACGATGACAGCCACCGGAACGTCCTTGCGGTCCTTCAGCTCGAAGACGCCGCAACGCAGTATGGCACGCAGCGTGCTGTCGAGACGCGAGAGCGTCCAGCCTTCAGCAAGCGCGCCGGCAATCAGCGGATCCAGAACCTTCTGCTCGCGGACAACGCCTGCGACCAGAAAGCGGAACCAGGATGCGTCCGCCTTGAGATAGGTATCGCCATCGATTTCCTGGCCGAGGCGAAAGGCCTCATATTCGCTCAGGACGTCGGACAGCGCCGTACCGCCGACATCCATCTGGTAAAGCGCCTGAACGGCGGCCAGCCTTGCGGCGCCGCGCTGGTTTGCTGTTTTCTCGTTTTGCATGTTCCACCTCGCATGCCCTTCAGGGCTGCGATCAAAATTGTCCCGGGATCATCGGATGCGCCGCTAAACCATGAACCGGCCCACTTCGCAAGTCACTTTGCACGTCAGGCGCTGTCTGTATCCGTATCGCGGCCGATTTTCGCCGAAAATTCGGAAATGATCTTCTCGAAATCCTCAGTCGTCGAGAAATCCCGGTAGACGGAGGCAAAGCGGACAAAGGCAACGTCATCCAGGCTTTTCAGGGCCTCAAGCACCAAAAGCCCGATTTCTTCAGAGCGGATCTCGCTCTCGCCCGAGCTCTCCATGCGCCGCACGATGCCTGAAACCGCACGCTCGATCCGCTCGCGTTCAACCGGACGCTTGCGAAGGGCGATATCGAAGGAGCGGACCAGCTTCTCGCGGTCAAAGGCGACTTTGCGGCCGTTTTTCTTGATCACCACCAGATCGCGCAGCTGCACCCGCTCGAACGTGGTGAAGCGCCCGCCGCAATCCGGACAGACCCGCCGCCGGCGGATCGAGGTATTATCCTCCGCCGGTCGCGAGTCCTTGACCTGGGTATCAGGCGAATTGCAGAAGGGGCAACGCATCAGCCGAGATAGCCATACATCGGGAAGCGATCGGTCAGCGACACGACCTTCGTCCGCACGGCAGCCTCAACGGCAGCATTGCCTTCATCGGAATTGGCTTCCTTCAGTCCGTCGAGAACCTCGACGATCAGACGGCCGATCTCGGCAAAATCCTCTTCCTTGAAGCCGCGAGTCGTGCCGGCCGGCGTGCCAAGGCGAACACCGGAGGTGACGAAGGGCTTTTCGGGATCGAAGGGAATGCCGTTCTTGTTGCAGGTGATGTAGGCGCGGCCGAGCGCCTGTTCGGCGCGCTTGCCGGTGGCATTCTTCTTGCGCAGATCGACCAGCATGGAGTGATTGTCCGTGCCGCCGGAAACGACATCAAGGCCACCATCCATCAACGCGCCAGCCAGCGCACGCGCATTCTTGACGACCTGCGCGGCATAATCCTTGAATTCCGGCTGCAGCGCTTCACCAAGAGCCACAGCCTTTGCGGCGATGACATGCATCAGCGGACCGCCCTGCAGACCCGGGAAAACGGCCGAATTGATCTTCTTGGCGATATCAGCGTCATTCGTCAGCACCATGCCTCCGCGCGGACCGCGCAGCGATTTGTGCGTCGTCGTGGTGACGACATGGGCATGCGGGCATGGCGAGGGATGCTGGCCGCCGGCGACGAGGCCGGCAATATGCGCCATGTCGACCATCAGATAAGCGCCGACTTCATCAGCAATGGCGCGGAACTTTTCCCAGTCCCAGATGCGCGAATAGGCAGTACCGCCAGCGATGATCAGCTTCGGCTTTTCCTTGCGGGCCTTTTCGGCAACCTCATCCATGTCGATCAGATTGGTGTCACGGGTCACACCATAGGAGACAACGTTGAACCATTTGCCGGACATGTTGACCGGCGAACCATGGGTCAGGTGACCGCCCGAATTCAGATCAAGGCCCATGAAGGTGTCACCCGGCTGCAGTAGCGCAAGGAAAACGGCCTGGTTCATCTGCGAGCCGGAATTTGGCTGGACATTGACGAATTCGACGCCGAACAGCTTCTTGGCGCGGTCAATGGCGAGTTCTTCAGCAATATCGACGAACTGACAGCCGCCATAGTAACGCTTGCCCGGATAGCCCTCTGCATATTTGTTGGTCATGATCGAGCCCTGAGCCTCGAGAACGGCGCGTGAAACGATGTTCTCCGAAGCGATCAGCTCGATCTCATGACGCTGACGACCGAGTTCCTTGCCGATCGCGCCAAAGATTTCCGGATCGGTATCGGCGAGCGAGCGGTTAAAGAATGTTTCGGTAAAACCTGTCTGATTTGTCATCGCATGAGGCTCCTGAGCGGGTTGCGGGCGGAAGGCGTTTTAACGCCCGCCGACCTAACGTGCAATAGAACAAAGCCGCCTGCGGTATAAGTCCGCAGGCGGCATTCAACATCTTATTCGCGAATCTTCGTTTCGTACGGCTTATTCGACGCCCGTTGTGGTCTGCAGCGCCAGTTCCGGTGCACCGTCGAGGTTATAGATATCGTCGCGGAACTGGACCACGCCGTCACGGGCCGACCAGGCAGTGATGTAGACGAAATGGTTCGGAACCTCCTGCGCCAGCTTGACCGGGGTGGAAATGCCGCTGCGGATGGTTTCCTCAATATGAGTGCGATCCCAGCCGGGCGTGTCTTTCAGCAGCCAGACGTCGAGGTCTCGGACATTCTCGATACGCACGCAACCAGACGATTCGAACCGGACAAAGTCATTGAACAGGCTCTGCGTCGGCGTATCATGCATATAGACCGAGTACTTGTTGTGGAAGTTGATCTTGGTCGAGGCCATGGCACTGTTGGGGCCCGGATCCTGACGGAAGGTCAGGTTCGGCGCCTTCTCGGCATTCCAGTCGATCGTCATCGGATCGACTTCCCGGCCCTTGTTGTCATAAAGATGGATCTTCTGATCCGTCAGATAGCTCGGATCCTTCTGCATCAGCGGCATGATATCCTTCTGGATGATCGAGCGCGGAACGGTCCATGGCGGATTGAAGATGATCTCGAAGATCTTGGAATTCAGGATCGGCGTCGCGCGCGAAGGCCGGCCGACAATGGCGGTATTGCGCAGCGCAACCACGTTGTTCTCAACCGCTTCGGCATAGGCGGCCGGAATATTGACCAGAACGTAGCGCTGACCGAGATCGGTTCCCAGATCTTCAATACGGGCCAGATTGGTCTCAAGCTGGTTGAGCCGGACATCGGCGCTGACATTGAGTGCCTTCAGCGTGTATTCGTCGATATAGCCGGTTTCCGGAAGGCCATGACGGGCCTGAAAATGGCGCACGGCCCCCTGAACATAGCTGTCATAGGAATTCGACATGCCGGCAGATGCCTGCAGGTCACCGGACGTAATCAAGCGCTTGCGCAACTGCTGCACGGACGAATCGGTAACGCCGAACTGAAGCGGCACATTGGGGTGGACCTCGGTCCAGCCGCCATTGGCGACGATCTGCTGATATTCGCCGATCGCCTGGGTCTGGTTGATGCTGGCATTGGGGCCGAGAATGGGCTGATTGGATGTCACCACAGCCTGAGCCCGCGTATTGGCAGCATCAAACTGATCATCCCAGTTGCCGCGGCCTTGTGCATTGATCAGCGCATCGACAGCCGACTGAGCCCGTGCGAGTGCGGGCATCGCCAATGCACCGGCCGCAGCGGCCGTCACGAAGGCGCGTCGCGAAAGGCGCTTCTTCGAAAATTCGCTTCTGTTCTTCTCAGTCATCTCAATCCAGCTCAAACGAGGAAAAGCCGAGAGCGCAAGGCGCCACATTCGGACATCGGAAATCTAGGGTCTTGGACCTTTTGCCCTAAGCCCTTTCACAGCAATATGGCCAATTGTTGTCAGCAACAGGCAGTGGAAAGGCAAGGGCAGCCACACGCAACCTTAATGCCAGCGAATGAACATCCGGTAAATCCAGAGCGCGATATAGACCAGAATCAGAATGACATGAAGGGTGATGATGACGGGCGCTTCACCGAAAATGCGCGGGTAACCGCCATGGCTGACGATTTGAATTCCGGCACCGATAAACCAGATGACAGCCCCCCAGCCGACACCGAACCAAAGTCCCAGAGCGGCAACGGGGAAGCCAACGGCCAGAATGGGTTCAACAAAGCGGACATCGGGGTGGACCAAGTCGAAACGCCCTGCCCCGCCGTGGGAAAAGCCGATCAACGCCGCCCAGCAGGCAAGCGCCAGGACGATCAGATAGAGGGCCACTCCCCGCTGGAACAGCAGAAAAAAACCCTGCGAAAAACTGGAGCGATAAGTCGTGCTGCGATCCGATTCCATGATCGCTGTTATAGCCGAAACCGTGCCTAACAGAAGACAGGTTTTAAACCGATGAGACAATTCGATCATTTTATCGTGAGATGCTTGGTGCTAAACCGCCTGACATCCGTCAACCGACAAGACGAGAGCTGAGGTACAGAATGAACAGCAATGAAGACAAGACCCACATCGTCGACAGGATTACCGGCCACCGCCGCATGCGCAGGATCCGCAAGACCGACTGGCAGCGGCGCATGGTACGCGAAAATCAATTGAGCGTTGACGACCTGATCTGGCCGGTCTTCGTCGTGCCCGGCACCAATATTTCCGAACCGATACCGGCAATGCCTGGCGTGGAGCGGATGAGCGTCGACCGCCTCGTCGAGGCTGCGCGCATGGCCGCAGATCTCGGTATTCCAGCCCTTGCGACCTTCCCCAATATCGAGATGGAAAAGCGCGACCAGACCGGATCGGAAATCCTGAACCCCGATAACCTGATCAATCAGGCAACGCGTGCCGTGAAAAAGGCCGTGCCCGAGATCGGCATGATCACCGATGTGGCGCTCGATCCCTTCACCAGCCACGGCCATGACGGGATCCTGCGCGACGGCATCATCGTCAATGACGAGACGGTAGAGCATGTGGTCAAGGCAGCGATCGCCCAGGCCGAGGCCGGATCGGATATCATCGCCCCGTCCGAAATGATGGACGGCCGTATCGGCGCCATTCGCCAAGGGCTTGATGCGCACGGGTTTCAGGATGTCGGCATCATGTCCTATGCGACGAAATTCTCCTCTGGCTATTACGGCCCCTATCGCGAAGCGATCTCCACTGGCGGCCTTTTGAAGGGGGACAAGGCGACCTATTACGTTGATCCCGCCAATGGAACCGAAGCGCTGCGCGACGCAGCACTTGATGTGGAAGAAGGCGCCGACATGCTGATGGTGAAGCCCGGCCTGCCCTATCTCGACATCTGCTGGCGGTTGAAGGAAGCCTTTTCGCTTCCGGTCTTCGCCTATCAGGTTTCCGGTGAATATTCGATGCTGAAGGTCGCTGCAGAGCGTGGGCTGATTGATGGTGACCGGGTGATGATGGAAACACTGCTTGCCTTCAAGCGCGCAGGTTGCGACGGCATTCTCACCTATTTTGCCGTTGATGCGGCCAAAAAGCTGGCGAAAGCCTGATATTCAGCAGCCCAGCCATTGCAGGCGGGGGCCATCGCCCCCAAATGCTTGGGCCTGACGCCTGCAACCTTTCTTCGTTGCGGCCTAACGAAAGCCTTTAAGAGACCTGCCATGAGCCTTGACCGAGACACCAGCCTTTATGCACCGACCGACTGGCGCGCTTATTCCGGCGTATTGTCACGGCGTATCTTCGCCTTTCTGGTCGATTATATCATTATCGCCCTTCTCTGGGTTCCAGCAGCCGTCATCGTATTCTTCGTCGGCATCGCCACCTTCGGCCTTGGTTTCCTGCTCTATCCGATCCTGTATTTCATCGTCGCGATCTTCTATTTCGGCATGACAATGGGCGGACCGGCTCAGGCCTCGCCCGGCATGCGTGCCATGGGACTGAAGATCGTGCGCACCGATGGCATGCCGATGGATTTCCTGACAGCTGTCGTTCATCTGGCACTGTTCTGGATCTTCAACTCGATCCTGACGCCACTGGTGCTGGTCGTTGGCCTGTTTACCAGCCGCAAGCGCCTGCTGCATGATTTCCTCATCGGCGCCGTGATGGTGCGCAGCGAGCCGTTCTGACGATTTCCAGACAGATAATGCAAATATTTGACCGGCTTGACGTGAACAGTTGACCTTTTTCCGGTTTAGGCCATGCTAGTTCCGTGAACCGGTTCGCTATCCGGCATTTTCCGGTTCACGAGATCGAACCGAATCTGGCGTGACCATCCGGTAGGCTGAATATGAACACTCAGACCACGCAGTCACCACAATTTTATCTGACTGCCCCCGCGCAATGTCCCTATCTGGAGCAGGAGCGTGAACGCAAGGTCTTTACCCATCTGGTTGGCCCCCGCGCTGCCGAGATGAACGATCTGCTGACCCAGGGCGGCTTCCGGCGCTCGCAGAATATTGCCTATCGGCCAGCCTGCGAGAACTGTCGCGCCTGCGTGTCCGTGCGCATCATCGCCAGCGAATTCATGCCGCATCGCAGCATGAAACGCACCATATCCCGCAACAGCGACCTCATCGGGACAGAATTGCCGGCCCAGGCGAGCCTTGAACAATATGACCTGTTCCGCACCTATCTCGACAGTCGCCATCAGCAGGGCGGCATGGCTGACATGTCGATCGGCGACTATTCGGTGATGGTGGAGGAAACCCATGTCGAGACGCGGGTGATCGAATATCGTGTGCGATCGGGGTCTCTCGAAGACCCCGGCGAGCTTGTCGCAGTGGCGCTGACCGATGTGATGATCGACGGGCTTTCGATGGTCTATTCCTTCTTCAATCCTGAATATGAAAAGCGCTCGCTCGGCAGCTTCATGATCCTCGATCATATTCGCCGCGCCGAGGAAGCAGGCCTGCCTTACGTCTATCTTGGCTACTGGGTGAAGGGTTCACGCAAGATGGATTACAAGAAGCGGTTCCTGCCGCAGGAGCACCTGACCGGCCATGGCTGGGAACGCGCGGATCCGGATTTTCCACCGGAAGACTGACATCCAGTGATCTATAACCCATTGAATCTACGCATTTTTTCTCCTAAAATCGATTCCGATTTTCGGACCCATGCTTTAGGCGTGGCAAAAAAACAGCGCCCACTTTTCGCCCGATGCTCTACACCTTCATCACCACGACGCCGGCGGCAATCAGCAGTGCTGAGAGCCAGCGCCAGCGATTGACCTCTTCGTTCAGGATGAAAGCTGCAATCAGCGTGGCAAACAGAATACTGGTTTCCCTGAGTGCGGCCACAAGCGCGATCGGCGCCACGGTGAAGGCCCAGACGGCAATCCAGTAGGCCCCAAGCGACATCGCTCCGGCGGCGATACCGGTTCTCCAGGCGGGCAGCACAGCCGAAAAGGCATGACGCCCTTTGAGAAGAAAGGCGACCACTGCCATCATCAGCGCATCGACGATCACCATGGCGAGAATAAAGCCGGACGCCGTGCCGGCGATACGCGCCCCGGTGCCATCTACCAGCGTGTAGCTGGCGGTAAACCCCGCTGTGCCGAGTGCGTAAAACACCGCCCGCCGATCCATCTTGCGCGCCGACGCTCCCTTCAGCGTCATCAGCAGGATGCCAGCGGAAATCACCGCAATCGCCACCAGCGCGGCCGGAGACAGGACGACACCGAGGCAGGTGATAGAAACCAGTGTCACAATCAGCGGCGCTGTGCCACGCGCCAGCGGATAGGCCTGGCTGAGATCGGAAAAGGCATAGGCCCGGATCAGAAACAGCTTGTAGCCGGTATGCAGCAGGGCGGCTGCGAGAATGAAGCCCCAGGAAGCTAGCGCAGGCTTTTCAACGAAAGGCAGGATCGGCAGCGCGATCACCGCCTGCACCAGTGCCAGAAGAAGAATGGTCGAGAAACGATCCAGCCCGACCTTGACCACCGAGTTCCAGCCAGCATGAAGCAGTGCGGCCAAAAGCACAGCCGCAAACACGTAGGTTTCCATCGCATTATTTCCAGAAGAAATCGCCATCGACGGCGACCAATAAGGTGAGATAATATGTCATACCTCTATTTCACCCATTGATTTCATTTTGGAAAACGACAATTCTTCATATTCAATGTGAGAAAAACGCACATGAAACGCGGAACCCTGCCCCTGAATGCCCTGCGCGCTTTCGAGGCCACCATGCGCCATGGCCAGATGGGGCTGGCGGCAGATGAACTGGGCGTGACCCACAGCGCCGTCAGCCGGCAGGTCCGCCAGCTTGAGGTGATCCTCGGCGTCCCACTATTCGAGGGACCACGCAACCGGCTCACCCCCTCCCAGGCGGCACTGGATCTGCAACCGGTGCTCAGCGAAGCCTTTGAGAGCATGGAACGCGCCGTCGCCCGGGCGATGCAGCGCGATCGCCATGTTCTCGACGTCTCCTGCACCAGCACGCTAGCCATGCGCTGGCTCATACCGAGACTGGTCGATTTCCAGACACGCCACCCGACCATCGAGATCCGCCTGACGGCCGATGACGCTGCTGTCGACTTTTCCCGGCATCGCTTCGACGTGGCCATCCGCGTATTGAAGCCGCCCTTTGGCGACGCCATCGTCGACCCGTTGTTTCCCGACGAAACCGGCCCCGTTCTGAGCCCGCGGCTTGCAGGCGATATGGCGCTGGATGATCCCGCAGCCCTTGCCCGCCTTCCCGCATTGCAGACCAGAACCCGCCCCCATGCCTGGATGGACTGGGGACGTCAGCTTGGCCTGCAACCACCGGCGGACGGCCGCATCTTTGAACATTTCTATTTCATGCTGGAAGCAGCAACAGCCGGGCTTGGCGTTGCCATCGCGCCCGAAATCCTTGTGCGGGATGATCTGGCGGCCGGCCGGCTGATCGCCCCGTTCGGCTTTCTGCCGTCAGGACTGACCTATGTCGCGCTTCGTCCGCGAAGACCCAACCGCGCGGCGGAGCGCTTTGTTGTCTGGCTGACCGGAGCGAGCGAGACGGGAAGCAGCAATGGCGGCGACCGCTAGCGCCCATCCTAATTGCTGCAATCGTGAAGGCAGGACGCAGTCCGCCTGTTCGGGCGGCCATATCAGCTGACGCTGACGGCATCTTCAGGGCGCGCCGGAGGCCGGAGCGGTCAGGATGCTGCCAGCTCCGTACCGTCGTCTTCCGTGTTCTCGAGGCGATCGTAAAGCGCAGCGTTGAACCGCGCCATATAGGCGACAAAACGATCCACGTCCTCGCTGTTCCAGTCTGTCATCAACCGGTCCATACGCTGGCGGCGGGTATCGCGCATATCTTCCGCAAGAACCGCCCCTTCATCGGTACGGGCAACCAGCACGCTGCGCCGGTCATCCGGATCGACCTTACGCACCACGAGACCGCGCGCCTCCATAGCGGCGACCTGGCGGGTCACCGTTGTTGCATCAAGCGCCAGCGTCTTCGATAGCATCCCAACCTTGCGCGGACCTTCGGCCAGCTGCAGCAGCAACAGATAATGCGAACGCTCCAGCGGATAATTGCGCCTGCGATTAAGCGCCTCAAGAAGGCGTGCCAAAACAGCAGCCTCCTGCTCCAGTGCGCTGATCCCCTCAGCGGCATTCTGGCTCACCATATGATTCCCCTGCTCTTTCGTACTCTGGAGCTGCGGACAAAAAGCGAGAAAGTGACTATTCGCCAAGCCGCAACGCCAAAGACGTAAATCCAGGTTATCGGGCGCCATCCCCGGTCGCCCGACGACCTAAAGCCTTTATGCACGGAATAAAAGTTTTTCACAGCCTTAAAGGTGCAGATCCGGTTGCAGCGTCAAATTGATTTATATATGCATTATACATTAACTGTATCATACATCAATAACGAAAGACCGCATCATGGCTGCGCATGACGCAACTCCCAATTTCCTTGATCAGCCGAAAGCCGTATGGGCCACAGCCTTTGCCTGCGTGGTTGGCTTTATGTCGATCGGACTCGTCGACCCCATTCTGACCTCGATTGCCAAGGGGCTGAACGCCTCCCCATCCGATGTGTCACTGCTATTTACCAGCTACTTCCTTGTCACCTCGGTGATGATGCTGTTCACCGGCTGGCTCAGCAGCCGCATTGGCGGACCGAAGACCCTTCTGGTCGGCGCGGCGCTGATCGTCGTCTTTTCCGCCCTTGCGGGCATGTCCCACTCGGTTGCCGAGCTTGTGCTGTTTCGCGCGGGCTGGGGGCTTGGCAACGCCTTTTTTGTCGTCACCGCACTGTCGGTCATCGTCGCGTCCTCGCGCGGCGGCATGAGCGCGGCCATTCTAATGTATGAGGCGGCGCTCGGGCTTGGCATTTCCGCCGGTCCGCTTCTGGGTGCCGCCCTTGGCGGCATGTCGTGGCGCTATCCCTTTTTCGGCACGGCAACCCTGATGGCGATCGGCTTCATCGCCATTTTCTTCCTGCTGCCTGCACAGCCGAGGCCTAAACACAAGATCTCCGTCACTGCACCGATCCGCGCGCTCGGGCATGCCGGTCTGCTAACGGCAGCCATTGCCGCTTTCTTTTACAATTACGGTTTCTTCACCGTGCTGGCTTTCGTGCCCTTCGTGCTCGACATGTCGGCCCATGCTGTCGGTCTGATCTTCTTCGGCTGGGGCCTTTTGCTGGCGATCTTCTCCGTCATCGTCGCGCCACGCCTGCAGGCCCGTTTTTCGACCGTTCAGATCCTGGTCAGCTGCCTGTTGATCTTTGCAGTTCTGTTGCTGGTCATGGCCTTCAGCCCGATCAGGATCATCGCGCTCTGCGTCATCTTATCCGGCGCACTGATGGGGGTCTGCAACACGGTCTTTACCGAACTTGCGCTCGGTGTCTCCGACAGCCCGCGCCCGGTGGCGTCTGCCGGCTATAATTTCGTGCGCTGGTTTGCCGGCGTCATCGCCCCCTTCGCCGCGCCGCATCTGGCAGAAAGCTTCGGCACGGCCTCGGCTTTCTACGTTGCCGTCATAGCTGCGATCGCCTCCTCACTGGTGCTCTATCTGCGCCGCCAGACACTCACGGAAAAGGACGAAACCGAACCGGTTCCTGCGCCAGTCAGCGCAGGCATCGTCGCAGCCATTGCCGGACTGCCGCAGGATGCGGCCGTTCTCACCCGCGCTGCCGAACTGGCCCGCAACCACGCCCTCCCGGTCTTTCTGCTGCATGTCCGCACCTATGAGGTAATGGACGGCACAGCGGCCACAGCCGAAAAGACAGAGGACGCCATCCGGTTGCTCGATGCGGCCATTGCCGACATCAAAACACGGGGTCTTGCAGCCAGTGGAGAGGTCATCGAAGCCGCCGCCGCCCATCTGGTACCGGCGATCGACGTGAAGCTGAAAGCGCTTTCGCCCCGCTATGTCGTGCTCGGACGCGGCACCGGCGGCGATCTCAGCCATGGCAGCACGGTCGAAGGCCTGGTGCGCAGCGTGCCGGAAGGCCCGGAAGTGGTTCTCGTCTGAACCGGATGTGAAAAGGCCCGCAGATTTGCGGGCCTTTTTGCTGCTGACAAACCTCGTCCCTTCTTCTGACGTCATGCCAGTGCTTGGTCCACAGGCATCCAGCCGACGCGCGTCCGCGCGGCGAAAGGCTCCTATAATCCAATGCCATAAAGAGCCTGGATCCCCGTGACGAGCACGGGGATGACGACGGAGGAGAGCTATCTTACCCGGTAAATTTGCTGGAGCGCGGGAAGCCCTTGGGCACGATGCGGCCCGCCATGGCGCGGTCGCCCATCCATTCAAGCAGTTCGTCCTTCGATCGCGTGTGGGTCCGCCCGGCGCTGTCACTCCATGTCAACCCGTCTGCCATGGCAAAGCATTTGGCATCCGAGAGACCGCCATCCTTGTAGCGCTGCAGGCGCACGCCCTTGCCGCGCGCCATTTCCGGCAGCTGCGCCAGCGGGAAAACCAGCATCTTGCGGTTTTCACCGATCACAGCCACATGATCACCGGAAACGGGTGCAGTGAGCTTCAACTCGGCTTTAGCGGAAAGGTTCATCACCTGCTTACCCTTACGGGTATTGGCAATCATCCCGTCCTCTTCGATAACGAAGCCAGAGCCTTCCGTCGATGCCAGCAGCAGCTTGCGGCCAGCCTCATGGACAAAGGCGGTCACGACGTCCTGGTCGGCCTCCATATCGACCATGATGCGCAGCGGCTCACCATGACCGCGCCCGCCGGGAAGCTTGTCGGCACCAAGCGTGAAGGCCTTGCCGCCGGTGGTCAGCACCACCAGCTTGTCCGTCGTCTGCGCCGGGAAGGCGATTTTCAGCTGATCCCCCTCCTTGAAGGAAAGCCCCGCCGTATCGACATGGCCCTTCAAGGCACGGATCCAGCCCTTTTCCGAGATGACGACCGTAATCGGTTCCTTCTCGATCATCGCCTGATGAATTGCAGCCTCGTCCGTTTCCGGCGCATCGGCAAAGGTCGAACGGCGGCGACCAAGCTCGGTTGCCTTGGCGAAGGTCTTCTTCACCTCGCTGATTTCCCAGCCGACCGTCTGCCACTGCTTCTCATCCGATCCAAGCAGCAGTTCGATCTCCGCCTTCTCCGCCGTCAGACCATCGAATTCCTTGCGGATTTCGAATTCCTCAAGCTTGCGCAGGGCTCTGAGCCGCATATTGAGGATCGCCTCGGCCTGAATGTCGGTGATCGAGAAGCGCTCCATCATCACCGCCTTGGGCTCGTCCTCTTCGCGGATGATACGGATCACCTCATCGAGATTGAGATAGGCAATGAGCAGACCGCCGAGAATTTCCAGCCGCCGGTCAATTGCCGCCAGCCGGTGACGCGAGCGGCGCAGCAGCACCTCGCGGCGGTGGCCGAGCCATTCACGCAGCACATCGACAAGGCCCATGACCTTCGGAACCTTGCCCTGCGACAGCACGTTCATATTCATCGAGAAGCGGCTTTCAAGCTCGGTCAGCTTGAACAGCGATTCCATCAGCAGTTCGGGATCGACCGTGCGCGTCTTCGGCACCAGCACGACGCGGATATCTTCCGCCGATTCATCCTGAATATCTTCCAGAAGCGGCAGCCGCTTGGCGATCAGCAGTTCTGCAATCTTCTCGATCAGACGCGATTTCTGCACCGAATAGGGAATTTCGGTGACGACGATCTGATAATTGCCGCGGCCGAGATCTTCCTTCTCCCAGCGGGCGCGCACGCGGAAACCACCGCGCCCCGTGCGATAAGTCTCGACCATGCTGTCGAAGCTCTCGACAATGATGCCGCCGGTCGGGAAATCCGGCCCCTGGATCATCTGCGCCTTCGGCCCTTCCTGGCCCGGCAGCGTCATGATGTCTTCGACACCGGCTTCGGGATGCTTGATCAGGTAGAGCGCGGCCTCACAAAGCTCATGCGCATTATGCGGCGCGATCGAGGTCGCCATGCCGACGGCAATACCGGAGGCGCCATTGGCCAGAAGGTTCGGGAAAGCACCGGGGAGCACGATTGGCTCATCGTCCTCCTCGTTATATGTCGGGCGGAAATCCACCGCGTCCTCGCCAATGCCTTCCAGCATCAGCGCCGCCACCTCGGTCATGCGTGCTTCGGTGTAACGCATGGCTGCAGCGCTATCACCATCGATATTGCCGAAATTGCCCTGACCATCGACCATCGGATAACGCTGGGCAAAATCCTGCGACAGACGCACCAGCGCGTCATAGATCGAGGCATCGCCATGCGGGTGAAACTTACCCATGACATCGCCGACGATACGGGCGCATTTCTTGTAGGCAGCGTTCGGCCGCACACCCATTTCACTCATGGCATGGATGATGCGGCGGTGAACGGGCTTCAGCCCGTCACGCACATCCGGCAAAGCCCGGTGCATAATGGTCGACAAGGCATAGGCAAGGTAACGCTCCTCGAGCGCCTTGCGCAGGTCGACCGGATCGATATTGTCACCACCATCAGGCGGAAGTAGATCTTTTCCCATAGAATTCTGTTAGACGATGCAAGGCAGCCGGGCAAGGCGGACAACGCACACTCCCCTTAAAAATCAGGGCATCCAGCGTGACTACGGCACCAGCAGACCTGCGTATCGCACATATTTGCCGCCCCCTTGCAAGGTGAGTTCTCAAGTTCCGGCAGATCTCATGTCACATTGGCTCAAACATGCTGCCCTCGCTGCGGCCAGGTTGGTCTCCTCGACGTCATGGCGGCACCCTATGATCAACCGCGCGAGGCAATCCCCAACGGCACCACCGCCGGAAGCCATTCCCGAATTGGCCGGCCTGTCGAACCAAGCATAACCGCCAGTAGCGCAGTGAAACCAGCCGGATGAAAGGCGAACCCTGGCTTGTTATACTATGCAGGGTTCGCTTTTCACGGCAGTTCCCGTTATAAGGATATCATGCTCGCGAATGCGAGAATGATTTGACGACGCCTCGGGCCGGAGAGTTTCATGAAGACCCATCACGCTTTGATCTTCACCGCCACGATACTGGCCATGCCGGTGCTGGCTGTTCCCGCCTATGCCGTCGACGGGGCCGACTTTCTGAAGAAACTCGATGCGGTGCAAACCGCCCAGTCAAGCCAGACTTTTACCTACTCCGCTATCGAGGAAGGTGCTGACAACACATTGGTGGTTCATGATTTTCTGCTGGCGCCATCACCAGACACAGCCAATGACGACAGCTTCAGTCAGGTCGCTCCGGTCGAACTCGTGGTAACCGGCCTGCGGGAAAATGCTGATGGCAGCTATGATGCCGATGCACTGAACCTGCCGGCAACCGAATTTGCCAATCGCGATACTCACATTCGCTTCACCGGACTGGCGCTCGGCAATATCCACGTACCGGCCGTTCCCTCGAGTGACAGTTTCAGTGGTCTCTTTCATGCAGACACCGCCAGTATGACCGGCATTGATGCTGATTATAAAGGCAAGCCAGTGCTTGCTATCGACAGTGTCGACAACAGCCAAGTCTATGACATGGATAGCCAGACGGTCCGTTTTTCCTGGCAGGCGGCCAATATCGCGCTCGACCTGAACCCCATTGACGAATTGAGCCCGACCCTCAGGGAACGGCTTCAAAAACTCGATCTGATGACAGCAAAGGCCAATCTCACATCCATCGGGACGTGGAACCTTGCAAGTGGCGAGTTGCAGCTTGAATCAGCCAAAGCCGATATCGACAATGTCGGCGAGATTGAAACCAGTGCCAACCTGATGGGCTTTTCGATGGATACGCTCGGTCAGCTTGACGAGCTGAAGGGACTGGCACTACCCAGCCAGGGCGGCGACAATGCGGCTGTTCAAAAGCAGGCCCAGTCACTCGTGCTGATGCAGAAATTTGCAGTCAGCTCGCTCTCGGTCCAGTTTACTGACGCCTCCATCACCAACCGCCTGCTGGAGATGCTGAGCGCCGAACAGGGCGAAAGCAAAGGCGCCCTGACGGAAAAACTGCGCAACACGCTGTCGGGTGCGATCGGCTATTTCAACTCTCCGCCATTGACCGCCATGGTCAACGGCGCAGCCGATGCCTATCTTGCCGATCCGAAATCGCTGGAAATCAAGATCCAGCCGCCCTCGGCGACCCCGATCTTCTCCGTGTTCCTCACCGGTCTTGCCGCGCCGCAGGCCCTGCCCGGCATGCTTGGCCTGTCAGTGGCAGCGAACCAGTAGCGCGACAGGTCCAGGTGATCAAAAAAGCAACGGTGTTATGGGGCAAGCACCGTTGCTTATACATTGAATGCCGGCGGTCTCCGCGAAGCGGAAGCCATGTCACGAAACATGATCAAAAGTGGATATTCAGGCGGAGAAACGCCCGGCATCCGCCCCATAATAATTGATATAGCGATCGGAAATGGCCGCAATCGGCAGCACCACCAGAACGTCGGTGGTGTTGAACGCATGGTCTATGACCGCTCCATCGCCGATCATAGCGCCAAGGCGCAAGTACCCCTTGATCAACGGCGGCAGCGACACAAGCGCCTTGCGATCATTGATGTCTTCAGCCGGCATGAAGTTCATGTCGACGGCCTGTTCAGCCTGTGCGGAAACCTGCCATTCACCAATCGCGCGCGCCTTGTGATAAAGAAAGGACAGCGCCAGGGCATGGTCTTTAGGATTTGCGCCGTGAAACGAAGCGCAGCCGAACATGGCACCGATATTGTGGCGCAGCGAATAGGCCCAGTTGCCTTGCCAAAGCAGCTCAACAGTGCGTTTTCCGCGATAGTTGGGCAAGACGCAGGAGCGGCCGAGTTCCATGAAGCGCATTCCCTCATGGCGCGCGATCAGCGGATCGATATCGAATTCCCCGCAGGAGTAAAATCCGCCGCTCGCCATGGCGACGTCATGGCGCAACAGACGATAGGTGGCGACGATCTGATCTTCCGTATCGCCTTCTATATTGCGATCGAGAACCAGCAGATGATCGCAGATCGCGTCCCAGCGATCAAAGTCCCGCTTGATCCGCATTGCCTCAGGCGGCAGCTGCGCCTGCATTTCCTCGACGAAAACGCGATAGCGCACGGACTGCGCAGCGTCGATCTCGCGGTCATTGGCGGCTAGCCGTGTCTCCAGCGATCCGATACGACCGAGAAGTTCGTTGCCTGCCTCGTCCTGCAAATGTCCGGCGGCGGCCCCCGCTTCAGCGGCGGGATGAATGTAGTCAAGCGCTTCAATGGTCATGAACTGGCCCGGAAGGTTGTCTTTATCGTTCATAAAGCACTTCTTTGCGACATGGTCGTGACACGCCCGGAAGAGCGGCAGCACGCTGGCACGGACGCCTTCTGCCCGCGATAGCGGAACGGACCTGTACCACCCTTCAAATGAAACTGACGGATTATATTACAGCAGCACCGATACACCGTCCACAATCATGGCGGGCCGTTGCCTTCGTACCGTGAGGCAAAACCAGTGTCAGCTTTCTTCTTTCGCGTTCTTCTTGCCCGAAAGGCCCAGCAGGAACTCATCCAGAAACACCAGAACGGCACCTATGGTGATGAAGCTGTCTGCCAGGTTGAAGACGGCGAAAGACCAGTTGCCGACGTGGAAGAGAACGTAATCAATGACATGGCCATAGACAAAGCGGTCAATGATATTGCCGAGCGCACCGGAAACGATCAGTGCCAGTCCGAGCTGCAGCAACGACCGCCTGGCATCACTGCGCCACCAGAACCAGCTGACAAAGGCAACGATGATGATGCGCGCGCCGACAATCAGATAACCGTTGGCATCGGAAAACATCGAAAAGGCAATGCCGAGATTATAGGTCCGGTAAAGCGCCAGAAAGGGCAGAACTTCGACCGCCCGATGAAAGGGCAGGAAATATTCCACAGCCGCCTTGATCATCTGGTCCAGTGCCACGGCGACAAAGACGAACAGAATGGCCACCGGCAGCCGTGACAGGGGAGAGACTTTCATCGGCGCGGCTCTCTTTCATCGAGCGTGAGAAGATGGCGGCGCGCCTCGAACAGCATGACACCTGTTGCAACGGCCAGATTGAGCGAATCGGCCAGTCCAGCCTGCGGGATACGCACCAGAGCCCCTGCCCCATCGGCCAGAAGATCGGGCAAGCCCTGCTGCTCATTGCCCATCAGAAGCACGACGGGACGCCCCGAATAGTCGACCGTGCGGTAATCAACAGAACCGGCCAGATGCGTTGCGACAACATGCGCATTCGTCTTCTTCGACCAGGCAAGAAAGGCCTCCGGCGATGTCCTCGACACCGGCACGGCAAAGACAGAGCCCATCGTCGCCCTGACCGTCTCGATGGAAAAGGGATCCGTGGTATCGCCGATCAGAATGACGCCGGCCGCACCGGCCGCGTCGGCAGTGCGGATGATGGTGCCGAGATTGCCGGGATCGCGCACCCGGTCCAGCGCCACATAGGTATCGCCATCCCTGGGGTGGATCGCTTCAAGCGGCTGATAGCGGCTCTCGAAAATGCCGACCACCATCTGCGGATTATCACGCCGGGTAATAGCTGACAGGACCTTTTCGGAAACCTCCAGAACCAGCCCACCAGACGCGACCGTGCGCGCAGCAGCACGTTCCACCGGTGCCTTGCCCTTAGCCGCCTTGGCATAGATCAGCGTGCGGATCGACCAGCCCAGCTCCAGCGCATCGATCACGAGCTTCAGCCCTTCGGCAAGGAAAGTGCCGCTCTCCTCGCGGTGCTTCTTCTGCGACAGCGCCCGGATATCCTTGATAATCGGATTGGCAAGGCTTGTCACTTCCTTGACCTGACCGACCCGCGGGGTCCTTCGTGTATCAAATCCGTCAATCATCGGGGTAACCACCGCGCATAAAGAGAGGTCGAAAGCGCCCTGCCCGTCTCACTGCCATCAAGGCCGCCTTCGCGGAGCACCAGTTCACCGGATTCGACAACGCCGCCAAAGCCGCGCATCGTTTCCATCATCAGCTCATGGATCGAATAAAAGCTGGCGCGAATCGAATAGGCCGTCAGGACAAGGCCAATGCCATCCGGCTTCATGATTTCACGGCACAGATCCAGCATGCGCGGCAAATGCTCAAACAGCTGCCAGACCTCCCCATTGGGTCCCCGGCCGAATTTGGGCGGATCGGTGAGGATGATATCGTAGCGATTGCCGCGCCGAACCTCGCGTTCGATGAATTTCATCGCATCATCGCATATCCAGCGGATCGGCCGATCCTCTAGCCCTGCCAGCGCCTGGTTTTCCCGCGCCCAGCCAATCGCTTTCTTAGATGCATCGACATGGGTCACCTCTGCGCCAGCCCGCGCAGCGACCAGCGAGGCAACGCCGGTATAACCGAACAGGTTCAAGACCCTGACCGGTGCCCCGCCCTTCGCCTTGATGATCGCATCCTGCATCCAGCTCCAGTGAGCAACCTGCTCCGGGAACACGCCAACATGGCGGAAGGATGTGAAACGGCCGAGAAAATCAACATCCAGAAGCCGCATCGGCCAAACCTCGCCAAGCGCGCCCTTTGGGAAGCGCCAGCGCCCCATGCCATCTTCATCGGTATCGCCAGTGAAAACGGCATCGACATTTTCCCAGGTCGCGGCATCAAGAAGCGGTGGCCAGAGCGCCTGCGCTTCCGGGCGCACAATCCGGTATGGACCATATTGCTCGAGTTTCAGACCATGGCCACTGTCCACCAGATGGAACTGCCCGGCCGCTTTCGATTCAAGAATGACGGGGATGCGCTCCGCAGGCCGCGCGCCCGGCTTCAGAGCAATCCATTCAATCGGCTGGGCTGCGGCGGCCTCCCTTGGTGCCGCCTGCGGGCGGCCTTTCGGCCGTCCTTCATCGCTCCGCGCAGACGTTTTGCGCTGATTGGGCTTGCGCGACGCCTCTACCGGCCGCTCCGGCCGCACCCGCCTGTTTTTTTTTGTTGGTTTCATCAAACCGGATCACGCTTCCTGCAATTCGAAACTGCCTGCAATTCAAGACTGAATGGCCGAATAGCATCCCCGAACGCCAAGCGAAAGAGCGTGATCACGATTGCCAGGATCGCCAGACCCGCATCAGGGTGCGGGCAGCTTCTCCGCCGTTGACGTCAGCCCGGCAATCTCGTCGGCACGGCTCTTCTGCTTGTCTGCTTCGCTTTGCCAGGCAACCGCCTCGCGCCGATGGCTCTTGGCGCGTTTGCGATGCTTGCCTTGCGAAAACCAGGTGGCAAGCGAACCGGCAACAAGGCCGATAATGAAGGCAATGAGGAGATAGACGAAGAAGGGCGCCGTTACAGACAGCACCTTGTCTGCCGGATCAAACGGATTGAGCGCCAGGGAAACCGGAGTACGATTGGCAACCGAAAACAGCACCAGAAGAATGCCGAGCGGCAAAAGAATGATGAAATTGATCAGCTTTCTGCCCATGCCAAAACCTCACATGCCATTCAAAATGCAACGCCCGCGACACAGCCGCGCGCCTGCCTCCGCACAAGCCTGAATGCTCAATCGTCTTCATCGGCCTGATCGGGATTGAGACGCTCACGCAACTCCTTCCCGGTCTTGAAGAAGGGAACCCACTTCTCCTCAACGAAAACCGTGTCGCCTGTGCGCGGGTTACGCCCGGAACGGGACGGCCTGTTCTTCACCGAGAATGCACCGAAACCGCGCAGCTCGACCCTGTTTCCGGCGGCAAGCGCGTCGGCAATCTCATCGAGAATGGCGTTGACAATATTTTCCACATCCCGGTGATAAAGATGCGGATTGCGCGAAGCGACGATCTGAACCAATTCGGATTTAATCACGCTGTTCCCCTCAAGGCGTTGATTACCAATTATTTTGCCAGACGGAAACAAGCCCGTCAACGAAGCCGGCCCCCTTTCCGGGGTACTCGCCTACAAGCGATCCCAAGCCAGCCTTTTGCAACAGAAAAACAGCTGCATTGGCCATATTCAGATCGAACCCATCATTGTTTATGTCATCCCAGGATTCAATATCAAGATTTTCCGGCACATCTCGTTCGTGAAGATAGGCAAGAATGTCCTTTTGGCCGCCAACTGCGTCAATCAGTCCGTCTTCGACAGCCTGACGCCCGGTGACGATGCGGCCATCGGCAAGGGCCAGCGCCTTTTCTCGCGGCATATCGCGCCGCTCGGCGACCAGATCGACAAACCAGTTATAGCTGTCGGAAACAACCGAGCCCAGCATGGCTCTGACCTGAGGTGTTGCCGCATCGAAGGGCAACGGCTCTGCCTTCATCGGCGCAGATTTGACCGTGCCCATGGTCACGCCGATCTTGTCGAGCAATTCCTTGGCCTGGGGATACATGAACAAAACGCCGATGGAGCCGGTGATCGATGTTTCGCCGGCAAAGATGCGGTCACCCGCAAGCGCAATCATGTAGCCAGCTGACGCCGCTTCGGTGCGGATATCGGCAACAACCGGCTTCTTTTCTGCAACAGCACGCAGCGCCTTATAGATTCGTTCGCCGCCATAGGTACTGCCACCGCCCGTCGACAGAGAAACAATCAGCGCTTTCACACGGGTATCGTCGCCGATATCTTCGATCTTCTGCAAGAGCGCCGGATCATCAACGATCATGCCGGAAATCGTCAGTTCAGCAATATGGGGCCGCGTCAGCACCCGCGCAGCATCCGGCCCCATGATGAAACGATAGCCCCCCAGAATCACGACAGCCACAAGAATGAGGGTCACGGCACGCCACCATGTCAGACGACGGCGAAGCCTCCGGCGCTCCAAAATCGCTGAAATCGTCAATACGGCCCCCTAAATCTGCATTTATGAAAATTTCGAGTGACTTATCACTTGCCACGGGCGCAGAACATAATCAATTTTCTAAATAGAATGTAAGGTCAAATTCGATATTGCCATCATGGAGACACTTTGACGCCACGAGGTCGAACGAAGTCGTCGCTAAGGACGATCGCAATCATAGCAGCGGACAGATCGCGGTCAGGCCGGGAAGACAGAAATGACAGATGCAAGCTACGGCCATACGGACACAGGTGCTGAGCAGTTCCGGAAAAATCTGGCCCGACAGAACGCACGGAATTATCGCATCGCCACCCGTCACTCAAGACGCGTGCGCTATCTGAAATTCTTGTTGCCGCTGCTTGCCCTCGTGATCTCACTCGGACTTGTTGGCTTCACTGTGATTCGCGCCATGGTACCGGAACAGTTGTCGCTCGATTCGGCAACGGTCGAAAACGGCATGATCGTCATGACCAATCCCGGGATTTCAGGCCGCAACAGCAACGGCATTCAATATACGCTAAACGCCGAGCGGGCACTGCAGCCGATTGACAACCAGAACAAGGTCATCCTCGAAAAGATCAAGGCAGCCGTGCCGATTGACAGCACCACGACGGCACGTGTGACCGCGCAAAGCGCCATCTATGATCGCCTGAATGACCGGCTGAACATCAATGACCCCTTCACATTGCGTCTTTCAAACGGCCTGACTGCAGACTTCAATTCCGCCTTCATCGATATCAAGGCGGGTGAACTCAAGAGCGATACACCTGTCTCTATTACCGCAAGCCAGGCAACACTGGTTGCACAAAATGTCAATATCACCGATAACGGCAGGAGTATCGACTTCGGCGGCGGCGTTCATGTCGTCCTGAACCCCACGGCACTCACCACAGCCGAACAATGAGGTTATTCATGCTGGCTTTGCGTTCCGGAAAATGCCTTTCCGAAGGGATCGTCGCTCTCTGTTTGACGTCAGCTCTGGCGATTGGCACCGCAGCACCTGCCTTTGCGCAAAGCTCGACGATGGAAGGCTTCAAGCTCGCCAACGACCAACCCATCAACATCACCTCCAAGGATGCGCATGTGGATGACAAGACGAAGAACATCGTCTTTTCCGGCGATGTTGTTGCCATCCAGGGCGACAACAAGGTGCAGGCATCGAAGATGATCGTCAAATATAAGGGCGGCTCGACCGGCATCGCGTCGGGCAGCGGTGATCTGGAACGTATCGATCTGGAAGACAATGTTCAGGTGAATTCGAAAACCCAGCAGGCCACTGCCGATACCGGCTATTTCGACATGGTGTCGCAGCAGATCGTACTGGAAGGCAAGAAGGTCGTCCTCACCGAGGGCAAGAACGTCTTTGTCGGCTGCAAGCTTACCGTCGATATGGTGACGAGCGAGGCCCATCTTGATGCCTGTGGCGGTCGCGTGCAGATCCAGCTCGACCCCAAATCGCAGAAATCCAACTGATCAGCCCGGAGTAACGACGTGAAAAGCGTTCAGCAAAGCGCAGACGCCCGTCGACGGCGATACCAGGATGCTTCAGGTGGTGGCGCAAACATCTCCGATGAGCGCTATATGGGCACATTGATCGCACGCGGGCTGACGAAATCCTATCGCCAGCGGCGTGTCGTCAACGGCGTTTCACTGGTGGTCAGGCGCGGTGAAGCCGTCGGGCTGCTTGGCCCGAATGGCGCTGGAAAAACCACCTGCTTTTACATGATTACCGGCCTCATTCCGGTCGACCAGGGCGCCATTGCGCTGGACGGCCACGACGTCACACGGTTGCCCATGTACCGCCGCGCCCGTCTCGGCGTCGGTTACCTGCCTCAGGAGGCCTCCATTTTTCGAGGTCTGACGGTGGAAGAAAACATCATGGCCGTTCTGGAGCTGACGGACCTGAAGAAGAAGGCACGCAAGGAAAAGGCCGAGCAGCTGATGGAGGAATTCTCCATAACACGCCTCCGCAAATCACCCGCAGTCGCGCTTTCAGGCGGCGAGCGCCGCCGTCTTGAGATCGCCCGCGCCCTTGCCACTGATCCAACCTTCATGCTGCTCGATGAACCCTTTGCCGGTGTTGACCCGATTTCCGTCTCCGATATCCAGAATCTTGTTCGCCATCTGACCCAGCGCGGCATCGGCGTACTGATCACGGATCACAATGTGCGCGAGACGCTTGGCCTGATCGACCGCGCCTATATCATTCATGCGGGCGAAGTACTGACCCATGGCAAAGCAGACGATGTCGTCAACAACAACGATGTGCGCCGCCTGTATCTGGGCGACAATTTTACGCTCTAAACCCGACAAATCCGCTTTTTCGCGTCGGATATAGCTTGCCGCTTGACCGGATGATTGTTTTCAAGCAATTTTTGGGCCAGATAAAACACATTCGGCTCACAATCGTATGATTGGTCGTTGGTCGGGGGAATGTCCGTATGGCTCTCAGTGCCAGCCTTTATCTGCGTCAGAACCAGTCGCTGGTGATGACGCCACAGCTCATGCAGTCGATCCAGCTCTTGCAGATGACGCATCTGGAGCTAACGCAATTCATTGCGCGGGAAATTGAAAGCAACCCCCTGCTCGAGACAGCACCATCCGATGACGGGAGCGGTGATGGCGCAGCTGATGAACAAGCGCACGGCGAAACTGAGAATGATGCGCTGTCCGGCGACTGGTATGGCGATGATAACGCAGCAAGCCAGGCTGTTCTGGCGGATCAGCTCGACAGCAATTTCTCCGAAAGCTATTCAGACGAAGGCCAGGGCGAACAGCGTCAATCCTCTGAAGCCATGAGCCAGTGGAAATCCATGACCACGGGGACGTCCGGCGACGAGCCGTTCGATCTCGATGATTTTGTCGCCTCCCGCCCCTGCCTCAGGGACCACCTTACCGACCAGATCGCACTGACATTCCGCGCCCATCGTTCGCAGGCGATTGCCCGTTACCTGATCGACTATCTCGACGAGGCCGGCTATTTCCTCACCCCGCTTGAAGAAATCGCCCCGCGCATCAACGTGTCCGTCGATGACCTCAAGCCCGTTCTGACAACACTTCAGACCCTGGACCCGCCCGGCATTTTCGCGACCTCGCTCAGCGACTGCCTGAAGCGCCAGCTGCAACAGAAAGACCGGCTCGATCCGGCCATGCTTGGCCTGGTTGAAAATCTGGATCTGGTGGCTCGCCGCGACTTCACCAGGCTCAAAAAGCTCTGCGGCGTCAATGATGACGATATTCTCGACATGATCCGTGAGGTCCGCGCGCTCAACCCCAAGCCGGGCAGCACCTATATCCTGCAGCCGCCAGAATCGGTTCTGCCTGACGTGATCGTCACGAAAGACCTTCAGGATGGCTGGAGAGTTGAACTGAATCAGGACACATTACCGCGCGTTCTGGTCAACAGGGACTATCTCGCCAGCATCAAGACCGGCGGCATCATGTCCGATGCCGACCAGACTTTCCTGAATACCTGCCTGCAGAATGCCAACTGGCTGACCCGCAGCCTCGATCAGCGGGCCCGCACCATTCTCAAGGTCGCAAGCGAGATCGTCCGGCAGCAGGAAGCTTTTTTAAAGTTGGGTGTAGACCATCTACGCCCGCTGACGCTCAAGACCGTCGCCGCCGCCATCGACATGCACGAATCAACCGTGAGCCGGGTCACAACCAACAAATTCATGCTGACACCGCGCGGTCTTTTCGAACTGAAATACTTCTTCACAGTTTCGATCGGATCGACCGAGGATGATGGCGCCAATCGCTCGGCGGAAGCCGTACGACATCGCATCCGCCAGCTGATCGCCGCCGAAACGGCAGAAACCGTTTTGTCGGATGACGACATCGTCTCGACGCTGAAATCAGAAGGAACGGACCTGGCTCGCCGCACGGTTGCAAAATATCGCGAGGCGATGAACATCCCCTCATCGGTTCAGCGCCGACGTGAAAAACGCGCAATGGCACGCGTTTCAGGACTCTAGCCCCAGGAAAAACGGTCTGCGAAAAGAGTTCAGCCAAGTAAGATTGACCCGCCTGATAGGCAGCGATACAACCCTCACCCCGCTATCGGAAAACGGCATATGCGAAATATGGGGCATTTGATGCAGCATATTCTCCACAGAAGGAATGGCGGCAGGTCTGGCGCTTGATGCGGCCGGAATATCAGCAAAAAATCGATCAGAATGCGTATGAACGCCCATCATTCGGCACCGGACATCTTGGAGGAGTTCATGGCTTGGCGTAGACTGATTTTCGCAAACACGAAAAGAAGGGAAAAACCATGAGTGTGCGCGTTTCAGGAAAGCAGATGGAAGTCGGAGAGGCATTCCGTCAAAGGATCGAGGATCAGATAGAGGAGGCCGTCACAAAGTATTTCGATGGCGGGTATTCGAGCCAGATCACCGTTGAAAAATCCAGCAACGGCTTTTCCGCAGATTGCAAGGTGCACCTCGACAGTGGTGCGGTTCTCCATGCGGCCGGCAAGGCCCATGAGCCGCAGGCCGCCTTCGAGGCCGCCTTCGAGCGCATCGCCAAGCGCCTGCGCCGCTACAAGCGGAAGCTGAAGGACCATCACAACGGTGCTGCTGATTTCGCAGAAGTCGCATTCACAGTTATGGATCTTGCCCCGGATGAAATGGAGGAAATTCCCGACGATTTTGCACCGACCATCGTGGCCGAGAGCAAAACAGAGGTTCGTACGATGGCAGTGGCAACTGCCGTCATGTCTCTGGACATGACAGATAAACCACTGATGTTGTTCCGAAACCCGGACAACAAATCCCTGAATATTGTCTATCGCCGACCGGATGGAAATATCGGCTGGATCGACACTGCCAATATCAAGGGTTGATTGAAGCCGGCGGGTATGCTTTAGCATGCCCGCTTTCTTTTCACCTGCGCGCTGCCTTCGGAATGAGATATCATCCGCCCCCGCAGTGGCGATGCCGACCGGGTTTGCGGCGAAACGAACCCGTCAAGGAATTGGGGTTATGGCACTTACTGACCTGCTCAAACAGGAAGCGATCATTCCCGCGCTCAAGGTGAATTCCAAAAAGCAGCTGCTCCAGGAGCTTTCTGCCCGTGCGGAAGACATCACCGGCCTGCCGGAGCGCGAGATTTTCGAAGTAGTGCTGCAACGCGAACGGCTTGGTTCGACCGGGGTTGGCAATGGTATTGCAATTCCGCACGGCAAATTGCCGAAGCTCACCCATATGACCGGCGTCTTTGCCCGGCTCGATCATCCTGTCAATTTTGAATCGCTTGACGACCAGCCTGTCGATCTCGTTTTCCTGCTTCTGGCACCGGAAGGCGCCGGAGCAGATCATTTGAAAGCACTCTCTCGGGTTGCCCGTTTGCTGCGCGACCATGACCTGACCACCAAAATCCGTGCGTCTGCATCGCCAACAGCAATTTACACTTTCCTCAATTCCGAACAGACGCCCAGCGCGGCCTGACTACCCCCCACATTTTCGTAACTTCAGCACAGCAACCGGCAATCCGCCCTGCGCAAATCCTGGCGTGGCTTTTTCAGCACCCTGTGCCCAGAATATATTTATCTGATTTTCATATTATTTTTTAAGAAGCTAGCGTTCGCCCTATCGCTGAAAACTCAGCCAAAGGGGACAAAATTGAAGCTTCAGAACTTATTGTCATGCTTCTGCCGGCAGCAGCCTTCCGCTCGCGAAGACGTGATGCCTTATGATCCAGAACGCAGACCGGGCAAGACCTGCATCAAGGACAATCGTGACATAACGCCGGATGACCAACGGCCATCACGCGCAGTCTGCTTCGACCCGGAATTGCTGATCCCGGCACAGCCCGACTACCCGGCACCGGGCTGGTTCACAGAGCAGGACAAGCGACCGGGTGATACCGGGCAAAGCAGGACGGCATCAACCACAAAAGCATCGCCAAGCAGATTGTCGCGTTTCAAACGCACGCCTTTGCGCCTTTTCTCCAGATCATTGCAGTCGCAGCCGAGCCGCAAAGCCGGCATCCCAAGAACACCGCCAAGGCCAGTTCCCGTTGAGCAGGTCTCGGCAGATTTCAGCAAACCGAGCCAAATGGGAGCCACGATGATACATGTAATTGAGACGGCAACGCCTGTCCTGCATAGCGCGATAAAGTCACCGCCCATCAGTGAATGTCCTGCGCCCACGCTGCCGTCTGGGACGTCAACCCGCCCCAAAGCGACGGCAAAGCCCATGACGGACCGCAGGCCGACCGGCCCGATATTCAAAAGAGAAATTGCGACAATCTCCTATGAACCGCCAGAACCGGCAGAACCGGCACCGGACTATGATCCGTCAACGCCGCACGTAACCCTTTGGTTTCCTGATCGACAAAAGGACAATCAGAAAGAATTTCAGGAATTTGGCAGCGAGCCGGTCGAGCAGACATCAGGAGTTTACCATTTGCCGGATCAGGTGAAACGGCATCAGGCAGATTTCGAAGCCATGCTGAGACAGCGAAGACGTGGTGTCAGCGGGCAGGCAAACCGCCATCGGCTGCAAACGATCCCGGAAAACGAGGTCGCCGAGACATTACCCAGAATGAAACAGCACCATTTCGAGACCCTGTCCCAACACCACAGATCGACCAAGGGCAAGCTTGCTCTGAACAAAGAAGCCAAGAAGCAGACAACCGGGCTGCCAGCCCGGGCGAAAAGAGGGCTGAAGCAGGATGAGGGAACGCTAAACGCTTCAAGCATCATGCTCACACCGACAAGTTCGCGCGCAAGTTCGCGCGCTTCACTGGACAATTCTGACAAAGCGTCAGTCAGTCCGGCCCCGTCTCCCGATGTCAAGGACAGGACGAGCACGTCCCAAGATAGCTGGCAGCAGGAGCTTGAACTGCAGCGACGCGAACATGCGACCGCAAAATCAATGTTGGACGAGAATATGTCAATATTGGCCGAGATGGTAGCCGGCCACATCCGCAACTTCGGCGAAAACCCGTTACGGCAACCGCATGTTAAGCCCGGTTCACCGGCGACCCCTCACCCTTTCGCCCACAGAAGCGCCCGCGTTACGGACGTCTCAGAGCCAGAGAAACCGCACATTTACACGAAAAATAAAAAGTCCAAATCCGAACAGCCCAGACCGACGACCCCATACCCTGCCAGTTTGCCCACATCGAAAACGGAAGAGGCGAAACCGCATGGGCAAAATCGTCCGGACACACCGAGCCAGGGACGGGAGCAGGTTCGCACATATTGGCCGCCCGTCTACACAGAAATATTCGATGTTTAAAAAAGGCATTTCCCGAAAAACAGGAAAACCGGCTCCCGGTTTTCCCCAGCTTGCTGACAAAGTCATTCAGCTTGTCTGTTTGGGGTGGAATAGCCATCGCCTCCGCCGTCATCCCCGTGCTTGTCACGGGGATCCATACTCTTAAAGATTTGAATAAGCAGGTTCTTTCGCCGCGCGGACGCGCGTCGGCTGGATGCCTGTGACAAGCACAGGCATGACGTTAAAGAAGAGGCTAGGGTTTGTCAGCAGTCTGAGGAAAACCGGCTCCCGGTTTTCCCGTTCGTCACGCCAGAACAAACAATAAGATATTTGATGATATTCCGACCTTTGAACGGACTGGCAAGGCAAGAGCAGGCATGATGTTAGCCCTTCCTTGCAGCGAATAGAGAGACAATATCCATCAGTAAAAGCCCCGCCAGCTCTGGTTATCGCGCTGCACTTACATCTGATTTGCTGATTTTTCTATCAGGCCGACCCTCAACACCATGTGGTGACCATAAATCTGATCGCCTATGAATGTGAGGGTATCCTTCATGCCAAGACTTCACCTGCCTCCGCCAGCAATCGTCACGCATTCATGGAGGGCGGCCTCTGGCCCGAACGTCGCTCCCGTCGGAACCAATACCTCAAAATCCGATGGGCCTGCCGCGCCCGCGCCAAAAAAGGCCGTGATGGCCCCGCAGAACAACGCCAGCACCGAGACGCCGCAAAGGCAGCCCGCGCGCTGGCCGCCACTCAGCCAACCGAAAAAGATCGTCCAGAAAATCCAGGAACGCCTGAACGCTCTTAACCGTGACCAGATCGACCCCCAAAGAGCAGAACGGAAAATGCGACGGGAGCGGGCAGCAGTGCCCAGGCTGTCGTCAGCAAAATTTTACGTCGCCTCGCCCGCCGGCTGTCCTGAAAAACGACCTGCAACAGACAACGGGCTCAAAAATCTCGACCAGCCATTCATGGATCGGCTGGAGACCGGCTTCAAGAAACTGACTCCCCCCCTCACACCCGGCGGCCCGCACATCAAGCGACCTGCGCCGCAACCGCCAACTCAGACAACGCCTTCTGCCGAAGCCGCCCCGCCACAGGCAGCCCCCCGCCGATCACCGCCGCCAGTCCCGTCACCGACGTCCAGTCATCTGACGCAAAAGACCGATGAGGATCGCAAGAGCATCCGCTCCGAACCGCTGGTCGAATTGGCCACCAACAAGGGAAAACGGAACTGGCCAACCCCGCCGCGCGCGCCGTCCCCCGCCATCAGCCAGATCTCGCTGCCCCTCGAGGAAAGTTCAAGCGCGCTCGGCCAGGCGCCGGCGCCCAAAAAGGCGCCGGCTCCCCTGCCTCCGAAAGGAGATCCCGAAGAATACAGCACCCGTTTGTGACACAGGCTCAATGCGGCACCGACTGGGTTGGCGGCCGCGTGATCAGGCAGAAGACAGACCAGCAAAGCAAGGAGTTTGAAGATGGGAACACAGCCAGCATGTCACGCCGCGCGTAAAATTCAGCGCCCGACATTCCCGCCGCCACCGCCGCCGCTGCGGCCGAATGTCCACCCCCCGCAGGATGGCGCCCCGCCAACCGCGCTCCGATCGGTAGCGGCAGAGCAGCAACAGCCTTCCGGCTCCATTCCGGTATCAGGCCAGCCCGGCCGGGACACAGCAAAGGCACAACCTCCCGCGACAGATATTGAGGTTGGCCATCCCTATGCGATGCATCTCGTCGCCCCCGGAAAATCCAGTCAACCTCACAATAGTGGATGCAACGGGCAGCCGGATGTCCGTTCGGGCGAAGACACGGCGGCGAGCAGGCAGCAAGACCTGCCTGCACTGTCAAAGATCATCCAAAATCACATTACGAAACGAGGTGCCCCCCAGGAGGAACAGGAACCAAAACGGAGCAGAGCAGTCTTTTATGTATCACTTTAGGTGACGTTCGCCGTCCCAGAGTGATGCCCTTCACCCGCTCTGAAAAGCTCAATCAAGCACGGCACAATGGCGGCAATGCTCTGCCCGCGCGCCCTTCTGGCACTGACGAAAGTTCGGGCAGCGTTTTTAAAGGTCGCCCGAACCCGGATTGGAAAATTCCGGTCTTTGCCGGTGGAAGGGCAGCAAACAGCCCTTCCCGCCCGCAGCACAACCGATCGCCCGAAACAAACCGCGGCATCCAACCGGCATAGATCGAGCCGGCGACGCTAGAAATGTTGCGATCCGGCCCCGACACGCGGATCGGCAATCAAAATTTCAGTGCCGACCGGTTCCGATCTTCCTCAGACAAGGACGAGAAATATGCCCCGAACATCCCAGTCATCAACGCCCGTTGCAGCACAACGCAGATTCGAGGATGCAACCGCAACGGCTGCCCCGCCAATAACGGCCCGTCGCAATCCGTCGGCACAATCTCAGCAGATGAGCGAAAACATTTCTGCGGCGACGGCGGAAAAAAAGGAGCGCGGCGACGCCCTTTCCTTTCTTCTGGCCCGGCTTCCTCCGCCGCCACTGGAAAATGCCCTCTCCGGGCAACAGACGGGGAAGCCGTCTCCGGCGCCAAAACCAAAACTCTCCGCGCGCGAATTCGAAACGCGCAAGCAGCGGGCAGCATCAGACCCAATTCACGGAACCACCACAAGAATGCAGTCGCCCTCCGTCTCGTCCGCTAACGCAAGACTGACGGAGCGGTCTCAGTCTGCCGCCTCCAGTTCCGCACGTATGTCCAACATCTCAATCATTCCGTCAGAGCCGAACTTTGAGGCGCCCACTCCCGATGATATTCCGCCACAGCCGAACTATCCGGCCCCGCCCCCGCCGGCCCGTCGCTATATCAAGGGCAAGAATGCCGACAAGCGCCCAAACAACAGCAGCCCGACGGTTGCCCGGATGCAAGACCGCGGAAAGACCAGACAGGCCAAGCCAAAAAGCTTTGTAAAGCTGATGAAAGAGATCTGGAGCAAGATCGGCATCTGCACGCAAAACAAGGTCAAGCCAATGCCCGCCGCACATATGGCCATCATCCAATCCAATCAGAACCACCACCCTCTGAAGCCGGCTTTGAAGCAGCCAATGAAATCACGGGGTCGCCACCACATTTCATTCGAGCCACCGGTCCAGATAACGCGGCTTTGAACCATTTCCAGCGTGTTCCGATCCGGCAAGGAAAAGGCCGCCAGCCCGAAGGCGGCGGCCTCATACTGCAGACATTGGAACTGAACGCCTTAAGGCACTTATTCGGCAGAAGCCGGTCCCTCGGCACGCGGCCCGCCCTTGGACACGCCCACCATGGCGGGACGCAATACGCGATCGCCAATCACATAGCCGGCCTGAACCACCTGAATGACCGTATTGGCCGGAATATCGGGATTGGGAACCTCGAACATGGCCTGATGGAAATTCGGATCGAATTTCTCCCCTTCCGCCGCAATCTGCTTGACACCGTGGCGCTCCATGGCGGCCAGCATTGATCGCTCGGTCATCTCCACGCCTTCGGCAAAGCCTGCAACATCGCCGGTGCGCTGCTCTTCCGGCATGGCATCCAGCGCGCGACGCAGATTGTCCGACACGCCGAGCATATCGCGGGCAAAGGCGCTGACGGCATAGGACTTGGCATCCTTGACGTCGCGCGCGGTACGGCGACGAAGATTTTCCATCTCGGCTGCCAGCCGGAGCATCTGGTCGCGAAGCTTCTCGTTTTCTTCACGCAGCAGAGCGATCGGATCGGGTTCAGCCGCAACCTGTTCGGCGCCGGCCTGCGCCTCGTCTTCTGCAGCGCGCGCAGCGTCCAGGTCGATCACGGTTTCGTTCTCGCTCGCGTCAGTTCCGTTCTTCTTGGTCTCGTCGGTCATGACGGTCTCCGCAGGTAAGTGTTCTTGATGTTGTCGTGCCCCGATATCGAGGTTCGTCCCCGAAAAATCAAGGCCTCAGATTGTGTGACAGCCATGTTCAGGACGAACGCGCGAGGCGGGAAAGCATATTTGCGGTGTAATCCACCACGGGAACGATGCGGGCATAGTTCAGCCGTGTCGGGCCGATCACGCCCACGGCGCCAATCACATGATTATCCGCATCGCGATAGGGCGCGACAATCAGCGAAGAGCCGGAGAGCGAGAAAAGCTTGTTCTCCGACCCGATGAAAATTCTGACGCCCGAGCCCGACTCCGCCAGGCTGATCAGTTCGATCAGGCTGTCCTTGCGTTCCAGATCATCAAACAGCATACGCAGCCGGTCAATGTCGCCGATATCGGCAACGCCCTGCAAGAGATTGGCACGGCCGCGCACGATCAACCGCGCCGGTTTGCCTTCCTCGCCACCGCCCGACCACACGGCGAGGCCACGGGCAACAAGATCCTGCGACAGCTGATCCAGCTCGTTGCGAACCTCATCCTTCAGCCTTGTCAGTACGCTTCGCAGCTCCGGCAGGGTCTGTCCGTTCAGATGCGCGTTGAGGAAATTGGCCGCCGCTGTCAATTGCGACGACGTCGTTCCCGCAGGCAATTCAACAATCCGGTTTTCGACCTCATTATGCTCGCCCACCAGCACGGCAAGCGCCTTGGTCGGCTCAAGCCGGATGAATTCGACATGTTTCAGAACCGCGTCGCTCTTCGACGTCACGACCAGTCCAGCCCCGCGCGACAGCCCGGAAAGCATCTGGCTTGCATCATTGAGAAAGGCATCAACAGGCCGCCCGGCCCCGGCGCCATGCATATGACGGTCAATTTCGGCGCGTTCTTTCTCGGCCAGATCGCCAATCTGCATGAAGGCATCCACGAAAAAGCGCAGGCCCGTTTCCGTCGGCAACCGGCCAGCGCTGACATGGGGGGAATAAATCAGCCCCAGCTCTTCCAGATCACTCATCACATTGCGCACCGAAGCGGGTGACAAGGACATGGGCAACAGCCTGGACAGATTGCGTGATCCAAGCGGCTCGCCACTCTCCAGATAAGCTTCGACGATGGTGCGGAACACATCCCGCGATCGGTCGTCCAGCATCAGGCCTGGCGGTTCGGAAAATGCGTCGTGATCTTTCTTCATTCTGGCCTTGCGTTCAGCCCAACGGTTTAACAGCGGTTGATATATTCAATATAGTAAGCGTGGCGTGCTTAGCAATCGCACAAGTCCGCCTGAGGCCACCGATGTTTTTCTTTGCAAATGATCCTTGGCTTCCGTAGAACCCCGGATACGTCAAAAGGGAAGGAACAACCATGCGGCCATCAGGCAGACAACTCAATCAGATGCGCAATGTCACATTCGAGCGCGGCTATTCCAAACATGCCGAGGGCTCGTGCCTGGTGAAATTCGGCGATACCCATGTTCTGTGCACCGCAACGCTGGAAGATCGCGTTCCGCCGTGGCTGCGCAATGGCGGCAAGGGCTGGGTTACGGCCGAATATGGCATGCTGCCGCGCGCCACCGGCGACCGTATGCGCCGCGAGGCCTCGGCTGGCAAGCAGGGTGGCCGCACGCTTGAAATCCAGCGCCTGATCGGGCGTTCGCTGCGCGCCGTCGTCGATCTCGAAGCTCTGGGCGAGCGCCAGATCAGCCTCGACTGCGACGTGCTCCAGGCCGATGGCGGCACCCGCACCGCCTCGATCACCGGAGCCTGGATCGCACTTTACGATTGCCTGAAATGGATGGAAGCCCGCAACATGATCAAGACCGAACGCGTCCTGAAGGATCATGTCGCTGCCATCTCCTGCGGCATTTTTGCCGGACAGCCGGTGATAGACCTCGATTACCTGGAAGATTCGTCTGCCGAAACCGACGCCAATTTCGTCATGACCGGCACCGGCGGCATTGTTGAAGTTCAGGGGACTGCCGAGGGCAAGCCCTTCAGCCAGGAAGAACTTCTGACGCTGCTTGATCTTGCCAGAAACGGCATTGCCGACCTCGTTTCCATGCAGAAGGCCGCGATTGCCGGCTGAAACGGACAACAACCATGATTGCCGGAATTCTTGAATCCGCGCTTTACGTCGATGACCTTGATGCCGCCGAAGCCTTTTACGGCGGCATTCTCGGGCTGACCAAGATCGCGCGGCAGGAAAACCGACACATCTTTTTCAGGGTGGGTCCCGGCGTTCTGCTGCTTTTCAACCCGGAAGAAACGGTTCTCCCCGCTCCTGACGGCGCCCTGCCCGTACCAGCCCACGGGGCCAAAGGTCAGGGCCATCTTTGCTTCCATCTGGAAGGCAATGATTTTGCTGCCCTGCTGGAAAAACTGGCTGACCATGACATTCCCGTGGAGGCTGATTTCAGATGGCCGAACGGGGCAAGATCGGTCTACTTCCGTGATCCAGCTGGCAATAGCCTGGAATGCGCCGAAAAACGCTTGTGGAATCTGTGACAGGAAAAAAATGCGCACACTTGAAGAAAAAACCATTGTTGTCGCCAGCCACAACCGCGGCAAGATTGCCGAAATCGCTGCGTTGATCGCACCACTCGGCTTTGCCGCTTCATCGGCAGCCGCGCTCGGCTTTGCCGTGCCGGACGAAACCGGGACGACCTTCGAGGAGAATGCCGCCATCAAGGCGCTCGCCTCGGCAAAAGCCTCGGGCAAGCCGGCACTTGCTGACGATTCCGGGCTTTGCGTCGACGCGCTTGGCGGCGATCCCGGCGTCTACACAGCCGACTGGGCGGAGACCGCCGATGGCAGCCGTGATATGCCGATGGCAATGCGCAAGGTCCATGACGCGCTTGTTGCCGTCGGCGCAACAACCGCCGAGCGCCGTACAGCGCGCTTTGTCTGCGTACTCTGCCTTGCCTGGCCGGATGGCCATACGGAAACCTTCCGCGGCGAGGTCGAAGGCACCATCGTCTGGCCGCCGCGCGGCGATAAGGGCCATGGCTATGACCCGCTGTTTCAACCCGCTGGCCATGACCGCACATTCGGTGAAATGGAAGCGGACGAAAAGGCCCGCGGTGGCCCGGCCGATGGTGGTGCGCTGTCGCATCGCGCCCGCGCCTTCAAGCTCTTCGTTGAAACGGGGTTGTCACACTGAAAACGCATCAGGATCATCGCGGCCGCGTCAATGGCGATGACGGCGAACCCGGCTTCGGCATCTATCTGCACTGGCCCTTTTGTGCCGCGAAGTGTCCCTATTGCGATTTCAACAGTCATGTCCGCCATCAGGCGATCGATCAAGCGCGCTTTGCAAATGCCTTCGCTGCCGAGATTGCCCATATGCGGGCCCTGTCCGGCCCGCGCACGGTGACCAGCATATTCTTCGGCGGCGGAACACCATCACTGATGGAACCAACGACGCTTGCAACCATCCTTGATGCCGTAGCCAATGCCTGGCATGTACCCGATGGAATCGAAGTGACCCTTGAGGCGAACCCGTCAAGCGTTGAAGCCGATCGCTTTCGCGGCTACCGGGCAGCCGGCGTCAACCGGGTTTCGCTTGGTGTCCAGGCGCTGAATGACAAGGATCTGCGCTTTCTCGGCCGGCTTCACAACCTCGATCAGGCGCTTGGGGCCATCAGCCTTGCGCGTGAAATATTCCCGCGCATGTCCTTTGACCTCATCTATGCCCGACCGGATCAACGCCCGGACGACTGGGCGGACGAACTTCGTCAGGCTATCGGCCTTTCAGCCGACCACCTGTCGCTCTACCAGCTGACAATCGAGGAAGGTACCGCCTTTTTCGGCCTCCACCGCGCCGGCAAGATCATCATTCCAGACGAGGACCATGCCGCCGACCTCTATGAGATCACGCAGGCGGTGACGAGCGAACATGGCCTGCCGGCCTATGAGGTTTCCAATCATGCCATTCCCGGAGCCGAAAGCCGCCACAACCTCACCTATTGGCGCTATGGCGATTATGCCGGTATCGGCCCTGGCGCCCACGGCCGGCTTGGCAAGGGCGGCGAAAAGCGCGCCACCGCCACCGAGCGCCATCCCGAAACCTGGCTCGAAGCGGTCGAACAGCGCGGCAATGGCATCATCGAAGAAAGCCTTCTGACAGCCGAAGAACAGGCCGACGAGATGCTTCTGATGGGTCTGCGCGTGACCGAAGGCCTTGATATCGCCCGCTGGGCCGATATCGCCGGGCATGGCATTGATCCGGACCGCGAGGCCTTTCTCACCGATCTCGGGCTCATCCAGCGTATCGGCAACCGGCGGATCAGAGCAACCGGCCAGGGCATGCTGGTTCTCAACAGGCTGGTCGAGGAACTCAGCCGCTAACATTCTGAGATTGTACTTTTCGAAGAAGGTACTGGATAGCAGGCGAATAAACAGATATTCGTTCTAGTGTTATTACGCTTTACTTATCGTCAGATGAGCCAGGCATTTCGCGTTTAAGGCAATCAGAGGCAGAGCCAGTTATGAGCGGTCCCACTCTCAGCATCATCTCCGCCGTGCATAACAAGGCAGACGTTCTGGCGGAAACAGTCGAGAACTGGCAGAGCCATTCCTCATCACTGGGAGATGCGGTTGAATTTGTTCTGGTTGATGATGCCTCTGTCGACGGATCCTATGCGCTGGCACAATCCCTTGCCAGCGAAGACAAACGGATAAAGCTGCACCGTCTGCCCGAAAACAGAGGTCCCGCCATTGCTTTCAACACCGCTGCAGGCCTTGCCGGGGGGCGCTACCTTCTGGCTGCGGACGCTGATGATCTCTTCCCCGACAACGCCATAATGCTGATGCTGTCGGCGGCCGAAATGCACCATGCTGACCTGGTCTACGGCCGCTCGAAACGGACAACGGAATATCCGCCCCTTTCCGCCGGGACCAAGGTGGAGCTGATTGCCGACCCTTTTGCCTTTGCTGTGCGAAAGAAACTGGTGCGAATGGGCTTTCTTGCCGAAAAAGCACTGTGGATAGCTGCGGGCGGCGCCGATGAGACGATCTTTATTCAGGACCAGTCCCTGCCACTTCGCCTTTCCTGCCATGCCAGGTGCATGGCTTATATCGATGACTATGTCTATTACCTGCGCCCGGCGGGAAGCGACAACCTGTCGCGCAATACGCTTCAACAGCAGCATGACCGTTTCCTGGCCCTGGCGCCATTTCTCAAGCACAAGGAGCTGAGCGAGGAAACACGCAAGCAGATCCTTCGGCAAATGGTATCTTCGTCATGGAAGCGGAGGCGGGAAACAAAAGGAATTCTCCCCTTTCTTTCGCCCGAATTTCTGACATATACCCTCACACGAATGACGGGGCGTTCGCCATCGCCCGCCTGGTTTGAAAGGGAGGAAGAGAAATTTCGCAAGCTCAGCAACATCCGTCGACCGGCCGGCGCCTTGATCTGAAGGCCTTGCGCGTTCTTATTGTCGGTTATTTCGACCGCAAACACCTCTTCAGGAATTATTACAGCGTCGACAGCAAGCTCGCCAACGGCTTTATCCGGGCCGGCCATAATGCCCTGTGCTTTTCCGACCGCGACCACGCCCGTGAGGCCACTCCTTTCAACACACAAAAGCTCGGCAAAACGAAAATGCGCGACAAGCTGGTCGAAGCAGCTGGGCACTACCGGCCGCATCTGATCGTCTTTGGCCATTGTGACCTGATCGACGGCGCCACCTATCAGCGGCTGCGCGACAGGCTTGCAGGCGTGCGGATGGCGGCTTTCAACCTGGATCCGATTTTCCGGCCCAAAACCATGGGCGATTTTGCCGAGAGGGCAGCGCATATGGATGCCGCCTTCATCACCACGGCCGACAGGAAAGCACTGGCAGAGCTTGGCCTGCCAAAAGGCCGAACGTTCTTCATGCCCAACCCGGCCGATTCAGGCATCGAAACAGCGCGCGTCTTTGACATTCCCCGCGAGGATCTGAAATTCGACGGTCAGTTTCTTGGCACCGGCATTGAAAAGCGCGAAGAGCAGCTCGACCATATCATCGCCCATCTGAGCAAGGACTACCGCTTCAATGCCGGTGGACGCTCGTTCAACTCCGAACGGCTGACGAGCACCCCCTTCCTTGACGCACTTGCCGAAGGCGCCGTCTCGCCCAATCTGCCGCTTGACGATACCGACCCCGCCAAGACACCCTATCTCTACAGTTCTGACCGTCTGGGGCAGCTTCTCGGGCAGGGTATCACCACGCTGACCTTCGCCGCGAGCCGCCATAGCGATCTCTATGAAGATGGCGTCATGGAGTATAAGGATCGCGACCACCTGGTCGCGCTGATGGAAGAGCTGCGCCACGATGATGTGAAGCGCCGCCTCATCGGCGAGAAGGGCTATCGCATCGCGCTGGAGCGCACGAGTTCAACGAAGGTTGCTGAATATATTCTCGATGCAACATTCGGCAATGACACCTCTGGCTATGCATGGAACACCAGTCCGGTTTGAACCGTTCTTTGGGGAGGAGAACCATTATGGCAGATTTTTCGCACACGCACCGTATCATCCGTGACCGCCTACTCGGTGCCCTTTCGGTCATTTTCGCCGTCTATATGGGCTATCTCGCCCATTTAGACGGTGTGGCTCTCGGCCCCTCGATCTTTTACGGATTACTGGCCTTCGTGATCGTTGGCATCGCGCTTCTGGTGCTGCGCGGGCTGATCTATCCTGTCATTCTGGCAGCATTGGCCATCTGGCTTTTCGCCCATTTCGGCTATGGCTGGGCCGAAGACATCATCAACTATGTCTCACAGCTCTGCCACATCGCCTATGTGGAATCGTTGAAACTGTTCAAATCGGCAGATGCGACCATCAGAGCCTGACAATAGCGACGCGGCCTGGCTCGGCCGCGTTAATCAGGCCGCCAGACCGTCTAGCAGCAAGCGGAGCGCGGTTTCGGCATCTTCAGACCGTTCCGAGTGATCGATGAAACCACCGCCGAAAACACGGGCATCATTGCCGGGCGCATCATAGAGAACGCAAGCCTGCCCGTTGGCGATACCCGCCTCGCCTTCGACAAGATCTACATAGATCCCGGTCGCATCCGCATGCAGCACCACCGGCAGCGGCGGCCGGGTGGAGCGCACTTTTGCAAAGCAGGAAAATCCGGTCTTCGCCTCATCATCAAGCGGCAGATCGCCAAGCCAGTTAACGTCACGCAGATAGATACGCCGTGTCTCCAGCGCCTCACGCGGGCCGACGATCACGCGGCGCCCCCGTGCATCGAGATGCACCACATAAAGCGGCTCCCCGGTCGCGACACCAAGCCCCTTGCGCTGGCCGATCGTATAGCGAACGATGCCATCATGCTGGCCGAGCACACGGCCATCCAGATGAACAATGTCACCGGCAAGCGCAGCATTCGGCTTGATCTTGGCAATTACGTCGGAATATTTGCCCTGTGGCACAAAACAGATGTCCTGGCTGTCCGGCTTTGCGGCAACCACAAGCCCCATATCTTCCGCCAGACGCCGGGTTTCAGCCTTCGGCAAACCTCCCAGCGGGAAGCGCAGGAAATCAATCTGCTCCTGCGTGGTGGCAAAGAGAAAGTAGCTCTGGTCACGATCGGCATCGACGGGACGGTAAAGCGCGCGGCGATAGGGATTGTCGGCTGAAGGGTTGAGCCGCGAACGGATGTAATGCCCGGTCGCCAGTGCGTCAGCGCCAAGCTCGCGCGCCGTCTGCAGCAGGTCAGCGAATTTGACCGTCTGATTGCAGGCAACGCAGGGTATCGGTGTCTCACCGGCAATGTAGCTTTCAGCGAAAGGATTGATGACCGTTTCGCGGAAGCGCGCCTCATAATCCAGCACATAATGGGGAATGCCCAGAAGCTCCGACACGCGGCGTGCGTCGTCAATATCCTGCCCTGCACAGCAGGAGCCAGCGCGATGTACCGCCGCGCCGTGATCATAAAGCTGCAAGGTAATGCCGAGGACATCATAGCCCTCACGCTTCAGAAGCCCCGCGACAACGGAACTGTCCACGCCGCCCGACATGGCGACCACGACCCTTGTATCCTCGGGCCTCTTGTCGATATCCAAAGTGTTCATTGATCCGCCAGTCCAGTTCAAGGTTGGATGTGGATAGTGCCGGTATCACCCGGCATTCGTTTCTTTCAGGCCCCGAAAGGCCCCGTTTCGGCTGCAGATATAGAAAGCGGAATGGCAAGAGGCAAGAAAAATGAACTTTTCGCGCCTAAAGGCACAAAACGCTATTGGCGCGGATTAAGGCAGCGGCTCCCCTCAAATGGCATCTCATAGGCAATCAGACGATCGCTATATTCCGCGCCAGAATAGGTGCCACGCTGCAAATCGAATGGTTTCATTAAAACCAGTGCGCCTGCGATATCATCCGGCAATTCCCGCGCCAGGGGAATGGCAACCCGCTCGCACAGGCTCCTGGCGTCCCAAAACAGCACATTATCCCCATATCCGGCGTCCTCTGGAAGGCCAGGCACATAGAATTCGAGGATCAGCATCGGCCCCCACAGCTCATGGAAGCTGAGCTCGACGTCCCCCCTGGCGATGCTCGCCTGCCGGCCCGACGGCAAATCCCATGGACCCGCCGCCTGAACAGGAACGAGCGAAAAAAGGGAGCCAAAAGCCGCCCCCACGAATGCCGCAACGAAGCGCATGGGCACGCTCTCCGTTCACACGATCAAACGACAAGTACCATCCAACCATAAGACGCAGCGCGACCGATAGCCAGCCTCATACCAAGAAACAGCAATTGCTGCACCACGCTTGAGAGCCCCGCAGAGCAAAAAAGGCCCGGTTCCGTTTCCGGAAACCGGGCCAGTCACACTCAAGATCGTAAAATCTTATTCAACCGGGAATTCGAGCGGCTTTGCCTGCTTGATGGCCGGGTTGGACAGAAGCTTGTCGAGCACCGCCTGCGTCGGCTGTTCATCGACATAGAGGAGTGCGATGGCATCGCCACCCTGTGCATCGCGGCCGAGCTGGAAGTTGGCGATGTTGACGCCAGCTTCACCGAGCGTCGTGCCCATGAAGCCAATCATGCCGGGAACATCGGTGTTGGAGATGTAGACCATGTGCGGGCCAACATCGGCATCAATATTGATGCCCTTGATCTGGATGAAGCGCGGCTTGCCATCCGAGAACACCGTGCCGGCGACCGAACGGGTCTGCTTTTCGGTGGTGACCGTCAGCTTGATATAGCCATCATAGACGCCCGACTTGTCGCGCTTGGTCTCCTGCAGGATAATGCCCTTATCCTTGAGCATGATCGGAGCCGAAACCATGTTAACATCGGCGACCATGGGACGCAGCAGGCCAGCAACCAGAGCGCTGGTCAGTGCCGTTGTGTTCAGCTGCGCAACATTACCATCATAGAGAACCTCGACCTGCTTGATCGGGTTTTCGGTAACCTGACCGGCAAAGGCACCCAGCACTTCGGCCAGCTTGATGACCGGCTTCAGCCGCGGGGCTTCTTCAGCCGAAATCGACGGCATGTTGATGGCGTTGGTAACAGCGCCCTTCAACAGGTAATCCGACATCTGCTCGGCCACCTGAAGTGCGACATTTTCCTGAGCTTCGGTGGTCGACGCGCCCAGATGCGGCGTGCAGACGACGTTTGGCAGGCCGAAAAGCGGGCTTTCCGTTGCCGGCTCGGTTTCGAACACGTCGAAGCCTGCGCCTGCGACATGGCCGGACTTGATGGCTTCGGCAAGAGCAGCCTCATCGACGAGACCACCGCGCGCGCAGTTGATGATGCGAACGCCCGGCTTGGTCTTGGCAAGCGCCTCGGCACCGAGGATGCCGCGGGTCTTTTCCGTCATCGGCACATGCAGCGTGATGAAATCGGCCTTGGCCAGCAGCTCATCGAACTCGACCTTGGTGACGCCGATGGCCTCAGCCCGTTCCTGCGACAGGAAGGGGTCATAGGCGATGACATTCATCTTCAGACCGATAGCACGGTTGCAGACGATCGAGCCGATATTGCCGGCACCGATGACACCAAGCGTCTTGCCGGTGATTTCAACACCCATGAATTTCGATTTTTCCCATTTGCCGGCCTGGGTGGAGGCGTCGGCGGCGGGGATTTGGCGGGCAACGGCCAGCATCAGCGAGATCGCATGTTCCGCCGTGGTGATCGAGTTGCCGAAGGGCGTGTTCATGACGATGATACCACGACGCGAGGCGGCCGGAATATCAACATTGTCGACGCCGATACCGGCACGGCCGATCACCTTGAGATTGGTAGCGGCTTCGATCAGCTTTTCGGTGGCCTTGGTGGCCGAGCGGATCGCCAGACCATCATACTGGCCGATGATTTCGAGCAGCTTTTCCTTGTCCTTGCCGAGCTTGGGCTGGAAATCGACGTCTACGCCGCGATCACGGAAAATCTGGACGGCTGCTTCCGAGAGCGCGTCCGAAACGAGTACGCGAGGTGCCATGATAGGCCTCCTTGAGAAAATCGGTTTTGATCGGAATGTCGGGCGGCGCCATCGATGTGGCGCGCGCCTCTTCAAATCATCGCTGACGCTTCAAGCTGTCAGCTTGGCCTTCTGAGCTGCAAAAGCCCATTCGAGCCAGCCCATCAGGGCTTCCATATCCGCGGTTTCGACCGTGGAGCCGGCCCAGATACGCAGGCCGGACGGTGCATCGCGATAAGCGCCGATATCAAAGGCAACGCCTTCCTTTTCGAGCGCCGAAACGATCCCCTTGGCAAAGGCTGCCTGGGCATCGGCATCAAGCGCCTGAACGGCAGGATCAACGATCTTCAGGCAGACAGAGGTGTTGGAACGGGTCTCGGCCACTTCGGCGAGGTTCTCGATCCAGTCATGCGTGTCAACGAAGTCGAAGATCACCTTGGCATTGGCGTCTGCGCGGGCCATCAGCCCCTTCAGTCCGCCAATGGTCTTGGCCCATTTCAGGGCATCGAGATAATCCTCGACGCAGAGCATTGACGGCGTATTGATCGTCGCGCCTTCGAAGATACCTTCGATCAGCTTCCCGCCCTTGGTCATGCGGAAGATTTTCGGCAGCGGCCAGGCCGGGGTGTAGCTCTCAAGACGCTCTACGGCGCGCGGCGACAGGATCAGGATACCATGACCACCCTCACCGCCAAGAACCTTCTGCCAGGAAAAGGTGACAACGTCGAGCTTGGCGAAATCAACATCCTGCGCGAAAACGGCAGATGTGGCATCGCAGATGGCCAGCCCCTTGCGGTCATCGGGGATGAAATCGGCATTGGGAACGCGCACGCCCGACGTCGTGCCATTCCAGGTAAAGACCACATCATTGTCGAAATTGACCTCAGACAGGTCCGGAAGCTGGCCGTAAGGTGCCTCGAGCTTGCGGGCATCTTTGAGCTTCAGCTGCTTGATCACATCCGTGACCCAGCCCGAACCGAACGATTCCCAGGCGAGCATATCAACGCCGCGTTCACCGAGCAGCGACCAGAGCGCCATTTCAACAGCGCCAGTGTCAGATGCAGGAACGATGCCGATGCGATAATCAGCGGGAACACCGAGAACTTCGCGCGTCAGGTCGATTGCTTCCTTGAGCTTCGCCTTGCCGATTTTTGCACGGTGGGAACGGCCGACGGGCGCGTCATTCAACGCTTCAGGCGTCCAACCGGGACGCTTTGCACACGGGCCAGAAGAAAAACGGGGATTGACCGGACGCGTGTCCGGCTTCGCAAAATCAGTCATTGGAGCTACCCTTCCAGATAGAGGCCTCTCGTTGGGGAGAGGTGTCCCGCTGCTGCGTATACGGCAGGCCCTGAGAATACGCAAGAGAAAAAGAGCAAGGGTAAGGCGGACGTGTAAGTTTGGGTCATTGAGGTTCTGGAACGGCCAGGATGAACTGCCCCAATTTTGACGGTACGAAACGTATGAATATTCTGCTTAGATTTCAAAACCCAACGAACAAAGGGCGCTCTATCGGCCGGCGGAACCCGTTCGACATAGGCGGCAAAGGCAACCGCCTTGATGGCCCTGTTCAGCGCCATCGGAGCGGTCATACCCAGTTTTTTTTCAGCACGCTAGCAAAGCTTGCTGCCTTCCAATGATCGCATGGAACGAACGGATGCCGGCTTCACGCGCCACGAACCGACAGGCGATAAAGCCTCATCCTCTCAAGACCAGTGAATGTCTGTTCACGGCCGGCGCGATCACGTCAACCGGTTGCCTTGTTATCGGGATATTCCCGACGCTTGCACCGATGTTTCCAATGTTTACACCAATGACACAAGGCAGCCTCAACCTTCGCCCCCCCCTGCTCGAGGCTGCGTCGAAACGCAAGAACAAGCTGCTTGAGCGCACAAAAAAGCCCGGCATCGCCGGGCCTTTCCGTTGATCGACAAAATTGATCAGAAGTCGCGCTGCAGACGGAACCAGCCGCCGAAAGCGTCGTTATAGGGGTTCGGCAGGTCAGCGTAACGCAGGTTAAGCTTCGCGTGGAAACCATCAACGATCGTGTAATCGAACAGAGCACCAGCTTCCCAGTAGTTCTTGTCCGACATCGTGTCAGCCTTGGCAGTGGTCCACTGAACAGCCGGCGTGATTTTCAGCTTGTCGGTAGCGTTCAGAGCATAACCGGCAGCCACGGCCCATTCGCTGTAGAGACCATCGGGACGATCAGACGACGAGAACCAGCTGAAGGAGTTAGCATAGGCATTGTAGCCCGAGCTGTACTGTGCACCGAGGTTCAGGCTGCCCGGTCCGAGAGCGAATGCACTCATCAGGCGGAGCGAGCCATCTTCGTTATAGGTGTCGTAACCGCCGTCCAACTTCATGCCGACGCCGCCAGCCTTGAAACCAACACGGCCCGAAACACCAAGCTTGGCCATGTCGTTGTTGCCGGTGTAGTCAACCATATCGGGGTCAAGAGCGTCGAGCGACAGGCCAGCTACATAGCCGTCACCAAGGAAGACGTAACGCATGGAGTTGAAGTAGGTGTTGCCGGACAGGTGATCGATTTCACCGATCAGACCTTCATCCCAATAGGATGCAAAGTAACCAGCCTGGAAACCGCCCAAACCCAAATAGGTCTGATCAAGCGAAACCTTTGAACTCGTGCCATCGCCATAAGCATAGGTGTTGAGTTCGATATCACCGGTCAGCACACCCAGTTCGGTGTCCGTCTTGGAGCTTACAGCCAGGTGAGCCTTGGTGAAGACGTCCCAGCTTGCCGAATCCGACGGGCTGGTGACGAAGTCGACCTGGAAGCGGACATAACCGCCAATATTGAGGCAGGTCTCGGTACCAGGAATGTAGAAGTAGCCCTTACCAAAGGCATCGCACACTTCAACGTTATTCGTCGCGACAGGTTCCACGACCACAACCGGGTCCGCAGCGTAGGCGCCGGACGCTGCCACAACAGCGGCAGCAGAACCCAGCAACAAGCTCTTTACGTTCATAATGATCTCCAAAAGTCTCTAAACGAGCAGATTTTTTTGCCAAGGGAGAAGCCTCGGCTCATCAGGTGTCAGAAGGGAACAGGAGAGTTTCACCCCCATTCGCAAAGTGATGTTTGCTGAAGCTGACATGTGTTCGCAACTGCAATGAATGCATTTATTTGCTTACGCATCACAAAATAGCTGTATGTTGCATCAAAGCAACAAAACACGTTGAATATCAATAAATTAATGTAACAAATAACATCCTTTAGTTGGTTGTATTTAATTTTTTGCGATCATTGATTTTATTAGCACTTACGAACGCATAGCTGTATCACATTGATGGATTCGCCAGACTGAATGCCGCCCTCCCCGCCCCAAGGCGCGCCAGCGGGATATCTCGCGCGGACAGGACGGCAAGGGCAACTGGCGAGACTACGTATTTTTTATTGAACGGCTGCGGCAATCGATCAATTTTGAAGAAATGTGCCTTCATGGCGAAAAGACTATCGCCGAAGCCAGGACCGTTATCGGGCGCATATCTGACCTTTCACACCAACGGACGCCCGATTTCATTGCTTAACCGGTAGATAGCCGGCCAGGCCTGCTGCAACGCACTGCCCGAAGGACGAAAGGCAAAATAGATGCGGCCGAAAACCACTTAACAATCAGCATAGGCCCGCTTGAACAATTCGAGCCACTACAGCCAAAATTGGTCAAAAAAAGTCTGACATGTTGATTCAACTTCGCGTAATCTGCGACTCACATAGATTTGCCCAATTCACAGAACGGGAATGTCAGCATTGTCGCGTAATGAAATCAGGGCTTCGCGCTCTTCCTCCAGCCAAGAAAACCAGGCGCTGTCGAAGACGGGACAGACAGACAAGAACAAGAAGCGGCGTGTCCGCTGGATTGCCTCCTCCATTTTATTCCAGACAACAGCCCTTGCCGGCACGCTGGCCGGTGTGCCGTTGCCTTTTTACAGTCGCGGCTTTTATTCGCGCGCCTATGCACAGGCGAGCTGTAATCCGTCTTCGATCCCCCATGCAGATGTATTTGACGGGACCCAGGCGACAACTGTCTACAGCTGCACAATTCCCTCGGGCAGCACGATCACGACGCCCCAATATGTCTATGGCGGTGCGCTGACTTTCTATTCCAATCCCTATGACTACAAGACCGGTTATTACTGGACGCCTGAGAACGGCATTCCAGGCCTGAATATTTCGCTCACCAATGACGCCACGATCGATATTACCGAAGCGGCAACCGTCTCGCCGCTGATCTCGTTTGATCCGCCCTATGGGACAAATTATTTCGACGCCAAGCGTAAGCAATCTGACGCGATCCGGGTGGTTTCGGTTGGCAGCAACTCCGATTATTACGGCAAGCATAACAAGAACAATGGCGGCGATGGTGGCAACATCACGATCACCAATAGCGGTGACATCACCAACACTGTCGGCAACGGCATTTATGCCGTCAGCGCCGGCGGCAGCCCCTATGATGACGCGAACGGCGGTTACGCTGGCACGGTAACAGTCACCAACAGCGCTTCGATCTCGGCAGCCAATACCGCCATTCTTGCCATCAGCCGCGGTGGCGCTTCCGCCAATAGCGGCAGGGGCGGCACAGGCCAAACGGTGACGATCACGGTTACCGGCGATGTCGAAACGATTGCCTCGACGGTATCCGGCAGTGGCATATTTGCTGCTTCGTACGGCGGAAACGGGCTGAAAAGCACCGGCGCGCCGGGTTTGACAATGAATGGCGGCATCGGCGGACAGGCCGGCACGGTGAGTGTAACCCTGGGCTCTTCTTCTGAGGCCTTTGCCGGTTCGATCACCACCACGGCATCGGGAAAGATCGCAAAGACTTGGGAATCGGAAGATCGCGACAGCGGCGCGGCGATTACCGCGATCAGCGGCGGCGGCTGGGGATTGACGACCACCAATGGCTCAGGCGTTGATTTTGATGGCGGCGACGGCGCCGATGTGACGGTACTCGTCTATGGTACATCGGCGACGCTGCTGAAAACACTTGGCGACAACTCAGACGGCATTCTGGCTGCAAGCTATGGCGGCACCAGCCAGAATGGCTATGACGGCGGCCAGCAGGGCGGCGCATCCGGCAACGTGACCGTCACGCTGACCGGTGGCGGCAGCATCAAGACCTATGGTGCCTCGTCAAGCGGCATTGATGCAGTCTCACTGGGCGGCCTCGGTCGCATCGCCTCTCAGGCCTCCTCCAGCAACACCGGGGGTACGGCCGGTGCAGTGACCGTCAAGAACAACTTCTCCATCACCACCGAGGGCAGCAATTCAAACGGCATTGTCGCCATTTCGGCCGGTGCTGGCGGTGGCGTTTACGCCTGGTCCGGTGACAGCGGCTTCACCTGGGGCGACAGCAATATCGCGTCAAATACCAGCAGCGACGTCTATGTCTACAATGGCGGCGCGATTGTAACCTACGGCGTTGATTCCCATGGTATCGTCGCCATGTCGATCGGCGGCGGCGGCGGCCTTCTGGTCTCGACATCGACGCTGTCGACCGACAGCTATAATGCGATCACGTCCAGCTCCACCTATCAAAATGTCGGAGGATCAGCCGGCAGTGCCGATGGCGCCAACGTTACGGTGATCAACAAGGGAGCGATCACCACCCATGGCGGCTATTCCACGTCTAAGACCGACACGACCAATGACGATGATGTCGCGCTTGGTGGTGGCATCGCCATTCTCGCCCAGTCGATCGGCGGCGGTGGCGGCGACAATACCGGATCGGGTGCAATCGGCGGCATTGGCGGCTCCGGCTCCTCTGGCGGCAATGGCTCGGACGGCGCAACGGTCATCGTCAAGAACTATGCCGCGCTCACTACTTATGGATCTGAAGCGCATGGCATTGTCGCCCAGTCGATTGGCGGCGGCGGCGGCACCGGCCGCAATAAAAGCGGCTTTTTTATCGCCGTTGGCGGCGCTGGCGGCTCGGGCGGCGATGGCGGCGATGCCTACGTCTATAACAACGCGGAGATCACCACCTCCGGCGACTATGCCTCCGGCGTGATCATCCAGTCGATCGGTGGCGGTGGCGGCGCTGGCGGCAAGGCATCAGCCTGGTCGATCTTCACCCATATCAGTGCTGCGGTTGGTGGATCCGGCGGGTCCGGCGGCGATGGCGGCACGGCGACCTATGAGAAAACCAGCGGTGGCTCGGTGTCGACATCGGGCGACAATGCAACGGCGATCATCGTACAGTCGATCGGCGGCGGCGGCGGCTCCGGCGGCACGGCAAAGTCGCACACCTACGCGGTCGGCTGGTCCTTTTCCTTCGCACTCGGTGGATCTGGCGGTGATGGCGGCAATGGCGGCGATGCCTATGCCCATGTCGGCGGGAAGATTGCGACAAGCGGCACGGATTCGACCGGCGTCCTGGTCCAGTCGATCGGCGGCGGCGGCGGCGAAGGCGGATCGTCCGTGGCCAAATCGCTTGCCGTCGGCATTCCGATCGACCCCGAAGGCAACACATTCGCGCTTTCGGTCGCAACATCGCAAGGCGGCAATGCTGGCAATGGCGGCTATGGCGGCACGGCCAAAGCCTGGGTTGAAGAAGGCGCCTCTATCACGACCACAGGTGACGGCGCGGAAGGCCTGGTGGTGCAGTCGATCGGCGGCGGCGGCGGCAATGGTGGTGATTCCACGGCGGCTTCCGGCACAGCCACACTGGCCAGCGTCGTGGAAAAGCTGAGCGGCGGCTGGGCCGAATTCGAAAAGGCAGCCGAAGACAAATCCGTGACCCTCAACATCGAAAATTCGATCGGCGGCACGGGCGGCAGCGGTGGCGAAGGCGGCTTTGCCTATGCCCATAATCTCGGCACAGTCACCACGTCAGGTGACTTCGCCACCGGCATACTGGTACAGTCTATCGGCGGCGGCGGCGGCAATGGCGGCACTGGCGAAAGCAGCTCGCTCAGCCTGTTCGGCGATTCTACCTTCACCCTGACTTATTCGGTCGGCGGCTCCGGCGGCACGGGCAGTTCGGGCGGCACCGCCAAGGGTGGCATCTCCGACAGCGGCGTGATTAAGACCACTGGCAATAATTCAGCAGCCCTGATCGTCCAGTCGATTGGCGGTGGCGGTGGGATCGGCGCGGCCGGCAACGGCGATGTCGATGCGGATACGACGCTCAATATCGGTGTTGGCGGCACAGGCGGCGCCGGCGGCGACGGCGGCAAGGCCTATGCCTGGAATGCCGGCAAGATCACCACGTCGGGGGATGCTTCCAGCGGTGTCGTCGTCCAGTCGATCGGCGGCGGCGGCGGCATTGGCGGCTCAGGCACGTCATCGGTTTCCCATTCCTTCGGCATTGAGAAGGAACTGAAGAAGATCGAAAGCTATGGCGTCACCATCAAGGCCTCTCTTGATATCGACACTTCGCTTTCGGGAACTGTCGCCGCATCCGGAGGAAGCGGCGGCAACGGCGGAACCGTGTTCTTCGGCCTCCCCGAAAAGGACCAGACCGATTTTTCCTATGGCACCATCACCACAAACGGCGCCCTGTCGAGCGGCGTCATCGCGCAATCGATCGGCGCGGGCGGCGGCTCGGTTTCACTTTCCTCAAACCAGTCGCTCGAACTCGACGCCGTCATCAGCAAAGACAGCACCGTCAGCGCCAATCTGACACTGGGCTCGACGTCGTCTGAGACCGGTGGCAGCGGCGGCGCCGTCTATGCCTATGTCTCGAATGTCTACACATCTGGCTTTTCCGCCATCGGCGTGATTGCCCAGTCGATCGGCGGCGGCGGCGGCATTGCGATCATGAGCGGCTATGCACCATCATCGCTCACCTTCGCCCTCGGTTCTTCAGCCTCCGCTGCGAATGAAAGCTATGGCGGAAAAGTCGAAGTCACCCTGCTCAAGGGCGAGACGATCAAGACCACCGGCGACAATTCCAGCGCTATCATCGCCCAGTCTATCGGTGCCGGCGGCGGCCTCGCCATTTCCGCGCTCGGCACATCGGCGACGGAAAATGATGATACGGTCGCAGACGTAATTTCGATCACGCTCGGCTCAAGCTCGACGCAAACCTATGCCAATACGCTGAATGGCGGTTCTGTTGCCGTCGGCTCGACGGGCAAGATTGTGACCACTGGCACCCGCGCCATCGGCATCGTTGCCCAGTCTATCGGCGGCGGCGGCGGCATGCTTTCGGCCTCCAGCACGAGTATTTCCGCCGTTCACTTTGAAAGTTCACAGCAATACGCTTCAAGCGACGATGTGACGGTCACGCTTGACGACGGAGCCAGCATCACAACCAGCGGCGATGGCGCCGCCGGCATCGTCGCCCAGTCCATTGCCGGTGGTGGCGGTTTTGCAGCCGATCTTTCGTCCGGCAGGCTCTATACCAATTATATCAGCAATTCTGACAGCAGCTACAGCTATGCAGGCGGCAGCAGCGCTGGCACATCTGGGACGGTGGACGTCACAGTTGACGACGGCGCGTCGATCTACACGACCGGTGCCTATGCCGCTGGCATCATCGCCCAGACGATTGCCGGTTCGGGTGGCATTTTCGAAAAGAACGGCAAGACCTATGCTGGCTCCCTGCACAGAAACAGCACCAGCAACACCGCCGCCATCAACATTACCGTCGATGGTGCGATCAAGGTCACCTCTGAGCATTCATGGGGCATCTGGGCTCAGACCCAGGAGGGAACCACGACGGTCACCGTCGGTTCAACGGGTTCAATTTATGGCTCATCCGTATCCGACGACAATGGTGGCGCCATCCATGCCACCTTCGACGAAGAGGGAAGCTTCCTGCTCCAGACCAGTTCGGGGGGCAGCGTCACCGGCAATGTCGTGACCTCCAAGGCTGGTACGGAAAGCTCATCGAAAGACTACAGTTCGACCAGTTCGGAAAATGCCGATGGCGCCGTCAGCCTCGCTGCCGCTGCACCGGTTGGCAGCAGCCTCATGGTCAATGCGGGAACCTTCACCACCGGTGTCATCGCCGGCCTGGACACGGTACTGAATTCCGGCATCGTCAATCTCGGCGGTGAAGGCAATGTGATCCAGACGGTGTTCTCCGGTGATCTCGTCGGTATCGGCTCATCCGATTACGGCAGCACCTATGATGCCGAGACGCTCGGTCTTGATACTGCCTTTACCGCCTTCACCTATAACAGCCGCTCGACGGTGAAGAACTGGAGCACAGCGACTTCCAGCAGTGGCGGCCTGATCTCCGGCCTCGATGTCGACATGGAGGGCGGTACCGGTGACACGCTGGTGGTCGAAGGCGATTTCGCCGGCA
>NZ_VHLG01000015.1 GCF_006516955.1 Martelella alba
CGCCGGGGTGCATGGGAATGGTGACGAGGCTGACCTCGATCAGGTCGAGGGCCGAGATCGTCCGGCCACCGCCTTTACGTGGTGCGGCCTTTTTGGCGACAAAGCCGACCGAAAGACCGCGAACAGCGCCGGACCTGACCAGCGCGTGAACCTCACGGGCGCGGGCGACCTCGTTCACCAGAAGCGCGCCTTTTACCCGGAACCCTTCGGCCTCTTCATGGGCTTCGGTCCATGTGCCGATCGGGTCGCCGTGGTCATGGGCAAACAGCATGGGCAGCGGCAGCGAGGCACCGGCAAAGGCACCCTTTTCGATCACATCGCCGATCCGGTCGGGAGTGCCAAAGGGCCATGCAAGGCCCTCGATTGCGCCGCTGTCATCGGTGACGGCGAGCTTGGTTTCGATGAAGAAACGATCCATGGGTCAGGCCTCCGGCGTGCCGTCCCCAACTTTGGGGGCAGCATCGGTGTTGATATGCGGATTGGAAAAGGTCTCACCGCCTTCATAGGGCGGCAGGTCAAGCCATGACCGGCCCTCATTGGCGTTGAGCACCCTTGAAGAGATCAGCGAGGAAATGGCGGTTGCCCGGTCGGTAAGATCGGCGCGGGTCAGATCGTCCCGGTCGAAGACAATGCGATAATCGGCACGCTCTTCCGGCAGGAACAGCGCCACGCGCAAAGCCCCTTCCAGCGCCCGAAGCCAAGGCTCAAGCGTGTAAGACAGGAATTCCTTGCCCATCTGTTCGGAGTTCGACCATGTGGCGCGCTCAAGGTCGTAGATCATCGACGGCGGAACGCGGAAGCCACGGGCGATTTCGAGGATCTGGAATTTCCGGTTTTCCAGAAACTGCGCATCGGTGGAGCTGAAGGTGATCGGGCGGAAGGTTGCCCCGTCCCACAAAATGGCCGTGCGGCCGGAATTATCCGCGCCCTCATGCGCCTTTTTCCAGGCGGCGGCCATCTTCTTCAGGCCCTCGTCACCAAGGCCCTTGACCATTTCGATAACACCGGCAGGCCGCGCGCCATTCCTGAACAGCTTGCGGGCATGGGTTTCCATGTCCTTGGCCGTACCGATCGCTTCAGCAGTCAGCGACAGACAGGACCGGCCAAACGGCCCGCGCAGATAAACCACGTTCTGCGCATCTTCGATCCGGTTGTTGATCCTGAAGCGCGGCTCCTGCCGCCCGTCCGTCGAAACATCGACCATCACATGCGACGGCTCGTAGCGGATGATCTCGCGGACCTCGCCGCCAACCCGGTTCACCCAGGCAACGCCACCCTTGTCGTGGGTCAGCGCCGTGGCAACGAGATCGCGGATCAGTTCGAAGGTGGATGTCCAGCCATTCGGCCGGTCGGCGAGAAGTGCGGCAACCGCGTGATTGCTATCCGGCGTCCATGTCGCCCCGTTGCGCTGTTCCACCCGGATATCGAGCGTTGCGCAAGCTTCAGAAATCAGGCGAATGGCCGATTGCACGGCCGGGACCGTGAGCGCCACGGCAAGCGAGACAGTCGAACCGGCAACACCGCCGCCGGTAAACAACGCAAATTCGGCGTCCGAGGGATCGCCGAGGCTCTTCTGATCAGTGCGGGAAAATGGCCATATCTTCATAGACCATTTTATGCGCCCTCAAACCAACCGCCGGGAACTGGACAACTTGGGACATTTGAGGACATGGGAATGAGATTTGACTCGCAGTCAAAAAGCTCTTTGCATCATCTAAGATGATGCCATCCTTAACCACCGATTTGGAAACACTACACTCCAATATAAATTATTGAATAAATTAATTTATCTGCATAAGATATTTAAGTTTTTTGAGGGGGGCATAACTTGGCGCGACCGAGAATTGAAAAATTTGACAGCCTTTGGGAAATTTTAAAAGAAATTGAGGCTTGGGGTAATATAGAAGGCAAGCGCTCCATCTACCGAGGCCATACAAGCTATCAGCATCGACTTCGACCAGGCATTTTCAGACGTCAAAATGAGAGAATAAAGAACAATGAAAGACACGTTTTTCGAGAATTAATAACTCAACACCCACGTGATTTCGCCGATGATATCGGTGTATTTGAAAAATTGGTTCGAATGCAGCATTACGGGCTTCCGACGCGTCTACTTGACGTAACATACAACCCATTGGTTGCAGTATATTTTGCCTGTGAAATATCGTCAGGTAAAGATGCTGAAGTTATTGCAATACATGTTGATGAAGACCATTTCAAGTATTTTGATTCAGATACCATCAGGTGTATATCGAATCTAGCTAACTTATCGCAAAGCGAAATTAGAGAAATTAAAGATTGCAAAAAATCAGACGAATTAAATAAGTCTAATTCTGGAGCACGTCTATATGATTTCATTATGCAGGAACGACCAAATTTTAAACAGAACATAAATATTGAGCATCTCAAGGATACGTATTTAGTCTCTCCGCGATTGAACAACCCGAGAATTCAATCTCAAGACGGAGCTTTTTTTAATATTTGGAGTCAATGAAGAGTTGGTTTCCAAAAAGAATGTGTTTGATGTTAAAAAAATAAGGATAAAAAAGGAATGTGTCGGCGACATTCGTAGAAGTGTTGAACTTCTAGGATTTACAGAATCAAAAATATACCCAGAATTAAATAAAACAACAGAGGTTATAAAAAGAAAATACGGTTTAACCATATAATCATCTTGATTAAAATACAAGTATATTTAATAATATTAATACCAAATAGAGTATATCGAAATTATATCTACGATCAACTTAGAGGAAAGCTCCGGAGCCATTGCAAATCATTAAATGGCGGGGCAAGCCGTTGGCGATCAGAGTTGATAATGGCTCGAAATACGTCAGTTCAACGCTCACCGAATGGGCTGAAGCCCAGGGAATCGCTCTGAATTACATCCAGCCCGGCAAGCCTCAGCAGAATGCCTATGTCGTGCGTTACAATCGAACGGCCTGACATAAATGGCTTGACCTATATATTTTTGACAGCATAGCGGAGGTGCAGGAGATCGCCACAATGTAGCTTTGGACATATAACCACGAACGGTCCAACATGGGTATTGGCGGCATCACACTCGCTCAAAAACTGAAAATAGCCGCGTGAATTCTCCCGCTGGATCCCGTTAAAATGGGGAGGATCACATCAGCATTAAAGACAAACAAGAGATAAAGAGAAATTTTTATTTTTGGGAATCGTCCCGCTCTGCTAACTTAATTTCCGATCCAATTCACATTTACAGAAAAATGTTTGCACCGAGCACAAAATGGAACAATGCATTTTCTGCAAAGCTCGGCTTGATGAGAAAACAAGCCCTGAACACATCCTTTTGCAGTCCTTAGGTGGGCGAAAAACTACTACAGAAGTAATCTGCAGCAGCTGCAATAACAGTTTCGGCTCTAGCATCGACAGCGCTCTCGCGAAATCGGTAGAACCTTTCAGAAACATAGCTAATTTCAAATCGGGAAACAGACGGCCTGCTCCTTCAATTTCCGGCATCGAAGCAGAGGGTAAAAGATACAACCTTCGTCCCGGCGCGATACCTATCCCTATAGAAAGCCAAAAGATAACCATCACGGAGAAATACGGACAAAAACAAATCTCCATAAGCGCCAATAGCGAGGCAGAATTCGAACGTCTATTACACTCTGCGATGCTAAAGCTAAAAGTGCCAAAAGAGAAAGCCGATTCCTTCAAAGAAGATTTCCTGAAAAGAGTGACAATTAATTCAACTCCAGCCCCACTCTTCGCGTTCAAATTATCTTTTGGCGACGATATATCACAGCGCTCAATGGCCAAATCCTGCTTAGTGCTTTGGGCCGATGCCGTTGGCAATGCAGAAATCTCGAACCAGCGATACACAGATGTTCGTGAATTCATTCAAAATGGCACAGTTCCCGATACAGGTGGAAATTTCATAAGGATCGACACACGTCCGCTTCCGCTTTTGGACCCAAAGTTCGGCACAAACCCAAATATCATCTGGGTAGGGAGCGACAATCAAGGTAGAGTTGTAGGGTATTTTCGCCTGTACGGAGCGATTGGTTGGCAAATTGAGATTGCAAGTGAAGGGGCGGCAGCCAACGTATTGGCTTCTCTCGTCTCGAATCCAGAAGATCCGGCCATTTGGTCCGATGATGCACGGGATCTGGAAAAGTTAACTTTTGCTTGGGCCACACAAAGCCCGGGAGCGCCAGACTTCGAGGCAGTCACCCAGTGTTGGGGCAAGCTAATCGAAACAGCAAGAGAGCGTTCTCAAAAGGAGATGATTTCGCGAATAGTTGATAATGCATTTAAACGATCAGGTGCAAAAGAAGGGGAATACCCAACAGATCAGCAACGAGATTTTGTTTTTCTAGAAATTGCATGGGAACTCACCCATGCTTTGATGAAAATCCCTTACTCAAAACCGCTTAAGCCACCTTCGAACTCAAAATGAAACATAGTCCTTCCAAGCCCGACACCCCTTCGAAAAATAAGTAGTTGTTTTAGTTTATTTTTTCCAATTAGAATATTTTTCACACTGACCTACACCCGCCGGTCTGGCCTGTATGCCGAAAGTTCATGACCACCCCCCGGCTGGCACGAGCGATCTGGACCGGCATTGCGGCATCTTCAGCTATCCACCCCGCTGTGCCAGCCTGTACCGACCTTGTGCCAACCTAGCGAATGAGGTCGGCACTGATAGACACCATTAAATTCAATTACTTAAGAGTCCCTGTGTCGGCTGTGTCAACTGTGTCAACCTAATTCGAAGATACATGCGCACGCACGCATACGGACTTATGAAAAAGGTTGGAACAGTCGACACAGTCGACACACCCGTTGATTTGATTGGCTTTTTCAAATCAGCAGGTCGACACAAGGTTGGCACAAGGTCGGAACATGAGGAGGGTCATTCACCCCAAGCAATGGGCTGCCCCATCGCTGTCTCCATCTCAGCGCGGCAATCGGCCAGAGACGGCAGCAGATATATCCGAACTGGCGGCCCGGATACCTCCCCTTCATCGCTGACGCGTTTGCGCATGTCAATGAAATTGGGCATGATCTTCTTCAACCGCATATGAAATTGCGTTGCTCCGGCCTTTCGTCGAACGCCAACGCGCTCAGCAGCATCAAGATAATCACGGAACACCTGCGCTTTCTGTACGTATTCAGGCCAGCAATCGTGCTTCTCGGTCGGCGTCCCGGCCTGCAAGCGGTCGAGGAGCCACGTTTCAATATGGTCGAGCGATTGTATCTTCTGCGATAGCAAGGCGTCCGTCTTCGGTATCTGTCGCAGGTTCACCGACGAAAGGTCGAGCCTCAGCAGGTCGTACAGCAGCGCTGCCCTACCGCCCGCGTCAAGCTCCTCGTCCATCTGCCGAAAATAGTTGTGGTCATTGGCGCAATTCGGCTGAACATCGAAGACGGCGAACCGTCGTTCATCCTTGCCCGCAGGGATCACCCACGCCTCGTTACTGGTCATCAACAGACGGATGAAATTCGGCAGTTGCACAGGGTCAACGCCCTTGGCTTCGATCATGTGTGTCTTCGACGTGATCAATCCTTTCAACCGGCCTTCGGCATTCTTGTCCCCGGCCCACACAGCCTCTTCCGCCTGCAATAACAGGCACGCGCCCATGTGAGCGTTGAAATTGCCAGTGATGTAACGCGGGTCGTCCACCTGAAAGTAATGCTCCCCGAGGAGAGAGCCGATCACCTCGCCGATTTTGGATTTGCCAACACCCATCCCGCCGCGCAGGACAACGGCCGTCCCCGGCTTCTCTCGCGGTTTTTGGACCATCTGCGCGAACCATGCGAAAAGCCACCGATACAAGCCCTCGTCACCGCCGCAGACGTTCGTCAGCATATGGTCACGAAAGATCGTGTACTTGCCGCCGCGCTCAGGCAACGCCGAGAATCCCCGCCACAGATTATAATGTCCCGGCTTACCCGGTGCATTCGCCACATCCGGGAAAAACTCAATTCCGGCATATTGCCGTCGATCCCAATCATTCAGCCAGGCACGCGCCCATGTGACGTTCTTCTCTTCACCGTCAGCGTTGACCACCTTGGTGAACCGGTTTTGAAAAAGCGTCTCAAAGGCATCTTTCCGCAGAAACGATACCGTGCCGCCTTCTTCCATCAGGATAGAAACGCCCGATCCCATCTTCACGACGGCATATCGGGCGTTCATATTTTCAACGTCATAGTCCCCTTCAAGTGGAAGCCAGCTTTTCTTGCCGTCCGTCTCGGCGTAGTGAACACCGATAGCCCGGCCATCTGGAAAGATAACCTGCCCCTGTCGGGCAATAATCTCCTGTTCCAGTTCATCGTCGCTGATCCCGCTCGCCTCGCGCTGCTTACGCGCTCTCTCAGCGATTGCCGCCCGTGCTTCTGGCGACAAGCCGCCAACCTTAACCGTCATCGCCACAATCACCTCGCTTCTGCTTCAGCCGCTCCAAGGCCTTTCGTTCCATGCGGATCGGCGAGGTTCTCCCGCCGATCTTGTAAGCTTCAATCATGCCCTTGGCGTAGAGGCGTCGAACGGTCTTTTCGGAGCACCCAAGTTCGTGGGCGATTTCGCCGACGCCAAGCGGGCGGTCATTCTTTTCCATGCCCGCTCCCGTTCTCGTCCATGATCTCGGTGATATTGCACACATGGTTGCGCGACACTTTGAGGCCTGAGGCAATTCGCCCCAACCGTTCGGCAACGTATCCGTCACACTCGCGGCGCAACGCCTCCACTGTCTCAATCGCGCCGGAAATGGACGAAGCCGCGTGCGCGGCCTCATCCCTCATGTCAGAATAGCTATTCTCATTCATCGTAATCATGCAGCGGCGAGCCTTTTGTTCTTCTTTTGTTCCAATTCACTTTCCAACCCGTCAATGGCGGAATCGAGAAGGTCAAGAAGCAGCCAAGAAATTCGCCCGATACTGCCGGCTTCGCGATCATCCTTGGCCGCACACGCCAGACTTATGACTTGGGCATAGTCACGTGCCTCGCTGACGATATCAGCCACGGTCACCAGTCCAAGCGGCTTGTTTTGGGTGCTGCTCATGACAGCACCTCTTCAATGTCCTTTTCCAAGCCCGTCGTCATTCGGCGCAAATGCCCGACGACAGTGCTCATGTCACCGGCGCGGATCATAAGGCCATCATTGAAGGTGCTCTCCGGAAGCGCCCGGCACCAGTCACGAACGAAATCGTCAAACTCTTCGACGTCCCTCTCAAACATCTGCATCAACGCCGCCAGTTCGCGCATAGCGCAACCAATTTTGACTTCGGCAGCCAGCAATCGGCCACCTATTGCGGCCAAGCTCGCTTCTGTGCTATTTGCACACTCGTTCATTTCGTTATCCTTTGGATTGAACCATGCCCTTGGAAGTTGGCGCTTCGCAGGGGCTTTCTTTTTTTTCGGCCAGAGATCAGGCCACCGCGCCGGTGAAAAAGCGATCCAGCTCGCCGCGCCGGGCAACCCAGCGATCACCGATTTTTTTGGCAGGAAGCTCGCCTTTACTGAGCATGTTGTATGTCACCTGACGCGATTGCCCGATGACCTTGGCGATATCCGCCGCGCCCCATACGAGGTCGAGTTTTTCATTTTCTGTCACTGTCGAAACTCCGTGTTAACGTTCGATAGGCATGACTACAGCCTGTAGTCATTGAATGTGATGACTACAGGCTGTAATTATCCCCGTCAACGATTTTTTAACGGCAGATTGTAGTTATGAGTGATCAACAAAGAGAACTGTTGGCAAATATCGCTCCGTTTGGCTTGCGAATGCAGCCCGAGCTCAAGGAAAAAATCAAGCAAGCGGCCGAAGACAATGGGCGTTCGATGAATGCTGAGATCGTGCAGCGACTCGAAGACAGTTTTGAGTTTGCGGACCTAAAGTACGTGCTAGAGTTTGTGGCATCTACGAACGGACGTAGAGTGGGTGAAGAAGTTGCCTTCCGTCTCCGCCAATCATTTGAAGCCGAAGAACAAGACCAAGATCCGAAAATTAGAGCAGAAAAGGCGGCACTCAGCGGCGACCTTAAAGCTTTGGCAAAGGAAATTGGGGATTTGCGTTACGAATTCGATACGTACGTTGAAGACACCTACGGCCATCTTGGAAGAATCATACGAGATGCTGTGCGTGAAGCGCTAGATCAAGCTGGATCTGGGAAATGAGCGTCCGCAAGCGCACATGGATCAATGCCAAGGGCGAGGAAAAAACTTCATGGGTGGTCGATTACGTCGACACCCAAGGCAAGCGCCGCCTGAAGACCTTTCGCCTCAAGAAGCAGGCCGACCAGTTCGCGACAACGGCAGCGGTCGAGGTGCGTGAAGGCGTCCATGTTGCTGACAGCGCCAGCGTCACGGTGAAAGAGGCTTGCGACTTCTGGACGGCAAGCTGCAAGAATGCTAACCTCGAAAGATCGACACTTGCGGCCTATCGCACGCATGTCGAACTGCATATCAAGCCATTTATCGGGGACACGAAACTATCCGCTCTCACTATTCCAATGGTCAGAACCTTTGAGGATGACTTGCAGGAAAGTGGTCGGTCGCCCGTCTTGCGCCGCAAGGTCATAGCCAGCCTCAGTTCTATCATTTCAGACGCACAAGAACGCGGCCTCGTCGGACGTAACATTGTTCGCGACCTCAAGTCGCGCCGACGCGGCAGCGACAACAGGCTCGCCAAGCGTCAACAGCGCAGACTTATCGTCGGAGAAGACATTCCAAGCCGCGAAGAGATCAAGGCGCTAATAGGCACTCTGGACGGCCGCTGGCGACCGCTTATTCTGACAGCGATCTTCACCGGCCTACGAGCATCAGAATTGCGTGGCCTTCGGTGGAGCGATATCGATTTTGACAAGCGCATGCTTCGCGTTCATCAGCGGGCCGACTTCTTCAACGAGATCGGCCGCCCGAAGTCAGCCACAAGCGAAAGATCGATTCCCCTGCCCCCAATGGTCATCACCGCCTTAAAGGAATGGAAGCTCGCCTGCCCGAATGGTGAGCTGGACCTCGTATTCCCGAACGGCAAGGGCAACATTGAGCAGTTGAACAACATTGTCCGGCGCGGCCTGCAACCGGCCGAGATTGCCGCTGGCATTGCTTTCGACACCGGCAAGAAAGACAAGAGAGGCGAGCCGATCATGAAGGCCAAATATCCCGGCCTTCACGCGCTGCGCCATTTCTATGCCTCATGGTGCATCAACAGAATCGAAGATGGCGGCTTAGGCTTGCCGCCCAAGCTCGTCCAGGAGCGCATGGGACATTCGACAATCGGCATGACGATGGACGTCTACGGCCACCTGTTCCCGCGCGACGATCACGGTGACGAGTTGGCCGCCGCAGAAATGGCGCTTCTTTCGTAAAATTGACGCAACATAGACGCAACATGAAAGCCACCTATTGAGTTTATATCATTAAATTCAATGTTTTATTTTTCTTGAGAATTTATTCCGATTCCAAAGGTCACAGGTTCGAATCCTGTCGGGCGCGCCATTGACCTCTCGCCTCGCTCCAAAAGGGAGCATTGATCTGGCTCCGTCAAGTCGAACGGTTAGCTAAGCTTTTCATCAGCCAGAAAGAACGACCTGAGCCGCTGACAGCTTTTCCCGGTCATGACGACCGGTCCGTTATCGCAGCAAAAAGCCCCCGCCGCGAAACGACGAGGGCCTCACAATCGGCAAAAGCTGAGATCAGCCAACCAGCCTTTCGGCATCGGCATTGTCCACGCGGCGCTTGGACGCATGTTTGCGCTCGGTCTCATCAATGCTCAGAAGCTTGAAAATATCGGCGCGGCGACGGACGAGGTCGGCGACAGTGTATTTTTCGAGAACCGCGAAGAAAGCGTTGAGCGCCTCCCGCAGTGCGGAGTTGAGACCACAGCTATCCACCAGCGGGCAATCAACATCGCCGGAATCATCGAAACACTCCGCCATGGCAAAGTTTTCTTCGGTCACCCGCACCACATCAAACAGGGTAATCTCAGCCGCCGGGCGCCCGAGACGGACCCCGCCATTGCGGCCCCGCACCGTTTCCATGATGCCGGCCTTGTGCAAGGGCTGGATGATCTTGAACAGGAACAGTTCCGATACGCCATAGGCCCTGGCGATTTCCGGAATCCGGCTCAGATTGCCGTCATTGGCCGCGCAGTACATCAGCATCCGGACTGCATAGTTGGTTTGCTTCGTCAGGCGCATGCCAAACTCCTTCCTAGAATGTCTCTACCTTATATAGCGCGTTTCCTTGTTTGGAACAATTCCAAAAAGCGGAATATTCCTCTTTCTCCAAAAAGGGACGGCATCGCCGATACTTCGCCATTCATGAGCAATAAAATCAAGTTAAAAGATGGTCAGTTGCCTGCACCGTTGCGCCACACAGTCCATTCCGGCCGCAAGGCAGCTGGCAAGCCGGTTGGGCCAGACATGACAAGTGGATTTACGCTTTCGTGCAAGGCTGCTATCGTCCCACCTGAGGTTGCCAAGCGCATGAAACCAACCCGTAGCTGTGGCGGTTCGTCCGCCGTCCATGGGACAAAGCCAGGAGGCTCGATTGCCCGATACAACCGGACAGAAACGCGACATGTCAATGTTGCGCCCGACCGCGCTCAGCCTCAAGCTCGAGCGCTTTCCTGCCGCTATGCGGCTCCTGCACTGGCTGATTGCCGCATTGGTCTTGTGCATCTGGCCATTGGGCTTCGTGATCCACCTCGTCAAGAACGAAGTTGCGCTGACCTTCTACACCCTTCATGAAAGCCTCGGCTTTCTGGTTTTGTGGCTGATGCTGATCCGGGTCGGCAACCGTCTTTTGTCGCGTGTGCCGGCAAGCGAGGGCGCAGCACTGGAACGCCTGGCCGCCACGACCGTCCACGGCCTGGTCTATCTGTTGCTGATCATCATGCCGGTAAGCGGCTTTCTTGCCACCAATGCCCATGGTTTCCCTCTCCTCTGGTTTGGCACTATCCCGATCTGGAGCCCGATCGGCAAGACACCGGATATTGCCTGGACGCTTTCCGCCATTCATTTCTGGAGCGCTTGGATACTGCTGGCTCTGATCGGCCTGCATATCGCCGCAGCCCTGTTCCACCATCTCATCCGGCGCGATGCCACTCTCTACAAGATCCTCTGAGACCCGCCATGCAATCTGTTGATGTGTCGCCCGAGCGCTGGGCGCAGCTTCTCGCGCGCCGCAATCGTGCCCTGCAACCTCAGCCTGTTGCCTTCGATACCGCGGATGCGGCTTGCGCCCTTTACGGACCGATTGCAGATGCAGGAGGACCTTTCGTGCTGGCTCAGGTCGGCCAGTCGCTTGACGGCCGGGTGGCAACGCAGACCGGTGATGCCCGCGATATTTCCGGGCCTGACGGGCTCAAACACCTGCACCGCTGCCGGGCGCTGGTTGACGCCGTCATTGTCGGCATCAACACCATCAAGGCGGATAATCCACGTCTTTCCGTGCGCCTCGTCACCGGGCAGGATCCTGTCCGCGTGGTGATTGACTGCCATGCAGCCCTTGATGGCAGTGAAGGGCTGTTCCATGATGGCGGCGCCAACATCGTCGTGTTCCAGAGTGTGGAAGCGCCACTGCGCGCCTATGCCAATGCCGAAGTGATCCGGCTTCGCCCCACAGCCGTTGGCCTTGACCCCGGCACCATGCTTGAGAGGCTGAACGCGCGCGGTCTCACCCGCATTCTCGTTGAAGGCGGCGCCAGAACGATCCGGCGTTTTATCGCCGCAGGCCGTGTCGACCGGCTGCATGTGGCTGTCGCACCGCTGATCATCGGTTCCGGGCCAAGCGGTCTCAGTCTCGCGCCCACGCCAACCCTTGCAGAAGCTCTTCGTCCGCCGACCACTGTCTATGATCTCGGCAGCGACACGCTGTTTGACTGCAGCCTGCGCCCGGCAACACGATCAGTCCGGTAGCGACAGCAGATCGAAATGGCCGACATGACACAGGCTTCCCGGCTGTTCGATCATCGCCAGCCGGAAGGACAGCCAGTCTTCGACAGCGCTCATGTCGATCATGCCGACCTCCCGCAGGGGCTGGCGGAAGCCTTCCAGAAAAGCGCGCTGAAGTGCAGCTGCCGATGCATCCAGCACCCACGGGCTCTTGCGCAGAAAGACCGTTCGCCCCTTTCGTGAAAGAGCAAGCGCCAGCGCCATGGTGGCATCCGGGCCGAGTGCCGGGCCGAAGCCCTTGTCGCCACGCTGGTGGAGATTGAAGCCGTCGACAACCTGGCTGTCCAGCGGATGAGCAATCGTCCAGTGCAGCAGGCCATTATAGGTAAGCGCGGCATAGAGCGCGCAGCCAGCGTCCGAAATTTTCGTGGCTATCGCGGTGCAGAAGGCATCTGAACAGAGATCAAACAGCGCCGAAGCCGTCACAAGAGCAGTGCCTTTGAGCGGCAAGCCTTCAAGATCGGCAAGATCATGCAGGAGACACTGATTGGCCACAGCGCTGCCAGCGAGCCGCTGCCGCGCCGCCTCAAGCAGCAAAGGGTCATTGTCAACCATCAGCCAGCGCGCTTCTTCAGGCAGGGCCGGCCCAAGCGCCCGAAAGGTCGCGCCCGTGCCACAGCCGATATCGACGACGCCCTCACCGGGACAGGCGGCGACATGACGCGAAAGCATGGCAATCAGATCCGTATCACGCGCGGCGCGGTCCGCCGCTTCGCGCAGATCAAGCCAGACTGCATGAAAGCCGCTCATGCCCATCCCTCCAGAACATCGGACACGATCATTGCCGTTTCATGCCAGCAAGGCAATGCCTGTCCCGCCTTACGTGCTGCGGCGGCCATCGCCTCACGTGCTGCGGCATTTTCCAGAAGCTGGCGCAGCGAAACGGCAAAGGCAGCAACATCATCGGCCGGTACGAGAATCCCGGCCGGTTTCGCCACAAGCTCGGGCACCGCGCCAGCCGCACAGCCAATGATCGGAAGACCATGGGCCAACGCCTCGGCAAAGGCCATGCCGTAGCCCTCGTGACGGCTGGCAAGCGCGAAGATCTGCGCTTTGCGCCAATGGGGCTCCAGCGCCTCAACCGCGCCGGTCAGTTCGATGCGATGGCCGAGACCGGCAATTTCAACCTGCCGCCGCAGGGCTGCAGCCGTCCTGCTGTCAAAGACATCACTGCCGACAATGGTCGCCGTCCAGGCAAGATCCTCAACCGCCTTCAGCGCCGCGATCAGCACATCATGACCCTTGCGCGGCGTCAGCGTACCGACAGACAGGATCTGCGGCGGCATAGTACTGCCCGTCACGATATCGACCGGGTCAGTTCCGGGCAAGGCGACCGCGATCTTCTCGGCCGGAACACCATAATCCGCAGCCAGCAGGCGCGCGGTTGACGGTGACGTCGCGATCACACCGCAGGCCGAGCGCAGCGCCATGCTTTCGCTCTGGCCAAGCTCCACCTGCTCGCAACGTCCAAGCCCGGTTTCGAGCGCCAGCGGATGATGCACAAGCGCGACAATACGAAGCCGTGAAGCCTCGCTTGCCGCCCAGTCGTCCATCACGCCAAAGGCAAGGCCGTCAACAATAACAAGCGCACCGTCAGGCAAGCTGGACAGCAGGCAGGCCGCTTCTTCACGCACGGCATTATCGGGCGCCGGAAATCCCGCGCCAAGTGCCACGCGATGAACCTGCCAGCCGAGCGCTTCGAGCCCGGCGATCAGGCGTCGGTCATAGCCATAGCCGCCTGTCTTGGCTGTCAGCTCTCCCGGATAGGCGAAATATAAGCTGCCCTTCAAAGATCGGCCTCATACCATCCGCGTGCGGCATGCGATTCGTGCAGCATCACCCGGATCCGGCAGATCCGGTGACTGCCCGTGCCGAGCCGCCCTTCACCAACAGCCATGCGCAAACGATCAAAAATATGCTTGGCGACAACCTCAGTCGTCGTCACCTTGCCAACAAAATCCGGCAATTCATCAAGATTTTGATAGTTGAGCGGCTTCAGCACGCCCGCCAGCACAGTGGTTGCCGCACCGATATCGACCGCCAGGCCATCGGCATCGAGATCACGGGTGAAGAAGGCTGCATCAACGACAAAAGTGGCACCATGCATGGCCTGCGCCGGACCAAAGACAGGCCGCGGCAGACTGTGGGCAATCATGATGTGGTCGCGAACCTCAATGGCAAACATCTACTCACTCTCCTCAATAGACAATACGGTGACAAAGCGTTGCCGGATCCGCCAGGATCGCGGCGTAACGCGAAGCCAGCGCCGGAAAATCGGTCTCGCCGGAAATCAGCGCATCGAGCCGGTCATCGGCCAGAAGCGCGAGTGCCTTTGCCATGCGCCGGGAAAATGGCCAGCGAGCCCGGCGGCCCGCCGGCACGGCGCCCACCTGGGAGCTGATGAGCGAAAGACGCCGGGCGTGAAACGGCCCCCCCAGCGGCAGACTGACATTCCGGTCGCCATGCCAGCTTGCCTCGACAATCCGCGCCTCTTGCCCGGCATGTTTCATGGCGTCGCCAAGCGCCTCGCCCGAGCCGCTGGCATTGATGGCCACATCGAAACCATCCGCCATGTTCCCATCGCCAAAGGCAATGCCCAGCGTCTTCGCCAAAGCCGCCCGCGCCGGATTGGCGTCGACGAGCAGAACGTCAGTACCGGGAATGGCATTTGCAAGGAAAGCAACAAGCGCGCCGACAACGCCGGCGCCATAGACAACCACCTGATCGCCCGGCTGAACCGCAGCATCCCAGATGATATTGAGCGCGGTTTCCATATTGGCGGCCAGCACCGCGCGTGCCGGCGAAATATTGTCGGGCAGAGGTGCCAGCATGGCGGCAGGCACAACAAAGCGATCCTGATGCGGGTGAAGACAAAAGACCATACGGCCCAGCAAGGCTTCCGGCCCCTTTTCCACGCGACCAACGGCGCAATAGCCGTATTTCACAGGAAAAGAAAACATCCCCGCCATATTCGGCCCACGCATGCGTTCCCGCTCGCTTTCCGGCACGCGCCCCTGAAAGACAAGCGCTTCTGTACCCCGGCTGATGCCAGAATAACACATGCGCACCAGCGCACTGTCCGTATCGGTAAGAGGCAGCCCCTCACTTCGGATCTCGGCCGCGCCTGCAGAGACGAACCACAGCGCCCGCGCCACACCACCGCCCACATGGCCATGCTGACTGATATTCAATACGCACCCTCCCCTGCCGGCAGCAAAGAAGCTGTTCGCCTTTGCCCGCACCCGCAATCTTCAGCCTGTCACGCGCAAACCGGCACAGCAACTGATGGGTGCACTTTAATCTGCATTATACTTGCCAGTCCCCACCAATATCGTAATCTGATATGCTATAGGAGCGAAATTACAACCATGTGCCTTGAACGACGTTTTGCCGACACACCAGACAGGGCAGGCCCTTGCCTATGAAACAAGGCGGACAAATTCCTGCGGCAACCGGCCCTCAGCCCGCAAGCGTGACGCGGTTGAGCCGAGGGCTCCTTGTGGATACGGTCTTCGCGCTTATTCTGGCCTATATTCCTGCGGTCGTCTTCTATCTCATTATCGGCGCATGGCTCTCGATTTCAATCACCACGATAGCCACGGCATCCATTGCGCTGCTGCTGCTTTTCATCCTGCTGCCGCTCGGCCTTACCGCCCACGATCATGAACGGTTTGGCTACGCCAATTTCGTCACCGCCCTTAGGGCCGCGCTAACGGTCTTTGTCGCCGTCACTCTACTGGTCGGCCAGATCTCGAACGGCAACGATAAAACCCTGCCAACGATCCTCGCCGTCATCTTTGCAACGCTTGCTCTGGACGGTCTTGATGGCTGGCTTGCGCGCCACTTCCACCAGGCCTCCGCTTTCGGAGCCCGCTTCGACATGGAAATCGATGCGCTGATGATCCTGGTTCTGTCGGCTGCGGCGCTGCTTTTAGGCAAGGCAGGCTTCTGGGTTCTGCTGATCGGGCTGATGCGCTATATCTTCGTCATTGCCCAATGGATCGCGCCCTTCATGCGGCGCCCGCTACCGCCATCTTTCGCTCGCAAACTGATCTGCGTGATACAGATTGGCGCACTCTGTATCATATTGCTGCCTGCCGTCATGCCGCCTGTCTCTGCTCTGATTGCCGGCCTGGCTCTTGCAGCACTCGCCTTCTCCTTCCTGCGCGACACCGCCTATCTGCTGCGCCATCGCAATGATGCCGGGACGCCCGTTCATCAGGATTGACAAGACGGACCCACACGGCAACAACCACAGCAACCGAGATGCGCAAACGGCGCATTGAAGATAGCCAGGGCAGCGCAGAGGACGGTTCAGCATGACGAATGATCAGGGCGACAGCCACCGCCAGCGGTCTTTCGGCAGCGCCGGCCTTGCCGCAATTGCCTTCGTCGTCATCGCCTTTATCGTTCTGACCCTGCCCGACTATCCTGCGGCCCTCGTACCGGCAACCTTTTTGCGCATTCCGCTGGAGATCCCGCTTGCAGGCCTTGCTTTGCTGCTGCTGCCCCGGCGCATGGCGCTTGCCCTCTCCGTCTGCCTGACCGCCATCATCGCCGTATTGCTCTTTTTGAAACTGGCCGATCTCGGTGTGCAGGCTGCCTTTCGCCGGCCTTTCAATCCCTATCTCGACTTCAAAATGCTGGCCGATGGCTGGAATGTACTCTCGGGCGCCATGGGAACCGGCAAAGCCGCTCTTTCGATTGGCGCAACGATCTTTGGCTATATTGCCATTCTCTACGCCTTCTGGCGTGCGCAAAAACGCATGGCAGGCGCGGGCCGGGTCGACGCCCATGTGACAGCACTCGCCTTCGTCGCCATCCTCGCCCTCGGCATTGTGCTTGTCATGTTGAGCCAAGTCGTCGCCGTTGGCTCTTTCGCCAATCTCAGGAGCCCGGCCTATGTGAGTGCCAGGATCCAGCTTGTGCTGCGCTCTGTGGCCGATATGCGCAGCTTTGAAACCGAACTGTCGAGAAAAGACACGCTCCCGCCATCCGATCAGCTGTTCCAGGCGATAAAGGGGCGTGATGTCGTCCTGATTTTTGTGGAAAGCTATGGCCGAAGCGCCATCGAAGATCCGCGCTATAAACCCGTTCTCGCCCCGCGTCTGCGTGCGATCGAGAAAGAGCTCGATAGCGCCGGCTTTTCCGCAGCCAGCGGCTGGAGCCTGTCGCCAACGATGGGCGGCCTCAGTTGGCTCGCCCACGGCACTTTGCTGTCCGGCCTGTGGATCGACAATCAGGCGCGCTATGACCGGCTGATGATCAGTGACCGCAAAAGCCTCAACCGGCTGTTTCACCAGGCCGGCTGGCGCACCGCCGCCGTCATGCCCGCCATCACCATGGACTGGCCGGAATCGTCCTATTTCGGTTATGACAACATCTTCACCGCCACCGATCTCGGTTACCAGGGCAAGCCCTTCAACTGGATCACCATGCCGGATCAATACACGCTCTCGGCCTTTGACCGGCTCGTGCGCCATGGCGAACCGGACGACAAACGGCCAGTGATGACTGAGATGGCGCTTGTTTCCAGCCACGCACCCTGGACACCGGTGCCAAAACTGATCGACTGGGCCAAAGTCGGCGATGGCCGGGTCTTTGATGGTCAAGCCACCAGCGGAAAGACGCCGGCCGCGGTTTGGTCCGACCCGGATGATATCCGTCGCCACTATATCGCCACCATCGACTATTCAATGCAGACGATCGGCGACTATATCGCCCGTTTTGGCAATAACGCTGTCTTTATTGTGCTTGGTGATCACCAGCCTGCCCCGCTTGTCACCGGAGAAAATGCCTCACGTGACGTACCGGTCCACATCATCTCCAGCGACCCGCAGCTGATCGCCAAATTCACCGGCCATGGCTTCACCGCTGGCATGATCCCGAAAAGCACGGATCCAGACCTGCCGATGAATATGCTGCGCCAGCGGCTGATCAACCAGTTTTCAGCACCCTGAAATAGCCCCCGGCATTCGCCGGGACTGACAGGATCTCGCGGCAAAACAAACAATGAAATCGCTGATCTCGTTCAAAAAGATTGAACAGCACTCTCGCCAGACAGCGACGCGTGCTTGCCTGTTGCCGGACGGTCGAAGAATTGCGCTAACCCGTGCCAAGAGGACCGAGAGACGGCCGGCCAAAAACCACAGGCTCCTGCTGAAGCGAAACACCGAAACGGGCGCGGACACGGTCCCTGACGAGCGCGGCCAGAGCCTCAACATCCCGGCTTGTCGTCGACGCACCATAATTGACGAGAACCAGCGCATGCCCTTCAAACATGCCAACCGGTCCGAGCCGTGCTCCCTTCAGCCCACATTGTTCGATCAGCCAACCGGCCGAAAGCTTGATACGGCCGTCATCCTGCCGGTAGCGCGGCCCACCGGCAATGGCATCGGCAATTTCCGGTGATACAATCGGATTATGAAAAAACGAGCCCGCATTGCCGAGCTGCCGCCAATCCGGCAGTTTCGACGCTCGAAGCGCCGTCACAGCTTCAAAGACAACCTCTGGTGACGCAGCGGATGCCAGATGCTCAAGCCCGGGATAGTGGCAGCGTGGCGACCATTGACGCGGCAATGCAAGTGAAATCGAAAGGATGACAAAGCGATCGGGATGCGCCTTGAAAAAGCTGTGCCGGTAGGAAAAGGCACAATCTGCCCGACAGAAGCGAACCATCCGGCGTTCACGCAGATCATAGGCTGAAAGCTCATGAAAGACATCCGATAGCTGAACCCCATAGGCGCCGATATTCTGTACCGGCGCAGCACCCGCAGTGCCGGGGATACCGGCGAGGTTTTCAAGCCCGCCTATGCCCTGACTGATCGTCCAGCGCACGAAATCGTCCCAATTCTCGCCGGCTCCCGCAGTAACAACAAACCCGGAGGCCGTTTTCTGCAGGCTCCGATGGCGAATTTTCATGACGCCGACCAGTCCCTCAATCACTTCATCGAGAACCACATTGCTGCCGCCCCCGAGAAGATAGAGCGGCAGCGCCTGCTGCTCCGCCATCGCCGCTATCGCCTCGACATCGGCAAGGCTGGCGATTTCCAGCCCACCCTTAGCGCGTGAAACCAGCCCCAGCGTGTTGGCACGCGAAAGATCGTAACCATTTCGAAAACCGGAGGAACCATGTGCGGAAGAATCGGTGGTCATATCACCTCAGGTAAATTACGGCACCGACGGCCTTCAAACCGCGAAGCCCGAACGCGTTGTGATCCATGCGCTCAGGCACCACAGCAGCAAAGTGGTTGATCCGTCCGTAACAGTTCGAAGCGGACAACACTGGCTGCAGCCTATCGACCCTCCCTCCCCCGTGCAAGCCATCGACGACATATGTGTTGACTTGAGCCCCAAGTTTCCTCGAGCCAGTAGGAGAACCCCAGGGGTGATTGACGTGGTCCCGGAACGGCGCTTACCGTCCTCCATCGTAGCTGGAGGTTTACTTGGGATAGAGCAAAACGGGCCGCCAGGGCGACCCGTTTTCAGAAGCAGTTTTCTTGTTTCAGCCGGTTTACGCGACAGCGCGCGCCAAAGCACACTGGGACCAGAGGCTGTGCAATGCCTCGACCAGATGGTCGATATCCGCATCGGAATGCAGCGGCGTCGGCGTGAAGCGCAGACGCTCGGTCTTGCGCGGCACGGTCGGGTAATTGATCGGCTGGACATAGATGCCGAACTGGTCCAGCAGGATGTCGGAAATCCACTTGCACTTGGCGGCATCGCCAACCATGACCGGAACGATATGGCTCGGATTATCCATGTGCGGGATGCCGCGTGCATCCAGCCTTTTGCGAAGACAGTGGACACGCTCCTGATGACGGGCGCGCTCCATCTGGCTTTGCTTCAGATGGCGGATCGACGCGACGGCACCAGCGGCCAGTGACGGCGGCAGCGCTGTCGTGAAGATGAAGCCAGAAGCAAAAGAACGAACGAAATCGATCAGCGCCTGTGAGCCTGTCACATAGCCGCCCATAACACCAAAGGCCTTGCCGAGCGTTCCTTCGATCATCGTCAGACGATCCATCAGGCCTTCGCGTTCAGCCACACCGCCGCCGCGCGGGCCATACATGCCGACGGCATGAACCTCGTCGAGATAGGTCATGGCACCATATTTGTCGGCGAGATCACAGAGCTCCTTGATCGGCGCAATATCACCATCCATGGAATAGACAGATTCAAACGCAATCAGCTTCGGCGCGTCGGGATCAGCTGCCTTCAGCTTGGCTTCGAGATCTTCAAGGTCATTATGCTTGAAGATCACGCGGGGACACTTGCCGTGACGAATACCCTCGATCATCGAAGCGTGGTTGAAAGCATCAGAAAAGATGATCAGGCCGGGGATTTTCTGGCCGAGCGTGCCAAGCGTCGCCCAGTTGGAAACATATCCGGAGGTGAAGATCAGCGCCGCATCCTTGCCATGGAGATCGGCCAGTTCCTGTTCCAGCAGGACATGGTAATAATTGGTGCCGGAAATATTGCGCGTACCGCCGGCGCCAGCGCCGCAGGCATCAATGGCTTCCTTCATCGCCTCGATCACGACCGGGTTCTGCCCCATGCCGAGATAATCGTTCGAACACCAGACAGTCACGTCTGATTCAACGCCATCCTTGAACCGGGTGGCGCGGGGAAATTCACCGCGATGCCGTTTCAACTCGGCAAAAACGCGATATCGTCCCTCGTCGTGCAATCCGTCGAGTTCGCTTTTGAAGAATGCTTCGAAATCCATCACTCAAGTGCTCCCGAGCGCCATCGCCGTGTTTTTAATCCGGGCGGCAGACGCATCAACTAGCCGGGCACTTCGATGGTCCGGCTTCTCATACTGGCAAAGCCTCATTTGAATTATTCCAATAAGGCTCTACACGCAACAGGCCTTGCGAAATCTTGATCGAGATCAAGTGCGGTGAATTTCTGTATCTTCCGAAATGACTGAAGCCCCGGCTGAAGGCATTTTTCAAGTCATTGTATAGACTTGTCATTTCGAGACCTGTGCCCGTCAGACCGGCAGGGGCGGCAGATTGACGCAAGACAGGCACAATGCCTGACAAAATCGTAACAAAAGCATGCGCCAATAGCCCAGGAGGCGTCTTTGTCCTTTTCTCTTCAGGCAAAAGCACTATTCTAGGTTTGCATTCGGCCGAATCCGGCACTCATGGGGCCCCGGAAACGGCTTCAGCGGTGGCAGAGGGTTGAATTGACCGCTTCACAAGTGAGGGATCAAATGAAGAGAATTATCGCAGGATTGTTGGTTGGCGCAGCCGCTATCGCGGCGTCTGCATGCACGCCCACACAGGAAGGTGCGGCCATCGGCGCGGGCAGCGGCGCCCTGGTGGGAATGGCCGTATCGGACGGCAGCGTTGGCGGCACGCTTGCCGGTGCAGCACTTGGCACGGCGGCTGGCGCATTGATCGGCAATGCCGTTGGCGGCAACAACCAGTGCTACTATCGCGACCGCTACGGCCGCCAGTACAAGGATGCCTGCCCGCCCGGTTATCACCGGTAAGCATGAGATTGCGGTCTCGAAGATGAGACCTCACAGTCCAGAAAAGCTCCGAAGCGGCCGCCGCCGCTTCGGATTTGTTGTTTATGACGGCAAAGGCAAGACATCGGCTTATTTTGCAGGCTTACCTTTGGTTAACTCTCTTTTATCCTAGAAATATTGTTTCAGTGGGCTGCGACGTATTTTATGCTATCAAGAAAATGTAAGAGTATGCGCGCCGCAGAGTAGTCAATGACGAGCCGTTTGAAGAAGACCAGCCCGCCATCCGGGGCCTCACGTATGGGCATCAGCGCCATGATGGCCGCCCTTGCCGTGATCCTGTGCCTTGGATCCGCGTCGAGCGCCATGGCCTTCTCTCTTTTCGGGGTCCATCTATTCGGCGCCCGGCCGGAATCCACAGCTGTCGACATGCAGAATCCCACCCGTTATTCGGTTGCTTTCTCGATCACCGGGGGCGATGCGGAGCTGGAGAAGTTTCTGCGGAACCGTTCTCAACTGATCGCCGATCAGTCCGATCCGGTCGATGGCGATCTTGGCGTCGTGGTCAAGGCGCGCGACGACCTGCCGATCCTGGTTGGCGCACTCTACGAAAAAGCCTATTATGGCGGCCTGGTGAATATCAGTATTGCCGGACAGCCGATTGAGGACATTGCCGGCGTCCCAGATTTCGGCAATACGGGCACGGTTCCTGTCACCATCCAGATCATGGCAGGTCCTCGCTTCACCTTTGCCAATGTGACACTTACCGACGCTGCGAGCCAGTTTGCGCCTGATGCGCTTGGCCTGAAGCGCGGTGAGCCTGCGAGTTCGGTCCTGATCCTTCAGGCGGCCTCCAAGATCAGCAAAACGCTTCAGGATCAGGGCCATCCCTTTGCCGAAGTCACCAAGCGCGATGTGATCGCCGACCATGCCAATTCGACGATTGATGTGACGATTGCCGCAACGGCCGGCCCCAAGGCCAATCTCGGCCCGATCGCGATTGACGGCAAGTCGGCCGTTGATCCCGATTTCATCCGCACCTATTCGAAGCTGAAAGCCGGAGAGCCCTATTCGCCGGAAACGTTGACCAAGGCCGCCGACCGGTTGCGATCGCTGAAGACGTTTTCATCCGTCAGCGTATCGACGGCTGGCGAACTGGATGAAAGCGGCCAGTTGCCGACCACCGTCCATGTCAAGGATGGTAAATTCCGCTATTACGGTGTCGGCGGGCAGGTTTCCTCGATCGATGGTCTCGGCCTCAGCGGTTACTGGGGGCACCGCAACCTCTTCGGACATGCAGAAGGGTTGAAGCTTGAAGCCTCGGTTTCGCGAATCGGCGCGGCAAGCAGCTTCAGCGACCTGGACCTTGAAACCGGCCTCACCTTTACCCGGCCCGGCGCCTTTTCACCCGACGGAACGCTGTCCGCCTCGATCAAGACAGGCACGGATAATCCCGATCCCTACAGCGCCTTCTACACGACCGCGGACCTGACCTACGCATTGAAGATGACGGAGGCCAACACCGTCTCAGTCTCCGCTGACACGACCTATTCGAATATCGAAGACGCTTTCGGCACCAATGACTATCTGACCTTCTCGACGCCGATCACTTTTGACCGTGATTCGCGCAACAATGCGCTGAACCCGACCAGCGGCGTCTATTTCCTGTCCTCGGCCGAACCTGGCTATGATTTCCTCAACGACACGCTTTATGGCAGCCTGAACGCGGTTGGTTCGAGCTATCTCTCACTCGACGACAATGACCGCTTTGTGCTTGCCGGACGGCTTGGCGCTGGCAGCATCTTCGGTGGCGACAGCCTGAAGGACATTGCCGCAACCAGCCGCTTTTATTCCGGTGGCGGTGGCACGGTGCGCGGCTATGCCTATAAAAGCATTTCGCCGCGCAACAGTGCCGGCCAGGAAACCGGTGGCCGTTCCTATGTCATGGCCAATGTCGAAGCACGCGTGGGTATTACCGAATCCATCCAGCTGGTTCCTTTCCTTGATGCCGCCGATGTTTCGGACAAGCAATTTCCCGATTTCAGCGATATCCGCTCCTCCGCAGGCATCGGTTTCCGCTACCTGACCGGCTTCGGGCCGCTGCGCCTCGATATCGCCTTCCCGCTTGATCGCTATTCCGGCGGTGACAGTTACGGTATCTATGCGGGTATCGGGCAAAGTTTCTGATTCGCCCGAGAGCGTTGCGTCACTTGAGTAAAGCGCTCGGAATTTTAGAAACTCGCGTGGCGTTTTGAACGGGGGAACCCTGTTTTCAAGGCCACGTCATGCAACCGGAAGGCGGCCGATTGCCCGAACCTTCCAGTGATCCATCATGGTGCAGCCTGCTGCCCTGAAGAGACATAGACGCGATACGATGAGACGACCCTTTTCACTGTTCCGATTTGTCACGCGCGCACTTCTCGTGCTTTTTGCCTGCGTGGTCGCAACCGTGCTTGTGGTCGTCATCGCCGTCGGCTTTACGGCACCCGGCGCCAATTTTGCCGTCCGCGAGATCACCCGGCTTGTGTCGTCCGACAACCTCAATGTCGAGATCGGCACTGTCAGCGCACCGCTGACCGGGCATTTCACTGTCGATCATGTCGCCATTTCCGACAGCGCCGGCCCCTGGCTGACACTCGACAATGCGGTTCTCGACTGGAGCCCGCTTGCGCTCTTTCGCGGGCGCTTTTCTGCCTCCAGCCTGACGGCGGGCAATATAGCGCTTGACCGTCTGCCGCAGTCGGACAACACCGAAAAGGCACCGAAAGCCGATACAGGCGGCGGGTTTTCGCTACCGATCGGCATCTGGATTGACAGTTTTGATTTCGCCGCGATCGATATCGATGAGAAAGTCCTCGGCGAAAAATTCCCGCTTTCGGCAAGTGGCCGCCTCGGCATTATCTCCGACCAGATCAGTGCGGTGATCGACGCAGAACATCGCGCCAAGCCATCGACCTACCTGAAGGCCGATCTGGAATATGCTCCAAAAGATGATGCCCTGACCCTGAAGGCCGAGGTCAACGAGCCTCAGGGCGGCATGGTGGCCACGCTTCTCAAGATCCCCGGTGAACCAGCTCTGAATATCGGCGTTGACGGCAGCGGCCCGCTGTCTAGCTGGGCCGGTCGTCTGATTGCAACGCTTGGCGGTGACAAGCTTGGCGAGATCGATTTCACCCACAAGCTTGCCAAGGATGATACGCGCGCGATCACCGCCAGCGGAACCGGCAGTTTCGCCACGCTTATTCCGGAAACATTCCGGCCGCTTTTTGCCGGAACGACCGATCTTGACGTGGCCGTTGCCATGGCACCCGACGGGCGGATCACCATCGACAAGGGCGATATCGGCACTGGTGCCTTCCAGCTGGCGGCCTCCGGCAGTTACGACGCGAAGGGAACCAATGATCTCAAGGCCAGTCTCACCGGTACGCTTGGTCCCGTGCCGCTTGACCTGCCCATGGGGGAAGACATGCTTGCCATCAGGCTGGCCAGCGCCGAACTGAGCCTTTCAGGCGACGCATCCAAGGCGACGATAAAAGCCGATGCGACACTTGCAAGCCTCGATATGGCGCAGGCCTCCATCGGCAATGCCACCTTCACCGCCTCGTCCGAGGGCTTCAACCTTACCGATCTTGAAGGCAATATCACGACAAGCCTGTCGGTCGCCTCGCTCGATCTCAAGGAAGACAATCTCAATCGCCTGCTGCAGGCGCCTGTGAAGATAACCGCCCCGATCACCCTTGCCGGAAACACGATCAGCGTCCAGCCCTTATCGATCGAAAGCAGCAGCATTGGTGGCACGGTGACGGCGTTTTATGACCGCAAGGGTGGAACCGTAAAAGGCGATGCCAAGCTTTTCGTACTGGCAAGCGCTTTGCCAAGCCTCGCCGATGGCAAGGTCGATGGCATGACCACACTGTCTTCGACCTATCAGGCGGATCTGACCGGCAATGTCAGTCTTTCCGACCTCAAGCTCGACAACAATCTTCTGTCAGTTTCGGGCAATGTTGCGCTTGAAAAGGGGGATCTCGATGCGAAGATCACCGCCGACCTCACCGATCTTGCCGCGCTCGCCCCGCAGGTAAAAGGCGCAGTTTCGGTATCGCTTGCGGCCAGCGGCGCGCTTGCAAAACCCGATATCGATCTGACAGCGACAGCCAAGTCGCTTGCCGTCAATGATATTGCAATCGACGATCTTGAAGCCGCGATCAAGGGCACAGCGGATCTCAAGGCACCGGTGGCCAGCCTCACCGTGAAGGCCAGCTATGCCGGTCAGCCGCTTTCGGTTGCGGCCAATGTTACCTCCAGTGACGGAATGATCAATATTTCCGATATTGCCGGCAAGGTGGATGGCAATACCCTTTCCGGCGCCGTTACGCTGGATGCTGACTACAATCCGAAAGGCCAGATCACCTTCGACCTGCCGGACCTTGCGTCACTTGCCGCCCTTGCAGGGCAGGATGCATCCGGCGATCTGTCGGGCAATGCCACATTCGACAAGAACAAAGATGCCATAAGCCTTTCCGTGAAGGCTTCAAGCGGCACACTTGCCTATGGCAGCAACAGCCTGTCAAAAACGGCCATCGACCTCACGGTCAGCGACCTTGCAAATCTCAATGCCAGCGGCACGGTGACGATCGGATCGATCCTCGCCGCCGGTCAGTCCATCTCATCCCTGAAGCTTGAAGCCGACAATGCCGGCAGCAGGACCAACCTGACACTCGGTGCCACCTATGATAATGCCCCGGTCGATCTGGAGGCCACTGTAACACGCGGCGATACGCTTGACGTGGACATCACCCGGCTTGAGGCCGCGCCGATGGCGCTGGCGGTGAAACTGCAAAAGCCGAGCCATATTTCCATCGATGGCGGCGAGATCACGATCGGCGATACGGTGATCGGCATTGGCGGCGGCACCCTTACCGCCTCCGGTTCACTCGGGAAGACGCTCAACGCCAAGCTTGGCATCAACGCCGTATCGGCCGCGCTTGCCGATCAGTTTGTGCCCTCTCTCGGCGCGAGCGGAACCATTTCCGGCACAGTGGAGGCGAGCGGCAGTCTCGCCGCGCCAAATGTGAAATATGCGATCAAACTCGATGGCGGCTCGCTTGCCCAGACACGCAGTCTCGGACTGACGGCAATCGCCATCAATACCAGCGGAAGCTTTGACGGCAAATCCGTCACGACAAATACCCAGGTCTTAGGTGGTGGCATCACCCTCACGGCCGCCGGATCCGTCGGCCTTGCATCCGGCATACCGCTCGACCTTCAGGTCAATGGAACGGTACCGATGTCGTCGGTTGCAGGCGTTGCAGCCTCCTCCGGCTTCTCGGTCTCGGGCAAGAGCGATATCAACGTCAAGATTGGCGGCACGGCCACCCAGCCCGCGGTCAGCGGCGCAATCGAGGTCGCCATCCCCTCGTTTACCGATATCCGCCGCAACCTCTCCATGAACAATCTCAATGGCCGGGTTACCTTTTCCGGCAGCACGGCGACCATCGAAAACCTCAAGGGTAATTTCAGCGGTGGCGGCTCAATCACCATTGGAGGCACGCTTGGCCTCACCGGCGCCTTCCCCGCCGATATTTCGGTGACCTTCGACAACGCCGTGGTCAACGACAATACGCTGGTGGCAGCAACGATTGACGGGTCGCTCGCCATTAAGGGACCGGTCATGCAATCGCCCGTTCTCACCGGTCATATTACCATCCCCCGGGCCGCGATCACGATCCCCGACCGGCTTCCCTCGTCGATTTCAGAAATCAACATCGTGCATCAGGATGCCTCCGCCGCCATTCTGGCTCAAGCGCGCGAGATCGCCCCCGCCGAGCCCGGCGGTGCGCAGACCGATATCGGTCTCAACATCGTTGTCGACGCGCCGCGCGCCATCTTCATTCGCGGTCGCGGGATCGATGCCGAACTCGGCGGCAGGGTGACCATTGCAGGAACGGCACAAAATCCGCTGGTATCCGGCAGTTTCAACCTTGTGCGCGGCCGTCTGACGGTGCTCACCCGCCGGCTGGATTTCGATAGCTCCTCTTCCCTCACCTTCGGCGGATCGCTGATCCCGATCATCAATCTTCAGGCCACGACCTCGGTCAGTTCCACGACCATCACGATCCAGATCACCGGCCTTGCCAGCGATCCGAAGATCGAATTGACGTCCTCGCCAAGCCTGCCGCAGGACGAAATCCTCTCCGAGCTTATTTTTGCCCGCGATTCCAGTTCGCTCTCGCCATTGCAGATCGCCCAGCTCGCCGATGCAGTTGCGCAGTTGACGGGCGGCACGCACCATTCGCTCTTCGAAACATTGCGCAGCGGTCTTGGTATCGATAATCTCGACCTGACGACCGATAGTGAGGGCAATACAGCCGTCAGTGTTGGAAAATATCTCAATGATAATACTTATATCGAGATCGAACAAAGCCGCGACACCGGCACAAAGGCAAGTGTAAATATAGATATAGGCAGGAATTTCACAGTAAAAGGCTCTGCCGATTCACGCGGAGAAACAACCGGCGGCATCTTTTACGAGCGCGAATACTGATTTTCTGCCGGAAAGCTGCCTTGTTTTACAATTAATCCCCCTTCCCCGCCTGCTCGCGGCATCACGCCGCAAGCAGAGCATTGTCTTTCATTGACAGGAAGGGGCCCGCTATGACGCATGTTGAAAACAGAAAGTCATATCTCCCTAAATTCGGATCATGCCTGGCAAAAATTGCCAAACGCGAATGGTTTTTGGCACCGGCCTATCTGAGTTCGCTGATTTTTTTCCATTTCTCGCAGCGACTTTTTGCCGATCTGTCGCAACCCATTTGGCTTGCCACCCTGTTCCTCTGGCTTATTGCAATGATCATCGGCTCGGCAACCAATGTCATGCGGCATGCCGAACAGCTCGCCCTGAAACTTGGTGAACCGATTGGAACACTGATCCTGACACTTTCGATCACATTGATAGAGGCCTTCAGCCTGACGGCTGTCATCCTGCATGGCGCCAACAATCCGGTCCTGGTCCGCGACACGCTTTATTCGGTCATCATGATCGTGATGGGGGGCATGGTGGGCACGGCACTGATCGTCGGCGCAATCCGGCACCGCGAGCAGGTCTTCAACCTGCAGGGCGCCAACGCCTATCTCGGCGTCATCATTCCGCTCGCCATTTTCAGCCTGGTTGTTCCCGGACTTCCATTGTCAGCACCAAACCGAAGCATCTCCGGCCCGGAAAAGCTTCTGGTCGGTGGCTGCGCCTTCGGGCTCTATATTGTCTTCCTGCTCATGCAGACCGGGCGCTACCGCGGTTTTTTCAACAATCCCAAGGGCTTTCGCGGCGCGAAAAATTCCAGACACTGCTGTCACGGCAACACTGCCTGGCATGGCTTCATGTTGATCGCCTATCTGATCCCGATTGTTTTTCTGGTGGAGCAACTGGCCCTGCCGCTCGACTATCTGGTCGAAACGCTCGGCGCGCCGCCAGCGATCGGCGGTGTCGTCATGGCACTTCTCGTCACCACGCCGGAAGGCATGACGGGCGTCCAGGCAGCTCTCGAAAACCGCCTGCAACAGGCCGTCAACATCTTCCTCGGCTCGGTGCTCGCATCCATCGGACTCACGGTCCCGATCATGATGGCCGTGTCCTCGGCCTTCGGTTTCGACATGGTCCTCGGGCTGAGAACCGATGATCTCGTCATGCTGATTCTCATCCTCACAATCAGCATCGTCACCTTCTCGGCTCCGCGCACCCATATTCTGCAGGGCGCCGTTCATCTGGTGATCTTCTTCGGCTTTATCCTGATGCTGTTTCATGTTTGAGCGATGAACACAAACGAAACAGCCCGGTTCCGAAAATAGCGGAACCGGGCTGCAAAAAGATATTGCTTTCGATCAGATCAACGCTGGGCGGTCACGCCAACAGCATCACCGTTCGGGCCGAATTCAGCGTCAACGGCGCTGGTGCCCGGAATATATCCCTTGATGGCAACCAGTTCGCCATCATGCAGTTCAAGCTTCCAGATCTTGGCCTGAGCCGGGTAGGCCGGATTTGCCTGAACAGCCTCGGGAACAATCGCTTCGACCTGACGGGCTTCAAAGCCGAGCTTGTCACGGGCTTCAACCTCGGTGATATCACCATTGCGGTCGAGATTGACCCGAACCGGCGTGCCATCGGGCAGGATGCCACGGAAAGCAACGCCCTGAACATTGCGATACTGCTGGGAAATGTCGGTCAGACCGAGCGACTGGATTGCAGAAGCAACGCCGTCATCCATGGCCGAAGCACCGGATGCTGCAAAGGTCAGGGGCAGAAATGCGAAAACCGCTGCTGCAATGACGCTGTTCTTGATCGTAACCATGCTCATTTCCTCGTTTCCCTTTTCCGCTGCGCAAAGCCTTATCAGCTGATATCGCGCCGCAAACTCCTTCTGGCCGACCACATGTCGCTATCGGCCACTCCAACCCGTTCAAGCTTTCTGGCTTGAGAACTTTCCGCACGGCAGATGAAACAACAGCGCCTTGCGGATGTCTGCGGCATGGCAAGACCTGAAATATTGATCTGTGCTTTGCCTGACTTTCATGTATCTGACACCGATCAACCTGAACTGCTCAGTTATACGGTGATTTCGCGTATTGATTTCGTGGTTTTGGTGATCAAAGTCAATTTACATTTGGGCGACCCAGCCACGCGCTCAGCGCATAGCAATCGTCAAGTCTTTGTTCAAATTGCATAAAGCACCACTCCACCGACCCCGCTCACGAACTGGTTCCACAGCGATCGCCACCAAATTTAGCCAGCATTCGGATCGTCTTTTATAAGATAAATCGAAAAGCAATTCAGCTGGCTCCCATCCAGACTGACCGGGAGGTGAAATACATCTTTCGTTTAGCAAAGGAGACCGGCTTTGGAAGGATCCTCAAGACCCAGCACCCCTGATATCCTGAACAAGTATGGTCACTTGTCTTCTGGTTCTACGGCCACACCCGCGCCCACCCCGGCACCACCCAGTCATCAGATGCAGAGGCAGGCCCGGTGGCAGCAAGCCACGGTCACGCCACTGACAAATCCGGTCCTTGCGGCAGCCCTGTGGAGCCATCGGGGACATGGTCAGGTCGCTGGCGGCAGGCAGGAACAGCCCGGGCACCAGCCCCCCAAACATCAGCGACCAGACGCAGGTTCCATCCTGAAACAGCCGATGGCGACCACCGGCAGCGTAGATGAACCAAAATTTGAGCGACCATCTCCGTTGCCGTCCGCAAAACGATCGCTCAGCGATACGCTCCCCAGACAACCGGTCAGGCGCAGCAATCAGGTTCAGGACCAGCCATCAACGTCATCCAGCGCCAAACGGTTACGTATCGCGACAGACGAAGAGGTTCAGCCGCACCGCCCCCCCACTCAGAAAGCGCCGGCTCCCGGCCCGTCCGTTTCCGCAGATACCAAGCGTGATATTCAGGAGATTTCTCACGCTTTCCCGGAAACGGCGCAACCGCACACGCCCCAGACCGGCAGCGATGAATTTTACAACTTCCTCCTCAACTGGGATGACGAACCGCTTTGATGCGCCTGTGCCGGAACCTCGAAGGCCTGGCAGATCGCGTCGAAAAGGCGCCCTGAAGCAATTTTGCTTCACGCATGCTTCCATGAGCAAGGCCGAGGACAATCCGCCCCGATCAGACCTCCTCATCGTCGCAGAGCAATTCCTGACACGCTGACACCATGCCGAAACGCGAAAGGGCGACCGCCGGACCGCCCTCAGGTTGCTAACAAACCCTAGCCCCTTCTCTAACGTCATGCCTGTGCTTGGTCCACAGGCATCCAGCCGACGCGCGTCCGCGCGGCGAAAGATACTTCTTATTCAAATCCTTAAGAACATGGATCCCCGTGACAAGCACGGGGATGACGACGGAGGCGATGGCTAATTCACCCCAAACAGGCAAGCTGAATGACTTTGTCTGCAAGCTGAAGGGCGACCACCGGGTCGCCCTTTTCTCATGGAAATCTCATTCCCACTCGATCGTGCCAGGCGGCTTTGACGTCACGTCATAGACGACGCGGTTGATACCGCGGACCTCGTTGATGATCCGGGTCGCAGCGCGGCCGAGGAACGCCATGTCATAGGGGAAGAAGTCCGCTGTCATGCCATCGACGGAGGTGACGGCACGCAGCGCGCAGACGAATTCATACGTGCGCCCATCGCCCATGACGCCGACAGTCTGCACTGGAAGCAGCACGGCGAAAGCCTGCCAGATCTCGTCGTAAAGGCCAGCCTTGCGGATCTCATCAAGATAGATCGCATCGGCTTCACGCAGGATATCAAGCTTCTCACGCGTGACACCGCCCGGCAGGCGGATGGCAAGGCCTGGACCGGGGAAAGGATGGCGGCCGATGAAGCTTTCCGGCAGACCGAGCTCGCGACCAAGCGCGCGAACCTCATCCTTGAACAGTTCGCGAAGCGGCTCGACCAGCTTCATGTTCATGCGTTCCGGCAGACCGCCGACATTGTGGTGCGATTTGATCGTCACCGACGGGCCGCCGGAGAAGGAAACGCTTTCGATCACATCGGGGTAAAGCGTGCCCTGACCAAGGAAATCGGCGCCGCCGAGCTTCTTTGCCTCGTCCTCAAATGTCTCGATGAACAGCCGGCCAATGATCTTGCGCTTGGTTTCAGGATCGGAGACCCCCTCAAGCTCGCCAACGAAACGATCGACGGCATCGACATGGATCAGATGCAGATTGTAATGCTCACGGAACATGGCAACGACATCGGCCGCCTCGTTCTTGCGCATCAGGCCGTGGTCAACAAGGATACAGGTCAGCTGCTCGCCAACGGCCTCGTGGATCAAAAGCGCGGCAACCGAGGAATCAACGCCACCGGACAGGGCGCAGATGACACGTGCGTCGCCCACCTGATCACGGATCTTCTGCACCATCTCGGCGCGATAGGCCGCCATTGACCAGTCAGAGCTCAGCCCGACGATCTTGTGCACGAAATTGGCAAGCAGCTTGCCTCCGTCGGGCGTGTGCACCACTTCCGGATGGAACATGGTGGTGTAGTAACGCTTGTCCTCATTGACGCAGATGGCGAAGGGCGCGTTCGGCGAAACGCCGATCACTTCAAAGCCTTCCGGCGCTTCGGTGACGCGGTCGCCATGGCTCATCCAGACCTGATACTTCTTGCCGACGTCCCAGATCCCGTCAAACAGCGGCGAGGCCTTCAGGATCTCGACATCGGCGCGGCCGAATTCGGCAGCGTGACCGCCTTCAACCTTGCCGCCCAGCTGCAGCGACAGCGTCTGCTGGCCATAGCAGATCGCAAGAATGGGAATACCGGCGGTAAAAACAGCTTCAGGCGCCCGCGGCGAGCCTTCACGCGTGACCGAATCGGGACCACCGGAGAAAATCACCCCCTTCGGCTTCAGTCGCTCAAACCCCTCCTCGGCCTTCTGAAACGGCACGATCTCGCAATAGACGCCGGTTTCGCGCACACGGCGCGCAATCAGCTGCGTGACCTGACTACCAAAATCGATGATCAGGATGGAATCTTGATGGGCAAGCTCTGTCATGGACGGGCCTCAACGGTTCTCAAGTGACAAGGGAAACCAAGGCAAGGCCTTTAGAGCGTAATGATCCCCGTTTCAATGGCGCTTTCCAGCCGATTAAGCGATATGGCGAGTTTTTCGTCGATAATATGCAGATATTGGGTCCAGTCCTCGGCATGTTTGAGGTCTTCGCGCCCATCGGAAATACCGCGAAGGCCGATCAGCGGAATATCGAAATTCTGGCACGCGCGCAAAAGTGCAAAGGTTTCCATATCCACCATATCCGTGCCGATAGCGGCATATGCATCGGCCCCGGAGACGATATTGGCCCCGGTTGACAGTGTTGCGGTGGCAATGCCGGGAATTTCGAAGGGCAGCGCCACATCCTTCGGCAGATCGAGAAAGGGCGTCCTGCCTTTCTCGAACCCGAGCGGCGATACATCCATGTCGCGATAGGAAACCGTCGAGACCTGATAGATTTCCGTCTGTTCGAGATGGGCGGAACCGGCCGAACCGAGCGAGACGACCAGATGCGGCAGATCTCCCTTTTCCGCAAGGCCCGACAAGAGCGTCGACAGCTGCACCGCCGCCTCAACAGGGCCTATCCCCGTCATCAGCGGATCGATCTTTGCCTTGAGCCTGTCACCATATTCAGCCGGCGCCGCCATGACGAAGAGCACCCGCTTCCCGCCGATTTCATCAATACGCATGTGGTTTTATCCTTCAATATCATCACGGCCGCGCACGATCATGCTCGTGCCGGTCATCGAGGCAATCAGCTTGGCGGGTCCATCACCGAGCGCGTAACCCCGGCCATCGGTGACAATGATGTTGCTGCCGGGTTTGGTCACCTCGCCGCGAAACAGAAAGCGCTCACCGCGTCCCGGTGACATCAGATTGACCTTGAATTCGATGGTCAAGAGCGAGGCATCGGTGTCGATCAACGTATAGGCGGCATAGTTGCAGGCAGTATCCAGCGTGGCGGCGATCACGCCGGCATGGAGGATGCCATGCTGCTGGGTGAGCTTCATGTCGAAAGGCAGTTCAATCTCAACCACGCCGTGACTGATGCTGGTCAGCTCGGCGCCGATCATCGCCATGGCACCCTGCTTGGCAAAACTGTTGGTGATCCGCGTGCGAAAGTCGCCGTGTTGAAAACCTGTCATGACCGCCATTCTTGGCCGGCGGCCCGATGCCGCGCCCTGCCCGTTTGATGCCGAGAGTGGCACGGGGCCGGAAGGGCTTCAAGCGCCAAACCTCAATTGAGGTAAACGATCGCCCCATTGAGAGCCATGGCAAAGCCAACCCAGACGAGATAGGGCAGAAAAAGCACGGCGGAGACCCGGTCGTGACGCCAGGCATAGGCGACAAAACAGAGAAGTCCGAGAAACAGCAATATGATGATGGCCAAGCCGAGCATGGGCAGCTGAATACCAAAAAAAGCGGGCGGCCATAGAAAGTTCAGCACCAGCAGCACAGCCCAGTCAAGCATCAGGCGCGGGCGGATCCGGCGCGCGAGGAATACGCGCGCGCCAACCCAGCCGATCAGCACATAGAGCAGCGACCATACCGGCGCGAACAGCCAGTCGGGCGGGTTGAAGACGGGTTTTGCCAGCTCACCATACCATTCACCCGGCAGGTTCAGCATACCGATGACGAAGCCAGCGACCACGACGCCGGCAATGAAGACCGTGTAGATGTAAATTCGCGCCATATATCACTCCGCCCACCGTTCAGCCCTCCCCACAATAGGAAGGTCGATGGCAGAAGCATGGCGGCGTGATCATGCCTTACCCGCGCCGGCGCAACGCCGCGCAGTAAAACCCGTCGGTCGCCGTGCGTGCTGGCGACAGGGTGAGCGAACCGAAACCGCTTTCCAGAGGAGTACCGGTGGTGAATTTCTCTTTCCAGACCGCAGCAAGATCAACGGGCTCGAAGGCGCTTTCTTCCGATAAAAAACGCTCGATCTGACGCTGATTCTCTTCCGGCAGCAGAGAACAGGTGACGTAGATCAGCGTGCCGCCAGGACGGACATAGCGGCTGGCCGCTGACAGAACCTCGCGCTGCTGGCCGGTACGCTCCTCGATATTGCGTTCGGAAAGCCGCCATTTGATATCCGGCCGCCGGCGCCAGGTGCCGGTTCCCGTACAGGGCGCATCGATCAGCACACGGTCAAGCCGCCCTTCCAGACGGTCCAGCGCGCTCACATCGTCATGAACCTGAACATTGCGGGTTCCCGCACGGCGCAGGCGCTCGATAATTGGCGACAGCCGGGTTCGGTCGGCATCATAGGCATGGATCTGACCGGTATTTTCCATCATCGCGGAAAGCGCCAGCGTCTTGCCGCCGCCGCCAGCGCAATAGTCCAGAACCTGTTCACCCTTTTCAGCGCCGGCCAGTGCCGCCACCAGCTGCGAGCCCTCGTCCTGAACCTCGAACCAGCCCTTCTGAAAAGAGAGTTCGGCGGTGACATTGGGCAGGCGATCAGCGCCGCTTCCCGGCGGAATTCGAAGGCCCTGCGGCGCGATCGGCGAAGCTAGCGCACCGGCGCGGACGAGCGCTTTCGCCACTTTTTCACGCGCAGCCTTCAGCGTGTTGACCCTGAGATCGAGCGACGGGCGCTGGTTCAGCGCCTCAGCCTCGCCAAGCCAGTCATCAGCAAAATTGGCCTGAAAGGATGGCAGGATCCATTCCGGCAGATCGGCGCGCACATGATCGGGCGCATCTTCCAGCTTTCGCGATGCAAAGGCGGCAAGCGAAGCCTCCGGCAAAGGTTCCGGCGCGAATTTGTCACCGTCAAGCGCAGCGGCAAGCGTCTCGGGCGACAGCCCCCACTGACGGAACAGCACCGCATGACCAAGTGCGGCCGGGTTGTCATCATCCATCAGCCAGGCATGGGACAGCTTCATTCTGAGAGCGTCATAGACGATGTTACCAATGGCGGCGCGGTCGCCGGAACCGGCAAAACGATGCGCCGTTCCCCAGTCTTTCAGAGCGTTTGCAATGGGGCGCGACCGGTCCTCAATATCTGCCAGGATCTCGATTGCGCCTGCTAGACGACCGCCAATGCGCATGAAGAAGGCTCCTCCACCAAATGTCCGGCCGCCGATGCAGCGGCATGAAAGAATGTCTGTGTCAGTTCAGGATGATATAGGTGGCAAGGCCTGCAAGATAGGCCAGAATCAGAACACCAAACCAGAGCGCCACCCGGCCGGAGCGACTGTGGCGCGCTTCCGCCCGGCCGATCGCATCCGCCGTTGCCGCGTCGAAACGCAGCCCGTCCTTGCTCATGGCGACGATTTCATTGTGCAGGGTCTCTGTCTTGTCGGCAATTTCCGGAATGGCCTCGGCCAATTTCAGCGCCGCTTTCAGCCCGTCCTTCATATCGGAGAGCACCCGCTTCGGGCCGAGATTGTCCTCGATCCACTTCGCCACGACCGGCTCGGAGGCCTTCCACATGTTGAAGCGCGGATCGAGCATGCGCGACACACCTTCAACGACAACCATGGTCTTTTGCAGATTGATCAGCTGCGTCTGGGTCGCCATGTCAAAAATTTCGGTGATCTCGAACAGCAGCGTCAGCAATTTGCCCATCGAGATCGTCTCGGCCGACTGACCATGGATCGGCTCGCCGATCGCACGGATGGCCTGAGCGAAGGAAGCCTTGTCATGATGGGACGGCACATAGCCGGCTTCGAAATGCGCCTCGGCCACGCGCATGTAATCGCGAGTGATGAAGCCGTAGAGAATTTCGGCCAGAACCCGGCGTTCTTTCTTGCCGAGCCGGCCGACAATGCCCATGTCGACGGCAACGATCTCACCCTTCGGATCGACGAAGAGATTGCCGGGATGCATGTCGGCGTGGAAGAACCCGTCGCGCAGCGTATGGCGCAGGAAGGACTGGATCAGCGTTACGGCCAGATGCTCAAGATCGTGCCCGGCCGCCTTCAGCCCCTCGACATCCGACATCTTGATGCCGTCGATCCATTCCATGGTGACGACATCGCGACCGGTGCGCTCCCAATCCACCTCCGGCAGGCGGAAGCCCGGATCATCGGCCGTGTTTTCCGCCATTTCGGAAAGCGCGGCAGCCTCAAGCCTGAGATCCATCTCGATCCGCGTCGTCTGTTCCAGCGTGCGGGTGACATCGACGGGACGAAGCCGCCGGCTCTTGCGAACGAAACGCTCCTGCAGATGCGAGACCAGATACATGGCCTCGAGATCTTCATTGAAGCGCTGGCGGATGCCGGGACGGATCACCTTGACAGCGACCTTTTTCGGCCCGTCCGGCGTCTGCACCCTTGCAGGGTGAACCTGGGCGATGGATGCGGCCGCAATGGGGTTACCGAATTCGAGATAGAGATCATCCGTGGACCGGCCGAGCGAGCCGCGAATGGCCTGCTGCGCCGCCTCCATGGAGAAGAAGGGCATGCGATCCTGCAGCTGAGCCAGGTCATCGGCGAAGGCATCGCCGACAACATCCGGCCGCGTTGCCAGGAACTGGCCCATCTTCACATAGGACGGCCCGAGACGCGACACGGCCTTGCCGATCCGGTCCGAGCGCGCCTCATTGCGCGCGCGGCGGCGGGCCAGAAGCGAAAGCGCGCCCTTGCCGAGCCGCATCAGCGGCGGCAGGCCATCCGATGGCAGGGCATTGATCACGCCCTCACGGGCAAGCACCCAGCCAACGCCCATGAGGCGCAAATAGGAACGGAAAACACTCATGACCGGCCTTAAAGCTTGAAGCCGGAGTGAAGCGCGGCAATACCGCTGGAATAATTGGTGAAGCTGACGCGCGAGAAGCCCGCCCGTTCGATCATGGTCGCGAAATCTTTCTGTGCCGGAAATTTTCGGATCGATTCGACCAGATAGCGATAGGGCTCGCCGTCGCCCGTAATCGCCTTGCCGATCGCCGGGATCGCCTGGAAGGACCAGAGATCATAGACCTTGTCGATCAATGGCGAATCAAGCGCGGAAAATTCCAGTACCAGCAGCCGGCCGCCACGCTTCAAAACACGATAGGCTTCCGACAGCGCCTTTTCGATATGCGGCACATTGCGAATGCCAAAGGCGATTGTATAGGCATCAAAGGTCTTGTCTTCGAAAGGCAGTTCCTCGGCATTGGCCTCGACAAAGGTCAGATTGTCGATCAGGCCTTTCTTGCGGGCCCGTTCTTCGCCGACGCCCAGCATCGAACCATTGATATCAAGAACCGTGGCCTTTGCCAGCCCGCCGGAGGCCTCGATAATGCGGAAGGCGATATCGCCCGTACCACCGGCAACATCCAGCACATGATAATCCGGATCGGGCCGCGGGTTGAGCGCGGCGATCATTGCGTTCTTCCAGGCGCGATGCAGGCCGGCAGACATGAGATCATTCATCACATCATAGCGCTTGGCGACCTTGTGGAAGACGTCATTGACGAGTGGTTGCTTTTCGCCATCGGCGACATTTTTGAAGCCAAAGGATGTCTCCATACCGCCTTCAGCGGTGGTCCGGTTCTCGGCCATAAGCGCACCTCGTCATTTACCCAACAAACATATCTAGCCAGACCATAGCGAAATCGCAAAGGCTTAGCTATCGCGGCCGCTTTCGGGAAAGGCGGCTTTCGGCCTATAAACCGAAAATAGGACAAACAAAACGTCAAAGACGGATTTTTGAGATCATGCCGGAACTGCCCGAAGTCGAAACCGTGCGCCGCGGCCTGGCGCCAGCCATGGAAAATACCGTGATTGAGCGGCTTGAGCTGAAGCGTGAGGACCTGCGCTTTGCCTTTCCGCAAGGCTTTGCCGCCGTGACGGAAGGCCGCAGGATCGAAAGTCTTGGCCGCCGCGCCAAATATCTGCTGATCGATCTCGATGATGGCATGACCATCATTGCTCATCTCGGCATGTCCGGCTCCTTCCGGATCGAAACCGGCGAAAAAAACGATACACCGGGAGCCTTCGCTTTGCCGCGCGGCAAGGATGAAAAACATGACCACGTCATTTTTCATCTGACGGGTCCCGGCGGGCCCCTCCGCGTCATCTATAATGATCCGCGCCGCTTCGGCTTCATGCTCCTCAGTGCAAGACGTGATCTTGAAACGCTCAGCGCCTTTCGCAATCTCGGGCCTGAGCCGGTGGGCAATGCCCTTGATGCGGCGGCGCTTGCGACCCGCTTTGCAGGCAAGAAACAGCCGCTGAAAACTGCCCTTCTCGATCAGCGCAATATTGCCGGTCTCGGCAATATCTATGTCTGCGAGGCGCTCTGGCACGCCAGGCTCTCGCCCTTCACCCTCGCCGGCAACCTGGTCAGCCCGACGGGAAGGCCGCGCGCATCCCTTGAACGTCTGGTTGAAGCGATCCGCACCGTGATTGCCGAGGCAATCGCAGCCGGTGGGTCGACGCTGCGCGACCACCGTCAGGCCGATGGCACGCTTGGCTATTTTCAGCATAATTTCGCAGTCTATGACCGCACGGGCGAGCCCTGCCGCCATGAAGGCTGCACGGGCACGATCGCCCGCGCCGTTCAGGGCGGACGGTCAACCTTCTACTGCGCCACATGTCAGAAGGGCTGATATCAGCGCCTGATGATCGGATGCAGCGATTTGCCCTCATCCTCAAAGGCGGAGATATTGCCCATCGTCGTACGGGCAATATTGAACAGGGCTTCCTGGGTGAAAAAGCCCTGATGGCCAGTGATCAGCACATTGGGGAAGGTCAGCAGCCGGGCAAAAATATCGTCGCGGATGACGGTTGAGGACAGGTCACGGAAGAACAGATCCTCTTCTTCCTCATAGACATCGAGCGCCAGCGCACCGACCTGGCCCGACTTAAGCCCTTCGATGACAGCCAGCGTGTCGATCACACCGCCACGGCTGGTATTCACCAGCATCTTGCAGCGTTCCATCTTGGCAATCGCCGCCTCATCAATGAAATGGCGAGTCTCCGGCGTCAGCGGGCAGTGAAGCGTGATGATTTCGGAGCGGGCCAGAAGCTCGTCCTTGTCGACATAGCGCGCACCAAGTGCGATCGCCTCGTCATTCGGATAGGGATCAAAAGCCAGAAGATTGCAGCCAAAGCCCGAAAAGGCGCGCATGACATTGCGGCCGATCCCGCCAGTACCGACAACACCGACGGTCTTGCCATGCAGATCGAAACCGAGCAGACCGTTCAGGGCGAAATTACCCTCTCGCACCCGGTTATAGGCGCGGTGAATCTTGCGGTTGAGCGTCATCACCAGCGCCAGCGTATGTTCGGCAATGGCATAGGGCGAATAGGAGGGCACGCGTGCAATTTCGATACCCAGCCGGTCAGCCATGGTCAGATCGACACGATTGAAACCGGCGCAGCGCAGCGCCACAAGCTTGACCCCCTCTTCATGCAGCACCGACAATGTCGATGCGCCGAGATCATCATTGACGAAGGCGCAGACGACCTTTGACCCCGAGGCCAGCTTGGCAGTCGGGGCATGCAGCGCCGCCTCAGTAAAGACCAGGTCATGGCGGCCCTCATTGGCGCTGGTGAGGAATTCCTCATCATAGGGTTTGGCGGAAAAAACGGTAACGCGCATATCATGTCCCCCGCTGCCGGCTGGAACCGGACAGCTATTGCAGGCTGGCATTGGCCGGACGGCCGGATAGCGGGGCGGGACAGACGGTCAGGCTGCGGGAACGCCCCGGATGCAGTAAAGTGTAAATGTCTTTGCAACAAAGACAATGGCACGCGGTGCGCGGCAAATGGCCATGGGCCGCAAACAGCCTTTCCGGCAGTCCACATGTGTGGCAAAACCGTCTTTTACACATTGACTGAGCTGGGTTTTGCCTTTATATGCCCGGCCACAGAGATCGAAAGCCGAGACGGCTTCACAACCATGCGCCATGCGCCGAGGTGCTTTTTTGCAACTTTGGAAGCTGGGGCTTAAGCTGAATTCGAAGAGAGACTTTATATGGCCAATACAACCTCGGCGAAAAAGGCGACGCGCAAAATTGCCCGCCGTACCGCCATCAACAAGTCGCGCCGCTCGCGCGTTCGCGGCTTCATCCGCAAGGTGGAAGAGGCGATCGCCGCTGGCGACATTGAAAATGCAAAGGCTGCGCTGAAGGCTGCCGAGCCGGAACTAGCCCGCGCTGCTTCCAAGGGCGTGCTGCACCGCAACACTGCCTCGCGCAAGGTATCCCGTCTGACGCATCGCGTTGCGACGATGAGCGCCTGAGCCATCAAAAGCTTTGATGAATGAAGACCCGGCCCTGGCCGGGTTTTTTTATGCCTAAAAAGTCGAAAAGACTCACTGTGACATTTTCGTCTCGTCAGCATGTCAGGAAAATGACGAACAAAAATGTTTACTTTCAATCGCATAGCCGAGGAAGCTGCAATTTTGTCAAGTTTGAGGCGCCACCTAACATGATAAATCGCTGTCAAGTCCAAATATTTTTAAGTGGCGACCGCGCCGTCAAAAACGTGTGGATATTTGAATCTAATTGATTCAAAAGCGATTCTTCTGACGGCTATCGTCGCGAGTCAAAATCGGGCGTAAGAGTCAATGCTAACACGACCGGTTCGGCAAAAATTCGCTGTTGAAATTCGCCGCGGTTCTTGCCTAAATGGCCCACACAGACGGCGGGCACACTGCTCTTTCTCTTCACGGAGATGGTAACACAGTTCTTGTGGATTGTGGGTGGCGCGGCCCCGCCGGGGCGGAACGTTAAGTTTCGTTATCCCTACAGTTTCAGGTTGCAGGCCGGGTAAAATACCTATTTTCCCGGGATGTGTATTTTTGTGCCTTTCAGCGAGGTGATAAGGGCGGGAAAACAAGATTTCGGGGACATACGTGAATGGCTGGCAATTACCTTCGATGATGAGGCATCGATGGATTGGTTATGGTTGCCAAGCCCGAGCCTGTGACAACAGGCCAATTCCAAACGAGACCGGCAATAACGGTCCGGACTTATTTTGGCGGCGCTTTCCGGCGGAAACCGCTTGCCAGGGTGATATTTCGAAAGGCGGCAAAAGAATGAAGATGAGAATGGTGGCCTCCCGCGACGAGCACGAGGAGGAGTTGTCCAGTGCACGCAATTTGGATGATGGACAGGCTCACGCGGACACCGACATGAACAGCGGCGACAATGAATTTTTTGAACGTTTTTGCACCTCCCTCAAGGCACAGGTCGGTACCGATGTCTATGCCAGCTGGTTTGGACGCCTGAAGCTGCACAGTGCTTCAAAAAGTGTTCTGCGCTTTTCCGTTCCGACCGCTTTTCTCAAGTCCTGGATCAACAATCACTATATTGATCTGATGACGGAGATCGCCAAGAGTGACCGGCCGCAGCTTCTGAAGGTCGAAGTGCTGGTGCGTTCGGCAACCCGCAGCGTGCGCGCCGTGCGCAAGCCGGAAACGGCGCTGAAGGTGCCGGCCCCGCAGGCGGCACCGGCGCGGCCGGCAACACACCGCACTGTTGCCAATACACCCACATTCTCCGATCCGCAGCCGTCCTCGGCGTCGCGCGGCAATGGTACGGCATCAACTGTGTTCGGCTCGCCGCTCGACCCCTATTTCACCTTCGACAATTTTGTCGAAGGCGGCTCAAACCGTGTGGCACTGGCCGCCGCCCGCACCATTGCCGAATCGAACGGATCCGCCTCGGTTCGTTTCAACCCGCTTTTCATCCATGCCTCTGTTGGGCTCGGCAAGACCCATCTGCTGCAGGCGATTGCCAATGCAGCGCTTGCCTCACCGGCCAAGCCGCGCGTTGTCTATCTGACCGCCGAATATTTCATGTGGAAATTCGCCACCGCCATTCGGGATAATGACGCGCTGACGCTGAAGGACTCGCTGCGCAATATCGATCTTCTGGTGATCGATGACATGCAGTTCCTGCAGGGCAAGACCATCCAGCAGGAATTCTGCCATCTGCTGAACACGCTGCTCGACAGCGCCAAGCAGGTGGTTGTTGCAGCTGACCGCGCATCCTGCGATCTGGAATCGCTCGACCCGCGCGTCCGCTCCCGCCTTACCGGCGGTGTGACGCTGGAAATCGACGCTCCGGACTACGCCATGCGTCTGGAAATGCTGAAGCGCCGGCTGGAACTTGCAAAGATCGAGGATCCGACCATCGAAATCCCCGAAAGCGTGCTTGCCCATGTGGCCGGCAAGGTCACCGCCAGCGGCCGTGAGCTTGAAGGTGCGTTCAACCAGCTTCTGTTCCGCCGCTCCTTCGAGCCTGACCTGTCGCTGGAACGCGTTGATGAACTTCTGGTTCATTTGGTCGGCAGCGGCGAGCCGAAGCGGGTTCGTATCGAGGACATCCAGCGGGTCGTCGCCCGCCATTACAGCGTCACGCGTCAGGAACTGGTCTCGAACCGGCGTACGCGGGTGATCGTCAAGCCGCGCCAAATCGCCATGTTCCTGGCCAAGACCATGACGCCGCGCTCCTTCCCCGAGATCGGCCGCCGCTTTGGCGGACGCGATCACACCACGGTGCTGCATGCCGTGCGCAAGATCGAGGAGCTTCTGGAAAAGGATCAGAAGCTCTCACAGGAAGTCGAGTTGCTGAAGCGCCTGATCAACGAATAAGACAGTCACAATCACTGCCAAGGGGCCCGGTTTCAAATCCGGGCCCTTTTCACATTCGTGACCGGCTGCTAGAGCTTGATCCGGCCGGAGCGAAGTGTGGATCGGCACGTTCATGCGGCAAGACAACTGCCTAGAGCACCGGGCGAAATAGTGGACGCCGGGTTCGCCAAGCCGATGCGCAATGCCGGGTATCTTGCGCCAAATCAGAGCCAAAAAGGATGCATCATGACCACCAAGCTTTACGGCATCAAGAATTGCAGCACGATGAAGAAGGCCTGGACCTGGCTGGATGCACACGCTATCGACTATGATTTCCATGACTACAAGAAGGCCGGGATTGACCGGGCGCATCTTGAAGCCTGGTGTGATACGGCTGGCTGGGAGAAAGTGATCAATCGCGCCGGCATGAGCTTCCGCAAGCTTCCGGATGAGGACAAGCAGGACCTCAGCCGCGACAAGGCGATCGCGCTGATGCTTGCCAATCCTTCGATGATCAAGCGCCCCGTGCTGGAACGTGATGGCGATCTCCTTATCGGCTTCAAGCCGGATATTTATGCTGCGTCCTTCGGGGCTGACTGACATGGCCAAGACAACCCAGGCGACCCGTTTCCTTGACAAGGCCGGCATTTCCTACACTGTCCAGACTTATGATTACGATCCCAACGCCTTCAAGGTTGGCCTGCAGGCGGCTTCAGCAATCGGCGAGCCCGCATCCCGCGTTTTGAAGACGCTGATGGCCGAGGTCGATGGCAAGCCAGTCTGCGCCGTCATCCCTGCCAATGAAGAGGCCTCGATGAAAAAGCTGGCAGCGATCTTCAAGGGCAAGCACGCTCATATGCTCACCCCGCAAGATGCCGAGCGGCTGACCGGCTATCATGTCGGCGGCATCTCGCCCTTCGGGCAGCGCAAACGGGTTCCGGTGGTATTCGAGGAACTGGCGCTCGGCGAAGCCTATGTGGTGATGAATGGCGGCGGACGCGGGTTGCAGGTGAAGCTTCTGCCGGGCGATGCCGTCAAGGCGCTTTCGGCCATCGCGGCAAGCGTGATTGCCTGACATTTCCCGACACGGCCCTTTGCCCCAATATTGCCGGTATTTTGGTACGACCTGTCACATACCTATCCACCCCGGTTCCCGGAGCATGCCGTGACACAGCCCCCTGACAGAATACGCATTGCGATCCTTTTCGGCGGCCGTTCGGCCGAGCATGATGTTTCACTGCTATCGGCCGCCAATGTGGTCAACGCGCTTGATCCGGCGAAATACGAGATTGTACCGGTTTTCATCACCAGGGATGGCCGCTGGCTGCTGGCAGAATTTATAAATGGCACGCTTACAACACCCGTTACGGGAACCGAACTGGCACTCGTTCCCGGCGGCAGAGGCCGGATGATCGCCATGCCGGAGGATGGTGCAGCCCATGCCTTGCCGCCGATCGACATCTTGTTCCCGGTCCTGCACGGACTTCATGGCGAAGATGGTGCTGTGCAGGGATTGGCCGAAGTGGCGCAGGTGGCGCTTGCCGGCTGCTCGATCCTCGGCTCCGCCACCGCGCTCGACAAGTCTGTCGCCAAGCGGCTGTTGCAGGCAGATGACATTCCCGTCGCCCGCGCGCGGATACTCGACAGGGCCTTGGCGATCCCCTTTGCCGAGATTGAAGCCACGCTTGGCCTGCCGGTCTTCGTCAAGCCAGCGCGGCAAGGCTCATCCGTCGGGGTCAGCAAGGTGAGGAACGAGGCCGATTATGCCCGTGCTCTGGAAGAGGGTTTCCTGCATGATGACAGGCTGCTGGCGGAGGAATTCATTGCCGGGCGCGAGATTGAATTCGCCGTTCTGGAAGATCCGGGCGGTGAGTTGATCGTCTCACGGCCGGGCGAGATCGCCCCGGCTGAGGCCCATGGTTTTTACAGTTATGAAGCCAAATATATCGACGAAAATGGCGCCATGCTGAAAGTCCCCGCAGCGTTGCCCGGGCCGCTGGAAGCAGAGATGAAGGCCATGGCGGTCCGCGCCTTCCGGGCACTTGGCTGCGATGCCATGGCGCGGGTTGACTTCTTTTTGATGGAAAACGGGCGCTTCCTCGTCAATGAACTCAACACCATTCCCGGCTTCACCGATATCAGCATGTATGCCAAGGCGATGGCAGCGTCCGGCATTGCCTATCCCACCCTGATTGACCGCCTCGTTGCCCACGGCCTGAACCGCGCGAAGCGAACCGAATAGGTTGGAACACCGCCTCAAAGATCCGTCACCTCTGCGTCCGTCACCCACGGTTTGCAGGCGGGTGATGTCTCGATGACCGATGCCAGATCGCGGTGTTTGAAGGCCTCTTCGACAAAAGCCAGCCGCTCCGCCCCCATCGCCTCGCCCAGGGTCGTAATAAGCGCGGGCGACATCGGCCGCAATTCCTCAAAGGCCACAAAACGTTCCAGGAAATAGCGGATATCAGGGTTGAGACGAACCATATCTTGAAGAAATTCGAGAGCAGTCAGTTCAAATACCGCGTTATAGCTGTTCAATTCTGCATAGGCGGTGAGTTTGGCAAACAGGGCAGCCAGATACCGCTCATCGTCATTTTTCGGGTCAGTCACGGGTTTCCCGCAGAAGAAATTCACAAACGGCCCGTGGCCACGATCAAGGCCGATAATCCCTTGCGCCAGCTGGTTGATGATACACATGGACGTCGTGTTCGCGCCAATGCTTACCACGTAATCGGCCCAAAGACTAAACGCCTGATCTGCCGCAATCGATCTGGAGAAAGCAGGGTAGCGTTGATTGTAGATTTCATAGGCCACCTCGACACGCGCAGGGCAACTTTCCGGCCAGTCCTTCGCGAAGGCATCATCCAGCCGCCTGCTCTCCTCGGCAGATAGATCGGCATCGCCGGGTTGTGGATGCATCATGAAGTTCCAGCCATCCGCGGCCACTGCACTGCCACAGCTAAAACCGCCAAGCCCCAAGACCAAGGCAATCACCACAAGATAACGCATTTCATCCCCGCTCATCCCCCTCCGCTACACGTCAAATACAATCATAGCGCAACCAAAGAAAGGTATCTATCTATGATTGAATTTAAGCAGCAAGGTAATAAATGCAAGATACACCGTGAAGCGCTTAGCCTTTTGAATGCGGAGATCAAAACCCTGGGTGCAAAACTGACCCAGGCATTTGCTGATCGGAATGCCGCGAGCAAAAAGAGAGAATCAGCCACAAACGAACTCAACAGGCTGAAAGCACTTGAGATCGCGAGTATGGCGGCCGGCATTGCTCCAAAGCTCGGTGCTACTGCCAGCTCATTGGCTTTCGGTCTGACTGGACAAATGTGGAGGATCGAAGAAGATCTCAGGAATGCGAAAGGCGATTATATCTCAGCGACCAACATAATTGAACAAACGAAGGCAAACCTTGAGCGGGCAAATGATGAACTCAAAGCGAATGCAGCAAGGTTCAGAGAACTGGGCTGCGACTGACCGCGCCATCTATTCTCGCCCCGACAAAGCGCCAGAGCGGCGCTTTGTCCATTCATGCAGTCGGCCGGGCAGACAAGCGCTTCAATTTTGCACCAAAGCACACTAGATAAGACAGGAACATAGCAAGCAAGAAGGCGCAGCGATGAACGTTCAGACCAACCTTCCCATCGACATGAAGAAACTGGAAAAGCTGGCCGAGGTTTCGGTGAAGGTCGGCCTTGACCTCGCCGAGGGCCAGGACCTGATCATCACCGCGCCGCTGGAAGCCCAGCCGTTGACACGGCTGATTGCAAGGCATGCCTATCGCGCTGGCGCCGGTATCGTTACCACGCTGTTCTCTGACCCAGAAGCGACGCTGGAACGCTTTGAAAACGGTCGCGACGGCAGTTTTGATGCGGCCCCCGCCTGGCTTTACGAGGGCATGGGCAAGGCCTATGCCAATGGCGCAGCCCGCCTGGCCATTGTCGGCGAGGACCCGATGCTGCTGTCCGGCCAGGACCCGGACAAGGTTTCGCGCGCCAACCGCGCCAATTCGCAGGCCTATAAGCCCGCCGGTGAGAAGATCTCCAATTTCGATATCAACTGGAACATCATCTCCTACCCGACGCTTGCCTGGGCCAAACGGGTTTTCCCAGGCGACACCGAGCCGATGGCCGTCGCCAAGCTCGCCAAGGCAATCTTCGCCGCTTCGCGCGTTGCCGAAAGCGACCCGGTTGCCGCATGGGCTGCGCATAATGCCAACCTCGCCGCCCGCTCGGCCTTCCTCAATGGCAAGCGCTTTGCCGCCCTGCATTTCACCGGCCCCGGCACCGACCTGACCGTTGGCCTTGCCGACGAACATGAATGGCATGGCGGTGCGTCGCCCGCCAAGAACGGCATTATCTGCAATCCGAATATCCCGACCGAAGAGGTTTTCACCACCCCGCACCGCCTGCGTGTCGAGGGCCATGTCTCGGCCACCAAGCCGCTGTCACATCAGGGCACGCTGATTGACGAGATCCGCGTCCAGTTCGAAAAGGGCAGGATCGTCCATGCCGCAGCGTCGAAGGGCGGCGATGTGCTGAACCGCGTGCTCGACACCGATGAGGGCGCCCGCCATCTCGGCGAAGTGGCACTGGTGCCGCATTCCTCACCGATTTCGCAAAGCGGCATCCTGTTCTACAACACGCTGTTTGACGAAAACGCCTCCTGCCACATTGCCCTTGGCCAATGCTATTCCAAGTGCTTCCTCAATGGCGCTTCGCTCACCCAGGATGAAATCGCCGCCAAGGGCGGCAATTCATCCTTCATCCATATCGACTGGATGATCGGCTCCGACAAGGTTGACATTGACGGCATTGACGCCAATGGCGATGCCACACCGGTGATGCGCGGCGGCGAATGGGCAGACTGAACCTTCAGCGGCTTTGCAGTTTCGAGGCGGCACTTCGGGGCCGCCTTGAGGCTGCTGACAAACCTCGCCACCTTTTCTGACGTCATGCCTGTGCTGGTCACAGGCATCCAGCCGGCGCGCGTCCGCACGGCGAAAAAACTTTTCTACTCAATGTCTTATGGATATGGATCCCCGTGACGAGCACGGGGATGACGACGGAGGGGGTGGCCATTGCACCCCCGAACAGGCAATCTGAACGACTTTGTCAGCAGTTTCGAGGCGGCACTTCGGGGCCGACTTTTTCGTTTCAGAGAGAGTGCGCCACGCTGCGCACGCGGGCGAGATGGGCCTCGCGCTGTTTCAGGCTCGACTTATCGACGCCATGCATGTTGACCATGCGAAACTTCGGGAAATGCGGACAATAGGAGCGCGTACCGCGCTTGAGCAGGCGTTTTACCGGATGGCCCATATAGAGATTGACCACCCACCAGGGCGAACCGGTGGTGGTGAAGGCATAGACAAATTTGAGATTTTTCAGCGCCGGACGGATCAAGCCGCCTGCTCTATTATGCTCAAAGCCGACACCGGGCGCAAAAACGCGATCGAAAAACCCCTTCATCATCGCCGGCATGTTGAAGCTCCACTGCGGGAACACCAGGATCATGCCATCGGCGGCCCGCAATCTTGCAGCAATGCCAGCCACTCCGGAGAGATCGTAATTCTCATCGTAATAGCCGCGCCGTTCGGCAACGGAAAGGCGCGGATCAAAACCCTCGGCATAGAGATCGAGAAAATCAACGTCATGGCCTTTTTCGGTCAGGCCATTGCGGAGTTCACCGGCGATGGCCGCGTTGAAGCTCTCCGGCAAGGGATGGGAATAAACCAGTAGAATGCGCATCATATATCTTTCCTGTCCGGCAGACAGGAATACGCCTTTTCCAACCGGATCGATGATTGAGAAGGAATGGTCAAGACCTAAAGCATCGGGCGATTGGTCGGCATCGTCCGCTGCTGCAGATACTTTCTTTTGGCACGTCGGGAGATCGAAAAACCGGCAACCACTTTTTCTCCCGGCGCTCTAGAACAGGCTGCCCTGTCCGCTATCATCATCTTTTTTGCGCTTTGCCGCAACGGGCTTTTTAGCCGCAGCCTTCTTCGGTTTTGACGCCGCTGGCAAAGGCGCATCAACCGCTTCGCCTGCGGCCGCTGCCAGCCTGCCATCGGCAAATTCGATCTCCAGCCCGTCGCCGTTACTGATCCCTGCCCGGCGGGTCAATGGTCTGCCATCCGCATTGCGGATGACGGCAAAGCCGCGCTCCAGCACATTGCGGTAGGAAAGCGAATTCAGCACCCTTTCCTGGCTGACAAGGGTGGCACGCCGCGTCTTCATGCCAGCGTTCAGCGCCGTATCGGCCCGCAAACCCAGTACATGAATGCGTTCGCGGGCGTTTTCCACCTTCGTGGCGAGCCGCTGCGGCAGGCCGGCAAGGCCGCTGGCGCGCTGTTCGAAAAGGCGGCGCTTGTTGATCGTATTGAGTTCGAGCGCGCGAGTAAGCCGCATGGCCGCCTCATCGAAACGCCGCCGCGGCAGCGCCAGAAGCTGATCAAGCGACGGCAGGCCGCGCGCAAGGCCGGAAAGGGTCTGGCGGCGGAAATCCATCAACCGGCTGACCGCTGTGGCAAGGCGCGCAGCAAGACGAGCCTGATCGGCAACCAGTTCCGCCTTGACTGGAACCGCCCGCTCGGCAGCTCCTGTGGGCGTCGGTGCACGGTAATCGGCGGCATGGTCGATCAATGTCCAGTCGGTCTCATGCCCGACGGCGGAGATCAGCGGGATCGCGCTGTCGGCTGCCGCCCGCACCACCGCCTCGTCATTAAAGCCCCAGAGATCTTCCAGCGACCCGCCTCCCCGCGCAACAATCAGCACATCCGGCCGCGCGATCGGTCCGCCCGGGGCAATGGCATTAAAGCCAGATATGGCAGCGGCCACCTGATCGCCCGAACCTTCCCCCTGAACCTTGACCGGCCAGACGACGACATGAACAGGGAAGCGGTCCGAAATGCGGTGCAGAATATCGCGGATAACCGCACCGGTTGGCGACGTGATCACACCGATGACCTTTGGCATGAAGGGCAGCGGACGTTTTTTCGCCGCATCAAACAGCCCTTCGGCCGCCAGTTTCTTGCGCCGCTCCTCCAGAAGCGCCATCAGCGCTCCGGCGCCTGCCGGCTCGAGTGCTTCAACCACCAGTTGATATTTTGATGCACCGGGAAAGGTCGTCACCTTTCCGGTCACGATGACTTCCATCCCTTCTTCGGGCTTGATCGCAAGGCCAGAAAATGTACCGCGCCAGATCACGGTATCGATCCGTGAGCGCTCATCCTTCAGCGAAAAATAGGCATGACCCGAGGAGTGCGGACCGCGATAACCGGAAATCTCGCCCCTGAGTCGAATACGATCAAAGCGATCCTCAACCGTCCGCTTTATGGCGCCGGACAGTTCGGAAACGGTGAATTCCGGCAGGTTTGTCGCCGAATCGGTATCAAAGAGTGACTGCATTTTTACAGCCTAGCCGATCCACAGCTGGTATGCAGCCCCGCAAAATCTCATCCCCCTTTATCCCCGCCTCCTGAAATTCGCCGATGATATCCATGGTTGCACATTCACAGAACGGAGACCCTGATGACCGACAGATTTGCCACCAGAGACTTTTCACTGACCAGCCCGGCCTATGACGGCTTTGCCATCACGCCCAGCGACAGCACAGGCCTGAGCGAAACCACGCGTGCGCTTTACATCGGCGGTGGTGGCGATGTGACGCTGATCATGGCATCCGGCAATAATCTGACCTTTACAGGCCTCAATGCCGGAACCATCCTGCCAGTCCGTGTCAAACAGGTTCTGGCAACCGGTACAACCGCCACGACGATCCTCGGGCTTGTCTGATGCTGGGGGCCGCTCTCTCACTCACCGCCACCCAGGCTGTCACGCCTTTCTGGCTGAAGGCGGCTTTAAAGGCTGAAGCGATCACCAGCCTCATCGTTTCAGGACCGGCCGCCATGCTGGATTTCAAGGCAAAGCGTTATGCACAGCCCCCACTGACGACCGCAGCCATCGAAAGCGCTACCGACAGCGAGCTGCAGATCCTCACCGCCATGGCGCTTGCAGACGTCATGACGTTCACCCGCGCGGGCAATGCGACCTATGTCGACCCGGCTGATGGTCTGATCAAAACCGCGACAGCCGACATACCACGATTTGAGGCCGACGGACTTCTGCTCGAAGGTCCGTCCACCAACTTTGCGACAACCTCCAGCCATACAGCCGCTACACCATGGAATAACCTGACGAGTAATGGGCTCACGGTTGCCGTTGTTGCAACCGGCATGCTCGGTGATGTTCCCTATGCGGATTTTTCAATCACCGGCACAATGACCGCGGCATCGGCAGCACTGTTCGTGCAGCCCACATCGACAATCACAGCTGCGGCAACCGGCCAGACATGGATTGCCTCTCTCTATCACCAGTTGATCAGCGGGACCTGGCCGGCCAGCTCAACTGGCCTGACAACCGAGGTATATGAACTTGATGCATCCTCCGGGTATCTTGTAGGGTCGGGGACATTCCAGCAGCCCACAACGACGCTTGCGCGCAGATCATCCGCCAGAACATTGAGCAATGTCTCCACGGCCAATGTTCGGACAGGTATTGTGATCAGCGGCACATCTGGAACGACGTCCTTTTCCGGGCAAGTCGTCAGGCTTTTCGGCCTGCAGCTTGAACAGGACAGTGTCCCAAGCTCGCTGATTCAGACGACAGGTTCAGCCGTGACACGGACCGCAGACAATGCACGACTTTCGGATCAGATCGCCGCGATCCTCCGGCGCAATGCCGTAAGCCTTGTACTGCAGGGCAAGGATCTGCGTGGATCCATCAGCCGTGTTATCGGCGGTGCAAATAGCGAGCGACTGCTTGGCTTCGGCGCAAATGACTCGGTGCTTGGGGCAGGTGCTTCCAACTATCAATCATTTGCCTCTGGCCTTGTAACGCCGTTGCCGGACTTTGGTATCGGTCTGGGTTTCGACGCGTCAGGCCGCTCGGCCAGCTACAATGGTGCAGCTGTCACCACATCTGCCACGCCAATCGACACAAACTGCTCTGAGATCTATCTCGGTCGCAGCGCGAACGGACAGTTCGCCAATGGGCACATGAAATGCCTGACGCTCTGGCCTTTCCGAATGACGGATACATCCCTCCAGACAAAGGCTGTCGCTTATGACGCATGATCTCTACCTGCAATTCGATAACAAAGCGGACGCTGTTGCAGCGCTTTCCAGTGCCAGTATCGAAAAGGTTGAAAATGGCTTCGGGGAAATGGCCCTCCCGGTTGACGGGAAACTCGCTGACGGCTGCGGTTTTGCCCTTTCGATCTGCGGCAATGGTACGGGCACGCTCTATGCTTTGACAGGTCAGACCATTCAGGTTCTCGATGAGACAGGGACAATGGTTGATCTGGCAGAGCGGGCGGCTATCGCCGGTTACCATATCAATATGCGGTTCGAAGGTGTCGTGCCAGCGAGCCTCGAAACATTCGATGTCGCACCAGAAACCCCATCCGAGCGCTTTGCCTGACATTTACTGTCATCGATACCTTAAAGGTGAACACGACAGATTGGCAAAGGGCGGGCATAGAAAGACCGGCCCTTTGCTGTGAGTGGTGACGGCTTCAACCGCCGCTCAGACCATTTCCCAGTTACCGCTTTCACCGGCACGATAGACAGCGTCGATGAAGGCCTGGTTTTTCACGGAATCCTCGAGTGTAAAGATTTGCGACGCGTTACCGGATACAGCCCGCGCGAAAGCCTCCACCTGCAGCTTGTACTGGCGTGTGTCCTGAAAACGGAAGATCTGCGTTTCACCATGCGACTGGTTTGAAAGGTGCACAGCTTCCTCCCCCCAGCGGTTGGCATTGAAGGGAGCAACGACCTCGATTAACCCTTCGGTACCGTGAAAAGCCATGATCTGCCGACCAGCCATCTGGGTCGAGATATAGAAGGAAAGTTCGAACCCTTCAAAGTCTGCACGCACCGAAGCATAGATATCGGTACCGAATTCGGGATCGAAGCGCACCGTTGCCGAAACGCGTTCCGGCTCCTTGCCGGTGGCAAAGCGGGTGGTCACGGTCGGATAAACGCCGATATCCGGCAGACCGCCGCCGCCCAGCTCCGGCTTGTTGCGCATGTTCTGCGCATCACGCAGAAAGTAGGAAAAGGCGCCCTGCACTTGCTTCAACTCGCCGATTGCGCCACCGGCAATCAGGTCACGCACCTTGGCCCAGACCGGTGAATAGGTGACCATGAAGGCTTCGCTGATGACAACGCCGTTGCGATCGCGGGCGGCAATCACAGGCGCGATATCGTCTGCGGCAAGGGCCAGCGGCTTTTCCACCAGCACATGCTTGCCGGCATCGGCTGCCTTGATCGCCCATTCCACATGCTGTGCGGTCGGCAGCGGAATATAGACGGCATCGATCGCATCGCTTGCCAGCATGGCCTCATAGGAGCCGAAGGCATGTGGCGCGCCAAACCGGTCAGCCATGGCGCGCGCACGGGCGGCGTCGCGGCTTGCCACTGCAGCCACGACAGCATTTTCCGCATCGGTGATTGCAGGCACGACCAGTTCGCGGCCGATCTTGGCCGTCGACATAATTCCAAAACGCAGCATCGGGGTGTCCTCACCATTTCATTTGTGCCCGAGCATAAAAAGCCGTCACCCCAAGGGCAAGCCACAATTCCGCTCTGTCCCTTCATTGCCATGAAGCAGATCACGGCATAGGCTTTGCCCATCGGGCATCCGGCGATGCTAAGTGAAGGGAGGCAGACCATGCATTTTCGCAACCTTGGGGCAACAGGGCTTTCAATCGCACCTGTTGTGTTTGGCGGCAATGTTTTCGGCTGGACCGCCGATGAGCCAACCTCGTTCGACCTTCTCGACCGCTTCACCGCAGCAGGCTTCAACGCCATCGACACTGCCGATGTCTATTCCGCCTGGGTTCCCGGTCACCAAGGTGGCGAATCCGAGACCATTATCGGCCGCTGGCTGAAACAGTCGGCGACCCGCCGTGAGGATGTCATCATCATCACCAAGGTCGGCTCCCCCATGGGTGAAAACCGCAAGGGGCTCGGCGAAACATGGATCATGCAAGCTGTGGAGGCTTCACTCAAACGGCTTCAGACGGACCATATCGATCTCTACCTGGCGCATTGGCCCGATGCCGATGTGGCCCATGCGGAAACCCTCTCCGCCTTTGCGCGGTTGCGTGACCAGGGCAAGATCCGCGCTTTCGGCTGTTCGAACTATGATGCAGCCCAGCTGCGCGCCGCCATTGAAGCGGCAAGACAGGCTGGCCTTCCATCCTATGGTGTGCTGCAACCGGAATATAACCTGCTGACGCGGGACAAATATGAAGGCGCTCTGGCCGAAATCTGTGTGGAGGAGGATATCGGTGTCATTCCCTATTACAGCCTCGCCGCCGGACTTCTGACCGGCAAATACCGGTCAAAGGCGGACTTCGCCGAAGTTGCAAGATCGGCAACGCTTGAGCGCTTCTGGGACGAACGCGCCGAACGCGTTGTGGCAGCCCTTATCCGGATTGCTGACGAGCTTGGCGAAAAACCTGCCACCATCGCCCTTGCCTGGCTGATGACCCGCCGGGGCATTACCGCGCCGATCGCAAGTGCGACCCGGTCAGAACAGCTGGAGCGTCTGCTGCGCGCGCCGGACGTCACGCTTTCGGACGAAGCCCTGACCGCATTGCAGGAGGCAGGCGCATGAGCAATTCCGTCACCATTCGCGACATCTGCCCGGCCGATCACGCAGCCTGGCTTCATCTGTGGCAGGGCTATCTGACCTTTTATAAGGTCACCCTGCCGCAAAGCGTGACAGATATGACCTGGTCGCGGATCATTGATCCGGTCAGCACCGTCTTCACCCGCGTTGCCACAATTGACGGAGCCGTGATTGGCTTTGCTACCTGCATTATCCATCCGCGTACATGGGCGGTGGAGCCGGCATGCTATCTGGAAGATCTCTATGTTGATGAGACACGGCGCGGCATCGGCGCCGGGCGGGCGCTGATCGACGATCTGCTGGCGATGGGACGGCGCGACAGGTGGACCTGTCTCTACTGGCATACCAATGCCGACAATGCGACGGCACGCCGGCTCTACGACCACTTCGCGCCCGCCGATGGCTTCGTGCGTTACCGCCTGGCGATCACCGCGCCACAATAGGCGCCGGATAACCGGCGCCTTCCATCACCTTACTTGGTACCGTACATGCGGTCGCCAGCATCACCGAGACCGGGCACGATATAGCCCTTCTCGTTCAGATGGCTGTCGATCGCAGCCGTGAAGATCGGCACGTCGGGGTGGGTTTTGTGGAAATGCTTGATGCCTTCGGGTGCAGCCAGCAGGCAGAGGAAACGGAGATTGGTCACGCCGCGTTCCTTCAGCCGGTCAATGGCAGCAATCGAGGAATTGCCCGTTGCCAGCATCGGATCGACGACGATAACCAGGCGCTCGGCAATATCTTCCGGGGCCTTGAAGAAATATTCGATCGCCTCCAGCGTATCGTGATCGCGGTAGACGCCAATATGGGAGACGCGGGCCGAGGGCACGAGATCGAGCATGCCTTCCAGCAGACCGTTGCCAGCTCTCAGGATCGAGGCGAAGACGAGCTTCTTGCCTTCGAGAATCGGCGCTTCCATCGGCATCAAAGGTGTTTCGATGGTTTCCATCGTCAATTCGAGATCCCGCGTGACCTCATAGCAAAGAAGGGTGGAAATCTCGCGCAGCAACCGGCGGAAGCCCGCCGTTGAGGTTTCCTTCTGACGCATGATCGTCAGCTTGTGTTGCACCAGGGGGTGGTTGATTACCGTTACGCCATCCATGGTCTTCATCCCGCTCTTACCGATAAAAATTCTTATCCGCTTTTGCGCCAAAAGCGGCCCTACGGCAAGCATAAGGCCGTCAATGCACGGTTTTGAACAGGAAACTCTACCTTCTCAGGCCGGTAGACGGGCCAACAGGACACTCCGCGTTGCATCATCGACAAAACCCGCCTCAATGGCTGTGCGCGTCATCCGGGCGATTTCATCGACCGAGAACCCCATTTCAGTCTCGGCGCGCTGATATTCGAGCGAAAGCGAGGTATGGAAGAATGGCGGATCATCCGACGACAGGGTGACCTTCACGCCAGCATCAAAAAGCCTGCGCAGCGGATGCGCCGTGAAACTCGGATAGACACTGAGCGCAATGTTGGAGCCGGGGCAAACCTCAAGAACCACACCTTCATCGGCCAGGCGCTTGACCAGTGACGCATCCTCTATCGCACGCACGCCATGGCCGATCCGGTCTGGGCGCAGGCAATCGAGCGCCTCGCGCACCGAAAACGCCCCCTCCAGTTCGCCGGCATGAACGGTGAGCTTCAACCCGGCATCGCGGGCGATATCGTAGGCACGGGTAAAATCGGCCATGCGGTGCATGCGCTCATCACCGGCAATGTTGAAACCGGTCAGCAGCTTGCCCTGATAGGCACTGGCATAAAGTGCGGCACCTTCCACCTGCTCCGGCCCCATATGCCGCTCGCCAATCATCACCATACGGCATTCGATACCTGTCTTGTCGCGGGCGCGCTCAATGCCTTCAACGACGGCGCGCATATAGCCATCACGTGAAAGCCCGGCCGAGAGCCCCTGCTCTGGCGAAACGAAAAGCTCGGAATAGATCGTACCGGCTTCCGCCAGTTCGGTGAGATAATCCTCTGCCAGCGCAGCGAAATCATCCTCCGAGCGGAACACGCTGGCAATAGCGGCATAGGCTGCGACGAAACTGGTGAAATCATGCCACTGATAGACGCCGTCTTTCAGATAGGCGCCGAGATCGACGCCGTATTTGTCTGCCAGACGTGCGGCGAGTGCGGGCGGCGCTGCCCCTTCGATGTGACAATGAAGCTCTGCTTTCGGCATGATCATAGGAAAGATGTCCCGTGTTTTCCGCGTTTGAGACCAAGATGGAGCGCTATAGTCTCGCCAATATCGGCATAGCTGCGGCGCACGCCGGATGATCCTGCGGTAATTCCGGGGCCAAACAGCAGAACCGGCACGCGTTCACGGGTATGGTCGCTGCCGCGCCAGGTCGGATCACAGCCGTGATCAGCCGTCAGGATAACGATATCGCCTGGCTTCATCTTCTGGATGATCTCGCCAATGCGCCCGTCGAACGCCTCAAGGGCTGCGGCATAACCCGGCACATCGCGGCGATGGCCGAATTTCATGTCGAAATCGACCAGATTGGTGAAAACCAGATCGCCATCGCCCGCGCGATCCATAGCGCCAAGACTTGCATCCACCAGCGCCGCATTGCCATCGGCCTTGAGGCTCTGCGTCACGCCCTTGGCGGCGAAGATATCGGAGATCTTGCCAACGCCGATCACCTGCCGTCCGGCGGCCTTCAACCGGTCCAGCAGGGTTTCCTCCGGCGGCTCAACCGAAAAATCGCGGCGGTTGCCGGTGCGCTCGAAATTTCCCGGCGCCGTGCCGATGAAGGGCCGCGCGATGACCCGGCCGATATTCAGCTCATAAGTCGCCTCGCGCACGATCCGGCAAAGTTCGAGCAGCTGACTGAGACCGAAATAATGCTCATGCGCGGCGATCTGAAATACGCTGTCGGCAGAGGTGTAGAAGATCGGCTTGCCGGTGCGGATATGCTCCTCGCCAAAGGCGGCGATGATCTCGGTTCCGGAGGCGTGGCAATTGCCAAGACTGCCGGAAAGCCCGGCCGCCTCATAAATGCGCTGCAACAGCCATTCGGGAAAACAGTCGTCCTGATCGGGAAAATATCCCCAGTCGAACATCACCGGCGTGCCGGCGATCTCCCAATGGCCGGAGGGTGTGTCCTTGCCGCGCGAAACCTCGCTTGCAGCGGCATAGCGGCCGAGCACCCGCTCAGGGCGGGTAACGCCTGCGGGATAAAGGCCGGTGGCAAGCCGTGCCGCCTCATAAAGGCCCAGCATCGCCATATTGGGCAGATCAAGCGGCCCTTCGCGCAACCCTTGCCGGTCACCAAGTCCGGCCGCGCAGAACTCGGCGATATGGCCCAGCGTGTCGGCGCCGTTATCACCATAGTCCCGCGCATCCGGGGCACCACCAATGCCGAAGGAATCGAGAACGTAAAGAAAGGCCCGTGCCATCGCGATCCGCCTCCTGAAGACTTTTCTGCGCCTGAAGAGCGGCATGTTTAGCGCGCCAGCCGGGCCTTGGCAAACCTTGCCGTGAGGCGAACAGCCTTCATGTTTTGCTAACCATGTCCCTTAACGCGACTGAAGGGCTGTCTGAACGAAACTGTGGACAGTTAAGATTATCGGAAAAAAAGTAATGCGTGACCACTCCGACCTTGCAGACGACGTTATGGATTCCGGCAGGCTCGGCGATCTTGCCGTGCTTGCCGCCGCCATTCTTGCCGCCACGCTGACGGTGGCGACAGCCTGTATCAGCCTGATCAGCCTTTTCCCGTAACCGCATCCATCAGGCCACCGATGAAAGCCGCATCAGCGCCGACAGCATCAGCTCGGCGCCCTTTTCGATATCGGCCCATTCGGAATGTTCCTCCGGTGCATGGGAAATGCCGTTGCGGCTCGGCACGAAAATCATGGCCGAGGGGCAAAGCGCCATCATCGTCTGCGCGTCATGGCCGGCACCGGAAATCATCGATTTGGCCGGCAGTTTCAGCCGTGCAGCCTCTTCTGTCAGCAGACCGACAAGCTTGCGGTCGAAGGAGACGGGCGGAATAAAACTCCGCTCTTCAATCTGATAGGTTAGGCCATGCGCCCCGGCCACAGCCGCCGTCACATGCGCAAACAGCGTCTGCAAACCGCGCATGACGTCTTCCGACCGGTCACGGATAATAACGGAAAACAGCGCTTCCCCCGGAATCGTATGCGTATGATTTGGCCACAGCTCCACCTTTCCAATGGTGATCCGGGCAATATCCGAGCGTGACCGCTCGATCATCGCCGGGATCTGCGTCGCAATCTCTGCAAGACCGGCGAACGCATCGGCGCGCATGTCCATTGGCGTGGTTCCCGAGTGATTGGCCGTACCCGTCAGACGTACAGACAGGCTGAGGATCCCCGTCGCCCCCGTCGGCAGACCAATCGGCAGCTTTTCCTGTTCCAGCACCGGCCCCTGCTCGATATGCAGTTCCAGAAACGCCTTCACATCGCCGCGCCTGCGCGCCGCCCCCATCAAGGCGCCTGCATCGAGCCCCTGAGCGCGCATGGCATCGCTCAGCAAAAGACCATCGGCATCGGCCGCATGTTCCAGCCATTCCGCCGTCAGGCGACCGGCGATGGTCTGGGAGCCGAGCATTCCGCCGAAACGTCCCTCCTCTTCCGAGGTCGCCACGACCTCGATCGGCACGCGCGGGGAAAAGCCGGCATCTTTCATCGCCCGCACACATTCCAGCGCAACGGCGACGCCGAGCGCACCATCAAAGGCACCGCCATCAACAACCGTATCCAGATGAGAGCCGGCCATGACTGAAGGACCTTCGGCGGCACCAAACCGGCCGAAAAGCGAATTGGCAGCATCGCGCGAGACAGCAAGGCCGTCCGCCTCCATGATCGCGGCAAAGCGATCGCGAACCGCCATATCGGCATCACAGAAGCCGATTCGATTGAAGCCGCCGGTTTCCGGGGAGAACCCGAACGTATTGATTTCAGATAATAATTCCTGAAGCCGTCGCAGGTTGATTCTTGGTTCATCTGGCATGTCGCATTCACTCCCTGACCGTCCATTGCAGCGTTCTTTTATATGGATGGAACCATACTCTCATAAATTTATTATAATAATTATCTTGAACATGACGAAATTTTCATGATTAATTATGAAAAATCCAACAGAGGAGAACTGACATGAAGCGCCTCATCGCTGCGGCCCTTGCCGCTGCGTCACTCATGTTTGCTGTGCCGGCCATGGCCCAGACGCCGCCCAATGTTCTGGTTGTCGGCCAGATTGCCGAGCCGAAATCACTCGACCCCGCCGTTGATACAGCGGTCAACGATTTCCGCATCCTCACGAATATCTATGACGGTCTGGTGCGCTACAAGGATGGCACGCTGGAAGTGGAACCCTCGCTTGCCACAGGCTGGGATATCTCCGATGACGGCACCGTCTACACCTTCCACCTGCGCGACGGTGTGACATTCCACGATGGATCGCCCTTCAATGCCGAGGCGGTGAAGTTCAACTTCGACCGCATGCTGGATGAGAACAGCCCCTATCACGACACCGGCCCCTTTCCGCTGTCCTTCAATTTCTCATCGGTCAAAAGCATCGATGTCGTTGATGATCTGACGGTCAAGTTCACGCTGTCGGAACCCTATGCGCCCTTCCTGTCGAATCTTGCCTATCCGACCGGCCTGATCGTCTCGCCGGAAGCGGTGAAGCAATATGGCAAGGATTACGGACGCCACCCCTCCGGCACCGGCGCCTTCAAGTTTGAGGAATGGGATCCAAACGCCAAGGTCGTTGTTTCGCGCAATGATGATTACTGGGATGGCGCACCGCCGCTTCAGGCCGTTGTCTTCCGCCCGATCACCGATGCCAATACCCGCGTTGCCGAGATGATGTCGGGCGGGCTCGACGTGATGGTCGAGGTGCCGCCGGACAGTGTCCAGCAATTCGCGAGCGATGCCAATTACACCGTCTACGAGCAGTCCGGCCCGCATGTCTGGTTCCTGATCCTCAACATGAAGGATGGCGTTTTCGCCGACAAGAAGATCCGTCAGGCCGTCAATTACGCGGTCAACAAGCAGGCCATCGCCGACAATATCCTGCAGGGGACAGCAAGTGTCGCCGCCGGCCCGATCGCACCGGCCTTCGGCTGGGCCTATGACAAGAATCTCGACCCCTATCCCTATGATCCGGAAAAGGCCAAGGAACTGCTGAAGGAAGCCGGCTATGACGGTAAGGAACTGACCTTCTACGTCACCGAGGGCGGTTCTGGCATGCTGGAACCGCAGGCCATGGCCACCCAGATCCAGGCTGATCTCGAAGCGGTCGGCATGCCGGTCAAGATCGAGACCTATGAGTGGAACACCTTCCTCGGCAAGGTCAATCCCGGCCTGGAGGGCAAGGCGGACATGGCCGAAATGGCCTGGATGACCAATGACCCTGACACGCTGCCCTTCCTGACGCTCAGGACCGAAGCCTTCCCCGACAAGGGCGGTTTCAACTCCGGCTACTACTCCAACCCGGAGGTCGACAAGCTGCTGGAAGAAGCCCGCACCGCCACCGATCAGGACAAGCGCGCCGCGCTCTATGTCAAGATGCAGGACATTGTTCACGACGACGCACCTTGGCTCTTCGTTGCGAACTGGAAGCAGAATGCGGTGACCAAGGCTTCGGTTGAAGACTTCAAGCTGCAGCCCTCCTTCCTTCTGGAGCTGCAGAAGGTTTCCAAGCCGAACTGATCCGCCAGATCCGAAAGGCCCCGGAGTCCGTCTTCGGGGCCTTTTTCATTCAAAGGGACCTGCCATGGCTCGCTATATTCTGAAGCGCCTGCTGACGCTCATTCCCGTTTTATTCGGCCTCACCATCATTGTCTTTGCCATCATGGCGATGATCCCCGGCGATCCGGCGACAGCCATTCTCGGCTCCTATGCAACGCCGGACAATGTCGCGCGGATCAACAAGGCGCTCGGTCTCGACAAGCCGCTGGTGAGCCAATATTTCATCTGGCTCGGCAATCTGATGCATGGCGATTTCGGCCGTTCCTATACCCAGAACCGGCCCGTCATCGACATCATCTCCGAACGTTTCGGCAATACGCTGATTCTTGCCGGTACGGCGCTGGTGCTCTGTTCCATCTTCGGGCTTCTGGCCGGCATCATTTCAGCCGTGCGCCAATATGGCTTCACCGACAAGGCTGTCACCTTTCTGGTGCTGATCGGCATTTCCATTCCCTCCTTCTGGCTTGGCCTGCTCTTGATCCTGGGCTTTGCCGTCAAGCTGCACTGGTTTCCGGCAAGCGGCATGGAGGCGATCTATGGCGGCGGCGGTCCGCTTGACCTTCTCCACCATCTGGCGCTGCCCGCCATCACCCTTGCCGTCGTGGCAACCGGCGTGATCGCGCGGCTGACACGCACCGCAATGCTGGAAGTGCTGAGGCAGGACTATATCCGCACCGCCCGTGCCAAGGGGCTGAAGGAGCGGCGGGTGATCATGGTGCATGCCTTCAAGGCCGCCCTCGTCTCCGTCATTCCCGTTCTCGGCATTCAGGCCGGCTTCGTGCTCGGCGGCGCCGTCTATATCGAAACCGTGTTCCAGTGGCCGGGCATCGGCTCGATGCTGGTGACCGCCATTTCCACGCGCGACCTGCTTTTGGTGCAGGGCGGCGTGCTGGTTGTCGCCGCAGCCTATGTGCTGGTGAACCTTCTCGCCGATGTCATCCAGACCATGCTTGACCCGAGGCTGCGCTGATGAGTGATACAGTTTCCACCACAACCATCGACAAGCCGGCTGCGAAAAAGGGGCGACCCAGCACGTTCGCGCTGCTGCTGAACAACACGCTGGCAACGGCAGGCCTGGTGATTTTCGTCGTGATCGCGCTTGTGGCACTGGCGGCACCGATCCTGCCGCTTGCCCCGCCCAATATCACCGATCCGGCAAAAAGGCTTGCGCCCATCTTCACGCAAGGCCACCTGCTTGGTACCGATGCGCTGGGCCGTGATCTGCTTTCGCGGCTGATCTGGGGTACCCGGGTCAGCCTTGCGGTTGGCATCTCGGCGACACTGATTGCCGCCTTTTTCGGCTCATTGATCGGCCTTGTCGCAGGCTATGCCGGTGGGCGCACCGACAATATCCTGATGCGCGGCATCGATATGGTCATGGCCTTTCCCTATATCCTGCTGGCACTGGCGATCGTCGCCGTGCTTGGCCCCGGCCTGCTGAATGCGCTTTATGCGATCGCCGTTGTCAATATCCCGTTTTTCGCCCGCAACATACGCGGCATGACGCTGGGGCTTTCGCGGCGCGAATTTGTCGAGGCGGCACGGCTTTCCGGCAAATCGCATACGGCCATCCTGTTCGGTGAGGTGCTGCCCAATGTGATGCCGGTGATTGTCATCACCATGTCGACCACGATCGGCTGGATGATCCTCGAGACGGCGGGGCTGTCCTTCCTCGGCCTCGGCGCCCAGCCGCCCCAGGCAGACCTCGGTTCGATGCTGGGCGATGGCCGCAAGGTGCTGTTCACCAATGCCCATGTCTCGATGGTACCCGGCATCATGATTTTCGTGCTGGTGATGAGCATCAACCTTTTGGGCGACGGTATTCGTGATGTGCTCGATCCGCGGCTGAAATCCGGAGCACTGGCCCGTCCCGGCGCCCGCACCGCCGTCAGACGCGGCGCGACGCCCGAGGCGACGCCGCGCGAAGACAGCGTGCTCGATGTTCAGGGGCTGAAGACCCAGTTTCATGTCGGTGGCGATGTCTATCACGCCGTCGGCGGTGTCGATCTTCATCTGCGCGAAGGCGAGTGTCTCGGCCTTGTCGGTGAATCCGGCTCCGGCAAATCGGTGACCGCCATGTCACTGATGGGACTGGTGCCAACGCCGCCCGGCCGCATTGCCGGTGGTGTAGCCTTCCTCGATGGCGAGGATCTGTTTGCCGTTTCCAACGAGCGGATCCGCCAATTGCGCGGCGCGGCCGTCAGCCATGTGTTTCAGGACCCGCTTTCCACGCTGCATCCGCTGTTTCCCGTTGGTGACCAGCTGATCGAGGCGATCCGGGCCCATGCGCCGCTTTCAAAGGCGAAAGCACGGGACAAGGCGATGCGCCTTCTTGAACAGGTGCGCATCCCCAATCCGGCCGAACGGCTGAAGGCCTTTCCGCATGAGCTTTCCGGCGGCATGCGCCAGCGCGTTTCCATCGCCATGGCGCTCGCCAATGATGCAAAGGTCATCATCGCCGATGAGCCGACGACAGCGCTGGACGTGACCGTGCAGGCGCAGATCCTGGAACTGCTCGATACGCTGCGGCGCGAGCGTCAGACAGCGATCCTGTTCATTACCCATGATTTCGGCGTCGTCTCCGCCATCTGTGACCGGGTTGCCGTCATGTATGCCGGACGGATTGTCGAAACCGGGACAACGGCGGAACTGCTTGCGAAGCCTGCCCACCCCTATACCGCCAAGCTGATCGAATGCGTGCCGGTTCTGGGCGAGCCCGAGCGCCGGCTCGACGCTATTGAAGGGCGCCCGCCGGTCGTCAATGCGCTTCCCGATGGCTGCGCCTTTGCCGATCGCTGTCCCTTCGTGCAGGACGATTGCCGTAGAGGCGATATCGCGCTTGAGGCACTCGGCGCCGAGCGCGGCGTGCGCTGTCTTCATCCCTTAAACCGGGAGAAAGCCGATGACTGACGAGATGCTGATTTCAATCGAACGGGCCGAACGCGTCTTCGGCGGCGGGAAAACCCTGTTCGGCCGGAAATTGCCTGCCGTCCACGCCGTGCAGGATGTCACCATTGACGTCAGAAAAGGCGAAACGCTTGGCATTGTCGGCGAATCGGGCTGCGGCAAGTCCACCCTTGCCCGCATGCTGACCGGCCTGGACCGCCCAACGGGCGGCACGCTCACCTTTCAGGGCCTTGATCTGGCAGAAGAGGCGAAGAAAAACCCGAAGGCGCTGGCCCGCCGGGTGCAATATGTGTTTCAGGACCCTGTCTCTTCGCTCAATCCGCGCAAGAAGATCCGCGATGTGCTTGAAGCCCCGCTGATCCACCTGCTCGGTCTGTCCAGGGCGGAGCGGGCAAAGCGGCTGGAAACGCTGATGGACGCCGTCAATCTGGCGCCCGAATTCCTCGACCGCTACCCGCATGAGTTTTCCGGCGGGCAGGCCCAGCGCATCGGCATTGCCCGCGCGCTTGCCGCCAATCCAGAGGTCATCGTGCTGGATGAGCCGGTTTCAGCGCTTGATGTTTCCGTGCAGGCGCAGGTGCTCAACATACTCGATGATCTGAAAGCCCGCTTCGGCCTGACCTATATTTTCATCAGTCATGATCTGTCGGTGGTGGAGACGATCTCCGACCGGGTGGCAGTGATGTATTTCGGCCGGATCGTCGAACTCGGCGGGCGCGAGGCGGTCTTTGGCAGAACCTTGCATCCCTATACACGTCTGCTCTTGAATTCGGCACCGGCTCCGGGCAAAACCGCTGTCTCCGGCGGCGATCGTGATGCGGAACTGCCGGACCCGTACAATCCGCCAAGGGGCTGTGCCTTTGCCGCACGCTGCTCTGAGGCAACTGAGATCTGCGCAACGACCGTGCCGCCGGTCGAGGCCAAGGACGGACGAGACGCCGCGCATCAGACCGCATGTCACCATCCATTGATGGAAAGGACTTCATGAGCAAGCCGACACCAGAGCGACGGCAGAGTTTCGCCACACCGCTTGCGGAGAAAAAACGCAAGCGGCCTGACATGACGGCCGACCTCCTGCGTGAACGCCTGCTTGATGCCGGGCTGAAACCCGGTGACCGCATGCCGGCCGAATGGCTGGCACCGGAGGCACTGAAAGTATCGCGCGGCACGTTGCGCGAGGCGTTGAAGATCCTCGAATTTCAGGGATTGATCGCTTCCAAGACCGGCCCTGGCGGCGGCATTTTCGTGCGCGCCATGACGCCATCCGACGCGATCCAGACCGCGACCAACCTGTTCTTGCAGCGCCCGCCGACCATCACCGACATCTACGCCCTGCGCAAGCAGCTGGAACCCGAACTTGCCGCTGATGCTGCCACGCATCTGCCGGATGAGGCCCTTGTGACGCTCAAGGAAACGATCCGGATCTATGAGAAGCGGCCCGAAAGCGGCGAGGAGGAATATCTTCAGCGTCTCGCCGAACTCGATTTCCATGCCGAGCTGGCCCGCAATGCCTCCAATCCGGTGCTCGGCTTTACCTGTGCCCTGCTTTTGAACCTGTTGCGCGATCTGCCGCAATGCCGGGCCATCTATCAAAAACCCAATCCGGGCCTGCGGGAGACCGGCATCTTATACCAGATCGAGCTGATCCGGGCGATCGCCGAACGCGACCCGCTGAAAGCCCGCGACATCATGACCGGCCATATGATCGAGGCGGAGCGTTATATGCAGACCCGTGAAAGGCTGTTGCTTGAAGACAGCGAGACGGGCGCAGGCGGTTAAGGGAGAGAGCCATGGCGAAGCTTAAGGGCCACACCATCCACAGCAAACACTGCCATTGCGGCTGGAACAACGCATTGGACCCGGCCTTTCATGTCACGTCCGGCGAGACCATGACCTTTTGCTGCCGTGATGCCGGCAACGGCCATTTCCACGCCGGAAGCACCGATGCCGATGTGCTGAGTGAAAACCCGGACGAGGCCAATCCGCTGACCGGTCCGGTCTTTGTCGAGGGTGCGGCGCCGGGCGACGCACTCAAGGTCACGATCAACGCGTTCTCCCCCTCCGGCTTTGGCTGGACGGCGATCATTCCGGGCTTCGGCCTGCTTTCCGATCAGTTTGCCGCACCAAGACTGAAGCTTTGGAACTATGAACGCGATGCGGCAACACCGGCTGTCTTCTCCGATATCGCCCGTGTGCCGCTGCGCCCCTTTATCGGCACGATCGGTGTGGCACCGGCCGCGCCCGGCCTCCATTCGGTAATCCCGCCGCGGCGCGTCGGCGGCAATCTCGACATCAAGGATATCGCTGCCGGAACGACGCTCTACCTGCCGGTCGAGGTGGACGGCGCACTGCTTTCGCTTGGCGACACCCATGCCGCCCAGGGCGATGGCGAGGTCTGCGGAACGGCAATTGAAAGTGCCATGGATGTTTCAATCACGGTCGAGCTCATCAAGAACGCAGCCCCCCGGACACCCTATTTCGTCACCCCCGGTCCCGTCTCCCGCCATCTTGACGGCAAGGGTTACGCGGTGACGACGGGCATCGGCCCTGATCTGATGCAGGCCGCGCGCGATGCAGTCTCGGCGATGATCGATCACCTGGCAGCCACGCGGAACATGAATCCAGAGGATGCCTATATGCTCTGCTCGGTCTGCGGCGACCTGCATATTTCCGAGATCGTCGACGCGCCCAACTGGGTCGTGTCCTTCTATTTCCCGCAGATCGTCTTCGAATAGGCAGAGCGCCGGACGGGGGCGGGCAGACGGCAGACAAAGCCATTCAGATTGCATGTTTGAGGCGGAATGCCCCCTCCATCGTCATCCCCGTGCTTGTCACGGGGATCCAAATTTATAAGGCATTGAATAAGATGAGTCTTTCGCCGCGCGGACGCGCGTCGGCTGGATGCCTGTGACAAGCACAGGCATGACGTCAACGAGATGTGGCGAACTTTGTCAGCAGCCTTTACACTAAACCGAGGCGCGCTCTGACGTCAGGCATGGCCTGGGTGATGCGGTGCATCCGGCGCATCAAGGCGCTCATCCTCGACATCGCGGGACAGATCCTGATTGGCCGCCCCGGTCGGCTGGCGGGTAAAGCCGGTAACGGGCCCCTTGTTGAGGAAATCGCGTTTGATTTCGACCTCGGAGGTCAGATAGACGGTGATCAACTCGGCAAGCGAACGCAGCGCATGCATGTGAATGCGCTCATAGCCATGGGATGCATCAACACCGAAGGTGATCAGTGCCGTACGCACATCCGCACCGGCTTCCACCGCACTGGCGCTGTCCGAGCGGTAATAGCGAAACACATCCTTCTGGTAGCGGATATCGTGCCCCTTGCAGAGATCGACGAGCTTCTTTGTCAGGTGAAAGTCAAACGGCCCGGTCTGGTCCGCCATGGCGATGGTGACGCCGAATTCGGACGAATTCTGGCCCGGCGCCGTGGTGCCATTGTCAACAGAAACCAGCGAGGCCACATCATCGGCAACAATGGATGAGGCGCCGACGCCGACCTCCTCGGCAATGGTGAACAGCCAGTGGCTGTCGACGGGCGTTTCGACGCCGTCATCCTGCATCGCCTTCAGTGCGGCAAGCATCAATGCCACACCGGCCTTGTTGTCGAGATGACGGGAGACGATGAAGCCGTTATCAAGGAATTCCGGCTGCGGATCGATCGCAACAATATCGCCGATCTCGATACCCAGCCGGTCAAAATCATCCATGTCGCGGGTGAGCGCATCCACCCTGAGCTCGACATAATCCCAGCCAATCGGCAGCGTGTCGACCTCGTCATTATAGGTATGTCCCGAAGCCTTGAGCGGCAGGATCGTGCCGCGATAACTGCCTTTTTCGGTGAAGATGGTCGCCCGCGCGCCCTCGGCAAACCGCGCCGACCATGTACCGATCGGCACCAGCGAAAGCCGGCCATTGTCCTTCAGATATTTGACCTGAGCACCCAGCGTATCGACATGGGAGACGATGGCGCGGGCACCCCGCGGCTCCACGCCGCGCCTGACGGCGCGGATTGCGCCGCGCCGCGTCAATTCAACCGACAGTCCGAGTTTTTCGAGTTCACCCGAGACGAAACGCACGACGGGATCGGTATAGCCGGTGGGAGAAGGGATCGAAAGCAGCGCCTTCAGCATATCGGCCAGATAATCGGCATCGATGGTCAGTCTCGGCATGTCTTACTCTTGTTTCTGGATCTCGCGATGAGAGGCCCGGGCAGCCGCCGGCATGGATAGCGGAAACAGAAGATCGACGAAACGTTCCGCCGTTGGCTGCGGTTCATGATTGGCAAGGCCGGGCCGCTCATTGGCTTCAATGAAAGCATAGTCGGCATTTTGCGGTGATTTGACCATGAGATCAATGCCGACAACGGGAATATCGATCGCGCGGGCCGCTTTGACCGCTGCATCCACAAGACGCGGATGCACAATGTCCGTCACATCATGGATGGTGCCGCCGGTATGCAGATTGGCCGTCCGCCGGACGCGGATATCTTCCCCCTCCCGCGGCACATCGGCAAAGGTATATCCGGCCGCGCGCACCGTGCGCTCCGTCTCGGCATCGAGCGGGATATTCGATTCGCCACCTGTCGCCGCCGCCCGTCTGGCACTTTGCGCAGCAATAAGCTGCTCGACGGTGGAGCGGCCATCGCCGACCACATGGGCCGGACGGCGGATTGCAGCCGCCACAAGACGGAAATTGATGACGATCAGACGCAGATCCTCGCCCTCGACCATCTCCTCGATCAGCACGGTGTCGCAATAGGCCTTGGCCTTCTCAACGGCAGCGCCAACCTCTTCAAGCGTCGTCACGCCAACGGAAATCCCGCGCCCCTGCTCGCCGCGCGCTGGCTTGACCACCAGAGCACCGGCATCCTCCAGAAAGCCCGAAATCGCCTCGGTACCGGCATCGGCCGTCATCTGGCGCGGAACGGCAACGCCAGCCTGTTCGACAAAACGGCGGGTCACCGACTTGTCGTCGCAGATCGACATGGCCGTTGCCGAGGTGAGCTCTGACAGGCTTTCACGGCAGTGAACACTGCGCCCGCCCTGCGACAGGCGGAAAAAGCCACCGGCAGCATCGGTAATCTCGACCGAAATGCCGCGGCGGCGCGCCTCGGTGACAATCAGCCGGGCATAGGGGTTGAGGGCCTCATAGTCTTCTGCCTCGGGCCCGGTAAACAGCTTCTCATTGATCTGGTTCTTGCGCTTGATGGTGAAGAACGGTACCCGGCGAAAGCCGAGCTTCTCGTAAAGCCCGATCGCCGGATCGTTGTCATGCAGCACCGACAGATCGAGATAGGCAGCGCCGCGCGCGATGAAGTGCTCGGCAAGCCGGCGCACCAATGCCTCGCCGATACCGCGATGGCGCGCCTGCGGATCTGACGCCAGACACCAGAGCGAGGCGCCTTTTTCCGGATCATTGAACACGCGGACATGATCGATACCGGTGACGGTGCCTAGGACCTCGCCCGTATGCTCATCTTCGGCGACGAAATAGACCAGCGAGCGTGCATCACGCTGGCGCCAGAAGAAGTCCGGGCGAACCTGCACCATGCCGCGCGCGGCATAGATGCGGTTGATCGCCTGCGCATCGATTTCCGACGTCAGGCGACGGATAAAAAAGCCCTGCGTCGGTTTCGATGCGGCCCGATAGGTCGAAAGATCAAGCCTGTAGGTATGTGAGGGATCGAGAAAGATTTCCTGCGGCGCCGTCGCCAGCACCACATGTGGATCACGGACATAGATGGCGATATCGCGCCGGTCCGACCCTTCGGCACGCAGGGTCTCGATCAGCAGCCGGGTATCGGAAAAGGTCTGGCCGAACACCACCCGGCCCCAGCCGCAGTCAATCGACCGGTCCGGCTGCATTGCGCCTTCATCCGGGCCGATCGGCGGCTTCATCCCCTGCGTTCTGAGGCGCTTCAGCCGGTGCGAATAGGCATCGCTGCCACGATGCTCCCGGCCTTCGCCTGCATCCTTGCCGCGCTTGTCACTGACCATTCCGGCCTCCCTCAGATGTCGTGAGACTGCAACCACATTTCCAGCAGTGCCACCTGCCAGAGTTCCGAGCCCCTGAGCGGCGTGATATGGCCGATCGGATCCAGGAACAGATCATCAAGATAGGATTTGTTGAACAGGCCGCGCTCGGAAGAGACCTGGCTCGTCAGTGCATCGCGCACCATGTCGAGATATTCGCCAGAGATATATTTCAGCTGCGGAACCGGGAAATAGCCCTTCTTCCGGTCGATCACCTCATGCGGCACGACCAGACGGGCGGCATCCTTCAGCACACCCTTGCCGCCATCATTGAGCTTGAATTCGGCCGGAATGGTTGCCGCCAGTTCGGCCAGTTCATGATCGAGGAAGGGCACACGCGCTTCCAGCCCCCAGGCCATGGTCATGTTGTCGACGCGCTTGACCGGATCGTCGACCAGCATCACCTGGCTGTCGAGCCTGAGCGCCCGGTCAACCGGCCCGTCCGCACCATCGGCCATCAGATGGGCCGCAACGAATTCGCGGCTGACATCGGTTTCCGCCAGCCAGTCGGGCGACAGATGCCGCGCAAGCTTGGCGCGATCACGGTCAAAGAAGCCCTTTGCATAGTCGCCGACGACATCACCGGAATTTTCAAGCGGCGGATACCAGTGATAGCCGGCAAAGATTTCGTCAGCGCCCTGGCCGGACTGCACCACCTTGATATGTTTCGACACTTCGCGCGACAGCAGGAAGAAGCCGATATTGTCATAGGACACCATCGGCTCCGACATGGCATGGATCGTATCCGGCAAAGCGCTCATCAGATCGGAAGACGGCACGAAGATCTTGTGGTGATCGGTATCGAAATGCCTGGCGATCAGGTCGGAATAGGTGAATTCATCGCCCTTTTCGCCATTGGCCTCTTCAAAGCCGATCGAGAAGGTCATCAGATCCTTCTGGCCTTCTTCGGCCAGCAGGCCGGTGATGATCGATGAATCCACGCCCCCCGACAGCAGCACGCCGACCGGCACATCGGCCACCATGCGGCGCTTGACGGCGAGGCGCAGCGCTTCAAGCACCCGGTCACGCCATTCTTCCCGCGACAGCGAGGCCGTTGCCGGATCACGCTGATGCGGTGGGTTCCAGTAACGCTCGTCTTCGTAAGAACCATCGGCGGCAAAGACCCGCGTCGTTGCCGGCGGCAGCTTTTTCACGCCCTTCAGGATCGTATGCGGCGGCGGCACCACGGCATGAAACGACATGTAATGATGCAGCGCGACCGGATCGATATTCCTGTCGATGCCGCCACCCGCCAGAAGGGCGGGAAGCGTCGAGGCAAAGCGCAGGCGCTTGCCCTCTTCAGCATAATAAAGCGGTTTGATGCCGAAACGGTCGCGCGCCATGATGACCTTGCCGCTGTCACGCTCGGCAATGACGAAGGCGAACATGCCGTGGAAGCGCGACACGCAGTCGCGGCCCCAGGCGTGATAGGCCTTCATGATGACTTCCGTATCGCCGGTGGAGAAGAAGCGATAGCCCTTGGCCTCAAGCTCGGCCCGCAGCTCTGGATAGTTGTAGATGCAGCCATTGAAGACGACCGTCAGCCCCAGCTCGGGGTCGACCATGGGCTGGGCCGCCTTTTCAGAGAGATCGATGATCTTCAGCCGCCGGTGTCCGAAGGCATAGCGCCCCTGGGCGACCACACCGCTTCCATCCGGGCCGCGCGGGGCAAGGGCTGCGGTGATCCGCGCCACAGCTTCCGCATCGGCAAGGCTTCCATCAAATCTCAATTCTCCGGCAATTCCACACATGATCGGTTCGTCGTCTCCATTGTTGTTACGCAATCAGAACGGGCGAGCGCCCGAAAGGTTTCGCGAAATCCATTACATCAAAAATCATTTGAGTTCAAATTATCTCTGTTGTAATAATATCGTCATGACTGAAACGCCCCTGACCGAAGACAATCAAAGAGCCTCTGAAAGCGCCCGCTCGGTGATGAAATCTCTGCGGCGGATTGCCCATGCCATGGACACGCGCTCCAAGCGCATCAGCCGCGAAACCGGCCTGACCATACCGCAGATCGCCGTGCTGGAAGCCGTGCGGGATCAGGGCGCGCTGACCACAATGGCGATCTCGCGCCATGCGGATCTGAGCCCGGCCACCACGGTTACGATCCTTGACAAGCTGGAGGCCAAGGGCCTGATCGAGCGGCACCGCTCGCGCGAGGATCGCCGCATCGTCCGCGCTGTCCTGACGGAAGCGGGTCGTGAAACACTGACGACCGCACCCAATCTTTTCGGAGCGCAGTTTGCGACGGACTTCACCCGTTTCTCTGCGGAAGAGCGCGCCGAGATCGCTTCAGCCTTCCGCAAGGTCGCCGATCTTTTCGACCAGCCAAACATCACGCCGCCCCACACCGCCGACCTTCCGGCTGGCGGCTGATCAGCCATTGCCCGGCTGGCTCGGCTTGATTGTTCTTCGTTGCTTGCACGATGAACGAGCCAGGGCGACAACAGGTTCCCGGCCTTTTGCTATTCTTGCATCCTACACCGCGCTTCGGCCGAGCGGATGATATCCTTCAGCGCGGCGGCAACGCGGGTCTCGTGGGCAAAGGCGCCATCGGGCGACAGACCCGGATCCTCATCCTGTTCGCGCACATTCAACAGCCCGCCGATCGCGCGACCGAAAGCGGCGCTGAGCGTCTTGTCCTCAAACATTGCTGCCAGCATGGCCACCACTGTCTCGTGCTGGGCGGCGACCCGGGCCTCCAGCTGTTCGAAGCGTTCATCATTCATCGTGTGATCTCCCGTTCCTCATAAAATCAAGCTGGCCATTCCGGACATTTTTTCAATCCCGGCATCGCATTCGTCATTGAAAGATTTGCCATCAGGGGGTGTTATGGTCTTGTCCAATCCTCCTCTCCCCAAGGATGCCAGAACGTGAGCAAAGCGATTAAGCCGAACATTCTGCTGATCACGGCCGACCAGTGGCGCGGCGACTGCCTCGGTGTTGCCGGCCACCCGACGATCAGAACGCCGCATATCGACGCGCTGGCCGATGAAGGCGTGACCTTCCTCAAACATTATGCCGGGACAGCGCCCTGTTCGCCAGCGCGCGCCACGCTCTATACCGGCCTCTACCAGATGAACCACCGCGTTTGCCGCAATGGAACGCCGCTTGATGCCCGGTTTGACAATCTGGCGCAGATGGCACGGCGCGCCGGCTATGATCCGACACTTTTCGGCTATACCGACACCTCGCCCGATCCGCGGTCCCTGTCCGAGCGCGATCAGCAGCTGACCAGCTATGAGGGCGTTCTGCCGGGCTTTACCGTGCGCCAGCTTTTGCCCGAGCATGAGAAGCAATGGCTCTCCTGGCTACGCCTGCGCGGTCATGAGGACGCTCTCGACCGTTCCTATCACACCGCAACCGGAAAACACGGCGACGGCGTTTCCAATGCACCGCCGCGCTACGGCAAGGACGAAACCCAGACGGCCTTTCTGACCGACGAATTCCTGCGCTGGCATTCCGAACAGGAGGCAAGCTGGTTCGCCCATGTCTCCTTCCTGCGCCCGCATCCGCCCTATGTGGTGCCTGAACCCTACAACACCATGTTCTCACCCGAGCAGAATATCGCCGCTGCCCGCGCCACAAGCCGCGAGGAAGAAGCAAAGCTTCACCCCTTCGTCCGCTGGCTGGTCGAAGATCAGGGGACAAAGAAGAAAAAGAGTTTCATTCCCGGTGCCAAGGGCAAGATCGAGGAATGGGATGCGTCCGCCTTCGACCAGATCCGGGCCCTTTATTATGGCATGATTGCCGAAGTCGATGCCCAGATCGGCCGTATGCTCGCCGCCATCCGCAAGGCCGGCCAGTGGAACAACACCATCATCATCGTCACTTCCGATCACGGCGAGCTGATGGGCGATCACTGGTTGCTCGGCAAGGGTGGCTTTTTTGACGGTAGCTACCATATTCCGCTGATCATCCGCGATCCGAAGAGCCCGAAGGCCTATGGCCGCAAGGTCAAGGCCTTCACCTCCGCCGCCGATATCTTTCCAACCCTGGCCCAGCGGCTGCAGGTGGAGCCCCGGACCCACCCCGACGGAGCTTCGCTGATGCCCTTCATCAAGGGCAAGACGGCACCCGGCTGGCGTGATGCGGCCTTTTTCGAATATGATTTTCGCGGCATTGCCAAGGAGAAGGCAGAGAACCATTTCGACCTGCCCTATCAGCGCTGCAATCTCGCCGTGGTGCGTGATGACCGGTTCAAATATGTCCACTTCCCCGGCCTGCCGCCGCTGCTCTTCGACCTTGAAGCCGATCCGATGGAGCTGGACAACCTTGCCGATGACCCGGCCTTCCACGAGATCCGGCTTATCTATGCCGAAAAACTGCTTGACCTGAGAGCAAGCCATCTCGACCAGACTCTCGCCTCCATGGAACTGACAGGCGACGGGATTGTTAAAGCCTGAGACCGCGGCAAAGCGCTCACCTTTCCGCCAGCATTCCGGCCGGAAGCCGGAATGTTTTTGGCGCCAGCACGCTGCATTGCAGCAAAACGCTTTTGCAGTGGGACGCAATTTCCTCTAGACCGGGACAAAATCAAAATTCACGACTGAGAAAAATCTGAAAAGAGGTGGAATATGGCAAAGACGGTTCTGATCACGGGAGCGACGGCCGGGTTCGGACTGGCCGCGGCCAGAAAATTTGCTGAAGCCGGCTGGAAGGTCATCGGAACGGGGCGCCGCGCCGAACGGCTGGAGGCGCTGAAGACGGAACTTGGCGATAATTTCCTCGGACTTGCCTTTGATATCGCGGATGAAAAGGCGATAGCCGCAGCACTCGCGTCACTGCCGGAAGATTTCAGGGCTATCGATGTGCTGGTCAATAATGCAGGGCTGGCGCTCGGCACGGCACCGGCGCCGAAGACCAGCCTTGAAGACTGGAACCGGATGATCGACACCAATATCCGCGGCCTCGTCACCATCACCCATCACATGCTGCCGGGCCTGATCGCCGAGAAGGGCGTCATTATCAACCTGTCCTCGATTGCGGCGAAATACCCCTATCCGGGCGGCAATGTCTATGGCGGCACCAAGGCCTTCGTGAAGCAGTTCTCGCTTGGCCTGCGCTCCGATCTGCATGGCACAGGCGTGCGCGTTACCTCAATCGAGCCCGGCATGGCCGAAAGCGAATTCACACTGGTGCGCACCCATGGCAGCCAGGAAGCCTCCGACAATCTCTATCGCGGGGCAAAGCCGCTGACGCCGGAAGATATCGCTGAAACCATCTTCTGGGTCGCCACCCAGCCGGCACATGTCAACATCAACGCACTGGAACTGATGCCGGTCAGCCAGTCCTGGGCCCCCTTCCAGGTGCATCGCGAAGAAGGCTGAGCCTGCCGGTAGTAGAATGGCGGCCTTTCGGCCGCCATTCTGATTGCTAACAAACCTAGTCCCCATCTCTAGCGTCATGCCTGTGCTTGTCACAGGCATCCAGCCACCGCGCGTCTGCGCGGCGAGGAATCGTTTATCCAATGCCCTGAAGAGCCTGGATCCCCGTGACAAGCACGGGGATGACGACGGAGGGGCGGCTATTCCACCCCAAACGGACAACCTGAATGGCTTTGCCAGCAGCCAGAATGGCGGTTCGAAAACCGCCATTTGCATCCGTTCAGCCGTCGACATCTTCCGGCTCGCCGACAAGAAATTTCTTGAACCGCTCATAGTAAGTCGGATGCCAACGCGACAACGGCGGACGGTTTTCAACAATATCGCCCGCAGCCCAGAGGATGCGCTTTTCATCCGTTGCGCGATCAACCTCGCCATCGGGGCAGAGAATGTAGAAATCATCCGTGCCGAGCTTTTCGAGGAGAAAGGCCACCGTCTGTTCCGGGGTCCAGGCGCCTTCGGGCTTTTCGGTCCGGCTGCCTGCCGTCAGCGGCGTGAAGACAAAACCCGGAATGAAAAGCCGCGTATCGACCTTGCAGCCATCTCGGTTGCGCAGGTCGTAATGCAGTGCTTCGGTGAAGGCCTTCACGCCGGCCTTGGCAACATTATAGGCAGGATCGCCCGGCGGTGTGGTGATGCCCTGTTTCGAACCGGTATTGATGATCACCGCATCCTCACCATGATCAATCATCTCAGGTCCGAATATCCGTGTGCCGTTGATCACGCCCATCAGATTGATATCGATGACGCGGCTCCAGGCCATCTGGCTACCGAAAATGGAACTGCCGGGCTGGATCGCTGCATTGTTCATCAGCACATGCACATTGCCAAAGGCCTGCGAGGCCGCGCGCTCCAGTTCCTCAAGCGAGGACAGATCCGACACATCGGTGGCCTGGGCAAGCACACCGCCGCCATTGGGCTCGGCAACAGCCAGAACCGTCTCGGCCGCGCGGACAAGCTTTTCACTCTTCAGGTCGGCAATGACGACATTCATGCCGCCTGCGGCAAAACGAAGGGCTGCAGCAAGGCCAATGCCCGACGCGCCACCGGTTACGACTGCGGTATTGCCGGCCTTGATGGCCGGATGCGATTGCGCCATGTCTTCCTCCCGTTTCTATCCCTGCTCATATAAATGTGACTGCGGCCAGCCCCGGTTGCAAGCCCCTTAAGCCGATAGGCGTAAGGAGAAGTGCTTCTCACACGTTGTTTTCCTTGCACGTGGCGACAAAGGCGCTAAAACGGCAACAAATGCTTGAAAACGGCTTCTCGAAGCCTTTGACCAGATGGACTGAAACACACATGGCCTCGCACAATAACATCAAGAAGGTCGTGCTCGCCTATTCGGGCGGCCTCGACACCTCGATCATCCTGAAATGGCTCCAGACCGAACTCGGCGCTGAAGTCGTTACCTTCACCGCCGATCTCGGCCAGGGTGAGGAGCTGGAACCCGCACGCAAGAAGGCAGAAAATGCCGGTGTGAAGGAAATCTATATCGAGGATGTGCGCGAAGAATTCGTCCGCGACTTCGTCTTTCCGATGTTCCGCGCCAATGCCGTTTATGAAGGCGTCTACCTGCTCGGCACCTCGATTGCCCGGCCGCTGATTTCCAAGAAGCTGATCGAGATCGCCCGCGAAACCGGCGCCGACGCGATTGCCCATGGCGCCACCGGCAAGGGCAACGACCAGGTCCGTTTCGAAATGTCGGCCTATGCGCTGAACCCCGACATCAAGATCATCGCCCCGTGGCGCGACTGGACCTTCAAGAGCCGCACAGAGCTTCTGGAATTTGCCGAAAAGCACCAGATCCAGATTGCCAAGAACAAGCGCGGCGAAGCGCCCTTCTCGGTTGACGCCAACCTGCTGCATTCCTCTTCCGAAGGCCGCGTGCTGGAAGATCCGGCGGTCGAAGCACCGGAATATGTGCATATGCGCACCATCTCGCCGGAAGCCGCCCCCGACCAGCCGACCATCATCAAGATCGGTTTCAAGAAGGGCGACGCCGTTTCCATCAATGGCGAGAAAATGAGCCCGGCAACGCTGCTGGCCAAGCTCAACGATTATGGCCGCGACAATGGTATCGGCCGTCTCGACCTCGTCGAAAACCGCTTTGTCGGCATGAAGTCGCGCGGCGTTTATGAAACGCCCGGCGGCACCATCCTGCTTTCCGCCCACCGTGCGATTGAAAGCATCACGCTTGACCGGGGTGCAGCGCACCTGAAGGACGAGCTGATGCCGAAATATGCAGAGCTCATCTATTACGGCTTCTGGTTCTCGCCCGAGCGCGAAATGCTGCAGGCCCTGATCGACAAGAGCCAGGAACATGTTGAAGGCGAAGTCACGCTGAAGCTCTACAAGGGCAATGTCATCGTCATCGGCCGCGAGAGCGACAAGTCGCTCTATTCGGAAGCCCTCGTCACCTTCGAGGACGACCATGGCGCCTATGACCAGAAGGATGCTGCCGGCTTCATCAAGCTGAACGCACTGCGCCTGCGTACGCTCGCCAAGCGCAATCAGCAGGGCTGATCACAGTCCGCATCCAAATCACGAAAGGCGGCCCGACGGGCCGCCTTTTTGTTATCGCGTCAGTGCCTTATGCCGGAGCGACGGCTGCATCTTCGGCCTCACTGGCCGCATCTTCAGCCTCGCAGGATCTGTATAGATCGACCAGCACCACGGAAATATAGATGAGGCCAAATATCTCGAATGCAGCCCTGAAGGTGATCAGCGCTATGATTGATGGCGAATACTCACTGTTGGTCAGCACGAAGGCAAAGATTGGCGCAACATCCAGAATGAAGCCTGGTAGCGCGCAGACAAGTGAAAAGCGCCAGAACACGAACCAGAAATGCCGCTGCCCTCGGACGAGAGCCTGGCTGAACGACGCCCTTCCCTCAATTGTTGCCGGAAGCCATGTGCCGAGCAGGGAAAGGAAAACAGACAGGGATATGTAGAGCAGTGGTGACGCTACAAAAACCATGAGTACATTCGCGATCCTGCGATCAAAACTCGTTACAAAGTAGATAGTCAGCGCGAAGACCGGAACCCCGGCCAACGCCAAAATCAGCAACGTCCGGAACATGAAACCCCACAGCGTTGATGGCTTTCCATGACTGCGCAACAACCGCAAGGGAACACCTGCCAGTCTCGCCTGCATGAACATGTTAAACGCACTGATGTAACCAACGACCAGGCCGACAGCAATTCCTTTTGAACTTCCGAAAGAACGTTCCAGAACAAACGGCAAGCCTACAATGACCACAAAGATCGTCGTGAACACCCAGACATTCTGCCTGATCATTGAGAATGTATCTTTCAGCATGGAGTCCCCCCTCAAATACTGCTTGATATCACAACCTGAATTGACATAATGGAAAGGTACGGCAGCCGGTCAACCGAAAAGTCTGTATCGGCCATCATGCCACACGACAGCGCATCCTGGTTCGCTGAAGTCGCGCTAATCAGCAGCCTCGACAGCAGAGCGGAACGGCTCCTCTGCATCATCCCCTCGCGGCACCCCCCCCACACCATCCGGCACATGGCGCTCGGCAAACATCAGCCAGAGATAGGAAAGAATGGCAAGCGCGCCCATCACCGGCACCACGATCTTCAGCGCCAGAACCGGCGAGCCGAGTGCCGCGGCAAGCGCGCCGGTCAAAAGGCCCGAGCCCATCTGCATGAACCCCATCATCGCCGAAGCGGAACCTGCGATGTCCGGGAAGGGCAGAAGCGCCGCATTGGTCATATAGGGCAGCACGAAGGCGATGCCGAAGGCGAAAAGCCCGACCGGCAGCATGACAGAGAGATAGGAGATCGGCAGCACTTCCGTCGAGATCGCCATTGCCGTTGCGCCACAACCGATAAAGACGAGACCGGCCAGAACCAGGCTTTTGGACGAAAACCAGCGCAATACGATACGGAAGACCACCGAGCCGGAAAAATAGAGCCCGGTCTGCATCAGCATGCCGATACCATATTGGGTCGGCGTTAGCCCGGCCACCTTGATCAGCACGAAAGGCAGGATCGACGACAGCGCGTAAAGCGTGCCGACGGAGGCGGCAATCACCATGGATGAGGCAAGAAAGCGCTGGTCGGCAAGGATGGTGCGATAGGCATCGACAAGCGCCTTAGGCTCCGCCTTCTTCGGGTCTGGCACCGTGGTTTCCACCATCAGCAGCAGCACCAGCGCCAGAAGCACGGCGCCAAAGGCGACCATGGCAAAGAAGATCGCGTACCAGCCGGACACAAGCAGGATCAGACCGCCGATCGTCGGCGCGATCGCCGGCCCGACCGCCAGCATGATGCCGATCATGTTCATGATCCGCGCTGCGGTCTCACCAACGAACTGGTCGCGCACGATCGCCCGGCCGACAGTCAGCCCGACCGAAGCACCAATGCCCTGGATCAGACGGCCGATCAGCAGATATTCAACCGATGGTGCCAGCGCACAGGCGAGCGCCCCGATCAGGTAGATCGCCATGAAGATGATCACCGCCCGGCGACGGCCGAGTGCATCGGAAAGCGGCCCCGAAATCAGCATCGCGAAGGCAAAGCCGCCGAAGAATAGCGACAGCGACATCTTGATCGCCGCATCGGTTGTGCCGAAGGCTTCGGTCAGCGCCGGCATGGCTGGCGTGTAAAGCGCAAGCGAGACCGGCCCGAGCATGGTCAAAAGTGCGCCGATCAGGCTTGTCTGCGCCTCACTCATTGGCGTTCTGGAAATGGGCTCTTGCGCGGCAGCGCTGGATTTGGTCGACATGTCAGGTTCCGGTTTCAGATCCGCCGGGCTGGCGGACCTTCTTCAGCATCCTGATGACGAACAAGCGCTCAGAGCGCCGCGAACTTGTTGCGCAATGCAACCAGTCCCGCCTTCAGCCCGTCCCGCTCATCCGGCGAGAAATCTTCCAGCAGCCGGTCGAACAGTGTGTCGGAAACCGAACGTATGGCACCAAGCACGGCATTTGCCTCGTCTGTCGTACTGATCAGCTTGGCACGCCGATCCGCCGGATCGGCCACGCGGCTGATGAGCCCCGCCACCTCCAGACGATCAAGATAGCGGCAGAGCGTCATAGGCTCGATACCGAGATGCTCCGCAATCACATTTTGACGCGCCCCCGACATGACCGAGATCCTGACCAGGGTACGCGCCTCGCCCGGCGTGAGATCAAGCCCCGCTTCGGCGATGGCCCGTTCAAAGGCCTGCCGGAAAAGCCGGGCAACATCTGCGAGAAGAAAACCGAGCCGGTTGGGGTCGGAAGATGCCGCCATATTCTGTCCATCATCAAAGATAAGCTTCACTTATTGTTTTTTGCCGCAGGAGGCAACCTGCCTTGCACAGAAGGCAGACATGCGGCAAACACAGTGCTGGCAGCATGTTTTTTCGTAATTTCGCCTGCAAAAAGCATAAAAACAGGAAATATACCATGTCGGATCAAGCAAAACCCAACGGCGCCATCTTCGAGTGGGACGGATTTCAGGGCCTGCCGCGCTTTCAGGCCATTTATGATGGCGACTATGCGCCAGCCTTTGCCCTTGCCATGGAGGCGCATGATCACGAGATTGCCGCAATTGCCGAAAACAGCGACGCGCCGAGCTTTGACAATACGATTGTGGCACTGGAAATCGCCGGCGACCAGCTGTCGCGTGTCTCTGCGCTGTTTTTCAACCGCGCCAGTGCCGACACCAATCCGGCAATTCAGGCACTGGAGCGTGAAATTGCACCGAAATTGTCCGACCATTATTCGAAGATCGGTGCCAACAAGGCCCTGTTCGAACGTGTTGATACGCTGTGGCAGACCCGCGAAACGCTTGAGCTGACAAAGGAAGCCAGCCGTGTTCTTGAGCGGCACTGGAAGGGCTTCATCCGCTCCGGAGCCAGACTGGGCGCCGATGAACAGTCGCGGCTGGCAACCATCAACGGCCGCCTTGCCGAACTCGGCGCCGCCTTTGGTCAGAATGTGCTCGCCGATGAAAGCAGCTGGGCGATGTTTCTGGACGGGGACGCAGATCTTGCCGGCCTGCCGGAATTCCTGATCGACGCCATGGCAGGCGCCGCCGCCGAACGCGGCCGCAAAGGTGCCTATGCCGTCACGCTTTCCCGCTCGATCATCGAGCCCTTCCTCACCTTTTCCGCCCGCCGCGATCTGCGCGAAAAGGCCTTTGCCGCCTGGATTGCCCGCGGCCTTTCAAAAGGCGAACACGACAATCGCCCCGTCATGCGCGAGACGCTGGCATTGCGCGACGAGAAGGCCAAGCTTCTCGGCTACAAGAATTTTGCGGCCCTCAAACTCGATAACACCATGGCCAAGACAGCCGAAAATGTTGACGGCTTGCTCAGCGATGTCTGGTCGAAAGCCGTTATCGCAGCCGCCCATGATGAAGCGGCATTGTCAGAACTGGTGATTGAGGAAGGCGCAAATCACGCCATCGCCGCCTGGGACTGGCGCTATTATGCCGAAAAGCTGAAAGGCCGCCGCTTTTCCTTCTCCGAAAGCGAGGTCAAGCCCTATCTGCAGCTGGAAAACATGATTGCCGCCTGTTTTGCGGTGGCTGAACGCCTGTTCGGTATCAAGGCCGTGCCAGCCGAAAATGTCGCGGGCTATCACCCCGACGTCCGCGTGTTCGAAATCCGCGATGCCGATGACAGATTAAAGGCGCTGTTTCTCGGCGACTATTTCAACCGCCCGTCGAAGCGGTCAGGTGCCTGGATGAGCTCTTTCCAGAGCCAGCATCGGCTGACGTTGAAAAATGGCGCCAAGGGCGAGATCCCGATCATCTACAATGTCTGCAACTTCGCCAAGCCGGCCGAAGGCAAGCCCGCTCTGCTCTCGCTGGACGATGCGCATACGCTGTTTCATGAATTCGGCCATGCATTGCATGGCATGCTGTCGGACGTCACCTATCCCTCCGTTTCGGGCACCGGCGTGTCGCGTGACTTCGTCGAACTGCCCTCACAGCTTTACGAACATTGGCTGACCGTGCCTGAGGTCCTGTCCGAATTCGCCGTACACTACCAGACCGGTGAAACCATGCCAAAGCCGCTGCTCGACAAGATCCTTGAAGCGGCAACCTTCGGCCAGGCCTTCGCGACCGTGGAATTCACGGCTTCGGCTCTGGTCGACATGGCGCTGCACACGGCAGAAAATCCGCCGGAAGACCCGCTGGCGCTTCAGGCGGAAACCTTGGCCAAAATCGGCATGCCCGACGCCATTGTCATGCGCCATGCCGCTCCACATTTCCTGCATATCTTCGCAGGAGACGGCTATGCAGCCGGCTACTATTCCTACATGTGGTCGGAAGTACTGGATGCCGATGCGTTCGAAGCTTTTGCGGAAACAGGCAACGCCTTCAACCCGCAAATGGCGGAAAAACTGAAGGAAAATATTCTTTCCGTTGGCGGTTCGGTTGATGCAGAGGAGGCCTATACCGCCTTCCGCGGTCACATGCCGGGACCGGATGCCATGCTCAAGGGGCGCGGCCTCATCTAGAGTATCAGGCAAAAAGTGGCTCGCGCTTTCTCGATAACCCACGCATCAAAAGAATGGACCGGCAGCATCGGGCGATGCCGTCGAGCTGTTCAATTGTTCTTCACCGTCGCTTCTATGCGGCGGTGAAGGCGCCTGACCCGCTTGCGGGCCTCCCTGTTCCAATAAAGCTGTCCGAAGTTCACAAGGTTGCGAGCAAGCAACTGCCGGATGGAAAGATCCGGCCGACCGGCAGCATTGCGCAGATTTTCAAAGATCGCACGCAGTTCGCCATCGGCTGCCCCCATCAATGCGCGGATCATTTTCGGCTGGTGATGCAGACCTTCCGCCAACAGGGAAAAGCCAGAGACACGCGCGGTATTGTCCCCATCCCTGACACTGGTGAAATAGAGGCTGTTTGAGCAGGCAAGCGCGACCAGATCGGCCAGGCTGCCAAGGTTGCGTTCAAAAACATCACCTTCATTGTGATAATGAAGCCCCAGATCGCCGGTATCGGGTACGGCACCAAGGGTCAGCACCTCTGCGCAGCCGGCAAGCAGCCCCGGAGCTTCCTGCTGGACAGCATGACTGTCTGTGCACAAAAGCACGCGTCGCCCGGCAAGTGCGGGCGCGATGCGTTTCAGAAAACCCTGATAGTCCGTCTTCATATCGGTATGGCGCACGTGAATTGCATCGTAATCGGCACCGAGAGGGATGATCCGCCGAAGAATGGCATTCGCCGCCTCTGAGGTAAAACGGACATGGCGCAGGAAGTCGATTGATTCGAGGCCGCCGCCGCATTGCTCATGGACAAGAAGCCGTGCGTCATGCTTCACGCTGAAATCAAAGCTCAGACGGATGTCACTGCCAGCAAGCAGGAAGACCGTCCCCGCCTGGCTGAACTGATAGTCCCTGATCCGGCCGCCAATCTCAGCCGGAACCACGTCGTTAATCTCAGCGAGATGCCGAGCCATGTCCATCGACCAGGCACGTCCGACGGGCCCGAACCCCGGCAAGGGCTCGAAATAGCGCTGAAAATCGTCTTTCCAGCCACTTCTGTTCATGTCAACGACAAGAACGCGCGCATGGGACGCGGCGTAAGCGCGACACAGCTCAATCTGAACGAGCATATCATTCAGCCCACCATGGGGCCGGCAGAGCAGATAATTCTCGATCTCCATGTCCGGTTCCTTACGGCTTCGCCGCCCTGCGTCTCTGACACCGGCTATAAACAGATTGGCAACCCTGCGCAACTCAGACCGAACGCGCCTCCTGGCCAGGATAAAAACGCCGGTGATCGACATATACGGGCTACGATGCTATCCTAGGCTGTATTTATTTTGCGGCGGCCGTGTCTTCCGTGCATCTTGCGTTTTCACCGCGCTGGCGATATGTGTCAGAACCAAGATAACAGGGCAAGAGCAGAGCAAAAGTGCCTGCATCCTGCATTCGGCTGTCGCCGAACCCGCGCTCCGGGGGGACAAGTAGACATGTTCTTCTCTGCCCGGATCGAGAACAGGTAAAGGTTTTCGCGTGTTCAAATCGTTTCTGGATCGGCAGAGCAAAACGCTTCTGGTGCGCTTGCTTTCCGAAAATCTTCGTAAACAATATCCTTGGTATACGATCGCGATTTGCGCGATGCTGGTGACCGCTGGTGTGACAGCGCTGAGCGCATGGATCATGAAGGATATTGTGAACGAGACGGTCGTTTCACAAGATCTTCAGCGCGTTCTGATGCTTTCTGTCGGTGTGGCGGTGATTTTCATTGTCAAGGGCTTTGCGACCTATATTCAGGCCGTGTTCCTGAGTAAGGCTGGCAACAACATCATCGCCGAAGTTCAGCGCAAGGTCTTCAATCTCGTACTGCTGCAGGACATCCGCTTCTTTGCAAAATTCCCGTCTTCCGAACTGGTCATGCGTATTACCAACAACGCACAGGCTGCCCGTTCGGTGATCGATCTGATGGTCACGTCCTTTGTGCGCGACCTGTTCACCCTGATCGGTCTTGTTGTCGTGATGATCATCCAGCAGCCAATGCTTTTCCTGGTTGCCATCATCGTCGGCCCGATATCCTTCTACGGTGTGCGCGTCCTGACCAAAAAGGTACGCGAAATCATGCAGCAGGAGCTCGCCTCGTTGGCGGCGATCATCCAGAATGTGCAGGACACCGCCACAGGCATTCGCGTCATCAAGACCTTCAATCTTGAAAACTACATGAGCGATCGCATGGACAAGGTTGTCCGGCAGGTCGAGACCCGTTCGAACCAGATTGCCCGCCTGAGTGCTGCCACCAGCCCGATCATGGAGACCCTTTCCGGTCTCGCGATTGCCGGTGTTATTGCACTGAGCGGTTTCTGGGTCGTCGGCAAGGGCAATACGCCTGGCGAAATGATGTCCTTCATCACAGCGCTGCTACTCGCCTATGAACCTGCCAAGCGCCTGGCACGCATGCGCGTCAACCTTGAAGCCGGCATGGTCGGCGTTCGCATGCTTTACGAGATTAATGATTATCCCGTCGGCATGAAGGAAAAACCGGATGCCATCGCCCTGCCGGAAGGCCATGGCAGCATCACCTTTGAAAACGTCCATTTCGCCTATGACGCAGAAAACCCGCTTTTCACCGGCCTCAACCTGAACGTGCCAGCCGGCAAGATGACGGCGCTTGTTGGCCGTTCCGGCGGCGGAAAATCAACGATTGTCAGCCTGGTCATGCGCCTGTTTGATGTCGACGAGGGTGCCGTCAAGATCGACGGCGTTGATCTTCGCGATATCACCTATCAAAGCCTGCATGGCCGAATGGCCTATGTCGGGCAGGATACTTTCCTGTTCAAAGACCTGACCATCCGCGACAACATCCGCCTTGGCCGTGAAGGCGCGAGTGATGAAGAAGTTATAGAGGCAGCCAAAGCGGCCAACGCGCATGACTTCATCACCCATATGCCCCAGGGCTACGACACACCTGTCGCGGATAATGGCTCGAACTTTTCCGGTGGCCAGCGCCAGCGACTGGCGATTGCCCGCGCCATCCTTCGCCAGGCCGAGATTCTCATCCTTGACGAAGCGACCAGCGCACTGGATTCCCATTCCGAGGCATTGATTCAGGAAGCAATCGAGCGCCTGACCCGCGGCCGCACGGCCATCGTTATCGCCCACAGGCTTTCGACGGTGGCAGCCGCCGACAATATCGTCGTCGTTGAAAATGGTTCCATTGTCGAGCAGGGCCCGCCTGACGAACTTCTCTCGCGGCAGGGTGCCTACCGCAAACTCTACGAAATGCAGCTTTTGCCGCGGATCAACCAGGAAGCGCCCCATCTCGCAGACGAGCGGGAAAGGGCCTGAGCAGGCCCCGAACCCATACTGAACCTCATCAAAAAAGGCTGCAGGCTCATGCCTGCAGCCTTTAAAATTGGGCACCAGTAAGCACTGGCCTTCAACCACCCGACGACAGTTTGTAACCAAGACGACGTTTCCGGTCCCGGTGCTTGAGGCGAAGATAACGAAACAGCTGACGTATATGCTGTTCCCGCCAGCTTTCCGCCCAGGGTGTCTGGTTGCGGTAATCCCAGTAAAGCTCACTCAGGGGATGGACGCATTTGCGCTTCCATGGCTTGGCCTTGCCTGAGAAATGAATGATCGACGGCTCTTTCGCAGCCAGGTTCCCCTCTGCCTCATCATAGGAGGGTTCCAGAGCGTTTTCCTCATATAGCTTCGTCACGGCATTCCAGCGCAGATGCAGCATTTTGACATTACCGCAGAACAGGAGATTGAGGATGTCGTCAACATGGGAAACCATGTCACTCCCCTTCTCCCGCATAATCGTCAGAACAGCCTGATCGAAATCCATCCTGCGCATAGTGGCAAGATCGATGAGCAGAACCCCCGCAGAAAAATAACGCGATCCATAGGGCATGCGCAGCCGTCTGCTGTGAAGAAGCCCGGCACTTTCCGGTGCCGCGGCAATGCCACATCCCTCAAGATCGGTCTCCCACAAATGCTCCAGCGGCTCGATCAGCAACAGGTCAGCATCAAGATAGATGACCCTGTCAACCGTGTCAGGCAGAAGCCGATGCAGAGCAAGGCGATAATAGACCGCCGTTACGCTATTGGGCCGTTCTTGCGGCAGCCAGCGCAAACTACGATCATCGAAATCAACGAAACTCAGCCGAGCGGCGTAGCGCCCCGCAAGCGCCATCAACCTGTCGCGATCGGACGCACCGATCGAGCCATCATTAACGACGAAGATGTTGAGACGTGCCGGATTGGCCGTTGTCTGCAGGCAGGACAGGATAGAAGTCGCCAGATGGGCCACATATCCCTTGGTGATGGTGAAGGCCACATGAATATCTTCGCCACCCTGAGCAGCCGGCAGCTGCTCCTGCACCCGGCGCAAACCGCGCGCGCGCGCCAGAGCCTGCTCCGGGCTGATTTCGGGAACGGGGCGCGTTCCCCAGGCAAGCGGCAATTCCTTCACCTTGGCATCATGAACCGCTTCGGCATACAGCACATAGGCATTGGTCAGATATTCCGCCAAAAAACCCCAGATGCGCCCCTGATAGGCGTCATAATCACCCAGGTCCCGCCGCTTTTCTGCTGCCTCGATCACCGCCGTCAGCCAGTCGGCATATTCAATGAACAGAGCCTTGCGCATGACGGTAATGTTGTTGAAAAACACGCGCCGGCCCGTCAGAACCCGGACGAAATAGGGATAGATATGCGGCGACTGCTCGCGCACGATCTCCTCAATAAGCGCCATATCGGCGATCTGATGCTGATGTGCATAAAATTCGAGTGGCGTCAATTCAAGCTCGGGCATGCCAAAAAGCAGAACCGGGCGCCTTTGTGGTATCAGGATATCATTTTCCGAACAGGCCTTTTCAATGAGCGCATCGTCCCAGCCGAATCGCTCATACTCGCTCTCGCCAACCGCGCAAAATGGCAAATGATGCGGCGCTTTGGCCGAGAAACATAAAAGGCGCCTATAATGCATCGTACCGTAGTATTCAGCATCAACATTATGGCGCATCCAGTATATTGCCGTCAGCTCGTTCCAGGCAGCGTTCTTTACGGAAATATTATCTCCACTATCATCGCCCAAAATTCCATCCAGTCTTTCCCGGCCAGCAACAGCTGCGCCAGCCTGAACCGGATTCAGATACGCTGTACGAATGACCTCAGATTTCTTGAAATATACGACTGAGACAAATATTTTCTTCGAGATCATTGACGCGATTCCAGACAAATATTCCGTCAAACTATTCTGCCTTGAGCTCGCATTGCAGCCAAATACCCCATCTGCTCAAGAAAATCCGAACACGATACAGACGCCCGTATAGAAAGATTTCCCCGTATAGTCCAATGAAAAGCCCCCCATCCGGGCGTATTTGGACAGTAGCGCTACAGTCGTCGAAAATGTAAGTCAGTGCAATATTTTACGCTGGCACAAAGGTCAAAACGTAAATTCATTTCGCGATACGTTGCCCAAAAGCATCGATGACCGCAGCGACATCGATGCGTCGGAGGAAGGCCTGAAACCCCGTTCAGTCGCTCAGGCAGAGATGTCCCGGCGCGACTTCATAGTAATTGCGGGCCTTGGCAGCGAAATCGAGCGGGCGGATGGGGCTTTTAAGCTCTTCCACCTGGCCGCCGCGCCGCATGCCGAGACGTGCGGGATCGGGGATCGGCACCGCCTCCATCAGCTTGCGCGTATAGGGATGCTGCGGATTGGAAAACACCATGTCACGCGGTCCGATCTCAACGATCTCACCCAGATACATCACCGCCACCTGATGACTGAGCCTTTCGACCACGGCCATGTCGTGGGAGATGAACAGGAAGGCAATATTCATGCTCTCCTGAAGATCGAGCATCAGATTGATCACCTGTGCCTTGATCGACACGTCGAGTGCCGAAACACTTTCGTCGGCGATGATCACCTTCGGATCGAGCATCAACGCCCGGGCAATACAGATGCGCTGGCGCTGCCCGCCGGAAAATTCATGCGGAAACCGTTTCGCCATATCGGCGGACAGGCCGACCTTTTCGAGAATTTCGGCCGTCTTGTCGCGTGCCTGGCTTCGCGTTCCCATTCCATGTTCGAGAAAGGGTTCGGCCACCGCCTCTCCGACAGTCATACGCGGATTGAGGCTGGCGAAAGGATCCTGAAAGATCATCTGCACCGATTGGCGCAGTTTGCGCATTTCACTACGGCCATAGCCGAGCACGCTTTCGCCATTGACCAGGACTTCACCGCCATCCGGCTCGATCAGGCGCATCACGGCACGGCCGGTTGTCGATTTGCCACAGCCGCTTTCACCCACGAGCGACAGGGTTTCGCCTGCATGAAGCTTGAAGGAGACGTTTTCGACCGCATGGACGCGTCCGGTCAGGCGCGACAAAAGGCCGGAATGGATATCAAAGCGCTTGCTCAGGTTCCGGACTTCAAGCACCGGCGCATCGCTACGCTTCACCGTATCGCTGGTCTCACGGACTTCTTCCGTCTCACCGCTTTTGACATCCATGACCGGAAAGCGCGCCGGAAGCGCTGCCCCCTTCATCGAGCCCAGAACCGGAACGGCAGACAGAAGCGCCCGCGTGTAAGGTTCAACGCTTTTGGCGAAAATATCCGCCGTCCGGCCTGTCTCGATCTGCTCACCGCGAAACATGACGACGGTGCGATCCGCCACCTCGGCGACCACCCCCATATCATGGGTGATGAACAGGACAGAGGTCCCCTCCTCATCCTGAAGCGTCTTGATGAGATCGAGGATCTGCCCCTGGATGGTGACATCAAGCGCCGTCGTCGGCTCATCGGCGATCAGCAGCTTGGGCTTTGCCGCCAGTGCCATGGCGATCATCACGCGCTGGCGCATGCCACCGGAAAAGCGGTGCGGATATTCATCAAAGCGCGATGCCGCCGAGGGGATGCGCACCTTCTCCAGAAGCCGGATGGTTTCCAGCCGCGCATCCTTCTTCGACATGCCGGAATGACAACGGATCGCCTCGGAAATCTGGTCACCGATGGTGAACAGCGGATTGAGGCTGGTCATCGGCTCCTGAAAGATCATCGAGACATCGGCGCCGCGCACGCCCCGCATCTCCCGATCCGAGAGCGCGAGAAGATCGCGTCCGCCAAGCATGATGCTGCCCGTCACCTTCGCCGTGTCACGCGGCAAGAGCCCCATGATCGACAGCGAGGTAACGCTTTTCCCCGAACCGCTTTCGCCAACGATCGCCAGTGTCTCGCCAGGCATGACATCAAAGGAAACATTGCGCACGACGCTGCTCCACACGCCATCGGAAAAGAAGGCGGTGGTCAGGTTTTCAACCGACAGGACGGGTTCCGGCTGGTTCGCGGCTTCATGGCTCATCATGGCGATATCCCCTTTGTGTTTATTGAATAGCGACGCTGGCCACTCAGTCAGGCCAGCGGAGCAGGCCGTCAAAGCGATGGCGGCTGAGCTCTTCGATCGGCGTGGCGATGATCGCGTTGGAGCGCTGGGCCTTGTCGAGTTCCTCACCGAGACGCCGTGCCACGATCTCTTCCTGCCCCGGATGCAGATTACAGGGATCAAGATAGAAATAGTGATGCTCCGCCTCGTGATCGCGCACGATGATCGGCGGATCGCCCGCCGCCAGTGCCGCTGCCAGATCCCAGGCAGTGATCCGTGCCTCCGACGGATCGATGAGCACTTTCAGCCGGTCGAGCGGGTTGTTGGTCGGATCGGGATCGATCACCGGATTGACGCCGGGACGGCCGGACAATATCGCCTTCCAGAGATCAAGATAGCTGGTCTCACGCGCACGGATACCCTCATGATCGCGGGTTTCCCAGGCTTCAAGCGCCGCCATGACGCCGAAGATGCTTTCCTTGCCGACCTTCATGCCCCGGCCGATACCGAGATTTTGCAGATAGGCGTGACGCACCATTTCCTTTTTGCCCGCGACGATGCCCGACGTGGGACCGCCGAGGAACTTGTGCCCAGAATAAAGCGCAAGATCCGCCCCGGTTTCCAGAAAGCCGCGCAGATCGTATTCCGACGCGGCATCGACAATCACCGGAACCCCGCGCGCATGGCAGATTTCGACGAATTCGGAAAGGTGCAGCAGACCGTAATCGACCACGTGGTGGGAAACGACATAGACGGCAGCGGCGGTGTTTTCCGTGATCGCATTTTCAAGATGGAACCGATGGGTCGAGGTCGCCTGACCGATCGGCACGACGGTGGCACCGGCAAGCCGGATCGCCTGATCGACCGGAGCGCCGTAATTGACCATATGGCCGACCTGGACCAGAACCTCTTTCTTCGCCGTCCTGACTTCTGGCAGACGTTCAACCGCCAGAAGATCCGTGCCCGTGATGGTACCGGCAACGGCAAGCGAGATGCCGGATGAGCAGGATGCCGTGACGAAACCGGCTTCCGCCCCCGTCAGCCGGGCAATGATTTCACCCGCCTTGCGCTGGAGATCATTCATCTCCACGAATTGCGGCATGATCTTCTGAACGGCTGCCACCGCCTCCGGCACGGCGATCGAGGCGCCAAGGCTGGTCATCGTTCCCGAGACATTGATCACCGGTCTCAAGCCAAGCGACGGACGAATATCCTCACTCATGTCATTCTCCTAGAAAATGCCGAAAGCACCCTTTGCAACTCGACATATATATCATAATAACGTAACAACACTCAAAGATCAGGAATAGCCAAAGCTAAAATCATGACCGATAGCGCCGAAGAAGCCAAAACGAGCGAAACCAAAGCCAAGCGCAGCCGTGTTAGCGGTATTGACCGCGTGCTGCAGATCATCGATTTCCTCTACGAAACCGGCGAGCCGGCGGGTGGCTATGCGATTGCCAAGGGGATCAAGGCGCCGCTTTCCACCGTCTACACGATTGTTGACGACCTCGTTGAGAAGACCATTCTGACACGTGCCAGCGACGGCACGCTGTGGCTGGGGCCGCGGCTTTACAATTACGGCATCGCCTATGCCCGGTCGGTCGATTTCATGCGCGTCGCTACCCAGGAAATGCACGACCTCTGCCGCCGTGCCGCCGAAACGGTGCAGCTTTGCGGCCGCGACGGGCACCATATGCTGGTCATGGCCATGGCCGATGGGCCAAGCCATTTTCAGGTCATGTCGCGTGTTGGTTCGCGCATTCCGCTCAACTGGACCGCTTCGGGCAGGCTTCTCGTCGGCCATATGCCCGACAGGGAACGCATCGAGCTTTTCAAGCGCGGTGCGCGCGCGTCGCCAACGGGCCGCGCCGCGATTGATCCGGTCGACCTTTCCAGGGCGGCGGGCGAAGCCTTTGAGAAGCGGCTTTCGGTGCAGGTCGGCGAATCCGATTATGCCGTTGCCTGCATCGCCTCGCCCATTCTCAACACGGAAGGCGAATGCGTTGCCACGATCTCCATCGTTCTGCCCGAGCACAAGGCGACATCCGGCGACCAGCCCTATGGCGACTTTGTCCGCCAGTCTGCAGCGCATATCGAGACGTTGATGGGCTGGCACTCGCATTGATCTCAGTCCTTCAGCGCCACAATGGCTTCGATCTCGACCGTGATATTGTTCGGCAATGAACCGAGACCAACGGCGGAACGGGCATGAATGCCGTTCTCACCGAACACCGAAACGAAAAGATCGGAGCAGCCATTGATGACGCTCGGATGGGCGGTGAAATCCGGGCTCGCATTGACCATGCCGAGGATCTTGACGATATGTTTGATGCGGTCGAGATCGCCGACGGCGTCCTGCATCACGGCCAGAAGGTTGAGCCCGGTAAGCCGGGCATGCTGATAGGCATCCTCAACACTGACCTCGGCGCCGACCTTGCCATAATGCTGCGATCCATCTTTTTCGCTCGGCCCCTGACCGGAGAGATAGAGCATGTTGCCCTCCTGCTTGAAGGCAGCGAAATTGGCAATCGGCGGCGGTGCTGGCGGCAGTTCGATCCCGAGCTCTTGCAGTCGAGTGGCAACCGACGGTGCCTGCATCTTTTCCATTTCAGACGTGTTGGACACAAATGCTCCTGTCATTTCAATTTCCTTCGCCCGATCGCGCTCGCAATCAGCGGAATGCGTAATTCTGTCCGTTATAGCCAGCGCGCCAGGTGCCGGGCGTGTGCCGAGATGCCTTGACGGCGTGGGGGCCGATCACCGCATATTCGGGGTCGAAAAGCCGGGTCATATGCGCCGGATCACCATTGGAATCGACCACGTCCAGCTCTTCATCCTTGAGATTGAAGACCGTGAATTCGGCGCGCGAACCGGGCTTCAACAGATCATCCATCGGCAGGCCGATAACCTGAGCCGGCGCATGAGTAACGGCCTCGATCACTTTCTCGAACGGCATGCCGACCGACAAAAGCTTAGACATGGTGGTCGCCATATCCCAGACCGCGCCGTTCAGCGAATGACCATGCAGATCCGTTGAGATCGAGAACGGCATCAGCCCGCGCTCGATGGCAGCCTCCGCCACCTTGAAGGAGAAGGAGGCACCGCCATGACCGATATCGAGCCGCACGCCCTCGCCAGCGCAGCGCTCGGCGAGATTGAACAGATCCTCGTCTTCCATGATCGAGGAGCCAAGCTTGCCATTGAAGCAATGGGTGATGATGTCGCCGGGGCCGAGCACGTCGAGAACATCCTCGTAAAGCGCCGGCGGCTCACCGACATGCACCATCATCGGCAGTTTGAGGATCTTGGCGATCTTCTTGCCGAGCTTGACCGGCGTGATGCCCCAGGAACCCGTGATCACGTGGCTGGCGCGCACCTTGATGCCGATGATGTGGTCGCGGTTTTCCTCATAGCATTGTACGATCCGGTCGAAATCGACATCCTTGATATCTCTGAGTTCCGGCACGCGGTTGCAGGCGACTAGACCGATGGAACCGAGATTGAGGAAGGCCTTGATCCGTTCGACCGACGGTTCGATGATATATTCGCGAAAGCCGTGGAAATTGGCCTCCCCTGCCGAACCCGCATCGACCAGCGTGGTGACGCCGCGCTCCACACCGCATTGCGACGGCCGGATCGAGATATCCGTTCCACCATGCCAGATATGAACGTGAAGATCGGTCCAGCCCGGCGAGATAAAGGCGCCGTTCCCGTCGATCACCTTAGTACCTTCGGCAACCGGCAGGCCACGCCCTGTCGCGGCAATCCTGCCATCGGCACCGACGGCGATATCGATCTGCCCTTCCGGCGTGTCGCTTCCGAAGGCGACAGGACGGACATTGCGGATCAGAAGAGGTGAACCATTCAGTTCAGCAGGCATTTTCAGAGGTCCTTTTTGAGCCGGGGATCGAGCATATCGCGCAGACCGTCGCCGACGATTTGAAGGGAAAGAACGGCCAGGATGATCGCCACACCGGGAAAGAACGTCATCCAGTCGGCAGAACCGAGATACTGGCGTCCCGCAGAGATCATCGTGCCCCAGGTCGGCACTTCCGGGCTGACGCCAAGGCCGAGGAAGGAAAGTCCCGCTTCCGCCAGAATGGCATTGGCAAACAGGAAGGTGGCCTGCACCAGAATGGGTGACACGAGATTGCGCAGCACATGCCGGGTCATGATGTGGCTGGTGGAAATCCCCATAGCTTCCGCTGCTTCGACAAAGGGCAGCTCGCGCAGCACCAGGGTCGAGGCACGGACGATGCGGGCAAGTCGCGGGGCATAGACGATCGACAGCGCAATGATGACGGTCATCAGCGACGGCCCGAGGGCTGCGACCAGCGCAATCGCCAGCAAAATGTCCGGGAAAGCCATCATCGCATCGATCAGTCGGGCAATCGGCGTATCGAGCCGCTTGAAGAAACCGGCCAGCAGACCGAGCGTCACGCCGACCAGCGAAGACAGAACCACGACACAGGCCCCGACCAGCAGTGAAAGCCGGCCGGCGAAAATGGTGCGGGTAAAGACATCGCGGCCGAATTCATCCGTACCGAACCAGTGCAGATCACTCGGCGGTTTCAGCCGGTTGGCGATGGAAAGCTTCGAAGGCGAAAACGGTGTCACCCATGGCGCAAACACGGCGAGCAGGATGAAGATCGCCAGAATGATCAGCCCGACGGCAACACTTCTGCGCCTGAACAGCTGTTTGATGAATTTTTTCCGGTCGCTGCCGGCTGTCTGAATATCGGCCATCAGTAGCGAACCCTCGGGTCGACGAGCAGATAAAGCATGTCGATTGCGAAATTGATGAGAACATAGAGCCCGGCAATCACCAGAAGTGCGCCCTGGATCACCGGATAATCGCGCCTGAGCACTGCGGAGACGACGAGACTGCCGACGCCGGGAAGTGCAAAGACTGTTTCGGTCACCACCGCGCCGGCCACCAGCACGGCAGCCGTCAGGCCCAAAACGGTGAGGATCGGGATCAGCGCGTTTTTCAGCGCATGTTTCAGCACGACCCTGCCTTCGGAAAGACCCTTGGCGCGGGCGGTGCGGATATAGTCGTCATTGAAGACATCGAGCATCGCCGCACGGGTGAAACGCAGGATCAGCGCCGATGAAACCACGCCAAGCGACACCGCTGGCAGGATCAGGTGGTGCAGCCGGTCTGCGAAACTGGCATCCGGCCCGCCATAACCCGAAACCGGAAAGAAACCAAAGCGCACGGCAAAGACCTGGATCAGGATCAGACCGAGCCAGAAACTTGGCACGCTCGCCGCCGTCATGGCAATCACGGTCGAGGCCTGATCGATGAAAGAACCGCGCCGGTAAGCCGCATAAATGCCGACCGGAAGGGCGATGACAGACGCCAGTATGAGCGAGAACAGGGTCAGGAAAAAGGTCGGCTCGGCACGCTGGGCGAGCGCCGTCGTTACCGGAATATTGAGGAAGATTGACCGGCCGAGATCGCCATGCAGCATGCTGACGATATAGAGGACATATTGCTGTAGGATCGACTGATCGAGACCGAGCTTGGTTCTAAGTTCGGCGATATCCTGTGGCGTCGCATCCGGCCCCAGCATCACGGCGGCCGGATCGCCGGGCGTGACGCGCACGATGATGAAGACGATCGTCACCACCAGGAACATCACGACGACCATTCCGACCAGGCGCTTGAGAATATATCGGATCATGGGCAGATCTTTCCGTTTCGCCGGGCCGCGCGCATCACAAGCGGCCGGTATCCTTGATGAAGGTCGTCACAGCGCATTGTCAGCGATGACCCCGGCCAGCCAGTGATAGGAAGCCTTGGGGATGCGTTGCAGCGTCGGGTAATCGACATAGACAAGGCCGAAGCGTTTGGAAAAACCGCGGCCCCACTCGAAATTATCCATCAGCGACCAGGCGAAATAGCCACGCACGTCATGGCCTTCATCCAGCGCATCGAGCAGCGCGCCGAGATACTGACTGAAATAGGAAATCCGCTCCCGGTCAACGATGGTGCGATCGGGCCGCAAGGCATCGGGATAGGAGGCACCGTTTTCGGTGATATAGATCGGCGGCCTGCCATAGCGGTTGGAGGTGTCGCGGATCTGTTCGAGGAAGGCCATCGGGTCAACGACCCAGTTGACATCGGTGAGTGGGCCCATGCCGGACGGTGGCATCACCTCTGAATAGCCAAACGTCGCGTTCGGATTGGGTGCGACGAAGACCGGATTGTAGTGGTTGAGACCGAAGAAATCGAGTTTCTGGCTGATTTCCTCCATGTCGCCGGGCTTGATCAGCGGCGCGATCTTTTCGGCGAGCGGCTCGGGATACTTGCCGAGCCAGAGCGGATCGACCATCACCCGCCGCCACATGCAGTCACCGAAGACGCGCGCCTCTTCATGTGCCGCGTCGTCATAATGCGGGCGGACCGGGCCGAGCGAGACGATATTGCCAATCTCCGCACCCGGTGCCTCGGCACGAACGGCCGACACCGTCTTGCCATGGGCGAGATTGAGATTGTGGATCGATTGCAGGCAGGCCTCATAGCTCTGCTTGCCCGGCGCATGACGGCCGAGATTATAGGCAACCCAGGGAATGACATTGGGTTCGTTGATCGGCGCAAAACGCTTGACCCTGTCAGCGAAATGCCGCGCCACCTCGGCGGCATAATCGCCAAAAATGCTGGCCGTATCGCGCGAGCGCCAGCCGCCTTCCGCCTCGATGGCAACCGGCATGTCCCAGTGATGCAGGCAGATCCAGGGTTCGATCCCCTCATGCAGCATCAGGTCGATCAGTCGGTCATAGAAATCGAGACCGCACATATTTACCTTGCCCTTGCCGTCGGGGAAAATCCGCGGCCAGGCGATCGAAAGCCGGTAGGCGCTGACGCCAAGGCCGCGCATCAGCGCGATATCTTCCGGGTAGCGATGATAGTGATCGCAGGCGATATCGGCGGTATCACCATTGACGATATTGCCCGGAACCTTGGCGTAGGCATCCCAGACGCTCATCCCGCGGCCATCTAGCTCGGTCGCCCCTTCGGTCTGGTAGGCAGAGGCTGCGACACCCCAGAGAAAATCACGCGGAAATTTACGCACCATCGATCACGATCCGTCAGCAGCCGCAAGACGCCATCCGCCACAAAGATGCGGAGACGAGCCGGGCCGGAATGCACACAAGAAATAGCGGGAGAGAGACCGGCGCCCCATAATGGGCGCCGGTAACGGGATCAGCAGATCCGAAACGGCTTACTTGCCGTTTTCGGTGCTGACATTCCAGAAATAGGGCCAGGGCGACGGGTTGAAGTCTTCCAGCGTCTTGGCTTCACCGCTCAACGAATTGAAGTCACCGACCTTGAAGACCGGTGCATCGTCGTAGAAAGCGGCCTGAACCTCGGCGAAGAGTTCCTTGCGCTTGGCCGGATCGGATTCCGCCAGGAAGGGATCGGTAACGGCGTGCTTTTCGGCAGATGCCCACCAGCCCGGATAGTCATCCGACATCCAGCCATTGAGCGCCGGCTCTGCCGGGAACGGACCATGGGTGATGAAGATATCCCAAAGCCCCGGATCGGCACGGCGCTGGGTCAGCGTTGCCCAGTCATAGACTTCCAGATCGACCTTGAAACCGGCAGCCTTCAGATATTCGGCGGCAACCTGAGCCATCTTGTAATGGAACTCATACTGGCGGCTGGTGAGGATGCGCAGCGTGCTGCCATCATAACCGGCCTCTTTCAGCATCTTGGCAGCCGCTTCCGGATCGCCGTCGCCATAGCGTTCGACGCCCTTGTCGGTGTGCCAGACATAGCCTTCCGGATAGAGATCGCCATCAACGGCGAAAAAGCGCGGATCACCAAAAGCGGCGAGCAGCATGTCTTCTGGATTGAGCGCTTCCTGCACGGCGTGGCGGATTTCCTTGTTGGTCATCATGCCTTCCTTCGTGTTCATCACGAAGACGGGCGCGCCATAGGGAGCAAGGATAACCGGAAGCGCCTTGTCGGACTTTTCAAGACGGTCATAGCTTTCCGTCGGCAGCGAGTCGGCATAGTCGAACTGGCCGGAGGAAATGCCTTCAAGACGCGTATTGGCATCGGCAACCGGGACAAAGCGGATCTCGTCAAGGATCGCCTCGCGCTTGCCGCCAAAGCCGCTGGCCGGTTCGCTGCGGGCTGCATAATCATCGAAGCGGACGAGCTGGATATACTGGTCGGCCTTGTGATCCTTGAGCATATAGGGGCCCGTGCCGATGAACTTGGTCAGCGGCTCGGCCAGATCTTCCTTCGGCATAATGACGGCGGCCGAATTGTTGAAGGCAAGCAGCGACAGAAGCGGAGCATAGGGCTTGTTGAGCTCGATACGGATCGTGTCATCGCCCGTCGCCGTCACGCTCTTGATATAGGGCGCGGCCTGCTTGCCGCGCGATGCGATATCCATCCAGCGCTCAATGCAGGCAACCACATCGCTCGAATCCATGATCGAGCCGTCGTGGAAGGGGACGTTGTCCCGGAGCTTAATGTCGTAGATCGTGCCGTCACCGGAGATCTCCGGCATGGTCTCGGCCAGAAGCGGCACGACATTCCACTGATCATCATAGGTGAAAAGCGTTTCAAATATATGCTGCGTCGTCATGCCGACGACATCGGCAGTCGAAGCCATCGGATCGAGGGTCGGCGGCTCGCCGATCGTCGCAACATCGATGATACCAGACGCATTTGCAGCCATGGGTACGAGCGGCAGCGCCATACAGGTCGCCGCCAGAAGCAGTCTCTTCAGCATTTGAGTTCCCTTGGTTATTCCACAGTTATGAACTATAGATCATTATTACGTCATTAAAGTTAAGTTCGCCCGAGCTGTCAAGTACCCGGCAGTTCTGAACGCCGACATAGACGCCCCCAACCACGGCCATCCACGCGGAGCCGCCGTCGCAGACGGGCCCGATCATGGCATGGGCACAGCCGGAATTATTTCGAAAATTTTCTATAAGAATATGATATAATTGAAATATTTATCGGAAACGCCGTTAAGAGTGCGATCCCTCTTGGAGGTTGCATGAGCGCGTCATTGTCGGTCATGCATCCCGGCACACAAACGGAAAGAACCGGCCGGGGCAGCCACCGGCTCAGACTGTTGACAAAGTCGTTCAGAATGCCTGTTCGGGGCGGAATAGCCGCGCCCTCCGTCGTCATCCCCGTGCTTGGTCCACGGGGATTCAGACCCTTCATAGCATTGATTATAAGAGCCTTTCGCCGTGCAGACGCACGGCAGCTGGATGCCTGTGGACCAAGCACAGGCATGACGTCAGCGAAAGGAGGGCGGTTTGTCAGCAATCTGTGCTGGTAAGCCACCGGCAGGCTCTTTTCCAATTGCGAGGAAGTTCGACGGCTACTCGGCCGCTGTCGCCATAGACCTCGAAAACGGGCTTAGTCCGACGCTTTGCGACGCGCGATAGATGCCAGCGGCATCGAACACCAGAACGGGATTGCCCGTTCTGGCAACTGCGACAGGACCGCCGCCTTCAACGTCCGGTCCCGTCATATTTTCATCATTGCCGCAATATCGCGGGAGGCGATCTTTGACAGATGTTGTTCGTCCATGAGGCGTGCGAGGCATAAGGACGAGCCCCGTCAGGCAAGGCCGGAACTTCAGATCATGCTGGCCGGGCAGCATGATCATGAAAGGATTGATCCATCAGCGCCCGGCCTCACTCAGCGCGGCAAGCTCATCTTCAGCCAGCGTCAAACCGGCCGCCCGGGCAAAGCTTTCAACCTGTTCGACAGTGGTGGCACTGGCAATCGGCGCCGTTACACCCTTGCGCGCGATCAGCCAGGCAAGAGCCACTTCCGCCGGCTTGGCAGAATGGGCAGCGGCGACCTCCTCGAGAACATCCAGCAGTTTCATGCCCCGTTCGGTCAGATATTTTTCCACCATACCGGCACGCTTGCGGCCTTTAAGATCGGCATCGGAGCGATATTTGCCGGAGAGGAATCCGGAGGCAAGACTGAAATAAGTGATCACGCCGAGGTCTTCCTTAATCGCAAGATCACGCAAGGGACCATCGAAACCGTCACGGTCGTAGAGATTATATTCCGGCTGAAGCACCTGGTAGGCTGGCAGACCCTCGGCGCTTGCAACGCCAAGAGCGCTTGCCACCATTTCCGCATCGTAATTCGATGCGCCGATTGCGCCAATCTTGCCGGCCTTTATAAGCTTGTCATAGGCGTCCAATGTTTCGGCATGGGTAACGCTGGCATCTGGCCAGTGGGAAAAATAGAGATCGATATGGTCAGTCTGAAGCCGCTTCAGCGACCGCTCGACCGCTTCGAGGATCCAGCGCCCGGAAAGCCCCTTTTCGCCCGGTCCGCCCATATCCGAGCCGACCTTGGTAAACAGCGCCACCCTGTCGCGCATGCCCGGACGGGCCGCGAACCAGCGCCCGAGGATGGTCTCGGATTCACCGCCCTTATTGCCATCGACCCAGGCGGAATAGACATCTGCCGTATCGATGGCATTGAAGCCGTGATCGATGAAGGCATCCAGCACGCGGAAGCTTTCCGCCTCATCAAGCGTCCAGCCGAAAACATTGCCGCCAAAGACAATCGGCGCGATCTCAAGCCCGGTCTTTCCGAGCGGTTTCCTGTTCATCGATCAGATCCTTTCATGATTTTCGAAGTTTCAGTGCAGCGCATGGGCAGGCGCATCGAAGCGTTTGAAGGTCTTCATGGCGAAAGCACCGGGGCCGAGAATGGCAAGCACGATCTGCATGAAGATCCACAGCATCGGGAATTCGTAGCCGCCATGAATGGCCCAGATCCCGTTCGGAACCCAGACTTCCAGTGCCGGCAGCAGGATGACCAGAAGGGCAAGCGACATGGTGCGCACATAAAGGCCGAGCACCATGCAGATGACAGCGATCACTTCCAGCGTGATATCGCCCCAGGCAAACCAGGCAGGATAGCCAAGGCCGACAAACATATGCTCCGTCGCGCCCATGCCCTGATGAATAACCTTGTAGCACCAGTGGACGCCCCAATAGAGGGCCAAAACCAGACGCATGAGAAAAATGCCGTAGGGCGTTGCCCCCTTCGCCTCTTCAAAGGCGTTGAGAAATTTCATGTTTCTTCTCCTTCAAACTCTTTTCAGACGAGGTCAGGCGATGGCCCCTCCGCCATCGACAAAGACCGTCGAGCCGGTCATGTACGGGTTCGCCATGAAGGCAAGCGCCTGTATGGCCACGTCTTCCGGCGTACCGACCCGCCCTGTTGGCAGGCGCGCTGCGGCGCCCTCAAACATCGCCTGCCGGCCATCGCCGGCAAGCGTGTCATACATCTCCGTCATGATCAGGCCCGGGGCGACGCAATTGACGCGCACGGGCGCAAATTCAAGCGCCAGACCGCGGGCCAGCCCTTCCATTCCTGCATTGATGGCGCCCTGAATGGCAGCCCCTGCTTTCGGCCGCGCCGAAAGAAAGCCGGTGGTAAAGGTCAGCGAGCCACCATCGACAATGCGGGCGGCGCGAGCCAGCCGGTATGCACCCCAGAATTTCGAATTGAACGACGCATAAGCATCCTCAAGCGGCAGGTCCCGCACCGCCGCAACCCTGGTGCTTGCGGCGGATGAAAACACATGATCAAAGGGATCACGGGTGGCAAAAAAAGCCTCCAGCATGGCCGCATCGCCGGTATCAAGAACCGTCCCTTCCACCGATCCGGTGAGGCGCGCCAGTGCCCCGGCGACCTTCTCCCGCGCGCGCGACGCGATCGTCACGGCGGCACCCTGTTCAAGTGCTGCCTTTGCCACGCCGAAACCGATACCGGATGAACCGCCCAGTACCAGCAGTTTCTGTCCTTCAAGCATCATGTCATTTGTCCTTATCGCTGCCCGGCAGCCAGCGCTCAGCCGCAGTGCCTGGGTCATAGGTCATGGGCGAAGAAAAGCGCTCGAACTCGATCAGCAAACCCCAGGGTGTCAGTCCGAAACGACCGAGATTGCCCGGCCCCTCTTCCTGACCGGTCAGCCCGTAAGGGCCTTCCAGCAGCGTGCCGCCTGCCTCCGCAAAGCGTTTTGCCGCCGCTTCGATATCATCAACGTTGATCGAGAAATGGCTGATGCCGATATCGGCGATATTGCCGCCGCCCGGCATTCCGGGCCGATCAATCTCGAAAATCTCGATATTGGCGCCATTGGCGAGACGCAGCATCGAAACGGCGACGATGGCCGTTTGGGCATTCAAGCCGTTTTTGGCAGCAAGATCCGCGCCTTTCAGCGGCGCTTTCGTCTTGTCGGTCAGCGAGAACAGCACTTCAGCACCAAAGGCTTCAGCGAAGAAGGCAACGGCCTCTTCGTGATCAGGCACGGTAATGCCGATATGTTCGATACCCCGGATGGTCATGGAATGATCTTCCTTTCGCGGAATTCGTCAAACAGACGGATGAACATCGTTTCACTGTCAACAGCCGAGGCAAAGCCAGCCTGACGGATCCGTGTGGTCGAGGAAATGACGTCCCAGTCGCAATTGAAGATGAAATCTCCAAAACCCCAGGCGGCGACCTTGTCAAAGGGCACATCGGCAAGACCGTATTTCGCCTTGATCGCGCCCCACAGCGGCGCCTTGTCAGCCATCATGGTCGCAAGACTGATCGGCATCGGCTCCGCCGGGTCCATGTCGAAATAGGCAGCGATGCGCTTCCACAGATGCGACCAGCGGAAGATATCACCATTGGTGAGGTTGTAGGCGGTATCGGCCGGTGCTTTCGTTGCGGCGAAGACGGAACCTTCCGCGAGCTGGGCAGCATCCGTCACCTGGGCCAGCTTGCCATAGCATGTGGGTGATCCCGGAAACCGCAATGGCAGGCCCAGTTCCTTCGAAATCGCTGCATAGACGGCGATCACCATGGCAAGGTTCATTGGATTGCCGATGGCAAAGCCGCAAACCACATCCGGCCGCAGCACCACGAATGACCAGGCTTTTCCCCTGGCAAAGGCCTTCAGCCAGTCCTCCTGATCATAATAGAACAGCGGCGGCATGACCCGCGGATCATCCTCATGGGCCGGGGTGGCAAAGGCACCGAGATGAGCGCCGTAATATTTCGCACCTTCATAGAGCAGGACCCGCTCCAGCGCGGGTGATACCGCCTCCGCTGCGCTGATGCAGTTTTTCAGCATCGCCAGGTTGACGTCGACCTGCGCTTTGGGATCATCAAATTCCTGATAGGCCGCATAAAACACATGGGTGAAAGGCCCGGCAGCGGCAATCGCCAACCGCGCGGCCGTCTCGTCGGTGAGATCGACCGACAGATAATGCGCCGCAGTTTCAAAATCCGGCTCCCGGCGGGACAAGGCGGTAACGGTCCAGCCCAGCCTATCAGCGAGATAAGTCACCAGATTGCGACCAATGACGCCAAGCCCGCCCGCGACCAGGGCATGCGGGTTTTGCGTTGGTGAATTTCGGTCAGGCATGTCTTGCGGTTGCTGTTGCATCAAGGTGTCCACGACTTCGTATTGTCCTGCAGTCAGAGATATATTGCGATCAGTGAAAAAGAATGCTTCAAGATTGCAAATGACTTTTCGATGGATATGAACAATGGACGATCCGAGCCTGATGCGCCTGTTCGTGGCGATTGCCGAGCGCGGCTCGCTTTCCGCGGTCTCGCGCGCCTGGGGCGTTGCGCCATCAACGGTGACGCTCGGGCTGAAGCAGCTTGAGGAGCGGATCGGTACCCAGCTGATCAACCGCACCACCCGCAGCATGGCGCTGACGCCGGAGGGCGAGCGGTTTCTGCAGGAATGCCGCCGTGTCCTGACAGATCTCGACACGCTGATGGGCAGTTTCTCCGAGGACGGGCCACTCTCGGGCACGATCCGGATGACGGCGACCATGGACCTCGGCCGTCAGCGCATTGCGCCCCTGATTGAGACATTCATGAGGCGCCACCCTGACGTCAATGTGCAGCTCTATCTCAGTGATTCCGTTGTTGACCTGGTCGATGCGGGACTTGATCTCGGCCTGCGCACCGGTCCATTGCAGAGTTCAGATCTGCGCGCCCGCCTGATCGTGCGCGGTCACAAATGTGTCTGTGCGGCACCCGCCTACTGGGCCCGGCATGGCAAACCCGCCCTTCCCGAAGACCTTGCCGGACATAATTGCATGGTCTTTGCCACGCCAGGAGAAACCCAGACAAGCTGGCAGTTTGGCAATAAGGGCAAGCGCTTCCGTGTCCGTATTCACGGTGACCGCACCGCCAATGACGGCCAGGTACTGAAGGATTGGGCGATCGCTGGCGCCGGCGTGGTGCTGAAATCAACCTTCGACATTGCCCTCGACCTTGCGGCCGGACGACTTGAGGCGGCGCTCGAGCCCTTTACGACGGAGGCGACCAATCTTTACGCCGTCTTTCCGCCGCGACAGCGTCAGCCCCGGTGGCTGGAAGCCTTTCTTGACCATCTGAGCGAGGGCCTGTCCGCCGGCCTGCCCTCAAAATAGCGCAGTCCAACCAGAGACGCGGGCTGCCTCATCAAGTGGCCGGATCTGCATCGCTCCCCCTGTTGCAAAGCCGGTATGAAACTATGCGAACTTTGCGATACCCTCGGCGCAGATCGCCCGATAAGGTCGCCTGCGAAAACAAGCATGCGGGGAAAGCAATGCAAAATCCGGCACCTATCAGACCACGAGCCCTCGGCATTGCCTTCGGCCGCCACGAGACCGGACCGCTGAACGCCATTACCGATGTTGCCGGTGTTATGGTTGGCCATGCGACCCTGATTGAAGGCGATCGCACCCGTACGGGCGCGACGGCGATCCTGCCGCATGATGGCAATCTTTTTCAAGACAAGGTGCCAGCCGGTTTCAAGGTACTGAACGGATACGGCAAATTCGCCGGCAGCACGCAGATCTTTGAGCTTGGGGAAATCGAAACTCCGATCCTTTTGACCAACACGCTTGCCGTTGGCCGCGCGATCGAGGCAATCAACCGCTTCACGTTGGAACAGCCCGGCAATGAGCGCGTCACCTCGCTCAATGCAGTGGTCGGCGAAACCAATGATTCCCGCCTCAACGATATCCGCGCACAAAGACCGAGCACCAGCGAAATGATTGCCGCGATCAAGATCGCGCGCGGCGGGCCGGTTTCGGAAGGCGCCGTCGGGGCCGGGACCGGGACCGTTGCCTTCGGCCTGAAAGGCGGCATCGGAACCGCCTCGCGCCGGGTCGCGATCGCCGGAGAAAACTATACGCTCGGCGTCCTCGTCCAATCCAATTTCGGCGGCAGTCTGCGCATCGACGGACGCCCGCATGACAATGACATTCACGCCGACAAGGACGGCTCCATCGTCATGGTTCTGGCGACCGACGCACCACTTCTGTCACGCAATCTGACCCGTCTTGCCGAGCGCTGTTTCGGCGGGCTTGCCCGCACGGGTGCCGCGCTTTCCAACGGATCCGGCGATTATGCGCTGGCCTTCTCCACCCATGAGGCCGTTCGGCGAACGCCGAAACGCCGGCGTGGTGTCGCATCGGCTGACGAGCTGGCCAATGAGAGCATCTCGCCCCTGTTTGAGGCCGCGATCGAGGCAAGCGAAGAAGCCATCATCAATTCGCTCGCCATGGCGGTCCCGATGGAAGGTTACGACACCGCCAGGGCCCGGCCCTCATTCTTTGACGCTCTGAGACTGCCCGCACAGAGCAGCTGACCCCTTTTCAATCCTGACCGAAAGGAACTCCCATGTCCGGTGAACGGACCCGCATTGTCTATCTGAACGGCGCCTTTCTACGAGAAAACGAAGCCCATATTTCCATTTTTGACCGCGGTTTTCTGTTTGGCGACGGCATTTACGAAGTCACTGCCGTGCTGGATGGCAAGCTGATCGACAGCGACCTGCATATGGCCCGCCTTGAACGCAGTGTCCGTGAGATCGAAGGCAGGCTGCCGATCACGACCGATGCGATCGTTGCTATCGAGAAGAAGCTGATCGCCGATAACGGCCTCACAGAAGGTGTCGTCTATCTCCAGTTCACCCGCGGCGCCGAGGACCGGAATTTCCTCTATTCCGACGATCTCAAGCCGACCCTGCTGCTGTTCACCCAGGAAAAAACCATCGAACATGCGGCAAGCGCCGAAAAGGGCATCAAGGTCAAGACCGTTCCTGACCAGCGCTGGGCCCGGCGCGACATCAAGACGATCTGCCTTCTGCCACAGGTCATCGCCAAGCGGGAAGCCAAAGCGGCCGGTTGCGGTGAGGCCTGGATGCTGGATGGAGACTTTGTCACCGAGGGTGCTTCCTCGACCGCCTATCTGATCACCCGTGACGGCAAGATCATCACCCGCGGCAACAGCCAGATCACCCTGCCCGGCTGCACCCGGCTCGCCATTCTGGATCTGGCGCGCGAAGCCGATCTCGCCATCGAAGAACGCCCCTTCACCTTGAAAGAAGCGCTGGATGCCGAAGAAATCTGCCTGACCAGTGCATCCAATTTCATCGCACCTATTGTTGAAATCGATGGCAAGCCGGTCGGCGAGGGAAAACCCGGCCCGGTCTATCACCGTTTGCGCGAACTCTATATCGAAAACGCCCGTAAAAACGGCATCTGAGGCAGCTCTTAAAAATCAGGGCGGGCCAGTTCCGCCCAGATCTGCTCGACAATGGCGCGCCGGTTTTCGCGCGAGCGATAAAGTCTGATATCAACGTCGATGCGCCAGTCACCCGACCCGGCCTCGACCAGCGTTCCGGTTGCAATTTCCGCATGCACCAGGCTTTCGGGTACCCAGACCACGCCCCAGCCGGCCGCAGCCATGGCCTTCAGCCCGACAGACATGCTGCCGACATGAACGCGGTTTTCAACCGGCAAGCGATCGGCCAGCGCGCCGGAAACCAGCTGCCCGAAAAACGAAACTTTCTGATAGGCGACCGAGTGAAAGCCGTTCTCGATCCTGTGCAACGGCGTCCCGTCAGGCGCGGGCGCACTGACGGGCAAAATGGTCTCGCTACCGAGGTGACAATATTCGAACTGACCCGGATCAAGCAGCATCGGCACCACGGGATGCTGATAAGTCAAAAGGAAGTCCGACCGGCCGTCGACCAGCGAGACGACATTATCCTCCAGTGAGCCGGAATCGGGCAGCATCTGCGATGCAAGCTGACCAATCCTCTGATCCAGCCGGCTGAACCAGGCCGGAAAGAAGGTGAAGGATAACGTATGCAGGGCCGTCAGCGTTACCTGCCGCGCCTCTGCCATTTCTTCCGCCTGAAAACTTTTGCGGACATCATAGAGATCCTGCAGCATCTGCGTGGCAACCGGCAGGAAACGGACCCCCGCATCTGTCAGGCGCGAGGGATAGGTGGCGCGATCGACCAGCGTCGTCCCGAGCCAGGCTTCAAGCTGCCGGATACGACGCGAAAAGGCGGACTGGGTAACATGCCGTTCCTCCGCCGCCCGGGAGAAGTTGAGCGTCGACGCCAGCGCCAGAAAATCCTCAAGCCATTTCACTTCCATAGCGCATTCCTGAGCGATAGCCCGCTATCCGGGCCGAAGCTGGCCTTCTGTAAGGCTTCAGGCGCATTTTGGCAATCGCGAACGACTTAAGCAAGACGCCGATATTCGATCATGCGGGCACGGCTCAGCACCAGTTCCAGCCGGTTCTCACCAAGCCGGTGAAGCAGGATCCGCTTTGTCCAGGGACCATCAACAAGGGTAAACAGGAAACGCCCCTTGCCCAGCGACGTCAAAGCCATGCGCTGACGAACCGGCCCAACCCCCATGATCACCGCATCGCCATCAATCTCAAGCATTGCCCCTTCCGGTGAGAGATAGCGTCCAGACAGCGCTTTCGGCACACCATCATTCACAGCCGGGCGGAAGCGGCGTTCAGCATGGCCGATGACGCCGATGATATCATCGCCGTCACGTCTGAGAAGCGCGGGCGATGTCGGCGAACGGGTTGACACAACACCGCCCTCATCGGCGTAAAGTGTATCTTCGTTATCCAGATAGGTGAGCGCCGACTTCTTAACCTCAAGCCACCACGGGCCTGTCTCGGTCACATAAATCCCGTCGGGCAGTTCGTCACTGATAACAGGCAGTGCCTCCCCGGTAAGCGCCGCCATGGTTTCCAGCGCAATCTTGTAGGCGTTAACGTCTTCGCGATTGGCAACAACGACAATACCGGTATTGCTGCTACGATCGACCAGGAAATGGCTTTTATAGCCCGGATGCGAACCGCCATGGCCGTAAAGCATGCGTGAACCGAGCGCCACCTGGCGGATACCGAGACCGTAGCCGGTCTCACGCCCGTCGGCAAAATGGCGTGACTTTGCCAGCTGATCGAAGAGACCGGCATGGCCCCCCGCCCCCATCATCAGAGCACCAACCCAGCGCGCCAGCGCTGTCACACTGCCGGTCATGCTGCCGGATGCGGAAATATGCAGGCCCGCGGCTGAAAGCTGCCAGCCCTTGCCGTCATACCAGTAGCCGGGCACGAGACCATCAACGGGATCATTCCAGACATCCGGTGCATCAAGACGAACACCAAGGGCTTTACCCTCATCGCGGATATAGTCGCGGAAGAATATGCCCCTGCGCTCCAACGCCGCCTCGACCAGCCGGTAGCCGGTATTGGAATAGGAAATTTCCGCGCCGGCGGGAAAATTCAGCCGCGACATCCTGAACAGGAATTCAAGCAGGGGACCGGATTTGGTTTCCGTAAAAACAGACAGGCCCAGAAGGGTCAGGCATTCTCGCACATCCGGCAGGCCACCGGTCATGTCGAGCGCCTGTCCCACCGTCACGTCGGAAAGTGGCGGCTGCAACTCGGGCAGATGGCGCCATAGCGGGTCTTCCAGCGCGATGACATCCCTATGGGCCAACACCAGAGCGGCGAAGGCATGTTTGGTGACAGAGGCATAGCGGACGACGCTTTCTTCCGTGAACGGCGCCCTGGTCGAGAGACTTTCCAGACCACCTGCGGTGATCACACGTGGACCGGACGCATCGAAAACGATGACTGCACCACCCGGCTCATCAGCGCCCCAGCCCGCTGAAAATCCCCTGGCTGCCTTTTCCGCCGCATTCCAGTCCAACACTGCCATGTCCTTTATCCTGCTATTGCATGAGCCCGTTTCAGGGCAATATCTCCGTCTCCGGCTCTTCAAGCTCAATGCTGAGCGCCCGCAATTCCTTTGTGTGCGGGTGCGAAACATTGCCGTGACGCAATTTCTCCGCCGTAACCTGTTCCACCATCTCACCGCCAAGCATGACGCCGACATCCGCGCACATATGGGCAACGACCGCCAGGTTATGACTAACCATAACAAAGGTGAGATTGTGTTCGCGGCGCAGCGCCACGAGAAGATTCAGGATTTCCGCCTGTACCGAGACATCGAGGGCAGAGGTCGGTTCATCAAGCAGCAGCACCTCAGGCTCGGCAATCAGGGCTCGGGCAATCGCCACGCGCTGGCGCTGACCGCCGGAAAGCTGATGGGGAAAGCGAAACCGGACCGATTGCGGCAGGGCGACATCATCGAGCGCATTGGCGATGCGCGCGTCAATCCGGTCCATGCCATGAACCAGCGGCAGTTCGCTCAGGATGCGATCAATCGTCTGGCGCGGATGCAGCGAGCCGTAAGGGTCCTGAAACACCATTTGTACCTTGCGGAAAAAGGCGCGGTCGCGCTGCGCCCCGACGGCATTGCCGCCAAAGGAAATTCGCCCCTGCCAGTCGTGATTAAGGCCAGCCATGGCCCGCAAGACCGTCGATTTGCCCGAGCCGCTTTCACCGACTATGCCGAAACTGCCGCCAGCCGGCACATGGAAGGAGACCCCTTTCACCACTTCACGGCCGGAAAAGGCAATGCGCAGGTTGTCGATATCAATGTCGATCATTTCAGCCACTCCGGATCGCGCTGAAGCACGGGCAGTTCGTCGCGCGGATGCGTGAGCGACGGCATGCAGTTCAACAGCCCTTTCGTGTAGGGATGTTTCGCCCGGGCAAGTTCGGATGCTTCAAGCTCCTCGACCACGTGGCCGGCATACATGACCATGACGCGGTCGCAGAAATGCGACACCAGCGACAGGTCATGGCTGATCATGATCAGCCCCATGCCACGCTCAGAGACAAGCCGGTCGATCAGCCGCATGATTTCCGCCTGGACGGTGGCATCCAGCGCCGAGGTCGGTTCGTCGGCAATCAGAAGTTCCGGATCTGGCGCCAGCATCATGGCGATCATGACGCGCTGGCCCATACCGCCGGAAACCTCATGCGGATAAGAAGCCGCCACTTCGCGCGGATTGCGGATCTGCACCTTGTCGAGCAGATCGATCGCCGCCTCGCGCGCTTCACGACGGCTGCCACCCTTGTGGAAACGCCAGCTTTCGGCCACCTGGGAACCGATGGATTTCACCGGATTAAGCGAATATTTCGGATCCTGCAGAATGAACCCGGCCCGTTTGCCGCGGATCTGGCGCATGCCGCGCTCATTGGCCCTGAGGATATCGATGCCGTCGAAATTGATGGCATCGGCGTCCACCTTTGCCTGTGGCGGCAGAAGTTTCAGCAGCGCCCGCGCGGTCAGGCTCTTGCCGGAGCCGGACTCACCGACGATGCCAAGCTTCTCGCGACCGAGATGCAGCGAAACGCCCTTGACCGCCTCGGAAATACCACCGGACCGCGTCGGAAACCCGATCCTGAGATTTTCAATATTCACCAGCACGATCAGTCTCCCTTCGGATCGAGAACGTCATGGAGGGCATCGCCGAGGAAATTGAAGGCGAGCGAGACGATGAAGATGGCCGCACCGGGAGCCGCCGCCACCCACCACTGATCGAAGATGAAGCGCTTGGCCGTGGCAATCATCGCCCCCCATTCGGGTGAAGGCGGCTGCGCACCCATGCCGAGAAAGCCGAGGCTGGCGGCGGTGATGATGATCGAGCTCATGTCGAGCGTCACCCGCACGATCATGTTCGGCGTGCAGAGCGGCGCGACATGATGAAAGACGATGCGCCAGTTGGATGCCCCCGTCAGCCGGTAGGCAGCGATGAAGTCCGAATTGCGCACCGTCAGCGTATCGGCGCGTGCCAGCCGCGCATAAGGTGGCCAGGCGGTGAGCGCGATGGCAAGGATAGCGCTTTCGACACCCGGTGTCAGGGCCGCAACAAAGGCAAGCGCCAGAATGAGGCGCGGAAAGGCGAGAAACACATCCGTCACCCGCATCAGCGCCTTGTCGACGATGCCGCCGAAATAGCCGGCAATCGCACCGATCGCCAGCCCGATGGGGGCGACAATGATGACCACCGAAACCACCATGCCAAGCGTAACACGGCTGCCGTAGATGATGCGTGAATAGATATCGCGACCAAGCTCATCCGTGCCCAGCCAGTATTCGGCAGACGGCGGCGCCAGGCGCAGATCGAGGTTCTGCGCGGCGGGATTATGGGTCGCCAGCAGCGGCGCGGCCAGCGCCATGAAGAAGAAGAGAAGCACGATGACAAGGCCCATCATGCCGAGCGTATTATGGCGCAGTGACAACCAGATACGATAGCGGTTGGCCCAGCTGGCCTGTCGTCGCGACGTTGGCGCTTCATCAAGCAGCCAGTCGGAAAGTTTTGCAAACATGTCAGCGAACCCGTGGATCGAACAGGCGGTAGAGAAGATCGGCCAGAAGATTGAGCCCGACATAGATGACACCGATGAGCAGCGTCGCGCCCACAACCGGGTTCATGTCGGCGTTTAGAAGCGCCGTGGTCAGATACTGGCCGAGGCCGGGCCAGGCAAACACCGTCTCGGTGACGACAGCACCTTCCAGCAGTCCGGCATAGGTGAGCGCCAGCACGGTGACCAGCTGCACCGCGACCGTCGGGAAGGCATGCGACCAGATAACCGAGCGAAGCGGCAACCCCTTGGCACGGGCGGTAATGACGAATTCACCTTTGAGCGCGTCGATCATGAAAGCGCGTGTCATACGGGCGATATAGGCCATCGAGAAATAGGCAAGAATGCAGACCGGCTGCGTCAGATGCGCAACGGCGTCCCAGAAGGCACCGGTATCGCCGGCAAGCAGCGAATCGATCGTCAGGAGACCGGTTTTGACCGGAACCATGCCATCATAGATGATGCCCTGACGGCCCGGACCGGGGGTGAGCCCCAGAGCCTTGTAGAAGACGATCAACGAAATCAACGCCAGCAGGAAGACCGGAATGGAATGACCGGCAAAGCAGACAATGCGGATGACCTGATCGGTGACGGAGCCCTGACGCACGGCAGCCCAAACACCGAGCGGAATACCGATAATCATCGACAGGATGAGCGCATAGGTCGCCAGTTCGAAGGTTGCCGGGAAATAATGGCCGATGTCGTAGGTGACCGGATTTTTGGTCAGGATCGACATGCCGAGATCACCATGCAGCAGCTGCCAGATATAATCGGCGAACTGCACCGGAAGGGGCTTGTCCAGCCCCATGGCGATCCGGGTCTGCTCGACCACGGATTGCGGTGCGTTGTCGCCAACGGCGGCAATGACCGGATCGACCGGCATGACCCGGCCGATCAGGAAGGTAACGACCGTCAGCCCGAACAGCGTCACGAGGACGCTGCCCAGGGTGCCGGAAAAGCCCTTCAGAAAACCCTTCACGACTTGGTGGTCTCCTCATAGCTATTCGAGGAGGAGAAGACCTGAAGGCGGAAGCCGTCGATACCGGTGCGGCAAACGGCCGTATCGGTCTTCTGGAACATGAAGGCGAAGGGGCTGTTATCCATGTAGTCCTTCTGCAGGGCTTCATAGAGTTCCAGACGCTTTGCCGGGTCCTTCTCGTCACGCGCGGCCTTGGCGCGCGCGGCGAAATCGGCATTCTGGAAATGCGAACGCCAGATGAACGGCCGGTCCTTGGCGTCATCGGCATTGTCTTCATTGATGCAGAAGACTTCCGCATTCGAGTTCGGATCGAAATAATCCGTCCCCCAGGACGACATCGCCATTTCGTGCTGGCGGGCACGCATCTTGGTCAGAACCTGACGGTTCTCACCGGCCATGAGGTTTACCTTGATGCCGATTTCGGCAAGGCTTGCCTGAACCGCCTGGGCGATATCCGGATAGGGCTGGTTCGAATAGTGATCGAGGGTGATCTCGAAACCATCGGCAAGTCCGGCTTCAGCCATCAGCGCCTTGGCCTTGTCGATATCCTTGTGGAACGGCGTATCGGTGACAGCGCCAGGAATGCCCGAAGGCTCGAAGCTCTGATGCACCGCATAGGTCATCGGCACGATATTCTTCTGCATGCCGTCATAGTCCAGCGCCCATTTGATCGCCTGCCAGACTTCGGGCTTGGCCAGATATTCATTGTTCTGGTTGAGCGAGATCAGCATCAGCGATGCGATTTCCTGGCGGATCGTATTGAAGCCGTCAACGCCTTCAACCTGCTTGAGCTGTTCTGTCGTCAGGTTGCGGGCAATATCGGCATCGCCCTTCTGCAGCATCAAAAGCTGCGACGACGGATCGGCGACGTGGCGCAGCACGATGCGCTGGAGATTGCCCTTGTACGGGCCATGCGGGTTGACCGTCAGGCCAATGGTCTCGCTCGGCTTCCAGGCCTGCAGCACGAAGGGGCCGGAGCCGGCACTGTTCTTGTTGAGCCAGGTCTTGCCCATGTCATCGCCTTCGACATGCGCTTCAACGACAGCCTTTTCGACGATCGCGCCGACGCTGGCCGACAAGCAGTAGAGCAGGAAGGAAATCGCAGTCGGCTCGGCCGTGGTCAGGGTGACGGTCTTGTCATCGACGGCAACGATAGCCTGATCGACATTTTCAGGCGTGAAGCCGAACTGGCCGATGATGAAAGCGGCACCGCCATTGATCTTGATGGCGCGCTGCAGCGAATAGGCGACGTCTTCGGCCGTGACCGGATTGCCCGATGCAAAGCTTGCCTCAGCCAGCTTGAAGGTGAACACCTTGCCGCTGTCATCAACGCTCCAGCTTGCAGCCAGAACCGGCTGAATTTTCGACGGATCGTCCGGATCGGGAACAATCAGATTTTCATAGAGATTGGTGCAGACTTCACCGGCCAGCGCCTCGTAATTGGCATGCGGATCAAGGGTGGTGATGTTGTCGAGCTGCTGGGCGACGACCAGAATATCCTTCGGCGTATCGGCGAAAGCCTTGGTAAGGTCGAGGTAAGATAAAACAGGCACAACGGCGCTGCCGATCAGGAGTTGTCGTCTGGAAATCATCTGTCTTGTTCCCTTTCAATCCGGTATTGCCGGTTGCAAAAATGCGGCCCAAACTGGCTGCATATTTTTTTGGCAAACGGTCAGACATGCTGTTATCAGGGCAAGACAGGACTGACCAATTCCGTTTTTTGCAGGGCCTATGCAGGCTTTGCATTTGTTCTCCACCAAGCCGGAGCCCATAAAGGAACATCCTCCGTGCACTTCGCATTCCCGGCATTTCCGGCAAAACTCTCAGGACAATATCCATGCCTCCCTTCTCCGATACGCCTGTTTTCGACGGCCACAATGACGTCCTTCTGCGCTTGCGCCGCGCAGGCAAGCCGGATCCGGCGAAAGCCTTTCTGGATGGGGAAAATGAAGGCCACATCGACCTGCCGCGGGCCCGCGAGGGCGGTTTTGCCGGCGGGCTTTGCGCGCTCTATATCCCGTCCCCGAGCTATGAGAAGGATGCCAATGGCAACGTCCCGGCACCCGCCCAACCCGATGCGCTGAACGAAACCATGGCCATGGCGCGGCTACTGTTTGAGATCGAACGGCGATCGGCAGGTGATGTGACGGTCTGTCGCACGGCAGCCGATATCCGCAATGCGATTGCCAAAGGTTCCTTTGCTGCTGTTTTCCACATCGAAGGCGCCGAAGCGATCGGCGCGGACCTCGATGCGCTCTACGTTCTGCATCAGGCGGGGCTGCGCACGCTTGGCCCGGTCTGGAGCCGTCCCAACATCTTCGCCTTCGGCGTACCCTTCCGCTTTCCCTCAAGCCCCGATATTGGTCCGGGCCTCACCGATACCGGCAAGGCGCTGATCCGCGCCTGCAACGCGCTGAAGATCATGGTCGACCTGTCGCATATGAATGAGAAGGGCTTCTGGGATATCGCCGCAATTTCCGACGCGCCGCTGGTTGCGTCCCACTCCAATGTTCAGGCGCTGTGCCAGCACTCGCGCAATGCCACCGACCGCCAGCTTGATGCGATCGGCGAAACCAACGGGCTGATCGGCATTAATTTCGGCGTTCTCTTCCTCAACAAGGATGGTGTCAAGGATCCCTCGATCGGCGTTGAACCGCTGATCGACCATATCGATTATGTCGCCAACCGGATTGGCATTGACCATATCGCCCTCGGTTCGGATTTCGACGGCACCACGATTGCCACAGAGCTGAAGGATTGCCGTGGCGTGCGTCTGATCGTCAAAGCCCTGAAAGCCCGCGGCTATGATGATGCCGCGATCGCCAAGGTTACCCATGAGAACTGGATTCGCGTTCTCGGCGCGACATGGGGCGCCTAAGCTGGCTCCGACCTGCCTTGGCAGCCCGCAGAGGCTGCTCTAGAAAGGTGGAGACGCGCCGCCGCGCCCGGGATTTGCGAGGCCTCCCCGATGCAGCACAAAATTAGAAAACTGGACGTTCATCTTGTTTCTACGCCGATACGCGGCGGCTTTTCCGATGCCACGCGCAAAGTCGAAACGATCGGCTTCCTGATCGTGCGGGTGACGACTGATCAGGGGCTGGAAGGCCTTGGCGTGACCTATCACGAGGTCGGCGGCGAGGCAACGGCCGAGCTGATAAGGCGCAGCATGGCGCCACGGCTGATCGGCCGCGATCCCTTTGATACGGAGGTGATCTGGAGTGAATTCTTCCATTATCTGCGCGGCGTCGGCCGCAAGGGACTGACCTATTGCGCGCTCAGCGCCATCGATATCGCACTCTGGGATCTGAAAGGCAAAATCGTCGATCTGCCGATCTACAGACTTATCGGCGGCGGTCGCACAAAAGTTCCCGTCTATGCCAGCGGCGGCTGGACCTCCTATTCCGACGATGAATTGCTGGAAGAGGTGACCGGCATGGTCGGGCGCGGATTTCGCGCCGTGAAATTCAAGGTCGGCAGTGACGGCGGCACCAATCCGCGCCGCGACGCCGAGCGCGTGCGCAAGGTCCGCGAGGCGGTCGGCCCGGATATCGCATTGATGGTCGATGCCAACAATGCCTTTGACGCGGCAACGGCCGTGCAACTGGCCAACCGCATCCGCGACTATGACATCACGCTGTTTGAAGAACCCGTCTTCGCTGATGACATGCCCGGCCTTCAGAGGTTCAAACGCGGCACGGATATCCCGCTGGCAACAGGCGAGCACGAATATCTGAAGTTCGGCGTTCGCGACCTGCTCCTCCATCAAGCAGCGGACATCATTCAGGTCGATGGCACGCGGGCCGGCGGTTACACCGAGATGATCAAATGCGCGGCACTCACCCAGGCCTGGAATGTGAGATTTGCACCACATGCGATGGAAAACATCCATCTGCAGCTGGCCGCAGCAATTCCTAATACGCTGTTTCTCGAGCGCCTGCTTATGTTTGAGGATCTGACCGCCAATGTCTTCGACAATGCACCCGTGCCGATCGATGGTTTCATGCATGTCCCCGATCTTCCGGGGCTCGGCCTGACGCTCAATATGGACTTCATCCGGGCCCACGATGAAACCAGCCCGGCCTCGCATATGTGAGGATGCGGCGTGCCGAAGGGCTGATCACGCCAGCGCGGCGCAAAATGTCGGCACCGGTACGCACCGTGAGCCCCATGAACAAAGGCTGGTTCGACCGCTCGGTTGAACCAGCCTTTGTCGTCCCGTTTCAGCGCTGGACGCGGGCGATATCACCAACGACACGGACGCGGACACGGCGTGCGCCGCCCGGCAGATAGGCGATCGGAATATCCTCGGCATCCAGAACCTTGATCGTGTCATCTTTCGCACCGGAGGCTACGGCACGCTCGCAGGCCAGACGTCTGGCCTCATCAAGGGCTTCATCGCGGCTCATGTCGGAGAAAACCTGATCAACCTCGCCGGAAACCTGCGCCATGGCGGCGCCGAGCGCATTGGCGACACCGGCATGCTCCACCTTGACGACCTCACTGATGCCCCTGATCGTTTCAGGGATCAGGAAGGCACCGCCGCCTACGGCAATGAGCTTCACCCCATCCGAAGATGTCTTCATCCGGTCAACGCCATCCTCGACCATATGGCCGATCCGCGCCAGCGTGTCGGCGACAAAACGCTTGTCGAGATGGCCCACGCGATCGCGGTCACCGATTTCGACAAGACCGGCGGCAACGGCGATATCGGTTGTCGTCAACGTATCACCACCGAAGACCAGCGCCTTTTCGGTAATGCGATAGCCGACCGAGCGTGGGCCGATCGTGCCGCTTTCCGGATCGATGATCGTGCCGCCGCCGAGTGCCATGGGAAGAAGATCAGGCATGCGGAACAATGTGCGCACACCGCCGACCTCGACAACATTGTTGGCCTCGCGCGGGAAACCGCCAACCAGGCAACCGATATCGCTGGTGGTGCCGCCAACATCGACGACCATGGCTTCACTCAACCCGGTCAGGCTTGCCGCCCCGCGCATGGAATTGGTCGGGCCGGAGGCAAAGCTATAGACCGGGTTGGCGGCCGCCACCGCCGCCAGCACAACGGTGCCGTCATTCTGGGTCAGGTAGAAGGGCGCATCGATACCAGCCTCCTTCAACGCCACGCCGAAAGCGCTGACAGTATTCTGACCAAGCCCCTGAAGGGCGGCATTCAGCAGCGTCACATTCTCACGCTCCAGCATGCCGATCCGACCGAGTGTATTGGAAAGCGTAATGCGTGCGTCTGGAATTACACTGCGGACGATCTCGGCGGCAAGGCGCTCGCATTCGTCGGTCAACGGCGAGAACAAGGCGGTAATACCGATTGCGGTGATACCGGCATCGCGGATCTTCATCGCGGCGTCACGCACGGCATCGCCATCAAACGGCACCAGTTCGCAGCCGTCATATTCATGACCGCCCGCCACCATGAAGGACAGCGGGTTGACCTCGTTCCTGAGATCGGCAGGCCAGTCGATCATCGGCGGCAGCGATGCACCGGCGGGCAGTGCAATGCGGATCGCACCAACGCGCTCAAGCCGGGCCCGTTCGACCACGGCATTGGTGAAATGCGTAGTACCGATCATCACCGCATCCACGGGTGCAGCGCCGGCCGCTTCACCGGCCATGACCGCACTGATGGCATCAACGACCCCTTTCATGACATCGGCGGTCGTCGGAAACTTGACGGCGGCCAGAACCGCATCGCCATCAATCAGGACAGCATCCGTATTGGTGCCGCCAACGTCAATTCCTATGCGTTTCATTCTGCAAAAACCGATTTATAGTCAATATCATAACCAAAGGCCCGCGGCCCCACATGGGCAATGCCCTTTTCTGTGGTGAGGACGGCTGGCGCGGGCAGTGCAATGGCGGTAACACGCTGGCCGTAGCGGACGGTTTCTGTGCCGATCGCCTCGCCGGAAACGCTGTCGAGAAGGCAGATCAGATCAGGCGTCATGGCGATGGGGGTGCCATCACGGAAAGCAACCGCCCACTCGTTCTGGAAGGCGAGTTCGAGGCTGGCACCGCTATCTTCATCAAGGCCGTCGATCTTCGCGACACCGCGCAAAAAGCCGCCGGTGGTGGTGCGGTCAATATCGCTGACCTTGCCCCGGAACAGCACCTTGCCGCCTTCATGGTCGATGACGGCCGCGACCGGATCCGCATGCGCCCGGCGCGCATCCTCAACCGCCCGCCCCAGCGCGATGGCCTTGGTCACGGTGTGAAGAACACCCCATTCCTTGACTTCCTTGCCGGTGCGTGGCGCTTTGCAGGTTGCAGCCGTAGAGCCGACCTCAGTGCAGATCTTGCGGGAAATCCGCTCCATCCATTTCCAGGACGCGGCCTTGGCGACGATCGCCTCGTTCTCCCGGCAATCAACCAGCGTCAGCGGATACATGGTCAGATCGCCGATGGCAAAACTGGTCATCTGCGCTTCGGGATAGGCGCGACCCATGGCATCGGCATCAAGAACCGGAATATCGAGCATGGCACCAGCGAGGAACGGCGACAGCGCGTTGCCGCCGCCAATTTCGACGCTCATCACCGCACGGAACTTGCGGCCGATATAGGCTTCCATCAGTTGAACCGCCCGGGCGAGATGGGCCGGATCGACCAGCCGTTCCTGGCCCACAAGCGGCGCCCCCATTTTCGAGACCACGGCAACGGCATCGTCGTCGCCAAGCGCCAACGGGTCGAGAAGCTGGCAACGCTTGCCATCCTCATACAGTTTCTTGAGATTAAGCTTGGCGAGATAGGGACTGCCACCACCACCCGTGCCGAGAATCCAGGCGCCGGTTGCCAGGGCATCAATCTCTCCCTGTTCAAATTCACGGATCATTCTTACCTCCGAAGATTGGACAGAAGCCTAACTTCTGAGTAGTTTTACGCCTATAAGGGATTGCACCTATTCGGGCACTGCCTATTTTTAAGGCACGCTAAAAGGCGTCAATCGAAACCGTTCACGGTGGGATTCTTTCTTGCAGACTTCGGACACTTCAGACCATGACGGTCATTCCACAGAAGATACGCAACGCATCATGTTCGTCAGCGTCGGACAGTCGCCCCGCACAGAACTGATCGAAAGCGTCATTCGCGATCTCGGCATGAGAATCGAAGCGCTGGAAGTCGGTGCGCTGGACGGCCTTACCGACACGGAAATCGATGATTTTCGGCCGCTTGCAGGCGAACCGCGCATCGTCTCATCGCTGCGAAACGGCGACAGCATTGTCCTGTCGAAGCCGCGGATTGCCGACCGGATGGCACGGATTGTCGCCGGTTTCAGGCCGGGCGAATATGATCTTGTCGTCATTCTCACGACAGGCCTGTTCCGCGATTTCCAGAGCACCTGCCCGACGGTGAATACCCAGCGCGCCATGGAATCAACGGTCATCTCACTGGCCTCGCAGGGCGATGCGCTGGGCCTGATCCAGCCGCTTGAAGACCAGGTCGATGAACTTGACATTCCGGCGCTTGGCCTGTTCCAGATCACCGCCAGCTATGCCCGCACGGGGGACCGCAATTCGCTCGCAAGCGCGCTTCTCGACCTTGCGGAATGTGACATTATCGTCCTCAATTCAGTGGGTTTTGATGAACAGGACCGCCAGACCGTGGCGAAGGTCAGCGGCAAGCCGGTCATTCTGGCGCGCCGGCTTGTGGCTGGCGCTATCCGACTGCTTATCAGTCGTGCCCACTCCCCGGCACCACCGGACGCATCGCCGGATTTTTCCAAGAAGCTGATGCGCCTGACCCCGCGGGAAAAACAGGTTCTGTCACTGGTGGTCGAGGGGCTGTCAAACAAGGCGGTTGCCCGACAGCTCGGCATCAGCCCGAAGACGGTGGAAATCCATCGCGCCAATGTCATGAACAAGATGGAAACCCCTTCCATCGGCGCACTGATCCGCCTTGTGGTATCGACCGGCTACTTCTGACTTCAACGAACCGTTTGCCCAACATGCAGGCGGAAAAACCCGAAAAAGCCCGATTCTTGGGCGCCGTCTTTTTCACGCAAAACAGTAAAACTAGGGAACTTCCCTGATAGAAGGCGTCACCGCCATGACGTTAGGCTGATCTCCGTTCGCGTTTGAAAAAGATCGGGGAAACGACAGTGAAGACAGCGCGCCTTGCATTCGTCACCATAGGCCAGACGCCACGCAGCGATCTCGTTCCGGAGATGATGGCCGAGATCACCGCCGGGCGTGATGATTGCCCGCCTGAAGCCATCGAATTCGGCGTACTGGACGGGCTGGAAGGCGCGGCCCTCGACGCCATGCGCGCAATGCCCGGCGAACATTCCTTCGCCACGCGACTGCGCGACGGAACCGAAATTGTCACGTCACAGGCCCGCACGGAAGAACGGCTGAACCAGCTTCTCAAAGAAATCGATACGCAGAAATTCGACCTGATCGTTCTGCTTTGCACCGGCACGAAGATCGAACCACTGTCCCACACACTCGTTATCGAGGCTCAGCGGGTCGTCGACGCGACCGTTGAGGCTCTCGCGCAGTCGGCCCGCCATCTCGGCGTCATTCTGCCGCTTGAACGCCAGGTTGCCGATTTTGCCGAACGACATGTCTTCTCGCGCGACGCACAGGCTGTGGCCGCCTCGCCCTATGCCGGAGGCGACATGGCGGCGCAGGCGGCAAAGCTTGAAGGCTGCGACCTGATCGTCATGCATTGCATGGGCTACTCCGCAGCCATGCTGAAAGAGGTCCGTGAAACGACAGCCACATCCGTGCTGCTGTCACGCCGGATTGTTGCAGGCGTCGTTCGCCAAATGATTTAAGCCGGCAAACCGGCCCCCATTCAACAAGGCAAAAACAAAGAGGGAATGAAATGAAAAGACGCAGTTTGTTAAAGGGCACGGCCCTTGGCCTGATTGCCGCCACACTTGCCGGCGGCGATTTCCTGATCAGCCCCGCCGAGGCGTTTGAGCGCACCGATGCTGGCAATGTCATCGTTTTCGGCGGCCGCCAGGCAATCCCGGTTCTCGATCCGCATATCCGTTATGACTGGTCGACGCGCATGATCCAGCAGGCGGTCTATGACGCACTGGTCAAATATGAGGGCGATCCGGCCGAGGTGAAGCCTTGGCTCGCGGAAAGCTGGGATGTCAGCGAAGATGGCAAGACCTGGACCTTCCATCTGGTCAAGGATGCCAAATTCCACAATGGCGACCCGGTAACGGCTGAAGCTGTTCAATATTCCTTCGTGCGCGGCCTGGAACTCAACAAGGGCGTCGCCTGGATGCTCAAGGACTTCCTGAAGCCGGAAGGCGTCCGCGTTGTTGATGACTACACGATCGCCTTCGATCTCGATAAGCCCTATTCGCCTTTCCTGTCCTTCCTGCCCTGGTGGTATGTCGTCAATCCCGCCCAGGTGAAAGAACATGAGGTTGACGGCGATTATGGCCAGAAGTGGCTGACCGATAACGAAGCCGGGTCCGGCCCCTTCACGCTTGGCCGCTGGGAACCCAATGTTCTCTACGAGGTCAATTCCGTCGAAGACTACTGGAAGGGCTGGCCGCAGGGCGAAAACCGCCCCGCCGGCGTCATCTACCGCATCATCCGCGAACCCGCAGCCCAGAAGGCAGCACTGCAGCGCGGCGAGGCCGATATTGTCGAGGGCCTGACCTCGGACGATTACGTCCAGATCGCCAATGCCCAGGGCATTGTCGTCGAAGACCACAAGGGCATGACCACCTTCGGCATCAAGTTCAACAACCAGAAGGGTCCGACCGCTGATATCAACCTGCGCAAGGCGATCGCCTATGCCCTGGATTATGATGCGCTGGTGCAGATCTATAACGGCGCGGCAACGCTTGAGACGAGCCCGCTGCCCGGTGCGATGAAGGGCCATATCGATGTGCCCGGCATTCCGCGCCAGGATCTCGCCAAGGCCAAGGAATATCTGGCCAAATCGGCCTATCCCGATGGCGGCATCACCCTTGATTACGTCCATGTGGCCGGGCTCGAAGAAGCGCGCCGCATCGGCCTTGTGCTGCTCGACAATCTCAAGGCGCTCAATATCGACGTCAACATCAAGCCGGAACAGTGGCCGAACATGGTCGCCGCCGGTGCCTCGATCGACACCACGCCCGACATGACCTCGATCTATGCAACGCCGATCTCGACCGATCCCGATTCCGTCGCCTACATGTACCACAAGGACAGCTGGGACAAGTATTACGGCATTGCCCATTATGAGAACCCGGAAGTCTGGGCGATGATCGACGAGGCCCGGGCAGAAACCGACTGGGACAAGCGCGCCGCCCTTTATGCCAAGATCCAGACGCAGATCGTCGCCGATCAGCCGGAAGTCTTCGGCATGCTGCAGAACCGTCGCTGGGCGCGACGCGACTATCTGCAGGGCTTTACCTTCAGCCCGGTCCGCTTTACCGGCGAAGTCGATCTTTATCCGCTGTGGATCAAGACCGAATAGTCTTCACCGTCAACCTGCTCCGGCCGGGCCCTGCCTGACCGGAGCATCATGCCCCGGACGACCATGATCTCCTTTCTGCTCCGCAAAATCACTGCACTCGTCGGCACGATGATCGGCATCGCGATGCTGACTTTCGTGATCACCAATATCGCGCCGGGTGATCCGGCACGCCTGGTGGCCGGCCCCAATGCCACGCCGGATATGGTGGAAACCATCCGTGTGGAAAACGGGCTCGACAAGCCGTTGGCAGAGCAGTTCGTCATCTATATGCGCAATCTCGCCACCGGTGATCTTGGCACATCGATCGTGTCCACCCGTCCGGTGCTCGATGAATTGCTGCGCTATGCACCGGCCACCATTGAACTGGTTCTGGTTTCGATGACGCTTGGTATTGTCGTCGGCGTACCGCTCGGCATGCTGTCGGCGGTCTACAAGGATAGCCCCTTCGACCATGCGGTGCGGATCTTCTCGATTTCCGGCGTGGCGCTGCCCGCCTTCTGGTTCGGCATTCTGCTGCAGCTGTTCTTCTCCGTCGATCTTGCCTGGCTGCCGGTCTCCGGCCGGCTTCCACTTGTCACCCGCCCCCCCGATACCGTAACGGGACTGCTGCTCGTCGACAGTTTGCTTCAGGGACAATGGTCGACCTTCGGCAAGGCCTTCTCGCATATCATTCTGCCCGCCGTGGTTTTGTCTTTTCCCTGCCTTGCCTCCATTCTCCGGGTCAATCGCGCTGAAATGATCGAGGTGCTGCAGTCGGATTATATCGTTGCCGCGCGCGCCCATGGCATCGCCAGAACGCGGGTGATCGCCGTTTATGCGCTGAAAAACGCCCTGCTGCCGACCCTTGCCATCATCGGCCTGCGTTTCGGCTGGATGCTGGGTTCGACCGTGCTGGTTGAAACCGTCTTCGACTGGCCGGGCATTGGCCTTTACGCTGTCTCCTCGGCGCTTTCGTCCGATTTCAAGCCCGTGATTGGCGTCACGCTGCTGATCGGCTTCTTCTTCATCGTCACCAACATGCTTGTCGATCTCGCCTATGTCTGGATCGACCCGCGCCTGAGGAAAAATCGATGAGCGACGTCAACGGGAATCTTCCGCAGGCTCTGTCCTTCCGTGAACGCCATGCCAGCGCGATCCGTCAGTGGCGGCTCTATGTGTTCATGTTCAAGAACAGCTTCTCCTCCATGCTCGGTCTGTTCCTGGTGGTGCTGTTTCTGCTGCTGGCAGCGATCGGACCATGGATCGTTCCCTATCCGGAAGATACGCTTGGCGCGGTCAATATGGGCCAGCGCCTGTTGCCGCCCTCCCTCACCCATCTGTTTGGCACGGACGAAATGGGGGCCGACATCTTCTCGCGGGTGATCGTCGGTGCCCGCACCTCGCTGTGGATCGGCATTGTCATCACCGGCATCGCGGCGCTGATCGGCGTGCCGCTCGGCATCATTGCCGGCTATCGCGGCGGGATTGTCCGTGCGGCAATCATGCGTGTCACCGAACTGTTTCTGGCCGTACCGGGGCTTGCGCTCGCCCTTGCCATTGTTGCATCGCTCGGCGCCGGCATCACCAACTGCGTCATTGCCCTGTCGCTGGTCTGGTGGCCCGGCTATGTCCGGCTGGTGGAATCAAAGACGCTGGCCGTCAAGGAAGAGCTGTTCATTGAATCGGCCCGTTCGATCGGCGCGAAAACGCCCTGGCTGCTTTGGCATCATGTTCTGCCCAACTGCCTGTCACCAATCATCGTCAAGATGAGCATGGATATGGGCATGGCCATTCTTGCTGCGGCCTCCCTCGGCTTCATCGGCCTTGGCGCACCGCCACCGGCACCGGAATGGGGGGCGATGATCTCCATTGGCCGCAGCTATATGCCGGACTGGTGGTGGTATTCCTTCTTTCCGGGCATGGCGATTTTCCTCACCGTTCTAGGGTTCAATCTGCTCGGAGACGGCCTTCGCGACATTCTCGACCCCAGGAGCCGTGAACGATGACCGACCTGCTCTCCATCCGCGATTTCACGCTCGATATCGAAACATTCGACGGCGTCGTCCATGTCCTGAAAAACATCGGCCTTTCCGTCAAGCGCGGTGAGACAATCGGCATCGTCGGCGAAAGCGGCTCCGGCAAGACGGTGCTGGTCCGTTCGATCATGGGGATCGGCCCACGCCAATCGCGCCATGTCAACGGCACGATCACTTTTGACGGCACAGAGCTGACCGGCCTTACCGACAAGGACTGGAAGGGCATTCGCGGGATCCGCATCTCGATGATCTTTCAGGATCCGATGACCTATCTGAACCCGCTTTTCACCATCGCCACCCAGGTCGGTGATGTGATCGCGGCCCATCACAAGGCTGCGGGCGATGGTGTTCCCCCACGCCAGGCGAGGCTGCAACGCGTCGTCGAACTGCTCGATCAGGTTGGCATTCACGATCCCGCCCGCGTTGCCCGGCAATATCCGCATGAATTGTCCGGCGGCATGCGCCAGCGTGTGCTCATTGCCATGGCGCTTGCTGGCAAGCCTGACCTGCTGATTGCCGATGAGCCGACGACCGCACTGGACGTGACGGTTCAGGCGCAGGTTCTGGAACTGATCAAATCACTGGTTCAAAAGCTCAACCTGACGGTCATCATGATCAGCCACGATATCGGTGCGATCGCCATGGTGGCGGAACGCTGTGCCGTCATGTACAAGGGCGAGATCGTCGAACAGGGTCTGACGGCAGATATCCTTCGCAATCCGCAACAGGATTATACACGCCGCCTTCTCGCCGCCGTGCCCGATATTGATGAGGCGCCAGCCGCAGATACCGGCCAACGGCAAAACCAGCCCGTTCTGGTCGAAGTGGCCAACCTGAGCAAGACCTACGGCACCGGCAGCAAGACCGTCACGAAAGCCGTCGACGATGTCAGTTTCAAGATTCACAAAGGCGATATTCTCGGCATTGTCGGTGAAAGCGGTTCCGGCAAGTCGACCGTTGCGCGGATGATCCTGCGGCTGATCGAGCCAACGTCGGGTGACGTCATTTTTGACGGCATCAACCTTGCGGGCCTGACCGCAGGCGCTCTGCGAAAAAAGCGGCAGGACATGCAGCTGGTGTTCCAGAACCCACATTCCGCACTCGACGGACGGCACACGATCGGCGATGCAATCGCTGAGCCGATGCGTCTGCAGACACGTATGGGCCGAGGCGAGATCGACCGTCGGGTCGAAGAGCTTCTCGACATTGTGCAATTGCCGAAACTGTTCAAATATCGCTATCCGCACGAACTGTCCGGCGGCCAGAAGCAACGCGTCTGCATTGCCCGCGCTGTCGCTCTCAACCCGAAGCTTCTCGTGCTGGACGAGCCGACATCGGCGCTTGATGTTTCGGTTCAGGCACAGGTCCTCGATTTTCTCCGAACATTGCGCGAGGAGCTCGACCTGACCTATGTCTTCATCTCCCACGACCTTGCTGTCATCCGCCAGGTTTGCAACAGGGCGCTGGTGATGAAGCGCGGCAAAATCGTTGAACAGGGGCCCACCGAGCAGCTGTTTCTTGATCCGAGCCACGATTACACGCGCGCGCTGATCAACAGTGGCCGACAGACCTCTCCGGCGGCGCTGCGAAACCGGGTGTAGCCGGCCCTTCAGCCGCCGCCCTCAATTTGGCGCTGACGGCGGCTGGTCCGGCTTGGTGACACAGATCGCAAAGCGCTCCTGCGTCATCCGCTCAAGCGCTTTCCAGAACGGCATTTTGCGGGCCTGCGCGAAGTGAATGCGCCCCAAGGACCGGTCAATGACCGGATCGGTAAAGCCAGCTTCGACAAGCAGGCCAACCACGGCTTCAGCGGGCATGGCGTCGCTGAAATAGACATTCTCCCGGATGCGTTTGTGGCGCTCGGCCATATCCGGAGACAGATGTGCGCCGCGATTGTCGCCCTGCCGCCCAAGAAGACGATCACAGAACTGATGAAGGTGACCTGCCCAACTTTTGTGCCCCATATTGCCGTCAACGATGAGCAGCCTGCCGCCGGGCTTCAGCAGCGCAAACCATTCGGCGAAACAGGCTTTCGGGTCAACCAGCGTCCACACCAGATGACGATTGGTGATGACGTCATAGCTTTCGCGCGGCTCCATGGTGTTTTCCGCATCGCGCATGATGAAGCGAATATCGCTCCCCCGTATTTTTGCCTTGCTGCGGGCCCGCTCCAGCATCGCCTCGGACCAGTCGGCACCGGTGACGGCAAAATCAAGATCGTGAAGAAGATGCGAAATGACGGCAGTCCCGCAGGCCAGATCCAGCGCCTGCCGGCCATTGCCATCGCCGAGATGTTTCGCGATCAACCGGTGCCAGCCCTTGCGCTCCGCATCAGAAAAAATTTCATGCCCGACACTGTCATCAAAGGTTGCGGCACGATTTGACCAGAAGTCGCGAATTTCATCACGAATGGAATAGTTTGGCTTCGCCGTGTCCACGTGTCTGTCCCTGTTCACTGTTAACCGTTTGGAATCACTCTAAAAGATTTAAGTTGATTCATTTACTCATGTTTTATAAGAGCGCCTCTGTATCAAATCTGGAGCAGGACGCCAATGAAAATTCACACGCTTTTTGCAGCCTCGGCATTGCTGCTTGCCACCATGAGCGGCCCGGTGCTGGCCGATCCCTTCACCGTGACGGATGTGGCTGGTCGCACGATCACCTTCGACAAGCCGGTTGAGCATGTCATTCTCGGTGAAGGGCGGATGATCTACGCCCTGGCTGCCATCGAAACGGACGATCCCTTCGCCAAAGTCGTGGCCTGGCGCAACGACCTGTGGAAGAACGACGCTGATGCCTATGATGCCTACGCAGCGCGTTTTCCCGAGGTCAAGGACCTGCCGATGCTGGGCCGCCTGACCGACGGCACGCTTCAGACCGAAACCCTGGTTGATCTGAAGCCCGACGCCGTGCTTCTGCCGATCGGAGACAGGAAGGCCGCCGATGAAGTCGGGCTTGAAGACATGCTCAACGCTGTGGGGGTAAAGCTCGTCTATATCGACTTCAGGGAGCATATTCTCGAAAATACCGAACCGAGCCTGCATATTCTGGGGCAGATGTTCGGCGATGTTGAACGTGCTGACCAGGTCGCGGCCTACTGGGATCAGCAAATGGCGCGGGTTAGCGATGTGCTTGCGACGGCGCAACCTGAAGAGCCCAAGGTCTTCATGTACCGGGCCGCTGGCTATTCCGATTGCTGCGGCACGTTCGGGCCGGATAATTTCGGGCTGATGGTCAAGCTTGCCGGCGGTCACAATATCGGCTCCGACTTCCTGCCGGGCTATACCGGTACGATCAACCCCGAACAGGTGATTGCCTCCGATCCCGATATTGTCGTCGCGACCGGTGCGAACTGGGGCCACAATGAAGGGATCTCAGGGTTTGTGAATGTCGGTCCCGGCGCCGCAGCCGTTGCCGATGACAGCCGCGCAGCCTTGGCCAAGCTGATGCTGGCCCCGGCCTTTACCGGAACAACTGCTGTGGCAGACAACAATGTCCACGCCATCTGGCATCAGTTCTATACCAGCCCCTATCAGTTCGTCGCCGTGCAGCGGCTGGCCAAGTGGTTCCACCCCGATCTCTTTGCCGATCTCGATCCGGATGCGACATTCCGCGAATTCAGTGAAACATTCCTGCCCATCCCTTACGCACCGGGCTACTGGGTGTCGCTCGACGGCAAGGATTGATCATGTCTGCTGCTGAGGCTATCGCAGACGCCGGTGAACGGGGGCGCGATCAATATCGCGCTCTCGCGCGCCGCAAGATGCTGATCCTTCTGGCGCTTTTCTCTGCGCTCTGCCTGTCCTTTGCTGTCGACCTCGCATTGGGGCCGGCATCCTATAGTCTCGACCAGGTGGTACGTGCGCTTTTTGAGCCATCATCCGTCTCGGATCAGGTCCGGGTCGTCGTCTGGGAAATCCGCATGCCGGTGGCGCTTATGGCCATCGTTGTCGGCGCCGCTTTATCGGCGGCAGGCGCACAGATGCAGACCATTCTCGCCAACCCGCTGGCGAGCCCCTTCACGCTCGGCATTTCGGCCGCCGCCAGCTTCGGCGCCGCTCTGGCCATCGTCATTGCCATTCCGCTGCTTCCGGTGCCTGAGGCCTTCATGGTTCCGGTCAACGCCTTCCTGATGGCGCTTCTGGCAACGCTGTTCATTCACTTCATTTCGCAGATGCGCGGTGTCACCGTGCAGACCATCGTGCTGCTTGGCATCGCGCTGGTTTTCACTTTCAACGCATTGCTTGCCTTCGTGCAGTATCTGGCCTCCGAACAGGCGCTGTCCTCCGTGGTATTCTGGACCATGGGCAGCCTGACCAAGGCGACCTGGCCGAAAATCTGGATCACGCTGGCCGTGCTCGTCATCGCCGTACCGCTTTTCGCCCGCAATGCCTGGGCCCTGACGGCCATTCGCCTCGGCGAGGACAAGGCAGCAAGCTTTGGCGTCAATGTGCGCCGGATCCGACTTGAAAGCATGCTTGTCATCGCCATTCTGGCGGCCGTTCCGGTCAGTTTCGTCGGCACGATCGGCTTCATCGGTCTGGTCGGACCACATATTGCCCGCATGATCCTTGGCGAAGACCAACGCTTCTTCCTGCCGGGCTCCATCCTGACAGGCGCCCTGCTGCTCTCGGTGACCTCGATCGTCGCGAAGATGATCGTGCCAGGCGTGGTCATCCCCATTGGCATCATCACCGCACTGGTCGGCGTACCGTTCTTCTTCTCCCTCATCCTGACCAATCTGAGGCGCGCATGGTAGAGCTCAGACTCGAGAATATTGGTGCGCGTTACGGCCATCGACTAGCGGTTTCCGGCATCACGACGCCACGCCTGAATGGCGGCGAAGTCGTCGCCGTTATCGGCCCCAATGCAGCAGGGAAATCGACCCTGTTTCGCCGGATAGCCGGCCTTCTTCACGGGCCGGGCGTCGTCCATCTTCACGGCTCTGGCAAGGGAAAGCGCACCATTGGCTACATGCCGCAGGATATCAGCGCCAATGCCGTCCTCACCGTCTACGAATCCATTCTGCTTGCCCGCAAACAGGGGCATGGATGGGCTGTTCATGATGAAGACCTTGCAATGATCGATGCGGTCATGACGTCGCTCGGCATTGACGATCTCGCCTTTCGCGAGCTTTCCGCACTCAGTGGCGGACAGCGCCAGCTTGTTTCCATTGCCCAGACACTGGCCCGCGAACCCGATATCCTGCTGATGGATGAGCCGACCAGTGCGCTAGATCTTCACCGTCAGATCGAAGTCCTGGAACTGGTGAGGACGGAGGCGAAAGCCCGCGGCATGCTGGTGATGATCGCCATTCACGATCTCAATCAGGCGTTGCATTTTGCCGACAAGGCACTGGTTATTGCCGGGGGCAAGATGCATGCCTGCGGCCGCGTAAGCGACGTCGTCACGGCAGACATGTTGCGCATGATCTACAAGGTCGAAGCGCGTATCGAGCGCTGTTCACACAATCTCAGCCACGTCATTGTCGATGGCAGATCGTGATAATAGGGCCTGAGCAAGGTTGGTGCGATATCCCGCAAGACGCAAAGCGCGACGCATCATATGCGCGCCATTTCGATCGCTGGACAATGCCTTGATGACATCACGGCTGATCGTCCCGCCACGAAAGCCATGTGATTTACCTTTATGAAAGCGCCGGAGACCGGCCAATCTCATTTGCCCCCCTCCAATCCACTAAATTAGAGAAAAAGACCTAGATAGATAACTGCATTATACATAAAGTTGGAGGCGTAGATCTTTCATTTAAAATCAAATTTCGAACCGCATAACTTTGAGACTTCTTATGAGCCTGCCCCATGACGATTCCGTTTTGCAATCGCAAGGCGTGTCCCGGAAAAACCAGAAACGCCGCTGTAAAAACAAAGGTTTAACAGTGAGAGCCAAATGGATCGCATCGTCGGTGCTGTTTCAGACGACGGCCTTGGCAGGCACGCTGGCAGGTGTTCCTCTGCCCTTTTACAATCGCGGTTTCTATTCAAGGGCCTATGCGGCTGCGACCTGCACGCCATCATCGACGTCGAATTACATCAACGATTCAAGCGCGATCAAATCCACGACATTTACCTGCACGATTTCGTCCAGTTCGACCATCACATCCCCCCAATACGCCTATGGCGGGGCAATGACATGGTACCAGAGCGATAGCAGTGATGTCGGCTATTATCCTTATTTCGATCCACCGACGAGCGGACAGCCTGGCCTCAACATATCCATCACCAACACGGCAGCGATCGACGTCAGCGAAGAGCAGACAGTTTCTGCCCTTATTTCCTTCTCGGCTTCCGATGGTACGAATTACTATTCGCAGAAGCAGTCAGATGCGCTGAGGGTTATTTCTTTCGGCAGCAATGTCGGTCTCGATAAGGGCCACTCGGGCGGTGACGGAGGCACAATCACGATCGTAAATTCCGGCAGCATTGTCAGCACGGTCGGCAATGGCATCTATGCCGTCAGTTCCGGTGGTTACCCCTATAACAATGCCGATGGCGGCTCTGCCGGCGCCATCACGATTACAGACAGCGGATCGGTCACGGCTGCCGGAACGGCAATCCTGGCAATCAGCCGCGGCGGCGCTTCGGCCGGCGGTGGAACCGGTGGCAGTGGTGGCGCAGTCACCATCACAATCTCCAGCGACGTCGACACGATCACCTCGACATCTGCAGGTGGTGGGATTTTTGCAGCCTCATATGGTGGCAACAACATCTACCTGAGCGAAAAGCGTGTCTATGGATATGAGGGCGAGTTGTACCAGAACTATGATCAGGGTGGTACAGGCGGGAATGCTGGCGACGTTTCCGTCACGCTCGGTTCCAGTACCAACGTGTTCAGCGGCTCGATCATCACAACAGCATCGACCTCGATTGCCAGTATATGGACCCAGACCGGGCGTGTCAGCGGCGCGGCGATTTCCGCAATCAGCTATGGCGGCTGGGGCAACATGATCCAGGCCTCTGGCACTGCCTTTGACGGAGGAGACGGTGGCGATGTCTATGTAACGGTCTACGGCGCCTCCACCACCACACTCAAGACGTCCGGCGACCATTCCGACGGCATTTTCGCGGCGAGCTATGGCGGTGCCAGCGTTTATGGCTATGGAAAAGGCAAGGCGGGCGGAACAGCCGGCAATGTGGCCGTGTCGCTGACCGGCGGCGGGACGATCTACACGGCGGGCGAGCATTCGAGCGGAATCGTTGCCATGTCGCTGGGCGGCGCCGGACAGGAAACGACCAAGGCCCAAAGCACCTCATCCAGTGGCGGTGTGGCGGGCGATGTCACCGTCAAGAATGATTTCGCCATTACGACGAAGGGCAGTTATTCAAACGGGATCGTGGCAATCTCCGCCGGATCGGGCGGTGGCCTTTATCAATGGAGCGGCGATGATGAATTCACCTGGGGCGATGTCAGCCTCGGCTCCAATACCAGCGGCAATGTCAGCGTCTATAACTATGCCTCGATCGTAACCTACGGCGTCGATTCCCATGGCATTGTCGCCATGTCGATCGGCGGCGGCGGCGGTATGCTGACCTCAACCTCGACGCTTTCCACAGACAGCTATGGCGTCCTGACCTCCAGTACAAGCGCCCAGACGCTTGGCGGATCGGCGCAATCCGCAGATGCCGCATCCGTCCTTGTCATCAACAAGGGATCGATCACCACCTATGGCGGCTATTCCTCCACGGATACGGATACCGATTCCAGCACCGATATCGGTGGCGGCATTGCGATCCTGGCCCAGTCAATCGGCGGCGGCGGCGGCAACAATGTCGGCAAGGGTGCCTCAGGCAATGTCGGCGGCAAGGGCGATGCCGACGGCGGGGGCGACGGCTCGGATGGTTCAACCGTCACGGTGAAGAACTATGCCACGCTGACGACCTATGGTTCGGAAGCCCACGGCATCGTGGCACAATCGATTGGCGGCGGTGGCGGTACCGGCCGCAACAACGTGGGTTTCGTCTATGCCGTTGGCGGTACGGGCGGTTCCGGCGGCGATGGCGGCACGGCAAAAGTCTACAATGAGTCTGATATCGTCACCTATGGCGACTATGCGTCCGGCATCATCATCCAGTCGATCGGCGGCGGCGGCGGCACGGGCGGCTCTGCCACGGCATGGTCTGTTTTCGGTGGCTCTTTGGCCATCGGCGGAAGCGGTGGATCCGGCGGCGATGGCGGCGACGCGATCTACGAGAAAAGCAGCAGCGGAACGGTCACGACATCGGGTGATGGCGCGACGGCTGTCATCGTGCAGTCAATCGGCGGCGGCGGCGGCACGGGCGGTGCAGCAAAATCAGAAACCTCCGCCCTTGCCTTTACCATGGCCGTTTCAATCGGCGGACAGGGTGGCAAAGGCGGTGATGGCGGAACCGCGACGGCCTATGCTGCGGGAACCATCAAGACCTCCGGGACGGACTCCACCGGCCTGCTGGTGCAGTCGATCGGCGGTGGCGGCGGCGATGGCGGAACGTCAACCGCAAGCGCGCTCGCGCTCGGCGTACCACTGGACAGCAGCGGCCACGCCTTTTCGCTGTCGATCACGAATTCCATCGGTGGTTATGCCGGCGAAGGCGGTGATGGCGGTGACGCCAAGGCCTGGGTGGAAAAAAGCGGCTCGATCGTGACAACGGGCGATGGTTCGAACGGCCTGGTGGTTCAATCCATCGGCGGCGGGGGCGGCAATGGCGGCGATGCCACGGCATCGTCTGCGACAGCGACAATCGCCAGCATCATGGCCAAACTTTCAGGCGACTGGGCCGAGATCAAGGAGGCAACCGCCGACAAGACCTTCACGCTGAAGGTTGACAGCACGGTTGGTGGAACAGGGGGCGATGGCGGAACCGGCGGCTACGCCTACGCCCATAATAAGGGTTACATCTATACCGGCGGAAATTTCGCCACCGGCATGCTTGTGCAATCGATTGGCGGCGGCGGCGGAACCGGCGGCAGTGGCGAGAGCGACACGATCGGCTTCTTCGAGGATTCGTCCGTTGCAATCTCCGTCAATCTTGGCGGCGGTGCCGGGTCTGGCGGCGATGGCGGAACGGCCAAGGCAGGGGTTGCCGATTCAGGCATCCTTGTTACCAAAGGCAACAACTCCAATGCCCTCGTCGTTCAGTCGATCGGCGGCGGCGGCGGTGTTGGCGGTGCCGGCGGCGGCGATATCGAGGCCGATACAACCGTCACGATCAGTGCCGGTGCGACCGGTGGCGACGGCGGCTACGGCGGCAAGGCCTATGCCTGGAACAATGGCAAGATTGTCACCTCGGGCGATGCCTCCAGCGGTGTCGTTGTCCAATCCCTCGGCGGCGGTGGCGGTATTGGCGGCTCCGGCACCAGTTCCGTTTCCCATTCGAACTCGATCGACGCCGAACTCAAGAAATTCGAGAACTACCACATCGCCCTCGTCTATGCCGGGACGGTGGAAACCAAGCTGTCGGGCACAGCGGCCGCATCCGGTGGCGACGGCGGCAATGGCGGCCTGGTGGTCTTCGGCACCAGGGTCAAGGGCACCTCCGATTATTCCTACGGCAGCATCACGACATCCGGCGCCCTTTCCCACGGCGTCGTTGCCCAGTCGATTGGCGCGGGCGGCGGCACCGTATCGCTCAGTTCGAACCAGACCACCACCGAGAATGTTCTCGTCAACAGCATAACGGTCGATGCCTCTATCACACTTGGCTCGTCAAGTTCAAAGACCGGAGGAACGGGCGGCGACGTCTATGCCTATGTCTCGAACATCTACACCTCGGGCTTCTCGTCGATTGGCGTGATCGCCCAGTCGATCGGCGGCGGCGGCGGTGTTGGCGTGATGAGCGGCTATGCGCCGACGTCACTTGCCGTGACACTGGGCTCAACCGAATCTGAAGCGGATGAAAGCTATGGCGGCAGTGTCCACGTCACGCTTCTCAAGAGCGAAACCATCACCACCAAGGGCGACAATTCAAGCGGCGTTATCGGCCAGTCCATCGGCGCTGGCGGCGGCCTCGCTATATCCGCGCTTGGCACATCGGCGACGGAAAATGACGACACGATCGCTGATGTGATTTCGGTGACACTTGGATCCAGTTCGCATCAGTCGAATTCCGATACGCTGAACGGCGCGACCGTCGACGTCACCAGCTATGGCGCAATCACCACCTATGGCACACGCGCCTTCGGCATTGTCGCCCAGTCGATCGGCGGCGGCGGCGGCATGCTTTCGGCCTCGAGCACCAGTATCGCCTCCGTCAGCTTTGAAACGTCACAGCATCGCGCTTCCAGCGATGATGTGACCGTCACGCTCAAGGATGGGGGAAGCATCTCCACCAGCGGCGATGGCGCTGCCGGCATCATTGCCCAGTCGGTCGCAGGCGGCGGTGGCTTTGCTGCCGATCTTTCGTCCGGCAGGCTCTATGCCTATTATGTCAGCAATTCCGACAGCAGCTACAGCTATGCCGGTGGCGATACCAATGGCACGTCCGGAACCGTCACCGTGTCGGTTGATGATGGCGCATCGATCTCGACGACCGGCGACTATGCCGACGGCATTATCGCCCAGTCGATCGCCGGTTCGGGCGGTATTTTCCAGAAGAACGGCAAGACCTATGCCGGTTCGCTTCACCGCAACAGCAGTTCGAATGCCGACGCCAGCATTGCCATAACCATCGATGGAACCGTCAAGGTAAAGTCGGACAATTCATGGGCCGTCTGGGCACAGACCCAGGATGGCGCCATTTCCGTGACGATCGGATCCACCGGTGTGATCAGCGGCAGCACCACATCGTCAGAAACCGGTGGCGCCATCTACGCGGCCCATGACACAGGCGGCACACTCACGCTCGACAATAGCGGAACGATTTCAGGCAATATCGTCACCAATGTCGCCGGAACCGTGACAAGCGCCGACAATTATGATGCGACCACCGTAGCCGACGGCGTTGTCTCGCTTTCAACAACAGCCGCCTCGGGCAGTTCGCTGCTGATCAACCGCGGCGTGGCGACGCTGATCACCGGCTCCATCGTCGGCCTCGATACGGTACTGAATTCCGGCATCATCAATCTCGGCGGTGAAGGCAATGTGATCCAGACGGTGTTCTCCGGTGATCTCGTCGGGATCGGCTCATCCGATTACGGCAGCACCTATGATGCAGAGACGCTCGGCCTTGAGGCAGCCTTTACCGCCTTCACCTATAACAGCCGCTCGACGGTGAAAAACTGGAGCACAGCGACGTCCAGCAGTGGCGGCCTGATCTCCGGCCTCGATGTCGACATGGAGGGCGGTACCGGTGACACGCTGGTGGTCGAAGGCGATTTCGCCGGCA
>NZ_VHLG01000016.1 GCF_006516955.1 Martelella alba
CATGACATTCATGTCCCTCCAGGCATCGTAACCACCAGCCTCATCCCGCCGTTCAAGGTAGGCATGCGGCCCGCCACAATCCTCCGGCGGGTAAGTCACTGATCCGACGTTGCAATTTTGGTAGGGTTGTCGAAGCCGGAACCAAAAACGCGCCGCCAGACCATCGGGCTGATACCGAGAAGACGAACTTTTATCTGGTAGATTTGCAGCGCGGGCGACATCCCAAACCCTTGGCATCACAAATCCCAAACCGCAATTGCCCCACACTTTGCGGTACTCTCGATAAAGCTGTTCGTCATTCAGGCGCGATTGCCCGATGTCGGGATCCAGCAGCTTTACAGGGGTGTTCTGCTGTTCCTGCTTCCCCAGATAGTGCTTTGGCTGCCCTCGATACTCTATTGAGGCGGTTTTCAGGCGCAATTTCCGCCTGCTTCTGCTAACCAGCCGCCTGATGGATTTAACAGCCACCGGAGCGGGAGCGGCATATGTTTGAGAGAACGGAAACACCGGCACTGGTTCTGGACAGAAAGCGCCTGGCGGCAAACGCCGCCCGCATGAATGCGCGAATTGCAGCGCTTGACGTTCAGCTCCGCCCGCATCTGAAAACCGCGAAATCGGTCGAGGTCGCCCGCGCGGTGATTGGCGCCGAGAAGGGGCCAATCACCGTCTCGACCCTGAAAGAGGCCGAATATTTCGCCCGCGCCGGATTTGACGATATTCTCTACGCCGTCGCCATCGTGCCCGCAAAGCTTGATCATGTGAAACGGATCCAGCGCGAGACCGGCGCCCGGCTGCTCTTGACCCTCGACAGCGTGACGGCAGCGCGCGCCCTGTCTGCGGCCTCGGGGGAGGGCGCAAATGCCCTGCAATGCCTGATCGAGATCGATTGCGGCGAACACCGAAGCGGGGTTCAGCCTGCCAGTGCCGACCTTGCCGAAATCGCACGCCTTCTCGATGCCCGGGCGGGGCTTCTTCGCGGCGTCATGACCCATGCCGGCCATTCCTACAGCACTGACGATGTTGATGCGATCGCCGCTATTGCCGAGATTGAACGCCGGGCGGCGGTGGACAGTGCCGAGATGATCCGCGCCGCGGGTCATGCCTGCGATATCGTCAGCATTGGCTCAACGCCGACCATCCTGCATGCCCGCAGGCTGGATGGCGTCACCGAAGCGCGCTGCGGCATCTACATGTTCTGGGACCTGGCACAGTATTCGCGCGGCATGTGCAGGCTGGATGACATTGCCGTTTCGGTGCTGGCCACCGTGATCGGCCATAATCAGGCTGCCGGATCCATGGTGATTGATGCCGGCGCGCTGGCGCTTTCCAAGGATATCGGCGCCAACAGCCTCATGCCCGAGATCGGCTATGGTATCGTCTGCGATGCCGAAACACGTCAGCCGATCAATGGTCTTAGTCTTCAGACGGTGCATCAGGAGCACGGCACGATCACAGTTGCAGACCCGGCGCTGTTTGCCACACTGCCCATCGGAACCAGGCTCCGGGTGCTGCCCAATCATGCCTGCATGACCTGCGCTGCCTATGACCGCTACCATCTCGCCGGCACTGACCAGGCCGAGACATGGGCCAGAACCAATGGCTGGTAGAAGAACGGCAATCGGCCGGGCAATGTAAGCGGCAAAGCGTCCGCCCTCAGCACCGGCCACAGGGACACACCCGAAACACAGCCTGTTCTCGTCGGTACCGCGATCATGATCGCGTGCCGGTGGGCCTGCGGCCATGGATAACGCTTTCGCCGAGCGCGACAAATGCCGTGATCCGGCAGCGCACCAAATAAAAGAGTGCCATGGTCAACTTTTCTGCTACACTTAACTGTAGCAGAGAGAATAACGCACAGTAATTCCGCCAGCTGCCCGAACAAGGGCCGGGGCAATCATCATATATTTCAGTTGTTTTTTGCCGCCTTGCCCAGCCTGGCGATGGATCAGCAAGACTGAGACCTGCATTCAGCCAGACCGTACCGCCCCTGAACGATCCTGTATTGAGGAGCATTCCCATGAACAGTTCCATCGATCGCAGCGCCGGAACCGGCAGAAGCGGCCCCATGCCGGCCGGAAAATCGCGCCAGCTTTTCGAGAAAAAGCGTATATGCGAGCTTGCGCACAGTGGAAAACAGACCATCCCCTTTGCGGAAATTGCCCATCATCCGCTTTTTCAGGCCATTGCGGACCGGCAGCGCGACGATGGCTTCAAGGCCGATCTCAAGCGGTTCAATTTCAACAATGCCGCTGAAGCCGTCGCCTTTGCCGCCGGGGCGGGACGGCGGAACCGCGCCATCAATCTTCAGCAGTTCAGCGGCGGAGCGGCTGAAGCGGCACTGCCAAAGCTGCCGCGGCCATTTCTTGCACGTGCCAGGCGCGAGGCCATTCGTACATGGCGCAGCATGCAGCACCTGTTGTCGGTGAAGGATCCGATGAATATCGGGCTGCGTCATACGCCCTCGCGACTTCCCGAACCTCTGGAACAGGCCTATAGCCAGGCGGGCAACCAGGCCTTTGCCAACCCCTCAAGCCTGCAGTCAGACCAGTCGGTGGCGGCCTATCTGAGCTATCTCTACCGCATCGCCCACGGCCTTGATGACGAAATCGGCCTCATCGAGCCGGAAACACAATCCGACAGGCTGTCGCATCGGCGGCCGGATCTTGCCCGCCTGACACTCAGCGAGGCCAATCTCAAACGGGAAATCCCGGCCATTGGCATCATCAATGAAGTGCTTGATAGCGGGCTTGGGGACATTGATTTCGAGCGGTCCTTTTTCCCGATCGCCCTTCCGTTCAACGCCGCCATGGCCGCCGCGCGCGCAGCACTTTCAAAGATCGGCGGTACGACACTCAACATGATCCATGGCGAGACGCTTGCCAGCCGCTTTCCGCTGCGACCCGGTTTCAGCCTGAGCGCCGATACCGCCGGGCTCCTGGGCCTTTCCGGCTCCTCTGACATGCCGGCAGAGGCAGGCAGCGTGCTTTCGCTTCTGAGCGAAGACAGCGCGGCCGGGGGCGGGGTACCGCCATCGACAGCACAAGATCTCTTTGGCGTCTCCGGCATTGAATTGACGGGGCATATCGCCTTTCTGCGCAAAAGCCTGGACCTCGATTTCGACGCGCTGATGCAGATGCTCGGTCTTTATGCGGTCAGCCAGGAGGACGGCGAGCCGGTCGCGCAGGTCGACTATGCCACGTCATTTTTCGACAATCCCACCGATTTCGTCCTGCTAGCCGCCGGCGATGATCAGACCGTCTATTGCGACGGCGGACCGCTGACAGCGCCCTATCTGCGTTCGATGCATTATCTTGCCCGGCTTCACCATGCCACGGACCTTCCCTTTCATCAGCTGAACCTGCTGCTTTCGATACCCGGTGCGCGCATTCCGATGGATCCGGTAGCCGATCCTGACAGGGTCGCCCGATGCTGCATTAGCAAGACCGGGCTGCGGCTGCTCGCCAGCTACCGGGTCTATCACGACGCCTTCGGCCTCAGCCCGGAAGCCTTTCAGGCACTGTTTGATACCATTTGCCCCTTCTGGCGTGCCGATGCCATTCTTGAGGGGCAGGAACAGGTGACCGCCGGGCTGGAACAGACGGAAACCTCCTTCATGCGCGCCCTGTTCGGCCAGGATGCGCCCTATGTTCTTGCGACAATCACAAAGAAGGCGACACCGATCAGCGATCCGCGCCTGTCAGCGGCGGTGCAGAACGGGCTTCGCATTTCCGCCATTGAGCTGGATGTGCTGGTTCAGGCCCTGTCCGGCAGCTTTGCGCTGCAAGAAGCCGTCGATGCCCGGGGCCTCGGTGCCCTATACCGTCTGAGCGCATTCTTCCGCATGCTCGGCTGGCCGCTGACAAGCGGACTTGAACTCGCCGCCAGGGTGAGCAGCCAGTTCATGCAGGGCGACCCGCTCTTTCAGGCGCTCACGGCCTGCAACATGAATGGCGATCAGACAGATCAGCTTTTGACGGCGCTTGATCAGCTGACGACGCTGGCGCAGTGGATGGCATCGGTAGAGCTTTCCCCCGAAAACCTCCTGGCGTTGATCATACCGGGCGCGCAGACGGGCAGGCGTGCCAGCGAAAAGGATCTGGAATGGCTGGCAGCACTGGCGAAGGCAGCAGCGACCAGCCTGATTGCGGAAAGGACCTTCACGGAATTCGAAATCTGGGACACTGTGGACGGGCGGACAACCCTTCTGCCTGCCTCCGGCTGGCACGCGGATCTGCGCGACAGGGCCGGCCTTTATCATGGTTCAGGCGTTCTCACGGCGGCCTATGACGGCGCCGTCTTTGATGAGGAAATCCGCGGCTTCATTGCCGCATATCCGGAGATCGATCTTGATTCCGGGCGCAATCATCGCCAGATCGCGCGGCTCGTGTCGCGGCTGGAACGGCTGCGCGATGCGCAGATCGATGCCATCGAGCGTCAGGTGGCAACCCTTGGCAACGCACTGAAACCGGCAGGCGCCGGCGCACTGATCGTCTGGGCGCAGACCGACCCGTTCAGTGTTCTGGAGACGCTGCTTGCCGGTGCTGATAACGACGCCGCATTGTTCTGGCTTGCGGAATTGCGCCGCTATGCTGCAGCTGACGATGCCTTGAGGCTCGGCGATATCGCTCTCGAACTGATCGGCTTCATGCCGCAATGGATTGCACCGGGTCTGGGCCATGGTGATGATGGCATCATGCTTGCCGGACCGCTCGACCTTGAACAGCTCTTTTATCTGAGCTGCTTTGGCCGGCTGCAGGCCGGTGCGGCAGGCGATGCCGCCTGGCGGGGCTATCTGGCCATGGCGAAGGATGCCCAGCCCGGCCCCGACATGCCGGGCGATCAGGCCGCTGCGCTTCGACAGGCTTGCATGCAGACGCTGGCCATTCTGCTCGAATGCCCGCCGGACGACATCAAGGCCTATTGCGCTGATATGTTCGGCGATGATGCACTGGCTGACGATATCGCCCGGCTCGACGCGCTGAGCCGCCATGTCCGGCTTGCCGAAAGGCTTCATATCAGCGCGCGGGACCTGCTGGCGCTGAAAGCCGTTAGCCATTCCGGCCAGAGGGGGGACTGGAGCACGGCCGAAACGGCGGCGCGGGCGGGCCTTGCGCAATTTGAGGATGGCGATCATGTGGCTGCATTCGAGAACGCGCTCGCCGAAGACAGGCGTGATGCGCTGGTCGCGGCTTTCATGCAGACCAATATCGCCCGCGACCCTGTCCTTTGCGACCGGGTGATCGACCGCGAGGCGCTTTACCGTCACCTTCTGCTTGACGTGCAGGTGACGAGCGCCGTGCCAACCAGCCGGCTGGTGGAAGCGATGAGCTCGTTGCAGCTCTATATCACCCGGGCCCTGAACGGCCTTGAAAAGGGCGTCGGCTTCGTCAACCGCGAAGCGCTGGCGGCGCGGTGGCAACTCGATCGCACCTATCGCCATTGGGAAGCCAACGCCAAGCTTGCGCGCTATCCGCAAAACTATATCGAACCCGAACTGCGCTATGAAACCTCACCGGAATTCGACGCGTTGCTGCAATCCATTTCCGGCAGCGATCTCGATGAGACCGGGGCGGAGACCGCCGTCAACACCTATATGGCCGGGCTTGCAAATGTCTGTGCGCTCAGCGTTTGCAGCTTTTATGTCGAACCGAAGGACGAGGCCGGGGGCGGTCCGACCTATCACTTCCTTGCTGCCGCCGACTGGGAGCCCGGGCGCTTTTTCTACCGCAAGATGGAGGCCGATTTCGCCGCCATTGCGGCACTTTCGGGCGGCGCAGGCTATCTCAAGGCGCTTGACTGGACTTTCTGGGAGGAGGTCGAAGTGCCAGCGACCCATGAGCTGCTCTCCGACATTGCCGTCTGCGTTTTTGAAAACCGCTATTTCTTTTTCTGGCTGGAGATCGAGGAACGCAAGGCGCAGGGTCCCGAGAATAAGGAGGCGGTCTGGCGTATCCACCCGCGCTACATGCGCTGTGACGCCAATGCGCTGACCGGGCCCAAATATACGCCCGGCCTTTTCACCGAGGGCGAACTGCAGGGAGCAGGTGGCGTTCTCAGCATTGACGGCGCTTTCGAATGGACCGGCGCGCGACCGGCAGTCAGTACGCTCTATCACCCGATGACGGCAACCGGGCTTTGCCAATATGGTGTGCCTGCATCAAGAGCGACACCGCAGGGCGCGCTCAAAACGGCGATCTATGTCACAATCGGAATCGATCTTCAGGAGACCGGTTCTTCCGGCGCCCTGCACCAGTCCTCAATGCAGATAAGGCTGACCGATGACTGGGTCGATGGCATTTTCTATCCCGAACAGCCCGTCGACCTGCGCATGCAGGAGGCGGCGCCGGCGCAGTTCACCTGCGTGCATCCGCAGATCGCCATGTCGATGATCGAGGGCGATCACATGATCGAAACCGACAACGACATATTCCTGCAGCATATGTGGATCCGCAGCACCACCAGCGGCGTCTATGCCACCGGAATGCTCGTCGAGATCTGGAGTGGCAACAGCCCGCGCGCCACCTACAGGCTTCCGGCGGTCAACAGTGCGAATATCGGCACGATCGAAACCGGTTTCGGCGAGGATTTCCGCAGCCACTACCTGATTGCCCAGCCCCATGCGAATACCGATAAAAGCGGCTTCTTCACCGATATTTTCACCGAGCGGGCGGCAGAAACCTATCTCCAGACGGTGCTGACAATCGAAGATGAGGAGATCAGCCCGAAAACCGTCACCGGCGAACGGGTCGGCGGGAAAGATACGCTCTGGTATTCCAAAAGCGCGCCGAACCTGCCCTTTGCCGAGACCAATCACGAGATCTACGAATCCGCCAATGAACGCCGGAAAAGCAGCGTCGCCGTGCCGGAAAGCTGGATGGTGAAGCTGGGTGAAAGCCGCAAGATCAAGGTAAAACTGAAGGTCAACCGACCGATGGGCCAGTATTTTTTCGACTGGTATACGGTCAAGACGCATCAGAACGGCCGGCTGTTTCTGCCCTATGATTCCTACAAGCTGGATACGGAAGTCGAGATCGGAACCTTCACGCTGAGGCTGAGCTTCGGCAAGGTGAATACGGTCTGGACGCAGAACGACACCCATAGCAGCCGCAATTTCGTCCATCTGGTTGAAAATGACAGCACGAAAATCGAGGATACATACCTCATTTTGAACAGTTCGAGCGCGCTTGCCGAACTTGCCCGGAAAATGCCGCGGCCGGGGGATTTCCCGGGACTCTTTACCCTTGAAAACCAGGCACTTTCGGAAAAGCTGGGCTCTTTTCCCACCGATTTCACCCAGACTCTTGCAGAACTTTACGGCAGTGATGACACGACGCGCCTGCCCGAGACGAGCCTGCCCGAAGCCAGATTCGACTTCGATGCATCCCATGGCGGCTATGGCTGGGAGATCTTCTACCATATCCCCACCGCACTTGCGGCAAGCTATGCCGATAACGGCCAGTTTGACGCGGCGCTGAACTGGCTGGAACGCATCTATAATCCGAAACTGAGCGCGCCCTGGCAGGTCCTTCCACTGGCGGGCGCAGAGATGCCGGAAGGCGAAAGTGCCTTCGATACGGGCGATGTCATCGTCGATCCGGACCGGCTCGCGGCAGATTATCCCTTCTATTACCAGCAGGCCACCATCCGCCACTATATCGAGACCATGCTGGCCGCAGGCGACGCCCTTTATCACGAGGAGACACAGGAAAGCCTGCAGCAGGCAAAATCGCTCTATGTCGAAGCACGCCAGCTTTTCGCCGACAATCTTGAGGAAATTCTGGAGGTGGTGACCGCCCAGCCATGGCGCAATCCCACCCTCGGCGCCGTCGCTGAAGCCAGAACGCCGGTTTTCCTGCCGCCCTATAACCGGGAATTGCGCGACCTTTACGATCTGATCGGCGCCCGGCTGAACAATCTCAGGCAATGGCTGGATATCGACGGAAAACCACTGAACATCCCGCTTCTTTCCGCCGTGATCGACCCGCGACAGCTGCAGATGGCGGCCAAGACCGCCCTGCGGAAGACCCCGGCCGAAACACGGGCGGAAGAGCTGGAGCCTTTGATCGACTTCACCACGATTGCCCGCGCGACGCGCCACTATATCGCCAATCTGAAGACCACGAGCAGCCGCCTTCAGGCCGCGAAGGAAAAGGCCGACGGCTTCACCATGGCGCAGACGGCGAGAACGAATGCCAGAGACAGCCTGACCCGCGCCATCGCGCTTCAAGGGCTTGCGATCGATGTGGCCAGAACGGAAAAGGACGTGAAGACAGCCAATGTTGCGGCAAAGGTGAGCGCGCTGCGCAATGAAGTGCAAATCAATATGCTGCAATATTATGTCACGGCTCTCGAGGCCCGCATACGGGAGGGGAAGGCCGCATGGGAGCAGACCCGCGTGGGTTTTGAGAACAAGGTCGCCGACATGCGCGCGCGGATCGAAGGTCGCTTGCCGACCATCATGGGAACGTCGGCTGGTGGCGCACCATATGCCATCGTTAATGCACAGCGTCCGCTTCACGCAGTCGGACATCTGCTCTCCATGCAGATCACATCAGCCAGAGCTCAGTATAATGAGGAGCGCAAGGCGAAGAAGGACCAGATCATCTCCGACATCGCCAAGTTAACAAGTGAGTTGGCCGCCGCCAGTCTGGAGCAGGAGAAGGCCAGGCAGGCGCTGAAGAAAGAAGAAGCGCAGCGCGACAACCTTCGCCGCGACCGTGATGCCGCCGATGCGCTTGTCGCACTTGGCGATACGGCTTTTGGCACGGACCGGTTCTATAACTGGCTTGCCGGGGATCTTGAGAACCTGTTTGACGACGAATTTGCCGTGACGCTGGAACTGTGCAAGCTTCTGGCCCACGCCTATGAGGACGAGACCGGCCAGACCAATGGCACGAGTTTCATCAATACCACCAATCCCGGTGACAGCAATGAACGCTTCAACGCGCCCTACCGGCTGGCGCTTGATGTCGAGCGGCTGGAGCTTGCCTATGTCACCGCCCTGATGGACCCGCAAAGCGCCGCCGCCAGCCTGACATTTTCCCTGAGCGCCTTGCCCGCCCTCAATGGCCAAGTTTCAGCGCATGAAGCACTTGTCGCCAGCGGCGAGGCCTATTTCGAACTCGGCGAGGACATGTTTGAAGTCCTCTATCCCGGCCAGTATGACCGCCGGATCCAGAGCATTGCCGTCCATTTTCCCGGTCTGGAAAAAGCCGGGCTCAGCCCGCATGGCCGCCTGACCCAGATTGCCAATACCCGCTATCTCACCCGCGAACGCCAGACAGAACGGGGTGGCAGAATCCGCCGCAACCGGCATGCGCTGCAAAGCATCATGCTTGCCGAAGCCAGGGTCGATACCGCCCGCTTCGACTATCCGGAGGGAATGCTCAGACGCTTTCAGAACACCGGTGTCGAATCCCGCTGGCACCTCGTCCTGCCGGCGCTCCAGGCCCTGAGAAGCGGGCGACATCCGCAAAGCCACACCAGGGCATGGCAGGATGCGGCCACCCGCCATATGGAAATTCTGACACCTGCTCTGGATGACGTCACCATCACGGTCACCTTCTCCGGTCGCTGGTAGCCTGCCCGGCCGCCGGCACAGCGCAGACATGCTGCAGCGTTTTTTTCGGCGTCATCTTCGCGACTGCGATGAGTGCGAATTCATGGCTTTTGACGACTTTTGCCTAAGCTTTGGTTGCACTGCATGATCATGACAGTCAAATTGGCTATTGACAATAAATGGAACGTTCCATTAGTAGTTTGGAACGTTCCAAATTGACCTGATGCCAGGCGCGAAACAAAGCGTGTGATCAGGTTGTGCGGAAGCTGAAAAAGACGGGTGCCGCCTCGCACGGCACGACTGGGAGGAGCAAAATGGGCAAGATCGTCACGGCTGCCAAAGCGGCCGCGCAGATTAATGATGGCGCCATTCTGACGGTATCATCGTCATCGGCGCTTGGCTGCCCCGATGCCGTCCTTGCCGCCATCGGCGCGCGTTTTGATGCTGAAAACCACCCGTGTGACCTCACTACGATCCACCCGATCGCCGCCGGTGACATGTATGGCGTGAAGGGCGTTGATCACATCGCCAAGGACGGGTTGCTTCGCCGCATTCTTGGCGGTTCCTATCCCTCCGGCCCATCGTCAAAGCCGATGCCGGAAATCTGGAAGATGATCGTTGAGAACCGTGTTGCAGCCTATAATCTGCCCTCCGGCGTCCTCTTTGACATGAACCGCGAGGCGGCCGCCAACCGCCCGGGCGTGCTGACGAAAGTCGGGCTCGGCACCTTTGTCGACCCGCTGCGCGAAGGCTGCGCCATGAATGGATTGGCGGCTGAAACTCCGGTCGTCAAACGCGTCACATTTGAAGGCGAGACCTGGCTGCACTTCCCCAATGTGACACCCGATGTCGCAATCCTCAGGGCAACAACCGCCGATGAGCATGGCAATCTGACCTATGAGCACGAGGGGGCCTATCTTGGCGGACTGGAACAGGCGATCTGCGTGCGCAATCACGGCGGGCTGGTGATCGCCCAGGTGGAGCGGGTGACGAAACGCGGCTCGCTGCGCCCGCATGATGTGCGGGTTCCCGGTCATCTCGTCGATCTCATCGTTGTCGATCCGGACCAGAAACAGACCTGTGAAACGCCTTATGATCCGGCGATTTCCGGTCAGGTGATGCAGCCATGGTCGCATTTCGACCTGCCCGAACAGGGCGTCGAAAAGATCATTGCCCGCCGGGCGGCAATGGAGTTGAAACCCGGCATGACCGCCAATCTCGGTTTCGGCATTTCCGCCCTTGTACCGCGCATCCTGCTTGAGGAAGGCCATGCCGAAGCGGTGACCTGGGCGATCGAGCAGGGCGCCGTCGGCGGCATGCCGCTTACCGGTTTTGCCTTTGGCTGCGCGGCCAATGCCGATGCTTTCGTGCCTTCGCCGCAGCAGTTCATCTTCTTCCAGGGCGGCGGCTTCGATGTCTCCTTCCTCTCCTTTCTCGAGGTCGATGTCGAGGGCAATGTCAATGTCTCGAAACTCGGCAAGAAGCCCTATCTGACGGCCGGTTGCGGCGGCTTTGTCGACATTGTCAGCGGCGCGCGGAAACTGGTTTTCTCCGGCTGGTTCGAGGCGGGCGCGACAATCGAACTCACCGATGACGGCATTCATGTCGCAGCACCCGGCAAATTCACCAAGATGGTCGAGGCGGTGGAGCATGTGACCTTCTCCGGCGCCAGAGCCCGCGAGACCGGCCAGGAGGTCCTCTATATCACCGAGCGCTGCGTCATGCGGCTTGGCGATGATGGCCTTGTCGCAACCGAGATCATGCCCGGCATTGATCCCGAACGCGATATCACCGCCGCCTCCCATGGCCGGGTGAAGATCGCAGCCGATGCCGTGACCATGCCGCTCTCGCTGCTGGCTGATGAGAAAATCGGGTGGGGTGCATGAGCCGGGTTCATCTCATTCGCGACGGCCAGATCGCCGAACTCAGGCTCGACAATCAATCCAAGATGAACGCCTTCACGGTGGAGATGCTCGGCGAACTCGCCAGCCATCTGGAGGTGATCGAGCATGACGCCACGCTCAGTGCTGTGATGCTGACCGGGGCAGGGGAGCGGGCTTTTTGCACCGGCGCCGATATCGAAGGCTGGGGCGGCCTCGCACCGGCGGAATTCGCCCGTTTCTGGGTCCGTGACGGCCACCGCATTTTCGACCGGCTGGCACGGCTTTCCAAGCCGAGCGTGGCGGTGATCAACGGCTATGCCTTTGGTGGCGGGCTGGAACTGGCCTCGGCCTGCGATATCCGCGTCATGGCGACGGGCGCGTCGCTGGCGCTGCCGGAAGCCGGTGTCGGCATCGTGCCCGGCTGGGGCGGCACCCAGCGGCTTTTGCGGCTGATGCCGGAACCGATGGTCAAGGAAATGGCGCTGTTCGGCAACCGCATCAAGGCCGATCGCGCTTTTGCCGCAGGCTATGTTGCAGCCGTCGCCGATGATCCGCGCGTGGTGGCGGCGAAGCTGCTGGAGCGGGCTGTGACACTTTCGCCGCGAGCCCAGGAGATCGCCAAATCGATGATCCATGCCGCAGCCGGTGAGGATCGCGGCGCCATGGTCGAGGCTCTGGGCAGCGCCGCCATTGCCGCTTCCGATGACCGGGCTGAAGGCGTTGCAGCCTTCCGCGAGAAACGCAAACCGCAATTTTCAGGTGAGTGACTGCGATGAAAGACTTCAACATCATTTCCGGCCAAACCGTCGCCATGCCGCAGCTTCCCTATGCCGCGCGGCACTTTATCAACGGTACCCATGAAGACAGCGCCGATGGTGCGACCTCCGAACGCCTGTCCCCCTCCCATGGCATGCTGGTGAGCCGCGCGGCAAAGGGTTCCGGCACAGAGGCTGAGCGGGCCATCGCCGCCGCGCGCACCGCTTTTGACGACGGCCGCTGGAGCCGGCTTTCCGGCAAGGAGCGCGCCGCCGTGCTGCTCCGGGTTGCCGATCTGATTGAGAAAAATGCCGAAAAGCTTGCCGTGTTCGAGACGCTGGAAAGCGGCAAGCCGATCACCCAGTCGCACAATGAATGCGGCGGCGCAGCCGATCTATGGCGCTATGCGGCGGCGCTGGCCCGCACGACCCATGGCGACAGCCATAACGGGCTGGGCGCCGACATGCTGAATGTGGTGCTGAAGGAGCCGATCGGCGTTGTCTCCATCATCACGCCGTGGAATTTCCCCTTCTGGATCCTGAGCCAGAAACTGCCTTTCGCGCTCGCGGCGGGCTGCACCTGCGTGGTCAAACCATCGGAAATCACCCCGACGACAACGGCGATGCTGGGCGCAATGCTGGCAGAAGCCGGGCTTCCGGCAGGCGTGTGCAATATCGTGCTCGGTTTCGGTGATCCGGTCGGCGCCATGCTGTCGAACCACAGGGACGTCGATATGGTGAGTTTTACCGGCTCGACAGCGGTCGGCAAGCAGATCACCAGGACCGCAGGCGACACGCTGAAAAAGGTGGCATTGGAACTTGGTGGCAAGAACCCGCAGGCCGTGTTTCCCGATGCCGATCTTGAGAGCGCTGCCGATGCGGTGACCTTCGGCATCTATTTCAACGTCGGTCAGTGCTGCAATTCATCAAGCCGCCTGATCGTTCATGAAGATATTGCCGATGCCTTTGTCGCTCGCGTGGTCGAACTGTCGCGCAAGGTTGCCTTCGGCAATCCGATGCATCCCGATACCCAGGTTGGTGCTATCGTCTCACGCGCCCATCAGCAGAAGATCGCCGGCTATGTCGCCGGTGCGGTTGAGGCCGGCGCCGAGATCTGTATTGGCGGCGAAGGTCTTGCCGTCCCAGGCCTCGGTGACCAGTTCTATCTACCGACAGTTGTGCGTGGTGTGACGCCCGATATGGCGATCGCCCGCGAAGAGGTGTTCGGGCCGGTGCTTTCCGTCCTGACCTTTCGCACGCTTGACGAGGCGATTGCCCTTGCCAATGATGCCAGTTTCGGTCTTTCGGCGGGTGTCTGGAGCGAAAATATCCACACCTGCCTCGAATTCAGCCGCCGCGTTCAGGCGGGAACCGTCTGGACCAATAGCTGGATGGACGGCTTCCCCGAAGTAACCTTCGGTGGCATGAAAGAATCCGGGCAGGGGAGGGAAATCGGAAGCTACGGCTTCGAGGAATTCCTGGAGGTGAAATCACTTGTCATGCGGATCGGGCGGACACGTACGCCCTGGGTGCGTGACGACTGACAGGCCTTGCGGCGCATCGGGCGGAACGGGTGGAGGCCCTTAATCCGGCATATGATGCGTTCAGGAGGAGGTCCGGCCCCTCCGGCGATGACATGTCGTTGCCGGAGGGGCCGGGAGAGAGACCACGCACATTCAAGGAGGAGGAATTTATGCGTAGGTTCAATTTTGTGAAGACATCGGCTTTGACGGTGGCGCTTCTTGCGGGCGCTTCCATGGCGCATGCCGAGGATGTCGAGGTCCTGCACTGGTGGACGTCTGGCGGTGAAGCCGCAGCGCTCAACGTGCTGAAGGATGATCTGGCCGCCCAGGGCATCGGCTGGGTCGATATGCCGGTTGCCGGCGGCGGCGGCGAGGCGGCAATGACGACGCTCCGCGCCCGTGTAACCGCCGGTGATCCGCCGACGGCCGTGCAGATGCTCGGTTTCGACATTCAGGACTGGGCCGAGCTTGGCGCGCTTGCCAACCTCGATGACGTAGCCAATGCCGAGGGCTGGGATGGCGTTGTGCCGGAGGCGCTGCAGCGGTTTTCCAAATATGACGGCCACTGGATCGCCGCCCCGGTCAACGTCCATTCGACCAACTGGGTCTGGGCCAACAAGAAGGTGCTGGATGAACTCGGCATCGCCCAGCCGCAGACCTGGGACGAGTTTGTTGCCGCCATGCAGAAGGTCAAGGACAGCGGCAAGACCGCGCTGGCGCATGGCGGACAGGCCTGGCAGGACGCGACCCTGTTTGACGGCGTCGTGCTTTCCGTCGGCGGCGTCGATTTCTACAAGAAGGCGCTGATCGATCTCGACCCCGAAGCGCTTGGTTCCGACCAGATGAAGGAAGTCTTCGACCGTATGACCGTGCTGCGCGGTTTTGTCGATGACAATTTCTCCGGCCGTGACTGGAACCTGGCCTCGGCCATGGTGATCAATGGCGATGCCGCCTTCCAGATCATGGGCGACTGGGCCAAGGGCGAATTCCTGAAAGCCGGCGACGTGCCGGACCAGGATTTCCTGTGCTTTCGCGTTCCCGGAACCGCCGGCATGGTCAGCTTCAATTCCGACCAGTTCGCCATGTTCAAGGTGAAGGATCCGGCGGCCCAGGACGCGCAGAAGGCCATGGCCAGCGCGATCATGTCGCCGAAATTCCAGTCAGCCTTCAACGTGGTCAAGGGGTCGGTCCCGGCCCGCACCGATGTTCCGAATGATGCCTTTGATGCCTGCGGTAAGAAGGGGATGGCAGATCTGGCCGAAGCCTCTGCCAATGGCACGCTGGTCGGCTCCATGGCCCATGGCCATGCCAACCGCGCAGCAGTGAAGAACGCCATGTATGACGTCATCACCGCCCAGTTCAACGGTGAATATGATTCCGCCACCGCCGTTGAGGAACTGGTGACCGCCGTTCAGGACGCCCAGTGATGTGAACCGGGGCCGGCGGCGGGCCTGAACCGCCGCCGGCTCCAATCCCCAAAAAGACGTCGCACGATATCAACATGACATGACCGCAGCCCCTGCGGCCGAGGAGGAACCATGGCGAGCCAAGCGTCCACGGTGGATCTGCGCACCCGCCTGCAGGAATGGATACCGAAGATCGTGCTGTCGCCCTCGATCGCGGCGATGCTGGTATTCGTCTACGGCTTCATTGCGCTCACGGTTTACTTGAGCTTTTCCAACTCGAAAATGCTGCCGAGCTATGATCTGATCGGGCTGACCAATTATACCAAGCTGTTCCGGCTCAGCGCCTGGTGGACGGCGGTGACCAATCTCGCCATTTTCGCCAGCCTCTACATCATCATCTGCACGGTGATCGGCCTTGTGCTCGCCATTCTTCTCGATCAGCGCATCCGCGGCGAGGGGGTGTTGCGACCGATCTATCTCTATCCGATGGCGCTCAGCTTCATCGTTACCGGCACGGCGTGGAAATGGATCCTCGATCCCGGCATTGGCATCGAGCACACCATGCATCTATGGGGCTTCGTGAATTTCCGCTTCGACTGGATCAAGAACCGTGACATGGCAATCTATACGGTGGTGATCGCCGCCGTCTGGCAGACATCCGGCTTTGTCATGGCGATGTTCCTGGCGGGCCTGCGCGGGATCGACAATGAGATCCTCAAGGCCGCCCAGATCGATGGCGCATCCAATTTCGCCCTTTACCGCCGCATCGTCATTCCGCTGCTGCGTCCCGCCTTCCTGTCCTCCTTCGTCATTCTCGCGCATCTGGCGGTCAAGTCCTATGACCTGATCATCGCGCTGACCGGCGGCGGACCGGGACGGGCAACCGAACTGCCGGCAACCTTCATGTATTCCTACACCTTTACCCGCAATTCCATGGGCATTGGTGCAGCCTCGGCGGTGATCATGCTGATGACGATTGCCGCAATCATGGTGCCCTATCTCTATGCCGAGCTGAAGGAGAAGAAATAATGGCCGCTGCCGAACAGAACACGGCCGTCAGAACCGGCCGTTTCACCCGGATCTTCATCTATGGGATCCTGCTGGGTTTTGCCGGTTTCTACCTGATGCCGCTTTACGTGATGGTGTCGAATTCGCTGAAGCCGCTTGCCGAGATCACCGGCGGCAATATGATGGCGCTGCCGCAGCATTATACGGTTCAGCCCTGGTTGCAGGCCTGGTCAAGAGCGCAGATCGGCGTCGAGCCGACGGGACTGAAACCCTATTTCATCAATTCAATCCTGATCGTGGTCCCGGCGGTCGCAATCTCGACCATTTTCGGCGCGCTGAACGGCTATGTGCTGACCAAATGGACCTTTCGCGGCCATAAGGTCGTGTTCGGAATGCTGCTTTTCTCCTGCTTCATTCCGTTCCAGATCGTGCTGATTCCGATGGCAACAGTGCTGGGCAAGCTCGGCCTTGCAGGCTCGATCCCCGGCCTGATCCTGGTTCATGTGGTCTACGGCATCGGCTTTACCACGCTCTATTACCGCAATTACTATGCCGCCTTTCCAACCGAACTGGTGCGTGCGGCGATGATCGACGGCGCCGGTTTCTTCCGCATCTTCTTCCGCATCATGCTGCCGGTCTCGGCGCCGATCACCGTGGTTTCGGTCATCTGGCAGTTCACCAATATCTGGAACGACTTCCTGTTCGGCACCTCGTTTGGCGGCACCAGCCAGCCGATGACTGTGGCGCTCAACAATCTCGTTCAGTCATCAACGGGGGTGAAGGAGTATAATGTTCACTTCGCCGGCGCGATCCTCGCCGCCCTTCCCACGCTTCTTGTCTATATCGTCGCTGGCCGCTTCTTCGTGCGCGGTCTGATGGCGGGTTCGGTCAAAGGATAATCCGATGGGTTTTCTGAATATTCAAAACGTCACCAAGGCCTATGGCGCCATCGAGGTGCTGCACCGCGTTGATATTTCCGTCGAGGAAGGCGAGTTTCTGGTGCTGGTCGGCCCGTCGGGCTGCGGCAAGTCCACGCTTCTCAACATGATTGCCGGGCTGGAAAGCATCACATCCGGCGATATCTCGATCAGGGACCGGGTGATGAACGGCGTTCACCCCTCCAACCGCAACATTGCCATGGTGTTCCAGAGCTATGCGCTCTACCCGAACATGACCGTGGCGCAGAACATGACCTTCGGGCTTGAAATGCATGGTGTGCCGAAGCCCGAGCGGGAGAAGGCGCTCGCCCATGTGGCAAAGCTTTTGCAGATCGAAAATCTTCTCGCCCGCAAGCCCGGCCAGCTTTCCGGCGGCCAGCGCCAGCGCGTTGCCATGGGGCGCGCCCTGGTGCGCAATCCGGATGTTTTCCTGTTCGATGAACCGCTGTCGAACCTCGATGCCAAACTCCGCGTCGACATGCGCACCGAGATCAAGAAGCTGCATGAGAAGCTGAAGACCACCATCGTCTATGTCACCCATGACCAGATCGAGGCGATGACGCTGTCGACCCGGATCGCGGTGATGTACAAGGGCTATGTCCAGCAGCTCGGCACGCCAAAGGAAATCTACGACACACCCGCCAATGTCTATGTCGCGACCTTCATGGGCTCTCCGGCAATGAATGTCATGCCGGCCCGCGTCGTCATGAAAGACGGCGCGCCGCACGCCATCGTCACCACGGCGGATGGCCGAAAGCAGCATTTGCGTTTCTCGCAGGACAATATGGCTGGCTGGGCGGACCGCGAGATCCTGCTCGGCATCCGCCCGGAAGCGATCACCGATCCCGAAGGGGCCGACCGCAATTCGCAAAACATCGTCACGCTGGAAAACCGCATCGGCGTGACGGAACCGGCGGGCGCCGATACTTTTGTCACCATGGAGATCGGCGGCGTTGATGTGATCGCGCGGATGCGCGGCGACGCCAATGTCGCCTCCGGCCGGGATTTCACCTTTGCCATCAACATGGAAAAGGCCGTCGCCTTCGACCCCGAAACCGAAGAACGGATCCAGCCATGAACGATGCCGCCATAAACGATGCCGATGTCATCATCATCGGTTCGGGGATGGGCGGGGCCACGCTTGCCGCAAGCCTGGCTCCAACCGGGCGGCGCATCCTGATTCTGGAGCGCGGCGAACATCTGCGCCCCTCTGCCGAAGAACGCGACGAAACCGCGATCTTCGCTGACGGCCATTACCGGCCGGATGAAACATGGCTGGATGGTGCGGGTCAGCCCTTCAATCCGGGCAATTACTATTATGTCGGCGGCAATTCGAAATTCTATGGCGCGGTGCTGATCCGCTATCGCCGTGAGGATTTTTCACCGCTTGCGCATATGGGCGGCACGACGCCCGGCTGGCCGATCGCTTACGAGGATCTAGAACCCTATTATGGCCGGGCCGAACAGCTTTACCGCGTGCGCGGAACACTTGGCGAAGATCCGAGCGAGCCAGATCATTCGACGCCCTATCCCTTTGCCCCCGTGCCGGACGAACCGGCGATTGCCGATTTCCGCCGCCGGATGGAGGCTGCCGGTCTTCACCCCGCCTCACTGCCGCTCGGCGTTGATATCGAGCGCTGGCTTTCCCGGGCGAAAACGCCCTGGGATGCCTTTCCCAATACCGCTGACGGCAAGATGGATGCCGAGAGCGCCGGGCTGAAAAGCGCATTGACTCATAACAATGTAAAGTTGATGACCGGGGCGCAGGTCACCGGTTTTGAAACGGATACCGCCAACCGCATCAGCGGCGTCCGGCTGCAATCCGGCATGGTGCTGAAGGCTGAAACCGTGGTACTGGCGGCCGGAGCGGTGCAGTCGGCGGCCCTGCTTCTCGGCGCGGCCAATACCGCCAATCCGGCAGGCCTTGCCAATAGTTCCGATCAGGTCGGGCGCAATTTCATGAACCATAATTGCTCGGCTGTGCTGGCGCTTCACCCTTTCAGGCGCAATCCGTCGGTCTATCAGAAAACCCTGATGATCAATGATTTCTACCTGACGGGCGGTCCGAAGGGCGAACCGCTCGGCAATATCCAGCTGCTTGGCAAGATCTCCGGCACAATCCTCAAAGCCTCCTCCGGACTGCCTGGTGTGGTTGCAAAGCTGGTCGCCGCGCGCGCCGTTGATCTTTACGCCATGTCGGAGGATCTGCCCAACCCGGAAAGCCGGGTGACGGTGAAAGATGGCCAGATCATGCTGGACTGGAAGCGCTCCAACTTTGCCGCCCATGAGGCGCTGGTGAAACGGCTGAAACAGGTGCTGCGCAAGGCGGGCTATCCAATCGTGCTGTCGAAACCGTTCGACCGCCGCACGCCATCCCATCAATGCGGCACGGCGCGGATGGGCGATGATCCGCTGACAAGCGTGGTCGACAGTTTTGGCCGGAGCCATGATCACGGCAATCTCTATCTCGCCGGTGCTGCGATTTTGCCGACCTCCGCCGCCGTCAATCCAGCGCTCACCATTGCGGCCCTTGCGATGCGCAGTGCTGACCATATTGCCGCGCGTATACGCGCGTAAACCTTCAGGAGCCATCAATGTCCAGGGGATATGATTTCATCATCGTCGGCGGCGGTTCGGCAGGCTCGGTTCTGGCTGGCCGGCTTTCGGAAAACCCCAAGGTCGAAGTGCTGTTGCTGGAAGCCGGCGGCAGCGACCGCCATCCCTATTATCACCTGCCGGCCGGCTTTGCCAAAATGACCAAGGGGATCGGCAGCTGGGGCTGGGAGACCGTGCCGCAGAAGCATCTGCACAACAAGGTGTTCCGCTATACCCAGGCCAAGGTCATCGGCGGCGGTTCCGCCATCAATGCGCAGATCTATACCCGCGGCAATGCGGCCGACTATGACGAATGGCGGCAGATGGGCTGCGAGGGTTGGGCCTATGATGATGTGCTGCCCTATTTCCGCAAGGCCGAGGATAACGAGACTTACAACAACAAATATCACGGCAGAGGCGGTCCGCTCGGCGTCAGCGAACCGCGTGCACCACTGGAAATCTGCGAGGCCTATTTTGCGGCGGCGGCGGAACTGGGTATTCCGCGCAACCGCGATATCAATGGCGAGACCCAGGATGGCGTCTGCTATTACCAGCTGACCCAGCGCAATGTCCGCCGCTCTTCCGCCGCCATGGCCTATGTGACGCCGAACCGGCATCGCCGCAATCTCCATGTCATGCTTGGCGCCGAAGTCCGCCGCATCATCGTTAAGGGCGGCAGGGCGCGCGGCGTCGAACTTGCCGACGGCACGCGGCTTGAGGCGGGAAACGAAGTGCTGCTGTCTTCCGGCGCCATCGGCTCGCCGCGCCTGCTCCAGCTTTCCGGCATTGGCCCGGCCGATCAACTCAAAGCGATCGGCATCACCCCGGTGCATGATCAAAAGGCAATCGGCGAGAACCTGCAGGATCATCTCGATCTCTATGCGATCTGCGAATTATCCGGTCCGCACAGCTATGACCGCTATGCCAAGCCGTTTTGGGCAGCCCTTGCCGGGCTCAACTATCTTGTGACCCGGCGCGGACCGGTTGCCTCCTCACTGTTTGAAACCGGCGGCTTCTGGTATGCCGATCCTGAAGCCCGCTCCCCCGATATCCAGCTGCATCTCGGCCTTGGTACCGGCATCGAACATGGCGTTGAAGCCATGCCCAATGGTGGCATCACGCTCAATGCCTGCTATCTCAGGCCGCGCTCGCGCGGCTCCGTCAGGTTGCAGAGCGCCGATCCGAAGGCAGCGCCGCTGATCGACCCCAACTATCTCGCCGATCCCTCGGACCGGGAAAATTCGATCCGCGGGCTGAAACTGGCGCAGGAGATCCTCGCCCAGTCGCCGCTTGCGAAATATATTCTCGCCGAACGGCTACCGGGGCCGGATGTCAAAACGGATGCGGATTATCTCGATTTCATCTCGGTGCATTCCAAGACCTCGCATCATTGCGCCGGAACCTGCCGCATGGGCGTCGATGCGGATGCGGTTGTTGACACGCAATTGCGCTTCAACGGCATTGAGGGATTGCGGATTGTCGACAATTCGATCATGCCAAGGGTGATTTCCTCCAATACGAATGCGGCGGCGATCATGATTGGCGAAAAGGCGGCGGATATGATCCGCACCGCTCACGGTGCCTGACATGAGCGCGCGCATTTCTCCTCCACACCGGCAAAGGGAGTTCAAACGTTCCGCATGACCTCAAGACCGACGATCATTGATGTGGCGCGCAAGGCCGGTGTGTCCAAATCCACGGTCAGCCTGGTGCTGCAAAACAGCCCGGTGGTGCGCGATGAGACCCGCGCCCTGGTGCGCGAAGCCATGGCCGAACTTGGCTATGTCTATAATCGCGCGGCGGCCAATCTCAGAAGTGCCAATGCCGGGCTGATCGGTCTTGTGATCAATGATCTGCGCAATCCCTTCTTCACCGAATTCGCCATTTCGCTGCAGATGGCATTATCAGCACGCGGCTATGCCGCCGTGGTTGCCAATACCGATGAAGATCCGGCGCTGCAGGCGCAGATGATTGCGGCGATGATCGAGCACGGTGTTTCCGCCTTCATTATTTCGCCAGCCTATGGCGAGGTTGAAATGGCGTTTGAGGCCATCGCCCGCGCCGGTATTCCCGCCATGCAGGTGCTGCGCAAGGTCGATCCCGATACGGCCCGTTTTCCTTTCGCAGCACCCGACTATCGAAAGGGCGGCGAAATTGCGACGGCGCATCTGATAGCCTCCGGCGCCCGCAAGATTGCCTTTGTCGGCGGAATTGAAGGCCGCACCGTCACCCATGAGCGGATGACGGGCTACCTCACCGCCCTGTCAAGAGCAGGGCTTGAACCGGTTTTCATCGAGGGCCGTCCGACACAGGCTTTCGGCCGTGAAGCCGTCAAACGGCTTGAACGGGAGCATGCGGATGTCGATGCGGCGCTCTGCTTCAATGATCTCGTCGCACTCGGAATGCTTTCCGGCTGCGCGGAACGCGGCCGGCCGGTGGCCGAAGCACTGAAAATTGTCGGTTTCGACGATATCGAGGAGGCAGCCCTTGCATGGCCCTCGCTGACCTCCGTGCGCTGCGATATTGCCGGTTTCGGCAAAGCCATGGCCGAGACAATGCTGGCATGGCTTGAGGAAAGCCGCCAGCCAGCACCGGAGACCATAACACCGGTGACGCTGGCACTGCGCGACAGCAGCGCCAAGCGCAACCTGTCATGAAGAGTTCAGGACATACCGGCCTTTAGGCCACGTTTCGGGGAGGAAACGTCATGAGGGAGATCAAGGTTGCCGTTCTTGGCGCGTCGGGCTGGATGGGCAGGGTTCACACCATGGCCTATCAGAGCTTCCCGCATTTCTTCGGCACAGATGGCGGCGTGGCAAAGGTGGTGGCGCTGGTTGAGCGCAATCCGGATGCGGCGAAAGCCTTGCAGACCCTGTCGCCAGAAGCCCGGATTTATCAGGACTGGCGCGAGGCTGTTGCCGATCCGTCCATCGATCTGATTGACATCTGCCTGCCCGACAATATGCATTATGACATCGCAAAAGCCGCCCTTCTGTCCGGCAAGCATGTCTTTTGCGAAAAGCCGCTGGCAGAGACGGCGGCAGAAGCGCGCGAACTCGCCGATCTTGCCCGCGACAAGGGGCTCATCACCCGCGTTGGCCATGCCTTTCCGCGCAATCCGGTTCACGATCTTGCCCGCGACATCATCCGTTCCGGCGAGATCGGCGAGATCACCCAGTTCAAGGGCTGCCAGCATGTCGACATGTTCGGCGATCCGGCCGCCCCCTTCATGTGGCGGGCCGATGGCGCGCTGGCGCCGACCGGCATTGTCGGCGATACCGGCTCGCATGTGTTCTCCTTCATGGAATTTCTGGTTGGCCGGGTCAGCGCCGTGATGGCGGATAATATCATTGTCACGAAGCGCCGCCCTGTTGTCGAAGGCGCGAATCTCGGCCAGGGTAATGGCACCGTGACGACCTATGCCGATGTGACCAATCCCGACGCGACCAACATGCTGTGCCGGTTTGAAAACGGTGCTTCGGGGATCGTTGATTTCAGTCGCGTGGCAACGGGTCGCAAATTCCGCCAGACCTACGAGATCTACGGCACAAAGGGCAGCATTGCCTACGATTATGACGAGACCAACCGGCTGCGCTTTTATTCCAGCGCCGACCCGGCCGGACGGCGTGGTTACCGCGAAATCGATGTCGGGCCGGACCATCCCGCCTATCGCGCCTTTCTGCCGCTCGCCAATTTCGCGCTTGGCTACAACGAAATGAAAATCATCGAGGCAGCCGAGGTGATCCGTTCGGTTGCAACCGGCATGCCCATGTGGCCGACCTTCGACGATGGCTATCACATCACCCAGATTGTCGATGCCTGTATGCGCTCGTCTGAACTGAAGCGCTGGGTCGAAATCGATCTTGCCTGATCGCACCGCACCCATGATTTTCCGATGGAGACCGACCGGATGACAAGCCCCGTCCCGCAAGAGATTCTCGACGCCCTGACTGATGTCGGCATGCCGGAAACCGCGCCGGAGCGTGGGCCCGACATGCATATGACTGCGGAAAATGGCTGGCGCATTCCGGTCTATCGCTCAGGCGCGCTGGTGATCGGCAGCGGGGCGGCCGGTCTTCGCGCGGCAGTGGAGATGAAGCGGCGAAACTGCGATGTGGTGATTGCCAGCCAGAGCGCCTGGGGCGGCACATCCGCCTGTTCCGGCTCCGACAAGCAAACGCTGCATGCCGCCAATGGCTCAGATCACGGCGATGATTACTTCGACATGGCAAAGGCTATTGCCGGTGGCGGCGCCATGGATGAGGATACCGCCTATGTCGAAGCCGTTGGCTCGACGCGGATGATGGCTTCGCTGCAATATCTCGGCCTGCCGCTGCCGCAGGACCGGTTTGGTGGCAATCTGCGCTACCAGACCGATCATGACGAGACCGGGCGGGCGACCAGCTGCGGGCCGCGCACCTCACGGCTGATGGTCAAGGTGCTGGCTGAAGAGGCTGCACGCCTTGGCGTTCCTTTCTACAATCAGACCGCCATTGTCCGATTGCTGCGTGCGGGTAAAGGCAGCGCGCAGCGGATCTCAGGCGCCCTTGGCATGCGCAACCGCGACCGCCAGGATGATAACCCGCTGGGGCTCGCGTTCTATCAGGCGACAGCCGTGGTGCTGGCGGCCGGCGGTCCTGGCGAATTATACCGCGACAGTGTCTATCCCAATGGCTGTTTCGGCGCGCTCGGCCTGGCGCTTGAGGCCGGGCTGACGCTGACCAATCTGACGGAGAGCCAGTTCGGCATCGGTACGGCGCGCGACCACTTTCCCTGGAACCTTTCCGGCACCTATATGCAGGCCATGCCGCATATCTATTCGGTGGATGAGCATGGCCGTGAACATGCCTTCCTCTCCGGCTATTATCGCACGACGCAGGAACTGGCGTCCAATGTGTTCCGCAAGGGCTATCAGTGGCCGTTTCATGCCACGCGCATGCTGCAATATGGCTCCAGCCTCGTCGATCTGGCGATATGGCGAGAGGCCCGCGCCGGCCGGCAGGTCTTCATGGATTTCAACCGCAATCCCGAAACGGTTGATGGCGATTTGCCGTTTTCGCTGTCCCGCCTTGATGCCGATGTTGCCGCCTATCTCGCCGATGCAGGCGCCGATCAGGCCCTGCCGATCGACCGGCTTTCGCACATGAACCCGCTGGCGATCGAATTATACCGACGCTACAAGATCGATGTAGCGGCCGAACCGCTCGCCTTTGCCGTCAATAATCAGCACATGAATGGCGGCATTGCCGTTGATATCTGGGGGCGCACCAGCCTTCCAGGCTGCTATGCCGTCGGCGAGGCTGCAGGCACCCATGGCGTGACGCGTCCGGGTGGTGCGGCCCTTAATGCCGGGCAGGTCTTCGGCACCCGCGCGGGCGAACATATTGGCGCATCCGGCCACGCCGCAGCACCTGCATCCGGCGACATCACTGCGGAAATTTCCGGGGCGATCCGGGCGGTTCTGGCAATCTTGAGGCCGGAAAGCCCGCTTTCGATCAAGACCGTGCGTGCGGAGGTGCAGGCGCGCATGAGCGATCATGCCGGCATGATCGTCACCGGCGAAGAGGTTGCCTCAGCCCTTGTCGCTGCCAGAGCCCTGAATGCGAAAATCGCGCTTCACGGCATCGCCTATAACCGGCCCGGCGAGGCGGCGCGCGCGCTGCAATGGCAACAGATGGCACTTGCCTCGGAAGCGGTACTAACCGCCCTTCATGTCTATATCACCCATGGCGGCGGCAGCCGCGGCGCCCGCGCCATCTGCGCGCAGCAGGGCAGCGTCATACCCGAAGCTGCCCGAGAAAATCTCAATGCTTTCCGTTTTATCGAAGAACGCTTGGAAGACCGGGCGGCGCAGATCATCATTCGCCAGGACGCTGGACGCTTCACCGCCACCACCCGGCCGAACCGCCGGAGCGGCGGCAAGACGCCGTCCGTATTCGAACGGGACTGGCCGGACTGGCTGACAGGCCGGATCTTTGACGCGGATATGCCGCGGCCATCTCGTTAAGGCCCCGACAACCTTCCGAAAACCGCCCGGGCGAGATCAACGCCTTAACCGCGAGCCGGTCAAGTCGCCAGAGAAATACAGTGGCCAGTCCCATTCTCTGGCGTCATGCCTGTAGGTGGTCCACCGACATCCCTCACGCCCCTGCCGCTTGACTGGACTTCCCCCGATTGAGAGGAGACGTTCTGTCTCGCATTTTCGGGTGATGGTCCCGAGCTTTATCGGCGATTTTTAGCCGCAGACAGAATGTCTGCTTACCGGATTGTGGAATTCACCCGCATAACGCACATCCAGTATTTTAGAAAAATTATCTTTGTGATCCTTTCGCCACAGTTGGCCGGACATGTGATAGGCGCGATTTGTATCGACTTTTGCGGTTTGAAATCAAAATTATCAATATTGTTGTCGCTTCGCGATGCCTGGAAACTGAACGCTGTGTGCTCTGTTTTGGCCATCAGGGCGGCATTGATTAGTCGCGCATTACGTGCAGAGATACTGATCTGACCTGAAAGTCGGGGGCAAAGAATATGACAGCGGAACTTGAGCATTACAAAAACGTCGCGGTGAGCGTCCAAACTGCGCAGACAATGACAGCGCTATCCATGCTGCCGCGGATCATGGTTATGCAACCCATCCCGGGGGCAGGAGATTGCGATCGTTGTGACGCAGCTGGCGGCTTGATCGAGGAGATCGGGATGCGCGCAGTTGACTGTCAACGCGCCGGCGCCAGCGGCATAAGCTTTCGCCTGCGCGACGGCATGGCGCAGCTGTCGCTCGATTCCGGTCTTTGGCAGGCCATCATGATGGAGATCGGCTACAGGGCGCCTGGGCTTTATGTTCAGCTGTCGCTTGAGAATATGAGCCGATCTTCACCTGATCAGATCCGTCTTCTGATCAACACCTTGCGACCCTCTGCCGTTTCGTTGTCGCTTCGTGATCTGGCAAGCACGGCCCATGCCGACGATCTTGGCTATTTTTATCATGCCTGCCTCGAAGCCGGTATTGCCGTGCAGCATGTACTTGCCGATCATGATGAAATCGCCAAGCTGGCCTGGATGATAGACGACGGCGTCATTCCGGAGGAAGAACTGAAGCTGCTGCTTCATGTGGACAGCTGGCAGCGGGACGATGTTTCGCATGTTGCCCCCTTCATCGCCAGGCTGAAGGCGGATCTGCCGGATGCGGACTGGGCACTTTCAGCCAGTGGGCCGGGCGACAGCGCATGTCTCTACGCTGCGATGATGCTGGGTGGCAAAGTCAGGCTTGATAGCCAGGACGTTATCGATCAGCAGGCGGAGGTTGACGGGATCCTTGCCAATGGCGGGCAGCTCCGGGAGCTGGTTCAAATGCTCGGTCTGTCAAGCGTATAGCTGATCCTGCTTGACCGGCCGAACCACTGGTGCCGCCGATCGTGAAGCTTCGCGGTGTGGAGCCTCAACAGGTTGTCCCGGTTAAGAGCGAGACGACTGATTGGTGTTTTTGATTTTAGGCTGCCATGTGGGCGACGCCAATTGCATATATGGGTCCACGCTGGAAAATCCACCGGCTTGGCTTGTCTGAACGTGGTAGCCAGGATCCGAAACAGACCGCATCTGTTGGTTCTGCGAGAGCGAAAAAACACCTTTCGGCGACGACAAAGACCCGCACCGCCCGCGTTTGGTCCGCGCCCGTTCAGGAGGCGGCTGCAAAGCCCCCGATATTGAGCCGGTCCACAACCCGGAGGCGAAGGAAGCCGCCGCGCCGATGGCCGGTCAGAGACCCCATGTCGCCCGATTTCCGGCTCTGTGGCGCGCCGATCGAACTGGGGCAGCCCTATTGTTCGGCATGCGCGAAAAGGCCTATCAGGCCGTATCCCACACTCCGCATGCCAAAGGCGAACAGAAACGGGGCCCGTCCTTGCTCCGCCGGGCGGGTTAGATCGCTACATCCCTCCAGCTTTGGCAATTTCAGGGGGCCTTGCAGATCGGAAGCGGTTGTGGGACGGCAGGCGGGTGAGCCGCATCGTAGCGGGCGATAACCGGCTCGAGGCTTTCCTTCGCCCAGAATTTCGGCGTTCCGATTTCCTTCAGACACATATTGTTCCAGTAAAGGCCGTTATCCGAAAGCGACCCTCCTGCCGCGACCGTCCTGGCAACGGCATCGATGTCGCGCGATTCAGGATAGATGTAGACGGTCGTGCGATTACCAGAGATCATCGGCATGAGCCGGCGGGCATCAGCAAGGGGCCAGGTCGTGCAGCCATTGCTGCGCCCCCCGGTGTAATCGACGAGGTTTCCCACCGGAACATAGCCATCCTTGTCGGCATAAGGGCTCGCAGGATCCTTGCGGCGGCACGTGGCCCTGAGCAGCATGCCGGCATGTCCGCCAATCTCGCGTTTTCTTGCGTTCGCCGTCTCTCCCTCGCCATCAAACTGGACAAATGATCGCGTAAACGGCGTATAGTTTTGGGCTGACGAGCGGTAATAACCCTTGAACGACGTGATGATTTCGCTCGTAATATACCCGCCTCCGGTGGTCAGACTTGACTCCAGCGCATTGCTGAAATTCTCAGCGCAGCGCCGTTCGTTTTTGAAATCTGCGATGCCCTGCAGCCTCCGGCCACCGCCATGCCCCGCCGGTATCGCCGTGAAGGAGCGGCTTGCTTCGCAGATCACGTAGAAGCGCTTTCCCGGCTTGCCGTTGGGAAGGTTGTTGGGCCGCGTTGCATCCATGGCAAAATAGCAGGGATTTTTGACAATCCCTGCGTTTATTTTCTCCATGTAGAGGGCGCGGGCACGCAGCAAAACCGGACGCGCGATCTGGCCTTCATTCATGCCGACATGGGGGCTGAGCCATCCGGGGATCGTGTCTGTTTGCGCTGCGGCAAGAACAGGCCAAAGGGACGTGACGGCCAGCGACATGACAAGCACCGCCGAACGAAGAACAGTCGCATGCCGTCTCATAGTCTTCTGATCCATGGAACTCTTGCTCTCGCTCTGTTTATGCTTGCCATCAAATCCAGAGGATGGCCGAAAGTCAATTCCATGTCTTGTACCGGCTTTGACTTTGCCACTCGGGATAAGACGGGCTTTTGGTGAGGCAGGTTTGCTTGCGAGCGAACTGATATCAAGGGTCTTCGCCAGCTGTTGAAAGACCGGCAGCATGACCGCAAGAAAACATATGTCGCCTGGTATTGGGAACGCTCTTCGTTCTCAGCGTCCTGACGACGGACAGGATCGCCGGTATGAATAGTGCCTTCCCGGTGGCCTATAATCTGGCCGGACTTTCCCTTGCAGCCTTCGGAATCCTGTCGCCGGTGCTCGCTGCGGCCATGCAATCGATCCTTGCTGAAGCACGGGTATTTTCAAATGCAGTTGCAGCAGATTCCGTGCACCTCGATCATCGAAGTTCCAACGGTAAACTTCCGGGCACCGGTCGTTCTGCGCAGCGCAGCGAACAATGCGTCGTCACGCAATTCCTCGACCGCGCTGCAACGATCGCAAATGACAAAGACAACGTCACCCGGACGGCGCGTCTGCGAACAGGACTGATGGCAGAGTACAAAGGCATTCAGGCTCTCAAGGCGGTGAACCTGGCCATTGGCCTGCAAACGCCTAAGCGCCCGATAGACCTGCAGGGGCGCCTTGATTCCTTTGCCCTTAAGTTTCGACAATATCTGATATGCACTGAGCGGAGCGTCGCTGCCCTTCAAAACGCCGAGAACAAGCTGTTCATTCCGACCCGGCATTTTCCTCAACGGTTCATGGCATTCATTGATATCCTGACCATCCATCCGGAATACATCCCCAAGCCACAACACGTCATGCCGCCTTCTGCCCGTTGCCTCCCTGCTCTCGGCAGGCCTTGTTGGGGCCTCATTCGACATTATTGATATGTAATAACATCACAATTGGTTGACTAATGTAATAACATTACATATCCACAGTCTGTCAACAGCACTCGCAACACCAAAAGGCGCAAGCTCAGGGCAGCGGCCTTCCGAAAACACCTCGCGGAATGCAGAGAGGGAACCGGTTGAAGCAATTCTATGAACCTGTGGCGGTAACGCTTCTGACGGGCTTTCTCGGCTCCGGCAAGACGACTCTGATCAACGAACTGGTCAGCGATCCTCGCATGGATGATACCGCCGTGATCATCAACGAGTTCGGCACCATCGCCATCGATCACGACCTGGTCCGCACCGGCTCGGAGCGTTATATGCGCACCTCCACCGGCTGTCTTTGCTGCTCGGCCTCCAGCGATATTCGTACCTCGCTCTTTGAATTGCACGAGGCCCGGATGAAGGGCGAGATCGCCCCGGTCAGCCGGGTTGTGATCGAGACGACCGGCCTTGCCGACCCCGCCCCGATCATCAACAGCATCATTCCCGGTGGCGCACCGGCCACCGGGCTGCGGGACCACATGGTCGCCCGCCACTTCTATCTTCAAGGCGTCGTCACGGTATTCGACACGATTGACGGGCGCTCGGCCCTCACGAGCTTCATCGAAGGATGGAAGCAACTTGCCTTTGCCGACGACGTGATCCTCACCAAAACCGATGTTTCTGAAGAAAAGCGCGACTGGCAGCAAGAGCTCGCCGTGCTCAATCCGGCAGCGCGTTTTCACGACCGGCATGGGCCCGGTTTCGACCTTGTCTCGCTTTTCGGCAAGACGCCCTATTCGGTTGCCGGTAAGGCAGAAGACGTCAATGGCTGGCTGGCAATGGAGCGGCTAGTCCCTCATGCCGAACACGAACACAACCCCAATCGCCACGGCGACGAGATAGAAGCATTCTCGCTGATGAGCGATGTCCCGCTTGACGCCGATGCGCTGGCAATTTTGCTGGGGGTGATCGTCAGTCCGCGAAACAGGGGCCTCCTTCGCATGAAGGGGCTTGTCGCCATCAGTGATGATCCCGACAGGCCGATGGTCGTTCATGCAGTGCAGCACAGGATGGACCCGACCGTGCGCCTGCCGCAATGGCCGAGCAAGCCCCGCGGAACCCGAATCGTCCTGATCGGCATGGATCTGCCGGAGAAACAGATCCGCTCACTCTTCGCAGCCCTGACCGCAAGGTCGCAAAAGGGTAGGAGGCAATACGCGTGAGCCAAGGATTTGTGAACCCGCTTGCTCCGAAAGGGCCGGGGGTCATCGACGCGGCACGCCGGATCAAGGGCTGGACGCGCACAATGCTGGCAATCGATGAGACCACCGTGGTTTCTGTCAATGAACTCGCCTGCCATCTCCCCGGCTGCCCGCCGAGGGAAACAGTCATTTTGGTGATGACGGGTCCAAATGATACCCGTCAGTTTTCCATCCACAAGGCGATGGCCGAGGTCACGCATGACGATGTCCATGCGGCGGCGACGCAAGAGGGGCCCTAGGTCGACACTCAACATGCCTGTGCGCGCTTTTCCGCCCGCGCATCCGTTTCTTGTTGGCTGTGCTGGCGCCTGGATACGTCCCTATGGGGCGTTACGATATAACATATTGTCGACTATATACACCGTTGGGATTTGCATATGAAACTGACAGACCCGTTCCTGACCTCTCTCATGGCTCAGACTGCCCTCGTCCGGCTTGCCGGGGTCGCTGTCCTGCTCGTCTTTCTCTGGCTCGCGATCTGGTGGGCGGTGTCGCTGCCATGAGTTCAATCAGATTTGACAATGTTACTGTCACCTATGACCGCCATCCCGCCCTGCATCACCTGACAGGTGCATTCGAACCCGGAAGCCTGACGGCGATTGCCGGACCGAACGGCGCGGGCAAGTCGACACTGGTCAAGGCCCTGATGGGGGAGCTGTCGCCCGCCACGGGGCGGATCGACCGCGGCGGCCTGTCTGTCCGCGATGTCGGCTATCTGCCGCAGGCAGCCGATATCGACCGGCATTTTCCACTTTCCGTTGCCGATACGGTGATGCTCGGCGCCTGGGCAGAGATCGGCGCCTTTGGCGGCGTCAGGCGCCGCATCGCCGAGCGGGCCAGAAATGCGCTGACAGCCGTCGGCCTCAAGGGCTTCGAGGGACGTTCAATCCGCGCCCTTTCGGCCGGTCAGTTCCAGCGGGTTCTGTTTGCGCGACTTCTCTTGCAGGATGCGCGTGTCATCGTGCTTGACGAGCCCTTCACCGCCATTGATGCGCGCACAACGCGCGATCTCCTTGAAATCATTCTCGGCTGGCATGGCGAAGGCCGAACGGTAATCGCTGTTCTGCACGATTTCGATCATATCCGCACCCACTTTCCGAACACGCTCCTGCTTGCCCGCGAGATGATCGCCTGGGGTCCGACTCAAGAGGCGATGTCGAGGAGCAATCTGCTGAAGTCGCGCGCCATGGCTGAAGCCTGGGACGAGAACGCAAAGCCGTGCCAGGCGGACGGGAAGGAGGCGCTTTGATGCTCTACGATCTCATCATTCACCCCTTCGCCGAATACGGCTTCATGCGCCGTGCCCTGGTTGCATCGCTGTCGCTCGGGCTCGGTTCCGGACCGGTCGGCGTGCTGCTGATGCTCAGGCGCATGAGCCTTGTCGGCGATGCGATGAGCCACGCGGTTTTGCCCGGCGCGGCCGTCGGCTTTCTGATCGTGGGCAGCCTTTCGCTGCTTGCCATGGGGCTCGGCGGTCTCGTTGCCGGCCTCAGCGTCGCCCTTCTTTCCGGCCTTGTCAGCCGCACGACATCGCTGAAGGAAGATGCGAGCTTTGCCAGCTTCTACCTGACCTCACTGGCGCTTGGCGTGCTGATTGTGTCGCTGCGCGGCTCCAACATCGACCTCCTACACATCCTGTTCGGCACGATCCTCGCCATCGACGCCCAGGCAATCCGTCTTGTCGGCGCGATCACCTCGTTCACGCTGATCGTGCTGGCACTGGTCTATCGCCCGCTCATAGCCGAGTGCTTCGATCCCGGCTTCCTGCGCTCAGTCGGCGGCTATGGTCCGCTCTATCACTTCATTTTCCTGCTTCTGGTGGTGATCAATCTGGTTGCGGGTTTCCAGGCGCTCGGCACGTTGATGGCCGTCGGCATGATGATGCTGCCGGCCGCCATTGCTCAGCTCTGGTCCAGAACGCTTCCCGTCATGTTCGCCATCGCTGCGGCAAGTGCCGCCGTCTCCGGCTTCGTCGGACTTCTGGTGTCCTATCATCTTGGTTTCGCGTCCGGGCCGACGATCATTCTGACCGCCAGCCTGATTTACGGTGTCTCACTCATTGCCGGACCCTCCGGTGCAGTGTGGCGCCTCATCAAACGTCCGCATCTTGCGGGCTGATTTCAAAGGAGAGTTCCTGATGAAACATTTTCTGTTCACCCTTGCCGGATCATCGGCACTGATGATGGCGACACTTGCGCCCGCTTCGGCCAAGACCGTCGACGTGGTCGCAAGCTTCACGGTGCTGGCGGATGTCGTCCAGAACGTCGGCGGCGACCATGTCAACGTCAAGAGCCTTGTACCGGCGAACGGCGACCCCCATGACTACGAGCCGTCGCCGGACGACGCAAAGGCGATCAATGCAGCTGCTGCCACCTTCCTTTCCGGCGAAGGTCTCGAAGGCTGGTTCGAGCGTCTGGCCAAGGCTGCCGGCGGCGGTGTCGATCCGGTCATCGTCTCCGACGGCATCAACACTCACGACATGGAGGAAGACGGCGAGCAGATCACCGACCCGCATGTCTGGAACAGCGCGGCAAACGTGCTCGTCTGGATCGACAATATCGAAGCTGCTCTGCTGAAGGCAGATCCGGAGGATGAAGCCGACATCAAGGCGAGTGCCGATGCCTATCGCAAGCAGATCGAGGCCCTCGATGCTTCCATCAAATCGGAAATCGGCGCGGTCCCGGAAGCGAAGCGCAAGGTCATGACCAGCCATGATGCCTTCGGCTACTATGGCGAAGAATATGGCGTGACCTTCCTTGCACCGCTCGGCGTGTCAACCGAAGTCGAACCCTCGGCATCGGACGTCGCCCAACTGATCGACCAGATCAAGGCGGATGGGGTGAAGGTTTACTTCATCGAAAACTCCAACGATCCGCGCCTCGTCGAGCAGATTGCCAAGGCGACCGGCGCTCAGCCGGGGGGCGAGCTCTATCCCGAAGCGCTCTCCAAGGCCGATGGCCCGACGCCGACCTATATCAAAATGATGGAATACAACACCAAGCAGATCGTCGACGCGATCTCCAGGTAAGGTACTCAGCCCGGCGGAAGATTTTTCCAGTTGTTCCGCCGGGTGTTGCCCTTGCGTCAAATTGACAAGTTGCAATAAATTGCGGCATCCGTTCCTGTGCAGCGACAATTGGAACACAGGCCGCACCGGTCGGCGAAATGACGGGGAGGTTTTGCGTTTGCGGGGATTGAGGACGGCGATGCGGGAGTTGGCAGCGGCACTGGCCGTTATAGCCGTCTTTGCGCTGACCTTCGTCTATCAGCCCTACCTGCCCACGCTTGTTCATCAGGGCGGCGTCACCACGATTGTCGCCAGTGGCATCATATGCGGCGGCGGCAGTAATCAGGGACAGATCGACCACGGTCCATGCCACGCCTGCCGCCAGAACCCGGCAGTTCTACCGCCGCCTTCGGATATTGCCATTCCCGCCTATGGCCGCTTCATCGCTGTTGCCTACCCGGTGACAAAGGTACATGCGCCACGGGCCGCCCCGTCAATCCACTACAATCCGCGTGCCCCACCCTTTGCCGTCTGATTCCGCAACCCGGGCCTGTCCAGGCCCGTGAAATCACGACAATCGCAAACGGGGAGAATTCCATGACCACGTTCATGAACCGTCTCGCATGGGCAGGCGCAATCAGCCTTGCCTGCATCACAACGGCCAATGCCCATATGACACTTGAAACCGGAGAGGCCGCAGCAGGTGGCAGCTACAAGGCCGTCTTCCGCGTTCCGCACGGCTGCGATGGCGCAGCGACGACCGAGATCCGGGTCAAGATCCCGGAAGGCTTTTACGGCGTCAAGCCGATGCCGCATGCGGGCTGGGAGATCGAAACGGTCACCGGTCCCTACGCCGGTACCTATATGAGCCACGGTAATCCAGTCACCGAAGGGGTAACCGAAGTAATCTGGAAGGGCGGCAACCTTCCGGATGCCCACTATGATGAATTCGCTGTGCGTGGTTCGCTTTCGGCCGATATCGCGCCCGACACCATGCTCTACTTTCCCTCCGAGCAGCTTTGCGCCGATGGCAGGGCAAATCACTGGACTGGCATGGGTGAAGCGGGCGCTGGCGAGCCAGCGCCGAAGCTCCTGGTGACCGCCGCAGCTGCTCATGACGAGCATGGTGCTCATGGCCATGCCATGAGCAGCGACGTCAAGGTCGGCGATCTCGACCTCTCCGATGCCTTCGCCCGCGCGACCCTTCCCGGTGCGCCGGTCGGCGGCGGGTTCCTGACGATCACCAACAATGGCGATACCGACGACCGCCTCATCGCCGTGTCCTCTGACGCCGCCGGTGTCATGCAGCTTCACAACATGCGCATGGATGGCGACGTGATGAAGATGTACCAGATGACCGACGGTATCCCTGTCCCTGCCCATGAAACTGTCACGCTCGCCCCCGGCGGACTGCATGTGATGTTCATGGACCTTCACGGCCCGCTGGTCGAAAACAGCACAGTCGAGGTCGAACTAACCTTTGAAAAGGCCGGCAAGGTCATCGTGCCCTTCGCCGTCAAGGGCGTTGCTGCCAGGGAAGCGGGAATGGATCATGGCAGCATGGATCACGGCAAGATGAAGGCCGAATAAGCCTGCTTCGCGAGCCCGGACCGGATATTTTCCGGTCCGCATACCATGCATGGCGCCCTGTGCCCTGTGCCCTGTGGTCGCAGACACGCCGGCCGCACCGTCTGCGCCAGCGAAGACAGGATTTCCAACATTGGAAAACTTTCGACGCGCGCTTTCCAGTTGTTTTTACACCATGATCCTGCCGGTCCTCGCTTCGCTCCGGTCGGATCAAGCTCTAGCCCATTGAGGCAAAGGGGCTTTGCGCGATGGAATATTCGGCAGCAAGGGGCAGGGCGGCAGCGCCAACGGCTTTGGCGAGGCTTCCCCAGCGACCGGCTTCGACCATTGGCCTGGAAATGCCCTGCAGATCCATCGTGTCGATTTCGGCCCTGATTGCAGCGACCAACCTTTCCCGCAGCTTTTCCGGCAAGGCGCCATCCACGATAGCGGCTTCAAAGTCAATGATGGATAGAGAGGAGATGGTGGCCGCGGCAAGGCCCCTGGCCGTGGCGCTGACCCAGGCCGCCACCGCCTCTGGAAACTCGTCCCAGCTTTCGTGATCGCGCCAGATACAATGCGGATCCGCTCCTGTTTCTGCAATTGCCTGTTCGAGCACGAACAGGGATGCCTGGTCCATAAGGCGGTCCTTGCCGGCAATACCCCCGGGAATACGCAACGGGCCAAACCCACCGGCATTGCCGGTGCGGCCGGAAAACACGCTGCCATTGAGTACAATGCCGCCGCCAATCAGCGTTCCGACAAAGAAATAAACGAAATCATGCTTGTCCGCGTGCGGTCCGAACATCAGCTCGGCGCGACAGGCAGCTGTCCCGTCATTTTCGGTCAGGACGCGCCATGGCCCAAGCCTGGCAAGAGCCTCGGCGATGTCGAAGTCCCGCCAGGCGTTCATCTCGCCCGCCGGCGCCTTGACTTCGTCGGTCCAGCTCCACAGCTCCCACGGCATGGCAACGCCGAAACCGGCGATATCCCGCGTCCTGATCCTTGCCTGCTGAAGCAGGCCATCAATGGCTGAGCGCACGAAACCTATACAGTTTTCAGGGGTTGGAAAATCGTGAAACATGGCTTTGCTGGCGCGAATTTCTCCAGCAAAATCGATGATGACGAGATCGAAGCTGCGCCGGCCGATTTTCAGCCCGAAATAAAATCTGGCATCCGGATTTATGCGCGCGGGAATCGAAGGTTGGCCCATCTTGCCACGCTCAGCCTCGCCCTTCAACAACAGATCCTCGGCCTCCAGACTGCGGAAAATATTCGAGATCGCGTTTGGTGAAAGCTTTGTGGCCCGGGTCGCTTCGGCCTTGGTAAGCTGTCCATGCCGGCGAATAAGCTGCAGGACGAGGCGCTCGTTATAGTGACGAACGACGATCTGGTTCGAACCGCGCTGCTTGGGCGAACCCGTTGCTTCTGCTCGTTTTTCCCTGTCCATCACATCATGCTTTACTGTTGTTCGCCGTTTATCGAACAATCATTTCTATTGTGGCGTTTCAGATCTGACAAGCCTGTCGGGGCATGAACCGGATAGATCTAGACTAATAACTTCATAATGAATTAGTCTTGACACAACTCATCCAATGCGTTTTTCTGACATGGAGGAACGCAATGAAAACGTGCAAATGGGGAGGAGCATTCACGTGCTGGGTGGCCTGTGCGCTGCGGCCGGTGTCGTGAATTTTCACTTTAATCATGAACAAGATCGATCTGACCTACCCTCAGGGGGCCGGTTCGCCCGACCTGCCGCCATTGATTGAGCTGAGAGGCGTCTCCAAGGTTTTCGGGGGCACGGTTGCCGTCAGTGATGTGACGCTGGATGTGCGGCCAGCGGAAGTGCTGGCGCTGCTTGGCGAAAACGGTGCGGGCAAAAGTACCTGCGTCAAGATGATGTGCGGCGTTCACAGGCCGACGACCGGCGAAATCGCGGTGGCGGGAACCGTGCAGAACTGGCACTCGCCGCTCGATGCCCAGCATGCCGGCATCGCCGTCGTCCATCAGCATCCGGGGCTTTTTCCGGATCTGTCGATCGTCGAGAACATCTATTTCGGCCGCTTTCCCACCAATTCACTGGGCCTGCTCGACCGCAATGCGATGTATCGCCGGGTCGTGGAACTGCTTGATATGGTTGGCCTTGCCGCCAGCCCTGACGCGCTTTTGAAAACGTTGAGCATCTCCGAGCAGCAGCTCGTCGAGATTGCCAAGGCGCTGTCGACCGACGCCGATGTCCTTATTCTGGATGAACCCACAGCATCGCTTTCCCACCGCGAAGTGGAAAAGCTGTTTACCGTGGTGCGCAAGCTGAAGGAACGGGGCGTGGGTATTGTCTTTGTCGGACATCGCATGGACGAGGTTTTTCATATCGCCGACCGCATTTCCGTTCTGCGTGATGGCGCGCTGGTGCGCACCGCCGATGCGTCGGCGCTTTCGCGCCAGCAGGCAATCAACCTGATGGCGGGCCGGGAGCTTCAGTCATCCTTTCCGGAACGGACCCATGCGCTCGGTCCGGAGGTGCTGAAAGTCGAGGGGCTCGGCGTCGACGCGGAATTCGAGGATATCTCGCTCACGGTCCGCGCAGGCGAGATCATGGGCATTGGCGGGCTTGTCGGCAGCGGCCGGACGGAATTCGCGACCACGATTTTCGGTGTGAAACATCCAAACCGGGGTACGATCAGGCTTGATGGCCAGATCGTCGATATCCGTTCACCGCAGCAGGCGATGAAACACGGCATCGCCTATGTTTCGGAGGACCGTCACGCGAAATCACTGATCATGGATTTTCCGATCCGGGTCAATGCTTCGCTGACAGTCTTGCAGAATTGTACCCATTACGGACTTTTGCGGCCGCAGCGTGAAATCAGCTATGTGCGCCAATATCTGCAAAGGCTGAAACTACGCTTTGCCTCCTACGAGCAGGAAATTTCCGGCCTTTCCGGCGGCAATCAGCAAAAGGTCGTCCTGTCGAAATGGCTGGCAACCAGGCCGCGCATTCTGATCCTCGATGAACCGACCCAGGGCATTGATGTCGAAAGCAAGGCCGAGGTTCACGCCATCATCGCCGATCTGGCACGGTCCGGCATGGCGATCATCCTCATCTCCTCGGAACTGCCGGAACTGATCGGTATGTGTGACCGTATCACGGTGCTGCGCGAGGGACGGCAGACAGCGACATTCGCAGAGAAGAATGTCGAGCCAACGGAAGTTTTGCGGGCGGCGACCGAAAACAACAAAACGACCGCATTCAGCGCGCCTGTTGATACTGCGGTGGCCGAAGACAACAAGACAGTGGCCGGGACGGCGCTGAAGCGACTTTTCGAACAGGTGTTCATGCGCCGCGAAATCGGCCTTGTGGTCGCCATTCTCGCCGTGGTGATTCCGGTTTTTGTCATCAATCCGCGGATGCTGAGCTTCACCAATCTGCAGTCGCTTTCGATGGATGCGGGCCTGCTTGGCTTTGTCGCTCTCGGTGAAATGCTGGTGATCCTGACGCGCAATATCGATCTGTCCGTTGCTTCCGTCATCGGCCTGACTGCCTATGCTGCCGCACTCTTGATGTCGAGCCACCCGGAACTGCCGGCGCTTGCGGGTCTTGGCTTTGCCGTCCTGCTGGGTTTCGGCCTTGGAGCCGTTAATGGTCTGATCGTCGGCTATGGCCGCGTGCCGTCCATTGTTGCAACGCTCGGCACCATGTCGGTCTATCGCGGGCTTTTGAGCCTTTGGGCCAATGGCAACCAGATCAGCGCCGATGAAGTGCCGCAGCAATGGCTTGATCTTGCCGGACATCGCGTTTTCGGCGTTTCGGGCATTGTCGCCGCCTCTCTGATCACGCTGGCGATTGCCGGCTTTCTTTTGCAACGAACCCGCTTCGGCCGGGAAATCTATGGCGTCGGCTCCAACCCGGAAGCCGCCGACACGATCGGCGTTCCATCGGCCCGGCGCATTCTGGCAGCCTTTGCCATTGCCGGCGCGCTTGCCGGTGTCATGGGCGCGCTCTGGGCTTCGCGATATGCCACGGTCGATGCCCGTGTCGCCTTTGGCTATGAGTTGACAGTGATTGCCTCTGTCGTCGTCGGCGGTGTCGCCATTCGCGGCGGTTCCGGCACTGTCCTTGGCATCATTCTCGGGGTGATCACGCTGCTGGTCATCCGCAATGGTCTGAGCCTTGTCCGCGTCAATCCGCTCTGGCTGCAGGGCGTTTATGGCCTCGTCATTCTGGCCGCCATTACCATTGATGCAAAAATTGCCGCCCGCGGCGAACGGGTGCTTAAGCGGAGGATGATGTGATGAAACTGCCGCTCTGGATATCCCTGTGGGATGTATTCATCTGCCTCGTTGCAGCGCTTGTCGGGCTCTTCGGTCTTGTTTTCGTGCATAATTTCGCAACGCCGTTCAATATTTCGCAACTGATTGCCGGTGTCTCGGAACGCGCGCTTCTGGTGCTGCCGATCATGCTTCTATTGATCACCCGTGATATCGACCTTTCGGTCGCCAGCACGCTGGCGCTGACCAGCGTGCTTCTGGGGCTGAGCCTTGAGGCCGGGCTGGCGCTTCCGGGCGCCATTGCCGTCGCGCTCTTTTCCGGCGCTCTGCTCGGCGCCTTCAACGGTATGATGACGACGCTGTTCGGACTGCCCTCGCTGGTGGTGACGCTTGGCACCATGGCGCTGTTTCGCGGCATAGGCTACGTGCTTCTAGGCACCGGCTCAGTCAATATCCTGCCGGATGCGCTGACGGATTTCGGCTTTCTCAACATCGCAGGCCTGCCCTTTCCGCGCACGATCCTGCCCTTTGCAATCATCCTGCCCGTCTTTGCCGTCATCCTGCATGCAACGCCGCTTGGCCGCCGCATCTTCGCCATTGGCGGCAATCCGGATACGGCAAGGTTTTCCGGCATTGCGGTGGATCGCATCCGCTTCTGGCTGTTCGTTTTTTCCGGCGTCATGTGCGCCATTGCCGGCATTGTCTATACGGCGCGTCTGGCCAATGCGCGCGCCAACAATGCCTTTGGCATGGAGCTTGATGTCATCACCATCGCCATGCTTGGCGGTGTCAGCGTCTTTGGCGGCAAGGGAGGCATTGCCGGCGTCTTCGGCGCGCTGTGCCTGGTGGCACTCATCCGCAATCTGCTGGGTATCAGCGGCGTTGGCGGCGATGCACAAAGCACGGTCGTCGGCATGCTGCTGATTATTGCGCTTCTGTCCGGCAATTTTTCGTCGGCGATCTCGGCACGGCTGAAAAAACTGACACGACGGGATCTTGCCGCCACGCAGTAAGGCGGGCGGCAGAAAATGCCAGCATGGCTGGTTTCAACACTGGAGGAGAGAAAACATGCCAGGTAAATCACTGCTCGCAACGGTTTGCGGACTTGCAATGCTCGTTGCCGGGGCCGGGGCCGGGGCTGCGGTCGCTGCGGACTGCGCCGACGGTCCGGTCACGGTCGGCTTTCTGCCCAAGCTGGACACCGATCCCTATTTTCAGGTTGCCGGCAAGGGCGCGGAGGAAGCCCAGGCCGAGATCGGCGGCAAGGTCATTCAGGCCGCGCCAAGCCAGGCAACGGCCGAAGCCCAGATTGAGTTCATCAACAATCTCGTTTCGCAGGGCGTCGATGTCATCGCGATTTCCGGAAATGACGCCAATGCTGTTGCACCGGCGCTGAAGCGTGCCGCCGCCAACGGTGTCAAGGTCATTTCCTATGATTCCGATGTTGCGGAAAGTGCCCGCACGCTGTTCATCAATCAGGCGCTCGGCTCAAGCCTTGCCTCGATGATGCTGCAATCCATGTCCGGAATGATCGGCGGTGACGGCGAATTCGCGATCCTGTCGTCAACACCGACGGCAACCAATCAGAATGCCTGGATTGCACAGATGAAGGACGAAATGGCCAGTAACCCGGACTATAAGGGGCTGGATCTGGTTCAGGTTTCCTATGGCGAGGAAAGCGAGCAGATCAATCAGCAGCAGACCATTGCGCTTGCCCAGGCCTATCCTGACCTCAAAGGCATCATCGTGCCCGCCGGCATTGGACTTCCTGCCGCAGCGCGTGCGCTGGAGGAAGCGGGGCTGACCGGCAAGATCAAGCTCACCGGTCTCGCACCCGCATCGCTGATCCGCAAATATGTCGCCGATGGCGATGCCCAGGACATCTGGTGGAACGTCTCAGACCTAGGCTATCTGACCTATTATGCCGCGCAGGCGCTTGCACAATGCAAAGTCACCGGCAAGACAGGTGAAACCTTCGATGCCGGGCGGCTTGGGTCCTACACGATCGGTGATGCCGGTGAAGTGGTGCTTGGTCCGGCCAAGATCGTGACGCCGGACAATCTCGACGAGTTCAAGTTCTGATCAGGATATCACCGGTTCCCGGAGCCTGCGTGGCGGTCTGCCGCCACGCAGATGAACCTTGCCTTTGCAGTGCAAAATGCTACATCGACCCCATAAAATCCGATCAACAGGAGATGGCGTCTTTTCTGCGTTCTCACGGACGCTGAGGCGCAGCAGATTGACATGATCCCGAGCGCACAAACGGATAAGAAACGCGAAACGCTTTGCCGTCAGATCGAACAGGCCGCCACGGGAAAAAGCCGCGTGCTGGTGGCAATTGCCGGTGCGCCGGGCAGTGGAAAATCGACCCTGAGTGATCTTCTGTGCCGCAGACTCAACGAGCGCTCGGCGGATGGCGATGTTGCGGCAGTGGTGCCGATGGACGGCTTCCACCTTGATGATTCCGTGCTTCGGGATGCGGGGACGCTTGCCAGAAAGGGCGCGTATTTCACCTTTGATTTCGGCGGGCTGAACGCCATGCTCTTGCGATTGAAAGCCAATCAGGAAGACGCCATCGCAGTGCCACTGTTTGATCGGGACCTCGAAATCTCACGCGCCGGCGCGCGCATCATTCCCAAAGACAGGACAATCATCCTGGTCGAAGGCAATTACCTGCTGCTCGATCAAAGCCCCTGGTCGGCGCTGGCGCGCCATTTTGATTTGACGATCGCGCTTGATGTTCCGTTTGCCCTGCTTGAGCAGCGCCTGATCGCGCGCTGGACGGAGCAGGGGTTCCCGCTGGACGAGGCCCGCCGCCGCGCGCATGAAAATGACCTGATCAACGCCAGCCTTGTCCAGCACAAGGGATTGGGCGCCATGTTGACCATCACCGCGGACGATGCGTGAGGCTGAAAAGACGGCACGGGCGCCCATGCCGCCCCGACTGCTGACAAAGTCGTTCAGATTGCCTGTCCAGGGTGAAATCCCCCCCTCCGTCGCCCTGGCCTCCAGACCGGGTGAAGATCTGCCCTTCATGCTTAGCAATACCGAATGGCCGATCGGACTGACGGCTGCGTTGCCATTTCACGCCGCGCGCCGCGCAGGCGCTGTTTCTCCTGTTTGTCGCTCTCCTGTGCCAGCACTGACGGCCGGTGATTTTCTCAAACCCCGAACCATCGCGGCAGGGTAAGCGACAGCGCCGGAATGAAGGTGATCAGCAGGAGACCGATGATCTGCACGGCAAAGATCGGCAGAAGCGGCCTGATGACTTTGGTGATCTTTTCGCCGGACACGCTGCAGGAGACGAAAAGCACAGTCCCGACCGGCGGTGTGACGACACCCATGGCAAGGTTATAGACCATCACCACGCCGAAATGCACCGGATCAACGCCGAGCGCAGTGACAACGGGGAAGAAAATCGGCGTGAAGATCAGCTGCGCCGGCGACATATCCATGAACACGCCGACAATCAGAAGCGTGACATTGATCAGCAGCAGGATCACATATTTGTTGCTGGACAGCGATGTCAGCATTTCACCGATCGTGTCGGGAATGCTGGCAAAGGTCATCGACCAGCTCATCAGGTTGGAGCAGGCGATCAGAAACAGTATGACGCCGGTTGCCGCCGCCGTTTCCATGAGCACGCGCAAAAGCGCTCTTGGCGAAAGGCTGCGATAGAAGAGCGCGAGAAGGAAGCTGTAAAGAACGGCAATGCCGGATCCTTCCGTCGCGGTAAAGACCCCCATGATGATGCCGCCAATGACGATGATGACCAGAAGCAGGCTGGGAAAGGCGCGCATGAAGGCATGCATCACCTCATCCATACGGTAGGGCGTCTTGTCAGAGGCCATCCGCCGCTTTCTGGCATAGAACCAGGCCACTGCCATGACTGACACGCCCATGATGATGCCAGGCACATAGCCCGCCAGGAACAGGGCGATAATCGAGGCAGAGCCACCGGTGATCAGAGAATAGACGATCAGCGCGCCGGAGGGCGGGATCAGCATGCCTGCCGGCGCCGAGGCGGCGTTGACCGCGGTGGTGATCGGCATATCGTATTTTTCTTCCCGCGCGATCGGGGTGACGATGCCGCCAATGGCGGTTGCCGCGGCAATGCCTGAACCGGACAGTGAGCCGAACAGCATGTTGGCAATCGTATTTGTCTGCCACAGCGAGCCGGGAATGCGCCTGCCGAGCAGCATGGCGAAATCGATAAGCCGCCGGGCAATGCCGGCCTGGTTCATGATATTGCCGGCCAGCACGAAGAAGGGCAGCGCCAGAAAGCCGAAACTGTCGAGCCCGTTGAACAGCTTTTCGCCCATGGTCGAGAACAGTGAGCCCATATCAATCTGCAGGCTGAGCGTGAGCAGCCCGGAAAAAGCAAGCCCGACGGCGATCGAGGTTCCCAGAAACAGCAGCGCAAACAGGGTGCCAAACAGGATCAGGATCGAAAACAGCTCGATATGATTATCCACCCAGTCCGTATAGGTCCCGGTTCCGCGAAACAGCGCCCCGAGCGCCACCAGCGCGGCGACGACAAGCACGATCCCCGCAAGATCGGCCGGACCTGCATTTTTCTCGCGCAATAGCGCACCGATCAGAATGAGTTGCGACAGGCAGATCAACAGGCCGGAAATAAGCAGGACGCTTTGCAATGCACCGACGGAGACATGCAGCATGGGAGTTTTCATCGCTGCATTGCCGACCATGGAGTGATAGCCGCCCCAGGCAAGTAGTCCGCCGAAAAGCAGGGTCAGGCAGGCATTGAACAGGTTCAGCCGTCCCGCTCCCCGCGGCCCCAGCGCATCAGGCAGGATCGGCAGGTTGAGATGCCTGTTGAGCATAAAACAGTAGGCCGCACCCAGCACACCCAGCCAGATCAGCGAATAGCGCAGCAATTCCTCGGTCAGGCTTGAGGGGGCGTTGAAGAAATAGCGCGCGATCACCTGATAGGAGATCAGCACAGACATGACGCCGAGAATAACGGCGAGAATAATGCCGATCGCGCGGGTGAAACTGTCGTAGAGACGCATCGCTGCCCGGCTTTGCGTGTTTTGAACCATATCCATGACCGTCTACCTGGCGCCGTGGCCCCGGCCGCAAGCGCCGAAAGAGTGAAAAGGGGCGCCAGAGCGCCCCCGGACCGCTGATCTGCTTACGGATTGAGGTCGTCGCGGCCTTCAATCGCGAAGATCGCCGTCAGAAGCGATGCCTTGTCGGGATCTGTCGCCGCTTCCGTGTACATGGGAACGACTGCTGCCATCAGCGGTGCCTTGTCGACCTCGACCACCTGAACGCCCATCTCGTCAACAGCCTTTTGCAGATCGCGCTGGTCGTCACTGTCAGCTTTTTCGATCGACCGCAGCGAAATGTCGGCAAAAACCGCTTCCACCGTCTTCATGTCTTCAGGAGAGACGTCCTCCTGGAATTTCAGGCTGGTCACCACGAAATCGGTCAGGCGGGTCTGCTCGGTCTTCAGCGCATATTTGGCAACTTCACCGAATTTCGCTGACCACAGGCCTGCAAGCCCGCCTTCTGCGCCATCGACAACGCCCTGCTGCAAGGCTGAGTAGAGCTCTCCGAAGGAGACTGGTGTTGGCACGGCCCCGAAAAGCTTCAGCATCTCGATATAGGTCTCGCTCGACATGGTTCTGAGCTTCTGGCCCTGAATACCGGCGACATCCTCGACCGGTTTTGTCATGTAGATCGAGCGAAATCCGCTTGAGAGGTAGCCGAGCGGCGCAAAATTGTTCTTGGCTGCTGCGTTGAACAGGGCCGCACGCACGCCCGGATCAGCCATGACCTGGCCATATTCCTTGGAGGTGCGGAAAATATAGGGCAGGTTCACCACGCCATAGGCGGGAATGACATTTTCCAAAGCTGCGGAATTGACCAGGCCGACATCGATCACACCCTTCTGGATCTGCTGGAAATAGTCGAGCTGATCACCCAGAACGCCATTGGCAAAGACCTTGAACTTGACACGGCCGTCGGTCTTTTCGGCAACCGTATCGGCAAATTCGGCAATCATCTCGCCGGCAGTGCTGTCCGGCTGAACATTGGTGGCGATCTTGTATGTTTTGGCCTCGGCGCCCGTTGCAGCCAGGGCCAGAACGCAGGCAACGCCGAAAAATCTTGCTGAAAACTTCATCGATTCCTCCCTAGGAATTTCTCTCCTCCGGCCAGGTCTCATGACCGGCCGCCATGGTGCTGAACGCAACGCTGATAGCAGTGCCTCGCCAGCCGCTGTCCTGACCCGTGACGCTGCCGCATCAAAGGCGGGCGATGCGGCACAGGTGGATGTCAGTGTCATGCGCCCGGCGAATACGAAAGTCAACATAAAGTTTCTCTATTGACGAAAATACGAAAATAACTGAAAAGAAGCCATCACTCCGGGAGGCAAGCATGAACAGGGTCGCAAACAGCTATTTCGCTCAGGAACAATCAACGCCGCTTTCAACATCCTATCAGGATGCACTGGAACGCTGCATCGCCAGGCTTGCCGGGCAATTGCCGGTGATCGGCCTGCGCAATCCGAAAATCGGCATGGCGGGAAACCGCTGGATCTATTGCGATGGTCCAGACTGGGTCATGGGCTTTTTTTCAGGATCGCTCTGGCTGGCCTATCAGCTGACCGGCAGGCACGAATTCGCTGCCGCCGCGACCGCAAGGCGCCCCGGCTTCCGCAGGGTTCTCGAAGAGCGAAAGTATCGCGATCATGATCTGGGTTTTCAGTTTTCACTTTCTTCCGTCGCAGAATGGCAGATGACAGGTGACCGGCAGGCGCGGCGCATGGGACTTGCCGCAGCCGACGCGCTTCTCGCACGGTTCCGCCCCGAAGGCGGCTATATCCAGGCCTGGACGCCCCGTGGGCCTGAAGATCGCGCCCAGGCTCGCTTTGCCAATGGCCGGATGATCGCCGACACGATGCAAAATCTTGCACTGCTCTACTGGGCCAATCAGCAAACCGGCATCGCGGATTTTCGTGAAGTCGCTGATCTTCATGCTAAAACGGCAGAACGCCTGCTGGTCCGCGATGATGATACAAGCTTCCACACCTATGTGTTCGACCCGGCGGATGGAACGCCGATCCGTGGCGAAACCCACCAGGGTTACGCCGATAATTCCTGCTGGGCGCGCGGCCAGGCCTGGCTCGTTCACGGCTTTGCCCAATGTCACGCCTATACCGGTGATCCTGCTTTTCTGGATGTTGCGCGCCGGCTTGCCGCCAGGGCAGAAGTCCTGATCGGCTCGGCCGCCGTGCCCGTCTGGGATTTTTCCGAAGATCCGGAAAAGCCCGGCCATATCGATAGCTCTGCCGGTGCGGTCATGGCCGCAGGCCTCTATCTGCTGGCCGACCAGTGCACGGCGCCGGCCGATCGGCAGCATTGGCGCGCCTTTGCCGGTCGGCTGCTGGATGGCTTGCTGGAGACATGTGATCTGACCTCCACGGTTGGCGCTCAGGGCTTTCTCGCCCATGGCGCGGCCCATGTGCCCGCCGGGCGTTGCGACGCGATGCTGCCTTATGGCGACTATTACTTCATGGAAGCGCTGATGCGCGCCCTCGGCCATACGGCGTTTTTCTGGTAAGCCGAAAAAGCAGTAGGAAAGTTTCGCGAAATTTCGTATAACGTGGGCCAGTCACCGCCGAACCAGTCAGATCGGCGCATTTGTCATCTAGAGCGCCGCCTGCCTTGCCGGACTGAACAGGGGCCGCGGCGCTTCCAGTGTTTCGGGAAGGCGTGGACATGTCAGCCAGTCAGGAAGCGGAATCCACGCTGCCAGAACCCACGTTGAAAGACATTGCCGAAGCATCCGGGCTTTCGGTTGCCGCCGTTTCCAAGGTCCTGAACAATCGCGAGGGCGTGAGCAACGGCAAGCGTGAACTGGTGACCCGCATTGCCCGCGAACTGGGTTACAAGGGCCGCAGCGGCCGTCTTCCCGCCATTCGCCGGATCGAATCGGCCGTTCTGGTGACGCTCGACAAATATGTCACCAAGGATGTTTTCTATGGCGAGATTCTCGACGGCCTCTTTGCCAGTGCCCGCGACGAAGGTATTGCCATCCGTCTGGCCATCGTCACCTCCAATGACCCGGCCAGCGCTGATTTTGACGCATTGAGAGAGATGGAAGGCGATGCGACCATTCTGGTCGGGCTGGATGAGGAGCCGGTCATCGAAGCCATTCGCCAGGCCGGACGGCCGGCCGTGCTCGTCAACGGCATGGATCGCAAGATGCAGCTTTCCAGCGTCTCGCCGGATTATAACTTCGGTGGCTGGGCGGCAACGCGGCATCTGCTTGACCTTGGCCATCGCGAAATTGTTCATGCCACCCACATCTACCGTGAATCGCTGAAGCGTCGTCTTCTCGGCTTCCGCGACGCACTGGAAGAGGCCGGAATTGCCTATTCGCCGGAACAGCATGTGCTTGATGTCGGCTCACCCGACATGTTGACGCTTTCCTGCAGCGACACCGTCGCCCGGTGGCTCAAGAGCCGCACACCACGCCCCACGGCGGTATTCTGCACCAATGATATGGTGGCGCTGGGCGTCCTCAAGGCGGCGGCCATGCTGGGGCTGGACGTGCCGAGAGACCTGTCGATCATCGGATTTGATGGCCTGTCGCTCGGCGCACATGCAAACCCGCCTCTGACCACGATGCAGATGGATCGTCGCGACATGGCACGTGTCGCGATCGAGCTTCTGGTTGGCCAGGCATCGGGCGGTTTTGCCTCGGCGCGGCGAATGACACTCGGTGTCGAGCTGATCGATCGCCATAGCACAGGGCCCGCGCCCTGATCGCAACGGACTTCCGGACTCAGGTGGCAGACTTGTCCGGACGGGGCTCGGCTCATAGCCCAGCAGCGCGTCCGTTGCATTATGTTCCAGTCCATCAATTCCGATGACGGAACCGGCCAGTCCGTCCGGATCACGCTTCTCAAAGGCGGACCTCAGGCCCCGGGCCAAGTGCTGGCCCGGGTTTTCGGCAGTCAGGCCCCGGGCGGGGCCGGTATGCTGCATGCGGACCGCAGGGCCGCGGCGGCGCTTGCGCTGAGCGGCATTGGCGGGGCGCCGGTCTCTGTCGATAAACGCGTCCCGCCACAAGGCCTCCTTAACAAAAGGGCGGCCTCCCGCTGATCACCAGCGCACCATAAGCCCGGCTTTGCCCGCGACGCTGTAATTGCCGCGCGTATCACTGAAGCCGGTGAGACCGGAAAGTTCACCATAGGCGGCATATTTGCCATCGGCCCAGGAATAGGTCCCCCCGAAACCAACCTCACCGTACCAGCCCTGCATGTCGCTGGTCAGTGTCAGGCCACTGACGTTGACACCGGTTCCATCAAGAAACTCACGATGGACATTGGCGATGGCATAGACACCGGCCGAACGGGCCTGACCTGCTTCATCCTGCCATATCGTCTTGTTCTCGGTCGAAAGACCAAGGCGCAGGCGCAGGCTGTCATCATTGCCCATCGAAACCTTCTCGCCGTAATAACCGCTGAAGTCATCAAACGAGGCCAGGCTGTAACTCAGCTGCGCCTGGGGGGTGATCGAAATGCTGTCATCCACGGGAAAGCTTCGGCCAACTTCGATCGAGGTCGAAAAACCTGTGCCATTATTGCCGTCAACGAGCGTGCCGAGTGTCTTGCTGCTCAGGTCGCTGTCATACCACAGGAACTGGGCCTGACCGTCGGCATAAAACCCGTTCTCGTCATACCATGTCATGGTTGCCCCGACGCCGTAACCATCAATGCCGGTCTTGCCATCGCCATAGTTCGAGGTGGTTTCGCCGAAGCCGTTGGCATATTTGGCATAAACGCCGCCGATCAGCTGACCGTTGCCGCCATCGTAAAGCAGCCCGTCCACGCCTGTATTCACAGCCCAGTGGTTGAAGTCAGTGTTGTAGCCGGTTGCCGAAGTGTCTGGCCCGAAGTGATCATATGTACCGTCAATCCGGGTCCACAGGGCGTCAATTTGTGCCTGGCTGCCATCTTCGGAAGAACGTCCGGTCTTGTCATCATAGATTTCACGCCGACCAACACGCTGGCGCAAGGTCGGAAGGCGACCAAGAGCCATAAGCAGCTGCGAATAGGATTCATAGACGGGAACCGCCGGCTGGTAGGTGCCGTCTGTCGCCAGATAGAAGTCATCAGACTTGCGGAGGATGTCATAGAGATATGCACCGCTGCCGACAGGGCCATTGGCAAGCGCAAAATCACCGTCAGAACTGGTGCCGCCGACAGCAACGACCAGCACGTCGTTCCCGGTTGCAACCCCGGATGTGACGTTGTTCACCGCAATCAGCGTCGTGCCGCCGGTTATGTCGCCATTGACGGTCAGCACATCGGATGTGTCGCTGGCAAAGTTCGTATCGATGGCGATGGCACCGCCACCGCTGTAATTGCCCGTCACAACCACGCTATCGCCGACGCTTCCGTTCTGCATGGCGATCAGGCCATTATTGGAGAGATTTCCGTTCACCATCAAAATGCCGCCGCCGGTCGCTGTGCCGGGCGACATGATGCCGCCGGACGAAATCATGCTTGTACCGACAGTACCGATCCCGGTCAGCATGGCACCGTCCTGTACCGCCAGGCTGCCGCCGAGCGCGCCGTCGACCTCAAGCACGCCGTTCGCAACTGTCGTGGTTCCGGCAAATGCCGCGCTGTCACCGGTCAGGATGGTGCGGCCCGAGCCTTGCTGAACCAGCGCGCCGATCCCCGTGATGGCGTGGCCGAACGCCCATTCATCACTGCGGTTGATGGCAAGTATCGCACCGTCGCCAATGGCCGCATTGCCGGCAATCGCGCCGCTGGCGCCACCATTGCCAAGTTGCAGCGTGCCGGACAGAATTTTCGTGTCGCCGGTATAGCGATTGTCACCCAGAAGCGTGTAGGTGCCGCCCGACGCCACCGTCATGCCGCCCTCGCCGGAAATTACGCCGGAATAGGTGCCACTTGCAGCGGTTTGTGTCAGCGTCTGGCTGCCCAGAACCGTCTCGCCAGATCCGGTCAGGGTGGTGATTGAGGCACCGGCATCGGTGGCAGCGATGTCGAAAGCAGCATTGCTGCCAACATCGACGCCGCTCGATTTCTCTATGCTTCCCCCACCTGAAAGCGCCAGCGTGGCATGATCCGTGATCGTGGTTGCACCGGTGAAAACGTTGTTTCCGGTCAGAACCGTCCGTCCTTCCCCTTCAACATTGACGCTGCCATTCGCGCCACCATCGGCAAGTGTGGCGTCAAGCGTGAACGTATCGGCGCTTGCAGGTGCCGAAAGATTTAACGTGCCGTTGAGCCGCACGGCGCCGAGCGCTGATGAAAGCGTCAGCGAAGTGGCGCCGCCGAGCGTTGTCAAAGGGGCCGCGCGGTTGGCATTTCCGTTCGCATCGGCCGCCGTTCCGCCGCGAATGGTCGCTCCATCGTTCAGCGTGATTGTCCCATCCGTGGTGATCATATTGTCACCGGCTGCGACCAGGGTTGCGGAACTGCCGAGCGTGAAGGTGGAGCCTGCTCCGTCCAGATTGAGCGATCCGGCTGCAACCGTTGCATCCGGGTCTGCCGCCGTTGCATTGGCAACCTCACCGTCACGGTACAGATAAAGTGTCCCCTCATTGAGATCGAATGTCGTCTTGCCATCGTCAATCCGGGTGAAATCATTTTCACCGCCCAGAGCCCAGACACCGTCTCCCCCCTTGGAGACGGCAATGGTTCCCGTATTGGAATAAACCGCGATCGGGTCTCGCATGTCGAGCAATCCGCCATCAAGTACATTGACGTTGAGCGTGCTTGTCAGATCCGCAGCTGATGTCGCAAATGCGATCGAATTGGCCTCTCCCGCTGCTGTATTACCCGAAAACAGAGAGAGCCCGCCGGATGATGTATTCAAGGTCAGCACCCCGGCAGGGGCCGCAATCGCACCGCCTGCGGTTCCGGCTGTGTTCTCAATGAAGCGGCTGTCAGTAATCGTCAAATCACTGTATTGGCTGCTATCTGTGATCAGATAGTCACTGTATCCATTTCGAATCGCACCGCCATACTGGCTGGCAGTGTTGCCGGTAAAGACACTGTCAACAATTGCGGCCGTGGCACCTGCATTATACACCGCACCAGCGCTATAGGTCGATGCGTTGCCGGTAAACTGGCTGTTCGTGATCGCCAGCGATGCGCCATCCGCTGAATGAATGGCCCCGCCCAGACTACCGCCGTTATTGTTGGTAAACATGCTGTCGGCGACCAGTACGGAGCCGCTGTAATTGTCGATAGCGGCGTAGCTGGATACCGATCCTCCGCTGTCGAAGCTGGCATCAATGACGGCTGCGGTGCCCCCGTCCACGCGAATGAACGATCCCATCGCTCCAGCTGTCGTGTTGTCGAAGACGACAGCGGATGTTGATCCTGCATCATCGAGACTTGCACCGGCGCTTCCGTAGTAAAGCGCATTTCCGGCCGTGACTTCCTGCATTGCCGTGGGGGTTGTGACCGAAGGTCCGGAAATTCCCAGTGACGCGCCGTCATCGACATAGCGGACATCTTCGCCCGAAATCGTCTCGGGGCTGGTAATTGACGTTGTGGGCGCGCTGTAGACGGTTGTTGCATCGGCGCCGACAGCAGCATTATAGGCTGCAAATGCCGCGTCCCGGGATGCCGCATTTGCAGCTGTGGGATCCATGGCGTAAGTGCTGATGGCTGAAGCAAGTGCTGCACCCGCATCAGAGACGTCAGAGGCCTGCGACAGTGACGTCTGCGCCGCAAGACCTATAATAAGCGATGCGGCAGAAACCGTGAATTTATGCCTGTTTATTCTATCTTTTAGACGTCCACCGTTTTTTATCGCGTAATACCTCTTATCTATTCCATTATTTGTTCTTTTATTCAAAATGACATCCATACATGCAACTCCATGATGCTTATGGTTGTAAAATATACTTATGATCTGTAAAAACATTTTTGATTATATAGCCATTATAATTGACAGCGTCAGAATGACGCATACGACTTTCATAAGCGTTTTCAATATTTTACTTTATGTAATGCTTACAATGATAAGTATTGATTACGAAATATATATTCTGAACCGCTTTTTCATCATGGGGGGCGGATTCTAATCCTGCATCGCGATGCGATGAGTGCCCGAAAGCATAAAGACCACGCTGAGAGAAGATCTTTCATGCTGCCGAAATGACGGCGTCGTCCGAAACGTCAGAGCCTGTCTGCAGCAAAGATCCGATAAGGTGGCGAGATCGCTCCACCGGCTGCCCCGGCCGGTATCTGTAAAAGTGATAAGCTTATAAGACATGTAAGTGAAACAAGTGGCTATCATTTCGTCCATTGGGGGATCCTGCCATGCCACGCCTGCCACAGTCATCCGCGCCCCGTCACGCGGCCTCGCCAGCCTCTGATACGCTCAGCCGGGACGATGTTCCACGGCGGGTGACGCGGTCAGCGTCGCGGACAGCCTCTGTCGTGTCGAAAGCCGCTTCCGTCTCATCACTGTTTGCCGGACATGATGACGATGGCCGGGCAAGCATGGCCTCGCGGGCATCGTCGCGCTCGCTGAATACCCCGGTTGTCACCCGCGAGACGGCCGCGATCATGCCGCCGCCCGCACTGATCTTTGCCCCCGGACCATCGGCTGCAGGGGCGCAAAAGCGCGCCCGGCCGCATGCGCTTGCCGCCCCGGCTCCCTCCCTTGCCGGACCGCGTCCCGCAGGCGGCTTTGATACCGGTTGGCAGCGCTTCGGCGGCGAAACCGGCGATGAGGCCATGGATGTTAAGATGGATGTTAAGCATGTGCTGACCCCGCCGGATCGCAGCGGTAATCTCGCCGAGGCGCTGGGCCGGGCCATCACCGGGCTTCCCGACGGGACAGAGAATGGCGACTGGCCGGCTGCGGGCGGATATGATGACGGGTTTGCCGCCGATCCAGACTGGGTGGCCGTTGAAGCGGGGCCGCCACGCGATGTGGATCATGATGCCGGCTTCAGCGCCATTGGCCTGACGCCGCTGCCGGACGCCCGCCTGCCCGAAAGCGACGGAGACGCGCGGGCGGCCAAGCGGGCACGGATGGCCTGGCAGATGGCAGATGATCCGGCGATGGCGATGAAGCGCCTTGCGGACCTGCCCTTTAGCGTGCCTGCCGATTTTTTTGACAGACAGACAGCAAAAAGCAGGGATCTCATCCGCAATCAGCTCAAGAGACTTGCCGGGGCGCTGGAGCCCGGAGCTGGCGCGCCGCGTCTCGTCTCTCTCGGTCTGTTGCGGCCGCTGGAGGATGGCTCACTGGGCCTGACCATGGCCATGAGCGCCATCTGCAAAAAGTCAGGAGCCCGCCTGACGCTGCAGATGCTTGCAGGCCGGGGAATGGAAAAAAACGCAATCGCGGCGATGGATGCCCGGCTTGTCCGTCTGGGCCTCACCGGACAGGACGGCCATGCCACGCCGGATCTGATCCGCATCGCCTGCAACCATGGCGCCAGAAAGCTTCTGACGACGCTTCTGGACCCCAAGAACGATGCACGTCTCGCAGCACTTGGCCTGCTGGATGAAAAGGGCCGTGCCGCGCCGGCATTGGTCCGTCTCGCCAGCAGCGATGGTGCCAATCAGCTTCTGACCACACTCATCGACCCCAAGAACGATGCCCGCCTCACCACGCTTGGCCTGCTGGATGAAAAGGGCCGTGCCGCGCCGGCATTGGTCCGTCTCGCCAGCAATGAAGGCGCCAATCAGCTTTTGACCACGCTTTTGAACCCCAGGAACGATCAGCGTCTCGCAGCACTTGGCCTGCTGGATCAGCACGGCAAGGCTGCGCCGGCGCTGATCCGCATTGCCAGCGCCAGTGGCGTCAATCAGCTTCTGACCACACTTCTGGACCCGGAGAACGGGCAACGTCTCACGGATCTTGGCCTGCTGGATGAGGCGGGCCGCGCTGCGCCGGATCTGATCCGCATCGCCAGCAATATGGGCGCTAACCAGCTTCTGACCACGCTTCTGGACCCGAAGAATGATCGGCGCCTCGCAGCGCTCGGCCTGCTCGATCAGCACGGCTGGACCGGGCCAGCGCTTATCCGTATCGCCAGCACCGATGGTGCCAATCAGGTTCTGAAGACACTTCTAGACCAGAAGAATGGGCCGCGCCTCAAAGCGCTTGGCCTGCTGGATCAGCACGGCAGGGCCACGCCCGTGCTGATCGGTATTGCCAGCACCGGTGGTGCCAATCAGCTTCTGACCACGCTTCTGGACCCCAAGAACGATCATCGTCTCACCGCACTCGGCCTGCTGGATCAGCACGGCAGAACCGTGTCGGATCTGCTCAGTATTGCCAGCGGTGGCGCCAAGCAGGTTCTGGCCACGCTTCTGGACCCGAAGAATGACCGGCGCCTCACCGATCTTGGCCTGCTGGATGAGGACGGTAAGGCCGCGCCGGCGTTGGTCCGCATTGCCAGCAGCCATGGCGCCAACCAGCTTATGACCACACTGCTGGACCCAAAAAACGGACAGCCGCTTGCCACGCTGGGCCTGCTGGATGAAGGGGGCAAGGCTGTGCCGGAGCTGATCCGCATCGCCAGCAATGACGGCGCCAATCAACTTCTGAGCACACTTCTGGACCCGGAAAACAGGCATCGTCTCGCAGCACTTGGCCTGCTGGATGAAAAGGGCAAGGCCGCGCCGGATCTGATCCGCATCGCCGGCAATATTGGCGCCAATCAGCTTCTGACCACGCTTTTGAACCCAAAGAATGATCAGCGTCTCACAGCGCTCGGTCTGCTGAATGAGCAAGGCCGCGCCGGGACGGACCTGATCCGCATTGCCGGCAACCGTGGCGCCAACCAGCTTATGACCACACTCCTGGACCCAAAGAACGGACAGCCGCTTGCCGCGCTTGGCCTGCTCGATCAGCGCGGCCGCGCCGCGCCGGATCTGATCCGCATCGCCGACAACCATGGCGGCAATCAGCTTCTGACCACGCTTCTGGAGCCAAAGAACGGACGGCCTCTGATTGATCTTGGCTTGCTGGATGAAGGGGGCAAGGCTGTGCCAGACCTGATCCGCATCGCCAGCAATGATGGTGCCAATCAGGTTCTGATCACGTTTCTGGCCGCGGAGAATGGCCAGCGCCTCGCCGCACTCGGCCTGCTCGATCAGCGCGGCCGCGCCGCGCCTGATCTGATCCGCATCGCTGGCAACCATGGCGGCAATCAGCTTCTGACCACGCTTCTGGCTGAAAGGAATGATCAGCGTCTCACCGTACTCGGCCTGCTCGATCAGCACGGCCGCGCCGCGCCGGACCTGCTCCGCATCGCCGACAATGAGGGTGCCAATCAGGTTCTGACCATGCTGATGGACAAAGACAACACTCAGCGCCTCACAACCCTCGGCCTCCTGCAGGACGGCAGGCTGACCGAGGCAGGACTTATGATCGCAGGAAAGGCTGGAAGCCGCGTCATCCTGAAACAGCTTCTGGATCCGAAGAACGAACAGCGTCTGCGCGCGATGAGGATGGTCGGACCGCAGGACAGTATCGACGCATGGCAGGCGAAGTTCTATCGGAAGCCCCGCACGAGTCTCTTTCTGCATCTTGTGCTGAGCGAGCAATTTTCCGGATCCTTGCGGCGACGGGGTTTCGAACATGACGATGGAACCCGCAGTCAGGATTTGAATATGCTGAAGATGACGCGTGAGCCCGGCACCTGCCTTGCAATTCTCCTTGATCCGCGCAACGAGGACAAGCTGCAGCAGCACGGCTTTATCGATGCAAACGGCAGGATCACCGACAGGCTTTCCGACAAATTCGACGAAAACAGCGATCTGCATATTGAGCTTCAGGAAGTCTGTGACATGAAAAAAAGCAGCCCCTCACGTCGGCAGGAACGGCCCGCCCCATCGGCTGCCGGCGCTACCGGCACCTTCGAAATGGCGATCGTCGAGCCGGATGAGGATAGCAGCTTTGAAGCCGAAATCGCTGAACTTGAGGCGATCATAAGCGGCCGGATCTGAAATGGCTCTGATGATTTGGCCCGTCTATATGTTTGATCCCAGGCTTTGATGGCGCAATTTTCTCGTTGGAATGGAGGCAAGCACTATGGGCCGGATATTACACGGCAACGCCATGGCGACAGAAGCAGTCCGTCGAGCAATACAAAATAGTCAAGAGCGCCTGAGAGCGCTTTCGAAGCGATACGGGATCAACCAGCTTCCAGGATTTCACCGCTCTTATTTTCTTAACCAGCGCGGGAAATGACCGGATCGCCCGGTCCCTTACGCCACCGAGCCGCGCTCAATCAGATCGACCGGGATGAAGCGGTGGGTTGCCGCTGCACTGGCCGGTCCGGAAATGGCCGAAAGCGTTGCTTCGGTCAATGCCGTGAGAGACTGGCTGATGGTCGTCAGTCGGTGGGATGACCAGGCCGAGATCGGCGCATCGTCAAAACCGATTACGGACAGATCGCCGGGAACCGACAGGCCGAGCTCGTGGCGGGCTGTATTCATCACGCCGAGCGCAATCTCATCGGTCACGCCGAAAATCCCGTCAATGCCCGGTTTTGACAACAGGCCGCGCGCGGCGGCAATCCCGGTTTCATAGCTGTTGCCGCCCCTGCTCCAGGCTGTGACGGGAATATCCGCAGTCTTCATGGTCTCGACAAAGGCGCGGGCGCGGGCAAGCTTGGCAGAGGTGCGCGAGGCGGAGAGGACGACGGCGACCTGCCGGCATCCGGCTACAATCAGCCGCTTTGCCGCAAGGCTGCCGCCCGCCGCCGAATCCGCCTCGATCTGGTCGACCAGGCCGATATTGCCAGGCGCCGGGCGGTTGATCAGCACCAGCCTTGTGCCATTGACAGCGGCAAGACGCATCAGCCCATCGGGAACCGCGCCGGACAGCAGCACGACGGTTCGAACCCGGTATTCCAGCAGGCCGGACAGCGCGCCATCGACATCATCGCCAGCACCGGCCAGATTGAGCAGCATGCATTGGAGCCCATGTGCATTGAGCGCCGCCGTCAATGTGTCAACCTGCGCGGAAATATAGGGGTTGGAAAGATTGGCGCCGACAAGGCCGACCAGATCGGAACGGTCCTTGTGCAGCGTGCGCGCCAGCTGATTGACGCGATAACCAAGCTCTTCGGCCGCCTGCATCACCCGTGCGCGGGTTTTGGCGGAAACGCTGGCGCCATCGGTGAAAGCGCGTGACACCGCCGAGCGTGACACACCGGCCCTGCGGGCCACATCCAGAGCCGAGACGAACTTACCCGCCATGATCGGGCACCCCGCGCGGATCATTGCCAATCAGGCGGAGACGCTGCACCTCATCGGCGAGCGCCAGCATCGGCGGCAGCGGATAGCTGTCACCCAGCCCGCGCAGGCGACGCAGATGCTTCAGCGCTGCATCGAAACCGGCAAAATCCTCAGCCATGAAACGGGACAGCCAGAGTGCGATCAGCGCAACGGAGCGCGAGCGCCCGCCCCGGCAATGAACCAGAATATGACCCGGCCGATGCTTCGGATAATGCGGCTTTGCCGGCACATAGCCTCGCATCAGCCCTTCGATCAGATAAACCGCCGCCGCCATCAGGTGCACATCATTACCCGCCCCGTCGATCATGCCGATCTGATGGCGGCGGATATGAACGCCGTCTTGAAGCATCAATGGCCCCGGAAACATGTTGATCGAGACATTCAGCGTCTCGGTGATCCCGGCGGCAAACAGGCAAGCGGCATTCTCTGCGGCGGCAAGATTGCCGAGATAGAGTGTCTTGCCATGCGGGCCGACATTTTCGACCACGGGAAACAGCAGTGGTCGCGCATCCTCGCGGGCCTCGCTATCGGGCACCTGATCCGGCATTCCGAGCCGCTTTTGCACCATGTTTCAGATCTCCGTTTCGCGTTCAAGCTTGAGGCGGGGGCCGAGGGCCGCACTCAACACCGGCGCCTCTCTCATATCGACAAAGGCTGGCAGCACGGTTTTCGCACCGCAATGATCGGCCAGCTTCAGGATATCGCGCCTGCGCGGATGAACATTCCACGCCATCCATCGTGCCGCCTTGTCAGCGATCAGCGCAAAGGCCGGAGAGGCCTTTGGCACATGGCTTGAGAATATGAAATGAAAGCCGCCGCGCGCAAGCAATTGCCCCGAAAGGCCGCTCTCCGCATTGGAGGCGGTGGCGATGATCACCTGATCGGGCCGTGCCCGTTTCGCATCGGTGGATGGTAGATTGCGGCCGGTGGCGGCAAGAAATTCGTCCGCAACGACGGCATCCAGCACGACATCAAGCCCGCATCTTTCCATCGCCAGCGCCATATCGGCGCCGCGCCCGGCCGCCGGGCAGCACAAGACCGCACCTGATCGGGCAGCAGCGGCAATGTCATCAATCTGCTCGCTGAGCGATGTGTCACGATCGCCATAGGAGGCATCGATCAACAGCGTTGCAGCCGGTGGCGGCATGTCGAAAGGCATGCCGGGCGATTCAAGGCTGATATCGCCGCTGTAGACAAAGCCACCACTTTCCGTTGGCAGATGGAACCAGACGCCGCCCGGCGCATGGCCACAGGCTCCGGTGGCAAGGTGAAGATCGCCGAGACGGAAGGTCCCGGCCTCCGGGATTTCGATCATCCGCGCAGGCCTGAAAGCCTCCGGCAGGAAGCCGAAAGTACGTTGCGTGGCGAAAACCGGCGGATTGCCGATCTCGCCAAGCCGCAAAAGCGAGCCGGCATGATCGATATGGGCATGGCTTAGCAGCACCGCATCAATCCGGCCAAGGCCTGCAAGATCGGGATGCTCGCCGGGCTCCAGCCCGTCGCCGCAATCCAGGAGAATGCGCTGGCCGTCACTTTCCACCAGAAAGACGGCGGCACTCTTGCGGTTCAAACCGCTGATCACTGTCAGTCGTGCCAAGGCAGAACACCCTGCGGCAGACGCCGCGCAAATGTGAGGCTGAGAAGCATCAGCGCCAGAATCACGAGTACCATCAGGCAGCCGACGGCGGCGGCAAGCGTCGAGGATCCGGCCTCCTCCAGAAAGATGATCATCGGCCCGATGGTCTGCGCCCGTGAGGAGACCAGCAACACCGAGGTCTGGATTTCGTTGATCGCCGTCATGAACACCAAAATGGCCGAAGCGGCGGCGGCCGGTGCCAGAACGGGCAGGATGATATCCTTCAACCGGGCGAAAATGCTGGCCCCGACCACTTGCGCCGCCTCATCCAGTGCGCGTTCGACCTGGGCGAAGCCGCCGAGAATGGGCTGCAGCGACAGCGCCAGATAATTGGACAGATAGGCGGCGAGAATGACCCAGACCGTGCCGTAAAGGCTGATGCCAATGAACGGCAGCGGCTTCAGGAAGAACAGGATCATCGCCACGCCGATGATGATGCCCGGCAGCGCATAGGCCAGCCTGGAGGCAAGATGCAAGAGCCGCGGCGCCGGCCCCTTGCGCCAGGCGAGAAAATAGCCGAGCGCCACCGATACCGGAATCAGGATGGCAACCGAAATGGCAGTCAGCCACAGGCTGGTGAAAAAGGCCTTGCGGATACCCTGATGATGAAACAGCGCATTGGCGAAGTTCTCAAAGGTCAGCGTATCGGCATTGAGCGGCTGGCCATAGCCGCGCACCAGAGCGGAGCCTGCAAGGGCTGAAAGCGGCAGCGCCAGCGTGAAGAACAGATAGGCCCAGGCCAGCGCGGTGACCGGCAGGCGAAAGCGCCCGAGCGGAAAACGGATACACCGTGCCGCACCATCAACGCGCTGGTCACCGGCGCGGCCGAGAAAGGCGGCAATGGCCATGCCGGCAATGGTCAGCCCGGCCAGAAGCAGGGCCAGCAGCGCCATATCGTTGAGCGCCGAGGGACCATAGGAATTCAGTCGCTGGTAGATCAGCGTGATCAGCGTCGAAACGCGGGCGGGAATGCCAAGCATGGCCTGAATGCCGAAATTGCCGATCGAGGAGACGAAGGCGAGCGCCGCACCGGCAAAGATACCGCCACGGATCAGCGGCAGAACCACGGTCATCGTCGCCATCAGCGGCGAGGCGCCGACGGCGCGGGCGGCCTCGATCAGATTTCCCGGCACACGGCGCAGATTGGCACGTACCGATAGAAATACCAGTGGCGCATTGTAAAGGCCGAGCAGCAGAATGATGCCGCCTTGAGAATAAAGCGGATGGCGCATGCCGGGAGCAAGCGAAAGACCAAGCGCGCCCAGTACCGGGCTTGATGGCGAAAAGGCCTGGATCCAGGCAAGCGCGATCACCTGGGGCGGGATCATAAGCGGCAGAACGAAACCGAAAACCCAGGCCACCCGGCCCGGCATATCACTGATGCCGACGACAAGCGCGGCAAGCGTGCCGGCAAGGGTCGCCAGCGCCGTTGCGGCAATGGCAATGGTGACCGTGTTGATGGTCGCCGTCATCACACGGCGACCGCCAAGCACATCCGCTATGCGGGTGAGATCAAGGCCGGTATCGGTGACCAGCGCAGCATAGACCAGACGGCCAAGCGGCAGGATCGACAATATGCCGACAAAGGCGACAAGCGCCAGCATCAGCGTTCGTTCATGCTTCACGAAGGCTTTCAAGCTGGCAAGCGTCCCGAAAGGACGCTCGCCGTTGATGGATGTGGTGAGGTCCATTCGATCTCAGAGCCCGAAGATCTCGGAGAACTTGGCCGTGACCGCCTCGTTGTTCTTCACCGCCGCGTCGACATCATAGCCAAGCAGCTTCATCGAGGAGAGGTCGGGATAGCCTTCAGGACCGGCAACGCCGGGCATCAGCGGAATGTAACCCTGTTCGGCAACCAGTTCCTGGCCCTTTTCCGACAGCAGAAAATCGACAAATTTCTTGGCGGCCTCTGCATGTTCGGTGGTCTTCATGATGGCCACCGGCTCGCCGATGAAGGAGACGCCATCCTTCGGCGCGATGTAATCGACCGGTGAACCATCCGCCTTTGCCTTCAACGCATTGGCATCGACGATGATGGCATATTTCGCCATGCCGGAGGCAACCGCCTTGGTCGCCGGGCCATTGCCGCCTTCAGGCACGATATCAAGATTGTTCAGCCCCTCATAAAAGGCCCAGCCGATCGCCGGATCATTGATCAGGGCATGGAGGTGATTGAGTGCTGCACCGGAATAAAGCGGGCTCGGAACGGCGATCTGGCCGCGATTGTCTTCCTTCAGCAGGTCGTTCCAGCTTTCCACCGGTTCGGCATTTTCGGTGTTATAGGCAATGCCGGTGGTGATCGCCTTGGTGCCGAAAAAGGTCATGTCCTTGTCGTAGGTTGCCGGATCATAATCGCCGACCGGCGCGTCCGGATAGGCCATCAGCATGCCTTCAGCCTTCAGCGTGCCGAGATTGATCGGATCGGCGACGAGCAGAACATCGGCCTGAACCTGGCCGGCTTCCTGTTCCGCGCGCATGACATTCATCAGCGCCGACGTGCCATTGCGGGTCCAGTTGACCTTGATTTCGGGGTTCAGCGCTTCAAAAGCATCAACGGTCTGCTGCGCCACTTCCGGCGGCTGGCTGGTGTAAAGCGTGATGGTCTCTTCTGCATGGGCCGCCGAAAAGGCGAGCGTGGAGACGGCGGCAAGGGCAAGCATGCGGATCTGCATGGGGAAATCCTCGAGTGAAATGAACTAGAGCAGGACTTTGGCGGGTTGCGGGTCCTCAAGGACCCAGCCGTCGGTCAGCGTGACGGCTACGCGCTGCCCGGGCGAAAGCGAAGCCGGGGCAGGAACGTTCATGAAGAGCGTGGTATCAAGGTCGGGACCGGCGGCGAGTTCGACCCGCAGCGTCTCGCCGCGATAGGTCAGACGGCGGATCACCGCATCAATGCCTTCGGTCTCCGGGCAGAGCCTCAGATCTGCCGGGTGAAAGGCAATGCGCGCCTGCGCCGCGCCCCTCCGGCTGGCGCGGCAGCGCGCCATGACGGCCCGCCCGAAAAACATCGCCCGTGCATGGCCGTGGCCATCGGGTTGAAGCTGTTCGATATCGGCAATCTGGCCATCACCGATAAAACCGGCCACCATTTCATTGGCCGGTTCGCGATAGAGCTGCGACGGCGTGGCGAACTGGGCAATCTGCCCCCTGTCCATCACCGCAACGCGATCGGCGAGCGCCAGCGCTTCGGCCTGATCATGGGTGATGTAGAACATGGTGGCGCCGCTCTCGCGGTGAAAGCGGGAAAATTCCGCCTCCATTTCGCCGCGCAGATGCACATCAAGATTGGCGAGCGGCTCATCCAGAAGCACGATGCCCGCCTCCATGGCAAGGCAGCGCGCCAGCGCCACCCTTTGCCGCTGGCCGCCGGAAAGGGCTGCCGGCCGACGCTCGGCAAAATCGGAAAGACCCACGGTCTCCAGCACCCGCGCGGTGCGCTGGTCACGATCCTTGCGGGAAAAACCCTTGATCTTCAGGCCATAGGAAACATTTCCGGCAACGCTCATATGCGGCCAGAGCGCGTAATTCTGGAAGACGACGCCAATGCCGCGTTCTTCCGGGGCGGCGTGCCGCCCCCTGCCCGAGACCAGCCGGTCACCAAGCCGGATCGCGCCATTGTCAATCGGTTCGAAACCGGCAAGCGCGCGCAGAAGCGTGGTTTTGCCGCAGCCCGAGGGCCCCAGCACGGCAACAAAGGAACCCGCGGGGATCGAAAGCGAAATGCCGCGCAGAACCCTTGTCGCTGCGAAGGCCTTTTCGACATTTTCGATTTCTATAGCGCTCATCTCTTAACCCGAATTATCGATCCGCATGGTCATCATGACCGAAGCAGGACCCGGTTTTGCACAGCTGTGCAATTCGTCGGCGCCATCAATGCGCCAGCGATGTGACAGTTCGATTTCAGAGATTTTGCGTTTCTGTGAAACTTGTCATGGACCCGGCTGCCTGCGCCGGGGCGCAGGTAACCGCCGCTGCCGGATCAGCGAAACAGGCGGGTGCGGATTGGCAGAAGGGCCGCTCCCAGCACGTTGGGGTCCGTTCCGATGGCACTGATCATAAGCTCGGGGCCGGGCAGCGGCACACCATAATCATCCAGCCCGCGCGGGCTTGCGGAAGCGGCCAGCCGCTGGCGCAGATCGAAGGGCGCCTCACCGCCAAAGACCACGGCTGCCGGATCGACAATGCCGGAAAGCGCCCTGAGGATCTGATCAAGCGCCGGTGTGACACGGGTGATCCAGCGGCCGATCACCGGCCAGGACGGGTCATATTGCGCCTTGAGCGCGCTGACCGTTGCAATGTCATAACCTTCCGCCTGCAGCATGGTGATCAGGGTTTTCAGCGCTGGACGCCGGGCGGATTCCTCATCGGTATAGATGGAGGAGACTTCGGCTGCGTTCATATGATAGCCGGTAAAGGGTGCGCCGTTCAAAACAAGCCCGCCGCCAAAACCGAGATTGATCGACAGATAGGCAAAATTGTCGAAGCGGCGTCCGGCCCCGACCCAGTTTTCCGCCTCACCACCCAGTGTCGCATTGTTTTCCGCCATCAGCGGAAAGGAAAATACGCCATCAAAAAACGCGGCCACATCGCGTTCGTGCCATGCATTCAGCCGGTGCGGCGTCACAAAGACAGATCCCGGCCGGCGGCGGTATCCCTGCATCGAAACGCCGATGCCTGCTATGCGCGCCGGTGCGAGGCCGAGCGTGGCAATCATCTCCGGCACGGCGGCGCGAGCCCTGTCACGCACCGCCTCCGGCGCGCCGGGATCAGCATCCAGCACGTCCAGATGCAGGATATCGCCGAGAAGATTGGTCACTGCGATACGCACGTCTTCGGTATCGATGGCAAGGCCGATGCCGAAGGCGCCATTCGGCTCAAGCGCCAGCATCGGGCTCGGCTTGCCGCGGCCGTTGATCTGCGGCGCTTCAAGCCGCAGCAGGCCGCGCTCGAGCAGATCTTCCGCCAGCCGGTGCACGCTTTGCTGCGACAGGGCTGTGGCCTCGGTCAGCTCCGAACGGGCCACGGCGCCCTGGCGCCGCACGGCATCAAGAACAAGCGCACCGCTGCGCCCGATCGAAAAGATCGACGTCGCATCATGCCCGTCATTGCCGCTACCGGAAACCATGCCCGAATCTGTCCTTTCCCGCCTGCTTCGCCGTTATTTTTGAGCATGAAGCGAAATCAAAATCCATTGTCACATTAATTTTACTTAAGGTGAGTAATAAAGCCTCATTCAACAGAGGCAAGGCTTATGACTGGCATTTCCGCCGAAAATCTCGCCATGCGCTTCGACCGGTTCACCGCCGTCGATGACGTCAGTTTTTCCGTGAAACCTGGCGAATTCGTCACGCTGCTTGGCCCTTCGGGCTGCGGCAAGACCACGCTTTTGAAGATCATATCGGGATTTTTGACGCCGAGTGCGGGGCGGATCTATCTTGGCGGCGAAGATGTCACCCGCGTGCCGCCGGAACAGCGCGATACCGCGCTCTGCTTCCAGTCCTATGCCCTGTTTCCGCATTTGAGCGTTGCCGAAAATCTCGAATTCGGCCTGAAGCAGAAGAAGATCGCCCAAGGTGAAAGAAAGGCCAGGATCGGCGAGATCGCCGAGAAACTGGGGCTGACGGCTCAGCTTGGCAAACTTCCCAACCAGCTTTCCGGCGGCCAGCAGCAGCGCGTGTCGCTTGGCCGGGCGCTGGTCATGCGTCCAGGCGTCATCCTGTTTGATGAGCCGCTTTCCAATCTCGATGCCAAGCTGCGCGATCAGGTGCGCGTCGAGATCCGCCGGATCCAGCGGGAATCGGCGCTGACGGCCATTTATGTAACCCATGATCAGGCCGAAGCGCTGGCCATGTCCGACCGGATTTTCGTGATGAATGCCGGCCGGGTGGAACAGGCTGACACGCCGGAAGGCCTTTACCGCACGCCCCGCACCCGTTTCGTCGCCGATTTCATCGGCGGTGCCAATATCCTGCAAGGCCAGATCGAGCAGAACGGTGCTGAAAGCGCCGTCATCCACACGCCGATCGGGGCATTGCCAATGTCAGCCGTTCCGGGCGAAGACGCGCGTGCTTATGAGATTTGCTGGCGTCCGGAAGATGCCCGCCTGTTGCCGGAACCCTGTCAGGGCGCGCTTTCGGGCCGCGTCGTCAACCGGGCCTTTCAGGGCCATTTCACCGATCTCATGGTCGAGACGGCCGGTATTTCCTACCGCATCCAGACCCGTGAAACCGGGATCGGCGAAGGCGACATGATCCATTTCGCCCTGGCTGCGGAAGACGTGATCCTGCTGGAGGCCGGGCGATGACGGCGCGCCGTATTCTCACCATCATCGTGCTGCTCCTGCCCGGCCTCGGGCTGATCCTGGCGCTGATCGGCACGGTGATCTATATCGCCATCGCCCAGTCCTTCGGCTATTTCAGTTTCTCCGGCGCCAGCCAGATTTCAGCCGCCTACTGGGGTGATGTCTTTGGCCGCAAGCTGTTTGCCCGCTCGGTCCAGTATTCGCTCTATATCGGCACATTCAGCGCCATTTTGTCGGTCGCACTGGCCTATCCGCTGGCCATCTGGCTGAGAAAACCCTTCCCCGGCTCGATGACCATCGGTGCGATGCTGAAAGCGCCAATGCTGGTGCATGGACTGGTCGCCGCCTTCCTGCTGCTCAACATCATCTCCTATCACGGGCTGCTCAACCAGTTCATGCAATGGGCCGGCCTGTGGAGCGGCCCGCACCGGCTGCAAAATGATCGTCACGGCATTGCCGTCTTGGTACTGGAAGTGTGGAAGAACCTGCCCTTCGCGCTGCTGCTTCTGACCGGCGCGGTTCAGGGCATATCCGATGACGTGCTTGATGCCGCCCGCGATATGGGCGCCGGGGCCTGGTCGCGCTTTCAAAGGGTCATCGCGCCGCTTTCGGTCTCGGCCATGCAGGCGGCCCTGGTGATCATCTTCATCGGCGCGCTTGCCGATTTCTCCTTCCAGACCGTGGTCGGCCCGACCAATGTCCAGTCGCTGGCGCAGCTGATGGTGTTCTTCAAGGGACGCGGCGACTGGCACTCGGCCGCCGTGGTCGGTGTGTCGATGATGGTGCTGGCGCTTGCCGGCTCGACCCTTCTGGCCGCGCTTTCCCGCTTCATCCTCAAGGGGCGGTTCAAATGACCGGCAAGGCGCTCAACACCGTCCTGATCATCCTGCTCACGATCGGCTTTACCCTCTGGCTGGTGATCCCCTTCGGCATGGCCGTCTTGTGGTCGCTGGTCGATCCATCCAGTCCCTGGACCGCTGATACGCTCCTGCCACCGGCCATGTCGCTCGCCCGCTGGAGCGATATGTGGGCGCATTCCGGCCTCAAACAGGCGCTTTTGACCTCCTATTTGCTGGCTCCGACAGCGGCGGTCGCCTGCCTGCTTCTGGCCTTGCCGACAGCGCTGGCGCTTGGCCGGTTCTCCTTTCCCGGCCGCGAGGCCGCCAAGATCCTATGCCTCCTGCCGCTGGTCGTTCCGGGCTTCGTCACCTCGATCTTCTTCACCGCGCTGCTGTTTGCGCTGGGCCTGCAGAATTTCCGCTTCGCGGCAATCGTCTTTGCCCATGCGGTGCTGTTCCTGCCCTATGCGATCCGGATCATGACGGTGAGCTTTGAACAGGTGCGCCAGGACCATATCGATGCCGCGCGTGATCTCGGCGCCAGCCGCTGGGCGCGGTTTTCCGCCGCCTATCTGCCGGCGCTCAAGCCCGGCATCTTCGCCACCCTGCTGATCGTCTTCATCCAGTCGATCGAGGAATTCGCCATCGCCTATATCGTCGGCTCGCCAGAAATCGTGACGATCCCGACCCTGCTCTATGCAGCCCTCGGCCAGGACTTTGTCCGCCCCAATGCCGCCGTGCTGTCCCTCATCCTCGTCGTCCCCAATGTCGTCTTGATGCTGATCCTGGAAAAACTGCTGAAATCAGCCAATCCGACGCTTGCCTCAGGCAAGGGATGATGCGGGGTACCCGCCGCACCACCGAAACGGAGATTATCCGAAATGCTCAAATCCCTTCTTCTCGCCACCGCCGCCCTTGCAATCGGCACCACGGCCGCCCTTGCCGAAGATCTTTCCGCCAAAAGCTGGGACGACATCACCGCCCAGGCCAAACAGGAAGGCGAACTGAACTGGTATGTCTGGTATTTCCAGGACGATTTCCGCAAGGCCGTCGCGCCGTTCGAGGAAAAATACGGCATCAAGGTCAATATTCCGGCCGGTGGTACCGCATCCGGCAATGCCGACAAGCTGCTGGCCGCTAGCAATGCCGACAAGGGCGATATCGACGTTTTCGCCTGGGGCTTCGATGACATGGCGACGCTTGATTATGCCAAGATGTTCCAGAAGCTTTCCATGCTGCCGGAAGATGCCGGCCGCGTTGGCAAGGTCAATGCCGTTGATGGCGACGGCTATGTGCTCGCCTATTGGGGCAACCAGACCGGTATCGCCTATGACCCGGCCAAGGTCGATGCGGCAGAACTGCCGCAGACGCCGGATGATTTCGCCGCCTTCTGGCAGGCCCATCCCGGCCAGTTCGGTTTCAACTATGAAAATGGCGGCTCCGGTCCGTCCTTCTTCAAGAACGTGCTGCGCGTCATCTCCGGCGATGATTTCGCCGATGGCACCGTCACCGATGCAAAGCTTTCGGCGCTGGAGCCCGGCTATGATTTCTTCAACAAATATGCCGATGACTATGTGATCACCACCTCGAATGCCGACAGCATCATCCGTATCTCCGATGGGGAACTGGCCATGGCCCCGGCCTGGGAAGATCATCTTTCCAGCCTGCAGAATTCCGGTGAAGTGCGCAAGGATCTGAAGCTCTACATCCCGTCCATGGGCATGAATGGCGGCGGCAACGGCGTTGCCCTGCCGGTCAATGCGCCGCATCCGGCCGCCGCCGCGCTCTTCATCGCCTGGCTGACATCGCCGGAAACCCAGACCATGTTCAACACCACCTTCGGCACGGCGCCGATGAACGCCAATGCCGATGACAGCCATGCGCTGATCCCCAACAGCCAGCGCCAGTACCGTGTTGCCGATGGTGCCCAGCCCTTCCGCAAGGCGGTTGAAAACGGCTTCGTCGACAACGTCATCCTCGAGCGCTGAGGCAGCCTGCCTCCTCCGGCGGCGACAATCTTGCCGCCGGAGACCGCCCCCGCATCAAGATCCCCGGACAACTACAACAAAAGATTTCGCCATGGCTTCCCGACAGTTTCATCCTGAAAGAACCGAACCACCCGCCGACCTGTGGCTGAACCGCCTCATCGCCGAAGGCAAGACGGCGGCCCTGCCGCCGAGCATCACCGCCGCCGACAAGGGCGGCAAGTTTTCGACCGACGGCACGGTCCTGCCCTATCCCGGCAACACCTTCATCTGCCATGTCGACAAGAGCGCACCGGAATTCGATATTCTCTGCCAGCTGCAGGATGACATCCGCAAACTGCCCGCCGCTGATTATTTCAGCTTCCTGCCGCATGAAAGCCTGCATATGACCGTGTTCTGCGGTGTCTCGGGCAATCCGCTGACCACCGATGGCTGGCCGGAAAACGTCGCGGAAGATGTCTCGCTTACCGACATCACCGACTATTTCTACAAAGCCGCCATGACGCTGAACGGTTTTGAAGGGGTTACCGTGCGCGCCGATCACCTCAAGGCCGGTTATTCGATCCACGCCGAACCGGCCGATCAGGAAAGCTTCGATGCCCTTTGGCAGATGCGCGATGCGCTGCGTGCGGTCACCGGCCTTGCCCGCACCGACCATGACAGCTACCAGTTCCACATCTCCTTCGGCTACCGTATCGCGCGTATGCCAATGCCGAAGGCTGAAGAGCATATCGCCGCCGTGACTGCGCTGTTTGAAGCGGCAGCGCCGAAACTTCAGGCGATCCGTCTCGGCCCGGTCGAATTCTGCACGTTTGAGAATATGCACCATTTCGAACCGATCGCCCGTCTGTTTCCCAAACGCTGAAGATCGGCCAAAACAGCCCCCGGGCAGGTCTTGCCGGCCTGCGGCTGAGGACGTTGCAAGCGATCTTTCTGCAATTGCGCGGGAGATCGCCTCAAATCATGATTTCAGCTGTTGAACCCAGCCGGATCGCCTGGTGCTGCGCCCATGGCGGATGAGAGCATCGCAATCGCGGCGATCCGATCTAGTTTATGCATTTCATCCACTCAGATAATTATACTGCGCAGTCCGGGAATCATCTTTTTCCGACAGAAGCCATGGCGTGTCATGCCACGTCGAAACCGGCAAGCGGAGCCGAAAAATCAGGACCGGCCGGTCGTTATAAACTGCGACCAAGCGTCCTGATGCCGGCCTGCATTCGCAGTCACCTGCCCCCGTTTTTCATGGGATGGACGGATCCTCTTCATGACCGGCATCTCATATCTAAATTTCGGATTATAAATATGTTTTTCGGCCGATTTTCGCTAGCCGAGAGCGATGATGATCGAGGGGGCAACGAAGAGGTTTCTCTGCACGTATCGATATTCCGGCCGACAGGCGATGCCCGAAATTTTTAAAAAAAGCGCTTGACGGCCGATCCAATGAGGATCAATTTCCGATTTAACTTAGCGACCACTAAGTTAAATGTCAGGGAGGCATACCAATGCGCAGAGATCAACAGGCAGAGCGGGCCACCGCATCTGTCGCCGGCGAAGCCATGTCATTTTCCGAGGCTGTGGAAGCCCTAAAGGATGGTGGCGATGCCGAGGCGTTGGCATCGCGCATCTATGCCCAGCTGCAACCGGATGAGAGACTGGCCCTGCTGCATGGCGACACACCCTTCTGGCAGGGGCGCGGTGAAATCATGGAGCACGGCTATAACCACCGGCCCTATGTGATGGGTTCCAATGCGCGTCTCGGTATTCCCGGCATCCGCTTCATTGACGGGCCGCGCGGTGTCGTGGTCGGCAAGGCAACGGCGTTCCCGGTCTCGATGGCGCGTGGCGCATCGTGGAATATTGCGCTTGAAGCGGAAATCGGCCGCGCCATCGGTCTTGAGGTCCGCGCTTCGGGGGGCAATTTCTTTGGCGGTGTCTGCATCAATCTGCCACGTCATCCGGCCTGGGGCCGGATTCAGGAAACCTATTCGGATCAGTCGGTTCTGATCGGCGAAATGGGTGCGGCGCTGGTGCGCGGCACCAAGCCGAACGCTATGCCCTGCATCAAGCATTATGCGCTGAACTCAATGGAAAATGCGCGTTTCGATGTGGATGTGAAATGCGACCCGGAAACCATGCAGGAAGATTATCTTCCCCATTTCAGGCGGGCGATGGAGGCAGGTGCTGCCTCTGTCATGTGCGCCTATAACCGGGTCAACGGCGACTGGGCGAGCGACAGTGAAAACCTGCTGACCGAAATTCTGCGTGATCAATGGGGTTTCGATGGCTTCGTCATCAGCGATTTTGTCTGGGCGATCCGCGATGCGGCAAAATCATTGAAGGCCGGGCTGGATCTTGAAGCCCCCTTTGCCCAGCTTCGCGCCGACCGTCTGCCGGCAGCGCTTGAAAGTGGGGCTGCCGGCTGGGATATGGTCGAGGCTTCTGCCCTGCGCCTGATCGCAACGCAATTGCGCCATTTCGCCGAGCGTGACGCAGACGAGCCGGGTGCAGAGATTATCGCCAGCCCCGCCCACCGTGCGCTGTCGCGCCGGGCGGCCGTCAAATCCATGGTCCTTTTGCGCAACGACATCGTTGAAGGAAAGCCGGTCCTGCCATTTGCGGCCGAAGAACTTTCAAGCATTGCCGTGGTTGGCCGGCTCTCGGATCTGCAAAATACCGGCGACAAGGGATCTTCCAACGTCCACGCCGCCCATGTCGTGACCCCGCTTGAGGGTATCAGGGCAGCATTGCCCGGGGCCAAGATCTATCACGCTGACGGTTCCGATGCCGATCAGGCGGCCGCACTTACCGCAAAGGCATCCGCTGCCGTGGTCGTGGTCGGTTACACCGCAGCGGAAGAAGGCGAATGGGTAAACGGGCGCATTTACGGCCGTGATGACCTGATGAAGCTTTATCCCGCGCCTGAAAGCGATGCCGATCACGCAGTGCTCGACACAATGATGGAACGGCTGGAAGCGGCCGAGGGCAAGCCGGAAATCGGCGGTGACCGCAAGAGGCTCGGCCTTCTGCCCGAAGCCATCGCGCTGATCCGCAAGGTAGCCGCCGCCAATCCCCGCACAGTCGTCATCGTTCAGACAGCAGGTGCCGTGATGATGGCGGACTGGCATGAGGATGCACCCGCCCTGGTGCTTGGCTGGTATGCCGGCATGGAAGGCGGCCACGCCATGGCCGACCTTCTGCTCGGACGGGAGAATTTTGCCGGACGCCTGCCCTATGCGATTGCCAGGAGCGAGGCGGACCTGCCCTTCTTCGACGCTGCGGCGACCACGATCACCTATGACCGCTGGTATGGCCAGCGCCGCATCGCCCATGAAGGCAAGACTGCGCTCTATCCGCTGGGTTTCGGCCTTTCCTACACATCCTTCGCCATCGATAGCCTCAGCGTGACGGCGCGCGATGAGACGAGCGCGACCGTTTCCGTGGAGGTCGAAAATACCGGTGATCGCGCCGGGCAGGCCAATATCCAGATCTATGGCACGCGGCTTGACGGCGAACGGGCGGGTGAGCGCGAACTGATCGGCTTTACCGTCCTTGATCTCGATGCCGGTCAGAAAGCACTGACCACAGTCACCACAACCCTTCAACCGCTTATGCGCTTTGATGCAGCCAAAGGCTGCTTCCATCAGCCGGCGGGGGAAATCCGCATTGAAGCAGCCCGTTTCTGGGGTGACCCGGAGGCTGCCGAAACATCAATCTGATACTGACGAATGGGAGGAAAACCATGTCAGAACCGATCGGGGAGGCCGGAACATCATCGGGATGGACCGGAAAGACCACCAATCTTCAGCAACCGCATTTCCCGAAACGCATCGCCATCGGCCTTGCCATCGGTGCCTTTTGCTGGATCGTTGCCTATCTCGGCGCCGTTGCCGTGCTGCTGCCGGCCCGAGTCGCCGAGATCGATCCCGGCAACAAGGCCACCATCATCGCCCTCAACTCGACCATCGCCATGGTGGTTGCAACGCTTGCCAACCTGCTGATCGGCGCTTTTTCCGATCTCACCCGCAGCAAGCTCGGACGCCGCACGCCGTGGATCTGGATCGGCGCCATCGGCTCGCTCGTCAGCCTGCTCTATCTCGGCCACGTGAAGACGGCGACCGGCCTGATCGTCACATGGGCGATCTACCAGGTCTTTCTGAATGCCATCATCGCGCCGCTGATCGCAACGATTGCCGATCGTATCGCGCCACGGTTCCGCGGCAGTGCCGCCTCGTCCTATGCACTTGGCATCGGCGTCGGCGCCGGCCTCGGCCAGGTGATCGGTGCCCAGTTCCTCGGCGATATCGCACAGGGTTTCCTGATCCTCGGCGTACTGACGGCAATCGCAGCACCGGCCGCGTCCTTCTGCTTCCGCGAGCTTTCAAGCCTGCCGATGCCGAAGAAGAGCTTCAGCCGCGAGATGGTGCTGGATCACTTCGTTTTCGCCCGGCATGACGCCCGCGACTATTATCTGGCGCTGTTCGGCAAGTTCTTCATCATGGTCGCCAAATTCTCGGTGCAGGGCTATATCCTCTACATCCTCACCGACTACATGCTGCTCGACCGTGCCGATGCCGGCCGCTATATCTCGCTGACGGCAACGATCATCATGATTGCGGGCATTGCCATGGCCTTTGTTGCCGGGCCTGTTGCCGACAAGCTCGGCCGCATCAAGCTGCCGGTTGTTGTTGCCTCGCTGCTGATCGCGATTGGCGTCTTCCTGCCCTATCTGTCGCCCACGCCGCATATGATCATTCTCTATTCGGTCTTTGGCGGCCTCGGCCTTGGCATTTTCAATGCCGTCGACCAGGCGCTGAACATTGCCGTCCTGCCCGATCCGGAAACATCGGCCAAGGATCTCGGCATTCTCAACTTCGCCAGCACCGGTGGCCAGATCGCCGGTCCGCTGCTTGCCGCAGCGGCCATCACCAATGTCGGTTATCACGCGCTCTTCATCGTTTCGGCCATCACCGCCGTGATCGGAGCGCTGCTTTTCCTGGCCATCCGCCGGGTTCACTGAAGGACGTATCAAAATGCCGCTTCTCCTGACATCCGTTTTCATCGGCGCGATCCTGCAGCGTGTGTCAGGCATTGGCTTTGCAATGGTCGTGGCGCCGTTCACGATCATTGCAATCGGCCCGGCTCAAGGGGTCGTTCTCGTGCAGATGTGCGGGGTCGCCTCCGCCATCATCGTGCTGACCCAGGTGGTTCGCGACGTGAACTGGAAGATCTATCTCGTGCTCCTGCCCGCCAGTGCCGTCGGCATCATCCTTGGCACGGTGTTCGTCTCCCGCTTTCCGGGCGCCGAGGCAGAAATCATCAGCGCGCTTGTCATGCTGCTGATGCTGGCAGCGTCTGTGACCGCTGGCTATCTCAAGGAATATCCGCGCAATGCCGGCACGCTGACGGCAGCGGGCGGGCTGGCCGGGGCCATGACGGTTCTGGCTGGCGTCGGGGGTGTCGCACTGACCTCGCTGAAAGAGGCAACCCGGTGGGACCAGCGCTCCTTTGTTGCCACGCTGCAACCCTATCTGATCACGCTGTCGACCGGAACCGTGATTGCCCGTCTTGCCGCCGCGCCGGATGCATGGCCAGCGCTTTCGGCCACCGTTTGGGGCGGGATCGTCGCCGTCATGGTGGTCGGCATGCTGTTCGGCGCGCAGCTATCGCGCTGGATGAAGGCGCGCCATGCCGCACAGCTGACGCTGGCCCTGTCGCTGATCGGTGCATTGGCTGCCCTGGCAGATGGTATCAGCAAACTCTAAAGCGTGGAACGGCCAGTTCCGGCGACAAAACAATGAATGCGCGTGCCGAACCTGATCCATCAGGCCAGCACTTTCTGCGTGGCTTCCGTTTCTGGCTGACCCGCTTTACTGTCGTCACGTGATTCACGGAAAAAGAGGCCCGGCGCGGCCTGTCTGGAAAAAATGTCATGGGTGCATTGGGCAAGGGGACCGGTCGGCGGCTGAAAGCGGAGGACCGGCGCAATCAGATTATCGATGAAGCCTCCGTGCTGATTTCCGAACGCGGCTATTGGGGGATCTCGATCCGCGATATCGCGCTGCGCTGCGGGATTACCGACACCGCCATTCTCCATCATTTCGGCAATAAGGAAAACCTTCTGCTGGCCATCATCGAAAAGCGTGACGAGGATGACCGGCTGGCCTTTGCCGCCTATCTCGGCGTCAAACGCGATGCGCTTTATGAGCAGATCCCGAGCTTTGCGGTGGAAACCATTTGCCAGGCGCTTGTGCACCGCAATGCCTCACAGCCGGAAATCGTCCGCCTTTATACGCTGCTCAGTGCCGAGGCGTTGCAGCCGAACCATCCCGTCCACGCCTATTTCGTCGCACGCGAACAGCGCGTCATCGACACTTTTGCCGCCGCGCGCTGCCATTTGAAGATGGATCCGCTGGCCCGTGGCCGCCTGCTTCTGTCACTGATGGATGGCGTGCAGCTGCGCTGGCTGCGCGATCTCGACAATATCGATCTGATCGCCGAGTGGAACGCAGCCGCTGGTATTGTTCTGGGTCATGAGTGAGTGATGGTGCCGCAGGCCGCACCCGCCTATTCCATGATCAGGCTGCGGATGACACTGACCGGCAGGAACATGCGCAGGGGACTGGATGGCAGCGGCTGAAACCCGTAACTTTCATAAAGCGCCTTGCGCTTTGCAACCCGTTCAGCATTGCCGCAATCAAGGACATCAAGCATGACGATCGCCACGCCGATGGCATCGGCGGCAGCGGCAATCCGGCAAAGCGCGTCGACAAGCAGGTCACCGCCATAGCCGCCGCCCCTGAATTTCACATCCCGCCCGATCATCGAAATATAGGCTGCCGGAATATAACCATGCGACGGTCTGCTGCGGGCGAATTTCGCGGGTAGATCGGCATAATGCACGCCATGGGCATTGAGCGCATAGAAGCCGATGACCTGGCCCTCGGCGGTGGACATGACAAACAGCCGGACATTATCGGCACGCGCAAGCTTGTTCGCCGTTTTGCGAAAGTAGTTGTCGACCTGCTCAATACCGCAGGAAAAGCCCGTTCGATCATGCCGGGAGGCATCGAACGGCTCGATGATAACGCCCGCAGGCTTTTCTGCCGCCATTATTTCGAGGTAACGGTTTCACTGTGCCGGCGAAACGCCGCCCGCAAGGCATCCGTCGGCGCCTTCGGCGCGTCAAGTGCTGCAAAAAAAGCCTCGTGATCGGCCGGCGCCAGCGCCGTGCGCTCATGCGCTGCAATCGTTTCCAGCGCGGCCTGATAGGCGGCGTTCATGGTGAAAACGGAATCATCAACACCGGAAAGCGCCGCAGCCTGCTGAATTGCACTCTTGATGCGCGGCTTGGTCCTGAAATTCATCCGGGCTTCGTTGCGCTCGTCAATATTATGTGTCGTATCATGGAAACCACGCATGGCCGCCTCCTGTCATCTGCCTCTATGTATGTCAGATTGACGTACAATTCAAGAGAGAAGGACCGCTTCGACAACGCAGCCTTCACCGCATCCGGCCCCGTTCAGCGCCTGCTCACTCGTCCACAGCCGCCGCTGGCGGCGGTCCATCGGCGGCAATGCAGCTGGATGCTGAAACGCCGCTGAACCGATAGAGCATCGTCAGATCACCACCGAGTTTTGAATTCGACAATGGCCTCAAGGGCCGGAGTTTGAGATCCAGCGGAACATCATCGATGAGGCTCAGATAGGCTTCCAGGAAGGCGATTTCGAATTTCTGCTGGTTCACAAGGCCGCTCGGCAGCGACTGTTGCTTTCCGGCGATCTGGGCGATGCGTTCAGGATCGCTGATCCCGTCCAGAGCAAATTCAACCCCTTTGCGAAGCCTAGCAATATCGTCGGCGCTGGCAAAGTGGCCTGCCTGGCACAGAAGCAATCGCGACACCGTCAGCGGTGCCAGGGCATGCAGCTGGTAATGAAGCGCATATTTGCCGCGCCGCATCTCCACCGGCAGGCTGCCATCCTCCAGCTGTGTATCGAGTATCAAGCTCTGGCTGTCCGACGCCCAGTCGAGAAAATCAGGCTCGTCCAGGAGAAGCCCGGCTTCCGTCACGGCAAATGCGGCCCAGGCCCGCAGGTTTGAAACCCGGGCGCGCGGCGGCGCATCGTCATTCCAATAGCGGATCATGGCCTCGGCATTGGTCTGAAGCCAGGTCTCGATCGTTGATTTTTCAGCCGCCCGGTCGGTGACAAGCGGCCTCACCTGCCTGTAGGCGGCGGCCACGCCTGCGAGCCGGGACGGATAGGTCAGTTCGGCATTTTCCGTGTCCAGCTGGCTAAATGCGCCGGCCGTCGCCCAGTCATAAATTCCGTCGATCACACAGCCGGCATTTTCCGCCGCAATTGCAGGGTTGATCATCGCGGCATTGCTCAGATCGGCAAGCTGACGCACGAAATTATCCGCATCGGCAAGCGCCTTCGTCACCGCTTCATCGGCCTTGGCATCCAGATCGGATCGATCTTCGCTGTCCGCCGCATAGCGGCTTCCGTAATCGAGTATGACCGTCGGCTCTGGAAAGGCCGGGCAGGCCGGGCTGCCGGACATGCCCTGTTCTACGACTGGTTCAACGGCCGGTTCGCGCGACGTTTGCGAGACTGGGGCCGCGACTGGGCCCGAAGCTGGAACGGACTGCCATTGGGCATGGGCAGGCGCGAACGATGCGACACCCAGTGCCATCATCGCCGCGATCTTCAGGAGAAAGGCCGCAAATGCTCTAAAACCCATTGGTCCTTCGTCTCATTGGCGTTTCATCAGCTGAAGGCGCTGGCGCGCCTCCTTATCGCCTGCTTCTGCTGCGGCCTGCAACCACTTTGTCGCTTCGTCTCTGGAAACATCCGTGCCGATGCCAAAGGCATAGGCGTCAGCCAGAAGCGACATGGCCTTGAGGTCATTTGCTTCGGCGGCGCGCTTCAGCCAGGCGGTTGACTGAAACAATTCATAGGGCGTTGCCGCCGGTGTTCTCAGCATCAGCCCCAATTCGCGCATCGCATCCGGGTTCCCGGCATCTGCAGCATTCTGATAGGCACGCTTGAGATCAAAACGGGCAAGAACGGCCGCCTGAACGGATGCTGGCGCCTTTTTCAGCCGGCTGGAAACACTGTAGAGCCGGTCAGCGGAGGCCCCGTTCAAAAGATCGAGATAGATCGTCTGCTCCAGTCCGGCATCATAGAAATCATCGCCCTGCGACAACCAGTCCAGAAGCCGGTAGGCGGCCGGCTGATAGCCCGCATCGTAAGCGCGCTTGTAAAGCGCAAAGGCCTGGGCGCGGGACTGTTCAGATCCAAGCGCCAGCAGGATATCGCCATTATGCAGATCCTGCCAGGGATCGCCCGCACTGAGTTCCACCGCCACCTTGGCAAAGCGCGCGGCCTCGTCGCGATAGCCGCGATCAAGCGCAAAATGGGCGAGACGATCCACGGCGGCATAGGTGCATGGCATCGTACCGATGGCCCTGAGGAAAAGGGCGCGGGCTCTTTCCCTGTCTTTAGTCCGGCTTGCAGCAAACAGAATGGCCGCGGAATCACCGGAATTGGCAAAGGCCTTCAGCACATCTTCAGATGGCGAAAACCCCGCCCCGCCCTGCGCCTTCAATGCTGCATCAAGCCGCCAGAGATCATCGCCGGAAATCTGCGCGCCAAGATTTGTGACCAGCGCTTCCGTCTCGCTCAGGCTGGCTGTATCGGGATTGAGCAGATAGAAATGGGCCAACTGCTGCGCGGCGCGGACATTGCCGCCAGCGGCTTGATTGCGCAGTGCCGCCAACGCTTCGCCATTGCTGTCCCCGGTCAGATCGGCAATCTCCGCACCATCCTCAAATCCGCCCTGCTGCTGCCACGCTGACCGGATCAGCTTTGCATCCTGCGGCCTGAGCCGTATCTGTCTGGCAATCTCGGCCTTGATGGCGTCATCATCACCGGCAAGGGCGGCCGATTGCAGCTGTGCCAGTTCCAGTGGTCCGCCGTCTTTGCCGAATGCGGCCAGCTGGTCCGCATCAGGATCAGCCATGCCGTAACGGCTGCCCTCGGCTCTCCAGAAGCGGGCAAGGTCGATGTCGGGGTCATCCGGCGCAAGGCATAATTGCGCCCGCCACAGCGCATCAAAGGCGGCCTTTTTGCCCTTGTCCATGGCAAGCGGGTAAAGAAGATCCAGCGCCCTGGTGTAAGAGCCCCTGTCTTCCGGCGTGGTGAGATCGAGCCGGGCCAGTTCAAGCGTTCCGTCATCATCGCCAAGATCACGGGCCTTTGAAAACAGCGCGGCGGCCTGTTTGCGCCCGGCAAACGGCCCCTGCTCTTCAAGAACCAGCCGGCCAAGCCTGAGGAAGGCCCAGCCGGGCGCATTCTCAGACTGCGTCAATGCGACAAGCTGGTTTTGCAAGAGCGCGCTGCTTGCGCTGGTCGCCAGCCCCTGGGCTTCCCTGAGCCTGATGGACGCGATTGCGGCATCGACATTTCCCTCAGCGGCAAGGCCGTCATAGATCTTGAGCGCCTTGGCCGGGTCGGCCGGCAGCAGCGCGCCAGCCACATAGGCGTCTGCCAGAGCGAGACGGGCCTGGACCACACCGCTATCGGCAGCCTGCTGAAGATATCTGAGCAGCAGGCTGTTATCCTTTTTGATGGCCGTACTCTCAAGGTGATAGCGGGCGACGCGCCATGCGGCATCGCCATCGCCCATTTCCGCAGCGAACCGGTACCAGACCTCGGCATAGGGATAGTCCTGCTGAACGATTTCGCCCTGTTCATAGGCCCTGGCAATTCGCTTGGCGCGATCACAGATCTGCGGATCCGCCTTGCCCAGTATGGCCCCGAAACCAAGAGGAAAGGCGGCCTTCGGCTCAAGCGCCCAGCCGGGTGTTTCAAGCCCGGCAGCCGAACGCGCGGCAAGGTCCAGCACGGCATTGCCATTGCCGCCATATGCGGCCTGCAGCTTGTATTGTAGCCCTCTCTCCTGATCCGGCGCAACGGCAATGCCTTGCAGATAAAGATCCGCCAGAAGATTTTGAACACCCGGCGAGCCCGCCAGATCGGGCGATTGCAATTGCGTCAGCAAATCGCTCGCTTCTAGATCGGCGATCCGGCCAGCAGCGACATACAGATTGACCATATCCATGAGATAGCTGGCATCGCTGTAGCTGCGATCGATACGCAGTCTCAGATCGGAACCCTGACGAATGGTCTCGAAGAAACCGGCCGCATCGATTGCACGCAAGCGTGCGAGATCGCGGTCCATATCCTCGACACGCACGCCGGATGGCAGCCGCTTGCCATCAAAGGACGACCATTGGCGCTGGATGAGATCATCGGATCGCCATGGTGCACAGACCTTGCCCGGCAGCGTGTCGGGCGGCAGGAAGGTGATGGCAGGCGGTGACGCCTTGGCAGGTTCGGTTTCTTGCGCCAGTGCGACCAGGGGGAAGGCGATCATCCAGAGGATCGTTACGATGGCGGTGTGGCGCTTGGCTTTCAGCATCAAGATCTCCCGACAGTCACTGGGTTTGCGCAACGGGCGGGTTGCACAGATAAAGTGCGGGCGGTGCGTCGGGCCCGCCCGCAACCACGACCGAAAGATCAAGAAGGCCATCAGAGGCCACGGGCCTCAGCGGCACGAAGACATTGCCATTGGCGGCAAGCTGGCCGTCCGCGCTGATGCTGAGATGTCTTTCCGTTCCCCTGCCATCCGTTGTCCTGATATCGACATGGTCAAATGCCGCCTGGCCGGTCCGGATCATCAACACGGATGCGCCGGGATCTGCGACCTTGCGCATGTCCACGCTGAGGCCCGGCGCGCCGGAAGGCTGGTTTGCGGCGGCGAGCGGTCTGCATTCGCGCCCTGCAGCGGCCAGAAGAATGTTCCAGCCGATTGGCCCCGCACCGGATCGCGCGCCGGCAACCGGGGCTTCCCAGATGAGGAAGGGCGGCGGCGCGGTAATGAAAGCATCCGAAGTCACGTAATCGATCATCGCGGCCAGCGCGTCAGCGCCCGCTATCGCGCGGTTCTCAACCCGCAAGGCACTGAATTCTTCGATAAACCCCGCAAAGTGGGAAAATTCCGGCAGGGAATATTGCGTGCCGACCAGCACAGCCGGAGAGGCCGTATCATCGCCATCAGCCGGCATATTGGCCGGTTTGGTTTCGAAAACATGGCCGATCACGGGCGGCAGGTTTTCGCGGCAGAAGGCCTGCAGGTTGTTTCGCATCGCTGAAGGCCGCAGCACCGGCCCATACATCATTGTTTCATAAGCCGTGTGCGCAATGCCGCCATAAGCGGGGCGCGCCATCACCACATTTGCGGCGGCCTTGGCGGCGATGCGCGCGCCGTGGTCGCTCCAATATTCCGCACTGCGATAAAAGGCCGGGTCCGCGGTGCCCGCCGCACGCAACGGCTGCAGCAGATCGACAGCGGCGACACCTGCGGTCTGGAGCCGGGCGACGAACGTCTCATAGAGCTTGTCGGATATATCAGCCTCGAAACCGAGCGCAAATGCTGCATCGGGCAAAAGGTCAGACATGACCTGTCCCTTGGTGGGAACCGGAACATAGACCAGCGTCGTGCCCCTGGCCGCCAGCTGTTTCGACAGTGCGGCGATGCTGGCGACCATCTGCGGATCACCGGTCATCGGCATACGAATATCGTCATCAACCGAAAAGAAAAAGCCATCCTTGCCTTCGATGGTTTTCGGACTGGCAAGTGTTTGAAGACCGGTGCAGCCAAACCCCGTTTCGGGGACGGTCGTTTCAGCCCGGGCGGCGGCATTGCCGGCAACGAACAGCAGGACGGCAAGAGCAAGCTTCCGCATGGTTCGATTTTCCATTCGCGTGTCTCCCCTTAAGGCCTGAGGTCGGAATAGGCGCGCAGAAGATTTTGCGCGGCGGCCCTGGTGCCCGGTTCCTGGCTTCGCGATGCGACCAGAAGATAGTAACGCAGAAGACCAAGCTCGACCGCATCTGGCGTTCCGCTGGAAGCGATGTTGACGGCAAGCTGCAATGCCTCCCCACCATCGAAACGGTTAAGTCGGTTCGATCTGAGCAGGTCTTCCGCCTCATCCGGCTTGGCGCCAAACGGCCTTCCGAGCTGATAAAGTGACACAAGCGCGAGGATCGCGTCCGGCGATCCGGCATGCGCCTGCCTGAGAAGCGCTGTCTCGATATAATCCAGCTGCCCCGGCCCATAGGTCACCGCAGGTGCCCTCAGGATCACCACCAGCGGTTTGATGGCGTAGGCCCGGCCATTCAGGGCCGCGACAGCGTAGTAATAGGCCGCCTCGCCCTTCACCGAAGGTTTTCCCGACGATACGAGCTTTTCGGCAAGCGTAAAGGCGGCAAGGCTGTCGCCATGACCGGCGAGCAGGCGCAGTTCGCCGGACGACACAGATTGATGCGCCCCAAGCCGTTTGCGGATGTCCCGCAGGGTCGGATTGCTGTAGGGATTTGCAACTTCGATGAGATGCGCCGAGGCCGCTTCCGCGCTACGGGGGTGCGCAAATGTGCAACAGGCAAGCGACAGAACCAGCACTATCATCGGCATCGGCATCGGCATCGGCAATGCGTTTCCTTTCACAGACCATCCCCCTGCTGCCGGCAATGGCTGAGATTGACCAGAGAAAAACCGTCAAGCTGCGGGCTATTGGCCGCGCTGATGCTGCCCTCGTCAAGAGCGGAGACCGTGAACGGCCCGCCGGATTTTCGCCCGGCAAGAAAGCGCGGCAATTCCGCTGAAAGCGCGCCGGAAAACAGAATGGGAGACTGATGGGTAAAGTCATTCCCGGTCAATTGCAGCGTGCCGAACCGGTCGGCGCGGATGCCCGATGCGTTGGCAAAGATCCGGTTGGCCGCGATCCGGGTCGGCTGTTGCGAAGGCAGGGCAGCTGAGATCGCAAGCCCATCGCCGCCATTGCCCGCCAGAAGATTACCGGTGATGGCGACGTCAAGACTCTTCGAAACCTGAGCACCGCCGTCGCGGTTGGCGATGCTGGCATTGCCTTTGATATCGACACAGGCGGCACCTTCTACAACAAGCCCGTCGCTGCCATTGGACAGGAAGACATTGTTCTCAAGCGCGCTCAGCATGAAATCGTCGCCAGCCACAAGGCCGGAACGCCCGTTGCGGGCGATCAGATTGCCGCTGAGACGAATATTCGCAGCTTCGATCAGCCGCAGGCCATGGCTTGTGGAGCGGTCAATGACATTGCCGCTGATGACGCCGCTGGAAAGACCGATCGCAAACAGACCGGTCCCGCGCGCATTCTCGATCACATTGCCGCTGATATCGAACCGGGAAAGCCCCCTGAGTTCCAGCGAGATCAGGCCGTCAAAGCGGTTGTCACGGAGATAGGCCTCGCTGCGGACCGGATAGAAGCGGTTCGAGACAAAGCTGACACCGCGCAGCGACGGGCGTTCACCAAAGCCGAGACCTGAAAATCGGGTGCCTGTCGCAAAGGTCCGCCCGCCCTTGACCGTCAGAATGAACGGATGAAATTCCGCCTCCGCATTGTGATCATCAGAGACCGAAATGACCGCCTGATGGACCGTCAGCGTTCCGGTATTGACGAGAAATACACCGTTTTTCGTCGACATTTCGAGCGTTTCGCCCGGCGCGATCGCAAGGGCTGCATCGGCGGTGATCACGATTGGCATCATGGCGTGGAAATGGCCGGCCGGTTGCTCGAAAAGGCCCGTGTAACCAGCCGAGGCAAGCTGTTCTGCAAGCGTGGGAAGCGAAAAGGCCCCGCTTTTCAGCATGATCGCCATGCCCCCGCTTTCAGCGGTGACAGCAACAAGCGCGTCTTTCTCGTCATAGCCGGTCTGGAGCGCAATATCGGATAATATCGGTGCCAGCGGCCCGACTGTTGCCGCCGGAGCACCCGCTGGCTGCGGCTTCCGCTCCTCAGCCTTTGCGGTGATAACCGCCGGAACAGCCGCACTTTCGGGCAAAAGCCCCGCCGCAAGCGCGATCGCGCCTTCAGCGCCACCGGGGGAACCGAGATCCAGATACCGGGCAATTTCGCTGGCTTTGGCCTGCAGCGTTTCGCCAGTCTCCATGTCAAAGGCGAGGACGTGCCGGACCGCAACCGCCTGGCAAAGCAGCACGGCCACAATCATCCAGCCGGATCGAACGCGGCTCAAGATCCTGTCGCCTCCCCATCCTTTTGCAAAGCGCCGTCTCCGGCGGCAGAGACATCCGCCTGGCCGCCAAACAGCTTTGAAACCGCAGCGAGGAACCGCGCATAGGTCCTGTCGATCACCTCGACCGGCAATGTGCTGCCCATGCCGGCTGCGCGCAGAACCCCTTTCGCTGCAGTGAAGCTTGCAGCACTTTCAGCCTGTGAGGACCCTTCGATCGGCATGGCCGACGTGAGGTTCAGCGCGACCTTGCTGCCATCGGGCAGAATTGCAACGGCACGGCCGCCAAACATCAACTTTTTGGTCAGATCAGAAGGCATGGTTGCCTTGAGCACCGGCTCGTCTCCACCTTTTTCGACATAGGCGATGACCTCACCCGGCAGAACCGTCGCGCCGGTTTCACCATAGGGGGTGACGAAGACCGAGCAGTCGCAGGGATTGGTGAAGTTCAGCGCTTCACCGCGCACGGATTGCAGCGAGAAAACGACGTCACCCTGTGCCGCCTGATCATTGACATAGACAATCTGCCCTGCTTCCGGCGCCCTGAGTGGCAGACCGACCGGTTCGATGGTTGCCAGCGATGGCACCTCGTGAACGAAAACGCGCTTTTGCAGCGTGTAACCGACCAGTGCGACAAGGCCGAGCGTGGCCAGAGAGACAAGGAAAACGCCCGATGCGCGGCGCATGAGCATGGCGGCATTGCGCGACGGCGCCGCCTTTGCCGCGTTCGGTGAACCGTTTTTCTCACTCCGGACCCGGAGCAATTCATCGATCACCACCAGATCACCGGCCAGATAGGAATTCATGAGATAGCGCAGATGCGGAAGATGCGGCCCGGTAGGATTGAGAAAGGTGATCCTGTAGGAGCCCGGCCGGTCGAATTCACGGGCGATCAGGACATCGGCGGGCAGATTGAAACTATAGCCCTGAAACAGGAAGGTGAAGGTGGCGATCATGTTGCGGTCCACCGCGTCCGGCGGCAGGTGCCCGCTGACAATAGCGTTGACGAGCGACAGCCCGACGCCCTTGAGCTCATGGCCGTTCACTGTCACCGTAAACGGCATCCAGATCGGCGGATGCTCCGTCTCGTATTTATTGCTGACCCGCGCCGGGGCGATCTCGGATGCTGTTTCCTGTATTGCAGTATTGTCGAGCATTTGATCGTTCCTCTCGGCCCTAGACGAATTTAACGAGCCAGAACACGCCCATGACCATCCAGCCAACGGCAAGCGCGTTCAAAAACATGGATAGGGTCTCTCCCGCCCAGATGGACTTTGCGCCAGCTTTGGACGCGCCGGCTGACTGCTGCCGGGTCCATTTCTGACGGTCCAGGCGGAAGAGAACGTAAATCTTCACCGATGCGCCGACGATCTGCCCGAAATAGAGCAGCAGCGGATAGGTGACCGGGAACGGCCCGCGCCGGTAGAAAGAGAGAAGGAGGCAGTAGACGTAGCGCGTCGCCATGATCCAGGCGATGTAAAAGCTCAGGAATAGCGGATTGATGAGCAATGCCGCTATCAGCATGCCCGTTGGGCCGGCGACCGTTGTCCACATCGAAATGCGCTGATCCAGGATCGAAAACCAGGTGAACCAGCCAATCCGCCAGGGCGGCAGTTTCAAAGCGCGGCCATTCGTACGCATCGTATTGCCGAACCAGCGGCGCATAAGGGTAATGGCGGAATCGAAAAACGTGTCGCGCGGCTGTGTTTCAATCGAGATCGGCGCCACATCCGGCAGATAGGTCATTTTATAACCGTTCTTCAAAAGCCAGAACCAGGTGGACTTGTCATCGCCGGTGAGAAAGGCGAGCCGTCCGAAACGCCAGTGGTCGATACTGTCATGCTCAACCATTTCGATGAAGGAGGGATCGGTCGCCAGATTGGCGCGGAAAGCCGAAAGCCGCCCGGTCAGCGTCAGCACACGGCCACCAAGCGCCAGCGATGACATCATGACCTGGCGCTGCGTGAAGCGAAGGTCGAACCAATGGCGAAACCAGATACTGCCGGTTGCTTCAGAGCGTTCGTCGGTCGTCAGCGCACCGATCCGCGCATCCGTGAAGAAGGGCGCGCATTTGCCGACGACATCAACCGGCACGCAGGTATCGCCATCAACCAGAAAAACCATGTCGTGACGCGTCGGCGCCTGCCGCCGGATCGTGCGCAATCCCGCCGCCAGGGCATCGCGCTTGCCCGTGCCATGGGCATGTTCGAAGATCAGCTGAACGCGGGTCCTGTCGATATGGGCGGCGGAAAAAATCGCCTTGATCAGCCGGATATCGCTCGGATCGACAATCACGGCGACAATCGTCGCACCGCCCTCGGACCGGGATGCGGCCGCGAAAATGGCCCTGTAGGCGCGCAGGCTAACCTCAGGATCGATCTTGTAGGAGGTAATGAGAAAGAAGGCGTGCGCCCGGTGTTTGCTCCTGTCATAGAGGCGTTCCGAAATCCGGCGCAGCCTGGGAAAATCAACCCGCAGATAAAGGGCGGATCGGATGAGGATTGTCATCATCCATGTGTAGCGCCAGATGCCGATCGCTCCGATCGCCAGAACCAGACCGGAAGGCGCATCATGGGCCTGACGCGAAACCGCGATCGTCAACAACAGACATATGAGCAGATATAAAACGTGAAACAACGATACTTCCCTATTCACGACATTAGCGTTGTAAAATAATGACAGCGCTAACAGCCCCCACCAAAAATAACGCCGGGAAAATGTCGATCTCGCTTACGGCTCACTGGAACTAAACAATGGCAGTTATAAAGTCATTGCCCATCAATTGAAAGGCCCAAAGGAAGATCCGCTATAATTGTAATCCTGTCATGCTTAAGAAATGCCGGACGGCCAGCACAGGCACGGCAGCACGGATCGTGCCTGTGCTGGCAATCGGAGTATCGGGGCCGGAGTATCGGGGCCGGATTATCGCTGCCAGAGCCCGGGAGCCAGAGTACGGCCCCGGAGAACGGGGCAGCGTCACGCAGCATCACCCCGCTCCCGATCATAGCATCCTTCAATCCTTCGGAAGGCGGCGGCGCTCAAGGCGGCTTATCGTCACGAAGAACAGCGGCACGAAGAAGATGCCGAGAATGGTCGCTGCCAGCATGCCGCCGACAACGCCGATGCCAATGGCGTTCTGCGCCGCAGATCCGGCGCCCGTGGCCATGGCCAGCGGCAGCACGCCGAGGATGAAGGCAAGCGAGGTCATGACGATCGGCCGCAGCCGCATACGCGCGGCCTGCGTCACCGCCTCCACGATGCCGAGCCCCTGCTGAGCCAGGTCGCGGGCAAACTCGACGATCAGAATAGCATTTTTCGCCGTCAGCCCCATTGTCATCAGCAGACCCACCTTGAAGTAGACGTCATTTTCCTGACCGAAGCCTTTCGCAAAGAGAAGTGCGCCGAAAATACCGACCGGCACGGCAAGAATGACGGCGAAGGGGATGGACCAGCTTTCATAAAGCGCTGCAAGGCACAGGAAAACGACCACCAGCGACACGGCGTAAAGCAGCACTTCCTGTGATCCGGCCAGCCGCTCCTGATAGGACAGGCCGGACCAGGAAGCCGTGTAACCGCCATCAAGCGCGCTGACGAGCCGTTCGGCCTCATCCATGGCATCGCCCGAACTGCTGCCGGAAACTGCCGACCCGTTGATCGCAATGGCTGCCGTGCCATTGAAGCGGGCAAGCGAAGGCGAGCCCTGAACCCATTCGGTTGCGGTAAAGGCGGAGAAGGGCACCATTTCACCGTCACTGTTTTTGGCCCACCACAGATTGATATCGTCCGGCTGCATACGATAGGCGGCATCGCCCTGCACATAGACGGGTTTGATCTCGCCATTATAGACGAAATCGTTGACGTCAGAGCCCGAAAACACCGTCGTCACCAGACTGTCAATGTCGGACAGGTCAACGCCAAGCGCTGTTGCCTTGTCCTCATCGACATTGATTTTGAGCTGTGATTCCAGCGTGCGCGTATTACCGCGGATATTTTCGATGACAGAATTGCCGCTGGCATTGTCTGCCAGCCTGTTGCCGGCGGCACGCAGCGCATCGCGTCCCTGATTGCCGCTGTCTTCCAGATACATCGAGAATCCGTTGGTCTGACCGAGCCCCTGAATTGCCGGCGGCGCCACGACAAAGACATTGGCATCGCGGATGCCGGCAAACGCTGCCGAGGCGCGCTGCATGACGGAAGATGCAGACAGGCTGGCGTCCTTGCGCTGATCGAAATCCTTCAGCCGGACAAAAGCCTGCGCCTGATTTTCACCCGAGCCGCCAAAGCCGAAGCCGAGCGACATGAACACGCTTTCGACAGCGTCGCTTTCGTCATTCAGGAAATAGTCTTCGACGGTCTTGATCACTGCCTCGGTGCGGGCGGCATTGGCACCGTCCGGCAATGTGATCTGCGTCATCAACACGCCCTGGTCTTCTTCCGGGAAAAACGAGGTCGGCAGCGTCCGGTAAAGCCCGAAAGCGGCCACCAGCAGCACGGCAAAGACCAAGAGCATGCGCAGCGGGCGCAGCACGAGCGCCGAAACCGTATCGGCATAGCGCCCTGTCAGCCGGGTGAAACCGCGGTCAAACCAGCCCAGCCAGCGCGCGAAAAAGCCATCATGAGCGGGCCGCAACAGCAGAACACACAGAGCCGGTGTCAGAATGATCGCGACAAGCACCGAAAGCAGCATGGCGCTGGCGATCGTCACCGAGAACTGGCGATAGATCACGCCGACGGAACCGGAGAAAAACGCCATCGGGATGAAGACGGCGGTCAGTACCAGGGCGATGCCGATCAGCGCACCGGTGATCTCGGCCATGGATTTTTCCGTGGCCTCACGCACCGGAAGCTTCTCATCACGCATGATGCGCTCGACATTTTCCACCACGACTATGGCATCATCGACCAGAAGGCCGATCGCCAGTACCATGGCGAACATGGTGAGCATGTTGATCGAATAGCCGAGCATGGAGAGCACACCAAATGTGCCCATCAACACCACGGGAACAGCAATCATCGGGATCAGTGTTGCCCTGAAATTCTGCAGGAAGAGCAGCAGAACCAGGAAGACGAGAATGATCGCCTCGATCAGCGTATGCACCACCTTCTCGATCGAAAGTTCTACGAAAGGTGTGGTCTCATAGGAATAGGCGATCTCGACCCCATCCGGCAGGGAGCCGGCGAGGCTATCGAGTTCGGCATGGACAAGACCCGCCGTGGTAATTGCATTGGCGCCTGAGGCGAGCTGTACACCGAAACCTGCGGACGGCATGCCGTTATAGGTCGAGCTCTGACCATAGCTTTCCAGCCCCACCTCCACGCGCGCCACATCGGCAAGCCGGACAATGGAACCATCGGATTCCGTTTTCAAAATGATGCGCTCGAACTGATCGGCGGACGTCATCTGCGTGCGGACGATCAGGCTTGCTTTCAGCTGCTGCCCCTTGACCACAGGTGTCGCACCGATAGAACCGGCGGCGACCTGAATGTTCTGGGCGCTGATCGCCGATGTCACATCGCCCGGTACCAGCTGGTATTTCTGCAGCGCCGTGGGATCCAGCCAGATCCGCATGGCATAGCCGGAACCGAAAGATTGCACCGAGCCGACGCCATCCAGCCGCTCGATCCGGTCCTCGATCTGGCTCGACATGATATCGGCCAGCTGATCGGAGGTATAACGGCCGTCACGCGAGATAATGTTGCCAATCATCAAAATGCCGGAGGGTGAACGATTGACGGAAACCCCGGCATCAATCACCGCATCCGGCAACTGGCTTTCGACCCCTGACACCTTGTTTTGAACCTGAACCTGCGCCAGATCCGGATCAACACCGTTTTCAAAGGTGAGCGTGATCGAAGCCGAACCGGTGCTGGAGGTTGATTCCATATAGAGAAGGCCGTCGAGCCCCGTCATGGCGCTTTCGATCTTCTTGGTGACCGAATTTTCGACAGCATCGGCGGTGGCGCCGGAATAGGTGGCGCTGACGCGCACTGTTACAGGTGCGATATCCGGATATTGCGAGATCGACAGTGAATAGATGGCGATAACGCCCGCCAGCATGGTGGCGATGGCCAGCACGATGGCGAAGACGGGGCGCGCGATGAAGAAGCTTGCAAGAGCATTGCGGCGGGACAACGGGTTCACTTATCATTCTCCCCGGACGGTCCGGCAGCGTCGCTGCCGCCATCCTGTTCGACGACGCCGTCATCATTGATCGTTACCGCGACAGGCGCGACCTCGGCGCCTGCGGAGAATTTCTGGAAACCGTCGACAATCAGCCTGTCGCCGTTTTCAACGCCATCGACCACGATCCAGCTATTGCCCTCGGTGCCATTGGTCGTAATGATGCGCTGCTCTGCCTTGCCATCATCGGAGACGACATAGACCGTCGCATTACCGCTGCCGTCACGGGTCACCGCGCGCTGGGGCACAAGAAACGCACCGGGGATCAGTCCCATATCGACATTTGCCGTGACAAACATGCCCGGGATCAGGACATTGTCGGGGTTCACGAATTTTGCCCGCATGGTGAAGGTGCCGGTCGTCTTGGAGACAACCATGTCGGCAAAGGAGATCTCGCCTTTCTTCTCATAGGTCTTGCCGTCATCAAGCGTCAGCGTAATCGGTAGGGGCCCCTCCGGCCGCTGTTCCAGCTTGCCTGCCTCGACCCGGTCGCGGATCCTGAGGAAATTGGTGCTGCTGTCGACCAGATCGACATAGACGGTGTCAATCTTGCGGATCGTTGCCATCGCATCGGTCTGTTCACTTGTAATCAAGGCGCCGACGCTGACTTCCGAAGCCCCGATCGAACCGCCAAGCGGTGCCAGGATTGTTGTATTGTCGAGGTCAATCTGGGCGGTATCCAGATCTGCCTGGGCGGCGGCTTCCGAGGCCTGGGCCTGCAAAAGATCGGCACGGGCATCATCAAGCGTCTGGGTGCTGACCGCTTCTGTTTTCGACAGCTTTTCATTGCGGTCATAGGTGGACTGGGCGCTTGCCGTCGCCGCCTGCGCCTTCTTCAGAGCGGCCTCGGCCGAGGCATAGGCGGCCTTGAACTTGCGGTCATCGATCTGGTAAAGCGCATCGCCCTCGGCAACCGTCCCGCCCTCGGTGAACAGGATCTGGCGGACGATGCCATCCACTTGCGGACGCACCTCAGCCTCGGCCGAGGCAACAACACGGCCGTGAAGGCTGACTGTCAGGGGGACGGACGTCGACTGGAGCGAGACATAGCCAACCTCTGTGCCGTTGCCTGAAGGCGCTGCAGCCTGCTCTTCCTTCTGGTTACATGCCGTCAGAAATACGAGGCATGCGATCAGTGTCAAACCAAATCCCGTTTTCATGAGATCGAGAAGCTCCTTGGTTTCGGCAGGTTTCGCCCATAGGCTCTGGCCGGGTATCGTTGCTATGCTATATTTACAGTAATTAGCGTTACTCTCACTTTAGGCAAGCCATTAATGGCCTTTTTATGGTGTTACATGGATCAGGAAGCGGAAAAGAAAAGCCAGCGCCCGGATGGGCAGGGCAAAGCGGATGCGCGCGGGCGCGGCAGACCGAAGCCCGCATCCGATGAGGTGCAGCGCGTGGCCATTGCTGATGTGGCTGCAAAATTCATGCTTGAATCCGGCTACCAGAAAACGACGATGAAAGGTGTCGCCGCCGCTGCCCATGTTTCGCTTGCGACAATCTATCGGCTTTTCCCTAGCAAATCCGAACTCTTCGGCGCCATAGTCGGCCGTCATCGCGAAACCATCATCGCGCTGCCGGGCGATTATGATGGCCTGCCGGTAGACCAGGCCCTGCAGGAAATCTTCCGCGTCAACGCCAGCCGAAGCGAAGAACGAGACAGCATGAGACTGATGGCCCGGCTTCATCTGGAAAGCCAGCAATCCCCGGATCTTGGCGCCATGCTCGACCGGCATGGCCCGACACATTCACGTGCGCTTTTATGCGACTGGCTTGAAAGGCAGCAGAAAATGGGGCGGATCCGGCCTGTTTCGGTGAGCGTCCTTGCGCAGATGTTGATGGATATCGTCTTTGGCGCGGCAAGCCTGAAATCAGGCCATGAACCAGGCTGGCCGGGCGGGGAGGACCGCGCCGCCTATCTCAGGACATGCCTATCGGTCGTCGCTTACGGAATGGTTCCGAATGATCCGGATGGACGCCACTGATGCAGGCCCATGCCGGCAATCAAACCTGTTCTATGGTCATTCCGGCGGCTTGAAACAGGTGAAATCCGCGACGGGAAACCCCTCATGCTGCTGCAATATGCAGCCCTGAACCTTTTACCGGACGGGCTCAGGGCATTTGCCGCCGGGTGTTGCGGCCTGCAATTGCGGTCCGATACATCCATTGCAAGCGGCGATATGCCCTCAAGACCGGCACTGCCCGGTGGTGTATCCTTTACGACGGGTTGTACAGCATTCAATATGCAGCATGAAAGCGGGCGAGGTTTGAGGCGCATATGACGCGCATGTTCTGTCAAACCGGCTGGCCCGGACCGGAACGGATTGACGGCGATGCGGGAATGAGAGGAGGATGCGGTGGAAAATGTCTGGCACTCTATGGCTGCCGAGCATGCCATCGGGGCCCTGCGTAGCGACAGACAGGGCCTGTCTTCCGACGAAGCCGCAAGACGCCTTGAACAATATGGAGAAAACCGTCTGCCGCAGCCGGCCGGACGCAGACCGCTGATCCGCTTCCTGCTTCATTTCCACAACATCCTCATCTATGTGCTCATCGGCTCCGCCGCCATCACCGCAGCGCTCGGGCATCTCGCCGATACGCTCGTGATCCTGGCCGTGGTCGTCGTGAATGCAATCATCGGCTTTATTCAGGAAGGCAAGGCGGAAAGGGCGATGGAGGCCATCCGCGGGATGCTTGCGCTGAAAGCATCGGTCCTGCGTGATGGCACGCGATGTTCTGTCGATGGTGCGATGCTGGTGCCCGGAGACATCGTGCTGCTGGAGCCCGGCGACAAGGTACCCGCCGATATACGGCTGTTTCAGGCCAACGGACTGCAGATTCAGGAAGCCATTCTCACCGGCGAATCCGTCCCCGCCGAGAAGCATTGGCGCGCTGTCGCCACAGCCGCTGCGCTGGGTGACAGGGGCTGCATGGCCTATAGCGGCACGCTCGTGACAAGCGGACTCGGACGCGGCGTCATCGTGGCGACGGGACCCGATACTCAGATCGGCCGCATCAGCGGCATGCTGTCCACGGTCGAAACGCTGACGACGCCGCTGCTTCATCAGATGAACGCATTTGCCCGCTGGCTTACCTTCTTCATTCTGCTGATGGCTGCCGTTCTGCTCGTCTTCGGCTATTTCGTCGGGCATTTCGCATTTGCCGAACTGTTCATGGCTGTGGTCGGCCTTTCGGTAGCCGCCCTCCCCGAAGGCCTGCCGGCCGTGCTGACCATCACGCTTGCCGTCGGGGTTCAGGCGATGGCGCGGCGCAATGTCATTGTCCGGCGCCTGCCTGCCATCGAAACGCTGGGCTCGGTATCGGTGATCTGCACCGACAAGACAGGCACGCTGACCCGGAATGAAATGATGGTCGCCTCCATCGTCACAGAGGGACATGCTTTCTCACTCGAAGGCGCAGGCTATGAGCCGCGGGGAGAGATCAGACTCAACAACGTCGCCGTGCGCGCGCGCGAACATGCCATACTGGATGAAATCGCGCGTGCTGCGGCGCTTTGCAATGATGCCCGCCTGCGCGAACGCGATGGTGTCTGGACGGTGGAAGGCGACCCGATGGAAGGGGCGCTGCTGGTTCTGTCCGGCAAGGTCGGCATCGATGCGCGCCAGGAACTTTCCGGCTGGCGGCGGACCGATATGATCCCATTCGATGCCCGGCATCGCTTCATGGCAACGCTGAACCATGATCACGATAACCATGCCTGCATTTTCGTGAAGGGCGCGCCGGAGCATATCCTGTCAATGTGCGCCGAACAGAGAACGGTTTCCGGCGGAACGGCCCCCATCAACCGGAATGACTGGCACGGGAAAGCCGAAACCATTGCCGGGCGCGGGCAACGCGTACTGGCCTTTGCGATCAGGTCCGTATCACCGGAACATACGGTTCTAGAACATTCAGATGTGAAAAACGGCTTGATCCTGATCGGCCTTGTCGGTCTCAGCGATCCGCCCCGCCCCGAAGCCATTGCGGCCATCGCCGAATGCCATGCGGCCGGCATACGGGTCAAGATGATAACGGGAGACCACAGCGGAACGGCTGCTGCAATCGGCCGGCAGATCGGCCTGCAAAACCCGGAAAACGTCCTGACAGGCGCCGATCTCGACCAGATGGACGACCCCGCCCTGACCGCTGCGGTTCTTGATACCGATATATTCGCCCGCACCAGCCCGGAGCACAAGCTGCGCCTCGTCATGGCCCTTCAGTCCCATGGCATGACGGTTGCGATGACGGGCGATGGCGTGAATGATGCCCCGGCCCTCAAACGCGCTGACGCGGGGATCGCCATGGGCAAAAAAGGCAGCGAGGCCGCCAAGGAAGCCGCGGAATTCGTACTGGCGGACGACAATTTCGCCTCCATCGCGGCGGCCGTCAGGAAAGGGCGGACGGTCTATGACAATATCAAGAAAGTCATCAGCTGGACCTTGCCAACCAATGCCGGCGAGGCCGCAACCATTATCGTGGCGCTCCTGTTCGGCATGACGCTGCCGATAACCCCGGTTCAGATTCTCTGGGTCAATCTGATCACAGCCATCACGCTCGGCATGGCGCTGGCATTCGAGCCGACCGAAGATGATACCATGCGCCGGCCGCCGCGACCCAGGAATGAACCGTTGCTGACCGGCCAGCTGGGCTGGCATATCCTTCTCGTCTCAACCCTGTTTCTCGGCGGCGTCTTCGGGATCTACAGCTATTCTATTGATCAGGGATATTCCATTGAACTGGCCCGCACCATCGCCCTGAACACGCTCGTGGTGATGGAAATGTTCCATCTGTTTTTCATCCGCAACATCTATGGCACCTCACTGACATGGAAAGCGGTGCGCGGGACCCGGGTCGTGTGGCTGACGGTCGTGTCCGTCACGCTCGCCCAGCTCGCCATAACCTATCTGCCGCCGTTTCAGACGCTGTTTTCCACCGCTGCAATACCCTTGCGGGACGGTATGATTATCATCGGTGTCGGCGTTGTGTTCTTCGCGATTGTCGAAACGGAAAAACAGCTTCGTCTGCGTTTGCGTGATCTTCGTCCGGGATAAAGCCACGGGCTCCAAAGTGCCGGTGATATAAGGCCCGGCCTAAACGGACGACAGGCTGACATCGCAAAGCTTTTGTCAGTCGCAGTCAGACCGGACTATTCGCCAGAAGGGATCATTTCAAATCGGCGAGCGTCCGGCAGCGCCGCTTGGCTCGGCCGCCATGAAGGTCTGCTCCGCGATATCCCCATCCGAGCAGCCTTCGATCACCTGGCAAACGACGGGACCGACAGCGCCGGGCTGAATGCTGTAAAGCGCATTTGTCTCCGTCTTTTCACCGGTTGATACAGCCGATGCCACGCGAGGATCGCTCTGCACAGCCTGGGATTCGGCCGAGTGCGGTGGAAAACCTGGCCGCCCCCAGTAAACGGTCATTTCGCCCGGATCGAAACTAATGTCGTAATTCGGGTTCGAAAGCGTACCGAGCGTAATGTCGTATTGTCCGAGCAGGGCCGATGCGGGCGCACCGTTGGAAGCCAGAGTGCCTGTAAGCACATCACCGGGGAAAAGCGAACCCGACTTAAAATAATAGGGAAGCTGTGAAAGCGGCAAATCAACGCCATAGGGTTTCTGGTACAAGGAACCATAGAGCCCGAGCGGATAGGGGTTGACCGTAAAGCTTGCGCCGGAATCGATCTGATCCGTCATCACGAAATAGGTCAGGCCACCGATATCGACGCGACCGAAATTGGCGCTTCCAAGGACAGTCGTCTGCGCCGTGCTCAACGACAAGGTCGTGACCGGGCTCGTGACATTTGCGGCTGCAGCAAAGACCAGCGGCTGCGAGAGGGTTACGGAACTGTCGCCATAGGTGGTAACCACATTCTCACCGAATATCCATGCCCTCTGATAAGGGCGGTAGAGCGTGGCGGTCTCGCCGTTGATCGGCTGAGCCCAGACCGGCATTGTCTGGTCCGACTGCCCCTGACTTGCGCTGCCGGTAAAATCCCAGCCGGCATTGATTGCAGTCCCGGTGAAATAATAAGGATCGGCAAACTGTGCGCTGGTCATGCCCGTAACACCGCTGACGCCGGTGCCTGAATTGGGCTGACCGCTTGTGTCCGTGTTGTAGAATGAGGCTGTTATGGTGCCGGTGCTGGTGTTGGTGCCGGCAAAGCCACCAAGATCAAGCCCGTCAGACGGCGTTGCGTCGCCGCTCCAGGACACATTCCCGGTTGAAAACGCCCTGCTGACGGAAACACTGTTCGCGCCGATCAGCCCACCGAGCGCAACACTTGCTGTCCCGTTTGTTCCAGTCACATCGCCTGTTGCATAGACGTCCGCAACCGAACCGCCGCTCGTATATCCAATCAGACCGCCTGCCATTGTCTGCGCACCGGCAATAACCACGACGTCACCGGTTGCATAGGATGCCGAGAGCGTACCGTCGATCTGGGCGCCAACCAGCCCGCCCGCATAGATCAGGTCGGCCTGCCCCGTTATGTTTCCGCTGGCGGAGGACGTTCTGATATTTCCTGTGTTCAGCCCGACAAGACCGCCAACGCGTGAAGCGCCGTAATTGCTTTTCGCCTCAAGCGCAACATTGGCAATCGAATTGCTGATCGTGCCATTGTTCATTCCGGCCAGGCCGCCGAGATTGGAATAGACGGCATCGCCATGGATGGATGCCGTTCCGGAAACCGTGACGCCTGTTATATCGCCTCTATCTTCATTGGTGCCGACAAGCAGTCCGGCGTAAGATCCGGTATTGCTGTCTGATCGCGCCGACACGCTGGCATTGACGAGGGAAAGATAGGAGATTGTGCCGGAATTCTGCCCGACGAGGCCGAAATTGCTGTCCGCGCCGGACGGAACCGCCAGTGTAAAGTTGGAAATCGTATGACCGAAACCGTTCAGCTTGCCGGTCAACTGCGCGATCAGCGGCGCTGTATAGGTGGTTCCGGACAGGTCGATATCCTGGACCAGATAATAGTCCTCTGCGGGTTCGGCATCGATGGCCTGCAGATCTGCAGCCGTGCGGATCAGATTGTTCGAAGTGAGCTTGTTGACGGTAGCGCCGGTCCCCGTCATGGTGATCATTGCACCGGGCGACATCGTCATATTATCCAGGAATAATCCCGCATACTCCCCCGTGGCCGTGATCGTGCCTGCGATATTCACGGCATTCACGGAGGAGATTTGAAGGGAGGCATCGGTATCCCAGCTCAGATTTCCGGCAATGGTTAGCGATTTGGTCCAGTTACTGATCGTAACAAGGCTGCCGGGATTATCGAGCTGGTTCAGATATCTGTTGACGACTGCCGTCGTCAGCAGGCGGGAGGCGCCTTCGGGCACGGTGTCGAGCAGAACGGACTGTGCGATTGTGAAACTTATCAGCGAAGAAGCTTGGGAAGAACCAAGATCAACCTCGCTTGCAAAGACCGGACCGCGCGCGCCTGCGGCATAAAAACGGCCGCCGTTTCCATCGCCCGCACCGCGGGCAGAGACCGTGCCGGAAAGCCCGGCATAATCGTCTGACCAGAACACCACCGTGCCGCCATTGCCGCCGTCAAGCGCGTCAGCCACTATCATTGTGCCATCGGAGACCGTCAGTGTGGTTGCGCGCTGCAGGGCATTCGCATCGCTTTCGTGACCGCCAAGGCGAATGGTTCCGCCATTGCCAAATCCGGAGGCATCAAGAACAGCATGGTCGGCGACAACCGTCGCGCCGGTGATTTCAATCACACCGCCTTCCTGCGTGGAGGGTGACGAGGTCGCCTTTTTCGCCCGCGCCGATACCTTGCCGCTGACTTGGACGCTGCCGCCCTCTCCGCCTCCGAGCGTGATCTTGCCATTGCGGCCGGATACTGAACGCGCCTCGGCAACGCCGGACATGTTGATCGCCTTTCGCGCCGCGTTCCGCGCGGTCGCCGCCCGCATGACGATCGTGCCGCCTTCGGTCGAGACCGTGCCGGAATTTTCGATCAGGGCTTCGCCGTCGTCGACGAGCGAGGATGGCACGGAGACCTGCATGAAGCCGTCTCCCGACAGATCAAGCGTGATCACTTCGCCCGCGCCGAGGCCTGCCTTGCCAAAGGGAACGGCGATCAGTCCATCATTGCGGACCTTGCCGCCGAGAAGCGCGGCATAACCGCCGTGGCCGACCGTAATCACCCCGCTGTTGGAAACAGTCGATGATGCACCACTGCCGGAAAAGTTCAGACTGCCGCTCATGAAATCGCTGTCAGCGATGCCGAGCGTGGAGGCAACGAACCCGCCGCCGGTGCTCACCGTTCCTGTCGGCGTGATCGCAATGCCATTGGGGTTGACCAGAAAGACCTGTCCATTGGCCGAAAGGGTCCCGGCTATGCTCGACGGCGTGCTGCCCGTCACTCGGTTCAATATGGCTGAACCGGAACCGGGCTGATGAATGTTGACGCTGTTGCCCGCGCCGATATTGAAACTGCCCCAGTTAACGATCGCCCGGTCAGAGGTCTGCGTGATTGTCATGCTGTTGCCGCTTGAAGCGATGCCGACCTGGCCAGCAGCGACCCCGGCGCCGGAGGGCAAATCGTCTGTGGCAAGTGCCGGAACGGAAAACAGGGCGGTGGAGACAAGCAACCAGGGCAATCGCGATCTGAGCGTATCCTTCGCTGCCAAAGGACGGCGGTGAGCCGGCGAATAGCCAAAAGATCGCATCATTGAAACTCCCCTCATGCCGTCCCCGCGTCCAGCCGGTCGAATATCATGACAGTCGCGGCACCATTTCGGTTACATTCTGCCACCGGATTGATATTTGGCAATTTAGGCCGTGCAACGCGCCGTTGCCAGTTAAAAATCGTCAAGTTTAACTTACAGTATACGGAATGACTGCAAGGGCACGATGCCGCCTTTAGGCTTCACTATTCAGGGGAACTTTTGGTTTTCATTCTAGAACTTGCTGCGGCGGAACGAAATCATACGGGCAAAAACGGCATTGAACGCAATATTCGGTCTTGTTGCATTGGTAAAATTTGGCTTAATTGGCAAAAAGCAAATGATGGCGCCCACATGGCTGGATCGCCGCCAACGAGGGACGGCTTGCATCTGTTTCACGCCGATCATGACAGTAATGATGCCCAAGAATCCTTTGAGGACGCTTCTCGCACTTCCCCTGGCAAGCTTCTGCGCCGGCGCCTTCGCTGCCCCCGGTCTGGCCCAGACCGCCGGCCAGCTCGTCGCCCCGACCTATGCGCCATCCGTCACGCCGGCGCCGGGCGGCGGACTGAACCTTCCGGCCTCCAACGGTATTGAGGCGCCTGCGGGTGCAGAGGATCTTTACGTTACCCCTTCCGGTCTCGACATTGAGGGTGGACTGCCCGCTCTTGCCGCCGAAACGGCGGAAATCGAAGCACAATTCACCGACAAGAGAGTAAGCGCAGCCGACCTGTTTGCCGCCGCCAACGCGCTCGAGGCGGCCTATGCGCGCGCCGGTTACATTCTCGTGCGCGTATCCCTTCCCCCACAGACCATTGAGGATGGCCAGGAATTGCGGCTCGTCGTGACCGATGGCTATGTCGATCAGGTGACATACGCGTCGCTTCCACCGAATGTTCAAAAACGGGTAGGCCGGGTCACAGCGCCGCTTGTCGGCCGGAAAAGCCTTACGAAAGCAGAACTTGAACGCCGGCTTCTGCTGGCAGGCGACACGCCGGGCCTCGATATGAAATCCGCGCTTTCGCCGGGCAAGTTGCCGGCCGCGACAACACTGACGCTTTCCGGGCGCTACAATCCGGTGACGGGCTATTTTGGCGTCAACAATGACATGACTGAGGCGCTCGGTGACTACAGCATCAGCGCCGGTGTCAACTTCAATGACCTCCTCGGTCTCGGTGAGGTCGGCTATCTGCGTTTGGGCGGCTGGCCCGGCTTTGCCGACAACAACATCCTCGACGATTACCCGAAAAACCGCCAGTTCGTCGCCGGCTTTACCTTGCCGATCGGCATTGAAGGCAACTGGCTGAACGTGGAGGGTGTCGACAGCAAATCGCTTTCCGACAATGACCAGCCTTACGATACGCCCGACCATTTTCAGCGGCTTTCGATCAATTACGGTTATGACTGGTTGCGCAGCCGTTCCGTCAACGCCACCACCATCGTCAGCTATGATCTCATCGACGAGGCACAACGCTTTCAGCTGCCCGATTTCGATGTCGCGCTCAGCTCCGACCGTTTGCGCGTGCTGCGTCTGACCCAGACAATTGATGCGCAGACCGAACACGGTGCGCGTTTTTCCGGCAATGCGACTCTGTCCGCAGGGCTGAATGCCTTCGGCGCGCGCGAAAGCAGTGACGACCTGCCGATGTCGCGCGATGGCGCACAGCCGGATTTTCGCAAACTGGTTGCTGAGGGCAATTATGCGCAGACCTTCAATGATCTGTTCGTGTTCTCGCTTTCGCTGATCGGACAGACCTCTTTCGGAGATCCTTTGCCCGCCTCCGAACAACTGAGCCTTGGCGGCGCGCGTTGGGTATCCGCTTTTGCCGCGGGAGAGCTGGAAGCCGACACCGGCGCCGGATTGCGTGCCGAGGTCGCATCACCCACAACATTTCGGCCTTTTGTCAGCACTTCAGGCGTTGCTTTTGCGGCCTCGCCATATCTTTTTGTCGCTGGAAGCGTAAGCCAGCTGGAAAACGCGACGCTCCTGGAGGAACCGGTTATCCGCGCCGGCGCATTCGGGATTGGACTGAAACTTGTTGCCGCCGAAAATGACAGTCCTTATTCCGGCAATCTGACGATCGAATATGCCCATGGCGGCAAGAGCAGCGGCAATCCCGAGAACCGGATTAACGTCTCCTTCTTGTCCCGGTTTTAGGCCGGCGCCCCGGACCTTCCCCAAGGAAGAGCTCCGACGCCCCTGTTCTACCGCCGATCTGAAAGCAGACAGCCCGTTCCAACTCACATCCCGACCAGCTTGTGACCTGAAACCGGTCTTCCCTCCAGTCATTACAGCATCGTGCTTTGTCCATCCGAATGGGTGCACGGCGCTCGAGGAGAATCCGAAGGTTGTTTCATCGCCTTATGCGGCCTATTTTCCCGAACCATTTTCATGGAAAATTCGTTGGGCGTGATATTGCCCGGTGTTGAGTGTGGTCCGTTGCAGCTATAGCCCTCCTTCCATGCTGTGATTTCTGCTCTCGCGTGATTGAGAGCGATGACTATTCAGGTAATTTCCGAGAATTAGCGGAACCAAATATTTATCAAATAATCGTGTGGCATGGTGGTGCCGATTTCATATCTCGTGATCGCGATTGTCCTCCCCAAAGGTTCAAAGAGACGGTCTCATCTGCACAGGCGGGTGAAGGCAATTGCACGATTGGCATCTCTTTGGCTCTGATTGGACCTGTCCATGCACCGATCTTTTTCCCGTTCGTCAAGATGGAAAGAAGCACGTCGCGGCAACTGGCCTTTATCAATACTGTTGACCTCCCTTTTGCTGGCTCTTCCGGTTCAGGCTTTGGCGCAGAGCGAGGCGGCGAACGGGACGGGCGCCGTCAAGACAGGATCTCATCCTGCAACGGATGCCATTGGCCAGGCCCTGCGCAAGGCCCTTTCCTACGGCGATACGTCCTTTCTCGCCAGCGTGGTTGAAAATACCCGTCTGACACCAAAGCGCACAAAGCTGATTGAAAGCGAGGCGATAGCACTCCGTCCCGAAATGGCGGACAAGATCACGCATGCCATTCGTTCCGCCCAGCTCCTGTCCTCGCTTTATCCTGCTGCATCCATCGCGCCGGTTCTGTCCGCACCGTTGGTTTCCAGCAATACGCAACTGCCCTATCCTGGCGGTGTCAAAGGCGTTGACGAGAGCACGCTCAGCGAGTTTGAGCGCAACTATTCACTGTCAGCCATGGGTGCTGCAACCGCGCGTGAACTGGGCTTTACCGGCAAAGGCGTGGTGGTTGGTGTCATTGACAGCGGCTTCGATATGAGCCCCGATGGGACCGTCCATCCCGAATTCACCGGGCGGATCGACTCCCGCTCGACCAGTTTCCTCAACTGGGTCGATATCAACATGAGTTACCAGACCCTCAGTGCGGCGGAGATTGAAGAAGGTCTCCAGCAGGGGCCGACGGACACGCAGGCTGTCGACGAACATGGAACCCATGTCACCGGCATTATTGCCGCCGGAGACAATGGTTTCGGTATGGAAGGCGTGGCGCCGGATGCGACGATCCTGTCTGTCCAGGCGATTGCCAGTGCATCAGGCCGGGTTACGCTCGATAGTACCAGCAGAACATCTGTCCGGCTCTCGGATTTGCAAACATGCGGACTATATGCGCTGGCCGGTGCGGGATGTACGCTGGCGCAATATTTTGAACCGACGATCAGCGCCGAGCGCTATCTCGCCCAGTTTTCCGATGTCAGCGTGGTCAATATGAGTTTTGGCCCCTCCGTCAGGCTCCTTGCCAAAAGCTGGGATATCGCACCGACGGTGCAGCCTTATTATCAGGAGGAAGCAAAAGCGCTGCGGGCCAATCTGGATGCCGGTCAGGTTCTCGTCGTCTCGGCTGGAAATGACGGTAAATGGGCGCCAGTTGCGGCCGAAAACCCCACGGGTATCGGACTTTATCCCTTCATCAGCCCGGCCAATGAAGATGCGACCAATTCAAGCGGGAACCTGATCTATAACGACTATGGCACCGGGCTCGATTTCAGCTTTCTCTCCGCTGATGCCCTGGCGGAGGCAGAAGCGGCCGATGGCATTGCCCGCGGACGGATCGTCG
>NZ_VHLG01000017.1 GCF_006516955.1 Martelella alba
CGAAAAGAGCGGTAATTTGGCAGCGTGGTCCATCAATGTCATTGAATATATTTGATAAATTGCGATTTATTGATTCCTATCAGCGGCACCATATTTATTTGCGCTTTGCCGCCCGCCAACCCAAAGCGCGGGTTTCGGTTCGAGTCTTCTCACCTGCATCATTTTTATTTGCGCTTCGCCACCTGCCAACCCAAAGCATGGGTTTCTTTTCGCGGCTTTTTCTCTCGTTGCGATCATTTAGTCCCGGCGCTGAAAGGCCTTTGGCGCAGCGCTGATGCCTGCATATCGAGATATGAAAAGCCCCGGGCGGGGCGCCCGGGGCTTTGCTGTTTTGCTGGAGCGTGCCGTGATCAGTAGCCGGAGGGGCAGGCCGCGACATATTTTCCGCCATTGCGGTCACGGTAATAGCACTGGTTCTTGCCCCGGTCATTTGCGTGCCCGATCAGTGCACCGGCTGCAGCACCCACCGCACCTGCGGCGACGGCCTGGCCGGTAGAGCCGCCAAGCAGCAGGGTGGTTGCCGCTGCTCCGCCGCCGCCAATGGCTGCGCCCTGCTGGGTGGAGGTACAGGCAGCTGCCGAAAGGGCACAGCCGGAGACGAGAAGGGCGGCAAGCGCGCGCTTGATGATCATGGGAAGAACCTCTCTTTGGTGTTTGTTCTGCCGCATCAACGCATGTGCACTGCTTCGGGTTCCATGATCGGCTGTTACCGGCGCAAGCAAAAAGCCGCCGGAGGTGATCCGGCGGCTTTGAAAGCAGTGTCAGCTCGCGGTGGCTCAGAGGCCGACCGTACGCTGTTCCAGTTCTTCCAGGGTTACGCCCTTGGTTTCCGGTGCCACGGCGATGGCATAGAAAATGCCGAACACGCAGCAGGCGGTGAAGATGGCGAAGGTGCCGACAATGCCGACCTCGTTCAACAGGACGGGGAACAGCAGTGCGACAATGAAATTGAAGAACCAGTTTGAGACCGAGGCGAGCGCCATGCCGCGCGGGCGCAGCCGAAGCGGGAACAGTTCCGCCATATAGAGCCAGGGCAACGGGCCGAGGCTGACAGCGAAAAAGGCGATGAAGGCGAAGATGCCGAAGGTCGCGATATAGGGCGTTGCCGGAATATCGATGATCGTGGCACCGGTGACGATCGCCATAGAGCAGGCCGTACCGATGAAGCCGATGATCAAAAGCTTGCGGCGGCCGATCGATTCCACCAGATACATGGCAACCACGGTCAGCAGGACATTGATGACGCCGATACCGACGGTTGCCAGAAGCTGGGTCGTGGTGCCGGAAAAGCCGGCATGTTTGAAGATCTCGGGCGCGTAATAGATGATCGCATTGATGCCCGAAAGCTGCTGCAGCACGAAGACGATCATGGCAAAGCTGGTAACCGGCAGGATGCCCTTTTTCAGGAAGGAGCTCCAGGCGGGCTTTGCCTCTTCGTCATGCGCTGATTCCTTGATTTCGTTGATGATCCGGTCGACATCGGCCTTGCTGGCATCGGGCTGCAGCTTGGTGATGATGTCGCGGGCCTTGTCGGCATTGGAATTCAGCGTCAGCCAGCGTGGCGTTTCCGGCGACATCAGGATACCGATCAGCGCGATGACTGACGGGAAGACGCCAACGCCGATCATCCAGCGCCAGTCACCCGACTGGCCGAAGGCGGCATTGCTCATATAGGAGACCATGATGCCGATGGTGATCATCAGCTGGAAGGCGGCAACGATCGTGCCGCGAATGCGGGCCGGTGCCACTTCCGCCAGAAACATCGGTGCGGTCATGGCCGATGCGCCGATGCCGATGCCGATCAGAAGGCGGGTGAGGGTCAGGAAATACTGGTTGAAGGCCAGTGCGGAAATGATCGAGCCGACCAGGAAGATCACCGCACCCAGAACCAGCATCGGCTTGCGGCCGTAACGGTCGGTGGTGACCATGGCGATGATGGTCCCGGCAACCGCCCCCAGCGGCACTGCCGAGGTTACCACGCCTTCCATGAAGGGTGTAATCGTGAAGGTCTGCTTGATGAAGGGAAGTGCGCCGGAAATAACGCCCTGGTCGAAACCGAAGAGCAAACCGAAAAGCGCAGCCACGATAACGATGGCAATCAGCATTTTTATTCTCCTCCGTATTTGCCGAAGCCCCTGAGAAACGGGATACGGTCGGTGAGATGTTGTTGTTGTTCAGTCGCCCCTTTTTGTCTGTCTTCTATAGTGGCAGCAATAGGACGGCAAGCGGGCATCCGATCAATTCTTGATGCGATTTATATCTTGTAATACCGCGGGTTTGATTGGACGCAATTATTTTGACCAACTGCGCTTTGTCATCAGGCTGAAACGCCTGCGCGCCAGCTGTTCCGGCGCCGGTGTGATTCGTAAGTCTGTTCTTTACCGGTCCTTGGCCGGTCCTTGGCCGGTCTTTGAGCGGCCCTTGACCGCACGGTCGGATTTGGGCATAGATGGGCGATCCGAGGGGTGTGTCCTTTGAGGCGCTGAGATGGCCATGAGCCGAACCCTTGAACCTGATCCGGGTCATGCCGGCGTAGGAACGGAGTTTCATCTTGGCCATTGCCATCAGAAAATCTGGCTCATTTTGCGCGTCGGTTTACCGGTCAGGCGCATCGCCTGACATCGGCCTTCGGCCGGTTTGTCAGGGTGGTGTTCCTTCATCACCTGCCGCGCGCTGCATCGCTGTCACAATATCGCCTGGCCGCCTGAACGGAGCCCGTCTCCGTCCTGCTGCGCGATATCGCGGGCGCCCGGTTGTCATGCCGGGGAAGCGACGTGCTGAAATCAACCCTTGACGTTTTTTATCTCGGCCTGCGCGCCGCCATTCTGGTGCTGCTTGTCTGGCAGATGGCTGTCTTTTTCCTCGCGCCGCCGCCCTATATCCTGCCGCCGCCTCTTGCGGTGACGGACAAGCTTTTCAGTGCCCATCAGACGCTCTTTGCCGCAGCGCTGATCACCCTGCGCGAGATCCTGGCCGGCTTTGTCGCAGGCGTTGGCTTTGGCGCGGCAACGGCGCTCATGGTCGTCGCCTGGCCGCGTTTCGGGCGGCTGGTCTGGCCGGTCTTCGTCGTGCTGCAGTCCTTTCCCGTTTTCGTCATCGCGCCGATGCTGGTGCTCTGGTTCGGTTTCGGCCTTTCTTCAAAAGTGGTGATGACGGCGATTATCGTCTTCTTTCCCGTGGCATCTTCCTTTGCCGACGGGCTGATGCGCACGGATCTCAATGTCATCCGTGCGGCAAGGCTGGATGGCGCGGAAGGGTTTTCCCTTCTGTTCTTCATCCGTCTGCCGCTTGCCGTGCCGGCACTTTTCTCCGGCCTCAGGATAGCCGCTCCGCTCGCCCCGCTCGGCGCCGTTGTCGGTGAATGGGTGGGGGCGGCTGGCGGGCTCGGCTTCGTCATGGTGCAGGCCAATGCCCGCATGCAAACCGATATGGTCTTTGCGGCGATGCTCATTCTGGCGGCCGAAGCCGTCATGTTTCGCAAGGCGGTGGATCTTGCCGCCCCTCTTTTCACACGCTGGGCGGCTACCGCCTGAAGGCGGCATGCCCCCCTGGCACGCACTCTGGAGACCCTGATATGCTGCGTAAATTCTTCCTGGCTGCGGCCTTGAGCCTTGCCCTTCCGGGCCTGGCCTCAGCCAATGACAAGCTGACGGTGATGCTGGAATGGTTCGTCAATCCCGATCACGCCCCCATGGTCGTGGCGCAAAGCCTCGGGCTTTTCGAAAAGGAAGGCCTCGACGTCACGCTGGTACCGCCATCTGATCCTTCCATGGTTCCGCGCATGGTGGCATCGGGCAAGGCCGATATCGGCATTCATTACCAGCCGAACCTCTATCTTGATCATGATGCCGGCGTCGATATCGTCCGCTTTGGCACGCTTGTTTCCACGCCGCTCAACACGCTGATGACCCTTGCCGACGGGCCGGTGAAGACACTTGCCGATCTGAAAGGCAAAAAGATCGGCTTTTCGGTTGCCGGTATCGAGGACGCGCTGGTTGCGACCATGCTGAAGGATGCCGGGCTGACGCGGGATGATATCACGCTGGTCAATGTCAACTTCGCCCTGACCCAGTCGTTGATGTCCGGTCAGGTCGATGCGACGATCGGCGCGTTCCGGAATTTCGAGCTGACCCAGATGAAGCTGGACGGCGCGGACGGCAAGGCTTTCTATCCTGAGGAAAATGGCGTTCCGGCCTATGACGAGCTGATCTATGTGACCCGCCGGGACATGCTTTCCGATGACCGGCTGCCGCGCTTTCTCGATGCCGTCGAGCAGGCGGTGATCTACATCACCAATCACCCGGATGCCGCCTGGCAGCTTTTTGCCAAAGCCTATCCGGATCTCGATGACGCTCTCAATCATCAGGCTTTCATGGACAGCATTGCCCGCTTTGCCAAACGGCCAGCAGCGCTTGACGCGGGGCGCTACCAGCGTTTTGGCGACTTCATGGTTGAAAATGGCCTGATCAAGACAGCGCCTGAGGTCAGCGACATTGCCATAGAGCTTCCCTAAGCCGACCACAGAAAAAGTGAACCTGTCATAATTCAAGGTTTCAAAATTGCCACAAAAGCCGGTTAGGACGTCCGTAACGGATGTCCTTTAGGGTGTCCTTCGGTTCTTCGCATCCTTCTTCGGAGGCGAGCCTCCGGTTCGAAGACCGGTCTCATTAACCCAGCATGTGGCAAAGGGAGATCGGGCAATGAAAATGGCAGGCCTGGTGCTTGTGGTCGTCGGCCTTGCGGCCTGGACCATCAATGTCTGCTTCTTTGATTATGTCGATACGGTTGATATGCTTCAAAACAGCATGTTTGTTCCAGTCAGCCGTCTCGCGATCCTTATGGGGCTTGGACTTCTGGCCCTTCACGCCGCAGTGCGATTTCTGTGGCGGGTGATCAATCACTGAGGCGAAATGATCTATAAAAAAGGCCGGACGGTGCCCGCCGTCCGGCCTTCAGCTTGCTGATAAAGCCATTCAGCTTATCTGTTTGAGGTGGAATAGCCATCGCCTCCGTCGTCATCCCCGTGCTTGTCACGGGGATCCATGCTCTTAAGGATTTGAATAAGCAGAGTCTTTCGCCGCGCGGACGCGCGTCGGCTGGATGCCTGTGATAAGCACAGGCGTGACGTTAGAGAAGGAGCTAGGCTTTGTCAGCAATCTGACCCCGGAGGATGCCCGCCGTCCGGCCTTTTGTCTGTGTTTATGCCGGTTTAAAGTTACGATCCGAGAACCGAGATCACCGCTTCTCTGGTGGCATCGACAATCTGATCGGCCTCCTCACGTGTCAGGCAGAGCGGCGGGGCGTAGCCAAGAATATCGCCTTCCGGCATGGCGCGTGCGATCACACCCCTGGACAGAAGCGCTGCGGCCAGCTTGTAGCCGATTTTTTCCTCGGCATCGAAGAAGCTGCGGTTGGCGCGCTCCTTCACGCATTCCACGGCAAGCAGCATGCCTTCGCCGCGAATATCGCCGATATGGGGGTGGTCGCCCAGTGCATCGCGCATGGCGGCGCGGAAATAGGCGCCGGTCTCGCGGGCATTGTCGACAAGGCCGAGTTCATCGATCAGCTTCAGATTGGCGACACCGGCAGCCGCCCCGATCGGGTGGGCGGAATAGGTCCAGCCATGACCGATCGGGCCATTCTCGTCGGTGCCTTTTTCCAGAACCTCCCAGACCATGTCGGAAACGATCGTGCCGGACAGCGGCGCATAGGCAGACGTCAGTCCCTTGGCAATGGTGATCAGATCGGGTTTGAGGCCGTAATGATCAGAGCCGAACATGGTGCCGAGCCGGCCGAATCCGGTAACCACCTCATCGGCGATCAGCAGGATATCGTATTTTTGCAGCACGGCGGAAATTGCCGGCCAGTAGCCTTGAGGCGGCGGCACGATGCCGCCAGTGCCAAGCACCGGCTCGCCGATGAAGGCGGCGATTGTGTCGGCACCCTCCCGCGCGATCAGTGCTTCCAGCTCCGCGACGCAATGGGCGACGAAATCCGCCTCGCCCATGGAAAGGTCGGCACGACGGAAGAAATAGGGCGCTTCCGTGTGGAACACCCGATCGAGCGGCAGGTCGAACTTGCGCTGGAAACCCGGCAGACCTGTCAGTGAGCCGGTCATCAGCCCGGAACCGTGATAGCCGCGGCGGCGCGAAATGATCTTCTTCTTCTCCGGCCGTCCGAGGATGTTGTTATAATACCAGACCAGCTTGATATTGGTCTCATTGGCATCCGAACCGGACAGGCCGAAATAGACCTTGGACATGTGCGACGGCGCGCGGTCCATGACCATCTTGGCCAGCGTGATCGAGGCTTCGGTGCCGTGGCCGGCATAGGCGTGGTAGTAGGCGAGCGATCTTGCCTGTTCGGCAATCGCTTCAATGATTGTTTCGCGGCCGTAGCCGACATTGACGCAATAAAGCCCGCCAAAGGCATCCAGCAGCCGGTTGCCATCGCGATCCTCGATAAAGACGCCCTTGCCGCCGGTGACGATCCGGCTCGGGCTTTCGCCGCGCGCATGCTGGGCGAGATGGGTCGAGGGATGGAAGAAATTCTCGCGGTCAAACCGGTCGAGCTGGTCATTGGTCAGCATGGCTGCGGTCTCCTCTCTACGTGGCGGCCCGACAGGCCTTTTCGCTTTCACCTGTCTGCCGCTTGACGGCCGGGACAATTGGCTCTTATGTTGTGTACAACAACATCATGAGAGTGTTTGAAGTCAAGTATCAAAGCGTAAAATCGGCTTTTTAGCGCGCATTTTGGTGCATTTTGGCAAGATATCTATAGTGTCGTGCACAACAGGAGTGGACATGTCCATGGTCACGCTGCCCTTCTCAAAGACTGAATATGCAAGGCGCCTGGCCCTCGTCAGGGCGGCGATGGCGCGGGAGGGACTTGACTGTCTTTTTGTCACCGCGCCGACGGCAATGAACTGGCTGACGGGCTATGATGGCTGGTCCTTTTATGTCGATCAGGGCGTGATCATTACCGGCGACGGCGCGCCTTTCTGGTGGGGACGTCTGATGGATGTGAACGGGGCCAAACGCACCACCACGCTGCCGGAGGATCACCTGCTCTATTATCCTGACCGCTACATTCAGGCGACCGATTGTCATCCGATGGATGATCTGGCCGAGCAGCTGGCGGGGCTTGGTTTTGAAAAGGCGCGGATCGGGGTTGAGACCGGCAATTATTATTATACTGCCAAGGGGCATCTGGCGCTGATGGCAGGTTTGCCAATGGCCGATTTTGTCGATGCCTCGAGCCTCGTTAACTGGCAGCGGCTGGTGAAATCGCCGGAAGAAATCGGCTTCATGCGCAAGGCGGCGTCGATCTCCGAAGCGGTGATTGCCCGCGCGGTCGAGATCGCCGAGCCCGGCATGGTCAAGAACCATCTCGTTGCCGAATTGCAGAAGACGGCGACAATGGGTGTCGGCGATGCCTGGGGTGACTATCCGGCAATCGTGCCGCTCTTGCCGTCAGGGGCCGATGCCTCGGCGCCGCATCTGACCTGGAATGGCGATGTCCTGAGAAAGGGCGAGGCGACTTTCATCGAGCAGGCCGGATGTTTTCGCCGCTATCACGCGCCGCTCTGCCGCACGCTCTATTTCGGCACGCCGCCGCAATTCATGCGCGATGCGGCGGACGCGCTTGCCGAAGGCCTTGCCGCTGGCATGGAGGCGGCGCGTCCCGGCAATCGGGCGGGCGACGTGGCACTGGCACTGGAAAAGGTGCTGTGGAAGATCGGCATCGAACGGCCGCATCGCGCCGGCTATGCGGTCGGCCTTGCCTATCCGCCGGACTGGGGCGAACATACCGTCTCGATCCGCTCCAGTGACGAGACGCTGCTGGAGCCGGGCATGACCTTCCATTTCATGCCGGGGCTGTGGATGGAGGACTGGGGGATGGAAACCACCGAAACCATCCTGATCCGCGAGGATGGCCCGGCAGAAGCGTTGGCAAAGGTACCGCGCCAGCTTTTCGTCAAGGACTAGCCGATGGATGAGGCGCTTTCCCGTTGCCGGTCGATCCTTGCCGATCTCGTTGCTTTCCCGACCGTCTCTTGCGACAGCAATCTTCCGGCGATCGCCTATATCGCTGAAAGGCTTGCCGATCATGGCGCCCGCATCGAGATCATGACGGATCAGAGCGGACAGAAGGCCAATCTGTTTGCAACGCTCGGGCTAGAGCGGGAAGGCGGATTGATGCTGGCCGGTCATACCGATGTCGTGCCGGTGCGCGATCAGAACTGGAGCAGTGATCCCTTCACGCTTGCAGAGCGGGAGGGAAGGCTTTTCGGGCGCGGCACATGCGACATGAAGGGTTTTATCGCCGCCTGCCTTGCGCGGCTGGACCTCTTTGCCCGGATGGCCAGCGACCGGCCGATCCATTTTGCCTTCACCCATGACGAAGAGGTGGGCTGCCTTGGCGCGCGGTCGCTGGTCAAAGAGCTTGAGAAACGGGCGATCCGCCCGGCCCTTGCCATTGTCGGCGAGCCGACAGGGATGCGGGTGATTGAAGGGCATAAGGGGTGCTGCGAATATACCGTGACCTTCACCGGTACGTCGGGCCATTCCTCGCGGCCGGAGCTCGGCGTCAACGCGATTGAATATGCCGCCCGCTATATCGCAAGGCTGATTGAGCTTCGCACCCGGCTGATCGATCGCGTGCCGGAAGGATCGCGCTTTCTGCCACCTTTCTCCACGCTCAATATCGGCGGTATCGAAGGCGGGCTGTCGCATAATGTGATTGCGCCGCGCGCCGTGTTGAAATGGGAGATGCGCCCGGTGATTGCCGAGGACATGGCGCTGGTCAAGAACGACATTTCCGACTATTGCCAGCATCGGCTTTTGCCGATGATGCGAGCGGTGGCGCCTGAGAGTGCCATTGCGACGGCGGTGATCGGTGAGGCGGCGGCCCTTTTGCCGAAGCGGGAGAATGCTGCGCGTGACCTTGCCTTTGCTGTGACCGGCGAGGAGGACGCGCATCTGGTTTCCTTCGGCACGGAGGCGGGGTTTTATCAGGAGATCGGCATGGACGCAGTGGTCTGCGGTCCGGGGGCGATCAGCGAGGCGCATCAGCCGGACGAGTTCATCACGCTTGACCAACTGAGCCGCTGCCTCACCATGTTCGAAAGGCTGGATGGCATATGGACAAATCAGTGACCGGCGAGCCGGCCCTTTCCGGACGTGACCGCTTCGAGCAGATCCATGATGCGCTGCATGAGCGGATATTGATGCTTGATTACCCGCCCGGCATGCGGCTTTCCGAAGCTGAGCTGGCAGAGGAATTCGGCGTATCGCGCACGCCGCTGCGCCGCGCGCTGGCACGGCTTGAAGATGAAGGCCTGCTGCGCTCGGTTCATGGTGTCGGCACCTTTGTTACCGATGTGGATATGGATGAACTCGATCAGGTCTATCAGTTGCGGACCGAACTGATCATCCTGATCGGCAGGCTGGATCCCGTCGCGGTCACGCCATCGGTGATCGCGGATTTTGCCGATCTTCATCATCGCGCCGTGGCGCTGAAGTATGATCCATCTCCGCGCGCCTTTGCCGCCCTTGATCGCGATATGTTTCTCGCGCTGACAGCACTTTCCGGTAACCGTCCGCTGAAGGAGATCAGCGAGCAGCTCTATTTCCGCACGGCGCGGATCTGGTTGCAGGCGGTTACCGCCGACCGGATCGACCTGAAAAGCGAGATCGTCATTTATGCACGCGAGACGGCGGATATTCTTGCAGCCCTTGAAGCGGGTGATCTCATGTCTGTCTGCCATCTGCGCCGCGCCCATATCGCGCTCAGTATTGCCCGCATGCGGTGAGGCCGGGTCTCATATCCGAAAGCTTGCCCGATCGGCGCTGGGCGTCATGCCGGTCACGCTCAGAAAGGCGGCAGCACCGGGGTTTTCTCTTGTGGTTGATGCCGTTGCCGGACTGGCGTGGGCACTCAGGATAGGTTTGCGCTGATCCGCCGGATTTCTCTGTCACCGGCCAGCTTTGGTCAGAAGCTTGATCAAAAGGGGGGAAGCTGGAACAAGTGAAAGCCTTGCGGTGAGACGTTGGGGGAAGAGCATGACAGGTGATGCTGCGGAGTTTTTTCGCGATGAGATCGAAAAGGGGCTCGGCCCGGCGGATGCTGCCCAGGTCGCGGTGTGCCTGACGGGCGATTTTCAGCTGTCATCGGTTTTTCATGTCTCAGATCTTGCCGCTGCGAGCATGGCCGGGGCGATGCAGGCGTTTGGCCTGCTCGTCGGCGGAAGGCAGATCACGCTCGACCGGCGCCGTGCGGAGCTATGGTGCGGCATGACCGTGAAGCCCGATGGCTGGGTGCTGCCTGAGGCATGGGACCCGATTGCCGGGAATTACCGATGCCGTGATGGCTGGGTAAGGCTGCACACCAATGCCCCGGCACATCGGGCGGCAGTCCTTGGGGTTCTCGGCGTTGAAGCGACGCATGCGGCGGTAGAAGAGGCGGTTGCGGTGTGGAAGGCCGATGCACTGGCGCAAGCCGTTGTCGCGGCAGGTGGCGTTGCCGCTGCCATGATCGGGCTTGATGACTGGGCTGGCCATCCGCAGGGACGGGCGGTGGCGGCTGAACCGTTGATCCACTGGGAGCAGTTCGACGTTGCGGACAAAGTGCCGTTGCCCGCCTTTTCCGGCAGTCTCGCCGGGTTGAAAGTGCTGGATCTCACGAGGGTTCTTGCCGGGCCGGTGGCAACCCGGTTTCTCGCCGGCTTCGGCGCCAGCGTGCTCAGGATTGACCCGCCGGACTGGAATGAAGAGGGGCTGGAGGCCGAGGTGACTTTGGGCAAGACCTGCGCCGGACTGGACCTGAAGTGCATAGATGACCGCCGGATTTTCGAAGATTTGCTCAGCGAGGCGCATGTGCTGGTCCACGGCTACCGGCCCGGTGCGCTGGACCGGCTGGGCTATGATGCGGTGAGGCGGCGGGTGCTCAACCCCGGCCTCATCGACGTGTCGCTGTCAGCCTATGGCTGGACAGGGCCATGGCGGGAAAGGCGCGGCTTTGACAGCGTGCTGCAGGTGGCGACGGGCCTGGCTGCGGAAGCCATGCGGATGACCGGCGCGGACAGGCCCGTGGCACTGCCGGTGCAGGTGCTCGATCATGGCACGGGCTATCTGATGGCGGCAGCGGTTCTGCGCGGGCTCGCTCGGAAACGGGCGAATGGCAGGGGATGTGCCGCGCGGCTGTCACTGGCACGCACGGCGCATCTGCTGGCTTCGGCCGGGACGCGCGATCCGGTCGCGCGCCAGCCGGGCGACGAGGTGGTGGCGATGCAGGCGGAAGAGACCCACTGGGGGCCTGCCCGCCGGGTGGTCTTTCCGGCAAGCCTGGACGGGAGGGGGCCGCATTTTGCCCGGCCCGCTGGTCCATTCCGGGCTTCACCGGCGCTATGGCCTGTCTGAGACAAAACAGGTGCCGTTCGGAAGCCGGAAGGGAGAAAGCAGCAGATCATGACTGACCATGTTCGGCGTGGCCTTGTGTGACATCAGGGCGAACAAGGCGCTTGACCGGGAATGGTTTGTTTCGCTAAATGTAATGTTATAACGTTATTTTAATTGCACGGCGGAGCGCGCCATCGGGCTGCTTGCCGTTGCGAAACCCATCAGGAAGAGGCTGCCATGTTGCAGAAAAATCAGGATCCGCGCCTGCCCGTCACTGTGCTTTCGGGCTTTCTCGGCGCGGGCAAGACGACCTTGCTCAATCATATTCTCAACAATCGCGAGGGCCGGCGGGTCGCCGTCATCGTCAATGACATGAGCGAGGTGAATATCGATGCCGATCTGGTGCGCCAGGGCGGTGCCGACCTGTCGCGCACCGAGGAGACCATGGTCGAGATGACCAATGGCTGCATCTGCTGCACGCTGCGCGACGATCTCCTGAGCGAGGTGCGGCGGCTGTCGGAAGAAAAGCGCTTCGATTATCTGCTGATCGAGGGGACCGGCATTGCCGAGCCGCTGCCGGTCGCCGCCACCTTTTCCTTTCGCGACGAGATGGGGCGCAGCCTTTCCGATCTTGCCCGGCTCGATACCATGGTGACGGTGGTGGATGCAGTGAACCTGCTGCGTGAATATGGCGGCCATGAATTCCTGAGCGATCGCGGTGAAGTGGCGGGCTCAGGTGATGACCGCACGCTGGTCGATCTTCATGTCGAGCAGATTGAATTTGCCGATGTCGTCGTCGTCAACAAGATCTCCGATGTGACACCGCAGGAACGCGAAAACGTCGTCAAGGTGGTGCGGGCGCTGAACGCCGATGCGAAGATCATCGAGACGGATTTTTCCGAAGTTGCACTGGAGGAGCTTCTCGACACGGGTCTCTTCAGCGAAGACAAGGCGAGCCAGCATCCGCTCTGGGCCAAGGAACTCTACGGTTTTGCCGATCATGTGCCGGAGACCGAGGAGTATGGCATTTCCAGCTTCGTCTATCGCGCCCGCGCACCGTTTCACCCGGAGAAGTTCGACCGCTTTACCAAGACCAGCTTTACCGGGCTGATCCGCGCCAAGGGCCATTTCTGGCTGGCAACGCGCCCGGATTTCGCTGGTGAGTTCTCGCTGGCCGGTGCGATTGTCCGCTCCGGCCCGCTCGGGCGCTGGTGGGCGGCAGTGCCGGAAAGCCGATGGCCGAATAATCCAGAACTGCGCGGCATGATCGAGGATTGCTGGCACGAGGCCTATGGCGACCGGCGTCAGGAGATTGTTTTCATCGGCACCGGCATGGATCAGGCCGCGATCCGTCAGGCGCTGGATGAATGCCTGATCGATACCGGCACCGGTTTCAACGAGCGTGATTATGAAGGGCTGACCGACCCCTTCCCTTCCTGGGTCAGGCAGGTGGCCTGACCCGCGAAATCTGGGATCACATCATCGACGGTATGAACAGTACAATGCCGGGAATGGCGATCAGAAGCGCGATGCGCAGCAGATCCATGGCGACGAAGGGCAGAAGACCGGCAAAGATCGTTCTCAGACTGACGTCGCGCACCACGGTGTTGAGCACGAAGGCGTTCATGCCGACCGGCGGCGTGATGTAGCTGACCTCGGTGATCACGACCACGAAAATGCCGAACCAGATCAGATCGAAACCCTGCGCGGCGACGATCGGGTAGAAGATCGGCACGGTGAGCGTGATCATCGACAGGCCTTCCAGCACGCAGCCGAGCAGCAGATAGATCACCAGTATGGCAAGGATGGTCGGCAGCGGCCCGTCGCCGAAAATGCCAAGGGCGGACTGGATGTCATTGGTCATGCCCGACAGATTGACATAATTGGTGAAGGTCATGGCGCCGAACAGGATGAAGAACATCATCGCCGAGGTTTTGGCGGTGCCGTAGAGAATATCGCCAAGCGAGGCGAGCGTGAGTTTCTTGCTCGCAAGAGCCAAAATGAAGGCGCCGAAGGCACCCATGCCCGCACTTTCCGTCGGCGTGAAGACGCCGAGATAGATGCCGCCCATGACAAAGATAAACAGGGCGATGGCACCGGCCGTGCCCTTCAGCGCCAGAAGCCGCTCCTTCAGCGGCAGGCGTTCCTCGCGTGGCAGGTCCTTTGCCGTGAAGCGGACCGAGATCATCACGGCGATGGCGTAGAACAATATGCCGATCACACCGGGCAGGATGCCGGCAATGAACAGCTTGCCGATATTCTGCTGGGTCATGATGCCGTAGAAAACCAGGATGACCGAAGGCGGGATCAGGATGCCGAGCGTGCCGCCGGCAGCGATCGAGGCGGTGGCAAGGCTGTCGGGATAGCCGAAGCGGCGCATCGAGGGCAGGGCGATCTTCGACATGGTTGCAGCCGTTGCCAGTGACGAGCCGCAGACAGAGGAAAAGCCGCCGCAGGCGACCACCGTTGCCAGTGCCAGGCCGCCGCGCCGGTGGCGCAGCCAGGCATGGGCGGAACTGTAGAGATCGCGGGCAATGCCGGACTGGACGACGAAATTGCCCATCAGCAGGAAGAGCGGCATCACCGTCAGCGTGTAGGAGCGGCCATTGTCGAAAAAGGTCGAGCCAAGCAGAGCGAAGGAGGGTTTGAAGCCGATGATGGAGGCCGTGCCGACAACGCCGATCAGCGTCAGGGCAAAGGCGATGGGCACGCCGCTCAGCAAAAGCACGAGCAGCACGGCAATACCGACGGGCCATTCGATCATGGCTTGCGCCTCCTGAGTGCGGCAAGCGCGATGACAAGGGTAATGGCGGCCGAAAGCCCGGTCATGATGGCGCAGAACCAGATGAAGGGGGCGACACGGATGCGCAGGCTGTTGGTGACGAGATAGCTGGCCACCTGGTCGCCATAAGCAAAGAGCCGCCAGCAGACGACGCCAAGCACGATCGCCGAGATGATGCCGGTCAGAAAGACGCGCGGCTCCTCGATGCGGGCGGGCAGCGCCTTCGTCACCAGATCGACGGTGACATGACCGCCATCGAGACAGACGGCCGGCAGGCCGAGAAAGACGATCGAGACCAGCAGCAGCTCGGACAGTTCCGAAGCGCCGGTGATCGGTGCGTTGAAGATATAGCGGCCGATGACATCACTGACGGTAAGCATCATCAGCACCATCAGCAGGATGCCGGCAACAAGACTGAGGACAATGCGAATGCCGCGCACCAGAGGATGCGCGGCCTTGTCATGCAAACTATAGGATTCGGTATCGCTCATTGAGCCTGCAGTTCTTCCAGATTCTTCTTCATCATCTGGACCGCCTCGGCCGAGGAGATGCCGGTCTCGTCGATTTCGGCAAGCTTGGCATCGACAACCGGCTGCACCATGGTGGTGATCTCGGCAATCTGCTCCGGTGTTGCATCATGGATGGTGACCTTGCCATCCATCGCGGCGCGGCCTTCAGCATCGACCTTGTCCCAGGCCTGGCCGGCAAGCCGTGCAAGCGCCTCGCCCGAAACACTGTCAATGGCCGCCTGATCTTCCGGCGACAGGCTTTCCCACTTGGCCTTGTTCATGACGATGAAGAAGGAGGTGTTGTAAAGCCCGCCCGGCACCACCAGCGCCTGGCTGACAAGATCGGTAAGCCCGAAGAAGTTGACCGATTCAAACGGGAACATGATGCCATCGGCAACGCCCTGCGACATCAGCTCATAGGTCTGCGAGGACGGGCCTTCGACCGGCACGGCGCCGAGCGCGGTGGCGATTTCATGGACAATGCCGCCGCCGACGCGGATCTTGGCGCCCTTCAGCGTATCGAGGCTGGAGAGATCGCCCTTGGTCATGAAGGTCTGGCCGGGGCCATGGGTGAAGACGGCGAGAACATGGACGTCGTCATATTCATGCGCGTTCTGCAGCAGGTCGATCCAGGTGCGCCAGTAGGCGACCGAATTGGCTTCTGCCGTATCGCCCCAGAAGGGCAGCTCTGCCAGATTGGTGGTCTTGAAACGGCCGGGCGTGTAGCCCTGCACGCCGAAGGAAATATCGGCAACGCCGTTGACCGCAAGGTCGTATTGCGCCGGCGGCGGCCCAAGCGGGGCCGGCAGGATATTGGCGGTAACGCGGCCATCAGTCGCCTCGGCGATTTCCTTGGCATAGGGCACCATCACATCGGCAACCAGCGCATGGGTCGGCGGCAGCCAGTTGGCGATCGTCAGCACTTCTGCGCTGAAGGCCTGTCCGGCCAGCATCGTTCCCGTCAGAAAAGTTGCGATCTTCAACGTGGTCTTCATGTGGAGACGTCCCCTCGTCATTGTCTGTCCTGAAAAAGGTCAAGGCTTGAAATTGGAAGTGAAGCTGGACCATGGCGGCGCGACTTGTCAATCGGGAAAGCAGGGCAAAGCCCTGTCAGCCAGTGCTTTCCGGCAAAAGGCGTGGCTTTTGCAACAGCGTCTTTGTGCTGTTGCCGCCTTGCGGTTGCGGGGAAGGGCGTGATGCCTGGGCCCGCTTGCGTCAGCGCCAGTGCTGCAAAGTGCCAAACGCAGAGCCAACCGTGCGGCGTGGTGCCGATATATGGGGCATGAAACAGAATTTACGGTAACGTTACAGATGCTATTTTCAAACCGCTTTGAAAAAATCGAGCATGCGTAGGTTGCAGCAATACGAGTATTTAATATAATAAAAACAATAAGATAAATTATGTAAATTTACGATGCGCAAAAATAGAGGCATTGTGCGACACGCGATGGTGGACAAAATCTAAAACGTTTCACTTTTGAGGTCGGTGATTCTGTGTTAACAGGCTTTGCAGGAGGACGCGAGCCGACCTGCCCGCCAATGCCGGGTTTGATGCCATGTGCTGAACCTGCGCATGTCTGGCCCTTGGTCTCAGTGCAAGACGGGATGCGAATATGTGCCCGTTTGGCTGGGATCTGCTTTTGGGAGGAGGCTGTCGCGCTGCCGCAGAATTTTTAAATGACAGGCACGCTGAACAGGATTGCATCATGAAATACGGTTATTTCGACGACACGGCCCGTGAATATGTGATCACCCGGCCGGATACACCCTATCCCTGGGTCAACTATATCGGTTGCGAAGGCTATTTCGGCATTCTCTCGGCCACGGGCGGCGGCTATTCCTATTATCGTGATGCCAGGCTCCGTCGTCTGACCCGCGGGCGCTACAACAATGTGCCGCTCGATATGTCAGGCCGCTATGTCTATGTCCGCGATAATGAGACGGCCGACTTCTGGTCGCCGTCCTGGATGCCGACCCAGTCGGAGGTCGAGGATTACAGCTGCCGCCATGGCATGGGCTATTCAACGATCGGCTCAAAGCGCAATGGCATCCGCGTCTCCAACCGCTATTTCGTGCCGCTTGGCGAGACGCTGGAAATCTGGCAGTTGACCGTCACCAACGAACGGCTGGTGCCGGCCGATGTCTCGCTGTTCTCTTCCGTTGAATTCTGCCTGTGGGATGCGCTGGACGACATGACCAATTTCCAGCGCAATCTGTCCACCGGGCAGGTCGAGGTGGAAGACGAGGTCATCTATCACAAGACCGAGTATCGCGAGCGCCGCAATCACTTTGCCTATTTTGCCTGCTCGGAAAAGCTTGCGGGTTTTGATACGAGCCGCGAGGATTTTCTCGGTCCGTGGCGCGGCTGGGACAAGCCGGTCGCCGTTGCCGAGGGCCGGTCGCGCGATTCGATTGCCCATGGCTGGTCGCCGATGGGATCGCATCATGTGAAGATGGTGCTTCAGCCCGGCGAAACCCGCCAGGTGATCTTCGTGCTCGGCTATCATGAAAATGACAAGGCTGAGAAGTTCGACCCGCCGGGTTCGCAGCGCCTCAACAAGAAGACCGTGGCGCCGGTGATCGAGAAATATCGTCAGATCGAAAATGTCGAGACGGCTTTCTCTGCGCTGAAGACGCACTGGGACGACCTGCTCGGCGTCTATCAGGTGTCATCGCCCGATATCCATGCCGACCGCATGGTCAATATCTGGAACGCCTATCAGTGCATGGCGACCTTCAACATGTCCCGCTCGGCCTCATCCTTTGAAAGCGGCATCGGCCGTGGTCTGGGCTTCCGCGACAGCAATCAGGATCTGCTCGGCTTCGTCCACATGGTGCCGGCCCGTGCGCGCGAACGCATTCTCGATATCGCCGCGACCCAGCTGTCCTCCGGTGGCGCCTATCACCAGTATCAGCCGCTGACCAAGAAGGGCAATAATGACATTGGCGGTGACTTCAACGACGATCCACACTGGCTGATCATCGGCGTCGCCGCCTATCTGAAGGAAACCGGTGATTTTTCCATTCTTGAAGAACCGGTGGTGTTCGACAATCAGCCCGGCACGGAAGAGCCGCTTTACGCTCATCTGACCCGCGCCATGCAATATGCGCTGGACCGGATCGGTCCGCATGGCCTGCCGCTGATCGGCCGGGCTGACTGGAATGACTGCCTCAATCTCAACTGCTTTTCCGATACGCCCGGTGAAAGCTTCCAGACCACCACCAGCAAGGATGGCAAGGTTGCCGAAAGCGTTTTCATTGCCGGGTTGATGGTGCTCTCCGCCCGCGAACTTTCCGATATCGCCCGCGAGACCGGCAAGGCTGATGATGCGGATCGTTATGCCAGGGTGGCCGCCGACATGGATGGCACGATCCGCACCCATGGCTGGGATGGCGAGTGGTTCGTGCGCGCCTATGATGATTTCGGCCGCAAGATCGGTTCGAAGGAGAATGAGGAAGGCAAGATCTTCATCGAAAGCCAGGGCTTCTGCGTTCTGGCTGGCGTTGGCGTTGATGACGGCAAGGCGCGCAAGGCGCTCGATTCGGTTGCCAAACATCTGGCGACCCCGCATGGCATTGTCGTGCTGCAGCCCGCTTACACGAAATACTATATCGAATATGGCGAGATCTCGACCTATCCGCCGGGCTACAAGGAAAATGCCGGCATCTTCTGCCACAATAATCCCTGGGTCATGATTGCCGAAACCGTGCTCGGCAATGGCGATGCGGCTTTCGACTATTATAACCGCATCAACCCGTCGGCGCGCGAGGCGATTTCCGATACGCACCGGCTGGAGCCCTATGTCTATGCGCAGATGATTGCCGGACGTGATGCCACACGCCACGGCGAGGCGAAAAACTCCTGGCTCACCGGCACCGCCGCCTGGAATTACTATGCCATCACCCAGTTCATTTTCGGCATTCGCCCGGAATATGAGGGGTTGCGCGTTGCCCCGGTGATCCCGGAACGCTGGAGCGGTTTCTCCGTCAGCCGGACATGGCGTGGCGTGACCTACGATATCACCGTCACCCGAAAGGGTCCCGGCAATGCGGTTTCGCTCGTTGTTGATGGGCAGCCGGTTGCCGGTGATCTCGTCTCCCCGCCTGCCGATGGCGTGACGGCGGTCAAGGTCGAAGGCTTTATCGGCTGACCCGGGCCCGGGGCTGAGCCCGGCTGACTGTGCCTTCTGATCATGGACGCCCCCGTTACAGTTCGAACTGTGGCGGGGGCGTTTTCGTTGCGGGCTGGGCGGCGGCGAGGTGTTTATGAATGGTTACTTAAGTATTTGTAATTAAAATATATATTAGGTGAATGATATGTTTTTGCTTTCTCGGGAGGAAATCATGCCATACACGTCGTTTGGAGTGGATATCACGCTGGATTACCTCAAGCGCGCAGAGTTCGGTCGTTACTTTCCGGCTGAGGAGCGCATTGTCGATCGGTTTGAGATTACGCGGGCGGTTGCCGAGGCAGAGGAGCGGCGAAGCCGGGCCACGTCTGAAGAAGAGCGCAACTTTTACCGGGAATGCAGCGAAGTGTTCGGCTTTGTGCTTGAACGCTATTCCAATTTTGATGCGGTGGATGCCATCAATCGCTGGCCGAAGGTCAATCTCCGCGTTGAGCCTGCCGCGACAGCCAGCGAGCCAAGGGCTTGCCCGCCGGAACGGGCGTTCAATTCTCCCGAAACCCGTTTGCCAACACAGGCAAAAAGCCGGCCGCCAGTGCCGCGCTACGGTTCTGCCGGCCATCACGGCGTTATACAGGGGCGGGTCAGCAAAAGACGCCCGGTTGACGTGATGAGAAAAGATGCCGGTAGCGGAACGACAGAAAGGCCGCGCTGACGCGCGGCCTTCTTCCTGTCTGGACGTGTGCTTCGGCCCTAGCAAGGCAAACTAGCCACGCCCATTTTCCCGAGGCTCAGGCGGCCTTGCTGTTTTCCTTGCGGAATTGCGAGGCAAGGGCCGAATACCACTTGCCGGAATTCTTGACCGTACGCTCCTGGGTTTCGTAGTCGACAAAGACGATGCCAAAGCGCATCTTATAGCCCTCGGCCCATTCGAGATTGTCCATCAGGCTCCAGGCGAAATAGCCCTTCAGCGGAATGCCTTCTTCGACAAGATCAGCCACGACGGAAATATGGTCGGAGAAGTATTCCGTGCGCGGCAGGTCGTCGACCACGCCATCAACCGGTTCCATATTGTAGCAGGAGCCGTTTTCGGTGATGTAGACTTCAGGCAGATCGTAGCGCGCATAAAGCGTTCGGGTAAGGTCGCCGAGCGCCGGGGCGAAGACCTCCCAGCCGATATCGGTGAAAACCTGATTGGCGGCGGGCATCTTCTTTACCGCCGGAAACTCAACGCCTTCGCGCGGGTCATCGGCAACGCGTTCCGGCGTGTAATAATTCAGCCCCCACCAGTCGAGCTTCTGTGAAATCAGCGCCAGATCGCCATCTTCGATTTCCGGCATACGATGGCCGAGTGCGGCCATGAAATCAGCGGGATATTCGCCCTTGAAGATCGGATCGAAGAAGACGCCATTATTGAACTGGAAAGCGCGCTCCCAGGCGGCCTGATCGGCGGCGCTGTCGGAGGCGGCAACGACGGCGGTGGCATTGCAGACGATGCCAGCCTTGACGTCGGGCGCCTCGGTGCGGATCGCCTCGACGCCGAGCCCATGGGCGAGATTGACCGTGTGGAGGGCGGCAAGTGCGGCATCCATATTGGACTCGCCCGGCGCGTGAATGCCGTAAAGATGGCTGAGCCAGACCACGCACCAGGGTTCGTTGAAGGTGGCGGCGGTGTCGATACGGTCGCCAAGCCGTTTCATCACGGTCTGGACATAGCGTTGATAGGCATAGGCTGTCGAGCGGGCGGTCCAGCCGCCGTCACCGGCAAGCGTCAGCGGCAGGTCCCAGTGATAGAGTGTGGCGAAGGTTTTGAGCCCGCGCGCCTTGCAGCCGTCGAGCAGCCGGTCGTAAAAATCCAGTCCGGCCTCGTTGACCGGGCCGCGGCCATCGGGAATGATGCGCGGCCAGGCGATCGAGAAGCGATAGGCCTCCATGCCGAGATCGCGGATCATGTCGAGATCCTCGTCCAGGCGGTGGTAGTGATCGCAGGCAACATCACCATTATCGCGGCCATGGACCCGGCCCGGCATGTTGCAGAATGCATCCCAGATGGATGGCTTGCGACCATCCTCGCGCGCGGCACCCTCAATCTGGTAGGAGGCGGTTGCGACCCCGAAGAGGAAGTCGTCCGGGAAGCGTCCGGCAAGGACCTTGGGATCAATCATTATCAGCTATCCTTCTTATCGACTCGGCCGTCTCGGACGTTAGAAACAGGCCTCTCATGTGGCTTTGGGGGAAAGTGGAGCGCAAAATCCGTGCGGCAAGCCCTGCCGACGCTGCAGCTCCGGCGCACACCCCATTCGCACCCGGCATGAACCGGGTCCGGTTGCAGCGACCGGGCCAGATCATGGTTGGACGCCCTTTTAGGCGACAATGATGCGGCTGTACAGCGGCAGGACGGACAAACTGTAACGTTACAGCAAATAGTCTGCCGCCGTTGCCGCTTTGCCGCAGGCCCCGGCAATCAGATGACCGGACTGGTCCAGGCGCCGTCTGCCGCTGCCGAGCGCAGGCAGGCATCGATAAAGGCGAGACCGCAAAGCCCGTCATCAAGGGTCGGGTAGAGGGCCTCAGGCGCGGTCTTGCCGTCTCTAAAGGCCGTGATCGCAAGCGCTGCCTCGCTGTAGAGCGTGGCGAAAGCCTCGAGATATCCCTCCGGGTGACCGGCTGGCACGCGCGAGACCCGTGCAGCCTGCGGCCTGGCGCCTGCACCATTGCGGGTGATCAACCGCTTTTCCGCGCCAAAGGGCGTGTACCAGAGCTGGTTGGGATGCTCCTGATCGAAGGAAAGCCCGCCCTTGGTGCCGTAAATGCGCAGCGTCAGCGCATTCTCATTGCCCGGCGCCACCTGGCTTGCCCATAGCATGCCCTTGGCCCTGACACCGTTTTTCTCGGCAAAGCGCAGCATCACATGGGCATTGTCGTCGAGCAGCCGGCCTTCGCCGAAATGGTCGAGATCGGCGGCAAGGCTTTCAAGCGTCAGGCCCGAGACGAAGGTCGCAAGGTTGAAGGCATGGGTGCCGATATCGCCAAGCGCGCCGCCAGCGCCAGCGCGTTTGGGATCGGTGCGCCATTCGGCCTGTTTCGATCCCTGCCGCTCTACTGGTTCGGTGAGCCAGTCCTGCGCATATTCGGCCTGTACCAGCCGGATCTGGCCGAGAAGCCCGTCCGCCACCATGGCGCGGGCCTGACGCACCATGGGGTAGCCGGTATAGTTATGAGTAAGGATAAACAGCGCATCGGCCCTGTCGGCTATGGCCTTCAGGGTGCGGGCTTCCTCCAGCGTCGCGGTCACCGGCTTGTCGCAGATGACATGGATGCCCTTTTCGAGGAAAGCCTTTGCCGGGGCAAAATGCATATGGTTCGGCGTGACGATCGCCACGGCCTCGATCCCGTCTTCGCGGGTGGCCTCGGCTTCAGCCATTTCCGTAAATGTGCCGTAGACCCGTTCAAGGCCAAGGGCCTGGCCGGAGGCGATTGCCTTTTCAGGTGTCGATGACAGCGCGCCTGCGACAAGGGTGAAGTGGTCGTCCAGCCGGGCGGCCATGCGATGCACGGCGCCGATAAAGGCGTCGGCGCCACCGCCCACCATGCCGAGCCGGATGCGCCGGCCTGTGGCAAGTTTCGATGCTTCAATGGTCATGATTGCCTCCCTCAAAGTCCGAGCATGCGGCGGTTGGCGGCATCATCCGAGCCGGAACCGGCAAAATCGTCAAAGGCCTTGTCGGTGACGCGGATGATGTGATGTTTGACGAATTCCGCCCCCTCGCGCGCGCCGTCTTCGGGGTGCTTCAGGCAGCATTCCCACTCGACCACAGCCCAGCCGTCGAAATCATTGGCGGCCATCTTGGAAAAGATTGCGGCGAAATCGACCTGGCCGTCGCCGAGCGAACGGAACCGGCCCGCCCTGTCGATCCAGGACTGATAACCGCCATAGACGCCCTGCCGCCCGGTCGGATTGAACTCGGCATCCTTGACGTGGAACATCTTGATCCGATCTTTGTAGATGTCGATATTGTCAAGATAATCAAGGCATTGCAGCACGTAATGCGATGGGTCGTATAGCATGTTGGCGCGGCTGTGCTGGCCGAGCCGGTCGAGAAACATCTCGAATGTCGCCCCGTCATGCAGGTCTTCGCCGGGATGGATCTCGTAGCAGAGATCGACGCCGTTTTCCTCGGCGAAATCGAGGATCGGCCGCCAGCGGCGCGCCAGCTCGTCAAAGGCGGCTTCGATGAGGCCGGCCGGGCGCTGCGGCCAGGGATAGAGAAACGGCCAGGCGAGCGCGCCGGAAAAGGTGGCATGTTCTGTCAGTCCGAGATTTTTCGAGGCCATCAGCGCCAGCTTGACCTGCTCCACCGCCCATTGCTGCCGCGCCTTCGGATTGCCGCGTACTTGCGGCGCGGCAAAGCCGTCAAAGGCTTCGTCATAGGCCGGGTGCACCGCCACCAGCTGGCCCTGGAGATGGGTGGAAAGCTCGGTCACTTCGACCCCGTTTTCGCGGGCCAAACCGGCAAATTCATCGCAATAGTCCTGCGATGCGGCGGCTTTTTCCAGATCGATCAGCTGGCTTGCCCATGTCGGCACCTGCACGCCCTTATAGCCGCAGTCAGCGGCCCATCTGGTAATGCCGTCCCAGCTGTCAAACGGCGCCTCATCGCTGGCGAACTGGCCGAGAAATATCCCCGGACCCTTGATGGTTTTCATGATTTTCCTCCCTCAGACCCGCATGTCCCAGACGGGCTGTAACGTTACCGGGAGCAAAGCATGAAGTGACCGCCGGGGCAAGCCGTGGCGGTGCGGGGCGCGCAGCTGAGACATCGAAAGGCGGCTGTTCGATATTTTCGAAAACAGCTTTGCTGAAGCGGCCTGTTCCATTTCCCCGAAAAAGGACAAGTTTGGAGGGACAGGTAAAAAGAACAGGACAGGCCCATGATGAGCCGAAACATCCCGCTGCGCATCCATGCTGCGGCGCCCGGGCGGAAGGACGGAAGGTGACACAGGATATTCTTCTTCTCGCAGCAGCGCTGATCGTTGGCATGTCGAAAGGCGGTCTGGCCTCGGCTGCGGCGATTTCAGTGCCGTTTCTGGCGCTTTACATGAACCCGGTCAAGGCCGCGGCGATCCTGCTGCCGGTCTATATCGTCACCGACTGGATCGGGGTCTATCTCTATCGCAAGAGTTTTTCGAAGCGGAATGTCCTCATTCTGACGCCATCCATCCTGCTTGGCGTCGCCATTGCCACGCTGATCACGCCCTATACGCCGGAATGGGCGTTGCTGATTTTCACCGGGTTGATCGGCGTCTGGTACTGCGCCCGTGCCTGGCTCAAGCGCAAGCAGCTGGAAAAACATGACGCTCGCATTCTGCCGGGGGTCTTCTGGGGCACGCTGACAGGCATTGCCAGCTTCATCACCCATTCCAGTGCGCCGCCGTCCCAGGCCTATCTTTTGCCGCAGCGGCTGCCGAAGCTGGAATTCGCCGGCACGGTGGCGATATCATTCGCCATCGGCAATCTGGTCAAGCTGCCTGCCTATTATGCCATTGGCCAGCTCGATGGGCTGAACTGGTGGCTGATTGCAGGCCTTGCCGCAACCGGCATTATCGGCACTTTCTTCGGCCGCGCCCTGACGAAGATCCTGCCGGAGACGGTCTATATGCGGGTGATCCAGACCATGCTGCTGATCCTGTCCGTTATCTTGCTGGCACGCGGTGTCATGGAAATGCTTTCCGGCGGGTAAGCTGAGGCTGCCGCTTTCCTTTGCAGGCTGGTGGCGTTAGGCTTCCGGGCAGTTCTATTCCGGCCTGGGGGGATTGCCGATGGACGAAGTGACTGCGAGCCAATGGGTTATTCCCGATTTTCAGGCGCTGACAATCGGCATGGTGGTGTTCTTTCTCGGGGCGCTTCTGACCCGCAGGATTGCCTTTCTGCGCAATTTCAACATTCCCGAGCCCGTCGCTGGCGGGCTTTCTGTCGCGCTCATTACCTGGGCGATCTACGGTTTCTTTCATATCGAGATTTCCTTCACGCTCGACACGCGGGATGAGCTTTTGGTGGTGTTCTTCACCACGATCGGCCTCAATGCCCGGCTTTCCGATCTGGTATCCGGCGGCAGGCTGCTCGGCATTCTGCTTGCCGTCACGCTCGGCTTCATCATCGTCCAGGATATTGTCGGGCTTGCCGGTGCGCTGGCCTTCGGCCTGCCGGCTGATGTCGGCGTGCTTCTGGGCTCGGCTTCGCTGATTGGCGGGCACGGCACGGCGATTGCCTGGGGGCCGACCATTGCCGAAAAGACCGGCTTTGCCGCAGCAAGTGAGGTCGGCATTGCCGCCGCCACGCTCGGTCTTGTCGTCGCCTCCTTTCTCGGCGGGCCTCTGGCCAAGCTGCTGATCGAGCGCAACCGGCTGACGCCGGAGACGGAGGCCGTTTCTGCCGAACTGGTGGGTATCGGCTATGAAGACCGGCCGGAGCACCGTGCCGTCAATCATGTCAGCCTGATCCGGGCGCTGCTGGTCACCAATATCGCCATCATGCTGGGGTATGGCCTTGACGGGCTGATCGCAAGAACGGGCGTGAAACTCCCGGCCTTCGTCTCCTGCCTGCTGGTGGCGATTTTTCTGTCGAACACGGTACCGCGCCTGATGCCGAAGCTTGAATGGCCGGCCCGCACCAAGGCGCTGGCACTGATCTCCGACTATTCGCTGTCGATCTTTCTGGCCATGTCGCTGATGAGCATGCAGCTGTGGACGCTTGCCGGTCTCGGCGGTCCGCTGATTGCGGTTCTCATGCTGCAGGTCGTCATCACCGCACTGTTCATTCTGCTGGTCTTCTTCCGGCTTGCCGGGCGGGATTATACCGCAGCCGTGCTATCAGCCGGTGTCGCCGGTTTCACGCTTGGCGCCACACCGACGGCGATTGCGAACATGTCATCGGTGACCAAGCATTATGGCCCCGCACCACTCGCCTTCATCGTCCTGCCGCTGGTCTCCGCCTTCTTCGTCGACCTCGCCAATGCGCTGGTGATCGGTGTGTTTACGGCGTTTTAGAGAGGGCAAAAATACCAGGGCGCTGACAAAGTCATTCAGATTGCCGGTTCGGGGTGGAATAGCCAGCCCCACTGTCGTCATCCCCGCGCTTGGCCCGCGGGGATCCAGCTTCAGCAGATATTGAAGAATAGAAAGAGCCGTTCTGCGTGCCGGTGCATGTCCGCTGGATGCCTTTGGACCAAGCATAGGCATGACGTCAAAGGGGGCAGATTGGTTCGTCAAGACAGCAAACCGGGGCGCATTCACGCCCCGGCCTGTCATTGCCACATCGATGGATGCGTCTGGTCTCAGACGTATTTGTTGACGATGTTTTCCAGATATTCCTGGCGGCCGGATTTCGGCTGCGGGTTGAGGTTTTCCTTTTCAACCATGTCGGCAATGTCGGAAAGCGTCATCTCGCCAGCCAGCATCTTCTTGGCGGCGGGCTTGTCCCAGCCGGCATAGCGCTCGGCGAGCGGGCCGGAAAGCGCCTTGTCTTCGATCATCTGAGCGGCAGCCTTCAGGCCGCGTGCGCAGGTGTCCATACCGCCGATATGGCCGTAGAGCAGGTCTTCGGCATCAATCGACTGGCGGCGTAGCTTGCTGTCGAAGTTGGAGCCACCGGTGGTGAAGCCGCCAGCCAGCAGAACCTGGTAATAGGCCAGCGCCAGTTCGGGCACATTGTTCGGGAACTGGTCGGTGTCCCAGCCGGACTGATAGTCGTTGCGGTTCATGTCGACGGAGCCGAAAATGCCGAGTGTGCGGGCCATGGCCAGCTCGTGCTCGAAGGTATGACCGGCCAGGATGCAGTGTCCCTGTTCGACATTGACCTTCACTTCATTTTCCAGGCCGTATTTCTTCAGGAAGCCGTAAACCGTGGCAACGTCGAAGTCATACTGATGCTTGGAGGGTTCCTGCGGCTTCGGTTCCACCAGGATCGCGCCCTTGAAGCCGATCTTGTGCTTGTATTCGACAACCATGTGCAGCATGCGGGCCATCTGGTCATATTCATGCGCCAGATCGGTGTTCAGCAGGGTTTCATAGCCTTCGCGACCGCCCCACAGAACATAGTTCTGACCGCCGAGCTTCATCGTTGCATCCATGCAGGTCTTGATGGTGGCAGCAGAATAGGCAAAGACATCCGGATCGGGATTGGTGGCAGCGCCGGACATGAAGCGACGGTTGGAGAACAGGTTGGCCGTGCCCCACAGCAGCTTGACGCCGGTTTCTTCCTGCTTCTGGGCGAAATAATCGACGATTTCGTTCAGGTTCTTCGTGCTTTCGGCGAAGGTTGCGCCTTCCGGACGGACATCCACATCGTGGAAGCAGTAGAAGGGGGCGCCGAGCAGGGTGAAGAGTTCGAAGGCAACATCGGCTTTCAGCTTGGCCTTGTCCATGCCGCCGTCATACCACGGGCGGTCGAAGGTGCGGCCGCCAAACGGGTCGAGACCTTCATAGGCCAGGCTGTGCCAATAGGCGATGCCGAAGCGCAGATGGTCTTCCATGCGCTTGCCAAGCACGACCTCGTCGGGGTTATAGTAGCGGAAGGCCAGCGGGTTGTCGCTGTCCGGGCCTTCATATTTGATCTTGGCGATATCGCCGAAAAATCCGGTGCTCATGGGTTTCTCCCTTTAAGGTTTCATTCTGTTGCAGACGTGCATTGTTCCATGACAATGTCAGAGGGCAGACAGGGGTTTGATCGCCGGGTAAAGCGCCCGGTAACGCTGATAGGCCGCCTCGAAAGCGGCAGTAAGACCCGGTTCCGGCAGGATGGTTTCTGCGGTGGCGGGCGGAGTGCAGACGTCGACCGGGTCCGCGCCGGTTGCCGCGATGAGGCCCAGGCGGGCCGCACCGAAGGCAGCGCCGAAATCGCCGTCGGCGGGAATTTCGACGGGCAGTTCCAGCGCGGTTGCAATCGCCTTCAGCCAGTAGCGTGAACGTGAGCCGCCGCCAATGGCCGTGATGCGGGTGAGTGAGGTCCCGGCTGATTTCAGCGCTTCAAGGCTGTCACGCAGGGCAAAGGTAACGCCTTCCAGCACGGCACGGGTAAGCGCTGCCCGGTCGCTTTCATGGGCAAGACCGATAAAGGCACCGCGGATCGCAGCATCATTATGCGGGGTGCGCTCACCGGAAAGATAGGGCAGGAAGGTGATATCACTGGGGGCGACGAGGGTTTCGCCGATCTCGCCGGTCAGCGCCGCCGGGCTCTTGTCGGTGACGCGGGCATACCAGTTCAGCGCGTCGGTCGCCGACAGGATCACGCCCATCTGGTGCCAGGTTTCGGGCAGCGCATGGCAGAAGGCATGAACGGCGCTTTCGGGCTTGGGCAGATAGCGGTCATTGGCGGCGAACAACACGCCGGATGTGCCGAGCGAGATGAAGGCCGAGCCATCCTTGACCGTGCCCATGCCGCAGGCCGATGCTGCATTGTCGCCGGCGCCGCCAGCGACCACGACCGGTCCGGTCATGCCCCATTCCGAGGCAAGGGCGGCCTTCAGCACGCCGCCGGGGGCGGAGCCTTCCACCAGCGCCGGCATCTGCTCGCGCTTCAGCTCGGTTGCGGCCAGCAGTTCGTCAGACCAGTCGCGCTTTGCGGTGTCGAGCCAGGACGTGCCGGCCGAATCCGACATTTCGGAAATGTATTCGCCGGTCAGCCAGTAGCGCAGATAATCCTTCGGCAGCAGAACCTTGGCGACCCTGGCAAAAAGGTCCGGCTCGTTCTTCTTCACCCAGACGAGCTTCGGTGCGGTAAAGCCCGGAAAGACGATATTGCCGGTGATGGCACGGAAGCGCGGATCGGCATCGAGTTCTGCCGCTTCGGCAAAGCTGCGGGTGTCATTCCACATGATGCAGGGGCGCAGCACCGCACCGGATGCATCCAGCAGCGTTGCACCATGCATGTGACCGGAAAGGCCGATGCCGGTGACGGCGGCCAGCTCTGCTGGATGGCGCTGCTGCAGCCGGCTGACGGCCGCCTCACAGGCGGCTACCCAGTCAGCCGGGTTCTGTTCGGACCAGCCATGATGGGGACGCTGGACGGTGAGCGGCGCATCGGCGCTGGCAATCACCTTCTGGGCGTCGTCGATCAGCATGGCTTTGAGGCCGGATGTGCCGAGATCGAGGCCGAGATACATGTTGTCCTCCCTTTCTGCCGGGGCTTATTGCCCGTTACGGCAGATTTTCCTTGATGAATATATCGATACGAATGCGTTCCTGTGCGGCGATGACATTCAGTCCGTCGGCGCGTGATTTCAAAACGCGGATGGCACTTCTGACCTCGTGGCCGGCATCCTGGTTGAGTACGGCATCGAAGACGCCGCTTTCCAGTGCCTTGCGGGCGTGGCCGGAAAGTTCATGGGCAATGGTGACGATTTCACGGCCATGGCCGCGCGCTGTCTCCAGCGCACCGATCAGGCCGCGATTACCGGCGCCGAGGCTGTAAATGCCGATCATGTCGGGATCGGCGGCAATCGCGTCTGTCACCATGGCGCGGGACCGGGCGCTATCGTCCTGCGCTTCGATCGCCGGCAGGATTTCAAGACCGGGAAAGCCGGCCTCGATCACATGGCGAAAGCCCTTCAGGCGATTGGCATGGTCGCGCACGGATAGCGAACCGGCGAGAATGCCGATCTTGCCGCTGCGCCCGGACAGGAACCGGCCAAGAAGCGTTCCGGCCGTGCGGCCTGCAGCCTCGTTGTCGACGCCTGCATAATGGTCGCGGGCGCTGTCTTCGAGATCGGAAACCAGCGTGACGACGGGAATATCGCGGGCGCGCAGCCGGCCAATGGCTGCGGAGACGTCAGCAGCTTCGATGCCGACCAGGGCGATACCGGCCGTGTCCGTTTCCGCCACCCGGTCAATGGCGGCTGCAAGGGCTGAGGGATCGAAGGCCGGCACGCGGACGATATCGATCTGGGTGCGCTCCACCCGGCCGCGAAGCCGCTCCTGCTGGACCGCCTCGTCAAGCGCCTGCATGAAGGAGTTGTCGTTGAGCGGCAGGATGAAGGTGAAGGGATAGATGCGGCCCTTGGCCAGATTGGCGGCGGCGACATCACGGACATAGCCGAGTTTCTCAACTGCCGCCTCGACCTTGTCCCTGGTCTTCTGGCGCACGCCGGGGCGGCCGTTCAGCACGCGATCGACCGTCGCCAGGCTGACGCCTGCTTCCGATGCGATATCGTGGACCGTTGGCCGCATTGTCATAAAATCCCGTCTGCCACCGGTCAGCTGGACCGGTTTGCTGCCTCCTGATCGACGGGGCGGTTTGCCGTGTTTTGCGCGGTCTTCCGCCTTTCGTCTTTCACTCCCGACAAGGCGGCTTTGCGCCTTGAATGGGCAAGCTATAGCGTGATTTTTGATGTACGTAAATCAAAAAACGCAAAGCTTGTGATTTGGTCGCAGAGGGTTATTTTTAAATATTAAAAATCAGATAGTTATGATTTTCTCTTTTCGACAAGGTAAATGTGGTCACAAGCCATAACGACCTCATCGCGCTGGTTGATCACGCGCACCTCCTCAACCACGCGGCCATGGCCGGGGCGCTTGGGGTCATCCGCGCGGCTGGCAATGGTCAAGACCGTGTGGATCGTGTCGCCGATGAAGACCGGTTTGGGAAAGCGCAGCCGCTCATAGCCATAGGTGAAGGAGAGCGGGTTGATCTCGGAGGCAGACAGGCCGATGCCGATGGCAAAGGTCATGGTGCCATGCGCTATACGCTGGCCAAAGGGCGTCGCCTTCATGTGTTCGGCATCCATATGATGAGGGAAAAAATCCCCCGTATGCCCGGCATGGACGACGAAGTCCGTTTCAGTGATCGTTCGGCCATAGGTCTTGCGGCTCTCGCCGGGTTCGATGTCTTCAAGATAGCGCGGCCGTTCCATTGAAACTCTCCTCATAGGCGGCGTTGAGACTGGCGATCACGGCGCTTGCCGCGCGTTTCTCGGTCAGCCCGTCATTGATGATTGCGGAGGCTCTGGCCTGGAAATCCATGTAGCCATCATGGCGCGGCCGCAGATAGGCCTCTTTCAGCGTTCGCCTTGTCCTGCGGTAAAACTGCCCGGCTGCCGCATTCACGGCGTCGTCTTCCCAGGCATCCGCATGGCCCGGCTGGCCGCCGGCTTTGGCAAAGCCTGCCTTCTGCACGTCACCCGAGGCCACCCAATAGGCATAGTCGAGTGCTGCTTCCGGGTTGTTCGAAAAGGCGGAAACGGCAATGCCGGTGCCACCAAGTGCGGAGCCGCGCGGCCCGTTCCGGTCGATGCCCGGCATATCGGCAAAGGCAATCTGCCGCGCCCGGAAGCCTGGCATGGCATAGGAGACATAGCCGTAAATATAGGGCGAGACGATGTAGGGGCTCTCGGCCCGTGCCATTTCTTCCAGAACGGCAATCGGGTCGTGGTTGAAATTGTCTCCAGGCACCAGACTTGCGAGCTCTGTCAGCCGTTCAAACGCTGCTTCGCCGCCTGCCGGATCGACAAACAGGCCCGGCCCGTCATTGCGGCAGGCAAAGCCGGTATTTGCCGCAAGGGTGAAGAATGTCATCAGACTGTGCGGCGGGCGGAGCGGCAGCAGAACGCGGCCGTCTCGGGCGAGGGAAAGCACCGCATCGAAATCGGCGGGCGCGTCGCCGGAAAGCTCGGGGCCGAGTGCCATCACCTGGGCTGCGGCATCAATCGGAAAGGCCCATTGACGGCCGTTGAAATGATAGCTGTCATAGGAGGTGCCGACGGACCCCAGCGCCAGTGCCTGACGTTCCGTTTCCCGGCCCGCCACATCCAGCGGCTGGAGGCAGCCCTCCGCCGTCACCTGGCCGACATGGGGATGATCGATGACGATCAGGTCATACTGGCGGGCCAGCTCCTCGACGGGAAAGCTTTCGAAATCCTGCAGCGAGCGCTTGTCCCAGCGGATCAGCACGCCGGTTTTCTGCGCCCATTGCCTCGCCGTCGCCACCATCGGGTCATAGCCGCGCGGGTGGCTCCAGGTCATGCCCTTCAGAACCGTCATCATAGGTTAAACTCCGCTCGGATTCTGGCGGATTGTTCGCCGATCAGCGGTGCCGCGCGCCCGGTGGCGCCGCGTTTGCCGTCAATCCTGAGCGGCGAGCGCGTGGTGGTGATCGATACGCCATCCTCCCGGGTGACCGTCTGCAGCATGTTCAGCACCTTGAACCCCTCATGCTCCAGGAGCGCCGGCCAGTCCAAAACGCGTGCGCACCAGATATCGGCCGGCTCCAGCAATGACAGCCAATGCTCGGTGGTCCGGGCCTTCAATGCCTCGGCAATGATTGCCTTGATCGTGTCGCGTTCGGAAAACCAGCAGGCAGGCTTGCCGCAATAGGGGCGAAGCGCTTCGATCTGAAGCACATCTTCCAGCCGGTCGATCGGCATCATGGCGAGTGCCAGCCAGCCATCCACCGTCTGATACACGCCGTAAGGTGCGGAAAGATAGGCATGGGCCGAACGGAAATTGGAGCGTTTTGGCGGGCGCTTGCCGTCATTCAGATGCGTTGTCAGCACCTCGAACTGGAAATCGATCAGCGCCTCGATCAGGCTGGTTTCCACATGGGCACCGCGCCCGGTCCGGCCCTTGCGCACCAGTGCGGCCAGCAGCCCCTGGGCAAGGGCAGCACCGGCCAGCATATCGGCAATGGCAAGGCCGAAGGGCACCGGCCCCTGATCCTCATCGCCGTTCAGCCACATCACGCCGGAGCGCGCCTGGGCGAGCAGATCCTGACCCGGCCGCATTACCCAGGGCCCCGCCTCGGAATAACCGGTGATGGAGCCGTAGACAATGCCGGGATTGATCGCCTTCACCGTCTCGTAATCGAGGCCAAGCCGGGTGATCACGCCGGGCCGGAAATTCTGCAGCACGATATCGGCCTTGCCGATCAGGGTCTTCAGCGCGGCAAGGTCATCCGGGCTCTTCATGTCGATGGCGAGGCTTTCCTTGGAGCGGTTGATCGCATGAAAAATTGTCGAATCGCCACCGATCTCGGTGTCGGAGAGATAGAGCCGGCGCGAGAGATCGCCGCCATCCGGCCGCTCGATCTTGATCACTCGGGCGCCAAGATCCTGCAGGCGCAGCGAACAATATGGGCCGGAGAGAAACTGGCACATATCCAGTACCAGCACGCTCGAAAGCGGCAGGTCGTCATCAATGTCGCTCATGGTTTTTCCTTGATGGGCGTTGCAGGCGCGGCCGCGCTTTCATAGGCCGCCTCGACGAGGGCCATGGTGTTCCAGGCATCCTCGACGCTGGTCAGAAGGGCGGCATCATCACCGGCAACGAAGCGCTGGAGATTGCTCATCGTGCCGATAAAGGCATGCGGAAACCAGGTGCCGGAAAGCGGCAGCGACTGCCAGTCCCGGCCTTTCTCGCAGAACCACAATTCATCCGGTACGCCCTTGGGATAGTTGAGATTGACGCCAAGCGTGGCAATCGCCACAGCTTTCGTGCCTTCCAGCCGGAAGGAGCAATCCTGAAATTTCGGGCCGAAATCATGATTGTGGTTGATCGACATGACGGCGCGCACCGGCGCGTCATAATCGAGAATGGCTGCGGTCCGGCTTTGCGACACCGTGGTGTCGGGATGGCCAAGCGTCCTGGCATGGATGCCCTTCGGATCGCCGAGGAAATGGCGGAAAAGGTCGAGGTAATGGATCGAATGCAGCAGGATCTCGACCCGTTCCATCTCTTTTAGAAACGGCCATAAATGCCAGGGCGTCATCATATTGGCGTGCATTTCGGCATCAACGATCTCGCCGAGCGCGCCGCTTGCCGCAAGATCACGGATCGCCAGCATCATCGGGGCGAAGCGCAGCTGGAAATTGACCGCAGCGGTGAGATTGCGGGCGCGGCAGGCTTCAAGGATTGCCGTTGCCTCGCCAAGATCGCGTCCCATCGGCTTCTGGATCAGACAGGCTGATCCGGCCGGCAGCTGTTCCAGCACCGACAGATGGGCAAAGGGCGGAAGCGCCAGATCGAAGATCGCGTCCGGCACGGCCATGGCGTCCTCAAGTGTCGCGAAGGCCGCAATGTCCCAGCTGTCAGCGACCTTCCGGGCCTGTTCGCCATTGATGTCGTAGATCCCGGCAACGCTGAAACCTGCCATGCGATAGGCGGGAAGATGCGCATCTGTAACAATAGACCCCGCGCCGATGATCACGATCGGACGGGGATTTTCAACCGCCGGCCAGCTTTGGGCGACGGTGCTGTGCTCCTCTGACAACCTGCTCCTCCTTCAGGCTCGGTCGGAAAATTCGACCGGTGTCATTCTTATGTGAATAGATTATTCAAATTTGGATAATACGCAAGGGGCCTTTCAGGATTATTTGTCAATCATGGCTTCCTTGTGGGCGCCGTGTCATGGCTTGCCTGAGCGATGCGCTGTGACTAGTCTTGCGGAATGGGGCGAGCGGCAGGGCGCGTCCGGATGAGGATGTTATGTTGAAGTTCCCGATTGCCGTACTGCTTTTCACCGGCATGGCCTTTCCCGCGATGGCAAAAATGCCGGATATTGATCCGGCGGCCTATCCGCCTTCCGGTGTGTTTGGCTTTCCTGCCTTCGCGCTTTCGCCGGACGAACAGGCCGCAAGGCAGGCGCGTATCGACGCCAATAACCGCTTCCTTGCCGATAATGGCATCGCGCCGCTGGAAATGTCGCCGCTTGATCCCTGTTTTGTGAAATTCTACGCCAAGGATGCGACGGGGCATTATACGGGCTATGCCATAGATGAGGCGTTGTTCGCCGAGAAGGGCACCGTGTCCTACATCAAGACCGATGACGGGCAGTGCAGCTTTGATGCCGAGACGCGGGTTGAAACCTGTGACCTGATGATGCTCGACAGCGAGATGACCCTGACGACGCAGTTCGACAGTGACAGTTTCACCCGGCTTCTCGAATTTTTCGGACCCGATGAGTTCGATGCCTGGAAAAGCGGTGATCTGCCGGCTGATTTTTTCGATGTGCTGGATTGCTCACCAGTGGCGCAAACCCTCTTTGCCCATATCGAGGATGGCACGCCCGATCACATCGACTATCCTGACGATGGCGATGAGGGCGCGGTGTTCCGCCGTGCGATTGCCGATCCGGATTTCGTCAAAAAGACCCGGGCCGCAGAGCAGGGTGGTTAGAACGCCGATCTGATTCATAAAGATCAGCGCTTTGAATCAGTTCAGCCGAGCAGGCGTCTGGTGACGAAAGCCACGTCCTCGGCCAGCTGATCGCGCCTGCCGGTGAATTTATAGAGCCCGGAGACACAGGCGACCAGCATGTCGGAGCGATGGGCAGCATCGCTGCGCTCAAACCCATGCTCAACCAGCAGCGCTTCAATCGCTTCATAGAGCCAGTCTTCGAGACCGGAGGCGTTGCGGGTGGCAAGATTGGCGCCTTCGCGCATCAACTCTTCGGCATGCGGTGAGCCGGAAATGAGATCATCTGCGGCGGAAAACTTGGCAAGAAAGGCGCGGGCGATGCGCTCTTCAGGCTTGCCATCGGAGCTCAGTGCCGTGCCGACGATCTGTGTCCAGTCCTCCATCAGCCGTGCGATCACGGCGTTGAAGACGGCCTCCTTGTCTGGAAAATAGGCATAGAGTGTTGGCTTGGCGACGCGGGCGCGGCGGGCGAGCGTCTCCATCGTCGTGCCACGCAGGCCGGTTTCGAGAAACTGTTCCTGGGCGGCATCGAGAATGCGTTGCGTCCGTTCGGCGGTTTTTTTGCTCTTTGTTGCAGGCACGGTCTTGAAGACTCCAAAAACTTTACTAATTGAACATTTATCGTTCAAATCGTTCATTTCAAGAGACCATCATGACCGACACAGTGCTTCTCACAGGTATCACCGGTTTTCTTGGCGGCCATATCGCCCTCGAATTGTTGAACAGAGGTTATAGCGTGCGGGGAAGCCTGCGCAATCCGGGGCCTGACGGCGCCCGGGTAAAGGCGCTCGGCGAGACGCTGCAAAAGGCCGGCGCCGATGTCTCCCGGCTGGAGACGGTGACGCTTGATCTCATGAGTGACGCAGGCTGGGATGAGGCCGCTCGCGGCGCGCGCTTCATGATCCATTCCGCCTCGCCCTTTGTCACCACCATGCCCAAGGACCCGGATCAGCTGGTACGCCCGGCGGTGGAAGGCACCGAGCGGGCGATGCGTGCGGCCGGCAAGGCCGGTATCGAACGGGTTGTCCTCACCTCCTCGACAGCGGCAATCGTTTATGGCCGCGGACCCGGCCGGCCGGATCATCTGGGCTCCGATGACTGGCCGGACCCCGCCGAAGGCAGGCTCGCGGCCTATGCATTGTCGAAAAATCTGGCTGAACGTCGCGCCTGGGAACTGGCCGAAGACCCGTCCCGGCTTGCCGTCATCAATCCCGGTTTCATTGTCGGGCCGTTGCTGGATGCCGATCCCGGCACGTCGGGGGCGATTTTCCAGCGGCTGCTGCGCGGGGAGTTTCCGATGATGCCGCGCCTGGCGGTGGATATTGTCGACGTTCGCGATGCAGCGACCCTTCATGTCAATGCCCTGACGGATGCCGAGGCGGCCGGAAAGCGTCATCTCTCGGCCTTTGCCGGGCTATGGATGAAGGATCTGGCGGCAATCGCGGCACGGGCGGCGCCGGCCTATGCGAAGAAGATCTCAACCCGGCAGGCGCCGGACTGGCTGGTCCGGCTTCTGGCCCTGTTTGATGGCGATATCCGCGCCAATGTCAACGAACTGGGCTACCACCCCGCACTGGATTCAGAACGGGCAAAGCGCTTGCTTGGCCGCACACCCTACACAGCCGAAGACAGTGTTTCAGACATGGTGAAAAGCATCGTCGCGCGCGGGCTCGTCTGAGCCGTCGCGCGACGGATGTATCAATCGACGTGGAAGACTTCTTCCATGTCGATCCACCATTCGCCGTCCTTTTTCGTGTTGAGCGGTTTCTGGCAGGGAATGCAGAATGTCCACCATTCCTGCGTCTTGGGGTCGGCAGCCATTTTGGCCATGTCGGCCTCATAGTCGGTACCGTGATATTCGTAATAGGAGAAGAGCAGGTTTTCCGGCTCGCGCAGGAAAATCGAATAGTTGGAGATATTGCAGGCCTTGATCATGGCCAGAACCTCCGGCCAGGCATTGGCATGGAGCTTCTTATATTCGGCGACCTTGTCGGCATTGAGCCCGATCACCATTCCGTAGCGTTTCATGGGGTCCTCCTTAAGGGCATCAGATTTTGTAGATGCGCATGGCATTCAGCGAAAACAGTCTCTCCTGCTCTTCTGCGCTGGCGCCGGCAATGAGCGTCTTTGTCGCGGCAACCCAGTCCTTCAGACTGGCCGTCAGCGTGCAGACCGGGAAATCAGATCCCCAGACAATACGGTCAAAGCCGAAGCGCTCAATCACATGGCTGACATAGGGCCGCAGGCCGTCGACCGACCAGTTCGCACCGCCATAGGCGATGACGCCGGAAATCTTGGCCGCGACATTGTCGATCCCGGCCAGTTCGGACATATGGCTTCGCCATGGATCAAGCTCGCCGCCTTCGATATCGGGAACGCCGCAATGATCGAGAATGAACTGCACGCCGGGGCATTTTCTTGCCAGAGCGATGGCAAGCGGCAATTGCCGGGCGGAAACGCACAGATCAAAGGTCAGCCCGAGCGGGGCAAGCCGGTTCAGATTTTCGGCAAAAAGCGGCGCCTGCGAGATCTCGTCCGGCACGACATGCAGGACACGACGGAAGCCCTTCACGCCCGAAACCGCGGCCATTTCCTCCAGATAGGCCGGGAAATCAAGATCTTCCGGGCGGCAGGCGGCAATCGCGCCAGCGATCTTGCGATGGGCCGACAGCATGAAGCGGGTTTCTGCGGCCATGTCCGCTTCCGCCACATCCACTTCCATGTGAAGAGCGGCCTCGATGCCATATTGTTCTGCCTCTGCGAAATAGTCCACGGCAGAAAACGTCCGGTCAAGCGCCGGGGCGCCGGTGAGCCAGGGATAGGAAAAGCGGTCCTTTTCGACCAGATGAAGATGGGTGTCGATGATGCGCATGAACGCCTCCTGTCATGCGGGGTTATCGGCTCAGCCGGCATCTCCTCCTTGCCGGCGGGCCTGGGAAAGCTGGTCTGCGGTCCGGAGCACCAGCGTCAGCGCTGCCTGAATATCAGTCTCCAGCACGCGGTCGAGCCGTTCCGTATAGGGGCAGGTCACCACCGCGATTACGGTGCCGAGCGGACCGATCACCGGCGCGGTGATATTGGTGACGCCGGAAATCTGGCCACTGGGCATCAGTACATAGCCCTGAGCGCGGATCGTCTCCAGTTCCGCCTCAAGATCGGCATTGAGGCTTTCGCCGGAACCCTTCAGCATCAGCGCGCGATGTTCCGGTGTGGCCATGGCGAGAAAGACGAGACCTGATCCGGTGGTGGTGAGGCCGAGCCTGGTGCCGACACGTACCGCAAGGCTCCAGTAGGATGGTGCGTCCACCTGGGCAACGACCACCGGTGCATTGCGATCGAAGACGACGAGATGGCAGGATTGCGCGGCATCCTGGGCAAGGGTCTGCAACAGCGGAACAGCCTGATTGACGAGACGTCTGAGCGGCGGGCGGGCATGGACCAGCTCGAACATCTTCAGCGTGATTTCGTAGCGATCCTCCGGCGTGCGGCGGATATAGTCGCGCCTGACCAGCCGGTCGAGCATGCGGTAGATTTCGTTGGGCGTGCGCGACAGCGCCTTGGCAATCTCCGCCTGGCTGAGCGGTGATTCGGTTTCAGCCAGGAGTTCAAAAATATCGAGGCCCTTATCGAGGGCGGGGGCGCGATAGCGATCGTTTTCTTCTGTTGTCATTGTTCTTCCTGCTCATGCGAACGGGGCCGCATCTTTTCTTTTTCGCCTCAACATTGTGCATCTTGCAACCATAAGAATTCCGAATTTGGTCTTTATTCAGAACCCGGACGTTGACGTCCCGTCGAAAACCATGCTTATATACGAATAGACTTTTCAAATATGGAGGATCAAGTCTTTTCTGGCTTGGCATTTGGAAGGTCGAGGAGGAGAAAATGGCAGTGAAACCCTTAACGACGCTTCTGGCGGCGTGCTGCGCGCTTGGCGCGCTCGCGGTCGCCGCTCATGCCGACGACTTCGATTACGGCTCGTTTCCCGACTACACGCTGAAGGTGAAGCTGATTGGCGGCACCCAGTATGAAAAGCTCTACACCCGCATTCCCGAATGGGAAAAGATGACCGGTGCCAAGGTCGAAATCGTGTCCTCGAAGAATCACTTCGATCTCGACCGTGAGATCAAGCAGGATATCGCCGCCGGTTCGGTGAATTGGTGCGTTGGTTCCAATCACACAAGCTTCGCCCCGCAATATGGCGATCTCTATATCGATCTGACGGATTACATTCCCCAGTCCGAACTCGACAAATATGTGCCGGGCACGCTTGCCTCAGCCAAGGTCGACGGCCGTCTGGTCCAGCTGCCACGCGTGACCGATGTTTCCAATCTTTATTACAAGAAGAGCCTTTACGCCGATCCGAAGAACCAGGCGGCGTGGAAGGAGAAATACGGCACGGATCTCGCCCCGCCGAAGACCTTTGACGAGTTTAAGGACCAGATCATCTTCTTTGCCGATCCGCCGAACCTTTATGGCACCGCCTTTGCCGGCAAGGATGAGGGCATGTCCGGCCGCTTCATGGAAATCCTGCGCGCCAATGGCGGCGATATCTTTGATGAAAACCTGAAGCCGATCTTCAATTCGCAGGCTGGCGTTGATGCGCTGAACTGGTTCATTGATATCTACAAGGCAGGCGCCGTACCGGCCGGAACCGTCAACTACACCTGGGATGATATCGGTCAGGCCATGGCCGCCGGTCAGCTCGCCATCGATCTCGACTGGCCGGGCTTTGCCGCCTATTTCTCCGATCCGTCCTCGTCCAAGATCGCCGATGATCTCGGTTATGCGCTGGCCCCGGTCGGCACGTCCGGCAAGCGTGGCGGCTGGTCGGGCTCGCATTCCTTCTCGGTCACTGAGGATTGCGACAACAAGGAAGCGGCCGTTTCCTTCGCCGTCTTCATGACCAATGATGAAAGCGAGATGATGGAGGCCGAGGCCGGCAATCTGCCAACCCGCACCGCCACCTATCCGGCCGTGATCACGTGGTTCAACGAGAACGGCAAGCAGAATCTCGCCCAGATGTTCGAGGTCTGGCAGCAGTCGCTGGCCGATGCGCGCACGCCGCCGCTGATTCCGGAATGGATCGAGGTTTCCAACGTGCTCTGGCCGCAGCTTCAGGCGGCAATCGTTGGCGAAAAGACGGCGCAGGAAGCGCTGGATGATGCCGCCAAGCAGGCGACGCAGATCATGGAAGATGCAGGCTACTACTGAGCCTGATCTCTATCAGCGACCGCCGGATTTGGTCCGGCGGTCATTCCCGGGAAGACCGGTCTCCGACAATCGAACAATTCTGAAGGCGTGACATGAAGTTTCTCAGGTCGCCGAAGGCGACGCCGTATCTGCTGTTGCTGCCGGCCATCATCGTCATCCTCGCGGTGGTGCTGCTGCCACTGCTGGTGTCCTTCTGGACGTCATTTACCAGCTACAATCTCACCAAGCCCCATACGCTTTATAACTTTGTGGGACTGAGAAACTACAAGCGCCTTATGGGCAATGAGGATTTCTGGTGGGCTTTTGGCCGCACCATTGTCTTCATCACCATTGCGCTCAATCTGGAAATGGTGATGGGGCTTGGCCTGGCGCTGCTCATCAACAAGATCACCTGGGGCCAGCGCACGCTCAGAACGGTGATGATGTTTCCGATGATGTTCTCGCCGATTCTGGTGGGTTTCCAGTTCAAATATATTTTCAACGATTCCGTCGGGCTGGTGAACAATGCGCTGTTCTCGCTCGGGCTGATTTCCAAACCCATTCCGTGGCTGGTCAATGCCTGGCTTGCCAATTATTCGATCATCGTTGCCGAGATGTGGATGTCGACCTCGATCTTTGCAATCCTGCTGCTGGCCGGTCTGCTCGCCATGCCGAAGGAGCCTATCGAGGCGGCCAGGGTGGATGGCTGCAATCCCCTGCAGGTGTTCCGCCACATCACGCTGCCCTTCCTGATGCCCTTCATCTGGATTGCCATGACGATCCGCTCGCTCGATGTCGCCCGCGCCTATGACATGGTCAAGATCATGACCAATGGCGGTCCCGCCGGGCGCACCGAACTCATCTGGACGCTGATGACGCGCACCGGATATCAGAATTCACAAATGGGGATGGCCAACGCCATGGGCTATATCTCGATCCTTCTGTCGATCGCCTTCACCATCATGTTCTACAAGAACCTGTCCAAGGCGCGCGTCTTCATGGGAGGCGCCCAATGAGTGCGGCAAAAACCATCGAAAAACCCTGGCAGCGCTGGGGCATCCGCTTCATGGTGTTCTGCGCCATGCTGGTACTGGTTGTGCCGGGCGCCTGGGTGGTGCTGACCGCCTTCCGCCCCAATGTCGAGGTGCTGGCTCGCCCGCCGGTCTGGATCCCGCAGGTCTGGACGCTTGATAATTTCCTCGGCATTTTCGGCCTTCTGCCGGATCGCCAGCAGGGCCTGCCGGTCGGTTCCTATTTCCTGAACTCGATCATCATTTCGCTGACCTCCACCGTGGTGGCGATCCTGGTCGGGATGATGGGCGGCTATGCCTTTGCCCGCTACCGCTTCAGGGGCAAGGGGGCGCTGTTTTTATCCTTCATGCTGTCGCGTACCGTACCCGGCGTGGCGCTGTCGCTGCCGCTCTTCATCATCTGGAGCCGGCTCGGTCTGATCGATACCAAATTCGGCATCATCCTCGTCTATATGGCGATCAACATTCCCTTCACCATCTGGCTGACGGACGGCTTTTTCCGCCAGATCCCGATCGACCTGTCGGAAGCTGCCCAGATTGACGGCTGCACCCGCTGGCAGGCCTTCTGGAAGGTGGAATTTCCGCTGGCCCGTTCGGGCCTTGCCTCGGCGGGCATCTTTGCCTTCCTCACCTCGTGGAACGAATTCGCCCTGGCAAGTCAGCTGACCCGCACCACCGCATCGAAGACCATGCCTGTCGGGCTGATGGATTTCACCGCGCAGTTCACCGTTGACTGGACCGGCATGAGCGCCATGGCCGTCATGATCATCATTCCGGCGCTCATTCTCACCTTCATCGTACAAAAGCATCTGATTGCCGGACTGACGTTCGGTGGTGTGAAAGGATAGTCCCGTGGCCGAAGTGCACCTTTCCAAAATCGTCAAGCGCTATGGATCAATGGACGTTGTCCATGGCATCGATCTCGATGTCGCCCATAATGAATTTGTTGTTCTGGTCGGCCCGTCAGGTTGCGGCAAGTCGACAACACTCAGAATGATCGCCGGTCTTGAGGAGATTTCCGGCGGCGAGCTTCGTATCGGCGACCGCGTCGTCAACGATCTGCCGCCCCGCTCGCGCAATATCTCCATGGTGTTCCAGTCCTATGCGCTCTATCCGCATATGACGGTGCGCGAAAACTTAGGCTTCGGCCTGAAGATCGCTGGGATGAAACCGGAGGAGATCAGGCCGCGCGTCGACGAGGCAGCCGGCATTCTCGGCCTGGAAAGCTTCATGGACCGCCTGCCGGCCAATCTGTCGGGTGGTCAGCGCCAGCGCGTCGCCATGGGGCGCGCCATCGTCCGCCATCCGGATGTGTTCCTGTTTGACGAGCCGCTCTCGAACCTCGATGCCAAATTACGCGGTCAGATGCGCGTCGAGATCAAGAAACTGCATCAGCGCGTCAAGACCACGGTGATTTACGTGACGCATGATCAGGTCGAGGCGATGACGCTGGCCGACCGGATCGTCATCATGCGCGACGGCCATGTCGAGCAGGTCGGCACGCCGACGGAGGTTTTCGAAAACCCGGTCAACACCTTCGTTGCCGGCTTTATCGGCTCCCCGCCGATGAACCAGATTGACGCCACGGTCGAGACGTCCGATGGCGCAGCCGTTGCAAGGCTTTCCGATGGAACATCCGTGCCATTGCCGGCTGATCTTGCTGCCAAAGTGCTGAACGGACAGACGGTGGTGATCGGTTTCCGCCCCGATGCCTTTGCGCCCAAGGGCCATTCGCTGCATCCTGAAGAACGGTCCCTGGAGATTGATCTTGGCGTTGTGATTGCCGAACCGCTTGGGACCGAGACGATCATCTTCACCGAGCTTGCCGGCAAGGATGTCCAGGCCAAGATGCTGGATCCGCGGCCGGTTTCACCCGGTGAGACCCTGACCTTCACGCTCGATCTCGACCGCCTCCATGTCTTCGATCAGGCATCGGGCCGAAGCTTAAGAGCCTGATCATGGCAAAGATCACCCGTGTTGAACTTCAGATGGTCGACCTGAAGCCGAAGGTCAGAAGGGTCGATGCGATCCAGTCCTTCGTCTCGCAGGAAACGCCGATCGTCACGATCACTGATGATGATGGCGCAACGGGCACTGGCTATTCCTATACGATCGGCACCGGCGGCCCATCGGTGATGGCGCTTCTGGAAAGGACACTGGCGCCAGCGCTGATCGGCCGGGAGGCATTGGAGATCGAACGGATCTGGCGCGATCTTCTGTTTTTGACCCATGCAACCTCGGTCGGCGCGATTACGTCGATCGCGCTTGCCGCCATCGATACCGCATTGTGGGATCTGAAAGCGCGAAAGCTCGGCCTGCCGCTCCATCTTCTGGCGGGCGGGGCGCAGGCCTCGGTGCCGCTTTACACCACTGAAGGCGGCTGGCTGCATCTGCAACCCGAAGCCCTCGTTGACGATGCGCTGAAGGCGAAGGCGGAAGGGTTTTCGGGCGCCAAGCTGAAGGTCGGGCGGCCGATTCACGAAGATGTCGCCCGGATTGCTGCGGTGCGAGATGCGGTCGGCCCCGGTTTCGAGATCTTTACCGATGCCAATCAGGCCTTCAGCGTCGACGAGGCTATCCGTCGGGCTCAGGCCTATCAGCCGCTTGGCCTTGGCTGGCTGGAAGAACCGCTTCCGGCGGACGATGTCGCCGGTCATGCGGAACTGTCGCGCCGGACCTCAATCCCGGTTGCGGTCGGTGAGAGCCTTTATGCGCCGGGCCAGTTTCGCGATTATCTGGAGCGCCGGGCCTGTTCCATCGTTCAGGTCGATGTCGGCCGGATCGGCGGCATCACGCCCTGGCTCAAGGTTGCCCATATGGCGGAATGCTTCAACGTGGCCGTGGCACCGCATTTTCTGATGGAGCTGCATGTGGCGCTCTGCGCTGCCGTGCCGAATGCGCGCTGGGTGGAATATATCCCGCAGCTCGACAGCATCACCCATCAGGGTCTGACCATCGAAAATGGTCATGCCATCCCGTCATCTGCGCCCGGTCTTGGCATCGACTGGGATTTCGCCGCGATCGAAAAGGCTTCGATCAAGGGCGCGCATCGCATCATTGCCTGAGCACGAAGAGGAGGCGCTCATGTCCAGTCTTTCCGGAAAAACCTGCCTGATCACCGCCGCAGCCCAAGGCATTGGCGCGGCATCGGCAAAGGCCTTCGCCGATGCCGGCGCCCGTGTGATCGCAACCGATATCAATGCCGAAAAGCTCACCGAACTGCCAGCCGGCATCGAGACCCGGGTGCTGAATGTGCTCTCGGATGCCGCCGTGGCGGACGCCGCCGCCGAGATCGGGCCGATCGACATATTGTTCAACTGCGCCGGTGTGGTTCACAACGGCTCGGTGCTGGAGATGAAGGATGGCGATCTTGATTTCGCGTTTGATCTCAACGTCAAGGCGATGGTGCGCACCATTCGCGCCTTCCTGCCGGGCATGATCGAGAAGGGCGATGGCGCCATCATCAACATGTCCTCGGTTGCCTCCTCCATCAAGGGTGTGCCGAACCGCTTCGCCTATTCCACAACCAAGGCGGCTGTGATCGGGCTCACCAAGGCCATTGCCGCCGATTATGTGACCAGGGGCATTCGCTGCAACGCCATCGCGCCGGGCACCGTCGACAGCCCCTCGCTGCAGGACCGGCTGAAGGCGACCGGTGACTATGAAAAGGCGCGCCGCGATTTCATCGCCCGCCAGCCGATCGGCCGGATTGGTACGCCGGAAGAGATCGCCGATCTCGCTGTCTATCTCGCCGGCGCCACCTATACGACCGGCCAGGCCCATATCATCGATGGTGCCTGGGCCTGCTGACGAGAGCTGAACCGATAACATCAAATGCGGCCTGCCGCCCTGACCGGACCCTGATATCACATGACCAAGATTACCGGCCTTACGACGCATGATCTGCGCTTTCCGACCTCAGCCAAGCTCGACGGATCGGATGCGATGAACCCTGACCCGGATTACTCCGCCGCCTATGTCATTCTGACGACGGACAGCGCGCTTGAAGGCCACGGCCTGACCTTTACCATCGGCCGTGGCAATGAGGTGGTCTGCGCGGCAATCGCCGCCCTGACCGGCCGTGTGGTAGGCCTCGATCTCGACTGGATCGAGTCGGATCCGGGGCGGTTCTGGCGGCATGTCACCGGCGACAGCCAGCTGCGCTGGATCGGGCCGGACAAGGGGGCGATGCACCTCGCCACCGGTGCCGTGGTCAACGCCGTCTGGGATCTGCTGGCCAAGCGGGCGAAGAAGCCGGTCTGGCAGTTCGTCGCCGATATGACGCCCGAGCAGCTGGTCTCGATCATCGATTTCCGCTACCTCACCGATGCGATCACGAAGGACGACGCGCTTGAAATCTTCCGCCGGGCAGAGGCTGGCAAGGCGGAACGGATCGCGGAGCTGAAGGCCAATGGCTATCCCTGCTACACCACCTCTGCCGGCTGGCTTGGCTACAGCCACGAGAAGCTGAGGCGGCTGGCGCAGGAAGCGGTTGATGCCGGTTTCACCCATATCAAGATGAAGGTCGGCCAGGATATGGAGGAAGACGTGGCGCGGCTGAAGATCGTGCGCGAGGTAATCGGTGAAGATCGCACGCTGATGATCGATGCCAACCAGGTCTGGGAGGTCTCGCAGGCCATCGACTGGGTGAGCGCGCTGAAACCCTTCCGCCCCTTCTTCATCGAGGAGCCGACCAGCCCGGATGATGTTGCGGGCCATCGGAAGATCCGCGAGGCGGTGGCGCCGGTCAAGGTCGCCACCGGCGAAATGTGCCAGAACCGTATTCTGTTCAAGCAATTCATCGCCGGTGGTGCGATTGATATCGTCCAGATCGATGCCTGCCGCATTGGCGGGCTGAACGAGGTGCTCTCCGTGCTGCTGATGGCGGCGAAATACGGCCTGCCGGTCTGGCCGCATGCTGGCGGGGTCGGGCTTTGCGAATATGTCCAGCACCTATCGATGATTGATTATCTGGTGGTCTCGGGCAGCAAGGAAGGCCGCGTGATCGAATATGTCGATCACCTGCACGAACATTTTCTGGCGCCCTGCCGGATCGAGAATGCGGCCTATATGCCGCCTGAAAGTCCGGGCTTCTCCATTGAGATGAAATCCGAAACCCTTCATAACTTTGCGCACATGGCCTGACCAAAGGGTCGTGAAACGGGAGAAATACCATGAAACTGCTTCGCCTCGGCGCCAAGGGTGCCGAAAGACCGGCTATCCTTCATATTGACGGAACCTATCGCGATATTTCCTCGCTGGTGGTCGATCTGGCCGGAGACGCCCTGTCTGATGCCGAGCTGGCGCGTATCCGCGCCGCCGAGATCGGCGCCCTGCCGGTATTGCCGTCTGACAGCCGTATCGGTCCCTGCGTCGGCAAGGTCGGCAAGTTCATCTGCATCGGTCTCAATTATGCCGATCACGCCGCAGAAACCGGCGCAACGCCGCCGGAAGAGCCGATCATTTTCATGAAGGCGACCAGTGCCATTATCGGCCCCAATGATGATGTCCGCATTCCGAAGAATTCGGTCAAGACCGATTGGGAAGTCGAGCTCGGCATCATCATCGGCAAGGAAACCCGCTATATCGCGGAAGAAGATGCGCTGTCACACGTCGCCGGTTACTGCGTTGTCAATGATCTGTCGGAACGTGCATTCCAGATTGAGCGCTCGGGCCAGTGGGTCAAGGGCAAGAGCGCCGATACTTTCGGCCCGATCGGCCCTTATCTTGTCACCCGTGACGAGGTTGAAGACCCGCAGAAGCTTTCCATGTGGCTTGAGGTCGACGGTCATCGATATCAGAACGGATCGACGAAGACGATGATCTTCGGCGTTGCCCATCTGGTCGCCTATCTCAGCCAGTTCATGAGCCTGCAGCCCGGTGACATCATCACCACCGGCACGCCGCCCGGCGTCGGCATGGGCATCAAGCCGGAACCGGTCTATCTGAAGGAAGGCCAGACGATGCATCTTGGCATAGAGGGCCTTGGCGAGCAGACCCAGAAGACGATCGCCTGGAACGCCTGAACGTACCGGAGGAATGGGACGGCCCCGGTTGGGGCCGTTCGCTCAGCGCTGCCCTGCCGGTGTCATCAAAGCCGCACCTATCGTGGGGGACCTGCTCCGCATGGCTTCTTCATAGGTGGGTAGCCGATCGATTGCATTTTGGTGGCTTTCAATCTGCCGCTGCGCCAGATTCCGCTCGCTCCGGGCCGCTTCCAGGCGTTCCTGCATCTCGCAGATTCGCATTGCGTAGATACGCCCGTTCATTTTCAGCGTTCGAAGTTGCCCGTCGTCACGCACTTTGCGCTTGATGGACTGATACAGGCTACTCAGTTCTTCGATGCGTTGACGGTTCCGCAGGCGTGCGCCTTTGAGTTCTGCCAGTTGCAGCTTGGAAACCCTGGCTGTCTCTTCGCTTCGGGCAAGGCTTTGCCGCAGTGCGTCAAGATCGTCTTGCGCAAGCGGTACGCTGTCATGCGCAAGTGGTAGGCTGTCATATGATGGAGGGGCAGTTGGTCGCATTTTTTCCTCGCTCGTGAAATTGTCTGACTAAGGGTGAGAACAAATTTCTGTTTTCCAGACGCTGTCCCATCACTTGCATGTTCAAAGGACGTCTGGCCTCGCTTCGATAGTGCGGAGAGATGCCTCGATGTTCTGCTTTCACGGTCTCTTATGAAATGCGTCTGCTTTCCAACATGACCGGTTGGCCATCAGCATCCGGCGCAGCCGCCGGTCCCCACACGCTCCATATTTTCTCTCCCCCAGGAAGCTGGTGCGCGGAATATCGTTCGATTTTTCGCTATATTAAATTCAGTTTCTTTGAAATACGCGCGGGCGGAGACGTTGCCTTGCCGTCACGGATCGCGGGCAATCTCGCCCTCTGCCGGGGCGATCCTGATTTCGGTTTTCCAGTCGTGACAGGCTTTCGTGAGCGCCGGAGACAGTGGCCGGTCGGTGAACACCGTGTCGATATCGGCGAGAGAGGCGATCCTGGCCGGTGCGTTTCGGGAGAATTTCGAATGATCGGCCACCAGGAAGGTCTTGCGGGCGCGGGCAATGGCTGCCTGGGTCACGCCGATCTCCAGCATGTCGAAATCAAGCAGGTCGCCATCCTGATCAAGCGCTGAACAGCCGATAATCGCGATATCGAATTTGAATTGCTCGACGATGCGGTTGGCCAGCGTTCCGACAAGGCCGCCATCGGAACGGCGAAGATGGCCGCCGGCAACCACGATTTCGCAACCGGGATTGGCAACAAGCGTGTTGGCGACATTGATGTTGTTGGTAACGACCATCAGCCGGCGATGGGACAGAAGCGCGTGCGCCACGGCCTCGGTCGTGGTGCCGATATTCAGGAACAGGGCCGCGTCATCCGGCACGGCACTGGTGCAGGCCGTGGCGATGGCCGCCTTTTCTGCCGCCATCAGACCACGCCGGTCGGCATAGCCGATATTGGCGGTCCCGGAGGGCAGGACAGCACCGCCATGGACGCGTGTCAGCTTTCCGGTTTCAGACAGTTTGACCAGATCGCGGCGGATCGTCTGGACCGTGACGCCCAACCGTTCGGCCGCATCTTCGGCGACGATCCGTCCCTCGGCGCGGGCAATCTGCATCAGGTCATTGAGGCGGAAGTTTTCGGCCAAGGGTGTCACTTTCCTGCAGGCATTTCTGTGCGAATGAAAAGGATAGCGCCTGTGCGACCGTTTTGAAACAGTTCGCCTGGCGATGCGGTGTGATGCAATTCTCCACGTAAGCGTCTTCGCTTTTGCCTTGATCCGGCCTATTAAACCCTGTCAATAGCATTTCGGGCCGAACGAACACGGGAATTGATTGTGAGCGGATTGGAAGATGCAATCAGAAAGGCGCTGGAACGCGCCGACCGCAGCGATGCCAATCAGCGCGCGCGTATTTATCAGGCGGCGCGTCAGGCGCTGGATAATGGCCTGCGTAACCAGAATATCACTGATCTTAAAACCGTTTCGCGTCAGCGGCGCAAACTGGAAGAGGTGATTACCGAGATCGAGCGCGCCGAATCAGCGGCCGTGCGCGCCGCGCGGCTGCAGGCGACGCCGGCGCCGCTTTTTGATGATGTCTTTGCCACAGGGCGCACGCCGGACCACGAGGCCGAGCCGCGGGTGAGCGAAGATGTGCCTGATATCTTTGCGCCGGTCGCTGAACCGCAGGTCGAAGCACCGGCACCCGATTTCGCTCCGCAGGAACGCCCTGAGCCTGATCTGGCGATGGCCGATTTCTCCGCCCATGATGAACGGCGTGAAGCGGACCATGCGGTGTTTGAAGAAACGCCGGTTCTGGCCGATAGCGATGCGGCGGCGCCGAGCCTTGTCGCCGAACGGGCGGAAGATGACCGGGCCGCCACGGATGAAGCGGATGTTCAGTCCGGGCTGTTTCAGGCCCAGCATGGTGCCGGTGACGGACTGGCCGCCGGTCGCAGCGAAAAGAAACGCGCCAAACGGGTCAAGAGCCACGAAAGGCGCGAGAAAAAGCAGGCCGCCGTTGAGCGCAAGACCGAAAAGCGTGGTCGCCCGCCCATTCACTGGGGACGTATTGTTGCTTCGGCTGCCGTTGCCGCCCTGCTCGTCGTGGGCATTGTTGTCGCTGGCTGGTGGTGGCTCGTTACCTCCGATGTGGCCGAAGAGAGCGACGCGGTGACCGTGACCGGCGATCCCTCCGAACCGCAGGTCGTCTGGACCGATATGTTCAAGCCCGGTGACACATCCGGGTTTTCAACCGGCGCTGCTGCGCGGGCCGAAGCGGTCAATGTCGAGGGCGAGCCAGCGCTCAGGATCACGGCAATGGCAGAAGGCAGCGAAGGCTCTGTTGCTTTCGCCCTGCCTGCAGCCATTGCGTCATCTGCCGCCACCCGGCCGGTGATTGTCGATTTCGTGGTTCGTGCGCCCCAGGGTGGCGGCCAGCCGGTGGGTATCAGCTGTGCTGATGGCACACTTTCCGGTTGCGAGCGTCACCGCTTCACGGCGCCCTCGCAGAAGGACCATCTGGTCGTCAGGCTTGATCCGGGCGGAACGCCGCCGACCCGCATGATGATTTCGAGCGATCTCAATGGTGATGCCCTGCCGCTTGATGTCTACTCTGTTCAGGCCCGTGTGGTCGAGTGATGCGAAAAAAGATGCTTTTACAACGCGCTTGGCAATATAGCTGTCATGAAAGGGGTGTAGCAGACCCGATCTGACAGTGACCAAGCTTGCGGAGCGCATATTGGAAGAAGGTTCGAAGGCGGGAAGGGGATTGTGGTCCAGAATTGGCCGGGCACGGCTGATGCTGGTTGCCGACACTCTTTTGGCCGGCGGCGCCTTTGCCATAGCTGTTGATCCGGTGGCCATCGGCATTGGCTGGCTTTTTCTGGCCGGTGCGGCCCTGTTTGCCGCTGGCGATCACCCGCCCTCGGCCGTGCATGCGCCGGTCGCTCCGCCGGAAAACGAAACCGGGAACGAAGCCGATCTCGGCGCGGTCACGCCCTTTCTCGATGAGATTGATCTCGGCATTTATGTCTTGTCCGCCAATGGCTCGGTTCTGTTCCAGAACCGCTCCGCCAGCACGACATTTGGTGCGGTACCGGCAGGTGCGCATATTTCGGCGCGTATGCGTGCGCCGGGCGTTCTGGATATCGTTCGCGACACGCTGACGAGCGGGCGTTCCAACCAGATGGAATATTCCGAACGCCTTCCATCCGAACGCGTCTATCTCGTGCGTTCGGTGCCGGTCAGCGGGCTGAACCACGCCGAAGAGACGTCGCTTTTCCTGCTGATGTTCCGTGATATTTCCGAGGCCAGGCGAATTGATCGCATGCGCTCGGATTTCGTCGCCAATGCCAGTCATGAGCTTCGAACGCCGCTTGCCTCGCTGCGCGGCTATATCGAGACCCTGCAGGGACCGGCCAAGGGTGATGCCAAGGCACAGGAGCGGTTCTTGCCGATCATGCTGGATCAGGCCACCCGCATGAGCCGGCTGGTGGATGATCTTCTGTCGCTGTCCCGGCTTGAAGTCCGCGCACATCTGCCGCCCGACAAGGTCGTTGAACTCGGCCCGCTGCTCGAACATGTGCGCGATGCGCTGCTGCCTCTCGCACGCGAGCTTGAGGTTGAAATCGTGCTCGATTTGCCGGACGAGCCCGTGAGCGTCAATGGTGATCATGACGAACTTGTCGAGGTCTTCGAAAATCTGGTCGAAAATGGCTGCAAATACGGTGCTGAAGGTGGTCAGGTCGATGTCGTGCTCCGGGTGATCAAGCCGCGCGGCGCTGAAGTCAGCGTCATCGATCATGGTCCCGGTATTCCGGCAGAGCATGTTCCACGACTGACCGAGCGTTTCTACCGTGTTTCGGTGGCCGACAGCCGTTCGAAAAAGGGCACAGGCCTCGGGCTTGCCATCGTCAAGCATATTCTGACCCGCCATCGTGCAAGGCTTGTCGTGCGTTCCGAGGTTGGCAAGGGAACCGAGTTCACCGTGCGTTTTTAGCACATCGGCAGCCGATTCCTGTTCTTCATCAGGCGTGCGGAGCCTGGATGCGCACAGGTGATGGCGACCGGGCCGTCGTCAAAATGCTTGAAAAAACAAAATCATAAATCGTCATAAATAATTTGCAAAAATGACATAAAACGCTGTCTCGGCGGGACTAGCTCTAACCTGAAATGCTGCGCCGGAGCGGTGGGTTTCAGTTCGCCAGCGGCGACGCAGAAACAGCATTCCGGCATAGCGGTTTCTTAGACAGGATGCCGTCTCAAAAAGCCATTCGTCGGGTGGTATCGCCCGGGACGTAATTTCAGATCCGGAAATGTCGGCGCATAAAGCGTTTTGAACCGGTATCATGCAGGAGAAGCGATATGAGAGGACTGATCTATGCGTTCGCTTCGCTCGTTCTTGCATGTGTGATTGCCAGCGGCGCTGCCGCACGTGACCAGATCCAGATTGTCGGCTCCTCCACCGTCCTGCCCTATGCGCGGATTGTGGCCGAGACTTTCGGTGAGGTTTATGCGCAATTCCGCACGCCGGTGGTGGAATCGGGTGGTTCTGCGGCCGGGATCAAGGAATTCTGCCGCGGTGTGGGAATGGACACGGTTGATATTGCCGATGCCTCGCGGCCGATCACCCCGATGGAAATTGATGCCTGTGCCAAAAACGGTGTCAGTGCCATTGAGGAAGTGAAATTCGGCTATGACGGCATCGTCTTTGCCAATGACGTTTCAGCCCCTCATCTCGATCTGACCCCGGCTGATCTCTATCGCGCCCTTGCTGCCCGCGTCGTTGTCGACGGCAGCCTGGTGGACAATCCCTACAAGCGCTGGTCCGAGGTTAATCCCGATTTGCCGGATCTGCCGATCACCGTCTTCATTCCGGGTGAAAAACACGGCACGCGTGAGGTTTTCGAGGTCAAGCTCCTGGCCGTGGGCTGTGTCGATGCAGGCGCCTATGATGCCTTTGTTGACGAAGGCGGTGCGGAAAGCGCCCATGCCGCCTGCCTCGATCTGCGCAAGGATGGCCGGGCCGTCGATATTGACGGGGACTATACCGAGACGCTGGCGCGCATTTCCGCCAATCGTTCCGCGCTTGGTGTTTTCGGGCTGTCCTTTTATGAAAACAATGTCGACAAGCTCAATGTTGCAACGATTTCCGGTGTGACACCGTCATCCGAAACCGTTGCTTCCGGGGCCTATCCGGTGTCGCGCCCGCTGTATTTCTATGTGAAAAAGGCGCATCTGGACGTTGTGCCCGGACTTGCGGAATATGTCGCCTTCTTCCTGAGCGATGATATGATCGGACCCTATGGGCTGCTTGCCGACCGCGGTCTTGTCGCTGCACCGGAGGCAGAGCGGATGGCCATGCGCCAGCGTGTTGAACGTGGTGAGACATTGTGAGGCGATGATCATATCTGCGTTCAAAGCCTCTCCGTTTTTCTGCAGCACTGTGCAGCGCCGCCGCTTCACCGGGCGCCTTTCTCTGGCCCGTCGGGACTTTTGAGATGTTCTTAACGCTGACCCTGGCTCTGCTTGCCGCCTTCGGTTTCGCCGGTTTTCTGGCGGCCCGCGCCCGCGCCTTTGCCTTTTCAGACGAACGCCGCCGCCCGCATTCCCGGCCCACCTATCACGGTGCTTTTGTCGCTGTCGCAACGGTTTTGCCAGCGCTCATCATTGTTCTTGTCTGGCTGGCGATCAGCCCCGCCATTGTTGGCGCCTATGTCCGGTCCGGCTTTCCCGAAACGCTCTTGGCACAACCCTTGGCCATGCAGGATCTTGCCTATGACACGGTCGCGCAGATTGCCACGGGCCTTGCACGGCTCCCCGCTGGCAGCGTTGCGGCGATCGGAGCCGGTGATATTTCCGTTGCCGATGCCTTTGCCGGGATTGGCATTCCGGTTGCCGACAATCCGTCCCCGGCGCTGATTGATGCGGCTGTCAGGCTTGATCATGCCTGGCGGGTGAGCGGGCTGTGCCTTGTCGGCCTGGTGACGCTTGTTGCTCTTGGCGGCATGGTGCTTTCCTATCGCAGGGTTCGTCCGGCCTTCAGGGCGAGGAGCCGGATCGAACAGTTGATCCTGGCCGGTCTTGTTCTTGCATCGTCGCTGGCTGTACTGACGACGCTTGGCATCGTGCTGTCGATGCTGATTGAGGCGTTGCGTTTCTTTTCCATCGTATCGCCGCGTGCCTTTTTCTTCGGCACGGTCTGGGATCCGCGTTTCGGCCTGGCGGGCGAGAACCAGCCGCCCGGCCAGTTCGGGCTGGTGCCGCTTCTTGCCGGCACGCTTTATATTGCGCTGGTCGCCCTGCTGGTGGCCGTTCCGATCGGGCTTTATGCGGCGATTTATATGGCCGAATATGCCGGTTCACGGCTGCGGCTGGTGGCAAAGCCGGCTTTGGAAGTGCTGGCTGGCATTCCCACCATCGTCTACGGTTTTTTCGCACTGGTGACCGTGGGGCCGTTCTTTCGCGATCTTTCGGCTTCGCTCAACCGGCTTTTCACCGGCGAATACACAGCTTTCATTCAGGCCCAGTCGGTTTTGACGGCTGGCGTCGTCATGGGGCTCATGCTGATCCCCTATGTCTCCTCACTGGCCGATGACATTATCAATGCGGTTCCCGAAGACCTGCGCGAAGGCTCTCTCGGTTTGGGTGCCACCCGGTCTGAGACCATCAAGCGGGTCGTGCTGCCTGCTGCGCTGCCGGGCATTGTCGGCGCGCTGCTGCTGACGGCATCACGTGCCATTGGTGAAACGATGATCGTTGTTCTGGCGGCCGGTGTTGCCGCCCAGCTGCATTTGGATCCCTTCGAGCCGATGACGACGATCACGGTGAAGATTGTCAGCCAGCTGACCGGCGATCTCGAATTTACATCGCCGCAGACGCTGGTCGCTTTTGCGCTCGGGCTGACCCTGTTCGTGCTGACGCTCGGCCTCAACATCTATGCGCTCTATATCGTCCGCCGCTATCGGGAGCAGTATGAATGACCAATGCCGTCGACATACCGGTCCGGACGATGGATGAAAGGCAGCGCAAGCGGCGGCTGAAGCGTCGCTATGCCGCCGAACGGCGTTTTCGGCTGGCGGGAATCGCCGCCATTCTGGTGGGTATCTTTTTCCTTGCGGCGCTGATCTTCAATGTGGTCGAGCGCGGGGCAGGCGCCTTTCGGCAGACCGTGGTGACCCTGCCGATCACCTTTGCAAGTGATTTGATCGATCCTGCCGGTCAGCATGTCAATGATCCCGAGCGGCTCAGCACGCTCAACTATATGCCGCTCGTCTCGCAAGCGCTGGATCAGGTTCTCGGCATTGCTCCCGACGACAGAGACGCCAGCCGTCAGGCCATGCGGCTGATCTCGCTCAGCGCGCGTTTTACCCTGCGCGATATGGTGGTGGCTGATCCTTCTTTGTTGGGGCGGACCGAGCCGGTCGCGCTTCTGGCCTCGTCGGCACTGGATACGATCCGCAAGGGCGGCACAGCAGTACGGCCGGATGAGGTGGTGTTGAAGGCCTATATCGGCAGCCTTGACCAGCAGGGTCTGTTGGGATCGCGTTTCAATACGGGCCTGTTCGTCAATGGGGCATCCAGCCGTCCGGAGGCGGCCGGTATCGGCGTGGCCATGGCCGGTTCGCTCAGCATGATGGCGATCGTGCTGGTGCTGTCGCTGTCCATCGGCGTGGGCGCGGCGATCTATCTGGAAGAATTCGCCCCGCGTAATCGCTTCACGGATCTCATCGAGGTCAATATCAATAATCTTGCTGCCGTGCCGTCAATTGTCTTCGGTCTCCTGGGCCTTGCCGTTTTCATCGGTCTCCTGGGCCTGCCGCGCTCCGCTGCCCTTGTCGGCGGTCTGGTACTGACGCTGATGACGTTGCCGACCATCATCATTGCCACACGGGCCGCTCTTGCCGCCGTGCCGCGATCGATCAGGGAGGCCGCACTTTCGGTGGGGGCATCGCGGGTTCAGGTGGTGTTTCACCATGTCCTGCCGCTGGCCATGCCCGGTATTTTGACGGGAACGCTGCTTGGTCTGGCTCAGGCTTTCGGTGAGACGGCGCCACTGCTGCTTGTCGGCATGGTTGCTTTCGTTGCCGATTATCCGTCAAGCCTGCTTGATCCGGCGACGGCATTGCCGGTGCAGATCTATATGTGGGCGGGCGAGGGGCAGGAGGCCTTTGTCGAGCGTACCGCGGCAGCCATCATCGTGCTTCTGATGATTCTGGTGGCGGTGAACCTGACGGCAGCACTGTTGCGGCGGCGCTTCGCCAGGCGGCGGCAGGAACGGCGATGAACAGGATTTCAGGGCCGCATGAGGTCCAGGCAACGGATGTTGAGATGAACGCAATGCGATACAAGATCGTCGGCGAACAGGTTTCGGTCTTCTACGGCGAGAAGAAGGTGCTCTTTGATGTCGATCTGAAGATCCGCGCCAATGCGGTGACCGCCCTGATCGGTCCGTCCGGCTGCGGCAAGTCGACTTTTCTGCGCACGTTGAACCGGCTGAATGACACCATCGACAATTGCCGGATCACCGGCCGCATTCTGCTGGATGGCGAGGATATTCATTCGCCCGATCTCGATGTCGTCGAGCTTCGTGCCCGTGTCGGGATGGTGTTCCAGAAGCCAAATCCCTTTCCAAAATCGATCTATGAGAATGTCGCCTACGGGCCGCGGATCCACGGTCTTGCCAGGAGCCGCAGTGAATTTGACGCCATCGTTGAGACCAGTCTGGTCAAGGCCGGGCTGTTCAATGAGGTCAAGGACCGGCTGCATGAGCCTGGCACCAGTCTTTCGGGTGGCCAGCAGCAGCGGCTGTGCATTGCAAGGGCGATTGCCGTGAGCCCTGAAGTGATCCTGATGGATGAGCCCTGCTCGGCGCTTGATCCAATCGCCACGGCACGGGTCGAGGAACTGATCTTCGATCTGAAGGAAAACTACACCATCATCATGGTGACCCATTCGATGCAGCAGGCTGCCCGCGTTTCGGAGCGAACGGCCATGTTCGATCAAGGCCACATGGTGGAAGAAAACGACACGGATGTGATTTTCACCAATCCGGCCGACAACCGCACCCAGGATTACATCATGGGACGCCTCGGATAACGGTCTGGCGCGGGAAAACCTCGCGGCCGCAAAGGAATGAGACATGGCCCCTTCACATATTCTGACAGCCTATGATCAGGAACTGAAATATCTGCAGCGTCGCATTTCCGAAATGGGCGGTCTTGCCGAGGAAATGGTCGGCGAAAGCGTGCGTGCGCTGGTCAATACCGACAGTGCGCTGGCGCAGAAGGTCATTTCCGATGACCTGATGCTGGATGAGGCCGAGCGCGAAATTGGCGATAAGGCCGTGGTGGTGATTGCTAGGCGCCAGCCTGTGGCTGCTGACCTGCGTGAGATCATGGGGGCGATCCGGATTGCCGCCGATCTGGAGCGGGTCGGGGATCTCGCCAAGAACACGGCCAAGCGGGTGATAGCGGTGCAGGGCACCGGCGTGCCGCGCAAGCTTGCTCACGGTATCGAGCATCTGTCCGAACTGGCGCTGATCCAGCTGAAGGAAGTGCTGGACGTCTATACGGCCCGTCAGCCGGAAAAGGCCAATTCGATCCGCGAACGTGATGATGAGATCGACGCGATCTATACATCGCTGTTTCGTGAACTCCTGACCTATATGATGGAAGATCCGCGCAACATCACGACTTGCACCCATCTTCTGTTCTGCGCCAAGAATATTGAGCGCATCGGTGACCATGCGACCAATATCGCCGAGATGATCTACTATATTTCAACCGGGTCGCAGCCGCAGGGTGAGCGCCCGAAACATGATCGCTCGACCGCTGTCGGCTCCGACGACATCTGAAGCTTTCCGAAGGACGGAGTGAACAATGGTTCCGAAAATCGCCGTGGTGGAAGACGAGGAGGCGCTGAGCGTTTTGCTGCGCTACAATCTCGAAGCCGAAGGTTACGAGGTCGAGACAATCCTCAGGGGGGATGAGGCCGAAATCCGGCTGCAGGAATGGGTGCCTGATCTGCTGCTGCTTGACTGGATGCTGCCGGGCGTCTCCGGCATCGAGCTTTGCCGGCGCCTGCGGATGCGGCCCGAAACCGAGCGGCTTCCGATTATCATGCTGACGGCACGCGGGGAAGAAAACGAGCGTGTGCGCGGCCTTGCCACCGGTGCCGATGACTATGTGGTCAAGCCCTTCTCCACGCCAGAACTCATGGCGCGCGTGCGGGCGATCCTGCGTCGTGCCCGACCGGAAGTGCTTTCCACCGTCCTCAAATGCGGGGATATCGAGCTTGATCGTGAAACCCATCGCGTTCACCGCAAGAACCGCGAAGTGCGGCTTGGGCCGACAGAGTTCCGTCTTCTTGAATTCCTGATGAGTTCGCCGGGCCGGGTTTTCTCACGTGCGCAACTGCTCGATGGTGTCTGGGGACATGATATCTATGTAGACGAGCGCACCGTTGATGTTCATGTCGGGCGGCTGCGCAAGGCGTTGAATTTTTCGCAAATGCAAGACGTTATCCGCACAGTACGCGGCGCGGGCTATGCGATGGAAGTCTGATCTGCGACGGATTTGAAGCATCATATATTTTATATTTCGAATATATGATGCTTCAAGATTCGAATATTCCTTTTTGACCCGTCTTTTACGGGTTTGATACGGCATTTTTGCTTTAATTCTGAATTCTCCGTTGTCTATTTCCTGACATATGCTACGTTTTTATGAAATTTCCAGTTGACTTTAATGCGCTTGTTTCTTGTTTTGTTTTTGTATGCGAATGATCGCGCTATCACATTCCAATGCGGAAATGAGTGCAGTGCAGAATGGATCCGTAATCAGAGTGCCGGTTTGAGTTTCACCAGGCAGAGCCACTCTCCCGGAGGGCATTTGCGAAGCGCTTCGTTGGTTTGGCCAACATAGATAGCGCGGTGAGCCAGGTTCGGCGACAGACAGCCTGCGATCCCGTGGGGGGAGGGCGTTGTCTGGAAACGACGAAGGGACTGCCGAGATGTCATTCAAAAGCAATGTTTCGCTCGCCATGTCGAAATACAGTGTTCTTCACGGGCGTTCGAGCCGTCGGGAATTCTGGTGCTTTGCCGCGATCTTTATACTCGTCAATATCGCGGCTGTTGTTTTCGATTTCTTCTTCTGGGGCTCGCCGGCGCTCAGCATGGTCGTGTTTCTGGGGTTTCTTCTGCCTTTTGTCTGCGTCAGCGTTCGCCGATTTCATGATATCGGGCGCTCGGGCCGCTGGCTGGTTCTGTATCTTGTACCAATCCTGGGGGCGCTTGCTGTTCTTGTCATGTCTGCTCTGCCCGGCGTAGAGCAGGGCAACCGCTACGGGCCGAAACCTTTCTGATTGGCTGCGCAAAAATAATAAAACGATTTAATTTCTGTCATTGCGATGTTTCGGATTCCCGCTATTTTGGTGCCGTTTCCGGAAGTTTCGCCTGTGGCCTTTGTCGTGTTGAAAGCCAAGGTAGCTGGAAAGATGCGTTTTTCCGCTCTCCTGCCGAAAAAGGGCATTTCTGACCGGAAAAGACGATGAAATCTATCTCAGGTGCTTGACTGAGTGCCTCTTCAGCCTGCATCCGCTAATGCGTTGAGCGTTGCCCCTGGCCTACCAGGACGCTCTCATGGTTGGAAATTGCGTATCGCTTGCGCGAAGACAGGCTGTGGCGGCCTGGCGTCGATACGGATGCCGAAAAGGCGACAGTGACGAAAGGGAATGTGATGAGCCACGCCAGTTTTGCCGAGCCGGAAGTCATGGGTGATCTGATGGCCAGAATGCTTTGGGAGATCGGCGCGGTGCATTTCTCGCCCGATGAACCCTATAAGCTGGCTTCAGGCCTTGTCAGCCCGGTCTATATCGACTGCCGCAAGCTGATCTCCTATCCGCGCATCCGCACGACACTGATGGATTTCGCCGCAGCGACAGTGATGCGCGGTGCCGGTTTTGAGGCTTTCGACTGTGTCGCAGGCGGGGAGACAGCCGGCATTCCCTTTGCCGCCTTCCTGGCTGAACGCCTTGATCTGCCGATGATCTACTGCCGCAAAAAACCGAAGGGGCATGGCCGCAATGCCCAGATCGAGGGTTATCTGCCAAAGGGGGCACGCGTGCTTGTGGTGGAGGATCTGACGACTGCCGGTGGTTCCATGTTTACCTTCATCAATGCGATCCGCGCGGCTGAGGGGATTGTCGAACACGGTCTGGCCCTGTTTTTCTATGACATTTTCGCCGAGGCACCGAAGCGCTTCAGCGAAGGCGGCGTGAGCCTGCACCACATCGCCACCTGGCGTCACGTTCTGGCCGTGGCGCGTGAAAAGGCGCTTTTCGGCGAAGACAAGCTGAAGGCGGTTGCCGCGTTCCTCGATCATCCGATGGAATGGTCGCGTGCCCATGGCGGTCTTGATGAGCTGATCGTCTGAGGTCGGCGGAAATCGGCGAAATCTCCGGGTCTGCCGGCGTTCAGAGCGGACAGACCCGGAAAAATGTCTGAAAGGGAGAGAGACATGATCCTGTGTTGCGGCGAAGCCTTGATTGACATGTTGCCACGCGAAACAACCAAGGGGGAGACCGGCTTTGCCCCTTACGCCGGTGGCGCGGTCTGCAATACCGCCGTGGCACTGGCGCGGCTGAAGCGGGATACCGGTTTCTTCACCGGGCTTTCCAGCGATCTTATGGGTGATGTCATTCGCGAAAAGCTCGATGCCTCCGGCGTCGATTACAGCTTCTCCGCCATTTCCGACCGTCCAACGACGCTGGCCTTCGTCAAGCTGGTTAACGGTTCGGCATCCTATGCCTTTTACGATGAGAATACGGCCGGGCGCATGATCTCGATCGAGGATCTGCCGGTGATCGGCGACGATGTGTCGGCGATGCATTTCGGCGCCATCAGCCTTATCCCGGAACCCTGCGGCGCCACCTATGAGGCGCTTTTGCTGCGTGAGGCCGGCCGCCGGGTCATCTCGCTCGACCCCAATATCCGTCCGGGCTTCATCACCGACCAGGCCGCTCATGAGGCCCGGATCCGTCGCATGGCGGCAAAATCGGATATTGTGAAATTCTCTGATGAGGATCTCGACTGGTTCGATCTGTCGGGCAGCATGGATGACAAGGCCCGCTTCTGGCTTGAAGCCGGTGCAAGCCTCGTGATCGTCACCTGCGGCGCGGATGGTGCGATCGGCTATTCGGCCGAGCACCGTGTGGAGGTTCCGAGCGAGAAGGTTGAAGTGGTCGATACGGTCGGCGCTGGCGATACATTCGATGCCGGTGTGCTCGCTTCGCTCGACATGGCAGGGCTTTTGAGCGTTGAGAAAGTGGCGGGGCTTTCGAAAGAGGCCATCGCCGATGCGCTGGCGCTGGGGGCAAAGGCGGCCGCCGTCACGGTCTCGCGCGCTGGTGCCAATCCACCCTTTGCCAATGAGATTGGCCTTTGAGACCGTCGGAACTTGTCCCCGAAGACGTGGCTAAAGAATTTTACAATTCAAAGGCTTGAGATTAATCTCATAAATGTTGGACTGTCTTGTGTCTGCATATGGGGGGCTTTGAATTGCAGCTTTTGAAAATGATCTGTGCCGTTCTTGCGGCAGGCCTTTTGCTTGCGTCCTGTTCGACGGTGCCGTCGGACCGGGATATCAGTACGCTTTTGTCATTCACCACGCTCGACATGGATCCGGCCACGCTCAGCGTTGCGGTTGAGAAACCGCGCTGGCTGGCGCTTGCTGGCGATGGCGCGGAATTCGGTCTTGTCGCCAAGGCCGATGGCTGGAAGACACGGAGCATTACACTTGGCCTTGATGAGGTCGGGCGCAAGGATCTTGCCGGGAATCGCGAGCGGGTGCTCTTTGCCGTCAAGCCATCCGAAACCGTGAAAATCGAACAGATGCGCGACTGGATCCAGGCAAGGGCCAAGTCCAAGATCAAAACGGCCTATTTCGTCTATATCAATGTGACGCCTGATCTTTGCGATCTTTCGCGTGCCCTGCAGAAGGGCGACAGGGTGAAATTTGACGTCTTCCTGCGCACCGAACCATCCGGTTCCTATACCAGGGCTTCGACAACACGCATCATTCCGACGCGGGAGGGGCCGGGCATAGAGATGCCGGAAACCTGTGAGACGCCTGCCTGATCCCTGTGCCGGGCAGCTGTTTACAGCGTGTTAAGTCTGATCGCCTATCTTGACCGAAAATTAACCATGATGGCGGTTGGGCTTATGCGTTTGATGTCACGATGGATCGTTTCGGCGGGGCTTTCATCGCTTGCCCTGATTTCGGGCTGTTCGCTCTTTGCACCGGCGCCGGATCCGTTGCCCTCGCCGGTCGCCACCAATCCCGCAGCGCTCAGAATTGCCATTCTCGCACCTGAAGCGCTCAAACTGCCATCCTCTGGTGTGACGATGACTGTGTTCCAGCAAGATCCGGCCGGCAAGACCATTACCAGCGACTATAATCTTGTGGCGGTTTCCGACCCGACTGAAGCCCAAGGGCTTTCGGCCGCTGTGAAACCCGGCCAGGTCGTTCATGTTCTGCGGCTGCGGCCTGCCGATGCGCTCGATCTGCGCGAGCAGCAAGCCGATATGGCGGCGGTGCGGGCTGGAGGGGGCGATGTTCGTCCTGGCTTTTCGGTCGGGCTTGACCGGGCCTGCTGGAAGGGCGGCAGTGCTGAGGGGGCTGCTCCGGTCAATATTCTGATTGAGGGCGACAATGATTCGGGCTTCCACCCGCTCGTTGCCGATATCGACATCGCCGCTCTTCTGGCGCGACCGGCCGGATCCGGCCTCAAATCCTGCAAATCCTGAACGGCTTTACACGCTGCCGGCCTGGGCCGCTTCATCATGATAGGCGGCGATCCTGTCGACGTCGCGCTCGCATTCGGGTCGCAGGCCGATGATCAGCGTTGCGCGGCCCTCCTCCTCAGGCCAGATGCTGCAGGCGAGGCGGTCGCTATTGTGGCTTGCGGTCCGTGTTGCGGCAATATTGGGATCGGTCGGATTCCATTCACCGAGGCGTAGCAGCAATTGTTCATCCAGCGCATGATCGGCGAAATCGGGATGAACATAGATCTGCCAGACCCAAGCCTCTCCAGCAAGCACGGGCTGCCAGAGCGCTGCAACGAGCGCGCCATGGTGCTTCAGCATATAGAGCCTGAGATGGTCACGCGCGGAAAGCTGGCGGGCGATTGCGCCGAGACCTTCGAGATCGGCATGAGCTCCGCGCCTGTCTACAAGTGGCGCCAGCATCGCGATATGCGCTTCAATTTCACGCGGATTGCGCGCCATCTCAAAGGCAAGGCCATCCGGCCCTGAAAGGGAGGTCCATTTCTCCAGCATCGCGGTCCAGCGGTGACGTTGATCGGCTGATGGTGAAGGAGATGTCAGGCCGGCCGGCGTCAGGATCTTCTGCCGGCGCGAGGCTGAAACCCGGAAAAACAGACCGCGCGCGGCTGCTGCTGCCCGGGCATAGCGCATGAAGGGGCCATCGGCGACGAGCCCCTCGAATACCAGAACGGGCGGCAGGTTGACCAGCTGACCGCCCAGCGCGTCGAACAGCTGGTCAAGGGTTGCCATCGGGCTCTTGCGCGCAATCAGCGGCGCGGCGTAGGCAATATCGGGCATGGCCCAGGCGCGGATCACGCCGAGCCCGGCCTGGCTTTCGATGCGAAATGGCAGTGCAGCATCCAGCTGCATGGCACCGCCAGCCTGAGCATCACCGATCATCGCCAGCCTGAGGGTGTTTTCCGTGCTTCTGAGTGCGGTGAAGGTAAAGGCGGCGGTGTGAAAGACATTGGGTTCTATCGCGTCGATGGCGAGGCGCTCCAGGGCGCTTTCAAACTCTTCTGGCACACGCGAAAAGACAGAGAATTCCCCCCCGGTCCTCAGTTCAAGACGCAGGTCCGGAACAGTCCGTCCGGCGCGGACCACGGAAAGCTTGGTCTTCAGCCGCGAGGGCGGTCTGGGACCGATGTCACGCCGGATGATGCTCATGAGGATGCACCCCCCGTCAGGGTCATTTTCCCCGGCTTTCCTGCCGCATGCCATTGATCCCTGGCCTTGGGAAGCACCACGCACCGGATCAGTGCACCGCGCGTTGTCTGCTCCGGCACGATGCAACGCGACGCCGTTTCTGTCGACGGCTTCTGGCAGATTGGCGCGGACGCGATGGCGGACGGTTTTGGCATGATACGCGATACTGGATCAGGTGGATCTTTGTTAAGAAAAACTAAGGCCTCAAGGTTAACAAAGCGTTCGGAAAGCGGCCCGCCATTCCGGCTTTTCCCCACATGTTTGCGGCGGGACTTGCAATTTTGACTGAAGCGTTCAGACTGTCTCAAACCTGTCATGTTGAAACAGGAGTTTAGATGGCGGAAGAGCGGGAAGCCAAGCAGACAAGCGGCCGCATAGCAGCCGTGGTGGATCTCGGGCAATATCGCAGCAACAGCGGCAAGGAAGCCCTGCCGGTCACCTTTCACCGGCGCGAACTTGATGCAATCCTCTGGATTTACGGCCGCATGGTCGGCGAGGGTGAATGGCGCGACTATGCTATCGACCATATGAAGGATTGCGCGGTTTTTTCAGTGTTCAAGCGATCGGGAGAGATGCCGCTTTTTCGCATCGAGAAAAATCCGAAACTGGCGGCGAAACAGGGGGCCTTTTCTGTCACCAATACAGCTGGCATGGTGCTCAAGCGCGGCCATGATCTCAGACAGGTGCTGAAAGTCTTCGATCGCAAGCTGAAGCTTGTCGAAAAATAGCGATCTTCCATTGCCCGCAGAGGGTCACCGGTGCCGGAACGGCCGTCTCACATGACGCCGGGATAACGGCCGGTATCGGCCAGCGTCGTCGTGCCATCGCCGAGACTTTTCTGCATGAAAACGGTATCCAGCCAGCCGCCATGCTTGAAACCAGTGCCCTCCAGCCTGCCGGCATCGGCAAAGCCGAGACCGCGATGCAGCGCCACCGAGGCGGGTGCCGCGCCGCCGATAACGGCGATCATCTGCCGGAAGCCCAGAGCCTGCGAAGCCTCGATCAGGCTTGAAAGCAGCGCCTTGCCGATGCCGCGGCCGCGCTGGTCTTTGGCGATATAAATGGAATCCTCAACGATCCAGCGATAGGCCGGTCGGGTGCGGAAGGCCGAGGCATAGGCATAGCCAATCAGCGTTCCGTCTTCATCTGTGGCGGCAAAATAGGGATAGCGTTTTTCAAGGATCGCATCCATGCGGGCGTGCATCTCAGTCTCATCCGGCGGGTCGAGCTCGTAGCTGGCCGTGCCGTTCAGAACACTTTCGGCATAGATGGCGGTGATGGCAGGGAGGTCGTCGTGGCCTGCGGGGCGGATGGTGATGGTCATGGGCAGAAAGTCTCGTCTTTTCCCCATGACTGTGGGGCGCATTTCCGTCTTTGGCAAGCACAAAAAAGGCGGCTCGAAAGCCGCCTTTGATGAAAGGTTCCGCCAGCGATCAGTTGCGGCTGTTGCCGAACAGGCGCAGCAGGAACAGGAACATGTTGATGAAGTCGAGATAGAGCGTCAGCGCGCCCATGACAGCCTTGCGGCCGGCGATTTCGTGGCCATCGCCTTCATAATACATTTCCTTGATCTTCTGGGTGTCCCAAGCCGTCAGGCCAGCAAAGACCAGAACGCCGAGAACGGAGACGGCGAAGCTGAGCGCTGCCGACTGCAGGAAGATGTTGACCAGCATGGCAATGATGATGCCGAACAGGCCCATTACCATGAAGGAACCCATGGCCGAAAGGTCACGCCGTGTGGTGTAGCCATAAAGCGACAGGGCGCCGAAGGATGCGGCGGTGATGAAGAAGGTCTGGACGATGCTCTGGCCGGTATAGACCAGGAAGATCGTTGAAAGCGAAAGACCGGTCAGTGCGGCATAGACCCAGAAGGCGCCCTGCGCGGCGGCTACGGTCATCTTGTTGATGCGGAACGCCAGGAAGAAGAAGGCGATCAGCGGTGCGAACATGACGAGCCACTTCAGCGGGGATGCGTACATGACCTGGCCGAACTGGGTCAGCTGGCCGTTGGAGACGGACAGGCTGAAAACACCAAAGGCCGCCACACCGGTGATCACCAGACCGAGCGCCATCAGGTTATAGACCCGGAGCATGTAGGCGCGCAGGCCCTGGTCGATTTCAGCATCCGAACGCACTCCCGTCTGCGCGCGGTTCTGATAGTTACGAAGATCAGCCATTGAATTCCTCTTTAAAAGCTCCGTATGGGTTACGGTGTCGGGCGGTGCACCCATAGCACACGCCCCGGCGCCGCTGCGGAGCCCAGCAAGCCTACGGTTAATATGATGGGAGAATAGTGGCGATACAAGGCTTTTGCGTGCGAAAAGCGCGGGCTGAAACTCAAAATTTCGTCAGTATTTGTGAACGCCCCCTCAAAATCGGCGTCCGGGACCCCATCTGACTGAAAAGCCGTCGGAAAATACCGGTTTTCCGTGGCAGACGGATCAGCAACCGGAAAGGACGTATCCATGCGCTATTTCATCGCGGTCATCCTCCCATGGCTCTCGTTTTTCACCATTGGCAAGCCGATTTCCGGCATTATCTGCCTCATCCTCCAGATCACTCTGATCGGCTGGCCGGTTGCTGCCATCTGGGCCTTGTTTGCAGTGCAGAATTTCTACGCTGACCGTCGCAATGATGCGCTGCTGGATGCGTTGCGCGACCGGCGTGACTGAAGGGGAGGGGCGGGCTCGGCCCGCAGGCTTTAAAGCTCCCGCAGATAGAGCGATGCCTTCTGGCCGAGAATGTGCCAGGTTCCGAACAGGCCGATCGTGACGGTGACGATCACTGCCAGGATGACGGTCGACAGTGCCGTGAGCGGCAGCAGCGTGAAGGGCAGGGTCATGATCTTCGCCACCGCATACCAAGCGGCGATGCTGCCGGCCAGCAGCGCAAAGACGCCGGTCAGCAAGCCCAGAAGTGCATATTCATAGATGAAAGCGCGGATCAGCGCCGGGCGGGTGGCGCCGAGTGTTTTCAGCACAACGGAATCATGACCACGCCGCCTGTTGCCGGCCGAAAGCGCGCCGGCCAGAACCAGCATGGCGGCGAGAAGCGCGATCACGGCGGCGGCGCGGATCGCGGTGCCGAGCTGGCTCACCAGCTTGCCTGCGACGTCGAGCGCGCTTTTCACCTCAATCGTCGTGACCGTCGGATAGGCATTGGCGACAGCACGCATCACGGCGGCATTGGTGGCGGTATCGGCACTCTGGTCCACAAGCGTTGCGAGATAGCTCACCGGTGCTCCGGCAAAGGTGTTGGGCGAGAAGACCATGACGAAATTGATCGACATGGATTGCCATTCCACCTTGCGGAAATTGGCGATTGTCGCGGTGATCTCACGGCCGAGAACCTGAACCGTCACCGTGTCGCCAAGTTTCAGGCCAAGCTCCTTGCCCTCTTCCTCGGAAAAGGAGACGAGCGGTGGGCCGGCATAGTCTTTCGCCCACCATTCGCCTTCGGCAAGCGTCGAATTTTCAGGCAGGGCCTCGGCAAAGGTGATGCCGCGGTCGCCGCGCAGCACCCAGCGCCCGCCCGGCGCGACATTGGCTTCCGACGGTTTGACGCCGTTCAGCGCCGTGATGCGCCCGCGCAGCATCGGCACCATGGAAAGATCGCCGCCGGGGGCTTCCTGCCCGACGATCTCTCTGAAGCCATCGGCTTCATTGCCCTGAATGTCGACGAAGAAGAAGTCCGGCGCGCGTTCTGGAAGGCTCGCCGACAGTTCGCGGTTGAGATTGCCGTCGACCAGCGCCAGCGCCACCAGCAGTGTCAGGCCGAGGCCGAGCGACAGCACCACCGGCCCCGTCAGTGCGCCGGGACGGTGCAGATTGCCGAGCGCCAGTCTGAGCGACGGCTGATGCGGGCGCGGGGTGATGCGGGCAATTGCCTTGATGCCGGTGGCAACAAATCGCAGGATCAGGAAGGAGCCGGCCATGGCGGCGAGAAAGATTGCCGCCAGCTGACGGTCCTCTGCGGTGAAGATGGCAAGGGCTGCTATGAGGCCAAGCGTGAGGGCAGCGGTGAGGAGATAGGAGAGCGGCAGTTTGCGGGTCGTCTCGAAGGTCATGGCACGGGTCAGCGCCGTGGCCGGGACGGCGCGCGCGCTGGCAAGTGCGGGAATGGCGAAGGCGATCGCGGTCAGCAGGCCGAATGCCGCCGCCAGCAGCAGGGCGCCGGGATAAAGGGCAGCGGTTGCGCCGATCGGCAGGATATCAGCCAGAAGCGGCAAAGCGATGAAGGGAATGAGCGCGCCGAAGACGAGGCCGATCGCAATGCCGATCAGGGCGACAAGCACAATCTGGAGAAAATAGATCATCACCACCGTGCCGGCCGGAGCGCCTAGGCATTTGAACGCAGCGATGGCATTGCGCCGCCCTTCCAGATAGGCACTGACCGCATTGGCAATGCCGACACCACCGGCAATCAGCGTGGCAAGGCCGACAAGTGTCAGGAACTGTGACAGCCGGTCGACGTTTTCCGACAGGGAGGGGGCGGCGCGTTCACTGGTTCGGATTGACCAGCCTGCGTCGGGAAAGCGCTTCTTGGCGGCGTCGCTCAAGGCGGAGACATTGGCCTGCGGGTCGGAAAGCTTCACCCGATAGGCATAGGAAACAAGGCTGCCAGTGGTCACCAGGCCGGAGGCTTCAAGCGCCTTGGTGCTCAAAAGCACGCGCGGGGCAAAGCCGAAACCTTCCGACAGCGCATCGGGTTCCTCGGTGATCGTGCCGGTGACCGCGAGCTTTGCATTGCCGAGAAGCAGCGTATCGCCGATGGCAAGGCCGAGCCTGTCGATCAGCAGCGGCGCCACAAGCACGCCATAGCGATCACCGGACTGTGCCAGAGCCTGTTTCAGTGGCGCGTCAGGATCGGCAATGACGCTGCCATAGAGCGGATAGAGACTGTCCACCGCCTTGACCTCGACCAGCGACTGGTCGCTGCCATCTGCCTTGCGTGCCATGGAGCGCAGCGTGATCGCCTGAGACACCGTGCCAAGGCCTTCTACATAGGAGAGCATGTCGCCGGAAAGCGGTTCATTGTCCGTCTCAAAGCGGATATCACCGGCCAGAAGCTGGCGCCCGCGCTCGGAGATTCCGGCATTGACGGCATCAGCAACGGAATTGACTGCGGCAATGGCGGTGACGCCGAGGGCGATGCAGGCGAGGAAAATGTAAAAACCGGCAAGGCCGCCGCGCATTTCGCGCAGGGCAAAGCGAAGGGCAAGAGCGGGATTGGCGCGACTTTTCATCATTCGGCGGCCCGTCCGCCCTGCACGGGATGGCCGTCATCGGTGCTTTTCAGCCCGTCATCGGCAATTTCGCCGGAGCGAACGTGAACCTGGCGGTCGCAGCGCGCGGCAAGGGCGGGATCATGGGTCACCAGTACCAGCGTCGTGCCGCTTTCCTTCTGCGCGGAAAACAGCAGATCGGCAATCTGCCGTCCGGTCTCGCCATCGAGGTTGCCAGTGGGCTCATCGGCAATCAGCAGGGCAGGGCGTGGAGCGAGGGCGCGGGCAATGGCAACGCGCTGCTGTTCGCCTCCGGAAAGCTGGCCGGGGTAATGGTCAAGCCTTTCGCCGAGCCCGACGCTTGTCAGCGCCGCACGGGCAACATCAAAGGCATCGCGACGGCCGGCAAGTTCAAGCGGAATGGCGGCATTTTCCAATGCGGTCATGTTGGCGATCAGATGGAAGGACTGGAAGACGATGCCGATATTCTCGCCGCGAAAGGCGGCGAGCGCATCTTCGGAAAGGGGACCAAGCGCCGTGCCGTCAATCGTCACTTCGCCACCATCAAGCCGTTCAAGGCCAGCTAGCACCATCAAGAGCGTCGACTTGCCCGAGCCTGATGGCCCGAGAATGCCGACGGAATGTCCGGCTTCGATGGAAAGCGACATGTTTTTCAGCACATGCACGGCAGCGGAACCGGCCCCGAGTGTCAGGTCGGCATTCTTCAGTTCGATCAGAAAGGCGCTCAAAATATCATTCCGCTTTGAAAACCGGCCCTGCCAACAACACATTAGTCTGTGCCGATAGGCGGTCGCCGCTACCATGAAATCAGTTTCATACTGAATTTAGGAATCCCGATATGCAATTCAAACCCTTACGTCTTTTTGCCGTCGTCACGGCGATCACGATTTCGTTTGTTCGACCCGGACTGGCTGCCGATCCGCTGAAGCTTGTCGTTTTCGGCGACAGCCTGGTTGCCGGTTATGAGCTGGCGGCGGGGGAGGATTATCCGGCACAGCTGGAAAAGGCGCTGAACGATGCGGGCTATGATGTGACGGTCACCAATGCCGGTGTGTCGGGTGACACGACGTCTGGCGGTCTTGCGCGCATCGACTGGTCCATACCCGACGGTACGGATGGGATTTTGCTGGAGCTTGGCGCCAATGACGCGCTTCGGGGGATCCCGCCCGAAAAGACGAAGGACAATCTCGAAGCCATGCTCAGCAGGCTCTCCGAGCGGCATATTCCGGTGATGCTGATGGGCATGATGGCGCCGCCCAATATGGGCGATGCCTATGCGGCGGTCTTCAACGGCATTTATGAGGAACTTGCCACAACGCGCGGGCTGACGCTCTATCCGTTTTTCCTGGATGGCGTGACGACACATGCGGATTTGCAGCTGTCGGATGGTATGCATCCCAATGCAGATGGGGTGAAGGTTATGGTTGAAAAATCACTTCCCACGGTTGAGGCCTTTCTGGCAACTATCGGGGGACAATGAAAATAATCCTTGCGCTTTGCGCACTTGCGTGATTCGCTGTCAGTATCCAAAGCATTTTGGGGAGCGCGTCATGCCAAGATTGTTCACCGCCCTCGAAATTCCGCGCGAACAGGCATTAAGCCTTTCGCTTTTGCGCGGGGGCCTTCCCGGCGCGCGTTGGATTGATGTGGAAAACTACCACATCACCCTGCGTTTCATCGGTGATGTCGATTTCAGAACTGCTGATGAAGTCGTGCATTGGCTGGATCGCATCGAGCGGCCTTCCTTTTCCATCAGACTGTCCGGTACGGGATCTTTCGGTTCGAAAAAACCGCATGCGCTGTGGGCGGGTGTTCCCTATGTGCCGGAGCTTTACGCGCTTCAGGGCGAGATCGAGCGGATCTGCCAGCGCATCGGGCTCGGGGCTGATCCGCGCAAGTTTACCCCGCATGTGACGCTGGCGCGGCTTCGGGGCTCGAAACTCGCCGATGTGGCCGACTATCTTTCCGCGCGCGGCAATTTCCAGACCATGCCGTTCAAGGTTGGCCGTTTCGTGCTGCTGTCATCACGTGATTCGGTCGGCGGCGGTCCCTATCGGGTGGAAGAGGCTTTCGATCTGGTCGATGAGGATCGTTATGAAAGCTTCGATATGAGCGACTGGCAGCCGGCCACCAGCATGTCGTAGACGGTGTCGAAGCCGCCCGCTCCGCCATAATAGGGATCGGGAACATCTTCGAGAAAACCGAGTGTGAAGTCACGAAAAAGCACGATTTCGGCGCTAGCTTGGCCGCGTGACATCTGCTTCATCTGTGCGAGATTTCCGCGATCCATCGCCAGAATGAGCGAGAATGTCTGGAAATCGCTTGCTTTGATCTTGCGGGCACGCTGGTTGGAAATGTCGAATCCATGGGTCCTTGCCACAGCACGGGAGCGCGGATCGGGCAATTCGCCTTCATGCCAGCCGCCGGTTCCGGCCGAATCGACGATAAAATCGCCGCCGCGCCCGGCCTTTTCAGCGAGATTGACAAAGACGCCCTCGGCAAGCGGGGAACGGCAGATATTGCCGGTGCAAACAAATAACAAAGAAGGTTTGACGGTCGGGATCATGGTGCTCGTCTGGAAACGTGAAAAATTCGAAGGTGGCAGTCAGCCTGCTGACGAGGATGCCACGAAAAATCGCCGGCTGGAACCGTCGGAAATCGAAACCGCGCTGTCCGGTCTCGGCGGCTGGATCGTCACCGAGAACGAAACGGCCATCTGCCGCGATTTCGTCTTCGCTGACTTCCGCCAAGCTTTCGCTTTCATGAGCGAGTGCGCTCTGGTTGCCGAGCGGCTTGACCATCACCCGGACTGGAATAACTCCTTTGCCCGGGTCGGGGTCAGCCTTTCGACCCATGCGGCGGGCGGCATTACCAGCCGGGATGTCGCGCTGGCGGCCGAGATGGACAGGGCGGCAGGCCGGTTCGGGCTTTGAATATGCCTGTCGCGCGCCCATATCTCTTCTCTATGCAAGGAGCGAGCGCGTATGGATGACGTGAAATTCGGTGAAATTCTGGAACCGGGCGATGAAGACACCCGTACCGGTCGCGAACAGGCCGTGCGTGAGGGGTTCTGGATGACGCTGCGCCGGGCGGCGGGCAAGATCCCCTTTGCCCGCGATGTCGTTGCCGCCTACTACTGTGCGCTCGATCGGGATACGCCTGCAACGGCACGCGGCGTGCTGCTGGGCGCGCTCGCCTATTTCGTCATGCCTGCCGATCTGGTGCCGGATGTTTTCGCCGTTGTTGGCTTTTCCGATGATGTGGCGGTGCTGACGGCGGCTTTTGCCATGATCCGCGGCAATCTGCGGCCGGTACATTATGAACGTGCCGACAAGGCTCTTGCCGAAACGGGCTAGGTGCGCCAGTCTCCTTTCCGGTCAGTGCGTTTTCGGGCCGGATCGGCGCTGTTATGAGGTGTTCTGCCGCGATGCCCAATTCTCGCCCCGTTTCACCGTCTTAAACAGAAAAATAGGCGGTTCGGGGCGCGGGAAGGGCTGCAAGGCGTTGAAACGGGGCTTGTTGACGCTTTGGTAACCTCGAATGCGTATCAAAGTTCCGAACTAGGTTCGTATCGGCCCGGTCGTTTGCATGAGCGGGCCCGCGGCAAGCAAAAAAACGGCAGGACAACATGTTTGTAGAAAGAATTGTTATCGTATTGGCTCTCCTGTTCGCTGGCGTGTCGGCCGCTTCCGCGCAGACGCCGACCCCGATACAGAAATTCGATGCATGGGTTGCCTATTCCTACCAGTCGGATGCCGGCAAGGTCTGCTACGTGCTTTCTGTTCCGGCCAAGAAGGAGCCCGCCAATGTTGATCATGGCGACAACTTCTTCGTTGTCACAAAATATCCGGGGCAGAATGTTTCGCTGGAACCGCAGGCGATGATGGGGTTTGACCTGAAGCCAGGTTCGAAGATTGACGTCGTCGTCGATGGCAACAGCTTCCCGATGTATTTCAAGGGCAAGGGCGGCTGGCTTGAAAACGCAGCCCAGGAACCGGCGCTGGTCAATGCGATGAAGGGCGGCCGGTCGATGGAAGTCCGGGCGACGTCTGCCCGCGGCACCAACACGGTTCACACCTATTCGCTGATCGGTATCACGGCAGCGCTGAACAAGATTTCGGCCTGCAACTGATCGGCTTCAGTGCATGCGCGATACCCTAAACCCGGCTTTTGCCGGGTTTTTGCTTTGAGGGCTTTGAGACAAGGCAGGTGACGCGCCGGGCAAACCATGTTATAGGCGCCGCCGAAAGGAATGGCAGATGATCTGCAGGGCAGGTTATCATCCCGTTCCGTAAAGCCCGCGACTTTGGTTCGCGGCCCGTTTTCGCATTCATCGCAGGCGCCCGTCGCGCCGGTCTTCGCAGGACCGGTGAGTGAGGGGCGAATTGCGTATTTCCGTCTGGAGCTTGAAGACATGTCCGTTACCGGAACCGCCACGCTTGACCTTGATGCGCTGAAGGCCAGAAAAGCTGCCAATCACGGTGAGAAGCCCGGCCTTGTCGGCATGACCCGGCCGGAGATGGCCGAGGCGCTGTTCAATGCCGGTGTTGCCGAACGCCAGCTCAGAATGCGGGTCAATCAGCTTTGGAACTGGATCTATGTCCGCGGTGTAACGGATTTTGCCGACATGACCAATGTCGCCAAGGATCTGCGCCAGACGCTTGCCGATCATTTCACGATCTCGCGGCCGGAAGTGGTCGACGAGCAGATTTCCTCCGACGGCACCCGCAAATGGCTATTCCGCTTTCCCGCACGTGGCGCTGGCAAGCCGGTCGAGGTCGAGACGGTTTATATTCCCGAAGCTGATCGCGGAACCTTATGCATTTCCAGTCAGGTCGGCTGCACGCTGACCTGTTCCTTCTGTCACACCGGTACGCAGCGCCTGGTGCGCAATCTGACGGCGGAGGAAATTCTCGGGCAATTGATGGCCGCCCGCGATGCGTTGGGCGATTTTCCCAACAAGGACGCGCCGAACGGGGCCTTCATTCCCGAAAGCGACCGCAAGGTCACCAATGTCGTGATGATGGGCATGGGCGAGCCGCTCTACAATTTCGACAACGTCAAGCGCGCGCTGCTTCTCGCCTCCGATGATGCCGGTCTGTCGCTGTCGAAGCGCCGCATCACATTGTCGACCTCGGGTGTCGTGCCGGAAATTTATCGCACCGGTGAGGAGATTGGCTGCATGCTGGCGATTTCGCTGCATGCCGTGCGCGATGATCTGCGCAATATTCTCGTTCCGATCAACAAGAAATATCCGCTGGAAGAGCTGATCAAGGCCTGCCGCGAATATCCGGGCCTGTCCAATGCCAAGCGCATCACCTTTGAATATGTGATGCTGAAAGATGTGAATGACAGCCTTGAGGATGCCCGCGATCTGGTGAAGCTTCTGAAAGGCATTCCGGCCAAGATCAACCTCATCCCCTTCAATCCCTGGCCCGGCTCCAACTATCAATGCTCCGATTGGGAGACGATCGAGCGTTTCGCTGATTTCATCAACCAGGCGGGCTATGCCTCGCCGATCCGCACGCCGCGCGGCCGCGATATTCTCGCCGCCTGCGGTCAGCTGAAATCCGAATCAGAGCGCATGCGCAAGACCGAGCGTCTGGCCTATGAGGCGATGATGATCGCCAATCACGGCGACGACTGAGCATCACCTTCCCGCTGGAACGGACCCCGGGGCCTGATCAGTGGGGCCGGGTCAGCAGGATCTTCACGGCAAAGGCTGAGAAGACGCTGGCGAAGAGATAATCAATCACCCTGAGCGCCCGGCGATGTGCTTTCAGCCAGCCCGAAAGCCGGTCGGCGGCAAGGGTGGTGCCAAGCGTGACCGGCAGCGATGCGAAAATGAACCAGGCGCCGAGAAAGATCAGCTTTCCGGTCACATGCGGATCGGTGGCAACAACGAATTGCGGCAGGAAGGTCATGAAGAAGATGATGACCTTGGGATTGAGCAGGTTCACCGACAGGCCGTTCACAAAGGCCTTTTTCAGCGCCCCGGGGCGGCGCTCAGCCCGGTTTTCGCTTTCCATCACGAAATTGGAACCCTTGCGGATGGCGTTGACGGCAAGGAAGAACAGATAGGCGGCACCACCGGTCTTCAAAACGGCGAAGGCCAGCGGCGAGGCGACAATCAGCGCTGAAACGCCGAAGGCGACCAGCAGCGTGTGGACGACAAGTCCGCAATTGGTGCCAAGAATCACCATCAGTCCAGGACCCTTGCCCTCCCGCATCGCCTTGCCGACAGCAAGCGTCATGTCGGGTCCCGGCGTGATCGCCAGCAGAAAGGTCGCGGCGGTGAAGGTCAGAAGAAGCGAAATTGAGGGCAGGAATTCCATGGCTGGGTCGGCCTTCTGCTGATGGCGTCATTCCGGCCTGTTGCCGGTAAAGGCGTTATAGACAATCTTCTCCGAAAAGCCGATGCGCAAACGCAGGGAGGCGGGCCATACCGGTTGACCACAGGCTTGCCGGGGGGGGGGCAGGCGCTGCGCAGGCCGGAATTGTCCGGTTCAGGGCGTAGATACATTCGATTACAATTATTGCTGTTCGTGTTACAAATCGTTAAGGAAAGGCGAGGGGTTCGTTCGGGCATATAGCGGCGTACCCATCATCCAGAACAGGTGATTGCCTTGCGTATTCTTCAAGAAGCCCATTATTCCGAACTGCCGAACTATTACCGCGGCAAGGTGCGAGAGAATTATGATCTGCCGGACGGCCGGCGAATCATCATCGCGACCGACCGGCTGTCTGCCTTTGATCGCGTGTTGGCGGCGATCCCGACCAAGGGGCAGGTCCTGACCCAGATTGCCCGCTTCTGGTTCGAAAAAACCGCCGACATCTGCCCGAATCACGTCATGGCCTATCCCGATCCCAATGTCGTGGTCGGCAAAAGACTCGAGATCCTGCCGGTGGAAATCATCGTGCGCGGCTATCTCGCCGGGACGACCGACACGTCGATCCTCACGCGCTACAAGAAGGGCGAGCGCAAAATCTATGGCTTCGATTTTCCCGAGGGAATGAAAGATAATCAGGCGCTGCCGGAGGCCATCATCACCCCGACCAGCAAGGCCTTTGACGGCGGCCATGACGAGCCGCTGACGGAGACCGAGATCATCGAACGCGGACTTTTGACGCAGGCGGAATGGGATACCGTCTCGCGTTATGCGCTGGCGCTCTTTCAGCGCGGTCAGGCACTTTCGGCCGAGCGCGGTCTTATCCTTGCTGACACGAAATATGAGTTTGGCAAAGACGAAACCGGCAGGATCCTGCTCGCCGACGAGATCCATACGCCTGATTCGAGCCGCTACTGGATCGCTGAAAGCTATGATGCGCGATTTGCCGCAGGCAAGCGTCCGGAGAGTTTCGACAAGGATTTCATCCGCTCCTGGGTGGCCGAGCGCTGCGATCCCTATCACGATGAAATCCCGGCAATTCCCGAAGAACTGGTTCTTGAGACGGCGTCGGTCTATCAGCAGGCCTTCAGGATGATTACCGGAGAGGACTTTGTCGCCGACGAGACGGGAAGCAGCGTCAAGGATCGCATTCGCGATCGCCTTGCCGCCTATTATCCCGACGCTGCCTGGACGTGAGCGCATGCGGCGGCCGAGGCGAAAAGCGGAGGAAACCCGCGAGGATATTCTGAACACGGCCGAAGCGCTCTTCCGTGAGAAGGGCTATTCGGGTGTGTCAATCGCCGATATTGCCGCCGCGCTTGAAATGTCGCCTGCCAATGTTTTCAAGCATTTCCAGAGCAAGCTGGTGCTTGGGCAGGCGATCGCCCACCGCTATGGCGAGAAGTTTCGCGCGCGTTGCGATGAAGTGCAGCAGGATGCCGGCCTGCCCGCTGATATCCGGCTGACCCGCTTCGTTGACCGGCTGACCAAGGATCACCTGCAGAAAATGCAGAATGATCGCTATCTGTTCGAAATGCTGCCTTTCGTGTTCGAAGACCCGGAAAACAAGGGCCGTATGTATCGCGGACTGGTGCGCGATCGGATCGCAGATATTCTGGCCGATGGCATGGATGCGCAACTTTTCCGAAAGGGTGATCCGGTTCGCGACGCCGAGGTCATCGTCGACATGCTGACCTGCGTGTTACATCCGAATATGGTTAAATGTGCTGATATGGCAACACAATCTGACAAAGCGCATGCCATACTGCGTCTTGTTGATGCGGGACTCAAATACGGCGTTGCCAAGTGATACTTGCTGAGATACGTCACTAAAACAGTCTTGCGGTAATTTGCCGGAATCCGGCCCCGTTGACGCCCAACAGTTGTATTCGCTGTTCCGGCACGCTGGTGAGTGTGCTAGAACGGCGTAAATTGTTTCGATTTGTTGATTTGGATAGGTGCCCATGAAGCCGCGCAAGCTTTCAATTGCTCTTCTCTCCGTTCTGGCCGTTACGGCCGTCGCATGCAGTAAGGAAGGTGAGAAGCAGGGAGGCATGCAGATGCCTCCGCCGTCTGTCGGTGTTATCGAGATGAAGCAGCAGACGCTGCCGATCACCACGACGCTTCCGGCCCGTGCCGTTGCCTATCGCAGCGCCGAGATCGTGTCGCAGGTTAGCGGCATTATCGAGGAAAAAGCCTTTACGGATGGTGCTTCGGTCAAGAAGGGCGATCTTCTCTATCAGATCGAAAAAGACAGCTACCAGGCTGCTCTTGATCAGGCCAAGGCGACGCTCGCCAAGGCAAATGCCACGGTTCCGGGCATGAAGGCCAATTACGAGCGTTACAAAAACATCGTCAACAAGGGCGCAACCGAAATTCAGCTGACCGATGCCCAGGTCTCTTATGAGCAGTCGCTCGCTGATGTTGAGGCTGGCAAGGCTTCCGTCGCTGCAGCGCAGGTCAATCTTGATCATACCAGCATATTGGCGCCCTTCGATGGTGCGCTGGGGGTTTCGAATATCGCGATCGGCAATATTGCCTCGTCCAGTTCGACGACGCCGCTGGTTCAGATCAATCAGCTCGATCCGATCTACGTTGACATGTATGAGTCGGCCTCCGAAGTGCTTTCGGGGTCGAGTAAATATTCCACGTCTCTGGGCAGCGAAGCGGATCTTTCCAAGATTGCCGTCACGGTTCAGCTGGATGATGGCACTGAATATGACGTCAAGGGTCATCTCGATGTTTCGGACCGCACGGTCAACGAATCAACCGGCACAGTCAATCTGCGGGCGGTCTTCGACAATCCCAAGAGCGTGATCCTGCCGGGCATGTTTGTCCGTGCGACGCTGACGCTGGACGAGACGAAGGGCTATCTTATTCCCCAGCTGGCAGCGCAGATCGAGCCCGGCGGCAAGGTTACCGCCCAATTTGTCGGCAAGGACAATTCCGTGGAGACCCGCGTCTTCAAGGATGCCCAGTCTTCCGGCAATGGCTGGCTGGTAACCAGCGGCGTTTCCGATGGTGACAAGTTGATTGTAGACGGCTTCCAGCGCCTGGTTGGCGGTGTGAAGACGGTGACGCCGGTACCGGTGACCATCAATTCCGATGGCGTTGTCGTCGATCAGCAGCCGGCGGATGCATCCGGCGGTTCCACAAACAAGAATGCGGCCAGTTCCGGCAGCAACGGTTGAGCGAATGGTGTTTTCGCAAAAGATAGACCCCGGCGCTCGAGGAACTTTTAATGGCTAATTTCTTTATTCATCGACCAATTTTCGCCTGGGTTGTGGCGATCCTGATTATGATTGGGGGCGGTCTTGGCGTCTTGACGCTGCCGATCTCGCAATATCCGGAGATCGCTCCGACCACGATTTCAATTTCATCGACCTATCCGGGCGCCAGTGCCGAAACCGTTGAATCGACGGTTACCAATGTCATCGAGGATGGCCTGTCTGGCTTCGATGACATGCTCTACATGACGTCGACTTCAAGCAATGGCTCGTCGCAGATCCAGGTGATTTTCGGACCGGCGATTGATCCCGAAATCGCGCAGGTCGAAGTTCAGAACAAGCTGCAGCTTGTTGAATCGCAGCTGCCCGACACGGTGCGGCAGCTGGGTCTGACGGTGAACCACTCGTCATCGTCGATCCTGATGGTGGTCGCGCTGACCTCGTCGAATGGCGATTATTCCGCGGCCGATCTCGGCAACATCATCGACAGCACGATTCAGGATAGCGTCATGCGACTGGATGGTGTGGGCAGCGTTCAGGCCTTCTTCACGCCCTATGCCATGCGGATCTGGCTCGATCCTTACAAGCTCAATCAGTACAACCTGACCGTTGCCGATGTCACCAGCGCGATTGAAGCGCAGAACGCGCAGGTTGCCGTTGGTGATCTGGGTGATAACCCTTCGACAAAGGGGCAGCAGCTCAATCTGACCGTTGTGTCGTCGACGCAGCTGACAACGGTGCGTGAATTCGAGAATATCGTCGTCAAGGTAACCGAAAACGGTGCGACGGTGACGATGGGCGATCTCGGCCATGTCGAACTCGGGCAAGAGAATTACGATATTCAGGGCTATTACAACGGCAAGGTCGCCGGTGGTTTCGCCGTAGAGCTTGCCAGTGGTGCCAATGCTGTTGACACGTCCAGAAACGTCGTCAACTTCATGAATTCGATCAAGCCGACGCTGCCCGAAGGCGTCGACATCATCTATCCTTACGATACGACGCCCTTCGTCGAGCTCTCGATTGAACAGGTTGTTGAAACCCTGTTTGAGGCGATCGTTCTCGTCTTCCTCGTGCTGCTGGTCTTCCTGCAGAACCTGCGTGCGACGATCATTCCGACGATTGTTGTGCCGGTGGTTCTGCTTGGTACCTTCGGCGTGCTGGCGATAGCCGGATATTCGATCAATACGCTGACCATGTTCGCCATGGTGCTGGCGATTGGTCTTCTCGTCGACGATGCGATTGTTGTGACGGAAAACGTCGAACGCATCATGCATGAGGAGGGGCTGCCGCCGCGCGAGGCGACCATTCGGTCAATGGCGGAAATCTCCGGCGCGCTGGTTGGTATCGTGCTGGTTCTGTCGGCTGTGTTCATTCCGATGGCCTTCATCGGTGGTTCGACGGGTATCATCTATCGCCAGTTCTCGGTGACGATTGTCTCGGCCATGGTGCTTTCGGTGCTGATGGCGCTGATCTTCACACCGGCACTCTGTGCCACAATCCTGAAGCCGGTCGATCCGACCAAGAAGGACCGTGGTCTCTCGGGTATCTTCAACCGGAATTTCGAGCGGCTGACGACGGGTTACACGGGAACGGTCAAGCGTCTGCTTGGTTTGATGATCCCGGTTTTTCTGGTGTTCGCACTCGTCGTCGCCGGTGTGGTTTATTATTTCGGCAAGCTGCCGAGTGCCTTCCTGCCCGATGAGGACCAGGGCTATCTCTTCTCGATCGTGCAATTGCCGGATGGTGCCACGACCGATCGCACCAATGCGGTGATGCAGCAGATCCAGAACTATTTTGATACCCAGGAAGGCGCGAATGTAGACGCAGTCTTCTCCGCTGTCGGCTTTTCCTTTGCCGGTACCGGTCAAAATTACGGTATGAACTTCATCAAACTGAAAGACTTCGATCAGCGTACGGCGAAATCGGCGGGTGCAACGGAGATCCTTCAGCGCGCGAATATGTATTTCTATACCCATATTCGCGATGCGCAGGTCTATGTTCTGCTGCCGCCTGCCATTCCGGGGCTGGGTACTTCGACAGGCTGGACCGGTTATGTGGTGGACAGTGGTAACCGCGGTCAGGATGCGACCTTCGCCTCGACAACAAATATCATCAGTCAGATGAATCAGGGTGGGATAGCGTCACAGACACGCACAGATACCCTGGCCAACCAGACCCAGATGATGCTCGACATTGATACGGAGAAGGTTGGGGCTTATGGCGTAAACCTCTCGTCGGTTACCTCAATGCTGTCGACGATCTATGCCGGAACCTACATCAACAACTTCACGATCAACGGCAAGATCAAGAAGGTCTATGTTCAGGGTGACGCGCCCTATCGCATGCAACCGGACGATATCAACAAGTGGTATGCGTCGAATTCCGACGGTGACATGGTGCCCTTCTCGGAGTTCACCAAGATCAGCTGGGTCTCCGGTGCGCCGACGATCGCCCACTACAACGGTAACAACGCCGTGGATATTACGGGTGGCACCCAGCCGGGTTACTCGACGGGTGAGGCGATGAACCAGCTTGAAAGTCTCGTCAAGCAGCTGACCGGGGGCTTTACCGTAGCCTGGACGGACATGTCCTATCAGGAAGTGGTTTCGGGCAATGAAGCGAGCTACCTCTATGCAATCTCGGTGGTGTTCGTGTTCCTCTGCCTTGCAGCTCTCTATGAAAGCTGGTCAATTCCCTTTGCGGTTATCCTTGCTGTGCCTGTCGGTATCTTCGGTGCCGTGCTGGGCGCCCATTTCACCGGTCAGAATAACGACATTTACTTCAAGGTCGGGCTCCTGACGACGATGGGTCTCGCGGCGAAGAACGCCATTCTGATTGTGGAGTTTGCCCGCGAGCTGATGGATCAGGGCATGTCCGCGGTCGATTCGGCCCTTCGTGCGGCCCGTATGCGATTGCGCCCGATCCTGATGACGTCGCTGGCCTTCATGCTCGGTGTCGCGCCGCTGGCTGTGGCGAAGGGGGCGGGTGCAGCCTCGCAGAATGCAATCGGTATTACCGTGTTCTTCGGCATGCTGGCCGCAACGGCACTGGGCGTCTTCTTTATCCCGTCCTTCTTCGTTGCAGTTTGCCGGATCATGCGGATCGAACGCAAGAAAGAGGCCAAATCGGAAGACCAGCAGGCAATTTAAAGATTGCTAACCATATTGCGCCGGGGCCTCCCCGGCGCTTAAAAGGAATATGTAAACGGCTTGTGTAAGCCACGGCCGAACCTGACAGGACAGACCTATGCTATTGCGCCGCGTTTCCGTACCGTTCGTTATGTTGTTGCTTTCGGGCTGCGTGGTCGGTCCCTTCTATCAGAAGCCTGAAATGCCGCTGCCGACCAAGTTCAGCGAAGGCAGTACGAAAAGTGATGGCGACGTGACCCAGAAGGCCTGGTGGACGTCCTTCAATGATTCTCAGCTCAACGCCTATGTTGACAAGGGGTTGGCGCAGAACCTTGATATCCTGCAGGCGGTCGAGGCAATCAACCAGGCTCAGGAAGGTATTATCACCGCCACGGCGGGCGCCTATCCATCGGTCGACCTGTCGGGCGGGGACACGATTGGCAGTTCAGCCGGTGAATCTGCAACCAGCTCTGCCCGCAAGCTGACCAACACGGCCACCGGGTCAATCCCTGTTTCCTGGTATCTTGATCTGTTCGGCAAATATAAGCGTGCCGGCGAGGCGGCCGAAGCCCAGCTCGGTGAAGCTTATGCCACTGCCGATGTGGCACGTTTGAGCCTGATTTCGAACCTGATTCAGGCCTATGTAAATGCACGCCTCTATCAGGAGCGCCTGCAGATCGCCAAATCGAACCTTGCCAGCCGGCGCGAAACCTTGAAGCTGACCCAGTTCCAGCTTGATGCCGGTGCGTCCTCGCGGCTGGATGTTGCGCAGTCGGAAGGTCTCGTCAATGCCCAGCTATCGGCGATTCCTGGGCTGGAAGCCGATTATCGGGCGCAGGTCTATTCGCTCTCGACCCTGATGGGGCTGCCCGCCGCAACTCTGATCGATCAGATGAACAAGAAGAAGCCGATCCCGATGACCAGCGCCACCTATTCGAGTGGCGTGCCGGCTGATCTCATTCGCAATCGCCCCGACATCCGCAACGCGGAACAGGCGCTTGCCGCAGCGACCGCGAATATCGGTGTCTCCGAGGCAGCACTTTACCCGTCAATCACATTGAGTGGCACGGTCACGGCGAGCATCAGCGCCTCCCATCTGGCCGGCAGCAACGGGTTGACTTCATGGTCTTTCGGCCCGGCGCTGAGCCTGCCTATCTTTGACGGTGGTGCGTTGCGGGCCAATGTCCGCATCAGCGAATCGCAGGCCCGCTCGGCCTATCTTGCCTGGCAGCAGACGGTGCTGAGCGCAATTTCCGAAGTGGAGACGGCACTGGCCAAGGTTTCACGTGACGGCCGTACGGTCTCGGCATTGCGGGCAACGGTTGCCTCTTACAAGGAAGCGCTCGACCTTTCAACGGCCAGCTACAAGGACGGCGCAACATCACTGCTCGATGTTCTTGATGCGCAGCGCTCCGTTTCGAGCGCCGAGGCCGATCTCGCCGATGCGATTGCCAATATGGCGAACGACTATGTCAGCCTCAACGTTGCCATTGGCGGTGGCTATGCCGTCGGCAGCAAGTAGAGCTGCCGAGGCGCCGGACGCACGTCATTTGTGAATATCGCACCAGGCTTTTTGCGCTCCCGCTTGCGGGAGCGCTTTTGCGTTATAGACACCACGGGCGATTGCCCGGGCCATTGTCATCATGGCGGCATGGCAGATATGGGCGAAATCGGCGGGGTCGGTCATCGGCTTTGCACATGTAGCCGCAGAGAGGACCGTGTCGCCATCCATCGGCAGATGGGCGGGAAAGATCGCCCGGGCAAAGCCACCATGGGCCATGATGGCGAGGCGATGCGTCTCGGCTTTGCTAAGCACCGCATCGGTCACGATCACGCCGATCGTCGTTGCCGTCGTGGCGAGACCTTTCATCCGCAGCTGCAGATCTGTGGGGTCAAAGCCGTGAGGCTGCCCCAGTCCGCCGAATTCACTGTCCCGTTCGAAAGGGGCTGCCCAGAAGTGAGGACCGTTGCCGACCGTAACGCTGCCCATCGCATTGACGGCAACCAGTGCGCCGACGATATGGCCTGATGCGAGCGCAGAGCTGGCCGAGCCGAGACCGCCCTTGAGCGTGGCGGTTGTCGCGCCGGTACCGGCGCCGGCAGTGCCGAGAGAAAAGCGCCCGCGATCTGCGTTGCGATAGGCCTGATAGCCGAGATCACGATAGGGGGCGTGAAGCCCCCAGTCCTTGTTACCGCCATTGAGAAGATCCATCAGGATCGCCTGCGGCACGATCGGGATCCGCATGTCCGAAAGGGCGAAGCCGCGGCCATCAGCGCGAAGTCCTGATTGAACACCGCCAGCTGCATCGAGGCCGAAGGCCGAGCCACCCGAAAGAACAAAGGCATCGACAGCTTCAACGGTCGCGCCGGGCTCGAGAAGCTTTTGGTCGCGGCTGCCCGGTGCTCCGCCAAGGACGTACCCCGAGGCGACCGCCGGCTTGTCAAAGGTAATCACGGTAACCCCGGAAGCCAGATCCGGGTCTTGAGCATTGCCAACGGCAAGGCCGGAAATATCAGTGAGAAGATTGAGCATGATACACCTCGATGAAAAGAGATGACGATGTTCTAGGCGATGCGGGTGGGAGCTGAAAGCCGAACCTGATCGAATTTGCGACTGATAGGCCGTGAAACTGGCGCTGCGCGATGCTGTCAGGGCCAGGAGCTCGCCAGCAAACATGGCAAAGGGGCGCTGATCCTGCGGGGTCTCGAAGTTTTTTACAGTTTTTTGAAAATTGCATGTTGACTTCGCAGGGTCCTTAACCCTATATGCACACCACCGACGGGGTCGCCGGTCGCTGCGGCGACTGACCTACGACCCCTTCCCGCCAATTAGCTTTGCTGGTTGACGTGTTCGAACTCAAAAGGTTTTGGCACGAGGGCGGAACACGACGGTTTTAGGATCGTCGGTTATTTGGACAAATGAATAAAGAAGAAAGAGAAACGTGGCGAGCGGCTTTGTTGGTAGGCATTATTGCTTA
>NZ_VHLG01000018.1 GCF_006516955.1 Martelella alba
AGGCCGGAGACATGACTGCACCCGACCCGCAAAGCTAAACATCAGACAAAATCACCTTGCCAAACGGGCGCCATCCAGACATGACAACACCGTTAAGGCGACGCCATCAGTGCGGGCAGATCCTTGAAACCCTCAAGGGATAACACCGCCAAGCTCTGCAAATTACAGATCTGGAGCCTGGGGATCCGTGCATCCTTTTGGACGCAGCAGGACATTCTATCTTATTGAATCTACGCATCATTCTTTTCGAAAATCGATTCCGGTTTTCGAAAAGAATGATGCGCTAGCGGGCAATCAGCTTGTTGGGCTGAAGATTGTATTCCCTCTTGAAGGCGCGGGTGTAATGCGAGGAATCCTTGAAGCCGAAGCGGAATGCCGCCTCGGTGACCTGACGCACACTGCCATCGGACAATGCCCTGTAGCTCGCGGCAAGACGCTGTTTCCAGAGCCAGCGCATCACGGTCGTTCCTTCGGAAGCGAACATGCGGTTGAGTGTTCGCGATGACAGGCCCTGGGCCTGGGCAATCGTCTCGATATCCAGCGAAGCATCGCCCAGCTGCTCAAGCAGCGACAGCTTGATCCTCTTGAGAACGGCAGCCTGACCGGGTGTCGGAACCAGTGTGGCACCCAGATTGTCCTTCACAGCGATGCAGACAATATCAAGCAGCGAATGGCCCATCTCGCGACAACTGCCTTCGTCCGGCAGCTCGCTAAGCGTCGCCGCATTCTTCAGCATGCTGACGGCAAGCTGGGTCGTCGGCCGGTCGCCGCGCAGACAGAGCGCGAACTGGCGATCCGCCTCGGGAAGACGGCTCGTGATGAGCGCTCTCGGGATGCGCGCGGAAATGGTCCGGGCCGCTGTCGGGAAGTTCAGCGCGTAAACCTGGTTGGTGTCATAGAGCAGAAGGTCACCCGCCTTGTAGGCGATAGACTGGGAATTGCGCTGAAACGCACCGTCGCCGTCCAGATTGACCACGCAGAGAAAATCATCCCGATCCGATTGCCGGATCTCGTCAACGCCGTGCATGTAAGTGATCGGTGTGAACGAGGCATCCGAGAGCTGCACCGGACCCCAGTCATCGATCCTCATCTGACCTCGAAATCCGATCTGGCTGTCGAACTGGGGGGCAATCTTGATGTGGTGCCGGCAGACCATTTCCCGCCAGTAATCATGGTGGGCCGGATTTCCGGGTTCGGTTTGAAATCCGAGACTCATTGCTGTCTCCAAGGGGCCTGTGCTGTGTCGCCATTCATGGAAACAGACCAACGATCAAGCCGAAATTTGAATATGCTAGCGCCAGCGAGCGGGCGACAACGTGCTATCAGGCTTGATTTTTGCAAATATCCGCCATGTTAAGCAAGTGAAAAATGATGCAAATTTATTCAGTTTTAAAACAGGCTATTTTTTAAGCAATTTAGCCATATCACGCTCAAATCTTTTGCGAAAGCGGTTTCCGCAACAGCCTTTGCGGGCGCCGCTCCATGAACACAAGACATGATGGCGCGTTGTCCCACAGGTCAGATCGCTGTGCCAATCAAGCGCGCGTGGCAGCGAGCACGCCCGCCGCGGCCGATTTCGTGCTCAAACGGCCCGCGGTCGCGCCGGCAACGTTGTTCGCATCGGTGTTCCATCAAGCCAGGAAACGATATTCTCGACAATCTGCCCATAGAAAAGCCGGTAGGTATCCTCGGTAACATAGCCGAGATGCGGCATGGCGAGCACATTTTCCAGCCGCCGGAACGGATGTCCGGCCGGCAGTGGCTCCTCGCCATAAGTATCGAGGCCGGCACCAGCGATCGCCCCAGATTCAAGTGCCGCGATCAGCGCTGCCTCATCGACAATCGGCCCGCGCGACGTATTGATCAGCCAGGCATTCGGCTTCATCAGCGCGATTTCAGGCCTGCCGATCAGCCCCCGCGACCTGTCACTCAACACCATATGAATGCTGACAATATCCGAGTGCCGGAACAGATCGTGCTTGCTCACGGCTTCGACGCCGTGGCTTCTGGCGTGCTCCGGATCGAGGTTCTGGCTCCAGGCGACCACACGCATGCCAAAGGCGGCCCCGACCCGCGCCACCGCCTTGCCGAAATTGCCGAGGCCGACGATGCCGAGCGTGCGGCCATGAATGTCCTGACCGATGGTATGCTGCCACCCCCCGGCCCTGACGGCTGCGATTTCCTGCGGAATATGGCGGATGGCGGCGAGGATCAGCCCCCAGGCCATCTCGGTGGTGCCATAGGACAGATAATCGGTATGACCAACGGCGATCCCGAATGACGATGCAGCGTCCATGTCGATTGCTGCATTCCTTGCCGATGTCGAGGCGATGAATTCCAACCTTGGCAGGCCGGCAAGGACCGCGCGGCAAAGAGGCGTGCGCTCGCGCATGACACAGACGATCTCGAAGTCCTTCAGCCGGTCCGTCAGGGCAGACGGGTCCACCAGATTGTCGCGGAAGACCGTGATCTCTGCCCTGCCTTTCAGCGGCGACCAGTCGGCCATCTTCAGCGCGACACCCTGATAGTCATCAAGCACAGCAATCTTTTTCATGGGGTCGGCCATAGCCCGGCGCCTCGTCTGGTTTTATCTGGTTGTGTGGCATCGATGCAGGCCCTGCGGCAGGCCCTGCCCCCGTGGCGGAAGCGGGGCATGCAGGGCTCAGGCCGCGCGCAGCCTTGCGGTTTCGGCCTCGTCGACGCCGGTCACGAAGCCATCATTGTCGAAATTCAAGGCGACCTTGTAGATGGCCCGGGCCCGCTCGGCGGTTTCATAGCCTTCGCTGACATCTTCCATCACCCGCAGGGGATCCCGCTCGGCCGGATCGCCATAGCCACCGCCGCCGCTGTCGAGGCCGACAATGGTCTCCCCAGGCCTGAGAAGGCATTCGAGATAGCCGGGCAGCACTTCCTCGCGGCCGTCAAGGTGGACCTTGATATTGGCACCGGGAAGCGCGTCATGCCCGCCCTGAACCCCGCGGGGACCGGTTTCAACGCCGTTGGTCACCTGCATCACCATCATGTTGCTGTGGCGCGGGCCGAATTCGGTCCGGGTCGCCACCCCGCCGCGCTGACGGCCCGCGCCTGCCGTGCCGCCGACAAGCCGCATCGACTTCACCAGAAGCGGCGTGCGCTGTTCGGTGATCTCGATGCTGTCGCGATAGCAAAGTCCGGCACCCGCAATCACGGTGAAGACCTCAAGCCCGTCGGCAACGGCAGAGGCCGGCCCGCCGCCGCCCATGAGGAAGAGCTGGTTGACATATTCGGCATCCTGGTAGCGTTCGTCGCGGCCGGAAATGACGCCCGTGGAAACGCCGAGGAACATGTTGGATTCCGAAAGACCGTAACCATCGCCAAGATCGGCGATCGAGGATTGCGCGGCGTTGCAGATCACGTCGGCAAGCAGCGTGGTCGCCGTCGAGCAGCTGTGCGGAAACTGCGGAATACCGACAACGCAGTTTTCGCGCAACAGGACCCTGATACGCCGGAAGGTGCCGGAGTTCAGCGGCAGATCATGCTCGAGGCAGTTCAGAACGCCCGTGATCGCCATGCCCGTCGCCGTCGCCTGGCAGAGGTTCACGCCAGCATCGACGCAATCGATATTCTCGCGCAGATCCACCGTCACCATACCGTCCTCCGGCTCGATCGATATCCTGACGAAAACGTCGACGCCATCGGGCAGGAAATCGCCGAGCGGATCAAGCTTGCCGTATCGGGTAAGTGTCGCGGCCGGAAGTTTGGTGATCGCCGCAGCGGTGCGCCGCTCCGAATAGTCGAGCCAGGCGGCAAGGAATTCACGCACCGTGTCGATGCCGAACTTCTCGACGAATGTCTGCAATGCCCTTTCGCCGACCCGGGCTGCGGCAATCGCCGACTTGAAATCACCATGCCATTGATCGGGAACGCGAATGCGGCGCCTGCACATGCGCACGATGTCGTCATTGTCCTGATAGTCGCGCTGAACACGGACCATCGGGAAGATCAGCGCGCCTTCGGCGTAAATGTCACTGGCGGCTGCGTAATAGGTCGTCGGCACGCTGTTGCCGCAATCGGCCTGATGGCATTTCACGACCGTGGTGAACATATGCTGGCCGTCCACGAACACGGGAACCAGGATGGTATGATCGGCGGCATGGGTGTTGCCGTTATAGGGATCATTGTTCAGGAAGGCATCGCCCTGGCGAAAGTCCGGATGGCTTTCAGCCATGAACCTGCCCTGCAGATTGCTGCCGAAGGCATGGACAGGCAGCGCCTCGGCGGCACCAACGATGTCGCTGTCAGCTGAAAGGATCGAACAGGAGAAGTCACGCGCCATGCCGATGACGCTGGAATTCGCCGTCAGAATGACGGTGTTCGTCATCTCGCGGACGATTGCATCCAGACGGTTGCCCATGATCGCAAGCTGGACCGGATCGAACTGGGCGCCGGTGGTCTGATTATTCATGATTGCCTCCGAAGTCGAAGATGTAATTGCCCTGCGTCGACAGCCGTCCGGTCATGCCCGGCTCGACGACGATGGTCGTCGTCGGCTCCTCGATGATGGCAGGCCCTTCAATGACGTAACCGAGCGGGATCGTGCCGCCATCAAGGACCCGTGTCTGAACCCGGCCGGTCCCGGCGAAATAGACTTGGCTTTGGCGCTCGGCCATCGCCGTCCCCTGTTGCGGTCCGCGCCAGGCGATCTGCGGATGCGGCAGCACGGCGGCGATCCTGAGCCGCCAGTTGATGGTTTCGACGTCCGTGCCGAAGCGGTTGACGGAATAGAGCCGCTCATAGTGATCGGCAAAATCCCGCTCCAGGGTCCCGACGTCATAGGCGCCATCCGCCCAGTCCATGGGGAGTTCCAGTTCAAGCTCCCACTGCTGCCGCAGATAGCGGGCCTCAACGAACAGCTGGCGCCGGAAGGTCTCAACACCCTTGCCGCGCAGCTCATCCTCGAACTGCTGTGCCCTTTCCTTGAGCCCCTCGACAGCCTCCCGGACGACTGCGCCGTCATAGGCGCTGGACAGCGAATAGCAGGAGGCTGAATAGTCGATCGCAATGTCGGAAAACTGGCCGCCCGCCGCACTGATTGCTCCCGCGGTCTTCGGGATGATGACCTTTCTGGCCTTCATGCTCCTTGCAATCGACAGGACATTGAGGCCGGCAGCGCCGCCACCGGCGACGAACACGCTGTCGCCCGGGCTGACACCGTCATTGATGGTGATATCCTCGATCGCCTTGATCATCGTCTCCGATGAGATCTGGATGATCGCCGAGGCGGTTTCCTCGACCGTCTTTCCGAGCTTGACCGCAACGGTCCCGACGGCAGTTTCGGCTGCGGCGCGATCGAGCTTCATCCGGCCCCCGAGGAATTTTTCGGGATCGATATAGCCAAGCGCAACGGCGGCATCAGTGACCGTCGGCTGGTCTCCGCCGCGGCCGTAGCAGGCGGGACCGGGCACAGACCCCGCACTGTGGGGACCAACGCGGAGCATGCCGCCGGCATCGACCCAGGCAATCGAACCGCCGCCGGCACCAACGCTGCGGATATCGACCGTGGCCATGCCGAGCATGGTCGAAAGCAGTGGAACACCGAGCCATGTCTCGCGCGTGTATTTCACCGTGCCATCACGGATCAAGCTGACATCGAAGGTGGTGCCGCCGGTATCGACGATAATCACATCGTCGCCGAAACCTTCCGACCGGGTGTAGGCGATCCCGGCAAGCGGCGCCATGGCGGGGCCGGATTTGGCCATGTAGATCGGCTTTTGCTGAACGTCATCAATATGCATCACGCCGCCGGAGGACGAGCTGACGAGCAATTCGCCCCTGAACCCGGCGCCGAGCAGGTCCGCCTTGAGATCTCCGAGATGGCGCTGCATCAGCGGTTTCAGCGAGGCATCAATGGCGGCGGATGAGGTCCGGGGGAATTCGCGGATGATCGGGTTCAGTTCCGAGGCAAGCGTATAGGGAACGCCCGGAAGAATTTCCTCCACAAGGGCAGCAAGCTGCCGCTCGTGGTCCGGATTGGCAATCGACCAGATGAGGCTGATGGCAACGGCCTCGATACCGATCCGCCCGAGCTTTTCGATGATTTCACGGGCCCTGTCGCGGTCAAGGGCCGCCACGACCTCGCCTTCTGCATTCATGCGCTCGGGGATTTCAAAGGTATAGCGGCGCGGGACATAAGGCGGCTCGACCTTCGAATTGAGCTCAAGCGCATTGAGCTTGCCGCCCTTGCGGAAAACCAGGAGATCCTGGAACCCCTCCGTGACCAGCAGTGCAGTCCTGGCGGTCTTGCGCTCGACGATCGCATTGGTGGCGCGGGTTGTGCCGTAAACGAGCACGTGGGTCTCGGCGAGCAGTTCCGGCAGCGCGATGCCAAGCTGATCCGCTGCATTGCTGATGGCGTTGGACAGCCCGGTAAAACTGCGCTCAGGTGTGGTCAGCGCCTTGCCGATCGTGAGCCTGCCGTCTTCATCGGTTACCACGACATCGGTAAACGTGCCGCCGGTGTCGACCGAAATTCTGTACATACTGCCTCCAAGCAATGAAAAGTCTGGCATGCGCCAAAGAGGGTGCCGCAAAGCGGTGCAAGCGGCTCTGCCCGGACACTAACAAGGCGGGTCGCTGCGAGCCTTGCTGTGAGCGCCAGATTTGCTGTCCGGACCGGACAGGAGCGCCCATCCGAAGCGACAGACACGGTTCAGGACGATATCGTGTCCGCCATCAGCGTGACGTTGATTCGCCGGCCGGTGAAGGTGTCGGAAAAGACTGCAGCATTGGTTTTGTGGAGATATTTCGACGGGAACACGACCGCGCGGTTTCCGCGGTAGGGCACAATATGGGAGGCTGCCTTGGCCTTTTCGATGCGGCTCCGGTTCAGTTCCGGCTGCGAATTATACTGATCGAAGGGAACATCCTCGCCAATACGCAGGTCATAGATGGTCATGCCACCCTGATCGCCATTGTCCAGAAGATTGTCCGCGCTGACGGGCCAGACATTGAGGTTCCAGTCACCCTGATCGGCATGGATGTCGATACCTTTCGAATTGGTCAGGTAGCGGAAGGCCCAGAGCTGGGCGACGACCACCGGCCCGACCAGGCGCTCGACGACATCACGCAGGGTCCTTGCCACATCCAGCATGAAAGGCGTTGCAAGTCCGTCGTGAAGATGGGCACCGAGATAGCTTCGCTGCGCCCGCGCATCGAACCAGATCGTCGAGCGCAAGAGCTGATCAAGCAGGCGCTCAAGCGCCTTCGGGGCGAAGAGATTGTCGATGATGTAGAACCGGTCATCGCCGCTGAGCGGCACCTCTTCGATCCGCATATCGGGTGACAGCAAGGGCATGTCAGCCTGATAAGCGGGCCGGCATGGGGCGAGCGTCAAAAGAGCCCTGACCCAGTCGGTCCCGGCCTCGATGGCACCGCTTCCGGTCGGGCCGTAGAACTCGCTCAGCAGCCGCTCGACCGATCCGAGCTCTTCGGCAATCGCCGGGCTGAACCAGTCGATACCGCCATGATCGGCGATATAGGCCAATTGTTCGCGCAGATTTGCAACGAAGACCGTATTGACGGGTTCACGCGCAGCGGGAGCCGCCGGCGGCCGTTTCTGCGCCCAGTCATGCGGACGGCGTCTGATCTCAAACGCCCGGTCGAAATGCCTGAATGCGCTTTCCAGATCGCCGAGACGCTTGTGGCACTGGGCGGCGTTCACATGCATCGGCCAGGATTCAAGCCCCATCGCGAAAACCTGATCATAGCCGCCGAGCGCCGTGGCGAAGTCCCGGCTCATGAGCGCCCTGTCTGCATCGGCCAGAGCCCGTTGCGCCGCCTGCCGGTCAAATGCGTTCATCACTGCATTTCTCCTGATGAAGATGTGGCGGCGAAACAGGTTCGCCGCCATCATATTGTCCTCATCAGGGTTGGTTCGCCTGCCGCAAACCGCCAACTGACGTGACTGCAGACGACAGGCCGGCCTTGCGGCGGGCGCACCCCGCCGCTGGCCTTATTTGTCGAGATTGCAGACTTCGAGCGCGGTCAGCGTCAGGATCTTGCTGTGCGCGACCATGTCGTCGATATCCATGAACTCGTCGGCAAAGGCACTCTTGATACCGTTCGGATGGCCCGGCCCGAACAGGACGCAGGGAATGCCGGCCTTCCAGAGGTGCGATGTATCGTCACCCGAATAGGAGCCGGGATTGTGGACGCCGACCAGCTCGGGCGGTTCACCCATCACTTCGGTGCGGTACTTGACCACCGTCTTGACGATATATTCGTCCGGCGAAATCTCGAACGGCTCGTGACCACGCGTCAGGCCGGTGCTGAAGAACGCCGGTGCGGGAACCTCGATCTTGTAATCCAGCTCGGGATCCTCGGCCTTCACCTTTTCCAGTGCCCGCTCGAAATCGGCCACGACGCTATCGATGGTCTGGCCCGGCAGGAACCGGATATCGCACAGGATCGTGCAATAGTCCGAAACATAGTTCGGGCCCTTGAGATTGTAGTTGTCGCCGCGTCCACCGATGATGGCACCGACATGGACGGCCGGCACGTCCGGAAGGTCGGCACGCGGTTCATAGGTGAATTCGGTCGCATCGATAGCGGGAATGACCTTCAGCATCTTCTGGATCGCGTCAACGCCATTCTTCTTGTACATGATGTGCTCGGTCTTGCCCTTGACCGAGATGGCGATCGACGAAACACCGACATTCATGGTCAGCACGTTCCACGTTCCGAAGGGCTCGCAGCAGATCGCCATGTCGGTTCTGAAGCCGCTCTTCATCAGCTGGTCCGTGCCGTAGCCACCCTGCAATTCGCCGCAGACCAGCGTGACGACAAGGTCGCCCTTGAGCTTGACGCCGGACTTGCGGATCGCCTCTGCCGCGTGAACAAAGCTCGCATCCGGTCCCTTCATGTTGATGACGCCGGCGCCATAGAGCTTGTTGCCATCGACAAAGGGTTCGAACGGATCGCGCGACCAGCCGAAGGTGGTAACGGGGTCGGTGTCGAGGTGGCCGTTGAACATCAGGCTCTTGCCACCGCCAGTGCCCTTCAGGGTGGCGATGACCGAGCAAAGACCGTGATCCAGTTCCTGCAGCCAGACCTCGTAGCCGCGCTCTTCGAACCAGGCCGCCATCTTGCGCACCAGCGTCGCCTCGTCGCCCTTGACGCTCGGGACCCGGATCATGTCGCAGGCAAGCCCGACCAGTTCGTCTCGGTCGATCTGGGCCAGCGCTGCGGACGCATCGGGAGAAAGCTGATCCATGAGTGTTCCTTTCCTCTTGATTGAATTTCAGACAATGAAATTTCGTCATCGCCCGACGCTGTTTCGGCAGGGCGACTGGAAATGCGTGTTTCGAAAGAGCCGGCCTGCCCGGCAATGCCGTGTCGTCAGCCGGAACTGTCAAGCGTCGCGGTTGCAGACCTCCAGGGCCGTCAGCGCCAGGATCTTGCTGTGCGCGACCATGTCGTCGATATCCATGAACTCGTCGGCAAAGGCGCTCTTGATGCCATTCGGATGGCCGGGCCCGAACAGGACGCAGGGAATGCCGGCCTTCCAGAGGTGCGAGGTGTCGTCACCCGAATAGGAGCCGGGATTGTGGACGCCGACCAGCTCCGGCGGTTCGCCCATCACTTCGGTGCGGTATCTAACCACCGTCTTGACGATATCTTCGTCGGACGAGATCTCGAACGGTTCATGCCCCGTGGTGAGCGCCGTCGCGAAGAAGCGCGGAACCGGGATTTCGACCTTGTAGTCGAGCGAGGGATCTTCGGCCTTCACCTTATCCAGCGCCCGCTCGATATCCGCCTTGACGGTCTCGATGGTCTGGCCGGGCAGGAACCGGACATCGCACAGGATCGTGCAATAGTCCGAAACATAGTTCGGGCCCTTGAGATTGTAGTTGTCGCCGCGCCCGCCGATGATGGCGCCGACGTGAATGCTGGGAACGTCCGGCAGATCGGCGCGCGGCTCGAAGGTGAATTCCATCGCATCAACGGCCGGAATGACCTTCAGCATCTTCTGGATCGCGTCAATGCCGTTCTTCTTGTACATGATGTGCTCGGTCTTGCCCTTGACCGAGATGGCAACCTTGGTGACGCCGACATTCATGGTCAGCACGTTCCAGGTACCGAAAGGCTCGCAGCAGATCGCCATGTCGGTCCTGAAACCGCTCTTCATCAGCTGTTGCGTACCGTAGCCGCCCTGCAGCTCACCGCAGACCAGCGCCACGACCAGATCGCCCTTGAGCCTGACACCGGACTTGCGGACCGCTTCCGCCGCATGGACGAAGCTTGCATCCGGCCCCTTCATGTTGATGACCCCGGCGCCATAAAGCCTGTTGCCGTCGACAAAGGGCTCGAACGGATCGCGCGACCAGCCGAAAGTGGTAACGGGGTCGGTGTCGAGGTGGCCGTTGAACATCAGGCTCTTGCCACCGCCGGTGCCCTTCAGGGTGGCGATGACCTGGCAAAGACCGTGATCCAGTTCCTGCAGCCAGACCTCATAGCCGCGTTCCTCGAACCAGGCCGCCATCTTGCGCACTAGTGTCGCCTCGTCGCCCTTGACGCTCGGGACCCGGATCATGTCGCAGGCAAGTCCGACCAGTTCGTCCCGGTCGACCTGATCCAGGATCGTTTTTGCCTCACCGCTGAATTCGGTCATTGTTGAAGCCTTTCATAATGGAAGTTGCACGCCGCATGGTCACGGATTGACGAGACGCGGCATCTGATTGGCCATGCAGGCCTGGATAAGCTGATTGACATAAGGATGATCGGGCTCGGTGAACAGCCTTTCTGTCGGCGCCACGGTGATGAGTTTCCCGCGATACATCACCGCAACCCGGTCTGCGATGTAACGCACGACGCCCAGATCATGGGTGACGAACAGGATGGACAGGCCGAGGCGCTGACGCAGGTCGAGAAGCAGATCGAGCGCCGATTTCTGCACGGACACGTCGAGCGCCGATGTCGGCTCGTCGAGGATCATCACCGCAGGATCCTGCGCCAGGGCGCGGGCAATGCTAACGCGCTGACGCTCGCCGCCGGAGAGTTCGACAGGAAGACGCTTCAGATAGGTCTTCGGCAGCCGCACGTCTTCAAGAAGCTGCTCGGCCCGCTTCAGCCGGTCACGGCGGGCCACACCGGAAAGCGCCAGTGTGCGCATCAGTGTCCAGCCGATCGTGCGTTTCGGATTGAGCGTGCTCGTCGGGTCCTGAAACACCATCGACACGCGGGTACTCTCGCCGGCCGCGCCGATGGCGATCCGGCTATCGATATCCGGCTGGTAAAGCCCGGCAATCACACGGCTCAGTGTCGTCTTTCCCGACCCGCTCTCGCCGACGACGGCCAGGATCTCGCCTTTGACAAGATCAAGTCCGACATCGTCAAGCGCCTTGAAAACCGGTTCCCGGCGACGCCCGCCGCGCTGCAATGGAAAGGTCACGCTGACCGATGACGCCGTCAGAACGCGATCCCGCGTCACGCTGAGGGTGGTTGCTTCGGGCACCCGGCCCCCGCGCGGCAACGCCACTTTCGGGCTCGCCTCCAGCAGCGCCCGCGTATAGTCGTGGTCCGGACAGGCAAACAGGCTTTGGGCGGCGCCGGCCTCGACTGCCTCGCCCTTGAACATGACCACCACGCGGTCGGCATGTTTGGCGACCAGACCGAGATTGTGGCTGATCAGGAGGATCGTCGTCCCCGTCTCGCGGCGCAACTCGTCGACAAGTTCCAGGATCGCCGCCTCGGTTGTGACATCGAGGCCGGTCGTCGGCTCGTCCATGACGATGACGTTGGGCTTGCACGACAGGGCCATCGCGATCACCACGCGCTGCAACTGTCCGCCGGACAGCTGGTGGGGGTAGCGGCCGGCGATCTGTTGCGGATCCGGCAGACGAACGCGCTCAAAAAGCGCGGCCATGCGGGCTTCAGCGTCCTCGGCAGAAACGCCATGGACAGTCATGGCCTCGGCCACCTGACGGCCGACCGTCATCAGTGGATTGAGCGCGGTCATCGGGCTCTGATAGACCATGGCGATATTGCGTCCGCGCCAGTCACGCTGTGCCCGCCGCGAAAGCGAAGCAACATCCGTTCCACCGACACGGACATGGCCGGCGGCAATCCGGGCATTGGAGGGCAGATAGCCCATCAGCGCCATGCCGGCCGTCGACTTTCCCGATCCGGATTCACCGACGATACCAAGGCACTCGCCGCGGCGGACGGAAAACGAGAGGTCCTTCACCGCCGGCTGATTGCAACCGCGATAGAAAACCGTCAGCCCGTCGATCACGACAGCGTCTTCGCCGCCTGCGTCTTTCTGTCTGATATGATCAGCACCCATCAGTTGGCCACCTCGTCAAGAATGAGATTGACCGAAAGCACGACAACCACGATCGCAAGTGCCGGAGCGATAACGACCCAGGGCGCAAAACTCATGTTCTGGCTGCCCTCGCTGATCATCAGCCCCCAGTCAGGTGTCGGCGGTTGCACGCCAAGACCGAGAAAGCCGAGGGCGGCAAGATTGAGGATGGTGTAGCTCACCCGGATACCGGCCTCGACAGCCAGAACCGAAACCATGTTGGGCAGGAGTTCGAGCGCCATGATTCCAACCGCGCTTTCACCGCGGATCCGCGCAGCATCGACATAGGCCAGATGCGATACCCGCATGGCAGCCGTTCTTGCCACGCGCGAAACAGGCGGTACGAACATCACCGTCAGCGCGGCGATGAGCACGAGCGTGTTGCTGCCGAGGGCGGCAAGGATCAGAAGCGCGATCAGAAGCGATGGCAGCGCCAGAAACACATCCATGACCCGCATGACGATGCCGTCGACCGTTCCGCCGTAATAGCCTGCGACCAGACCGACGGCCGTGCCGAGCACGATGGCGGCGGCGCTGCAGATCAAAGCGAGGCTCAGCGAAGATTGCGCGCCGACAAGCACACGGGTGAGCACATCGCGGCCGTAGTCATCGGTTCCGGCCCAATGCGCCCAGCTCGGTGGCTGCAGGGCGGCAAGCGGGTCGATTTCCACGGCATCATAAGGCGAAAGCCACGGCCCGAAGATGGCGGCAAGCGCCACGAGTGCAAGAACGAGGATGGCGACATAGCTCGGCAGCGGCATGCGCCGGAACCTGATGGCGCGCGATGTCGGTAATTCGGTGACCGCCATGGTATCAGCTCCCGGCTCTGCTGCGCAGACGCGGGTCCAGCGCAAGGATGACGAGGTCGGCGGCAAGATTGCCGAGGCAGACGACCAGCGAAACAAACAGTACAGCAGCCTGCAACAGCGGAATGTCGCGGTTCTGTACGGAGAAAACGATCAGATTGCCCAGCCCCGGATAGGAAAACAGCGTCTCAATGACTGCCAGGCTGCCAAACATCCAGCCGAAGTTCAGGCCGATCGCGCTGATGGCGGGAGACACCGAATTGGGGAAGATGTGACGGAACACGGTCCGGCCCGGTGTCGCCCCTTTGAGCCTTGCCGTGCGGATAAAGTCTTCCTTCAGCGTCGACACGACCCCCGAACGCATCAGGCGGCCGACCTGTGCAAGGGTGAGAAGCGTGAGCGTGAGAACGGGCAGGACGAGAACCTGAGGGTCCTGCAGGGCCGATCCGTCGGTAATGCTGGTCGGCGGCAGAAGACCGAGCCTGTCGGAAAAGATCACGATCAGCAGCACGCCCCAGACAAATTCGGGAACGGATATGCCGAGGAGCCCCACGCCGGTCATCAGGTAGTCCGGTAACCGGTTACGATAGAGCCCGGACAGAAGACCGAGGATGAGCGCAAGCGGCACGCTGACCGCCATGGCGGCGACGGTCAGGATGGCGCTTTGCTCGAAACGGTCAATCACCAGAGGCGCAATCGGGGTCTGAAAGCTCATCGATGTGCCGAGGTCTCCCCGCACAGCGGCGAAAAGCCAGGACAGATAGCGGTGCCAGATGGGCTGGTTAAGGCCCATCTGTTCTCTCAGAGCAGCGAGATTGGTGTCGTTGGCGAAGACGTTCAGCTGCATCTGCGCGGCGTCACCGGGCAGAACCGAACCGGCGATGAAGATCAGAACCGATATCGCGAGCAGCGTGAGAACTGTTGCCAACAATCTCTTGCCAATAAATCCAAGCATCAAACCGTGCCGATTATGCGATTGTCACATATTTGAAATCGTGGAAGCCACGCGGGAAGGCATGGAAATTCTGAACCTTCTCCGACAATGCGACAACGAGCGGAACTTCATAAGGAACAAGGACATAGCCACGCGTGGCGATGATTTCCTGGATCTTGTCATAGATGGCCTTGCGCTTATTGGTGTCGAGTTCGACCTTGCCCTGATGAATGAGCTCGTCCAGTTCGGGATCGGAGAAGTATGGCGGCTCAGATGCCCCGCCATTATAGGAACCGTTCGATTCATAGAATGGCGCAACCGAAGCATCCGCACCGGCCTGAACGCCCCAGTAGAAGGTCACCAGCTCCTTCTTGCGATAGGCCTGGGTGCCGAGATCGCCGTTCGTCCAGGTGACGATCTTGAGATCGATGCCGATCGGCTTCAGCATGGCAGCATAGGCAACCGCCATCTTCTGCAATCCGAAACGCTCGGTGGTGGTATAGATATTGGCGCTGAAGCCCGACGGATAACCGGCCTCGGCCATCAGTGCCTTGGCCTTTTCGACATCGACAGCCGGCGGCTTGACATCGGCGTCGAAGAACGGGTTCGATGTCAGGATGACATTGTCGGCCGTCGGCGTGGCAAGGCCGGCATAGGCGATCTGCGCCAATGCAGGGCGATCCATCATCAGCCGCATGGCTTCGCGCACCTGCGGCTTGGCAAAGCGCTCGTCGGAGGTGTTGATGTAGACGCTGTGGAAGCCGGCGCCGCTCGATTTTTCGAGCGCCAGGCCCTTGCGGCCATCGAGCTGGGGAACGAATTGCGGTGAGACCTGGTTGATCAGATCGACGTGACCGCTGGTGAGCGAGGAAATCTGCGCATTGGCCTGAGCGATCGTCTCCTGCCGGATTTCATCGAGCCCGACGGCTTCGGGCGTGCGATAGTCCTTGTTGCCCTTGTAGACCAGCCGGGTGCCCGGCACGAACTCGGTCATCTGGTAGGGCCCGGTGCCATCGGGCGCGTTCGCAAGGCTCTCCTTGGTCGCGCCAGCAGGCAGGATCGAACCGTAATTGAGCGCCAGAGCGGTCAGGAAGTCAGCATAAGGATATTTCAGTTCAAAGGCGACGGTATGGTCGTCAACAGCCTGCACGCTCTTGACGGCATCGTAGAAAGAGCTTCCGTTGACCGGGTTTTCCGGATCAAGCAGACGCGAGAAGGTGAATTCGACATCATCCGCGGTGAACGGCTTTCCGGAATGAAACTTCGCGTCATCGGCAAGCGTGAAGGTCCAGGTGAGGCCGTCATCGCTGACCGTCCACGTCTTTGCCAGCAAAGGCTTGGGCACCATGTCCGAGCCAAGTTCGGTCAGCGTCTCATAGACCAGCCGGGAGAACTGAAACTCGTCGAGAAGGTTCTGCGAGGCGGGATCCAGGATCTGCGCGGAACCGGACCAGGCCATGCGCAAAACGCCACTCTCGCTTTGTGCCCTTGCCTCACCAAGAGGCCCAAGCACTGCGAAAGCGGCAGCGGCGGCCACCCCGGCCGAGCCCGTCTTGAGAAAATCGCGCCTGCTTGTCGTTACCATTCCAGAACTCTCCTTCTTGAACCCCTTGTTTGATATTGCAGTGAGATTGGACGAGCGATGGCGTCACGAACAGAGTTGTAGCCGCCAATTTGTCGGTCTGTGAGCGCCATTCGCGCATGGCAGCGCGTTGTGACTCCCGTCAAAGAGAATAAAAGACGAAAATGGGGCAAACCGGCTTCAACCGAGGAACATGACCAAAATGCGGCTGCGTTTGCGAGGCCAATGTCAGGCGCAACCGGAGCTGGCGCAGATCCGGAGATCAGCGGGCAGAACAATGATTGCCGCAACCTCAGTATCTGCGGACAGCCCAGGTGAGAACAAGGCCGGCGGCGGCAATCAGAACCACGACCAGCCCGAAAACATCAAATGCATTTCCAAGACCAATCCTGTCGATCAGGAGGCCCATTGCCAGCGTTGGCAGCGCGTTTAACAGATAGCCGACGATATAAAATCCGGAAATATAGGTTGCGCGCCGCGCCCTTGAGGCCGACGAACTCGCAAGCCCGAGCGCGCCGACAAAACACGCCCCATAAGCAAAACCGCAGGCGGCCATCAGCCCCAGCACCAGGTAGCCGTGCCGGCTACCTGCCAGTGCCAGCAAGACCAGCTGAACGACGATGATGCCAACCAGACCGGCGCCGATCGATCGGCGCGGTCCGGCACGCCCGCAAAGCGCCTGCCCCAGTCCGGCAAACAACTGGAATATCGCCGCGATCATGCCCGCCAGACCTGCACCTTGAAGGCCATAGAGCTTTTTGCCCAGATCCGCACCGACGGCCATAATGAACGAACCCAGCATCCAGGCAATCCCCACCGCAAGACAGGAAAGCACGAATAGCGGTATGACCGCCCGGCTTCTTTCTTCGGGATCGTCCTCACCGGATTTTGCCACGCCCTGCATCCTCCAGTCTGGCCAGCTGGACACAGCCAGCCCCAGTCCGGCCACGCAGGAGACGACAACGATGAACAGAAACGGCGAAACGGTCGGCGCAAAATTCAGGGCCATCGCCGCAGAACTCATCAGCGGCCCGCCGGCCGCACCGCCGGTGAATGCCAGGGTCGCGAGTATTGCCGCCTGCCCCCGTTTGTGCGGCGGCGACAATTCATAAAGCGATGCGGATGCCATCGCGGTAATGCCACCCGTACCGATACCGTTCAGGAACCGCCCCGCAAGTAGCATGGTCACGTCATTTGCAAATGCAAAGGTCAGTGCTCCAGCCGCCGTGATGACCAGGCCGGGCAGCATCATGCGGCGGGGATCGGTAACGGACGAGCCGATCCGCGATGATACCAGAAGCGCAACGAGCGTTCCCAGAGCATAGGTGGCAAAAATCTCGGTCACCATGGCATGGCTGAGCGAGAACGTCTGCAGGTAGGTGGGATAGAGCGGGCTCGGAGCGGTGCTGCCGAGAAGAGCTGCAAAGACCGCGAGCGCGACCGAAGCGCGGGCCAGGAGATAGGATGGAACAGGGTGCATGGTGTGAGCTGATTGAGACTGGTTTGATCGGATTGAAGACGACATGCCTGAGACAGTCAGAGGGCTGTGATAGTGCATAAGCCCTTGAATAGATGATGCGAATTCATTGTGGAAAATGGGAGAGCTGACGCTGCCATCGGCTTTCGAACTCCGAAAAGCCGAACAGCATACCGGCAAGGCACTGGACAAACTGAACGTCAAATAGATTGACCAAGAGGGCATAGTCAAGGGACATCGCCAGATAGACGGCCGGTTCGGGGCCGCAATCCGCCTCTCTTCGGCATGTTCTTCTTCGCCCGGAATGTCGCTCTCAACGCCTTAAGCACAGAAATTTGCGACAGGCCCACGAAACCTGCCCTATGGGGAAAACACGCATTCCGGGCACGGATTGAAATGTGCATTAAATAGGGATTTATTTGACATAACCGCACACCTTATCTTCCCTCATTTATGTCCGATAATTTTGCATTATCGGACACAATAACGGAGCAGGCGAAATCACGTCCTGTCGTTCGCTCTTTATCGGTGGACAGCGTGCATTTAGCGTCGGATTGATGAGAATTCACGTTCATTGAGCGAACTGGGTTCACGATCAATACTCGGGCTATGGACAGGCTCTCGTCGAGCAGAGCCTGAAAATTCGCTCCAATCGTCCCTGCGATCGAAATCTCGCACACAGCCGACATGCCGGCGGAGATGGATTTCATGAGACAGCGTGATACGATGCACAGTCTCACGAAATCTGAAAACATCTGAAGATCATAGCGCGGCCGGACCAGTGACATTTCCGGCGAATGTAACGTCGACAAGCTCTTCCCGAACGCACTCCCGTTTACGCCGCGACAGGTTTTCCGCAGAGAGCCCGTACGGATTCATCAGAATTCGACGCGCAAGACGCTCATATTCAGCAGCCATTTCGATTAGCCGGAAAGCCCATAACGACACAGACGAGCGGAACCTTCAGGTCGTTTGCGAGGAACCGCAATGCATTCAGAAATATCCGTTACTGCCGGTAGGTGCCCACCAACATGCCCGGACCTCATCGAATACGATCATCCTGGCTTCGATGGGAGCCAGCACCCCAGCAACCAGCCCTGTCGTAGCGCCGATCGACTGGCATAATGTAGCCGGATGCGCCCACTCGAACCAAGCGATCTGTCTTGATCCATGCAATAGGCTCGCTGCCAGGCAAGGCGGCGTAGCGGCGGTGGCGTTCGTAGAGATGTTTGGCCCCCTCCGCTTTCATGACCATTCCTCGACCCATAGGCGGCAACCATGCTCCAATCGATCGGTACATCATTCTTGGTTTTCACTCGCCCGATCACGGGCGTTGTTTTTTTTCGAAACGACAGAGCTCAACGCATGATGACGCTTCTCAGCCATTTGCCGCGCAGCCCTGCGGTGCACCGCAGCCTCACCAGTAGGCATAGGCTGCACCTCGATTGTGTTGAAGACGAGTGTTGTCGATCAATTGCCAACCACGCTCCTGCAAAACGGACCGGCCAACGGCCACTGGCCGGTCCCCCGCGAAAGCCGTTGAAAGGTTGGGCGTCGCATAGAAAACCCGCAGGAGGTTGATCAGGGCGCCCGGCCCACACGTTCAGCACGTCATCGCAGTAGCGAAGGCCGAACAGGTGAATGCCGTGCGACGGCACCAGCCGGTCGACACCCGGCAGGAAATCGATCATGAAACCTTCAGGATCATGCGGATGCCGCACGGGCCTGACACGACGCGCCATGACCTCTTGCCATGCCGCAAGCGGCGATATCCCAAGCGATCAATGGCTGATGCCCGTGCGTTCATCGCATGCCAGGAAGGCGCATGCACATCCTGCAAAAGACAAAGCCCGCGAACGTCTTTATGCAGCTAATTGATGCTGGGCTTCTGACGCGCTTTGTAAACGTTCCGGACGCTTCAGCAATCACGGTCTCCCGTGCAATCGCCTTGCTCCAGGCGGCGTCATGGCGCAATCATTGTGGATCATTAGAACCATGACAGCCGCGCTGCAAACGTCATCTGCCCGAAGATTACGAAAATTCCGCTGACTCGGTTAGAATCCGCTCATGAAACGCAAATTCGATTCGCATCAAATCAGTGAGTTGCCGTCCGCCAACGAAACGAAATGACTATGACAAAATCGCAGCAAGACACCCCGGAAGAACAGACTTTCATGCCCGTCGAGGAGGACGAGAAAGCAGCCATTCTCTCGGCAGGCAACACAGCCCCTCTCACTGCACATATGGAGGATCTGGTTGAGACGGCACGGGCCTATGTAAAAGCCTCACGAGCGGAAAATACGCGACAGGCCTATGATGCCGATTGGAAGCACTATGGCGCGTGGTGCCGAAAAACGGGCGTAGATCCACTGCCGCCAGATCCGCAAACGATCGGACTATATATCAGTGCGCTTGCAAGCGGGGATGCAAGACGTAAGTCCCCTGCCCTTTCCGTTGCGACGATCGAACGACGCCTGTCCGGCCTTAGCTGGCATTTTTCTCAGCGCGGCCTGCCACTGGATCGCGCTGATCGTCACATCGCCACTGTTCTTGCCGGGATCCGCCGTAGCCATGCTCGCCCGCCAAAGGGCAAAGAAGCACTGATGGGGGGCGATATCATAGCCATGTGTGGCACGCTCAGCCGGGATTTGCGCGGCCTGCGCGATCGGGCCATTCTACTCATCGGCTTCGCTGGCGGCCTCAGACGTTCTGAAATTGTTGCTCTGGATGTTGCGCGTGAAGAAGACAGCAAGGGTTGGATCGAAATCGTGCCGGAGACTGGCGTTCTCCTGACCTTGCGAGGTAAGACGGGCTGGCGCGAGGTGGAGATCGGGCGTGGTTCGACAGAGGCCTCCTGCCCGCTCCGGGCTCTCGAAGCATGGATTAATTACGGAAAGATCGCACGGGGGCCACTTTTCCGGCCGATCCTCAAGGATGGCAGAACCGTGGATGTTGAGCGCCTGTCGGATCGTCATGTCGCGCGCTTGGTCAAAGCGACGGCTCTTGCTGCCGGTATTCGCTCTGATTTGCCGGAGACTGAACGGGCAAAACTCTTCTCAGGTCATTCTCTGCGTGCGGGACTGGCTTCCTCAGCTGAAGTAGAGGAACGTTATGTGCAGAAGCAACTCGGCCACGCCTCTGCCGAAATGACCCGCAAATATCAGCGTCGCCGCGATCGATTCCGTGTTAATCTCACCAAAGCTGCTGGCCTGTAGGCGCCTGGTCCTCTTCTGGCAGGATCAGCTAGATTGGAACCTTGGCCATAGCCTTCCGAAACGGGAATTGATCTGCGTTGATAAAATCCTTGGCAGCTGCCAAGGATGAGCAGGATCAAAGTTGAGCCGATCGGCGCAGTGCAGCTGAAATGAACATCCCCGGATGTGCGTTTTTCGCTGCGGGCGAAACCGGCGCGGTTGATATCGATTCGTGCCTTTGCCTGTTTCGCAAGGCATGGATCATTGGCTGAGTTGAAAATTTGCCGTCTTTCGCTTTCGCTGTCAAAGACCGGAGATAAGCACCAGGGCAGCTAATCCGTTCAGCATGTTGCAGAATGGCTGCAAGTGTGATGGCTGCCGGGATCAATCCCATAGCGAAACAGGCTTCGTGCCAGGCATTGCTGTTGATGGCAAGAACGGTCCGTGCTTTTTCGGCAGCACGGACAAAGTCGCGCCATCCACGGATTTCACCATTTTGCTCATATTGAATGAGATCTGGACAAGCCTTCAGCACTATGGAGAGCGGTGGCGTTGTCTTTGCTGAGTTTGTGTCAGCGGCGTTGACTTTGGCGGCATGGTGCTTGGGGCCGGATGAAATGTCCTTCGTTTCAGATTCAATTGGATTATCTGTATCTGAATTCTGTATGTGCCGACCATTCTGAAGGTCATTGGCGTCCACATCTGTCGATTCAGCGAGTGTTTCCAATGCATCGTTGATCGCCGCTCGTAGGTCAAGCAGGGCGGTGAGCGCGGCGTTGATGGCTTCGAATGTGGGTGAGCGCGGCACCCCGTCAATGATGTTGCGATAGCGGATCTGAAAGTCCGGCCAGTTGCCGTCATGATCCTCTGCGAGGCCAAGCTCGACAAGCTTGACAATGTCGCGGCGTAGCAGAGTCAGCTGTTCGCGGGCTGATTTGAAGGCCTGCCGTTCGATCTCCAGGCGTGCAGCCATCATCTCGAACTCCTCGGCCCTGGCAACCAAAGGGGATAGATCGAAACCATAGGCTTGTGTGATGGCACCATTGCGGGTCTTGCGGGCATAGCGCTTGCCGTTGGGACTATCGCGACGGAGAACAAGACCACAGCGGACAAGGATGGCGAGATGCCGCCGGAGCGTGGTTTCCGGCATGCCGTTGGCCCGTGCACACAGTTGTTCATTCGACGGCCAGACGATCAGGCTGTCATCGTTGGACAGGACATTGTGTGGATGAAACGTCAACAGGGCATTGAGGATCGCCAGTGCACGGTCACTTGCTCCGATCGGCTTTCGGATGGCTCGAATTGTGTGAAAGATCTTCCACTTGTCTGTCACCTTGCCAGCCGGCATATCGCGAACGCGCTTTTGTTCTGCCAATTGGCCAAGTGTCATCGGTCGCCGCCCAAAAGGCGTCGCTATCATTCCCGCATCCATGATTTCACCTTTCAAAAAGGCAAAAGAAACCGTCCTGAAACGAAAGAATTCGCTTCAGCCACTTGACTGATGGAGCCGGAAATGCGAGGCAAGAGGTGCTAACTGATACCTAGGCTTCCGGGCGCATGTCGCTTGGGGGCCTTTTCTTTTGCGCAGCTTTCCTTTCGTTCTGTTTCAATTTAACCTTGGCAGCTGCCAAGGTTCGCTTAGTTCCGCCCGGCGAGATAACGCTCGACGAGTGCGGGTAGTTCATCTTCAAGAAAGGTCTTGAAAGCGTCGGCCTGATCATCAGCCAGAGAAATCTTGATGTCGCTCCGACCAAACGCAACTTTGCCGATCTCCTGTCCTTTTGCTGTGACAAGCGGTATCGCCTTGGGTTTGCCTGCCTTTTCCTTCTTCGGTTGTGCAGCGCGGAGCGCCAGAGCGAAACGCTGGTCGGACGTTGAAGTCTCGGCGTCTGCCAGAACCTTGTCGATCCGGTCAAAAGCGTCCCTGTTCTCGGCGCAAAGCCGTCCCAGTTCGACCCAGCGTCCCCTGCCCGCTTTCGGCGCGCGGCCGATCTTTTGAACTGTGCTGACAGGAATAGATTTCAGTACGGCGCGATAACGAGCAAGCTCGCCGTCATCGACGGAAAGTGCCGAACGGATATCACGGGCCTTGATCTCGGCACGCTCCATGATGTCGGCGAAGAGTGCCTTCTCAATCCAGGTGAGATCCTGCCGGGCAGAGTTTTCAATACCCTGCGCCAGCAGCAACTCGCGATCGTCAAAATCGACGATCTGCGCCTTAACCTTGCGCCCCAGTTCTCGTGCAGCCCGCCAGCGCCTGTGACCATAAACGATCTCGTAGCGTCCCTCGACCCCGGCTTTGCGGCGCAGCTGGATTGGTACGACCTGCCCTTCGGTTTCGATCTGCTGGCGAAAGGCAGCAAAACCCGCTGCGTCATCGTCTGGCAATCGATCAGGATAGGGCGAAGGATCGATCAAATCGGGGTCGATCTCGGCGGCGCCACCTTGTTCAACAAGCGCCCGCAGCCGGTCGCGTTCCTCGCGCAGTTCCGTCAGTGAACGATGTGTGGCTTCGACGATACCAGCACCTACCCGTGTTTTCGGGCGTTCCGCATTGGCTTTCGTTTCAGCTTCACTGTCAGGGGAGGGCGGGGCGGCTGGCGCATAAGAAGCAAAATTCGCCAGAATGGATTTTCTGGGTTTCTTGGTCATTCGCGGCCCCAGTTCTGGTTGAGCAGCTGAACAATCTGGGCGTTGACGGCATCAATCGCTTCCCGTGCGCGTTTGACCGTTGCGGCACCAATCTGACCGGACTCGATCTCGTAAAGGGTGCGCTTGGCGAGGCCTGCTGTCTCGATTGCCCGGCTATCCACAGCCGTCGGCAGCAAAACGTCGGCACCAAACAGATTGCGCAGCATGGCGACGACCTGAACCTGGGTCTGGTCATTCGGATCATGACGCGTGATCAGATATTTTAGAAAATCCTGTTGCATATCGGCGCCAGCATCGCGGATGACCGAGATCAGGTCACCCATCATCAATAGAAACTGGCTCATCGACATGACGTCGAGCATGGCGGGATGGACGGTGATCACAAGTCCTGTTGCGGCATAGATGGCGCCCAGCGTGAGAAAACCGAGGGAAGGGGGGGTATCCAGCAGGACGACATCATAGTCATCTTCAACCTCGGCAATGGCGAGGCGGAGATGCTCAAAGAACATGCCCTTGTCGCTGCTGATGCCGGAGGCCAGCGCGCGTGGCGTCTCGTGCTCATACTCCATTAATTCAATATTGCCGGGAATGAGATCGATGCCGGGAAAATAGGTATGACGAATGATCTCGCCGATTGGCCGGCGATCCTCATCATAGCGAAGTGCGCCGAAAATCGTCTCATTCTCCCCCACATCCATCTCCGGCTGAGCGCCGAACATGGCCGAGAGCGAGGCTTGAGGATCAAGGTCGATCGCCAGAACGCGAAAACCCTGCAGGGCAAGGTAATGGGCAAGATGGGCGGTCGTGGTTGTCTTGGCGCTGCCGCCTTTGAAATTGGCGATCGCAAGGATCTGCACGGGATCGTCGGGGCCTCTGCGCGGCAGAAATCTTAAGGCATCGCCAGGCCGCTGCTGGGCAAACAGGGTGCGCAGCTCATTGATCTGTTGCAGCGTGTAGACACGATGATTGTTTTCAAGACGGTCCGGGATCGGTCCCTTGCCCTCAATCGACATTGTTCGCAAAGTCGATTCGGGTATGGTTGTCAGCGTCGAAACTTCATGCGTCAGAAAGGGCCGGAGGCTCTTTTGAGCGTCCGGGGGATACATCTGTTCACGCCGAGCCTGCAGTTCATAGGATAACTGCTCGGCATGGCGGACAATCTTGTCCGCTGGCAAAGTGGCGGCTTGTGGGTCGTGCCCGTCACTCACGGCTCGCTCCTGCTCTGACGGCCAAAGGGCCATAAATTGCTTTCGTGCCGTCAAAAAAGACATGAAATGCGAGTCGGGTCCAGTTCTTTTTAGTTAACGAAGTCTTAACGCCATGTCCCGCGAAACCTTTCCCCATCGCCGCTGATGACGCGAAGACCAGTTTCTGACCTCATTGCAATCAAACCAGGGCTGCCAGACCCGCGCTGCTCGCCGAAGGCCGGGGGAGGGGCGCCCGCCTCAGGGAACGATGATATTGCTCGGCCTGTACTGGATGGTATCAGTGACTGTCACTTGTCTGTTCTTCTTGTAGTATCAAAGGGTTGGACGCTAGCAGGATATCGGTGGTTCGCTGCAGGTGGTCACGCAGCGCCAGGCAGGCGCGTTCGCCATCGCGCGCAAGCGCATGCGTGACGATTGTCTGATGCTCGGCGTTGATATCGCGTCTGACGCCTTCGATCGGCAGGGTCATCCGCCGGTAGCGCTCCGCTTGGGTATAAAGTTCGCCGCGCAACTGAAGCCACCAACGGCTGTCGCAGCAAGACAGGAGCTGATCATGAAAGGCATCATGCAGGCGGCACCACTCCTTCCGGTCCATCATGTTGGCATCAAGCCATACCGTGCGTGACAGCCGCCGCCAGAGACTTATCAGCCGGTCTTCCCATTCCTGCGTGCCAAGGGCGATCGAGCGTCTGAGACAGCGTGTCTCGATCTCGATCCTGACCTCTGTCAGGTCAATAAGGTCGCCGGCGGAAACAGGTGCGGCAATGAAGCCGCGTTGAGGCTGGCAGACAACCAGGCGGTCAGATGTCAACCGCGATAATGCTTCACGTATCGCGCCGGCGCTGACCCCATAATGCTCCGCCAGATGAATGATCGCCAATTTGCCGCCCGGCGGATAGACACTGTCGAGCAGGGCTTGCCGCAGTGCTTCATAAACCTTTGCTGTTCTGCTCGCCGCTGCCACATTCTCACTCCTGATGAAGGCCGGTTGTTGCCCGATTACACGATGCTTGGGCGATCTTGCTTGTGAGATAAAGCGTCGTCGCGGGCGGGGGGAGCGTCAGGCATCAGCCATAGCTGCTTGCTGAAGGTGCTGCCGTGCCGTCCTTGAATTCGGCTGCCAGTGATGCACTGGCATTCGCCAGAATGCCGACATCTGTGCCCACGGCCACGAAGGTGCAGCCCATGTCTCGATATTGTTTTGCCAATGTCCGGTTTCCGGTGAGAATGCCGGCTGCCTTGCCATTTGCGAGGATCCGGGCAATGCCATGTTCAATGGCTTTGAGGACTTCCGGTGCCTCGGGCTGGCCGAGATGGCCCATATCGGCGGCGAGATCGGAAGGACCGATAAAGACACCATCGACACCTTCGGTGGCGGCAATGGCATCAATGGCTTCAAGGCCGGCACGGCTTTCGACCTGCAGCAACAGGCAGATCTCGTCATTGGCTGTTGCAAGATAGTCAGGAATGCGGTCGAAGGCCGAGGCGCGGGCAAGTGCTGCGCCGACGCCACGCATGCCCTGAGGGGGATAACGCATCGCCCGCGCCATGGCGGCGGCATGTTGTGCTGTTTCCACCATCGGCACCAAAATGGTCTGGGCACCGATATCGAGAACCTGCTTGATCATCCAGGCCTCGCCGATCGGTACGCGCACCACCGGGTGGGTCGGGGAGGCGGCAAGCGCCTGAACCTGGGCGGACAGCAGCGGCAGGTCGTTGGGGGCATGTTCCCCGTCAATCAGCAGCCAGTCGAAACCGGAGCCGCCGAGGATCTCTGTCGTATAGGCACTGGCAAGCGCTGCCCAAAGGCCGATCTGCGGCCTGCGGTCGTTCAGGGCCTGTTTGAAGGTGTTTTTCGGTGCGGGCATGTCTTCTGGCTCCTCATATTTTTCCGCCCGCTGGCAGGCGGCGGAAATCCCCTTTGGCTCAATGGACCCGGCGGGCGCCCCGCAGGCCTTGCTGCGAGATGCGCCCTTGCACCATTTTGGCAACGCCGGTGCGGTTCGGATCAAGGCGGAGAAGTTCTAGCACAGGGGGCAGGATCAGCAAGGATGCGAGCGTTGCTGCGGCGTCCGGAAAAGCCGCCTGCCGTGTCTTTGGCCAGCGTAAGCGTGTGCAGCGCTAGAGGCAGAAAAGACCGAGTGCGGATTTCACCGCATCGAGCGTTTGCTGGCTGGTCTGGCGCGCGCGGCGCGTTCCCTCTGCAACGATGTCGCGCACCCTGTCAGGACAGGCTTCCAAACGGGTCCGGCGCTCGCGGATCGGTTCGAGTTCCGCCTGCAGAAGGGATTCAAGCCGTGCTTTGACCGCCCCGTCGCCAAGCCCGCCGCGCCGATAATGACTTTTGAGCGCTGCGATAGCGTCACGATCGGGGTCGAAAGCATCGAGATAGGTGAAAACGACATTGCCCTCGATTTTGCCGGGATCGCTGACCCGCAGATGGTCGGGATCGGTGAACATCATTTTCACCGCGTGGCGGATCTCCTTCGGGCTGGCCGAAAGGGCGATGGCATTGCCCAGCGATTTGGACATTTTTGCCTTGCCGTCAATACCGGGCAGCCGGGTCACGCGGGAGAGTATCGCTGCGGCTTCCGGCAAGACCTTGATACCGGCCTGGCGATTGATGCGCCGAACAATTTCGTTCGTCTGCTCGATCATCGGCAGCTGGTCCTCACCGACCGGCACTGCCGTTGCCTTGAATGCGGTGATATCGGCTGCCTGCGCTGCGGGATAGCACAGGAAGCCGGCGGGAATATCGCGCTCGAAACCGCGCTGCCTGATCTCATCCTTGATGGTGGGATTGCGTTCAAGCCGGGCGACCGTCACCATGTTGAGATAGAGCATCGACAATTCCGGGAGAGCGGGCAGGGCGGATTGCAGGCAGATCGTCGTCTTTTCCGGATCAAGGCCGACTGCCAGATAATCCATCGCAACCGAAAGTACATTTTCGCGCACGCTGGCCGGATCGCTCATATTGTCGGTCAGTGCCTGGGCATCGGCGAGCATGACATACTGGTCATGGCTTTCCTGCAATGTGAGGCGGTTTTTGAGCGAGCCGAGATAATGGCCAAGATGCAGCGGGCCTGTCGTGCGGTCGCCGGTCAGTACGACCGGCTTTTGCGCTGTGTCTGCGGTCGCGGCGAAAGCGGATGTTTCGGGCTTGTTCATGAGGGCCATGTCCTTGTCATCTGTTGAGAACTGTCATTGTGTGCGACCAGAGATGCGGCCGTGCCGCGCTGTGAAAGAAGCGCTTCGGCCAGGTGCTCGGCACTTTCCAGAGCGCCCTCGATCCAGCCGGGCCGCTTGGTGAAAAGATCGGAGCAGATCACAGCATTCTCACCGATGCGCCAGCATCCCGAGGGGACGAGGTTGATCCCGCTGCGCCAGAAGGCGATGCCGTGCGGCCAGAAAACATGCCCGTGGTCGATTGGCGGCGGTACGCGGTCGGTCGGGGTGGCAAAGGGCAGGGCATCGCGCATGACTGAAACGAAAGCCTGATGCAGATGCGGGTCATTGAGAAAGCTGTCGCGCAGTTGCTCGGCACTGTGGCCATCACAGTAAATCATCAGATAGCTTGCATCGTCGGGGAAATAGACCTTGCGGAACATGCTGGCCGTGGTGAAGCAGCGGCCTTCCACCTGCAGGCCTTGCCACCAGCGTTGCGGATAGGCGAAATAGGCCTTGATCAACGGCACGGAGCCGATCCGTTCGCGGATGGAGACAGATATGTTGAGCCCCTTCACCCGGCGCATGGCCGAGACCGGCAGGGCCAGAACCAGCTTCCGGGTTTCCTGAACGCGCTCGCCGAAGGGGGTTTGAAATATCAGACGGTAGCCATTGGCAGCCGGGGCGATTTCGACCAGTTCGTGGCCGGTTCTGATGTCGGCCTTTTGCGCAAGATCACCTTCAAGCGCCCTGATGAGGGCGGAAAAGCCGTCTGCGAGCGCTGACCATCGCCGCCTGCTGCCGGAAAAGAGCGCATTTGTTTCGGGGTGGTGCCGCAGCAGTCCAAACCCCTCCTCAAAGCTGAGATCGGGATGGGCGAATGTGTCATAGCCACACATATCCACCAGCAGAGCAAAGCTTGGCGCACCGAGCAGGGCGTTCGCCGCGCTTTCAAAGGTCACGGCATGGCGTTTCTGGGCCGGCATGTCGTGATAGAGCGCTTCAAGTGCATCGCAAAGCCCGTTGAGGATCTGCCGTCCCTGGTCGTGCAGCCCGTTCTGCAGCGGCGAAAGCACATAGTCGAAGGGCTTGGTGGGCAGGTTGAAACGGGCGACAAGCCCGGCCAGGCGGCGGTGATCGTCCGGGTCGAAACGGCCGGCACCAAGTTCCACAATGCCGCGATTGCTGCCGATATTATAGGATTTGAGCCGCCCGCCCGCGGTGTTTTCCCGTTCAAATATCGCGATACGGCATTCGGGATCTGCCTGAAGCAGGTTGCCGGCAGCGGCAAGACCGGCAATCCCGGCGCCGATAACTGCAATTTCCATCGTCATGATAGCGTCAATCCGGTCCCTGGTTTGCAAAAACGCCCCGCCACCCGGTTCGCACCGGATGGCAGGTTTTGGGCGCGTATAGCGATCTCAGGCATTGGCCTCGACATCACCGGAGGCCTTGATGCGGCTGATGGCGGAATAGTGGGTCTTGCCATCCTGGCCTATGCTTGTGGTATCGGTGTAGCCGACACTGGTGCTGGCCTTGCCTTCGAAATGGGTGCGCACATTATTGGCCCAGACATCGCCCTTTTCGGTGAAGTTGAGCCGTCCGTCGCCGGCGATGAGATAACCGCCCTCGGACAGATCTTCGATCTCTCGGGCGAAGACGTCGAAAAAGGCCCTGCCGAAACGTGCCTCGAAGGGAGCAAGGTCAAGATTGCGCATGCGCAGCCCCATCACCGCATAGCGGCGCATTTGCTCATCGGTGGAGGCGAGGCGCATGGCGTCGAACGGGATCGTGCCATTTTGCTCGACATGCTCCATATAGTGCTGGGTTGAGCGTATGATCCGGTAGGTGAAACCCGCCAGATAGCCATGCGCGCCCGCGCCCAGAGCAAGAATATGATTGGATTCCGCATTCATGCGAATGTAGCGGCAATCGCGCCCGGGCAGGGCGAAGTCGCGCACCGAATAGCGATTGCGGAACGGACTGTCGGCAATCTGATTAAGGGCGGCGCGGTACATTGCAATCTCGCGCGTTTCCTCGGGCGAAGCATATTTGCCGTTCTTGACGTAGTCCGAATAAAAGATCGTCTTTTCGAGGAGAACGAGAGGGTAGAGCGTCAGATGGGTGGCGCCTGAGGTCAGCGCCTGATGCACGTCCTCCTCCCAGATCGCGTCGGTCTGGTTGGGCAGATTGTAGATGAAATCGAGGTTGAAATTGCTGAAGTTATTGCGCAGCGTCGCGATGCCTTCCAGCAGTTCCTCGCGGCCATCACGCATGTGAAGATGGGCCTCGCGGATGGCACGGTCGAAGGTCTGGATCCCGGCAGAGACACGGTTGACGCCATGCGCCTTGAGAACGTCAATGCGCTCCCGGGTGAAATTCTGGATGATACCTTCACAGGTGATTTCGATGCCGTCATCGAAATGAAGATGGTTGTGAAGGGCCTCCAGAATGCGGCCAAGCTGCCCGGCCGAAAGTGCATTTGGTGTCCCTCCGCCGAGATAGACTGCGCCGAAGCGCAGCGACTGGACATAGGCGGATTGTGCCTGAAGCGCGATCTCGCGGATCAGAGCATTGACATATCGTTCCTTGGTTGTCTCGTTGCTGACGGCTTTGTTGAAACCGCAAAAGGAACAGATCTGGTCGCAAAAGGGAATATGCAGATAGATCGTTGCGTCATTAAAGCGGCCAGCCGGGCTGGCGAGGCGGCGATCGATCTCCTGAATATCGACGGCGTCGCCGGGCATTGGGAATGTGCTGGAGCCGATGGGTTCACGATGCTTGAAAGAGATACCACTCATGCGTTTTCACCTTCCGTTGAAGTTGAAGAAAGATTGGGTGGAGGCAGCGTTCAGCGCCTCTGCCTGCGGACCAGTTGCCAGGGCATTTTTTGACAGATATATTTTCTTTTCTCTGTCTGAATTCGATTTATAAAATCGAATAAATTGCCGAAACATCCTTTACACCTCTATCGTCGAGTGTACAGATTACAGTTTATAAGATCTATATCTAATGATTTCCTATATTTATGCTTCCGATATTTGAGAATATTTCTTTATTTTTTCTTTGTATATATTTATTGTGAATCGATTTCGGATTAAGAGATATGAATTAGACTATAATATGATGCGATCCGACGCGTTGGATTCAGGCATTGCGACATGAGGTATGCTGCCGCGTGCGCAAAGCTAGTCGTCGCCGTGCGGGCGCTGTTGTGGCCGATGGTGGTGTCATGTCTGCGGCAACAGCGGGTGGCCGTGCAATTGGCCGATGTGCCGGGTAGCGGAGCGCTGGGCGCATCACGATATCGATGTCTTGCGCAGGCGATTATGAAAATGATTTTCACAGACCGGAATTTTCTGTGAAAATTAATTGACGAATTCGGGAGTTTGTCCCAGTCTGAAGAAAATAAATTACGAAAACTGTGGGAACAAACTGCTATGAAGGTCGCCATTATCGGGCTCGGATTCCGTCTTGGTTATCTCGGGACGGTTTTTCATGAAATGGAACCCGATTTCGAGATTGTAGGGCATGTCGACCCGCAGCCTGCCGGTCTGCAGGCTCTGAAGGATTTCGACATTGCGCCGGGCCGGACCTATGAGACGCCGGAAGCGCTGATCGAAAATGAAACCTTTGATCTTCTGATGATCGGCTCGCCCAACCACATGCATCTGGAACATATCCGGCTTGGACTTGAAGCGGGGCTGACGGTCTTTTCCGAAAAGCCGATTGTCACCACCATCGAGGAAAGCTTTGCATTGGCAGCGCTGCTTAATACTTACGGTCATGACCGGCTGCTGGTCGGCCTCGTGCTGCGCTACTCGCCGCTTTATCGCGATCTGCGCCGCGCCCAGTCCGAAGGCATGCTCGGCGATGTGGTGTCGATCGAAGCCTCTGAACATATAGCGCCTTATCACGGCGCTTTTTTTATGCGCGACTGGCGTCGATACACCCGCTATTCCGGGTCTTTCATGCTGGAGAAATGCTGCCACGACCTCGACCTTTATAATGGCGTTGTCGGCGCGCGCCCGCGCTATGTCGCAAGCTTTGGCGGACGCAAGAGCTTTATTCCCGCCAATGCGCCCGAGGCGAGCGGCATTAACGATATGGAGGTCTATTATCGCAAGCCGAGCGGCTGGATGGGGTCTGACAAGGTGTTCGACAGTGATGCCGACATCATCGATTACCAGACCGCAACGATTGAATATGAAAATGGTGTGGCCATGACGTTTCACACCAATCTCAATGTTCCGGATGAGTTTCGCCGGTTCTGCGTTATCGGTGCGAAGGGCATGGCCGAGGGGGATTTCGTCCGCGGCTTCTTCAATGTTCATGATGCCCGCACCAGTGCCCGATTGATCGGTAAGACCTATTCCTCCCCCTCGGAACGTTCGGCGCATTATGGCGCCGACGAACAGATGGCGCAGGATGTGATCGCCCATATCAAGAATGGCGCGGCGCTGCCGGTCTCGGCCCTGGATGCCATCGAGGCCGGAATATTGGCGCTGGCCATGGATGAGGCGAGGAATGAGCGCAAGGTCATCGATCTACAGCCCATATTTGCTCATTATGACGCGCTTCTTCATGGTGAAGCGGCCGTCACCGGATCAGTTGGCTGAGGGGGCGGGAAATGGATCACAAGCGCTCCGCCGTCATCTTCGCCTGGGCCCTGCTGCTTCCCGCTTTGCTCTATCTTCTGCTGATCGTCGCCTATCCGCTGGTCGACACGTTCAAACTCTCCTTCACCGATGCCTCGCTGAAACGGACCTATGACTGGGTTGGCCTGGAAAACTACATCAAGATTTTCGAACGCGGTTTCGGCTCGGTGATCGTCAGGACCTTCATCTGGACCTTCCTGTCGGTCGGGCTGAAAATGCTGATCGGCACAGCCGGTGCCTCGCTTCTGAACGCAGCCGTTCCTGGCAAGACCATCTTCCGCGTTCTCACCATGCCACCCTGGATCGTGCCGATGGCGATCGGCATTTTCATGTGGGGCTGGATGTATAACGGCCAGTTCGGCATGATTTCCGGCATCCTCCAGCGTGTCGGCATTCTCGATGGGCCTTTCCCGATCCTGGCAACTGGAACTTCGGCCTTCTTCGCCACGATCGTTACCGATGTCTGGATCGGCGTGCCGATGGTGACGATCTATCTTCTGGCCGCCATGCAGTCGATCCCGAGCGATCTCTACGAAGCCGCCTGGACCGATGGCGCCGGCCGTTTCTATCGCTTCCGCCGCATCACCCTGCCGCTGATCGTGCCGGCCATGGTCACCATGTCGATGCTGTCGCTGATCTCGACCTTCAATTCCTTCGATATCATCTGGATCCTGACCAAGGGCGGACCGTCCAATGCGACCACGACCATGATCATCGATACCTACAAGGTGGCAATTGGCTCCTACAAATTCGGCGCGGGTGCTGCGCGTGCCGTGATGATCTGCATCTTCCTGTCGCTGTTCAGCTTCGTCTATTTCCGCAGTGTCAGCCGCTTTTCCGGGGAGGCCGCACGATGAAACCGACCGCACGCATTCATCACTACCGCTGGTACGAGCTGATCGGCATATATGCAGGGCTTGCACTGTTTCTCTGCTTCGTGCTGGCGCCTTTCGTTGAAGGCTTCATGGTGTCGCTGAAGCCGCTCAACCACCTGTTTTCCTCGCCCTACAAGTTCTGGCCGGAGGAGGGGTCGCTTGATGCCTATTTCAACATGTGGAAGCGCGTACCGCTGCTCGGCCGCTATATCCTCAACTCGATTTTCATCGCCGGTGTCGGAACGCTGCTTGCGGTGATCTTCATCACGCCGGCTGCTTACGCCTTTGCGCGGTTTGATTTTCGCGGCCGTGGTCCGCTGCTCGGTGCCTTTCTGGCGGTCAACATGTTCTCCGGCGCGGTGCTTCTGATCCCGCTGTTCCGGTTGATGCGGTCCTTCGGGTTGATCAACACCTATTTCGCCATGATCGTGCCGGGCGTGGCCTTCGTCATCCCGACCGGGATCTGGCTGCTTCGGACCTATATGCTGCGCATCCCGCGCGAGCTGGAGGAGGCGGCGCTGGTCGATGGCGCCAGCCGGTTTTACACCTTCCGCCGGGTGATCGTGCCGCTCGCCATGCCGGGCATTGCCGTTGTCTCGATTGCTTCTTTCCTGACGATCTATGCGCAGCAATTCATCTATGCGCTGACCTTCAATTCGAAGACGGAATATATGCCGCTGCCTGTCGGCCTCTACGCCTTTTTCGGGCGTCAGGAGGTGATCTGGAACGAGCTGATGGCGGCCAGTTTCGTCGGCATTCTGCCGGTCTTCATCGTCTTTGTCTTCCTTCAGCGCTATCTCGTCGCCGGCATGACGGCGGGCGCTGTGAAAACCTGACAGGGCGGAGATGCCGCCTCTGGCACAACCGGCGTTCGGGAGAACCATGACAACGATCATGGCGAGCGCCGGGATAAAGGACAGCCGAAGCGAAATGCCGGCGGTCACCTGGAAGAGCCCGCAACGTCCACGGGTTACATAGAACCGGACGAAAGACATAAGGGGAATATCAATATGTCTGAACTGCGTTTGAAACATTTATGCCTTGGTGTGGCATCACTGCTGATGGTCGCATCGGCGCCCTACACCGCGTCGGCGGATGACAAGGTCGTGTCGATGATCCAGTGCGGTGATACGCTGGCCGAAGGCTATGACAAGTTCATTTCCGAATGGGAAGCTGACAATCCGGGCTACAAGGTCGAAACGGAAGTGGTTGGCTGGGGCCAGTGCCAGGAAAAGGCCACCAACATGGCCGCTGCCGGTACGCCGGTTGCCCTTGCCTATATGGGCTCGCGCACGCTGAAACAGCTTTCCGAGAATGGCCTGATCGTGCCGATCCCGATGACAGACGAGGAAAAGGCGAGCTACTATCCGCATATTGTCGATACGGTCAGCTTTGACGGCAAGCAGTGGGGCGTTCCGGTGGCCTTCTCCACCAAGGCGCTTTACTGGAACAAGGACCTGTTCAAGGAAGCCGGGCTTGATCCCGATACGCCGCCGAAGACCTGGCAGGAAATGTATGACATGGCCAAGACCATCAAGGACAAGACCGGCGTTGCCGGTTTCGGCCTGACGGCCAAGAGCTTCGACAACACCATGCACCAGTTCCTGCATTGGGTTTACACCAATAACGGCCAGGTCATCGATGCCGATGGCAATATCGTGCTCGACACACCGCAGAACCTTGAGGCGCTGCAGTGGTACAAGAAAATGGTCGATGTTTCTGAAGAAGGCCCGACCGCCTACGAGCAGGACGAGCTGACGCCGCTCTTCAATGACGGCAAGGTTGCCATGATCGAACAGGGCCCGTGGGTGCGCAAGCGGGTCAACGACACGCTCAACTGGGGCGTTGCACCGCTGCCGCTGGGGCCGGAAGCCAAGGGTCCCGGAACGTTGCTGATCACCGACAGCCTCGCCGTCTTCGATGGTTCCGGCGTTGAAGATCAGGCCATCAGCCTCGCCAAGTGGCTGACCAATCCCGACAACCAGTTCTATTATGAAAAGACCCACGGTCTGACGCCGCTGCGCCCGGTTCCCGGTGTTGCGGATATGGTCGCGGCTGACCCGTCCTGGAAGCCCTTCCTCGACGGCATCGAATTCGGGGGTCCCGAACCGCTGTTCACCGATTATCAGGCCTTCCAGAATTCCATGATCGACATGGTTCAGTCCGTCGTCATCGGTTCCAAGGAACCCGCCGATGCGCTGAAGGCGACATCTGTAGAAATCGAAGACTACAAATAATCCAATCGCCGCCCGGAATGGCAATTCCGGGCGGCGGCATGATCGATGTTGGCCGGTCGCCTTTGCCAGGAGTATGCCCGTTGGGACAGCTTGAACTGAAGAAAATCTACAAGAATTACGGGATTTACGATGTCATCAAGGGCATCGATCTCAATGTCAACGAGGGCGAGTTTGTCGTATTTGTCGGCCCGTCGGGCTGTGGCAAGTCAACGCTGCTGCGCATGATTGCCGGGCTGGAGGACATTTCCGGCGGCGACATCACCATCGATGGCGACCGCGTCAACAATCTGCCGCCGGTCAAGCGCGGCATTTCCATGGTGTTTCAGTCCTACGCGCTTTACCCGCATATGAGCGTTTACGAGAATATCGCCTTTCCGCTCCGGGTGCAGAAAATGGCCGAGCCTCAGGTCAGGGGCCGTGTCGAGGGGGCGGCGAAGATCTTGCAGCTTGAAGAGCGGCTGCAGCAAAAGCCGGGCATGCTGTCCGGTGGCCAGCGCCAGCGCGTCGCCATTGGCCGGGCCATTGTCCGCAAGCCGAAGATCTTTCTGTTTGACGAGCCGCTGTCCAACCTTGATGCAGCGCTTCGTTCCGAAATGCGCATCGAGCTTACAAGGCTTCATCACGATCTCAAGGCGACGATGATCTATGTGACCCATGATCAGGTGGAAGCCATGACCATGGCTGACCGGATCGTCGTGCTGAATGCCGGTGATATCGCCCAGGTTGGGGCGCCGCTGGAGCTTTATCACAAGCCGCGCAATCTCTTCGTTGCCGGCTTTATCGGCAATCCGAAGATGAATTTCCTGCCGGTGAACTGCTTATCGGTTAGCGACGCAGGGGTGACGGTGGAATTTCGCGGCCAGACGATCACGGTTCCGGTGGCATCCCGTCCCCAGCTTGCGGGCAAGGTGCTGACGCTTGGCATCCGCCCCGAACATACCGTTCTCGGACCTGGCGATATGTCCGTCACCATGGCCCCCAACGTGATCGAGCGCCTCGGCATCAACACCATCGCCTATGCGGCGCTGGATGATGAGACGACGTTCTGCTCGCTGATTGCCGGTTCCGCGCCGGTGAAAGTCGATGAGGAGATCACCATCGGCATCAATGCCGGTGACTGCCATCTGTTTGACACGGCAGGCTATGCGCTGGAGCGCAAGGTCGAACTGACGGCCTTCGATTTCGAGACGGTCCTCACCCCTAAGGCGGGGTGAGACGGTTACCCGCCCCTCAGCTTTCGAACGGGTTCTCCACCATTGGCCAGATATTCTTGCGTACATGGCGGTAGGCGGTTTTCGCTGGCTGGTTCGGATAAGGAGAGCCGGCGGCGCAATAGATGATTTCGGCGGCGATTTTCGAAAAAGCGGCGTGGAAGTGGTTGGTTGACTTGATCAGCAGGATTTTTTTCTGCGACGGATCAATGCCCATCACTGAGAACAGTGACGGGTCATAGCTTTGCGCCCGCACGGTGTTGAGAATGATCTCGATGCCGTTCAGCGCCACCGTGACGGCGGGGCCGAATGGCACGATGCTTTCACCGAACTGCATTTCCGCCTTGTCGTTGACCTTGAGGACACGCACGGTGCCATCGATCGGATTGCCGGTTCCAGGCGCTGACTTGGCGCCGAAGCGCAAGGGGATCTCTGCCCCTTCGCCAGCGGCGCGGCAGATCGAGACGGCGACCGGATCCCAGATGGTGCCGACGGCCACATCGGTAATGCCCTGTGCCAGCATTTCGGCCAGCACCACGGTCGCATCCCCCGCCGTACCGCCGCCGGGATTATCCCACATATCGGCAATCACGACAGGTTTTTCCGGAATGCGGAGCGCCTGGCGGATGGCCTCTTTCTCGTCAACCTCCGGCATGCGGAACGTGCCGCGCCGTTCAAAAAGCCATTGTCCCATCTCGCGGGCGATGGCGGCACCCTTTGCTGCATTGCCATTGGTGACGGCAATCGTTCTGGTGCCCATTTCTGGCACATCGCCAGCCATGAAGCCGTGAATGACCGAGAGCGAGAGAATGTCCGGGTCGCTCTGTTCGCGGTTGATCAGCTGATCGACAAAGGCGCGCATCGGTGCGCGCGAGGTCGGAAACACATCGATCATGCGGCAGTCAAAGACCGACATGACCGGCTTTACCCGGCCTTCGAGCGTATCAACGGCGATGCGCCAGAGATCGCGGGCGCGGTCGACAAAATCCGTGTGGGGAAATTCCTTGAAGGCGACGAGGAAATCAGCCGCGGCAACGCGCTTTGCCGTCAGGTGGCTGTGGGGGTCGAGTTCGGCACAGACGAGCACATCGGGTCCGACGATCTCGCGGATGCGGGCCAGAAAATCACCTTCCGGGTCGAGATATCCAGCGGCGACCATGGCGCCGTGAAGGCCAAGCACAACGGCGTCGACCGGCATCGCCGTCTTGAGCTGATCGACGATCTCGTCGCGCAGGCCCTCATAGGTTGCGCGATTGACGAGGCCTGCCGGATCGGCCCAGGTGGCGCTACCTTCAATCAGCGTCCAACCCCTGTCGCGACAGACGTCCCGTCCAACGGTGATTGGCGCGGTGCAGAGCGTCGGCGTATCGGGATGAGCGCCGGGTCCGGCATAAAAGGAGGCCTCGAAGGCCCTGCGATCGATTGCAATCGGTGAAAATGTGTTGGTCTCGGTCGCCAGTGCTGCTGTGAAGATGCGCACCCTTTGTTCCTTTCCTATGCCGGAAAGGGGAAGGGCAGGTAGCCGGTGAAGCCGGCAATCTTCCAGCGCCCCTCTTCAAAGCGGCAGTAATATAAGGTTTGCCAGTTCATCGCATCAAAGCCGCCATCGGCGCGTTTGATGCCGCCATCGAATTTCTTGCGCACCAGAGCGCTCGGCCCGGAAATCTCGACTTCCTCCAGCGTCGTCGCGCTGAAAATCGCCTGGCGCGGATCATCTTCATATATGCCTCTGGCGAAGTCCTTCGCCTGACGCAGCCACTCGTCACGATAATGGGCAAGGTCGGGGAATCCGAGTTTCCAGTCATCGGGATCGGGCTTGCCGCAGGCATCGAGTGCAAAGAAGCCGATCGTGACGAAATCCTCTTCGACCATCGACCAGTCAGCGGCGAGAAAGGCGGCAATGTCGCGATCGACAAGCATGTCCCAGATCGCCCGGCGATCGGTGTCCACTTCAGCAAACGGATTGGTGAAAGGATCGCGCATTCTGCCCTTCGTCTAAATTATTTTCTTAAAACAGGTTTTCCCCTAGTCAAATGAGCGCTTTTGTGCTGCCATGTCAACGAACTACGAAAATAATTTAGACAAACGGCTCTTTCCATCGCGTGGCCGGCTTGACCAGACGGCGGATCGTTCGGGAGCTTTCGTTGAGGGCACACCAGGCGCATGGATATTTTCGCGGTCATTCAGGAAGAACAGGCGCAGTTTTCGCATGCCGAGAAGCGCATTGCAGACATCTTGCTGAATGATTTTGATTTCGCCGTCAATGCGTCGATCGTCGAACTGGCCGGACGGGCAGGCGTTTCTGCGCCGACGGTGACGCGCTTCTGCCGCCGGCTCAACTGTTTGAATTTCGCAGATTTCAAGGTGAAGCTTGCCAAGACGGCCTATGTCGGCGTGCGCTATTTAAACCCCGGTGCGCGCAGTTCCGGTGCTGATGATGTGGCCGCTGATGTGGTTACCAAAGCGCAGAATGCGCTCTATCTGATGCATCGTTCGCTTGATGCGGCAAAGCTTGAACAGGCGAGCGAATGGCTTGCGGCAGCAGCGATGATCTATGCTTTCGGCTCGGGCGGCAATTCGTCCATGATTGCATCGGAAATGCAAAACCGCCTGTTCCGCCTCGGAAAGCATATCACCGCCAGTTCCGACCAGACCATGCAGTTGATGCTGACGGCAGCTGCCACGGCCGAGGATGTGTTGATCGCATCGTCTTTTTCCGGCCGCAACCATGAACTGGCGCATACGCTGGATATCGCCCGTGCCGCAGGCATCCGCACCATTGCGCTGACCCAGAGCGACAGCCCTGTGGCGCAGGCGGCGGACCTCGTGATCGGCATTGATCTACCCGAGGGGCAGAATATTTTCCGCCCGACCTCGACACGTTTTGCCTATCTGGCACTGATCGACATCATCGCCAATTTGGTTGCCTACAAGATGCGCGCGCTTTCGGCGCCGACGCTGCGAAACATCAAGACACAGCTGGTCATTCATCGCGACAAGGATGACAGCCAGTTGCTGGGTGACTGAGCTTCAGCACAACGTCCAAGCCGTAAAGGCATTTCAAAGAAGAGGGGTCCCATGACCAAATCCATGTTCCGTCTCGAAAACAGCTGGCGACCGGTTGATGGCGATCGTGGCGGATGTTTCGATTTTGCGCTGGTCAATCTTTCCGATGAGACGCTGAGCGGCTTTTCACTTGTCTACACGTCGCTGACGCGCACCGTCGGCGCCCCGCAATGCGACAATGCACGCTTCGTCCGGCGCAATGCCAATTATCATGAATTCGCTGCGCCCGAGGGCTTTGTTCTGGCGCCCGGCGAGCGTTGGAACTTTGCCGTTCAGGGCCTGTGGCGGCCTGCCGTTCATCGCACCGATGGCGCCAAATCCGCCTTTCTCATTCTGCCCGGCGAACGCTATGTCGACGTTTCCGTTGATGATCTGATGCTGGCTGGCTCATCCGGTGCCCGACCGCCCGCACTGCTGCCGGAGGGGAGACTTGCCGAACCCTATGCGCTGCTGCCTTTCCCGGCGGCGCTGGACCTGAAACCGGCCGATCAACCGCCGGTGGCGCTTTTCCCTGTTGCCGGCACAACACTTGAGAACCTGCGGGCCGTCGACAATGTTGCGGGTCTTTTCGCCCGGCTTTTTCCCGAGGCGCATGCCCCCCTCAGCCTGAAACCGGTCGAGGGCGGCCGTGCGGTTTCGCTGGTGAGCGATGCGACGCTTGCCGCAGAGGCCTATGCGATTGATTTTGACGATCCGGTGATCGTCCTGAAGGCTTCGTCGGCGACGGGCTTTCAATATGGCCTGACGGCGCTGGCGCAGATGCTCGATGCCGCGCGGATCACCGGTTCGAAATTCCGCTTTCCCGCCACCGGCACGATTGCGGATCAGCCGCGTTACGGCTGGCGCGGCACCCATCTTGATGTGTCGCGGCATTTCTACCCGAAGGGCGATATCCTGCGTCTCATCGATATTCTCGCCTGGCACCGCATGAACATCTTCCACTGGCACCTCACCGATGATGAGGCCTGGCGGCTGGAGATCAAGGCCTATCCGGCACTGACCGGCATCGGCGCGACCCGTGCGCCTGGTACCGTCATGCTGCCGCAGCTTGGCGATGGTGCGGAACCTGTTCAAGGGTTCTACAGCCAGGATGATGTGCGTGAAATCGTTGCCCATGCACTGGCGCTTGGCATCGAGATCGTGCCGGAAATCGATATTCCCGGCCATTCGACAGCGATCCTGGCGGCGCTTCCGGAACTGACCGACGGGCAGGAAGCGCCGGAAAGCTACCACTCGGTCCAGGGCTTTCCCAATAACGCGCTCAATCCGGCGATTGAGGAAACCTATGCCTTTCTCGGGCAAGTCTTTGACGAGATGGTGACGCTGTTCCCCGGTCGCTACATTCATGTCGGCGGCGATGAGGTGGCGGCTGATACCTGGATGGCCTCGCCGCTGGCCCGCAAGCTGATGGAAGAGCAGGGGCTGGAGGGGACATTCGGCCTGCAATCCTTTTTCATGAAGCGGATCCAGTCCATGCTGACCGCGCGCGGCCGCCTGCTGGCCGGCTGGGATGAGGTCTCCCATGGCGGCGGCGTTGCGCGCGAAGGCGCGCTTTTGATGGCCTGGCAGAAGCCGGAAGTCGGCATCGCGCTAGCCGAGGATGGCTATGATGTGGTGATGACGCCGGGGCAGGCCTATTATCTCGACATGGTGCAGGATGAAGCCTTTCAGGAGCCGGGCGCCAGCTGGGCAGGCACTGTGCCACCGGAGCATAGCTACACTTACGAAGCGGCGGGCGAATTTCCCGAGGCGCTGCAGCATCGCCTGCGCGGTGTGCAGGCCTGTATCTGGGGCGAGCACTTCCTCAACCGTGGTTATTTCAATCACCTTGTCTTTCCGCGGCTTTATGCCGTTGCCGAAGCGGCCTGGACACCGAAAGCTGCAAAAGACTGGCAGCGTTTCGCGGCCATCGCGCCGCTCGGTCCGAAGCTTTGAGGGGGTTGTGATGACGTTCAGGATTGCTGTTGGCGGTATCCATACCGAATGTTCGACCGGAAATCCGGCATTGATGGAAAAGGAGCATTTCCGGGTTGTCTCCGGCCCGGACCTTGTCGAAGCCGATTATTTCGCATTCCTGAAAGATGCGGAAAATGTCGCGGTCGCGCCTCTTCTCCACGCAAGGGCGGTTCCTGGCGGCCCGGTTTCGGCGAAAGCCTATCAGGCCTTCAAGGCGGATTTTCTGACGCGGCTTCAACAGAGCCTGCCAATTGACGGGCTTTACCTCGCCATGCATGGCGCCATGAATGTCGAGGGCATGGACGATGCCGAGGCAGACTGGATATCCGCCGCGCGGGCGGTTATCGGCCCGGATTGCCCGCTTGCTGTCAGCTATGATCTGCATGGCAATGTCAGCCAGACGATCATTGACCAGATCGATATTTTTGCCGCCTATCGCACAGCGCCGCATATCGATGTGCGCGAGACCATGACGCGGGCCTATACCATGCTGGTGAAATCGCTGGAAACGGGCGTCCGCCCCGGTGTCGCATGGGCAAAGGTACCAGTGCTTTTGCCGGGCGAACGCACGTCAACGGAAGATGAGCCTGCAGCATCGCTTTACCGGCAATTGCCCGATTATGACGCGATGGATGGCATCTGGGACGCCAATCTGATGATCGGCTATGTCTGGGCAGATGAGCCACGCGCGACGGCCTGCGCCGTGGTGACGGCGAGCGATCCGGCGGTGGCGGAAAAGGTTGCCGCCGCGATTGCTCTTTCATACTGGGATGCGCGAGAGGATTTTGCGTTTGGCCCGGTGACCGGCCGGCTTGAGGATATGCTGGAACTGGCGGAGAAGGCCGAAACCCGTCCCGTCATTCTGGCCGATTCCGGTGATAACCCGACCGGCGGCGGTGTCGGGGACCGTGCCGACGTGCTGAAGGCACTTCTGGAGCGTGATTTCAACGGCGCTCTGATTGCCGGGATCGCCGACCGTCCGGCGGTGGAGGCATGTTTTGCCGCTGGAACCGGAGCGCGCATGGCGCTTTCAATTGGCGGCACACTTGACCCCAAAAGCCCGTCCGTCACGCTGCCCGTGGAAGTGCTGCAGCTTGATGATCCCGCTGGTGCCGATGAGCGGCAGGCCGTTGTCGCCACGGGCGGCATCACGGTGGTGCTTTCGGCGCGCCGCCGGCCATATCACAATATTGCCGATTTCGCCCGTTTCGGCTTCGATCCTGAGGAATGGCGGCTTGTCGTGGTGAAATCCGGCTATCTGTCGCCGGAACTGGCGCCGATTGCCCGGCCCAATCTGATGGCGCTGACCGATGGAGCGATCAATCAGGAGATCGAGGCGCTGCCGAACCGGCGGCGGATAAAGCCAAGCTATCCTTTCGAGAAAGGCTTTGATTTTACGCCCGAGATTCGCCCTTCCGCCCGCTGGGCTGCGCCGGAAGACGGGGGCGGAGTGTCATGATCTCTTCTGTTTTGGTCGGCTTTGCCGGCACCTCGCTCGTTTTGTATCCTGAAGGTCCGCGGGGGGCTTGATGGCTGGTCCTTTTTCTCTGGAAGTCTGTGTTGAAAATGCCGCGGGACTGAGCGCGGCAATCAAGGGCGGTGCGGACCGGATCGAGCTTTGCGCTGCTCTGGAATGCGGCGGGTTGACACCATCGCCCGGTTTCATAGCGCTCGCCGCCAGGGCGCAGGTTCCGGTCAATGTTCTTATCCGCCCGCGCGCTGGCGGCTTTTGCTATGGCGAAGCTGAAGTCGATGCCATGTGCGAAGACATCGCCTTTTGCCGGGCCGCCGGTGTCGCCGGCGTGGTGATCGGCGCGCTTGATGATGAGGGGCATCTCGACCGAGCGTTCATGGAACGGCTTGCCGCCGCCGCTGGCGGCCTTGATATCACGCTGCACCGGGCTTTTGATCTGGCAAAAGACCCATTCGGCGCGATGGAGACAGCGATTGCACTGGGGATAGGCCGGATACTGACATCCGGTCAGGCGGTGACGGCTAGCGCCGGGATCGATCTGATTGCAAGGCTTGCCGAACGATCTGAGGGCCGAATTTCGCTGATGCCGGGCGGTGGCGTCAACGCCGCAAATGCCGCCGCCTTCCTTGCCATTCCGGGCATAACCGAGCTGCACAGTTCGTGCAGCCGTCCGGCCGGTCCGATGCCGCTGGCCCTTGCCGGTTTTGCCGTGCTCAACCCGCGCGAAACGGATCCGTTGGCCGTGCGGGCACTCAAGACTGCGATGTCGGAAATGTAGGTTTGAGCTGACGTATTCGTTAAAAACCATCGGCCTGCGGCATATTCTTTGCGGCTGAGAGTTGTCTTTCGGTGCGCGAAAGACGACATTGCCCGAAAGGCAAATCAGCAAGGGAGATGAATATGTTGCGCTTTTTGATGGTTTTGTTGGCCATGGCAGCGGTGACACCGGCGCTGGCTGACGAGATGCGCAGCATTTCAGGCTCGGCGGCCTATCGCGAACGCGTTATCCTGCCGAAGGATGCGGAACTTGTTGTCGAGGTGACCGGCTTTCAGGACGCAGAACTGGGGCTGACCACCGAGCCAACCGAAGGCAAGCAGGTGCCTGTCGATTTTAGCGTCGACATTCCCGAAAATATGCAGGGTTCGCTGCGGGTTGCCTTCACGGTTGAGGATCAGGTGCGCTGGATCAGCGACCCGGTTCATATCGCAGCCGGTTCCGGAGCGCTTGATCTCGGTACCGTCATGCTGCATGGCTATGTCGACACCGGCTATTCGGATTTTCTGATCTGCGGCGACGAGACCATGCGGATCGGCTTCAATCAGAACGGCGCCGTTCTTGAACGCAATGGTGTGGCCGAAGAGCTGGCCCCCACTGTGGTGGTCAGCGGCGTGCGCTACCAGAGCCTTGATGGCAAGACCATCTTCACTGGCAATGGCAATTCCGGCACGTTGACGCTTGAAGGCCGCGAACCGGCTTCCTGCACGCTGGCGCCGATCGCCCGCCAGATCTGGTCAGCAAAGGGCAATGAACCGGGCTGGATGGCCCGGATCGACGATCAGCGCCTGACGCTGGATCTCAATTACGGTTCCGACCGGCTTGATCTCGACCTGCCAGATCCAACGCTAGACGGCGGTGCCTATCATTATGCCTTTCCGCAGCTTGGCCTGGATTTTGCCGTCAGCGACGGGATCTGCCGTGATGACATGAGCGGCCGGATCTATCCACAGACGGTCGCATTGAAGACCCTGACCGAAACCTTGAAAGGCTGTGGCGGCAATACGCTGAGCTTGCTTACCGGTGAGCCATGGACAGTGGAGGAGCTGGCCGGAAGCGCGCTTTCCACCGACAGTCCCCCGACACTTTCGGTCATGGATGATGGGACGGTGTCCGGCTTTGCCGGCTGCAACCAGTTTAGCGGGCCGCTGGCGATCGATGGCGAGGGCTTGGTCAGGATCGGCCCGTTTGCCGTCACGCAGAAGATGTGTGGCCCCGATCAGATGCAGCAGGAAAAGACCTTTCTCGATACGCTGGCTACGGTCAATGGCTTTGATATCGGTGCCAGCGGCAAGCTCAAGCTGATGGCAGGTGACACGATTGCCGTGCTGGCGGCGCGGTGACCGGAAAACCTTCATGCGAGCCGGATCGGCGGTGGCACCTGTCACTTGGCCCGTCAGGCGAAAGTAACTGCCGGCATGAAGATGCCGGCAGTGGGCTGCAGTTACAGTGACGTTGTTGCCGCGCCTTCCGTCTGAACAGCCCGCCTTGCGGTTCCTTCGCTAAGAAGACGGGTTCTGTTGTCTCTCGTATAGGCGATCGCCAGACCGAGCAGATAGGCGAGGAAGTCATCGCCGAGCAGTTTCACGTCAGCCTGGGCAAAATGCAGGGCTGCTTCGAGACTATCGACATGGCCACGTGTTTTGCTGCGTTCCATCATTTGCGGCCACGCCCCGCAGCGGGTCTGATCCGGTATGTTGCCGCACCCTTGATTGGCACGGCAGTGCGGGCGACAGCCTCGCCTGTTCCACGATATTTCATGCTCATATTCCCCCAAGCATTGATGACATGAAAAACATAGATGAATTTAAAACCTGCAATACCCGTAAAAATACCGGGACTACATCTCAGGATAGAATAAATTCTGGCTGATGGCCTTGGTGACGGCGTGGGTGGCGTTGTGGGCGTCCAGCTTGACGACGGCATTGCCGATGTAGAAATGCACAGTCCGCTCCGAAATATTGAGAATATCGGCGATCTGGTCAGCGGTCTTGCCGGCAGATTTCCATTTGAGGCATTCGATTTCCCGCGGTGCCAGCCGCACTGTCGGAACGATCAGATTCTCATTCTGCTCTACGCGCTGATGCAGATAATAGGCGATGAGCTGGAAATCCCGTTGTATGGCCACGGACAGGCTCTGCCATTCCCTGTCCGGCAGATCGCTTGTTACGGAGAAGACGGCGCGGGTCAGGGCGTGGCCGCGAATGGGAATGGTGATGCCGTTGTTGCCGATACCATAATCGGCAGCATTACCGAAAAATGACGCGACGCGTTTGTTGTCATTGCGGAATTGCGCCCAGTCAATCGGCAGCAGTGCGGTGAGCCCTTTTCCGACAACCGGATCGATGAAGACATAGTCCATCTCCCTGTAGTGCTTCATCCAGTCTTCTGAATAAGTAACGGCGAGGTATGGATCATGAACCTCCGGTTTGACTCGGTTTATGCCGAAATATGCAGCCTGTTTCAGACCATAAAGATCGCAGATCTGACGCAATAGTACAGGCATTTTGATCGGTATTTTTGTCTCGAATTTCGATACAATCTCCTGAAATCGATCTGCAATTTCATCCATTCCGATTTCCTTTAGATACGGATTGAATATTTTATCTAAATATAAAATAATACACGTAATTATATATGCTTCAATATGAAATATTATTATATATAAGGTAAGTTATTACGAATATTCATTCATCGGATAGGATAAATCATAGAATATTGATCGTCATCCTGTAGATAAGGGTGATGACCAAGAATACAGTTTCAGGCGCAGTTGGGTGTCTGTATGTACAGGCTCATGGCTGGGCCAATCGCCGTCTCACCGAGGGCGATTGCGGGAGGAGTGCTTCACCGGAAGCGCTCTCACTTTTCCGCGTCGTCATCGCCTTTTGTGAAATAGTGTCTGTCTGAGGACAGAAAAAAGACCCAGGCCATATAAAGACCTGCTGCGATGACAGCACCGGCCCAGAAGCGCGAGCCGATGGTGAATTCGACTGCTGCCCAGCCGAAGCAGACAGCAATCAGCAAAAGGCGCAGCCAGAGCGGCTTGAGCATCGGATGTTTCAGGTCGAAATTCTTCCGCCAGTCTCGCTTTTCGTCTGCCATCGTCGCTTTGTCCCTTATCGCCTGCCCAGCCGAGCGAGAGCATTGTCACCGGTGCTTGCCACGCCGGCAGCCCGCTGGCTGCTCGGCGAAGGCTCGTGCAGGGTCGGCTCCAGCTCTGCTTCAGTCCTCAGCCATCCGGCATAGCCGTGACTGGCGATAATTTCCAGCTCCAGATGAAAGCCGCCATGCATTCGGGACTACCTGCCACTGTTCATTTCAGCACTTCCCAAATGCTGTATAACAGATTATAAGGATATGTAATACAGGAATGGGTTGCCCTGAATTGGCCCGTTCCGGCACTTTGGGAGGAGTTGCAATGACAGATGAACAGGGCCGGACAGGTGCGCTGTTCGAGCGGGCCGGGTCCATTTTGGTCACGCTTTTCGGCCTTCTTGTCCTGACCTTCGTGATCGGGCGCGTCATGCCGGTGGATCCGGTGCGCGCCATCGTTGGCGAGGATGCGACCAAGGAAGTCTATCAGAACGTCTACCACCAGCTTGGTCTCGACCGGCCGATGTGGGAACAGTTCTTCTTCTATATCCGCGATGTCCTGACCGGGAATTTCGGCACATCGGTGCGCACCGGCCAGCCGGTTATCCAGGATATTCTCCATGTCATGCCGGCGACGATCGAACTTGCCACCTTCGCCATCATTGTCGGCGCCGGGCTTGGCATTCCGCTTGGCGTTCTGGCGGCAATCAAGAAGGACCGCTGGCAGGATCAGGTAATCCGCGTATTCAGCCTGCTCGGCCATTCCATGCCGATCTTCTGGACCGGCATGATTGGGCTTTTGATCTTCTATGCCGGGCTTGGCTGGGTCGGCGGTTCGGGGCGGATGAGCCAGTTTTATATCGGCATGGTGCCGGAACGGACCAATTTCCTCTTGATCGACAGCGCACTGGCCGGTGACTGGGATGTGTTCAGGAGTGCGATTGACCATATCATCCTGCCGGCCTCGCTGCTTGGCTATTCCTCTGCGGCCTATATCACCCGCATGACCCGTAGTTTCATGCTGGATCAGATCAATCAGGAATATGTGACCACCGCCCGGGTCAAGGGGTTGAGCCAGCGCCAGACCATCTGGTTTCATGTTTTCATCAATATCCGCGTCCAGCTCGTCACCATCATCGCGCTGGCCTATGGCGGCCTGCTGGAAGGCGCGGTGCTGATCGAGACGGTCTTCGCCTGGCCGGGTTTTGGCCAGTATCTCACCTCCAACCTGCGCATCGGAGACATGAACGCGGTCATGACCTGCGTTCTGCTCGTCGGCCTGATCTTCATCGGCCTCAACATTCTCTCCGATGTTCTCTACCGCGTATTCGATCCGAGGACCCGATGACCATGTCCGATAGCACGCCGCTCAAGGCGACCCGTTCCAGGACCATGCCTCAGGCGCTGGTCACGACCAAGAATATCCTGATCTTTCTGGCGAAATCGCCAACCTCGGCCTTCGGCCTTCTGGTGCTTGCCATTCTCATCATCGGCGCCCTGTTCGGCCCGATGCTGGCAACCCATGATCCCTATCTGCAGGATCTGCAGGCGACATTGCAGCCGCCAAGTGCGGCGCATTATTTCGGAACCGACGAACTTGGCCGCGACATCTACAGCCGTCTTCTCTATGGCTCGCGGATCACGCTGAGGATCATCTTTCTGGTTTCGATCGTGGTCGGGCCGATCGGCCTCCTGGTTGGCACGGTGGCCGGCTATTTCGGCGGTCGCATTGACAATATCATGATGCGGATCACCGATATCTTCCTTTCCTTCCCCTCGCTGATCCTGTCGCTGGCCTTTGTCGCGGCCCTCGGCCCGAGCCTCAACAATGCGATCATCGCCATTTCGCTGACGGCCTGGCCGCCGATTGCACGGCTTGCCCGTGCCGAGACCATGACCTTTCGCAGTGCCGACTATATTTCGGCCGCACGGCTTCAGGGCGCGTCTTCGGCGCGCATCATCTGGCGCTCGATCGTGCCGATGTGTCTGCCATCCGTGATCATCCGGCTGACGCTGAACATGGCAACCGTGATCCTGACGGCGGCCGGCCTCGGCTTTCTCGGCCTTGGCGCACAGCCGCCGCTGCCGGAATGGGGGGCGATGATTGCCACCGGCCGGCGTTACATGATCGATAGCTGGTGGCTCGTAACCTTCCCCGGCGTTGCGATCCTCTGCGTCAGCCTCGCCTTCAATCTCCTTGGCGACGGCCTGCGCGATGCGCTTGATCCGAAACAGATGAACAGGCGGTGAGACCATGAGCGACGACAGACTGCTTGAGGTCGAGGACCTCTCCATCCATTACCGAGGAACGCCGGAACCGGCGGTGCGCCATGTCAGCTTCACGCTTGGCCGCGAGCGGCTCGGCATTGTCGGCGAAAGCGGATCGGGCAAATCCACCGTTGGCCGCGCACTGCTGAAGCTTCTGCCGACCGCCGACATCACCGCCAAGAAGATGCGCTTCGGTGAAACCGATCTCCTTGCTGCCAGCGAGCGCGCAATGCTGAAGATCCGCGGTGCCCATATGTCGATGATCCTGCAGGACCCGAAATTCTCGCTCAATCCGATCCAGCGCTGCGGCGATCAGGTGGCGGAGGCCTTCCGGACCCATGTTCATTGCTCAAAGGCCGATGCGCGGAAAAAGGCGATCGCGATGCTGGAAGCGGTGCAGATCCGCGATCCGGAGCGGGTCTATGATCTCTATCCGCACGAGGTATCCGGCGGCATGGGGCAGCGCATCATGATCGCGATGATGCTTCTGACCGATCCGGATCTGGTGATTGCCGATGAGCCGACCTCGGCGCTTGATGTGACGGTGCGGTTGCAGGTGCTGAAAATCCTCGACGATCTGGTACGCGAGAAAGGTATCGGCCTGATCATGATCTCGCATGACCTCAATCTAGTGCGCAATTTCTGCGATCGGGTGCTGATCATGTATGCCGGCCGCGTGGTGGAAACCCTGGCAGCGGCTGATCTCGACAGGGCAGAACATCCCTATACGCGCGGGCTGCTTGCCGCCCAGCCGCGCATTGGCGGCGCCCGCACACCACTGCCGGTGCTGCATCGTCAGAAAAGCTGGCTGGACGCGGAGGAGGGACGGCCATGAAATCGATCACCGTTGACAAGATGACGATCCGCTTCGGTGCGCTGACGGTTCTGCCGGAGGTGAGTTTTACCGTGAAGCCTGGCGAATGTTTCGGTCTCGTTGGTGAAAGCGGCTCGGGCAAGTCCACCGTGCTGCGCTGCGCCTCGTTGCTTCTGGAAAAATGGCAGGGCCGCGTGCTGATCGGCGATCGCGATGTGCGTGAGATGAAGCGAGAGGAGCGCTGCCGCACGGTGCAGATGGTGTTTCAGGACCCCTATGGCTCGCTGCATCCGCGCCATTCGATCCGCACGGTGCTGAGTGAACCGCTGAAGATCCACGGCATTGGTGATCGCGAGGCGCGCATGGCGCGCGCACTCAGCGATGTCGGTCTGCCGGAGGATTTTCTGGATCGCTATCCACACCAGCTTTCCGGGGGCCAGCGCCAGCGCGTTGCCATCGCCCGCGCGCTGATCATGGAGCCGGATGTGCTGTTTCTCGACGAGCCAACCTCGGCGCTTGATGTTTCGGTACAGGCCGAAATCATCAACCTGCTGGTCAGGCTGCGCGCCGAGAAGGGTTTCACCTATCTGATGGTCAGTCACGATCTCGCCGTGATCGACTATATGTGCGACCGCTTCGCGGTGATGCAGGCCGGCAATATTGTTGAGGTTTTGCCGCGCGAGGCGATCCTTGGCAATGGCGCGAGCGACCCTTATGCGCGGGAGCTGATCGGCGCCAGCCTGACCTACGAACAGGCGATGTGAGGTTCTGCTGCCATCAGGCGCGCGCCTCCTCTCCCCTCAAAAGGCGCCAAGGCCCTCTCCGCACAAATATATCCCGGATATTTTTGTGCGGAGCGGCCATCTGGCCCAATCTACCCCCGGCCATCACCGGCGAGGCGGGCGCGATGGCTATTGAAAAAGGGGGGAATGATGACACGACAGGGACAGGATGGACGAGCAGCGGACGGCTTTCCGGCCAGAACAGGGAAGCCGGATACGGGCGGTCAGATCTGCATTGCCAGCATTAAAAGCCGCCCGGAAAGCGGAGCGTTTTCGAGAATGTCGCGGGCAATGCCGATCCGCTCGCTGGTGACGAACAGTGTCGAGCCGTTGTCGCCGCCAAAGGCGAGCCCCGTCGGGCGTGGCACGGGCAGCGCAATGGCTTCGGCAATTTCGCCATTTTCATCCAGCCGGACGACGCTCCAGCCATCGCTGAGCGCGACCCAGAGCCGTCCGCGCCGGTCAAGCGCAAGCGCTGAAGCTATGCCCGAGCCGCGCGGGATCCGGCTCAAGACCATCGGCACCTCTCGCCCGGCCTGCAATGCGTAAATGGTGCCTTCATGCGGGCTGAGCGCGAAAAGCCTGCTGCCGTCCTCACTGAACGCCATATCGGTTATGTCATGGCCGACGCGCCAGGCGGGCTGAAAGCCGTCCCGCGCCGAAAGCCGGCCGATCTGTGTCACCCCGCCCCCCTGCCGCGCCGCCCAGAGTGACCCGGCCGGTCCGCGGGCAAGGGCGCGTTCATCGCCGGCAATCGGCCGGTCGATGGCGACACAGCCGGCGCCTCTGGTCACGTTGAACCAGCCATTCTCGCAAATGAGATCAAGTCCGCCGGACCTGCCAGGCAGCGCATGAGTGATCGGCCCCGGCGGCCGTGCAACCGTTTCGACGGCGTTGCCGTCCTCAGGCAGCGCGTAAACGGCCGGTGCCAGCCGGTCGACCCAGTAAAGGCAGTTCTCTCGCGGCAGCCAGAATGGCCGGTCTCCGTGAAAGGCGGCGGGACCCGTGGCGGCGATATCATTGCGTGCCGGCCGGGCCGTCTTTGCCGTCTGGCTTTGCACCAGAAGCGCCAGCCGGCGGCCGGCGGCAATCAGCTCGGGTGCCAGCTGTTCAACCCGTTCCGGCGTCATCCGATAGATCGGGCCGGAAACACTAATGGCGGCGACGGGAATGCCCGTTTCATCAAGAACCGGCACGCCGATGCAGCGGGTTCCAGCGATATTTTCCTGATCATCAATGGCAAAGCCGCGCTGGCGCACAAGCGTGAGATTGCGTTTCAGGCTTGCGATGTCCGTGAGGGTGAAGGGGGTAATGGCCTGAAAGGCAAGCGTTGCCATGATCTGCTCTGCCTGACGCTCCGGCAGAAAGGCGAGCACAGCCTTGCCCTGGCTGGTGGCATAAACCGGCTTTGCCTTGCCCATGGCCGCTGTCGAGGCGTTCTCATGGGCGCCGACGGATTTTGCGAGCGAAACCATCTGGTTGCCGGCAAGGGACGCGAGATAGGCCGTCTCGCCGGTCATCTCGCGCAAGCGCCGCAACTCATCCGCTGCAAGGGCGGCAAGATCCTGCCCGGCGCCGACATTCTGCGCCAGATCGAGATAGTGGAAGCCCAACAGCAGGCTTTGTCCGTCTGTCCCGTTGCGCAGGAAACCGCGTGCCACCAGCGCCGAAACGATGCGGTAAAGCGTCGAACGGGAAAGCCCTGTCTCGGCCACCAACGCACTCACCGTCCACTGGCCCGGCGCTTCGCCGACAAGATCGAGGATATCGCAGGCCTTCATCAACAGCCCGGCGCCCTGTATCGCCTGCTTTTGCGTCGCTCGGTCCTGGCTCATTGCGGTCTCCCGTGTTTTGGAACTTTATGATTCTCACAATGTGAAACATAATTCGCTTAAACTAGCTTCGTTTTCAATCAAAACCCACATTGTGGTTGACCTGAAATGCGTTCGGAGAAAATCCTCGCTCCAGATCCGGCGCCGGACATCATGATCCGGCTGACGGGAGGAAAGGAACAACCAATGTCCGAAACCACGCCCTATCAGGGTATTCCAAACCGTTTTCGCCAGAATATATTGGCGCGCAAGGTGCAGATCGGCTGCTGGTCGGCGCTGGGTAGCCCAATTACCGCGGAGGTTCTCGGCTGTGCCGGTTTCGACTGGCTGCTGCTGGACAGCGAACATGCGCCGAATGATGTGCTGAGCCTCATTCCGCAGCTGATGGCGCTGAAGGACAGCCCGTCTGCCCCGGTGGTTCGTCCGCCATGGAATGATACGGTGGTGATCAAGCGGCTGCTCGACAGCGGTTTTTACAACTTCCTCGTTCCGTTTGTTCAGACGGCAGAAGAAGCGGAAAAGGCCGTGGCAGCGACGCGCTATCCGCCACAGGGCGTGCGCGGCGTATCGGTTTCGCAGCGCTCCAACCGCTATGGCACGGTTGCCGATTACATGAAACGGGTGAATGACAACATCACCGTGCTCGTGCAGATCGAAAGCCCGCTGGCGGTTGGAAATGCTGATGCCATTGCCGCCGTCGACGGTGTTGACGGGCTGTTTGTCGGGCCTTCCGATCTTGCCGCCGGCTATGGCCATCTCGGCAATGCCGGCGATCCGGAAGTCCAGACGGCGATCCGCCATGTCTTCGATGTTGCTGCCAGCCACAACAAGGCCTCGGGCATTCTGGCGCCGGTGGAGGCCGATGCGCGCCGCTATCTTGAGATGGGCGCAAGCTTCGTCGCGGTGGGTTCCGATCTCGGCGTATTCAGGGGCGCTACCCAGGCGCTTTGCGACAAGTACAAGACAGGCGCCGCCTGAGGCCGCGCTCAAGCAGAACACCATTTTACAGGGAGTTGAGTGATGACGAAAATAGGATTTGTCGGCCTCGGGATCATGGGCACGCAGATGGCGGGACGGCTTGCCGATGCTGGCCACGAGATCTTCGCCTATGACCGCAAGCCGCTGGCCGAAACGCTGATGGCAAAGGGTGTCACCGCCTGTGGGTCCTCGAAGGAGGCGGCGGAAAACTGCGAGGTCTTCATCTCGATCGTGCCGGATACGCCGGATGTCGCAGCGGTTCTGTTCGGCGAGAACGGGGCTGCCGAGGGGTTGAGTGCCGGCAAGATCGTTATCGACATGAGCTCGATCTCTCCGGTTGAGACCAAGCAATATGCCGAAAAGATCGCCGCCCTTGGCTGTGCCTATGTCGATGCGCCGGTTTCAGGCGGTGAAGTCGGGGCACGCGATGGAACGCTTTCCATCATGGTCGGCGCCGATGAGGCAATTTTCGAAACGGTCAGGCCGCTGTTTGAAATCATGGGCAAGAATGTCACGCTCGTGGGTGATATCGGCGCGGGCCAGACCGCCAAGGTGGCAAACCAGATGATCGTGGCGATGAATATCGAGGCGGTGGCTGAAGCGCTGCTGTTTGCCGCCCGTGCCGGTGTCGATCCCGAACGCGTCCGCCAGGCGATTTCGGGCGGCTTTGCCTCTTCGAAAATCCTCGAGCTTCATGGCGCGCGGATGATCAAGCGGACCTTCGATCCCGGTTTCCGTATCAATCTGCATCAGAAGGATCTCAATCTGGCGCTGAGCGCCGGACGTCAGATGGGGCTTTCGCTCCCCAATACGGCCAATTGCCAGGAATTGTTCAATGCCTGCGCTGCCCATGGCGGTAGCGGCTGGGACCATTCCGCCATGGTCAAGGCACTGGAACTGCTGGCAGGTTACGAGATCGGCCAGAACGACTGATCCATCACGAACAGGCGGTTGGCGGCATCAATGCTGCCGGCCGCTTTTCAGCATGGCGCGATAGCGCCCGAGACTGCCTTCCAGATGCACTTTCATCGCCGCTTCGGCTTCCGCCACATTGCCCTCGATGATCGCATCGACGATCCGCTCATGCTCGGCCACCATTTGCGGGTTCGGCACATAGGGACGCGGTGCGCCGTCATGCGCCTCAAGCTCGACGCGCGGGACGATACCGGGGCGGATCAGCGACAGGAATTCGGGAAAACGCTTGTTCTGCGACGCCTGGGCGATCGCGTAATGGAAAGCGAAATCCGCTTCGCGCGGTGATCGTCCGTCCCTGAAACACTGAACGACATCCTCATGCGCCTTGACAATGGCATCAATCTGGGTCGCTGAACGGCGCCCGGCTGCCAGACCGGCAGCGGCGATTTCAAAGGCGCTTCGCAGTTCGAAAAGCTCGATCACGCCGGAGAGACGCTCCATATCGAGATCGGCAAAGGGCCGTCGCCGCTCGGCCTTGGCCGGATCAAGCGCGAAAACACCAGACCCTTTGCGCGCTTCGACCAGACCTTCTGTCCGCAAAAGCGCAAAGGCCTCGCGCACCACGGTGCGGCTGACGGCATGCTGGCGTGTAAGCTCTGATTCGCTTGGCAGACGGTCACCGGGTCGGAACCGTCCGGCCTCAATGTCCCGGCGCAGTTCATCGGCAATCTCGCTCACGCGGGTGCGTGTCGAATTGGTCCTGGCAGGCTTCGGTTTCAGCGTCTCGGTATCGGTCATTCAGGCCTCGGTGAACCCCGTCTGTGTAATATGTTTGTTTAGCATGGAAGCAGCGAAAAAATCCACGTCACGACGAACATGTCGCCTTTTCTGTGCGGCTCGGTGCAGATCATGCGCTTTGCCTGTTGACCTGTATAGCATATTTATCATACAAAGTTATTATACAGATTATCAGCGACCGACACCACATCAGAAGGGGTACGCGGTCGGAGGAAGCCAGGGAAGGAACCGGCCGTGATCATTACGGATGTTTCGGTTAGCGTATTCAAGCATAAGACAAGACGGCACAGCGATAGCGCTGGCCACGGCCATCCGGGGCCGGAGCATTTCGTTCAGCAGGCCATGCTGGCGATCACTACCGAGGACGGCCATAGCGGCTACAGCTTTTGCCCCCCGGAAGTGGTGCGCCCGCATGTGATGGATAAATTCGTTCGCAAGGTGCTGATCGGCCAGGATTGCCGCAACCGTGAAAAGCTCTGGCAGGATCTCGCCCACTGGCAGCGCGGCTCGGCCGCCCAGCTTACCGATCGCACGCTTGCCGTTGTTGACTGTGCATTGTGGGATCTCGCCGGGCGTATGCTCAACCAGCCGGTCTACAAGCTGATTGGCGGCTATCGCGACAAGGTTCTGGCCTATGGCTCGATCATGTGCGGTGACGAGCTTGAGGGCGGGCTCGCCACGCCGGAAGATTACGGTCGTTTTGCCGAAAAGCTGGTGGCGCGCGGTTACAAGGGCATCAAGCTGCATACCTGGATGCCGCCGGTCAGCTGGGCGCCGGACGTGAAGATGGATCTGAAGGCCTGTGCCGCTGTGCGCGAGGCGGTCGGTCCCGATATCGAACTGATGATCGATGCCTTCCACTGGTATTCCCGAGTCGATGCGCTGGCGCTCGGCCGTGGCCTTGAAAAGCTTGGCTTTTCATGGATCGAGGAGCCGATGGATGAACAGTCGATGTCGTCTTATCGCTGGCTTGCCGAAAATCTCGATATCCCGGTTGTCGGGCCGGAAAGTGCGGCCGGCAAACACTGGCACCGTGCCGAATGGATCACTTCCGGCGCTTGCGACATTCTCAGAACCGGGGTCAACGATGTCGGCGGCATCACGCCTGCGATGAAAACCATGCATCTGGCTGAAAGCTTCGGGATAGCCTGTGAAGTCCATGGCAACACGGCGATGAACCTGCATGTGGTTGCGGCCTCCAAGGCATCCAAATGGTATGAACGGGGCCTGCTTCACCCCTTCCTCGAATATGATGACGGCTTTGACTATCTGAACGCCCTGTCCGACCCGATGGATGCGGACGGCTATGTCCACGTTCCGGACCGGCCCGGCCTTGGCGAGGATATCAATTTCGACGTCATCGAGAACAACCGCGTCGCCTGACGCTTCAGATCTGCCGGCGCTGCGTGATGCGGCGCCGTTTTTGTAAACGGATGTCAAACAACCTTTGGGAGGAGACATGAGACATCTTCTGGCAGGGGTCGCGCTTGCGACCCTGATGACACTTACCGTACCGGCTTTTGCCGAGACGCCTGACAATCAGCTGGTCGCAGCCTTCAACATGACCAATGTGCTGACCATGGACCCGGCCGCCATTACCGGTGGCGAGACGGTACAGATCCTCAACAATGTCTATGACGCACTGGTTGAGCTGAACCCCGAAACCAAGGCGCTGGAACCGCGCATTGCCGAAAGCTGGACGATTTCCGACGACAACATGTCGGTGACGATGAAGCTCAAGCCCGGTGTCACATTTGCCTCCGGCAATCCGCTGACCGCCAATGATGTGAAATACAGCCTGTCGCGTGTTCTGACGCTGAACCTTGCTCAGGCTTCGGGCCTTAAAAGCCGCGGCTTCACCACCGAGAATATCGACAAGGAATTCGTTGTCGACGATGATCTCACCTTCACCATCAATCTGCCGGAGGCGGGTGACCCCAAGCTGATCCTGATGTATCTGGCGCAGGCTGGCGTCGGCTCGATCCTTGATTCCAAGCTGGTGGAGCAAAACGCCAAGGATGGCGATATGGGCCGCGGCTGGCTCACCAATAATTCAGCCGGTTCCGGTGCCTACACGCTCAATCAGTGGCGCGCCAATGAATATGTCATCCTGACCCGCAACGACAATTTCTGGGGCGACAAACCGCAGATGGCCCGCATCCTGATGCGCCATCTGCCGGAATCGCAGACCCAGCGTCTCGGACTTGAACAGGGTGATATCGATGTCGGCTTCTCGCTGGCGGCTCCTGACCTCAAGGCGCTTGCCGCCGAAAAGGGCATCACCGTCGAAACGGTTCCGAGCGCCGGTTTCTACTATCTCGCCGCTTCTATGGGGGACGAGCATTTTGTCAATCAGAAGGTGCGTGAGGCGCTGCGCTATCTGATCGACTACAAAGGCATAAACGGCGCGATCATGCCCTATTTCGGTGTCGAACGTCAGCGCCCGGTCAATTCCACCGCCTTTGCGGCGCTACCGGATCCGGGCTACGCGCTCAATATCGAAAAGGCGAAGGAATTGCTGGCCGAAGGTGGTTATCCCGACGGCTTCGATACGACGATCCGGGTGATTTCGACCCAGGAATTTCTCGACAGCGCCACGGCCATTCAGGGCACGCTGGCCAAGGCTGGCATCAATGCCGAGATCATCACCGGTGACGGTGGTCAGATCTATGGTGCCATGCGTGAACGCAAGTTCAACCTGCTTGTCGGTCGCGGCGGTGGCGGTCTGGAACCGCATCCCGATTCCAACCTGCGCGCAACGGTCTATAATCCCGACAACAGTCAGGAAGCAGGCCTCACCAACTATCAGGGCTGGCGCACCGGCTATTATGATGAGGAGCTGAATTCTATGATCGAGGCCGCCCTGATCGAACGTGATCAGGACAAGCAGATCCAGATGTACAAGGATATCCAGAACCTTATCGACCAGAAGGTCATCGCCATCCAGCCCTTCTCTGAACGGGTGGTGACGGCTGCTTATCAGGACGATGTTTCGGGCCTGATCATCGACCCCTGGGTCTCCCGCTTTGAAGATGTGAAAAAGACACGCTGAATGCGGGCGGGGATGAAATGAAAGGGCGCGGCCTTCCTGCAGGGCCGCGCCCTTTCTGTGTGTGATGGGCAAGGTTCATTCGCTGTCACTGCGCCGTCTCCCGGCCTCGGCCTGTAAAAATACGCTTCAGAAACAGGGCAAGGGTCAGCACCATGATGACGCGGACCAGATGGAAGGCGACGACCAGCACGACATCGGCGCCGACCTGTTTGGCAACCAGTGACATTTCCGCAATCCCGCCCGGCGCCAGCGCCAGGATCAGCGACACCGGATCGATATGCAGAAAATAGCCGATGACGACGGCGAGCAGGCTTGAAAAGGTGATCAGCACCGCCGTGCCGGCAATATTGCCCGGCAATGTCGCATGGCCATCACGGAAGACCGAACGGGTGCAGCGTGCACCAAGCGTGATGCCGACGGCGATCTGGGCAATCTTCAGCGCGTCGGCAGGGATATAGATCGATCCGAGATTTAGCAGACCGGCAATGGCGCCAACGATAATGCCCGATAGCAGCCAGGAATTGGGAACTCTGAACCGGGTGACAGCGAGCGCCACCGGGACCCCGATGATACAAAGAAGCAGCAGCGGCAACAGTGAGCCGTGACCGGCAGCTGTTGCACCGTCTGCGATCGTCGCGTGATCGGGAAAGACCGTGACAATCTGGGGGATCGCCAGTGTGACCAGCAGAATGCGCAGAAACTGGCCGATCGACACCAGACCGGGATTGCCGCCATAGCGCTCCGACAGAACCGCCATTTCGGCAATGCCGCCCGGCAGGCTGGAAAAGAAGGCAGTATCGGGATCGAGCCGGGTGAACCGCGACAGGGCCAGCGAGATGAGGCAGGAAAAGACGATCACCGTCAAAGCGGCCGCCAGCATGACCGGCAGAAGTGCGACGAGCCGTGCCGCCACTTCCGGGGTCATTCTGAGGCCGGCGGCAATACCGATAAAACCCTGCGCGGCCTGACGGCTGTTGGGCACCACCGCCGTCGGCAGCTTCATCAGCGTTAACGCCGCTGTCGCCAGCATGGCGCCAATCAGCCAGCCAAGCGGCAGGTGAAGTGCGCTTGCGACAAGGCCGCCGAGGGCCGCGACCAGAGCGGTCGCTGCCATGCGGGCAGACCCGATAACGCTCAGCCGTGACATCAGGCGGACCAGCCGGCGCGTTCAGGTGGATTTAGGGCCTTGCCTCTTGCTGCTTCGAAAGCCGATGAAAAGGCCAGCAATGCAGGTTCCGAGAAAGCGGGAGCGGCAAATTGCACGCCGATCGGCAGGCCGGTATCGGACAGGCCCGCCATGACCGAAATGGCGGGATGGCCGGTGACGCTGAAAGGGGTACGGGCCTGCCGGGTATAGGTCCGTGCTGTCTCTGCCGGGTCGTCCAGTCGTGCCGCCGCTTCCATGGAACTGGCGGAGACCAGAATATCATACTGGGAAAACAACGCAGAAACGGCATCAATCAGCCGTTTTCGCATCTTTTGCGCCCGGACATAATCCTCCGCCGAGAGGAATGCGCCGGCCAGGAGTGCTCTTCGTGTCAGACGGCCATAATCCTCGTGGCGCTGACGCAGATGCTCGGCATGAACTGCAAAGCCTTCGGCTGAAAGCAGGATCCGGTTGACGGCGAAAAACGCCGAAAGCGGCGGCAGCGTCACCTCTTCAACATGCACACCGATCCCCCGAATGGTCTCGGCGGCCATATCCAGCAGCGCCGCCGTGTCGGCAGGTGCGGCCAGGTCCTGTGTATGGAAATGACGAATATAGCCGACTTTGAGGCCCGAAATTTCCTGTGAGGGGCGCTCAAGGCAGCTTTTCCAGGGGCGTTCAACCGTTGATGGCTCGGCGGGGTCAATTCCGGCCATGGCATCAACGGCAAGGCCCGCATCTTCTGCCGAACGGGCGAGAATGCCGACGCAATCCAGTGATTGGGCCAGCGGGAAGACGCCCCTGCGCGAGATGACACCGTAGGTTGGCTTGAAGCCGACAATGCCGCAGGCGCTCGCCGGGTGGCGCACCGAGCCGCCCGTATCGGTTCCAAGCGCCAGTGGAAACAGACCGGCAGCGACGCCGGCGCCCGATCCGGAGGACGAACCGCCGGGATGGTGATCCGGGTTCCACGGATTGCGTGCCGGCGGTACGGGCAGATCGAAGCTAGGCCGGCCGCAGGCAAACTCATGCGTATTGGTCTTGCCGAAAATGATGGCGCCCGCCGCCCGCAACCGGCGCACGACCTCGGCATCTGCCGTAGCGATCGCAGCTTCCCGGCTCCTGGAGGCACAGGTCGTGGCCATGCCTTCGACATCAATCAGGTCTTTCAGCGCCACGGGAATGCCATGCAGGGGGCCGTGATCGGCCCCGGCAGTCAGTTCCTGTGTGGCCCTTTCGGCCTGAATACGCGCCGATTGGGCATCGAAATGGATATAGACATTCAGCAGCGGATCGAGTGCCTCGATCCTTGCGATCAGATGGGTGACATAATCGCTGGGTGTGAGGTCGCCCGTCCGGTAACGCCTGCCGATCTCGGCTACGGAGAGATATTCAAGCCTTTCCATGACGTCCTCTCACCTGCATGGGCGGCCAGACCTCATCGGCCGGGCTGTCTGGCGTCCTCAGTGCCGCGCGGAAGGCATGGGCGCTTTCCGCCGCGCTCAGAATATCGGCTTCCTCGCTGGCGACGATGCGATCAAGGCCGGCGCCAAGTGCCTGGGCGATTGCCTGTTCCCGCTGATCCATGCCCTAGGCCTCCGCCGCCTGGCGCGTTTGCGCAAGGCCTTCATACCAGCTGGAAACCTGGCCCGGCTGGGCGAAGGTGACATCGGGGTGCTGCGCCAGCATCGCCGCCATCTCGGCAAGCTCGGTAATGCGGTGGGGTACACCCATCAGATGCGGATGCAGGGCGACGGTCATGATGACCGTTCCGGCCTCCGTCTCCCGTTCGAAGGCTTTCAGCGTGCGGGCGACGCGATTGGCGAATTCGCCGGTATGCTGTTTTTCCACAGCGTAGACGGTGCTGTCATTGAGCTCGAGCGTGTAGGGCACCGACAGAAGCGGCCCCTCCGTCGTTTTCATTAGGCAGGGACGGTCGTCCAGCACCCAGTCGAGCAGATATTCAATGCCGAGACGCTTCAGGATATCGGGTGTCGCCAGGCTCTCGCCAAGGCCGGGTCCAAGCCAGCCGCGTGTCTTCACGCCGGTAAAAGCCTGTAGCCGCTGAAGGCTTTTTTCAATCACGGCTGCCTCATCAGGCTCGGTATGAACCGCCTGCTGATACAGTCCGTGACCGATGAATTCCCAGCCGAGATTGAGTGATTTCTCAGCACAGTCGGGATAAACGTCGATCACATTGGCGTTGACGCTCAGCGCGGCGGGAAGCCCCATGGCTTCAAACAGGTCGAAGAAACGCCGCATGCCGACGCGCATGCCATATTCGGCCCAGGCGAAATTGGGAATGTCAGGTACCGAGCCGCGCCCCTGAGGCGGTGTGGATATGCCGCGTGGCATGGGATGATCGAAACGCCAATGTTCCACATTGACCACGAACTGCACGACGATGCGCTTGCCATTATAATGCGGCAATGCCGGTTGTGTGCCGGAAAGTGAATAGGGAATGCGAGGATTAGAGGCGATCATTTTGCCATTCCGTCAATCATGGCGCCTGATATTCCTTTGATATTACGGGATTTTATGACCTAAAATTCGGAATTATCAAGACTGGCGCGAATTTTGCTTATATGTGTTCGAACGACTGCCACACCCCGGATGATGCGGGGGAGGCCGATGGCAGTGACCATATAATGGGCAGGTGAAGCTGTGAGCGTTTCTCCCCGTGCTAACAGCTATGCCTCAAGGAGCAATCAAGCCCTATGGAGTTGAAACAGCTCGAATATTTCTGCGCCGTCGCACGCGCTGGCAGCTTTTCCAAGGCTTCGGCCGAATTGATGGTGGTGCAGCCGGCACTGTCTCGGCAGATCGGCCGGCTGGAAAGCGAATTATCAACCAAGCTCTTTTATCGCAACGGGCGCGGCGTGGCGCTGACCGAGCCCGGAAAACGGTTCCTGGCTGTTGCCGACAGCGTCTTGTCTGAGCTCGAAAATATCCGTACCGCGCTTGCCGACGACAAAGCGGCACCCGCCGGAACGGTGACTGTCGGCATGCCGCCATCGGTTTCGGCAATGATCGGCGCATCGCTGCTGATTGCCGTGCGCCGGCATTTTCCTGCAATCAAGCTGCATGTGATCGATGGCCTGTCGGGTCACATTTGCGAGTGGATGATGGCTGGCAAGATCGATGTTGGTATCGTGCATGACAGCCGTCAGTCGGCTGGCCTGTTGATGGAACCGTTGATGAAGGAGCCGCTCTTCCTGGTGGGCAAACCCTCGGCGGCGCATCGGCTGAAAGATCCTGGGCGTCGGATTGGCCGGGTCAATTTCGCCGATGCCGCCAGCTTGCCGCTGATCCTGCAGGGCGGTAGCCATGGGCTGAGACGGCTGATCGACGCCACCGCGCGTGATCTCGATTTACCGCTTGACGTGGAGATGGAAGTTGATGCCGTCAGCACCATTACCCGGCTGATCGAGGCGGAACCTTTCTACAGCATATTGCCCTATGGCTGTGTCAGTGCGCAGCTTGAAAGCGGTTCGCTTTCGGCCTGGCAGGTCATGGCGCCGGAGCTGACCAATGTCATGCTGATGGCGAGTGTGCCCAACAAGCCCTTCACCGCCGCCATGCAGGAGGTGCGGCGCGCGATCAGGATGCAGATCGCAACGTCGCTTCCGGCTCTCGACAGCGTCGATCTCGACGAAAATGCGGAAGATGCCTGAAGCAGCAAAGCCAGCGTGAGCTTTTCGGCATAGCTGCTAGAGCGGTGACGCCATGGACGGCACCAGTGAATGCAGCCTTAATTTTCCGTGTCGCATGCCCGGCCAGATCTTGGCTCAGACCCGACCGCTTTCGCGCATTGATGTGTTGGCCCGGACGTTGCCAGCGTGATCAGAACGCCAAATGTGAGAGACAAGGTGAAACCGGGATATGCATCGAAGAGACAAAAGAAAAGGCTCCAGAGGTAGATCATGAACCCCCTTTCCAAAATCATCGGCATTGCTTCCATGGCAGCCGGCCTTTCCATGGCGGGTCTTCTGCCGGCGAAAGCCGCTGACCCCGCTCCGCTTGATCAAGAGGTCACGCTGAAGGTCGGCTATCAAAAGGTCGGTCACCTGGCCCCGCTCGAACTCGTCCAGGAAAAGCTCGCACCGCTTAATATCAATCTCGATCTTGTCGAGTTTTCCCGTTACGCCGATACCCGCACCGCCCTGATTGCCGGTTCGCTGGATGTCGCTACCGTCGGCCCGGCCGATCTCGCCATCGCGCTGGCACAGGGCTCTGACGCCGTTGTCGGCATTATGGGTGTCGGTTCCTCGGCGAAATATCCGATCGTGCGTGACGGCGTGACGATGACGAGCTGGGACGATCTGAAGGGCAAGAAGATCGGCATCGCTCCCGGCTCGGCCGTCTGGTTCCAGTTTGCCGCAACGCTGATCGAAAATGACATTCCCTATGACAGCTTTGATCAGGTGAATATTCAGGGCGGCGGTGCTGCATTCGATCAGGCGCTGGAGCGTGGCGACGTCGATGCCATCATCACCTGGGAACCCTTCGAATCCATCCCGGTTCTCGGTGGTTATGGCCATTTCGCCACCAATCTTGATTATTCCAAGTCGAATTCTGTCGGCGCCGAGCTTGGCATGATGGTCGCGTCGAAAGATGCCATTGATGACAAGCGTGAAGCCGTCACCCGCTTTGTCTGGGCCTATCTTCAGGCCCAGCAGGCTCTTGCCAGCGATCCGGAAGCCTTTGCCGAGGCCTATGCCAGGCTGACCGGCCTTGACCTTGATCTGGCCCGCCAGGCCTCCCAGGCCATCACGCTTGGCTCCGTTGTTACGCCGGAACAGGCCGCAGCCCAGGCCAAGGCCTTTGCCGATCTCGGTGTGATCCAGACCGATGTATCGGCCGAGATCCCGTCGCACTGGGACGCCAGCATTGTCGACGATGCCAAGGCCTACTGAGACCGAGCAAGATGACTGGATGGCAGGCGCATGATGCGCCTGCCGGACCCTATGAATGGACTATGAAATGCACCAGACTGACGGGCAGACCGATCAACAGGGGAAAGGCGCGCTTGCCGCCAAACCGGGAAAAGCCAAAGCCCGCGCCAGCCGGCCAGCCGCTCTAAACAGCCGGGCGGCATCCCGCGCGCTGATTGCGCTGATCCTGCCGCTTGTCGTTATCATCATCTGGCAGTTTTCAGGCACGAATGGTTCCCTGTTCGGCGGCGTCCTGCCAACGCCTGATCGCGTGCTGAAAGGCTGGAACAGCTGGGCACTGGGAAGTCGCGGCATGGGCCTGAACGCCTATAGCGGTACCTGGTGGAACAGCCTGTCCTTCTCGACAATAAGGGTGATGGAGGGCTTTGCGGTGGCCATCGTCATCGCCATTCCGACCGGCATCATCATCGGCTGGAACAGGCTGGCCGCAGAGGCGCTCGACCCGACGATCCAGCTTCTCCGTCCGGTCCCGATCACTGCCTGGCTGCCTTTCTCCATCGCTGTTTTCGGCGTTTCTTCCTTCGGCGCCATCTTTCTGATCGCGCTTGGCGCCTTCTATCCGATCGTCATCAATACAACGCAGGGCGCCCGCAATGTCGAGAAAAACCTGGTGCGCGCCGCACGTATGCTCGGCGCCAGTCAGAAGGACGTACTGCTGAAAGTGGTCGTTCCCTCCGCCCTTCCGGCGATCTTTACCGGCCTCAGGATCGGCCTGGGGATTGGCTGGACGGCAGTGATTGTTGCTGAAATGGTCGCGGTCAAATCCGGTCTCGGCTATGTGCTCTGGGATGCCTATTATGTCGGGCGTATGGATATCGTCATCGCCGATATGATCACCATTGGACTGATGGGTCTGATCAGCGACCGCATCCTCCTCCTCATAGAATATCGACTTCTCGCCTGGCGCCGCGCCGGCGGCACGCATTGAAAGGAGACCCCATGGCCCGTATCGATATTGAAGCCGTGGCGAAGGTCTATCCCGGTGAACCGCCGGTCCGCGCCCTTGACCATGTCAACCTGAAGGTCGGCGATGGCGAATTCATTGCCTTGCTCGGTCCGTCGGGCTGCGGGAAGTCGACGCTTCTCAACATCATGGCCGGATTTGAAAGCCACACGGAAGGTGTCGTCCATTTCGATGGTCAGTCGATCTCGCGGCCAGCGCCGGATCGTGCCGTGGTGTTTCAGGAGGCAGCGCTGTTTCCCTGGCTTACCGTCTTCGACAATGTCGCCTTTGGCAGGCGCCTGCAGCGCTCTGTGGCGGAAAATTTCGAGCCCGAGGTCAATGCCATGCTCGACATGGTCGGGCTTACCGATTTTCGCAATGCCTATCCGGCCCAGCTTTCCGGCGGCATGCGCCAGCGTGTCGGCATTGCCCGCGCACTTGTTATGCAGCCGAAGGCACTGTTGATGGACGAACCCTTCGGCGCGCTCGACGCGCAGACCCGGCTCACCATGCAGGAACTGCTGCTGGAAATCTGGCAGAAACACAAGATTACCGTCATCTTTGTCACCCATGATATCGACGAGGCGATCCTTCTGGCGGACCGGGTTTGCGTGATGTCGGCAAGGCCGGCACGGATTGCACGCACCATTGATGTAACGCTCGCGCGGCCGCGCAGTATCGATGATCTGACGACGCCGGAGTTCATCACCTACAAGGCGGACATCATGCGCGAGATGCGCCATGCTCATGCGGGCTCCAGCCAGAAAGCTGCCGCGATATGAAGCTCGGCCTTGAGGGAAAGCGCGTTCTCATTACCGGTAGTTCCAAAGGTATAGGCCTTGCCACAGCCAGAACCTATGCCGAAGAAGGCTGTAGCCTGATCCTCGCCGCCCGTTCTGCCGATGATCTGGATGAGGCCGCCGCGCAGCTCCAGGGCCATCCGGTTGAAATCATCGCCGCCGATCTGTCGCAGGAAAACGAACGTGAACGTCTCGCAAGAGCGTCCGGTGCGCTCGACATACTCGTCAATAATGCCGGAGCTATTCCCGGCGGCGACATTTTCGGTCTTTCGATGGCTGCGATCGAAGCTGGCTTTGCGCTGAAGCTGATGGGCTATATCCATCTGACCAAGCTGGTGCTTGAAGGCATGAAGTTGCGTCGCCGTGGCAAGATTATCAATATCATCGGCGATCTCGGGCGCGCCCCGAAATGGGATTACGTCGCCGGAACGACAGCCAATGCGGCGTTGATCGCCTTCACTGAGGCGGTCGGCGCGCGATCGACAGATTTCAACGTTTCCGTTTTCGGGATCAACCCGGCGGGCACGCAGACGGAACGTGTCGAACAGGTGGCACGTGGACGGGCGGAGAGCCTTTATGGTGATCGAGAACGCTGGCGCGATGTTTTGACCAACCTGCCCTATGGGGGTCTCTGCAGCCCTGAAGCTGTCGCGCGGCTAATCGTGTCACTAAGCGCCGATGACCTCGGCTATCTTTCTGGAAATGTGATGGACTTCGACGGCGGGCTGAGAAATCGGCGGTGACGTAGCGCGCTTCCCAAAACGCAGAAAGACCGTGATCTGTCATTCCACTTTCCGCTCAGACAAGCGGTCGGGATGGCGGCAGCCGTGCACGGAGCAACCGTTCGACCCGTTGACGTATACCTGGCCGGAAATCCGATCCATTTGGCGAAAGGCAGGGCATCTTTGATATCGACGCCGAGATAGCGAAGCCATGCCCTGGCGATTTCTCCAATCGCGGACAAGAAGGCTGTCGAGCCTGGCCGCCGGGCGGAGCAAAAATCGGCCACTTTGGACGCAGGTATAAGGCCGGGCGAGGCGCTCAGACCTGCGTTGCAATTTTCTTGAAGGGTTTCAGCCCGCCTTTCGGGCGCGGATCAGGTCCGCTGCGCCGCGCCCCCGGGCAGTGCCTCGGGCAGTGCCTCGGTCAGCCAGGCACGCGCCTCGGAAAGGATATCGTCGGACAGCGCCGGATCATCGCTCATCCGGGATAGCATCAGCGCGCCGACCATCCCCGACCAGATCCCGACGGCGGCCCGGTGACGCGCCGCCTCGTCCGCCCCCGGGAGGCTGCCGGCCAATGCCGCCAACTGTCGGCGCAGGCCCGCGGTCATCTCCGCCCGGACGCCGCCGGGCTGCCGGATGGTTTCCCCCGCAAGCGCCGCCATCGGGCACCCCCGCCCCGGATCGTCCCGGTGCTGCGGCGAAAGATACTGCGCCAGAAGGCGTTCGGGCTCCTGCGGCGAAGTCTCGGCGGTCTCAAAGACCGCTGCCATCGCCTGTCCGATCAGGTCATCCTTGTTCTTGAAATAGCCGTAGAACCCACCATGGGTCAGCCCGGCCTCCTTCATCACCTCAGCCACCGACACGGCGTCGAAGCCCCTCGCGCGGAACAGCCGGCCCGCGGCCGTGAGAAGCGTCTTCCGGTTTTCCTCCACCTGCTCTCGGCTCACCCGCATCGCGCTCTCCATCTTCATCCCCTGAATATATATATGAGCATGATCATGTATTCAACATTCCCACCGCCTCACCTCGGTTGACATTTTACATGATATGCATCATGTATTTTTTCATGATGTATATCATGTTTAGAGATCGGAGAATCCCATGACAGAGAAGAAAGCCGTTCTGATCACCGGCGCCTCGACCGGCATCGGCGCCGTCTATGCCGAGCGTTTCGCGCGGCGTGGCCATGATCTCGTTCTGGTGGCCCGCAATCGCGATCGCATGACGGCGCTGGCAGAACGGCTCGCCGATACCGGTGTCGGCATCGACCTGCTGCAGGCCGATCTGAACGCGCCTGCCGATCTGGCGGTGGTCGCGACCCGACTGCGCGAAGACGATCGCATCGGTGTTCTCGTTAACAACGCCGGCATCAGTCTGGCCGGCGGTTTCGTCACCCAACCGGAAGCAGATCTGGACCGGCTGATCGCCACCAACGTGACCGCGGTGACCCGGCTCGCCCGGGCGGCGGCTGAACGCTTCGCCGCAGCCGGCGACGGCGCGATCATCAACATCGCTTCGGTGATCGGCCTGGCCCCGGAAACCGGCGCGACGGTCTACGGCGCCAGCAAGGCCTTCGTGCTGTTCCTGTCGCAGGGACTTGCCGCCGAACTCGCTTCCACGGGGGTCTACGTGCAGGCCGTGGTTCCCGGCGCGACCCGGACGGCGATCTGGGGAAGCATGGGCCTCGATGTCGATACCATTCCAGGTATGATGGAAATCGCCGATCTCGTCGATGCAGCGCTGGTGGGCTTCGACCGGCGCGAAGGAGTCACTATCCCGCCGTTGCCCGATGTCGCGCAGTGGGAAGCCATGCAGAGCGCGCGTCAGGCGATGTTGCCGAACTTCGGGCAATCGCAGCCGGCCGAGCGCTACCGCACGACCTCCTGATCCGTAGCGCCCGCGGCACGCCGCTCTCCACTGACCGTTCTGCTGGCGCAGGCAGATCTGCTCGAGGAAGCGTAGCCTTGCGTCAGCTGGTCGATGGCGATCCATTCATCAGCTTGTGCACTTGAAGGATCGATCCCCGCGGGACAATCTACCGGGCCTCGGCCCCGAAGGGCGTTTCGTCCGGCAGGAACCGGCCATCTGTGAAACTGGGTCACCGGCAATAGTCGGAAAATTCGCACCCAGAATGAGAAGGAAACGGCAAAGGCGCAAGAGCGTGATCGTCAGGAAAAACAGGTAGTCATTGAGAAGCAGCTTGCCGAACGCCGTGCTCTGCAAGCCCTGATCATCCTACGTCGCAAACATGAGCATAAAATGCTCTCAAGACTCAGCCGAGATGCTATCGACTACCTCGCCATGGGTGAAGAAGCATATGAACTCGTTCAGCGGCGCAAAAGCCAGGAACTGAAACGCAATAGCGGGCCGAAACCTGAATTGGCGCTATGACGTGAGCTTCATGGGGAGCGGCGAGACGAAGTCGTTTTTGAAAACTATTCGCAATGACTGAGAGGCTCGTAATAGATCCATGTGATTGACAGAAGCTGGCGTTTGAATAAGGCGCTGCGCTTCAATCCGAACATAGACACCTATTCGCTCGCAACCCTGCGGGCATCATCGAAATCATTCGCGGAAAGGCTCGTATCGTCGTTTTCCCGAAGGGATTGGGCCAGCATAGACCGCATATCGTTGCGTTCTTGCTCAAGCGCCCGCTCCATGTGCCTGCGCACCAGATCGCGGATAAACTCGCTCGGCGTTTCATACAATGTGCCCTTGCCAGTGATCTCGCCGACATAAGCCGCCAGCGGATCAGGAAGCGTGGTGTTCAATCGTTTGACCATCTTGCTTTCATCAGCCTGTCCCATGACGGCCCCCTTTCAATCAGTCCCTATGATCTCATGCATGCCAGTCAGATGCCAATATTTGCGCGTTAAGCGCGCTCCTGACGCGCATTTAGTCGTCAAGTGCGTCTTCATCCCAAGCCTCCGCGCGCTCGAAATAGAAGCCTTTTGCGGAAATATCATAGGGTTGTGCATGTAGTAGGATCATTGCTGCCTCACTTGGTTAGGGTTTGATCAGCGCGAGAAACCTTTCACCCCGCGCTTGAACCCTTGCCCAGCGGCGAGCGTCTGAAACAAAACAAATGAAAAAGGCACCGTTTCGTTCCGAGACGGTGACCATTTGAGAGGACGGGAGTACCGTAAACATAGCGTCCCAAAGTCCTGTCGCTTGCGACACCGAAGGCGGTCCCCGCGAACACGGGAGCAAAGCGAATGGAGCGGGCTGGCAGGATCAGGGCTATTGGATCAGGCGGAATGTGACGGCTTAAGCTGGAATCCGGGTTCCCAAGAGCGTGTGACACACGCGTGATAAAGCCGGCGAGCCAACGCCGCCATGCCGATAATCCGCAAGGGATGGACGTCGCATGGGCCGAGACTACAGGCTCGGTTAACGACAACCCGTTCCTGCCACAAGCGGGATGCGTCTCATCGAAGAGGACAACGCCCATATGACGGCGCTTTCCTTCTTGTTGTTTCCACGATTGTCATTTCGACGACAGTAGGCCTTTCTTGGAATTGCTCCCTCTGGCCTGGCCTAGAGGGGTTTCCCTATATTTCCTGCTGGAAATGAATCTGCGAAATTAACGTAATTTACAAATCGGAAAAATTGATCAATTTTGTAGTTGCGCCGAAATTTACTTTCGCGCGTGGCGATAAAGATTAGGTCTTTCTGGAGAAATATTCTGATGAAGACTTCCTCCATATGTTATTTTTCTGCTCTGACCGTGTTCTTTCTGGCAATTGGCGGTTCAGTCAATCCTGTCTGGTCAAAAACATACAATGAAATCCGAAAAATCGGATTCGAAGGTCGGTTTACCAAAGGACAGATCGGAGACGGAACGCTAAAGCTTCGCTATATCGACGGCAAACACATGCTCCTCTATGGCGGCTCGTCCTGCGCATCCCGGTTGTATTATTGGGACAGACCGGCATCTTCTCCGGATGTCATCGAAAGCTTCGAGGAGATGCAACCAAATGGCAGTTGGGTCAAATCCTGCCCTTCGGGGCCGCGATTGGACATTACCCAGCGTTCCGATGGTGCCTATCGGCTTGATTGGTACAAGAAAGGATTGTTGGTCAGAAGTGCTATTTTGTGGGAGGCGGGGACCACGCCGCCATCGCTGGAAGAAGCTCATGATGCGAGTGCCGACGCTCGGCTAAGGGAATTGCTCGGCGTTGAGCCGAATTCACCGCCGCTTGCCGGTCCGAAGATCGTCCGGGAACGACTGGGCATTGAGTTGCTCGTCGATGAAGATGGCGTGATGCGGGTCGGTCGTATTGCCAACGATTCACCAGCAGGACTGCAAACGGGAAATATCATCAACAAGGTCTATCCCCGGTCCTCCGAACCGCAATGTGCGGATATTGACTGCGTCACGGCGCTAGTAGCAGCGATGCCTGATGGCGAACTGATCACCTTTAGAGGTCCTGTCGACAGCAATAACTATGAAGTGGGTGATGATGTTGGCATCTTTCCACCCGTGATCCCCGACACAGTCCAATGGCACGAAGTCCCTCGCGATGCGCGGGGGCAGAGCATCTTCCCCGGGACGACGCGGTTTGCATTTCTTCTTGCGTTGCGAACCGGCCTCATCCTCGACCAGCGGGTAACCTATCAAGCCAAGGATATGTGGGGAAAGGTTCATGAGGGCAGAGGTTTGAGGATTGCCGCTGTGTTGCCCGACTCCCCAGCCGCGCAGGCCGGGCTGCACGAAGGTCAGCTGATTACCGAGGTGTACAATGTCGTGAACGCTTGGTCCGATCTGGATACCGTGCGCGCTATGACTGTAGAATATATCGAGACCAAGAGTCCTACAGAAATCCGGCTCATGATTAGGGGGAGAGAGGACGAGGTTCGTGTCCCGTTGCAACTTTCTGGGCAGATGCGCGACGGTCTTCCCTATTTCGGGCAGTAGCGGCACATGGCGTGCTCTAGGAAATTAACGCGTGGTGGTCTTTGTGTCGGGCAAAGCCAGGCGGTCTCAGTATAGCGAAAACTGTCTCTGGAGTTGTTCATATGGTGCGTCTCTTAGCTTTCCTTGTTGCAATTTTGTTCTGTCACGCGAATACAGCCGCTGCCGCCAGCGCCGATTTTGTTTATGAAGGCGAAGTCGAGTATCTTGGTGCGCACAATGTTGTCTATCATCTGAGGATCGAGCGAACCAAGGACAATCGGCGTATCGAAATTCATGAACTGGGCTGCAATTTCGACCTGACAAAGATGCCCGATGGCAGATGGAAAGGGACTTTGGAACAATCGACCGAGAACCGTCTCGCCTGTCCATTCGGAATTGAGTTGTTCATTAAACGCGGCGGCGTGACCAGAAATTACTCCGAAGCCCTCGATATTCGAACTGCTGGGGCCTTTGGGCGTGTAGCGATGCGGGGCAAGGTGGCTGCAACGCCCGAAACGGTCGAATTGATTGAAAAAGTGTGTCGGGACAGAGACTGCGATCCCTTCAAGATGGATTATGACCTGAATGCCGCGCCACCAAAACCCGCAATGCGTTGTCCCGACACGCCGGAGGGCGAGCAACTCCCCGCGCAGATGCCATCTCTGCAGGAAGGTTCCGCCTTGCGCATCGACGCGGTGGACGTGGTCTGCCTTACACGACCCAACGGGAAAGTGGCCTGGACCGTACAGTTGAAGGCCGATGAACTGGGTCCTTTCCTGCAGGTAGAAACGAGCCCTTTCCGGCAAGCACAGGAGCTGCAAGAGGGCATGTATATCCCTGAGATTTTCTGGCCCGATACCTATCAAAGTACCGATTGGTGGCTGACCGTAATTGAGGGGATAGCCGGACTGCCTGCCGGAAAGGCATTGATCCTGCAATGCCTGACTGAAGCAATGGAGCCTTGCGAAATCAAGCTCCGCAACGTCGATCCGAACGTTGATGAGCCAGAACTCCAACTCACCTATTCGCAAGGCAATGCGAGAGGCAAACAGCTTGATTTTTTTCTGAATCTTGAACGCAAGCGCCGCGAGCGTCTACTGGAGAAGGGGGAAGAGTACGGCAATATGTACTGGCATGGCCTTTTTCAGGGTGGACCTCTCGAAAACACCATTGCCTACAGTCGCCTTATCGCCGGCTATGGTATTGCACGTGTTGCCATGCTTGGAGATTGCGGCAAGGGCGTTGAAAATGCCCCATTGCGAGAGACCAGCTACCGGGCGGTCGAAAATATTTATCATAACTTCTTGAGGTGGGAGGCACGGGGTTCGGCGGTGAAGGGTTCAATTGAGGTTCCGGCGGGTTTTGCCGCAGTGTTCAATCGCATTGTCGATCTGGACAGTCAGCTCGGACCAGATGACTATGCCGATTTTGCCGATGTGATCAAACATCTGGATTGCTCAAGTCCCCAGCTTCGGCAGATCGAGACCAATATGATTAATTTCATACACACGGATTTCAGGAGGGCGTTGCAATAGTGCCATCGAAAATTCCGACGCGCGCAGTTTTTGCGTAACAACGGAAGGCATTTGATAATGGTCATTCGGGTTTTGGCAATATTATTAGCAGCAATGTTAATTTGTCCCTATGTTTCGTTTGCCTATTCCGGGGACGGCTACGAGATTTGCCATCTTAACCCTAAGGGCGATAATTTTCTGGCGTTGCGCGAAGGGCCGGGATCGAATTTCAAGACGATCATGAAGCTTGGACCAGGATCGGTGGTCGAGAGCCGTGGGAATGTCCAAAATGGCTGGCTGGAAGTGGTTGTGGAGATGGCAAACAGGAAAACCTATCTCAGTCATCTTCCACAAGGTTTTATTTATGTGAAGTATATTTGCCCGTTTTGACACAGATACAAAGTCCTCGGCGGCGGAAGAAGCCTTGGCGACGTTTGAGGACAGCGATCGCGCCAGGCGCTATCCGGCGATCGTGCCGAGTTGGCGAAGGGCCTGGAATGAGGTCATCCCGTTTCTCGACTATCCGCCCAAGGTGCGCAGGCTGATCTACACCGCGAATTCCATTGAGGCGCTGAATTCGAAAATCCGCCGTGCCGTCAGAGATCGGTGCTACTTCCCTAGCGGTGAGGCCGCAGATAAGTTGATCTATCTGGCCCTCAATGTTACCTCAACTGAATGGAAGCGTTCGGTGCGCGAATGGCACGCCGTCAAAAGCCAGCTGGCAATCATGTTCGAAGAACGTTTCCCCATGTCCTGAAACAACGCCAGGGCACAAAATTCTAAACAGTCTCGATGCGCCTTGCACTCGACCGTACTCTGTCCTCTCAAATGGTCAGAGTTGTTGACAGACGTGGCCGCGAAACGGCGCTTACTTATGAGTTTTCCTCAACCACACAAATCAGACGGAGAGTCTCGCAAGGCAACTAAGCGCATATGAACATCAACCAGAATGCTCGCCCGTCAAATGGTAACCAAACCCAGCACGATGGCCTTTGCCGTCGCATGGTGGCGATTGCGCGCCTTAATGCGTTTCATCGCGACCCCGATGTAATTCTCTACCGTTTTGACGCTCAGGCCAGTTCTGGCCGCAATTTCCTTGTCAGTAAGCCCCAGACAAAGATAGCGTAAACATTCGAGGTGACGTTGGGTCAAATGCAAAGCGTCCTTCAGGACCTGCGGGGACTTGATGCGCTGGTCGAAAGCCGAACAAAGCCCGATGATTAGATGTCTCGTATCTCCAAGCTGGCTCAGGACATCCGCTTCGTGTTCCGGCGCAATTGCCAAGCCGATACCGCCCAGCACAAAACCGGTTTCCTCCCGGAAGGGAATGATCAGACCTTCATGGAGATGGTAGTCCTTGGCTATCTCGTTGAATAACATCTGCCTCGGCGTCGAATACCGGTCCTGAATTCCGCTCCACAAAGCAGGCCTTTCGTCATTCATGCAATGCAGTACCGCATAATCATCGTCGGCGAGTTGTTGCTCGACGTAGAGTGAAACAAATTTCTCGTCGTAACTGGAATAGTGGAGCATCTCCTTGCTCACACCACCGGCCCGCAACGCTGGAAACGCAGCATAGGTCGCACCCGAAAAACCGTATCGCGCTAACTCAGAATTGAGCACAGTCCACATCGCGTTGGCGTTCGACTGCGCGTTCAATGTCTCGGAGAAAACGAAAAGCCTTTCATCATAAGCAGTAACCATACTCAGGTATTCCCAATACCGCCCGGCACAATAGGTGAATGACGTTTGCCAGCGTAAAAGCGAATTTCGATTGCAGCCATCATTCAAAACTCCAGCGTTTATTGAATATTGGAAAGCAATTGCGCCCTGTGCAAAAAGTTATCTCGATTGGACCAACAATTTCACTTCACGTCAATAAGCCCTAAAAATCGAGCATTGCGCAGTCAACAGAACGCCCGAAAGTCCTGTCGCTTGCGACGCTAAAGGAGGTCCCGCCAACACGGGAGCGAAGCGAATGGAGCGGGCAGGCAGGATCAGGGCTATTGGATCAGGCGGAATGAGATGGTTTAAGCTGGAATCCGGGTTCCCAAGAGCATGCAAAGTACACGATGTAAGCGATGTTTCGCTCACACCTTTGCGGAATAATTCTACAGCAGGAGTTCGCCGCTTTCGCTTACAGACTATATCAGCCTCAGCATAAATGAGGCCTCGAACCACTTAAGGACAAGCCGCGCCAATTCACGGTGACGATGTTGACGATTTAAGAGAGAGAATGGTGGGCCCCGCGACGGGCAAGGCCCGCTAACGCATTGCGTTAACGGGCCTTTATTGGTTGCGGGGGCAGGATTTGAACCTGCGGCCTTCAGGTTATGAGCCTG
>NZ_VHLG01000019.1 GCF_006516955.1 Martelella alba
CACTACAAAGCCACGGGCAAGGGCTGGCAGTCGCGGCTGAATGATGATTTGCGAAAGGCGGCTGGGCTGGGGTAACAGCTGCGCTGCGGGGTCCGGCCCATTGCAAGTCCTGAACCCCCGTTCAGAAGCGAAACCGGAATGCTTGAAGTCATGGTGCGGCTGGGTCGACGGCTATTCCGATCTTATTCTGCGGCTGATGGAAAACCTGGATGTGCCCCGCTAGGGCCTGATCGGCCCGTGGCCCCATATGTATCCGACCTGGGGCCGGCCCGGCCCGCAGATCGGCTTCCTGCAGGAATGCATGCGCTGGTGGCGGCACTGGCTGCTGGGCGAGGCGACCGGCATGATGAACGAGCCGATGCTGCGGCTGTGGGCTGGCCAAGACCCGCAACCGGATGCCGCATCAGGGCCACTCCATGCGGGCCGGATTTCAGTTCTCCCAGACCTATGAACGCGACAGCTGGAAGGTCGCAATCGCAACGGATACGCAGGTTTTCCGGGAAAATGGCAACAACATGAAAGACATGCCGAGCACGACCGGACCCGGCCAGTATGTTCGCCTCCGCGCCGAAATGGACTGCTATTTCGCCGTTTCCGCTTGCCCCAAGGATCTCATCATCATCAATGGCGAAGGCGGCGTTCCCCGTGACATCGAATTGCATGTCCGGCCCATAGGCAACATACCACCCAGGCCCAGATGACTTCGGGAGGGAAAATGTGGCGTTTGTAACTGATCGCCGGTTGGGGCATTCTCCTCGGCCACCCTGTCCCCAGTGCCCCGCCAAGCTGCCATCACTGAATGTAACATCACATTCCGCGTGTCTTTCGGCCATCAATCGAATTTTCGCAACGGAGCCCTTCTGGCAATGAAGGGGAAGCGGGGCTGCCATGCCTGGCTTCGCGCGCAATCGTCATGAGGCCTGCCGCGATGATCAGGAGGATACCGACCAGCATCGGAGTGTCCATTGTGTCGCCGAAGAAAAGGTAGCCGAACAGCACGGCCCAGAGCATCTGGCTATATTGGGTTGAAGCGATATAGGCCGCAGGCGCGTAGAAGGCGGCCTGCATCAGCAGGACATTGGCGGCCGCTGCCATCAACCCATAGCCTGCCAGCCAGAGCCACTCCGTTCGCGTCGGCATTTCAAATGTGAACAGCATCAGCGTGCCGCAGACGATGACAGCACCGAGAATGCCGGCGCCGAAGAGCGAAATCTTCTTTTCGGCGGCGTCGGCGGCGCGATATGTCACCACCGAAATTGCACCGCCAAGGCCGGCAAAGAGCGCACCGAAGTGACCGATCGATAATTCGCGGAAGCCGGGGCGCAGCACAATCAGCACGCCGATGAAGCCGATGATCACAGCCGCCCAGCGGCGGATGCCAACAGCTTCCTTCAGAAACAGGATCGACATGATGGTGACGAATGCCGGTTGCAGGAAGATCAGCGCAAAGGCTTCAGCCATGGAAAGATGGGTAAAGGCTGTGACGCTGCCGATCACACCGAGTGGATAGGCGCTGAACCGCAACATCCACAACGGACGGTTCGTAGTGCGCAGAATATCGACCCAGCGATCGCCTTTCTGCATCAGGAAAGGCAGAGCGAAAAGCGCAAAGACCCCACCGAAAAATGCAGTTTCATAGGGAGCGACCGCACCATGCAGGGCCTTGACGCTGGCATCGCTGAAGGAGAATGCGGTACAGGCTGCAAACCCCAGAAGAATGCCTTTGATTACGATATTGTCTTGGGACGCATGGCCTGCTGCCATGCCGTGTTTTGCAGAATGCATGATGGCGCACTCCGTTTTCTGAAATAATGGTCGAGGCGGAAGCGGCCACGCCAGGCAGGGGATGAGAGGCGTGGGCACGGACAGACGAAGCTGGCGTTTTGGATGTCAGGCCGGAGAGGCTGCGATAAGCCGTTCAGGGCAACTGCATCTTTGTCGGAAAATCCTTTGGCGAAAACAGCGAATTGTGCATCTGGTTGAGCGCGATCGCAACGGCGCCGACGACGGTCGCCCGTGAGCCGAGCGTGCTCACTTCAAGCTTGATCCGGCGGCGCGTCAAACGGGGCAGCTCTTCTTCGATCATGCCGAAAAGCAGCGGGTGCCGGCCGACATTGCCGCCAAGAAAGATCGTTTGCGGATCAATCATCGCGTCGACCGAAAGGATAAGCAAGGCTGCAAGGCGGGCAGTTTGGCGAATGGTGTCACGTGCTGCCGTGTGGCCGGCTTCTGCTTCTGCAAAAACATCCCGGACATTAAGCTGCTGGCCGCCAGCAGCGCGATAGCGGCTCATCAGACCGGCGGCACTGATAGCCGTTTCCAGAGCGCCGCGATCCAGGCTGTCATTGCTGTAGGGGTCCGACCCGAAGGGCAAATAGGAGATTTCGCCAGCAGCACCGCGTGCACCCTTGATCAGCTTGCCGTCAATCAGCATGCCAAGACCGATACCTGTGCCCAGCATTATGAAGGCGGCGTTGGAAATACCGGCGTTGACACCCTTCCAACTCTCTCCCAGCACGGCTGCATTGACGTCGTTTTCGATGATGACGGGGCAACCGATCGCCTGGGACAGCTCCTCAATCAGGTTGATACTGTCAGTGCCCGGCATGTTCGGCGCCATCAAAAGCGCGCCGGTTTCCGGCTCGATCACGCCGGGGGTGGCAACGGTGCCCAGAAACAGCTTTTCGAGCGGGACGGCTGAAGCCGAGACCACCTTCGAGACACAGGCATTCAGATGGTTGACGAGGTCCGCACCAGCCTTGCCGCCAACGGCAAACTCACCCTCTTCAATGATTGTGCCGGTGACGGAAACAATGGCGATGCGCAGCGTCGTCGCTCCGAGATCGATGCCGATGGCATAGCCGCCATCTTCTGCGACTTCATAAGTGACCGCACTTCGTCCGACTTTGCCTGAGATCATGCCATTGACCCGGACCCAGCCACTTTCCTCAAGCGCACGGATAACCTCTGACATGGTCTGTTTGGAAAGACCCGTCTTCTTTGCCAGTGCAGCTCTTGATGTCGGGCCCTCTTTCAGGAGAACCTCCATCGCCGCGCGTACGGAGATTTGACGGAGAACGGGCGGGGGCGTAGCGTGCGTCTGCATTCTGCTGATCTGGCTTTTCTAGATGATGGCGGTGCAGCCTTTGGGCGACACAAGATAATCTTGCGGGCAATTCTGTCACAGTTTGTGGCAGATGGCTAGTGTTCGACTGCCTGACGAACTAATAAGATACCCTAAAATTGATCGACCTTTCAGCTTTGATCGGTCAGTGCAGTGCTGTATCAAAGGGCCTGCGCGGTCGGAGGATCTGGTTGTTGCTGCCATATCACGATGGTTTTCCTTGCATTTTTGTACCTTGACGTGAATTCCAGATGGACTGAACCACGCCATTTCAGACCTCGGTTTTGCCTATGCGACGCATGGTCAGACCTTATCTGGCGTGAAAGAGACATGTGGAAATGCGTAAAGCACGCGCGCATCTTGGCTGATCGCTCGCCGCTTCGGAGCATGAATTGCAAACCGGAACGGGTTTTTAGGTTCGGCACCTTGACGAACTATAGGAAAGCTTGCAAATTGCGGGCTCGCTAATGATAACCATGGTCTGGCCTTTCGCCAGGAACAGAAGAGGGCGAATAATGGCAGAGCTCAACCTCAACAAAGTGGTCAAGGATTATGGCCACACGCGCGTCATCCACGGCGTCGAGCTGGACGTCAAAGACGGCGAATTTGTTGTTCTGGTAGGGCCTTCGGGTTGCGGCAAGTCGACGCTGCTGCGGATCATCGCGGGTCTTGAAGAGACCAGCGCGGGTGCCGTCCACATTGGCGGACAGGATGTTACGGCTCTGCCGCCCGGTGAGCGCGGCATTGCCATGGTGTTCCAGTCCTATGCCCTTTATCCGCATATGACGGTTCGGCAGAACCTCTCCTTTGGCCTTGAGAACGGTCCAATGTCGAAGGGAGATATTGCTACGCGTGTTGCCGATGCCGCCCGCATGCTGGAGATTGAGAACCTGCTTGAGCGTCGTCCGAAAGCGCTTTCCGGCGGTCAGCGCCAGCGTGTCGCCATTGGTCGGGCGATCGTGCGCGATCCCAAGGTCTTCCTGTTCGACGAGCCGCTGTCAAACCTTGACGCAGCGCTCAGGGTCCAGACCCGCGGTGAAATCAGCCGGCTGCACAAGCGCCTCGGTGCGACGATGATTTATGTGACCCATGATCAGATCGAAGCCATGACCATGGCAGATCGTATCGCGGTTCTCCATGGTGGGGTGCTCGAACAGTTCGGAGCGCCGCTCGAATTGTTCAACCATCCGGTCAACAAGTTTGTGGCAGGCTTTATCGGTTCGCCAAAGATGAATTTCTATGACGGCAAGATCCTTGAGGCAACGACGCAAAGCGTGACCCTGGACGTTCCCGGCTTTGGCGTGGTCTGCGCGCCGGTCGAGGGTTCTTCTGCAAGACCGGGCCAGACGGCAACGCTTGGCGTCAGACCCAATCACTTCCATGTCGTCGACCCCGCATCCAGCCGGCACAAGCTTGTTTCCTTCGAAGTGTCCTACACCGAAAGCGTTGGTACGGAGACCTATCTGTTTGGCCGCATTCAGGGCAATGAGGCGGATACCGTCCTTCATTTGCCTGATCACGTTCCGGCAGGCGAAGGCGATGTTCTGACCTTCGGTGTTGAGCCCGAACGCATGCATGTCTTCGATGCCGAGACAGAGCTGGCCTTCCGCAAGAACAAGGAGCCGAATTTCTTCAATAGCGGCGCCGCACAATGAGACGGGTAACACTTGAAACGGCGGCGGCGGCAGCCGTCGCGACAGCCAGTGCTATCATCGAACGCGTCAATCGCAAGCCCGATACTGTTCTCGGTCTGGCGACAGGCGCAACGATGGAGCCGGTTTATGCCGAGCTTATCAAGGCCTATCGCGACGGCGCCGTCAGTTTTTCCCGGGTGAAAAGCTTCAATCTCGATGAATATATCGGCTTGCCGCCCGAACATCCCGGCTCCTATCGGTCAACCATGAACGCGCTCCTGTTCGATCATGTCGACATCGCCAAGGCCAATACATACGTCCCGGATGGCATGGCGGATGACGAAGTCGCTGCGGCGGCAACCTATGAGAAAGCCATGCGTGCGGCAGGCGGTATCGATCTTCAGTTGCTCGGGATCGGCCGCAATGGCCATATCGGTTTCAACGAGCCGGGCTCGGCGCTCGACAGCCTCACGCGTCCGGTCAGGTTGCATGAATCGACACTGTCGGCCAATAGCGGCTTCTTTGCTGGCGCGCGCGTTCCTGAAATGGCAATTACGATGGGCATCGGCACTATTCTGCGTGCCCGGCAGATCGTTGTCCTGGCGACAGGTGCCGCCAAGGCGGATGCCGTTTCCAGCGCTTTCAGGCCGGGATTTTCGATCGACTGTCCCGCGTCCGCCCTCAATGAGCATGGAGATGCGATCTGGTATCTCGATTCGGCGGCTGCCCATTATGACAGGGCAGCCTGAGGGTTGGACTGAACCAGCGATTTCCAGGAGAATATAAAACGCCATCGGCCAGGAGACAGCCGGTGGCGTTTCAGTCTGCGGCAAGACTGGCCAGCGATCAGCTGGCCACCCTACCCTTCGCAAGGGCTGCTTCGATCCGGTCGCGATATTCAAGAATTGCGGCGGCATGCATGCCGGTCCAGCCCTGGAGCAGCGAACCGCGGCCAAAGGGAGGGGAGAAATATTCAACCGAGCCGATCCAGCCCTCTTCGAGCGAGGTTTGCCACCAGCGCAACATCGGGTAATCCCAGCCGTCCAGCCCGTATTGCAAGCGCTGTTCGGCGTAGAGCCCCGAGAGATAAGGCCAGTCGGAGCCGTTGTGATAGCGATAGGCAAATGCCGATTTTGATCGCGTGTCGGCGGGACGCTTGAAGGGAGGCCATGCGCACATCACACCCCAGTCGCCATAAGGCTGGGCGTCGTTGTTGCGGGTTTCCAGAAGCTCCTCGACCTTGGCGAGAACCGTTCTTGCCCGCTCTTTTGATATGGCTTCGAACCGCAGCAAGGTCAGGCTGTCGAGTGTCAGATGATCTTCGACGAAGTCGTCCTTCATGCCATAGTCAGCATACCAGCCGGACGGCAGCAGCAGTGCGTCATCAAGGGCAGCCCGGGCCGTTACGGCCGTTCTCTTTGCCCTTGAAGCCAGATCCGGATCGATGGTGTCGCCGGTTCTGGCAATCACGTCGAGTGCGCCGATCCACAGCCCGATGTCATAGGACACGTAGCCGTGTCGATAGACGTTGTCGGCCCAGTCGCGGTCATGATGGTGCGGTTTGACCGGCAGACCGTTGCCCTTAAGATCGAAGCCGCAATAGCGCTCATAGATGGTTTTGATCATCGGCCAGTGCTGCTTCAGCGGGGCATCATCACCCGTCACACGCACATAGTCTCCAATCGTCAGGATGAAGAAAAGCGGGCTGTCAAAATGATCGCTCCACCAGTCTGTCGGCCGCAAATGCTCTGCACTGTAAACGGGATCCTTGCTGCGGAACTTTTCCCATTCCTTTCCCTGTTCGGGGCCGGTAAGGATGACACCGCTCGGTGCTTCGCCATCGCTCTGGAAGCCTTTTGCCATGAGCGTTATTTCGTCGCGAACGGCATCGGGTTCGAGATGGAGGAGAGCCTGAAGGGTCCAGTAGCCATCGCGGTAATAGGTGCGTGTCGGTGCGCTGTAGGCATGGCCTGCCGCCAGGCCCAGAAAGCTGCCATCCTCGGCCTTGCGGATTGAGGACAGTGAGGCGTGGGCGCTTTGAATGGCCATTGAGCGCATCAGCGCGGGGGCTGCGGGAAGAAGGTCGCAACGCGCAATGTGGGCTTCACATTCGCTGATGATATCGGCAGCGGAAAGTGTAAGGCCGCGTTCGGCCTCTGCCGGGCTTGCGCCTGCAGCAATGATGATATCGCCATTGGGACGGGTTTCGGCAATGACAAGTCCCCAGGGCGTCCGGGCGATTTTGCGACTTTTGCCTTCGCGGGCGATTTTTTCCGGCTCTGTCAGGCTTCCCCACCATGCGCATCGTCTCGCCGGTCGCATGGATTTGAGCTGAATACCGCGCAAGAGCAGCGCTGGCTGGCTCTGGGCAATGTAAAGGCCGCAGCCTTTGCCGGTGACCCGGTTTGGGGCATAGGTGAGTTCGCCCTTAAGGGGGCTGGTAAACAGGTTGGCGATCCGGCCGCAGCCCCAAAGCGAGATTTCAAGCCGGCCCTCGGGATAGAAATCACCCTGAATGCGGGGCGCCATGAAGGCGAGCTGGAGGCCCTTGCTGCTGGCAACCTGGCCGTCACTAAGCGGCCAGGCCATGGCCTTTGTGGAATTGGGCATGATGAGACTCCTTCCGCGGCAATTTTGCCTTCCGGCCTTAATTCTGATTTTCGTTCGACAGCTTGGCGGCAAACATCAATGCTCCCATGAGGCCTGCCTCGGCACCAAAGAGACTGGGCTCAATCCGGCAGGGGAAAGGCAGCAGCGGGCCAACACTCTTGATGAGGTAAGATATGAATCGCGGGTGCGAGCCGATCCCCCCACCAATGACGGTGACCGCGGGATCGACCAGCGCATGTATGGATGCGATGCCTGTCGCTGCATCAGCGGCAATGGCCGCGATCGCGGCTTGGCTTGGCGCGTCGCCAGCCTCAGCCCGCGCAAACAGGTCAGCTACCGTTTCGTCCGGCTTCAGGAAGCGCCGTTTGATACCGGCCGTGCCGACCGCATCTTCATAGAGACCGTTTTCTGAATGGGGGGCATCGCGATGCGGTTCGGCCCCCACCGGAACATAGCCGATTTCACCGGCGCGGCCTTCTGCGCCGCGTATCAGCTTTCCGTCAATGACCAGCCCCATTCCGACGCCGGTTCCGAAGGAAACAAAGGCTAGCGATTCCAGATCTTTTCCAACACCCGCCTTTGCTTCGCCAAAGGCAGAAAGGTTGACGTCATTTTCAACGGCAACCGGGGCGTTGAGCTCTGCACGGACAAGGGTTGCGAGCGGCTGGTCTTGGGGCAAGGCAAGGTTGGGAGAGAGAGAAGCCAGTCCCGTTTGCGGCGAAACAACGCCCGGAACGCCAATGACAAGTTGGCTAAGAGCATCATCGGCAACGCCGCATTCCGACATCAACTGGCAGACAAGTGTGGCTATCTGCTGGATAACGCGGCCATTGCCTCCGTGAAGGGTCGGCTCCGAGCGACGGACCATCAACCGGCCAGTGCTGTCGGCGATACCCGCAAGGAGCTTGGTTCCACCCAGGTCAACGCCAGCGACAAAAGGGCCGCGCGCAGCTTTTGTTGGCTGGGTTGCCACGTCTGCTGCTGAATGGCTGTTGTCGGTGAGGCTTTCAAGAGACACGCGGTATTCCCTTATTTTGTTCGTTATGTTGACGAATTATTATGCAGCCAATTTCGGCCTGTCAAGCGATCCGCAGTCAGCCAGCTTCATGGTAGAGAGATCGAGGCGTATTGATATACCTCATCTAAATATATGAAATATATAGAACTAATTCGAATATTGAAGATTTTTGACAGGAGCGACAATGGAGGTGCGGTGCATGGCTTCCGGGCTGTTGCAACAGTTGATCGACAAGAGAGCGTGAATTTTTGTTTCGCCGCTTGACAAAATCTTCCACGTCGCACCATACTTCGTCAGGTTGCCGAACAAATGGAGCAATCTTCTAACCGGAGCACCCGACCGATGACGAGGTCGCATGTAATGGATGAACTGGCTGTACGTGTGGAAGGCTTTTTGCCGATATGTCTGCATGATGCGTGCGCCTTTGTTGATCGGGCCTGCACGCAAGCGCGTTCACGCGCCGGTTCGCGCAGCTTGTCCGCCTGCGGCGACGGAGATGGCTGAAAATGCGTCACATGGTGTGGCGCCACTCCCAATAATAACCAAAACCTGGTCCAGAGAAGGAAAGTAATTCATGAGAAAACGCTATTTTGGCCCTTTGATGGCCGCCGCTATGCTGGCAGCAACTGCTGCTCATGCGTCCGAGCTCAAATTGATGTGGTATATGAGTGCCACGGATGAAGAGCCGCTCATTAAAGAGATGCTGGCTGATTATACCAAGATGCATCCCGACACCACTTTCAACCTGCAGATCGTCCCCTATGACGATATTGACAGCCGCTTTGCCCAGCTGGCCGCTGCGGGTGAACTTCCCGACATTTCCAAAACCTCATCAATGCGGCCGTTCCTGCGTCCCTACCTGATGGACCTGTCGGCAGCCTATGGCGATGATTATCTCGACAATTTCATCAAGGGATGGGCCGATGGCGCGCGGTTTGAGGGCAAGGCCATTGCCGCGCCGCTTTCGGTGTCTGCAACAGGCATGCTGATCAACAAGGGCGCTTTCGACAAGGCCGGTGTGGCAATTCCGGATCTGGCAACAGGCTGGACCTGGGATGAGTTCCTGACCAAAATCAACGAAGTCGCCAAGCAGGCCCATATTCGCTATCCGCTGGTCTATGATGTGTCGCAGAGCCGCTGGCTGACCTACGAATTTGAATATGGCAATCACATCTATTCGGAACAGCCGCCCTACAAGGTTGTCTTCGATCACGACAAGGCGACGGATGTGCTGCAGAAGTTCATTGACATGGCCAATAATGACATGCCTCCGGGTCTGTGGTCCGGGTCAAGCTCTGACAACCCGAAACAGATCTTCATGTCGGGACAGGCCGTTGCCTGGATGTCGGGCAACTGGAACGTCGCGCCATTGTCGCAGCAGGACCGCGTTGACTGGATTGCCGGTCCGACGCCTTACGGCACGGTCAAGTCCAGCATGATCGGTGGCGACTATATTGTTGGCTTCAACACGACCAAGCATGCTGATGAAGTGGCGGATTTCATCAAGTGGATGACCACGGATCCTGACGCTCAGTCCAAATATGCCAAGGCAATGATGGTGATCCCGGCCAACCTCAACGTGCCGCCGGTCGACTACGGCAACAAGGCCGCTTCCGACGCCCAGGATCGCTTCAAGCACGAACTGGCCGAAAGCCCGACCTATGCCGCGACCGATCAGGCCAACCCTGCGATGCAATATGTCTGGGGACCGATGAAAAATGCTCTTCTGCAGGCAACGACGGGCGAGATTACGCCCAGCGATGCGATCGATCAGATCATCAAGGCTGCCAATGAATCGCTAGCGGAACAGGCAAAGTGAGCGTCATCGAAACAGAAAAGACCGAGGAAGGTCTTATGGTGCCGGGGATTTCCCCGACACCAACCCGGAACACGCCTTTGACGAAGCGGGTCTTTCCCTATCTTCTTCTGGCGCCGACGTTGATTCTTCTCTTGATCTTCAGCGTCTATCCGCTGCTTCAGGGCTTGTGGATGTCCCTGTTCAAGCGCGGTATTGTCGTGGTGGACCGTTCCCCCGCGACCTGGCCGAAATTCGTCGGACTCGACAATTTCGCCACCATTTTTCAGGATCCCGAGTTTTATTCGACCATGGCCAAGACGGTCGGCTTTGTCGTCGTGGCCGTGCCACTGGTTACCGCCTGCTCTTTGGCACTTGCATTGCTGCTGAAGCCGCGTTTTCTCGGATCCAGTGCAATGCGCGCAATTGCCTTCTTCCCCTCGATGATCAGTCTTCTGATTATCGGTGTTGTCTGGAAGTGGCTGTTCGGGCTGAATTCCGGTCTGGTGAACTATCTGCTTTCTCTGATCAATATCGCACCCGTTCCATGGCTCAACAATGGCTTGATGGCGCAGTTCGCCGTCGTCATCGTCTGGGTCTGGGCCGGCGCCGGCTTCTATATGATGCTGTTCATCACCGGGCTGACGACGATTTCAGAAGACCTCTATGAGGCCGCGCGTGTCGATGGTACGTCGGAATGGCGCATGTTCTGGCGCATTACGTTGCCGCTTCTGAAGCCGACGCTTTCGCTGGTGATTATTCTGTCATCGGTCGAGGCATTCAAGGTTTACGAACTCGTGGTCTCGCTTACGGGCGGTGGACCGGGGCGTTCAACCGTCTATCTGATCCAGACCATCTATGAAACCGCCTTCACCAAGGCAAACCAGGCCGGTATTGCCGCTGCGGAATCTGCTGTCCTGTTTGTCATCCTTCTGGTGTTGACTGGTACGCAGCTGAGACTGAGCAAGGAGCGCACATGAGAACGGCAAAATCCAAAGTCTGGCGTATTGCCCGCCTGCCGGTTCTGGCGCTGGTTTTCATTCTCTTCATCGGTCCGCCGCTGTGGCTTTTGGCCAGTGCCCTGAAGGATCCCTACGATATCTTTGCCTGGCCACCGCAGATCCTGCCTTCACCGGCTACGCTGGTGAACTTTCAGGAGGCTATTGATCAGGCAGGCTTCGGGATATTTTTCCGCAATTCGTTTTTTGTCGCGACTGTGTCGGCGGCGATCTCGGTGGTCATCAGCCTCATGGCCGGCTATGCGCTGGCAAAGTTCCGCTTTCGCGGTGAAACAGTGCTGTTTCTCCTGATCATGTCGGCGCTGATGATCCCGCTGCAGATCATTCTGATCCCGATCTTCATCATCCTGAAGGAGCTGCATCTTCTGAACACGCTCTGGGGCTGTATCCTTGCGCCCGCGGCAACACCGAGTGGTGTGTTCATCATGCGCCAGTATATTCGTTCGATCCCCGACAGCCTGCTTGAAGCGGCGCGGATCGACGGTACTTCGGAGTGGCGGATTCTGTTCCGGATCATCGTGCCGCTGTCGGTTCCGGCATTGGCCGCACTCGCGGCGTTTAATTTCGTCTGGCGCTGGAATGACTATCTCTGGCCCTATCTGATCATCACGGATCAGTCAAAATGGACGGTGCAGCTGGCGCTCGCCAACAATGTGGGCCAGTGGGATATCAACTGGCCGCGTCTTCTCGCCATGTCGGTTCTCTCGGCCATTCCGACGCTGGTGATCTTCCTCGGTGCGCAGCGCTTCTTCATGAACGGCCTCCTGGCCGGCGCAACCAAGGAATAATCTGCTTAAGATCCGGCCGCTGCGCGCGCCGGATCGCCTGCCTCTATTATCCCATTCAAAGCGATTGAGATTGGAACCTGCCTTGCTCGGAACCTGCTACTATCCCGAACACTGGCCTGAAAGCATGTGGGCCGGTGATGCCCGCAAAATGCGTGAGATGGGGATCGAGGTCGTTCGGATTGCCGAGTTCGCCTGGGCTGACCTGGAAACCGCGCCGGGCGTCTTTGCCTTTGAATGGCTGGATCGCGCGATCGCCACGCTTCGCAGCGAAGGGCTCAAGATCGTGCTGGGAACGCCGACGGCTGCGCCGCCGCGCTGGCTGATCGATCTTCATCCGGAAATTCTGCCGATCGACCGAGATGGCAATCCGCGCCGCTTCGGCTCGCGCCGTCACTACACCCTGGCAGCGCCCGCCTTCATTGCCGCAAGCGAGCGTATTACCCGTGCGCTTGCGCAGCGTTACGGGGCGGCGGAGGGCGTGATCGGCTGGCAGATCGATAATGAATTCGGTTGTGACGACACGATCTTTTCCTGGGGACCGCTTGACCGCGCCGACTTCCAGCGCTGGCTTCAACAGCGCTACGGCAAAATCGAGGCGCTGAATGCGGCCTGGGGCAATCATTTCTGGTCGATGCGACTGCAAGGTTTCGATCAGGTGGAACTGCCGGTCAGAACCGTCTGCGATATCAATCCAGCGGCTGAAATCGACTTCATGCGCTGCCGCTCGGACCTCTTCAATGCCTATTTCCGCGATTGTGCGCAGATCATCCGCGCCGCTGCGCCCTGTCATTTCGTAACCCATAATTTCATGGGCTTTTCCCATACATTCGATCATTTCGAAATGGGGCAGGCCATGGATCTGGCGAGCTGGGATTCCTATCCTCTCGGGCGGGTCGACAGCCTGCCGTTTGGCGACGATGAAAAGCAGCGCTGGGCCAATACCGGCCATCCGGATGTTTCTGGCATGCAGCATGATCTGTACCGCAGCGTCGGCAATGGCCGGTTCTGGATCATGGAACAGCAGCCAGGCCCGGTAAACTGGGCGCGCTGGAATTCCGTTCCCGAGCGCGGCATGGTACGGCTCTGGACGCTGGAGGCCTATGCACATGGTGCCGAGGCGGTTGTCTATTTCCGCTGGCGCCAGCTACCGCAGGCTCAGGAGCAGATGCATGCCGGCCTGATGCGCCCGGACGACGTGGTCTCCGCTGGCGGCCTTGAGGCCGCCCGTGTCGCCGCCGAGTTGAAGACGCTTGGCCCCTTGCCGCCGACAAGGCAGGCGCCGGTCGCCATGATCTTCGATTATCGCGCTGCCTGGGTGACGCAGTTTCAGCCTCAGGGGCAGGATTTTGATTACCGGATGCTGACGCTCCGCTGGTACGAGGCGGCGCGGCGGCTGGGCGTCGATGTCGACATCATTGCCCCCGGAACGGCGCTTGACGGCTATTCTGTCGTGCTTGCCCCATGCCTGCCGATCATCGATGAGGCCACTTCTGAGGCATTGCAGCAGGCCACGGGCCTTGTCATTCTCGGACCGCGCAGCGGTTCCAAGACCGATGACTTTGCCATCCCCTCCGGGCTTCCGCCGGGAGAACTGATCCAGGCCGTCTTGCCGGTCAAGGTGAGCGAGGTTGCGTCTATGAGACCGGGCCTTGAAGCCAGCGTTGACGGCGCTGTGCGCGGTACCGCCAGTCACTGGCGGGAATGGCTGGAGACGAAGCTGGAGCCGCTGGCGAGGTTTTCCGATGGAACCGCAGCGCTGGTGGCCGAAGGCCATCTCCACTATCTCGCCTGCTGGCCGGAGGCCGGCCTCCTCGAAAGTCTTTATCGCTATTGCTTCGGCAAGGCCGGTATTGCGACGATGGACCTGCCGGAGCATGTGCGCATCCGCCGGCGCGGCGATCTGGTCTTTGCCTTCAATTATGGCCCGGAGCCATGGAATGCGCCGGTGGAACAGAGCCGGATGCTGCTCGGAGATCAGAAGATCGCGGCTTGGGACTGTGCCTGCTGGCGCACCTCCTGACGGCGGAGCTTTCATGTTTTGATGTCCACGCGATATGCGTGGCAAGAACCGGCTGTTGCCGGAAGATGGAATTCAACGGATGACAAAAACGAAAATAACCAGGGCGCCGGGCGGCGACACCTTATCCTTGCAAGAGGCACTGGATCATGCGGCCGCACAGGGCGCGCAGCTGGTTCTGACGGAAGGCGTTCACGACTGCGGCGCATTGGTGCTGCGCTCAGGGCTCGATCTTGAGCTTGCGGCGGGCGCTGTTTTACGGTTTTCACCGGATATCGATGCCTATAGCGGCAATCGCACCGATGTGATCGCGGAAGATTCCTTTGTTTCGTTGATGATGGCCCAGCATGTGTCAGATATCCGCATTGGCGGGCAGGGACGGATCGAAGCGCCCGGAAAAAACTTCATCGCCGGTCGGGCGGACGGTATGGGAACGCATATTCCGGCCAGATATCGTCCACGTGTGCTCGTTATTCAAAACTGTGAGAATATTACCCTTGAAGGGCTGACGGTTCACAATTCGCCAATGTGGACGCTCCACATGATCGCCAGCCGCAATGTAAAGATTGACGGCGTGACGGTCGATAACGACCGGGAAATGCCGAATACGGACGGCGTGGTCATTGATGCCTGCCAGAATGTCCGGGTCGTCAATTGTCACATCGCCACGGCAGATGATGGGGTCGTACTCAAGACCAGCCGTCTGGCCGATGGCTCGGCGGCCGGGATCTGCCGGGATATCCTTGTCGAGAACTGCCATGTCGAAAGCTTCAGCTGTGCGCTGAAGATCGGCACGGAAAGCCGTGGCGATTTTGAAAACATCATTTTCAGCGATTGCGTGATCGAAAATTCCAACCGGGCGATCGGCATTTTTTCGCGCGACGGCGGCGCGGTGCGCAATTTCATCGCCCGGCGGATCCGCGTTGATGCCCGACAGACCCCTGACGGCTATTGGGGATCGGGCGAGGCGATCACGGTCAATGTCGTCGACCGGCGTGCTTCGGAACCGGCTGGCGCGATCGAAAATGCCGTTTTCGAAGATATCGAAGGCACGATGGAAGGCGCCATCAACATTGTCGCCGATGGCGCGGCAGGCATTCACAATCTGCGGCTCTCACGCATCAGGATCGAACAGCGTCAGGGCACATACAAAGGGATCAGTTACGACATGCGCCCGACGCGGTTTGATCTGGCCCCTGCGGCGACGGCTGACGGAAGGGCCAATGCCTATGTCAAGGATGAAGCCGGCAATGTGATTGGCCTCGTGGCCTATCCCGGCGGCATGCCTGCGCTCTATGTCTCGCGCGCTCCTGACCTCAGCCTGGAGGACGTCTCCTTCCTGCGTCCCAGTGTTTTGCCGGAAGGCTGGAACGCGCAGGAAATCGTCATTGAGGATGCTCAAACCATTTGGTCCTGACGGCCTTTGTTCGAATGCCGTGATCCTTCCTTGCAGGAGACCAAAAGAAGGGATGTGCTAGCGTCAGGCCGCCATTCCGGAGGCCGAAGCTGCCCCCGTCACTCAACGCGATGAGCAACGCTTCACATTGCTCAACGCGCATTCGCAGTCTTGGAGGACCTACAGCATCGTGCTTTGCGCATACCAATGGATGCACGGCGCTTTAACCGACTCACTTCCGCATGAAAACTAACACTTTCGGTTCAAATGCAAAATTCGGTCCATGCTGAGATGACAACACTTGACTACATATATGGACAAGTCATAGTGGCGGACATGTATCTTGGAATCGACATCGGCACATCCGTCATCAAGGCGGCACTCTTTGACGCACAGGGGCATCAGCAGGCTGAAGCGAGCGAGCGCATGTCGCTGCTGCAAGCGCCACTCGGCTGGTCGGAACTCGACGGCGAGGCGACCTGGGAGACAACCGTCAGGGTTATCCGCAGCCTGCTGCAGCAAGCGGCCATTGCACCGGCCTCCATCAGGGGCATCGGCGTTACCGGCGTCATGGTCGGTGTCTGGGCGCTGGATGAAACCGACCGGCTGCTGCGTCCGCCGATCCTGTGGAACGACGCCCGCGCTCAGGCTTTGGTCGATGCGATGGTCAGTCGCAGACCGGACCTGATTTCTTCCGTCTTCAGCCATTCCGGTTCGGTGATGCAGCTTGGCTGCACCTTGCCGGTGATCGCCTGGCTTGCCGAAAACGAGCCCGATGTGCTCGCAAAGGCCCGCCATATCCTGACGGCCAAGGACTTTGTCCGCTACCGGCTGACCGGCGCGATTGCCACCGATGAATCCGAAGCGGCCATGGCGCCGGGCTCGGCCGTTACGCGGGATTTTCATCCTGACCAGGCCGCACTTCTCGGCATTGGGGACCATGTCCACCTGCTTGCCCCCGTGGCACGCGGCGAGACGCTTGCCGGCGCGGTAAGTGCGTCTGCAGCCAGTCAGACCGGCCTTGTCGCCGGCACGCCTGTTGCCATCGGCACGGGCGATACCAGCGCCTGCGTTCTGGGGGCCGGAGCCCACAGGCCGGGACAGGCCGTTTCCGTGCTCGGCACCACCTGTCTCAACGGCGTGCTTTTCGACCGGGCCGTTTATAAACCGCGCGACCTCGGCCTTCTGTTCATCGTGCCGGGAAAGCGCTGGATGAAGTCGATGGTCAATGTCGCGGGTACGACCGTGCTCGACTGGTGTCTTGAAACGCTTTGCCCGGACATCGCCGCTGGCCATTCCCCTTATGAAACCCTTGGCGCACTTGCAGAACAAAGCCCCGCAGGCGCCAATGGTGTCTCGTTCACCCCCTATCTCTCGGCTTCCGGCGTCATCGCGCCGCGCATCGAGCCGAAGGCCCGGGCGGGTTTCCATGGTCTTGCCCCCCATCACCGGCGCGCCGATATGGTCCGCGCCGTCTATGAAGGGCTGGCCTATGCGATCCGCGACTGTTTTGAAGCCGTCGGCGGCGCCAGGACCTCCATTCGCCTTGTCGGCGGCGGCGCGCGCAGCCCATTCTGGTCGCAGATGATTGCCGATGTCACAGGCGTGCCGGTCGAAGTGCCGGCGGGAACGCAGTTCGGTGCCAAGGGCGCAGCACTGTGCGCCGCCGTTGCCATCGGTGATTACGCCTCTCTGGATGAGGCCTGCGAAGCGACCTTCACGCTGAAAGCCCGGTTTGAGCCCTCATCAGCGACCAAGCCCGCCTATGATGCTGGCTTTGCCCGGTTCAAGGCAGGCAGCAAAGCCGCCCTCGGCATATTGAGGGCTGTGGCTGACTAACAGCGAAACAGGGCGAAAATTGCTATTTTCCGTCTGATCTGAAATCGCCGAAACCGACCATATAGGTCCATTCCTTTGCCGCAGCGCTGCGGTTATCCGGTTCAGCCGCGGCAAAGCCGACATTGCGGATGGAGATATCGAGCGGCACGGGCAGCATGACAATGCGCGAGACTTCGAGTGGAGCACCCGTTTGGTCCCGCCCTTCCCGAATAGCCAGGAAAACCGGGGCCCCCGCATCCAGTTCCAGCAGTGCGGCAACCTCCGCATCGGCGGCAACGGGCATGTATTTGTCATCGGCAACGACCACGGTGCGGCCGAACCTTTCCCGCAGAACCTTGTAGAGCGAGCCTGAAAGCGCGGACAGCTCAAGGCCTTCCAGAACCGCGAGATTGAGGCTTGTGGAGACGACGGCAAGCGGCTTGCCATCGGACACCGCCAGTCGCTTGTGGCAGTAGATCATCGTCCCTTCAGCAATACCGAAGAAACGCTGCTCGGCTTCACCGGCCGGCACCTCGCCGCTTGCGAGAACCGTATAGTCAGGCCTCAGCCCCTGCCCGACAAGGCTTTCTGTGATCGATGCGATCGCGTGATAGCGCTTTTCGACACCCTTGCGATTGATGAAGGTTCCCATGCCATGCTGGCGCACGAGCAGCCCCTCGCGCACCAGGATTTCCAGGGCCTGCTGGATCGTCCGGCGACTGACCTGCCATTGCGCGGCAAGTTTCAGTTCGCCATCGATCTTGTCGTCGTAAAAGCCCGAGACAATCCGGGCTCTCAGTGTTTCAGCAATCTGGATATAGACCGGGCGATGATCTTTCGCCACGGGGGCATCTGCGCGCAAGAGACGCTCCTGACAACAATTCGTTCTTTACGTTAAGCGCAAGTTCCGGAGAAAACCGGCGTCCCCGCCCCTCAGGAATTGCTGTTGAACTGCCTAGCATAAAGGACGGCTATCTGCTTTGCCATATTGGCCAGCACAGCGTTGAGAATTTTTTCTCCCTTTTCCGCTGTTGCAGCGCGAGCATCACCCAGAACCGGGCTCTTCGAGAAATCGGTCCAGCGATAGGCCACCGTTGAGAAGTCCTCCGGAAATTCCGGATAGTTTTCAATCGCCTTGTCCATATCGACGACCTCCGGTGCAAGATGCAGCACGTAAGACGTCTCGATTTCACAGGCATGCATGTAGGAGGGATGGGCTTCCTTCTTCTCGCGAACCTCTTCAATCACCGAGCCGGAACCGGGATAGAAGAAGTTGGCAAGCGTGATCCCCTCGTCCCGCAGCCGCCTTTGCGCATCACGAATGGCAATCGCATTGCCGAGATGCGCATTGACAACGACGATGGAGCGAATGCCCTTCTGCGCGGCGCTCAAGGCAATCTCGACAATCGTGTTGCTGACAGTCTCGTTGCTGATGCCGAACGAGCACGGCGCCTCAGCCAGCGACCAGACCTGTCCGAAGGGCAGCACCGGCAGCCGCAGAACCGGCGTTTCACCGCCGATCACCCTTGCAAGCGCCTCGGCAAGCCTTGTCGCCAGAATGTTGTCGGTGCCTGCAGGCAGGTGATCGCCATGGCTTTCCACCGCGCCGATCGGCAGGATGAGCACTGGCGTCTCTGCCAGTGCTGCTTCCATTTCGCTGTCGTTCAGGCGCGAGATATCGGTTTTATCATAGTCCAAAGGATATACTCACTGCTTGAAAACAAAGGCACGCTGCGGGTTTTTGACGAAGAATTTCTCGAACAGCGCCTTGCCATCGAAGCCTGCATCTCCTGCCTGCTCCATGAAGCGCGGTGCCCAGCTGCCGAGAATGTAGCCGAGGCCGAGACCGCCCTCGCCGTAATTGCGGTACATGGTGCGACGCGCGATATCACCGCCGACAACGATCTGATCTTCATGGCCATGGCGCACGAGGTTGAGGATGCAGTCGATGAGAATGCTTTCAGGGTGATATTTGATCCGGCTGATACCATCGAAGCACATAAACAGGCCGGTTTCGGCCGCTTTCAGATGCACCCAGTGGTCCGGGTTGCGGTCGACATGGGCCATGGTCAACCGCGTCGGATCAACGCCTTCTTCCTTGAGGATGGCCAGCTGTTCAAGGATCAGCGTGCCGAGTTCGGTATGCGAATGCAGCGGGCAGCCGGTTTCCTTGTGGGCATCGAGAACGGCGCGGGTGACCTTGTCTTCGGCTGCTGAAATCGTGTTGTAGCCGGTCCCGAACTTGGCGACGCCACCCTTGAGATCCGTGCCATCCATGCCGACAGTCAGTTCGGCAACGACATGATCGCGAATTTCGGCACGTGAATGGCTGTCGATCCACTGCTGGAAGGTCCCGCCCGTCCCTTCCATCTGGCCAGGCCACATGACGGCCTTGTTGAAGCCGGCGGTGGCGATGATCTTGATCCCCGTGCGGTCGGAAATTTCCTTCAGCTGTGCCGGCTTGCGGCCATAATCGATCGCCGTCGCATCGTAGACGGCCTGCCCGCCCTCGGCGACGAAAAGCTCGACATCCTTGATCGAGGCTTCCACGTCATCGATCATGAAGTCGTCGATCTTCTTCTCCTGCCAGAGCGGCGGAATGCAGAAGAGATGATCATGCGCGTAGGTGACGCCGAGTTCTTCCGGTGCGATATCGCCATTGAGTGTCCGAATGAATTCCATATTCAGCGGTCCTTTTTGAAGTTTGAAAGCGCAAGCGCGAGAATGATGATCGAGCCCTGAAGGACGAAGCGCGCCGCGGTCGGCAGCGACAGGACGTAGAGCAGGCTCTGGAGAAAGAAGAGGATGAGGCTGCCGGCCGCGGCGCCAAGCGGCAGAAACACGCCACCGGTGAAGAGTGCCCCGCCGATAACCGCAGCAGCAATTGAATCCACCGTGTAGGTGTCGGCAATACCGATGGAGGCCATGCCGGTGATTGACGACAGCATGATGCCGCCCAGTGTCGCCATGAAGCTTGCCAGGACAAAGGAGAAGATCACCATGCGATCGGCGGCAATGCCGTTACGCTTTGCCGAACGGGCATTGGCACCGGAAAGCAGCATCTTCCGCCCCGCCAGCGAGAAATGCACGAAGACGAGCAAGATCAGGCTGGCGATGATCCAGATGACCACCGACCAGGGCAGGATACCGAAGAGCCAGCCTTCGGAGATCACGCGGAACCCAGCCGGAATGGACCCTTTGGGGCTGCCGCCGGTGTAAACGAGAATGGCACCGGACAGGACCAGCGAGGTCGCAAGTGTCGCCAGAAAGGCCGGAATGCGCAGCACCACGACCAGCACGCCATTGGCAAGACCGACCAGCAGGCCGAAGAAGATGGTGATCGCCAGCGCTGCGGCCATATTGTCCAGATTGCCGGCAAAGCTTGCCGCCAGAACAACATTGGCAAGTCCCGCTGTCGCACCGACCGAAAGGTCAAGCCGCCCCATCATCAAGATCAGCGCCTGACCAAGAGCGATCAGCCCGAGGGGCGCTGCCTGACGGGCATTGTCCATGACCTGAACCAAGGATACGCGCCCGGAAAAGACGAACAGGACAACAAGCAGAATGACGAGAAGTGCCAGCGCGCGCCAGGTCGCCCCGGCAGGCTTTGCGTTGGAAAATATTGCAGGCACAGCCATATCAGCTTTCCTCCGCCTTGCCGCGCATGAAGAACACCAGCGCCACGATGAAGATCAGGCCCTTGGCGATGTTCTGCAGACTGGTGTCGATATCGAGCAGGTTGAACATGTTGTTGATCAGCACGAGTGCGAGCGCAGCGAAGAAAACCCCGACGGCATTGCCGCGACCGCCCTGCAGCGCGACGCCACCGAGGATCGCCGCCGAAACGGCATCAAGCGTGTAGGGCTCACCGATCAGAGGATCACCTGAAAGGATGCGGATCGACAGAACGATCCCGGCGGCGGCGGCCAGGACGCCCGACAGTCCGAAGACGACGAGATCAATCCGCAGTGCCGAAATGCCATTGGCAAACGCTGCGCGCGGATCTGAGCCGAAGGCGTAGATTGACCGCCCGAGCCGGGACCAGTTCATCACGATCACGATGACGATAAAGACCGCAAGCGAAATCAATAGCGGTGCGGAGAGCAGGCGCTCAGCACCGAACAGCGCTTCGTAAAAGGCATAGTCCACCTCTCCGCCCGGCGATGGCAGGATCAGCATGGTGATGCCCTTGACGATCGCTGCCGTCGCAAGCGTCATGACCAGCGGATTGATCTTCAGGACATTGACGCCGCTGGCGGTGAAAATGCCACAGACGAGACCAGCGCCAAGAGCGAGCGGAACGGCAAGCCAGCCCAGCGTATCGGAGGTCAGCGCCATGATCGCGGTCGCAAGACTCATGATCGAACCAACGGAAAGATCGATACGCCCGGCAAACAGAACCAGTGCCTCACCCAACGCCACCAGACCGAGCGGCAGCAGCCGGACAGAAAGGTTGGTCAGATTGGAATCGCTGAAGAAGTTCGGCGAAAGCAAGCCGGTTATGGCGATCAGCAGAACCGACAGCGCCAGGGCCGGAAGGCTCAAAAGCAGGTTGGAGCGAAGAGAACCTTCAAACATGGGGTTCCCCTTCGTTTTCGACATCTCCGGCGCTCGGCACCTTGGATGGAAGGCCTGCCGCATAGCGCATGATCTTTTCCTCGGAAAATTCGGGGCGGGCGATTTCACCGGTGATGCGGCCTTCGTAAAGCGCGAGAATGCGGTCGGAGAGGCCGATCAGCTCCATCAGATCGGAGGAAATCAGGATCACCGACACGCCCTTGCGCGACAGTTCATTGACCAGGTGGTAGATTTCGCTCTTTGACTGAACATCGACACCCTTGGTCGGTTCGTAGAGCACGAGAAGCTTCGGCTCATGCGCCAGCCAGCGCGCGAACACGACCTTCTGCTGGTTGCCGCCGGAAAGCTCGCCGACGGGCTGCTCCATATCGGTCGAACGGATCGAAAACCGCTTGCGGGCGCCTTCGACAAATTCACGCTCGTATCCGAGCGGCAGAAAACCGCTGCGTGAACGCGCGGTAATCGCAAAGAAACTCATGTTGAGGCGGATCGGCAGCGACAGTGACAGCCCCTCATGCTTCCGGTCATCGGAGATACTGGCAATGCCGGAACCGATGGCAGCGACCGGTGACTTCAACTTCAGCACCTTGCCATCGAGTTCAACCGTGCCGGAGCGGAATGGCGCAATGCCGCAAAGCGCGTCGGCCAGGGGCTTCTGGCCCTGCCCTTCGAGACCGGCAATGCCCAGCACTTCGCCGCGCCGGACATCAAAGTCTATCTCGGGCAAGTTTGCATTGGTGCCGCCGCGCACGGAGAAACGGACAGGCCCATCACCGACATCGGGTCGCTCGGGGAAGATATTTTCAAGGGTACGGCCGACCATCGCCTGGATAAGGTCGTTCTCGTTAAACTCGCCGCGTGCGGCGGCAAGCGTCAGCGCGCCATCCTTCAGCACGACGACACGATCGGCAGCCTCCATGATCTCGCCCATGCGATGGGAAATGAAGATGACCGACGTCCCCTGCGCCTTCAGCTGCGTCATCAGCCCAAGCACGGTCTTCGCCGCCTCGGATGACAGTGAGGCTGTCGGCTCGTCGAGAATCAGCAGGCCGGGCTTTGCAGAAACGGCACCAGCGATCTCGACAAGCTGGCGTTCGGCGGCGCTAAGCTGTCGCCCCAGCCTCTTGCCGTCGAGCCTGAAGCCGAGCGAAGAGGAAAGTGCGGCAAAATCGGCATTCAGCTGCTTCTGCCTGATCATGCCAAGCGCATTGCGCGGCTCACGGCGGAAGAAGCTATTCTCGGCAACCGTCAGGTCCGGCATGATTGCCGTTTCCTGATGGGCGATTGTAACGCCCTTCTTCTGCGCTTCGGCAGGACTTGCCGGATGATAGTCCTCGCCCGCCAGCCGAATTTCTCCGCTGTCATAGCGAAGGTTGCCGGACAGGATATTCATCAGGGTGGACTTGCCGGCGCCATTTTCGCCGACAAGTGCCAGAACTTCCCCCCGTCCAAGCGAGAAAGAAACATCCTGAAGAACGGTATTGTGCCCAAAGGACTTGGACAGACCCGAGACCGCAAGCAGAGGGGGAACATATGCTGAGGTTTGGTTTGTCACTATTTCTCTCTCGCCTGTTCGCCCGGTCAATCCTTGAAGATTGCCCGCACCTGATCATCGCTGAGGCGCGTATTGGCCCAGAAGGAATCGGATAGGTCATCACGGGTGAACTCGTGAAGGTTCTCCGAGGTGATCATCGGCACTGCGTAGACCTTGTTCTTCTCGACAGGCTTGCCATTCAAGAGATCGAGCGCAACGAGAAGCGCTTCCGAACCAAGCCAGGTCGGCTTCGACGGCGCCACGGATTCGAAACCATCCGGCTCAAGAGCAGCCCAGCGCTTCAGGTAGCCATTATTGTCTTCACCGGTCATCGGCACCAGCGGCCGCTGTGCCGCTTCAAAAGCGTCAATTGCGCCGAGCGTCATGCTGCCGCCCTGCGACCAGACGCCGTCGATCTGCGGATTGGCGGCCAGAAGATTGGATACGGCGACCTTGGCCTTGGCGTAATCCCAGCCGGCATCGACAACGCTGACGACATCGATATCAGGATATTGATCGAAAACCGCCTTGGCGCCCTTCCAGCGATCATCGCTGGCGGAAATGCCGGAAATGCCGTTCAGCGCAATGATCTTGCCCTTGCCGTCAAGCTTCTTGGCAAGCCATTCAGCGCCTGCCTTGCCGAAATCGACGTCATCGACGGTAACGAGCGCATCATAGTCGTCGCTGCGGATCGTCGACGCGAGCAGTACGACCTTGATGCCCTTGGCTTCGGCCTTCTTCAGCACCGGAATGACGGCGGTCGGCGAAATCGGCGTAAGAATGATCGCATCGACGCCACGCGTAATCATATCTTCAATATTGGAGACCTGACGGTCGGTCTTCATCTCGGACTCGGTGTAGACGACATCGACCGTATCCTTGTGGCGCTCGGCTTCGGCCTCGAACTCCTTGGACAGCTGAACCGACCAGGAATTGCCGTTGTAATAGTTGTCGTAGCCGATTGTGAACTTGTCCTGCGCCATTGCAGGTGCCGCCATGCCCGCAAGAACGGAGGCGACGAGTAGAAGTTTCTTCAGTTTCATGTTTTCCCCTTTTTTCGAGAAGCCGCGCTTATTGGGCTTAATTGTTATCTTGTACACTCATGTAGTCAAGTTGAATTCTGCGTTCCCTGTCCATTTTCATGTCAAAGCGACGCCCTGCCTGTTATTTCGGCAGGGCGTCGACGGCCTGGCGCACCCAGTTCAGTCTTTTTTCAGGGATCAGGCCGTAATTGTAGAAGTTGATACCGTCCGCCCCGGCCTTGATCGCCGCCTTGGAACGCGCAGCCAGGGCATCGGCTGATGTCACTTCCGGGAAAAAGACCCGGTAGCCCGCGCCGAGATATTTTTCGCAACCGAGTGCCGCGCGACCGGCTTTCATCAAAGCCGCCACCTGCTCGGGCTCCATGAAATAGCAGCAGAGTATCGCGCCATCGCAGACCTTGCCGACAGCCTCCAGATCGACACCGCCCATCCATCCATCGGCCAGATCGATCAGCATGATCTTGCTCGCGGGATCCGCCTCCGCACGGATCTCGCCGATCAGACTGGTGACCGGCTCGCTCCGCCATTCAAGGAAGGCTCTGAGTGCGGGAAAGTCATTGAAGGCATCATTGCCCCTTGCCGGAAAGTCCGGGAACTGCCGTTCGGGCACTTCGCGCTCGCACATCGCCGCAATAAAGCCGCGCACCGTTTCGCGCGCCTCCTCCATCGGAACGCCGGCAAGTCTGCCGCGGGACATGCAATGCTCACAAAAGCACAGTGACAACAGAAAATCATCTTCACCATTGAGACCGACGCCATCCTTCTCATGGTGAAACTCGTGGGCAAAGCCCATGAAATTCGGACTTTCGAGCTCGACCATATCGGGCCGGTAGCGCCTCGTCACGTCACGCACGAGTGTAACGACATAGTCGCGCGCTGCCGGGCTCGACGGGCAGAGATTATAATAGTTGGGATTGCCAAAGGCATTACGCGTCACATGTTCGGGATGGAGCATGCCAAGCCGGGTATTGTGCAGGCAGACCGTCCAGCAGGAGACCTTCATGCCGCCGCCTGCATCACGCGCGGCTGTCAACGCCGCCAGCATATCGCCGCGCTCAGCGACATTGTCGGCCATCAGCGGGCGGATCGTCTTATTCTGCCAGAGCCTTTCATCGGGGCGGAAATAGACCGTGCCATCCTGCGGGAAACAGGCCTTCTGGTGTGGACTGCGTGGCTGCAGAAAGCGGCCTGCATGGTAGGACGTCGCCAGAGAGATCGTATTCAGCCCAGCCCGTCCGGCCAGATCGGAAAAGGTTCGCTCAAGCCCCTGATCCTGAATATCCCAGGGATAGGCCCACATCGACAAATGCATTTCAGACTCCATCAATATGACTACATGAGTAGTCATGTAGTCATATTCTTTCAATAGGAGTCAACAAACTCGCTCTTCGCCGCATGAATAACAGCTATATGAGCTGGCATTGGGGCGGAGGGCCTGCCGCAAATTTTTGTGGTTAACGTGCTGTCGACCACAACGGTGGGAATTTCGCTCCCGATGTAGCGGAGCGTAGCCATGATTGTGACTGCCATTGCCGAGAAGTTGAAGCGCCAGTCGAAGGATGATTTCAAGGGGCGGCATTTCGAAGCGTGGCTGATTGTGCCGGCGGTGACCTGGTATCTGCGTTACCCGCTCAGCTATCGAGATCTCGAGGAAATGTTCCACGAGCGCGGCTTCGAGGTCGACCGCAGCACCATCAATAGGTGGGTTCCAGCCTGTGCGCCTGTCATCGAAAAGCGGCTGCGCCAGTTTCGCCGGCCGCATTGTAGCTCAGTCAGGATTGATGAGACCTACGTCAAGAGCCGGGGCCAGTGGCGGTACCTGTACCGCGCCATCGACAAGCACGGAAACCCGATCAACTTCTTGCTCACGGCTAAGCGCGATCTCGACGCTGCCAAACGCGTCTTCCGCAAGATGCTCAAGGATGAGCCGCTGCTATCGCCGGGTTCGAAGCGATGTTGTGGCAGCGCAAAGGCCTCGGATTTTCCGGCGAGTGGACCGTCAACGACCAGAATGACCTGCTCGGGCGCCTCTTCGGACTTCAAAAGGTTAACAAAGCGTGAAAATGCCATCGTGTGCTGGGTGTTATCAACCTTCTGAGAGGTTTGCGACAAGCCCTAAAATCAACTTGGCAATGCCCAATACCGGCTCAGCTTCGCCGCTCGCCTTTATGCGAATTTTACGCCATTGCCCGATCTTCAGTATGGCAACTTTACGGCTCACGGAGGCAACACCTTGTCAGTTACTGACAGGAGTTTAGCCATGTCCGATCTCATCTATCTGGTCCTTGGTATAACTGGTTTTGCCGCCTTCGCGCTATCGATCAGCCTCATTGATAGCCTCTGAGGCCCGCCATGTTCGATTTGTTTCTTGGGCTAGCGGTGACAGCAATCACCTTTATTTTTCTTATCTGGACACTCATCAATCAGGGAAACAGCCGAGGAGGCCAGCATGGGTGACCTTGTCGGCTTTGCCCTTTTTGCAGTCGTTCTGACCGTATCCGCATGGACGCTTGCCGCGCATATGGAAAAAGTCTTCTCCGGCGAGAACAATGCGCTTTCTTTTGTTCTCGTCCCTCTTGAAAATCGAATCTATCGTCTTTGCGGGGTTGATCGCAAGAACAGCCAAGGCTGGCGTAGCTATGCCCTCAGCGTGCTCGCAGTCAATCTTACGGGCTTTCTGGCACTCTACGCCATCCTCAGGTTCCAGCATCTCCTGCCGCTCAATCCAGACGGCATCGGCGCCATGGCGCCAGCGCTTGCCTTCAACACTGCCGTGAGTTTTGTCACCAATACCAACTGGCAGGCCTATTCCGGTGAAGTTCAGCTGTCCTATCTGTCGCAGATGGCAGGAATGACGGTTGCGAACTTTCTCTCTGCTGCAACGGGAATGGCAATCGGTGTTGCCGTCATCCGGGGCTTTGCCGGTGGTATTGACCGGGGACTTGGCAATGTCTTCGTCGATATGACCCGCTCGATCCTCTACATTCTGTTGCCACTCTCGATCGTGCTCGGTCTGTTTCTTGTGCTTCAGGGCGTGCCACAAACGCTTCTCGGTGCTGTTCATGTCCATACGCTTGAAGGCGCCGAACAGGTCATCGCTCGGGGGCCTGCAGCGAGCCAAATTGCAATCAAGCAGCTGGGGACGAACGGCGGTGGCTTCTTCGGGGTCAACTCGGCGCATCCCTTTGAGAACCCGAATGTAGCCTCCGACCTTGCGCAAACGTTCGCCATCCTCCTTATCCCGGCCGCCTTTACCTTTCTCTTCGGCCGGATGGTCGGCGACCGGCGTCAAGGCATCGCGCTCATCGTCGTCATGGGCATCCTGTTGGTGACCGGGCTTTTGATCATCCATTTCTCCGAACTTGCCGGCAATCCCCTGCTGGGCGCTGGGGCCAACCTTGAAGGCAAAGAGATGCGCTTCGGCGCCGCACTTTCCGCACTCTGGGCTGAAGCGACAACGGCGGCGTCGAATGGCTCGGTCAACGCGATGCATGACAGTTTCATGCCGCTTTCCGGCCTCGTCATGCTCATCAACATGCAGATCGGTGAAGTGATCTTCGGCGGTGTCGGGGCCGGGCTTTACGGCATGCTTCTCTATGTCGTCCTCACCGTCTTTCTTGCCGGGCTCATGGTCGGACGGACGCCTGAATATCTCGGGCGCAAGATCGAGGCAAAGGAAGTAACCCTCGCAATCATCGCCTTTCTGTCAATGCCTCTGGGCATTCTCATCGGCGGCGCTGTTTCAGCGGTGGTGCCGGCTGCACTGGCTTCGGTACACGCGCCGGGCCCGCATGGCCTTTCCGAAATCCTCTATGCCTATTCATCCGCCGTCGGCAACAACGGTTCGGCATTCGCCGGATTTGGGGCAGCAACCACATGGCAGACAACGGCCCTCGGCATATTGATGCTTGTTGGCCGCTACGCCATCATCGTCCCGATGCTGGCGATAGCCGGGTCGCTCGCCGTCAAGCGCAGGATCCCGACATCGGCCGCCAGTTTCCCGACCCATGGCCCGCTGTTCATCCTTCTGCTCATCTGCACCATCCTGATCCTCGGCGCGCTCACCTTCTTCCCGGTTCTGTCACTCGGCCCAATCGCCGAACAGGTGTCTGTCACCCTTGGCCAGACCTTTTAAAAATTGCGGGGAAACATCATGAATTCTTTCGAAACCGGGTCCTCCGAGATCTACCGATCAGCGGCAATTGCATCCATACGGAAGCTCTCGCCCAGGGCTCTGGCTGGCAATCCGGTCATCCTGGTGACCGCTCTTGTCGCCGCCATGACAACGCTGCTTTCGCTGCGCGATCTCCTATCTGGAGCGAGCGGCGCCAGCATCAATCTTCAGATCACCTTCTGGCTATGGGTTTGCGTATTGTTCTCGAATTTTGCCGAAGCCCTGGCCGAAGGTCGCGGCAAAGCACGGGCCGACAGTCTGCGCGCCACCAAAGCAAAGACCATGGTGAAACTTTTGGCCGATATCGATGACCCCAGTCCGCGTCTGGTTGCTTCCGATGGCTTGAAAGCCGGCCAACTGGTTCTGGTGGAAGCGGGCGACATCATTCCAACCGATGCGGAAGTGATCGCCGGCACAGCCTCGGTCGACGAAAGCGCAATCACCGGCGAGAGTGCAGCCGTTATCCGTGAATCAGGTGGTGACCGCTCGGGCGTGACCGGCGGGACCCGCATCATTTCCGATAGCCTGGTCATCCGCATTATCGCTGAACCGGGAAAGAGTTTCCTCGACCGGATGATTGCCATGGTTGAGGGTGCAGAGCGGCAAAAGACGCCAAATGAGATCGCGCTCAACATCCTGCTTGCCGGCTTGACCCTGATTTTCCTCGTGGTTGTGGTCACACTTGAGCCATTCGCCCGCTATTATGGCCTGATCATTCCGGTCATCACCCTTGGCGCCTTGTTCGTGACGCTGATCCCGACCACGATCGGCGGGTTGCTGTCCGCCATCGGCATCGCCGGCATGGATCGTCTTGTGCGCGCCAATGTCATCGCAAAGTCGGGTCGCGCTGTCGAAGCGGCCGGCGATGTCGACACATTGCTGCTCGACAAGACCGGCACGATCACATTCGGCAACCGGATGGCGGATGAATTCATCGCCTCCCCCGGTGTCTCGAAACATACGCTGATCGAATCCGCATTCCTATCCTCGCTTGCTGATGACACACCGGAAGGAAAGTCGATCATAACCCTCGCAGAACTGGAAATTCCCGGACTGGACCGTGAGGCTGCCACCGGCGGTGTTCCGGTTGCCTTCTCTGCCAGCACACGGCTCTCCGGCGTTGACATCGACGGACGGCAGCTGCGCAAAGGTGCGATCGACGCGGTGGAGCGCTTCACCGGCATCGAAATGGATAAAACGCTCAGAGCCGCTGTTGAAGACATTGCCCGCTCGGGCGGTACACCTCTTATCGTGGCCGAGGACAGGCGTATTCTGGGTGCTGTGCATCTGAAGGATATCATCAAGCCTGGCGTTCGCGAACGCTTTGCCGAGCTGCGCCGTATTGGCATTCGCACGGTGATGATCACGGGTGACAACCCGCTGACCGCGGCAGCAATTGCCGCTGAGGCAGGTGTCGATGACTTTCTTGCTGAGGCGACGCCCGAAATGAAGCTGGATTTCATCCGCAAGGAGCAGGCGGGCGGGCGCCTCGTGGCGATGTGCGGTGACGGCTCGAATGACGCCCCTGCATTGGCTCAGGCTGATGTCGGCGTCGCGATGAACTCCGGCACGTCTGCCGCCAAAGAGGCAGCCAACCTGATTGATCTCGACAGCGATCCGACAAAACTGATTGAAATCGTAATGGTCGGAAAGGGCCTTTTGATCTCTCGTGGCGCTTTGACGACATTTTCAATCGCCAACGATGTGGCAAAGTATTTTGCCATTCTGCCGGCCATTTTCGCAGCCGCATTTCCGGGGCTTGCGGTCTTGAACATCATGCATCTTTCAAGTCCCGAGAGTGCAATTTTATCAGCCGTCATCTTCAATGCTTTGGTCATCGTTGCGCTCATCCCGCTTGCGCTTCGTGGCGTTCGCTATCGACCGGAAAGTGCTGCGGCCCTGCTGAGCAGAAATTTGATGATCTTCGGTCTTGGCGGCCTCATTGCTCCCTTTGTCGGCATCAAGCTCATTGATCTGGCTGTGAGCGCGCTCGGCCTGGCCTGAAAGGAAAACAACATGTTCACTCTGATCCGCCCGGCCCTTGGCTTTACCCTCATCATGACGGTTCTGACAGGGCTTGGCTATCCACTTGCGATGACCGGTCTTGCCGGTTTCATCAACAGAAACGGCGCCCAGGGAAGCCTTCTGGTCGCTGACGGCCATGTCGTCGGCTCGGCTTTGATCGGCCAGTCCTTTTCAGGCCCCCGCTATTTTCATCCACGACCATCCGCCGTTGATTATGATGCGGCGGCGGCTGGCGCGTCCAATCTCGGCCCAAGTTCAGCAACACTCGTTGCTGAGGTGGCAAAGCGCCGCGCCGCATACCGTGAGGCCAACAATGCTAACGCCCCGATCGATGCCGTCACCTCATCCGCCTCAGGGCTTGATCCCGACATTTCTGTCGAAAATGCACGGAACCAGGCCGCACGCGTTGCCACCGCCCGCGGACTTCGGCAGTCAGAGGTCGACAGCTTGATTGACGGATCGATAGCACGGCCGCTTTTCGGTCTATACGGCACGGCACGGGTGAATGTGCTTGCGCTCAATCTGGCGCTTGACAAGGTGGCTGTGGACGCGCCAGTTCAAAAAAACTGAGGACCAAAGCATGGTGGATGCAAGGCGGCCGAGCCCTGAAGCGCTGCTGAACATCGCGCGCCGGGAAGGACGCGGGCGACTGAAGATCTTCCTCGGCGCGGCCCCTGGCGTCGGCAAGACTTACGCGATGCTGGACGCTGCGGCGCGATTGGCGGCATCTGACCTTCGCGTTGTTGTCGGCCTCGTCGAGACACATGGCCGCACTGAAACGGAAATGATGCTGCGGGATCTGCATGTGCTTCCGCGGCGACCGTTTTTCCATAACGGCCGCATTCTGCACGAGCTGGACGTCGATGGCGTGATCGCCTACGCGCCGGATCTGGCACTGATCGACGAACTTGCCCATTCCAATCTTTCCGGAAGCCGGCATGAGAAGCGCTGGCAGGATGTCGAGGACATACTCGATGCCGGGATCGACGTCTATACGACACTCAATGTTCAGCATGTCGAGACGCTAAACGACATGGTGGCGCGCATAACCGGTGTCAGAGTGCGCGAAACGGTTCCAGACAAAGTTTTGTCCGAGGCAGATGAGATCGCCTTGATTGACCTGCCCCCGGATGAACTGATCGCGCGCCTGCGTGCAGGCAAGGTCTATATCGAGGATCAGGCCGCCCGTGCGGTCGCGAACTTCTTCGCCAAAGGCAATCTGACGGCGCTTCGAGAACTGGCTTTGCGCACTGCTGCAGATCGCATCGATCGACAGCTTCAGGATCACATGGCGAGCCATGCCATCGATGGCCCCTGGCCAGCGCAGGAGCGCATCCTGGTTGTTCTGCCGGAAGACATGGCAGGCCGAGATGCTGTGCGCGCCGGCAAACGCTCTGCCGATCGGGCCCGGGCGGAGTGGCTGGCAATCGGGGTTTCTTCTCTTGATGGACCGCACCGGCATGGCGCGGGTGCCAATGCACTCAGATTGGCTGAGCAACTCGGTGCCCGCGTCTCGCTCCTCGAAGTCGATCAAGATCCAGCCGCTGAGGTGATTGCACTGGCGCGACGTGAAAACGTTCGGCGCATTCTATTGCCGCGCCCGCCAGAAAAGCGTCCGTTTTGGCACCGTTTTCAGCCCACAATGCACGAACGGCTTTATCAGGGGTTACTGAACGAAGCAGATGCTTTTGAACTGACGCTGATGTCTGAAGGCGACGAAACCGTGCAGCACGCATCTGGCGTGAAGCCGCCTGGGGAGCCGTTGAGCGTTTTCCGGCCCGGAATTGTGCTGGCAACGGTCGTCACGACAACCGGACTGGCAGCCGGTCTTCAGCCGTTCTTCCCGACAGGCAGCCTGTCGCTGCTATTCATGACGGCGACGGTCGCAATCGCTGCGCGCATGGGACGAAAGCCGGCGATCCTTGCTGCCGGTCTCTCCTTTCTCTGTTTCAATTTCTTCTTCACCGATCCGCTTTACACCTTCCGGATTTTCGACCGGACGCAGCTTCTGACGCTGGTGCTTTTGCTCGTGTCATCAATCCTCACAGGCAATCTGGCGGCCAGATTGCGCGAACGGGTCATTGCCCAAAAGGCTGCAGCCGAACGGACGGCCAAACTTTATGACTTTTCACGCCAGGCAACAGCCGCCGCCTCCTTCGACGAGGTCATTGAAGTCGCCGTCCATCACGTCTCGACAGTGATCGGAGGAGAGGCAATGGTGCTCGTGCCTCCTGAAAATGGGCGCACAGGGCCACTGGACATCGCCGGAGCCGAGCCGATGCGGCCGACGCTTGCCGCCCGCGAGCTGACTGCGGCGCGCTTTGCCTTCGATCACAGCGAGGCTGCGGGACGGGGGTCAGCAACGCTTCCAGCAACGGACTGGCTGTTTCTGCCTCTCAGGGCATCCGGAAAAAGCATCGGCGTGCTTGGCATCCGCAATAACGTCGGAGAAACAATCGCAACAGAAGAGCGCAAACTCGCCGACGCTCTTGCTGATCAGGTGGCGCTCGCTCTTGAGCGGATCCGTCTTTCGGATGATCTGGCCCAAAGCCGCCTCACGTCAGAGACCGAGCGGCTACGCACAGCGTTACTCTCTTCGGTAAGCCATGATCTTCGAACACCCCTCGTATCAATTCTCGGCGCTGCGGAAAGCCTTGAGAACCAGATCCTCACGGATAATTTGCGCGCCATACTGATCACGACGATCCGTGACGAGGGCGAGCGGCTCGATCGCTATATTCAAAACCTCCTTGACATGACACGCCTCGGGCATGGCGCACTGAAGCCGCGCACGAGCCCGTCAGATCTGCGCGAACTTGTCGGGGCCGCCCGGCAGCGGCTTCGCGGGCCATTACGGGATCATCCGCTCAAAATTGATATTCCTGACGATTTTCCGCCCGTCGATGTCGACCCTATTTTGATGGAGCAGGTTTTCGTGAATATTCTCGACAATGCCGCCAAATATTCCGGCGTTGGCGCTCCGATTGAAGTGGCCGCACAATTGACTGATGGCATGATCGAGGTCGCAATTCAGGACAAGGGGGCGGGCTTTCCTGCTGGCGAGGAAAATCGGGTTTTCGACATGTTCTGGCGCGCCACGCAGGGCGACGGGAAACCTGCCGGTGCGGGCCTGGGCCTTGCTATCTGCCGTGGAATTGTAGAAGCCCATGGCGGCACGATCAGCGCCAGTGCCGTTCCGCAAGGTGGGGCATGCATTTCCTTCAGGCTGCCAATTGCGAGAACGGGGATCCCAGAATGAGCGCGCGCGTTCTGATTATCGATGACGAAGCTGCAATCCGCCGTTTTCTGAGCGTGGCCCTTGAGGCGGAAGGGCACCTGGTGTTCACCGCAGCAACCGCTCATGACGGAGTGGCTGCCGCCGCCCGGGAAAACCCGGCGGCCATCATTCTTGATCTGGGCCTGCCGGACGCGGATGGCATCACCGTGCTGAAAACGATACGCGAATGGACACGGGTGCCGGTTCTCGTTCTCTCGGTCCGTTCCGACGAAGACGGAAAGATCGCAGCGCTCGATGCCGGCGCGCAGGACTATGTAACGAAACCATTTTCGACAGCCGAGCTCCTTGCCCGGCTGCGCGGATTGTTGCGCGATCATGCCGAGGATGCGGCCAGTGCGACGATCACACTCGGTGCACTTTCAATCGATCGGGCCGAGCGTCGGGCGACACTTGCGGATGAAGATCTCAATCTTACACGTAAAGAGTTCGAGCTGCTCTGGCTGCTTGCGACCCATCGCGGCCGGCTCGTCACACAGGATATGATCCTGAAAGCCATCTGGGGCGTGGCTCACACGGATGATACGCAATATCTGCGCGTCTATATCCGGCAGCTACGCGCCAAGCTGGGTGACGATGCCGCCGACCCGCACTGGATCTTCACCGAGCCAGGCATTGGCTATCGCCTGGCCGGTGGGTAGACGGAACCGCTTGCAGCGGAGGGCGGAACGACACGTCACGCCAATTTCAGGAATTCCAGATCCAATATCCCGCGATCTGGTCATCTCACCACTTTCCTACGATGAAGGCCATTTCGCTTGCTCGTCGTGCTTCAGCAAATCCCGCCGATTGATACCATCAAATTGCGCGTTCGTTTTAATCGGTCACACGACTATTCGGCATTTACAATTCGAGTCGCCCAATTCGGTAAGAGTCCCCCTTCCCGCCGTGGGTTTCTGCAAACAGACCAGAAAACAGGAAATTGAGGGCCGCCGGTTGCCGGGCGGACCTCGTAAGCGCGTAAGAACTCACTGCATTGCAACGTTTGTGGTAAACTTCTTTCCCTCGACATCGATCAGCGTCAGTATCAGGCTGTCGCTTGCAGTAGCCCCATCAGGCAGCGCAAAACTGAGCGTCGCCTGGCTGCCGAGCTGGCATCGGATGCCATAGGCGATCTGCGCGCAGCTGGACCAGGGCGCGAAGCGGTTGTCGGAGATGCTGACGATGTTCTTGTTGTCGAGATCGGCAGCATCGAGGTCAAAGACCGGTGCGCTCGCCCCATCCTTGGCCGAAAGCGTGGCACGAACGATATAGGCGCCCTGCGTATCCGGGCCCGCATCGGTGTAGAGCCGCGCCGAGACCGTGTTGCCCGAGATCAGGCCCTGCGACATCGAAACATGTGGTACGAGATTGTTGTAGCGCTTGCCGAGCGGGCTGTAGATCGCATTAAAAAAGAAGCCGTAAAAAAAGACTGTGAAAGCGAAAGCGACGAGCCCCAGGACACTGCTGATGGTGATCACGCGGCTGCGTGATAGCGGCAGCGGCCCGCTGGTCAGCCAGGCCAGCCATGGCGTTCGTGCCGTCCGGCCGGATTTCACGATCAGATTGTCGAGCGAATAAGGTCCGCTCCCGGTTACCAGTATGACGGCGGTCATGGCGAAGGAACATGCCGCCATCGTCCACTCGTCGAGGCAGGTGGTTCCCATCCAGCCGAAGATGATCATTAGCACAACCGAAAGTCCCATGCCGACAAGCGAGACGAAACGGGTCGCAAGCCCCAGCATCAGCCCAACACCGACCATCAACTCCACCAGACTGAAGCCGATCACCGAGATATGCAGCAAAAGTCCATGATCGAGCAGCCAGTGAAGAATATCACCGACGCCAAATGGCACGCCGGGCGCGGCATGAACGAGCTTGTTGGCGAGATAGCCGGGAGAATCCGGGTCGATCTTCTTCAGATCATAGATGAACCGGCGCGAGAAACCGCCCCAGTAGACCCATCCGATGACAAGGCGGTTTGCCAGTATGGCAGCACCGAGAAGCTGCCAAACCGACGGCGCGACCGCTTGCCCGTCTCCGGTTGATGTCGAAGCTTTCATAAGAGTTGTCCTTTTTTCGCGAGGAAGCGGAGCGCGGCAGCAGAGCAGACCTTCCTGCGGCGGCCGCAGGATATTTAATAGACAAAGTGCAAGGAATTTTGGTTGACCCACATCAAGAAGAAATAGATTAACCTACTGATTTAAAATATTTTTATTGCCAATATTTGACTTCACGAAAGCACGATGAAGCAAGCGGAAAATTGCCTTCCGGCAATTATCAGCGGAACACACTTTTAGCCGTCCGGAAGGTTTGGATTATGGTTTCATGCGCACATCCTTTGCGGTCAGCACCACAACTCTCATCCCGTCGGAGACACAGGCGTAAAGGTCCATCACATTACTCCACCCGGTCGCCGGCAGCCTGACGCTTGCGTGCCTCGGCAAGCGCGGCTGTGAAGCCCTGATAATCGAGTGTCGAAGTTCTGAATGGGCCGATCAGATAGGTCGGGGTCGATACGATGCCGAGGGCATCGGCTTGCCCCATCGTGCGCCCAAGTAGCGCTGCGATATCGCTCTTGTGCTGCTTGATGTCATCCTGGAGCCGGTCCATATCGATCGCGGTGGCACGCACCGCAGCCAGCATCTGATCCGCACTGACGCCATGACCGGGGATCGCCATCAGCGCGTTGTGAGCATCTAGATACTTGCCCTGATATTTGGCACCAAGAGCCAGTTGCGCGCCATAGACCGAAGCGTCGGTTAAAACTGGCCAGTCCTTGAAGACGAGGCGAACCCGGCCATCATCTTTGACGATGCGGGCAAGATCGGGCGCCGATTTCTTGCAATAGGGGCAATTGTAATCGAGGAAGGCGACGATGGTGACATCGCCATCGGGATTGCCGGTTTCCGGCGCATCGGGATCATGCAGCACGGCCTTTATGTCGACATTCTGCGCTTGGGCGACACCCGTCGAGATCAGCGCCATCGCCGCAGTCAACGTCAGGCCCAGAAAATCTCGTCGATCCATTGCAATCTCCCTATCGGTTATTGTTCAGACGCCGGCTTCGGCCAGTCGCTGCGAAAACGCGTTTGCCGACAGCGCGCCTGTAACGCGGCTGCCGGGGATTTCCTGCCCGTCGGCATCGATCAGGAACAGTGTCGGCGGGCCGATCACGGCAAAGCGCGACATCAGCTGGCGGCTGCCGGCATCCTGCCGCGTCACGTCGACGGCGATGACCGGCAGGCGGGCAAGGCGCCCCTGATATTCGGGTGTAGCCATCAGCCGTTCGTTGGATTTGCACACCGTGCACCAGTCGGCGGAAAAGGAGACGAGCGCGATTTTGCCGTCGAGCCCGCGCAGGGCGTGGTCGAACGCAACGCTGTCGCTTACCCGGACCTCATCGCGCTCGCTGGGTGTTTCAACGGCCACGCGCCCCGCCAGAGGTGCGAGCGGCCGCAGCGGATCTGTGCCACCGGCCGAGGCACCGACGATCATCACCACAGCCACCAGTGCCGAGAAGAGGCCAGCAGCTTTGCCGGCGCGTTTTCCGAAACCGCTCTCTCCATCGAGGCGATCGAAACCACCGAGAAACACGGACAAACCAAGGGCAAAGAGCCCCCACAGCGCGAGGCCCGTCGCCGCGGGAACGAGACGTGCGAGCAGCAGAATGGCAACGGCAAGGAAGACGACGCCAAAGCCGCGGCGCACCCGTTCGAGCCAGGGGCCCGAGCGCGGCAGCGCCCGAGCACCGAAGGTTCCGAATGCAATGAGTGGCAGCGCCATCCCGAACCCGAGGGCGAAGAGCGCTGCCCCGCCACGCACCGCCGCGCCGGTGCTGACCGCGTAGAGCATAGCGGCTGCGAGCGGCGGCGTGACACAGGGACCGACGATGAGCGCGGAGCCGAAACCGAGAATGGCCGCGCCTGTGAACGATCCGCTCGTCCTGCCCCGACCATGGAAACGGCGTGACAACGCATCCGGCATCCTGAGTTCGAAGAGCCCGAACATCGACAGGGCCAGAGCCACGAACACCAGGGAAGAAATGCCGAGCGCCATCGGCGACTGCAGCACGGCCTGAAGGTTGGAGCCGGACCAGCCAGCGACGAGGCCGATGAAACCATAGGCGGTCGCGATGGCGAGACCATAGGAGAGCGACAACGCGAAACTGCGACCGGTGGAAAGCGGTCCGCGCGCGCCGGCAAGCATTGCAGAGAGGATCGGTAACATCGGAAAGATGCACGGAGTGAAGGCCATCAGCAGGCCGAAGCCAAGGAAACCGGCCAGCATCAGCACGATATGGCTGGCAAGATAGGTCTCCGCAGAACCATCCACCTGGGTTTCCGCCACCGTTGCGACCCCGGGCACGGCCTTTACCGGTTCCGGCGCCCAATCAGTGAAGGTGTCCGATGACGTCCCAACAGAAGACGTTCCGGTAACATCGAGCGTCGCCAGATCGACCGTCTTTTCAACGGGCGGATAGCAGATCCCTTTTTCGGCACATCCCCGATAGGAAATGGAGAGCGTGCCATCGGCGGGAAGACCGGCTGCAACGGCCGAAACGTGGTTCTGATAGATCGCCACCCGGCCGAAATTCGGATCGTCCCTTTCCTTACCGGGCGGCAGTGCCAGGGCGATGGCACTGCCGTCAAGGCGCGCCGTCATCGCGTCGCGATAAAGATAAGTCCCCGGCGCAATTGTCCAGCCGAGCGCGAGCCCATCTTTTCCGTCGCGCGCGGCGGAAAGATGGAACACATCATCAGCCGGCAGCGGCATTTCAGCCCGTGCGGCAATCGCCGGAACTGTCAGAAAAACCAGTATCCAGATATAAGAGAACCGGAAAAATGCGGACATGGTTCGGTGAAACCTTCATTCGGTCTTGATGCCCGCAAAATCTTCCTCGAGCTTAAGGCAGTCTTAAGCTCGGCGGAAAACAACCCGGACATCCGTCAGAAGCCCGAGGAAAAGATGCGTCTGCTTGTTATTGAAGATGACCCGGTTCTTGCCGATGGCCTCAAGATCGGCCTCGGCCTTTCCGGCAGCACGGTTGATGCCGTTGCCAACCTGGCCGACGCGCGTCTGGCGGTCCGGGCAGCGGATTTCGACGCCATCGTACTGGATCTGATGTTGCCCGACGGCTCCGGCCTCGCGCTGCTGTCCGAACTGCGCCGGCATGGCAACGCGACGCCGGTGGTGATGCTGACCGCGCTGGACGAGACGGCCGACCGGATCCGCGGCCTCGATATTGGCGCTGATGACTATATCGGCAAGCCGTTCGATCTTGATGAGCTGGCGGCCCGGATCCGCGCTGTGACGCGGCGGCGGAATGGTCGCAGCGATACGCTTCTCGCCGCCGCAGGCATCAGGCTTGACCCCGCGACGATGATCGCCAGCACCGAGACCGGGGAATTCCCGCTTTCGCGACGCGAGTTCGCCGTGTTGCTCGCGCTGATGGAACGGCCGGGGGTGATCCGTTCGCGCGGCGAACTTGAGGATCGGCTTTATGGCTGGCAGGAGGATGTCGAAAGCAATGCCGTCGAGGTTCACATCCACAACCTGCGCGCCAAGATCGGCCGCGAGACGATCGAAACTGTCCGCGGCCTTGGCTATCGCATGAAGGTTTCATGATGCGCTCACTGCGTCGCCGTCTCTTCGTTTTGCTTGTCGTCGCCACAGGCGTGATCTGGCTAACCGCCTTCATCTGGATTTCGCTTTGGAGCCGCTCCGAAATTGAACATGTGCTCGATACGCGGCTCAGGGAAGCGGCGCGCATGGTGCATTCGCTGGTCGCCGGTGGCAATGTCACGGCAGCCGACGCTGCTGCCGGGGTCAAGACGGTCGACTATGAAAAGCAGCTCTCCTGTCAGATCTGGTCGCTCGACGGCCGTCTGGTCGCCCGCTCGAGCGGCGCACCGGATGCGAGCCTCGCCCTTGACACCGAAGGCTATGGCGAAAGGCAGGTCAACGGCGAGGCCTGGCGGGTCTACACCATCGTCGACGCGGAGAAAGGTGTCCGGGTAGTCGTCGGCGACCGGATCGGCCTCAGGAACCGGCTGGTCCGCGATCTCGTCGCCGGCCTTCTCGTTCCCGCGGCGCTGATCATGCCACTCTTTGCCGCGCTGATCTGGTTCGGCGTCGGCCGGGGTCTTGCCCCGCTCAGAATCCTTGCCCGCGAAATCGAGTTGCGCGATGGAGAGGACATGCGCTCCGTGTCCGTCGATAATGCGCCCGGCGAGGTCCGACCGCTGATCGCCGCGCTCAACAGCCTTTTCGGACGGGTGGACGCCTCCCGCCGCCACGAAAGAGAGTTGACTTCTTTTGCGGCGCACGAGCTGAAGACACCGCTTGCGGGCCTCAGGACCCAGGCCCAGATCGCGCTCGCCACCGAAGATGAGAGCATCAGGGCCCGGGCGCTTGGCCAGATCCTGCTCTCGGTCGACCGGACCAGCCGGCTCGTACGCCAGCTTCTCGCTCTTGCTCGCCTCGAAGCGGGGCGCGGCGCCGAACCTCTGGCAAAAATCGCTGTCGGCAGCGCCATTCGCGAGATGCTCACGCAGCTGCCCATGCGCTGCAACGCCGAGACGACCATCGATCCGGCACTGGATGGGCTTGTCCTGGCTGCCGACCCGGCGACGCTGGAGTTGATCCTCAGAAATCTTCAGGAAAACGCCTGCCAGCACACACCGCCAGGTCGCGTGGTCCGCTGGGTGAAGACGCAGGACGGCTTTGCGATTGAGGACGATGGCTGTGGCGTCGCTGACAGTGAGCTTCTGCTCCTCACGCGCCGGTTCTTTCGCGGAAGCAACAACAGCATAGCGGGAACGGGTCTTGGGCTCACCATCGTCGCCATGGCGGTCGGTCGCCTTCATGGCGACCTCGACCTTGGAAATCGACCTGAAGGCGGTTTCAGGGTCGGCATTGTCTTTGGCAAGAATAAACGCGCGTGAACACCTTCTTTTTTCGCTGAGCAAATATCTACGAAATTTAGGACAATTCAGCGCAGCCAAAAGACACCGAGAAAGATGGCTTCTTGACTTCTGCGATTGGTGTCGAAGGTAACTCCTTTTTAGATGGATTCCTGTCTTGTGGGGCAGCAGCAGACAATCAGACATTGCTGCAGGCCCTTGCGTAAAGCGCGCAGACTTAGAAATCCATGACGCTCAGCAACCGCATTCACTGTCGCGCCCGGCCGCAAGCTCTCAGACGTGATCTCGTCAGGCCAATGGCGATGGGCATTAGGCCGTCCACAGCGCATCGTGAGAACCTCCATTGTACTCTCCACGGAGAAACTCCCTTCCACTCAAATCATACGACCTCGATCAGAGATCAGGCAACGAAGGGAAAGGTCGTGAGCTTCGATGTGATGAGAACGCAAATCGCGGTCGATGGCGCAACGCCAAACCGCGTAGCCGCTGCACGGCATGTCATGCCATCCTCAACCGCATTGAGCAGTCGATCGCGAAGGTCTTTGGAAAGCGCTCTGACCGTACAGGCTGGCCTCCTGTCCCAGCCTGTATGTTGAATCAGGAACAAACTGATTTGGGAATCCGTAACGATTCCAAGCGCTGAGAAAATGCGCTAGGGTGATACACACCCTCAATGGACAGTCGATTGCATCGGGGCCAACCAATATGGTGAATTCATCAAGATCGCTTCCTCCGGAAGCAGACAGACGGAGCCCACTTGGCTGCACTCCGCCCCCGGCTTCTCCTTCGCACTGCAACGCCTCTCCGCGGCAACCTACCCGGGTCGTTGGCTTCAGAACGCCGGAGAGAAACCAAACTCTGAGTTCTCTTCTATCCGTGCACCATGCCAATGCTCAGGCCACCCCCGGACGATCGAACCGGTCGGATATGCCCGTCCCTGCCAATCCACCGTGGCGAGATAACCGCACCGTTTCCGGCGAAACACGCGAGCAAACCGAAACTCTATGGCGGCGCCCGAGCAGACCCTCCGACGCTGCCATCGGCGTTCAGAGTGGTACATCGCAAGGCACGGTTGAAAATATGGACGGACTATGGAATAGCAACCATAATTGCTATGCGTATGCGATGAAATGTCTATCTCCTCGCGGGTATGGCTGTAATGCCAGGCCGGGGAAATTTGCAGGACAACCTGTTGCGACAGGAAATTTTGCGGCGGGCGTTGTGAATGACGGCGCAGCGCAGAATATACATATCGAGATAGTCCGTTTTGGCGGATCCCCGATGCCTGTGCCCCCACGATTCACTGACGGTACATATCTTGTCGCATTGCTAGCGAATAACGTCGGCTATCATTTCCTGCGGCGCAATGAGGCAAGTGGCCTATGGTTCCACAAGAATGGAGCATCGGCTTCCCCCGAATCTTGGTTCGTTGATTTTAATAGCCAAAAAATACATCAATTGACCGATAACGTAGCAGGAAATCTTCTACAGCAGCCTGCACTCCTCGGATGTGCAATGCGCTTTCAGGCTTACTTAAAGGTTCCAGATCAGGGGGTTCAGGTGACAGGGTAGCTGCGGAGGCGGTATCTGTAAAAGTAATATGCTCATAAGGAATGGCAGTGAAACAAGTGGCTATCACTTCGTCCATTGGGGGATCCTGCCATGCCACGCCTGCCACAGTCATCCGCGGCCCGTCACGCGGTCTCGCCAACCTCTGATACGCTCAGCCGGGACGGTGTTTCACGGCGGGTGACGCGATCAGCGTCGCGGGCAGCCTCTGTCGTGTCGAAAGCCGCGTCTCCGGGCGCCGTTTCCATCTCATCACTGTTTGCCGGACATGATGAGGATGACCGGGCAAGCATGGCCTCGCGGGCGTCATCACGCTCACTGAATACCCCGGTTATCACCCGCGAGACGGCCGCGATCATGCCGCCGCCCGCGATGATCTTTGCCCCCGGGCCATCGCCTGCAGGGGCGCAAAAGCGCGCCCGGCCGCAGACGCCGGCATGTCCACCGCAGATGGCTTTTCCAATGCCCGCCCGGCCGCAGGCGCTTGCCGGACCGGCTCCCTCCCTTGCCGGACCGCAGCCCGCAGACGGTTTTGATACCGGCTGGCAGCGCTTCGGCGGCGAAACCGGCGATGAGGCCATGGATGTTCAGCATGTGCCGACCCCGCCGGATGGCAGCGGTGATCTCGCCGAGGCGCTGGGCCGGGCCATCACCGGGCTTCCCGACGGGACAGAGGGGGGCGACTGGCGGCTGCCGCCGGATCAGCCCGATGGCGTCTGGGCGGCGGCTGGCGGATATGGTGACGGGTTCGCCACCGATCCGGACTGGGTGACCGTTGAAGCGGGGCCGTCACGCAATGCGGATCACGATGCCGGCTTCAGCGCCATTGGCCTGTTGCCGCTGCCGGACGCAGGGCCGGACACGCAGGCAGGCAGCCGCCGCGCCTGCCTGCCTTCCAGCGACGGAGACGCGCGGGCCGCCAAGCGGGCACGGACGGCCTGGCAGATGGTAGATGATCCGGCGCTGGCGATGAAGCGCCTTGCGGACCTGCCCTTTAGCGTGCCTGCCGATTTTTTTGACAGGCAGACAGCAAAAAGCAGGGAGATCATCCGCAATCAGCTCAAGAGACTTGCCGGGGCGCTGGAGCCCGGAGCTGGCACGCCGCGTCTCGTCTCTCTTGGCCTGTTGCGGCCGCAGGAGGATAGCTCACTGGGCCTGACCATGGCCATGAGCGCCATCTGCAAAAGATCAGGGGCCTGCCTGACACTGCAGATGCTTGCAGGCAAGGGAATGGAAGAAGACGCGATCGCGGCGATGGATGCCCGGCTTGTCCGCCTGGGCCTCACCGGTCAGGACGGCCATGCCATGCCGGATCTGATCCGCATCGCCTGCGTCCATGGCGCCAGAAAGCTTCTGACGACGCTTCTGGAGCCTAAGAACGATGCCCGCCTCAAAGCACTTGGCCTGTTGGATAAGGACGGTAAGGCTCTGCCGAACCTGATCCGCATCGTCAGCACCGATGGCGCCAATCGGGTCTTGACCACACTTCTGAGCCAGAAGAATGTGCCTCGCCTCAAAGCACTTGGCCTGCTGGATGAGGACGGGAAGGCTGTGCCGGCACTGGTCAGCCTCGCCAGCAATATTGGCGCCAATCAGGTTCTGACCACGCTTCTGAACCCCAAGAACGATAAGCGCCTGACCGATCTTGGCTTGCTGGACCAGGAAGGCCGTGCCACGCCTGCACTTCTCCGTATCACCAACGTTGATGGCGCCAATCAGCTTCTGAAGACGCTTCTGGACCCGGAAAACGGGCACCGTCTCACCGAGCGTGGCCTGCTGGATCAGGAGGGGCATACCGCGCCGGCGTTGGCCCGCATCGCCAGACACCAAGGCGCAAACCAGGTTCTGGCGACGCTTCTGGAGCCTAAGAACGACAAGATCCTCACCGATCTTGGCCTGCTGGATCAGAAGGGCGGCGTGGCGCCGGCGCTGATCCGCATCGCCAGCACCGGCGGCGGCAATCAGGTTCTGACCACGCTGCTGGCTGAAAGGTATCGCAGACGTCTCACAGCACTTGGGCTGCTGGATAAAGGAGGCAAGGCTGTACCGGAATTTATCCGCATTGCCGGCGCCGGTGGCGTCAATCAGGTTCTGACCACGCTTCTGGACCCGGAAAACGATGAGCGTCTCGCAGCACTTGGCCTGCTGGATGAGGATGGCAAGGCTGTGCCGACGTTGATCCGCATCGCCAACACCGGCGGCGGTAATCAGGCTTTGACCACACTTCTGGACCCGGGGAACAGACCGCCTCTCACCGATCTTGGCCTGCTGGATGAGGATGGCAGGGCCGTACCGGCGCTCATCCGCATCGCCGACAATGAGGGTGCCAATCAGGTTCTGACCATGCTGATGGACAAAGACAACACTCAGCGCCTCACAACCCTTGGCTTTCTGCAGGACCGCAGATTGACCAAGGCAGGACTTATGATCGCAGGAAAGAGGGGAAGCGGCGTCATCCTGAAACAGCTTCTGGATCCGAAGAACGAACAGCGTCTGCGCGCCATGGGGCTGGTCGGAACGCAGGACAGTATCGCTACATGTCGGGCGAAGTTCTATCGAAAGCCCCGCACCAGTCTCTTTCTGCATCTTGTGCTGAGCGAGCGATTTTCCGGATCCTTGCGGCGACGGGGTTTCGAACATGGCGATGGAACCTGCAGCCAGGATTTGAATATGCTGAAAATGACGCGTGAGCCCGGTACCTGCCTTGCAATTCTCCTTGATCCGCGCAACGAGGACAAGCTGAAGCAGCACGGCTTTATCAATGCAAACGGCAGGATCACCGACAGGCTTTCCTTCAAATTCGGCGAAAACAGCGATCTGCATATAGAGCTTCAGGAAGTCTGCGGCATGAAAATGAGCAGTCCCTCCGACTGGCAGGAACTGCCCGCCCCATCGGCTGCCGGCGCTACCGGCACCTTCGAAATGGCGATCGTCGAGCCGGACGAGGATAGCAGCTTTGAAGCCGAAATCGCTGAACTTGAGGCGATCGTAAGTGGCCGGATCTGAAATGGTTCTGATGATTTGGCCGCGCTCGGCTGCTGCGCGCAACACTAACGATAGATAACAACATCGCATTTTCGAGGCAGCCCTTTAGGAGAAAGCGATTCCTCTATAATCTTTCGCCGTGTTGTCATGACAGCTTCCTGAGAAAGTGACGAGAAGCTCCTTATGGTCAATCAAATGGATAGCCCCGCCCCGCAGACTTCACACGCCGGCCGGCAGCCGGCCCCGACCCGGCCTGAGGAGGCGCCTTCACTGCGCAATGCCGCCACCGCACAGCGAAGGCAGACAATGCCAGCGGCGCCGACCCTTTCAAATCTTCTTGCAGACGGAGGCGTAGCCGGAACGTCAATGGCGGCCCGCCAGGCTGCAAGGGCCTCAGGGCACCGGCCCGGTTCGGGTGAGCACGAAGGGCCATCGGCCACCAAACAACCGCGTTATAGCATCGGCCATAAGGTGAACCCCATGGGGCATCACCGCGATGATTATTATATTCTGTCCGAAATGCGGCAGATGATCGATCATGCCGGGATCCAGGGCGATACGGCAAAACTGAAACGTCTGATTGACCAGATACGTCAGAACGTCAATGCCGACGGCGGCGCCGACACGATGTCCGACACAGAGCGCGTGGCGTTGCTCGGCAGAATCCGGCTGGACAATGTGGCCAATGCCGAACACCGGACTCATTTGCTGCGACAGATGGTCAATATTCTTCAAACGACGATAAGGGACAGTCAATTGCCCTATGTCTCGAGCCTAGGTAATTTTGACCCGAGGACAAAGGGCCTGCTATTCTGGACCTTGCAGGCGATTTCAGAACAGCCACAGCCGGCGCGGCGCGCGTTGCTCGAGAGTGTTGCGCAGTTTATCGAGCGTAATCCAGGCTGCCGGGACAGCCTTGATTTGCAGCAGTTTGCTGCGCTCCGAAAGGCGGAAACGGACAGCCTGTCCGAGCCGGGCAGGCTGGAGGGAACCCGCCGTGATTTCAACTTCCTCATCCGCAATCCTGCGACCAGGCGCTGCCCGGAGAATGCGGATCTCGTCCGCGAAATCATGATAGAGCAATTGCCTGATGCCATTCGAGCCAGCCGCATACAGGCGTTGACGCGCTTTACCGAGGCGATCGGCAGTCTGCCTGCGGGGGGAGAACAACAACAGACCTTTGAAGACCTGGCTGGTGCCTTCCTTCAGGTGCATTTTCCGCAGCCTGCCGGCGGGGCTTCGCTGACCCGGATGCAGCGCGACAGTCTCGCCGCGCTGTGCGACGCTGTAAATCAGTATCGACCGGAAAGCCGGCGTCAGGCGGTCACGATTTTGCAGAGGCGAATTGACGAGGCACTGCCGCCCACGGCCCCGCTGCGGGCGCAGGTGTTGGAGCAGATCCGCTCATTTCTGGGGGATGAGGCCGGTTTCCCGCATGAAAACACGCCTGTAACGGGCGGCGGCGAACCAGCAGGACGTCCCGCCAGCCGGCCTGTCGCCGTTGTTGCGCGGAGCCTCCTTCGTGAAGACGGGGTACGGGAACTGCACGAAGACATGCGGAATATTCAGCAATATTGCCGCGACAAAGAGGTTGGGCAGCTGAAGCAGACAATTTCAGCGCTCGGACGGCAGGACATCGGTGCGGCTCGAGGGTCATGGCCGCATGAAATGCAGCTAGCCAGAGTGCTGGAAGCCGTTGACCTTGAAGCGTTTGCCCCCAAGGCAAGAAAAGAAATCTTCAGCATGATGATCACGGCAGCCAAGTCGGTCGCCAAAACGCATCGTTATGCCAATCCTGGTACCAGTGAGCTCTTGTCCTGCCTGTCGGCAAAGCTGGATCTGTTCCCACCAGCCGCTGCCGCAAAGTTTGCAGAGCAGCTCTATACCGCTTTCGCGGAAGGCCTCAGATCCCATCAAGTGAGCGGCCAGTCGTCAGTGTCTCTGCAAGCCGCGGCCATCAATCTGCTGCAACGCGACCCGGGCCCCGATCCGGCTGCGGCACTTTTGAACCAATACCGGCTCGTGGGCATTTTCGACAATATCCTCAATCCGGCAGCGGAGCGGAATGAAGCGGCCTCGCACGAGATCGCATTGCAGCGGGTCAGAACGGCGAGGGCCGCTCTGCCGGCCTTGCTTCAGGCGCGTTGCGCGACGGCAGACGTCAAATTGAGCATCGAACTGCTGCGTTACATCGCGAAGACCTGCCCGCCGGACGATGCCAAGCCATTGTGTGATGCGGTGCTGGACCAGCTATTCAACACGTCTGGCACTGAACCGGATCAGCCTGGCGCCTCGCAAGCCTCAGCAAATGACGTAGACTTGCAACGAAACTCACTCCTTCTGCTCCAGGCGCTGTTGCGCAAACCACCATCCACTGAAATCAAGGAGCAGGTTGCCAGACGTGTCGATGGGCTGAACCGCCAGTGTCCGCAAAGCGATAGCCGGTACCAGAAGAGCTTGCATCAACTGCTGAGCCAGATTTAAGCCAATACGGCGTGATGAGGAGAGGCGGTACTGTCAACGACGGCGTGAAAACCAGCCACGGGGCAGAGCAAAAGTCGGCCACATTGGATTCCGGCTTACCCATCGCAGCTTGAGCAAGGCACAGTTTTGCAGGCGTCATCTTGCGTGTTAAAGACCCGACTTCTTACGTATAGGATACTCTTCCAAACCCAAAGCGGTTCAGACCTCAACGGATGTCGTCAGGGTCTTTCACTGACCTTGATCAGGCATGCCGCAAGCCTTTCCGGGTTGGGCGCAAAACCGTGGCCGGGGCGGTCCGGTGCTTTTGCTTCTCCGGGGCCGCTCAAGTGGATCGGGGGCTCGGCCATATCCTTTGCGTAGAGCCGGCCTTCCGGAAAGATGTCGGCGGCATAGGCTAGGCTCGGCAGTGTCGCCAGTGCCATGGAGACACCCTGGCCGACGCAGGACTCCAGCATGCCGCCGATCCAACAGGGGACGTCGCGTCCAATACAAAGTGCGTAAATTGCAAGAGCATTGGTCAGACCGCCCACGCGACCGTGCTTGATGTTGATCCAGCGTGCCGCACCGCAGTCGATTGCCTGGCGGGCGCGGTGGAGCGAAGTGATGCTTTCATCAAGGCAGATCGGCGTTTCAAGTTGCGCCTGCAGCCATGCGTGGTCGAGAAGATCGTCGCTCGAAAGCGGCTGTTCGATCATCGCCAGGTCAAGCGTATCGAGTTCGCGGAAAAGCGGCAGGTCATCGCGGGAAAAACCGCTGTTGCAGTCGATATGCAGCACCGCCTCCGGAAAAGCCTCGCGCACGCTACGGACCATTCCGGCGCCGCTATCCGGCCGGAACTTCATCTTGATGCGGGAAAATCCGGCATCCACCGATTTCTGCACATCGGACAGAAGCTTTTCCATGCTGTCCTGTACGGGAATATCCGCGCCCACTTTCACCGTTGCACTCTTGCCGCCGATCATCTGCCAAAGCGGCATGTTGCGGCTCTTGGCGAGAAGGTCCCAGAAGGCAGTGTCGATTGCGGCCTTGGCAAACTGGTTACCCTTGAACCGCGAGAGCATGCGTTGAAGCGTTTCGGCATCCTCGATATCCTGACCCTCGAGGAGTGGCTTGAAGATGTCGCAGATGAGATAAAACAGCCCGCTTGCCCATTCAGCACAGAATTCCGGTGCGGCATAAGGGGCGGCTTCGCCCCAGCCGACAAGATCGCCGCTTTGAATGCGCACCAATACACTGTCGATTGCCGTTTCCTGGCTGAACGATGTTTTCCACGGCGCGATCAAGGGCATGGCCACATGAAAAACGTCTATTTTGTCGATGCGCAATGACACACCCTCCTGCATTCAGTTTCTGTTCTTGTCCGGTGTCAGTTGCTGCTGTCGAGCTCGCCAAGCAGGTCCATCATTTCCTCGATACGAACCAGGCGCTGCCGCGCCGGCTTGCCGCCAATTTCATTGGCCTGCGTGCAGATGAAATTGATCAGGCTGATTACCGAAGCGTAGCTGTCGAAAAGCGAGGTGCCCCGTACATGACAGGCCAATGTCCAGGTCGCATATTTGGTGGTTGATACCGCGCGTCGATCGGTGAGGTAGGCGATCGGCACGTTCTGCCTTTGCAAGAGCGCCATGGTTTCTCCCAGCGCCCGTGCGCGACGGCGCAGGCCGATCGCAAAGACAAGATCGTCTTCTCCCAGATCCGACATATCTTCCATGAGCATCTGGCCAGCGCTTGGAAGAACGGAAACCTGCGGCCGGGTGTTGATCATCAGGCGCCGGGCATAGGCGGCGAAAAAATGACTGTTGCGGAAACCAAGGCAGACGATCCGCTTGGCTGATACGATTTTTTCAGCCACGGCGAGCGCCGTTTCCTCATCGATATTGGCAAGGGTTTGGCGCATGCAGTCGATATCCTGCTCGAAATGGGCCGCGAGCAGGCCGGTCTTCTCAGCCTCGTCCTTCTTTCGACCCGAGGTCAGGAAAATCGGGTCGCCGGTCGACTGGGCGTGGCGGATTTCCTTCTGCATGTCGCGAAAATCATTGTAGCCCAGACGTTTGACGAAGCGCGTCACCGCCGCCTTCGACGATCCCGCCAGCTCCGCAAGCTCGGTCGCGGAACAGACAATCACGTCACCCGGATATTCCAGCACCCGGTCTGCCAGCACCCGTTCGCTGCCCGGCATGCTTTCATAGGCGGCCTTGATCCTGCGTTCAAAAGCGCGCGGGTGGAGCGGGTTCATTTCATTGTCTGACATATCTGGCTCATGCTTCTGGGTTGCTGCCCGCATTAAAACATTTTTTTTAAAGCGTTGACAAACTAAAATTTACGTATCAGCCTTATCGAGTGTGGCGGCGCACAATCAAGCTTGCATTCAAAAATAAACGTGGAACAGCTCGAACAGGAGACAGAAGATGTCTGGCAGCAAGACACTGGCCATGGCCGGTATATTATTACTCGGAATTGCAGCGCCCGCCGCCGCAAAGGATATTGTCTGGGCGCGTGATGGCGATATCGATTCCCTTGATCCGCACCGCGCAACTTCAACCCTTTCCCGCCAGGTCTGGTATCAGATCTACGACTCGCTCCTTGAGTTCAACGACAAGGGCGAGCCCGTTCCCAACCTTGCCACCAGCTGGGATGTGACCGATGACGGCAAGGATGTCACCTTCCACCTGGCCGATAACATCGTCTGTCATGATGGCACGCCGTTTAATGCTGACGACGTCTTATGGACGGTCAACCGTGCACTCGGCGATGAAAACCCCAGCCTGACCAAGGCCAGCTGGGGCCCGATCACCTCTGTCGATAAAATCGATGACCTGACAGTGAGCTTCAAGTTCTCCGAACCCTTCGGCGCCTTCATCCCCTTCATGGCTGATCAGTTCACTTCGATGCTGTGTGACAGCAATGCCGATAGCGACGGTTTCGGCGTTTCCTCCGCAATCGGAACAGGACCATGGAAATTCGAAAGCTGGACCAAGGGTTCGGAGATCGTTCTCGACAAGAACCCCGATTATATCAATCGTGGCCGCCCGGTCGACAATCCCGGCGCTCCCCTCGCGGACCGGCTGGTGATCCGCACCATTCCCGAAGCGCAGACCCGCGTTGCCGGCCTTCGCACCGGCGAGCTGAACGTGATTGCGCCGCCGATCCAGGAGGTGAAGGCGCTGCAGGATGATGACGAGGTCGATGTGCATGTCGCCACCGGTACTGGCCAGAACATGTTCATCCAGTTTGCGGTCAACCGTCCGCCCTTCAATGATGTGCGCGCCCGTCAGGCCGTCTCCTACGCCATCAACAAGGACATGGCGATCCAGGTCGTTTACGGCGATCTCGTCGAACGCCAGCATTGCCCGATCTCGCGCGGTGTCTTCGGCAATGATCCCGAATTCTGCAAGCAGTATGAGCAGCCTTACGATCCGGGCAAGGCCAAGGAACTTCTGGCAGAGCTTGGCTACGGCCCCGACAATCCGATGGAGGTAACGCTTGCCACATGGACCGGTGACAGCCGCGAACGCATGTTGCAGATGCTGCAGAACCAGCTCGCCCAGGTCAATATCAAGGCCAATATCGAGGTGATGGATATCGGCACGCTCAATGCCCGCGACACGCAGGAGAACGAAAAGACCGAAGGTCCCGGTTACATGGATCTGATGGGCTGGACCTGGTTTGACCCGGACCTTCTCTACCTGCTGTGGCATTCGCCGGGCGCCTATCACGGCTTCCACACGCCCGAGCTTGATGCGCTTCTGGAGAAAATGCGTTCGACCGTCGATCCCGAAGCCCGCGCCGATGTTGTCCATCAGGCCTTCAAGATCCTGCTGGAACAGGCAGGTCAGGTGCCGATCTACACGCCGGGCTGGTCATGGCTCTATGCTGTTTCAGCCAGCACCCCCGGCTTCAAGATCGGGCCTTTCAACCGGGCTGAATTTGCCGCCATGCAGCCCTGATTGAAGCGCGGACGGGGGCCACCCCGTCCGCACCCTGTCATATTACCGGAGAACCGTCATGAGCCGCTACCTGCTCCAGCGATGCCTCGCCGCGCTGCTGACGATCTGGGTCACGACCATCGCTGTCTCGATGCTGATCCATCTGGTGCCGGGGGATCCGGTGCAGATCATGTATGCGCAGTCGCAGGGCACCACGCCCGAACAGCTGGAAGCGGTCCGCCAGCGCCTGGGCCTCAGCGATCCTCTGATCGTTCAGTATTTCCATTACATGGTGCGCGTCTTTCATGGTGACCTCGGCTATACGATCCGCGGTGAACAGCCCGTTCTGCCACTGCTGCTGGAACGCCTGCCCAACACGCTGGCACTGACAGGCGCCGCCCTTCTGATTGCCTGCACGATTGGCCTGACCTTCGGCTTCATCGCCGCCTACAAGCGCGGCAGCTGGCTCGATACGACGCTGATGACCTCTGCCATTCTCGGCGTTTCCATGCCGCATTTCTGGCTCGGCCTGATCCTGCTGTTCTTCTTCGCCGTGCGCCTTCAGTGGTTTCCGGTTGCCGGAAACGGTTTTGAAAACCTCATTCTTCCAGCTTTGACGCTCGGCATCACCAACGCCGCCATCATTGCGCGTTTGACCCGTTCCTCGATGATCGATGTCTTTGATCAGGAGTTCATCCGCACCGCCCGCGCCAAGGGGCTGCCGAAGGCCATGGTGCTCTACGGCCATGCATTGCGGGCCGGGCTGGTGCCGATCGTGACCATGATCGGCCTGCAGTTTACCTACATGATGGGCGGGGCGATCGTGGTCGAAAATGTCTTCGGCTGGAACGGGGTCGGCCGCATGGCCATTCAGGCCATCTTTCAGCGCGACTACCCACTGATTCAGGGTTTTATCCTGATGTTTGCCTGTGTCGTGGTGCTGGTCTCGCTGATCATGGATGTGATTTATGCGTGGCTCGATCCACGTATCCGCTACTGAAGGAGACCGCGATGAACAAACGCATGAAGAAAGCTCTCGCCGTGGCCTCGGCAGCTGGTGCCTATAGCACTGCGATCCCCGATCCGCCGTCCCCGCTCGTGCTCTTCCTCTCCAACCTTCTCGCCGTCCTCAGGGCGGCAACGGCCAACAGAGGGGCAAAGGTTGGTCTGTTTCTGGTGCTCGCCCTTATCCTTGTGGCAATCTTCGCCCCGTGGATCGCGCCCTATCCGGCCGACCAGATGGGCGCCGGCATGGGCCTGATGCCGCCCAATGCCGATTACTGGTTCGGCACGGACGAGTTCGGCCGCGACATGTTCAGCCGGGTTGTCTATGGCGCACGGCTGACCATTCAGGTCGGGCTGATCGCGGTCGGCATTTCACTGACGCTCGGCACGCTGACAGGGCTTGTCGCCGGCTATGCAGGCGGCTGGACAGAACGGGTTCTGATGCGGCTCGTCGATGTCGTCTTCTCCTTCACCGAAACGCTGATCGCACTCGCCGCCGTTGCCGTATTGGGGCCGAGCCTCACCAATGCCATGATCGCCGTCGGTATTGCGGCCATTCCGTTTTACGCCCGCGTTGCCTATTCGGTGACACTGGTGGAGCGTAACCGCGCCTATTTCGATGCCGCCTATGTGGCCGGCGCCGGACATTTGCGGCTCATATTCCGCCATCTTCTGCCCAACATCATTCCGCCGTTGATCGTGGTGGCAACGCTCGGTGTTTCCTCAGCTGTGCTGGCGGCAGCGGGCTTGAGCTTTCTCGGCCTCGGCGCACAGCCGCCATCGCCGGAATGGGGGGCGATGCTTTCGGCAGGGCGTGATTATTTCAATCAGGCACCGTGGATCATGATCTTCCCCGGTGTTGCGATCATGGTCGTGGTTCTGGCTTTCAACCTGCTTGGCGACGGTGTGCGCGAAGCGCTCGATCCGAGGCAGAAATGATGCGGGAGAGCGATATGGCAGTTATGCAAGATAAAGTGGCCCATGCACGTCAGATCGAAACCGTACTCGCCGTTGAAAACCTGCAGACCGAGTTCAAGACCAAGGCGGGCACTGCGCGCGCGGTCGATGGGGTTTCATTCGAGCTGAAAGCCGGAGAAATACTCGCCATCGTCGGCGAAAGCGGGTCGGGCAAGAGCGTAACATCGCTGTCGATCATGGGGCTAATTCCGAGCCCGCCGGGCCGGATTGCCGGAGGTCGTGTCCTCTTTGACGGCAAGGACCTCACCACGTTATCCGACAGGCAGTTGCAGGATCTGCGCGGTGCAGATCTCTCGATGATCTTTCAGGAGCCGATGACCTCACTCAATCCGGTGCTCAGCATCGGCCGTCAGATGACGGAGGGCATCAAGCAGCATCTCGGCATGAATTCGTCTCAAGCGCGCGAACATGCCATCAGTATGATGAAACGCGTCAGTATCCCGGCGCCGGAACAGAGGTTGAAGGAATTTCCGCACCAGTTTTCCGGCGGCATGCTGCAGCGCATCATGATCGCCATTGCCATGTCCTGTAATCCGAAGGTTCTGATCGCCGATGAACCGACGACCGCGCTCGACGTCACCATTCAGGCGCAGATTCTCGATCTGATGAAGGAACTGCGTGACAATACCGGCACGGCTATCGTGCTGATCACCCATGATATGGGCGTGGTCGCGGAAATGGCGGACCGGGTAATCGTCATGTATGCCGGTCAGAAGATCGAAGAGGCGCGCGTCGAAGACCTCTTCCGTCGGCAGCGCCATCCCTATACGATCGGCCTTTTGGGCGCACTTCCAAAGCTTGGCGAGGCCGGCGAGGTGGGGGATACCGAGTTGCAGGAAATACCGGGCGTGGTGCCGCCACTGACAGACCTGCCGCCTGGCTGTCGCTTTTCCGACCGCTGCCATTTCGCCACTGCCAAATGCCGGGCCGAGATGCCGGTCTTCGAAGCCAAGGCACCGGATCATTTCGCCGCCTGCTGGCATTCAGATGCGCTGGAGACCCAACCATGAGCATGCAATCCGTACTCACCGTCGATAGTCTGGCCAAACGCTTTCCGGTGCGCGGCAAGGGGTTTGTCAATGCGGTCAACGGCGTTTCCTTCGATATCGCGCCGGGCGAAACGCTTGGTCTCGTTGGCGAAAGCGGCTGCGGCAAATCCACTGTCGGCAAGATGATCATGAAGCTGCATGAGCCCTCCGAAGGCGCGATCATGGTCCATGGCAAGAATATCGCCGGTCTTTCGCGCAGGCTGATGAAGCCGGTGCGCCGGCAGGTCCAGACGATCTTTCAGGATCCCTATGGGTCGCTCAACCCGCGTATGACGGCTGGGGCAATTGTCGGCGAGCCGCTGAAAATCCACGGGCTCGCTTCCGGCCGGGCGCTGACCATGAAGGTTGCCGAAACTTTCGAGAAAGTCGGGCTGCGCCCCGATCAGATGACCCGGTTCGCCCACGAATTCTCCGGCGGCCAGCGTCAGCGCCTTTCCATCGCCAGGGCCTTGATTGTCGAACCGGAAGTGATTGTTGCCGATGAACCTGTTTCCGCGCTTGATGTCTCGATTCAGGCATCGGTGATCAATCTTCTGATTTCGCTGCAGAAGGAAATGGGCCTGTCGCTGTTGTTCATCTCGCACGATATGAGCGTGGTCGAGCATATCAGCCACCGGGTTGCGGTGATGTATCTCGGGCGGATCGTCGAAATCGGCCCACGCAAGACCTTGTTCGCCAGCCCGCAACATCCCTATACGCAGGCGCTTCTCTCGGCCGTACCCGTTGCCGATCCCTCCGCCCGAAAACGCGAGCGGATCGTGCTCAATGGCGACGTGCCAAGCCCGGTGAACCCACCGTCAGGCTGTCACTTCCATACGCGCTGCCCCATTGCCGAGGATATTTGCCGCCAGAAGGTCCCGCCGTTGAAGCGCGTTGCAACCGGCCAGAAGGTCGCCTGCCATTTGCGCGAGGGTGTCGAAGCCGGAAAGATCGGTGCGGCATGACTATCGGCATTGGCGCAATGGGCCCGCAAGCGGGGCTGGCGGTCTTTCGGGCATTGCGGGCGGCTGAACGGGTCGGAACCGGTTCGATCGGCGGGTTTGCGGTCTTCGCCGCGATCACTGCTGACGGCCGGTTGCTGCGGGCCGAAACCCAGCGCGGCGGCACGTCGACGCTTTTTACCGAAGGCGAGAAGACAGGCCCATTGCCGTCGACCGAAATCGCCGACGCGCCATGCGCCGCCGTCATCTCAAGCGGTCCGGACCGTCCTGCGCCGCTTATACAGTTTCTGGCAGCGGATGCGAAGGTTGGGCTTGTCACCGGCCACCGTCTGCCAAACGCCTTTTCTGTGTCCGGTCTGCCGCTCAATCAAGCCGTTCTTGCCGAGATGAACGCCGGCGCGACAGCGGCCGACGCGCTCAAAACTGTGCTTGATGAAAACGCTGACCGTGATGTCGGAATGATTGCGCTTGGGCCAGGCTGCGGCCTTGCTGCACGCAACAGCGCGTTTGTCAGCGAAAGGCCGGATCTGGGCTCCGCGCGACGCGTTCGCGGCGAGGCCTGCGTCGAGGTGCTGCACAATGCCATTGCGCCGCATGAAAGCCTTGCAGCGCTGGTCGCCGACATTGCGCTTGATGTCATAGCGCCGCTCAATACGCCGACAGGCGCCATAACCGTCAATGCCGGAACGCCGCTGGTCGCTTCCGATCAGCATCGCATCATTGTCGACGGCGACTGTGTTGTTCAGTGCATCGAAACGGATGCCCACTATCTGCTGTCGGGACGATGGAATTGTGCAGCGCTTTATCTGGGCGCGCCGATCATCATGGATGGTTGCATCATTGGCCATACCATCGCTGAGCCGAACGTCGTTGTCGAAGAAGGTGCGGTCGTGACTCTCAGCGGCAAGCAACAGTTCTCGATTCCGTTTTCGGCTCCGGCACGCGAAAAGAAATGACCTCAACCACGCTCAACCATCTCGAAAAACTGATCGGGTTTCCGTCCGTCTGTACCGCGGCAAACTACACGGATATTGCAGACTACATCATCGATCACCTGACAGGTATCGGCTTTTGCTGCCACAGGCTGTCAGACCCGTCTGGAACACGAGCGGGCGTCTTCGCGACCTCGCATCCGGAGAGCGCCGGCGGTGTGATGCTGTCGGCGCATCTCGACGTGGTACCGGTGGACGGCCAGCCGTGGCGCTTCGCCCCATTCGCGGTGACGGAGCGAGACGGGCGGCTTTACGGGCGTGGAAGCTGCGACATGAAAGGCTTTGCTGCCGCCGCGCTCGCGGCTGCCGACAAGGCTTCAGGAATGATTTTGCACCAACCGCTGAAGCTCGCCTTTTCCTATGATGAGGAGCTTGGTTGCATCGGTATCGCCAATATGATCGATGAGCTCGATGCGACCATCGGCAAACCTGCGATCTGCATTGTCGGTGAGCCCACCCGCATGCAGCCTGTCATCGGCCACAAGGGCAAGACCTCCTACCGTGTCACATTCAAGGGTATGGCCGGACATTCCGCCTCGGCCCCGAAATTCCTCAACGCGCTTCATCCGGCCGGCGATTTTCTGACGATCCTGCAGCAGGTTCAGGCCGATCTTGAGCAACACGGGGCGCAGGACGCCGCCTATGGTATTCCCTTTTCCACGGTGCACGCCGGACTGTTTTCCGGCGGCACGGCGCTCAACATTGTGCCCGACAAGGCGGTCATGGAATTCGAGATCCGGCATCTGGCCGGTGAAAAGCCGGAGGATATCCTTGCACGCATTGCAGCCGCGGCCGGCAAGCTTGAAGAGAAGTATCGCTCGCAATTCGGCCAGTGTTCGATTGTGATCACGAACACCAATGCTTATCCGGGCTTTGATGCGAAACCGGATGATCCCGCCGTTGAAATGGTCGCTGCCACAGGCGGGAAGGGAACTTGCGGCAAGGTCGATTTCGGCACGGAGGCCGGCTTCTTCCAGTCAGCGGGAATTGCGACCGTGGTTTGCGGACCGGGCGATATGGCGCAGGGGCATAAGGCGGACGAATTTGTGGAGCTCTCGCAGCTTGAAGCTTGCGACGCGATGCTTGCCGGGGTTCTGCAGAGGCTTGCTGCTGGGCATAGCTGAGCAATCTGCCGGTGCGCTCTCAGGCTTCTCCGTTTGACTTTTGCAGATGGATTTGGACGGGGTACAGCCAATTGCGGACGAGCGTTGAGGAACACGAAAGTCATCTTCTTGCCGCGCGATGCCAGCGTTCAGTTTGTTGCTAAGCTTCTTCGATGCGCTTGAAGTGATTGCTCCAACCATGAAGGCTGACAGAAGGTGCTTTGTCGAGATGTAGGTGGATTACGCGTCGGGCGTCTGGTTGCCGGAGTGGTGCGGAGCCGGTGAAGGCGGCAATGTGCAGTGCCAATCCCGCTTTCCAGCGTTGGTCCCCGTCGGCTCGCTTGATGCAGCGAAGACCGGCTTCCCGCCTATTGCGGGAATTTGCGGCGCACAGAATGAACGTCAGCTACATATCCCGTTCTGATGGGCTGCTTCAGGTCTTGATGGGATACGAACCTACGGCCACGAATTGGATCTGGATAAACCTCTGATTTTTTTATTTAATACGCGAGAGTGCGACGTGGAGTTATTATGGAACTCCAGCCGGTTTGCTAGCACAGAATTGCTTTAATCATCACGAATTTGGTACGCGAACGTATGACGCGATTCAAACCCCAGGGGAAATGCTGCTGACGTGCTATCGCAATTCAGCAAAAACGGTCAGAATGATAAGATGAGCGAATCGTTCGCTTAACCGACCTTAAACGCGGCAGGATCCACTAAGCTGGCGATCGCTTCGTTTGGTTTGTTTTCTATGTTGTTACGGATATGCACGAACCAACCATCCGGATCGTCGAGCTTCCCGTCAGCGGTGATACTGACGTCGCACTTACTGACAGATTGACCAACATTACCGCCGATCACGAATGCCTTTCGATGTGCTGAATCGATCTCTACAACGATGTCTGAGTGCGATGAGAACCAGCCTTTGGCAACGGCCTCATCGTATTTGAGATTTTTGTCATCACCGCGTGGGCGACCGATAAGGTCGCCGACCTGAAGCGGCACCTCGCCCAATCGATATCCGACGAGCGAGGCCTTAAGCTTGTTCTTCTGCCGGTTACGAATTGAGGCGACGATCCAGGCCGCATGCCCGGCGGCATAAGGAAATGCGGTTCCGGCGCCGGCCACCTGCATCGAATAAGAGATGAAGGCCGCCGACCACGGGAGATCAATCGTTCCGTCGAGCTTGCCCTTCTGCCTGGCATAGTTCTTGACGAGAGTATCATAATCCTTGGTTGGCATTGCCAGCCAAAAGTCGCCGACACGATCCGCGAATGGCTCCACGGTTTCCTTTCGACGGTTGGTTTGGCCGTTCGTAATACTTTCCAATGTGGTTTTGCCTGAGTGATCTATATATTTGTCGACGCGGCCGCGATCTTTGCCGAACCACTCCCATTGTTGGAGCGCTTTCGCAACAAGCTGATCTCGAAAAGCCATGGTAACCTCCTATTTTGCTAGATTAACTCAAAGCGTCAGTTCGCCCTGCCCAAGCCACTTTCCGTCGAAACGACCCTCATTCACGAGCTTTTTGATACAGTCGCGCACGGTCTTGCGTCGCCCTGCAAATTGGCTGTTTTGCGAGCCGATATGATAGAGCGCCTGCATCTGTCTGTTGAAATCGGCTTCTGAAAGCGCATTTCTGATTGCAGCATTGCCGCCGCGCCCCTGATGGAGGATATCGGAGACCCAAATTGCGAGTTCCGGCCTCTTGCCCACTAGTCCGAAAGTACTGGCCGCACGCTTTAGCTTACGCTTCATAATCTCAAGGGCAGTGGCTACCGACAAACTAACGGCCTCCGTGTCCGACATAAGCCAATGCATCAGCTTGGCTGTATTCAGGACCTCGATCTCACCGACCTTCTGCGTGTCAGGATTGAGGTAGGTCATGAAGCCGACGATCTGGTCCTCAACCCTACCGTTAGGACGGGTAACACTCGTAACCGTCTCAAGCGAGGTCAAATTGTCGTTTTTGCCCTTCAGATGAACCTTGTTCGATTTCAGCACGAGGTCCGGAAAATACTTGGCTGCACTCTCGAGGGTGAGGAGTTTCCGAAACAGAAGAATGAGGTTGTCATTCGGAGTATGTGCCGCAAGTTGATAAAAGCCAAACGTAAATCGTGCCCTGTCATACGTGTTGACGAGAAGATGGTGACCACCAGCACTTTCAGCTACGACGGTTGGCCATATGAAATGAGCCCACGAGCCAAATTTCAATTCTTGCTGAAATCTGTCATAATATAGATCTGGCAAGCCATTCAGAACTTTTGTCTGTGTAATTCCTCGGTGTTTTCCATCACCGCCGGAATATGGAACAGTGTAACCTACAAGAAATTTATTTCCTGTAGATAAATCTGTTGCAAACCAACTTGATCCTTTTTTTTGAGGATCTCCATCACATTCTACTTTTATATTCAACAATTAAAACTCCTTTTTGATTTGTTTATATGATTATATTACTTAAATTCCATTGAAGATCTTAGTAATTTCAGTGAATGGCGCGACACGGCCAATCGCCACAGCAGCAATTTGTTACAGTGAACTTGGCCAACCTCTCCTTTGCTCTCCCGAATAACGACAGATGGAAGAGCGAAGTCGCCAGCTGGCGTGGCGCCTTCTTCGCACGACATAACCGGTCAGCCAAAAAACGCCGCGTCGGGCGCCATAGATACATCCGCCCGCTTATGACTACGCGGGCGGAGATCGGCGGTGATGAAAAGAGGGGGTGCATATTGCAAAAGGCATGACCAGAACGACATCACCAACCGAACCGGCACCTTCAGTCGGTCGAAGCCCAAGCGGAAAGATGCAGTAGGAAATAGGCGACGCATCCAGATGGCACACCAGATTGGCCTCGGACCTGCCGACTTGCACAACGGCGGCTTGGACGCAACAAAGCCCGCAGACGCCTCGGCTTTCTGGTTGTGGAGTCGCAAAGGGGTATCAGGATTAAGCCCAATCACACTGCCCCCTGACGCGACAGCCGACATTGGCCAAGCAATCAAACCCGCCATCTTTCGGAGACAACACCTGGGCGCGCCAGCGGCGTCGATCGTCATGTAGTCGAATCTTAATCGATATGCGTCCTCCTCCCGCGTCAGCACCGCGCCTTTGAAGGTCAGAAAATGTTGAAATATCATGTTTAAATCCTCTCCTTGCGCTGATGGTAGCGAAGGGTCGTGTCCTCCGGCACTACCAAGTCGGCGGTTTGCTTTCTGGCACCCAATTTCTCCCCCGTCGGGGGGCAAGCCCCTGAGAACAATTCTAATCGCTGTGACCGCTAAGCACAGCCAGCTGCGGGCTGGCTCTCACAGCTCAGTCGCCCATCGCATCCTTTTTGGCCGCCCGCGACACGGCTTCATAAGGCATGCCGCCTATTGTCCCAGCGCCGAAAATTATAACTCCGAAGCGCAGCAACACTTCGGCCTGGAAAAAACCTGGAAACGCAGCACCGTCGTTATCGTCGATCGAGTGGGTGGCGAGCTGGAAGGCGAGCGCGTAGAGATCAAACTGGTTGTCGGTGAAGCTTCGCGGATTCCTGGCCACCATGCTGGCATATTTCAGCGCATTTTTGCGAGCCTCGGCGACATTGTAGAGCCTGCGGCCACCGTTATTCTGGCAAACGGCAAGCCATAAGGCGATATAGTCCATCATGGCCAAATCGGATGAAAAGCTCTCCCGGAATGCATGGGCATGCGGCTGCCACATGCCGTTCCTGCCACCAACATGCACCAACATATTCAGAAAGTAGGTGTCGGCGATACGCATCTGACTTGTTGTCGCCGTGGTGATACCCTGCGTTACAAGCCATTGGCGCGCATAGGAATAGGCAAGCGCATTGGTCCCGAGCATGATGCTTTTTTGAATATCAACCACGGATGGCAGCGCAAGCCATTCGGAGAGTCCGGCACGTACCGAGCGGCGGATTCCGCGCACTAGTGGATCGCCGGGCGCGGACCTGCGCCAGTCCGCAATCACCGCCGTACCATCGGAGAGCGACGCCAGCCCTTTTGCGACCCTATGAAGTGTTTCAATACCGGGCCGTACGGAAGACGGCGCTAGCGCTATATGCTCAGACGTCATGGCGCTCAAGAAAGGCGTGTAAAGCGTACCCCGGCCCGCATTCCATTGAAAATAGCCAAGCGAAAGCCCCTCAAGAGCGGAGACCTCTGCATAAGGATTACCGGCACCAGCTTCAAAGTTGCCAAGTACAGTCATGGCATAGTTCATAATCGCCTGCGGAACCGGCCTGGTATCCTCAGACCGCTTCGTCACATCTTCTACCGCTGGGGCATTGAGGGGCAAAAGCCCGCCAGACGGCGTGAACGCCGGACATGACAGCATGGGTGGTAATCTGCGTACAAGGGGAACCGAAGGTGTATGTGTCTGCGCGAAGGCAGGGCCTTGCGGTGATGATGTGCCTGTTTGAGGGTCGCCCAAAGCCGGACGTTTGGCGGCCGCTATGGTGTACATGGCAGGGCCCAGAACGACTTGGAATGGCGCAAACGAAGACTGTGCACCAACGCCAAAGGGATGCCGGCTCGCCGCACATTCAAAACCGATCCGGACCTTGTCGCCCGCCCTGACCCGGAACCGGTTGCCCGACTGGGGCACATCGTTTCGGCTGTAAGCAAGCCCACACGGACGTGGATCCTCAATGGCATTGCGCGCACCAAAGGTCCACGTGACGCTGGCCTTGAACAGGCCGGACTGAGTCATGGTGAGTGGCAATGTAGCCGCAATGATGGACTTGCCGCTGCGGCTATCCACGACAATCCGGTTGCCGCCCTCAGCCACGACTTGATCGATGTCAGCAAAGACAAACGGCTGCCACTGGTTGGCTGGGATTTGGTATTCCAAGCCTGCTTCCGCAGCCAATTCGGTGCAGGCCGCCAAGATAAAGGCAAGAGCAGGGCTTAAAAGGGCTATGCTGCCTGCAGCAGCTTTATACCTAAGCGCCGGCTTTTGAGGGAGCGGCATATTGGCGCTCGCGTGCCGGTGCGCGGCGCAATACCGCCCTGACCGCGCTCGCCAGTTCCTTCCGGCGCTCATGACGAACGCCCCAGGCAGAGATCGACATCATGTTTCAGATTTTCGACAGTGCGGCCGCCGATGCCACCCTCGTTCATCTCTTTAGTCACCGAAGTACCAGCCGCCCGTAAGGCCGCAACCAACGTCTCAAAACTGGGCGTGTCGCGAACTAGTGCCTCTGCCAGCGATATCTCGACCGCACTGATCGCGTCATTGAGCACCTGTCTGCCGGCCACCATATCCAAGGGTTCCGGCTGGGCGGCGGTTGCAATGCAATTGGCCTTTGAGGCGGCCAAGAGCAACGAAAGCTGGGCCTGCTTTGGCTGGAAATAGCCAAGATTGGCGTCGGCAAGTCCCGCCGCCAGCCCCGCCCCCTTTACCAGATTGAGGCTGGAGCCGAACAGCAGACCACCTGCCGCCGTACCTGCAGACGCGATGATGCTGACCGCGCCGAAATCTTGCCCCTGCGAAGCCCGCCGGGCCGCCCTGCGGTACTGATAGGAAAGCTGATTGGCATATTCGGCACGCGCCAGATATTCAAATCGCTCATTGTAGTAGCCAGCTCTGATAGATGGCGCTTCGTTCGTGCGCCGCGGGCATCCCTCGGAGAAATTGACCGCCTCATAAAGCTTCTCCCTGAAACAGGCAGCGTCATAGGCGGCAGCATCCTCAAAGCCACCGACTTGAGATAGCGTGCAGCCAGAGGAAATCAGCACGAGTATGAGCAAGGCAATTCTAAACACGTGAAACCCTCAATAAAGCCGAGGATATAATCCCATGATTTACGAAATTAAAAAGATGTATGCTTGCTTTTTGAATTAACGATACTTCAGCATAGAATGAAATTACTGACAACATCAAATTGCCATAGATTTTCCTTTTTTCATCAAACGCTTGTTTTCGTTCGATTTCAATTCTGCTTCACGCACTCCCTCCAAGCGACGGCCTTGCTTCGCACAGCTAGGCCCAGGACTTATTAATTTTGTTTGAGATGTGATTCATGGTCTTTGCTTAAGGAGACCGAGATGGGAAATTTGTTTCTGTTGAGCGAGCGCCAGATGGCCCGGATATCGCCTTGTTTCCCGTTAACGCATGGCGTTCCTCGGGTTGATGACCGCCGCGTGGTGCGTGACATCGTCTATGTGATCCGCAACGGGCTGCAGTGAAAAGATGCACCGAAGGTGCTATGACCCGCACAAGACGCTCTACAACCGCTTCATCCGCAGGAACCGGCTGGGCGTCTGAAAACTTCGATGCCTTCATCTCTTCCACTCCTTCTCCCAGCCAGGAAAAGACCGCGGAATACTCCAACATCAAACGATCCAGTTTTCAGGGGGCAGAGCACCGTCGGCGTGGCCCCAAAGGCGCAACCGAGCAATTCCAACTCGCCGCACCCGCCCAGAACCTCCGCAAACTGGCCAGATTGGCGCCCCGGCCAGCTCCCGCATGAGCGGAGCCAGCAATCCGATCCCTTTGGATGGCACCCAGAACGCTTCGAACGTCGACTTTTTCAACAACATCTCCGCACTGCCGACTTCGGGAACCTGAACTATGCTGCGTGGTGCCATGAAAGTCCGGTATGGAGAAGCTGCGTTGCGGCGATGGCCATCGCAGGGGCAGGATGCATTGCGGTGATCGGCTAATTTGAGCAACGACGCCGCCAACGTTTCCTTTGCGATCATCGCGGCGGCTCTTCGTTTTTGGCTTGGCCAACCGGCTCCATCCAGCGGACATAGGCTCCATCCTCGACCTGCTGAACCGAGATATAGCTGAAGTCGCTGCCTTCGGCCGCACCATGCCAGTGCCGGTTGCCGGGCGGGAACCACAGCGCGTCGCCCGGCGCCAGCGCGATCACCGTGCCGCCCTCACAGCACGCGCGCCCGGCCCCCGAGAGCGCCACCAGAAGCTGCCCGCGCGGATGGCTATGCCAATGGGTAACCGTCCCGTCCCGAAACCAGGCGCGCATCGCGGTCATCTCGCCCTCGGCCTCGCTCATCAGCAGCATCTGCGCCTGGTAGGGCGCCGTGGCGACCGGCGCTTCGACATGCTGGACGCCTTCGCCCGCCCGGAGCAGAACCACCTCCGCAGGCGTTTTCAGCGCACCGTTCACAGGTCGGTCCTCCCCAGCTCTTCAGGCGTCATCCGGCTCATCAGACGACCGTTGGCAAAGGACCAGTCCGCTGGCGTCATGTTGATGAATTGCACCATCACGTCCTCGGGCCGGATGCCGGGGGCCTCGGCCAGATTGGCGACAAGCCGTTCAAGGAAAGCGGCCGTCACATCTTCGGAGCGCCGCTTCCCGGTGGTGATCTGGAAATAGATATAGTCGTCCGAACGCGGTCCGCCGCCGTAATCGTGATCAAAGACCAGTTCTTCGGGCGCGTGCTGATGGATGGCGACGAAGCTGTCGTTCTCGGGCACTTCGAAGCATCCGGTCAAGGCGTGGTAGAGCGCGTGCCGAATGGCGACGAGATCTTCGGGGCTGCGACCGGTGCGCAGCGAAATGCGGGTAAAGGGCATGATTGGCTCCTCTTGGTTGACGAGGGCAACATAGGGGCGCATTTTCATCCCGAAAATCAGATTAATTAGGATTAATAATCCTATTTTTTGGGACAAATGATGCGTATACCGAATTTCGACATGGACGCGTTGCGCAGTTTCGCCGCCGGGCTGGAAAGCGGCAGCTTCGCGCAGGCCGCCGACCGGCTGGGGCGCTCGACCTCGGCGATCAGTGCCCAGTTGCACAAGCTCGAGGAGCAGGCAGGCACGGCACTGGTCATGAAGGCAGGCCGCGGCCTGCGCCCGACCGAAGCTGGAGAAATCCTGCTTGGATATGCCCGGCGTATCCTCGCCCTCAACGACGAGGCTGCGGCGGCGCTGCGCGGAGCCGACCTTGAGGGCTGGTTGCGTGTCGGACTGCAACAGGATTTCGGCGAGGCGGTACTGACAGAGGTGCTCGGCCGCTTTGCCCGCAGCCATCCCCGCGTGCGTATCGAGGGGCGCGTAGACCGCAACGCCGATCTGATCGAACGGGTGCGGGATGGACGGCTCGACCTCGCGCTTGCCTGGGATGATGGCAGCGCGCCGCCTCGGGCGGAACGGCGCGCCTCGGTCCCGCTGTGCTGGATCGGCTCGAACAACAATGCGCCAGTGGCGCCCTCGGCGGAGGCTCCGTTGCCGCTGGTGGCGCTTGAGGCCCCATGCGTTCTGCGCAGTCTGGGATGTGAAGCTCTTGACCGGGCGGGGATTGCCTGGCGCATGGCTTTCGTCTCGCCCAGTGTCGCGGGTCTTTGGGCAGCGACATCTGCCGGCCTCGGGGTTGCGCTTCGCACCCCAATCGGTTGCCCGGCCACCTGCCGATGCCTCGATCCCGGCACCCAAGGCCTGCCGGAATTGCCGAAACTCGATCTGCTCCTCCTTCACGGCAGCTCGACCGCAACGCCGGTCGTCACGCATATGGCGGAGATCCTGCGCGCGGCCGTGCAGGATGCCTGCAAAATGTGGTGATCAGATTCTGTCAGGCAGCCCGTCAAGATAGGGCAAACGACGCCAGCGCTTTGACATGGAGCGCCGTGGTGTCAAACACCGGGAAATCCGGCAGATCAGATTGCCCGATCAGCAAGAATATCTCGGTGCACCCGAGGACCACACCCTGCGCCCCCTGCGCGCGAAGCCCGTCTACGACCCGTAGATATTCCGCTTTCGAGTCCGGCCGCCGTGTCCCCCGGACCAGCTCGTCGAAGATGATCCGATCCACCACGCCCCTGTCCTCTTCCGGTGGGGTCAGGATCTCGATCCCGAACCTTTCGTCAAACCGGTGGCGCAGCGTTTCGGACTGCATGACGGGCAATGTTCCCAACAGACCCACGCGCCGAATCCCGGCCGCCTGAACGGCCTCAGCCGTCGGGTCCGATATATGAATAAAAGGCGTCTCCCGACCCGCCATGATCGGCTCCACGACACGATGCATGGTATTGGAAACGCAGCCGATGACATCAACCCCCGCCCGCTCAAGGAAGGTCACCTTTCCCTCAAGATAGCTCCGCGCCTCGTCCCAAAGGTCGTTGCGCACAAAATACTCGATATTACCGAAATTAACCGAGACGATAACGATCTCTGCATTGTCCCAGCCACCAAGCTTGGCATTCAATTGCTCGTTCAGCATGCGATAATATTCACCGGTGGCCTGATTGCTCATACCGCCGAGAATCCCGATAACCTTCTGCTTCAAGGGGCGTGTCACACCGTTCTGTTCCATGACCGTCAACTTTCTTCAGCTTTCCAGACATGGTACGTGTAACAGCCGGACGCCCGAAAGGATTGGACAATGCTGCGCCTTGGCAAAAGTCAGCGCAGAAAGGGCAGATCAAATGACACTGCGACGACGCGACCGAATAAGGCTTTGGCGCGATACCGGGCTGCCCGATGGCCTGGAATTGCTCACCGCCTCCTGCTTCGATCACAGCTACCCTGCCCATTTTCACGATGAATTCGTCGTTGCAGCCTTCAGCCGGGGCTCTCAACGTAATCGCATTCTTCGTCATGACGGTATCGCCGCGGCGGGAACCGTCATGATCATTCATCCGGGCGAAGTGCATACCGCAGAAGCCGCAACGCGCGAAGAGGGATGGGACTATTGCGCTTTCTATCCGTCCGCAAGATTACTGGACAGAATTGCCAGCGATGTTCTGGGCGGGCATGGACTGCTGGATTTTGGCAGCGAGGCCATGCACCATGATCCAAAAGTTACGCAGGACCTTTTGCGCGCGCACCGCATCATAACCGGAAGTCCTGATCGTCTTGAACGCGAATGTGCGGCCTATGCCGCCTTCGGCGGGATCATCGCGCGCTATGGAAGATGGTCGCACTCAGGAGGCCGCCGGACGGCTGCACGTGCAGACATACGCCGCTCTATGGACTACCTTCAAGCGCATTTCGCCGACGCGATTTCGATTGCGAATGTGGCGGCTGTGGCCGGACTCAGCGAATATCATTTCATGCATGTTTTTCGCACCTGCACAGGGCTTACGGTTCACCGCTACCTGACCCAGATCCGCCTGAACCGCGCCAAGGATCTACTGTCTCGCGGGACCGATGCCGCAGAAACGGCCCTGTCCGTAGGATTGTACGACCAAAGCCATCTGATCCGGCAGTTTCGCAAGTATTACGGGGTCACGCCCGGTACTTATGCCGCTGCCTGTCGTTAGACATGGCGACAACGCGCGCCCTCAGTCCTGAGACGTTCCGGCTTCCCGCCCTTGCAGGGTATAGCTCCGCCCCCAGTCCCGGAGCGTGACAAGCACCGTTCGAAGCGCGTAGCCCTTTTCCGTAAGGCAGTATTCCACATGCGGAGGCACGACCGGATATACCGTTCGGGTCAGAACGCCATCAGCCTCCAACTCGCGCAGTTGCTTTGTCAAGGTGCGCTGCGTAATCGACCCAACAGCCCGCCGGATCTCACTGAACCGCATCGCCCCGTCGAGAAGATGGAACAGGATGACCCCCTTCCACTTGCCGCCAATGACCTCAAGCGCGCTTTCCACAGCGCAGTTTCTCGAATGCGCGTAGCTCTCGAAGCGTTGAGCCCGTCCGGTATCCTGCCCCATCTCGGTATCCATATTGATACTATGTTCCAGATTCGTGTGTTCTTGCCTGAGGTATACTAAATTATTCATAAGGTCATTTATCCCGTTTCCACCCGATGAGAGGATGCTATGACGGACTTCGACCGCTCGCCGGACGGCCTTGTGTTCACGCCGGCCATTCAAGCCGCGCAAGCCAGATACGGCTCGCGCAGGCATTACGCCGAAGCCACTTGGCCAATTGATATCTCGCGCGAGCTTGAAACCTTTATCACCGCGCAACGAAGCTGTTTTCTGGCAAGTGCCAGCGCCGCCGGGCGCCCCTATATCCAGCACCGGGGTGGGCCTGCAGGGTTTCTCAAGGTTCTGGACAGCCGGACTCTTGGCATGGCCGATCTGGCGACCAGCCCGACTGAGCAGCCGCTCATCATCTCGGCCTAAGCAGCCGTCTATGCCCTGTTCCTGATCACCGGGGGACGGCTCGGAGATATTTTAGGCCGGGGCCGGATTTTCCTTGTCGGCCTGATCGGTTTTTCACTGGCCTCGGCGCTTTGCGGCTCTGCGGGACAGCCATCTACCTTCAGGGCGCATTTGAAGAGACCGCGCTGACGGCCGGGCTGACGTTTCTGCCATACGGTGTCGGCTTCTTGCTGGGGCCACTGTTATCGCCAGCCCTGGAACACCGCATCAGGACCTATCTGGCAGCGGTTGGAGTGGCCGCGGAGACGGTTGGATTCCTGATCTTCTCAGCGCTTGTTGCCCTCGGCCCCACCGGTCAGCCTCCATCCCCCTTTACTCTCTCGTTGTTCCTCTTCGTAATCGGTTTCGGACAGGGGATCGCCTTGCCGACACTGATGCGCATGGTGACATCACGGGTGGCGAAAGAGGTGTCGAGCATGGTCGCCGGGCTCGTCAACGCCACGCTCCAGATCCGCGCGGTAAAACCTAGAGCGATATTGAGCTTTGACCATTCGGCCCAGCGATCGATATTGCTGCGCTCAACCAGATCGTCTGGCCAAAACGCCGTGCCAAGAGCGTAGCGGATCGTCAGATAGCGCAGGATGGCCCCTGTCTCCCAAAGCGGTGGATCATTTTCATCCTGCAGGACGGGCATCGTCCTGTTGGGATTCAATGCGAAAAATTCGTCGGTGTCGGTGCCACCGTATTTATGGCCGACATCATGGCGCGTGTAAGAAAGCCCAAGTTCGCCGATGCACCACGTCAGCGCCTGCACATTGGATGATGTTTTTCGTCCCCATACTGTCAGCATGTCAAGTCGCTGGCCTTTCCCGTTTCACGTCAGATTTTCATTTTGCGATGCGTCACGCCGCTCTTGATCCGAACGCAAGCCGGGAGGCCAGTCCGACAAACACAGACGCCAAAAAGTAATTCGGAAGCCGGGCGTATTTCGCGGCAAACTTCATGTTGCGTCGCAGCCGTCCGGCAATGAGGATCACGCTTCCGTTCACGAAAAAACCGACTGTGTTCAAAATTGTAGCAAGAGCAAGCATCTGCAGCGTAAGCGCTCCGTTCTCGGGCTTTGTAAACTGGGGAAACAGCGCCAGAACGAAGAGCGCCATCTTGGGGTTCAGAAGATTCGTCAGGAACCCTGCCAAGAATATGCGTCCCATGGATATTTCCGAAGTCATGGCGGATGAGGTGCCGTTTGTGCGATCTGCGCGAAGTGTCTTGAACGCCAGATAGAGCAAATAGGCACAACCCGCCCAGCGAACCACTTCATAGGCTGCAGGGACGGTCTTGAGGAGCTGCGAAAGGCCCAATCCTGCGGCGAGAGAATGACAATAGGTTCCCGCCGCAATTCCAAAGAATGTCAAGAGGCCCGCCACACGCCCTTGGCTCACACTTCGCGATGCAATGAGCAACATGTCCGGTCCCGGCGTGGCCGTAAGCGCCAGAGCGGCTAGGGGGAATATTAAAAGGGAAGAAGACTCCAGCATTTTGCGCTCCTCAGATAGCATGCTGGAATTTCTGAATGTCATGTTTATGGAAGAACCACAAGCCCCCTTCCGATGAGTACATTTCAAATTTAAGGCGTCGGGAAATGGGGGCTACCGGCCAAGGTTGCCCCCCGTCGCGCCGACGCTCCTCGACATGCCCCATTTTAGCGTTACGCCAAGGCTCGCCATGAGGATGGTGGCAAAGCCAACGTATTGGGACGGGCTAAGATCATGCCCGTAGACCAGCGCATCGAAGAGCACCGCGCTGGCGGGGTAGACGAAGAGCAGAACCGCCGCAAGCGCGGTGGGAAGCTTTGGCAAACCACTGTAGAGCAGCGCATAGACCAGCCCCGTGTGCACGGCGCCGATCAGGGCAAACCAGCCCCATTGTCCGGGGCTGACCTGCATCGGCCTAAGCGGAGCCACGAAGCCCAGAAGAACGATGCCGCATAGGCACTGAATCAAGGCCAATTGCGGCCCCCGGATCCCCTTCATCCCCTTGGCCATGACCGTGACCAGCGCATAAAGCAGAGCGCCGCCAAGGGTGCAGCCAATGCCGATCAGCCAGGACCGGTTCGGAGCGAACTCGCCTCCGAGATATCCGGTCGCAAGCGCCAGCCCCGCCAAGGCCAGCGCGACCCAGCCAAACGTAGCGGCGTAGAGGCGTTCGCGAAACAGGAGCGCGGCCAGGATCACCACAAAGAACGGTTGCACATGAAAAACGACAGTGGCGACCGCAATGCCTGTCCGTTCGATCGCCATGAAGAACAGTATCCAGTTGCCGACCATGAACACCCCGCTGACCAGCGCAAGCATGACACCCCGGACCGGCAGGCGGATGAGACCGCCAAGGCTGCCTTGCATTGCCAGGTAGCTGCCCAGGGCAAGCGCCCCGATCAGGCATCGGTAGAAGGCGACCGACACCGGGCCGGCCCCGCTTTCCAGAACACAGACGCCCAGCGTGCCCAGCAAAAACTGAGCCGCGCATACGCTCAGAATGCCTTGGGTCTGTGTGTGCATGGTCTGTGTTCCCTTCGCTTGATGGCTTCAAAAAGGGTTAGCAGCGTTGACCATTTCATCAAGCAATGTAATCTGAAGTGATTATTCAGGATTTCCAAAAAATCATGCAGCTGGACCACGTTCTCCTTCGTACCTTCATCGCCTCGATCGAGGCGATGAGTTTCACCCGCGCCGCCGCCGCGATCCACAAATCTCCGGCCACGGTCTCGACGCAGATTGCCCGGCTGGAGGCCGAGATCGGCAAGCCTCTGTTCATCCGCGACACCCGCAACCTGTCGCTGACCCGCACCGGGGAGGAACTGGAAGCCTATGCCCGGCGCATACTGCGTCTGCATGACGAAGCGGTAGAGACTTTTCGCAGGCCCGAGATGGTCGGTCGGATCAGGATCGGGGCGCCAGAGGATTATATTTCCACCCTGCTCCCGCCAGTGCTGCGCCGCTTCGGACGGCTCTTTCCCCGAGTCGAGATCGAGATGACCTGTGCCCAATCCACTGCGCTCTTACCTGAGATCGCGACAGGCAAGCTCGATCTTGCGATCGTCACCCGCTCCCCCGGGGTCGGGGGGCAGTTGATCCGACGCGAAAAGATGGTGTGGATCTCGAGCCGCGAACGGATCGCGCTTGAGCGCCGCCCCCTGCCCGTCGCGCTTTTCGAACCGGGCAGCCAGGCGCGTTCAGCCGTGCTTGCGGCGCTTGCCCGCAGCAATATCCCGTTCCGCGCTGCCTACCAAAGTGTCAGTCAGCTGGCGCTTCTGACGTTGGTCGAAGCCGGGCTGGCAGTTGCCGCCGTCACCCGCATATCGGTGCCAAGCACGGTCACCCAGCTGGGCGCGGATGACGGCCTTCCCGAGGTGGCTCCACTGGACGTGGTGTTGGTGCGCGGATCCAGCTCGAACAATCCCGTCTGCAACGCCTTAGCCGATTCCGTCCTCGAAAGTTCCGCCACCATCTCAAGTCCGGTCGGATCTTTGCCAGTGTCCTGAAACGCGCGCGCAACCAGTGAGAGTATGTTTCGTCGAAATTTTTGGGCCTTTGGCCCCGTCGCCAGCTATTGCTGGACATGCGGCGTCGCGCCGCCATCGACATGCCAGTTTGCCCCGCTGACAAAGCTTGCGGCAGGGCTTGAAATGAACGCCGCCACGCGGGCGATTTCCTCTGGCCGGGCCAGCCGCCCAAGCGGGTTGCCCGCCACGGCGGCCTGATAGGCATCGGGTGCCGCCTGCTGTATGGAATCCCAGAATCCACCCTCGACGAAAGTATCGCCGGGAGAGACGACATTGACCCGAATACCTCTGGAAATCAGCTTTTCTGCAGCCGATTTCGCATAATGCACCATGGCGGCCTTAATCGCGCCGTAGGCCTCGAACCCCGGTGTGGCAATGCCACTTGCCTTGGATCCGATATAGGTGATTGCACCGCCGTCGCTGATCCGTTCCGAAACCTCGTCAATCAGGTGTACGGTGCTGCGCAGATCGGTCCCGATCGCCGCATCCCAATCGCCGGAAAGTGCACTGACATTGGCAACAGCAATGTCGAATTCCCCAACCCCATCAAGCCATTGCGCGACAGCCTGACAGTCGGTCGCGTCGAGCGATGTTCCTGACGTAATCCCTGCACCGGAAACGGATGAGCCCCGGATATTCGCGCACAGCGCATTGATCCGGTCGCGGTCACGCGCTTTCTTTCCATACTCATCAGACGTAACACTCCGCCTCTCTGCGGGTATGTCAGACTGTCGCTTCACCTTGCGCGGCAAAGACCGAAAGCGCAGTGTTCAAAGCATTGATCGACGCCGGAAGGCCGCCATAAAGGCTCATCTGCCAGATCACCTCGGCGATCTCCTGCCGGGTCAGTCCGGATCACTGCGCCGGCGACCTTCGGGACAGAGGCTCTGATGCCGGCGCTTGGCGCCTATCGGAAAATCGCCCCGGAGGTAGAAGTCGATATTACTTTGACGGATCGTAACGTCGATCTGGTCGAGGAAGGTTTTGACGTTGCCTTCCGCATCGGTTCAATGCGCGACAGCAGCATGATTGCAAGACGTCTGGCCCCGTACCGCATGGCGGTCTGCGCCGCGCCTGACTACCTCACCCGTGCAGGCACACCCGCACATCCACGCGAATTGGAACAACATGAGACGATTGCCTTCAGCCCTTCGGCGCGCGCGCCCTGGCGGTTTGTGCGACAGGGAGAAGAGGTCGATGTCACGCCGATCCGGATGATCACCGTAAATAGCGGCCAGGCCGTGCGCACAGCGGCGCAGGCCGGGCTTGGCGTGATCATGCAGCCGGAAATCCTCGTGCGGCGCGATATCGAAAACGGCGCTCTGATACGCCTCTTTCCCGACTGGCCCCTCAGGGAACGCCCTATGTGGCTGCTGTACTACCGTGACCGGAAAATGACGCCACGGCTGCGCAGCTTTATTACCTTCGCAACATCGGCATTTGCCGCACCGGAAAGCCTTTCCTAAAACGGATCGCGCGCCGCAGATCACAGTCGGAATGCCCCTATTTGGGGTCGGAACAAGATTTGCAGAAAAACGATGGGATGGAAGGCTCCCGCTCCCCCGGTGCTAGAATGGCATCGATATTTAGCAAATCTTGTTCCGACGCCAATCAGCATTGATCGGTTAAGGCGACGCCACCGTGCGGACAGATCCTTGAAACCCTCAAGGGGGTGTTGTCATGTCTGGATGGCGCCCGTTTGGCAAGGTGATTTTGTCTGATGTTTAGCTTTGCGGGTCGGGTGCAGTCATGTCTCCGGCC
>NZ_VHLG01000020.1 GCF_006516955.1 Martelella alba
GGCAAGATCAGGGAAGACCTCGCGGAACGGCCTTGCCATGGCAATCTGTTCGTCAGTGATTTCAGGATTATCCGGGTCCGACGCGATCATGCGCTGGATCTCAGCTTCTTCCTTGTCAGTCAGAGGCTGCTTCGAGGAAAATTTAGTCATCACAGGATCCTTTCCTTTCGACTGGCCGGGCGCATCGAAATAATCGAAAGCGCTTCCGAACCGAGAGGTCTGAACACGACGGCGATGACCATTTCGCCCTTGAACTCCCCGATCGCCAGCCAGCGGCCAAGTTTGGCCGGTGCAACTTTCGAACGATCGAAGAACTCGATATCGAGCTCGGAAAAGTCGAGCCCATGCTTTTCGATATTGGTCAGACGCTTGGCTTCATCATAGATGATCTGTATTGAATAAATGTATCACATTAAGTCTCTCGGTCAACCATAGATGTGATACAATAAATCTTGTCAAACTTTGACCTGTTTGCATCCTTGGAGGCAGGCCTGATGCCCTTAGTCTTCAAACTGGGCTGTCGCTGCGGCTTTTGCCTTCGCCAGCCTGTCTTCCTGCGCGTCATGGGCGGATTGAGTGGAAGCGGCAACATCCATCACGACATAATCTGCTTCCGTGATGGTGTGTGGCGGCAGCGGCAGGGGGGCGGTGAAGTCCTGGCTCTCGAACAGCGGCTTGTATTTGCTGTCCTCGTAATAGACGATCCGCTTGGCCCGGATCGGCATGTCGGCATCGACAACGATAATGATCTCATCAAGCGGCATGCGGCGGGCTTCGTCCTTTGTCAGGAGCGGGTGTTCTTCTGTGCGCTCCGAAACACTGGTGCCGAACATGCCATCCTTTTGCGATCGGGATTTGCTGACGACGCGCTTGGTCGTTGTTCCCACGGAGGCGGACATTTCCGCGATCGTGTCTTCTTCGCTCGGCGTCAGATAGAGCTTGATACCTGTTCCCGCCTGGATGGTCTTGCGGCCGTTCTCGCCATAATGCCTTTCCAGTTCTGGAATCGATTGGGTGACAATCGCCAGATTGACGCCGTAGCTGCGTAAAAGCGAGATACTGTCAACGATCTTCGGCATTTTGCCGAGGCGCTGAAACTCATCGAGCAGGATCAGAACCGGAAAGGGTTCGTCCTTGCCCGGCTCGTGGTGCTGCATGGTGGCAACCAGGTCGGAGAAGAACAGGCGTGCCAGCGGCGCAATCGGCTCGATATCGTCGGTCGGCACATTGAAATAGACCGTCTGCGGCTTTTTGCGGAAGGTCGCGAAATCGAAATCGGTGCTGTTGGTCACGGCGCAGGTATGCGGGTTCATCCATGTGGACATGCCGGCAGATGAGAGGACCGAGAGATAGGCCGAAAGCGTCTTCTCGGTGGTGTTCGACAGCTTCTGGAACAGAACCTTTGCTTCAGGATCTTTGACCTCATCAGCATAGGCGGCGAATTTGGCATTGTTGTTCAGCGCCCCGCCAAAGGCCAGCCGGTAGACCTGGCCGAGGGTGAGATTGTCCTGTTCATAGGCCAGAATGGCGCAGGCGATAAAGACCTCGCGGCTGTTGGGCAGGAAGCCGGCGGCGCTGCTGTCTTCGGTCTGCAGGAACAATGTGGCGATCTTTTCCAGCTCGGCCATGCGCTTGGCGCGATTGGAATAGGTCTTGATCCGGTCGAGCGGATTGTAGCGGAAGCTCGGCTGATCGAAATCGCGCGGGCAGAAGCGGTAGATCGCATGGCCCATCTTCTTGCGGAAGCGAGCGGTCATTTCGAAGTTCTCGCCCTTCACATCGAGGACAACGGCGCTGCCGAGATAGGTCAGAAGGTTCGGAATGACGAAACCGACATTCTTGCCGCGCCCGGTCGGTGCAACCAGCAGGCAGTGGGGGAATGCGCCCGAGGCGATGTAGCCGCCCTTTGCGGCCGGCTTTCCGGTTTTGCCGAGCGTGAAGGCGATGCAGGGATCGGCAAAGAAGTTCTTCTTTGCCAACTCGCTGCCACTCATCCAATGGGTTGAGCCGAACCGGGTGAGGCGTTCGGTGACGATGCGGGTGGCGAGCAGAAGGCCGGCGAGGAAAAAGCCCCCGATGGTCACGTTGATGATGTTCCACACACGCAGATCGACGGTGCGCAGCTGCCACCAGTGGCGGGCGATCCACAGAAGATCCGGCTCCGGCTGGCCGTACCAGTATTGAACGATGCCGGTTGCCACGACATAGCCGATGGCTGCGGCAAAGATGGCGATGATCAGGGCGCCGCCGATCTGGCGGCCCCTGATTTCGGAAAAGCGTGTGCGCATCGGCGCAACCTTTCATGACGGGAGGTTTGTTATTCGCTGCGGAGCCGGTGATGTTTCAGGCGCTTCTTTGCGGCACGGTGGCCGAGGCTGGCGGCCGTTTCAGGCCGCCTAGTTGTCATAGGCCGGGTTCCGGCGCAGCAGATAGACGATGCCGATCGGGGCGATGAACAGGGCAAAGCCCCATAGCACCGTATTCACGAGCAGCTTGCACCAGTAGAGCAGGATTGCCGGCCAGAGTGTCACGGTGTTGCCGGAAAGGATTTCCTTTGCCTTTTCCCAGACGAATTTCGAAAAGGGAAATAGCAGCGTATTGATCAGGGAAACCCCAACGAGTTGCGCGCGCATAGCGCTTCGTTGTCATAGCCGAATGCGATGACGCAGTTAATGGCGAGGAAGATCAGGCCAATCACGTAAGCGCGGACCAGATAGTGACGATCAAACGTGGCGAACAGGTATCGGATCTGGTTCATTTCGAATCCTCCCTGTTTTTGTTGTTTCGCCTTTCGGCGTTTTCTTCCTGTTTTTTCGCCAGCCGTTCGGCTCGTTCATACATTCGAAGCGCCAAGCCCTGATTTGGTGATCGTGTGTTGTTGGGTGGTGCGGCTCCATTCTCATTCTGCCTGCTTAAGCCTTGTCCGGCTCCCCCGCTAAAATTCTTTGGTATCGGGTTTTCTTTCAGAACCGACTTTCCAAGTGTTGCAAGAGCAAATGCGGCCGCGATCGGGGAAGCCGCGGCGATAACGCCGGACAGGGCGCTGACGATCGTGGGAATGAAGATCACGCTGATCAGCAGAATGATCAGGCAGGTGAGAAAGGGGATGAAGTCAGAAATGCTCTGCGAGACGGACGCATCAAGAGTTTTTGAATATCCGATCACGAGACGCAGGACTGATCCGAGCAGGACCGCGATCACGAGCGGGTAGAGCATATAATGAATGCAGCTATGCAGCCACTTATAAAAGTAGTCCTTTGTGGCCTCGAACATGCTGAGTGCGATGAAGATCGGCGCAACCCCGATAAAGATCGTGACAATGATATTCGCAAAAATGAGCACTATTGCCACAGCCGCGCACAAAAGACCCACCGAGAAGGTGACAAGTGCACCCATGACTGCCCCGGTCATCCAGCCCATTGGGGCGAGCATCTGGTTGACCTGGGTTTTGTAGGCACTGAGAAAGCTGTCCATAGCGCCTGCCAGACCGCCGTTACTGGAGACGGTATGTCCGCCGTAGTTTCCCAGCAGTGTGTTGGCGATCGAGTCGATGGTGCCTTGAACCGCCATGGCGACCTTGTTGAACTCCGACCATTGCAGGCCGATGGTGATGATGGCGATCAGCTTGATGAGATTGACAAGGATCGCGCCCGGCGACATGGGGCGATATTGCAGCAGGATGTTAACGCCCATCAGGACCACGGCGAGCGTCGCCGCCGTGGCGAATGTGGTGGACAGCTCGGATACGACCTCGCCAAAGGCAGAGGCTGCCACGTCGTTGAGCTGGTTTTGGGCGCTGTTTACAAAGCCTGAGATGACACCCATCACTTGATCCCCTGGCTGCGGCAGTAGTTCGTGAACTGATTCAACATTCTCCCCCCTTCAACGACATAACCGGGGATCCAAGGCGCATCGTCGGTGTTGAGGGGAAGGATTTTGGTCTGATATTCAGCCATAGCCGCGTCCCATGTCGGGAAACGTAATTCACAGGTGCATTTGCCAGCCTTCTTCAGATTTGCGGCAATCTGGCGAAAATGAATGGCCTCCAATATTCGCTCGCCGGGTTGTCCCTGTACCCATTTCTCTGCGATTTGCGGACGTCTATAGCCAGTGCAGCCGCCCAGCGTCGTATAGGTTTGTGCGTTTTGATCTTCATTCCTGAAGGTGAAAAATCCAGCGTCGGGCTGAGCCTGCTGAGCGGCGGCGGCGGTTGCAACGAGCGTTGCGGCGAGTGCCAGACATACGGTCCTATTCATTGGGCTCCCTCCTCTTCGATCTGGTAGATTTCGGCGATGCCCCAGCGCCCGCCGGTCTTGCCGGACTGGATGATCACGTCGATGGTGCGGCGGATATAGGCAGTAAGGTTGTCGTAACTCATGGGAATGTCGGCGTGGCTTGCGGCGATGGCGAGACGATCAAGCGCCAGGCGCGGGGTCTCGGCATGGATGGTGGTCATCGAGCCGCCATGGCCGGTATTGATGGTTTCCAGAAAAGTCATGGCCTCACGGCCGCGCACCTCACCGACAATGATGCGGTCGGGCCTGAGCCGGAGCGTTGCTTCCAGCAGCTGGTTCGTGGTGCGCGACGTGCCGTCCCTGTCGGCGATCAGCGCCACGGTGTTGGGCTGATCGGGATAAAGCTCGCGGGAATCCTCAATGGTGATGATCCGGTCACTCGCCGGGATCATCGATATGATCTTTCTGAGCGCCACGGACTTTCCGCTTTCGGTGCCACCCGAGATCAGGATGTTCATCCTGTTCTCGACGGCAAAGCGCAAGGACTCCATCAGATTGCCAGTAGAGATCAGCTGAGCAAGGGCCTGGTTCTTTTCCCTGCGCTTTTGATCCAGCGACACCGGTTTATCATACAGCCAGTCAAGGGTGATCTGATCGAGTGGCAGCGCGGCAAACAGGCGGAAAGACAGGGCCGGTTCTCCTCCCGCTGTTGCCGGCGGGAGGACTGCCTGGGCGCGCAAGGGGCGGCCGTTATACGTGACGGAGGCCGAGATCAGCAGCTTGTTGCGGCCTGTCTGGGTGTGATTGGCGCCGGCAATATGATTGGTCAGCTTCAGGCTGAGGCCCTCGTCAACCATTTCGCCGGTATCGACCATGGCGTGATCACCGCGTCTGAGCAGCCAGATCCGGCGATCCGGATTGATCGAGAGTTCAATCGTGGCCGGATCATCCAGCCATTGGGCAAAGCGGCTGAGATAGTGTTCGACGTGATCCATCAGAAGATCTCCAGATCGCGATCGACCATGATTGTGATTTCCGATCCCTGATCGATGCCGAGCGTCGGTTTGCGGTTGAGATAGGCTGAAAGCGTATTGCCGAGCGCCCCGGAAAGGCTTTGCGACATGGCGGCGGCGATATCCGAACTCTTGTCGTTGTCGCCCTTGTCTTCAATGAGAAGCGCAGGCGCGAGTGTGATCAGGCTGACAAGAGCGGCGGAGCCGAACCGTTCGGTGAAATGGGTATCGACCTTGCCGCTGGCACCGGAGCGGCCAATGGCATCCCCGCCATAGGCACCGATATTGACGGTCTGGTTGTCAGGCATGATGATCCGGTGCCAAACGATCATGACGCGGCGCTGGCCGAGTACGATATCGTCGGAATAGGCACCGACGACATGAGAGCCGCGCGGAATGAGAACGCGGCTTCCATCGAAGGAATGAACGTCTTCGGTGGTGATGGCGCGGATTGCGCCGGGCAGGTCCGTGTTGATGGCGGTCTCAAGTGCCGCCTGGATCATGGTCCCCTGCATCACGGTGTTGGCCGGATTGGCGATGACCTTCGCCTTTTCGACGGTTGCCGGCTTTGCCTGTTCGCGGGCGAAGAGTTCGTTATTGCTCATCATACGGGCAGCTGCGCTGTCGCCGGTGGCCGTTTCGCTGTTGCCGGAACGGGCATAGGCGACCATCGGGGAATTGACGCGCTGCTGATAAAGATCTTCGTCGCTATGGTCTGGCGGCGTTTCATTGAGACCGCGCAGGCGGGCGGCATCGAGATTGGCCTGCATGATCTTCAGTTGCCGGTCTCGTTCTTCGAGCGCCCTGCGGTTCTCCTTCTGTGCATCGTCAAAGGTGGCCTGCAGCTTTGTCAGCTGGGCAAGCAATTCTTCGATCTTCTCGTCATTGCCGTTGTCTTCCTGCTGTTCTGCAGCCGGCGGGGCTTCCGCTTTTGGCTGGTTGCGCAGGGCTTCGAGTTCGGCCTTGAGTGCGGCGATCTGTTCCAGCAATTCCGGATCCGGCTCAGCTGCCGGCGCTGGCTGTTGCTGTGGTCTGGCGAGTAGCCCGAAGGGGTCGCCATTGTTGGTCTGGAACTGTTCGGCGCTGCCGGTTGCAAGCGTCTTTTCCGGTTTCGGCCAGTAGACGAAGACCAGAAAACCGGCTGCGAGGCCGATCATGACGACGGCTGGAAGAAGGCGGCCCTTGAATGCTGCTTTAGGCTGGCCGCCACGGCGTTGCTTCTTTGCCGTATCGATCGCATCGGCCATGCGGGCGGCATCGGTTTCCGGGCTGGTGTCTTGCTCCTGGGTCATTTTGTTGGATCCATCATGGCGACGACGGTCTCGGTGGTTCCGGCACGCAGGACCCAATATTGGGAAATCCCGCTGACGCGGACGGTTCCGTCGGCAGTTGTCGTGGAATTGACGGTGCGCTCTGGCCCCGTCTGTGTCTTGAAGATCGCAGGCACGCGGCCGGCATCGGGAAAGCGGAAATAGGTGAAGGCCCCGTCATCCCAGACCTGAAGCGGGGTGATGTCGTTCAGGACGTTGGCGCCGTATGACGTATAGGGGGCCGTGCGTTTGACCATCTTGCTGGATGCCGCGCTGCCCGTATTCTTGCTCGAAACCCCGCCATCGAAGCGGACGGCGTAATAGGCGGCATGGCCGGTTTCCCTGATCTCGAAATAATAGGCGCGGCGATTGGTATAGACGGAGGCGTTGGTCACGGCCCCTTCCGCCACCGGCTTGATGCCAAAGGCCTGTCCACCTGCTGCCGGCTGCGGCTCCTGAAACCCTGCGGTGTCACCCATCAGGATATTGGTGATGTATTCGCCGGGACCGAACTCGATCATGGTTGTGCGCAGCCGGTTGGTGTCGATCCTGTAGACTTGGCCGTCCACATAGCGGGCGTTTCTGACGCGGCTGTCATAGCGACCGGCAGCGGGAACGGATTCCGCCATGGCCGGGCTGGTCAGGACCGGAAGGACAGTCATAAGAACTGCAAGCGGTGCGATAAGAAACCGTCTCACTGGCTGGCCTCCTTTGCCTTGAAGCGTTCGGCGACCACCCGGTAATCCTTGACCTTGAAGCCGAATGGATTGTTCCAGATATCCTGCAGGTCACGCAGCGTGGATGGCTCAAAATCATAGGCGAGCGTGACAACGAAGGTCCCCTCGCTGACGCCATCCGGGGAGGTCAGCCGTTTGGTGATGCGCGCTTGCGCCCGCTGATTAGAAATCTGCGTGATCGAGGCAATGGCAACGTCGATACGGGCGTGACTACCATAGACAGAAGGCGGATAGTTCGGATTGGCCGCGTCCCATAACCCGTTAAGCGAGGTCAGCGCTTCACCGGTCGAACGATCGATGACGCTTTTGATGCGCAGATCATTGTCGAGCTGGTTATAGGTCTCACGGTCATGCACATAGGCGTGAATCAGAGACTGAAGAACGGCCTCTTTCTCATGCATGCCGATGGTACCCACGCGAGCCTGCGGCAAAGCCACGCCCGTGGCCGGATCGAAGGGCACGAGAACGGGCGGTGGCTTGTCGATGACGAGGGCTTCGACACCGGCAAGGAGGCAACCGGCAGCGCCGAAGGTGAGGCTGACGAGGGCAATTTTGCGCCACCGCGCTTCACGATCGCGCGCGCCGAAGATCAGTTCCTCTTCAAGAAGGTCTTTTACAGATGCCATGGCGGGCCTCACTCGGTTGAAAACGTCATGTATTTGCGTTCTTCGGCAATCGCCGCTGCCGAGAGCACGCCGGCCTGGCCGTTATAGACAGCCTCGATCGACTGCAGTTCGAGCGACTTGGCGAGCTGGACGGAAAGCTCGGCCAGCATGCGGGTGTTGAGATCGATGGACTCTTTAATGTCGGTGCTGCTCTTCGACATGTTGACGATCTTTTCGACCCGCTGCAGCGACTGACCTGTTTCGGAGTAGGTCTGTTCGGCGGACGCCGCCAGAACCGCGCCAGCCGAGGCCTGGCTTGCTGCCCGCTGCGCGCCGGGGTCTGCCGACTGCGCCAGTGCCGAGACATTTTCCTGAGACAGTCCGGCGGCGGACAAGGCCTGTGTGACGCCCTTGCGCATAACAGAGCTCTTGCCATCGGCGAAGCCGGACCAATTGCCGGTCTTGCCGGCATTGATGGTACCGAGCACGTCACCAAGACTGGATTTGAGAACACCGTCGAGCCTGGGGCCGGCGTCTTCAAGTTTCAGATCATCCATTGCCATGCCGACGATATCGCGCGCGCCGGAAAACTGGCCGTAGATCTCTTTCAGTTGGGTAAGTTGCGCCTCAAGCCGCTTGATCTGTGTTTTAGCCTGTTCGAGGATACCCTTCTGAATGTCGGCGTCAGCCTCCATGACGAGCCATTGTGCATAGGTCTGGGCCAGACTTGCTTCATCGCTGGTCGGGATGCCTGATGGCAGGGACTGTGCATGGGATTGCGATGCGAGAAAGCCGGTCACGGCGAGCGAAAGAATGAAGGATGTGCGTTTCATCGGGGTCACTTCACTGATTGGAAAAAGTCATGTAGGCGCGTTCCCCGGCGCGGAGGGCGGCCTGTTGCAGGGCATCGGCACTGACCTGTTTTGTCTGGGCCGCCAGAAGGCGCAGACGCAGCACCATGATCCGTTCCATCTCGGCGCGGGCATAGGTGTTGATCACCCAGGCCTTGGCCGGATTGGTGTTGTTTTCCATCTGGATCATGATGGCTTTGACCCGGTACGCGATGGCGGCGATCTCGGCATTGAGGTTGGCGCCATAGGCCATGGCATTGTCGCTCGACATGGAAAAATTGGCTGAAGAGGCCAGCACCGGATCGATGGTGCCGGTTGCGTCAATGCCGCCGATCAGAGCGAGATATTCATTGTATTTCTTCGGAATGACCTGGACGTAGTGTTGCGTCTCTTTGAACGGCGGTACGCCATTATGCTTGCGGACATTGCCGGGACCGGCATTATAGGCGGCAAGGCCATGAACGACGTTGCCGTTGAACATAATCAGCATATTGCCGAGATAGTTGGCACCGCCGCGCACCTGCGCGTTCGGGTCCGTCCTATAGGCGGGATTGACGCCCATGTCAGAGGCCGTACCCGGCATGAGCTGGGTCAGACCATAGGCGCCGACCGGCGATGTGACATGGGCGTTAAAGCGGCTTTCCTGCCAGATCAGCGCTTGCAGCAGCGCGCGCCACTGTGCCTGTGACAGGCCGGCCGCACTGACCCCTGCATTGCCATAGGTCGCCTTGGCACCGGCAATGATCACATCTTCGACTGTCGGGGCAGCATCGCCGAAGGTCTGTGCGGCGGCTGGGTTGGTGTCGTCCGGATTATAGAGCTGGCTGACGGCCGCCTTGTCCTCGCCGGCGCCTTTTTCCAGCGTGTCTATCGTCTTTTCGGTACTCTCTGCCGGTACGCTTCCGGCATCGATCAGCCGGTCCAGTTCCTTGATGATATCGGCGTCGAGATCGAGCAACTGACCGGCGCGGGAGCGCTTCTGGTCCTGTGTCGTCAGGTCCGCGTTCAAGGCGTCGAGGATATCGCTTTCCTGGTTTACAAGGGCTCTGTCGAACACGGGTATACCGGCGGCCAGAGCATTACCGGTCCCGGTCATCAGCAGCATGGCGACAGCCGCGATTTTTCGTTTATGGCGCATCACTGCCCCCACAGTTCCGGCAGTAGCGTGAAAGTGCAGCTTGCCTTGCCGTGCCGGAAGCAGTCGGAGCTTGCCGGATTGGTCGTGGCACAGGCAGAGACGGAAAGAACAAGGATCAGAAGAGAGATCAGCCGGATCATGCAACATCCTCCTGGCTGGTGTTTGACTTGAGACGGCGGGAAAGAGCCGCGCGGCCGGCCGGGCCGCCGCCGAGGATTTTGAGGTCTTCGCCGAGGGCCGAGAGATCGACATTCAGCATCACCGAAGCTGCCTGATTGCGGACAAGGGCGAGGCGGGCATTGCCGTTTCCGTTCAGCAGGTTCGAGAGTTCCTGTTGGTTCAGATCGAGCGCCGCATAGTGTTCCGGCCTGGCATTGGCATTCGGAATGAGAATCTGGTTCGAGATCGCCTGAAGCATGGAAAGCCCTGCCCGGCTCTGTTCCAGCTGGGAGGGAAACTGTGTGACCATCAGCACCACGGCATTGAGCTTGCGCGCGGTCACTAGCCAGTTCTGAAGCTTTTCGGCGAAATAGTCGGTCGCCAGTGCCTTCCACACCTCGTCAATTATAATCACTGTTGGCCGGCGATCCTGCAACTTGCGCTCCAGGCGCTGGAACAGATAGCCGAGAATGGCTGTGCGTTCCTTGTCCTGCCCGGAATCAAGAAGTGCTGTCAGATCGAAGCCCATGACGGGCTCATCAAGCGCGAAACTGTCTGTCTTGTTATCACCGAAAACCCAGCCGAAACGGCCGCCCGTTGTCCATTCGCGCACACGGCTTTCCAGATCGCCGTCATCATCGACATGGCGGAAGGAGCCAACCAGATGTTCAAAGGTGCGCAGGTGTTCAGGCAGGCTGGCATTTTCGGCAACAGCATCATGGATGGCCTGGATCTGGACCGGCGAAAACGGGTGGTCCGGCCGGTTCAGAAGCGCTGACAGCCAGTCACCAAGCCACATCTGGCCGATGGCATCGGTCTCGGCAAAGAGCGGGTTGAGGCCGGTCGGCCTGTCTGCCGTTATCGTGGAATAGGTTCCGCCCAGCGCCTCGATCTGGACTTCCAGCCCGCGCCGGTAGTCAAAGGCAAAGACCCGCGCATTGACGCGGGCAAGCTGGGCGGCGAGAAAGGCGACCAGCAGCGACTTGCCGCCACCGGTCGGCCCGAAGACAAGCCCGTGTCCGGCTGGCGGTTCGGCATCGGGCTTTCCTTCCGGATGAAACGAGAACTGAAAGCCGCTCCGGCCTGGCGTTGGAAAGATGCTGACGGGCGTTTGCCATGGCAGGCTCGCCCCGGCAAGGCCGGCCGGGGTCCGGTGCAGCGAGGCCATGCAGGCAAAGGCGCGATTGCTGATCAGCCCGGTTCTTGCACGATAGGTGGCGTTGCCAGGCCATTGGGCAAAATAGTGGCTCTGCCCGGAAAAGGCCTCGGTCACGATTTTCGTACCGCCTTCCTGGCTGATCTGGGAAAGTTCCGCCGAGGCGTTTTCGAGGTCTGTCTCATTGTCGGCATAGACCGCGACCGTCATGTGATGGGTTCCGAACGTCTCAATCCCGCTTGCCAGCCGGTCAAGGCCGACACCAAGGGTCTCGCTTTCGGTGCGTGCGGCATCGCCAAGCCCGCTGCGCTGACGCATGGTGCGCTGGAATCGTTCGGTAACAATGTCCTCGGAGGCCGGTACGAATGAATGGGTGACGACCAGATCGGCGGGTAGATTCAGCTCATCGAACATTCCGGCATTCGCCTGTCGCGGATAGGTCTTGACCGCAAAGATCCGCCCGAGCCGGTTCGGGACCGATCCGCCTGAGATAATGACCTTCGTGCCCCGGAAGGTCGGACGATAATTGGCGACACTGCGCGACAGGACGGCGATTTCCGGGCTCGGCCAGGCTACGGTTTCTGTACCCGTGCCGATGGCTTCGAGAAAGCCGACCAGCTCGCCGCTTTCACCGGTCAGAACCCGGCCATTCATCCCGGCCGTTGCCGACAGCACAATCCGCATGAGGTCATTGAGTGTCTGGATGCGGTCGCCCCTGTCATCAGTATAATGCGACCAGCCTGTTTCGCCATTGCCGGACAGCGCCGCACGGATGCGCTCGAAGCCCTGCAGTGTCTGTTGCAGCTTTTTGGGGCGGTTCAATATGGTGATCGTCAACGTAATATCGCGCAGGTGACGGTTTTGGAGATGCCGGCGCCATGTGCGATCGATATCCTGCGCGAAGCCAGTTTGGGTGACTTCAGCGAGTTCCGGTTTGAAGGGTTTGCTGATCTTGTGGACATAGAAGCTGTGTCCGGTACCCGCATGCGCGATGATCTCGGCAATCCGGTTCTTCAGACCATCAATGTTCTCATCCGTTGCCGTGAGTGCATTCAGGCCGTCCACCCGAATGCACTGCATCAGCTCACCGCCGCGTGTCAGAACGGTTCGATCATCATCCTGAAGGGTGACGAAGGGCAGATCATCCTCGAACTGCAATTCATGTTTCATGGCACGCGGATAGATCCGTTTGCCATTGGTGGAATTGAACAGCCTCTTGAAACCCTGCGAAAATTCCTTTCGGCTTTTACGGCTCATAGGAATATCCCCCCCAGATCCTGCGATTGCGGCAGACGCCAAAGTTCCGCGTCGTGACGGAAATGACGGTAAAAAAGTGCGGATCCCACTGGGTCAGGCCGTAGAGAACGGCGTAGCCTGGGATTGCGAAGGCGAGGCTCAGAAAGCTCTCGCTCCACATGAAGGCCAGCAGGCTTGTGACCATCAGCACGGCGAAGGCACCGGTCGGCAAGCCGAACACCTTTGTCGGCCGCAGCAGGCCGGTGTAAATTGTTTCGGTTTGAAGCGTCATGGTGCCCCCTTTGTCGTGGTTCAGATCAGGAACTACTGCCCCAGAGGCTGTTGACGACGGTCGGAGCGGCGCCGACAAAGACGATGGCGACGACGATCCACATGGCCTGGCGGAAATCGATCACGCCGAAAAACCAGCTGATGAATACGCCCACAAGCGCCAGCGTGGCGGCGGTCTTGCCGAGCGTTCCGGTCAGGGCATCTACGAGCGACTGAAGAAAGTTCTGGATCGCATTTGTATTGACCGACTGGGCGAAGGCGGGTTCGCTGAAGATGAGCAGCGCCAGAAGAGCAGCACCCAGGATGCAGATTGCCCTAATAAGTAGATTCATATTATGTATACTAAATTTAAGATTGTGTTTGGAGGCGTGCGAAAACGGCACTGTGTCGAAAGCGGTGACAGCGGTCATGCTTATTTCCTGTCTGTGGTTTCAGAAGTTTTGAGACGGTGATAGATGGCCATGACCTTGCGGACGTGGCCTTGTGTTTCCGTATAGGGCGGAATTCCGCCATGCTGGGTGACCGCATCGGGTCCGGCATTATAGGCCGCCAGCGCCAGCTCCTTGGAGCCGAAGCGATCAAGCTGCATCAGCAGATAACGGGCCGAGCCGTCGAGGTTCTGTTTGGGATCATGGGGATCAACACCAAGATGGGCCGCCGTTTCCGGCATCAGTTGGCCGAGGCCAATGGCACCCACGTGACTGATGCTCGATTGCCGGTAATTGCTTTCAATAGCAATATTGGCAGAAAACAAAGCCATCCAGTCGGTCACTGACAGGCCCGTCTTGCGCAAACCGGTGTTTCCGGCATAGCGCAACGCCGTTTCTTCAATTGCGGTCTGAACGTCTGCCGTCGGGATAGACGTTTTGATCGTGACGGATTGTTCCGGCGCTTGCGTTTCCACCTTTGCCTGAAGCTTTGAGCACAGTGGCACGCCGCCAGGACCGTAGCTGAAAGAAAACGCCCCCTGCCCTTGTGCGCAGGCGTGAGATGTGCGAACCCCGCCAGGACCGTAGTTAAATGCAAAGTCGGCAGCGATAGCTGGGACGCCAGCTGAAACGGCCAGCACCAGACCAGCAAGGGTCAGTCGGTATTGATTTCCTCTACGGGGGGCAAGGGGACGGGCAGGATGGTCTCGCCCGGCATCATTTCCCGATAATAGCGAAACAGCGCGGCGAAGGTCCTGAAGTAGCGAATTTCTGCAGTGTGGTAGACGACGACACGATAGATTGTCGGGTCGTCCGGCAACCGAACATGGGCCCGCCAAGCGAGTTTCGCGTTCAAGAGGACAGTTTCGACTTCCAGTCTTCCGCTTTTCCGTCTGATGAGATGCCTGATGGCAAAGGTATTGGCTGGTTGGACGACAACACGGGTTGTGGACACGCCACCTCCATAAAGCATGAGCGACACGTCCGAAGCATTTGCTTCGGATCGAGCCGTGTTTTTCATGTTCTAAGAAATATATCAATACACCGGTCATTTTTATGCTTTGAGCACTAAGTCATAAAATGATCAATATTGAGTATATGATAATAATTACAAAATATTAATTAAATTTCAAGATGTATTGCTAGAAGAGTCCGCAATTGATTCTTGCGGCGTTCCAATGCAGCGAGCTCCCGCTACATTCGAAATTTTCCAAAGAGGTGCGATGTGAAGGGATCCGACAAGACGATTGGACGATGGCTATCGCTCATGGCCGCATCATTTGCGGCTGCTTTTGCTGTCCAAACGCCGGCCTTTGCTGAAGGGGACTACGACCTCGACTGCGCCGTGATCCTGTGCCTGGCGGGTGGTTTCCCGGAGGGCTGCGATAAGGCGTACGTTTATATGCTGGATCGGATCACCCACATTCCCCCAAAGCCGCCATTCGGGTTCTGTGCCATGTCTGATGGTTCCGAATATACCGACTATACTGCGCCCCATAGGCGCTTGCGCAGTGAGGACGAAGACGGCTGGTACTGCCCGGACGGACTGAAGCTTCACCACGAGGTCACCCGTGATGACAATGGCAGGCGCCAGGTTGAGGCCTTCTGCTACGAAAGCGTTTCATATCGATGGAAAGGCTACGGCGAAGACCGCCGCAAGGTCCCTGTCTACAGGAACAGGCAGGCGGCAACGCCGCTGGATCTCGAGATGCAGATCACCATCGCGCCGGGAACGGCTGATGAGTACCGGTCATCTGTGTTTCGCATCAATACCGGCACGGGTTTCAGGGTAGAGTTGTCCGACGAATGAGGGTGGCAGGGCTTCGATGACGCCCTGTCCGTCTGAAGGCCCGCCGATTCCGATATGGGACAAAACTTGATGATATAAACAGAGGGCACGAAAAAAGCCCGTCAGCTACCAACTGAACGGGCTTTTTTGGACGAAACCAAATTCTGATTTGGAACCACCAAAGCTTGGTTTCCAAATTAGTCTGATCACCACCGGCCTGCAAGAGATATTCTTGCCGGAGCGTGATATATTTGGATTCTGTCCGCCCTCCTCTTGAACTGAGGGGGAGTTAATAATGAATAGCAGCCAGGGGCGGAATCCCACCGGGTGGCGAAAGCAGACAATCGCGCGGTTGCAGTATGCACAAATGGCTAAGGCGGCCGCGTTCGGACGGCATAGCCGCGCTGAAATCCGGCACCTGCTCAACCGGATCCGTCCGGCGCTCGGGCTCGGTACGACGCAAACCTTCCTGCTCAACATTCTTTTTGATGCGACCTATGAGCAGGACTGGCAGGTGGGCAGAGCGCCGATTGTCTGGCCGTCCAATGAAACGCTGGCGCGCCAACTCAGCATCAGTGTCAACGCCACCCGCGATGCGCTGCGCTTTCTCGCCGACGAAGGCCTGATCGCCTATCAGAACAGCGCCAATTGCCGGCGTGCTGGACAGCGCGATAGAAACGGCAGGATCATTTATGCCTATGGCATCAACCTTGCCCTTCTAGAAGCCCGCTATGATGAACTGAAGGCGCAGGCCGATCATCACGACGATGAGACAGCGCGGCGCCGGGTTCTGCGCAACGATATCACGTCGCTGCGCCGGACGATCGAGGCAACGATTGAGATGGCTCGTGACCGGGTCCCGGCCGAACGGCTGAAGACGTTTGAGCGCCAGCTTGGTCTGATCGGTCCTGCCTGGGACGGATCGGCCGGGCCAGCATAACCCTGCTCAGCCGCGTCTATAGCGCGTTGAGCCACCTATGGGTGGGGATAACCAGTGGGTGGGGATAACCAGGCTTGAATTTATGCAATTGCCAGCAAAAACCGACACCATGGTGTCGGCCAACCGACGGCTATTACAACCTACAACGCATCCTGATACTGTAGGCGGTAGCCTCATAATGCTTAAGCCAGATGCGTGCTGAGAAGAGCTTTATGGCTGCAAGGTAGTTGTCAGCACGCTTGTCGTGGCGCGTAGCGATGCATCGCGCTTCTTTGAGGCGATTGAAAAAGCGTTCCACCAGATTTCGGTAACGGTAGAGAAACCGGCTGAAAGCAAAGGTCTTTCTCCGGTTCCGTTTGGTCGGAATGTTTGCGAAGGCCTTATGTCTCGCTGCTGCATCCCGGATTGCATCGGTATCGTAGCCGCGATCGGCAAGAAGTGTTATGCCCGCGTGGAGTTAGGTCAGCAGCCCCTCGGCGTAGCTGCAATCGGCGTGCTGACCTTCTGACAGACACAGGTCTATTGGTAGCCCGTCGGCATCGACAACGGCATGGATTTTTGTCGTCAGGCCACCTCTGGAACGTCCCATGCTTCGATTGGAGCCCCCTTTTTACCGGTGGCACCATGCTGGTGGACGTGGACACAAGAGGAGTCGATCATCTGGATATCGCCGTCAAAGGCAGCGGAAATGGAAGCAAGAAGCCGGTCCCAGACGCCCGCCTTCCGCCAGCGGACAAACCGGTTATAGCAGGTGGTGTATGGCCCATAACGCTCCGGCACATCGGCCCAAGGACTGCCGGTGCGAAAGCGCCACAGGATGCCTTGATGATCCGACGATCGTTGACCCTCGGCACGCCGCGGCTGTTGTTGGGAAGAAGCGGCTCGATAACCGCCCACTCGAAATCCGTCAGATCAAAACGTCGTCTCATCAAGGGCTCCTTTCGGGAAACCATTGAATCAAAACGAATACTCGTCGTGAACCCATCAATTTATGAGTTTACGCCATAGTGCAGGTGTCCCGTTAGGCCCACAAAATGGTCGAGACCGTTGCGGTGGCGAAACGCTGCCCACCGCCGCAACGAACGATGCATTTTTTTAGGCGGAAGAACACAACCGCAAGACGTTGCGTTCTTCCGTCCGTTCGGGGCGTTGAGGGTTTGCCTGGCGGTTCGCCTTGCCTCGTTTCATCAATCGGGCCAGCAGTGACAATCTCTTGCGCGTGGCATCATCACGAAGAAGTTCCATGAAGATTTCATTCTCTAGCGCAATTCTGTCATCTTCTCTGTTCCTCTGGTGAAGCAGCCACCGCGTTTGTCTCAATGATTGACGCGGGAGCTTTGCCATGCGAGACGCAATAAGACAGGCTTCTCGTTCAAGGTTTACCTGATCCACGATCTCTGTGACAATTCCGGTTGATCTGGCGTCTCCGACCGACAGCGACTTCCCTAGAACGAAAATACTGAAAGCATTCCTGAGTCCAGTCAGTTCGGGCAGAAGTTGGCTCGATGCTGATTCTGGCGCCAGCCCCCATTGAACAAAAGGCGATCGAAACGTGCTTTCGGGTGATGCAAGAACAACATCGAAGTGAAGAAGCATGGTCATGCCGATCCCAACGGCAGGACCATCAACTGCCGCAATCAAAGGAATGTGTGAACTGATCAGCGCGCTAAAAAAACGTTTTGATGATCGGTTCAGATTACCTAGATCCTCTTTGTTCATGAAAGATGTTACGTCACTGCCTTCGCAAAATGATCGACTGCTGCTGGTAAACAAGACGCAGGCGATTTCCGGGTTTCGATTTGCCGCCTCCAGGAGTTTGGCAAGTCTTTCAAAGGTAGATGCTCGAAATCCTGGTTCCACAATCGTCCACTGAAAGCGAACAATCAGGAAACCATCCGCTCTTTCGATTTTTAGTGGCATAGGTCGTCTCCCACGCTTGCTGAATGACGGGTGCCAGCTTGAAGGGTGTCGTAGGCGCGGTAGATATACATTGCGGTCTCCGCGTGACCTAGTTTCATCGAAACCTGCAGGGCAAAGTCCAGGAGATCTGTCAAATATCCTTTGTCAATTTGACGGACCGCCAGTTGGTCGCCTGTACGTTCCTTTAGTTCAGAGCGCGGCTTCATAATGACCTCCGATCTTAGCCAGAGAGCCGAGAAATTGCACGACCGGCTCGTCAGTACCACGATAGCGGCGAACGGTTTGCAAGGTGGCCTCATCAAAATTTGCCAGGCTTGCGACGATTTTTTGATTTCCAATTTGTGTTTCCAACCCCAGAGGCTGGACGAAGAAGCCGAGTTGAATCGCACGAAGAACCCAGATCGTCTCAAACTCGATGATCACTTTGCGTATGCCAGACGCTAGCCCCCATTCTATGAAGCCAACCATCAATTCGCTTCCGACCGAGCCGACTTCCCTGCGGCTTTGCCGATATGGACGATCAACGCAATAGCGCGTCAGTTCGTAGATGTCGGGTCCCTTTGGAGAGTCAATCTTGCACAGCTGCGGGAATAGATCAGTCAAAAGGTGCGGCTTGTCTGAAGGAAGCATTCGTTGATAGCCAACGACCCGACCATCACGAACCGAAAGATGATGAATAGCATCGTCTGTGTCGAATTGATCAATCTCAAATTTCGCATCAGCCCGCGGCATGTCCCATTTGAGTTCTTCTATAAATATCCTGCGTCTAAGTTCGAATGCTTGTTCTATTAACTCAGGATAGTATTGCGCATCGCGCCCGGAAATAACGTACATCATAACATAATCCCCCATTCAGATTGTGTTGCGATTTAATATTCTTGGGATTTTGAGTCGTGTGTGCGGGTGCGATCGCGGGAATTGCATTAACCATAAAAACTAATTATAGTTCAAATGAAATGTTAATATATACTTACAGAATCAGATTATTTTAGATAATTGTAATTTAATATCAGAGGCAGATTCGAATTTATTCGGTTTAATTTCATAGTCTTGCGATGCGTCTTGTGAAGAGCTGTATGGAGGCGATGATGAGCCCTGCGGCTGCCGATGCGATGGTTTGTTCGAAATCCTTGGCAGGGCGGCGGTTGCGATTGAGCCATGTCAGGGTTCTCTCGACGACCCAGCGCCGGGGCAGCACCTCGAAACCTTGCGCCGTGTCGGAGCGTTTCATGATTTTGTCCGTCCACTTGCCAATCTGGCGCAGCGCCAGCCTGAGCTTGTCGCTCGCATAGCCGCCTTCGGCAAAAATGTGCCGCAGCCATGGAAAGCGCCTGATGATTTCTCGCAGCACCAGCGATGCGCCGTCACGATACTGGATATTGGCCGTGTGGATCACGGCGTGAACGAGATTGCCATCCGTATCTGTGAGAATGTGGCACTTGCGCCCCTTGACCTTCTTGCCCGCATCATATCCGCAAGGCCCACCGCTTTCGGTGGTTTTTACGCTCTGGCGTCGATTACGCCAGCGCTTGGCGACGCCTCTCGGCCTTTCGCTTCGCGTCCGATCAGCAACAGCGCATGATTGAGCAGGCGTCACAGCCCATTGTCGCGCCACAGATAGAACCAGAGCGCCGTATGGTGAAATGACCTGCCACTGAATTTTCATCCGGCTGCGATTAGAGCCTGGGCGGTTTTGCAGTGCGCCCATTTATTGGACCGCCGGCTGTTAGATTTTTCCGGCTCTGATCACGATGGCGGGCTGGTCGCGCCACCGGGATTATGCAACGCGATCGGGACGTTGTATCCGATCGCCGAATGAGGACGATCCTCATTGTAGTGTCTACGCCAATCTTCCAACTTTTCGCGCGCATCCGTAAGGGTCATGAACCAGTTCGCATTCAGGCATTCCGAACGCAACTTGCTGTTAAAGGCTTCGATGAAGCCGTTGTCAGTCGGTTTGCCAGGCCGCGAGAAGTCCAGCGTAACCTTGTTCACATAGGCCCAGAGATCGAGGTCACGGGAGATAAATTCGCTGCCATAGCACGTCGGGAAACAGTGCTGTCGATAGGTTGTGGCCACCCGCGGAGCCCAAAATAGCGTAGTGGGTGGCCATAACCGGTCCCAGGTCTCAACAGTGGTTTTGCTTAACCACACCGCTGAGGGTGCGTAGCACGGCTATGACCATCCATCACACTAATCCCGCGACCTTGCTGGTTGCTATCGATATCTCCAAGCATCGCCACGAAGTCTTGATTGGAATTCCAGGCAAGCAACGCCATCGTCGTATGACGGTCACCAATACGCTTGAGGACTTCAGAAGACTGTCTGCGGCCCTAGCCAGCTACGATCTGCCGGTGCGGATCGGGTTCGAGGCGACCGGTAACTATCACCGGCCGCTGGCGCACCATCTCGGCCAGTACGGGTTTGAGCTGAAGCTCGTCTCTTCTGTCGGCCTCGCCCGGACGCGGGAGGCCCTGCACAATAGCTGGGACAAGAATGACCCGAAGGATGCTCAGGTTATCCTGCACATGCTCGAGATCGGAGCAGTGCAGTTTTTCCATGATCCCCTGGTCGTCGGAACAGCAGACATTCAGGAGCTCTCGAAGACCCACGAGATCGTCTCACGCTCCAAGACCGAGCTTTGGCACCGCATCCTGACGCATTACCTGCCACTCTACTTCCCCGAGGCTGAGCGGTTTCATCGAAGCTCTCGGACCGACTGGTTCCTGGCGTTTCTCGAGAAGTATCCGACACCGACGATGATTACGACCATGAACCGGGACGCCCTCATCGCAGATGCCTGGCAGGTGGTTGGCAAGAAGGTCTCCAAAGAGCGCTTGCTTTCAGACATTTACGCCACCCCTGTCGGCTCCGTGGGACTGCCTGTGCATCCGGATTCCGACGCTGTTCGCATGTTCCGCCTTGTCCTTGCCGAAGGCAGAAGCCTTGTTCGCCAACGCAACGAGATCGAGTCCAGGGCAGTCGAGCTGCTCTCCGAGTTGCCGGACTATCAGTTGCTGACAACCATTCCCGGTATCGGTCCGATCAACGCCATGACCATTCTGGCCGAGGCAGGTGACCTGCGCCGGTTCCGACATCACCGGCAATTCCTGAAGTTCTGCGGCATGGACCTCGCCACTGTGCAGTCTGGCATGTTCCGCGGTCAAAGCCGGATATCGAAGTACGGCAACGCCCGCTTGCGTCGTACGCTCTGGATGGCCGGCCAGACTGCCGTTCTCAAGCGGACCAACAGCTTTCGTGACAAGTTCGAACGCTACATCTCGAAAGACCGACACAACGCTCATCTGCGTCGCAAGGCTTACACCGCGATCGCGGCAAAGATGGCGCGCACCGTACACGCCGTAGTTAAACACGACGAACCCTATCGCACCTTCTTCGAGGGGGTGAGCCCAGGCGGAAGGACCTCTCTCTGACACGAGCCGTGGAGGCAGGCATCTGACCTCGTAGACAATGTTCGGGCCTTCTGCTTGGGAATTGGGATCTCGTATTAAGGACGGTGAGGGCCGCCATCGCGCGTACCCTGTGTTTGCTATGGAAGAGATCATTTCTTGACGGCAGAGCCCGTCTGGGCAATCTTGACAAGGCACCCGGGACACCGGATGCCCTATGACCTGCTGACCTAAGCAGCCAGATTTTCTCGACATAGGACGTTGTCGACCCGTATCGTCTTCGGGTAGCCGCCTTTCCTGCAAATCCGTTCCAGCGTTTGCACCACATCCTCACCGCGATAGGTAAAGCGCGGGTCGGTGGCCGGGCTGAAGCGGGAATGGATATCCACAATGGTCAGGATTCGCAGCTTCTTGCCTGCCGCGAGCTGATCATGAACGAAGTCCATCGCCCAGATATCGTTCGGCCCTACGGCCTCCTGGCGATCCTCGCGCAGCTTTGCCTTCACCCGGCGTTTCGGGTGCTTGTTCCTGAGCTGAAGCCCTAACGCCTTGTAAATCCTGCGGGTCTTCTTGATATTGACTGTCCAGCCTTCTCGTCGAAGGAGCACGTGAACACGCCGATAGCCAAACCGGACGCGTGTCTCGCATATCTCCTTGATCCGTCTTTCAAGAGCGGCCTGACCGATGCGGCGGGACTTGTAATGGTAGGTCGAGGTGTCGAACGTCAGAACCTTGCAGGCTCGCCTGATCGACCCCCCCCATTCTACCAGCATCCCATCCACAAGCTTGCGCGTTCGGGCAGGCCTCAGAGCTTTCGGCGGATGACATCCTGAAGCATCTCGCGGTCCAGCGTCAGATCCGCTACGATCCGTTTCAGTTTCGCATTTTCATCTTCCAAAGCCTTCAGCCGGCGCATCTCGTCAGGCAGAAGACCTGCATATTTTTTCTTCCAGTTGAAGTAGGTCGCCTGGCTGATCCCAGCCTTGCGGCAAATCTCCGCCACAGGCACACCGTCATCCCCTGCTTCAGAATAAACGCCTTCTGGGCGTCCGAAAACTTCGATGCCTTCATCTCTTCCACTCCTTCTCCCAGCCAGAAAAATACCGCGGAAAACTCCAACATCAAACGATCTAGTTTTCAGGGGGCAGAGCACAGGTCAGGTGGACGAAAATTCCTGCGCGACGCCCTCTACATGCTCGCCCTCGTCGCCATGCGCTTCAACAAACAGATGAAGGCGAAATACGAGGCGCTGAAAGGCGCAGGAAAACCCGGCAAAGTCGCTCTGACAGCGATCATGCGAAAGCTTATCGAACGCGCAAATGTACTCATCCGCGATGAGCGAAAATGGGCGCAAAATGCTGCTTGATCAAAACGGATACTCTAAACGTCGGAAACAAGCAACGAGCGGAAAATATTCAATACTCATTACGGAATGAAATATTAATTTGAAGTTATTTTAATTTGTTATTAAATTTAGCGAATGTAAATGAAAATCCAAAAAAACCAAACAATATAAAATAAATGTAGAAAAAGTAATTACCGGTAATAAACAAAAATATTGCACCAAAAAAGAACATTGATGCAGCGAAAATGCGAAACAATATTAAAAGCATTTAGATTCCCTCTTCATATCGGTCGTTACATGAGATTAAATTTCGTTGAGTTCTCATGAGCTGGAGCGGGTGTCCGGCATTCATTGGCACAGAAGTTCGGCAGTGTTTGCTAGCCTGCTATGGCATTAATAGTGCGCTACGGTTGACGAAACTTCAATTGGAACCTCAAATTCAGTTGAGTTCTTGATAGCTACGGCATTGCCGTCCTTACTTCATGCTCCTTGTGCAAATCAAGCAGGTCGCATTGAAATCTAAAAATCAAGGGAACCGCAATTCGAGGTTTTCCAATCGATCACTCAATCCAAAGCGGTATTGTCAATGTGTGCTGCTCCGTTTGATTGATTGGCGGATATTCGGGGACTAAATTTACGCATTTCGAACTGACAGGCATGCTGGTGATGTAAAATTAAGCTGAGGAAGAGATTTCTGGCCTCCAGAGAGAGAGTGTCTTTGCCGTTTCAAATCGGTGTTTGCTGTGCCAGAAAGGGGTAATACAGGAGTGCCCCATGACTGACATTACCCTTGACTGGGCCGCCCGGCACATGCCGCGCGTCGCCCGTGCCGTTGCCAATCTTCCCGATCTTTCCGCCGTCCGGCTTTCCATGAGCATGCATCTCGACATGAAGATGCTGCCGCTGGTCGACGGACTTTGCAGGCGGGGTGCCAGCCTCTACATCACCACCTGCAACCCATCCACGGTTCGTGATGACGTGGTTGCTCATATGCGGGCGTCAGGTGCGCGGGTTGCGGCCTGGAAGGACATGCCGGCGGAGGCCTGGGCGGATGCGATTGCTGGCGGCATCGAATTCGGCCCGACCCATCTGTCGGAGATGGGGGCGGATTACACGCATTATCTGATGGAAACCGGTGTCGCCCTTCCTGACGTGAAGTGCGGCCTAGAGGCGACGGGCTCCGGTATCAACCGGCTGAAGGGCAAGCTGCCGCCTTGGCCGATCTTCAACTGGGATGACGTGCCTGTGAAGGAGGGGCTTCACAATCGCCATATGGTCGGGCTGACAACCTGGAACGCTTTTTTTGCCCGCACGCTTTTAAGTCTGCATGAAAAGAATGTTCTGGTGGTCGGTTACGGGTCTGTGGGGCAGGGACTGGCGGCCTCGGCACGCGCCTTTGGCGGCACGGTCATGGTCGCCGAGATCGATCCGGGCAGGCTCTTGCAGGCGCGCTATGATGGTTGGCAGACCGGGTCAGTCGAGGAACTGGCGCCGCGCGCCGATGTGATTGTCACCGGTACCGGCGGGCACCATGTTCTACCGTTCAAGGTTATAGAGACGCTGAGAGATGGGTGTTTCCTGCTCAATTCCGGCCACCGGATCGATGAGATCGAGCTCGAGCCGCTGCTGGCCCTGACAGGTGAGGCGCCGGTGCCCTATGTCACCAGCCACCATTTGCCCTCCGGCCGGACAGTGCATCTGCTGGCCAATGGGGCCATGGCCAATCTGACGGCGGGTGAGGGCGACAGCCTCAATTCTTTCGATATCACGCTTGCGGTGATGGCCGAAGGGATCGGCCATATTGTCGGTGACGGCGAGACGGCCAAAGCGGGTGTCCATCTTCTGCCCGATCCCGTCTGGGGCAGGGCCTGCGCCGACATTGGATCGTGAACGCGGGCCCGGCAAGCCGGGCTCTGTTTGCTGACAAAGCCATTCAGATTGCATGTTTGAGGCGGAATAGCGCCTCCCTCCGTCGTCATTCCCGTGCTTGTCACGGGGATCCAGATTCATAACGCATTGAATAGACAAGGTCTTTCGCGGCGCGACCGCGCTCAGGCTGAAAGGGGGCAGGGTTTGCCCGCAGTCAGAGCCCGGCTTGCCGGGCTCTGTCAGTTTTGCACAACGCTTCAGGCAAGCACGGCGGGCAGCAGTTCAGCCGGCATATCCTGGTAGCAGACGGGGCGCAGGAAACGGTCGATGGCAAGCGTGCCAACCGAGGTGGTGCGGACGTCAGAGGTTGAGGGGTAGGGGCCGCCGTGAACCATGGCCGGCGAGACCTCAACACCGGTGCCAAAGCCGTTGACCAGAAGGCGCCCGGCAATCGCTTCAAGCTTCGGCATCAGCATTTTGGCCGCCGGATAGTCGGCTTCGTCAATGTGAAGCGCTGCAGTGAGCTGACCTTCGGTGCCTTCAAGCACGGTTTCGAGTTCGGCCATGTCATCGCAGGTGACGATCAACCCGGCGGCGCCGAACACCTCATCCTGCAGATGCGGCTCTGCCAGATAGGTTTTTGCATCGGTTTCAAACAGGGCCGCTCTACCCTGCTGTGGCGAACCGGAAAGGCCTTCGGCCAGCTGGGTAACGCCGGGATGGGCCTGAAGCTTGGTGACGCCCTCGCGATAGGCGTTGCAGATGCCAGGCGTCAGCATCGTCTGGGCGGCGATCTCAACAAGGGCGGTTGCAGCTGCCGCCTTGAAGGCGTCGAGGCCTTCGCTTCTGACGGCAAGGATCAGGCCGGGATTGGTGCAGAACTGGCCCGCGCCCAGCGTCAGCGAACCGGCAAAGGCCTTGCCGATGGCCTCGCCACGGCTGGCAAGGGCTGCCGGGAACAAAAGTACCGGATTGATAGCGCTCATCTCCGCATAGACCGCGATCGGCACTTTGCGTTCGGATGCGATCTTCATCAGCGCCATGCCGCCGCGCCGCGAGCCGGTAAAGCCAACCGCCTTGATGCGCGGATCTGCCACTAGTGCCGCGCCGATTTCGTAGCCTGCATCATGCAGCATGGAGAAAGTGCCCTCAGGCATGGCGCAATCGGCTACCGCCTTCTGCAGTGCCATGCCGATGAGCTCCGATGTGCCGGGATGGGCCGGATGGGCCTTGACGATGACCGGGCAACCGGCTGCCAGCGCCGAGGCAGTGTCTCCACCGGCAACTGAAAATGCGAGCGGAAAATTGGAGGCGCCGAAGACGGCGACCGGCCCGATCGCCATTTTGCGAAGCCGCAGATCCGGCTTTGGCGGCGTGCGGGCAGGATCGGCGGCATCAAAACGCAGGCCCAGATATTTGCCTTCCCGCAGAACGGAGGCAAAGAGACGCAACTGATTGACGGTGCGCATGCGCTCGCCTTCGAGGCGTCCGCGCGGCAGGCCGCTTTCGGCCATGGCGCGGACGATCAGTTCGTCACCAATGGCAAGAATGTTTTCACCAGCCTTTTCGAGAAAGCGGGCGCGGTCTTCTTCTGCGGTTTCGCAATAAAGCGGGAAGGCTGCAGCGGCAAGCGCTGCGGCATCATCTAGGTCTTTCAGCGATGCGCCGCCAAACGTCTCTGGCAATGCCATGCCGGTCGCGGCCTCGATCGCGGTGAGTGTGCCGTTTTTTCCGGTTCTCGTTTCAGCGCCGATCAGCAGTTTTCCGGTAAGCGTCATAATATCCTCGTCAGTTGTCATGTCTGCGGAGCGAAAGTGCGCCGGCCGGGCAAATGTGGGGGTGTCCGGCCGGCTGGCAAGGTTATTTGACCTGAAAACCCTGCCAGAATGTGTCTTCGCGATCGATCCAGATGGTGTTGAAGCCGGTGGAAATGGCTGACCCCTCAATGGAAGGGATGATGGCCGCCGTTCCGTTCAGTTCGGTTGCCTTTTCGACCCTGCCGATGAATTTGCTGCCAATATAGCTCTCATGAACGAATGTATCACCGGGTTTCAGCACGCCCTTGGCGGTCAGATGCGCCATGCGGGCAGATGTGCCCGTACCGCAGGGCGAGCGGTCGATGGCACGTTCGCCGTAGAAGACGGCATTGCGGCCGTCACCGCCATGTTTTGGCTTGTCGGTCCACATAACGTGGGAGACGCCGGCAATGGTCGGGTCGAGTGGGTGGACGGGCGTAACCTTCTCTCGCATGGCGATGCGGACCTTTGAGGACAGCTCGACAATTTTCGACGCTCCGAGATCATCAAGGCCGGTGTAATTGCCCTGTGGCTCAATGATGGCGTAGTAATTGCCACCATAGGAGACATCGACGGTGAGCGGGCCGATGCCGTCAATATCGATTGCGATACCGCTTGCAGCCAGATAGGCCGGTACATTGGTGATCTTCACCGAAGTGACCTTGTTGCCGTCGGCCTTGTAATCGATATCGATGATGCCCGCCGGCACTTCGATCTTCAGTTTTCCAGGCGTGCGCGGCGTGATCAGACCGTTTTCGAGACCGAAGGTGACAAGGCCGATCGTGCCATGGCCGCACATGGGCAGGCAGCCTGAGGTTTCGATGAACAATATGCCGAGATCGGTATCGGGCAGGGTTGGCGGAAACAGGAAGCCGCCGGACATCATGTCATGGCCGCGTGGCTCATAGCAGAGCCCGGTGCGGATCCAGTCGAAACGGGTCAGAAAGTCCTGCCGGCGTTCCGACATGGTGGTGCCGGAAAGAAGCGGCGCACCACCAGCGACAAGGCGGACCGGATTGCCGGCCGTGTGGCCGTCGATGCAGAAAAATGTATTGCGCATGGGTGTTGTCCAAAACCTCGGGCCCGGATCTTGCGTCAGATCCGTCCCAAAAGACGTATGCAACTTGTCGACAGAATACAAGCCCCTTTATGAAAAGGGCTCGGTCGGGCTCTTTGCCGGGGTGGTGAACCATTCGGCTCCGGTATCGGTGATGCGGATGAAATCCTCCAGCCGGACACCGAATTGACCGGGGACAACGATCATCGGTTCGTCGGAAAAGACATTGCCGGGGGCAAGCGGAACCGTGTTGCCGCGCACGATAAAGGGTGCTTCGTGAATATCGAGGCCGAGACCGTGGCCAGCGCGATGCGGCAGGCCGGGCAGGTGATAGTCAGGGCCGAGGCCGTGGGCAATCATCACCTTGCGGGCAGCCTCGTCCAGCGTTTCAGGCAGCACGCCGGGGGCTGCCGCATCGAAAACGGCCTGCTCCGCTTCGCGTTCAATGGCCCAGATCCGGGCAAATTCCTTTGTCGGCTCCGATTTCACATAGGTGCGGGTCAGGTCTGACTGGTACCCCATGACCTGCGTACCGGTGTCGATCAGGATCACGTCGCCTTCGGCATAGGTCTGATCGCCGTCAGCGCCATGGGGCAGCGAACTCGCCGTGCCGAACGAGGCGATGGCGAAGGTATTGCCAGCGCCGCAGAGTTCGCGATGGGTTCTGTCGATGAATGAGACGACCTCGGAGGCACGGATGCCGGGTTCGATCAGCTGGTGAACACGTTTCTGCACTTCCAGCGTGACATTCATCGCATATTGGATGATGGCGATCTCGTCGGCGGATTTCGATGCACGGATCGCCGAAATCATCGCGCTGCCATCGGCAAGCCGCGCGGGTCCCATGGCTTTGGCCAGCGGATAATAGACAAAAAGCGGCAGATCGGGATCAAGCGCGAGCCTGCCTTCATTGCCGAACAGGCGGGCAATCAATTCGGCCGGGCTTTCTTCTTCTTCCCAGATCGCGATATCAGCGTCGATGCGCGGCAGTGTCTCGACCCGCGATTTTTCGAAACCGGGCACGATGTAGATCAGCCGGTCGGCGGTAACGAGGGCGCCGACAAGACGCTCGCTCTGATGCCATTCCAGCCCGGTGAAATAGCGAAGGCTCGAGGTCGAGCCCAGGAGAACGCCGGAGCAGGGGCTGTTGTCGAGGCTTGCGCGCAAGCGGGCAAGATGCGCCTTGTGATCAATGGTGATGGCGGGCAGTGCAAAACCCATGATGGCGTCCTTCTTCTCTCATACGATTGTCGGCAATTCGTTCCGGTTATCAGCTCAAAGAAAGCGGAACCGGTCGACACGCAGATTGGTGATGTCGATTTCGGGCGCGCGACCGGCGGCAAGGGCTGAAACCAGCCGGCCGGTTGCGGCGGCCTGTGTCAGTCCCAGATGGCCGTGGCCAAAAGCATAGATGACTGCTGGCGCCTTTTTCGAGCGGTCGATCACCGGCAGATAGTCCGGCATGGAGGGGCGGAAGCCCATCCATTCGACCCCGCCTTCGGTTTTCAGATCCGGCAGGAAGCGGGTGGCGAGCTTCAGCAACGCCTTGGAGCGGGCAAAATTTTCGGGAAGATCAAGGCCGCCGAATTCGACTGCGCCGCCAACTCGGATGCCGGACGAAAGCGGCGTGACGACAAAGGAGTGATCATTGAAATAGAGTTGCCGCTTCAAGGTGAAATCCTGCAGCGGCAGTGTCGTGTTATAGCCGCGCTCGGTATCGAGCGGCACGCTCTCGCCAAGGCTTGCAGCCAGATGTTTCGACCAGGCACCGGCAGCAACAACCGCATTGGCCGCCGCAATCGTGGTGCCGTCCTCAAGCAGGATATCGACGCCATTTTCGCGCGGGGCAAGCGATTTTGCAGCCGCCTGACGGAAGCTGGCGCCCCTTGCCTGACAAAGTGCACCGACGGCGCGGGTGAAATCACCGGGATCGGAAATCTGTTGGCCGTCTTCCGACCAGATCGCATGTTTGAAGCGTGGATCGAGACCCGGCTGCAGGGTTTCGATATCCGCCCGGCTCACGCGTTCAAAGGCAAAGCCGGCGGCCTTTTTGCGGGCCCAGTCGGAGGCCGCGGCATTGAAGCTTTTTTCGCTGTCGTAAAGATCGAGCGTGCCGGACGTAACAAAGAAAGGTGACAGGCTCTCTTCGGTGCTGACGGCCTCATAGGCCAGCATGGCCAGCTTCATCAGATCGGTCTGGGTGCCGATGCCGCGCTCATAATTCTTGCGGAAACTCGCTTTCCAGAAGTGCCAGAACCACGGCACCAGCTTGGGTGCATAGGGCCAGCGGATTGACAGCGGCCCGAGCGGGTCCATCAGCCAGGCCGGCGCTTTCCAGGTGACGCCGGGCGCGGCGATCGGTGTGATTTCCGGAAAGGCGAGGATCCCGGCATTGCCCTGACTGGCACCGGCGGCAAAGCCTTCCTTATCCAGTATGGTGACGCTGCGGCCGTCCTTTATGAGTTGCAATGCGCATAGCGCACCGATGATCCCGCCGCCAATGACGACACAATCAAGCTGTTGTTTTTCTGACATGGTCTGGTTCCCCGGAGGCGCGGTCCGGCGGGCCACGCAAGGTGCTATTGTTGTTGCGGCATCAGCCGAGTTTCATCCCGCGGGCCTGACCGGTATCGCGGGCGAGATATTCCTGAATCTGACGGACGATCTGATCGGCATGGGCAATTGCCAGCCGGTCAGCCTCTTCGATATCACCGTTCTCGATCACGGCGATCATCGCCTCATGCTCGTCAACATATTGGCGCGGCAGACGGTCGTCGAAGGTCTGGTAATAGAGCCTGAGAATGCGCCTCCCCTCATCGAGAAGTCTGGCGAAAAAGGCTGTGTAATAAGGGTTCCCGGCGCATTCGGCTGTCGCGACGTGGAATTCGCGATTGGCCTCGATCATGGCGAAAGCATCCTGTGCTTCGACAGCAGCGATGAAATCATTCTGGCAAGCCCGCATCTTTTCCATGGCCGCCTTGTCGCGTCTGGTGGCCGCGCCGCGCATGGAAAGGCGATACATCAGCGTCAGCGCATCAAAATAGGGTGGCAGATCGGCGAAATTGATTGCCGAGACGATGGTATTGCGGTTGGGAAGCGTCGTTACCAGGCCTTCACCGGCCAGCCTGAGCAGGGCTTCGCGCACCGGGGTGCGCGACATGCCGAAACGATCAGAAAGACGAACTTCGTCCAGTGGAGAACTCGGAGCGAGCTTCATCGACAGGATCTCGTGGCGCAGTGCCTCATAAACCTTCTGCGTGCCTGAGCCGCGCGTCTTGACCTTCTCGGCCGGATGTTCTTCTGCCGTCATGTTTTCCCCTGCACGCTAACGTGTCTCACTCTTCATAAAATTCTGAACACAAATTGTCGACAAAAATCGACATTGATCTTTCCTGTCAAAAACGGGAAAGACGCGGTTTGATCCGCCGCAAGCGCCGCCTTAAATAAGGGATGGCTATTGTTGGCATCACGCCGACGGGCAAATCCATTGCCCATCGTCAACCCAAAGGAGCACGAAGAGATGAAGGCTGCAATCCATGATGTTTTCGGCGATCCGGCCGAAGTACTGAAATGCGGAACGGCCGCGCGTCCTCAGGCGGCTCCCGGTGAGGTGGTGCTGAAGGTCCTGCTGTCACCGATCCATAATCACGATCTGTGGACGGTCCGGGGCAGCTATGGCGTCAAGCCTGCCCTGCCGGCGATTGGCGGATCTGAAGCTGTCGGCATTATCGCCGACGTCGGGGAAGGGGTTGACCCCGGTCTGACTGGCAAGCGTGTTGCCGCTGCTGGTCTTGCCGGAAGCTGGGCGGAATATGTCACGGCCAGCGCTGCCTCGCTCATTCCGCTGCCGGACGGCGTGTCTGATGAAATCGGCGCGCAGCTGGTTGCTATGCCCTTCAGTGCGATCACGCTGCTTGATTTTGTTGATGTTGCGCCGGGCGATTGCGTGGTGCAAACGGCGGCCAATGGTGCTGTCGGCAAGGTGTTTGCCGCCCTTGCCAGCGCGCGCGGCGTCAAAACCGTCAATCTGGTGCGCCGCCAGGAGGCTGTTGCCGAGCTGGAAAAGCTCGGCGTTGAAAATGTCATTGCCACCGATCAGGCTGACTGGCTGGAAAAGGCGCAGGCACTTGTTGGTGAAAAGGGGGCACGGGCAGCCGTTGATTCCGTTGGTGGTAAGATGGCAATGGCGCTTTGTGATCTCATCGGTGAAGACGGGCTTCTGGTCACTTTCGGCACGGCCACCGGCGCGCCGCTTGCGCTTAGTTCCGGCACGATCATCTTCAAGCAGCTGACGGTGAAAGGGTTCTGGGGCAAGAAGGTCAGCGACGACATGGCCCTGGAGAAGAAGACTACCCTGTTTGGTGAATTGCTGCGGCTGGCGGTTTCCGGCGCTTTGCCGCTGCCGGTCGGCGGGATTTTTTCGCTTGATGAGGTCGCCGATGCCGCAAGGGCAGCACTTGTTCCCGGCCGCGCTGGCAAGATCCTGCTGAAGCCTTAGCCAAGGCCGCGCCCATTCGGATCCATGACGCCGGCGCGTCAAATCGCGCCCGACGGGAGCCCCGCTTTGGGCTTCCGTCATCCGGGTAAACTGTATAGCGTCAGCCTCAAGCAACGAAATAGTTTGAGGAGGCTGAGCGCATGTGCACGCGAATATTCTATGAGACCGGGAACGCTACCTATATTACTGGCCGCAACATGGACTGGAGCGATGTCCATATGCAGACGGATTTCTGGGTCTTTCCGCGCGGTCTGAAGCGCGATGGCGGGCTTGGCGATGGCTCGGCTGAATGGACATCACGCTATGGTTCGGCAATTGTCAGCATCTATAATCTGGCGACCTCCGATGGCCTCAACGAGGCGGGGCTGGCCGGTAATATGCTTTATCTCGCCGAGTCGGACTTCGGCGATCCTGCCGCGCGCGGAAAACCGCTGATTTCTGCGGGGGCCTGGCTGCAATATATGCTTGATAACTTCGCGACTGTCGAAGAGGCCGTGGCGGCAATGGCGGATGACCCGCTGACGGTTGTCAGTGCCGATGCGCCGAATGGCAAGCCTGCAACGGTTCATCTGGCGCTGTCCGATGCATCCGGCGATTCGGCGATCCTCGAATTTGTCGGCGGCAGGCTGACAATCCATCACGGACGCGACTTCAAGGTGATGACCAATTCGCCGGTCTATGACCAGCAGCTGGCAATCAACAGCTATTGGGATCTGGTTGGCGGCAAGAACTTCCTGCCCGGAACCATCGCTGCAGCCGACCGGTTCGCGCGTGCCAGCTATAATCTGAAATCGACGCCGCAATTTGCCGACCAGAGGGCAGCCCTTGCATCCGTCTTTTCGCAGATGCGTGCTGTCAGTACACCGCTTGGCATGGCAGACCCTGAAAAGCCCAACATCGCCTCGACGCTGTGGCGCACGGTGATTGACCATGAGGCGCGGCGCTATTTCTTCGATTCCGTGATCAACCCGTCGGTGTTCTGGATCGCGCTTGGCGACTTCAATCTTGAAGCCGGTGCCCCGGCCCTGAAGCTTGACCTTGGGGATCCTGCGACGCCCGGCGGCGATGTTGCCGGTCTGTTTCAGGCCCATGAGCCCTTTAGCTTTCTGATACCCTGAGCCACGCGCTACGCTTCAGCCGGCAGGAAGATCCGGCCGGCTGAAGCGTAAGTTCAGTATTTTCTATTTTTTTATCACAATGTCTCGCGATTGAATTGCATGTAAGGCGCTCTGCAGAGCGGTGTGGCTGCGTTTCGATGGCAAGGGCGTTCAGACAGTTTCCACCCTCTCCAGCGCCTTATCTGAGGAGGAGACTGATATATGCTGAAGCCCGTTGGCAGTCATGCCGGTACGTCCCGCATATCGGGAGCCGCGCGCGCGGAACCATCGCAAAGCCACGCCAAGTCCCGCCGCGCAGCGGCCGCTGGCCAGCAAGGCGGGGTTTCTGGCCTTATCGGTTCGGCCTGGCGCAAATTGTATTCCGGCGCCGAGATCGCTGCGGCCTCGGCCTGTCTGGAACGGGTACAGGCCGCCATGCGCTTCGAAGCAGCGCTCAAGATAACCCGTTTCACGTCGGGCGAGCACGCCCGTGCGCAAGCGATCACGACGTTCCTTGTGCCTGCCGCCAGAGCTGTTTCGGCGACATCCGGCAGCGAAATGCCGTTGCGTACGGTCCTGCAACAGGTTTCGAGGATCATGGATGAACAGTGCCGCCATGAGACCTTGGAGAAATTCTGCCATGACTGGTTTGATGGCCGCACGATCTCACCGGATCAATTCATTCGCGATATGCGTTTTATGAAGGATTTTCTTGTGCTGATGCCCCGCGGGAGTGCCAGTCCGGCGCTTGTCGGTCTGGCGCATATGTTCGGGGCTTCGCCGCTCAGCGCCGAGGGCAACAAGGCGGAGCTGGCTGAGATACTGGCGGCGTATCGGCACTTAAGCGAGGGCGAGCCCTTGCGGGCAGAAGAGACCGATGCGCGCTTCGTCGCAGCCCTTGCTGCCAGCGCATGCAAACTGGACATGCGGACACAGAAACAGGTTGCCGGAGCGCTGCTTGATCGTCTGCCGGTGGCACGGGAGCGGAACCTGTCGAAAGACGGGGTCAGCGAGAGTGTGCTTGTAAAAGCCGGCGCCTATGCGGCCGTCGCAAGGCTGATCGACAGTTGCGAAGGTTTCCAGCGGGAATCGCGTTTTTCCGTCGCAGCCAGTCCGTTGACCGTAGCATTTCAGAGCAAGCTGAAATCACAATGCAGCGGCGATGTCAGGACTGAGTGCGGGAATCTTCTGACCATGCTGAGAGGCGAGGGAGCGGTTTTCAGCCCGACACTGCGAGAGCGAGCCGTCACCCGGCGTCACCGGCCTCTGGCCGAGATGGTGCCGGAAAAAGCCAGATCATTCGATAGTGTTGCAACGATCTGATTGGCCGTGGCCGTCAGACGAGAGGAGGTGGGGCATGTGGCGCACATCAGCCGAACTGCGAAACCCGCACAGACAGACGTCATTGTATCCGGACGCCCCGTCGACGTCGGATCGGCAGCCGCTTTTGCCGAAACCTTCGAAAAAACTGCGGCGGGAGGAGGGCTGGCGGGTCTCTATAACAGGCTGCGCGGCAAGACGCGGCCCCGTGCCGATGAGGCGCACGGCGCAGCGCAGCAGGATGCCGCGGCTCCAGGCTCCGGGCCCGCGGGCCGGGCGGGGAGCAGCACGCAGCCGGTGCGGAGATATTATGTACCGCGGGGCCGGCCGTTTCTTCTGGTCGAGCAGGTCAGCGAGCCTGCGGGCCGGGGCCGTGCGAACCGGGGCAGTGTCGCCGGCGATCTTTTCGATATCACCGCTGCGCTGGTCAGATCCGAGCCGGATGAGCGTCGCCGGGCCATGGCTGTTGTCAATGATTTTTTGCCGAAGGCGAAGGCATATCAGCCGTCCCACAGCATTGAGCCGCTGGCCAAACTGTTGCGGCAGGTGACCGAGATTTCGGATCCTGGTCTTCGCAACCATGTCTTTACCATGGTTTGCGACAGCTGGCCGGAAGACCGGAAGGTTTCTGAGTCCCGTTTTTATGCGGAAATGCGCTGTTTCGTTGATGCCGTTCGCAAGCTGCCAAGTGATGAGATCGATGACGAACTTGAAAGCCTTGCCCGTCTGATGGCCGCTTCGAAATCGAGTGCAAGCGGCAATCGTATTCTGGTGTCGGATATCATGCTTGCTTACGTTCATGTTCGCGAAGGCAAGAGCGATCCGGTGGCGGTGGATGAGGCAAAGTCCAATTTTCTCGCGACACTGGCTGAAAGCGCGATGGAGCTTGACCGGGCCAGCCGGCACGATCTCGCCGGTGTGCTGCTCGATCTTCTGCCGGATATTACCGACCAGATGGTGCGGGAAGACAACTCAGCCAGCCAGGAATGCGCCTATCTTTCGCTCAGCCGTCTGATCGACAGTGTCGAGCCGCCGAGAAGGACGCTTCCGTCGCGACCTCTGGGCGAAACGTTTCTGGATATTCTGGGCGAAAAATGCGGGGCGATGGCATGGTCCGAAATCGCGCCGCATGTGTCCGCCCTGCGCAGTCTTTCCGGCGCGCGCGACAGTTTGCGCCGGGGACGGATCGAAGGCAGCTCGGATAGTGAGGCTGTTTGCTGAGGAGCGGCAAGAGGTCGGGCGGCGCGCCCTGTCCGTCTGCCATCCCCAAGGAGAGAGATGGCATTTCGGTCAAAGGCGGCGCCGCCCTTCAGCCTTGGGAGGCTATTGCTTGAGGTCGAAGAGCAGCGCCCTGCCGCCCGTGACCCATTCAATCGGTCCGATCTCTTCCGTGCCGATCTGAAGACCGGTTCCCGCATTGAGCCGTTCGCCTTCCAGCGTTGCCAGCCCTTCGACAATCTGAACGAAGTGCTGGCGGCCGAGCTTTGGCGTGACCGCCAGACGGTCACCCTCAAGCGGAGAAGCGACGGCGATCTTTGTGTCGGAGATCAGTTTCAAAATGCCCTCTCCGCCATTCCGGTCAGCAAAGCGGGTCCAGCCGCGAGCCGCCTCAGGCAGCGTTATCTGCTGATAGGTTGGCTTGCCGTCAAATTCCTCCGGGATGATCCATATCTGAAGAAAATGGGTTGTTCCGTCGACAGACGCATTCATCTCCTCGTGGCGAATGCCGGAACCGGCCGACATTAGCTGTGCTTCGCCCGGTCTGATCACTGTGCTGTTGCCGAGCGTATCGGCATGGCGTAACGCGCCGGTGAGCGGCAGCGTCAGAATGTCCATATTGTCATGGCCATGGGCGGAAAAGCCGGAACCGGGAATGATCCGGTCTTCGTTGATGACGCGCAGTGCGCCATAACCCATACGGGTCGGATCGGAAAATCCGCCGAAGGAGAAGGTATGAAAACTGTCGAGCCAGCCCTGGCGGGTATGGCCTCGATGCATGCTGTCATGAATGAGTACCATTATCTGTCTCCTGAACCCGTCCCCGATCAGGGGACGGGTGATTTGAGAGGCTTTTGCTTAAGCCTTCAGAAATTCGGCAACCGCCGTGATTTCCTGAGGCCTGATTTCGTGGCCACCGTCATGAATACTGCTGGTGACGATTGCGCCCTGACGATCGAGGAACGCGGTCAGGCGTTCGGTCAGCGGCAGCGGGCATATCGGATCATGCGTCCCGGCCGTCACCAGAATTTGCGTGTCGGCCAGGCCGGAATTGTTTTCCGGTTCGAACGGAATCAGCGGATGGAGCAATGCGGCGCGGTCGAACAGGCCCGGATGTTTGAACAATACCGAAGCCAGAATATTGGCGCCGTTGGAATAGCCGATGCCATAGATCGGCCGCCCCTTGTTGGCGGTGCGATGAAGGGCGATGAAACGGGCCATCTTCTCCGTGCGCTGGTTCAGATCGTCCATGTCATAGACGCCTTCGCCGGTCCGGCGGAAGAAACGGGCCGCACCGAATTCCGATACATCGCCGCGCGGTGAGACGATCGCCGCTTCGGGCAGGATCTGACCGATCAGGCCGGAAAACTGCATCTCGTTGCCGCCCGTTCCATGAAAGGTGAAGACGAGCGGTGCGTCACGCGTCGCCGCAGGCTTCTCATAGATCTGATAGGTTTCGTTGATCATTGTCGTCTCCTTCTGCCGGAAGGCGGGGATGCCCCCGTCTTCCACAGCCGTTTCGTCAGTCGGCGATCGGGGTCAGAATTTCCTCGATCTTGGCGCGATAGGCTTCATACTGGCCGGGCAGTTTCAGTGCCTCGCCGAGATGAGCGGTATCTTCGTCATGGTCGAAGCCGGGCTCGTTGGTGGCAATTTCGAACAGAACGCCACCCGGCGTGCGGAAATAGATCGCCCAGAAATAGTTGCGGTCGATCACCGGAGTGACCTGATAGCCGGTATCCATCAGCGCTTTGCGCACTTCGAGCTGGGCGGCGCGATCCTCAACCGCAAAGGCGATGTGGTGAACCGAGCCGGCACCCTGACGGGCGCGCTCGCCTGCTGGCAATGCCTGAAGATCGATGAAATCGGCGCCGTTGCCGCCGGGAATGGCAAAACGGGTCCAGTCATCCTTGTGGTCGATCTTTTCATAACCCATGAAGCCGAGCAGTTCGGCTGTCGCGCCGTCATCCTTCAACCGCATGGTGGCACCATGAAAACCGCGAATGGCCTCGGCCGCGCCGATATCGCTTTTCAGCCAGCCCTCGCGGTGGTCATTGTCAACCTCGACCAGGGCGAAGCCGTCGCTGTCTGGACCGGCGATCCGAAGTCGCTTTTCGCCAAAAACCTCTTCCTCGCCGAGGATGGTTATCCCGCCCTTTTCAAAGCGTTCGCGCCAGAAGGGGATTGAGCCCTTCGGAACGGCAAACAGCGTTTCGCCGACCTCGCCCGTGCCGGGTTTGCCAGCGGCAATGTGCGGGAAGGGGAAATAGGTCATGACAGAGCCGGGTGTGCCGACTTCGTCGCCGTAATAAAGGTGGTAGACATCCGGTGCGTCGAAATTCACCGTTTTCTTGACGCGGCGCAGGCCGAGCGAACGGGTGAAGAAGTCATTGTTTTCCTGGGCGTCCTTCGCCATGGAGGTGACGTGATGCAGGCCCTTGATCTCAGTAAGCATGTTCCTGTCCTTGTCTGTGGCGGGGCATGTGCCGCCGCGCTGTTGGTGACAAGATGGTGCGGTTGGGACATAAAGAGAATGGCAATAAAATTGACAATATTATTGCAAAAAACGTAATAATAGGCGTTATGAAAGATCTGAACGATATCCGCGTTTTCCTCGCCGTTGCCGCGCATGGCTCCTTTGCCGCAGCCGCGCGTGAACTCGCCATGACGGCACCAAGCGTGACGCGGGCTGTCTCGGCGCTTGAAGGGCGGCTCGGGGTGCAATTGTTCCTGCGCACCACGCGTTCGGTCTCGCTCACTTCGGCGGGTGCCGTCTATGTGGCGCGCATGCGGCCGCTGGTGGAAGCCATGGATGCGGCGGCCGAGGCGGTGCGGGCGGAAGCGGGAGCTGCCGCTGGCCTTATCCGGCTGAACGGGCCGTTGTCTTTCGGTCAGCGGATCCTGCCCGATGTCGTGTCGGGATTTCGGGCCGAAAATCCCGCGATCACGCTTTCCGTTTCGCTGACCGACAGCTTTGTCGACATCATGACGGCACCTTTTGACCTGGCGATCCGCATTTCCGGTCCGCCCGATGACAAGTCCTCGATCTGGCGCAAGATCTGCCCGGTGCGGCGCGTGCTGGTGGCCTCCCCCGGTTTTATCGCCGCCAATGGCCGGCCCGAAACGCCTGAAGCACTCGACCGGATGCCCTGTCTTGCCTTTGATGCCGATGCGGTTTCCGAGACCTGGGAGCTGGCCAGTGCCGGGCGAAAGCGAAAGGTCCGCGCCGGTCATTTCATCGCCACCAATAATGGTGATCTCATCGCAGGCCTTGCCGAAAACGGCGCAGGCGTTGCCATGCTGCCGCTCTTTATCGTTGAAGAGGCATTGGAGGCGGGGCGGCTGGTGCAGATTCTGGATGAATGGCTGCCGCCAGAACTCTGGCTGACGCTTTACTATCCATCCTATGATCGCCTGCCGATGCGCGTCGCCCGCTTTTCGGATTTTTTCGAAAGCTATGTGACGCGCATCAGGCCGCTTTGAGTTTGCTCAGCGCCTGGTGAAGAGGTGGGCGAATGCGCGCGGCTGGCACCTGAGATACTGGCCTGCCACTGTAATGGTCTCGCCGAAATGGGCAGCCGCGTGCCAGGGCCAGCGCGGATCGTAGAGGATCCCGCGGGCAATCGCGATCATATCGGCATCGCCGCTCTGCAAGATGGCCTCGGCCTGATCAAATTCGGTGATGAGACCGACAGCGACGACGGGGATGGAGACCGCATTGCGCACCTTGCGCGAAAAGGGCACCTGATAGCCGGGGCCGACCGCGATCTTTTGTTGAGGGGAAAGCCCGCCGCTGGAGATATGGATCGCTGCAGCACCTGCGTCTTCGAGCATTTTTGAAAAGACGACCGTGTCGTCGATTGTCCAGCCGTTCTCCACCCAGTCGGTCGCCGACAGTCTTACCGTTACGGGGCGATCTGCCGGAAAGACCTCGCGCACCGCATGAAACACTTCGAGCGGAAACCGCATCCGGTTTTCAGCCGATCCGCCATAATCATCCGTTCGCTGATTGGAAAGCGGTGAGAGAAACTGATGCAGCAGATAGCCATGGGCGCCGTGAAGCTGGATCGCATCAATGCCAAGCCGGGCCGCGCGCCGGGCGGTTGCGGCAAAGGCCTGCCTGATTCGGGCAAGCGCCTCCCGGTCCAGCATGTGCGGGGCTTCATCGTTGTTCTGATAGGCAAGCGGTGAGGGTGCGACGGTCGGCCAGCCATGCTCTGAGGCACTGGCGATCTGGCCGCCGCCATCCCACGGACGGGCGCTGGAGGCCTTGCGGCCGGCATGCGAGATCTGAATGGCGACTGGCATATCGGACCAGCGGCGGATCGATTGCAGGACGTCTCCCATGGCTGCCTCGGTCGCGTCATCATAGAGCCCGACATCGGCATAGGAAATCCGTCCTTCGGGCAAAATAGCGGTGGCCTCAATGGTCAAAATGCCAGCGCCGGACTGGGCCAGATTGCCGTAATGCATCATGTGCCAATCGGTCATTTTGCCGTTGTCCGCTGAATATTGGCACATGGGTGCGATGACGATCCGGTTCTGCATCTGAAGCGTATCAAGTGCGATCGGGGTGAAAAGCCTGGATGGCATATGGGGCTCCGGCGTTATGGCAGGATTTTCGAAAGGGTCACTTCACGATTTTCCGTGCATCAGGTCAATTGGTCGCGGAAAATGTCTGGATTTATGCTAAAATACGGTATTGTCGCGTTAAATTAAGTCCAGACTTTCCGGCGTGCATGCGTTGATGAATGTAAAAATATCGCTTTTCTGTGGCGACTTTTTACGAATGTTGCGCCTTGTGTCAGCCTAACGGTCATTTCATGTCAAATCTGTGGTTTTACTCGTTTTTCCTTGCATGGAATTGGACGCTACGCCTATGACTTGCTTTCTGCCTGCTCGATAATGATCGGCAGGAACAGACTATTCAGATATGGCTGCGTAAACCTGAACTGGCCTATCTGCGCTACATCAACAGGGGAGACATGGAATATGAAAAAGAAGCTGTTGCTTTCCGCATGCCTTGCGCTGGTGCTTGCCGCTCCGGCCCTTGCCGCCAGCCCGCAGCCGGGCGAAAAACTGTCCGACAATCAGAAACTGACCTATTGGCTGCTGGATGCCAACAAGACCAAGGATCCGCAGAAGAACAGTGATGTTGAAGGCTCTGCCGTTATCCGGCAGCTCTTCGAAGGGCTCTATAATCAGGATAATGCCGGCAATCTCGTGCCGGGTGTCGCCACCAGCTATGATCTCTCCCCCGACAAGCTGACCTATACCTTCCATCTGCGCCCTGAAGCGAAATGGTCCAACGGCGATCCCGTCACGGCTGGCGACTTTGTCTATGCCTGGCAGCGCCTTGTCGACCCGGCAACCGCCTCGACCTATGCCTGGTATGCCGAACTCATGAACATCAAGAACGCCTCGAAGGTCGTGGCTGGCGATATGCCGCCTGCCGATCTCGGCGTTAAGGCTGTCGATGACAACACATTTCAGGTGACGCTCGAAAGCCCGATCCCCTATTTTGTCAAGATGACCACCCACGCCTCGACCTTCCCGACGCTTAAATCGGTGGTCGAGAAATATGGTGACCAGTGGACCCAGCCCGGCAATCTTGTCGGCAACGGTGCCTATGTGCTGACCGACGACAAGATCGGACAGGATATCACGCTGAAGCGGAACCCGAACTACTGGGATGACAAGGACACGATCATCGATGAAGTCGAATTCCTCGTGGTCAACGACAAGAATGCAGCGCTCAACCGCTTCCTCGCCGGCGAGTTTGATTACATCGAAATGCCCGGTGGCCAGTATCCGCGCCTGAAGGAAGAGCATCCCGACGAGGCCTTCGCCGTTCCGCATTCCTGCACCTATGCCTATCTCTTCAACCTGTCCGACAAGGGGCCTGAGGCACTGAAGGATGTCCGTGTCAGGAAGGCACTCTCCTATGCGATGGATCGCGATGTTGTTGTGAACAATATCCTGCGCGGTGGCCAGAAGCCGGCCTATAGCTGGACCTATTATGCAACGGCCGATTTCACGCCGCCCGTCACTGAATATTCGACCTGGACCCAGGACGAGCGCCTCGCAAAGGCCAAGGATCTGCTGAAGGAGGCCGGCTACGGCCCCGACCATCCGCTGAAGCTGACCCTGTCCTATAATACCTCCGACGATCACAAGAAGATCGCCATTGCCGCCCAGCAGTTCTGGAAGAAGCTCGGTGTCGAGATCACGCTCGATAACATGGAATGGAAGGTCTACCTCGACAAGCTGCACAATGGCGACTACCAGATGGGCCGTTATGCCTGGTGCGGCGATTATGATGAAGCATCGACTTATCTCGATTATTTCCGCTCGGGCGGCATGAATTACGGCAAGTTCTCCAATGCCGATTACGACGCTGCGCTCGCCCACTCGCTGACTGCGGAAGATCCTCAGGCCGATTACAACAAGGCTGAGGAAATTCTGGCTGATCAGATGCCGCTGATCCCGATCTACTTCTATATGACTGATGTCATGGTCCCGAAGGATATCAAGGGCTTGCCGGTCGATAACGTTCTGCAGAACTGGTATGCAAAGGACGTTTACCGCGTCGCCGAGTGATCCTTTCTGTCATCGGGTGCCGGCGTTTTCGCCGTCACCCGCACGGCATGGATCGACCTTGTAATCCAGCATGTCCCGCCAATGACGCCGTCCTGATCGGCAGACAGGAAGAGCGGGTCTGCCCAGCCTGGGTCCAGCCCATGATTGCTTACATCATCAAACGCCTTTTGGTGGCGATACCGACGATCCTTCTGCTGATCGTCTTTTCTTTCCTGCTCATGCATATGGCACCGGGTGGCCCGTTCACGTCTGAGCGGGAACTGCCGGCCCAGGTGCTTGCCAATATCAATGCGAAATATGGCCTTGATCAGCCGCTGTGGAAGCAGCTTGTCGACTATATCTGGGGGATCTTGACCCGCTTCGATTTCGGCCCGTCCTTCGTCTATCAGGACCAGACGGTCAATTCGATCATCGCCCAGGGCTTTCCGGTCACGCTCACCTATGGCTCGATTTCGTTCATTGTCGCCGTACTGGTCGGCGTCACCCTTGGTGTCGTCGCTGCGGTGAAGCATAATTCCTGGCTCGACAGCCTTGCCGTCGGCGTGTCCGTCGGCGCGCAGGTTCTGCCCAATTTCGTCATGGCGCCGATCCTGGTGCTTGTCTTCACGCTTTGGCTTGGCTGGTTGCCCGGCGGCGGCTGGAAGGGGATTGGACATCCGGTCTATATGATCATGCCGGTGATCGCGCTTTCCACCTCATTCATGGCTTCGATTGCGCGGCTGACGCGCTCTTCCATGCTGGAAACGCTGAATTCCAACCATATCCGCACGGCCAAGGCCAAGGGCCTGCCGATGCATCGCGTCGTGCTGAAACATGCGCTGAAGCCTGCGCTTTTACCGGTGATTTCCTATCTCGGACCAACCTTCGTGGTGATGATCACCGGTTCGGTCGTTATCGACATGTATTTCTCCACCGGCGGTATCGGCATTTTCTTTGTCGATTCAGCGCTGAACCGCGACTATGCCGTGATGATGGGGATTACCATCCTGCTCGGCTCGCTCACCATTCTGTTCAATCTCGTGGTCGACATCCTTTATGCCTGGATCGATCCGAAGATCAGGTACTGACCGATGATGATCGAAAAGACCAAGATGGCAAGCCTGGCATCTGCCATGACGGAAACGGCCGTCAAGGGCCGCTCGCCATGGGCTGATGCAAGGCTTCGTTTCTTCCGCAACCGTCAGGGCGTTATCGGCCTCTGTCTTCTGGCCTTCGTGTTGGCCTTTGCCGCCTTTGGCCCCCTGATTGCTCGTTTCCCGATCGATGAGATCGACTTCATGGTCATGGGCGATATTGCCCGTGATGGCGGGCCTTCGCTTGCCAACGGCCATTTTTTCGGGACCGATGATCTCGGCCGCGATCTCTTCGCCCGCACCGTGCTTGGAACCCAGATCTCGCTGGCTGTCGGTCTGATCGGCGCTGGCATCGCCGTGCTCGTCGGCACGGTCTATGGCGCGGTCTCGGGCTTCTTTGGCGGCCGGATCGATAACGTCATGATGCGTACCGTCGATATCCTGCTGGCCATCCCCTATATGTTCGTGCTGATCCTGCTGCTCGTGATGTTCGGACGATCGCTGGTCCTGCTGTTTGTCGGCATCGGCCTGTTATCCTGGCTCGAGATGAGCCGTATTGTGCGCGGCCAGACGCTGAGCCTCAAGGGGCGTGAATATATCGAAGCGGCGCGGGCAACCGGTGTTCCCTCGCGGCTCATCATCCGCCGGCATATCGTGCCGAACCTGATTGGTGTCGTCATCGTTTATGCGACCTTGCTGGTTCCCAATATGATCCTGCAGGAAAGCTTCATCTCCTTCCTCGGACTGGGCGTGCAGGAGCCGCTGACGAGCCTTGGTGCGCTGATTTCCGAAGGTGCTTCGACCATGAGTTACGGCACGTTGTGGCAGCTTGTCTTCCCGCTCTTCTTCTTCATCGTCACGCTGTTTTCCTTCTTCTTTATCGGAGACGGATTGCGTGATGCGCTCGATCCGAAGGACCGATGACATGGCGCTTGTTGACGTATCCAATCTATCGGTCGACTTCATGACCAATTCCGGCCCGGTTCATGCCGTGCGCGGGGTGAATTTCGAACTTAGTCGCGGTGAGACACTCGCCATCGTCGGTGAAAGCGGTTCCGGCAAGAGCCAGACTGTCTTCGCCATGATGGGACTGCTCGCCGCCAACGGGAAGGCAAGCGGCTCGGTTCGCTTCGACGGGACAGAGATCCTCAATGCGCCGCCGAAGGTGATCAACCCGATCCGGGCCAACAAGATGGCGATCATCTTTCAGGACCCGATGACCTCGCTCAACCCGTATATGCGGGTGTCCGAACAGATGGCCGAGGTGCTGATGCTGCACCGGGGGCTTTCGAAAAAGGCGGCGATTGCCGAATGTGTGCGTATGCTGGATGCGGTGCGCATTCCCGATGCAGCATCGCGTGTGAACCTCTATCCGCATGAGTTTTCCGGTGGCATGCGCCAGCGGGTGATGATCGCCATGGCGCTTCTATGCAGGCCAGATGTGTTGATTGCCGATGAGCCGACAACCGCGCTCGATGTGACGGTGCAGGCGCAGATCATGAAGCTGCTGTCCGATCTGCAACGCGATTTCGGCATGGCGCTGATCCTGATCACCCATGATCTCGGTGTCGTTGCAGGGGCGGCTGAACGGCTGATCGTCATGTATGGTGGCCAGATCATGGAAAAGGGGTCTGTTTCCGACGTTTTTGCCAATGCAAGCCATCCCTATACGCGCGGATTGATCGCTTCCATCCCGCGTGTCGACCGTGAGGATGCCGAACTGGTTTCCATCCCTGGCAATCCGCCGAATATGGCCGAAACGCCGAAGGGCTGTCCCTTCGCGCCACGCTGTGACTTCGCCGGTGAAGACTGTCTCGACCATCTTGACCCGCTCACCGAATTTGCACCGGGCAGGTTGCGCGCCTGCAATCGCGCTCTTGAGGAGGTTCAGGCATGACGACGCTGATTAAAGCCGAGGACATCCGTGTCACCTTCGAGATCCGCAGGCCAGGCATGATGCCCTGGTCGAAGCCGGTCGGGCTGCATGCGGTCAACGGCGTCGATTTTGAGCTGAAGCCTGGCGAAACGCTCGGTGTCGTCGGTGAATCGGGATGTGGAAAGTCAACGCTGGCGCGCGCCATCATCCGCATGGTGCCCGCTACCGGAAAGGCGGTCTGGGATGACGGGACCGATCTGCTGTCGCTGACGCCGGAGGCGATGATGAAATATCGCTCCGACATCCAGATGATCTTTCAGGATCCGCTGGCAAGCCTCAATCCGCGCATGCAGGTCGGCGATATCATCGCCGAACCGTTGAAGACGCATCAAAAGGGGCTCTCAAAGGCTGAAATCCGCGAGCGCGTGCAGGAGATGATGGGCCGGGTCGGGCTGCTGCCCAACCAGATCAACCGTTATCCGCACGAATTTTCCGGCGGGCAGTGCCAGCGCATCGGCATTGCCCGCGCGCTGATCGTGCGACCGAAGCTGATCATCTGTGATGAACCGGTTTCCGCGCTTGATGTGTCGATCCAGGCGCAAGTCATCAATCTCTTGATGGAGCTGCAGCGCGAGCTTGGTCTGGCGCTGATGTTCATCGCCCATGACCTGTCGGTGGTGAAACATATCTCGACACGGGTCATGGTGCTTTATCTCGGCCGGGTGATGGAGATCGCACCGAGCGAGGCGCTTTATGCGCGTCCGCAGCATCCCTATACGCAGGCGCTGCTGTCGGCCGTTCCAATCCCGGATCCCGAAATCGAACGGAACAAGGCGATCATTCCGCTGGAAGGTGATCTGCCGAGCCCGCTGAACCCGCCATCGGGTTGTGTTTTCCGCACCCGCTGCCCGCGCGCGACAAGCCTTTGCGCGGAGAAAGCACCGGAACTTGGCGTTGCGCCCGGCGAGGCGGCGGACCATCGCATTGCCTGCCACTATCCGGGACCGGCAAGGGTGGAGGAAACGGTTTCCGCCTTCTGATGCGCGAATCGGCAGGCGGCCCGGCGGTCGCCTGCCGTCCTGGCGGGGAACGACTTTCCGGTTTGACGCAGTAGCGTCGCAGAGAACACTTATGCTAAGAGGCCTCGTCTCGAGCGCATTCTTGCATGTCTGGAAAAATCATGAAAATCGCGGTCGCCGGTCTCGGCTATGTTGGTCTCTCAAATGCGGTCTTGCTGGCGCAGAACCATGAGGTTGTCGCTTTTGATATCGATGTGCACCGTGTACAGCTGACCATGGCGAAGAAAAGCGCCATTCTCGACCCGGTGCTTTCCGATTACCTCGAAAACGGCAATCTTCATCTTACCGCCACCACCGATGGTAAGTCCGCCTGCCGGGATGCCGATTTCGTTGTGATCGCGACGCCGACCAATTATGACAGCGCGACCAATGGCTTCGACACAAGCACTGTCGAAGCGGTGATTGATGATGTCCGGTCGGTAAACCGCAAGGCTGCGATTGTGATCCGCTCGACGATTCCCGTGGGGTTCGTTGCTGACATGCGAAAGCGCTTTGCGACCGAGCAGATCTTCTTCGCGCCCGAATTCCTGCGTGAGGGGCGTGCTTTGCATGACAATCTGCATCCCTCGCGTATCATTGTCGGCGATCAGGGTGAACAGGCGAAAGCCTTCGCGGCACTGATGGTGGAAGGGGCAATCGACAAGGACGTGCCGGTTCTTTTCACCGATCCGAGCGAAGCTGAGGCGATCAAGCTTTTCGCCAATACCTATCTTGCCATGCGGGTGGCCTATTTCAACGAGCTGGACAGCTATGCCATGGCCAATGGCATGGACAGCCGCCAGATCATCATGGGTGTGGGGCTCGATCCGAGGATTGGCGACCATTACAACAATCCCTCCTTTGGTTATGGCGGCTATTGCCTGCCAAAGGATACGCGGCAGCTGCTCGCCAATTATTCCGAAGTGCCGCAAAACCTTATCCGCGCCATCGTTGATGCCAACACGACCCGCAAGGACTTTATTGCCGAGCAGATCATTGCCAGAAACCCGCAGACCGTCGGGGTCTATCGTCTGGTGATGAAGACCGGATCGGACAATTTCCGCCATTCCTCAGTTCAGGGCATCATGAAGCGGATCAAGGCCAAGGGTATTTCGGTTATCGTCTATGAGCCAGCGCTTGAAGCGCCGGATTTCTTCCGTTCACCGGTAATTAACGATCTGGCCGTCTTCAAGGAAAGGGCCGATGTGATCATCGCTAACCGGATGACCGATGATTTGAGCGACGTCGCGGAAAAAGTGTTTACCCGCGACCTGTTCGGTGCGGATTGAAACACGTCCGGAATTCCTGCCACAAGGCCCTGTTCATCTGGCGTCGCTACTCTCGACAGGTGGGATAGAGGGTATTAAAGCATATTGCGGTTCAGATTGAGGGGAATTGTATTGGAAATTGAACAGACCGCCATATCCGGGCTTGTGCTGCTGACGCCGAAGCGGTTCGGGGACAGCCGCGGCTTCTTCGAAGAAACGTGGAACCGCAAGACCATGTCCGATCTCGGTGTTGAGATCGACTTCGTGCAGGATAATCATTCGCTGTCATCGACTGTCGGCACGGTGCGCGGCCTTCATTTTCAGGCGCCACCGAATGCGCAGGCGAAGCTGGTGCGTTGCGGCCGCGGGCGGCTTTTCGATGTGGCTGTGGATGTGCGGAAAGGATCACCGACCTATGGTCAGTGGTTCGGCGTTGAGCTTTCGTTCGAAAACGGCAAGCAGCTTTTGATCCCGGAAGGTTTTCTGCATGGGTTCATGACGCTGGAGCCGGAAACCGAGATCGTCTACAAATGTTCCGACTATTATGCGCCCGCCAGCGACGGGGGGATTCGCTACAACGATCCCGATATCGGCATCGTCTGGCCACTTAACGGGATTGAGCCGGTACTTTCGGCCAAAGATGCTGCCGCTCCTTTTTTGAGCGATTTCAACAGTCCTTTCGTATTTTAAGGAGCGGGCGATGAAGATTCTCGTTACCGGTGGCGCCGGTTTCATCGGGTCCGCCGTCGTGCGGTTGGCGATTGCGCGCGGACATGCCGTCGTCAATCTTGACGCGCTGACTTATGCGGCCTGTCTTGATAATGTGGCAAGTGTCGCCGATAGCCCGCTTTATGGCTTCGTTCATGCCGACATCCGTGATCGCGCGGCACTTGACACCGCTTTCGAAGTGCATGCGCCGGACGCGGTGATGCATCTGGCGGCGGAAAGTCATGTGGACCGCTCGATTGATGGTCCCGGTGATTTCATTGAGACGAATATCAATGGGACCTACAATATGCTGGAGGCGGCTCGCTCCTATTGGACAGCCAGGGGCAAGCCGGATGCATTCCGCTTTCATCATATTTCGACGGACGAGGTATTTGGATCTCTTGGCGCAACGGGGCAGTTTACCGAAGAAACACCTTATGATCCGCGCTCGCCCTATTCGTCGTCGAAAGCCGCATCAGACCATCTGGTTCGAGCTTGGCACGAGACTTACGGCTTGCCGGTGGTGCTGACCAATTGTTCGAACAATTATGGTCCGTTTCACTTTCCCGAAAAGCTTATTCCCGTTGTCATTCTTAATGCACTTGCAGGCAAGCCGATCCCGATTTACGGCAAGGGCGAGAATATTCGCGACTGGCTCTATGTCGAGGACCATGCTGACGCGCTGCTGACAGTGCTGGAGCGTGGCATGAGCGGGCGCAGCTACAATATCGGCGGCGAAAACGAGCGCACCAATCTTGAGCTGGTTCGAACGATCTGCGCCATTCTGGACAGCAAACGGCCGAAGGCATCGGGGTCCTATGCCGATCAAATTACATTTGTGACCGACAGGCCCGGCCATGACATGCGTTATGCGATCGATCCGACCCGCATTCGCACCGAGCTTGGCTGGCGGCCTTCCGTAACGGTCGAAGAGGGGCTTGGGCGCACCGTTCAGTGGTATCTCGACAATGAGGCTTGGTGGCAGGCGCTGCAAGACCGGCATGGTGTCGGCGAGCGGCTTGGGGTGAAGGCATGATGCTGGTTTTCGGAAAAAGCGGTCAGGTTGCCTCCGAGCTCCAGCTTCTGCTGCCAGAGGCGCGTTTTTTGGGCCGCGATACGGCCGATCTGACGGATCCTGCCGCCTGCGCAAGGGCGATTGAAGCAATGCAGCCGCAGGCCGTGATCAACGCGGCGGCCTATACCGCCGTTGACAAGGCGGAAAGCGATGAGGACATGGCAACAAGGGTGAACGGTGCAGCGCCGGGCGCCATGGCTAAGGCCTGCGCCAGGCTGTCGATCCCTTTTGTCCATATCTCCACGGATTATGTTTTCGACGGTCTTGGTGATACGGCCTATGGAACCGGCCATCCGACAGGCCCGATCGGCGCCTATGGCCGCAGCAAGCTTGCAGGCGAGAAAGCGGTGGCCGCGAGTGGCGCGGTCCATGCCATCCTCAGGACGAGCTGGGTTTTCTCGGCGTATGGCGGCAACTTCGTCAAGACTATGCTGCGATTGGCAGAGACCCGTGACACGCTGAATGTGGTTGCAGATCAGGTCGGTGGTCCGACATCGGCAGCCTCGATTGCCACCGCCTGCAAAATGATTGCCGAGCAGTTGATCATTTCAAAGGAAAAATCCGGCATTTATCATTTTTCCGGTGCGCCGGATGTTAGCTGGGCAGATTTTGCCAGGGAAATTTTCCGCCAGGCAGGCAGGGGCGTCACGGTCAACGACATCGCGACATCGGACTATCCGACGCCGGCGCGCCGTCCGTCCAACTCCCGGATGGATTGTTCTTCGCTTAAGGCCTTCGGCCTCTCGCGGCCGGACTGGAAATCCGATCTTTCGATTGTGCTGGAAAAACTTGGGGGCGTTTCATGACTGCACGCAAGGGTATTATCCTGGCGGGAGGCTCGGGTACGCGCCTTTACCCGCTGACCATGGCCGTTTCGAAGCAGCTGATGCCTGTCTATGACAAGCCGATGATCTATTATCCGCTCTCGGTCCTGATGCTGAGCGGGATCAGGGAAATTGCGATCATCACGACGCCTTCGGATCAGGACCAGTTTCGCAAACTGCTCGGCGATGGCAGCCAGTGGGGAATCGCGCTGACCTATATCACACAGCCTTCGCCGGACGGTCTGGCCCAGGCCTATATTCTGGCAGAAGATTTTCTTGCCGGTGCGCCATCGGCCATGGTGCTCGGCGACAATATCTTTTTTGGCCACGGCCTGCCGGAAATGCTGCAGAGTGCAGATTCCAGGGCGAGCGGTGGAACCGTTTTCGGGTATCATGTGGTTGACCCCGAACGCTATGGCGTGGTCGCTTTTGACAGTGAAGGGACGGTGAAGGAAATCATCGAAAAGCCAGCGAGGCCACCATCAAATTATGCCGTGACCGGGCTTTATTTCCTGGACGGCGAGGCGAGCGCCAGGGCGCGGGAGGTCAGGCCGTCACCGCGTGGAGAACTGGAAATCGTCACTTTGCTGGAAAGCTATCTCAAGGATGGTACGCTTGCGGTAGAAACCATGGGGCGCGGCTTTGCCTGGCTCGATACCGGCACACACGGCAGTCTGCTGGATGCCGGGAATTTTGTCCGGACATTGTCGGAACGTCAGGGCATGCAGACGGGCTGTCCTGAAGAAATTGCATATCGCGCTGGTTGGGTCGACGATGACAAACTGCGCGAACTGGCCATGAAATTTGGCAAGACTGAATACGGGAAATACCTCGCCCGCCTGTTGCCAAAGCAATAGTTCCCTTTGCCAGAACCCTGCCATTTCAGGTCATCGGGCGATCATGCTTTACCGCCCGGTGATGCCGTCGTGCATTGAGATGTCGGCCCCGATATCAACGGGCTGTTCGGAGCCGAGCTCTACAAATGATAATGCCATGGCGCGAGCAATGCGAAAAAGAGTGTCAGTATGATCGTCAGGGGCAACCCGGCCTTGACGAAATCGCTGAAACTGTAATGGCCGGGCCCCATGACAAGCATGTTCGTCTGATAGGCGATCGGCGTGGCGAAGGAACAGTTGGCAGCAAAAATCACCGCTGAGGCAAAGGCGAGAGGCGGGTGGCCAGGTCCAGCGCAATCGTCATGAAAAGGGCAGTGGCGGCGTTGTTCGACAGGACGGTGGTCAACAGGGCGACGGTGATGGGATAGCAGGCTGATGGCCCCAGCGGCTCCCGTAGCGCCGGAAAGGCGGCTTGCCGCCGTAGGTCCGGCAGATTCTGCTGGTAAACCCCTCCAGTGCATCGGTTGCAACAGGCCATTTCCGACAACGAGCAGCGCCAGAATGGTGACAAGGGCCGGGCTGGAGACGCCGGCAAAGAGTTCGCCAACGGTGAGGTCTGCCCCGGAAGATCCGCTGCCGGGAAACAGGCAAAAAATGACAAGGAGTGCGCCGAGAACGCCGAGAGCGACCCCTTCCGTGGGAAACCGGTCGAGTGCAAATAGGAAGATCGCGCCAATCACGATGGCGAAAGTCGGTATGAGATGGACGTAATCCATTCTACAGAATGTCCCGAAAATAAAAGATTTTTTTCAATATCTGCGCGCAATTGCGGTTATGATTTATATCTGCCTAACCGTCATCGAAGCTTGTTTTTGCTGCTTTTCTGACCGGGTCCGGGGAGGGCGCCGAGATGCGGTCTTTGGCAGACGCTGAAGCGGGCCTGGAAGACGGGGAACGCGCAATGAACCGTTGATTAACGGTGGTGGGAGGCAAATTGGCTAATAGCACTTGTGCAACGCGCGAAAAAGTTAGAAAATCGAATCTGAACTTAGGACGTTATCTATTTATTCAAATGATTTCATGTCGGGCGCGACAAGGACGCATGGCCTCGCGGGTGCCCTGGAAAAATGGGGATGTCATTCAGTTTGTGCATTTATTGGTCGAAGGTTTAGAGCCGTATTGTCGAGAAACGTAAAGGTTGAGAAAACTATAGCTCGCCCTTGACATTGGCGCTTCAATTCTTGAAGACGTTAATGAGTATTTTTCGATGATTTTTAAGTTTTGTCTTGTCCAAATCGGGTTTTGAAATGTCCCTAACTCATCTTCAGCGCCTTGAAGCTGAATCTATCCATATTTTTCGTGAAGTTGCTGCCAGTTTTTCCAAGCCGGTTATGCTTTATTCGATTGGCAAAGACTCGTCAGTCATGATGCATCTGGCGATGAAAGCTTTTTATCCGGCCAAGCCGCCCTTTCCCTTTCTTCATGTCGATACGACCTGGAAGTTCAAGGAAATGTACGAGTTCAGAAGCCGGATGGCGCGTGAGCTTGGCATTGATCTGCTGGTGCATATCAATCCGGAAGGCGTCGAGGGCAATATCAATCCCTTCGATCACGGATCCAACACGCATACCCATATCTGGAAGACGGTTGGTCTGAGGCAGGCACTCGACAAATATGGCTTTGATGCCGCCTTTGGCGGTGCGCGGCGCGATGAGGAGAAATCCCGCGCCAAAGAGCGCATCTTCTCTTTCCGCAACGCCCAGCACGCCTGGGATCCGAAGCACCAGCGTCCGGAAATGTGGAAGACCTACAATACCCGCGTTGGGCCGGGTGAATCGATCCGCGTCTTCCCGCTGTCCAACTGGACCGAGCTTGATATCTGGCAGTACATCATGAAGGAAGAAATTCCGATCGTGCCGCTGTATTTTGCCAAGAAGAGGCCCGTCGTTGAGAAGGACGGCATGCTGATCATGGTCGATGACGAGCGCATGCCTCTCGGTCCCGACGACAAGGTTGAAGAAAAGATGGTGCGTTTCCGCACGCTTGGCTGCTACCCGCTGACGGGTGCCGTCGAATCCGAAGCGGCGACCCTTCAGGATATTGTTCGCGAAATGCTCACCGCCCGGACGTCGGAGCGGCAGGGACGTCTCATCGACAAGGATGAAGCCGGTTCCATGGAGAAGAAGAAGCGCGAGGGGTATTTCTGATGAACGACATGATCGACGTTTCCGGCGATATGATCGAATATCTTGCCGAACAGGAACGCAAGTCGCTGCTTCGCTTCCTGACCTGCGGCTCGGTGGATGACGGCAAATCTACGCTGATCGGCCGTCTGCTCTATGATACAAAGCTGATTTTCGAAGACCAGCTGGCTTCACTCGAGCGTGACAGCGCCAAGCATGGTACGACGGGCGAGGATATCGATTTCGCCCTTCTGGTGGACGGTCTGGAATCCGAGCGCGAACAGGGCATCACCATTGATGTTGCCTACCGCTTCTTTGCCACATCCAAGCGCAAATTCATCGTTGCCGATACGCCCGGCCATGAGGAATATACCCGCAATATGGCAACCGGCGCCTCGACGGCCGATCTGGCTGTTGTTCTGGTCGACAGCCGGCAAGGCATTCTGCGTCAAACCCGCCGCCACTCCTACATTGCCTCGCTGCTCGGCATCCGCCATATCGTTGTCGCGATCAACAAGATCGACCTGATGGATTATTCTCAGGAGGTCTATGACAAGATCGTTGCCGATTATCTGGAGTTCGCCAAGGACCTTGGCTTTGAGACGATCGTGCCGATCCCGATGTCGGCCCGCTTCGGTGACAATGTCACCATGCGTTCGGAAAATATGCCCTGGTATACGGGCCCGGCGCTGCTTGAACATCTCGAAGTCGTTCCGATTGAATCCGATCTGGTCGAGCGTCCGGTGCGCTTCCCGGTGCAGCTGGTCACCCGCCCGAACCTGAACTTCCGTGGCTTTTCCGGCCAGCTTGCCTCCGGCAAAGTGGCAATCGGCGACACGATCACGGTTGCGAAATCCGGTCAGGCCTCGAAGATCAAGGACATCGTCACCATGGATGGCAGTCTGCCCTCGGCAGAGGCCGGGCAGGCGGTGACGCTGGTGTTAGAAGATGAAATCGAAGTGTCGCGTGGCAATATTCTAGTCGCGCCCGAGGCTCGCCCGAATGTTGCCGATCAGTTCCAGGCCAAGCTGATCTGGTTTGACGCCAACCCGATGATCCCGGGACGTTCCTATATCCTGCGCACCGAAGTCGACAGCACGTCGGCGACGATCACGGCGCTGAAGTATCATGTCAACGTCAATACCTTTGCCCATGAGGCTGCCAAGGCGCTGAACATGAACGAGGTCGGCGTCTGCAACATCTCGACCCAGGCACCGATTGTCTTTGATGCTTATAAGGATAACCGCACCACCGGCAATTTCGTCATCATTGATCGTATCACAAACGCCACTGTCGGGGCTGGCATGATCGATTTCCCGTTGCGCCGCGCCCAGAATGTTCACTGGCAGGCGACCGAGGTCAACAAGGGTGCGCGTTCGGAAATCAAGGCCCAAAAGCCGGCAGTTCTCTGGTTTACTGGCCTTTCCGGCTCTGGCAAGTCCACCGTCGCCAACACACTGGAAAAGATCCTCCACGCAAAGGGCAAGCACACCTACATGCTTGACGGTGACAATATCCGCCATGGTCTTAACCGCGATCTCGGCTTTACCGCCGAAGACCGCGTCGAGAACATCCGGCGCGTGGCTGAAGTCGCCAAGCTGATGGCTGACGCCGGACTTGTCGTACTGGTCTCCTTCATCTCGCCCTTCCGTTCTGAACGCCGTCTCGCGCGTGACCTGATGGATAAGGGTGAATTTGTCGAGGTTTTCATCGACACGCCGATTGAAGTCTGCGCCCAGCGTGATCCCAAGGGGCTCTATAAGCGGGCCCAGGCTGGTGAGATCGACAACTTCACCGGTATTTCCTCGCCCTATGAGACGCCGGAAAATCCAGAACTCCATCTCCATACGGTCGGTCATGAGCCCTTTGAGTTGGCCAGCCGCATTGAGGACTATCTGACCAACCTTGAGAAGAAGGATTGATCATGCTTCAGGACGTGTTTCTCAAGGCGGCTCTCGAGGCCGGTGTCGTCATCATGGAGGTTTACAAGGGCGGCATTGATGTTTCCTACAAGTCTGATGCCTCGCCAGTAACCGTGGCAGACGAGAAAGCTGAGGCAATCATCCTCGGCCATCTCGAAAAGGCCTTCCCGGATATACCGATTATTGCCGAGGAATCGGTCGCTGCTGGCAGGGTGCCGGATGTTTCGGGCAGGGCTTTCTTTCTCGTTGATCCGCTCGATGGCACCAAGGAGTTCATCAACAAGCGCGAGGACTTCACGGTTAATATTGCGCTGATCGAGGGCGGCATCCCGGTAGCCGGTATTGTTTACGCGCCTGCCAAGGGGGTCGCCTACCGGACATCCGGCGATGGTGCGGAAAAGCTTGCCATCGAAGATGGCGCCATTACGGCCACCACGCCGATCTGCGCGCGCGAAAAGGGAACAGCGTTGATTGCGGTTGCAAGCCGATCACATAACAGTCCAGAGACGGAGGCCTTTATGCAAGAGATCGGCGTAACCGATTTCACGTCGGTCGGGTCTTCACTGAAATTCTGCATCGTCGCCGAAGGTCTGGCGGATGTCTATCCGCGCTTTGGTCGGACAATGGAGTGGGATACGGCTGCTGGTGATGCGGTTTTGCGGGCTGCTGGTGGCGTGACGGTGGGACTGGACAAAAATCCCCTGCCATATGGCAAGACGCATCAGGCATCGGATAGTGACTTCGCCAATCCATTTTTTATTGGTTGGGGAGCACGGGCGATATAGATTGCCTCATGGTTACATTATTTAAATGAATTTCAATTTTCGCGATAACAACCGTTGCGATCCGAGGATTATATATGAAAAAGGCACTCATTACAGGCATAACCGGGCAGGATGGTTCCTATCTTACCGAATTCCTGTTGGAAAAGGGATATGAAGTACACGGCATCAAGCGTCGTGCCTCGCTTTTCAATACGCAGCGTGTTGACCATCTTTATGAGGATCCTCATAGCGGTTCCTCGCGGATGAAGTTGCATTACGGCGATCTTTCGGATACGTCGAACCTTACGCGTCTGCTCCGCGATATTCAACCTGATGAGGTTTATAATCTCGGCGCTCAATCGCATGTTGCCGTGTCCTTTGAGGCGCCGGAATATACGGCCGATGTCGATGCAATTGGTGCCCTTCGTCTTCTCGAAGCGATCCGTTTTCTCGGGCTTGAGAATAAGACCCGCTTTTATCAGGCCTCGACATCGGAACTCTACGGGCTTGTGCAGGAAATACCGCAGCGCGAGACAACGCCATTTTACCCGCGTTCACCCTACGCAGCAGCGAAACTATATGCGTATTGGATCACGGTGAACTATCGTGAATCCTATGGAATGTATGCCTGTAACGGCATTTTGTTCAATCATGAAAGCCCGCGGCGTGGCGAAACCTTTGTCACGCGAAAGATCACTCGAGGCCTCGCAAATATTGCGCTGGGTCTGGAGCATTGCCTTTATATGGGCAATATCGACAGCCTGCGCGACTGGGGACACGCCAAAGACTATGTCCGCATGCAGTGGATGATGCTGCAGCAAGATCAGGCTGATGACTTCGTGATTGCAACCGGCAAACAGTATTCGGTCCGTGAATTCATCACCTGGGCAGCGGAAGATCTTGGCATTGTGCTGGAATTTTCCGGTAGAGGCGTTGACGAGATTGCAACTGTTGCGGCGGTGACGGGCGACATGGCGCCGAAGGTGAAGGTTGGTGACGTTATCGTGCGCATCGATCCGCGTTATTTCCGCCCCGCTGAGGTTGACACCCTTCTCGGTGATCCCTCCAAGGCGAAGGAAAAGCTTGGCTGGGTCCCGGAAATCACGGCTCGCGAAATGTGCGCTGAAATGGTGAGCAACGACCACAAGGCTGCACGTCGCTTTGCACTGCTGAAAGAGCATGGACTCGAGCTGCCGGTCAGTCTCGAAGGCTGAATGCTTGAACGGCCCGCATCGCTCAGTCGGTGACGGGCCATTAAATCATCACGTCTTGGAAGGCTCCTGCCGGACTGCCGGCAAGGAGGGTGAGAGAAAATATGGTTTATGATCTCAAAGGCAAGAAGATCTGGGTTGCCGGTCATCGCGGCATGGTTGGTGGAGCGGTCGCGCGACGGCTGGCGGAGGAAGACTGCGAAGTCATAACGGCTGGTCGCGATGTGGTCGATCTTGTGCGACAAAACGAAGTCGAAGCCTTCATGGCGAAAACCAAGCCGGACGCCATCGTCATGGCGGCAGCGAAGGTTGGTGGCATTCTCGCCAACAACACCTATCCGGTCGATTTTCTCTATAACAATCTGATGATTGAAGCGAATATATTCGACGCGGCGCATCGCAATGATGTCGATCGCTTCGTCTTTCTCGGGTCGAGTTGCATCTATCCGAAAATGGCACCGCAGCCGATCCCGGAAGATGCGCTGCTGACCGGCCCTCTGGAGCCGACAAATGAATGGTATGCGATTGCCAAGATCGCGGGAATCAAGCTGGCGCAGGCTTATCGCAAGCAATATGGACGCGACTACATCTCTGCCATGCCCACCAATCTCTACGGCGTTGGCGATAATTTCGACCTAAATTCGAGCCATGTGCTACCAGCGCTGATCCGCAAGGCCCATGAAGCAAAAATCAGCGGTGCGAAAGAGATCATCATGTGGGGCACCGGATCGCCGCGCCGCGAGTTTCTGAACGCTGACGATTGCGCGGATGCCGTAGTCTTCCTGCTGAAGAACTATTCCGGCGACGAGCATGTCAATGTCGGTTCCGGCACGGATATTACCATCCTCGAACTCACCCAGCTCGTTTGCAAAGTTGTCGGGTTTACGGGCGAAATTGTCCATGATCTTTCCAAGCCAAATGGCACGCCGCGAAAGCTGATGGATACCGAGAAACTACGTTCCATGGGATGGGCACCGCAGATTTCGCTCGAAGATGGCATCCGCGATGCTTATCAGGCATTTTGCGATGGCGAACGCGGGTCTGGAAACCCTGCTTAACCGGCGTAGGAGTGCGGTCGATGAACGCTGCGTTTACAAGCTATGACGTTCTTGGGGTTCCGATTTCGGCACTCACCCTGGACAGCGCTTGCTCTACAATTGAAACTTGGGGAAGCGACAAAGTTGGGCGTTTTGTCTGTGTTCGAGACGTGGCGAGCCTTATGGCCATCATCAGCGATCCGGATCTTTCTGGTGTTCACGACGATGCCGCGATGATTACTCCAGACGGGATGCCGCTGGTGATGCTGGGGAAGCTGAAAGGCTTCAAGGTTGAACGCACTTGCGGACCTGATTTAATGGATCATGTCATTGCTCGGTCATTAAAAAGTGGTCTCAGGCACTACTTTTATGGCGGCAAGGAAGGCGTTCCGGAGACACTGGCCAAAGTCTTCGAGCAGAAGTATCCGAGAATACGCGTTGTGGGTGTCGAGAGCCCGCCTTTCAGACCTCTTACGAAAGAGGAGGACGACGATGCCGTGCAGCGAATTTTGGCCAGCGGGGCTGATGTCGTTTGGGTCGGGATTTCCTCGCCTAAGCAGGAGATCTGGATGCGGGACCACTATAAGAGATTAACCCAGACTCTCATTGGCGTTGGGGCCGCGTTCGATTTTCATAGCGGCGCTGTCACACGGGCTCCCCGGTGGATGCAGCGATGCAGTCTCGAATGGTTGCACAGGCTCATTTCAGAACCGAAGCGGCTTTGGCGGCGTTATCTTATTTTGGCGCCCAAATTTGTCTTCCTGATCATTTTTGATAGTATTCGGACCAAATAAGGCAAAAATCCCTATGCGCAGATGGGCAAAACGTCGGGATTTGGGCTGGCAAAAATATATACAATGGCGTGATCCCTTGTGGCTATGGATCGTCAGGCTGAAACAAGTGGCTCATCTCTCGCAGGCTTTATTTTTAATATCAAAGCTTTGATTGATGAATTTTCAGGCGGACGTAGTGTAGGTTTTATGTATTTTGATTGCTGACGACGCATGGGGACCGTGAATGAAGATAGTCTATGCGACAAACGGGTTACCACAGGAAAAGCTGAATGGTGGTGAGATCGCATCGATGAATTTCATCGATGCGCTTGCCAGTGCCGGACATGACGTCCACGTTGTCGGCTATCAGCGGATTGACAGACCTGCCATAGAAGGGGAACGAATTTATTCAGCCGGGCCTTGGCCGATCGAGATGTCTGACGCCGGGATGCTCCGGTACAAATGGGTCTTGCAGTCGCTGTTAACCGGCCGTCCGGTTGTCAATACGAAGTTTGTCAGCGGAAAATACTTGAAGGCGCTGCGCCGGGCGCTTGCAGAGAAGGCTGATCTTCTCGTCATTGACCACGCACATATGGGCTGGCTGGCCAGTCTGTCCTGGGTGCCGCGAGACCGGATCTTTGTCGCGCACAATGTTGAAGCCGATTTGTATCGCAGCGCTGGTCTGAAGGCGAGCGGATATCTCAGATGGCTTTACCAGCGCGATGCTGTGCTGTTGTCAAAACTGGAGCGGTTTTTGATCGCTGACAGCGTTGAAACGTGGTGCCTTTCAGATGGTGACCGGTTAGCCTTGGCAGAGATGAGTGGGATGTCCGACCGCATCCATGTTTTCGACCTGCCAGGTCAGTCACTTCGTGATCCCGGGTCAGTTCTGAATGGCGACAAAGAGTATGATATTGGTCTGATCGGAAGTTGGAACTGGGAGATTAATCGCCAGGGCGTCATCTGGTTCCTCGAAAACGTCCTGCCGGTTTTGCCGCGTGATGTCAGCGTTGCTATTGCTGGCGCCGGTTCGGAGACTTTGCAATGCAGCGATTCACGGCTCACAAAGCTGGGACGGGTGCCTGATGCTGCCCGGTTCATGCAAGGATGCCGCGCTCTGGCCGTGCCGACGACGGTCGGGTCGGGGATCCAACTGAAAACCATTGAGGGGATCGCTCAGGGGATTCCGTTGGTGGCCACATCCCTTGCCATGCGCGGTATCGTAGATGCTCCAGAGCATGTCAGGGTTGCCGATTCTGCTGAGGGTTTCGCTCGTGAACTGAGTGTCGCGAGAGGCAGCGATCGTCCAGATCCCGCGACCGGCCGGAACTGGGCGAATGCGCGTAAACTGAATTTTGAAAACGATATTTCGATTTTGATCAATAATCTTAAATTAAGCGGCTGAGGCTCAGAAAATGTCTGTAGTAAATTCTGCTGGCTATATTCTTGTTAATTCACTTCCGAAAAGTGGAACCCATTTATTAGAGCGGGCTTTAATGGTTCTCGGCATCGAAAACCGTGAAAGCAATCGCCCGTTACATCGCCGCCTGACAGACCGTTTGGGACTCACTTCGCCGTCATTTATCGAACATCGTTCGGCAAGTCGTTGGTCCAGAGTCCATTTCGACGGTCAGAACTATGTTCCCGATGGCCTCCACACCATTCCTGTCGGGGTGTTTTCTCCGCTTTATGTCTCGGAAGATACCATGCTTCGCTGGCTGGAGCCGATGGCGGAAAGCTCTTTCATCAAAGGGCACCTGCCGTTTGACCCGGCGCTCGACGGTTTGCTGAAGCGCCGGTCTGTGCGGGCGATAACGATCCTGCGGGACCCGAGAGCTGTGGTGGCGTCGATGGTGCCCTACGTCTTGAACGCAGGAAACTTCAAACATGGGCTGCAGAAGACGTTTGCATCGATGTCGCCCGAAGAGCGCATTGACTTCGTCATTCAAGGCGGTGTCACGGGATCGGGGCAGTCGGTCATTTCGCTCGCCGATGCATTTACGAGCGTTCTGAACTGGGAAAATTCTGAGCATTGCCTGGTCGTTCGCTTTGAGGATCTGGTTGGGATGCGCGGTGGCGGTTCTGCTGAAGCTCAGAATGAAGCATTGAACGCCATAGCGGGGCACCTTGGCATTGAGATGTCCGATCAGCTCAGACAGAAGTTTGACAAAATTTTCGATCCGTCGTCACCGACCTTTCGTGGTGGCAAGATTGACGGATGGCGGGAGCGGTTGACGCCGGGGCAGAGCAGTCGGATTGTTGAAGCGATCGGTAGGGAGCTTTTTACCCGCGCAGGCTACGTTGTCGCATGAAACTCTGGAAATTTGCTGCTAATCAACAGGTCCGGGGAAGCGCCATATTAAGCGTGGCACGTATCATGACGATGGTCTTCGGGTTGGGCGCGAACATGTTTCTTGCCCGAATCTTGCCGTTGAATTTACTTGGTGAATATTTTCTGGTGGCAAGTGTCGTTCAGGTCGGCGCTCTGGTTGCGATGGGCGGCGTATCGCAAAGTGCGGTACCGCTTCTCTCTGGCGCAGCGTCTGACAGCATGCGGCCTATCTTGCGGGGCATTGGCATCTATGCCGGGCTGACGATCGTTGGATCCGGCTTGTTGGTCTATTTTTTGTTCAACACTCTGGCGTTGCTGATTGGCGTGACCGCGCAGGGGAGCGGGTTTGCCGCCTTGGTTGCCGTCTGGTTGTTCGCCCGCGCGCTAGCGCAGGTGATTGCCCATATTTTGCGTGCTTTCGGCATGATGACGCTTTTCGGGCTGTTCGAAACCTTGCTGTTCAACGGATTGTTTCTGGTCGTGGTCGCAGCTTATTTTCTTCTCGATCTGCATCCGGATCTGAACACCGTGCTGGTGGCGACGACGCTGACGGCTCTGGTCGTCATCCCGCCTTCCCTGATCCCGCTCTGGCGCCTCATTCGCTCTATTCCGCTTTCAGGCGGTGTGTTTCTCCGGGATGCTGTTCATATCAGTCTGCCACTCTGGGTGATGATCGTTGCCAACACGGCTTTGGCGGATGCCCATCTGTGGATTGTCGGAGCGCTCGGCTCGTCTAACAACGCGGCTCTTTTTGGCGCTGCGATCCGGGTTGTCCGTCTGATCGGCCTCCCTCTGCTTGCCGTTAACATGGCAATAGGGCCGAGAGTGGCCGGATTATGGCGGCAGGGCAAGATTGCAGAGCTTCAATATCTGTTGCGGATGACGGCCACATTTGTAATGCTTATCTCTGTCGCTGTGTCATGCCTGTTTTTGCTGTTAGGGCCTGAAACCCTTCAGATCATGTTCGGTGCGTCTTTCACTGCTGCCTGGCCGGCGTTTCTTATCCTTCTGGGTGGACGCGTGCTGAATGCGATAACCGGATCTCCGATACTGCTTATGACTGTCAGCTCGGCGCAGCGCCCTGCTATGATTTTTTCTATAGTCTCTGGGGCGGTCGGTGTCGGTCTGTCGATTTTCCTCGGACGCATCAATCCGCTCATCGGTGTTTCGATCGGTTCCGCTGCTACCGTCATTGTGCAGAATGTACTGGCTGTAACATATTGCTGGCGCCGCCTCGGAATTCAGACCCTGCCTTTGCTGTGGGTTGAGCGTCAAAAGAAATAGAAAGAAGTGTCGCATGGATTTTTTTAAGAAATTTCTTCCGGGCTTTAAACGTCCTGCGGTGAACTGTTTTATGCTTTTTCACAAATGCGGGAATAATTATTCAATTGATCTGCATAAGCATACAAAAAATATATGCTATGTTTCAAATGTTACAATTGATACGGCAGATAAAATAAACGGACTTCACCGGCGTGATATCGCGAATGCCCGGTGTCGGAATTTTGACGTGGAAACGCTGCGCAGGCATGGGATCCTCACGCGTGAGGATGCGCGATTTCTGGTATTTACGAGGCATCCGGCGAGCTTTGTTTTGAGTGCGACCAAATATCATCTTCGCGGCGACGAGAAATGGGCCCGCACGACGCCGCAGCCGCATCTCGGCGGACGTAGTCTTACTGATGCCCTGCGCGCCGCTGGCGACGAGGGCGAACGTCAGATCATAACGATGACCCACTTTGCGTGGCTTTTCGAGCGCATGGTTTCGTTCGTTCCCTATTTCGACGACCCCCGCTTCAAACGTCTCAAAGTGGAAGATCTGTTCACGACGAAGGATGTTTCCTATTATCAGGACATCGCCAGTTTTCTTCGGCTGGAGGGACATTCAGGGTTTCTCGATGCATTGAAGAATGCCTCGCCAGCCTTCAAGACAGACCTGCCCCGCCATTCGACAGGCACTTTCCGACGGGAAGGCGATCCCCTGGAGAAACTGGAGGCAGTTGCCCGGGATCATTATATGATGAACTGGCAAACATATTCAGATCGACTTGGATATTGATCGGAATGAAACTCCTCATTTAGTTTTCATGGTTGTATTTTGATATGGTTGAGCCAGTCTTTATTTTTTCACTACCGAGGTCAGGATCAACGATGCTTCAGCGCGAGCTGGCATCCCACCCTGAGATCGCGACTGTCTCTGAGCCATGGTTTTTGCTTGGTCTGCTTCTGCCAGCGTCTGACGACCTCGCTGGCGCGACCTATAATTATAATACCTACCGGATGGGGCTTGAAGATCTGGTAGCGGCCTTGCCTGCTGGCGAAGAGGATTGGAACGACGCCATGCGTGGCGCTGCACAGAAAATATACGACAAGCTCGCCGCCGCCCATGGCGGTAAGCCGCGCTATTTTCTGGACAAGACCCCCCGCTATTCTCTTGCGCCGGCTGAGATCCGCAAGATCTTTCCCGAGGCGCCGGTCATCGTGGTCTGGCGCAACCCATTGGCGGTGGCTGCTTCAATGATGTCGACTTACAGTGCCGGACGGTGGAATCTCTACCGTTTTGTGCAGGACTTTGAGATTGCCTTGCCGCGGCTTGTGGAATTTGCAATGTCTGACCCTGAGGATACGGTTTTCGTCCGTTATGAAGATATTGTCGGCGGAGATGGCAGTCAGCTCGCCGAGATCTATTCGTTTCTATCTTTAGAGAACGATGATTGCGGTGATGAAACGGGGGACCGGCGTGAGGCTGTGCAGTTTCAGGGACGTCTCGGTGACCCTACCGGGGGCCTTAATCGTGAGGCCGCCGCGCTCGGCGATGATCGTTGGAAGGTCCAGTTCTGTAATCCATTGCGGCGTTTTTGGGCCCGACGTTACCTGAAACGGCTGGGAAAAGAAAGACTTGGCGTGATGGGGTATGAACTCAATGTTCTGGAGCGGCAGCTGGCCGCTTGCGCGGGGTGGGCACCCCATCTGATCTCAGATACAGTGTTGATGACGCGCGGCGTCTGTCGGCGGATGTTTCTGACGTCGATGATTTCATTGCAGTGGCGCAGAATGCGTGGTGGCCAGCCCATGGTGGATTTGGAATAATGAATAACCGGACGATGATCAGCGACGCGATAGTCCAGGAACGGCCTGCTTTCGCAACAAGATTATTACTGCTGGCGGGGCTGGCCCCGATTTTGATGATGGCGGATCCAACTGACAAGGCGTTGGGCCTGACAAGTACGCAGCAGTTTATTCCGACCTTTCTCTCATTGTTCGCTGGGGTGGCTTATCTGGTAAAGGGCGTCCGATGGAAGGGCGGTTTGATCTGGCAAGATCTAAGCTTGACCATCATCATTTTCATGATCTTCCTCGGCGGCGTCGGGACAGCGGTTGCCACCGGCAGCCGTCCGGAGAGTTTTCTTAATCTTTCCGTCGCTTGCCTGGCTTTCTTTCCATTTCGAATTCTGTCCAGTCAACCTGCGCAGCTGCGCTGGTTTCTCGGGAGGTTCGGGGGGTGGCTTGTCGCAATCTGCGTCTTCATGAGCGTTCTGTTGATCTTCTGGCAGATTCACGGGCCGTTTTTCGAGCAGCGGTCAGGTATCGACCACATCTATCATGAAGAGATTTTTATATTGGCGTGCGGGGCCATTTATGTATCGGTCACGATGCGCCAGCGCCCTGTTCTCCGGTTTGTGCTCATTCTTTTGTTTTTCGCGGGCGAGCTGTCTTCCTTCAAGAATACGGGGTTTCTCGTCGCGGCTCTGACGCTGGCGATACTGCTTGCCACACCGGCCCATTGGGTGTCGCAGAACCATCGGCAGGTTTTGCTGACGCGGACGATAGGCGTTCTCTATCTGATCATTGTTGCGGCTTTGTTTTGGCTTCTTCTGCCTTATTTCGAAGGATCCCTTCCTCAGGGGAGCCCGAACGTGCGTCTATATACCTATGATCTGCGCTGGCATCAGTTCCTCAACAATCCGGTGTTTGGCCTGATGTTCAGCGGTACGCCGCGATTGCAGGTACCGCTTACCAATCTTTATATTCCGAGCCACAGTGATCTCCTGGACCTTCTGGCTTACGGCGGTGCTATTGGGGCGTTGGCGTTTCTGCTGCCTGTGCTCAGCTTTCTGTTTTCCTTAAGTAAAATTCGATTTCTGACGACCGAGCGGCATGAAGCGATCCTGGGTTATACGCTTTTGGCCTCTGTCCTCATAGTTTGGAGTTTCAATCCGATCTGGCTCCAGCCCAAAATGGGCGTGGTGGTGTGGATGGCTCTTGGTATCCAGTCGGGACTACATTCTCGTCTTAAACGGAGGCAAACTTCCTTGGTATCGAAAGCTGTGACTCCACCTCTTGGCCTGCACAGGCCGTTGGCATGACGGACATGCTTTCTCAGATTGCGGTCCTTTTGACCTGCTTTAACCGAAGGGAGAAAACGCTGTCTGCAATGGCAGCGCTGTTTCGGCAGAAGGGGCTTGGGGAACTCTTTAATTTGCAGGTTTTTCTCGTGGACGACGGAAGCTCCGACGGAACAGGTGATGCCGTCCGGGCTGCTTATCCTGACATTAATGTGATCGAAGGCACAGGCGAGCTGTATTGGAATGGTGGGATGCGGCTTGCTTTTTCACACGGCGTAAAGAAAGCGCCCGATTATATGCTTTGGCTGAATGATGACACCGATCTGGATGTTGATGCGGTAATGCGCCTGCTGATAACGTCGCGTGATCTTGCAGCAGAGGGGCATAGTGCGACCATGGTCATGGGAGCAACACGGGATCCGATTTCGGGCGAGATGACTTATGGAGGGTATCAGCGGCGTCCGGGTGCAGTCATGCGGCTTAAGTCCGTGCCGCCCCTGCCGGACAGGCCGCTGTCTGTCGCGACGGTTGCGGGTAACTGCGTTCTTGTTTCGCAAGACGCTATACGCAAGGTCGGCAATCTGGAACGGCAGTTCTTTCATGCCTGGGGCGATGTTGACTATGGACTGCGTTTGCGCCAGATGGGAGGTAGCGTATGGCTCGCTCCAGCTTATGTTGCATCTTGCGCAGCCAATCCGGCAGCGCAGAAGTGGCAAGATGATGCAGGTTTGAGCCTGAAGGAACGATTTAGGAATATCAATTCGTTCCGAGGGCTTTATGCGCCGGATTGGCGTTTGTTTAATCGCCGTCATGGCGGCCTGCTGTGGCCGCTTTCATGGTGTCTGCCCTATGCAAAATTATTCGTCCGTCACTTGCAGTTCCGGTGCAGGTCGTTGCATTGACCTTAAGTTTTTAGATTTTGTAGGATAGGTTGAGGGATCCTTTATTTAGATTAAACGGGATCCTGATCGTTATCATCAGAAGTTCGAAGGTGCATCCAAAATGGATCTGAAATTCGGGACGAGTGGTCTTCGTGGCTTGTCGACGGCTCTTCGCGGAGAAGCGGCCTGTGTCTATACGGTGGCGTATTGCCGTCATCTTCTTGAAAGCGGGGTTGCGAGAGTGGGCGACCCGGTCCTTGTCGGGCGCGATTTCCGCGATTCCAGCCCGGAGGTCGCCGAAAACTGTATGGCAGCGATTGCCGCAGAAGGCTTTCAACCGGTTGACTGCGGCACGCTGCCGACGCCGGCGCTGTGCTATTATGGGTTTGCGCGTCAGGCCGCATCGGTGATGGTGACGGGATCGCATATTCCCGCCGACCGCAACGGCATCAAATTCTATACGCCAACCGGCGAGATCACCAAGGATGACGAGGTGGCGATCACAAAGAATGCCGCAGCCCTTTCCAGAACTGTCCCGGTTGTGCGACTGAAGGGGGAGGATCAGGGTGGCGAGGCTATGGCGTTGTTTTTCGAGCGCAATATCGCCCTTCTGCCGCCAAACGCGCTTTTGGGCATGAAAATCGGTGTTTATCAGCATTCGACCGTGGCGCGCGATCTTTTTATTGATCTTCTGGCGCATTACGGCGCCGATGTGATGGCGCTCGGCCGTTCTGAAGATTTCATTCCCGTTGATACGGAAGCCGTATCCGACGACACGATTGGTCTGCTGAAGGGGTGGGCCGGCGAATTTGGTTTCGATGCGATCGTGTCCGCCGATGGCGACGCGGACCGTCCGCTGGTTGCCGATGAAAGTGGCCGTCCGCTTCGCGGCGATCTGATCGGGCTGATGACGGCGCGTTTCCTTGGGGCGAAGGTAGTGGTCACGCCGGTGACGTCCAATTCCGGGATCGAGAGAAACGGTGCATTTGACGTTTTCCGAACGCGCGTCGGTTCACCTTATGTGATTGCCGGGATGGAAGAGGCGCTTGGTGCCGGCAAAGACGGTGTCGTCGGCTTTGAAGCGAATGGCGGCTTTCTGACCGGATCGTCGTTTGAACCCGCCGGCGCGCCGGTTTCCGCCTTGCCGACGCGGGATTGTTTCCTTCCCGTTCTGGCGGCACTCTATCTCGGCGCTTCAGCGGGCAAACCGTTGAGCGCGGTTGTGGCCGGTTTCAGTCTGCCGGTTGCGGCTGCCGATCGGATCAAAGATTTTGCTCAAGAGCGCTCCGTCGCCCTGATGGGCTATTTGCGCAGTTCCGTCGATCATCTTGCGACTTTCCTGGCGCCTGTCGGTCAGGTTGCGACTACCAGCGATATTGACGGGCTTCGAGTGACGCTGACCAATGGACGCATCATTCATTTCCGCCCTTCCGGCAATGCGCCTGAAATGCGCTGCTATGTGGAAGCGGAAACGGACACTGCAGCGCAAGCTCTGCTCCAGCAGGGCCTTTCCCTGATCGCAGCCTATGAACCGGGCTGATATTTCATTTTCACACCATAGATTATTGAGGAGATATTGATTCATGACAGGTAAAATCGTTCCCGTGATCATGGCCGGCGGCAAGGGAACCCGTTTGTGGCCGCTGTCGCGTGCGACCGCGCCGAAACAGTTCATCCGGTTTCTTGGTCCTCAGACATTGTTTCAGAAGACTCTTGAGCGGGTTAGCGATGACGCGCGCTATGAAGCGCCGATCGTGCTGACGAATGAGGATTTCCGTTTTCTGGTGGCCGAGCAGGCGCGCGAGATGGATATTGCGCTGTCCTCGATCATTCTGGAGCCGGTTGCGCGCAATACCGCGCCTGCGGTAGCGGCAGCGGCGGCGCTTGTGCAGTCGATGTTCGGCGCGGGCGCGATCATGCAGGTTCTGGCCTCTGACCATGAGATCGATGCGGATGAAACCTATTTTGCCTGCATTGATACGGCCTTTGCGGCGGCCGAAGCCGGCAAACTTGTCACCTTCGGCATTGCGCCGACGGAGCCTGCAACGGGTTATGGTTATATCGAGGCCGGTGCAGAATGCATTCCCGGTGCCTTTTCGGTGAAGCGCTTTGTCGAAAAGCCGCCGCTGAAGGCGGCAGAGGAAATGGTGGCGGCTGGCACATTCACCTGGAATTCGGGCATGTTCATGTTCCCGGTGGGCACGCTGATCGGGGAAATGGAGGTCTATGCACCGGAGGTGATGAGCCTGGCTGCAGAAGCGGTTGAAAAGGATGAAGGCGATCTCGACTTTACCAGGCTCGATAAGGCAACCTTTGAGCAATGCCCTGATATTTCTATCGACTATGCGATCATGGAGAAGACGGGCAATGCCGTGGTTGTGCCTTCGGCGTTCAAGTGGTCCGATCTGGGCTCCTGGGATGCAATCTGGGCGGACGGCGACAAGGATGGCGACGGCAATGTGGTTTCCGGCGCTGCGACGCTGATGAACACCAGGGATACGCTGGTGATTTCGCGTCATCTTCATGTGGCGGGCCAGGGCCTTGAAGGTATGGCCATCATTGCCAGCGAAGATGCAGTCTATGTCGGCAAGCTGGAAGACAGCCAGAATGTCGGACAGATCGTCAAACAGCTGAAAGCCTCGAAGGCGACGGAAGCGCTGGCGCGGGAACATCCGACATCCTACCGGCCCTGGGGCGGCTACACCTCAATCATCAAGGGGGACCGGTTCCAGGCTAAGCGGATCTTCGTGCATCCGGGCAAGAAACTTTCCCTGCAGAAGCATCACCATCGCGCTGAACATTGGATCGTGGTCAAGGGCACGGCTGAGGTGACAGTGGATGAGAATGTGACGATGCTGAGTGAAAACCAGTCGGTTTATATTCCGCTCGGCGCTGTTCACCGCCTTTCCAATCCCGGCAAGATCCTGCTGGAGTTGATCGAGGTTCAGACCGGCTCCTATCTCGGCGAAGACGATATCATCCGTATTGTCGACGATTTCGGACGCGGCTGAGTGTCAAGGCCGGATCAAGAAATAGAAGCCGACGGGTGGTTGCCCGGCGGCTCTTTACCGTCATCCCCCTGCTTCAGAATAAACGTAACCGGTGTTCTGGCCCCCCCTACCGCGCGGCGTCCTGATCAGAGATTGGCTCTTTAGTGCTCTGCCCCCTTTAAACTGGACCAGATTTGGTTAGAGTTTTCCGGTGCATTTTCCCGGCTGGGAAATGAGCGGAAGACGATGAAGGCA
>NZ_VHLG01000021.1 GCF_006516955.1 Martelella alba
ACGTTGCGCGCGAAATTCGAGCACTGGTATCCGGGTATGAAGCCCGGCAAAGAAAACAGAATGACAGCGTAGTTGCCCCACACTTTGCGGTGCTCTCTCAAGCTGGCCGAGATGCTCATCAACACCCCGGCGAATTGACCGGAGCAAACAACTCGTGTTTCCTGTCATAGTCGCCGGCTTCTGGCATGCCCGTCCAGACCGCTTGTCCGTTGGCTGTTCGAGATGTACTCATTTTGCAGATAGGCTGCCTGGGTCTTGCTCCCGGCAATGACCTTGAGCTGCCTGCCAAATCGCCAAAGACACGACGCCTCCATTTCTGCCGTCACCCGTCGAGGAAGAAAAAATGCCCCAGAATGTGGTTTCAGGCATTGCGCCGCAGAAGGACAAGGCCATTGATGCTTTCGGCTGCCCGTTCAGCAAACTCTCCACAAGCCAGAGCCTTCATGGTGGCAATATCAGCTTCTTCCGCAAGAGCGCCGAAGATGAGCACCTCAGCCAGGTCGCGACCGATGCGAGCAACCGCGGTTTTGCCATCGGGGTATCCATGGCCGGCGGTCACAGGCGGCGGATCTTTCATGCCCATCACGCTGCCAGCTTCGTCTTTCCGCAAGATGCATTCTACATCCGCAATCTGGCCGATCCCTACAAGGCGGATCTCGCCGGCCCGTTTGATTTCCTGCTTCTGGAGATCTCGCCCGCCGCACTGCAAAATATCGCTGAGGAGAGCGATCTCGCCACCGTGAGCGAGCTTCAGCTCAAGACAGCGGAAACCGATACCGTCCTTGCCAGCCTGGTCAAGGCCATGGCGCCAGCCATCGAGAATCCAGGCGAGAGCAGCAGGCTGTTTGTCGATCAGCTGGCCACAACCATCGGCACGCATATCGTCCAGCGTTACGGCGGCGCGGCGCGCAAAGCAGCCCCCGACAGAAAACTGTCCCGGGCACACGAGGTCCTGGCAAAGAACCTTCTGAGCGAGAATCTGCATGGCGACATTTCGGTTCTCGAAGTCGCGCGCGCCTGCAATCTGTCGCGCGGCTACTTCATCCATGCCTTCCGCGAGACAACCGGCATGACACCCTATCAGTGGCTGCTGAACGCGCGCGTCTCGCGGGCCCGCGAACTCTTGCGCTCATCGTCACTTTCACTTTCCGAAATCGCCATAGCCTGCGGCTTTTCCGATCAAAGCCACTTCACACGCGTCTTTACCAGAGCAATTGGCGCCACACCGGGCCTGTGGCGGCGCAACAACTGAACCGAAAAGCTGGTTCGATCTGCCATTGTGCCTGCACCCGGGCGAAACGTCGGCAGCAGGGCATAAAGGCCCCGGCTCAGTCCGGTCACCCTTGTCCTAGAGCGGGATGCGGGGACCGCACAATCGGTTTCGACAAGACATCAGCGGGCCTGTCGGGCTGCAATGTCCGGCATGAATGCGATGCGGAGAAACCCGCGCGCAAGCAACAAGGAGATGCTGATGTCCGTTATCTATCATGTCGGCCTGCATAATGACGGCTACGCCTATCGGCTGGAGGATGCCTGGTCCGAGACATTTCCAACCCATAAGGCCGCACTTGCCGCAGCACGCCAGGCCGCGGCAAGGCAACGCGCTGGCGGCAGGGACGCGCATATTCTCTATGAGACGGAAGACGGTACCTGGCACCGTGAATATGCCGAGGGCGGTGATCGCCCCGAAACCATTGTCATCGATGACACCGGGAAATGAGCCGGTCCGGCGCGATCGCACAGAAAGGCTGTTCCAGATCAACGACAGGCCGCTGGCCGCCCGGAGACCATCATTCTCCGTGGCGACCCGCCTTTTCAAATCACTTCAACTGTTCCTTCCCGCTCCCCGTGAAAAGAACGGTTCCCAAAGGCGCGGGGATTGTCAGTTTTATCTTCTTTGGCCGTTCAAACAGGTCAGCGGGAAGGATGCGCTGCAGGTCGAGCGGCTCGGGCAGGCTTTCCAGGCCATCCCGCAACGGAAACGTCTTGTCATTCTTTGCCATCGGACAGGATCCTTGAAAGCGCGCCGTCACATACCGGCGCTCATCTGGAACAGGCGGCCCGCCCCCTTGCCAGCGGATGCGCGCCGCCAGGCTGTCGGCGTGACACCGGTGTGGCGCCGGAAAATCCGGGACAGATGGGCCTGATCGGAAAGCCCGCAGTCAAGCGCGATTTCAGAGAGCGGCGCGTCTGTCAGGGCGATGCTCTTTTTCGCCTTTTCGACCCGGCGGGCAATAATGAAGGCATGCGGTGAAACGCCAAAGCTAACCTTGAAGACGGCCGAGAAATAGCTGACGCTCAAGCCCAGCAGGCTGGCCAGATTCACGAGCGTAATCGTTTCGTCGATATTTTCCTCGATATGACGCCTGACCTTGGAGACCTGCCACGGCGCGAGGCCGCCCCTTGCAGCAACAGCCACCGATGGCTCAGCTGGCTTTGTGTCAGCCTCCTCATCCGGGCTTTTCGCCATGATTTGCTGCGCCTGGTTCAGGCAGGTCAGAGCCTTGCCGCGATCGTTTCCGTTCAGCAGCAGCGCCTGATCGACAAGCTTGGCAACGCCTGTGGAAGCGGGATCGGCAAAGATTGCCTCACCTGTAACAAGCGGCGTCAGCAGGGTATCGGGATAAGTCATGGTCAATTCCTCGGAGATGGTTGATCGGCAAATTCGATGCTCCGATGGTGGCCGAGAGTAGCGGCCGGCTGAATTGCACTCGTGTTCGTCAGTGTCAGACATTCGTCTGTCCGATCCTATACCCGCGTATAGGTCTACGGGCGCCACGGAGAAAAGCCGTGGTTCGCACCACGGCCAGCAAAGCGAGCACTGCAATGGAAAGGCCGAACCGGGACTGAAGCTCAGGCCTTGGCCAGATATTGATGAACCGAACTGACAACCACCGACCCCTCGCCAACGGCCGAGGCGACGCGCTTGATCGAGCCGCTTCTGACATCGCCGATGGCGAAAATACCCGAACGTGACGCCGCAAAGGGAAGTGCCGGCAGGCCGTCTGCCGGTGTCTCCCCAGTTTTAACGAAGCCACGCTCGTCGAGATCAATGCAGCCCTGAAGCCAGTCCGTATTCGGCCGGGCACCGATCATCACGAAGATATTGCCGGTTGACAGATGGATCTGACGGCGGCTCAGCCCGCCGCGCCAGCTCACGCCCTGAAGGACATCGCGGCCGCGCAGCGCTTCGATCTCGCTTTTCTCATAGGTCGAGATGCGCGGCGAGCTCTCAATACGCTGCACGAGATAGTCAGACATGGTACGCGACAGGCCACTACGCAGGAGCATATGGACATGCCTTGCCGTCGATGAAAGATAGATGGCCGCCTGCCCGGCAGAATTTCCGCCGCCCACGACGACGACGTCCTGTTCCCGGCAGATCTGCGCTTCCATGGCCGTGGCCGCATAGTGAATGCCCTGCCCTTCGAACCGGTCATAGTCCGGTACATCCAGCCTGCGATAGCGCGCGCCCGTCGCGATGACAACCGCGCGGGCCTGCACGGCCTGACCGTCCTCCAGCGTGAGGCGAAAAGGGCTCGCCTCGCAGTCAAGCGCGACGACGCTGCGTGATACGCAGAGCAGGGCGCCGAACTTCTGCGCTTGAATATGGGCGCGGCCTGCAAGTGCCATGCCGGAGACGCCGGTTGGAAAACCGAGATAATTCTCGATCTTTGACGACGTTCCCGCCTGCCCGCCCGGCGCCAGTGTCTCCAGAACCACGGTCCGCAAACCTTCTGACGTCGCATAGACGGCAGTCGCCAGGCCTGATGGCCCGGCGCCAACCACCGCGACATCATAGACGGTCTCGACAGCCGGTGCCTCGGCAATGCCGAGCTGATCGGCCAGTGTCATGATATCCGGGCGGACCAGAACATTGCCGCCGGGCTCGACAATAGCCGGCAGTTGATCCTCATCCAGGCCAAGGGTCGCCATCAACGGCCTGGCTGCGGCGCCCGTCTGCGTGTCGATCACCTCGACCGGATAGGCATTGCGCGTCAGAAAACGCTGCATCTCAAGCAATTTTCCACTGTTTGACGGACCGAGCAGAACAACACCACCCCGTTTGTGGCGGATGAAGCCGACGCGACGGAGAATGAAGGCACGCATGATGATTTCGGCAATATCCGGCTCCCCGGCAAGGAAGGCGCGAAAATCCGCGTTTTTGATGCGTAGCACGCACGTCTTCTCAGCCGCCGCCGCGCTCAGCAGGATTTTGCGACCGTTAAAGAGGTTCTGTTCTCCGGTGAACTGCCCGCGCTGGTAGCTGTAAAGCAGGTCCGGCCCCTTGGTCGCGTCGTCATAGGTGATGTTGATCTGTCCCTCGAGAACGACAAAGAAGTCAATCGAGCGGTCGCCGCGTCTGAACAGCATCGTCTCGCTGTCGAACCGCTCCTCACGGCCGTAATTGTAAAGCCGGTCGATCATCGCTTCCGGGAGCTTGGGAAAAGTCTGGCCTTCGCGGTTCCACGGATCGCTCAACTCTTCATTCGACATCAACATCAAGACATCCTTTCCGCAAATCCCCGCCAGAGCAAAAAAGCCGGACAGATGCGGAGGGGCACGCATCCATCCGGCAATGAGGCCGTGTCACGCGTTGGTGGAACGCAGGATTTCGAACAGGAACCAAACACGTTTTTCGGTCTCGTCGAGCCAATTTTCCAGAAGGCTCGCCGTGGCGACATCACCATGTTCGTCGCAAACGCCATGAAGCGCGCGCATGCGGGCGGCCAGATCGGCGTTGTCAGAACGCAGCTCCGCCAGCATTTCATGCGGATGGACGAATTCGGCATCATTGTCGGCGATCCGCTGCTTTGCGGCGATATCGCCGATCGAGGTCAGCGTCAGGCCGCCAAGCTTGCGCACCCGCTCGGCAAGCGGATCGGTCATGGTCAGCAGTTCATCGGCGTGGTCATCGAGCATCAGATGCCAGTCGCGGAAACTGGCGCCGGACATGTGCCAGTGAAAATTCTTGGTTTTGAGAAACACGGCAAAAATATCGGCCAGCAGCGTGTTTGCGCCGGCAGTGATATCCTTTGCAGCCTCGCCACCAAGCCCCGACGGCGTGTGAAGCGATGCGCTGCGGCGTGCGGCGGTATTGCTATCCATCTTTCTGTCTCCTTGTTGAGATTTATTCAAAATGCCCGCTTGCGGGCGGATCACTGGCGGGAAAGCTCTCCCGCAGAGCCTCATCGACCAAGTCATCGGCTTCGGCGGCCGGGAGGGCCTTTTGCGCAACGGGCCTCTTTTCACGCCGGCTGAGCATCAAGGCTGCGGCAATGGTGAGCGGCGGAATGAAGAAGCAGAACCGGTGCGACACCCGGAATGCCAGCGCGGCAACCGCACATCCGGCGCCGAACAGCACGAGCGCCCGGATCAGCGGCAGCACATGCGGATAGGCGGATCGGCCCTTCGTTCTGTCGCCGAAGAGGACGTCGGAAAAATCCAGCATGATCTGCGTGGTTGTTCCGGTCAGAAGCGTCGTCGGCGGCTGGTCGGAAAGATGCGTGCGATGTAGTGCATTCTGGATCGCCATCGCCACCACCAGAACCATGCCCAGCGGCACGGATGCGTCGCCCGCGCGATCATGCAATGGCAGGGTGACTGCAAGGATCGCAGCGATCATGAACAATCCGAATTTGCACCACAGAAACACCGGAATGGCCTGATATTTCCGAAGGCTCAGCCAGCCGCCGAAAGCCCGCGCCGCCAGCACGGTGACACAGAAGACGGGCAACGCCAAAAGCTTGTCCAGCACGCCACCGGTTCCGTTTGCGAGCGTGGCGCCCAACGTCACGAAATTGCCGGTGACATGGGCGGTGAAAAGCCCGTTCAGGGCGACAAAGCCCATCGTGTCGACATAGCCGCCATTGAAGCTCAGTACCGATGCGATTGAAGACCGGGACATGGAATAACTCCGTCAGAAGCGGTTGGGGCGTTGGGCCCCTCTTCCATGACGGGAATGCCTCGCCATGGAAGAAGGTCTGCACGCTCAGCCCTGAATGAAGGCCAGAATGTCAGGATTGAGCACCTCGGCATGGGTTGTCAGCATGCCGTGCGGGAAGCCCGGATAGATCTTCAGTGTCGAGCCCGGCACCAGCTTTGCCTGGAGCTCGGAGGCATCCTTGTAGGGCACGATCTGGTCGTCATCGCCCTGCAGGATCAGCGTTGGCACGGTGATGGCCTTCAGATCGGCTGTCTGGTCGGTCTCCGAAAAGGCCTTGATGCCCTCGTAATGGGCCTTGATGCTGCCATTCATGCCCTGACGCCACCAATTGTTGATCACGCCCGGATAGACCTTCGCATCGGGCCGGTTGAAGCCATAAAACGGGCCGGAAGCGACATCGAGGAAGAACTGCGCCCGGTTCGCCGCCAACTGCTTGCGAAAGTCATCGAAGACTTCGATCGGCGTGCCGCCGGGATTGCTTTCAGTCTTGACCATGATCGGCGGCACGGCCGCCACCATGACGAGGCCGGCAACGCGGCCCTGCGGCTGACCGTAGCGAGCCACATAGGCAAGCGCTTCGCCGCCGCCCGTCGAATGGCCGATATGAACGGCATTCTTCAGATCAAGCGCTTCCGTGACGGCTGCGGCATCGGCGGCATAATGCGCCATATCGTGACCGTCACTCACCTGTGCCGAGCGACCATGGCCACGGCGGTCATGAGCGACAACGCGGAAGCCCTTGTTGACGAAGAACATCATCTGCGCATCCCAGTCATCGCTTGAAAGCGGCCAGCCATGGTGGAACATGATCGGCTGGGCATCCTTCGACCCCCAATCCTTGTAGAAAATCTCAACGCCGTCTTTGGTCGTAATAAAGCTCTGGGCCATCTGGCTCGCTCCTTCGGGTTTGTTCTGGGCTGTTTGGGTCTGAGGCGCCTGCGCCATCGCAAATGTCGGCAAAGCCGCAACGGCCGAAGCAGATGCACTGGCAATCAGCACCTGCCGGCGTGAGAGGAAAAACTGCGTTGCGTTGTTCACCTGCGTCTCCTTTGAATGGCGGCGGGCCCACCGGGGGTGGACTGACAGGTGGAAAGCTAGCCCGGAGCGCGAACTGGCGATTGTCAAAAAGGCGCGTGGTTTGGACAATCGTAATGTTTTGTGGCAATCGCCGAATTCTCGGGCTGAAGCGCTGATCGGGTCATATTGCAGCAATACTGATCTGCTTTAAGGTCGGCATGATGCATGAGGATGACCTTGCCGTAACCGATGCACTGATTCATGACCTGCTTGGCAGGCATACGCCGCTATGGGCGGGTAGACCGGTGCAGCGGATCAACACAACCGGGACTGACAACGCTCTTTACCGTATCGGCCAAACCCTTGTTCTGCGCATTCCGCGCCGGGCGGCGGCCATCCCGCTGATCGCCAAGGAACTCGACTGGCTTCCACATCTCGGCGACCTGCCCCTTGCGACACCGACATTGCGATACCGGGGGCATGCGGATCTGGGCATGGACTGCCCCTTCGGGATATTCGACTGGATTGACGGCACACCTGCCACGCCGGAAAACATTGCGGATGCCGATGCGGCAGCGGTGGTGCTGGCAGCTTTTCTGAACTCGCTGCATCAAAAGGCAACCACCGGTGCACCGAGGTCCGGCACAGCCAACATGTCGCGCGGTGTCCCACTGGCCGAAATATCAGAGCGCACGCTTGCCGCAATCGCCATCCTTGCCGATGAAATCGATACAGGCGCGGCGCGGCGTCTCTGGGACACGGCACTGGCGGAACCCCATCGCGGTCGGCCCGTCTGGCTGCACGGAGATCTGAAGGCCGATAACCTTCTCGCCCTTGATGGCAGGCTTTCCGCCGTGATCGACTGGGGGCTTTCCGCCGTCGGCGACCCTGCAGCCGACTATGCGGCGGCATGGTCCTGGGTCAGCCCATCAGCCCGGCATCAATTCAGAGACTGCCTGGAAGCAGGTGACGGAGACTGGTTGCGCGGCAAGGCCTGGGCGCTCTACGGCGCTGTCATCGCCCTGAGTTATTATCGCGGCGGCAGGAACGAACCGCTTTGCCGGCAGTGCAGGCTCACATTGTCGAGACTTGATCTCCTCGTTTAGCGCCGGGCAGCCCGCAACCGCACCCGGCCAAGACCCATGTCCAGCGTGCCTAAACCCACGTATAGGGCGCATCTTGCCGGAAAATCTGTAGTCTTGTCGCTGTTGCCCCGATCGTGCCGCCGACGGGGTGATCGCGGGAAACGTTGCCCTGATCCGGGTTCCCCTCCCTCTGGATCAGGACGGATCCGCAATTTGCGCGAAGGCCGCCTTTCTTTTCCCCTCGGAAAGGCGGCCTTCCTGCACAAATGCAAAACGGCTGAGTGATACCCTTCAGCGCAGCGTGAGGCGTGTGACTAGACCATTGTATAGGTCCGCCAGCCTGCCGGAAACGATACGCTTGAACCGGAAAGGCGAAATCATTGATGATGCAGCGATTGGAGTGGACATTGGCACAGCAACAGGCAAGTCGCCACGCACGCCTGTTTGCCACCTCAACGGTGCTGGTCGCAGCGGTAATTTTCACCGTCGACACCTTCACTGATATCGAGGGCGCGATCGCCGTTCTTTATGCCATTGCGCTTCTTCTCGCCTCCCAGGCCGTCAGCCGCACTGGCCTTATCCGCTTTGCTGTCATCTTTCTGGTTCTCTCGCTCGTCTCTTTCTTTCTCACCCATGCCAGCGATCCGAGCTTGCAGACATTTCTGCGCCTCGGGGTCGCATTGGTGGCCCTCGGGCTGACGACCACACTGCTGCTGCGCAATGACCGCGCCAGATCCGCACTGCTCGAAACGAATGCCGCCCTCAGACTGAGCGAGGGGCGCTATCGTTCCATCTTCGAACGCACCCGCGTGGCGCTGTGGGAACGCGACTATTCGAAACTCCGCAGCTATCTGATGGACCTGAAAGCCCGAGGTTTCGGCGATGTCCGCACCGTTGCCAGACAGGATCCCCAATTCGTCGATCGCTGCATCGGCATGATCAAGATCGTCGCCGCCAATGAAGCGGCGATCGACCTTCTTGGCTCGTCGGCCACCCGTGCCTCAAATGCCACCATGCGGGATTTCATTCCGCTCAACAGCGAAACCTTTGTGTCGCTGCTGCAGGCAATCATGAATGGCGCCAGCTATTTCGAAGACAATGCAGAAGTCCTGAATGATGCCGGGGAGCCGAAGATCGTTCTTCTGAGCATCAGCTTTCCCGAAGAACAGGTCACCTATGACCGGGTAATCGTCAGCATGGTCGATATCACCCAGCGCGAACAGGCCAGACACGCGCTGGCCAAGGCCCAGGAAGAACTGGCCCGTGCCTCGCGTGCGGCAACAGTCGGCGCGCTCTCCGCCTCGCTCGCCCATGAACTCAACCAGCCGCTCGGCGCCATTGCCGTCAATTCCCAGACCTTGCTGCGCTGGCTCGATCGCGACCCGCCGGACATGGAAGCGGCCCGACGCTCCGCCGAGCGGATTGCACGGGACAGCCAGCGCACAAGCAATATTCTCAGGAACACGCGGTCGATGCTGTTTTCGCAACCCGGCGAAACCCAGGCTCTCGACCTGACCAGGCTTATCGATGATACGCTGACATTGATGAAATATGATCTCCAGCGGGAAGCGATCACGGTGGAATTCACACATGATACGGCCATACCGGTCATCAGCAGCGGCCGCCTGGAAATCCAGCAGGTGCTGATCAATCTGATTTCCAATGCCATCCAGGCCATCAAGGCTGCATCACCGGATCGCCGGGCTCTGGCGATATCGCTCCATGCAGATGCCGGGCGCGACACCATCTCGATTACGCTGCACGATACAGGGCACGGACTGAGCGCAGACGCGCTACAGAACCTGTTTACGCCTTTCTTCACGACCAGACAGGATGGCATGGGGATAGGTCTTTCGATCTGCCGGAGCACGATCGAAGCAAGGGGGGGCACCATCACCGGACACAATCATCCGGACGGCGGCGCTCTGTTCGAAATCACGTTGCCGAAGGAGACAGCCAGTGCGTGAACGAAAGAATGCGCAGCCGAAAACCGGGGGCCCCGTCGTCTATATTGTCGATGATGACCTTTCCATGCGTGAATCACTGGTCGACCTTTTCCAATCCGTCCAGATTGCCGCGCAGGCCTTTGCCAGTCCGGATGCCTTTCTCGCCGAGGCTGATCTGTCACAGCCGGGCTGTATCGTTCTTGATGTCAGGCTCCCCGGCGTCAGCGGTCTGGACTTCCAGTCGCAGCTGGCGCAGGAAGGCAGTACTCATCCGATTATTTTCATGACGGGCTATGGCGATATTTCCATGAGTGTGCGGGCGATGAAGGCCGGCGCGGTCGACTTTCTGGCAAAACCGTTCCGTGATCAGGATATTCTGGATGCTGCCCTGGCCGCGGTAGAACGCGACGCTGCCAGCCGCCGCGAACGGGACCGCCATCAGGCGGTCAACAGCCGTTTCGAAACGCTGACACCACGCGAACGCGAGGTCATGGAACGGGTCGTACAGGGCCTGATGAACAAGCAGATCGCCTTTGAACTTGGAATCAGTGAAATCACGGTCAAGCTGCACCGCGGCAATGTCATGCGGAAAATGCAGGTCAAATCCGTCGCCGAGCTGGTCCGCAACGCCGAACAGACAAATCACGGGGTCTATCCCCAAACGTCAAAACCAACAGCAATACGCGCCGTATGATCCCGGCGCGCACGGCATGAAAGTCGCACTATCGTGACCCAGTCTGCGCTCATCGCAATCGTCGATGATGATCTGGCCATCCGGGAAGCTCTGGATGATCTGGTGAAATCACTCGGCTATGAAAGCTGCCTCTTCGCATCGGCAGAAGCCTTTCTCGGCTTCCAGCCACGCGCTGCGGTCGATTGCATGGTGGTTGACGTCAAGATGCCCGGTCTGAGCGGGCTTGAACTGCAAAGCCGCCTCAATCAGGAGCGCGATCGTCCGCCGATGATCTTCATGACCTCCTACCACGATGATCGCACGCGAACCGCAGCGCTCGAGGGCGGCGCGCTCGCCTTTCTTGGCAAGCCCGTCGATCTGGCGGTTCTGATCAACTGTATTGAAAAGGCTATCGAAGCCTAGAGCACGGCTGACCGGATTTTAGCCCGTGAGCCGCCAATGGCGTGATCACGGCCTTTGGCGCGCGCGCGTTCATCCCCTTTTTCGATGTCTTCCCGGCGGTGGCTTTCACCTCAGCGCATCCCAAACCAAAGCATAGGTCTGGATGCTTCAGGTATGATTGAGACCACTCCTTTCCGGTGTCAGTCTCAGCACAGCCCGAACAACAGAGCGGGCGCCACCAATCAAAGGCAAGCGAGATGAGATGTCGCCGGAACCAACCGGCATGCCGCTCGGCCATCCCCCAGGAAAGGACAAAACCATGAAAGCTCTCACCGACAAGCAGCTGTCATTTTCAGCCTATTCGCACGACCTCGACATTCCCCTCGATCAGATCGATATCGCCGACTGGCTCTTCAACCTGCCGGAAGCGGAATATCAGCGCTGCTGCCCGCCCGATCACATCTCCTGCGGCGCAACCTTCACCGATGACGGGCGCCGGATGTCGATCAATGTCGAGAAAATCGGAACCGGACTGGTGATCCAGCATTATGTTGCCGAAGAGGCCACACCCTCCTATTGCCGGATGAATTCCATCTCCGACGTGTTCACCCCCACCGGCGAACGCACGCAGGTCAATGTGGTTTGGGAACTGATCGCCGAGGCCATTGACGGCAACCGCACGCGCTACACCAATCGCGTCACCAGCCATCCGACCGATGTTTTCATGACCTTCATCGAAGCCCATGGCCAGACCTTCGAAGAGGCGGCGGCTGCCCGTCAGGCCGCCAGCGGCGACCATAACCATCGCGAAACACCGCTCTTTGCCGAAAGCATCGCCCGCAAGGCCCGGGCAAAGGCATCAGCAAAGTGAAGGCGATCACGTTCGATCAGTTTGGCGGGGCGGATGTTCTCCGCCTTGCTGACGTCCCCGAACCGGAAATCCGTCCGGATGACCTGCTGGTGAAGGTGAAAGCGCTTGGCGTCAACCGGGCCGATCTGCTTCAGCGTCAGGGCTATTACGGCGGACAGACCTATGGCGAAAGCCCGCTGATGGGGCTGGAAGTTGCAGGAGAGGTTTTGATGACCGGAAATAACGTGACGGATATGATGCCGGGCGCCCGGATCATGGCGATCGTCGGCGGCGGTGCCTATGCCCAGTATGCACGGGTCGATCGTGGCATGGCGGTCGCGATCCCTGACGGTTTCGGCTTCATTGAAGCCGCAGCCGTGATGGAATCCTTCGTCACCGCCTGGGAGGCGCTCGTCCATCTGGGCGAACTTAGCCCCGGCTGTTCGGTCCTCATTCATGCCGCCGCCGGCGGTATTGGCTCGGCGGCCGTCCAGATCGCCCATGCGCTCGGCACGCGGGTGTTCGCTACGGCGTCGCAGGACCGGCGACAGCAGGTGATGGCACTCGGCGCAGAGGCGGTCTTCGATTACCGGACCGAGGATTTCGTGGCAGGCCTTCATGCGCTGACGGGTGGTCTGGGCGTCGATGTGATCATCGATTTCGTCGGTGGCGACTATCTCAGTCGCAATCTTCGCAGTCTTCGCCCCGGCGGACGGCTGGTTCAGGTCGGGCTGCTCAGTGGTGAGGACACGGCCGAAATTCCGCTGGCCCTGCTGCTCCACAATCACCTGCGCATTATCGGCACGGTGATGAAATCGAGAAGCATGGAGGAAAAGCGCGCAATGGTACGCCGCTTTGCCGAAAACGGCCTGCCGATGTTTGCCGATGGGCGTCTCAAACCCGTCATCTGGCAGAGCTTCCCGCTCGATCAGGCCGCCAGAGCCCATCAGGCGATGGAGACCGGACACGGTTTCGGCAAGATCGTCCTGACGATCGACCATGAGGCCTGCGGCCCCTGAAAGGCCGCCCGCCCCTTCCTCCTCCGTCGACAGCAAGGCCCGTTTCATGTCCATCGAACAGGATTACGAGGTTCTGGTTGTCCTGTTGATGGCCGTCCTCGCTCTGGTGCTGGTTGCCCGCTATTTCCGCCTGCCTGCAGCCGCCGCGCTGATCCTCGGCGGCCTGGCGCTGGCCTTCATTCCGACGCTGCCCGTCGTGACCTTTGATCCCGATCTGGTGATGGTGGTTTTTCTGCCGCCGCTCCTTCTCAGCAGCGCCTATCAGACGGTCTGGCTGGATTTCAAACAGTATTTCGCCGCCATTACCTCGCTTGCCGTCGGCGCCGTCGTCTTCACAACGCTGTCGACGGCCTGCGTCGTTCACTGGATAAGGCCGGATCTGCCCTGGTCCACGGCCTTCACCCTGGGTGCCGTCGTTTCGCCGCCCGATGCCGTCGCCGTCAAGGCCGTGCTGGATCGGCTCAATCTTCCCAACCGGGTCTCAACCGTCCTGACCGGCGAGAGCCTGATCAATGATGCCAGCGGTCTGGTCCTGTTTCACTTCGCCCTCACCTCAGCCATCAGTGGAACCTTCAGCCTGCCCGAGGCGATTGGCTCCTTTCTCCATATCGCGATTGGCGGCATCGCCTTCGGCTTTGGTTTCGGCTGGATCGCGCTGAACCTGCTCCGGCGTTTCGGCAATAGCGAGCTTATTGTCACCGGCACACTGCTTCTGGCGACCGTCTCCTACATGCTGTCGGACCGGCTGGGTTTTTCGGGCGTTCTGGCAACGGTCACCACCGGATTGATGCTGGGCTGGCAGCAGCACGAAATCTATTCGGCTCCAACCCGCATGCGCGCCGAGGCCTTCTGGCGGGTGCTCGTCTTTCTGCTGGAATCGCTGCTCTTCGTGCTGATCGGTCTGGCACTTCGGCAGGCGCTGACCGGTTTTGCCAGCGTCGCTGACGGGCTTCACCGCCTGGCCCTGCCGGTCGCCGGCGTGGTGCTGAGCGTTATAGGGGCCCGTTTTGTCTGGCTTGTCGGGTCAGACCTCTGCCTTTCCGTTCTCCAGCGGTTCGGCGTTTCTTCGAAAGAGCGCCCTTCGCTGCCGATGACCATCATTGTCAGCTGGGCCGGCATGCGCGGCGTGGTGACGCTCACCGCAGCGCTGTCCCTGCCGCTGACCTTTCCCGGCCGAAATCTCGTTCTGGCATCGGCTTTCGGCGTGATCCTGGTGACGGTGCTGGTGCAGGCAACAACACTGCCGCTGCTGATCAGCCTGTTTCCTTCCATCTCCCGGCAAAGCAAATCCGAACTCGGCAGAGAAGAAGCGCTGGTGCGCCGGAAGATTGCCGCGAAACAGCGCAAGGCCTTCGCCGCTTATGCCGCAAAGCTGTCTGCAGCCAGAACCGCCGCTCCCGGCGACGGACAAGTCCAGGCCCGGCTTGCGGCGATCAGCGCGGGGCGCAGGGAAATGCTGAGACTGTATCGCCGTGGTCAGATCTCCGACAGTATCATGGAGCATATTGAAGAGGATCTCGATCTGCAGGAAATCGCCGTCCGGCGGCAGCTCGACGATGCCGCATCGAAGGGTGGCCCCTGAACAATAGCCAGCGCGACCAGTCATTCCGCCCAGCTTTCCGGGCGCAACAAGAGGCTGCCCGAAATGACATTTCGGGCAGCCTTTATCTCCCGTTCCAGCCGGGAAGCGCCTATGCTGATTGCGGAAAATGCTCAGCAAGCGTGCTGATCGTGAATTCGCGATTGGGCGCGCGCCGCACGTCCTGATCAGCAAAGGCCGCGGCCACGGGATTGATCATGATCTCGGAGACGTCGAGCGCCTGCGCCAGGCGGGCAATGCCGTCAGCAACGCGATCCGGTGAGCCGATGATCCACGAGCGCTTGAACATGCGCACCAGTTCTGAATAGCGGTCCGGGAATGCGCGCCGATCGGCATCTTCCGCCAGCATTTGCGGCTGAACCGGCTCTCCGGATCGGAATGCGGACATGAAAAAGAGCTGCGGCCTTGCCAGACGCTCAGCCTCCGCGTCACTGCTGCCGACCACCACGATCACGGAAACAAGGACCTTCGGCGCCGCCAGATAGGGACTCGGCCTGAAGCGTTCCCGATAGAGCCCGATCGCCTCTTTGGCGCCTTCCGCGCGGATATGATAGCCGAAGGCGTAGGGCAATCCCAGTTCTGCGGCCACGGCGGCCGAATAGGATGATGTTCCCAGGATCCAGACATCCGCAGCGCTGCTGGCCGAGACGACAGCTTTGAAGGACAGTTCACGGCCGCCCTCCATCACCTTCAGACCGTCCGGCCTGTTCATTGCGATCAGGCTGGCAAGATCGCCGAGATAGGCCTCTTCGGATTTCATTTCAGTGCCACCGCGCAACAGCGACCCTGTCGCCCAGTCCGTGCCGGTTGACCGTCCGATGCCGAGATCGACCCGGCCGGGAAAGCAGGCTTCGACGAGCCCCATCTGTTCGGCAACCAGAAAGGGCGGATAATGCGCCAGCAATACGCAGCCTCCGATCCGGATCCGCTGCGTCGATGCCCCGACAACCGGCGCGAAGCTTGCCGTCTGGCTGGCAGCAACCGCAGCGACATTGTGGTGCTCGGCCAGCCAGTAGCGATGATAGCCGAGGGCGTCGCCGAGCCTGGCCAGTTCGAGCATGGAACTGAAGCAGTCGGAGGCGGACTGGTTGGAACGGATCGGGCCAATGTCGAGAATGGAAAGTGTGAGTGTCTTGTTCATGGTCTACGCCACAAGCCGATCGGCAATCTGGTGAAAGGCGCGGACCTTGTCCTCGATATCAAAGGTCATCATGGTGATCATGACCTCATCGGCGTCATAGGCCGCCGCGCGCGCACGGATCCCGGCAGCAACGTCATCGATCAGCCCTGTCACCTCGCGATTGGCGATCATGCCGAGATAGGCGGCCTGTCGATCCGAAAACGCAAGCGCCCTCAGGCCATCGGGGGCCGGAACCACCTTCGGATAGCTACCGCTGTCGCGCATGAGCCTAAAGTAATCCGACGCCTTCTTCATGTCGGCAAGCTTTTCTGTCGTATCGGCGGTGACACAATTCAGCGCGATGAGCACGCGCGGCTCGGGAAATTCCGGCGAGGGGCGGAAAGTCTCGCGATAGCGTCGGACCGCCGCTTCTGTCGCTGCCGGATTGATGAACAGCGCGATCGCCAACCCCATTCCTCTTTCGGCGGCCAGCCGGCCGCTGTCAGGATGGCCGCCGGCGGAGAGAAGCCAGAGAGGCGGCGCGCCGGTGACATCCGGCATGGCGGTGGTTTGGGGATAGCCGCCGTGGAAGAACCGCTCCAGCTGCGCGACCTGATCTGGAAAATCGATCCCCTTTGGCGGATTGAGGAAGAGCGTTGCCTGAGGATCACCGCCGCTCGCCCGGCCGACACCGCAATCGACCCGCCCGGGAAACAGGGCTTCAAGAACGCGGAAGTTTTCAGCAACCTTGTAGGCGCTGTAATTGGGCAGCATCACACCGCCCGAGCCAAGACGGATCCGATCCGTCTTTGCGCCGACCGCCGCGAGCAGAACCTCAGGCGATGACCCCTGAAGGATGCTCATATTGTGGTGTTCGGAAAGCCAGAACCGCTCATAGCCGAGATAATCCGCTTCGCGGGCGAGCCAGACGGTATTCTGGATGGCATCTGCAGCCGTACTGTTTTCTGACAGGGCTGATTGTTCAAGTATCGAGATTTTCACCACATATCCTTTCAGGAAGGTGGCGACTGCCGGTCTGCAACCGGCAGAACGTGGCCGGTTTCAGCAGGGGATGGTCGCCAGGACAGCCCGGATGGGCCGGGAAACACTGTGGTGAAGTTTAGGCGCGCCAGCGGCCCGTCATAACTATACGAGGGTTTAGCCGATCTGCACCAATGGTTGCTCCAGGCGTGTACAGCCTGCCTATTTGCCGAGCGCCAGACCTTCGGCGATCCGCACCAGATCCGCCAGCGAGCGGACATCCATCTTGCGCATGACATTGCCGCGATGCAGCTTGACCGTGACTTCGGAAATCCCGAGTTCATAGGCGATCTGCTTGTTCATCAGGCCTTGCACCACCAGCCGCATGACCTCCTGCTCCCGTGGCGTCAGATGGCGATAGCGTTCGTGATGGGCCTCGCTTTGTGCGACCGCCGCACGCAGTTCGGCATCCCGGGCAAATGCGACACGGACCGCCTCCAGCAGATCCTTGTCGCTGAAGGGCTTGGTCAGAAAATCCGACGCGCCGGCCTTCATCGCCTGAACGGTCATCGGGATATCGCCGAAGCCGGTCATGAAGATGATCGGCATTTTCCGGCCCCGTTCGTTCAGATGCGCCTGCAGCTCAAGTCCGTTCAATCCCGGCAGGCGGATATCGAGCAGAATGCAGCCTGCCTCAGGCGTCGCTGCGGCAAGAAAGGATGCAGTGTTTGCAAATGCAACAGCCGGCATATCCAGCGCGGCAAAGAAATCGACCAGCGACTCGCGCAGCGACGCATCGTCATCAATGATATGGACGACCGGTTCCGGGGGGCGTTTGCTGGACTGAGAAGAACGAACCATCACGCCGGACTTTCCAACGTCCTGCCATATGCCGTCAATGCCATCGGCACGATTACACGGTTTCTGAGCGAATGATTTGAACAGGCACGCCCTTATAGGCCGGTGTGCCTGACCGGCGGTCAAAATGGCTGAGCGGCACAATCGCGTTCATTTCGGGATAATAGCCGCCAACCGAACCCTGCGGCAGATCATAGGCAACGGCGGTATAGCCGCGCACCGCCCGCGCTGGCCCGCCATCAGCAATGGCAACGACGTCGATCAGATCGCCATCGGCAAGACCGCGCGCCTTCAGATCGGCCTCACTGATGAAGATGACATCACGCCGGCCAAAGACACCGCGATAGCGATCATCCATCCCATAGACCGTCGTATTGTACTGATCGTGGCTGCGCATCGTCGCCAGAACCAGCGTTTCGGGATCATTCAGACGCGGATCCTCATCGAGACCGGAGGCGACAAGGAAATTGGCCTTGCCGGTCTCGGTGCGCCACTCACGCCTAGAGGCCGGAACATGGAGGCGGAAGCCGCCCGGCACGCGGATCTTGCGGTTGAAATCCCGAAAATCAGGAAAGACGATCTCGATCTTGTCGCGAATGCGGTCGTAATCGGCAACCAGCCCGGCCCAGTCGATCCCGTATTTCCCCCCCAACGTCGCCGCGGCGATGCCGGAAAGGATGGCCGGTTCGGATTTCAGCCGCGGGCCAGGCGGATTGAGGAAACCGCGCGAGGCGTGGACCATCGACATGGAATCTTCCACGGTCACCGCCTGCGGCCCGCTGGCCTGGGTATCGAGATCGGTGCGGCCGAGACATGGCAGGACGATATTGGTCTTGGCCGTCAGCAGATGCGAGCGATTGAGTTTGGTGGCGATGTGGACCGCAAGATCGAGCCTGCGCATGCCCGCAAAGGTCAAAGCGGGATCGGACATGGCCACGGCAAGATTGCCGCCGAGACAGACCAGCGCTTTTGAGCGGCCATCGACAATCGCCTCAACCGCCTCAATGGCATTATGCCCCTTCTCCGCCGTCGGCCGAAAACCAAAGGCACGCTCCATGCCATCGAGCAGGCTGCCATTGGGAATTTCGGTGATGCCGACCGTGCGATCACCCTGCACATTGGAGTGACCGCGCACCGGGCAAATTCCAGCGCCGGGCCGGCCGATATTGCCGCGCAGCATCAGCAGATTGGCCGCCTGCTGAACGTTGCAGGTGCCATGCGCGTGCTGGGTGAGGCCCATGCCATAGCACAGGATCACGTTTTTGGCGTTGAGATAGACATCAACCGCGCAACTGATCGCGTGATGGGTGAGGCCGGAATAGCTGAGAATATCCTCCCAGCTGGTCCGCCCGATATCATCGCGCAGCACATCAATGCCGGTCGTGTGGCCAGCGATGAAATCATGGTCGAGAACGCCCGGCCCGCCCTTGGCGCAATCCGCATCATCGCGCTCGAAGATCAGCTTCATCATGCCCTTGAGCGCGGCGAGATCGCCACCCGTTTTCACCTGATGATAGGAGGACGCGATTGCGGTCGAGGAGAAGGTCGCCATCTCGACCGGGTTCTGCGGCGCGGCAAATTTCTCCAGCGCCCTCTCCCGGAACGGGTTGAAGACCACGATCGGCACGCCCCGTCGGGAGGCCTCATGCAGCGTCGTCATCATGCGGGGATGATTGGTACCGGGATTATGGCCGAAGCTGAAGATCGCATCCGCCTGGTCGAAATCCTCAAGCGTCACGGTTCCCTTGCCAACACCGATGGATTGCGGCAGGCCGACGCTTGTCGCCTCATGGCACATATTGGAACAGTCGGGGAAATTATTGGTGCCGAAGGCACGCACGAAGGTCTGAAACAGAAAGGCCGCCTCGTTGGACGCGCGCCCGGATGTGTAGAACTCCGCCTGATGCGGGCTTTCCAGCGCATTCAGTTCCTTGCCAATCAGGGCGAAGGCATCGTCCCATTCGATCGGCTCATAGCGATCGCTTTCGGCATCGTAAATCATCGGATGCGTCAGGCGGCCCTGATTTTCGAGCTCATGGTCGCTCCATTCCCAGAGCTCTGCGACCTTGTGGGTGGCGAAGAAATCCGCCGTTACACGCTTTGCCGTCGATTCCCAGGTAATCGCCTTGGCGCCATTTTCGCAGAACTCGAAGGACGAGGTGTGTTTCGGGTCCGGCCAGGCGCATCCCGGACAATCAAAACCTTCCGGCTGGTTCGCCTTCAGAAGGGTTGCGGTTCCCTGCACTTCCACCTGCTGGCGTGCAAGCGTCGCGGCAACCGCCTTCAGCGCCCCCCAGCCCCCTGCGGGTTCGTGATAGGCCTTGATACCGTCCGGGCGCTTCTTCGTCATGATACTCTCCACACTTGGGTGAAGCCCGAGCCTAGCAGGCGACGGCACATGGCAAAGCTATACAAAGATGTAGGTCATAAGCGACCGGGCTGACGCCGGCCACCGCTCCGGCTTGATGCCTGAACCGGATGTACCGGCACAGACCAAGGTCCAGGTCGCGATCCACATCCGTATGATATTCGAACGTCGCCGCGGAACGTATTTTTCCCCTGCCGCACAACAGGCGGCCAGTGTTGAGGCCGTCCGGCAGAACGGGGCGGCAAACCCGATCGACCCACAGGAGAATATCATGAACCGCATCTCGAAAATCCTTATTGCCTCGGCCTTTGCAACCATGTCCTTTGCCGGCGCATCCTACGCCGCCGATGGCGTCGCCATGAACTGGCCAGCCCATCTCGATGAGACGCTGGCGACCTTCGATCAGAGCTTCAACGTCAAGAGCCTGTCCGATACCAATAATGACGATGACTTTGCCGATGTTGACGGCTTTCCGCTCTCTTCCGGGGCTGTCCAGCAGGTCCAGGCCGCCATTCGCGCCAACGAACCGCTGATGCTGCGCATGGACGAACGTGGCATCGACGTCAATGACGTCGTCAATGCGCAACGGGCCGCCGATGGCAGCATGACCTTCTGGCTGCGCTGAACAGACGCAAGCCCCGACGCGTGCGGCGTGCCGCAGATCCGAACCAACGCAAAAGGCGCGGAAGACCGCTGCTGCCGGTCATCCGCGCCTGACCGTACTTTTGCACTGCACCAAAGACAGGAGCATTGTTATGACAGAACCGATCCGTCCCCGCGACATGGCGCGCGGCTTCACGCCGGCACTGGCCGATTTCGTTGATGACCCGTTGTTCAGCAAGGTCTGGGAGCGCGAAGGGCTCTCGAAACACGATCGCAGCCTGATCACTGTCGCGGCGCTGATTGTGCTGAACCGACCGGAGGAACTTGCCGCCCATCTTCGGCGCGCCGTCGAAAACGGTGCGTCAAAACAGGAACTGAGCGAAGTCATCACCCATCTCGCCTTCTATGGCGGCTTTCCGGCCGCAATCAGCGCCTCGGCTGTCGCAAGACAGACGCTGGGCATGGTTGATGCTGTGTGAGGTCATGCCCGGTCGGAGCGATCCGTTTTTCGTAAGAAGCGACGGACGCTATTTTTGAAGAAGATGTCAGACTGTTGACAAAGCTTTCCCCCCACTGGTGTCATATCTGTGCTTGACACAGATATCCATCCGCCGCGCATCTGCACGGCAAAAGACTCTTATAATCCAATGCCATGAAGAGCCTGGATCCCCGTGACGAGCACGGAGATGACGACGGAGGGGCAGCTGTTCCGCCCCGCGCAAATGAGTTTGTCGGCAATCTGGCACTTTTTGAAGAAAATGTTTGTCTTTTGTACAATAGGCATCAAGAGTTTCAGCCGCGGCAGGGATTTGGTTGACGCGGTGCAACACCGGGTGTCTGTTCAGGTCTATTCATGCAACCAGACCGGAATGGGATGACCTACTTCTTTGGAGACCGGCAGATTTTCGGGCGCGAAGCCGAACTTGCCATGCTGCAGGAGGCTTTCGAACGTGTAAGCCAGACCGGCGACGGCGAGGTTGTGCTGGTCCGTGGTCCAGCGGGTATCGGCAAAACGGCACTGGTAAAGGCCTTTGCCGGCGCCGGTGTGACGACCCGTTTTGCCGCCGCCAGGGCTGAGGACATGTCCAGCCATGTTCCCTACGGCCCGGTCTTCAGGGTTCTGGAGAGCATCTGCCTGCCAGGGGAAATGGAGGGATTGGCTCTTTCGTCCGATGCGAGCCTGTCGGATTCGCCGGCGCAACTCAACGCCCGCCTGACCGAGGCCATTCATGCAAAGGCCTCTGCCGCTACTCCGCTTGTGATTTTCATTGACGATCTTCAGTGGCTTGATGCCGCATCGGCAACGTTTTTGCGCGCATTTGCTGCAGACGGGATGAAGAATATCCTGTTGATCAGCGCCATTCGCACGGATGACGGACAGGGCATCTCTAGCAGCCAGCCCGGTTCCATGCTGGAACATGCAACCAGTCGCGTCACCCGGCTGGACCTATTGAGCCTGGCGCCCAATGCGGTGGAAGACATGATGCCATCGCAGCGCTTTGGCGATGGGCTGAAGCCGGTGGCGCGCCTTGTTCAGTCGGTGGCCAGTGGCAATCCCTTTCACATTCGCCTCATCCTTCAGGATCTCGCCCTACAGGAAAGACGGAGCGATCTCACCAGCCTTCTTTCCGCGCAGAAGGACTGGGGCATTCAGACCCTCATTTCCAGGCATTCTGCTCAACTGCCGGACGAGACCCGACAGATCCTGCAGATGGCCGCCTGTATCGGCGCCTCGAGCGATCAAGGCCTGCTGGCAGCCGCAAGCCAGATCTCGGATCAGAAACTTAACGACCTGCTTCTCCCGGCCATCCAGAACGGCTTTGTCCGAATGGAGGGTGGAACCGTCCAGTTTCAGCACCACGGGCTACGCGAACATATCCTAAGCGAGCTTGGGCCCGATCAGCGCGCCAGGCTTCATGCCATGATCGCCTGCAGCATGATCGTGGCAGAACCCCTGTCCGTCGCGCAGCAGCTTGCAGCGGCAGACCATATCGTCAAGGCCGCCGACGGTCCTGCATTGCGCGATCATGCCGATGCCATGCTTGCCGTCCTGCTCAAGGCCGCGCAGGTGGTCAAGGTGGCCGGTTCCCTGGATACGGCACTTTGCTATGCCGAGAAGGGGCTTTCGCTTCTCGGTAAGGGTGAACCGCAAGGGCCTTTGCAATGGACTTTCGAACTGCTGCGCTGTGCCATATTGGTGGAAATCAGGGGCGCGGCCATCCATGATGACGCACTCGAAAGACTTGCAGCCCTCGCCCGCTCGCCCCTCGATCAGGCGCGCGCCCTGCGGCTGAAAGCCGGGGTGCTGATCCTGAGAGGCGCCTATGAACGGGCCATCAGACTTGCCCTTGATGGCCTTGCTTGCCTCGATATCCACCTGTCGCGCAAGCCCGGGGAACCGGAGATTTCTGCAGCGTTCAGCGCCGCCATTGCCGCCTATGACGCACTCGTGGCGGATGGCTTTGAAAATGCCCCCCTTCTGACCGACGAAACGATCATCGTTGCGATGGATCTGCTGGCGACCCTGCAGTCCTCGTTCTTTTCCGATGATGGCCTGAAATGCCTGCATGTCGCAAAGATCGTGGAACTTTCCGCGCGCTATGGCGTCTGCGAAGCCAGTTGCTACGGCCTCGCCTGGTGCGGTGTCTGCGTTGCAGGCGAATATGCGGCCTATGAAACGGCGCTCGGCCTGGCTGAAGCCGCCGTTGCGCTTTCCAAGGCGCGTTCATTTCAGGCCTATCGCACATCGGCTCTGGTAGCGCTGGATCAGGTCAGTGTCTGGCTGAAACCGCTTTCCTATGCGCTGATGCGCGCCAGGGAGGCTTATGATCACGGCAAGCGCAGCGGCGATGTCAGCATGGCCTGCTATGCCGCCAACCATGTGGTTTCCGACCTTCTGGCCATGGGCGCGCCGCTCAGGACAGTCAGCAGCGAAATCGAGCGTGGACTGGAACTGGCGCGTGGCGTGGGTTTTGACGATGTCATCAAGATCCTTGAATTGCAGCAGCGTTTCGTCGAAAAGCTCTCAGGCACCGACATCGCAACAGAAGTCGCCAGCGACGCCGCGATAATCGGGACTGGATCGGAAATGTCTCCGCTCAGCTTCTGGGGGCCTCTTTTCGAAGGACTTGCCGCCTTTCATCATGGCCAGCTGGAACCGGCGTCACATTTCCTGGCGCAAGCCCGCAAATGGACCTGGACCACTCCGGCCCATATTCACATTGCCGATCTCCTTTTCCATGCCGCACTCTGCCAGATTATGCTGGGCTGCGATCCTGGCGAAGACCGTGCGGAGATCGCAGAGCTTGCGCGCTGCAATCCACTGACCTTTGCCAGCAAACAGGCCCTTCTGAATGCGGAAACCCACCGCGCCAATGGCGAGATGATCGATGCACTGCGCTGCTATGAGCAGGCAATTCAAGCCGCCAGCAATGCCGGATTTCTGCATGAAATCGCGTTTTCGCATGAGCGCGCCGGGCGTCTGTCCTTTGAGGCCGGCCTTTTTTCGGCCGCGCGCCTGCACCTGCGTCAGGCGCAGCACCATTACAGGCAATGGGGTGCACAACCGAAATCCGAGCAGATCCAGCAGGAATTTTCCGCGCTTTTCGCTACGGGGTCCGATGACAGGCGCAAACCGGACACGCAGGCGCAGCAAAGGGCAGCACAGATGCATGCGCGCGCCGACCTGATCAGTAACGCGCATGTCACCGTTCTCGGCAGCATGGCGGCCGCGATCGTTCATGAGGTCAACCAGCCGCTGTCGGCTATTGTAACCTATGCGAATTCAGGGACGCGCTGGCTGCAGCACCAGCCACCGCAGCTTGAAAAGGCCGCCAGCAATTTCGCCAGGATCGAACAGGCCGGCATGCGCGCAAGTGGCATTATTATGGCCCTGCGCTCACTGGCGAAGCAATCGCCCGCCAATCTCGAATTTGTCGATCTGAGTGCGATCGTCAATCATGTCCTGCCACTTGTCGAACGCGATGAAAGGGCAGAAGGGGTCACGATCACATGCACGCTTGCCGCTGATGGCGGGCTTTTGGCCGATTCCATCCAGATCCAGCAGATTGTCCTCAATCTGATGACGAATGCGCTGGACGCGATGCGGGCAAGGTCCGGGCGCCGGGTTCTGGCAATTTCGTCGGAAATTCACGGATCCGACATCAGGCTCCTGGTCACAGACAGTGGAACCGGCATTTCCGAGACGGTGCGGGACAGGATTTTCGATCCGTTCTTTTCCACCAAGGATAACGGTCTCGGCATGGGGCTTTCGATCTGCAAGACAATCGCCGAGATTCATGGCGGCAGCCTTGGCATCGGCCAAAGCAGTGCGGCCGGGACGACCATGGTTCTCAGCCTGCCGCTGACAGCCATGCCGCAAAGTGCTGACGAGGACCCTCCGGCAGCGTGACATCTCCGATCCGGCGGCCGGGTGGCCCGGCAGGTCTGGACGGCCTCTAGTCTGGCTTTTCGCCAAACGCACAGAAGTTTCGACAAAACCGTCCATTTTCCAGATATCCTGACAAGACCATTTTCCTGGCAGTCGTCAAATATTGGTCACGCCACGCAGAAAATGGAGTTCACGATGACCTATCTTTCGATTGATCCGCCTGTCCGGCGGCGGTTTCAGTTATCCAACCGTGTGATGACAATCTATAGTAGCGTGACGGCGGCAACATTCCTTGCAAGCGCTGCAGCACCGACACCGCTTTACCTGCATTATCAGACCGCTTTCCAGCTTGGCCCGGGGGCATTGACGCTGATTTTCGCCGCCTATGCGCTGAGCCTGCTTGCGGCGTTGCTGACGGTCGGCGCTCTCTCGGATTTCGTCGGGCGTCGCCCTGTCATCTTCGCAGCGGCAGCAACCAATGTCCTGGCCATGCTTCTCTTCATCACGGCGCATTCGGCGCTGGAACTCGGCGTGGCCCGCACGGTTCAGGGCTTTGGAACAGGCATGGCAACGACAGCGCTCGGGGCGGCGATCCTTGACACGGATCGCCGTTTCGGACCGATCATCAACAGTGTCACCGCCTTTGTCGGCCTGTTCTTCGGCGCCATCGGCTCAGGCCTTCTCGTGCGCTTCGCGCCAGCGCCGACAGAACTTGTCTATCTCATTTTGCTGGCCCTTTCCGCTGTTCAGGCGATTGCGATTTTCTGGATGCCCGAGACCACCGAACGCCGCCCCGGCGCGCTTCACTCGCTCCTGCCCGAACTCAAGCTTCCCAAACCGGCGCAACGCAGCTTTCTCCATGTCTCCCCGGTCAATATTGCCGGCTGGGCACTTGGCGGTCTGAACTTCTCGCTGATGCCTGCCCTTGTGGAACTTGCCGAAAGACGGCATGCCCCTCTGACAGGAACGCTCGTCGTCGCCACGCTGATGGCCGGTGCGGCAATCGCCGTTGGAGCGCTCGGCAGGATTACCGCAGAACGTGCCCTGATTGCCGGCGCCAGCGCGCTGGCCATCGGCATGGCACTCGCCCTTGGCGCCATGGCACTGCCCTCTGTCCCGCTCATGTTTGCCGGTGTCGCGCTTGCCGGTGTCGGCTTCGGGGCCTCCTTTTCCGGCGCGTTCCGTGAGTTGCTGCCGCGCGCCGAGGCCGATGACAGGGCCGGTCTGCTCTCGACCTTCTACATTGAAAGCTATCTCGCCTTTTCCGTTCCCGTTATCGCTGCAGGGCTTGCCGTCCCGCATTTCGGTCTCGAAAGGACCGCCATGATCTATGGCGGTATTGTCATTGCACTGGCACTGGTCTCCGCCGTGATCTTCTGGATCCGCATGCAGCAGCGTCTGGCATCAGACAGCGCCCTTGACCAGAGATGAACCTTGCGGGTTCAGACCAGCGTTCCTCACCGCATGTTCCGACATACAGCGCCCGCACCGACACTGAAAAGCGCAAGGGCCCTCCCCCGCGCTTTCAATTTTCATGCAAGCTCCGTTCGGAGCCACAAAGGTCTCAGCGATCGAGGAGCGAGGCCGCATCCTGATTGAGGCAAAGCGTTGCCTGCGGCGGCGTCTTCAGCAGTGAAGCCGGGCATATGAAGGTACGGAATCAGAACGAGAGGGGCAAATATTGGCGCTTCGAAAAACGCCTACGGAACTGAAGCCGTGGAAATCAACGAGCCAAGAGGCGGCTTTGCTTCTCCACCTGAGCAATTAGGCACGTAGCCCGATTGGCTAGATGTGAGCTTTCAGGAGGTTGTCCATTCGGAGCGGATCGAGGAGACTGGAGTTACCTGACCTCAATTTTCTGGCGGGCTATTGCTCTGGAAATCCGGCATCGGCAACGCCACCTATGTGCAGAATGGTCGAGAACCAGCGACCGAGCGGTACGACGGAAGCGATGCGAAAAAGATGACGGTAGATTTCGACTTCGACAACAGCTACGCGCGTCTCGGTGCCACCTTCCACCGGCCTGCCGTGCCGTCGCCCGTCGCCGCGCCGCATCTCCTGAAGCTGAACCGGCTGCTCGCCGAGGAACTCGGGCTCGATGCGGATCAGTTGGACAATGCTGAAGGGGTTGAAATCTTCGCCGGTAACAGGCTCCCGACAGGCGCCGAGCCGATCGCGGCCGCTTACGCCGGACATCAATTCGGAAACTTCGTACCGCAACTCGGCGATGGGCGCGCCGTCCTCCTCGGCGAGGTGATCGACCGAGAGGGCCGGCGTCGCGACCTTCAACTGAAGGGGGCCGGCCCCACCCTCTTCTCGCGCAGCGGCGACGGACGGGCAGCACTCGGCCCGGTCCTGCGTGAGTATCTCGTCAGCGAGGCCATGGCCGCGCTCGGCATTCCAACCACGCGGGCGCTGGCCGCGGTCGCGACGGGAGAACCAGTCTACCGGGAAACGGTCCTGCCGGGCGCGGTTCTTACGCGTGTCGCCTCCAGCCATATTCGCGTCGGCACCTTCCAGTTCTTCGCGGCACGGGGCGACGGCGCCGCGGTTCGAAAACTCGCCGACCATGTGATCGACAGGCATTACCCCGAGGCCGCAGGCGCTGCCAATCCCTACCGCGCGCTTCTCCAGGGCGTCGGTGCCCGTCAGGCGGAACTTGTCGCACGCTGGATGCAAGTCGGCTTCGTGCACGGTGTCATGAACACCGACAACATGTCGATCGCCGGGGAAACGATCGACTACGGCCCGTGTGCCTTCCTCGACGTTTACGATCCCGCGACCGTCTTCTCCTCGATCGACCGGAACGGGCGTTACGCTTACGCCAACCAGCCCCGCATCGCGCACTGGAACCTCGCACGTCTGGCAGAATGTCTGCTGCCTCATCTCGATCCAGACGAAAACAAAGCCATTGAAGCCGCGCAAGGCATCCTCTCCGGCTTTGCAGACGCGTTCAACACCGCCTATGTCGACGGCTTTCGCGCAAAGATCGGGTTGCAGACACCACAGACGGAAGATGCCACGTTGATCGAGGAACTTCTCGGGCACATGGCACGGCAGAATGCGGACTTCACCCTGACCTTCCGCGGTCTTGGCAAAGCGGCGGAAAGCGGTGAGGCCGATGGGGTGCTGCGCGGTCTCTTTGCCGATCCAACCGCCTATGACGGCTGGGCGGTTCGCTGGCGTCAGCGCCTCGCGGCCGAACCGAGAGAGCCGGGGGAGCGTCGCGTTGCGATGGATGCGGTGAACCCGGTAATCATTCCGCGCAACCACCTCGTCGAGGAAGCGCTTGCCGCTGCAATGGCCGGCGACCTGGCACCCTTCGAACGCTTGAACGAAGCACTGGCCACACCCTTCGAGGAGCGGGCGGCGTTCACCGATTATGCCAGCCTTCCGCCGGTGCCCGAGACCGCCTACCGGACTTTCTGCGGCACGTAAACGCGCGGCACGCGCGCGATGTAATCCCTTCGGCGGGCCGAGGCGCGGCTCTTTCAGTGGCGGATGAACATCCCGTTCGACGTGGAGGTGACGGGAAAGGTCGCGGTTGTCACTGGCTGCTGCGTCTTCGGCGCTGTCTTTGCAGAAGCACTCCGCCCTATCGCGCAGTGGAAGGCCGCGCCTGGCGCGGTATCGTGAGTCTAGCTGAATGCGCTTCGTCCGGCTCTGATGATGGTGGCGGCATAATCGAGGCGGGAATCCACTTAGAAAAACGCCCGGAACTGTTCAGACAAACCGAGCCACCTCTTTTGGTGCTGACGCGGGCATAGTCGATTTTCATTGGTCTGAGCCACGCATTATGGTGTCGTAGTCTCGGCCACCATGAAAGACATTCACAATCTCTATGGTGCTATCCGTGACGCGGTACAGAATGACGGCACTGCTTTCAAAGGGAACCATGCGGATGCCTTCATGCAGGTCATCGCGCGCAACGCCGCCATATGGCGCGTTGCCGATCTTCATGCATCGACGCTCGATGCGGTCGGTAAAATCAAGGGCGACTTCCAGCGAACTGCTGACGCGCGCAACATATTCTGCAATCTCGTCAATATCATTCAACGCCGATTCGAGAAGGTAAACGGGCAGCTGCCTCATTGATCGGAATGCCGTTCCATCAGGTTCTTACGGATACGGCCAAAGGCTTCCTTGGCTGGAACGGATGGGCGAGGATCATCGACCGATTGCGCGACACGTGCCCGAATGGCCTTAAGACGCTCTTCGCGCTCTTCCTCGGTCTTGAGCCACAGGCGCATGGCCTCTCGCAAGACTTCGCTGGTGGACGAAAAATGACCAGCCGCCACCTGCGCCTTGATGGCGTCCAACATATTTGGGGGGAGGGTAATGCTAATTTTCTCGACCATTTCCACTAATCCGTACTTTCTTTGTTCTTATGAAGAGTAGGATAAAATCCTACCTGACACAAGAAAAACCATACGGAATTCTGTAACGGACTTTTGCAACTTGCTCAGACATGTCTGAATTGTGATCAGTTTCGAGAGCCGTTTTGTCGGCAGGCGGCTTGAAACCCCCGAACGGGAGAGTGCCGCGCCAGCGCTTATGCTCAGTATCGGCTACGCGACCAGGGGGCCGACGGACGAGTTGCGTCTGGCGCAGGGCAAATCCACGTGCATTGTCGAGATCGACATTTCAGGCAAGGAAAAGGTGATCAATGCGGCAGACGTGACCATCGAAGAGCCGGATGTCAGTATTCGCGCCTATCGTCTTGAGGAGATCATTGCCGAGAAATTGCGAGCCATCGTGCAACAGGTCAAGCGCAACAGAGACCGTCGGCAGGACATATTCGACATCCGCTGGCTGATTGACCGCTAGATGTGGAGCCTCAATAGGTTGTCCCGGTTAAGAACGAGGCGACTGATTGGTGTTTTTGAACTTATACCGCCATGCGGGCGATGCCAATTATACATGTGCGTCCATTCGGGAAGATGTGCTTTGCGATTTTCTGATGTTGGATAGGCCCGCGCATAGGTCTATCGGCTGGCGCAATGTCCTTCATCCGCGACAGCCCAACCTGCTTGAGAACACGGCTGACGGTGGCCGGTCACAGGCCTGTTTCCATGGCGATGTGCTTGCCGGTCAGACGCTGGCGGCGAAGCGCGGCAATGCGCTCGCATAAAGAGGTATTGGTCTGCCGGGGGCTGTTTCTGGGGTGCAACGAGCGGCCGGCCATGACGGCGCATCCACCCTGCTTGAAGCGAGCGACCCAACGCGACACGATCTTGTGCGAAACGGCATAGATGCAGGCAGCCTGCACCTTTGTGAGCGCGCCGGAGAGAATGGCAACCGGCATCTCCTCTCGACGCAGAGGCGTCAGTCGGGCATTCTTGTGAATGTTCATTCGGGACGCTCCCGGAAAACTGAGGTGTGGGAATTCCAGTCTCCTAAATCCGCTCCGAATGGACAACCTCCCGAAAGCAGGATGCCTAGGAGCCCGATGCTGCTACCCGGGCGTCGATCCTCCAGACACTGCTTGTGAAATCGGAGATGCGCCGCATTAAGCCGACGCCGGATTCCTTTGACAGCGAAGAGGTCAGGAAACGCCTGGCACGGGAATGGGATATGATGAAACTCGAAACCGGCGACCGGATTTCGAGAGCTCTTTCGCAATCATCCGCGATTTTTATCGCGCACTGCCCTGGCAACAGGGGCGGAAAAGAGAGCGACTGCGCATTGGCAGAATCCGGTATCTCAAATCAGGCGGACGGCTGCGAGCCGATCGGCGCATGCGGGCTATTGTCTGCGCCGGACAGGAGCCCTTGCCCTCCCCCGCTTTGTCCTGAACTGGTTGGTCACATCGAAGGAACTGCCGTCCTATTGTCCTGCAAATACAATCGTGCTCGAGCAGATGGCTGGAAGTATCACGCCCGTTGTTCCCCGCAACGTCCGTGCTGGTTTATAGTCCGGAGCGGAGCGCAAGGCGAATCGGAGAGCGCAGTTTCGGCCCACAGTGTGTGCGAGTTGTCAGCTGACAACTGTTCTGCGGACCACCGAAAGCGTGGTTTTTGCGGTGGCCTTGCCAACCACACCCGAATCGGGAACAATAGATCTGCGCATTTTTGGATATTTACCGTATATAAACGCTGATGGTGGATGATTTCGACCATGAACAAGGACATGCTTCTGGAGAAAAAGGACCTGCCCGTCCGTGAACACCTGCCGACGATGCTGGGTGCGGATGCGGAGGAGCTCGCCCATCAGCTGCAGCAGCACCAGAGACGGATTTTTCCGCCTTCCTCCCAGAAATCAATCCGCCAGTTTGCCTCTTCGGAAGCCGCCGCGCTGATCGGTATCACCGACGGCTATCTGCGCCAGATCGCAGCAGAAGGCCAGGGACCGGAGCCGCAGGCCAATGGTCGGCGGATGTATTCCCCCGAGGATATGGATCAGATCCGGCATTTTCTTGATAGCAAGAATGGTGTGCCGAAATATGTGCCGCATCGCACAGGTTCGGAAGAGCTGCAGGTTATGGCGGTGATGAACTTCAAGGGCGGTTCGGGCAAGACCACGACGGCGGCGCATCTGGCGCAGTATCTCGCTTTGCGCGGCTACCGGGTCCTGGCGATCGATCTTGATCCTCAGGCCTCACTTTCCGCCCTGTTCGGTCACCAGCCGGAGCTTGACGTCGGCGATGGCGAGACGATCTACGGCGCAATCCGCTACGAGGATCCGGTCCCGATTTCCGAGATCGTGCGTGAGACCTATACGCCCGGCCTTCATATCATTCCCGGCAATCTCGAATTGATGGAATTCGAGCATGAAACGCCCAAGGCCATTGTCAGCGGGCTGGCGGACCAGATGTTCTTTGCCCGGATCGGCCAGGTCCTGTCGACGATCGAGAGCTTCTACGATGTCGTCGTGATCGATTGCCCGCCGCAGCTGGGCTTTCTCACCATGTCGGCGCTTTGCGCGGCAACCTCGGTTCTGATCACGGTCCATCCGGAAATGCTCGACGTCATGTCGATGTCGCAGTTCCTCTCGATGACGGCGGACCTCATGGCTGTCGTCGAGGGCGCAGGTGCACGCACGAATTATGACTGGATGCGCTATCTGGTGACACGGTTTGAACCCAATGACGGGCCGCAAAGCCAGATGACCGGCTTCATGCGGGCGATTTTCGGCAATCGCATGCTGCAGAACCCGATGCTGAAATCGACGGCGATCTCGGATGCCGGGGTTACCAAGCAGACTCTTTACGAGGTCGAGCGCGCCCAGTTCACCCGCGGCACCTATGACCGTGCCATCACATCTCTCAATGCCGTCAATGACGAAATCGAGAGCCTTCTTCTTTCCACATGGGGACGCAGGTAGAAACCATGGCACGCAAGAACCTGATCGGCGTATCGAACGAGAACGAGGCGGAAGCCGAAAACATTAAGCGGAAATCGCGCCCTCTGGCGGGTCTGGTGCCGAAGTCCCTACCCGCCCGGCCGATTGGCGGCATGACCGGCGCCATCGGCAATATTGCCAGCCAGATGGAAGAGCTGGAAAGGCTGAAGGAGAAGCTGGCATCCGCCCAGTCGATCCTGTCGCTGGATCCGGCGCAGATCGACAGTTCGTTCATTTCCGACCGTCTTGGCTTCGACGAAGCGGAGCTCGCCAGCCTGGTAGCGCAGATCGGCGAGCACGGTCAGCAGGTTCCGATTCTGGTGCGTCCGCATCCCGACACCACCGATCGCTATCAGGTCGCCTATGGTCACCGCCGGCTTGAAGCGTGCCGCCGGCTCGGCATCCCGGTCAAGGCTGTGGTTCACGCGCTGAGCGACGAGCAACTGGTCGTCAGCCAGGGCCAGGAAAATAACGCCAGAACCAACCTTTCCTATATCGAACGCTCCGTTTTCGCAGCGCGTCTCGAAGATCGCAATTTCACCCGCGACATCATCATGGCCTCGCTCGGTGTCGACAAGGCGGCACTGTCGAAGATGATCGGCGTCGTACGGCGGTTGCCTGAGCCTGTGATCGCCGCCATTGGTGCGGCGCCAGAGATCGGCCGCGGGCGCTGGATGGACCTTTCGGACGGCTTCAAAGCGGAGATGGGGGAGGGCGTTCTCACCCTGTTGTCAGCTGACAACATCGCCGCATTGCCGAGTGATGAGCGCTTCAAGCGCGCCTATCGCTTTGTTCATGATTTTGGCAAGGCAGAAAAACCCAGGCGCAAACCGGCGCCTCAGGGCGATCTGCCCGTCACGATCAAGCCTACGAAATCCGGGTGCACCTTCGCCTTCGATGGCAAACGCGCGCCCGGATTTGATGATTTCGTCAGGGACCGGCTTGCTGGTCTTTATGAAGAATTCAAGCAGGAAAAAGGAGCGTAGAGCGCAAAAGAAAAAGGCCCCCGAACGGCAATCCGGAAGCCTCTCTCTATCTGTTTGCACCCTGAGAGTCGCATTTCCGTTCGATATGGTCAAGTGTTCTGAACGTTTTTTGGCGTTCGGAAAGCGGATTTCTTTTGCCTAGCGGTAGGTGAAACCATGGAATATGCGATAGGAACGACGCCTTTCGGGCGGCGGGCGATGACGCTTGGCCAAATGGCAGCGCAGGTGCGGGCACGGCGTGTGCCCGATGGCGCATCGGTCGATAAATGGAAGGTCTTTCATCTCATTCGGGAGGCGCGGGCAGCACTCGGTGCCACGGATCGTGCGCTTTCAATCCTGAATGCGCTTTTATCCTTTCACCCCGAAACCACCCTGGCCGCCGGCGAGGGGCTGATTGTCTGGCCTTCGAACGAGCAGCTCTCGGCGCGGGCCAATGGCATGCCGGCAACGACATTGCGCCGGCATCTGGCCGTGCTGGTTGATTGCGGGCTGATCCTCCGTCGCGACAGCCCCAATGGCAAGCGCTATGCCCGCAAGGGCAGGGCAGGGGCGGTGGAGCAGGCTTTCGGCTTCGATCTGACGCCGCTGGTGGCGCGGGCTGACGAGTTTGAAGCGCTGGTCGAGACCGTGCGGGCGGAAAAGCGCGCGCTGAAAGCGTCCCGTGAACGGCTGACACTGCTGCGTCGTGACATCGTCAAGATGATCGAGACAGGCATGAGCGAGGGGGTTCCCGGCAACTGGGCGCAGATCACGGACGCCTATCAAGCGATCATGACCCGTCTGCCGCGCTCGGCGCCACGCAATATCATTGACGGGCTTGTCGCAGAGCTGGAGGATCTCTGGGTCGATCTGCATGACCATCTGAATTCATTCATAAAAGACGAAAATATGGACGCCAATGCACACCATAATGGCGCTCACATACAGAATTCAAAACCAGACTCTCTTTCTGATTCTGAAAACGGCTTTGGAAAAAATCAGGAAGCAGACGGCAGGACCGAGCCAAAGCCGCAAGAACCGAACCTGCCGAAGCGCGAACTCACCCTTGGCCTGTTGCTGAAGGCCTGCCCGGATCTCCTCGATCACGCTGCGGGCGGAAAAATTGCCAGCTGGCGCGATTTTCTCGAGGCCGCCGAGATCGCCCGGCCGATGCTCGGCATTTCCCCAAGCGCCTGGCAGAAGGCCTGCCGCGTCATGGGCGATATCTCCGCCGCGGTGACGCTGGCGGCGATCCTGCAACGCGCCGACCAGATCGGCAGTCCCGGCGGTTATCTGCGCAATCTCACCCAGCGCGCCGAAGACGGCAAATTCTCCACCTTCCCGATGGTCATGGCGCTGCTCAACCACGAAAGGGCAGGGGGAGCTGCTGCCCGGCCGGACCCAAAAGCGCAGATGGCCGCACTCGGCATATCCCCGGCCCTGGCAAAACGCGTCCAGGGGGAGAGCTGGAATGGGTGAGGTGTATCACGGCTTGTTTAGCGATAATCAACGCGGCTTCCCGGTGCCAAGGTTTAAACGTCATCGCTGGATAGGGAAGAATGCTAACGGATGTTCAGCTGGGTGGTGCATCAATCGATGAGCGACTTGATATGCAGAAAAATGTGCATATATTGTGCATGAAGTAGTGCGGAGATTGGTTATGTCACACGCCCATGTAGAGCCAGCAAATGTCGTTATATCCAGGTTTGTGGATAGCCTCCAGGAACCTCGGACGCCCTTTATCTCGCCTTCGCGCTTTTCTGAGGTGCTTGGTGTCAAGGTCATCGCTTTGGCTGAGCTGACCGGTGTTCACCGCAATACGCTACGCAATCCATCTTCTGAACGTTTACAACAGAAAATGCGGGAGATGATAAAAGTGATTTCGGCTGTTGCTGAACTCACTGGCGATCTTCAGAAGGCGATCTATTGGTATCGAAACGAGCCAATCGCTGATTACGACCACCGTACGGCCGCCGAACTCGTTGCTGCTGGTCATGTTGATGCAGTTCTGGCCTATATCCGTGATCTCGAAAACGGCGCGCGCGGGTGAAGGTCATCCGTATTGGTCCAGATGCTGTCTTCTATCGATATCTTACGCCGCGTTGGGCCTTCCTTCCAACAAGCGGTGCAGGTGCTGCAACCGACGGCGGGCAAGTCTGAATACCACTGCAGTGCGCCTGACCACTCAGAAGATCGGAACGCGAAATTTTTCGCCCCTCATAAATGGCCATACAGTGGTCTTCGGTGGCAAGGATGACCCAAGGGATGAAAAAATGCCGTAACGCGCCCTGAGGCATCCATATCCGAAGGCGAGCCGGTCGCATTTTTTTTTGCTGGGGCGGAGGCGTGGGGGAAGGACGCCAAAATGTATGGCTGCTCTATTTGGCCGTCTTTGATGCTGCTTGGGTACGGAATTGGTGAGACTAGCTGCGTGCGAGACGGAAATCGTGAGACTACGTAACAAAACGCTTCTCGGCACTATTGCGTCGAAGACGTGAATGAGATCAGCAGCATAGCACAGATGGCGGCGTTTACAGCGAATGGCGTCTCATAAAGCCGCAGAAGAATCTCATCAATTCCGGTCAGCTGACAACAAAGCGTGCGACAGGACCTCTTTCGTCCGGTTTTGTAAATGTGTCCGATAATGCAAAATTATCGGACATAAATGAGGGAAGATAAGGTGTGCGGTTATGTCGACTATTATGATCATAACGGCACGTATGGATTAGCCTCACCGCCAAACGATCCAGTTTTCAGGGGGCAGAGCCGTTCACCGCATCATGAGGAGACTGGCAGGTTCTGGCGTGACTCGAGGGAATAGCTGCCCTTGGCGGACGTGTCGGCCACTCTGATTGGGTTCTACCCCGCTTTAGTTTTTCATGATCGAGCAGCATAAGTGGTGCCGAAAACCACTTGAGAGCGAATGCCGGCTTGCTCAAGCAGACCGAGCCACTTCAATTTATGTCTTATCGCAAAGCAGAATTGACCTTTGTCGTGAAATGGCAGGGCAAGTTCGCATTTTTCCAATAGAGACAAAAGTAAGCGGGGTCTTGCGACGCTTTTTAGTCAATCGCGTCCTCTGTTTGTGACCGAGAGTCTGTTTTGCATTGGTGCGAAGCATATGCGTGTCACTGGGAAAAGCAGCCAAGGTAATTGTATGACGAAACCTATTTCGCCATGTGCGTTCAGCCCTTCGAAAAATCGACTCGAACCATTTTCGCAACCCGGAACAGGTTGGCTGCACCGTAACACCGGAACTCTCAGGCAAACCGTATCGGCGACAACGCTTGTCTTCTGTCTTCTCAATGCACCCCAAATCGCGCGGGCGGATGATGTGTCGGATGCCAGCACTAATCTTACTGACGCCATCGACACCTATGCAGCTGTCCCGACGACCGCGAATAAAGACGCCGTCAACACGGCATTTGGAAATTACAATGATGCCGTAGAAACCAACGCCACGACGACCTATTCAACAAACACAACCATAAATAGCAGGTCGATTATTTCTGGAGAATCCGTTCTCTATGTCGAGGATGGTGCGACGCTGACCTACAGCAATATTTCTACAACCAATGGAGGTGCCGCACTTATCATTGGCTCCGACGACAGCTTATATTTGGGCAGTGCAAATGCAGAGCTGGATGATAATGGCACCAATTCATCCATCGTTTTTTACAACAATGAAAGTGGAGGAAATGGCGGCGCGATCCAGAATTCCGGCACGCTGACGGTCGCCGACGCCAAGTTCGATACAAATTCTGCGGATATTTCTGGCGGCGCAATCTATAATTTGCAAAGTGGTGCACTCACGATTGCCGACAGCAGTTTTTCAGGCAACACGGCTGATGCCTTCTATGGCGGAGCGATCTACACTTATGGCGGCACGGCTACGATCACCGACAGCAGCTTTACAGGCAATAGCGCCAGCTATGGCGGAGCGATCTACAATTTTAGCGGTACGGTTACGATCGCCGACAGCAGCTTTTCCGGAAATAGCTCTAGTGCCGGCAGTGCTATCTACAATAGCGGCACGCTGACAATCACAGGCAGTGGCTTTTCTGGCAATGCGGCCACTGATTATGGCGGAGCGATCTATAGTTCCGGCAGGCTGACAATCACAGACAGCAGCTTTAGCGGCAATACCGCCGATTATGGCGGCGCAATTTTCGCGGGCGGATCAGGCAACATCACCATTGAAGACAGTGACTTCACCTCAAACAAGGCGACCAATAACACCGGCGGCGCAATCTATTTTAACGGCCCCGGCAGGCTGACGATCACCAACAGCACTTTTGCAGCCAATACCGCGGGGAGTTCCGGCGGCGCGCTTTATTTAGGCGGCGGTGGCTATGTTGAAATCACCGGTACTGATTTTACGTCAAACGAGGCAACCGATAACATCGGCGGGGCGATCTATTACGTTGGCTCCGACATGCTGGCGATCACCAACAGCACGTTTGAATCCAATACGGCGGGCAGTTCCGGCGGCGCGATTTATTTAAGCGGCATTGGCGATGCTGAAATCACCGCTACTGATTTCACGTCCAACCAAGCGACCAACGATATCGGCGGCGCGATCTATTACGGCAGCTCCGGCATGCTAACGATCAGGCGCAGCACTTTTGAAACCAATACGGCAGGCAGTTCCGGCGGGGCAATCTACGCAGCCGGATCAGGCGATATCACCATTGAAGACAGTGACTTCACCTCAAACAAGGCAACAGACGATATCGGCGGGGCGATCTATTATGGCGGATCCGGCGCACTGACGATCACTCGCGGCAGTTTTGACCAAAACTCTGCCGGATCCGGTGGCGCGCTTTATTTAAGTGGCTCTGGCGCTATTGAAATCACCGATGTTACATTTACCTCCAACGAAGCCACCGATGATATCGGCGGCGCAATCCAGAACAGCAACTCTGGATTACTGACGATCACCGCAAGCACCTTCAAAGGAAATACGGCGGCGACTTACGGCGGTGCGATCTACAATACGGGCACGGTAGAGATCATCGACAGCGAATTTTCCGCAAACACTGCCAAAGGCAGAGGCGGTGCTATTCATAACGCTTTTGGTGAAATCAAAATCACAAACAGCTCTTTTTCGAAGAATCAAACAGACACCCAAGGAGGAGCGATTCACAACGCTCGTGGCACGGTTTCCATAACAGCCACGCGCTTTTCTGAAAATTCAGCGGATGACAACGGCGGAGCAATCGACAGCTATAACGGGACGTTGGAAATCATCGACAGCAGATTCTCCAAGAATTCATCAGGCTCTGCTGGCGGCGCAATCTACACGTCTGCAGGTACGATTAATCTGAATACGACCAGCGGCAACGTCACGCTGTTTTCCGGCAATACCGCCAATGGCCAAGCCAACTCAATTTCGTTTAATGCAGGTTCGGGTGATTCCAGCACACTCAACGTTTCGGTCGAAGACGGCGGCCTGCTGGATATGCGCGACCCGATGAGCGTCGACAGCAATGAAGGGTCGATTGCGATCACCCAGACGGGATCCGGCACCTGGGCGCTGGGCGGAGACAATGGCTTTACCCAGTCCGGTTCTGGCTATACGACGTTCGACGTCAATGAAGGCACGCTCTACCTCTATGCCGATAGCGAGGTCAGCAATGCCACCAGTACCGATGCCGCTGCGACCGTCGCTGCTGGTACGATCGAACTGGATGGCGAAGATTCCAGCTTCACGCTTGGCAGCAGTGCCACCATTGTTGCCGCTGGCGACAATGCCATCACCACGGATGGCACGATCATGCTTGCCGATGGCGCCACACTCAGGGGCGGCACGGCGGATGATGCCAGCAATGTTGACGGTGATGCCGCGCTGATTTCCACCGGTGGCGAAACCGCGCTGACGCTTTCAGCCGATGGTGGCGTGGCGCTCGAAGGCAATCTCAATGTTGAAGCCGTTGCCAGCGAAGACAGATTTACCCTCAATGCCGATCTAACCGATGGCAGCGGTGTTTCCGCCAGCCTGACCAAGACCGGCAGTGGAACCGTGGTGCTTTCCGGCACCAGCAGCTATTCCGGCGGGACGGCGCTGATCTCCGGCACGCTTGCCGTCACCACCGATAGCGCCCTTGGCACCGGCACGCTTGCCATGAGCGAGGGAACGGCCCTTACCCTTGATGGCGACGGGCTTAACATCGCCAATGCCATCACCGTTTCCGGCGACCCGACCTTTACCGTCGCCTCCGGCAATATCGCGAGCCTCAGCGGCGTGATCAGCGAGGGAAGCGAAGCCGGCGATCTCGTCAAGGAAGGCGACGGCACACTGGTCCTGACGGCGGACAACAGCTATACCGGTGGCACAACGATTTCGGCCGGGACATTGGCGCTGTCAGGCTCCGGCAGTATCGCGGCCTCCAGCAGTGTCGATATCGAAGCCGATGGTACGTTTGATATCTCGGCAACCGATAGCGGAACCTCCGTTACCACATTGTCCGGCTCCGGTGCGGTGACACTGGGCAGTCAGACGCTGACGCTCACCGATGCGGAAGACAGTTTCTCCGGCGCCATCTCCGGGACGGGCGGTCTCGCCATCAGCACGGATACGACCTATACGCTTTCCGGCACCAGCAGCTATTCCGGCGGGGCGGCGCTGATCTCCGGCACGCTTGCCGTCACCACCGATAGCGCCCTTGGCACCGGCACGCTTGCCATGAGCGAGGGAACCGCCCTGACCCTTGGCGGCGACGGGCTTAACATCGCCAATGCCATCACCCTTTCCGGCGACCCGACCTTTACCGTCGCCTCCGGCAATACCGCGACCCTCAGCGGCGTGATCAGCGACGGAACCGAAGCTGGCGATCTCGTCAAGGAAGGCGATGGCACGCTGATCCTGACGGCGGACAATACCTATACCGGCCCGACCGAAATTGCCGCTGGCACGCTGGAAATCGATGGCTCGATTGCCGCCAGCATCTTGACGACAGTCGATGATGGCGCAACGCTTTCCGGCACGGGCACGCTCGGCACGACGATTGTCGGAAGCGGCGGAACCCTGTCGCCCGGCAATGCCTCCAGTTCCATTGCAACGCTCGCCGTTGATGGCAACCTCACCTTTGAGGCTGGTTCGACCTATGCTGTCGATATTGGCGGCGATGGCAGCAGCGATCTGGTCTCGGCAACCGGCAGTGTCAGCCTTAATGGCGGCACGGTATCCATCACCTCGCTTGACGCGCAAACCAGCTATCAGAATGGTGAGACCTATACGCTGCTTTCTGCTGATGGAGGCGTATCCGGGACGTTCGATGCAACCACCACGACGTCTGCCTTTCTCGCTGTCTCGACCGTCTATGATGCCAATAATGCCTATCTGACCATCGCTCTGGTCGATGACGATGTGTTTGAGACTGCGGCGCAGACGCCAAACCAGATGGCCACGGCATCGGCACTGGATTCGCTGGACCAGTCAGGTTCGTCACTGGCGCTTTATAACTCAGTCCTCGTGCTGGATGCAGCATCCGCGCAAACGGCCTTCAATGCGCTTTCCGGCGAGATTTATGCCAGCACCAAGAGCGCTCTGATCGATGAAAGCCATTATGCTCGCGATGCTATCGGCAACCGTCTGCGCTCCGCTGCAGACGGCCAGCCCGGTTTCTGGATCAGCGGTTATGGCGGCTGGGGCAATTATGACGGCACGGATAGTTACGGCAGCCTTTCAACGGCAGCGGGCGGCTTGTTTGCAGGCGCCGATACGGCAGTCGGCAACTGGCGGCTCGGCCTGATGGCAGGCTATGGCAATGCCTCTTTCGATGATGATGACCGTGCCTCCAGCGCCGATATCGATGCCTATATGCTCGGCGCTTATGCCGGCACCAGCATCGCCCATGCAGGCCCGGGTAAGATCGGCCTCAGTTTCGGCGCAGCGCAGTCCTGGTACAGCATCGACACCACCCGCAATGTGATCTACCCCGGTTTTTCCGAGACGGACGCGTCATCCTATAAAGCCAATGCCACACAGATCTTCGGCGAAGCGGCCTACACATTCGAGACAGGCGCGGCCTCAACCATCGAACCATTTGCCAATCTGGCCTGGGTCCATCTTCACACGGGAAGTTATAGCGAAAACGGCACGGCCGGGCTTTATGGCGGCAGCGACAATTCCGACGTCACCTATACCACGCTCGGCATCAGGGCGGGTCACAGCTTCCGTTTCAGTCAGGTCGAGGCGAAGCTCCATGGCATGCTGGGCTGGCAACATGCATTCGGTGACACGACCTCATCGGCAACCCATGCCTTTGCCACATCCAATGCCTTTACCGTCACCGGCGTACCGATTGCCGAAGATGCTGCCATGGTAAAAGCCGGGATCGATTTCGGCGTGACCAAAAGCACGACATTCGGCTTCGCCTATCAGGGACGGTTTGGCAGCAGTGCGAAAGAAAACATCGTGAGTGCAAATCTGAACGTAGCGTTCTAGGAGCTCCAGTCGAAAGCGAACTGATCGGATTGTCCGTCGGAACCACCCATCTCAGGATGACAGGTCTTTTTGCGCGGAATGTCCAGCCCTTGACCGTCTCAAAGCGTTGCGCTTCAATTACGTAATACTGATATCAACCCGCCATATCATGACAAAGACCCATCTTGGCCCGATCAAATACATCAATCGCGATGACCTCGGTGCGTGGCATCGGCCCGCTTCCCGCGCTTCTTGACCGGATGGAAGGACCACATGCTGCCGCGCAGCTTTTTGCCGAGGCGGGGTTGCCGATTGATGTTACCAGCGAAGCTGAACGCATGGTGCCGCTCAATAACCTGATTACGCTCTACGAAGCGGCTGCCCGTATGACTGGCGATCCGCTTCTGGGGCTGAAGACAGGGCGGGCGATGATCGATGCCTATGGCACTTGGGTCGCCTATTCACGCGCTGCGCCGACACTGCGTGGCTGTCTTCAGCGGGCAGCCAGAGCGATTGCCTATCACCAGACTGGCACTGCGCTGAGATTGTCGACCAGCGGATCGCGTGCCCAATTCACCTATCACATATTTGGCCTCCGTCCTGCTGAACGTCTTCAGCATCTGCAGCATACGATACCTGCCCTGCTCGGCTCGTTTCGCTGCTATGCCGGCCAGCATTGGAAACCGGACTGGATCGAGCTGGACATTGCTTATGACCAGCGCATCGAAGCGATGGCAAGAGCATTGTCCGTACCGATCCGCAGCGGAAGCCAGGCCATGGCGTTTGCTTTCCCGTCCAGGCTTCTAGAAAACCGGCGAAATGTGCGAAGCGAGCCTTTATCGCAGCCAGGATGGCGTGACTTGAAAACGATGGTGCAGGGCCGGCCGCCGAATGCCTTCTCCGCGCTCGTTCGCGAAACAATTCATCTGGATCTTCTCAGCGGGACAGCGCAGATCAACGATGTGGCGGACCGTCTGGGGCTCGGACCAAGAACCATTCAGCGACGGCTGAAGGCGGAATCCAGTTCGTTCCGGCAGCTCGTGTCCGATGTGCGGATGGAGCGTGCCAGGACCTTGCTCGCGGGCTCTGAAATGTCCGTGACCGAGATCGCCTTTCGTCTTGGATATAGCGATTCAACGCATTTGACGCGTGCCTTTGCCCAAAGCCAGGGAATGTCGCCCATTGCGTTTCGCAGAGCAAACAAAGGTCTTTGATTTGAACCGATCCGATATTCGCTGAATGTCTGCTTGCAGGCGACGGCGTCAATGACTCCTGAGGCCGAAATGGCGACGCCTATCAGTCATTCATGCTGCGCATGTCTGCGTCGACTGTCGAAGGCCTCTGCTGCGCTATCGGCCAATGCTCTTGAAACTCTTCTCCCCCTGAGTGTGAAACCGACTTTGATATCGCGGGCTGTCGACCAAAGCTGTGCGGCGACCGCGCTAGCCAGACCAGCAACGCCGCGTATGCCCGATCGCAGTGGCCGCTATTGCTATTTCGAATAGGTATATTATATAGCTATTTATTGTCCGTATTGCCCGAGGCGAAAGGAGTTCCCTCATGCCGTTGACCACCCTCGACAAAGCACCAGCCCTTATCATCGTCGATCTTCAGAAAGGGCTCGCCGGCCTCTCGACGGCTCATCCGTTCGACGATGTTGTCGCCAATTCACGACGCCTTGCGGAGGCGTTCCGCCAAAAGAGGCTGCCGGTCGTCCTGGTGAACGTGGCTGGCGGCGCTCCTGGCCGGGCCGACATCCATCAGAATAGGCCCGCTGACGCGCCGGCGGCACGGCCGGTCGATTGGGCCGAACTTCTGGAAGAACTCGGCCAGCAGCCCGACGATATCCTCGTTACCAAGAACACCTGGGGTGCCTTCCATGGGACAGGCCTCGCGGAGACACTGACCGCGCGCCATGTCAGCCAGGTCGTCATCACCGGCGTCGCCACAAGCATTGGTGTCGAATCAACTGCCCGCTCGGCGCACGAGCACGGCTTCCACGTCGTTCTCGCCACGGACGCCATGACCGACATCGATCTCGCTGCCCACGGACACAGCACCAGCCGGATTTTCCCGCGCCTCGGTGAGACTGCCACCACCGACGAGATCCTTGCCAAACTCGATGCACGCTCCTGACGAAGCGCCATTCCACGCAGCGAGGCGATGACCGCCAGCGCAGACGGCACAGCGGCGGCCCGGAAGGTCATCGAGCGAAACATGCTGGAGTTGCCGCGTGTCGCCTGACCGCGGCACACCAACACCAGGAAGCAACAGAGCGCACGAGCCCGCATTTCCATGATCACGAATTCGCAACAAACAGCAGCGCGCGGCCGGTTCCCGTTCAAGTTGCTCGTGCCCCTGATGCTGGGGGCGATCCTCAATCCTATCAATTCTTCCATCATAGCGGTCGCACTCGTGCCCATCGGGGTGGCCTTCGGCGCATCCGCGGCCCAAACCGCCTGGCTCGTCTCGGCGCTTTATATGGCCACCGCGATTGGCCAACCGCTCGTCGGCCGGTTCGTTGACGTTTTCGGCCCCAAGCGCCTCTTCCTGCTGGGCGCCGCCCTGACCGCTGTGGCAGGCATCCTCGGAACTGTGGCGCCCAATCTGTGGGTGCTCGTCCTCGCGCGCGTCATCCTCGGGCTTGGAACTTGCGCCGGCTATCCCGCAGCCATGTCGCTCATCCGTAATGTGGCGGATCACGACCATCTCGACAGCCCGGCTGGCGTCCTGACCGCCCTGTCAGTCACCGTACAGACGATCGCGGCCATCGGTCCGACCCTGGGCGGGCTCCTGATCGACCTTGGCGGATGGCGGCTCACCATGGTCATCAACATCCCTCTCGGCGCGTTCGCGCTCGTGCTGGGCTGGATGACGCTTCCCTCCTATGGTGGCGGCACACGGCAAGAAGAACGCGAAGCCCTCCGCGGCTTCGACTGGGCCGGTACCGCATTGTTCGCAGTCGCGCTGCTGGGCCTGCTGCTGTTCCTCATGGCGCCCGGCGCATCTACCTTGTGGGGACTAGCCGTGGCTGTAGCCACCGGCGCTGCCTTCGCCTTCCGTGAACGCCGCACGAAGGCCCCCTTCATCGATCTAAGGCTCTTGCGCGGCAACCTGCCGCTGCTTGCGACGTTTGCCCGCGCCCTTTCCGCTTCGACCTCGTCCTATGCCTTCATCTACGGCTTCAGCCAGTGGATGGAGGATGGTCGCGGCCTGACCGCATCGAATGCCGGGCTTCTGCTGCTGCCGACGTTCGGCGTTGGCATCATTGTTTCCGCCCTATGGGGACGTACACCACAGGTGCGGACCAAACTCATCGTTGGTGGGATCTTGCAGATCGTGGTCGGCGCCATCTTGCTGGTGACCTCGCCCGGCTCGCCGATCTGGTTCCTTGCCGCCGCCACCGCCCTGCTGGGCATTCCGCAGGGGCTGCTAAGCCTGTGCAACCAGAATGCGCTCTACCACCAGGCGCAACCCGCCAGCCTCGGCGCCTCATCAGGCCTGTTGCGTACCTTTCAGTATTTCGGTGCGATCATCGCATCGGCGGCAACCGGCATGGCTTTCGGACAGCGCGCCGACTCCGCCGGCATGCATGAACTCGCATTGTTCATGATCGCCGTCTCGACACTTGCCTTGCTCATCACCCTGATCGACCGCTCGCTGTCCCGGGTCGGCGCCCCGCCCAGTGACGGGAATAGCTGAGCAATGCGTTGCCCCGGATTGCCTTCGGCAACATAGTTATATAAAATAGATAAAATGAAGGATGAAGATTTGCATCGACTGCTCGGACAGTTGCGCGCCCTGCAACGCCGGCAGCGCCGTGAACGCCCCCCGGTCGAAGGGCTGTCGCAGTCCGCTGTGCGCGTGCTGGGTGTGGTGGCGCGAAGCGAGAGTGCAATTCAGCCAACCAAGATCGGCCGTGAACTGATCATGACCTCATCCAATGTGGCCAGCGCGCTCTCCGCGTTGACCAAGCGGGGCCTTGTGGAGCGAATTGCCGATAAGGTGGACACGCGCCGTGTCAACATCACGCTCACCCCAGCCGGCAAGCGACTGGTTGCCGAGGATCGCGCCTCGCGTGACGATTGGCTCACCCACGCGATTCACGACCTGCTTACGCAAGAGGAGGAATCCGTGCTCATCGCCGGCGGATTCATACTCGAACGCCTCGCCGACTATCATCCGGAACCGCCTCATACGCGTGCCATGGGCTATAAGTGACGGTGCTGCGGAAAGAGATGCCGTTGCCGATATTGGCGATGGCCCGATCTGGCGGACGCGCTGGCGTCGTCCCAATGTTTCATGATCAGTGCGGTGTTGATCGGGGCGCCGATATGATTTGCCAGTGACGGATAGCTGTCGGCTTTCTCGAAGGTGTGGAATTTTCGATCCTTGATGTCGCGAAGGCGCGGCGCGAAGCGCTTGCCGATCAGGCAGAACAGCGCAAAGACATGGTCGCTGGCACCGCCGGTATCCGTGAGCTGTCAGTCCCAGGTGCTCGATCGTATTGATTACCGGTACCAGAACTCGACGCTCCCGAAAGGAGCCGACGATTGCCTTCGCGATCGTCACTTGGGACTTCAAAAGGTTAACAAAGCGTGAAAATGCCACCATGCGCTGGGTAGTCTCAGCTTTCTCAGAGGTTTGCTACAAGCCCCCGGAAAATCTGACACTGCAGTTACAGCTCCGACCCGAAAACTTAACGTGATGTAGTGGATGGCGCCCTCCGACGGCATCGAATGTGCCAAAATAGGTTTTGCTGAACCTTGAGAGGAGCCACTCACCATGG
>NZ_VHLG01000022.1 GCF_006516955.1 Martelella alba
CGGGCTACGCCCTCCCGGCGGTCTCATGCGCACGCCACAAGTGGCCGACTTTTGCTCCGCCACGTGGCCGGATTTTACTCCGCCGTTGACAGAACGGCGTCATCTTCCGCTACAAGGACTATCGCCGCGACGGCGCGAACCGGCAGCAGGTCATGACGCTTGCCACGACTGAGTTCATCCGCCGCTTCCTGATCCATATTCTGCCGAAGGGCTTCCATCGCATTCGCCATTACGGTTTGCTCGCTGGCGGCTCCCGCAAGACCTGTATCGCACGCGCCCGCGAACTCCTGAACGCTGTCCAGCCGCCTGAGCACGACGCTGCCGATGCGCCGGTCGATATCCGGCCGCCATGTCCCTGCTGCGGCGGGCGCATGATTGTCATCGAGGTGTTCGAACGCGGGCGTCAGCCGCGCGGACCGCCAAAGACGACGGCAACGAACCGGGAGAATGCGTCATGACCCGGCATGGCAGAACCATTCATCTGGCCCCCTCAAGGCAGAGCCGGCCAATGGGAGGGCCTGCGCCAATTCGAATGGCGAGAGCTGTCAACCGGACAACTACGCGCACAATCACCAGAAAATGCCCCGCGATCGGAATTCAAAACATCAATTCCGGCGCGCCGAAACCGACAAACACCGCTGCAACCACCGACCCGCCCGAAGCTTCAACACACAAAACCCCATAGCTCAGAAATTGCTGGCCGCGGGTTCCTGCATGAGAGGCTTTCGTACGCCTGACGGCGCCCGAAAACCTTCACCTTTCGGGAACGGCGAAAATGGCGGCGCAAAGAAGCCAGTCGGCGGGGTGATTATTCTGGATGGCCGATGTGAGTCCGAGATAAGAAATCTGCCGTTGTTTTGAGATCGAACTGCAGCAGGTTTTGCTGAGTTTATGGTGCGGGGATTGTTTAAATTTCGTCAGTAAAATCAACACCCGACAAAAACCCGCACCCAAGCCATGTTGGCATTGAATATATTGAGAAAATCAGAATATCTCACCACCCTGCAGGGGTCGCCATTACTTTGCTGTTATCCTGTAAGTGATTGTTTATTAATTGTCTTTTTTAGGGCGCGGGGATAGGGCGTTCTTGTTTTGCTTTTTGGTGCCTGTTTTGCATAGCGGTGACGGTCGGCTTCGCGGGTGCGTAGACCAGCCATAGCGTCAGATTTCCTGCCAAATCGCGCTTTCGGTTCTTCGGTTGTTCCGCCAAGTTCAGCTAAGTCAAACTCATTTTCCTTTCGAAGTCCGTGAGCGAAATTCCGGCTTCAGCGCATCTTTTGCCGAACCAGTTGCAAAAAGAAGCAGCGCTTTTGAATGGGCGACCGTGAACAGGTGGCGTCAGAAAGGCGAGGTGAGAGTTGGCTTACGTCTCGGTGGAAAACCCGGCTCAGTTCCGCGCGGAAACCAACGGAGGAGGTAAGGAGATCAGGCTGCATCTGCAGAACTCTGCTTACAATTGGTTGGGCGATTCAGCCGTCGCGCTTTCTAAAATGAAGGTGGCAGGTCTGCCACTGTGTAATATTGTCTTCATGCTGGTGAGGCATGGCTGGCTGGGGTATTGATCGTGTTTGCTATCAACCCTCTGTCGTATTTGCAAATTTGCCTATGGCCGGAGCATGCCGGATGAGTTTCCTCGATCACTTTCAGCTTTTTTCGATTCTCGACAGTACTATGAGTTTGATTGTTGCTTTCATCTGCGGCACGGCAATTGGCGCGGAACGGCAATATCGCCAGCGTAGTGCCGGACTGCGCACGAATGCACTTGTAGCGATAGGCGCCGCCGCCTTTGTTGATATCGGTCAGGCTGTCGGCGGAAACGTAGAGGCCGTTCGCGTGATATCCTACGTCGTTTCCGGAATTGGTTTCCTCGGCGCTGGTGTCATCATGAAAGACGGACTGCATGTGCGTGGCCTGAATACTGCAGCAACGCTGTGGTGCTCGGCCGCCGCGGGTGCGAGTGCCGGGGCAGATCTGGTGGCGGAAGCGATATTGATTACGCTTATCGTGCTGGCCGCCAATACATTGCTTCACCCTCTGGTCGACCGCGTCAACCGCATGCCGCTCAAGGCCAGCCAAGGAGAAGCTGTCTTTGTTATTCGCGCGGTCGTGTCGCCAGAAGACATCACGCTTATTCGCCGCCGCATTATCGAGTTCCTGAACAAGGCGAAATACCCGGTCCGTGATATCGAGGTGGAAGACCGTCCCAATGGAGACCTTGAAATCGGTGCTACGCTTGTCAGTTCGGCAGTGGTGTTGTCCGAGCTGGATAAGGTCGTTGCCGATATCGGAAAGGCAAAAGCCGTCAAAAGTGTATATTGGGAAAACGGGATACCCGAATAGCGGCCGCCTCGATTGTAGATGACATGTACTAAGAATCGCCCGGTGATCGATGACCGGGATCTATCCAGTGCATGCCCCGGCATCAGGGTAACTGGTTTGCCGCACTAGAGGTTCCGGGCGGTGGTTGAACCCGTCTGTTTGCAAGTTCTCAACCTCACTGAGTATTGTCTGGCCAAGCAATTCCAAAGTGGAATTTTCAGCGAAAATCCGATCGTACATTCCATCTTGGATTGGAAGCTATTCACGAGCAGAAAAGTCGGCGGCGAGACGAACGTCTTCCTGAAGTCGAATACCCGTTCTGCCCAGGCTCATTTGATCAGGAACAGAGGGAATCAATAGAAGGTAGTCGTCCGTGACGGGCCTCGTGAAATCGTCTTTCCCGCTGATTCTCTATGCTGTTTCTATGGTTGAATTGCGTTTCGACTAAAGTCGGTATGTGCCTTGATGATTGTTTGTTTGATTTGAATTTTCGATATATATGTATAAAAATATACAAAACTAATGATCTAAAAATACAAAAATTATAATAATTATGACAATTATCGATCATATATATATTTACAAATGGTCGTATTAGAGTCTTACATGCTTCCGTCACTAGGGAGGAGCATGGTAATGAAATGGGAGGACCTTTCAGGCCGCCATCGCTCTTCAGGAGCAGGTGGAGTTTGAAATGCTGAATCGCAATGTCTCTTCGGTCTCGACGGCCGAGCTTGCAAACGCTGTTCGGGCCCTGACGATGGATGCCGTACAGCGCGCCAATTCCGGCCATCCGGGCATGCCCATGGGCATGGCCGAAATCGGCGTTGCACTATGGACGCGTCATTTGCGTCACAATCCCAAAAATCCGCGATGGTTTAATCGGGACCGATTTGTTCTTTCCAACGGTCATGGATCGATGCTGATCTATAGCATGCTGCATTTGAGCGGCTATGATCTCTCCATGGACGATATCCGCAACTTCCGTCAGTTGCATTCCAAAACGCCGGGTCATCCGGAGTATGGCTATACGCCAGGCGTAGAAACGACCACCGGTCCGCTGGGGCAGGGCATTGCCAATGCTGTCGGCATGGCACTTGCCGAAAAGATCCTCGCCGAAAGCTTCAACAAACCAGGACACGATCTTGTAGACCACTTTACCTACACTTTTGTTGGCGATGGCTGCCTGATGGAAGGTGTCTCACATGAGGCATGCTCACTGGCGGGAACCTTGGGGCTCGGCAAGCTGATCGTGCTTTACGATGACAATGGTATTTCTATTGACGGGCATGTCGAAGGCTGGTTCGCGGAAGATACTGCTGCGCGCTTCGCCGCTTATGGCTGGCACGTGATCCGCGATGTCGATGGCCATGACGTTGCGGCGGTCGATCGGGCGATTGCTGCGGGTAAGGCGGAAACAGGTCGGCCGACCTTCATCTGCTGCAAAACAACCATCGGCAAAGGCTCTCCTTCCAAAGCCGGCAGTGAAGACAGTCACGGGAACCCGCTCGGGGAAGAGGAAATTATCCGGTCGAAGGCGGCTATTGGCTGGCCCTATGGTCCATTCGAGATCCCTGAAACGGCCTATGAGGGCTGGAGCGCAGTAGAAGACGGCAAAGCGCTGGAAGCTGAATGGGACGAAATATTCGCCGCTTATCGCGCTGCCTATCCGGCTGAAGCGGCAGAATTTGTCCGCCGTATGAGTGGCGAATTGCCTGATGGGTTTGATGCTCGGATGGCTGAATTCACCGATCAGATGGCAGCCGTCAGGGAAGCCATGCCGACACGCAGGGCCAGTCTGAAAACCGTTGAAATGCTGGCTGACAACCTGCCGGAACTGGTTGGGGGCTCTGCCGATCTGGCCAGCTCGTGCCTGACCATGTGGGATGATGCGAAGCCGGTCACGGCGCAGACTGGTGGCAATTTCGTCTATTTCGGTGTTCGTGAGTTCGGCATGGGGGCGATCATGAACGGCATGTTTCTCCATGGCGGGTTCCGGCCGTTTGGTGGCACCTATGTCATGTTCTCCGAATATGCCCGGAATGCCATTCGCATGGCAGCGCTGATGAAGATCGGCGTTATCTATGCGCTCACGCATGACTCGATTGCACTTGGTGAAGATGGTCCGACGCATCAACCGATCGAACAGCTTGCATCGCTGCGGCTGATGCCTAACCTGGACGTATGGCGCCCTTGCGATGCCGCGGAAACCGCAATCGCCTGGGAATTTGCCATTGCCAATCGGAACCATCCGACCGTTATGGCATTGAGCCGCCAAAGTTTACCACAGCAGGTGCATCCGCAGGGGCAATCCGATTTGATCCGGCGCGGCGGCTATATCTTGAGCGAAGCCTCGGGTCGCAAACCTGATGCCGTGGTTATCGCAACAGGTGGCGAGGTAGAGATCGCCATGGCGGCGAAACAGCAGCTTGCCGGTTCGGGGATCAATGTGCGCGTGGTTTCTCTCCCGTCGAGCTATGTTTTCGACCGTCAACCGGAGGAGTATCGCAGTTCGGTTATTCCCGAGGGCCTGCCGCTGATTTCTGTTGAAGCGGGTGTGACCGACTATTGGCGCAAATATATCGGCCCTCACGGCATCGCTGTCGGTATTGATACGTTTGGCGAAAGCGCGCCGTCGGAGGTCCTGTTCGAGCACTTCAAGTTGACGCCAGCTAGTGTCGCCTCAGCCGTTCAGAAAGCGATCGCCCGAGGAAAGCGATAGGCTCAGAACGCCTTTTTCGACTGTCGGCACTCTGCCCATCGATCAGGAACAGCCAACCTTCAACACTTCCCTCCGGTCGCTCCGTGCGAAATGCGTCCACCGACCTCAAAAAGGTATGCGGCATTGGCCTCCCACCTTTCTATGGGATCGTCCCGGATATGAGTGCTGCTGTTTCAATGATGATCTCTCTCCCGGCAGAGCAACCGACCGTCGGGAACGCGGTCGCCATCGGGCTCACCGTATTCGCCATGAGCCCATGGTGACCGCACAAACAACGCAGCAACGAGGAGAGACAAAGGTGCAAACCGCCAAAGAGGATGGCGTTTTGCAACAGGGAACGGGCTTGAGGAACCCGGCCCTATGGGAGGAAAGGAAACATGATGAGGACGGCAACGGAAGTTGAGACAGGTCCCGTGCTGGAGATGAAGAACATCTCCAAGACCTTTGGGTTTATCAAAGCCCTGATCGGCGTTTCACTGACGGTACAGCGCGGCGAAATCCACGCTCTCATGGGAGAGAATGGTGCCGGAAAATCAACTTTGATGAAGATATTGTCAGGCGCGCTGACGCCTGATCCGGGTGGGGAGATACTTGTCTTTGGCAAGCCTTTGCCCAAAGGCCGACCGAGAGCCTCCAAAGAGGCCGGTATTGCGGTGATCTATCAGGAATTGTCTCTGGCGCCCAATTTGAACGTCAATCAGAACATCTATCTTGGTACCGAAAACGCCAGGTTCGGCTTTGTCTCTCAGCGTGAAACCGAAGAGAAAACGGCGGCGATCCTGAAGAGGCTAGGCCTTTCCTTTTCGCCGCGGACACTGATCTCGGAGCTTTCCATCGGCGAGCGGCAAATGGTCGAAATCGCCCGTGCGCTTTCGTTCAAGCCTGGCATCATCATCATGGATGAGCCGACGACATCGCTGACTGAACGCGAATCCAGTCGCCTGTTTGAGGTTATTGCCGAGCTGAAGGCGCAGGGAATTGCGATCATCTATATCAGCCACCGCATGGAGGAAGTTTACCAGCTTGCCGACCGGGTGACGGTCTTGCGGGACGCGCGGCAGATTGGAACGATCGAACGTGAGGATCTGTCGCCCGAACGCTTGATCTCGATGATGGTTGGCCGGGACCTGTCCAGTTTCTACAAAAAGACACGACGCGTCGAGGCGTTCACCGGCACGCCGGTGCTTCAGGCCACCAATATCCGTGATGACACCCATGTTTTCGGCTGTTCGCTGGAGGTTCATGCCGGGGAAGTGGTCGGTCTGTCTGGGCTGGTGGGGGCCGGGCGCACAGAGCTGGCCCGGCTGATCTTCGGTGCGGACCCGAAGACGGCCGGCGAAGTCCGGGTCGATGGAAAACCGGTGGATGTCAAAAGCCCAAGTGATGGGCTTGCCGCCGGTATTGCCTATCTGACAGAGGATCGCAAACGGCTCGGCCTCTTCCTCGATATGTCTATCGGGCAAAACCTCAATCTTTCTGTGCTGAGTGAAGATGCCCACCCTTTGGGCTTTCTCGACCTGAAAAAGGCGGCAGACAGGGCAAGCCATGCCTTCACCAATTTCAACATCAGGGCCAGTGGCCCGGGTGTCCTCGTTGGCGCCCTGTCAGGCGGCAATCAGCAAAAGGTGCTGCTCGCCCGTCTGATCGAGGCCAACCCGCGGATCGTCATCCTTGATGAACCGACACGCGGCGTGGATATCGGCGCGAAGTCAGAGATTTACCGCCTGATCGATGTGCTTGCCCGAAAAGGCGTCGCGATTTTGATGATTTCCAGTGAGCTGCCGGAGATTGTCGGCGTGTCCGATCGGGTTCTCGTCATGTGCAACGGACTTATCTCAGGTGAGGTCAGACCAGGGCCGGACGGCGAGATCAGACAGGAGGAAATCATGTCTTATTCGACAGGCGCGGCCGCCAAGGTCTTGGCCTGATTGGGAGTCTCGGGAGGACTAACGATATGAGCAATATTACCAATGACGGGACCACGGCAAGTTCGAAGGTCCAGATGTGGGGCAAAGCCCGCACGATAATGCAATCGATCGGCATGCTGCCTGTTCTGGTGTTGCTGGCCATAGGGTTTCAGCTTCTCAGCGGCCGGTTCATGAGTGTCAGTAATCTTTCAATTGTCATGCAACAGGCGTCGATCAATACCGTGCTTGCTGCAGGCATGACTTTCGTGATCCTGACCGGTGGCATTGACTTGTCGGTTGGCTCGGCTCTGGCCATGTCCGCCATGCTGGCCGTGATTGTTTCGATGGTCCCAGATTACGGAATGCTTGGCATTGTCGCCGGTCTTGGCTGCGGTCTTGCCTGCGGCCTGTTCAATGGCGGGCTGATTTCGACGCTGAAATTGCCTCCCTTCATCGTCACGCTTGGCACGCTGACGGCATTTCGCGGCATGGCCAGACTGATCGGCCATGACAAGACGATGTTCAATGCCGACCTGCCTTTCGCTGCGATCGGAAATGGGAGCCTCTTTGGTGTTCCATGGCTGGTGATTATCGCGCTGGCAGTGATCGTGCTGTCATGGATCATATTGTCTCGAACAGTTCTCGGTACCTGGATCTATGCGGTCGGGGGTAATGAAGAGGCTGCACGGCTGACCGGCATCAAGACGTGGAAAGTGCTGTTGTTCGTCTATGGGGCTTCCGGTCTTCTGGCGGGGCTTGGTGGTGTCATGTCGAGCGCCAGGCTTTATGCAGCCAACGGGTTGCAGCTGGGGCAATCCTACGAACTTGATGCGATTGCTGCCGTCATTCTGGGTGGGACCAGCTTCGTCGGTGGTGTGGGATCCATCTGGGGAACGCTGGTTGGCGCGCTGATCATCGCGGTTTTGTCTAACGGGCTCATTCTCGTCGGCGTTTCGGACATCTGGCAATACATCATCAAAGGGCTCGTCATTATCGGCGCAGTGGCACTGGATCGCTATCGCGCAAAGTGAGGAATCGGCTTGCGGAGGCAGGCTGGTAAACAGGGCACGCAATTGCCCATCAAGAGGAGATAGTCATGAGACTGAAATCAGGTTTGGTAGTGGGAGCGATGCTTGCAGGCCTGGCGGCGGGAACCGCCCTGGCCGGAGATGCCAAAACCATAGACAAAGTCGGAATTTCCGTTGGTACGCTTGGAAATCCCTTCTACGTTGCAACAGCAGAGGGCATTACGAATGCGGCAAAGGCGATCAATCCCGATGTCGATATCACATCGGTTTCCGCCGATTATGATCTGAATAAGCAGCTGTCGCAGATCGATAGCTTTATCGGTGCCGGTGTTAACGTCATGATGATTGTGCCGGTCGATCCCAATGCCAGCGTTCCCTCGGTACGCAAGGCGAAGGATGCCGGCCTTGTGGTTGCCGCCTTTGATGCCGTGGCACCCAATGCGGACGTTAATGTCACGACCAATAATGTGAAAGCGGGCGAGATCGCCTGCCAGTATATGGCAGACCGGCTTGGCGGAAAGGGCGATGTCGTTATCGTCAACGCTGTTCAGGTTTCCGCTGTGGTCGATCGTGTGAATGGTTGCAAGAGTGTCCTTGCCAATTATCCGGATATCAAGATCGTCGCGGATCAGGCTTCTGAAGGTTCTCGCGATACCGGCATGAAAGTTATGCAGAGCCTTCTGACGCGCTTCCCGCATATCGACGGTGTCTTCGCGTTGAATGATCCGGCTGCCGTGGGAGCCGATCTTGCCGCCAAGCAACTCCATCGTGATGAATTCTTCATCGTTTCGGTAGATGGCGCACCGGATGTCCAGCATCTTCTGAAAAGCGGTAATACGCTGATTGCCGCGACAGCTGCTCAGGATCCATATGCGATGGCAGCCAAGGCTTTCGAACTCGCCAACGACATCTATCAGGGGAACCCGCCGGCAGAGACCAATGTGCTGATGGATCCGCAACTGGTCACGGTTGACAACGTCGATAGCTATATCGGCTGGGAAGACGCCCGTTAAGCGCAGGACGACAAAGGAAGGGCGCCACATCGCAAGGCGTGGCGCCTCTCGCTTATCTCACCACGATAAATCGGAGTTGATCTGGAGGTTCGTGCGCGCTGGTCCCCTTTGAAGGTTGTCCCCCGAAAATCCAGCCGTCTCCATCGGAAATATGGATGGTTGCCCCTATTAGGATTATTGTGTTTCCATTACACCTATTAATGCCTTAGTTTTTGGTCAATCATGAGATAATTGAGTAATATATTATATATGTGTAACGACATATGCGTATAAATGATAAAAAGAAAAGCGTGTCGCAGTGCGCAAAGTTGTGCCTGCTGAAAGTGGTAAGTGAACGTTATGAACAAGTCAGCCGGCAGTCCTCTGGCGCAGGAGTTGATCAACAGCGCCGATGTCTTTTCCCTGATCGCGACGGGAAAGGCGAATTCACGCTCCACTCTTCTTGATGCTCTGGGAATTTCCCGTGCGACCCTCACTTCCAGGCTAACACCATTGCTTTCAGCGGATATTGTGCGCGAAGCCGAAAAAACATTGCCAAGTGGAGGGCGCCCCTCTCGGGTTCTGGAGGTGAACGGCGAAGCAGGCTATATCCTGGCCGCCAATATCGGGGAGGCTTATATTCGCGTTGCAGTCTTGGATCTGCGGCCCGAAATCGTGGCAGAGCGCGTATTCAATTTTACCACGCGATCAGACCCAGCCGGAACACTTGATATCATTTCGCGGGAATTCAAGGAACTTGTTGCATCGTCGGGTTTATCTGACCGGATCGTGCTCGGTATAGGTTTATCCTTGCCTGCCCCCATCGATATTCGTGACAGCAGTGTCGTTAGACCGTCTGTCCTTCCGGAATGGGGGGGATTCGACATTAAGGGATGGTTCAAGTGCCGATATGACGTCCCGGTATTTGTCGAAAAGGACGTCAACTTGATGGCGGTCTATGAACATCGGCGGAATTTTCCTGATGTTGGCGATATGTTCTTTGTCAAGGCCGGGACCGGGATCGGCAGTGGTATCATTACTGACGGCAAGATCTTCCGTGGTGCGCAGGGCGGTGCTGGTGATATCGGCCATATCCAGTTCTACTCGGAAAATGCGCCGCTGTGCCGGTGTGGCAAGTTTGGTTGTGTTGAGGCACGCGCGGCGGGTTGGGCGCTTGCCCGGGATCTGCGTGTCGCGGGCTATCAAGCCGAAAATGCGCGGGATGTCGTTCATCTTGTCGCGCAGAACAAGCCGGAGGCGATCATGTCCATCCGCAAGTCTGGCCAGACAATTGGCGAAGCGATTGCAGATGCGGTCAGCCTCTTGAACCCGAGTCTCATTGTTGTCGGTGGGACTTTGGCACAGGCGCATGATTTCCTGCTTTCCGGCGTCCGGGAGCTGGTCTATCAGCGATGCCTGCCGTTGGCGACGCATGACCTTAAAATCGTTCTTTCCGAGACGGTCGTTGATAGCGCTCTGAGCGGTGCAGCTTATCTTGTACTCGAAAACATCTTCGCACCGGGTAAAACTGTTGACTTCCTTGAGCGCTATGCGCGCCAAAGAGAGCCAATCGCGAATGAAATCTAGCCCCCATCAATTCAACTGAATTGGTGGGGTGGATACTTGTCCGGCAGCGTGCACCTGCGAACGATGTTGCCGTGGAGGATCTGCGCAGCCAGCGCGTGGTTGCCGGTGGCTTTTGGCGGCTGAGTGATCTGCGTGCTATTCTCCGGGATTGTAGAAGGACAATCTGGACTGCAAGCTGCCGGAGCACAGGGCGAGCTTCCTTACTCAGAGGAAGAGACCGTTTCTGCCTATGCCAAAATTGCCAGGCTTGCGACGGTAACGATATCTACGGCGCATCGCCCACACGTAATCTTGAGTTTCCATCATAACTCATCTACCGGGCCTCGGCGGTTGATGCTCTTCGAAACATTGACGTTGGAAACAGGATGCGCTGCGGGGTGTGATCCTTGTTCTCAATTGTAGAGATAACAAGCTCGATCGCTTTCCTGGCCATCTGATCCAGCGGTCTCGTGATTGAGTGCAGGGGAGGGGTTAAAAGGCCGGCGACGGAATCATCGAAGCCGATCAGCGACATGTCTTCCGGTACGCTGAGACCATGTGCGCCCAATGTTTGCAGAATGCCAGCAGCCAGAACGTCGCTTGATGCCAGAATGGCAGTTGGCCGGTTCGGCAGGGCAAGCAGGCGTTCCATCATTGCGCGCCCCTCACTGGCTGGATCCTGCCGGTTTGCACCGAAATAACGCCCCAATATGATCAGGTCAGGGTCAGGATCAGCATCATGACGGGCGATTGCCTGGCGAAAGGCCTGCAGCCTGTCGCGTTCCATGGTCGAACCATGAACCGGCGGACGGGTATAAAGCACCGGATCTCCGCCAATAAACGCAATCCTGTGGTGGCCAAGCTCGCAGAGATGGGCGATGGCCTCGTCTATTCCCGGCTTCGGATCCGTCAGTACCGCATCGGTCCGATCGACAACCTCCTGCTCGATCTGAATGACGGGGATCTTCTTGTCCAGCAATGGCTGAATGTCATCCGTTCTGAGGGCATAGGAAAACACGACGGCATCGACCTGTCGCTGGATCATCTCGGCAACGGCGGCCGATGCCGTTTCTGGACTGGTGCCATGCTGAAAGGTCAGGGTCGTGTAGCCCCGCGCCAGCGCTTCAACCCGAATGGCGTGACTGAGATGGACAAAGAACGGGTTGAGACTGCCGTCAACGATGATAAGCCCGATCGTCCAGCTGCGCTGGGTGCGAAGGCCGCGTGCGACAACATTGGGGCGGTAGCCGGTCTCGTCGATCGCGGCCTGAACCCGGGCGCATTTGTCCGGGCCGACCTTGCCTGGCTCATAAATGACCCTGGCCACCGTTGCAGGCGAAACACCTGCAATTCTAGCTACATCCCCCATGGTTGGCTGTCGCCGCTTGTTCATGCCAATCCTCAATTTTTTCGTTGATGATGACGTCACCATTGTCTATGATGACGTCATCATGAAGATTTCATCTTCGTTCTACCACACTGAATGGCTGTGCTCCAAAGATTTCGCCCAGCCCGGAGCCCGTTTTGATGGCAGCACCGCGCCGGCTATCCCATGCAGCCTTTCTGTGTCTTGTCCTTGTGACATATATTTTCATATTGGCGCCGGTCATAGCCGTCGTCGTCATCAGTTTCTTTAGCGATCCCATTGTCAGTTTTCCACCGAGCGGCCTCACTTTGAAGTGGTTTGCCAATGCCTGGGCCCGCGATGAGTTTCGCTCGGGACTGATTGAAACGGTCAAGCTGGCATTGATTGCTACCGCCATCGGCGTTCCATGCGGCGGCGCTGCCGCCTATGCAATCTTCCGCGGACATTTTACCGGAAAAAAATTGGTGTCGGGTCTGCTTCTCGGGCCGCTGGCCGTGCCGTCGATCATTATGGGGACGGCGCTGTATATTTTCTATATCCGGCTGGAAAACAGTTTTGACACCACCATCGTCGGCACGAGTGCCGGGCTGATCGCTGCCCATGTGCTGCTGACCATCCCCTGGACGGTCCGGCTGGTGCTCGCCAGCATGGAAGGGCTTGATCCAACGGTCGAGGAGGCTGCTGTCAATCTCGGTGCGCCGCCATGGACGGTGATCTGGCGCATCACGCTTCCGATGATGCGCTCGGGCATCATCGCCGGAGCGATGTTCTCCTTCATTCAGAGCTTTGAGAATCTGGAGCTGTCACTGCTCCTGATCGGCCCCGGCAAAATCACCCTGCCGGTCGCAATGCTGAACTATCTCGAATTCCGTGTCGATCCGACCCTCGCTGCCGTTGGAACGCTGCAAATCCTCCTGATCGCGATCCTGATGCTGATCACCGATCGCTACGTCAAACTCGCGCGTGCTTTCTGACGCCATTCATTCCGGGAGTGTCCCCTTGGCCAGCCTGAAAATCGAAAACCTGTTCAAACGCTATCATGATACGGATGTCGTGCGCGGGCTCCATCTCGATATTGCGGATGGAGAGCTGGTTGCTCTGCTCGGACCCTCCGGCTGCGGAAAATCCACGACATTGCGCATGGTCGCAGGTTTCGTCGAACCGACATCCGGTTCAATCCTGCTGGACGGACGCGATATCACCCGGCTTGCACCCTACAGGCGTGATACCGGCATGGTGTTTCAGTCCTACGCGCTGTTTCCGCATATGAGTGTTGCGGCCAATGTCGGTTTCGGCCTCGAAATGCGCAAGGTCGGACGTGCGGAGCGGGACGAACGGATCAAGGCGGCGCTTGATATGGTGCAGCTTGGCCATCTCGCCGAGCGGATGCCCAAACAATTGTCAGGCGGACAGCAGCAGCGCGTCGCGCTGGCGCGTGCTCTGGCGGTGAACCCCGCTCTGCTGCTGCTTGATGAGCCACTTTCCAATCTCGATGCGAAATTGCGGGCCGAGGTTCAGCATGAAATCCGCGACCTTCAGCAGCGTCTCGGATTGACGACGCTGATCGTCACGCATGATCAGGAAGAAGCGCTGGTCATGGCGGATCGTATGGTGGTGATGCAGGGCGGCGTTGTCCGGCAGGCCGGAACGCCGAAGGAACTCTATGAAACGCCAGCGGATGTCTTCGTTGCCGGCTTTATCGGCCGCTGCAACCTGATCGCCGGAGAGCCGATAGCCCCGGGAACCTTCCGCGCCGAAAGCGGGGCGCTGTTTCACGGTCTTGCCGAGGAGACGTCCGGCGTCGGCGGAAAGGTACTGGCCCTGAGGCCTGAACATATCGCCATGACGACCGCAGGGGAGGGCGGCAGCAGGATCGGCCGTATCACCTATCTCGGCGCAAGCACTGAGTATGAAGTCGACTTTGCCGGAACCCGACTGCTCGTCGTGGCGGCTACCGACAACCGCTATCCCCAATGGCAGGTTGGCGATCATGTCACCCTCGATTGGGCGAAACAGAATGCCCGGCTTCTGCCGGCAAACCAATGAGTGAACACAACAAACAGGGAACTTTGAAATGTCAGATACATTCAGTTTGAACCGGCGCTCCTTTCTCCTTTCTAGCGCCATGACCTCGGCATTTGTCGCCGCCGGTCTGCCCATTTCTGCCAGCGCGGAAGAGCAGAAACAGGTTATCGCCTCCATCTTCGGCGGTGACTATGCAGATCTCATGCGCAAGATCGTCGATGACAGGGTCATGGTTCCCGAGGGCTATGAAGTCCTGCAGGACATTTCAACGACCGAAGCACGCCAGACCAAGCTCCGCACCGAAAAGATGCGCCGTCAGTCGAGTTTCGATGTCGCCGTTCTCGCTGATCTGGATATGTATCCGATGTCAAAGATCGGCGTTCTCGAGACGCTTGATGAGACCAGTATTCCGCGTCTTTCCAAGATCATTCCGGCGCTGCGCAAATCCTATTCGGCACCGCAGCTCTATTCCTATATCGCCATTCTCTACAATCCCGAGAAGATCACCACTCCGCCGACCAGCTATGCCGATCTCTGGAACCCGGCCTATAAGGGCAAGGTCGGCATTTCCGACGTTCTCTATACGGCCACATCGGCGGTCGCGGCTCTGGTCGGCGGCGGCTCGATGACCGATTTCACACCCGGTCAGGCAAAGCTTCTGGAACTGAAGAATGAGCAGCAGGCACAGGTCCTGCCGACCAATGAGTCGATAGCGACGGCCTTCAAGTCCGAAGATATCTGGATCACGCTGAACTATGTGGCCCGCGGCTATGCCTGGCAGAAGGCCGGGCTGAACATCGCCTCGGCCGTGCCGGTCGAGGGATCGATCCCGATTGCCTTCGAGCTCTGCGTGCCAAAGAACGCGCCGCACAAGGATGCTGCCTTCGCCTATATCAATGCTGCTCTCGAGCCGGATTCCCAGACCGGTTTCTCCGAGGCGATCGGCTATCTGCCTTCGGTGACCGATGCAAAGCTCGATCCCGAACTTCAAGCCAGGATTGGTCTTTCGGAGGCGGATCAGGCAAAGCTTCGGCCCATGGACAACGCCTATCTCATGGAAAATCAGAGCGCCATCTTCGATTTCTGGAACCGCGAGTTCAAAGGCTGATCAATGCCCCTGCTGATTCTCCCCGCAACCGCACTGGTGATCATGCTGCTGGTCCTGCCGATGGCAGGCCTGCTGCGCATATCGCTGAATCAATACAGCCCCACCGAACTCATGGTCGAGGCGGTCACCGGGGAGAATTATCTGAACGCGATCACCGATCCCTTTTACCAGAAGATCCTTCTGGTAACGGTCGCGGTCGCGGTGAGCTGCACGGTGCTCAGCCTGCTGCTTTCAATCGCGCCGGCCTATTGGCTGGCGCGGATGCAGAGCCGGTGGAAATCGGCGCTGATTATCCTCACGCTTTTTCCGCTGCTTGTCGGCAATGTCGTGCGCGCCGCCGGCTGGATGGCCATTCTCAGCACAGATGGCGCCCTAAACGCCTTTCTTGGCCTGTTTGGCTTCGGTCCCTATAAACTACTTTATCAGCCCGCAGCAGTCGTCTTCGGCACGGCAGCGGTGGTGATGCCCTACATGATCCTGACGCTTTCCGCCGTGATCGAAGCCATCCCACGACAGACGGAAGAAGCGGCAACCAATCTTGGGGCTCCGCCTCTGACGGTGCTCCGGCGGATCCTGCTGCCGCAGGCCGCCCCCGGTGTGGTGGCAGGCTGTGTCCTCGTCTTCATCATGTCAATGAATGCCTATGCAACGCCGGTTCTGCTTGGTGGCCCCAACTTCACCATGCTGGCGCCGGCTGTTTATGACCAGTTCGTGCGGGTCGGAAACTGGCCCTTCGGCGCCGCTTTGGCCTTTCTTCTGCTTCTCAGCACCCTTGTGCTGACTGTTCTGGTGAATTTCGCGCTCGTCCGCGCATTGAAGCGCAAAAGCCTGTAATCCGAAAGAATTCTGAAATGCAAAATGAAGTCGATGCTCTTGTCGACGCCATGACCCTCGAAGAGCAGGTCAGCCTGCTGGCCGGTGCGAGCTTCTGGTACACGGCGGAGATCGGACGGCTCGGTGTTGCTCCGATCAAGGTGACGGATGGACCGAATGGTGCACGAGGTGAGAACTTCTCCGGTGGCGCAAAATCTGCGGCATTTCCGGCGGAGATCGCCCTTGCAGCCAGCTGGGACACGGATCTCGTCGAAGAAATCGGCACCGATCTTGGTCGTGAGGCACGGACCAAGAATGCCCATGTTCTGCTCGCGCCTACGGTTAATATGCATCGCAATCCGCAAAATGGCCGCAACTTCGAATGCTTTTCGGAGGATCCGCATCTGGCTGCCCGCATGGCCGTTGCCTATATCCGCGGCGTCCAGTCCCAGGGCGTCGGCGCGACAGTCAAGCATTTCGTCGGCAATGAATGCGAGCATGAACGGCGAAGCAGCAATTCCGCCATTGACGAAAAGGCGTTGCGGGAAATCTATCTGCCACCGTTTGAAGCTGCGGTGAAAGAGGCAGATGTCGCCTGCGTCATGACTTCCTACAATGCCCTGAACGGCATTCACATGTCGCAGAACCGCCGCCTGATCGAAGACATCCTTCGCGATGAATGGGGTTTTGAAGGCGTTGTGATGTCCGACTGGCTCGGCAATCACACCACGGTGGAATCGATTGTGGCCGGGCTGGATCTGGAAATGCCGGGCCCCGGCAGGCATCGCGGTGAAAAGCTCGTCACCGCCGTTCGCGAGGGCCATGTATCCGCCGAGAGCGTGCGCCGTTCGGCCCGGCGGATCGTCGCCCTGGGACACAGGCTGGGCGCAGACGCGACAGGCAATCTCGCACGCGAGCGCAGCGAAGACCGTGGCGAGACACGCCACCTGATCCGCAGGGCTGGCGCAGAAGGCACGGTTTTGCTGACAAATCGCAACAATCTCCTGCCGCTTGCGCCTCAAAGGTTGAAGCGGCTGGCGGTGATCGGCCCCAATGCTGCGCGCGCCGTCATCCATGGCGGCGGCTCGGCACAGATCAATGCACATTATGCGGTCAGTCCGCTTGAGGGCCTCCGCGCTGCCTTGCCGGGTGTCGAGATTGCTCATGCGCTTGGATGCCATGGTGATCGTTTCCTGCCTGCCATCGACACAGCGGTTTCCATCGATTTCTATGCCGGCCTGACTTTCGAAGGTGCGCCAGTTCTGTCGCAGGTCGGCAGCAGCAGTGCCTTTGGCTGGTTTGGCGCCGTTGCGCCGGAGGTGGATCACAGCTCATTTTCGGCCAAACTTACCTGCCACTATACTGCTCCCGAAACTGGAACCTACGACATTGGTTTGATGAGCGCCGGCCTGAGCCGGCTGTTCATCGACGGAGAACCGGTTCTGGAAGCCTGGGAAAGCTGGTCGAAGGGCGAAAGCTATTTCGGCCATGGCTGTGATGAACGGCGCGGGACGATCGCGCTTCAGGCGGGACAGGTCTACACTTTCTCCGTAGAATACGCCTGCGGCGACGGCATTGCCACAACGCTGAAGGCGATCCGTTTCGGCCTGCGTCCGCCTTCCCGGCTTGGCTCGCTTGAGGAAGCCTGCCGGATCGCAGAAGGGGCCGATGCCGTGGTCATCGTCACGGGCCTCAATGAGGAATGGGAAACGGAATCGGAGGACCGTCGCGGATTGGGCCTGCCGCAAGGGCAGGACGAGTTGATCGCAGCGGTCAGTGCCGTCAACGCCAACACGATTGTCGTCGTCCAGTCCGGCAGTCCGGTGACCATGCCCTGGGTCGATGACGCCGGGGCAGTGCTGCAGCAATGGTATGCCGGCCAGGAGAGCGGCAATGCCCTGGCCGACGTCTTGCTGGGGCGGCAGGAGCCGTCGGGACGCCTGCCGGAGGCCTTTCCCCGAACACAGGAAGACATTGATGCATTGACCTTCAGGCCGGAAGCTGGCGGCACGGTGGCCTATATGGAAGGGAATATGATCGGTCAGCGCCGCCTGGAAAGACAGGGGACGCCCCCATTGTTTCCCTTCGGGCACGGGCTTGGCTACGGCGATGTGCGATACCGTGATGTTGCAGGCGTGGTTCTGGACAATCATGACGTTTTGCTTCGCGTCAGCCTTGAGAACTGCGGGCAGCGCGATACCAGCGAAGTCGTTCAGATCTATTGGTCGCGCCCCGACGGCAGCGGAAATGCGCTTGTTGGCTTCGCCAAGATCCAAATTGCCGCAGGCAAAATGACAGAAGCGGACGTGATCCTGCCTGCAGCCAGTTTCAGGGAATGGGGCAGTGCAGAAGCAGGGTGGCGATACTTCCATGATGGACGGAAGCTGCTGATTGCACGGTCGGCCGAAGACATATGCCTTGCGTTGACGGTCTGATGCGGCTCAGCGAGCATGCTTCGGTTCCGGCTACGTCCGGGCAGCCCAATCCTTCCGAGGTTCTTGGCGTCAATGAATAACGTATGGTCTCTGTTGGGAGGTCATTATGGCAGACAGTTTCATGATCTCCCTGTGAACGCTATGCCGTCTTGACAGGCAACGAAATGCCGGCGCCAGCCGGCTGCTGCCAACGCTGCGGGCATTGTCCGGCAGGCATCACATCAGGGAAACCTCGATTTCGCTGCCTTGATTTCAAACTCAAAGCCCTTGCCGTTTGGTCTGCCGCTCGCCAAAAGCTCGACGTCGTCAAACCCGGCCTCGATCAGCAGATCGCGCATGATCTGCGGCGAGAGCAGGTTGAGGGGGCCATTTTCCTCCTGGCTTCGGTCGCCGAGCAGTGCGTCTCTGAAATCCTCGAAGCCGTAGCGTTCGACGGCGGCGGCGGCGATTGTCGCTGAAGCATCGACGGCGACAACATGCAGGACGCCGTCCTTGCGCAATAGTTTGTGCCAATAGGGCAGCATGCGGCGGCGCAGGGCTTCCTGCGGATAGTGTTCGACAAGATGCGATGAGAAGATCTCGGCCACAGATCCCAATTCAGCGGGAAGCGCATCGAATTCGGCGACAACATCAATATGTGGTCGATTGTACCTGTCGACGTTGACATAGTCATCAAACGCAGGCGAGGCACTGCCGAGATTGAAGCGCAGATCACCCCGTGCTTTCGCGTTGTCGAACTTGGCGCGATCGACGATATGAGGTTGCCTTATCTCTTCGGCCTCGTTGGGATTGAGCATCAACTCCGGCAGGATATCCTGGCGTGTGCGGTTGATCCGGTCCCATATCTGGCGGATGCGTGCTTCCGTCTCTGTTTCATAGGTCTTGCCATCCTGAGACAATCCAGCAGAGCGATACCGTGAATACGGCCGGTTCATTGCCGCGATGCGTTCTGAGACCATCTGCAGCTCGTGGCCAAAGGCGGAGATGTCTCCGGTGGAATTGGAAAAATGCGCCCAGTGGCGTTCTGAGGTACCAATGAAATTCTTGGAGGCTGCCTCGTTTTGTTCAAGCGCTGCCGTGAAAGCGCTGAGTTCGATCTCAAAACGCTTCAGATTATTGTCAAGTTTACTGAGGCGTTGACTGAGGCCGCGCACGTCATTGCGCAGTTTAGCGACACGATAGTCATTGCGCGGAAGTTTTATGAGTGCATCTGCAAGATGCACCAGATACCCGAAAACGGGTATTTCAAAAATCGATCGCCTGCTATCCATCGCTAACCTGCCGGAGTTGAGTGTGGCCTACATGTTTTTTTGCAGAGAACTGCGATCACCTAGATTCTCGATCCAAAGTTTCTTGTGCTCCCGAAAACCGGAATGCAAAATACATGTAATTGAGATTCTCTAATAAGTGGTTGTTATTTAAGTGATTCTCAATGTGAATGAGGCGTTCCGAAAGGTCCATCCCAATTGGCGATCTTTTTCGGATTTTTGAGAAACGGCTGCAGGCGGCGCTGGTGGAGGTTCTATGCGCCGACGCTGTTGCGCTGTCGCTTTTGACGGTTTCGGCTGGTTATTTTCCCGACACCAAATCTTGAGGCGGTCCCGTTCGGGCTCGCCGGTTCGTCCCCGACCGCCCCGTGGGGCGTCGGCCAGGATGATGAGGCAGCAAAAAGGGCGCGTCCGGGCGCGCCCTTTTCGACGTGGCGGTCCACGAGGTTCTCAGGCCGCCTGTGATGCGATGAAAGCTCGCCACGACCCGAGCGCAGTAATGTCCTGTGCATTGCCGACCGCGCGGCCCTCACACAGAAAGCCCTTCACACTCGCACCGTCTTCAAGCGCGACCGTGCCGATGCAGAGCGGTGCCGGAATGCCGGCCATGAAGCTGCCAAACGCCTCGACCGGCATGGCCCAGACTTCAACCGCGATCGATGCGCCGCCAGCACCGTCCTGACGGACGAGGCCGGGCCGGGCAGGCGGGCCGCCGGCGAGGGCGTAGAAGCGATATTCCGGTGCCGTGGCCGTGGCCTTGAGGAAGCGGGCGCCGCGCGAGGTCAGTTCGTGATTGAGCGGCAGGCCCGACATATGTGCGCCGCAGACGGCAACCGCGATTTCACCGGCAAATGGCGTTGGGGCAGAAGGGGCCGGTGGTTCGGGCGACCAGCCGGTAGCGCCCATGCGCCCGCTCTGCAACGTGGCTGCAAGGGATGCTGCCAGCGCGTCCTGACCGCCAGCTGCCAGGATCGTCAGGCTGCCGGGGCGGCCGTCCGCACGATCTCCTGTCGGCACGGCAATGCCGCACATATCGAGCAGGTTGACGAAATTGGTATAGGTGCCAAGCCGTGAATTGGGGCCGATCGGGTCGGCGGCAATCTGTTCGACGGTGACGAAATGCGGGATGGTTGGCACGCAGAGAAGGTCGAAACCCTTCATGGCGCGGGCGCAGATCCGATCCAGTTCCTTCAGCCGGTACATGCCGCGAAAGGCGTCGACCGCCGTTATAGCCGTTCCGGCACCGACGATTGCTTTCGTGGTCGGATGGAGCGTTTCGGGTGCTTCCGTCAGGCGATTGCCGACCGCTGCCGTCCGCTCGGCAACCCAGGGGCCGTCATAGAGCAGCTTTGCGACATCATAGAACGGTGTCAGGTCGATTTCTGCCACCTTGGCACCAGTCGCTGTCAGGCGGTCGATCGTCTCGCGAAAATGTGTCTCCTGCGCTGCATCACCGAAGGTCTTCAGGCTTGCCGCATCGGGGATCGCGATGCGGAGCTTTGAAGGCTGCAGGCCGAGCGGCGCTATCTTCAGCGGCCTGGCATAGGCATCGGCGGCATCATAGACGGCTGTTGCCGACAGCACCTCCCAGGCGTTTGAAACGGTCTGGGCAAAGATCGAAATCGTATCCAGCGTGCGGCAGGCGGGCACCACCCCTGTTGCCGAAAGTGCGCCCAGCGTCGGCTTCAGCCCGACAATGCTGTTGAGCGCCGCCGGAACGCGGCCGGAACCTGCCGTGTCGGTGCCGAGCGAGAAGGCAGCAATGCCATGGGCAACAGCCACGGCTGAACCGGAGGACGAACCGCCGGGCACGATTTCGGGATCAATGGCATTCAGCGGCACCGGATAGGGCGTGCGCACGCCGACAAGCCCGGTGGCGAACTGATCGAGATTGGTCTTGCCGAGGCAGATGGCGCCCGCTGCCCGAAGCTTGCTGACGACGAAGGCGTCTTGCGTGGCGTCATAGGAAAAATCGGGGCAGGCGGCGGTGGTCGGCATGCCGGCAACATCGATATTGTCCTTGGCGGCATAGGGAATGCCAAACAGCGGGCGGCCGTCGGGGGCGCCAAGCGCACGCGCTTCTGCCAGTGCGGCCTCGCGGGCCTGATGGATGAAGATGCCGGGATCCCCCGTCGCATCAAGACGCCGGAAGGCTTCTTCGACGACAGCCTCGGGCGTGACACCTTCGGCATAGGCTGCGCGGAGCGCCTCAAGCGTAAACGGAATATCCGAGATCATGCGGGAACCTTTCATTCTTGGCACGAGAGCATCCTTGCGTAACCTTGGTCTGAGAAGAACGCTCTATCTAACTGTTTAACATGGCTTTGTTTGGTGGAGATTCGGGGTGAACTCCTATTCCGCAGCCTCCCGGATCGGCGCCTGAGGTGCTGCCGAAAGCAGCTGGCGGGTATAGTCCGCCGATGGATTATCCATCACCTTTTCAGCGGGACCTGCCTCGATCACCTCGCCGCCCTTCATCACCACAACGGTGTCGCAGAGCAGCCGGACGACGTTGAGATCGTGGCTGACAAAGAGGTAGCTCATGTTCAGCTTGGCCCTGAGATCCGCCATCAGGTTCAGCACCACCGCCTGGATCGAGACGTCGAGGGCTGCCGTCGGTTCGTCGAGGATCAAGAGGTCAGGATCAGGTGCAATCGCGCGGGCGATGCCGACACGCGCCTTCTGGCCACCGGAAAGCTGGTGCGGAAAGCGATCCAGCAGATGGCCCGGAAGGCCGGTCAGTGCGGCCAGCTCCTCAACCCGTGCGGCAAGCGTTGCGCCGCTCATGCCGCTCAGCCGTTTCAGCGGCTCGGCAATCGACTGGCGAGCGCTGTGGCGCGGATTGAGGCTGTCGGTCGCATCCTGAAACACCATCTGGATCTTCGGCCTGAGCGGATTGCGGGCAAAGGCCAGTGCCGGCATGATGCCGATATCCTGACCACGATAGAGAATGGCGCCGCTGGTTGGATCAAGCAGGCGGACGACCATCGAGGAGGTCGTCGATTTGCCGCAGCCCGATTCCCCGACAAGGCCTAGACTTTCACCCAGCCTGATCGTGAAACTCACCCCCTTGACGGCGTGAACGGGGCCGGACTTGCCCTGATAGGTCTTGCGCAGATTGATGACTTCAAGCAGCGGCGCGTCGCTCATCTGCCGGGGGCTGAGCGGGGTGCGCTGATCTTCCGGCAGAAGCGAGCGGATCGTTGCCCCGCGTCGCGGCGTCGCATCCACCAGCTTGTTGGTATAGGGATGTTTCGGATTGGTGAAGAGTTCGGCCGGATCGCCCTGTTCGACGATCTGACCGTCCTTCATCACCACGATCCGGTCGCAATATTCGCTGGCCAGACCCAGATCATGGGTGATCAGGATTGATGACATGTCACGGGCGCGGACCAGTTCGTCAACGAGATCCATCACCGCCTTTTGCGTGGTGATGTCGAGGCCGGTCGTCGGTTCGTCGGCGATCAGCAGTTTCGGGTCGCAGGCCAGCGCAATGGCGATGACGATACGCTGGCACATGCCGCCGGAAAGCTCGAAGGGATAGGCGTCGTAACGCTCGGCAGCATTGTTGATCTTGACCGCTTCCAGCGCTTCGATCGCCTTCCGCTTCGCATTGCTGTGGGTGGCGCGGTTGTGCTGGCGCAGCACGTCCTCGATCTGGTGTCCGACCTTGCGGATCGGGTTGAGTGCAGCACGCGGGTTCTGGAAGATCATCGAGATTTCCCGGCCGCGAATGTCGCGCATGGCGGTTTCGTTTGCTCGTCGCAGATCGACGCCGGAATAGATGGCCTCACCGGCCTTGATGGTGCCACCGGCATCGAGAATGCGCATCAGCGCATAGGAGGTGACCGATTTGCCGGAGCCGCTTTCGCCGACGATACCGAGGCGTTCGCCCTTGGCCAGTTCGAAGCTGATGCCCTTGACCGCATTGACTTCGCCGCGGCGTGTCTTGAAGGCAACCTGAAGATCCGTGATAGACAGCATGGGAGTGCCTCCTTCCTAGGTGCGGCGGCGGGGATCGACAATGTCGCGCAGACCGTCGCCCATGAGGTTGAAGGTGAAGACGGCGAGCATCAGCCAGATGCCCGGGAAGATCGCCACCCACCATTCGCCGGAGATGATGTAGTTCGCACCCTCGGCAACCATGATGCCCCATTCGGCCGCTGGCGGCCTGACACCGAGACCGATGAAGGAGAGCCCGGCTGCGTTGAGGATGGCCCAGCCGAGATTGAGCGACACCTGCACCATCATCGGCGGCAGGGCATTGGGGAAGATATGGAAGGCGAGCACGCGGGTATCGGAATTGCCAGCCAGTTTTGCGGCAAGGGTGAAACCGGCCTCGCGGCGGATGTTGACCTCGGCGCGCACCAGGCGGGCATAGAAGGGAATGTTGATGATTGCGGTGGCGATGATGATGTTCGAGACCGAATTGCCGAGTGCGGCAACAATACCCATGGCCAGCACGAACAGCGGGAAGGCCATGATCGTGTCGAGGATCCGGTTCAGCACCGTATCGATCATGCCGCCGCGATAACCGGCAATGGCGCCAAGCACCGAGCCGATGACGAAGGAAAGCGCAACGGCGGTCACCGAGATCATGAGATCAAGCCTGGTTGCCACGATCACCCGGCTGAAGATGTCGCGGCCAAGATTATCCGTGCCGAACCAGTGGCTGAGTGAGGGCGGCTGCAGTGCTGCGGCGGCATCGGTTGAAAGAGGGCTGTAGGGTACGACCGCAGGTCCGAAGATCGCCGAGAGAATGAAGAAAGTGAACAGACCGAAGGAAAGCGCGGTAACCGGATTTTCCTTAAGGATATAGAAAAAATGGCCGAATGTTCCGTTGGGTGCCTTGGGGTCGGCCTTGATGGTTTCGACATTGGTCATTTCGCGGCCGTCCCGAAGCGTGGATCAATCATCGAATAGGCGAGGTCGATCACAAGGTTGAGGGTGACGAAGAGAAGCGCCATGGCAAGCACGAAACCCTGCACTGCCGCATAGTCCGAGACCACCAGCGCTTCGACGGCATAGGAGCCGATGCCGGGCCAGGCGAAGACCTTTTCGACCAGCACATTGGCGCCGAGCACGAAGGAGAACACCATGCCAAGCGTGGTGATCACCGGCAGCAGCGCATTGCGGAAGGCATAGCCGTAAAGCACCTTGCGGCGGTTGAGACCGGCCGCCCGCGCCGTGCGGATATAGTCGGCGCTGAGTGCCGAAAGCATGGCGGCGCGGGTCATGCGGGCAATGGGAGCGAGTGTGAACAGGCCAAGCGTGATGGCGGGCAGGATCAGCTGTTTCAGCGCGCCGAACCAGGTTTCCCAGTCTCCGGCAAGGGCCGAATCGATCAGGAAAAAGCCGGTGACATGCGGCGGATCGAGATAGGCGAAATCGAGGCGTCCCAAAGGCGATGGCGCAATGCCAAGGAGATAGTAAAACACATAGATCAGCACGATGCCGGTGAAGAAGGTCGGCAGCGAGACGCCGGCGGTGACCAGCACGCGACAGAGCTGGTCAACGAGGCTTCCAGGTCGTGTTGCAGCCAGCACGCCGAGTGGAATGGCCACAAGGCATGAAAGGATCAGCGCCGTCAGCGTCAGTTCAAGCGAAGCAGGCATACGGTCTGCCAGATCCTCCGCCACCGGCCGACCGGTCGAGACCGACTGGCCGAGATCACCATGGGCGAGTTCTCCCAGATAGATCAGGAATTGTTCGGGCAGCGGCTTGTCGAGACCCAGGCTGACCCGGGTCTGCTCAATCGATTCCGGCGTTGCCATGACACCGGCGAACTGCACGGCGGGGTCCCCGGGCAAAGCCCGGGTCAGCACGAAGCTGATGATGACCACACCGAAGAGGACAGGCACGGCCTGGCCGATACGGATGAGAACTGCGCGGCTGCGTGTGCCCATATCAGCTACCGACAATGGTCAGCGAACGGATATCAAGCATGCGGTGGAACCAGAATTCGTAACCCGCAGCGCCGTTGACGGCGACGTTGAGCGCCGGCTGATAGAGTGGAATGCGCGGCAGATCATTGAGCACGATCTCGTACATGCGCTCGATCTTTTTGGCATATTCCGGATCATCCATGGCCATCGGCAGGGTTTCGGCCGTCAGCGTTTCGATTTCCTCGTTGCGATAATTGGAGGAGTTGAACAGATGATCGTCCTGATAGGCCCAGAAGAAGTAATAGTCAGGCGTGTTGAGCCAGCCGCCGAAATTCTCGAAATGGAAGGGCAGGCGCTTTTCGACCAGGCTTGCGGTCCGCCAGTTGGCGCCGGGGATCTTGTCGATCGTTACCTTGATGCCGAGCTGGGCGACGGCTTCCTGAACCAGAATGGCCGCCGGCTCCATCCAGCCAAGATCGCTGGAAATCGAAAGGGTGGTCTCGAACCCGTCGGGATATTTCGATTTGGCCATCAGCTCCTTGGCCTTGGCCATGTCGGTGTCATAGGGCGTCTTGCGCGGCCATGCGGTGTCGCTGATCTCGGCTGAGCCGCCCCAAAGCGGCGCACCGCGACCGTAAGCGGCGGTCTTGAAGATCGCCTCATAAGGCACGGCATAGGCGACGGCCTTGCGCACATCCGGGTCCTGAAAGGGCTCGAAATTGAAATTCATGCACAGGCAGTTGATGCAGTTGTCGACCGGGGTTGAGTAGACAGTCAGCTTGTCGGCCAGTTCCGAGGCATCCTTGTCCGGGATATCATAGGCGATCTGCACGTCGCCGCGTTCGATCAGCGCGCGTGATGTGGCGGGCGAGGGGACTTCGCGCACGATCACCCGGCGCACGGCCGGCTTCGGACCGCCAACCCAGCCATCGAAACGCTCATAGACGACCTGCTGGCCCTGATCCCAGCGCGTTACCTTGTAAGCGCCCGAGCCGATGGTGTTCTTGTGCAGATATTCCATCGCCCACGGATCATCGGCGGTCGCATGCTCTTTGGCGAGCGTCGAATTGATGACGAAGGGCACCGGCACGGCAAGGTCGGGGAGGGAAAGCTTTGACGGCTTGTCGAGCTTGACGACGAAGGTCAGATCGTCGACCGCTTCGAACTGGTCGGGGCGCACCAGACCGCCAGCCTGCATCTGTGTCGTCGGGAAGCCGCCGACGGTGACGGCCCGGTCGAAGGACCATTTGACGTCGGCGGCCGTTACCTTGCTGCCATCCTGGAAGGTCGCATCCGCTTTCAGCTTGAAGGTGATCGTCAGGCCGTCTTCGGAGATGGTCCAGCTCTCGGCAAGCTCGGGCTCGATCTTGGAATAGTCGTAGGAAAGGCTGCCATCCGGCCCGGTTTTTGAACCGAAGGTGATCAGGCGATCATAGCAGTTGACTGCAATCTGGTAGCTGGCACGGTTGGTGCCGGTGCGGTGCAGGTCCAGCGAATTAATGCTCTGGCCGTAAACTGCCACAAGCGTGTCAGCCGGTGCCGCGTTGGCGGAGAGAACCCGCGCGAAAGGCATGCTTCCGGCTATGATTGCGCCTGCTGTCAGAAAATTCCGTCTGGTGATGGTCATCTTATGCCCCTCGTTCGCAAGCCGCGTTTTCCGGCTCTGTCGAAGATCACGTTGCGTCTTTTTTGTGTTCGAGAAAATTGCTATGATTTCACCATTGCGGTGAAAAAAATGCACCACGACCGCCAGGGGAATTTCTGTGAAGCATCTGCTGACTTTTCGCCTGATTGAGGCTGTGGCGCGAGCCGGTTCCATGCGCAAGGCGGCGGAGGACATGAACATCACGCCCTCGGCGCTGGTCCGGCGGATCAACCGGTTCGAGGCCGAATTCGGGGCTGAACTGTTCGAGCGCCTGCCGGGGGGCGTGCGGCTCAATCCGGCTGGTGAACTGGTGCTGCATCACTACCGCGCCACCGCTTCGGATCTGTCGCGGGTCCAAAGCCAGGTGGCCGACCTTTCGGGTGAGCGGCGCGGCCATGTCTCGATTGCCTGTTCGCAGGCGATGCTGCCCTATTTTCTGCCGCAGCAGATCGCCAGCTACCGGCAGGAGCATCCAGGCGTGACCTTCAGCGTCAATATCCGCGACCGCGCCCAGGCCGAGCAGGAGCTTGCCTCTTATTCATCGGATCTCGCACTGGTGTTCGAGCCGATCTATCTGGTTGATTTTCAAGTCATTCATGCGATTCCGCAGCATGTTTACGCCATCCTGCGCGCCGATCATCCGCTGGCCGCGCAAAAGGAAGTGCGGCTACGGGAATGTCTTGACTGGCCGCATGTTGCACCGGCGGCGAAATATGGCGTCCGCCATTTGCTCGATTTCGCGGCACGGCTGACCTCGCGCCGGGTGTCACCGCTGATCGAGACCGAAAGCTTCGAGCTTATCCGCCACTATGTGCTGCATGAAAATGTGATCGGGTTTCAGATCCCCATCGGTCTTTCCACGCCGGCCGATGGATCTTTGGTGTTCCGGCCCGTATCGGAGCGCGATCTCCCGGCGGGAAGCCTCATCCTCGGGCAGATGCGCGGCCGGGCGCTTCCCGTTGCCTCTGCGCGTTTTGCCATGCGGGTGGCCGCAGCGCTAAAGGACTATAGGGCCGATTTCGAGTGACATGAGACGGCGTTTCAGCGGGGTGCAACCCATTCTTACGGGCAGTATCCTGCTACACGCGACCTTGGATTGCTTTCTGCCTGACCGATGTATCGAGACCTGTTCAACTTGTTGTCCAAGCCGTTGTTTCGGTTTTGGGAATGTGATTAAGCTTGGGCTTTCCAGTGGCCTTTTCGGGGCTCTTTGCTCGCGGTGCAGTCAGGCGCCGCCCATCAGACAGGATTGGTATCATGAACCTAACGCGCACCGCGCGCTCGCGCTTCAAACGCACCGTGTTCTTCATGTCGTTTCTGGCCGTTGCCGGTATCGGCGTCACCGCAACCAGCCCGGCGGTTTTTGCGGCCGAGAGCTATGATGCGGATGCCACAATTAATATCGGTTCGCTCTATGAGCCGCAAAGCCTCGACAATGTCGGCGGCGGCGTTCAGGGCATTCATGAAGCTTTTTACGGCAATGTTTACGAATCGCTGTTCAAGCTCACAGATGGCGGTTCGGTCGAAAAGCTGCTCGTTGACGATTACACGATGAGCGATGACGGCCTGACCTATACGTTCAAGCTCAAGCCTGGCATCGTCTTTCATTCCGGCGATCCGCTGACCTCTGCCGATGTGAAGTTCAGCATTGAGCGCATCATGGCGCCCGACTCGAAAAGCTCGCGCAAGAGCAGCCTGAAGACGATTGCTTCCATCGACACGCCGGATGACCTCACCGTGGTGATTCACCTGTCGTCGCGGTCAATCTCGCTGCCCTATTATCTGAGCTATATCTGGATCGTGAACGATACGGCCGGCGACATCTCGTCCAAGGAAGATGGTACCGGGCCCTATGAGCTCGACAGCTGGCGCCGTGGCTCCTATCTCGCCATGAAGCGTTTCGACAAATATTGGGGCACGCCGGCAACCAATGCCAATGTCGTGTTCAAATATTTCAGCGATGCCACAGCGCTGAACAATGCGCTTTTGACCAACGCCATCGATATCATCACCAGCGTTCAAAGCCCGGATTCGCTCGGCCAGTTCACCAATAATCCGCAGTTTACCGTCGAGGAAGGCAAGTCCACTACCAAGGAAGTGCTGGCCTTCAACGACCGCGTCGCACCCTTCGATAATGTCGAGGTTCGCAAGGCCGTCAGCCGCGCGATCGACAAGAAGAAGCTGCTGAATGCAATCTGGGGCGGTTATGGCACGCTGATCGGTTCCTTCGTACCGCCGACTGATCCTTGGTATGTCGATCTGAATGGCGTTGACCCTTATGATCCGGCAAGCGCCAAGGACATGCTGGCCAAGGCTGGCTATGGCGATGGCTTCTCCTTCACGCTGGATACACCGAATTACGATCCGCATCCGCTGGTCGCCCAGGTGGTCAAGACCGATCTCGCCAAGGTTGGCATTGACGTGAAGATCAACATCATCACCGCCAATGAATGGTTCAACAAGATCTACAAGCAGCACGATTTCGAAGCGACGCTGCAGGAACATGTGAACCATCGCGATATCCTGTTTTACGGCAATCCCGATTTCTATTGGGGCTATAACAACCTGAAGGTTGTCGATCTGATTGCCTCATCGGAAACGGCAGGCTCGGAAGCCGAGCAGGTTGAAAAGCTGACTGAAGCCAACAAGCAGATTGCCGAAGATGCTGCCAGTGTCTGGCTTTATCTGAACCCGCAGATTGTGGTCTCCCGCTCGAATGTCACCGGCTATCCGCTGAATGGCCTGAATTCTCAGTTCTTCGCCTATGACATAAAGAAGGATGACTAAGATTCTGTTTTTATGAAAATAATGGCGTGTCGGTTCATGTTTCCGGCGCGCCTGCATAGCTGGTTTTGAGACCGAGAGGGCCTGCCCATTCTTACCTATCTCATCCGCCGTGGCCTGATCCTGCTGCTGTCGCTTCTGGTGGCGGCCATGGTGCTGTTCGTGCTTTTGCGGCTGTTGCCGGGCGATCCTGCCAATGCACTTGTGTCTGTCGGCGCGGACCCGGCGCAGATCGAGGCGGCGCGTGAGCAGGTCGGATCAAACCTGCCGCTCTGGCAGCAGTTTCTGCGTTTTGTCGGCTCTCTGGCCCGCTTTGATCTCGGGACGTCCTTTGTTTCCAATGCGCCCGTGACGGCTGAGATCGCGGCGCGGCTCTCAATTACGCTGCCGCTGACCTTGCTGGCATTCCTGCTGGCGATCGTGATTGCCGTACCGCTCGGTGTTATCTCGGCCGTGAAAGGCGATCGCTGGTATGCTGGCGTCATTTCGGCTGTGTCGCAACTCGGCATCGCTGTTCCGGCCTTCTGGATGGGCATTCTTCTGGTCATCGTCTTTGCCATTCAGATCAGGCTTTTCCCGTCCGGCGGCTTTCCGCCCAAGGGCTGGAATGCGCCGCTTGCAGCGCTGCATGCGCTGGTGTTGCCGGTCATCACCATTGCGCTGGTCATGTCCGCCTCGCTGCTGCGCTATGTGCGGGCGGCGACTTTCGATGTTCTCGGCAGCGACTATCTGCGCACGGCGCGTGCACTTGGCGCGAGCTTTGGCACGGCCTTCTGGCGCCACGGCATCCGCAACGGCTCCATTCCGGTGATCTCGATCCTCGGCATCGAGCTTGGTACGGCTTTTCTTGGCGCTGTCGTCATTGAGCAGGTGTTTTCGCTTCCTGGTCTTGGTTCAATGCTGCTGATGGGGATTGAACAGCGGGACTATCCCAATGTGCAGGGCGTGCTGTTCGTCTCGACGCTGCTGGTGCTGCTGGTTGGCTTTCTCGCCGATATTTCTCAGCGCGTCATTGATCCGCGGCTCAGGCAGGCATCGGGAGCACGTCCATGAGTTTCACCCCGAATGAAATGGCCGCAGGTGTGGTACCGGCAAGGCGACGGCGGTCGCTCTCCTTCGAGGTTGGTCTGTTTCTTGTCGGTCTGCATGTCGTCATCGCGATCATGACGTTCTTCTGGACGCCCTATGACCCGATGGGCATGAGCGGCGGCCGGCTGGAGGCACCGTCATTGGTCCACTGGCTGGGAACAGATCGTCTCGGCCGGGACTATCTGACCCTGGTGCTGATCGGATCGCGCATCGCGCTGATTGTCGGCGTTGGCGCTGTTGCCATCGGCGCGGTGATCGGTGTGACGATCGGCCTTGCCGCCGCCTTTGCGACACGGCTGCTGGACGATATTCTGGCAGCGGCACTTGATATCATGATCGCCTTTCCGGTGCTGCTGATCGCCATGCTGGTGGTTGCTGCCAGCAGTGAGGCAAGCCTGTGGACGGCGACGCTGGCGCTCGGCATTGCCATGTCGGCGGTGATTTCGCGGTTGACGCGCATTCTGGTCAAGCAGGTGCTCGGACGGGATTACATCACCGCTGCGCGCATTTCCGGCACGTCCTGGGCGGGTATCATTTTCCAGCACATCCTGCCGAATATCTGGCCGACCATGGCGGTCAATTTCGCGCTGCAGTTCAGTGTGGCGATCATCGCTGAGGCGTCGCTGTCCTATCTCGGCCTCGGTGCGCCGCTGCCGAATACCTCCTGGGGGCGCTTGCTGCAGGAGGCGCAAGGCACGGTCTATACGGCACCGCTCGGCGCGATCGCGCCCGGCCTGGCCCTTCTGAGCCTGGTTGTCGGCGTCAATCTTCTGGCCGATGGTCTGCGCGATATCGCCGATCCGACAAGGAGGGCATCGCGATGAGCGCTTTGCTTGAGGTCGAAAATCTCGACATTTTCACCGGTCAGCGCAGGCTCGTTTCGGACCTGTCATTCTCCATCGGTGCGGGCAAGCGTTTCGGCCTGATCGGCGAATCGGGATCGGGGAAATCGCTGACGGCCATGGCGGTGACCGGGTTGCTGCCGAAGGCAATCCGTGCTGAAGGTTCGATCACGGTCGATGGCCAGGAGGTCGTCAATACGCCCGAGCGCGTGCTCAACACCATGCGCGGGCGCGATATTGCCGTTGTCTTTCAGGAGCCGCTGACGGCGCTTGATCCGCTGATGAAAATTGGCCGGCAGGTCGCCATTCCACTGACGCGGCGGCTGAAACGCGAGGGTGCCGCCACCGATGGCGCGACGATCCGCCGGGGGGTGCTGGAACTTCTTGATCATGTCGCCCTGCCGCAGCCGGAGCGGATCATGAAAGCCTATCCGCACGAAATTTCCGGCGGTCAGCGCCAGCGCGTGGCGATTGCGCTGGCGCTTGCATGTCGACCGAAGCTTCTGATCGCGGATGAACCGACGACGGCGCTGGATGTGACCACCCAGGCCGAGATCCTGAATCTGCTCGACCGTCTGGTCGCTGAATTCAACATGGCGCTCATGTTCATCAGCCACGATCTGCCTGTGGTCGCCTCCGTGGTCAACCGCGTTGCCGTGATGCAGCGGGGCAGGCTGGTCGAGGCGGGGGATGTGAAGCAGGTCTTCGCCGCGCCGGCGCATGACTATACGCGATCGCTGGTGACGGCCGCCCATGCCTTCGACGCCTATTTCGGGGAGGCATTATGAGCCTGCTGGACCTCAGTGATATCCGTTTTTCCTACGATCGCCGCCGTACGACGCTGGACGATGTCTCCCTGTCGGTGACGGCGGGGCGCAGCGTCGGGCTTGTGGGTGAGAGCGGTTCTGGCAAATCCACGATCCTGCGCCTGATGCTGGGGCTTGCACGTCAGCAGTCGGGTGAAATCCGCTTTGAGGGTGAGAGACTCGACCCCTTGAACCGTGCTTTCATGCGGCAGTATCGCCGCTCGGTTCAGGCGGTGTTTCAGGATCCCTATTCCTCGCTTGATCCACGCCAGAAGGTGCGCTCGATCATTTCAGAACCCCTGCGGTCGCTGGCCATTTCCGGTGATCATGATGCCATTGTGGCTGCCGCGCTGGAAGATGTCGGTCTGCCTGAGGATGCAGGCGGGCGCTATCCGCATGAATTTTCCGGTGGCCAGCGTCAGCGCATCGCCATTGCCCGGGCGATTGCCGCCATGCCGAAGCTGTTGCTGGCGGATGAGGCGGTCAGCGCGCTCGATCTGTCGACGCGCATTCTGATTGTCGATCTGTTCCGCAAGCTCGCCGAGCGGATGACACTGGTTTTCGTGTCGCATGATCTCGGCGTCGTTGCGGCACTCTGTGAGGAAATGGTGATTCTGGAGAAAGGCCGTATCGTCGAGACGGGTCTGACGAAAGAGATCATTCGTGATCCGCAGCACCCCTATACGCGCAGGCTTCTCGACAGTATTCCACGCATGCCGCAATGAAGATGCGGATTGAAAGGTCTTTCCATGACTGAAATCGAAAATTACCCGGATGCCATCGAAAACTGGCGGCGTGACCGGCATCGAACACTGATGTCGGCTGGTGGCTGGTTGTCGCTGATTGGCCGCTGGTGGCTTGAGCCCGGAACTGTAACCGTCGGGTCATCATCTGATTGCGATATCGTGCTTGCGGTCGGTCCGGCACATGCCGGCAGTCTGGAACTTTCGTCGGGCGAGGGGCTGACCTTCCGCGATGCCGGTGGCGATGTTGAGCAGACCATCGGGCTCGACAGCCATTTTCCGGTGATGTTTCGCGTCGACCGTTTCACCTTCGAGATCACGTCGATGGACGGGGCGCTGGCGTTGCGCATCCGTGACATGAACTCCGATGAACCGGCGAAACTTCAGCCCATTCCGCATTATCCGACCGATCCGGCATGGCGCATCCGCGCCGAATGGGTGGCGCTTGAACGTCCCGATGAGATCATGCTCGATACAGTCGTTGGCGTGCAGACGAAGGTTGGAGTAACCCATCTGGCCCGCTTTGCCTATCAAGGCCGAACCGTCGAACTGCTCTCGACCTATGGCACGGCCGAGCGGCCGCAATTCGTGTTCCGCGATATCACGGCCAAAGACGAAACCTATCCGCCTGCCCGTTTTGTTTTCGGCGAAGATGTCAGTGAGACGGCGGTGACGCTCGACTTCAACAAGGCGATCAATCCGCCCTGCGCCTTCACTGAATATGCGGCTTGCCCGCTGCCGCCGGCGCAGAATATTCTGCCCTTCGCGATCCGGGCCGGCGAGAAGCGAGTGCACGAATAGGGTGCTCGGCCAGGCCTTCGATCCATTCAGCCGGCCTGGCGTCTCTGACGTTGCGGTTTAAGCCTGAGAGAACCGGCCTGCACCAGAATGGCGCGGACACGGGCTGTCATCTCGGCCGGCGGCAGATCAAACAGCTCTTCATCCAATGTGACCCCGCGTTTTTCAGCACTGGCGATCACCGCCGTTCTGAAGGCGCCGGGCCGCATCAGCAATTTGCGGAAACTGTGCTCGTCGAGGGCGAGCAGGATACAATCCGCGATCGACGAGACCTGGATGGGCTTGCGCCGCCGTGCCAGAACTGCGAACTGGCCAAACATATCACCGCGCGAGAGCCTTATTTTCACTCCGTCGGTCAGGACGTTGACCGTGCCGGAGGCGATGAACCAGACCTCGCGTGAAGAGCTTTCGCGCTGGAGAATCTGCTGGCCGGGCGCTGCATAGGCGATCCGCATCCGCCGTCGAAGCAGTTTCAGCTCGCGTTCGTCAAAATCGGCAAAGGCGGGAAAGCCGTTGATGAGATCCTTTTTCTGCTGCTTAAGGTCCAGCATTGGCCGGTTGTGAAGTTCAGTACGGCGTTTGTCGACCCCGGTGCCAAGGGTGGCGCGCAGCTCCGGGCCGATCAGGCCGTCTTCGGTGAGCGCATCATATTCGCGCTCCTCAAGCTGCAGCGTCGTGCGGCGGATCAGGCGGCGCTCCAGATCCTCGGCATAGCCCGGAAATTGCAGGCGCAGCTGTTCAAGTTCCTGCCGCACTTCCTCCAGGCGCCGGTTCAAGAGGTCATGCAGCAGATCGGCAACGCGGCGACCGTGAATGCGCCGGATCCGCTCGTTGAGAAATTCCTCAAGACGTGGCAGGATCATGCTGTAGGAGACGAGAATTTCGAAGCGGTCCTCGATCCGCCGCGCGAGAAGGCGGCGAATGCCGAAATAATTGTGTGCAAAGGTCGCGAAGCGGTAGAAACGCCCGGTCTCATAGGCGCGGCGTCCAGCTTCGCGATAGCTGGCGCGGCCACCGCTGCGGGTTGCTTCGATGATATGATCGGCGGCGATGACGAGGCGTTCGGCCAGATCGGGTGAGATCACCTGCTTGCGGTATTCCTCCAGCACCGTGTCGCGTTCATGGGCGGCAAGGGCAAGAAGGCCGAGTGTCACACGGTCCCGGTCCTGCAATTGTTCGCTGGCGCCGGTCTGTTCGACGGCCTCATCAACGCGTTCGGCGAAGCGTTTGGCTTCGTCGCGGACAATATCGCGGGTCAGGGCGAAGTCGCGCGTCGTCTCCGAAACCTGTTCGCGCACGCTTTGAAGTGCGACCGCGATGACCTGTTTGCCAAGGGCGATATCCAGTGGGCTCAGCTGATCGAGCTTCAGCTTGGCGATTGCCCATCTGAGCGTCGTGCCTTGCACGATCAGCGTGAAAAGCGTGAAACCAGTGGCGAGAATGCCAACCTGATGCTTGATTTCCGGTGGCACGAAGCGGTTTTCGGTCACCGCCAGCGCCAGCGCCAGTGTGACGGCGCCCCTGAGGCCACCCCACAAAATGGCGACGCAATAGGGGGCTTCGATTTTTGGCGACAGCTTCAGCAATGTCAGCACCGGCAGCACGCCGAACAGTATGATGGCGCGGGCAATGAGGGCCGCAACAACCACGAGGCCGACCAGAAACAGGTCGTAAGGGACAAATTGCGACAGCAGCTTCGGTATCAGAATGGCCGCAAGCAGAAAGATGAGTGAGCCGGCCATATGGGCGATGAGATCCCAGCTTTCGCGCAGGAGAACATTCATCGCGGGCGTAAAGCGTGCTGTCATGTGAAGGTTGATCGTCAGTCCCGTCGCAACAACGGCGATCACACCGGACGCAGAGGCCTCCTCGGCCAGAAGATAGGTGAGTGGCGGAATGGCCAGCGAAACGGCGATCTGTCCACGCGGAAAATCGGGCATGCGCGCCATGATTTCCACGGCTATGCGCCCGACGGCAACGCCGATCACGCTGCCCGCACCGACGATCCAGGGAAAGGTCAGAAGCGCAGAGGAGATCTTCGGATTGTCGGCATTGGTCATCACAAAGCCGAGGAAAAGCGAGAAGAAGGCGATTGCCGCGGCATCATTCAGCAGGCTCTCGCCTTCGACGATACGGGCAAGGCGCTGCGGCGACGGCGTAGCGCGGAAGATCGAAACAACTGCGGAAGGGTCGGTGGTCGAGACGATGGCGCCGACCAGCAGGCAACCGGCGAGCGACATGCCCGCCACAGGGTAAAGCGTGAAGCCGATTGCAAGCATGGCCACCGCAACAGCCAGAACGGCCAGAACCAGGATCGGAACCCAGTCGTCAAGCATGCGCCGGATGTCGATATTGAGAGCAACCTGAAACACAAGCAGCGGCAAAAAGATGTTCAGAAAGAAACTCGCACGGATCGGCAGATTGAGAATCGCCAGCGCCAGCGGATTGAGCGCATTGGTGAGATCCGTTTGCCAGAAGAAGGCGGCGGCGACGCCGATGGCGATCCCCATGGCTGCGAGGATCACCGAAAACGGAAGTTTCAGCCGTGCCGCTAGCGGTTCACTCAGTCCGATAACGATAAAGATACCGGCAGCAACGGCGATCAGGATTGTCAGGGTCATTTATCGGCAGCGCCACATGTGGATTTCGTTGGTTTTGTTTTTCAGCCTGCAACCAGTTTACACAGCTGGTCCATTCGCGGAAGCGTCTATCGGAATTTGATTAAGGATAGATATGCAATCACGGCGTTGTGATGGTGTTTGCTTCTTCGGGAGGAAACACGAAACGCAGACCGAAGGTTTGTTCGAAAAATCAAGGGAAACTTTTTCAGACAAAGCCCCTTGCGCTCGGATAAGAATCTGTCTAAATCCGCGCCAACGCTTCGGTACCGCCGAAGTAGGGGCCTCGTGGCGGAGTGGTTACGCAGAGGACTGCAAATCCTTGCACCCCGGTTCGATTCCGGGCGAGGCCTCCATTTTGCCACATGGCATCTCCAATTGATTTTCCCAAAAGTTCTGCTGATGGCATATCGCGAGCTGCGAGTGGCTGTCAGATGTTTTGAACGGTCGATCCATGTGCCCGGCGAGGGGGCTGCCGGAAGTGGGGCTGAGGGAAGTATTGCGTTGTTCCGTAACCATCGGTTTCGATGAGAACCGTCTTGAACACGCGGAAGATCTGGCTTTCTATTCGCTGTTCTTTTTTTGACGCTCCACGTGCCATGATTACGCAATCATTTTGACTGTTGTTAAGTTGAATATGGCATCATCATTATGGTTATGTAGAGGCTTCATAACTTCTTATGTTTTGATTTGACTAATTTTTTCTATATGAAATATTGACGCGTAATAATAATATCATGGAATTTATCTATTGTCTGAGCTGGCCGGCCGGGCCTGTTTGCCCGAATGCGGTAATTTTCAGCTGATGCGTGAAGCCGGCTCTAGGCTGACGACAATGACGGGGTCCCGTTGTTTCATGCTGCCGGTTTGACCTTTGATCACCTGAATGGTCGATATGTCCAGGATCCAGGGAGCGGGCAATGCAAGATAATCCTGAAGATATGACTGAAACCAAAGCGGTGAATGGCAGCGGTGTGACGCGCCGGAACCTGCTTTTGAGTTCGAGCGTTCTGGCCGCCTTCACGTCGCTTGCGACAGCGTCGTCACCGCGCCGGGCCCGTGCGCAGACCATGCCGAAGAAGAAGCGGCCGAATATCCTTGTTATCTGGGGGGATGACATCGGCTGGCAGAATGTCTCTGCCTACGGCATGGGGACAATGGGCTATCATACGCCGAATATTGACCGGATCGGCAATGAGGGCATTCGCTTTACCGACCATTACGCGCAGCCGAGCTCCACGGCGGGGCGTGCGGCCTTTATCACCGGGCAATATCCGATCCGCTCAGGCATGACCACGGTCGGCCAGCCGGGCGCCGCCCTTGGGCTGCAGGCCGCTTCGCCCTGTCTGGCGGAGAACATGAAAGCGGCTGGCTACCGCACCGGCCAGTTCGGCAAGAACCATCTCGGCGACCGCAACGAACATCTGCCGACGGTTCACGGTTTTGATGTGTTCTTTGGAAACCTTTATCACCTCAACACGCAGGAAGAGGCCGAGCAACGCGACTATCAGCGTTTCGGCAAGGCTTTCTCCGGCAGCCTTGAAGCCTATGAACAGCGTTTCGGTACGCGCGGCGTGTTGTTCGCCAAGGCAACGGATTATGATGACCCGACCGAACAGCCGCGTTTCGGGCGCATCGGCAAGCAGACGATTGAAGATACCGGACCGCTGACGCAGGAGCGAATGAAGAATTTCGACGGTGCGGAGGTTATCCCGCGTGCGATCGACTTCATGTCATCTGCGGTCGAGGCGGACGAACCCTTCTTTGTCTGGCTCAATACCAGCCGCATGCATCTCTATACGCGGCTGGACGAACAGTGGCGCTATGCCGCTGAAGATTATACCTCGGAAGCGGATCTCTACGGCTCGGGCATGCTGCAGCACGACCATGATATCGGTGTGGTGCTGGACTGGCTGGATGCCAACGGATTGGCCGAGGATACGATCGTCTGGTACTCGACCGATAACGGACCGGAGCATAATTCCTGGCCGCATGGCGGCACGACGCCGTTCCGGGGCGAGAAGATGACGACCTATGAGGGCGGCGTGCGGGTGCTTTCCATGCTGCGATGGCCGGGCGTTATTCCGGCCGGGCAGGTGCTTAACGGCATCCAGGCGCATCAGGACATGTTCACCTCGCTTGCCGCTGCCGCAGGCATTGAGGATATCAATGCTGAGGTCATGGAGGAAAAGCAGCAATATATCGATGGCCTGAACAATTTTCCCTATTGGACCGGGGAAATGGATCATTCGGCCCGCGATCATCTGTTTTATTATTATGAGAGCAAGCTGACTGCCGTTCGCATGGGGCCGTGGAAATTCCATTTTTCGACGAAGGAAGACTATTATGCCAATCTTGTTCCCCGCACGGCGCCACTGATCTTCAATTTGCGGATGGACCCGTTCGAAAGCTATGATTCAGTGGATGCCTATGGTCATTTGATGCAGAAAGTGTCCTGGCTTATGCAGCCGATGAACGTGCTTATGACGCAGCATCTGGCAACGCTGAAGGAATATCCACCGGTGCAGGGGGGCGCATCTTTCGACATGTCGAATGTGGTCCAGCAATATCTCAGCAGCGGCATGGAGTGATAAGAGATCAATCAGATCTCCGTGTGATTTTCTTTTATATATCCGATTATTTTTGCGAATTGAACCTGACGGCAATGTTGCCGTCAGGAAGTATTATTGTTTTTTATTTAAATAATATTTTATATAATAAATTTA
>NZ_VHLG01000001.1 GCF_006516955.1 Martelella alba
ACAATAAAAATTAATTTTTATTATTTATATATAATTATAAATTTGTAACAATTTAATACATTAAATTTCTGGCTATGAAAATTTTGTCATAATTTAATTTATGACAAATGATATTATGTTACGAGAATTTTGGATTATCTTTGATTGTACTGTATGTATTCGGAGAATTTAGATGGATGTGCTGAATATTCGAGCGGATCGAAAGAGGGGGTTACTCTCATCGGTCGGGAGAAGCGTGAATCTGGGTGGGGCGCTTGTCGGGCTTTCGCTGGTGCTCGTTGCTGCTGGTGGCGCTTTTGCGCAGGATGCCGGCAATGCCCGTGGCTCGACCACGGGGCCAACCACTGCGAAGGGCTATGACTATCCCGGATTTTCCCTGCATATGTCGGATGTCAAACCTGCGCCGAACATGTATCCGGCGCTGGTGCGTCCGCAACAGGATAAAGAGGCGCTGGAAAAACTCGCGGCACTGAAGCAGAAGACCGGAAAAAAGCCCAATATTCTGATTTTCCTGATGGATGATGTCGGCTGGTCCGATCCCGGATTCAATGGTGGCGGTGTTGCTGTCGGCAATGCGACCCCCAATATGGATGCATTTGCCGAAAATGGTCTGCTGCTCACCTCTGCCTATTCGACGCCATCCTCATCACCAAGCCGGGCGACGCTTCTCACGGGTCAGAACCCGCTTCATCACGGCATTCTGCGGCCGCCCATGTATGGTGAAGCCGGTGGTCTTGATGGTGCCCTGACGCTGGCGAAGCTCTTGAAGGATCAGGGTTACGTCACCCAGGGCGTTGGCAAGTGGCATGTCGGGGAGAATAAAGGGTCTTTGCCGCAGAATGTCGGTTTTGATGACTATGTCGGTTTTCTCGGTGTTTCTGACATGTATACCGAGTGGCGCGACATCTATATGAATCCCGAGATTGCGCTGTCGCCATCGCGTTACAAGATGATGATGGATGATGATTTCGATCATACGGAAGTACACTGCACGAGCGCCGACACGAGCAAATGCGAGTCCGGCCGCGAGATTGATCTGGATTATATTAAGGATCTTGATCAGCACTGGAAGGATGTGACGCTGAACTTTCTGGACAGTCAGAAGGGCAGTGACAAACCATTTTTCCTTTATCACGCCACGCGCGGCTGCCATTTCGACAACTATCCCAACGATAACTATGCCGGCAAATCGGCAGCGCATACCGTCTTCAGTGACTGTATGGTCGAGTTGGACGATATTTTCGGCGAGATCACTGAAAAGCTCAAGGAAACTGGTGAACTTGACAATTCGCTGATCATTTTTTCGTCCGACAACGGTCCTGAATGCGAGGTCCCGCCCCATGGCCGCACTCTGTTTCGCGGCTGTAAGGGTTCTGACTGGGAAGGTGGTGTCCGGGTGCCGACATTCGCATACTGGAACGGGATGATTGAGCCAAGACGTTCCGACGGGTTGTTTGATTTTGCTGACATTCTGCCAACCGCCATGTCCCTTGCCGGAGTTCACGGCGGCGATATCGGCAAGCTGTTCGATGAGAAGACTTATATTGACGGCGTGGATCAGGCGTCCTTCCTGCTCGCTGACAATGGCGTTTCCAACCGGCGCAGCCGTCCTTATACGATCAACCAGTATTTTGGCGGCATGCGGATTGATGAGTACAAATATCTGTTCACCGGCGAGGTGGAGAATTCGATCGTCCAGAAGGGTGATTGGGGTGGTTTCTCCGGCAGCCTGTTCCATGACACCGGTGGCGCCCTGATGTTCAATCTTTATGAAAGCCCCAAGGAAGACGTCAATGTCGGCATCCGCCATATTCCGGCAACCGTTCCCCTGATGGGCGCGACAAGCTTTTACATGAAGGAGCTGATGAAGTTTCCGCCTCAGTTCAAGATTGGTTTTGTCAGCAACAATCCGGCAGTCTACAACCTCGCTCCGGAAGTGCGTGATGGCATCGGCAAGATGGTCGAGGAATATGGCCTCGGACGGCCATCCCCGTAATTCCGGCGGCGCTAGCGGGGTGGGGCGGTTTCATGATCTGTCCATGTTCGCTATCTGGCCATTGGTTTACAGCGTGACCGCCTCTCCCGATGAGGTCATGGAAACGATGATCGCCGCCTTGCGGGCGGCGATCTCTCCGGCATGGTAACGGTGATTCGGTGCTGGGAAGACAGCCAGTCCCGGAAAGCGGCCATGCCGAAGCACAGGGTGCGCAACGCCAAAGCGATGGCGGCGGGCGCGAAGCTTGGTCCAAATGAGTCAGGCAGCCGTTCTATCGCTTTTTGTTTGAATCATAATTCTGTCGGTCCCGTTACATCCGGCCGGGTTAGGCTTCAATCCCAGGCACCTTCATGGGCTTTGACGGCCTCGTCCTTCAGCATCGGGCCGATACCGTCCACCTTGCGCTGGTCAGCCTCGAATACCCTGCGACAGGGCAGGTCAAGGGTCGGGTTTTCCGGGTGGTTGGTGGTGATCGTCTTCAGGCGGCGTTTCACAACAGCATTTCGGTGAAATCACGCGTCTGGAATTTTCCAGGCCAGGACTGGTTCTGTCGATCAGATTGGATGCTGAACATGTTATTTAACAACGTGTGCCAATAAAAACTATTATAATATTACATTTCCGGTTCCGACAGGTGCTGACATGACAACAGATCGATTGGTCTGTGCTGCCTGCTTCGGCATTGCGTGCTGCGCGGGTCTGTCTTTCTAGATTTAGCCGTTAGTGTATGCTTTCATTTTTTAGTGGTTTGCATGACGAAACAGTTGATCTATCCGTGATGTCGTCCATCCTGATCCGCGTCTGAGGAAGGAATCGTGAAGGGGGTCAACTTCACGACCTGCATGAAGGGACGAAAACAGGATGTTGAAAGAATTCAGAGATTTTATTTCACGTGGCAACGTTGTCGATCTTGCGGTTGGTATCATTGTCGGTGCGGCCTTTACCGCGATCGTGCGTTCGCTGGTGTCCGATATTATCGATCCGATTATCGGCCTCATCATCGGCGGCGTCGATTTTTCGGACATGTATGTGGTGATGTCAGGCGAGGTTCCGCCTGATACGGGCCTTTCGGCCGCACGTGAAAGCGGCGCTGCAATTTTCGCCTATGGCGCGTTTATCACCTCGGTGATCAACTTTGTCATCATCGCTTTCGTCGTCTTCCTGCTGGTCAAGGCGGTTAATCGGATTCGGGACGCGGCGGATCGGAAAAAGAAGATCGAAGAGGCGGCACCTGCGGCGCCAGCGGGGCCAACGGAGCTTGAAGTCCTGCTGGATATCCGCGAGGAACTGCGCCGTCGCGACGCCTGATTGTCAAAGCTCATCGTCACCGTTGCGGGCAAGGATGATGCACGGGGCGATCAAAACTTGGATTGGGAACTGTCAAATCGCGGGCGGATCGGCTAGAGCGTCACCACTTGTTTCCCGACGGTTGATTGTCGCTTTCGCGTCGGGTTTGGATGATGACGCGGATTGGGTGGCATAATGCATGGAGATGACTGGCCGGCTTTCAAGAAGGCCGTCACGACAACGCAGGGCCTGGAGGCGACCGGCCTGGTCGGGGCTGACGAGGCCGAGGGGCTGCGTGCTGTGGGCGAACAGTTTTCCATCAGGCTGACGCCGGCCGTCCTGGACAGTATCGCCACTGCTGAGCGCGATGATCCGGTCTATGCGCAATATGTGCCGGACCGTCTGGAGCTTGTTGCCCATGCGCAAGAACTCAGCGATCCGATCGGCGACGATGTCTTCGAGAAAGTGAAGGGCATCACGCATCGCTACCCTGACCGGCTGTTGCTGAAGCCGACCCACACCTGCCAGGTCTATTGCCGTTTTTGCTTCCGGCGTGAAAAGGTCGGTAAAGCGGAAGAAACGCTTTCCGGTGATGAGCTTGATGCAGCGCTCGGCTATATTCGCGATCACAAAGAGATTTTTGAGGTCATCCTGTCGGGTGGGGATCCGCTGATTCTGTCTGACCGGCGGATCGCGGTGTTGATGAGGGGGCTCGGTGCGATTGCCCATGTCGGCAGCATACGGATCCATACCCGTGTACCGCTCGTCGATCCTGCCCGCATCGGTGATGACCTGATCGCGGCGCTGCGGTCATCGGGCAAGGCGGTCAGTCTTGTCATTCATGTCAACCATGAACGGGAACTGCAGGCGCCGGTTCTGGCCGCCATTTCACGGCTTGTCGATGCCGGGGTGCCGCTGTTCTCGCAATCCGTTCTGCTCAGAGGCATCAATGATGATGCCGCAGTGCTGGCCGATCTGTTTCGCGCTCTGGTGCGCAATCGGGTCAAGCCCTATTACCTGCACCATCTCGACAAGGCGCGCGGCGTCAATCATTTCCGCGTGTCGCTGGAGCGTGGCCAGGCCTTGATGCGGGCGTTGCGCGGGCATGTTTCCGGCCTTTGTCTGCCGACCTATGTTCTGGATATTCCCGGCGGCTACGGCAAGGTGCCGATCGGTCCGTCCTATGTCGCGCGCCGTCAAGACGGGTCTTATGTGGTCACCGACTATCTCGGTAATATGCATGACTATGCGGAGCTTGGTTGACCGCCGGGCTGGGTCTTTCCGACCTTTTGAGCAAGGCAAATGCCGGTTGGCGAATGACAAAATTAAGCGCGCGCCATTCTCACGCCTTGCCACATCAGATCAGCGCATTTAATAAAAATGCAGCGGAACGGACAGTTCCGCACGGTCGAGCGAGGCGAGGTGCAGCAATGGTGAATTTCGAAACGGCGCGGGTCAAAATGGTCGAAAGCCAGATCCGGGCGACGGACGTAACGTCTCATCCGGTGATTTCGGCTTTTCTGTCTGTCCCGCGGGAGGCCTTTGTGGCGGCGGAAAACGCGGCATTGGCCTATATCGACGAGGATATTCAGATCACTGCCGCTGCTGCCGATGCACCGGCGCGCTATCTGATGGAACCGTCGCCGCTTGCCAAATTGCTTCAGCTTCTCGAAGTGACGAAAAGCGACGTCGTCATGGTGGTTGGCAGCTGCGAAGGCTATGCGACCGCTATTTTGTCGCTGCTGGCCAATTCTGTCGTTGCGGTTGAAAGCGATGAGGCATTGGCAGCCTCGTCGTCTGAAAAGCTCACTGAACTCGGCTATGACAATGCGGCTGTTGTCTGTGCACCGCTGGAAGATGGCTACGCGCCGGAAGCACCCTATGATGCGATTTTCGTCAACGGTGCGGTGGAGTTCGTTCCAGATGCCATTCTATCGCAGCTGCGCGACGGCGGTCGCCTTGTCTCGGTGGTTGGCTACGGTCATGCCGCCCGCGCCAGGCTCTACCGGCGCGATGGCGAGAATTTTTCGGAACTTGCTTCTTTCAATGCGGCGGTAAAGCCGCTGCCTGGCTTTCGCAAGGCGCGCGCCTTCGAATTTTGAGTGTGGCCGCGCCGAATTCAACGCCGGCGCGACATGTCATTGAAAAAACTGTGAATACGTTATTACAGCGAACTTTGGCATACTCTCGTCTCGGCGCTGTCTGTCATATGATGCGATTCGTTTCAGAAGTTTCGTCGGCTGGGCGCGCCGGGCAATCCGTTTGATTGCGAGTGTCGTCGACGAGGGACATGACATTCTGCGTATGTTTCCATGTCGCAGAGCACGGAAAGGTGAGTAATGGCGCAGCCAAAGATGCAGCAAGAACCGTCCATGGAAGAGATCCTCGCATCAATCCGCAGGATTATCGACAGCGGTGATGAGGCCGGGCGCGAGCTTGAGCGCCAGCGCCACCTTCCCCAGGATGATGAACCCCAGGCCTATTCGCCTGAACCGCAACACAGCGCTGAAAACGGGCAGTCTCGGGTTCAGGATGAGCAGGAAGACAGATTGACCGCCGTGCCGCGCGCCGCTGAACCCGCGGCGGAGGGTTACGGGGATGCCGGGCCGCGGGATTGGGCACGTCCGGCGCCGGTTGTCGTCAATCGTGGTGATGACATGGCCTGGCGTGGAACGCGCTCCGAACCGGCAATTCACCCGGCATCGATTGGTGAAGTTGCAGCGGAAGTACGGGCCGCGACCGAGCGGGAAATGTCTGAGGAAACCAATAATCCTGAACCGGTTATTGTTGCCAATGAGACTGTTGCAGAGCCTGCTGCAGCACCCGAACCGGTTGAAATGGCCATCGAGAGGCCTGCGGAAACGCCCTCCGTCTCTGAACATCTGGTTTCGCTTGATGCCGAAAAGCGCGTTGGCGATGCTCTCAGGGAGTTGAGCCGGGCGTTGAAGCGGGAAGGTTCGCGAACCGTGGACGAGATTGTCACGGCAGAGTTGCGTCCGCTGCTCAGCGATTGGCTGGATCGCAACATGCCGCCGCTTGTCGAGCGCCTGGTTGCTGAGGAGATCCGGCGCATGCGTGAAGGCCTTGAAGACTGAAAAGACCCGGTTTTACGCCTGTTCTTCACTGAAGCCGCCCCATTCCGGGCGGCTTTGTTATTGACAGTGTTTGTAGCAACCGCTTAACAACGGCTATTCTGAAAGCGGGTCGGATTTCGCCTTGGGCGGACCGCTCGTGACCTATTATTCTGAGCGGAACCTGGCGCGAGGATAAGCGTCGTCGCCTGAGGTTCCGGCAAACGCAGGAACTGGCTCGAAATGCTTGAAAAGACTTATGATGCCGCGCGCGTTGAACCCGATATCGCCAAGCGCTGGGAAGAGGCCGAAGCCTTCCGTGCGGGCGCCAATGCCAAGCCGGGTGCGGAGTCCTTCAGCATTGTGATACCGCCGCCGAACGTGACGGGCTCACTGCATATGGGCCACGCGCTCAATAATACGCTGCAGGATATTCTGATCCGTTTTGAGCGCATGCGCGGCAAGGATGTTCTCTGGCAGCCTGGTATGGACCATGCCGGCATCGCCACGCAGATGGTTGTCGAGCGCAAGCTGATGGAAAATCAGCTGCCCGGACGCCGAGAGATGGGCCGTGAAGCTTTCGTCGATAAGGTCTGGGAATGGAAAGAGGAATCCGGCGGGCAGATCTTCAATCAGTTGCGCCGGCTCGGCGCTTCCTGTGATTGGTCGCGTGAGCGCTTCACCATGGATGAAGGCCTTTCGAAGGCTGTTTTGGAAGTGTTCGTAACACTTTACAAAGAAGGTCTGATCTATCGCGGCAAGCGCCTGGTCAACTGGGACCCGAAATTTGAAACTGCCATTTCGGATATGGAAGTCGAGAACAAGGAAGTCGACGGCCATATGTGGCATTTCAAATATCCGCTGGCCGGGGGAGAAACCTACACCTATGTCGAGAAGGATGAAGACGGGAATATCCTCCTCCAGGAAGAGCGCGACTATATCTCCATCGCCACCACCCGTCCGGAAACCATGCTGGGTGATGGTGCCGTCGCTGTCCATCCCTCCGATGAGCGCTACAAGGCGATTGTCGGCAAGCTCTGCGAGATCCCCGTCGGGCCGAAGGAGCATCGCCGCCTGATTCCGATCATCACTGACGAATATCCTGACCCGACCTTTGGTTCCGGTGCAGTCAAGATCACCGGTGCGCATGATTTCAACGACTATCAGGTTGCCACACGCAATAAGATTCCGCTTTACCGGCTGATGAACGAGAAAGCCGAGATGCGAGATGATGGCGAACCCTATGCCGTATGCGCGGCGCAGGCCATGGCGATCGGCAAGGGCGCAGCGCTGCCGGGCGAGGCGGAGGTCGACGACATCAACCTCGTTCCCGACGATTACCGGGGCCTTGATCGCTATGTGGCACGCAAGCGGATTGTCGCGGCAATCAATGAGGAGGGCCTTGCTGTTACGGTGAAGAACGCCGAGGGCGAAGAGGTTCCGCTGGTCGAGAACAAGAAGATCATGCAGCCATTCGGTGACCGTTCCAACGTCGTTATCGAACCGATGCTGACGGACCAGTGGTTTGTTGACAACAAGGCGCTTGCCGGCCCGCCGCTTGATTCCGTGCGCGAAGGACGGACCAACTTCATTCCGAAGAACTGGGAAAAGACCTATTTCAACTGGCTGGAAAATATCGAGCCATGGTGCATTTCGCGCCAGCTGTGGTGGGGGCACCAGATCCCGGCCTGGTATGGCCCGGATGGTCAGGTTTTCGTTGAGAAGTCTGAGGAAGAAGCGCTTGATGCAGCGGTTCAGCACTATATTTCGCATGAAGGCCCGTGGAAGGCCTGGGTCGAAGAGCGGCTGGAAAATTTTGAGCCGGACCAGATCCTGACGCGTGATGAGGACGTTCTCGACACCTGGTTCTCTTCCGCACTCTGGCCGTTCTCGACGCTCGGCTGGCCGGATGAGACCGCAGAACTGGCCCGCTACTACCCGACCAGCGTTCTGGTGACCGGTTTTGATATTATCCCGTTCTGGGTCGTTCGCATGATGCAGATGGGGCTGCATTTCATGAAGAATGATGATGGAGACGGTATCGAGCCGTTCCACACCATCTATATTCACGCTCTGGTGCGCGATAAGCACGGGCAGAAGATGTCGAAGTCGAAGGGCAACGTCATCGATCCGCTTGAGTTGATCGACGAATATGGTGCCGATGCGCTACGCTTTACGCTGGCGATCATGGCGGCGCAGGGGCGCGACGTGAAGCTGGATGAAAGCCGCATCGCCGGCTACCGCAACTTTGGCACCAAGCTGTGGAATGCCACGCGCTTTGCCGAGATGAACGGCATGAAGCTGGACCCGGATTTCGAACCGGAAAAGGCGACCCAGACGATCAACCGCTGGATCCTGACCGAATTGTCCAAGGCTGCGGAAGAAACAACGCAGGCAATCGAGGCCTATCGCTTCAACGATGCCGCAGGCGCGCTTTATCGCTTTGTCTGGAATCAGCTTTGCGACTGGTATCTGGAGCTTCTGAAGCCGGTCTTCAGCGGCGAGGATGAAAAGGCCAAGGCCGAAGCCCAGTCCTGCATCGCCTACGTGCTTTCGCAAACCTACAAACTCCTGCATCCCTTCATGCCTTTCATGACCGAAGAGCTGTGGGCCTATATTACGGACGGCAAGCAGGGCCTGGCATGCCATGCAGACTGGCGCGTTCCGATCTTCCGCGATGACAAGGCGGCCGCTGAACTCAACTGGCTGGTCGATCTTATCACTGGCATTCGTTCCGTTCGGGCTGAAATGAACGTGCCGGCCGGTGCCATGGCGCCGCTCGTCATGATCGGGGCCAATTCCGAAACCCGCGAACGTCTCGGCCGTCACTTCCCGGCTGTCGAACGTCTGGCGCGCGTGTCGTCACTTGATTTCGAGAAGGTCGCCCCAAAGGGCTCGGCCCAGGTGATCATTGCCGAGGCGACGGCCTGCATTCCGCTTGGTGATTTGATCGACATTGCTGCCGAAACTGCACGTCTGACCAAGGCGATCGGCAAGGTCGAGGCCGATATTCAGCGTTCGGAGAAGAAGCTTGGCAACGAGAAGTTCGTCGCAAATGCTGATCCGGCGGTGGTCGAGACCGAGCGTGAACGGCTGGAAGAGCACCGGCAGCAGCGAGAAATCCTCGCCGTAGCACTGGCTCGGGTCAACGAGGCTGGCTGACAAGGGCCGGGCGAACCTGAAATGAATGGAGAAGGCGGCCTGATCGGGCCGCCTTCAGGGGGGCTGACAAAACTCACCCCCTTCTGCTGATGTCATGCCTGTGCTTGTCACAGGCATCCAGCCGACGCGCGTCCGCGCGGCGAAAGGACTTGTCTATTCAAAGTCTTATGAAACTGGATCCCCGTGACAAGCACGGGGATGACGACGGAGGGGGCGGCCATTCCACCCAGAACAGGCAATCTGAACGACTTTGTCAGCAGCCTGAAGGCGACCCGATCAGACTGCCTTTTTCGTTCGTGCCAGCCTATTTCCGGCCAAAACCATAGGCGCGATCGATCCTGCCGATTCGGACATCGTATGCCTCATACCAGTTTTCGCGCCCCAGGTGCTGGGCGGCGAGGTGATCGACATTGCGCTTCCAGGCGCGGATTGCTTCTTCGTTTTCCCAGTAGGAATTGGTGATGCCGAAGCCGTCATTGCCGCGGGCGCTGTCAAATCCGATAAAGCCTGGCTGCTCCTGCGCCAATTCAACCATTTTATCCGACATCGCGTCATAGGCCAGATGATCGGCCTCGCGACGCTGTGATGAAAAAGCGACGATATAATAGGGTGGTGCAGGAAATGCATTGGGCATAGCTGTTGAATCCGTTGTTTCTTTCAGATCCGGCGGGCCGCATCCAGTATCTTCAGGCCAAAAAGCAGCATGAAGCCAGGGGCGAGCCGGCTTTCAAAATCGCTCCGGTCATATGGGTCATAATCACTGACTCTTGGTATAAGCCAGATGAAGGAGGCCGCGGCAACGCCAGCTGCGGCGCGAAAACCTGCCGAACGTGACCGCGCTGCCGTGAAATAGCTGACGGCAACCGTGTTCGGCCCCGGCCGCATCGCCATCAGAAGATGAATGAGTGCGAAATGCAGGAATGCACTAGGCATGGCCGTCGATCCGTTTGTCAAAGGCTTGGCATGGGCATTTCGGCGGCTCGGGTCGGTTCTGTCAAGCCGTGGTGCTTGCCACCACGCCTACATCTTCACCGAATGACCGCCGTCAACGGTGATCGTGGCACCATTGATGAAAGACCCCGCATCGCTGGCGAGCAGCAGCGCCGCACCGGCAATTTCCTCAGGCCGGCCCCAGCGCTGTACCGGAACGCGGGATTGGGCGAAGGCCAGCATATCTGGATCATCGGCCAGGTGGGCATTGGTTTGCGTTGCGAACATGCCGGGCGCGATGATGTTGCTGGTAATACCGACCGGGCCATATTCTACTGCCAGTGCACGGGCAAGGCCTTCCAGCCCGGCCTTGGCCGCCGGATAGAGATTGTCGCCGGGCAGCGCATTATGGGCGGTGATCGAGCTGATGAAGATCAGCCGACCATGCCCCTTCGCTTTCATCACTGTGGCAGCGTCGCGGGAAAGGGCGATGGCTCCAATCAGATCGGTGGCCATGAAAGCGGTAATCTCGTCGTCGCTGAAGGCGCCAATGCTGCGGCGATCGCGTGCGCCGACATTGTTGACAAGGATATCGATCTGGCCATGCGTTTCGAGGATATCGGCCAGGGCCGCCCGCCGGGCTTCACCATCGGCGAGATCGAAGGCGCTGTAGGAGATCTTGCCGCCCGTCGAGCGGATATCATCACAAGCGGCGGCGAGACCTGCCTCATTGCGTCCGGTGATAATCACATGGGCGCCAGCTTCGGCAAATGAACGGGAGATTTCAAAGCCAAGGCCCTGCCGCGCGCCCGTGACAAGTGCGATCCGTCCACTGAGAGAGAAGCGATCGAGAATGGTCATGGCGAAGCAATCCTTTACTGGAGGTCAAGTGGGGTCGGGTGATGGCAGGATATCCTGTTTTCAGGCATCTTTCAGGCGGGGCAACCCGAAATGCTGTTTCCCGATCACATGAGGCCGGCTGATCGTGAAGGCGACCTTGTGGGGCGCGTGGGCTGCAAAACAAGAAAAGGGCCGCACGAGGCGGCCCTTTTCCAAAACTGCAATGTCCCGAGCGATTAGCGCTTGGAGAACTGGAACGAACGGCGGGCCTTGGCCTTACCGTACTTCTTACGTTCAACAACACGGCTGTCGCGGGTCAGGAAGCCACCCTTCTTCAGGATCGAGCGCAGAGCCGGTTCATAGTAGGTCAGCGCCTTGGAGATGCCGTGACGAACGGCACCGGCCTGACCGGACAGGCCGCCGCCTGCAACGGTGGCGACGATGTCGAACTGGCCATCACGTGCCGCGGCAACGATCGGCTGCTGCAGGATCATCTGCAGAACCGGGCGGCCAAAATAGGCGGTGAAGTCCTTGCCATTGACGGTGATCTTGCCGGAACCAGCCTTGACCCATACGCGGGCGACGGCGTCCTTACGCTTGCCGGTGGCATAGGAACGACCGAGGTCGTCTACCTTGCGTTCGTGAACCGGAGCGGCAGGGGTGGCATCGGCAGTGGCGATATCGCCCAGGGCCTTCAGATCGGAAAGCTCGGCCATTATGCGCTCCTTACATTCTTGCTGTTGAGCTTCGCAATATCAACTGCGACGGGATTCTGTGCTTCATGCGGATGGTTCGGACCTGCATAGACGCGCAGGTTCTTCATCTGGCGACGGCCAAGCGGGCCGCGCGGGATCATGCGCTCGACAGCCTTCTCGATGACGCGTTCCGGGAAACGGCCTTCGATGATCTGGCGCGCAGTGCGTTCCTTGATGCCGCCGATATAGCCGGTGTGCCAGTAGTACATCTTGTCGGTGTACTTCTTGCCGGTCATAGCGACCTTTTCGGCATTGATCACGATGACATTGTCACCGTCGTCAACATGCGGCGTGTAGGTGGCTTTGTGCTTGCCACGCAGACGAAGTGCGATGAGCGAGGCGAGGCGACCGAGGACGAGGCCTTCAGCGTCGATCACGACCCACTTCTTTTCCACCTCGAGAGGCTTCTGGGAAAAGGTAACCATTTTTTCTACTCTTGTTTTGGACCCGGTCCGTTGCCGGTCGGGCATTTCTTGTTGCTTCTATTGATGCGCGAAAGACGCCTCAAACGACAACGCCGACCGTAGCCGACGTCTGCGGTTGTATAATCGGGCGACGCCTGGAGGTCAAGCTCTGTATCTTCTAGCTATGTAAAAAATACCATTGTAAAACAATCACTTAATAATGCGGTAAAATAATACCGTACATCGAGGGGCGGTGGTGGCCTCGTTTTCGGCGTTTCACTGCTCTAACGAGAATTTATATGCCGCGCCATGCGTCCGGGTGAAATGAATTGAGAACAGGTGTTCTGTGATGGGCGGGCAATCCCTATTGACTTGACTTATGCGATGGCTAGACTGAACAAAAGAGGAACAAATGGGGTTTGTCCATGAAAGAATTTGATCGACGCATCACGATGCTTACACTTGGCGTGGCTGATCTTCAGCGTTCCACCGCATTTTATGGACGCCTTGGCTGGGCGCGTTCTGTTGCCTCGCAGGATGGCGTCACTTTCATTGCGCTTGACGGGATCGTGCTGTCGTTGTTCGGCCGCAAGGCGCTGGCGGAGGATGCGGGCCTGGAGGAGGGCATTGCCGGTGGGTTTCCCGGTTTCTCAATGGCCTATAATGTCGGCAGCGAGGCGGCGGTCGATGAAACAGTGCAATTTGCCTGCGAATGCGGTGCGACATTGGTAAAACCGCCCCGCAAGGTCTTTTGGGGCGGCTATTCGGGTTATGTCGCCGATCCCGACGGCTTCCTTTGGGAGGTTGCATTCAACCCCTTCATGCCGCTGGATGACACTGGGTGCATGGTGCTGGACAGATAGGCTGCTGCGTTACCTGTCGCAGAACAACGCCAGCGGATCGTCGGAGCAATCCGGCGGGCCGGATTCGCAGCTGAGCACGAGGCAGGATTTTGTGTCCTTGGTCGGGATATAATTTTTCACTGCATGGCCTGCCTGCACGAAGCAGACGCCCGGGCTTTTGACATAGCGGTCGTAAAGAATGCGGCCGCTGCCATCCGGGGCTGGATAACGTAAAATTGCAGCGCCTTCCTGGGCAACAACGGCCTGTGCCTGGGCGCAGGTCATGGTATTGACATCATATCTGTTGATGGCGCTGGCCGGTGCTGTTGTGGCCACCAGAAGTGCGGCAGCGAGAGCGAGTTTCAATTTCATTGGATCCTCCAGACGATCAACCGATGATTGTTTGACAGTAACATGCAGAAGGGTTGTTTTCCATGAACGAAATTGGCGAAGATCAGATTATCCGTCACGTTCTTGAGAGTGCCGAAACCATAGCGCTGGTCGGCGCTTCGCCAAAACCCGAGCGGCCGAGCTATGGTGTGATGGGCTTTCTTTTGTCGCATGGATATGATGTCATACCAGTCAATCCCGGCCTTGCCGGCAAGACCATCCATGGCCAAATGGTCTATGCCAGCCTTGCCGATATTGGCCGCCCGCTGGACATGATTGATGTCTTTCGCGCATCGGATTTCGTCGGCGGTGTCGTTGACGAGGCACTGGCCCTGAACCCTTTGCCGAAGGTGATCTGGATGCAGCTTGGGATTGTCAATGAGGTGGCGGCGGCAAAAGCGCGGACCCTGGGGCTGACCGTGATCATGGATCGGTGCCCGGCCATTGAAATACCGCGCTTGCTGGGACACTAGACATCGTGTCTCAAAGGATTGTCAGCCTCTCAGCATATGCGGATTGGCCCGCATTTCATTGAGGATTTCCTGATTTTCGCAATAGTCGGTGAAATTGCGTTCCGCCGTTTCGCAGGAAAGATCGTTTCGGCAGCGCGCCTTGGCGTGGCAAGCGGCGCAATTGGCCTGCATGCCATAATAGAGCCTTCGATACTGAAACTCGGCTTCGACCGGATCAATATTGAGGGCCTTCATCATTTCCGTCATTTCATTGGCGTCACGTGGCTCGGCATTGGCAATGTCTTTTGCCACAAGCCGCTGAAGAAAGGCCAGAAGTCCGGCCTCTTCGCCTTCAAAATGCTCTGTGCTGCGCCATTCGGCAAAACGATCGCATGCGCGATCTTCATGGTCTGGTATAGTGCCCATCGCAAGCTCCCTTAATGTAGGGCAGTCTTGACGTTTGCACAGAATGCAGCATTGATCTTGATCAAAAGAGGCCGTTCCTGGTCGCGAGGAAGACGTTTTATATCCGGGGGCGGGGGACGACATAACGCAAGGGAAGGAGATATGATGAGCGAGAAAGAGCCGGGATTTGCGACGCTTTCGATCCATGCGGGCGCAGCACCAGACCCGACAACCAATGCCCGGGCAACGCCGATCTACCAGACGACATCCTATGTTTTCAATGATTCCGATCATGCTGCGGCATTGTTCGGTCTGAAAGCTTTCGGCAATATCTATACCCGTATCATGAACCCGACCACAGCAGTGCTTGAGGAGCGCCTTGCCACGCTTGAGGGCGGTACGGCCGCCCTTGCTGTTGCTTCCGGTCATGCGGCGCAGTTCCTCACTTTTCATATGCTGATGCGGCCGGGCGATAATTTCGTTGCCGCCCGGAGGCTTTATGGCGGTTCTATCAACCAGTTCGGCCATTCCTTCGAGAATTTCGGCTGGCAGGTGCGCTGGGCCGATCCCTTTGCGCCGGAAAGCTTTGCTGCCGAGATCGATGAGCGCACCCAGGCGATCTATATCGAAAGCCTTGCAAATCCTGCGGGCACCTTTGTCGATATCGAGGCGATAGCCAAGATCGCGCATGACCATGGGCTGCCGTTGATTGTCGACAACACCATGGCAACGCCTTACCTCACACGTCCGATTGCGCATGGCGCTGACATCGTTGTGCATTCCCTCACCAAATTTCTTGGCGGCCATGGCAATTCCATGGGCGGTGTTCTCGTTGATGGTGGTACCTTCGACTGGTCCAAATCGGGCCGCTACCCGATGCTCAGCACGCCGCGCCCGGAATATGACGGACTGGTGCTGCATGAGGCCTTCGGAAACCTCGCTTTTGCGCTCGGCGCCCGGGTCTTGAGCCTGCGCGATCTCGGCCCGGCCATTTCCCCCTTCAATGCCTTCATGATTGCGACAGGCATCGAAACGCTGCCGCTTCGCATGCAGAAGCATTGCGACAATGCGCTTGCCGTTGCCAAATGGCTGAAAACCCAGGAAAAGGTCGCCTGGGTCAGCTATCCGGGCCTTGAAGATGATGCCAATCACGCGCTGCAGCAGCGCTATGCGCCAAAGGGGGCAGGGGCGGTCTTCACCTTTGGTCTTGCCGGCGGCTTTGAAGCGGGCAAGACCTTTGTCGAAGGGGTCAAGCTGTTTTCGCATCTGGCCAATATCGGTGATACGCGCTCACTGGTCATTCATCCTGCGTCAACCACCCATGCTCAGCTGACCGTCGAGCAGCAGATTGCTGCCGGCGCTGGCCCGGATGTGGTTCGCCTGTCAGTCGGCATCGAAGATGTCGAAGACATCATCGCAGATATTGAGCAGTCGCTATCCCGGTTGTAATTCCGCGGGGCGCCATGTCTGCCCGGTCTGACAGTGGCAATCCTGCCGAGAGGGGCAGGATTGCCGTGAAATGGCGATTTTCGGCGAGGTGTTGCGCCCCGCTGATCACATTTGCCATCATGCCTTAATTTCGTGCTCTTTATCCTGCATTCGCCAAAAGGTTGCGACAATAAAGATACACGAAAAAGGATCAGAGCAGCGTGGTACTGTTATTCCTGTTTTTTGTTGTGCTGGCTTTGGCAACGCCCTGCGTGGCGGCAGAAAAGCGCGAAGTCAGCAATGATCGGTCGATGCGGGCAAATGGTGCGGCGACTGTGCCTGGCGTGATCCCTGCAGCGCACAAGGCCGGTCAGCCGGTTTTGTGTGAACCTGGTACCGATCCGTCGGCGGACGGCCTGTTCTATCTGCCCGGAACGCAGCAGCGCTGTATTCCTGGTCCGATCGCACAGAAGGCGTTGCAGATGTACTGAAACTGCCGGCCGGCCGAAACGGCCGTCCGGTACGCAAGTGGAACTGTCGCTCAGCTGTTGAGGAGGATGTGCAGGAGCGGGGCGGTCAGGACATTGACAACGCCGACCAGCACCATAACCAGACCAGCCACAGAGCTTTCCTCAAGGCCTATTTCCGTAGCCTTCGCGACACCTGCGCCATGGGCGCCCATGCCGAAAAGCGCACCCCGTGCCATGGCAGATCGCAGCGGCAGAAAACGGATCAGGAAATCACCGATAATCGCCCCCGAAACCCCGGTAATGACCACGAAAACGGCGGTCAGGTCCGGAACGCCGCCGATATTCTGCGACACATTCATGGCGAAGGGGGTGCTGAGCGAACGGGGCAGAAGGCTCAGGCGCAGACTGCCATTGAGGCCGAGAAGGGTTGCAAGGCCCCAGGCAGAAAGAATGGCCATCGAACTGCCAACGATGACACCGAACAGCAGGACCGGCCAGTAACGCCGGATTGTCTTCCACTGCTCAAAGATTGGCAGGGCGAAGGCAACCGTTGCCGGGCCCAGCAGCAGCACCAGCCAGTGTGTTGCGTGGATATAGCCGGCATAATTCTGCTTCAGTGCCAGCGCTAAAAGTATGAGCAGAACCGGTGCCAGCAGCAGCGGCGAGGTGAGCGGTGTCGGAAAGCGCCGGTAGATTCGTTTGGACAGCAGGTAGAACAGGATTGTTACGACCGACCAGAAGATGGTCACGATCATGGCTTCAAGAACGGGCATGTCTTGCCTCGATGCGATGCATGACATTCAGGCCGAATTCGACGGCCAACGCCGTGCTGCCCATGACGACAACGATACCGCCAAAGATGACAGCCAAAATCTTCAGGCCCAGAAGGCCAAGAAATTCCGGATGATCAAGGATAGCCAGAACGGCCGGCACAAAGAATAGCAGCAGTTCGGCCAGAAACCAGCGTGCGCCGCGACTGATGCTCTGCGGCCTGAGATAGCCGCTCAGCAATGCCGCCAGTAGCGCAAACATGCCGATCACGCCGCCGGGAATGGCCAGACCGAAAAGGTTGGCAAGAGACTGCCCGGCAAACCAGATCGCACCGATCAGCACCAGTTGCCCGGCACGGCTGCCGCGAAGTTTGCGGCGCAGCATGACGGATGCTGCGTGAAATAATGTGGGGCTAGCGGGGGCAGTCAGGGCGACCATGTTGTGTTCCTTTCGTCGCCGCAAGATATAAGAAGTTTCATTGTATTCTCAAAGTGAATTGATTTCATTTAGGATATTCCATATTGGAATGTAGATGGAACTCAGAACCCTTCGCATCTTCGTCGCAGTTGTCCGCCATGGTGGCTTTTCGCAGGCCGCCAAGCATGTTTTCGTCACCCAGTCAGCCGTCTCGAAGGCGGTTCGTCAGCTGGAAGATGAGCTTGGTCTGGCGCTGATCGACCGGCAGGCACCAGGCGTTCAGCTAACCGATGCGGGCCGCGTTGTCTTTGCGCGAGCGCAACAGCTTCTGGCCCAGCGCGACGATCTGGTAACCGAACTCGATGAGCTGAAGGGCGTGCGGCGCGGACAGCTTACCCTCGGCCTGCCGCCGATTGGCAGCGACGCACTCTTCGCGCCGATCTTTGCCGCTTATCGTTCGCGCTATCCTGACATTGAGGTCAGCCTGTTCGAGCATGGCTCGCGCAGGCTGGAGGAACTGGTGACAACCGGTGAGCTTGAACTCGGCGCTTCGCTTCTGCCGTTTTCCGGCGCCTTTGACTGGCAGGATGTGATTGCTGAGCCGCTTGACGTGATCCTGCGCGAGGATCATCCTCTGGCCAATCAGAAAAATATCAGTTTATCAGAGATTTCTAGTGAAGCTTTTATCCTGTTTGACAGCGGATTTGCCCTCAATCCAATCATTCTTGAAGGGTGCCGTGCGGCCGGTTTCCGGCCCAACGTGGCCGCACGCTCAAGTCAGATCAACTTCATTGTCGAACTGGTCGGCGCCGGGCTGGGGATCGGCTTTCTGCCGCGCCTGATCGCCAGTCAGCGCGTGCGACCCGGTGTGCGGCATGTTACGCTTGAGGATCCGGGCATGGAATGGCACATGGCCTTCATCTGGCGGCGTGGAGGCTATCTGTCTTTTGCGGCCAAGGCCTGGCTTGATCTTGCGGCCGAACTGCGTGGAAAAGCCGCAGGACGGCGAGCGGACAGAGCGCCTTGAAATATCGGCCTGACATTGGAGCGCTTTTCGATCTGAATGAATCAGATCGGCGCTCAATTCTGTGGTCTTTGCAGCGTGATCCTGTCAATCCTTGCTTCGTTCCGCCGGGATCAAGCTCTAGCTGGCGGCTTCCACCACGGAAAAGGCAGGGGCCGTATAATCCGGCAACTGAACCGAGCGATTCCGGCCGGTGGTCTTGGCTGTGTAGAGTGCCTTGTCGGCCCTGGTGACCATTTTGTCGAGCACTGTTTTGCTGCTGTCACCGACCGCAAGACCGATGCTTACGCTCATTGTGACCTTGCGCTCATCAAGTTCCAGCGGGCTGGTGTTGACGGCGGTGCGGATTCGCTCGGCGATTTCGAAAGCATCACTGTCATGCTTGACCCGGGCGAGAATCGTGAATTCCTCACCGCCGGTTCGCCCGAGAATATCTTCACTGCGCAGGCAATCTCGGACAATATCGGTAAAATGCTGCAATGCCAGATCGCCGGTGTGGTGCCCGAGCGCATCGTTGATCTGCTTGAAGTGGTCGAGATCAAGGGCGAAATAGGCGATTCTGGCTGGCCGGGCATCCTTGCCGAAAAGCCGGTCCGTGGCGTCATCAATGCCGCGCCGGTTCAGTGTGCCGGTCAGGGGATCGGTACTGGCGAGACGTTGCAGTTCGGTCTGGAACTTGCTCATCGCCAGGGCGACGGAAAGGAAGGCCTTGGCCGTGAAGACGAGGAAGGAGCTGACGATGAATATAGTGATCGTCATGCTCGAGATGGTGGCCTGGAACGGGGCGGCACTGATTCTCTGTATGGCAATCATCTGACAGATGCCCTCAACGGCAAAAATGGCAGCGAGGGCGAGCTGAAGGCGCCGGTTGCCGACAGCGGGCACCCGCCGGAGGAGGGCAATGGCAACAAAAGCGCAAAGGATGACATCCGCGCTAGCGAAAGCGAGCAGATTGGCCGCAGGAAGCCTCCCTGCTAGCAGGGCCATCATCAGCGCCCAGACGAACATTGAAGCCGCCGCCGCGATACGGGCGCGCAAGCCGCAGAGCGAAACTATCGCCATTGCGATCAGGATATTGGCAAGGGACAGAAGGCCAAAGGACAGGGCGCCTGTGCCTGTGACATTGATCGCGTTTGTCATCACGATGCCGGCAAGTCCGATGCCCTTGATCAGAAGTCCAGTCGTCCACCAGGCGATATAGGGGCGTTCCCGCCTGCCGAGCGCAATTGGCAGAAGCAGGGCCGCCATTAAAAAGCAGTCAGCCGCCCAGGCGATGAGCGCGGTTGAATTGTCAAATAGATGCACGCCTGGCTCCTCGGTTGCAGCGAGCGTTTCACAAATCTAATAGCTTGGCAGTGAGGGTTGCTCAAAGGTGAATACAACCGTCTTTGCTGATAAACCGATTTTAAATTCAATTTTATATATTATTGTTGCGAAATTACAACCATAGAGGGTCTCGGTTTCGGGGGTATTGGGAAGGCAAGCGAATCGCTGGACCATTTTTTGCCGGTAGAGCCTGCCAAATGAAGGGTCGCGTGCCAATCCGTCAGGCTATGTCTTGAAGTGACAGGCACCGGCGCTCTATGTAAAAGGGGAATTGAGTGAATCGGACGGTTCCGGCGTCGCCGGAAAAAGGATGGACATGAAAAATCCCGTAGATACCGCTATGGCCCTGGTTCCCATGGTTGTCGAGCAGACCAATCGTGGCGAACGTTCCTACGACATTTATTCGCGCCTGCTGAAAGAGAGAATTATCTTTCTCACCGGTCCGGTCGAAGACCAGATTGCTTCTCTGGTCTGCGCGCAGCTCCTGTTTCTCGAGGCCGAGAATCCGAAAAAGGAGATCGCCCTTTACATCAACTCACCGGGTGGCGTCGTGACGGCCGGAATGGCGATTTACGATACGATGCAGTTCATTCGTCCGGCCGTATCGACCCTTTGCATCGGTCAGGCTGCCTCCATGGGGTCACTGCTTCTGGCGGCTGGCGACAAGGGCATGCGTTTTGCAACGCCGAACGCGCGGATCATGGTTCATCAGCCTTCCGGCGGATTCCAGGGCCAGGCGTCAGACATCGAGCGTCATGCGCGTGACATTCTGAAAATGAAGCGCCGCCTGAACGAGGTCTATGTAAAGCATTGTGGCCAGAGCTATGAGGAAGTTGAAAAGACCCTCGACAGGGACCATTTCATGGATCCCGACGAGGCGCGCGACTGGGGAATCATCGACAAGGTGATGACTTCGCGCTCCGAAGTTGAAAATACGGCGTCCTGATTTTGGCGGGCACCTGGATGTGGATGCTTTGCCATTCACCCGGGTGCACCTGCCGGACGACGAAAATGACCGCTGCACATAATTGTGTACGGTTTTGGGTTTAATCGCGTCATGAACTGATTATTAGTATTGACAGTTCAGGCTCGATATCGAGTCCTAGAGACGGAAGCGGTTGATCGGCGCAGCTGATTATTCGTAACGTTTGTGTCTTTGGACGAATTGTCTGTTGCGCAGGGTCGTGCACTTTCCGGTAAACGGAAAAAGGCGGGGCAGGCGGTTAAGAAGAATTCCGTTCCGGTTAAGGAGCGACGTGCTGGAAGGAAGTGATTATGAGCAAAGTCAGCGGTAGCGGCGGCGGTGACTCCAAGAATACGCTCTATTGTTCGTTCTGCGGCAAGAGTCAGCATGAAGTCCGCAAACTGATCGCTGGGCCGACGGTTTTCATCTGCGATGAATGTGTCGAGCTGTGTATGGATATCATCCGCGAGGAAAACAAGACCTCGATGGTGAAGTCCCGCGATGGTGTGCCGACGCCGCAGGAGATCATGGGCGTTCTGGATGAATATGTCATCGGTCAGGGACAGGCCAAGCGCATTCTCTCCGTGGCCGTACACAACCATTACAAGCGCCTGGCGCATGCCTCCAAGGGCAATGATATCGAACTGGCGAAATCCAATATTCTGCTGGTCGGTCCGACAGGCTGTGGCAAGACCTATCTTGCCCAGACGCTGGCGCGGATCATCGATGTTCCCTTCACCATGGCGGATGCCACGACGCTGACCGAAGCCGGTTATGTCGGTGAGGATGTCGAAAACATCATTCTGAAGCTGCTTCAGGCTGCTGATTACAATGTTGAACGCGCCCAGCGCGGCATTGTCTATATCGATGAGGTCGACAAGATCTCGCGCAAATCCGACAATCCGTCGATCACGCGCGATGTGTCGGGCGAGGGCGTGCAGCAGGCGCTTTTGAAGATCATGGAAGGCACGGTGGCCTCTGTCCCGCCGCAGGGCGGTCGCAAACATCCGCAGCAGGAATTCCTGCAGGTGGATACGACCAATATCCTGTTTCTGTGCGGCGGTGCTTTCGCCGGGCTGGACAAGATCATCTCCGCGCGCGGCGAAAAGACTTCGATCGGCTTCGGCGCTTCGGTATCGGCCCCCGATGACCGGCGTGTCGGCGATGTGCTGCGTGATCTCGAGCCCGAGGATCTGGTGAAATTCGGTCTTATTCCGGAATTCATCGGCCGTCTGCCGGTGATCGCGACGCTTGAGGATCTCGATGAGGATGCCCTGATCCAGATCCTGACAGAGCCGAAGAACGCCCTGATCAAGCAGTATCAGCGCCTGTTCGAGATGGAAGATGTCGAACTGACATTCCATGAGGATGCGCTGCGTGCGATTGCAGCACGGGCGATTGAACGCAAGACCGGTGCACGTGGTCTGCGCTCGATCATGGAGAAGATCCTGCTCGACACCATGTTCGAGCTGCCGACGCTGAAGGGTGTGCGTGAGGTGGTGATCTCGGACGAGGTCGTGGCGGGCACATCCCGCCCGCTCTACATCTATGCGAACCGGCCCGATGACAAGGCCAATGCTTCGGCCTGAGGCTGGAGCTTAAGAGCTGTCGGGCCGGGCGCAGTGGCAACACGGGCGTCCGGCCCTTTTCGTTTTGGGCATTACGCTTTCGATCGATGATGATTGAGTTCGGATAGCAGGAAAACGCAGCGTAATATTGAAATGCGCCTTCCTAAGCTCCACTTGTTTCGTCACAGGCATATAAAATATTGATCGGCATCCTCCCGCTGGTCCCCCGGTTTTCCGCCGGGTGAGTGAAAAGGAACAAATATATGACGCAGAACACGCCCGCAGCGACGCGCGCTGCTTTCCCGGTGTTGCCCTTGCGTGACATTGTGGTTTTCCCGCACATGATCGTGCCGCTTTTTGTCGGCCGCGAGAAGTCCATCCGGGCGCTTGAGGAGGTCATGGCTTCCGACAAGCAGATCATGCTGATCACGCAGGTCAATGCCAGTGATGATGATCCCTCGCCGGAAAACCTCTTTCGCGTCGGCACGATCGCCAATGTCCTGCAGCTGCTGAAGCTTCCCGACGGCACCGTCAAGGTTCTGGTCGAAGGCAAGGCCCGCGCTGCGGTCGAGGAGATCACCGCGCATAAGGACTATTACGAGGCCCAGGCCGAGGTTCTGGCCGAGCCGGAAGAGGATGCGGTCGAGATCGAGGCGTTGTCGCGCTCCGTGGTTTCCGAGTTCGAAAACTACGTCAAGCTCAACAAGAAGGTCTCGCCCGAAGTTGTCGGTGCTGCCGGTCAGATCGAGGATTATTCCAAGCTCGCTGATACGGTTGCCTCGCATCTCTCGATCAAGCTGACTGAAAAGCAGGAAATGCTGGAAACCACCAGCGTCAAGGAGCGGCTTGAAAAGGCGCTCGGCTTCATGGAAGGCGAAATTTCGGTTCTGCAGGTTGAAAAGCGCATCCGCACCCGCGTCAAGCGGCAGATGGAGAAGACCCAGCGCGAATATTACCTCAATGAGCAGATGAAGGCGATCCAGAAGGAACTCGGCGAGGGCGAGGACGGCCGCGACGAGATGGCCGAACTGGAAGATCGCATCAAGAAGACCAAGCTGACCAAGGAGGCCCGCGAAAAGGCCGATGCCGAGGTCAAGAAGCTGCGCAATATGAGCCCGATGTCCGCCGAGGCGACGGTTGTGCGCAATTACCTCGACTGGCTGGTCGGCCTGCCGTGGAGCCGCAAGTCCAAGATCAAGACCGATCTGAAAATGGCCGAGAAGATCCTCGACGAGGATCATTTCGGGCTGGACAAGGTCAAGGAACGGGTCGTCGAATATCTGGCGGTCCAGGCGCGCGCCAAGAAGATCAAGGGACCTATCCTCTGCCTCGTCGGCCCGCCCGGCGTCGGCAAGACCTCGCTTGCCCGCTCGATCGCCAAGGCGACCGGCCGCGAATATGTGCGCATGGCCCTTGGCGGTGTGCGTGACGAGGCGGAGATCCGTGGTCATCGCCGCACCTATATCGGCTCCATGCCTGGTAAGATCGTTCAGTCGATGAAGAAGGTCGGCAAGAATAATCCGCTGTTCCTGCTCGACGAGATCGACAAGATGGGCGCCGATTTCCGCGGTGATCCGTCTTCGGCCCTGCTTGAGGTGCTGGATCCGGAACAGAACTCGACCTTCATGGATCACTATCTTGAGGTCGAATATGATCTGTCCAATGTGATGTTCATCACCACGGCCAACACGCTGAACATTCCGGCGCCGCTGATGGACCGCATGGAAATCATCCGTATTGCCGGCTACACCGAAGAGGAAAAGCTGGAGATCGCCAAGCGGCACCTTCTGCCCAAGGCGATCGAGGAACATGCGTTGAAGCCGGAGGAATTCTCTGTCTCCGACGCTGCCCTGATGCGGATCATTCAGCAATATACCCGCGAGGCCGGTGTCCGTTCCTTCGAGCGTGAGCTGATGAAGCTGGCGCGCAAAGCCGTGACTGAAATCGTCAAGGGCGATCGCACCTCCGTCGGTGTGACGGCGGACAACCTTGAGGATTATCTCGGCGTTCAGCGCTTCCGCCATGGCGAGGCCGAAGGCGAAGATCAGATCGGTGTCGTAACCGGTCTGGCCTGGACCGAGGTTGGTGGCGAATTGCTGACCATTGAAGGCGTGATGATGCCGGGTAAGGGTCGCATGACCGTAACTGGTAACTTACGAGATGTGATGAAGGAATCGATTTCGGCAGCGGCTTCCTATGTCCGTTCGCGCGCGGTTGATTTCGGCATCAAGCCGCCGGTCTTCGACAAGACGGATATCCATGTGCACGTGCCGGAAGGGGCAACCCCGAAGGACGGACCGTCGGCCGGTGTCGCCATGACCACGGCGATTGTCTCGATCATGACCGGCATTCCGGTCAACAAGGACGTGGCGATGACGGGTGAGATCACCCTGCGCGGCCGCGTCCTGCCGATTGGCGGGCTGAAGGAGAAGCTTCTGGCAGCGTTGCGCGGCGGCATCAAGAAGGTGCTCATTCCGGAGGAGAACGCCAAGGATCTGGCAGACATTCCGGATAATGTGAAGAACGGCATGGAGATCATTCCTGTCAGCCGGATTGGCGAGGTTCTTCAGCATGCATTGACCCGGATGCCGGAGCCGATCGAGTGGGATGCAGCAGCCGAAGCGGCAGCGATTTCCGCCAAGGATGCGGAGGATGATTCCTCCAAGACCATGCCGCACTGATGCCGTAATTGGCCTGTTTTTCAGCAGTGTTGTGGAAAATGATGGAAAAGGCCGGTCATTCGCCGGCCTTTTCCATAGAAATCGGGTGAAGACTCTTGCATTTCGCCTAAAGCCAAGGCTTTTGATTTGCAGCGGGCAGCGGCATGAATAGTCTGCACCCCAAGAACATTGAGTCGTTTCGAACCATTTAGAAAGGGTGGAAACATGAACAAGAGTGAACTCGTAACCTCTGTTGCCGAAAAGACCGGCCTCTCCAAGACCGATGCAGCTTCTGCAGTTGATGCGGTTTTCGACGCTGTTCAGGGCGAATTGAAGAATGGCGGAGAAGTCCGTCTCGCTGGTTTCGGCGCGTTCACTGTCTCCCACAGCGCAGCTCGCAAGGGTCGTAACCCCTCGACTGGCGCTGAAGTCGACATTCCGGCACGCAATGTTCCGAAGTTTGCGGCTGGCAAGGGTCTGAAGGACGCTTGCAACAGCTAAGGCGTTTTCGGCGAAATTGCCGTGAACAGGCCCGGGGCTTTGCGCCCCGGGCTTTTTTGTTGCCGCGCGCGTGAACGCTGCGTCACCCATAGCCATCTTGCCGCCCGCGCCCAATTCGCCTATGTGTCAGTGGTGGCTGGCAAGACTGGCCATGTTCTCGGGGCGGGGTGAAACTCCCCACCGGCGGTAAGTGTTTAATTACACAAAGCCCGCGAGCGCCCGGCAGTTCTGCCGGGGTCAGCAGATCCGGTGTCATTCCGGAGCCGACGGTTAAAGTCCGGATGTGAGAGAACAGCAGGTAACGGCCTGGCCGCTCCTTTTCTGAAAGGAGGCCTGGGCGTTCCTGACGTTTGTCCCGGTTCCGTTGTTTGAAAAAAGGATCGCGGGGACATGAACTCGGTTTTATATCGCTCTCCGGCGCTTGTGGGCGCCTTTTGGATGGTGCTGGCAGGTGTCACCTATGCCGCTGGCAATATTCTGGTGCAGGACCTGACCATGAGCATGGGTTTTCCCTCCTCGTCGGTCGCCTTCTGGCAGTATGGCATCGCCTTCCTGTTTTCACTGCCCTACCTGTTTCGTATCGGCCTTGGCGTTATGCGCACCAGTCATCCCGGCCGGCATATCCTGCGGGTGGTGCTGTCGGCGCTCGGCGTACAGGCATGGACCTTCGGCCTCGCCACCGTGCCGATCAGCCAGGCCATAGCGCTGGTCATGACCTCGCCTTTCTTCATCATCCTCGGCGCGCGCATTTTTCTCGGTGAAAAGGTTGGTCCCTCGCGCTGGGTGGCAACGGCTGTCGGCTTTGTCGGTGCGACGCTGATCCTGGAGCCATGGTCAGGCGCCTTCTCCTGGGCGGCGCTGCTGCCGATCCTGTCGGCGCTCCTGTGGGGTGGGGCGTCGCTGATTACCAAGAACCTGACGGCGGATGAACGGCCCGAATCGATCACGGTCTGGCTGTTGATGCTGCTGACGCCGATCAATCTCGCCGTTGCGCTTGGCGGTGGATTTGCCATGCCGACCGGCAGTATGATCTGGATTGTCGTCGCGCTCGGTGTCGTCACCTTCATGGCGCAGTACTTCCTCACCCTGGCCTATGCCAGTGCCGATGCCGCTTATGTCCAGCCCTTTGACGATCTCAAACTGCCACTCAATGTGCTTGGCGGCTGGCTGGTATTCGGTTTTGCGCCCAATCTTCTGTTCTGGTTCGGCGCTGTGCTGATCCTCGGCGCGTCACTGTCGATCATGATGATCGAGCGGCGGCGTGAGGCCGCTGCCTGAGTGGGAAGGCCGAGAGCAGGATACAGAAAGGCCGGGCGATCACCCGGCCTCAGATTACTGACAAACCCTAGCTCCTTCCCTAACGTCATGCCTGTGCTTGGTCCACAGGCATCCAGCAGACGCGCGTCTGCGCGTCGAAAGACTCTGCTTATTCAGATCCTCAAGAATCTGGATCCCCGTGACAAGCACGGGGATGACGACGGAGGGGCGGCCATTCCACCCCGAACTGGCAATCTGAACGACTTTGTCAGCAGCCTGAGGCCGGGCGATCACCCGGCCTTTTGCGTTTCAATCCGAATGACGCCTACCAGCGCTGATGCACATGGGGGGCGATGCGGTTGCGATAGATCTCCGCCATGGCTTCCATCACTTCCGCACCGATCACCGGCAGGTCGGAGGCGGCCGCGTTCGCCTTGGCCTGTTCTGCATTGCGCGCGCCAGGGATGGCGACCGTGACGGCCTCATTCATGACGATCCAGCGCAGTGCAAAGGCCGCCATGCTTTCGCCGGCCGGTACATGTTTGCGGACTTCCTCGACGGCTTCGAGCGCGATATCGAAGGGAACGCCGGCAAAGGTCTCTCCAACATCGAAGGCGTCACCGGCGCGGTTGAAATTGCGGTGATCATCGGCGGCAAAGGCTGTGTCGCGGGTGATCTTGCCGGACAGCAGCCCGCTTGCAAGCGGCACGCGGGCGATGACGGCGATATTCTTCCGCTTCGCCTCCGGCAGAAACAGTGACGCCGGGCGTTGACGGAAGATATTGTAGATGATCTGCACGCTTTCAACGCCGGGAAATTCGATCGCCTTCAGTGCTTCTTCGACCTTTTCGACGCTGACACCATAATGGGCGATCTTGCCCTTGGCCTTGATCCGGTCGAGCGCAGCGAAGGTTTCCGGCTGATAGAAGGCCTCGGTCGGCGGGCAGTGAAGCTGCACGAGATCCAGGCATTCAAGTCGCAGGTTTTTCAGGCTGCGATCGATGAAGGCTTCGAGATTTTCGAAATTATAGCCTTCTGCCACATGCGGATCGAGCCGGCGCCCGGCCTTGGTCGCAACGAAGGGGCGTGCGCCGCCGCGTTCCGCCAGCACATCGGCAATGATCTTTTCCGAACGGCCGTCGCCATAGACATCGGCGGTGTCAACGAAATTGATGCCCGAATCAAGGGCGGCATTCAGCGCCTTTCGGCCATCTTCCTCGCTGACCGAGCCCCAGGAGCCGCCAATCTGCCAGGCGCCGAAGCCGATATTGGAAACCGGACGGCCGATGCGGCCGAAACTGTGATAATGCATCCTCTCCTCCATGGTGGGACCGGGGCCGGGACGGCCGCCTTCTAAAAAGCGCGTGGAACCTGCGCTTTTGGCTTGAAGTTGTCTCGGATGATCTTTTACCCCTCCATAGGCGAGGAGAAAAGCGAGGGACGCAAAACTTGGCCCGATTTCGTTTCATTCATGCAGCTGATCTGCATCTTGGTAGCCCGCTGTCGGGACTGGCCCTGAAGGACGAAGCGCTGGCCAGGCGCTTTGCCGAGGCCTCGCGTGATGCCTTTACCGGCCTGATCGACGCAGCGCTTGCCGAAAAGGTCGATTTTCTGCTGATCGCTGGCGATATCTATGATGGTGCCTGGAAGGACAATCGCATTGGCCTGTTCTTCAATCGTGAAATCGCCAGGCTTGATCGTGCCGATATTCCGGTTTTCATTTTGCGCGGCAATCATGATGCTGAAAGCGTCGTGACGCGAACAATCACCATGCCCGAAAATGTCCGCGAATTTTCCGTCAAGGCGCCGGAAACGATGCGGATCGATACGCTGAAGGTCGCGATCCACGGGCAGGGGTTTGCAACGCGCTCGGTCAACGACAATCTCGCTGCCAGCTATCCGCCCGCCATGCCCGGCTGGTTCAATATCGGCATGCTGCATACGTCACTTTCCGGCCGTCCGCCGCATGCCCCTTACGCGCCCTGCACGGTGGATGACCTTCTGGCGCGCGGTTATGATTACTGGGCGCTCGGTCATGTCCATGCCTATGAGCAGGTGGTGGACATGCCACCAGTGATCTATCCGGGCAATATTCAGGGGCGCAGTATACGCGAGACTGGCGAAAAAGGCGTGGTTCTGGTGACGGTGGACGAAGGCGAGGTCCGCCATCGGCGGCTGATCCTCGACCGGGCCCGATTTGAACGGGCAACCGTCAATGTGACCCCGCAAATGGGCGAGGACGACATTTTCGCTGCGATTGAAGCGCGTGCGGCGAACTATGCCGAAACAGCCGGAGAACGTCCCGTCGCTCTGCGTCTGGTGTTGAGCGGCACATATCAGCAGGCCGGCCGCATGATCGCCGAACGGCAGCAGTGGCATGATGAGGCGGAAGCGGCCCTGCAGCGCAGCCATGGTGATCTGTGGCTGGAAAAACTGGAATTCGATCTTGAAACACCCGAAGTGGCGCGTCCGGTCATCGCCGATGCCGAGGCGGCGGTGGATTTTCGCGCACTGATCGAGGCTGTTGCCGGTTCACCTGAATTTGCAGCACAAGCCGGGGCGCTGGCAGATGAGATCCGCGCGCGGCTTCCTGCTTCCGTGTCGGATGAAACTGTGTTTCCGGGCGGAGATCTGGCCCGCTTGCTGGCCGAGGCCGAGCGCCTGCTCTTTGCCCGGCTCGATATGGCGGAGGAAAGCTGATGCGGTTCCTTTCGCTCGATCTCCTGCGCTATGGCTCCTTTACGGCGCGTAGCATCGCCTTCAGGCCGGACGCCGCGCTTCATATCGTCTACGGGCCCAACGAGGCCGGGAAGTCGTCCACGCTGTCGGCGCTTTCGGATCTTCTGTTTGGTTTTCCCGAGCGCGACGTGCGTTACGATTTCCTGCATGATGCACGCGACTTGCGGCTTGGGGCGGCGCTTGAGGCTCGCAATGGCGACACGCTCGGCTTCCGCCGGCGCAAGGGGCGCAAAAACACGCTTTTGATGGCGAATGAGAAGGAAACGCCGCTCAATGACGATGCGCTTTCGCCCTATCTCGGCAATCTGACACGGGATGTTTTCGAACGCGCTTTTGGTCTCGATTCGCAGCGTCTGAGGGCTGGTGGCGATGCCATGCTGGCCGATGGCGGCGAGATTGGCAGCCTGCTGTTTTCGGCGGCTTCCGGTCTGAAGGGGCTGCGCAGCGTCGGTCGCGGACTGAGCGATGCTGCGGGACAGATTTTCGAGCCCAACGGGCGGACCCGCCGGATCAACCAGATCCGCAAGGCCTATGACGAGGCGGGAAAACGCGAACGTGAGATCGGCCTAAAGGCATCGGACTGGGAGAAGATCAATCGTGAGGTCCGGGATAATGCCGAGGCCCTCGATCGGCTGGATGATGCGCAGAAAGAGGCTGACAGGGCGTTGCAGGCCCTTCGGCAGATGGAGCGCCTGCGCGCCGTTGTTGAAGATATTGACCGGCTTGAGCGCGATCTTGCCGGGTTTGATGATCTGGCGCCCGTCTCTGTCGACATGGCCCGGCGCATCATGGTGCTTGCCGGTGAGATTGATGAGAATGCCGGCATGCTGGCGGAACGCCGTCAGGAGGTTGAAGCCTGTCGCGAACGGCTGCAATTGCTGCAAGTCGACAAGGCGTTGCTTGCCCATGGTGGCGAGATTGATGCGCTGGCACTCGACGAAGCGGTCTATCGTCAGGCGGTCGAGGATCTTGGCGAGATCGAACAGCATCTGCTGCAGTCAGAGGCGCGGCTTGCCGAAAGTGCGCGGCGGATCGGCGAGGCCAATGCATCGACATTGCCGCGTCGCGTGGCTGACGATATGGCACTGGCACGGCTGGCGCAGACCTTGCGCGAAGGCAAGGAGCTTACCGGTAACAGCAGGCGCAATGGTGAGGACCTTTTGCGGACGCGCGAGCGTCTCAGCCAGTTGGAGGCGGATGCGCCCGGCGAGCGGATAATCGATCCGGCGCCGCTGCGGCAGCGCTTTGACAGCCTGCGCGATGATTTGCGGCAGGCGCTGGAAGTTGATCAGCTGGCCCAGACGCTGGCAAAGGACGAGCGTGATCTGGCTGACGAGGCCGCTGCGCTGCGCCCGGCGCTTGGCGCGGTCATGACCGTGTCACCTGCCGAACTGCCCGCCACCGAGGCGCTGGTGCAGGCCGAGCGTCGCTATCGCGAAGCCGATCAGGCGCTGCGTGAAGCCGAATCCGCCTTAAACAGGCTGCGCGCAGACAAGTCCGTGCTCGAAAGGCAGCTCACCGATATCGCCGGAGCGGATAATGTTCCAAGCCGCGCGATGCTGAGCGAGGCGCGCCAAACGCGCGACAGGATATGGCGGGATTTCACCGCGCAGCCTGATGATCAAAACCTCAGATATGACTTTGCCGATCACCTGTCTAAAACCGACAGGCTGGCCGATCAGTTGCTTGATGAGGCTGAGCGCGTTGCCATTCGAGAGGAAAAACTGCGCCAGATTGGCCGATTGGATATCGAGATCGAGAAATCGATCGCGCTCGTCCAGCGCTGCAAGGAGGAATTTGACGCTGTCGGCACGGCCATTGCCGGGCTGTTTTCCGGAATTGGCGCGGCACCCGAGCCGGGCGAAATCCTGGCTTGGCGTCAGGCGGTTGATCGTCTGTTGAAATGGCGGGCACAGTTGCGCACGGATCGCGACCGGCTTTGCGGGCTTTCGCGCGCGGCGGAGGGGCTGCGCAAGGCGCTGGCAGCGCTTTGTGAGACCATGCTGCTTTCTGGCGGTGACAGCCTGCCGCTTGGCGCCCTTGCGCGGCTTGTCGCCGAGCGGATCAAGGAAGTGGGAGATGATTTCGAGCGCCAGCGTGATCGCGAAAGCGCACTGAAGGCACTGCGTGGCGAGATTGACCGCTACGAGGCGGCAGGCGAGCGGCTGGGCACCTTGGAAGCCGCTTGGCGCGATGACTTTGCCGCTGCGCTTGCAGCTTGCCACCTTCCCGCCGACACCGTGATAGAAGGCGGTGAGGCGGCCCTTGATGTGCTGAAACATCTGCCGGCGCAGATTGAGGATCACGAACGCCTGACAGCGCGCAAGACCCGAAGCCTTGCAACGATCCAGCATTTTGACGGCCGCGCAGATGAGCTTGCAAAAGCCTGTGACCCGGCGCTTCTGGCTGGCCATCCGCTCACCATCGCAGCTGCGCTTGCCAAACGGCTTGCTGAGAACCGCGCAGCCGAGGAACGTCTCAGATCCGGCCATGAGCAGGAACGCAGCCTGGCGGCCAAGGTTGAGACGCTGCGAGCGCAAGAGGCTGTGTTGAAGGCGGAATTTTCGACCCTGATCGCAGCCCTTGAGGAGGGCGTTGCCGAAAATGATCTCGTCGCCAGGCTGGAACACCGGGCCGCCCTTGTCGACAAGCTTTCCGGCGAGCGACGCCACTTTACCGCGATTGCCGGCGATGCGGATGAAGTCACAATCCGTGCCGCCATCGCCGAGAAGGACGCTGATACCACGGCGCGCGAGATTGCCGGAGGTGAGGCCGATCTCGCCGATCTCAGGCGGCGTTGGGACGGGCTGATCGAGGAGCGCTCACTGCTGCGCCAGCGCCGTGACGCACTGACAGATGGCGAAAGCGCGGAAATGGCGGCATTCATTCGGGTGTCGGCAGAGACGGAGGCGCTGGAGGCAGCACGTGAATGGCTGGTGACAAAGATGGCCGCAGAGTTGCTGGAGCGTGCCTCTGAACGTTATCGCCAAAGCCGCGCCGATCCGGTGATAAGTGCGGCAGGGCGTCATTTTGCGACGCTGACCTGTGATGCGTTTTCCGGTCTCGGGCAAAGCTTTGACGATCAGGACAACACGATCGTGACGGCGATCCGCGTCGATGGTTCTGAGGTCGGGATTGCGGGGCTGAGCGATGGTACGCGCGATCAGCTTTATCTGGCGTTGCGGCTGGCCTTTGTCGAGGATTATGCCCTGCGCAACGAGCCGTCGCCGCTGATCGTCGACGATATTTTCCAGACCTTTGACGATCAGCGCAGTCTGGCGGGGTTGAGAACCCTTGCCGGGCTTGGCGGCGTGCAGACGGTTCTCTTTACCCATGAACGTGCCCTGGTCGACATGGCCGAGGCGGCGTTGGGCGGAACCGTTGATACGATCCTGTTGTAACGGTGGTCTACCGCCGCGGGTTGGCGGGGCCACGAAAGCCCCGCATGATAGACGGACAGGCTCAGAGCGACGCGCGGATTTTCTCGGCATGGGCCGCAAGCACGGCACTGTCTTCCATCTTGTCGTGATGGCGCTTCAGTTCGACGCCTTCATGGCGCGGAATGACATGGAAATGCAGGTGAAACACCGTCTGTCCGGCTGCTGGCTCATTGAACTGGCAGACGAATACGCCGTCTGCTTCAAAGGCCTTCTTCACCGCGACCGCGATTTTCTGGACGGTCGGGATGATGGCTGACAGCACTGCCGGATCGGCATCGAGAATGTTGCGGGATGGCGCGCGCGGGATCACCAGGACATGGCCGGGCGCCTGCGGCATCACATCCATCACCGCGATGGCATGCTCATCCTCATAGACGCGGACGGAAGGGATATCGCCCTTCAGGATCAGGGCAAAGATATTGCTGTCGTCATAGGCTTGTGTCGTCACGGTGTCCTCCAAATCTGCGGTCAGTCCGCATCGGTTTTTCTGAATGGCGAATGTTCGGAAAGATAGGCATTTGTCTCCGCCACGCCTTCGCGTTCATGTTCAAGATATTCGGCGATGGCACGGCGCAGCCCCTCATGGGCGATATAGTGGGCCGAATGGGTGGTGACGGGCAGATAGCCACGCGCCAACTTGTGTTCGCCCTGGGCGCCGGCTTCGACCCGCTTGAGACCGCGGGCAATGGCGAAATCGATCGCCTGATGATAGCAGACCTCGAAATGCAGAAAGGGATGATCCTCGATACAGCCCCAGTGGCGGCCGAACAGCGCATCGGAGCCGATGAAATTGATCGCGCCGGCGATATAGCGGCCATCCCGCTTTGCCATCACCAGAAGAATATCGTCGGCCATGCGCTCGCCGATCAGTGAGTAAAAAGCGCGGGTGAGATAGGGGCGGCCCCATTTGCGGCTGCCGGTATCCATGTAGAAGGCGAAGAACTGATCCCATATATCTTCGGTCAGATCTGATCCTGTCAGCCATTCAATGGTGATGCCGTTTTCAAGCGCGGCGCGACGCTCCTTGCGCAGCGTTTTGCGTTTGCGCGAGGCAAGTGTTTCGAGAAATTCTTCGTGACTGGCATAACCTTCGTTGTGAAAATGGAACTGCTGATCGGTGCGGTGAAGATATTCAGCGTCCTCGTAAATGCCGATTTCCTCTTCCGGCACAAAGGTGACATGCGCCGATGAAACGCCTAGCCTGCGGGTGACCTCCTTCAGAGAATCAGCCAGAAGCGCCTGACCCGCGCTGCGGTTGATGCCATCGGCAATCAGAAGATGGGGCGCGGTGGCGGGCGTGAAGGGCAGGGAGGCCTGCAATTTCGGGTAATAGCGTCCGCCCGCGCGTTCAAAGGCATCGGCCCAGCCATGGTCGAAGACATATTCGCCCTGGCTGTGGTTCTTCAGATAGCAGGGAAGCGCGCCAACCAGCGTCCCACCTTCCGTCTCCAGCAGCAGATGATGACCAAGCCATCCGGTATCGGCGGTCGCCGAACCTGATTCTTCAAGGGCCGATAGAAACGCGTGCGACAGAAAGGGATTGTAAGGCGCCGCACCGCCGCGTGTGACATGCGGCAGCGCCGCCCACTGTTCCGGTGCTATGTTGGCAAACGCGTTTTCGATACGGATTTGCAGGTTTTCGCTCAAAATCGTCTCGTGACTGAAGCCGATCCGGGTGATGCGCGGGGCGCAACCGGCCCGGATCTGCGTGATGAAGGGACGTCAGACGCGCGGATCAAAGCCCTCAAAGGTCATCTGATCGGCGTTGGCAAAAGTGATGTCTCGTGCGCGCTCGTCGCGGACGGTCCAGGTGATGATGGTCTTGCCATCCGCCTTGAGGCCGGAGATGAACGCATTGGGGAGATGATCATAATAATAGGAGACAAAATCAAGACCGATCGACACGGCCTTGCGATGCGCGTCGAAGGCTTCTTCGGTGTCACCCATCGCGGTCAGCCCCAGCGGCCTGGGCGCACCGGCGCTTTTGAGGTCACGCAGGAGCTGGGCGTCAAAACTCATCAGGGCGACCGGCCCCTTGTAGCCAGCCAGGCAATCAAGCACGGCCGTGGCGAAGAGCGGGTTATGGCTGGGCGCCGTTTTCAGCTCTACGACCAGCGGAACACGGCCATCTGTCAGCGCCAGCAGATCGGTGAAACTTGGAATGGTCGCGTCCGTGGTGCCGATCTTGATGGTGGCAAGGCGTTCCGCCGTCTCATTCTCGGGAACGAGATCAAGACCGCAGAGGCGTTTCAGATCATCGTCATGAAACACCATGGGAATGCCGTCTGCGGAAAGATGCAGATCGCATTCAATGGCGAAACCGGCATCGATCGCACGCTTGAAGGCGGGGAGAGAATTCTCCCACACCGCCTTGTTCATGTCGTGATAACCGCGATGCGCAATCGGCTGGGCGGTCAGGAAGGGAAATTCGCTCACAGCGAAATCTCCAGCACGGCATCGATTTCGACGGCGGCATTGAGCGGCAGCGAAGCCATGCCAACGGCGGCACGCGCATGCTTGCCGGCATCGCCGAAGACATCACCGAACAGGTTCGACGCGGCGTTGATGACGAGGTGCTGATCGGTGAAATCCGGGGTCGATGCAACGAAGCCGTTGAGCTTGAGGACACGGACGACGCGCGACAGATCGCCGCCGAGCGCCGCATTGGCCTGGGCCATGAGATTGATGGCTGAGGCCCGCGCGGCCCGCTGGCCGTCCTCAAGCGATACGGTATCACCGAGCCGGCCGGAGGCGACCATGACGCCGTTTTCGGTCGGCAGCTGGCCTGAAATGATGAGTTGGTTGCCCGAAATGACAAAAGGTACATAGTTCGCAGCAGGTGCTGCGGGTGAGGGAAGCGTGATTGAAAGGGCTTTCAGACGTTCGTCAATGGAACTTGCAGTCATGTCACACCTGATGGTCTTGTATGAAAAATGAAAGAGAATTGGCAGAGCCTAGGCTTTTCTATACGATCATTTCTCAAAGCCAAGGGGAGTTTGCCAATGCGGGCCGTTGCCGCCGTTAAAACCATAACCCTTTCTGTTGGCCTGGGTGTGACAGCCCTGCCGTCAGCCGGAATGGCTGCAGCGCTCGCACCTCACCGCGCAATCTACGATCTTTCGCTGGAATGGGCTTCCAAACAGTCGGGCATCGAAGGGATTGACGGGCGATTCGTCTATGAATTTACTGGCGGTCTCTGTTCCGGCTACATCACCAATATGCGCATGGTGACCGATATTCTGAAGGAATTCGAGACGGTCAATTCCGACCAGAGCTCGTCCAGCTTTGAAGATCTGGGCGCGGGCACGTTTTCATTTTCGTCCAAAGTGTTCTCCAACGCCGATCTGCAGTCGGAGCGCAAGGGTGAGGCCGTTCGCCAGAGCGACAAGGCGATTGATGTGACGGTGCAGGACGGCGACGGCGCGACGCTGCCGGAAGCGGAGTTTCCGACCGAATATATGGAAGGCATCATCAGGGCGGCTGCAAACGGAAAATCGGTCTATCAGGCCCGCACGTTCGATGGGTCGGGCAATGAGATCATGCTGGCGGTGACGATGATCGGCCATGCCGTGGACGTGCCGAAAGCCGCTGACCTGAAAACCGTGAGCGCGCCGCGTGAACGCGCCTGGCCGGTGACCACCGCCTATTATCCGACCGGCGCTGCGACAAGTGATGAGATGCCAAGCTACACGATGTCGATGCTGCTTGGCGAAGATGGCATCAGCCACGATCTGCTGATGGATTTCGGCGATTTCCGCATCTCGGCCGAGATGACGGCGCTTGATCTTTTGCAGCCGGTTGCCTGCACGGCAAAGAAAGACGGCTGAGAGAAACAGCCCTTGAAATGCATTTTCGCAGGTAACGTTGCGAAAATGCACGCTTTCGCCTTGCATTTCACGATGAAAACAGGTATCGGCCAGCCATTCCACACGCAGGCTTTGGGATCTTCCGGGAGAAATCCGGCTGGTTCCGCCGGTGATGACCGTTCTTAAGGGCGTTCATTCATGGGCTTGCGGAGGTTAAACCGGAAAAGGAGAAAAGGCATGGCATTGCCTGATTTTACCATGCGCCAGCTGCTTGAGGCAGGTGTGCATTTTGGTCACCAGACCCACCGCTGGAACCCGAAGATGAAGCCGTTCATCTTTGGCGAACGCAACAACATTCACATCATGGACCTGGCCCAGACCGTTCCGATGCTGAGCCGTGCGCTGCAGGTCGTATCCGACACTGTTGCCCGCAATGGCCGCGTTCTGATGGTTGGCACCAAGCGCCAGGCTTCCGAAATCATCGCCGACAGCGCCCAGCGTTCGGCCCAGTATTACGTCAACTCCCGCTGGCTCGGCGGCATGCTGACCAACTGGCGCACGATTTCGAACTCGATCCAGCGCCTGCGCAAGCTCGACGAGATCCTGTCCAACGAAGCCCAGGGCTTCACCAAGAAGGAACGCCTCAACCTGGAGCGCGAGCGTGAAAAGCTCGACCGTGCTCTTGGTGGTATCCGCGATATGGGCGGCGTTCCCGACCTGATCTTCATCATCGACACCAACAAGGAAAAGATCGCGATCGAAGAAGCCAAGCGTCTTGGCATTCCGGTCGTGGCCGTTGTTGACTCGAACTGCGACCCGGACGAAGTCGATTACCCGATCCCCGGCAATGATGACGCCTCGCGCGCCATCTCGCTTTATTGCGACCTGATCTCGCGCGCTGCCATTGACGGTATCGCCCGCCAGCAGGGTGCAGCAGGCATCGATCTCGGCGCTGCCATTGAAACGCCGGTTGAGCCGGCTCTCGATGACGCTGCCGGCGACGAAGCCGAAGGCAAGGCCGAGTAAGGCTGAAATGATGATGCGACCGTGCTTTTGTGCGGTCGCCTTTCCTCCCGATTGTGGAGATGTGGTGGCTCGGAGCCGATGCGCGAAGAGCCATGGTGATGCAAAGGCCGCAAGCGGACTTTCATCGGTTTTCGACTGCCTGAGCGCGCGCATGGCGCAGGTTGCAGGTGGTGACGGTGGTGTTTCATCACCCTGTCACAGTTAAGGGTACATTTCGTTGCCCAAATGCGGCGCTGGCCTGACGGTGCTGCGCTTTAAGCGAATGGACAAGAGGCAAGATATGAGCACGATTACGGCTGCTATGGTGAAAGAGCTGCGCGAAAAGACCGGCGCAGGCATGATGGATTGCAAAAAGGCTCTGGCCGAAACCGACGGCGATATGGAAGTCGCGATCGACTGGCTTCGCGCCAAGGGCATCGCCAAGGCCGACAAGAAGTCCGGCCGTACCGCTGCCGAGGGTCTTGTCGGTATCGCCAGCAACGGCAAGGACGCCATTGTTGTCGAGGTTAACTCCGAGACAGACTTCGTTGCCCGCAATGACGCTTTCCAGGAACTGGTTTCCGGTATCGCTAATGTTGCCCTCGAAACGGATGGTTCCGCTGAAGGTATTGCCGCTGCGACCTATGCCAAGACCGGCAAGTCCGTCGATGAGAGCATCAAGGACGCTGTTGCCACCATCGGTGAGAACATGCATCTGCGTCGCGCTATCAAGCTTTCTGTCGGTGATGGTGTTGTTGCGACCTATGTTCATAACTCCGTTTCGGAAGGTCTTGGCAAACTCGGTGTTCTCGTTGCGCTCGAATCGACCGGCGACAAGGATGCCCTGCTTGCTATCGGCCGTCAGATTGCCATGCATGTTGCAGCCACCAACCCGCTGGCGGTTACGCCGGATGACGTTGACGCCGAAATCGCAGGCCGCGAGCGTGCCGTGTTCCTGGAACAGGCCAAGGAATCGGGCAAGCCGGCCGAGATCGCTGAAAAGATGGTAGAAGGCCGCATGCGCAAGTTCTTCCAGGAAGTCGCACTTCTGTCGCAGGCTTTCGTCATCAATCCCGACCTGACGGTTGCAGCAGCGGTCAAGGAAGCGGAGAAGGAAGTCGGTGCACCGATCAAGGTTGCCGCGATTGCCCGCCTTGCTCTTGGCGAGGGCGTCGAGAAGGAAGAAAGCGACTTCGCAGCAGAGGTTGCGGCGACAGCCAAGGGCTGATCGCGCTTTGGATCTGCAAAACCGAAGGGCACCGCGTGACAATGCGGTGCCCTTCGTGTATCCGGGTTTTATTGCTGTTCGGGAGTGGATTTTTGGCCAAACCTATTTTTAGTCGTGTTCTTCTGAAAGTTTCCGGCGAAGCTTTGATGGGCAATCAGGGGTTCGGCATCGATGTTGCGATTGCGGACAGGATTGCTGCCGATATTGCCGAAGTGCGGGCGATGGGCGTCGAGATCGGTCTGGTGGTCGGTGGTGGGAATATTTTCCGCGGCGTTGCCGTAGCATTGAAGGGTGGCGACCGGGTAACCGGCGATCATATGGGCATGCTTGCGACTGTCATCAACGCACTGGCGCTGGCCACTTCGCTGCGCAAAATCGGTATTGATACGGTTGTCCTTTCGGCGATTGCCATGCCGGAGATCTGCGAATCCTTTTCGCAGCGTGCGGGGCTTGCGCATCTTGCCTCGGGGCGGGTGGTGATTTTTGCCGGCGGTACCGGCAATCCCTTCTTTACGACCGACTCGGCCGCCGCTCTCAGGGCTGCAGAGATGGGCGCCGAGGCGATCTTCAAGGGAACGCAGGTTGATGGTATCTATTCAGCCGATCCGAAGAAGGATCCCGATGCAGTGCGCTTCGACGCGATCAGCCATGCCGAGGTTCTCGAACGCGGACTGCAGGTCATGGATGTTGCTGCGGTTGCGATTGCGCGTGAAAACAATATACCGATCGTCGTCTTCTCGATTCACGAAAAGGGCGGTTTTGGACAGATCATGACGGGCAACGGCTTGAAGACGATCGTCGCCGACGTCTGAAATGGAACGGAGGTACGTGCCGGGCACCTTGAGAGGAAAGCCCCGCGTGCTGGAACGGGAGAAAATATATGAGTGACGCAAACGATCTCAGTGAACTGAGCCGTCGGATGGATGGCGCTGTCAGTTCTTTCATCAGCGATATCAATTCGCTTCGCACCGGTCGCGCTTCGGCGAATATTCTCGATCCTGTCATGGTCGAGGCCTATGGATCGCGCGTGCCGCTGAACCAGGTCGGCAACATCACCGTGCCGGAGCCGCGCATGCTCTCGGTCAATATCTGGGACAAGTCGATGGTGAACGCCGCAGATCGCGCGATTCGCGAATCGCATCTCGGCCTGAACCCGATCATGGACGGCCAGACATTGCGCATTCCGCTGCCCGAGCTTAACGAAGAGCGTCGCCGGTCTCTGGTCAAAGTTGCCCACGAATATGCTGAAAAGGCACGTGTTTCCGTGCGGCATGTTCGGCGTGATGGCATGGATGACCTCAAAAAAGCTGAAAAAAACGGTGATCTCGGTCAGGATGAGAGCCGCGCGCTCTCTGACAGGGTTCAGCAGCTCACCGATGCGGCTATTTCGCGGGTGGATGAATTGCTTGCTGACAAAGAAAAGGAAATCATGCAGGTTTAGCCCTCCTTTGGTCTGTAGTGTCGAGTGTTCGAATGACAAAGTATCCCAATGATACGGTGCCTGAACACGTAGCCATCATCATGGATGGCAACGGACGGTGGGCCAATGGGCGTGGTTTCAAGCGCATCATAGGGCACCGGAAAGGCGTCGATGCGGTGAAGGTGGCTGTCGAATCCGCTCGGGATGCAGGCGTTGGCTACTTGTCCCTGTTTGCGTTTTCATCGGAAAACTGGAAACGGCCGAAAGATGAGGTTGATAGCCTCATGGGGCTGATCACGGTTTTTATTCGGCGTGAGCTTGCCAATTATCACCGTCAGAACATCCGTTTTCGCATGATCGGCGATAAGTCCGGCCTTTCGGACGTGGTCGTGTCAGCGCTGGACGACGCTGAGGAGATGACACGGAATAATACCGGGCTGACGGTGATCGTTGCTGTCAATTACGGCGGGCGCGCAGAGATTGCCCGCGCTGTTAAGGCGATTGCCGAAGACGTGGCTGCAGGGCGCCTGAAGGCGGAGGACGTCGGCGAGGACGCGATTGCGGCCAGGCTTGATACGTTCGGTATCCCTGATCCCGATCTGATCATCCGTACCAGCGGTGAGCAGCGTCTTTCCAATTTCATGCTCTGGCAGGCGGCTTATTCCGAATTCCTGTTTCTGCCGTGCCTCTGGCCGGATTTTTCGAGAGAGACCTTCTTGTCAGCGCTGGAAACCTATGCCCGGCGTGACCGGCGTTTTGGTAGTGTTGTCGAGCAGGCGGCATTGACGGGTATCTGATGCAGCGTGAACTGAAACTTCGGATCCTTTCCGGGATCGTTATGGCCGTGGTCGTGCTGGCTGCCGCGTGGCTTGGTGGGCTGTCCTTCAGGCTGCTTTCGGTCCTGATCGGCTTGCTTGCCTATTATGAGTGGTCAACCATGGCTGGCGGCAGCAATGGGCGGCTCCGCCCCGAATTTCTGATCGGCTGGGCAGGCTTGCTGATGGTCAGTGCGCTCGTTTTATCGAATGTCTACGTTCCCGCATTGCTGGCGCTGTGTGTCGCTGGCGTCGTTTTGGCGACAGGTGTCGTCGGCCGCACGCAACACCGTTGGGCTGCGGGCGGACTGATCTATTCCGGTCTCATCGCCATTGCATTGGCCTCATTGCGTGGCGAAGGGCAGGGTGGCCTGTTTGCGCTGCTGTTTCTGTTTGCCGTGGTATGGACGACGGATATCGCGGCTTATTTCGTCGGCCGTGCGATTGGCGGGCCAAAGCTGGCGCCTGCAATTTCACCGGGCAAAACCTGGTCTGGCGCGATTGGCGGGACATTGGGCGGTGTCGTGGCAGGACTTGCTGTCGTGCTGATCTCGCCTGGGGCTATCGGACCTGCATTCATCGGGCTCAGTCTTCTTCTTTCGGTCGTCAGCCAGATCGGTGATCTTGGTGAATCGGCCATGAAGCGTCATTTCGGCGTCAAGGATTCGAGCCACCTTATTCCCGGTCACGGCGGCGTTATGGACCGCGTGGATGGTCTCGCTGTTGCCGCTTTCGTGCTTTTTGCTGTGGCAGCGGTTCTGGCCGGGCTTCATGGCGGGACATCATTGCAGTCGGCGGGACATATGCTGTTCGGTGCTGATGCCGGGCTCCAGCAACCTGTGGGAACTGATTGATGGATCTGATTTTTACCAGTGTTATCGGGCGTATTGTCGCATTTATCGTGGCCGTCTCGTTCCTGGTCTTTTTTCACGAACTGGGGCACTATCTCGTCGCGCGCTGGTCTGGAATTCGCATTCTTGCCTTTTCGATCGGGTTCGGCCCCGAGATTTTCGGCCGGACTGACAAGCATGGAACGCGCTGGAAGGTGTCGGCAATTCCGCTTGGCGGCTATGTGCGCTTCTATGGTGATGAAGACGCTGCCAGCCAGCCTGATTTTCAGTCGCTTGCCGCGCTTTCGCCGGAAGAGCGGGAAAAGACCTTCAATGGCGCCAGATTGTGGAAACGTGCAGTGACGGCCGCGGCGGGACCGGTTGCCAACTTCCTGCTGGCGATCGCGATTTTTGCCATATTATTCTCGGTCTATGGCCGGCAGGTTGCTGACCCCGTGGTTGCGGAAGTGCAGCCCGACAGCCCGGCCGCGACGGCAGGCATTGTTGCTGGCGATGTGATGAAGGCGCTCGACGGGCATCCGGTGTCGACGTTTGATGATGTCAGCCGTTATGTCAGCGTCCGGCCCGAAACCCCCATTACTGTGACGGTTGATCGGGATGGCAAGCTGGTTGATATCAAGCTCGTACCTGAGCGCGTCGATATCAAGGATCAGTTCGGCAACAGCGTCGAGCTCGGCCGAATCGGTGTGGTCACCAATAGCCAGGCAGGCAACTTCCGGGTCCAGACCTATGGCCCGGTGGGGGCTGTCTGGCAGGGTGTGATACAATGCTGGCACATTGTTTCCGGTACCTATGATTACCTGGTCAGCGTATTTGCCGGCAGGATGGCGGCCGATCAGATCGGCGGGCCTGTGCGGGTGGCCGAGATGGCGGGGCAGATGGCATCGCTCGGCTTTGCAACATTCCTGAATTTTGCGGCTGTGCTCTCTGTATCCGTCGGTTTATTCAACCTTTTGCCGGTACCCATGCTGGACGGCGGCCATCTGCTGTTTTATGCGATTGAAGCCGTACGCGGCCGGCCGCTCTCGGAACGTTCGCAGGCCATCGCCTTCAGGATTGGGCTTGCGCTGGTCGTTTCACTGATGATTTTTGCCACCTGGAACGACACAATCGGCAGGATGACGGGATAATTATATTCAATTCATGGTTGCCATGATTTGTTTTTGCGATTAACGCTTGAGGCTCCTGTGTTTCAATGCGTGTCCTGCATCTGATTGCGACGTTGAAGCGCTTGCTCCGGAGACAAAGCTGTGCAAATCTGCGCTTGCGTTTGTCAGGGGACATGTTACGAACGGGTTAATGATGCGTAAACAGCCACTTGCGGGTTCTGGTTACGGTTCATTTACGATAAATCAAAGAGATAGTGGCGATTTGGCCACTCTTGCGGTGTATTAGGTATTTCTGGCACAAGGCATCTTGCGATCCGGGGCAGGTTCATTGCAAAAATGCTGATGAAAGTCTGGGCAGAGATTCTGAGCGAGTACAAAGGTAGATTTTAGCATGGCCGGTTCAAAGTTCTTGAACACAGTTTCTGGTGCGGCACTTTCCATAGCGTTGGCTGTTACCGGTGGAGTTGTCTCTGCCGTAGCCTTGCCGGGAGACGCACTGGCTGCCGTGGTCAGCAAGATCGTTGTCAACGGGACCGGTAACGCCGGTACTGATGCTGTCAAGTCGAAGCTCACCATCGTTCCCGGAAAGAGCTTCACTGATGCCGATATCAATCAGTCGATTCGCAATCTCTACAGCTCGGGATATTTTTCGGATGTGAGCATGTCGGTTTCCGGTTCGACGCTCGTGGTGAATGTTTCCGAGAATCAGATGATCAATCAGGTTGTCTTCAACGGCAACAAGAAGGTCAATGACGAGAAGCTGAAAGGTGTTGTCTCGCTGAAGTCGATGGGCCCCTATAATAAGGCCCAGGCAGAGCTTGACGCGCAGCACATCAAGGACGCCTATGCGCAGATCGGCCGGTCTGACGTTGAGGTGACGATTGATACTGCAACGGTTCAGGATAACCGCGTCAATGTTGCCTTCGTGATCAATGAGGGCGGACGTACCAAGACCAAGAAAATCATCTTCAATGGCAATTCTGCTTTTGCAGACGCCCGCCTTGCCGGTGTGATCGCGACGCGGAAGTCGACTCCTCTGTCCTTCCTGACGCGCGCTGACATCTACAATCCTGACAAAGTTCGTCACGATGAAGATCTGCTGAAGACCTTCTATAATAATCACGGCTATCCCGATTTCCTCGTTAAGTCGACGGATGTGGATTACGATGAGGATAGCAATAGCTACACGATCACCTTTAATCTCAGCGAGGGTGACAAATACACGTTTGGCGATGTGGCTATCGACAATACGGTTACCGGTGTCGACGTCGACAAACTGAAAAAGCAGATCAAAACCAAAGACGGCAAGGTTTATGATGCCGATTATATTCAGCAGTCTGCTGAATCGGTCACGGCCTCGGTGTCTTCTCAGGGGTATCCCTTCGCGCAGATCACGCCGCGGGGGACGCGTAATTTCACGGATAATACGGTTTCGCTGAAATATTCGATCGATCCCGGCCCGCATGCCTATATCGAGCGCATCGACATTGTCGGCAATACGCGTACGCGAGATTATGTCATTCGCCGCGAGTTCGACCTTGCCGAAGGCGATGCCTACAATATCGAGATGATCAATCGCGCCAAGCGTCGCCTTGAGGCTCTGGGCTATTTCAGCAATGTCGATGTGACGACCCGTCAGGGCTCGTCGCCTGACCGTGTCATCGTTACGGTAAACGTCACGGATGAGCCGACCGGTTCGTTCGCGATCGGCGCGGGCTATGATGCCGAGGGCGATTCGCTGGTCCTCGAACTCTCGGTTCAGGAAAAGAACTTCCTAGGCCGGGGTCAGTTTATTCGCGCATCGGTCGGTGCAGGTGCCGATAATTCGCAGATTTACAATTTCAATTTCACCGAGCCATATTTCCTTGGCTATCATATCGCGGCGGGTTTCGATCTGTATCGCGCCGTGTCGTCTTCCAACGACTATTATGATTACGCCGAGACGGCTGGTGATATTCGCTTTACAGCGCCGCTGACGAACAATCTGTCTTCGACCTTCCAGTATAATCTCCAGCACTTCGACTATACCGGTTCAGGCGACTGGGAGAACGACAGCAATCTTTCACCGATTTATCAGAATCTGATCACGAATGGACCGTGGACGGTTTCGTCGATTTCGCAGAGCTTCAATTATTCGGATATCGACAATCCACAGCTGCCGCGTGAAGGCACGCTGGCTGCCCTGACCAACGAATTCGCCGGCCTTGGCGGTGATTCGCACTACTACAAGATTTCGGGCAAGGCACGTGTTTATCAGATGCTGTCTGATGAGGCCGATATCATCGGCTCTCTGACGGTGCGGGGTGGCTATGTGGTGCCGACCGATGGAAACCTGAATGTGTTTGACCAATTTGTCATTGGTGGGAATGAAATTCGCGGTTTCAAGTCCAATGGTATCGGTCCGCGGACGACACAGGGTGACGCTCTGGGCGGCACCACTTATGCGACGGTTTCGGCTGAGGCTAACTTCCCGGTTCCGCTTATTCCTCAGGATATCAGCCTGCGTGGCGCGGCCTATGTCGATGCGGGTACGCTGTTCGGCAACAAGGTTGATACACAGGGGTATGATATCAATGGTACGACGGCTGCGATTCGTGCATCGGTTGGTATTGGCCTGATCTGGAACTCGCCCTTCGGTGATCTTCGCTTCGACTATGCTGTTCCTTTCATGAAACAAAGCTACGACGACGTCGAGAATTTCCGTTTCGGTATTGCAAACACGTTCTGATTTCGTCATCCAGAACCTGGATACTTTGTTCTGGAGCTTTGGCTGATGGAAAACACTAAATTCTTCGGCACGCGTAAGGCGGTTCGTCTCGGCGAACTGGCAGAGCGTGTCGGGGCTGAACTTGCCGACCAGTCTGCTGCTGAGCGGCTGGTCGAATCGGTTGCGCCTATCTATCGCGCTGGCGCTTATGATGTGTGCTATATACAATCACGCGGGGCGCTTGCGGAATTGGCAAGCTGTCACGCCGGTGGAATTTTCTGTCCGCCGGAATTGCAAGCTGCGATCCCTTCGGCGATCCCGGCACTGGTGTCGAAAAATCCGCAATTTGCTTTTGCGCGCGCTGCGGCATTGCTGTATCCGTCGGCCCTGCGCCCGCAGATGGCTGTGGAAAGTGATGAGCGCATTTCTCCTTTTGCATCAATTGATCCTACGGCCGTTCTTGAAGAAAGTGTCGAGGTCGGTCCGTATGCGGTGATCGGTGCACGCGCACAGATCGGGCGTGGGTCGTCGATCCAGAGCGGGGCGGTTATCGGTGCGGATGTGAAGATAGGCCGCAACACGACGGTTAGCGCCAATGCGACGGTTTTTTACGCTTTGATTGGCAATGACGTCATCTTGCATCCCGGCGTGCGCATTGGGCAGGATGGGTTCGGCTATTCTGGCTCGCCAACCGGGCTTTTCAAGATCGTTCAGACGGGCCGTGTCATCATCCAGGACAGAGTCGAGATCGGTGCCAACACGACGATTGATCGCGGCGCGATGGACGACACGGTGATTGGTGAGGGCTCCAAGATCGATAATCTGGTGCAGATTGGTCACAATGTTCGCATTGGCCGGCATTGCGGTGTGGTCAGCCAGGTCGGCATTGCCGGCAGCACGGAAATTGGTGACGGTGTCATGATCGGCGGTCAGGTCGGTATTAACGGGCATATCCGTATCGGAAATGGCGTTCAGATTGCAGCCAAGAGCGGCGTATTTACAGATGTGGAAGCGGGAAGGCGCATTGGCGGCATACCTGCAATCTCGATCCGGGAACACTTGCGGCATATAGCTGAGACCATGGCGCGTTCTGCGCGCCGGGAGAGTAAGCGGGGAGAAAAGTAGCTTGACAGACGCAACGACTGAGACGCTGGGCGCCATGGAACTTCTTGAGATTATGAAGTTTCTTCCGCATCGCTATCCTTTTTTGCTGGTTGATCGCATTGTCGAAATTGACGGTGATCATAGTGCGGTTGGTATCAAGAATGTAACCGCCAATGAGCCGCATTTTACCGGGCACTTTCCTGAAATGCCGATTATGCCGGGTGTCCTGCTGGTCGAAGGAATGGCTCAGACTGCGGGCGCGATCTGCGCGCGCAGGGCTGGGGAGACCGGAAATCTCGTCTATTTCATGACCATCGACAATGCGCGGTTTCGCAAGCCGGTTGTGCCCGGGGATCAGGTGCGCTTCCATGTCGAAAAGCAGAAACAGCGCCGGAACGTCTGGAAGTTCCATTGCGAAGCCAAGGTTGATGGCCAGCTTGTTGCCGAAGCCGATATTGGCGCGATGATGGTGCATAAGGAAGAAGAATGAGTGCGATAGCCAGCTCGGCGCGGATTGACCCCCGGGCATGTGTGGAAGACGGCGCAGTGGTCGGGGAAAATGTCTCGATTGGTCCGTTTGCCTATGTCGGGCCGAAGGTTAGGCTCGGAGATGGTGTGACGCTGATGCATCACGCGGTGGTTTCGGGTGCGACGACGATCGGGCCGAACTCCAGCGTCTTTCCAATGGCGGTTATCGGCGGGGATCCGCAAAGCGTTCGCCATGATGGCAGTGAAACAACCCTTGATGTGGGGGCGAACTGCATCATGCGCGAGGGCGTGACCATGAACACGGGCTCTTCGCATGGCGGCTGCAAGACTGTTGTCGGCGACAACAATCTGTTCCTGGCCAATTCCCATGTCGGGCATGATTGCATTCTTGGCAGCCATATTATTCTGTCCAACAATGTCATGGTTGGCGGTCATGTCGAAATCGCTGATCGTGTGATTCTCAGCGGTGGTGCGGCTATCCATCAATTTGTCCGTATCGGGCGTCAGGCTTTTGTCGGCGGTCTTGCTGGTGTGGTGAATGATGTCGTCCCCTATGCAATGATCGTTGATAACCCGGCCTTCATGGGCGGGCTGAATGTTGTCGGCATGACGCGGTCGGGCATGGCGCGAGCTGATGTCCATGCTGTGCGTCGCGCCTACAAGGCGATTTTTGCCGATGGCCGGGTCAACGAGAATGCCAGCGCCATTCGTGCCGACTTTGAAGATTGTGCGCCGGCGCTTGAGTTGATTGATTTTGTTCTTGCGCGCGGTGAACGCGGTCTGACGACACCGGGCTCGCGGCGCAAGGGAAACGACGATTGATGGCGGGGCCGATGGCGCCGGCAGGGGAAACGGTTGCCATCATTGCCGGAAATGGCCGCTTGCCGCATCTGGTTGCCGAGGCGACGCGCGATCGTGGCTATTCTCTTTTGATCGTGCAGCTGGCAGGAGAGGATAGTCTGCCCTGGGGGGATTTTCGCGTCATTGAGGCTGATCTTGGTGCGTTTGCGCCAGTAGTCAGCGCGCTTAAACGTCAGGGCGTCCGCAAAATCGTTCTGTCCGGCGGCGTGCGCCAGCGTCCGGAATTGCGCGCGCTCAGGCCAACGCTTCGCGTCATCTTTTCACTGCCGTCGATCATCTCCAATCTTCGTGGCGGCGGTGATGATCGGGTGCTCAGGATGGTGATCAGCCTGTTTGAGCGGCATGGTTTTGAGGTTATAGGTGCGCAGGAACTGGTCGGCGATCTTCTGGTAACAGAGGGTGTGCTTGGCAGCTGCGCACCGGATGCGGTGGCGCTTTCGGATATCGATATCGCGGCAGATGCGGCGCATGCGCTCGGTGCGCTGGACATTGGCCAGGGGGCTGTTGCCGTTGGCGGACGAGTGGTGGCCGTCGAGGGCCCCGAGGGAACGGATGAAATGTTGGCGCGTGTCGTGCGCATGCGCACGATGCGGCGGATTTCTGCGACGCGGCCCGGCGTGCTGGTGAAAATGTGCAAGCCAAATCAGGATTTGCGGGCTGATCTGCCGTCAATCGGCGTTGAGACGATCATGCGTCTCAAGGAGGCTGGCCTGACCGGGGTGGCCGTGGAAGCGGGCAAGGCCTTTATTCTTGATCGCGCCGAGACGATTGACGCGGCAGATCGATCGGGGCTTTTCATTTATGGTCTAGTGCCGAAATCTGACTGAAACGGAATCAAATTCGTCCATGAGGTGACCAGCCATGTCCGCGCCGTTGAAAATAGCTGTCATCGCCGGAGAGGCATCGGGGGACCTTCTGGCGGCCGATGCAATTGCCGAGATGAAAAGGCTGAGCGCACGACCTTTGACGCTGATGGGCGTGGGCGGTGACGCGCTGGCTGCTGAGGGGCTAGAATCACTCTACGATTATTCTGAACTGTCGATCATGGGCTTTACCCAGGTGATCGCCAATTTGCCACGGCTGTTGCGGCGGATCTTGGAGACGGCCAAAGCCGTGATCGAGGCAAAGCCGGACCTGCTGTTTATCGTCGACAGTCCTGACTTCACCCATCGCGTTGCCAGGCGTGTGCGCAAGGCGCTGCCTGATCTGCCGATCGTTCAGTATGTCTGCCCCAGTGTCTGGGCGTGGAAGGCGTATCGTGCGCGGGAGATGACGGATTATGTCGATCATGTCCTTGCCGTCTTGCCCTTTGAGCCCGAGGCGATGGCCCGTCTTGGCGGTCCACCAACGACCTTTGTCGGTCATCGGCTGACGGCTAATCCCAATGTGGTCGCGGCGCGAAATGCGCTGCGCGGTGGAAGGGCCGATGGTCGCAAGACCATCCTGCTTCTGCCAGGTTCGCGTGGCGGCGAAATCCGCAGCCTGTCGCCGGTCTTCGCCGAGGTGGCGTCGATCTTGTCGGAGCGTGGCGGCGACTTTCGCTTTGTCACGCCGACAGTCGGCCATCGGGAAGCACAGGTACGGGCGGCCGTCGAAAGCTGGCCGGAAAAGCCAGAGATTGTCGTCGGCGAAGCAGCCAAATGGCAGGCTTTTGCTGAAGCCGATGCGGCGGTGGCAGCCTCCGGTACTGTAGTGCTGGAGCTTGCGCTGGCCGGGGTTCCTGTCGTCTCTGCCTATAAGGCGGACGTCATCGGCCGGTTTTTGCTCAAGAAAATCGTTATCTGGTCCGCTTCTCTCCCAAACATCATTGCGGACCGCCCACTGGTACCGGAATATTTCAATGACACGATGCGCGCGGGCGCACTGGCGCGCTGGATGGAGTTGCTGAGCGCGGATACGCTACAGCGCAAGCTGATGTTGGATGGTTTCGATACCGTCTGGCACACAATGTCGAGCGATGTGGCGCCTGGCCGGAAAGCTGCACAGATCTTGCTGGATTATGCAAAAACCTAGAGCATCAGGCAGCGGTTCGGTATCGGCGAACGCTGTGGCAGCCGGGCAGCCTCGAACTGGATCCGGCCGATGCGTGTCCGCGCGGTCAAAGCTTCTTTTGTTCAATGTCTTTTTGGGAGGGGGCTGGATCCCCGCGACAAGCGCGGGGATGACGGCGGAGAGGAATGCACTTCACCGCACACAGGCAATCTGAACGACGTTGTCAGCTCTCTGAAGCCGACATGGGCCAGCCCTGGGGCTGCTCAGTGTGCGACTGCATGGCGAGGCATGAAGTGGCCTGTATCATTCAGCTGAAATATCTCTTCGAGCTTGGGATTGCTTAAAGGTTCGCCGCTGGTATCGCGATCGATATTGCTTTCGGCGATATAGGCGAGGTAGCTGCCTTCCTCATTTTCTGCGACCAGCGTGTAGAAGGGCTGATTCTTGTCTGGCCGGAGTTCCAAAGGCAGCGAGCGGTACCATTCCTCGGTGCGGGAAAAGACCGGATCGACATCCAGAACAACGCCGCGCAACGGTAGTGAGCGGTGCGATACGACTTCACCAATGCAGAATTTCGCGTTCCGTATTTCCATGGGGTTTTTCCTTTCATCAATTGATATGGCGATGAAAAGCCTGAAAACAAGAGGTGATAGCGGTGTCAGGAGACACCCCCGTCAAACGGACGCGCCAAAACGAAAAAACCGGCCGCTTTTGGCGACCGGTTTCGGAATATTTGAACTGACCGAAAGATCAGACCGAATAGTACATGTCGTATTCGACCGGATGCGGGGTCATTTCGAAGCGCTGAACTTCTTCCATCTTCAGGTCGATATAGGCGTCGATCTGGTCATCGTCGAATACGCCACCGGCGGTGAGGAATTCGCGATCCTTGTCGAGGCACTCAAGAGCTTCACGCAGCGAACCCGAAACGGTCGGGATTGCCTTGAGCTCTTCCTTCGGCAGATCGTACAGGTCCTTGTCCATGGCATCGCCAGGATGGAGCTTGTTCTTGATGCCGTCGAGGCCAGCCATCATCAGGGCTGCGAAAGCGAGGTAGGGGTTTGCGCCCGGATCGGGGAAGCGAACCTCAACGCGCTTTGCCTTCGGCGAGGAGCCGAACGGAATGCGGCAGGAAGCAGAACGGTTGCGGGCGGAATAGGCCAGCAGAACCGGAGCTTCAAAGCCGGGTACCAGACGCTTGTAGGAGTTGGTCAGCGGGTTGGTGAAGGCGTTGATTGCCTTGGCATGCTTGATAACGCCGCCGATGTAATACAGGCAGGTTTCCGACAGGCCGGCATATTCATCACCAGCAAAGGTCGGCTTGCCATCTTTCCAGATCGACTGATGAACGTGCATACCCGAGCCATTGTCGCCATAAACCGGCTTCGGCATGAAGGTTGCGGTCTTGCCATAGGCATTGGCAACCTGATGGACGCCGTACTTGTAGATCTGGGTCTTGTCGGCCATGCGGGTCAGCGTGTCGAAGACCATGCAGAGTTCGTGCTGGGCAGCAGCAACTTCGTGGTGATGCTTTTCAACGACGATGCCCATTTCAGCCAGAACCGTGAGCATTTCCGAGCGCATGTCCTGAACGCTGTCGACCGGCGGGACCGGGAAGTAACCGCCCTTGGTGCGCGGACGATGGCCGAGGTTGCCGGTCTCATAGTCAGCATCGTTGTTGCTGGGCAGTTCGGTGCTGTCGACCTTGAAGCCCGTATTGTAGGGGTCGGAGGCAAACTTGACGTCGTCGAAGACGAAGAATTCCGGCTCGGGGCCGAAGAATGCGGTGTCGCCGATGCCGGTCGACTTCAGATAGGCTTCAGCCTTCTTGGCCGTGCCGCGCGGGTCGCGGTTATAGGCTTCGCCGGAGAGCGGCTCGAGAACGTCGCAGAAAACAACGAGCGTGGACTGCGCGAAGAAGGGGTCCATGTGGGCGGTCGCCGTGTCGGGCATCAGCACCATGTCGGACTCGTTAATGGCCTTCCAGCCGGCGATCGACGAGCCGTCGAACATAACGCCATCTGCGAACATGTCTTCGTCGACAGCCGATACGTCCATCGTCACGTGCTGCAGCTTGCCCTTGGGATCGGTAAAGCGCAGGTCGACGAACTTGACGTCGTTGTCCTTGATTTGTTTCATAATATCTGCTGCGGTCGTCATTAACGTTTTCCTTGCATGTGATGACGATATGATTTCCCCGCCTTGAATAAGGGGGAGGGAAGGCTCGGATTAGATGGCGTCTATCCCGGTTTCACCGGTACGGATGCGAACTACACCCTCGATGTTGGAAACGAAGATCTTTCCGTCGCCGATGCGTCCGGTCTGTGCGGCATTGCGGATGGCCTCGATAACGGCGTCCACATTTTCGTCCACCAGTACAACCTCGACTTTTACTTTCGGCAGAAAGTCGACGACATATTCTGCCCCGCGATAGAGCTCGGTATGTCCTTTCTGGCGCCCGAAGCCCTTGGCTTCGGTAACTGTGATGCCTTGCAAACCGACTTCCTGAAGGGCTTCCTTCACTTCGTCCAGCTTGAAGGGCTTAATGATCGCTTCGATCTTTTTCATGAGAAAATTTCTCTCCGCTTCTCCCGTTGAAGCAGGTATGGACCCGCTCGGACAGACAGATGCAGTTTGTGTGCCAGTTTGAGACTAGCCCACGCAGCCGCCGCAGAAATTGCGGTATCATCCCCCAAGCCCGGTGCCTCGTTGATTCAAGACGCTTAAACAATCATCAAATAGCGGGTAAGCGTCAAGTGGTCATTCAGTTGATTGACATGGCTTTGATATGGCAGGCTTTTTATGTCTGAATTCGTGACTAAATAATAAGCATCTGATTATAGCTTGTTCACAGTCAATGTGCAGCCTGCCCGTTTCTCGGGCGGGGCCTGGAAAGGGAAAGCGGAGGACTTCATGCAGATTCTCACGCCGGCGGAAATGGGAATGGCAGATCGGCTTGCCGCGGAGGGGGGCATCGACAGTTTCGGGCTGATGGTGAAAGCTGGCCACGCCGTGGCGGCTGCAGCATTGCGGCATTTCCCGGATCTCACACGGGCCGTGATCTTTTGTGGTCCCGGCAATAATGGCGGCGACGGCTATGTTGCGGCCAATGTGCTGGCCGATGCAGGCGTACCCGTAGCGCTCTTTCATTTCGGAGATCCCGCGCGGCTAAAGGGCGATGCGGCGATTGCGCGCAATAGCTGTAATGTTGAAAGTCGCGACATTGTTGAATTTACCCCGGAACCGGGAGATCTGGTGATCGATGCGCTGTTTGGTGCGGGCCTGGCGCGGCCGCTGGATGGCGCGGTTGCGGCCCTGATTGAAACGGTTGGGGCAAGCAGCACGCCGGTTCTTGCGGTCGACCTGCCGTCCGGTCTTTGCGGGCGGCGCGGACTTGTTCTCGGCGCAGCATTTCAGGCGCGGCGAACGGTCAGCTTCATGGCGCCGAAACCCGGTCACTATCTTTTGCCGGGGCGGACCCTGTGTGGCGTGGTCGAAATTGCCGATATCGGCATCCCGCAACGGATCATCAATCGGGCAGCCGGGCGCTTTGTGCTCAATGGGCCGGAGGAGTGGCGAAGCCTTTTGCCGCGACCAGAGGCCACGAGCCATAAATATAGCAGGGGGCATTTGGTGGTTTTTTCCGGCCCGCATCATGCAACGGGTGCCGCCCGGCTCGCCGCCCATGCGGGGCTAAAGGCAGGCGCTGGCCTGGTAACCCTAGCCGTGCCGAGCGCGGCCGCGGATGTCGTTGCCGCACATGAGACGGCGATCATGCTGCGAAGTATCGATGAAGCGGAAGAGCTGGCAGAGTGGCTGAAAGACGGGAGACTTTCGGCATTCGTTCTTGGTCCAGGTTTTGGTGATGCAGCCAGGGCGCGGGCCTTCGTCCGTCTTCTGGCCGGCAAGCCACTGGTACTGGATGCGGACGGCATTTCAGCTTTCGCCGCAGAGCGCGATCATCTGTTTAAACGCCTGAAGGCCGAGGCGGTGAATACGGTGCTGACACCACATGAAGGGGAGTTCCGGCGCATGTTTCCTGAAATTGCCTCTGAAACAGCCTCAGGCAAGATGGAAAAGGCGCTGGCGGCGGCAAATCTTTCCGGCGCGGTTATTCTTTATAAAGGCGCTGATACCGTCATCGCTTCGCCCGATGGGCGTGCGGCGATCAATGCCAATGCGCCGCCTTTCCTGGCAACGGCGGGGTCCGGCGATGTGCTGGCCGGGTTGATCGGCGGGCTGATGGCTGAAGGGATGCCGGCCTTTGAGGCGGCCTGTGCCGGTGCCTTTCTGCACGGCGAGGCCGGGAACCGGGCAGGGCCGGGGCTTTCGGCTGAAGATCTCTGTGCGCATCTGCCGCCGCCTGAAACGCTGTAAAATGATCCTATCCGTCGCATTTGGCGTGCAGGAAGGATGCGTGTTGATCTTGAAATTTCGCGCTATATCTGTGATGCGGTCAGGTGTCGCAATTTTGCAAATCCCGATGGCGCCAAAGCCTTGCGCCTGGAATGACAGATCAGTAGCTGGAAGACATGCCGGAATATAAAACCACCCGCCACGTTAAACACTCAGCCGAACGGATGTTCGATCTCGTTGCCGACATCGAAAGCTATCCGGAATTCGTGCCGCTTTGTGAAGCGCTGATCGTGCGTTCCCGTCGTGAGCGCGACGGCAAGCAACTTATCATTGCCGACATGACGGTCGGCTACAAAGCCATACGCGAAACCTTCACCACCCAGGTGGCGCTGGACCGGCAGATCAGGCGCATCGACGTGAAATATGTCGACGGGCCGTTCCGCTTTCTCGATAACCAGTGGCTTTTCGAGGATAATGGCGAGAATGCATGTGATGTAAAATTCTACATCAATTACGAATTCAAGAACCGCCTGCTTGGCGGGCTGATGGGCTCGATGTTCGACCGGGCCTTCCGCAAATTCTCTGAAGCATTTGAGGCCCGGGCCGACAGGATTTATGCCTGAGCGAGCGCCTCAAGCATGCCGAGCGCCGATCTGACTGTTGCCCGGCGGATCGCCGCGCGGCCGATGTCGCCATAACGGCTCTCGATGTGCTGGATATGTCCGGCGCGGTCGCGGGCGGCGAGGTGAACGAGGCCGACAGGCTTTTCTTCCGTGCCGCCGGTCGGGCCGGCAATGCCGGTGACCGCAATCGCCATATCGGCATTGGAGCGCCATAAAGCGCCGGCGGCCATCTGCAGTGCGGTTTCGCGCGAGACGGCGCCATATTGATCGAGAATGGCTTTCTGCACGCCGAGCATCTCCATCTTCGCCTCGTTTGAATAGGTGACGAAGCCGCGGTCGACAACGGCGGACGAGCCCGAGATTTCAGTGAGTGCTGCGGCAATCAGGCCGCCCGTACATGATTCTGCCGTCGCAATCATGGCGCGGGTGCGGGTGCAATATTCGATCAACACGCGGGCGCGTTCTTCCAGATCAGGGTCGAGAATACTCATTTTGGCTCTCCATAATGCACCGACGCTGTCGCGATGGCGGCAATGCCTTCGCGCCGGCCGACAAAGCCGATGGTCTCGTTGGTGGTCGCCTTGACCGAGGCGCGGTCAAGCGAGATGCCGAGACATTGCGCAATGTTCTGGCGCATGGCGAGGCGATGCGGGCCGACCTTGGGGGCTTCGGCAATCAGCGAGACATCGGCGTTCAGGATGGTGCCGCCCTTGCCCCGGACGATTTTCGCTGCATGTTCGAGGAAGATTTTCGATGCCGCACCGCGCCATTGCGGGTCGGTTGGCGGGAAGTGATCGCCGATATCTCCTTCGCCGCAGGTGGCCAGAAGGGCATCTGTCAGAGCGTGAAAAGCGACATCGGCATCGGAATGACCGGACAGTGTCATGTCATGAGGAATGAAGACACCACAAAGGGTTACACCATCCCCGTCAACCAGTTTATGAACATCATATCCATTCCCGGTGCGAATATCGGGAATGATTGCGGAAGAGAGTTTTTCATCGGCCATGGCGATATCCCGCTTCAAGGTCAGTTTGACATTGTCGGCTAGGCCTTCGACCAGCGTCACTGGCAGGCCGGCCCATTCCGCGATGCCGGCGTCATCGGTAAAATCCAGTTTCCCGGCCGCGCTGGCGCGTTCATGGGCTTGCCTTATCGCCGGATAGGCAAAGGATTGCGGCGTCTGCGCGGCATAGAGACCGGCGCGGGACACGGTTTCGGCGACTGTGCCGTCATCGGCGCGGCGCTTCAGCGTATCGGCAACGGGGATCGCTGGCAGCACCGCAGACGCGCCGCTTTTGAGCGCATCGGCTATGCGTTCCAAAAGCGCGATATCGAAAAAGGGCCGGACGGCATCATGTATCATCACGTGAGTAGCGCCACGCCCTTCCAGCGCCCTGAGACCGGCCAGCACCGACATCTGCCGCGTTGCGCCGCCGTGAACAAATTCGATCTTTTCCGCCCCTGCGACGATATTACGCGCCGCAACAAACAGGGCTTCATCATCCGGGTGGATGACAACGACAATGCGTCCTTCGGCCTGTCGCCACGTCGAAAAAACCGAAAGCGTGTGGGAAATGACGGGTTTTCCGCCGATCGGGCGGTATTGTTTCGGCCCTTCCTCGGGGGCACCGGCCCTTTCACCGCGACCAGCGGCGACGATGATAATGGCGGGCTGAAAGCGTGATCCGGGTTGCATGGCCGATGAAAGTCCGCAAAAATGATTCCTGTTGGCGCAGACGTTACAGTGATGGCGTCATATTTCCAGCGTTTGCCTAAAATTTGTGTATCGCAACCGATTTCACTTGGCAGATCGGATCATTTTGTCTAAAAATAGGGCAAAATAATTGACTGCGTGAAAGATAGTCATTTGCACAAATTCAACCCTTCCGACACATTTGAAATCGGTGGCGTGACAATTCGTAACCGGATTGTGCTGGCGCCGATGTCCGGTGTGACGGATCTTCCCTTCAGGCAGATTGCCTGGCGTCACGGAGCCGGTCTTGTTGTGACCGAGATGATTGCCAGCCGGGAACTGACCTTCAATACCGCCGAAAGTTGGGCAAGGCTTAAAGGTGCCGGGCTGAAGCCGCATATGGTGCAGCTTGCAGGCCGCGATCCTGCCTTCATGGCAGAGGCTGCACGGATCGCCGAGGGTGAGGGCGCCGACATTATTGATATCAATATGGGCTGTCCCGCGAAAAAAGTCGTAGGCGGTTATACCGGTTCGGCGCTGATGCGCGAACCTGAGCGCGCCCTTGCCATCATTGAAGCGACCGTTCAGGCCGTCAGCGTTCCGGTGACGGTCAAGATGCGCCTTGGCTGGGATGAAAACAGCCTGAATGCACCGGAACTCGCCTATGCTGCCGAACAGGCAGGCGTTCGGGCCGTCACGGTTCATGGGCGAACGCGCATGCAGTTTTACAAGGGCCAGGCCGACTGGGATGCGATTGCAGCTGTTTCCGACCGATTGACAGTTCCGCTGATTGCTAATGGTGATGTTGAAACAGCGGGCGATATTGCTGAAATCGCTCGCCGTTCCGGGGCCACGGCGGTGATGCTCGGGCGCGGTTGTCAGGGGCGGCCCTGGCATGCCGGCGCATTGGCTGGGCATGTAAAGCCCGATGCCTCCGAGGCGACGGCAATTGTACTGGAACATTACGAGGCGATGATGGGCTTTTACGGTTCTCACGTCGGCGTGCGGCATGCCCGAAAACATGTGGCGTGGTATCTGGAGCGCTTGGCTCCTTCGCTTGATGATGGTCGAAAGGCCGAAATCATGACAGCACGGGACCCCGGTTTCGTGCTCAGACAGCTTGAAGAGATTCTTGGCGATCAGGGCGCCACGGAAGGCAGAAAGGCCGCATGAACATGAAGAAGAACGGTCTCGGCGATGCAGTGCGGCCGGAGGATTCGCTCGCCGCCGACGTACTGAATGCAATCCAGAATCCGGTGGTTCTTGTGGATGAACAAGGGCATATCACTTACGCGAACTGGGAGGCCGAGGTGTTTTTTGGCGCGAGCGCCGCACATCTCGCCCGTCAGCCGCTGTCAAAATATATTCCCTTCGACAGCCCGCTGCTGTCGTTGATCTCGCAGGTGCGAGATCGCAGGGCGCCGGTGAACGAATATCGCGTTGATCTGTCATCGCCACGGCTGGGGCAGGACAAGCTGGTCGATATCTATGTCGCGCCCGTTGGAGATCAGGGATCGGTGGCGCTGGTCTTTCAGGTCCGCTCCATGGCTGACAAGATTGATCGCCAGCTGGTGCATCGCGCGGCTGCCCGCTCGGTCACCGGACTTGCAGCGATGCTGGCCCATGAGATCAAGAACCCGCTTTCCGGTATTCGTGGCGCCGCCCAGCTGCTTGAAACCAATGCCAGCGATGACGACAGGGCGCTGACACGGCTGATCTGCGACGAGACTGACAGGATTGTTTCGCTGGTTGACCGGATGGAAATCTTTTCCGATGAGCGGCCGATCGATCGTGTTCCGCTCAACATTCACTCGGTGCTGGATCATGTGAAGGCGCTGGCACAGGCCGGTTTTGCCCGTGATATCAAGATCATCGAAAATTATGATCCTTCCTTGCCGCAGATCTACGCCAATCGTGACCAGATGGTACAGGTGTTTTTGAACCTGGTGAAGAATGCGGCGGAGGCGGTGGCCGGAAAACCGGATGCTGAGATCGTGTTGACCACGGCCTACCGGCCGGGCATTCGCCTTTCTGTCGCTGGCTCACGCGAGAAGATTTCGCTGCCGCTGGAATTCTGTGTTCATGACAATGGGCCGGGGGTTCCGGCGGATCTGATGGCCCATCTTTTCGATCCCTTTATCACGACGAAGCCGAACGGAACGGGCCTTGGCCTTGCCCTGGTTGCCAAGATCATTGGTGGCCATGGCGGCATTATCGAGTGCGAAAACCAGAGTAATCGTACGACATTCCGTATTCTGATGCCGGTTTCGAAAGACGTCTCGACAGGCGCGATCACACAATAAAGACAGACAGGACATTTTCCGATGACCGCTACCATTCTTGTCGCAGATGACGATGCAGCCATTCGCACCGTTCTCAATCAGGCACTGAGCCGCGCCGGATATGATGTTCGCATCACATCGAATGCCGCGACGCTGTGGCGCTGGGTTTCCTCCGGTGAAGGCGATCTCGTTCTCACCGATGTGGTGATGCCGGATGAAAATGCCTTCGATCTCTTGCCACGCATCAAGAAGTCACGCCCGGATCTGCCGGTGATTGTCATGAGTGCGCAAAATACCTTCATGACGGCTGTCAGGGCCTCGGAGAAGGGCGCTTATGATTACCTGCCCAAGCCCTTCGATCTGACCGAGCTGATCGCGATTGTCGGTCGCGCCCTGTCCGAGCCGAAGCGCAAGCCGGCACCGATGGATGATGACATGCAGGACGGCATGCCGCTGGTCGGTCGTTCGGCGGCCATGCAGGAAATCTACCGGGTTCTGGCACGGCTGATGCAGACCGATCTGACGCTGATGATTACCGGTGAATCGGGAACAGGCAAGGAACTTGTCGCGCGGGCGCTGCATGATTACGGCAAGCGCCGCAACGGTCCTTTCGTCGCCATCAACATGGCGGCGATCCCGCGTGATCTGATCGAATCAGAGCTTTTCGGTCACGAAAAGGGCGCCTTCACCGGGGCCCAGACCCGGTCTTCCGGCCGTTTCGAGCAGGCCGAAGGCGGTACGCTGTTTCTCGATGAAATCGGCGATATGCCGATGGATGCCCAGACCCGCCTGCTGCGCGTTCTCCAGCAGGGGGAATATACGACGGTTGGCGGCCGCACGCCGATCCGCACCGATGTGCGAATCGTCGCCGCCACCAACAAGGATCTGAAGCAGTCCATTCATCAGGGCCTGTTCCGCGAGGACCTTTATTACCGCCTGAATGTCGTACCGCTTCGTCTGCCACCTCTGCGCGAGCGGACCGAGGATATTGGTGATCTGGTTCGTCACTTTGTGCAAGGCGGCGAGGCTGAAGGGCTTGGCGGCAAACGTTTCGAGCAGGAAGCCATTGATGCCATGAAGGGCTATGGCTGGCCGGGCAATGTGCGCGAACTGGAAAATCTTGTCCGCCGGCTGATGGCGCTTTATCCGCAGGATGTAATCACCCGCGAGATTGTTGAACAGGAACTGCGTTCCGATCAGCCGGAGGCGCCGGTTGACAAGGCCAGTAGCCGCAATGGCATGCCGACGATCGCCCAGGCAGTTGAGGAAAACATGCGCAGCTACTTTGCCAGTTTCGGCGAAAGTCTGCCACCTTCCGGCCTCTATGAGCGGGTATTGAGCGAAGTGGAATATCCGTTGATCCTTGCTGCTTTGACGGCAACACGAGGCAATCAGATACGCGCGGCCGATCTTCTGGGCCTGAACAGAAATACCCTGCGCAAGAAGATCCGTGAGCTTGGTGTTTCGGTTTACCGTAGCTCGCGCGGTGCGTCATCTTAGGCCGTTGCGTGGTTCAGCAGAAACCATTGTGGAATATCGCTCAACGCCGGGGCTCACCGTTCCGGCGTTGATCGGTCTGTGGCGCGGCCGTTGCATTTGTGCCACATTCTGTTGCATATAATCCACATATATCGTTCACGCGGCAGGGCTTGATTCCGGTTCACCGCAAAAGACTGGCAGACGGTGGGGCATGGCCGCTTCGGCAAGTGATAGTGATAATGTCCAGCACTTGGATGCTGATGAGGACGACGTTCAGTACGGGCAGGGGACCGCGCGGGCTATCTTGCGTTCTCCCGGCATGGCGCTTGTTGGCGGCGCCCTGCTGATTGCGATAGCATCACTTCTGATTTTGCTGGGTCTCACCCCGGTCAAGCCGACAGGCCATGTGGTCATCGCGCTGGTGGCTGCGAATTCTCTGTTCGTGCTGGCGCTCATCTACCTCATATCAAGTGAAGTGGTCCGGCTTCTGCGGGCCCGCCGCCGTGGCCGTGCCGCAGCCCAGTTGCATATCCGCATTGTCCTATTATTCTCGATCGTTGCCGTGACGCCGGCAATTCTGGTCGCGATCTTTGCAACGCTGACGCTGAATGCCGGGCTTGATCGATGGTTTTCGATGCGCACGCAGGCGATCGTCGAATCATCGCTCAATGTGGCCGAAGCCTATATGCAGGAGAATAACAGCATCCTTCAGGGCCAGACATTGTCCATGGGCAATGATCTTGAACGCAATCGTTCGCTTTATGTGCTTGATCGCAAGGGCTTTACCGATCTTGTGACCCGGCAGGCGCGCGGACGCGGCATGCTGGGAGCCTTTCTGGTGCGCTCTGATGGTAGCGTGATCCTTCAGGCGGATATGGGCGCAGATGAGCCGAAACTGCCGGATGTTCCGAAGGATGCGCTTGAAAAGGCAGCCGCCGGGCAACCGACGCTCATTCCCTCTGGCTCGACCAATCTGGTCGGGGCCATTGTTGCCCTTGAGGCCATTCCGGGCAGCTATCTCTATACCATCCGTGCAGTCGATCCCAATGTGATGGGCGCGATGCGGATGATCAATGACAATTTCAGTGAATATCACTCCATGGAAAAGGGGCGTCTGTCGTTGCAGATCGCCTTTGCCGTTCTTTATCTGGGCTTTGCGCTGATCGTGCTGCTGGCTGCGATCTGGACCGGCATTGCCGTCGCTGATCGTATCGTATTGCCGATCCGGCTGCTGATCGGGGCTGCTGACCAGGTGGCTTCCGGTGATCTGCGGGTGGTGGTGCCGGCACGCACGATTGACGGCGATGTCGGCCGGCTTTCGCGGACGTTCAACAAGATGGTTGCCGAAATTCGCGGGCAGCAGCGCGAGGTGCTTCTGGCCAAGGACGAGATCGATGACCGGCGCCGTTTCATTGAAGCCGTGCTTTCTGGTGTGACTGCAGGGGTTATCGGCGTTGACGAAAACCGCGTTGTCACGATTGTGAACCGGTCTGCCGAAGATATGCTGGCTTTCAGCGAAGGCGAGTTGTCAGGGAGGAAGCTCAAGGACGTTGCGCCCGAGATTGATATCGTCATGACCGCAGCGATGCGCAGAAGGCGCAAGAATTTCCTGCGGCAGGTCAATCTCATGCGGCACGGCAATGAACGGACGCTGTCGGTTCAGGTGACGCGGGAGGAGGCCAATGATGTCGAGAGTTCCTATGTCATCACGCTTGACGACATTACCGATCTCATTATCGCTCAGCGTTCTTCCGCCTGGGCGGATGTCGCGCGGCGTATCGCCCATGAGATAAAAAATCCGCTGACCCCGATCCAGCTTTCGGCCGAACGGCTGAAGCGGCGCTTTGGCCGGCAGGTTGAAAGCGATGATGACCGTAAGGTTTTCGATCAGTGTACCGATACGATCGTCCGGCAGGTGGAGGATATCGGCCGCATGGTCGATGAGTTCTCGGCCTTTGCCCGCATGCCCAAGCCGTCGAAATCACAGATTGACCTGCGGGAGATCCTTGTGGATGCCGTTTTCCTCCGGGAAATGGCGCAAAGCGACGTAAGCTTTGTCCGCGAACTCGGCGACAAGCCGCTGCGTGGCTATTTCGACGGCCGCATGCTGGGGCAGGCTTTCGCCAATATTATCAAAAATGCTGTCGAGGCAATCGAGGCGGTTCCCGCTGAAGATATTGACGGTGAAAAGAAAGTGCTGGTGCGCGCCGGTTATGACGAGGCAAGGGATCGTTTCGTTGTCGACATCATCGATAACGGAAAGGGCCTGCCCGTCGAAAACCGGCATCTCATACTCGAGCCATATATAACCATGCGCGAGAAGGGGACGGGGCTGGGGCTGGCCATCGTCCGCAAGATTATCGAAGAGCATGGTGGCACGCTTGGCCTGCATGATGCGCCAGACGATTTTGCCAATGGCCGGGGAGCCATGATCCGCGTGGAACTGCCACACATCCAGGATGTGGAAGGCGGACGCGAAGAAAAAGACAAGGAAGTAAAACAAGATGGCGTCTGATATTCTTGTCGTTGACGACGAAGCAGATATACGAGACATCGTGTCAGGCATTTTGTCTGATGAAGGCCACGAAACCCGTGTCGCCCACGACAGCGACAGCGCATTGGCAGCGATTGCAGATCGCGTTCCACGCCTCATATTTCTCGATATATGGATGCAGGGAAGCCGGCTCGATGGGCTTGGCCTTCTGGATGAGATCAAGGTCCGCCACCCGGATCTGCCGGTCGTGATGATTTCCGGCCACGGTAATATTGAGACGGCTGTATCGGCGATCAAGCGCGGTGCTTTTGATTTCATCGAAAAGCCATTCAAGGCCGACCGGCTGGTGCTGATCGCTGAACGGGCGCTGGAAAATTCACGGCTGAAGCGCGAAGTCTCGGAGCTGAAACGAAAGAGTGGCGACCCGGAAGAGCTGGTCGGATCGTCGCTCTTGATTTCACAACTGCGCCAGACGATTGAAAAGCTCGGTCCGACCAATAGCCGGGTGATGATTTTTGGTGGTTCGGGCAGCGGCAAGGAAGTCGCTGCACGCCTTCTGCACAGCCGCTCACTGCGCGCCGAAGGGCCGTTTGTCGCTGTGAATGCAGCCGCCATCACGCCGGAGAACATGGAGATCGAACTGTTCGGCGTCGAAGGTGGCGGCGGCAATACGCGCAGGACCGGCGCTCTTGAACAGGCCCATCGCGGCACGCTTTATCTTGATGAAGTCGGGGAGATGCCGCGCGAGACCCAGAAGAAAATTCTCAGGGTGCTTGTTGACCAGCAATTCGAGCGTGTCGGCGGCAGCCGGCGGGTGAAGGTGGATGTCCGCATCATTTCCTCCACCGCACTCAATCTGCAGCAGCGCATAGATGACGGTCTGTTCCGCCAGGATCTCTATCACCGGTTGGCCGTGGTTCCGGTGCGCATACCAAGCCTTGCCGAGCGCCGCGAGGATATTCCCTTTCTTGTCGATCTGATCCTGCGCCAGCTTTGTGATCAGGCGGGTATTCGCCAGCGGCGGATCGGCGATGATGCTATGGCGATCCTGCAGGCCCATGACTGGCCGGGCAATATCCGGCAATTGCGCAACAATCTGGAGCGGCTGATGATTCTGGCGCGTGACGAGGACGCGCAGACCCCGATCTCGGCTGATCTTCTGCCTGCGGATTTGTCCGACGTGCTGCCGCAGATCCAGGGCTCTGGCGATGCGCATATCATGACGCTGCCGTTGCGCGAGGCGCGCGAGCGCTTCGAGCGCGATTATCTGATGGCGCAGATCAACCGCTTTGGCGGGAATATTTCCCGTACGGCAGAATTTGTCGGCATGGAACGCTCTGCTTTGCATCGCAAATTGAAATCGCTTGGCATATAGATATGCTCGCAAAACAGGGGGCCGGGAATGGCCCCTTGCGAGAAGCAAGCGATTGAACGCGAACATGGCCACGCGCCGGAACGGATGACATGAAGATCATAATCTGCGGGGCAGGGCAGGTCGGTTTCGGTATCGCCGAACGGCTTTCCCAAGAATATAACGATGTGTCGGTCATTGATACATCCGCTACGCTGATCAGTGCGATCACGGAACTGCTGGATGTTCGTGGTTATGTTGGCCATGGTGCGCATCCTGATGTTCTGGCCAGGGCTGGCGCCGATCAGGCCGACATGATCATCGCCGTGACGCTGCATGACGAGATCAACATGGTGGCCTGCCAGGTGGCACATTCGCTGTTCAACGTGCCGACCAAGATCGCCCGGATTCGCTCGCAGAGCTACCTTCAGGCACATTATTCGGACCTGTTCTCGCGCGACCATATGCCGATTGATGTGACGATTTCGCCGGAAGTTGAGGTCGGTCGCATGGTTCTGCGGCGTATTTCATTCCCTGGTGCAACCGATATCGTGCGCTTCGGCGATGGCAATATCGCCATGCTGGCGGTGGAGTGCCACGAGGACTGCCCGGTGGTGAACACGCCGCTGCAGCAGCTGAGCCAGCTCTTCCCTGATCTCAGCGCAACGGTGACGGGCATCTACCGTCACGACAAGATCATCATTCCGCATTCCTCCGATCAGATTCTCGTCGGCGACATGGTTTATGTCGTCTGCGAACAGGATCAGATCCGGCGCACGCTGGCGCTGTTCGGTCATGAAGAGCAGGAAGCGAGGCGGATCGTCATTGCCGGTGGCGGCAATATTGGCTTCTTCGTTGCAAAATCGCTGGAAGAGCTGCAGCCCAAAACCAAGGTCAAGATTATCGAAAATGATCGTGAGCGGGCGATTGCCGTTTCCGATCAGCTGCACAATGTCATCGTGCTACAGGGCTCGGCGCTCGACCAGAATCTGATGATCCAGGCCGACGTGCCGGACGCGCATCTTATGGTATCGCTGACCAATAATGACCAGACCAATATTCTTGCCTCTGTGATTGCCAAGCAGCTTGGATGTGATTCCAATCTGGCGCTTCTGAATAACCCGTCTTTCCACGACGTGACCAAGTCGCTCGGCATCGACGCCTATATCAATCCGCGCGCAGTGACGATCTCACGCGTGCTTCAGCATGTTCGCAAAGGGCGTATCCGCTCGGTCTATGCCGTGCAGAAGGGGGCAGCGGAAGTGGTGGAGGCCGAGGCGCTGGCAACATCGCCTCTGGTCGGAACGCCATTCCGCGATCTGGAACTGCCCGAAGGCATTAGAATTGGGGCGGTCTATCGCGGCGATTCGTTCCTGCGCCCGACGGGTGACATGAAGATCAAGACCGGTGACCGGGTGATTCTCTTCGCTGCTGCATCAGCGGTTCGCCATGTGGAACAGCTGTTTCGGGTGTCGATTCAGTATTTCTAATGGAGGCTGCAACCGTTTGTGCGCTGCGACGTTGGCGGGTATCGATTTCACCGTTGCGGAAAGCATGACGATTTGATACGACCTCTCAAAGAGATTTCACTTGGTCAGTAGGACATGGCGAAATCAATGAGGTGGATACCGGCGAAATTCCGGCAAAAGTAAGAAAGAAGCGGCGCTATGGCGGAACGTTCTCAAAATCTTCAAGATCTTTTTCTTAATACAGTTCGTAAGCAGAAAATTTCATTGACGATTTTCCTCATAAATGGGGTTAAACTTACGGGTGTTGTGACATCCTTCGACAACTTCTGTGTTCTGTTGCGTCGCGATGGCCACTCGCAATTGGTCTATAAGCATGCAATCTCGACCATTATGCCCGGTCAACCGGTTCAGATGTTCGAGGGCGAAGACAGTTCGTCTTAATCGGGTGAACCCACATTTCTGAGCAGGACAAATCGAAATTTCCGGAAAGCGAATACGAGAACAGGGATTCCTCCCGTGCGATCGTTTTGGTTCCGGTTCTCAAAGCAGCGCGCGGCGGAGACGCCGCAGCGCCTTTAAGCACGCGGTCGGCAGAGAGCCGGCAGCAGGAAGCAGAAGGGCTGGCCCGCGCGATCGGGCTTGAGGTGGTCAAATCGATCATCGTGCAGGTCAACGACCCACGGCCGGCGACGCTGATCGGGCAGGGCAAGATCGAGGAGATCGATCAAACCCTTGATGACAATGATATCGGTCTTGTCATTGTAGATCATCCTCTGACCCCGGTGCAGCAGCGCAATCTGGAAAAAGCCTGGGTCGCGAAGGTCATTGACCGGACTGGTCTCATTCTCGAGATTTTCGGCGAACGGGCTTCCACCAAGGAAGGCCGGCTTCAGGTCGAGTTGGCGCATCTGAACTATCAGCGCGGCCGTCTGGTGCGCAGCTGGACCCATCTTGAGCGTCAGCGCGGTGGCGGTGGCTTCATGGGCGGTCCGGGTGAAACGCAGATCGAGGCGGACCGTCGTCTGCTGCGTGAACGTATCGTCAAGCTGGAGCGCGAATTGGAACAGGTGGTGCGCACACGCCAGCTGCATCGCTCAAAGCGCAAGAAGGTTCCGCATCCGATTGTTGCCCTGGTCGGCTATACCAATGCCGGAAAGTCAACGCTGTTCAACCGTATCACCGGCGCAGGCGTTCTGGCAGAGGATATGCTGTTTGCCACGCTGGATCCGACGCTCAGGCGGATGAAGCTGCCACATGGGCGTACCGTCATCCTCTCCGATACGGTCGGTTTTATTTCCGATCTGCCGACACATCTTGTGGCCGCCTTCCGTGCGACGCTGGAAGAGGTGCTGGAAGCGGATATCATCCTGCATGTACGGGATATGTCGGACCCGGATCGTGATGCGCAGGCGGAAGACGTACTGCGTATTCTCGGTGAGCTCGGGATTGACGAGGATGACCGTGCGGCGCGGATCCTGGAGATCTGGAACAAGCTCGATCTCTTGGAGCCGGAGGCGCATGATGCGCTGATGGAACGCGCCAGCGGTGACGAGGCGGTGATGGGCGTTTCAGCGATTACGGGCGAGGGCGTTGAGGCGCTGATCGACCGGATTGCCAAGCGGCTGGCCGGTGTGCTGACGGAAACGACGATTACGCTGGCGGTGACGCAGCTACAGATCCTGCCGTGGCTCTATGAGCATGCGATCGTCGATGAACGCCGTGACCTTGAAGACGGTTCGGTCAGTCTTGATATCCGCCTACCGGCGAGCGAGGCCCAGCGATTGGAAAGCATGCTGGAAAGCTGAACGTCTGACAGTTTTGCTGAGAACAGGACGGGCGCGAACTCAGGCGAGTTTGCGCTCGATCTTTTTGGCATCCTGCCAGAGCGCTTCCATACGTTCCAGCGTTGCGTCATCAAGGGTTTCACCTGAATTCTCAAGAGATTTTTCTATACAATTGAAACGACGTCTAAATTTAGTATTCGTTCCACGCAGGGCCTGCTCGGGATCCGTGCCTGTATGGCGGCCGAGATTGACCGCAGCAAAGATCAGATCGCCAAGCTCGTCGGCGATTGCCGCCTTTTTGCCAGCGGCGAGAGCCTCGCGCAATTCGCCGATCTCTTCTTCGAACTTGTCGAGGATCGGTTCTGGCTCTGACCAGTCAAAGCCGACGCGGGCGGCATGTTCCTGCAGCTTCACAGCTTCGGTCAGCGCCGGGAAGGAGCGTTGCACACCACCGAGATGGCCGGCCTTGAAATCCTCCGTCAGTCCACGGGCGGCGCGGCGTTCGGCGCGGGTCTGCTTTTCCTTCCGTTTGACGTCATCCCAGATTGCCTTGACGGCTTCGGGCGTGTCGGCGTCGGAGCGGGCGAAGACATGCGGATGGCGGCGGATCATTTTCGACGTTACGGCATGGACCACATCGCCGAAGGAAAATTCACCCGCTTCTTCCGCCATTCGGGCGTGAAAGACGACCTGAAGCAGCAGGTCGCCCAGTTCGTCACAGAGGTCGTCGAGGTCGTTGCGCTCGATTGCATCAGCAACCTCGTAGGCCTCTTCGATCGTATAGGGCTTGATGGTCTCGAAATTCTGCTTGATGTCCCAGGGGCAGCCGGTTTCTGGATCGCGCAGGGCGGCCATGATTTCGAGCAGGCGCGAAATATCGCGTGACGGTTCCATCACATCTCTCCGGGAATGAGGTCGAGCGTTCAGCTCAGGGGGATTTTCGTATCGCCCTTATGCGACTGATAGGTGGATGAGGCAAGCTGATAGGTCGCCTTGATCGTGGCAATGCGCTCCAGAAACGCACTGCGCTCCGGCTCGTCGGCGGCCTCAGCCATGTCGACGATGGAACGGGCAGTGAAGAAGGCATTGCTGCGCCGGTAGCCACCGGGTTCAAGCCCGTAGAGCTCCTTCATGATCTTCAGATCATGAGGAATGCCGAAGCTGTCACGCGAATCTTCATGGCTGAAGAAATAGAAATAATTGTCAAAACCCGCCCATGTTATCGCTGACATGCACATGGTGCAGGGTTCGTGGGTCGACAGGAACAGGAGGTCTTTGGTGGAGGGCGCATCGGCCAGCGCGTAGAACTGCTTCAGCGTATTCACTTCGCCGTGCCAGAGTGGATTTTCTGTCTCGTCATTGGTGCCGGCAATGACAAGCGAAAGGTCGGATTTGCGCAGGATTGCCGCACCGAAAACCTTATTGCCCGTTTCAACGCCCTTCATGGTGAGGGGCAGGATGTCCTGTTCGATCACCGCGAGCAGGCGGTCGGTGAGGGCGCTGTCGTTCATATATTTCTCCGGAAATGGTGTGGAATTTAAAATATCGTTTCGCAGGAACCAAGTAAATCGGGATGCGGGGTAAATTTGCCCTGTATTCAGCAAATTTGAGGAACGAAATGTCGCCGGCTCTTTAGCCGCGCATTTTCGTTTCTTCAATTTCAGCAACGAAACAACGATCATCCGGACAAACAAAAAAGGTTTGTAGCGATGACCGCAAAAGAAGAATTGCTGACGACATTTCCGGCATTTTTCCGTGTTGACGGCCGCAAGGTTGCAATTTTCGGAAATGGTGACGAGGCCTATGCCAAGGCCCGGCTGATGGCCAAGACGTCAGCCGCTATTGTTGCCTATAGCGATGATCCAGAGCTTGATTATGCTGCCTTTCTGGCCGAGCACGGCTATCGGCGCATCGATGCACCCTTTGTTGCCGGGCAGTTGGAGAATGCGGCCATGGCTTTCGCTGCGACCGGCGATCAGGCGATGGACGCTCATATTGCCGCAACGGCACGGGCGCATTCGATCCCTGTCAATGCGGTTGATCAGCCTGAAGCCTGCGATTTCCTGACGCCGGCGCTGGTTGCCCGGCCGCCGGTGGCAATTGCGATCGGAACGGAAGGCGCCGGGCCTGTTCTGGGGCAGCTGATTCGCGCCCGCATCGACACCATGCTTCCGCCTTCGCTTGGGGCTCTGGCGCGCCTCGCGCAGTCGTTCCGTGGCAAGGTTGAGGCGCATGTGCCGCGCGGGACGGCGCGACGGGCCTACTGGTCGCGTTTCTTCAACGGTTCGGTTGCCCGTGCATTGGAAAAGGGCCGCGCGATCGAGGCGGAGTGCCTGGCGGACGAAATGCTCTCCGATGCCCATCGCCAGAACGGTCATGTGGCACTGGTGGGCGCCGGTCCGGGGGCCGAGGATCTCTTGACCCTGCGTGCCCATCGCCTGCTGATGGAGGCCGATGTCATTGCCTATGATGCGCTTGTGCCGCAGGCGATCATTGATATGGGCCGGCGCGATGCCAAGCGGATCGCGGTTGGCAAGCGCAAGGGTTGCCACTCCAAGTCACAAAACGAAATCAATGATCTATTGGTTGATCTTGCAAAAGTAGGTCAGCGTATCGTCCGGCTGAAATCCGGTGACCCGCTGATTTTTGGCCGGGCAGGCGAGGAAATGGCGGCGCTGAGAGCTGCCGGTATTTCCTACGAGATCGTGCCAGGCATCACCTCGGCCGTTGCGGCGGCCGCCGATTTTGATCTGCCGCTGACATTGCGCGGTGTGGCGTCATCGCTGGTTTTTACGACCGGCCACGACCTCAATGGTGAAACCCTGCCGGACTGGGCGCAGCTTGCTGCCCGAGGGGCGACCATTGCCGTCTATATGGGCCGTTCCGTTGCTGCCAAAACCGGTGCCAGACTTCAGGAGGCGGGTGTTCCTGCCGATACCACGATCGCCGTCGTTGAAAATGCAAGCCGCAAGAACAGACGTCTGTTTCATGGCGTGCTCGCCGAGCTTTCCCTGCTTGAGGATCGTGAAGATCTGACCGGTCCGGTCATGGTCATCATCGGTGATGCTGTTGCCGGCGCTGATTTCAGCCAGTCGAGCGCGCTTGCGCTCAACAATAATTCGACCGTTCTGCCGAAGAAGGAGATTTCCCATGTCCGCTAAGGTTTTGACTGCCAATCGCCTGAGTGATGGCATTTCGGTCTGGCTCGACGTCAATGGCCGCTGGGTCACGGACCTTCAGGACGCGCTGATTGCCCGTCACGAGGTGGGGATTGCGACGCTGGAGGAGATCGGCAAGCGTGATTTCTCTGAAAATCGCGTTGTCGACGTCAATCTGATCGATGTCGAGGAAAAGCCGGACGGTTCGATCTGGCCGCTGAGGCTGCGCGAGCGCATTCGCGCCGAAGGCCCGACAATTTCCTATGCGCCGGGCTTTCCCGTGGCGCGAGCCGAGCGCGTGGAGGCCTAGAACATGTATCGCTACGATGAATTTGATCGCAGCTTTGTCGAACAGCGGGTTGCGCAATTTGCCGATCAGGTTGCGCGCCGGCTTTCGGGTGAGATCACCGAGGACGCCTTCAAGCCGCTGCGGCTGATGAATGGTGTCTATCTGCAGCTTCACGCTTATATGCTGCGTATCGCCGTTCCCTATGGCACGATGAACGGCCGGCAGATGCGTATGCTCGCCCATATCGCGCGCAAATATGACCGGGGCTACGGCCATTTCACCACGCGTCAGAACATCCAGTTCAACTGGCCGCGGCTGGAAGATATTCCGGCGATCCTGCGCGAACTGGCATCGGTTGAGATGCATGCGATCCAGACGTCTGGCAATTGCATCCGAAATGTCACGGCGGATCATTTTGCCGGGGCTGCCTATGACGAGGCTGATGATCCGCGGCCCTATGCCGAGATCCTGCGCCAGTGGTCATCGCTGCATCCGGAGTTTTCTTTCCTGCCGCGCAAGTTCAAGATCGCCGTGACAGGGGCGGAGCATGACCGGGCGGCGATCCAGGTTCATGATATCGGCCTGCAACTGAAGCGCAATGAGAGCGGCGAACTCGGCTTTGCCGTCTATGTCGGCGGCGGGCAGGGGCGCACGCCGATGATCGCCAAGAAGGTGCGCGATTTCCTGCCGGAGCAGGATCTGCTGGCCTATGCGACGGCCATTTTGCGCGTCTACAATCTCAGTGGGCGACGCGATAACAAGTATAAGGCGCGCATCAAGATCCTCGTTCATGAGACGGGAACGGAAGAACTGACGCGGCAGATCGAGCAGGAATTTGATGCCCTGCGCAATGGTGAACTGCAATTGCCTGCGGCCGATATTGCCGCAATCCGCGCCTATTTCGCTGCTCCCGATCTGCCTGAGCGCGAGCGCGACCGGTACGACACGGCGGATGCCGACTATATCAACTGGCTCACGCGCAACACTGCCCGTCACAAGCGCGACGATTACGCCATGGTGACGATTTCGCTGAAGCCGATCGGCGGCATTCCGGGCGACGCGACTGACCAGCAGATGGATGCTGTGGCGGAGATCGCGGAAAGATACGGCTTCGACGAGATCCGTGTCAGCCATGAGCAGAACCTGATCCTGCCGCATGTGGCGCGGGCAGATCTGCCGGCGGTCTATGCGGCGCTGAAGGCGGCAGGTCTGGCGACCGGCAATGCGGGGCTGGTGACCGACATGATTGCCTGTCCGGGGCTTGATTACTGCGCGCTTGCCAATGCGCGCTCCATTCCGCTGGCGCAGGAGATTTCGGCGCGTTTCGGCAATGCCCGGCGGCAGGAGGAGATCGGCGATCTGAAGATCAAGATTTCTGGCTGCATCAATGCCTGCGGTCACCACCATGTCGGTCATATCGGCCTTCTGGGCGTCGAGAAGAAGGGCGCTGAGCTCTACCAGATCACGCTTGGCGGCTCCGCCGACGAGAAGACTTCGATCGGTGAGATCGTTGGACGTGGCTTTGAACCGGAAAAGGTAACCGACGCAATCGAGACGATTGTCGATACCTATCTGGGACTGCGGCTCAGCCGCGATGAAGCCTTTATCGATGCCTATCGCAGGGTCGGCGCGCAGCCCTTCAAGGACGCGCTCTACGGCGACAATGCCAAGGCCGCCTGAGGAGAATGAGATGACACGTATCTGGCGTCAAAGCGGATTTATCGAGAATGATCCATGGGTGGTGGAGACGGATGACCTGAAGGCGGGCGAGGGGCAGCGCCGGCTTGTGCCCTTCGACGAGGTGGTTGAAGGCCCCCTTGGTGGAAATGGTTCATTCGGCGTAATCGTTAGTCCCTTCGACGATATCCGCCTGCTCGCACCGGTGCTGGACCGGATCGAAATCATTGCACTGACCTTTCCGGGATTTGGCGACGGACGGGCTTTCAGCCAGGCAAGCCTGCTGCGTGACCGGCTTGGCTATCGTGGTGAATTGCGCGCCGTCGGCGACATCCTGATCGATCCGCTGGTGCATATGCTGCGCTGCGGCTTTGACAGCTTTGCTGTGTCAAATCCGACGGCAATCCGGCGGCTGGAGGAGGGGCTGTTGCCCGAGGTTACGCTCTATTATCAGCCAGCAAGCCGTGACGCGAAAAGGGAAGGCGGCTATAATTGGCGACGGAGCCTCTAGGCCGGTCGGTGTTTCTGCCAATATAAAATATGATGCTGAAACGCATGTTTTTCAGAGAATTCAGCAGACAGTTTTGCAATCGCCGGGCTTCGGTAGTATGGAGAGGTTAAAGACCTGCTGAGTTGAAGCGTGGCCGGACCGGAACCAGAAAAATCTGACAGGATCCACATGAATGTTGAAGTGAAGACAGAAGACACGACAGCCGCCCTGCCGGCTGGTGTCTTTGCCGAAACCGTGCTGAGCGTCACCCATTATACGGATCGGCTGTTCCGTTTCTCGATGACCAGACCGGCGAGTTTCCGTTTCCGGTCGGGCGAGTTTGCCATGATTGGCCTGATGGTTGATGGCAAGCCGCTTTATCGTGCCTATTCCGTTGCAAGCCCGGCCTGGGCGGAAGAGCTGGAATTCTTCTCCATCAAGGTGCCGGACGGACCGCTGACACAGCACCTGCAGAAAATTCAGCCGGGTGATACCGTTTTGATGCGCAAGAAGCCGACCGGTACCCTGGTGCTTGACGCGCTGACGCCCGGTAAGCGGCTTTACATGTTCTCGACGGGTACTGGCATTGCGCCGTTCGCCAGTCTGATCCGGGAACCGGAAACCTATGAGAAATTCGAGCAGGTCATTCTGACCCATACCTGCCGCGAAGTTGCAGAGTTGCAATATGGCTTCGATCTCGTCAACGAGATCCGCAATGACGAGATTCTGAGCGAGATTGTCGGCGACAAGCTGATCCATTATGCCAGCGTCACGCGCGAGCCATTTGATCGGCAGGGACGGATTACCGATCTGATGTCGAGCGGCCGGCTGTTTGAAGATCTTGGCGTACCGGCACTCAATCCGGAATGTGATCGCGCGATGATCTGCGGTTCCACGGAGATGCTGAAGGATACCAAGCTGTTGCTGGAAGCCGCAGGCCTCACCGAGGGCGCCAACAACAAACCTTCGGAATTCGTGATCGAACGCGCTTTCGTCGGCTGAACAGCCGCGACACAGAGCTGACAAGAAGAAAGCCGCCGGCGCCTTGTGGTGCCGGCGGCTTTTTCTGTTCTGTCTGGTTCCTATTCGTGGCGCAGGGCGTCAATCGGGCTGAGCCGGGCTGCACGGCGAGCTGGATAATAGCCGAATACGACGCCAATCAGAGCCGAGACGGCAAAGGCAATGGCGATGACCGGAAGGCTGATGACGAACGGTACCGCCAGATAATGCACCACGACGAAAGCGACGGCGAGGCCGATGACGATGCCGCCGATACCGCCAAAGATCGAAAGGGCGATCGCCTCAACGAGAAACTGGGTGAGCACCTGACGCTCAAGTGCGCCGATGGCAAGACGAACACCGATTTCACGGGTTCGTTCAGTGACGGAAACGAGCATGATATTCATGATGCCGATGCCGCCGACCAGCAGGGACACAGCCGCAACTGCGCCAAGTAGCCCGGTGAGTGTGCGGGTGGTACCGGTCATGGTTTCAGCCATCTGAACCATGTCGTTGACTTCGAAATCATTTGGCCGTCCGAAAGGCACATTCCGGCTTTCGCGCAGCAGAGAGGTCACATCGGCCTGAATCGTTGCAGTGGAGACACCATCGCGGGCGGAAAGAATGATGTTGTCGATATAGGCAGCGCCGCCAATTCGCCGCTGAAACACGCCGATTGGCATCAACACGACATCATCGCGATCATTGCCCATGCCGCTGTCGCCCTTGGCGGCCAGAACACCGACGATGTTGCAGGCGACATTGCCGACACGCAGGCTGTCCCCAACCGGATCAGCGGCGCCGAACAGGGCGCTGCGTACCGTTTCGCCAATAATGCAGGCGGTCGCAGCGCCGCTGTTTTCCGCCGCGTTGAAATCACGCCCGCTGGTGATGGTCCAGTCCTGGGTGGAGAGGTAGTCGTTGGTGGTACCGATGATCGCAGTGCGACGGTTGGCGCCGCCAGCAACGACTGTATCCGTGGTGACGTTATAGGGAGCGACAGCCCTGAGGCCCCGGATCTGATCACGGATGGCCGCCACATCGCGTTCGGTGAAGCCCTTGGCGCTTGCCGCCGGGCCGCCCGGTTCCTGCTGTCCTGGCCGGACATAAAGCACGTTGGTGCCGAGCTTGGTGAGTTCGGCCCTCACCTGCGCCGTGGTGCCGTTGCCGATGGTGACCATGGCGATAACAGCGGCAACGCCGATCACCACGCCGAGTACGGTCAGAAACGAGCGCAGAAGATTGCGGCGGATTGCCCTGAGCGCGAGTCGAAGCGTTTCAAGAAACATGTTCGCCCTCCTCGGCGCGCGAACCTGGCCCCGATACCAGATGACCGTCGAGAAAACGGATCCGGCGGGTCGCATGGCTCGCAATGGCATGGTCATGCGTCACCATGATTACCGTGATGCCACGCGTGCGATTGAGATCGGAAATCAGATCCATGATTTCGGAACTGGTTTTCGTGTCAAGGTTTCCCGTCGGCTCATCGGCCAGAAGCACTGCCGGATCGGTGACGATCGCGCGGGCAATGGCAACACGCTGCTGCTGACCGCCGGAAAGCTGCTGGGTAAAATGATGCATGCGGTCGCCCAGACCGACATTTTCCAGGGCTGCCTCTGCCATCAGACGCCGCTCCCGCCGGCCGATACCGCGATAGACCAGCGGCAGCTCCACATTTTCAAGCGCAGATGTGCGCGGGAGTAGATTGAAGCCCTGAAACACAAAGCCGAGCAAATAGCGGCGCAGCAGGGTGAGCTTGGAGGAGGGGAGGTCGGCAGTCGACACCCCCTGAAACAGATATTGGCCGCTTGTGGGGGCATCAAGCCAGCCGAGAATGTTCATCGCGGTTGATTTGCCCGAGCCGGATGGCCCCATGATGGCAACGAACTCGCCTGCTTCAATCGAGAAACTGACACCGTTCAGAGCGGAAACCGTCGCCTCGTCCATGCCATATGACTTGTAGACGTTCCGGAATTCGATGAGCGCAGCTGTGCTCATGATTGTCCCCTCTCCAGCATCATGGTTGTGAACCTGTGATAACCAGGTCACCGGTTCTCAGATCGCCGTCAAGCACCTGCGTCTGTGTGCCATCGGATGAGCCAATGGTGATATTGATCGGCATTGGCTCTCCGTTTCGAAGGATCCAGACGATACGGTGATTGCCACTTTGGGCAGGGCTGTCCGTCTGCGATGCCTGCGTGGCCGATTGTCCGGCCGGCAGGGGCGTTGATGGACGTAACAGGGCAAGGCCAACGCGCGGCTCAGAACCGGCGGCCCCATTCTGGCTTTGCGGGACATAACGCAGCGCTGCATTGGGGACCAGCAGGACATCGTTCAGCTGATTTACCAGAATATTCGCTGTGGCTGTCATGCCCTGGCGCAGCAGCAGGTCAGAATTGTCGACACTGAGCACAGCTTGATAGGTCACAACATCATTCTGGATCGACGACGCATAATGGATCGAACGGATTTCGGCCGGAAAGCTCTTGCCAGGATAGGCGGCGACGGTGAAATCCGCCTTCTGTCCAACGCTAACCATGCCGACATCGGCTTCATCAATATCGACCTGCAATTCCATATTCTGCAGATCTCCGGCGATGACGAAAAGGGTCGGAGCTTCCAGTGAAGACGCGACCGTCTGGCCGACATCAACATCACGGTCGAGCACGATGCCGTCGATGGGGCTGACAATATCAGCTTTGGACAGGCGCAGTTCTGCCAGTTCAACATCCGCCTGAGCAACAGCGACCTGCGCCTCGGCGCTCTGAAGCGCTGCGTCCGCTGCGTTGACTGCAAATTGTGCGTCTTCCAGATCCTGCCGCGGTGCGACATTGCGCTCGGCGAGCCTTTGTGTCCGCTCCAGAGTCGTTTTCTTGGCCTCAAGGTCTGACTGGTCACCGGCCACATCGGCATTGGCTGCGGCAAGCCGCGCCTTGGCCGCCAGAACGTCGGCATTCAGCTCGTCCGTATCGAGCCGCAGCAACACGTCGCCTTTCTTGATCGTATCGTTGTAATCGGCAAGCACTGCGCGCACCGTGCCGGATAGCTCACTGGAGATGTCGACCTGCTCCGTCGGTTCGACCGAGCCGGTGGCCGTCACTGTCACGGTGAGATCGCCATGTTTGACGTCGCTCGTCACATAATGGATCGCCGGGGCAGGGATGATCGAACCACCACGGGTAAGCGCCATATAGCCGCCGGCGCCAAGCGCCAGCACGATGACGATGGCAGTCGCGGATTTCCACGGGAAATGCCGTTTGCGGGAGGCTTTATTGTTGCCGAGAATGGCATTGATATCGGGCATTGCCGGCGTCGGACGGGAAACAGGCTGTTCGTCGGCAGGCTTGTTTTCGTCACCCGAAACTTCGGACATGAATAGGCTCCACATTAACGCCGGGCAGGCGGGCCGCATGCTGGAAGAGCGCCCGATCCGCCCTGAGATCACTGCCCATGGTGGTCGCATAATTGCGGCCAAGATGGAAGCGCCGAGTTTTATCTTTTCGGTGATCACTTTTGTGCCGGGCCATTCCTGAACCTGGGTGCTCTGCGCTTGACACCGGACGTTGAGCCATGCACAAAAAGCCACCTGTAAATGCTGCCTTTGTTCGTTTTTCATTTTATTTCGGATATTTAGGGAAGACTATGAAGAAACTCCGTATCACGTCCGGGCTGATAGGCCTTTCGCTTGCTTTCGCTTCGGCCGCACCTGCATTTGCCGAACTTCCCGGTGGAGCAAATTCCTTGAACGAGACCTATCAGGACTGGCAGGTCAACTGTGTCAGCGGCGACAATGGCGTGCAATGTGCGATGACGCAGAAGCAGCTCGACAAGGATTCCGGCCGTACGGTTCTGTCTCTGGAATTGATGTCGACGCAGGATGGTATTTTGCGCGGTGTTATCGTGATGCCGTTCGGGCTCGCCGTGACCCAGGGTGCAACGGTTTCGATCGATGACCAGACTACCGGCAAGAAATATGATTTTTCGACCTGCCTGCCGCAGGGTTGCCTCGTGCCGGTTTCACTCGACAAGGACATGATCGCGCAGATGAAGAGCGGCACCAAGCTCAATGTCAGCGGCACGGTGGTGAACAACGGCAAGACCGTTACGATCGCGGCATCGCTGAGTGGCTTCACGGCTGCCATGAACCGGCTGGTCGCGTTGAAGGCGGCGAAATAGTCGCTGCCTGTTTCCGACCTTGGTGCATTGGGCGGGACACGAGCACATGGACGGCGCGAAATGGTTTCGACGCGCCGTCGACGATTTGATCGCATTTTGGAATTTGAATATCTGGTAAAGTTCCATAATCCGTCTTATGTGATTTCTCATATGACCTAGGGTACATTCCACTCCTACGAGCAAGAAACTGTCGTCGGAGATGGCAAACTGTCCCCCATAGATCGACCTCTCGCAGAGATCGGACACACCCATATGGCTAGACCAAGCTGCAAAGTGGGATTCGGCATGAACTCGTACAGTCAGATGGGATCATTGACGCCTGTGACCGCATTGACATCTTTGCCAGACAGTCGCATTGCTTTCGCCCATCTCATTGGAGCGGTGTCGGATCATGACCAGCCTCAAGTCTCTTGGCGAGCGCATTGTCATTCTCGGGCCTTCAAATGCTGGAAAGTCGACGCTGGCTGTCGCCCTGTCGCGAAAGCTCGACCTGCGTGTCATTCATCTCGATCAGCTCAGACATTTGCCGCATACGGACTGGCAGCAGCGATCCGATGATGAATTCGCGGCTCTCCATGATGCTGCCATTCTTGGAGATCGATGGATCATCGAGGGGAATTATACCCGCCTGATGCCGCAGCGGCTGGATCGCGCGACCGGCGCTATCCTTCTGACGTCAAGCCGCTGGCTGCGGCTCTGGCGCTATTTCAAGCGGACGCTGATCAATCGCGCCGATCGTGCCGGTCATCTCGATGGCGCGAAAGACAGCGTCAAATGGGCAATGATTGATTGGGTCATGGTGAAAAGCCGCAACAGCGACAAGCGCTATGCGGCCATTCTGCATGACAGCGGCATGCCGCTGGTGGAGTGCCGCTCGGCGCGGGCGCTGGCGGCACTTTACCGGGACTGGGATCTTTCCGGACCCCGCCTGCCCAAGCGGTGAGGCGGTTGGGTACAATCAGACAGGGTCGATATCGCCCCTCGCCCACATTTCCTGGGTTTCAGCCATGAAGTCCTCAAACCGGCCTTCAGCGATGGATTCGCGGATACCCTTCATAAGGTATTGATAATACGCCAGATTTGTCCATGTGAGCAGCATGCCGCCGAGCGATTCATTGGCGCGGATCAGGTGATGCAGATAGGCGCGGGAATAATCGCGCGTAGCCGGGCAATCGCTCTCCTCGTCCAGCGGGCGTAAATCCTCGGCATGACGGGCATTGCGAAGATTGACCTTGCCACGCCGCGTATAGGCAAGACCATGCCGCCCTGCCCGCGTCGGCATGACGCAATCGAACATGTCGATACCACGGGCTACCGACTTGATGATGTCGTCCGGCGTGCCGACGCCCATCAGATAACGCGGCTTGCTGGTCGGCAGAACCGGCAGGGTGATGTCGAGCATCTCGAGCATGACGTGCTGGGGTTCGCCGACGGCCAGTCCACCGACGGCATAGCCCTTCAGATCGAGATCGGCGAGGCCCTGTGCCGAGCGGATGCGCAGCGCGCCGATATCACCGCCCTGAACGATGCCGAACATGGCCTTGCCTGGCTGCGTGCCGAAGGCAACGCGGCAGCGCTCGGCCCAGCGCAACGACATTTCCATCGAATTCTCGATTTCCTTCGGGCCCGCCGGAAGGCGCACGCATTCATCAAGCTGCATCTGGATATCGGACCCGAGCAGCCCCTGAATCTCGATCGAGCGCTCCGGGCTCATCTGGTGAATGCTGCCATCGACATGGGAGCGGAAGGTGACGCCCTTTTTCTCGTCGATCTTGCGCAGATCAGACAGCGACATGACCTGAAAACCGCCGGAATCGGTGAGGATTGGATGCGGCCAGCGGATCAGCGAATGCAGGCCGCCAAGCCTGGCCACCCGTTCGGCACCCGGCCTGAGCATCAGGTGATAGGTGTTGCCGAGAATGATATCCGCGCCAAGATCGCGCACCTGATCGAGATACATCGCCTTGACTGTACCGGCTGTGCCGACGGGCATGAAAGCGGGGGTGCGGATCTCGCCGCGCGGCATGGTGATCTTGCCAAGACGCGCCTCGCCGTCTGTTGCCTTCAGGTGAAACTGGAATTCTTCGCTCATCGGTCTTTCCGCATCAGGAGGCTGGAATCGCCATAGGAATAAAAACGATAGCCCGATGCGATGGCATGGGCATAGGCGGCCTGCATGGTTTCAAGGCCTGAAAAAGCCGAAACCAGCATGAAAAGCGTCGATTTCGGCAGATGGAAATTGGTCATCAGCGCATCCACCGCCTTGAAGCGGTAGCCGGGCTGAATGAAGATGCCGGTTTCGCCATGCCATGACGGGATTGTGCCATCGTCGCGTGCGGCGCTTTCCAGCAGGCGCAGCGATGTCGTGCCAACGGAGACAATCCGTCCGCCGCGTGCCTTCACCGCGTTGAGTGCTGACGCCGTTTCGTCGGTGATATACCCACGTTCGAAGTGCATCTTGTGATCGTCCGTGTCATCGGCCTTGACCGGCAGGAACGTCCCCGCTCCGACATGCAGCGTGACGAAATGGCGCTCAATCCCGGCCTTATCCAGCGCTTCAAACAGCGACGGCGTGAAATGCAGCCCCGCCGTTGGTGCAGCAACGGCGCCGCGCTCACGGGCATAGATCGTCTGGTAATCGTCGCGGTCGCGGCCGTCTTCTGCACGCTTTGAAGCAATATAGGGCGGCAGCGGAATATGGCCGACGGCCATCAGCGCCTCGTCCAGCGCGCCACCGCGTTCTGAAAAGGTCAGGACAACTTCGCCGGCCTCGCGCTTTTCCGTCACCTCGGCTTCAAGCTGTGCGCCGTCCTTTTGGAACACGAGCCGGTCACCTTGCTTGATCCGCTTGCCCGGTTTGGCAAAGGCATGCCAGACATTGTCGGCGCTTCTGAGGTGAAGGGTCGCAGAGACGGGCGTTTCCTGAGCCCCTGCCCTGATCCGAAAGCCTTCCAGCTGAGCCGGGATGACCTTGGTGTCGTTGAACACCAGCGCATCGCCAGCCCGCAAGAACTTCGGCAGATCGAAGACCTGATGGTCGGAGAGCATCGGTTCACCGCCGGGTTCAACCAGCAGCAGCCGGGCGCTGTCTCGGGGATTGGCAGGGCGAAGTGCAATCCGCTCATCCGGAAGGTCGAAATCGAACAGATCGACGCGCATGGGTATGTCCTTCAAATTCAAAAACCCGCCGGCGCCGTTTCAAGCGCCGGTCGGGCCGTATTCAGGCGGTCAATACGCCACTCAAAGGTCGGCTTCAACCTTGACCGAGATGATGTGGTCAGGGTTGCGGACGGGTTCGCCGCGCTCGAACTTGTCGACGACATCCATGCCTTCGACAACCTTGCCCCAGACGGTATACTGCTTGTCGAGCCAGGGAGCATCGGTGAAGCAGATGAAGAACTGGGAGTTGGCCGAGTTCGGGTTCTGTGAGCGGGCCATCGAACATGTGCCACGCACATGGCGTTCGGCGGAGAATTCTGCAGCGAGATCCGGCTTGTCCGAACCGCCCATGCCGGCGCGGCCGGGATGGTAGCTTGAGGATTCCTTGTTGCCGAACTGTACATCGCCGCCCTGGGCCATGAAATCGGAAATCACGCGGTGAAACACGACACCGTCATAGGCGCCTTCGCGGGTCAGTTCCTTGACGCGGGCGACGTGCAGCGGCGCGACGCCGGGCAGGGTCTCGATGATGATCTTGCCCTTTGAGGTTTCCATGATCAGGGTGTTTTCGGGGTCTCTGGTCTCAGCCATTGTCCTCTCCTTGTGGCGTTTCCTGTTTTTCAGGATTCTATCAGTTGCTCTCAACCGTCGCAGTGACGATACGATCGGGGTCCTCGACCTTGCCGTTATCGGCCTGGCTGCCCTTCTTGATCTTGTCGACATTGTCCATGCCGTCGATGACCTTGCCGATCACCGTATACTGGTTGTCCAGGAAGGGCGCATCCGCAAACATGATGAAGAACTGCGAATTTGCCGAATCCGGGTCCTGTGCGCGGGCCATACCGACGATACCCCGTTCATAATGAATGTCGGAGAATTCAGCAGGAAGGTCCGGCTGTTTGGAGCCGCCCATGCCAACGCGGGTATCATCGAAACCCTTGTCCATATTGCCGTATTCAACGTCGCCGGTCTGGGCCATGAAGCCATCGATCACGCGGTGAAAGGCAACGCCATTGTAGGCACCCTCTTCCGCCAGTTCCTTGACGCGTGCGACATTCTTCGGTGCAACATTATCGTAGAGCTCGATCGTGACCGGGCCCTGGCTGGTCTGGAGCTTCAACAGGTCCTTGGCGTCCTGAGCGAAGGCGGAACCGGCCATGGCCAACATCAGGCCGGCAGCGGCAAGGCTTGCAAATTTCTTCATTGCATTCTTCTCCATTTGAGGGTGACTGTCGCGCTCAAGCAATCTAGCGGCTGAACCGCTCGGTCAGCGCTTCGGCGACATAATGCGGGACGAAACGGGAGACATCGCCGCCCATGGCTGCGACCTGCCTTACCAATGTGGCCGATATCGGACGAGACAGGGCCATTGCCGGCAGAAATACGGTCTGAATATCAGGCGCCATCGTCTGGTTCATGCCGGCAAGCTGCATTTCATAGGCGAAATCAGTAGAATCGCGCAAACCGCGCAGCATCATGCTGGCAGTATTTTCGCGCGCCGCATCAATGGCCAGTCCGCTGAAGGCAACGACCTGCACGTCCGCGCTGCGGGCGGGCAGATGTTCGGCAACGGCCCGGGTGATGAAGGCCGCTCGCGCTTCAAACGAGAATAGCGGCGATTTGCCGGCATTGATGCCGATGCCGACGATCAGCCTGTCCGCAATGTTGAGCGCCTGCAGGACGACATCCAGATGGCCGTTGGTCATCGGGTCGAAGGAGCCGGGGTAAAACGCTGTCGCCATGAAAAGAGCCCGTTTCTATTTATGCGCCTTTTGTCACGGAACCAGGCAATCTGCAAGATCAACACCCGGCTTTGATGGCCATGTCTGCCCGCCAGTCGCTTTTCCGGGCGGTCATCAAGGCTGATGCTTTGGCAATATTGTCCAATGTCGCACTATTCTTTGCGCTTTTCGCATCCTGTTCCGACGGGGTGGTTGAAAGATGGGTGGTGGTCTGTCAGCCTGAGTGTACTGACATATCCGCCGTCGGGGCTGAAGCCCTGGCAATATGAGTTGCGGCCTCACAAGGCGCAGCCCGGTAAGGAGAATATTGTCATGAGCGCGCTCGTTGAAACAGAATGGCTGGCAGAGCGGATTTTTGACCCGCAGATCCGTATTGTCGAGATCAATTGGGATGGTCTTAACGACTATGCAGAGGGGCATTTACCCGGTGCTGTCGGATGGAACTGGAAATCTGTGCTGTGGGATCCCTATCAGCGGGAATTTCCGGCTGATGCGGACTTTGCGGCCCGGCTTGGCGAAAACGGTATAACGCGGAACACGACTGTTGTGATCTATGGCGCGCCCGTGCAGTTTGGCACTTATGCATGGTGGGTGCTGAAATTTTTTGGACATGACGATGTCCGCATCCTGAACGGCGGTAAGGAAAAGTGGCGCCGCGAAGGGCGGGAGATCGCACTGGATGCTCCTGTCTTCGATCAGCAGGACTATGGCAGGCCAGCGCGGATGCCGGATATGCGCGCCAGTCGCGAGGATGTTCTTGGCGCGATAGATAACCCGGAAACGGTGATCCTCGATCACCGGTCGCATGAAGAATATTCCGGTCAGCGGGTTGGTCTGCCGGGCAAGGCAGACGTGGGAGCAGAGCGCTATGGGCGCATCCCCCGGGCAGGTCATCTGCCCTTTGATGCGCTTCTCAATGAAGACACGACCTTCAAAACACCCGCGGAAATCGCCGATCTGGTGAAACCGCATGTCGGTGATCGTGAAACTCCGGTCATTTCCTATTGCCGGTTGGCCCACCGGGCGACACTTGCCAGCTTCGCCATGACCGAATTGCTCGGCTTCAAAAATGTACGCGTCTATGATGGATCTTGGACCGAATGGGGAAGCATGGTCGGCATGCCGATTGAAAGATAGGCACTTTCTCCTGTCCACCGCGCGCGCGGAAATTTCGATCGCCCGGGCGACCGTGTCCAAACGATCAATTGGTAAAAGACAAAGGCCCGGCGAAAAGCACCGGGCCTTTTATTTCAATGCATTGAAGATTTTTCTTAATCTTCTGTATCAGCGATATCGTCACCGGCTTCTGGTGGAGCCTCGCCCTCGGGAAGGTCTTCACCCTCCCCCTCGACTTCATCGGGTTCACTAATGCCCTCGACCGAGACGACCTTTTCGTCTGCACCGGTCTTGAACACTGTCACACCCTTGGTGGCGCGGCTGGCGATGCGGATCTGGTCAACCGGTACGCGGATCAGCTGGCCACCATCGGTAACGAGCATGATCTGATCGGTATCGAGAACCGGGAAGGCGGCAACCAGTTCGCCGATTTCGGCAACCTTGGCCGTGTCGGTGGCACGGATACCCTTGCCGCCGCGGCCCGATATACGAAAATCATAGGAAGACGAACGTTTGCCAAAGCCCTTTTCGGAGACGGTCAGCACGAATTGCTCACGCGCCTTCAGCTCTTCATAGCGCTCGTCGACAAGCGTGCCTTCTTCTACTACCTCTTCGCCGACCAGTGCGATTTCTTCCGCCTCGCCCGTTTCCGAGCGGCGCTCAAGTGCGGATCGCTTGAGATAGGCGGCGCGTTCCCAGGGCTGGGCATCGACATGGCTGACGATCGACATGGAGATCACGCGATCGTCTTCGGCCAGCGCGATACCGCGCACACCGATCGAATTCCGGCCAGCAAAAACACGCACGCTCGGAACGGGGAAACGGATTGCCTGGCCAAGCGCCGTCGTCATCAGCACGTCGTCATCCGGCGTACAGGTCCAGACCGAGAGAATGCGGTCATTCTCATCGTCCAGCTTCATGGCGATCTTGCCGTTGCGGTTGACCTGGACAAAATCCGACAGCTTGTTGCGGCGGACCGTGCCACGGGTCGTTGCGAACATCACGTCGAGTTCGCCCCAGCTTTCCTCATCCTCCGGCAGCGACAGGATGGAGGTGATGGTTTCACCCTGTTCCAGCGGCAGCATGTTGATCAGGGCCTTGCCACGCGATTGCGGCGTTCCGAGCGGCAGACGCCAGACCTTCTCCTTGTAGACAATGCCACGCGAGGAGAAGAACAGAACCGGCGTATGGGTGCTGGCAACGAAGAGGCGGGTGACGAAATCATCGTCGCGCATCGACATGCCTGCCCTGCCCTTGCCGCCGCGGCGCTGGGCCCGGTAGGTGGTCAGCGGCACACGCTTGATATAGCCGAAGCGCGATACGGTGACGACCATTTCCTCACGGGCGATCAGGTCTTCATCGTCCATATCCGGGCCACCATCGAGGATCTCGGTGCGGCGCGGCGTGCCGAATTCGTCGCGCACGGCGGCGAATTCTTCCTTGATGATTTCCTGAATGCGCAGGCGCGAGGAGAGGATTTCCAGATAGTTGCGGATCTCCTCGCCGATCTTGTTCAGTTCATCGCCAATTTCGTCGCGGCCAAGCGCCGTCAGACGGGCAAGACGCAGTTCGAGGATGGCGCGCGCCTGTTCTTCCGACAGCTGATAGGTGCCGTCTTCGCCGATCTTGTGGCGCGGATCGTCGATCAGCAGGATCAGCGATTCCACGTCCTGGGCCGGCCAATGGCGCTCCATCAGCTGTTCGCGGGCGGTACCCGGATCAGGCGCACGACGGATCAGGCTGATGATCTCATCGATATTGGCAACGGCAATGGCGAGGCCGACCAGGACATGAGCGCGATCACGGGCCTTGCGCAGCAGATATTTGGTGCGGCGGCTGACGACATTTTCGCGGAAGGCGACAAAGGCCTTCAAAATGTCAAGCAGCGTCATCTGTTCCGGCTTGCCGCCATTCAGTGCCACCATGTTGCAGCCAAACGAGGTCTGCAGCGGCGTGTAACGGTAGAGCTGGTTCAGCACGACTTCGGCATTGGCGTCGCGCTTCAGTTCGACGACGACGCGATAGCCCTCGCGGTCGGACTCGTCGCGCAGATCCGAAATGCCTTCGATCCGCTTGTCGCGGACCAGCTCGGCCATCTTCTCGATCATCGTCGCCTTGTTCACCTGATAGGGAATTTCGGTGATGATGATCTGTTCGCGGTCACCGCGCATCGGCTGGATCGAGGCCTTGCCGCGCATGACGACGGAGCCGCGTCCGGTCTCATAGGCCGACTTGATGCCGGCCCGGCCGAGGATCTGTGCACCGGTCGGGAAATCGGGGCCCGGAATGATCTGCATCAGTTCCGGCAGTTCAATACCCGGATTGTCCATGATGGCGATACAGCCGTCGATGACCTCACCCAAATTGTGGGTCGGGATATTGGTGGCCATGCCGACCGCGATGCCGCCGGCGCCATTGACCAGAAGATTCGGGAATTTCGCCGGGAGCACAACGGGCTCGGAGAGCGTGCCGTCATAGTTCTCACGGAAATCGACCGTATCCTTGTCGAGGTCGTCGAGCAGCGTATGCGCGGCCTTTTCAAGCCGGCATTCGGTATAACGTTCAGCTGCCGGCGGGTCGCCGTCAACCGAGCCGAAATTGCCCTGACCGTCGATCAAGGGCAGCCTGAGCGACCAGTCCTGTGCCATACGGGCAAGCGCGTCATAGATGGCGGCATTGCCGTGCGGATGGAACTTACCCATGACGTCACCCGTGACACGGGCGCATTTCATGTATTTCTTGTTCCAGTCGACGCCGAGCTCGGACATGCCGTAGAGGATACGGCGGTGAACCGGTTTCAGACCGTCGCGGACGTCAGGCAGCGCGCGCGCCACGATCACGCTCATGGCGTAATCGAGATAGGAGCGCTGCATTTCCTCCGTAATGGATATGGGCTCGATGCCCGGCGGGAGCCCCCCGCCCGAAGATGTCGTTTGTTCAGTCAAATCGAATCACGATCTCAAGCTAGAATCACTGGCGTTTTTATAGCCGAAACGGGCGTCAGACGCCAATTTGGCGACGGGATTGACCGTGGATATCGGCAAAAGAGTCTCGCCGAAAAAACGCTGCATTCATCGGTTGTGCTGTGCCATAATGGCGTAACCACTGTATGTGATTTAAATCGTTCGAAATCAAGCGCGTTTTTCGCTGAAACGAGGGGCTTTATGGCAACGCTTTCGACCCTGGCAAATGGCTTCACCACATTGATGGTGACGATTGATCCGCCCGGTCTGATCCCGCTCTTTATCGGCCTGACGACTGGCATGAACCGGCTTCAGCGCCGCCAGGTGGCGTTTCGCGCCTCGGTGATCTCGTTCCTGCTTCTGGTGGTCTTTGCCGTCTTTGGTGAAAGCGTGCTGAATGCGCTCGGCATTTCCATGAGCGCTTTTCGCATCGCAGGCGGCATCTTGCTGTTCTGGATCGGTGTCGAAATGATTTTCGAGAAGCGGCAGGAGCGCAAGGAAAAGGTCAGCGAAGTCGCGATCACCAAGGATCATATCGCCAATATCGCCGTCTTTCCGCTGGCCATGCCGCTGATCGCCGGCCCCGGTTCGATCTCTGCTACCATCCTGCTTGGATCGCGCATGCATGGCTTCGTTGCCAACCTGCAGCTGATCGCGGTCCTGTTCCTTGCCGCCGCGATCACCTTCGCTTCGCTTCTGCTGGCCGGTCTGATTGATCGCGCCCTTGGCCAGACGGGCCGCAACATCCTGACGCGGATCCTCGGCATGGTGCTGACGGCGCTCGCCGTTCAGTTTGTGATTGACGGTATCGTCACTGCCTTCGGCCTCCATCTCGTCCGGGGCTAAGGGTGAAACAGAAGAGCCGCCTCAGCGCGGCGGCTCAGATTGCTGACGAACCCTATCCCCTTCTCTTACGTCATGCCTGTGCTGGTCACAGGCATCCAGCCGACGCGCGGAGGCGGAGAAAGAGAAAACTTATTCAATATCTTATGAAACTGGATCCCCGTGACAAGCACGGGGATGACGACGGAGGGGGGGATTGTCCCTCAAAACAGAAAAGCTGAATGACTTTGTCAGCAATCTGACGACCCTTGGCGGCCGGTTCTTCTGTGCCGATGGCTCAAAACGGAATGTCGTCGTCAAGATCCGGCGAGAAACCACCGCCGCCACCGCCGCCGCTGCGCCCGCCGCCGGAGGGCTGAGAGCCATAATCATCATAGCCACCGCCGGAAGAACCGCCGCCGAAATTGCCACCGGAAGAGCCGCCGCCATAAGACGAACCGCCGCCGCCGCCGCCTTCGCCGCGGCCGTCGAGCATGGTCAATGTTGCGTTGAAGCCCTGCAGAACAACTTCGGTCGAATAGCGTTCCTGCCCGCTCTGATCGGTCCATTTGCGGGTCTGCAGCTGGCCTTCCAGATAGACCTTGGAGCCCTTGCGCAGATATTGTTCCGCAAGCTTGCACAGTCCCTCACTGAAGATCACGACGCGGTGCCACTCGGTGCGTTCCTTGCGTTCACCGCTATTGCGGTCGCGCCAGCTCTCCGACGTGGCAATGCGCAGATTGGCAATCGGCCGGCCGTCCTGCGTTCTGCGGATTTCCGGGTCAGCTCCGAGATTGCCGATCAGAATGACCTTGTTTACACTACCTGCCATATTCACCACCTGCTATACCGCTTGCGCGGCGCTTCAAATCAATCTCAGCAACTGTAGATGATCCCGCGCCAGAGGGTGAAGCCGTGTGCGAAGACTGGCAGCGAAATCCACAAATAAAATGTTCTTTATTTGTTCTAGGATGCTGTTAGGATGGAGTCAAGAGTCGTGCAGACGCCCCTCGACTCCTTACATTGACGAACTACATAGAGACCCGAGTTTCCGAACGTCTTTTTCGAGATATCATGAGCGAACTGAAAACCATTTCCATCCGTGGTGCGCGCCAGCACAACCTCAAGGGTGTCGACGTCGACCTGCCACGCAATTCTCTGATCGTGATGACGGGTCTGTCCGGCTCCGGCAAATCGTCGCTTGCCTTCGACACGATCTATGCCGAGGGGCAGCGGCGCTATGTCGAAAGCCTGTCGGCCTATGCACGGCAGTTTCTCGAAATGATGGAGAAGCCTGATGTCGACCGCATAGAAGGTCTGTCGCCAGCCATTTCCATAGAGCAGAAAACCACCTCGAAGAACCCGCGTTCCACCGTTGGTACGGTGACCGAGATCTACGACTATATGCGCCTGCTCTTCGCTCGCACCGGCGTTCCCTATTCGCCGGCGACCGGTCTGCCGATCGAGAGCCAGACGGTGACACAGATGGTCGACCGTATTCTGGCGCTTGAAGAACGAACCCGGCTTTATCTGCTGGCACCGATCGTGCGCGGTCGCAAGGGCGAGTTTCGCAAGGAGCTGGCGGAGCTTCAGAAGAAGGGTTTTCAGCGGGTCAAGATCGATGGCACCTTTTATGAAATTGCCGATGCGCCCAAGCTGGACAAGAAATACAAGCATGACATTGACGTCGTGGTGGACCGCATCGCCGTGCGCGCAGATCTGGCAACACGTCTGGCCGACAGTCTTGAGACCTGCCTGCAGCTTGCAGAGGGGTTGGCCGTCGCTGAATTTGCCGACAAGCCGCTGCCCGAATCCGAAACCGCGGCGGGCGGCGCGGCAAACAAATCTCTGAACGAAACGCATGAACATATTCTTTTCTCAGAGAAATTTGCCTGTCCTGTGTCCGGCTTCACCATTCCCGAAATCGAGCCGCGGCTGTTCTCCTTCAACAATCCGGTCGGCGCCTGCCCCACCTGTGACGGTCTCGGATTCCAGCAGAAAATCGATGAAGGGCTGGTCGTGCCGGACAGCACGGCCAAGCTCTCCGATGGGGCGATTGCGCCCTGGGCCAAGTCGAGTTCACCCTATTACAAGCAGACGCTGGAAGCGCTTGGTGGCCATTTTGGTTTCAAGCTGACGGCACGCTGGAATGCGCTTGCGCAGGAGGCGCGTGAGGCGATCCTCTACGGCACCAGGGAAAAGATTGAATTCAACTATTCTGACGGTGCCCGCAGCTACAAGACAACCAAGACCTTTGAGGGCATTGTCCCCAATCTCGAGCGGCGCTGGAAAGAGACCGACAGCGCCTGGGCGCGCGAGGAGATCGAGCGCTACATGTCGGCGGCCCCCTGCCCGGCCTGCAACGGCTTCCGCCTGAAGCCCGAGGCGCTGGCGGTCAAGATCAACGGTCAGCATATCGGTCAGGTGACGCAGATGTCGATCCGTCACGCGGCCAGCTGGTTCGAGACCCTGCCGTCGCATTTTTCGCAGAAGCAGAATGATATTGCCGTGCGTATCCTCAAGGAGATCCGCGAGCGTTTGCGGTTCCTCAACGATGTCGGGCTGGAATATCTGACGCTGTCTCGCAATTCCGGAACGCTTTCGGGCGGCGAGAGCCAGCGTATCCGCCTTGCATCGCAGATCGGTTCCGGCCTGACGGGCGTCCTCTATGTGCTCGATGAGCCCTCGATCGGCCTGCATCAGCGCGATAACACGCGTCTGCTCGATACGCTGAAACATTTGCGCGATATCGGCAATACCGTGATTGTCGTCGAACATGATGAAGACGCCATTCTGGCCGCTGATTACGTGCTGGATATCGGCCCGGCCGCGGGCATCCATGGCGGCGAGATTGTTGCTGAGGGCACGCCGCCGGAGATTATGGCCAATCCGAAATCGCTGACCGGGCAATATCTGTCCGGCACCCGTTTTGTTGCCATTCCCGGTGAACGGCGCAAGGCGAAGAAGGGCAAGGAAATCAAGATTGTCGGCGCGACCGGCAATAATCTTAAAAATGTCACGGCATCGATCCCGCTTGGCGTTTTCACCGCCGTGACCGGGGTTTCCGGTGGTGGCAAGTCGACCTTCCTGATCGAGACGCTCTACAAGGCTGCCGCGCGCCGGGTCATGGGTGCGCGCGAGAACCCTGCCCCGCATGAGCGGATTGACGGGCTCGAATTCGTCGACAAGGTGATTGATATCGACCAGTCGCCGATCGGCCGTACGCCGCGCTCCAACCCGGCGACCTATATCGGCGCGTTCACGCCGATCCGCGAATGGTTCGCCGGCCTGCCGGAGGCAAAGGCGCGCGGCTATCAGCCGGGCCGTTTCTCCTTCAATATCAAGGGCGGGCGCTGCGAGGCCTGTCAGGGCGACGGTCTGATCAAGATCGAGATGCACTTTCTGCCGGATGTCTATGTCACCTGCGATGTCTGCCATGGCAAACGCTATAACCGCGAGACGCTGGAGGTGAAGTTCAAGGAAAAGTCGATTTCCGACATTCTCGACATGACCGTCGAGGAAGGCGTGGGATTCTTTTCCGCCGTGCCGGCAGTGCGCGACAAGCTGCAGACGCTTTCCGATGTCGGCCTTGGCTATATCAAGATCGGCCAGCAGGCCAATACGCTGTCAGGCGGTGAGGCACAACGCGTCAAGCTGGCCAAGGAACTGTCACGCCGTTCGACCGGACGAACGCTCTACATCCTTGATGAACCGACCACGGGGCTTCACTTTCATGACGTTGCCAAATTGCTAGACGTGCTGCAGAAGCTCGTCGATCAGGGCAATTCGGTCGTTGTCATCGAGCACAATCTCGAAGTCATCAAAACGGCTGATCACATCATCGATATCGGGCCGGAGGGCGGTGACGGCGGTGGCGAGGTCGTTGCCACGGGCACGCCGGAGCAGATTGTCGCTGTCGAGCGTTCCTATACCGGTCACTATCTGAAGGAACTTCTGGAGCGTCGGCCGACCAAACGGTTAAGCGCGGCCGAATAGGAGACGGATAATGGCTGGTATTGTACGGGTCGGGATTGGCGGCTGGAATTTCGAAGCCTGGGAAGCCTCTTTTTACCCGGAAAAACTGGCAAAGGCGCGGCAGCTGGAATTTGCCAGCCGCCAGCTTTCCGTCATTGAGGTCAATTCCACCTATTATTCATCACAAAAGCCGGCCACATTCGCCAAATGGTCGAGTGCCGTACCGGATGGTTTTGTCTTTTCGCTGAAGGCGAGCCGCTTTTGCACCAATCGCAAGAAGCTTGCGGAATCGGCGGAATCTGTTGGGAAATTTCTCAATCAGGGGATTGTCGAGCTTGGCGACCGGCTGGGACCAATCCTCTGGCAATTCATGCCGACGAAGAAATTCGAAGCCGAGGATTTTGAAGCCTTCCTTCAGCTTCTGCCGGAAAAGCAGGATGGCCTGCCGCTCAGACATGCTGTTGAAGTGCGACACATATCCTTTCTGACGCCGACCTTTGTTGCGCTGGCCCGCCAATATGGTGTTGCCATTGTCCTTGCCGACCACGCGGATTATCCGCTGATTGCCGATGTCACAGGTGATTTCGTCTATCTGCGCCTGCAAAAGGGTGAGGATAGCAATCCGAAATGCTACCCTGAAACCGAATTGCCGGTCTGGGGGAAGCGGATCTCAGCGCTTGCTTCGGGTGGCACTGCCCCCGGCCTGCCGCGTCTTGACGATGAGATCGCGCCAGATGTGCCGCGCGATGCCTATGTCTTTTTCATTACCGGCGGAAAGGTCAACGCACCGTCGGGTGCCATGGCGCTGCAGGCGATGCTGTTACCCTGACCTTTTAGCTGACATGAAAAAAGCGGCCCGAAGGCGGCTCAATTTGCTGACAAACCGCGCCTCTTTTTCTGTCGTCATGCCTGTGCTTGGTCCACAGGCATCTAGCCGCTATGCGTCTGTAGGGCGAAAAACTATTATAATCCAATGCCTTGAAGAGCCTGGATTCCCGTGACGAGCACGGGGATGACGACGGACGGGGCGGTTCCCCCCCCACGCAGGCAATCTGAATGACTTTGGCAGCGATCTGAAGCCGCCCGAAGGCGGCTTTTTCAGGTCGACAAGCGCGGCTTATTCGGCGGCCTGTGCCAGTTTTCGGGCGCGGTTTTCGCGAAGGCGGGCAAAATCCTCACCGGCATGATGCGATGAACGGGTCAGCGGGCTGGCCGATACCATCAGAAAGCCCTTGGTATAGGCAACCGTCTCATAGGATTTGAACTCGTCAGGCGTGACGAAGCTGACGACGCGGTGATGCTTGCGGGTTGGCTGGAGATACTGGCCGATGGTCAGGAAATCCACGTCAGCCGTTCTCAGATCATCCATCAGCTGCAGCACTTCGTTGCGCTCTTCGCCGAGGCCGACCATGATGCCGGACTTGGTGAACATGTTGGGATCAAGTTCCTTGACCCGCTGCAACAGGCGCACCGAATGGAAATAGCGGGCGCCGGGACGAACCGTCAGATAGTTTGACGGAACGGTTTCCATATTATGATTGAAAACATCCGGCCGCGCGGCAACGACGGTCTCGAGCGCACCGGGCTTGCGCAGAAAATCAGGCGTCAGCACCTCGATCGTCGTCGATGGCGAAGCGGCACGGATGGCGCGGATCACTTTGGCAAAATGCTCGGCGCCGCCATCGTCCAGGTCATCGCGGTCAACTGAGGTGATCACGACATGTGACAGGCCCATCTGGCTGACGGCATTGCCGATATTTTCAGGCTCGTCTTCATCAAGTGCGCCGGGCTTGCCGGTCGCGACATTGCAGAAGGCACAGGCACGGGTACAGATCTCGCCCATGATCATGAAGGAGGCGTGCTTCTTGTCCCAGCACTCGCCGACATTGGGACAGCCGGCCTCTTCGCAGACGGTGACGAGCTTATTGGTGCGCACAATACCGCGGGTTTCGTGGTAACCCTTCGATGTCGGCGCCTTGACGCGGATCCAGTCCGGCTTCTTCATCACCTCGGTATCGGGTTTATGCGCCTTTTCCGGATGACGGATGCGCTTCTGCTCGCCGGTCTTGGTGGTGTCGAGAAGTGTGACCATGATATCTAGAACCTGCTATGGACCGGAGGCAGGCTCCGGTCCCGTTGCGATCTGAAAAGCGAATTCAGCGACGGATAATCCGTCCGAGGAAAATCAGAATGACGGCGCCGATAAAGCCCGTGATCAGATAGGCAAACCAGCCGCCTTCAACAGCAACGCCGAAGACATTCAAAATTGCATTGGCGACGATCGAGCCGACGATGCCAAGAATGATGTTCATGATGATGCCCATGTCGGACTTCATCACTTTTTCCGCCAGCCAGCCGGCAATGCCGCCGATGATAATTGCTGTAATCCAGCCTACACCCATAAAACTGTCTCCCTCAGGTCAATCGCGGGCAATCCACCCGCGATTGCCACCTTAGCAGATATCAGGCGTTGAGCGCACGCCCGTAAGCATCAAGCACGCTTTCCTTCATCATTTCCGACAGTGTCGGATGTGGGAAGATGGTGTGCATCAGTTCTTCTTCGGTGGTCTCGAGGTTCATGGCGACGACGAAGCCCTCAATCAGTTCGGTGACTTCCGCACCAACCATATGGGCACCGAGCAGCTCACCGGTCTTCTTGTCGAAGACGGTCTTGACCATGCCCTGGTCTTCGCCGAGTGCGACGGCCTTGCCATTGGCGACGAAGGAGAAACGGCCGACGCGCACGTCGTAGCCCGCATCCTTGGCCTTGGCTTCGGTAAGGCCGACAGAGGCAACCTGCGGGTGGCAATAGGTGCAGCCCGGGATCTTGCGCTTGTCGAGCGGATGGACGTGAAGACCGGCGATCTTCTCAACGCAGATGACGGCTTCGTGCTCTGCCTTGTGGGCGAGCATCGGCGGACCGGCAACATCGCCGATCGCATAAATACCGGCAACATTGGTGCGGCAATAATCGTCGATGACGATGCAGCCGCGATCCGTCTTGATGCCAAGGGCTTCAAGGCCGATATTCTCGATATTGCCCTGGACGCCGACCGCTGAAATCATCCGGTCAGCCGTGATCTGCTGCACCTTGCCATCCTTGGTCTCGACCGAGGCGGTCACCGAATTGGCGCCTTTTTCGACCTTGGCAACCTTGGCTTCGAGCAGGATCTTGATGCCGCGCTTTTCCAGACGCTTGCGGGCGAATTCCGAAATTTCAACGTCCTCGACCGGCATGATCTGCTTCATCACCTCGACTACCGTCACGTCGACGCCGAGCGAGCGGTAGAAAGACGCAAACTCAATGCCGATCGCGCCAGAGCCCATCACCAGAAGCGATTTCGGCAGGGTTTCCGGCTTCAGCGCTTCAAAATAGGTCCAGATCAGCTTGCCGTCGGGTTCGATCCCCGGCAGCGAACGCGGACGTGCACCGGTGGCAACGATGATATGCTTTGCGGTATAGGTGCCAGCGCCGAGCGTGTTCTTCGGCTTCGGTGCCTGCGGCTCCACGACCTTCTTCTTGGTATCGGTGACGATCAGTTCGCCGGGCTTGGAAAGCGTCGCCTCACCCCAGATGATATCGACCTTGTTCTTTTTCATCAGGAAGCCGACACCGGCATTCATCCGGCCGGCAATGCCGCGCGAACGGGCAACAACGGCTTTCAGGTCAGCCTTGACATGGCCCTCGACGACAAGGCCGTAATCCTTGGCGTTTTCAGCGAAATCGAGGATTTCGGCCGAACGCAGCAATGCCTTGGTCGGAATGCAGCCCCAGTTGGAGCAGATGCCGGCCATGTGTTCACGCTCGACAATGGCGGTCTTCAGGCCAAGCTGCGCTGCGCGGATTGCTGCGATATAGCCGCCAGGACCGGCACCTACGACGATGACATCATAATTCTGAGACATGGGCTTTCCATCTCCTTCGATCGGACCGGTCCTCACCTTCCGGCGGCTCAATCCAGTGTCAGGGATGTCGCAACCGGTCAGGCCTCAAGCATCCCGTAAATTTCATCCTTGAGAGCCATCCGTCGCCTGCGCATGAAGATCATGTGCATGTCATCGGCCGGCTCGATTTTTGTCTCCGCGCGAAAAATTGCGCGGTTCATGCTGTGATAGGCCTGAAAAAGCCTGTCAAAACGGCTATCCTGCTGTCTCAGTTCGCGCATGCGCTGTCTGAAACCTGGCAGTTCTTCCGTCAGGTCATGGGGCACTTTCGGCATCGGGAACCTCCTCTTAAAAGGGTGTTTTTCCCGCGCCTAAACTTAAAGTGTGTCCACTCCTTGACCGTCATCTAATTCGAACACTCGCCCTAAAGGCCGAGCATCATACGTGTAATCGGTTCCAGACCGCGTCCGAGTGCCCTTGTATTCTCGACGTCCATATGCACACCGTCGAGCGGGCTTGCCTTGGCGACCGAGGCTGCATCGAAGAAGCCGCAACCGCTGTTGTCAGCGAGATCGCGATAGAGTGTCGACAGCATTTGCGACTGGGCAATCAGCCCAGGCATGATCGCCATGCTGGTATCATTGGCCGTTTCGACGATATGAGGCGGCGAAACGATCAACATCTCCGGCACCTCGCCATTCATCGGAATGACGCGCTGGCGGACCAGTTCGATCAGTCGGCTCATGCCGCGTGCAGCGCCAAGTGCACCCACCCCAGTCCATGGCTTCAGATCATTGGTGCCGAGCATGATGATCACGAGATCAAGCGGAGCGTGACTTGCCAGAAGCGTTGGCAGAACGCGCGCACCGTTGCGATCCGCATCGGTGCAGTGGTCGTCAAACATCGTCGTTCTGCCGCTAAGGCCTTCGGGAATGACATAGACGTCATTCCCGAGCCTTTCCTGCAGAACCAGTGGCCAGCGATCCTTGTGGGCATGGGCGCCGTTGCCGGCGGGATCATGCCCGAAAGTCAGAGAATCGCCGAAGCACAGCACCGTCTTCATGATCGGCTCCGTTCAGCCTCAGACCAGCATCGACATCGGGCTTTCGATATAGCCCTTGAAGGCACCCAGAACCTGGGCGGCAAGAGCGCCATCGACGCAACGATGATCGGTGGACAGCGTGACGGTCATGACCGTGGCGATGGTGAGCTCATCATTCTTGACGACAGCCCGCTTCTCGCCCGCGCCAACCGCAAGGATCGATGCATGCGGCGGGTTCACCACGGCGGCAAAGTCCTTCACACCCATCATGCCCATGTTGGAAACAGCTGTCGTACCGCCCTGATATTCGGCGGGCTTCAGCTTCTTTTCCTTGGCACGGCGGCCCATGTCCTTCATCTCGTTGGAGATGACCGACAGCGGCTTTTCCTCGGCCTTGCGAATGATCGGGGTGATCAGGCCACCGGGGATCGAGACGGCGACGCCAACATCGACATGTTTGTGCACGACCATGTTATTGTCGGTCCAGGACACGTTGGCATCCGGCACATCGCGCAGCGCCAGCGCCATGGCCTTGATGACCATGTCATTGACGGAAAGCTTGTAGGCAGGCTTTTCGCCCTTCATTGGCGCGGCCTTGTTCAGCTGGCTGCGCAGCGCCAGAAGCGCGTCGAGCTCGCAATCGACCGAGACGTAGAAGTGTGGGATATTCTGCTTCGATTCCTGCAGCCGCTTGGCAATCGTCTTGCGCATATTGTCATGCGGGACGAGCTCGTAGGAGCCTTCCTCGAACAGCTTGAGAACAGCGTCGTCGGATGCGGGCTTGGCAGCAGCAGGTGCCGGTGCGGCAGCTTCGGCGACCGTTGCTGCGGCGGGCTTGGCAGCGCCACCGGCCTGGGCTTTCTCGATGTCCGACTTGACGATCCGGCCATGCGGGCCGGAACCGGCAACCGCTGCGAGATCGAGACCGGCTTCTTTGGCCAGACGACGCGCCAGCGGCGAGGCAAAGACACGCTCGCCCGAAGCCATTGCCGGAGCGGCCGGAGCGGCCGCCTGCGGAACCGGAGCATCAGCAACCGGCGTTGCGGCCTTGGGGGCCTCAGCAGCCGGAGCGGCTGCAGCTGCCGGTGCATCTCCACCGGAAGCCGCTGCGGCCGCGACGTCTTCACCTTCACCGGCAAGGATGGCGATCAGGGCATTCACCTTGACACCTTCGGTTCCGGCAGGAACGACGATCTTGGCAACCGTGCCCTCATCGACGGCTTCGACTTCCATCGTTGCCTTGTCGGTTTCGATCTCGGCAATCACATCGCCGGAAGCGACAGTGTCGCCTTCCTTGACAAGCCACTTGGCCAGATTGCCCTCTTCCATGGTCGGCGAAAGCGCCGGCATCGTGATCTTGATCGGCATGGAACGCCTCCATTACTTGTAGCAAACAGCCTTGACCGCATCGATGACTTCACCGACGTTGGGCAGGGCCAGCTTTTCGAGGTTCGCGGCGTAGGGCATGGGTACGTCCTTGCCGGCAATCGTCAGGATCGGCGCATCGAGATAATCGAAGGCCTGCTGCATGACGCGCGTGGCGATTTCGGTTCCGACGGAAGACTGCGGGAAGCCTTCTTCGACGGTGACCAGGCGACCGGTCTTCTTGACCGATTCGATGATCGCCGGCAGATCCATCGGGCGGATTGTGCGCAGATCGATCAACTCGACGTCGATACCCATTTCCGCAAGCTTTTCAGTTGCTTCAATGGCGTATGTCATGCCTATGCCGAAGGACACCACAGTGACATCCTTACCCGGCTTGTGAATGCGGGCCTTGCCGATCGGCAGCACGAAATCATCAAGCTTCGGCACATCGAATTTGTGGCCGTAGAGAATTTCGTTTTCCAGGAAGATGATCGGGTTCGGATCGCGGATCGCGGCCTTCAGCAGGCCCTTGGCGTCAGCAGCCGTATAGGGCATGACGACCTTGAGGCCCGGAATGTGGCTGTACCATGCGGCATAGCACTGCGAGTGCTGGGCTGCAACGCGGGCAGCAGCACCATTCGGACCGCGGAACACGATCGGCGATTCCATCTGGCCGCCGGACATGTAGTGAGTCTTGGCCGCCGAATTGACGATCTGGTCAATCGCCTGCATGGCGAAGTTGAAGGTCATGAACTCGACGATCGGGCGCAGGCCGCCAAGAGCTGCACCAACGGCGATACCGGCAAAGCCATGTTCTGTGATCGGCGTGTCGACGACACGCTTGGCGCCGAATTCCTGCAGCAGGCCCTGGGTTACCTTGTAGGCGCCCTGATATTCAGCGACTTCCTCACCCATGACGAAAACGTCCGGGTTGGCGCGCATTTCTTCGGCCATGGCGTCGCGCAGCGCTTCACGAACGGTCATGTTGACCATTTCGGTGCCAGCCGGAATATCGGGGTCGGAGGCAACCTCAACGGCGATCGGCTGGGCCGGAACCGGTGCGGGCGCTTCTGCCGGGGCGGCAGCAGGTGCTGCGGCTTCAGGCGCCGGTGCGGCGGCTGCGGCCGAAATATCGTCAGCGCTTTCGCCCTCTTCGAGCAGAATGGCGATCGGTGTGTTGACCTTTACGCCTTCAGTGCCTTCGGCGATCAGGATCTTGCCGATAACGCCTTCGTCAACGGCTTCGACTTCCATCGTGGCCTTGTCGGTTTCGATTTCAGCAATCACGTCACCGGAAGAAACGCTGTCGCCTTCCTTCTTGAGCCATTTGGAAAGGTTGCCCTCTTCCATCGTCGGAGAGAGCGCAGGCATAAGGATATTGGTGGGCATTGTTCTTGTCCCTCCCCGTCTTAACGCAGAATATCGGTGTAGAGCTCGGATACATCGGGCTCGGGATCGGTCTGGGCGAAATCGGCAGCGTCGGCGACGATACCGCGAACGTCCTTGTCAATATTCTTCAGCTCTTCTTCGCTTGCCCAGTCCTTGTCGAGAAGACGGGCCTTGACCTGTTCGATCGGGTCATGCTCCGAGCGCATCTTCTGCACTTCGTCCTTGCTGCGATATTTCGCCGGGTCGGACATGGAGTGGCCACGGTAACGATAGGTATTCATTTCAAGGATGATCGGACCCTTGCCAGCGCGGCAATGGGCTTCGGCCTCATCAGCGGCAGCCTTGACGGCGCGGACATCCATGCCATCCACGGCAAGGCCGGGAATGTTGAAGGACGAGCCCCGCTTGGAGAAATCACCCAGCGCTGACGAACGCGCAACCGAGGTGCCCATGGCATAGCGGTTGTTTTCGATCACATAGATGACCGGCAGATCCCAGATCTTGGCCATGTTGTAGCTTTCGTAGACCTGGCCCTGGTTCGATGCGCCATCGCCGAAATAGACAACCGATACATTGTCATTGTCGCGGTAATGATTTGCGAATGCGAGACCGGTCCCGATCGGAACCTGGGCGCCGACGATGCCGTGTCCACCGTAGAAATTCTTTTCCTTGGAGAACATGTGCATCGAGCCGCCCTTGCCCTTGGAATAACCCGAGCGGCGGCCGGTCAGTTCGGCCATGACACCGCGGGCATTCATGCCGGTAGCAAGCATGTGGCCGTGGTCACGATAGCTGGTAATGATCTGGTCGCCGTCCTTCAGGGACATCTGCATGCCGACGACAACGGCCTCCTGGCCGATATAGAGATGGCAGAAACCACCGATGAAACCCATGCCGTAAAGCTGGCCGGCCTTCTCCTCGAAACGGCGGATCAGCAGCATTTCGCGATAGGCATGCATTTCCTGATCGCGGTCGAAATCCACGATCGGTGCGCCATTGTCTTTTTTGGATGATTTACGAGATGTGCCGGACGCTGAATTCTGGGGCGCCATGCGAACCTCCCTTTTTGAAGGATACACTTATAATGTGACGCTCAACATAGGGAGTTTTATGTGCGACGGCAATGCTAGATTTATGGCAATAAATATTGCTTTATCTATATGTTAAATAACAATAAAATCTATATTAACTCAATTTCAGTTAATTAGAGATCCCTGTCAAAAATCACGATTTCATCCGGTCTCGACATATTGAGTGCGTAGCGGGCGCGTTCGTCAAGCGCATCTTTCATAAGAGAGCCGTCAGACAGGGTTTTTACCTGTTGCTGAAGGGATTCACGCTCGGCCACCAGCTTGTCGAGTCGGCGCTGGTTCAGCTCCTTGTGTTCCTCGAACTGTTTGGCGGCAATCATGCCGAAATCGCCATGGATGCTATGATAGATGAAGTAGCCCATGAAGCAGGCGGCGATTGCCGGGACGACAAGGCGTCCATAGATACGGGCTTTATGATGACGGGTCCACATGAGGCCTACCGGTAACCAACGCAATACAATATGCAGACACGTTATTCGGATAAGCTTAACAAGGCTTGAATGACAAAGCCCGCGACGTCAGAAAGTCGCGGGCTTTGCTTTGAATTTTATACAACCATAACAGGTTGTTGTGCCTCGTGTTTCGCTCAGGCTTTCAGGATCGAGCGACCAGCATAGACAGCTGTCGGTCCGAGGTCTTCCTCGATGCGGATCAGCTGGTTGTACTTGGCCAGACGGTCGGAGCGCGACAGCGAACCGGTCTTGATCTGTCCGCAATTGGTGGCGACGGCGAGATCGGCAATGGTCGAATCTTCGGTTTCACCGGAACGGTGCGACATGACGGCGGTGTAGGCAGCCTTGTGGGCGGTCTCGACAGCGTCAAGCGTTTCCGTCAGTGAGCCGATCTGGTTGACCTTGACGAGCAGCGAATTGCCAACGCCCATCTTGATGCCATCGCGCAGACGCTTCGAATTGGTGACGAACAGGTCGTCGCCGACGAGCTGGCATTTGTTGCCGATCAGGGCGGTCAGCGCTTTCCAGCCTTCCCAGTCATCTTCGGCCAGACCATCTTCGATCGAGAAGATCGGATATTTGCCGATCAGGTCAGCGAGATAGGCAGCCATTTCGCCGGAGTCGAAGGTCTTGCCTTCGCCTTCCATGACATATTTGCCGTCCTTGTAGAATTCGGTGGAGGCAGCATCCATGGCGAGGAAGACATCTTCACCGGGCTTGTAGCCGGCCTTTTCGATCGACTTCATAACAAAGTCGAGTGCGGAATGGGTGCTCTCAAGTGCCGGTGCGAAACCGCCCTCATCACCGATTGCGGTGTTGTAACCGGCGGAAGACAGCTGCTTCTTCAGCGTGTGGAAGATTTCGGAACCCATGCGGATCGCGTCGGCCATGGTGTCGGCGCCGACCGGCATGATCATGAATTCCTGGAAATCGATCGGGTTGTCGGCATGTTCGCCGCCATTGATGATGTTCATCATCGGGACCGGCAGCAGATGGGCATTGGCGCCACCGACATAGCGGTAGAGCGGCAGGCCAGCAGCGTTGGCAGCAGCCTTTGCCGTTGCCAGCGAAACGCCGAGAATGGCGTTGGCGCCGAGGCGGCCCTTGTTGGGCGTGCCGTCCAGCTTGATCATCGTGTCGTCGATTTCCATCTGGTCTTCGGCTTCAAGACCAACAACGGCTTCGAAGATTTCGGTGCGCACGGCGTTGACAGCCTTCTGCACGCCTTTGCCCAGGTAACGGCTGCCGCCGTCGCGCAGTTCGACGGCTTCGTGGGCGCCGGTGGAAGCGCCCGAGGGAACAGCAGCGCGGCCCATGCTTCCGTCTTCCAGGTACACGTCCACCTCAACCGTCGGGTTGCCACGGCTGTCCAGGATTTCGCGGGCGAGAATATCAGTGATTGTCGTCATGTTTTTTTACCTGTCGACTTTGCTTTTAAACCAATGTGAGCCGCTTGGGAGGCGGCGGGAGCATTCCCCGCAGATGCGGGCCGTCGGCCCGGCTCACTGCGACAAAACGCATAATGCAGTTTCTCCGCCAGTACTATGACGATTGAAAAATTTCGATCGATTGAATGCGAAAAATCGCTGGTGGAACCTTTGCATGCATGCGTGACATTACCCTGCCTTTGCCAGCGCGTCAAAAGCCATGAGCTTGTCGATCAGACGTGGCATTTCGGCGAGGGGAACCATGTTTGGACCATCGGATGGCGCGTTGTCCGGGTCCTCGTGTGTCTCGATGAAAACACCCGCGACGCCGACGGCAACAGCTGCGCGCGCAAGGGTTTCCACGAATTCGCGCTGCCCGCCGGTGGAGCCGCCCTGCCCGCCCGGCTGTTGCACGGAATGGGTGGCGTCAAAGATCACCGGCGCGCCGGTTGCCGCCATGATCGGCAGCGAGCGCATATCGGAGACGAGCGTATTGTAGCCGAAGGATGCGCCGCGCTCACAGAGCAGGACATTGGGATTGCCACTATCGACGATCTTGGCAAGCACGTTCTTCATGTCCCAGGGCGCGAGAAACTGCCCCTTCTTGACGTTGATGACACGGCCGGTCTTTGCGGCGGCAATCAGAAGATCGGTCTGGCGGGACAGAAAGGCCGGGATCTGAAGCACATCAACGACGGGAGCGACTTCGGCGCATTGCTCTTCAGTGTGAATATCCGTCAGAACCGGAAAGCCGAATTCCTTTTTCAGATCGGCAAAGATCTCCAGCGCCTTGTCGAGGCCGATGCCACGTGCCGCGCTGAGCGAAGTGCGGTTGGCCTTGTCGAAGGAGGATTTGTAGACTAGGCCGATTCCCGCCTTGGCGCAGATCTCGGAAAGCCTCCCAGCCATCATGAAGGCATGCTCGCGGCTTTCCATCTGGCACGGCCCGGCGATCAGCGAAAGCGGAGTGCTGCTGGAAAAGGCCACAGCCTTGTCGCCGCTGCCTGCAATTACGGTAGAATTCGTCATGTCATGCTTCCCTGAACGCGAAGGTGACGCCCTGACCGGGCGCCGGCGGAACGATGATCAGTCCGTCCCCTGCATGGTGATTTACGCCATTGGCGTCAAGCAAATTGTCGCAGGCCGCCAGATCGGTGATGTCGAAAACGATACCGCGTGCAACAAGGCCGCGCTCGCCGGAGGCCGGGGCAAGGCCCAGCATCGTCTCGGCGTAGCCGTGTTCGCAAACCGAAATAGTGGCTGTGCCTGTCGAAAAACAGACACCATGCGGGTGAAGCGTCACATCGTGACTAAAGGATGCCGAATGCACGAAAGGTTCGAAATCCATCGGCCGGACTTCCGCCAATATGATTTCAGCCATGCCGGTGACCCCATTGGGGTGCGATAGCAATTCACCGGGAACGGCAAGCGGCGCAGTGCGCTGGCAGGTGAAGAAAAACAGATCAGGCGCGCGCAGATCGGCCGCGAAGGCGAGCGAAAAGCTGGCCATACCCTCAAGCCCGTCAGCATCGCGATAGGGCCGCGAGAAGCGCAAGGAACCCGCCGCGATGGCCTTATCCTGAAACAGGGCTTCATCCGCTTCACTATCTTCACTGGTTAAAACAACTGCCGACAGACCGTCTTCACCCTGGCGAAAGCGATAGGCTGCATCGCGTTGGACAAAGGGATTTCCGTTGAGTGCGGATTGCCGGTAGAGCTTCAGGTCAGCAATGGCCAGCGGTTCGAGATAGGTCGAATCGGTGAAATAGACGCAGGCATTTTCTGTGCCGAAGGGATGTCGCGCCTCTGGTGCCACGGCGAAACCGAGTGCGGAAAGACGCAATCTCGCGGTTGCCAGGTCGACAACTGGCAAAACCAGATGATCGACCGATCGATGGCTTGTAGATGCCATGATTTCCTCCCTTTACGAAAAGCCGATGCGGGAGCATGGGCGCGCTTGACGGGATTTGCAAGTATCGAAAGGGTAAGCGGCGAAAACATGGCTGCGCAGACTGCTGACGAAGCCGTTCATATTGCAGGCTTGAGATGGATTAACCGCCCCTCCCTCATCATCCCCGTGCTTGGTCCACGGGGATCCAGATTCATAAGGCCTTGAATTGAGATGTTCTTTCGCCGCGCCGACGCGCGTCAACCTCATGCCTGTGGGCCAGGCACAGGCCTGACGTCAGAATATGGGGCGAGGTTTGTCCGCAGTCTGAACGCCCAGAACACGGCCGCCATCGCTCCTCGGCCTGATATTACCCGCCTTACCAGATATAGCGCAGCTTGGCCGAGGCGATCAGCGTCGAATAGTCGGGAGACCATTCACCATAGGCGGTGAAGGAAATATCGGTCTGCGTGGAGATGCGGATTGTCGCGCCCAGATTGGCAGCCACGGCGCTGCCTGTCGGGGCGTTGCTGGCAATCGTAAAGCCATAGCCCGGCAGCGCGATGAAGCTTGCCGTCGCGCCACTGGCATTACCATAGCGATAGACATAGGCTGCCCGGCCATTGATAGAGAAGCTGCGCGGAACGCGTCCGGCGGCGGTATCAAAGCCGATCCCCGCCTCGACCGTGCCGCGCAGAATGTCACTGCTGCCATAGGCGAGTGCTGATGTGCCTGTGCCGGAAGTGACCTTTTCATGATAGCCGGGGGCGCTGGTATAGGCGATGCTGGCCGCGGCAAAGGGGATGACTGCAAAATCGTTGGCTGCGATGCGGAATCCGCCCTCCGCGCGTCCGCCGACACTGGTGGCATTATAGCTGCCGCGCAGCTTGTCCGTCACGCCGTTGAGCGAGACGGTGCGATTGGTGTCAACACCGTCGACGCCGACGGCAAGCGCAGCTGTACCATAGGCGCCCTCTTCCGTCTGGCCCATCGCCACGAGCGCTGCGTGGAAGTTGGTGTCGTTGGCATAGCCATCCTGGTCATTCTGGTCGTAGCGGCTGTTGCCGCCGCCAATCACCACGCCAATCTGGCTGCCGGGAGTGAGTGAGGCCATAAAGCCGCCCTCAAAGATATTGCCGTTGATATCAGCAGCGGAATTGCCCGCCTGCCTGTCGCCGCCGACGCTGCTTGCCTGATGGCTGTATTCGAACCAGCCTGAATGGCTCGGCGCAAAGTCCCGATAAATCGATCCACGGCCGGTATAGGCCCAGTCCCATTGCGGCTGCGCCCGTGTCTCAGTCGTCCAGTAGCCGGCAGCAACGGTCGGCAGCGTATCGTTGTCAGACGTATCGCTTTCATCTGTCATAGGCCGCCAGGCATTCGTCATGCGCGAGGGATTGGTGGTCCGGGCAAGGAGGCTCTGCATGCCGAAACTGGCGGCTGTCGTCGCATTGACACCAAGCTCGCCGCCCAGTGTCGTCATGGCATTTTCATAGTCGCTGCCGTCCAGAAGCATGGCGGCGGACAGTGCTCCCGACAGCGCCTTGCCGTCATTGAAGGCGCTGACGAGAACGTTGTTCACGCCCTGGCCAAGTGTGGAGAAACTATAGTCGCCGCCAACATAGACCAGTGACAAATCAAGCTCGCTGCCGTCATCGGTCACAGTCCCCTTGAAATGGCTCGGCAGATCGCTGACCGTTGCGCCGTAGTCACCGGAAATGCTGCCGGCCTGAAGCAGGGTATAGCTCTGTTTAAGAGTTCCGCCGGGCGCGAAAGTAACAGCAACTTCGGTGCTGTCAAAGCTGACGTCACCGCTGACGGTCGCCATGTAAGAGCCGTCAGCGATATAGGCGACATAGGTCGCGTCGGTCGAAAAGGTCAGGTCGCCATCGACGCTGATCGCGCCATTTTCATCACCGGACTGAAAAGTGCCGCCCGTCGCAACCGCCACATCGCCGACCGTGCCGGAACCGCCAAGCGTCGCGCCTGAGGCAACGTTGAACAGTGATGAAGACAGCGTGCCATCCACCAGAAGCGTGCCGCTGGTGACGCTGGTTGTGCCGGAAAAATCACTGTCGGCCGTCAGTGTCAGCGTGCCCGCACCATCTTTCACCAGCGTTCCGTCGCCGGAGATAGTTCCCGCAAAGCTGATCGCGTCGGAGCGGTCAAAGGTCAGCGTTCCGCCATCGGCAATGCTAACATTGCCGCCAAGTGAACCGGTTGTTCCGCCATTGCCGATCTGAAGGGTCGCCCCGTCATAAATTGCCGTGGTGCCTTCATTGGTGTTTTCGGCGGTGAGAATGGTTGTGCCGCTCTCCACCAGAATGGAGCCCGTGCCGGACACAACCGTGTCAAAGACATAGTCGCTGTCGGTGTGGTTGAATACAAGCGTTCCCGTCCCGCTGCCGAAACTGACCGTGTCAACGTCCAGCGAGCCAGCTGCCGCGGCCGTTTCGCCATCAGCTGCGCCGATATTGAGCGAACCGGTAGAACCGCTTTCGGAAGCGATGGTCAGGCTGTCGGTGGTCACCGTGGCGCCATCGGCAACAGTCAGGCTGCCGGTGCCCGAGGCGCCGACGGTGATGCCGCCTGTCACCGTCCATGTGCTGGACGCGCCGCTGACGCTGACGCTGCCGGTTGAGCCGCTGGCAGAACCGATCACGGTCTGGGTGCTGGTGACCGTTCCGCCATCTTCGACAGATAGCGAGCCTGTGCCGCTATCCGCCACGGTGAGGTCGCCATTGACCGTCCAGGTCGAGCCCGTGCCGGTCACGGTCACGCTGCCCTCACCTGTGGCATCTGCGCCGATCGTCGTTGTCGTGTTGGTCGCTGTTGCACCATTTTCGACAGTCAGCGATCCCGTGCCGGACTGGCCAACGACAAGGGTCGAACTATTTGTCCAGCTGGCGCCGTCGCCGGATAGGGTGACCGAACCATCGGCGCCGGAATTTTCGCCTATGACTGCGCCATTGGTCGAAAGCGTTGCACCGTCGCTGACCGTCACAGTGCCCGTGCCGGAGCTTGCGACGGTTATTGCATTGGTGGTTGTCAGGCTGCTGTCACTGTCAGAAAGGGTAATGGATCCGGTTCCGGTTGCCGCGTTGCCGACGACGGCTGAATCGGCTGTCACTTCGGCACCATTGCTGATATTGACTTCGCCCGTACCGGCGTCGCCGACCGAAAGCGTGCCGCGCAGCGCCCATTGCGAGCCGCTGCCATCGACATTCACGGTTCCGCTGGAGCTTGTGGCCGATCCGACTGTGGCGTTGGTGGCAGACATGACGGCGCCGTCCATGACGGAAAGCGTTCCGGTGCCCGCCGTGCCGGTGCCATCGACATTGCCGCCAAGGACAATGTCATTGTAGACGGTCCAGGTCGTATCGCTGCCGGTAACGGTCGCCGTTCCGACGCCACCTGTAAAAAGGCCGATGCTGACATTGTCGCTGATGGTGGCAGCGCCATCGGAAATGGTCAGCGTGCCGGTACCGCCGCGGCCGATTTCGAGATCTCCATAGCCTTCCCAGACCGTATCGCTGCCGGTCACCGTCATGGTACCGTTTCCGGTGGAGTATAGGCCGATGGTCGTGTCGTTGGTCTGGAGATAGGCACCGTCCGAAACTGTCAGTGTGCCCGTTCCCGAATTGCCGACACGGAGGCCAACCTCACTCAGCGAGCCGTAAATATTGAGGGACGAACCGCTCCCGCTGAGCGTTACTGTTCCCGAACCTGTCGAAGCGTTGCCGATAACGAGGCCCTGACTATTGCCGTCAGCATCATCGGTGATGCTGAGCGTGCCCGTGCCGCCATCGCCGACATAGATTGCGCCCGTATTGGAGAAATAACCGCCAGATGTTGATATCGAGAGTGTGCCGGTGCTGCCCGCGTCCTGGCCGATTGTGATCGACTGGGTCTGGAGAGCGGCGACCGACGTCATCGAGCCTGTGCCGGTGGTGCCTATCACCAGTGTTCCGACATTGACGCCGCCATCAGTTGCAAGAGACGGATAGACGCTCGTATCATTGATGTTAGCGGTATCGTCATAGCCCGGATAGGTGTTTGTGGTCGTGTCCGACGTCGTCCAGTTATCAGCGTCATACCAGGATGTATTGGTGCCAAGCCAATCGAAAGTGGCGGCGAAACTCTGGGCAGGCAGAAGAAGCGACAATGCTGACGAACACAGAAAGAGCCCCTTCAGGGTCGTGCTCGCTGTCTTGCGTTTCGTCATGCTGATTCTCCCCGCTCGCCTGCAGTCAGTCGTCTTTTGTTGAGTGAAACCCCGTTCATGCGACTCAACATTGCTCGGAACAGTTTTCTTTTTGACAGCGAAGCCTTAAAAAGCTCTTGCATCAGGGGCTGCCATGGTGCTCCCCATGATTATGGTTAACAAAGACTTTCCCCTTGCCCGGGCGGCTGCGGGTCGAACTGACCGCATTTCGGCTACATTGGCCTTTCAATGATTGGCCCTGCGGCTTCAATTCCGTTCCGTCTTGGTCTAAGAAGCTTGCTCAATAACGAAAGACTGCGAACAGGAACCGCTTAAGAATGCTCGATGTCATGCGAAAAGGCGCCCAGACCTGGGTGGCGAAACTTCTGCTGATTGTCCTTGTTGTCTCGTTCGGCATCTGGGGTGTTTCAAGCTCGCTGCTGTCGGGCAGCTCGGATGTGGTGATCAAGGTCGGTGACCAGGAAGTTTCCACGAATGAATTCCGGCTTGCCTATCAGCGCCAGCTCAACAGCCTGTCGCAGCAATATGGCCGGCAGCTGACCAGTGAACAGGCGCGCATGCTTGGTGTCGACCAGCAGGTCTATGCCCAGCTGATCGCCGGTGCCGCGCTTGATCAGATCGCTTCAGAAATGAAACTGGGCCTGTCGGAAGACCGGCTTGCGCAGATCATTGCCGAAGACAAGGCCTTCCAGGGGGCAAATGGTCAGTTCAGCCGCCAGCAATTTACCGCGCTTCTGCGCAATGCCGGGTTGAACGAGGATGATTATGTTGCCGCGACCAGCAAGATCGCCGTGCGCAGCCAGATCGTCGATGCGCTTGCTGATGGCTTTGCCCCGCCGAAGACGCTGGTTGATGCAATCCGTGAGTTTCGCACCCAGTCGCGCGTCGTTGACTATCTGGTTCTGACGAATGCTTTCATTGACCCGATCAAGTCGCCGGGCGATGACGTCCTCAAGCCGTGGTTCGAAGCGCGCAAGCCGATCTACAAGGCACCGGAATATCGCGCCATTTCCTATGTCGAATTGCAGCCGGCCGATATTGCAGATCCGGGCGCTGTCTCCGACGCTGACGTGAAGGCTGACTACGAGTCGCGGATCGGCAATTATACGACGCCGGAAAAGCGTACGATCGAGCAGCTGACCTTCGCCAATCAGGCTGATGCAGAAGCTGCGGCTGAAGCGCTGAAGGACGGTTCGAAGACCTTCGATCAGCTGGTCAAGGATCAGGGCGCGACCATTGACGACGTGTCACTCGGGACCTTTGCAAAGGGTGAACTTCCCAATGCCGCCGTTGATGAGGCCGCCTTTTCCATCCAGAAGTCTGGCGGCACCAGCGGTGTGGTTCAGGGCGCTTTTGGTCCGGTCATCGTCCGTGTCAGCAATATCACGCCCGAATCTGTTGCGAGTTTCGATAGCGTCAAGGCTCAGATCCGCCAGGATCTGGCAATCCAGCAGGCCTCGGATGACATCCTGAATGTCGAAAATCAGTATGATGACCTGCGTGCCTCCGGCAAGACGCTGGCAGAAGCTGCCGAAGCACTCAACCTGAAGCCGAAGACGATCGACAATGTCGACAGCAGCGGTCTTGATCCGAGCGGCGATGAGGTTGCCGATGTGCCGCTCGGAACGCAGCTGATTTCTGCAGCCTTCGCGGCTGAACAGGGAACCGAAAACCTGCCGCTTCGCCTCAGTGACGGTGGTTATGTCTGGTATGAAGTCACCGGTGTAACCCCTTCTCGTGACAGAACTTTCGATGAAGTTCGCAGCAAGGTTGAAGCCGACTGGGCTGCCGCTGAACAGAAGAAGGAACTGGAAGCCAAGGCCAAGGAATTGCAGGCCGAAGTCGAAGCCGGCACCAGTCTTGAGGATATTGCCAGTGATCTGGCGATCTCGGTTCAGCAGAGCAAGCCGATCCGCCGCAACAGCCAGGATCCGGATCTTGGTCCCGATGCGATTACCGCTGCATTTTCCGGGCAGCTTTCAACGGTGGCCACAGCGCCGCGTGACAATGGCAATGAGCAGATCCTGCTGAAGGTGACGGCGATTGTCGACACCGGCGATGCCATTGCCTCCAATGCCGACGAGCAATCGATCAATCAGGTTGCGACGGCCGCCGGGGACGATATCCTTGACGAAATGGTCAACAAGCTGAGAAGCGAATATGGTGTCAACATCAACCAGACGCTGGCTCAGCAGATCACCAATATGTAGTCGACTGGAAAGAAAATGTCTGAACTCAAGCCCTTCATCGCCAAGGTCGCAGCGCGCCAGTCTCTGACTGGCGCAGAGGCCGAACGCGCCTTCGATATCATCATGTCTGGAGAGGCAACGCCGTCGCAGATCGGCGGCTTTCTCATGGCACTTAGGGTGAAGGGTGAAACGGTTGACGAGATTGTTGGCGCGGTGACCACCATGCGCGCCAAAATGCTCAAGGTTGCCGCGCCTGAGGGCGCGGTTGACATCGTCGGCACGGGCGGAGACGGAACCGGAACCTACAATATTTCAACCCTCGCCGCCATCATTGCGGCAGGAGCCGGGACCCCGGTCGCCAAGCATGGCAACCGTGCCCTGTCATCAAAATCGGGAGCGGCTGACAGCCTGTCGGAGCTTGGCGTCAAGCTAGACATCGGCCCCCAGCTTATCAGCCGCTGTATTGCCGAGGCGGGTATTGGCTTTATGTTTGCCCAGACCCATCATGCGGCAATGCGCCATGTCGGCCCGTCCCGCGTGGAACTTGGCACCCGCACGATCTTCAATCTTCTCGGGCCGCTGTCCAGCCCGGCCGGCGTCAAGCACCAGTTGCTCGGCGTCTATTCAGACGAATGGGTGGAGCCGCTGGCTGAAGTGCTGCGCGACCTCGGCTCTGAGCGCGTGTGGATCGTTTATGGTTCAGGCATGGACGAAATCACCACGACAGGCCGGACCAATGTCGCCGAACTGAGCGATGGCAAGATCAGGACCTATGAATTGACGCCTGCCGATTTTGGCGTTCCCACGGTTGGGCTGTCTGCCCTTCAGGGCGGGGATGGCAAGGTCAATGCCCGGGCTTTGCGTGATGTTCTGTCCGGCGCGCAAAATGCCTATCGCGATGTCGCGCTTTGCAATGCCGCTGCGGCCCTGCTGATTGCGGGCAAGGGCGAAACCATTGCCGATGCCATGGCCATTGCAGCCGATGCTCTCGACAGCGGAAATGCGGCGGCAGCGCTGGATCGACTTGTTGCCGTTTCCAATGAGGAAGAGGAGGCCGCCTAGCCATGACCGATATTCTGAAGAAGATCGAGGTCTATAAGCGCGCGGAAATTGCTGCTGCCAAGGCCGTCTGCCCGCTTGACGAGATCAAGGCGAAAGCCGCTGATCAGGATGCGCCCCGCGGTTTCTACAAGGCGTTGCGGGCCAAACAGGACGCCGGACTTTTTGGCCTGATTGCCGAAATCAAGAAGGCGAGCCCGTCCAAAGGCCTGATTCGGGCCGATTTCGATCCGCCGGCCTTCGCCAAAGCCTATGAAGACGGTGGGGCCGCCTGTCTTTCTGTCCTGACCGATGCGCCGAGCTTTCAGGGCGCGCCGGAATTTCTCGTCGCAGCGCGGGCTGCCTGCAGTCTGCCGGCCTTGCGCAAGGATTTTCTGTTTGAGCCCTATCAGGTTTATGAGGCGCGCGCTTGGGGTGCCGACTGTATCCTGATCATCATGGCGAGCCTTTCCGATGATGACGCCGAGCGTCTCCAGGACACCGCGTTTGAACTTGGCATGGACGCACTGATCGAGGTTCATAATGCCGAGGAATGCGAGCGGGCGCTGAAGCTTTCCTCGCCGATGATCGGCATCAACAACCGCAATCTGCGCAATTTCGAAGTATCGCTGGAGACCAGCGAGCGGCTGTCGCGGATGATTCCGGATGACCGCTTCATGGTCGGTGAAAGCGGGATCTTCACGCATGATGATTGCCTGAAGCTTGAAAAGTCCGGCATTTCAACCTTCCTCGTCGGCGAAAGTCTGATGCGCCAGAGCGATATCGCAGCGGCGACCCGCGGTCTGCTGTTCGGCCGTGCCGAGGATGTTGCAGCCCAATGAGTGAAGACGCTCCTCGCCTGACGCATCTTTCCGAAACCGGCAAGGCGGATATGGTCGATGTCGGCCAGAAAGCCGTGACAGAGCGCCGGGCGACGGCTGAAGGTTCAGTCCGCATGAAACCGGAGACGCTGGCGCTGATCCTCAGCGGCAATGCGAAAAAGGGTGATGTCATTGCCACGGCGCGGCTCGCCGGCATCATGGCGGCAAAGAAGACCGCCGATCTTATTCCGCTGTGCCACCCGCTGATGCTGACCAGGATCGCCGTCGATATTGAGCCAATGGAGGATCTGCCTGGCCTTCATGTGACTGCAACCGTCGGGCTGGCCGGTCAGACCGGGGTTGAAATGGAGGCACTGACCGCTGTTTCCGTCGCCTGTCTCACCATTTACGACATGGCCAAGGCTGTTGATCGTGCCATGGAAATCGGCGCGGTCCGCCTTGTTGCGAAAAGTGGTGGCAAAAGCGGTGATTTCCAGCGCAAGGCCGTGTGAGCCATGAAAGCACCCCTCCTCCCCGTGGAAGATGCCTTGCAGCGGCTCCTGGCAATGGCCTCACCGGTGAGCGTTCATGAGAGCGTGTCGCTTGGCGAGGCTGATGGGCGTGTGCTTGCGCATGGCCTGTCTGCCCGGCTGACCCATCCTCCCTTTGCCGCATCTGCCATGGATGGCTATGCCGTTGCCGCGCCACAGGGTGTTTCCGCTTCAAGCGTTTTCAGCGTGATTGGCGAGACGGCCGCCGGAGATCCGCCGGCATCAGACCTTCGTTCCGGTGAAGCCATGCGCATTTTTACCGGTGCGCCCATGCCCGCAAATGCCGATACGGTCGTTATTCAGGAGGATACTGAACGCCTTGAAGATGGCACGATCATCGTGACAGAGGGCGTCGCGGGCGGCGCGAATGTGCGTTCCGCCGGGCTCGATTTTTCCGTTGGCCAACCGATCCTTGGCGCTGGCCGCAAACTCGATTTTCGCGCGATCTCTCTTGCCGCCGCCGCCGGGCATGACCGGCTTGATGTTTATCGCAAGCCGAAACTCGCCATTCTTGCCACGGGCAACGAGCTGGTGCCACCGGGAACCACACCCGGAACCGGCCAGATCGTCGCCTCAAGCGGAACGGGCATTTCAGCCCTGATGCGAGCCAGCGGTGCTGAGGTCTTCGATTGTGGTATCGCCGGTGACAGTGAAACGGCGACGCGAGCGGCGATTGCTGCAGCATTGGAGAAGGCGCCAGATGTGCTGGTCACCATTGGCGGTGCGTCTGTCGGCGACCATGATCTGGTGCGACCCGTGCTGCAATCCATGGGCATGACGCTGGACTTCTGGCGCATCGCCATGCGCCCAGGAAAACCGTTGATGGTTGGAAAACTGGATGGCACCATCATCGTCGGCCTGCCCGGTAATCCGGTCTCCAGCTTTGTCTGTGCGCTGGTCTTCCTTGAACCGTTGATGCGCATGATGGCTGGCTTGCCGCCAGCGAAGCGCTTGCTGAGGGCGCGGCTTTCCGGAAAGCTGCCGCCGAACGGTCCCCGTCAAGCTTATCTCCGGGCGCGGATTGTCCAGAATGCAACGGGCGTGGTTGTGGCGGAGCCGCTGCTTCAGCAGGATTCTTCCCTGCTCAGCGTTCTGGCGCTGGCTGACGCTTTGCTGATCCGGGCAACGCATGCGCCAGAGGCAAAAGATGGCGACCCGGTAGACGTGCTTATGCTCGACTCGTGAATATATAAAAACAATGGTTTATTGAGGCTGGCTGATTAATCACCTTAATTTCCGGTTTAGACCCATTCGGCCTGCTGGCGCGCTGCGTTGGCAAAGGCGAGCATCTTGATCCGCAGCACTTCCTCTTCCATGGCAATGCCGGCCTCGGCAAAATCCCGCATGAGCTTGCGCAGTACATCCTCGTCACCAAGACGGGTGAAGTCGGCAGCGATGACTTCGCTTGCATAGACTTCAAGATCTTCGCGGCCGAGCAGTTGCGCCGCCCATGCGGCAAGCATGCGATTGCGGCGTGCGGTATTGCGGAAGCGCATGGCCTCCTGATGGGCAAAGGCAGCCTCGAAGGCCTGTTCACGGTCGTAAAGCAGATTGGCCATATCACGTCTCCCTTGTCCTTGATGTCGCAACCCGAAGCGGCGCGATTTCTTTGGAATTGTCAAAAGGATGACGCTAAAACTGACGATTGAAAAGCACCCTGTTGAAGCTAATTCGATTGAAATTCTTTAGCTTAATCGATTTTTATGACTCGGCTTCTCGCCACAATGCGCGATTAGGGTTGGAAATATGTGCGCCCGCATTGAGTATGAATTGCATTTTCGCTATTGCGGCGCTTAATAAAAGAACTGCGCAGACATTCTGCTGCGCCAACGAAGCGAGTTCATCATGAATCGTCGCCGCCGCGTCTATGAGGGCAAGGGCAAGATCCTCTATGAGGGGCCTGAGCCCGGAACATTGATCCAGTTTTTCAAGGACGACGCCATAACCGTGCCGGAAGCCCGGGCCGAGACCATTGATGGCAAGGGCGTATTGAACAACCGCATTTCCGAATATGTCTTCACCCATCTCAACCAGATGGGTATTCCGACCCATTTCATCCGCCGGCTGAACATGCGCGAGCAGCTGATCAAGGAAGTCGAGATGATCCCGCTCGTCGTTGCCGTGCGCAATGTCGCCGCCGGTTCCTTTTCGCGCCGCCTCGGCCTTGAAGAGGGGACTATTCTGCCGCGCTCGATCATCGAGTTCAATCTGAAGTCCGATGAGCTTAACAACCCGCTGGTCTCGGAAGAACACATCACCGCGTTTGGCTGGGCAAGCCCGCCCGAGCTTGATGACATGATGGCGCTGGCGATCCGGATCAATGATTTCCTCTCGGGGCTCTTTCTTGGCGCCGGTATCCAGCTTATCGACTTCAAGATCGAATGTGGCCGCTATTATGAAGGCGATACGATGCGCATCATTCTGGCCGATGAGATTTCGCCCGATTCCTGCCGCCTGTGGGATATTTCCAGCCGGGAAAGGCTGGATCGTGACCGGATGCGACTGGACAAGAGCGGCGTCTTGAGTGCTTATTCCGAAGTCGCCCGCCGACTTGGCATCATCAATGAGAACGAACCTGCCCGCGCCAGCGGACCGGTTCTGGTTAAATAGTGTTGGGGAAATAGCAGTGATTAAAGCACGCGTAATCGTCACCCTGAAGAACGGCGTTCTCGATCCGCAGGGAAAGGCTATCGAAGGAGCGCTTGGCACGCTCGGATTCGGCGGCGTCAGTGAAGCGCGTCAGGGCAAGGTTTTCGAACTGTCTCTCGACACCTCCGATGCGGACGCCGCCCGCACCGAAGTCGCCGCGATGTGCGAAAAGCTGCTGGCCAATACGGTCATCGAGAATTACGCAATCGAGATCGCCTGAGCGACGCCGAAGGACTTCTGCCATGAAAACCGCCCTGATCCAGCTTCCCGGCCTCAACCGCGACCGTGATATGATGGCCGCCATCACCAAGATTTCCGGTGTTCCTCCGGTGACGGTCTGGCAGACGGAAACGGAATTGCCTGATGTCGATCTGATCGTCATTCCTGGCGGCTTTTCTTATGGTGACTATCTGCGTTGCGGCGCCATTGCGGCACGCATGCCAGCGCTGCAGGCTGTGGCTGAGAAGGCGCGTCAGGGCGTGCGCGTCATTGGCGTATGCAATGGCTTCCAGATCCTTGTCGAGGCGGGGCTCCTGCCCGGTGCACTCATGCGCAATGCCTCGCTGAAATTCGTCTGCCGCGAGGTCAAGCTTGAGGTCGCCAATAACAAGACGGCTTTTACCAGTAACTACGCCGAAGGCCAGATCATCCGTTGCCCGGTTGCCCATCATGACGGCAATTATTTCGCTGAGCCGGAGACGCTCGCAGCGATGGAAGACAAGGGCCAGGTTGTCTTCCGCTACGCAGACGGCACCAACCCCAACGGTTCGGTTCACGATATTGCCGGCATCGTCAACGAGGCCGGCAATGTTCTCGGCATGATGCCGCATCCCGAGAACCTGATCGAAGCCGCCCATGGCGGCAGTGATGGCCGTGCCTTGTTCGAGGCGGCGCTTGGCATCGTAGAGCCCGCCTGATCACCGTTTCTTTCGGAAACTGAAATGCAAAAAGACGCCGGGCAAAACCCGGCGTCTTTTGGTTCATCTTTCGTCGCCGAAAGCTCAGGAACTGGCCTCAGACTTGCGGCTGCGGCTGCTCCGCTTCGACTTGCCTTCACCCTTTGGCGCATCAGCCTTGAGTTCCGACGGCTTGACCGGTGTCGAATCCGGAATGGCTTCCAGGACCAACTCGCTGGCAGCGCCTTCCGTTTTCTTGACGGTAACGCGAACGATCCCGCCCTTCTTCAGCTTGCCGAACAGGATCTCATTGGCCAGAGGCTTCTTGATGTGTTCCTGAATGACGCGCGACAGCGGCCGTGCGCCCATCTTCTCATCATAGCCACGCTCGGCCAGCCATTCGATTGCCGCATCTTCCAGTTCGAAGGTGACGTTGCGATCGGAAAGCTGCGTTTCCAGCTGCATGATGAACTTCTGCACGACCTGGTGGATGACCTCGGTGGGCAGCGGCGCGAAGGGAATGATCGCGTCGAGACGGTTGCGGAATTCCGGCGTGAACATACGGTTCAGCGCTTCTTCATCATCACCCGTCCGCTTTGATGAGCCAAAGCCGATCGCGGATTTCGACATTTCTGTCGCACCGGCATTGGTGGTCATGATCAAGATCACATTGCGGAAGTCGATCTTCTTGCCGTTGTGATCGGTCAGCGTGCCATGATCCATGACCTGCAGCAGGATATTGTAGATATCCGGATGCGCTTTCTCGATCTCGTCAAGCAGCACGACACAATGCGGGTGCTGGTCGACGCCATCGGTCAGCAGGCCACCCTGATCGAAGCCGACATAGCCGGGAGGTGCGCCAAGCAGACGGGACACCGTATGGCGCTCGCCATATTCGGACATGTCGAAGCGGAGCAGTTCCACGCCAAGCGAGGAGGCCAGCTGCTTCGAGACTTCCGTCTTGCCGACACCGGTCGGGCCGGAGAAGATATAGGAGCCGATCGGCTTGTTGGGTTCGCGCAGGCCCGCACGGGCGAGCTTGATCGCGGTCGCAAGCGCATCGATCGCCGCATCCTGCCCGTAAACGACAGAGCGCAGTTCCTTTTCCAGATTGGCAAGCACCTGCTCGTCATCCTTGGACACTGTCTTCGGCGGGATCCGGGCCATCGTCGCAATCGTCGCCTCGATCTCCTTTTCGGTGATCATCTTGCGGCGCCGCGATGCAGGCAGCAGCATCTGTGCCGCACCGCTTTCATCAATCACGTCAATGGCCTTGTCCGGCAGCTTGCGGTCAGTGATGTAACGGGCCGACAGCTCGACAGCCGCCTTGATCGCCTCATTCGTGTAGCGCAGGTTGTGATATTCCTCGAAATAGGGCTTCAGCCCCTTCATGATCTCGATGGCATCATCAACGCTTGGTTCATTGACGTCGATCTTCTGGAAGCGGCGCACCAGCGCCCTGTCCTTCTCAAAGAACTGGCGGTATTCCTTGTAGGTGGTCGAACCGATGCAGCGGATCGTTCCGGAGGAAAGCGCAGGCTTCAGCAGGTTGGACGCATCCATCGCCCCACCCGAGGTCGCACCTGCACCGATGACGGTGTGGATCTCGTCAATGAACAGCACCGCGCCGTCATATTCTTCGAGTTCCTTGACCACCTGCTTCAGACGCTCCTCGAAGTCACCGCGATAACGCGTTCCCGCCAGAAGCGTGCCCATGTCGAGCGAAAAGATCGTCGCATCAAGCAGCGCTTCAGGGACCTTGCCCTCGACAATGCGCTTGGCCAGACCTTCGGCAATCGCCGTCTTGCCGACGCCGGGGTCACCGACATAAAGCGGATTGTTCTTGGAGCGGCGGCACAGAACCTGAATGGTCCTATTGACTTCCGATTCTCGGCCGATCAGTGGATCGATCTTGCCGCTCATCGCCTTCTCATTGAGATTGACGCAATAGGCCTTCAGCGCATCCGGCTGCTTGCGGCCGGTTTCCTCGCTGTCGCGCGGCTGGCTGGCCTCGCTTTCTTCCGACGCGCCGGAAATACCGCGTGGCGGCCGGCTCTCCGATGTACCCGGCTTCTTGCCGATACCGTGGGAGATGAAGTTGACGGCGTCGTAGCGCGTCATCTCCTGCTGCTGCAGGAAGAAGGCAGCATGGCTTTCACGTTCCGCGAAAATCGCCACCAGCACATTGGCGCCGGTCACTTCTTCGCGGCCGGACGACTGGACATGAATGACAGCACGCTGGATCACGCGCTGAAAGCCCGAGGTCGGTTTGGAATCCTCATCATAACCGGTGACCAGATTGGCCAGTTCGGTATCGACATATTCGGTTACGTTCTTACGCAGGACGTCGAGGTCTACACTGCAGGCGCTCATGACGGCAGCGGCATCCGAATCATCGATCAGCGCCAGGAGAAGATGTTCCAGCGTTGCATATTCGTGATGCCGTTCATTTGCATAGGTCAGAGCCTGATGCAGCGCCTTTTCAAGACTGGGAGAAAATGTTGGCACGATCAGAACCTCACTTCTTTTCCATGACACATTGCAATGGATGCTGATGCTGGCGGGCGAAATCCATGACCTGACTGACCTTGGTTTCAGCCACTTCATAGGTATAAACACCGCATTCACCGACGCCATTATTGTGGACGTTCAACATGATGCGGGTCGCCGCCTCGCGATCCTTCTGGAAAAAGCGCTCCAGAATGTGAACCACGAATTCCATTGGCGTATAGTCATCGTTCAACAGGAGAACCCGGTAGAGGCTGGGTTTTTTAGCCTTGGGCTTTGTGCGCGCGATCACCGCTGTTCCGCGGTTCGGATTGCCCCCTTTTTCGGGTGGATCATCTTGCATCCGGATCGGCATCGCGATCATTTCATCTGGCTCCGTTTATCCTTTCGGGTCTCAACGAAGATATCATCAGGCCCATGCTTCTTATCTCTATCTGTTCGTTCCGAGTTCGTTTTCAAGCTCCCTTCGACAAATACGATCTTAATGCTCATCGCGCGACGTTGTCATTAAGAAAATATGTCCGACCTGCCGGACGTCAGTTCTGTCCAACCGGAATTTGACGGGCCGAAATCAAAGCAACATTACGCGGTCTGAAGAGATCTCTTCAGTCTGGTCGCTTCCGATCTCATCTAAGGCTGTGGAAGTGAGGTTGAGGCGAATAGAACGATGACAGGCACGCCGTCAGTCGAAACCTCCGGACGCGCCTTTTCTCGCAAATGGTATCGATCAATGGATGTTTCAATGCATCGCGTTGATGAAGCCAGGCCGATAAAAATAATTTATCGGTGGCGGCAGCAGTTCGGTTGGAGTGGAAATACCCCCACCCCTATTCACAATAGTGCTTGCCGGAGTTGCGCTGCATCAGATCGAGGTGCAGATGGTCGTCGTGCTCAGGATAGCCGGGGCCGAGCACGGTATTGAAATAGGAGCAGCTGTCTTTGCGGATGGCCGTCAGCAATCCCCTCTCCCGAAAGGCAAAGATGCTCTTTTTTGAGACCTCGATGGTCTTGCCGTTTTTCAGAGTCAGGCCGCCAATATCAATTGCGTTGCCGGTTGCATGTTCCGACCAGTCGGTGTTTTTCTTGCCATTATTCATGCGGCGGCATGAATAGCCCCCCATTGTGTTGATGGAGGCAATGCCGGTGAGGTAGCGCACGCGCACGGCCGGTGCGACGTCATTTTGCACCCATTCGGCAAGCGACAGTGCCGTTTCGCAATTGATCGTGACCGCAGGCGAAACCTTGATGTCACCCGAAAGTCCCCTGAGTTTGATCGGATAAGGCACGTCGCAGTGAACGCCGTTGGCAATGGCTTCCATTTCGGCAAACGTCACGCCCATTTTGGCAAGTTCGCTGCGGCACTGGCGCTCGGCAAGCGGCATGATCTGCGGCAGCTTGCTCTGTGAAGGGGATTGCGACGCGGGCGGCATCTGCGACATGTCAGGGCGCGACACAGGCGCGATTGACGCGGTTTCAATCGGGTCGACGTTCGGATTGCTTTCGGCAATGACCGCTGCGACTGCATCCTGCGTTGAACCGGTGGTGCTGATCTCTGCCCTTGTTACTGTCACAGACGGTTGCTCGGCGGCAAAGCCGAGATAGCCATCAATAGAAGTGCCCTGCCCCGCTGATGTCTGTGCAACGACCTGATCTGCAGATGGTGTTGCGACGGTCTTGGCTGTCGAGCGAGCGGGGGTTGCTGTCGCGGTCTGACCGGGTGCCGGCGTCGGGATCGGTGCCTGCTGCGGTGTTGCTGTTGCGACCCTGGTTTGCGGCGGTGGAGACGTGTCCTTCGTGTCGATCGAAAATGAAGTCATCAGCCCCGAGACTGAACACGACGTCAGGGCAGCCGTAAGGGCGGCTATAGAAGCCGTCCGCCGAAGGAGCGAGGGATACGCCATACTATTCCGCTCTTTTTTCTCAAACCGATAGAGGGATTAAAGCAGAGAAGCGTAAACAAATGCTTTGTTCTCGGCGCTTTTGCATGGCTGGCTTGCGCTTTGTCATCTTGTATCGGCAGGACGGATTTCTCATGTTCCGCACAGTTGCCTCACACAGGCTGAGGGCGAAAACGACCAATTCAGGAGTTGGAGATGATTGATACTGGGTCGCCGAAGGGCGAACTGACCATGCGGACAGTCGCGATGCCGGCAAATGCCAATCCGGCAGGTGATATTTTTGGCGGCTGGGTGATGTCGCAGATGGACCTTGCGGCCTTTGTTCGCGCTTCGGAGCGGGCTGCCAACCGTACTGTCACGGCCGCGGTCAACTCCATGTCTTTCAAGCTTCCGGTCAAGATTGGCGATACGCTCTGCGTCTATACCCATTTTGATCGGGTCGGACGCACCTCCATGACTGTCGATGTTGAGGCCTGGGTGCATCGCCATGACAAGCCGAAGCGTGAAAAGGTGACGGAAGCGCAGTTTGTCATGGTCGCGGTCGACAAGGACGGTCAACCGACACCGGTGCCACCGCAGCACTGACAGAGGCACCTTCAGCGTTGAAGGCAGGGGCAATCTCGCGTTACAGCTTGTAAATACAGCCAATGTGACGAATCGGAACGACCTGATGCCTGCCACAACGCCGCCAAAATCCGGCCTGCCCCGCTTTTTCCTGCGTCGGACGGGGGCTTTCATCATCGACAGCCTGATCTATTCGGTGCTGTTCACCTTTCTGGTGGGGGCCGTGGGCTTTCTGCTGCCCGCGCTGCAGCCGGCGCTTGGGACGTCATTTCTGAACAGCCGAACCTGTTCCAGTACCGATGTGCCAGCCATTGCCGGCGATATTGAATCGCTCTGGCCTGATGCCGGCGGCGATGGCCTCAAAGCACAACGCTGTATTGTCGACAGTGTTTTCATGGCGAAGAAATATTATGTCGTGGTCACCGAAACCCGGAAGGGTGGCGATGGAACCGATGAGACGCGCTCGGTTTCGATCCAGACCGATGCCGCCGGGACGCCGATTTTTCCACCTCCCTTTGCAGACCGCCTGACCAGCCTGCTCGATATCGCTTTTCTGCCGCTCTATTTTGCTGTTGCCACGGGGCTGTTCGGCTGGACGCCGGGTAAGCGTGTTCTCTCCCTCATCGTCACCCGCCAGCCCTATGAAAAGCATCCGGAATCCATTGGTTTTGCTGTTTCCGTGAAGCGTGAATATCTGAAATTCTGGCCAATCTGCGTCTTTGCTGTCATTCAGTTCGTCCTGTCGGGAGCTGCGCCGGAGATCCATTCGATTGCCGAGGCTGTGGCAATGCTGGACGTGATTGCCACGCCGAGCCGCGCCCTTGGCCTCTCGTTGCTATCCGGTTCGGCTACCATTCTGGTTCTGTTCGTCTGGTGGGTCTTCCCGCTGACATTGTGGCGCGGCCGCATGTATCACGATGCCATGTGCGGCAGTTTTGTCGTGGCGCGCAACTGAAGCTGAACTTAACCGTTCAACTGCGTTTCCATGGCGGAATAGCTGAGTCCGGGAAACACGGTGTTGGCCAGCGTGCTGCGGGAGATCCCGAACTGGCGGGCGAGCATCAGCGCAAAGATTTCGCGGACGTCGGCAGTCGGCTTCAGGTCGCGATCATCGAGAAGGTCACCATCCTTCAGTCCGGGCCAGTTGGTGATAATGCGGCCGCCGGGGATCGCGCCGCCCGCCAGAATGGCACAGCTGCCGGTTCCGTGATCCGTGCCGCCCGTCCCGTTCTGGCGGGCCGTGCGGCCGAATTCGGTTGTTGCGATCACGGCAGTGTGGCGCCATGCCGCTTCTCCCATCGTCAGCTTCAATGTCACAATGGCGTTCGCCAGCGTGTCCGTGGCGCTGTCGAATTGCTGCTTCTGGTTGACATGCGTATCCCATCCCAGCACCGAGAAGGCTGCCATGCGATATTCATCCTTCAAGAAGCTGCCGGCCATGCGGGCAAGGCCAATTGTCGAAGCGCCGGGCTTGCCCTTGCCGAAAATGGAACGGGTGTTCTGATCGGCGTCCAGTGCCTGACGGAAGGCGGCAGCAAAGTCCCGGTCGCTGGAAAACAGGTGCTGCAGCATGGCAATCTCGTCACCCGACATGCCGATGCCGTCGCGCGGCGACCAGATTTCCGCGGGGCTATTGCCCTGAAGGATGAGGTCAGCGCCGGTCGCAACATCAATTGCGCGAATATCACCGCCACGCACCAGGCCAACCGCACGGTTCAGCCAGCCGCTGCTTTCGGCATGGCTGCTGCCGCCGGTTTCAAGAATGTCCTGACCATCGAAATGGCTGCGCTGATTGCGATAGGGGGTCGAAACAGCATGTACGAAGCTCAGTTCCTGTGACCGGAACAGTGGATAAAGCTCTTTTGCGGCCGGATGCAGACCGAAGCGTCCATCGAGGTCCAGCAAACCTTTATCGGGTGTCAGCGCCAGTTCTGGCCGAAGGGAAATCAGCCGCGGATCACTATAGGGCTGAACCAGATCAAGCCCGTCCATCGCGCCGCGCAGAACAATGGCGACGAAGCGATTTTCGCCCTCCCCCTTCGCCAGCGCGAACCGGCTGGTGAGCGGCAGGGCAGCGAGAGAGCAGGCACCGGTGAGAAAGGCGCGGCGGCTGCTATTCGTAACAACATCCATTGATCATCCTTCATCGCTGATTGAATTGCGGGGATGCCAGAATGGCGAGCCGTGCAGCCTCACGGCTTGGTGCACGAGCGATAACGTTCTCAAGTGTCGCTGATGTCAGCGGTCCCAGCGCATTGTCAGCCAGCTGAGCAGGCTCGATTTGTGAATTGATATGCCGTGTCAGTTGTTGTGCGAGCTGCAGCCGCGCCGCCAGCTGATGTGCGGTAATCCAGCTCTCGCGGTCCTCGTCAAATCCCCTTGGACTTGGCGGATCCCATATGTCCTGCCCCATTGATGGAAGCGCTTCGTTGAATAATTGGTCAATATCGCTGCCGGCAAGTGTCCTGCGACTGACCGTCAGGGCACGCAGCGATGATATGAGATAGTCGCAGGGCTGTTTTGCCTTGCCAAATTCGGGTGACCACGCAGATGGATGACACAGCATCACCCAATAGACCTGATCCAGCGCGCCGCCGCTTTCGACCCAGGTCTGCGTCATGGCGGAAACCAGTTGCTCATCCGGCTGGTCGGATATGAAATGAACGGCCAGCTTGCGGCTAATGGTTTCGGCGGTTTGCGGCGCGACCGAAAGATCGGTGAGAAAGCGATCAATATCGGAAAGATTGTGCCCGTCGGCCGCGTAGCGACGCCCCATTATGGTAAATGGCCCCGCTGCACTGCGTGACGGATCGAAAACAGCGCGCATTTTCGGGCGCTCGACTGTCAGTCCGGCAAGCAGATAAGCCGCCTGGCGCACATCATCCTGCGTGTAGCCGCTGCCAGCCCCAAGCGTATGGAGTTCCAGAAGCTCTCGCCCGAGATTTTCGTTGATGCCCCGGTCCTGTTTTTGCCCAGCGCGGGAATCTGGATCCATGGATGTCGTCTGATCGAGATAGATCAGCATGGCCGGGTCAAGTATGGCGGCGCGCAGAAGCATGGCGAAGGACCCGGCGATATTCGGCCTGATGCGCTCAGCCTCGAATAATGGAACCATCAGACGGAGCTCCGGCGCCTTGCTGCTGGCTATACTGAAGTGATCCGACCAGAAGCGAACAAGTCGCTGGCCAAAGCCATCGGATGACATGACTGCATCACGCAGCATCATCACGCGGTCCTGTTCCATTGTGCGCGAAGCGGTGACGCGGAGCTGACGAAGCGCCTCCCTGTTGCTTTCGTCCTGCAATTGGTGCTGGCGGCGGGCCGTAAATTGCCCGACATAGCTATTCAACTCCCGCTTGCGCTTATCAATGCCGCCAACGGGATATGACGCCCGGGTGCGCGCAACGGTATGTGCCATTTGCAAGATAGACTGGGGGCTGCCGAACTTGCCATGATCTGCTGGCAACCCGTAGCCGAAGCGAATGGCGGCGATGGTGACTTGACTATCATGCATCTGCTTTGAAATCCGGCCCTGTGTCGCAGTCATCGTGCAGGCGCACCGATTAAGAATCGGTTGAACTGGCGTACGCCAGCAATCTTGCTGCACCGTTCGCTAACGGTTACAGTTTAAATGTGGAGAAAATGAAGAAGGTTCATGGCAATTTGCTGCACTGCGGCTAAAATTCGCCCGAGCGTCGGATTTTCCAGGCTTTGTCCGGTCTGGGGCTGATGTGAGATCAGCTGCTCAGGATCGAAGTTCCGTTTTCGTTCTGTTTTTGCCGGGCGGGCTCTTCCAATTTTGCGGGGAAGCGTCCATATTCCGGTCATGGCCAGATCACCAAAGAAACCAGTACCTGATAACGGCTTTGAGGAAGCGCCTCAGGCCCCGTTTGAGGCGGCACCCTTTGAGGGTTCCGTCAGCGACTGGGTGAAAGATCTTGAGCGCGAAGCGGAAGCCGAAGCGACGGATTCTCAGCGCAAACTCGCCTCCCGCGCCGGCAAGCATCGTGCCCGTGCTTCCGATGGTGCCAGCACGCGTGGCGGCCGGGAAAACCCGACAGCGGGACGGACCGCGCGCGGTGTTTCGCTTGGCGCTTCAAATGACCCCAAAACACGCGCTGCCGCAGGTCTCAATCCGGTTGCCGGTGTCGATGTTTCACTCGAAGAAGCCGGTACGCTTGCGACCGGTGCCGTTACAGCGACCGTGGATGCGCTTTCAAAACTGATCGAGAGCGGCAATCCGCTGTTCAAGGATGGCAAGATCTGGACGCCACACCGTCCCGAGCGGCCCGAGAAATCGGAAGGCGGAATTCCGCTGAAGATGGTGACGGAATATAAGCCGTCAGGCGATCAGCCGACGGCAATCGCCGATCTCGTCGAGGGGTTGGGTTCCGGTGAGCGCAGTCAGGTTCTGCTGGGCGTGACCGGATCGGGCAAGACGTTCACCATGGCGAAGGTCATCGCGGAGACGCAGCGCCCTGCCGTCATCCTGGCGCCCAACAAGACACTGGCAGCGCAGCTCTATTCGGAGTTCAAGAACTTCTTTCCCGACAATGCGGTGGAATATTTCGTTTCCTATTACGATTACTACCAGCCCGAGGCCTATGTGCCGCGCTCGGATACCTATATCGAGAAGGAATCCTCGATCAACGAACAGATCGACCGCATGCGTCACGCGGCAACACGCGCCATTCTTGAGCGTGATGACTGTATTATCGTCGCTTCCGTTTCCTGCATCTATGGTATCGGTTCGGTCGAAACCTATACGGCGATGACCTTTCAGATGGAGGTCGGTGATGTGCTCGATCAGCGCCAATTGCTAGCCGATCTCGTGGCCCAGCAATATAAGCGGCGCGACATGGATTTTCAGCGCGGCTCCTTCCGTGTTCGCGGCGATACGATCGAGATCTTTCCGGCCCACCTTGAGGACGCGGCCTGGCGCATTTCGATGTTCGGTGACGAAATTGACCAGATCACCGAATTCGATCCGCTGACCGGGCAGAAAACCGGTGATCTGAAATCTGTCAAAATCTATGCCAACTCGCATTATGTGACACCGCGGCCAACCCTGAATGCAGCGATCAAGGCGATCAAGGAAGAGTTGAAGCAGCGCCTGGAAGAACTTGAAAAAGCTGGACGTTTGCTCGAAGCACAGCGGCTGGAACAGCGCACGCGCTATGACCTGGAGATGATGGAGGCGACGGGATCCTGTGCCGGTATCGAGAACTATTCCCGCTATCTGACCGGTCGGCGCCCAGGGGAGCCGCCGCCGACATTGTTTGAATATATTCCCGACAATGCGCTGATTTTCATCGATGAAAGCCACGTCACGATCCCGCAGATAGGCGGTATGTATCGCGGTGACTTCCGGCGAAAGGCGACGCTGGCGGAATATGGCTTCCGCCTGCCCTCCTGTATGGATAACCGGCCGTTGCGCTTTGAGGAATGGGATGCGATGCGCCCGGATACGGTTGCCGTATCGGCGACGCCCGGCAATTGGGAGATGGAGCAGGCTGGCGGCGTCTTTGCCGAGCAGGTCATCCGCCCGACCGGCCTGATCGACCCGCCGGTGGAAATTCGCCCGGCCAAGGCGCAGGTCGACGACGTGCTGGGAGAGATTCGCGAGACCGCGCAGAAGGGATATCGCACGCTGGTCACCGTTCTGACCAAACGCATGGCCGAAGATCTCACCGAATATCTGCACGAACAGGGTGTTCGGGTGCGTTACATGCATTCCGATATCGATACGCTGGAGCGGATCGAGATCATTCGCGATCTGCGGCTCGGCGCCTTCGACGTACTTGTCGGCATCAACCTTCTGCGCGAGGGACTGGATATTCCCGAATGCGGTTTCGTTGCCATTCTCGATGCAGACAAGGAAGGTTTCCTGCGATCGGAAACCTCGCTCATTCAGACCATCGGTCGCGCAGCGCGAAATGTCGACGGCAAGGTCATCCTGTATGCAGACCAGATCACCGGATCGATGCAGCGCGCAATGGACGAGACCGCGCGACGGCGCGAGAAGCAACTCGCCTATAATGAGGAGCACGGCATCACGCCGGAATCGGTCAAGGCCAAGATTTCCGACATTCTCGATTCCGTCTACGAAAAGGATCACGTCCGCGCCGATATCGGCGGCAAGGATGGCAAGGGCTTCGCTGCCGGAGGCCATCTGGTTGGAAACAACCTTCAGGCTCACCTTGATGCGCTGGAGAAGAATATGCGCGATGCGGCGGCCGATCTCGACTTCGAGACGGCGGCGCGCCTGCGTGATGAGATCAAGCGGCTGAAAGCGGCTGAGCTTGCCAATATGGACGACCCGATGGCGAAGGAGGAAGCGCGCGGTGCCGAGACGCGCAAATCTGCATCGGGCTATTTTGCCAAGCCGTCTCTTGATGACATGGGGCCGGGAACCGACACCGCCAAACCGCTGTTCCGCAAGAATACACTGGATGAGATGACGGTGGGACGCACGGAAAAGCCTGCAGGAGGCGATGCAAAGCCGGTGAAGCGTGGCAAGATCGGTGCTGGCAGCTATGAGGATCCGGCCGAATCCAAGGCACGTGGGCGGCGCAGTGGCAAGACCGGAAAGCCGGGACAATAAATACGCCTGCTACGGCTATGCGACAGGGATTTGCCCTGTTTCATTTCGATGTTGAGCGGCCCCAGCTCTCTTGTCTTGAAAGGCGGAACCAGCTGGCCGAAAGCATTGCTGGTATTGGAGGCAAGCCAGTCTCCACGCCGCGCCTTTCGCCATCAATCGAGCGACCGTTTTGGTTTTGGCCGACAAAAGATCTGGCGCTGCTTTGAGCAGCAGCGCTTTACGCTACGATCGATCTGAAAATGCCCGCTCTATCTCTGCAGCAATGGCCACGGTTGCATCAACCGGTTCATAGGAATAGGGCTCGATCTTGCCTGAAAGCGAGCGCACAAGTTCCTTCTTCGTAAGACTTTCCAGGAAATGTTCGAGTTTGGGATTTATGCCCTCAGGACGAATGGTGAAAACCGGCTTGCCGGTGAAGAGCGCCTCACCCACCATATTATGGCTGTCTGCAGTCACCGCAAGATAGTCGGCGCCGGCCAGAAGCGCCTGATAGGGGTTCTCCCCCTCGCCCGTCCAGATCCAGTGCGGAACATCTGCAAGCAGGGTTCTGACAGCGCCGATCAGATCTTCCGGCGTGCGTCGTGACGTCACCACAGCCACGCTGCCGACAGCAGGCAGGGCCTGACGGACGGCATCGAGAAACGTTGCCAACGCCGTTTGCCGGTTGCTGGCGCGCGACAGCGGATCGCCGAGAATCAACGCAAGACGCGGCGACGGCAGTTGCATGAAGGGCCAGTCCTGCGACTGAAGCGCTTGGTCCAGCCCTTCACGTGTCAGGCGGTGGGGTGCCGTGTCGGTGACGATGACATTCTCACCGCGCAGTCGGTCATGTGCCGGCACCCAGATCAGATCGGCATCGGACGTTCCATGGCGCGGATCCTTGAGGAAAACGGTAAAGGTCCTGCCGGCAGAGGCCTTTCTGATTGCGCGCAGATAGGCGACCAGCCGTCGTCCCGACGCGATGACAAGATCAGGAAATGGCGGCGCAATCGGGCTTGTCGGCACGCTTGGCCGGTGGCCTGGCGGAATGGGCCCGGCAGGCATGAACCACTCCCAGGGGGGCCCTGGCAGGATGGTCTTTTCGACAACGGAAACACCAAGCCGGTTGGCAACGCCAAGGCACTGAACCCGGTCCCCGATCTTGCCATCGGTCAGCAGCCAGGCTGTCTTGCCCTGAAGCTTATGTGCTGAAACCGTCATGCGCCACGCACCATCTGGGCAATTTTCACCGCATAGCGATCCGTCATGCCGGAAACATAGTCAGACAAGGCATGCAGCGCTGTATAGGTATCGCTTACATTTCGCAGGTCGATGCCCGTGGCACGAGCCAGTTGCTGCGGATAGGATTTCAAGTCTTCTACCTTCCAGTCGGCCGCAGAAAGTGCATCAAAAACGGGCATCAGCCCGTCCAGAACCTGATGCACGACATTGCGGCCCATGACTTCCAGTTCGGTTTTACGGGGCGAGGTGAAGATGCGTGTATTGGCAAGCGTTGCGATTTTATCGAAGCGCTCTCCGAGCTCTGAAGCATCAATCAGCGCATCCGAGAAAGTACCCGCCATGATCGCGTCATAATGCGTGCGAAACGCCTCGACACTTGCCGCGATGGACTGACTTATCGCCATGGCGCGAAGAAAGGCAATGTTTTCAGCCTCGCTATTGCCAGCAATCGGTTCGCGCCCCGCCAGGTCGGAAAGAAGGTCCAAGACCTCATGATAACCCAAGTCACGCGATGTGAAAGCGTCCTCGAGATCGAGGATATTGTAGCAGATATCGTCAGCAGCCTCGACCAGAAAGACTAGCGGATGGCGTCGCCACCAGGGGGCGCCATCCGGCGTCGCCTCGGCGATCAAACCGGTTCGTTCCGCCACGCTCTCAAAATTTCGCGCTTCGCTTTCGAAGATGCCGAATTTCTTCAGGCCGCAATAACGCTCCGTGAGCGTCGTTCTTCGCCGCGCTGTCACCGGATATTTGCTGAAGGTCGCAAGCGTTGCATGGGTGAGCCGCATGCCGCCATCACCACGATACATTTCAAGGTTTGTCAGGATCCGAAACCCTTGCGCATTGCCTTCAAATGCTTCGAATTCCTCGGCAAAGACCGATTGCCGGTCAGCAAACAGACCGCGTCCGGCATCAAATCTTGCAGAAAACCAGGCGCCGATCGCATCTTCGCCCGAGTGGCCAAAGGGCGGATTGCCGATGTCATGCGCAAGGCAGGCCGCATGAACGACACCGGCAAGCACCATACGCTCGCCAGCGCCGATCAGGCCCTGTTCTTCAAGGAAATTGCCGACATCAATGCCGAGCGAGCGCCCGACACTTGCCGTTTCGACGCTGTGAATCAGACGGTGGTGAATGTGGTCATTATCGTAGAGCGGATGGACCTGGGTTTTGTTGGCAAGGCGGCGAAACGGCGCGGAAAAGGAAATCCGGTCGGCATCCTGATCGAATGCAGGCCGGTGGGGCTGGTGCCGGTAGGATGGATGGCCAAGCCTGCCAAGATCGAGAAGCCGGTCCCACTCCATCACATGCGCCATGTCTCAAAACCCCGTCCTGTTCTTGTCAATCATTCAAGCTTCCCCTGCCCGCAACCGGTCACCAGACCGTTTTATTCGGCGGCCTTGCCGGATGGCGCTTCAAGCGAATAGCCGTCATCCGCTTCATCATCGCTTTGAAGTTCATAGGCATAACCCTCCAGCATGGTATAGGCCTGCTCGATGAACTCGATCTGCTGCTCGGCACTGTGAATGGCCTCGGAGATCGACTCGGTGCGCGCTCTCAGCATGGAGCCGAGCACGTCGCTGCCGCCGGCCTTGTTTTTCTTGCGCGCCAGCCTGTCGAGATGCTTGCGTACCCGTGTGCGGTGACGTTCAAGCTCCAGGATATGGAACCGGTTCTTGAGGATGTCGTCCGACAGCTTGCGGCGCATTGCTGCAACCGGATCGAAACTGCCCGGTTCGCGATCATCAAGGATCATCTCGTTGACCAGCGGTTCCAGCAGCATCAGACCTTTCAGATCCTTCGGGTCGGACAGCTCCGGGTCGAAACCCGTATCATCGAAGATCTTGCGGCGAACCGGATCCTTCAACAGGTCATAGGATGCCTGCAGCCGGGCGAATTGTTCTTCGTCGCCGCCGCTGTCTGGATGCGCCTCTTTTGCCAGGCGCCGGTAGGCTGTGCGAATTGCCTTTTCATCGGCACTGCGCTCAAGACCAAGTACTTCATAAGGGTCGATCAACATTCCACCCGCTTCGAGATCCATTTTGTGCTCTTCCACTAGCGCGCCGTCCTGCCGGGTTCAAGACGCAAAGCGGCCGCATGCAGATTGCTGCCATTTCGACCGACGTTTGACGGCCAGGATTTCATTGCCTTACGAGTGGGCCGTTTTATGACGCCAAAGCCGTGATTTGACATTCCTTCGCCATAATTCTAAACAGCGGCAGTCGCTATTTACATGTTTTGACGTCTGTCATTTCGCGACGCGGATCGCCTTTGATCCTTACGGTTTGCAGCATTTGCCGTCTCTGATGGCAGCGGGCGCAAAAGCCTCAGCGCTGCAAAGGGTTTTGAACCCGTCGGCTTTCTCCTGCAAAGCCGTGCCGTTTTACGTGCGTTTTCCCGGCCCTTTCCGGGACCTTGCGCCGACAACAATCAAACTGGCCACGTCATTGACGCGCAATATTGCGGCAATGCGGGCGAAGGATGTGCATGAACGTTAAACTGAGTGCTCAGAACGTATCGAAACTGTTCAATGACAAGCAGGGGGAAGGTGCAAGCCGACTTGCCAGTGGACAGTCCAAGGAAGAAATCTTCCGGGAAACCGGCGTTACCGTCGGTATCAACAATGTCAGTTTTGAGGTCAATGAAGGTGAAATCTTCGTGATCATGGGACTGTCGGGCTCCGGCAAGTCGACGCTTGTTCGTACGCTGAATGGCCTGATCCGCCCGAGCTCGGGCAAGATTGTGATTGGAGATACCGACGTCGCCTCGTGCGGAAAAGACGCTTTGCGTGACGTAAGGCGAAAGAAAATCACTATGGTTTTCCAGCACTTCGCTCTGTTTCCGCATAAAACAGTTCTGGAGAATGTCGCCTTCGGCCTGAAGCTGAAAGGCGTTGCGCGTGACGAGCGTAACAAAGCTGCGCTGAATTCGCTGGCGAAGGTCGGGCTTGATGCCTACGCCGACAGCCTTCCGGATCAGCTTTCCGGCGGCATGCAGCAGCGCGTCGGCCTGGCCCGCGGTCTCGCCAATGACCCGGAGATCCTTTTGATGGACGAGCCATTTGGTGCGCTCGACCCGCTTATTCGCCGCGAAATGCAGGATGAGCTGATCGTTTTGCAGCGCGAGCTGAAGAAGACCATCATCTTCATCACCCATGACCTCAATGAGGCGATGATCCTCGGCGACCGGATTGCGATCATGAAGGACGGCGCCTTTGTACAGGTGGGAACCGCGCAGGAGATCGTGTCCGAACCGGCCGATGATTATGTGCGCGCCTTCGTCGCCGATATCGATCGTTCGCGCGTTTTCAAGGTTTCCGACATTGCCTCCGATGCAGCCTGGGTCAATGCCGATGCGACAGCTATAGACGCGCTGAAGGTCATGGACCGACAGAAAAGCGACCTTGCTTATGTGGTGCGCGCCGGTGTTCCGGTGGGGCTGTTGATCCGCTCCGATGCGATGGAATGTTCGAAACTCACGCCCGTGCGTGACATCATGCAGGCCGAGCCCCCCGTGGTTGCCGAAGAGGCCTATCTCAACGAAGTCTACGCCGCCGCCCAGACTGGCGTTCCCATGGCCGTGACCAATGAAGACGGTAAGCTCGTCGGCGTTGTATCGCAGGAACAGATTTTCGAGCAGCTGGCAAGTGGCCCCGCCGATGAGGAGAGCGCGGAAAGTGACCCCGCAGCCCCCGCCGGCAAGGTCGCCGAGTAATCTCAGGAGCTTATATGTTCGATCCTTCCGACTATCTCACCATTCCCTTCGACGATTGGGTCAACCACTTCGTCCGCGGCTTTCTGGTGCCGAATTTCCGGCCATTTTTCCGGGCGCTGCAAGTGCCGGTCAATGAGGTCCTGACCGCATTCGACGCATTCTTCAACTGGATGCCGATGCTGGTGACAATGCTGATTTTTGCATTGATTGCCTGGCGCGTCGTCGGCCGCTCGATGGCCATCATCACCGTGCTCGGTTTCCTGTTTGTCGATCTTATCCAGCTATGGCCGGATACGATGACGACACTGGCGATGATCATCACATCGGTACTGTTCTGCACGATTATCGGCGTTCCCGTCGGCATTCTTGTCGCCCGCAGCGATACCGGCTGGAAGATTATCCGGCCGATCCTGGATATCATGCAGACCGTGCCGAGCTTCGTTTATCTCGTGCCGATCGTCATGCTGTTTGGTGTCGGTATGGCGCCGGGCATCATTGCGACGATTATCTTCGCCCTGCCGCCGATCATTCGCATGACCAATCTCGGCATTCGCAATGTCCGCAAGGATCTGATCGAGGCGGCCGAAGCCTTTGGCGCGACCGGCTCACAAACCTTGATCGAAGTGCAGATTCCGCTGGCGATGCGCACCATCATGGCCGGATTGAACCAGACCCTGATGCTCGCCATGTCGATGGTGGTGATTGCCGCGCTGATTGGCGCAGGCGGTCTTGGCCAGGTCGTCAATACCGGGCTCGGACGGCTGAATGTCGGCGGGGCAACAGCGGGTGGCGTCGGCATCGTTATCCTTGCAATCGTGCTCGATCGTATCACGCAAGGTTTTGCTGAACCGGGCTCGCCCAACCGTATGACGCTGTGGCAGGCGCTTGCCACCTTTGTGCGCGGCCAGAAGACCGGCGAAGCCTGAGGGCCAGAATTTCGGCAGCCACCGCGGTGGCTGCCGCATATATGGATGGCGCTGCCATCCCAAGGGATCTCCGATCCCGCTCTAAACGTGTTGCCGCCCCTCCCGGCGGCAATGCCGCAACACGAACGAAACGGAGAGACACTCATGAACCTCAAACTCACCACGATCGGTGCAGCGCTCGCATTGTCGCTGGCCTCACTGGCTCCGGCCATGGCTGCCGACCAGCCGGGCGCCGGCAAGACCATCAAGATGGCTCAGGCAACCTGGGATACCGGCTGGTTTCAGGCTGAAATTTACAAGCAGATGTTTGAAGATCTCGGCTATGATGTCAGCGGTCCGATGACGCTTGACGCAGCCGCTTTCTACCAGGCGGTGTCGCAGGGCGATGTCGATCTTTGGGTCAATGGCTGGTTCCCCCTGCATGAAACCTACAAGCCGACCTTTGAAGGCTATGCCGAAGTCGATGGTGCTGTTGCCGTTGGCGGCGCGCTGCAGGGCTATCTGGTCGACAAAGCGGCCATCGATGAATTCGGTATCAAGACGCTGGATGATTTCAAGCGCCCGGAAGTCAAGAAGGCCTTTGACCGTGATGGCGACGGCCGTGCCGACCTGGTTGCCTGCCCTCCCGGCTGGGGCTGCGAGGTCACCATCACCGACACGCTGAACGACTTCGATCTCAATGATGACATCGAAGCGATCAAGGCTGGATACTCCGCCTCCATGGCCGATGCGATTGCCGCCTATCAGAATGGTGAACACATTCTGTTTTACACTTGGACGCCGAACTGGACCGTGAACGAGCTTCAGCCCGGCAAGGATGTCATGTGGATCGAAGTCCCGCAGAAGGATGGCGTCGACATGCCGGCGCCGGCTGAGGGCCTTGATACCTGCGTCGCCGATCCCTGCTCCATGGGCTTCGTCGCCAACGATATTGTTCCGGTGATCAATACCAAGTTCAAGGAAGCCAATCCGGCCATCGATGCTCTGCTGCAGGCAGCCTCGATCCCGCTTCAGGATATCTTTGCGCAGAATGCCGCCATGAATAATGGCGATGATGACGTGAAGGCTCAGGCGACCGCCTGGATCAAGGCCCATCAGGAACAGGTTGATGGCTGGCTCGATGCAGCCCGCGCGGCCGCAAACTGACAATCACGTCTGAAACATCGGATAACAACGAGCGTTGCCCGGTGTTTTGGATCCAGCTGATTTGGCTGAAAAGGAAAGGCCTGGAGCTTTGGTACTCCGGGCCTTTTGCCGTTTTATGCCTGAAGCCGCCGCCAGAAGGCCCATCGTGGCATGGGCCGCAATGCGGGGATGAGAACCTGTTTCTTGCGCAGCCGCTTGGTCAGGTGTTTGGCTGCACGGTTCCACCGCCATTGCATCTGATCGGCAATGAGACGGCGGATCTCGTCAACGGGCTTGCCGATTGCATTCTGGGCGATGCCAAGATCACGGCGAAATCGGTCGAGTAGTAGTGGATCGGCATTGCGGAGCAGGCTCAGTGTCAATGCCGGGTTCAGCCGAAGGGATTCGGCCAGCATAGAAAAACCCGAAATGTTACCCTGCGAGACATTGGTGAAGTAAAAACGCCTGGAGCAAGCCATCGCGACAAGATCTGTCAGCGCATCAATATTGCGCTTGAATGCGCCCTCACGACCGAGCTCATGGCCAGGCAGACCACCAGTGTCGGGTATTTGGCTCAGCATCAGCACGTCGGCACAGCCCGCCAGAAGCGCCGGCGCTTCTTCCTGGACTTGCGGACTGTCTGTGCACAGCAGGACGCGGCGCCCTCTCACTGAAGGTGCCAGTCGTTTCAGGAAGTTTCGATAATCTGTCTGGTAGTCGGTGTGGCGCACATGAATTGCGTCATAGCCGAGCTTGAGCGAGAGCAGCCGTTTGACAATCTCGTTTGCTAGGAATGGTTGCAGACAGACATGTTGTAAAAAATTGAAGGAATCGCGCCCGCCGCCACACTGTTCATGAACCAGAAGTTGTTCCTTGTGGTCCGCCGCCATATCAAATTGGACGGGAACCTTTTTATCGGCAAGGACATAGCGTTGCTCGATGAATTTGAGCTTATAGGTTGATAATTGATGTGTGACCGCCGCAGGCCTGACGCTGTCAATCTGGTTGAGGTCCTGCACCACATCAGCTGAATAGAGCCTCAATGGAACGCCAAAATGGGCAAGTGGTTCAAAATAGATATGAAAGTCGTCCTTGAGGTTGCCCGCATTGGTATCAATGATAAGCGTCCGGCCGAAACGCTGCGCATAACTTCTGCACAGCTCAAGTTGCACAAGGCTGTCATTCAATCCGCCGAGCGGTCGAGCGAGAAGAAGCTTTTCAAATTCCATCAGGTTACGTAACAATTATTGACTTACGCATGTCAACTAAACGAATTCTAAAATTTTAGCAATAAAGCATATCTCAAAAAAACAACCAGGAATTGATTTTCTATCAATCGACCTATACCCGACGCTATTGTGCGGCCAGCTCGTTGCACGTCTTGATCACATGGCCGTAGAAATCCTGCAGACCATGGCAGAGATAGTGAAGACCGGCTTCGCCATCGGAGGTTTTAAGGAATCTGTCCTTCGGGCAGTGCCCCCAGCAGAGCTGGAGATAGCGACACTGCTGGCATTTTTTCGGCAGGTTTTTTGACTTGTCGAGACCAAACCGCATCTGTTTTTCACCAAAGGCCAGGTTGCCTTCATGCTGGTCGAGGATATTGCCGATTTTGAACTCTGGATAAACAAAATGGTCACAACTATAGATGTCACCATTATGCTCTACCGCCACGGCCTTTCCGCAAATTCGGCTGGTGACACATTGCTGTGATCCGCGACCAAGCAGCATCGAGAGCACGTTTTCGAACTGATCGATGAAAACCTTGCCAAAATCACGCTCCCGCCACTCATCCCATACGGTATTGAGGAAATGGCCCCACTGCTTTGGGCTAACCGACCAGTCGGCAACGACGGACCAGGATTTGCCAGGCTGGGCGGCGGGCGCATTTTCACGGGGCAGAAGATTCGGGTCCCAATGTTGCGGTGCAGTCTGGAAAAAATCCTTCTTTTCCATGCCGGGAATGAACTGGATCAGCCGTGGGCGGATTTCATCACGCAGGAACCGATAGACTTCCAGCGGATGTTCTGCATTGGCATTGTTGATCACGCAGAGCGCGCTGAAGGGTATCTCATAGGCCTGCAAAAGCTTTGCAGCGGCGAGGACCTTCTGAAAGGTCGGCCGCCCGGCCTTGTTAACGCGGTACCGATCATGCAGATGTTCAGGACCATCAATCGAAAGGCCGACAAGGAAATTATGCTCCTTGAGAAACTGGCACCATTCCTCGTCGAGCAGAACGCCGTTGGTCTGGAGATCATTTTCGATCCTCTGGCCCGCCTTGGCATGGCGCTGCTGCAAGGCAACCACTTTCTTGAAGAAATCGAGCCCCATCAATGTCGGCTCACCGCCCTGCCAGCTGAAAACGACCTCATCGCCATCCTGCGCCTCGATATACTGGCGAACATGTTGTTCCAGCACCGTATCGCTCATGCGCGGTGACTTCGGCTGGTGGAGAAGGCCTTCCTTATGCAGATAGAAGCAATATGTGCAATCAAGATTGCACTGTGCGCCCGACGGCTTCAGCATGGCATGAAAGCGGTGCGTCTGTCCCTTGGCGGCATAGCGGGAGGGATCAAGCGCCGGAAATGCCTTTTCCTCGTCCGTCGCCTTTTCGCTCAGATCCATGACATCCTCCATTTGGCCTTGGTTGAAGAGTTCGAGAAATGCACCGCCGTGTCAATGGCCTTGCGACCTTCCCGCCCGGACCCGGCTGTATAGCGCTTCTGCATGACCGAAGAGCGAGACGGCAGATAAGGCGTCGTCCCGCCGCACCCCAGCTAATCTTGCGGAAAGATTTCAGCCCAGTCATTTTTCATGCTGATGATTAGCCAGCCCTCACTGCCGGCATCATCCAGGCCCTTGTCGAGCCTGCCGAAATGGCTGTTGCGATCATAGGCATATTCGCGCGCGCTGTCATCGTGATGGACAATCATACCCAGCGTCCTGCCCGGGCCGCTCTTGGTCCATTGCAGCATCTGGTAATCGCCATCTGAATTGCCGAAAGCGGCGATCGGGCGGCGGCCGATATGGGAGAGAATGCCGACAGGCTTGCCTTCCTTGTCGTCGATGAAGGCTACTTTGCCCGTGCGCTGAAGGCTGGGGACGCCGTCAACGACCTGATATTCCGAAACAATCGAAGAGCCGACAACCTGCTCGGGCGGGATGCCATAGACCTGTTCCGTCCAGGGGCGCATGAACTCAATGCCGCCGCCAGAGACGATATAGGTCTTGAAGCCATTTGCCCGCAGATAATCCATCAATTCGAGCATGGGTTCGTAGACAAGCGAGGTGTAGGCTTTGCCGAAATGCGGGTCCCTGGCCGTGGCTATCCAGTCCGTGACGATTTTTTCGAATTCAGCCGTGCTCATGCCGGCATGCGTCGCGGCGATAATCTCCATGAGCCCCTTCTCACCGGATTGGCCAAGTGCTGTGATGTCATTCTCAAGCACGGCCTGAAAAGGCTGGGTTGTACTCCATTCAGGGTGTTCGCCAGCGAGCTGGTGAACACGGTCGATCGCGAAGGCCAGCTGCGTATACATCGGCTGCTCAACCCAGAGCGTTCCGTCATTGTCAAAGGTTGCCACGCGCTCAGCGACCGGAACGTAATCGGCGCTGTCATCACTCGTGACATCCGTGACAAACGCGATAATTGCCTGTTTGCTGGCGCCGTCATTCCAGGATGGCAACGGATCGTCCTGCGCAAAAGCGGCGACCGAGACAAAAATCCCGCTGCAAATGGTCGCAGTCACGGCGATGAAAACGGATCGGATCTGCATTGTATATTCGCTCCCATTGGCAACGCCATGAGTTTGGTCGAATAGGCATAAGCCCCCCGCCGCGACAAGCCGCGACGGAGGTGTCTTTACAAAGCGTGATCAGTTTCCGGTGGGAAGACCGATACTGAAGCCGTTTTCTTTCAGCGAATCCTGAATGTATTTCAGATTCTGATACTGGGTGATCGTGATCGGCCCGGTATAGGTCTCGCTCTGCAGTTTCCGAGGCGGATATTGAATGTAGGTCTTCATGATCGTGGACATCGCTTCATTGGCGGGAATCATCGCCCATGTGGTTTCGGTGAAGTTGTTCATGAAGATGTCGTAGCGTTCCTGCGGGTCAGCAGCCAGATCGAAGACCTGCGGCACAGTGGCGACGTATTTCTCAGCGCCTTTCCAGCCAAGATTGGAATCGACGGCAAGACCACCGGTCGTCATACCATTATCGCCACGCAGATTGAACACATATTTGAAGTTGTCGACCCGGACGGCGCCAGGCGACAGTTCATTCTCGGTGAAGTAGAACCATTCGCGACGCTTGTCCGGCCCCGTTCCTTCGAGAACCGGCGTCATATCATAACTGTCAAAAATGGTCGGTTTGCCTTCGCGATCCTCGGTTGGCAGGGTGATGCCAGCGGCAGAGGCGAAGGTTGCCATCAGATCCAGCCCACCGGCAATGTCATCGCTGCGCGTGCCAGGCTTCACATGGCCGGGCCAGCGAACAATTGCCGGAACGCGGCTGCCGCCTTCACGGTCCGTCCCCTTGGTGGAACGGAACGGCGTGTATCCCGCGTCGGGGTAGACATCCTGCCATGCGCCATTGTCAACTGTGTAGAAAACGAGCGTGTTGTCGGCCAGTCCAAGCTCATCCAGCTTGTCGAGAATGTTGCCGACACGCGAATCCAGTTCGACGACCGAATCGGCATATTTCGATTTGGATATCGATTTGCCGATGAAATCGGGATGCGGCAGGTTCGGCTGATGGTTCTTCATGAAGTTTACATTGATGAAGAACGGCTCAGATTTGTCCTTGGCAGCCTCCTCAAGGAAACCCATCGTGGCTTTTTCCACATAGGCATCCAGATATGGAATGCCGACAACACCCTTGTCAGGAGTGTCGACATATTGACCGTTAACCTTGAAATCTTCGGTCGCCGTTTCACCCGCATTGCCGGAAAGCGCACCTTTGGTCGCTTTGACATACACGTCGCGTATATCCTGGCTCATATTGGGGAAGAATTTCGGGTCAGTGTAGGTGTAGGCATTGAGATGATAAAGAAAGGCATATTTCATCTCGTCATAGCCCTGCGCATTCGGCAGGGCGTAGTCGGCCTCACCCAGATGCCACTTGCCGGTGAAATATGTCTTGTAGCCGCCGGTCTTCAACACGGAAGCAAGCGTCCACTCGGCTGCAGGCAAGCCGCCACCCTGCCCCTGAAAGGCAACGGTGGTCATGCCGGAGCGGTTGGGAATGCGCCCCGTCTGCATTGCGGCACGGCCGGGGGTGGAGCTCGGCTGACCATAGAAATTGGTGAAGAACATGCCCTCAGCGGCCAGCTTGTCGAAATTCGGCGTCGGCATGCCGCGCGCTGCGCCACCGAGGTAAGGCCCCAGATCCCCCCAGCCCGTATCGTCCGATACGATCAGAAGTATATTCGGTTTGGCCTGTTCCTGTGCTGCGGCCTGGCCAGCGGTCAGTGCAATGGCTGAGCAGGCAAAGAGCGATTTGACAATAGATTTCGTTTTCATCCCGTATCTCCAATCTGGATGATGGCATTTCGGATTGCTTGCTGAGCATCGCCTTCACACGTGAAAGCAAAGCTCGGAGGTACCGACGGGATCCTGGTTGTGTATTTTTTTGGCCTTTCGTTCCAACAGGCTATCCCCCGGGGTAAGCTGAAACAATTCTTTCACCTCTTCAGAACACCAATTCTCAAAATGGTTTCGACTTATGTTTTTTTGTCGAATATTTTGAGCTATTCAGAAGACGTTTAAAGATGACCCATATTTTTTTAGTATCATCTATTATGATTCCTATTTCAAATCAATGCCCTGTGTATACGTCTGAAAAACAATCATTTAAATTCAGAAAAAACTAAATTTTTCAAAGAATGGAAATCAAATATGAACTTGATTATATCGTTTTATCAAATGTTTGAATGTGTCGATTCTTGTCGTATTTGTCGCTAACTACTTACGCTTAGTGGGGCTTACGAAGCGCCAGTTGGCGCAGTTTCAACGCCAGATGCGCGGATAGGTCGCACCCGAGTGTGGAGGGATCGAAGCCTGGAAGGATCGCACGATCGATGCAGGTCGAGCGCACGACCTATGTCTTGGGGTGCGGCGAAAAATCAATCGTAAACGGTGACAATATGTCGGTGATGCGCAAGACGTGAAGCATTGCTGCCGACCGGCCCTACTTGCCCGCTCGCTGTAAACACAAGGGGTTCGCCGGGCTTGGTCGCAGCCATTGCAAATCATGGCTATCTCTGATCGTTCAGAGACTAAAGCGAGCAAGATCTATCCCCGCAGCGGCGATTGCGGGAAACTGGCTTGAACAGTGATGTACAGAGAAAGCGGCCCCCAACGCATGGATTTATCGGGGTGCAAAAAATAACAGCTAAGTTATTGAGAAAGTTAACTCTCCTGGAGAGAGATGGTGCAGCTGAGCGGAGCAACATAGAACCGGAATCTCTGTCTGACATCTTTACTGAACTGGAAAATTGGGAGGTCATTCTCCGGGCCGATCCGCAAGCTGCGCAGGCACTTCTGGCGCTGAAAGACACGGATAGCGGCGTTACGGAAACACCGAAGCGAGACTGTGGGCAACTGTCCAGGGTCCGGGGGCCATCGCCATGAGCGCCCTCGCCAGCACCTTCACCAAAACCGCCAAGAACAAGGGCGGCGCGCGCGCCGGCCACAAGACGACACGCGACTGTCCGCGTGTCACCGTCCGCTTCTCGCCGGACGATTATGAACGGCTGCAGGAACTGGCTGACGGCATGGCGCTTGGCGTCTATATCCGGGCGATGGCGCTGCAGGAGGAACTGCCGCGCCGGAAACCCCGCTCGGCGGCCTCGGTGGCCGACAAGGCCGCGATCGCGCAGTTGCTCGGATTGTTGGGGCAATCGCGGATCGCCAATAATCTGAACCAGCTTGCCTACCATGCGAATATCGGCAGCCTGACAATCGACGACAAGGCTCTGGGCCGGATCGACGAGGCCTACGCGCATGTGCTTCTGATCCGGGCGACGCTGATGCGCGCCCTTGGGATGCGGGAGTGACCCGGCATGATCCTCAAGGGCAATCAGCGGGCCCATGGCCGGGAACTGGCCCTGCATCTGCTCAACACCGAAGACAACGAGCATGCGGTGATCCACGAGCTGCGCGGCTTTCTCGCCGATGACCTGATCGGCGCGTTCAAGGAAGCCGAAGCCATTTCGCGCGGGACGAAGTGCGAGCAGTATCTGTTCTCGCTCAGCCTCAATCCGCCGAAATCGGCGAAAGTGTCGATCGCCGAATTCGAGACGGTGATTGCCGATATCGAACGGCGGCTCGGCCTCACCGGCCAGCCGCGCGCCATCGTCTTCCACGAGAAGAAGGGCCGCCGCCATGCGCATTGCGTCTGGTCGCGGATCGATGAGGCATAATCCTTCGTCCAGACGATATGTCCGACGATCCGGAAACCGGCCTCGTCCCATGCGGCGGTAAAGTCCGGCAATGCCGTCCAGCCGCAAAAGCTGATGCAGAGCGTATCCTGTTTCAGCACCCGGTGGATTATCATGCGTCAGCGCCGAGGTCGCAGTACCCGGGATCTGTTCAATGCAAAATTCGTTCTTCTTACGAAGAATGGTCTTCTTGCCCAATTGACACGAAGAAAGTGCGTCGAACTTGGCGTCGCGAGTCCTTCCTCCATACCGCCAGTCGTACATCGACGTGTTTTTTCGACTTCAATTTGGCTTCGCACGGGCCTTGGAGCAGGCAACCTCGAAATACCGAAGCGCCTTCTTTTGGCTAGTTGCGAGCAAGTTCTTGCAATACGGCCGGGCGTTGTAAATGCGGTTCGACAGATCACACAGCAACTTGGAGACGAAGCGAAAATCCGGCAACTCGATTTACTTGTGTCACGCGACCGAAGCGCACAGATGTTGATGGACAAGACGTTGGGTGCGGCAAGCGTCCCTAACGCCGACAACATTTCCGAACTTTTCAACGAGATGTTGCATCCTTATCTCGAAGAAGAACGGCGGCAACACAAGAGTACCTTGAACGAGGAACGGCAAAGAGCACTGGAGCGAAGCGCAAAGGACCATGAGAAGATCAGGACGGAGGCCGGCGCCCGACAATCTCTCGAGGAAGAACTGTGCCAGCAGCGGCGTGAAGATTTTACGGCGCACAAATCACTCTGCCGAGACGTTTCGATAATCCTCAGACGTCAGCAACGTACCAAGAAGGCCGTTGCGTGGCTTGGCGCATTGATCTTGGCAATTATGACTTTCCTTCCCCTCCCTGACTATATCGAGCCTAAATGGGCGTTCCGTCTGGCGGGTCTGATCGCTACGATCATGATGACCTATTTGACAATAACCGGCAACAGCCTGCTTCACCTCGGTATCAGCAAGGAAAAAGCACTAAAAGAGCTTAAACGACAGGCACGAAAACGTGCCCTTGATCAAAAGCTAGAGCGGCATGATGTCGTATGGGAGGGTGACAGTTTTACTCTTGCTAACAATCGCGCTAAGGAGCACACAACGCTATTTTGAGTTGCCTCGGAAGGCTATACCTTCCCGTCGGAGGCAGGTTAGGTAGAATCACCGGATTTCAAACGTCAGCGACCTAGTAGCCGTCTCTCTGGCTGGCTCCGGCACTAGACACGCCTAAATCGCAGTTGACGTCCGAAGGAGAATCCGCGAACAAAACAAGAATGTGGATAATTAATAATTATATTTTTTCGAGAGCGAGATGATCGTAAGAATATTTGATAATCTCCAACCCAAGGGAAAGTAAAATCGGCATGATGCGCGATACGGTCTTCATCTGTCATGCGACTCCTGACGACAATACGTTCGTTCGGTGGCTTGGCGCGCGGCTGAGTGGGCATGGCTATCGTGTCTGGGCAGACCTGTTCGAATTGAAAGGGGGGACTCCCTTCTGGCGCACAATCGAAGAAGCGCTCCGGCAGCGAGCCATAAAAGTCATCTTCGTCGTTTCGCGCCAGAGCGTAGACCCTGCGCGATCGGGCGTCCGCAATGAGCTCTCGGTAGCGGATACGCTGAAGAAAACCTTGGGTGATCAGGAATTCATCATTCCGGTGCGGATTGATGACGTCCCATTCGGCGATTTTCCGATACAGGTTCACCAACTCAATGCACTCGACTTTTCGCGCGATTGGGGCGTTCGGCTTGTTGAACTGCTGGACACTCTCGAGGTGGCTAATGTCCCTCGGCATCAGGATGATCGTACCGCCGAGTTCGAGGCCTGGCTCGATAGTTTCACCAGTACGGCCGCTCTTGTTGAAAAGACCGAAGAGCCGGTCCTGACTAACTGGTTGCCCATCGCGACGCTGCCAACTTCCGTGAATTTTTACGAGTATGCCGGCTCTGAGGGGGGCATCAGGGATGCATTTCAGGGCGCGGGGCTACCGCATCGTTTTTTCTATAGGCTAATCATATCTTTTCTCGATCTGGCCAGCCTGCAATCCAACTTGCCACCAGCCAGCACGCTTTCACTTCGGGCACAGTTGCCGCTGGCGGGTTTTCTGTCGGGTAAGACGGCGAATGTCACTTCACCAGATGCTGCGGATGCGCGCAATATTGCTACCCACCTTCTGCGCGAGCACGTCGAGAGGCATCTCGTTAACCGCGGACTCAAACGTTATGAGACGTCCTCAGGCACCGCATACTACTTCCCCAGAGGTTTGGTCACTAACGACAAAGTCGCTTATCTGGCTGCCTCGGGTAAAACCACGAGAAAAAATGTCGTTGGACGTAGCGAGCGATATAGGGTGTTCTGGCATCTCGCCATGAAGGTGACTGTTACGCTGGGCGACATCCCATTCGTGCGCTTTAAACCCTATATCTGCTTTTCTGAAGACGGCGTTACCGCCATCGCCGATGTAAGAAAAACGTCGGCAATCCGTCGGCAATTCTGTAAGAACTGGTGGAACAAGCACTGGCGACAGTTGCAACAAGCTTTTTGTGCGTTTTTAGCCGCGGAAAATCAGAACATCCCCATCAGCCTTGGATCTGACGAACTGGTACTGAATAGAGCCCTACTTGAGTTGACGGCAGTGCGCCGGATGACGGACGACCTGATGCTGATGGAACCAGAAGAGGCAGAAGACCCCGCCGAATCTGAGATCGACGAATGCAGTAATGAGGACTTCCTGCTTGAGGACACCGATAAGGAAACATCGGAGGCAGCAGAATGAACGAATGGCGTCTGATTCATATTGATGAACCGCAATTGGCATTCGGCTTTGGCCAGAAAGCAGAACACCCGAAAGATGGCTTGTTCCTGTTCGGGCCGCCGGTCTCTAACCAGAGCCCAGCACGTATGGATATCGGCATCATCGGTACTAAGCGAGCCGCGGCGATCTATGAAAGCTGGGTTCAATCAATCCAGACGAATATCGCCGAACCTGAAAAAGGAAGGCCCGAGAACAAGATGATGTGGCCGGGTTTTCAGGCGGTCTTCGGCATTCCTTGGCCAGCAAAACCTTTCGCTTCATGCCAGATCGATGGCGCAGAACTCAGCCGCCGGATACGAGGCGACGATCGCCATGAGGCAATTTATAAGGCAGTTGACCTGTATGAAGAAGCCCTGCGCAGGTACTTACGAGAAGAAGAAGCGCGACCGCAGCTATGGTACGCGATCGTACCCGAGGAAGTTTTCCGTTATGGTCGACCGCAATCGAATGTGCCACGCGATATTCGTGAGTCTACAAAGGGAGCACTAGGTAAGCGCGTGGCGCAAAAGATTCTTCGTGAGGGCTCCCTTTTTTCCGAAGAGGTCGAGGCTGCAGCAATTTATGAGTATGAACTCAATTTTCACAACCAGCTTAAGGCGAGACTACTTGATACAAAACAGGTAATCCAGGTAGTTCGCGAGACGACACTCGCGCCGTTGCTCGCTGAGGAAGACAGCCGACGATCATTACAGGATACCGCTTCGGTCGCATGGAATCTCGCCACAACGAGCTTTTACAAATCTGGCGGCCGACCGTGGCGCATTGCTGATGTGCGTGAACATGTCTGCTATGTCGGACTGGTCTACAAACGTATCGAAAATGCCAAAGGGCGAGACAATGCTTGTTGCGGCGCCCAGATGTTCCTTTCAAGCGGAGACGGCGTCGTTTTCAAGGGTGCGGTAGGCCCTTGGTACTCGGAGGTCAACGGCCAGTATCAGCTTTCGAAGGAGAAAGCAGCCGAACTCATGGATATGGTCGTCAAAGCTTACTGCGATTCGCATGATCGTCCGCCAACAGAACTTTTCATCCACGGTCAGGCGGCATTCGGCGACGATGAGTGGGCGGGCTTTGCGAGCTCGGTGCCGGAGGGCACGAAACTCGTCGGTGTTCGCATCAAGCGGCAAACCGAGATCAAGCTGTTTCGCTTTGGCGATCGTCCTGTATTACGAGGGACAGCCATGATCGCAGGAGCTCGAAAGGCATATCTTTGGAGCGTAGGATTCACACCTCGTCTAAACACCTATCCTGGTCGGGAGGTGCCCAATCCGCTTACCGTGGACATCGTTCGTGGCGAAACGGATATTGAAACCGTTCTCGCCGACCTTTTATCGTTGACCAAGCTAAACTTCAACAATGCCGGATTTTCGGATGGCCTCCCGGTAACACTGAGATTTGCCGACTTGGTCGGTGAAATTTTGACCGCGGGCCCGACCGACAACACGCCGCCGCTACCATTTAAATATTATATTTAAGCTGGTATTTTCGTGATCAAGTTTTTTATGCCGATGCGGGATCGTAAGCTGAAGGTATCGCGCTACGATATCTGTCTTCTCTAAAAGACTCTTATAATTTGACATATTTATTTTTCAACCTTATCAATTATATATTGTCAAATAAACTGGTTTTCGCGATGAGACACGAGAAGAAGAGGGCGATTGTTGCATACCCGCCAAGCTCGCCTCACTCGATTTTTCCTCCATTTATTGTTGACGCGGGCGCTCTTGGAATTGACCGCTTAATTCGCGCTATAGCTGCAGCTCTTGTGATTACCAAAGGACCTATTTTCGTCATCAATAGTTGCAAGATATCAGCACGCGGGGAGAGAAACGAAGCCGAATTACGCGTGTATGGAAGAATGTTTGATCAACTTAGGGCTAGCGGTTTCCTGGAAAAATTTGAGAGCCAAGTAAAGTTCTATGAATATGAGTACATTCAAGAACTTACGGACACTTCCTCGCAGGTGACCCTTGCAAATTCGCGGACATGTACCGACATAATCACCGAAGCCAGCAAAAGTTATGGCTTTTCAACCGAGGCTGGATTGAGTTATCATGAGGATTCAATATCGCGCTCGGCCCACATAGAAGATCACACGCCTGTAGAAAGTTGGTCAGATATGGTAGAAAAAAGAGAAAAGACCGACTTTGAGAGGGGAATATACGAAGCAATTCGGCCTTATTTCGAAGAATTACAAGTTACATCCAGGGAAATCAGGAAAGATGTAAGACAAACACAAAGCAACTTTGTCAATTTGTCTAGAGATATATCACAGTTAAATCTTTCTGTCACCTTTAACAACGAACTGATTCAAGCCGTTGAAAGGGAATTCCTAAACTTCAAAACGGACGTGCATGCCGACAACGAACTTTTACGCCAAGAGATGGCGGATGACAATAAGAAGCTCCGTGAGGAGATGAGCAAGGGGAATGATGCGCTCCGCCATGAAATCCGTGAGGGTAACGAAAAAACCAATCAAATTCTTCAAGATATTGCCGAACTCCTAAGGAACCAAATGCGTCCGAGTTAGGTTGTTGCTTTAATGAAGAAAAAAATCTTACCAAACGATCTCGATCGAATGGAATACGACGAAAGAGGAAGGCTATATTGGGATGGTGAGCCTGTAGTAACGGATGCAAAATTAGCATTGAATCGGCGTGAGAAACTCTTTGCGATCGTGATAGGTGTGTGCACAGCGTTGGGCGGGATTGGATCTATGATACAGGGTATTGTTGCGATTTTGACCAAATAGCGGTCAATAGATTGCCGAATTCGAAATGACCAATATCGCCATAACATGCTCCGATACACCTTCCACGAAGGAAAGCATGCCGTCGCATGAGACGACGGGCCAGAAAGGGACAAAGGCACCACCAAATCCAGCGGGAAATCGGCGACTATCACACCAACAAGCATCACGTCGCGCTGCCAATCACTAATCTAATTGAGCGGTAATTCAAGGCACCCAACCATCGTTGAAGGCAAAGTGGCTGGTCTTTTATATGAAGGGGATGCAACGGGGCAAAGCCCCTTGCCAAGGTGGTGGGGTCAGCCCCCACACAACCTTGCCTCCGAATGAAATTCGGTCTTCAGGGCCATGTCGCGTCGGGTGCAGGCCGATAGGAGGCTCACGTCCGTGCGCTTGGCAATGCTCTCGTAATAGGTGGACGGGGCAATCGGCAGCAGTCTGCAGATCGGCTCGACCCCGAGCACCGCGCAGTGTTCGTCGATGAAGGAAATCATCGCTTCAGTGGGCGGTCGAGCTCCGACTGGGCAAAATACGCTGAGGCTTTGCGTAAAATCTCGTTCGCCTGACGCAGCTCGCGGTTCTCCCGTTCCAGAGCCTTCATCTTCTCCGAGACATCGCTCGGCAGACCCGCTCGCTTGCCGCTGTCCACCGCGGACTTCTTCACCCACTCATTCAGCGTGGGTGCAGAGCAGCCGATCTTGGCGGCAATCGAGCAGACGCCGTCCAACGGGAGGGATGTTCGGCTTCCTGCTCCGCCACCATTCGAACGGCGCGGGCGCGGACTTCAGGAGAGAATTTGTTCGTCGTCTTGCTTGTCATGGACCCTACTTCTCACGAGTTAGGGTCTCCGGCAAAGCCGGTGCGGTTCATCCCGCCATTGTCCGTCATTCCCTGATTGACCTCGGCATCCCGATCGAGCAGCAATTGGGCGACGTCGCGATGGCCTTGCTGACAGGCAAACATCAGCGCGGTCCAGCCAGTATCCGTCCTTCCCTGATTGACCTCGGCATCCTGGTCGAGCAGCAATTGGGCGACGTCGCGATGGCCTTTCGCACAGGCAAACATCAGCGCGGTCCAGTCTCTGTCCGTAGTGCCCTGATTGACCTCGGCATCCCGGTCGAGCAGCAACTGGGCAACGTCGCGATGGCCTTTCGCACAGGCCGCCATCAGCGCGGTCCAGCCACTGTCCGTAGTGCCCTGATTGACCTCGGCATCCCGATCGAGCAGCAATTGGGCGACGTCGCGATGGCCTTCCGCACAGGCCGCCATCAACGCGGTCCAGCCACTGTCCGTAGTGCCCTGATTGACCTCGGCATCGCGGTCGAGCAGCAACTGGGCGACGTCGCGATGGCCTTCCTGACAGGCAAACGTCAGCGCGGTCCAGCCACTGTCCGTAGTACCCTGATTGACCTCGGCATCCCGGTCGAGCAGCAACTGGGCAACGTCGCGATGGCCTTCCGCACAGGCCACCATCAGCGCGGTCCAGCCTCTGTCCGTAGTGCCCTGATTGACCTCGGCATCCCGGTCGAGCAGCAATTGGGCGACGTCGCGATGGCCTTCCTGACAGGCAAACATCAGCGCGGTCCAGCCTCTGTCCGTAGTGCCCTGATTGACCTCGGCATCGCGGTCGAGCAGCAATTGGGCAACGTCACAATGGCCTTCCGCACAGGCCGCCATCAGCGCGGTCCAGCCAATGTCCGTAGTGCCCTGATTGACCTCGGCATCGCGGTCGAGCAGCAACTGGGCAACGTCGCGATGGCCTTTCTGACAGGCCGCCATCAGCGCGGTCAAGCCAATGTCCGTAGTGCCCTGATTGACTTCGGCATCGCGGTCGAGCAGCAATTGGGCAACGTCGCAATGGCCTTCCGCACAGGCCGCCATCAGCGCGGTCCAGCCAATGTCCGTAGTGCCCTGATTGACCTCGGCATCGCAGTCGAGCAGCAATTGGGCAACAGAGAGGCATCCGAGAAAACTGGCCAACATTAGCCCGCTCCATCCGCCTTCGTGATCGGCCCCGAAATTCCTTAGAACTGATATCAAATCCCCATTAGAAACTTGATGATCTTTGCCCATCTTGTCATGCCGGTTACAAAATAATAGCAGCGCTTCTGCTGCTTGCGAAACAATAATGCCATTGGACGCTCGAACAATCGATTGGGGGGCAACACGGCCAAGCACGCGCGAGGATAGTGTTTCCTGGCCGATGCTCCTCAGTTGCTCCGACACATAGACGGCTGCGACCGAAATCGCTTCGCCAATTTGGTGGCCTGCCGGAAGCCTAGTTGGATCAAGTACGCTTCCCAATGCTTCCCAGGATTGACCGACATTGGGATCGTCCTGATCGTCATTGCCAAGGTTGCGCGCTGTTTGCCGAAGAAATGATAGAAGCTCCTTTGCATCACGATCGATCTGGCTTCTGTCGGCGTGATAAAGCATTTTGAAGAATGTTTGTCTAAATCTTCCCGCAAGACCAAATTCGCGCAGCCACAGAATAAAGAAGCTCTCGCCGAGAATGTCCGGTTCTAAACGCTGTAGTTCGAAACCAACAGCTTTGGACGTTAACTGTGTGCATTGCTGTTTGATGTTGCTCAAAAGGAAATCGAAATCATCTCGATCAGCAAGGTCGCCTGGCAAGCAGTCCACGAGGTCAGCGAAGGAAGAGTCCCGCAGCGCCGTTGCAACAGCGACCATGCACCCCGCCCATTTTCCGCTTTTCCGCTCAGCGTCGGTTCCTGCTTTCCAGGGTAACCGATTGTGGGTTTCCAGATAATAATGGATGAGATCATACCTCTTCCCAAACGTAAGACCGGGGTCAGTCGCCAGCGCATATCCGCGCAGTGCGGCGAATAACGGGCACCATGCGCCTTTGATTTTTTCAAGTTCGTCGATCACCGTATTGACGGTCTGCGTATCAAGCACTCGTCCGTGAAGATGCGACGCACGCTTCAATATCTCGATGAGCAGATCACGTGACTGGTCTGGAGGTTCAAGGTGCAGCGGTGACGAAAGATGAAATCGTTCCTTCTTCAGGTCAAAATCTGTGCCGCCAGTGGAAATTCCCTCGAACCGCTTGTCCTGAAGCAACAGGTCGAAGGATTTGGGGAAAACATGGTCGATCAGCAAAACCCTGACTGGATGGATCGGGCTATTGTGACCGTCTTTTTCCTCTTTCCCCCATCGAGCAAAAAAGACTGCGATGATGTCGGCAAAGTTATGAATATAGTCAACCACAATGAAAGTTGGTCGGTCGGGCTCCCAAATCCTCCAAATCTCCTGATCATTTTGATCAAATTGACGCCACTTTTCCTTGCTGTCGCGGTCCAAAAAACCAATGTTCCAATTGCTGTCACCATATGATTTCCGGAATTCACGCATCCATTCAGTGACAAGACGGGTCTTTCCAGCACCGGATGGTCCTGTAAGCGCCCAGACCTGAAAATTTCCCCTGTTGCTCAGGGCAAAGTCGGTCAGTCTCTTCTTCTCAGTCTCTCGTCCCGTTAACGGCAACGCGTCCTCGACAAGCGGGCTAAGCCAATTTGACTTGTCCGCAGCGATCGGTTGAACGTCAGGAAGCCAGAGAGGGGGCTCCTTGGAGATAGCCTTGTCATCAACCCGTCTGAAAACCTCGATTCCCCGGTCACGCAAATGCTCCTTGAAGACCAACGTATCGATTGTGTCGGCATAGCTCAGATTGTCGAGGAGACTGTGGAAACCATAGTAAATTGCAATTGCATATTCAATTCGTCCGTTGCCACGTTGTAGGTCATCAATTTTGCCATCGTGCAGCGTCTTGATGATTTTCCAATCATTGTCGTCGTCACAGCCGACAGCTTCCAACCAGTTCGTCCATCGACGCTCGGTTTCCGCCTTATTACCCGTTGATTTGAGGGGGCCATATGTACGGAGCCTTGCGGCGTCTTTGCCGATCTTGGTTTTGAATTCCGTAACATGCGGAGCGCCATCTTCGATGAACTCTGTTGGTATTAGCTTTTTAAATTGCGAATATTTCAGAATTGCCGAAATGCCCATTAGGCCGCGTCCTCGCAAAACGTCCGACGCGCATTATTCAAACAATACAGCTAAGGTTCAAGCCTAGGACAGGGGGGTGGTGAAAATGTTTCAAGGTCACGCATGTGGGCTACTCTCAACGTCGCTCCAGTGTCCTTATCTCGCGCGATGTAAGCTACATCATCCGCCGAGGGTGTCTGGAATACATCATTGAATTCTTCCATGACATGAATCCCATTGTCGGGGTTGATCCTCAATTTAGACGGGCCATTCTTGCGGTGCGGGTAGTTGAGATGATGCCAAACAAATTCGTATGGGCGGCCCTCTGCGTCAAAAAGAACGTGCGACGGGCGGCCATCTGGAGGACTGTGCAATTTGCCGCCGAGCTTGATTGTCATCCAGCGCGGAAGGTTGGTCTCCTCATCGACACCAAAATCAAGCTCATATTGCTGCTTTCGAATTCCATTGCTCACACCTTATCATACATTAGCCGGCTAAATAAATTCAAGAAAATAGTAATTTACATAAAAATATCAATATGTTAGTAGATCATCTCTGCGCGTCGCTATTTTAGGGTCTGTGACTGAAAAATCCGGCCTTTTCTCAGACTGTACGATTCCAGAACTTTCCAGAGCATTCCAGAACAGTCCCCGGAAGACCCACCGAGGCCGAGAAGCGATGCTGTTCACAGAGCTTCGGCAATGGATCGAAATGATCCGGCGTCAACGTACGACTAGGAACTCAGCGCTGTTTTCCACGTCCTAGAAGGGACTTTGGAAAATGAAACCGACTACCAGGAAATACGGACTATCGATTTGCACATGTAACCACGATGCTCCGTCGCTCAGGGTGATTAGGTCACCCCTGTTCAACTGTGAGCTTGCCATTGATATCAACGAACTGGACCTATCCGGTGACGGGATTGCCGATTGGGTTCTGACGGAAGTCTTCGAATATCGAACGGGAACGCTGTTCGGTTTCGATGGCAAGCCCTTGCCGGTCGACGAGAATGTCAACCTGACGGACGACCTCTGGGGGGCTGACCAGAAGCGCAGCATCAACCGGTACCGGGATCGCGCATCGAAGCCGTTCCGCTATCGCCTGCAAATGCGGCTGGTCTGGCCGGTCCTGCTGATCCATTTCGCCCGCGAAATCCATCGCTGCCGGACGGAAGGCTGCTGCGCACAACGCTGACACGCAGACCGATCACGCCAAATTCCGCCTCCATCCAGCCCGACGGTTCCGCCGCCGGGCTGGATACTGCCCTCAACACCGGAGACGCCGCTGGCGCCGGTGGAGATCAAGCGCTCCGGAAATTGCACTGACCGGGGCGCGTCTTTCGAAACGATCGGGGTGGATGAGGCGATGAAGCTTGTTTCTTTGAATGGCGCTCCTTTCCATGAAGGTACCAAGGCAATGCTCCAGGCAACGAAGGCGAAGGCGGTCCTGACCGTTTTCGAGGGGCCGACCGTCCCGGCGATCGTTCGGGCGAACTACATGATCATGGCCGAGGCGGCGCTGGCGCGGCACCCGGCACTCCTGAAGCGGATCGATCCGGTCGCGGTCTTCGGCAAAGGAACGATCGTGGCGCTGGCGACCGTTGGCGATCATCTTGAACTCGGCATGTATGCCCTGCGCGGCAGCGACGATGCGGGGTCCCTTCTCTTTTGCAAGGGCTCTGTTTCCTGGGAGCGGGTGAGAGGCGTTGTCCCGGCTTTGATCGCAGCGATCTTCATGGCGGATATGGCCCGATCGGGAGCCTTCGCCTCGGGTCAGGCGATTGCACGGATACTGCCGTATGACGGGGTCAATATTGGCTCCAGCCTCAACTTTGCCCGCGCCGGCTTTTACCCGGCCCGGTCCTATTCGGAACGGATCGAGCTTTCCCAAATCCACCGCGCGGTGAAGGGATCGGCGGAGGAACGTCCGGACGGGCTTTATGTCCGGGCGCTGGAAATGCGCGGCAAGGCCGGGGACATCAAGCGTCGCTCCCGGGAAAACCTCGCCGGCTGGCAGTTGCGCTTTGGTGCGGTGCGCCGATAGCTGAAAACGATATTCGGGATCAGGCCGCCGGGAATGGCGGCCTGATCCCGTTTGTCCGATTTCTGCGAAACGCCCCTCCTCCGAAGCAGCCCACAATCCGCCCAAACCCGGCCCGCTTGGTGTCCTCCGTCCCGCTATTCATCGCACATCACCTTAACCAACAAGGAGACGTGCGATGCCGAATGTCCCTCTTGCCCGCCCCGACCGGCTGACGAAGCCGGAGCGCCGGCCTTATCTGAGCGTGATCCTCACCCTTCTGCCGTTGATATCCTCGGTGATGCTGTGGGTGGCGCTCAACAATCTCGGCATGACCGGTGAAGGCGTGCCGGGCTTTATCAAGACCCTGCTCCTGCCGGTCGCCGCCTATATGGTCAGCTACGCCACCTACCGCATGGCGATCGAGAAATCCGCCACGCTGGTTTCGGTCGGTTTTAATGCGGCGGCCTTTGTCGGGCTGATTTCGATTTTGATCGTCGGCGCCGGAATGTTCATGGCCACCATGCCGGGTCTGATCATCCGGCAGGTCGAGGAACGCCGCCTGCAGGCCTATGTGAGCGAGACGGAACATTATGTCAATGTCCGCAGCGCGGCGGCGGCGCAATCGGGACGGCTGGTGCCGGTCGTAACAGCGATTGCCGCCGATCTCGCAGCCAATGCGGCCTGCGAGAAGCAGAGCTCCTGCGTGTCTCTCAGCGGCGGCGGCGGTTATGGCCCGGCGGCACGAACCCTTGATACGCTCGCGGCGCGTGCGGCTTCGGTCCGCGATGCGATTGCGGGCGGGCTTCAGCAGCGTGACAACGGTCAGGCGGCGCTGGCTGCACAGATGGCACAGATGGAAACCGTGCTGGCCGATGAAGGCACCGATATCTGGAAGCGGCGCACGGCCTTGCGCAAGCGCGATGGCGAGATCGACCCGCTGTTGAGCGGACTGGACGAGGCCGTTCCTGCATCGACGCTTGCCGCCTATGCCGGGGAATTGCGCGGCGGCGTCACTCTTCCGGGACAGCCGGTTGCGACGAAGCGGATCGAAGCCCTGCTTGCCGGCTATGCCGGCAATATCGAGGCGGTTCTCGGTGACATCGGGGCAGATTCGGTCACCCGGCCCGTCTTTCCGGCCCGCTCCGGGGCGATCCAGACCTTTGCCTATATCGGGGACTTCGCGCCGGTTGCCGTTCTGACCTTTGCCGTCGAGCTGCTCTTCCCGCTGACCTTGTGGGCCTATACGGTGATGTCGCTGATCTGGGCCCGCCATCAGGACAATCCTGAAGCGCCCGCACCGCGCGACAGCCCCTTCGAGGACCTGACCAACCTCAGGGCGATCGCGATCCCGAAACAGGACCCGCCGCGTCCGGCGGCGACGACGGCGCGGCGCAAGCCGGGGCCACGCCGGCGGCAGGCCGAAGACTGAGGACCGGGGGGGAGCGCAGGCTCCCCCTCTTCTTTTGCCCTGATCCATATCGCCCTTTCCGAACAATCCGCCCGAACCTGGCCCGCATGGTCCGCGCCGAAGGTCTAGCCATGGGATGCCGCAGCGATGCGGCGTCCCATTGTCCATGAACCGATACGGAGTTCGTCCATGCCCATCGATATCAGCACCTTGCCCATATCCGGCCGGGTTATCGTCGCCGGCCTCGTCTGGGCCGGCGTTTCGGCCTTCGCGCTCGGACCCTTGCTTGCCGAACGCACCGCAGAGAAAATCGGCTGGCAGGAGGATTGCCAGCACCAGGTCGTTGCGGCGATTGCGGCACGGCAGCCCGAACCTGAGGCTGGCCCCTCTTTCGGCTGCGATCAGGTCTTCGGGAGCCTGCCGCCCGAATACCGCCAGCTCATGGACATGTTCGGCGCGGGCATGGCCTGCGACGCGCTCGATCAGGCGAATGCCCAGAAAGAGCGGCTTCTGGAACTGCGCCGCCAGCATCTGGAAAACGTCGCCCATGAGGCCGGCTCCAAATGTTCCTGCGCCGTTACCTCTTTCGCCATGACCAAGCGATGGGACCTGGCGCTGGCGGCGGGCAGCGCTCGTCTTCTGGTTCCGGCATCCGTCTCGAACATGCACGCCTCGCTGCTGGAGGCGCTCACAAGCCCTGCCTGCGCCAACCTTGCCAAAGCGGAGGACTGAGCGATGATCTTCGGTTCTCTCTCCATTGACGGCGGCGTCATTCACACGCATCGGGACAGCTATCTGATCAAGGGTCTCAGCGTGATCTCGGTCCGCCGGCCCTTCCTGCCGACAGGGCTTTTGATTGCCGCCAGCATCGGCGGCTTCGGGCTTGCCTATGGCGATCTTCTGCATCCTGGCGAACGCATCATCATCGCCTTGATCGCGCTTGCAGCCCTTGGCGGCGGTTGGACGCTCGGACAATTGCAGCTCCTCAGCCGTGATCTGCGCGGTTCGGAATTGTCGGGCGCAATCTATGGCTCCTATGGCCACCTGAACCGCCTGCGCCGGCAGATCGTCGCGGCCAAACACGGCGACAGACCGGAGGGCGCGGCATGAGCAACCACCGCCCCGGTCTTCGCGACATTGTCGGGATCAATCTCAAGATTGTCGGCGGCCTCGGCCTTGCCGTTCTCGCCCGCTGGATGTGGGCGCATGCCTCGGTCCTCTGGTGGGGGCGCTGGCCGCTCTCGATCCTGTTCGGCCTTGGCGCACTGACCGCTTTCGCCGACGCCATCGGCGCGGTCAAGGCCCTCGTCCATCACGATCTTGAGCAGCGCTCCTTCCGCCGCAAGGGCGTCGCTCCCCGATCCGACCGTCTCGTCTCCCCGGACACCCTGCGCAAGAAAGGCCTGATCAAATGAGCTGGTCCTTCGGAAAAACAAAGGGGCTCCGGTTCGCCATGCCGGCGTCGGCGGTTCGCATGCCGGTCGATCCCGGCGGACGGCGGCTTCTCGGGCTCACCTTCGACGGCGAGCCGATCTGGGCACCCAGAGGGCATTCGTTGCTGCTGTCAGCCAATGGCGGGCACAAAACGACATCTGGCGCAATGGTCTGGCTCTATTCGGTGCTGTCTTCCGCGAACCGTCCTGCCCTTCTGGCGCTCGACAGCAAGGACGCCGAGATGGCCGCTCAGGCCGCCCCGATGATCGCCGAGATGGGCCTTCCGGTCGCCATCATCGACGATATGGGCGTGCTTGGCGACGACAATCCCTATCGGGTTTGCCTCAATCCGCTGGGCGGGGTGGTGTCGACCTATCAGCACAATCCCGAAAACCTGGTCTTTTCTTCGGAGAATGCCAACCATGCCCTGATCCCGGAACCGCCGGATGATGCGAAAAATCAATACTTCAGGGACAATCCCCGCACGCTGATCGAGTTCGCGACCTATGCCCTGCTGAAGCGCAATCCGCGCCTTGCAACGCCGGGCGGCGTCTGGGGTCTGATCGCAAATCCGGTGATGCTCCTGAAGATCGCTGCCGTCGAGGCCGATGAAGGCGATGCCATGCTGAAGGCGCTCGCCATGGACGTGATCGACATGTCCGGTCATGAGCATTGGCCGCAGCATCGCTCCGCAGCCCTGAAGGCACTCCGCATCTTTGCCGCCGGATCACGGCTCTATTCCGCCGGGCTTGAGGCCGATACCACCCATGCCGAGCTGATCCGCAAGCGGGCGGTGATCTTTCTTGTCGGTCCTCAGGCCTTCATGAACCGCCTCGGCTCGTTTTATGCGCTTCACATCATGGCCTTCAACGAGGCGCTTTATGCCGGGGCCGGTCCGCTGACAATGATCGGCGACGAGTTCACCAATGCGCCGTTGAAGTCACTGGTCGAATCCCTGACGACCTTACGCGCTTACGGCGGCGAGCTTCTGATGATCGCCCAGAGCCGCTCCGAGATCGAACGGCGGTTTGGCCGGCTCGAAACCGAGACAATCGAAGAAAATGCCATTACAAAACAATGGTTTGGGCTCAGCTCCTTTACTGAGGCCGAGCGCGTTTCGAAGGCCATGGGCGAGGAAATAACGGTCTCGTCGAGCCTCGGCTCCACCACCGGCGATCTGCGGCTGCAAACCACGTGGCAGACAGGTAAGGCGCTGGTGATGACGCCGTCCGAACTGATGGCGATGCCGTCCGACCGGCAGCTCATCCACATCAAGGGTATCGGCTTCATCCTCGCGCTGAAGATCGGGATGCAGAACATCGCCCCCTATTGCCACCGGATCGGCGCCAATCCGCTCGAGGGCGGCGTCCTGCCGGCCGATCCCATCATCACACTCAAAACGCCAACACCGGAGACGGAATAATGACCATCTTTCGCTATCTCGCATTGCTGGCATGGATCGCCGTGCCTCTCGCCGCCTGGGGTGTCTATGCCAGCAAAGGCCTGCCGCATGTCATCGTCGAATACACCTTCCTCGACAATGGCCATCCTTACGACCTGGCGGTGGAGCGGCATTATCTGACCTGCACCTTTTGGGGGCCTTACGGCACCTTCCATGTCGATGCCGAACAGGGCAAATGCGCCTGGGTCCGGTTCTTCAGGCAGAGGCGGGCGGGTAAATGAACCGAGCGAAGATAGGGCGCGTCGACCGGCTCGGGGATGCGGTGCTTGAGGGCGAACATCTGCGTCAGCTCGATACGCGCGAGCGTCTTCAGCCCTTTGAGGACAAGCGCCTGGGACACCGTGCCGCTGGCGATCAGATCGTCACAATGCGCCCGGTCCTGCAACGTCAGGCAGTAAGGTTCCACAGCCTCCCAGAAATCAACGTAGTCAAGAGGCGCCAGCCACGCCACCACATCCTGAATATCCTCGAACACGACCATAGCGACAGTTTAGCAAAAAGCGGATTCGCGACGCAAATCCGGCCAAAGAGGAGATGATCCGATGCCATCGAACATTGCAGGCGAACTTGCCGCCACCTTCGACCTCGCCATTCGCCGCCATGAGGCGAAATCGCTGACGACGGGAGAGGACTGGAAAGCCTTTGGCGAGATCGAAAACCGCTTCGAAACCGCCCGGACGGAAAGCGAGGCGCGTTATCGTGAGGAATACCGCACGCGCTTCGAGAAGGCGCGGCAGGACATCATCGACGAGAAGGCCAGTCCGGCGCACACGATCCGCACGCCCTTCGGGACCGACCGGTTCGACAAGGACATGATCGCCCGTCAGGCCCATCGAAGGGTCGAGCGGGACCACCAGGCCGAACTGGCCGCGATCGACGCCGCCGAAGGCGCGCGGATCGAGGCGCTGATGCGGGACGCCGAAGAGCGGCATGCCCTGAAGACCGTGGCGCGCGATGACTTTAACCGCAGCGCCGATCGCCGGTCCGGCCCGGATCGGCGCGGCCCCAGACGATCATACTGACATTCAACATAAGGATTGAGGAAAGGAAGCCGACCATGAGCGATATCGAACCGAATCTCCGCGAAACCATCCGCAACAGCCCTGCCGGCAAGACCTTGACGGAAAGCCAGTTCGACGAGGCCCTGATGATCACCGGCATCATCGACCGGGAAATCCACAAGAGCGGCGCCTTCCGCGAAAAGCTGACCGCTTATGCCGGGTCTTTTGCCCAGGGCCAGCCCTTCGACGCCCTGAAGGGCGAGGCGATGATCCGCGATATCTACAAGGCCCGCTATGGCGAGACGATGAACGCCGTGCGCGAAAAGCTGGTCGAACGCGAGGCGCAGGTCCATGACGCTCTTCGCCAGGACGCCCTGCCCGCAGCGCGCTCTATCCTCACCCGCATCCGGGAGGGCGAGACCATGCCCTTCTACCGTGCCCATGACGATGCGGCGATCGCGCTTGCCGCGAAATGGAGCGTTACCGAGCAGTCCGCCAAGGTGGCGATGCACGAAACCTTCCGCGAGAACGAAGGCCGCGAACTCTACGAGGCCGGCAAGGAAGCGGAGAAAACCTATCATCAGTCCGCCCGCGACGCCGGGCGCGCCGAACGGAGCGCCGTTCCGGCGGAAAAGCGCCGGCTAACCCGTCAGCGATAGGCGGATCATCCAAGCCCTTCTTTCCATAACGCATTGAATAAAAGGAATAAATTCCTTGACGAATGGACAGGATTCCCATTAGTGTTCTTCTTTTGTTCTTACCACAAAGGAGAACGTGAAACAAAACGGAGCCGAGATGATGAGCCACACGCCGCAATCCCCAGACCATCCGCACCGGCCAGCAGATGACCGGCCGGTCTGGAAACCCTGTTCGCCGTCGTCCTCGGTTTTGTCGATCTCGGCTTCAGGCTCCATCCCCTGCAGCAATGCGACACCTTCCTGAAAACGGGCTTTGACGATGCCGCCTGTGGGCAGAATGACGAATTGCGTCGGATCATCGTGGAACAGATGGTAAACTCGAAAGAGATGCCGCCCGCCGCCGCGCCGGCCCGCCGCACCTCTTCAACCCACCCAAAAAAGGAGACGATCCAAGGAGGACACCATGACTGACGAAACCACCAAGACCGGGCCCTGTCCCGAAGACGACCTTATTGCCGCGATCAGGGCGGCGAAGGACCGTTACGACAAGGCCACGGGCAAGAAGGCCGATCCGCTGCTGATCCTCGATGACGAGGAGCATGAATGATGGCCGGACCGGACGAACAGCCGGCAAAGGCCGTGATCTATTGCCGGGTCTCTTCGAAGGGGCAGGAATCGGACGGTCACGGCCTTGAAAGCCAGGAGACCCGCTGCCGCCAGCATGCGGCGGCAAAGGGCTACCAGGTTGCCGCCGTCTTTCCCGACACGATCACCGGCGGCATCGACTTCATGAAACGTCCGGGCATGAAGGCCCTGCTCAGCTTTCTCGACGCCCAGCCGGACGAGCGCTTCGTCGTCATCTTCGACGATCTCAAGCGCTTTGCCCGCGACACCCGTTTCCATCTCGATCTGCGCGATGCCTTCCGCGCCCGGAAGGCAACGATCGAATGCCTCAACTTCCGCCTCGACGAGACACCGGAAGGCGAGTTCATCGAAACCATCATTGCCGCCCAAGGGGCGCTGGAACGCAAGCAGAACGGCCGGCAGGTCGCCCAGAAGATGCGCGCCCGCATGGAAAACGGCTACTGGATTCACAATCCCCCGGTCGGCTATCAATACGTCACGATCAAGGGGCGCGGAAAAGTCCTTGTTCCGAAGGAACCGCTGGCGACCATCGTCCGCGAGGCCTTCGAGGGCTATGCCGCTGGCCGCTTCCAGTCGCAGGCCGAGGTCAAGCGCTTCTTCGAAAGCTGCCCTTCCTTTCCGCGCACCAGAGCCGGCATCGTCACCCAGCAACGCGTCACGGAAATCCTCACCCAGCCCCTCTATTCCGGCTATATCTGCAGCGACATCTACAGGCTCGACTGGCTGAAAGGCCAGCACGATGCCCTGATCTCGCTTGCGACCTTTGACAAGGTGCAGGAACGCCGTTCCGGTGTCGCCAAGCTTCCGGCGCGCAAGAATATCGGCGATGATTTTGCCCTGCGCGGCTTCGTCTGCTGCGCCGGTTGCGGCGTGCCGTTCAGAAGTTCCTGGGCTAAAGGCAATACCAAGCGCTATCCCTATTATCTCTGCCAGACGAAGGGCTGTGAAAGCTATGGCAAGTCGATTGCCCGCGACCGGCTCGAAGGCGATGTCGGCGCGATCATCAAGTCCCTTCAGCCAGGCCCGAAACTCTTCGAACTGGTCAGGGTGATGTTCCGCGATGCCTGGAACCAGCGTCTCGCGCTTGCCGACGACATGCTGAAATCCGGCAGGGAGCGCCTGCGGCAGACCGACAAGCAGATCGACACATTGCTTGCGAGGATCATCGACGCCACCAGCCCGGCCGTCATCCGCGCCTACGAAGACAAGATCGCCGGGCTCGAACGCGACAAGCTCAGACTGAGCGATCAGCTCGCCAATCTCGCCCCGCAGCCCGGCACCTTCGACAAAATGCTAGAACTCTCGCTAGGATTCCTCGCAAACCCTTGGAAAATCTGGGAAACAGGCAATGTCACGCTCAAGCGGACCGTGCTCAGACTGGCCTTCGAGGACCGGCTGAAATACCATCGAGAAAAGGGTGCTAGAACCCCCGAAAATCGCTTTACCGTTCAAAGCTTTAAGGGGGGATTATACCTTGCAATTGCAAGGTGGTGCGGTCGAGAAGACTCGAACTTCCACGGGTTGCCCCACAGCGACCTCAACGCTGCGCGTCTACCAATTCCGCCACGACCGCATCGTGGTAGGTGCCGGTTCGTCCCGGCGCCGCTGCATGTAGCAAAAGCGATGACGCCGCACAAGCGCCTGTGACACATTTTTTTCATTTATTCCGCATTGCCCTAACTGTCCGCCACGCGATGTCTGCTCAAGGGGCTGGCGAAGCTTGCCGCAAAGCCCCAAATCTGCGAAGAAATGCGCAAAAAAGGACCGTTTCATGCAAAGACAGGATATTCAAATCGCCATGCGGGCCGAAGACGGTTCTGCTCCCGTGCGCTGGTGGATAACCGACAACCCGGTCTCCTATCCCTATGCTCTGGCCGTGATGGAGCGGGAAGTGGAAAGAATCGCTCATGGAGAAGCTGATGAACTGGTCTGGCTGGTCGAGCATCCGCCGCTCTACACCGCCGGGACGAGTGCCAATTCCGGCGATCTTCTGATGCCGGGTCGGTTTCCGGTCTACGAGACGGGGCGCGGCGGCGAATACACCTATCATGGCCCGGGCCAGCGCGTTGCCTATCTTATGCTCGACCTGAAACGCCGGCGCAGGGACGTCCGTGCCTTCGTATCGGCGATTGAGGAGGTCATTATCCGATCGCTAGACAGCATGAATGTGCGCGGTGAGCGACGCGAGGACCGTGTCGGTGTCTGGGTGCGCCGGCCGGAAAAGCCGCTGCTCGCCGACGGTCAGGTCGCAGAAGACAAGATTGCCGCGATCGGCATCCGGCTGCGGCACTGGGTGAGCTTCCACGGGCTTTCAATCAATGTCGAGCCTGAGCTGGAGCATTTCAGCGGCATCGTCCCCTGTGGCATTGCCGGCTATGGTGTCACCAGCCTTGTTGATCTCGGTCTGCCGGTTACCATGGGCGATGTTGATGTTGCGCTCAGGGCCGCCTTTGAAGAGGTCTTCGGGCCAACGGCGCGATGTCCTGGCGCGGACCCGGCCGAACCTTGATCGGGTCACGTGAAGTGTTGTCTGTCTACCGTCGCATTCTTCCTGTAGTCTTTTAGCAAGGCCTTGAAAGCGGGAGGAGACCGATATGGACGGGCAATTCATCTGGTACGAATTACTGACTTCTGATGTCGCGGCTGCGGGTGATTTTTACAGCAGGGTGACTGGCTGGCAGCGCCGCGATAGTGGCGTCGCTGGCACGGACTATGCGCTTTTTGCCGTTGAGGGCTTCGAAATGGCTGTCGGTGGGTTGATGGCGCTGACGCCGGAAATGATCGGGCGCAAGGTGCCGCCAAATTGGAGCGGCTACGTCGATGTTGCGGATGTGGACGGCAAGGCCGCTGAATTTGAAAAGGCAGGCGGTCAAATCCTCGTTTCGCCACAGGATATTCCGAAAACCGGTCGATTCGCCGTACTTGCAGATCCCTTCGGCGCCGTGATCAATCTTTTCTGTCCTGCCCCGATGGATGGCCCGATGCCGGAAGGACCGAAACCGCCCTCACCCGGCACCTTCGCCTGGCACGAGCTCTACACGAGCAATCCCGATGCGGCGATGGCCTTTTATGCCGATATGTTCGGCTGGCAGGCCGATGAACCCTTCGATATGGGGGAGATGGGCCAATATCTGCTGTTTTCGGCGGGCGGAAGGCAGATCGGCGGCATGATGCGCAAACTGCCGGATATGCCGATGTCTTTCTGGAACTATTACGCTGTAGTCGATGCGATCGATGCCGCTGCTGCCCGCGTTCGGGACAATGGCGGCCGGATCATCAATGGTCCACATCAAGTGCCGGGTGGAAGTTTCATTCTGCAATGTATTGACCCGCAGGGCGCGATGTTTTCGCTCACGGCATCAAAGCGATAGGCTGCGCTTCAGGATAACGCGATCGTGTCGATTTCTCGGCCTGGATTGTCGTTGCGGGGCTTGCTGCGCGCTTCATCTCCGTGGCAGATGTGTCAGCGAGGAAATACTTATGCATATTGAAGGAGAGAACGCTCATGGACGTGCGCGCAGCAGTTGCCGTTGAAGCCGGCAAACCCCTTGAAGTCATGACTGTTCAGCTGGAAGGCCCGCGGGCCGGAGAAGTGCTGATCGAGGTCAAGGCCACCGGCATCTGCCACACGGATGATTTCACGCTTTCGGGCGCTGATCCTGAAGGGATTTTTCCTGCGATTCTCGGTCATGAAGGCGCAGGCGTGGTGGTTGATGTCGGCCCCGGCGTCACCTCGGTGAAGAAGGGAGATCATGTTATCCCTCTCTACACGCCGGAATGCCGGGAATGCCCGTCCTGCCTTTCGCGCAAGACCAATCTGTGTACCGCGATCCGCTCGACCCAGGGTCAGGGCCTGATGCCCGATGGCACGTCGCGATTCTCGCTCGATGGCAAGCCGCTGTTTCACTATATGGGCTGTTCGACCTTTGCGAACTACACGGTTTTGCCGGAGATCGCGGTCGCAAAGATCAACCCCGACGCACCGTTCGACAAGGTCTGCTATATCGGCTGCGGCGTTACCACCGGTGTTGGCGCCGTCATCAATACGGCCAAGGTGGAAATCGGCGCAACGGCGATCGTTTTCGGTCTCGGCGGCATTGGCCTGAACGTCATTCAGGGCCTTAGGCTCGCCGGGGCTGACATGATCATTGGCGTAGACCTCAACAACGAAAAAAAGGCCTGGGGCGAACGTTTCGGCATGACGCATTTCGTCAATCCAAAGGAAATCGGCAAGGATCTGGTGCCCTATCTGATCGATTTGACCAAGCGTGGCGCCGACACGATCGGCGGAGCTGACTACACCTTCGATTGCACCGGCAACACCACGGTAATGCGTCAGGCGCTCGAATCATCCCATCGTGGCTGGGGCAAGTCGGTCGTGATCGGTGTCGCTGGCGCCGGCCAGGAAATCTCCACCCGCCCCTTCCAGCTGGTGACTGGCCGCAGCTGGATGGGGACGGCTTTCGGCGGAGCACGCGGACGCACCGATGTGCCGAAAATCGTCGACTGGTATATGGACGGCAAGATCGAGATCGATCCGATGATTACCCATCTTCTGAAGCTTGAGGATATCAACAAGGGCTTCGACATGATGCATAGTGGTGAAAGCATCCGTTCGGTCGTCGTTTACTGAGGACCGGGACGAATAGAAGCATGACCACGATCTATGTCGATGCCGATGCCTGTCCGGTGAAGGCGGAAATAATGCGGGTTGCCGAACGCAACGGGCTGCCGGTCATTCTGGTCGCTAATTCCGGGCTTCGGCCATCGCGTGATCCGATGGTTCGCAATGTCATCGTCGGCGCTTCTTTTGACGCCGCCGATGACTGGATCGCCGAACGGGCCGCTCCGGGCGATATCGTCGTGACGGCCGATGTGCCGCTGGCGGAGCGCTGTGTTCATGCCGGCGCACTGGTAACAGGACCGACGGGCCGCATTTTTGACGCGGCCAATATCGGCATGGCCCGCGCGATGCGTGATCTCGGCCAGCACCTGCGTGAAACGGGTGAGAGCAAGGGCTATAATGCAGCCTTCTCGGCGCGTGACCGGTCGCAATTTCTTCAGACGCTTCACCGCCTTTGCGGTCAGGCAAAAAGCCTGCCCAAGGGCACGGCGTGATGCATAAGGAGTTTTCATGAAAATCCTGTCCGAAAGTACCGCCTTTGGCGGCATGCAGGGTGTTTTTGCCCATGATTCGGAAGTCTGTGGCTGTGAGATGACTTTTGCGGCCTTTATTCCACCGCAGGCAATCACAGGGCCGCGGCCGGTTCTGTGGTATCTGTCCGGCCTCACCTGCACGCATGCCAATGTGATGGAAAAGGGTGAATATCGCCGCCTTGCCGCCGAATATGGCTTGATCGTCATCTGCCCGGATACCAGTCCGCGTGGTACGGATGTTCCCGATGAGCTGACCAATTGGCAGATGGGCAAGGGAGCTGGGTTCTATCTCGACGCCACCGAAAAACCCTGGTCCGAAAACTACAGGATGTACAGCTACCTCACCGAGGAACTGCCGGCGCTTATCGCCTCAAGTTTCCGTGCCGATATGGAAAGGCAGGGCATATTCGGCCACTCAATGGGCGGTCATGGTGCAATGACGATGGCGCTGAAAAACCCTGATCGCTTCAAGAGCTGCTCTGCCTTTGCGCCGATCGTGTCGCCTTCAACGTCGGACTGGTCGATCCCGGCGCTGACGAAATATCTTGGTCCAGATCAGGCCGCATGGCGCAGCTATGACGCCTGCGCGCTGGTTGAAGATGGCGCCCGCTTCCCTGAATTTCTGATTGATCAGGGCAAGGCTGACGGTTTCCTGGAAAACGGGCTGAAGCCCTGGATGTTCGAAGAGGCGGTCAAGGACACAGATATTGCTCTGACGCTGCGCCTGCATGAACGCTACGATCACTCCTATTATTTCATCTCCACTTTCATGGATGACCATCTCCGCTGGCATGCGGATCGTTTGCTCTGACGATTTGCATGGCACGAAACAAAAGGCGACGCGGAAAACGGGTCGCCCAGACTTTTGCCAAAGTCATTCAGATTGCCTGTTTGGGGTGGCGCTGCCCCTCCGTCGTCATCCCCGTGCTCGTCACGGGGATCCAGGCTCTTCAGAGCGTTGGATAAACGTATCTTTCGCCTCGCAGTCGCGCGCCAGCTAGGTGGCTGTGAAACGCACAGGCATGACGTCAAAAAAGGGGTGAGATTTGTCAGCGATCTGGGCGACCCGGAATTGCGTCGCCTTTCTTCGAAATTCGGGTTCTCGCGAAACTCTGTCAGCTCTGCATGGTCTTCAGCACCGTATAGGCCGTCACCATATCGATATAGCGCAGCTCCCGACGCTGATCGGCTTCTGCGTCATGGCCCCAGTGCTCAATCGTCCAGTCTTCTTCCAGATGGGCTAGTTCCCAGGCCTGCTCAAGGCTGATTTCCTCACGCGCCACGGCCAGCGCCAAGATTGCCGAGCCCGTCAATGTCGTCATGACATGCATTGAAGCCAGTGTGAAAGGCTCTGCATGCTGCTGAAGAGCGTTCCTGAAAGAATCAATACTTTCTGCAGGTTGTTGTACAAACATAACGCTGTTTGCGAGCTTGAATCGTGCAGAGAATGAGCGCGCCATCCAGTTCAGCAGCGGATCCCAGCGATCTTTTTGACGCTGAACCAGCTCGGTCGGGCTCGATACGCGATAAAACAACAGATCGTTGCCGCAATAGGATACGATTTCGTCGAAAACAGCTTCGGCATTGTCGGAAATGCCGTCGAGTGTTGTATTTGCCAGTCGGGTCAGCGGCATCGTTGCCGGATCAATGACGTCAGCCTGGTCCTTCCATTCACGGCAGATGAGATCTGCCAGCACGGCATTGGGCAGCTGCAAGGCGTGTCCGGCCGGTGTCTTGACGCCGCGCCCATCCAGTTCGATGGCGAAACCGCCACTGCCAGTCGCGACAAAACTGGCTTCATTGTAGAAGCGCCGCGGCAATTCGGATCGCATCAATTCCTGAGAACGCCTGACCGGATCAATCGCCGCCAGTTCCCTCTCGAAATTGTCAGTGTTCAAATGGTCTCGCATGATCTTCTCCGATCAGCTGCACTAGAATGTCATTCGGTGATGTCAGAATCCGCTCGGCGCCGGCTGACATCAATGCATCGGTTTGGCCATAACCCCAGCTCACACCCAGCGCCCGAGCCCCGGCTGATCTCGCCATCTGCATATCAAAAACAGCGTCGCCGATGACTGTCGTGTCAGCAGGATCAATTCCGGCTTCCGAGCAGCATTCCAGCACCATGGCCGGATGCGGCTTTGAGGGACAGTCGTCAGCCGTGCGCGTTACTGGAAATCGGCTGAACCAATTATGAACATCAAGCATATGATTGAGGCCGCGCCGTGATTTTCCCGTGACGGCGCCGATCAAAATTTCATCTTCTTCAAATAATCTTTCCAGGACATCCGCGATGCCTTCGAACAGACTTTCCTGCATCGACGGATCAGCCCTGACCTCAGAAAATAGCGAACGGTAATGCGCCATCATGGCGCGGGCCTCTTCATCAATCGCAGGCTTGTCCAGCAGGCCCGCAATGGCCACATCCAGCGTCAGGCCGACCGTTGCGCGGGTGGCCTCGACAGCCGGGGCCGCGTAACCGAAGTCGAGGAAGGTTCGCCTCATCGTCTCCTGAATGATGACAAGGCTGTCAACCAGCGTTCCATCGCAGTCAAAAAGAACCAGTTTCATTCCTGTCCTGTCGCAGCAGGGGTAAATTCTCCTGCTTATCAACCATTTCTTTCATATCACAACACAAGAGAACGGTGAATAAAATTTACTAGATATAGTTGAGGATGTCTTCGGGGGAGCCGACGGTCATATCCGCACCTGCCGATTTGAGGGCATCAACCGTGCCATATCCCCAGGCGACGCCGATCGCGTCTGCACCGGCGGCCTTGGCCATCTGCATATCAAAAACCGCATCGCCGATGACGAGGGTCTGTGCCGGGTTGAAATCGAGCTCGGCGCAGCATTCCAGAACCATGGCCGGATCGGGTTTTGAGGGGCAATCATCGGCGGTCCGAGACACACGAAAATGGGCCGAGAAGCCGTGCAAGCTCAGAATATGATTGAGGCCCCGCCGGGAATTGCCCGTCACCGCACCGATGATGACATCATCGCGTCGCGCCAGCGCATCGACAAGCTCGGAAATGCCGGGAAAAAGCTGCTCGGTCATGGCCGGATCGGCATGGATTTCGGCAAACAGCGATTTGAAATGCAGGCGCATCGCCATCGCTTCTTCGTCCACCGTTTCGCGACCAAGCAGGCGGGCAAAGCTGATATCGAGCGAGAGGCCGACGATCGACTTGACGTCTTCAAGGCTCGGAGCGGGATAGTTGAAGGCAATGAATGTGCGGCGAAAGGTTTCGTGGATCCGCCTGACACTGTCGACAAGCGTTCCGTCACAATCAAATAATACGAGCTTCATTCTAGTCCTTATCAAGGTCTTCCCGGTTGGCATCGAAACCGAGCAGGTTCCAGCTCTGTATCATATGCGGCGGCAGAGGTGCGGTGATGCGCAGCCGCCCGCCATCGGGGTGGGGAATATCGATATGACGTGCATGCAGATGGAGGCGTTTCTGCATGCCGCCGGGGAAATCCCAGTTGGGATCATCGTCGAAATATTTCGGGTCGCCAATGATGGGGTGACCGATGTGGAGCGCATGAACGCGCAGCTGGTGCGTGCGTCCGGTATAAGGCTCCATCTCGAGCCAGGCCAGGCGGTTTGCCGCCGTCTCGACCACCCGGTAATAGGAGACGGCATGGTCGGCGCCATCATCGCCATGTTTGGCGATGCGCATGCGGTCGCCGTCCGGTGTCTGCTCCTTGGCGAGCCAGGTGGAGATCTTGTCCTCGCTCTTGCGCGGCACGCCCTTCACCAGCGACCAGTAGGTTTTCTTGGTGGTCCGTTCGCGGAAGGCTTCGGTCAACTTCTGGGCAGCACCTCTGGTGCGCGCAATCACCAGAACACCGGAGGTGTCCCGGTCAAGGCGATGCACAAGGCGCGGCTTCTCGCCCTTTCTGCTGGTCCAGGCTTCCAGCATCTTGTCGATGTGGCGAACAACACCCGAGCCACCCTGGACTGCAAGTCCGGCGGGCTTGTTGAGCACGAACAGCCGGTCATCTTCATGCAGCAGCATGCGGGCCAGAAGTTCAGCATCAGGTGAGTGTTTCAGCGCCTTTGAGGCAATCGGGCCGCTGGCCTTCTGGTCGACACCCATCATCGGCGGCACACGCACCATCTGCCCCGGCTGAATACGGGTGTCGGTCTTGACCCGGCCGCCATCGATGCGGACCTGACCGGATCGGAGCAGTTTTTGCAGCGCACCAAAACCAAGGCCGGGATAGTGGATCTTGAACCAGCGATCGAGGCGCATTCCTGCCTCGTCATGGTCAACCTTGATATGTTCGATACCCGCCATCCGAATTGTCGTCCTTATGAAACACGGCCTGCCCGGGCGCCGTTCACGAGGCAGCCCGAGTCATGAATGAATGCTCTAACGCATATTGGCAATCATTGAAACGGGCAGTCAGAAGGCGGCACGTCCGATCATCAGGCCGCCAAAGGCTGCGACAAGACCAAGCCCCACGCTGGCGGCAACGTAAAGCGCGGCCGTAGCATAGTCGCCGCGTTCAACCATGGTCATCGTATCCAGCGAAAAGGATGAAAAGGTGGTAAAGCCGCCGAGCACACCGGTGACGAGGAAGACGCGCATATCCGCCGACTGGTTGAGCAGCCGCGCGACAACCTCGACCAGCAGGCCGATCATCAGCGAGCCGACAATGTTGACGATAAAGGTTCCCCAGGGAAAGTTGGGTCCGGCCAGCCGAATGGCGGCGATACCGACGAAGTAACGTCCAGCCGCACCAATCCCCCCGCCAAGCGCTGCAAGAATGGCATGCGTAAATGTCTGAGACAAATCTGTTTCCTGAATGTCGTTCCAATTTTCCTGCGACATTCGCATGCTGCCGCGCACACGGCAAGAGCCCCTCGCCGTTCGCCGCACGCAAGCCTGCCCTTCCCGGTTCGCTCGCCTGTGGGAAATAAGCCTGCAAGGCGGTGATTTTCACACCTATGGGGAATGAACCTCTTGCAAATCTGTTCATCTGCCTGATAATCGGGCCAAACATCGTATTGGGAGAATCCGCGGGACTTTTCGCGGTGCCGAAGGAGCAACTGCCCCGGAAACTCTCAGGCCAAAGGACCAGTGCGATGGCTAGACTCTGGAGACAAGGCGGGTAACCGCTGGCCGAAGGGATAATATTCTCAGGCGAACAGGACAGAGGGGGCTCATTCGCGCGGCACGTCTTCAATCGTTGCCCAACCCCATGAGCCAGCGCCTGACCCGCGCTATCCGGAGGCATTCTTGAATACGCCAAACACTCTTAAACAAACGCCGCTTCATGCGCTGCATCTCCAGCTCGGCGCACGCATGGTTCCTTTTGCCGGCTATGACATGCCGGTGCAATATCCCGCCGGCGTGTTGAAGGAACATCTTCACACCCGCGAAAAAGCCGGTCTTTTTGATGTGTCCCATATGGGACAGGTCCATGTGCGACCGATTTCGGGCAATCTGGGTGACGCCGCGATCGCGCTTGAGCGTCTGGTACCCGTCGATGTCGCCGGACTCAAGTCCGGCCGGCAGCGCTATGCTTTCTTCACCAATGAGACGGGCGGCATTCTTGACGATTTGATGATCGCCAATCGCGGTGACTATTTCTATGTCGTCGTCAACGCAGCCTGCAAGCACGCCGATCTTGCCCATATGAAGGCGGCGCTTTCCGATCTCTGCACTGTTGAGGAACATTTCGACGACCGTGCGCTGATCGCGCTTCAGGGGCCGCGAGCCGAGGCTGTGCTGATGGGGGTGTTCGATGGCGCTGCGGCGATGAAATTTATGGATGTTCGCGATGCCTCCATTTTCGGCGCGGACTGCATCATCTCGCGTTCCGGCTATTCCGGCGAGGATGGTTTTGAAATCTCTATGCCATCGGAAAAGGCGGAAGAAATTGCCCGCGCACTTCTGGGGCACGAGGACTGCGGGCCTGTGGGCCTTGGCGCCCGCGATTCGCTGCGCCTGGAGGCTGGTCTCTGCCTCTATGGTAATGACATCGACACCACCACGACGCCGGTTGAGGCTGCGCTGGAATGGGCCATGCAGAAGGTGCGCCGCAATGGTGGCGATCGCGAGGGCGGCTACCCCGGTGCTTCCGTCATCCTGCCACAGCTGGCCTCCGGTGCATCGCGCCGCCGCGTCGGTCTGAAGGCTGAGGGTCGCGCGCCGATCCGTCCGCCGGCGAAGCTTTTTGCCGATGATCAGGGCGCCCGCGAGGTCGGTCACGTCACCTCCGGTGGCTTCGGCCCCTCGGTCGGCGCGCCGGTTGCCATGGGCTATGTGGAAACACCCCTCGCCGTCTCCGGAACCGTTCTCTATGCCGAGGTGCGGGGCAAATATCTGCCCGTCACCGTTACCGATACACCCTTCGTCACCGCCACCTACAAGCGCTGAACCGCGCTCCTTTTAGCGAGATCTGAGCAATGACCATCAAATTTACCGAAGAGCATGAATGGCTGAAAATTGACGGCGATGTCGCAACTGTCGGCATTACCGCACATGCTGCCGAAGCGCTGGGCGACCTTGTTTTCGTCGAACTGCCGGAGCTTGGCACCAGCTTCGAAAAGAATGACGACGCGGCAACGGTTGAATCCGTCAAGGCCGCTTCGGATGTGTTCTGCCCGCTTTCCGGCGAGATTGTCGAAATCAACGAGGCGATCGTCGAAAACCCCGCGCTCGTCAACGAAGCGCCAATGGGCGATGGCTGGTTCTTCAAGCTGAAGCTTGCCGATGTCGCCGATGCCGATGGCCTGATGGACGAGGCCGCCTATATGGAGTTCATCGCCTGATGACGACGCCTTCGGATTTCAAATTCACCGATTACCAGCCCTATGATTTTGCCAACCGGCGTCATATCGGCCCCTCGCCCGCTGAAATGGCCGAGATGCTGAAGGTGATCGGCTATGACAGCCTTGATGCCATGATTGACGACACGGTTCCGGCCGCGATCCGGCAGAAAGAACCGCTGGCCTTTGGTCCCGCGATGAGCGAGCGCGAAGCGCTCGACAAGCTGCGCGAGACCGCCGACAAGAACAAGGTGCTCGCCACCATGATCGGTCAGGGCTATTACGGCACGATTACGCCGCCGGTAATCCAGCGCAATATTCTGGAAAATCCGGCCTGGTACACCGCCTATACGCCCTATCAGCCGGAAATCAGCCAGGGCCGGCTTGAAGCCCTGCTCAACTTCCAGACCATGATGTCGGATCTGACCGGCCTTGATATTGCCAATGCATCGCTTCTGGATGAGGCAACGGCGGCAGCCGAGGCCATGGCCATGGCGAACCGTGTTTCGAAGTCCAAGGCGAATACCTTCTTCGTTGATGCTGCCTGCCATCCGCAGACCATTGCCGTCATCGAAACCCGCGCTGAACCGTTTGGCTGGGAGGTGGTCGTTGGCGATCCCTTCTCCGATCTGAAGCCCGAAGCCGTCTTTGGTGCAATTTTCCAGTATCCCGGCACCTATGGCCATGTGCATGATTTCACATCTGTGATTTCGGCCCTGCACGAGGCCAAGGCGATCGCCGTCATGGCTGCCGATCCGCTGGCGCTGACATTGTTGAAGTCGCCGGGCGAAATGGATGCCGATATCGCCATCGGCTCGACCCAGCGTTTCGGCGTACCGCTTGGTTACGGCGGTCCGCATGCCGCCTATATGGCGGTCAAGGATGCCTATAAGCGCTCCATGCCCGGCCGTCTTGTCGGCGTCTCGGTCGATGCGCGTGGCAACCGCGCCTACCGTCTGGCGCTGCAGACCCGTGAACAGCATATCCGCCGTGAAAAGGCGACATCGAATATCTGCACGGCGCAGGTTCTGCTCGCCGTCATGGCCTCGATGTATGGCGTGTTCCACGGACCGGATGGCCTTAAGGCCATCGCGCAGCAGATCCATCGCAAGGGCGTACTGCTGGCCAAGGGGTTGGAAGCGCTTGGCTTTGTCGTCGAACCGGAGAACTTCTTCGACACGATGACCATCGAGGTCGGCGCCTTCCAGGCATTGATCATGAAGAATGCCGTCGATAACGGTGTTAACCTGCGTAAGGTCGGCGAGACGAAAATCGGCATTTCTGTCAATGAACGCACGCGCCCTGCGCATGTCGAAGCGGTCTGGGCAGCCTTTGGCGGCAGCTTCTCGATTGCAGAGTTCGATGCAGACTATCGACTTCCAAAAGATCTCTTGCGTACAAGTGCTTATATGACGCATCCGATCTTTCACATGAACCGGGCTGAGAGCGAAATGACGCGCTATATGCGCCGCCTCGCAGACCGCGACCTGGCGCTGGACCGGGCGATGATCCCGCTTGGCTCCTGCACGATGAAGCTGAATGCGACGGTGGAAATGCTGCCGATCACCTGGCCGGAATTTTCCGATATGCATCCCTTTGCGCCGGAGAGCCAGACGACCGGCTATCGCGAGATGATTGCGGATCTTTCCGACAAGCTGTGTGCGATCACCGGTTATGATGCCTTCTCGATGCAGCCGAATTCGGGTGCGCAGGGCGAATATGCCGGTCTGATGACCATTCGTCGTTACCACAAGGCCAATGGTGAAGCGCATCGCGATGTCTGCCTGATCCCGACCTCTGCCCATGGCACCAATCCAGCCTCGGCGCAGATGGCCGGCATGAAGGTGGTTCCGGTCAAAGCCCGTGACAATGGCGATATCGACCTCGATGATTTCGCGGCCAAGGCTGCGCAATATGCCGAAAATCTGGCAGCCTGCATGATTACCTATCCCTCGACCCATGGTGTGTTTGAGGAAACGGTAAAATCTGTCTGCGAAATCACCCATCAATATGGCGGTCAGGTTTATCTGGATGGCGCCAATATGAATGCCATGGTCGGGCTGGCCCGCCCCGGCGATGTTGGCTCCGATGTCAGCCATCTAAACCTGCACAAGACCTTCTGCATCCCACATGGCGGCGGCGGTCCCGGCATGGGGCCTATCGGGGTCAAGGCGCATCTCGCGCCGCACCTGCCCGGCAATCCGGCGCTTGATGCATTGGGGGGTGCCGTTTCGGCCGCGGCCTTCGGATCGCCCTCGATCCTGCCGATATCATGGTCCTACTGCCTGATGATGGGTGGCGAAGGCCTGACGCAGGCGACCAAGGTGGCGATCCTCAATGCCAACTATATCGCTGCCCGGCTGAAGGGTGCCTATGAGGTGCTCTACAAATCCGAGAAAGGCCGCGTTGCCCATGAATGCATCATCGATACGCGCCCGCTGAAGGACAGCGCCGATGTCAGTGTCGATGACATTGCCAAGCGGCTGATCGACTGCGGTTTCCATGCCCCGACCATGAGCTTCCCGGTTCCCGGTACGCTGATGGTGGAGCCAACAGAATCGGAAACCAAGGCCGAGCTTGATCGGTTCTGCGATGCCATGCTGTCGATCCGCGCCGAGATTGCCGCGATCGAGGACGGCAAGGCAGACCGTGTCGACAATCCGCTGAAGAATGCACCGCATACGGTGGAAGATCTGGTTGGCGCGTGGGATCACCCCTATTCGCGTGAGGAAGCCTGCTTCCCGCCGGGCGCTTTCCGTGTCGACAAATACTGGCCGCCGGTCAACCGCGTCGACAATGTTTATGGTGATCGCAACCTGATCTGCGCCTGCCCGCCAATGAGCGAATATGCAGAGGCCGCCGAATAAGACATTCCGGCCCTTTGAAATGACACGAAGCCGGCGGAAACGCCGGCTTCTGCGTTTTACATACACGTTTCTTCCAGTTCTTCGAGCAGGCTCAGCGTGGCCTCGTCTCCGATATCTTCAAGCAGCTCCCTGAGTGTGGAAACGTAATTGTGGAGAACACGCAGATCATCGAAGCCCTGCGCGTGGGCCTGTTCGCGCTGTCTGAAGAAATAGGCCCAGAACGGACTTGTTGCGTCTCGCCGGTGGCATTCGAGTCTTGTCATGATCGCAGCACTTTTACGCTCCCAATCGGCCCCCTTGAAACTGACATAGCGGTCATAGGATCCGTCGCTCATCTCGCCTTCCTTTCGGTTCATAACGCGATGATAGCAACAGGCGCGTCAAAGTCTGTCAGCTAGCTGACAGTTCGGCGTGCTCCGCATTACTTCAGCCGCAATTGCTGGCCTCTCCCGCCCATAGTCTCAACCTTTCAGGCTGCAGGATCACCAATCCTGACCGTCCATTCCTGGCGATCACGCCATCTTTGACCATGGCATTCAGTTCGGTGGACGCCGTTTGCCGGGTCGTCCCGATCAGAGTGGCTATTTCTTCCATACTCAGCGCAAGCTGGATCACAATGCCAGCTTCCTGTTCGTCCGGCTGCTGACTGGTCTGACGCAGCAGATAGCGCGCAAGCCGTCCGCGTACCGGATGGAAGGCCAGATCTTCAATCATCGTCAAGCTTTGGGAAAGTGTCGCCGCAAGTACCCGGAATATCGCCTCCTGCAAAAGGGGGAAGTGACCAAGTTGCCGCTCAACCAGCCTGCGTGGCGCGATCAGGATGCGACTGTTCTCCTGAGCACTCAGCTGCGCGCGCGTATGGGTGCTGAATGCGTCACCGGGCAGCAGGTAGGTGAGGCTGAGTTCGCGTTCCTGCGTTGCGAGATAGACGCGGAGGCGGCCGGTTCTGACAATCAGAATCTGATCCCCGCAATCATCGCGCAGCATTGTACCAGCCGGGAGGATCTGTTCGCGAAAGAACTGGGTTAGCGTCTCCCCCGCTTCACTTTCGAGAAAATCGCTTAGTGTTGGACTATGTCGCATAACTGCTACCCTCCGCAGTCTTGTCAGCAAAGGGGCAAACGCATGATCCGTCAAGGCGCAACGGAGAGGCAAATGCTTCGATTTCACTGAATGACTGGCGGCATTCCAGGTCGAGTTTCATTCAGTTCGAGATAATTTATCGTGCTGAAACAGTGGTTTACGTGACCTTGCGGAGCCGGAAAGGCCTCCCTTTTTAGATCAGGTGGGCAACGCAAGCCGCACAGTGAGGCGAGAGTTCGGACAGCCTTCACATCCCGCTGCGGCTGGCAACAAACCGCGCCAGCATCGGCCCCAGCGCCATGACGAAGAAGAAGCGGGCAATCTGCATCGACATGACGAAGGCGACGTCCACATGGGTGGAGGCAGAAATGATGGCTACGGCATCCGCCCCGCCGGGACTGGTGGCGAGATAGGCCGTCAGCGGGTCGACACCGGCAAAGACGACGAGAAGGCTCGCAAAGCCAGCACAGACGAGTACGAGGCAGATAATCGATAGCAGCACGCGCGGCAGCGCCTTGCCGGCATGGCGGATAACATCGCGGTCAAAGCGCGAGCCGATGCCCCAGCCAACCAGCGCATAGGAAAGCGCCAGAAGCAATTGCGGCAGCTCGATCGTGATGAGCCCGGCAATGTTCAGCGCGGAGCCCAGGATAACGGGAACAATCATCGGCCCCGCCGGGATTTTTGAGACCCGGCCGATCACGACACCAATGACAACCATGGCCAGCGTTGCTCCGAGCGCCTGCCAATCCGGCTGGGCCAGCCAGGATACGCTCGCGACAGCCGGTGCACCGCTGCTTGCCGCCCAGATTGTGGCCACTGTTGCCGCCACAATGGTGACGATCACAACGCGTGTATACTGCATGAAGGCAACGAGGCGCATATCGGCGCCGAACGACGCGGACATCAGTGTCATCACCGTTGCAGCGCCTGGAAAAGAACCCCAGATCGCGGTCGTACCCGGCAGAACCTGCAGCTTGGCAAGGATCCAGCCAAGCAGGATCGCCGCGAAGACGACGGAGAGTACGCCCGCGACGAAAATCGGCCATTCCGTACCGATCTCTTTCACGATCGGCAATGTCATCGTACGGGCAATGAGGCAGCCGACAACCCCCTGTGCCAGATTGAAAGGCACACGCGGAACGGAGATCTTGTTGCCGAAAAAAGAAAAGCAGATCGCCGATATCATCGGCCCCAGCAAAAGCGCGGCCGGCAATCCGGCCCATTCCAGTACGATAATCAGCAAGAGAGATGCAACAATCAGACCGGACCAGATGGCAAGGCGTCGTTGAATAGAAGTCGGATTGTCAGTCATATTCTGTCACCTTCGTCGTCGCAGGCCGGCAAATCCGGCACGGCACCCTGCCCTTCACATTCCAGTGTGATCGCGTTTTCCCGTCGCCAAAGCCAGCGGGACAATCCGATGATCATGACCCGTCTCCAGAAAAATTCACGGCCATTCAGGTGATCCGTTCAAGCAGTCGAATGGCGTCAACAAGCTGCTGGCGCTCCTTGTCTGAGAAGCGTTCCGCCAGCACTGTGGCAAGCCAGCTTTCGCGTCGGGCGCGATCCTGCCCCAGCCAGGACGCAGCCTTGGCCGAAAGCGACAACAGCTGCTGACGGCCATCTTCGGGGTCTGCACGCCGGTCAAGAAAGCCCTGATCGTTTAATTTGGCAATAACAGCACTCATCGACTGGGCAGTGATCCCTTCTGCCCGGGCCAGTTCGCTCATCGTTGCCGCACCCTCGCGGTCAAGCCGCACGATCACGCTGGTTTGCGACGGCGTCAGTCCACCACGATCAACCTCATCGCGCAGACGCCGCCGGATCTGACGCATGGCGGCCTGAAGCGCCATGGAAAGGTGGGCCGGATCATCATCGCGGGCAGATTGTGGTGCGGATGGCATTGGGAAACTCTTCAGCTAAGATGATCAGTTTAGCTGAATAACTGGCTTTGGCAACAGCAGATCACACGCAACCATGCTGTCGGCATCAAATGGATTCAAGAAACTGCGAAGACAAGAAATGGTGGGTGATCACGGGCTCGAACCGTGGACCCGCTGATTAAGAGTCAGCTGCTCTACCAACTGAGCTAATCACCCGGAGGCGACACTTACGTGTCGTTGACAGCGGCTATAAAGACGATTCTCCGCTTTGGCAAGCACCGTTGATAACGCAATGCAAAAAAAGCCGGAACTTTCACAATTGAGATGGAAAACGAAAAAACGACGCCACAGCGTCGTTCTTCAAACTCTTGATTTTCAAGAAAATTTGGTGGGTGATCACGGGCTCGAACCGTGGACCCGCTGATTAAGAGTCAGCTGCTCTACCAACTGAGCTAATCACCCGGAAACGACGTTTTCGCGTCGTTGAAAGGCCGTATAAAGAGGATTATCGAAATTAGCAAGCACCTGTGACGGTTTTTTTACGCGTTTTTTCACCGGACCCGGAAACGCCGGGAAAATCCCCCATATGCGCCCCTGGCCGTCAGGCAGCGAGGAAGCTTCCGCGCATCGTGCACACTGCATAACCGCCAATCCTTGCGCCAGAGATAGCAGACGATTCGACGTCGATATGGAGGTGGATATAGGACGGCCGCCCCATTTCCATGCCCTGCTCGATCAGAACAGCGTGATGTCCGTCGCCCAGTTGGTCGAACTGGTGGATGGCACCGGAAAAGGCCGCAGCCGCTGAACCTGTTGCCGGGTCCTCGGATATCCCCATGTCACCGCTGAACATACGCGCGTGAAAGCTTGAATCATGCCGGACGCCACCCCGTGTATAGATATAGGGAGAGGCCAACCTGCCATCGACAAGCGGCGCGAGCGACTTCCAGAGCCTCGAATCGAAATCAATCATCTCCATGGCATGAAGGCTTGCCACGGGAATACAGATGAATGGGACCCCTGCTGTCCAGAGTGTCGGCACGTGATTCTCAAAACCGATCATGGCCGGCTCCAGCCCCAGCATTTCCGCAAGTTTTGCCCGATCAAGCGTCTCCCGCGCCTGGCGTGATAGCTGTGGCAGGTCAAACTCGGCAAAGCTTGGCTTGCCGGGCCGCAATTTCACTGCGCATCGCACGGGACCTACCCTTTCGGCCAGTACCGAAACCATATCGACGGCTACCTCGCCTTCAGCGTTGCGCTCGGCAAGCGCTATGGCACCGCCGACGGTCGGATGACCGGCAAAGGGAAGCTCTCCGCCTGGGGTGAAAATCCGCGCTGTTGCCGTCTGGGAACGGTTTTCACTGGCTTTGAAAAAGATCGTTTCGGAGAGATTGAACTGCCGTGCGATGGTTGCCATGGCCTCGTCAGAAAGCGGATCGGCATCAAAAACCACGGCAAGCGGATTCCCGGCAAGGGAATGATCCGTAAAAACGTCATAAATCGCAAAATCCAGCGCCATGGGGTGTTCCTCCTAATCCGCCAGCCCGGTCGTCTTTTGATCGAAATATAGCGCAAGTGCCGGCGGCATCGAATGAGCATAGTTAAAGGAGAAACGGTTGTCGCGGTTGATCGCGATGACACCATCAATTTCCTTTTCCTCATCCACCTGCATATGGGCGTGGATTTTGGCTATGATCGCTTCAGTCGAAAGGGGCGAGCGAAAGAAACGATAAAACATCAGGCATGCATTATCGCGCGCGCAATAGAGTGTGTCGCCAGCCTCGAAATCAGCGAGATCAAGTCCAGTCTCCTCCCCGACTTCGCGCCGCATATTGGCCTCGATATCAACCTTGCCGTCAATGATATCCTCAGGTTCAAGCGATCCTGATGCACAATAGACCTTGCCCGGATTGGCCGTGGTCTGGCTCATGCGGATGGCAATGACATCCCCCTCACCGGAAATCATCATCGCCATGGCAAAGGTGTGAAGACTTGCAGGGCGTGGCGTCTGCCGTCGCCACCAGAGGTGATAGGCATAGGGAATGACATAAGCACGTGCGGCAATGCGTCCGGCCTCAAGGGTTGCTGCATGCAGGTTCAGCAGAGAGCCGTTGAAAAGATGCGGGTTTTCTGCCTTCTCCCGCTCCCAATTGGCTTCAATCGCGGCACTGTTCTTGATTTTCAGTGGGTTTTCGCCAGGATCAACCGTGATTTCCAGCCCGGAAAGTGCAAACGCAACCCCTTCGTCGGGCCAGTCATCGAATTGGAATGTAGCCGAAGCGTTCATCTTCCCTTCCCCATCTGCCAGCAAATCACGATTGGCGCGAGAGAACCACGTTGCGCGCGTGCAAACAAGGCCATCGCCGCGGTTGGCCGTCTGCTGCACCTTCTTAAACAAAAACCCGCCGGCAATGCGGCGGGTTTCATGGCTGTCTAAATTTCGAGATATGTCAGGCGGCAGCCGCAAGCTGACTGCGCAGCAAGGCGCCAAGCCTGCTGATACCCTCGTCGATCAGGGCCGGAGTGGCGCAGGAAAAGCTCAACCGCATGTGATTGGCGCCCGAGCCATCAGCATAGAAGGCCTGGCCTGGCACGAAGGCTACCTTGGCCGTTTTCAGTGAAAGCTGCAACAGCGCGGCCGCATCCAAATCCTCCGGCAGTGTAATCCAGACAAACATGCCGCCTTCAGGACGGGTCCATTCGACACCGGCAGGCATATGTTTGGCAAGTGAGGCGAGCATGGCGTCACGCCGCTCCTTGTAAACCCTGCCGACTTTTTCCGCCTGCTGATTGAAATAGCTTTCGGCAACGCGGGCAATCGCCATCTGATTGATGGTCGGTGAATGCAGGTCGGCGGCCTGCTTGGCCAGAACCAGGCGCCGGATGATCGGCTTTGCCGCACAGACCCAGCCAACGCGAAGGCCTGGCGACAGGGTTTTGGAAAAGCTGCCACAGTAGAGCGTACGGGTGTTTTCGATACCGCCACTGCGTTCGCAGTCGATCGTCAGAAGCGTCTTCTGCCGCTCGCCATCATAGCGAAGTGCGCGATAGGCAGCGTCTTCGATCACGGCAACATCAAGTTCCTCGGCCAGATCGAGAAGCCGTTCACGCTCTTCAAGCGTCAGGGACTCGCCGGTCGGGTTAGCGAAATCTGCCGAAAGATAGGCAAATTTGACCTTTGACCCATTCATCTGGGCATCGGCAGCATAGGCCTGCGGCGTCGTATTGCCCTTGATGTCGAGCTTCTCGTAGCGCGGTTCATAGGCATTGAATGCCTGAAGCGCGCCAAGATAGGTCGGCCAGGTCACCAACGCGGTGTCGCCCGGCGACAGGAACATCTTGCCAAGATAATCAAGCCCCTGCTGGGAGCCCGATGTGATGAAGATATTGTCGATTGTGCATTCGATGCCGCGCGCCTGCATGCGCTTTACGATCCATTCGCGCAGGCGCGGATAGCCTTCGCTGACCGAATACTGAAGCGCCACACCGGCTTCCGGTCCCGACAGGATGTCGGAATAGGCAGCCTGAAAGGCATCAGCCGGAAACAGCGCGGGATCGGGGATCCCGCCGGCAAACGAAATGATGTCAGGCTGCTCGAGGAGTTTCAGCAGTTCACGAATTTCCGACGCGCCCATCCGTTTGGCACGCGAAGCGTAGATCTTTTCCCAGTCAAGCATGGGCGTTTCCTCAAGTCTTTTTTAAGTAGCGCCTAAAAACCACATGACCCGTTTTAAGTCAATAATGCTGACCTATTTTTTGGCAATAAAAATGATTTTTCTTTTCGCTCTCGGTAATTTTGCGTCGCCATCAATGCCTGTGTCGCAATTTTTACGAAAGGCGCCCCATCGGGACAGGATAAGGTCGCAATCATCTGCATCGCGAGAAAACGATGAAAATTCGAACCGGATTGGATGAAAACGGACTATTCAGTCTCGAATACAAATCTGCTAACAGCTTTAGGTGAGATTTATTCAGGAGAGGGAAATGAATAAATTTTCTTTGTCGGCTGTTTTACTGATTTTTCTTGTTGGCTGCACGAAGTCTGCCATCGTTGATCTCGATTATGTTCAAACCAGTCTGGGGTATCGGAATTCGGGAGCGCTCGCGCCCGGAAAGATTTTCTTGTGGGATAATGCACAGAATACATTGGTCGATCTTCACAGCATGGCGCGGCTGGGGGCCGAACCCTATGCCGCACCGGCATCATATCGGGCCAGCAGTGTCCGGGGGTTCAGTGTGGCCCTTGGCGGGCAGACCGGAGGACTGAAACCTTCGGTCACTGCGGATATTTCCGGGGCGGTGAGCAATAATATCTCCTACGCCGTGGATGATGCGATCCGGGTCAACAACAACAGGGTCTATTCGGCCATGGCGGAAGCTTATGTTGATATGGGGGAAGACAGGTACCGGCTCTGGCATGTTGATGAACTGCGCAGCGGGGCAAGATACAAGCTCGTTCTCCTCGTGGATCCCGTTCTGGCATCAAAGGAGACCCTGACTTTCGATAACACCGCCGTTGCCAATGGGCACCTCAGCCTCAAATCGGCGACAGAGGGCACAATTACCATCAAGTTTCCGGATGCAAGCACGTCATCCTGCAGAGCGAGCGGGGCCACGCGTGCGGCGTGTTTCATCAACGCCTTTGTCATGGATGCCTGGGTGAAGCCCGACACATTGCTGGGGTTCAGTCCGGCGACGGGCTATGACCCCACAGCCCTTTCCGAGGCTTTCCGCAAGCTTTAGCGTCGCGTCCGGGCGGCGTTCAGCGCCTTTGCCAGCCATTGCATGCGGGCTTGCTTTTCGACGACGCTTGCTGCCAGAAGCGGCAAATGAAAAGGACCGGGCGTTCACCGCCCGATCCCTGTAAAGTTGCCGCAATGGCGGTCAGGATCAGTTGCGAGCCTTGTCGACCAGGGCGCCCTTCTTGATCCACGGCATCATGCCGCGCAGTTTTTCACCGACTTCTTCGATCTGATGCGCGTCATTATTGCGGCGGATACCCTTGAAGCGGGCGGCACCCGAATGCCATTCCTGCATCCATTCGGAGGTGAACTTGCCAGTCTGAATGTCCTTCAGAACGCGCTTCATCTCGGCCTTGGTTTCCTCCGTGATGATGCGCGGACCGGTGACATATTCGCCCCACTCAGCCGTGTTGGAGATCGAGTAATTCATGTTGGCGATGCCGCCTTCATAAATCAGGTCGACAATCAGCTTCACTTCGTGCAGGCATTCGAAATAGGCCATTTCCGGCGCATAACCGCCCTCGACCAGGGTTTCGAAGCCGGCGCGGATCAGCTCGACCAGACCGCCGCACAGAACAGCCTGCTCACCGAACAGGTCGGTTTCGCATTCTTCCTTGAATGTGGTTTCGATGATGCCGGCGCGACCGCCGCCAACGCCGGAGGCGTAGGAGAGCGCGACGTCAAGCGCATTGCCCGAAGCATCCTGATGAACGGCTACGAGGCAGGGAACGCCGCCGCCGCGCTGATATTCGCCGCGAACCGTGTGGCCGGGGCCCTTCGGTGCGATCATGATGACATCCACAGAAGCCTTCGGCTCGATCAGGCCGAAATGAACATTCAGGCCATGGGCGAAGGCAATAGCAGCGCCGTCACGGATATAAGGCGCGATTTCGTCCTTGTAGATGGCGCCCTGAAGCTCGTCCGGCGTTGCCATCATCATCAGATCGGCCCAGGCCGCAGCCTCGGCAACGGTCTTGACTTCAAAGCCATCGGCTTCCGCCTTTTTGGCAGTGGCCGAGCCGGGTCGCAGCGCGATGGCGACATTCTTGGCGCCGCTGTCCTTCAGGTTCAGCGCATGGGCGCGGCCCTGCGAGCCGTAGCCGATGATGGCGACCTTGCGGCCATTGACGAGATTGATATCAGCGTCCTGATCGTAATAGACACGCATGTTTTTTCCTTCCCTTGCCTGTCGTTATTTCCAAAACCGCGAAAAGCGGTCATTCCGTTGCAAAAAGCGCCCAGAAGCGGTCTACCGCCTTGCTGGCACGCTCGGCAAAATCCTTCGGCTCCAACCGGTCGCCAAGCAGCATGCGCACATGCCAGTCACCGACAATCAGGCCGTAAAAGACGCGATAGGCGTCATCACCGTCATCAAAGACCAGAAGCCCCGAACGGCGGCCGTCCTCCAGAAGCGCGCGTGCCCGCTGGTCAATCTGAGCACGCCCGCGTGACAAAAGCATGGGGCCGAGCTTCACGCCATCCCGCCCTGCCCGGCCAATCGCCAGCCGGTTCAGCGCAAGTGAGACATCGCCAGCCAGAACCGCAAGCAGGTCAACCGCGAATGCACGCAGATGATCCTTCAGTTCAGTTGCCGACAGCCGGTGGCCGGCGCTTTCGAAAGTGCGGACCTTGCTGGCCTGATAGGCAATCATTGCTGAAAGCAGACCTTCGCGATCCCCGAACCATTTATAGAGGCTTTCCTTGGAGCAACTGGCAGCACGCGCAATTCCCGCTGTCGTCACCGCCTTTTCGCCGCCCTCGACAAGCAGATGCAACGCCTGCTCCAGCACGGCCTGCTGGCGCGGGGTGAAACGCAGTTCTGCGTGGCGATCTTCAATCAAGGCATGCTCTCCGCAATTGGTACTGTACGGTACGGTACCGATCTTTTGCAGCAAAACCTGTCGGAGGTCAAGACGGAAATCGTGATCAGAGGAATGGCAAGAGTTTAAGCCGCGAAGGCGCAAATCACCTTGATTTGATGCCGATGGGGAAATTGAGAACACTGCGTAAACGTCAAATCACTTGAAAAATGACAGGTGAAAGCCCAGATATTGATCAACCGATTAATTAACGGATGATTCGTTTAGGTGTCATCATGAAAAACACAATGAAAAAGGTCGCCATGCTGGCGGCCGTTTTGCCGCTTCTGGCTTCCCCTGCTCTTGCGCTACAGCCGGTTCAACTCAATCTGGAGGACCAGCTTCCTGGCGTGAGCGCGCCGGAAGACGCTGTTGTCGGCTCGGTCGTGCATCAGAACGGCCAGGACCGCAACGGCAAGTCCTACACTGATATCTATATGGTCGCCCCTGATGGCAATCTCCACCATGTGGGCCGGTTTGCCGGAAGCAAATGATAGACGTGTTTCAGTGCGACTGAAACTTGACGACCGAAACTAAACAGATGGCCGGGCATGACCCGGCCATTTCTGACTGCTGGCAAACTCTATCCCCTCTCTAAAATCATGCCTGTGCTTGGTCCACAGGCATCCAGCCGACGCGCGTCCGCGCGGCGAAAGGACTGGTCTATTCAATGCCTTATGAATCTGGATCCCCGTGACAAGCACGGGGATGACGACGGAGGGGGGGATTATCTCCTCAGAACAGAGAAGCTGAATGACTTTGTCAACAGTCTGATGGCCGGGTACAATCCCGGCCATTTTTCGTATTCCGGCGACTTGCTGCCACTACGTCGCGAATCCCCGCATGCGGTTTCACTTTCCTCTACGGAAACAGACTTTATCTCATTCGTGATTTCGAATGGCGGAATGTTGCGCCCGTTGCCATTGGCTTGCGTTGCCGAATTGAGCGGAGCAAGTTTGCAGGTGCCGTATTACGGGTTCGTTCTGACGCCAGTATTTCTTTCCTGTTCTCTAACGTGATTATATTGGCGAATTTCAATCTATACAGGTATTTCCGGACTTCAATATATGAAACGGGATCTCCTGATTGATGACTTTCAGATCGCGGCTGACGCTGGTTTTCAAAAATAGCTTGCACCTGTTCACGGCAAACATGGCGAGCGCGGTCCGACTGTTATGGCCTTTTGCCGTGCTTGGTGTGCTGCAATATGAATTTCTTGCCATTGTGACGGCGGACAATGCCCTTGCCAACGCCATCGCGAACCGCCTGCAGATTTCCCTGATGGTATTCAAGATCCTCTCCGTCGCCTATCTTCTGCTTGCAGCTTCCGTTGCTGTTGCCTGGTATCGCTGCCTGCTGCAAGCGAAAGCACCCGGCTGGTTTGCGCATCGTTTTGGTCTGCGTGAATTTCTCGTCTGGCTGCCTTTGTTTGGCGTCTATTCTATTCATCGCGCATTCGCTTTTGCGTGCATCAGCGCTGGAAACCATCTCGATATCGAAACCGCGACCGGCCCATATGGCTATGTCTTTTCGGTGCTGGCTTTGCTTGTCTACATGCTGCTTGCGCCGCTCGGCCTGCGGCTGGCGCTCATTCTGCCGGCCATCGCAACGGATCGAAAAATTGCCTATCTGCTCAATATGCGGCCGAAGGATTTCTATGTCTGGTATTGTCAATTCGGGCGCGGTTTCGGCCTGCCAATGGCAATCACCGGGCTGGGCGTCGTTGCCCTTTATAAGATTTCAATACCGCTGTTCCTTGCGCTTGGAAGCCTGGCTTTCTGGCTGGCCGGCAGTGTGGGCCTTGGTGACGTCTCGCAAGCACCAAACCCACAGTTAACCGTGTTGGTCTACGCGAGCTTTGTGGTGATAAAAGCCTGGCTGTTTCTCGGCTTCATGACCGTCATCTACGCAGCATACCGGATCGTTCTGGCTCAGATCACCACGGGAAAAGTGAACACCCGCAGGCAATCTGCAGGCTGAGATGCCCGCGCGGAAGCGAGGCGGCATGTTTCTTGCCGGTCCCGCTCAAGCCGCAATCACTTCTTGCGCATGGCTGCGGCCAGTGCCGCGCCGAAGGCGCCCTGCCCGCTTTCCTCCTGGCGGCGTCCGCCTTGGCCATTATTGCGATTGCGGTTGCCACCATCCGGCCGGGATGCGCGCATCCCTGAAGCGGCGGCATCATCATTCTTCTTCATCGACAGGCTGATGCGCTTTCGTTTCACATCCACATCAAGCACCCGAACCTTGACCACATCTCCGGCCTTGACCACCTCATGCGGATCCTTGACGAAGCGGTCGGCCAGCGCCGAGACATGCACCAGCCCGTCCTGATGCACGCCGATATCGACGAAGGCGCCGAAAGCGGCGACATTGGTCACCGTGCCTTCCAGCATCATGCCGGGCTTCAGGTCGGAGATTTCGTCAATGCCTTCGGCAAAGCTGGCGGTCTTGAATTCCGGGCGCGGATCGCGTCCGGGCTTTTCCAGCTCAACCAGAATATCGCGCACCGTCGGCAAGCCGAAACGCTCATCGACAAACTGGCGCGGGTCAAGGCCCTTCAGCGTGGCACTGTCGCCCATCAGCTGACGCAGATCGCGGCCGCAGGCGGCGATGATTTTTTTGGCGACACCATAGGCTTCCGGGTGAACAGACGAGGCATCCAGCGGCTCGGCGCCATCGCGAATCCGAAGAAAGCCGGCACATTGTTCAAAGGCGCGCGGCCCAAGTCGCGAGACCTTCAGCAGTTCCTTGCGGCTCCTGAACGCACCATTGACATCGCGGTGTACCACGATCGACTCTGCAAGCGAGGCGCCCAGGCCGGACACCCGCGCCAGAAGCGGTGCTGACGCGGTGTTGAGATCGACCCCGACACCGTTCACCGCATCCTCAACCACGGCGTCGAGCGAACGCGACAGCTTCATCTGGTCGACATCATGCTGATACTGGCCAACGCCGATGGATTTCGGTTCGATCTTCACCAGTTCGGCCAGCGGATCCTGCAGCCGCCGGGCAATGGAAACCGCGCCACGCAGTGACACATCGAGCTCGGGGAATTCCTTCGCCGCCGTCTCGGACGCCGAATAGACCGAAGCCCCTGCCTCCGAGACGATGACCTTCATCGGCTTCGGATCAGGGATTTCACGCATCAGATCCATCACCAGCTTTTCGGTTTCACGGCTGGCCGTGCCGTTTCCAATGGCAATAAGGTCGACCTTGTGCCGGGCGATCAGCGCCTTCAGCACGGCTCTCGCACCTGTGACATCATTCTTCGGCTGGAATGGATAAATCGTTGCGGTATCCAGCAGCTTCCCGGTTCCATCGACACAGGCAACCTTCACGCCGGTACGGATACCCGGATCAAGGCCAAGCGTCACGCGTGATCCGGCAGGAGCCGCCAGAAGCAAATCCTTCAGATTGCGGGCAAAGACCTGGATCGCCTCATCTTCGGCGCGCTCGCGCATTTCCCGCATCAGATCAAGTGACAGCGAGGTCGACAGCTTCACCCGCCAGGACCAGCCGGCAACGCCCATCAGCCATTCATCGGCAAGGCCGCGGCTGGCGATATCATAATGCCGCGCGATCATCTTCTGCGCCGGCTTGACCGGTGACAGGTCATCGCGATCCGCTTCAATCGCAATCGTCAGCACTTCCTCATTCCAGCCGCGCAGCATGGCAAGGATACGGTGCCCCGCTGCCGTGGCGAAGCGCTCTGAATGGGCGAAATAGTCGGAAAATTTCGCGCCGGCCTCCTCCTTGCCGGTTACGACGGTGGCGTAGACAAACGCATTGTCGCGCATATATCGCCGCAAGGCACCAATGAGGGCGGCGTCTTCGGAAAACTGCTCTGCCAGGATATCGCGCGCACCATCCAGTGCGGCCCGGCTGTCGGCGACGTTTTCACTGACATAGGCCTTGGCCAACACTTCCGGATCAGCCGTCCGGTCGGCAAAAATGGCGTCAGCCAGTGGCTGCAGACCGTTTTCACGCGCAATCTGGGCCCGGGTGCGGCGCTTCGGCTTGTAGGGAAGATAAAGATCCTCCAGCTCTGCCTTGGTGGCAACCGTTTCAATGCGCCGCATTAGCTCATCGGTCATCTTGCCCTGGCCGGTGATGGATTCAACGATGGTCTGCCGCCGCGCCTGCAATTCGCGCAGATAGGTCAGCCGCTCGGCCAGAAGTCGCAGCTGTCCGTCATCGAGCCCGCCGGTCACTTCCTTGCGATAGCGCGCGATGAAAGGAACGGTCGCGCCTTCATCGAGAAGCGTGATTGCGGCGGCGGCCTGTTCGGGCCGGGCTTTCACTTCCGCTGCGATGATATGTGCGAGATCGTTGTTTTGAGCGGGCATTGCGGCCATCCCTCTTCCTGAATTTCCCGGCAAAGCCGGAATCATGCGCCATAAATGACGAGATTTAGCCGCAGGACCAGACGAAACAATGGCCATCTAGGCCGAAAAAAGTGCCGATCCACAATATTGCCACCATGACGCCCCGCTTTGGCGCTTGACCTTTGCGCTGGCTCTGCTTACCCCAACGGCCGAGACGGACCACTGGAGACGCATCACGATGAATGTCCTTCTGATCGGCTCGGGCGGGCGCGAGCACGCGCTGGCCTGGAAACTGGCGCAGTCCCCGCGGCTTGAGACGCTTTACGCCGCGCCCGGTAATCCCGGCATTGCCCGCCACGCGACCTGCGTCGCGCTGGATGTTGAAGATCACGCCGCCATCATTGCTTTCTGCCGCGAGCATGCCATCGATCTGGTTGTTGTCGGCCCCGAGGCGCCACTGGTCGCCGGTCTCGCCGACGACCTGAAAGCGGAGAATATCGCCGTCTTCGGCCCAAGCCGGGCGGCGGCACAGCTGGAAGGATCGAAGGGCTTCACCAAGGATCTCTGCGCCCGCTTCAACATCCCGACCGGCGCCTATCGTCGTTTCACCGATGCACAAGCCGCACGGATCTACCTGGAGGAGATCGGCGCGCCGATCGTGGTCAAGGCCGACGGCCTTGCCGCCGGCAAGGGCGTTACGGTTGCCAAGACCAAAAAGGAAGCGCTTGACGCCATTGATGACTGCTTCGCAGGCACGTTCGGCGCTGCCGGAGCGGAAGTGGTGATTGAGGAATTTCTGATCGGCGAAGAAGCCAGCTTCTTCTGCCTTTCCGATGGCAAACACGCGCTCGCACTCGCGACCGCTCAGGATCACAAGGCCGTCGGCGATGGTGATCTCGGCCCCAATACCGGCGGCATGGGGGCCTATTCGCCAGCACCGGTGATGAGCGAGGCGATGATCGAACGGACGATGAAGGAGATCATCGAGCCGACGATCGCCGGCATGGCCGAACTCGGCCATCCCTTTTCAGGCGTTCTTTATGCCGGCCTGATGATCACCGACACCGGTCCACAGCTTATCGAATACAATGCCCGTTTCGGCGATCCGGAATGCCAGGTGTTGATGATGCGGCTGAAAAGCGATCTGCTGGACCTGCTGGAAGCATCCAGCAATGGCACGCTGGACAAAGTGTCAGCCGAATGGGCAAATGATACGGCGCTGACCGTCGTCATGGCCACCAACGGCTATCCTGGATCGTACAAGAAGGGCAGCGTCATCGCTTCCCTGCCCGACGATACCGCAACGGGCCGCACTTTCCATGCAGGTACGGCGTTCAGGGATGGCAGCCTGGTTGCCAATGGCGGACGCGTTCTGAACGTCACGGCACTCGGCCACAATGTTACCGAAGCGCAGACGGCTGCCTATGAGATGATCGAGGATATCGACTGGAAAGATGGTTTCTGCCGTCGCGACATCGGCTGGCGCGCCGTTGCCCGCGAACAAGGCGAGCCCGGCTGATTTGGTTCAGCCGATCACTGAATCCCAGAAATCGCCTGGCGCCAAACGTCAGGCGATTTCATTTTCAGGACTGTTGTCAAATGCCTCACGGGCCGCCCTCACCGCTTCATGGTGGTGGCCCGCCCAATCCATAAGCGCCGATAGTGGTTCAAGATAGGACCAGCCGAGCGCGGTCAGAGCATAGTCGACCCGCGGCGGCTTTGTCGGATAAACGCTGCGGCTGAGATAGCCGTCGCGTTCAAGATCCTTCAGCGTTTTGGTCAGCATACGCTGCGAAATATCGGGAACGAAACGGCGCAATTGTGAAAACCGCATCGGCCCTTCGCTGAGAGCAACGATCAGCAAGGAACTCCATTTGCTCGAAACCGGCGCGAGAACATCGCGCATCGGACAGTTCTCCAGCGCGCCGCTATTGATCGAGGCGGTCAGCCGCTGACGAATGGTTGGCGTTGAATCGGTCATGGATCTGATGCTGGTTCCCTTGCTGTGACTGCCTTACAAAATAGTGCCTTCTTTACAAAAAAGCCATAGTCTCTATTTGAATAGTGATCTCAAAAAGAGACCAGCAATCGGAAATAAACCGGTTGTCGTCAAAACAAGGGAAGAATTCAGATGAGCGACACGAAACTCCTCGTCACTGGTGCATCCGGCAAACTCGGCCGGGAAGTGCTGGACCAGCTGCTTGCGTCAGGCGTGACGCCTGCCAACATCATTGCGACGACCCGCGACCCATCCAAGCTCGGCGATTACGCCGCACGCGGCATTACCATCCGCGCAGCCGACTTTGACAAGCCAGAAACCCTTCATGCTGCCTTTGAAGGCGCTGACCGACTGGCCATCATTTCCACCGACACGCTTGGCCCCGATGCCCACCGCATCATCCAGCACGGCAATGCCGTCGCCGCTGCCAAAGCCGCCGGCGTTTCCCATATCATCTACACGTCCATGCCAGGGCCTGAAACGTCAAAAATCAGCTTTGCGCATGAGCACCTGGGATCGGAAAAGGCGGTCAAGGATAGCGGCCTTGCTTATACGATCCTGCGGAATGCCTGGTATCAGGAAAATCTGCTGATGAGCCTGCCCAATGCCTTTGCCAGTGGCGCATGGGTCAGCGCTGCGGGCGATGGCAAACAGAACCTTGTTGCCCATGAAGACTGCGCCGCAGCGCTTGCTGCTGCCCTCGCTGCAGACACCACGGAGAGCGCCACCTACACGCTGACCGGGCCGGAAGCACTGACGATCCCCGACATTGCCAACCTTGCATCCGAAATTGTCGGCAAACCGCTCGCCGTTCAGCCGGTGTCCACCGAAGCTTTGGCCGAGGGTCTCGGCAAGTCCGGCCTGCCCGCCTTTATTGTTGATCTGCTGGTCTCGACCGACGCTAATATCGCCGCCGGTGGCTTTGATATCAGGACAGATGATTTCGAGACACTGACTGGCCGCAAACCAAAGAGCCTGAAGGCCTTCTTTGAAAGCAACAAGGCCGCGTTCTGAACGCGGCCCCGAAACAGAAGAAACAGACGGGCCGGTTCAGACCGGCTCGCCACAGGCACGGCGGAACCGCAACACACTTTCACGCATGCCAAATTCCAGTGCGTCCGCGGTCAATCCATGCCCAATCGACACCTCGGCCAGATGCGGGATCTGGCGTGCCAGAAGCGGCAGGTTGGCAACGGTCAGATCGTGCCCGGCATTGACGCCCAGCCCGAGTTCATGCGCCATGATCGCCGTCTGCCCCAGTTCAAGGGCGATTTCCTTTTTCTTTGCAGGGTCATCATAGCAGGCACCGTATGGTCCTGTGTAAAGCTCGATCCGATCGGCGCCCGTGGAGGCAGCCGCGCGCAATTCTGCCATCGAGGCATTGCCATCGGCGAACAGCGAAACACGGGCGCCCTTCTTCTTCAGCTTTTCGACCACGCGGCACAGCGTGTCACGCGATTCAACAAAGCGCCAGCCATGATCCGAGGTTGCCTGGGCCGGATCATCTGGCACCAGCGTGACCTGATCGGGCGCATTGGCGCAGCACAGACCGATAAAATGATCGGTCGGATAACCCTCAATATTGAATTCGGCTCTGCTTTCAAATTCGTGCGTCAATTTGCGCAGAACAGGCAGATCGGTAAAGCGGATATGGCGCTGGTCCGGGCGCGGGTGAACGGTAAGGCCGTGCGCACCGGATTGGAGGGCGATGAGGCCGAGTCCGGCAACGCTCGGCCAGGGAAGATTCCGGCGGTTGCGAAGCTGGGCGATAGCATTGAGATTGACCGATAATTTAGCAGGCACGCGGGCCTCCGACGTTCATGAAATTCCGTGATTTGGCGCGCACACCATTAGGGGAAAGGTAGGCAAGCACCAATCGTTTTTTTTGATGACGGTATCACCCACCATGCGTTTGTCATTATTCAGCGCCGCCTTTTTTGATCGAAAAAGCCGTCCTGAAACGGGTCATCTGTCACCATAGACAAACATAGGCGGCAATTCGCAATTTGGAAGACTGCTGGAAAATACAAACATCTATAGCTGTCAATATTGAATGATTGCAGGAAACATTCAGTTATCAATCAGTAAACTACGGTAACATCTTACCAAGTATTCACGAGACATCGGTCGCAAACGCAGATAATTTGCGGACGAAACGCTCTTCTCACGGAACACCGAGATGCCTAAAATATTTTCGCGCTATGCCACCCCCTTTATCACCGGTCTTTTCCTTGTATCGGCCATTTCAGGCGTTGCGCTGTTCTTCAACGTCCAGATGGGCCTGTTTCACAACATGCATGTCTGGCTCAGCATGGTGCTGCTGATTCCCTTTATGCTGCATATCTGGAAAAACTGGCGCCCCTTCAGCAATTATTTCAAACACTGGCCGATGGCACTGGCGCTGATCGTGTCGCTGGCCGGCGGGCTTTATTATGCCTATGGCAGCGTGGCCGCCTCAAATGGCGGGAGTGAAGGCGGTGGACGTCCTGAATTTGCGCTGCTTGGCAAGATCCAGACAGCCCCGGTCAGCGATGTCGCACCCCTGCTTGATCTGTCGGACGACGATGTGACACGTGGCCTTCAGACTGCAGGCTTTATTGTTGCCGGTCCCGATGATACGATTGCGTCAATCGCAAAGAATTCGTCCAGATCGCCGACCGAGGTTTATGGCGCATTGCTGAAAATCGGGAACTGATGGCGACGGACTGGCCGCTCAGCGCACGATCGTCAGCGTTTCCGCAGCACGGGTGACGGCGGTGTAAAGCCAGCGTTCGCTCATATCGCGGAAGGCCCAGCTTTCATCGAATAGCACGACATTGTTCCACTGCGAGCCCTGCGCCTTGTGTACCGTCAGCGCATAGCCGTAATCAAAATCGTCGTAGCGCTTCTTCGTCGACCAGGGAATTTCCGTCTCACTGTCCTCAAAAGCTGCTTTCAGCAGCTTGATACGGGCTGCACCGCGGTCGATATCATCGTCGTCAGGCTTGACCAGCAGGTTCATGCCCGGCTTCACCGTTTCTCGCGATGATGACATCACCTGCCAGAGCGAGCCATTCAGCAAGCCCTTGGCCGGATCATTCCTGAGACAAACCAGCTTGTCACCGGCCTGCGGATGGATCTGGGTGAAGCCTTTCAACTCACGCAGACGCTGATTATAGCGCCGGCGCGTGCGATTGGTGCCAACCAGCACCTGATCAGCGTCCAGCACCAGATCCTGCGTCACCTCGCGACGCGAGATCACCCGCGCCGTGCCGAAATCACCATAGTTCAGCTCCTCGCCGTTACGCACGCGCATGGCGAGATCGATAATTGGATTGTCCCGGGCTTGGCGGTGAATTTCCGTGAGCAGGAAATCGGGCTCCTGTTCGGTGAAATAGCCGCCGCCTGAGACCGGCGGCAACTGGCCCGGATCGCCAAGCACCAGAACCGGCGTGCCAAAACTCATCAGATCCTGACCAAGCTTCTCGTCCACCATCGAGCATTCGTCGATGACAATGAGGGCCGCCTTGGCGAGCGGGCTCTGCCGGTTGATCGAAAACATCGGTGAAACCGAGGTCTTGCCGGTCTCCTCATTCTCGATCATTTCCTCACCCTTGGGGCGATAGATCAGCGAATGAATGGTGCGTGCATTGCTGGCGCCGCGTGCGCGCAGAACCTGCGCCGCTTTTCCGGTGAAGGCGGCAAACAGTACCTCGCCATCAACATGTTCGGCGAAATACCGCGCAAGCGTGGTCTTGCCCGTTCCGGCATAGCCGAACAGACGGAAGATCGGTTTGCGCCCCTCTTTGAGCCATGTCGAAACGGCCTTGAGCGCTTCATCCTGTTGCGGTGAAAACTCCATGGCGCGAATTGGCCGGATTCGGGCCAAAAAGGCAAGCCTCCATAGCCTGGCTTTAAAAGATTGCGCGCCGCCTGGCGATCAGCGCAACATCGGCCAGAGACTGGCGACAAGCAGGATAGCCATGGCGATATTGAAGATCTTCAGACGTGTCGGATGGGCGAGCCACTGGCTCAATGCCGAACCAAAGCCAGCCCACACAGACACGGAAAACAGTGAGACGAAACCAAAAAAGCCCGCAACCATGGCAACGCTGGAAACATAAGCGGACGGGCTCGTATAGAGTGCCATCGCCGTCATGCCCATGATCCAGGCTTTGGGATTGACCCATTGAAAGGCGGCAGCCTGCAAGAAGGTCAGAGGCCTGCCGTCGATGTCGGCTCTCCCTTCGCCCATGCTGCGCGTCGTCGCAATTTTCCAGGCAATCCAGACAAGATAGGCTCCACCGGCGAATTTCGTCGCCACAAAGAGCGCCGGAAAAGCCGTCAACAGCGCTCCGAGACCTGCACCGACGCAGGCAAGAAGAAATGCAAATCCGGCGGCGATGCCGCAAATATGCGGCAACGATCGAACATAGCCGAAATTCACACCCGATGCGAAGACCATCATATTGTTCGGCCCAGGCGACAGCGAGGCTGCGATCGCAAATCCAGACAAGGCTAAGAATGTTTCCAGCGGCATATCGGTCTCCAAAGGGGCGCAAAAAAACTATGCCTGACCTTCGTCGACCTCAACATGCTTGTGATGCGCTGCGCTTGTTATTTCAGCATCGGCCAGAGGCTGAGCATCAGTAACGTCGCCATCGACAGGTTGAAACCGCGCAGATAGCGCGGGCGCTGCAGATATTGGCGCAGTGCCGTACCGAAACCGGTCCACACAGACAGGCTGATGGTCGACATGGCCGCAAAGGACAGAACGACGAGGACGGCCATCACCGCATAGGGACCCTCACTTGTAAATGCAGCCATGGCTGCCAGCGCCGAAACCCAGCCCTTCGGGTTTACCCATTGAAAGGCCGCCGCCTGGGTAAATGTCATCGGCGAGCCGGTGGCGTCCGTTGCGGCAATCGTCCGCCGTGTCGCCAGCCGCCAGGCCAGATAGATGAGATAGGCGCCACCGACGATTTTCAGGGCATTGAGCAGCGGTGGAAAGGATGTAATCAGGATACCAAGCCCGGCGCCGACAGCGGTCTGCAGCACCATCGAACCGAAAATTACGCCGCTCATATGGGGCAAACTGCGTCTGAAACCGAAATTGGCACCGGATGCCAGCAGCATCATATTATTCGGCCCTGGCGTGATCACGGCAGCAAAGGCAAAGCCGATCAGCGCCAGAATGAGACTCAGTGCCATGGAAAGACCTCGGTAACTGCGGCCAGGCGGGCCGGATTAAACTATTGGTCTTTCGTAGTAAGCAAGCGGTTTGAAAGCTGACAACCGCCAAGTCCGCATAGCTGCCTTACGCATTTTGCGTGCAGTGCAGCATGCGCATAACGCGGCGCTGTGGCGCTACCAGAACAGCCAGAGCGGAACCTGAGTTGCGACAAGAAGAAGGACGGGCGCGGTGCGCGCCAGCTTGGAACAATGCGCCCTGTTGCAGACGGCCTGCATCTGCCGCCCCATCAGCAACCAGGCGAGGCTGGCGATCAGACGGACGGCAGCACAGATGGCGATGGCCACTGGAAACCACAATAAAAACCGGGCCTCATTGGTATAGAGCAGAAACAGCGCCAGCGCCGTGAACCATTGCCGCGGACTGATCCATTGCAGCATCAGCGTTTCGGAAAAATAGCGCCCCTCTGTGACGAAAAGCACGCGATCAGCCGGCAGCGACCGCCAGAGCGAGATGGCCATGAAGATGAAAATCAGCAGACCGACGCCGCGCAAAAAGAGATTCAAGTGCGGCATTGCAAACATAACCGCACCGGTCAGACAGGCTGCCCAAATCTGCAAGCTTATCTGCCCGAACACAAGCCCTGAGATGGAGGGCATAATTGCGCGTCTCCGGCCTTTTTCAGCCAGAGACATCACATAAAGATTATCAGGCCCCGGCGGCAGATAGGCCGCCAGAGCCAGCCCTATCAGGGCCAGAAGTATTTCCTGCGTCATCTCCCCTCCCTGGAAAAGGACGCTGCATCAATATTCACATTCCCTGCGAGCCGCGATTCATCGAAGCGGGTCCGGTTCTGCAGATCTCAACCAGTCCAAGCGGCCGCAAGACCGCGATGAACTGATCCACTTTCGACACCTTGCCCGTCAGTTCGAACATGAAGTGCTCTACTGTAGCATCAACGACCTTGGCATTGAAAGCGTCCGCTAGTCTAAGAGCCTCGGCGCGCTGCTCGCCTCGACCGGCGATCTTGATCAGCGCGACCTCGCGTTCAACCGGTCCGTCCTGGCCGAGTTCACGGGCCCGCACGGACAGGTCGACGACCTTGTGCACGGGAACAAGACGGTCGAGCTGCGCCTTGATCTGCTCCAGGACTTCCGGCGTTCCCTTGGTGACAATGGTGATGCGCGACAGATGTGCCTCATGCTCGGTTTCCGAAACGGTGAGGCTTTCGATGTTGTAGCCGCGACCGGAGAAGAGACCGATAACCCGGGCAAGAACACCCGGCTCGTTGGCAACGAGGATGGAAAGCGTGTGGCGCTCGGCGATCGTGTGTTGCCGGCTGATGAAATAGGCCGAACCGGTCGGCTGTAGCTTGGCGTTCATTGTCTTACCCTTTCATCAAACCAGCTGGCGGCCCTTGGCGTCGATGGCCGTGGCAACGGCCTCGTCGCTGGCTTCATCCGGCAACAGCATTTCATTATGCGCCTTGCCCGACGGGATCATCGGGAAGCAATTGGCAAGATTGGCGACACGGCAATCGAAAATCACCGGCTTCGGGCTTTCGATCATGCGGATGATCGCCTCGTCGAGATCGGCGGGATCGTCGCAATAGATCCCCTCGCCGCCATAGGCTTCCGCCAGCTTGACGAAGTCCGGCATTGCCTCGGTATAGGAATGCGACAGCCGGTTGCCATGCAGAAGCTGCTGCCACTGGCGCACCATGCCCATATACTGATTGTTCAGGATGAAGATCTTGACCGGCGCATTGTGCTGAACGGCGGCCGACATTTCCTGAATGCACATCTGGATCGACGCGTCGCCGGCAATATCGATCACGAGGCTTTCGGGATGGGCGATTTGAACGCCGAGCGCTGCCGGCAGGCCATAGCCCATCGTGCCGAGGCCGCCAGAAGTCATCCAGTGGTTGGGCTCTTCAAAATCGATGAACTGCGCCGCCCACATCTGATGCTGGCCGACTTCCGTTGTGATATAGAAGTCCCGGCCCTGCATATGCGCATTCAGCCGCTCCAGCGCATATTGCGGCATGATGACATCCTTGCTCGGCGTATAGGCAAAACAGTTGCGCGCGCGCCAGCGTTCGATATCACTCCACCAGTTCTTTAGTGACGGCAGCGCCGGCTCCTTGGGCAGCGCCCGCCACAGACGAACCATCTCCTCCAGAACATGGGCGACATCGCCGAGGATCGGAATATCAACGCGGATGTTCTTGTTGATCGAGGACGGGTCAATATCGATATGGATCTTCTTCGAATTGGGTGCGAACGCGTCAACCCGGCCGGTAATGCGGTCGTCAAACCGCGCACCGATACAGACCATCACATCGCATTCATGCATGGCCAGATTAGCCTGATAGGAACCATGCATGCCCAGCATGCCGAGCCAGTTCTTGCCCGATGCTGGATAGGACCCCAGTCCCATCAGCGTCGAGGTGATCGGAAAATCGGTGATCTCGACCAGTTCGCGCAGAAGGCGAACCGCATCAGGACCGGAATTGATGACGCCGCCGCCCGTGTAGAGAACCGGGTGTTTGGCATTGGCCATCAGTTCAACGGCTGCCTGAATGGCTGCGGCATCGCCGGAAACACGCGGCTGGTAACTTTCACGGATCGGGTGGTCGGCAAGCGGCGTATAGCGCCCCGTTGCGAACTGCACATCCTTCGGGATATCAACAACGACCGGGCCAGGCCGTCCGGTTCTGGCAATGCGGAACGCCTCATGAATGACACTTGCCAGCTCGTTCACATCCTTGACCAGCCAGTTATATTTGGTGCAGGGGCGTGTGATGCCAACCGTATCGCATTCCTGAAAGGCATCAGAGCCGATCAGCGAGGTTGGAACCTGGCCGGAGAGGCAGACAATCGGGATCGAATCCATCAGCGCATCCTGCAGCGGCGTTACCGCATTGGTCGCGCCTGGACCGGAGGTGACCAGCATGACGCCGACCTTGCCGGTGGAGCGGGCATAGCCTTCGGCCGCATGGCCGGCGCCCTGTTCATGACGCACGAGCACGTGCTGGATATCGTCCTGCTGGAAGATTTCGTCATAGATCGGAAGCACAGCGCCACCCGGATATCCGAAGATGTGCTCTACCCCGTTCTCTTTCAGCGCCTGGAGGACGATCTCCGCGCCCGTCATCATGTTTTCCTTAGCAGTCATCGCTTCATTTCCGTCTCGATGGTCCGTTGAATGGATGTTTCCGGTTGTTTTCGGGCATAAAAAAAGCCCCCTTGAGGGAGCCGTTTGTCGCGCATGGGAGGCTACTGCCGAACGGTTACACCGTCCTGCCCATGCGCGATCCCACCACAATAAGAAGTGCCTTGATAATCATGAAAGCCTGATACCCTCTAAACGCTGCCCCGTCAACAATGCCTGCAAGAAAAATAGCCAAATGCGCCCTGGCGTGAAATATTATTAAGCAAATGTCAGTTTGCCGCCCCGGATAGCGGATCGAAACGTGCCCAATCCGTGCCCATCTGGTTGCGAAACCAGGTCATCTGACGCTTGGCATATTGCCGGGTTGCCGCACTGGCCTTCTCAATGACCTCTTCACGGGTCATCTTCCCGTCCAGCATGGCGGCAATTTCGCGCACGCCGATTGCTTTCATCAGCGGTTGCGTCGGGGCGAGGTCGAGCGCCATCAGCGCCCTCACCTCCTCGACGGCGCCCTGATCAAGCATGGCCTCGAAACGGCTGTTGATACGCTGATGCAGTGCGGCGCGCTCTGGCAGAACGACAATCTTCTGCGCCTGTGCCGCATCGACAAGCGGAACTGAATTTTCCGCCTGAAACGCCGCAATGGAGCGGCCGGTGCTTTCAAGAACCTCCAGCGCCCGCACGATCCGCTGCGCATCGCCAGGCCCGAGCTTTGCCGCCACAGCCGGATCTCTTGCCTCAAGCTCGGCATGCAGCGCGCTGGCTCCGCCTGCCTGCTGCAGGCCGCGATAATGGGCGCGCACCGCCGGATCGATCGCTGGCATAACCGCGATGCCTTCCGTCAGCGCCTTGAAATAGAGCCCCGTCCCACCGACGAAGACCGGTTTTTTCCCATCCAGTTGCTTCATCACTTCGAAGACATCATCCAGCCAGCGGCCGGTGGAATAATCAGCTGGGGCCGGAACATGGCCATAAAGTTTATGAGGCCGGACGGCGCGGTCAGCGGCTGGCGGCCGGGCCGTCAGCACATCCAGCGTGTCGTAAACCTGCATGCTGTCGGCATTAATGATGACACCATCAACACGCGCTGCAATATCGAGCGCAAGGGCAGACTTGCCGCCCGCCGTCGGTCCCGTTATCAGATAGGCATCAAAACTGTCGTTTAAGGAAATATCCATGGCTCTCGTTGCCACGCTCATCACCAATCCGTCAAACCCGATTTTGAGCGTAGCGCTGGTGAAAGCAGCGGCGGCTGCCTCTGGTGCGGAAAAGACCGCCTGGCTTGCCGAAGGCGTTGCGGCCGATCTCTTCTTCTCCGCCAGCCCGGATCGCTCTGCCATTGAACGGGTGCTTGCGGGCGCAGCGGTTGATATCGTCATTCAACAGGATGAAACCCGCCGCAAGAAGGCACTGCTTGCCGATATGGATTCGACCATGATCGGTCAGGAATGCATTGATGAACTGGCGGCCGAAGTCGGGCTGAAGGAAAAGGTCGCAGCGATCACTGCGCGCGCCATGAATGGCGAGATTGAATTCGAGCCGGCCGTGCGCGAACGCGTCGGCCTCTTGAAGGGCCTGCCGATCTCGATCGTTGACGAGATTATTGCCAAACGTATCACCCTGACGCCGGGCGGGCGCGAACTGATCGCGACCATGAAAGCCAATGGCGGCTACAGCGCGCTCGTGTCTGGCGGCTTCACCGTCTTCACCAGCCGCATCGGTGCCATGATCGGCTTCGACGAAAACCGCGCCAATATTCTCAACGAGCAGGATGGTTTGCTGACCGGTACGGTCGCCGAGCCAATTCTTGGCAAACAGGCCAAGGTTGAAGCGCTTTATGATGTCGCGAAAAAGCGTGGTATCGGCCTGGAGGACGTCATGGTCGTCGGCGACGGTGCCAATGATCTCGGCATGATCCAGCTAGCCGGCGCCGGGGTCGCGCTGCATGCCAAGCCCACCGTTGCCGCGCAGGCCGAAATGCGCGTCGATCACGGTGACCTGACCGCGCTTCTATATATTCAGGGCTACCGGCGGGACGATTTCGCCGCCGTTTGAGGGTGAAAAATGCTGATTGCCGAAACCGACCGCCTGATCATCCGTAACTGGCGCGACCGTGACCGCGATCTCTATTTTGAGATCAATTCTGACGATCGCGTCATGGAATTTTTTCCCATGCGGCGCAGCCGCGCCGAATCCGATGCGATCTTCGATCAGGTGCGCGACAAGATCAGCAATACCGGCCTTGGCTTTTTCGCACTCGAGCTGAAAGAACTCAGCGCGCCGATCGGCTTTTGCGGTCTGAATGACCGCTATTCAGTCCCGGTAAAGCCTGAGGGAACCTATGAGATTGGCTGGCGGCTTGCCGCCCGCTACTGGGGCAAGGGCTATGCAAGCGAGGCCGCCAGGGCACTGCTTGCGCTGGGCTTCGACACATATGCGCAGCAGCAGATTGTCGCCTTTGCCGTTGCCAGCAATCATCGCTCCACCGCCGTGATGGAGCGTCTTGGCATGTGGCGCGATCTTGATGCCGACTTCAACCATCCGGCCGTGCCGGACAGCCATCCGCAGCTGAAACGCCATGTGCTATACCGCATCATGCGCGAAGATTGGCTGGGTCGGGCTATTCCAGAACGAGGCTGACGACTTTCAGCGTGCCATCGGGCGAGGCAACCATCACCGATACGCTGCGACGCCCTTCTGACACCAACTGCGTCAGCCGCTCCGTCACCTCTTTCGGCGTATCGACGGCCTGCTGGCCGACTTCCGATATCACCATGCCCGGCAGGATCCCCTCTTTCGCTGCTTCCGAGTCTGGTTCGACAGCCGTAACCAAAACGCCTTCCACCGAGGGATCGATGGCATGAACGGCCCGGCCATTATCATCGAGCAGCCCCATTGTCATGCCATAGGCGGCGGATACCGGGTCCGGCGCGCCGGTCTCAGGTGCTGTCTGCTCCGGCATGATTTGTCCGTCCGGAGCCGCATCCTTATCGCTTTCGGCCTCGTCAGCTGCAGGCATCTCATCACTGCTGCCACCGGCGACCAGCGCCGGTGCCATGCGCACCGTCATGCGTTTCCCCTCGCGCATGATCTCGATCGGCACATTTTCCCCGGGAATGCTTTCTGCGACAAAGCGCGGAAGATCCTTCACCCCCTCAACATTCTGCCCGTCATAGCGCAGAATGATGTCGCCGGGCCTGAGTGGGCCGTTTTCAGCGGGACCACCTTCAATCAGGCTGGCAATCACCACACCATCGGGATCATCATCACCAAGCGATTTGGCAAGATCCTCGCTGACTGCCATGACCCTAAGCCCCAGCCAGCCACGACGGGTATGGCCATAATCGATCAGCTGCCGCACGACCTTTTCGGCAAGTTCGCTTGGAACGGCAAAACCGATGCCAATCGATCCGCCTGAAGGCGACAGGATGGCGGTGTTGATGCCAATGACATTGCCATCCATATCGAATAGCGGGCCACCGGAATTGCCCTTGTTGATTGCAGCGTCCGTTTGAATGAAATTGTCATAGGGGCCGTCCAGCGTCCGCCCGCGCGCCGAGACGATGCCGAGCGTGACCGAACCGCCAAGGCCAAAGGGGTTGCCGATGGCCAGCACCCATTGTCCGATCCTCACCTTGCGCGAATCGCCGAAGGAAACCGCTTTCAATCGTTTCTCCGGCTCCACTTTCAGCACAGCCAGATCGGTTTCCTTGTCGACACCAAGAAGCGTTGCCGGCATCGAGGTTCCATCGGCAAGCGTCACCTCAATGGAGGTGGCGCCATCAATGACGTGATTATTGGTAACAATAATGCCCGACGGATCGATGATAAAACCGGAACCAAGCGATGAAATAGGGTTCTTCTGGCGTTCCCCATCATGATTGTCGAAATAATCCTTGAACAGATCCGAAAAGGGCTGACCTTCCGGCACTTTGGGACGCGGAGTGGTATCAGGATCACTTTCGTCTGCGGCACTGTCGTCTTGTTGAGAAATCGAGATATTCACCACTGCATCAAGCAGTTTCTCCGAAAGATCGGCAACCGAGACATCGGCAAGGCTTTCTGGCCGCGGGTTGGCCGCCGCCAGAGAGGTGAGCGGCGCAGTGGCCGCCAGCAGGGCTGCAAAACCGGCGCATAACAGGCGCTGGTGATGACGGAGCAACATGGACTTCACCGTTCAAACCTCCCGAACCGGGCATTGGAGTGGCGCATCGGACAGGATGAACGCCGGCTACGACACTTGGTGTGACCTTTGGCAAGAGACTAGCATGGCAAGCCCGAAGCTTTCCTGCCCGATCCGGTCGCTGTGGTCAGAACCCCGTCAAACTTGTGTGAACCAGCCACACCAGACCGACACCGCCGGCGACAGCAACCACACCCAGAATACGCAGATAACCTTCGTCGATCTCGGGAATATGGCGTGCCATCGCCTTAACGAGTGAAGGGGCCAGTGCATAGACCAGCCCCTCGATGACCAGAAAGAACGCCAGTCCGATCACAATATCACGAAGCGGCATCAGTTGCCGGCTCCTGCTTTCGCGGCGGCAGGTTTAGCGGCCGCTGCGGGCTTGGCGTCTTTGCCGTCGCTCGTTCCGAAATAGTCGAAGAATTCGGAACTGGGCGACAGAACCATGGTCGAGTTCCCGTTGAAGGCACCCTGATAGGCCTGCATCGAACGGTAGAAGTCGAAGAAGGATGGATCCTTGCTGTAGGCTTCACCGAGAACGCGGTTCCGCTCGGCATCGCCTTCACCACGCAGGATTTCCGATTCCTTGTTGGCTTCGGAGCGGATTTCGACGACCTGACGATCCGCGACAGCCTTGCGGGTTTCGGCCTTTTCGCGGCCCCTTGCCCGTGTGGCTTCCGCCTGTGCCAGACGTTCGGCCTTCATGCGGGCATAGGTCTGCTCGGAGACTTCCTGGGTCAGATCAGTGCGCAGAATGCGCACATCGACGATATCGACACCGAGCGATTCTGCGTCAGGCCGCAATTGATCGCCGACTTCCTTCATCATCGAGCCACGTTCGGTCGAAAGTGCCGCCTGGAAATCCCTGAGACCATAAACACGACGCAGAGACGAATCGAGGCGGGTTCTCAGACGCGATTCGGCAATCGTGCGGTCACCGGATACCGTCTGACGGAAACGGCTCGGATCGCTGATCTGGTAGATCACGAAAGCGTCCACATCATAGAATTTGCCGCCCGAGACCTGAACGCGGATATCGGTCAGATCGAAACGCAGATCCTGGTTGGACAAATACTGAACCTCGTCCGCTCCGGCAAAGGAGAAGGGCAGCTTGAAATAGATGCCTGGCTCCTGCTTTACGGCGGTGATCTGCCCGAAGCGGATCACCAGGGCCTGCTGACGCGGATTGACCACGAAGATCGAGCCATAGATCAGAAGAGCAACAGCAATGAAGGCTGCAAGGATGACGAAAATACGATTCGAGTTCATCAGTTCGCCGCTCCCTGTGTCAGTGACTGCGTTGTCGTGGACGTTGTTGGCCGTGTCGTATTCTGCGTTGCCGCCTTGTTGATCTGGTCAAGCGGAAGATAGGGCACGACGCCGGTTCCGTTATCGTCAACAATGACGTTATTGCTGTGCGACAGAGCGTCCTGCATGGTCTCCAGATAGAGACGCTTGCGCGTGACATCCGGCGCGGTCTTGTAGCTGTCATAAATCGACGAGAACCGCTGGGCCTCACCTTCGGCTTCCTTGGTGACGCGATCCTTGTAGGCAGCCGCATCTTCGCGAATCTTGGCCGCCTCGCCGCGTGCGGCACCCAGTTCCTTGTTGGCGTACTGGTTCGCCTCTTCCATGTAGCGATCTTCGTCCTGTTCAGCGCGCTGAACCTCATCGAAGGCGTCCGCGACTTCCTTCGGCGGAGATGCATCCTGAACGGTGACGGCCGTGATCGTCAGGCCCGCACCGTAGCGATCCATCGTGTCCTGAACGATCGCCTTGACGTCGGAGAGAATGCCTTCACGGTCATCACGGAAGACATCGTCTGCCGGACGACGGCTCACCACTTCACGCATGGCGCTTTCGGCAACCTGCTGCAGCGTTTGCACCGGTGCCTCGACGTCAAAGAGATAATTCTGCGGATTGGTAACCGTGTAGAAGACGGAGAAGGAGATATCGACGATGTTCTGGTCACCCGTCAGCATGATACCGGACCGCGCCGAGTTGCCCGTTCCAATATTGACCTGCTGTTCGGTGATGTTCACCAGCTCGACGGATTCAATTGGCCAGATCATGAAATGCAGGCCCGGCATCTGCACTTCCTGTTTCGGCTTGCCGAAGCGCAGTTCAACGCCGCGCTGATCCGGCTGGACCGTATAGGTGCTCTGAAGGACCCAGAAGGCCGCGACAATCACGATGATGACCGCGACAATGCCGATACCGAACCCGCCAGGGAACATGCCCTTGAACTGGTCCTGACCGCGCTTGAAGAAGTCCTCGATGTCCGGAGGTCCACCATTGCCGTTGCCGCCGCCATTGCCACGGGGACGATTTGGTCCCTGTCCCCAGGGACCGGGATTGTCGCCGCCGCCACCTCCCCAGGGACCGCCGCCATTCTGATTGCTCCAGGGCATTCACACCTCTAAAAAAAGAACCCTCTCGGATCGCGCCTGCATGACAGCGACCCATTTGACGCATAATCGCGTCTGCACCGTTATAGGTATGCGCGTGAGGCCTTTCAACGCGAGCGTTACAAAAGCGTCAGAATTTTCCGGGAAATCCGCTCAAAGACGGCGTCCATAGACGACAAAGCGAGTGGCAAAGTCGTCCTTTGGCCCGGCCGGCAATCTCTCTTCTTCAAGTGGAAGCCATATCGCCGGATCAATCGGCGGAAAACAGGTATCGCCTTCAACCAGCGTTTCGACGTGAGTAATATAGAGCTTGTCGGCAAGCGGGATCGCCTGTCGATAAATTTCGCCGCCGCCCTGAATACAGATCTCGCCAATATCTTTCGCTTCGGCATCGGCCCGGGCAAGCGCGATGGCATCTTCAAGCGTTGTCGCGGTCAGACAGCCGGGAAAGCCGAATTCAAGATTGCGGGTGACGATGATATTGGTGCGGCCAGGAAGCGGGCGCCCGATCGATTCAAACGTCTTGCGCCCCATGATCTGCGGCTTGCCCATGGTCAGTCGCTTGAACCGGGCAAAATCGGAACTCAGGTGCCATGGCATCTGATTATCTTTTCCAATCATGCCGTTACGGGCAATTGCTGCAAAACAGACAATGTCAATTTTGGCCATTTCCGTTTCCTTGAAAGAGGATCTCACACCGCGATAGGCGCCTTGATCGACGGGGCGGCGACATAGTTTTCGAGCATGAAATCATCAAAGGTGAATGCGAAGAGATCATCCACATCCGGGTTGATCCGCATGGTCGGCAGCGCTCCCGGTTTGCGGGTGAGCTGCAGTTTAGCCTGTTCGAAGTGATTGCTGTAGAGATGTGCATCACCAAGTGTGTGCACGAAATCGCCGGGCTTCAGCCCGCACACCTGGGCTATCATCATCGTCAAAAGCGCATAGGAAGCGATATTGAACGGAACGCCGAGGAAGATATCGGCGGAACGCTGATAGAGCTGGCAGGACAATCTGCCATCCGCCACATAGAACTGGAACAGGCAGTGGCAGGGCGGCAGCGCCATGTCGTCAACCTCGGCCGGATTCCAGGCTGAGACGATATGCCGCCTGCTGGCCGGATTGGTGCGGATCTGCTCGACGAGATTGGCGATCTGGTCGATCCGGCGTCCATCAGGCGCTGGCCAGGAGCGCCATTGCGCGCCATAGACGGGACCGAGATCGCCATTTTCATCGGCCCACTCATCCCAGATCGAAACACCGTTTTCCTTCAGATAGGCAATATTGGTATCGCCTTTGAGGAACCACAGCAATTCGTGAATGATCGAGCGCAGATGCAGCTTCTTGGTGGTGAGAACCGGAAATCCGACAGCCAGGTCAAAGCGCATCTGGTAGCCGAAAACCGAGCGTGTTCCCGTTCCGGTTCTGTCACCGCGGTCGCTGCCCTTGTCCAGCACATGTTGAAGAAGGTCCAGATATTGCTGCATGGTCTCGCCCTGCCCTCGATTTGTTCTTCTCTGACATAAGGCAAAGCGCCGCGCCTCGCGATGGTTTCATTCAGACACTTCACAGGAAATGACCCGTAGCTGATCCACAGGCAAATGGGAAAATCGTCCTGCCCCCCTTTGCGAAAGGTTCTGAAAGCCTTATATGAAACCTGCCGGCTTGACCGGCTATGGTGATAAACGGCAATGTAATAAGCTTATTGGACCCGGGGGCGGTACCCGGCGCCTCCACCATAACCAGGCGGTAGGGCCTTGTTATGATGGGGGCGAAATAGGATCGACAAGAGTGTAAAGATTGACCTTTTGCCCGGCATGATACCACCGTTATCGGGTCACTAGAGTAGTTGCAAATGACAACAATGCTCAGGGTTACGCTGTAGCTGCCTAATGGCGGTTCCAGAAACCCAATTTAAGTCCTTGCGGGTAGCACTGTAAGGCGGGGTCCGGAGGCACCTGGCAACAGAAGCCTCCACCGAAATTTGAACATATTCCATACACATAATTGCCGATAATCATCCGCCAAAGGGTTTTGACGCACTGGCTTATTGTCGATATAGGCTTTAGCTAGAACCGAGTTTTGAAAGCGGGAAGGACAGTATGGCTCAGGACCACATTCGCTACGATATTCTGGCGCAGGATGCCTTGCGCGGTGTCATCCGCAAGGTCCTGTCAGAAGTTGCAGCAGCGGGAAGACTTCCCGGTGAACATCACTTCTTCATCACCTTCCTGACCGGCGCACCCGGTGTGCGGATCTCGCAATTCCTGAAGGAAAAATACAGCCAGCAGATGACCATCGTCATCCAGCACCAGTTCTGGGATCTCAAGGTAACCGAGAGCCAGTTCGAGATCGGCCTGTCCTTTTCCGACAAGCCGGAAAGGCTGGTGATCCCCTTCAACGCCATCGTCGGTTTCTACGATCCTTCCGTCAATTTCGAACTGGAATTCGACGTTGCAGCCCTTGATGTCGATGATCCCGAAGGCCAGCCCGTCAGCGATGACGACAATGATGATCAGCCGCCGCCGACGAGCGATGATGACGGTTCGTCTGTCGTGTCGCTGGATGCATTTCGCAAGAAACACTGATCCTTGAAGCCCGGCCTTAAGGCCGGAACAGGAGTGTTGCATGAGTGCTGATATCGTCAATCTTCGCCAGTTCAAAAAGCGCCGCCAGCGTGAGGATGACAGCCGCAAGGCTGAGGAGAACAGGCGGCTCCACGGGCGAAGCAAGTCCGAGCGTTCGCTGGAAGAAGCCGAGCGCTCAATGTTTGAAAAGAAACTCGATCAGGGGCGGATCGAGCGCAATCCTGGAGATGAAACGGATTGATTCGCAAGCACTCTGTGAGCCTGCACGGCCACAAGACCAGCTTTTCCCTCGAAGACGCCTTTTTTGACGAACTGAAAATCATCGCCGCCAAGCGTGATATTGCCCTCGCCGCACTTCTGCGCGAGGTGGACGATGATCGACCGGCCGAGATGAACCTCTCTTCAGCGCTCAGGCTCTTCGTTCTGGCAACCCTGAAACAGCAGGCAACGCACCACTAGAATATCGGTCTGGCGAAAGGCCGACGGTCGCATTCTCGCCGAAAGCGCGAAGATGCCTCCTGCGCGCCGCTGCGACCTATTCTGCCGCGTCGCGGCCTTCGGCTATGGCAAGCGGTGCATCGGCATCGCCCGGCGCTGTCTGCGCATCGAAATCCGGGAAGGCGACGATCCGTTTGCCCGAAAAATCGCTGTGCAGCACGATCAGTCCCTGTTCCTCGAAATAATCGAGGAACCGGCGCGCGCGCCGCGTGGAATGCGTGCCATAGGCCTGGGCAATCCGTGCGTCGGAGGGACATGGCTCGCCGCCAAGTGCAGTCTTGGCCAGCATGAGAAAGACGCCGGCAAGATCATCCGTGACGCGGCTGGCAAGACCAAGCGCCATCTGCCAGGCCTCGCTTTCGGCCATCGCATCATCAACACCTGAGCGGCCAATGGCGAGCTTCAGCCGGAATTCAGACATGGAAAGCGGTGCGCCGGCGATCCGCTTCATGCGACCACGCATCAAGAAATCCTGATAGAGTACTGAATCAGAACGGAAAGCTGATTGTGGATCAGAGGCAATTTCAGCCATGGTCGCAGCGATCCAGGCCTCCTTCTCCTCGGCACTCATGGCCGGGGCGCGGCTTCGGCGGTGCTCCACTTCCTCGCTATGCCCCCCATTTTCACCCGCACGGGCGAGTTCTTCCATCAGATCAGGCATCGGCCGCACGGTGTGGACCGGGCGGCTGCGTGGCATGGCAGGCCGGGTCAGGTCATCCGGATCCGGCGTCATGATCAGGTCTTCGATATCTTCCGGCTTGTCGGGCAGCGGCATCAACTTCGGGCTGGACGAGCGGGCCGATGTTTCGACTGTCCCGATCACCACCTTCAGCGGCCGGCGCGACATGGCCGGGCCGAGAGCGACAAAATTGCCGCGCTTCAGATCGCGAAACTGCTCTGCCTGGCGCCGATCCATGCCGAGCAAGTCAGCCGCGCGCGCCATGTCGATATCAAGGAAAGTACGCCCCATAAGGAAGTTGGAGGCCTCGGCCGCGACATTCTTGGCCAGTTTGGCAAGACGCTGGGTTGCGATAACGCCCGCCAGGCCGCGCTTGCGGCCGCGACACATGAGATTGGTCATCGCGCCAAGAGATGCTCGCCGGGCGTCTTCGGCAACCTCGCCACCAGCGGCGGGCGCAAACATCTGCGCTTCGTCGACGACGACGAGGATTGGATACCAGTGTTCACGATCGGCATCGAACAGCGCATTGAGAAAGGTGGAAGCCGCCCGCATCTGGTCGTCGATTTCCAACCCCTCCAGCGTCAACACGCAGGAGACGCGGTGTTGACGGATGCGGTTGGCAATACCGATCAGCTCGCCTTCGCTGCGATCGGCGTCAACAACAACATGACCGAACTTGTCGGCGAGCGTCACGAAATCGCCTTCCGGGTCGATCACGACCTGCTGCACCCATTTGGCTGACTGTTCCAGCAGGCGACGCAAGAGATGCGATTTCCCGGAACCGGAATTGCCCTGAACCAGAAGACGCGTCGCCAGCAGTTCCTCGATATCGAGTTCGGCCACTTCGCCGGTGGACGTCGTTCCCATATCGATATTGATCTGCAATTTACCTATACCTTCATTCGTGCGGGTTGGTTCTTTTTACCAGTTTAATGGCCCGGCCAGACGCGGTCCGGCAGGTTTTCCCCAGCGCATTTTCCGATTGGGTTATCGCTCATCCGGCATCGAGGTCAAGCACTTTGCCGCTGAGATCGAAGGCCTTGCCGAAGCCCGCCTGCCCCTTGCGGGTCAGCACCAGTGTGCGGCCGCTTTCTTGACGGCGCATCCAGCCCAGTTCGAGACTTTTCGTCAGGATCGACGCGCCAAGCCAACCGCCGAGGTGATACCGCCGCTCGCTCCAGTCGAGACAGGTGCGGCACAGCGCGCGGCGCGACTGCCGGGCGTCATCAACATCAATGCCGAAGCAGTGGAAGGTCGCACGCCCCTGATCGGTCACCATGCCTGCCCCGTCGGCAATCACCAGATCACCGCTATCGATCAGCCGGTCGGCAAGGGCGACGGCAATGCTGCCAGCCATGTGATCGTAACAGGTCCGCGCCTTGCGCATCGCAAGATCTTTCGGGCCGGTCGGGCGATGTCGCTGAGGCCCGGTTGCTGCAACCGCGGACAATGTCTCGATCAGCTCGGCGACGTCAGCGGAGGCCAGCCGGAAATAACGGTGACGCCCCTGCTTTTCAACGCTGACCAGATGGCCATCGACCAGCTTTGCCAGATGGCTGCTGGCCGTCTGCGGTGTCACATCAGCGAGTGACGCAAGTTCACCAGCCGTCAGCGCCTTGCCGCCCATCAGCGCAGACAGAATATTGGCTCTGGCGACGTCGCCGATCAAGGCAGCGACAGAAGCGAGCGAATTGCCGGAAATCTGATTGATCATCAGCGGAGATTATCACCGGCAGCCAGCGGCGTCAGCAGACAAAGCTTCGATGCCGGTCGAAACATCATCGTCCATCAAGCCGCTATTGCGATTGGCGAAACCAGCCATGGAGGCAGACGATGACGACGATCGGTGAAGATGTGATTTCCACGCAGGACAAGGATGTCAGCAGGCCGGGCCGATGGATCGGCCGCGCATGGAACCTGTATCGCAAGGCCCGCAGGCGGCGCCGGCAACGACGCCAGCTTAGCGATCTGGAAGATTATCTGCTCAAGGATATCGGTGTCAGCCGGCGCGACGCCCGGGCCGAGGCCGACAAACCCTTCTGGCGTTAGATCAAGATGTCCGCGCGATAAAACGGGCAAAGGCAGACAGCGTTTCTTCCGAGACGTGATGCTCGATACCCTCGGCATCGAGCTCAGCGGCATCGGCGGGAACGCCGATCGCCAGCAGGAGCTCCAGCACGATCCGGTGGCGCTCCCGCGCCTTGACCGCCATGGCCTCCCCCTCCGCCGTCAGGAACACGCCGCGATAAGGCCGTGAGGTGGCGAGCCCCTCACGCTTCAGCCGCCCGATCGCCTTGGTCGCGGTCGGGTGGGCGACCCCCATATGCCGGGCAATGTCGGTAATCCTCGCCTCGCCATGCTCGGCGATCAAATCGGCAATCAACTCTGTGTAATCTTCCAGAAGCGCCAGCGAGCGCTGGTTGCGGGCCTGCGAAAAGCGGTCCGCTTCTGCTGCACAGTTTTCAGCCGATTCGCTGTTGTCTTCCATCGCTCTCTCCCGAAAACAAAACATGGCCGGAGGAAATTGATAGCACCGGCTACACTTTAGAACGCGACATAACACATTGATCGCAGGCTTGACAATTTGGTCGCGAAAATTGCCGAAATTCCGTGGAATGAGCCTCGTTGACAAAAATGTAGCCAAGGCTATATTCAATCTCAAACGAATGTTAGTTTCGCACCCTCCCGGCGGAAAAGATGACTGATTTGAGCAATAGACGCCCTTCCCTCACAGAACGAAATACAGCCAAGATCAACGCGGTAATGGCCGCAGGCCGGGTGCGTCCGCGCTCGGCGCTTCTCTTTGCCGGACCGGCGGTGATCGCTTCGATCGCCTATGTCGATCCCGGCAATTACGCGACCAATATTCAGGCTGGCGCCGGTTATGGTTACACGCTGCTCTGGGTCGTGCTCGTCGCCAATCTGATCGCCATGCTGTTTCAGGCCCTGTCGGCCAAGCTCGGTATTGTCACCGGCAAGAACCTTGCGGAAATGTGCCGCGATGAGTTTTCCAAACCGGTGGTGATCCTTATGTGGATCGTCAGCGAAATTGCTGCCATGGCGACCGATCTTGCCGAATTTCTCGGCGGCGCCATCGGTCTTGCCCTGCTGTTTAACATGCCGCTGATGGCAGGCATGGGCGTCACCGCCATTGTCACCTATGGCATTTTGATTTTCGAAGGCCGCGGTTACCGGCCGATGGAACTGATCATCGGCGCACTGATCGCGGTGATCAGCCTTTGCTACGTGGTCGAGCTCTTCATTGCGCCGATTGCCTGGGGCGAGGCTGCGACCCATATGGTGTCACCCGAAATCCCGGATGCGACGGCGCTTGCAATCGCGGTCGGCATCATCGGTGCCACCGTTATGCCGCATGCCGTCTATCTTCATTCCGGCCTGACCCAACATCGCTTTCACATCGACAACGAGCATAACCGGCGCCGCCTGCTGCGCTTTTCCAACCGCGAAGTTGTGATCGCCCTGGCGCTCGCAGGTGTGGTTAACATGGCTATGGTGATGATGGCGGCAAGTGCCTTCCATCAGGGCCATTCCGACGTTGCCGAAATCGAGACCGCCTATCACATGCTGACTCCGCTGCTCGGTGGCTTTGCTGCGGCTGCATTCCTCGTGTCGCTTATCGCGTCCGGCATCTCGTCTTCGGTGGTCGGCACCATGGCCGGGCAGATGATCATGCAGGGCTTCGTCGGCTTCCGCATCCCGATCTGGCTGCGCCGCCTCATCACCATGGCACCTGCCTTCATTGTCGTCGCGCTCGGTGTCAATGCAACGCAGGCGCTGGTGGTCAGTCAGATCATCCTGTCGATCTCGCTGCCAGTTCCGATGATCGCGCTGGTGATCTTCACCCGCCGTCGCGACCTGATGGGCACTTACGCCAACAGCAAGCTGATCGATGCGCTGGCAATCCTCGGGGCAGTCGCGGTTCTGTCGCTGAATTTCGTGCTTCTGGCGCAGACCTTCGGAATTGAAATTCCGGGTCTGCCGTCGGCCTGATCACGGCACGTTGAGATCAAGGCCGAAACCATGCAACAGCCGTCGCGTTTGCGGGCTGATGGCAGGATTGGTGAAAAGCGTGACGTCATGATTGTGGGACGGTTCGGAGGGCCAGTCAGCGGCCGCAAGCACCCGTCGCGCCTGGCGGGCGATGGCCTCGGCCGGATCGATCCAGTCGACCGGCCACGGCGCCAACCGTCGGAATTCATTGGCGAGAAAAGGGTAATGGGTGCAGGCCAGCACGATGATATCGGTGCGGCCCGTTTCATTGCTCTGAAAGCAGGGCAGCACCTCGGCCTTTAGCGCGTTCTCATCGACCAGCTCACCGCGAATATGCGCCTCCGCCATGGCGGCAAGCGGCTTGGAGCCGATCAGCGTAACCATACAGCCTGCGGCATAGCGATCAATCAGCGCGCGGGTATATTCGCGCGAGACGGTTCCCGGCGTCGCCAGCACCGTGATCAGTCCGGACCGCGTGCGCTCGGCAGCAGGCTTGATCGCCGGAACAGTGCCGATGAAAGGCGTATCAGGAAAACGCGCGCGCAATGCCTCACCGGCGAGCGTGAAGGCGGTGTTGCAGGCGATCACCACCGCTTCCGGACGGATCTCATCCAGGAGGCGCTTGAACAAGGTGACGATATGATCGAGCAGCGGAGCCTCTTCCCAGTCGCCATAGGGAAACCCGGCATTGTCGGCGACATAGACGAAGCGCCGTTCCGGCATCTGCACGCGCGCTTCGCGCAGAACGGTAAGACCGCCAATGCCTGAATCGAAGATCAGAACCGGCCGTGCGACACGCTCTGCGCTCATCTCAGTCCTCCGATGGCGGATTGCCGCGCGGTGATTTGCGGGTAAACCTGTCGAGTGAGGAAATCACGCCGCGGATAAGGTTGACCTCCTGCAGCGACATCTCGCGACGGGTAAACACCGCGCGCAGATTGTCGATCATCTTCGGCTTCTTGTCTTCGGGACGGAAATAGCCACGTGCATCCAGTGCCTCTTCCAGATGGCCGAACAGGCCGAACAGATCGTGCTTGGTGGCAGGCGTCTGTTCAAGCGGCGCAAAGGCGGTGGCGCTCTCGTCTTCCATGCCGGATTTCATCCATTCATAGGACATCAGCAGCACGGCCTGGGCAATATTGAGAGAGGCAAAGGCGGGATTGACCGGAAAGGTGACGATCTCGTCAGCCAGCGCCACTTCCTCATTGGAAAGGCCCCAGCGCTCACGGCCGAACAGGATGCCAGTGCGCTCGCCCTTGGCAAAGCGTTGGCGCAATGTCTGCGTTGCAACCGTCGGCGCGCGCACCGGCTTGAAACCATCGCGCGACCTCGCCGTTGTCGCATAGACGAAATTGAGATCGGCAATCGCGTCTTCAAGCCGGTCATAGACCTTGGTATTGTCGATGACATGATCGGCCTTGGACGCGGCAGCGCGGGCCGTATCGGATGGCCAGCCGTCGCGCGGTTCAACCAGACGCAATTCCCAAAGACCGAAATTGGCCATGGCGCGGGCCACCATGCCGATATTCTCGCCGAGCTGCGGATTGACCAGAATGACCACCGGTCCCTCGGTGATCAGTTCAAGCTCGCTATTCGTGCCTGCCATGTCGTCCTGTTCTTCATATCGTCGCATTTGAGGGGATGAACCCGGCTTATCCACCCCGCGCGCTTGAAATGCAAGTCTTGCGATTGTCAGGCGCGATATTGCGCTGGCGGCCAGTTGCCATCAGGCATTTCAACGATGGTGAGATCCTTCACCAGCGCGGCTAGAGCTGTGGCCGCGTGGTCGAGAAGTACCCTGCCCTTTTCAGCTGTTGCCCGGCTTGCATCGCCGGTGACGCCATCGGGGTGCAGATCCTGTGCCTTCCAGCCAAGCCCGCCGACGCGGCCGCCACCGGGATTGGCGGATAGCTGCGCCGTCTTGCCCTCGATCTCATCGACAGCTGAACGGAAATCCTCCGCCCTGTCCATCGCCACGAGCTCGGGATGCAGCGCCAGCATCATCGATGTCTCGATATCGCCGCCATGGAAGCCGGTACTGATCTCGTGATCGGTGAACAGGCCTTCCGGATAGCCGCTGTCGAACCATGTCGCATAGGCGGCGAGGATATTGTGACGGACCCGCTGATCCAGCGCCACGACCGACAGCAGGCCGGACTGGCCGCCATGGCTGTTGAAGATCAGCAGGCGTTTCAGACCGGTGGAGCGTACCGCACAGTCCAGGATTCGCGTCCAGGATTGCATCAGATCGGGTGCCGGATGCGCCAGCGAACCGGCATAATCGAGATGTTCCTGCGAGGCCCCGACCGGCTGCAGCGGCAGCACCACGGCGGGCACGTCATCCCCGAGCTTTTCCAGCATGGCGGCAATGATGCCATTATTGATCAGGCAATCGGTTCCGACCGGCAGATGCGGCCCATGCTGTTCGACGGCGGCGACCGGCAAAATTGCCAGCGTATTGTCCGGCAGCACCGCATGTTCGGGGCTTGAAAGCTCCATCCAGTAGCGTTTCATTTCAGGCTCCCTTGGCAAAGCGTGCATTATAGGCGCTAAGCCCTGCGGCAACGGCGGCAAGATCAAGCCCGTTGATGGCGACAGCTTCGGCAATCAGTCCGTCCGGAATGTCCGCTGCCCCATTCCACGCTGCAGCAACCGAACCGGCGATCATCGCAATCGTGTCACTGTCATTGCCGCCATTGACGGCGGCAACGATCGCGTCCCAGGCCGAACCGTTGGCAGCCTTGACCAGACCGAAGGCATGCGGCACGGCCTCGGCCATTGCGACACCATTGCCAACCACTTCGGTCAGTTCGGTGCGCGCCGCCTCCATGTCTCCCGCATAACGTTCGGCGATTTCGAAGGCGAGTTCAATGCGGCGGATCACACCGGTTCCGCCGACGATGCGGCCGGTTTTCACAGCTTCCGCCTCGCCAAGCCGGGCCCCTTCAAGCGCTGCATCCTCCAGCGACATGCTGCGATCTTCAGCAAGCCCGACGGCGATCGCACCGGCAACGGCCGAAGCACCCGAAAAAGCGATCTGGGTATTGTGGGTGGGGGCGGAAAGCAGGCAGGCCAGCCGCACCGCCGCCTCCAGATTGCCCGCAGCCGCACTGCCAGCGGTTGGCGCGCGCATGGCGCCGCCATTGGAGGTGCCGAACATGCAGGAATAGGCGGCGGGTGTAGCAACATCTTCAGCCCTTGCACCCGCACGCATGGCTTCCACCGCGATGCGGGTCGTCGGACCAGCGAAACGCTGGAACATTTCCTCATCATTCGACCAGTCGATGAAGCCGGCAATCGCATCGTCGGGACCGGCCGGCCGGTCAAGCGCGATCAGTCGCCGGGCCATGGCCAGCATCTGTGTTGCATCATCGGTCAGCCGTCCCGGCGCCAGGCCCTTGGCGAAGGGCGCATGTTCCGGCGGTTGGCGATAGGTCACGACCGGACCGCCAAAGACCTCATTGATCAGCGCCGGATACATGCATTCCGTCGCAGCACCCAGCGCATCGCCAACGCAGGCGGCGGCCAGTACCGCTTCGATTTTCTGGGCCATATCCGCACTCATGATACTGCATTCTCCCTGTCGCGCAGCCGCTCGGCTGCCTTGTCATATTCACATTTTCCGGTTTCGAGAAAATGGGCGGAACAGGCCGTCGCCTGTCGCAGGGCCCTCTCGAAAGCGCTTCCGCGGCGCAGCGCGGTTGCAAGGCCGGCGAGAAAGACATCGCCGGCGCCAGTGGTGTTCTTCGGCGTTACCTTCAGCGCAGTGACCGTCTGCACCGCGCCATCGGCGAACGCGATCAGCCCTTCGGCCCCAAGCGTCACGATGGCCCGGCCCGCGCCTTTTTCAACGAGTGTTTTCGCAAGCGTAATGGCGGCGTCTTGAAGATCTGCCCTCACTGAATTGCGCTTCATCCAGGCTTCCAGCATCTGCCTGTTGGTAACGGCGATATCGGTCCGGGGCAGCACGCGCTCCAGAGCATCCCAGCCCCAGCGCTCGATTTCCGGCAGCTCGAGATCGATCATCCGCGACAGGCCAAGTGCTTCGGCCCGTGCGAAAATCGCCGCAACAGCTTCGGGGTGGAAAAGATTGGCAATGACGGTATCGCCCGGCTGAAGCTCCACTTTGGTTCCGATTGCCTCAAGCGCTTCGATCCGCATCGGGTCGATCAGGATCGCCTTTTCGCCGGTATGATCAACGATGATCATCGCCGAGGCAGTGGACGCATCGGCCTCGACTTCGACAGCCTCGGTCGAAAGGTCATTCTCCGCCAGCCACTGCATCAGCTTGGTGCCGTCGCCATCATCACCGATGGTGGAAACGAGGCGGGCATCTTCGCCGAAGCGCGACAGGGCAAAGGCGCAGTTGAGCGGCGGCCCGCCAGCGCGTTCGTCCTTTTCCTTGATGAAGGCTTTCTCGTCATGGCCAGGCAGATCATCGACCGTCAGTATACGGTCGAGCACCAGCGGCCCGAGGCAATAGACTGCACCCTTGGTCATGCGGCCTCCAGCTTCTGTCCGGTCTTTGCATCGAAAAGCAGAGGTGTGGCATCGGCGATGCGAATATGCGCAGGCGCGCCGAACTGCGGCGGCTTTTCGCGCGATGGCACCGCGAGGCGATGTTCGCCGAGAGCGACATGCACGAGCCATGCCCCGCCGATATATTCGCTGGAATGAACCTCGCCCGAAACCGTTCCGTCATCGGCCGCATCGGCAAAGGACAGACGGTCGGAACGAAGGCCGAGCAGCAGAGACCGGCCGGGTGCCGCATCAACGGCGTGCCGAAGCGCGGCTGATGGGGTGAAGGCTGCCCCTCCAAGCGTCAAACCGCCGTCCTGCGCCTTTTCCACCGGCAGAAGGATCGCCGGCGGATTACCGACAAAGGTGGCGACAAAGGCGGAAGCGGGCTGCTCGTAAATCGTCTGCGGGCTGTCATGTTGCAACACATAACCGTTCGCCATCACAGCAACCCGGTCGGCCATGCTCATCGCCTCCTCCTGATCATGCGTGACCATGACCGTGGTGAGCCCGATGCGCTCGTGAAGCTCGCGGATATCGACGCGCACGCTCTTGCGCAGCACCGCATCGAGATTGGACAGCGGCTCATCGAGAAGCAGAAGTTTTGGCCGGATCACCAATGCACGGGCAAGCGCGACGCGCTGCTGCTGACCACCGGAAAGCGCGTTGGGCATGCGCGCCGAAAGTCCGTGCAGCTTGACCAGATCGAGCGCCTCGGCGACCCGGTCATCGGCCTCTTGCCCCTTGATACCCCGCATATCGAGGCCAAAACGGATATTCGCATCAACGCTCATATGCGGAAACAGTGCATAGGACTGAAACACGATGCCGATATCGCGCTTGAAGGTCGGGATCGCATCCAACCCCGCGCCAGCCAGCGCCATCGTGCCCTGGGTCGCTTTTTCAAGTCCGGCAATGATCTTCAAAAGCGTGGTCTTGCCGCAACCCGACGGGCCGAGAAGCGCAAGAAACTCACCCTTGCGGACGGAAAGCGAAACGCTCTTCAGCGCCGGTTCCGGTCCGCCATAGTTTTTCATCACCTTGGAGATCACCAGATGATCCGGCGCGTGTTTTTCAGCCATTCGCATCCTCCCGGTGCAGGCGGGCAAGCGCCTTCAGGCCCACGGAAATCGCCGCTGTCTGGCCGGAACCGGATTTGTGCAGCTCGCCGGTCACGACATTGTCGCCAACCGAGCAGACTGCACCGCCGCGACGGCCGTAAAGGCTGCATAGCGTCAGGATCGCCGCACTTTCACGGTCCGTGTTCAGGATTCCGGCCCGGCTCCAATAATCGATAATGCCTTTGTGATCATCCTGAAGATAGCCGCCCGGCCCCGGCTTGCCCCAGCCGCAATATTCACTGTCGCCCGAGCGGGTGATGCCGATATGATAGGGATGACCAACCTCATCGGCCGCAGCCTTCATCGCGGCAACCACCTGCCAGTCAGCGACCGCCGGATATTCCACCCGCACATGGGCCTTGGTCATCCCCTCATCGCGCACCGCGCCGGAGGAGATCACGACATCGCCAACGCCGACCTTCGGGCTCCAGGCGCCACAGCCGCCAATGCGGATAACCGTGCTGCAGTCGGTAAAGTTGAACAGGTCCATCAGTGCCAGTTCCGCTTCCGGCGAACCGGAACCGCCGGAAACAACGGTGACCGGCGTGCCCTCATAGGTTCCCGTGATCGAAGTGAACAGCCCGGTTTTCGCGGCAAGCTCAGCATTGTCGAGGGCAGAGGCGAGAGAGTCTTCAGCAGCGCCATCGCCGACCACCAGCGGATCAGCAACGGCCAGCACGACATAAGGGGCGATCCTGTCACGCTTGAAGCCCGTCAAAAGCGGAATACCGTCACGCACGAAATGCGGCATGGTTTTCATATATTTATATTCTTCAGACATTTACATGACTTTCTTTACAGTCTACGCGACCATTTGAACAGGAACTCGCCGATCAGCGCGGCAAAGAGAATGAAGGCAACAATGGCCGAGCCGATTGCCAGCGTAATCGGATCAATGCCCTGGCTTCTGAGCTGGGCGTAGAGGCGCACCGGAAAGGTGATCCAGCGCGCGCCGGCAATCAGCGAGGAAACGATGACATCGTTGAAGGAGATCAGCAGTGAGAATGCGGCAGACGACACAAGGCCCGGCATGGCGAGCGGCAGAGTGATACGGCCGATCACCCGCATCGGAGAAGCGCCAAGCGTGGCGGCGGCCTGCTCCAGCAGCGGATCGAGATCGGCAAAGGTCGAGACCATGATGCGCACGGTAAAAGGCATGGTGATGACCGCATGCGCGAGCACCAGCGCCGGAAGCGTGCCGGACATGCCAAGCTTCGAATAGATCTGCAAAAGCGCGATCGCCCAGACGATCAGCGGCAGCACCAGCGGCGTCATTAAGATCGCCTCGATGACCCGGCCACCTGCCGGTTTGAAGCGCACCAGCGCGAAGGCCGCAAGGCCACCGAAGATGACCGAAACGAAACCCGCCAGCACGGCGACGATCAGGCTGACGGTGAGCGCGCTTTTATATTCACGGCTCTCAATGGCTGCCTGATACCAGCGCAGCGAATAATCCTTCGGCGGAAAACGGAAGAAACTGGCGTCATCGAAGGAGGCAAAGATCAGCACGGCAATCGGTGCAAGAAGAAAGATAAAGGCAAGGATGGTCCAAAGGAAGCGGGCCGAGACGGCAAAGCCATAGGTTTTCATGCCGTTATCCCCGTTTCAGCGGAAACCGGGTCAGGTTCGCGGGCGAAAAGCTTCGTCAGCGCCGAGCCAATGCCGAGACCGATCGCCAGAAGCGCAAGCATGACAACGGCAATCGCCGAGGCAAACGGCCAGTCGAGCACCAGCGAGGCCTGCTGATAGGCCATGGTGCCGAAGGTGGCGATCTTGCCCTGTCCGAGGATCTGCGGCGTGACAAAGGAGGTGAGCGATGCGCAGAAGACCAGCACCGAACCGGCGACAACGCCGGGCGCAATCAGCGGCAGGATCACCCGGCGCCAGATGACAGGCATCGGCGCGCCAAGCGTGGCCGCTGCCGCCTCGACATCCTTCGGCAGGTGCGACAGCGCATTGACCAGCGGCAGCAGCATCAGCGGCAGAAAGGCCTGAACAAGGCCGATGACGACGCCGGGTACCGTGCCGAGAAACTTTATGCTCGATCTGATCAGGCCCATTTCCTTCAGGATCGAATTGATCACACCAAGCGGACCGAGAAGATGCAGCATGCCAAGCGATGGCAGCAGCGCGCCGGAGACGAGCGGCACGAGGATCAGCGCCAGAAGCAGGCCTTTCGCCCGGCCGGCGCTGACGGCGATCTGACGGGCGACAGGCAATGCGATGATGAGGCACAGAATGGTCGCAAGCGCGCTCAGCCAGAGCGTGCGGAAGAACACTGCGGCGAAATAGCTGTCGGAGATGAGGCGCGCATAATTGGCGAGGCTGAAGCCGTCAGCCATCAGCAGCGATCCCTCGCCACGGACCTTGAAGGAGGTTACGACCAGCCAGAGGAAAGGCAGCAGGAAAACGCCCCCTGAAAGAATGAGGGCCGGAGCCAGAAGAAGCGTGGCGCGTCTGTTCATCGGCATCACAATCGAAAAATCTAAAAGCAGATTGGGCATGAGCGCCCGCCGCACGGGGGATCTGCGCGGCGGGCCGTTCAGGAACTTTTCAGGCCGGAATTACTGGCCGAGAAGGTCCTTGTTCCAGCGCTGGGTCCAGTCGCTGCGCTGGCTGATGACATAAGGCCAGTCGAGCTGAACCAGGCTGTCGACCTCTTCCGGCGTGTCGATCACATCGGCAGAAACCGTTTCAGGCAGCTTCACATTCTTGTTGGTCGGGCCGAAATAGATCTGTTCGGCGTAGTCTGTCTGGTTCTTCACGCCGAGCGCCTTTTCGGCAAACATCTTGGCCAGTTCCGGCTCGGGGGAATTCTTGACGGTGCAGAGCATGTCGCGCACCAGAACCGGACCCGGATCGGTCGGGAAGGAGAAACCGATATCGGGATGTTCCTTCAGCGCGGAGAGCACATAGCCCGAGATCATCGGCGCCATGACAACTTCGCCGGCATCCATCATCGCAAAGACCTCGTCCAGATTGGTGTAGGTCATGGCGATCGGCTTCAGCTCTTCAAGCTTGGCGAAAGCGGCATCGGGATCATGCTCGTCAGTACCGGCAAGGCGGGCGGCAACGCCGATCAGGCCATCACCTTCCGAACCCGGATACTGCGAAACGGCGATCTTGCCGTTATATTGCGGGTCCCACATGTCCTTCCATTCCGGCGGATGGTCGACCAGTGTCTTGTTATAGGCAATGCCGAGACCAACCAGAGACATGGCGTAGCAGCCATTATTCATGCCGTCCCAGATGTTCTTGTACATGTCACTGTCCGGATCGGGCGCATTGACGATACCATCGGCCAGAGCCTGCGGTGCCTCGTACATGTTAAGGAAGGCAATATCCATGGTCGGATTGTCCTTCTCGGCGTAGATGCGGGCCATGCGGTCGCCCGTGCCGCCAAGCACGAATTCAACCTTGGCGCCGGTTTCCTTTTCAATCGGATCGGCGGCATTTTCGCGCAGCAGACGTTCGATATCGCCGCCCCATACGCCGACAACCAGCGTGTGACCGGAATAGTCTTCTGCCGCAAAGGCGCTGACGGCCGAAAGGCCGATCGTGCCGGCCAGAAGCATGCTCGTGAGAGACTTCAGCATGGTGGATCATTCCCCTTGTTTGTTTTGATCGGGTTACCCCGGCGCATGGAACGCGGCAAGCCAGACACAGCGGCTGATCGAGAGATCAAGGCGACAGGCACTGGCTGCGCTCTCCGGCAACGATTAAACGGCAGGAATTGACAAACCATAAGTGTCTTGGGGCTAATACAGTCTATTAGTCCAGACGAATGGGTTCACGCGAAGTTTCACTTGAAGGAAGGGTATCGAATTCGCTTATCTCTTGGGCAACCCGGCGCAGCAATTTTCGGAACCACTGATTGCCGGGCGAGAGATGCGACCGTTCATGCCACAGTGTGTAGAAACTCATTTTCGCCAGTTCTTCAGGCGCCGCCACGATGGTGAACCGGCCGGACAGTGCCATCTGTTCGGCAAAGGGGCGCGAACTGGTGAAGACGAGGTCGGTGCGCTCCAGCATATGCGGCACCAGCGTGAATTCGGCAACCGACATGGCGATGTTGCGCTTCACATCCAGCTGCGCCAGCTGTCCGTCGATCGGGCTGATGGCTGGGCTGGTATGCGGCGTCGGCGACAGATGATCGAGCGTCAGATAGTCCTCAAGGCTGACGCGATGCCGCCCCGCCAGCGGGTGATCATTGCGCATCACCAGCACGATGTCGGTTTCCAGCAACGGGGCGAAACGCAGATAGTCGCGCGGGGTCGGCCAGTTGCCGATGACGAGGTCGAGCTTGCCGCTTTCCAGCTCGGAGAAAATCTCGCTCTCCTCGGGGATCGAGCAGAAATCAAGCGGCATCATCGGCGCTTCCCGGCGCACCAGTTCGGCAATGCGCGGCATGAAGAAAGTGCCAAGACAATTGGCGGCATAGACGCGGAAACGCTTGTTGTAACGGGCCGGATCGAAGCTTTCGCCACTATCGGCGAGCGCATCGATATCCTGAAGGATCCGCGCCACCTGCCCCCTTATGCGAAGCCCCTTTTCCGTCGGGATCAGTCTAACCCCGCTTCTGACAAGCAGCGGATCGCCGAGAATTTCGCGAAGGCGCTTCAGCGCCAGCGAAACGGAGGGCTGGCTCTGGCCGAGAATGGTGGCGGTTTTGGAAACGCTGCACTCGTCCATGAGAACATTCAGAATGCGCATCAGGCGCAGATCAAGACCATGGTCGCCGGCAAGATTTGCCATGAGACATGCTCCCTTTTTCGTCAAAGGGTTTCACAATGCCGGCGCGCGGCCCACCACAGGCGCCCCGACGGTCCAATAATCATCCCCGCTTTTGATAAAAGCAAGCTTTGTGCCACACAGCACATCAAGACATCGCAATGGAGAATGAAATGGCAATCCTGATCAGGAACGGTCTCGTTATCGACCAGTCGCTTCCCGAACATCCCTTCACGCGCGGCGACGTGCTGATCGATGGTGACCGGATTGTCGCCCGCGGTGCCGATCTTTCAGAACGCGCCGCCGGCTTTGCCGATCTCGAGACAATCGATGCCAGCGACAAACTGGTCATGCCCGGCTTCATCGATGCCCATATGCATTCCAATGAAGGCTTCGAGATGGGCCGCTATGACAACCTGCCGCTCGAAATCTGGCTCTCGGAAGTCTATCCGCCGCTCTATGCAAACCAGATGTCCTGGCGCGACCATTATCTGCGCGCCATGCTGGTGGCGATCATTTCGCTGCGCTCGGGCGTCACCACGCTGCAGGACGATGTGATCAACATTTCCGGCACACCGGACGCCGTCGATGCAACGGCAACGGCCTTTCGCGATGTCGGCCTGCGCGGATGGATCACGGCGTCGATGTGGGATGAGAGCTATTGCAACAGCCTGCCCTTCATCGGCAACCTTGTGCCGGCAGAGCTGAAAGCCCGCCTCGACGCAACACCTGCGCCGGACTGGAAGGCGCAGATCGAACTGTTCGAGGAATTGTCGAAGAACTGGCACGGCAAAGACAATATGCGCATCATTCTCGGCCCCTGCGGGCCGCAGCGCTGCTCCGAGCGTCTGCTGCAGGAGGTCGCCAGCCTGTCCGAGGCGCGTAATCTGCCCGTGCACTGCCATGTTCTGGAAACCAAGACGCAGGCCGTGACCGGGCAAGAGAAATATGGCCGCACGCTGGTCGAGTTCCTCAAGGATATGGGGCTTATGACCCATCGCCTGACGATGAACCACGCCATCTGGTTGACCGACAGCGACATTGCCACCATGGGCGCTGCCGGATGCTCGACCACCCACAATCCGCTCGCCAATCTCAAGCTCGGCTCAGGCGTGTCTCCGGTGCGCAAGATGATGAAGGCTGGCGTCAATGTCGCGCTCGGCTGCGATGGCGTCGCCTCTGCCGATACCGCTGATATCTTTGTCGCCTTCAAGGTAGCCGCCGGTCTGCACAAGATTGGTAGCTTCGATTACAACGACTGGATTTCGGCGCATGACGTCTATAACATGGCGACGACCGCCGCTGCCCGCACCAGCCTGATGCAGGACGACGTCGGCACGCTGGCGGAAGGCAAGCTTGCCGACATCATCTTGATGGACAGGAATGACTGGGGCTTCATGCCGCTGCATGACCCGATCAAGAAAATTGCCTTCTCGGTCAATTCGGACGTGGTGACCCATTCGATCGTTGGCGGCAAGGTGGTCATGCGCGACCGAAAGCTCACCGCCATCAGCGAAGATGATCTGCGCGGCGAAATCGCGGAAGCCGCGGCCCGGTTCGAGCGCGACATATGCCCTGCCATGAGCAAGGGGGCCACCGAGGTTCGCCCCTATCTCGACCAGATGTATGCTAAGGCGACGCAACGCGCGCTGCCAATCCATCCGCGCGTTGGCAGCTAACGCGGCAAAGGCCGGGCGCGGCAACAAGCGCGCCCGGCCATACAAGGAGAAACGCCCATGCGCATTGCCGTCATTGGCGCCGCCGGCATGATCGGTCATGAACTCACCCGTGAGCTGGTCACGACGGACCGAATCAATGGCCAGAAAATCGAGCAACTGATTCTCAGTGATATCCGTCCGGTCGACACGAAAACCGATGAGACGCATATCACCGAGGTTATCGGCGACGCTGCGGACAGTCGCGTTGTCGAGACCATCCTGACAGCACGGCCAGACGTCATTTTCCATGTTGCCGCAACAGCCATGGGCCAGGCCGATCGCGATTTTGCAATTGGCTATCACATCAATTTCGACACGGTCCGTACACTGGCCGAGGGGCTGAGACTTGCCGGTGAAAGCCTCTGCCCTCGCCTTGTTCACGCCTCCTCAATCGGTGTCTTCGGCGGCCCCTTTCCAGCCGTTATCGAAGACCATCACACGCCATGCCCGGACAGTTCCTATGGGGCGCAGAAGCTGATGAGCGAAACGCTGATTGCCGATTATTCGCGCATGGGATTCCTCGATGGAATCTGCCTGAGACTGCCGACAATCGCCATTCGGCCTGGCGCTGCAACACATGGAAATTCTGGGTTCTTTTCCAATATCATACGAGAACCTCTTCATAATAAAGATGCGATTTTGCCGGCCTCCGACAATGTCCGCCACTGGCTCGCTTCACCGAAAACGGCCGTTGCCCAGCTGATCCATGCAGCCACTCTCCCGAGCGCCGATATTGACGGTAGCCGCGCCCTTACAATGCCCGGAATTTCGGTGACTGTCGCCGAGCTTCTGGATGCACTCAAAGCCGAGGCCGGAAAGCACGCACTGTCACGGGTCAAGCGCCAGCTCCCACCACTCTATCAGGCCGAAGACTTCCCGCAGCGCTTCGCGACCAGCCGCGCGCATGCGCTCGGATTTCCCTGTCTTGAGCAGACCGCATCTGACCTCATCAACGATTATCTGGCGACCTCACATGTCCAGCAAAACCCTGACAGATAAAGTCTTTTTCGCCGGGACGCTTGCAGAACACATAAGGAACAGATATAGTCCGTTCCGTATTTGTTTCGAACTGGTGGTGACCACAGATGCTGACTCGCAAGCAACAGGAACTGCTTTTATTCATCCATGAACGGATGAAAGAGACGGGAATTCCCCCGTCCTTCGATGAGATGAAGGAAGCCCTCGATCTTGCCTCCAAGTCCGGCATCCATCGACTGATCACTGCGCTCGAAGAGCGCGGCTTCATCCGGCGCCTGCCCAACCGGGCGCGTGCTCTGGAAATCCTGCGCATGCCGGACAGTTACGTCGCCAGCCAGCAGCCACGTCGCGGCTTTTCGCCGAGCGTGATTGAAGGCAGTCTCGGCAAAAAGACCGAAAAACCCGAGGTCAAGGCGGCCGCCGTGCCCGAAAATGTCGCCCAGGTGCCGATCATGGGGCGGATCGCTGCCGGTGTGCCAATTTCAGCCATTCAGGAGAACACGCATGATATCGCCGTCCCGGCCGAGATGCTGGGCACGGGTGAACATTATGCGTTGGAAGTTCAGGGCGATTCGATGATCGAAGCGGGCATTTTCGACGGCGATACGGTCATCATTCGTAATGTAACGGCAGCAACACCTGGCGATATCGTCGTTGCCCTTGTCAATGACGAGGAGGCTACGCTGAAACGGTTCCGCCGCAAGGGCGCATCCATTGCACTGGAAGCTGCCAATCCTGCTTACGAAACCCGTATTTTTGCCGCAGATCAGGTCAAGGTTCAGGGCAAGCTTGTCGGGCTTATTCGGCGCTATCACTGAAACTGATTTCAGCGGGCAGAGGTAGACGGGGCGAGAATCCGCTTGAGCGCCAGTCATAGAGACGGTGCTGCTCCCAGGCGCGGGCAATATTGCTGATGGCGGGCGTTACGGAAAAGCGTGTGCAACCGGTCTTTTGCGTATCATTTTCAGTGGCTTTGCAGCGGAAACTGGCGCTGGCTTTGATCTCTTCGCCCACCGTTTCCTGAACGGATGGCAGCTGTTCTTTTTGCCTTTGGGTGCCTGACGTTATGGGCATAGTACCTGCTGGAACCGTAGCGTTGATTGCTGCCATTTTTGCAGGCGCGAGGTTCGCTTTGCTTTTCTGCCCGATGCGATCCAGGCGCAAGGCGCCGGACTGGCGCAGCAATGCGGGCGTGATGAGGAAACTGCCTGAGCGGCAGCGGTCAAATCCGGGATCGCGGGTTGCCACAACGATCGCGACGGTATCGCAGGCCGTCATGGCGTAGGCCTTGTGGCCGGTGATGACCGCAATTGCGGGTCCATCCGGTGTGATAGCGACACACCAATTCTTGTCGCGACAGAAGAAGCGGCCGACGGCATTTTGCGCCTCGCTAACCGTTTCGCGCATCTGGCGCTCTGCTATAGCAAGTTGATCGACCGTGAGCGGCTGCTTGGCGTCCGGCGATGGCTGACCATCTTTGGTTATCACGGGTTTGACCGCTGTTTTCAATCGCAATGCCTGCTGCCACTGGTCGTAAATGAAGGATGGCGGTCGCGTGCGACTGAGGTTCGGCACGCGATCGGACACAATGGCGACCAGACTTGCATTCTCCGCGATCAGTATAGCGGTCTGATCCGGTGGACGGGCCATGACAAACACCAGTATTGAAGCAGCGATCGGCACAAGGCCGAGCCAGCGCAATTTCGTCTTGAGAAAGACGACGATCACGAAGCCAAGGCTGAAGAGCAGGAGAAATCCTTTTGGTGGCAGGCCCGTATTGACCAGACCGCCCAGCGCATCGACATGTCGGGCGATGGCTATCACAATATCGAGCCCTTTGCCCATAACGGCCAGAAACGGTGCATCGAGCCCGAAAGGCATGGTCAGCATCGCCATCAGCCCCGCCGGCATGACGATGATTGTGATCACCGGCATAGCGAGCAGATTGCCGATCAAGCCATAGGCCGCTGCACGATGAAAGTGCTGAAGCGCGTAAGGCGCGGTCGACAGTCCACCGATCAGCGACGTCAACAAGATGCCGCCCATAAAGGCAAGCGGAAGGCCGAGCCAGGCCGGTAGTCTGATCAGCCCGTCCTCCCGCTTTGCCGCATGGCCAACCCAAAGACCATAGCCGGCAATCAAGGCTGCGGTTGCGGCAAAAGACATTTGCAGGCTTGGCCCCAGCACCTCGGAAGGCCAGACAAACAGCACGATCATCGCCGCGATGGCGACATTGCGTAGGCTGAGCGCCGCACGGTCGAAGATCGCAGCCATCAGCATGATCGCCAGCATGATGAAGGCGCGGCGGGCAGAGACCTGCATTCCGGAAATGGCCAGGTATAGCGATGCCGTGCACAGGGCAGCCGCCGCGGCTATCTTTTTCGTCGCAACGGCTTCGGCGAAACGCGGGAAAAGCGCAAAACCGATCCTGAGACTGGCAAAGAAAATCCCTGCGGCAAGCGCCATGTGCAGCCCCGAAATTGCGATGACATGTGCAAGCCCGGCATTGCGCAGCGCATCAAGCGTCGCGTCATCCATGCCGCGGCGCTCCCCGATGATGATGGCATTGGCAAAAGCGCCCGATTCGCCGGGCAAAACGGAGCGCACACGTTCGCCAATGAGGTCGCGCAAACGCTCGATCGCAAGCGCCAGACCAAGCCCCAGCCCTCCGGAGACAGTGACACACGGCTTCAGTTCCGGCGGACCATAGAAGAAGCCGATGGCACCGATGCCATCAAAATAGGACAGAAAGGCAAAATCAACGAGGCCCGGCAACGCCGGTCCGGACGGCGGAGACAGCCGCGCTGTGCCGGTGACAATGCTGCCGACAGCAAGGCCAGCCCCGTCGCCGCCGCGCGCCACCAGCGTAACACGCTCGGGTGGACGCCGAAGAACCGGATCATCCGTCTCAAGCAGGCGAATTTGATAGCGCCAGCTGGTTTCGCCCGTCCGTTCACGCGCCTCTATCTGCCCGGTTACATGGGTTGTTACGGTGGAATCAAATATCACCGTTGCCCGCCGTGCGGTCTCGAACTGGGCGAGCAGGCCACCGGCGAAAAAAAGTGCGGCGGCGGCAGCGACGAAGGCGAGCTGCCGCCGCGAATAACGCAGAATGATTGCGACCAGCGCCGTCAGAAGTGTCGCCGCGATCAGGCCGAACAGCATTGGCGCCACCGGCCGTGTCAACCACCATGCTGCCCCCGCCCCGAGAAAAACAGGCGCAAACAGAAAGGCGCGTCCATAGGCGCTTTCGTCAGCCAAAGCTGACGCGACGAAACGCCGCGCTCTTCCAAGATAAAGATACAGGAAATCGAACAGCCTCAACCGGCGACGCAGAGGTGCCGATGGCGCCACAAAAGGCGCCTCTGTGCGGTTTCTCCCCTCGTTTTTGCCCCTATTTGCCTCCCGATCCCGGGTCAGGTCGGCCAGCCAGGCATCACGTTCATCCATAGCGCGTGCCCATCACATGCTTCAACGCTGCATCGTGGCGTCACAATCGGGCTTTTGCAATCGTCACAGATGATATCTTGATAAAAATCCTCTTTTCAGACCGGCAGAAAACTTGCTAAACGCAACTATCAAAGATCAATTGCGCCGCTTTATCGCCCTTTGGGTGACTTGGCAGCGTCCTCTCGATCAGATAGCTAGTTATTATAATCCATGAATATTCAGCAGGCGCTGTCAGCCTGCCAGTTTGGAGGATAGTATGACGGAAACGAACACGCTGAAGCTCGCAGACAAGGATCTCGAGCTCACTGTGGAATCCGGCACGTTCGGCCCCAAGGTCATCGACATCAATACGCTGTACAAAGAAACGGGCATGTTCACTTATGACCCGGGCTTCACCTCTACGGCGTCGTGCAAATCGAAGATCACCTATATCGATGGTGACGAGGGCATCCTGCTGCATCGCGGTTACCCGATCGAACAGCTGGCCGAAGATGCCGACTTCCTGGAAGTCTGCTACCTGCTGCTTTACGGTGAACTCCCCACCGCAACGCAGAAGAAAGATTTCGACTTCCGCATCACCCATCACACGATGATTCATGAGCAGATGACGCGTCTGTTCTCCGGCTTCCGCCGTGATGCCCACCCGATGGCCATCATCTGCGGCGCTGTTGGCGTGATGTCGGCCTTCTACCATGATTCGATCGACATCTCCGATCCGCGCAAGCGCATGATCGCCAGCATGCGCATCGTCGCGAAAATCCCGACGATTGCCGCAATGGCCTACAAGTACTCGGTTGGCGAGCCTTTCATCTATCCGCGTAACGACCTCGATTATGCTGCAAACTTCCTGCATATGTGTTTCGCCACACCGTGTGAGGAATACAAGGTCAATCCGGTTCTGGCCCGCGCGCTTGATCGCATCTTCATCCTTCACGCCGATCACGAGCAGAACGCCTCGACCTCGACCGTCCGCCTCGCCGGTTCGTCGGGTGCGAACCCGTTTGCCTGCATCGCAGCTGGTATTGCCTGCCTTTGGGGCCCCGCCCATGGCGGTGCCAATGAAGCAGCCCTCAACATGCTGCAGGAAATCGGTTCGGTTGACCGCATTCCGGAATTCATCGACCGTGCGAAGGATCGCAATGATCCCTTCCGTCTGATGGGCTTTGGCCACCGCGTCTACAAGAATTATGACCCGCGCGCCAAGATCATGCAGAAGACCTGCCATGAAGTGCTGACCACGCTCGGCATCAAGGATGACCCGCTGCTCGACGTTGCCATGGAACTCGAAAAGATCGCTCTGACCGATCCCTATTTCATCGAGAAGAAGCTCTATCCGAACATTGACTTCTACTCCGGCATCACGCTGAAGGCTCTGGGCTTCCCCACGACCATGTTCACCGTTCTCTTCGCCCTGGCCCGTACCGTTGGCTGGATCGCCCAGTGGAGCGAAATGATCGAAGACCCGGAACAGCGCATCGGCCGCCCGCGTCAGCTTTATACCGGCGCCGCAAAGCGCGATTTCGTTCCGATCAGCGAACGTTGATCCGAAAACATATCATTGAGAAAGGCCGGCTCCACGCCGGCCTTTTTTGTGCGGCTCAATGAACAAAATAGCTGAGCCGGCATAACCGCAGATACAAAAAACCCGCCGGAATGACCCGGCGGGTTTTTGCGACCGCATCAGCGATCGCAAATCGAAGAGACCGGCCTTAGTTGCCGTTGGCAGCCGGTGCGGCTGACCCGGTTGCACTCTGCTGGGCCTGTTCAATCTTCTTGCGACGATCATCAGCCATCTTCTTGACTGATTCGTCGAGATTCCGCTGGCTTTCAACCAGATCAGGCTGGCTGACCGGATCACCGTCATTGGCAGCGGTAAAGCCGCTCAGCGAGATTTCAACCGGGTTGGGCTGCTGACGGAAGTTGACGGAGGTGAAAGTCACCTTGCCGCCCCGCTTCATCGCATTGACCAGATCATCCGTCAGCTGCGCGTGGGCGACACACTTGTCGCTGGTGCAGATGGCATAGGGAAGCGTGACCGGCTTGTTGGTGTCGATCTGCATCGAGATTCCGGCCGGAATAGTCCGGAAGGTCGGAACCGTAACTTCCAGGATGCGCTGATTCTGAGCGCCCGTGGCTGTTATAAGGCCAACGGCCGTCAGAATCTGACCGTTATCGGCACGGGCAATGTTCTGCACCACGCAGACATTGACATCGCCAGCAGGGTTACAGGTCTTGAACCAGCCCTGAGCCGGCGCGCCACCCTGAGCTGCCGCCGGAGCAGGAGCTGCCTGTTGTTCCTGAGCCGAAGCGCCCGTCGCAGCCAAACCGGCAATCGCGAAAACGCAAAGCGCGACATGCTTCATTTTACTGGCTCGTGAAAGCATGAAAATTCTCTCCTAGTCTTCTGCAATCAGATCAATTTGATTTGACCATGACGTGGCATTGTTACCGAATTGCGGCAACCTCCGCCGCAAAGTCACTCTCTGATAGCCTCGGATATCGCACAGAGAAAGCCCTTTGGGCAGAAAAATGCATGCGCGGGCAGAAAATGCGTTTGATATTTTCGTCGCACCGATCGTCATGATACGCTTGTTGAGTTCATAATTAATACAAGGTGAATCGATGCGCCCCGCTGTTCCGCTGATTCTCGCAGCCCTGCTTGCAAGTCCGGCCCTTGCCGATCCGCTCTATGGTATCGCGATGCATGGCGCCCCTGCCCTGCCTGCTGATTTCCAGCACTTCCCCTATGTAAACCCTGAGGTCAAAAAGGGCGGTGAGATCACCTATGGTGTCATTGGCTCGTTCGATAGCCTCAATCCCTTCGTCATCAAGGGCATGCGCTCGTCAGCGCGTGGCATGTGGGAAGAACAGCTCGGCCATCTCATCTATGAACCGCTGATGGAGCGCTCGCGCGACGAGCCCTTCACGCTTTACGGTCTTCTGGCCGAATCGGTCGAATGGGATGATGCCCGCAGCTATATCCAGTTCAACCTCAACCCAGATGCCAAGTGGTCCGATGGCCAGCCTGTGACACCGGAAGATGTGATGTTTACCTTCAAGCTTCTGGCGGAAAAGGGCCGCCCGCCCTATTCCAACCGGCTGAAGCTGGTCGACAAGATGGAAAAGGTCGGCGCGCATTCGGTGAAATTCACCTTCAACGAGAATGCCAATCGCGAGACGCCGCTGATCTTCGCGCTGATGCCTGTCTTTCCCGAACATGCGACCAATGCCGATACGTTCGACACGGATACGATGGCGATGCCCGTCGGCTCTGGTCCCTACCTCATCGACAAGATCGAACCCGGCCAGCGCATCGTCTACAAGCGTAATCCCGACTACTGGGGCAAGGATCTGCCGGCCAAGGTCGGCGTCGACAATTACGACAAGATCACGGTCGACTACTACCTTCAGGACTCCTCGCTGTTCGAGGCCTTCAAGAAGGGCGACGTCGATGTCTATCTCGAAACGGATACCAGCCACTGGGACCGCGCCTATGATTTTCCCGCCGTCAGTGACGGCAAGGTGATCAAGGATGTGTTCCACCCCAAGACACCGACCGGCATGATGGGCTTCGTTTTCAATACGCGGCGGCCGATTTTCGCTGACGAGAAGGTGCGTGAGGCGCTCTCGGACGTGTTCGATTTCGAATGGGTGAACAAGACGCTGTTTAACAATGCCTATCAGCGCACCGAAAGCTTCTGGCAGAATTCCAGCCTCGGCGCCTATGGAAACAAGGCCAGCGATCATGAAATCGCGCTTCTGGGCGATGCCGCCAAGACGATGGACCCTGCTTTGCTCGACGGCACCTATGCCATGCCGGTGACCGACGGCTCGGGCGCTGACCGCAAGGTGCTGGGGGCGGCGGTGAAGGAACTGGCTGCCGCCGGTTACACGATCCAGAATGGCAAGATGATCGGTCCGGACGGTAAACAGCTTTCCTTCGAGATCATGACCACCAACGAATTGACGGAAAAGCTGGCACTCGCCTACCAGCATTCGCTCAACCTGATTGGCGTCAATCTCGATATCCGCACTGTCGACGATGCGCAGTATCAGAAGCGGCTCAACACATTCGACTATGACATGATCATTCTGGCCGCACCGGGATTCTATTACATGTCGTCCCTCTCGCCGGGGTCGGAACAGATCTATCGCTGGTCATCACAATCGCGCGACATGGAGGGATCGTTCAATTTCGCCGGTGTCGATAGCCCGGATGTTGACCGCCTGATTGATTCGATGGTGAAGGCCAAATCGACGGAAGATTTCGAGGATTCGGTGCGTGGTCTCGACCGGTTACTGGTTGCCGGCCATTATGTTCTGCCGCTCTATCACGACGATGGCCAGCGGGTCGCACGCTGGGCGGATATCGAACACCCTGAAGAAACGCCGATTTACGGTTTCCAACTGCCAACCTGGTGGGATAAGACCGCGCAGTAATCTGCCTGCGCTGCGGCAAACCAGCCTTTGCCGCAGCGCCCGAACAGAAAGGAACGGCATGAAAACCGTCACCGTTGACGCCATTATCGATGTTGTCTGCCCCTGGTGTTATCTGGGCAAGGCCCGCCTCGACAATGCGATCCGCTCGCTCGGCGATGCAGCGGAGGTTGTCGTGCAATGGCGCCCTTTTGAGCTTGATTCCACCGTGCCGAAAGAAGGCGTCGACATTCAGGCGATGCTGGCGGAAAAACTTGGCTCGGCCGAGCGCCGCGACGAGATGCATGCCCAGCTGACCGAGATGGGCAAGGCCGAGGGCATTGAATTCCACTTCGAGCGCATCTTGATCCGGCCGAACACCTTCGACGCGCATCGTCTGCTGCTCTGGGCCCATACCGAAAGCATATCGCTGCAAAATGATGTGATTGACCGGCTGTATCGCGCCAATTTCACCGAAGGCCGCAATATTGGCGACCACGGCGTGCTGGCGGATATTGCCGCCGAAGCTGGCATGGACCGCGAATTGGTGATGCGGCTGCTGGCCAGCGATTCGGATGTCGATATGGTCCGCCACGAGATCGACAACGCCAACGAGATGGGCGTCACCGGCGTACCCTTCTTCATCTTCGACGGACGCTACGCCGCCAATGGCGCCCAGCCCGTCGAGGTCTTCAAGGATGTGCTCGGCCAACTGGCCGCTGCCTGACGGAAAGACCGGGGCGTCACGCCCCGGCAATCTTTGCCAGCTTTGACATGATGATGGCCGCCTGACCGAGCCGCTTTTGCGGCGTCGGCAGATCGCGGTTGAAATAGACACTCTGATCGGCGCGGATCTTGGTCGACACGCTTTCCGATGCGATCAGTTGCACCAGTCCGGCCGGATTCGGGAATTCTGCATTGCGGAACTGGACGACAACGCCCTTTGGCCCGGCATCGAGTTTTTCGACATTGGCGATGCGGCAGAGCGATTTGATATAGACCACCTTCAGCAGTGACTGTAGCTCTTCCGGCATTGGCCCGAAACGGTCGATCATCTCGGCGCCGAAGGCATCGATGTCACGCGCGTCCGACAATTCGCCGAGCCGGCGGTAAAGCCCCATGCGCAGATTGATATCCGGCACATAATGTTCCGGGATCATCACCGATGTGCCCAGCGCGATCTGCGGCGACCAGTCGGCTGAGCCGAGATCCTCGTCTCCCTTGGCTTCGGCCACGGCTTCTTCCAGCATCTGCTGATAAAGCTCAAAGCCGACTTCCTTGATATGGCCAGACTGCTCCTCGCCGAGCAGATTGCCCGCCCCGCGAATATCCAGATCGTGGCTCGCCAGCTGGAAACCGGCACCAAGCGTATCGAGCGACTGCAATACTTTCAGCCGGCGCTCGGCCGTATCGGTGAGCTTCTTCTTCACCGGCAGGGTGAAGAGCGCAAAGGCACGGATCTTGGAACGGCCAACACGACCGCGCAGCTGATAGAGCTGGGCGAGACCGAACATATCGGCGCGGTGCACGATCAGCGTATTGGCGGTCGGCACATCAAGGCCCGATTCGACAATGGTGGTCGAGAGCAGCACATCATACTGGCCGTCATAGAAGGCGTTCATGATGTCTTCGAGTTCGCCGGCGGCCATCTGGCCATGGGCAACCGCGACCTTCAGCTCCGGCGCGTTCTCGCTCAGGAAGTCCTGAACCTCAGCCAGATCAGCCAGGCGCGGGCAGACATAGAAGCTCTGGCCGCCGCGATAATGCTCGCGCATCAGCGTTTCGCGGATCACCAGCGGATCAAAGGGGGAGATGAAGGTTCTGACCGCCATGCGGTCGACCGGCGGCGTGGTGATCAGCGACAATTCGCGAACGCCGGTCATGGCAAGCTGCAGCGTGCGCGGGATCGGCGTTGCCGACAGCGTCAGCACATGAACGTCGCTCTTAAGCTCCTTCAGCCGTTCCTTGTGCTTGACGCCGAAATGCTGTTCCTCATCGATGATCAAAAGACCGAGATTGGCAAATTTGATCGATGAACCGAGCAGCGCATGGGTGCCGACGACCACGTCGAGCTTGCCATCGGCTAGATCCTTCTTGGTCTGCGCCAGCGCCTTGCCGGATACCAGGCGCGAGGCCTGGGCAAGCTTGATCGGCAACCCGCGGAAACGCTCGGCAAAGGTTTTGTAGTGCTGGCGCGCCAGAAGCGTCGTCGGCACAACAACGGCAACCTGCACGCCGTTCATGGCTGCGACGAAAGCAGCACGCAGCGCCACTTCCGTCTTGCCGAATCCGACATCACCGCAGACGAGCCGATCCATCGGCCGGCCGGCTGCGAGATCTTCCCGCACCGATTCGATGGCATTGAACTGGTCTTCTGTCTCCTCATAGGGGAAACGGGCAGCAAATTCGTCGTAAAGACCTTCCGTGGTCGTCAGCGCCGGCGCCGAGCGCGTCGTGCGTTTGGCGGCAATGGCAATCAGCTGATCGGCCATATCCAGCAGCCGCTTCTTCAGCCGGGCCTTCTTGGCCTGCCATGCACCACCACCCAGCCGGTCAAGCAGGGCCTCGGTGCCTTCCGCGCCATAGCGCGACAAAAGCTCGATATTTTCGACCGGCAGGAACAGTTTTGCCGCATCGGCATAATGGAGTTCGAGACAGTCACGCGGCGCGCCTGCCGCCTCGATGGTGCGCAGGCCGACAAAACGGCCAATACCGTGCTCGACATGGACGACCAGCGCGCCTTCCTCAAGGCCGGAGACTTCCGAAATGAAGTCGGCTGCCCGCTTGCGCCGTTTCGACTTGCGGATCAGGCGATCGCCGAGAATATCCTGCTCGCCGATGATGACGAGATCGCCGGTCGCAAAACCCGCTTCAAGGTTGAGAACGGCACTCGCCGCCTCGCCCTTGTCGAGACGCTTCATATCCTTCAGCGCCTTGACCGGCTTGATCCGCTCGAGCCCGTGTTCCTGCAACACCTGCAACAATCGGTCGAGCGAGCCTTCCGACCAGCCGGTAATCAGCACTTTCGCGCCATCGGAACGCTTTTCGGCGATGTGCTTGACGGCCTGTTCGAACACATTGACGCGTGGCTCGCCTTCCGCTGCCGGTGCATCGCTCTTGACCGCCCAGCGCGGGCCGGCATGGGCCTCAACGGACAGAACCGGTTTGCCGAGCGATGATGGCTCGTTGAAGGGCGAAAGCCGGATCGAACCGCGCGAATCAAGGCCCGCGCCAAACTGGCCGTCGCTGAGATAGGCAAGCTCGGGCGGAACCGGCTTGTAAGGGGCCGCCTGGCCGACCGACCCGCCGGTCAGGTTTTCGGAGCGTGCGCTGTAATAATCGCGGATCAGCGTATAGCGCTCGGCAGCAGCCTCGCGGGCGGTGTGATCGCAAAGAAGGGTGAAATCATCGAGATAATCAAACATCGTCTCGAGATTTTCATAAAAAAGCGGCAGCCAGTGCTCCATGCCGGCATAACGCCTGCCCTCGGAAATCGCCTGATAGAGTGCATCATCGCGATTGGCGGCGCCGAACATGCTGAGATAGTTCTTGCGGAAGCGCGAAATGGTCTCATCGCTCAGCGCCACTTCGCTCATGGCGTTCAGTTCCAGCGACGTGACCGTGCCGGTGGATCGCTGACTGGCCGGATCAAAGGCACGGATACTTTCCAGCGTATCGCCGAAGAAATCCAGACGGACGCCATTTTCCGAACCGGGAACGAAAATATCGAGAATGCCGCCTCTGACAGCAAATTCGCCAACCTCCCGCACGGTCGGCACGCGCTCAAAACCGGCCTGTCCCAGCCGGTGGATGATCGTGTCCATCGAAATCACCTGACCGGCACGGGCCGAAAGGCCAAGCGTCTTGACGATCTCGGCCGGCGGCAGTTTCTGCAGCATGGCGTTGACGGTGACCAGCAGAATCATCGGATAGGGCTTCTGCCGCCGCATGGCGAGCGCCGAAAGCGTCGACAGCCGTTCCGCGGCCGTGGCAGAGCCCGGAGACACCCGGTCATAGGGCAGGCAGTCCCAGGCTGGCAGCCGCATCACCGGGATGTCCGGTGCGACGAAGGACAGCATCTGCTCGAAATCGGCGATCCGCTGCCCGTCTGACATGACAAAGGCGACGGCTTTTCCGGCGCGCGCCATTTCGGCCAGAACAAGCGGTTCAGTGCCCGGCACGGCATTGGCAATAGTAACGGCCCCGGTCAGGCCATCGAGTTTTTTCGGGTTGAATCCGGCGATCATGTCGTGTCGTATCAGACTTTCACCACCGGATCGAAATCCGGCTTGTAGGCTGCAATTTCTTGAAAGAGCGGGATCTGCAGATGTTCCGGCACGGGTCTCGCGCCATTGATCCAGTTGATCAGATCATTGTCCTCTTCGGCCATGATCATCTCGAAGAGATCGAGCGTCGCCTCGTCCATGGTCTCAAGCCGTTCTTCGGCAAACTGACCGAGGATCAGGTCCATCTCGCGGATGCCGCGATGCCAGCAGCGAAAAAGCATGCGGCGGCGGCGCGGCTCGAGATCGGCACTGGTGCGTTTCAACCCTGTCATGTTCAAAACCTTCCCTGTTGGAATTCTCTATATCGTCTCGTTTCGCGCTTGTCAGCCTTGTCAAAAGCGTCTTGTCAGTCCATTTGAATATCCATGCGTCCGGCTTTGCTCGATCCACTCTTTGCGCCCGTCACCAGCCTCACCGGTATCGGGCCGAAACTCGCCAAGCTCATCGCCCGGCTCACCGGTCGCGAGGATGAGGACGATTGCCGTATCATCGACCTTCTGTTCCATGCCCCTTCCGGGGTGATTGACAGGCGCCTGCAGCCCGGCATTGCCTATCTGCCGGAGGGCGCGATCGTCACGGTGCGCGGTTTCGTCGACCGGCATCAGCCCGCGCCTGCGCGCTCCAATGCGCCCTATCGCGTCTATATTCACGATGAAACCGGCGAACTTGCATTGACCTTTTTCCATTCCAAGGCCGATTGGCTGGAAAAAAGTCTTCCCGTTGGCGAAGAAGTGCTCGTCAGCGGCAAGGCGGAATGGTTCAACGGCCGCCCCTCCATGGTTCATCCCGACCATATGGTTCCCGCCGAAAAGGCCGACAGCCTGCCGGTGGTAGAACCGGTTTATCCGCTGACGGCCGGACTTTCGGCCAAGCTGCTCAATCGCGCGATCGAGGCGGCCCTGCCGCGCCTGCCGGATTTTCCCGAATGGATCGATCCGACCGTCGTCAAGCAGCAGGGCTTTCCGGTCATCCGGACCGCGATTGAAAGCCTGCACAATCCGCGCGATGAGACCGATATCGCCTTCGAAGCACCGGCGCGGCGCAGGCTCGCCTATGATGAATTTCTCGCCGGCCAGCTTTCGCTGGCGCTGGTTCGCCAGCGCATGCGCAAGATCCCCGGCCGCCCGGTGCACGCGAGCGGCGTGCTGTCGGGCCGGGTGCGCGCTGCCCTGCCCTTCGCGCTGACCGCCGGGCAGGAAGATGCCATTACGGCCATTCTCGCCGATATGGGCAAGCCGGAGCGCATGCTGCGCATGCTGCAGGGTGATGTTGGCGCCGGCAAGACAGTGGTGGCGCTGATGGCCATGCTGGCGGTTGTCGAAGATGGCGGTCAGGCGGTGATCATGGCCCCGACGGAAATTCTGGCGCGCCAGCATTTCGAAAGCATCTCCGCCCTTGCGGAAAAGGCCGGCGTCGGCGTGGCACTTCTGACCGGCAAGACCAAGGCGCGAGAACGCCGCGACATAGCCGAGCGCATGACAACCGGCGATGCAAAGATCGTCATCGGCACCCACGCATTGTTTCAGGACAATGTTGACTATGCCGATCTCAGGCTGGTGATCGTCGACGAACAGCATCGGTTCGGCGTCCATCAGCGCCTGAAACTTGCCGCCAAGGGGGCGTCTCCGCATCTTCTGGTGATGACGGCGACACCCATTCCGCGCACGCTGATGCTGGCAGCCTTCGGCGACATGGATGTGTCGAAATTGACCGAAAAACCGGCGGGTCGCAAACCCATCACAACGGTCACCATTCCCTCTGAACGCCTCGGCGATATTGTCCAGCGTCTGCGCGCTGCGATTGCTGACGGAAAGAAAGCCTACTGGATCTGCCCGCTGGTGGAAGAATCCGAAGTCGTTGATCTAATCTCGGCGGAAGAACGTTTCCAGACACTTGCCAAGGCCTTCGGCGCCGAACATGTCGGGCTGATCCATGGCCGCATGGCGACGGCCGAGAAAGAGGTGGCGATGGAGGCCTTCAAGGCCGGACGAACGCGGCTTCTGGTGGCAACCACAGTGGTCGAGGTCGGCGTTGATGTGCCCGATGCCACGATCATGGTAATCGAACATGCCGAACGCTTCGGCCTTGCGCAATTGCACCAGCTGCGCGGCCGTGTCGGACGCGGCGACGAGGCCTCAACCTGCATTCTGCTCTACAAGGGCCCGCTGGGAGAGATCGGCAAGGCACGGCTGAAGATCATGCGCGACAGCAATGATGGTTTCCGCATTGCCGAGGAAGATCTGAAACTGCGCGGCGAAGGCGAGCTGCTCGGCACACGCCAGTCCGGCATTCCGGGCTTTCGCTTTGCAAGCCTTGAGGCGCATGCCGATCTCCTGGAAATTGCGCGCAAGGATGCCGCCTATCTCGTCGGCAAGGATCCGCAGCTGACAGGCAGTCGCGGCGAGGCCCTGCGTGTGCTGCTGTATCTCTTCCGCCGCGATGAAGCGATCCGCTACCTCAATGCCGGATAGGGCATCGCGTGCCAGCACGGATGCCGGCTTTTCGGCAATCCGATGCCCAAGGCGAGGGACAGGGAACACGACAGGTCGTTAACCGCCGGGCCGCCCTGCGTATGAGTTTATCGAATTTCAGCCGGCTCCGGTCCGGAAGCCAGTTTCCCGAGACATAAAGCGACGCGCCACGGCGTCCGATCGTCAACGCCAGTCAAAGCACGCGCTACAGCAAGAAGCTGTCAGCCCCGTTGAGCGATTGACGCGGAAATACACAACTGCCGCGACACATAACGAATTTAACAAACATAGAACACAATATAAATTGATATTTAACTTGTAATATTAAATTTAAATTCACTAGACTCTAGTAAATTCACGTGCAAAAAGCCGAAAATCGGTCGAACAAAGCTACATATACACAATCTTATATCAATATAAATCTGTCGGCCGACCAACCAGGAGCGATGAACGCATCGTCAGGGAAGGCTATGGGTATATCTTCGAAAATCGTCCGCCTGAAACTCGCCGCGACAAACTTCATAGAAACGGCTCCGCAGAAGATCATTAATGGTGTCCGGCCGGGACAGAGGCCCGCAGCGAAAAAGGCCGCGTCAGATGCAAGGAATGGCGCATGCCCTGACGAGAACATTCGGGCGCTTCTCGGCGCCAGTATTTCGCCGAAGACAGCCGAGCTATATCGCAAGCAGGTTCAGGTCGACGGTGTCGGCAAAATCCGGTCGCTGGCACAAAACAAGCTGAGCAAACGCGATATTGAAGTCTTGGTGAATAGCCGCATTCGGCCGCTCAGCGAAACACCGTCCGTTCAGCAATACAAGATGCTGACTCCGGGCGAAGCGCTTGTAGACCTGGCCGCCGTGTTGGGCACAAGCGCAGATCATTCGCAACAGAAAAGCGATACAGAGCAGGCCATCAAGACTATGTGGCTCGATGGCACTGCCGGGCGTGAGGCCATTCCCAGCCTCGCCGCACAGGCAAAGCAGACCCTGGGCGAGAATGATCAAAGCCTTTCCCCCAAGATTGACAGGGTCGTGCAGAACCTGGAGCCGGGCTTCTTCCAGACGCGACGGAATGACGGCTATTATTCGCGCCTTTTCGACACGGAACTTGCCAGATACATCGTCGACAACCCCAGCGATGGCGTACTGAAGACACGCGATCGGGTCGCCGCCTATCTGCATGAACGGCTGGATGAGCTGAGCGAGCCCGAAAGAAACGAATTGTGCCTCGGCGTCGCAAGCATGATGCTAGCAGATCCGCCTTCATGGCGTGCCAACATTGACAGCGCAGCTGCCTTTCTGAGAGAGCCGAACCCAACGACATTAAAAAACATGATAGACGATCGGGGACAGTATTCCGTCCCGCTTGTTTTGCATATCGCCGTCAAAGTTATGGCCAATAAATATGTCGATACGAAGGAAATCAAGGCGGCGACCAAAGCATACATAGAGGACATCCTTCCACAAAGGGAGCTGCGGCATTCCACGGTGACACTTCCGTCAAAGCAGGCGGCCAACCCACCGGGTGTCGGGAACAAAGCAGGCAAGGCGGCCCGCGGCAAAGCAGGCGATCAGGGTGTGAATAAAGATGCCGTCATTGGTTTCCCCTCTTCTGTTCACGGGTTCAGACGGACAGGCATCCGCCTAGCCTATCAGGAGGACCGGCAGGAAAAGCCTGAAAGTCCGATCGGCTATGGTCAACGCCCGTTGGATCGAAGAATTCTTCAGCCGGCAGACACAGGCCTGTCCCCCCACGATGCCGTCGCCCTCACGCATGAAAGGCCGACAGCAGAGGGAATGTCAGGGTCTTCCAACCTGTTGGAGTTTGCCTTCAGAATGTTTAAGGAAAAAGATCCGACCTTCCCCGTCGACGAGGCGCGGCTTGCGACGGCCGCTTGGCTTACCTATAGTGGCGGGCATTCATTCAATGAAGCCTATTCGGTTTTCAATTCCCTGAAACCGGAAACATTTTCTCCGATCTCCTACAATCGCCTCGCTGAGACCAGCGACCTTGCAGCACGGGCCGTAGACCACGCCTATCAGCAGATTGTCGAAAGGTCGCAGGAGCTGGCTGGCCTCGAACACAGCGCCGATAGCAGGTCGAGACATTAAAGCACCATGCGTCCATTTGGACACTCAAACCTGTTGAGCCAGGGCAACCGATCTTAACCGCCCGATGCTCCAAGGCCTTTCCGCCTCGCGCTGAAATGTCAGAGCCATCTAGATTTCGCCAAAAAACGCCTTGTGAAAGGCAACCTCGCCTTTGGGGAGCTCGCCCTCAAAGGGAAGCGCCAGCAGGTTTTCCGCCGGAACGCCCATATGGGTGATCTGCGGTTCGGCGCGAAAGCCGAAACGCTGATAGAAGCCCGGATCACCGACAAGGATCGCGCCATTGGCACCCGTGTCGCGCAACAACTCCAGCCCACCAAGCATCAGCGCCGTTCCGATACCCTTGCCTTGATAGTCGGGATGGACGGCAAGCGGGCCGACGCCGTACCAGCCTTCCGTTCTGTCCGCAAAGCCGACCGGCGAAAAGGCGACGTGGCCGACCGGCATATCATATTCCTCAGCCACCAGCGCCAGAGAGAGCGCACCTGCCTTGCGCAGCCGCTTGATGATGGCCGGCTCGCTGCCATCACTGTGGGGATGGCCGTAAAATGCCTTGGCGACAAGCGGATAGATCGCGTCGACATCCTCGGCACGCTCGCGGCGTATGATCATCACTCCATCCTCCCTCAATGCTGCGGCACAGTATCAAGCCTCCCGCAGGCACGCTGCCCTGTCTCTGACGATTGTCATTCCACAGTAACAGATTTGGCGAGGTTACGCGGCTGATCCACATCCGTTCCCATGAAAACGGCGGTGTGATAGGCCAAAAGCTGGATCGGCAGCGAAAATACCATCGGCGTGATGAATTCCGGCATATCCGGCAGGATGATGGTTTCCATCGTCGGCAGGGTCGAGGCTTTCGCACCGCTCTCATCGGTGATGAAGATGATTTTTCCGCCGCGCGCTGCAACCTCCTGCATGTTCGACACGGTCTTCTCAAAGAAGCGGTCATGCGGTGCGATCACGATCACCGGCATGTTTTCATCGATCAGTGCAATCGGCCCATGCTTCAGCTCGCCAGCGGCATAGCCCTCGGCGTGGATATAGGTGATCTCCTTCAGCTTCAGCGCGCCTTCAAGCGCCAGCGGATAGGACGTGCCTCGCCCGAGATAAAGCACATGACGGAAGCGCGACAGATCCCGCGCCAGACGCTCCATCTGCGGCTGGATCTGGTGCAGAACGCGGTTCATCAGCCGCGGCATTTCCGACAATTCCTGCACGAGACGCTTTTCGTCTGTCTCGCTCAGCGTGCCACGTTCACGCCCGGCCCTGAGCGCCAGCGTCGCCATCAGCGCCAGCTGGCATGTGAAGGCCTTGGTTGATGCCACACAGATTTCCGGACCCGCCAGGATCGGGAAGACAGCATCGGATTCGCGCGCGATCGTTGACCCGGTGACATTGACCAGTGCGCCGGTCTTCAGCCCCTCGCCCTTGCAATAGCGCAGCGAAGCCAGCGTGTCGGCGGTTTCGCCCGACTGCGAGATGAACAGCGCCACCTGATCAGGGCGAAGCGGCAATTCGCGGTAGCGGAATTCTGACGCAACATCGATCTCGACCGGCAGGCGTGCATAGCGCTCGATCCAGTATTTGCCGATCAGGCCGGAGAGATAAGCCGTTCCGCAGGCGGCGATGGCAAGGCCCGAGACATTCGAAAAGTCGATGCCCGTATCGCTCATGGCGACCGTGCCATGGGCGAAATCGCAATAGTGACCCAGCGTATGGGAAATCACATCCGGCTGGTCGAAGATCTCCTTCTCCATGAAATGCCGGTGATTGCCCTTGTCGACCAGCATGGCGGCGAGTTGCAGCGGCTGGCGTGGCCGATGGACGGTCTGGCCATCGAAGGTGACGAAGGTAATGTCATCGCGGTCGACAATCGCCAGATCGCCGTCTTCCAGATAGGAAATGCCCTCAGCGAAGGGCGCCAACGCGATCGCATCCGATCCCACATACATTTCGCCATGACCGTAGCCGACGGCAAGCGGCGGCCCGAAACGTGCGGCATAAAGCCGTTCCGGCTCCTCAGAGAACAGAATCACCAGCGCAAACGCCCCGGTCACCCGCTTCAGCATGGCAAGAACCGCATCAGGCGGAGCCATGCCGGCCTCAAGGTTCTGCCGAACCAGCTGAGCGACGATCTCGGTGTCGGTTTCACTTTCAAAGGTGACGCCGGACGCCTGAAGCTCTGCCTTCAGCTCGGCGAAATTCTCGATGATTCCGTTGTGGACGATGGCGACCCGTCCGGCGATATGCGGATGGGCATTGGCTTCATTCGGCACGCCATGGGTCGCCCAGCGGGTATGGGCAATGCCGGTCAGCCCGTCAACCGGGCTCTCGCGCAACACATCACGCAGATTATCAAGCTTGCCGGGCGCGCGGCGGCGGCTGATCCCGCCATTTTCGATCACCGCAACACCAGCCGAATCATAGCCGCGATATTCCAACCGCTTCAGAGCATCGACCAGCCGCTCCGTGACATTTTCCGAGCCGACAATTCCAACGATACCGCACATATGATCGCTCCTTCAGCCCTTGTTCTTCGTCCGTTCAGCCTTCAACGCGCGGGTGCGTGCGCGGATCACTTCTGCACGGCCGTCCTTCACCGTCTGGCGCGCGCGACCGAAGGCAAGTGCATTTTCCGGCACATCTTCGGTGATCACACTGCCGGAGCCGACATAGCTTTTCGCACCGACAGAGACCGGGGCCACAAGCGCGGTATTCGATCCTATGAAAGCGCCCTCGCCGATGACCGTGCGCCATTTATTGACGCCATCATAATTGCAGGTGATCGTGCCAGCGCCGATATTCACATCTGCGCCGATATCCGCGTCACCGATATAGCTCAGGTGATTGACCTTGGCGCCGACACCGAGCGTTGCATTCTTCACTTCACAGAAATTGCCGACCTTGGACTTCTCACCCGTCACGGCGCCCGGACGCAGCCGTGCAAAGGGCCCGATGGCACTTGCCGCGGCAACCGTCGCGCCTTCGATATGGCTGAACGCATGGATGACAACATCTCCGGCAATCTTCGCTCCCGGCCCGAAAACGACATTGGGTTCAATCACCGTGTCCGCGCCAATCTCCGTGTCATAGGCTAGAAACACCGTTTCCGGTGCGATCATCGTCACGCCGGAAAGCATCAGCTCTTCGCGACGGCGCTGCTGCCAGAGCCGCTCCAGCACCGCAAGTTCGGCCCGGTTGTTACAGCCTGCCACCTCGTCGACATCAGCCATGACAACGGTGGCGCGGCCGCCTTCGGCCAGCATCACTTCCACGATGTCGGTCAGATAGAATTCGCCCTTGGCATTGTCGTTGCCGATCGCATCCAGAAGCGCCAGTGCCCGGCGGCCATTGATCGCCATCAGCCCGCTGTTGCAGCTCGTCACCTCGCGCTCGGCATCGCTGGCATCCTTTTCCTCGCGGATGGCGTAAAGCGCACCGTCACGGGTCAGAAGCCGGCCGTAACCGGTCGGACGATCCGTCTCAAAACCAATCACCACCACATCATTGCCCTCGGCCAGCTTTTCACGCGCGGCAGCGAGCGTCGCTGTCGTGATCAGCGGCGTATCGCCATAGGTGACCAGCAGGTCATCATAGCCGCGGGCAATCGCCGCACGCGCCGAAAGAACGGCATGCGCCGTCCCCAGCCGCTCCGTCTGCTCGAAGGTTTCAAGCGCCACGCCCGGCAACCGGCAGGCCGCCTCCACCATCGCGCCATCACGTCCGACCACCAGGGCGATATCGTCAACGCCGGCACCTGCGACACTGGCAACCGCATGCGCGGCCATTGGCCGGCCTGCGATTTCATGCAGCATCTTGGTTTTGGCGGATTTCATCCGGGTTCCGTCGCCTGCGGCGAGGACAATGGCGAGACTGGTGCGGGACATGGGGCCTCCGATATTTCAACGGACCTGCTTTTAGCCCAATATGCGCTGCGACCTATTCAAAAAATGTGAAGATGCGTCACGAATACCAGTGAAACGCTGGCGAGGAATCGGGAACATTCGTTGTTGAGTCATAATTATAATTAAAATCAGTTACTTAGCAACACATATTCAGAAATGAAAAGAGGCGCCCGAAGGCGCCTCACGCTGCTGGCAAACCCCGCCTTTTTTCTGTCGTCATGCCTGTGCTTGGTCCACAGGCATCCAGCCGACGCGCGTCTGTGCGGCGAAAAAACTATTCTATTCAATATTTTGTGAAGCTGGATCCCCGTGACAAGCATGGGGATGACGACTGAGAGGCGGATTCGACCCCGGAACAGCCAATCTGAACGACTTTGTCAGCAGTCTGAGGCGCCCGAAGGCGCCTCTCTATAGGAACAGTTTTCGTTCACTGGGCAGATGGCAGCGAACCTTCGACGCCTTCAACCAGAACATTCAGCCCCAGAAGCGTGCCGTCATCGGCCTCTTCGCCAGCTGCAAGCCACGGCGAGCCGTCCTGCAGATTGATCGGGCCGGTGAACGGCTTCAGCTCGCCGGACTTGATCTTGGCTTCGGTTTCCTCTGCCAGCGCTTTCACATCGTCAGGCATGTTGGTGTAGGGCGCCATGGTCAGGATGCCTTCCTTGAGGCCATACCAGTTCTGAACCGGCTCCCAGGTGCCGTCCATCACAGCCTTGACCCGTTCAATGTAATACGGACCCCAGGTATCGACGATCGCGGTCAGCTGGGCATCGGGACCGGCCTCAATCATGTCCGAGGCCTGGCCGAAGGCCTTGATGCCGCGTTCTTCTGCAACCTGCATCGGAGCGGTCGTATCGGTGTGCTGTGCCAGAACATCAACGCCTTGGTCAATCAGCGCCTTGGCGGCATCAGCTTCGCGGCCGGGGTCAAACCAGGTATTGGCCCAGACGACCTTGGTCTTGAAATCGGGATTGACCGACTGTGCACCGAGTTCAAAGGCATCAATACCCATGACGACTTCCGGGATCGGGAAGGAGCCGATATAGCCGCCGATGCCAGATTTGGACATCTTGGCAGCAATCACGCCGGAGATATAGCGGCCTTCATAAAAGCGCGAATTATAGGTACCGACATTCGGGGCGGTCTTGTAGCCGGTGGCGTGTTCGAACTTCACGTCGGGATACTTGGCGGCAACCTTCAGCGTCGGTTCCATATAGCCGAAAGACGTCGTGAACACGATGTTGCAGCCGGAACGGGCCATGCGCTCGATTGCGCGCTCGGCGTCCGGACCTTCCGGAACTTCTTCGATATAGGGCGTTTCGATATTCAGGGCTTCAGCCAGCTGCTGGCGGGCCTTGTCATGACCTTCGGTCCAGCCACCATCTGTAGCGGTCCCGAGATAGACGAAGCAGGCCTTGAAATCACTGTCGGCAGCGGAAGCCTGGCTGGCGCCAAAACCAGCAATTACGGCCGCCGAAGCGGCAAGGGCAATAGCGAGCGTCTTCATTGTTCACCTCTTTGCAATGAATGCGAAGTTCTTGGTTGATCACATCAGCGGTCAGGGACAAATGGTTTGCCCAGCGCCGCCGGCGTGTTGATGAGGGTCATTCTCCGATTCTGGGAGATGATGACCAGCACGAGAATGGTCACGACATAGGGCAGCGCCGAGAGAAATTGCGAGGGTATCGCAATACCAAAGGCCTGCGCGTGAAGCTGCCCGATGGTGACCGCACCGAACAGATAACCGCCAAGAAGAACGCCCCAGGGCCGCCAGGAGGCAAATACCACCAGCGCCAGCGCGATCCAGCCACGCCCGGCCGCCATGTTTTCCACCCATTGCGGCGTGTAGACGAGTGACAACTGCGCCCCGGCAAGTCCCGCCAGAGCACCGCCGAACATGACGGCGAGATAGCGAATGCCGATCACATTGATGCCCAGCGCATGGGCCGAGGCGTGATTGTCGCCGACCGAGCGCAGCACCAGGCCCGGCCGGGTGCGAAACAGAAACCAGCCAGTACCGGCGACCAGCGCGAAGGTCAGATAGAAGAAGATATCCTGATCGAACAGCAGCGGGCCGATGAAGGGAATATCGGCCAGAACGGGGATATGGATCGATGGCATCTTGACGCCTGCCTTGCCGACAAAATCCTCGCCGATCATGGCCGACAGGCCTTGCCCGAGGATGGTCAGCGCCAGACCGGTGGCCACCTGATTGGCAACGAGTGTCAGCGTCAGGAAGGCGAAAAGCAGCGAGAAGATCATGCCGGTCAGAAGTCCGGCAATCATGCCGACCCAGGGCGACCCGGTGAAATGCGCGGCGACGAAAGCGCCAACCGCCCCCATCACCATCATGCCCTCAACGCCAAGATTGAGAACGCCGGCCCGCTCTGTCACCAGCTCGCCAAGCGCGGCCAGCACCAGAGGCGTCGATGCGGTAATGACGGTCAGAAGGATGGCTTCAATAATCATGAGCGCACCTCCTTGCGATGATGGCGGGAAAAGACGATGCGCACGCGATAAAGGATCAGCGTATCGCAGGACAGCACGAAGAACAGCAGCATGCCCTGGAAAACCCGGGTGACCTTTTCGGAAACGCCAATGGTGAACTGCACCCCTTCGCCGCCAATATAGGTCAGCGCCAGAACCAGGCCGGAAACGATGGCACCAAGGGGGTTCAACCGCCCGAGAAAGGCAACGATGATCGCGGTAAAGCCGTAGCCGGGTGAAATGGTCGGCTGCAGATAGCCGATCGCGCCGGACACTTCGCAGATCCCGGCAAGACCGGCGAGACCGCCCGACACCAGAAAGGCAAACCAGACCATGCGGCGGGAAGAAAAGCCGGCAAAGCGCCCGGCCCGCTCCGACTGCCCCATGACGCTGACTTCAAAGCCTTTCAACGTGTAGCGCATCATGAACCAGACCGCGATGGCGGCGAGAATAGCGAGCGCGAACCCATAATGGGCCCGGCCGGAGGAAAACATTTCCGGCAGGATCGCAGCATCAACGAACTGACGCGATTGCGGGAAATTATACCCCTCCGGATTGCGCCAGGCGCCGCGGACGAGCCAGTCCAGAAACAGCTGAGCCACATAGACCAGCATCAGCGATGTCAGGATCTCGTTGGTGTTGAAATAATTCTTCAAAAGCGCCGGGATCGCCGCATAGAGCATGCCGCCGGCAATCCCCATGAGCAGCATGATCGGCAGAAGCAGCGGCGACGACCAGGTGTAGAAATAGATCGGCACGACCGAACCGACAATCGCACCGGCAATAAACTGGCCTTCAGCACCGATATTCCAGATATTGGAACGGTAACAGACCGACAGGCCGACCGCGATCATGATCAGCGGCGCCGCCTTGATCATCAACTCATGTAGCGACCAGATGTCAAAAAGCGGCTCGATAAAGAAGTGGTAGAGGGCCGAAAGCGGATCCTTGCCGAGTGCTGCAAACAGGATGGCCCCGAAAATCACGGTCAGGGCAAAAGCAATCAACGGCGACAGTATGCCGAACAGACGCGACCGGTCCGTCCGCTTTTCCAGTTCAATGCGCATGCGCAGCCTCCGTGGTCTCGCCGTGGAAACCGCCCATCAACAGGCCGATCTTCTCGCGCGTCATGGTCTCGGCCGGAAAACACTCGGAAAGCTCGCCCTCGGAAATCACCGCAATCGTCGAGGCTATTTCGAAAATCTCATCGAGATCCTGCGAGATAATCAGGACCGCCGAACCGGATTTGGCCAGATCGACCAGCGCCTGACGGATATGGGCGGCAGCCCCCGCATCAACACCCCATGTGGGTTGGTTGACGATGATGACCTTGGGCTGCCGGTCAAGCTCGCGGCCGACGATGAATTTCTGCAGATTGCCGCCGGACAGCGACCCCGCCTGGGGATTGTCGCCGCTTTTGCGCACATCCATGACCTCGGAAATTTCCCGCGTCCGGGCCCTGGCCGTTGCCTTGCGGATGATTTTCAGAATGCCACCAGAAAGAAACACGCTCGCCTCGGAAAGATTGCGGGCAAGAATCAGGTTTTCCGACAGCGACATCCCCGTCACCGCTGCATGTCCGTGGCGTTCCTCCGGCACAAAACCGGCGCCGAGCTTGCGCCGCGCGGTGATATTGCGGGTGCCGACAGCTGTACCCGCGATCTTCACCGCATCGGCGCGCGACACCGGAAACTCGCCGGAAAGCGCATCAAAAAGCTCTGACTGACCATTGCCTGCGACCCCGGCAATGGCGAGAATTTCGCCCTCCCGGACGGTCAGATCAATATCCTTCAATGCCGTTGCGAAAGGCGTGCGGGCTGGAACAGAAAGCAGTATCGTCTCCAGAAGTACCTTGCCGCGCTCAATCTTTTCCGGACGCGCAACCTCGGCCACATCATTGCCGACCATCATGCGCGCCAGCGATGCCGGGGTTTCCTTGCGCGGGTCGCAGGCCCCCGTCACCTTGCCGTGGCGCAGCACGGTGGCGCGATCACAGATGCGCTGCACCTCTTCCAGCCGGTGCGAGATATAGAGAACGGAGCGCCCCTCGGCCTTAAGCTTGTCGAGCGTCTCAAACAAGCGGTCAGCCTCCTGCGGGGTCAGCACCGATGTCGGCTCATCGAGAATGATCAGGCTCGGATTTTGCAGCAAGGCCCTAACAATCTCGATACGCTGGCGCTCGCCCACCGACAGATCGGCCACATGAGCACGCGGATCAAGCGGTAGCCCGTATTGCACGGAAAGGGTCCGCGCTTCTTCAGCGACCTTGGAAAGCGAAATGCCGGGATCGAGCGATAATGCGATATTTTCCGCGACGGTCAGCGCTTCGAACAACGAGAAATGCTGGAAAACCATGCCGATCCCCAGCTTGCGGGCATGGGCGGGCGCCTCGATTTCAACGGACTTACCGTCCCAGATGATCTCTCCATCTGAAGGTTCGAGCACGCCGAACAGCATTTTGACGAGCGTCGATTTACCCGCACCGTTCTCGCCGAGAAGCGCGTGAACCTCACCCTTCCCGATTTCCAGGTCGATGCCTGAACAGGCTGCAAAATCTCCGAAATACTTCGTCAGTCCACGCACTGAAAGCAACGCGTTTCCGACAGACGGTTGAATATCCGCCACCCGGCCCCTCCGGTTTTATCGACAGCTCAAATCAAATCTGAATTCATGTCTTTGGCCGCCGCGCCCCACACTTAACGCATTGGCAAACCATCCACACCACGCTGTAATCTGGCACAGTTTCGCCACAAACCGCAACAGGCTTTGCGCATTGCACACCAGTGATCACATTCGATATGTCTAAAGTTCGGCGGACGTTTCCAGAGCCTTGGCATCGATGCCGGGAAAGAGCTGCAACACAGCACCGATGACATAGAGATAAATGCCGGCCGCAATGAAGATTACATCCATCCAGAATGGCTGCTGAAATGCATTGATCAGCGCATAGGCTCCCGTCAGTGACCAGAGCGTGAAAACGGTGAGGTTCAGTGGACGCAACCGCTTGACCCGCACGGGATGCAGGAAGTTGATCGGCAGGAAGGTCAACACGACCGAGACAACGACAATGGCCATGGCTACGCTTGCCGGAGGATTGATCACGAACAGCGCAAAGACGACCATGTTCCAGACAACGGGAAAGCCTGAGAAAAAATTCTCCGCCGTCTTCATACCGCTATCGGCATAATAGATGGCACTGGAAACGACAATCAGCGCAGCAGCCACGAAGGACATGGGTTCGCCGATCATGTGGCTCTGATAAAGCGCGAAGGCCGGCAGCAATACATAGGTTACGTAATCGATAATATTGTCGAGCATGACGCCCGACCAGTTGGGCAATACCTCGCTCACGCGAAGACGGCGGGCGATCGGCCCATCAACACCATCGACGAAAAGAGCAAGCCCCAGCCACCAGAACATGGTCACAAAGCGCCCTTCGGCTGCGGCGACAACGCCGAGAAAGGCAAGATAGGAGCCTGAGGCCGTCAATATGTGAACGGAAAAGGCGCGAATCTTCGCATAAGGTACCTTCCGTTCTTTCAGCATGCCCATGACTTCGACCTTCGCTACCTCTTGAAAAACGCATCAATACCAGTTCGTACCCTGCGAAGCATGCACTTTAATCGCATGCGTGGCGGGAAAAATCCTGACTTTCCCAAATTTTCTGGCGCGCAATCTCACATGGCACACTATATTCCAGCCAAATCGAATGCGAGGCCGGAGGTAAATCCATGTCTGACTACGAAATCGCCATTGTCGGCGGCGGCCCTGCGGGCCTGATCGCAGCCCTTGCGCTCTCGCGCGCGTCCCGCAAGGTTGCTCTGATCGGCCCCGCCCCCAATCGCAAGGATCAGCGCACGACTGCATTGATGGATCATTCGATTCGTTTTCTCGATCGTCTGGGATTGTGGGAAAATCTCGAACCCGCAACGGCAGCGCTTTCAACAATGCGCATCATCGACGGAACCAAACGGCTGATTCGCGCACCGACCGTCAGCTTCCGGGCCGCCGAAATCGATCTGCCCGCTTTCGGTTACAACGTCCCCAACGGCATTCTCAATGCCGCGCTTGCCGATGCGGTGGCCAGCGAGGCCAACATCGCCTGGTTTGAGACCGTTGTCAGCGAAGTCCTGCCCGGCGACGACGCCGTGACACTGATGCTTGAAGGCGACGACAGCATTTCGGCGGATATGATTGTCGGTGCCGATGGGCGCAATTCCAAGGTTCGCGCCGCCGCTGGAATCGAAACGAAGAACTGGGCCTATCCGCAAACGGCTATCGTTCTCAACTTCACCCATACCCTGCCGCATCGCAATATCTCGACCGAATTTCATACGCCGACCGGCCCCTTCACACAGGTGCCGCTACCGGGCGATCGTTCCAGCCTTGTCTGGGTCGTCAGCGCCGCAGAAGCGGATGTGCTGCTTGAAAAGACATCAGAAGAGCTCGCACAGCTGATAGAAACGCGCATGGCCTCACTACTGGGTACAGTCACGGTTGAGGGCGCGCCGCAGAAATGGCCGCTTTCCTCCATGGTTGCCAACCGCTTCGGCAAGGGCCGGATCGCCATTATCGGAGAGGCCGCTCACGCCTTCCCCCCCATCGGAGCGCAGGGCCTCAACCTCAGCCTGCGCGATATCCTCTCGCTCACACGGCTGCTGGATGGCGTGACGGCAAAGCCGATCGGCAGCCACGCCGGTGACAGGTTTGATCTGAAACGCAAGGGGGATGTCTGGAGCCGCACGGTCAGCGTCGATATTCTCAACCGCTCGCTGCTGGCGGGGTTCCTGCCGGTGCAGATGCTGCGCGCGGCAGGCCTGAAACTTCTCGGCGCCTTTCCGCCTCTGCGCCAGTTCGCCATGCGTGAAGGCGTTGAACCGCTACGCGGCTTCAAGGCACTTCTGCCGCGCTAAAGCGGCAACCAGTCTGAAGACAGCAGGATCAGCAGCAGCGACAGCGTTGCTGCGGAGGCGATCGTGGTGATCAGGATCGTTGCCGAGGCGCGCTCATACCAGATGCCATATTGCTGGGCGATGACAAAGACGTTTGTGGCCGTCGGCAATGCAGCCATAACGATCGCTGCTTCGACCCATATCGGCTCGAAACCGCCATGCAGCAGCATCGCGGCAAGAACGATGATCGGATGCAGGATGAGTTTCGTCGGCACGATATAGCTGATTTCAAAAGGAACCCGCTTCAGCGGCCGCAATGCAAGTGTGACCCCCATGGCAAACAATGCGCATGGGGCAGCCGCCTGGGCAAGATAATCGATAAGCCGGCTGAACGCTTCGGGCGGCGCGATCCCGGCCGCAGCCACGGCAAAGCCAAGCGCCGTCGAAATGACAAATGGATGCAGCAGAGCCTTGCCGAGGATCAGCCGCACCAGTCGCGCCGGATGGGCGACGCGATCACCGAAAAGCGCCATCATCGATGGGGCGACCATGAAGTGAAGCGCGTTTTCAAAACAGATGATCAACGCCACCGGCACGGCCGCTGCTTCGCCCAACGCCAGAATGGCAATGCCGGGGCCCATATAACCGATATTGCCATAGGACGCGGCAAAGGCCTGTATCGTGCTTTCCTTCAGGCCATTCCTGAGGACGAACCGCCCGACGATGAAGATCAGCACAAAGACACAATAGGTCGCAGCCAGGTCGACCGAGATGAAATCAATCCGCGTCAGTTCTTCAAAGGGCGTGCGCGAGACGAGCTTGAAAAAAAGTGCCGGCAATGCGGCATAAATGATGAAGATATTCAGCCATGCAAGCCCCGCCTCAGGCTGACGAAAGATCTTCGCGGCCGCATAGCCCACCGCTATCAGCCCGAAAAAGGGAAAAAGAAGTCCGAATATGCTCGCCAAATGCCCGCTCTCTCGCTGCCGCGCCGACCGGCAACAGTCTCAGCCGATCGTTGAGAGAATCGGAAAGGTAGACTGGAACCAGATGGCAATATCGGCGACGAAACCGAACAGGAAGGCAAGCCCTGTCAGGATCAAAAACGCCCCCATTACCTTCTCGACAGCACCGATATGACGTCGAAAACGGACAAGGAAACGCATGAAGGCGCCGGAAAAGAAGGCCGCAATCCAGAATGGCACCGCCAGTCCGAGCGAATAGATCGACAGAAGCAGCGCACCATCCCAAAGCGTGTTCTTGGAGGCGGCCACAGCGAGGATGGCGCCCAGCACCGGGCCGATACAGGGCGTCCAGCCAAAGGCAAAGGCAAGCCCCATCACATAGGCACCGGTCAGGCTGGCGGGACGGCCAGCGCCGTGAAACCGCGCTTCACGCGCGAGGATCGGTATCTTCACCACGCCGAGAAAATGCAAGCCCATCACGATGATGATCACGCCGCCAACCTTGGACAGAACATCCATCGACTGGCGCAGCAACTGACCGATGGAAGAGGCCCCGACGCCAAGCGCGACAAACACCGTCGCAAATCCGAGTGTGAAGAAAAAGGCGGGGAGCAAGACGGCCATGCGGTTTGCGCGCGTCTCGTCATTCGCGCCCTTCAGCTGCTCGACTGAGATTCCGGCCATAAAGCAAAGGTAGGGCGGAACAAGGGGGAGGACACAAGGCGAGAGGAATGACAGCGCACCGGCGACAAGCGCGCTCAGCAGGGAAATCTCTATCATCGACAATGCGCATTCACCTCTTCTGCTCTCAGTACTGTCGGTAGCCACATGCTTGACGCCCGACCAGCGGGTACAAATGCGCTGTCGCACCGGCTACAAAGTCAATAAGGCACCAGTTGGACCCTTGAGAAAATGGCCTGCCAGCACCAATTTCGTCATAGAGCAAAGACCCGCAATTTGCCAATCACCATCACGCCAGCCAAAAACCACGGAAACTTCACCTCCGAGCTGATATTTCGGGTTGACCTTGCGCAAGAGCCTGCCTATGTTCCGCGCACTTTCAGCCGAACGTTTTCAACGTTGAGGCTTGGGAGCGCGTAGCTCAGCCGGTAGAGCAACTGACTTTTAATCAGTAGGTCCAGGGTTCGAACCCCTGCGCGCTCACCATTTTATTTAATTAAATCAGATATTTACAGTTTTCGTGAGACTTTTGTGAGACTAAATATGAGACCTTTAGACGAATAAATGTCTCACGATATCTCACGGTGTTTTTCATTCGTTCTTATCCATAAGTTTCCGTGCTTCGGCTTTTCCGGCTTGCGTGAGCCCAACACTATTGATCAATCCGCGCCGCCGTAGAGCGACGATAGTATTCGAAAAGCCGCCGTATTGTGAGCGGCCCTTAATGCCATGACCAATGTCGCGGCCATTAGCGAGGTTCAAGATCGCCATTCTCATTGATGGTGAAAGTCTCTGGCCATTAGCCATCAAGCACCTTCCGATCACCGGCATGCGCAATCTTGTAAGCACTTTCATTGATCCACTCACGCAGCTCATCGAATGTGTCAAAATTCCAGTCAGCCAACCGGTCCTCGTCGTGTTCTCGTTCGATCTCTCTTGCCTGATCAAGCACCTCGCTCAACATTGGGGCGCAGTCTTCGCAAAGCGTGATGCCATCCGATGTGCTGCATTGCGGATCGCCTTCGAAGATTAGCTTGCCGCAAGCCTCGCAATCCGACAACGCTTCGCGCATTTCATGATCTTGCTTCATTTCCTCATTTCCCCTTGTACCAGGTTTCCAGCTTATCAATTGCGCTGTCGGCCATATCAGGATGTATTGCCATGTAGTGCTTGAAGATCTGAGCAGCGCCATCAAGGCTGTGGCCCGTGATTGCGCAAATCTCTTGCAGCTCGCAGCCCGCCAGCGCCAGCCATGTTACGGCAGTGTCTCGCAAATCCTGATCGCGAAGTGTTGCGAGCGATGGCATTGTTTTGGCGGCAAAGCGACGAACACGATTGTATTGCTTGCGGTAATGATCCGGCTTGAACGGTTCCCAGACGCGCTCATCAAGGATCACATATGGTGAAATTACCTCAGCTTCAGCACGTCGTTTCGCTGCGTTTTCCAATCGTTGCTTTAGTTCTTCCGCTTCTGGCATGTCGACCCGTGCGCGGGTTTTCGACTGTCTCAACCGCAAGCGGCCATTCTGGCGACTGGAAAACTGGAGATCCAGCCTGTCTCCTTGTCGCTGACCAGACCAGACAGCCAGTATAATCATGTCACCAATCTCATAACGGCCAAGCTCATCAGCAACTTTGACAAAATGTGCGATTTCTTCCTTCGTTCCAGCGCGCACGCGCGGGTCAGGCGATTTCATTTTCAGCTTGTGTGCAGGATTAACTGTTATCGCCGGGAGCTTTCCGCGATCCATTGCCCAGGAATAGGCAATGCCAAGTATGCGCATGGCACCATTCGCGACATGCAGCCCTTTCGCCTGACGCAAATCATCATAAATTCCTTTGCAGATCGGTTTCGTCACCGCTTCTGCTTCTGATTTCCAGACTTCCTTAGCATACATCTCGATCGAACGGATCTTCTGAAGGTAGTCCATTTGTGTTTTTGATGCGCGATCACGAAAATCCTGAGAGGTCGCGTAATCCCGCAGAAGGCTTTCCACCGTGTAAAAACTTAGCTTTTCCGGCAGTGAAGCCGGTTTCTGTTTGGGCTTGATCTTTGGGTTCTTCTTTATGATCACCAGTTGGTCTTCGAACGTGCGCGACCAATCCAGTGCTTCACCGGCCGTCATCCAGGTGCCGCTAACTTCGCTTATAAGATCAAAGCCTTGCAGGCCGCGCTCGCGCAGTGATGGCGATGGTATGAAACGTGGGCGGCCATTGCGCCAGGTGACGTATTTGATTTTGGGATCCTGTTTACTCATGACTGTTGATCCTTTGTGTTCAGAAAGGCCCTTCGATATCGGCCAGATGCCGAGGCAGATAAGGGCAGCCAAGCCCGTTGCAGGGGCTGTCGCGCCGATGCAGGTGCAAGCCATTGAAGCTGCCCATGCCGTCGTGCGCGCACATATCGCAGACGCCGGCGTCGGTGAAATCCACAGCAATGCCGTTCACTTTGGTGATGCTGCGAGCTGAAACATCGTCGCGGGTTTTGGTGCAAATGCATTCACCGTCGAAGCCGGTGAAGATGCCCCATCGTTTGGTGCCGGGACATGATGTGAAGGTGATGTGGTCCCCAGCTCGCAGATAGTGACGGGCGCGATCAGTGGCGCGGATAAGTTCGCGGCGTTGTTCTTCGGTGAGCGGCATTGGTTCCAGCCTCCTATTGTCGTGTTTCCGGGCCATCCGCAGCACGACCCTCAAGTCGCGCGAGATATTCCCGCAGCATGGCGACCATGTCTTCCCGGCTGCCATTGCTGATATAGTTGACGCGGCCGCCATCGATCTTTCCAAACTCGGCAACCAGCAGGACAAAGCCGACGCCCCGTTTGACGCCGGGCAATCGTGGGCCGTTGAACCATTCATCAACTCGTCTGGCGAGCTCGTTCATGCTTGCATGATATCTGTCTTCTATTGGCGCTTCGCCTGTCATCTTCTTCACCTCTCAAACTTCACGAAAAGAAATAGCCAGCGGCAATGGCCTTTGCCGCCGGCTTTGAGTTGGCGGGTTTTCCCGCTTGGTCTTTTGTTTTTCTAAGGTGGGCCGCCGTCCGGTTTCAGGGGGGGATGAAGACGGCGGCCCGGCGCACCCGATCCGAGCGTCAGGGGGTTAGCCCGGATCATCACGCAAAAGGATGACGACAGTCCAAATGACGCCAGGCAGCACAGTGCAGAAGAACGCGAAACAAATGATCTGCACCATCATGACGCCATCCTTTCGGAGGGGATTTCTTTCCTGGGAAACTGCGGCCACACGGCAATGCCTGTCGCAGCTTCCGCCCTGCCCGCCTGGGCAGATGCGAGGAAATCGCGGAAAGCCATAAGCGCATATTCACGCTCAAGCTTCATATCTGGCAGGTGTTGCCAGTCCGGAAGCTTCTCGCCGGTATCCTCAACAAGATCCGCCATGAGGTTTCCCGCTTCCTCGTAGAGTTCACGCAGGCGCGTGAGCGTGTTGTTACGCATTGCGTGCCTCCAGCTTATCCTTTGCCAGCCGACCGGCCATGGTGAGAACCAGGCGCGATCCACGTGGATGTTTCTCACGGCGGACAAGGCCCGGGCGCTCAAGCGCACGAATGGTTTTTAGGCCGTAGAAATTCGGGCCGATATACCAGCTGCCGTCTGCCCGCTTGCGGTGATGACGATAGCGGTCAATCGCGAGAAGCGCTTCACGCTGGGTGATGGTGAGTGCGCTTGCCGGACGGGCGACGGCCGGCTTGTCCAGGAGCGATGTAGTCATGCCGCCACCTCATTCTGATTGGCGCTGTAGCGCGCCATGAGGATCTTGCGATCGCGGTCAACGAGATTGGCGCGAAGCTCGCTCGCGGCTTCCCGCGTTTTGGCGACCGACCAGGCTTCAAACCAGTTCTCGACCGCGCGGCGCGCCCAGCGAAGATTGCGCTGTGCGGGCAGCGCCGCGGGGAAGCCGATCTCACTACGCTTGCGCAGGAAGTGCGCCCGCGACCAGCCAAGCAGATCCGCAATCTCGCCTGCCGTGACCGTTTCAAGTTGCATGCTCATGCCAAACTCCCGTGTGCAAATCAGTCGATATGCAAACGGTAAGCATTATTGCTTATATTGGCAAGCATAAATTTTGCAGTCGTGCAAATTCTAAATTTGCGAATATTCGAAGTTGCGACAGCGATGTAAGCAATCGACTGGACCGGGGCGCCAGCTACGCAAGCCTTAGCGTGAATAGGTCAGCCATTTCCTCTTGAACGGCACGTTTGAGGCTGCGATATCGAATGACATGATGACAGAATTGCGCGATAAGCAGCTGGCCTGGCTGAACCACATAACTGAGGCAACCGGCCTGACAATCACCGAGATTGCCCGAGCGGCTGGCCTGCACCCATCAACGCTTACGCGCTTTCGATATGCTGACAAGAGCGGGCATAGTCTCACATCCTCTACCGTGCATAAGATCGAAATGGCGACCCGTGTAGCGGCTTACGACACAGGCAGACCGAAAATCAGCGCATTGCTTCAACCTGAAGCATCGCCGTTTCTGCCTTCTGATGATGGCAACCCTCTTGAGCTCGCCTTGCGGACGATCGCCGGACGATCGCAGAGCGTTACCTTATGGAAACTCGAAACCGACAGCCTTTCGGCCATTGGGTATCCGAGGAACATGATTGTCGCGGTGGATGCCGATGCCACACCTCGTAACGGCGACGCTGTGTGCGCGCAAAGACCTGGGTTCCGGCGCCAAACGCAAGACCTCATCTTTCGGGTTTACCGCGCACCATACCTGCTTTCAGCGTCCGATCGCACTGCGCCGGAAGCGCCAGAGATCATCGACAATGAAACCACTCTCATCATCGGTGTCATCGTGGGCGGCTTCACGCTGCGTGACAGGAATTAAGCTTTTCAGGATGGCTTGCGAATTACACCGATAGCGGTCCCGGCGATCGACACGCGATCGTCATCAACCTGCTCGGGGCGTTGCGGTCCAAGACGCATGGAATGCGTCGTGATAAATGGCGCCTGGTAAAGCCGCATCACTGTTTCGGCAATACCGCGAACGGGATCGACAATCTGGGCGATGACGATATCACCAGACTTTGCCCGCCTGTTCTGATCAATGATGACCACATCACCCGGCATAACACCGATGCCGTCAAGCGCTGCACCCTTCATGATCCAGGCTTCAACGCCATTGCGTGATGATCTTGCGGCCTTCACCGCAAGCGAGATCCACTCGGGCTGAGGCTCATTGTCATTGTCGAACGGTAATGCGTCCGGCTCCGCAAGATTATTGAGGTTTCGCCCAGGCATTTGCCCGGGCCGGAAACCGGAATAGCGCGCAACGTTTTCGAGCGTGGACTGCGTGATACCGACAGACCCCGTCCGATCGTTAAAATAGCGCGTGAGTGTCGATGCAGCCATACCAGAATTCAAGGCAAGTTTCGACAGCGACAGGTTCATGTGATCCGCCACTGCTTTAAGCCAAACTTTGGTATCGCGCTGATTATCGATCATGCGCGCTAATTTATTCTGTGGAAGTGCTAACGCAGTCACAAAAAAACACCTTGCAGAATAAGCAATATCGCTTATGCATAATTGCAAAGCGGTTCGCAAGGGTGATTTGCATGTTTTCCGAAATCGAAGCGAGACGGCTCGCCGCCAACATCTCCCAGAAGGATCTCTGTCAGCGCGCAGGGGTTCACCAGACGGCCTATACCCGTCGGAAAAGCGGAAGGGGCGGCATGGGGGAGCGAACGCTCTCCAAGCTCAAGACTGCGCTGGATGAGATGATCAGTGAGCAAATCGCCGCGCTGAGCGAGGAAAGGTCAGAGCAATGAGCGAGTCGTCACCGTCAGACTTTCTGCAGGAGCATGTGAAAAATGGCGGGCCTGAAACGGTCAAGGCCATGCTCGATGTGATCCGCGAGCGCTTCCGCCAGATCGGTGAGGAAGGATTTACACCTGCGGATGATGACAAATATGAAGGTCCTGACCTTGCCCGTGCTGCAGCTTGCATGCTGAGCTTCGCCTTAAGGGATCATGTCGGGATCCTTCTGCAATCTCGCCTGAACTATTTGATACCGGTGCTGTGGCCCGCCAGCTGGGACTGGCAATGGTTCAAGAACAGCGATTACCGGCGCACGCTTGTGAAGGTCTGTGCGCTGCTGCTGGCCGAGATTGAACGTGTCGATCGCGCGGAGGCCCGGAAGGGCAAGGCGGGTGCGGAATGAAAAAGGCGACACCGAACCAGCTTTCCGCCCTGAAATGGCTCAAAAACCGCAGCGGCGACGGCGTGTTTGACCGTAATCAGGTGCTCAATGCCTGCGGCGAACGTGCCCCTGTGATGCGCAGCACCTGGAACAAGCTGCGCGATCTTGGCCTTGTCGAACCCTACCTCAATAACCGGCGTCTGCGCATTACCGAAAACGGCCTGCGCATTGACCTTTCGAAGGTTAATGAAAGCGAAAACGGGAAAAGCGAATGACCCGCGCAGGCGCCATCATCACCGCAACGGATCAGGTGCCGGTGACTGCCCGCAATGCCGGGCCACAGGCGGTCCGTGCGTTTTATCAGACCATGATCGACGACATGAATGCTGCTTCGCGCTGGCTTTCGGCGGGCGGCCTGGTGCTGACCGGCCACGGCTATGACCGGGCAACCGGTAATGTGCTTTTGCGCGGGATCGCAACAGACGGCCGGGGCGCAACGATCGACGATCTCAGAACAATCGGGAGTTCATCGCCATGATGACACCGAGGGTTCTCATTGGCTGCGAGTATTCGGGGATCATGCGCCGGGCGTTTGCGGCTCGGGGTTTCGATGCCTGGTCTTGTGATCTTCTGCCCGCCGAGGATGGAAGCAACCGACATATCCGAGATGACGTGCGCAACCACCTTGGAAGCGGCTGGAACCTGCTGATTGTTGCGCATCCTCCATGCACGCGGCTTTGCCGATCCGGCCGGCGTTGGCTTTCCGGCCCTGGCGATATGACGCCGCCCAAGAAATTGCCGAAAGGAAGGACGTGGGAGAGCATGATCACTGAATTTGAGAACGGCGTTGACCTCTTTCTTGCCTGCTGGAACGCGCCTGTTGCTCATGTCGCGATCGAAAATCCGGAAATGCACGATCTTGCCAAGCGGCGGATGCCTTCTGATCTGCCTGTGCCACAGATCGTTCAGCCCCATTGGTTTGGGCATCCCGAGTACAAGGCAACCGGCTGGTATCTGCGTGGACTTCCTGAGTTGCAGGCAACCGATCGGCTGCCTGAGCCGGTGAAGGGCTCGGCAGAGTGGAAACGCTGGAACCGCGTGCACAGGATGCCACCCGGACCGGCCCGCGCAAAGGAAAGAAGCCGCTCGTTTCCGGCCATGGCCGAAGCCGTGGCCAAACAGTGGGGCAATGTGCTTCTGCGCGGGATCGCTACAGACGGCCGGGGCGCAACAATCGACGATCTCAGAACAATCGGGAGAGAATGAATGGCTTTCGAGAAGGTGAATAATCAATCTGATGCCAAAGGTGATGAGACGGGTATCAGGATCTCGCTTGCACGGATCAAGTCGGCGCCGGCAAAGCTGCGCTTGATCGTGGATGATAGCCTGCTGGCGGAAGTCTTTGGCTCTCTGGGTGTCAAGCAATCATTCGATCTGCTTGTTGGTACTGAGGCGGATCACGGCTTTGTACGATTGGTTCAATCTTCCGCTGGCACGATGAAAGCTGTTGTTCGTCACTTCGGCCCCAGTGGCAACCAAAGGAAGGTGCTTGTGTTTAATTGCGGGCACTTGCGGCAGTTCGTTGACCGTTCTGAAGCTGCTCAGCCCGTGCAATGGAAGCGCATTGATGCAGCAACGATCGAGATCGTGTTGCCGAATTGGGCTGATGAAACGCGTCCGGCACAGACCCGAACCAAGCCGGCAATGTCCTCGCAAAAACAGATGAACGATGAAGCTGTAGCGCGGCGCAAAAGGCTGGGGCTTTGACAATGACCAATGATCTTGAACGCATGATCCGTGTTGTCGGGGAGAAGCTTGCCAGTATTCCGCCGATCAAGAGCGACCCGTATGAACGCTATTTTGAAAGCCAAAAGGCGCATCGCGCAGCGGCCCAACAGGCATTTGCCGCGCTGGAAGCAGAGGCCGGAGCGCAAACCGCCGACAATTGGAACGGCGCGATGATCCGGCTTTGCGGAATTCGGTCCACCTCGACCAGCGGCGTTGCCGGTGCGCTCAACAACTGGATCAAGGCAGCGAAGCTGAAGCTTGCTGCCGAGCAAAGGCTGAAACGCCGATGAACTGGATGAATGCCGCCTTAGTCGGCGTCGACATGTTTCTGATCGGCCTCGCATTCTGGGCTGTCAGGGGAATATGGCGTGCGGAGCAACAGCTTCGCGAACTCAAGAAGAGGATGGAAAATGAGTGATCAAGCGATTGAGGCCGAAATTCAGGCCAAGGGAAAGACGGCGCCACGTATTACGGTGGATGATATCGAAGATAAGATAAGAAGCGAGCATTATTTCACTGCACGTCAAGGAGCCGAGCTGGAAGGCGCAGTCACACTCTGGCATCCAGCTTGGGAAGACCCACGCAGCATCGAAGCTCTCGGGCTTTTGACCATCTGTGTCCTGGTGCTGCGCAACGGCTTCACCGTGACAGGCGAAAGCGCCTGCGCCAGCCCTGAAAATTTCGACGCTGAAATCGGCCGCAAGATTGCCCGTCAGAAAGCCGTTGAAAAGATCTGGATGCTTGAAGGCTATCGCCTTCGCCAGAAGCTTTCCGAGGCGGAAGCCTGACACTGCCGGCGGCCTGCTGGCCGCCGTTTCCCGCGCCGAATTTGTCCGTTGTATCGGCGCCAGTTTTCCCCTTGAGACAGAAATGAAGACGTGTGCGCTATGGGCGAACGGACCCCTTACAAGCCGGATCAGACACAGGCGCTTGCTGCGATCGAAAGGCGGCGGCAAGTGCTCGCTGTTAGCCATGCAGATCTTGCTCATACGGCGGGGCTGAGCCAGGCGACATGGCGGCGCATCAGGCGGGAGAAGCGCGCATTTCCGGCACAGGTAAATGCGCTTCGCTATGCGCTCAGAACGATTGAGAAACGCCGCCAGGTCGAGGATCAGTCATTCCCGGAGAGCGATGATGTGTGAACGGCAAAGCACAATGGTTCGTGCGGCCGTAACCGCGCTGAAGGCAATTCGTATTGCTGTCGCTGCCTCACCGCTTCTTTCGCGCCGGCAGCAGGTCGTTGAAACCTATTTGCTTGTGACTGTGTGCAATGTGACGGGCGCCACTGCCGCATCAGCACTCGGCTGCACCAAGCAGAATGTTTCGAAGCACCAGCGAACAGTCGAGCGGTTGCGTGAAAACACCGCTTTCGACCAGGCGCTTTCAGAAATCGAAACTGCAATGCTTGGAGAGTGACATGGCCGATATCCTGCACCTTTCAGCAAAGCTTGTTCGCCTTCTCGGCCGGATAAGAAAGGCAGAAGCAGTCATGCGCATGGCCGCAGACAGCGACAATGCAATCCGCATTGGCAAGGGATTTTCCTACTTCACACTGCCTGACGGCAGGCATGTCAACGCTGATGATGTTCAACGGTTCATCGATGACGGTTTTCTGATTGAGGTACAAGACGGGCTATTCAACCGGGGGGGGCAGACGCTCAAGGTCGCCGAGCCCCTGCCAACCTTCACCACGGGGCGGAGGCGTAGGGAAAAATGAGCCGTTTCTCGATTGCCAAAGACCGGGCCAAGGATGATCTCGAAAACATTATCGAGACACTGTTTCATGCCTCGAAACGCCACAAACGGACAGCGTTGTGGAATGTGGCCAATCCTTATCGCGCCAAGAGCAAGCCAGATCAAATGTGCGTATGGCTGACCGGAAGCCGGCGCGGTGCCTGGAAAGACTTTGTTTCCGGTGACAAAGGCGATGCCATCGACCTCGTTGCCTATGGGATATCCGGTGATGTGAACGATGACAGCCGCATGGCTGCCGTCGAATGGCTGGAAGACCGTTACGGGCTGCGCGACATGAGCGCAGAACGCCGGCAGGCGATGGAAGCCGAAGGAAGAAGCCGCAGGCTCGCTGCGGAGGCCAAGGAAGCGCGCCGGCGCACCAGCAATATCGAGCGGGCCCGCAAGTTTTTCTACGGTTGTTCCGAGGTTATCAGCGGGACGCCGGCTGAGCGGTATCTTGCCAGTCGTGGGGTTACGCTTTCCGCTATCCCCTCCCTTGGCCATGCAATCCGTTATCGTCCGAATTGTGAATACTGGATGGATGATGACCGGCCGGAAATGCCGGCGATGATCCATGGCATGGTGACGGTTGATGGTCGCATTGCAGCCAACCACTACACATTTCTGCGGGCTGATGGCAGCGCCAAGGCTGATGTCATCAAGCCGAAGCTAATGTTCCCGGAAACATCAGGCCTTGTCATCCGCCTTACGAATGGTGCGGCCGGGATCGGCGCCGAGAAGGCAGCAGTCCAGGGCATAACCTCGATCGTTGGTGTGGTTGAGGGGTGTGAGGATGGCTATTCGGCTGCGGTTTCAAACCCGGAACTGCGCATGTGGGCGACGGGGTCGCTTCCCGGGCTTTTGAGCCTGCCGGACCACGCAAGCGCGAGCGCTTACATCATCTTTCAAGACAATGACTGGGGAAAACCGCAGGCGCGCGCGCTGTTTCGCAGAGCCGTCGCGCGGATCAGGAGCTTCGGCAAGCCGGTGCAGGTTCTCGCAATGCCGGCAAGCTGGGGGAAGGACGTGAACGACGCGCTCAACAGGAGGCAATGGTGAAACTGGATATAGCAACACTTGATGTGATTGAGGCGGCGGCGGCCGTAGCACATTCTGCCGTCAGCCAGCTCTACGGCATGTTCAATCAAACGGATGGACTGGACTGGACCGGAAGCGGGCTTGAGGGCGATGCGCTGAATGCCGCGATTTATGACATGGGGCAGTACTGCACCATACGCCAGGCTCATGGAGAGCAGCTCTGGCTGAAATGGCTTCACGGAAAGAAGCTGACTGAGGATGTTCCGGAAAGCGGGAAGTTTCAAGACGTCGAAACGACCCGGAAATGGGCATACCAGCTTTTCGCACATCTGATGCTGACCACGGTCGCGAAATTCTCGGCCGAGAAGGCGCGCGTGATCGAGACGTCTGCCAGGAAGCGGCAGAAGGCAGCGCCGACGCCGGCACTTGAGGACACGATTTTCGAACCGGTCGGCAATCTCGACGAGCTCGAGCAATCGCATGTCGCATTCCTGAAAAATATCGGCCGGGTCACCGGGCCGACCTCGGCGCCTGTGCCTGTTCCAGTCCAGGCGCCGGCGGATCCTTCCGTAATCACCCCCCTGACAATCGGAGAAAAGAGCGATGAAAAAGGCCCAGCAAATGGCGAGCCGCAAGAAGGCGGCGAGGATGGAAAGGCAGCGGGCGCTCCACAGGAAAACGGTGCGGTGGTGGAAGGCAACGGTGTTGCGGCCGCTGATGCAAACAGGCCGGTCGGGCAGCACCCGGATAAGCAGGATGCAAAGGCTGCAGGATCTCGGACTGTGGTGACCCCTCCCCTTGTGCCGAAAAAGAAAACCAGCCAACAGCGCGGAAAGACCCGCCGATCGCGCACTGCGAAACTGAGCGGTGCGCCGAAATCGCCACGAAACTGAGCGCTCAATTGTCAACCGAATGGCGGGTTTTGGCCCGCCTTCTGACCCTTGAAAAAGTTATCCACAGGTAAATTTGATGCAGGAACAGGGGACAAGCGGAGGGGCAGCACGGGTTGGCGGACTGATCGCCGGGGCGAGTGCGCGCGTGAAGCTTGAGAAAAAGCGTGCTGCTGCTGCCTATCCGCCGCCGGGAAAGCCACTTGAAGGCATTTCACCGGGGGAGTGGCAATTGCAGGGCTATGTCGATGAGACAGGGTTTCTGCCGCAAAATTGCCCAGTGCGGCCGCTCGGCTATGACGGCGAGAATTTCTATTTCGTCGACACTATGGGGCAGGTTTTCAACACAGGTGACAGTGCTCTCGGCGTTGAGCGCCTGCAGAAGCTTTTCGCCGGTCATGAAGATTTCCTCTATTGGGCGTGGCCGGCCAAGGACGTCAAGAAGATGTTCGCGGATCCGGGTTTCAAATCTGAGCGGGTGCGGCGTGATCTTTTCGCAGCCTGCAGGGCGCGCGGGGCCTGGACGATGAGCGACACGGTGCGCGGCCGGGGCGCCTGGCGCGATGACCAGGGCAATCTTCTGCTTCATTGCGGCGATGCCATGTGGATCGACGGACAGCTGGAAGATACCGGCGAATATGACGGATATTTCTATCCCCGCCGGCCGAGAAGCTTTGAGCCCTGGGCTGAGCCGGTGAAGCAGGAGGATAATCCTGCAACGCAGCTGTTCGAGATCCTGCGGACGTGGAATTTCGCGCGTGGCGACATTGATGTGATGTTCCTTGTCGGCTGGATTGGCGTTGCGATGCTGGGCGGTGCACTTGAATGGCGCCCGTCTGTCTTCCTTGTCGGTGATGCCGGTACCGGAAAATCAGAGCTGTTCGGCAAGAACGGGCTGATACGATCGGTTCTCGGCCGGATGATGGTGGCAACGACCAATGCGACGGAAGCCGGTCTTTATCAGCTTGTTGGTCATGACAGCGTTCCAATCGCTATCGATGAGCTCGAGGGCGAAGACGGGCAGGATCAGGCGCAGAAAGTAATCAAGATGGCGCGTGATGCCGCGTCCGGATCCGTGCGCATCCGTGGCGGACAAAATCACAAGGGCGTTGAATTCCAGGCGCAGAGCTCGTTTGCCTTTTCCGGTATCAACCCGCCGCCGATACCGCCGGCAAACCTTACGCGACTTGTGATCATCGAAATGATGCCGCTGAAAGTGACTAGCAACAAGGCGCCGGTGCTTTCTGCAGCTGAGACAGTCGGCCCGCGATTACTGCGGATCCTTGCTGATGGCTGGCAGGACCTCGAATACAAGCTGGACCAGTATTATGCCATTCTGCGCGAAGCCGGGCATAACAGCCGAGGCCAAAAGACCTTTGGAACCTTCCTCGCCCTCGCCCATACGCTTATCGGCGACGATGGGCTGAAAAAGCTTGGCCTTCCATGTGAGGCAAACAGCGATACGTATAAGTGGGCCGAATGGCTCAAACCTGATGCTCTGCCGGAACTTGAAGGCGGCGGAGAGACATGGCGCCAGGCGATTGAATTTATCCTGACCAGCGAAATTCAGGCTTATGCCGGCGGTGTGCGCAAGACGGTCGCCGAGGTGATTGAGGATCTGCGCGACGGACGCGGTGACAGCAGCCATGAAGTGGCCTTCAATGATACGAGAACGATGCTTGGCCATGCAGACCTTGGCCTGCTCTCGGCCGGCAAGGCCGGCTATATCCTCGCAGTGCCGCTCTCGTCGAAGAAACTCGGCCGTGCACTTATGGATACGCCTTTCGGTGATCCAGGCGGCAATGGTTCGTGGAAATGGGCATTACGACGCGCTCCACCGCAGATCGTGTCCAGGGATATCGATGCTGGGGGCGCGCCAGACAATCGTATCAGGATCGCGGGGCGGCGAACGCGCTGCCTGTTCATTCACCTAAGGCAATTTGAAGCATCAACATGACGTTCTCTACCGAAAGGTGCAGAGCACCGCCGAATTTTGTCTTTTTGGATAGGGGAACCCGCACCCTGACCCGTCGCAATGCGAGTAATTGCGCGGTTGACCTTCTGCGCTCTGGCGTAGGCTTTATTCATGCGTGTGGTGGCGCGAAATTCTGTCCCGGCTTTGTCCCGGATTTGTCCCGCTCAATTTTCACCATAAGCCATTGTTTTAATACAGCGATTTCTATTCGTGGGACAATGGGACAACGGGACAGGAAAAACTCTCACATACACATGCGCATACGCACATACATGAGGAATAATTTTGTCCCGTTGTCCCATTGTCCCACATATATACCTATATCATTGATATATATGAATAAATATAGAAATAAACATTGGGACAAAGCCGGGACAAAGCCGGGACAGGTTTTGAGGGCGGCATGAATAAACAATCTGAAAATACTGCTGATGAGGGATCGGGTGAGTTCGCCGATGCCGGTGCGGCGTGGGAGCGCCGGGAGGCCGAGCGGCTCGGCCGGGACCGGAAGGCAAAGCCGAGGCGTAAGCCCGGCAGGCCACCAGGATCGACGAACAAGCGATCGCGTGACCTTCTCGCCCTCCAGGAGGAGAAGGGTTACGCGGACCCGGTTGAGGCCCTAATGCAGTACTGCACCATGCCGGCCGAGGCGCTGCATGCCTGGATCTGCGAGCGCGAAAGCGGCAAGAAGCCGTCTTTGTGGGAGGTTATGCAGCATCAGGCCTCCATGCGGGTTCAACTGGCGCCCTTCCTGCACGCGAAGATCATGAGCATGCCGGCCGCAATTGAGGAGCTGTTGCCGTTGCTGATGATCAACCTCGGCACCAATCAGCTCGACCAGGCGCGTCAAATTGCCGAGCAAAAGGGCATCCCGATCGGCTCACCTCTATTGGAAGGAAAAGCCAATGAAAACAAGTAGTTGGATGTATCGTTGTCATGTGATATTTTCTGAATTGCGTCACACGGTATCCAAGCTGTTGTTTTCACTGAATGTTCTACTGATCAAAGATCAGTTGCAGTGCGCAGCCTGGTGCGATGCGGATGCCACCCCTGCCCCTCGATCGATCACGGCATGCGGCGCGCCATGGCCGCGCGGCCAGCGCGCGGGCCTTCCCGACGACGGGGGGTACCCCCCGGTGCAGGGGTCGGCGCTTTCGCACCGATCCCAATTTCAGCCATTGGGCGCTGATATGTCAAAAAACGTTCAATCTGGACGATGCGCCGCGTTTGCCCTGGGCGTGGAAAGGGTCGGGGAACATGAAGCTAAACGGTCCCTCCCGCCTCGATCGGGGTCAGGGGATAGCGGATCAGATATCCTGCTATCCGGATTTTGTGCGGGATTGATTGAAAGGACGATCTCCGGCCTCCGGCCTCCGATCGACATCGAAGGTGTCACCGCGCATGCGCGCGCGGTGACTGGTCTTTCCGTCAGGAGCGCGCGCCGATGAGCGACAGAAACGCGGTAATTACACGCGATGATCTGCGTGCCCTTTCTGCGGCTGAGGAGCGCGCGCTTGTCGCAAGGTATGAGATTGACGAAAAGTTCAATCCGTTCTCATACACCCCGCCTGGTCCAGTTGCTCAGGCCTTTATCCTGTCCAATCTCCCTACGGCTGTCATCATGGGGCCGCTCGGCGGCGGCAAGACCACCGCCTGCACCTTCAAGCGTATCTATGAGGCAACACAGGCACCAATCGCCTGGCACCCTGCTGATGGAAAGCCGACGCGTATGTGCCGCTGGATCGTTCTGCGCGATACGTTCAGATCAGCCGAAAAGACCGTTCTCGAGAGCTGGAAACAGTGGTTTCCGAAAGGGTACCCGGGATCAAGCTGGGCGGGTGGGAATGATCGCCCAGTGACGCATACACTGCGATTTATGGGGTCAGATGGCATCCGTATCGAGGCAATCACCGAATTTGCGGGGCTTGGTGAAAACTCGATCGAGACGATGATGAAAGGCCGTGAATATTCAGGCGGCTGGCTCAACGAGACAGATACGCATGCAGATGGATCGATCGATGACATGGAACAGCGTGTCGGCCGCTATCCATCTGCTGCAATCCTGTTGTCGGTCGATGAGCTGGAAGATCTCGGCCGGAAGCTGGGGCATCGGCTTGTCTCTGGCCAGCGGAAATCGGTCGTTATCGGCGACATGAATGCGCCAACAATCGACAACTGGACGTATCGTGTTCTCGTCAAGTTGAAAACACCGGATCGCCACCTGTTCGAACAGCCTTCAGGCCGGGCCGATGATGCGGAAAATCGGTATAATCTCGAGCCGGATTACTACGATCGGATTGTTCGCAACCAGGAAGATTGGTTCATCCGGCGTATGGTCGATAATAAATTCGGCTATTCGCGCGCCGGCAAGCCGGTCTATGATGGCTTTGACCGTCCCCGGCATGTCGCCCGATCACGCATCATTGTGGATCCACGCCTGGCGCTCGGCATCGGTGTCGATATCAGCATGAACACGCTCAACCCTGCGGCCGTCTTCGGGCAGGTGCATGCGCCAGGCAGGATTATGGCGGTGCGCGAATTATACCTCGGCCATGGTGTCGGCGCTGCGCGCTTTGGCGAGGCTATGTTGCAATGTCTTTCAGAGCATTTTTCGAATGCCTCGAAAGTGCGCCTGTGGGTCGACCCCGCCGCAGAATATGGCGCCGATCGCGAAGGCGGCCAGCTCACAGCAATGGAAACGCTTTCGGTGATCCTCGGCATTCCGGTTCTCATTCCTGCTGGCGGATCAAATGAGCTTGGCATGCGCCTCGATGCCGTCAAGACAGAACTCAGGGGCTATATCGAGCCAAATACACATCTGCAGATCGACCCGGAAGGCTGCCCGCTTCTGCTTGAGGGGTTTGAGGGGAAATATCGCTATAAGCGCAAGCCTGAAAAAGCATCGACCGATTACGAGGAGCAGCCGGAAAAGACGCATCCGTGGTCTGATTTGCAAGATGGCCTGCAATATCTCATCCTCGGTTTCCGCGGTCGCGCTGGCATTATCCGCGGTGCTGCAGACAAGGATCGGGAACCGAAAAATAGTGGCGCCTGGTCAAGTCAGAAGCGCAGCAGTTCGACGCCCTGGGGACAGCAGGGTTTTGACCCGCATGCAGTTGGCCTGAAGCGATGACAGTGGAAATCGAAAGTCCGGCAACAATCTTTGATGTTGCGGCTCTGTCTGGCGCGGCAAGCCAGATTGACTGGGCCGTTGCAAAAGAGATGTGGAGCGCTGGCGAAAGCTTCGTGCTCCGGGCCGATGGTAAGGAAATCGGCCTGTTTGGCCTCTACCCATGCGACAATAACGTGGCGGAAGCATGGTTCTGCGTCACGCCGGCCTGCGCCCGCCACATGCTTTTTCTCATTCGGCAGATCCGGTTGACGCTGGATAGCCGGCCTTACGATTTCATCATGGCTTATTGCAGGACTGATGCGGGCAAGCGGATCGCACGGGCCTCTGGCTTCCGCTTTCTCGCGGACGGAACGGATTTTGAGCAGTGGGTGAGAGATGGGCGATCTATTCGGCGGCAACAGTGGCAAGGATCTGAAGGCGCAACAGGAAGCAAATCAGCGTAAGCAGCTTGCGGATCTGGCGCGGCAACAGGCGGAAGTTGACCAATCCGTCAGCAGCAAGGCCGGGCGCAATACCGGTAGCAAGCTTCTGTCATTCCTTTCCGGCTCGGGTGTAGATACCCTCGGCGGTGCCTGATGAGCAAAACACAACGGCTGAAAGACCGCCGCGAGGCGGCCAAACGTGAGCGTGACGAATTCCAGCCGCTGCTCGATGAGGCCTATCAGTACGCAATCCCCTACCGTAAATCGGCGAATTCCGAACGCAGCGGAACCTCGCGCGGCGAGAAACGTGTCGACCAGGTCTATGATCATACAGCGATCGACAGTGCGTTCCGTTTCGCCGGAAAACTTCAGCAAGATTTCTGGCCTGCAGGTCAGGACAATTTCAAGCTCGAGCCCGGCCCGGTCATAATCTCAAAAGAAGACCGTGATCAGCTTACCAAGCAGCTCGCGCCCATTACACAGGTGGCTGGCGCCTTCTTCGATGATGGCGACTGGGGCATGGCATTTCATGAAATGGCGCTTGAGCTCTCGGCCGGGACCGGTGCAATTCTCATGGATAGCTCTGAAGACCCGGAAAAACTCTGGGAACCGATGAGCGTTCCGATCGATGAGCTATTGCTTGAGAATGGCCCGCGCAATCGCATTTCCGGTATCTTCTGGACCCGCCGCATGACCGTGCGCGTCGTCAGCGAAACATGGCCAAACGCTCCTCTCGGCGAAAATCTGAAAGAAAGGCTGAAGCAGAAGCCGGAAGACGAAATCAAGGTCTACCAGGATACCGTTTACGACCCGAAAAAGAAAAAATGGGTCATGACAGTCTGGTGTGATGACCAGACGGCAGCGCTGCATGAGGTCGAAAGTCGGACAAATCCGTGGCTATCGCCGCGTTATTTCCGCGTTCCGGGTGAGACGCAGGGCCGTGGCCCGGTCATGCTCGCCATGCCGACAATCAAAACGCTCAACACAACAGCCAGACTGCAGCTTCAGGCGGCGGCAATTGCGATGCTTGGCGTCTATACAGCTGTGGATGACGGTGTGTTTAATCCCGATCTTGCAGTCCAGGCGCCGGGCGCTTTCTGGAAGGTAGCCCGCAATGGCGGAACGCTTGGGCCGTCGGTGCAGCGCTTCCCGGATCCTCGCCTTGATCTTTCAAATATGGTTCTCAATGACATGCGCATGGGTGTGAAAGCAACCATGATGGATCAGAGCTTGCCGACAGACGGCGCGGCCGTCAGATCAGCGACGGAAATTCTTGAGCGGGTCAAGAGACTGGCATCAGACCATCTTGGTGCTTACGGGCGGCTGGTGGAGGAAGTCACCATTCCCGCCGTCAAGCGTGTGCTCGAGCTTGCCTATAACAAGGGTTACATCGCCGAGGATATTCCGATTGATCAGCTTCTGGTGCGTATTCGGATCAAGAGCCCGCTGGGAATTGCGCGCGAGGCACAGCGGATCGAAAAAATCGTTCAATGGCTGCAGATGGTGCTGATGATCCTTGCCGATCGCGCCGGCCGCGTTGCCAAGGTCGAGGATGCCTTGATCATGGTCGGCCGCGATTTCGGCGTTCCGGAAGAACTGATCACATCAGCTGATGAGCGAAAGGCAATGGACGAACAAGAAGCGCGGGCGCAGGCCCTGGCGGCTGCCGCTCAGGTTGCCGGCGCTGGAGCGGGGATGGGATGAAAGCTCAGGATTTGGAACAGATTGTCAAAGGTGCTGCCAATGGCGATTGGAGCTGGTTCGAAAGTGCGGACCCTTCGGTAAAGCGGGCGATGGATCTCAAGCAGGCGCGTGATGCTGAAGACCAGAAGACGATTGCCAGCGCCTGGGCGCGATTTGCCGACAGCCCGGACGGAAGAAAGGCGCTCGAGCGTTTGTTTGATACGACGCTGAGGCGAGCTGTCTATTTCGCGACGCTGGGTCTTGAGCCTTCCAGCATGGCGGTTTTTGGCGCCTTCCGGGAGGGGCAGAACTCGGTTGCCCATGAGATCGCAAGACAGATTGGTCTTGCGGAAAATGAGGCCGTGAAGCCTCGCGACGTGTGAGAGGTGATGCATGTTTGACGTGATACGGAAATATCTGCCGCTTTTTGATGCTGAAGGCGGCGGCGCTCCTGGTGGCGGTGAAGGTGGAGACGGCGGCGAAGGCGGTGGAGATCCAGGGGACGCTGGCGGCGGTGCCTGGACTGCGCCGGAAGGTATCCCATCCGAGTTTATCGGCGCAAATGCAGATGAAACGCTCGGAAAGCTGCTTGGCGGCTTCAATGATGTTAGTACCCGCTTCACCGGCATGCGGGACAAGCTCTCAAAAATGCCGGCAGCCCCGAAAACGCCGGATCTTTACAGCTTCGAACCTGGTGAGAACCTATCACCATTCTTCGGTGACCTCTCACAGGACAAGATGTTCTCGGCCGCGCGTGATGCCGCCCACAAACACGGCATGAGCCAGGAGCAATTCTCCGGATTTCTCGCCGATACATTCGGGCCGATGGCAGAAGCCGGTCTTCTTTCGACACCCTTCGATGCTGCTGCCGAACTGACCAGCTTTCAGAATGCGACTGGCCTCGATAAGGCCGGTGTGTCGCGTGAGCTGCAAGCAACCGACACTTTCGCCAAGGGGCTGATCGCGCAGCTCGACATTCCTCAGGGCCTTGCCGACCAGGCGAAAGGCTTGCTTCTGGGGATGACGGACACTGCCGCCGGCAACATCGTGCTGCAGGCACTGGCAAAGCGCATGAATGCATCCGGTTTCGGCCTCGAAGGCCGTGGCGGAAATGAGGGCGCGCTGACCGAAGCCGATCTGCACAAGCTCGATGCAGACCCGCGTATCGATCCCGCGAACCGTGAGCACTCAGACCCTGAAAAGCGCTTCGACCCGGAACTGCGCCAGCGCTATGACGCTGCTTACAAACGGCTGTATGGCTGATCCTCCCACCTCATACATGCAGCCAGAAGGGCCGGCCTTGCGCCGGTCCTTTTCTGTTCCGGTTTACCGGACCGCCTGCCGGGTAGGCTTAAGGCAGACAACGGGCGGACCTGCATGAGCAATGGCCTCTCCGGCCAAGCCGGACCCTGAGCTGCACGCGGCCTCTCCAACCGGTGTTTTCAGCAAAACATCTTGGAGATGCAAAATGACCATCAATGCAAATGCCTGGAATACGACCCAGTTTGCCAACCGTGCGATGCACATCTATCAGCAGAAGGGCAACCGCCTGCGTCCGACCGTTTCCCAGGCGACGCGTATCGAGAAGAATGAAAAGGCGGTTTTCTGGCTCGCCGGAAAGTCCGTCGCCAAGAAGAAAACCCGCCGCGAGCGCAATGTCCCCGGCAACGCCGGACGCAAGAATTTTGAAGTCCCGCTCGAGACATGGGTCGCCTTCGATACCGTCGAAGAATATGACGTCGATCGCATGACGGTCGATGAAAAGGAAATCGTCTATCAGAGCGGCGCCAACGCGCTCGGCCGGGCAACCGATATCGAAATCTACGCTAAGATGGCCGCCGCCAAGACAACCTTTGACACTGGGCTCGACTTCTCGGCCGGAGCCTTCTCGGCCGCCAACGCGCTGGCGCTTTGCGCTGCTCTGCAGAATGACAAGGTTCCGTGGAATGGCGAAGTCTATTGCGGTCTTCCCTCCCTGCAGTGGAACCAGTTCATCGCCAACAAGGTCGTGAATTCGTCCGACCATGTCGGCCCGAACGGCCTTCCCTTTGTCCAGGCGACCGACAGCCGCTTCTGGAATGGCGTCAACTGGTTCCTTTTCGTCGAAGAGGATGCGGAAGACCTGTATCCCGTCCCTGCTGAAAATCAGCAGGATCTGTTCATCTGGCACAAGTCCGCGATGGGATGGGGCAACAATACCGATCTCCGTGTCATTCCGCAGTGGGATAACTACGAGGACTGCTGGACGATCAACATGCAGGCCAAGGGCGCAGCAACCACCATGCAGGAGGGGAATGGGGTCAAGCGCTTCCGTACCTCGACCAATTCCGCCATCGCCATCATCTGAATTTTCCAGCCTGGGCGCTGTTGCGCCCTCGCCTTTCCTTTCAATTGGAGACTGAAACCATGGCTTTTGATGTTAAGGGCTTCCGCACGGTTGATTTCATGTACAACCCGTCCGGCGCTGCCGGTGCCAATCTCGGCGTTCATAACTACGTCACGAACGATGATACGGCGGCGGTGGAAACGGCCGGCTATTTCAATGATCTGACCGACCGTGTGAAAAAGGGCGATCACATCGACTGCACGCTTGATCTCGATGGGACGCCGATGCGGCGCAACTACATCGTACTGTCCAATACCGGCGGCGTCGTTGCCATCTCGGCGCAGAACGTCGCCTGATTTTCTGCGCTGATCGCGGCCGCCGGTTTCACGTCCCGGCGGCCGTCTCTGCTTCTATAAGGAGGATGGCATGGAGCTCGCAACCCCGCTTGACATCGTAAACGCTGCCTGTGCGCTGATCGGTGAAACGGCAATTCAAAGCTTTGATGAGGATGCTGGTGGCGACAGCGGCGCGGCGCTGATCTATGGCATGGTGGTTGATTACAATCTCGGCCTGCAGCCCGCCGGCTTCTCTTTCGCACGCGAAATGCGCCAGCTATCCCGCCTTTCTTCCGGCACGCCCTTCACCGGGTTTGACTATCTTTTCGACATTCCCGGCGACTTCACGGGAACGCCCGTTTTCCTGACAGATGACCCGACCAATCCAGATCGCCGTTTTTCACGTTTCGTTCTTGTCGATCGCCGCGTGAGCGCCAGCGCTGACCCGCTTTATGCTATGGTCAAATTCAGGCCTGAGCCCTCGCGCTGGACGGCAACATTCAAGCGCGCAACAATTACCGCGATTGCCGCTGAGCTTGCTTTCTCGCTTGCCTCAGACCGCAATACGAGATCCGATCTCAATTCGGCCGCCTATGGCAGCTCTGTCGAAAATTACCGTGGCGGACAGATGCGTGCGGCGCTTTCCGAAGATGGGTTCTCAAACCCGCCTCGCCCGGCCGGAACACAGGCGAACCCGCTTGAACAGGCCTGGAGAAGCTGATGGTTGCGCGTCCCGGCAGAACGCAGGCCGCCTTCACGGCTGGTGAGCTCGATCCGCTGCTTTATGAGCGGATACAGCTGAAATACTTCCAGACTGGACTGCAGCATGCGGAGAATGTGGTTATCGCGCCGCAGGGTGGGTTTTCGAACCGGCCGTGCCTGCGGTTTATCGGGGCTCTGCCCTCGACTGCCTCCCGGATATTCCCATTTATGTCATCGCTTGGCACAGCCTATGATATCGTCTTCGCGGGGACGGCCGGGGAAGTCTGGTCAGCATCGGCCAAGGATGCAGATATTACCGTTCCAGATATCGGTGATGTGCTGGACGAGGTCACTGATGCCCAGCGCTTCGATACGCTATTGCTGTTTCACCGTGACGTCGAACCGCGCCGGATCCGGCTGACGGACAGCGGATGGTCCGTTGATGCGCCGCCATTTGAAAACATCCCCAATTACGACTATGGCGGCACATACACGAATGGCGTCTCTGCCGTCTGGTCTCTTCAGTTTGTTGGCCTGACAACTGGCGTATCAGTTTTTACGCTGACCGTTTCAGATCAGGAAACATGGTCAATTACCTATTCCTCAACCATGAGCGAGCTCGTCAGCTGGATCAGCAGCGCGCTCGCCGGTCTTCCGAATGTTGCGTCTGGTTTTTCTGTCAGTTCTCCTGAGAGCAACAAAATTCAAATTACCTTTTCTGGCGAAGGGAATGAGGGCGATGGCTGGGCTGTTTCGGGCGTTGTGGCGAACAAATCTGACGCTGCGATTGTCTCGGTAAAGGAAACCGTCGGCGTTGCACCCGGTGAGCCGCTTATCTCGGCTGACAAGGGCTGGCCGCAATGCGGAACATTCTATAACCAGCGCCTTATCCTTGGCGGTTTCAAAAGCCTGCCGCATGCATGGATGATGAGCCGGCAGGCCGATTATTACGAATTCAACAACCGCTTTACACAGGATGATGGGCCAGCACTTATCCCTATGGATGCGGACGGCGGCGAAGCGATCGAGCATATCTATCCATCGCTCTATCTGCAAATCTTCACCTCGCATGGTGAATACTGGATCGAGCAGCGCGGCCTCTCGCGCAATGAAGCGCCGAACCATGTTCAGTCTTCCCAGAACGGAACTGTACGCGGCATCGCGATCACGGAAAATGAGGGTGCGAGCCTTTACGTCTATAAGAACGGATCCTCGATCGGCGAGCTTCGCTACACCGATACAAGCGGAAATTTTGCCTCTCAGAACATTTCGCTTCTGGCGCCGCACCTTCTGCGTGATGGCATTTCTGACATGGCAGTGAGGCGGGCAACATCAGACAATAGCGGAAACCTCTACGGGGTAGTCCTGAGTACCAGTGCTGCACGACTGGCCACCATTTTGCGGGAACAGGAGGTAACGGCATTCACCAGGATGACGGCTGATGGTCTTACGTTTAAGGCTGTCGCAGCGAATGGAAGAAATGAGCTATCATGGATCACAGATCGCGCCGGCGCGCGCGCGCTCCAGCGTTTCGAAGATGATCTTTTGCTGGATGACGCCATTGATTTCAGTTTTGGCGTTGCCTCATCATCTCTGACCGGCCTGGATCGCCTTAATGGCGTTTCTGTATGGGCGATCGGTGACAGAAATATTTTTGGGCCATTCACTGTTTCGGGAGGAACGATCACCCTGCCCGTTGCTGTGTCGGCTGCTACCGTCGGCGTATGGTCGCCGCCAGTCGTCAAAACGCTGCCGCCTTCTCGCGAAGTCGGGACAAACACGGTTCTCAAACGGCGCGGCAGGATCCCGGCTGTTCGTATTTCGCTTTCCGATACGACAAGCCTTGCCATCTCGGTCAACGGCGGGACGCTGCGCAATGTCGAGCTGGCGCGTTTCGGTGCACTCGCCGATGTTGGTGAGCTCGACCAGGGCTTTACCGGCGAGATCCGCATAAACGGTCTTCGCGGCTATTCCGACCAGCCTTATGTGACAATCTCACAGCTGCGCCCCGGTAGACTGAACGTGAGATCCATTACGCTCGAGGCTGCACTTTAGGGAGCGCTTCATGGAAACAGCAATTGCCGCAATCGGCAGTCTCTTTACGGGTGGCGGGGCAGGCGCTGCGGCGGCTGGTGCCGCTAGCGCCTCTGCCGCCACATCAGCGGCTAGCGGTCTTGCCAGCGCAGCAGCATTGAAAACCGGCTTTGGGATCCTGTCAGGTGTTTCGGCGCTTGGCCAGATTGGTCTTGGCCTGTCGCAGGCCTCAACATTCAGAGCTCAGGCCAATGAAGCCGATTTGCAGGCGGGCCAGGAACAGGTTGCCGCGCAACAGAGACAAAACCAGATCCGGCGAGAGATGGCTGCAATCTTTGGTGACACAAAGGGAAAATATGCGGCGGCCGGTGTCGATCTGACAGGCGGCATTGCCCAGGACCAGGCGCAGAAGAACGCGCAGGCTGCCGTTGATCAGATCTCGATCGACCGACGCGACAGTGAATTCCTGCAGGCGCAATATCGTGCCAGGGCGCGCAATCTCCGCAATAATGCAGGAAGTGCAATTGGCGGCGGCCTGCTGAGTGCTCTTGGCACGACTTCGTCGGCGGGACTTTCAATCGCGCAGCTTGGGAGCTGATGATGGCGAGGATCAGATCTCTTCAGTCTGAGGGCCGCGCCGGCAGCGGTGTGCCATCAGCTGTTACCGGCGGGGGCGGATTTGCCGCGAAACTTGCCGATGTTGCAGGATCGCTTTCGACCAGGATTTATGACCTTGCTCAGGGTGCGGCACAAAGGGCCGGATTGCTGGCTGGCACTCAACAGGTTGAGGCACCGGCATCAGGGCAATATGCCACGGGCGACCCTTATGCTGCGAAAGGATATCTGCAGCAACATACCGACAAGGGTCAGGAGGCTATCCATGGGCTTGATGATAACTTCTCGGTCAAGCTGGCAAACCTGTTTCAGGCGGCACCTGACAACATCAGGTCTGGCCTTGGCATTTATTCCGGCTACCGCTCGAATGAGCACCAGGCCAAACTCTATTCAGCGGCGCTTGCAAAATACGGATCAGAAGCAGAAGCGCGCAAATGGGTCGCGCCACCCGGACACAGCCAGCACAATAAAGGCATGGCCGCCGATGTTTCCTATAACGGGGTTTCGCTCTCCAAGGCGCCTAAAGAGGTCACCGACTGGATCCACCAGAATGCCGCAGCCTATGGGCTGAAATTTCCCCTATCCAACGAGAACTGGCACATTGAGGATGACAGCACACGCGGCGGAAAGGGAACAACGATTGATCCGCGCCCTCTGGCGCTTCGCCGCGACGGTACGGTTTTTGGCGAAGCCTATGACCGTGCTGCATCTTCGGCATATCTGTGGCGCGTCCAGTCCGGCCTTTCACGCGAACTGTTTCAGGCGCAGCAGGATCACCCCGATGATCCTTATGCATTTTCGGCCGCGAAAGAAGAAATCAGAACACGTTATCTGAATGATCCTGCGCTTTCGGACCCGCTTTTGCGTGAGGCGTTTCAAAAGGGATTTGAGCAAACGTCTGACGGCTATCAACGGCAGACCGCAATCGCCTACGGCGCAAAGCTGAAGGCTGAGGAGCAGTCTGCCTTTGCTTCCGGTATCGATGCCATGGGCGTAAATATTGAGCGCCAAGCTTATACCTATGGCGCAAACCCCGATGGCGACAAGGTTGTCGGTGATCTTGTTACCAGCAGCCAGCGCTCCATTGACGCTGCAATTGATGCAGGAACAGTCACGCCGGCGGCGGGCGAGACCCTGAAGCAGGATATCGCCATGCGCGCCAGCCAGGCGCGTATCCAGGGAACCTATGATGCGCTGCCGACGCCTGAGTCCAAACAGGAATTCGCGGCTGGTCTCGTTGATCGCTGGAAAGAGCAGGATCCTGCGCTTGGCGCGTTCAATGATGCGTTCATGAGTGATATCCAGTCTCTGCAGCGAACGCTGCTGAGTAATGCTGCATCGCTGACGACGGCGCAGAAACAGGCGAATGCGACACGCAAGGCGCAGCTTTCCACGCTCATGGATGATGATATTGCCAGCGTTCTAGCATCAGGCAAGGGGCTTGATCCGTCGGCAGGTCTCTCCATGGCCGAGCTTGAGCAGTATTTCACGCCGGCCGAGATTGCCAAATTCCGCGATGAACGCAATCTGAGCCTTGATATCCACGACGCAACGTCTGGCATGGATGCCATGACGGCTGATGATATCGCCGCCCTGGTCGAGGATATGAAGCCGGAACCGGGGCAAAACGGCTATGCTGATCAGCAAAAGATCTATGATGCGGCCTCAAAAAAAGCGGCCGCCATTCTGAAGGCGCGTGAGACTGACCCGCTCGGCCAGGCAGCAGCGGCCGGAATTGTAGAAATCCAGCCGATCGACAGCACCGATAGCGGAACCATCACGCAATCACTTGTTGCCCGTTCACAAGCGGCGAGAATTGCAGGCGGTGTGCTCGGCACTGAAATGCCGCTTTTTACAAAGGCTGAAGTTGATGCGCTGAAGGTACAGGGAAAATCAACTGATCCGGCGCTGTTTGGTGCGGTAATGCAGCAAATGGATTTTCTTGCCAATTCGGACGGGCTGCTATCCGTCAAGCAAACTTTCGGCGCGCCGATGATGGAGGATCTTCAGGTGTGGCAAAGCAAGATGCGCTATGCAACACAGGCTGAAGCGCAGGACTGGCTCAAACAGCATGCAGATCCTCAATGGCAGGAACGGGTCAAGCCACTGGTTTCCAGCGGCGAAGCCAAGGCGCGCGAGGTGCCATTTCAAGATATTGTTTCCGAGCTGGATCCGAACTGGATCGCCGATATCGGCGCGCCGATCGACGATGCCAGCAAGCGGGCAATGCAGAACGACTACACGATGCTTGTCGGCCAGTTTTATTCGCGGATCGGCGATATCGACGCGGCGCAGAAACAGGCTATTGAGGCAATGAAAACCGTGTGGGGGCGTACCGACGCGCTTGGTGGACGTGGAGGAAGGCTCATGGCTTATCCGCCTGAAAAATTCTACCCCGCTGTCGCCAGCAACCAGCGATACCTGAAGACTGAAATGCAGGATCTGGCGAAGGCGGCTGGTGTCGAGATAGATCAGCTTTCGCTGGTTTCCGATGCAAAGACGGAAGCTGCAGCAGATCGGCATGAAGCGCCAGGCTATCTGATTTCGATCGTGGATCCGCAAACCGGTTTTGATGAACTCCTGACGGATGATGCCGGCAGGCCCTTGCGGCATTTCTTTGATCCTGAGGCGGCACGCAAAGATGCCATGGCCAAGGCCGAACAGGACCGCTCTGACGCAAACGGCATGGCGCCGATGACACCGGCAGAACGGAAGGCGGCACGGCAACAGGGCGGAACGGCAGCGCCTCTTGAAATCAATATTCCGGACAATAAGCCGAAACCCAGTTTTGGCCGTTCCCGCTCTCCGGGCCACTAAACAGGACAGAACATATGCCGCAGGTTCCAGACGAATATATTCCCGCGCGGCCGACGCTTTCAGCCGGTCCCGCGATGCCGGATGAAACACCATCACTTGTGCAAACAATCGGTGCAGCCGGAACCATCGCTAACTGGCCGTATCGTGGCTGGCGTTATGTTCAGAACCGGGCCGAAGGGCTTTATGACCCGAACTATAATCCGTTCGATGATATTCGCGGCACGAAATATGAGAGCGATCCCGGCCGGTTTGCCTATGCACGCAACGCTGACGAAACACAGGCCATCAAACAGGAGTGGGATCAGGACGAACATGCGCGTTCCGTTCTCGCCCGTTCCGGCTGGACCGGAACTGTGGCAACGCTTGGAATGGGGTTGGTCGATCCGACGATCTTTGTTCCGATCCTGCCGATTTTCCGCGGTGCGGCTGCAGGGGCGTCCACATTGCGGATCGCCGCCGATGTTGGCCTTACGGCAGGCGCGACCGCAGCGCTTGGCGAGGCTGTGATGAATGCCACGACGCCGGACTATTCGGCGCAAGAAATGGCAATGAATATCGGCTCGGCGACAATTCTCGGCGGCTTGCTCGGCGCCGGCGCCGGGGCGTTGATTAACCGCAGCGAGCGATCGGCTATAGCTGCCAAGCTCACGGCAGACCGTGAGGCATTCGGGGCCGACGTGGCTGGATCTGCGCCGCAGCCGCAGGGCGCAGGCGCGGCCGCTTCCGATACAAGGCAGCTGGATATGCGAACAGTTCCGGGTCTCGATAAGCTGCCCGATCCGACCGCAAAGATTTCGCCATCCCGGCGTGTCCTTACCTCGCCGTTTGTTTCGGCCAGGCGTGCAACAGCAGACCTGGTGGAGACGCCCTATATCTTTGACGAAAATGTTGCGGGCATTGCGACGACGCAGGGACCGGCGCTGGATCGAAGCGTCAAGATCGCGGTTTCCAAGGCGCGTGTTGGCATGAGCCGCATGTTTGAAGATGCCTATAGCCGTTATCGCTATGGTGAAAGCGTGCCAAACACGATCATGCGGACGAAGGACAAGGTCTCGGATCTGATGCGTCCGCCGGAAAACGGCAAGCTCACATTTGAGGCCTTCAAGGCCGAGGTATCGAATGCCATGATCAATGGCGACAAATCGGCTATTCCGGAAGCGCAGGAGGCGGCGCAGTGGCTGCGCAGCAACGTATTCGACCCCTGGAAAGAGCGTGCGGCAAAGGCAGGATTGCTGCCGGAAGACGTTGGCGTTGCGACTGCCGACAGCTACTTCATGCGCATCTGGAACAAAGACCGACTTATTGCCAGACGGCCAGAAGCCGTGCGGATCTTCTCGGACTGGCTTGCGGGCGAGGAAGCGAAAAAGGCAAAGCTACAGGCGCAGATTACCGATGATGCGGGATTGCTCGAGACCTATAGCGAGACGGTGGACAAGCTTCAGCGTGATCTGGCAACGGCGCAACGCAAGCTGCAAAAGGCTGGTGTTCAGGCTGGTGAGGCAACCAGTATCAACAGTTTCGCTTTCCGCAGATCCGGCCAGATGCGCGAAACCCTGCCGGATGCAGGATCCCGCATAAAATCAATCAAGAGCAATGCACGCGGCGGCGCTGTCTTCGAAAGCAGGGTCAGAAATCGTGGCAACGTGCTGGGTGACCGCATGAGCGGGCTTTCAGCCGAGATCGATGATCTGACGCGCCGCCTGAATGAGGCTGTAACAAGACGGGACAATCTCCGGAGCCGTATCGAGGATACTGTCAGCCAGTGGGATGGCAAAAGCACGGCTGAGGCAAAAGCCGCATTGAAGGCAAGAGCTTCAGCCGAAGCCGAGCGGACAGCAAAGATCGACGCAGGTGAATTCAAGGGAACGCCAAAACGCATGACCTCGGCCGACAGTGCGGTCGATCTTGCCGTCAAGCGCATCCTAAGCGGAGAACGCATTCTCGATCGGCAGGAGCTTGATGCGCTCGCAAATGAGATCGTCGATCGTATCGTCGGCGGTCCTGATGGCCGGCTGCCTTATGATGCGCACAAGGGAAGCGGCGGCACGGTTCCTGGAACCAATGCGCGCGGCCCGCTGGCGGCGCGAAATTTCATGATCCCTGATAACCTTGTACGCGATTTCCTTGAGCAGGATGCACATCACGTTGGCGACCGCTATCTGAACACGATGGTGCCGGATGTGCTGCTGACAGAGCGCTTCGGTGATGCCGACATGACGGAGGTTTTCAAGCGGCTGAATGAGGAAGCGGCAGCGCTTGAAAAGGCCGCGCCCGACGAAAAGGCACGGCGCGCGATCGGCCGAAAGAAAGACAGTGTCGAGGCCGATATCGCAGCAATGCGCGACCGTATTCGGCATACCTATGGCTATACGAGTGACCCGCGCTCTCGCCTTATCGGACGCGTTGCGGCGACGGCCGCACGCTATGATGTGATCACCAATCTTGGCGGCGCCGCGCTTTCAGCGCTTTCCGATATGGCGGGGCTGCAATGGCGCTATGGCTTTACCGGCGCTTTCCGCCACGCCTGGCTTCCATTCATCAAGGCTATGGGAAGCAGGGAAACCAGAGCAGGCGTGCTGAAATATCGTGAGCAGCTGCAGACACTCGGCATTGCCGCAGAAACATATCTGGCGACCCGGATGCGCAGCGCCTATGACGTGCTTGATATCTACCGGCCAACAACGCGGTTTGAGCGCGGAATGGAGTTTGCGGCGGATAAATTCGGCATCGCCAACGGGCTAACGATCTGGACTGATTTCGGCAAGTGGGCTGCGGGCATGATTTCATCCGGTGAAACCCTGCGCGCGGCCGAGGCGCTCGCCAACGGAAAGGCATCTGGCCGTCAGATCCGGGATCTCGCGGAAGGCGGTATCGATGCGGTGATGGCTGACAGGATTTTGCAGGCTGCCCAGGCGCCCGGCGGCATGGATGAAATCGGCGGAATACGGTTGCCGAACACCGGAAACTGGGCGGATAGAAAGGCAGCGGAAGCCTTTGAGGGAATTGTTGCTCGTGATGTTGATATTATGATCATCACGCCAGGTGCTGAAAAGCCGCTGATGATGAGCAAGCCGATCGCTGCCTTGGTGCTTCAATATAAGACATTCGTGACGGCTGCGAATGAGCGTCTGCTTGTGCGAAGCCTGCAGGCCCGCGATATGCAGGCTTTGCAGGGTGTCGTTTCCGCGATCGGCCTCGGGATCTTGTCTGACATGGCTTATCGCTGGATCACCGGACGCGAAGCACCAGAGAATACGGCCGACTGGATCAAGGCAGGTGTGACAAAGAGCGGCATTCTCGGCTGGTATCAGGAAGGCAATGCGGTGCTCGAAAAATGGACTGGAGGCACAGCCGATGCGTTTCGCCTGATTGGCGCCGGTCAGCCTGACACCCGCTATATCAGCCGTTCACCAGGTGCGGCGCTGATGGGTCCCGTCTATGGCAAGATGGAAACAGCCGTGACCAGGCTGTCAAAACTCGCGGCAAAAGGGCTTGGTGAAGATGTGGAATGGACTGCCGGCGATACACGCCAGATGCGCCGGCTACTACCATTCCAGAACCTTTTCTATATTCGCAAGCTTCTCGACAGCCTTGAAGGCGGCTTCAATCAGGCAATTGGCGTGGAGCCGGCGAAGTAAATTTATGGCTTTCTTGTATATCCGCGCTCATTCAGGCAACCATCGAATATAAGGTTTATGAGCCTGTCGTTATAACCTGAAACGTTCACGCTCCGGTCGATAGCGGCCTGCGCTGCTTTTCCATCGCAAATCGCGCGATCCTTGTTAAATGCAGCCATGGTAGTTTCGTTGGCATCGACGCGAAGGCCATCACTATCACGATACCAATATCCCGCAGGCGCTGTCGTTGTTGAGCATCCTGCAAGAGCAATGCAGATGGAAAATAGCAATCGCTTCATGATTTCCCCTCAGGCACATCAAATTTGTGAGATCATACATAATCACTGTTCCAACAACTAGAAAACCCTATCGCATTCTCACGGCACCAGCATATTGCGGTTGACGCCACGCCGCTCATGAAAAACTGACCCTGGAGCAAAAACCGGGGTTTTGAATGAGCACTGTCCTGCCAATCGAGGAGGATCCTCGTTACGAGATCTATACCGCCAGCAGCGGGCAGGTATCCTTCGCCATTCCCTTCCCTTTTCAGGCGGAAGAAGATGTTTCGGTTTCCTCATATGCGACTGGCGAATGGATCTCGATCGACAGCGGCTTTACTATAACCGGCGCCGGCGCTGCAGCTGGCGGAACAGTGACTTTCGATGCTGGCCGCACATCCGGTGAGAAAATCCTTGTGGCTGGATCGGCAGTAATCGAACGGCTGGCCTCGATTGTCAGGGATGGAAAGTTCGCATCAAAGCTTATCGACGATGATCTCGATCGCCTCACGATCATTGCCCAGGAGCTGGCGCGTGATCTAGATCTGGCAATCAAGGTTGAGCCTGGCGGCCAAGGCCTCACGCTCGATCCAGCGCTGGAAGACGGCCAGACGCTGATGAAAATGGGCGACAGGCTGATCCCCGGACCTGATGCTGCACAGATCGCATCCGCTGAAGGTTACGCTGATGAGGCCAATAAGGCCGCTCAGCTAGCGAAACTGTTTGAAGGGATCTGGTTTGATGACCCCGCAGCACTGCTGGCAGACACCCGCCTGTCCTATACGGAAGGCGATGAAAACACGATTGTCGTGGATGTTGGCGACATTGTCGGACTGCGAAACAGTATCTACAGTTACGTCGTCGTAGCGGCAGATGCGGTGCTGCATAGCGGATACCATATTGCCACCACAGGCGGCGTAAGGCTTCGCGTTGAGAAGACCAAAAATGGTTATGAAGTTGATGCATTCGGCCCGCCGCGTGATGGAGTATCATCTGACTGGAATTACATCCGGGCAGCAGTGAATGCATGTTCGGCTGATGGCGGCGGAACAGTGCAACTGAGTGACGGGCTCTACATGCTTGAGCCCGGTGTGATCGATGTTTATTCGAACGTCAAGATTGCCGGTAATGGCAAAAATCGCACAACACTGAAGGCTCTTGCTGGCACTTACACGGTTGCGCCATTCGTCGGCAATACCATTGATAAGTTTACCCTGGCAGACCTCACCATTGATATGGGCGATGCATCCTATGAGTCGACCTATCCAACTGTTTCACTGGTGTCTTCGACCGAGTGTGTGATTGCTGACTGCCTCTTTGAGAACTGCACGCCCTACACCGTGCTGATGCAAGGCGTTAATCGCTGTGAGGTGAAAGACAGTACTTTCCGCGCAGCAACAGCGCGAACTGCCAATTCTGAAGGTGTCATCATCCAGTCTTCGGCCGGGCAGGAAAGCCGAAATAATCGCATCATCAATAGCAGGTTTCTCAATATCGGCATTAATGTCAACCAGTACTACGGCGCAATTCTGGGCAATCAGTTTGACGGCTGGGCCTACGGCGGAGGCATCACGCTGGAAAATTCGGAGTATTCTGGCGCCGTTACCGTGGAACACAACACACTAACGTCGTCTGGTGTTGAGCTTGATGAGGCTGGTATTGCCTGCATCGGCATCGAAGTTTGGGGAAATTATCACCAGGTTCTCGGAAACCATATCGCATTCGCGGCTGGACCTGGAATTATGTTTGGTGGTCAGTACACCCTCGTTGCGAACAACACGATCGATAGTTGCTGCCAGTATTTCATTGATGGTGTTCAGGATGCCGGGCTGATTTTCAACGGCGGTATTGTTGCGCGTTACATCGATGAAGACACATGTGCCTCCTATTCCAAGATAATCGGGAACCATATGTTCGATCGTCAAGGGACTAAGACGCAGGGCTATGGATACCTCGAAGAAAGCTCTAACCTTAACTACATCGCCTATCATGATAACACCTGTCTGGGGAACCGCATTGCGCCGGTATACTTTCAGGCTGGCCGTTCCGATCGCTCTCTGCCGAAGATCTTTGGAAACAGCACATGGGAGCCTGGAACGCTTGCAGCAGGGGCTTCAACGGGACTTTCGTTTAGCGTCCCAGGTGCACGGCTTGGCGACATTGTCACGGTTGACTTCAGCCTCGATGCCCTCGGCGTATTGCTGAGTGGTTACGTGCAGTCAACGGACACCGTTACGGTCTATGCCTTCAACCAACAGACTGACAGCCGGACACTTGGTTCAGGCACTGTGTCTGTCACCGTGCAGAAAACCCCACAAAGCTACACCGCCGACTATTAAGGGAGATCAATGATGACCCAATTTTCTGCATGCCTTGCCTTGGTGCTCTCGGAGGAAGGCGGCTATGTGAACCACCCTTCCGACCCCGGCGGTGCGACGATGAAAGGCGTGATCCAGACCGTCTACAACACCTATCGCCGCTCCAGAAAGCTTGCGGCCCGTGATGTGCGGCAAATCACCGATAATGAGCTGCAGGCGATCTATCGCAGTCGCTATTGGGATCTGGTGAAGGCCGACCAGCTGCCGTTCGGTGTTGACCTGGTCGTGTTTGATGCGGCTGTGAATTCCGGACCCGGCCAGTCAATGAAATGGCTGCAGCGCGGGCTGAATGCGCTCAAGGCCTCTGAGGTGCCGCTGAAGGATGACGGGCTGATTGGCCCTGCCACGCTGGAAGCACTCTCCAGCTGTAGTGACCATGCCGCTTTGATCAACGACGTCTGCGATCGCCGGCTTGCGATGCTGCGGAAGCTGAAAACCTATCCGACCTTTGGCAAGGGCTGGCGCGCCCGTGTCGGCCGGATGCGCGCGAATGGTCTTGTCATGGCGGCAGACCCAGCTTCAGCACCTTCCAAGCCTGAAGCCGCAGCATCTGAAACGGATGCCGCAGCAGACCCAGAACCGGCCGCCGCTGGCGGTTTTGGCGCAGTCATTGCGGCATTCATCAAGGCAATCTTCGCCAGGAGGACGGCATGAATATGGGTATCAATGGCGCTGTTGCGCGGATCTTGTTGCGCTACGTCGCCGGTGCGCTGACCACCTGGGGACTTGGCGATCAGCTTTCGCATGATCCGGATCTCGTCAATGTCACCGCAACCTTTATTGGCGTGGTGGCCGCTTCAGGCACCGAGATTTTCTACCGCCTTGCCAAGGCGAAAGGCTGGAAGCTGTGATCGCCTGGCTGAAAGCGGGCCTCCCCGCGCTCGCTGGCGGCCTTGTAGGCGTCGCGCTGATGGTGGTGATCGGTGAACTGATCTTTCTGCCGAAAGCGCGTGAGACGGGCAAGGCGGCCGAAAGAGCCGCCATTGCGCAGCAGGCGCTTGAAGAATGGAACCAGAGGACGAAGGACGATGCGAAAATTCAGGCCATGTCTGCTTACGATCTTTGCGTTTCTTACCTTGGCCGGGTGCCAGAGTGCGACGGGCTGCGCACCGTTCGTGAAGAATAATCTTTCGGCCGCTGCCACGGTGGCGCTGATCAAGGTCGACCGGCCAGCTGCCGATCGCGTCATTGGCAACGATCTCGCCGGGGAAAAGAAAGGATGCTGGGATGGTAACGAAAACACTGACCGCTGATGGCGAAACCAATTTCGGGATCGAGGCGGCCTGCGACAAGGGCTATCGCGTGCTCTCCTATTCCGGCTCGCTCGGCGGCGGCACGCTGCGCATCTACACCAAGCTGCAGGATGACGACGCCGTTGCCGTGCCGGTGGCTGACGCCAAGCTTTCGGCCGCGAATGTCGATGACAATGGCGACGTGATCCAGCAGGTGGTGTTCATCTCGGTAGGGAATGTGCTTGTTACGCTTTCCGGCTCCACCTCGCCGAATGCCGTGGTGAGCGTGGCATGACAACCTCGCTCGGCAAGCTGCGCGCAACATCGCTTTCTGGCGGCACGCCCGGCGCCGGACTGCTGGCGCTTTCTCCCTGGCGGCGCTGCAATGCTGGGTCGGAATGGTGGCTGGATGATGAGTATCTGGCCGAGATGACTGATGGCAACAGCTACTCGCCGTTGCTGATCGCAAACCACAATACCGCACGGTATGCGCTCTATGAGACAGACGCTGAGTTTCGCGAATACCGGATCGAGATCAACGGCAAAATGACCGCACCAGTCCTGCTTGCTGACCACAATAACGACATTTACGCGATCTGAAGGGCCGATATGGAAGACGTCACAAACACTGAAATCTCCCCGATCACGCGGCTAGGGGCAAAGCTCAATCTCGACAGCGATGTGTTGCCTCGCATCATCACGGCCGATGTGCCAGGGTTCACCTGGCTGAATGACATACGGCAGCTGTCGATCGAGGGGCCGGAGAGCGGGTTGCTTGGCTCCGAAACAAACCCGCAGAATTATTCCAATACGGCAGCGACTTTTACAAACCTCGCAACGACAATCGGTGACCTCGACCATGGCCTTCGTATTGCATCAACTGGCGCGACATACAACCGTGGAACCTTAAATTCAGCCGTTGCCCGCCTTGCTGGTGATACGATCTTCGGTCATTGCCTTATTGTGCAAGGCACAAGCGCCACTGCCGCTTTGACGTTCCGTAACAAGACAACGCTGAACGCATCTACAGCACAACTCACTTTTTCGACTGGCGTTGTAACTGCACCAACAACCTATGCAGGGACGATCACCAATACGTTTGCGAGGGAGCTTGGCGGAGGACTTTGGTGGCTCGGTGCCTGCTGGACAATGGCAGCGGATGCTGCTGACGGTTTTGAGCTTGGCGCTGGTCCATACAGTGCCACAACAGGGGAGTATGTTGATCTTTGGGCCATGCAGGCTGAGCTTAGTACTCGGCCGTCGGGCATTATCCCAAACATCACCACAAGCGCAGGCGTCCGCGCTGAAGATCAGTGCCTGCTCAACGACAAGGATATCGCTCTGTTCAACCGTGACCAGTGGACGATGGTTCTGGACTTTGTGCCGTATAAAACTGAAACTGGTGTATATACGCGTGCAATAGATATTGTTGGGTCTACTCAATACAACTCTAACAGGTTCAGCCTGACCAGAAATGGCGCAAATGGACGTTGGTTGGCTGAAGTATTTATTGATGGAGCCTCCCAAGGTAATGTCGCCGCTTTAGATGCAACGTATGCCTTTGCTCAAAGGGCTCGTGTAGCCGTCAGTAAGACGCCAACAGAGCTAAAAATCTGCGGTAATGGGGGTACAGTTTACACCAATAGCGCAATTACTGGATTTCCTGCATTCTACACTGGAAGAATTGGTTCTGCTGTTTCCGGCGGTGCCTATATCAACCTCCTTTGCAACGAATTCGCTATCTATGATGGGGCCGCGACCGACGCGGCGCTCCAAACTTTGAGCGCAACATCATGAACGACGTATTTCTGAAATTCACCGATGAAACGGCCGCACTCGCTGCACTTGCAGTAGAGGATATCGTCCCGGATGCTGAAAGCGAAAAGCTCCCGACCATGGGGGCACTCGCCAATAGCACGGCTTTTGTTCTTCACGTTTGCGGTCAGGGCACCGGTACCGTCTATGAGCCTACTGGTGAAACCATCACCGCCACGGACGCGGAAACCGGCGAAGATCTGAGCTATGCCGAGATGGCAGCTGTGTCCGGCTATCACATCAACATGCGCTTTAACGGTGATGTGCCGGCGAGCCTTGCAGCTTTCGACATTGCACCGGCAACACCGGCCGAACGTTTCGCATAGGTGATATCATGACCGCAACGAACGGATGGATCGACAAGAAGTTGAGTGTTGGGAACATCATCACGATCCTGGTCGTGCTGTTCGGTGTGGTTGCTGCCTGGTTCGATCAGGAGGCAAAGACGGAACAGAGCCGCCATGACATTGCCGAGATCAAGCAGAGCCTGAAAGACCTCAACGACAAAGCAGCAACAAAGGTAGAGATGCAGGCTGTGGCCGGCCGCGTTACAAGGGTCGAAGCCTATCGCGACGACACGATCGACCGGCTTGCCAGGATCGAAGAAGGCATGAAATCACAATCCAGATCCATCGAGACCCAAGCGAAATCCATCGACACGCAAAACATCCTCATTGAACGCGTGCTGAAGGCTGTCGAGAACAACTGACATGCAAAACCCGCCCATAACGCGAGCCTCCCCCTGCCCCGTCTGCCATGGCCGAGGAAAGCTGCACTGGCACCCTTATTGGGACAATGGATATACTGTTTGCGAAGCCTGTCTTGGCACTGGACAAGCTTCATCAAACAGTGACAATCGGCGCATCATATCAAACAACGTTAACCATGTAAGTGATTGATTTTAAACGATATGTCATTGCCTTTTAATCAGTAGGTCCAGGGTTCGAACCCCTGCGCGCTCACCATTTTATTTAATTAAATCAGCTACTTGCAGATTTCGTGTGACTTATTTGTGACCAAATTTGTGACTTTGTGACTTCAAAAAGTCACACGATGTCACACGGTGTTTTTCATTCGTTCTCATCGTGTTTTTCTGCTGCATCGAAAACAGCGTTTGCAATCGCGATTCCTTGATCGACGCTGCCATCATCAACGCCATCCATGCCCTGCTCAATTACCTCGATAGCGACGTCATCCAGCATTTTATGAACTGGCGCAGTCAGGTCATCTTCCTCAAATTCCAGGCATAGCACTGTGGATTGGGCGACTTGCCTGACCCGGTTCGGCTTTGCACCATCCCCGGGATCGGTCCTAGGGCGACAAACGCCGTTTTGACGTCTGCGCCACACCGGTCGACCTCGGCCGCAACAGTTCGAATTCAGAATGCAAGCGGCGGCAAGTCATGCCGCCGCACAAAAAGATCAGATCAAACGGAATTGAGTTTCACCCGTTCTTCCAGCTTTGCCGCCTCCTCCTTGCGTTCGCTGTAGCGATCCGTCAGGTAATGGGCCGTATCGCGCGTCAGCAGGGTGAATTTCACCAGTTCCTCGCAAACATCGACCACACGGTCGTAGTAGGAAGAAGGTTTCATCCGGCCATCGGCATCAAATTCCGTATAGGCCTTCGGGACACTGCTCTGATTGGGGATCGTGATCATCCGCATCCAGCGCCCCAGGAGCCGCAACGTATTGACGGCGTTGAAGCTTTGCGAGCCGCCCGACACCTGCATAACGGCCAGTGTCTTGCCCTGTGTCGGACGGATGGCACCGATTGCAAGCGGGATCCAGTCGATCTGCGCCTTCATGATGCCGGTGATGGCGCCGTGCCGCTCGGGGCTGACCCAGACCTGCCCCTCCGACCATTCCGACAGGCCTCGAAGTTCCTGAACCTTAGGATGGCTCGCAGGCGCATCGTCGGGCAACGGCATGCCGGACGGATCGAAAAAACGCACCTCGGCGCCGAAATATTCAAGCAGCCGACCCGCCTCCTCGGCCAGTAACCGGGAATAGGACACCTGCCGCAGCGAACCGTAAAGGATGAGGATGCGGGGCGGATGTGTTGAAAAGGCGGGACGAAGTGCATCAGGATCGGGACGTTCGAGCACATTTATCTCGGCTGCAGGCAAATCAACCAATCCGCTGCCCCTTCTCGTCCAGAACCTTTTCACCATCCTCCTTGGAGAAAGCAGTGGTCAGACCTTCCTGCGGCAGAATTTCGAGGACCACCTCCGAGGGCCGTGACAAACGCGTGCCAAGCGGTGTGATGACAAATGGCCGATTGATGAGAATGGGGTGTTCCATCATGGCATCAATCAGCTGATCATCGCTGAGCCCGGCATCATCAAGGCCAAGCTCGGCATAGGGGGTCCCCTTCTGACGGAGCGTGGCACGCACGGTCAGTCCGGCATCGGCGATCATCTTTTCAAGCGCCTCGCGGCTTGGCGGGTTCTTGAGATATTCGATCACGGTCGGCTCGATGCCGGCATGCCGGATCAGCGCAAGTGTATTGCGGGAAGTACCGCAGGCGGGGTTGTGATAGATGGTGACGTCCATGGTCATGCCTTTTCGCTGGCGGATAAAGTGGAAATTGTTCGGGTGACAGCGGGACCGCGCTCGTACCAGCCCTTCGAGCGGTTCACGATCCAGACGACCGAAAGCATGACCGGAACCTCAATCAGAACGCCGACCACTGTTGCCAGCGCCGCACCCGAATTGAAACCGAAAAGGCTGATCGCCGCCGCAACGGCCAGCTCGAAGAAGTTGGAAGCGCCAATCAGCGCCGACGGCCCTGCCACACAATGCTGCTCGCCACTCAGCCTGTTAAGCAGATAGGCAAGGCCGGAATTGAAATAGACCTGAATCAGAATAGGCACGGCCAGAAGCGCAATCACGGCAGGCTGGGCGATGATCTGCTCACCCTGAAAGCCGAACAAGAGCACCAGCGTCGCCAGCAGCGCGACCAGAGAAACCGGCTGGATCTTCTGCAGCAGGGCGTTGAGCCGCGCGGCATCGCCGTCGGTGATCAGGACATGCCGGATAATCTGAGAAATGATGACCGGAATGACGATATAGAGAACCACCGACAGCACCAGCGTATCCCACGGCACTGTAATCGCCGAAAGGCCGAGCAGAAGCGCGACGATCGGCGCGAAGGCGACCACCATGATCGTATCATTCAGCGCCACCTGCGACAGCGTGAAATGCGGCTCGCCCCTGGTCAGGTTCGACCAAACGAAGACCATGGCCGTGCAGGGTGCTGCGGCCAGAATGATCAGGCCGGCAATATAGGAATCAATCTGGTCTGCGGGCAGCAAGGGCCGGAAAAGCCAGCCGATAAACAGCCAGCCGAGCAGCGCCATCGAAAAGGGCTTGATGGCCCAGTTGACCAGCAACGTCACGCCAATGCCGCGCCAGTGGCGACCAACCTGACCGAGGGCGGAAAAATCGATTTTCAGCAGCATCGGAATGATCATCAGCCAGATCAGGACAGCAACCGGAAGATTGACCTGCGCAAGCTCCAACCCGCCGACGGCGTGGAACACGGCCGGAAACAAATGCCCGAGAGCAACCCCGACGACGATACAAAGGGCCACCCACAGGGTGAGGTAACGTTCAAACAGAGACATTTACGCCCCCTTTCCAGCAAGCTCAGTGGCGCCATCCATGCCGCCGATCTGCTTCAATTTGCTTTCCAGAGCCATCGCCTCGATGGTCTCCAAAGGTAGGTTCGTAAATGCCAATATCCGGCTCTTGAGAAACTGTGCCGCCTGGTGGAATGCCAACTCTTTTTGAGCTTGCGTCCCTTCAAAGGCCGCAGGATCTTCGATCCCCCAATGGGCACGCTTGGCAGTACCCCGTGCGATCGGACAGGCCTCACCTGCAGCGCTGTCGCAAAGCGTGATAATAAAATCGAAATGCAGCGCCCCGGACGTTGAGAACTCATCCCAGCTCTTCGAGCGAAAGCCTTCGCTGCGATATCCAAGTTCCTTCAGCGTTTTAAGCGCGAGCGGATGAACCTCACCCTTGGGATGACTGCCCGCCGACCAGGCTCTGAAACGGCCGTTTGCTTCAGAATTGAGAATGGATTCTGCCATGATAGACCGTGCAGAATTGCCCGTGCATAAAAACAGTACATTAAAGACTTTCTCAGTCATGTTCGTCCCTTTCAGAACCACTAGCTTGAGACTTTGGCGGGCATGACCGGCATTCCATTGCCAGATCGGCGATCAAGGGTGCACACAGACCTTCATTTCCGCCGCAGCAATCCTGCAACAAATGTAAGACAATACGGCGAAAGGCTTCGAGATCGACCCGGTAGAAAATTGACCGCCCCTGCCGCTCTGCCACCAGCAGGCCGGCATTCGTCATGGTCGCCAGATGAGCCGACATCGTGTTCTGCGGAACCCCCAACTGACGCGCCAGATCCCCAGCGGGGACGCCTTCCGGTTCACGCGCGATCAGATAGCGAAAGCAGCCAAGCCGGGTATTCTGAGCCAGGGCAGCAAGAGCTGTGATTACATCTTTATCATCCATATATCCAGAATAATGGATATATCAAGAAAGTCAATGCCAGTTTCAACCACCACGGCAAGGACTGGCTTCACCTCAACGGCGGACATAGTTTTGCCGAAACAGTCAACTAGATTGACATCGATATCTCAAACGCCCGGAAAAGGAAACATCATGGACGCGTTCGCGGCCTGTCTTCAGGCCACGCTTCGGGAAGAAGGCGGCTATAGCGACGATCCGAAAGACCCGGGCGGTGCGACCATGCACGGCATCACCCAAGAGACCTATGATCGCTATCGCAGCGAAGAGGGATTGCCGGTCTGTAACGTCAAGACTATCGGCGCTGACGAGGTTGGAGCTATCTATCGCCATGGCTATTGGGATCCCATCGGCGGCAGCCAGCTGCCGCCCGGCATTGACCTTGCGGTCTTTGATGCGGCTGTGAATTCGGGACCGCAACGGGCTGTTTCCTGGCTGCAGCAGGCCCTGAACCAGCAACGCTCACCCGCGCTTCAGCTTGCCATTGATGGCGTGTTCGGCCAACAGACCGGGCAGGCACTTGAACAGGTCAAGGACATCGGCGCGGTCATTGATGCCATCTGCACGCAACGCCTCGCCTTTCTCAAAACCCTGCCCGGCTGGCTGCATTTCGGAACCGGCTGGAGCAATCGCATCCGGCGCATTCATGATGAAGCCCGCAGCCGGGCCCTGCCGGAAGAATCAGCCGCGCCATATACTGCCTGACCCCGTGCAACCGGTTACAGCCGGAAACCAGCACTGAATTCAGCATGCTATTCTGCAACCGTGCCGGGCGCGCTACCTTTGCTTGTCATCAAAATCATACATGCATTTCCTATGCATAACCTGCGCTTCAAAGCCATGTGTTTTGCCGGGAGAAATCATTGTGGACATAAAGGCCGATACAACCGAAAGCTTTCAGCTCAAGACGGTACAGTCCTATCTGGATGAATGCCCCTATTGGCATGATGGCACGGTGGCGCCGGGCCCGAAAATGACGGCCATGCAATGGCGGATATGGACGCTGTCGATCGCCGGCAAGTTCTTTGAGGGACTGGTGGTCTTCATGACCGGCGTGGCGCTGCCGCTCATCGCAAAGGAATTCGGCCTTGATGCCAGCCAGCATGGTCTGGTCGGCTCTGCCTCACTGTTCGGGATCTTGATCGGTGCCAGCGCACTTGGCGGCCTCTCCGATCATTTCGGCCGCAAGCGGATATTCATTGCTGAACTGGGGCTCTTCATCGCCTTTCTGGTGCTGATCTGCTTCACGCCCAATTTCACCTGGCTGATCATCTGTCTTTTCGGCATGGGGCTGGCACTCGGTTGCGATTACCCGACCGCGCATCTGATCATCTCGGAAAGCACGCCTTCCGGTTCGCGCGGCGGATTGGTCCTGTCGGCCTTTGGCTTTCAGGCGGTTGGCGCGATTGCCGGCACTGTTCTCGGCTTCATCATCCTGACACTCGATCCTGCCATCAGCGCCTGGCGGCTCATGTATGCAGCCGCCATCATTCCGGCGCTGGCGGTCTTCGCCGCGCGGTTTTTCATTCCCGAAAGCCCGCACTGGCTCGCGGCTGCCGGACGGCACGCTGCGGCTGAAACCGAGCTTCAAAAGCTGCTGAGACGCAGGCCGCCCTACCCCAAAACGATCTTCCTCTCCAAAGCCAAAGAAAAACAGGCAGACCATGGAGAGAAGACGGGCTATCGCGCCCTCTTTGCCAGGGGCAATCGGCGGGCGCTGATCCTGGCGTCAGTGCCCTGGTTCCTGCAGGATCTCGGCACTTACGGTATCGGCATCTTCACGCCGACCATTCTGGCGGCCACTGTCGGCCATGAACGTCAGCATGCCGCAAATATTTCCGATCTCATCCACAATGATCTCATCGCCTCGAAGGGCGCGGCGCTGCTTGATCTGCTACTCCTCGTCGGTATCGTCTTCGCCGTTCTTCTGGCCGATCGGCTGGGCCGGATCGGCCTTCAGGTTTTCGGCTTTATCGGCTGCGCTGCCGGTCTTTTCATTGCCGCACAATCCAGCGCCTATAGCGGCCTCACCCAGACAGCGATGATTTTCACCGGCTTCATGCTGTTCAATTTCATGACCAATATCGGTCCGAATGCACAGACCTATCTTCTGGCCGGTGAAGTTTTCCCGACGGCCATACGCGGTCGCGGCGCAGGTTTTGCCGCCTCCTTCGCCAAGATCGGCGCCTGTCTTACGGCCTTTCTGTTTCCCATCCTGCTCGCCGATCTCGGCACCAGCATTCTGCTTTACGGGCTGGTCGCGACCTCGCTTGTCGGCGCGCTCGTCACCTGGTTCTTCCGCATCGAAACACGGGGGCCAAGCCTTCACTGATCATACAGGCCCGATGCGCAAAGCTAGGAATCCAGCGCATCAGGCGATACTGCCTAATCCGACGATGCCGCGTCGGGCAGAACCAGTTTCGAACGGCCATTGGTGCATTCAATCACCATGGCGGCAATTCTGGCGGCCTCATCCTCGGCGATCTCAAGCTCCATCAAAACGCCGTCCACACCAAACTTGCGGTCATGGACCGCGACAGAGGCTTCTGCGGCGAAGCGCGCATCGAGCAAGGCAATATCGCTGAAACCGAGATGCAGGCTTGCTGAAACGGTCGGAATGATTTCCGCCTTTTCGGCACGCCGCAGACATTCCGCCGCAGTCCCGCCATAAGCCCGGATCAGCCCGCCTGCGCCCAGTTTGATACCGCCAAACCAGCGCGAGACGATAACGATGACCCCGTCAACCGCCTGACCTTCAATCGCCTGGAGGATCGGCTTGCCGGCCGTTCCGCCCGGCTCTCCATCATCAAAAAAGCGATATGTCGCGCCGATGCGGAAAGCCCAGCAATTATGGCTGGCATCAGCAAAGCTGTTTTCAGCAAGGAAATGTCGCGCCTCATCCTCGCCGGAAACTGGCGCAGCAATGGCGGCGAACCGGCTTTTGCGGATGTCCTGTTCGAAGGTAAAGCTTGTTTTCAGTGCATATAGAGGCATGGGAGAACCGGCTGATATCAGCACGGTTTCACCCTCTGCAGCCGTGAATGTCAAGCAAGGCGTGGCGAAAGCTTGCAGGCTGCGAAGGTCGCGACCGCACTGGCAAACCCGGTCGCAACCATCCCCCAGACCATGTCGACGGCAACCACGGCCCAGCTCCATCCGGCTAACGTTGCCATATTGGTCAGATCGTAAGTGCCATAGGCAAAAAGCCCAAACGCTGCGCCACGCAGCGCTGCACTGCGTCCCGACCCGGCATCGACACCCGGCCGCAGGGCGAAAAAATAAACGCCTATCATGTAGAGCCCATAAAAGGCGAATGCGGCACTCCATTGCGGCTCTTCCAGCAAAAGAGCGCCAATCTCGGCCTTATAGAATGGAAAGGCGACCGTTCCGAGCCAGATGAAATCCAGGACCGAAAAGACGATCACGAGAACGGAAAAGCCGATCAGATGCCGTTTCATCGCCATCATCTCTAAATTCCGAGCAGTGGCTGAAGCAGGCGCACCAGCCTGCTTTTGAACCTCAAGGGAGCATCAGTGACCGCGAGGCAAATACATTCGCGTTCCGGCGTCGCAACGGGTTGATGTTCGCTATCGCTGTCTTCTTCCTCAAGATCGCCGGGACCGAAATAGTCGCCCTGGGAGGTAAAAGCACCGGAAAGGACCAGCGTCAGTTCGCGACCGGCATGGCCGTGTTCGGGAACCGGCTTGCCGGCCGGAATACGCAACAGCCGCGCCGAAGCACCGCCCTCGCCCGTTGCGATGGGATAATGGAAGGCACCAAGCCCAAGCGGACGCCATTTCACCGCCGTCAGGCTACCACCGAGATAGGACCGCAACGGCTCGGGTATGGCGCGATCCGCCTCGTTCAGCCGATCGGCAGAAAATGGCGTCGCTTTCGTCGCCGGCCGAGGATCTTTATATTGCAACCGGTCGCGAAATTCAGCCCAGCTATCGTCCTGCGCCGATGGCGCGCAAACCATCGAGGCAAGCATCTCGCCGCCAACACCCTCCATTGCGGCAAGCCGCTTACGGCACGACGGACACAGCGCCAGATGTGTGGCAACCGCAATGCTGAAACCTTCGGCCAGTGCGCCCGAGGCGTATTCAAGCAGCAGATCGTCGCTGATATGATGCATGATGTTATGCTTCATGATACTTCTCCAAGCGATTGACGAAGCTTGGTAAAAGCTGATCTTATACGGGATTTTACCGTACCGAGCGGCAAGCCAAGACGCTCAGCTATGCCGCTATGCGGTATCTCCTCGAAAAACGACATCCGCAGCAATTCCGCCTGATCATCAGGAAGGTCTCCCAGCGCGTTGCGCAGCCGCTCGGCGCTTTCATCAGCCTCAAAACCGGCATCGGGGCTCAACGGTTCATCCGGTATGAAGGCAGGATCGGTGGGATCAAAAGCGGGCCGGTTGGCCTTTCTGATATGGTCGACACGCACATTTCTGGCGATCGTGAAAATCCAGCCTGCGGCAGTTCCGCGGGCCGGATCGAACTGGTCCGCCTTGCGCCAGACAGTCATCATGGTTTCCTGCATCAATTCCTCGGCAAGCGAAGCATCTGTGGCGCGCCGCATCATATAGGAACGGATCCGCGGACCATAAAAGCGGAACAGTACCTCGAAGCTGGCGACATCGCGTGTCGCGGCCACATGAACCAGAACCCTGCCAAAATCTTCCGCTGCACTATCCTGCACGTGGTTAGGGTCCCTTGCTTCAGCCTTTTGTCTCGGCATCGCCTTGCGCGGCACGGTTCGCCTTGGCGCGCCGATCCGGGCTTTGGTGGATGCTTTCATGTTTCGAGCAGCGGTTTGCATATCCGCTACTACGCTCCCGGTCTTCGATTGGATCAGAATTCAAATAATTTTTTCTAAAATTCGATCCAACCCCGCCGGCGCTGCGTATTGGTGCTTGGAAAAGAGAGGGTATCTGCATATGCAATTCGGGTCTCACCTTCATACGACCGGGCAAAAGATCGCCGTAATCGGCGCAGGCATATCGGGCCTGTCAGCCGCATGGCTGGCAGCCAAACAGAATGATGTGACCCTGTTTGAGGCCGATAGCCGCCCCGGCGGCCACGCCAACACTGTCGATGTGTCCTTTGGCAGCAAGAAGGTCGCGGTCGACACTGGATTTATCGTTTTCAACGAACGGAATTACCCGAATTTGACAGCGCTCTTCAGCCATCTTGACGTTACCACAGAGCCTTCGGACATGTCGTTCTCGGCATCTCTGAACGATGGTGCCTTCGAATATGCCGGAAGCAATATTGCAACGATGTTCGCGCAGAAATCCAACCTTCTGCGTTTTTCCTTCTGGCGCATGCTTTACGACATTTTCCGCTTCTACCGTGATGCGCCGGAGGCTGCCCGCCGCGCCGAGCTGGAAAATCTAACGCTCGGGAATTACCTCGACGCAAGAGGCTATTCGCGCCGCTTTGTTGAAGACCATATCCTGCCCATGGGCGCTGCGATCTGGTCGACCACGCCGAAAAACATGCGTGCCTATCCCTTGATCGCCTTCACGCGTTTCTTTGAAAGCCACGGCCTGCTCGCTATCTCCGATCGTCCGGCGTGGCGCACCGTTGCCGGTGGCAGCCGCAGCTATATCCGCCGCATGCTGGATGATTTTTCCGGCACGCTCCGGCTCTCGACACCTGTGACAAAAGTTGAGCGGCGCGGACGCAAGGTGCGCGTCTCGACAACACGTGGCGAAACCGAGATCTTCGATACTGTCATTATCGCCACGCACGGCAATCAGGCGCTCAACATGCTCGCCGACCCCACAAGCAGTGAATATGCCTTGCTGTCGGCCTTCAGATATACGCAGAATGACGCGGTCCTTCACAGCGACGAGGCATTGATGCCAAAACGGCGTAAAGTTTGGTCCAGCTGGAACTATATCGACACTGGCGGCGATAGCACGCACCGGCTTTGCGTCACTTACTGGATGAATCAGCTTCAGACTATCGATCCGGCCTTTCCGCTGTTCGTGACGCTTAATCCGGGACGACCTATCGCCGCAGACCGCATCCATGCGCGTTTCAGCTACTCACATCCGCTGTTCGACCGCGCCGCAGTCGCTGCCCAGCGCGAACTCTGGACCATTCAGGGCAATGGCAATGTCTGGTTTGCCGGGGCGCATTTCGGCAGTGGTTTCCACGAAGACGGCCTGCAGTCCGGCCTTGCCGCCGCCGAGGCTGCAACCGGCATCCTGCGCCCCTGGTCGGTCGAAAGCGAATCCGGTCGCATTTTCCTCAGTCCCCGGGAACCATTGATGGCAGCAGAATGATCGAACACTCGGCAATCTATCGTGGCGAAGTAGTCCATATACGCCATCGTCCAAAGGCGCACAGGTTTCGCTATCGCGTGTTCTCACTGCTCGTCGATCTCGATGAATTGCCCGAGCTTTCCAACAGGCTCCGGCTCTTTTCGCATAACCGGTTTTCGCTTTTCAGTATTCATGATCGCGACCATGGAAAGCTGGATGGCTCAAACCTCAGACACTGGGCAGAAGCGCATCTTAAACGGGCCGGCATCGATCTGGGCGGCGGTCGCATTGCAATGCTGTGCTATCCGCGGATTCTCGGACATGTCTTCAATCCGCTGACCGTGTTCTACTGCTATGGTGAAACCGGCAGCCTGATCGCTATCCTCTATGAAGTCTGCAATACATTTCACGAGCGCTTCACCTATGTCATTCCCGTTACTGCCGGTGACGAGACGGTGCGTCAGTCAATCCGCAAGCAATTCTATGTCTCCCCCTTCATCCCCATGGACTGCGACTATCACTTCGGCCTTACCCGCCCCGGCGCGGCAATCGCCGTCAGAATCAACGAAACGGATGATGAAGGCCCTCTGCTCTATGCCGCCTTTCAGGGCAAACGCAGGAATGTCACGGATCGGGAACTTTTGCGCGCCATGCTTGCCTATCCGCTGATGTCTGCGAAAATAGTGGCCAGCATTCATTTCGAAGCCCTGCGTCTGCTCACCAAGGGGCTTGGCATATTTCGTCATGAACCGGCGCCAGCCAAGGTCCAGCATGTGATCGCCGGCGAGCGGCGACAGGAGAGAGGAAACCATGTCGAGCGTGACTGTGTATCAAACCGGAAAACTGAAATTCTGGCAGCGGATGATCCTGACGATCGCTGGACGGATCACACACGGCAGTTTGACGCTCCGCTTTGACAATGACAGCGTTGCAACGATCGAGGGGGCGAATGATGGCCCCGAGGCGACGCTCGTGCTGCATAATCTGCGCCCGCTGATGCGGCTTGCGACTTCCGGTGATCTTGGCTTTGCCCGGTCTTTCATGGATGGCGACTGGGAAAGCCCGGATCTCGCCGCCTTTCTGGCCCTGGCTGTCATGAATGAGACCGCGCTGGAAAATGCGCTGAAGGCTCACCCGCTCTTTGCCCGGATTGAGGCACTGCGCCACCGACTGCGCGGCAACACCAGAAAGGGCAGCCGGCGCAATATTGCCTATCACTACGACCTCGGCAACAACTTCTATGCCGCCTGGCTGGACCAGACCATGACCTATTCAAGCGCGCTCTATGGCGGTCGAGAGATCTCACTCTGCGAGGCGCAAACCGCCAAATATGACCGTATCATCTCGCGTCTGCAGATCGGGCCTGAGGACCGTGTACTGGAAATCGGTTGCGGCTGGGGCGGTTTTGCCGAATATGCAGCCGCACGGACCGGCTGTCACATTACCGGCCTTACGCTTTCGCAAGAGCAGGCGAGCTTCGCTCGCGAACGGTTGGAGCGCAAAGGGCTGTCGGCAAAAACCGATATCCGGCTGGAAGATTATCGCGACTGCAACGGATCCTTCGACAAGATCGTATCAATCGAAATGTTCGAGGCCGTCGGCGAGGAACACTGGCCGACCTTCTTCGAAACCGTGAACCAGCGCCTGAAACCCGGCGGCGCGGCAGTGATCCAGTCGATCACCATCGAGCATCACCGCTTCGCCCACTATCGCGACAATGCCGATTTCATTCAGGCCTATATTTTCCCCGGCGGCATGCTGCCATCCTTCGAGACCTTTCGCGCAGGCGCCGAACGCGCCGGCCTCACGGTCAAGGACCTGTTTGCCTTCGGCAAGGATTACGCCAAAACATTGCTGGAATGGGAAAACCGGTTTCTCGCCGAATGGGAGAAGATCGCCCCGCTTGGCTTCGATGAGCGCTTCAAGCGGATGTGGCGCTATTATCTGAACTACTGCGCGACGGGATTTTCCGCCGGCAGCATTGATGTCGCCCAGTTTCATCTGCAGAAATCAGCGGTCTGAATGCGCTCAGCCAACCGGTCGGCGCGGCCCGGGAAAGAAGGCATTGACGCGCTTTTGATAGCGGCGATAGGCATCGCCGCGCGAGCGCAGCATATGCGCTTCAAGATGCGGAATCCCTGAGACGGAATTGAGTAGCCAATACATCATCACCGGCGCCAGCAAGGCGATAAGGCTCATGCCGGAGAACCCATGTCCGGAGACTGCGATCAGTGGCCAGCTGCACCACCAGAGCCATTCAAAGAAATAATTGGGATGCCGGCAGTAGCGCCACAGACCGACCTCGCAAACACGCTTCTCCCCAGGCTCCTTCTCGCCCTTGCGAAACATCTGGAGCTGGAAGTCGGCAACCCCCTCTCCGCTAATGGCGACAAGCGCCACAATGATGGCCAAACCATCCCAGAACCCCGGAAACCGCGCCGTATTGCTGGCTGCGGCATAGATAGAGAGCAGCAGAATAAAGGACGCGACGGCCTGGATTTGCAGAAACCACCAGAGCCTGACAGCAGCGGCCGTGCCCCAGCCTTGCAGAAGCGCGCGATAGCGCGGATCATCACTGACATGCGCGCTCCGTGCAGCGATATGAACAGAGAGGCGCAACGCCCAGATGAAGACCAGCGCGAAGGCCAGCATACTGCGTCCCGACGAAAAACCCGTGCCGCAGGCGACCACGAAGAGGCCGCCAAGTCCTGTTGCTGCCGACCAGATCGCATCGATCCAGCCGCTATTGCCGGTTTTGCGCTGTACCAGCCAGGCAAAGCTCATCGCCAGTACCAGCCAGACAAATGCGCCGATCAAGATAGTGACAGACATGTATTCTCCCGCCTGCGATTTTACGTATTGCACTTGATACGCAGAGCGGGAGCAACTGGATTGTATGAAACGGGAAAATCAGCCCGGAGTCAGGCCACGTTGACGTTCCGAGCGGCGGCGAATCAGTTCCAGCACAGTCAAAAGCGCAATCGAAAGCGCGACCAGGATTGAGGCAACAGCCAGAATGGTCGGCGAAATCTGCTCACGCAGACCAGTAAACATCTGCCACGGCAGCGTTTTCTGCGAAGCAGAGCCGACGAAGAGCACCACGACGACCTCATCGAAAGAGGTGATGAAGGCAAAGAGAGCGCCCGAAACCACGCCGGGCAGGATCAATGGCATCTGCACCTTGAAGAAGGTGATCAGCGGGTTGGCACCCAGCGATGCGGCGGCCCGCTCAAGCGAACGGTCGAAGCCGACGAGTGTCGCCGTCACCGTGATGATGACGAAGGGTGTACCCAGCACCGCATGCGCCAGAACCACGCCCCAATAGGTACCCTGAATGCCGATGCGGGAATAGAAGAAATACATGCCTGCGGCAGAAATGATCAGCGGCACGATCATTGGAGAAATCAGAATTGCCATAATCGCGCCACGCGCCGGAACATGCGCGCGCGACAGGCCAACGGCGGCCAGCGTGCCAAAGGTCGTTGCCACGATTGTTGCCGCCGGTGCAATCAGCACCGAATTCTTCAGCGCCGACTGCCAGTCCCGATTGGTGAAGAAGTCCACATAATGTTTCAACGAGTAGCCGGACGGATCCAGCTCCAGCATTTTCGGCGTGAATGTGAAGAAATTCTCGGCATTGAAACTCAGCGGAATGATCACGATGATCGGAAAGATCAGGAAAAAGAAGATCAGCCCGCAAATGATCAGATAGCTGTAATGCCAGATCCGCTCGATGGGCGATGCATAGGGTGGCAGTTCCATGATGTCCCTCCTCAGCCCAGCTTCACATTATCGATGCCAACGACACGGTCGTAGAGCACAAACATGAACATCACCACGACCAGAAGCAGCGTGCCGAGAGCGGCTGCCAGCCCCCAGTTCAGCGAACTGGAAATGTGATAGGCGATACGGTTTGAAATGAAGATGCCCGATGTGCCGCCCACCAGTTCCGGCGTGATGTAATAACCGATGGCAAGAATGAAGACGAGCACCGCACCCGCACCGATTCCAGGCAGCGATTGCGGAAAATAGACGCGCCAGAACGCTGTCCAGCTGGTGGCGCCAAGACTGCGCGCCGCACGGACATAGGTTGGCGAGATCGTCTTCATCACCGAATAGAGCGGCAGGATCATAAACGGCAGCAGAATATGCGTCATGGCAATGATGGTGCCGGTCGCGTTGTTCATCATCACCAGCCGGTTGCTGTCCGACACCAGCCCGGCCCAGACCAGAAGGTCATTGATGACGCCCTGCTGCTGCAGCAGTACTTTCCATGCCGACGTCCGCACCAGAAGCGACGTCCAGAACGGCAGCAAGACCAAAATCATCAGCAGATTGGCGCGCCTGAGCGGCAAATGCGACAACAGAAAGGAAACGGGATAGCCAAGCAGAAGGCAGGAAACGGTAATGACGAGGCTGAGGATCAATGTCCGGACGAAAAGGAACAGATAGATCCGTTCATTTTCCGGCTTCATCTTGATACCATCAGTGGTGAGCTCTGCATCGACGGCATTGAGGAAATAGCCGGATGTGTAACGTGGCGAATAGAGTTTGAGAATTTTCCAGGTTTCCGGCTCGCCCCAGGCCTTATCGGCAGCGATGAACTGAGCCTTGTAATCCCCTTCATCCATTTTCTTGACCGCCCGCCCCGTCTTGCGAAACAGGCTCGACATGCCCGACTGTTCGTAGTTCAGCCGCGACCCGAGGCGGGTATAGGTCTTCTCCTTCACTGCAACGACCATGTCGTCATGAAAGGCGGCATAGACGGCATCGTCAGGCAAAGGGCTCGAATCCGGATCCCATTTGGCCAGTTCGACGACGGTCTTGGGCAGCGTGTCGGCAACAATTCCGTTCTCGACGGAGCGGAACAGCATATCGACGATCGGCGCAACGAAGCCGACCAGAACAAAGGCCAGAAGCGGCGCGATCAACAGCAGGTTTCGCATTTTCTCCTGCCGGAGCGCGCGTCGCAACGCCGCCTTGAGCGGCTTGCCATCCGTTGTCAGAAGCTGTTCCTGTGCCAAATTCAAAATACCCCGTCAGATTTGCTCAATGGAGGTTCCCCGCGGCCGAAAACACCGTCGCGGGAAACCGCTTCATTGAACAATGATAAATTAGTCCATAATTTCAATAAATTAAATGCGCCACATGAAGCGGCGCATTAAGAAATTACTGTGCCAGCCAAGCCTGGAATTTCTGTTCCACATCGTCCTGATTGTCAGCCCACCATTCGATGTTGTTGACCAGGTAGTTGCCCATATTGTCCGGATTGGTCGGCATGTAGGGCTTCATCTCGGCGGTCACGAGCGGCTGCGAAGACGCACGGGCCGGACCATAGGCAATATACTTTGCCTGATCGGCAAGGCGCTGCGTATCGGTTGCGAAGTTGATGTACTGCTTGACCGCAGCTTCCTTCTCTTCCGAAAGGCCAGCGGGAACGATCCAGCCGTCATAGTCGAAGACCTGCCAGTCCCACAGCATCTTGACGGGCTGCTTGTCCTCGACAATCACACTGTAGAGGCGGCCATTATAGGTCGAGCCCATGACGATCTCGCCGTCGGCCAGAAGCTGCGGCGTTTCAGCACCGGCCGACCACCAGATCACATCATCCTTGATGGTGCCGAGCTTCTTGAGAGCCCTGTCGATGCCTTCCGGCGTTGACATAACGTCGTACAGGTCTTCCTTGGCAACACCGTCGCAGATCAAAGCCCATTCGATATTCTTCTTCGGACGCTTTTCCAGAGCGCGCTTGCCCGGGAAGGTCGTTGTATCGAAGATATCACAAAGGCTGGTTGGCTCCTTGCCGTTCCACTCCGCCACATCGGTGCGGTAACCGAAGGTGGTGGAGAAAACGATCTGCGGAATGAAGCAGTCATTGATGACAGCATCGCCGAAATCGACCGTTGCAGTGGTGCCATCCGGCGCAGCTGCGGCCCAGTCGTTCAGGTCGATTTCCTGAGCAAGGCCTTCGTCACAGAGACGCTGGCTGTCAGGACCTTCAACGTCTACCAGATCCCAGGTGACGTTGCCGGCCTCGCTCATGGCGCGCAGTTTGGCAACCGCCTCATTGGAAGATTCATCATTGATGATGTTCACATCGGGATGTTCGGCCATATAGGGCTGGTGATAGGCCTTGTCCTGCGACGCCGAATAGGCCCCGCCCCACGAAACGATGGTCAGGTCTTCGGCGGATGCGGCACCAGCCAGTGCAACCGTCGCAACCGAGGTCAGAATAATCCTGCGGAATGTCATTTCAAGTTCCCCTTCGTTGATGAAAATTCTGGCTGCACAGGCGCAGCCCGCCCCGGCCCCGAAAGGCCGGGCGTTATGCGGCGTAGTCGAGAGCCTTGCAGTCACGCGCGGCAAATCCGACTATTTGCATATCTCCGACGGCAAGCGTCCGGCGCTCGCCGCGATTTCTGACTTTGACGACAAATTCGTCATTGCCGCACACATTCATGCGCACGCGAATATGATCGCCGAGATAGATGAGTTCCTCGATCCGGCCGGTGATCTTGTTCTCGGCTCCCTCGTCCGGCACAAGCTCAACGCGCTCAGGACGCAGTGAAATCGTGGTGCGGTCGCCAACATTTTCAACATTGACCCGGTCGGCAATCAGAATCGTGCCGTCATCAAGCTCGACAGAACATTCCTGTCCGCGAACCTCCTTGACCGTACCACTCAGCTTGTTGTTTTCGCCGATAAACTGGGCGACGAAAGAGTTGCGCGGTGTTTCATACAGGAGATCCGGCGCGGATAATTGCTGGATAATGCCATCATTGAACACGGCGACCCTGTCCGACATGGTCAGCGCTTCGGTCTGATCATGGGTCACATAGACAAAGGTGACGCCGAGATTGTCGTGGATGTGCTTGATTTCATACTGCATCTGCTCGCGCAGCTGCTTGTCCAGCGCGCCAAGCGGCTCATCCATCAAGACAAGCTCAGGATCGAAAACCAGTGCCCGCGCCACCGCAACGCGCTGTTGCTGACCACCGGAAAGCTGGGCCGGGCGACGGTTGCCGAAACGGCCAAGCTGAACCATTTCAAGCGCCCGCTTCACCTTCTCTTCCTGTTCCGCCTTGCCTACCTTGCGCAGCTGCAGCGGAAAGGCCAGATTCTCGGCCACGCTCATATGCGGAAAAAGCGCATAATTTTGAAACACCATGCCAATACCGCGCTTGTGCGGCGGCACATTGTTGATCGGCTTGCTGTTCAGATAGATCTCGCCGGATGTCGCCGGCTCGAACCCCGCCAGCATCATGAGGCAGGTTGTCTTGCCCGATCCCGACGGACCGAGCATGGTCAGGAATTCCCCCGGGGGAATATCCAGATTGAGCTTTTTTACGACGAGAGTCTCGCCATCGTAACTTTTTTGTACGCTATCATATTTAACCGCTGCGCCCCGGTTTTCAGCCATGTCTTCCCCGTTATTTTTGGTTTGTGACGACGCGTCGCTGTCTTAACTCTTCAGTCGCCGTCCTCCAGACGGAATTGCATAATTACAACCAAATTCGCCGAATTCGTGCGTTCTGCGAGCAACAAATCAGGATTCGTTCCAAATTCAAAGGCTCAATTCGAAAAAAGATCGAAAATTAATCACATTTCCACATTGACTATTTTGCGAGCATAATACCACTACCGGCAGTGGTTCAAGCTCTTATCCGCCCCTGGATAGCCACTGCGGACCCAAGTTTACGCCATATGATGGATGGTGCAGCCAAGTAAATGCGCTTGAGCGCCCATTAACGACACGCCGATAGCTGATTGCGTCAAAGAACGGGTCAATCGAAACAGTTACTTAAGCCAGCATCAACCCGTTGACAATCAAGGGATGTGACCAAATCCGGGCCACGACCTGACGGCGCTTCAGATTTTGTCCGCGACGGCCCATGACCTGCGCCTGGCAAATGTCACCGGACGCCAATCCGGCGTCAAAGCCTTAGACCAAAGTGGGGCAAAGTTATCGTGTTTCAGCGCACGGTCAGGCGCTGCGCAGCCACGGCTTCGGCCAATGCGTCTGGTGCGACCGAAAAAATACTGTCCGGCCGGCCAGCAGCGCACCACACGACATCATGAATGAAAAGCGCCTCATCCATATAGACAGGGAGTGGCACAAGGTGCCCGATCGGCGCAACGCCGCCAATGGCAAAACCGGTCTCCGCCCTCACCCGCTTGGCATCGGCGCAATCAAGCGACAGGCCGTACACTGACTGCAGATGTGCAAGATCGGCATTATGCGCGCCGGACACCAGGATCAGTACCAAGCCGCCTGAGTTTTTATCATTGAAGATCAGTGATTTGACGATTTGTCCGACGGCACATCCGGCCGCGTTTGCGGCATCTTCAGCCGTTCGGGTGGACTGATCCATGGTAAGAATGGTGATATCGAGCCGCTTTTCGGCCGCCTCGTCACGGACCCGGTCAATGCTCGCACGCTTTCCGCCTGCATCACTCATAAACAGACCTCCCCCAGGTCGAATTCGATCACCATCTGATCATAGGCTGGCTCAACATGCGCAGGCGTTTCGGCAAGCACGCGTGCATAGTCCAGCGGAATATGCATATGCGTCAGCACGGCCCGCCTGGCACCAAAGCGCGCAACCCAGTCGAGCGCCTGCTCCAGCGACAGATGACTTGGATGGCGCCGATATTGCAGCGCATCAATGATGATGACATCAAGCCCGGCCAGTTTCGCGATTGTGTCCGCCGGAAAGTCGCTGACATCCGTACAATAGGCAATATCACCGAGGCGGTAGCCAAGCGAAATGATGTCGCCGTGCTGCTGGCGATGGGCAAAAAAGCGCATCGGTCCGCCATCGCCCTCGATCACGATCGGCCGATCGAGATCTTCAATGATATGCGGATCGGCGATCGGCGGATACTCGCTGCCTTCCGGCGTTTGCAGGCAATAGCCGAAGCCCGCGACGATGCGCTCCATCGTCATCGGCTCGGCATAGATCGGAATACGCCTGTGCTGGGCGTGGAAATATCCGCGAATATCATCAATGCCGTGAATATGATCGGCATGACCATGGGTATAAAGCACGGCATCAATGGCACCGACACCGGCACGCACCATCTGTTCACGGAAATCAGGCCCCGTGTCGATCACCACCGTTGTCTTGCCGCCATCCGGGCCGATCTGCTCAACCAGAAGCGCTGCGCGCGTGCGCCGGTTCTTCGGATTTTGCGGATCACAATCGCCCCAGTCACCGGTAATACGCGGTACACCCGGCGAGGAAGAACAGCCCAGAATGGTGAAACGGCGGCGATATTTCACGTATCAGACCCGCGTCATCTTCGAAAAGCAGCGGAATGCGTTTTCTGTCGTAATCGCCGCTATGCCGGCCTCGTCAAGCCCTTTGACCTCGCCCAGAACTCGGGCAGTGTTGACCACATAGGAGGGCTCATTGCGCTTGCCGCGATAAGGTGTTGGCGCCAGATAGGGCGCATCGGTTTCAACCAGCAGCCGGTCAAGCGGAATATCAGCGGCGATATCGCGAATATCCTGCGAATTCCGAAAGGTCAGAATGCCGGAGAAGGATACATAGCCACCGAGTGCGACACCGGTTTCAGCCAATGCCCGGCCGGCCGAAAAGCAATGGAGAATGAAGGGAAACGCCCCGTTCTTCTCCGTTTCCTCCGTCAGGATCGCAGCCATATCCGCATCGGCGTCGCGGCTGTGAATCACCAGCGGCAGGCCCGTCTGACGCGCAGCCTCGATATGGCGATGAAGCCCGATTTTCTGCGCCTCGGCCTTGTCGGCGTCGTAGTGGTAGTCCAGCCCCGCCTCGCCGATAGCAACCACTTTGGGATGCCCGGCGAGGCGGATCAGGTCTGCCGCATCAACATCAAGTTCCTCATCGGCATTGCTGGGATGGGTGCCGACGGAACAAAAAACACTTTCGTACTTTTCTGCAATTTCAAGTATTTGCGGAAATTTATTAACGCGAGTTGAGATCGTTACCATCTGCTTGACACCGGCAGCGTGAGCCCGCGCGACAAGCGCGTCACGCTCTTCGGCAAAATCGGGGAAATCCAGATGGCAGTGACTATCGATCAACATTTCAGGCATTGTCCTTAGGTGCGACATAGCGCGGAAAGACCGGGGCGGGTTTTTCCAGCGGCGTGCCGGGTTTCAGGCGGCCGGCCTCGCCCAGATGGGCAAAATCGCGCGCGTCAGCAGGTGCGGCAACGAGATCCAGCAGCTTGGCCGAAGAATCCGGCATAAAGGGCTGCAGCAGGATCGCCACCTGACGGACGACTTCCGCGGTAACATAAAGCACGGTTGCCATACGGTCGGGATCGGTCTTGCGCAGCGCCCAGGGCTCCTGGCTGGCAAAATAGCGGTCCCCTTCGGAGACGACGGCGATGATGGCGGCCGTTGCCTTGTGAATGGCCTGCGCGTTCATGTCCGCACGCACCGTCTCGATAACGCCGTCGGCCATGGCCAGCATGGCCTTGTCCTCATCGGTGAACGGACCGGGTGCGGGCACCTGACCATCACAGTTCTTGACGATCATCGACAGCGAGCGGCTGGCAAGATTGCCAATGCCATTGGCGAGATCGGCATTGATGCGATTGCCAATGCCTTCGGCGCTATAGGAGCCATCCTGCCCGAAGGAAACCTCACGCAGCAGGAAATAGCGGAGCGGATCAAGCCCGAAATGCTCGACCAGTTCCTTCGGTCCGACGACGTTGCCGAGCGACTTCGACATTTTCTCGCCCTTGTTGAGCAGGAAGCCGTGCGCATAGACGCGCTTCGGCAGCGGCAGCCCCGCAGACATCAGGAAGGCAGGCCAGTAAACGGCGTGAAACCGAATGATATCCTTGCCGATCACATGAAGATCCGCCGGCCAATATTTCGCCCGCGGCCCATTCTGGTCCTCAAGGTAGCCGGTCGCGGTGATATAGTTGGTCAGGGCATCAACCCAGACATACATCACATGCCGATCATCATCGGGTACCTTCACGCCCCAGTCAAAAGTGGTGCGCGAAATCGAAAGATCATGCAGCCCTGACTTCACGAAGGAAATGATTTCGTTGCGGCGCTCCGCAGGTCCGATGAAATCAGGCTGATCCTCATAAAGCTTCAGCAAACGGTCCTGGAAGGTCGAAAGACGGAAGAAATAGCTTTCCTCCTCGACCCATTCGACCGGCGTTCCTTGCGGCCCGTAGCGCACACCATCACTGCGAAGCTCGGTTTCATCTTCCTGATAATAGGCTTCATCGCGAACCGAATACCAGCCGGAATAGCTATCCTTGTAGATATCACCGGCAGCAGCCATGCGCCGCCAGATCTCCTGCGAAGCCTTGTGATGACGCTCCTGCGTGGTCCGGATGAAATCATCATTGGAGGCATTGAGAAGCTTGCCCATGTCCTGAAAGGCCGCCGTATTGCGATCCGCCAGCTCCTGAACCGGAATATCTTCCTTTTTCGCGGTCTGCTGCATTTTCTGACCGTGTTCATCCGTGCCGGTCAAAAAGAACACATCGCGGTCATCAAGGCGCTGGAAGCGCGCCATGGCGTCCGTAGCAATCAGCTCGTAAGCATGACCGATATGCGGCACGCCATTGGGATAGGAAATCGCAGTCGTAATGTAATAAGGCTTCTTTTCGGTCATTCCCGCGGTTCCGATGCGCAAAGCCCGTGTTCCCCGAAAGCGATGCAGCGCTTGCGGGCTTCGGGCGAGTGGTGTTTCATTCAGGCTCCTGTCCTTAACGGACGGCCGTTTTGTCTCGAGCGGTCTTAACCCCAGACCACGGCGGCTTCAAGTCCAACCACACCGCAAAACGCCAATCAACCGACAGTGTCAGACCAGATCACGGATCGCACCGACAAGATCGATCATCAGCTGCTTCTGATCGAGATTGAAGGCCCGTGCCTGACGGATCTCCGCCGTCGCATCAACGGAGAAGGCTGCGATCGCCTCGGCGCGGCGCAGATTGCCATCAAGCGCGGCTTCACGTGCCCTGGCCTGCAGATCTTCCTCAAGATAGGAGAGGAAAAACGCAGCAATCGCCTCATTCTCACGCCTGGAAAGCGTGTCAGCCAGGCGATGGGTCAACAGCCGCGCCGCGCCATCATCGCCCGTCAGCACCTCGTGATAGCCAGCGATGATATCGCGGCCGCCATAGTTGATCAGCTTCAGCGCCTGACCGACACTGCCAGCGGCAAGCTGGGCGATCTCGTCGCGTTCATCCGCCGGAACGGCAATTCCCAGATGGGCGAGTGCTGCCATCAGATCATCCGTTGCAAGCGGGCGAAGCCGCAAGGGAAGACAGCGCGACCGAATGGTCGGAAGCAACCGGCCGGGCGCATGGGATAGAAGCATAAACAATGCGTTACGTGGCGGTTCTTCAAGTATTTTCAGAATGGCATTGGCCGCATTCCGGTTCAGATCGTCGGCCGCATCGACGATAACAATGCGCCAGTTTCCGGTACCGGATGTCTGCGCGAAGAAATGCCCTGCCCGGCGCACCTCGTCCACGGTGATCGCCGACTTCACCTTTCCGGTCTTGGCATCGACGGGCCGGCGGAGATGCAGGAGATCATGCGATGCACCGGATATGATCTGCCGAGTGACCGGCGATGCCAGATCTGGATCACCGAGCGTCAGCGGTGCGTCCTTGGCCACAGGATGATGCAGGATGTGGTTGGCGAAGCGAAACGCAAGACTTGCCTTGCCGATGCCCTCCGCGCCCTCAATCAGGATCGCGTGATGGTTCTTGCCGCTCTGATAGGCTTCCGCCAGATAGGCTTCTGCCGCCTTATGCCCAAAGAGCTTTGTATTTTCGGCCGGCGCCACAGCACCGTCCAGCACCTCACCCTCAGCCATGCGAACCCCCACCAAGCAAGGGCTCAATCGCACGCCAGATCGCGGCTTCCACCTGATCTGCATCGCCGGAGGCATCAATGACCACGCAGCGATCAGGCTCGGCTGCGGCAATAGCGAGATAGGCCTGACGCCGTGCTTCGTGCACCGCCAGATCTTCCTTCTCAAAGCGATCGACCGTGCCGCCAGCTCTGACCTGGGCCCGCGACAGCCCGGTCGCCGCATCAAGATCCAGGATCAGCGTACAGTCCGGCCGAACATTGGCGATGGCGATGCGCTCGATATTGGCAACGAATTCCGGTTCCAGACCGCCCGTCGCACCTTGATAGACGCGGGAGGAGTCGAAAAACCGGTCGCAGAGGACCATGGCTCCGCGCTCAAGCCCCGGGCGGATAACGTCTTCAACATGGTCATTGCGGGCGGCGGCGAACAGCATCACTTCCATTGCAACGCCGAACGGTTCCGCGGCACCAGACAGAAGAACATGGCGAACGGCCTCGCCGCCAACAGAACCACCAGGCTCCCGGGTGACCACGACATCATGCCTCATGGCAATCAGCCGATCACGCAGACGTCGGATCTGCGTCGACTTGCCGACCCCCTCGCCGCCTTCGAATGTGATGAACAATCCGCGCTTCAATGAAACCTCTCAGCAAAAACCTGTCCGAGCTTTAGAGCAAATTCCGGTCTTGCAAAAGGTCGCCGGTCAAAATCGCGCCTGCAGCCGGGCCCAAACCCGGCCTGCGACACGATCAGACTTATTTTTTCATCGGAATGGGAACCGTTGCAGGGATCACAACGTTCTTGGACATGACGGCAAAGGCATCCTCCGCCTGAACCTGCTGCGCGCTGCCAACCGGCTTTGTCGAATCGGCAAGGGCGAGTTGCTGTGACTGCGATGTCGCGGGCGCCAGCATACCGGGATCGCGTGTGGGAAGCGGAACAACGCTGGGGATAACAACCTGCGATACGGTGACCTGACCGACGGGCGCAGCAAGTGTCGGCTTCAGAACCTCTTCAGCCGCAGCCGAGGCGCTGGCCGATGTTTTTTCGGGCTCGGCGAAAGCAACAGCAGCCGAAGGCGCCGCAGGCGCAGACGCAGCTGGCGTCTCTGCCTTGGCGATCGCGGCATCGTCACCAAAGCGCTTGGGATCAACAATATGCTGATCCGTCTTGCCCTTTTTGAAGGAGGCCAGAAGAAATTTCATGTCATCCGGTTTTTCAGGCGCCGGGCCGACATAGTCGACGCGAACCTTGGCAACACCCGCTCCGGTCATATCCAGCATCTGCGCCGTCTTGTGCGACACATCAATGATGCGGTCATCAACGAAAGGTCCGCGATCATTGACACGGACGATAACAGAATAACCGTTGGAAAGATTGGTCACGCGAGCGTAACTTGGCAGCGGCATGGTGGTGTGAGCGGCGGAAAGATGATCGGCATCAAAGGTTTCACCATTGGCTGTCAGCGAACCGTCGAGTGAGCCGCCATACCAGGATGCCAGTCCCACCTTGCTGTAATTCGGGTTTGCGGCAGGCGTGTACCACTTCCCGTTGATCATATAAGGCTTTCCGACCTTCTGATAGCTTCGGATGCCGGCATTGCCGTCGGCGTCATCATCGGCCTTGGCGACTTCCTTCTTGCTACCCATCTCCAGAGACTTTGCCGTCTCGGTGATGCTGTTGCAGCCAGCAAGGAGAACGCTCAGCGCAATCAGAGCCACGGGGGCGACAAGCCCCCCAGAGAAACGGAAATCGTCCATGCAGTACTTTCTTGACTACCAACACGCTTGCTGGCGTGCTTAACCTCACGACATCATACGGACGTGCAATGCGCCGTAAACGCAATACCATGTCAGCCTAGAACGTGACCGATTTATGGCATGCTTAATTTGTCGTAGGATAATACGCGAATTAGGTGCATCGTCAATAATATTCAACTTTCTTGAATTTCATCATTTATTGGCCAGCCGGAGCATGACAGCCATTGACCGAAACAAGTGCCCGATGATAAAGCCGCCTTCCAGGTGCTTCAGGCACTACGGCTGGATGGGTGGCCGAGCGGTTTAAGGCACCGGTCTTGAAAACCGGCGTGCAGGAGACTGTACCGTGGGTTCGAATCCCACCCCATCCGCCACACACCAAGCTTACGCAATCGTATTTTTCCATAGACATCAATGCGCTATAGATTTCTGCATCTCTAGCACCGTCGCATTCCTCATTTTGCTCCACGCTTGCTGGAGGGAGTGTGTCCGGCTGCTCATGCGACGAAGATCGATCTTCCACTTGCTGCGTCGCGTGCCGGCGCAGTTTTCAGCGCCGGCCCTTTCGCTTTAAATCCGTAGCAACGAATCCCCCCTCGCCTGCGCTGAAATGCAGGCATGAGGAACCGATCGTGCCAGTCAGTCACTGTCACCATAAATTCCAATCACCGGCTGCGCTCCGGCACATTGCGAGGCGCGGTACATGCCGGCTGAGTTGAAGACCAGAACCGGACTGCCTGTCTTGCCAACAGCAATAACGCCGCCGCTTTCGGCCTCCAGCTTTTCAAGTTCGACCAGCACCTTGCGCTGCGCCGCCTCCATCAGGGTCACGCCGCCATACTCCATCATGGCTGCAATATCGCGGGCAACAGTCAAACGAATGAACAGTTCACCATGCCCCGTCGCCGAAACCGCGCAGGATGCATTACTGGCATAGGTTCCCGCGCCAATCACCGGGCTGTCGCCGATCCGACCCGGAGCCTTGTTGGTCATGCCGCCGGTCGAGGTCGCAGCCGCCAGGTTGCCGTTGCAATCACGGGCAACGGCGCCAACCGTGCCGAACTTGTTGTCATTGTGATCGAGAGAAATCACCTTCATCGCCCGCGCCTTTTCCAGTTGCTGGCGGCGATATTCGGTTTCGAAATAATCCTGCGATACACACGGCAAGCCATTGGCCCGGGCGAAGCGCGACGCACCTTCGCCACAGAAGGCCACATGCGGCGATTGTTCCAGGATCAGCCGCGCAAGGGTGATGGGACTGGCAACATCAGCCACCGAGAAGACCGCACCAACGGCCATGTCATGGCCGCGCATAATGGCAGCATCGAGTTCAAAGCTTCCGTCCGCCGTCAGCACTGCACCGCGCCCCGCGTTGAAAAGCGGATTATCTTCAAGCGCGACAACGCTGGCCTGAACGGCATCCTCGGCCGGGCCGCCAGCCTCAAGCACTGTCCGCCCGGCCGCAAGAGCGACCTCAAGCCCCTGCCGATAGGCGGCCTCCTTTTCCGGCGTCATCCTATCCTTCAGGATTGTGCCAGCACCGCCATGCAATGCGATCGCCCAATCAATTGACATCGTTCTCAAGCCCTTCAAAATTTTGCAAGATAGCAGTCCGGGGTTGCGCGCTCAGCGCCATGGCCCCTGGAGCAGACCACGCGTTTCTTCAACACCGACCTGCCAGATCGCCAGCATGTCTTCGTCAGGCTTCTCGTAATAGCCGCCAAAGTTGCCATCACCAATCAGCGCCTTCACACCTTCCGGCGCATTGATGCGCATGGTTGCGAAGTCCACGAGCGGTTTTTGCTGGCTCGGCTGGACAACACCGGCAAGACGCGTCCAGGGAAAGTTTTCCATCCACGACGCATGAGAGGCAAGCGGATCAATCTCGTGAACCTTGGCAAGCGTCTTTGGCGCGTTCCACCAATTGTGAAACTTTATCGCCACTTCGGGATTACGCCCCATCCACTGCAGGGCGAAATTCGCCGCCGGCTGATTGCCACCATGGCCATTGACGATCAGGATGCGGCGGAAGCCATGGGTCTTGAGGCTGTCAAAAACGTCGCCAAGCACGGCAAGATAGGTTTCGATGCCAAGGCAAACCGTGCCTGGATAAGCCATGAAAGAAGGCGTAATGCCATAAGGCAGAACCGGAAAGACGGGAACGCCGAGCGGTTCTGCGGATTCCACAGCCATGTTTTCTGCAAGGATGGAATCGGTCGACAGAGACAGAAAGGCATGCTGTTCGGTGCAGCCGAGCGGCAGAACAGCCAGATCGTCCTTTTTCAGATAGTCCTCCACCATCGACCAGTTCATATCGCTTATTTTCATTTTTTCCTCTTGTCCTGCATTCTCGCGGCGACCGGGTTCTGTCCGCGTGAACAGCAATCCCCAATCTGCCGATGGTGGTGTTTCCCGGTTCAGGGCTCCACTACGGTTTTGCTCCCGCCAGTTGCACCAACAGGCACGGGCTCGCCCGAGACCAATGGCAACAATACACGGTCCACGTCGGCGGGATCTGGAACGTGGCGGTATTCGAACATGGACGTACCCTGCGGCGCCTTTTCCGCCGTATCCTCCGTGCCGGTCGCATAGACAACGACATCGCTGGCAGCCAGAAGCTCCGGCACCCGCGGATCATCAAAATTCACGGCGACAACCTTGCCGACATGGGCGGCAAAACGGCGCATGGCAGATTGGAAAATCGGCAGGAAATCCGGGAATTGCGACAGTACCAGCAGCCGGGCCGTCGGCGAAATCGAGGCCAGCGCCATGCGTGTCGTTTCCGAGGGGATGAAGCGGATTGAAATGATTTTCGCCGTCGGCATCAGTGCCGCCAACTCCCTGCGCCGATTGGTGAAAGTAACCACATAATCAGCACTTGCAGCATGGGCACGCTTCTGCGCATCGCCATTCAGCGCGCGAATAGTGACGGGTTCAACGACAACCGCACCACCCAGCTGATCAAAGATCGCCTTGGCATAGCTGAGCGTGGCATCGGGAAAAAGTCCGGCCATGACAATGTGAAGCTTGGTTCCGGTCTTGCTGCGATAGGCAAGCCGCGCCTTCAAAAGAGCGGTCAGATCAGCGTCACCGACCCCCAGTTTTTCCGCCTGGGCGATGATGGCATCAATCTGACGATGCAGCGCCTCGATATCAGGGTGCTGGGCGGCACGCGCCTTGGAGCTGTCAGCTATGAAAGTCCCGGCGCCAGGCCGCGTCTCGATCAGGCCCTCTTCCTTCAGCTCGCGATAGACCTGGCTGACCGTCATCACGGCCACGCCAGCGGCTGTGGCCATTTCACGGACAGAAGGCAAGGCATCACCTGCCACCAATTCACCAAAGGCGATGGCAAATTCGATCGCCCCCTTCAGCTGCTGACGGACAGACATCGGTAGAGATCGATCGACCCGGAAATCCATTCAACCCTCGTAACTGTTATAGTTTTTTATTACACATTGCAGAGATGACTTCAATTCATTCCACGTTAAACCTGCGATTTCGCGACATGCTTGTCAGAATCTTTATGTTGACAACATTCCCCCTCGGTGAAATCGTTATAGGTAAATATATCGGTTTGTGGCCGCTATAGATCAACCAAAAGGGGATCCAGATGAAACATATCCTGCATGCCGCCCTTCTCGGCACGTCTCTATTCGCTCTGACTGCGCTGACACCGGCCTATGCCATCGAGCGCGGCGGCGTCATGACCTATGGCCGTTATGCAGACAGCATGTTCCCCGACCCGGTTTACAACCAGGGCAATGTCGATATCTGGGTTATCTCCAACCTTTACGACACTTTGATCCTGCCATCGGATGACGGCAAGAGCCTCAAGCCCGGCCTGGCGACAGACTGGAAGATTTCCGATGACGGACTGACAGTAACACTGACCCTGCGCCAGGGTGCTGAATTTTCCGACGGAACACCGATCACCGCCGAGGACGTACGCTGGTCGCTGGAACGTGCCGCCAATCCGGAACACGGCATCTGGAACTTCCTGCTTGGAGCCGTCGATTCGGTAGAGGCGGCTGACGATCAGACGATTGTCCTGCATCTGAAGCAGCCCGATCCAGCCATTCTGGCAGCCCTGACCGTATTCAACACCTCCATTCTTCCCGAAAAACAGTATGAGGCCTCTGCCGGCGATACCGATGAGGACAAGGCCAAGGATTTCGTCACCCACATGGTCGGCTCCGGCCCCTTTGTTCTGCAATCGTGGGATCACGGCTCCGACATGAAGCTGGTGAAGAACCCGAATTACTGGGCCAAGGGTGAAGATGGCGAGGCGCTTCCCTATCTCGACGGGATTGATTTTGAAATCATCCCCGATGATGCCACCCGTATCCTCAAATTGCAGTCGGGTGAACTTGATGGTGCCGAGCTTATTCCGCTGACCCGTGTGAAAGAGCTGCAGACGGACGCCAATGTCGACATGAAGCTGTTCCCGTCGACCCAGGTTGAATATGTCACCATGAATGTCCGTCCGGAACTTGATGGCGCAGCCAATCCGCTGTCGAATCTCAAGGTCCGTCAGGCGCTCAACCTCGCCACCAACAAGCAGGCTCTGATCCAGATCGTCACCCAGGGCGTCGGAACGCCGATGACCTCCTATATGTCAACAGCAACGCCTCTGCATTCCGGCGATACGCCGCTTTATCCTTACGACCTCGCCAAGGCCAAGCAGTTGCTTCAGGAGGCAGGTTTCCCCGATGGTTTCGAGACCAGCATTCTCGTTCTTGCCGGAAGCCAGAATGAAATCAGCATCGCAACTGCCCTGCAGCAGATGTGGTCGCAGCTTGGTGTCAAGCTGAAGATCAATCAGGTCGATGCCGGCACGCGCGACAGCCAGTATCGCGGCGGCACCTTCACCATGCGCATTTCCGGATGGACCGACGATATCGCCGATCCGAACGAGATCACCTCCTATTTTGTCTACCCGCCGACCATTGGCGCCCTGCACACCGGCTGGAGTGACGACAAGGCGACCACGCTGTTCGAGGCATCACAGAAGGAGCTTGATACAGCGAAGCGTGCCGACGAATACAAGCAGATCCAGGACATTTTCAACACGACAGGCCCGACCCTGCCGCTCTACGAGACGCCTTATCCGGTTGCCCTTGCCCCCGACGTCCACGGCTTTGTCCAGATCCCGCTCGGCAACAACCTGTTCCGCGCCGCCTGGAAGGGTGCTGAATAATCCATAACGGCGCGCCGCTCTTGCAGGCGGCGCGCCTGCCCGTTTCGCTTACGGGTGCTTACCAGTCCAGGCTCGGCCGCCACCTCCAAATCCAGGATCAGTTCTTGAATTCGCTCAGCTTCGTCATCAGGCGCATCCTTCAGATGATACCGACGCTCATCTTCATTCTGATCGTCACCTTCATCCTTGTGCGCCTCCTGCCGGGAGACCCGGCGACCGTCCTTCTGGGGGATCGCGGCCGCGATGCCGATATTGCCCGGATCAACGCTCAACTCGGCCTCGACCAGCCGCTGGTCATCCAGTTTTTTCACTTCGCCGGCAATATCCTGACCGGCCATCTCGGCGCGTCCATCGCGCTGAAACGGCCGGTCGCAGCCCTTCTGGCGGAGCGCCTGCCGGTAACGCTGATGCTGACCGCCATGGCAGCCATCATTGCGCTCTGTCTTTCCGTGCCGCTCGCCTTTGTTGCAGCGCTTCGGCCGAACCGCCTGACCGATATGATCGTGCGCGGCGGCTTTCAGATCGGCCTGTCCATGCCGGTCTTCTATATCGGCCTGTTGCTGTTGATCGTCTTCGGCGCCAAACTCGCCTGGTTTCCCGTTGGCGGCTTTGGCAAGGGCTTTTTCAGCCATATCTACCATCTGCTGCTTCCCGCCGTCACACTGGCGCTCAGCCTCTCGGCCGTGCTGATGCGCAATCTTCGAGCGGCAATTCTCAACATCATTGACGCCGAATATATCGATTTTGCCCGCGCCAAAGGGCTTTATCCGCGCCTGATCCTCACGCGCCATGTCCTGCGCTCCGCCCTGATTTCGACCGTGACCCTGTTCGGACTGCAGGTCGGCGTCCTGCTTGGCGGCGCCGTCATTACCGAAACAGTCTTTGCCATTCCCGGCGCCGGCCGGCTGATGATCGACAGCATTTATGCGCGCGACTATCCCGTCATTCAGGGGCTCACCATCTCGCTTGCCGTGATCGTTTCGCTGATCTTTCTGGCAACCGACCTTCTGCAGGCCTGGCTTGACCCGAGGATCATAAAATGAGCGCGACCACCGCAAAATCTAGCCGCTGGACAAAGCCCAGCTGGCTTTCTCCGGCCCTGATCGGCGGCGGCTTCATTCTTGGCTTCAGCCTGATGATCGCGTTTTTTCCCTCGCTCATCACCCGCATCGACCCCAATAGCTTCGATTATGGCGCCATCCTCGCGCCGCCAAGCCTGAGCCACCCTTTCGGCACAGACAGTTTCGGCCGTGACATGCTTTCCCGTGTTGCTCATGCCTATGCCATCGACATGCAAATTGCCGTTTTCGCCACCATCGTGCCCGCTATTGTCGGCACGCTGATCGGTGCCATTGTCGGCTATATCGGCGGCCCGGTCGAAGCCGTTTTCGGGCGCATTGTCGATGCCACAATCACCTTCCCTTTTCTGGTGCTGGTAATTGCAATTGTTTCCGTTCTCGGTCCCGGTCTTTTGAACATGTATATTGCCGTCGGCATTATCGACTGGGTTTTCTATGGCCGGCTGACCGTCGGCGAAATCAAGGTACAGAAGCGGCTTGATTACGCCGAGGCTGGCCGGGTCATGGGATATCGACCTGCCCGCATCATCTTCCGCCACCTCCTGCCCAATGCCATGACACCGGCTCTGGTCTACTGGATGACCGATATGGCGCTTTGCATTCTGCTCGGTTCCAGCCTCGGCTATCTCGGTCTCGGCGCCCAGCCGCCAGCGGCTGAATGGGGTGTGCTGATTGCCGACGGCAAGAACTTCATGACGACAGCCTGGTGGATTTCCGTTTTCCCCGGCATCGCCATTGTCGTCACCGGCCTCGGATTTTCACTTGTCGGTGACGGACTGACCGAACTGTTGAGGACAAAGCGATGAATGCGCAGTCCAGCATTTTGAGCATACGGCATCTGACCACGCGTTTTCCCGTTGGCGGAGCCATGGTCGAGGCCGTCGATAACGTCAACCTCGATGTCAGAGAAGGCGAAATTCTCGGACTGGTCGGCGAGAGCGGCTCCGGCAAGAGCGTCACGCTGCGCTCCATGGTTCGCCTGCTGCGCGAGCCCGCGACCATTGAGGGTCAAGTCATATGGCAGGGCCGTGATCTGATGACAATGTCGCAACGCGATCTCAGACGCGTGCGTGGCGGCGAAATTTCGATGATTTTTCAAGAGCCGATGACGGCATTGAACCCGATCCTGCCGATCCGCGTCCAGATTGAGGAAAACCTCGCCGCGCATACGGATATGACAGCCAAGCAGCGCTATGCCCGCGCCCTTGAGCTTCTCGATATAGTCGGCATTCCAGCGGCGAAAAACCGGCTGGAAGAATTCCCGCATCAGTTTTCCGGCGGCATGCGCCAGCGGGCGATGATAGCCATTGCGCTCGCCGCTTCGCCAAAGCTTCTGCTCGCCGACGAGCCGACAACAGCGCTCGATGTCACCATTCAGGATCAGATTTTGAAGTTGATCCTGGATCTGCGCGATAGCTTTTCCATGAGTGTCGTTCTGGTCACCCATGATCTTGGCGTTGTCGCCAGTACCTGTGACCGCGTCGCCGTGATGTATGCCGGACGCATTGTCGAAAGCGCAGATGTCGCCAGCATCTTTTCCGAACCGCATCATGCCTATACCTACGGTCTCATCGGCTCCGTTCCGCGCAGCGGACAGGAGCGCAAGCCGCTGCTCTCCATCGAGGGAACACCGCCAAGCCTTGCAGATATGCCCGCGGGCTGCGCCTTCAACCCACGCTGCAGCTTTGCGACCGAGCGCTGCCGCAAGGAGCGGCCGTTGCTGGTCGAAAGCGATGGCGCGCATATGGCCGCCTGCTTTCACCAGGATCGTGTCATCGCGGAAAAGGAGGCCCTTCAATGACCTCACCCAGCTTTTCCATTCTTGCGCTGAGCAAGGAATTTTCAGCCGGACGTTCTGTTTTCGCCCGGCTGCGCGGTCAGCCACCGCGAACCGTTCATGCCCTCAATGGCATTGACCTGGAGGTCAGGCGTGGCGAAACACTTGGTATCGTCGGCGAATCCGGCTGCGGAAAATCGACGCTTGCGCGCTGCCTTGTTCGTCTGCTTGAACCTGAAGAAGGCAAGGTCCTGTTCAAGGGGCATGATATTGCCGAACTGAAGGGCACGAAGCTGCGTGACTTCAACCGCCAGGTCCAGATGATCTTTCAGGACCCCTATAGCTCGCTCAACCCGCGCATGACCGTCCGCCAGATGCTGCGCGAAGCCTTGAGCGTACATAAAATGCGCCCGCCGGAAGCGATCGATGCACGTATCGCCGAACTTCTGGAGCTGGTTCGCCTGCCCCAGGATGCAGCCGATCGTTTTCCCCGGGCGTTTTCCGGTGGCCAACGCCAGCGTATCGGCATTGCCCGGGCGCTGTCGGTTGAGCCGGAAGTGCTGATCGCCGATGAGCTGGTCTCCGCACTTGACGTCTCGGTTCAGGCGCAGGTGATCAATCTGCTCTTGAAGCTGCAGGAAGAATTGAACCTCACTGTCATCTTCGTTGCCCATGATCTCAGACTTGTCCGTCACATTTCCCACCGCGTGGCGGTCATGTATCTCGGCCGCATCGTTGAGGTGGCCCCGACCGAAACACTGTTCTCAGCGCCGCAGCACCCCTATACAAATGCCTTGCTGAAGGCCGTTCCCGAAGTCGACCCCGCGCGTCGGCAGCGGAATGCATCAACACGTGGCGAATTGCCTGACCCGTTCCACATTCCTGCCGGCTGCCCGTTCAACACGCGCTGCCCCCATGCATTCGATCGCTGCCGTACCGCAATGCCGCTGCTCTCCCATCGAGGCCAAGACCATCTGGCGGCCTGTCATCTGCATGATCTGGGGTGAGGTCAGCTTAGGGCCTGCGCGCGCCTTTCGCCGCGCGCAACCGATCGGAAGAAGGCCTTTTGCCCCCCGAAATGGCTCACATTATAACCTCGATTGACATTCGAAACTCGACTCGGCGCCTGGCGAACTATGTCATTGTTTTTATGACATAGATAATTCGACCCGAATGACGTTTCCATGTAACATGCCGCTGCCGGGAACAGTACGTCACACTGGCAGCATGCACCGAAGGCCGTCTCACTGCCGTTTCCATTTGACCGGCCGTAAGTCGCAAGATACATAACCACTAGGGTGAGATGCTTGCTTTCAATGCATCATCGCCAAGCCACTTTAAATCCACGACAAGGTTCAGGAAAGTCATGATGAAAGCTGCTCGAAAGATATCGTTTGCTCTGGCAATTGCAGCGTTTCTTTCATCCGGGACCCTCTCAATGGCGCAGGAGTTGCCTGATTCTCTCAAGCCGATTGGCAATTTGAGTGGTCCGTACAGCCTGCTGATTCCAAACTATGACAACGCGCCGTCGATGTCATCGTGGCAGGGTTTCTATATCAAGCCGAATATCGGTTACGGCACGATGACGTTCGATAATTCCCTGCTGAAAGATGACGACGGCTTCACGCTCGGTGTCTCGGCTGGGTATGATTTCCTGCAAGGCCACCTGTTGTTTGGCCCGAGAGTAGACGTGAACTACGATTTCTTCAGCGGTGGTTCGTCCAGCAATGGCGGCCCCTACAGTTACAAGGCTTTCACGGATGTCGATGGCTCTGTTGGCGGCCGGATCGGCTATATCTGGAAGCGGACGCTGATCTATGGGACGGGCGGCTATGCCTTTGCCAATACCCACGTAAAGAACGAAACACTGGCCGTTTCCGACGCCAAAATCATGTCGGGCTGGACGGCCGGCGGCGGCGTTGAATATCTCTGGAGCAATACGAATGGCCTTCGCCTGGAATATAGGAGGGTCGAGTTCCCCTCCGAAAACTTCGACGTGCTCCCATCAGGCAACAACAGCGTTAATGCCAGCATGAACAAGATATCGGTCAGCTTCGTTCGCCGGTTCTGAAAGCGCACCATTCAGCAGGTACAGTCTCTGGCTTTTGGCAGGCCATCCCGGGCGCAATTCCGGGAGCGCGCACCATTGTCCCATGCCATCAGCAGTCAGGAGACATTGAAACACCGACTTTGCGATCAAAGGCGGCATCTGGATCTGCGTATTTATCAAGGACAAGGTCATTTAGACCAAAGCGCTGGGATCAATAGATAAGCGTCATTCCTCGACACGCGATCCTGATGGCGCCAGACTGTTGACAAAGTCATTAGCTTGTCCGTTTTTGGGGGATACCCCCCTTCTGCCGTCATCCCCGTGTTTGTCACGGGGATCCTTACTCTTAAAGATTTGAATAAGCCCAACCTTTCGCCGCGCGAAGATTGCGGCGGAGGCGGCCAGCCTGCCTGCCCCCAACCGGGCGAGCGAAAAAGCCGTCTGGCGCGATTATGCCGAAATCGATCTGTGCGAAAATCGCGAAGAAGCGGCTGCAACAGCCGGTGACTATACCCCCGAATATTTGAGCGTACAGGCGGAAGATCTCGACCGGTGGCACTGACAGACTGGTCTGAAAGCCAAGAGGCCGCCCTTGCGGGCGGCCTCACGAACTTAAGCCTCACGGATGATGCAACGGTTCAGAAGCGGAAGCCGAGATTGACCATGCCGGCATTGCTGGAGGTCTGATCGCTCCATTGCCCCTGATAGCTGAAGGTCAGCTTGGCGCCATTGGCCGCAGTGGCGAATGTAATCCCGACATCCAGCTGCCCGGTAACGCGACCGATCTGACTGTAGTTCTGAAACACCCCGTCAGAAGCACTCGCCCCGGCAAATGTGGCATTGATCGCCAGATTGTCCCTGTTGGCGAAGCTGACGCCGCCACGCAGATAGGCCTGCATCCTGAGCCCTTCGGAGACGATCGTATCAACGCCCATCTCCAGGCTTGGCGTGGCGGAAACAACCCACTGGTCGGTATCTTTCAGTTCCAGCCCGAAACTGCTGCCTGTCTCCGACGCATCGCTCGAATGGAGATAGCTGGCATCAAAATGAAGACCGGGCTGAAGATAGAAGCCATCGCCGAAAGGCTGCGCGCGATAGTTCGTGCCAAGCCTGAGATTGGCCTGACCGACACGCTGGCTGGCATGGGCCGTACCGCCATAAACGCTCGCGCCGCCCGGCAGGGTACCGGCAATATCGATCTGACGTGTTGTATCGTAAAGCGCCGTCTCGCCGCTCAAAACACCGAAGAACGCGAACGGCCCCTGATATTTTGTCAGCGAAACGCCGCCCATGCCCCGTGTTCCGTCGGCATAGAAACGGTCACCGCTGGTCATGTCAAAGCCCTCATAGGCACCGCCGAAACCGAGATAGAGTTCGTTGTCGGTGATCGGCACACGCACGCCCGTATAGAAGCCATTACTCTTGGAGCGGTAGCTTCGATACTCATCCGAGGCATAGCCCTTCAGCGTGTTGGTGGTACCACTCAGCCAGTAGCAGGCACGGCTGTCGCCAAGGCGAAAGGCCATGTTGTCGAAACCGCAATCGGTCAGCGACTGGGCGAACCGGTAACCGGCATAAAGCGCATCCGCCTGCGTTGCCGCATAATCTTCAGAGCTGAGGTTATCAATGGCCGAGACAACATCCGATTCCGTCGGCAGATTGGCAATCAACGCAAACATCGGCCCCATATCGACGGACCCCGCTCCCGCGAGAACCCGATTGACCTGCGCCGCCGTCAGCGTCTGATTACGGTTCATGCCCGGCATGCGGAATTCGGCATGCGGCACAAGGCTGAGCGACCCGCCATCAACACCGTTGGTGACGCCGATAGCGTAGCTCATCACCGCAGTACCCACCACCGTCGTACCGTTATCGGCGACAGTGCCGCCAGCATCGATCAGCGTCAGTGGTGCCAGCCGGTCAAGCTGGTTCAGCACCGGAACAATGGTACCGGCAAGCGTTGCATCGCCACTGACCGTGATCAGGTCGCTGTCGCCCCCGGCTTCAGCATCCTGACGGAAAAATACATCCGCCGTATAGGTAGCCGTGCTGCCAAACAGAAGTGAACCGGTAACGGAGGTGGTCTGGCTGACATTCTGCGTCACGGAGAAATCTGACGCCAGGGTTGAGGCACCAAGCGTGGTGCCGGACAGCGTGGCCGTGCCGCCAAGATAGAGATTGCCGTCAATCTGCAACAGGCCATCAGCGCCGAGATTGACCGTATCCTGGGCATAGAAATTGCCGCCCTGCAAAACCGTCATCTCATTGGTACCGCCGCCAAGATTGATGTTGCCGACGGCAGAGCCTGCAAGGCTCACCTGATCGGACCCGCTGCCGCCATTGATGATCTGGCCATTGGCGGAGACGAGGAAGCTTGAGGCAGAGAGCGACAGGCTGTTGATGCTGCCGCCGTCAATCACGATGGCAGCCACACTGTCAACGGAACCGGTCCCTCCGGAAATCACGCCATCAAGCGCGAGAGTGATGACGCCAGCCCCCGTCCCGCCCTGGGACTGCGCAAAGACGCCGATACCGCCCTCGCCCGTTGCCAGGATATTGCCGGAAAGATCGAGCGTGACATCGCCGCCACTGCCATCGCCACCTGCAGTGCCTCGGTAAAGTGTATCCACCACGCCGCCGCCGCCGCCGATCGACTGCGCCAGAACGCCAACCGAGCCGGAACCGGTGACGACAACAGATCCCGTATTGGTGAAGCTGATGTCGCCGCCGTCACCGCCATTATCGGAAGACAGGGTAAGATCGATATCGGAGGCTGAAAGATCCGTGACGACAAGACCACCGCCGCCACCGATACTCTGAAGCACAAAGCCATTGGACAAGGTGCCTGTCGTGCCAGTATCGCCGGTGTTGACAAGCGTAATCGCACCGCCATCACCCGTCGAACCATCGCTGGCACCGAGCGTGATCGTCGCCTGATCAAGTCCGGTGAGATAGGTTACACCGCCGCCAGCACCGATGGACTGAATGATCTGGGCACTGGCGTAATCGCCCGACGTCGTTACTGTGCCGGAAAGCGCCAGTGAAACATCGCCACCATTGTTGTTGAACGAGGGATCAGCCCCCAGCGTAACACTGGCGCTGCGCAGGCCGGCGCCCTCCGCCCCGCTACCGCCCGTGACGATGGCCAGGCCACCGCCGCCGCCGATCGACTGGGTAAGACCGCCCGCGGAAAGATCGCCAAGTGTCACAAGGTTGCCATTGCGCGAAATCGCCACGTCACCGCCGGAAGCATCATCGGTGTCGATGGCGCCCAGAAGCACGCTCAGGCTGACTGAACTGCTGCCCCCTGTTGCAAGCGTCGTCACCGAGGTTCCGCCGCCACCGCCGATTGACTGGGCGACCATGCCGAAGGAACGCCCGCCCGTGGTAGACAGATCGCCGGTCTGGGTCTGTTTGACATCAACACCGGCATTGCCATCGACGTCATTGCCGCCGAGAGCGATTTCGTTGGTGACCGAGACGTCGGGATCGGCAGTCGCGTCGCTGGTTGTGCCATCCGCCGATGTTGTAAAGTCGAGAAAGGTCTCGACATTGCCGCCGCCGCCATTGATGGACTGCGCCAGCATGGCCTGACTGCCCTCGCCGGTGACGATGATCGCGCCTGTATTATTGATGGTCACAAGCCCTGCTGTGCCGTCACTGCCGAGGCGCGCGCCAATCAGCGTCGAAATTATATAGTCGGCTGCCATATTCGCGGGCGTCGAAATGGACAGTCCGGCATTGCCGCCGCCGCCGCCGACCGACTGGGCGAAGATGCCGTAGCTGTTGGCGCCGCTGACCACAATGGTGCCGCTATTGTCAACCGTCACATCACCGCCATCGGCCCCGTCGCCGCCTGCACCGCCGACCGTGATCTTGTCGAAGCTTTCGCTTCGGGCCTGGGCCTGGAGATCCGTAAGCGACAGGGCAACGGCCATTCCGCCATTACCGCCGCCACCGCCAACCGACTGCGCCAGGATGCCATAGGCCTCATCGCCAAGAACTGCGATCGTCGCGGTATTTTTCACAGTGACGGGACCAGAAGCATTACCGCTTCCCCCGGCGCCGCCAATATTCAGCGCCAGTGTCGGATTGTCCTCGGTCCCGCTTGTAAAGCTGGCTGAACCGGTCATGGAAGAGCCGCCATTGCCGCCACCCCCGCCGATCGACTGGGCGACGATAGCATGGGCGCCATCGCCTGACGTGACAATGCTGCCGTCATTGACAACATTGACTGCACTGCTGGTACCACCGGTACCCCCCGAACCGCCTATGCCGAGCTGCAGGCCGTAAAGATCATTGCTGCGGCCACTGCCGGAACCAAGGATCGCGGATTCAACAGAACTGCCCGTACCGCCGCCGCCACCGATCGACTGGGCAAAGATGCCGAAGGAGCCGTCTCCTGTCGTGAGAATGCTGCTTCCAGCCAGATTTTGCACATCGACCGTGCCGCCGACACCGCCGGTGCCGCCATCGCCGCCAATCAGAAGCGCATCGCGCGTGGCATTTTCAGCACTGTTGCCGGCAACCCGGCTGCGCACCAGCCCGCCATCACCACCGCCGCCGCCAACGGCCTGGGCCAAGATGCCGACGGCCTTGTCACCCGTCGTGGCGATGACACTGCTGTTTGAGACAGCGACATTGCCGGAATCCGCCCCCGTACCGCCATCGCCGCCGAGCGAGAGCGTTGCTGTGGAGTCGATTGCCCCACCCGCATTGACAATGGTGTTGTCGACCGCGCTGCCGCTACCGCCGCCGCCGCCGACCGACTGGGCAAAGATGCCATGCGAACTGTCGCCAAGCGTGATGATGGCACCGCTGTTTGCGACAGAAACATCGTCCGATGTCATACCGTCACCACCGTCGCCGCCAATATTCATGGAAATCGTCGTGCCCGTATCCGTGCCACCCTTGAAGGATGTCAAGCTATCGAGCGTCGAGGTCGCCGACTTCAGATAGCTCGCCGTGCCGCCGGCACCGCCAAGCGATTGGGCCAGGATACCGATTGAACGGTCACCTGTCGTCGAGAGCTGGGCGGAACTGGTCACCGTCACGACACCGGAGGTGCCGCCGGTTCCGCCATCGCCGCCGATATTGATCGAAATCGTCGTGCCCTGCCCTTCGCTGCCGGAAACACCACCGGCCGTGCCGCCGCCACCGCCGACCGACTGGGCGAAAATGGCGTTCGATCCATCGCCACTGGTGATGACGAAGCCTGCAGCATCGATCGTTACGGCGCCCGCCGAACCGCCCTGCCCACCTTCACGGCCGACGCTGATAGAAACGCTGTTGGACGGCGTCTTTGTGGTTTCGCCGTCATCTCCGGTTGAGGTGCTGCTGGCAGATGTGATTGAGACCGAGCTGGATGAGGAGTTGCCGCCGCCATTGCCGATTGACTGGGCGAAAAGACCATTGGCACTGTCGCCAGCTGTGACCACGGAGCCATTGCTGCTCAGCGCAACATCGCCTGCCGAACCGCCGGTACCGCCGATACGCCCGATCGTGATGCCAATCTGGCCATCATCGCCACTGACAGAGACCATGTCATAGCCGACATTGCCGCCGCCGCCGCCGATCGACTGGGCGAAGATACCGTGGGAGCTGTTACCTTCGGTCTGAACATTACCGGTATTATCGATGGTGACATCGCCGCCGGTACCGCCATCGCCCGTGCCGCCGCCGATGGCGAGGCCGAACCCTTGCTGGTTGGAGGCCTCCCCGGCCTCGTAAATCGTGCCGCCATTGAAGGCCGCATTACCGCCGCCGCCGCCGACCGACTGGGCAAAAACGCCGATACTGCTGTCGGCCTGCGTCAGCACGTCGCCGAAATGGGTGACATCAACCGTACCGCCATTGCCGGCATTGCCACCAGAACCGCCAACCGCAATGACCACCGATTTGGTCGTCTTGGTGGCTGCGCTGTCGGACGATCCTGTCGCAGCATCACCGGCGTCAATCTTCGAGGTGATCTGGGAGACGACGGAGCTGTCGACACCGTCATTGACCGTTTCCTTGCGATCGCTGGCAGAACCGCTGTCGCTACCCGATCCGGTGGTTTTGCTGACGCCGAGGATCGCGTTGATGCCGGCATCGCCGCCGCCGCCGCCAATACTGCTGGCCTCAATACCATGGGAACCGATGCCATCGGTGACGATCGTGCCGGCCGATGCCACAGCCGTGCCACGCGCGATCGTGACATTGCCAGCATCACCGCCCGAACCGCCCGAGCCGCCGATACCGATGCCGATCGGGCTCGAATCCTTGGTACCGACCGCAGAAACATTGATACCGCCGGTACCGCCGCCGCCGCCGATCGACTGCGCCAGTATCCCCCGCGCGCTATAACCATCGGTCGAAATATCGCCGCTGGAGATCACCGACACATCGCCGGCATCGGCACCATCACCACCATAGCCGCCAAGGCCTGCGACGATGCTGAGATCAGTCGCACCGCCGGTATTGTTGGAACTCTCGAAATTGACCTGACCGGTCACGTTCAATGCACCATTGCCGCCGCCACCGCCGATCGACTGCGCCAGAATGCCGTGCTTGAAGCTGCCCTCAACCGCAATCGTGCCCAGTTGGTCAACCGCGACATCACCGGCGACATTGCCTGCGCCGCCAAAGCCGCCAACGCCAAAGGTGATGGAGGGGATTTTGCCATCCTTGTTGATGGCGATGCCCCCTGAAACATTCAACCCGCCATTGCCGCCGCCGCCGCCGATCGACTGCGCCAGGACCCCCGCCGAACCCTGCGTATCAGGCAGGTTTTCGTCACTGTCGAACAGACCGAGATTGACGAGCAGATCCTTGAAACCGAATGTATCGGCCTGCGTCTTGATCGTATCGACAATTGTATCGCCGACGACATCACGCAGCTTGCTTTCAACACTTGCCTCGCTTGGTTCGTCAACATCGCTCGGATCGGTCGTCACGATAATGTCGGCATGGGCCGTGACGGAAACATCGTCGCCCGTCCCGGCATTGCCGCCCATCCCCCCGACGCCGACAATCAGCGATGTATCGGAAACCAGACCGCCGGAGACATTCACGCCGCCATCACCGCCGCCGCCGCCGATCGATTGCGCGAGAATGCCCGAAGCAGCCGAACCATTGGCAATGATGGTGCTGCCATCGGCGACATCGACGTCAACCGTTCCGGCATTGCCGCCTGTTCCGCCGAAGCCGCCAACGCCAATCAGCACGCCATAGGACTTGCTGCTGTCAGTCTGTCCCGCGCCGGGTTTGGAACTGACCGAAACGCCACCGGAAACATTGAGCCCGCCATCACCGCCGCCGCCGCCGATGGACTGTGCAACGATTCCGCTGGCGCTGCCGCTTTGGTTGATCGTGGTGCTGCCATCGCCGTTCAGCGTGCGCGGCAAGGCTGTCAGATTGCCACTATAGGAGACCGCGACGGCATCGGCATCCCCGCCGCCACCGCCAAAGCCGCCGACACCGGCCGCAACGGAGAAAATCGTGGCTGAACCCGAGGGCTTGGTCAGCGAAAGCGAGCCAGCGATATTGGTCCCGCCGACACCGCCGCCGCCGCCGAGCGACTGTGCCAGCAGACCGTTGGAACCGTCACCCAGCGTGTTCACCGTTCCGGTGACATCCAGCGTCACCGTGCCGCCATCGCCGCCATCGCCGCCAAAACCACCAACGCCAAGGGCAACCGCCGCACCCGACTTGCCGGTAAGGCTGACGGCTGCCGCGGTATTGAGGCCACCGGCTCCGCCGCCGCCGCCCACCGACTGCGCCAGCACCGCCGTACTGTTGTCACCAACCGTCGTCACCGAGCCATCAGTGCTGACAACCACCGTACTGGTAACGGCACCACCATTGCCGCCGCCGCCGCCGAAACCGCCAAGACCGAGCGCGGCCGAACCGCCATTATTCTGCGACAGGTCCACCGCCGCCGAGATATTGGCACCGCCATTACCGCCGCCGCCGCCGATCGACTGGGTGAGGATCGCCACGCTATCATCGCCGAGCGTCAACACCGTTCCAGTCACGCTCGATGCAGTCAGCAGGCCCGCATCGGCCGCTGTGCCGCCAAATCCGCCAACGCCGAGCGAAACGGCCGCACTGCTCTGCCGGGAGATCGACAGACCGCCGGACACATTCAGCGCGCCATTGCCGCCGCCGCCCGCCAGGCTCTGGGTCAGAATACCGGTCGAGGCATCGCCGGATGTCTTAATATCGCCGATAACGGTCTGGAGAACAGAACCGGACGCACCGCCATCACCGCCGAAACCACCGATACCGAACCCGACCGAGCCTGCAAATTCAGGCGCAATCGAAACACTTCCGGCGATATTGACGCCGCCATTGCCGCCGCCGCCGCCAATCGACTGCGCGACAAGCGCTGAGGAACGGTCGCCGGAGGTGTTCGCGGTGCCGGTATAGGTGCTGGTAACATCACTGGCCGTACCGCCATCGCCACCAAAGCCGCCTATGCCAATGGCCGCCGTGCCTGTGCCATTGCCGGAAATCGCCAGCGCACCGGAAACATTCAGCCCGCCATTGCCGCCGCCGCCGCCAATGGACTGAACCAGAACACCGGCAGCGTCGCTGCCTGCCGTGGTCACATCACCAGTGACCGTGCCGCTTGCGGTGCCAGCATCGCCGCCGCCACCGCCAAAACCGCCGACGCCAATCCCCACAGCACCGCTGTTCTGGCTGGAAAGGCTAACTGCACCGGAAACATTGACACCGCCATTGCCGCCGCCACCGGCCAGCGACTGGACAAGCACACCGCCCGAACGGTCCCCAAGCGTGATGACATCGCTGGTCAGCGTTCCAAGCGCTGCGGCAGAATCACCGCCATCACCGCCAAAGCCGCCAATCCCGAGCGTTGCAGCACCTGAACCGTTGCTGGCAGCACTGATGCCTGCGGCAACATCAAGCCCGCCATTGCCGCCACCGCCGCCGATGGACTGAACCGTAAAGCCGGTCGAATCGCTGCCAGCTGTGGTCACATCGCCAGTGACCGTGCCGCTTGCCGTGCCGGCATCGCCGCCGCCACCGCCGAAGCCGCCAACGCCAACACCCACAGCACCGCTGTTCTGCCCGGAAAGGCTGACTGCACCGGAAACATTGACACCGCCATTGCCGCCGCCACCGGCCAGCGACTGGACAAGCACACCGCCTGAGCGATCCCCAAGCGTGATGACATCGCCGGTGAGCGTTCCAAGCGCTGCGTCAGAATCACCGCCATCACCGCCAAAGCCGCCAATCCCGAGCGTTGCGGCACCTGAACCGCCACTGGCGGCACTGATGCCTGCGGCAACATCAAGCCCGCCATTGCCGCCACCGCCGCCGATGGACTGAACCGTAAAGCCGGTCGAATCCGTACCGAGCGTTACGATATCGCCGGTCATTTCGCCGGTTGCCGTACCGCCATTGCCGCCAGAACCACCCGTGCCGCCGATGCCAACGCTGACCGCTCCCGAGCCTGAACCCGCCAGGCTGACCGCGCCGGAAACATTCATTCCGCCATTACCGCCGCCGCCACCGAGCGACTGAACCAAAAATCCGCCGGAGCGATCCCCGGCCGTGGCGAGATCGCCGGTCAGGCTGCCAAATGCTGCTGCGGCATTGCCGCCCGCACCACCTGAACCGCCAATGCCGATCGAAACCGCACCGGAGCCCGTACCAGCGGCACTCAGGGCGCCGGATACGCTCAGCGCGCCGTTGCCCCCGCCGCCGCCAAGCGACTGCACGGCCATGGCCAGGGAATCATCGCCCGTTGTAACGATGTCACCGTTCATCCGGCTGGTTGCCGTGCTGCCATCGCCGCCATCGCCGCCCGAACCGCCAATGCCAACCGAAATCGCACCACCGCTCGTGCCGCTCAGGTTCAGCGCGGCTGCGACATCGACCCCGCCATTTCCACCGCCACCGCCTGCCGATTGGACCAGAACGCCGCCGGCATTATCGCCTTGCGTGATGACATTGCCCGTGATCGTGCTGTCTGCCGCCGCGCCATTGCCGCCGCCGCCGCCCGAGCCGCCAAGGCCAACAGAGACACCGCCGGAGCCCGTACCTGCTGCTGTAACCGTTGCGGAGACATTGATGCCACCATTGCCGCCACCGCCGCCAAGTGACTGAACCACCACGGCTGCCGAACCATCGCCCAGTGTGGTGACGTCGCCGGTCAGAACAGAAGTCGCCGTGCCCGCATCGCCGCCATCACCACCGGCGCCGCCGATACCAACAGAAGCACCTGCAGAACCGGTGCCAGCAACGGCTATTGCCGCTGAAACATTCATGCCACCATTGCCGCCGCCGCCACCGAGCGACTGAACCAGAAGGCCCGCCGAATTGCTGCCCGTCGTCGTCAGATTGCCGGTGACAGTGCTGAGCACGGCCCCGCCAACGCCGCCCGTGCCACCTGTGCCGCCAATACCGACGCCAATTGCGCCCGATCCTGTTCCCGCGCCAGCACCGGCGACCGTGACATTGAAACTGCCATTGCCGCCGCCGCCGCCGACCGACTGTGCAACCACGGCCGTAGAATCATCACCGCCCGTCAGAACATCATTTTCGACCGTAAGGTTGACCGTGCCGCCATCGCCACCGCCAGCGCCCGAGCCTCCGAGACCGACAGAAACGGCCCCCGCGCCTGTCCCGGCCGCAGCAATGGTCGGGGAGACGTTGAAACCGCCATTGCCGCCGCCGCCGCCAATCGACTGCGCCAGAATGCCGGTGGAACCTTCGCCCTGTGTCTCGATATTGGCCGTCGTTTTCGCGGTCACAGCACCGCCATCGCCGCCGCCCGCACCAGAACCGCCAAGCCCGACGGAAACCGAACCGGCCCCTGTTCCGGCAAGCGCCACGCTGGTGCTCACATCAAAGCCGCCATTGCCGCCGCCGCCGCCGATGGACTGGGCGACAAAGGCCGAAGAGGCAAAACCGCTGGTCAGGATGGTGCCGTTGGACGTGGCATTGACCGCACCCGCATCACCGCCGCCTGCGCCATCACCGCCAAGCCCAACGGAAACCGCACCCGATCCCGTACCCGCACCGGACAGGCTGCCGGAAACATTGAAGCCGCCATTGCCGCCACCGCCACCAAGCGACTGGATGACCACACCCGCCGAACGGTCACCCGATGTCTGGACATTGCCATTGCTTGTCAGCGTCACATCGCCACCATCGGCGCCAACGCCACCCGAACCGCCGAGCCCGACGCTGACAGCGCCGCTGCCTGTTCCAGCGCCCGCAATCGCGGCGGAGACGTCAAATCCGCCATTGCCACCGCCGCCGCCGACTGACTGGGCCAGCACAGCCGTTGCATCCGTGCCTTCAGTCGTGACATTGCCGGAAAGCGTGGCATCAACCGTGCCACCTGCGCCACCGCTCGATCCGTCGCCGCCAATGCCGACCGAGACGGAGCCTGAACCAACGCCTGCACCGGCAACACTGCCTGCAACCGAGAAGCCGCCATTGCCGCCGCCGCCGCCAAGCGACTGGATGACTACACCCGACGAACGGTTGCCCTTTGTGACAACGTCGCCGCCAATATCGGCCGCAACGCTGCCACCATCGCCGCCAGCGCCGCCAGTACCGCCAAGTCCGACCGTGACCGTACCGGATCCGGTTCCGGCAACAGCACCACCCGCAGTGACGGAAAAGCCGCCATCGCCGCCGCCGCCACCGACCGACTGGATGAGAATGGCTTCGGCGTCATCATTTTCGGTCAGGACGGCAACATTGACCGTCGCATCGACTGCACCGCCATCGCCGCCGCCCGATGCCGAGCCGCCAACGCCGACATTTACCGCACCTGCGCCAACGCCGCCCCCCGCGGCACCTGCCGCAACAGTGTAGCCGCCATTACCGCCGCCACCGCCAATCGACTGGGCGACGACGCCGCTGGAAAACTGTCCCGTCGTGCGGATCTGAGTGCCTTCTGCAATCAGCGTGACTGCGCCGCCATCTCCGGCGATGCCGCCGCTGCCGCCGACACCGACATTGATGCTGGCCGCGCCCGCGCCGCCAAGTGCGATCCCCGCTGAAACGCTGCCGCCGCCATTGCCGCCGCCGCCGCCGATCGACTGGGCCAGAAGCGCCGTTGAAGAGGCCTCACGCGTGGTGATATCGGCATCGGTATAAACGCGCACGCGTCCGCCATCGCCGCCGCCGGAACCGGCGCCGCCGATACCAACGGAAATATTGCCCGAGAGAAGCAGCGAGGCACTGCCGCTGGCTGCAACGGCGAGACCACCATTGCCGCCGCCACCGCCGATCGACTGGAACACCAGACCGGCCGATCGCTCGCCCGTGGTCAGGACGCTGCCGGAAAATCCAGGCGCGATGAGATTGCCGCTGCCATCCAGCGTACCGGCAATAATTTCACCACCATTGCCGCCAGAACCGCCGGAACCGCCAACGCTGACAGAAAGAGAGCCCGAGGCCAGCCCCGCCGATACAGCAGCGGAAACCGTATAACCGCCATTGCCGCCGCCACCGCCGATCGACTGCATCAGCAGCGCATCTGCATCCGCACCGCTGGTCTGGATCGAAACATCGCCGCTTCCCGTCAGCGTCACCGTGCCGCCATCGCCGCCATTGCCACCGGAACCGCCGACAGCGATGGATGCCGCACCAAAGGCACCAGCCGAGACGCTGACGGCGCCACCGCCATTGCCACCGCCGCCGCCGACAGACTGAACGAAAACCCCTGTCGCCCGGTCTCCGGCCGTTGTGATCTGCGAGGGCTGGCCGGGATCTGTATCCGAAAGGACGAGATCAACCGCCCCGCCATCGCCGCCGCCGCCACCCGTTCCGCCAACGGCGACACCGACAAAGGCGCCAATCGCCCCGGATGATCCGCCATTGCCGCCGCCACCGCCGATCGACTGGGCGAGAATGCCCATCGCATCGGCTTTTTTCGTGGTGATGATACCATCATTGGTGACGCTGACCGTCGCGCCATCGCCGCCACCGGCACCATCGCCGCCGACGGCAACCATGCCGGCGGTCGATCCACCATCGCCGCCGCCACCGCCAATCGACTGGGCCACAATGCCGCGGGCACCAACCCCTTCCGTGACAATCTGCCCCTGATTGACGACCGAAACCGCCGCGCCGTCTCCGCCCTTGCTGCCCGTTCCACCGACACTGACCAGGCCGAATGCATTGGCCCCCTGACCACCGGAACCACCGATTGACTGGGCCATAATGCCATCAGACAGATCGCCATGGGTGACAACCGTGCCTGTGGCGCCATTCGTTACGCTGACCGTGCCGCCGGATCCACCATTGGAGCCAACACCACCGAGCGAAAGCGCGATGAGACCGCCGGCAGCGCCGCCGGACCCGCCGCCACCGCCAATCGACTGGGCGAATATACCCTTGGATGCATAGCCGGACGTCTCAATGGCACCGCCATTGACGACGGTCACAGCACCGCCATTGCCGCCATTATCGCCACTGCCGATGAGGGAAAGCAACAGATTGCCGCTAACCCCGGCAGATCCGCCGGAACCGCCGATCGACTGCGCAAAAATACCGTTGGCGAAGTCGCCGGAGGTGAGAATTGTGGCGCCGTCGAAAGTATTGACCTGAACCGTGCCGCCACTGCCGCCAAAACCGCCACTGCCGGCCTGACCGACAAAGCCGAACTGGTCGCCGCCATTGCCGCCATTGTTGCTGACACTGAGCGCATAGATACCGTGGGCGCTTTCGCCGCTGGTCGAAATGGCGCCATATTGATTGACCGTGACATTGCCGCCATCGGAAGAGTGCCCGCCCGTGCCACCGCCAGGTGCAGCAAAGCCGCTGCCGCCATTGCCGGCTTCACCGCTGCGGCTATAGGCGAAAATGCCATAATTATCTGTTCCGCTGGTGATGATGGTACTGGAGGCCGACTGGGTCGCAGTCACGTCACCGCCGGCGCCGCCATCGCCCCCGTCACGACCGCTGAAGAAACTGGCAAAGGAATCACCGCCTTCGCCACCGTCTCCGCCGACACTGCCGATTTCCCAGCCGATATTCGATGTCGCATTGACATCGCTGCTGAGCGTTTCGATAACCGTCGGCCCATCCTGGCCGTCACCACCGGAGCGCGGCGGTACGAACAATGCGCCGTTGCGGCCATTGCTGCCATCCTGCCCGGTTTCGACCTGACGCACGCCATTCGGGCCGGTTACATCAACCGGCGGGGTAATCGCACCGGGGGTATCAGAACCGCTGAATGAGGCGTCAAAATCGGTCGTCAACTGACCAACATCGAAGTCTTCAAGCCCCGTCGCACCATCGGCCGATACCGAAGCGATGCCGCCGGAGATCGACACAACAGTAAATTCAAGCGGGGGCGTGTCGCCATTGTAGAAATTCTCGCCGACCGTCTTCACCAGAAATGTAAAACCATCGGCGGTCTGGACAAAGGCTGTATCACCGGCCGTCGGCGTGCCTGCCGGGTCCACGATCAGCGCGGTAACAGTTGTCGAAATTCCGGTAACGGGATTGTTGACCACATCGCCAACGACAGATGCGGCAGTCGGATCAGGATCAAGAGCAAAGGCAGGCGTTGGGAAGCTGGAAACCCCCATGACCGAGCAAAAGGCCAAAAAGACCACAAAAAAAGCGCACGAAAACGCCGTTTGCAACTTGTTTGTCGCCGCCATATCTGCCCCCCGGCCGATCGTGTCGCTCGTTATTTCTAGCCAGCAAAAACCCGATCATCAGGAAGGAAATCCGTGTCGGGCCGTCTCTAGAAATTCACCTAAAAGTCGTGGCAGTCAGCAAGGCAACGCCTCGGCGCGCCGCTCTCCTTAACAATTCACAATATTATGTAAGCAAAAAACAATATTACAAGATAATCAACCATAAATTACATAGCTATAAAGAGATATATGTTAAAATCACGGTGCAACTCTTGGCTTTTTCGGATCAGTCACTATGAAAAAATAATTAATTTCAGTTAATTATGATAGTTTTCATCTGTTGACACACCGCCCGGAAATTTTCGACATGACAGATATGGCTGGCAAGGCATTTGCCAGCGCCTATCCAAGAAGTTGATGAGCACCGCAACGGGGGATGCGGTGAATCAGGCAGCTGATGCAGTTCAATCGCTTTCACAATGCCAGCCAGAGAGGCATTGGCTATCCCGCCTCGCCTTGTGACCAGATCCCTCTGGGCGGGGTAAAATCTGTCTTCACTCACCCACCGGAACTGGCAAGTCAGCGCTTCCGGCCCTCAGCCGTTGCTGTTTTGGGCCCGTCTGTGGAGCGCTTCCATCTGCCTTGCTGCCTGAAGGTCACCCTGCTTCTCGGCGACCACCATGCCCCTGGCGAAAATATCCAGCGCCCGTTCCGTCTCACCCTTCCGATCATACGCCTTGCCAAGCGCGGCATAGGCTGCAGACATGCCGGGATCGAGCACAAGCGCCTGGCTCAGATGCGCAATGGCGCCATCGAAATTATCTTCAGAAAACAGGATCCTGCCGAGCGTTAGCCGGCCGAGCGGATTATCCTTGCCGGCGGCGATTTGTGCTTCGAGAGCCTGGCGAATACCGGCTGGAACACAGCTCGTTCGTTCAGTCGTCAAATGCGTTCTGCTCCGCAAACGGATCGGGTTCAAAGAGGTGGCTTCACTGCCCGATACGCAATAACGCGGCTGGACTTTGTGGTCAATTTCCACGGTGTGCCTGACAAAGATGAATTGCTCCCGGGCGTCATCAGCAGAGCTGACAAGTCGCTCCCGGACAATTGAAGCGCACGGGATGGAGGCCGAACGGACAGGGGCCGGCCGCACCAGGCAGCCGGCCCTTCACCTCGCATCCGGCAAGGGATCTCAGCCCCAGATCCGCTGTGCCAGCGTCTTGACCAAGCCAAGCTTGGCAGCTTGATCCGCCGGGGTCAGCGGATTTCCTTCCCAAGTTGACGCAAAACCGCATTGCGGCGAGACACGGAGCTGGTCTTTCGGAAAGACGCGCGCAGCCTCTTCCACCCGCGCTTCCAGTTCATCCAGCTTTTCCAGTGCCGGCAGCTTGGTCGAGATCAGCCCAAGGATGACACCCTTGTCGTCGGGAATGTCGCGGAGCGGTTCGAAACTACCGGAACGGTGATCATCATATTCCAGCGAGAAGAGATCGTAATTTTTGGTACCGGCAAACACCGCACGCGAAATGGTTTCGTAGCCGCCCTTGGCAAAGAAGCTGCCGGCATTGTTGCCTCTGCAGATATGCAGGCACTTGGTGATGCCGGAAACACCGGCAACGGCCTCATCCAGAGCCGCCACCCCATCGACCAGCAGCCGCGCGGTATCGAGACCATTGCGGCTGCGAACCCGTTCGCGCACATCCGGGTCAATCAGGATCGCCAGTTCCGGCGCATCGATCTGCACATAGGTGCAGCCAAGCGCGGCCAGTTCTTCGACCTCTTCACGGATAAGGCGGGCAACATCCGTAAACATGTCGAAAATGTCGGCATAGGCGTCACCGGACTGTTTCGGCGAATAGAAAGACCAGGCCATCAACGGGCTCGGCAGCGTGATTTTCACCGGCCGGTCGGTTGCAGCGCGCAGGAAGGCAAATTCCTCGACACTCAGCGCCCGCGATCTGGCCAGTTTTTCGGTGACAACAGGCAGCTTGACCGCGTGGACAGAGGTCCCGTCATCCCGCTTGCGCGGCGACGCGCAGCAATCATCAGCCGGCTGCCACTCGATACCATCGAAATCGTGGCTGTCGGTGAAGTCGATGCCGCTCAGAGCATCGGTCAAATAGCCGAAAAAGGTGGTGCGGCGTTGCTCGCCATCGGTGACGATATCGACGCCTGCTTCTTCCTGGATAGCGAGCGCCTCGCGAACAGCCCGGTCTTCAATCCGCTTGAATTCAGCGTGATCAATGTCACCCGCCTGCCACTGGCTGCGAGCTCTTTTTAGCCAGTCAGGCCTGAGAAGAGATCCGACGACTTCGGCGCGTATAACGGTCATATTCCGTCCTTTATCCTGTTTCAGGCAGTGCGCCGGAAGAGCAAGCCCCCGTTTTTGCGCCAAGGATGGAAGAACGCCGCCGTATACCGGCACGCAGCGCAGATGCGCCCGCTCAACTCCTGAGCCGGTGCCAATGCGCAGAGCCGGGCTTTGAAACCCGCCGCCTTCAACCCTCCGGGACACCCCGCCCATCAAAGTTTATCTGGCCGGGGCAGGTCTCCTGGCTCACGAGTCAATGCCGCTGTCGCCTTCCCGGACCATTCCAGTGGCTGAATGACAGCAGCTCGTCGTTCACAGTTGCGGGGGCAGCTCCGGATCACGGACAAATGACCGCTACCGAATTCCCTCTTAGCCCGACCACACCGAAGCAGCCGGGAACCTCGACGGACGCACTCTGCCCCAGCCGCCACGACGAGTCAACATGATATAAAGAATTCATTATATCTTTATGTCATTATGCAATCACCAATCATTCACGAACTGGCGCAACCGTGGAACGGCGAAATCCAGAAAGGCTTGAACCCGCTGCGGCATATGGGCTCCACCGAGATAGAGGGCATTGATTTCCTCTCTGTCACTTTCGATCACATCCCCCAGCACCTCAACAAGGCGGCCGCTCTTCAGATCGTCACGCATATGAAAATCGGCGATACGGGCAAGGCCGACACCGGCGACCGCCAGGCGTCGCACCGTCTCACCATTATTGGCCAGCAGCGTGCCATGGGCGGGAAGCTCGATTGTCCGGCCGTTTTCCCGGATCGGCCAGACCGGCTTGGAACGGCGGAAGTTGAAGCCAAGGCAATTGTGCCGGGCAAGCTCCTCGATGGTCCGGGGCGTGCCGAAACGCTCCAGATAGGCGGGCGCGGCGACAATCATCCGGCGCGCAGCCCCGATATGGCGCGCCATCATGCCCGAATCGGGCAACCGCCCGATCCGAAAGGCAACGTCTGTGCGATCGAGATAGAGATCGACGATCTCATCGGAAAGCGAAAGATCAACGGCAATGTTCGGATAGGCCTGCCAGAAGCCTGGCAGCAGCGGCTCCAGCGCTACGGTTCCAAGCCCGACAGAGGCGTTGACCCGCACCGTGCCACCGGTATTGGCGGCGCCGCGCGCCAGCGTTGTCTCCAGCGCCGCCATGTCGTCCAGAAGCGCGCGAGAGCGCTCATAGTAAAGCTCGCCTTCCGCCGTCAGAGACAGACGCCGGGTCGAACGATCGATCAGGCGAACGCCCATGCGTTTTTCCGTGCGCGCAATCAGCTTGCTGATGGTCGACGGTGTCATCAGCATTTGCCGCGCTGCTTCCGAGAAACTGCCGGCCTCCACCACCCGGCGGAACACCTCCATCTCACCCGCACGATTATCCATATCTTTTCCAACCGATCTGTGAATTATCTTCACAGATTATGTGCCCAGCTGGCCGATTATCAAGTCGCTTTGCATATCCTATCTTGCTATTCGTGAATGGAGAAGACAGGTCTTCCACCCTGTACCATTCAAAGCAGCTGTTTTAAGTCTTCGCGAAATTCCTAACGGCATCGCGGGTGCGGCGTCGGAAAACACTCTCCCGTTTTCCGCATCGCACCCGCGATCGCTTTTCATCGAAAATGCCACGGTCCCGCGTGGCCAACCTTGGATCCTTGTCATGAGCAACACTTCAGCCAGAACGGCTGAGACCAGTGCCGCGCCGCATGCACGTTTTGCCCTTCTGGCGCTTGCCATCGGTGCCTTTGGCATTGGTACAACCGAATTCTCACCCATGGGGCTATTGCCGCAAATCGCCAGCGGCGTTGATGTCTCGATCCCGACCGCCGGCCTGCTGGTGAGCGCCTATGCCATCGGCGTCATGATCGGCGCGCCCGTCATGACACTGGCCTTTGGCCGCTTCGGCAAGCGCACGGCCTTGATGCTGCTGATGACGATCTTCACTATCGGCAACACCATGTCGGCGATGGCGCCCGGCTACTATACCCTGCTTCTGGCCCGCCTGGTGACAAGCCTCAATCACGGTGCTTTCTTTGGCCTCGGCTCGATTGTTGCCGCAAGTCTCGTCAGCCGTGAGAAGCGTGCCGGCGCCGTCGCCACCATGTTCATGGGGCTCACCATTGCCAATGTTGGCGGTGTGCCGGCGGCCACATGGGTTGGACAGCAGATCGGCTGGCGCTTGGCTTTCGCAGGAACCGCCGTTCTCGGGTTTGTTGCCATAGCGGCATTGTTTCTCGCCCTCCCCCGAAGCAAGGCTGGCAGCCGGCCGGAGATCCGCCGCGAACTGGCTGTGCTCACCCGAAGCAATGTGGTTCTGGCGCTGCTGACGACGGTGACGGGTGCTGCTGCCATGTTCACGCTCTACACCTACGCTTCCGCCGCACTGGCGACACTGGCCGGCGCGTCCGGCGGCTTCATCACGCTCTGCCTCGTTCTCGTCGGGGTCGGCTTCACCATCGGCAACTGGGCCGGTGGCCGTCTTTCCGCCTGGTCGCTTGATGGGGCAACCATGGTCTTTCTGCTCATGTTGGCGGTGATCATGTTCATCCTGCCCTTCGCACTTCAAAACCAGATCACCGCCGCCATCGGCTTGCTGTTGTGGGGTGTGGCAGCCTTCGCCATCGTGCCACCGGTACAGACCCGCGTCATGCATGCCGCTGAAGAGGCACCGGCGCTCGCATCCTCCATCAATATCGGTGCCTTTAACCTCGGCAATGCGGTCGGCGCTGCCGTTGGTGCAGGCGTGATCGGCGCGGGGCTTGGCTATGCAGCCCTGCCTGCGGCCGGCGGTGTGCTGGCAATCATCGGGCTTTGCCTCGTCTGGCTTGGCCGGACCAGTGAAGAACCGGCACTGGAAGAGGCATCCTGCGAAGCCTGACCCTCATCCGTGGCGCCCGGCGCTTGCCGGGCGCTGGTCAGCACCAAAGCCAGCACAAGAACAGAAACAATTATAAATAGAAGCGTTTGGCAATTAAGCAGGCAACAGAATACCTGAAATCGCTATTCATCCGGCTATAGCGTCGTCAGACGACGCGCGGAGCCAATTCAAGCGAAGACAGGAAACGTCATGTGCCAGAATCATAGCAAACCCGGCCTGAACCGGCGCGGCTTCATCGCCAGCGGCATCGCCCTTGCTGCCAGCGCAAGCATCGCCCCTTTTGCCCAGGCGCAAACCACCGAACCCTATCCCGCATCACCTGACGAGGCGATTGCGCGTCTGATGAGAGGCAATGCCCGCAGTGTTTCCGGCGACCTCATCAACAAACATGATGTCAGCGGCAGAGCCGAACGCGCCAACGGCCAGAAACCCTTCGCCGCCATTCTGGCCTGCGCCGATTCACGCGTTGTACCGGAAATGATTTTCGATCAGGGACCGGGCGATCTGTTTGTTGTTCGCGTCGCTGGAAATTTTCTGACCGAGGACGGGCTGGCAAGCCTCGAATATGGCGTCGCCAAACTCGGTATCCAGACCATTCTCGTGCTTGGCCATTCCGGCTGCGGCGCCGTGGCTGCCACAATCGAGTCCATAGAGGATCACAAAACCCCGCCCGGACACCTGCAAAGCCTGGTTGGCGCGATTCAGCCCGCCGTTTACAAGGCAATGAAAGATCATCCGGACAATCTGGCGGAAGCGGCAACCATCGAGAATGCGCGCATGACGGCCGAAGCCTGCGCCAGTTCCAGCCCGATCATGTCTGAAGCCGTTGCGGGCGGGAAGCTCAAGGTCATCTCCGGCGTTTTCGATATCGCCAGCGGCAAGGTTGCGCTCAGCTAAGTGATAGCGGCCAGATAAACGGGCAGCGCCTTCAGCAGGTGCCTCAGGCGCTGCCTCTTTTTCACGCGGATTTGGCGTGTTTGGCAATCCGCGCCCATTCCGGGATCCAGGCATCATGGGCGATCAGCAGATCGTCGACCATGTGCCATATCTGATCAAGGTCGAGTTCGGCCGCCGTGTGCGGATCCATCATCGCTGCGTGATAGAGATGCTCGCGGTTCTGGTTGACAAGGGCGGCGACCGTCAGTTCCTGAACATTGACATTGGTACGGATCAGCGCCGTCAGCTGTGGCGGCAGCGCACCGACATGCGTCGGCTGAATGCCAGAGGCATCGACCAGGCACGGGACCTCCGCCGCGCAATAATCAGGCAGCGAGGTGATGCAGCCATTGTTGCGAACATTGCCGTAAATCACCGAGGGCTCGCCGGTCCAGACCGAATTCATGATGGCGGAAGCATATTCCTTGCTCTCCTCAACGTGAATGGCATCGGCCTTCTTGTATTCCTCGGCCTGCGCTTTCCAGCGATCAACCTGCTCGACACAGCGCTTGGGATATTCATCCAGCGGAATGCCGAACTTCTCGATCAGGTCCTCGCGCCCCTCCTTGATGAAATAGGGCGTATATTCGGAAAAATGCTCCGAGCTTTCGGTGACGAAATAGCCAAGCCGGGTCAGCATTTCATAGCGCACCTTGTTGGGGCAGCGCAGGTTCCAGCCCGAAGGCTTGGGATAACGCCCTTCCCGGTAACCGCGCACCAGATCGGGGTAAAGATCACGATAGGAGCCATCCGGCTGGCGGTGCTCGAAGGCGAGATAGAAGGCCATATGGTTGATTCCGGCAGCGCGATAGCGGATCTCCTCGATCGGGATCTCAAGGTCGCGCGCCAGCTCACCGGCCGTTCCCTGCACGGAATGGCACAGGCCGACCTGGCGGATCGTCGGATATTTCTCCGCAATCGCCCAGGTATTGATCGCCATCGGGTTCACATATTGCAGCATGATAGCCTGCGGGCAGACGGCCAGCATGTCCTCGCAGATCGACCAGAGATGCGGCACCGTGCGAAGGCCGCGCATGATCCCGCCAATGCCAAGCGTGTCAGCGATGGTTTGCCGCAATCCGTATTTCTTCGGCACTTCGAAATCGGTCACGGTGCAGGGCTCATAACCGCCGATCTGAAACGCGACGACGACAAAGTCAGCGCCTTCCAGCGCCCTTTTCTGGCTGGTGAAGGTCTGGATATCCGATTTCGATCCGAGCGTGCGGGCAAGCTTGCCAGCAACGATCTCGCTTTCTGAAAGCCGTTGCTGGTCGATATCCATCAGCGCGATTGTCGCATCCTTGAGCGCTGGACGCTGCAACACATCGCCGATGATATTCTTCATGAAAACAGTCGAACCGGCGCCGATGAAGGTAATTTTGGGATTTCTGTTCATTATATGATCCTTTTCATGGAATCAGGCTGCAACTTCGAAAGCGGCGCGCACCAGTCGCCGCGTGTAATCGGTCTTGGGATTTTCCAGCACCGCATTCACATCGCCCTCCTCGACGATCCGCCCGTGCTGCATGACGCAGACGCGGTGGCAAAGTGCGCGGACGACCTTGAGGTCATGGGAGATGAAGAGATAGCTCAGGCCCCGCTCGCTCTGCAGCTTGCGCAGAAGCGTGATAATCTGGGCCTGAACGGAAAGATCAAGCGCTGAGGTCGGCTCATCAAGCAGAATGAATTCCGGCTCCAGCGCAATTGCTCGCGCAATGGCGATACGCTGACGCTGCCCACCGGAAAACTCATGCGGAAAACGCGCGGTGATATCGGCGGTCAGACCGGATGACACCAGCGCGTCGCGCACCCGTTCATCGCGCTCGCGGCCATTCCTGCCTATATTGTTGACGATCAGCCCCTCTTCGACGATCTGCCCGACCGTCATGCGCGGATTGAGCGAGGCAAAGGGATCCTGAAACACGATCTGGATGCGGGAACGGAACGGTCTGAGTTCCGTCCGGCTCATCTTCTCGATGTTCTGCCCGTCAAAGGCGACACTGCCGCCATCGGCATGCAAAAGGCGGATCAGCGCATGGCCGAATGTGGTCTTGCCCGAACCGCTTTCGCCGACGAGCCCCAGCGTTTCGCCCTTGTGGAGCGTCAGAGACAGATCATCGCAGGCGACGAGCTCGCTGTAGCTCGCCTTGAGAAAGCCGCCATGCCGCAGGGTAAAGGCAACGCGGACATCCTTGCCCTCAAGCAGGATCTTCGCATCTTCCGGCATGGGATTGGCCCGCCCTGTCGGCTCTGACCCCAAAAGCCTGCGCGTGTAGGGATGAACCGGATTGGCAAACAGTGCCTCGGTCGTATTGTGCTCGCGCACCACGCCTTCGCTCATGACATAGACATAATCGGAGAAGTGCCGCACCACCGTCAGGTCATGGGTGATCAGGATCACCGCCATCCCGCGCTCGACCTGTAGCTCGCGGATCAGGCCAAGGATCTGCGCCTGAACCGTCACGTCAAGCGCCGTTGTCGGCTCGTCGGCAATCAGCACGTCGGGATTGTTGGCCAGCGCCATGGCAATCATCACCCGCTGGCGCTGCCCGCCCGAGAGCTGATGCGGATATTGCTTCAGCCGCGTCTCGGGATCGGGAATGCGCACCTGCCGCAGCAATTCGATTGTTTCCTGCTCCGCCTGCTTCCGGCTCATCCGCCGATGGGTCTGGATCGCCTCGATGATCTGCCGGCCGATCGTATAGATCGGGTTCAGCGAACTCATCGGCTCCTGAAAGATCATCGAGATCCGCGATCCGCGCATCAGCCTGCGCTGGCGGGCGGAGAAGGCCAGCATATCCGCACCGTCATAGGTGATCTTTGCCCTCGCCCCGATCGTCGCCTTCTTTGGCAGCAGTCCCATCACCGTGCGCGCGGTAACGGATTTCCCCGAGCCGCTCTCGCCGACGATGGCAATCGTCTCGCCGCGCCAGAGCTGGAAGGAGACATCACGCACCGCCTGCACAACGCCATCCTCGACTGTGATGTCGACGGCGACATTGCGCGCATCAATGATCGCGGCACCGTCTTTTTCGGCGAGATCCCGCCGTTCCGCCGGCGCGTTTCTGGTGAATTCCGTTTCAGCCATCATCTCGTCCTTTTCAATAGGGGTCGATCGCATCGCGCAAACCGTCGCCAAAGGCATTGAAGGCGAAGACGGTCACAAGCACGAAGCCGACAGGCGACAGCAGCCAGGGATAGGCGCCGATCACCGAATAATTGGAGGTATCGCGTAGCATCAGCCCCCAGGAGATCATCGGTGGCTTGACGGCAAAGCCCAGGAAGCCGAGGAAGGCTTCGAGCAGCACGACGGTTGGAATGGCGAGCGTCACCGCGACAATCACATGGCTCATCACATTCGGCAGGATGTGGCGGAAGATGATGCGCCGGTCCGTGGCGCCGACGGCAATCGCCGCCCGCACATAGTCCATCCGCACCAGCCCCATGGTTTTTCCGCGCACCTCGCGGGACATCTGAGCCCAGCCAAGCGCCGACATGACGACGATGACAAAGCCGAGAAAGACCTTGGTGGGTGCCGTCACCGGAATGAGCGAGGCGAGCGCCAGATAGAAAGGCAGTTGCGGAAAGGCGAGCACCAGCTCCACCAGCCGCTGCACCCAGGCATCAATCGGCCCGCCAAGATAGCCCGACGTCATGCCGACGGAGGTGCCCACAACGGTGATGACCGTGACGACGGTAAGCGCGATCAGCAGCGATATCCGCGAGCCGTAGAGAATGCGCGAGAGCACATCACGGCCCAGCTTGTCGGTTCCGAGAAAATGGATCACCGAGCCATCGGTCGCACCGATGAAATGCCGGTCCATCGGAATGAAGCCGAAAAGCTTGTGCGGCGCGCCCTTGACGAAGAGGCCGATGATCTGCGGATTGGCATAATCGAGGCCAACCAATGGCTGAAAGGTCACCGGGTCCAGTTCGCCAGTTTCACCGTAAGGATAGACCCGTGGCGGGAAGACGAACTGTCCGTCCTCGCCGAACACCGTGACGACCTGCGGCGGCTGATAGCTTTCCCCCGTCACGCGCGGATCGGCCGGCGACAGGAAATCGGCAAAGATGGCAACCACCAGCAGGAAGATCACCAGAACCAGACCTAGCATGCCGCTCCATGAGCGCTTCAGCCGGCGCCAGACAAGTGCCAGATAGGTTTCATTGCGTTTTGCGGTCGTGACATCGCGGTCCGTTTCCGCCGTTTCAAGCGTATCGATGGTCATGCTGCCGCTCCCCCTGCCTGCCGGACGCGCGGATCAAGGGCTGCAAGCAGCAGATCGGCGATAATGTTGCCGGCGATCAGCATCGCCGAAAGCAGCAGCATGAAGGTGGCCGTGACATAAACATCGCCAACGCCCATGGAGCCGACGATGGCCGGACCAACCGTGGGAAGGGCGAAGATGATTGCCGTCTCGATCTCGCCTGTGAGCATGTAAGGCAGCACCACGCCCTGATACATGACCAGCGGATGCAGCGCATTGGGTACGGCGTGACGCATGATCACCGCACCTTCCGAAAGCCCCTTGGCACGCGCGGTCTCGACATATTGCATGTTGAGCGTATCGAGCAGATTGCCGCGCATCACCCGCATATTATAGGCAAGCCCGCCAAAGGTGGCGATCGCCACCACCGGCCAGATGTGCTGAACCAGATTGACGAATTTATCCCAGGACCACGGCGCACCGCCATAACGCGGGGAGAAGAAACTGCCGACTTCGGCAACGTTGAAATGAAACACCAGCACATAGACGATGATCAGCGCCATCAGAAAGCGCGGCACCGTCATGCCGAGAAAGGCTACGCCCGACAACACATTGTCGATCCACGAATATTGCCGCGTCGCCGCCAGAATGCCGAAACCGATGCCGAGGATCGACGCCAGAATGTGGCAGGTGAGCGCCAGCGCCAGCGTGCGCGGCAGGCGCTCGGCGACCACGGTCGCCACCGGCTTGTTGTAATAGAAGCTTTCGCCGAAATCGCCGTGAAGCACGATGCCGGAGATCCAGTTGAAATATTGAACGGGGAGCGGGTCGTTCAGCCCGTGGGCAACACGGTAAGCCTCAGCCTGCGCTTCTGCCGCCTCGACCGATGCGCCGCCCTGATTGATCGCCTGGGCCCGGATGTGATCGCTGTAATCTCCGGGTGGCGCCTGGATGATGGCAAAGGTGATGATGCTCAGGACAAAGAGCAAACCGATACCCGCCGTGATCCGCGCCAGAAGAAATCTCGCCATTGTTCTCAAGCGTCCCTTGCCTGCCGGGAACCGGTGACGGCCTTTCAGCCGCCACCTTGCGGTCCGCCGGTATTGCTGCATGAGTGCGGCGACCCCTCATGGCCGCCGCGCCGCTTTTCCTTGAGGTCAGCCGCTGACCGGACCGTCGCCGCCGGGTTTGCCGGGAAGCGTATCGGGGAAGAGCTGATAATCGCCCTGAAGATCAGCCGGCACGAACATGCGTTCGCGGATGACGGCATCTTCCGCCCAGTTGAACATGAAGATCGGCGCGCCCGAGGCGACATTGCGGAACCGCTTGTTGATGATCAGCGCACCGGGGAACTCGGTGAGCCCGATCGTGTCAACATTCTTGGTAGCAACGGTTTGATAGTCCTTCATCAGTTCAGCACGCTTGGCATTGTCATTGGTGGCAATGAACTGGTCGACAATATCGACGAGCTGATCCTCATAGGGCATCAAGTCCAGCGTGCCATCGGTTCCGGCACGGTGATGGGCGCTGGTGCGCGGACCAACCGGCGCCAGGCCAGACGTCCCCTGTACGACAGCAGCCATTTCAGGCGGATTGCGCATGATCATCCAGTCGAAATCGCCGCGATAGCGACTTGATTCGAACTGGATCCCGTCAATGGAGTTCTGAATCACGTGAAGGCCGATCTGCTGCAGCTGTCCGATCACGCCTTCAGACAGATTGACGTCGGTGTTGTAGTCAGACGACAGCAGCAGAACGATATCGACATCCTTGCCGCCCAGCGTATCGGCCGGCCAGTTGACGAAGCCGTTGCCATCCGTGTCCTTCAGGCCGATCTTTGCCAGCAGCGCCTTGGCGCCTTCGGGATCATAGGGATAGTAATAGGTCGACTGGCGGTCATAAAAGCTGGTTCCGCTGTCGATGCCGCCGGGATAGATGGCGGTAAATGGTCCCTTGACCAGTGAATCACCAAGCTTCTGGCGGTCGAGCGCCATGGTGACAGCCTTGCGGAAATCCTCGTTGCGGTTCAGCTCGCGCACCGCCTGGGCGCGCTCGTCCGGCTCACCCCAGCCATTGCCGGAAAGATTGAGCCGCATATTGTAGCCGATGGTGCGCGGGCCGAAAGCGAGCCGCGCCGGGGCGCTCTCTTCTGCCGCACGACGCAGCGACACGACGAAGTTTTCGGGCTGCTCGAGATTGGAAAAGTCGCCGGAGCCGGCAATCGCCTGAACGTCACGGTCAGCCCAGGTCGAGAGCTTGTAATGCATCTCATCGAGATAGGGCAGCTGATGCCCTTCCTCATCGACCTTCCAGTAATAGGGATTGCGCCTGAGGACGATGATATCATCCGGGCGATATTCCACCGGCACCCAGGCCCCCATGACCGGGAAGTTCATCATCTCCGGCGGGAAGCCGTTTCGATATTCGTCATAGGTGGTGTTGGCATATTTCGGATGCTTGGTCTTCAGGATATGCGCCGGGCCGGGGCAGAAATTGCCATAGGCCATGTTGAAGAGATACTGCCGCGGGAACGCCTCTTCAAAGGTCCATTCAACCGTGTAGTCGTCAATCTTCTTCAGGGTGGTATTCTTGCCGAACATTTCCTTTGTCGCACCGTTGAGCGGCGTGACATTGGGATCAACGATATTGTCGTCCCAGTAGAACATCACGTCATCGGCGGTAAACGGCACGCCATCCGACCATTTGGCGCCTTCGATCAGATGCATTGTCAGCTTGTGCCCATCGTCCGACCAGTCCCAGCTTTTCGCCAGGTTGGGCAGCGGCTCCATATCATCGGCTTCCACCTGATAGAGCGGCGCGGTTCGCGTCAGGCACTCATACATTTCGATATCGATGCCACCCCAGCCCTGCGCCTGGCCTGCGGCATAGTTCCAGCCCTCCGGCCGGCCGCCAACGACATGGCGCAACGTGCCGCCATAAACGCCGATACCATCCGGCATATTGCCGGTCTTGAACACCAGCGGCTCCTTGGGCAGACGGTCCTTGACCGGCGGCAGCTTGCCGGTATCGACAAAGTTCTTCGTCACCCAGTCGGGCTCGGAATAAGATGGCAGCGCCTTGTATTCCTCGATCGCATTGCGCGGCACATAGGTAATCTTGGCCTGCGCCGGCACCGGCGGCTGTTCCGGTACCACCGTGGCCTCGGAGGCGAACGCGCCGGAAGCAATTGCTAGGCTTGAAATCCCGGCCGCAAGCAGGCCCGTCAGGCACAGGCGGCGTTTATGAAAATGCATCGACTTTCCTCCCATTGAAAATTCATGCTTTCCTTGAAAATCCGCCTCTGCTGTCAGAGCTCCTACCCCACTGGCAGCAGAAAACGGCGATGCGAACCCGGTGCCTCATCACCGGATCCGCAGGCATTCAGAAAGATCAGGCGTTTTCGGCTGCCCGCAACGCCTCTTTTTCTTCCCGCATTTCATCGACGGAGCGAATGGCGCGGCGCGCAGCACCATTCCAGTCGCGGGTCTTGAGCGTGGATTTCGCCAACCGTTCCTTCGCACCCGCAATCGCATCGGCATATTGCGGCAGCCATTCGGCCTGGGCAACGACCATCTCATCGACCATTTGCCACACCTCCTCCGGTGTGCAGACGGCGCCGACAAGCGGATCATGCAGGACAGCCAGCTTCAGCAGGTCAAGATCGCCGCTGACAGCGGCATGGACCGACATGCGCTGAACATTGATGGAGGCGATACAGGTTGCCGCACAGGCTTCCGGCAAGGTGATGCCTGCAGCCATGTTCAGGCCGAAGCGATCGACAAAGCCGGGCGATTCAATGATCGCGTCAGCCGGCAGATTGGTGATCACACCATTATTCTTGCGGTTGAAGTGACCGCGATAGACCCGCCCCGTCTCCAGCCCTTCGAGAATATAGCTGGCATGCTCGCTGGACCGTTTGGCGGGATCGATCGGCTTGCCCGCATCCTGCAGGAACTCGTCATATTCGGTTTCGAACCAGTTGCGATTCTCGGCGGTGAAACGAAGATAACCGCCGGTTTCGCCATGGATCCACTCGGACATGTCGATCCAGCGGGTAATTTCGTCGGGCCGCTTGCGATACCAGGGCAGATATTCCGACAGATGGCCGTTGCTTTCCGTCGAATAGACGCCGAAGCGCTTCAGCACATCAATGCGCACCTTTTCCTGTTTGGAATAGACCGGATGCGCCTCAAACGCGGCAATCAGTTCATCCTTGCCGATTTGGCGGCCATTCACGCGCAGATCAACAAACCAGGTCTGGTGGTTGATGCCGGAGCAGACATAGTCGAGCTCGCCGGGCTTTGCGCCCAGCACCTCGGTGATCTGTTCAGCCCCATGCTGCACGCCGTGGCAAAGGCCGATCGTATCGACCTTGCCGTATTCGGTTGCAGCCCAGGTATTCATCGCCATCGGATTGGCATAGTTGAGGAAACGCGCGCCGGGTTCGGCGACCTCGCGGATATCCTTGCAGAAATCCAGGATCATCGGGATATTGCGCTGCCCATAGAGAATGCCGCCGGCGCAAATCGTGTCGCCGACACACTGGTCGACACCATATTTCAGCGGAATACGGATATCATCGGCATAGGCCTCCAGCCCGCCGACGCGCACGCAGGAAATCACGTAGCGCGCACCTTCCAGCGCCCGGCGCCGATCGGTGGTTGCCGTAATTTTCGTCGGCAAATTGTTGGCTTCAACGATCCGTTCGAGAATATTCCTGACCATTGTCAGGTTTTTTTCGCTTATATCCGTCAGTGCGACCTCGATATCCGCAAATTCCGGGACACACAGAATGTCCTTGAAAAGCGTCTTGGTAAACCCGACGCTGCCTGCGCCGATAATAGCAATCTTGAAAGCGCTCATGCCCGCCTCCCTTTGTTCAATCATTCTAAATTGGGTAAATTCAACTGCGCCTGTCATCAGACCTGCCGTCAGCCCTTCTGGAGGGCTGCGCTCTCCCTGCACCGCCTGCGACTGCTTGTATTTTCAACTCCCGAGCGCCATTATGCATCGGCAACCACAGGGCAACAGAGAGGGATTATGCTTTCATGGGTAATTCTGTGCTCTCGGAATTAAAGACAAAGGCGCCGATCGGCCGATTGATTTCGTTACCACGCGGGCACCAGGACCTGCATGCCATGCCGGTCAGTGCCGGCTATGAAATCAGAACGGATTCCAGCTATGACTGGGATGGACGCCGCCGTGGCCAAAGCCCGTTTTCGGTGATCCAGTACACGATTGCCGGCCATGGCAACTTGCGTTTCGACAATCGTGAATTCCGCCTGAAACCCGGCGATACCATGCTGACCTGCGTCCCCAGCAATCACCGCTACTGGGTGGAAGATAGCGGCTACTGGGAGTTTTTCTGGATCTCGCTCAATGGTGAGGAAGCCATGCGTATCCAGCAGGCGGTGCTCGCAACCTCGGGGCCGGTGCTGAAACTGAGCCAGACAACCATTGACGGACTGGCCACCTGCCTTGGTGAATTGCTCTCCCCGCGCGTTGAGACCCCGGCGCGCGCTTCACTGGTCGCCTATGAGACCATCATGCTGCTATATGACGATGTGTTCGGCACGCGGACGATCCCGGCCGTTGAACATCGGGCGATGAAGCGCGTCGTCCATTATATCGACAACAACCTGTCATCCGCCCTGCCCGTCGATCTTCTGGCCGAGGTGTCGGGCCTCAGCCGTGCCCATTTCTCCCGCCTCTTTGCCAAATCCGAAGGCATGCCACCGGCAGAATTCGTGCTTTTGCGCCGGTTGCGGCAGGCAACCCGGCTTCTTTCCAGTGGCGAGCTGAGTGTCAAGGAGGTCGCGGGGCTGACCGGATTTGCCGATCCGAACTATTTCGCCAAAGTGTTTCGCCGATATTTCCGCGTCAGCCCGACCGAATTTCGCAATATCGGCCTTGCAGCCGCCATCATGCCTTTTCCCGGCGAGCCGGTGACAAAAGACGGGAGCGGACTGGAAATCACCGACATTGCCGAGACCGAACTGGCCCCGAAGGCGGATGCGTCAGACTGATGCAAGTTTGCCGGTTTGATTGCCACAAGATTCCTGATATGAAGCTTTTCTGACAATGAAACAGCAGCAATCAGGCGCAGCATGGCCCGCAATTTCCTCGTAGTCGACCCTGAGAAGGACATGCATGTCCTCAAGGGTCTCGCCGCCCCGGCGCGCATCGCCGTTTTGAAGCTTCTGCGCGAGAAGGGTCCGTTGAATGTCAAGGAAATCGGTGAGTTACTTAATTTGCCGCAGTCAACCGTCTCGCTCAGCGTTCAGCTTTTGGAGGAAGCCGGGCTGATCCGGACCGAAAGTCTGCGCGCCAGAAAAGGCAGCCAGAAAGTTTGCTCCAGCATTTATGATGAAGTCGTCATCACCTTTGGTGATCCAGCCGAAGAACGCGACCGGCAGGCCATTGAAGTAGCCATGCCGGTCGGCCTCTACACGGCTTTCGACGTCTCCGCGCCTTGCGGATTATGCACGCCGGAGGGCATTATCGGCCTGCTCGACGTGCCGGATTCCTTTCTTGACCCCGCCCGCATGAAGGCCGGGCTGATCTGGTTTACCCGCGGCAATATCGAATATCAGTTCCCCAACAATGCCCGGCTCAACAATCAGGCAATCAGCGAAATCGAGTTTTCGATGGAGCTCTCCTCGGAAGTGCCGGGTACCAACCCGAACTGGCCCTCGGACATTACCATCGCGGTGAATGGTGTCGATATCGGCCAGTGGACATCGCCCGGCGATTTCGGTGACCGGCGTGGTGTCCTGACACCGGACTGGTGGAAGCTCAAAGGCTCGCAATATGGCATGCTGAAGCGTTTCAGGATTACCGCCAACGGCTCCTTTGTCGACGGAATGCGGATTTCCGACATGTCACTGAGCGATCTCAGGCTCGATCAGCACCACTCGATCCGGCTGTCGATCTCGGTGCGCGACAATGCCCGCCATCCCGGCGGCATCAATATTTTCGGCAAGGGTTTTGGCAATTACGATCAGGATATCGTGCTCAGGATTACAACAGAATAGCCGACCGCAAAGCGCGTTCGCAGCGAAACCCTCGGCTCATTGACCAGAGATAGCTTTCCGCATTTGCGGATTGGCAAGTCAGCACGACGAAGCGCAACCTGAAGCGTAAATCACAACCAAACATGCTTGACGCTTGTCCGGCTTTGGTGTCTATTCTTCACAAAAATTGGTTCAAACCATATTTTTGGATGCGGAGGAGTCATCATGCGTTCAACGGTCACCATTCACCGGGACTATACGATTTCCGAAATCGACCCCAGGCTTTACGGCTCCTTTGTCGAGCATATGGGACGGGCGGTCTATACCGGCATTTACGAGCCGGATCATCCGACAGCGGATGAAGACGGCATGCGTCAGGATGTTGCCGATCTGGTGCGCGAACTCGATGTTCCGGTGGTGCGCTACCCCGGCGGCAATTTCGTCTCCGCCTATAACTGGGAAGACGGCATCGGCCCGAAGGAGGATCGGCCGGTTCGCCTTGATCTCGCCTGGCACACATCCGAAAGCAATCAGGTTGGCATTCACGAATTCTCAAAGTGGTGCGACAGCGTCGGAACGGAAATGATGCTGGCGATCAATCTCGGGACGCGCGGACTGAATGAAGCGCGCAACTTCCTCGAATATGTCAATCATCCGGGCGGCAGCGAATGGTCTGACCTGCGCCGCAAGAATGGCCGTGCGGAACCCTGGAATGTGAAGCTCTGGTGCCTTGGCAACGAGATGGATGGCCCGTGGCAGACGGGTCACAAGACCGCCCATGAATATGGCCGCCTCGCCTATGAAACCGCCAAGGCAATGCGCTCCTTTGACAAGAGCCTCGAGCTCGTGGTCTGTGGCTCGTCCTCCGCCACCATGCCGACCTATCCGGAATGGGAAGCAACTGTGCTCGACCATACCTATGAGGAGGTCGACTATATCTCGCTGCACATGTATCTCGACAATTACGAGAAGGACACGGCCGGTTATCTGGCCAAGAGCCTGACACTCGACCGCTATATCGAGACCGTTGCCGGCATCATCACCTATATCAAGGCCAAGAAGCGTTCGAAGAAGGATGTCTATATCTCCTTCGATGAATGGAACGTCTGGTATCATTCCAAGAAGCGCGACGAGGCAACGCTGGCCGGCGAAAAAGGCTGGCCCTTCGCGCCGCCGCTTCTGGAAGACGACTATAATTTCGAGGATGTGCTGCAGGTTGGCTGTGTTCTCAACACCTTCATCAATCGCGCCGACGTGGTGAAGATTGCCTGCCTTGCACAGCTGGTCAATGTGATCGCACCGATCATGACGGAGCCCGGCGGCGCTGCCTGGCGCCAGACCATCTTCTACCCCTATTACTTCGCCTCACGCTTTGGCCGCGGCACCGCGCTGAAACTCGCCGTCGATTGCCCGACCTATCATGTTGATGCCATTGGTGACGTGCCGACGCTTGACGTGTCCGCCGTTCACAATGCGGAAGACGGCTATATCGCGCTTTTCGCCGTCAATCGCAGCGGCACCGAAACCATCGATCTTGATGTTGTGCTGCAGGGCTTTGCCCCGGAAGCGGTGATCGACGATCAGCTCATCAGCCACCCGGATATCAACATCACCAATACGGCTTCCGCGCCGGACAATGTCCGGCCCGAAGCGGCGGCGGACGCGAAGATTTCGGATGGCCGCCTGACCGCCGCCATCGCGCCATTGAGCTATCGCTTCATCCGGGTGAAGCTCTGATTTAAAACCATGTTTCTTGGTTTAAATCGAATATCATGTTGACAAACGTGGGAAACGTCCTAACGTTGCATCACGACGTTGGACGTGCATGGGAGGAGCAAATGGAAACGCAGGTTTCCGTTTCGGCACAAAATCCGACAGGTTGGCAAAACACCAACAAAGCCGGTTTCGAAACGCTTGATGCATCGCGCGCAACAGCGGCGCAACCGCAGCAGGTGCTGTCATGAGCGCGGAGATCGAGATCGACAGCGTCACCAAACGCTATGGCAGCCTGACGGTTCTGGACAATATTTCACTGTCCGTCGCCGCCAATGAATTCATGGTGTTTCTCGGACCGTCAGGCTGCGGGAAATCGACACTTCTGCGTATGATTGCCGGGCTCGAAGCGGTTGATGGCGGTGAGATCCGCATCAATGGCAGGCGCATCGACAATCTGCCGCCCGGCAAGCGCGGCCTTGCCATGGTGTTCCAGAACTACGCGATCTACCCGCACATGACGGTCGCAGAGAACATGGCCTTCGGCCTGCGCAACATCGGCACCGAGCAACCGGTGATCGATGCGCGCGTCAAGGAAGCCGCCCGCATGCTGGAGATCAGCCACCTTCTGGCGCGCAAGCCATCGCAGCTTTCCGGCGGCCAGCGCCAGCGCGTGGCGATCGGCCGGGCGATCGTCAAGGAACCGGAAGCCTTTCTGTTTGATGAGCCGCTTTCCAATCTCGATGCGGCGCTCAGGGTCAGAACCCGTGTCGAACTGGCGCAGCTGCGCAACCGCGTTGCCTCGACAATGATCTTCGTCACCCACGATCAGATCGAGGCAATGACGCTGGCAGACCGGATCGTGGTGCTGAACAACCGCAGAATAGAGCAGATCGGCGCGCCGATGGAGATCTACACCCGCCCGGTCAGCGAATTCGTCGCCCGCTTCGTCGGTTCGCCGACCATGAACTTCCTCGATGTAACGCTTTCCGGCGAAAACGGTCTGGCAAAGGCCAGACTGCCCGACGGCTCGGCGCTGCAGACCGGTATTGCAATCGCCGGCCTGCCGTCAGGCCCGATCAAGCTCGGCATCCGCGCCGAAGCGGTCAAATGCATTTCCACGGATCAGACGGCGACCACCAGCGGCACCGTTGATGTGCTGGAGCGGCTCGGCGACCGGACATTGCTCTATACCCGGCTTGCAAGCGGCGACATCGTTGTTGCTGAAGATATCGGCCTGAGCAGTGCAAGGATCGGCGACAAGGTTCACCTCGCCTTTGACGGATTTGCCGCCCATCTCTTCGATGAAAGCGGCAAGGCCTATCACAATGACGCGGCAAGCGCTGATGAAGCGCGGGAGAGGAGCGATGTCTGACGCCCTTTCCACCGGGAAGAACAGGCAGAACGCGACCGCCAACATCAACGCGCCGCGCTGGCGTAATGGTCTGTTCGTGCTGCCCTATCTGGTGTTCTTCATCGCACTTCTGGTGGTGCCGATGTTCTGGAACATCTGGCTGAGCCTGCACCGGGCCGATGCTTTCTCCATCGGCCGCTTTGTCGGCTTCGGCAATTATGTGCGTCTAGCCCATGACGGCGTGTTCCTGAAATCGGTCTGGAACACCTTCTATTTCGTGTTCCTGACGGTTCCGCCACTGGCGCTTGTCGGCCTGTTTCTGGCGCTGGCGCTCAACCGGCAGACCAAAACGGCAGCGGCACTCAGGACACTCTATTTCTCGTCGTCAGTTCTCTCCGTCACCATCGTGACGCTGATCTGGCGCATCGTCTTCATCGGTCAATACGGGCTGCTTGCAACGATTTACGGCTGGTTTGACGCCACACCGCCGGCTTTTCTGTCCGATCCCGATCTGGTGATGATCGGCATCGCCATTGCCACAGTCTGGTGGTGCATCGGCCTGCCGATGATGCTCTATCTTTCAGCCCTTCAGCAGATCCCCAAGGAGATCTACGAGGCTGCCGCCCTTGATAATGCCAGTCGCTGGCGCACGCTGTGGTACATTACCCTGCCCTCGATCAAGCGGACCATCATTCTCGTCGTGATCATTCAGATCGTCATGCAGTTCCAGCTCTTCGGCCAGGCCCGGCTGATGACGCAGGGCGGCCCGAATAATGAATCCCTGCCAATCGTTCTCTACATCTATCAGATGGCGTTCACCCGCTGGGATATCGGTCTTGGCGCTGCGGCATCGGAAGTGCTGTTCGCACTGATCCTGGTTGCGGCCATGGCGCAGTTCGTGATCTCGCGCAGGAAGGGAGACAGCTGATGGCAAGTTTCGGTCTTTCCAAGAAGAACACGCTCGGCGACCGCCTGATCCTTGGTGCCGTTATCGTTCTGGCGCTTGCCATGGTGGCACCAGTAATCTGGGTTCTGGCCCTGTCGATGAAGGACAATGCGGAACTCATGGCCAATATGAATTCCGTGTTCCATGGCCCTTATACGCTGAAGAACTACTTCAACATTTTTGGCAATTCTTCGGTCTTCCGCTGGGTGTTGAACAGCATCATCGTGTCGGGCTGCATCACCATCGGCGTGCTGGTGCTGACCTCGCTTGCCGGTTACGGATTTGCGCGGCTGAACTTTCCGTTCCGCAACGTGGTCTTCGTGATCGTGCTGCTCGGTCTTGCCATTCCCGAACAGGCGGTGCTGATCGCACGGCACCAGATCTTTGCCAAGATGGGGCTGCACAACACCTATTATGCGCTGATCCTGCCCGGGCTTTCGGCCCCCTTTGGCGTGTTCCTGATGACGCAGTTCTTCCGCGCCATTCCCAAAGAACTGGATGAGGCGGCATTGCTCGACAATGCCAGCCAGTTCAAGATTTTCTGGAAGGTGCTGCTGCCGCTGACGCTGCCAGCGCAGGCAACACTTGGCATTTTCACCTTCCTGATCGCCTGGAATGACTATTTCTGGCCCCTAATCACCGCAACCAAGAAGGAAATGTACACGCTGACGGTCGGCATTGCCTCGTCGCAGATGAACTTTGCCCAGACAGAGGGGCTTGGCTTCCTGATGGCGCAGGCCGTCTTTGCCAGCGCACCGATCCTGATCGTCTATCTGTTTTTCCAGAAATACATCGTCACCGCCGTTTCCGGTGCGGCGGAAAAATGATGCGCGGCGGGCCTCTTCCTGAAGCAAGGCCCGCCTCAGTGACTAACCGGAATGAAAGAATGCGTCCGCAACCGGCGGACGCGGGAGTGAGACCAACCAATTGTTTCGCCCTGCCCTCATGCAGGGTAACGCGGGCAAAAGCCCATCTCGTGGAGGAGAATATGAAACATAGGATGAAATCGACTCTGGCCGGCGCGCTTTCGCTTGCCGCTCTTTGTGCGGCCAGCCCGGCGCTTGCCGACACCACGATCGAGTTCCAGCGCTTCTTCGGCGCCTGCGACGCGGAATTCGGCACCAATACCGACGTGTCCAAAGCCGTCGGCGAATGCGGCATCATCACCTCGCTGGTCAATGCGTTCGAAGCGGCAAATCCCGATATTCATGTCAACGTCACCACCGTTGAATGGCCCGGCTATGATCAGCTAACGGCACAGTTTGCCGCTGGCGATCCGCCGGATGTCGTCACCATCCACCAGTCGGTGCTGGGCGACTATGCCTCGAAGAACCTGCTGATGCCGCTGAACGACCTTCTGGCAACCGAGGGCATCTCACCCGACAGCTTCACCAAGGCAAGCCTCACCGGTGTCACCCGTGACGGCAAGATCTATGGTCTGCCGATCGATAACTGGAGCCAGCTCTGGCACATCGACATGGCCCTGTTCAAGGAGGCCGGCCTCGTCAATCCCGACGGTACACCGATCCTGCCGACCAGCGTCGACGAGCTGATGAGCCAGGCCGCCCAGTTCCAGGAAAAGACCGGCAAGACCTATATGACCATGCCGCTCGCAAACGAAACCGCAGCCTATACCCGCGATTTCTACACCTATCTGCAGCAGCAGGGCTCGGATTTCTTTGCCGACCCCACCAAGATCAACATCGAAACCCCCGAAGCCAAGAGCGTTCTGGAGATGTATAAGACGCTCTATGACAAGGGCTACATCATCAAGGATGTCGATTACGGCGCGTCCCTCAATGCCTTTCTGGCTGGCGATGCCGGTATCCATGAGGGCGGCACCTGGGTGATCGGTGACTATAACGCAGAGTCGGAAAAGGACGGGACGGCGCTCAACAAGGGCGGCTATGAGGTCTACACCTATCCGCAGCTCTTCGACGGTCCGCGCTCGCAATATGCCGACGGGCACAGCCTTGCCGTCTCCAACGTCAAGCGTTCGGATGAGGACACCGCCGCGATCGGCAAATTCCTCAAATTCATGTTTGATCACGATTATGACTGGAGCCGCACCGGCCACCTGCCAGCTGTTCAGGCCGTTCTCGACTCTGACCAGTTCAAGGCCCTGCCGCATCGTGCGACCGTGCTGGATCTGGCACAGATCGGCACACCTCTGCCGGGTGACGTTCAGCGCCAGTTTGCCATTCAGGACATTATCGGCCAGGAAATGAACGCCGCCATGACCGGCCAGAAGAGCGTCGACGACGCCCTGAAGGACATGCAGGATCGCGTCAACGACCTGCTGGCCAATATCTGAACCGGATTGGGGCTGGAGGACCAGAAATGACAGAAATTTCCAATCATTTCCGTCGCTTCTGAACACAACGGGCGAACACGCCCCTTGTAGGCCCCGCAGGCGCGCGGCACTTCGGTGTCGCGCGTCAGACTGCTGACAAAGTTGTTTACATTGCCTGCTTGGGGCGGAACAGCCGCTCCTTCCGTCGTCATCCCCGTGCTCGTCACGGGGATCCAGGTTCTTCATAGCATTGGGCCATTACTAGTGTCTTTCGCCGTGCAGACGCACGTCGGCTGGATGCCTGTGACAAGCACAGGCATGACGTCCGAAAAGGGGGCGCGGTTTCGCAGCAATCTGACGCGCGTTTTCGTGCGTTGTGATCGCCTTGTATTTATAGACTGACTGGTCTATAAAATAGAAATGACCGAGATCGCACCAGTTTCCCCGAAACCGAAACGCGGCCGCCCGCCGCGCGCCGCCGATGATCAGTCGGCGCGCAAGGCCCTGATTAATGCCGGACTGGCACTGTTGACCGAGCGCGGATATGCCGCTGTCGGTCTTGATGAAATCCTGCGCAAGGCCAGCGTGCCGAAGGGCAGCTTCTATTATCACTTCGCCTCCAAGGCGGATTTCGGCCTCACCCTGATTGCCGCCTATCATGACTACATGGCCGCCAAGCTGGATCGCTGGCTGAGCGATGAAACATTGCCGCCGCTGAAGCGCATCCGAGCCTTTGCCAGGGACGCCGAGCAGAGCATGGCCCGTTATGATTTCACCCGCGGCTGCCTCATCGGCAATCTAGGTCCGGAGGCCCCAAGCCTTGTGCCGGAATTTGCCGAACGGCTGAAAGCGGTTCTCACCGCCTGGGAGTCGCGCACCGCCGAATGTCTGGCTCTGGCACAGAAAGAGGGAAGCATTGGCCAGGATCAAAGCATTTCCGATCTTGCGGCCTATTTCTGGATCGGCTGGGAGGGGGCGGTGCTTCGCGCCCGGCTGGAAGGGCATGGCGGACCGCTTCGCCTGTTCATTGAGGGCTTCATGAAACTTGCAACACGGACAGGATCAGACAGATGACCGATGCCATTCTCATCGAGAAATCCGGGGACGGCCAGACCGTCGCCGTAAAGACCATAGACATCCAACCACCGGAAGACGGCGATGTGCTGGTTGACGTCGCTTTTTCGACTCTGAACTACAAGGACGGCCTTGCCATCACCGGCGCCTCACCCGTTGTACGCAGCTTCCCGATGGTGCCAGGCATTGATTTTTCCGGCATTGTCCGCGAAAGCCGCCATCCGGACTTCAAGCCCGGCGATCGTGTCGTGCTCAACGGCTGGAGTGTTGGCGAGAAATATTGGGGCGGCCTTGCCGGTCAGGCGAAGGTGCGTGGTGATTTCCTGGTCAAGCTTCCCGATGCGCTTTCCATGCGTGAGGCGATGGCTATCGGCACTGCGGGGTATACTGCCATGCTGTGCGTCATGGCACTGGAACAGGCTGGAGTGACACCGGATCAGGGCGAGATCGTTATCTCCGGCGCCACTGGCGGCGTTGGCAGCGTCGCCACATCTTTGCTGGCCGGACGCGGCTTCAGCGTTGCAGCCATCACCGGCAGAGCCACGGAAACCGATTATCTCAAACGTCTCGGCGCATCATCCGTGCTGGAACGCGCGGAATTTGAGGGCAAGCCGCGTGCGCTCGCAAAGGAACGCTTTGCCGGGGGCGTCGATGTGGTCGGCGGCGTGGTGCTTGCCAATATTCTGTCGATGATCCGCTATCGCGGCACGGTCGCTGCCTGCGGCCTTGCCGGCAGCATGGATCTGCCGGCAAGCGTCGCGCCCTTCATCCTGCGCGGTGTCACGCTCAGAGGTGTCGACAGCGTGATGTGCCCGTTGGATGAGCGCATTCAGGCCTGGACCCGCCTTGCTGACGAGCTTAATCGCGATGCGCTTGACGCGCTGACAACGGAGCTTGCCTTCGATCAGGTCATCAAGACGGCACCACTTTTCCTTCAGGGCAAGGTGCGTGGCCGGATCGTCGTCCCTGTCAATCCCCGGCTTGAATAAATGCCGTCAAAACAGCGATCCATCTTGATAATTTTGCAAGACCGCCAGTCTTTTACCAGCTACGGTTCATTGCTACCTTGAATATCAACGCCGCCGGGTGCACCGGCGGTGCCTCAACCCGCAAGGGTCCGACCCCCTCGCATAGCGCCCCACCCCGTAGCTGCGGAACGTTACAGGCGCGACTAATCTGAAGGGAATTGAATATGGCGGAAAGCATTGCCCATTACATCGCGCGCTATCTCGGCGAAGCCGGCATTGAGCGCATCTGGGGCGTGACGGGCGACTCGCTCAATGGCCTGAGCGACAGCATCGGACGGCTGAAAACGCTTGAATGGGTCGGCACGCGGCACGAGGAAGCAGCAGCCTTTGCAGCGGGCGCCGAGGCTCAGCTGACCGGAAAGCTCGCTGTCTGCGCAGGCTCCTGCGGACCAGGTAACCTGCACCTGATCAACGGCCTTTATGACTGCAATCGCAACCATGTTCCGGTTCTGGCGATTGCCGCTCATATTCCCTCCTCCGAAATCGGATCCGGCTATTTCCAGGAAACCCATCCTCAGGAAATCTTCCGCGAATGCAGCGTTTACTGCGAACTGATCTCCACGCCTGACCAGATGCCACGCGTCCTTGAAGTCGCCATGCGCACGGCGATTGCCAAGAAGGGCGTCGCCGTTATCGTCCTGCCGGGCGATGTTGCGCTGAAAGCCATGCCTGAAGACACACCGATCCGCTGGAATACACCGAAACAGCCGGTGATGATGCCGCAGGAAAGCGATGTCGCGGAACTCGCCAAAATGCTGAATGCAGCCGGCAAGGTGACGCTGCTGTGCGGTGCGGGCTGCGCCGGCGCCCGCACGGAACTGCTCGAGCTCGCGGGAACTCTTCAGTCACCGATCGTGCATGCGCTGCGCGGCAAGGAATTCGTCGAATATGACAATCCCTATGATGTCGGCATGACCGGGTTGATCGGCTTCTCGTCGGGTTATCATGCGATGGAATCGGCTGATATGCTGCTGGTGCTCGGCTCCTCCTTCCCCTATCGCGCCTTTTATCCCGACAAGGCCAAGATCGCCCAGATCGACAACCGCGCAGAGGCGCTTGGCGCGCATACGCAGGTTGATCTCGGCATTCAGGCCGACGTTGCAGCAACGATCTCGGCACTGCTGCCGAAGCTGAAGGGCAATCGCAGCGGCTCGTTCCTCACGGAGGCAAAGAAACACTACGCCAAGAGCCGCAAGGCGCTGGACGATCTTGCCACCGATGACGGACCAAAGGGCCAGATCCACCCGCAATATGTCGCACGCCTTCTCTCCGAGAAAGCCAGTGATGATGCCGTGTTCACCTGCGATGTCGGTACGCCCTCCGTCTGGGCCGCACGCTATGTCGCCATGAATGGCAAGCGTCGGCTGATCGGCTCCTTCAACCACGGCTCAATGGCCAATGCGCTGTCGCAGGGTATCGGCGCCCAGGCCCTCGACAAGAAGCGTCAGGTGATCGCCATGTGCGGCGATGGCGGCTTTTCCATGCTGATGGGCGACATCCTGACTGTGACACAGTCGAACCTGCCGCTGAAAATGGTGGTGTTCCACAACCGCTCGCTCGGCTTTGTCGCCATGGAAATGAAGGCTGGCGGCTATATTTCCGACTCAACGGACCTTTCCAGCCCCGATTTTGCCAAAGTGGCGGAAGCCGCCGGCATGAAGGGTATCAAGGTCGAAGACGCAAAGGCCCTGCCCGCCGCCATCGACGAAATGCTGGCAACACCCGGCCCGGTGCTGCTTGATGTGATGACGGCAAAACAGGAACTCGTCATGCCGCCGCAGATCACGCTCGAACATGCCAAGGGCTTCAGCCTCTACATGATGCGGGCGATCCTGAACGGCCGTGGCGACGAACTGGTGGAACTGACCAAGACCAACTGGCGTTGAAGCAGGCGCGATCTGATCGCGCCAGTTCAGCCCTTGAGGCTTCAGCGAGAAAACAGCTGCCCCCGGCCATTTCCGGGGGCATTCTGTGTCACTGATCCTGTCTCGCGGCTTTTGCGATTCGACGTGCCACGCGTCGTGAGTGCGATCTGGTGGAGCGATCCCTGACCTCCCGGTAGAGTTCTATGGCCAAGGCCCGCATGTTGTAGCGCGGTCGCGCAGCACGCTGAGCCAGAAACGCGGCGTAAAGATCAGCCGATCCGCCCTCCAGCAATTTCGCGATCAGCGCCGGCTGCAACCTCAGCCCTTCGGCCAGTTGGGAAAAACCCGAAAAGCACCCGAGACTGCGCCCCCGACTGCCGAGCAGCCGTGAATAATAGAGCCGGCGACTGCAAGCCATGGCCATCAGGTCTGTCGTAGTCGCGAGATTGCGTTTTAGACCCGACGCCTCCCGTATGCCATGCAGCGGCTGCCCCCCATTGTCTGGAACATCGAAAAGCGTGATGATGGACGTGGCACCGACAAGTAAATCCGGCGCCTCTTTCTGCACGTTGTAACTGTCTGTGCATAATAGGACGTTGCGCCCGCGAAGACAGGGTGCGATCCGTCGCAACAAGGCGCGGTAGTCAGTCTGGTAGTCGCTGTGACGCACATGGACTGCATCATAATCCGGCCCCAGCATCAAAAGCCTGCCAAGAATATGATCGGCTACATCGCGGACAAAGCGAACTCGATGCAGCAGTCTGAGCGAATCATAACCGCCGCCCCATTGTTCCGAAACCAGAAGCCGTTCCGGATAGTCCTGGTTCAGTTCGAAACGGACCGGGATCCCCCCCTCATCCGTAACGAAGTACCGCGCCTGACAATGGACGCCATAATCTTTCAAACGTCCGGCAATTTCATGGGGAAAAACATCGGGAATGCCATCAAGCTCTGACACCATCCGATCCGTCCATCGACGCAGTCGCACACCAAAATTCGGCAGCGGCTCGAAGAAGCGATGGAAATCACAGTTCCAGCCGCTACGCAACATATCGATGACAAAGCTGCGCCCATAGCGCGCGGCATATCCACGGCTTTGCTCAATCTGAACCAACAGATCATTCAGCCCGCCGCGCGGACGAACGAGAACATATTTTTCAGTCCGCATCCCAAAGCCCCGCTCAACTGTCCGCCCTGCGGACCCGCAGACCGGGCTTCATCAAGGCACAAGGCGACGGCAGGCATTCGATAGATGCAAATCGCAACGGAAGGCAAAAATATTTTACTTATAAAACCAAGACAGATTCCGCAGCTTTCTCTTTATGGACGATGAAGACGCCGGGGAAACAGGCATTCACAAAAGCTCAATCTGGCACAAAAGCTCAATCTGGAAAATCAGGACGACGGAACAGCGAGGAGACCATCGTCAGACCGGCACCGATGGCACCGACGGTGAAGATCACCTGAAGCCCGGCGCTTGTGGTCGAGGCCAGCATGGCATTCAGCTGGTCAAGGGGCTGTACTGTCATCTCCAGCAAGCCGATGATCCAGTGTGCAGCAGCGCTGCCCGGTACCATGGGAATGCAGCCTGCAACGGCAATTGCGTTGCCGACACGGCGAACCGGAAACGGCGTATTATAGGAAATCTCCACCGCGAATGCGACCGCCACAGCCGCCCCGAAAGAGGCCGCCTCAAGCGGCCAGCCGTGATGCATGCAGAAGGTTTTGACCGCAAGCGCAAGCCCACCGGCAATGGCCGACCAGCCGAGATTGCGCCAGCCGAAATTGAACAAGACCCCGAAGCCCGCCGCAGCAACGGCGCCAAAAAATGTCTGGTGCAGGACCGAATGGAAGGGCTTGGTCGCATCCTCCATGCCACCGCCAAGTGCTATATGGGCAGCGCCGACACCAACGGTAATGAAAAGGAGGATCATCGTCACGGTTACAAAGCGTGCCGAGCCAAGCGTTGGAAAGCCCTCCATGATATCGGTCTGCGCATTCATTGACGGGACGCCGGGCACCAGCATCAGCACGGCAGCACTCATCGAGGTATCAATCATGCTCGAACCGAGCAGCGTCGCACCGATCCCTGACAGAACTGCCGCAGCAAAGGCAACGAAGGCCGTGACGACAAAGGCGTTGAAATGCCGCTCTATCATCATCAGCCGGATATACTGCCCGACCATGCTGGCGATCAGTGTCGGCACAAAAGCTGCCCAGTCTGCTCCCAGCAGGCGTCCGAAGGCCGCGCAGGCAAGACCGGCGGCAAAGACATTGAACCATTTGGCATGCTTGCCAGTGGTCATGGTAATCTCTTTGAAGCGGCCAAGCACCTCTTCCACCGTCATGCCGCCACGCCCCACCAGCGAACAGACTTCACGAACAGCGTGGTTGATGCGCATATTGACGCCGTGATGACCAACGCCAAGCATATGTGTACTGGTACAGACGCCATCTCCGACGGTGACCGCGATAGAGGCGAATCCGACCCGGACATGCACACTGCGCACCCCAAGCCCCTCGGCCACCTTCTGCACGCCCGCCCGCACAACGCTTGACTTGGCGCCAGTTTCCATCAAAAGCCGCCCCGCCTCCAGCGCGGTCATGGCAACTTTTTCCAGAACACGTTGCCTGATCACGACCGGGTCGCGCGGGTGCAATTCATCATCATTGTCGGTTATCTGTGTGTCGGTCAAAATCTTTGCCTCGGAAATCAACGGAAACGGGCTTTGCGGCCGGCATGTCATTTATGGAATAATACTATAGTCTGATGACGCCGGCTGCCATGCGCAAAATCAAGGCAAAAACACGAAGCGCCTTCCGCAGTGCAAAATTTGGGGTCCCAGAGCGAAAAAATCACGCAGGGCGCACTGTCATCTTCGACCATTCATGCCACGCAGCCGTCACACTTCGCAAGGCCGCAGCACAGCCCGGATAAAACCGCCAGTGGCATTCCATGTGATTTATACTCGCAGTCGGTATCTATATGACAGTTTTATGACAGTATTTTGAAGCTTATATAAAATGAGATGACACAAAAACGACATTTATGAATTTTTTACAACATAGCTATTCTTGATACACTTTCATTGTTATAGGGGTCCCGTTTTCAACAAAACCTCAAAAGGGCTATCTGATGAAAATCGGACATTTCTACAAGGGCGCGAAGATTGCAGCTGTTGCCGCCGCCATGATCGTTTCCGGCACTGTTGCTCAGGCTGCCGACGCGCAGCTGACGGGTTCGGGCGCTTCCTTCCCCTTCCCGCTCTATTCGGCCTGGTTTAAGGATTTCGCCGCAAAGTCGGGTATCGAAGTCAATTACCAGTCGAAGGGCTCGGGCGCTGGCATCGAAGACTTCACCAATCACGTTGTTGACTTCGCCGCTTCCGACGCCGCGATGTCCGACGACGAGATCGCCAAGATCGACGGTGGCGCCATTCTCCTGCCGATGACGGCTGGTGAGATCGTTCTCGCCTACAATCTTGATGGCGTTACCGAACTGAAGCTGTCACGCGACGTTTACTCGAAGATCTTCCTCGGCGAGATCACCAAGTGGAACGACCCGGCAATCGCCGCCATCAACGAAGGCGTTGATCTTCCCGACGAAGACATCACCGTTGTTGTTCGCTCCGACTCCTCGGGCACCAACTTCAACTTCACCAACCACATGGCTGCCATTTCCGACGACTTCAAGACGAAGGTCGGCGCTGGCAAGACCGTTTCCTGGCCGAACGCTTCGAACTTCGTCGCAGCACCGGGCAATGACGGCATCACCGCCACCATCAAGCAGACCCCCGGCGCGATCGGCTATATCGAATATGGCTACGCCCAGCAGACCAAGACACCTTATGCCGAACTGGAAAACCAGGCTGGCAACTACGTCAAGGCTGGCCCGGAAGCCGGTGCGGCTGCCCTCGCTTCGGCTGAATTTGATAGCGCCAACCGCGCCTTCATCGTCGATCCGGCTGGCGCAGACTCCTACCCGATCGCAACCTTCACCTGGCTGCTTCTCTACAAGCAGGGCCAGGATCCGGCCAAGGTCGACGCCATCAAGCAGATGGTTGAATACGGCCTGACCACCGGCCAGACCATGTCGGACGCTCTCGGCTACATTCCGCTTCCGGAAAATGTTGTTGAGCTCGACCGCACGTCGTTGGCCGAAATCAAGTAAGTTATGCTAATCTGAAGAGGCCGGGGCGGAAGTTGAATTTTCGCCCCGGTCTTTGTGCCTGAAATCAATCAACCAAAGATTGTCAGATCGTGAGCAGCACGCACGATCATTTCAAGGAGCCCCTTGATGGCCGCCAAGCCGCACTCCGTTGCGATGCATGACCACAGCGTCTCTCGCCCGCCTACTGCCTTCGAATATGGTATGGACAGGTCCTTCCGCTTCCTGACCTTTGCCGCAGGCATCCTGACGGTTCTGCTGATCGTCTACATCTTCTGGAAAATCGGCGGACAGGCTGCGCCAGCGATGCGCAATTACGGCCTGCAGTTCCTCACCAGTGTCGAGTGGAATGCCAATACCAACCAGTATGGTATTCTCGCTGAAATCTGGGGCACGCTTTATTCCTCGCTTCTGGCGCTGTTCTTCGGTGGCATTCTCGGTGTCGCCGTAGCCATCTTCCTGACGCAGGGCTTTCTGCATCCGCGACTGGCCTATGTCTTCCGCCTGATCGTCGAGATGCTGGCAGCCATTCCATCGGTCGTCTTCGGCCTTTGGGGCATCTATGTGCTGATCCCAGCGATCCGCCCGCTCGCCAAGTGGCTGCATGAAACCATGCCCTTCATCCCGTTCTTCTCAACGAATTTCAATGGTTTCAGCCTGTTGCCTGCCGTGATCGTTCTGTCGATCATGGTGCTGCCGACAATCGCTGCCATCTCGCAGGATGCCTTCAAGGCCATTCCGCTGAAGGTGCAGGAAGCCGCCTACGGCATGGGCACGACCAAGTGGGAAGCCATCCGCAAGGTGATGCTGCCGACGGCGTCGAGCGGCATTTTCGCTTCGCTGGTTCTGGGCTTCGGCCGCGCGCTGGGCGAAACCATGGCCCTGGCGCTTTTGATCGGTAACCGCCAGATCGTTTCGCTGTCGCTGTTCTCGCCGGCAACCACGCTTGCCTCGCTGCTTGCCTCAACCTTCCCGGAGGCAGGTGAAATCCAGAAGCAGGCCCTGATGTATGCGGCCATCGTGCTGTTGGTCATCACCATGGCCGTCAACATCATCGGTACGCTGATCATGTCGCGCACCGCACGCCAGTCCGTGACGTGATTTTCCGGAGATCGCTATGAGCACCTACGACCAGACATCGCTGGAAAATCCGGAAGTCGCCGCTCTCGGCCCCAGCCTGAAATTCTCATTCGCCAACCGGCGGACTATGTCCAACTTCATCCAGACCGTGATCCTGTGGCTCCTGGCGCTGATCGCAGCTGTTCCGCTGATCTCGGTTCTGTGGATGCTGATCAGCCGCGGTGGCGCCCGGTTGAGCCTTGCACTTTTCACCGAACTTCCCCCTGCTCCCATGGAACAGGGTGGCGGCATCGGCAATGCCATTGTCGGCACGCTGATCATGGTGGCGATCGGTGCGCTGATCTCCATTCCCGTCGGCGTGCTCGGCGGCATCTATACCGGCATGATTGCGCCGCGCAGCAGGCTTTCCACCGCCGTGCGCTTTATCGGCAAGGTTCTGACCGGTTTTCCGTCCATTCTCGCCGGTCTATTCGTCTATGCCTGGATGGTTGTGGAAATGAAAACCTACTCGGCCATTGCCGGCGGTCTTTCGCTGTCGATCCTGATGCTGCCGACGGTGCTGCTGACGGCCGAACAGGCCTTTTTGATGGTGCCGCAGCGGATGAAGGATGCGGCCTATGGAATGGGGTGCAATCCGACGCAGGTCGCACTCAAAATTGTTTTGCCTACGGCACTGCCAGGTGTTATGACCGGTGTAATGTTGGCTGTGGCCAGAGCGTCGGGTGAATCCGCACCGATCCTCTTTACAGCAGCCTTTTCCAGCTACTGGCTTAACAGCCTGACGGAGCCCACTGCATCGTTGTCGATCCTGATCTACAACTTTACGAAGCTGCCCTATGAAAACCAGATCCAACTCGCATGGTCCGCATCGCTCGTACTGGTTCTCATTGTACTGGTGTTCAACATTCTCAGCCGCTCCTTCGGTGGACGGCGCGTTTAACGGAAACTAGGGTCTGAAAAGATGACTGCGACAATGGAAATGAACAGCTTCTCCGAACAAACCTTCGCTGACGACGATTCGAAGGTTGCCATCGGAGCCAAGATCGAAAAGATCTTCTATGGCGACTTCCTTGCCGTCCGGGACGCGAATGTCGATATTGAAAAGGGCAAGATCACCGGCTTCATCGGCCCGTCGGGCTGCGGCAAGTCGACGGTGCTGCGCAGCCTCAACCGCATGAACGATCTGATCCCGAGCTTCCATCTGGAAGGCACCGTGCAGTTTCTCGGTCAGGACGTTTACGGCAAGGAAGTGGATCCGGTCGTGGTTCGCCGCCATATCGGCATGGTGTTCCAGCAGCCGAACCCCTTCTCGATGAGCATTTTCGAGAATGTCGCCTTCGGACTGCGTCTCAACGGCTACAAGGGTGATATCGCCGAGCGCGTTCAGGCCGCTCTTGAGCGCGCCGCGCTGTGGAAGGAAGTCAAGGACAAGCTGAAGCAGAATGGCCTGTCGCTTTCCGGCGGCCAGCAGCAGCGTCTGTGCATTGCCCGTGCGATTGCCACCCAGCCGACCGTTCTTCTGATGGACGAGCCCTGCTCGGCTCTTGATCCGATTGCCACGCGTCAGATCGAAGAGCTGATGATCGAGCTCAAGCATGATTACACGGTCGCCATCGTTACCCACAACATGCAGCAGGCAATCCGTGTTGCCGACAAGACGGCCTTTTTCTCGGTCGAAATGTCGGCTGGCGGACGTACTGGCTACCTCGTCGAACTGGGTGAAACCAAGCAGCTCTTCGAAAACCCGAAGGAAACGCTGACCAAGGAATATCTGGCTGGCGAATTCAGCTGATCCAGCAAGACCCTACACGTAATATTCCAGACGGGGCGGCGCTTGAATTCAGGTGCCGCCCTTCTCGCAACCGCGACAAACTGACCTTGCCTGGCACAGAATGCTGTGCGAAAACAGGCCTCCGCAGCCAGACAGGATCCTGTGCTGTGCAAGAGCACCACTGAGCGTGCTGCGCGCTGCCGGCCGCGACAAAGACGACGCAAGCTTTAAGTTCGTATCGTTTCACCATCTGGGTTGAGAAAGGCCCGTGAATGTTTCAGCACCGCCTCGACCTTAAGAAGATCGAAGAAAAGCTGCGCGAGACCCAGCGGCGGTTTGATGAAATCAACACGCATCTGACCATGCGGCGCGATGGCATGCCCGACAGCGTCGTGGAGCGGATGATGGAAGGCTATGCCTATGTCGACAGCCTGCTCGTGCGCCGGGCCGACATTCTCCGTCTGGGCGAACTGCACCACCTGCTGGAACTCAACCATCTTGTTCTATGTGGCTCCGACGCCGCACGACGCGCAGAATTTGCCAACCATCTGAAGCAGACGGAAGAGCATTTCTACGATCGTCAGGTCGGCGATGTCGGCGGATTGATCGAATGGTATGACCGCCACAAGGGCAAGCCGGTGCGTAAGCGCGCTGCCGGGTTCTATGTTCGCGCGCTGAGCCGGCCGCAGCTTTTCATCGAAGGCAATCACCGCACCGGGGCTCTGATGATGAGCTATATCCTCGGTCGCGAGGGCAAGCCGCCTTTCGTGCTGACACCCGAAAATGCCGAGGCCTATTTCAACCCGTCAACGCTGGCACGCGACGCGCACAAGGCCTCGATCGACGAGCTGGTCAAGATCCCCAAACTCAAGCGCTATTTCGCCAATTTCCTCAAGGAAACCGAAGATCCCGCGCTGGTCTGCGCCCCTGAAGCGCTGGCCGTGGCATCCTGAGGGGCGCCACGGCCTTTTTCGTTGAGCCGGCCGGTTATCGTTTCCCGGCCGCGGCAATGCGGGCAGCAAGAGCGGCGTTATTCTTCACCAGCGCAATATTGGCGATGAGGCTCTTTCCTTCGGAAAGCTCATTGATGCGGGCAAGAAGATAGGGCGTAACATCTTTCTGGCCGATCCCCTTCTCCACGACTTCGGCAACAGCCTTTTCAATCGTTCCGCTGATGAATTCATTGGTCAGCGCATCACCGGCCGGCACAGGATTGGCAATCAGAATGCCGGTTCCGGTATCGAGGCTGTCATGAAATGCCATCGCATCGGCGATCTCTTCTGCGCTGTCGAGCCGATGATCGGCCTTGTGACCGCTCTCGCGGGTGAAGAACGCAGGAAATTCATCGGTACCATAGGCGATCACCGGAACGCGCTGGGTTTCCAGATATTCAAGCGTCTTGGCGATATCGAGGATTGATTTCACGCCGGCACAGACAACAGTCACCGCCGTGCGGCCGAGTTCGGTCAAGTCCGCTGAAATATCGAATGTCTGTTCGGCGCCGCGATGCACGCCGCCGACGCCACCGGTCGCAAAAATGCCGATACCGGCAAGAGCGGCAATCTTCATGGTCGCCGAAACGGTCGTCCCCGCCGTCTCACCACGTACCATGGCGACAGCGAGATCGCGGCCGGATGCCTTGACGACATTGTCGGCCTTCGCCAGCATTTCAAGAGCCGCCCGGTCAAGACCGGCATGCAGCTTGCCGTCGATCACCGCGATCGTTGCCGGTACGGCGCCGTTTGCCCGCACCACCTCTTCCACGGCAAGCGCCGTTTCCAGGTTTGCCGGATAGGGCATGCCATGAGTGATGATGGTGGATTCCAATGCCACGACGGGCTTGCCGTCTGCCAATGCGGCTTCAAGCTCTGCTCCGAGGATGATTTCAGCCTTTGCCAATCTCTGTCTCCAATTCCGTTGAAATCTTTTCAAGCCTTGCAAGGTTTTCCGCCACAAAGCCTTCGCAGAGCGCGGGATGCACGCTCTTTTCCGTTTCCGTTGTCAGGCAACCGATCAAGGCGCCGCGTCGCGCGGACGCCACCAGATCGTCACTGGTCGAATAAAAATGCAGCGTGCCGGCAATCATGGCGTCTCCGGCGCCGGTCATATCGACAGGACAGGCCGGAACGACAGGCACCATGGCCGTTGCCGTTTGCATGGCCACCGCCATGCCCAGCACCCCGCAGGAGAGCACCACTTCGCCTGCGCCCGCAGCCCGCAGCGCTTCCGCTGCCACACGCATGCCGTCACAATCGCGGCTGAATGAGCGGCCAAGGCAGGCACCCGCCTCATCGAGGTTCATGAACAAGAGATCAATGCCAGTCAGATCTTTCGGCAGCTTCGCCACCTTGGGTGTTGATACCGCGTCAACCGCCAGCCGGAAGCGCGATTGCTGCCGCCGTTCGATCAGCCAGGCCAACGTTTCCGCCGGCAGATTGCAATCGGCAAAGACCCAGCGCGCCGCCGCAATCGACGGCCAGGCCCGCTCAAGAAGCGCTGGCGTCAGCTGGTCGAAAATCGCCATATCGGCAATGCCGAAAGCCAGATCACCCGATGGCTCCAACACGGCGACATATTCCGCCGTCGTTGCACCGCCAAGCGTGAAAACCCCGGCGACATCAACACGGTGTTCTCGCAAATCATGAATGAGCTGATGACCGCCCTCATCCTCGCCAACCGCGGAAATAAAACCCGTGGCCGCACCAAGCCGGGCAAGATTTTCGGCCACATTGCGCGCAACACCGCCGAAGGAACGCAGGCTGGAAGCGGGATTTGAGGTGCCGGCAATCAGCGCCTCGCTCGACAGGTATTTGCGGTCGATCACCGCGCCGCCGATGGCAATCACACGATCCTCAGGCGCAACGACATAACCGCGCCCGAGAATATAGCCCTTCTCCATCAGCCGGACGACATGCGCCGCCACCGCCGAGCGCGACAGGCCCAGCGCATCGGCTATCTGCTGCTGACCGGCAAAGGGATTATCCCGAATGATGCGCAGAACCTGAATTTCCTGATCCCTGAGATCGCTCATGTCGAGACATCCATCGCTTGATTACAAAGTGATCATAACAACAGTTATTCAAATAACAATAGTTTTGTCCGATCAGCGGCAATCCGCTTATTTAAACCGATTGAGTTCAACGGCCCCTCGGAAGCAGAATGGATATGCGTCAACAGGCGGCAGGTTAATGATGCAATTTCGCCAAAGTTTACGCGGGAAGCGCCTTTTTTCCTTGGCAGCGCGATGCTATAGCCCACAAGACTTTTTTATGAAGCAAGGGCCCCTTTGCGGTCCGGTATAGACGAGGATGAATAATGACGAAGATCAAGGTGGCTAACCCGGTCGTCGATCTTGATGGCGACGAGATGACCCGCATCATCTGGCAGTTCATCAAGGAAAAGCTGATTTTCCCCTATCTCGATCTGCCGATCGAATATTACGACCTGTCGGTTGAAAACCGCGACGCCACTGATGACCAGGTCACCGTTGATGCTGCCAACGCCATCAAGAAGCATGGCGTCGGCATCAAATGCGCCACCATCACCCCCGACGAGGCCCGCGTTGAGGAATTCAGCCTGAAGAAGATGTGGAAGAGCCCGAACGGCACGATCCGCAACATTCTCGGCGGCGTTATCTTCCGCGAACCGATCATCATGCAGAATGTCCCGCGTCTCGTTCCGGGCTGGACCCAGCCGATCATCGTCGGCCGTCACGCTTTCGGTGATCAGTACCGCGCCACCGATTTCAAGTTCCCGGGCAAGGGCAAGCTCTCGATCAAGTTCGTCGGCGACGATGGCACCACGATCGAACATGACGTCTATGACGCACCGTCTGCCGGCGTCGCCATGGCCATGTACAACCGTGACGATTCGATCCGCGATTTCGCCCGCGCCTCGTTCAACTACGCGCTTCAGCGCGGCGTTCCCTGCTATCTGTCGACCAAGAACACCATCCTGAAGGCCTATGACGGCCGCTTCAAGGATCTGTTCCAGGAAGTCTTCGACGCCGAGTTCAAGACCAAGTTCGAAGAAAAGAAGATCTGGTACGAACACCGCCTGATCGACGACATGGTCGCCTCGGCGCTCAAGTGGTCCGGTGGTTATGTCTGGGCCTGCAAGAATTATGACGGCGACGTTCAGTCCGACATCGTTGCCCAGGGTTTTGGCTCGCTCGGCCTGATGACCTCGGTTCTGATGACACCGGATGGCCAGACGGTAGAAGCCGAAGCCGCCCACGGCACGGTGACCCGTCACTATCGCCAGCATCAGAAGGGTCAGGAAACCTCGACCAACTCGATCGCCTCGATCTTCGCCTGGACCCGTGGTCTCGCCCATCGCGCCAAGCTGGACGACAATGCCGATCTGGCCAAGTTCGCCGAAACGCTGGAAAAGGTCTGCATCGACACCGTCGAAAGCGGCTTCATGACCAAGGATCTGGCGCTGCTCATCGGCCCCGACCAGCCCTGGCTCTCCACCACGGCGTTCCTCGACAAGATCGACGAAAACCTGAAGAAGGCGATGGCCGCCTGATTTCAGCGCCGAATCTTTATAGATAATCAGAAAGCCCGGCCTTGTTCCGGGCTTTCTTTTTGGTCATCACAGATGAAACCAACCGGGAGGGAAGCAATGACAGACCTGACCTTTTTCACCAATCCGCAGTCGCGCGGGCGGATCGCAAGATGGATGCTTGAGGAAACGGGCGTCGATTACGATACCGAAACCCTCACCTATGGCGGCACGATGAAGGCACCGGAATATCTGGCACTCAACCCCATGGGCAAGGTTCCGGCGATCCGCCACAACGGCAGGATGATCACCGAATGTGCGGCCATCTGCGCCTATCTTGCCGAGACCTTCCCGGTGGCCGAACTGGCGCCGCGCCCTGAAGAACGCGCCGACTATTACCGCTGGATGTTTTTCGCCGCCGGACCGCTTGAAACCGCCGTCTCCAACAGAGCTCTTGGTATAGAAATCCCTCGGGAGCGCGAGCGCATGGTCGGCTATGGCACCTATGCTCAGGTCATGAACACAGTTGAGACAGCCCTTGCCGGGAAGACTTATATTACCGGCAGCCGGTTCACGGCCGCCGACGTCTATTTTGGCGCACAGATTACCTGGGGCCTGCAATTCGGCACGATCGAAAACCGGCCCGGCCTTGCCGACTATGTCGCACGGCTTTCGCAGCGCCCTGCCCTCAAACGGGCCACCGCAATGGACGATGCCGCTGCGGCGGCCATGTAGCAGGCGCAACAGCCTGCTACGGTTTCAACGGCACACAGATTTCTGTCAAGAGATCTGTCGGCGGAACGTCGCGCGGCGTGTTGAGACAGATCTCGAAAGCTGAGCGGTCAACCGATCGAGACGGTCACCATAAACTTGAAACTTCGGCTGCTCGCTCATCTTGAGATGCTCCCTGTCGACAAGGCCCACGACAGCAAAAAGCGTTTTGCAAATCTTGCGGTACCGGGCGCAACAGCGCCAGACGACAGATTCGCCAGATCAAGGCACATTCAACCGCTGCTGGCGCGTGAAACACTATTTACCCACAATCGAGAAACCTCCAAAACAAAAACAGAACACAAATTGATATATCTTTGTTTTTCAATATGTTAAATAGACTTGCCAAATGAGAACAAAAAGTGTACGAATATCTCATGAAGGCGGACCGCCTAGGCGACGGCGGCAACAAGGGATAAGATCGATGGCAGACAATACTCTCCGACTCGTCGAGGAAAAATCAGTGAACAAGAGCAAGGCGCTGGAAGCAGCACTTTCGCAGATCGAACGCTCGTTCGGCAAGGGCTCCATCATGAAGCTCGGTGCCCAGGACAGCGTGGTCGAAATCGAAACGGTGTCGACGGGTTCGCTCGGCCTCGATATCGCGCTCGGCATTGGTGGTCTGCCCAAAGGCCGCATCATCGAAATTTATGGTCCTGAAAGCTCGGGCAAGACGACGCTGGCTCTGCAGACCGTCGCCGAAGCCCAGAAGAAGGGTGGCGTTTGCGGCTTTATCGATGCTGAACACGCGCTGGATCCTGTCTATGCCCGCAAGCTCGGCGTCAATCTGCACGACCTGCTGATTTCCCAGCCCGACACCGGCGAGCAGGCACTTGAAATTGTTGACACGCTGGTGCGCTCCGGTGCGCTGGATGTGATCGTCATCGATTCGGTGGCGGCGCTGACGCCGCGCGCCGAAATCGAGGGCGAGATGGGCGACAGCCTTCCGGGCATGCAGGCTCGTCTGATGAGCCAGGCCCTGCGCAAGCTGACGGCATCGATCTCGCGTTCCAACTGCATGGTCATCTTCATCAATCAGATCCGCATGAAGATCGGCGTCATGTTCGGCTCGCCCGAAACCACGACAGGCGGCAATGCGCTGAAATTCTACGCCTCTGTACGCCTCGATATCCGCCGCATCGGTTCGGTCAAGGATCGTGATGAGGTGATCGGCAACCAGACCCGCGTCAAGGTCGTCAAGAACAAGATGGCACCGCCTTTCAAACAGGTCGAATTCGACATCATGTATGGCGAGGGCGTCTCTAAAATGGGTGAGCTGGTCGATCTTGGCGTCAAGGCTGGCATTGTCGAGAAGTCTGGCTCCTGGTTCTCCTATAACAGCCAGCGCCTCGGCCAGGGCCGCGAAAATGCGAAGACATTCCTGCGTGAAAATCCGCCGGTTGCCGAGGAAATCGAACTGGCGCTGCGCCAGAATGCCGGTCTGATCTCCGAAGGTCTTCTGCAAAGCGACGACAGCGACGAGGCAACGGGCACCTCTGAGGATTAATGGTCCCGACTGCCCTACCGGGTCCAATTCGGCATCTCATCCACAATCTATCAGGCGGCGGCGGCAATCTCACATTGGCGCCGCCCTTGTTTTTCTGGACAGGCAGCAGTCGCACCGCTAAAAGCCTGTTGTTCTATGGGCAGTTCGATAACAGAGGCGTGACACAGTATGAGTGGCATGAGTGACATCCGGTCGACCTTTCTCGACTATTTCAAGCGCAACGGACATGAGGTCGTCTCCTCCAGTCCGCTTGTGCCGCATAATGACCCGACCCTGATGTTCACCAATGCCGGCATGGTGCAGTTCAAGAATGTCTTCACCGGCATGGAACACCGCCCCTATTCGCGGGCAACGACAGCGCAAAAATGCGTGCGTGCAGGCGGCAAGCACAATGATCTCGACAATGTCGGCTATACAGCGCGCCACCACACTTTTTTTGAAATGCTCGGCAACTTTTCCTTTGGCGACTATTTCAAGGAACAGGCGATCACCCATGCCTGGGAGCTGGTAACCAAGGACTTTGCCCTGCCCAAGGACAAGCTGTGGATCACTGTCTACCCGACCGATGAAGAGGCCTATAATCTCTGGAAGAAGATTTCCGGCATGCCCGATGAACGGATCGTCCGCCATGAGGACAATCTGTGGGCCATGGGCCCTGTCGGACCATGCGGCTTCTGCTCGGAAATCTTCTATGATCAGGGCGAAAAGCTTTTCGGTGGACCGCCCGGTTCTGCAGAAGAGGATGGTGACCGCTTCCTGGAATTCTGGAACCTTGTCTTCATGCAGTTCGAGCAGATCGACGAGGAGACCCGCGTTGATCTGCCCAATCCGTCGATTGACACCGGCATGGGCCTGGAGCGTATGACTGCCATTCTCCAGGGCGTCGGCAGCAATTACGAGATCGATCTGTTCAAGACGCTGATCAATGCCTCGGTTGAACTCACCGGCGTCAAGGCCGAGGGCGAAAGGCAGGCCAGCCATCGTGTTATCGCCGATCACCTGCGCTCATCGGCCTTTCTGATTGCCGATGGCGTTCTGCCGTCGAACGAAGGCCGCGGCTATGTCCTGCGCCGCATCATGCGCCGGGCCATGCGCCATGCCGAGCTTCTGGGCGCGCGCGAGCCGATCATTTACCGCCTCCTGCCGGTTCTGGTTCAGGAAATGGGCCGCGCCTATCCTGAACTTCAGCGTGCCGAAGCGCTGATTTCCGAGACGCTGAAGCTTGAGGAAACCCGATTCCGCAAGACGCTTGAGCGCGGTCTTACGCTGCTCGACGACGCCTCCGGCCACTTGAGCAAGGGCGACAGCCTGGACGGCGAAACAGCCTTCAAGCTTTACGACACCTATGGCTTTCCGCTCGATCTGACCCAGGATGCTCTGCGCAATCGCGGCATCGGCGTCGATCTTTCCGGCTTTAACGACGCCATGCAGCGTCAGAAAGCCGAAGCGCGCGCCCACTGGGCGGGTTCTGGCGACAAGGCAACCGAGCAGATCTGGTTCGAACTGCGTGAGAAATTCGGCGCCAGCGAGTTCCTCGGCTATGACACCGAAAAGGCAGAAGGCGTCGTGCTGGCGCTGGTGAAGGATGGCGCTGCCGTTTCGAAAGCAACTGCCGGCGATGAGATTGCGGTCATCGTCAACCAGACGCCTTTCTACGGCGAATCCGGTGGCCAGATGGGCGATACCGGCATGATCAGCCTTGACGGTGGACGTCTGGTTATCACCGATACGCAGAAGAAAAATGATGGCCTGTTCATTCATTTCGGCCATGTCGAGACGGGTGAAATTGCCGTTGACGAGCCGGTTGTTCTGGAGGTTGACCATAAGCGCCGCGGGCGTCTCAGGGCCAACCATTCGGCAACCCACCTGATCCACGAAGCGCTCCGCGAAATCCTCGGAACACACGTAGCCCAGAAGGGTTCGCTGGTTGCACCTGAACGGCTTCGTTTCGACGTTTCGCATCCCAAGCCGATATCGGCCGAGGAGCTGGAGCAGGTCGAGGATATGGCCAACGAGATTGTTCTGCAGAACGCGCCAGTGACGACCCGTCTCCTCGGTGTTGAAGAGGCAATCGCCGAAGGCGCCATGGCGCTGTTCGGCGAGAAGTATGGCGATGAGGTGCGCGTCGTATCCATGGGAACGGCGACGGAAGGCGAAAAGGCCGGCAAGACCTATTCGCTGGAACTGTGCGGCGGCACCCATGTCCGCGCCACCGGCGAGATCGGCCTGATCAGGATCGTCGGCGAGAGCGCGGTCGGCTCGGGCGTGCGCCGGATCGAGGCTCTGACCGGTATCGACGCCCGCCATTACCTCAACGATCAGGATGTCAAGATGAAGTCACTTGCCGCGACGCTGAAGGTCGGCGCGGATGAAGTGGCCCACCGCGTCGAGAACCTGATCGAAGAACGCAAGAAGCTGGAGCGCGAGCTGGCGGACGCCCGAAAAACGCTGGCCCTCGGCGGCAGCGGCGGCACAGCGGAAGGCCCGGAAATGATCGGATCGTTCAAGCTGATCGCTAAGATTCTGACAGGCGTGTCCGCACGGGACCTCAAAGGTCTGGCCGATACAGCAAAGAAGGATCAGACTGATTTCGTTGTCGCCTTCATCGCTGTCGATGAAGAAGGCAAGGCCAGTATCGTCGTTTCGCTTAGCAGCGACTTGACGGACCGTTATTCAGCCGTCGACCTCGTCCGGCTTGCCGCTTCCGAAGTTGGCGGCAAGGGTGGCGGCGGCCGTCCCGATATGGCACAGGCCGGAGGCCCGGATGGCGACAAGGCAGAGGCTGCGCTTGCGGCTATTCGCAAAGCCCTGGAAGGCTGAGTTTCCGTTTCCACGAAAATAGCAGGCGCCGCGGCCATAACCGCGGCGCTTGTTTTGATTTCAGACCCGTGCTTCGGCGGACAAAACCGCATCGAATGCTTCGGCGATAACCGTACTGGTGGCCTCGGGACGGGTTGCTTCAACAGACAGGATCTGGCGATAACGCCGGGCGCCATCCATACCGGAAAACAGCCCGATCATATGTCGCGTGACCTGGCCCAGCCTGCCTCCGTCAGCAAGATGCCGGTCGGCATAGGCCATCATCCGGTCCCTCAGCATGATGTCGCTCAAGGCTTCAGACGTATCGCCAAACAAAGCCGCATCGACCCCGCCCAGCACGGATGGTGTCTGATAGGCTGCCCGTCCCAGCATCACCCCGTCAACATGGGCAAGATGCTGCTTCGCCGCCTGAAGATCGGCGATCCCGCCATTGATCCCGATGAAGATTTCCGGGTGGCGCTCTTTCATCGCGTAGACGAGCGGATAGTCAAGTGGCGGTATGGTGCGATTTTCCTTCGGGCTCAGCCCCTTTAACCAGGCCATCCGCGCATGAACCCACAGCGCATCCGCCCCTGCCCCCACCATGCGCTCGACAAAATCAGGAAGCACCGATTCAGGATTCTGATCATCCACCCCGATGCGGCATTTTACAGTGACCGGCACATTGACCGCCTGCTTCATCGCCGCAACAGCAGTTTCGACTACGCCCGGTGTCAGCATCAAACAGGCACCAAATGTGCCGGACTGGACCCGATCCGAAGGACAGCCGACATTCAGGTTGATTTCGTCATAGCCGAAGGCCTCACCGATCCGTGCGGCCTCTGCCAGCTTTTCAGGATCAGAACCACCCAGCTGAAGAACAACAGGATGCTCAACCGGATCGAACCGAAGAAGCTGCGCACGCCGCCCATGTAAAATCGCATCGGCGACAATCATTTCCGTATAGACCTGACCGTGCCGCATTAGCTGCCGATGAAAGAAACGGCAATGACGGTCCGTCCAATCGATCATGGGCGCCACGGCAAAACGGCGGCTTTCAGAAAGATTGAATTTGTTATCTTTTTGGTCGTTCATGCCCATCCCAATTTAGGATTTAATGCCTATTTTAGGCCTTCTCGCACCATTTCCAAACTGGAAATACTACATCTTAGCATCTGAAGGAAAACGTATAGCAACGATGGGAACCATAATCGCACGAAATAGCGCAAAAGTGGCGCCATATACAGATCAGATCCGCATAAATCGGAAGGGTGTAACAGTCCATGCCCATGACAGACATAAGCTTTTCGGCCTTTCCAACCAAACGACAGGAGGATGTTACGCGGATAGCACCGCAGGATCCCGATGAAGCAAACAGCAGGATTCTCGTCCGCAATATGAAAAACCGGGCCAGAAGATATGGCAATCACACATGGTTCGGTAATCCTTCCCCCATGTCAGGGGCTTCAAAAATAGAATTTTCTCGGCGAGATGCTTGAGGAGACTTTTGATGAAGAAGAGCCGATTTAGCGAAACCCAGATCATAGCCGTGTTGCGACAGGCGGAAGGTGGTATGCCCGTGCCTGACCTTTGCAGGGAACATGGCATCAGCACCGCCAGTTTTTACAAATCGCGTGCGAAGCATGGCGGCATGGACGCCTCGATGATGAGCCAGATGAAGGCACTTGAGGACGGTGAAGCGGAAAAGCAAATGATCCGGTGAGCCATTTGCCCGCCGAACGACGACTGAAGCGGATGTATGCGGATTTGAGCATGCAGGCTGATCTGCGGAAGGAGGCCCTCGGAAAAAAATGAAACGGCCATCCCAACGCCGGGCGCTGACCGTCGAAGCATTGGGGCAAGGCGGTGTGAGCATCGCGCTTTCATGCAGGACGTTTGGCGTCAGCGAGACCTGTTATCGGTATAGCCCTCAACGCAATGCCGACAATGAAAAGATCGCCGATCTTTTGCTTGGGCTCGTGCAGGTGAAGAAGACGTGGGGTTTCGGCCTTTGCTTTCTGCATCTGCGCAATGTTCAGGGGCATCGCTGGAACCACAAACGCGTCTACCGCATTTACCGTGAGCTTGAACTGAACCTCAGGATCGAGCCCAGGCGGCGGCTGAAGCGGGAGAAGCCGGAAGCGCTGGCGGTGCCAGATGCGCCGAACGTGGTCTGGTCGATGGACTTCATGGCGGATCGTCTGGCAGACGGCTGCCGATTCAGGCTCCTGAACGTGTTGGACGACGTCAACCGCGAAGGCCTGGGCATCGAAGTAGACTTCTCGCTGCCGGCCGAACGGGTCGTGCGCAGTCTCAACCAGATCATCGAATGGCAGGGCAAGCCGCTGGCGATCAGGGGGGGGGATAATGGGACGAAACCCAGGGAAACGTATTGAATTACATCCAGCCCGGCACGCCTCAGCAGAACGCCTATGTCGAGCGCTACAAGCGAATGGCTCGGCATGAATGGCTTGATTTGTATATTTTGGGCAGCAGAACAGAGGTGCAGGAGATCGCCACCGAGTGGCTTTGGACATATGACCACGAACGGCCCAACATGGGCATTGGCGGCATCACACCTGCTCAGAAACTGAAAATGGCCGCGTGAATTCTACCGCTGGCCCCCGTCAAAATGGGAAGTATTACCCCAGGCCGGAATGTGGCACCCAGAGCGGTGACTACGAACAGAAACGTGATACCCGCCGCCGACGAAAAAATGAGAGCCGTATTGACGGATTACAGAAGGCGTCGAATTAGGCTGCTGTCGTTATTGGTCTGACTGCATTCCTTTTCAATATTCTAGTAAGCGGCTTTTCAATATAATAGTGAACAAATACACCAGAAACAATAGAACCGAAGAGTGCGCTCAGCAGGAAAATGCAAAACTGCAGAGCACCATCCAAGGGCATATGTTTAAACAATAAATAGAAAAAAGCGAGAAAAACGCCGTGGCAAAGATAAATCGAATAACTTGCATTTCCCAATTCATACATCACACGCGAAGGCCTGCTCCTGAGGCGCTCCTCAATTGAAAGGCCACCTATAACCACACCCGCAGCGCACAGAGGATCAATTATCGCCTTAAATTCTTTTCCAATAATGTACTGGAATGATAATAATAACAAAAAGCAAATTGGACCAAGTGGAAATAAAGAAGGTGAAATTTTACCACTTAAATAAATCCTGCATATAATCATCCCAGCCAAGAACTCAACCAATAGTGGAGACGTGTATGTTATAAACAAAGGGTTTGAAAAATCAAAAATCAAACCCATTGAGATCAAAAGCACAATAACCGTCATAACAAAGTGATAAGGATTTTTAATAAACAACCCAAATGCAAATATTAAATAGAAAAAAATCTCGAAATTTAGCGTCCATCCAGGCACCAAAACTGGCCATACATGTCCTGGGTGATCAAGGCTAAATGCCGGAACAAAAAACATTGATTTAATTAGAAACAATAAATGATCTATATTAAAAATATGATCCCGTAGAGTCGTCCCCAGGAAAATAATTAATGTAAAAATCCAGTACAACGGCACCAATCTATTTATTCTGCTTTTAATAAACTCTATTGGTCTCTTATTTAATGAAGTAAAATACATTACAAATCCAGATATTACAAAGAAAATATCAACACCTTTCGCCCCCGCACCAAACCATTCAATGGGATTAAACAGCCAAGGTTGTGGACCTCTGGCGTGATGAAATACCACTATAATAGCTGCGATTGCTCGCAAATACTGAATTGAAATTAATTCATTTTTTCGAATAACATTATTGTTTAACATCTTACACGATCCGCCATCTCAATTTTCGAATTTTTCGATATTAATCTTAAGTAATTTAGAAAAATATTCATATGCTATAGGCTGAAAGTGCAAGTTGTCATTTTTATAGAAATAACATGATCGAGAAACAAAACACGCAGGGCGATTTTCTGTTTTAGGCTCAGCTCTTTGATTACAGCTTATTCCCATATCATCTATCTGTACCCAATGGATACTTTTCTGTTTATTAGACCAGTCCTCCAAAGACTTATTTATTTCCTGACGGTCTTCTTCAAAATCAAAATATTCAGCACCTCTTGGAGGAATCGAAAATAAGAATATACTTGCACTCGGCCAATAACTGTGAATTTTGGCAACAAGAAACTTAATTCCAGCTGATATTGCGCAAGTTTCTGTACTTTTATCATTAAAATTATTCGTGCCTATTAACAATGCTATCGTTGATGGATTGACTAAATTTCTGTCGAAATCATCTAACCTCCAAAGAACATTTTGAATCCTATCCCACCCCACACTAAGATTGACTACCGATTTCCCTAAAATTTCTTCGGCCAAATTCTCATTCCAAGCTTCAAAAATGGAATCCCCAATAATCAGAATATCTGCATCATTGAATTTTGTTGGTCGCTTATCATTCCATATTTTTAAAGATGAGGCATATTGCGGAGGTGTCGGGCTAGATACAATCGATAAAGAAATCTCGTCACAGGACTCTGAGAATGCCTTTATGTCCAATTGAGTCTGAGCCAAAATCACTCCTGGAAAGAAGATATAAAACAATGCGATAAAACTAAAAATTATCTTCATTTGCAGCACCTTAATGATTTTCAATCATCGTCATATTCTGTTTAATTTCCCTCGATCACCTAAACGAAACAGAGCAAGTGACGTCTTTAATTTTATTAAGTTTTGAAATCATGCTTCATATATTCCTCAAATTTAGTGTAATTAAAAATCAAACAACGATCAACAGGTAATCCTCCCGGTCAATAAGGGGCTTCAAAAGTAGAATTTTCTCGGCAAGATGCTTGAGGAGACTTTTGATGAAGAAGAGCCGATTTAGCGAAACCCAGATCATGGCCGTGTTGCGCCAGGCGGAAGGTGGTATACCCGTGCCCGACCTTTGCAGGGAGCATGGCATCAGCAATGCCAGCTTTTACAAGTGGCGTGCGAAGCATGGCGGCATGGACGCCTCGATGATGAGCCAGATGAAGGCACTTGAGGACGGTGAAGCGGGAAAAGCCGGAGGAACTGGCGGCGTCCGATGCGCCGAACATTGTCTGCTCTATGGACTTTATGGCGGATCGTCTGGCAGGCGGCCGCCAATTCAAGCTCCCGAACGTGTTGGACGACGTCAACCGCGAAGGCCTGGGCATCGAAGTAGACTTCTCACGGCAGGCCGAACAGGTCGTGCGCAGTCTCAACCAGATCATCGAATGGCAGGGCAAGCCGCTGACGATCAGGTGTGACAATGGGCCGAAACCCAGGGAACGCATTGAATTACATCCAGCCCGGCAAGCCTCAGCAGAACGCCTATTTCAAGCGCTACAATCGAATGGTTCGGCATGAATGGCTTGATTTGTATATTTTGGGCAGCAGAACAGAGGTGCAGAAGATCGCCACCGATTGGCTTTGGATATATGACCACGAACGGCCCAACATGGGCATTGGCGGCATCACACCTGCTCAGAAACTGAAAATGGCCGCGTGAATTCTACCGCTGGCCCCCGTCAAAATGGGAAGAATTACCCCAGGCCGCAAACCCAACCGTTAATCCCTGCCGGGATGCCTCGCAAGGGCTTCATAGATTGAACGGCCTCACATCGGATTTTGTCGAAATGATAACAGTAGTCAAATTTTCACTTTTCGCCAGCACTGAAACAATGAAACTCCAGGAGAAAATTATATTAATTGATATTTATCAATCACTTAATGCTTGAAACAGGACCAGTAAAAGCGCTTATTCAGCGGAATACCAATGACTTCATCATCGCATTTTAGGAGAAGGAAGTGTTTATCAAACCCGTATTCGGCGCGGCACTCGCATTTGCCAGTCTTGGCTTCATGGCTCAATCACTTCTTGCAGCAGACCGCACGGTCACCATCGTCAACAATACCGGCTATGAGATGGTCGAATTCTATGGATCGAACAGCGGAACGGATTCCTGGGAGGAAGATATTCTCGGCAAGGAAACACTTCCACACGGAGCATCTGTCGACATCGATTTCGATGACGGCACCGGCCATTGCATGTTCGATTTCATGGCCGTCTTCGAAGATGGGGACCAGGTCAAGCAGGAAGGCATTGACGTCTGCAAGACTGGAACATTCACGTTTGAGTAATCGACAAATGTTGCGGCCCGCCCCATGCAGGTTTCGAACCATGCATGAAGGCTTGCGGGCCGCTGCAGCGATTTCCGTTATGTTTCCCGACTACTTCGGGAAGACGAAATTCATCACGAAACGCGCGCCGAAGCCGCGTGCACCGCCAGCAGGACTGGCGGCCCAGTAGCGTAGCCCCGCCTGGAAATTGATGGGCTGCTCGTCGATAACGACGAGCTTGCCAACGGTCGCATTCAGCGGAACCGCCCAGCTGTTTGTCCGCCAGTCATAGGTCGATTCGGTATTCAGCCCGAAGGACCAGGCATTCGCCGTGGTATAGGTAACGAATGGCTGGGCGAAGGTCGCGTTCACATCCGGGCGGTCACTCCGCCCGGCAAAGGACCATATGTGATTGGCCAGAATTCCAACGGTCCACGGCCCGCTCAGTTCAAGAACCGCCGCAGTCGGGCCAGCCCCCCATTTGCCAAGTCCGGTGAGATCATCCGTCGCTGTCGGGTAGAGAAAGACCGGGCCAGCCCCCCAGGTGATGCCGCTATCGGTCGGATCCTTCGGGGAAAGGAAAAAACTCTGTACCGTATCGCCGAGGCCGAACTGCGTTCCCGACTGACCGGCGATATCGCTTTGCCAGATCACAGGTATAATCGTGCGCGTAATCAGGTTCCATTCGCTATCAAGCGAAAAGGGAATAACCGGCTGCACGTTCAGCGTCACGCGATCGCCTTTGGCTGTGCCAATATTGCTATCATAATTAAACTGGAAGGGTACGCTGATAAGATCGGCGACCGGATTGCTCAACTGCTTTGCAAGATCCTCATCATTCTGCGCATACGCAGAACAGGCAGTAAAAACCGCCGCAAGAGCACAAGCAAGACCTCTAACCGCCCTCATGCCACACCACTCCAAAAGCGAGGCGTCCTTAAAGCCAGGTTGAAAAACGCCGAGGCCAACCAGATCCTTTGCAATTCAAGCAATCGCTGAATGAATCCACAGGTAAGATAGCACGAAATATAATGTCGTCAATTTTAATATAAATTCGAGTAAACGGCTCGGAAATTCTTAATGTGACAGAATTCAATAAAGAGAAAAAATCTATTCAACAGGCACGCGAACCGGCCGCAGGATAAAGCGCGAAAACAGACGGTGAACGCCAGGTATGATGACATAGACCATCAGTAAAACCATAACCGGCGTTACAACGAGTGTCCGCTGCCAAATCGTCCAGCCTGCCGTCACCATCGACATGCCGTAGAGCAAAAGCGTAATCAGCGGATAGACGGCCACCGCCAGAATACTGGCCAGACGGGCTTTCGACGGCAGATGAATGTGATGATGCGTTTCGTTGGCGTCGCCCGACATAGTATCCCCTTATGAAACGGTACGTTTCGTATATATGACGGTCGTCATTTTCATGCAAGAGCGTTCTGCTATAATAGTGACTGAGATTCGCGGTCACGAGAAACCACTGAGAACATCTGAGCAGCCGATGCCCGAGACGAAAAAAGTCAAGAAGCGCGTTTCCATCGGCGCAGCGCGCAATCCCGACAGTCAGGACGCAATACTGACGGCTGCGGAGGAAATATTGCTTGAAGTTGGCCTTGCAGGCTTCACCATTGAAGCCGTTGCACGGCGTGCGCGCGCCGGCAAACCAACCATCTATCGCTGGTGGCCTTCCAAGGCCGCACTGCTGCTCGAAGTCTATCAGCGTCAGAAACCTGAAGATATCTTTGCCGACACAGGCAATATGCAGGACGATCTGTTCCTCCTGCTGCGCGGCCTGATGGACTTCTGGAACAACACGCCCGGCGGCGCCCTGTTTCGCTCGGTGCTTGCCACCGAACAGAGCGATCCGCAATCGCGCGCCTTGCTGCGCGAGCACACGCGCGACCGCCATGACATGAGCGCGGCCCTTTTCCATCGGGCAAAGGCGCGCGGCGAGCTCGAAGACTGGGTCGATCCGCTGTTAGCAGCCGAAATAGCGGGGAGTTTTGCCTGGGGAAGACTGCTGCGGGACGAACTGGATATTGATGATGAGACATTGCGCCGCGTCACAGGGCAAATGATTGACGGTCTCAGACGCAGAAAACCTGCATAAAACGCATTCGACATGAAAAGCCATTGGGGGAACACTTTGGAGCCGAAGCAACATGAAAACGGACAGGCCGGTCTGGCGGCACTCTCGCTGTCAGCGCTTGGCATCGTCTATGGCGATATCGGCACGAGTCCCCTTTATGCCTTCCGTCAGGCGCTCGGTAGCACGGTGATCGACCAGGCGGCGGTTCTCGGCATTTTGTCGATGATCGTCTGGGCGCTGATGATCGTCGTGTCGCTGAAATATCTGTTGCTCGTCATGCGCGCCGACAATAATGGCGAAGGTGGTATACTTGCGCTCCTCGCCCTGTTGCAGCCCTGGCGCGGGAAACAGACGGCGCCCAAAACCTGGCTTATTCTTGTCGGCCTGTTCGGCGCCGCCCTGCTCTATGGCGATGGCATGATCACGCCCGCAGTTTCGGTTCTCAGCGCCGTTGAAGGCATTCATACGATCGAGCCGGCTATCGCCAGCTATATCGTACCGATCACGGTTGTGATCCTTCTGATCCTGTTTTCCGTTCAGTCGCGCGGCACGGCAAGCGTGGCGCGACTGTTTGGCCCGGTCATGCTGGTCTGGTTCTTCGTTATCGCCCTTCTGGGTGTGGTTCAGATCATGCAGCATCCGGTGGTGCTGCAGGCCCTCAGCCCGACCCATGCCGTATCCTTCGTTCTTGCCAGGCCGGCAACCGCCGCCATCGTTGCAGGCGCGGTCTTTCTGGCGGTAACAGGCTGCGAGGCGCTTTATGCCGACATGGGCCATTTCGGTCGGGCGCCGATCCGTCTGGCCTGGTTTGCCTGTGTATTTCCCTGCCTCATCCTCAATTATTTCGGCCAGGGCGCGCTGGTGCTTGCCGATGCCAGCCATGCAGGCCAGCCCTTTTATGGCCTGGCGCCGTCATGGGCCCGCATTCCGCTGGTATTGCTCGCAACAGCCGCCACCGTCATCGCCTCCCAGGCCGTCATTTCCGGGGCATTTTCGCTCACCCGTCAGGCCGTGCAGCTTGGCCAGTTCCCCCGCGTCGAGATCCGCCAGACTTCAGCCGAAGAAAACGGCCAGATCTATGTACCGGCCATCAACCTGTTTCTGGCGATCTCCACCGTGGTTCTGGTCTTTACCTTTCGAAGCTCGGAACATCTGGCGGCAGCCTATGGTATCGCCGTCAGCACGACCATGGTGATCACCACCTATATTCTCTTCTTCGTCATGGTTCACAAATGGCGCTGGTCATTCTGGATCGTCTTGCCGGTCACGCTCAGCCTTGCCGCAATCGACCTCACATTCCTGATTGCCAACAGCCTCAAGATCCGCGATGGCGGCTGGTTTCCGCTTGTGGTCGGCGCGCTCGTCTTCATCGTCATGCGCACCTGGAATATCGGCCGCAGGAGACTACTTTCCTATCTCTCTCAAAATGGCCGGGATCTCAATGAGTTCCTGGATAACATTGCGAAAAACAATGCGCACCGCGTCCCGGGGCTTGCCGTTTATCTCACCGCCTCGCCGCCGCGCGTGCCGCCGGCGCTGATGCAGCAATACAGCCATATTCCGGTACTGCATGAGCGGGTCATATTGTTGACCGTGATCATTGAGGAAGTGCCACGGGTGAGCGCGCATCATCGCCTCGAAGTCGAAGATCTGGGTCAGAATTTCACGCGCCTGCATCTGCATTACGGTTTCATGCAGTCCCCCAATATTCCGGTCGCACTGAGACTGCTCAACGAGATCGACGATACGCTGGATCTCGATCATGTGACTTTTTTCCTAGGCCGGGAAAGCATCATCCCCACAGCGGAAAAACGCGGCCTGTTGCACTGGCAGGAAAGACTGTTCCGCCTGCTGGCCCGCAATGCACTCAGTGCCACCGCCTTCTACAACCTGCCGCCGGAGCGCGTGGTCGAGCTCGGCATGCAGGTTGAGCTGTGACTGGCAGCGCCGGAGGTATCCTTGCCGCTGCCAAACCGGAAGGCAGGTCCCTTGACCGCTTCGCAGCGTTACCTATCTAAAATGGCTTGCAGCCAAGGAAATCCCTGAGAAAAACATGACCGTTTACGTTGATGACATGCAGGCTCCGTTTCGGGGCATGAGAATGTGCCATATGCTGGCTGATACGACAGAAGAACTCCATGCCATGGCGGATATGATCGGCATTGAACGGCGCTTTGTGCAATATCCGGGAACAGTCAAGGAACATTATGATGTCCCCCTGCCCCGCCGCCAGCTTGCCGTAAGCGCCGGCGCTGTGGAGGTGACATGGCGCTTCATGGGAGAGCTCGTGCGCGAGCGCCGCAGCGCCGCCATGCTCGGCAAATGCGCCTGATTCTGCGCTCTCATCCCTTGAATCTAGGCATCGTGCCTTCCGAAAATCGATTCCCACTTTCGGGCCGTTGCTGTAGCCTCAATTTCGCCGCTCTCCTTCCTGAAAAGGTAACGATTGAGGCGCCATTCGGTGGTGATGCGAATTGCATGTTTTTCTTGACTACATGTAAAACCAGAAACAGAGCGAGGCGGTTTCATGCAGGCCATGCTGATCATGATGACGATTTTCGGCTGCGACGATAGCCTGACCCAGTGCGAATATGTCGACACCGCAGCCACGCGCTATGAAACGGTTGCCCAATGTGATGCCGCTCTCGAAACGTCGCTGGCCCGCTATGACAAGGCAGACTACCCGACCGTGATTGCCGTCTGCCAGGATCCTGACAAGCCACCGCAAATGCTGGCCGGCGCCATGCCGGATCAATCCCCGGTCGCCACATCACCGTCAACGGACAGCACAGACGAGCCGCCGCTCGGCTCTATCGCCATGCTGCGCAATTTCGCCGAGGGGTTGCTGACGTCAATCCGGGCCACACTGCCTTCGAACGAAACCATCAGCGCAGCGCTGGCCAAACCTGTGCATGTTGTTACCAACAGCTATTCCTGGGTCATTCGAAAGACCACAAGTTTCCATTAATAGGTAAGCAATTGTTTACAAATTACTTTCGTCAACAAAGCAGATCTATTGACACGAGCACAGATACAACTCCCAGTAAAAGTTACATGATATTGTAACGTGATTGAACCACCCTCAGTTGGTTGAAGCACCTTCTGCCGTGACTATGCTCTGCGACGCTGGCAGGAATACGAAGCCTTTACAAAACCTGCCGTGCACCTTTCAAACATGAGCGCCTTGACGGACTGATCATCCGGCGGCGGAGAGGAACAAGCATCGTGAGTGCAGAAGGGGAGACAGGGCAATTTTCACGCTGGTTTCGCGGATTTTCGCTGCGTGCGTGGCTGGCGGTTGGCTTCATGCTTGCGCTTCTGCCTCTGTTTGCGATCGCCATATACGGCTACACCACCTATGACCGCACCATCGCCACGCCCTTTCGCGATGTCCTGCACAATCAGCACCGCATTCTCGTCGCTCTGGAGCGCATGCAGGACGAGCTGTGGGATCTGAATGTCTCCGTTACCGATTTTTCTGAAAGCGGCGCTGAATCCTACCGCACCTCCTTTGAAACCAGCGAACGCCAGGTCTCTGTCCAACTGGCTGAAATGGAATCGGCAACAAAGGAATATGCTTCCTTCGCACCGATCATGCAGAGCGTAGAGCAGCAATGGGCCGCTCTTCTCAGTGCAGCCAGTAAAGTTCAGCCTGGGGACATAGACCGTGCGTCACCGGAATTGCAGCGCTTTGAAGGCGTCATCTCGGAATCGGCCAAACGTATCGGCACGATCGCTGAAACCATGCGGCTGCAAAATGAAGAAAGCCATGAACGCGCACTCGAAGCAATGCGGCAGATGGAGATCTTCGCCGCTATCGCGATCGCACTTGCCATCTTCTTCGCAATTGCGGGCATATATGTGATCGACCGTGCACTTATCGCCAGTACCGACAAGCTGGTCGAGGGCGCCATGCGCATGGCCAACGGCGAGCGCAAGGGCGATATTGATGTCCGTGTACCGCCTGAACTGGCTTCTGTTGCCAATGCCTTCAATTCGATGACCCGGCAGATCAAGCGCAACGAGGAAGCCCTGGCCACAGCCGCGCATACCGATGGTCTGACGGGATTGCGCAATCGACTGGATTTCGATGAGGTTCTTTCCAGCTACCTTACTCTTGCCCGGGAAGGCGGCAAGCATTTCGGGCTTCTGATGATCGACATTGACCATTTCAAGCTCTTCAATGACTCCTATGGCCACCTTGGTGGTGACGAAGCGTTGCGCCAGATTGCCGGACACATTGCCTCCGCCGTGCGTGAAGAGGACAGGGTCTTTCGTTATGGTGGCGAAGAATTCGCCGTCATTCTGCCGAATACGCGTGTCGACGGGGGGCTTCTGATCGGCGAACGCGTCCGCGCCGCTGTTGAAAATCATGGCGTCATTCTGCCGAATGGCGATCACAAACCAGCGACGGTAAGTGTCGGTGTCGCCTTTTACGGACCAGCCACGAGCCATCCGGAAATTGTCGCTTCGGCCGACGAAGCGCTGTATGCAGCAAAGCATGCCGGGCGCAATCTGGTGCGGCTGAAGTCATAATGCGCTGCGCACAACTGCAAATTCGACATATCTGACCTGCTTCCACTATTTGCGGTCTATCATTTTTCGCAACGTGACGGCATGCTCTAAGGCATTAGCCCAACCGCAGCAAAACCGGACCCATTATGCTGATACATGTCGGAGATGATCGAACCATCGCCATTGATCTGCGCCTCGCCATCTGCCTGGCGGCTGTCGCTGGAGCCATCAATGCCGCCGGCTTTCGTTCGCTTGGCTATTTCTCGGCCAATATGACTGGCAATGTCTCGGTGCTGTCTGATGAGCTGGCACAGGGACTTCCCTGGCTTGCTTTCTGGCTGGTCTGCCTGGTCGCCTTCTATATCTTCGGCTCCTTCACATCCGCGCTGTTGATTGAGTTCGGCCGCAAGAAGCAAATCCATGGCATCTATGCCTACTCCATCTTGCTGGAATCCGGCCTCCTCGCTTTTCTGGCGATCGCCGAGCTGCTGTTTCCACGCCCGGTAACCGGGTCCATCATGGTGTTGAGCCTCAGCTTCATCATGGGACTTCAAAACGCCGCAACAACAAGAATTTCCGGCGCGCGCGTCCGTACCACCCATGTTTCCGGCATCGCAACGGATATTGGCATCGAAATCGCGGTCCTGCTGGCTGGTGCCAGGGATAACGACCGGAGAAGTGTTGTAGTTTCTCGCTTCAAGCTTCACGCAGCGACTATTCTTGCCTTTCTTGCCGGAGGCGTTGCCGGTGCCTTTGCCTATGGCGTCGTCGGAGCCTGGGTCTTCGTCGCCGTGGCGGTTGTGCTGTTCATTATCGCAGCGCCGGAAGCCCGGCGTTCCTATGTCTTTGGACGCCGGCTCGCTCTTGATTCAAACGCCAAAAACGGCTGACAGCCTGCGGTGGAAATGCCCCCTCTCTGCTTTATGCGTGATTTGGAAAACGCCAAAAGCAGGAGCCGCGGCGGCATCGGCATGACATGCTTTTCGAAATATCGACCGCCTCCATCACATGCTTTTCCCTTCGTGCGAGAAAGCGCCGCGCATAAACCTCAAGATCCACGCACATGTCGCGTGATAGCGCGAACCTGACAGGCGCGTCACTCTATCTTGACTTAAGTCAATGAAGCGTGGGCCTGATGGGATCAAATAAGACCATATCGGCCGATTCAACGTCGGGAGGGATAAGAGATGGAGGCCGTCACCATCAAAACTGCGGAAAAGGAGGCGGCTTTGGTCCAGCCAATGGTTGAAAATGCGTCGCTGGCTGACGAGCTGCAGTCCACTCACGGCTCTATCGAGAGTCTCTGTGATGCACTGGAAGCTGTTGCGGATTCATTACCCGCCAGTATTGACCGCCGGTCCTGTGACCTGCTGTCCCAAAACCTCGTCGCAACCCTCAGGCGGGCACATGAGCGCGAGGAAAACAACATCTATCCGCAATTGCGGCGCAAGGCCAATGGCCGAGAAAAAGTTCTGGAGACGCTGAGCCGCCTCGAATATGAACATTTCGAGGACCTCTGTTTTGCCGAAGAAGTGACCGATGTATTGCGCAAACTGTCCATCGGAACCACGGTGAATGTCGAAGCGGTCGGCTATATGCTGCGTGGTCTTTTCGGCGCATTGCGACGCCATATGGTCTTCGAGGAAGACTATATGGCAGCCATGGAGCGACCGCTTTCATGAACGAAGAATACCCGGGTGATTGCAGGATCACCGGGGTGACATCAGGGCGCTTTTCGATCTGACTGAATCAGATCGAAAAGCGCCCTATTTCATTGTTTTTGCTTAATGATATCACCGACCATCGTTTCACTCCGGTCAGATCAGGCGCCAGCCACCCCGCAGCCTGAACTATCCATTCATCTGCCGCTTGCGATCCCAGCGATCATGGTACCACAGCCACTGTTCGGGATATTCACGCACCCAGCTCTCGACCTTGTCATTCAGCAACTGCGATGTCGCCGTCACATCAATAACGCCTTTTTCGTTGCGTGGCAGAGCGATCTCCGGCTCCAGAACCAGTCTGAAGCGGTTATCGGCGAGGCGAATGCAGCGCGCCGGATAGATCGGACAGTCATACTGCCGTGCAAGCTTGGCAAGCAGCGGGTTGGTCCGCACTTCCTGACCGAAGAAAGATGTCGGCGTCCCCTTGCGGAATTTCTGGTCGACCAGAACACCGACCCCCTTGCCGGCATCAAGCGCGCTGGCCAGCGCGAAGGAGGATCCGGCATGAGACGGCACAAGCTCGCCCATACGCTTGCGGCGGAACCTGAACACTTTTTCACCGATATAGGGATTGTTCGGCGGGCGAAACAACACCGAGACCTGAAGCCCGAAAGCCGCTGACCCAACCGGAAGAAGCTCGAAATTGCCGGTATGAGCGGTAAAGACGATAAAGGGCTTCTGCCGTTCGAGCAGCGCTTTGAAAAGCGCAACCCCTTCCACTTCAATCCGGCCAGCATCCGGGTTTTCCGGGTCGAAATCGAAGATCTCGTCTAGGAACACATATTCGGCAGCCAGCCGGCCGATATGCCCCCAGCTGGCAATGGCAATCTTTTCAATCTCTGCTTCGCTTTTCTCAGGGAAGGCCTGCCTGAGATTGGTCAGAATCAGATTGTGACGGCTGAATTTAGGACCGAACCAGCGCATGAAACGGTCGGCAAAGCGGATTGAGGCATCGGCAGGAAACAGCTTGAACGTGGTCAGCACAAGAAACACGAACTGCGCGGGAACCCATTGACGGGCCTGCCGCGCTTTCATGACCAGACGGGTAAGCAGTGATTTCACAGCGAAGGATCCACCTTCAGCAGGATCTTGCCGAAAACCTGACGCGATTCCATCCGCTCAAGCGCCGTATCGATACCATCAAATGGAACGATCGTATCGATGACCGGATGGACGATACCGCGCGCCATCTTCTCCATGGCATCGGCCATGTTTTCCATCCGGCAGCCGAAGGATCCAAAGAATTTCAACTGCTGCTGGAACAGCATCATTAGATTGACACTGGTGGAGACGCCGGAAGTCGACCCGCAGGTGACCAGACGGCCGCCCCGCTTCATCGACAGCATCGACCCCGCCCAGGTATCCACGCCAACATGCTCAAAAACCACGTCGACGCCCTTCTTCTTGGTCAGCTTGCGGACAACACCCTCAAACCGGTCCTCGCGATAATTGATCACGTGATCCGCACCAAGCGCCTTGGCCTTTTCCATCTTGTCTTCAGAGCCGACGGTGGTGATCACCGTACAGCCCATTTTCTTGGCCAGCTGGATTGCCGCCGAACCGATACCCGAACCACCGGCATGAACCAGAATAGTCTCACCGGGCTGAAGCTTGGCATTGTCGAACAGCATGTGCTCCACCGTACCGAAAGTGACCGGCGCAAGCGCCGCTGCAATCGCATCAACGCCGGGCGGCGCGACCACCAGCTGGCGCGCCGGAACATTGATCAGGTCCTGCGCAAAACCATCAATATGAAAGCCGTGAACGCCTGAAACATGTTCGCAGAGATTATCGCGGCCCTCGCGACAGGCCTTGCAGTGACCGCAAACCCGTGCGCCATAGATCGAAACAAGATCGCCGGGCAGCACATTGGCAACGCCGGGGCCGATCGCCTCGACAACGCCCGATGCCTCAGCCCCGACCGTCATCGGCAGTTTCCGTTTGGCAAAGGCCATGCCACGCCAACCCCAGACGTCGATATGGTTGAGCGCAACCGCCTGGATCCTGAGCGTCACCTCGCCCGGCGCCGGTGCGGCCGGTTCGGCCACATCGCGGATCTCGATGGTCTTGTCGTCAATGAGCTGTAGAGCGCGCATGGCATATTCCTCGGTCCAAAGGCCGTTCACTTCATGTTTACAGCCTTATTGGTCGAACGGCGTCGAAGGTCAAGACGGTTCGCGTGTCATCACGACGCAGGCATTCTGCCCGCCAAAGCCAAATGAGTTCGAAAGAACCGACGAAACCTGGCAGGCCCGCTTCGCATTCGGGATGACATCCAGATCGATCGTCGGATCAGGGTTCACATAATTGATGGTCGGCGGCAACACACCCGTCAGCATCGACTGGAGCGAAAACACCGCTTCAACCGCACCGGCTGCCGTCAGCGTGTGGCCGATCATCGATTTGTTGGACGATAGCGGGATCGATTTCAACTGATCACCGAAAACGGCGCTGAGCGCACCATATTCCATCTTGTCATTTTCCGGTGTCGATGTGCCGTGTGCGTTGATATAGCCGATCTCGTCAATGCCAAGTCCGGCATCGGCAAGGGCTGCACGGATCGTCGCAATCGCCGGTCCGCCATCGGGTGACGACCGTGTGCGATGAAAATGATCAGCCTTCTCGCCACAGCCCTTGATCAAGCCGAGAACCGGAGCGCCACGGGCAACGGCCGAACTCAGCGATTCCAGCACCAGAGCAGCGGCGCCTTCGGCGATCACGAAGCCATCACGATCCTTGCTGAACGGCTTGGAGGCTTTTTCAGGCGGATCATTCTGGGTCGAAAGCGCAGACAGCAGTGAAAAGCGCACCAGCGCCTCGGCACTGACAGAACCATCCGTAGCAACGGTCAGCGCCCGGTCGGTGCGCCCCTGACGGATCGCCTCGACACCTAGCTGGATCGCTGTGGCACCCGATGCGCAGGCCGTCGACGTGGTAACCGGCAGCCCGCGCGTGCCGAATTTATCGGCAAGGCGTTCCGAGATCGAACCGAACATCACGGCCTCATGAAAAGCCGGATCAGGCTGCGCACGCATGGCGGCAAGAAAGCGGACATAGATGTCCTCATCGCCCTCAGCCGCGCCTGCACGGTCGGCGAGATCAAAACGCATGGACCACTCGGGCTCGACTGGCGGTGCCGCCAGAAACAGCGGCGCATCGAAATCGCCGGACAGGCCTGCCTGCGCCAGCGCCTCCTCAACCGTCGCCTCAGCAAAGGCATAGGACCGGGCAACCGAATTCGGCTCGGACGGGATGAAATCCACCGTACCGGCGATCCGTGTTGATAGCTGATCAATCGGAAAGCGTGTGACGGTGTGAATGCCGGAAACGCCAGCCGTCAACTTCGCCCAGTTATCGGCAAGCCCGCGACCAAGCGAGGTGACAACGCCCATGCCCGTCACGGCGACAAGCGGGCGTCCGAGGTGATCCGTATAGGTCTTGCTCATCTTCAGCCCTTTCTCTCATTCATCCGCTTCAAGCACCGCGACGCCTTCGCCGCGATGATGGCCAACGGCAGTGACAGCAATCCGCGATGCCGATTGCGCCGGTTTCTCCCGGGCAGTGTCAAATACCGGCACAGAAGCCTTTTCGCTGATCGCCAGCGCCGCCAGGGCAAGCCCGGTGGTGAACTGAGCCTCGAGCGAAGCCCCTGTCAGACCGCAATAGCCGCGGAGGCCCGCATCAGGAAATGTCTTTGCCAGGAAATCTGCCTCGCGAAGTGTCAGGCCATTGCGACCGGTCGCCCCGGAGAAAATCATATCGCCCGCCTCATCACCCGTAAATCCGGCATCCTTGAACATGCGCTCCAGACGGCTTTCAAGCCTGCCTTCATCGCGCTTGCCGCGATCGCCTTCGACACCGCTCATCACCGCATAGATCCGCGCACCGCGGGCTTCGGCAAACTGGCGCGATTCGAGCACCAGAAACGCGCCTGCCGTCCCCATGATCATACCGCCTTCAGCATCATCGCCACGCTGCCAAAGCGGCTCCCAGCTGTCGGGACGCAGGGCGCGGACCGATTCGAGCATCAGCATGATATCGCGACGCTCGGCAATGAAGGACGCTCCCACCAGCGTGTGGGTCGATTGACCGGCAAGGATGCGGGCATAGGCCGTGGCAACAGCCGAGACACCAGCCCCCTCCTCGCCCATGAAGGTGCGGGAGGACCCCGTCACCTTGTGAACAATGGAAATATTACCCGCCACCAGATTGGCAAGCTGGGCCAGAAACAGCGTCGGCCTCAGCTCCGTGGTCAGCTTCTCGTTCAGCAGCACTTCGCGATCATTGCGCTTCAGCGCTTCATTGGCGATCAGCGTATCAACGGCAATATCGCGCTCGCCGCCACCGGCCGCAACGATCATGTCCATCGTCGAGAGGATCGCCTCGTCTTCTTTCACACCGGCATCGTCAAGCGCCAGACCAGCGGCATAAACACCGAGACGTTGCCAGTTTTCCATCTGCCGCTGATCACCGCGGCGTGGAATCTGGTCCTTCCAGTCAATCTCGGGCAAAGGATGCACCGGATAAGGCGCACAGGTTTCACTGTTGATGACGGGCTCTGGCGCTTCACCACCGCGCAAAATCGCAATATGCGGCGCGCAACCGGCGCCAAAGCTTGTGACCAGACCGATGCCGGTAACGACGACATCATTCGGAGATTTCTTCATTTAGGCCTCCCCTGCAGATTTGCTTTTTTCAATTGCCGCAAACAGTCCGATCTCCTCGGCGCGCCCGCGCACAATGGGGGCAAGGTCGTTGTCGGCAAAAGAAAGGGTTCTGAATTTCAGCTGCGCATCACAGATGGCCTTGCCATCCGAGCGTATTTTGGCCTTTGTCACAGCAAAGCCCGAGCCTTCATGCTCCAACTGCGCCTCGATTTCCAGGACGGCGCGGGGCTCGACAAAGGTTCGCATCTTGGCACTGTCGACCATCATCAGGAACGGCATGGCGGCGCAATTATTCACCCCGAGCAGCAGCATTCCCGAAGCCTGGGCCATCGTTTCGATCAGCAGCACCCCCGGCACAAGCGGCATGCCAGGAAAGTGACCTTCAAAGACCGTGCTTTTTTCCGGCACCACCGAGCGCGCGGTCAACTGGCCGCGCGCCAGATCCACGGTTTCAACCCGGTCGATCATCTGGAAATATTCCAGCAGCATCACATCCTCCACCGATCGGATATGCGCATCGGCGGCAGCTGTCTGGAAACAAAAGGACGAACCGATGCGTAAACAGGAACAACCGGGCGCATCAAAGAGTGGAAACCGAAGCCTCCCCAGCGCCCGGCCGCAATCAGGCTTCCTTGGCAGCGCGCAATGCGTCGATCTTGGCGCAGAGATTCTTCAAAATGAAGTACTCATCCGCGGCAACCTTGCCTTCGTTGACTTCCTGTGTCCACTTCTCAAGCGGAATCTTGATACCGAATTCCTTGTCGATGGCAAAAACGATATCGAGGAAATCGAGGCTATCGATTCCCAGGTCATCAATCGTATTGCTTTCCGGGGTGATCTTTTCCCGTTCAATCTCGCTGGTTTCAGCAATGATATCGGCAACTTTGTCAAATGTAGCGCTCACGCCCATACCTCATAATAAGACAGTTAGCCCCCTCATAGGCAAAGATTGCGAAAATGCCAATGGCTAGGGGGCATCGGAAGTCGATTTTTCGACAGCTGCCTCATACAGCCGCCGAATGCCGGCCCCGTCCACCACCTAGATAGGTATCGAAATTCGCAGCAACAGAGCGCGCGAAGGGATATGCAGCATTTTTGAGCCGGAAGCCGAAAGTATCATATAGCGCAACCTCGGGATTTTTGACAGCAAAAGCCCGGGCTTCTTCCAGAATGGTTTCAGCCATTGCCCCGTAACGACGCCTGAGTTCGCAAACCGAAAAGCCGAAGCCGCACATGATCCGCTCGATCACCTGTGCCCGCATCCGGTCCTCTTCGGTAAGCGCGATCCCGCGCACCACGGCAAGATCTCCCTTCTCGACCATCCGCTGATATTCGCCGGTGGCGGGCATATTCTGCCAGTAGCCCTGCGGCAATTCGCTGATGGAAGATGCGCCAAGCCCGATCAGCGCATCGGCGGCATCATCCGTGTAGCCCTGAAAATTGCGCCTCAGCCTTCCATGGCGCACCGCCTCAGCCAGTCCATCCGCATCCAGCGCGAAATGATCGATACCGATTGCCTGATAGCCTGCAGCAATGAGCATTTCACCAGCCAGTGTCATCTGGTCGAAACGCTCTTCGCTACCGGGCAATGCATCTTCGGGAATCAGCTTCTGGTGTTTCTTCATCCACGGCACATGGGCATAACCGAAAAGCGCGATCCGGTCAGGCTTGAGTTCAAGAATACGCTCCACCGTGTGACGGAGCGTGCCGGCCGTCTGAAAGGGAAGCCCGTAGAGCAGATCGCAATTGACCGAGCGCACGCCCCGCACACGCATCGCCTCCACCACCGCCCGCGTCTGATCAAATGTCTGAACCCGGTTGATGGTCTCCTGCACCTTCGGCTCAAAATCCTGCACACCGAGGCTTGCGCGGGTCACACCGATATCGGCCAGCGCGTCATAGCGCGCTTCATCAAGGTCATTGGGATCCATCTCGACACTGATTTCGGCATCATCGGCAAAGTCAAAGGCGGCCCTCAGCCAGCCCATCACCATCCTCATATCATCCGGGCGCAGCATGGTCGGCGACCCCCCGCCCCAATGGACCGCAGTGACCCGCACGCCCTCGGGCACCAGATGACCGACGGTTTCGATCTCCTGATGCAGGGCTTGAATATACTGAGTTATAGGCTCATATTTAAGCGTATGTTTGGTGTGACATGCACAGAACCAGCACAGCCGGTCACAATAGGGAATATGAAGATAGAGCGACAGGGACTGCCCCGCCTTCAGCGCTCCGATCCAGCCCTTCACCGTGTTCGCGTCAATACCAGGATGAAAGTGCGGCGCGGTAGGATAGCTGGTGTAGCGGGGTACCGGCGCGCTGAATTTTGCCAGCAAATGCTTGTCACCTGACATGACATCTCCCTTTTCGCATTGCGCTTTGTCAGCATCTGCGATAGCGCCTTGCCCGTTGACAAGCTTTGACATTAGTCAAAATATAAGGAAGCGACGTTCGCAACGATCACAAAACCGCTGAAACCCTTGCATGTTTCGGTTCCTGCGGTTACTGCATTTTGCTTGTTCCGGGCGAACATTGAGCGGGTCCAGAATGGAAGAGAAATTGCTGAAAGAAACTGATGACAATGTCATGCCGCGCGTGTGCCGCGCGTGCGAAGCCCGTCACGGCGGAATTTGCTCTGTTCTGAACTCTACGCAGCTGGTGGAGCTCAACAAGCATTCGACCCGCCGTTCGATCGATATTGGCACTGAAGTCGTCGGTCAGGGTGAGAATGTCACCAATTATTCCAACATTCTGCGCGGCGTCGTCAAATTGTCCAAGATGATGGCGGACGGCCGCCAGCAAATAGTTGGCCTTCAGTTTGCACCGGATTTCCTCGGCCGCCCCTTCTCGCGGGAAAGCGCGCTGACGGCGGAAGCAGCGACGGAAACGGAAATCTGCGCCTTCCCCCGCGCCGTCATTGAGCGGATGATTTCCGAAACTCCGGATCTTGAGCACCAGCTCTACGACCAGTCGCTGAAAGAGCTGGACGAGGCGCGCGACTGGATGCTGACGCTCGGCCGCAAGACGGCGCGCGAAAAGGTCGCATCCTTCCTGCATCTGATCGCGACCCATGTTGACCCCGAAGCTGATGATGGCTGCGAATTCGAATTGCCGCTGTCGCGTGCCGATATCGCCGACTTCCTCGGCCTCACCATCGAGACTGTCAGCCGTCAGATGACCAAGCTGCGCAAGGAACGGGTCATCCTGATCGAAAACAACCGCCACGTCATTGTGCCGGATATCGAGGCGCTGAACGAGGCTGCAGGTAACGACTGAGGCAGCAGTCCGCTTTTTTCAAGCCTGATTACCGATCTGTTTCCAGCAGATCGGCGCCCTCAGTTGATCTTTTGCAGGTAACCCTGCCAAAATCCGCCATGCTGGCCCTCGCGTCATTCCGCTCGGAGCATCGGGCGATCAGGCGACATCACCCGGCACCCCGGAATCCCTGATATACGTATTGGTTTAGCGAAAATCCGGCGTCCGCTTTTCGCCCTATACACTAATCACCGATCACCACTGTCATATTCTCTATCCCCACCTGTTTTGCCATATCAAACAGAATGGCAGCATTGGCCGGGTCAAGCCGGACGCAGCCATGCGACGCCGGACGGCCAAGGCGCGAGATCTGATCCGTGCCATGAACGGCGTAACCATGGTAGAAGAAAATCGCATAAGGCATTGGCGCATTGTTATATTTGCGCGATCGGTGATTTTTCGACAGCCACTCGGCGCCGTAAATTCCCGGTGGTGTCGAATAGCCGCCGGCACCCGTCGAAACGGGCCATTCATAGGTCTCCTGACCATCGACAATCACCTTCATGGTCTGGCTCTGAAGACTGATCGCAGCCACAACCTGTCCCGGCAGGAAAATATCGTCACCTGACTTGCGCGCTGCCTGTGCAGGGCAGGTCAGACCGAGTAAAACGGCCCCGATAATCAAAATTTTTCGCATGACATCCCTCATCTATCATTCCCCCAGAAGGAAAAACTAACCAATAAACGAGGCAGCGACAATAAAACCGTGATCCTATGGTAAATATCTTGAGACAAGCAAACAAAAAGGCCGCCTTCCGAAAAACAGAAGCGGCCTTTCGATTATCCAGACATGACCGGTCGCAGGACCGTCAAACTGTTACTTCGACGGAACCAGTGTCTCGGCAATGAAGTCGACAACCTTCTCAGGCTCGATCGTCATGGCGACGTCCTGTGCCGGGAAACCATCCCAGGCACTCGGCGGGAAGAAGCGGTTCGAGGGCGCCTGCAGCGTCAGACCATCGGCGATACCGCCGCAGACGACGCGCACCGAGCCCGCACGCAGGCCAAACAGTTCCGGTGCGACCACATAGGCGCAGGCGCAAGAGTCATGCACAACCATGCCGTCGTCGACGATCTGACTGTAGAAGTCGATATAGGGATCGGAAATCTTCGCCAGCAGTTCCAGATCGGCGCCGCCGCGCTTGGCCAGATCCTGCATCATGGCGCGGCTCATCACCGTCTGCATGGTGACATCGAGGCCGATCAGCACCACTTTCCAGCCAGCCGTAAAGACCGCATCGGCGGCTTCCGGGTCGCCCCAGATATTGGCCTCGGCTGCCGGCGTCACATTGCCATTGACCTCAAAAGCCCCGCCCATGATGACGACCTGTTTGACAAGGCCGGCAATCTCCGGGTCATGCTGCAATGCCAGCGCCAGATTGGTCATGCGGCCGACAGCGACGATCTCGACTTCGCCTGGATTGGCACGAACCGTTTCGATGATGAACTGCCACGCCGGACGCGGATCAAGCGGCACATCAACAGTTTCCGGCACGTCGATATCACCGAGGCCATTGACGCCATGCACGACGACTGGCCAGTCACCCATGGCACGTGAAGCATCAAAAGTACGATCGGCTCCCTTGGCAACAGGTGCAGCAATCTTCCATTCACGCTTCAAAAACAGGGCATTGCGCGTGGTCGTCTCGATAGAGGCATTGCCGAAGACGCTGCAAACGCCGAGAAGATCGATATCGGGATGACGCTCGAGAAAGAGCAGCGCCATGGCATCATCGATGCCCGGATCAGTGTCGAAAATGACCTTATGCATGGTAGAACCCTGATTGATTTGTAAAACGAATACCGCTCGGCGCAAAACCGCCGATCCTGTCAAAGGGCCTACACGATCTCGCCGCATCTGGCAAAGCCTAACCGCGCCCTACCGGCCTGTGAATGCTCATTCAGCCCTTGAGCTTTAGCGGCAGGCCAGCAGCAACAAAAAACACGGTGCTGGAGACAGCAGCAATGGTCTGATTGAGAAAACCGGCCTCATCGCGAAATTGCCGCGCCAGCGCATTATCCGGCACGATCCCCTGCCCGACTTCGTTTGACACGATGAAAAGCGGATAGGTGCAGGTCTCAACAAAGGCCGCCAGCCTGCGGCTTTCCTCCGCAACATCGCGATCGGCGAGCATCAGATTGGAAAGCCAGAGCGTCAGGCAATCGACGAGCACCACGGGCGCGTCGCGCTGCGCTATCTCCGCCAGCACATCGACAAGGGCAAATGGCGCCTCATGGGTCTGCCAGAGCGATCCGCGCATGGCGCGATGGCGGGCAATCCGTGCCGCCATTTCCCCATCACCGGCCTCCGCCGTGGCGATATAGTGATGCTGCCCGCTGCGGGCACTCGCCCATTGCTCAGCAAGCCGTGACTTGCCCGAACGGGCACCACCAAGAATGAAAACCGTGCTGGCCGTCGCGGCCGGTTCGCTTGCCGCCATGCCTGCCAGCCTGAAACCAAAGAGAAAACAATTTGCGCCGGAAGCGGTTTCATGACCGAAGCGAACGATTCGTAGAAATCAAGAGGCGTCCGCCTTGCTGATCGGTCTTGAACCGAGCACACATTGCAGCAACCGGCCAATCCGGCAGCCATGCCATGCAGCTCTTTCTTCCGACGCAGATTAATATATAGCGGGCGCGACAGTCATGTGCAATTGCTGCCGCGCCCGTATTGATTACTTGTATTTTCGCAGGCAGATCCGCCTCAAGCGTCGCTCGTGGCTGGCGTCACCATAGCGCGCACGACAGCCGGCAGGTCGACAATCCCGAGCGGCTTGCCCGCCTTATCGATAACAGTCGCCATATCGACACTTTCCGACATCATCCGCCGGGCCACCTCTTCCAGTGCCAGGTTGCGCAGCACCTGAAGCGCCGGCAGATCCCGGTCACCCACAGGCTCCATCACCGTTGCCGCGCGGATAACGCGGCCACGATTGACCTCCTTGACGAAGGACGCGATGTAATCGTCGTGCGGACGCAACACTATCTCCTGCCCCGTGCCCTGCTGGACCATCTCGCCGTCGCGCAGGATCGCAATCTTGTCGCCGAGCCGCAAAGCCTCATCAAGGTCGTGGGTAATGAAAACCACGGTCTTGTTCAGCTCTTCCTGCAGTTCCAGCAACATGGTCTGCATATCGACGCGGATCAGCGGATCCAGCGCCGAATAGGCCTCATCCATCAGCAGGATATCGGCATCATTGGCCAGCGCCCGGGCAAGGCCGACACGCTGCTGCATGCCGCCGGAAAGCTGGTTGGGATAATGATCCTCAAAGCCGGCAAGACCAACCCGGTCAATCCAGTGCCGCGCGGCTTCCGCCGCCTTTGCCTTCTCAACACCCTGAATCTCAAGGCCGTAAAGCGTGTTTTCCAGAACCGTTCGATGCGGCAGAAGGGCAAATTTTTGAAACACCATCGCCGTTTTGTGACGCCGGAAATCACGCAGATCCTTTTCAGACATCGAGCAGACATCGGCATTGTCATAGATGACCTCGCCGGTTGTCGGTTCGATCAGCCGGTTGATATGGCGGATCAGCGTCGATTTCCCCGAACCGGAAAGCCCCATGATCACTGTGATTTCACCGCCAGGCATATCAATATTGATATCCTTCAGGCCGAGCACATGTGCATGTTTCTCATTCAGTTCGGTCTTGGTCATGCCGTTTTTCACGGCTTCGATATATTTCTCACCATGAGACCCGAAGATCTTGTAAAGATAGCGAATTTCAATCCCAAGACTAGCCATGCAGCACCTCCTGATGCTTCTGGAGGCGCTTGCCGAATGCCTGGCTTGTACGATCAAAGATGATCGCAATGCCGACAAGGGCGAAGCCATTCATGAAGCCGACGGTGAAGAACTGGTTGGTAATAGCCTGCAGCACATTCTTACCGAGACCGCCAACACCGATCATCGAAGCGACGACGACCATTGCCAGTGCCATCATGATGGTCTGGTTGATACCAGCCATGATCGTTGGCAATGCCAGCGGGATCTGCACGTTGAAGAGCTTCTGGCGCGGCGAGGAACCAAAGGCATCGGCAGCTTCCAGCACTTCCTTGTCCACCAGGCGGATACCGAGATTGGTAAGCCGGATAATCGGCGGGATGGCATAGATCACCACAGCGATCAGACCCGGCACCTTGCCGATGCCGAAAATCATTACGACGGGGATCAGGTAAACGAAACTCGGCATGGTCTGCATGATATCAAGCAGCGGACTGACGACAGCCTGGGTGCGACTGGAGCGCGCCATCAAAATACCGATCGGAATGCCGATTACGATCGAGATCAACGTACAGACCGTCACCATGGCCAGTGTCACCATCGTATCTTCCCAAAGGCCGACCATACCGATCAGCAGCATCGAGATCGCGGTGCCAATGGTAATCTTCGTGTCGCGGCCGGCGAGATGCACGACGATCAGCAGAACCAGAAGTACGATAATCCATGGAGAATCAGTGAAAAGATCCTGAAGCCAGTTCAGGAAAAGCTGCAGCGGCTGTGTCGCATGGTCGATCGCATTGCCATAGGCGCGGACGAAATCCTTGAAACTGCCGTCAACGGTGCGCTTGAAAGCGCGCATCGTGGAGTTGGATATGGCGGGAAACTCACACAGAACTTCGGGCAGAATGTTACAGACAGGACCCATCGGCGCCTCCTCCATACTGCCTGCGTTCACTCGACCAGCAAAATACTGTTCCGCGCCGCCAGCTTGTTGCGGCGCGCAGATGGTAAAGTGTCGCCGCATTCATCGCAGCGACAGCACCCACGCCATTCATTGTATTTATATTATTCATTCTATCCATCACGGGCTGAGAGCATTCATGTCTGCGCCATATCGGCACACAAGACACTCGAGGACGCCTTCGCGGCGCATCCGCGCGTCATTGCAAGACACGGGCGTCGGGAAAACCGACGGGCAACTCTGCCCGTCGATCACATCGCACCCCGCTCAAAGCGCGGCCTGAACCTTGGTCGCAACGTCAGCCGAAACCCACTTGTGCCAGAGGTCTGGATAAGTTTCGAGGAAGTAATAGGCCGTATCCTCGTTGGACGCCTGATTGTCGCTCATCCATGCGAGGATCTTGCCGACCGTCTGGTTGTCCCACTGACGGGTTTTCAGATAGCCCATGGCAACGGCATTGTTTTCCGCGAAATCCTTGGTAACGACCGTGTAGACGTCTGAAACCGGGTAGGAATTGATCTTCGGATCCGGGCAGTCTGCCTGGGAGGTGCAGTCGTCCCATTCCTTCTTGTCATTCGGCACGCCGAAATCGAGCTTGACCATCTCATACTTGCCGAGAATGCTCGTCGGCGCCCAGTAATAGCCGAGCCAGCCTTCCTTGTTCTCGTAGGCACGGGCAATCGAGCCATCGAGACCCGCGGCAGAGCCGGTATCGACGAGCGTGAAGCCCTTGTCTTCGGCATCAAAAGCACGGAACAGATTGGCGGTCGAAATCTGGCAGTTCCAGCCCGACGGGCAGTTGTAGACAGCACCGACATCGGGATCTTCAGGTGCCGGAAACAGCTCGGGATGCTTCAGTGCATCGGCAACGGTCTTGATGTCGGGATGGGCTTCCTGAACATATTTCGGGATCCACCAGCCTTCAACACCACCATCACTCAACAGCGGCGCGGCAATTACGAGACGGCCCTCGTCAACAGCTTCATCAAGGGCGTTCTTGACAGCATTAACCCATAATTCGGGCGCAACATCCGGCTCGCCCTTTTCATTCATTGATGTAAATGTCGGCATGGTGTCACCCGTCACCAGCGTGACATCGCAACCATAGCCGTTTTCCATAATAATTTTATCGACCCAGGCACCGACGCCGGCCGAAGCCCAGTTCATTTCGGCAATCTGCACGTCGCCGCAAGCATTGTCGGCTGCAGATGCCGTATTGGCAAACGCAAACATGCCGGTCGCGAGAATGGTGGAAGCGATGAGCTTCATCATCTAATAGACCCTCCAGTCATGTTGCAGCGTTAAAAGAAAAGACCGGCCGGGACGCTGCCACACCGACGATCCAAAGGGCAGGTAAGGCGCACAAGCCAAGACAGGCGGACGCGCAAGAAGCGCGAAAAACGTGCAGCCACAAATGGTGGGGCAGGAAAAATCACCCTCACGGAGGCTCAAACTAAGGATAAAAGTTCAAAAATCAACCGCTGCCGCAAATTTGTGCAAAATTCGACCCGTGAAATCAGGACGATATCGCACCGGTCCACAGTTTCTCTGTTCCAACCGCAACAAATTACATTTCGCTAACAAAGCAGTAAGGATCTTTCGCTAAAACCTGGGGCAGCGGAAGGTTGCGACAGTTTTGAGACCGCCCACAGGTTTTGCGTTTTGGCGGGGTACAGGCTGACAGGGTATTGCGTAAGCAACCTCCGCCGATCTGCCCAACATAAATGCCCGACAGAAGTGCCGCAGCGCGCTTGCCGCGTGGAGCAATCTAGACCATAGAACCAATATTGCGAAAGCCACCCACCTCCTTTTTACCCGTGAGCGGCTGATAAACTTCCGGTGTTTCATGGGCCGCAGCAGGGCCATTCTCGTCAATCTTGCCGCTGCCATCAAGCATGCCGGAGATCGCCGTTGAGCGCTTGATATAGTCCTGCGCGAAAAAGGAACTGGCGACCTTGATCTCTGGACGGAAGAACCCATTCACCAGTGCATTCACCTTCCCAGGATCATCTGTGTTCAGATACGTATTGCGATGTTCATCCGAAAGGACCTGACGCATGACCTTGACCAGCGAAAGAGCAAGCCCTTCCCGCATGTCTTTGGCCGAGAAAATCAGATCCCGGGCCACATATTCCCTGCCGGTGGCGGCATAACGCTCACACTCTTCGGCCGTAAGTTCGGGAATGTGCTTTGCCACGTCCCGCTTTTCCAACTTCAACATGTCATTGAGGCTCATCCAACCCTTGTCGCGGATATAGCGATTATCGAGATCGAAGGCATAGAGATTTCGGCCGAACCGGCTGCTGGGCTTTGAGGGTTCCCTACCAGGCTCAACAGAGAAGAAAACGAAATCATGAGTTGCCAACGGGCGAATATCATTGTCTGAATTCTCGCGACTGAATCGCGTACCCTCCTCCTCGAGCCGCCGTCGGGAGAGCAGCTTTACATATTTCGCGCCCGTGCTGGGGTCGATATATTCCACGGGTGCTTCGGTCGCATGTGTAGCGACGAAAGGCATCGTTTTCAGTCTTTCGATGAAGCCCTGCTCAGCAACGGATAGTGGCGCCCCGACCAAAGTCTGCTTACCCTTGGCGTCGGTAATGCCGTTTTCAAGCTCGACCCTCAACCGCGCAATATTGCGCATCGATATCGCTTTGACACTTGGTGGAAGCCCATGCTGCAGCTCGCTCCTCCATCTTGTGCCCTCCTTGAACATGAGACGGGTCGCCTTCGTCAGATCGCGCGCGCTGCTCCATCGCATCAACCGCTCCATCGCAGCTGTCTGGCTCAACACAGGAGCGGAATGTGATTTAGTTCGCGACAAAGAAGAAGCCCCGGAAACCTCCGGGCTTTCGCTCGAGATCACCTGATCAGCGAGACCTGAATCCTCACTAAAGGCGCTGGAACTCGAACTGACCGAAGCTTCCCCCTCCGCCAAACGCCCTAAACTTCCATATCCTTCGTCGTCTTTTGAGCCAGCGGCACCAATTCGAGCCTGTATCAGATCGTTTGCTTTTTCGAGGAGTTCCTTGCGCCGCTCCGGACACAGTTTCGTCTGGCTCTTTCTAAACTCGTGCGCACGAGCGAGATATTCCTCGGTTTTGACCTTGGATGGCGAAGCTGAACGCATCACTTCCCGAAATGTAGACGCATCCAACTTCGTCGAAGACGCCGTCGTTTCAGCGGACGTGCGGGATACGGGATAACGATTTTCCGTTCTGGGCTCGCTCTGCCCCGAAGTGCGGCCTGAACCCTCCGGTGCAGCCGGCACGTGGCTCCCAAGGCTGTGGGACGAGCCTGCGCCGTTTCTGTCAATAGCTTTCATATTTCACGCCTCCGTGTCTAAAGAGGCGCTTATAGCTAAAAGAATCAGGTATACATAATTAGTTGTTGTTAATTATGCGAAGATTCAGGACGTTAAAACCAGTTAATACTTACAAATAAAAGAGAATAAATGAAACCACCTGGTCGCCAGGAGGTGACGACCGCTCCACCGACGCCGAAAAGACGGCGACGGACGAAACCCGCCATCCAAAGAGATTGGAAAAAGGAAAGACGAATACGATTCTCATTGAGGAAACGCAGGTAAAGACACACTGAGGAATCAGACCGGGCCTGCCGGTCTGGTTTCTTATCTTCAGTCACATTTGATCAGGGATGACTTTTCAGCCGAGTTCGAGGCTCGTTACGCCAAAAACACAACCGCCATCAATGACCGGTACCGCACCACGAAACATTCGCGCTGTTTCAAAACCACGCGAAAGACCTGCGGTTTCCAGCGCTGCAATAAAGCGTGTCTGAGAAAGCGGGCAGTCAATGTCAATGCGGGAACCGGCCAGATCATCAGCAATGCCGCCCAAGAGACTGCAGGCAATGTCCGGAGAGCGGGCAAAAAGTGGTCCGACCTTGTAGCCATCGATACATCTGCGCGCTGTACCAAAACCGACGAGCCGCCCATCTGTGACCACGACCCTTGCCGACTGAGCCTGCGCCAGCCAGGCCCGCAAGAAATCGCGACGCGACGCCATAAAGCAGTCTCTATCCAGCTGAACAACTGCATCGAAATCATCAGTTTCAAACGATCGAGAGGCGGATGCCTCGGCAAGACAGCCGGGCTTCACCATACCACTCCAGCGCGCTGTCCCGTAATCGGTGACAAAGCCCATGCGACCGTAATTTTCCTGCTGCTCCGGCACACCATCAAGGCCGATCGTGCGATTTCCGAGATAGGCCATGCCGTGATCCCAGACCTTGGCGCCATAGCCTTTGCCGCGCATATCGGGCCGGGTGATATAAAGACCGATGAAACCAAACGCATCATCATAGGCAACAGCCGAAATAGCCGACACCATCCGGCCATCGACAAAGAGGCCGAAAAAGCCGTCGGGATCGGCCACCTGAAACGGCACGGCGTCACCGTGACCCGGATTCCACCCCTCCTCGCCTGCCCAGCCCACAAGTTGGCGAATTTCGTCAAGGTCGAGAACACGAATGTCGTTCATTTGAGATCTCAGATCCTGTCGAGAAGCTGCGGCGCGAAGTCCTGCAGCATGCCGGTATACTTCTTTGCGACCGGCAAAGCATAGGGCCCACGCTTGGCCGTGGAAAGCCCTAATCCAATCAGTGCCTCAGCCTGCTTCACGGCGGCCGAAACACCATCAATAACCGGAAGGCCGAATTCCCCCGTCAGATCCGCCGCCAGATCGGCCATGCCGGCACAGCCGAGCACGATCGCCTCGGCACGATCTTCCCGCATGGCAGCCGAAATTTCGCTGCGCAGGCGATCGCGCGCGTTGGAATGCGGATCCTCAAGCGAGAGCACGGAAATATCGGCAGCCCGCACCCGCGCGCTCTCTGATACGCCATAGCGCCTGACAAGCTCTTCAATCGGCACGCGTGAGCGCTCCATCGTCGTGACGATGGTGAAACGCCGGGCGATATAGCTGGCCATTTTCACACCGGCCTCGCAGATCCCGATGACCGGAATGCCCGCCATGGCGCGCGCCGCATCGAGCCCGGTATCATCAAAACAGGCGATGATGGCCGCTTGCGCACCCTGCCGCTCACCCCGTGCAACCTCCATCAAAAGGCCCGGGACGGCAATCGCTTCATCATAATAGCCTTCGATCGAAGCCGGCCCCATGGATGAGGTAACGGCCGCAATTTCTGTCTCGCCATGCGCAGCACGCCGTGCCGCCATGGCGATCGTCTCGGTCATGCTGACAGTCGTATTGGGATTGACGACGAGGATCTGCATGGCTTCACCCCTTGGCACGGCCGCGGTTCAGCGTGCGGATCAACGTCAGCGCCAGGCCGATAACGATGAAGGAAAAGACCGTTGTGACGGTTCCCAGCGCATAGAGCACCGGCGTCGTGACATTGGTGGTCATCGCCATGATTTCCAGCGGCAGCGTATTATAGGTGCCTGCCGTCAGCAGCGTACGCGCGAATTCATCATAGGAAAGGGTGAAGCCGAACAGCGCCACACCGATGAGACTTGGCGCGATCATCGGCAGAAGCACATAGCGGAAAGTCTGCCAGGACGTAGCACCGAGATCGCGTGCTGCCTCTTCATACGACGGCGAAAAGCGGTTGAACACAGCGAACATGATCAGCACGCCGAAGGGCAGTGCCCAGGTCAGCTGCGCTCCGAAGGCAGAGGTGTACCAGGCCGGCGCAATGCCGACCTGCTGGAACATCACGCCAATGCCGAGCGAAATGATGATTGATGGTACAACAAGACTGGCAATCGCCACATAGAACAGCACTGTCGCGCCGACAAATTTGCGCCGGAAGGCCAGCCCCGCCATCAAAGAGACGACCACTGTCACGATCATCACCATCAGGCCCAGCATCAGCGAACGCCGGAAACTGCCGCCAAAATCTCCAACCGCCTGGGTTTCGAACAGATTGGCAAACCAGTGCAGCGACACCCCGTTGAGCGGGAATGTCAGACCACCATTCGGCCCCTGAAAGGAGAGGATCAGGATCGCCGAAAGCGGCCCGTAAAGGAACAGCACGAAGACCGTGAAAAAGGCTGCCAGAATATAGAATTCGCGTCCGCGTTTTTCATGCATGGCCTAGAGCTCCTTGCGGATATCGACGATGCGCAGGATCCCCGCCACCATCATGAGAACGACGATCAGCAGCAGCACCGCATTGGCGGCAGCGCCGGGATATTGCAGCAGCGACATCTGGTTCTTCATCATCAGCGCCACCGAAGCGCTCTGCCCGCCCGACATGACGAGCACGGTGATGAAATCCGCCATGACCAGCGTGACAACGAAGATCGAACCGATCGCCATACCGGGCTTGGCCAGCGGCAGAATGACATTGGTGAGAATCTGCATGCTGGACGCGCCGGCATCCCGCGCCGCTTCAATCAGCGCACGATCAATGCGGATCAGCGAATTGAAGATCGGCGTCACCATGAACAGCGTGTAGAGATGCACCATGGCGAGAATGACGGCAAAATCGGAATAGAGCAGCCATTCGACCGGCTGATCGACAATGCCCAGATTCACCAGCGCCGTATTGACCAGACCGTGACGTCCTAGAACCGGAATCCATGAAATCATGCGGATGATGTTGGAGGTCAGGAAGGGCACGGTGCAAACCAGGAAGAGCACCGTCTGCATGGCCGCGGTCTTGATGTGGAAAGCCAGGAAGTAGGCAACCCAGAAGCCGATGACAAGCGTCAGCCCCCAGACGATCACCGCATATTTCAACGTGTTGAGATAGGTTTTCCAGGTTACCCATGAGCCAAGCGTCTCTGCATAGTTGAAGGTGTAAAAACCCGGATACATCAATGCGAAATCATAATCCCAGAAGCTGACGATCAGGATCATCAACAGCGGAAACACCAGAAATATCCCCAATATCACCGCCAGAGGCAGCGCCTGAAGATAGGAAATCGCCCGGCCGGTGAGTTTGCGTCCGGACCGCTTTGGATCTGCTGCCGGAATGCCGGAAGCTGCCGGTGTCGTCATGTCGTTTCCATCCCTCGCTGGCCATGTCCTTTTCAAAACCAAACGGTTTTGAAAAGGACATCTCTTTCGAGATGTCCAATTTGCGAAGGCCGGCAGGAACAGACCGGCCTCCGCATGCCGTTTTAGGACGCGATGAACTCGTTCCAGCGGCGAACCATGTAACGGTCCTCGTCCATGACCGAGTTCCAGCAGGCAACATGGCCCATACGCTCGTCGAAGGAGCCGCCATCGCGCACGGCGCCGGCCTTTTCCATCACCTGACCTTCCGGTGAGAGGATGTCTTCGGTCGCGGGCTTGCCCTCGATCCAGTAGCCCCATTCATTGTCGGACATGAATTTCTTCGCCGTATCCATGCAGGCCGAATAATAGCCCTGACGGTTCAGATAGGCGCCGACCCAGCCGGAGAGGTACCAATTGATATATTCATAGGCTGCATCAAGCTGCGCACCTTCAAGATGCGAGGCAAGGCCGAGACCGCCGCCCCATGCGCGATAGCCTTCCTTCAGCGGCTGATACTTGCAGGCAATACCCTTGGAGCGAACGGCGGCAACCGCTGGCGACCACATGGACTGGATCACGACTTCGCCGGACGCCATCAGGTTGACGCTTTCATCGAAGGTCTTCCAGAAGGCGCGGAACTGGCCTTGCTTCTTGGTGGCGATCAGGAATTCGATCGTCTTGTCGATCTCTTCCTTGGTCATGTTGCCCTTGTCGCCATATTTGATCTTGCCGTCGGCTTCCATGATCATGGCGGCATCCATGATGCCAATCGACGGAATATTCAGGATCGAGGTCTTGCCCTTGAAGGCCGGGTCAAGAATATCGGCCCAGGAGGTGATGTCGCGGCCAACGAGATCGGGGCGGATGCCCAGGGTATCGGCGTTATAGATGGTCGGAACCATCGTCATCCAGCCGGTCTCTGACGGTGCGAAGGTCTTGTCACCGGGCTTTTCAACAAAGCCGACAGTGTGCGGTGCGGTCCCCTGGGCGATGACACTGTCAGGCGTCAGCTTGCCGGTTTTGAACAGCGGAACGATATCACCATAATAGGTGAGCTTGGAGACATCCATCGGCTGGATGACGCCGGTCGCCCAGATCTTCTTCAGGATCCAGTATTCGATATCGGCGATATCGTAGGAGTTCGGCTGGGTGGCGGCGCGCTGGGCGGCGGCATCAGAATCCATTGCCGTCATTTCCAGCGTGATGCCGAGATCGGCCTTGCACTTCTCGGCAACGGCGTTGATGTTGGAAACGCCGGTGCCGAACTGGCGCAGCGTGATCGGGTTTTGCGCCCAGATCGTCGGGAAACCGGTGATAAGACCGGAACCGACGGCCGCACCCGTGGCGGCAGCCCCCGTCTTCAAAAGCGTGCGCCGCGTCAGGCCCTTGCCCTTCTTCTTGTCGCTGTCAGTCATCTTGTCTGCTCTCCTTCCAGAGATATCCTGTTGAAATATCTATTTATTTTTATGCCAAAATGATCGCGTCATAGGCGTTCCAGTAGACAGGGACCGCCTCCCCCACGCGAACCGGATTTTCAAAGAAACGGCTGTCGGACAGAATGACGACGAAGTCCTCGACGCCCGCCCCGTTCATGATCAGCTTCACCGTCGAGCCGAGATATTCGACCGTCGAGACGACACCGGTGAAACCGAGGCCGGGAACGGCAGTCTGCCCCAGCCGGATGTGATCGTTGCGCACAGCAATATCGGCATGCACCCCGACCTCTTTCGAGCGCCCGACAGCGGCAAACTGGCCGCCGCCGGGGACATCAAGCGTGACACCGGAGCCCGTTGTCTCCGAAACACGCCCCGAAATGACATTATGGTCGCCCATGAAACGGGCAACGAAGGCCGTCGCCGGCTTTTCGAAAACCTCACGCGGTGTGGCCGCCTGCTCGATCTTGCCGTCGTTCATCACCACGATCAGATCGGCGAGCGCCATCGCCTCCTCCTGACTGTGGGTCACGTGAACAAAGGTGATGCCGAGCGAGGTTTGCAGCTTTTTCAGTTCCGCGCGCATCTGCACCTTCAAGAAGGGGTCGAGCGCCGACAGCGGCTCGTCAAGCAGCAGGGCTTCCGGATCGGTGATAAGCGCACGCGCCAGCGCCACGCGCTGCTGCTGGCCACCCGACAATTGCGCCGGGCGCCGTTCGGCGTAGGGTTCCAACTGCATGAGCTTGAGCATATCAAATGCCTTGGCCCGCCGCTCCGCCTTGCCGACCCCCTTCATCTTCATGCTGAAGGCAACATTCTCGACCAGATCGAGATGGGGAAACAGCGCATAGGACTGGAACATCATCGCCGTGCCGCGCCGCGCCGGCGGCAGTTCCGTCACATTCTTGTCGCCCATGACGATGTCACCGCGCGAAACGGTTTCATGCCCTGCGATCATACGCAGCGTTGACGTCTTACCGCAACCGGACGGTCCGAGCAGGCAGCAATAGGTGCCGGCAGGAATTTTCAGGTCAATGGAATCGACAGCAACAGCCTGCCCATAGATTTTGGATACAGAAACGATCTCGATCGCTGCAGCTTTTGACATGGAGGCCCCTCATTCTTTCTGGCTTTCTCCATGCATTCCGCGTGCCACTTTCGCGAAAGTTGTGTATGTCATTGTAAGCAAAGCTGAATTTTGAACGGCTAAATCGCACTCATCTGATCAATTCACATGCATGCACAAAAAACAGACATTGAATACAATCAAGATGCACAATTGTGAGCATAATAGCTTCACCTTTTCCGAAACGCGCTATTTTCAAATCGGCGCGAAAAAGGGTACAAGGCAGTATGAAACACGATAGCACCATGGATGAAGGGCTCCGGCTCTCGATCGACTCATCGCAGGAAGATCGCGCGCATGCGATCCGCGACGCCCTGCGCGACGCTATTGTCGACCGTCGCTTGGCACCGGGAACACGCCTACCGGAAGCAGAAGTCGGCACGCTCTTCAACGTCAGCCGCACTGTCGCACGTTATGCATTGCAGATGCTTGCCTTTGAGGGCCTGGTACAGAGCGAACGAAACAAGGGGGCGATTGTATCCAATCCTTCCCCGGAAGAGGCGCGTCAGGTCTTCGCCGCCCGCCGTCTGATCGAACCAGGTATCGTTGCAACGGCGATCGAGCGGATCGGCCCGGCAGAGATTGAGCGCTTCCGGCAGCAACTGGCCGAGGAAGACCACCACAAGGCCCGGCGCGGCGGCGAGGCAAAACGTTCGGAGATCAAGGCATCGGGTGATTTTCATCTCCTTCTGGCGGAATTTGCCGGTAATGCCGTGCTCGAAAAATTCATGAGCGAACTGGTTGCGCGATCATCGCTTGTCATTGCGCTTTATGGCCGCTCCGGCGTCTCAAGCTGCGGGCATAGCGAGCATGAGGAAATCCTTGCCGCCATCGAGGCCGGCGATCCGGAGAGCGCCAGCGCCACCATGCTGCGCCATATCGATCTGATGGAAGGCGACCTCGACCTGCGTCCTCGCGATGGCCTCACCCTGCGTGATGCACTTCAGGTCTGATCCGGTTTAGACGTCGCGCAACGCGGCAATATTACAGATATTTCACGACCTGCTTGTATTGCCGTGACGCTTTCGGGCACGTAAAATTGGAACCAGCGGAATCGCCCGTTCCGGCCACGCGGCATTTTTCGCTTCCAAGCTCTTGTAGCGAGAACATTCTGGAAGACGAATAGAAATGAAAATCAAACGCCTTGCCATATTGGCAACCGCCGTTGTGATCGTCGGCGGCGGCGGTTACGGGTTGTGGAAATTTGTCCTGAAGCCGCCGCCTGCCCCGCTTGCCACCGTTGCGGTCAGTCGCGGCGATATCGAGGAGACGGTACTGGCGACCGGTGAACTCAAGCCGGTACGACTTGTCGCCGTCGGCGCCCAGGTCTCCGGCCGTATCACCAATGTCAATGTCAAGCTTGGCGACACCGTCAAGGAAGGTGATCTGATTGCCGAAATTGACGACACGACCCAGCAGAACAGCCTCAGGACCGCCGAGGCATCGCTTGCCAACGTCAAGGCGCAGCTTGCGGAAAAGCAGGCAACGCTGACCCTCAACCAGCAATCCCTTGCCCGCTACAAGGAATTGTTCAATCGCGAATCCGGCACCAAGGCGGATTTTGAAAGCGCGATGGCCGATGTTGGCGTGACCGAAGCGCAGATTGAGGCGCTCAAGGCCTCGATCACCGAGGCACAGGTTGCCGTCGATACCGCCAGGGCCAATCTGGGCTACACCAAGATCACCGCACCGATTGCCGGAACCGTACTTGCCATTGTCAGCCAGGAAGGCCAGACGGTGAATGCCAGCCAGTCCGCGCCGACTATTGTCGTGCTCGGACAGCTCGACCAGATGACCGTCTATACCGAGATTTCCGAAGCGGACATCACCAAGGTGAAGGCCGGCATGCCGGTCTATTTCACCGTGCTTGGGGACCCAGACACCCCCTATAAGGCGACGCTGGACTCGATCGAGCCTGCGCCGGAATCGATCAAGAGTGATTCCAGTTTCTCGACCTCGAGCTCGTCCTCATCATCCTCCTCGTCCTCCAGCTCATCCTCCTCGGCGATCTATTACAACGGCGTCTTCACCGTCCCGAATCCTGACGGCAAACTCAGAACCTATATGACTGCCGAGGTCCATATCGTGCTGGGCTCAGCCGCCAATGTGCTGACCATCCCGTCTGCAGCGCTCGGCAATGCCGGGCCAGACGGTCAATATCGCGTGCGGGTTATGCAGCCCGACGGAACGATCAGGCCGCAAAAGATCAGCATCGGCCTCAACAACAAGGTAACGGCGGAAGTGCTGTCAGGCCTCAGCGAGGGCGACAGGATCGTCACCGGGCAGATCTTCGCAACCGACAAATCAGCATCGAATTCCGGGCGCCCGCCAGGTCCGCCGATGAGGTTTTGAGCCATGAGCGATCCACTGATCAGCCTCGCCGGCATCCGTCGCGCCTATGCCTCGGGTGACGAGGAGATCGAAGCGCTCAAGGGTATCGATCTTGAAATCCGTGCTGGCGAAATGGTCGCCATAATCGGCGCCTCGGGCTCAGGCAAATCGACGTTGATGAATATTCTCGGCTGCCTCGACAAACCGACTGCGGGCCGATACGCCATTGGCGGACGCGAAACGGCACGCCTTGACGGCGATGAACTGGCCGCACTCCGCCGCGAACATTTCGGCTTCATCTTCCAGCGCTATCACCTGCTGCCCGAGCTTTCGGCCACAGGAAATGTCGAAATTCCCGCAATCTATGCCGGTATCAGCCCGGCGCGACGGCATGAGCGGGCCAATGCGCTTCTGGCCCGGCTCGGCATGGCTGAACGCGCAGACCACCGTCCCGGCCAGCTATCCGGCGGCCAGCAGCAGCGCGTCTCGATTGCCCGCGCGTTGATGAATGGCGCAGAAATCATCCTCGCCGACGAACCGACGGGCGCGCTGGACAGCCGCAGCGGCGACGAGGTTCTGGCGATCCTCGACGAACTGCATGCGGAAGGCCACACGGTGATCATCGTCACCCATGATGCCCATGTGGCAAGCCGCGCCGAGCGCATCATCGAAATCGCCGATGGTGAGATCATTTCCGACCGGTTGACGCGCCCGGAAACGATGACGCCGGGGGCGAGGCTCAGCCGCGACACGGCAAAACGCTCGGCAACGGGCTTTCTCAATGCCTTCAGCGAAGCCTTCAACATGGCGCTTCTGGCCATGTGGGCGCACAAGCTCAGAAGCTTTCTCACCATGCTCGGCATCATTATCGGCATTGCCTCTGTGGTCAGCGTCGTCGCGCTTGGCCAGGGCTCGCAGCAGCAGGTACTTGCCAATATTTCCAGCCTTGGCACCAATACGCTGGAGATTTTCGCCGGCAAGGGATTCGGCGATGTGCGCGCTGGCAAGATCACAACGCTGACGGTGGCCGATGCGGATGCGCTGTCGGGCCAACCCTATGCCGCAGCTGTGACGCCAACCGTCTCCACCTCGAAGACCGTGCGCTATGGCTCGACCGAATCCAATGCGCTGGTCAGCGGCGTCGGCGCGCAATATTTTGCCGCCAAGGGACTGGAGCTGAGCGAAGGCCGCCTGTTTGATGCAACGAGCGTCAAAAGCATGGCGCAGGACGTCGTGATCGACGCAAACACCAAGGATGCGCTCTTTCCTGAAACAAGCCCGGTCGGCAAGGTAATTTTTGCCGGGGACGTGCCGTTGCGCATTGTCGGGGTGGTCAAGGCGCAGCAATCGGGTTTCGGCTCCAGCGGCAATCTGCAGCTTTACCTCCCCTATACCGCCGTTCAGGCCCGTTTCCTCGGCGACACCTCGCTGCGCAGCATCATCCTGCAAGTCAATGACGCCTATAGCATGGATGACGCCCAGACCTCCGTCACCCACTTCCTGACCCAGCGCCACGGCACGGAAGACTTCTACATCCTCAACACCGACGACATTCGCCAGACCATCACCTCGACCACGCAGACGCTGACCCTGCTGGTGACCATGATCGCGGTGATCTCTCTGGTGGTCGGCGGCATCGGCGTGATGAATATCATGCTCGTCTCTGTCTCCGAACGCGTCTCGGAGATCGGCGTACGCATGGCAGTCGGCGCGCGCCAGAGCGATATCCTGCGCCAGTTCCTGATCGAGGCCGTCATTGTCTGCCTTGTTGGCGGTTTGCTGGGTATTGGCGGCGCGCTGGCGATCGGCTTTGTGTTCTCGCTGTTCGTCTCCTCCTTCTCGCTGGTCTATTCAGCAACATCCATCGTGGCCGCTGTCGTCTGTTCAAGCATGATCGGCATTGCCTTCGGCTATCTGCCGGCACGCAATGCCTCCAGACTGGACCCCGTCGCAGCCCTTTCGGGCGAATGAAACCAAATCATCGGGCAGCGATCTCCGCTGCCCGATTGCAACTTGCAATTTTACAATACCGTGGGCTATGACCAATGGAGGCGAGCGATATCTGGTTCACGATCAAGCACAGACATCCCGCCTGATTTTTAGGTTCTATGGTAAAAACAGGCTTTGGGAATGGCAGACAGAAACGGTCGGGAAAGCCCTCACCGCAGCGTTGAAACCGGCCCCTGGCCTTTCATCACGCTCCGCCTGTACCAACACGGCGGACGGCATTTTGACTGGCGCGCCCGCGACCACAGAAAGGGCCTGTTCCGCCAGCGGCGTGGGCTTGAACATGTCCATGCCCCGATCTGGCAGCGGGCATTCTACAACTGGCTGACGGGCCTTGTCTTCGTCATTGGCGCAACGCTGTTCATGACCGGCAGTGCCATGGCTCTGTTTCCGGCGATTGTCGCCGGCCTGCCCGCCTGGACAACCAATGCAACCTTCTTCGCCGGTTCGATCCCTTTCACCACAGCAGCCTATCTGCAACTGTTCCAGGCCGCCAATGCAGATGAGAAACACACCTCCGGCAAGGTGCCGCCCGCCTTGTTCGGCCGGGATATCAAGAGCCCCGGCTGGCTCAGTGCCTCCACCCAGTTCATCGGAACTATCGCTTTTAATTTCAATACATTCGATACGATTATTGCACCATCACATTGGGGCATTCAGGACCTTGTCATCTGGCTGCCCGGCATGATCGGTTCAGTCCTGTTCCTCGTTTCAGGCTATCTTGCCTATATCGAAGTCGGCCACGCCCACATGTCGCTGCCGAAACGTGATCTGTCCTGGTGGATTGCAGCGATCAACCTTCTCGGCTGCATCACTTTCATGATCGCATCAACGCTCGCCTATATTCCTGCGAGGCCGGAAGCGCCGTGGATCATGGCCCTATCCAACGCCAATCTCTGGTTCGGTGCCTTCTGCTTCTTTGTCGGCGCGGCACTCAGCATGCGCGAGGCACGCAATGCCGCGCGATGAAAGAGGTCGGGAAAACATTTCGTTGCGACACACTTACAGATTGATTTTAACTGGCTGATACCCTTCGATACAAGGCGAGCCTGAACCGCTCTCACCGCGAAAGACAATACCGAGGTCGACTATGTGCACATCCCTTCTCTACTGCGATCTGTCCGGATCCGTTTACGCCGGAAGAACAATGGAACTCCCGGTTGAACTGCCCTATCTCGCGACATTCCTGCCCAGGGGAACGCCCTTTTCGTCCAAAGTTGGCACACATGCCGAAATCACCTTCGAAAGCCAGTATGCCATTCTCGGCTTTGCCGTTCCCAATGGCTCGGTGAAGGATCTCAAGATCGTTGAGGCCATGAACGAGGCCGGGCTTGATTTCAGCCTTCTCGCCTTTGCCGACACCCACGGCCCTGACGATACGCTCCCCCCCGAGACGGCAGTGCTTTCGGCGATCGATCTCGGTGCCTGGATCCTTGGTCAATTCGCAACGGTTGCCGAGGTAAAGGCAGCTCTTGAGGCCCAGCCGGTGCTAATCGAGCCGATGGCAGCGCTTGGCGGAACCATTCCGCCCTTCCACTACACCGTCCATGACCGCAGCGGCGCCTCGATCGTCATCGAATTTTTCGACGGTGAACGCCACATCTTCGACAATCCGATCGGCGTGATGACCAACAGTCCGCGGTTTGACTGGCACCTGACCAATCTCAACAACTATACGTTTTTCAGCAATATCGACCAGACCAGCGCAACAATCCTCGGCCATGAATTCGTTCAGCCCGATTCGGGTATTGCAACGGCCGGCCTGCCTGCTTCCGACACCGCCGTCGGCCGTTTTGTCCGCGCCGCCTATTACGCGAATTTCACCGAAAAGGCAGACGGACCGGATGCTGCAATCCTTGAATTGTCACATGTGATGAACAAGTTCGACCGCCCGCGCGGTGCATCACGCTATGCAAGCGCCAAGGCGAGCGCGCTGACCTCTTCAGCGGCCCAGATCATGGGCAAGGCTGACGAGAAAAAAACCGACACCATTACCGAATATACGTCGTGGACATCACTGACTGATCTTGAGCGCAAGAAGATCTTCGTGAAGCCCTATAGCAGCCTTGGCTATGTGAGCCTTGACCTCGACAAGCTAGCGGAAGCAGGGGCGCCGCGCATCGTCCCGCTTGAGCGTTTCAGCCAGACTGAAGGCAGCGCCACGGACGTCATGCTGGCGCATTAGGGCGCATCCGGAAACGGTGGATGCACTCGGGCGAACATTGACATGCCAGACCGAAAAAGGGGAGCCCGGCGGCTCCCCGCAGACTGTTGACAAAGCCATTCAGATTGCATGCTTGAGGTGGAACAGCCCCTCTCTCCGTCGTCATCCCCGTGCTTGTCACGGGGATCCAGATAAATAATTCATTGAATAAAGACGTTCGTTCGCCGCGTGGACGCCCGTCGGCTGGATGCCTGTGAACCAAGCACAGGCATGACGTCAAAAAAACGGGCAAGGCTTGCCAGCAATCTGAAGGGAGCCCGGCGGCTCCCCTTTTGCTGACAATACCGTCACCATCAGTGATGGAAGCCGGAAGCCTCTTCTTCGGTCAGCGGCTTGCTGATCGGATGGGCGCGGAAATATTCAATCGCCGCTTTCATGTCCTCCACCAGTAATGCGCAGAGATCGATGCTGACGCCGTTTCTGACGAGAATGCGCTGGATCGCCTGATCCTGGCAATTGGCGGGAAGCGTATAGGCCGGCACCTGCCAGCCGCGGGAACGCAACCGGTCAGCAAGATCGAACAGCGTATAGTTGGTCGCAAGGCCTTCCTTCAGCTTCCACGAGACCGCCGGAATCCCCTTGGCCGGATCGCCATCGAAGACGATATCGACCAGCCCGGTCTTTTCCAGCTCCGCCGCCAGATAGGCGGCGCTGCGATAGCAGGCCGAATGAACCTTGCGATAGCCTTCACGGCCGAGGCGCAGGAAGTTGTAATACTGGCAGACCACCTGCCCGCCCGGACGGGAGAAATTGAGGGCGATATCGCGCATATTGCCGCCGAGATAATTGACCCAGAACACCATCTGCTCGGGCAGGTCCTGCTCCTCGCGCCACAGCACCCAGCCAACACCGAGCGGCGAAAGGCCGAACTTATGGCCAGAGGCATTGATCGATTTCACCCGTGGCAAACGGAAATCCCATGGCAGATCCGGCGCGCAGAATGGCGCCAGAAAGCCGCCGCTGGCACCGTCAACATGGATCGGAATATCAAGACCGGTGCGCGCTTCAAGGTCGTCCAACGCATCCGAAACAGCCTTGACGGGCTCATACTCGCCGGTGAATGTGACGCCGAGCGTCGGAACAACGCCGATCGTATTTTCATCGCATAATTTCAGCACTTCTTCCGGCGACATCAGCAGACGGCCGTCTTCCATCGGAATTTCGCGATGTTCGATATCCCAGTAGCGGGTAAACTTGTGCCAGCAGATCTGCACCGGGCCGGTGATCAGGTTGGGTCTGTCAGTCGGCTTGCCCGCAGCCTTGCGCTTTGCCTCCCAGCGCCGCTTCATCGCCAGACCGCCCAGCATGGCCGCCTCGCTTGAACCGGTGGTCGAGGTACCCGTCGCCGGTCCCTCGGGCGCGTTCCAGAGATCAGCGAGCATGCGCACACAGCGCGCCTCGATCTCGGCCGTCTGCGGATATTCGTCCTTGTCGACCATATTCTTGTCGATACAGTCATCCATCAACTGATGGACTTCCGGCTCTTCCCAGGTCTGGCAGAAGGTGGCGAGGTTCTGCCGCGCATTGCCATCAAGCAAAAGCTCGTCATGAATGGCCGCATAGGCAAGGCGCGGCGCGCGCTCGCTGGCCGGAAATTTCGACTTTGGCAGGATGGCGGACAAATCTGCCGCGCCATATGTTTCGTCATTCGGGTCGAACAGAGCCTCGTTCACGCGATCATCAGCCATTGCATTCTCCGCTTTAGCCATCTCAACTTTTCGGAGTGTAGCCATCCGGTTGTAACGGGGTCAAGACAACTTACGGGATTGTTTCACAAGGATATTTTTTTCGAACCCGCCAGGCGGTTTCTCCCGTTCTGGTAAGTTATTACTTCCTAAAGCCATTGATCGGCTTGCTTTCTGCCGGGAGCGCTTTTACTAAATATCTGGTGGTCAGCTTCATAGCGGCACCTGAATACCCCATGATAAACGCTTGCGATTTCAGTCGATGATAGACATGGTCCGCGCCACCGCCCAATCCCCGTTCAAAGCATCGTGCCAGGTCGTGCGTTTTGCTGTGCTTTTCCGATTTTCGCTGCTCGTCGCAGCGCTTTTGCTGATCGCTGCCTGCGCACCGCGTCCCGGTTCGAACATTCTTTACCCGAACCCGCAGGCCGCATCGAGCAAGCGCACCGTTACCGTCTATGTTGCGACGTCCCGCGAGCAGGCCGTTTCGGCAATTGACGGGTTCACCGCCGAGCGCGCAGACCAGCTGAGCTATGCAGAATTCGTCATTTCGATCCCGCCGGGCCACACCGATGGCGAAATCGAATGGCCGCATTCCGCCAAACCGGATCCCGACAAGGTTTTCACCGTCATCAGTCATACGATCCTGTCGAAGAACACCTTTGACAGCCGGATCAATGCTCAGGCCCGCAGCAAAAACAGCAATGGCAAGGTCGCCCTGTTCGTGCATGGTTTCAATGTGAGCTTTCAGGAGGGACTGTTCCGTCTGGCGCAAGTCTCCACCGATTCGGACATTTCCGGGGTTCCGGTCTTCTTTTCATGGCCCTCGCAGGCGCGGCTGCTTGACTATGCGACAGACAAGGACTCCGCCACGTTCTCGCGTGATGGCCTGACCGATGTGCTGGACCAGTTGACAGGCCTGTCTGCGGTTCGCTCTGTCATGCTGTTCGGCCACAGCATGGGCGGCTGGCTTTCCATGGAAGCACTGCGGCAAATGGCGCTCGAGGGCAATCACAAGAGCATGAAGAAGCTGAATGTGATTCTGGCGTCACCCGATATCGATGAAGATGTTTTCAACGCCCAGCTCGACGTCATCGGCCCGCTCGATCCGCCGCTGCTGGTGCTCGTTTCGGGCGATGACCACGCGCTCCAGGCCTCTCGCTTCATTCAGGGCAACCGTCAGCGCGCTGGGCAGCTGGATATCACCGATCCCGATGTCGTGGCCAAGGCCAAGGAAGAAAACGTGCTGCTGCTCGACATTTCATCGGTTCAGTCGCGCGATCCGCTGAACCACAGCCGCTATGCCGACCTTGCGTCGCTCTATGCCGAACTGGAGGACGAAAACGACATGGACAGCCAGTTCAGGCAGACCGGTGCGCTGATTTTCGACGCAGTCGGCAATACGCTCTCGGCCCCTTTCAACATGGCGGGCGCGGCTCTCGACAATTAGGGAATCTATGTCACAGCCCAGCAAAAAGCGTAACGCTATACTTGCTATTATTTCAGGAAACTCGATGAGCGTGTAAAGTCACGTTGGCATAACGAAATGTCGGGAACCGATGAACGCCGGGCCTGCTCCGGGGCTTGGCGATACCGAACACGAATTCCGGGAGAAGAAATGCGCGCAGGAAACAAATACCAGCACCTTGTCCACGGAGCGGGCTGTCCCTGTCATACACCGGAATTTGCGCGCCTCAATGCACGTCTCACTGCCGGTTTCAGCCGCCGCTCGCTGCTGAAAGGCGTCGCCGGCGTCATCGCGGCCAATGCGCTCTCGGCCTTTCCTGCCCTTGCTCAGACCGATTCGCGACCGGTCCTGTTCACCAATGTCCGCGTGTTTGATGGCGTATCCGCCACGCTGATTGAGGGCAGAAATGTTCTGGTCGACGGCAATGTGATCAAGGCTCTGCCCGGCATTGATGAAAGCGTGAGTGACGTCGACGTGATCGATTGCGGCGGACGCGTATTGATGCCGGGCATGATCGATGCTCACTGGCACTCGCTGCTCTGTGCCATTTCGATGCAGACGGCGATGACGGCAGCCATTCCCTATGTTCACCTCGTTGCCGCCCACGAATCAGAACGCACGCTTCTACGCGGCTTTACCACGATCCGCGATGTTGGCGGCCCGTCCTTCCCGCTCAAGCGCGCAATTGATGCAGGACAGGCCGTCGGGCCACGCATCTATCCCTCAGGGGCAATGATCTCGCAGACATCCGGCCATGGCGATTTCCGCATGGTCTATGAGATCCCGGCGTCCGACCAGAGCAATCTCAGCCATGCGGAAGAAGCCGGAATTTCCTCTATTGCCAATGGAGTACCACAAGTTCTTAACCGTGTACGTGAGCAATTGATGCTGGGTGCCAGCCAGATCAAGATCATGACCGGCGGCGGTGTTTCCTCCTCCTACGACCCGATCCCGAGCCTGCAATATACGCCGGAAGAAATCAAAGCCGCGGTTCAGGCCACGGCGGATTGGGGAACCTATGTCTGCACCCATGTCTATACCGCCGAAGGCATTCGCCGTTCGATCGAAAATGGCGTGCAATGTATCGAGCACGGTCAGCTTGCGGATGAGGACACGGTGAAAATGATCGCCGATACCGGCACCTGGTGGAGCATTCAGCCCTTTCTCGGCGGCGAGTTCGCCAATCCGAAAGGCACCGCCCAGCAGCGCAAGGAACAGCAGCAGATCGCCGAAGGCACCGTGCGCTGTTTTGAATGGGCGCAGAAATACGGTATCGAGAAATTCGTCTGGGGCACGGATATCCTGTTCAATCCGGCAGGAACCGTCAATCAGGGCAGGCAGCTCGCCCAGCTCGCCGACTGGTTCTCCAATGTCGATATCCTGCGCATGGCCACGAGCCGCAGCGGTGAGCTGATGGCTTTTTCCGGTTTGCGCAATCCCTATCCCGGCCGCCTTGGCGTCATCGAGGCCGGAGCACTTGCCGACATGCTGCTGATCAACGGCAATCCACTGGAGGATATCGCCCTGATCGGCAATCCCGATAACCTGTCCGTCATCATGAAGGACGGACGCTTCTTCAAAAACACCTTGTGAGGGCTTCTCCGATGATTTTCCTGCCCCTGCATTCCCGACACCTGGCCGCCACGCTGACCGCCTTCGGCATCAGCCTTGCCGGAACGTCTGCCGCCCTGTCGGCAGATATGCCGGAACCATCGGCCCCTGTCGCTGCCCCCGCTCCGGCACCGGCCTCCGGCTGGACCTATGTGGTAACACCCTATTTGTGGGGCACTGGCCTGTCAGGTGATGTGGCGCCGTTCAAGAACGCACCCGCCGTGCATATCGACCAGTCTTTTTCCGACATTCTGTCAAATCTGAACATCGCCGGTTTCGTCAATTTCTGGGCCACCAATGGCCGCTACGGCGTCTATGCCGATGTGATGTACACCAATATCAGCGAAGAGGATGCGACGGGGCCGGTCAACATCCCGAATGTGGGCCGCGTTGACAATCTCAATGTCAAGGTCGGCAACAAGCTGTTCAATGGTGCACTGTTCGGCTCCTACAGGCTTGCCAATGATCCTGATTTCAAGTTCGACGCGCTCGCCGGTATCCGCGCCTATCGCGTGTGGACCGATCTCAGCGTCAATGCGCCGTCCTATAACGCCTATTACAGCACTTCGAGTACCTTCGGGTGGGTTGATCCGGCGGTCGGCTTTCTTGCCCAATACAGTTTCACCGACAAGATGAAGGTTGTCGGTCAGGCAGATGTCGGCGGATTTGACGTTGGGTCGAAAATCTCGTGGCAGGCGCTTGCTGCCTTCCAATACGAGATGAGGAAGAACATGGCCCTGTCCATCGGTTACAAATATCAGTCGGTCGACTATGACAGCGGCGGTCACGTCTTTGACACGCAGATGCAAGGTCCGGTCATGGGCGTCAGCTTCCGCTTCTAGATTTCGAAGCGCTGGCTATCACGTCCTCGACGTGACGGCCAGCGCTACCAGAACGCGATCATTTCATTGGGTTTTCAATGAGCTGATATTGACAGCGCGGACGAACCTCAAGACAAATGATACCAGATTGCCCAAGGGTGGGGGCGACGCTTTGTCAAAGGCGCTATTGCAAGAGTTTTCAGGCGTGATCCGTTTCAGACTTCCCATTATCTGCTTGATTGCGCCGCTGTTGGATAGCTGCGCGCGCGCAAGCCATGGTCCGGCGATTTCGCTTTACGGCGCCTATTTCCCGTCATGGATCGCATCAACGCTGATCGGCATCATCGCAACCGTGATCATTCGTCTCGTGCTGATCAAAACCGGCATTGACGAAATCCTGCCGCTTCGCGTTGTCGTCTACTTCTGCCTGGCAATCGCCATTGGCCTTGCAGCCTCCCTGTCGATTTTCGGAAGATAGGCCGGTCATGCTCTCACTCAAAGCCAAGGCACTGGCGCTTGTTCCCGTCGCCCTTATCGCAGGCACGATCTGGCTGGGCTATAGCCACATGACCCGCATGCGCTCCAATATCCTGTCGCAGGACGCAACGCTGACCGCCGACATCACCAATATCTCCGCCTCCGTGCCGGGACGTGTCTCGGAAATTTTCGTTGCCGAAAACGATCGCGTCACCAAGGGGCAATTGCTGCTGACCCTTGATGACACGGTCTATCGCCTGCAGGTGACACAGGCGGAGGGGGACCTGAAAGCGGCCGAGGCTGCCTATGAAACGCAACAGCGCAATATTGCCGCCGAACAGGCCAATGCGGCGGTAGCCGAACAGCAGATCGAACGCGCCCGAGTCAATCTCGATCTGGCGACGAAAACGCTGGATCGCCTTCTGCCGCTGCAACCCAAGGGCTATGTCACCGATCAGCAGGTGCAGGATGCGCGCACGGCGAAACTTGATGCCGAAGTCTCGCTGCAACAGGCGCTGCAGCAAAGCACAGCGGCCAATGCACTGGTCTCATCACCCGAAGCATCGCTGGCGCTGATCCAGAGCCGGCAGGCAGCACTCGATATCGCCAAACGCAATCTCGCCAATACCAGGGTCTATGCGCCGCATAATGGCCGCGTGGTTGGGCTTATCTTCTCGGCCGGCCAATATATCGTCACCGGGCAGAGCGTTTTCACACTGGTCAACACCGACAAATGGTATGCGACCGCGCTCTATCGCGAAGGTGAGCTGAACGATATCCGCGTCGGCACCTGCGCCACTGTCTATGTCATGGCCGACAAATCCGTTCCGGTGAAAGGACATGTCCAGGGCATTGGCTGGGGTGTGGCTTCGGAAGGCGCGATCAATATCCCGCGCAGCCTTCCCTATGTTCCCAAGGAACTCGACTGGGTGCGCATTGCCCAGCGCTTTCCGGTTCGCATCGCCCTCGACAATCCGCCCGAACACCTGATGCGCATCGGCGCATCGGCATCCAGCGTCGTGAATTATGGCACCAATTGTGGAGACCAGTGATTTCAGGCGCAAGACGCTTCGGCTGATTGACGACCTGAAGCCTTTTCCGGGACGGCTTTATCAGGCGGTTTCGATCGGGATCATCTGCGCCATCTCCATTTCCATCGCCATGCTGTATCACTTCCCGGAAGCAGCGATCGGCTGCTATCTCGTGATATTCATGGCCAAACCCAATGCGGCGGAAAACGTCGTTACCGGCGTCGGACTGATCATCGCCGTCAGCCTCGTGGTCTTCCTGCTGATCGGACTGATCAACCTGACCATCGATCATCCGCCAGCGCAGATCGCCGCGATCATCATTTCCTCATTCATCTTCCTCTATATGGATTCCGCCACCAAGCTTGGCGAACAGGCCGGAATCGTCGCGCTGGTGATCGCCTTCGTCATGACGCTTCTCGGCTATATTCCGATCGGTGAAATCGCCACCCGTGCCGTGCTCTATGCCTGGGCCATGGTCTTTGTGCCAATGGCGACACTGGCGCTCTACAACCTGTTCTTCGGCATTCCGCCGCAAAAACTGCTGCGTCAGGCGATTGCCGAACGGCTGCGGACAACCGCCGATTTCCTCACCGCTGCCGATCCGGAAGCCCGTGACAAACTTGTGGAGCTGATCGGTAAAGGCACGGCCGAACAGGACAAGCTCCTGCAGATGATCGGCCTGTTCAGGCTGCTCAACCGCAAGGACAACGCTTTTCTGACAGCCTGTCAGGCCCATAGCTATCGCCTGATGCTTGCCGCACTGGCCCGCGACAACGCCGGCAGCGCCGAACACCGCAGCGCCCTTGCTGGCCAATGCCGCGACGCGGCCGGTGCGATCGAAGCCAAAAAGCCGCTCGCAAAAGCACAATCCGCCACTCCCGGTGATGAAGATCACGGGCTTGATGATGTCGAGGCCGCACTTGCCGCTCTCCTTGACGCGACACCGCCGGAAAAGGGTGCTCCGCTTGATGACCCCTTCATCGCTGCCGATGCCTTTAGCAATCCAATCCACCTGCAGTTCGCGCTGAAGACAACACTTGCAGCATTTACCTGTTATTTCATCTATACCGCCATCGACTGGCAGGGCATCCACACCGCCATGATCACATGCTATGTCGCAGCACTTGGCACCACGGGCGAAACAGTTCACAAGCTGCTCTTGCGCATCACCGGCTGCCTGATCGGCGCACTGATCGGGCTTTTGACCATACTCTTCATCATTCCCCAGCTGGAATCCATCGGCGGGCTGGCGATCGTGATCTTCCTCGTTGTCGCATTCTCGGCCTGGATCTCGACAGGCAGTGAGCGTATTTCCTATGGCGGCGTGCAGATCGCCCTTGCCTTTCTGCTGACCGTGATCCAGGGCTTCAAGCCGGGTACGGATCTGAGTGCGGCGAGCGACCGGATTTTTGGCATCCTGCTCGGCAATGCCGTCGTCTACATCATCTTCACCACGATCTGGCCGGTCAGTATCTCCTACGCGGTGAAAAACAATATTCTGGCCGTGACCGCCCGGTTGAAGACCCTGGCCGATCTGCCCTTTGCCGAACGCCGGGCCTCACTCGGCCTGATTGCGCTGATCCAGACCAATCTCGGCAATGTGCGCAATGCGCTCGACATGGCCGGATATGAGCCCCGCGCCGTGCGACCGACGCAGAACCAGCGTCAGGCGGTTACGCTCGTGACTGACAAGCTCAATCATCTGACGCTCGGCCTGTTTTTCAGGCCGGAGATTTCCGGCGAAATGACAGCGGAAATTGACGCTATCACCGACAAGTTTGCCGATCGGGACTCCCGCGCACCGGCTGAACCTGCTTTAACCGGAAAAGACGGTTCGGGGGACGGCAGTTGAGGCGCGCGACATCAGGCAAGAAAAACGCAGGCGGCAGGATTTTGCCGGTGATCGCCGTCATAACCGTTGCGGCAATGCTCAGTGGCTGCGCCGCGCAGTCACTGAAACTGGCGCCGCCCGACCCAAACCATCCGTGGTCGTCGTCTCAGGATGCAAACCTGCGGGCAGACGCGCAGCAAAGCGGTGATCTGGCCCTGCCGGCACCGGAGATCGATACAAGCAAGACCTATAACCTGCCGGAACTGATCGACCTTGCCCAGCGCTCCAACCCGACAACGCGCGCGGCCTGGGAGAGTGCGCGACAGGCAGCCCTTGCCGTCGGCATGGCTGAGGCAACCTATCTGCCCTTTATCACCGCCAATGCGATTGGCGGAACGGGCACCAACACCTCACCGCTGCCGATCCCGATTGGCGCCGATTCCTATTTTTCGACCAATATCGATGGCGTCGCCCCCTTTATCGCCCTGCAATGGCTGGCCTTTGATTTCGGCGGCCGCAGCGCCGTCGTCTCCGCAGCCGAGCAACTGTCACTGGCGGCAAACTACAAGTTCAATGCGGCCCATCAGCAGTTGATCTTCCAGGTGACCGGGGCATGGCATCAGTATAATGCCACCCGCAACCACACCAGGGTCGCCGTGCAATCGCTGGCCAATGCCAGAACGCTGCTTGATGCTGTAACGCAGAAGCGCAAGAACGGACTTGCCACCTCGGTGGATCTGGCCCAGGCCGAACAGCTGGTCGCACAGGGTGAATTCAGGGTCGTCAAGGCACGCGGCGATGAAAGCGATGCCTACCAGACGCTGCTGGGCGCGATTGGCATTTCCCCGGTCTCCAAACTTAGGATCGCCGATAGCAGCGGCCAGCCGCTGCCCGCCACAGTCACGACCCCGGTCAACACGATGATCGACATCGCCCTTGCCCGGCGCCCCGATATTCTTGCCGGTTATGCAGCGGTCAAGGCCTCGCAATCCGGTGTTGATGCCACCAAGGCGGCATTCATGCCGAAAATCGGTGTCTATGGTTCGCTGGCGACCTACAGCGCCAACGCCACGGTGGGCGGCCTGCCGACCGCCAATGCCAGCGGCGTCAACGGGAATATTTTCCTCGGCATTTCGATACCGCTTTATGACGGCGGCATGCGCGAGGCAAACATGAAGCAGGCCGAGAGCCGCGAAGCTGCAGCCAGCCGTGACTTCGAACATCTGAAGGATACGGCTGCGCGTGAGATCGTCATGGCCTCCAACGCACTCACCAGCGCCATCGCCTCACACAACGCAGCGGTAAAAATGTCCTCTGCGGCAGCCAAGACCTATGATTCAACGCTTGAAGCCTATCGCAATGGTGTGGGAACTGTCACAGCGGCAGCGGCTGGACAGACTGATTTGCTGAATGCACGGCTGGCTGAAGGCGATGCGCGCGAAAGCGCCTTTGCGGCAGCGGCGAACCTCGCCTTCGTACTTGGCTCTTCCATGTCCGGGCCGGATGGCCAAGCGGCAAATCGATAGCACGCGTGATGACAAATCGCTCTGGTTGATGTATCGGCGGCAAGGTGCGAGCGACAATGAAGGGGGCCGTGCATGCATATCAACCCGAAAGCGATGCCAACCTGGAGTTGGCTAGTACCGGTGCTGGCAGCGGGGCTGAGTGCACTCGAAATTTCTGGCATTTTGCATGACCGTTCACTCGCCTTCATCATTCCAGCAGTGGCGCTTCTCGGGGGCGCGATTTTTGCCTCCGTCATGCATGCAGGCGTCATCGGCGCCAAGATCGGCGAGCCCTACGGTTCGCTGGTACTGGCTGGCTGTGTAACGCTGATCGAAGTCGCATTGATCATCTCAATCATGAATTCCGGTCTCGAAGGCACGGATGAAGTGGCGCGCGATACGGTATTTTCAGCCGTGATGATCGTTTTGAACGGGATCGTCGGTCTCTGCCTTGTCTTCGGCGCCAAGATCCACCGCGAACAGAGCTTCAAGCTCGACGCCGCTTCAGCAGCGCTTGCCGTGCTCGGCACATTGTCTACCCTGGCCTTTGTTCTGCCCGTTTTCGCCGTTTCCGGCAGGGACAAGCAATATTCCTGGGCCCAGCTTCTGGTCGTCAGCCTGTGCTGCCTGGTTCTTTACGGCGTATTTCTGTTTATCCAGACGGTGCGGCACCGCAACTACTTCATCGATGAGCCCGACACCGAACTGGAACCGCTGGCGCATAGCGATCTCGAAACGCCAACCGGCAGGGTAACGCTCAGCTCGGCCATTCTTCTGCCGCTGGCGCTGCTGACCGTGATCCTGCTGGCAGAAGCCCTTTCGCATCCGCTTGACGATGCCATCGCAGCCGCCAACCTGCCCCCTGCCCTTGTCGGCGTCGTCATTGCAACGCTGGTGCTGCTGCCCGAGGGCATTTCCTCGGTTCAGGCAGCAATGCAGAACAAGATCCAGCACAGTATCAATCTCGTCCTCGGCTCGGCGCTTGCCAGTATCGGCATGTCGATCCCGGTCATATCGCTTTATACGATCTTCACCGGCAACCAGTTGACGCTCGGGCTTGATGCCGAAAACATGGTAATGCTGATCCTGACGCTGTTCGTCAGCACAATCACACTCGGCACCGGCCGCACAACAGTGCTGCAGGGCGCCGTCCATCTGGTGATTTTCGCCGTCTTCGTGCTGCTGACACTGGTCCCCTAGAACTGCACGACATTGGTGATGCCAAGAAGCGATGTCGTGATCACGAAATAGAGCAGAAGGCCAGTCAGGTCGACAATCGTCGTCAGTGCCGGCCCCGATATGATGGCCGGATCCTGTTTCACCGCAATGGCGCCAAGGGGCAGCAAAGCACCGATCAGCGTCGCGGAGATCACCTGGACTGCCAGCGCGATGGCTATGGCAAAGCCGATCGCTTCCAGCGAAAGCCCCGACGGCACATCCGCAGCATTGGAAATAAGCACCACCTTCAAGAATGCAAAGAGAAACAGTACGACGGCCATCAGCAGCGAGACGCGGGTCTCACGCCACAGGATGCGCAGCGAATCCTTCAGCTGCACATCCCCCGCTGTCAGCGCCCTTGTCACAAGGCTCGCAGACTGCGTCCCGACATTGCCGCCGGTATCGGCCACCATTGGCATGTAGAGTGCCAGAATCACCAGCGCATCCAGCGCATCCTCATAGATATGAACCACATAGCCCGCTGCCAGTCCGGCCACGGCAAGACCGAGCACCCAGGGAAAACGGCGAAGGAAGTCGGACCAGACCGTATGTTCGAAATAATCATCGCCATAAGAACCCGCCACACCGGCGAAACGATCCTGATCCTCGCGTAATTCCTCAACGACATAGCGGCTTGCCGCAGCGCCACTGACAACGCCTGCAACAATGCCGTTCGCATCAACAACCGGCAGAAATTCGATCCGGCGGTCGATCATCTCCAGCGCAACGGATTCTGCCGTTCTGTCCGGTCCGGCCGTCGGTGCATCGCGCCGCATCAGGCCCGCGATTTCGGTTTCCTGCGCTGCGTTGAGGCAGGCTTTGAGGCTGACAGTCCCGACATAGCGGCCATTGGTATCGACAATGCAGGCCTGTACCCCGGCAGCGTCCCGAGCCGCGGCAAAGGCGCGGATCGCCTCTGCGCAGGACATGCTCGCCGAAAAGCACAGCGGATCGCGGTCGGCAATGGCGCCGACAGGTGCAAGCGATGATGGCAGTTCCGTTGCATTGGCAATCTGTGACACGCAGCAATCTCCCCTTAAACAGCCTTCACTTACACTTGTATGTCTAAAGTTTTCATGACGTCATCAGAAGCAATCGAAGATCTCGGGGGCAGCCATTTTCCGATCCGCGGGCATTCTGGACTTTTCCAACCGAGTCTGATTACCATCAGCCGGTGGGGCATATTTCCTGACCTTATTGAAGCACGGGCTGCAGAGTGCAGCCTCATTTGACGACGTATCTTTTGAACCCGAAGAGCACGCATACAAGGCTAGCATGCAAGATCAGGACAGCGACATTCAGGAAGGCCTGGACCAACGCCGCGCCCAGGCGCGCTATATCGCCCTTGCGCTCCTGGCTGGCGCCCTTGCCGGTATTTTCGGCTCGCTATTCCATCTGATCATCAAACAGCTCATCACCTGGCCAGCCCATCTGGCAAAACATGTCGATGGCCTGGCGCTGATTGTTCTTTCAGCGCTGATCGCCATGGCTGTCACCGTATTGTCCGTTTTCATCGTCCGCCGTTTTGCACCTGAAGCCGGCGGCAGCGGCGTTCAGGAAATCGAAGGCGCGATGGAAAACCTCCGGCCGGTGCGGTGGCAACGGGTTCTGCCGGTGAAGTTCATCGCCGGCATCGCTGCACTCTCTTCCGGGCTCGTGCTTGGCCGCGAAGGGCCGACCATTCATATCGGCGCTTCATTTTCTGCAGCAATCGCCCAGTTCTTCAAGGTTAGCGATACCGAACGGCGCGGTCTGCTGGGTGCGGGCGCTGCGGCCGGCCTTGCCTGCGCCTTCAATGCGCCACTGGCCGCGATACTGTTCATTATCGAGGAAACGCATAATCAGTTCCCGTATACATTCCGCACCTATGTCGGGGTGATTGTTGCCGCCCTCGCCTCCACTGTCGCAACGGAAATCATCGGCGGCACGGCGCCGGATCTGTCCATGGTCGTGGCGGAGCCATCGCTGACGCTGATCCCGGCCTTCGTTATGCTCGGTGTCGTGCTGGGTTTCATCGGTGTCAGCCTCAATGCCAGTCTGATGCACATGACCGCCTTCAGCGCAAAGCTCCACCGGCACGTCCCCTATCTCTACCCGGCGATCGTCGGACTTGCGGTCGGTGCCTGCTTCATTTTGCTGCCGCAGGCTGTCACCGGCGGCGAAACCCTGATCATGCAGCTTTCAATGCATCGCCCGGTATTGGTGATGCTCCTGGTACTGGCCGTGATGCGTTATTTCACCATGGTCGCCAGCTATTCGGCAGGCACGCCCGGCGGTATCTTCGCGCCGATGCTGGCGCTTGCCATCTGCATCGGCTTAAGTTTCGGCGGGCTTTTGGAGACAATCTTTCCAAATTCCGGCGTCAGCGCGCTCGCCTTCGGCATGGCGGCCATGGGCGGGCTGTTCGCCGCTTCGGTCCGTGCACCGGTCGTCGGCGTGGCCCTGACGCTGGAGCTGACAGGATCCTACACCATGACCTTGCCGCTGATTGCCACCTGCGTCACGGCCAATCTGGTGGCCCAGTGGATCGGCGGTCAGCCAATCTATGAACAGCTGCTCAAGCGAACCCTTGAACAGGCCGGCATTGATCCTGCCAGAAGCGGAGAACGCCCCTATAGCGGCCTCGGCTAAAACGCCGTGCATCCCTTCGGATGCACAAAGGACGCTCTCTAGCCTGTTGAATCTACGCATCATGCTTTCCGAAAATCGGTTCCGATTTTCGAGCGGATGCTGTCGCGCATCGTCCTTCGATGAAGAATAGCCGCCGTCCCCGTGAGCCGATGTCAGCTTTTGTCAATTTTCGCGGTTGATTAATCAGGCAGTTACATTGAAAACATACCCACCTGTATTTCCAGGCGAACAGAGTGGAGGATTTTCAAACTTGACCGATCAGATTTCCCGTCGAAAATTTCTTGCATCTTCAGCGATCACCTCCGTAGCGCTTGCGCTTTCCCCACTCCCGCTTGCCGCCCAGGCACTGCCGCCTTCGCGCACGCCAGGCGTTCCGGTGCCCGACGGCCAGATCGATGCAGCGATCGGCAGGCTGGACGAGATCGTCTCTAAGATCCGGCAGGACAGCGGCGTTCCCGGTATCGCCGTTGCCGTGGTACATCGCGGTGAAACCGTCTATGCCAAGGGGTTTGGTCTGCGCGCACTGGGCAAGCCGGATGCGATCACACCTGAAACGGTGTTCCAGCTCGCCTCGCTCTCCAAGCCGATTGGTGCCACGGTCGTTGCCCGGCAGGTCACACGTGGCGTTGTCTCGTGGGACAGCCGTATGAAGGATCTTCTGCCCTGGTTTGCCCTGTCCGATCCGGCAATCACCGAGAAGCTGACCGTCGGCGATCTCTACAGTCACCGCTCGGGCCTGCCGGATCACGCCGGGGATGATCTCGAAGATCTGGGTTTCGATCGCCAGACCGTTCTGGAACGCATCCGCCTTCAGCCGCTCGCCCCCTTCCGCACCAGCTATGCCTACACCAATTTCGGCCTGACAGCGGCCGCCGTTGGCGTGGCGGAAGCCTCCGGCATGTCCTGGGAGGATCTGACCGATGAGGCACTGCTGGAGCCGCTCGGCATGACCAGCAGCAGCGCCCGCTTCTCCGATTTCATGGCGAGAGAAAACCGCGCCATTCCCCATGCGGTGGAGGGCGACGGCTTTGCCGCCCGCTATCAGCGCGATCCCGATGCCCAGTCACCGGCTGGCGGCATGAGTGCCTCGGCCAGCGATATGGCGACATGGATGAAGATGGTTCTGGCCGATGGCGGCGATCTGATTGCGCCCGAAGCGCTGCAGCCGGCCATCAGCCCGCAGAGTTTCTCGAGTCGCCCGCACAGCCCGGACGAGCGGGCAAGCTTCTATGGTTTTGGCTTCGGGGTTGGAACCGATCCGACCGGTCGCGTGGTTCTCAGCCATTCCGGTGCCTTCATTCTGGGCGCGGGAACGCATTTCAGCCTGATCCCCTCGCTTGATCTCGGCATCGTCGTGCTGACCAATGCAGCACCCGTCGGTGCCGCTGAAGCCATCGGCTCGGCCTTTGTCGAACTGGCCTTGAGCGGCGACATCACACGAGACTGGTACGGCGCTTATAGCCAGATGTTCAAGGCCTTCTACGAACCGATCGGCCACACGGCGGGAGAGCCCTTCCCCGCAGCAGCAGCCCCGGCGCCATCTGCCGAATACAGTGCCGGACGCTATGCGCATCCCTATTTCGGCACGATCGAGATCGTCGCAGATGGTGATGGCCTTGCGCTTCTGGCAGGTCCAAAACCGATGCATTTCCCGCTTCATGCCTGGGATGGATCGATCATGGTCTTCAATATGGATGCGGAAAACGCGCCGATCGGCTCCCGCTCGACGATTGCGTTCGCTGGCGACGGCGCGCAGGCAGAAACGGTCGAAATCGAACTCTTCATCGAAAACGGCCCGGCCGTCTTCACGCGGATCTAGGCCATTGTCACCGACCGGGCTTCAAGCGCCCGGTCGCTTTCTGGTTCAGGCGACTTCGTCCAACACCTCGAACGAGCCGGTTGCGCCGATCTTTTCACCGGCCTGATCGAGAAGCAGCACGGAAAGCCCCATCTGCCGGGCAAGCACGCTCCCCTTCCCACAGCCAAGCACCATCATCGCCGTCGCCCAGGCATCGGCCTCCATGCAAGATTTTTCCGAAATCACCGTTACAGAGGCCGGTGACGCGACCAGCGGCATGCCCGTTGCCGGGTTCATCGTGTGGCTGAGACGGTGATCGCCAAGGCTGATCCAGTGCCGGTAGTCCCCGGAGGTGGCAATCGCCGCATCGGTAAGCTCGACCACGGAATGCGCCGAACGCCTGCCGATGTCCGGCGCCTCGATCGCAACCACCCAGGGCTGGCCATCGGGCAGATGCCCTTTGGCGCGCAGCTCACCATCAATCGAAAAGAGACCGTTGAAAATGCCGTATTGCGCCGCAACCTCGGCGAGGCGGTCCACCCCGAAGCCTTTGGCGATGCCATTGAGATCGAAGCGGGCGTCGTCGTGGCGGCAGGCGCGCCGGTTCTGCCAGTCCAGTTCGAGACTATCCGCAACGGGCTTTCGCTGCCGCGCCCGCGCTTTTCTGATCGCCTCAGGATCAGCCTCAGCTGCCGAAAATCCCCAGGCCGAGACGGCATCACCCATGGCGATGTCGAAAGCGCCGCCCGAGGCCCGGCCGATCACCAGTGCCGCGCCCAGCACCGTCATGAGACCGATCGGCAATGGGACCCAGTTGCCGGGCTCAGACAGGTTCAGCCGGTTGATGTCGCTGTCGGGCTTATAGGTCGACATTTCGGCATCAACTTCATCAACAGCCGCTTGCAATGCCGCCGTCAGGCTCACCACGTCATAACCCATAGGCGCATGGAACAGCGCGGACCAGCGCGTGCCCATCGTCGCTCCGCTCAGCGCGTGGCGCTGCAGATCAGAATATGTCTTCGCCATATCGTCCATCCTTCTTCAGACTTGCCAGTGACAGGCCATGCGGGCGCAATATTTCGGAAAGGGCCGCTGCAACGCCGCGTGCCATGTCGCGACCGCCGCAGACAAGAACCTGACCGCCGTCCCTGATCAAAGCGGCAACCCTGGGTCCATCTTTGAGCAGAGCGTCCTGCACATAGGTCGGCTCGGCACCGCGCGAATAGGCTTCCGTCAGCGATGCCAGCTTGCCGTCACGCTGCCAGCCGGCAAATTCCTCGGCATAGAAGGCATCGCTTTGCGGATGGCGCGCGCCAACATAGACATGCATCGGCCGCAGACTGCGATTGGTGCGTACGAAACCGGCCAGCGGCGCGACGCCCGAGCCCGCCCCGATCAACAGGACCGGCGCCCGGCCGCGGCCGGGACGGAAGGCCGGATTGGGCCGGACAAAGGCCTGAACCGTCTCGCCCGGCTCAAGCGCCGTCAACTGGCCGGAACACAGCCCACCATTCTGCCGCCGCACGCAGATTTCGACAAAGCCGTCGCGGCTGGACGATGCCAGCGAATAAAAGCGCGGCAGATCAGAGCCTTCGGGCAGAACGCCGATCAGGTCCCCGGCCTCGAATTTCGCAAAGCCAGTACCATTCATGCGCTGCCACAGACCGCGCTTTGGCAGGGCCAGCCGGATGAGCGAGGCAGGGGCCTGCACTTCCCTGCCGAAATCACGCCGTGAGATAACGGAAAGCGTCGAGGTTGCAGGCGGTTCCGGCTGATGATTGAGTTCGAAATCCATACCAAGTGACGTTGCAAGCGCCCTGCCCCAACGGGCAAAATCCTGCTGCGACTGCCGGTCAACACTGTGCGGAGCGACAAAAGCCGGCCAGTTCCTGATCTTCAGCGCCTTGTGAACGCGCGCCGCATAACCGCAGAAATGCGGAAAACTGCGATCACCGAAACCAACCAGCGCCACCGGTATTTTCGCCTCGTCGGTATAGCTGCCCAGCTTTTCCAGAAAGGTCTTCGCCGTATCCGGTGCGTCGCCATCACCATAGGTGGCGGCCAGCAGAATGAGACGCTCGGCCTTTGGCCATCTTTGCGGCGCAAAGGCATTCATCGCGGCAACATGAACTTTCAGCCCCGCAGCCTGCAACGTATTCTGCAACGTCGCTGCAAAGCCCCAGGTTGAACCGCCTTCACTGCCGACGAGAACGATCGTATCGGCTTCATGTGCAGCATTCGCGCCACTTTGCCGCTTTCGCCCGGTGAGCCAGAGCCGTATGCCGGTAAGCCCCATCAAGGGCACGCCCAGCGCCGACAGCCCCAGCACCAGCCCGACAATCGAGGCTCCCTGACCGGTATGCAGCATCAAGATCGTCGACGAAGCCTGCTGCCATGGTCCGTTATCGGCCCAGGAGAGCATGGCGCCGGTGCCCTGATCGATATAGCCCATGCCGTCATCGGTCGTCAGCGTGAAGACATCGGTCGGATCACCGGTACGCGGAAAAACCAAAGACTGAAGATCGCCGACTGGTGTGTTTTCGAGGCTGACAATCGCGGCTGGCGCAATGCCGGTCTGACCGCTGACACTGGCAGGAAAGGCAGGAAAGGCCGCGTCATTGGGAATGAAGCCAAAGGTCGAAAGCGTCATCCACAGGGCGGTCACAGACGAAAAGGCCAGCCCGAAAACGGCAAAGCGCGCAATCGATGTATGAAGATAGCCGTCACCCATGCCGCGCGGCCGGGCGAACAGATAGCGCCAGCCACCGGCACGGCGCGCCATCATGAAAAGGCCCGAGATGCAGAGCGTCAACAGAAACAGGGCCGTAGCGGCAGCGATATAGCTGCCCCAGTCTCCCATGAACAGCGAGCGGTGAAGTTCCGTCAGCCACAGAACCACGCCATTTGGCCGAGCGGCTGCGATGACGGAGCCGGTTGCAGGATCGACAACGCCGGAGACATACTGGCCGCCTTCCGTATAGGAGGCGGTGATCTGGCCGGACGCGGTGCGATCAATCTCGATAAGGCCGGGATGCGCGGCCGCGATGTTGCCCGCCAGCGTGGCAACACTCATCTTTCCAGCGGATGGACTTTTCCAGGAATCCAGCGCGGGAAAGATCGACAATGCCGCGCCGCTCAGCGCGATAACCACAAGCAGAGCCGCAGCGATCAGCCCCGGCCAACGGTGAAGCAGACGCATCATGACAGGTTCTCCTTCCGTTACTTCGAATAGGAGAAGTCAGCGATATAATGCCTTCCCGGCACGGTCTGGCCCGATCCGGCGCTGGTCAGCGGCACGACGATTTCGTTGGGGCTGCTTGGCATGTTTTCCGCTGCGGCATCGACATGAAGCTGGTAACCGGCATCGAACAGCGCGTCGGCAATATCGACAGTTACGCTCATGGTCCGGCCAGAACCGACGCTTGCCCCGGTGAGTCCGTTGACTTCGGACAGGTCGCCGCGGGTTGCCCGCGCCCAGCCGATCAGCGAGCCGTAATAGCGCGCCTTGCGCCCCGAAAGCCACAGGCTGCCGGCATAATTGCCATTCGGATCCGTCAGATAATAGGCGAGGTAGGCATCCGGGCCGTAGTAATTATTCAGCGTTGTGGTCATCGTCACACTGGCGGCGTGGGCAAAACCGGGACCGGTCAGCGCCGTGGAGACTGCAAGTGCGGCAAGAAACATTTTCATCTGTGTCATCCTCATCGGTGAGAAGCATGAAGAACCGCGCCGAACCGCGATCCTGATCAGCGTTTTCACCGGCCAAACTGAAGTCTTCCTGACGCGTCCTGAACGCCAGCTTCAGCTTCCCGTAAGCTTCGCAATGGATTACATCTAGCGTCGGAGGGACCTGAAAATGCGGGTATTGCTGGTAGAAGACGATACGGTGCTGGGCGCAGCTGTGCGCGACCAGATCGCGGCTGACGGCCATTCGGTTGACTGGGTGACGCGGCTCGACTCCGCTTCCGCAGCGCTGGACGCGAGCGGATTTGATCTCATCCTCCTCGATCTGATGCTGCCGGACGGACGCGGGATCGTCTTCCTGAAAGGTCTGCGCGGGCGTGGCAGCGTCACTCCGGTGATTATCCTCACCGCGCTTGATCAGGTGTCGGACCGGATCGAAGGGCTGAACGCAGGTGCTGACGACTATCTTGTCAAACCGTTTGATCTTGCCGAACTGTCCGCCCGTATCGGCTCCGTGGCGCGGCGCTATGCCGGCAATCCCAACCCGATCATCACCCACGGGCCGCTTGCCATTGATCTCGCCGCGCGCCTCATCCAGCGCGACGGGCATCTCGTTTCGCTGACAGCGCGGGAATGGGCGCTGTTCGAAACATTGCTGCAGCGTCCGGGCCAGCTATTGTCGAAAGCCCAGCTTGAGGAACGGCTTTACTCCTTCAACGCCGAAATCGAGAGCAATACGATCGAGGTTCATGTCAGCAGACTGCGCAAGAAACTGGGCGCCGGCATCATCGAGACAGAACGCGGCCTCGGCTACAGGCTGGGCCGTCCATGAAGCGCCCGATGTCGCTGCAGCTCAGACTGGCGCTGGTGATCGGAGCAGCCGTCACGGTGCTGTGGCTGATTGCCGCCGCCTATACGGCCCACAGGCTTGGGCATGAGCTGGAAGAGGCCTTTGACGACAATCTGCAACTGACCGCCTGGCGCATGCTGCCGCTGGCCGCCCACGCCCTCAGGGAACATGAAGGCCGCAATGGCAATGGCAATGGCAATCGTGATGCCGATATCGGCCGCTTCCGTGATGACGATGAAAGCGTCGCCTATATCGTGCGTGATCGCTATGGCAATATCGTGCTGCATTCCGGCGACGTAGCACGGAGCATATTCCCGCCTTTGTCCAGTCCAGGCTTCAGCCAGGATAAACACTACCGATTTTATTCGGATATTTCGCTTAACAGCGCTTATTCGATCACAGTCGCCGAACCGCTTGATCATCGTGACACCACCAAGCGCGTCATGCTACTCGGCCTGCTCTTTCCCCTGCTGATCGTGATTCCCTTCAGCCTTGCAGCCATTGCACTGGCACTGCGCAACGGCTTCAAGCCACTGCGCGGGCTGCAACAGGGGCTGGCCCACCGCAATGCGCGTGACCTCTCGCCGCTGCCGGAGAAAGATCTGCCATCGGAACTCCGGCCGGTGACGACTGCGATGAACCAGCTGTTCGAACGTTTAAGGGCAGCCTTCGAGGCCGAGCGCGCCTTTACGGCAAACGCAGCCCACGAGCTCAGAACCCCTGTAGCGGGCGCGATCGCCCAAGCCCAGCGACTGCAGACCGAAGCAAGCGAAACCCGTAGCATCGAACGCGCTCATGAGATCGAAACGACGCTGAAGCGGCTGATGCGCATGTCTGAAAAGCTGATGCAGCTGGCACGCGCCGAAGGCGGCAGATTGCGACTGGAAACGCAGTCTGACCTTTCACCAGTCCTAAAAATCATCGTCAGTGATTTCGAACGGGCCGGCGAAACAAGGCTCGTGTTGCAGCAACCGTCATCCGGGGTACAATCCGATCTCGATCCCGACATTTTTGCAATTTTATGCCGGAATCTGATCGAAAATGCGCAGCGCTATGGCGCAGCAGACCGGCCAATCACCATTGTCCTTGAAAAGGATGGCACGCTCGTCGTCGCCAATGAAGGGCCAAGCCTTTCAAACGAAGACACCGAACGTTTGACCCGCCGTTTCGAGCGCGGTGTCATGGATGCAAAAGGCAGCGGGCTCGGCCTCGCGATTGTCCGCTCGATCACGGATCGGGCGAGCGGCGCCATAACGATCACATCGCCGCTGACCGGTGGAAAATCCGGGGTTGAAATCACGGTCCGCCTGCCCGTCGGAGCTGGCGAATGCAGCACGGCTGAAACCAAACGGTTTTGATGCAGCCAGGGCATTGCCCGGCACCCTGGAGCGCCTTTCGATCTGAATGGATCAGATCGGCGCTCTATCCATCTGTTTTTGTTGCATGATCTTGCCGGTCCTCGCTTCGCTCCGGTCGGATCAAGCTTCAGGCCTTCAGCCGCTCAACCACCGCCATGTCACTTTCGGCAGGCAGCGGCCGGCCGAACAGATATCCCTGAACCTCAATACAGCCTTCGCGCTGCACGAGATCAAGCTGATCCCGTGTTTCAACGCCTTCAGCGACCGTGCGCGCGCCAAGCCGCTTACCAAGATCGGCAATCGCCCGGATCACTGCAGCGCTTTCATGCCGCTCTACTGCGTTTTTGACGAAGGAGCCATCAATCTTGATCTTGTCGAAGGGAAACATCTGCAGGTGTGAGAGCGATGAATAGCCCGTGCCGAAATCATCCAGCGCGATCTTCACACCCAGCGCCTTCAACCGGCTGAGATTGTCGATTCCGGCGGCCTCTGCAGTCAGAAGCGCTGTCTCGGTAATCTCCAGCTCAAGACGCTCCACCGGCAACCCGCTCGCCTGCAAAGCCGCAACGACACTGGGGACGAGAGCCTCCCCGCCAAGCTGGCTCGCTGAAACGTTAACGGCGACGGGGACCTGATCAGGCCAGTTGAGCGCTTCCCGACAGGCCGTCTCCAGCACAAAACTGCCAAGCTGTTCTATCAGACCGCTCTGCTCGGCAATCGGAACAAACTCACCCGGCCCGATCCAGCCGCGTGCATCATCATGCCAGCGCAACAAGGCCTCACGCGCGCTCACCCGCCCGGTTTCAATGTTCACGATCGGCTGATAGAAAACAAACAGGCCTTCGCGATTGTCGAGCACCGCGCGCAACCGTACCTCAAGAGCCACCCGTTCCTGAACCAGCGCCTCCATCTCCGGGCGGAACAGCTGAACACGGCCCTTGCCGGCTGCTTTTGCCGCGTAAAGTGCCATGTCAGCACGTGCGAGCAATGTATCGAGATCGCGCCCATGCACCGGCGCAAGCGCCACGCCAACAGAAGCACCGATATGAATGCTGACTTCACTGTTGAGCGTGAAGGGTTCGCTGAGCGCTTCAATGATCTGTCGGGCAAAAGCATCGGCATGGACTTCACATTCGCCCTGAATGACAGCGGCAAATTCATCGCCGCCAAGCCGGCCGACCGCCGTTGCCTTACCTTCACAGACGGTACTCAGCCTTCGTGCCACCTGTTCCAGCAGAATATCCCCGATATGATGCCCGCGCGTATCGTTGACGTATTTGAAGCCATCAAGATCGATGTAAAGCAGCGCCAGATGACAGTTTTCCGCAGCCAGGCTTTCTTTCAATACTTCACTGAAAGCGAAGCGGTTCGAAAGCCCTGTCAGCATGTCCGTATGGGCAAGCTGGTGGATACGGGCCTCGGTCTCCACCTCCTTCGTAACGATCGCCCATCTGAGCATCGGCCCGAGATAGCTGCCATCATCGTCAGTGACGGCGGAGACCTTCAGATCAAGCACTTCCGGGCCGAGCGTGATACGGGCGCTATGGGGCAGATTGGCCGGATCGGAAAGAATGCGCCGCTGATGCCCGGGATCGCGGTGAAACACGTCAATCGACTGGCCGAGAAGCGCCTCAGCCTTGATCGGCAGCAAATGCTCGATCCGGCGGATCAGCTCCAGCGAGGTTTCATTGACATAATTGATGCGGAAACCATCAAGATCGACGGTCATCACGGCAACCGGCAGGTCGTCAATCATCCGCAGCAGCCGTCTCTGTTCCTCTTCCCGCCTGCGCGCCCGGGTCTGCGCATTCACCATGCTGACAAAATCGCGGTAGTTCACCGTCAAAACTACGATCATGCCGAAAGAAACGAGGATGATCGTCACAGCGCTGGCGATCAGCGCCGGTTCACCCGTCGCCAGAAAGAAGATGGCGAAGGCGCTGTTGACAATCACCGTCACGGTCATGGCCGCCGAGCGCAGATGCATCAGACAGAAGATGCAGGTGATGACCGTAATGGCCATATAGAAGGCAAGGTGCGACTTGTCGTACTCATCGCCATAGGGAAATAGCATGAGCGCCCAGGTGGTGAAGAAAATAGCGATGAAAGGCGCCAGACGGTTGGTGCGCTGCAGAGCGTGAAACGCAGCCTCCGCCGTCGGCACCATGTTGCGCGATGTCCACCAGACATAGATACGGATGGCGCAGGCAATGGTAAAAAGCACAGGCACGCCCACGGCAAGCCAGAAGGGCGCGTAGGCCATATGGGTGGCGACAACCGCCCATGTACTGCTCATCAAGATGAGGTACATCATCGGCAATTGCCGGGAAAAGGCGCTGTATTGGGCTTTCAGCAGTTCAGGATTGTCACGCGGCACGGCCATGAAAGCCCGGATCTGCGACAAACGCCACCACTCCATTTTTAAGCTCCAGTTCACGCCGCCGCCGAAACGGCCGGGCCGTCTTGTGGCTCTTGTCGCGATCATCCAGACAATTCTGGCCAGGATCGAGACAGGCCGCCATTTCACTTTATGCAGAACCTATCACGTCGTCCCGCATGACCTTGCATCGCATCCTCCCCCCAATTCACTGTATCCTTGATGAATACGCCTTAGAATGCCCTTGCCTGCAAGGCAAGCCAATCCCGCCACACGCGTACACCGTTGAGCGGGACAACCAAAAACCCGCCCCTGCGGAAACAGAGGCGGGTTTTGTCCGCAATCGCCGGAGCGGGCATCAATGACCTGCAGTGGTGTCTATCGGCCCCTTGGGCTTTGGAATCAGCCAGGGCAGCATGGCTGCAACCACGAAAACAATCGTGATCGCACCAAACATGTTGAGTGTCGACAGCAACACACTTTGATGCTCGACCATTCGCGTCAGCGAGGCCACAGCGGCGTCATAGGGCGTTCCGGAAGCAACCATGCCGGCGACAACCTCATTGGCATGCGGCATGGCGTTGACGAGTTCTGTCTGGTTCACCCGCGCCTGATTTGCCCATCCGGTCTGCACCAGCGACGTGGCGAAGGCGCCGGCAAGCGTGCGCATGAAGTTCGAGAGCCCGGCGGCATTGGCCTGTTCTTCGGGGCCAACACAGGATATGGCAAGCCCCGTCACCGGCACAAAGAACATCACCATGAAAGGACCGGTGAAAAGCGTCGGCCAGGCCATCTGCATGAAGGTGACGTCGGAATTGAAGGTCATCCGCCATGCCGTCATCGCCCCCAGGCCGAGAATACCAACGCTGAGGATCAGGCGAGGATCGATCGTCTCGCTCGCCTTGCCGACAATCGGGGCGGAGATCAGCGCCAATATGCCCATGATCCCTGTCGCATAACCGGCCCAGGTTGCCGTATAGCCCATATTCTGCTGCAGCCAGAGCGGCAGAATCACGATGGCGGCAAAGAAGGCCCCGAACCCGCCGGCAAAGGTGACAGCCGCTGCGGAAAAGCCGCGATAGCGGAAGATCTTCAGATCGACGATCGGATTGTCATCGGTCAGCTCCCAGATCAGGAAACTGGCGAAGCCGATTGCCGCGATAATCGCCAGAATGACGATTTCGCGCGAGGCGAACCAATCATGGTTGCGGCCCTCATCGAGCACGATCTGCAACGCCGCGACCCAGACGACAAGCAGGGCAAGCCCGACCTTGTCGATCCGTGCAGGACCACGCGGATCGGACAGTCCCCGCGTCAGCGAGAACACCAGAACGCCACCGACAAGCGCAATTGGTACCTTGATGAAGAAGATCCACTGCCAGCCGAAACTATCACAGATGACGCCGCCGAGGATCGGCCCGGCAATCGGACCGATCAGCGTCGTCATGGCCCACAAGACTGCAGCACCGGTGGCCTGTTTCGGCGGGAAGATCCGCATCAGCAGCATTTGCGACAGCGGCATGATCGGCCCGCCGCACAGGCCAAGCATTACGCGACCGGCGATCAGCATGCCCAGCGATTGCGACATGCCGCAAAAGACCGAGACAAGACCGAAGGCGAGGTAGCAGAAAATGAAGACCCGCAAGGCGCCGAATTTACGCGCCAGCCAGCCGGTCAACGGCACGGTGATGGCCTCGGCGACGGCATAGGAGGTGATAACCCAGGAGCCCTGGGACACCGATACGCCAACCGAGCCGGCAATCGTCGGCACCGAGACATTGGCGATCGTGCTGTCCAGCACCACCATGAAATTGCCGGTGCCGATCGCCAGCGCAGCGGCAATCAGCGCGAGGCCCGAGAGCGGCCTTACATCCGTCATTGCTTGTTCTGACATGGTCGCGCCGGGCTCAGAGATGAATGTCGACGTTCATCGACAGGCCAACCGCAAGCGGATGTTCCGTCAACTGTTGCGGCTCAAGCGCGATCCGCACGGGAAGCCGCTGCACGACCTTGATCCAGTTACCCGTCGCATTTTGCGCCGGGACCACGGAGAAGGCCGAACCGGTTCCCCCCGTGAAACCTACAACCGTACCATCATAGGTGACGTCAGAACCATAAAGATCAGCATGAAGCGTCACCTGCTGCCCCGGCTTGACGTCACGCAGCTGGATCTCCTTGAAATTGGCATCGACATAGACATCATTGACCGGCACCACAACCATGATGCGCTGCCCCGGCTGAACCCGCTCACCGATCTGCACCGACCTTTCGGAAACGATACCGTCAACCGGCGCCTGAATGACGGTCCGATCGAGATTGACCTTCGCCTGATCGCGGGCAGCCTTTGCTGCGAGAACTTCTGGATTATCGTCCACGCCGGTGCCTTCGATCAGCGTTGCGTTGACCTTCTCATTGCCAACAGAGGCGTCGATGGATGCTGCGGCAACGGCGAGACCGGCTTTGGCTGCCGCAAGATCGGCTTTGGCTGTCTTCATGGCTGTTTCACTCGCCGTCAATTCATCGCCAGAGACAGAGCCGCGCTCCACCAGATCCTTGCGGCGCTCATAGTCGATTCTGGCCTTGTCATAGCCGGCCTCCGCCGCCTCCAGACTGGCTTTTGCCTTGTCCAGCCCCGCCTCCTGAGCGGCTGTCTGCGCCTGAAGCGCCCTGTCACGCGCCTGATAGCCCTGGACCCGGCGGATGGCGCTCTGATAATTGGCCTCAGCCATGGCAAGCTGAAGCTTCGCATCGGTATCATCAAGACGGACAAGCACGTCGCCCTTTTTGACATGTTCGGCGTCGCTGACCAGAACCTCGGCTACCGGGGCTGCGACGAGCGGCGTGATCTCGGCCGTCTCAGCGCCGACATAAGCGTTGTCGGTGCTGACATGCTCGGAAGCATAGAACCGGTCATAGGCGGCAAAACCACCGGCGCAGGCGACAACGACGATCAACAGGCCGGCAAAGGCGGGCCCCCTGCGGGAGCGCTTGGGGGCTGCGGCTTCCATAGCCTGGGCTTCGGAAAGATTGGGCTCTTCGTTCTGGTTCATTTCGTCGTCTCCGTTGCGCTGTAGCCACCGCCAAGAGCGCGTATCATATCGATGTCGAGTGCAAAGCTGCGGGCAACCAGCGCTGCTTCAGCAGCTTCCGCGTCAATCAGCTGGTCCTGCGCCGTCAGCACTTCGAGATAATTGGCAAGCCCGCCCTCATAGCGGTCCTTGGTGACCTGCCAGGCCTTGCTGGCGGCCGTCACGGCGCGCTGCGTGTCAGCAATGCGCAGGCGAAGCTGTCGCTTGCTGACGACGGCGTCGGCCACCTCTTTCAGCGCCTCGGAAAGCGTTGCATCATAATTGGCAACGGCCAGATCATGATTGGCAACCGCCCTGCCCTTGGCCGCCTCAAGCCGGCCGCCCTCAAAGATCGGCAGCGAGATTGCCGGCCCTGCCGAACCAAAGGTCGAATCGGGATTACCGAAAAGATCAAGTCCCAGCGCCTGACGGCCAATCACCGCTGCAAGATTGATGTTGGGATAGAAATCAGCCTGGGCGACCTTGACCCGCTCACCCCCAGCCTCCACGCGCATGCGGGCAGCGATGATGTCCGGACGGCGGCCGACGAGCTCGAGCGGCAGATCAGCAGGAACGCCGCTCCAGCTCTTGCCCGAGACTTTCGGGGCCGTGATCGAAAGACCACGATCCGGCCCGGCACCGACCATGGCGGCAAGCTGGTTGCGGGTCAGGGCAATCTGCTCGTCGATGGCATCGAGATGGGCTTTGGTTGAAGCTTCGGCGGCACGAACACGCTCAAGCGCTGAATCATTCTCAAGACTTTGCTGCGTCCGGTCGGCAATCAGTGACACCGTTTGATGCCGCACATTCAGCGCCCGGCTCGTGGTATTGCGTTCGGCATAGAGCGCATCAAGCTTGGCATAGACGCCGGCAATGCCGGTGGAAAGCGCCAGTCTGGCAGCATCAGCCTCGGCGGCCGATGCCGCTGCATCACCCTTTGCCGCGGCAAGAGCTGCACGGTTACGGCCCCAGAAATCGATCTGCCAGTTGAAGCTGATGGCGGCAAGCCCGCCGTCATTCCAGCCCTTTGGCACGAAATCCGAGCCGATCAGATAGTTGTAGCTCTGGCGTTCGGTATCGACTGAAGCATTGGCGTTGAGGCTCGGCAGAAGCGCGCTTTTCGCCGTGCCGATGCCCGAATCGGCGATCGCAAGCCGGGCTGCAGCGGCACGCATGTCAGGCGCATCGCGAAGCCCCTCCTCAATCAGGGCGGAAAGCTGCGGATCGCCATATTGCGTCCACCAGCCTTCGCCTGGCCAGACAGAGGTTCCAGCCTTCAGCGACTGCGCCGTCTGATAGCTCGAAACGGGTTTTATCGTGGCGGCTGGAGGCTCGCCGCTGGTGGTGCAGCCGCCGGCAAGCCCGGCAACAGCCACAAAAAAGGCGGCTCTACCCAGAGTCGCATAATGACAATCAAGCATTGGCATTCCTATAACTAAACTGTACGGTTTAGTTATAACACGATTGCATTTGCGTCAATCCTGATTCAGATGCTAGAGCCAGTGCGTTTCGGGAGGCTGCCATGCGCGTGCGGACGGATGAAAAGAAACATGAGATCCTGCATGCGGCAGGTGAGCTTTTCCGTGAGCTCGGCCTTACAGGTGTGAGCATGGCGGCGATTGCTGGCCGTCTCGGCATCTCCAAGGCCACGCTTTACGGCTATTTCAGCTCCAAGGAGGAGCTCTTTGCCGAGGCGATGGTTTTCATCGTTCGCGATCGCGGCGAGGAAATGCTGTCGACGCTGAATAGCGATGAAGATGTGCGGCTTGTTCTCAGGCGTTTTGCCCGCGCCTATCTGCCCTTCGCCACCCAGCCGGATATCATCGCCCATGCAAGGGTCGCCATCGGCGACGGACCGCGTTCGGAACTGGGACCGATGCTCTACCGGCTGGGACAGCGCCGCGCGCTTGGCGCCATTGAGGGCTACCTCACCCGTGCGACGGCTGCCGGGATGCTGAACTGCCCCGATGTGGCGATCGCCGCCCAGCATCTGAAGGGCATGCTGGAGGCCGGCACCGTCATCCCCATGCTCTACGGTACGAAGCCGCAGCAGCCGTTCGACACGCTCGCCGATGCCGCTGTCGATGCGTTCATCAAGATCTACGGAAAAAGCTGAGCGCACCCACGCCATTGCACCGCGATATCGTCGCATCGCATCGGTCTTTGCGATGAAGAAAATCAATGAATTTAATAAATTAGCCCTGCTGCCTGTGGATGATTTCAAACTTCGTGACATTTTTTTTGAAAAGGGGCTTGGCAAATCGCCAAAGCATTTGTATTAACCCGCTCACACCGCGCAACACGGTTGTTCCCTGGTAGCTCAGCGGTAGAGCACTCGACTGTTAATCGATAGGTCGTCGGTTCGAATCCGACCCGGGGAGCCATTTTCCTTCATAAGTTATTTTTTATGACAAGGATTTGGCTACACTTCCGCTGAAGTATAAGCTCTTTCATAGTCGCACTCTCTGTTGACACTCTTGTCTATCCACAGCTCTTGAATTGATCGAGAGCTTCAGAGAAGCGATAATGCATGCGTCGGAAACAGAGGGCCGAACATGCATAAGAGCGAAAACCCTGCAATCATTCAGCAGAACCGTGAATATCGCGAGCAGCTTTTTTCACAGATCGATGATTTGCAACAAGATGTCGATGAAATGAAAGCTGGAAGACTCATACTTCGGAGGGGAACAGATGAAGGCTTCGAGCTCGAAGATGTAACCCAACTATGGATTGAGCGGAACACTAAGCACATAGAGAGCTTAAGAGTGATCATTGCCAGTATAGAAAATACCTATGACTTTGAGGCAATCTCTCGCTAACAACCGGCCCGTGAGTTCCACTCTTTGCCTTTGCCGCCACGTTAGCCTCACTGTGGACACGTCAACATTCCGGCTTTTTCAGCGCTCACCGACTGACCGGGTTCTTTTGAACTCAATCGCTAAGCGCGGGTGACCAGCTCAAATTATTCAGTCGAACTGACCAGATTCAGAGCATCGACAGGATCGATACCTGCCGCCATAATCTGCGCCAGTACTTGAGCTATCATAGAGGCGGCCTATTCCCTGCTGTCAGCGTTCTGAGTCTGTCGCAAACGCATTACATCGATGCGTAGCCGGCTGCCCCCGAGTTACCGAGCTATTTCTCGCTAACTGCGGCATCAACTGGAAACCTCCTTCGCCCTAAACCATCTGTACATTTCGATGCGCTATAAATGCTTCCGACACGAAGTCGCATAAGCATTGGGCAACACAGAAAATGACGCTTTCCTTTTCCGTAACAGACAATCCAGACAGCCGTGATTCGGATTTCATTGCCGAATCGCTCACAGCCTTTAACGATGCCGATGTCGGCAGCTCAAAACGGCGCGAGATCGCCGTTTTCGTGCGCGACGATTCGGACGCGATCATCGCCGGGCTGACTGGCTACACCGCCTGGGGCTGGCTGTTTGTGCAGCGCCTGTTTGTCAGCGAGGCGGCCCGCGGCCAGGATCTCGCCGGGCGCATGCTGCGGCAGGCAGAAGAAGAAGCGCTGCGCCGCGGCTGCAAGGGAGCCTTCATCGACACATTCAGCCCGACGGCTGAGAAAGCCTATACCCGCCAGGGCTACCGCCCGTTTGGCGCCATGGAGGATTTCCCGATCGGCTCCGGCCGCCGCCGCGTCTATCTGCAGAAGCGGCTGTGACGCAAGGAGGCGCAGACCTTTGCCAGCCTGCGCCTGCCTATTGTGAAAGACCGGTTGTTCTCAAAAGGACCTAACGCACCACCTTGCCGCCGGTCATCGCCACCGGTACCCCGGTGGTCGTCGGATAGCTGATCGGCAGGCCGCGCAGGGTTCTGACGGCGAGGAAGGCGAAGCATTCTGCCTCGATCGCATCCCCCCGCCAGCCGACCGCCTCTGCCGCGACAGCTTCGACACCGGCTCTTTCACCCAGCATCTTCATGATCGCCGGATTGCGGCGGCCGCCGCCGCAGACGATCAGCCGTTCAGGCCGCGCCGGCAAGAGATCGAGCGCCTTGCCGACGGCACTTGCCGTGAACGCGGTCAGCGTGGCAACACCTTCCTCAACCCCAAGCCCATCCGCCATGGCAGCGAGAAAATCGAAGCGGTCTAGTGACTTCGGATAGGGTGCCGTCAGATAGGGATGTTCGAGCAGTTCGTTCAGCCGCGCCTCATTGACCTTCGCCGAAAGCGCAATCTTGCCGTCGCGATCCATCTCGCCCAGGCCATGGGCCTTGACGAAATCATTGATCGGCGCATTGGCCGGGCCGGTATCAAAAGCGATCAGCCTGTCTGAACCATCCCACCAGGTGACATTGGCAACGCCACCGAGATTGAGCACTGCTGTCTTTCCACTCTCATCCAGCCCCTTCAGCAGCGCGCGGTGATAGACCGCCGAAAGCGGTGCGCCCTGCCCGCCGGCACGTACATCGGCTGTGCGGAAATCATAGACGACCGGGCATCCGAGAATGTCATGCATCAATTGCCCGTCGCCGAGCTGGCGGGTGTCACCGATCCGCATTTTCGTCGGCGCGCGGTGCAGGACCGACTGGCCGTGAAAGCCGACAGCGCCGATATTGGCCATCTGCAGCCCCTCGTCCTCCACCAGCGCCCGCACGGCTTCCGACTGCGCTCTGGTCAGCACCGCTTCGGCTTCAGCGAAGATGTCCGGTTCAGGGCCTTCGAAATTCCATTTGCGGGCAGATGCAAGCGCGTCTTCCAGAAGCATGCGGGTTGAGACCGGATAGGGCGCCAGTGTGTATGCACCGAAGCGCTCCACCGTCTCGCCATCGGTCTTCAGCAGCGCAACGTCGATATTGCCGTCCAGCACGGTTCCCGTCATCAGGCCGACGGCCCAGACAGGTGCGAAATCTTCTGTCATCTCAAGCTCCGTTGATGGCGTCGCTGACGCCGCGCCGCAGGGCCATGATGCCGCTGTCGAAATGCCGTGTGGGATGCACCCGGTTGGTCAGCAGCGTCCAGCCATAGCCATTGTCGAAATCGATCCACAGCGCCGTGCCGGTAAAGCCCGTATGGCCGATTGTGCCGGGCGAACAATGCCCGCCGCCGGACCACATTTCGAAAGGCCGCTCCCAGCCATGGGTGCGGTGGCCCTCAATCGGCGTCCGCATCAGTTCGACCACCTGGTCGCCCGCTTTGTCGCGTATCAGCATATCTGCGGTGAAATCGAGCACCGCACCGACCGTGCCGAACAGGCCGGCATGACCGGACCCCTGAAGCGCATAGCAATTCTCGTCATGAACCTCACCGGAGAGCACGCGGTGGCGGAACGCGCAGTCTTCCGTTGCAGCCGCCCTGTCCGGATCTGCGGAGAAGGCAAAGCCGGGGCCGGGATCCATCGCGCGGATCCATTTGCCCGCAAGCCGCTCCAGCGCGATGCCGAGCAGGATATAGTTGATATCGGAATAGACCGGCGGATCCTGATAGCGCCAGTCGCGCTGCAGCACGAATGTCCGCAAGAGATCGGGATCGCTGCCATAGGTGTAGATCGGCTCAACAGCGGGAAAATGCGTCTGATGGCCGAGGCACTGGCGGAAGGTCACCTTGCGCTGCCAGGCGTTCGGATCATATTGATTGAAATCCGGAATGACCGATGTCACCGGCGCATCAAGATCGATCACACCATCAACGGCAAGCTGAAGAATGCGGCTCGTGGTGAAGATCACCTTGGAGACGGATGCAAGGTCAAACCAGGTGTCCTCCCGCATCGGCCGGGGTTCAGGCTTCAAGGCCGCCTGACCCGTTGCCCGTGTGATGCGGCTGCCATCGGCCATGGTCAGCCCCAGCACGCCGCCGGGAATGCGCTTTTCATCGATCGCTGCCTGCAGCAGTGCGAAAGCACGATCGAACCGTGCGGAAAAATCCGTCATTCAAGCCTCCTCACGCACCAGATGATCAGCACTGAAACGGGTAAAGCGCGCCGGTTGCGGTTCAAAGCCCAAGGGACGAACCAGCGAGGGCACATCGGTCGTATCCACCCGGTAGTCAAGCCGTCGTCGGTCGATATTCGGCACCGCCTCAATCAGCCGTTTGGTATAGGGGTGCTGTGGCGCTGACAGGATCGATGCCGCATCGCCGATCTCGACGATCTGCCCGGCATAGACCACCGCGATCCGGTGGGCAATCCGCTCCACCACCGCCATGTCATGGGTGACGAACAGATAGGAGAGGTTCATCTCCCGCTGCAACTCGACCAGAAGATCGAGCACCATGGCCTGAACCGAAACATCAAGTGCCGACACCGCCTCGTCCAGCACGACGATCGAGGGATGCAGCATCAGCGCGCGGGCAATGCACAGACGCTGCCGCTGACCGCCGGAGAACTGATGCGGGTAGCGCAGCAGCGCCTCTTCCGGCAGACCGACGCGCTTCATGAGCTGCACCATCCGCTCCCGTGTTTCCGCATCGAGCCGCCCACCGGCGGCAATCACCGGCTCGGCCAGGATAGCATCAACGCGCAGGCGCGGATTGAGCGAGGCATAGGGGTTTTGAAACACCATCTGCACCGGATCGGCGGCAGCCCCGAGACTTGCGCCATCAATCAGCGAGAACGCGCCGCGCGTCGGCTTCACCAGCCCCATCACTGCACGCGCGGTGGTGGATTTGCCCGAGCCGCTCTCGCCGACAATGCCCAGCGTTTCCCCCGGCATAAGATCGAAATCGATCCCGTCAACCGCGTGGACCGCGCCGGTGCGCCGCTTGAAGAAGCCGGCCGTGACCGGAAAACGGACCGTCAGATCCTTCACCGCAAGCGCTGGCTTTTCCGTGCCATTGCGGCGATGGTCATCGCGAACCGCGCGGCCTGCCGAAAACAGCGGAACAGCACTCAACAGGTGTTGCGTATAGGGGTGCTGCGGATGATCGAGAACGTCATCCGTCGCCCCCTGCTCCACCACTTCGCCATTCTGCATCACCATCACCTTATCAGCGATGCCGGCAACAAGGCCGATATCATGGGTGATGAAGATCAGCCCCATGCCGGTCTCGCGTTTCAGCTCTGTCAGCAGCGCCAGGATCTGCGCCTGAACCGTGACATCCAGCGCCGTGGTCGGCTCATCGGCAATCAGCAGGCGCGGATTGCAGGACAGCGCCATGGCGATCATCACACGCTGCAGCATGCCGCCGGAAAGCTGGTGCGGATGTGAGGCAAGCCGGCGCGCGGCATCGGGGATACGCACCCGTTCCAGCGCCGCACGCGCCGCCTCCATCGCCGCTTTGCCCTTCAGCCCGTGATGCAGGCGAAAGCTCTCGGCGATCTGCTCACCGACCGTCAGCACCGGATTGAGCGAGGTCATCGGCTCCTGAAAGATCATGCCGATTTCCCGGCCCCGGATCTTTTCAAGCCGCGTTTCCTCAGTCGCGGCCAGATCGATGGTCTCACCGGAACCAAGCGTGAATTCGATGAGGCCGGAGGTCACCCGGCCACCGCCGAAATCGACGAGGCGGTTGACCGAAAGCGAGGTGACCGATTTGCCGGATCCGCTTTCGCCGACGATCGCCAGCGTTTCGCCGGGCGCAAGATCGAAGCTCACGCCATGCACAACCTCGTTTTTGACCGGATCCTTGCCGAAGCCGACATGCAGGTCAGTGACTGAAAGAAGTCCGCTCATGCTGTCACCTTCCGTGTGCGGGGGTCGAGGATATCACGCAGCGCATCGCCCAGGAGATTGAAGCCGAGAATGCCGATCATGATGGCAAAGGCCGGAAACACCAGCAGCCATGGCGCCATTTCCATCAGGTTGCGGCTGTCCGACAGCATCAGCCCGAGCGAGGCCTTGGGCGGCTGGGTGCCAAGCCCGAGGAAGGAAAGCCCCGCCTCGGTCAACAGCGCCCAGGCGAGCGCCAGCGTGATCTGCACCGTCAGCGGCGCAACGAGGTTCAGCATCAGGTGGCGCGTCAGAATATAGGAGCGCCGGGAATGGAAGGTTCGCGCCGCATCGACGAAATCACGCGTCTTGATCGACAACGCCGGGCCGCGCACCACGCGGGTGAAGATCGGCGTATAGACGATGGCAATCGCCATGACGCTGGTCCAGGTTCCCGGGCCGACAATGGCGATGATCAAAAGCGCCAGCAGGATCGCCGGAAAGGCTAGCAGCACATCCATGAAGCGCATCACCACGCCATCCCACCAGCCGCCGAACCATGCGGCCGTGAGCCCCAGCAGGATGCCGATCACCGCGGCAATGGCGACGGAGGAAAAGGCGACGATGAAGGATTGCGCCACGCCGATCATCAGCCTGCTTGCGACATCGCGGCCAAGCAGATCGGTGCCCATCCAATAGGTCATCGAAGGTGCATGAAGCCGGTCGATGCGGAACTGCATCAGCGGATCATGCGGCGTGACCCCGACAAGACCCAAAACGGCAATGACAAGATAAACGAGGACGATCGTGCCGCCGATGCGGCCGCTCGAATGCGAGAAGATGGAGCGGATGAGCGACATCAGTTGCCTCCGAGCCGGATGCGTGGATCAAGCGCGGCATAGGCGAGATCCACCAGAAGATTGACGATCATGAAATTGAGCGCAATGAACAGGACACTGCCCTGCACCAGCGCATAATCGCGTTGAAGGATGGCATCCAGGACCGTGCGGCCAAGCCCTGGCAGGGCGAATATCTGCTCGACAATTACCGCTCCGCCGAGAAGATAGCCGAACTCGACGCCCGAGAGCGTGACCACCGGGATCAGCGCATTGGGCAGCGCATGGTGCCAGATCACCTTGCGGGCGGGCACGCCCTTGGAACGCGCGGTGCGGATATAGTCGTCGGAGAGGATATCGAGCATGGCCGAACGCGAGATCCGGGTGACGGCTGCGGCAAAGGCAAAGCCGAGCGTGATCGCCGGCAGGATCAGCTGCCCCAGATTTTCCAGCGGATTTTCCCAGATCGGCGTGAATGCGCCCATGGTCGGCAGAACGCCGAAACCAACAGACAGAACGTAGATCATCAACAATGCAACGACGAAGCTTGGCGTCGACTGGCCGATCATGGCGATGATCCGGACGCCAAGGTCCTGCGGCCGCTCATTGCGGGTTGCAGCATAGATTCCGAGCGGCAGCCCGACAGCAATCGCGATGATCATCGACAGGATCGCCAGTTCCAGCGTCAGCGGAAAGACCTTGAGGATCACTGCAAGCACCGGCTTGCCATAAATGACGGAAACACCGAGATCACCGTGCAGCGCATCGGTCAGCCAGCTCCAGTATTGGGCAAGCCAGCCCTTGTCGATACCGAAATAGGCTTCCAGCGATGCCCGCTGGGCCGGCGTCAGAAGACCAGCCTCGGTCCCCAGCATCGCCGTGATGGCGTCACCGGGAATAAGGCGGATCGAGATAAAAACGAGGATGGAGACGCCGAGCATGACCAAGGGAAAGGTCAGCAGTCTCCGAGCGAGATAATTCATGGGCGTTCCATCCCCGGAATATCAGCCCCGGCCGGAAGCCGGGATGCATCGAGAGGGAAATGGCGGCATCCCGGTTCTTGACGGGCCGGAATGCCGCGGGATGTTATTTTGAAACCGTAACCTTGGTCAGGCCGAACAGCGAACCGGTCGGATCGGCCACAAAGCCTTCGACACTGTTCTGCTGGGCGGTGTAGCTGTAGCCGGTATAGAGCCAGATCCACGGCGACACTTCGGTGATGTGCTTGGAGAATTCGGCAAAGATTGCCTTGCGCTTGGCCGGATCGGTTTCAACGCGGCCCTCCTGCATCAGATTGTCGAGATCATCATCGATGTAATGCGCGACCTTCTGCAGATTGCCTGCCTTGGTCCAGTAGCGGTTATACATGGTATAGGGGTCGGTGCGGCCGCCATTCAGCGCCACCGCCATGTCGAAATCACCCTTCAGCCAGCGGTCGACATAGACGTTGAGCTCCATGGATTCGATATCGAGCTTGATGCCGATCTTGGCAAGCTGCGACTGCAGCACCTGAGCCTCGGCAATTGCCGTCGGCGGCTCGCCGGTGGCAACGATCACCTTGGCATCAAACCCATCCGGCGAAGAGGATTCGGCCATCAGCTGCTTGGCCTTGTCGAGATCCGGCGTGTAGCAGAACAGCGTCGACGGATCGGAGGCATAGGCCGGCATGGTCAGCGGGCCGGTCACTTTGCCCTCGCCCAGAAGCGCTGCATCCAGCACATCCTGGCGGTCAACGGCGCAGGAAATTGCCTGGCGGACCTTCACATCCTGCATCGCGCCGCGATCGGCATTGAGCTGCAGAACATGGTAGGACAGAACCGGTTCGCGGTTCAGCGTCAGGTTCTTTTCCTTCGGCACCAGCGTTGCCACAAGCGGGTCATTGATCAGCGCGAAATCGACCTGATCGGTGCGCAGAGCCGCAAGGATCGCGGTTTCGTCCGGCAGAACGGAGATGTCGATTTCGTCAACACCGGTCTTGCCGCCGGCCCAGTTCGGGTTTTCAACCAGCACTTCCTTGGCATTCGGTTCCCAGTCCTTCAGCTCGAACGGCCCCGAGCCAAGCGCTGCGGTGCCGATTGTGCCATCGGCGATTGCCTTGGCCGGAACGATGGCGGCATTAATCGAAGCCATGGCCGTCAGAAGCGGCACGTCCGGCTGCGACAGATTGAAGACGACGGTCTCGTCATCCGGCGTATCGATGCTCTCGATCGACAGGAAGTTCGAACGCGCCGAAGCGCCTGTTGCTTCGTCGAGAATACGCGTGAACGAGGCCTTGACGTCAGCCGGCGTTACCGGGCTTCCATCGGAGAACTTGGCGTTGGGATCAAGCTTGAAGGTCAGCGTCTTGCCGTCATCGGAGAAGGCCCAGCTCTTGGCAACAGCCGGCGCCAGATTGAGATCGCTGTCGGTGCGCAGCAAAGGCTCGTAGACGAGCTCGAGAAGGCGGATCGACGAAAAGGCCGTCTGCTTGTGCGGATCAAGACCCGTCGCATCCTGCGACCAGGCCATACGCAGCGTGGCCGCAGAGGCGGGAAGCGTTGCCGCACCCAGCGCGATGGTAATCGCCAGAGCGGAAACAATATTATGTTTCAGGAATTTACCCATGTTCTTTCCCTCAAGAGATGAAAGCGCTTCTGATGACATTTCATCGCCGCAGCGCCGGTTTTGAATTTGCGTCTTCGGTGCGGCTTCACGCCGTCTTGTTACTCAGTGCCAACCGCAGGAAGCCATTGGCGCGTTCAAGCGCCTGACGGGCCTCCTCCAGTTCCATGCCAGTCAATGCGATCAGGATCGCAAGCTTTACATTATTGCCGGTTTCATTCAGCAGGGCCTCGGCTTCACCGGCGGAAATGCCCGTCGCCTCGGTGACAATCCGCACGGCGCGGATGAAGAGCTTCTCGTTGCTCACCGAAACATCGACCATCAGATTCTGATAGACCTTGCCGGAGCGCACCATGCTGGCGGTCGACAGCATGTTCAAGACGAGTTTCTGTGCCGTGCCGGATTTCATCCGTGTCGATCCGGTCAAAACCTCCGGACCGACAACCGGCGAAATGGCGATATCGGCCATGGCGGCGATCGCCGAGCCGGGATTGCAGGAAAGTGCCACCGTCGTCGCGCCGACGCCGAGCGCATAATCCAGTGCGCCAATGACGAAGGGTGTGCGCCCGGAAACGGCAATGCCAACCACGACATCCCTGTCGCTTAGGCCAATCTGTTCCAGCATGGCCCTGCCCTCGGCGCGATTATCCTCGACGCCTTCGACGGCATTGGTCAGCGCATGTTCACCACCGGCCATCAGGCCGATGACCATGCCTTCGGGCACGGAAAAGGTCGGCGGGCATTCGGATGCATCCAACACGCCGAGCCGCCCGGATGTGCCTGCGCCGATATAGACAAGGCGCCCGCCACGCGAGAAAGCCTCGACAATGCTGTCAACGGCTCTGGCAATCGCCGGCAGCTCCGCTTCGACCGCAAGCGCGACCTTCTTGTCTTCACTGTTGATCAGGGAAAGGATGTTCGGGGTCGACAGAAGATCAAGCTCCGAAGATCCCGCATTGCGGCCCTCAGACACGAGTCCGTTCAATTCAGCCATCAAAGTCTGTTCTGTCATACCCCTCACACCTTCTTTAAGACAGCCATCTGGACTGTCTGGCGCACCGCCGGTTATCCGGTCATTTGCAGGGAGCGTAAAATTGATAATTCCAACTGTCAATCAATTTTCAGAATAATTTATTCCATATTCAGATTTTCCCACCAGGATTACACGGGAAAAGAAAGCGTTCGATTTTCGCAAAATTCCATTGTATTCCTTGAATCGGAATAGATTATTCCGCCCGCGGAGAGAAGGAATGTCATGTCGGTCCTGAAAGTCATAGAAGCCCAGCTTGACGGCATGGCCCCTGCTGACCGGCAGATCGGCTCTTTCATCCTGGAAAATCCCAGCAGCGTCGTCCGGCTATCCTCGGCCGAGCTTGCGACCCAGACCGGCCGCAGCCAGTCGAGTGTGGTGAAGTTCTCACAGAAGCTTGGCTTTGCCGGCTATCAGGATCTGAAAATCGCCATCAGCAAGGCCGAAGCGCGCGAATGGCACACGCCGCCGGGCATGATCCATGCGACGATCCAGCGTGGCGACGGTCCTGCGACCATTGCCCAGAAGCTGCTGGCCAGCAAGATCCAGTCGATGCAGCAGACGATTGCCGCCAATGACGAGCGCGAAATCACCCGCGCGCTCGACCTGATCGATAAAGCGGGGCGGATTTCGATTGCCGGAGTCGGTGCATCATCACTGGTGGCGCGGGATTTTTCCTACAAGCTGCAAAAGCTCGGCCGTTTCGCCCTGCATGACAGCGACAGCCATGTGCAGATGGCCAATGTTTCGGCCTCACGCGAGGGCGACCTGCTGTTCGCCCTGTCGCAATCCGGCACCAGTATCGAGACCGTGCGCATTGCCGAACTGGCAAAGGAGCGCGGTGCCACAGTGATCGCCGTGACCGGCCCGCAACAGAGCCTTCTGTCGCGGATTGCCGATTTCTGCCTCTATACCATCGCCGACGAAGACCGGGTGCGCTCCTCCGCCATCACCGCCCGCGATGCCCAGCTGACCCTGCTCGATTTCCTGTTCATCCTGCTGCTGCAACGCCAGGCTGACGCCAACCGCTATGTCAGCAACAGCGAAGCGGCCGTCGCCGCCCTCAAGTTCAGCTGAGCGTCTTTTCCGCGAGAAGACGCGTTCTCTCCGGTGCAGATCGCCCCGGAAAATCTGGCAGAGTAAACGGCAGCACTCAGGCGGCGTCGCTCGTTTCCGTCTTGTTGCCCGGCACATAGTTCAGCACCGGCCCGAGCCAGCGCTCGACCTCTTCGACGCTCATGCCCTTGCGGGCCGCATAATCTTCGACCTGATCGCGCTCGACCTTTGCGACACCGAAATAATAGCTGTCGGGATGGCCGATATAGATACCGGAGACGGACGACCCCGGCCACATGGCATAGCTTTCCGTCAGCGTCACGCCTGTGGCATTTTCCGCGTCCAGCAGCTTGAACAGCGTCTTCTTTTCGGTGTGATCGGGTTGTGCCGGATAGCCGGGTGCGGGCCGGATGCCATCATAGGCCTCGCCGATCAGTTCGTGATTGGCAAAAGTCTCGTCCGGCGCATAGGCCCAGAATTCCCGGCGAACGCGCTGATGCATGCGCTCGGCAAAGGCCTCGGCAAAGCGGTCGGCCAGCGCCTTGACCATGATCGAGGAATAATCGTCATTGGCACGCTCGAAACGTTCGGCAATGGCGATTTCCTCAAAGCCTGCGGTCACGACGAAGCCGCCGACATAGTCCGGCTTGCCGCTCTCAACCGGCGCAACGAAATCCGACAGCGCCACATTCGGCCGGTCACCGCGCTTGGACAGTTGCTGGCGGAGCGTGAAGAAGGTTGCAAGCTCTTCCGAACGGCTCTCATCAGTGAACAGGCGGATATCATCGCCCACCGCGTTGGCCGGCCAGAAGCCGATGACCGCACGCGGACGGAACCATTTTTCGTCAACGATCTTTTTCAGCATCGCCTTTGCATCGGCAAAAAGCTGACGCGCCGTCTCGCCCTGTTTCTCGTCCTCAAGAATATCAGGATAGCGCCCCTTCAGTTCCCAGGTCTGGAAGAAGGGTGTCCAATCGAAATATTCGGCAAGCTCGGCCAGATCATAATCGTCAAACACCTTCGTGCCAAAGAAGGTCGGCGCGACGGGCTTATAGGCATCCCAGTCCACCTTCACGTGATTGGCACGCGCTGCCGCCAAGGGCAGACGCAGTTTGGCAGCCTCCGCGCGGGCATGGGCGTCGGCGACCTTGGCATATTCCTCACGGATGCCGGTGACGTAATTGCCCTTCAGCTCCGGCGTCAGCAGATTGTTGACCACGCCGACAGCACGGCTTGCATCCGTCACATAGATCGCCTGCCCCTTGTCATAGGCGGGATGGATCTTGACGGCCGTATGCACCCGGCTGGTGGTCGCCCCGCCGATCAGAAGCGGCAGATGGAAGTCCTGGCGCTCCATCTCGGCTGCCACATGCACCATCTCGTCGAGCGAGGGAGTGATCAGGCCTGACAGGCCGATGATATCGGCATTGTGCTCCTTCGCGGCAGCAAGGATCTTTTCCGCCGGCACCATGACGCCGAGATCGATGATCTCGTAATTGTTGCAGGCCAGCACAACGCCGACAATATTCTTGCCGATGTCATGAACGTCGCCCTTCACCGTGGCCATGATGACCTTGCCGGCCGATTGCGCACCCTCGGCACCGCTGAGGCGCTTTTCCTCTTCCATGTAGGGCAGCAGAACAGCAACGGCCTGCTTCATCACGCGGGCGGACTTGACCACCTGCGGCAGGAACATCTTGCCGGCGCCGAACAGATCGCCAACCACATTCATGCCGGACATCAGCGGCCCTTCAATCACGTGCAGCGGCCGCTCGGCGGCCAGACGCGCCTCTTCCGTGTCGGCCTCGATAAATTCGGTAATGCCGTTGACGAGCGCATGTTCCAGCCGCTTTTCAACCGGGAATTCGCGCCAGGCCAGATCCTGCTTGCGCTCCTCGGTCTTGCCCGTGCCGCGGTAGCGCTCGGCAATGGCCAGCAGCCGCTCGGTGGAATCCGAACGCCGGTTCAGGACCACATCCTCGCAGGCTTCGCGCAGTTCAGGGTCGATGCTCTCATAGACGATCAGCTGACCGGCATTGACGATGCCCATATCCATTCCCGCCTGAATGGCGTGATAGAGGAACACCGCATGCATTGCCTGACGCACCGGCTCATTGCCGCGGAAGGAGAAGGACAGGTTCGAAACACCCCCGGAAATATGCGCATGCGGCAGTGTCGCCCGGATCTTCTTCGTTGCCTCAATGAAGTCAACGCCGTAGTTGTCATGCTCCTCGATACCCGTTGCAACAGCAAAGATATTCGGATCAAAAACAATATCTTCCGGCGGAAATCCAACCTTCTGTGTGAGGACGTTATAGGCCCGCGTGCAGATCTCGACCTTGCGTTCAAACGTATCGGCCTGGCCCTGTTCGTCAAAGGCCATCACCACGGTTGCCGCACCGTAATTGCGGATCAGCCTTGCCTTTTCGATAAACTGTTCCTCGCCTTCCTTCAGCGAGATCGAGTTCACCAGCGCCTTGCCCTGGGTGCATTTGAGGCCCGCCTCGATGATCTCGAACTTGGAGGAGTCGATCATCAGCGGAACGCGGGCAATGTCCGGTTCGGCTGCGATCAGGTTGAGGAATTCGACCATCGCCTTTTCGCTGTCGATCAGCCCCTCATCCATATTGATATCGATGACCTGGGCACCGGCCTCCACCTGATCACGGGCGACGTCGAGTGCGGTCGCGTAATCGGCATTGGTGATCAGCTTGCGGAATTTGGCCGAGCCGGTGACGTTGGTACGCTCACCGACATTGACGAAGGGGATATCGCTGGTCAGCACGAAGGGTTCGAGGCCCGACAGTGCCAGGAAAGGCTTATGCTCCGGCACCTGGCGCGGCTTGTATTGACCGACCGCCTCGGCAACGGCGGCAATATGTTCCGGCGTCGAGCCACAGCAACCGCCGACAATGTTGACCAGCCCCTGACGGGCAAAATTACCGACCTGACGCGCCATGTCATCCGGCCCCTGATCGTAAAGACCGAATTCATTCGGCAGACCGGCATTGGGATAGGCGCAGATGAAGGTATCGGCAACGCCGGAAAGCTCCTGCAGATGCGGCAGCATGGCGTCCGCGCCGAGCGCACAGTTGAGCCCGATGGTGAAGGGATCGGCATGGCGCAGCGAATACCAGAAGGCAGACGGTGTCTGGCCCGACAATGTGCGACCGGAAAGATCGGTAATCGTGCCGGAAATCATCAGCGGCAGTTCGATGCCCTTTTCCGCAAATGCCTCTCGCGCGGCGAAGACTGCAGCCTTGGCATTCAGCGTATCAAAGATGGTCTCGATCAGGATCAGATCGGAACCGCCATCAATCAATCCATTGATCTGCTGACGGTAAGCGACACGCAAATCATCAAAGGAAACAGCGCGAAAGCCGGGATTATTCACGTCCGGTGAGATCGACGCCGTCCGGTTGGTCGGGCCAACGGCACCGGCAACGAAGCGACGGCGGCCATCTTCCTTTTCGGCTCTCAGCGCCGCGCGGCGAGCCACGCGGGCGCCATCGCGGTTCAGCTCATAGACGATATCTTCCATCTGGTAATCAGCCTGGGCAATCGTCGTACCGGAGAAGGTATTGGTCTCGATAATATCCGCACCGGCGATGGCGTAGCGATAGTGGATCTCCTCCACCGCATTCGGCTGCGACAGGATCAGAAGGTCATTATTGCCCTTAAGCTGGCACGAACAGCCGATGAAACGGTCGCCGCGAAAATGATCCTCATCAAATTCAAGCCCCTGGATCTGCGTTCCCATGGCGCCATCGAGAATGAGAATGCGTTCACGTGCGGCCTTTTCAAGCGCGGCACGAATTTCTGCACCATCGCGCTTGGGCGCAACATCCCCGAACAGTTCATCCAACATCAGACAGGCTCCTGAATTTCTTCGCCACTGCAAATCACATAAAGATATCTTTATGTCAATATATGGCTTGAATTTGTGGGTGATGATTGCCAAAAATCGACGACCGCCAAAGAGGGCCACCCACGCTGGCGCCATGCGACAAGCCTGGCGGCAAAATCCACTTTTTACGGTCAACTGACTTGACCAGCATCAACAAAGTCTCACTCTAGGCCGATATGATGGCAATCGGTTCGCAAGGCAAGATGTTCCGCCACCAGCGCTTGCCGAAACGATGTTTTCGCGAGAAAAACCGTAAGCATTTCATTTCAGAATCGGCGCAGGCAATAAAATACCGGGACGCCGTCGGATTCGCAAAAATTGGAGGAGTTTCATGCAGCCCAAAGTCAACACAATGATCGCCCCGCCCCGCTGGATCCGTCGCCCCTATCATCGCGACTGGCTGATGGGCCAGGCCAATAACCTGTTCGACTATTTCCAGTATCGTTCGATCAACCCGAAGGGCGGTTTCTTCGAATTCGATGCGGATGGCAATCCGCTGGGTGGCGACAACCCGGTGCGCGGCATCCATACCGCCGCCCGCATGGTGCACTGCATGTCCATGGGCCACCTGCTTGGCCGGCCAGGCTGTGATGACCTGCTCGACCACGGCATGAAGTTCCTCTGGGAGCGCCATCGCGACAACGAGCGTGGCGGTTATTTCTGGCAGGTCGACAATGACGGCCCGCTGGGCGAGCCGACCAAGCAGGCATACGGCCACGCCTTCGTGCTACTCGCCGCCTCATCCGCTAAATTTGCCGGACACCCACAGGCCGATCAGATGATCGCTGACGTGACCGAAGTGATCGAGAAATATTTCTGGGAAGAGCAATACGGCGCTGTTGCGGAAGAATTCCAGACCGACTGGACCCCGGTTCCGGGTTATCGCGGCCAAAACTGCAACATGCATATGACCGAGGCGCTGATGGCGGCCTATGAGGTCACCGGCAAGGTGGAATATATCACCAAGGCCAAGCAGATCGCCGAGCTGATCATCAACAAGCATGCGCGGTCCTGCAATTTCCGCGTTGCCGAACATTTCACCGAGAACTGGGAAATCGATTACAACTACTCGGGCAACGAGATGTTCCGCCCCTCAGGCACCACGCCCGGCCATTGGCTGGAATGGTCACGCCTGCTGCTGCAGCTTTTTGCGCTGACCGGCCGCGCCCATGACTGGATGCCCAAGGCTGCCCAGGAACTCTTCGTCTCGTCGTTCAAATATGGCTGGGATCATGACAAGAAGGGCATGTATTACACGCTCGACTGGAGCAACAAGCCGCTCAACCGCTCGAAACTGTGGTGGCCGCATTGCGAAGCCATCGGCGCCACCCATTGCCTGTCCGAGCATTTCGGCGGCGATTTCCACATGCTGGCCTATCGCCGGCTCTGGAGCTTCATCACCAACCATCTGATCGACCACGAAAAGGGTGGCTGGCACGAGGAGCTGACAGAGGACCTCGTCCCGGCAAACAGCCTCTTCGCCGGCAAGGGCGATATCTACCACGCGCTTCAGGCCTGCCTGATCCCGCTCTACCCCACCACCGGCTCGATCGTTCAGATGATCTATAACGAGATCAAACACTACTAATCACTGTCCGGTAACAGCCATCCGCAACGATATGACGGGCAGACCTTCTGCCCGTTCTTTTTCGCTTTCTTCGCTCCGGGCGATGACGTTCGTTGCAAAGCACCGTCGACGAGGCACCATCAATGCATTTGATAGATCGATCTCAAGAAAGCGACAAAACTGCTCCTTTCGCGCCTGCATCATTATTGTGAGTAACGGCGCGAAGCCTTATAAGAAGGCGAAATCCGCCCCTTGAGACGAAACGGGACAACGAAAATGGCAGCAAAAATCTTCATTGACGGCGAACACGGAACCACGGGCCTGCAGATCCGCACGCGCATGGCCGAGCGCCGTGATGTCGAATTGCTTTCGATCCCGGCTGAGGAGCGCCGTAATCCGAAAATGCGCGAGGATCTGCTCAATAGCGCCGATATCGCCATTCTCTGCCTGCCGGATGATGCCTCGCGTGAGGCAATCTCCATGCTGTCAGGCAATAACAGCGTGCGGGTTATCGATACCTCCACCGCCTATCGCGTCAATCCCGACTGGGTCTATGGTTTTGCCGAAATGGACAAGACGCAGGGCGAAAAGATCCGTGCTGCACGCTTTGTTGCCAATCCGGGCTGCTACCCGACCGGCGCCATCGCGCTTTTGCGCCCGCTGCGTGCCAGCGGACTGATCCCGGACAGCTATCCGGTCACGGTCAATGCTGTTTCCGGCTATACCGGCGGCGGCAAGAACCTGATCGCCCAGATGGAGGACGAAGCCCGCGATGACCATATCGACGCGCCGCATTTCCTCTACGGCCTCAACCTCTCGCACAAGCACGTGCCGGAAATGACCGCCCATGGAATGCTGGCCCGCCCGCCGATCTTCTCGCCTTCGGTCGGCCGCTTCCCGCAGGGCATGATCGTGCAGGTGCCGCTTTACCTTGATGACCTGTCCGGCAGTCAGACGCTGGAAAGCATTCACGCGCTTCTGACCGACTATTATGCCGGTCAGGACATTGTCAGCGTCGTGCCACTTTCGGAAAGTGCTGCCCTTGCCCGCGTCAATGCGATTGAACTCGCCGGTAAAGACACAATGAAGCTTTTCGCCTTCGGCAAGCCCGGCAGCCCATATGTCAATCTCGTTGCCCTGCTCGACAATCTTGGCAAGGGCGCATCGGGCGCTGCCGTTCAGAATATGGATCTTATGCTTTCTGCCTGAAACGCATTTTGGTGAACAATCCGTCGCCGAAGGGCCGGTCGCGAAACGACCGGCCCTTCGCTATATTGCTGTCAACACACGAATTTATCGAGGTTTGACATGAGCAATTCCCGTCTTCCCGTCTATTTCATTCCCCATGGCGGCGGCCCGTGGCCGTTCATGGAAGATCTTTCCGGCGTGCTGCGCGACGATGATCCGTGGAAACCGCTTGAGATCTTCCTGCGCAGCGTCGATGCCGATGTCGGACGCCGTCCGAAAGCCGTCCTGGTGATCTCCGCCCACTGGCCGAACGTGCCGAAATTGACCGTTTCCACGGCCGCAAATCCGGGCATGTATTATGACTATGGCGGCTTCCCGGCCCATACCTATCAGCTGAAATACCCTGCCCCCGGTGCGCCAGATATCGCCGAACATGTGCGTAACGTACTGAAGGCCAAGGGCATCGATACGGAGGCCAATGACAGCCGCGGCTATGACCACGGCGTCTTCGTTCCCTTCATGCTGATCTATCCCAAGGCCGATGTGCCGATCGTGATGATGTCTCTGGATCCAGACCTGTCTGCCGAAACGCATTTCAGGATCGGTCAGGCGCTTGAGAGCCTGCGCGACGAGGATATCCTGATCGTTGGATCGGGGCTTTCCTATCACAATATGCGCATGTTCTTCCGCCGCAACGCCGAGCATGAGGCACAGTCAGCCAGATTTGACGAGTGGCTTGCCGATGCGCTTGCGATCAAGGACCCGGAAGAGCGGATCGCAAAGCTTGCGACCTGGACGGAAAATCCCGATGCCGTGGCGAGCCACTTCCCCGATCACGACCATCTCGTTCCGGTCTTTGCGGCTGCAGGTGCCGGCGGTGCAGACACTGGCGTGCCGGTGTTGAAAACCGATTTTTTCAACAAACGCTATTCAGCCTACCGATTCGGCTGATTCCCTGAATAGAGAAGGCCCGCTTCGCGCGGGCCAGACTGCTGACAAAGTCATTCAGATTGCCTATTTGGGGTGGAATAGCTCCCCTCCGTCGTCATCCCCGTGCTTGTCACGGGGATCCATGTTAGTCAGGGCATCTGATTATAAGAGTCTCTCGCCGCGCTGACGCGCGTCAGCTGGATGCCTGTGACAAGCACAGGCATGACGTTAGAGAGGGGCTTAGACTTCGTCAGCAATCTGAGGCCCGCTTCGCGCGGGCCTTTATTTGTCTGTTGCTATCAGTTCAGGACAGGACGAACATCGGCGGACGATAGCCACGCGCATGGGCGACCACTGCCGCCAGCACGATCAGCGCCATACCCTGATGGCTGAGCGCCAGCAAGAGCGGCACCTGAAACAGGAGCGTGAAAATGCCGAGGCAGGCCTGAACCAGCACCAGAATGAAGATCAGCAGTGCACCGCGCGCGTGCTGCGACAGTTCCAGATCAAGGCCTTTGGCAACGGCGCCGCGCCATTCAGCAACCATATGCAAAGCAGCAAGAATGAACACGGTATAGCCGCCACAGCGGTGAATGAACTGCACGGTCTTGGGATTTTCGAAGAAATTCAGATAGGCCGGATGCTGAACGAGAAGGCCGCCGGGTACCAAAGCGCCGTCCATCAGCGGCCAGGTATTATAGCTGAACCCGGCATCAAGCCCGGCAACCAGCGCGCCAAGATAAATCTGCACCAGAACAGCCAGCACCAGAATACCGGCAAAACTGCCCGAACCAAACGCCGGTGACGGCTGGACTTTGCGTGGCTTCAGTCCAGCGGCGATATAAACACAGGCCGAAAAGATCAGACAGGCGGTGACGAGATGGATCGCCAGCCGGTACTGGCTGACATCGGTGCGCACCGACAAACCGGACGAGACCATCCACCAGCCGATAAAGCCCTGAAAACCGCCAAGCAGAAAAACACCGAAAAGCGGCAGACGCAGGCTTTTGGCTAGCCGGCCAGAAAGCCAGAAATAGACCAACGGCACGAAGAAAATCAGCCCGATGGAGCGGGCCAGCAGCCGGTGCGCCCATTCCCACCAGAACAGCGCCTTGAAGCCGGCAAGGGTCATGCCCTTGTTCAGAAGCTGATATTCCGGGATCTGCTGATAGAGCGCAAACTCTTCCTGCCAGTCCTTGAGCGAGAGCGGCGGAATCACGCCATGAATTGGCTTCCATTGCGTGATCGAAAGACCGGAATGGGTGAGCCGGGTCGCGCCGCCGACCAGAACCAGACAGAACAGTGTCAAAACCACCAGATAGAGCCAATAGCGGACCAGCGCTGCATTGCGCCGCTCCCGTTCATCCCCCGGTTTTATCGCTGTTGCTGCAACCATGCCTGTCTTCTCCGTTCCTGGCGGCCGCAAGACACATGGCCGCCCTTTTCAACGCTGGCGCAAAGGCCTAATCTCTTGCCATCACCTTGACAAGCGGGAGATGGAAGGTGCCGGTCAGGCTGCGCAAATTCGTCGGAACCATCCTTATCATCCTTCTGGTGATCGTCTATGCGCTCGCGGCGACGCTTATTGCCACATATACGCTCGGCGACAAAGCCTGGTGGGTCGCGCTCATCTATTTCGCGCTTTCCGGCCTGCTGTGGATATTGCCTGCCATGGTGATCATCAAATGGATGGCCGGGCCGGTCGCCAAACCGGCAGACCAACGGACCGTAAAATAACACGACTATTTGCCAATGCCGCTACGGCCTGGGCGGGCAAAAGCAAGAAACGCTTTCGCGTTCGACCAAGGAGCCGCTTGCCTTTGCCTGCAAACAGGACGAGCATTGCAGGCGATGACAGCGCGCCAGCGGGTGTGCGCTGGCCATCGACCAAAGAGCGAAGGAGAAGACCATGATCTCACCTCAGCAATTGCGCGCGGGCCGCGCCCTTCTCGGTCTCAGCAAGAACGAGCTCGCGCGTCAGGCTGGCCTGCCGGTCGAAGCCGTAGACAGGGCAGAAATGGAAGGAACGGAGTGGGACGACGTCATGAATCTCAGAAAATTCCTCGAGGGTGCCGGGCTCGCCTTTATCGCAAATGGCGATGATGGCGGCGGACCCGGCGTTCGTCTGATCCGCCCGCAAGGTGCCGCAGATGGCATCAGGCCCGAAAATCTCAACGCCACCAATGACGGCTAAAAAACATGACTTGCAGACAGGGTGACGGAACCACCGCCACCCATAAAAAACCGTTCTATTTCAATACATTAATTGAAAATTATAACACTTCGATCAATCTCAAAAAAAGAGAATTACGTATATTTTTCGTATAGTTATAAAGAACACCTAATAATTAAAGAAAAAATCACGAATAAAAATATGTAAATTATTGATTTTAAGCTTTTTTTGACCACCGTCCATCCATCCCCTGCTGCCAGTAGGTCAACGCATGACCTTCGTCGCGCAGGCGCTTCCATTCGCTTCTGGCGAGCATAAGCTCGTCATTGTCATGACCATCGAACATCACCACAACGCGCTGATACCCTTCGACAGGATCAACCGTCGCACCACCGACAAAGAATCGGATGTCGGCCTGATTGCGATTTTCGGATCCTGTTGTCAGCAGGATCGGCTCCCCCTGACAATCTTCTTCATCATCGCGCCCATGCGGCAGAAAACTTGTGTCGCTATAGGTCCACAAAAGCCCGTCAAAATGCTCACAGCTTTCATCGTCTTTCAGCTTCAGACCGATACGCCAGCCGCGTTCGATGCTTTTTTCGATCAGCGGCGGCAAGGCATCGTCGCAGCGCGTTTCCGTCAGATGATAAAACAGGACTTCAGTCACATGAGGCTCCGCTCGAGATGATCGACATTGACTGCACCATGATAGTTTGCCGAGCGAGATGATGGCAACACCCCACAGGCGCTGCGAGCGGCCATGTTTTTTCCAGATTTTTCACGCAAAGAGGCGCATCTCGGAAAAGGCGTGATGTTGCATATCACGCGGTTTTCATATCCGCGGGAGTTGACCGAAAGGAAGGCTTCCATGAAAAAGCTACCGATAACTGTTGTTTCGGGAATCGCGTCCCATCTGCCGGGATCTGGAGATTTCGCTTGCCCCATACCACCCCGCCCAGCTCCAGCCCCAAGGGATATTCGACGTTCCTGGATGCAGGCCGCGCCCGGAAGGCCTTCTGGGCGCTCCTGGCCGTCTGGATTCTGCTACTGGCGCTGTTCTATTTTGATCCGCAGATCGACAAAACCATAACCGGCTACTTTTTCCAGCCGGCCCAATGCAGCGCAGACAGCATGCCCTTTGCGGTATGCGGCATTTTTCCCTATGCCCAGAACGCATTCTTGAACCATCTGCGCGACCTGTTCTTTTACCTGCCGCCGGTATGCGGCGTTTACTTGCTCATTCGCCTGATCGTCATACAGCTGAGGCGGGGCCGCGGTTACGATTCGGCACTGGCGCGACGGATCATGGCGGGAATTGTTTCACTGCTGCTCGGTCCGGCGCTTCTGGTCAACGGGATTTTGAAAGAATTCTCCCACCGGCCACGCCCGCGCAATACCGACCTTTTCGGAGGAACGCTCGGCTTCGTTCCCGCAGGTGATTTTTCCGGCGCCTGCGGATCCAATTGCTCTTTCATTTCGGGCGAAGCGGCGGGGGCGGGATGGGTCTTCTGCTTTGCGCTTTTCCTGTTGCCGTCACGCGTGCGCACAGCGCTTATGCCACCGTTAATAGCTGCCGCATTGATAGCGCCAGCAATGCGCGTGGCGTTCGGCGGACATTATTTCTCCGATACCGCACTTGGATGGCTTTCATCTGTCGTTATCTTCCTGGGAATCTGGTATCTTTTCACGCGAAATGAAGCAGAACGTCCGGTTTCGCGGCCAGCACATCTGAAATAGTAGCTTTATATGAGAGCTCCCGGTTATATGGGACTGCTCAAAAAGGGACATTCGGTTCGGCGCCTATGAAAATTCTTGAACGCTATATCATGGCCCGGACCTTTCGCATGGTACTGGCGGTACTGCTGCCGGTGATGGCGATTCTGTGGCTTACCCAGGTGCTCGGCCGCATCAATCTTGTTACAGACAGTGGTCAGTCAGCCTTGTCATTTCTGACGCTGGCAACACTCATTCTGCCGACGGTGGTGCCGACGGTCCTGCCCTTCGCCATTGTTCTTGCTGCAGCACAGACTCTGACCGCGATGAATAATGATTCCGAGCTGGCGATCATGGATGCCGGCGGAGCACGGCGCAGCATTATCTATCGTCCGATCCTTGTCCTGGCAGCGATCATGTGCGTCTTTTCATTCTCGCTCATCAATTATGTGGAGCCAGCATCGCGTGGCGAAATCAGAAAGGTGATTGCAGCCGTCTATGCCGATCTCCTGTCTTCCGTGATCGAGGAAAAGACCTTTCGCGAAGTCGATAACGGCCTCTATGTGCAGATCTCCGAACGCCTTTCAGGCCGCGTGTTGCGCGGGCTCTTTGTCGCCGATTACCGTGATCCGGCCAACGCCTACATCTATTATGCCAAGGAAGGTGCCGTTGATTCCACCGGTGGCCAGCTGATCATGAAAGACGGACAGGTTCAAAGGGAGGATTCAACGGGCGATGTCTCCATCGTCCAGTTTGATTCCTACAGCTTCGACCTTTCCGAACTGACGAAGGACCGCAGCCAGACCGGCCGCCGCCCGTCCGATCGAGATCTGAACTTCCTGCTCAATCCGGGAGATGATCCGGATTATCTTCGACGCCCCGATGTCTACAAGGCGGAACTGGCGCGCCGGTTGACGGACTGGACCTTGCCCTTCATCTACGCCATTTTCACCATCGTCATTGTCGGCGATGCCCGCTCGCACCGTGAGAAGCGTGTTCCACCGATGGCAAGCGCTTTCGGTCTGACGCTGTTGCTGCGGCTGATTTCCCATTTTGCAGCAAATGAGGCTGAAAACACACCTGCCCTCATCTATCTCATTTATGGGCTTCCGGTGATCTGTCTGGTGATCGGCGTCGCGCTTCTGCTCAGGCCACACAAGCTCAGGATCAAGCCATCTTGGTCGCAGCGGCTGCAGGACCGCAGACACAAGAGCGACAAGGCAACGGGAGCCGCGCCATAATGCTGTTCTCAACACTCGGCCGCTATTTCCTCAGGCGCTATATCATCACCATTCTCTGGTTCTTTGGTGGAATCACATCGCTGATTCTGCTGATCAACTTCAGTGAGACCGTCGGCAGCATCGGCAACAATGTCGATAATGGTATGCTGATCGCACTGGCAGTGACCGCATTGCAGCTTCCCGCCATGCTGCAGCAGACCATTCCCTTCATTGCGCTTTTTGCCAGCATGGTGACCCTGGTTGCCCTGAACAGAAAATACGAGCTTGTCGTAACGCGCGCCGCCGGTATCTCTGTCTGGCAATTCATGCTGCCATTCGTGTTTGGCTCCTTTCTTCTCGGACTCATCAGCGTCATGGGCCTCAGTCCGCTCAATGCCTGGTCGCAGCCAAAAGCGATACAGCTGCAGGCCACGGCATCAGGCACGTCGAATCAGGACAGCAAGATGGTCCCCTGGCTGCGGCAGCGCACAGGCGATCAGGATACCATTATCGGTGGCCGACAAATCATTGACGGCGGCACAGGCCTTGCCGATGCGGTGGTGATCTATTTCGACAAAAACAACCGAATCACACTCCGGCAGGATGCGAAGATGGCCCGCCTGGGCGATGGCTGGTGGACGCTTTCGGATGTTACGGAATTCCGTCCCGGTGAAATTTCCGTGCACCGTGATACCGCGCGCGTGCAGACGAATCTGGAGAAGGAATTCGTCCAGCAAAGCCTTGCCCAGCCTGAAATGGTGAGCTTTTTCGACCTGCCGCGCAAGATTGACGCGGCCAAACAGTTCGGCATTTCAACCAAGGGTCTTGAGACGCAATATAACTATTTGTTATCCTTACCGATACTTTTGATCGCCATGTCATTGATCGCGGCGACGGTTTGCCTGAAATTCTCTCGGTTCGCACAGTCACCTGTGGTGATTTTTGGTGGAATCCTGTCGGGCTTTCTGCTTTATGTGGTCAGCGTGCTTGTGAAGGCATTTGGTAGCAGCGGCGTTCTTCCGCCGATTTTGGCGGCGTGGATTCCGGTGATTGTAGCAATGGCGTTGGGTTTGACCATTTTATTGTATCAGGAGGACGGTTAGCAGTGGCTCTGCGTATTTTGAGCAAACACCGTCTTGCAGGCCTTCTTGTCACATCCAGCCTTGTTGCGCTGTCGATGGCGACGGGCGGAATTGTCAATGCAGCCTTGGCGCAGGAACTGCCTGCGCTTCCCTCGCCCTCCTCTGACGGTCAGGCGCCTTTTCTGCTGACTGCCAATGAGCTTGTCTACAATCATGACAGCCAGAAGATCATGGCGATCGGTGGTGTTCAGATCGCCTATAACGGCTATCGCATGGTGGCACAGCAGGTCGAATACGATCAGGCGAGCGGCCGGCTGATTGCCTCCGGCAAGGTCGAGATGGTCGATAGCGCCGGCAACAAGATGCATGCCGACCGAATCGATGTGACCGATGACTTTGCCAATGGCTTTGCCAATTCGATCAGCATGCGTACAGCGGACAATGTCGCCATTGCCGGGCAGAAGGCCGAGCGGCTCGACGGAAACAAGATGATCGTTGACAAGGGCGTCTACACGGCCTGCGTCCCCTGTTCGGAAACCCCGGACAAGCCGCCGCTCTGGCAGATCCGAGCCGAGCGCGTGATCCAGGATGGCGTAACCCACACCGTGCGGCTGGAACATCCGAGCTTTGAGATATTTGGCAAGCCGATCGCTCTGCTTCCCTCCATTTCTGTACCTGATGGAACAGTCAAGCGGAAAGCCGGCTTTCTATTCCCCTCGATCAATTCGAGCAGCAATCTGGGAATATCCTATTCCCAACCCTATTATCTGCCGCTAACGCCAAGTTCCGACATTACCTTTACCGGAACCGGATATTCCCAACAGGGCTTCATGCTCGAGGCGGAATATCGCCAGCGCTATGCGAACGGCACCCATACACTTCGCGTCGCCGGCATCTCGCAGGCCAATCCGGACAAATTCGACGCTGGCACAGCGGATCGGAGCGTCACGGATCGCGGATTTATCGCCTCCAAGGGCAGTTTTTCCATCAATCCGCGCTGGGTCTTCGGCTGGGATGTGATGGCTCAGAGCGACAACGATTTCGCCAGCACATATGATATAGCCGGTTACAACGACGATACATTCAACAACCAAGTCTATCTGCAGGGGCTTGGCAAGCGCAATTCCTTCTCCATTACGGCGAATTATTTCGACGTGCAGGACGCCGACACGCATGATGCCAGCGAAAAGAAGCAGGCAATTGCCCTGCCAACAGTCGATTACCAGTATTTCGCGCCGGAGCCGGTTTTTGGTGGCGAGCTCTCGGTCACCAGCAATCTGACCAACATTACGCGGCGTCAGTCCGACATCGACAATACCTCTGTCAACACCCGCTTCCTTGGCCTTGAGGGCGACAACACGCGACTCACGACCGAAGTTCAGTGGCAAAAATCCCTGATCGGGCCGGCCGGTCTCGTCATGACACCGCTTCTGGCCCTCCGGGCCGACGGCTATTACATGGATGTCACCAATCCCGATTCAGTGAGCGGTGTCACTTATCCCTATACGGGCAATTTCGACAATTCGAACACAGCTGCACGCGGCCTTGCCACGGCCGGTTTTGAGGTACGCTATCCCTGGCTGCTGACAGATGGCTCCAATTCGAACATCATTGAGCCGATTGCCCAGATCTACGTTCGCAACGACGAACAATATGCTGGCGAATTGACCAATGAGGATGCCCAGAGCCTGGTCTTTGACTACACCAACCTCTTCAGCCGCGACAAGTTTTCCGGCTATGACCGTGAGGAAGGCGGAACACGCGCCAATGTCGGCTTCCGTTATACCGGGTCCTTTCAGTCCGGGGTTCTTGTCAACGGCGCATTCGGCCAGTCCTATCAACTTGCCGGACTCAACTCTTATGCAGCCGACGATCTGACTGGCGTTGGCATCAAATCCGGCCTTGAAGATGATGTCTCCGATTTTGTCGGTGGCGCTTCAGTGAGCCTCCCCCAGGGGATTTCGCTCAATGCAGGTGCACGTCTTGATAAGGATACACTTGCACTTAATCGCACGGATGCCGGCCTTTCCTTTGACGGCGACTGGCTTGCAACAGCGTTTGATTACAGCAGTGTTCAGGCCCAACCCGGCTATGCCTACGAAGAAGACAACCAGGAAATCAAAACGACCGGCAAGGTTAAGCTCAACAGCAACTGGTCAGTTGCGGGGTCATTCACCTGGGACCTTGAGAACGATGTGATGACCCGGCGATGGGTTGGTCTGACCTATGAAGATATCTGCACGTCATTCGCGATTGTGTACCGACAGAAGTGGGATACCAGCAGCGCATCCGCCGCGACCTGGCAGATCGGCGCCCAGCTGACCCTTCGCACGCTTGGTGACATCGGATATGGCAGCACCGACGGAAACAACTTTGACTAGCAATAAGTGCAATTATAAATTGTGTTCGCTCGTCTTGCTTTTGCCGCTGTATTTGGGCATTTGATTGTGACGTAGTTTCACGGATCTTCGGCACTTTTCTGCCCAAGTCCTGAAGAAAGATCGTCGGCACGCCGCAAAACATTGCCGACAGAACGGTTCCAGGAAAGGAAACGCTATGAAAACCGCTTCATTTGGCCTTGGCGCGATCACCGCCGTGCTGATCGCAATCGGCGGTATGACGGCCGCTCCCGCTCCCAGCCGCGCCGCCACGGTCGATATCGCCGTCATCGTCAACAATGTCCCGGTCACGAACGACGATATTCGCCGCCGCGCGGCACTTCTGCGTGTCATGGGTGAAAAGGGCGACCTCAACAAGAAAGCCCGCGAGGACATGATCGACCAGGCGCTGAAGCAGTCGGAGATCGCGTTTCGCGGCATGTCCGTCACCACGGCAGATGTCGACCAGTATTATCAGGGTTTTGCCAAGGCGAACCATATGACGACGGCGCAGCTGACCCAGGCCATGAACCAGATCGGCGTCGGCGAAGCGCACTTCAAGTACTACATCGCCATCACCCTGAGCTGGCAGCGCATTGTCGCGGCGCGCTACGGGCAAAGCTCGACGCTGACGGATTCGCAGTTTATCCCCCAGTTGGAGACCCTGGAAAAGGAAGGCAAAAAGCCCGAAACCACTGAGTACCAGCTGAAGCGGATCGTCTTTGTCGTTCCCGAAGCACAGCGCAACAGTCTGCTGGCCAAGCGTAAACGAGAAGCTGAGCAGGCACGTCCGAAATTCCCCGGTTGCGATGGGGCTATCACCTTTGCCGCTGGCATGAATGATGTGACCGTCGTCGATGTCGGCCGTTATCTTGAGCCGCAGCTGCCTGAACCCTGGGCAAAGTCGCTGAAGGGGGCCAAGGGTGATACGGGCTCGGTCTTCACTACGCCTGCCGGTGCGGAATTCCTGGCCATCTGCGCGAAGTCGGTTGCCAATGACGATTACACCGCCCGCCTTCTTCTCAGCCAGAAGGAAGATGTAAGCATGGAAGACCGCAAGAATGAGAGCGAGACCTACCTGAAGGAACTTCGCGACAAGGCACAGATTGTCACGCCGTCGAAGTAATTGGTGACATGGAATGGATAGCAAGCTTCCGCTCGCTCTGACGCAGGGCGATCCTGCCGGGATCGGTCCTGAATTGGCGGCGCGTCTGTGGTTAGACCGTCGGGAAAACGGTGTGGCGCCCTTCATCTATCTTGGCGATCCGCGCATTCTTGTCGAGCGCGCCCGCATGATCGGGATTGAGCTTCCCATCGCCGTCTCCGCCCCTGAAACCGCACTCGCCACATTCGATACGGCCTTGCCTGTGTTCACCATCGATGCCGGGGTTCCCGTCAAGGCCGGCGCGCCGGATCCGAAGTCGGCGCCCGGCACGATCAGCGCTATTGACATGGCCGTGCGCTTTACCATGCGCGGCAAAACAGCCGCCGTCGTTACCAACCCGATCGCCAAATCCGTGCTCTACCAGTCCGGCTTTTCCTATCCTGGCCATACCGAATTTCTGGCGGCCCTCGCCGCGCGCGAGACGGGTATTCCCGTTACGCCGGTGATGATGCTTGCCTGCCCGCAGCTGCGTGTCGTGCCGATCACCATTCACATCGCGCTCTCGAAGGTGCCGGAAAGCCTGACAAGCACGTTGATTGTCGAGACCGCCCGCATCACGGCGCATGACCTGCGCAGCAGATTTGGCATAGAAAATCCGCGTCTCGCCTTTGCCGGGCTTAACCCGCATGCCGGAGAGGATGGGGCAATGGGCACGGAAGAAGAAACAATCATCAGCCCCGCTCTCGATATTCTGCGTGCAGATGGTATCGATGTCATCGGGCCCCTTCCGGCTGACACGATGTTCCATGCCACCGCGCGCCAGAACTATGATGTCGCACTTTGCATGTATCACGATCAGGCCCTGATCCCGGTCAAGACACTCGGCTTCGATGACGGCGTGAATGCCACGCTTGGTCTGCCCTTCATCCGCACATCGCCTGATCACGGCACGGCCTTCGGCATCGCCGGCAAGGGTGTCGCGCGGGCCGAAAGCCTGCTTGCCGCCATCACCATGGCCGCAGCCATGGCGGAGGCATCAAAATGAGCGCCATTGACGATCTTCCGCCGCTGCGCGACGTGCTTGCCGCCCACGGGCTGAATGCGAAAAAGGCACTGGGTCAGAATTTCCTTCTCGACCTCAACCTCACGCAGAAAATTGCCCGCACGGCCGGTGATCTAGAAGGTGCACATGTGATCGAAGTCGGACCGGGCCCCGGCGGGCTCACTCGGGCAATCCTGTCGCTCGGGGTGAAGAAACTGACCGTGATCGAGCGCGATTCGCGCTGTCTGCCCGCACTTCAGGAGATTTCAGACCACTATCCGGGCAAACTCGACATTATTGAAGGTGACGCGCTGAAGACCGACTTCGCAGCGCTTGCCGGCGGCGCAAAGGTCAAGATCATCGCCAATCTGCCTTATAATGTCGGCACCCAATTGCTGGTGAACTGGCTGCTGCCTGAGGCCTGGCCGCCCTACTGGACGTCGCTCACACTGATGTTTCAAAAGGAAGTGGCCGAGCGCGTCATCGCTGAGGCGGGAGACGGCGCCTATGGCCGTCTCGGGGTTCTCGCTGGCTGGCGCACGGATGCAAAGATTGCCTTCGATGTTCCGCCTCAGGCCTTCACGCCGCCGCCAAAGGTGACCTCCAGCGTTGTCCATCTGACGCCGCTTGCATCCCCCATAGCCATCAGAGCGCACGCTTTGGAACGCGTGACCCATGCCGCGTTTGGACAAAGACGCAAGATGTTGCGCCAGAGCCTCAAGAGCCTTGGCGGCGAGGTACTGCTGGCCCGCGCCGGAATTGACCCGACGCGGCGCGCGGAAACACTGGATGTTGCAGAGTTCTGCCAGCTGGCTGCGATGCTCGAAGAATAGGGCTATTCGCCCTTCAGCAGCATTTCGACATGGCGCGGGATGACATTTTGATAGGTCCGCTTGGCCCGTTCAGCAATCATGATTGAACGCACCTGATCATAGGCTTCGTCGAGATTGTCGTTGATGACGACATATTCGTAGTCACGCCAGCGCCCGATCTCGCCGATCGCGTTTTTCAGCCGAACCTCCATGGCCGCCTTACTATCTTCCGCACGCGCCTGAAGCCGCGCCTTGAGCACCGGCATTGACGGCGGCAGAACGAAAATACCAACGACATCTTCAGGCATCTGCCGCTTCAGTTGCTCGGCACCTTGAACATCAATATCGAAAAGCACGTCTCGGCCAGCGGCCAGCGATTTCTCGACCGCAGCCCTGGGCGTCGCGTAATAATTTCCGTGAACTTCGGCCCATTCAAGAAAGGCGCCCTCATCACGGCGGGCCTTGAAAGCGTCCTCACTTAAGAAGAAGTAGTGCACGCCCTCCTGCTCGCTTCCGCGGATCGGCCGTGTGGTCGCACTGATGGACAGGTCAATCATCGGATCTTCGGCAAGCAACCTCCGGGCGATCGTCGACTTTCCGGCACCGGAAGGTGCGGCGAGGACAAGCATCACGCCACGACGTTTAACAGTTTCGCTCTGGTCGGCCATTCAGACACCCATCCTATTCGACATTTTGAACCTGTTCGCGAAGCTGGTCGATGACCACCTTCAGCTCGAGACCGGCCGTTGTCACGGCGACAGCATTCGATTTTGAACAGATTGTGTTGGTTTCGCGATTGAACTCCTGCGCCAGAAAATCGAGCTTACGTCCACAGGGCCCACCCTCGGCCAGAAGTGCGCGTGCTGCGGCCACATGCGCGTGCAATCGATCGATCTCTTCCTGCAGATCGGCTTTCGTTGCCAGCAGTGCCGCCTCGGCATAGAGCCGGTCCGGGTCAAGCGAGGGCTGCCCCTCAACAAGGCGGGCAACCTGCTCTTTAAGCTTCTCGGCGATGGCCTTTGCACTGCGCGAAGGGTCCTGTTCGACCCGGACGGTCAGCTGCTCGATCTTGTCGATCTGCCCCGAAAGCACAGCAGCGATCTTCTCCCCCTCGGCCCGGCGCATATCGACCAGCCGCTCAAGCGCGGCATCAAATCCTGAAAGAATCGATACGTCACGCGCCGCAAGGGCAGCCTCTTCCTCTTCGGTCTCCCGAAAATCGGCAATACCGCGAATTCCAAGCAGGCCATCAATCGTCAGCGGTGCCTGATCGATCTTGTCACCCAGGCGCTCCTTCAGCGCCAGAACCGCGTTCAGCACGGTCTCATTGACCACCAGTTCCAGCCGGCTGTCGGCCAGCGAAACGGAAAGCGCAACCTGAAGATTGCCCCGCGTCAGAAATATGCCCGCGCGGCGTCTCAATTCGCCCTCAAGATGTTCGAAACCGGACGGCAGGCGAAGACGAAGATCAAGCCCCTTGCCATTGACCGAGCGGAGCTCGAAGCTCCAGCGATAGCGCCCTTCCAGGCCGCCCGTACTCGCAAAGCCGGTCATCGACTGAACAGCCATATCTTCACCTCCCGACACAAGCGCCATAACGGCGCAAAACCACAGCACTTGCGAATCATCGTCGCTGCAGCCCGGATCATACGCAGTTTCAGTGTTTCCGCGAATGGCGGCGCGGCAGGCTTTGCCGCGCCTTTCAGCCGAAACCCAACTTAGTTCTGCTGTTTGTCAGCCTCAAGCTTGCGCCACTTGGCCACATTGGAATTGTGCTCTTTCAAAGTCGCGGCAAAGGCATGGCCACCGCTTCCGTCCGCAACAAAGTAAATGTCCTCGGTGCGCGCAGGATTGGCCACCGCCTCAAGCGAAGCCCGTCCGGGGTTGGCAATCGGCCCCGGAGGCAAGCCCTTGATGACATAGGTATTATAAGGCGTATCCTTCTCCAGATCCGACTTGTAAATGGGTTTGTCGGACGGCTTTCCATCACCGCCATAGATCCCGTAGATCACGGTCGGATCCGATTGCAGGCGCATGCCCTTTCGCAGCCGGTTGATGAAAACGGCTGCAACCCGAGGCCGCTCATCGGCAATGCCGGTTTCCTTCTCGACGATCGAGGCCAGCGTGACAAACTCGTTCTTGTCCTTGATCGGCAGATCGGCATCGCGCTTGAGCCAGATCGAATCAATCAGTGCAGACTGCCCTTCCTCCATCTGCTGAATGATTTCTTCGCGGCTGGTTCCACGTGAGAATTTATAGGTCTCCGGCATCAAACTGCCTTCCGGCGGCAGTTTTGCCGGCAGGTCGCCGCTCAGATCCTCATCCGCAGCAAGCCGGTCAAAGACCTGCTTGACCGTTAATCCTTCCGGAATCGAAATGCTGTAGAGGATCGTTTTGCCCGACTGGAGAAGATCGGCAACCTCCTCCATGGAAGAACCAGCCTTGATCTCGTAATCACCGGCCTTCAGCGTCTCGCCATCACGGAAACGCGCAGCTGTGACATAGCGGAACACACGCGAATCGGAAACGACACCGTTTCTTTGCAGCGCCATCGAAATTTCCGCCAGACCTGCGCCTGATCGCACGGTAAAGGTTGCATTGGCCTTCAGCGGCCCGGCCTCGCGATAGGTCGAGCTTGCATAAAAATAGACGCCAACCCCGCAAATACAGGCCAGAACGGCTATCGACATCAGGAAATTCAGAAAAATAACCAGCTGGCTCTTGGCGCGGCGCGAGTGCTTCGCCGTTGGCTGAGGCACTTTCTCAGGACGAAGCGCTTCCCGTGCAGACTTGGGAACGATCGGGCGCTTGTTCCGCTTCGGCTCATCGCCGCTATTGTTTCCGGGCTCGCTCACCGGATCTCCTTCATAATGTCACCAAAAACGCACCCGGCCCTAAACGGGCCGGCATGCATTTTCGTATTTCGATCTCACGAGGCAGAAGGGATTATGCGCTCAAAACGGCGTGAACATGTCGTCGGCGCAACAAAATCCTGTCACGCACTCATCAATCGACAAAACGCTTCAGGACCAGCGATGCGTTCGTGCCGCCAAACCCGAAGGAATTGGACAGCGCAATGTCGATCTTGCGCTTGCGCGCAACCTTGGGAACCAGGTCAATCTTCGTTTCACGCTCGGGATTATCGAGATTAAGCGTTGGCGGGGCAACATTGTCGCGAATGGCAAGCGTGGCGAAAATTGCCTCGATCGCACCCGCCGCCCCCAGAAGGTGACCGGTCGCCGATTTCGTCGACGACATGGAAACCTTGTCGGCATCCTCGCCCATCAACCGCTCGACGGCACCAAGTTCAATCGTATCCGCCATGGTCGAGGTACCATGAGCATTGATGTAATCAACATCGGCAGGCTTGATGCCAGCGCGCTTCAGCGCCATGGTCATGCAGCGCAGAGCGCCCTCACCATCCTCACTGGGTGCGGTGATATGATAGGCATCGCCAGAAAGGCCGTAACCGACCACCTCGGCATAGATCTTTGCGCCGCGCGCCTTGGCATGTTCCAGCTCTTCAAGCACCACAACGCCAGCGCCCTCGCCCATAACAAAGCCGTCACGGTCGACGTCATAGGGACGCGATGCACGCAGCGGATCATCGTTAAAATCGGTCGAAAGCGCCTTGCAGGCGGCAAAGCCGGCGAGCGCAATACGGCAGATCGGCGATTCGGCACCGCCGGCCACCATGACATCAGCGTCGCCGAGGCCGATCAGGCGGCTGGCATCACCAATGGCATGCGCACCGGTCGAGCAAGCGGTTACAACCGCATGGTTCGGCCCGCGCAGCTTGTGCTTGATCGAGACATGGCCGGAGGCCAGATTGATCAGGCGACCGGGAATGAAGAATGGGGAAATACGCCGCGGACCGCGATCGCGCAGCGTATAACCTGCCTCGACTATGCCTTCGAGACCACCAATACCAGAACCGATCAGCACACCGGTCGAAATCTGGTCTTCATCGGCCTGAGGATGCCAGTCGGCATCGGCAAGTGCCATGTCGGCGGCTGCTACGGCATAGGTAATGAAGGGATCGACCTTGCGTTGTTCCTTCGGCTCCATCCAGTCATCGGCATTATAGGTGCCGTCAGATCCATCACCGACAGGAATGCGGCAGGCGATCTTGGCTGGCAGGTCCTCGACCTCAAACTCGGTTACCCGGCGAGCGCCGTTAGCGCCCTCAATCAGCCGTGACCATGTGGTTTCGACACCGCAACCAAGCGGGGTTACCATGCCAAGGCCGGTGATAACGACTCGTCTCATCGTCGGATCCACCCTCGTTTCTAAGGGGCATCAAACAACGGCCCTACACGCCGTCCTGGCCCCTCATGTCGTTTTGCTATTATGTCTGCACATAAACGGCCAAGCCAGCCATGCCAACCCTCCGCCTATGAAAAAGGCCCGGCAAAGCGGGCCCGAAGGGGTAGATTTCCACTGAATTGGAAACCTACCCAAAACATTCCTGAACGATCAGGCCTGTGCCTTCTCGATGAACTTGATGGCATCGCCAACGGTCAGGATCGAGTCAGCAGCGTCATCCGGGATTTCAACGCCGAACTCTTCTTCGAAAGCCATAACCAGCTCAACAGTGTCCAGCGAGTCAGCGCCCAGATCGTCGATGAAGCTTGCGCCTTCGACAACCTTGTCGGCGTCAACGCCCAGGTGATCAACTACAATTTTCTTAACGCGTTCTGCGATATCGCTCATGTCGGTTTCCTCGACCTGTCTCAATTTCTCAAGGGATGCAAACGCATCCGCCAACGTTACGCCAGCCTTTCCCTTTGGAACGGAAGACACGGCAGCCTAAAGAACCATTCTCGATTTACCTGCCCGGAACATGTTCCAACACGGTAGAAGAAGAAAGGTTCAATCCAGTCTCGGCCCGCTTACCATGGTTTATTCACGGCGCAAAGCCTAAAAAGTGCCCCAAAGCCGCCTGCACAGGCAAATGCCCGAATTCAGCAGGCGGCACGGGGCCGCTTTGATCAGATCATCGCCATTCCGCCATTGACGTGCAAAGTCTGACCGGTGACATATCCGGCCTCATTCGAGGCGAGATAGGACACAGCAGCGGCGATATCGTCGCCGCTACCCATCTTGCGCATCGGGACTGCGGAGAGAATCGCTTCCTTCTGCTTGTCATTCAGCTTATCCGTCATTGCCGTTTCGATGAAGCCCGGTGCAACACAGTTGACCGTAACATTGCGCGGCGCGACTTCCTGCGCCAGCGACTTCGAAAAGCCGATCATGCCTGCTTTCGACGCGCAATAATTCGCCTGACCGGGATTGCCGGTAACACCGACGATCGACGTGATATTGATCACGCGGCCGAAACGGCGACGCATCATCGGATGCATGATGGTCCGGGTCAGCACAAAGGCCGCAGAAAGATTGACAGCCAGCACGCTGTCCCAGTCGGCATCGCTCATGCGGACAAAAAGGCCGTCCTTGGTGATGCCGGCATTATTGACCAGAATATCAACGCCGCCGAGATCAGCTTCCGCCTTCTCGCCAAGCGCCTTGACGGCATCGCGATCAGACAGGTCTGCCGGAAAGGCAAAGGCGCGCTCTCCAAGTTCAGCAGCCAGCGCCTCAAGCTTTTCAGCCCGCGTGCCGTGCAGGCCGACCGTTGCACCCTGACGATGCAGCATGCGGGCGATTGCCTCACCAATGCCACCGCTGGCACCAGTTACGAGAGCCTTGCGGCCGGTAAGATCCAACATGGATATCTCTCCCGTTTGGGTGTTCCTGACGCGCTTCACGCGCGATTTCGTTCAGCCGAGAATGGCCGTCAGCGCCGCATCGATATCACCTGGCGCACCGATGGCAGCCGTGGCAAGCGACTTGTCAATCCGGCGGGCAAGCCCGCTCAGAACCTTGCCTGCGCCGACTTCATATAGCGTATCGACCCCGTTTCCGGCAAACCAGCTCACCGTTTCGCGCCAGCGCACGCGCCCGGTGACCTGCTCGACCAGAAGCCGCGCAATCTCGTCGGCATCTTCGACCGGAAGAGCACGAACATTGGCAATGACCGGCACGATCGGTGCTGTTTTGGCAACAGCAGCCAGCGCTTCTTCCATCGCCTTTGCCGCCGGTGCCATCAGCGCCGAATGGAAGGGCGCGGAGACAGGCAGCAGCAATGCGCGTTTCGCACCAGCCTCGGATGCAAGTTTGGCGGCAAGCTCTACAGGCGCCTTGGCGCCGGAAATCACGATCTGGCCACCGCCATTATCATTGGCGATCTGGCAAAGCCCCGTCCGGGCCGCTTCCGCACAGACGGCTTCGACCTGTTCGAATTCCAGCCCGATAATGGCCGCCATTGCGCCCTCGCCGACCGGAACCGCTGCCTGCATGGCATTGCCACGGATCCTGAGCAGCCGTGCCGTATCGGCAAGCGAAAAGGTTCCGGCAGAGCAGAGCGCGGAATATTCGCCGAGCGAATGACCCGCCACATAGGCAACATGCGTTTTCAGGTCAACGCCCTTGGCCTCAAGCACGCGCATGGTTGCGATCGACACCGCCATCAGCGCCGGCTGGGCGTTGGCCGTCAGCTGCAATGTCTCTTCCGGGCCTTCCCAGATGGTCGCCGAGAGCTTCTCGCCAAGCGCTTCGTCGACTTCTTCGAAAACGGCGCGTGCCTCGGCAAAGCTTTCGGCCAGGGCCTTGCCCATGCCGACTGTCTGGCTTCCCTGGCCTGGAAAGGTGAATGCGATGGTCATTTTCCTGATCCTTCCGCTGAATTTGCCTTCCAATTCACACATAACGGCTGCAAGTCAAGTATTAACGCCATGCGCCCTGCCCGCGCTCGCCTGTTGGCGCGATACATTTTTGCCGCACTGGCCGGTTGCCTTGGCGAAAAGTCCGGTTACAGTCGCGCCAAAGCTCCTTCAGACTATTTCCAGGGAATATCCATGAAAACCAAAACCTTAGGCCGCACTGGCATCGAAGTTTCCGAAATTTGTCTCGGCACGATGACCTGGGGAACGCAAAATGACGAAGCCGAAGCCCACGCCCAGATGGATTATGCGGTGGATAATGGCGTCAATTTCATCGATACAGCCGAACTTTATCCCGTGAACCCCGCGGGACCGGAAACCTATGGCCGCACCGAAGAATATATCGGTACCTGGCTGGAAAAGACCGGCAAGCGCGGTGACATCATCCTGGCGAGTAAGGTTGCCGGTCCCGGTCGCCCATGGATCCATGGCGGCAAGCCGATCACACCGCAGGTGCTGCGCGAGGCACTGGAGCAGAGTCTGACACGGCTGAAAACCGACTATCTCGATCTCTACCAGATCCACTGGCCAAATCGCGGCCATTTCCATTTCCGTCAGAACTGGGGCTACACCCCCTTCGATCAGGATCGCTACCAGGCACTGATCGACATCACAGAAACACTCGAAACCCTTGGCGACTTTGTTCGTGAGGGCAAGGTGCGCACAATCGGCCTCTCCAACGAGACTGTCTGGGGAACGCAGAAATATCTTTCCATCGCCGAAGAACGCGGTCTGCCGCGCGTCGCCACGATCCAGAACGAATATTCGCTGCTCTACCGCCATCACGACCTCGATATGGCGGAGATGACCCATTATGAAGATGTCGGCTTGCTCGCCTATTCACCGCTGGCAACGGGTCTTCTGACTGGTAAATATCTCGGCGGAAAGATCCCGGAAGGCTCGCGCGCCTCTCTGTCACCCGATCTTGGCGGGCGCCTGACCGAAGGCCAGGAGCCGGCGGTTGAAGCCTATTGCGCCGTCGCGGAAAAATATGGGCTCGACCCGGCTCAAATGGCGATCGCCTTCATTCTGACGCGGCCGTTCCTCACATCGGCGATTACCGGTCAAACCTCGCTCGAACAGCTGAAGACCAATATCGGTGCTGCCGACATCCACCTTTCCGACGAGGTTCTGAGCGAGATCGGTACGATCCACCGACTTTATCCTGTCCCTTACTGAGCCACGGCCGGACGCCAGACGCTCTTTTTATATAAGACCGCCCTGCCAGACATTGCGATTGCCGATCCGGCCACCATATGTCTGGCAGGGCGCAGCCTCACCCGTTCGAGGTGCCAGCCGTAAATCTGACTGACACTGATGATGCGAACGGGAAGGCAGGACATTTTCACATGGACTACATACTGATCGGCGTCGGACTGGCTGGTCTCTATTTTGGTGCCGAGTGGCTTGTGCGCGGCGCCGTCGCGACCGCTTACCGTTTCGGCATATCGCCGCTTATCGCTTCTCTCGTCATTGTCGGCTTCGGCACGTCGCTGCCGGAGCTTCTGGTCTCGGTTCGCGCCGCCCTGTCCGGCGCGCCGGGTCTGGCACTTGGCAATGTTGTCGGCTCCAATATCGCCAATATCCTGCTGATCGTCGGTCTGTCGGCGGTGATTTTCCCGATCGGTGGCTGGGATAAATCCGTGCGCCGCGATGCGGTTGTGCTTGTTCTGTCATCGGCCGTGCTTTTCCTGCTCGTGCAGATGGCCGTGATCAGCCGCGTCGATGGGCTGATGCTACTCGGAATGCTCGCCCTTTATCTGATCATTACCTATTACAAAGCCCGAACCGCCAGACATGATGCAGAAGATCTGCCGCATGAGCAGCTATCACCATTCATCATGACCTTGCTGATCCTCGGTGGGCTGGCGACCCTGTTGATCGGTGCAGAAGCACTGATCCGCGGCGCAACGACGCTTGCCAGCCATCTTGGCGTGTCGGATGCGGTCATCGGCCTCACCGTGGTTGCTATCGGCACCAGCCTGCCGGAACTGGCAACCGCAATCGTTGCCGCCATGAAGCGCCATTCCGATGTGACCATCGGCAATGTCACCGGCTCCTGCATCTTCAATACATTCTGCATTGTCGGTGCCACTGCCGCTATCAAACCGCTGCCTGTCGATCCGGGCTTTGCCGCAATTGATGTGCCGATGATGCTGGCGGCATCGGTCTTTTTCGCCGCCATGCTGATCTTCACCCGCAAGTTCAATCGCGCAACCGGCGTGATCATGCTGGGTGTCTACGCGTTTTATATTGGTTTTCTGGTCTGATTCCTGCCGATTACCCGCCTGAAACCACCAAATTGCGGGACAGGGACTTGCCACAGGCAGGAAAACGCGTATAAGCACGCCATTCCGAACGCCCGGTCTTCTGGCTGGTGGCTGAACGGAGGGCCGTTTTCTGGCTTTTGCCGGTAACGTCTGACGCGAAAATCGTGTCGCCTCCCGTGTCGCCGCTCTCGACCGTCTCGTCAAACGCTTTTCTTGCTGGGGCTTTCCCGTCAGGAGCAGTCGTTGAGGCTTAGCCGCCGAAACCGGGTAGGAAAACGCAAGAAAGGCTTATTCAATGGCACTCTACGAACACGTGTTCCTGGCCCGCCAGGACGTCACGCCGCAGCAGGTCGAAGGCATCGTCGAGCAGTACAAGGCTCTGATCGAAGGCGCCGGCGGCAAGGTTGGCCGTACCGAATTTTGGGGTCTGCGTTCGCTGACCTACCGCATCCGCAAGAACCGCAAGGCTCACTACACGCTGATGGACATCGAGGCTCCGGCCGCAACGATCCATGAAATGGAACGTCAGATGCGCATCAACGAAGACATCCTGCGCTACATGACCATCAAGGTCGAAGCGCATGAGGAAGGCCCGTCTGCGATGATGCAGAAGCGCGACCGTGACGACCGTCCGCGTCGCAATGACCGTGGCGACCGCCCTGACCGTGGCGATCGTGGTGACCGCGGCGACCGCCGCAATCGCGATTGATCCGGCTCTAGAAGGAGAACAAAAAAATGGCAGCTATCGCATCCATCCCGACGCGCCGTCCGTTCAACCGCCGCCGCAAGACGTGCCCCTTCTCCGGCGCCAACGCACCGAAGATCGATTACAAGGACATCCGTCTGCTGCAGCGCTACATTTCCGAGCGCGGCAAGATCGTTCCGTCCCGTATCACCGCCGTCAGCCAGAAGAAGCAGCGTGAACTCGCCCGTGCTATCAAGCGCGCGCGTTTCCTCGGCCTTCTGCCTTACGTCGTTTCCTGATACGAAACGCATTCCGGAACAAGGCGGTTTAACCGCCTTGTTCTTTCAGGCTCCGGCGCGGTGGGCGCGCAGCAGCCTCAAGACACGAAACCCAGGTTGAGAGCGGCATTTCCGCCAGCCCTCTAACTGCTTGAAAGCAGGACAGCGAGATGAAGACCTTCAACGGCAAGACATTGCTGCTCGGAGCACTGGCAGGGTTTACAGCCTTCATGCTGGTCATGGGCGCGAGTGCGCAGCCGTTCTTCTCAACCTTCCTCTATGCCGCCTCTGCATTGCCGATCCTGATCGTCGGGCTCGGCTGGGGCAACCTTGCCGCGATCATCGCCATCGCCGTGGCCGGCATTCTCGGCGTCTCCTTCGCCTCCCCCGATTTTGCACTGATCATGATCGTCGTCACGCTGGCACCTGCCGGCTGGCTCAGCCATCTCGGCAATCTGGCACGGCCGGCAAGCGAGATCGGCGGCCCTGAAGGACTTCTGGCCTGGTATCCGCTGTCTGACATTTTGCTGCATCTGACCATCATCGTCACGCTGGCGCTGGTGATTGTCGGCTATCGCACCGGCTACGGCCCCGGACTGACGGATCAGATCGTCGATGCGATGATGGAAACCCTGCGCAGCCAGGACCCAGCGCTGGCCGTGACCGCCGCAGATGTCGACAAGATCAAGCAGATGATTGTGCTTCTGCTGCCACTGGTTCAGGGCGCGACCTGGGTTCTGCTGCTGTTCGTCGCCTTTCATTTCGCCACCCGCATAACGGCCGCTGCCGGCATCAGCCTGCGCCCGCGTGAGGATGTGGCGCTGGCGCTACGCATGCCGCGGCTCGGCCTGGTCTTTATCGTCGTCGCTGTTGTGGCGACATTCCTCGGCGGCACGATCGCGATGATCGGCGCTGCTGCAACCGGCGCCTTCTGCGGCGGTTTCCTGCTTGCCGGCCTTGCCCGGCTGCATACAGCTGCACGCGGCAAGAGCTGGGCCACACCGGCCATCATTCTTGCCTATCTGTCGCTCATGTTCGGCTTTCCGGCGCTGATTTTCATCGGCCTTGGCATTACCGACACGCGCCGTGCGCTCTCAATGACGCCCGCTTCGGGCAAGACTGACAATAGAGAACATTAAGAACAACCGAGACATCAGATAAGGAACATCAACATGGACGTTATTCTTCTTGAACGTATCGCCAAGCTTGGCCAGATGGGCCAGGTCGTAAAGGTCCGTGACGGCTACGCCCGTAACTACCTTCTGCCGGAAGGCAAGGCACTGCGCGCCAACGCCGCTAACAAGGCCCGTTTTGAGGCCGAACGCACGGTTCTGGAAGCCCGCAACCTTGAGCGCCGCTCCGAAGCCCAGCAGGTTGCCGACGTACTGGCCGGCAAAAGCTTCATCGCCGTTCGTGCCGCTGGCGAAACCGGCCAGCTTTACGGTTCGGTCGCCAGCCGCGACATTCTTGAGATTCTGGCTGCCGCCGGCTTCACCGTTGCCCGCAACCAGGTGGTTCTGAACCACCCGATCAAGACCATCGGCCTGCACCAGGTTGAAATTCACCTGCATGCCGAAGTCGAAATCGCGATCGAACTGAACGTTGCCCGTTCGGCTGAAGAAGCAGAACGTCAGGCCAAGGGTGAAGACCTCACCTCCGCTGAGGCCATCTACGGCGTTGACGAAGATGCCCTGCGTCCGGAAGACTTCTTCAACCCCGACGAAGATTTCGACGCCGACGAGGAAGAAGAGGCACCGGCCGAAGACGAGGCTGAAAAGTCCGAATAATTCCGGATCCCATCTGGTTTTCAAACGCCCGGCCTTAGCGCCGGGCGTTTTTGTTTCCCGCTCTGCCAGCCTTCGTCATAAAATAGATCCAGCGTTTGCGATTCGTCCGTTGCACCCTGTCTGATGACAGCAGCGGCTGTGAACAACGGTGGAAAATACGCAAAGCTCATCACTTGTTATTGTTTCACGGTGAGCCGGCATGTCATTGCCACGCGCGATGCGTTATCCTCTGTCTCAGACCCCAAGCCTGAAGAGATCGAACCTATGAACGAAATTGCGCCGACCTTCTCTCTGGCCAGCAACCAGGCAGCCAAGCCGCGCGAAGCGCCCAACAATCTGGAGGCCGAACAGGCGCTCCTGGGCGCCATTCTCGTCAATAACAGCGCGTTTTATCGTGTTTCGGACTTTCTCAAGCCGGAACATTTTCATGAGCCGCTGCACCGCAAGATCTATGAACTTGCCGGTGACACGATCCGTATGGATAAGGTCGCCAATACGATCACGCTCAAGACCCACCTGCCGAGCGAGCTGAAGGTCGGCGACCTGACCGTTGCGCAATATCTTGCGCGCCTTGCGGCCGAAGCCGTCACCATCATCAACGCAGAAGATTATGGTCGCACGATCTATGATCTGGCGCTGCGCCGCTCGCTGATCAATATCGGCGAGGAAATCGTCAACACCGCCTATGATTCGCCGATCGATCTGCCGCCCGTGCGCCAGATCGAGGATACCGAGCGCAGGCTTTTCGCGCTCGCCGAAACCGGACGCTACGAGGGCGGGTTCCAGAGCTTTGGCGACGCCATGACCACCGCCATTGAAATGGCGGCCAAGGCCTTTGAAAATGACGGGCATCTTTCGGGTGTTTCCACCGGCTTGATGACGCTTGATGCCAAGATGGGCGGGCTGCAACGCTCTGACCTTATCATCCTTGCCGGACGCCCCGGCATGGGCAAGACCTCGCTCGCCACCAATATTGCCTGGAATGTCGCCTCCTCCTATGAGCCGGAAGTGCTGGCGGATGGCACGATCGAAGCCAAACAGGGCGGCGTCGTCGGCTTCTACTCGCTGGAAATGTCCGGCGAGCAGCTCGCCACCCGTATCATTTCCGAGCAGACCGAGGTCTCCTCCTCGAAGATCCGTCGCGGCGACATTACCGAGGCCGATTTCGACAAGCTGACCGCCTGTGCCCAGACCATGCAGAAGACGCCGCTCTATATTGACCAGACCGGTGGTATCTCGATTGCCCAGATGTCGGCTCGCGCCCGCCGCCTCAAGCGGCAGCGCGGCCTTGATCTTCTGGTAGTCGACTACGTTCAGCTGATGACCGGCTCGAAGAAGGCGGGTGACAACCGCGTGCAGGAAGTGACCGAAATCACTACGGGTCTGAAGGCGCTGGCCAAGGAACTCAATGTTCCGATCATCGCCCTGTCACAGCTTTCCCGACAGGTGGAAAACCGCGACGACAAGCGGCCGCAGCTCTCCGACCTTCGTGAATCGGGCTCGATCGAGCAGGACGCTGACGTGGTGCTGTTCGTGTTCCGTGAGGAATATTACGTCCAGAGCCAGGAGCCACGCGACCCCGACGATCCGAAATATGACGAGTGGAAGATGAAGATGGAAAAGGTGCGCGGCACTGCCGACGTCATCATTGCCAAGCAGCGCCACGGGCCGACAGGTACTGTCAATCTTGCCTTCCAGGCCGCCTATACGCGCTTTGCCGATCTTGCGGATTCCTCCTTTACCGCATACGAAGAGCAATAGGGTGTGATTTTGGCGGAATACGCTAAGATTGACCAATAAGGTGCAACAAACGGCGGTTCCATGACTGATATTTCGAATATTGAAGAAGAATTCGAGGAAGAAATCGACGCTTTTGAAGCCGCGCCCGCGCGGCTGACCGTCGATCTCGGTGCGATTGTCGATAATTGGAAGACCATGCGGGCGCTGTCCGGCAATGCCCGCACGGCTGCTGTCCTGAAGGCTGATGCCTATGGTCTTGGCGTCGAGGATGTCGGCGCCGCGCTTTACGAGGCAGGCGCGCGCGATTTTTTCGTTGCCGTGCCGGAAGAAGGCGCGACGCTGCGCAATTACGCACCCGACGCGCGGATCTTCGTGCTGTCGGGCATGTGGCCGGGGTCTGAACATTTCTTCTTCGAGGCAGAGCTGGTGCCGGTGCTGATCAGCGCCGAGCAGATCGCCTTTTTCATGGGCGCGATTGCCGAGTTCGGTGATCTGCCCTGCGCGCTGCAGGTTGATACCGGATTCAACCGCCTCGGCCTGTCGGTCGAGGAAGCGATCGAGCTTGCTGAGGACACCTCCCGTCCCGCCAGTTTCTCACCGGTCCTGATCCTGTCGCATCTGGCCTGTGGCGATGATGCCGCCCATCCGATGAACCGCCAGCAGCTGGAGGCTTTCCGCGTCGTGACGGCGGCTTTTGAGGGGATTGAGGCAAGCCTGTCAGCCTCCGCCGGTATTTTTCTAGGGTCTGAATACCACTTCGACCTGACCCGCCCCGGTATCGCGCTTTATGGCGGCGATTCGGCGCCCGGAACGTCTGCAAAGCTCAAGAATGTTGTCACGGCAGAGGCGCGCATCCTGCAGGTCCGGGAGGCCAAAGCCGGTACGACAGTGAGCTATGGCTGCACGCTGACGCTTGACCGCGACAGCCGTTTGGCCATCGTCTCGGCCGGTTATGCCGATGGCTTTCACAGGGCGCAATCGGGTTCCGGCGTGCCGCTACGCGACGCCGGCAGGCCAGGCGGCTATGGCTTCATCGCCGGGCACAAGGTTCCCGTCGCCGGCCGCATCACCATGGATCTAACGATTTTCGACGTCACCGATGTTCCCGAAAGTGCTATCCGCGCCGGTGACTATATCGAGCTGATCGGTCCGCATGTTCCGGTGGATGTCGCGGCAGAGGCTGCCGGCACGATCGGCTATGAGTTGCTGACAAGCCTTGGCTTGCGTTATCAGCGGCGTTATATCCAGCCAACCTGATTTCAAGATAAAGCGATCTTCTTGGCCAAAACGAAAACCCAGTTCATCTGCCAGAGTTGCGGCGCGGTCCATCCGAGATGGGCCGGACGCTGTGACGCATGCGGCGCCTGGAACACGATCATCGAGGACAATCCGACCGCCGGCATTGGCGGCGGTCCGGTACAGCGCGCACCGCGCAAGGGCAATCCGGTCGCGTTGGTTGCGCTTGATGGCGAAAGCGAAGAAGCGCCGCGCATATCAAGCCGTATTGCGGAGCTGGACCGGGTGACCGGTGGCGGCTTTGTGCGCGGCTCTGCCGTGCTTGTCGGCGGTGATCCGGGCATCGGCAAATCGACGCTTTTGATGCAGGCTGCCGCCGCGCTCGCGCGGCAGGGCAACCGTGTCATCTATGTGTCAGGCGAAGAAGCAATCGCACAGGTGCGGCTGCGTGCCAAACGCCTTGGTGCAGCCGATACCCAGGTGCTGCTGGCGGCTGAAACAAACGTCGAAGATATTCTGGCGACGCTTTCGCAAGGCCCTCGTCCCGATCTCGTCATCATCGATTCGATCCAGACACTGTGGAGCGACCTTGCCGACAGTGCACCGGGAACGGTGACGCAGGTGCGCACCGGCGTTCAGGCAATGATCCGCTTTGCCAAGCAGACGGGTGCCGCCATGGTGCTGGTCGGTCATGTGACCAAGGAGGGCCAGATTGCAGGGCCGCGCGTGGTCGAGCACATGGTCGATGCCGTTCTCTATTTCGAGGGCGAGCGCGGCCACCACTATCGCATTCTGCGTACCGTCAAGAACCGTTTCGGCGCAACCGACGAGATCGGTGTTTTCGAAATGGGCGATTCGGGGCTGAGGCAGGTTGCAAACCCGTCCGAACTTTTCCTCGGTGAGCGCAACGAAAAAGCGCCCGGCGCGGCCGTTTTCGCAGGCATTGAGGGAACCCGGCCGGTGCTTGTCGAGGTTCAGGCGCTGGTCGCCCCCACAGCGCTCGGCACACCGCGCCGCGCCGTCGTCGGCTGGGATTCGGCCCGTCTTTCCATGGTGCTTGCTGTGCTGGAGGCCCATTGCGGGGTCAGGCTTGGCAATCATGATGTCTATCTCAATATTGCAGGCGGCTACCGCATCAGCGAACCGGCGGCCGATGTCGCGGTCGCTGCCGCGCTGATTTCGTCGCTCGCCGGGCTTGCCCTGCCGGTGGATTGCGTCTATTTCGGCGAGATCAGCCTTTCGGGCGCGGTGCGTCCGGTTGCCCATGCATTGCAGCGCCTTAAAGAAGCCGAAAAGCTCGGCTTTGGCAGAGCCTTTCTTCCTACGGGTTCAGCGGAGATTGGCAAGCGTGGCAGCGCTGGCCTGAACGAGCTGAGCGGACTGCCCGATTTGGTGGCAGCTATTGCGGGTTCCAAGCCGTCGTCGCCTGAAGGCCATGGCGCGGACTGAAATGATCTGGCGCGTTCTGACCCCGGACCGGCTCCCCCGGCAGGACAACAGCGCTTTGGCCCAAGCTATCTGGAGCAATGGAAACCGATTACTATGTTCGACCTGATCGTCATCGGCGTTTTGCTGTTTTCCGCTCTTCTCGCCATGGTGCGCGGGTTTTCGCGTGAAATTCTTTCAATCGCCGCCTGGGCCATTTCGGCCGCCGCCGGCTATTTCCTCTATCCAATGCTGCAACCCGCCGTGTCCGGTTTCCTGAACGATCCGCGCCTTGCCATTGCCGCCGCCTTCGCCATCATCTTCCTTGTCGTGCTGATCATCGTTTCCTTTGTGACCACGCGCCTGGCTGACTACATTATCGACAGCCGTGTTGGCGCACTTGATCGTTCGCTCGGTTTTGTCTTCGGCCTTCTGCGCGGCCTTTTGATCCTGGTTGTAGCCGTCGCATTCTGGAACTGGCTCGTTGGCGACGCGCAATCGCCCGACTGGGTGCGCAATGCCAAGTCCAAACCCGTGCTGGATGCGCTGGCCTCCAAGCTTGAAGCCCTGCTTCCCGGCGGCAGCAACCCCGCCACGCAGGGCCAGGCATCGGCGAAAAATATGCTCTTCGCTGCCACTGACACCTATTTCTTTGCCGTTCCGCAAAATTTGATACGCGGAGTATGAGGCAAAAGCGCAAAAACACGCTATATAGAGCCCTGCCCTTCCCCCTGACGCCGGATCGAGACATGAACAGCAGACCGCAGATTGAAGACGATTTCAGTATCGATGATGACACGCTTCACGAAGAGTGCGGCGTGTTTGGCATTCTGGGGCACAGTGATGCCGCGGCCCTAACCGCGCTTGGCCTGCACGCCCTGCAGCACCGTGGACAGGAAGCCGCCGGTATCGTCTCCTATGACGGGCAGCAGTTCCGCTCCGAGCGCCATATGGGCCTGGTCGGTGATCACTATACCGACCCCGCCATGCTCGCCAATCTGCCGGGCGCCATGGCGATGGGCCATGTGCGCTACTCCACCACCGGCGGCACGATCCTGCGCAACGTCCAGCCGCTTTTCGCCGAGCTGGAAGTCGGCGGCATTGCCATTGCCCATAACGGCAATTTCACCAATGGCCTGACCATGCGCCGCCGCCTGATCGCCGATGGCGCCATCTGCCAGTCAACCTCCGATACCGAGGTGGTGCTGCATCTGATCGCCCGCTCGCGCGCCAAAACCTCGTCCGACCGCTTCATCGACGCCATCAGCCAGATGGAAGGCGGCTACTCGATGATCGCCATGACGCGCACCAAGCTGATCGCCGCGCGTGACCCGAACGGCATTCGCCCGCTGGTGATGGGCGAGCTCGACGGCAAGCCGATCTTCTGCTCGGAAACCTGCGCACTCGACATTATCGGCGCGAAATTCGTCCGCGACGTTGAAAATGGCGAAGTGATCATCTGTGAAATCCAGCCCGATGGCTCGATCACCACCGATGCGCGCAAGCCGGAAAACCCGACGCCCGAGCGTCTCTGTCTGTTCGAATATGTCTATTTTGCCCGTCCGGACTCGGTCGTCGGTGGCCGAAACGTCTATCAGACGCGCAAGAATATGGGCTTTAACCTCGCCAAGGAGGCGCCAGTTGATGCCGATGTCGTGGTTCCGGTGCCCGATGGCGGCACGCCGGCGGCAATCGGCTATGCCCAGGAAAGCGGCATCCCCTTCGAGCTCGGCATTATCCGCAACCACTATGTCGGCAGAACCTTCATCGAGCCGACCCAGCAGATCCGCGCCTTCGGCGTGAAGCTGAAACATTCGGCCAACCGGGCCGTCATCGAGGGAAAGCGCGTTGTGCTGGTTGACGATTCAATCGTGCGCGGCACAACCTCCGTCAAGATCGTGCAGATGCTGCGTGATGCCGGCGCCCGCGAAGTGCATATCCGCGTTGCAAGCCCGATGATCTTCTTCCCGGATTTCTACGGCATCGATACGCCCGACCGCGATAAGCTTCTGGCCAACAACCACGCCACGCTTGACGATATGAGCCGCTATATCGGAACCGATTCGCTGGCCTTCCTGTCGATTGACGGGCTCTACCGTGCCGTTGGCGGCAAATCGCGTGATCCGGCGGCCCCTCAGTTCACCGACCATCAGTTCACAGGTGATTATCCGACCCGCCTTCTCGACAAGGAACATGAGAACGAGTTCCGCAAGGTCGAGCTTCTGGCCGGAAACGGCTGATGCAAGGCACAGATCAACGCCCTCTTGAAGGACGGCTGGCGCTGGTGACCGGCGCCTCGCGCGGTATTGGCTATTTTACCGCTCTGGCGCTTGCCCGGGCCGGTGCCCATGTGATTGCAACGGCACGTACCGTCGGCGGACTTGAGGAGCTTGACGACGCGATCAAGGCCGAAGGGCTGGGATCTGCGACGCTGGTTCCCTTCGACCTTGCTGATATGGAAGCGATTGACCGCCTTGGCGGTTCGATTTTTGAACGCTGGGGCAAGCTGGATATTCTGATCGCCAATGCCGGCGTTCTCGGCTCAGTCTCACCGCTCGCCCACACGGAAGCGAAAATCTTCGAACAGGTGATGGCGATTAACGTCACCGCAACCTGGCGGCTGATCCGCTCGACCGAACCGCTTTTGATCAAGTCAGACGCGCCGCGCGCCGTACTGCTCTCATCTGGTGCGGCCCATAGCTGCAATCCCTTCTGGGGCCCCTACGCCGCATCAAAAGCGGCCGTTGAAGCCATGGCACGCTGCTGGGCCGGAGAGACCGCCCATCACGGCCTGAAGGTTACCAGCTTCAACCCCGGCCGCACACGCACCGCAATGCGGGCACAGGCAGCGCCCGGCGAAGACCCGATGACACTGCCCCATCCCTCGGAAGTCGCTGCCAGCATCATCCCCCTCGTCTTGCCGAGCTTTACCGAAAGCGGAAAACTCTATGTGTTCCGGGAAGGTCGGCTGATGGACTATCGCGAACCGCAATAACCATCCTACGGCGGCAGCAATGTTCGGCAATCGCAATGGCATTTCCGACATAATGCTGCCGCCAAACATGCGCCATGCACCACATTCAGAGCAAAAAAAACCGCGCAGGCCGCAAGCGGCGCGCGCGGATCAAGTTAGCCCCCATTGAGCCTCTTAGAATTTATAACCCAGGCCGACCATTGCCGCGCTCTGATTCATGTTCAGCTTCAAGCCATCAATCTTGAAGGTGTCGTTCGGTGATTCCGGATAATCGGTATAGCGATATTCAACCCGGCCAAACAGATTTTGGGTAAAGGCGAAATCGACACCCGCACCAAATGTCCAGCCATTGAAGTTCTCGCTCCGACTGTCATCTCCGACCTTCAACTCGGCATTGGTGATGGCCCAGCCGCCCGTGCCGTAGAAAAGTACACGGTCCATCGCATAACCAAGGCGCCCGCGAACACCGCCGCCCCAGTCCATCTGGACCTTCAACGGAACGCCAGCGATGTTTTTCGTGTCATCTGCCCAGTTGTAATTGAGTTCGCCCTCAACGCCCAGAACCAGATTATTCGAGAATTGATAGTCATAACCGGCGAAAATTCCACCTGCGAAGCCATCTGGATTGTATTTCGTAAATTTATCACCGCCAGATTTCGGTGTAATTTCCGTCCATGAAAAGTCACCCTGACCACCAAGATAAAATCCGGTCCAGTCAAAGGACGCAGGAAGAACTGGTGCAGGTGTTATAACGGCTGGCGTTACAACGACATCAGCTGCCATAACTCCGGCAGAACTCAAGAAATAGACTGCAAGCCCAGCTACGACTTTCTTCATAACATTAACCCCTGTGCAGACACATAATTCAATGGAGTTTTATCTACCAATATTAATTGAATATAACTATGATAAAAATGCAACACAATCATATTTTATTATTTTAATGCAATATTTACGTTATTTTTTACTAACATTACAGGAAATATTATTTTTCATTCAACATATACATTGGTTATTCGGATTTTTCTAAAAGTCGAACCGCCCCATCCAGCCATTCCGCTTTGACCAGGTGACCCGAGTTGTGCTCTGTGCCAAGCTGTCTATTGTCCAACTTCCCGAACCAGATGGAGAGATACATGATGACCTGGTTGAACGAGCCGGCCGAATGGGCTGGCGATGCCGGAGACCTGACCTTCATCACGGAAAAAGGCTCTGATTTCTGGCGGAAGACTTTCTACGGCTTCACCAGAGATAACGGTCACGGGCTGCTCTCGCCAGTCTCGGGCGATTTCTCGGCAAGCCTCACCGTGACTGCCGACTATTCCGCGCTCTATGATCAGGCCGGCATGATGCTCAGGATTGATGAGAATTACTGGGTCAAGGCTGGCATCGAATATACTGACGGGCTGATGCATTTTTCCACCGTGGTCACCAATGGCGTTTCGGACTGGTCTATCATTCCCCTGCCCCGGGCCACACCGGAAACACCTGTTTCCATCCGCATCACGCGTCATGACGACGCCGTGCGCATCCAGTTTCACCTTGGCGACGGACACTGGCAGATGGCCAGGCTCTCCCCGTTTCCTGCAACAGCCGCAGCCATTGGCCCGACGGCCTGCACACCAGAACGCGCGGGCCTGAAGGTTCATGTTCGCGATTTCGTGATCGGACCGCCAATTTCACGCGCGCTGCACGACTGAACGCCCCATGCCTCAGCAGTTGATGCTTTCGGGCGTCAGGCCATCATCGCCGCCGCTGTCACCGGCCTTCTGTCGACATGGCCACGCCAGGCGTAACCTTCAGATCTTGCGCGTCTGGAAGGCCAGCAGCGCAGCGCTCGACAGAAGCACAAAGGCCAGCGCTCCGACCGCCCCGAAGCCGAGCCCGCCATAAAGCACGCCCATCAGCAAAGGTCCGAAGAAGACCGCAACATATGTGGCGGTAATATTAAGGCCGAGCAGCGTGCCGCGCGCCGCCGGATTGAGACCGGCAAGTCGCAAGACGATGAGATTGAGACCAAAATGATTGCCGATCCCAAGCAGAAATGTCGCCAGGATCGCCGTCAGCATGCCCTGTGTTGCAACCGGCAGCGCACCATAGAGCAGCGCCGAAAAACAAAGAGCCACCGGCAGCACCCGTGCCGGGCCGATCCGGTCGACCAGACGGACGAGAATGCCTCCGAGGCCGAAGCCTGCACCATAGGAAATGACAACTGTACTGGCGAGCGTGGCATTGACTCCAAGTGCGGTTCGCACCTGATCGCCGAGCAGGGCGTAGCTGCCGTAAAATGAGGTCATGAAGCAAAGGCACGTACCGAGCAGCTTCTTGGCGCCACGATAATGCAGTGCCTCAAGGCGCGGCACAGCCGGCCTACGATCCACCGGCTTGCGATCCTTAAAGCCGGCATAGGTGAAGGCTGCGGCAATCGCCAGAACGGCCAGAAAGCCATAGGCCACCCGCCAGCTGAGAAAATCGGCCAGAAGTGCGGAGATCGGCACGCCGGCAATCATGGCGATCGACCAGCCCGACAGCACCAGCCCCATGATCCGCGATCCCTGGCCTTCCGGTGCGATTTCCACTGCCTCGCTGTAGATCGCCGGCAGCAGCATGCCGGTCGACAGGCCTGCCAGCGCCTGAAAGGCAGACAGCATCTGCCAGCTGCGGCTCATGCCCGAGCCGATAAAGGCAACCCCCATGGCAATCGCCGCGCCCATCAGCACCATGCGTGTTCCAATCCGGTCGATCAGCGCCGAGAGAACAAGTGCCGAAATCGCCGTCGCCCCGCCAAAGGCAGAGATGGCGCGCGCAGCAGCAACCGGTGTCGTATTGAGCGCAGCAGCAACATCCGACAGGATCGGCGACAGCACAAAGGAATTCGCGCCGATCAGAAACACACCGGTGATAAGCGCCGCAAGACGCAGACGGAAAAGAGTTTGGGAGGTCAGCACGGCAGGGCCCTGAAAGGATTGTTTGTAACCCTTACTAATCCTGATTGCCGGGCTTGATCAATGCAAGTTTTGCAAGGCACATGCCCGGCGATGGACGAGGTGAGCCAGTGCGCAAAGCTGCAGCGACGCCTTTTGTCTTGACCCCCGCAAGCCCGCAAGGCATAAGGGCAAGCATGAACACGGCCCTTTGCATTTGCTGCATCATTATTCGCTAGCTTTTCAGCTGGCCGGCCGTTCTTGTCCTCAAAATCCGAGATAACGACAGACGACCCGGCCGGGACGGCTGGCATTGGAAGTTGCATACCAACCGGATTTCGGGAGACAGACCATGGGCAATGCCCTGAAGCTCTACAACACACTGACGCGCGAAAAACAGGCCTTTGAGCCAATCGATCCCGAAAACGTTCGCATGTATGTCTGCGGCCCGACCGTTTACGATTTCGCCCATATCGGCAATGCCCGGCCCGTCATCGTCTTTGACGTGCTCTACAGGCTGCTGCGTCACCTCTATGGCGAAAATCACGTCACCTATGTGCGCAACATCACCGATGTCGACGACAAGATCAATGCGCGGGCCAGGCGTGACTTCCCCGATCTGCCGCTGAACGAGGCGATCCGCCGCGTGACGGAGAAAACCGCCGACCAGTTCCACAAGGATATCGCAGCGCTTGGCGCCCTGCCGCCGGATGTCGAGCCGCGCGCAACCGAGCATATCGACGGCATGGTCGCAATGATCCAGACGCTGATCGATGAGGGCCACGCCTATGTTGCGCAAGGAGCGGAAGGCCGCGAGGTGCTGTTCTCTGTGCCTTCGATGCCCAATTACGGCCGGCTTTCGAAGCGCAATCTCGATGATCAGCAGGCCGGCGCCCGCATCGCCGTGGAAGCGCACAAGAAGAACCCGGCCGATTTCGTGCTGTGGAAGGAAAGTGCCGCCGACGAGCCCGGCTGGCTGGCTGCATTCAGCGAACACGGCACCCCTGCCGATATTTACGGTCGACCTGGCTGGCATATCGAATGCTCGGTCATGTCGGAAAAGCACCTGGGCAAGACCTTCGACATTCACGGCGGCGGCCTGGATCTGATCTTTCCGCATCACGAGAACGAAATTGCCCAGTCCTGCTGCGCCCACAAGAACGACATGATGGCCAATGTCTGGATGCATAACGGCTTCGTTCAGGTCGAGGGGCGGAAAATGTCCAAATCCGAGGGCAATTTCTTCACCATCCACGAACTGCTCGAAACGGAGAATTTCGGCGGCCGCAAATGGCCAGGCGAAGTACTGCGTCTCGCCATGCTGATGACCCATTACCGCGAGCCGATCGATTTTTCGGTCAAGCGGCTGGAGGAGGCGGAACGGCTTCTTTCCAAATGGCCGACGGCAGAGGCCACGGGGCAGACAGTTGACGCAGCCATGCTGGAGGCCTTGAGCGACGATCTCAACACCGTCGCCGCTGTTCAGCGGCTGCATGCACTGGCGCAAGAAGCCAACGCCGATCCGGCCCGGCTTTATGCATTTGCCGATAGCGCCGCGCTGCTCGGTGTCTTGCCTGTGGCAAAGACGCTCGCCGCTGGCGCGACCGGTGGCATAGAAGCCAAAATCGCCGAGCGCCTTGCCTTCATCAAGGACAAGATGTGGGCCGAGGCCGACCGTATCCGCGATGAACTATCGGAACAGGGCATCCTTCTAAAGGACGGAAAAGACAAGGAAACTGGCGAGCGCACAACCACCTGGGAGGTGAAGCGGTGAGGTATATTCATGACTGATACAAAGACCTTCTCCGGCGGCTGCCAGTGTGGTGCAGTGCGCTTCACCGCCTCCCGTCTCGGCCGGCCATCGATCTGTCACTGTCGCATGTGCCAGAAGGCATTCGGCAGTTTTTTCGGCCCCCTCGTTTCCGCCGATATCGCGCATCTGACATGGACGCGGGGCAAGCCGAGGCTTTTTCGCTCCTCGGCCAAGATCCTGCGCGGCTTCTGTGAGAAATGCGGCACACCGCTGACCTATCAGCATCCTGGCGGGGTGGAACTGGCCATTGGCGCCTTTGACGAACCGGAACATTTCGCGCCGCAGGTACAGGTCAACTTTGAGCACCGCCTGCCCTGGATCGATACGCTGTTCGATCAACCGAAAGCAGCCCAAAGTGTTGATGAGGCGGAAATCGTCTCATTTCAGCACCCTGATCATGACACAGACAGCTGGCCGCCCGCGGGAGAAACGGGCGCCTGACAATAATACCGGACAAAAAGCCCGGAAAACAAAAGGGACGGAGACCCAGACCATGTCGAAACGCGAACGCATCTATCTGTTCGATACCACCTTGCGCGACGGCCAGCAGACGCCGGGGATAGATTTTTCCGTCGAAGACAAGATCGCCATTGCCAACATGCTCGACCGCTTGGGGATCGACTATATCGAGGGCGGCTATCCCGGCGCAAACCCGACCGATACCGCCTTTTTTGCCAGGAAACGCACCGGCTCGGCCAAGCTCACCGCCTTCGGCATGACCAAGCGCGCCGGCCTTTCCGCCTCCAATGATCCGGGCCTTGCGGGCATCCTTGGATCGGCGAGTGATGCCGCCTGTTTCGTCGCCAAGAGCTGGGACTATCATGTGAAAGTGGCGCTCGGCATCACCAATGAGGAAAACCTCACCGGTATCACAGAGACGGTCAAGGCGGCGCTTGAGGCGGGCAAGGAGCCGCTGATCGACTGCGAACATTTCTTCGATGGCTACAAGGCCAACCGCGATTTCGCACTGGCCTGCGCCCGCACGGCTTATGAGGCCGGTGCCCGCTGGGTCGTGCTGTGCGACACCAATGGCGGCACCCAGCCGGACGAGATCACCGAGATCATTGCCGATGTCATCGCCAATGCCGTCCCCGGAGACTGTCTCGGCATCCATGCCCATAACGACACGGGCCAGGCCGTCGCCAACTCGCTGGCAGCAGTCAGGGCCGGAGTGCGGCAGGTCCAGGGCACGTTGAACGGGATCGGCGAACGCTGCGGCAATGCCAATATCCTCACCGTGGCTGCAACGCTGGCGCTGAAGCAACGCTACAACACACGGTTCGCACTGGGCATCGATGCCGGAGCGTTGAGCGAACTGACGACGCTGTCGCGCAGCTTCGATGAGCTTCTGAACCGGGCGCCGGATCCGCAATTGCCCTATGTCGGCTCATCCGCCTTTGCCACCAAGGCCGGAATTCATGCCTCCGCTCTGCTCAAGGATCCGAGGACCTATGAGCATGTAGATCCCGACAGCGTCGGAAACACTCGCCGCGTCATGGTTTCCGACCAGGGTGGAAAATCGAACTTTATCAATGAATTGAAGAAAAGAGGTATTGCGGTTTCCAAAGACGATCCGCGCCTCGACCAGCTGATCTCCATCGTCAAGGAGCGTGAGGCCGCCGGTTACGCCTATGAAGGCGCGGATGCCAGCTTCGAACTGCTCGCGCGCCGCACGCTCGGCAGCGTGCCTGACTTCTTCCATGTTGAAAGCTTCCGCGTCATGGTCGAGCGCCGTTATGACAGCCATGGGCGTATCAAGACAGTTTCCGAAGCCGTGGTGAAGCTGGAGATTGATGACCGCACCGTGATGTCGGTGTCAGAGGGCGATGGCCCGGTCAACGCGCTCGACAAGGCTCTGCGCAAGGATCTCGGTAAATATCATTCCGAGATCGCCGATCTGAAACTGGCAGACTACAAGGTGCGTATCCTCAATGGCGGCACGGACGCCATCACACGGGTTCTCATCGAGAGCATCGATGATGACGATGTGCGCTGGTGGACAGTCGGTGTCTCGGAAAACATCATAGATGCCTCCTTCCAGGCGCTGATGGATTCCGTTGTCTTCAAGCTGATGAAAAACCGCAGGCTGGCAGGCCTGCTGGCAGCGGAATAACCGATCAATAATCGTGATTGATAAGCAACGATTATGAAATAGCGCAAAGACTCACATCGCGCTAAATGCAGAATAGAAGGGCCGGCGCGTTATGTTCGCCGGCCGCTTGGCCTGACCGGAAACATGAAAACGCTTGTCGGAAAATACAAATAAGATTTTGTTTTTTCACGATAATATCGCCCAAAGACAGCCTTGCTTGTGACACGACACCTAGCAAGCATTTGCGGCCCCTGGATATCGCATGACCGACACCACCAATATTTCCACCGCTGGCAGCAATGCCGCACCGAAGGTCGATAACGGCGATTCCCCGCGCGGTTTTGCCTTCGCGCTGACGGCCTATCTGATGTGGGGTATCCTGCCGCTCTATCTGAAGCTGGTCGAACATCTTCCGGCACTTGAAGTGATCGCGGAGCGAATCATCTGGTCCGTTCCCTTCGCGGGCGTCATTCTCCTGATCATCGGCAAGACCGATGAGCTGAAAGCCGCCTTCCGCTCGCCTCGCACGCTCGGCATGATCGCCCTTTCCTCGGTCTTCATTTCGCTCAACTGGGGTGTCTATGTCTGGTCGATCATCAACGATCACGCCATTGATGCAGCGCTCGGCTATTTCATCAACCCGCTGTTTTCCATTGCGCTGGCGGCGATCGTGCTGAAGGAAAAGCTTGCCCGCGGGCAGATCATCGCGATCGGGCTGGCTGTGCTGGCAGTCGTCATCCTCACCGTGCAGGCCGGACGCCTGCCGATCGTCGCCCTCGCATTGCCCTTCGCCTGGGGCATTTATGCACTGTTGCGCAAGACGGTGCCAATGGAGCCGAACCAGGGCTTCACGCTCGAAGTCATTCTTCTGTCGATCCCCTGCGGCCTCTATATCCTCTTTCTCGAGGTGACGGGGCGCGGACATTTCTTCGATGGCACCTGGCGTGATCCGCTGCTGTTCATCGGCTGCGGCGCGGTGACTGCGATCCCGCTGATTATCTATGCCAATGGTGCAAAACTGCTCAGACTTTCCACCATCGGAATCATGCAATACATTGTTCCAACTGGTGTTTTTTTGATTGCCGTGTTCATTTTTCAAGAACCCTTCGGCATGACAAAACTGTTCGCCTTCATGCTGATCTGGGCTGCATTGGTGATCTATACGATCTCGACCCTGCGCGCCGCCCATGACCGCAAGTCGCATCGTCGGTGACAAAGAAGGCGCCCCCTCGGCGGCGGCCTCAGACTGTCGACAAACCTCGCCCCTTTTTTATGACGTCATGCCTGTGCCTGCCACAGGCATCTATCCGACGCGCGTCCGAGCGGCGAAAGAACCCGCCTATTCACTGTCTTGTGAATGTGGATCCCCGTGACGAGCACGGGGATGACGACGGAGGGGACCCACCCCAAACAGGCAATCTGAATGCCTTTGTCAGCAATAGGAAGGCAGCAGCCGCAGCGCCGCCTTTTTGCATCCCTCGCCATGCAGCCTAGAGGCGCTCAATGATTCCCTGCTCGCCCTTATGGTTCTCACGTTCGGCCCAGTGCGCGGTGATCGCAGGCAGAATTTCTGCGATTGTGTCAATCAGCATCGGCTTCACCTGATTCTCGGTGTGCACAAAACCCTGCCCGCGCATATGATCGATGAGTTGCATCATCGGATCCCAGAAACCATCAATATTGGCATAGACCATCGGCTTGTCGTGGCGGCCGAGCTGAGCCCAGGTCATGATCTCTACGATTTCCTCCAGCGTGCCGATGCCGCCCGGCAACGCAACAAAGGCATCCGCCCGCTCGAACATCTTGTGTTTGCGCACATGCATGTTTGGCGTGATGATCAGTTCATCAAGCGTTTCGAGCTGGTGACGCGTCGCCTCCATATCGACGAGGAATTCGGGGATGATGCCAACCACATGACCGTCATTCTCGAGAACCCCTTCAGCCACGGCACCCATTATACCCTTGGTTCCGCCGCCATAAACAAGGCCAAACCCGGCCTTCGCTATGGCCGTGCCGAAAGCCCTGCCAGCAGCCATATAGTCCGGATTTGAGCCCGGACGGGACCCGCAATAGACGCAGATGCGCCGAATCGTATCACTGCTCTTATTCATTGCTTCGAAGTGCACTCTCTTGTTGTTATCCAACCACGACAATTGCAAAACCGCAGAAGAATGGCAATTCGCATTGGTCAAAAGGCCTGCATTGCACAATCAGGTCTTGTACTCGTCGCGACGCGTCGTTAGCGTTTGTGACTTATTATCTCCCCGGTTGTGTCGCATCTGGAGTTCGCCATGGAAAACAAAAGGCCACTCGTGGTCGTCGCTGTGATAGCGCTTCTGCTGATCATCGCCGCAGTCGTGTTCTTCACAATAAGGTCACAGAAGGACGACACGACGGCTGCGACCCCCGCCCCGGCACCTCAGAGCGAAACAGCTGAAACGCCTGCGCCTGCGGCTGAACCCGACAAGACCACCAGTATCCGTATCCCGACCTTTGACGTCCTGCGCGTCGAACCGGATGGAACGGCCGTGATTGCCGGTTCTGCCGAACCCGATGGCAAGCTGGAAGTGAAGGAAGGCGACAAGGTTATCACCGCATCTGACGTCGACAAGAGCGGCGATTTTGTCGCCATCATCGACAAGCCGCTGCCGCCGGGCAATCACGAAATCTACCTCAATGTTTCCATGCCGGATGGCCGTAACGCCCGTTCGAAGCAAACCGCGACAATTGCAATCCCCGAAGGCGACGACAAGAAAGACCTGCTGGCTGTGATTACCGAGCCGGACAAGCCGACGCAGGTTGTGGAGGCTCCCGCACCCACTGAACCGGCCAAGCTTGCTGCGGCCGCACCTGAAACGGCCAATGGCGACACCAGGCTCAACCCCGTCAATGTCGAAGGGAAGACGGCGAAAGAGCCAGCGGCGACCAGCCCGGCCAAGCCTGCCATTGATGCCAGCGTCAGGATCAGCGCTGTCGAGATTGAGGGCAGCACCCTCTATATCGCCGGAAATGGCACCGCAAACGCAGCTGTGCGCGGCTATGTCGACAATAATTTCGCGGCACAGGACGAAGTCAACGCCAAGGGCAGTTTCGTCATCCAGGCAACGATCGACATTCCCGTCGGTCGCCACCAGATCCGCGTTGATATGCTCGACAAGGACGGTAATGTCATTGCCCGTGCTTCCGTTTCCTTTGATCGTCCGGAAGGCAATCAGGTTTCAGCGGTCGCAAAAGCACCCGCAAATGACACAACCACCGATGCTTCAGGCACCCAGACCTTCGTGCAGCCGGAGCTTCAGGCCAGCGACAATGCGGTGATCATTCGCAAGGGCGACAATCTGTGGACCATCTCGCGCCGGGTCTACGGCCGCGGCGTGCGCTACACCACAATCTATCTCGCCAATGAACCGCAGATTGCCGATCCCAACCTCATTCTGCCCGGCCAGGTCTTCTCCGTTCCCAACCAGCCGCTGCCCATCGGCGAGGCGGAGGAGTTGCACCGCCGTCTCGAAAAAGGCCTGCCTGTCGGACCGGAATACAAGCTCCCTGAAAAGACCGGGAACTGAAGCCCGAAGCCTGGGAAAGCCGGCAACAATCCGGCGGCTTTATGGCAACGGCCATTGCAATTCAGCAAAGTGAGCCCTATCTCACGGGCTGAACGAGGCGCGCCTTCCGGCGCGCCTTGCCATTCTCAGCATCAATTTCAGGTCGCCTGAGCGGCCGGGGTATCATCTTAAATGGCTGACCGCAAAACCGTTTCGGCGGATTCCGCCAATCCGATCCAGACGCTTGCCAACCTCTGGCCCTATATCTGGCCGTCAAGCAGGAAGGATCTGAAGCGGCGCGTTCTTTATGCGTCGTTCTTTCTCGTCCTGGCCAAGATCGTGCTTCTGCTCGTGCCTTATTTCTTCAAATGGGCCACCAATGCACTGACTGGCGAACTACATCCCAGCGCCATGGTCCCGCTGGTCTTCACTGGCGCAACCGCTCTTGTGGTTGGCTATAATGTCGCCCGCGTCGGCCAGCTTGGCTTCAACCAGCTGCGCGATGCACTCTTCGCCAGCGTCGGCCAGTATGCCGTGCGCCAGCTTGCCCACCGTGTTTTCGTGCATATGCACAAGCTGTCGCTGCGCTTTCACCTGAGCCGCAAGACCGGCGGTCTGTCGCGCATCATCGAGCGCGGCACCAAGGGCATCGAGACCATCGTTCGATTCACCATTTTGATGACGCTGCCGACCGTGCTGGAATTCGTGCTGGTGGCAATAATCTTCTGGATCACCTACGGCTTCATCTATCTGGCGGTCACCGCCGTCACCGTTTTCGCCTATGTCTGGTTCACCATTGTCGCCAGTGACTGGCGCATCGCCATCCGCCGCGAGATGAACCAGAGCGACAATGACGCCAACACCAAGTCGGTCGATTCGCTTCTCAATTACGAGACGGTGAAATATTTCGGCAATGAAGACATGGAGGCGGAACGCTTTGACAGCTCCATGGCGCGCTATGAGAAGGCCGCGACCCGCATCTGGACCTCGCTTGGCTGGCTGAATTTCGGCCAGGGCCTGATCTTCGGCATCGGCATGACAGTGATGCTGGTTCTCTCGGCCCGCTCGGTGATGAGTGGCCAGCACACGATCGGCGATTTCGTCTTCATCAACACCATGCTGATGCAGCTCGCCGTACCGCTCAACTTCATCGGCTCGGTCTATCGCGAGATCCGCCAGGGTCTGACCGATATCGAGCAGATGTTCGATATTCTCGAGGTCGACCCGGAAGTCGCCGATGCCGAGGACGCAAAACCGCTCGCCATCAGCGCCGGCGGCATTTCCTTCCGGGATGTCCATTTTGCCTATGACCCGGCCCGGCCAATCCTGAAGGGTGTTTCCTTCGATGTTCCGGCCGGCAAGACGGTTGCCATCGTCGGGCCTACAGGAGCGGGAAAATCGACCATTTCGCGCCTGCTCTTCCGGTTTTATGACGTCACAGATGGTTCCATCAGCATTGATGGACAGGACCTGCGTGCCGTGACACAGGAAAGCCTGCGCAACACGATCGGCATGGTTCCGCAAGATACGGTGCTGTTCAACGACACGATCGGCTACAACATTCGCTACGGCCGCACCTCGGCTACGGATGAGGAAGTAAAGGCTGCAGCCGAACTGGCGCAGATCGGTGCTTTTCTCAAGCAGCTCCCAGAGGGACTGGAAACCCAGGTCGGCGAACGCGGGCTGAAGCTTTCCGGCGGCGAAAAGCAGCGTGTGGCCATTGCGCGCACCATCCTCAAGGCACCGCCGGTTCTGGTGCTCGACGAAGCGACCTCCGCTCTCGACACGCATACGGAGCGCGAAATTCAGGCCGCCCTTGATGTTGTGTCGCAGAACCGCACCACGCTGGTCATCGCCCACCGCCTGTCCACCGTGATTGGTGCCGACGAGATCATCGTGCTGAAGAGCGGCGAGATCGCCGAACGTGGCAATCACGCAGCACTTCTTGCGCAAAACGGGCTTTATGCCCAGATGTGGGAGCGTCAGCGCGAGGCAAACCTTGCCGAGGAACATCTGCGTCAGGTCCGCGAAAGCGACGATATGGGCATCATCATGCGCATGGATCCAGCGCGCTGATCAGCCGTCAGAATTGCGGCGACGCTCTCCTTCAAAACGGCGAGCCTTGCCCGCCCGCCTTCAGGAGCAGGCGGGCGATATTTGGTGGAATAGACGGCCCGCCCATTTCATTCCGCGCGATGAAACGCTAAACTTCAGCGATTATCGCAAAGGCAGAATGCCCGGAGTTTAACGCGTATGAGCGTCTACGATTCGATCCGCAAGTCCCTCGTTCCCATTCACAAGGAAGGCTATCCCTTCATCGCGATCTTTCTGGTCGCGACCCTTGTTCTGGGCTGGCTGTTTGAACCGCTGTTCTGGATCGGCCTGATCGCGACATTGTGGTGCGCCTATTTCTTCCGCGATCCGGAACGGGTTACCCCTCAGGATGCAGATTTCGTCATCAGCCCCGCTGATGGCCGGATTTCGTCCGTCGGTCAGGCCGTTCCACCCGCCGAGCTTGGCCTCGGGGATGAGCCGATGCTGCGCATCTGCGTGTTCATGAATGTCTTCAACTGCCATGTGAACCGGGCACCGATGAGCGGCAATATCCGCTCGATCCACTACCGCCCTGGCAAATTCATCAATGCCGAACTCGACAAGGCGAGCGAGGATAACGAGCGCAACGGCGTCGTGATCGAAACGGCGCATGGTGCCATCGGCGTGGTTCAGATCGCCGGTCTTATCGCGCGCCGCATTGTTTGTTTCGTCTCCCCCAATGAGCCGCTGGATGCGGGCGAGCGCTTCGGCCTTATCCGCTTCGGCTCGCGCCTTGACGTCTACCTGCCGGAAGGCGCGACCCCGCATGTATCCATGGGACAGACCGCCATTGCTGGCGAAACCGTTCTCGCCGCCTTCAACGACGCCAAGCCGGCCGTATTCGGACGCCGGAGCTGACATGAGCAGTGACCCAGCGCATAGCAGTGAAATGACGGAAGATGATGGTGCGCGTGGACCGCGTCTGCGCGAAATTCCGATACGGCTGATCCTGCCCAATCTGATTACCGTGATGGCGCTCTGCGCCGGCCTTTCGGGCATTCGCCAGGCGTTCGAAGGCCGGTTCGAACAGGCCGTGCTGATGCTGCTGATTGCAGCGGTGTTGGACGGGATCGATGGCCGCGCGGCACGATTGCTCAAGGCAACGTCCAAATTCGGCGAACAGATGGATTCGCTTGCCGACATCGTCAACTTCGGTGTTGCCCCCGCTTTGGTCAGCTACATGTACATCCTGCATGACGCCAGCACGCCGGGCTGGATTGCTGCCCTGCTCTATGCCATCGCCGCAGCGCTGCGCCTCGCGCGTTTCAATGTCATGGCCGAGCGCAAGCACAAGGCCAGCTGGCAGGGGTCTTACTTTGTCGGCGTACCGGCGCCTGCCGGTGCTATCGTCGTGTTATTGCCGGTCTATCTCGGCTTTCTCGGCCTTGTCGAAGGCCGTGCGATGGCGCTTGCCGCTTCGGTCTTTACTGTGATCATCGGCATTTTGCTGGTCAGCCGCCTGCCTGTCTGGTCGGGCAAAAGCTTCGGGATCAAGATCCGTCGCGAACTGGCGCTGCCAATGATGCTGGTCGCGGTGCTGGTGCTGGCACTTCTGGCGGGCTATCCGTGGCATATGCTGATTGCCGGCTCGCTGCTTTATCTGGCAAGCCTGCCGCTTGGCGCGCGGTCCTGGCACAGCAAATATGGCACGCTGGTCATGGAAAATGACGCGCATCACGAGGCCCAGAGCGAGCGTGACGAAAAGAACCGGCTCGATCTCGATTTCTGAGAAAACCAATTCAGAAAAGGTCGAGCTGTCCGCCTTTTTTGGCGACCGGCCGAACAATCTCGCTCGGCCCTGCCGGGGTGATCAGGTTTTCGCCCATATTCCGCACATTGTTGACGGCTGAGGACACCGGGATCGCCTCGAAGAAATCGACTGGCGCCGGTTTCATCAGGTCAGCAACGTGACGCGGCTCCTGCGTGCGGCAATCAAGCCAGCGCTCGAAATCTTCGGGCTTGATGATCACCGGCGACCGTTCGTGTATGGAACGCACCACACCGGAGGACTTTGTCGTCAGGATCGTGCCGGTATCCATTTCCGTTCCATCGGCGCCCATCCAAGGTGATATCAGCCCGGCAAAGGCCATCAGACCGCCGTCACGCGGTCTGATCCAGAAGGGCTGGGATGGTCCATCCTCGCCGCGGCGCCATTCGAAAAAGCCCGACGCCGGTACGAGCGCACGAAAATGACGCAATGCGCCGCGGAATGAAGCCTTGGTCGCTGCCGTTTCCGCCCTGGCATTGAACATCAGCGGAAAATCACTGGCGTCCTTCACCCAGGCGGGAATCAACCCCCAGCGAACCAGAAAAGCGGCCCTGCCCTCGCCGCTGAGGCCAAGCGCGTCGCTGGCATTGGCGACCATCAGCACCGGTTGCGACGGCGCGATATTATAGCGCGGCGGAAAGGGCTCGATCGCTGTCAGATCGAAATAACCCGCCACCGAAGAAGGATCAGAAATGAGACCGAAACGACCACACATGGTCTGACAATTCCACAGATCAAGCATCGAGGGCAAGCCCGGATGACTTGAGCGCGACGCCATGCAGGACTAAAACGGCAATGCATCCCGCAGGAGTTTTTCATGACAGCTGCCTCCATCGCTGCCGCATCCGTCATCGTGCGCCGCGACGACAATTTCCTTCTTGTGCTCAGAGCCAATCCGCCCGCAAAGGCCATGTACGCCTTTCCCGGCGGCAAGGCCGAGGCGGGTGAAAGCCCGCGCGACAATGCAATTCGCGAGCTTTTGGAAGAAACCGGGCTAAAGGCCGAAACCATAGAACCTTTTACCGTCTATGATCTGATCGACCGAGATCGCGATGGCACGATCACCAGCCGCTTTCACCTGAGCGTTTTTGTCGCAACGGCAGATGCAGAGGCCGAACCGGTGGCCGCCGATGACGCTTCTGCGCTTGGCTGGTTCTCCGCCGAACAGGTGCGCAGGCTGCCGGTTCCAGCAAGCGTGCTGGAATGCGTGGATAGACTTGACCGCGAAAGCCGCTCATCTGCGTAACCCAGATGCAACACAGTGCGACAGACAGGTGCAGCAAAGCATCACGCTAACCTCTTTTTAACTTTTTCAGCAGTCAGGAGTGCAGTTTTATATAAAAACTGTCTAGAATGGTGTTCGTAACCTAAAAAGACTGCCAACTGCCCCACAAGGACATGAGCATGAAGCCCAACGCCAATGAAATCGACGATATGATCGTACGCGAAAAAATGCAGGCGGCGCTGGAATACCAGAACGAAGCATGGGCGGACGGCATGGCAGACGGCATCGAGCCGGAGATCATTGCTGATGCAGCGCTGGCGCTTGCAATGCGTGAAACCGTGCGCATGATCGGCGAAGAAGGCGCAGAAGCCATGCTGGAATCGCTGCGCGAACGCATGCTTGCCGGTGAATTCTCGCCAAGCCGCGTCATTCAGTAGCGCCTTGCCGGTAACGTCTTACAAGCAACGCCTTACCAGTAACGGAATCCCTCCGCAGCCTTGCCTCCGTCCACGTCTAGAAACGCGTGGAGACCGTCATCCGTTCCTGCAAATAGCTTGGCGACAGGAACCCGACTATTGACCTTGCTGCGGCAAGGCGCTCTTTCTGGCCTTGTCAATGCCATGCGCTCAGACGATTCTGTACTGGCATTCCCGATTTTCACATGCGAACAGTTTTCAGCGAGGACGCAGCATGGCGACCTTCCATCTTGCCGAACGAAGCCGCATTGCCATTGGTGGCCCGGATGCGGAGCACTTTCTGCAGAACCTTGTCACCACCGATATTGAATCCATGAAACCGGAGGAGGCCTGGCCAGGAGCGCTTTTGACGCCACAGGGCAAGATCTGGTTTGATTTTCTCATCGCCCGTGACGGCGACGGTTTCGTTGTCGAAACCGATACTGCCGACGTCGACGCCCTCGTGAAGCGGCTGATGATCTACCGTCTGCGCGCCAAGGTAACGATAGACCTCATGGCGGGTAACGGCACGATCGTGACCGATAAGGCATCTTCTGCCGCCTGCCGCGATATGCGCTTTGAACAGGCTGGCATCGAACTCTTCCGCGCCCAGGCGCCCGCCGCCATAACGGGTGACGGCATGGATGGCTATGCGCAGCTGCGCGTTGCCGCCGGTGTCGCCGAGATGAACCGGGACTATGCCTCGCAGGACGCCTTTCCCCATGACGTGTTGATGGACAGGAATGGTGCGCTCTCCTTCACCAAGGGCTGCTATGTCGGCCAGGAAGTGGTCTCACGCATGCAGCATCGCGGTACGGCCCGACGCCGCGTGGCGCATGTGGCGGCCGCCGGCAATCTACCCGCATCCGGGACTGTGCTGATAGCTGCGGGAAAACCGGTTGGCACACTCGGCACCATATCGGGGACTGATGGCCTTGCAATCGTACGCATTGACCGGATTGGCGAGGCCGAGGCTGCCGGCCAGCCGGTCACGGCGGACGGCCTTGCAGTTACCGTTACGCCCTTCGCGTGGAGCGGCCTCACCTTCGCGCCATCAAAAAGCGAGGACTGAGACGGTGGCACGACAGGAAAATATTCGTGCCTGGCAGCGCATGCTGTCAGGGCGCAGGCTTGATCTGCTTGACCCCTCGCCGCTTGATGTCGAGATCGAGGACATTGCCCATGGCCTTGCCCGCGTTGCCCGCTGGAACGGCCAGACATTGGGCGATCATGCCTATTCGGTCGCCCAGCACAGCCTTATCGTCGAGAAAATCTTCTGCCATTGCCACAAGGCCGCCAAGCCCGGACAGCAGCAGATGGCGCTGCTGCATGATGCACCGGAATATGTGATCGGCGATATGATTTCGCCCTTCAAATCGGTTGTCGGCGGCGGCTACAAGACGGTTGAAAAACGGCTGGAAGGCGCGATCCATATCCGTTTTGGCCTGCCTGCCCACCCAACCGCCGCGTTGAAGGCAAAGATCAAGACCGCCGACCGGATCGCCGCCTTTTTCGAAGCAACGGTGCTCGCCGGTTTTTCCGAAACTGAAGCGCTTCGATATTTCGGCCGCCCGAACGGTGTCACGCGCGACATGCTTGAGATCGAACCGATGGCGACAGCCAAGGCCCAAGCTGCCTTTCTCATGCGGTTCGCCGAGATCGAACAATTGCGCCGTGCGTTTCCCGAAAAGACAAAGGCCGTGCCGTGAAGGCCTCCATCGTCGTTGCACCATTGTCGCGAATTGGTGAAATGGCGACAGTCCACCGCTGCGAGCGGATGATCAGCTTGATGTCGGCCGGCCATGATTTTCATCGCCCCGGGCTGATCGCGGCTGAAAATCACCTTGTGCTTCACATGAACGATATCGCCTTCAAGGGAACCGGCGATCTGATTGCCCCGGATGCGCATCATGTCGACAAAATCATCGCCTTTGCGCGCGCCTGGGATCGAAATACCCCGCTTCTGATCCATTGCTGGATGGGCGTTTCTCGATCGCCAGCTGCCGCCCTGATTGCCGCATTGGCGATCGATCCGGCATTGGACGACAGCACGCTGGCAATGGCGCTGCGCGCCGCATCACCATCGGCGACACCGAATCAGCGACTGATCGAAATTGCTGATCTCAGGCTCAGTCGTGGCAATCGCCTCACCGATGCGGTCCGCGCAATGGGTCGCGGTGCCGATTGCAGAGAAAATACGCCTTTTTTGCTGAACTTTGACGCTGGTGAGGCGTTAAAGTCTGACACAAAATAGTGCAAAAATAGCACTGAACAATTTCAGGCGTCCGGCAGATACGCCCACTCTCGTTCGTTCGCGACCATTTGTAGAAGACAAGGAATTTCAATGGAAGAACAGGCCAAAGAATTCATGAAAGCCTCGGGCGATGCGGCAAATTTCGTCTATGCCCTGATTGCGCAATATACGTTTTCCGTAATCGGCGCGATCATCCTTCTGATCGTCGGCTGGATCCTTGCCGGCATCATTCAGCGCTCGGTCAAGGCCTCCATGGCGCGGCTGAAGAATGTTGACCAGACATTGGCCGGCTTTTTCGGAGCCATGGCGCGATATGGCGTGCTCGTCATCGTCATTATCATGGTGCTTGGCCAGTTCGGCGTCCAGACTGCTTCCATCGTCGCCGCTCTCGGCGGCATGGCGCTGGCCATTGGTCTGGCCCTGCAGGGTACGCTGCAGAATATTGCCGCTGGCATCATGCTGCTGGTCCTGCGACCCTTCCGCGTCGGAGAATTTATCGATACCGGCTCCATCAATGGTATTGTCATCGAAATCGGTCTGTTTGCCACCGAACTCAAGACCCCGGACGGCATGTATCGCCTGGCGCCGAATTCGACGCTGTGGAATGTCCCGATCACCAATTTCTCGCGCATGCCAACACGCCGTTTCGACCTTGTCATTGGCATCGCTTATGAAGACAATATCGACACGGCGATCAATATCCTGATGGATCTTGCTGAAAAGCACGGGAATGTCATGACCGATCCGGCGCCTGATTGTTTCGTGTCCAATCTCGGTGACAGCGCGGTCGAAATCACATTGCGCTACTGGGCCTCTTCTGCCGTCTGGTGGCCGACCAGCCGCGAGATGACCAAGAATGCCAAGAACGCCTTCGATGCAGCTGGCATCTCCATCCCGTTCCCGCAGATGACGCTTTCGACGCTCAAGGCCGAAGACAGTCCTGCAGAGCTGATGTCGCCCGACGGTGTTCAGTCCTAAAGGCAGCAGCGAAGCAGTTGCAACTTGCATTGATCAAGCCGGGCCTGAAAGGTCCGGCTTTTTCTTATGGTCTATCAGCCATTCGCCTTGACAGGCAGGGGGCAGAACGCGAAACCAGACGCCTGTAAACCTAAGGGGACCGGTATGAAAATCGCAGCGCTGAACATCTATCCGATGAAGAGTGCAAGAGGCATTGGCGTCAGCCGCGCCGCCTGCGGACCGATGGGACTTGACGGTGACCGGCGCGCCCTGCTGATCGAGCCCGATGGCCGTTTCATCACCCAGCGCGAGCTCCCCGCCCTCGCCCGGCTCTCCGTCGCGCCGTTTGCCGGAGGTCTTGCCCTGTCGATGGCCGAGAAAGGTTCCCTTGTTGCCAAGCCCGGACCGGAACGCATGGATGTCACGGTCTGGAAGGATACTCTCTCCGCCGCGCTGAGCGACCATGCAACCGATGCCATCCTGTCAAAATGGTTTGAGCGCCCGGTCCGTCTTGCCTTCTTCGATGCGCATTCGACCCGTATCGCCAGCCGTGACTGGGTCAATAGCGACACGCCCGTTTCCTTCGCCGATGGCTACCAGATCCTCGTCACCTCCACCGGTTCGCTCGCCGCGCTGAATGACGATCTGGCCGCCCATGGAGAAGCAACGGTCGGTATGGAGCGCTTCCGTCCCAATATCGTTGTCGATTGCGATGAAGCCTTTGCAGAAGACGGCTGGACCGGCCTGACGATCGGCGATGTGGTTCTCGATTTCGTCAAGCCCTGTGCCCGCTGCATCATGACCACGCAGGACCAGACAACCGGTTCGCGCGAGATCGCCTCTCCGATGCCAGCAATGGGCCGGTTGCGTATGTCGGCCGACCGCCGGGTCCCCGGTCCGCTCTTCGGCTGGAATGCCGTGCCGCGCACAAGCGGCCTGCTGTCGGTGGGAGACGAGGCCATTGTCACCGGCATGCGCGATGTGGTCTGGGAATTCAAGAAACGCAGCTAAACTTCCGTTCCTGCGGCGGCTTCGTTTGCTGACAGGATTTTAAGCGCCGCATTGATAAAACTGTCGCGCGCCGTATCCGCCTTGATGCCGCGCGGCTCAAAGACATGGCGATTGAGGAAGAAGGATGTCAGGCGGAAGCCTTCGGCCAGACCGTCATGATCGGCGGCAACGCTGAGCGTCGGCTGTAAAAAGGCCGGCAGGGGCAGCATTCGGTCTGCATATGGCGCGCCCGCGCTGCGACATACCGCCCGTCCCGTTTTCGGTGAGACATAGGCCAGATCTTCACGCGTGCCGCTGGCTGCGCATTTTTCCAGATCCATGCCGAAGCCAAGCTCGTTCAGGACAGCAATTTCGAAGCGGATATAGAGTTCGCCCGCCGCCTCGGCTGAAGCCAGATTGTCGAGAATGATATCCATTGCATCGCACAGATGCCGGTGCGGATCGCGCTCCGGCAGAAGCCGCAACAGCGCCGCCATGGCCTGAACACCATAGACACCGGTGGCATGTTCCATCAAAAAGGCGGCGCGCTGGGCCAGAGGCTCAACCCGGAATTCGCCCAGATGTTCATCCAGACGCGCCCGCCAGTTGACCGATACCCGGTTTCCCGGCTGCAGCACCGGCCGAAGCGCGCGCGATCGCCCACCCCGCACCATGCCGAGATGGCGGCCATGGGCGAGCGTCATCAATTCGGCGATAACGCTGGTCTCACCATGTTTGCGGACACCGAGAACGATGCCTTCGTCATGCCACTCCATGGACCTTCAACCGGCTTTCAGCAAACCGGCCTCACCTATTCCGAATAGTCGAGCCCGATCTCGCGGAAGCGTGCCGGATCATCGCCCCAGTTCTCACGAACCTTGACGAAGAGGAAGAGATGCACCGGCTGCTCCAGGATCTCGCTTATCTCCTTGCGTGCAGCCGTCGAGATCGCCTTGATCGCCTCGCCACCCTTGCCAAGGGCGATCTTCTTCTGGCTGTCGCGCTCGACATAGATCACCTGCTCGATGCGCACGGATCCGTCCTTGCGCTCTTCCCACTTCTCCGTTTCGACATGGGAAGCATAGGGCAGTTCCTGATGCAGGCGCAGAAACAGCTTTTCCCGTGTGATCTCAGCCGCCAGCTGACGCATCGGCAGATCGGAGATCTGGTCTTCGGGATAATACCACGGCCCCTTGGGCAGCGTGGTGGCAAGATAATCCATCAGATCATCACAGCCCGAGCCATTGGCAGCAGACACCATGAAAGTGTGATCGAATGCCACGAATTCATTGGCCTCGGCAGCAAGCTTCAGGAGCTGTTCCGGCCGCACCCGATCGATCTTGTTAAGAATCAGGATCTTTGGCTGACGGTTTTCCTTCAGCCCTTCGAGAATGGCCTCGGCATCGCCGCGAATACCGCGCTCGCTGTCGATCAGCAGTGCGATTAGATCAGCGTCACGCGCACCGCCCCAGGCCGCCGTTACCATGGCCCGGTCGAGCCGGCGCCGCGGCTTGAAAATACCGGGCGTATCCATGAAAACAATCTGGGCATCGCCGTGAATGGCAATACCGCGCAACATGGCACGCGTGGTCTGCACCTTGTGGCTGACGATCGAAACCTTGGCCCCGACCAGCCGGTTGACCAGCGTCGACTTGCCGGCATTGGTCGGACCGATCAGCGCGACAAAACCGGAACGGCGTGCGTCTTCGGGGATGATCCCGCTCTCATTTTCAACTTCTTCAGACATTTTCAAACGCCCTTGGCGGGGCTCGCCTTTCAAAAAGGACGAACCGCTTGTTCTTCTTGTTTCTGCGCCTTGCCTGCAGGCTGCGCACAGAGCTGATGCTTATGCCTTATCGTCGGACCAGACGCCTTCGCGTTCAAGCAACCGCGTTGCAGCCGCCTGCTCGGCCGCCCGCTTGGACCGGTCAATGCCCGTTTCCGGTTCCAGCCCCTTCACCGTCACCTTGACGGTGAAGCGCGGCTCATGATCCGGGCCCGAGCGATCCTCGACCGTATAGACCGGCGTCTCGCCGCCATGGGCATGTGCCCATTCCTGCAACTCGGTCTTGGCGTCTCGCCTGAGGTTAACACCTTCCTCAAGCAATGGCTTCCAGTTTGTCAGTACGAATTGACGCGCAGGCTCAAGCCCGCCCTCCAGATAGATCGCAGCGATAATACTCTCGACCACATCGGCGCGGATGCCAAGTACCCGCTTGCCGGTCAGTGTTTTCACATCCTGCCCGGTCTGGATAAAACGGTGCAGGCCAAGCCGGTCGGCGATCCTGGCACAGGATTCGGCGCTGACGAGCTGGTTCAGCCGAACGGAAAGCTCACCCTCACTGGCGTCGGGATAGCGCTGGAACAGGTGCTGGGCGATCGTCAGCCCCAGCACCCGGTCACCGAGAAATTCCAGCCTCTCGTAATTGCCCTGGGTACCACCGCCAACGCTGGAATGCGTCAGCGCGCGCGCCAGCCGGTCCCTGTTGGAGAATTCAAATCCGACAAGCTTGCTGACAGCAGCGGTATCGACAGAGCCATGAGAATGTCGCATCAGCCGCCGATCACCTTGAAAATACGGTCCCAGCGCATATTGGCCGGCCACTTCCACAGTTCCAGGAAGGATGTGTCATTGCCGAGCGAGAAGAAGACGACACTGGCGCGTCCGACGAGGTTTTCAGCCGGGACGAAACCGACATCGAAACGGCTGTCGAGCGAATTGTCGCGGTTGTCACCCATCATGAAATAATGATCGGCGGGGACGATGAATTCACGCGTATTATCGCCGCGCGACCCGTTGATCTCATCCAGCGTGTCATAGGTCACGCCATCATCAAGCGTCTCGCGATAGACCGGAATGTCGATGCCCGGATCATTACGATAATCGGAGGTGAAGGTGCCATCAGGCGAGCGCGGAACAGCCTTGCCGTTAATATAGACAATACCGCCCTTCACCTGAACATGGTCGCCGGGAAGGCCGATCACCCGCTTGATATAGTCAATGCTGGGGTTCGGCGGGTAACGGAACACAACCACATCACCACGCTTCGGCTCGCTGCCGAAGATCCGGCCCGAAAACAGGTTGGGTGCAAAGGGGAACGAGTATTTCGAAAACCCGTAAGAAAACTTGTTGACGAAGATGTAATCGCCGACGAGCAGCGTCGGCATCATCGAGCCTGACGGAATGGTAAAGGGCTGGAAAAGGAATGTACGGATAATCAGGGCCAGAAGCAGCGCCTGGATGATAACCTTGACATTGCTCCACAGGGAGCCTTCCTTCTTTTCGGCTTCTTCAGACACGCAGTGCTTTCCTTCTCGCCTCGCTCTCGGATTCGAAACGCAGCAATATCCCCTAAATCGCCATGGGGCAACGCCCTAAAGGTCTAGATGGGTAGAGCTTCGATGATCACAAAAGCCTGTGCCAGTGGATAATCATCGGTAATGCTTACATGGACCACTGGCCGATGCCCCGGAGGCATCAGCTCGGCAAGCCGCCTTTCCGCCTGCCCGGTCAAAACCATGGCTGGCTGTCCGCCGGGCAGATTGACAACGCCCATCTCGCGCCAGAAAACGCCGCGGGCAATGCCGGTTCCCAGCGCCTTCGCGCATGCCTCCTTGGCGGCAAAGCGCTTGGCATAGGAGGCAGCGCGGTTCTTCTGGCCTTCCGCCCTTTGCTGCTCAGCCTGGGTAAAGACACGGGTGGTGAAGCGCTCGCCATGACGCGCAATCGACTTTTCGATCCGTCTGATATCGATCAGATCGCTGCCAAGCCCGACGATCATAGGCCATCCCGGAACGCAACACGTGCAGCTGATTTGCCGAAAGCCGTTTCAGCCATTGCCGTTTTCCGCTTTACGCATTTCCATTGCCAGCCGCTTGCGGCGTCCGGCTAGTTTTTCACTGCGCCGCTGCTGGAACGCCGATACGGCCTGAAAGGTCAGAAAATACAGGACAAATCCGGTAATCAGCGCCGGTATGATGGCACCGACCGCCATGGGTTCGAGAAGTGGGCGCCAGAGATCGGACAATTCAAACCGCTTGACCAGCTTGACCAGATTGATTTCCACACGGTCACCGGTGCTGCGGTTCAGCACAAACGAGCCAATCCGCCAGGTCGTCAGCCAGATGAAAGGAAAGGTCAGCGGATTGCCAAAAGCGGTCCCGAGCGCTGCTGCGACCAGATTTCCGCCAAGCACGAAGGCAATGGCAAAGGCGAGAACGAAGTGAAAACCAATAAAGGGTGTCCAGGAAACCGCAGCCCCTGCGGCAATACCAAGGGCAATGGCATGCGGTGTGGCTTTAAGACGCAGGGTGCGGTGGTAAAGGTATACCAGCGAACGCGAAAAACCCTTCTCGGGCCAGACGGCGGAGCGGAATTTTTGCCACAGACTGGCCGGTGATCGTCTTCGAAACAGCATGCCCTATCATGGCCTTCCGGCAGACTGATTTGCAAGAGCGGAAGTCACTCTAAACGGAAATTGATGAACTGTGTCCAGGCTTGTGCAACCACGATCATTCCGGTGCACAACGACAAGAAAAAACGAGCCGCTCCAGCTATTTTTCGCCAAACCATCGCCGTCAATCCGCCAATTCGGTGGATGGCGCCTGATCTCCGGCCTGCATCACTCAAAACCGGCCAGTTCACGGGGCTTGCGCCCTATTCGAAAACGCGGTTAACCGTGGCGACACAGCCGAGTGCGCCCAGCTGGTTGATCGTCTGGGTCAGCTGACGCAGGTCCCAGACTTCCAGATCCAGCGTCGCCTGCGCGAAATCATCCGCCACGACGGCCATCTGAACGGCGCGGATATTCACATCGAGCATCGCGATTGCCCCGGTAATTTCCGACAGCGTCCCCGGCTCGTTGAGAATATTGACGTTGAGCCGCGCGCGGAAACGCTTCTCATTGGCCGAATCAATATCCCAGCGCACATCCACCCAGCGATTGGGTTCGTCATCGAAATGCTGCAGCACCGGTGACTGGATCGGGTAGATGGTGATGCTTTCATCTTCGCCGACAATGCCGACAATCCTGTCACCTGGTACCGCGCCGAAGGGTGCAAAGCGCACAGCCGCACCACGCGAAAGACCGCGCAGCGGCAGCAGAGCCGGCCCCTTGCCAGCATGCTCGCCCTCCTGATCGGGAGCCGAACTCTCCGGCACACGGAAGGCAAGCTCCTGTGCGCTTGGCAGGCTGACCCAGCCCTCTTCCGTATTCGGCTTCACCGTAACCCGCTCATCCTTGTGATCGGGATAGACGGCCTTCAAAACATCGCTGGAAGACATTTCATTGCGGCCGACGGCAGCGATCACGTCCTCGACGTCATTCTGCCCGAGGCGATGCAGCGCCGACTTCAGCACATCGCGGGAAAATGTCTTGCCCGCACGGGTGAAGGTGCGCTCGAGAATACGATAGCCAAGCCCGCTATACTGTTTGCGGATCGCAAGCCGCGTCGCGCGGCGAATGGCTGCACGCGCCTTGCCGGTGACAACAATCTCTTCCCAGGCCGGCGGCGGAACCTGCACACCAGAGCGGATAATCTCGACCTCGTCACCATTATTCAGCCGCGTCACGAGCGGCATCATACGGCCGTTGATCTTGGCACCAACGCAGGTATCGCCGATATTGGTGTGAACCGCATAGGCGAAATCGATCGGCGTTGCATCCTTGGGCAAGGCGATCAGCTTGCCCTTCGGCGTGAAACAGAAGACCTGATCCTGGAACAGTTCCAGCTTGGTATGTTCAAGGAATTCCTCAGGACTGTCGCCTTCGGCAAGGGCAGCAATGGTCTTGCGGAACCAGCCGAAAATCGTGGTCTCGTCGTCGCTGACCTCGCCGGACTTGACCCGGCCATCCTTGTAGAGCGTATGTGCGGCGATCCCGTTTTCGGCAACCTCATGCATGCGCTGGGTTCGAATCTGCAGCTCGATGCGCTGGCGCGACGGCCCGATGATGGTCGTGTGCAGCGACTGATAACCGTTCTGCTTCGGGTTCGAGATATAGTCCTTGAAACGGTCGGGAACGGTCCGCCAATTGGTGTGCACAATGCCCAGGACCCGGTAACAGGTGGCCAGTTCGTCTACAATGACGCGGAAGCCGTAAAGATCGGACAGCTGTTCGAAGGACAGCGATTTCGACTGCATCTTGTTGAAGATCGAATAGGGCTTCTTCTGCCGCCCCTTGACGCGGGCATCGCGGACGCCATTGGCAACCAGAAGATCGCGCAACTCGTTCTCGATGCTTTCGACCAGCGGTTCATTATGCCCGGAAAGATCGCTCAGCTTGCCACGGATGGTCTGATAGGCCTCCGGGTTTATATACTGAAAAGCCAGCTCTTCCAGCTCATCGCGCATATCCTGCATACCCATGCGACCAGCCAGAGGCGCATAGATTTCCATCGTTTCTTCCGAGATCCGACGGCGCTTGTCAGGGCGCATATAATAGAGCGTGCGCATATTGTGCAGCCGGTCAGCGAGCTTGACCAAAAGAACGCGCATGTCGTCAGCTACGGCAATTAACAGCTTGCGCAGGTTTTCTGCCTGCTGGGCCTTGCGGGTAACCAGATCAAGCTTCTTGATCTTGGTGAGCCCTTCGACAAGGCGCCCGATCTCTTCGCCGAAATAGGCGTCGATTTCGGCCCGCGTCGCTGTTGTGTCCTCAATCGTGTCATGCAGAAGCGCAACCGCGATGGTCGATTCATCCATATGCAGATCGGTGAGGATCGCAGCGACCTCAAGCGGATGCGAGATATAGGGGTCGCCGCTGGCGCGCTTCTGCCGTCCATGCTTCTGCATCGCATAGACATAGGCTTTGTTGAGGAGTGCGACGTCAGCGTCGGGCTTGTATTTTTGTACTCGTTCAACGAGCTCGTATTGCCGCATCATTGCTCAGAAACCAAGCTCGCGGCGTCGCCGTCGGCCGGCGCGCCCATTCATTTCAGACAAGGAAAAATCCATCCGGCTGTTACCGCCGGATGGATGGATCGGGATCAGTAGTCGTCGCCTTTTTCCGGCGGAACCAGGCTCTCAATACCTGCGCGAAGCTCTTCTTCCGACATTTGGTCGAAAGGAATGGCCTCCGGCATATCGTCGGCCTCCTGCTCGTCAGCAGCAAGCTCGTCCATCTGACCAGAAGCGTTCGAACCTTCCGATTCCGGTTCGTCAACTTCAACATGACGCTGAAGCGAATGAATAAGATCTTCCTTCAGGTCGTCCGGCGAGAGCGTTTCATCGGCAATCTCGCGCAGGGCTACGACGGGATTCTTGTCGTTGTCGCGATCAATCGTGATAGCGGCACCCTGAGAAATGAGACGTGCACGATGTCCAGCAAGCAGAACGAGGTCGAAACGGTTGTCAACTTTGTCGATGCAGTCTTCAACTGTCACACGTGCCATTGCGTGTCCTTCTTAGACGTGTTTTATTTGGGTTGATTTTCATAGAGACTTCGTCGTGATAATTCAAGGGTTCTTTCTGAATTGCATTTTAGGAGAGGGCGACCACTCAACAAAAAATCGACCATGCGTTGAATTCCACATAATCTGTGACTAAATCGCCTAGCAATTAACGTATCTATATAGATATGTATATGAATAGACCTATATATGTCTTAAGGGCGTTTTTTCGTGCCAGCTGACAGAACCGGCGCCGTCAGCGACACTGTTTTGGATATTTGAAAGGGCTTTTGATGTTTGATCCGCGCGAAAAAATAGCGCTTTTCATAGATGGTGCCAATCTTTACGCGGCCTCTAAGAGCTTGGGCTTCGATATAGACTATCGTAAGCTGTTGTCAGCCTTTCAGAAAAAGGCTTACCTGCTGCGGGCCTACTACTATACCGCCCTGATCGAGGACCAGGAATATTCGTCGATTCGCCCTTTGATCGACTGGCTGGACTATAATGGCTACAAGGTCGTCACCAAGCCGGCCAAGGAATTCACCGATTCGATGGGGCGTCGCAAGATCAAGGGCAATATGGATATCGAGCTTGCGATCGATGCCATGGAGCAGTCCACGACCGTTGACCACCTGGTCATCTTCTCGGGTGACGGCGACTTCACCACACTGGTTGAGGCTCTGCAGCGCAAGGGACGCAAGGTATCGGTCGTCTCGACCATGGCAACCCAGCCGCCAATGATCGCCGACGACCTGCGCCGCCAGGCCGATCATTTCATTGATTTGATGTCGCTGCGCGGCGAAGTTGGCCGCGACCCGTCAGAGCGCCCCAACCGCCCGCCTGAAGTCGTTGCGTCGGATTTCGACGACTGAGGTCGCGATCACTCCTCAGACATGAAAAAAAGGCCAGTCTTTGCACTGGCCTTCGGGCTGTTGACAAACCTTGCTTCTTTTTCTGAGGGCATGCCTGTGCTTGGTCCACAGGCATCGAGCCGACGCGCGTCCGCGCGGCGAAAGAACCCGTCTATTCAATATGTTATGAATCTGGATCCCCGTGACAAGCACGGGGATGACGACGGAGGGAGGGGCTATTTCACCCCAAACGGACAATCCGAACGACTTTATCAGCAAGCTGGGGCCGGTCTTCGCACCGGCCTTTGATATTTTCAGATATAAGCACCCTATATCAGCCAAACTGCTTCAGGAGCCGGCCCTTCTGCCTGTTCCAGTCGCGCGCCTTCTCGGTCTCGCGCTTGTCGTGCAGTTTCTTGCCCCTGCCGAGCGCCAGTTCGAGTTTTGCCCTGCCGCGATCGTTGAAATAGACCTTGAGCGGTACGATCGTCATGCCTTCGCGATTGATCGCAGCGCGCAGCCGGTTGATTTCGCGTTTCGAAAGCAAAAGCTTGCGGCGACGGCGCGGCTCATGATTGAAGCGGTTGGCCTGAAGATATTCCGGCAGATAGGAATTGATCAGCCACATTTCACCGTCTTCATCCGAAGCGTAGGATTCAGCGATATTGGCCTTGCCGCCGCGCAGTGATTTCACCTCGGTGCCCGTCAGAACCAGACCGGCCTCGAATGTATCGATGATCTCGTAGTTGAACCGCGCCTTGCGGTTTTCGGCGACAACTTTACGCGCTTCGCCCTGTTTTCCCTTGGGAGCCATTTCGGTCGTCCATTATTCTTGTTATCCGACCCGGGCAGCGCCCCTTATAGAACAGGAGCGACCGCGGATCAGTCCATCAGCCCGGCATGTTTAAGCGCCGCATCGATTGCCTTTTCGGTTTCCGCACTGACCGGGGTCAGCGGCAGCCGCACGGTATCAGACATCAGGCCAAGCTTCTTCAACGCATATTTGGTGCCGCAAACGCCAGGTTCAAGGAAGATCGCCTTGTGCAGCGGCATCAGCCTGTCCTGATAATCAAGCGCCTTGGCAAAATCACCGGCCGCCATTGCTGCCTGAAATTCCGCCGAAAGCTTCGGCGCGACATTCGCGGTCACCGAAATGCAGCCGACGCCACCATGCGCGTTGAAGCCAAGAGCGGTCGCGTCTTCGCCGGAAATCTGGATGAAATCCTTGCCGCAGGCCATACGCTGTTCAGACACCCGTTCAATCTTGCCGGTGGCATCCTTCACCCCGACAATATTGCCATGCGCCTTGACCAGAGCACCCATCGTATCTGGCGTCATATCAATCACCGAACGGCCCGGGATGTTGTAGATCAGAATCGGCAGCCTGACAGCATCAGCAATGGCTGAAAAATGCGCAAACAGCCCCTTCTGGGTCGGCTTGTTGTAATAGGGCGTGACGACCAGCAAAGCGTCGGCCCCCGCCTTTTCAGCGTGCTGGGCAAGCTCGATCGCCTCACGCGTATTGTTGGATCCCGCACCTGCGATTACCGGTACGCGCTTCTGCGCCGCCTCGATGCAAAGGTCGACAACCCGACGATGTTCATCATGGCTGAGTGTCGGACTTTCACCCGTAGTGCCGACGGGAACGAGGCCAAGGCTACCCGCAGCGATCACCCGCTCGACATGGGCTGTGAAGGCCGCTTCGTCTACGGCGCCATCTTCGGTGAAAGGCGTCACCAGCGCGGGAATCGATCCCTTGATCATTGTAAACTCCTGCGCAGCGTCCACCGAGACGCCGCAATCATCCCTTAAAAGTGGGCGCAACATAATGCCGAGCTGGAAAGGCCGCAAGCACGCAGTTCAGCAATCGACAACCCGTTGGGACCGAAAAGGGAAACTGAAGCAAAGGTTAAGGCGATATTAACTCCGGCATCTGAAAATGGTACAATCTGACGTGCATTTCGACCTCGGAAAGATCGAATGACCAAAATTTTGAAAGTGCTTTCGGTTACTGCAACGATTGCAAGCATGACCGCACCAGTGTTCGCGGCGCAGGATTTTCCAGCCGTAGCACCGATTCCCTACCAGAAGCCGGGGCGTCACACCTCGGCAGCTGCGCTTTCCTACGAGGTAACGGGAGCCATCTCTCCTGGCCTGACCACGCCTGCTTCGACCTCGCTTCTGAAACAGGGCATGGATGCGCTGAGCGATGGCGACGGGGCCAAGGCGATCCAGATCCGCAACCGGATCTCACCCGCCTCACTCGACCACCAGATCCTGAGCTGGGCCATCGCCACATCCGGCGATAATGATGTCCCCTCCTCCGAAATTGCCGCTGCGCAGCAGGAGCTGAAGGGCTGGCCTGGCCTGTCGTCGCTGCGCGCCTATTCCGAACATGCGCTCTATCGCGAAAATCCCGATCCGCGTGCCGTAATCGCCGCTTTCGGCAATTCACTGCCGGAAACCTCTGACGGGACGATCCTGCTGACCCGCGCCTATCTGGCGACCGGAGACACGAAGAGAGCCCATTCAACGCTTGCCCGTATCTGGACAAGCTGGGCGCTCGACACCAGCACGGAAAACCGGATCCTTGGCGAATTTGGCTCACTCCTGACGCGTGAGGACAACAAGGAGCGCATGGTCTATCTGCTCTATCGTGACCGCGCGACCCAGGCAGAACGCTTCTCCCAGCTTGGCAATGCCCAATCGTTCTACAAGGCCTGGGCTGCCGTGATCCGCGGCAGCAGCAATGCCGGAGCACTGATCAAGGCGGTTGACCGCTCCTGGTATTCTGACCCTGGCTTCCTCTATATCCAGATCCGTTATGCCCGTACCCAGAACCAGATGGATACGGCGGCGAAGCTGCTGAAGAAGATGCCGAAAAATCAAGCGGCGCTGGTCAATCCCGACCAATGGTGGGACGAGCAGCGGATCGTCAGCCGCGATTTCTATGAAGACGGCAAACCCAAGCAGGCCTATGCGATTGTCGCCGATGCCATGCCGGAAGACCGCCTGGACCGGCTCGACGCCGATTTTCATGCCGGCTGGTATGCGCTGCGCGGCCTGAATAACGGCAAGCTGGCCATGCCCTATTTCCAGCAGATCGCCGCCGGCTCCGATTCGCCGATCTCGCAGGCCCGCGCCTATTACTGGATGGGACGGGCCGCTGAGGCCGGCGGACCGGGAAGCGCGAAATCCTACTACCAGAAGTCAGCATCTTACGCGACGACCTTCTATGGCCAGCTTTCTCTTCAAAAGCTCGGCCAGAAGCAGTTGCAGGTGGTCTATCCCTCACCAACCCAGGCCGATCGCGCCAACTTTGAGAAGATACCGGCTGTTCAGGCAATCAAGCGGCTCGAAAGCATCGGCTATAGCGCCAAGGCAGACAGCCTCTATCTTTCGCTCGCCTATCAGCTCAACACGCCGGGCGAAGTCGCCATTCTGTGCTACCGCGCGGAAACCGACCGCAGCTACCAGCTGTCGCTGCAGATCGGCAAGATCGCCTATGCCCGCGGCATGGATGTCGCGGCGCTGGCTTTCCCGACCGGCGTCATCCCCGATACGGCGAATATCTCCGGCTCGGGCAAGGCGCTCGCCTATGCGATTGCACGCCAGGAAAGCGCCTTCAATCCGCAGGCCGTTTCAGCAGCCGATGCACGCGGCCTGCTGCAGCTTCTGCCATCGACGGCCAAGAAGGTCGCGGCAACCAATGGGATCGCCTATTCCAAGGCGAAGCTCACCAGTGATGCTGGCTATAATGCCACGCTTGGCGCTCATTATCTCGGCGAGCAGATTGACCGTTTCGGCGGCTCCTATGTGCTGACCTTCGTCGCCTATAATGCCGGCCCGGCCCGCGTTCCCCAATGGATTGACCGTTTTGGCGACCCGCGCGGGCAGTCTCTGGATGATGTCGTCGACTGGATCGAGAGCATCCCCTATCCCGAAACGCGCAATTATGTTCAGCGTGTGATGGAAAATTACGAAGTCTACAAGGCCCGCCTCGGCGAACCCTCCAACATCGCCTACGATCTCGTCAACGGCCGGCAGTAACAGCCGAAGCTACGCTCAAACAACGAAGGCCCGTGCACCATGTGGTGACCGGGCCTTTTTTTGACTTGCCGACGGGCCGGAAGCGTTTCCGGGCAAAACAGGGATGGCTCAGGCAGCAACCAGACCGCGGGCGCGGAACACATCGCGTGCGGCCTCGGCTTCCTCATTGGTCGGGGTGCGGGTATCACGCAGCGTATATTCCATGCCGAGTGCATCCCATTTGGAAACACCCATCTGATGGAACGGCAGAACCTCGACGCGCTCGACAATCGCACCGAGAGAAGCGACATAATCGGCCATCTTGGCAACGTCTTCGGGATCATCGGTCAGGTCCGGAACGAAGACATAACGGATCCATGTCTTTTTGCCGAGACGCTTCAGCCTCTGGGCAAAATCGAGGGTTGGCTGCAGCGGCTGTGCCGTCAGTGCGTGATATTTTTCAGGATCTATATGCTTGATGTCGAGCATGACGAGATCGACATTGTCGAACCATTCATCATCGACCGCTTCGTGGAGATAGCCTTGCGTATCAAGCGCGATATGCAGCCCCATCTCCTTCTTGATGTGGCTCATGACATTGCCGACAAAGGGGGCCTGCATCATGGGCTCACCGCCGGAAAAGGTCACGCCTCCGGCAAATTTCAGGAAGCCCGCATAGGGGCGGACTTCCTTGAGCATATCTTCAACATCGACCTTTCGGCCATTGTGAAGCTTCCAGGTATCCGGGTTGTGGCAGTAAAGACAGCGGAACTGGCAACCGGCCATGAAAAACACAAAACGCATCCCCGGTCCGTCAACCGCCCCACCTGTCTCGACGGAATGGAGGAAACCATGGTCGAGGTCCATATGGACGCCAGCGGGCTTTTTCGAAACGGGAACGCGTTCATGCATTTTTCAGGTCTTCCTTACATCGAGGTGTGGAAGGTACGGTTGATCACGTCGAGCTGCTGTTCCTTCGTGAGCTTGATGAAGTTCACAGCGTAACCCGAAACGCGGATGGTCAGCTGAGGATATTTCTCAGGATGATCCATGGCGTCAAGCAGGGTTTCGCGGTTCAACAGGTTAACGTTGACGTGGAAGCCACCGGCAGCCGTGTAACCGTCAAGGCAATTCGACAGGTTGGCAACACGTTCCTCTTCGGTGTGGCCAAGGCTGCCCGGCGTTGCCGAAGCAGTCCAGCTGATACCGTCAAGGGCAGCGTCATAGGGCAGCTTGGCAAGCGAAGCGCCTGCGGCCACAAAGCCCTTCTTGTCGCGACCGTTCATCGGATTTGCGCCCGGTGCGAAAGGTTCGCCACCACGACGGCCATCCGGTGTGTTGCCGGTCTTCTTGCCATAGACCACGTTCGAGGTGATCGTCAGGATCGACTGGGTCGGCATTGCATCGCGATAGAAATACGGCTGAGCCTTGACCTTGTTCATGAAGGTTTCAACCAGCCATGCTGCGATCGAGTCAACACGGTCGTCATTGTTGCCGAAGGCCGGGAAATCGCCGGTGATCTTGTAGTCAACGGCAAGACCGGTTTCGTCACGAATGACTTCAACCTTGGCATATTTGATGGCCGACAGCGAGTCAGCTGCAATCGACAGGCCAGCGATACCGCAAGCCATGGTGCGCAGAATGTCACGATCATGCAGCGCCATTTCGATGCGTTCATACGAATACTTGTCGTGCATGTAGTGGATGGCATTCAGAGCCTTGACATAGGTCTTTGCCAGCCAGTCCATGGCCTTGTCGAACTTTTCGACAACTTCGTCATATTCGAGAACATCACCGGTGATCGGCTCCAGGCCTTCAGCGATCTTCTTGCCCTTCATCTTCTTTTCGTCAACGCCACCGTTGATCGCATAGAGCAGGGCCTTTGCGAGGTTGGCGCGGGCGCCGAAGAACTGCATCTGCTTGCCGATACGCATCGACGATACGCAGCAGGCGATACCATAGTCATCACCCCATTTCGGACGCATCAGTTCGTCATTCTCATACTGAATGGCGCAGGTGTCGGCCGAAACCTTGGCGCAGAAGTGCTTGAAGCCCTGGGGCAGAGCCGGGCTCCACAGAACCGTCAGGTTCGGTTCCGGTGCGGGGCCGAGGTTATAAAGGGTGTTGAGGAAACGGAAGCTGCTCTTCGATACCAGCGTACGGCCGTCTTCGCCCATGCCGCCAATCGATTCGGTGACCCATACGGGATCGCCCGAGAACAGTTCGTCATATTCCGGCGTACGCAGGAAGCGGACGATGCGGAGCTTGATGATCATGTCATCAACCATCTCCTGAGCGTCTTCTTCCGTGATGAAGCCGGCATCAATGTCACGCTGCATGTAGATGTCGAGGAAGGTCGAGATACGGCCGATCGACATAGCAGCGCCGTTCTGTTCCTTCACAGCGGCGAGATAGCCGAAATAAACGCCCTGGATGGCTTCGCGAGCGTTGCGGGCTGGCTTCGAAATGTCGACGCCATACTTGGCAGCCATTTCGCGCAGTTCGTCGAGAGCGCGCCACTGTTCGGTGACTTCCTCGCGCAGCTGCATGGTCTTGTCGGTAAAGACGGCATCGTCGAGTTCGTGGAATTCTTCCTGCTTCTGGGCGCGCAGGAAATCCGTGCCGTAAAGAGCAACACGGCGATAGTCGCCGATGATGCGGCCACGGCCATAGGCATCCGGAAGACCGGTGATCACGCCCGACTTGCGGCAGGCCAGAATGTCAGGGCTGTAAACGTCGAAGACACCCTGGTTGTGGCTCTTGCGATACTTGGTCCAGGTGTCATGAACAGCTTCAGGAACCTTGAAGCCATAGGTTTCGAGGCTACCCTCGACCATGCGCAGGCCGCCATTCGGCATGATGGCGCGCTTCAGAGGAGCGTCCGTCTGCAGACCTACGATGATTTCGAGGTCCTTGTTGATGTAGCCGGCATCATGTGCCGTGATCGACGAAGGGATCGTCGAGGCGACATCAAGAACACCGCCCTTTTCACGTTCCTTCTTCAGGAGGACGCTGAGTTCGTCCCACAATGCCTTGGTGCGCTCGGTCGCAGGAGCCAGGAAAGAAGAATCACCTTCATAAGGTGTATAGTTTTCCTGGATGAAATTGCGCACATCGATTTTCTTGCGCCATGCCCCATCGCTGAAGCCTTCCCAGGCGTCGGCGTGGACATTCGTGTGTTTGGCATACATATCCATGATTAAGGCCCTCACAGGTAAAAGAGGTACGGGTGTGAAATTGGCGTCTGTGTTGCACTCAGAGGAGGATGACTGGGGCGCAACACTTCAACCGGGAAAGGGGAGCACTCGCGCGAGACGCTGCGAACCTTGAAGGTTCAAAAATTGGCGACTTTGAAGCGGGCATTCCCGGAACTTTGAACATTTCACCAACACCGGCGATGGCATTCCATCGCAATTGCGAGCTAACTTTTGGCGCCTGGCGCAAGCTCTGAGGCAAAGCCCTTTAAGATCGCGTCGATGGTTGACGCCGTGGTCAACGCTCTTCGATTTAACGGTTCGTATATGGTACCAAAGGTGTATAAAGTCCAGCGAAATTTGACATTTTTACTATTTTTCTGAAGCAAAAGCCCTCTAGAATTGCCAAAAATCAAATAATCATACAGAATAAAAAATCTATACTTTTGACACAAATCAAGGCCGGCCGGAAATTAACCGGGCGCCGGTCAATCCCAGCGGATTAACAACTGAAATGACGTCAACTGCGTTAGCCAACTCCGACAATAAGCACCGGTTCTGATTCCACTCACCCGTTCCCGAGCGAAGCTATTGCCATTGTCCACTGCCGGCTGAAAAACGCACCCGGCCTCCGGCTTCAGACCTTCAAAAAGGTCATATTCTGCTATGAAACGCCAGAACACGGATAACATGCAAGAGTGGTGTGACAGATTTTTGGCAAAAAGCTCCGAGCATGGCTTGATCAGCAGAACAAAACCGCTTATCAGGGCCGAACCGGAGAGGTGGCCGAGTGGTCGAAGGCGCTCCCCTGCTAAGGGAGTATACCAGAGATGGTATCGAGGGTTCGAATCCCTTCCTCTCCGCCATCATATTGAAAACAATAAGTTTTCCGAGATAGCCGCCTTTTGGGCGGCTTTTTTTGTTTTGCGGGTTCTCGTTTATTTTGCCGAGCGGTGCGAACCGAAGCAGAACAGGCGGGGAAAAAAGGGGCACTGATTTTCAGGCCGGGCCGACTCACAGAGATCCCCCGCCGCATCAAGCCCCTCGCCAAGCGCTGCAAAGGCACCAGATCCGTCAGACTATGCCTGTCTTGTGTATTCCCTGCTTCATTGCGAGATGGAGGAGCGCGCTGGCGGCGGTGCCAAGCCCTCGAGGCAAGCCCGCTCCGGAAGGCAGCAGAGCCGATCGCGACCGAAAACCCCGCCCCCTCACTCCGAGGAATGCAACGGGGCATCGAGCGTGAGTGCATAGTCGACAGGTTTGCGCTGTGACACCGGCACTCTCAACTGATCCGGCAACACACCGAACCCGACCATCGTTATCACCAGCTCACTCTCCGGCAATCCGGTCAGGTGACGTAGCCTGTCATCCTGATCATGGGTGACAGACCAGTTCAGCATAACCGCCCCAAGGCCTTCAGCATGAAGGCCGTACGCGAAACTCATGGCAAACATCCCGCCGTCAACCCAGGCCTGATAGCGTTCATGGGCGTGCTCCCAATGCGCCAGATCAGAGGTGATGATGGCGATACCGCCAAGTTGGTCACCAAAGCCGCGATTGCCGTTTTGCAAGGCGGCAATTTTCGCAATATCAGCCGGATCGGTCCATACCCGTGCACGACATGTCTGCCGGTTGCAGGACGAGGGCGATTGCTGGGCGCAGCGTACTGCCCTCTCTATCGCCCCCTTGGGAACGGGTTCTTGCTTGTAAGTCCGTATGGAATGCCGGGCCTCGGCGAATTTCAGAAAGTCCATCATTCCATCATGGCGAATCTGATCCGCCGTTACCGTTTCCACACCGCCCGACAGGCCACCGGTGACTTTCCCGATATGACGGGTGACCACGGTGCTGATCTCCCCCAGATCCAGATCGGCTGCCGCGTTGAAGGCAAGGTAATTCTGCAAGGTTCGCAAAGCGATTTCGACGGTGGCATCACAAGCGAAATTGTCGACATAAGTGTCGATATCGGCAGCCAGCTGCAAGGCCTTTTCCAACCCGTGACCAGGTCTGGCACCTTCAAGAGCAAGGCCGTATTCCAGGAAATGCAGTCCGATCGCGATTCTTGCCCGCAGGTTCTCACGGCTCTTTGCAGCCCCGGTAAAGGAAGCACGCCAAAACCGGCGTGCATCGCGCAACGTATTGGACATGAGTTTGTCAAAAAGCGCGCGGCGCTCTGTCATTGAAGGGCGAGGCTCGGGAAAGGCGGCAGACATGAACACGTGCTCCAGGATCAGTTTTCCGGAAGAATGTTGCCATTTCCCCGTCCAGGCAAGAGGCACCTCGGCAACCTCGGATAGGTTTCGCAAGAGAAATCCAAAATTTATATATATATTTATATAATTGTTATTATTATATTTTTTTAATTTTACCCATCCATATGGATAGTATTTTCAATACATTCCGTCGAAATTAATGACCCAAATTAGCGTAAATCCTATCCGTGAAAGACCTTCTCACACTTCACACATGGACCCACACTGAACAGATAGAAAAATGACAAAACGCAGGGATCGCAGTTGTGGCTCATTCAGTTCATGTCCGGATTATTTCGCCGATCACGACGCTCGGCTTTCGCTCGGACGCCGCCGTAAAATCGTTGGAAACAGCAGGTCTGACGGTCTCGGCAAGCCAGATCGCCAAAGGCCCTGCATCGATTGAGAGCGAATATGAAGGCGCGATGGCTGCGCCGGAAACGGTACGCAGGATCATTGAGGCCGAACGCGAAGGCGTCGATGCCTGTGTGATTGACTGCATGGGAGATCCCGGCCTCAAGGCAGCGCGTGAAGCCGTTTCCATTCCCGTCCTCGGCCCCTGCAATACCGGCATGCATATTGCTGCCATGCTCGGTCACAAATTCTCGGTGATCACCATCGTGAAACGATTGATCCCGCAGTTTGAGAATGCCGCCGCGCTGGCCGGCCTTTCTTCCCGCATGGCATCAGCCCGCTCGGTCGAAATTCCCGTACTAGACCTCGAAGCAGACATGGACAGAACCCGCAGGATCCTGATTGACGAGGCAGAAAAGGCGGTCGAGCTTGATGGCGCCCACGCCATCATCTTCGGCTGCACCGGCCTCTTCGGCTGCGCTGCGGCCGTGCGTGACGGCCTGCTGCAACGCGGCATCGATGTTCCCGTCATCGATCCCATCCCCACTGCTGTCAATATCGCCGCTGCGCTGGTCCGAAGCAATCTCAGCCAATCCGCACGCACCTACCCGCTGCCACCGGACAAGGCCATGCCTGGCTATGACATGCCCGACCTGCAGCTCAAGGCGGCGGAGTGAATTCATGACGGATGTGACGGTCTCACAGACGGCTTCGAAACGACCAGCCTGGCTCAAGCCCAATCTATGGTGGCTTGTTCTGCCAGCGGTGCTGTTCATAATCCTGTTTTTTCTTATTCCGGTTCTGTCGCTGTTTCTGTCGAGTTTCGACAAGGCGATGCCCGGGCAGATCACCTTTCAGGGGCATCTTTCGCTCGACAACTACGAGCGGATATTCACCCGGTCCCTGTACTACATGGCAATCTGGCGTTCGGTCTGGATCGGCGCCGTGGTTGCTGCGGTCTGCCTTGTTATCGGCTATCCGCTTTCCTTCATCATCGCGCGCACCCTGAAACCGGGCATAGCGACGCTGCTGACCATTCTCGTCTTGAGTTCGATGCAGCTTGACATGGTGATCCGGCTTTACGGTCTGATGGTGCTGATGGGCGACAAGGGGTTGATCAATTCCGGCCTGATGGCACTCGGCATCATCTCCGAGCCGCTGCCGCTGATGTATAACGCATTCGGTGTTGTGGTCGGCCTGGTACAGGTCACCCTGCCCTTCATGATCCTGTCGCTCATCGGTGCGATCCGTTCCATCAATCCTTCGCTTGAAGAAGCCGCCCGCAGCCTCGGCTCCTCACGGTGGCATGTTATGCGCACCATTACCTGGCCACTGTCACTTCCCGGTGTTTACGCAGGAACGCTGCTGGTATTTGCTCTGGCGATTTCGTCTTATGTGGTGCCGGCATTGATGGGCGGCTGGAAGGTCATCACCCTGCCGATCCACATCTATCAGCAGATAGCCGAGGTCGGGCGCTGGCAATTCGGCGCCGCCGTCGCTGCCATCCTGTTCATCACATCACTGTTTGCCATGGGTCTCTATATCCTGGCCCTGCGTCGCAATGCCGGAGGTCGCGTCTGATGGAAGATGTCAATCCCATCCCCTTCACCTTCCGGGTCATCGCCGCGATTGCGCTTCTCGTGCTGCTGGTCCCTGTCGCCATCGTGGTGCTGGCCGGGCTGAATTCCGGAGACTATCTGACATTTCCCCCGCAGGGCTTCTCGCTGCGCTGGATCAGGAACTTCTTCGTTTCGCCCACCTTCCTGCCCGCTTTCAAGCTTTCCTTTGCGCTTGCGCTTGCGACCATGGTCATCTCGACATTTCTCGGCACCCTGGCTTCAATTTTCCTGACGCGCAGCACCTCGAAGTCGCGTGAATTTCTCAGGGCAATCTTCTTTCTTCCGGTCGTCCTGCCCGGTGTGGTCCTGGGAATTGCGCTCTATGTCTTTTTCATCTGGACGAATGTCGGCCTGGCCCGAAGCCTCACCGGCCTCATCATCGGCCATGTCCTGGTCACCATGCCCTTTGTGATCGCCACAGTGACCGCGTCGCTGGTTGATCTCGATCTGTCGGTTGAAGAAGCCGCGCGCTCGCTTGGCGCAACACCGGTTCAGGCGTTCATGAAAGTCACACTGCCGTTGATCACGCCCGGAATATCCGCCGGATCGATCTTCGCCTTCATCGTTTCCTTCGGCCAGTTCGAACTCACCCTCTTCCTGTCGACGCCAAATCTCCAGACACTGCCTTTGGCGATCTACTCGTCGCTTCGCTACGCCTTTGAGCCCACGGCCGCGGCAGCCGGCATCTTCGCCATCTGCCTGGTGACGGTCTCAACACTTATCTCGACGCGCCTTTCCAACCTCAAAAAACTGCTGAGCCGGCGATAACCGGCCTTACTCCAGAAAGGGACAAGCATGACCATTACCAAGAACGGCCTCACCAGACGCACCCTGCTCAAGGCAGGTGCGGCAACAGCAGGTGTCAGCCTGTTCAACATCAACCACGCATTCTCGCAGGACGTGACCTATGACGGTGGCGTTTTCGATGCCGGCGGCGCGGTTTTCAACATTGCGGGCTGGGGCGGTTACTGGGAAGAAACCCAGAACAAGCTGGTGCTTGATCAGTTCCAGAAGGATTTCAACTGCCAGGTCCGCTATGACAGCACCTTCCCCTGGTTCCCGAAATATGTTGCTGCCGGTCCCGAAAACCCGCCCTTTGCGATGAACAACTGGAACATGCCGGAAATGTTCAAGACGGCTGGCGCGGGCGACTATTTCATGCCGGTTGACGAAATCAGGGCCAATGTTCCCAACACCTCCGAGCTCTGGGACTTCTCGATGAAGACCGGCATCGGCATCACCTGGGCCTTTTCGCGCTATTGCTATGTCTACCGCACCGATGCCGGCATTACGCCGGCGAGCTTCAAGGATTTCTGGTTGCCGGACTATGCCGGAAAGCGCGGCACCTACATCACCTCCAACACCCTGCAGATGATGTTCTTCATGGCATCCTGCGCCCAGTTCGGCAGCGGAGAAACGGATTTTGATGCGGGATATGAGGCCATGAAAAAGGCCATGCCGATGAAGATTTCCGACTTCACCGGAAACATGGCTGCCCTTGTCGAACGTGGCGAAGTCAACATTGCCGTTCAGTCCGATGCAGAAGCGCTGCTGCAGAAGGAAAAAGGCGTTCCAGTCGAACTCTATTATTGGGATGAATATAAGGGCATTCTTACCCAGACCCAGACGATCAGCAAATATGCAGATCCGACCAGTAAGAAGCTCGCCTTCGCGCTGTTGAACCGGATGCTCTCGCCCGAGTTCCAGTCTGGCTTTGCCGATGAATTCTGGATGCGCCCAACCAACAAGAATGCCGTCATCCCCGAAAAGATGACGAAGCTCGGCGTCACCAATACCGCGGACGCAACCGACGGGCTGCATATCCCCGACTGGTCTGCCTATCTTGCCGATGAAATCGACATTGTCGAAACCGTCAACGAGATCTTTGGCTCCTGAGCCAGACACAGGCTGGGCCGCCATTCATCGGCGGCCCACATACCCGCATTTTCATCTGACAAACGAGGCTAATCTCCGTGTCCGACATCCGGCTCGAACAACTCACCAAGCGCTATGGCGAATCGACTGCCGTCGATTCCCTGTCGCTGCATATCCAGGAAGGCGAGTTCTACGCGCTGCTCGGCCCGTCGGGTTGCGGCAAGTCGACCACGCTCAGAATGGTGGCGGGTTTTGTGAAACCGACAACCGGCCGCATTCTGGTCGGCGGGCAGAACCTGACACCGCTGCCGCCAGAAAAGCGTGACATCGGCATTGTCTTTCAAAACTATGCGATTTTTCCGCACATGTCGGTGGCCGACAATATCGCCTTCGGCCTGAAGCTCAGAAAGAAGTCGCGCGATGAAATCGAAACATCCGTCAAGGCTGCACTCGACCAGGTTGGCCTGAGTGGCTATGGCGATCGCTTTCAGCGCAACCTCTCCGGCGGCCAGCAGCAGCGCGTCGCGCTTGCACGCGTCCTGGTCACCGAACCACGCATCCTGCTTCTGGACGAGCCACTTTCAGCACTCGACAAGACCCTGCGTGAGGAAATGAAGTTCTGGATCAAGGAACTTCAGCAAAATCTTGGAATTACAACGATTTATGTCACGCATGATCAGGATGAAGCGCTGACCATGTCCGACAGGATCGGTGTGATGCGCGCCGGACAGATCGAACATTCGGGAACACCGCAGCAAATCTACGAGGAACCGGCGACGCTTTTCGTCACCACCTTCATCGGTCAATCCAACGTGCTTTCGGTCACGGCACGCAACGTCCAGGATGGGATCGCGACCTTCAGTCTTCGCGACAAGGTGCTGAAGGCAAGCACGCGTCATCTCATTGCCAAGGACAAACCCGCAAAGCTGATCATCCGGCCCGAAAATGTGCTGATGGGACCGGAAGCTGAAGCCCAGGGCGTTTCGCTCATTTCCGCCACTGTGAAAGACGAAACCTATCAGGGATCGATGCTTCGCTATCGGCTGGATGTCGAAGGCCAGGAGATTGTTGCCGAACGGCAAAACCAGCTGCATCTGAAACGCTGGACACGGGGCGAAGAGGTCACGATCGGCTGGACGGAACAAAGGGCGCGACTGCTGCCTGACGACCCGACGGTCACCACCGTCGGCTAGAGCCTGCCCCGACCGGAGCAAAGCGAGGATCGGCAAGCGCTCTAGCCCGCAGGGTCAACGTCGACATTTAAAAACAGGAACGAGAGCATCTGGCGCGACATAGCTGCGCGCCGGAACAGGAAAACGATTGTCTTCGATTGAAAGGTTTCACAATGCGCGTAGGCATTGATGTAGGCGGCACGAATACGGATGCCGTCATCTTGGATGGCAACACCGTTGTTGCAGGGTGCAAATCACCGACCACGGAGGATGTGAGTTCCGGCATTGCGTCGGCATTGTCCATCGTCATGGGAGAAAGCGGCGTCAAGCCCGAAGCCATCGAAGCCGTGATGATTGGCACCACCCACTTCACCAATGCCGTTGTCGAACGCCGCCGCCTGCTTGAGGTCGCAGCGATCCGCATTGGCCTGCCTGCCACCCGTGGCGTGCCGCCGATGACCGACTGGCCGGCAGATCTTGCTGATACGCTTGGCCGCCATACCTTCATGCTGCGCGGCGGTCACGAATTCGACGGTCGCGAGATTGCCCCGCTCGATGAAGCAGGGCTTCTCGACGTTGCCCGGCAGATCAAGGCCCGCGGCATTCAATCGGCGGCCATCACCTCGGTTTTTTCGCCGGTAACAGCGGTCATGGAACTGCGGGCGGCCGAAATCCTGCAACAGGAATGCCCCGGCGTTGCACTTTCACTCAGCCATGAGATCGGCCGGGTCGGTTTTCTGGAGCGCGAAAACGCCGCCATCATGAATGCCTGCCTCGCGGAACTCTCCACCAAGGTGGTCAATTCCTTCCGCACGGCCTTGCGCGACAAGGGCATCACCGCGCCCTTCTTCATCAGCCAGAATGATGGAACTCTCATGACGCCGGAGCATGTGGAACGCTATCCGGTCCTGACCTTCGCATCTGGCCCGACCAATTCCATGCGTGGCGCCGCCCGCCTCGCCGGACTTGGCGAGGCCATGGTGGTTGATATTGGCGGAACGACATCCGATGTCGGCATGCTGATGCAGGGTTTCCCGCGCGAAAGCGCCGTCGCCGTCGATATTGGTGGCGTTCGCACCAATTTCCGCATGCCCGATGTGCTGGCGATCGGCCTTGGCGGAGGATCGCTGGTGCGTGATGACGGCGCCCGGATCGGCCCGGATTCCGTCGGTTATGAAATCACCTCCAAGGCACTGGTCTTCGGTGGCGACATACTGACGACCACCGACATCATCGTTGCCGCCGGACTGGCAGATATTGGCGATGCCTCCCGCGTTGCCCATCTGCCAAAATCAACGATCGAAACCGCAATCGACACCATGCACCGCATGGTCGATGAAGCTGTCGACCGCATGAAAACCTCGGCGGATAAACTACCGGTCATTCTTGTCGGCGGTGGCTCTGTGCTGATCTCTCGCGATCTCCCTTCAGCCAGCGAAGTCATTCGCCCGGAAAATGCCGGCGTTGCCAATGCCATTGGTGCAGCGATCGCTCAGGTCGGCGGGGAAGTCGATCGGATCTACGCCATGGAAGGCCGCCAGCGTGACGATGTATTGAATGAAGCCAAGGCAGAAGCCTCTGCCAATGCCGTTGCCGCTGGCGCGAAGGCAGAAACGGTCAAGATCATGGACATTGAGGAAGTGCCGCTTGCCTATCTTCCCGGTTCCGCGACCCGGATCAGGGTCAAGGCCGTGGGTGATCTCGCGCTTCAGGAGGCCTCAAAATGAAGCTCGGAACACAGGATCTGAAGGATCTGGCTGTCGGCGCTGCCTTTCTTGGCACCGGCGGTGGCGGCGACCCCTATATCGGCCGCCAGATGGTGCAGCAATGCCTTGATGAGGGGCTGTCCGTCGATCTGATCGACCCCGACACGCTGGACGATGATGCCCTGGTCATACCGACAGCCATGATGGGCGCCCCGACCGTGCTGGTCGAGAAACTGCCGTCCGGTGAAGAGGCGATCCTGTCGCTCAGGCGCCTTGAAAAGCGCCTCGGAAAGACAGCCACCCACACGATGCCGATTGAAGTGGGTGGCATCAATTCCACCATCCCGCTTCTGGTCGGTGCGCGCCTTGGACTGCCGATCGTCGATGGCGATGGCATGGGACGGGCCTTTCCGGAACTGCAGATGGAGACCTTCGGCGTTTATGGCATATCAGGCTGCCCGATGGCGGTTTCCAACGAATGGGGTGACTGCACGCTGATCGAGGCCCGCTCCAATGAGATGATGGAATGGCTGTCGCGTGGCGTGGCCATCCGCATGGGGGGGGCAGCCTATATCGCCGAATACGCCATGTCCGGCGCTGAGGTGAAACGCACCGCCGTACCGCGCACGCTGTCGCTGGCCATTCAGGTCGGCAAGGTGCTGCGCGAGGCCAAGGCCAGTCATCAAAGCCCGTTCGAGGCGCTCCTCGCCTTCATGCCGAAGACGCTCTACAGCTATGCCACGATCATCTATTCTGGAAAGATCGCCGATATTCAGCGGGAAACCCGGAATGGCTTTTCCGTAGGCCGGGCGCGCATCGAGGGCTTTGCGCCCTATTCCAGCGTCATGGAAATCGAAATCCAGAATGAAAATCTGATCGCCCGGGTTGATGGCAAGGTTCGCGCCATCGTGCCGGATCTGATCTGCATCATGGATAGCGAAACGGCCGAACCGATCACTACGGAAGGCCTGCGATACGGTCAGCGGATCACGGTCATTTCCGTTTCCGTGCCGGAAATCATGCGCACGCCTGAGGCATTGGCGGTTTTCGGACCGAAATGCTTCGGCCTTGACGAACCCTACACCAAGATCGAGGAACTTTCGGCATGAGAGAGATCCGTTCTGGAGACCTGGAAGACATAGCAGTCGGTGCAGCTGTTCTTGGCACTGGCGGCGGTGGCGACCCCTATATCGGCAAGCTTCTCGCCCGTGGCGCCATTGAACAGCATGGCCCGGTCAAGCTGATTTCTCTTGAAGAACTGCCGGATGATGCGCAGATCGTCACCTGCGGCGCCATGGGTGCACCGACAATCCTGCTGGAAAAGGTCCCCTCCGGCGATGAAATGCTGATGGCCCTGCGCCATTTCGAGGACGTGACGGGAAAAAAGGTCGAGGCGCTGATGCCATTTGAGGCCGGCGGGCTGAATTCCTGCCTGCCGATCGTACTCGCCGCCCAGACCGGATTGCCGCTGGTCGATGCCGATGGCATGGGACGCGCATTCCCCCAGCTCGAAATGGAAACATTTCATGTTTATGGGGTGAAAGCGGCACCGGTTGCCATGGCAGATGAACGTGGCAATCTCGCAATGGTTGAAACGGAAGATGCAGCCAAGGCCGAATTTCTGGCCCGTGGCGTATGTATCCGCATGGGTGGTCAGGTCAGCCTGGTCAATTATCCGATGGATGGCAGAACGGCCAAACGTGTGTCAGTCCCCGCGACCATGTCGCTGGCGCAGGATATCGGCCGCGTCATTCGCCAGGCCAAGCAGGCAAAGCAGTTGCCTGTGGCATCGCTGATCGACTTCCTCAAGACGACCCATTACGGCCACGCCGAACTGCTTGGTTCCGGCAAGGTCGTCGACATCGAACGCAAGGTGGAAAATGGCTGGTCCGTCGGCATTGTCACGATTGCGCCATTCGATGAAGGGCAGCCCTATGCCATTCGCATTCAAAACGAGAACCTTCTGCTGGAACGCGACGGCAAAGTCCTGGCCGTTGTTCCGGACCTGATCTGTGTGCTGGACATAGACACGGCCGAGGCCATCCCGACAGAACGCCTGCGCTATGGCCAACGCGTCAACATCCTCGGTATCCGGGTCCCGGAGATCATGCGAACGCCAGAAGCGCTGGCCGTTTTCGGTCCTTCGGCCTTTCACATTGATGCAGCCTATGAACCGCTTGGCGGCTCCTGAGATATAAGGCCGCTCTGGCGCGCCACCGACACGGCCAATGCGCGCCGGGAAACGCCCAGTTTGGAAAACAGGTTTTTCAGATGGAATTTGACCGTCGGCTCACCAACATTGAGCCGGCGGGCAATGGCCTTGTTCGGCAGCCCCTCGGCCAGAAGCGACAGGACCTCGACTTCCCGGTGACTGAGCAGTCCTCCGCGCGGCACGCGACGGACTTCGGGGATCACGACAGCCGCCAGATATTGCGCCGTCCTGTGCCCCATCCGGCTCAATCCGACACGGCGAACCATTTTGCGGATGGTCTCGGCAAGCGGCCGCCCCTCGTCACGATATTGCTGTACCAGACCGGCCGGAAACGCCAGTGCCGCCACCTCTCCCAATGCGGTGATCGCCGCATCGTCATCGCCGGTCCGGGCGTAAAGCTCCGTCAGAAGCAGTTGCGCGCGCATCAGATGTTCGGCCCTTCGCGCAGCGCGCATGTCCGACACCAGCCCTTCCAGCAATATCTGCGCCTCCTCCAGCCGGTCCTGACGCAGCCGCAGCCGCCCGATAGCAAGGCGTGCGTCCCACCACTCCCGATGGGTCGGCCAGGCAGAGCCGTCCGATATTGCCGGCCAATGCTGGGCCGTGGCCTCCGCAGCATCCAGCATGCCTGCGCGGGTCTGCAACTCACATCTCAAAACGAAAAGCGACTGCCTCAGGCGCGGCAGATCGCGTGCCTGTGCAAGAGCAAGACCGCTGTCAATCACCTCATGGGCAGCAGCTTCGGCCCCTTCGGTGAAACGTGATCTTGCCAGAACCCCATAGGCCTCCACATAGAAATCAACCCAGCCTTCGCCGCGCTCCATGATCGCGAGATCGCGTTGCATCAACTTGCCTGCTTCACTCACATTGCCCTGGCGATAGCGGATTGCGGCCAAAGGCACATCGGCAATCGCCAGCAGATTGGCGTCATTCCAGTACTGCCCGTGGATGATTGCGAAGGCTTTATCGAGATATTCAAGCGCTTTGAGACAATTGTTATCCAGCATGCTGATAAAGCCCAGATGGATAAACATGAAGGCCTGAGGATAGGTCGACCCCTCCTCCTGATAGAGGGCCAGCCCGCGCTCTGCTGTCTCCCTGGCGGATGGCAGATCCCCCATACGCGTGTAGCAGGTGGCAAGATGGTTATAGATCCAGCCAAGCCGCCAGGTATTTTCCTTGCGTTCCCCCTTGGCTTCTTCACGCAATCGGGCAATACCGGCCATATCCATGGCGCGATCTTCATAGACCTCATTGAGGCTGTCGATGTGGCGTAGCATCCCCACCCAGTTTTCACTGGCAGGAATCCGTCCTTGCCGCGTGTCATCCAGAAGGGCATTCAGGACATCGCGCGCTTCGGTAATTTTTCCGGTCTTGCCCAGCATCACGGCGCGGCATAGCCGCAATGAAGGGGTCTTGAGAACGACCTGATGGGGAACCGCACGAATAATACCGCGCAGCACGGTATAGCCGGCTCTCAGGAAAAGCTCGACGCCCCCTGCATGCTCGATCGTTCTGACCGCCAGTTCATATTCACCGGCAATGGAAGAATGCAGTACAGACTTGGCCAGATTGCCATTTTCCGCGAATAGCCGGGCGGCGTGAATATGACGCGCCTTGCGTTTCTCCGCCGTTTCGCCGCCATGTTGAATTTCCAGAGCACGCGCAACAACCGTTGACAGCCGAAACCAGCCGGCATTCTGCTCCTCCGTCTCAATCAGCGGTGCCAGTTTTTCGATCTTTCGCAAAGTCGCGTAATCATAGGGCAGTTCAGCCAGGGCAGACGCGATCTTCAGGGTAAAATTCTCGATCCCTTCAACGGCGCTGAGAACCCGGCTCTCCACCTCATCGAGAGAGGGAAACACCTCCTCATGCAGAAATTCACGATAGACGCGAGATTCCCCCTCAATCAAAGCAGAGCGCTCAAGCCCACGCACGCCACGCTCCAATTCGCTGAGGGCCAGACGGTTCAGCGCCGGCCAGCCCCCCAGTGTCTCGCCGATCCTGTCCAGCTCGGACGCCGTCAGCCACGCGCCAAGCAACTGCCGCCTCTCGCTTCGGGAAAACTGCAGATGCTGCGCCCCCAGTTCGCTCAAAAGCCCGCGCATGCGCAGGCGCGACAGGGGAAGATCGGGTAACCGCCGACCGGCTATGGTAATCCTGATATGATCCGGCAGCTGATCGAAGAGCCAGGCCAGCACTGCGGGCGTTTCCACCTTCTCAGCATTATCAAAATAGATCTCGACCACTTGCTTCGAGACCGCCGTGGAGGCAAGTGCTTCACCTGCGCCTTTCACCGTATGGCGGAGAAAGGCATCAATCCGTTGTCTGATGTCCTCAGCCTGATCATCGCGCCTCAAGGCAAGCCAGAGAGCCTCGCGCCCGCGCCGCCCGGCGGTGCGAAACAGTTTGGCCATAAGCTCGGTCTTGCCGTAACCGGCCGGCGCCTGAATAAGAACGATCTGCCCCTCAAGACCGGAAGCAAGCCGCTGCTCAATTTCCGGTCTGGCAAGCAATTTCAAGGCATTACGCGGTGGCAATGACAGACTGTCTGAGAATTCGTCCTTCAAGATCGTATCAGTCGTTGCCCTGTCGTTTCATCATATTGCAACAGGCTCTGATGTTTCCTCTGCTTTGGCAAGAGCAATCTCGCAATTGGCAACCCGCCTCGGCATGCGAGCTTCCCGCCTCCCAGAATACAACTAGAACCGGTCGATGACGCTGATGCCGATATCCTGCGATTTATCCATCGCGGTGAGAAGCGGCACGGCTTCATCAAGCGAGATATGCCGGCCGATCAGCTTTTGCGGCTGCACCTTGCCGGTCGCAATCATGTCCAGCATGGCATCGTAGCGCCAGGCCTGCATGCCATGACTGCCATAGATCTCCAGCTCGTGTCCGATGACCTGCGCCATTGGAATTTTCGGCGTAGACTGCGCGCCAAGCATCAGCCCGACCTGCACATGCCGGCCCCGGCGCCGCAAATTCTGGATCGAATTGAAGCAGGTCGCCGGGCTCCCAAGCGCATCGATGGAAACATGGGCCCCGCCGCGCGTGATGTCGCGGATCGCTTCGACCGTATCAGCGACCTTCAGCGAATTCACACCTGCAACCGCGCCGCATTCCTTTGCAAAGGCCAGTTTCTCGTCGGAAATATCGACCGCGACAACATTTGCCCCCAGCGCCGTCGCGATCATGATTGCCGACAGGCCGACACCGCCGCAGCCATGAACAGCAACCCATTCTCCGGGCCGGGTTTTTGCCTGATCAACGACGGCCCGGAACGAGGTTGCAAACCTGCATCCAAGACTTGCGCCGGTGACATCATCAACCGCGTCAGGAAGCTTCACCAGATTCGTCTCGGCAAAATCGATCGCGACATATTCGGCAAAGGAGCCCCAATGCGTAAAACCGGGCTGGAACTGGTTGGGGCAGACCTGCTGGTTCCCGGAATGACATTCAGCGCAATGCCCACAACCGGAAACGAAAGGCACCGTGACGCGGTCACCGGCTTTGAAGCTCTGGATCCGGCTTCCTGTCGCAACCACTTCGCCAACAAATTCATGGCCAGGGACATGGGGCAGCCGGATATCCGGGTCATGCCCCATCCATCCGTGCCAGTCGCTGCGACACAAGCCCGTCGCGCTCACCTTGATAACGACACCGTCATTGCTGGGCGATGGATCCGGCACATCAACAATCTCTGGCGCTTTTTCGAAAAGCTCAAAAAGCATCGCTTTCATTTTCAACTCCCCACCAATCTGACCTGCTCCAGAGGCGTCCGATTGTTTCTGAATGCCAGACAGATATTCGCGATAGTTCTGTCCCGCCTATAGCCCGTTCCACAGAGTCGCGTAAGGTTCAATGTCATATCGCGCTTACAACAGCCACGGCGATGATGATATAGCGGCCGACCTTGGCAAGCGTGACAAGGAGCGTGAAGGTCGCAAGCGGCTCGCGCAGCACACCGGCCACCACGGTTATCGGATCGCCGATGACCGGTGCCCAGCTCAAAAGCAGTGACCATTTGCCATAGCGCTGATACCAGTTCTGCGCCCGCGCCAGAGCCGCCGGACTGACAGGAAACCAGCGCCGGTCGCGAAACCGCTCGATCCCGCGACCAAGGCACCAATTTATCAAAGACCCGATTATGTTGCCGATGCTTGCCGTCAGAACAAGCGCCCAGACCGGGAACTTGCCTGTGATAATGAGACCCGCAAGCGCGGCTTCTGATTGCATGGGCAGGATGGTGGCCGCGATCAGCGCGGTCAGAAACAGGCCGGCATAGGCTGCAAGCGCACTCATTGGATGCCAGGCTTTTCCGATTGATGGCTCAGGCTGCCCGACAGAACAGCACCGCTAAGGCTGCAGTCGTCGACCGAATGAGGTTCAGCTAGGTTCTCGTTCATTGCCGGATCATCCTTCTTCCGGATGAAGAAGGCAAGCATCGCAACCGGCAGTCCCCGGCAAGCTGACACGCCGCAAGCGCGAACATGGGCTCCGGAAGGTCAGCTTGGCCGCCGCGCGACAAAATCGATCTCGATCAGCGCGTCATAGGCAAGCCCCGTCACACCGACACAGGTTCGCGCCGGAAGGCGATCTTGCGGGAAGTAGCGTCGATAGGCAGCATTCATGGCGGCATAGTCCTCCTTGAAACGTGTGAGATAGACCCGCGCCATGACGACATGTTCCAGGCCGAGCCCCAGCCCTTTCAGAACGGTCTGAAGATTGGCCATGACATTGTCTGTCTGGGCTTCGATCCCGTCCGGCAGACGGCCCGGCATTTCTGGCGTATCCGGCATCTGGCCGGTAACGAAGACAAATCCATCACTCTCAACGGCATGACTGAAGGGAGCAACCGGCCGCGGGCCACCCTTGATCATATGAAACTGCATCGCCTATTCCTTCCCGCTGTCGAACATCGCCTTGCGAATGATCGCATGAATGCCCCAATTGCCATCGACGACCTGTGTGACACCGAAATCCACCGCTGCTGACATGACCGCGATCGCCTCGTCCTCGCTGAGACCGTGGCGCCCCATCAGGAAACGCCGCGCCTTGCGAAAGGCATCCTTCATGGCAAGATCGAGCGAGGATTTGGCATAGACCTCACCCTGCCCCTTTGCGCCGAACTCGGCCAGATAGTCCGGGTGGCTGAAGCCGGTAAGCACCCATTCATCGGGCGTCTCGATCAGCGGATAGGTCAGATCGTTGAAACGAGAATCGTTCTTGTGCAGGGTGATGCGCACCCTTCCCGTCATCGAACATTCGATAGCCGTTCCCGAAAGCTCGCCGTCGCCCTGTGCTGCATGCGGATCGCCGATCGACACCAGCCCCCCGGCAACGGAGACCGGCAGAAACACGCTCGCGCCCTTGCCGAGCCGCCAGTTATCCAGATTGCCGCCGAAATAGGCTGGCGGCACAGAATCGATGAACTCGCCCTCGCGCGGCGCCAGCGCAATCACGCCGAAATGTGGTCGCAGCGGAATACGGGTCCGTCGCGCAGCAAGGTCGCAGATCTCGACTGATGCGCGGTCGACCGGCACACCCGGATAATCATATGTGCGGTGGACAACGCCGAACGGATCGGTTTGAGGCGTCCAGCGATAGGAAAACAACGCCTCGGCAAAGCCCTCATCAGGGAAGATCTCATAAATGGTGACGTTTTCGCGCTGCTTGGGTTCCTTGACCAGCTCCGAATAGTGATAACCCCACCAGGCAGAAACATTGCTGCCGAAACAGCGGCCCATACCGGCCGGACTGAGGCTTTGACGCGGCACCATATCCTCGATATGGACCTCGATCACATCGCCCGGCCTCGCGTCGCGCACATAGATCGGCCCGGTGCAGATATGAACACCGAATCCCTCACCGGAGCCACGGCCGAAAACCGAAGCATCGACAGGCCCGGCACCGCGCCGGTCGACTGCCTTTCGCTCATGTGTCCAGTGAAAAACATCTTCCGCAGCGCTGTCTCCGGCAATCATAAGATCCGGCGCGTCGGAAGCATGCTGCGAGAGCGTCTCGATCTCAACCGTATCGCCCGAATTGATTTCAAGCACCGGGCTCAGCGACCGGCTGAAATAGCCCCAGTGAACCCGCGACGCATTGACGGCCAGATGGTGATGCCGGCCGCAATCCGCAGTCTCATTGGTCGCGGCCTCGTTGACGATTGCAGCCTGAGTTGCAGGTTTTGACGCTTGCTTCTTGCCCGCCAGCGCCTTCACCGGCCAGCCGCGTTGCTCAATACTGGCACCGTCCGCAAAACGATCGAGATATTGCGACCGAAAGGCGCCAGGTGGCAAACCGAAACGTTCCTTGAACATGCGGCTGAAATTGGCGGCGTCACCAAAACCGCAATTATAGGCGACCTCGGCCACCGGCAGACGCAGATCACCCGGCGTCACCAGAGCCGCGCGGGCGCGCTGCAGCCGCCTTTCTTTCAGATAATGCGCAAAACTCTCACCGTTCTGCTCAAACAGTTTCTGCAGATAGCGCTCGGAAATTCCCTCCGCACGGGCAACCTTGGCGGCGGTCAGTTCCGCATCATGAATACGCTTTTCGATGCTGAGCGTAACCCGGTTGAAAAGCGCCGCCAGGCTGGGCGTTGCCGGCTTGTCGGCAGCCTCCGCCTCCACCACCATGCTCACAAAGAGATCGGCGACAAACTGTTCGACTGATTGCCATTCGGCATTGGAAAGGCGCTCCATTTCAGCAACGGCACTTTCCATCGCGCGGATGAAGACCGCCGCCAGCCCGGTGCAGTCGAAACAGCGCGGATCCGAAAACGGGACCCAGGCGGCACCGCGCCGCTGCAAGACGGCATCCGAAATAGCAAAGACGGCCATACGAACATTGGTGTAAACCCGGGCCTCCCAGGGGCGATCCATCTGCAGCACGACGAGCTGGCCGGCACCGACCTCACGTGTCAGACCGTCGCTCACAACCTCGAAGCTCTCATCGAGCGGGATGATGCCCATCAACATGCGGCTGCGCTTGGGAATGCATGACAGGATCTGTGAGCCAGCCACCAGGCGGCCGACGATAACGCCATCACCATCGCCACGCAGCACGGCATTGGAATAGCTGTCCTGGGCACCATCGAGACGAACCGAATGCAGATTGAATTCCGCCAGCAACGCGCGCCACGCTTCGCTGCGAACATCCTGCGGATATGACTCGGCTATGAATTGCCTGACATTCATCCTTTCATCCGTGCTGTTGGTGATCGACGCCTCACAAGCGTCGATCGGATCATACTGCACGGGCGAAGAGTGAAAAGCCAGTCCCGGTCTCAAGAGCATGGAAAAAGGCTCTTTCGGATCGATCCGGTCACGCCCCAATTGGCGTCAACCACCTGGGTTACCGAAAAGTCAGCGGCGATCGACATCAGCGAAATCGCCTCGTCCTCGCTCAGATCATGCACCGTCATCAAGAACCGGCGCAATTTCCTGAAGGCATCGCGCATCGCATTGTCGAGGCTCGAGCTGGTCAGGATCTCATATTGGTGATTGGCGCCAAGTTCAGCGAGATAATTGGTAACGCTGAAGCCGAATACCGCCCAGACATCGTTATTTTCCAGCAGCGGATGGGTGAGCCCTTCCATGATGGTGCCGGCAAGATCGCTTTTCTTGTGCAGGATGAATTCGAATTTCCCGGTCATGGAAATCTCGACGGCCGTGCCGGAAAGCTCGCTGTCACCCTGGGTCGCATGGGCATCCCCGACCGAGAACAATGCACCATCGACCGAGACCGGATAAAACATCCTGACGCCCTTGGTGATGCGCCAGTCATCCATGTTGCCGCCGGTATAGCTTGGCGGAATGGTGCTGACGAAATCCGCCTCGGCCGGTGCCAGTCCCATCGTTCCAAAATGCAGCCGGGCAGGCACCGAAATGCCCTTCAGGACATCTTCCTTCTTCGTGATCGTCGCATGGTCGACATGGACACCGGGATAATCGATCACGGGGTGAACAATGCCATCGGGATCTGTCTGCGGTGTCCAGACATAGGAGTATACGGCCGAAACATGCGCCGGTTCGGCCATGTTCAGCTCATAGATCGTCACGACTTCGCGCGGCTTCGGCTCCTCGATAAGATCCTGATATTGATAGCCCCAGTTGGCAGAAGGGTTGGAACCGAAGAAACGCCCTGCAAATTCCGGATTGGCGCTCGGCCGCGGATAGATGTCGAGAATGCGCACTTCGAGCACGTCGCCGGGTTCGGCACCATCAATGGCGATCGGTCCGGTGAGAAGATGAACCCCCAGCCCCTCGCCCGGCCCGTGCTCAAAAGGACCGCTCTCGGGACCGGCACCGCGCCTGGAAACAGCCTTTTCCGTACTGGTCCAGTGATAGATCGCCTCAGCTTCAGCATCGCCCCTGATCATGCGGTCATAATCATCATTGGCGTGATGGGTGATCGTGTCGATCGTTGCGGTGTCTCCGGATTCTATGGTCAGGACCGGCGCAATTCGTTTGCTGAAATAGCCCCAATGCACCGTTTCGGGCGTGGCCGGCAATTTATGATGCGTCATTCTTCTCTCCATTCATGATATTCGTGCCGCTCAGGCAGGCTGGCCGTTTTCTTCGCCGACGATCTGCAGGAATTGTGCGGTGCGCGGATTTGTGGGACGCAAGAGCATCTCGCGCGCCCGTCCCTGTTCAACGATTGCACCTTCAGCCAGAAACACCGCCCGGTCGGCGACATCCTGGGCAAAGCCGAGCTGGTGGGTTGAAATCAACATGGTAAGACCATCCTCGACGGCGAGCCGCCGGATAACGTCAAGCACCTCGCTGACAAGTTCGGGATCAAGTGCCGACGTCGGCTCATCCAGCAGCAGGATCGCCGGATTGGGCGCCAGTGCGCGGGCAATGGCAACACGCTGTTGCTGGCCACCGGACATGTGACGCGGCAGGGCATCGGCCCGATGTGACAGACCGACCCGTTCGAGCAGTTCATCGGCCCGCCGGTTCGCCTCGCTGCGCGGCAGGCCCTGCACCCAGCGCAACGGCCCGGCCACATTTTCCCGGGCTGTGAGATGACCGAACAGATTGAAATTCTGGAACACCATGCCAACACCGACCGAGGCGCGCGCATCGGCAATGGCACTCTGCGAGAGTGAGCGGCCATGTGCATCGACACCAATCGACTGATCAATCACCCGGATCGTGCCGCTATCCCAGGTTTCAAGGTGGTTGATACAGCGCAAAAGCGTGCTCTTGCCCGATCCGCTCGGCCCAAGCAGCGCGACAACCTCCCCGAGACGCACATCCAGATCCAGCGACTTGAGAACGGCCTGACCTGAATAGCTCTTGTGCAGGTCACGGATCTCGACGGCTATGCGGTTTTTCTCAAGTGCTGCCCAGCGCTTGTCATGGTCGATGACGCGAGCGGCTTTGGCAGCGCGTTCCGGCGCAGGCGCAGGCTCAGCGGCAAGAGCCGTATCACGCGTTGCAGGCACCGCCACGGCCGGCAGTTCAACCCGGCGCCAGGGGATAAGCCGTGTCAGCCGGTTTTTCGGATCGGCATCGAGATCAAGTGTGGCCTCGACAATCAGCTGGATCAGCGCAATCGCGCCGGTGAGCACCAGATACATGAGGCCGGAGGCAAAGAAGATCGAGAAAAAGTCGAAGGTGGAGGATGCAAGCTGGGTCGAGCGCAGCGTCAATTCCTGAACGGAGACGACGGAGGCCAGAGAGGAATTCTTCAGCGCGCTCACGGCCTCATTTCCCAGCGCCGGCACCATGGTGCGAAAGGCCTGAGGGACAACGATACGGACCATGATTGCAAACGGTCGCATGCCCAGCGCCTGACCGGCGGCGATCTGCCCGCGATCAACGGCGATAATATTGGCGCGGATGATTTCAGCGATGAACGGCGCTTCATTCAGCGCCAGCGCCAGCCCGGCAGCCTCGATCGCAGTCAGTTTGATGCCAATCAGCGGCAGCGCATTGTAGCAGAAGATCATCTGCAGGATCAGCGGCGTGCCGCGAAAGATAATGGCATAGGCCCGCGCCAGAATGGCAAGCGGCCGGGAGCGGCCGAGCTGCATGGTCGCCAGCACGATGCCCATGACCGTGCCACCGGCAAGGCCTAAAACGGTGATCAGGAGCGTATAGACAATCCCGGTCACCAGATAGGGCTGGGTCAGATAATGAATAAATAGATCCATAATGCCTCTCGGCAGAACAAGGGAAAAGGACCGACCGGTACATTCATGACCGGCCGGTTGTCTTTTAAAGGGAGATCAGTCAGCCAGAACGAGCTTGGGTTCTTCGATCTGGTCTGCGGGAAGGTTCCACTTGGCCATCATCTCGGCCTGCATGCCGCTCTTCTGGATCTCCGTCAGCGCCGCCATGACGGCATCGCGGAAATCGGTATTACCCCGCGGAACGGCAATGCCGACCGAATAGGGAAGCGTGACCGCAGTCGCCTTTTCCAGCTTGTCGGGATAAGCGGCGACAGCACCGTCAACCGTGTTCGCGTCATTGATATAGGTGTCTGCCCGGCCCGACAGGATCGCCTGAATGCAGTTGGCATTATTGTCGTAGAGCTGGATTTCCGGTGCAGGCTTGCCAGCGGCTTCGCATTCTGCGGCCAGCGCCTGAATGAGCGGCACTTCCACATAGCCGGTATTTTCCGCCGCCGTTGTGCCACACATGGAGATGTTGATGCCGTCGATATTTTTCGGATTGCCCTTGGCAACCAGAACGCCATCAAAAACCTTCAGATAGGTGACAAAATCGGCCGCCTTGGCGCGATCCTTCGTGGCGTAGATGTCGGAAATCACGATGTCGGCCTGACCAGCCTCAAGGGTCGTCAGCAGGGCGGCGAAGGTGACGGGCTTATAGGTGAGGCTGAAACCGAGGCAATCGCCGATCGCTTCGCCGAGATCGATATCAAAACCGATATATTTGTTCGGGTCGTTCGGGTCCAGCGCCTCATAGCCCGGCGTATGCGGGTTGACGGCGTTGACAAGGGTCTTGCCCTTCAGATCCGGATATTTCGCCTGAAGATCTGCACAGGCGGCTGGTGTTTCCGCATGCGCCTGCGTTACCGGCGCAACCGAAGCCAGGCCGAGCGATGCGATGAACATTTGCGCTGCAAAACCGAGACCCAGCCAGTTCCGGCGAATGAATGTCTTTCCAGTGTTTGTTTGTTGCATTTCCCGCTCCATGTTTTCTGGACACTGCGGCCACCCGCAGCAGTCAGCCGAGCATAGGAGCAGTCAGCGCCGGAACTGTTGTTCACTGGCGCACTTATTATTGTCATCCATCATATTGACGAAGCAAGACAGACAGGCTTTGACTATTTTATTCGCATATAATACATATTTTTTAGGCAAATGCGGAATTTATATGCTTGTCAGCATCATCTCGCCCTGGCCACAACAGGCCGCGCTTTTTTTCGCACCGCCGTGCATAACGCAGTGTGTGGTGGCATCTGCAGCAGCCAGGCCGATACAGAACCGCCGGCTCGCGAAAACAGGATGGCTTCGCGTCGGTGCGAGACGATATGGGTGGCTTGAACACGCCGCAACGGCCAGAAAAGTATAAATCCAGCGTCATTCAGCTATGTCAAAACCGCGTTTCAGACCGCAGATACATTGGGCGTTCGGCCAACAAACGCCCCGCGGAGAGGCGCTCGTGGCAAAGTTCCACCAATGAGGGCAGCCAAACCACCCTCATCGATATCCAGCGGCGTTTAAGCAAGCGCCGCCTTGACGAGGGCGGAAGCGGTCTTGCCGTCATATTCGCCGGGATGGGCCTGTTTCAGCGCCGCCATGATCTGCCCCATATTATCACCGGCAGCAACGCGCGCCTCGGCAAAGGCCTTCAGTTCTGCCTCACTCATCTGCTTGGGCAAAAAGGGCTCCAGCGCCGCCTTTTCAAGTTCGATCTGATCGCGCTTTTCCGAGGGACCGGCCGGCAGATAGCCTTCGGTCTCATTCAGCCCCTTGAGGAGTTTACGCACCTCGGCAACGATCTCTTCATCCGTCAGCGGACGTACCGGATTCATGGTTTTTGAACGGGTGTCGATGGCACCCTGCAGCGTCAGCAACACACCCGCCTGCGGCTGGCGCGCCTTGCGTGCAGCCAGAGTGGCTGCCTTGATCTTCTCTAAAAGCATAACTTTCTTCCGTATTGAAGGCTGATTGACGAGCAGCGGCGCTGCCGTGAACAAGAGCCAGCGCAGAGTATAGCACAGGATTGTCCAAGCAGACTGCCGGGCCTCAGCTTGAAATGACGATGATTGGCGGCATGAGAGATGAAACCAGCCCCATATGCCCGGCAAGATTGGGTGGACATCAGTTTCCCCGCGCCCGCCCCGGCAACCAGGTCAGCGGCATTCCTTCTCATTTGCCGCAAGCCTGACGCGCCACGCAATGCCCGCTCTATTTTTGGAAAGTGTGTCAACATAAAGACTTGACGGCGTAATTTCGACTGTAAAAAGTCTAATTCATGAAATCGCGTCACGAAGCCTTCCTGCGCCATGCAGCCCGACTTGCAGAGATTCCAAGGCTCCTGAAACCAGCCACCCTGCCGGGGCGCTGGGAGCAGGATCCCGAACTGCACCACAACGCAGACAGGGGCTTTCTTGCGAGTGAATATTTTTACGCTCATTTTCATGGAATCGAGTTGCCCAGCGCGCTTTATGATCGAGATGGCGAACGCACCTTCAGCAATGCGGAAGAATGCTCCTTTCCCCCGAATCTTGGCCTGCCGCTTTCCGATAGCAGCGGCATCAACTTTCGCGAACATAATGGCGTCCTAATCCTGCTCCTTGACCTCAACCGGCGCTGGAAGGATGTTCCTGACGGTCTTTCACATCTCGCCGTGGTGATTACCCGCAGTTTTCTGGAGACCATCATCGCCCGCCCGGATGGGCCTGTTACATTGACGGAAGGCGAATATCGCCTCCTGACGCTTCTCTTGTCCGGTCTCGAACTGAAACAGGCCGCGATCCATCTGGGAGCTGCCTATAATACCAAGCGCAAACAGCTTCAGGTCATCTTCCAGAAATTCAACGTCTCCGGCCAGACAGCACTGCTGCAGGCCGTCTCCTTCACCATCATGGGCGAGGTCGTCGGCCTTGTCGGCCGGTCCGGTACGCTGCGCGCGGAACAGGCCCTGCTGCGCCGTCATTTCGGCGGTGATGTCCTGTTCCACGATGTCGCGCTCAGCGGTGGAGACCGCCTGCCGGTATGGGAATTCGGTCAACGCAGGGGCCGGCCCTGCCTCTTTTTTCACCCGCTCCTGACGCCGGCCATCATCGCTGAAAATGCCGTCAGCCAGATGAAGGCCAACGGACTGCGCTGGATCGTGGCACCGCGTTTCTTCTCGCCTGCCGCGAACGAACCTGACCCGGTGCTGCATCTTGAGCGCTACAGTGCAGCGCTTGCTGACTTCATAGAGCATTTCATCGGCGAGCCCGTCGATTGTGTCGGCGCAAGTTCCGGTGCGGCCTGGCTTGGCTATTTCGCCAGGCACTATCCGCATCTCGTCCGCCAGATCGTGATCGCTGGCATGCCGCACCCGCCGACGCTGCGCGCGGTCGAGGAAAGTACCAGCCTGCAAAGCTCGCTTTCCGATGCCATGCGACATAACCCGAAGATCGTTTCAACGCTTGTCAGAGCCTATTCTGTCATTGCCCGCACGCCGGCCCTTGCCGCCCGCGCCTACCGGCTTTCCTACCGCCATTCGCCACCCGATCTCGCCGTTATTGACTATGGCATTCAGGCCGGTTTCATTCTCGACTGGCTGAAGCTGTTGGGCGAACGCGGCGGCAATGCCATCGCCGCCGATCTGCTTGTCAATCAACGCGACTGGGTGAGTGAACTTCTGGAAAGCGGGCTGCCGATCACACTGGTGCACGGAGAACAGGACGCGATGTGCCGCCCGGAGGTGGTTCATGCGCTGCATGCCCGCCGCTGCGACATCAGAACTCACATCCTGCCCGATGCCGGGCATCATCTGGTCGCCAGCCATTTCAATGTCATCGCCAATATATTGTCCGGGACCTATCTCTGTTCTGCCAATTCGGCCTAGGGCGCCGATCTGATTCGTTCGGATCGAAAGGCGCCCGAGTGGAACGAATTTGAGTTTAAGACCCGTCGGCCAGATATGCTGGGCACAAATGCCAGAACGATCCGCCGACGGCTAAACCGTGCTCAAGAGCAGGCTGGTCTCGCTATTGGCGACGCCGTCAATCATCCTCACCTCCCGCAGAACCCGGTCGAAATCGGAGAGGCTCGAAACGCGGATGTCAGCCACCAGATCCCAGTTTCCATTGGTTGTGTGCAGGGCATGGATTTCCGGCAGGCCACGCAGCCGCCGGATTACCTGGGTCGTCGACTTGCCGACCACTTCGATCATCATCACCGCCCGAACCGACGTGGCGTCGTAATCCTCCCGAACGCGCACAGTGAAACCTGCCAGTGTCCCGGTCTTGATCAGCCGGTCGAGACGGGCCTGGACAGTTCCCCGCGCTACGCCGAGCCGCGTTGCCAGATGCGACAGCGAAGCACGCCCATCCTCTCTCAAACAGGCAATGAGCCTGCGATCCAGCTGATCCGGCATATATTTGACGATCTGCTCATCCATTGATCAGTTTGCTCAGTGCTTCTGTACAGTTTGCTCGCTATTCCGATCAGATTAATACAAATTTGAAATTTCTGTCGGGAAAACTCTACGGCATGATGGCAAGCATGTGCAAAGAAGGAGTTCGCCATGACGCCGCTCGCCTCTGAGAAGGCCTTTATCCGCTTTGTCAGCGTTGAAAACATGATGCGCCTCATCCATCACATTGGTGTCGAGACCATGCTCAAGGACCTGGCGGCAGCGATCGAGCGTGATTTCCAACGCTGGGCGGAATTCGACAAGACGCCGCGGATCGCCTCACATTCACGCGAGGGCGTCATCGAGCTGATGCCCGCCTCCGACGGCACGACCTATGCCTTCAAATATGTGAACGGTCATCCCAAAAACATGGCGCGCGGTCTGCAGACGGTGACGGCCTTCGGCCTGCTCGCCGACGTCGCATCAGGCTATCCGGTGCTTTTGACCGAGATGACCCTGCTGACCGCGCTGCGCACCGCCGCAACTTCAGCCATGGCTGCCCGTCATCTGGCGCCGAAACATGCGAAGACAATGGCGATTATCGGAAATGGGGCGCAGGCCGAATTTCAGGCGCTGGCAATGAAGGCTGTCACCGGCATAAAAACCGTGCGGCTTTATGACATTGATGCTCAGGCCACCCGCAAGGCTGCGCGTAATCTCGAAAAGAGCGGCCTTATCATCATCATGTGCAAGTCAGCACAGGAGGCCGTTGAGGGGGCGGAGATCGTCACCACCTGCACCGCCGACAAGCAATATGCCACCATCCTGACCGACAATATGATCGGTCCTGGCATTCACATTAACGCGATTGGTGGAGATTGTCCCGGCAAGACGGAATTGCACCGCGACATCCTGCTGCGTTCCGATATCTTTGTTGAATATCCGCCGCAGACAAGAATCGAGGGAGAAATCCAGCAGCTTGAACCGGATCATCCGGTCAGCGAGCTATGGCAGGTCATTTCCGGCACTGAGCCCGGCAGATCAAGTGACAGACAGATTACACTGTTTGACAGCGTCGGCTTCGCCATTGAGGACTTTTCTGCTCTTTGCTATGTGCGGAGCCGCCTTCAAGGAACCGATTTTTACGAAAAGCTCGACATTATTGCCGATCCCGACGATCCACGCGACCTCTTTGGCATGCTGGAGCGCGCGAGGCGCTGAGCGGGACTTCATTTTTTAGAACCGGGTCACCGTTACCCGACTCACACAATCTGCATTTCATGGCGAATTGCCAAGCCATGCGCCCCTTGCAGGGGCCTGTGATCAATCGAAAGTGCGCGGGCTGCGGCGGAAAGCTTCGGCGCGGTTTTCGGCATAATCATCAATGAAGCTGCCGACACCCTTGGCAAAGCGGTAAAATGCGTTGCGCGAGCGGCCTTCGTTGAAAGCGTTATTGCTGCGATTCGAACGTGCGTTGGTCATTTCAGTTGTCTTTTCAGTTGGGTCATTAACTGCTTACTCAAATAGGCCTTTTTGATGCGGTTGGTTACTGGCATGGCCGCAGGGTAGCTATGCATTTACGCAACAGCCCATTGATAGACGTCAAAATTTTAGGCAGAACCGCCTCAATTCTGCCTCGCTCAGACGCAGCTGGGTGAATTTCCGGCAATGTGCAGTCTCCGTCAGCCGGTACGGGAATACCGGGCTTCCCCGCCTGCACGATCTATGCTGCGGAAATGAACAAAAAAGAATCCGTGCACCGCCGCAATCTCACTTGTCTCTGACGCTAAAAGGCGCTAAGCACGGTTTGCTAACTCGTAACAGCAAGCGTTTCCGGGAGGATAATCGGTTTTCGCGCCTGCATGGAGAAGCTCGTCTTTTGCCGGGCTTATCTTACATTTCCCAATTTGAAATCCCTGCAGACAGTTTCAAACCGGCCCTCGCATGAAGATCTTGCAGAGCGTCGCAAAGCGCCCCGGAGCCCCGTTGCGCTGGCAGTTTACGTTCTATGCCGGTTCGTGGTTGGCAGAGCTGGATTTTTGCAGTGAGGTATTGGAAATGGTGAAGTCAGGCAGGAGCGAAATGGATCATCACACAGGCGTCTGGCCGGTGATGCTTACTCCTTTCACCGAAGATCGTGAGATTGACTGGGCATCGCTGGAGCGCCTGATCGATTGGTATATCGCCTCCGGCGTCCACGGGCTGTTTGCCAACTGCCAGTCGAGTGAAATGTTCTTCCTGAGCGATGCTGAGTCGGAGAAACTGACGCGCTTCGTGGTCGATTACGTTGATGGCCGCGTCCCGGTCGTCGCCTCCGGCCACACCGGCAATGCGCCAAGCCATCAGGCAGAGCAGCTTGCTGCCCAGGCTGCCTGCGGTGTTGACAGCGTCATCATGATCTCCAACCGCCTCGCCAGCCAGGACGAAGGTGACGAGGTCTTCCTCGAACGCCTCGCCGCGCTGACGGAAAAGGTTCCGGCCTCGGCTGGCATCGGCGTCTATGAATGCCCCTACCCTTACAAGCGCCTGCTGAGCGATGCTGCCGTTTCCTTTGCCGCCAAGTCGGGCCGCTTCACCTTCCTGAAGGACACCTGCTGCAATATCGAGACGCTGACGCGCCGTGCCAAACTGGTTGAAGGCAGCCAGCTGCATATCGCCAACGCCAATGCACAGACGCTTCTTGCAAGCCTGAAGGTCGGCTGCCACGGCTATAGCGGTGTGATGGCCAACTTCCATCCCGCGCTTTATGTCTGGCTGACAGAGAACTGGCAGTCGGAGCCGGAAAAGGCCGAAATTCTGGGCACTTATCTCTCGGTCGCTGCCATGACTGAAAGCATGGATTACCCGCTCTGCGCCAAGGATTTCCAGAAGGCGATCGGCAATTTTTCCAGCATGGAATGCCGTACGCGTCCGCTCGGTGGCTATTTCCAGAACCATTTCTCCTCGACGGTCTCGCAGATGATCGCTCTTGGCGAAACGCTTGCCAGCCAGCTTGAACTCGACATCCCTGCTGCTGCTTTTGATCCGGCTGGAAAAATCGCTGCTCAGTGAGCAGCGACCGGCTGACGGAAGCGGAGGAGGCAACCGTGATGCAAAAACTGAAACTTCTGGAAAAGACATTCGTCGTGCCGCTTGGGCATGAGCTGTTCAACAATTGCCACGCCTCGACAGTGATTGTTCTGCCGAATGGCGAGAAGCTCGTCGCTTTCTTCGGCGGCGAGCGTGAAGGCGCCGGCGATGTTGCCATCTGGCTGGTTCGCGGTGATGAGAACGGCTTTCAGGCCCCTGAACGCCGCTTCGCCGAAGATGGTCTGGCGCACTGGAACCCGGTCCTTCTCAATGAGGGCAATACGGTCTGGATCTTCTACAAGGTCGGCCCGACGGTTCACACATGGACGACCCGCTGGAGCGTTTCGCATGACGGCGGCAGGACATGGAGCGATCCGGCGGAACTCATTGCCGGTGACACCGCCCCGCGCGGTCCGGTGAAGAACAAGCTTCTCGTCATGTCCAATGGCGCCTGGCTTGCCCCGGCCTCGGTCGAGACGGACACGATCTGGGACGCCTTCGTCGATCTTTCAGCCGACAAGGGCCAAAGCTGGAACCGTATTGACGTGCCCTTCACCCATCGTTCCCCTGACGAAAAGCAGGGCGAAGCCGGTGTCTGGTCAGGTCTTGCCGAAAATGCGCTCTGGGAAACAGATCCGGCCAAGGTGTTCGCTTGGGATGGCGTGATCCAGCCCAGCGCCTGGGAATCGCAGCCCGGACATATCCATCTGATGATGCGCTCGACGCGCGGCTTCATCTATCGCAGCGATTCCGAAGATTTCGGCGCGCACTGGTCGGAAGCCTACGCGACCTCGGTCGTCAACAATAATAGCGGCATCGATGTCGTCGAAACCGACGGTACGCTGGCGCTTGTCTATAATCCGAACGGTGGCAACTGGGGCCGCCGCTCGCCCCTTTCGCTGGCCCTTTCCCACGACAACGGTGCCAGCTTCAACCGGGAACTCGATCTCGAAACCGAAGAAGGAGAGTTTTCCTATCCGGCCATCATCGCTCAGGGGAAAGAGCTTCATGTGGCCTACACACATAACCGCAAGTCAATCGTCTACTGCCACCTGGTTTTGGAGGATGGCTAGCGTTTCGGCCGGCAAAAACCCTGCCGGCAGGAATGTCTAGAATTAAAACAAGGGAGTTGGAAATGTTGAAAGCAATTGGAATCGCGCTCTGCGGCGTTCTGGCCTTTGCCAGCGTTCAGGCAACCGCACAGGAACTGACCTATCCGAAGAAGAATATCACCGTCATCATCCCGAAGAATCCGGGCGGCGGCACGGATACATCGGCCCGCCTGACGCTGGAATATGCCAAGAAATATCTGCCTGACGGCGTGATTTTCGTTCCGGAAAACAAGCCCGCCGGTAACGGCGTGACCGGTCTGGTTGAAGCCGCGCATGCCCGTCCCGATGGCGAGACGCTGGTCATGACCACGGTTGAGCTGGCCATGTTCCCCTACCAGAACAAATCGCCGGTCGATTACAAGAACTTCACCGGCCTGTTCGCACCGATCGCCGATCCGTGCTCGCTGGTTGTCAAGGCCGATGCGCCGTACCAGACGCTGGAAGAATTCGTCCAGTATGCCAAGGATCATCCGGGTGAAGTCCAGGTTGCCAATTCCGGCACCGGCGCCATCTATGATCTCGCCACCACGAACATGGAACAGCAGCTCGGCATCAAGCTGAAGCACATTCCGTATTCCGAAGGCATTGGCCCGGCGATTGCTGCGCTGGTCGGCGGTCACGTTGATGCCGTCATCACCACGCCCGGCGCTGCCAAGCCGCAGATTGATGCCGGCGCGCTGAAGATGCTCGGTGTGATGGACAGCAAGCGTTTCGAACTGTTCCCCGACGTTCCGACCTTCAACGAAGCTCTGGGTGCCGGTACCGACACGCAGATGCGCGCATGGGCTGCCATTGCCGGCCCGGCAAACCTGCCTGACGACATCTCCAGCCAGCTGGTTGCTGCCTTCCAGGCCGTTGCTGCCGATCCGGACTTCCAGACGGCCATGAAGAACCAGGGCATCATGCCGAGCACGATGACCGGTGAAGAGGTTCAGGCCATGATGAAGGCCGACGATGCGATGTATGCAAAGCTCATCGCCGAAAGCAAGTCTGAGTAATCTCATTCATATGCCTCGCCCGCAGCCCCTATCGGGCTGCGGGCAGGACGGGAGGAATCAATGAGAAAATACAATCTTTTGGTGGCGCTCGTATCCGTAGTCTTTGGCCTCGCCATCTTCTGGTTCTCTCGTAATCTGACGACCGCCAATGCCGACGGTGTTCCCGGAGAAGCCTTCTGGCCGCATCTGATCGCCTGGCTGATGATCGGACTTGGCGTTCTGCAGGTGATCGAGGTTGTCGCATTCCCCGCGATCAATGCCGGCCGCGACGTTCAATTCGCCACACCTGGCCATTTGTGGGCCTATCTCACCGCCTTCATCGCGATCTGCGCCGCGGCCCTGATGGTCTGGGCCGGTTTCGTGATCGCAGCCCTGATCCTCATGCCACTGATCATGATCATCATGGGTGAAAAGAGACCTCTCGTCGTCGGCCTCACCACGGTCATCGCCGTCGGCGTCATCTGGTTCTTCTTCGTGCATATTTTCAATATCACGCTGCCCACCCTGTGGTTCCTCGAATAGGCTGCTGAAGGGATAAGATCATGAACGATATTCTACAGGCAGCAGCCGTCGTCTTCAGCTATCAGGCGCTGCTCGTCATCATTCTCGGCACGGCTGCCGGCATTGTCATCGGCTCGCTTCCGGGCCTCACCGTCAATATGGGCATCGCGCTTTTGATGCCGCTGACCTTCACCTTCCAGGGTCTGGAAGGCATTTTGATGCTGCTCGGCGTCTATTGCGGCGCCATTTACGGCGGCTCCATCAGCGCCATTCTGATCAACACACCCGGCACCCCCGCCTCGGCTGCAACCGTTCTTGACGGTTATCCGATGACGCTGAAGGGCGAAGCCGGACGTGCGCTCGGCCTTTCCACCGCAAGCTCGATGTTCGGCGGCCTGTTTTCCGCCGTTGCGCTGGTCATCATTGCGCCACAGCTTGCCAAGGTTGCCACCGGCCTTTCCGCTCCAGACTATTTCGCGCTCGGTGTCTTCGGCATCTCGATCATCACCTCGGTCTCGTCACAATCGGTGATCAAGGGGCTGATCGGTGGTTGCATCGGCCTGTTCATCGCCACGATCGGCCTCGACCCAATGACCGCCGGCATGCGCTTCACCTTCAACTCCTATTATCTGATGGGTGGCATTTCCTTCGTTCCGGTTCTGGTCGGCCTGTTCGCCTTCTCCCAGGCGCTGCTCGGCATCGAGGAGAACTGGAAGGAACGCAACAACCCGAGCAACCGCAAGGTCAACACCAAGATCAAGCGTGTTTTGCCAAGCTGGCTCGACTTCCGCCGCGTATTGCCGACCTATTTCCGCTCGGCTGCCATCGGCACGGCAATCGGCTCCATCCCGGGCACGGGCGGCGATATCGCCTCCTTCATCGCCTATACCGAGGCCAAGCGCTGGTCGAAGCATCCGGAAGAATTCGGCAAGGGCTCGATCGAGGGAGTTTCCGCCCCTGAAGCCGGTGCCAACGCCGTTGCCGGTGGCGCCATGGTGCCGCTGATGACGCTCGGCATTCCCGGTGACGGCGCGACCGCCATCATGATGGGCGCCTTCATGGTGCAGGGCCTGCAGCTTGGTCCGCTGCTCTTCACCGAGCATCCGGTTCAGGTCAACACCATCTTCATCGGCCTGTTCGTCGCCAATCTGGTCATGGGTATTCTCGGCTTTTCGAGCATCCGGCTCTTCACCCGCGTCATGTCGGTTCCGCGCAAGCTTCTGGTTCCGATCATCCTGGTGCTGTGCATGGTCGGCTCATACTCGGTCAACAACACCATGACTGACGTCTTCGTCATGATGTTTGCCGGTGTCTGCGCCTATGTGATGCTGAAGCTCGACTTCTCGATGTCGCCGATCATCATCGGCATCATTCTGGGGCCGATGATCGAGGGCAATCTACGCCGCTCGCTGATCATGTCGGATGGCGATTTTTCGATCTTCGCCACCAGCCCGGTCTGCGCCGTCTTCCTGGTGATCGCACTCACTACGCTGACGCTGCCGATCATCGGACCGAAGATCAAGGCTGCCCGCAGGGCCCGCAAGGCGGCGGCTGAAGCCCAGTCATAACAGCAATTCCCGGCTCCGAGCCCATATCGGAGCCGGCCTTAACAAACCGCGCGACCGGCCGGAAGACAACGCCAGGCAGCGCGCAACCCAACGGACTGAAAAGGACACACACGATGGCTAATGGTCCCCATATTCTCATGGTGGCAAGCGGCGATCTTCGCGAGAGCGCCAATGTCAAGTGCTGGCCGGCGCAGAAGGACCTCGAAGACAAGCTGACCGCTGCGATTGCAGCGCTCGGCGGCTCGGTCGAGCGCGCCCATGCCGTCAAGGCCGATCTCGGCCACGGCTTCATCGCCACGCAGAAGGAAGGCCTCGAAGTCTTCGCCAACATCGACAAGAAGGCACCGCTGATCGTTGCCGAAGCCGTGTGGCAGTATTCGCTGCACGTACTGCCCGGTCTGATGTCGCATGAAGGCCCGATCCTGACGGTTGGCAACTGGTCGCCGACCTGGCCGGGTCTCGTCGGCCTTCTGAACCTCAACGCCTCGCTGACCAAGGCCGGCGTCGACTATTCCTCGCTCTGGACCATCGACTTCAAGGATGAATGGTTCCTCACGCGCCTGGAACAGTGGATGAAGACCGGCAAGGTCGATCAGGACTATTCCCACGTCCACGCCTACACGTCCTCGACCAATGAGAAGGCTGTGTCGCTGGCGAAGGACATTGCCGCCGACCTGAAATCGCGCCGCACCATCATGGGCGTTTTCGATGAAGGCTGCATGGGCATGTACAATGCCATCATCCCGGATGAGCTGCTCTTCCCGCTTGGCATCTTCAAGGAACGCATGTCGCAGTCGGCGCTCTATTACGCCACGACCCAGGTTCCCGATGCCGAAGCGCAAGAAGCCTTTGACTGGCTGGTTGCCAAGGGTCTGAAGTTCCATTTCGGCACGGATGGCAGCCAGGATCTGACACCGGAACAGGTTCTGATCCAGTGCAAGATGTATATTGCCGCTGTGCGTCTCGCCGAACAGTTCGGCTGCGAAGTGATCGGCATCCAGTATCAGCAGGGCCTGAAGGATCTGCTGCCCGCCTCCGACCTCGTCGAAGGTCTGCTCAACAATGCCGACCGTCCGCCGGTCAAGGGTATTGATGGCAAGATCATCCGTGAGGGCAAGCCGGTCGTTCACTTCAACGAAGTCGACGAATGCGCCGGTCTCGATGCTCTGATGACCAACCGCATCCATTCAGCACTCGGCCAGCCGGTTGAAACCACGCTGCATGACATCCGCTGGGGCGGTGAAGATCCGACAGGCACGACCAATGAATATGTCTGGACCTTCGAGATCTCCGGCGCGGTTCCGGCAGCGCATAACGAGGGCGGCTATGCCGGTTCCTCCTCCATGCGCCAGCCGCCAATGTTCTTCCCCGCTGGCGGCGGCACGCTGCGCGGCATTGCAAAGCCCGGCGAAATCGTCTGGTCGCGCATTTTCGTCAAGGACGGCAAGCTGAACATGGATATCGGCCGCGGCAAGGCGATTGCGCTGCCGGAAGAAGAGACCGAACGCCGCTGGAAGCTCACCGATTATGCCTGGCCGATGATGCATGGCGTGATCTACGGTGTGTCCCGCGATCAGCTGATGGCACGGCACAAGTCGAACCACATTCAGGTTGTCTACGCCAATGACGCGGAAAGCGCTGATCTGGCCATGGCTGCCAAGGCAGCGCTTGCTGCCGAGCTTGGCATGACTGTCAGCCTTTGCGGCACGGCCAAGGATGGCAGCCCGCTGAAGGGCTGAGACTGAAACAGATCAAGATCCCCTGCCCGGTTCTGCCGGACAGGGGCCATGAAGAGCAGAAGCGCCGGGGGCCACAGCGCCATGACCGCGTCGGATTGGGCAGGAGAACAGGCATATGGGTAATCACTTCATCGGCGTCGACGTCGGAACCGGCAGCGCGCGGGCAGGCGTTTTTGACGAAAAGGGCCGCCTGCTGGGCGTCGCCAAGAAAGACATCACCATGTGGCGGGCCGAAGGCGGCATCGTCGAACAGTCCTCGGATAATATCTGGGATGCAATCTGCTATTGCACCAGAACGGCGATCGCTGAAGCCGGGATCGACCCCGCCACCGTGCGTGGCCTTGGCTTTGATGCCACCTGCTCGCTCGTCGTACTGGACGAAAAGGGCGCGCCGCTTGCCGTCGGCCCGTCGGATGACGCCAACCGCAATATCATCGTCTGGATGGACCATCGCGCCATCGATCAGACCAACCGCATCAATGCCAGCGGTCAGGATGTGCTGCGCTATGTCGGCGGCAAGATCTCGCCGGAAATGGAAACGCCGAAGCTTTTGTGGCTGAAGGAAAACAAGCCCGATATTTTCGCGGCCGCCCGCTATTTCTTCGATCTGGCCGACTTCCTGTCCTGGCGCGCGACCGGATCCGAGGTGCGCTCGGTCTGCACCGTGACCTGCAAATGGACCTATCTCGCCCATGAGAAGAAATGGGATGTGAATTATTTCAAGGCGGTCGGCTTGGAAGAGCTGGCTGAAAACGATTTCGCCCGCATCGGGTCGGACGTTGCCGATATTGCTACCCCGCTTGGCAATGGCATTTCCGAAGCGGCAGCCGCCGAACTCGGCCTTGTTGCCGGTATTCCGGTCGGCGCTTCGCTGATTGATGCCCATTGCGGCGGCATTGGCACCTTTGCCTGCATCGGCCCGAATGGTGAAGACCTGCCGCCGGCAACCCAGATGGCACTGATCATGGGTACCTCTGCCTGTGCCATGACGCTGGCTGACGAAGCCAATTTCGTTGATGGCGTCTGGGGCCCCTATTACGGCGCCATGGTGCCTGGCTACTGGCTGCTGGAAGGCGGACAGTCGGCCTATGGCGCAGCCCTCGACTATCTGCTGACACTGCATCCTGCCTATGGCGCGATGAAAGAGAAGGCCGCGCAGGCCGGTATGGCCCTGCCCTTTTATCTGGAAAAGCGGGCAACGGAAAAGGCAGGCTCGCTGGAAGCCGTTGCCGGCCTTGCCCGCAATCTCCATGTCGTGCCGGAATTCCTCGGCAACCGCGCGCCCTATGCCGACCCGGAGGCAACCGGCGTCATCAGCGGTCTGACACTGGACAGTTCCGAAGACAGCCTGATCAGGCTTTATGTCGCGGGACTTTGCGGCCTCTGCTACGGCACACGCCAGATCATTGATGCGGAAAAGGCCAAGGGCCTGCCGCTCGAAACGCTGGTCGTCAGCGGCGGAGCAGCCCAGAGCCCGCTTCTCAGGCGCATTCTGGCCGATGCTACCGGCATGAAGGTTGCCCTTCCCGAAACCGTCGAACCTGTCCTTCTGGGCGGCGCGATTATCGGTGCGGTTGCAGCCGGTTTTTATGCCGATCTTCAGGATGGTGCGGGCAAAATGTCGGCGATCAAGGAGATCAGCGAGCCGGCGGGCGGCGAGAATGCGAAACTGCATGACAAGAAGTTTGCCGCTTTCGCAGCGCTCCAGGATGCCGATCGCAAGATCCGCAAGGCGATGAAAGACGAGGCGTAAGCGCCTCGTTTCATGACGATTTCGGTTTCTATCCTCCCATCGGAAACCGAATGACGGCCGGCGACGGAGCAAGGTGTATTTCGCACCCGCTCTGGCGCTTCCGTCCGAAATTCATGTCGGGCCAAAAGCTTCGACAGCACAGCAGATAGTCGTGATTTATACCTTTGATCCAGGCATTTTTCGTTTTGCAATTTCTGTTCAACTGCTACCACTGGTATCGGGAAGAACCGGTGCAGGAAGGCGCAATCGTTTCATTTTGAACGATTTTCGCGGAAGAGACATGCGACGGGGTGGCGCAAAGATGCCCCACCGGGAATGAGGGGGTTTAATGGCCAAGACGATATCGGAGATCGCGGAAGAAACAGGTTATTCGCGCACCACTATCACCATGGTGCTGAGCGGTCGCGCCTCCGAATACCGCATCAGCGAACGCGCTCAAAACATCATCAATGCCTATGTCGCCGAGCATGGCTACACGATCAACCAGACAGCACGCAATCTCAAGACCAAGCGCAGCCACACGGTTGGTTTTATTGCGCCGGATATCGCCAACGCCTTTTTCGCCCGGATCATGGCGCATCTGGAGGCCCATTGCCGCGCCGAAGGCCTCGTTCTTATCACCACGTCGAGCCTGGAAGATCCCGAGGTCGAGGCCCGGGCGCTGAACAGCCTGCTGGCCCGCGGCGTCGACGGGCTTGTCATGGCGCCTTGCGCCCCGCGCCTGCCGGAGCCGGGCCGCAAGCGCGGCAAGAACACGCCGCTGGTACTGATCGACCGTGCCTATCCCGACGACCACGTGCCGGTCATTTCCAGCAACCACGAGGCCAGCGCGCGACGGATTACCCGCGAGATCATCGATGCTGGCGCCCGGCAGATCGCGTTCCTCTGCGGCCATCCGGAAAACCCCAGCATTCAGGATCGTGTCATCGGCTTTTATGGCGCCGGCGGCGAGGCTGGCCTTGCCCGTGACCAGCTACGCGTACTGACCGCGCGTGACGACAGTGTCTCGGCCGGACGGCAGATGATGAAAGCCCTGTTTGGCGATGCCCTGGAACCACCATCGGCGATCCTGTGTTCATCGCTTCTGGTGCTGGAAGGCGCGCTGCAATTTTTCAAATCCGAGCATGGCGGCATTCCCGCTGATCTGATCATCGGCACTTTCGACTATGACGGCCTGCTCGACTTCATTCCGAATACCGTTCTGGTCGTCAAACAGGATGAAGAAGCCCTCGCCGATGCCGCATTCCGCGTGCTGCTCAGGCAGATCAACGGCCGCAAGGATAGCGAAGCAACCCGCTCCATCCTCGAAACCAGTCTCGTCCGCCTCGGCTGAACGGCAAAAGCCCGGCGCATAGGCCGGGCTCAGACTGCTGACAAACCTCGCCCTGTTGTTCGACGTCATGCCTGTGCTCGTCACAGGCATCCAGCCGACGCGCGTCCGCGCGGCGAAAGAACTTTTCTATTGAATAGCCTTACCAAACTGGATCCCCGTGACAAGCACGGGGATGACGACGGAGAGAGCGGCTATTCGACTTCAAACATGCAACCTGAATCGCTTTGTCAGCAGTTTGAGCCCGGCGCATGGGCCGGGCTCCCTCAATCTTCACCTGGTTCAGGCACCCGCTCAGTTGCTGAGCGAAACCGAAACGCTGAATTTATCGAAGATCGTACCGACCATCTCGCAAGGGGCGGTGAAGGGCACGCCACCGCACAGCGAACCGGTGGTGATGAAGGAACCGGCCTTCAGCATGCCGATCTTGTCGTCGCCTGCCAGCGCGTAATCAATCACCGGCTTCACGGCATCGCCGAAGGGATGCTTTGCCGGCTTGTTGTAGATTTCCGTGCCATTGGCAGTCAGAACCAGCGGTGCGCCATCAACCACGGCACCGCCATCAAAGCGTTCCGTGCCAATCACATAGGCCTCACCGCTCAGATTATCGGCAAGCTGCGCCCAGGCGGTGGCCTTGGGCTGATTGGCAAAACGCGAACCAACCACTTCCATACCGAAGACGAAATGATCAATGGCGGCCAGAACAGCGGCTTCGCCCTCTTTTGCCATTTCCGGCGTAACGGTCTTGGCGAGATAGAAGCCCAGTTCGAACTCAATGCCAATCAGGCCGAGTTTGGGCAGCTTCAGCGCTCCGCCAGTCTTGACGACGCGATCGGCATAGATCACCGAAGCGACGGCCTTACCCTCGCCATTGATGGCAACCTTGAAAGCGCCTGGAGTCTGGCCACGGCCTTGCATGACTGCGAGCTGGACGTCAACGGCCTCATCCGGGGTGATCGATGCAAAGGCCTCCTGATCAATGAGAGCACCATCCTCATAGGCCTTCAAAAGCATGCTGGTATAATCTGCGGTCACGGAAATCTCCTTGAAATGTCGCCGTCAGCGCCATTGCTGCGCGGTGGCCGGCAGTCGCCGACGTCTCTCCCCTTCGGGAAAGGGCATAGCAGTTTTTAGCCTCACAGATGAACCGCAAATCGCCTTGGCTCCTTGTTTTATCGCAATTGAATCATAAGCTTTAGAGAAGGCGGACAGACAGAAAGAAAGACGAATGTCGAGCTTTGTCATTTTGCATATCAGACGCGCAGGATCGGGCGTCGTCAGTCTGTATGGCTTGATGTAAGGCAAGAATAAACAAGGCGCTTCTTCAATTTCCCGATCGTCTCCGGGCGCGCAATGACAGGCAAATCCTATGCAAACCGAATCATCCAGCGACACCGCATCCTCACGGCTTGGCGAGCACACGCTCAAAGGCGTCATCCTCGGCTTCGCCTCCTTCGCCTGCTTTTCCTACAGCGATGCCAGTGTCAAGGCGATCGAAGGCGGGTTGCCGCCTTATGAGTCGGCCTTTTTCGGTGCAGCCTTTGCTCTTCTTGCCCTGCCGTTCCTGATGCAGCGCGGCGACCGCTGGAGCGACATCGTCCGCACCTCCAACCGGCCGCTCTGGCTGTTGCGCTTCATCGCCTATCCGATTGGCGTGATTGGCAGTGTCACTGCCTTCACCCATCTGTCGATGGCGGAAGCCTTCGTCCTGATTTTCCTGCAACCGGCCTATGTGACCGTCATTTCGGTTTTTGCACTGAAGGAACAGGTCGGCCTGAAGCGCTGGTCGGCGGTCATTGTCGGCTTTATCGGTGTGCTGATCGTTCTCAGACCCGGTTTTCGCGAATTGTCGATCGGTCATCTCGGCGCCATCTTCGCCGGTCTCGGCGGCGCGATCTCGGTGGTCACCTTCCGCGCGTCCAGCACGGATGAAAAACGCATATCGCTGTTTGGCGCAGGCATTCTCGGTGCCATCATCGTTTGCGGCGCGCTGATGCTGACCAACTTCAAAATGCCCGACACCAGCGAATGGATGTATCTGGCAGGCTATGGCCTTATTGCCGCCTTTGCCAATGTGCTTTTGATGCAGGCTGCTCTCTATGCACCGGCCGCCTATATCGGGCCGACGCAATATTCTCAGATGCTCTGGGCCATTCTGTTTGGCTACCTGTTCTTCGGCGATCATGTCGACGGACCGATGCTGGCTGGCATCGTGCTGATCGTCGGTGCCGGCATGCTGACCCTGATGCGGGAACGCCAGCGCAACACGCCGCTGCCGCCACCCATTCTGGCTGGCAACTCGCAGGCACCGATTGCCCTTTCCGACGATGAGATGGAAGAGGCAGAGACAGGCCACAAGGCCTGACCTGAGCCACCGTGCTGCGTGGCTTACCGCGGGACAGCGCCACCGGTCACCTGCACTGCCCGGCTTCCCGACCGGACGGCTGCAACAAGACAGGACTCAATCGCCTCACCGCGCATCCAGCTGTCGATAAAGCCTGCATTGAAGGCATCTCCGGCACCGGTCGTGTCAACCACGCGCACCTCTTCCGCCGGTACGGCCAGCCGCGCCTGGTCGGTCGCGACAAGTGCCCCCGACGGCCCTGCCTTGAGTGCAACAACGGGGAAATAGCGTGCCAGATGCTCCCGCATCGCCTCGGCCTGCGCCTCCCCGGTGATTTCACGCGCTTCTTCAAGATTGGGCAGGAAGATATCGACACCCTTGCATTTTTCGATCAGCATCGGATCGCGGATCAGATCATCATCCCAGCTTGGATCGAGCGAGACCGTCAGTCCCGCATGCTTGGCGCGCGATACCAGATCCGGAATTTCAACAAGCGTTGCATATTCGGCGATATGAAGATGGCCGGCCCGTGGCCAGGCAAGCGCCGCATCAAGTGTCTCAGGCTCTGCCCGCCCTGCCCGCCGGGTCAGGAAGGCACGCTCTGAGCCGATCACCGAGGCAACGGTGATCTGCGGTCCGGCGTCAAAGGCACGTTCGATGAACCCCGTTTCGATGTCGCGGACAACGATTTCCTGTTCCACCGCCTTTGACAGCGTGTCATTGCCAAGCCGCGCGACAATGGCCGTATCACGCCCAAGATCGCGCAGATGGGCCGCTGAAATAAAGGCCCCGCCGCCGGCAGCGATTGTCAGATCATCGGCAAAAACCTCACGGCCGAGCACCGGCAGACGATCGATCCCGGTGAAGATCAGATCGCAATAGAGCCTGCCGACGCAGAGCACCGCCTGCATATCGTCATTCACGCTGTTCATTTGCGGCCCAGGCTTTTCTCGGTTTTGGCATCAAAGAGATAGAGCTTGCCCGGCGCGACCGTTGCTGTGACAATGCTGCCAACCTTTGGGGCCAGGTTTCCGGGTGACGTAGCGATGACCGGCGTGCCGCCGACCAGAAGGTGCACCATTGTCTCAGGACCGAGCGGCTCAACGGCTTCAACCATGCCTTCAAGCGTCAGGATTGCCGGTCCCGCAGCGCCGACCAGAAGATCATGCGAGCGAATGCCGACCAGAATATCACCGCCATCGGCAAGCGACCGGCCCTCATCCCCAAGCGTTGCCGCCGGCAGCATGTTCATCGACGGCGAACCGATGAAGCGGGCCGTAAACACATCCGCAGGCGCCTCATAAAGCTCGGTCGGCGTGCCGGTCTGCAGAATATAGCCGTCACGCATGACGACGATCCGGTCAGCCATGGTCATCGCTTCGATCTGGTCATGGGTCACATAAACCGTCGTCGTCTTCAGTTCCTGATGCAACTTCTTGATTTCAATACGCATCTGGGCACGAAGCTGGGCATCCAGATTGGACAGCGGCTCATCGAACAGGAAGGCCGACGGATTGCGCACCATCGCCCGGCCGATGGCAACGCGCTGACGCTGACCGCCGGACAAAGCTGCCGGTCGGCGTTCCAGAAGCTCGCTCAGACCGAGGATTTTCGCGGTCTCGTCAATCCGGCCATTCTTCTCCGCCTTGGTCATCTTCGCCGTATAAAGACCAAAACCGATATTCTGCCTAACGGTCAGATGCGGATAGATTGCATAATTCTGGAAAACCATGGCGATATTGCGCGCTTTGGGTGCACGCTCGTTGACGATCTCGTCACCAATGACCAGATCGCCGCCGGAGATCTCCTCAAGCCCGGCAATCATCCGCAATGTCGTTGACTTGCCGCAGCCGGACGGGCCGACAAAAACAACGAACTCGCCATCTTCAATCTTCAGGTCGATGCCGTGAACCGCTTCAACCTTCTCATAGCGCTTGACCAGTTTTTGAAGTTCGATCGCCGCCATTACCCTTCTCCCCGCAATGCCTGAAAGCGTTTTTCCAATTCGACCGATGCAGCTTTGACATGCGCCTGATTGGCCGCGATCTTGTCGGTGAAGTCACCAAGTGCGCCGTCATAAATCGCAAGCGCCTCGCCAAGCGGTTCAGCGGCCGGTCCACCATAACGCTTGCGCACGGACACGAAATATTCCGGCGATACAATCTCACGGAAGGCGGCCTCATCCAGCGTTGCAGTCCGCCCGGCATGATCTTCAAATGCCTTCAGGAAGGGCTTGTAACCTTCTGCTGTCAAAGAACTTTCCGCCTTGACGACGGCGCGCGCCACGTCAGCGGCAATCTCATGCGCCACGCGGAAGGATAGGCCCTCGCGGCGCACCAGACTATCGGCAAGCTCGGTGATGGTGATGCAGGACCGGTCGAGATTGGCCGCCACACGCGGTCCGTTGACCTTTACCTGCGCGATAAAGGCCGCCAGAAGATCCAGCACCCGGAAAGCACAGTCGAAGGTCTGAAAGCCCATCGTCTGGGTCTCACCCTCGCTGTCATTCATATCGGTAAAGGGCGTGTTGTGCATGATGGTCAATACGGATTGCGCCCGGCCAACAGTCTGGCTCGACAAATGACGCATATGTTCAATCGGCACTGGATTGCGCTTTTGCGGCATGATCGACGAAATCTGCACCAGCGCATTCGGTACGTAGAGCTGCGAAACCTCGAAACTGGTCCAGAACTGAAAATCCTGAATCAGCCTACCGAGATGAAGGAAGGTCAGCTCGATCGCCGAATAGGTCGCCGTCGTATAATCAACAGCGGCAATGCAGCTGTAGGAATTGCGCAAAGGTGCGGCAAAACCCAGCAATGAAGCCATGAGCTGACGGTTAATCGGAAAACCCGACGTGGTGATCGCCGCCGCCCCCATGGGAGAAAGATCAACGATCTTACGCGCTTCCAGCATGCGCTTCATGTCACGGATCAAGACCTCGATGGCGGCACCGAGATAATGACCAAAGGTTGTCGGCTGTGCCGGTTGTCCGTGGGTATAGGCAACAATCAGCGTCGCCTTTTCGCGTTTCGCCGTATCAATCATCGCGCCAAGCAGCTTTGCCGCCTTGCCGAGAAACAGATCGATCCGGCCGCGCAGCGCCAGCTTGAACAGCGTATGGTCGATATCATTGCGTGAGCGCGCGGTGTGCAGCCTGCCGCCGAGGTCGGCCCCCAGCCGGGACTTCAGTTCCTTTTCGATCAGAAAGAAGAAATCCTCCACCTCGCCGGTATATTCGAGCTTTGACGGATCAACCTCGGCATCGATCGCCACCAGCGCATCTGCGATCCTTGCGGCTTGGCCGGGTGACAAGATGCCGGTCTCGGTCAGCATGACCAGATGCGCCCGGTCGATAGCGCGGAAGCCTTCGACGAAATAGGTCTTCGCCCCGTCAAAAAGCGACTTCAGCAGCGTCTCCTTGTAGACAGGATCAGGAAACCGGCTGGTATCGCCGGAAGATGGATTATCGACTGACATGGTTTAACCCTTGACGCCGGCGAGCATGACGCCGCGCACAATGTAACGCTGAAAAATGAGGAAGACGAGCAGGGTCGGAATGGTGGCAATCGCCGCCCCCGTCATGATCATCTCCCACTGGATCTGGGCTTCGACGGCAAAGGAGGACAGCCCGACCGGCAGCGTATAAAGCTCGCTCGATGTCGTGACGATCAGCGGCCAGAAAAAGGCCGTCCAGTTGCCGAGAAAGGTGAAGATGGCGAGTGCTGAGAGCGCCGGTGCCACAAGCGGCATGGCGATCTTCCACCAGATGACGAATTCATTGAGGCCATCGACCCGCGCGGCTTCCATGAAATCATCCGGCACGCCTTCAAAGAACTGTCGCATCAGGAACGTTCCGAAACCGGTCATCATGCCAGGAAACATGATCCCCCAATAACTGTCGAGCCAGCCGAGATTGGCCGACATCAGATACCATGGAATGACCAGCATTTCCGTCGGGATCATCAGCGTCGACAGGATCGCCAGAAAGATGAAGCGGCGGCCGCGAAACCGGAATTTCGCCAGCGTGTAGCCGACGAGACTGTCGAAAAACACGTTCGAGCAGGTAACGGCAACAGCGACAATCATCGAGTTGACGAACCAGCGCAGAAACGCGGTTTCCGTCAGCACCTTGATATAGTTGGCAAAGGTCGGGTGTGCCGGAATGAGGCGCAGATCGTAGACATCCGCGCCCGGCTTCAGCGAGGTGGAAAACATGAACAAGAGCGGCGTGATCATGATGATCCCGCCAATCAGCAGCAGGGTCCAGGCGAGAATGCGGCCGGGGCGCATTCGCGACCGATAACGGGAGAACGCGTCTGTGCGGGCTGTGTCGGTCATGACTTGTCCCTCAATATCCAGAGCTGCAAAAGCGAGATCACCAGAAGAATGGTGAAAAGAACAACGGTCTGCGCTGCGGCATAACCCATCTGATAGGACGAGAATGCCGTCTGGTAGATCATCAACACCAGCGGCTTGGTGGAGCCAAGCGGCCCGCCGGGATCATTGCTGGTCATGTTGTAGACCTGATCGAAGATCCGCAGAAAGGCGATCGACGACATGACGACAAGGAAGACCGTCGTCGGCTTTAAAAGCGGTAGCGTGATCTTCCGCAGGATCGCCCATTCGCCGAGCCCGTCAATCCGGGCCGCTTCGTAAAAGGTCGTCGGAATGGCCCTGAGCCCGGCCATGAAAATGATGATCTGAAAGCCAAGCCCGGCCCAGATCGCCGTCACCATGATTGCTGGCAAGGCCTGGCTGGTGGAACGCAGGAAAGGCTGCTGAGGGATCCCCAAAAGGCCAAGCACATCATTGATGATGCCGATTGGCGCCGGCTGATAGAACCAGCGCCAGACCCAGGCCATGGCGGCAGCCGTCGTCAGATAGGGCAGGAAATAGAGCGCACGGATGAAACCGTGGCCAAAACGCACCCGGTCGAGAAAGAAGGCGATGGTGAAAGACAGCACCAGCGAGATCGGCGTTCCGAAGATCAGATAGGCAAAGGTGTTTTTGAACACCTGCCAGAATTTCGGATCGGCAAACAGCTTGGCGTAATTTTCAAAACCGATGAATTTCGGCTTGCGCATCAGATCCCAGTCCGTCAGCGACAGCCGGAAAGCGTCGATGGTCGGATAGAACCGGATGATGGCGTAAAACAGAACCGGAAGCGCCAGGAAACTCCAGACCCAGACGAGGCGCTTCGTATGCATTGAAAAGCGGTCGCTGAACGCGGTCCCGCCGGGGCGGCCCGCTGCCGCCCCCTTGGTTATCCTGGCCTGTTCCGGCATGGCTTTTACCGCTCAGCCATTACTGGGCTTCATCAATGATGGCCTGTTCGGCCTTGGCGGCTTCGGCAATGCTGTCAGCCGGCGACTGGCCATCGAGCAGAACCCGGTTCGCCATATCGATCGCCACCTGGCGCTGCCCCGCCTCATCGACGAACAGTGTCGTATGGGCATAATCCAGCCCCTTGAGGAACGGTGCATAGATCGGATTGGCGAGATTTTCCTCGGTAAGCGCTGCTTCGCGCCGCGCCGGCAGTTCGCCAACCGTCTTCAGCCAGATCTGCATGGCTTCCGGCGAGCTCAGATAGGTGAGGAATTTTTCCGCTGCTTCCAGCTTTTCACCCTCCACCTTGGCGCCGATGCCATTGGCAAAATAGCTGGCATAATTGGACCGCGTGCCATCAGCATTGGCAGGCAGTTCGGTGACGCCCCAGTCGAAATCAGTGATTTGACCGAATGTGCCCAGACGGAACGTGCCGTCAATGGTCATGCCGGCCTTGCCGCCCTTGAAGGCTGCCTGGGCCTCATCCATGAAGCCGGACTGGCCGATCTTTTCCTTCAGCTGCAGGTCAGTGTAAAACTGCAAGGCTGCGGTGCCTTCCGGGCTGTCATAGGTGACCTTCCTGTAGTCATCCGTATAGGGAACGCCGCCATACTGGCGCACCAGAACCTCACGCCACCACTGGTGATCCTGACCACCCATATCGAGCGCCATGCCCTCGGTGGTGATATTGCCAGCATCATCATATTTCACGATCGACTTGGCAGCCGAAACCATGTCGTCCAGCGTCTGCGGCGGTGCGCTCGGGTCGAGACCGTTTTCCTCAAACAGTTTCTTGTTGTAGAACAGCGCCAGTGAACGCACGGCCGTCGGCAGGCCGTAATATTCACCGTCGCGCTTCATCGCCGTGACGATCGGGAAGAAATCCTTCTCGATTTCAGCCTGCGGGAACATATCCTCCGGCAGCGGCTGCAAAAGGCCGCCAGCCTTGAACTTGTCCAGCCAGCCATAGAAAAGCTGCATCACATCCGGGCCCTTGCCGGCCATATTGGCCGCGACAATACGGGTCTGGTAATCGGCATAGGGGAAGGTCACCTGCTTGACGGTAATGTCCGGATTGGCCGCCTCGAAATTCTCGATCAGCTGGTCCATCGCCTTGACACGAGTCTCATAGATATACTGCCAGTATTCGATCTCGACAGCATTGGCCGCGCTGACGGACAGCATGCTGATGCCGGCCACCAGGCCAGCGAAAAGGGTCGCTTTGCGCATAATCTTCTCCGCTTCCCGCGGCAAAAGCCTGCGGGCATTGTTCCCGTTTGGCCGCTCACCGCGACGGATGACAGCCGTTGATCATTTGTTTTTGAAAAGGCGCGGTTTTCCGCTTGCCTCATTCGAGCGATCCTGTTTCGTCCCTCCGCTCGCACTTTACGGTTGCCCGACTTCACGGCTTTGTCAATAACATAATCTAATTGAATTAATCTATTGACGATAGAACGGAGCCAAATCACACTGCAGGGCATAGCGAAACGGAACAGCGATGAACGAGAGACTGCCGCCTCAACCGCAATTTGCCATTGGCAACAATCCTGAACGCAACCGCGAGCATAACCGCCGCGTCGTGCTGGATATCGTGCGCCAGAACGGCATGCTGGGGCGCATGGAGATTGCCCGCCTGACCCAGCTGACAGCACAGGCGGTTGCCAATATCGTCGATGAACTCGTCAGCGATAACCTTTTGATGAATACCGGACGCAGGCGTTCCGGGCGCGGCCAGCCGCCAATCCAGTTCGCTGTCAATCCCGAAGGCGCTGCAACCATCGGCGTCGAGATCGCCACTGACCAGATGGTGACGACGGTGCTCGATCTGACCGGCGTCGTGCGTTATCGCCGCATGATCGCGCTGGCTGACACGACACCGCAGCAATGCCTGCCCGTGTTCGCAGCCGAGGTCGAGCGCGCCAAAGGCGCCATGCAATCCCCCTTGATGGGCGTGGGAGTCGTCATGCCGGGCCCTTTCGGCATTGAGGGCATGAGTTTTGTCGGTCCGACAACCCTGCCCGGCTGGGCGGGCCTGGATGTGAGGGCTGAACTTGAGGCCGCCTGCGGCCACCCGGTGATCCTCGAAAATGACGCCAATGCCGCGGCCGTCGGCGAGCGGCTATTCGGCGTCGGCCGCACCGTCTCGAATTTCTGCATGATCTATTTCGGTACCGGCCTTGGCCTTGGCATGATTCAGGAGGGCGCGCCCTATCGCGGCGCCTTCGGCAATGCCGGCGAGATCGGCCATGTCATGGTGATGCCAAAAGGCAGGCTCTGCCCCTGCGGCCAGCATGGCTGCCTCGAGCGTTACGCCTCGGTTCATGCGCTTCACGAAAAATTCGACACGGCCGGCCGGCCGCGGCCGCTGATCGACCAGATCGAGGCGCTTTACGACGCCGCCGACCCGATCATCACCGAATGGCTGGACGAGGCCGCCGAGCACCTTTCCACCATGGTCGCCCTCCTGGAGAACATCCTCGATCCCGAGACGGTGATCTTCGGTGGCGCACTTTCCGACCGGCTGATCGATGCACTGCTGGACCGCCTGTCGCATCTGCCGCTGTCGGTTGCCGGTCGCCGCTCGCGCGCCCTGCCACGCGTCATGCGCGGCACGACCGGCCAGTATACGGCCGCGCTCGGCGCAGCCGCGATGCCGCTTTTCGAAATCCTGACACCTAAACTGGAAACGTCGCCGCCCGGCCAAGAGGTGGCATTTTAGACGGGGAACCCATGCTCTCACCGCGCGAACGCATTGAACGCCAGAAGGCCTCACCGGCTCTGATCCGCCTCTACCGTGCTCTCATGCGGTTAAAATCGCCGCTGACAATGATGAATACCGGCGCCCATCCGGATGACGAGAATTCCGCACTTCTGGCCTATCTCAGCCTCGGACTCGGCATGCGGGTGATTGTTGCCTGCTCGACCCGCGGCGAAGGCGGGCAGAATGTGCTCGGTCCCGAGCGGATCGGCGCACTGGGTGTGCTCAGAACCCGGGAGATGGAAGAGGCAGCGCGCGAACTTGATGCCGATATTCACTGGCTCGGTCACGGCCCTGATGATCCGGTACATGATTTCGGCTTTTCCAAGGATGGCGACGGCACGTTCGGCCGCTGGGGCGAGGAACGCATTGTCGAGCGTCTTGTGCGTGCCTATCGCCTTGAAAAGCCGGATATCGTCGTGCCGACCTTTCTCGATGTGCCCGGCCAGCACGGCCATCACCGCGCCATGACGCGCGCGGCAGAAACCGCGATTGCGCTGGCCGCCGATGACAAAGCCTTCCCGGAGCATTTTGCTGAAGGCCTCGCCCCCTGGACGGTCGCAAAATACTACCTTCCCGCCGTTTCGGGTGCAGGCGGAACCTATGATGACGACCTGCCACCACCGCCGGAAACCCTTGTGGTTGCAGCGCCTGAGCTGGATGCAGCAACCGGGGCCGCCTATACGCGCATCGGCGAATGGTCGCGCTATTACCATGCCTCGCAGGGCATGGGTCGCTGGCCGGATTCCGCCTATGATATCTGGCCGCTACACCTGAAAATCGGCCCTGCCGGGCCGCGCGCGGAACAGACGATTACCGACGATCTGCCGACTTCGCTCGCCGATCTTTCAATGGGAGATCGAGACGTCGAACAGGCACTGACCGCCGCCGATGATGCAATCGCCGGGGCTATTGCCGCCTTTCCCGACAAGACTTCCATCATTGCCAGGCTGGGCGAGGCCGCAGCACATATCGAAAATGCACTGGCACTCGCCTCGGCACCGATGACGGAAGCGCACGGACATCGCCTGAAGCGCAAACTTGCCGAGATCGATGCCGCAATCTTCGAATGCGAGGCCTTGTTCTTTAAAGCCTATATGGACTGCGAGACCATCGCCCCGGACGGGGTCGCCACGCTTTCAGTGATTGTCAACGAGCGCGACATGCGCGATTTTGAAATCACACCGCTCTTGCCACAAGGCATCAGTGTGACCCGGACCGAACAGGTCGGCGAGACGTTTGAATTCACCCTTTCCGCCACACAAAGCGCACCGCTTTCCAGACAATACGCTGCGGCCTGGTCATCGATGGGCGGCAATGGTCCGGTCAGCATCAGACTTTCAGGCACCGTTTCCGGCCGCGTGGTCAGTGCACACTATGATCTGGAAACTCCGCTTGCCGTGGCTCCGGCGAATTCACTGACACTGAAACCGGAAGCCCTGCTGATCGCGACGGAGAATATCCCCGGAAGTATCACCTTCAGCGCAGAACTCTCCGGCCCAGCCTGGAATGCGGCAAACCTCACCTTCGATCCACCGCCCGGCTGGATGATTGCAGGCACGGAGACCGGCTTTGCCATCAGCCCACCGAAAGATCTTGCCGCAGGACTTGTCGAAATCAGCCCGCTGGTGGCCGGCAGCCCCGCCGCCAATATCGCGCCAATCGCCTATCCGCATATCGGCCGCACCCGCTTCATCCGGCCGGAAGTGCTGAAGGTTCTGTCGCTTGACCTGAAACTGCCCGAGGCTGCACGGATTGGCTATATTGGCGGCGGTGCGGACCGGGTCGGTCTCTGGCTGAAACGCATGGGGCTTGACGTCACCGAGCTTGATGCCACCGCCCTTGGCGGCGACCTGTCGCACTATACAGCAATCGTTGTTGGTATTTTCGCCTTCGGCACACGGCCGGATCTGGCCGCTGCAACGATGCGGTTGCACCGCTATGTCGAAGATGGCGGCCATCTGGTGACACTCTACCATCGCCCTTCGGATGGCTGGGACCCGCAAACAGTCCCGCCGCGCCCCATCAAGATCGGCACGCCATCGCTCCGCTGGCGCGTAACCGATCCCAATGCTGAAGTGCGCATCCTCGACCCGAACCATCCGCTTGTCACCGGACCCAACCGCATAGGACCGGATGACTGGAAAGGTTGGGACAAGGAACGCGGCCTCTATTTCGCATCCACCTGGGACGCAGCCTATACGCCGCTTATGGCCATGCATGACCCGGAGGAGCAGGCCTTGCTTGGCGCCCTCATTTCAGGCCGCATCAGCAAAGGGCGCCACACCCATACAAGTCTCGTTCTCCACCATCAGATGGATAAACTCGTTCCAGGCGCCTTCAGGCTGATGGCCAATCTCGTTCAACCAGCCTGATGCCGAGGCCCGCAGGCCTCAACAAGACGGACCCCAGCCCGGACAGCGCGCAGACAGCACCCTAACACGGCGCATATCGCACTGTCCGGCAAGACGTTCTGTCGTGAAGAGGCCGAATGGTTACACAGTCGTTTCGAGCCTGCCGCCGATGGTCTGCGTCGATTGCGCAGCGTCAGAAGACGCCATCGCCTCTGCATAAGACGGTGGCGCGGTTTCCCGCCCGGCACCAGCCGCGACCGCTTCTTCATATGACGGCGGCCGGCTCCCCTGCCCGGCACCTGCAGCGACGGCTTCTTCATATGACGGCGGCGGCGCGGTCGGAGTGCGGCCGCGAGAAGCTGCACGCTGACCTTCCGCATAGGGACCAGCCATGCCCTGTCCGCCATTTTGCGCAGCGCGCCGGCCCGAGCCATTTATCATAGCCCGATAATGAGCAACCAGCCCCCGGTTCAACCTCTCTTGATTTCGCGCTGCGCGACCGGGCGTCGCTGGCGTACCGACAGAACTCCGCCGGTACAATGAAAAAATTCCTCCAACACCAATACTCATATTTAGCTCCTTTACAGTCAGATAATGATTGACAATATTGCTGCTGAGCCAAATATAATAAAATAGATAAATTTAATTTATTTTATATATTTCACCTATTCAGATATAAATATTTTAAAACGCAAATATAAATTTGCATTTGAATTATTGATAATCTTAAATTGAATTATATTTCGAATTTGCCAGATATTCGGCAGCTTCATGAAATTCTTCCTGAAACACCCGTGGAGACAACGCGTGCCGCGAGAAAGGCTCGCATTGCAAAACAACCGATAAAACATCGCTGCAAGCCTGACTTTCGATATGACGGTCTCAGGAGACTTGGCGCAGCGCCCGAGAACAAAAGCGCAAACAACGACCTGAACCGATCCTGCGCCCGTCCGAAAATCGATCCGGGTATCCCTCTCAACGCAGGCGGTTGACCGCAGTCTTTTCCGGCCAGGCGATAGGCCTCAAAGCGCGTCATCTGTATCAAACGCACAGCCGTCGCCTGATCATATGCGGGGAAGCTGATTTTTGCCGCCAGTTACAAAAAATGCTGCCCGCGCTTGGGAGATCGCGGGCAGCACTTCAATTCGATCATTCCAGCCGGCCTGGGAGAAGCCGGCTCACACAAGATCAGGCAACAGCGCTCTGCTTGGCGGCATCGAGCTCGGAAACGATGCGGGCTGTCTGCTTGGCCAGAATGATTTCCTCATCCGTCGGAATGACGCGGATTTCAACGCGGCTTTCCGGCGAGGAAATGATCTCGGCATTGGCATTATTGGCTTCGTCATCAATCTGAACGCCAAGCCAGCCGATACGATCGCAGATCATCTTGCGGATCGGAGCAGAATTTTCACCAATGCCAGCCGAGAAGACCAGGCTTTCAATACCGCCCATCGTGGCAACCATGATCGACAATTCACGGCAGGCGCGGAAGACGAACAGGTCGATCGCCTTCTTGGCGTTCGGGTGGTCGCTTTCCATCAGCACGCGCAGATCGCCGGAAATGCCTGAAACACCAAGCAGACCGGACTTGTAATAGAGCATGTGCTTGATATCGGCGGGCGACAGATTTTCCTTCTCCATCAGCGTCAGCACGAGGCCGGGGTCGACGGTGCCCGAACGGGTGCCCATCATCAGGCCCCCAAGCGGCGTCAGGCCCATGGTCGTGTCGATGGCCTTGCCATCACGCATGGCACACATGGAAGAACCGCTACCCAAATGGGCTACAACTGTCCTCTTGCGCACCAGATATTCGGAGATCTCGCGCAGGCGCTCGGCGATATAAGTGTAGGAGAGGCCATGAAAACCGAATCGGCGATAGCCCTTGGCTTCATATTCCAGCGGGATCGGATAACGGGCAGCGCGTTCATCGATATTGACGTGGAAAGCCGTGTCGAAGCAGGCGATCTGCGGTAAATCGGGACGAATGCGGCGGAACAGCTTCACCGAGGCAAGGTTTGCCGGCTGGTGCAGCGGCCCCATGGGAATGAGCTCTTCAAGATAGGAAACGATCTCGTCATCGAGAAGGACGGGCTCGGCAAAACGGCCACCGCCATGCAGAACGCGGTGCCCGACACCCAGAAGCGGCGCATTGGCAATGTAAGGCTTGATGACCTCGAAGATCCGTTCGAGCATGTCTTCCTGCATATGCTCGCCGATCTGGAGATCGAAATTGCAGATAACCTTACCGCTCGCTTCTTTCACGGCAAGGTGCGGGTTCTCGTTGACGCCGTCGAACTGGCCGCGCAGAACGAGTTCGAACTGGTCTCCAGGCAACACCTTGTAAAGGCGAAATTTGAGGCTGGAAGACCCGGCATTCAGAGCCAGAATTGTGCCATTCATATTTTTTGATCCGAAAATTGGGAGCGCACCGCCTGGGGGATCCCAATGCGGTGCGCAGGCTTCAAACGAGATGGTTAGGCCTTGGGATAGGGCCAGCGCCATCCAAGAATTTCCGGCATGTCCTGTCCATGCTCGCGGACATAATTGTGGTGTTTTTCACGCATCGCTTTGAAATAGCTCAAAGCGGCCGCACCTTTTTCACCGAACCCACCGGCACGCTCAATCGCGTCCATGGCCAGATGGTACCGGTCGAGACGGTTCTGCACAACCATGTCGAACGGAGTTGTCGTCGTTCCCTCTTCAACATAGCCACGTACATGGATGTTGTTGTGGTTGTGACGGCGATAGGCCAGGCGGTGGATCAGCCACGGATAGCCATGATAGGCAAAGATGACCGGCTTGGTGGTGGTGAAGAGTTCGTCGAACACTTCGTCACGAACGCCATGCGGATGCTCTTCCTTCGGCTGCAGGGCCATCAGGTCGACAACATTGACCACCTTGACCTTCAGTTCCGGAAGCTGTTCGCGAAGCAGATCAACAGCAGCCATCATTTCAAGGGTCGGAACGTCACCGGCACTGGCGAGGACCACATCGGGTTCTTCACCTTCGGGAACATTGCTGGCCCACTTCCATTCACCCATGCCCTTGTCGCAATGGATGATGGCTTCGTCGATGGTCAGCCATTGCGGCTGCGGCTGCTTGCCGGCAACGATGACGTTGACGCGGTCATAGGTCTTCAGCACGTGATCACCGATAACCAGAAGCGTGTTGGCATCCGGCGGGAAATAAGTGCGGACGACGTCGGCCTTCTTGTTGACTACATGGTCGATAAAGCCCGGATCCTGATGGCTGAAGCCGTTGTGGTCCTGACGCCACACATGCGATGTCAGCAGATAGTTCAGCGACGAAACCGGCTTGCGCCATTCGATATGACGGGTCGTCTTCAGCCACTTGGCATGCTGGTTGAACATCGAATCGATGATGTGAATGAAGGCTTCATAGCACGAGAAGAAGCCATGGCGGCCGGTCAGCAAGTAGCCTTCAAGCCAGCCCTGGCACAGATGCTCGCTGAGCACTTCCATGACGCGGCCGTCGCGGGCGACATGCTCGTCATAGTCCTTGACTTCTGCCATCCAGACGCGATCCGTGACATCGAACACATCCTGCAGGCGGTTCGAAGCGGTTTCGTCGGGGCCCATGATGCGGAAATTGCGCTCATCGGCATTCAGGCGAAGCACTTCGCGCAGCAGAAGGCCGAGATGTTTGGTAGCCGATGTCTGAATTTCGCCGCGCTGCGTGACGTCTACCGCGAAATCGCGGAAGTTCGGCATATTCAGTTCCTTGCGCAGGATACCGCCATTGGTGTGCGGGTTTGCGCTCATGCGAAGGTCGCCTTCAGGCGTCAGCGCAGCCAGCTCGGGAAGCAGCTTGCCGTTATCATCAAACAGCGTCTTCGGCTCATAGCTTTCCAGCCATTCCTGCAGCTGTTCGCGGTGTGCGACATCCTGACGGGCTTCGGCAATCGGAACCTGGTGCGAACGCCAGAAATCTTCGCATTTCTTGTTGTCGACGAATTTCGGCCCGGTCCAGCCCTTGGGGCTGCGCAGGATGATCATCGGCCAACGCGGCATTTCATAAACGGCGCCTTCGGCGCGGGCTGCTTCCTGGATCTCGCGAATGCGTGCGTAGCACTCATCCATGACCTCGGCCATGCGCTGATGCATATATTCCGGGTCATTGCCTTCGACATAGAAGGGCTCATAGCCATAACCCTGGAACAGGTCGGTCAGATCCTTCTTGCTCATGCGGGCAAGGATCGTCGGATTGGCGATCTTGTAGCCGTTGAGGTGGAGAATCGGCAGAACCGCGCCGTCATTGATCGGGTTCAGGAACTTGTTCGAATGCCACGATGCGGCAAGCGGGCCGGTTTCGGCTTCACCGTCGCCAACAACGCAGGCAACGATCAGATCCGGGTTGTCATAGGCAGCGCCATAGGCGTGAACCAGCGCATAACCAAGTTCACCACCTTCATGGATCGAACCGGGCGTTTCCGGCGCGACATGGCTGGGGATACCGCCGGGGAACGAGAACTGCTTGAACAGCTTCTGCATGCCGGATTCGTCTTCCGTGATATTCGGATAGACTTCCGTATAGGTGCCATCGAGATAAGCGTTGGCTACCAGGCCAGGACCGCCATGGCCGGGGCCGCAGATGTAAATCATGCTGGCATCATGCGCCTTGATGACGCGGTTCAGATGCACATAGATAAAGTTGAGACCCGGCGTGGTGCCCCAATGGCCAAGCAGGCGCGGCTTTACGTCGGTATCCTTCAGCGGCGTGCGCAGAAGCGGGTTGTCCATGAGATAGATCTGACCGACCGAAAGGTAGTTGGCCGCAGCCCAATACCTGTTAATCAGATCCAGCTCTTCAGCACCAAGCACATTCTTGGCGGCATCAGGCACAATCTGTTCCATCTCGATTTCCCCTTTTCGAAATCAAATTGGCAGTTAAATCGATTTGTTTTATGACCCAGCGCAATTTTCTGGCACATGACCTAAATCAAGCATTTCGAAAACCGCGTCCATTTAACCGTGAAATTTTCCCGACGGAAAAACAAGACAAGGTGAGTCAACAAATCGAGGGATCCTTCCTCGGCCATTATTAGATGACGTTGGAAGGCATGCAATAGCTTGACGAATGCAAATTTTCGACACCTGGAATTTAGCAGGTCCAGTGTGACAGGCCTTTGACGAAGAAAAGGCGAAGTCCGGGCAGGCTTTCTCCCAGCGCACTGCCGGCAAACATTGCCTCTGGCCGATTTGCCTCGACGCAGGCCAGCAAATCTGGCATTGCCTTGCGACAATTCACTGGAACTAGCCGCGCCGCACGATCTGCAGCGGCACGCCGCAAAAGACCGCGGAGCATATTCGCGTTCAGAACCTAAAGTTAACAGAGCAACCCAATGGCTGAAGAAATGAAAAACGCGCCCATTCATGTAATCGGCGGCGGGCTCGCCGGATCGGAAGCGGCTTGGCAGATCGCAAATGCCGGTATCCCCGTGATTCTTCATGAAATGCGCGGCATACGCGAGACTGCAGCCCACAAGACGGACGGTCTTGCCGAACTTGTCTGTTCCAATTCATTCCGCTCGGATGACGCTACCAGCAATGCCGTCGGCGTGATCCACGCCGAAATGCGCCTTGCTGGCTCCCTGATCATGGCCGCAGCCGATGCGCACCAGGTTCCCGCCGGCGGCGCGCTGGCGGTCGATCGCGACGGCTTTTCCGATGCGGTAACGGCCAGACTCATGGCCCATCCGCTCGTCACGATCGAGCGCGAGGAAATCACCGCCCTACCGCCGGAGGACTGGGATCAGGCCATTATCGCCACCGGCCCCCTCACCGCACCTGCCCTTGCCGAATCTATCCGCGAGAAGACCGGCAAGGAAGCCCTCGCCTTTTTCGATGCCATTGCGCCGATCATCTATCGTGAGACGGTCGATATGGACAAGGCGTGGTATCAGTCGCGCTATGACAAGGTCGGTCCGGGCGGAACGGGCAAGGACTATATCAACTGCCCCATGGACGAAGCGCAGTATCATGCCTTCATCGATGCGCTGATTGCAGGCGACACGACCGGCTTCAAGGAATGGGAAGGCACGCCCTATTTCGACGGCTGCCTGCCGATTGAGGTTATGGCCGAACGCGGCCGGGAGACCCTGCGCTGGGGGCCGATGAAACCAATGGGGCTGACCAACGCCCATAACCCGACCGTCAAGCCCTATGCCGTGGTGCAGCTGCGCCAGGATAATGCGCTCGGCACGCTCTACAACATGGTCGGCTTCCAGACCAAGCTGCGCTATGGCGCCCAGAAAGACATCTTCAAGATGATTCCGGGGCTTGAAAATGCCGAATTCGCCCGTCTCGGCGGCCTGCACCGCAATACCTATCTCAATTCTCCGACGCTACTTGACCACACATTGCAGCTGAAGGGCCGGCCCGGCCTGCGCTTTGCCGGACAGATCACCGGCTGCGAAGGCTATGTGGAAAGCGCCAGTATCGGCCTTCTGGCAGGGCGATTCGCCGCCGCCCAACGGCTCGGCAAAACGCCTGTCACGCCACCGCCGACCACCGCGCTCGGCGCCCTTCTCGGCCATGTTACCGGTGGCCATCTTTCCCATGAGGAAGAAACAGGCAAGCGCTCCTTCCAGCCGATGAATGTGAATTTCGGCCTGTTTCCCGAGCTGGAGCCCGGCGCCCTGATCGACCCGGAGACGGGCAAAAAACCGCGCGGCAAGGAAAAGGGCGTCGTGAAAAAACGTCTTCTGGCCCAACGCGCCCTTAACGACTGCGCCGCCTGGCTGAAGAGCTGAGCAGCCAACACCGCCAGTAGCAACGACAAGAGCCGGGCAATGCCCGGCTTCAGATTACTTACAAACCCTAACCCCTTCTCTGAAGTCATGCCTGTGCTTGTCACAGGCATCCAGCCGACGCGCGTCCGCGCGGCGAAAGACTCCGCCTATTCAAATCCTTAAGAGTATGGATCCCCGTGACAAGCACGGGGATGACGACGGAGGCGATGGCCATTCCACCCCAAACAGACAAGCTGAATGACTTTGTCAGCAATCCGTGCCGGGCAATGCCCGGCTTGTTCGTCTTGCGCCTCAGCGAATCAGCGGCCGTTCAGCAGCCAGGTTGAAACCTCGGCCGCCTGTTTCTCTGTTTCAAAGAAATAGTTACCGCTGAAGAAATCCTTCTCAGGCAGATCGACCTGAAGACCGTTCGGCTCAGGCAAGGCACGAAGGCGGTAATCACGCTGCTCAAGCTTCGCCGCCTGACCATGACCGCGCTTGGAACGATACATGCCGATATGGCCGTCATGAAGCTTCAGGAAAAACGCATCCATATCGCTGTTGCAGATCACGTCATCGACCTTGTCATCTGGGAAAGCCCGGCCAAATTCACGCTTGGCCCAGCCATTGGCGTCGTCGGCAGAAAGACTGTCTTCGCTGACCTTCTTCTCGCTCTTGCGCGACATGAAGAAAAACACGGCGATGCCGATCACCACGATCGCCAGGACCCAATAGGTAAAACTCATCTCGTACCCCTCGCTGCAAGAGCCGGTCCTGCTTTATCGGCGCCTGGCATCTTCTTGGTCACTATATCTGAAAAAAAGGCAAACGCCGTTCACATCACAATGATGCCTAAACCTTACGAAACAGCAAAGATCGCAACATCGCCAGCTGACGCGATAGTTGACCGGATTGTACCGGCGCCATCATCAGCTCTGCGCCAATGCGATCCGCCTTCACGAGCACTGCGCTGACAGCGGCGAGCGGGAGATAGGCGCTGACGATTGTCTTGGGCAGTGGCCCGAGCGTACGCAATGCCGCCAGGTGCTCGCGCCCGAAAGCGGCGAAAGCGCGAATCGCCTGGCCGCAACGGTCCTTGTCCCTAGCATCCAGAAACCGTGTCCGATCAAGCCCGTTGGCTGAAAGAATTTCTGCGGGAATATAGACCTGCCCCCGCACACAATGCTGCGGCAGAAGCAGAAGCGCCCCGGCGACGGTCTGGGCGACGCCTGCATGGCCAGCCAGATCAGCCGAAACCAGCGCCTTTTCCGGATCGAGCACGAAGCTCGCCAACTGGATCAGCGCAGAGGCCGTTTCTCCGGCATAACCCTCGAAATCATTCACAGACCCCATCGGGTCATCATAGAGATCGAAAATGCGCGCCTCGCTCATGTCGATCAATGTCTGGCGCGGCAGCCGGTGCACATCAACGGTTTTCATCAGCGCAGAGGCCACCGGATTGGCAGCGACATCTCCGTGCTCTGCCCCCTCCAGAAGATCGCGCCAATATTGCAGACGCATCTCGCCTGGAAGCGGCTCACTGACCCGTTCACGCACGCGCGCAAGTTCAGCATTATAGGTATAGAGCGCTGCAAGCGCCTCGCGCCGGTCTTCCGGCGAAAGCAAGGTGGCGAGGTAGCGGTCCTTGTCGCTTTCCTTCAGCTGCGCCAGAAGCATCGCAAGAGTTTCGGAAGTACCGGTCACCGGTCGGGCTCCATTGGGCTGATATTCGCGCAGGCTAAAGCGCTCGGCCTGTTACTCAGACCTATAGCATCAGATGATTGGCCGGCATCACCCGACGCTCCAGAGTCATTCCTTTGACGCGTCAGGCTATCGAAAACCGGCAACCACTTTTCACCCGATGCTTCAGACGACTTGCGCCGGAATCGAAACCGGATCGGCACCACTCACACAGCAATCAGTGCAGCAGCAACGGCCCGCTGCTCTTCCAGCAGAATGTTGAAGGTTCGCACAGCCGCGCCCGTATTCATCGGATCAGCAACAATACGACACTGCTTCAGCGCTTCACGCAAGGGTTTGGGCAACAAAACGAGACCTTCGCCTGTACCGACCAGCAGCACCTCGATCGCCTCCGCCTCCGCCATCACCTTTTCGAGGGTTGCAGCGGAAATCTCAGCAGCGCCCGTTACATCCCAGCCATAAATGCCGGAAGGCAGGCACAGGAGCGAACCGCGATGCGACATGTCGGCAAAACGAAAACCGCCATTGCCATAGGCATCAATCGGAGCGCGCCCGGGAAAATGTGCCTCCCGGATCTCTATGCCCTGCGCCATTCGCCTCAGGCCTTGCCCTGTCCGGGCAGCTGGCCGGCTGCTTCGTCCTTTTCCTTGTCCTTCTTGTGGAACACGTCAGGACGCAGGCGGAAGGCGATCAGAACCGGTGCAGCAATATAGATCGACGAATAGGTACCGATCACAACACCGAACAGCATGGCGAAGGTGAAGGAACGAATGACCTCACCGCCGAAGATATACAGAGCGGCCAGTGCCAGAAGCGTGGTGAAGGAGGTCAGGATCGTGCGCGACAGGGTCGTGTTGATCGACAGATCCAGAAGCTCCGGCAATGGCATCTTCTGATATTTTCGCAAGTTCTCACGAACGCGGTCATAGACGACAACCGTATCGTTGAGCGAGTAGCCGACAATTGTCAACACCGCGGCAATCGAGGTCAGGTTGAACTCCACCCCGGTCAGAACGAAGATACCGATCGTCAGGAACACGTCATGCGCAGTGGCGATGATGGCGCCAACGGCAAACTGCCATTCGAAACGGAACCAGATATAGATCAGGATCGCCACCAGCGATGCCACAACGCCGATCAGTGCCGAGCGCGACAATTCACCGGAAACGACCGGGCCCACCACCTCGACACGGCGGAAATCATAGTCATTGTCAAGCGCGCCCCGGATTGACGAGATCGCTGCCTGTTCGGCCGCAGCACCGCCCTCCTGTGCCTGAACGCGGATCAGGACATCCTTATCCGTCCCAAAGCCCTGCGCCTCGATCTGTCCCAGGTTGAGCCCGTTCAGCTTGGTGCGAATGTCCGAAATATTGGCCGGGCCGTCCTTCGACTGCACCTCGATGATCGAACCGCCGGTAAAATCGATGCCGAGATTCATGCCAACAGTGCCAAAACCGACAAGCGAGGCCACGACCAGTACGATGGATGAGACAAGGGTGAAATAGCGGATCTTCATGAACGAGAACTTGATCCCGTCAAAAATACCGGTGCGGATCCCCTTCGGCAGTTCCTTCGGCCGCTTGACGCGAACCCAGGTCGCCACCATCCAGCGCGTCAGGTAAAAGGCGCTGAACACGGTGGTGATGATACCGATGGCCAGCGTCACGGCGAAACCGCGAACCGGGCCCGAGCCGAGATAGAAGAGGATGGCTGCAGCAATCAGGGTCGTGACATTGGCATCGATAATGGTGCCGAAAGCGCGGCTGAAGCCGGTATCGATGGCCTGAATCAGACTACGCCCCTGCCGCCGCTCTTCCCGGATGCGCTCATAGATCAGCACGTTGGAATCGACCGCCATACCAATGGTCAACACGATACCGGCAATACCGGGAAGCGTCAGCGTGGAGCCGATCAGGCTCAGCACCGCAATCAGAAGCACGATGTTGAACACCAGCGCAATATTGGCGATGAGACCAAAGAAGCCATAAAAGGCAATCATGAACAGCACGACAAGAACCGCGCCGATAACCGAGGCCATCACGCCTTCGCGGATCGAGTCCGCACCAAGGCTTGGACCGACCGTGCGTTCTTCCACCACCGTCAATGTTGCGGGCAGCGCACCGGCTCTGAGGAGCACGGCAAGATCATTGGCCCCCTGAACGGTGAAATTGCCGGAAATCTGTCCCGAACCACCGAGAATAGGTTCGCGGATCACCGGAGCGGACACGACCTGATCGTCAAGCACGATAGCAAAGGGCTTGCCGACATTTTGCTGTGTCGCCTGGCCGAAACGCTGGGCCCCGCGGGAATTGAAGCGGAAATTGACGATCGGTTCATTGGTCTGCTGGTTGAAGCTCGCCTTGGCGTCGACCAGATCCTCACCGGAAATCAGTGCGCGCTTTTCAATCAGGTAGGGAACCGGCGGCTGATCCTGACTGTAGACGATCTCGTTGCCTGCCGGCGGCCGTGTCTGCAGAGCCTGTTGAACCGAATTGTCGGTATCGACCATATGGAAGGTCAGCTTGGCGGTCTTGTTCAGGATCGATTTCAGGCGCTGCGGATCATCAAGCCCCGGAACCTGCACGATGATGCGGTCGTTGCCCTGCCGCTGGATCAGCGGCTCGGTGGTACCGAGTTCGTCGACGCGGCGGCGGACAACTTCCATAGACTGGTCAACGGCCTGACGGACGCGATAATTGATGCCGGCATCCGTCAGCGTTAGCTTGAACAGGCCGGCACCGTCATTGGTCATTTCGACCTCTTGCAGCGCGCCGCCAACGGTGCCCGTGCTGGACAGTTCGGTCAGCGGCGAAAGCGCCTCGCTGGCGGCCTCATACTGCTTTTCATCGGTAATGCGGACCTGTGCAGTGCTGCCCGATCCGGTCAGCCCGGTATAGAGCACCTTGGCATCACGCAGATTGGCGCGCATGTCGTCAACCAGCGTGTTGAGGCGGTCCTTGACGATATCGTTGCGGTCCACCTGCAACATGATATGCGAACCGCCCTGAAGGTCGAGACCAAGGGTTACCTTGCTGTCGGGCACCCAGCCCGGAAGCTTCGCCAGTTCCTGATCAGAAACAAGATTGGGTGCTGCGACAACAATGCCAATCAGCACGACCAGCCAGATGAGAAGGGTTTTCCAGCGAGAGAAATACAGCATGAAGGTCTCGGCTTTTCAGTTGCGGCTTCTTGGGGCGAAGCCGCTTCCGGCCACGCCCCTCTGCCTGTCAGTCCCTTAGGACTTGGCGGCTTCGGTCTTGACCGGTTCGCCCTTGACGCGAACTTCGGCGATATAGGTGCGAAGGATACGCACGCGGACACCTTCGGCGATTTCGATTTCAAGCTCGGTATCGTCAACCACCTTGGTTACCTTGCCGACCAGACCACCGCCAGCAACAATGGTGTCGCCACGACGAATTGCCTTCAGCGTCTCGTCACGCTTCTTGGCCTGACGACGCTGCGGACGGATCAGAAGGAAATACCAGATCGCCATCAGCGGCACGAAAAGGAAGACCATTTCCGTAAGACCGCCTAGGCCACCTGCTGCACTGCCGCCCGCCGACTGGGCAAAAGCCTGGGTAAAGAACATGTCCCTTGAAACTCCTCGGTCAGATTTGAGAGGCTTTTGCCCCGAAATTAGTCGCCGATATATAATCGGAGGGTCCTTCAATGCAACAAAAGCATTCCGGCCGTCCATGCTTTTTCGCAGAGATTGGGCAATTCCGGGCGAAACCGCCCTTGCCAAGCGCTCCGAATTGGAAATTCTGAGCGCCAATTCATCCCGTCAAGCTAGGGCGGGAGCACTTGGGAGATGAAATTGGGCAAAAAAACGGCGAAAGATCTTATTGGTGAACTGGGGCGGATCGCAGACGCACTGGAACGGCTGGCTGGCCCTGCCCCCCGCGACAACGAGATCGATGCGGCGGACTGTTTCGTTTGGAACGCAGAAGAACTCTATCTCGAACCCGTCCCCGCCCCCAACCGGATTTCCCTGACGCTGATCCATGGCGTTGATCATGTGCGTGATATCCTCCACGACAACACGCTCCGCTTTGCCGAAGGGTTTCCCGCCAACAATGCGCTTTTGTGGGGTGCGCGCGGCATGGGCAAGTCATCGCTGGTCAAGGCTATTCATGCCGACATCAACAATGTCAACGGCTTGCACCTGAAACTGATCGAAGTCTATCGCGATGATATCGGTTCTCTCGGAGCACTTCTGCAAATCCTGAAGAAATCAGAACACCGTTTCCTTCTCTTCTGCGACGATCTTTCCTTCGATCATGATGATGCGGCCTACAAGTCGCTGAAGGCGGCGCTTGACGGCGGTGTCGAGGGGCGCCCGGAAAACGTGCTTTTCTACGCCACCTCCAACCGGCGCCATCTGATGCCGCGCGATATGATCGATAATGAGCGCTCCACCGCCATCAATCCATCGGAGGCGGTTGAGGAGAAAGTTTCGCTCTCTGACCGATTCGGCCTCTGGCTTGGCTTCCACAAATGCAGTCAGGACGACTATCTGGCCATGATCGATGCCTATGCCGCACATTTTACGCTTGAAGGCAGCGCAGAAGAGCTCCACGCGGAAGCGCTGAAATGGGCGACCACGCGAGGCGGCCGTTCCGGCCGTGTTGCCTGGCAGTTTATCCAGGACCTGGCCGGCCGGCAGCATAAACATCTGCGCTGATCGCCGTACAGACGACAAACGGCGGGCCGAGGCCCGCCGCAGACTGCTGGCAAACTTTGCCCCTTTTTCTGACGTCATGCCTGTGCGTGGTCCACAGGCATCCAGCCGACGCGCGTCTACGCGGCGAAAGAAACCATCCATTCAATATCTTATGAATTCGGATCCCCGTGACAAGCACGGGGATGACGACGGTGGGGCGGCTACTCCAACCCAAACAGGCAATCTGAACGGCGCGCCAACGACAAACGGCGGGCCGTGGCCCGCCGCTTTTGCGTGTTTCTGGAAGACTGGCAATCAGCCGAGATAGGGCATCGGATCGACAGCCTTGGTGTTGTCACGCACCTCGAAATGCACCATCGGCTGCGCCGCCTTGCCGGTCATGCCGGAAACGGCGATGGTCTGGCCGCGCTGAACATGGTCGCCGCGCTTGACATTAAGTTTTTCGGCATAGCCATAGACCGTGACGCGCCCGTCATCATGACGGATAAGGATCGCATTGCCATAATCGGCAAGCCCATCGTCAGCATAGACAACAACACCGTTTTCCGCCGCCTTGATCGGTGTGCCCTGCGGCACCGAAATATCGATACCTTCGGAAATGCTGTCGCCATTGACCTGGCCGAAACGGACGACGACGGCGCCGGTCACCGGCCAGCGATATTTCGAAATACCGGTCCCCTCGGGAACCTTGTCACCTGCATCGGAGCGCACGGCGACATCCTGAACCTGGGCATCAGCACTTGCCGAAGCCGGTGGCTGATAGGGCTTGGGCTGGGCAGCAGCCGTGCTGGTCGGCGCCGCAGGTGCGGGCGCAACGGTCTCAGCCGTCTGCGGTGCAGGCGTGACCGTCTTTGCGGTTTTCGGTGCAGCAGCCGGATTTTGCGTCTGCACGGTCATGCTTGCGGTCTCGACCTTGGCAACCGGTTGGGCTGGTACAGCACCCGCCCCCGGAATGGTCAGCGTCTGGCCGATGCGGATATTGGAAGAGCTGAGACCATTGGCCTGTTTCAGCGCATCGACAGACACGCCATTGGCGAGCGCGATCTTGTAAAGGCTGTCGCCGGACTGCACCGTGTAGCTGCCGCCGGCCGCAGGCTTGGGTGCGGAACCAGAACTGTTGCTGGCCGAGTTACCGGCCGTGGATGCAGCCTCATTGACCTGACGCTTCTGCGTGCTCGGGCTCGTCGGGATAACTGCGACACGCTGATCCTGTGGCAGGGTCGGCACTGGCGTCGGTCCATTCGGCACCAGCCCGGTCGAGTTGGCGGCGGCCTTGGCACCATTGCCGGAGACCTGCGGCACCAACAGAACCTGACCCGGGCGGATCTGGCTTTCGCTCGTCATCCCGTTCGCCATCAGAACTTCCTGAGGCGTGACGCCGTTGCGCGCTGCAAACTGGTTGAGCGTTTCCCCGCCACGCATCATCACCCGGCGCATCGACCCGTCATCCGTGGCAGACGGAAGCGTGCTCGGCGCGCCGACAACCGCATTGGCGCTGGAATAGGTATTGGCTGGATTGGCAGGTGCGGCGAGCGCCACCTGCTGCTGCGACGCGGGCGGCGGCAGACTTGAACTCTGCACCGAAACCGGCGCTGTCGCCATGCGGGCACCCGAATTGCTATTCGTCGAGGGAAGCGTCTGCTGCGCAACAGGCGCTGTATTGACCGGATAGGTCTGATAGCCGCCACCGCCGACATTTTCCGGCGGCACCATACTCTGGAGACTTGCCGACGAACTGATTGAACCCGTCGTCATTCCGTCTGGCCCGTTGCCGAAACGGGCGGTCTCCGATGTGCAGCCCGTCGCCAGAATGGCGAGTGCAGATACCAGAAGAAAACCTTGAGTCGCTTTGCCGAACTCCGGCGAGCCAGAAATACGCATGAACCGAACCGTACGCTAGAACTAATCTTGAACGCCATTAAAACGCAACAGAGTTACTGGTCGGTTAAAGGCCCGGCCGACAGGCGATTTTTCGGCTTGCGCGTGCTTACTGTTCCCACGCGCTCAAAGACAGCGCAATCATGCAGACGCTACAGTCGATTGGCGTCAGAGGAATTTGGCGACACCGCGATCTGCTGGCAAATAAGGCACTTCAAAAAGTGTCTGCCGCTCGAACCGGCTGCCGATCCGCGTGAGGCGCACCATCACGGTTTTGCCGCCCTCTTCGATCAGCGGCGCCAGAATGATGCCGTTGGAAACAAGCTGCTCGACACGCTGGCGCGGGATCTCCGGCAGGGCCACCGTGTAGAGGATACGGTCAAAGGTCCCCTCACCGCTCAACCCCTCGCGCCCATCCGCCTGACGGGCGACAACACTGCGAAGACCAAGCTCGCTGAGACGCGCCCGGGCATTTGTGACCAGCGTCTTGTAGCGATCGATCGTCAGAACCCGCTCGGCAACCCGGCCGATGATCGCCGCGGTATAGCCGGATCCGGTTCCGACTTCGAGCACGCGCTGGCCTGGCTTGACCTTGAGTGCATCAATGACGCGGATGGCGAGATCAGCGCCTTCCATGAAGGCGCCGCATTCCAGCGGCAGCGTGCGGCCGCTATAGGCATAGGCAGAAAGGTGGGGCGGGCAAAACAGCGAACGCGGCGTCGCCTCCACTGCCGTCAGCAGATCGAGATTGGTAACACCTTCGGCCCGCAGCCGCATCACCAGGGCTGCGAAGCCTTCTCTTTCGGCAAGCCGAGCTGTCACGCCACGCCTCTCATTGGTTCCGTCAGTCGAGCAATGCGGCGAGTTTCGCCTGCGCCGAATAATCGGTCAAGTCGAGTTTCAGCGGCGTCACCGAGATCCGGTTCTCATGCACGGCGGCCTGGTCACTGCCGGGGTTGAGATCGCGCAACCGCTCCCGGAAACAGAGCCAGTAATAAGGCAGTCCGCGACCGTCGAGACGCTTTTCAACCGCGAGCCCCGATTCGAAACGGCCCTGGCTCGTCACCTCCACCGGGCCGACTTCATCCAGCGTGCAGCAGGGGAAATTGACGTTGAGGAAGCTGCCGTAGGGCAGTTCCGCACGCAAAAGCTTGCGAATCAGTTCCGGTCCGTGGATCTCCGCCACCTCCCAGGGAAAGTACCGCCCGGCGTCATAATTGCCAGTCTGGCTGAGCGCGATGGAGCGCACGCCCTGCATCGTCCCTTCGATGGCACCGGCAATCGTGCCGGAATAGGTCACGTCATCGGCCATGTTGGCGCCGGCATTGACGCCCGACAGCACCAGATCAGGCAATCCCGGAAGAACTTCCCGGATCGCCATGATCACACAATCGGTCGGCGTGCCACGAAGGGCAAAGGTCTTCTCGCCAAGTTGCCGGAGCCTGAGAGGCTCCGACAGTGTCAGCGAGTGGGCAAGTCCGCTCTGGTCCGTTTCCGGCGCCACGGTCCAGACATCGTCGGAAAGCTCGGCTGCGATTTTTTGCAGCACGGAAAGGCCCGGCGCGAGGATGCCGTCATCATTCGTCAGAAGTATGCGCATGCTTTTCAGTCCTCTCAAGCCGCCGGTTCGATCCTGGTGATGCCGCCCATATATGGAACAAGGGCATCCGGAATGGTGACCGACCCGTCTTCGTTGAGGTAGTTTTCAACAACGGCAATCAGCGCGCGGCCGACAGCCACACCAGAGCCGTTGAGCGTGTGAACGAAGCGCGTCTGCTTCTCGTCACGCGCGCGATAACGGGTATTCATGCGGCGGGCCTGGAAATCGCCGCAGACCGAGCAGGACGAGATCTCGCGATAGGTATTCTGCCCCGGCAGCCAGACCTCAATGTCATAGGTCTTGCGCGCACCAAAGCCCATATCGCCGGTCGACAGCACGACCACGCGGTAGTGAAGGCCGAGGCGCTTGAGAATATCCTCGGCACAATCGGTCATCCGCTCCAGCTCGGCAAGCGAGCTTTCCTGATCGGTGATCGAAACCATCTCGCATTTCCAGAACTGGTGCTGGCGCAGCATGCCACGCGTATCGCGTCCGGCAGACCCGGCCTCCGAACGGAAGCACGGCGTCAGCGAGGTGAAGCGCAGCGGCAGGTTTTCCGCATCGACAATGTCACCGGCAACCAGATTGGTGAGCGGCACTTCGGCCGTCGGGATCAACCAGCGATCATCCGTGGTGCGGAAAAGATCCTCCGAAAATTTCGGCAGCTGACCGGTTCCGTAAAGGGCTGCGTCGCGCACCAGAAGCGGCACGGAAACCTCGGTATAGCCATGGTCGCGCGTATGCACATCCATCATGAACTGGCCAAGCGCACGCTCAAGCCGGGCAAACGTTCCTGACAACACCGTGAACCGAGCACCCGAAAGCTTGGTCGCGCGCTCGAAATCCATGCCGCCGAGCATTTCGCCGATTTCGAAATGTTCCTTGGCCGGATGGTTCCAGCCCGGCTTGGTGCCGACAAGGCGGATCTCGACATTATCGCTCTCATCAAGGCCGACAGGCACATCATCAAGCGGCACATTGGGAATGCCCGACAAAAGCTCGGTGATGGCGGCGTCAACCGCCCGCTCTTCCTCCTCAAGCGCCGGCATGCTGGTTTTCAGCGCGGCAACCTCCGCCTTCAGTGTCTCGGCAAGCGCCAGGTCCTTCCGGCCCATGGCGGCACCGATCTCCTTCGAGGCGGCGTTTCGGCGGGACTGCATGTCCTGCAGCGACTGAACCACGGAACGACGCTTCTCATCAAGTTCGACAACCTTCTGCGACAGCGGCTCCGCCCCGCGCTTGGCAAGCGCGGCATCCAGCGCCTCCGGGTTTTCGCGAATCCATTTGATATCGAGCATCGTTCAGACTTTCTCAAAATGAAATTGACCGCCGATCCGTTACCGGTCGGCGGCCTCTTCTTGCCTAACTCAGGATAAAAGCGCAAGGACCGAAATGTCGGAAATCCGGCACTTTGGCGCAGCATCACGCCTGTTGCGGCGGTTCACCCTCTACTTCATCTTCTTCGCGCATTGCTTCCTTCTCGGCGCGGCCACGCTCAACCATGCGGGCGGAGTAAATCGCAACCTCGTAAAGCAGGATCGTCGGCAGCGCCAGACCCAGCTGCGACAGCGGATCCGGCGGCGTCAGAACAGCCGCCAGAATGAAGGCGATAACGACGGCAAACTTGCGCTGCTTGGCCAGCCACTTGCTGTCGACAAGCCCGACACGGGCGAGAAGCGTCGTCACCACCGGCAGCTGGAACACCAGTCCGAAGGACAGAACCAGCGTCATGATCAGACTGAGATATTCCGAGACCTTGTAGAGCGGTTCAATCGCCACATCGCCGCTTGTCGGAGCCTGCTGCATCTTCAGGAAGAAGGTCATCACCACCGGCATGAGGCAGAAATAGACGATCGCACCGCCGATGATGAACAGGATCGGTGAAGCAAACAGAAAGGGCAGAAAGGCGGAACGCTCGTTCTTGTAAAGCCCTGGCGCGACAAAGCGGTAAACCTGAAAGGCAATCACCGGGAAAGCCAGCAGGAAGCCGCCGAACAGCGAGATCTTGATCTGCGTGAACAGGAATTCCTGCGGCGCGGTGTAGATCATCTTGACGCTGTCGAGGTCGAAGCCGGACCAGATGACCGCCCATTTATAGGGCAGCACCAGCAGATTGAACAATTCCTTGGCGAAGGCGAAACACAGCAGGAAGCCGATAAAAAAGGCAACCAGCGACCAGACAAGGCGCTTGCGCAATTCGATCAGATGCTCGATGAGCGGCTGCGGCTTGTCTTCGATTTCACTATTGTCGCTCATCGATCATCCTTCTTGGCCCCGGTGCCACCCTTGAGCGGCCGCGCAGGGGCATGCGACTTCTTCACGACATGTGACTTTACCGGCCGTGGCGCCGGCCTGTGACCGCTGCGAATGCTCGTGAGGCCGCTGTCAACAGGAGCGGAAACACGGGCAGGTTCCGGCACGGGCGCCTTTTTCTGAGCCGTCTTCTGGAAAATATCACCCGGCGACAGATCCGGCTTGCTGCCCGGTGTCGGATAGGACGTTTTCGGCAGGGAAACGGAACCCGCCTTTTCAGCCGGCGGATTGTCCAGCGCCGTGGATTTCTTCAGATCGGCCTTGATGTCATTGGCGGTCTGGCGAAGCGGGTTCACAGCATCGCGTATGCTGTTGGCCGGGTTGAGTTTGCGCACATCATTGACGGCAGAGGCGACCTCATCGAGGTCAGCTTCCTTCAGTGCCTGATCCATCTGGGACCGGAAGTCGGTCGCCACTTTCCGGAACTGCGTCATCGTCTTTCCGAACGTACGCAGCACATGCGGCAATTCTCTGGGCCCGACCACGACGATCAACACAATCGCGATCACCAGCAGCTCGAGCCAACCTATGTCAAGCATTCAAAACTCCTGAGTTGAGGCAGGTGACGGCTTCGGTCAGCCCTGCTTCGTCTCGTCGGCCTTATGCTCGACAGTCTTGTTCTTATCCTCGGTCTCGTCGTCCGAAATGCCCTTCTTGAAGCTCTTGATGCCCTTGGCAACGTCACCCATCAGTTCGGGGATCTTGCCGCGTCCGAAAAGCAGAACGACAATCGCAAGAATAATCAGCAACTGCCAGATTCCGATGTTACCCATTCGACTGTACTCCAGTTCGTGTTGTCTCAGGTGTAAGGCGTGCAGTCCGCTTGTTCGAATACCAATCGCGCCTTGTCCAGTAGACCTCAATAAACGGTTTCAGCGCCGTCTGGAAGGGCGCAGATCATAATCAGCGCCTTAAGTTGAATGCATCTCAGACTTTCGATTATAAAGCATGCAGCCCAGACCCGGTCTGGCATGAAAGCATGCAATCCCGGCAAAGGATTGACCTAATTTGAGGCAGAAGACGCGTTCACAAACTCAAAAAAGTGTGAAAAATCCACAGACAAAGCGAGGCTTCACCCGTCGGAACCACCACCGGGGGTGAGAATTCCGAGTTCCTCCAGATCGGCTGGCACCAGCGGATCCTCGTTTTCGCTCAATCCATCCTCGTCGAGAATCGGCAATGGAATCTGGAAATCCGGCGGAATTCGGCTGGACAGCAAGCCTGATCCCTTCAGCTCTTCCAGTCCCGGCAGATCGCGCAGCTCCTCAAGGCCGAAATGATCCAGAAAAGCTCTGGTCGTGCCCATTGTCACCGGCCGTCCCGGCGTGCGCCTGCGGCCGCGAAAGCGGACAAAACCTGCCTCCATCAACACATCCAGCGTGCCCTTGGATGTCTGAACACCGCGAATTTCTTCGATCTCCGCCCGGGTGACCGGCTGGTGATAGGCAATGATGGCCAGCACTTCGAGTGCGGCGCGCGAAAGCTTGCGCTCCTCCGTCTCCCCGCGATGAAGCACGAAGGACAGATCGGCAGCGGTTCGAAATGCCCAGCAATCCCCCACCCGCATCAGATTGACGCCCCGCTTCTCATAGAGCGCACGAAGGTTTTGCATAATCTGATCGACCGCCACACCATGCGGCAGCCGCTCTTCGATATAGGCTGTGCTCACAGGTTCTGACGCGGCGAAAACCAGTGCTTCGGCGATACGCTCCGCCTCCAGCATGATAACCGGATCGGATATGGCCTCCACATCTGCGACGGCATCAGCCGTCTCGCCATTCTCGTCATCCGGCAGCACGCTCATTCATCGTCCCCCGAAGAGCCGTTGTCTTCTGGCGGCGGCGCCGTTCGCCCGGCGCCGCGCCGCATGAGGATCGGGGCGAAAGCCGCGTCCTGACGCAGGGCAAGCCGGCCCTCACGCACAAGTTCAAGCGATGCGGCAAAGGTGCTGGCAATGGCGGTGCGCATATCTTCCGGCTTTGCCAGATAGCGCAGAAGGAAGCGATCAAGCGCCGTCCAGTCGGCAATATCACCGACCATTTCCGTCAGCAATTCGCGCGCCTCGGTGAGCGACCAGACTGTTCGCCGCGCAATCGTCACCTCGCTGACCGTCTGACGCTGCCTGAGGCCACTGTAAGCGCTCAAGAGATCGTAAAGCGTTGCGCCGAAACGGGCCTCGCCATCATCGGGAATATGCTCCGGCTGCCCACGTGCGAAGACGTCACGCCCGAGCCGGTTGCGGTTGACAAGGCTTGCCGCCGCGTCTCGCATGGCTTCAAGGCGTTTGAGCCGAAAGGCAAGCGTTGCCGCCATGTCTTCGCCGCTCGGCTCATCATCCTTGTCGCGCCTAGGGATGAGCAGCCGCGACTTCAGATAGGCAAGCCATGCCGCCATGACCAGATAATCGGCAGCAAGCTCGAGGCGGATCTGCCGCGCCTTTTCGATGAACTGCAGATATTGCTCGGCAAGGGCCAGAACGGAGATCCGTGCCAGATCGACCTTCTGGGCGCGGGCAAGATGCAGCAACAGGTCAAGCGGCCCTTCAAAGCCGCCGACATCAATCACCAGACGCTCGTCCTCTGAAGGCAGGCCATTGCCCTCATCATCAAGCTCGGGAAAGAAATGTTCCTGCATCATGTGCCCTATCTCACAGCAGCAGCCCCAGCCCCCGGGATCGCGTTTGCGGATTTTCCGCGCGAATGCCCGTATTTTCGCCGTTTTAGCTGCTCGTCCCCTGGAAACGAATCATGCGCCAGACATCCGCAGATAACGAGCGCCGCTTCGTCACAATCAACAGCTTTATCATGAAAAACCCCGCTCAAGGCGGGGTTTCTGGGTTTCTATTCGTCAACGCAGCCTATCGTGGAACAAGGCAGCTGCCACCCTGGGCCTTGAGCGCCTCGCAGAGTGAAATTGCCGCATCAAGGCTCGAAGCGGGAATGCGAACCCGATAATAGGTCCCCTTCCCGTCAATTTCGGCAGCCTGATACTCAACCGAACGCCCGCCGAAAATGCTTGGATATTTCGCAGCCAGCGCAGTATAGGCCTTCTTGGCATCAGCTTCCGAGGGGAGCGAGGCGACCTGGACCGCATAGGGTGACAACGAACCGGCAGGTGTTGCCGAAGAGGTTGCCGGAGCAGCCGGAGCAACCACAGGCGACGCAGCTGGTGCAGTTGCAGCGGCGGTGCTGGCTGCGGCAATGGTTGAGGAACGCGGCGTCGGCAGCGGGACATTATAGAGATCGAAGCCGACACTGTTCGGATCGATCGGCTGAGCTTCCGGCTCGCCCGTCTCGACCGGTGCAGGCTCAAGCGCTGTGGTAGCGTCAGCTGGCTGGCTTTCGACAGGCTGTTCAGCATCAGGTGCTGCTGCCGGTTGCACTGTAGCCGCCGCATCAGCCGCACCAACGCCGTCGGAAGCATCACGCTCGACAAGTGTTCCATCCGGGCGAACGACAATCGTGCGCACCTTGCGGGTCGCAACGCCCATGGAACTATCGACCGTTCCCGCACCGCCATCATCGGCGGCGGTATCATCCGGCGCAGGCATATCGGAATTGGCATCGGCCTGCGACACGCCATCGGCAAGGTCGGCAATCGGATTGGGGGCAGCTGTGTCCAGATCAACCGGAGACTGGTCGGAAGAGATCAGATTGCCCTGTGTCGGCGGACTGCCCCTCTCGCCTGTCACGCGGCTGAAGACAGGATTATCCTGATTGGGAACAACTTCCCCACCAGGATCCTCCGGCGCTTCCTTGACGCTGGAATTGTCCGCTGTGATAACGACCGGCGCATTTCCGGTCGATCCGCTGAAGACGAACTGATAAACGAGGAACACAGCGACCGCGACGACACCGACAAAGGCAAGGCCGGCCAGGACCAGCTGTCCCACCCCACGCAAGGGGCCGAAATAAAACTCACGCTCTTCATCGTCGTGGTCACCGCCATGATCCGCCGTATCACCAATCCGCTGGCGGCGCATGGCTTCGGACTGGCTGAGCGCACGGCGGAAGTCATCTTCCAGTACCGATTCGATGTCATCGTCATAAATGGCCTCGCCCGCGCGTGCGGCACCTGCTGCGGCCGCGGCGGCCATCGGCGGCTGCGCCTGTGGCTCACGCGGCTGCTGACGAAGCGGATTGGCCAGGCCATGTTCAGCACCGAGAACATCATCAAGGTCATCATCCAGACCGTATTCATAGGCCGGAGCAGCCATGCGTTCATGCTCGGGATCATGTTCCGGCAGGTCCGGCAGGTCCATCTCGGTCACGGGCTGGGGCAGCTCTTCCGGGGCAACCAGCGCGGCAGGATCGAAAACATCATCACGACTGAGTGCCGCTTCCTCGATCGGGTCTTCCGGCCCGGCCGGCTCTTCGGCCATCGACAGATCATCGAGCTCGAAATCGGAAAGCTCCTTGGCAAGCTCATCCAGATCAAGGTCGAGTTCATCGTGACGCCGCGCCTCAGCCGGTGCCGCAGGTGAAGGCTGAGCTGGCTCTGACACGGGTGCAGCCGGCTCCTGCGGACGGCTTGCCTGTGTGGGGGAATGCACCACGTCAACAGGCGCCGCCACCGTCGCACGCCATCCCGGTTCACCGAAGCTGGCACCACCATAGGAGGGAGACTGGGGGACCGTCTGGGGGGCAAAAGCCGGTTCTTCGACTGGCAAGGGATCTGCCGGGCGCGGTGTGGCCGGCTCCTGCGGCGTCGCTCGTCCATAATCCGGTTCGGCGAAAAGGTCCTGTTCAAACGTACTCTGCGGCCTCTGATCGAAGCGCGGCTCTGCCTGATGCGGCGGCTCTGCAGCAAACGGGCTGCGATCCGGAACGAAGGATACCGGCTCCGGTTCGGCCTCAGGCTCGGGGAGATCGAACTGGCCCATGGACATTTCCAGCTCATCGGCTAGCATGTCATCACTGTAATCGTCAAAACCGGATCCCGTTTCAACGGGCCCTGTTTCAGACGGCCGGCTGACCGGCTGCTGCAGAGGGATCGATGATGCCGGCGGAGCAGGCTGTGACGGCTGCCCATTATCCGGAGCCACGCCCGGCGTGGTGACACGTTCGAATTCACGCAGCAATTCATCCGCGAGGTCGTCCTGACCGGAGGGAGCATCCGTCCGGGCTGGCTGGTCGTCTGGCGCTATCAGCCTTGCCAGCTCGGCAAAGGGATCATCCGGCGACAAATCACCGAAATTGCCACGCGACCGGTCTGGGTTGTTCTTATCTGCCATTCGTTTCCACCACGCATGCCCATCCACCCGACATATCGGGTGGCGGGCAGATTTGAACCGATATTACCGCATTTCGAGCGGTGCCTCCGTCCCCGTCAATGCGAGACCGGACTTCAATACCGCAGCCACAGCGGCCACAAGACCTAGCTTTGCGATGCTGGATTGTCGGTCTTCGTCATTAATAAATCGTAATTGCGGTTTTTCCTTACCTTTATTCCAGTGAGCGTGGAAATGAGACGCCAGGTCATAAAGGTAGAACGCAATCCGGTGTGGCTCATAAGCAAGCGCTGCGGCCTCAACCACCCGGGGATATTCCGCGACTTTGGCAATAAGACGGATTTCATCCGGATCGTCAATGGATTCTGCCGCTGTATTTGCCAGAACCTCTGTCGACAGATCGATATCACCGAACACTTCCCGAGCCTGACGAAACACCGACATGCAGCGCGCATGGGCATATTGCACATAGAAGACCGGATTGTCTTTTGACTGCTCGGTGACCTTGGCAAAATCGAAGTCAAGCGGCTCGCTGTTCTTGCGATAGAGCATCATGAAGCGAACGGAATCGCGCCCGACCTCGTCAACGACTTCGCGCAGCGTCACGAAATCGCCCGAGCGCTTCGACATCTTCACTTCTTCGCCGTCACGCATCAGCTTGACCAGCTGGCAAAGCAGCACGGTCAGCTTGGACTGATCGCCCGAAACCGCCTTGGCAACGGCTTCCAGCCGCTTCACATAACCACCGTGATCGGCACCCAGGACGTAAATCATCTCCTGGAAACCGCGGTCGAACTTGTCCTTGAAATAGGCCACATCAGCGGCAAAATAGGTATAGCTGCCGTCGGATTTCTCCAGCGGACGATCAATATCATCGCCAACTTCGGTCGAGCGAAACAGCGTCTGTTCGCGATCTTCCCACTCCTCAGGCACCTGCCCCTTTGGCGGCGGCAGCGTTCCCTTATAGACGAAGCCCTTGAAAGTCAGCGCATTGATGGCGCCGCGAATGGCGGCCGCGTCATCGGCATGCAGCGTGCGTTCCGAAAAGAACACGTCGTGATGCACGTTCAGCGCATCAAGATCCTCACGGATCATCGCCATCATGGCGGCGATCGCACGATCCTTGACCAGCGGCATCCACTCATCTTCCGGCATCTGCCGAAGGCTGGCGGCGAATTCCTCTGCCAGCGCCTTGCCCACCGGCACAAGATAGTCACCGGGGTAAAGTCCCGCTGGGATGGTGCCGATATCCTCGCCCAGTGCCTCGCGGTAACGCATGTAAACCGAGCGGGCCAGAACATCGATCTGCGCGCCGGCGTCGTTGATGTAATATTCCTTGGTCACATCATAGCCGGCATAGCCGAGAAGATTGGCAAGCGCATCACCGACGACCGCACCGCGGCAATGGCCGACATGCATGGGGCCGGTCGGATTGGCCGAAACATATTCGACATTGATCTTGCGGTTCGCTCCGAGCGGGCTGCGGCCGAAATCCTCCCCCTCACGGATCGCGGTTTTGAGCAGGTTCTGCCAATAGGCCACCGAAAGGCGGATATTGATAAAGCCCGGGCCGGCAACCGTCACTTCGGCAATATCGTCATCCGCGCTCAGGACAGCCGAAATCTCGGCGGCGAGATCACGCGGCTTCAGCCCCAGCGGCTTGGACAGCACCAGCGCAGCATTGGTCGACACGTCGCCATGGCTCGGATCACGCGGCGGTTCTACTGCAACGCGGGAAAAATCCAGCGCAACGGCCTGGTCGCGGATCATCGGCATTGCCTTCAGCCGCGTTTCAATTCTCTGTTGGAAATCGGTAAAGAGGTTCATAGCTGTCTTCCATGGGCGCCAGATTCAGCACGAAACGCCCCTTGTTTTGGGCGCTCCTAGCGCAATTCGGGGGTGTGGTCAAACAAGCGCTGATGCGTGCGGATCGCATAAGTGTCTGTCATTCCGGCCAGATAGTCCGAAACATGGCGCGCAAGCTGAAGCTTGGACAGGTCCTGAAGCCCCTCGCTCCAGTGATGATTGCCCATCAAAGCCGGATCGGCCATATAGGCATCAAACAGATCTGCAACGATCTCCGCTGCAGCGCGGCGGATCGCCATGATATCGGGATGCCGGTAGATCCGGGAGAACAGCATGGCTTTGATCTGCCTGTCCACGGCCATCATGTCGGGGGAAAAGAAAGCAATCGTCTCACCGGCATGGCGCACGTCATCAGCACTTTTCGGAACGACCTTGCGAAGCTGCTCCTGTGAAAAACCGATCACATCCTCGACCATGCGGGTGATCTGCCGGCGCATGACCTCATTGGTGAAACGGCTTTTCTCAAGCCCTGGATAACGATCATGCACTTCGCGCATCAGCCCTGCGAGAAACGGCACGTCTTCCAGCATTTCAAATGTCAGGAAACCGGCGCGCAGACCATCGTCAATATCATGCGTATTATAGGCGATATCATCCGAAACGGCGGCAACCTGGGCCTCGAGGCTGGCATGGCTTGCAAGCCACAGGTCGTGCCGCGTACTGTAATCCACGATAGGCTGCGGCACGGGGCCCTTGATACCTTGGCCCTTAGCATCCATCAACGGACCATTATGCTTCACCAGACCCTCAAGGGTTTCCCAGGTCAGATTGATACCGTCAAATTCGGCATAGCGATGTTCCAGCTTGGTCACAATCCGCAGCGACTGGGCATTGTGATCGAAGCCACCGAAGGGCGCCATCTTCTCATGCAGCGCATCCTCACCGGTATGACCAAAGGGCGTGTGGCCGAAATCATGCACCAGTGCCACACCCTCGGCGAGATCTTCATCCAGCCGCAGCGCGCGTGCCAGGGCTCGGGCCACCTGGGCCACCTCGATCGTATGGGTCAGACGGGTACGATAGTGATCATCATCCTGGCCGATAAACACCTGGGTCTTGTGCTTCAACCGGCGAAAGGCCGTGGTATGAATGATCCGGTCACGATCCCGCTGGAAATCGGATCGCGTCAGACTGCCCGCCTCCGCGACCAGCCGGCCGCGCCCGGTCCATGGATCGCAGGCATAAGCGGCGCGCGCAACATCACCAAATCCAAGCGCCTTGCTATCGATGCTCATAGGTCTCGCTCTCAGCCAAAATAACGGCACGACAATGGCGCAAACGCAATCGCCCATTGACGGCGTAACGCGCCGTTCTTAACTAAGTTTAGAGTGCTTTGAAAGGTGCGACGGGCTTTCTTTGGCCTGCCCTTCCTGCAGCAATGGCGAAAGACGCCGGCAAGACCCTCTTCAGGAGATCTGATATGGACACGCAAACCGTAACACTTTCCGATGCAGCAGCCAGACGCATCGCCACCATTATTGCCGGCGAGACTGACAAACATGCCCTGCGCGTATCCGTCGAGGGCGGTGGCTGCTCCGGCTTTTCCTACAAGTTTGATCTCGTCGCAGGACCGGAAGAGGACGACCTGGTGATCGAGAAAGCCGATGCGATGGTGCTGATCGATAGCATGTCGCTCATCTATATGGCCGGCTCGGAGATTGACTTCGTCGACAATCTGCTCGGTCAATCCTTCAAGATAGAAAACCCAAATGCAGTTGCCAGCTGCGGCTGCGGCACAAGCTTCGCAATCTAAAACAAAGCTTTCTAAAACAAAGCTTTGCCATCAAATACTAACGCCGCAGCGAGACACCACTGCGGCGTTTCTGTTTGCAATGCAGCCGGCAATTTCCACCGGCTGCCTCTGCTGGATCAGCTTTCCTTCAGCGCCTTGCCAGCGTTCTCGGGAATGACCAGCGACATGATGATTGCCGAAAGACCAGAAAGGGTGATGGGCGTTGCGAAAACCTTCTGGATGATATCCGGCATGTGCTGCATGGCATTCGGCACCAGCGTCACGCCAAGGCCGAGGCCGAACGAAACCGCCATGATATAGACCTTGCGGTGATCAATCGGCTCCGAGGCCAGAATACGGATGCCGGCAACCGCGATCGATCCGAACAGCACAACAGTTGCGCCACCGAGAACAGGCTTCGGCACCAGCAGGAAGGCACCGCCGATGATCGGGAAGAAGCCAAGCACAACCAGAATGCCGGCGATATAGAAACCGACGTGGCGGCTTGCCACACCGGTCATCTGGATGACACCGTTATTCTGACTGAAGGTAGTGTTCGGGAAGGTGCAGAAAATCGCAGCGATACCGGAATTGATACCATCGGCCAGCACACCGCCCTTGACGCGGTTCAGATAGACATCCCCTTGAGTCGGTTCACCAGAAATGACGGAATTCGCTGTCAGATCGCCGGTCGTCTCAATGGCCGTGATCAGATAGACAAAGGCAATCGGGATGAAGAGCCCGAGATCGAAATTGATGCCGAATTTAAACGGAACCGGAACAGCGAAGACCGCCTGCGTTCCCAGTTTTGAAAAATCCACCATGCCCAGAAATGCGGAAATGATGAACCCGGCAACAAGCCCGAGCATGATGGCAGCGATGCGAATCATGGGATGCTTGTTGAATGAAAGCGCGACAATAACCGCAACAACGATCAATCCGAGCAGGATATTCACCGGATCACCAAAGCTCTCTCCAGCACCGGCGCCACCGGCAAAATCGGTAAAGCCGGACTTCACCAGGCTGAGGCCGATCACGGTGATGACAATCCCGGTGACCGTCGGTGTAACGATCCGCCCCATTTTGGTGATGAACTGGCTGAGAATGATTTCGACAAGGCAGCCGACAAGGCAAAGTCCGAAAATCATTGCCAGAATATCCTCCGGCGTGCCGCCACGGTTCTTGACGGCGAAGCCTGCCGCCAGAATGACCGAGAGGAAGGCGAAACTGGTTCCCTGCACACTCAGCAGGCCTGAACCGACCGGACCAAGCCGATAGCACTGAATAAAGGTTGCCACGCCCGAGACGAACAGAGACATCGAGATCAGATAGGGTACATGCTGCCCAAGCCCCAATGCGCCGCCGATGATAAGAGTTGGCGTTACAATGCCGATAATACTGGCCAGAATATGCTGGATGGCCGCCAGAAAGGATGCCCCGGGTGATGGAACATCATTCAACTTGTAAATGATATGGTGGTGTCCGCTTGTCGCGTTCTCATCTGCCATGTCGTTCTCTTTTCCTGCGGCCTGGCCGCGTATAACCCCTGAGTGGATACAACCAATAAGAAGCAATAACCATGCCACAAAATAGACACACTTAACCCAGCCAAGACCATAATATATATATTTCAATATCTTACGGCTACGCCCTCATATCAGATCCGCCTCATGAATCTAGTTGCACAAAACAATGGACGCAATCTTTGAAACCCAGCACAGTTTTAAGGCAACCTTGGGTGAATGGAAGATCGTGAACGCCCACAATAGCAGCAATGCATCGCCCCGCTCCGTAGCGGCGAATGACATCTCAAGGTCAACGCGCTTTGCCGCCAACGCTCAAGTGACAGCAAACCGAATGGCTAAACGCGTAACATGTTCAAAGAGAAGCCTTTGAAATATGGTGAAAAAAGCTTTCAAGACGCTGTTTCCACCTGTCCTTCGCGATGTTTTTGCGGCAAAAGTCAGTGTGAACTCGAACCGCCAGGAAGTCAGGTGACGCGGCGATTAGCGCATGCAAAGATCGTCCTAGCCCAAGGCAGGAACTGAACGATCAACGCAGATGGTTCGCCCGATTGCCTGAAAAAACAGCAAAAGGCAGGAAATTTCGATGAGGGTAGCGACCTGGAACATCAACGGCATCAAAGCGCGGCTGGAAAATCTTCTGGTCTGGCTCGAAGCAGCCAAGCCCGACATCGCCTGCCTTCAGGAGATAAAGTCGGTCGATGAGGCCTTCCCGCGCGAGGCGATAGAGGCACTGGGCTATCACGTTGAAACGCATGGTCAAAAAGGGTTCAACGGCGTCGCGATACTGTCGCTGAACCGCCCTGATGACATTATCCGGGGCCTGCCCGGCGACGAGACCGACGAACAGGCCCGCTTCATTGAAGCGAGCTTTTCCGTCAAAGGCGGATCGATACGCATCGGCTGCCTCTACCTGCCCAATGGCAACCCGGTCGAGACCGAGAAATACCCCTATAAGCTGGCATGGATGGACCGCCTCGAACGCCATGCGGCAAGCAGGCAGGCATTTGAAGAAGCATATATCCTGGCTGGTGACTATAATGTCATCCCGACGCCCGAAGACTGCTACGACCCTGCCGCCTGGGCAAAGGACGCGCTGTTTTTGCCGGAGACACGACAAGCCTATCGCCGTCTGCTGTCACTCGGGCTGACCGACGCCATCGCAGCCAGCGGGGATACGCCCGGGCGCTATACTTTCTGGGACTATCAGGCAGGAGCGTGGCCCAGGAACAACGGAATCCGTATCGATCACATGCTGCTATCGCCGGAATGCGCCGACAGGCTGCAAAGCGTCATGATCGACAAGGACACACGCAGCTGGGAGCGCCCGTCAGATCACGTGCCAGTCATATGCGAACTGCAATACGAATTCGCCTGAACCACCCGGCATCTTTACCGCATAAAGCTTTTGCTCAGGGATTGCTGGTCGAAAGGTTCTGCGCCAGTGCGATCGCACCACGGCGGTCCTTTTCGTCCACAATCGAGAAGGACTTCTCCTGCAAATCCCGCATCCAGGCACAGTCCGATGGTTTGCACAGATTGGTTGCTGCTGTCATGTAAGCCAGACCAAGCACCGACTGGCCCTCATTGAAGATGAGATTTCCAAACACCGCCATCGCGCCGATATTGCCATTCACGCGGGCAAGATTGAGCCACTTTTTGGCCAGCTTGACGTTTTTGTCACCGCCCTCGCCGTTCAAAATCATCTGCGCGAGCTGAAACTGCGCTTCGGCATTGCCGAAAACAGAGGCAGCCTGAAAATAGAGCTGACGCGCTTCCGAAAGGTCCTGCTTCACGGGACTGCCTGGAATGCCGATCTTGTAATATTTCGCCAGAGCCATCAGTGCGTTCACATAATAGCCGGTATCCTCAGACCCTGGCTCTACATCCTGATTGACGATTTCAGCGAAATATCTGAAAGCCTCATAATCATCTTCCGGAACGCCATCGCCAAAAGCATACATATTGGCAAGCGCCCAGCGTGACCCAGTATGTCCCTTCTCGGCAGCGTAGCGATAAGCTTCAATTGCCTTTGTCTTGTCGCCACTCTTATAGGCTTCGAAACCGAATTTGAAGAGATCAAACCGGCCCGAATCCTTCGGGACATCTGACTTGATGTCAAAACCGAAAGCATTGCTGGCCGTCATGGCAACGAAGCCGCCAATGACAAGCAAAACAGCCGCTGATTTCAATCGCATCTCCAAGACCGTAACTCTACCAATCTTCCAGGACACCAAATCTGAACACAACGCCTAACCGGCGCGAAACGACGTCACATAACTACTTTTCCGGTCCAGTAAACCATCCAAGTCTCATGTCTTTGAACTTCAGTTTCATTATCCATTCGCTTGCACCTATTTTGTGGCGGGAAATGGACTTTTTCGCTAAGGCGACCTTATGAAATTCCGTAGCCAAATGCTGTGACCAAACAGCCACAGTGCGAGATCCGCTGGCAAAATGGTGAATAATGAGTGGCGTTCAAGATCGCTCAGGCACGGTCTGGCGAAAGAATAATGAGGAATGCTACCACCGCCGAGAATGGCTGTTGCGCAGCGATGAAAGCCTGTTTAAAACGCAGGCAGAAACTGCGGACGTGGCGAAACTGGTAGACGCAAGGGACTTAAAATCCCTCAACCTTTGGTTATGCGGGTTCGAGCCCCGCCGTCCGCACCAATTTTTCTCCACATTGTCGCCCGCCAACCGAGGCGAACATTCCAGATTGAGCTTTCCCCCGCCCCCCCCGCAGAAAGCCATCTCAATCAATCGGAATTCCACGCGGAACCCGTTTCGGACGGGAGCAGTTTTCCCAGCCAGCCCTTCACTGTCGAGACGGCGCCATTTCCTGTCAAAAGGAGGGCTCGCCGATCCGAACCGCCTCCGCATCGACAAGGGAAAACGTTCGAAAACAGAGTGATACATCTGTCCGGGACCACGATGTATCAACAGTTCTGAGCCAACAATCTTTCTTGGCGACAGCACAAAACGAGAAAAGCCCGGCATAGCCGGGCTTTTCCGTCAATCAACAACTGTCGATTAGAAGTCGCGCTGCAGACGGAACCAGCCGCCGAAAGCATCGCCGATCGGATCGGGAAGGTCAGCGTAACGCAGGTTCAGCTTAGCGTGGAAACCATCAACGATGGTGTAGTCGAACAGAGCACCGGCTTCCCAGTAATCCTTGTCCGAGATACCGTCGGCCTTGGCAGTGGTCCACTGTACAGCAGGGGTGATGGTGAGCTTGTCGGTTGCTTTCAGAGCGTAACCGGCAGCAACAGCCCATTCGCTGTAGAGGTTGTCAGGCTTGGTGTAGCCAGTACCCGAGAACCAGCTGAAGCTGTTAGCATAGGCGTTGAAGCCCGAGCTGTACTGAGCGCCGAGGTTCAGGCTGCCCGGTCCAAGAGCGAACGCGCTCATCAGGCGGAGCGAACCGTCTTCGTTGTAGGTGTCATAACCACCGTCCAACTTCATGCCAACGCCACCAGCCTTGAAACCAACGCGGCCAGAAACGCCGAGCTTGGCCATGTCGTTGTTGCCGGTGTAGTCAACCATATCAGGCGTCAGTGCATCCACCGACAGGCCAGCTACGTAGCCGTCGCCGAGGAAAACATAACGGATCGAGTTGAACTTGGTGTTACCCGACAGGTGGTCGATTTCACCGATCAGACCTTCATCCCAATACGAGGTGAAGTAACCAGCCTGGAAACCGCCCAAGCCCAAATAGGTCTGGTCGAGCTCAACCTTGGAAGACGTACCGTCGCCATAAGCATAGGCGTTCAGTTCGATATCGCCGGTCAGAACACCGAGTTCCGTGTCGGTCTTCGAGCTAACAGCCAGGTGAGCCTTCGTGAAGACGTCCCAGGCAGCCTGATCCGACGGAGAGGTTACGAAATCAACCTGGAAACGGACATAACCACCGATGTCGAGGCAGGTTTCAGTACCCGGAATGTAGAAATAACCCTTGCCGAAAGCGTCGCAAACTTCGACATAGTTGGTAGCAACCGGCTCTACAACAACGACCGGATCGGCAGCGTAAGCGCCGGAAGCTGCTGCAACAGCGGCAGCGGAGCCAAGAAGAAGGCTCTTAACGTTCATAATGACCTCCAAAAAAGGTTTTAAGCGGGTCTGGGATTTTCGCCGAGGCGTTCCCTGCCCCATCCCCTGGTTGAAAGAAGATTGGGCATATCCGCCCTCGCTTCCGAAGATGAACATACAAGACAGGATCATGTTCGCAATCACGAAACGCGTTTGTGGCGGCCAACCAAAGCACCTTCCTGCCCCCCTGTTGCCAATCGGCAACAAAATCACGCATGGACCGGCCAAATCTTTACAAAAGGTAAACAATTCCGGGCCTATGGCGTCACATCCCGCGTGTCAGAAACACCTCAAATTCCGGAATTTTGCCTGATTTCGCGCCCCTGCACCGTCATGACACTGGCACCGATGGTGAAATCTTGCCGCTCGAAATGCTGTGAAACCACGAATCTGCACAGCAAAAAACTGGCCATGATTCGGTAATAAAGTGGAAACAAACGGCAGATCGGCAAACAGCTGACCTGCCGTAGAAGTGACATACAGGCCCTCACACTGTGACCGCCCCCGGATGCTCACATACAAAGTCCGGAAAGCGCATCACAAGCCACTGCTGCGCAACTTACGTGAATGAAACATCCCAAACGATATCCTGAAGGGAAGCAGCCCCTAGAATCGCTACAACAACGTCCAGATCCGCTTCTGCTGCCGAAACGACGCACACAGCCACCGTCTGTGCGCAGTCACCTTTAGTAAAGGCCGCCGCGCGGACATCAAGTCTGAAAAAGGAGCCAGGCATCTCGCCTGCAGCTCTGCTAAGGCAATGCTAGACCAACTCAACATCGACAACGCCGTTCACGGTGCGCATAGCCGATGCGACCTCGGGCGAAAGACGATAGGTACCCGGTAGCTCGATCTCGATCTCACGCCGTCCTTCGGCCTGGATGAGAACGAAAGAAACAAGCCCATCGCCATTGTCATTAAGATAACGCGCGAATGAAGCGATCGGGGAGTCCCCCCGGATAAAGACACGCATGGCCTTTTGTTGACGAACAGATTCTTCCTCGAGCGATTGAACAGTCTGAATGCGCAGACCAATACCCTCAGGCCTCATCTCAGCGGCCACTGTTATGACAACAGACACGCCAGGCTCAAGAAGATCGCGATACTGATAAAGCGCCTCGGAAAAGAGCACCCCCTCGAACTGGCCCGTGGAATCGGAAAAGGCCACGATACCCATCCGGTTGCCTGTCTTGGTCTTACGCTCCTGACGCCCGACAACGGTACCGGCAAGCCTCCCCCTGTCAGCTCCATTTTTTACAGACTGCGAAAAATCCGAAAAACTCTGAACACGCATTTTCGCCAACAGGTCCTTATAGGCATCAAGCGGATGTGCTGTCTGATAATAGCCCAGAACCTGAAATTCCCGCATCAAACGTTCAGAATCCGGCAGCGGTGTGAACTCCGGCAATATGATCTGCTCATCAGCAACCAGATTGCCGAAGATATCGGCCTGTCCGCTGCGCTTGTCATCCTGGCTACGCTGCGCGAAACCAAGCAACCGGTCCATCCCCGCCAGCAAGGCAGCGCGCGGCTGTCCAAAACAATCGAGCGCACCAGCACAGATCAGACTTTCGAGAACCCTGCGATTGACCATTTTCGGATCAATACGTCGGCAGAAATCCTCAAGAGAAGCAAAAGGTCGGTCGCCGCGCATCTCAACGATATGCTCAACCGCAGCATCGCCCACCCCCTTAATGGCCGCCAGAGCATAAAAAATGCAGTTACCACCGGTCTCGAAGCGACGAAAGCTGGTTTGCACCGATGGCGCCACCACCTCTATGCCCAACCGTCGGGCGTCATGGCGGAAATCGTTCAGCTTCTCACTGTTCGCCATATCGAATGTCATGGTTGCAGCAAGGAATTCACAAGGATAATGCGCTTTCAGAAATGCCGTGTGATAGGAAACAATGGCATAGGCGGCGGCGTGCGATTTGTTGAAGCCATAATTGGCGAATTTGGCCAGCAGGTCGAAGATTTCATCAGCCCGTTTCTTCTGGACACCGCGTTCCACCGCTCCCTCGACAAAACGAACACGCTGCTTGTCCATCTGCTCCTTGATCTTCTTGCCCATCGCGCGGCGCAGAAGGTCAGCTTCGCCCAGCGAATAGCCGGATAGCACCTGCGCGACCTGCATCACCTGCTCCTGGTAGATGATAACGCCTTGCGTTTCTGCCAGGAGGTGGTCGATCAGAGGGTGAATGGACTCAATCTCTTCCTCACCATGCTTACGCGCATTATAGACAGGAATATTCTCCATTGGCCCTGGGCGATAGAGTGCCACCAGCGCGATCAGGTCCTCAATCCGGTCCGGCTGCATGCCGATCAGAGCCTTGCGCATACCCGCGCTTTCAACCTGAAACACACCAACCGTTTCACCACGCGCAAGCATCTCATAGGTTTCGCGGTCGTCGAGCGGAACGGTTGCAAGATCGATCCGCGTCCCACTTTTGGCGATATAATCCACGGCCGTTTTCAAAACGGTCAGCGTTTTCAAGCCGAGAAAGTCGAACTTCACCAGCCCCGCCTGCTCAACCCACTTCATATTAAACTGAGTGACCGGCATGTCAGAGCGCGGATCGCGATACATCGGAACAAGACGGGAAAGCGGCCGATCACCAATCACGATACCTGCAGCATGGGTGGAAGCATGTCGATAAAGCCCTTCGATCTTCTGGGCAATAGCGAGCAGACGAGCCACAACTGGCTCCTCCTCAGCGGCCTCCTGCAACTTGGGTTCATCTTCAATTGCCTTGGAGAGCGGCACGGGCGCTGCGGGATTGTTCGGCACCAATTTACAGATACGATCCACCTGCCCATAAGGCATTTCCAGCACGCGACCGACATCGCGCAAGGCCGCACGCGCCTGCAGCGAACCGAAAGTGATGATCTGCGCAACCTGCTCGCGGCCATATTTGCGCTGAACATAATGAATAACCTCTTCCCGACGCTCTTGGCAGAAGTCGATATCAAAGTCCGGCATCGAGACACGCTCAGGATTGAGGAAGCGCTCGAACAGAAGTGAAAAGCGCAGCGGATCGACATCCGTAATGGTCAGCGCATAGGCAACCAGCGAGCCAGCACCGGATCCGCGCCCCGGACCGACCGGAATATCGTGCTCCTTTGCCCATTTGATAAAGTCAGAAACGATCAGGAAGTACCCTGGAAACTTCATCCCCTCGATGATGTCGAGTTCATATTCCAGTCGCTCAAGATAATCTTCGTGACTATGCCCCTTCGACAAGCCGATATGCGCAATCCGGTTCTCAAGCCCCTCACGCGCCTGTCGCCGCAATTCAGCCGCTTCGGCCTTTTCCGCCTCATCAGGATGTTCGGAAGCGCCGGTAAATCGCGGAAGGATCGGGCCGCGCGTATCGAGAACGAAGCTGCAGCGCCTGGCGATCTCAACAGTATTGTCCACCGCCTCGGGCAGATCTTCGAAGAGCGCCACCATCTCCTTCTGGCTCTTCACATAATGATCCGGCGTCAGGCGGAAACGTGTATCGTCAGAGACAATGGCGTTATGAGCCACCGCCATCAGTGCGTCATGCGCTTCGAAATCATCCCGCGTTGGAAAAAACGCCTCATTGGTTGCCACCACCGGCAATTCATAACGATAAGCCAGTTCCAGCATATGCCGCTCATGAGCGCGATCATAATTCCCATGGCGCTGTAATTCGACATAAAGCCGATCGCCGAAAATCCGCTTCAACCGCAAAAGGCGCTCTTCCGCCCGATCGGCAGCCCCCCCTGCTATCGCCTCATCGACCGGACCACCTGAAGCACCGGTCAAAACGATCAGCCCCTCGCAGAATTCCTCAACCCAGCTGATTTTCACCGACAGGGCTTCATGTCCAGATCCCGTCAGATAAGCCCGGCTGACAAGCGCCATCAAATTGGCGTAGCCGGCGTCATTGCTGACCAGAAGCACTATCGACGGCAGCTTGGCGACGATATGGGGTGCCTTGCGTTCGCCTGCCTCCCCATCCTCCATATCAATCGAAAGCTGGCAACCAAGGATCGGCTGCAGCCCTTCACCGATTGCCTTTTGCGAAAATTCGAGCGCAGAAAACAGATTATTCGTATCAGTGATGGCAATAGCCGGCTGCTCATCCTTAAGCGCAAGTTTAAGAACAGACTTAAGAGGCAGCGCCCCCTCTAGCAGCGAATAGGCTGAATGCGTCCGAAGATGGATGAACTGAACCTTGCCGGGTCTTTCAGATTTACTCACCAGCTCACTCGTCATTTCCGCCACCATTCATCGCCCGACCAATCCACACCAGATTCCTTGCTCGTTATTTAGCCCAGTCGACAAACGGCCCGCAATGACGCCGCTGAAAAATCCAGAACAAATTTAGAACGATGCCAGGACAATAGAGACACTCGCAACGAGCAGGGCGATTGAAGTGAAAGCGGCGACATCACGTAGTAAATCGGTCATCGGACCCTCCTGTTTTGGCTATGTATTATTTATGTTCCCTTTATGTTCTACCGTCAATATATTTTTTGGCGATTCCATCCCGGAGAATGACAGGATTCTCGATAATGCCGCCGCGTTTCGGATGCAGCTTGCGGGAGAAAAAATATTATCTAACTGTTTTTGTTCCATAATATCAATTCAATCCCAACATGAGCACACGCCGGACAGAGGCTAAGAAAATTCGAACGGCGGCAAACGTCACCGCGACATAGGCGGGCGGCACGCGGACGGACGCAACACATCGAAGCCCGTATCTCTCGCCCTGGCACGCACTTGGGCACACTGCCCGCCCCGGAGCAGCTTGCGACATGAAAAGGCAGTTCATGGTGTATGGATGAGTAGCTGCCGCCTCATGCGCACCACCGGAACGGCACCAAAGGGCGCGCCGTCGACAACGGCATTGAATAGGCTCTTATGCACCTCCTAAGCGCGCCAGCCATTCCCTCACCGGCCCAGCGAACCCATACAACACCACTGTCCTTCCCTGCAGCTTTCCAGGCTGAAACCTTTATGCGCTCTAAAACGCCACGGCAGCACCGTTAGCCAACCCGCAGTCATGCCGATATGATAAGGTTACAACCCGGATCTGACATGAAACAGGTCAAGTATTCAACTAGAAAGCCGAACAAGCCGCCACGCCAGCACACCCTCCGTCTGGCGGCTACATTACTGCTCTGACCAGCTTAGTACACCCCGCTCAACCAATCGAAATCAATGCTAGGAATAATCACCCCACAACCTTGGAGAGGCGGTCGGCACTGAAGCCGTGCAGCATCTTTTTGTCATCATACGCGCGGAAACTTCGTCAAAATATTACAAGTTTATATCCAATATATATTATCAGCCAACACTCCAGACGGAAAAACCTGCCCCGGACACGCGGAGCAGGCTTCTTAAAACAGGAGTCTATACCTCAGACATGCTTTTTGGCCCCGTCCTGCCCCTCATACTGATCGCGAAAACGATCAATGATGGTCATCAGGGCCTCACGCTTGGATTGGCATGCTGTCTCACGCCCGTATTTCTCGATAAAATCGGCCTGATCGGTCGTAATGACCGTCGAAAGACTGGTCAGCCCACGTTCCTTGAAAGACCTTCTGAAGTTCCGCATGTAGCGGTTCCATGCGGCACGCTCTTCATCAGAACGCTCGATTTTTCTCGATCTGCTATCCAGTTCACTATGGCTCATTCGATACCCCCTATCTAGTTTGAGCGAAATTTCGTCGTTCAACACAGTCCTGTTGCCCGCGACGCCTCAACTATATTACAATATTCTACAATTTAAAGCAAAAATGGTGACTTTTTTGGGGCGATGTTTACATCATAAACCCAAAATTAACTTATTTATGCTGAGTAATTACAAGCAAATATAGCTTAGACTATAAATAATACAAAAAAACATTACCTATCGACCGGCAAGCTATCAGCATGCCTCCCCCCGTTTAATCGTAAGTAAATATTCCTATAAGACGTGTCTTCACTACCAGAAAAACAATTTTGGGTTGATTTCAGCTTGCGCGTCGAGAGACCACACCTTTTCCGTGCTTCATTTAGAACAATAACACCTATGGTCGTCTAAACTCTAGCTTTGAGCTTGGGAATTGTTTCCGATCTGGAGAGCCGTACACCAAGGTAGGGTTGCAAAATATGGGGGCATAAAGCGGTCAGATTGCATCCTGTCGACAGTCAGACGTCGGCGAGCACAGCACCTCGACCGTCTTGACGACGGACTAACACTCGGATGCAAGTAAATTAGGTCAACAGTCGGTGATTGGCCTGCTCAAGCGGCGGCGACAGTGCCATCCTGTAACGTGACGCGTCGGTCCATACGCGCGGCAAGGTCCAGATTGTGGGTCGCAATCAAGGCGGCAAGACCCGACTGCCGCACCAATGCTTCCAATGCCTCGAACACATATCCGGCCGTACCAGGGTCAAGATTCCCGGTTGGCTCATCTGCAAGAAGCAGACTCGGTGCATTGGCGACGGCACGCGCAATAGCAACCCGCTGCTGCTCACCGCCTGAAAGTTCCGCCGGACGATGATCGGCGCGATGACTGATTTTTAGATAATCGAGCATCTGTTCAGCCCGTTCGCTTGCGTCTTTACGTGAAAGACCGGCAATCAACTGAGGCAGCATGATATTCTCAAGTGCGGAGAATTCCGGCAGCAGATGATGAAACTGATAAACAAAGCCAATGTCATTGCGCCGAAGCGCAGTTCGGCTGTCATCAGAAAGGTCCGCCGCATTGCGCCCGTTGATGATCACTTCGCCCGCCGTTGGCTGCTCCAACAGCCCGGCGATCTGCAACAAGGTCGACTTGCCTGTACCAGACGGCGCCACCAGCGCCACCATTTCGCCAGGCTGCAGGGTAAAATCAGCGCCCTTGAGCACATGAAGCAGGGATTCCCCCTGCCCGTAATCCTGCCGAATGCCCTTCAGGACAAGTGCCGGTCTGGCCATCACGCCTACCTCTTTTTGGTTATTCATAACGCAGCGCCTGTACCGGATCGAGGCGCGAGGCCCGCCATGCCGGGAAGATCGTCGCAATGAAGGACAGGGTCAGCGCCATGACAACCACGGTCACGGTTTCGCCCCAGCTCATTTCAGCCGGCAGCGTGCTCAGGAAATAGAGCTGCGGATCAAACAGCACGGTTCCGGAAATCCAGGAGAAAAACTCGCGGATCGATTCGATATTCAGGCAGACCACCACGCCAAGGATCACACCGGCAAACGTGCCGACCACACCGATTGCCGCGCCAGTCATAAAGAAGATCCGCATAATAGCCCCGGACGTCGCCCCCATGGTGCGCAAAATGGCGATGTCTGGCCCTTTATCCTTCACCAGCATGATCAGACCGGAAATGATGTTGAGCGCGGCCACGATCACGATGAGCGTCAGGATCATGAACATCACATTCCGCTCGACCTCAAGCGCAGTGAAGAAGGTCCTGTTGTTCTGACGCCAGTCCGACATCAAAACCTCTTCTCCGGCAGCACTGCGGAGATCGGGAATGACCTGATCGACCTCATCAGGATTTGTCAGAAAAACCTCGATACTCTGCACTGTGTCGCCAGCGTTGAAATAGGCCTGCGCCTGCTCCAGCGGCATGAACACGATGGAAGCATCATATTCCGACATGCCGATTTCGAAAATACCGGAGATCGTATAGGCCTTGACCCGCGGATTGACCCCCATGGGCGTCACATCGCCTTCCGGCGAGATCAGCGTGATCTTGTCCCCGACATAAAGGCCGAGGCTTGCCGCCATGCGCGAGCCGATCAGAACGCCGCTGCCGGCGGCGTAACCGACCATATCGCCTTCAATGATGTGATCGGAAACCGTGGTGAGCTTGGTCAGATCCTCCGGCCGGACACCGCGCACCAGCGCGCCCGAACCGGCACCCTGTCTGCCGGAAACCAGCGCCTGCCCTTCGACCAGCGGAAAGGCAAGCTTCACCCCCTTCACAGCCTCAAGCCGTTTCGACAGGGCATCATAGTCCTTGAAGGGATCACCCGCCGGCAGCACAACCACATGGCCATTGATCCCGAGAATACGGGTCACAAGCTCGGAGCGGAACCCGTTCATCACCGCCATGACGATGATAAGCGTGGCAACACCCAACATGATGCCGATGAAGGAAAAGCCTGCAATCACCGAAATGAACGCTTCCTTGCGGCGCGAACGCAGATAGCGCCAGGCCACCATGCGCTCGAACACGGAGAAGGGCCGCGCGGTCGGCGGAAGGTCAGGCATTGCCTCTTGCGTCTCGGTCGCGGCCATTCAGTATGTCTCCCTGTCAGCTCTGGGTCAGCTTGGCAATCGCCGCCTCAAGCGTCATTGTCTCACGTTCGCCGGTCTTGCGGTCCTTGATCTCGACCTCACCATTGGCAACGCCACGCGGCCCGACGACCACCTGAACCGGCACGCCAATAAGATCGGCAGTGGCGAATTTTCCACCAGCCCGCTCGTCAGTGTCATCCAGGAGCACGTCCTTGCCGGCATTTCCAAGTGTTTCGTAAAGCCTGTCGGCCACACCGTCACAGGCGCCGTCACCAGCCTTCATGTTGATGATCACGACATCGAAAGGCGCGACCGACTGAGGCCAGATGATTCCGGCATCGTCATGTGATGCTTCGACAATGGCGGGAACAAGGCGGGTCGGCCCGATACCATATGACCCCATATGGACAGCATGTTCCTTGCCATCAGGCCCCTGAACCTTCGCCCCCATCGGCTCGGAATATTTCGTGCCGAAATAGAAGATGTGGCCAACTTCGATACCGCGCGCCGACAGGCGCTCAGCTTCGGGGATCGCATTGAAAGCGTCTGCATCATGCATTTCATCGGTCGCAGCATAAAGCGAAGTCCACTGGTCGAACACGCCCTGCAGCGTTTCAACGCTGTCGAAATCAATATCAGCCGACGGAATGTTGAAATTGACGAAATCGCGATGGCAGAACACTTCCGATTCACCGGTGTCGGCCAGGATAATGAATTCATGGCTGAGATTACCACCGATGGGGCCTGTATCAGCGCGCATCGGAATGGCACGCAGACCAAGCCGGTCAAAGGTGCGCAGATAGGCGGTGAACATCTTGCGATAGGAATGCTCGGCTCCCTCACGCGTCAGATCGAAGGAATAGGCATCCTTCATCATGAATTCGCGTGAGCGCATCGTGCCGAAACGCGGGCGGATCTCGTCACGGAACTTCCACTGGATATGGTAGAGGTTGAGCGGGATCTGCTTGTAGGACTTCACATAGGAGCGAAAGATCTCGGTGATCATTTCCTCATTGGTCGGTCCGTAGAGCATGGGGCGCTCCTGCCGGTCGACGATACGCAGCATTTCCTTGCCATAGGCCTCATAGCGGCCGCTTTCCATCCACAGATCGGCGGACTGCATGGTCGGCATCAACAACTCTACAGCGCCGGAGCGGTTCTGCTCCTCGCGGATGATGTTGTTGACCTTGTCCAGCACGCGCTTGCCCAGCGGCAGCCAGGAATAAATGCCCTGGGAATGCTGGCGGATCATGCCGGCCCTGAGCATGAAGCGATGAGAGACGATTTCGGCTTCCTTGGGCGTTTCCTTCAGGATCGGCAGGAAATAACGGGAAAGGCGCATGGATACTGCTTTCATTGGCTGACACCCGCCTCACGCGGGAATCGTTTGACACCGGTAAAATCCGGGCTTCCTTGTAGCGACTTCCACAGCAAAATTAAAGCAGAAGCGACGCTGATCGACAGATCGTTCAAGCCCTTTGACGCCCCGCTTGACAAAGCACGGTTTCAAGAAACGTTTCAGAAACACGCCCCCTGCTTGTCAATGAAAAAAACTTCTCGACTGTCGCATTTTTGCAAAAAAACCGGGTGACAAGGCTTAAATCGTAGGCTAGTTTAAGCCCATAAAACAGGCAGGGAGCTTAAATTCTTGCCTTTTATTCGCGGTCAAGTCTTGGGAGGATGGATCTAGGCGCGCTCGTTCGCAGCCCCGGTAACGGTACGGATCACGCGATACTTGTAAAACAAGGCCTTTAGGGCCTTGTTTTTTTTTGTACGACCGCAAAAGCCAGCCTGCAGGTTATGTGCCAGTTCCGTGACACGGCGATGACAGCCATCGGCTACCAGAACAGACCGGCAAATCTATCGAAGTCGTAGCCGAATTTGACAGTGACCATCCACCAAACAACAAAAATCACAAAAGCGATTGCCGAGGTCCAGCCAAGAACCCGCAGCGGCCGGAAGCGATGCGGCGCACTTTCGGCCGTTCCGGGCACCACCTCGCCGGCCTCATCCTGGGTTTTCAGGCCGAAAGGCAGAACCGCAAATAAAACCACCCACCAGATAATGAAATAGACGGCAAAGGCCGAAAACAGCGACATCTCTCCTCCCGGTTTGGTGAGGATTATGCCAGCCCGGCAAGCCCCTGTCACATCATGCTTTATCGTCCCGACAAATGGAAAAGCCCGACGCGGATGCGCCGGGCTCAGGTTACTGACAAACCTTACCGCTTTTTCTGACGTCATGCCTGTGCTTGGTCCACAGGCATCCAGCCGACGCGCGTCCGCGCGGCGAAAAGACTTGTCTACTCGATGCCTTTTGAAGCTGGATCCCCGTGGACCAAGCACGGGGATGACGACGGAGGGAGGGGCTGTGCCACCTCAAACATGCAAAATGAATGGCCTGGTCAGCAATCTGGGCCCGACGCGGATGCGCCGGGCTTGTCGATCTCACATAGAATGCGACTGCACGTCCGGGGATCAGACTTTGACCACAAAGACGGTCACCACCGGCTTCTTGCCCCAGCACTCATTGGCAGCGGCGCGGACCGACCGGCGCACGGCCTCCTTGACCATGGCAAGATCCTTGCGCCGCGAGCGTGGAATGCTTTCAACCGCACCAAGCACGGCATCAAACAGTACGTCTTCCATCTTCTCGTCTTCATCGTCGAAGGCAGGAAGGCCGATCGGCACGACCTCCGGGTCACCGCGAAACTCGAATTTCTGATCCAGCACGAGATTGACCGCGACATGACCGACAAAGGAGAGCTTGCGGCGATCACCGACGCCGATCGTGTCATAATCGGCAATCAGCTTGCCATCCTTGAAAATCCGGCCGGCCTCGACATGGTCGATCACCTCCGGGTCGCCGGGCGCGAGGCGTAACATATCTCCGTTACGCACACGCGGCACCTTGGCAATGCCGCACTGCGCAGCAAGCTCGGCCTGCGCACTCAGATGCGCAGCCTCACCATGCACCGGCACCAGAATTTCGGGCCGCACCCAGTCATACATCTGCTTCAGTTCACTGCGGCGCGGATGGCCCGACACATGAACGAGCGCTTCAGCATCGGTCAGAATATGCACGCCCTGCTCGATCAGGCCGTTCTTGATATCCTGAATGGCCTTTTCATTGCCGGGAATAGCGCGCGAGGAAAACACCACCAGATCACCGGCGGCAAGCGAGATATTGCGCATCTCATCACGGGAAAGCTTGGCAAGTGCAGCGCGGCTTTCGCCCTGCGAACCCGTCAGGATCGCAACCACTTTCTCACGCGGCATATAGCCGAACTCATCCTCATCAACGAAGGGCTTGATGCCCTCCATCAAACCGATATCACGCGCAACCTCGACAGCCCGCTTCAGCGAAGAGCCGAGCAGCAGAACCTCGCGTCCCGCCTCTTCGGCCGCACGTGCGATCGAGCGGATACGGCCGATATTGGAGGAAAATGTGGTCAGCGCCACCCGGCCCTCGGCATTTTCGATCACCTGACGCAGGCTTGCCGAAACTTCCATCTCCGTCGGCGAAACACCGTCACGCATGGCATTGGTGCTGTCGCACATCAGCGCCAGCACGCCTTCATCACCAAGCGCACGGAAACGCGCTTCATCCGTCATAGGCCCGAGCGAGGGCGCAAGATCAATCTTCCAGTCGCCGGTATGGATCACGGCGCCCAGCGGCGTTCGGATACACAGCGACATCGGCTCAGGGATCGAATGGTTGACGGCGACCGCCTCGACTTCGAACGGTCCGGCATTGATCGTGTCACCGGCCTTGAAGATCGTCACCGGCAATTCACCGCGTGTCCCTTCATAAGCGCGCTTGGATTCCAGCAGCCCGGCCGTAAACGGCGAAGCATAGATCGGAACATTGAGACCCGGCCAGAGATCATTGATCGCGCCGAAATGATCCTCATGCGCATGCGTAATGATCATGGCCTTCAGCCGGGAACGATTTTCGCGCACGAATTCGATATCCGGCAGCACCAGATCGACACCGGGCAGGTCGGGACCGGGGAAGGTCACACCGCAATCAACCATGATCCACTGGCGATCCTTCGCCGGGCCGTAGCCATAAAGCGCGAGGTTCATACCGATCTCGCCCAGGCCGCCCAGCGGCAGGAAAACCAGTTCTGCGTTATTGTCTGCCATCAGGCATTTATTCCAATTCAGGTTCCAAAGAAGACATCGCCGGCCGCGAAGACGCGCATACCTTCCTGTGTTTCGAGCATCAGCATGCCGCTGTCATCAATGCCGGCGAAGCGGCCGGACACGCGGTCATGCAATAAATTGACGGTGATTGCCTCACCAATGCCGCAGGCATGCCTGCGCCAGCTTTCGACCGTTTCCCTTATACCCTTTCCGCAATTCCAGACAGTCAATTCGATCGACATGGCGGCGAACAGGTGGGCAAACAGCATTTCCGGATCTGCGCCAGGCGCATAATCACGCAATCTTGCGGTGGGATAGGCACTCATTTCGGGAGCAAAACCGACATTGATGCCGATACCGATGACGATCGCATTGCGCCCATCCGGCAACTGCTCCGCTTCCAGCAGAATGCCCGCAATCTTGTTGCGGGCGATCAATACATCATTTGGCCACTTGATTTCAACTGGTCCGGAAATTCCCGTGGCGGCGGCCAGCACCGCCTGGCGCACGGCAAGCGCCACGGCAAGCGGCAGCGAAGCAATATCTTCAAAAGGTGCCGGATCAATTAAAAGAAGCGAGGCATAAAGATTGCCCCGCTCCGAAATCCATTGCCGTCCGCGCCGTCCGCGTCCGCCCGTCTGACGGGCAGCGGTAATCCACAAACCGCCCGGGTCTCCGGCCCGCGCCCGGCGCATGGCTTCGCTATTGGTCGAATCCACCTCGTCCAGCGCTTCGTGACGCATGGCCTCGAAGGCTGGCATTGCATGTTGCTGCATCTAGAACAGCGCCGCAGCAGCAGCCGAAGCAGCCGCATCAAGCGAACCACCGAAGACCAGATAACCAATCGCGAACAGACCGGACAGGCCGTAGACGAAGCGCAGTTCACCGGCAACGCGGGCAAACTCGACCGTCGGCTCATCGAACCACATGACCTTGACCACCCGAAGATAGTAAAAGGCTGCAACGACTGAAGCCAGAATACCGATGATGGCGAAGACGTAGAGCTGGGCTTCCATCGCCGCCAGGAAGACGAAATACTTGGCGAAGAAACCAGCCAGCGGCGGAATGCCCGCAAGCGAGAACATCAGCGTCGTCAGGACCACCGCCATGACTGGCTTGGTCGAGGCAAGACCGGCGAGATCATCGATATTCTCGACATTGCCGCCTTCCTTGAGCCGCATCGCCATGATGATGGCAAAGGTGCCGAGTGTCATGAAGATGTAGATCGCCATGTAAAGGACGACGCTGCGAACGCCCAGTTCCGAACCACCGGCAAGACCGAGAAGCGCGTAACCCATATGAGTGATCGAGGAATAGGCCATCATCCGCTTGATATTGCGCTGGCCAATGGCGGCAAAGGCGCCGAGCAGCATCGAGCAGAGCGAGATAAAGATGATGATCTGACGCCATTCGAAAAAGGCCGGTGCAAAGGCTTCCATCAAAATGCGGATGATGATCGCCATTGCGGCAACCTTCGGCGCGGAGGCAAAGAAGGCCGTGACCGGCGTCGGCGCACCTTCATAGACGTCAGGCGTCCACATGTGGAACGGAACGGCGGAAATCTTGAACGAGATACCCGCCAGCACAAAAACCATGCCGAAGATGAAGCCGAGATTCATCGCTCCATTGTCAAGCTGGCTGGCGATGCCGGAAAAGCCGATATTGCCGGTAAAGCCGTAGATCAGCGACATGCCGTAAAGCAGCATGCCCGAGGCCAGCGAACCGAGAACGAAATATTTCAGCCCTGCTTCCGTCGATCTGAGGCTGTCGCGATTGATCGCTGCAATGATGTAGAGCGGGAACGACATCAGCTCCAGCCCCATATAGAAGGCCAGAAGATCGTTTGCCGAGATCAGCAGCATCATGCCGACGCTGGAAAGCAGCATCAGCACCGGATATTCGAAACGGTCCTGATAATCCGGCTCTTCATGGCCCACCGACATGACGAGTGCCAGCGCCGTCGCGATCAGCGCCAGAACCTTCATGAACGAGGTGAAGGCCGAAAAGCTCAGCGATCCGCTGAAAGCTTCCACCGGCCCATCGCCAAGCATGACCTTGGTCTGGCCGATAACCCAGCCCGCCGCCACAATGATCAACGCCACAGACAGGGCGTTGATGGTTGGTCCACTTTTCCGGCCGGCAAAGACGCCGATCATCAACAGGACCATCGCCCCGATCGCCAGGATCAACTCCGGCATGATCAGTTTCAGACTTTGAATGAGAAGTTCCGAGGTCATGTCCAAAAGATCCTGTATCAGTATGTCGGCAGCGCGATCTGCTTGGTGGATTCCAGCACAGCATCATAATGCTGCACGATCTGCTGCACCGATCCGCGCATCATGTCGAAGATCGGCGACGGGAAGAAGCCGAAGAAGATGACAAGAGCCGCGAGCGGATAGAGCACCAGTTTTTCGCGTGTCGACAGATCCAGAAGGGCCTTGAGGCTCTCCTTCTCCAGCGCGCCGAAAATGACCCGGCGATAAAGCCACAGCGTATAGGCGGCCGACAGAACCACGCCCGTTGCCGCGAAAACCGCGACCCAGGTGTTGATCTGGAAGACGCCGATGACGGTGAGGAATTCGCCGACGAAGCCGGATGTTCCCGGCAGACCGACATTCGCCATGGCGAAGATCATGAAGATCACAGCGAATTTCGGCATGTTGTTCACGAGGCCGCCATAGGCCGCAATCTCACGCGTATGCATCCGGTCATATATGACACCGATACAGAAGAACAGCGCGCCCGAAACGATACCATGCGACAGCATCAGGAAGATCGAGCCCTCGATACCCTCGGTCGTTGCCGAGAACATGCCCATGGTGACGAAGCCCATATGCGCAATCGACGAATAGGCCACCATCTTTTTCATGTCCGTTTGCATCAGCGCCACGAGCGAGGCGTAGATGATGGCGATGATCGACATGGCGAAAATGATCGGCGCAAAAGCCCAGGAAGCATCCGGGAACATCGGCATCGAATAGCGCAGAACACCAAAGCCGCCGAGCTTCAACAGAACACCGGCCAGAACGCCGGATGCCGCGGTCGGCGCTTCCACGTGGGCATCCGGCAGCCAGGTATGGACCGGCCACATCGGCATCTTGACCGCGAAGGATGCGAAGAAACCGAGGAACAGCCAGTATTCCATGTTGATCGGGAAATTATACTGCAGCAGCACCGGCACGCTGGTCGTGCCCGTGACCCAGTACATCGCCATGATCGACAGCAGCATGAAAACCGAACCGGCCAGCGTGTAGAGGAAGAACTTCATCGACGCATAGACGCGGCGTTCATGCCCCCAGATACCGATCACCAGATACATCGGGATCAGACCGGCTTCGAAGAAGACATAGAACATCACGATATCGAGCGAGACGAATACGCCGATAATCAGCGTTTCCAGCACCAGGAAGGCAATCATATAGGCCTTCACGCGCTCATTGATCGCTTCCCAGGATGCCAGGATACAGAACGGCATCAAGATCGTCGTGAGCATGATGAACAGGATCGAAATCCCGTCAATGCCCATATGATAGCCGATCCCCGTGCCGAGCCAGGGGTGATCCTCGATCATCTGGAAGTTCGGGTTCGAAGAATCGAACTTGATCCAGATGATCACCGAAACGACGAAGGTGAACAGCGTCGTCAGAAGCGCAACATTGCGAATGTTTCGCAAGCCTGCCTCGTTGTCATCGCGCGTGAACAGGATCAGCGCTACACCAACCAGCGGCAGGAAGGTGACCGTGGAAAGAATTGGCCAATCGCTCATTACTGCGCTCCTCCGAGCATCATCCAGGTTACAAGTGCGGCAACGCCGATCAGCATCGCAAACGCGTAGTGATAGACATAGCCGGACTGCAGTTTCACGACGCGTTTTGTGACGCCGCTAACCCCGGCGGCAATACCATCAGGACCGAAGCGGTCGATGACGCCGATATCGCCCTTCTTCCAGAAGAAGTTGCCAAGCCGCTTGGCCGCGCGAACGAAGAGGAAGTCATACAATTCGTCGAAATACCACTTGTTGAGAAGGAAGGCGTAAAGCTTCGGGAAGGCTTCCGCCAGCGCCTTGGCCGAAGACGGCTTCAGCAGGTACATGTAAATCGCAACGACCGTGCCAGCCAGCATCGCCACAAACGGGCTCAGCTTGACCCATTCGGGAACCTCTTCGTGAAGTTCCAGAATTTCATTGTGCTGCGAGGTAAACAGGGCGCCCTTCCAGAAGGCGTCGTAATCATGCCCGTAGAAGAAGGGCAGGAAGAAGTAACCGGCAAACAGCGCACCGATCGACAGCAGCACCAGCGGCAGCAGCATCACCCAGGGTGATTCATGGGCGTGGTGCATGACATCCGCCGAGGCACGGGCCTTGCCGAAGAAGGTCATGAAGATCAGGCGCCAGGAATAAAAGGCGGTGAAGGCAGCGGCAATCACCAGCATCCAGAAGGAGAAGCTGGCCAGCGAGCTTGATGACACATAAGCCGATTCGATGATCGCATCCTTGGAGAAGAAGCCCGATGCGCCGATGACGGTTCCGGGAATACCGGCGCCGGTGATGGCCAGCGTGCCGATGATCATCGCCCAGAAGGTGACCGGGATGTGCTTTCTCAAGCCACCCATGCGGCGCATGTCCTGATCGCCGGAGACGGCGTGAATGACCGAGCCGGCCGCAAGGAACAGCAGCGCCTTGAAGAAGGCATGGGTGAACAGATGGAACACGGCAGCACCGTAGGCCCCTGCCCCGAGTGCGGCAAACATGTAGCCCAGCTGCGAACAGGTCGAATAGGCAATGACACGCTTGATATCATTCTGCACCAGACCGATCGTCGCCGCGAAAAAGGCGGTGATCGAGCCGATCAGCGTGATGAAGGTCAGCGCATCCGGCGACAGTTCATAAAGCGGTGACATGCGGGCGACGAGGAAGACGCCAGCCGTGACCATGGTCGCGGCATGGATAAGAGCCGAAACAGGCGTCGGGCCTTCCATCGCATCCGGCAGCCATGTGTGCAGCAGGAACTGCGCGGACTTACCCATGGCACCCATGAACAGAAGCAGGCAGATCACGGTAATGGCCTGCTGGACATCAAGATGGAACCAAAGGAAGTTCAGCACGGCCTGATGATCACCGCCCGCCTCACCATGAGAGGCAAGCTCGCGGGCACCGGCGAAGATCGGATCGAAATTGATCGTGTGCGAAAGGAAGAACAGACCCGCCATGCCGAGCAGGAAACCGAAGTCACCAACGCGGTTGACGATGAAGGCCTTGATGGCGGCCGCGCAGGCAGACGGCTTCTTGTACCAGAAGCCGATCAACAGATAGGAGGCGAGACCAACGCCCTCCCAGCCGAAGAACATCTGCAGCAGGTTGTCGGCGGTCACCAGCGACAGCATCGCAAAGGTGAACAGCGACAGATAGGCAAAGAAGCGCGGGCGATGCGGATCGTCATGCATATAGCCGACGGAATAAAGATGCACGAGGCAGGATACGGTGTTGACCACGACCAGCATGACTGCCGTCAGCGTATCGATCCTCAGTCCCCAGTCTGCCTGAACGCCGCCGGACGAGACCCAGTTCATGATCGGAACATGGATGACGAAGCCCGGTTCAGACGTCAGGAAGCCCACCGAAATGAACACCCACCAGGACAGGATGGCCGCGACCAGCATGAAGGCGATGGTGACCAGTTCCGAGGCCTTTGCGCCCATACGCGTACCGAAAAGCCCGGTGATCAGAAAGCCAAGAAGCGGCAGGAAAATGATGAGTTTGTAGATCATCGCGCGTTCAGCCCTTCATCATGTTGACGTCTTCGACGGCGATCGAACCGCGATTTCGATAGAAGACCACCAGAATTGCCAGACCGATGGCCGCTTCGGCTGCCGCGACCGTCAGAATGAAAAGGGCAAATACCTGTCCGACCATATCATGCAGAAACGCCGAGAAAGCGATCATGTTGAGGTTGACCGACAGCAGGATGAGCTCGATGGACATGAGTATGATGATGACGTTCTTTCGGTTCAGAAAGATCCCGAAAACGCCGATGGTAAAAAGAATGGCACTAACCGTAAGGTAGTGGGAAAGTCCGATTTCCATTGCCTTGTCCTTGGTCCCGTTTCCCTGCTCTTAAATTCTCAGAGGCCCTGCCCGGGCTTCACCTTGACTGCCTCATGCGCACTGTGACGCGTGCGGGCAACCTGCTTGGCGATGTCCTGGCGCTTGACGTCGGTCCGATGCTTCAGCGTCAGCACGATCGCTCCGATCATGGCAACGAGAAGGATAAGGCCGGCAACCTGGAAGAAGTAAGCATAGTGAGTATAAATGATGTCACCGAGTGCGGCGGCACTGGACTTGTCGGCCAGGTCCGGCATCGGCATCGTAATATTGCCGGAAAGCTCCGGCGAAATCATCGTGCCACCCACCACAATGATCAGTTCAGCCAGAAGCGCGACACCGATCAGCGCACCGATCGGCGCGTAGCGCAGGAGCCCTGACCTAAGCTCGGAAAAGTCGATATCCAGCATCATCACGACGAAGAGGAACAGCACCGCCACAGCGCCGACATAGACGACCAGCAGCAGCAGGCCGAGATATTCCGCACCGGCAATGATGAACAGTGCCGCAGCATTGACGAACACCGTGATCAGAAACAACACCGAATGAACGGGGTTTTTCGCCACGATCACCATCAGCGCCGAAGCCACCGCGATAAACGCGAAGATATAGAAAAAAAGAGCCTGGAGACCCATGGTGGTGCCTTTTCTTCGTGAGTATTCCCGGAAAGTCCGCACGGGCGAACCCTCCTCCCTCGATCTCAGTTTCCGGCCGGTGCTTCATTGCCACCGCCCGGCTTGTCATTTGCCTCAGCGGTAAGGCGCGTCCATCGCAATGTTGCGGGCAATTTCCCGCTCCCAGCGATCGCCATTGTTCAAAAGCCGCTGCTTGTCATAGTAAAGTTCTTCGCGCGTCTCGGTGGCGAACTCAAAATTCGGCCCCTCGACGATCGCCTCAACCGGGCATGCTTCCTGGCAGAAACCACAATAGATGCACTTCACCATGTCGATGTCGTAACGCACCGTGCGGCGGGTACCGTCATTGCGGCGCGGACCGGCTTCAATGGTGATCGCCTGAGCAGGACAGATCGCCTCGCACAGCTTGCAGGCAATGCAGCGCTCCTCACCGTTCGGATAACGGCGCAGCGCATGTTCGCCACGGAAGCGCGGGCTCACAGGTCCCTTTTCAAAGGGATAGTTCACCGTCGACTTCGGACTGAAAAAATACCGCATCGTCAGGAAGAAAGCCGAAACGAATTCCTTCAAAAACAGCGCGTTGAAAGCCTGAGTTACAGAACTCATTTAAAAATCTCCCATATGGCGCTTCTCATCCGCCATCATCATGCCCATCCCGTCAGCTTGACCACGAAGGCCACGATCACGACCATTGCCAGCGACAGCGGCAGGAACACCTTCCAGCCGAGACGCATCAGCTGGTCATAGCGGTAGCGCGGCACGAATGCCTTCACCATGCCGAACATGAAGAAGACCAGGCAAAGCTTCAGCACGAACCAGATCACGCCCGGGATCCAGTTCAGCACGGCGATATCGACGATCGGCAGCCAGCCACCGAGGAACAACGTCGTCGTCATGCCGCACATCAGCGTGATGGCAGCATATTCACCAAGCATGAACATCATGTACGGGGTCGAGCCATATTCGACCATGTAGCCGGCCACCAGTTCCGATTCCGCTTCCGGCAGATCGAAGGGAGGACGGTTGGTTTCAGCCAGCGCCGAGATGAAGAAGACGATGAACATCGGGAACAGCGCCAGCCAGTTCCAGTCGAGGAACGAATTGGGCAGGCCCAGCATCGTGCCAAGACCATCCTTCTGGGCATAGACGATATCCGTCAGGTTCAGCGAACCGACCGTCAGCAGCACGGTGATGATCACCAGACCGATCGAGACTTCGTAGGACACCATCTGGGCTGCCGAACGCAGCGCGCCAAGGAAGGCATATTTGGAGTTGGATGCCCAGCCGCCCATGATCACGCCGTAAACCTCAAGCGAGGAAATGGCGAAGATATAAAGGATGCCGAGATTGATGTTGGCAACCGCCCAGCCATCGGCCACCGGCACAACAGCCCAGGTGGCCAACGCCAGCGTAACGGACACAAGCGGCGCCAGAAGGAAGACGACCTTGTCGGCACTGGCCGGAATGATCGGTTCCTTGAACACGAATTTCAACAGGTCGGCGAAGGACTGCCACAGGCCGAACGGACCGACGACATTCGGGCCGCGGCGCATTTGCACCGCCGCCCAGATCTTCCGGTCAGCCAGAAGCAGGAAGGCGATGCCGACAAGCAGGATCACGAGCAGCAGCAGCGATTCGCCGATCATGATCAGCGCGGGCCAGAGATAGGTCGAAAGAAAAGATCCCATTGTTCAGTCCTTACTCCGCCGCAGCCTTGAAATTGTTGCGGGCCAGAGCCGAGCACTCGGCCATGACCTTTGACGCCCGGGCAATCGGGTTGGTGAGGTAGAAATCCTTCACCGGCGAGAAAAACGCCCCCTGCCCCAGCGAACCACCTTTGGCCGCAACAGCATCGATATCTCCGGCATCCCCTTCCGCAATCGTATCAAGTGCGGCCATATGGGGATAGTCCGCATAAAGTTTTGCCCTCAGCTGGTCCAGCGAATCAAAGGGCAGCGTCTTGCCGAGGATGGCAGAAAGCGCCCTGAGGATCGCCCAGTCTTCACGCGCATCGCCCGGCGCAAAGCCAGCACGGCTGTTCATCTGCACCCGGCCCTCGGTATTGACCCAGGTGCCTGACTTTTCCGTATATGCCGCGCCTGGCAGAATGACATCGGCCGCCATCGCGCCGGCATCGCCATGGCTGCCGATATAGACGGTGAAGCCAGCTTTCTTGGTTGAGAAATCCATCTCATCCGCACCAAGCAGGAACAGAACATCCATCGCATCGAGCATTTGAGCCGCCGTTGCACCACCCTCGCCCGGCACGAAGCCGAGATCCAGAGCACCGACGCGACCCGCCGCTGTATGCAGAACGGCAAAGCCGTTCCAGTTCGTCTCAACGGCACCAACCGCCTTCGCCAGTTCGGCAGCCTTGGCGAGAACCGCCATGCCGTCCGGTCCCATCAGCGCGCCCTGACCAATCATGATCATCGGGCGTTTTGCTTCCTTTAGCTTATCAAGGAAGGCCAATTCACCTGCGGCGAGCGCGGCGAGCGTATCAGCACCTGCGCCGAGATAATCATAGCCATAACGCAGATCGACATTCTCACCGATCACACCGACCGGGAAATTGCCACGACGCCAGTGCTTGCGGATCCGGGCATTGAGAACGGCAGCCTCATGACGCGGATCGGCTCCGATGATCAGCAATGCGTCGGCCTCTTCAATCCCGGCAATCGTCGGGTTGAAGATATAGCTTGCACGGCCGAGCGAGGGATCAAGCGCCGTTCCATCCTGGCGACAGTCGGTATTGACCGAGCCGAGCGAAGCCATCAGCTGCTTCAGCGCATAGACTTCCTCAACCGAGGCAAGATCACCCGCAATTGCGCCGATCTTGGCAGCATCGACACCATTCATCGCCGCCTTGATGGCGGCAAAGGCATCACCCCAGCTTGCTGGCTGCAACCGGCCCTGAACGCGCACATAGGGCGTATCAATGCGCTGGGTCTTCAGACCATCCCAGATGTAGCGGGTCTTGTCGGAGATCCACTCCTCGTTCACATCCTCATTGACGCGGGGCAGCACACGCATGACTTCACGGCCACGCGTATCGACGCGGATCGCCGAGCCAAGCGCGTCCATGACGTCGATCGATTCGGTCTTGTTCAGCTCCCACGGCCGGGCGGTAAACGCAAAAGGCTTGGAGGTCAGCGCGCCGACCGGGCAGAGATCAACAACATTGCCCTGAAGTTCCGAGGTCATGGCCTGTTCGAGATAGGTGGTAATCTCGGCATCCTCGCCGCGCCCGATCAGTCCCAGCTCGGAAATACCGGCCACTTCGGTGGTGAAGCGAACGCAGCGCGTGCAGTGAATGCAGCGGTTCATGACGGTCTTGACCAGCGGGCCGATATATTTGTTCTCAACCGCGCGCTTGTCTTCGCGGTAGCGCGATGCATCGATACCGAAGGCCATGGCCTGGTCCTGCAGATCGCACTCGCCGCCCTGGTCACAGATCGGGCAATCCAGCGGATGGTTGATGAGCAGGAACTCCATCACCCCTTCGCGTGCCTTCTTGACCATCGGCGTCTTGGTGTAGATTTCCGGCAGCGATCCGTCCGGCCCGCCGCGAATATCACGCACCCCCATGGCGCAGGAGGCTGCCGGCTTCGGCGGCCCGCCCTTCACCTGGATGAGGCACATGCGGCAATTGCCCGCGATCGACAGCCGCTCGTGAAAGCAGAAGCGCGGAATCTCGGCGCCGGCCGCTTCCGCTGCCTGCATCAGCGTAAAGTGGTCGGGAACCTCGATTTCCTTGCCGTCAACAATCAGTTTAGCCATTTTATCTTTCCCGCTTTGCCAGCTTTCACACCGGCTCGAATCCTGTTTCCACCGCCCGCGCCCGACCGGGGCAGCAGATATCTTTATTCAGCCGCTTCCATCACCGCGCCTTCGGACGTGGCATTGGCGGTATACTGATCGATCCGCGCCTCGATTTCCGGACGGAAATTGCGGATCAGGCCCTGAACCGGCCAGGCCGCTGCATCGCCCAGAGCACAGATCGTGTGCCCTTCCACCTGCTTGGTGACCTCGAACAGCATGTCGATCTCGCGCTTTTGCGCATTGCCGGTGACCATGCGCTCCATCACCCGCCACATCCAGCCGGTGCCTTCGCGGCACGGCGTGCACTGGCCGCAGCTTTCATGCTTGAAGAATTCCGACAACCGCGCGATCGCCTTGATGATGTCGGTCGACTTATCCATGACAATCGCACCGCCCGTACCGAAAGAGGACTTGACCGCGCGCAGACCGTCAAAATCCATCTGCACGTCCATCATATCCTCGGCCTTCACCACCGGGCAGGACGCGCCGCCGGGAATAACGGCCAGAAGATTATCCCAACCGCCGCGAATACCGCCCGCATGCTTCTCAATCAGCTCGCGGAAGGTGATGCCCATGCTTTCCTCGACGACACAGGGCCGGTTTACATGGCCCGAGACCATGAACAGCTTGGTGCCGACATTGTTGGGGCGGCCGAAGGACGAAAACCAGCTCGCGCCGCGCCGCAGAATGGTCGGCGCAACGGAAATCGATTCGACGTTGTTGACCGTTGTCGGCATGCCATAAAGGCCCATATTGGCCGGGAATGGCGGTTTCATGCGCGGCTGGCCCTTCTTGCCTTCAAGGCTTTCCAGAAGCGCCGTCTCTTCACCGCAAATATAAGCGCCGGCGCCGTGATGGACGATCACGTCCATATCCCAGCCGCATTTGTTGTTCTTGCCGAGAAGACCGGCATCATAGCATTCATCAATGGCACGCTGCAGCGCTTCACGCTCACGCATATATTCGCCGCGCACATAGATATAGGCCGTGTGCGCCCCCATGGCGACGCCGGCCAGAAGGCAGCCTTCGACCAGATGGTGCGGGTCATGGCGCAGGATCTCGCGGTCCTTGCAGGTGCCGGGCTCGGACTCGTCGGCATTCACGACGAGATAATGCGGCCGCCCGTCATCACCCTTCGGCATGAAGGACCATTTCAGACCCGTCGGGAAGCCAGCACCGCCGCGTCCGCGCAGGCCTGAATCCTTCATTTCCTGAATGATCCAGTCGCGCCCCTTGTCGACAAGCGCCTTGGTATTGTCCCAGCATCCGCGTGCCATGGCACCCTTCAGCGAAGTGTCCTTGGCGCCGTAGAGATTTGTGAAGATGCGATCCTTATCCTTTAACATGCTTCACTCCTATCGCGGCTTCTTGCCGAAGACTTTTTCATATTCATCCGGGCCGCCCTTGGCCAGAACACCGGCCTGACGCACCCATTCATCGCGGGTGATGCGCGCACCGAGCTTGAACGTGTCGCCAACCCAGGCAACTTCCGCCGGCGTCCAGGCGGCGATCTGCGCGAAGGTGTAAACCCCGATACCATTGAGCAGCGAGGCAGCCTTCGGGCCGACACCAGCGATCAATTCCAGATCATCAGGTGTTTCCGGAACAGTTTCGGCTGCCGGTGGACGGCTACCCGCAGCCGAAGCCATGGCTTCTTCCGATCCGGCATCCTCGTCAACTTCCTCGTCAGCTGCCTGATCTTCCGTGCCGTCATCAATCAATGCTGTAAAGCCGCCTTCCGGGGCGCTGTACCAGCGATCAATCTGCGGGCCGGGCTTGATCTCGCTCCCCTTGCCTGCCTCGAAGGCATCAATGATTTCTTCCAGCCGCTCCGGCGTCAGATCCTCGTAACTATCCTTGAAGATCATCACCATCGGCGCATTGGCACAGGCACCCTGACATTCGACTTCTTCCCAGGACAGCGTACCCTCGGCATTCGGTTCGAACGCGTGTTCATTGATCTTGCGCTTGCACACCGAAATCAGCTCACCGGCGCCACGCAGCATGCAGGGCGTCGTGCCGCAAACCTGGACATGGGCTTTGGTTCCAACCGGCTTCAGCTGGAACTGGGTGTAGAAGGTGGCGATCTCAAGCACGCGGATCTGCGCCATGGACAGCATTTCCGCGACCTTTTCGATCGCAGCCCGCGTCACCCATCCATCCTGCTCCTGCGCCCGCATCAAAAGCGGAATCACAGCGGATTGCTGGCGACCGGCAGGATATTTGTTGATCGTGGCCTCGGCCCAGACAGCATTTTCCGCGTTGAAGGAAAATTCCGGCGGCTGGACGGCTTCATCGGCTAGACGGCGAACAGACATGCTTTCTCACACCTCTTCAGAGGTTGGCATTGGTGCTTCCGGCAGGCATGCGATCCGGCCCCGGGCCGGACGGCGACAGCTGGAAACAATCATCGAAAACGAAACGCAACCACACATTACCGGTCAACCTCCCCGAACACGATGTCGAGCGTGCCGATAATGGCAGTCACGTCGGCAAGCAGATGTCCCTTGGACAGGAAATCCATGGCGGACAGATGGGCGAAACCCGGCGCGCGGATCTTGCAGCGATAGGGTTTGTTGGACCCGTCGGAAACGAGATAGACGCCGAATTCGCCCTTGGGCGCCTCAACGGCGGCATAAACCTCGCCTTCCGGCACGTGGTACCCTTCAGTGTAAAGCTTGAAGTGGTGGATCAGCGCTTCCATCGAACGCTTCATCTGGCCGCGCTTCGGCGGCACAATCTTGCCGTCCATCGACGAGAACGGACCGGACTTTTCAGCGCCAAGAAGGCGATCAACGCATTGCTGCATGATCTTGACGGACTGACGCATCTCTTCAATCCGCACGACCCAGCGATCATAGCAATCACCGTGTTTGCCAACGATGACATCGAAATCAAGATCCGAATAGCACTCGTAAGGCTGTGCACGACGCAGATCCCAGGCCGCACCGGAACCGCGCACCATGACGCCGGAAAAGCCCCAGCTAAAGGCATCTTCGGCCGAGATCACGCCAATATCGACATTACGCTGCTTGAAAATACGGTTTTCGGCCAGCAGCGCCTCAATATCGTTGAGCCTGGGCGGAAACTGCTCACACCATTTGCCGATATCCTCGACCAACTCATGCGGCAGATCCTGATGAACACCGCCGGGACGGAAATAGGCGGAATGCATGCGCGCACCGCAGGCACGCTCATAAAACACCATCAGCTTTTCGCGCTCTTCAAACCCCCAGAGCGGCGGCGTCAGTGCGCCGACATCCATCGCCGCCGTCGTGGCATTGAGGAGATGATTGAGAACACGGCCCATTTCGGAGTAGAGCACGCGAATCAGCTGTCCGCGCGGCGGAATATCGACGCCCAGCAGCTTTTCCACGGCAAGCGCGAAAGCATGCTCCTGATTCATCGGCGCCACATAATCGAGACGGTCGAAATAGGGAACGGCCTGCAGATAGGTCTTGGTCTCGATCAGCTTCTCGGTACCGCGATGCAGAAGCCCGATATGCGGGTCGACGCGTTCCACGATTTCGCCATCAAGTTCGAGTACCAAACGCAGAACGCCGTGCGCGGACGGGTGCTCTGGTCCGAAATTGATCGTGAAGTTGCGAACGTTATGTTCAGTCATGGTCAACGCGCTCCGCGTTCATTGAATTTCCATCCCAGTCGCTCCCGCGGGGGAGCATCTCATTCACTCAGCCGCTGGCCTTCTCGTCGCCGGGAAGGATATATTCAGGCCCCTCCCAGGGACTGAGGAAATCGAAACTGCGAAATTCCTGCTTCAGCTCAACAGGCTCATAAATCACACGCTTGGCTTCTTCATCATAGCGCAGTTCGACAAAGCCCGTCGTCGGGAAGTCCTTGCGCAGCGGGTGCCCCTCAAAACCGTAATCCGTCAGGATCCGGCGCAGATCCGGGTGACCGCTGAAGGGAACGCCGTACATGTCCCAAGTTTCGCGCTCATACCAATCAGCGCCGGGAAACACCGACGTGATTGACGGCACGACCTCATCTTCGGCGACCTGCAGCTTGATGCGGATACGAAGGTTCTGAGTCGGCGACAACAGATGGTAGACAACGTCGAAGCGCTTCTCACGCTGCGGCCAGTCGACCCCGCAAATATCCGTGATCGAAACAAAGGCGCACTGGCCGTCGTCACGCAGGAATTTGGCAACATCAACGATCGCACCCGGCGTGGTGAAGAGCGTCAGCTCCTCATACTCCACCTTGGCGTCGGTAACGCCATCACAGACTTCCCGGATATGGGTCGCCAGCTCGTTCAAGACTTCACTCATCGGCTCTCTCCCCGGCCTTACCGCTCAATTGTACCGGTGCGGCGAATCTTCTTCTGCAGCAGAAGCACGCCATAAAGCAGCGCCTCTGCCGTGGGGGGACAGCCGGGAACATAGATATCCACCGGCACGACACGGTCACAGCCGCGCACGACGGAATAGGAATAATGGTAATAGCCGCCGCCATTGGCGCAGGAACCCATCGAGATCACATAGCGCGGCTCGGGCATCTGGTCGTAGACCTTCCTGAGCGCGGGCGCCATCTTGTTGGTGAGGGTTCCGGCGACAATCATCACATCGGACTGTCGCGGTGAGGCACGCGGCGCAAAGCCGAAGCGCTCGCAGTCATAGCGCGGCATCGACATCTGCATCATCTCGACCGCGCAGCAGGCAAGACCGAACTGCATCCACATCAGTGAGCCGGTACGCGCCCAGGTGATCAGCTCATCCGTGGAGGTAACGAGGAAGCCCTTGTCGGCAAGCTCGTTGTTGATCTCGCCAAAATAGGGATCATTGGCGCCGACCGGCTTGCCGGTCGAGGGATCGATAACGCCCTTGGGCTGAGGGGCCACCAGTGTCTCGTTCTGGTTCACTCCCATTCCAGCGCTCCCTTCTTCCATTCGTAGACAAAGCCGATTGTCAGAACCAGCAGAAAGATCATCATCGACCAGAAGCCAAACCAGCCGATATCGCCGAAGGACACAGCCCACGGAAACAGGAAGGCAACTTCAAGATCGAAGATAATGAACAAGATCGCCACAAGATAGAATCGGATGTCGAACTTCATGCGGGCGTCATCGAATGCGTTGAAGCCGCATTCATACGCGGAAAGTTTTTCCGGATCCGGCGCTTTGAACGCCACCGCAAAAGGCGCAATCATCAGCGCAAGGCCAATAATCAGACAGATGGCGATAAAAATAACGATCGGAATATAGGAACTGAGCAACTCAGCCATTTCAATCCCCTTGCCGGTTCACAAACGTCCAAGGATGGTCCCATCCACGATAAACCGGGCGACCCAAAATTGATAGATGTTGAGCAGTGGTTAGCGCAGCCGTGGCCTCGGCGCAAGCCATCCTGACAGCGAATCGCGAATGGCCTGTCACCTTTATGGACACCCCGGCAGTCATCTTCGCGTGTTTTTTACCGACAGGTCAGTCGGTTTCGCGGCTTCACAGCGAATTGACGCATGGCATGTTGCGATGCCGGTGGAAAACATGAAAAACGACAGTTTCGTCCCCGGAGAGCTCAGAAGCGAGAGACTCACATCGAAGCGGGCAAGGCGAAAAACCGGAATGAATAGGAAGACTTGGAGGTTTGGGAAATGAAATGGCGCGAGTGACGGGGCTCGAACCCGCGACCTCCGGCGTGACAGGCCGGCACTCTAACCAGCTGAGCTACACCCGCGCATTTGTTCGCCTTTTCTTTTCGATCCGGCGTTGGCGAGTGGTTAGCCCAGCCGCGCGCAGGAAGCAAGCCACCCCAATTAAGTTTTCCAAAAAGAATGTGATTCCGACGACTTTTTTTTGATTTTTTTCGGCACGCCCAACCGCTGGTTCCGCACGCGATATCAAAGAACCTGCGGCACCCTGCCCGCCTTGACCGAAAGGCCTTGCAGTGAAACAGCAAAAAGCCAGCCTGGGATTTCCCATGCCAGCTTAAAAACAGACCATATATATAGAAAAGAAATGGCGCGAGTGACGGGGCTCGAACCCGCGACCTCCGGCGTGACAGGCCGGCACTCTAACCAGCTGAGCTACACCCGCGCATTTTGCCTTTTTCACTTTCGAACCGGTTCTTTCGAGCGGCTCACCGTGTGGCGTGAGCGGCTGATTAAGGGGTTCACGTGGGATAGTCAAGCGGCTTCTATCGGAATTTTGAAGTTTTTGTTTCAGTGCATCATGCCAGCTAGAAAAACCGGGAGAGCGCAAAAGACGGGTAGGTTAGCGCTTACATGACACCAAAGGCCCTCGGTTAAACGTTCCGTGCTTGCACACTGTCCTTTTTTACGTGAAGCATGGGCGCGAAAAACACGATGAAACATATTTCCGGAGAAGACACCCCATGAATGCGTGGCGCAAATCCGCCCTGCTTGGCATTGCCCTTTTGCTGTCGAATGCGATGACAGCGTCAGCCCAGACGGCGGGCAATGCTTTTGCGGACGAGGCCGCTGCAGCCCAGAGACAGGGGGAGCCGCTTGCCGGCCTCCTCTCCTCCAGTCCCGACGTGGCCGGGGCGCAATTGCGCAGTCTGGCCGAAGCGGCCCCTAATCGCTACGTGCTGCTGCTGCAGCAATTTCTGAGCGCTGAAGGCTTCTACAGTGGCACGGCCAGCACCATTCTTGACGTGCCGACGATTCGGGCGCTGTTCAGCTTCTGTGACCGCGCCGGCATAGGCGCTGCCTGCCTGAACGGTCCCCTCTTGCCCGCCACGGCTGAAGCACTCGGCAAGGCGATCGTCGCAGCACCGGGCCAGGCCGCATCCGCGTTGACAGGGATGACACCCGCTGCGCCAACGCGGAAAGAATCTGCCGAACCACCGCGCACCGAATCAATGTCGAGCCGCGCACCGGAAGATCCGGCGGCAGACTGGCTCGGCCAGTCGGGCAATCAGGATGGCATCACTTTCAAGGCCAGCCGACCGGACAAACAGGAAATCCGCTTTCATCTTAACGGCACAGCCAGTCGAAGCGGCGTCGGCACGCTCTACCTTGCAGGCCGAACCGATAATCCCGCCCAAAAAGGCGAGACCTGGCAATTGCAAGCGAGAATCACGCTTGATGACACCGATGGCCCGCAACGTTGGCTGATCACCCAGATGTCACTTTTCGACAAGAACGGACGCTTCATTGCACCGCTCGATCAGGACGCTTTCACCCTTTCACCCGGCAAACCATCTGCGGATATCGACCTCAAGGGCACAATCTCCCAGGAAAATGCCGCCTTCATCCGAACCATGATCGGCTTCTCCTATGGCGAGGGAGAAGCAATCAATCTTGATTTCTCCATTCAGACACCGGGCATCGAAAAGACCGATGCTGCGGGCAATTAGTGGGCGAACAGCTTCACTTGTGCAAAAAAACTGAAAAAAAGCGCAAGGACCCTCTTGCGGTTTGTCTCGGTTCCGCATATTTCACCTCCACCAACGCGGCGGGCGATTAGCTCAGTTGGTAGAGCGCCTCGTTTACACCGAGGATGTCGGGAGTTCGAGCCTCTCATCGCCCACCATTTTTCTTCCAAAAAAAATGGTTTTCATTCCCCGCCTTTTATCTGGGCCTTCAGTGGTTTTATGCTGAAAGCAGGCCTCCAGGGGTTTCCTCGCGTCAATTTAATCGATTTTATCTATTGGTGCAGCAAGCGCTGCCAGCAATTCAACATTGTGACAGCGCCGACATTGCCGTATTCTCGACAGAACATCGGGAGGAGGAAACTGATGTCACGCTACCAATGTGCAGACTGCAATATGCAGCAGGATACAGGTACCGTTTGCCGTCAATGTGGAAGCTACAACATGAAAGCGCTGGAACGGCATAACATTGCCGACAGTGATACACCGCCAGCTGCAGCAAACTCTTCACTGCAACAGAATCTGCCAATCTGGCTGTCACTGGCGGCCATTGTGAGCTTCACGACTTATATGCTGGTCTTTCATATGTAAAAGGCGAGAACCGCAGTCGCGGTCTCGCCTTACAAACATTCAGATTGGCCTGGCAGGGGTGCCCCATAGACCGGACACATATTCGGCAGCCACACTTCGTCGGCCGGATTGTACCGTCAGGCCGTGCGGTTTTTCTCGCCATCGGAAAACAGCGACCGGCCATTCTGCTCGACAATCTGCTTTCCCTTTTTCAGGCTCCATTCGATCGCCTCGTCCTGCGACGCGAACAGGTCAGCACGAATAAACGTGCGCACCAGCGTCTCGTCGCCGACTTCCTTTTCGATCCGCCCCTTCAGCCGATACTGCGTTCCCTCGCGCACCGGCTCGGCGAAGATAATGCAATCCTCGTGGACGATCGACTGTACCGCCTGATCATTTTCCTTGCCGCCGCTGCTGGCGCCACCGGAAAACATCGAGCCGAGTTTCGAGAAAAACGATGCCATGCCTTTACTCCTTTTATCTCTTACATATCCGATCACGTGCAGCCGCGCCAGCCCGGCAACGTCCAACAAAGCGCACGATCCCTTGTACGCTGCGTCGTTTCAAAGGACGCTCACATCTAGATGATCAGATTCGCCAGCACCTCATTTTCAGTAATATCCTGATAGCGCAGCCCCGCTGCATCGATCTTGTCAAACAGGGCCGCGAAATTTTCAGCTCGTGTTGATTCGATGCCAATCAGGATCGAACCGAAATTGCGAGCAGACTTCTTCAAATATTCGAACCGGGCAATATCATCCTCCGGCCCCAGCAGATTGAGGAAATCGCGCAAGGCACCGGGACGCTGCGGCAACCGGAGAATCAGATATTTCTTGAGCCCGGCATAGCGCATCGCCCGCTCCTTCACATCGGGCAGGCGTTCGAAATCAAAATTTCCGCCGGAGACAACGACCACAATCCGCCGTCCCGCCACCTGCCCCGCAGGCAGAAGCGACAATGCCGTCAGCGCGAGAGCACCGGCCGGTTCCAGCACCACGCCTTCGACATTCAGCATTTCGGTCATGGTGACGCAGATCGCATTTTCAGGCACGAGCATCACCTGATCCGGGGAAAACCGTTTCAGCGCAGCAAAATTGGCCTCACCGATACGGGCGACGGCCGCGCCATCAACGAAGTTGTCAACCTCCTCCAGCCCGACAATGGCACCGGCTTCCAGCGAACGCTTGAGGCTGGGCGCGCCCGAAGGCTCGCAGAACAGGAAATCCTCTTCTGGCATCGTTTCCGAGAAATAGCCGGTGATACCGGCTGCAAGCCCGCCGCCGCCAACAGGAATGACGACGAGATCGGGTTTGCCGCCCTGTTCCGGCCAGAAATCCTCGATCTCGGCAGCGACCGTTGCCTGTCCCTCGATAATGTCGGCATCATCAAAAGGCGGCACCATGATACCGTTATGTTCCGTGACGAATCGACGTGCAGCGGCATAACAGACATCGAAAATATCGCCGACCAGCTCGATGCGGATATTATCGCCGCCAAAAGTACGGGTTTTGTCGATTTTTTGCTGTGGCGTCGTCACCGGCATGAAGATGACACCCTTCACGCCGAAATGTCGGCAGCAATAGGCAAAGCCCTGGGCGTGATTCCCGGCAGACGCACATGCAAAAACTTTTGTTCCGCTCTCGCGCGTCATCGCCTTGCGCATAAAATTAAACGCGCCGCGAATCTTATAGGAACGAACCGGCGTCAGGTCCTCACGTTTCAGGTATATCTCGGCACCAAAATGGTTGCTGAGGTGGGCGTTCAGCTGCAGTGGCGTCGGTTCCAAGATCGCCCTGAGCGCGTCCCTGGCGGCAATAACCTCGTTGCGCATTGTCGTCGTTCCCATTGAGTTTGTCGTCCCCTCCCGCTATGGCATAGCTTGGAGTAGCAACAAAGCCCGTTTGTCACGCCAGACTGGCCAGGGAAACGTCCACTTGAACGCCACACTCTTCAGATCCGCCCTTTATATTGCGGCGATATGCGGCCTTTATCTGGCTGCAGCCATGTTCGTGCCGGCCATGGCCGACCTTTATTACGCGAGCCCGGACTGGCAGGTTTTTGCCATGTGCGGCTTCATGGTCGGCGGCATCAGTGCAGTGACCGCCGTTGCCATGCGCGGCAAGCCGCCGCCGTTTTCGCGGCGGCTCGGCTTTTTTCTGGTTAATCTGCTCTGGTGCGTATTCGCACTGGTCGGAGCCATCCCGCTCTATGTGGCGCATAAGGAACTGACCTTCGCCCAGGCGATCTTCGAATCGGTTTCGGCGATCACCACCACCGGCTCAACCGTGTTATCGGGGCTCGATCACACGCCGCCGGGTCTGTTGATCTGGCGTTCGCTGCTGCAATGGATGGGCGGCATCGGCATTGTCGCGCTCGGTCTTTTCATCCTGCCATTCCTCCGCATTGGCGGCATGGCCTTCTTCAAGATGGAATCATCGGATACGGGCGACAAGCCTTTCGCCCGCATGGCAAGTTTCACCCGCGCCTTCCTCGGCATTTATATCGGAATCACGGTTTTATGCGCGATCGCCTATGACATTGCCGGCATGTCGCATTTTGATGCGATAAACCACGCTTTCACCACTGTTGCGACGGGCGGATTTTCCACCCATGACGCATCATTCGGCTATTTCCATTCGCAAACGATCGACTGGATCGGCACGTTTTTCATGACGATCTGCAGCCTGCCCTTCTCGATCCTGATCCTGTTTGTCGTCCGTGGCCGGCTTGATTCGCTGCGCGATCCGCAGATCATGCTGTTCCTGCTCTATCTCGCAGGCGCCGCCATGCTGATCGCCATCTTCGTCACGCTTGAGGGGAAGATGCCATTCGGTGAGGCGCTGACGCAGAGCTTCTTCAGCGTCGCCTCGATCGTGTCGACGACAGGTTTCGCCGCTTCCGACTACACGGCATGGGGCAATTTCGTCATCATCGTCGTGCTTTTCCTCACATTCATGGGCGGCTGTTCAGGATCGACGGCCGGCGGCATCAAGTCCTATCGCTTTCTGATCATCTTCAACATGCTGCAGACCGGCATGAAACGGCTGATCTATCCCAATGCGGTCTATTCGGTGCGCTATGGCAAGCTGACCGTCGATGCGGAAACCCAGCGCGCCGTGGCCATGTTCTTCTGCGCCTATATGCTGCTATGGGCCTTCGGCAGCATGATCATGGGCGCCATGGGCTATGATCTGGTCACGGCCACATCATCAGTGCTCACAGCGCTTTCAAATGTCGGCCCGGGGCTGGGCAATATCGTTGGCCCATCCGGCAATTTTTCGAGCTTCCACGATCCCGAGCTTTATCTCCTGTCACTTATGATGCTGCTTGGCCGTCTGGAAATCCTCACTGTCATGGTGATCCTGATGCCAATGTACTGGCGCGGCTGAGAACTGTGGATTGAGACCATTTGCTGGCCCTAAAGGCCCGTCCGGGCGGGAATTTCCGTTCGCGTCCCGGGCGATCTTGGGCTATTGAAACGACAAACGAAGTGTAAACAAAGCGGGACCGCGGAACCTGATGACCCTTTCCAACAGCCAGGCCATAACCCCGGAGCTCATTGCCGCCCACGGACTGAAGCCGGAAGAGTATGAACGCATTCTCGAACTGATCGGCCGTGAGCCAAGCTTTACCGAGCTCGGCATTTTTTCGGCCATGTGGAACGAGCACTGCTCCTACAAGTCATCAAAGCGCTGGCTGAGGACCCTGCCGACCACCGGCCGCCGGGTCATCCAGGGCCCTGGCGAAAACGCCGGTGTCGTCGACATCAATGACGGTGACTGCGTCGTCTTCAAGATGGAGAGCCACAACCACCCCTCCTATATCGAGCCCTATCAGGGCGCCGCGACTGGCGTTGGCGGTATTCTGCGTGACATCTTCACCATGGGTGCGCGCCCCGTTGCCGCCATGAACGCGCTGCGCTTTGGCGAGCCGGACCACCCCAAGACCCGTCGTCTTGTTTCCGGCGTCGTTGCCGGTGTCGGCGGCTATGGCAATTCCTTCGGCGTACCGACTGTCGGCGGCGAGGTTGAATTCGACGCCCGCTATAACGGCAATATCCTGGTCAACGCCTTTGCCGCAGGGCTTGCCAAGAGCGATGCAATCTTCCTGTCGGAAGCCAAGGGCGTTGGCCTTCCGGTTGTCTATCTCGGGGCCAAGACCGGGCGCGACGGCGTCGGCGGCGCCACAATGGCTTCGGCTGAGTTTGACGAACAGATCGAGGAAAAACGCCCCACCGTTCAGGTTGGTGACCCCTTCACCGAAAAATGCCTGCTGGAAGCCTGCATGGAGCTGATGCAGACCGGCGCGGTGATCGCGATCCAGGATATGGGCGCTGCCGGACTGACATGTTCAGCCGTTGAAATGGGCGCCAAGGGCAATCTCGGCATTGAGCTTGATCTCGACAAGGTGCCGGTGCGCGAAGAGCGCATGACCGCCTATGAAATGATGCTTTCGGAAAGCCAGGAGCGCATGCTCATGGTGCTGTCGCCGGAAAAGGAAGACGAGGCCAAGGCGATCTTCGTCAAATGGGGTCTGGATTTCGCCATCGTCGGCAAGACCACCGATGACCTGCGCTTCCGCGTCCTGCATCAGGGCGACGAGGTTGCCGATCTGCCAATCAAGGATCTCGGCGATCAGGCCCCCGAATATGACCGCCCCTGGCGCGAACCCGATAGCCGCGGCCCCCTGCCCTCGCATCTGGTCGAGGTACCGGAAGACTATAATGCCGCGCTGCTCAAGCTGATCGGCGGCCCCAATCATTCCAGCCGCCGCTGGGTCTATGAGCAATATGACACGCTGATCCAGGGCAACTCACTCCAGCTGCCCGGTGGCGATGCAGGCGTCGTCCGCGTTGACGGCCACCCGACCAAGGCACTTGCCTTCACCTGCGATGTGACGCCGCATTATGTCGAGGCTGATCCATTCGAGGGCGGCAAGCAGGCGGTTGCCGAATGCTGGCGCAATCTGACCGCGACAGGCGCCGAACCGCTTGCCGTGACCGACAACCTCAATTTCGGCAATCCGGAAAAGCCCGAAATCATGGGCACTTTCGTCAAGGCGATCCAGGGCATTGGCGCTGCCTGCGAGGCGCTTTCCTTCCCGATCGTCTCGGGCAATGTCTCGCTATACAACGAGACCAATGGTGAAGCGATCCTGCCGACGCCGACCATCGGAGCTGTCGGTCTGCTGTCGGACTGGCGCAACATGGCCCGCATCGGCTCCTATGAGGAAGGCGACCATCTGATCATGATCGGCACGGATGGTGATCACCTCGGGGCGTCCGCTTATCTGCGCGACGTTCTAGGCCGTCTCGATGGCCCGCCGCCGGCGGTTGACCTTCACGCCGAACGCCGCAATGGCGATTTCGTCCGCTCGATCATCGCCAATGGCCAGGTTAAGGCCTGCCATGATATTTCGGCGGGCGGTCTTGCAGTCGCACTTGCTGAAATGGCCATGGCAAGCGGCACCGGGTTGAAGATCAATTTCAATGAAAGTCGCGGCCTGCCGCATGCACTGCTCTTCGGAGAAGATCAGGCCCGCTACGTGATCGCCGTTCCGGCCGAATTAGGCAATTTCATCTGCGCCTCGGCCGAAGGCGTTGGTGTTCCGTTCCGCCGTCTCGGTACGGCTGGCGGCAAAACGCTTGAAATCGAGGATCTGATTTCACTTGAAATCGAGACATTGCAGACCGCCCATGAATCGTGGTTTCCTCACTTCATGGATGACGCGCCCGAAAAGGCTGAGCCGGCCTGAAACCGACCTGGTCTGAAAAGGCACGATATAACAAGGAGACTGAACCATGGCGATGACGGCTGGCGACATTGAAGACATGATCAAGGCGGGGATTCCCGGTGCAAAGGTCACCATCCGCGACCTTGCCGGCGACGGCGATCATTTCGCCGCAGAAGTCGTGGCCGAGGCTTTTCGCGGCAAGACCCGCGTGCAGCAGCATCAGATGGTCTATGATGCGCTTCAGGGCAATATGGGCGATGTGCTGCACGCCCTTGCGCTCCAGACCTCCGCTCCGGCGTGAACTGCCGGCGTGAACTGATGGTGCAGCGGAAACTGTGTCCAATCGCAGCCTCCGCTGCCCTTCTCGCGGCGTTTTTCGTACAACCGGCTTCGGCAGAAACCATCTGTCACGCCAATGATCGCTTTCGCGTCGCCGTTCAACCCAATCATGATACGCCTGGCGAACACTTTTCGGTCACGCCAGTCAGCCCAGAAACAAGGGGCTCACCCTGTCGATTTGCAGACGGCCGGAATGCCGTCATGATCGGATCGGACGATGAGCCTTTATGGTTCGCCCAGCTTGCTGGTGGCTTTCTCATCACAACACGTTCGACCGGGCCTCAGGCGGATCTGGTGGTGTTTCAACTGACCGACGGACAAAAGATTCTCGACCGACCCGCCGACGATTTTTCGCTGGATGGCGACATGCTCACCTTCTGGCAGCGCATGCGGCCGGCAAAACCGGATGAATGTCAGGCTCTGGAAGAGGAAGAAAAGGCGGGGCTTTCGATTGTCATCGAGACACAAATCCGCTTTGATCTCGGCACGCTGGCCACTCTGGAGACCGGTGAACACCGCTGCGAAGCAGTGCAGTAACATGACGAAAGCCACCATCATGCCCGCACCTTCTTGCCCAAAAGACGGATGCGCCATATATAGTATTTAACAAATCTCAGGCCGGCGGGCCTTGAACCCGCTGTGAAAGGATCATTTTCATGAGTGATATTCTTGACGCCATCAAGAGCGAAGTCGACAGCAATGACGTCGTGCTGTTCATGAAGGGAACGCCGCAGTTCCCGCAATGCGGCTTCTCCGGTCAGGTCGTTCAGATCCTCGACTATCTTGGCGTCGACTATAAAGGCATCAATGTGCTTGCCGATGGCGACCTGCGTCAGGGTATCAAGGATTTTTCCAACTGGCCGACCATTCCGCAGCTCTATGTGAAGGGTGAATTCATCGGCGGTTGCGACATCGTGCGCGAAATGTTCCAGGCTGGCGAATTGCAGGAATTCATGGGATCCAAAGGCATCACGGTCAGCGGCGCTGCCTGAGACCTGACCCCTTCTCAAACTGCAAGACCATGACCTGACTGCCGCCTCGTTTTTCAACCTGGCGGCAGAACGTTATTTCCGTTCCGGGAACGGCATGGCTGATAAAGCCCTGTCACAAAAAGACGGCCATAAGGGCCGCAACAAGAAAATATCGGCCCCGGCATCCTCAGACATCAGCCGGACGCCCGAGACTATTGAATGGCGTATCGGATGGATGCGCCGGGATGCGGTTCCTGGGGGGAGCCACCGGATCTATTGCAAAGAGATCAACAAAGGGCGCTGTGCCAAACAGCGCCTTGTTTTGCCTTGGGATATTTCAGTGACTGACACGACACAAAGAATCTCGCCTGCTGCCCATCTGGCGCCCGGAAAATGGGAACTGGTCGCCATGATGGCCATGCTGATGGCGCTCAATGCACTGGCCATCGACATCATGCTGCCCGGCCTGCAGCAGATCGGTGCCTCAATGGGGGTCGAGGATGAAAACAGCCGCCAGTTCATCGTCACCGCCTATGTTTTCGGCTTCGGCGTTGCACAGATCGCCTATGGACCGATTTCGGACCGCTTCGGCCGCAAGAAGCCGCTTCTTGTCGGCCTTGCCATCTATTTCATCGGCGCCGTGCTCTGCGTCTTCTCGCCAAGCTTCGGCATGCTGCTGGCCGTGCGCTTCTTCCAGGGCCTGGGCGCTGCGGCAACCCGCGTCATCTCGGTTTCGGTTGTCCGCGATCTGCATGGCGGCCGCGCCATGGCCGAAATCATGTCGCTGATCATGATGGTCTTCATGATCGTGCCGATCATCGCCCCCTCGCTCGGCCAGGTCATCATGATTTTCGGCGAATGGCACCTGATCTTCTTCTTCCTTGGCGCAGCCGCCCTTATCAACATTGTCTGGATATCCCTTCGCCTGCCGGAAACGCAGCACCCGGAAGATGTGACCCCGCTGACGCCCAAGGCTGTCGGCCACAGCTTCTATCTGGTTCTGTCAAACCGTACGGCGCTGTTCTACACGCTGGCGACCACTTTCATCATGGGCTGCATCTTCGGTTTCGTCACCTCGGCCCAGCAGGTCTTTGTCGAGGTCTTCGGTCTTGGCACGCTGTTCCCGCTGGCCTTTGCCGGCGTCGGCGTGGTCATGGCAACCTCTTCGCTGCTGAACTCCCGCATCGTCGGCAAGCTCGGCATGCGCCGTCTCTCCCACGCGGCGATGATCGGCTTTGCCGTCACCAACGGCATCTGGCTGGTACTCGATCTGATCTTCGGCGGAACCATGCCCTTCGCCCTGTTCTACATCATCTTCCTTGCCGCATGGTTCCAGTTCGGCTGGATCGGGGCGAACTTCAACTCGCTGGCAATGGAACCGCTCGGCCACGTCGCCGGTGCTGCCTCCTCCATTCTCGGCTTTGCCTCGACGGCGGGTTCGGCACTGCTGGGAAGCTTTATCGGCCTGTCTTACAACGGCACCACCACGCCGATGATCACCGGCTTTTTCATCTTTGCCGTGATCGCGCTGGTGATGACGCTGATCGCCGAGAAGGGCAAACTGTTCCAACCGCATAACCAGCCGGTCTGAGACCGGTTCCGGCCGGCTGGCGGCGATAGTTGAACTCCGTCAATTCCGCTGCCGATGGCGAGGCTTCAGAGATATAAAACAACCCGCTACCGGCCGCTATCACAACGGCCGGTAGCTTTTTCAGCGGATATAATATGCTATGAAGAGGCACCGGATGCGCGGCACTGCCCCATTTACCGGTCCCCCTTCACCCCGGAGGCGCGATTGCGTGCCTTCTCCAGGAATGAGCCATGACTGAAAACACAGCCGCCGCTGCAAGGCCAACCATGTCCAAATGGGAGGTCGTGGTGATGATGGCATTCCTGATGGCGCTCAACGCGCTCGCCATCGACATCATGCTGCCCGGCCTTCAGCAGATCGGCGCCTCGCTCGGCGTTGAGGATGAAAACAGCCGGCAGTTCATCGTTACCGCCTATGTGCTTGGCATGGGCTTCGCCCAGCTGTTTTTCGGTCCGCTTTCCGACCGTTTCGGCCGCAAGCTGCCGCTTCTGGCCGGCATTATTATCTATCTGGCCGGATCACTAACGGCGGCGATTGTGCCGAGCTTCACGATGATGCTGGTGATCCGCTTTATTCAGGGCGTCGGCTCCGCCTCCACCCGCGTCATCTCCATCTCCATCGTCCGTGACCTCTATGGCGGCCGCAAGATGGCCGAGGTCATGTCGCTGGTGATGATGGTCTTCATGATCATTCCGATCCTGGCGCCGACCATCGGCCAGTCGATCCTGTTCGTCGGCGAATGGCATCTCATCTTTCTGTTTCTGGCGCTTTTTTCGGCGGCGATGTTCCTGTGGGTTCTGATCCGGCTGCCCGAGACGCTCAATCCGAGAGATGTGCGTGAATTCAGTGTTGCCTCGGTGGCGCGCGGTTTCATCATGGTTCTGTCAAACCGCACCGCAGCGCTCTACATTCTGGCGGCAACCCTCATTCAGGGCTGCATGTTCGGCTATATCACCTCCGCCCAGCAGATCTACATCGAGGTGTTCGGCATCGGCACGCTGTTCCCGATCGCCTTTGCCGGGATTGGCGTCGTCATGTCCGCATCGGCGCTTGCCAATTCGCGCATGGTTGGCAAATTCGGCATGCGCCGCCTGTCACAGACAGCCTTGATCGGTTTCGTCGCCACGATGGCGCTCTGGCTGGTCCTCGATCTCGCCTTTGACGGGCACATGCCGTTCGTTCTGTTCTACGCGCTGTTTGCGATCGGCTGGTTCCAGTATGGCTGGCTCGGCGCCAACATCAACACCATGGCAATGGAACCGCTCGGTCACATCGCCGGCATCGGCTCTTCAGTCCTCGGCTTTACCGGCACGGCGGGATCCGCCCTGCTTGGGTCGCTGGTCGGCCTGTCCTTCAACGGCACGACAACACCGCTGATCACCGGCTTTTTCTGCTTTGGCCTGGCCACGCTTGTGGTGGTGGTGATCGCCGAGCGCGGCAAGCTGTTCCAGCCGCATAACCCGGCGGCAGAATAAAAAATCGCTGCCATCGCGGCGGCGGCCCAGACTGTTGGCAAACCTCTCCTCTTCTTCGGGCGTCATGCCTGTGCTTGGTCCACAGGCATCCAGCCGACGCGCGTCTGCGCGGCGAAAGAACTTCTCGATTGAATGCCTTATAAATCTGGATCCCCGTGACAAGCACGGGGATGACGACGGAGGGAGGCGCTACTCCACCTCCAACATGCAATCTGAATGACTTTGTCAGCAGCCTGAAGCCGCCGCCGCCATGGCCGCGGCCTTTTCGTCTCTGAACCGCAGTTTCGCCCGACGCATTGGCCGCCAGGGTGCATGCCTGGGGGCTAAAGCGTAAAGACCTTCTGGCGCAGTTCCTGCCAGCTTTCCCTGTCCGGCGCCCCAAGCAGACCGCCTTCGATATGCGATGGCAAATAGGGCGAACCATCATAGCGGGCGATATAGGCACCGGCCTCCTGCCCCATCAAAACACCCGCCAGGTGGTCCCAGGGCATGATCTTGAAATAGGTGAAGAAGTGCAGCCCGCCCGAGGCAAAGGCGCGATACTCAACGGCAGCGCAGCGATAGCTCGCGGCGAAGCGCACCTTGGCAAGATTGGCCAGCAGGCCGGCGCGCTCATCGCCCGGCATGAAGGCGATGGATGCGGCACCAAGCATCTGCTCAAGCGGCACGGGGTCAGCGACCTTCATGCGCTGGGCTGTACCGTCGGCGCGCTTCAGCCAGGTACCGCTCCCCTTTTCGGCCATCATGAAATCATCGCCCATCGGGTCATAGATCAGGCCCGCAACGGTCTCGCCCTTTTCGACGATCGCCATCATGACGCCATAGGCGGAAATGCCATTGGCGAAATTGAACGTGCCGTCGATCGGATCGACGACAACGGCAAGTTCGGCATCCTGCAGCTTTTCGAGCAGTGACGGATCGGCGGCAACACCTTCTTCGCCGACGAAACTGGCACCGGGCAGGATCTTAGCGACACCCGCCTTGATCACCCGTTCAGCGCCGGTATCGGCCACGGTGACCAGATCGCTCGGCTCAGACTTTTCGGCGACCTCGTCCGTTGCAAGTCTGCGGAAACGCGGCAGGATCTCTTCTCTGGCCGCACGGCGCATCAGCGCCGAAAGCTGATCGAGTGTGTCGGATGTGATCGTCATCGGAAAAACCCTTTGCTTGAAATTGATGGAAGCTTTATGCCTCCCGGCGCAGCGTCCGTCCACGCTTAAGCGGCAGAAATGGCGCGCAATCGCGGATTAACCCCGTCTGTCGCCCCGGGCGAGTTGACAATTCGGCCGATCCCGACTATGTCCGCCCGAACGCTGGCTGTAGCTGGCGTCTTAACTGACATGTCCCGTGGTTTTCCGGGCGCTTTCGATCCGTGAAAACCTGTCAGGCCTATTCCGAAAGGACAGGCCAGAGGAGGGCGTGTTTCCTTCCATGCCGGTTCGATACGGGCCGGCTGAACACTTTTGATAAGGAAATACGATGAGCAAGCGCGAATCGTCCAAGCATAAAATTGACCGCCGTATGGGCGAAAACATCTGGGGCCGTCCGAAGTCCCCGGTGAACCGCCGCGAATATGGCCCCGGCCAGCATGGCCAGCGCCGCAAGGGCAAGCTGTCGGACTTCGGTGTGCAGCTGCGCGCCAAGCAGAAGCTGAAGGGCTATTACGGCGAGCTGCGTGAAAAGCAGTTCCACGCAATCTTCGTTGAAGCCAACCGCCGCAAGGGTGACACCGGTGAAAACCTGGTCGGCCTGCTGGAAAGCCGCCTCGACGCCATCGTTTACCGCGCCAAGTTCGTGCCGACGGTCTTTGCAGCCCGTCAGTTCGTCAACCACGGCCACGTTACCGTCAACGGTACCCGCGTCAACATCGGTTCCTACCGCTGCAAGCCGGGCGACGTTATCGAAATCCGTGAGCGCTCCAAGCAGCTTGCTTCCGTTCTTGAAGCCACCCAGCTCGCAGAACGCGATGTTCCGGATTACGTTGAAGTTGACCACAACAAGATGGTTGCGACCTTCGTACGGGTTCCGGCTCTTGCCGACATCCCCTACGCGGTCATCATGGAACCGAATCTGGTCGTCGAATTCTATTCGCGCTGATTTCTTCAGCAACCGATTTGTGGAAAGCCGCCCCTCCGGGCGGCTTTTTCAGTTTCCAGCTCTGCGCTCCTGCGCAATGATCGGCCGGACGCGAACCCCGGGAGCATCGCATGGATCTTCAACATCTGGTCGATGATATCGTTGGCGAATTGTCGCCACGCCTCGGTGAAGGTGCGGTCGCCAACTACATTCCAGAACTCGCCAAGGTCGACCCGATGCAGCTCGGGATCGCCATCACCACGGTTGACGGAACCACCTATCGCGCCGGCGATGCAGATATCTCCTTCTCGATCCAGAGTATTTCCAAGGTCTTCATGCTGACGCTGGCTCTCGGCAAGACTGGCGAAGCGATCTGGAAACGGGTTGGACGCGAACCTTCGGGCTCGGCCTTCAATTCGATTGTCCAGCTGGAACATGAACACGGCATTCCGCGCAATCCCTTCATCAATGCCGGCGCCATCGTTGTCACCGACATTGTGCTTGCCGGTCACAAGCCGCGCGAAGCCATTGGCGAATTCCTGCATTTCATGCGGTTCCTGGCCGATGACGAAACCATCGTCATCGATGAGAAAGTGGCCCGCTCGGAGCAGCATACCGGCTTTCGCAATTTCGCGCTCGGCGACTTCATGCGTTCCTTCGGCAATCTCGTCCACCCGACCGAGCTGACCCTCGGCGTCTATTTTCATCAATGCGCACTGGCGATGAACTGCGTTCAGCTCTCCCATGCCGGGCTATTCCTCGCCAATCGCGGCACCAATCCGATCACCGGCCTATCGGTTGTCTCGCCGCGCAGGGCACGCCGCATCAATGCGCTGATGCTGACCTGTGGCCATTATGACGGATCGGGTGATTTCGCCTATCGTGTCGGTCTGCCAGGCAAGTCGGGCGTCGGCGGCGGCATTCTCGCAATTGCGCCTGGCAAGGCCTCGATTGCGGTCTGGTCACCCGGCCTCAACGAAGTCGGCAATTCCGCCCTTGGTGCCGATGCGCTGGAAATGCTGGCCGCGCGCACCGGCTGGTCGGTATTCGGCACTTGATCTTGACGCTCTGACAGGGCATTTGCCTCGATGAGAAAAGCGACGGCGGAGTGAAGCATGGACCTGATGACGCAAATCGATGGAAGCGGCGAGAGTGAAGACGGCAGTTCACCGGCCATCTTTGCCGATGCGCCCTCTTCCGTCTCTTTCAACAAGCTGCGCAAGCGGCTGATCCGCCAGGTTCGTCAGGCAATTGCTGATTTCGACATGCTTAAAGGCCAGAAGCGCTGGCTGGTAGCGCTTTCCGGCGGCAAGGACAGCTACGGGCTGCTTGCCGTGCTGATGGATCTGAAATGGCGTGGCCTCTTGCCGGTCGAGCTTGTTGCCTGCAATCTCGATCAGGGCCAGCCGAATTATCCAAAGCATATTCTGCCGGACTATCTGGAAAAGATCGGTGTGCGCTACCGGATCGAATATCAGGATACCTATTCGATCGTCACCGACAAGCTCGCCCCCGGCTCGACCTATTGCTCGCTTTGCTCAAGGCTGAGGCGCGGCCATCTCTATCGCGTCGCCCGCGAAGAAGGCTGCGATGCGCTGGTGCTCGGCCATCACCGTGAAGACATTCTCGAAACCTTCTTCATGAACCTGTTTCATGGCGGCAAGCTTGCCACCATGCCGGCCAAGCTCCTGAACGACGAAGGCGATCTGATGGTATTGCGTCCGCTCGCCTATGCGGCGGAAGACGATCTCGCCAAATTCGCCGAAGCCATGACATTCCCGATCATTCCCTGCGACCTCTGCGGCTCGCAGGACGGTTTGCAGCGCAATGCGATGAAGGCAATGCTCGCCGATATGGAAGCCCGCATGCCCGGCCGCAAGGAGGTCATGCTGCGCGCACTCGGCCACGCCAATCCCTCGCATCTGCTCGATCCGAAAATCTTCGATTTTTCAGCGCTGACAACTGAAAAGGCCGCTGGAAGCCCCCTTTCCGACCGCGAGTGATCTGCGCGGCTATCGCGCCTGATATGAGCCGCCAAGGTCCGGCAAGGCATCAAAGAGCGAACGATATTCCCGCGGGGTGATTTCGCGATCCACCAGGTTCACGAACATCTGGCGAAATGCCGCACTGTTGCTTTTGAAATTTTCGCTTTCAAAATGAATCCCGTTTCGGTCGAGTATGACCGCACGGCGAATCTGGTCTGCCAGTTTCAGCGCGTGAAGCTCGGAAATGCAGTTGCGATACAGCGCAAACCGCTCTCGATTGCCGGCATCGGTCTGCTTTCGCGGCCCATCCTGATGCGTATTCTTGAACCCATCCGGCGCTGCCGCCAGCGCGGCGCGCTGTTTCTCGTAGCGCACGTAAGTCGATAGCCGGCTGATTGTACCCGGTGTAGCAAGCACCCAGAGATCGACAGTCTTGAACCGTTCGCCCAGCATTTTCGGAAGCTGCCGTTCAGCACTGTCTCGTGGCAGCGTATGTTCGAACACGACATTGCGTCCCTCCGCGACTGCGGCGTCAAGCACGGCCACGCGCATTGCACTGGCAAAGCCGTATACCTCCATCATCGCTGGATGGGAGAAAGGCGCATCATAGCCTTTGGTGGTCAGCTCATAATAATTCGGGTGATACGTCATCAGTGCGTCATTGCTGACATTGACACACCCCTCAGTCCCGAAGCGTTGCCGGGCCAGATCCAAAGCAGACGATTTCCCGGCTCCGGGTTGCCCGGCAAGCAGCACGAAAGACGGCTTCTCAACGCGGCTGCTGCCGGCAAACAGATCCGGCTTGATACTATTTTCAAAAATGCCCTGCGCCTCATCCGGCGTGAGCTGGGTGAAGTTTCCGCCTTCCCCCGCTTTGACATTACCTGTTTCGAAGAAAGTCGGCTGTGAATGACAGCGTCTGATCCGCCGCGCAGCGCCACCACAATCCTGCGCAGACAACTGGCGTTCGCCGATCTGGCCACATGGCGGCCGATTTTGACCGTTCGGGATTGAAAACATTGAGGGCCTCTGTCAATTTTCGCAGCTTGTTTCAGGCCAGATGGATGGCAACAACGCCAAAATACCTGACGGAGGACAGATAACATCCGGTTCAGTTAAGATCTTATCGAAAATTATTTGCCGCACCGCATCACCGGCTGCAGCTAAGCCCCGTAGCCGCTTTTGAAACCAGATAGCCGGCGCATTTTTCGATGAGAAAACATTGCGTCTTGGGTCTGCTTTCGATCATTCCATTGTGACAGAACAATTATTTATTTCGCCCGGCGTTAACAAAACAAACCGATTTGGACGCTTGAGCCTTGCCGTTTCCAATTTGCAATGCGAAAAAGCCGTAACCATCAAGCATTGGAGGTGACGACGTGGAAAAGGCTGAAATCGGATTGATCGGGCTCGGTGTCATGGGCTCGAATCTCGCCCTTAACATCGCCGAAAAAGGCAACAAGATTGCCGTTTACAATCGCACCGTCGACAAGACACGCGCTTTTTATAACAATGCAGGCGCGCTTGCCGACCAGATCATCCCGACAGAGACCCTTTCGGATTTCGTGGCAGCCATTCGTCCGCCGCGTCCGATCATCATCATGATCAAGGCCGGTGAGGCCGTGGATCAGGAAATCGAAAAGCTGCGCCCCTATCTTGGTAACGGTGACATCCTCATCGATGCCGGCAACGCCAATTTCCACGATACGCGCCGCCGTTTCCAGGAGCTGGACGGCACCGGCCTGACCTTTATCGGGATGGGCGTATCCGGTGGTGAAGAAGGTGCGCGCCACGGCCCCTCCATCATGGTTGGCGGTACAGAAGATTCCTACAAGCGTGTCGAGAAGGTCCTGACCTCGATCTCGGCCAAATATGCCGAAGATCCCTGCTGCGCATGGCTGGGTCCGGATGGTGCGGGCCATTTCGTCAAAACCGTCCATAACGGCATCGAATATGCCGACATGCAGATGATTGCCGAGATCTACGGCGTCCTGCGTGACGGCCTGAAGATGAGCGCGCCTGAAATCGCCCATATCTTCGGCGAGTGGAACCACGGTCGCCTCAATTCCTTCCTGATCGAGATCACCGAGAAGGTGCTGCTGGCAACCGATCCGCATACCGGCGCACATATGCCGGATGTCATTGTTGATGCAGCAGGCCAGAAAGGCACCGGCCGCTGGTCGGTCATCGAGGCCCAGCAGCTTGCCATCCCGGCAACCGCCATTGAAGCCGCCGTTGCCGCGCGGTGCCTGTCTTCCATGCGTGACGAACGCAAGGATGCAGAACATCTGTTCGGCAAGAACAATCTCGAATTTGCCATCGCCCCTGGCCCCTGGCTGAACAAGGATCTGGAACTGGCTTTGTTTGCCGCCAAGATCGCTGCATATGCACAGGGCTTTGCAGTCATGGCCGGCGCTTCGAAGGAATTCGGCTGGAACCTGCCAATGCCGGAAATTGCCCGCATCTGGCGCGCGGGCTGCATCATCCGCTCGCAGTTCCTCGATGAAATCACCAAGGCCTTCACCGAGACGCCGGATGTGCCGAACCTGATCGTCACGCCTGCCTTCTCGGCCATGGTCAAGGAAAGCCTGCCGTCGCTGCGCCGCATTGTTTCGGCTTCCACGGCCGCAGGAATTCCGGTTCCGGGCCTCGCCTCGGCGCTCACCTATTTCGACGCCTATCGTCAGGGCCGCGGCACTGCCAACCTGATCCAGGCCCAGCGCGACTTCTTCGGCGCGCATGGCTTCGATCGCCTCGATGGTCTCGACGTGCATCACGGCCCCTGGGGCTCGGGTGCCAGCGCCGAACGCGGCTGAGCATTTCCCTATCAAAAGACATTGGCGGCGGCTGTTTCAGCCGCCGCTTTTTTATGCTTGCAGGTTTTTCGTTGACCATGACAGGTCATTTTCCGAAATTCGGTTCGTGAGACCTGCCGCATCGCCCGATTGCGGCAATCAACCCGTCGCGGCCCCTTACCCGCACTGACAGGAGATCCGGATGCGGCACAGCCTGCCCCTCATCCTTATTGCAACCTCACTTGCCGGATGCACCCAGCGACCGGACAGGCTGGAGCCGATAGCCATCCCGCCATCGCAGTATCAGGACTTGAGCTGCGACGAGCTGACAAAGCTTTACACCGAGACACACGACAGGCTTGATCAGCTCGTCGCATCGCAAAACCAGGCGATTGTTGGGGATGTGCGGATTTTCGGCGCCAATATCGGCACAGTCACCAATCCGGAGAAACAAAATCTTTCCAGTGACATCCGCCTATCCATGGGGCGCGTGAACGCCATCGACTACACGATGCGCCGGAAAACCTGCACCCTGCCCAAGGGCGAAAGCTGATCGGCCTGCAGAGAGAGCGGGCAAATGTCACAATCAAGCCGCTAGAGGCCGGGCGTGAAAAGAATGACCCGGTTCCGCCCCGCGCCCTTGGCCTCATAAAGCGCCCGGTCAGCGCGTTTCAGCACATCATAGATGGACTCATGGCCATCAACCGAGCCCGCAACACCGGCGCTGGCTGCGACGGAAACCACGCCCGAATCCAGCATGAACGGCTCCTCGCAGATGCGCTCGCGGATATTTTCCGCCACGCGCTGCGCCTGATCACTGGAGGTCGCGGGCATCACCACGGCGATTTCCTCGCCACCATAACGCACGACAAAGTCACTGCGGCGCATTCTGGTTTCGATAATCGATGCCACCCGCGACAGCACCAGATCGCCGGCAGCATGGCCATGGGTATCATTCAGCCGCTTGAAGTGGTCAATGTCGAAGAGAATAACGGCAAAGCGCTCCCCTGCTAGAGACGGCTCTGCCCGCCACCGGGCCGAGATTGCCTCCAGATAGCGCCGATTGTGCAGCCGCGTCAGCGGATCAAGCGAGGCCTCACGTTTGAAATCGGCAAATTCCTGCTCAAGCCGATCCTCTGATGCAAGTGCATAGCCAATCAGCACGGTTCCGAGCAGATTGCGCAGCACCATGGCCACCCCCGCCTCATGCAGAAAAGGTAGAATGACCGCTCTGGGCAGAAACAGCAGACTGACCATGCTGAACGAAAGCATAAGACCGAGGAGCGCCAGTCCCGGAAGGTCTCGCCTGCGGTCGGAAAGATGCGCATAGACAAGGGCAATGAGGGCTGAAAGAACAATACCGACAACGCCGGACAGCGCACCGGCGCCGCCTGAATAAACGCGGTAGATGATCGTCGCCGCTGCACAGATGACAGCAGCCGAGACCCCGCCGAAAAGCGCAGCAAGTGCGACCATGACGCCGCGCAGATCGACAACCACGCCCGGCGCCAGAACCACGGGATCAATCATGACAATCAACGCACCGATGGCAAAGACAAAACCAATGGCTGGTCCGGTCCAGAAAATCGGCAGCGCAGAACGGCGGATCACGCGGTAGATCAAAATGACCAGGGCGGCGATACCAACCTTCTCCAACAGCAGGATCATCAGATCGAGATTGGCAATCATCGCTGCATTATGCTCCATTAAGCGGATCAAACTCCTGAAGCGTCAGCTTGCAAGAAACATCTCCGCACCATATTCCGCTTACGCATAGAATGACATGGACGGCCACCCTTTGTCAGCAATGTTGTCATAGCCGACTGCAGAGCGGAAATCCAAGGGTGACCGAATGCAGTCGATTGATTACATTGCTGGTCTGCCCCTTGGCTCTAGTCAAAACGTCATTTTTGTCGCAACGATTGACCGACGCAACTCATGCCCACTGCTCCAGGAGCCATACCCTCATGAATGAGACTGTTTTCGCCCGCCCGTTCTGCCCGGAATTGCCGGTTCTGGGGCTTGATGCTGTCTTTCCGGTACGGCGGATCTACTGCGTCGGCCGCAATTACGCCGCGCACGCCGTTGAAATGGGCCATGATCCCAACCGTGAGGCACCGTTTTTCTTCCAGAAAAACCCGGATAATCTGGTCCTTCCGGGCGATAATTTCCCCTATCCGCCCCTGTCCAGCGATGTCCATCATGAGATCGAGTCCTATGTCGCGCTTTCTTCAGGCGGCCGCGATATTCCCGTCGATCAGGCCCTTGAATGCGTCTACGGTTACGGCATTGCGGTGGATTTCACCCGCCGCGACCTGCAGCAGATCGCCAAGGACAAGGGGCGCCCCTGGGAAATGGGCAAGGCGTTTGAGCATTCTGCGCCCGCTTCGCCAATCACCCGCGCCAGCGTCATCGGCCATCCCGCTTCCGGCGACATCTGGCTGGAGGTGAACGGCAAGCGGGTTCAGACTGGCAATCTCGATCAGATGATCTGGAAAGTCCCGGAAATCATCGCCGAACTCTCACGCTATATTGAGCTTGCCGCCGGAGACGTTATCCTGACAGGCACGCCGTCCGGTGTCGGCCCTGTCCAGCGGGGTGACCGCCTCGTCGGACATATTGAAGGTATCGCCGATCTCAGCTTCAGCGTGATCTGACACGAAAGCCACGGGAGGAAAGAGATGACACTTTATGCGCTTGGAGATCGACGCCCGAAACTCCCTGCAACGGGGCGGTACTGGATCGCGCCTGATGCGGATGTTATCGGCGATGTGATTATCGGCGAAGATGTCGGGATCTGGTTTTCTGCCGTGCTGCGTGGCGATAATGAACCGATCACCATTGGCACGGGCAGCAATATTCAAGACGGCGTCATGATCCATACGGATATGGGATCACCGGCGGTAATCGGCAAAAACTGCACGATTGGCCATCACGCTATCATCCATGGCTGCAGCATCGGCGACACGTCGTTGATCGGCATGGGGGCGACGATCCTCAACGGTGCGAAGATCGGCAATAATTGCCTCGTGGGCGCCAACGCGCTCGTTACCGAGGGCAAGGTTTTCCCTGATCGGAGCCTGATCGTCGGCACCCCCGCCAAGGCTGTTCGGCTCCTGGATGACGAAGCCGTGGCGGCATTGGCCCGCTCTGCGGAAAATTACATTGCCAACTGGCAGCGCTTTGCGCGCGATCTGACACCAATCACGGAAGTCTGAGGCATGCCAACCACTTTGGGCCAGCGACTGTCCCCCAAGGACCGTGAACGCGACCGCATGATCGAGGAAAGCCTGACAGCGGGCTATTGCATGTTCGGCTTTCCCAAACCGCTTGAAACGCTCTACACCCAGCGTCGCCATGTGGAAAACCGTCGGCAATTCATCGCTGCGGCACTGTTTTCGGTTCTGCTTTACTGCTGCTTCGGCGCGGTCGACATCATTTTTCGGCCTGAACTCATGACCCAGTTGCTGGAAATCCGCCTGGTCTTTGTGAGCTATTGTGCTGCCGGAATCGCCACGATCATGCTGCGCCCGGCAAATATGCTGCTCCCCGGCCTGTTTTCCTTTTTTGGCATTACCCTCGCAAGCCTTTGCGCCGGGATGATGATGTGGCTACCCGGCAATCCAATCGCGGTCTATGAAGCCTACGTCTTCATCCTGATGGCCGTTATCGCCAATATCGCCCTGCCTTTGAGTGCCCCTGTCGCAGCGCTGTCAACCCTGTGCAATTTCCTTATTGCCTGCCTTTTCGTGCTCGGTGATCATGATCTGGTGCCGCATGAACAGGTGTCTCCACTGATCTATCTGGCGGCGACCAGCGCGCTCACGGTGTTTGCCAATAACAGGCTCAATAATGCCGATCGCCGGGCCTTTCTGTTCTATCTGCGTGAGAAAACCTATGCCGAATATCTGTCGACCGAAAATGAGGCGCTGAGCCAGATCTCGCGCACCGACACGTTGACCGGTATCGCCAACCGGCGCAGCTTCAATGGCTTCCTGCAGAAAAGCTGGCAGACAGCTCTGGAACGCAATCAGTCACTTGCATTGCTGATGATCGATATCGACCGGTTCAAGCAGTTCAACGACAATTACGGCCATCCTGCCGGCGATGAATGCCTGCAGCTGGTCGCAGGCGCCATTGCCGAGGCCACCAATAGCCGGGATGAACTGGCCGCACGCCTCGGCGGCGAGGAATTCGCCATCATTCTGTCTGGCGGCAATGCGGTGACTGCGAAAATCACGGCAGAGCGTATTCATGCCCGAATTGCGGCCCTCTCGATCGCCAATCACGAAGGCGTAGACGGAAGGTTGACCGTCAGTGTCGGCATCGCGGTCATGATCCCTCGAGGAGAGGCCGCAGATAGCGCCTCACTCATTGCAGAGGCCGACAGGGCGCTTTATGCAGCCAAACAGGCTGGCCGCAACAGAACTGAATTCGGCGCGCAGACACAAGATGGCGAGCAGGAGACACAGGCCATCACGACAGCCATTTAGCTGTCGTCCCGGCATTTCTCGCACAAGCCGCGAATCTCGATTGTCATCTTTTCCGGCTTGAAGCCCTTTTTCCGGGCCACACCAACAAGCGCGTCCTCCACCTCATGAGCGTGAAATTCGATCACCGTCTTGCAGCTCTCGCAGATGGCAAAGGCCGTCATGCCGTGCCGGCAGCAATCCTCTTCGGGATGGGCACAGGCAACGAAGGCATTCATGCTTTCAAGCCGATGGACAAGTCCGAATTCCGTCAGCTTGTCGAGCGCGCGATAGACCTGAAGCGGCGCCTTGAAGCCGTCATTGCGCAGCTGATCAAGAATCGTGTAGGCGCTCATCGGCTCATGCCGGTGCGAAAGACAATCGAGGACCAGCGACTGATTCCGTGTCAGTTTTGCCATTGTCATCTCAATCCCCTTCCCTTGTCTTCATTTTCACCAACCCGCCGACCGGCAGCAATGTCACCATGAACAGGACAACGGCTGCAACCACGATGGATGGTCCCGACGGTGTATCATAATAGAGCGAGGCATAAAGCCCGCCAATGACCGCGATCACGCCAATCAGCGCTGCGGCAACCGCCATGGCCTCCGGTGTGCGTGTCAGCCGTCTTGCGCTGGCCGCTGGAATGATCAGCAGCGAGGTGATCAACATGATACCGACGATTTTCATGGCAATTGCAATCACCAGCGCCATCAGCAGCATGAAGACGAATCGCGTTGTCTCCGGCCGCAATCCCTCGGCTTGGGCGATCTCGGTGGAAACCGTGGCCGCCAGAAGCGGCCGCCACAAAAGCGCAATGCCCAAAAGCACAACGGCTCCGCCGATCCACACAACCGTGATGTCAGCCCGCGTGACCGAAAGAATATCGCCAAAGAGAAAGCTGATCAGATCGACACGCACCCAGGTCAGGAAGGAGACAATCACCAGACCGATGGCCAGTGTCGAATGGGCCAGAATGCCAAGCAGACTGTCGGCGGAAAGCGCCCGCCGCCGTTCCAGCACGATCAACAGAACGGAAACAAGTGTGGCGACCACAAAGACGCTTGCCGTCAGATTGGTGGCGAAAAGCAATGAAAGCGCCACACCAAGAAGCGCGGAATGGGCCATGGTGTCGCCGAAATAGGCCATTTTGCGCCAGACGATAAAGCAACCGAGCGGCCCCGCCATCAGCGCCACGCCAATGCCCGCCAGCAGTGCGCGGGTGAAAAAATCATCGAGCATTGGACTGCCCCCTAGACTGAAGATCACCATGATCATGATGATGGTGACCATCTTCAGGATGACAGTGCGACGTGATGGTGCCATCGGCGTGGCGCACGCGCCCATCGGGCAGATGCGTATGGTCGTGGTGATGATTGTAAAAGGCAAGCGTGCCTTCGGCGCGGCCACCAAACAGCGCCCGGTAAGCCTCGCTTTCGCCGACGGCCTCCGGCGTACCCGTGCAGCAGACATGGCCATTCAGACAGACGACCATATCGGTCGACGCCATGACGACGTGAAGATCATGCGAAATCAACAAGATACCGCAACCCTCCTCGCGACGGATCCTGGCAATCAGTTCATAAAGGGCAATCTCACCGCTGTAATCAACGCCCTGGACCGGTTCGTCGAGAACCAGCAGATCCGGTTTCCGGGCAAGTGCGCGCGCCAGCATGGCACGCTGGAATTCACCGCCGGACAGGTTCTGCACTTCCGCAGATCCCATATGAGCCATGCCCACCTGTTCGAGCGCATGTTCGCCAGCCCCAGGCGGCAGGCGCCCGGTGAGCGTCATCATGCGCTTCACCGTCAGCGGCAGCGAGCGATCGATCGCAAGCTTCTGTGGCACATAGCCGATCTTTAGCCCTGGCTGACGCTCCACACGCCCCTCGTCCGGTGCCATCACGCCGATCGCCATCTTGGCGCTGGTCGATTTGCCCGCACCATTGGGACCAATCAGCGACACAATCTCGCCGCGCGAGACCGAGAAGCTAACCCCGCGCACGAGAAAACGACCTGCGCGCCTGACGCCGGCATCGTGCAAAGCCACAAGTGGGGAACCCTTATTTTCCAAATACGCCAATTTCCAAGATCTCCGTCTTGCGACCTTCTATGTCATACGTTATAGCATTACGCAATTTATGTAATAACATTACAATGCGAGACAAGAATGAGACTTTCGATTTCCCTGGCTCTGGCCTCATCAATGCTTCTCGGTGCAGGTTCCGCATATGCCGACGGGCCAATTAAGATTGTCGCCACGATCAAGCCCGTCTATTCCCTGCTCACCGCTGTGACCGAGGGTACCGATGCTCAGACCACGCTTCTGGTGAAGGGCTCATCCTCGCCGCATACCTACAGCATGACGCCGTCAGACGCCCAGGCGCTGCAAGATGCCAATGTAATCTTCTGGGTTGGCCCGGCGCTCGAGCATTTTCTGACCAAGCCGCTCGAGGCCCTTGGTGGCAATGCTGAAATCATCACGCTCGAACAGGCACCAAATGCCGCCCTGCTGCCGACCCGAGAAGGCGGAGCTTTCGAAGCGGATGAGCATGATCATCACGACGAAGCCGATCATGATCATGACCACGATCATGACGAAGCTGCGTCAGAGGATGACCATGACCATCTGGCCGATGACCTAGACGATGATGGTATTGACCCGCATATGTGGCTTGATCCGCAAAATGCCCGGGCCTTTGTTGAGGACATGGCATCGACGCTTTCGGCCGCAGATCCTGCCAATGCCGCGCGTTACCAGGAGAATGCCACCGCTGTGGACAAGAAACTGGGCGAGCTTGGTGAAGCGGTCAAGGCGCAGCTTTCTGCCGAAACCAGCAAGCCCTACATCGTGTTCCACGATGCCTACCAATATTTCGGCGACCGTTTCGGCGTTGATGCCGCCGGTTCAGTCACCGTCAATCCTGAGACGCCGCCAAGCGCTCTGCGTATCCGCGAAATTCAGGACAAGATCAAATCACTTGGAGCAGTCTGCGTCTTCTCCGAGCCACAATTCCCTCCGAAGGTTATCCAGACGGTTACCGAGGGTTCCAATGCCTATATCGGCACGCTGGACCCGCTTGGTGCCGATCTGAAGGACGGTCCCGACCTCTACTTCACCCTGATCCAGAACATGGCCGATGGCATCTCCAAGTGCTTCGAAGCCAAATAAGACAGGGGTGCGCATGTTGTTCCGGTTGCGCATGATGCCGGAATGACTGAGCCCGCGGATAGCTGGCTGCCATCCGCGGGCTCTCTCTTTGTCAAAATGACGTCAAAGAGCCGATCAGACAGGGTCGGATCAGCTCTTTGAAACTTTTTTGATCCTGCTCAGTTGCCGCTGAGGATCGACATGACCAGCCCCGTCGCAACGGTCATCAGCACAAATGTTCCATCCACCTGATACCATTGCTGGCCGGGCGGCGGCGGCGGAAGATGATTGCGGTTATAGGCCGAAGGCGGGATCGGCTGGCCACGCTGATCGGGCGGCAGTTTCTGCCCCTTTTGTGGCCCCTGATGCGCCTGCGGGCCGCCGGGCTTGCCGGGGCCTCCGGGCTGACCAGGGCCTCCGGGCTGCCCCTGAGGGCCGCCGGGTTGTCCGGGTTTCCCAGGCTGTCCGGGTTGCCCCTGGGGACCGCCCTTGCCGTGGCTCGGACCGCAATTAGCCGGCTGACCTGGTTTTTGCGGCCCGCAATTATCCGGTCCGGGACCGGCAGCATAGGCCATCGGGCTGATGGCAAGCGCCATGGCGGCAACCGAGGTGATGAGGATCTTCTTCATCACGATCTCCTTACTTTTTAACAGGCTGTGCAGGCTGGACGGGGACCGGTTTTCCCGGCGTTTTGGCTGCGGGAATAACCTTCTGAGGTGCCTTTTCCGGCGTTTTTGCCGCCTGTTGCTTGCCGTTCTTGTCGACACAGTTCGCGGGCTGTCCCGGCTTTTGCGGCCCGCAGATTTTCTCGGGCGCAGCCGCAGGCGAAGCGGCATAGGCCATGGGGCTGAAGGTAAGCGTGATGGCGGTGACAGCCGCTGTGAGGATCTTTTTCACGGCAAAGTCCTTTCTAAACTTTCGTAACGCATGGATAACGCTCGAAAGCTGAAAGTTGTTTGAACGGAAACATTAAATCTATGTAATCTTGGAAAAAGCGCGTTGCGGGCAAGATGGCGTCTGCCGTCCCTCGCCCGCAGCGATTGCTTACTTTTTGATGCGTTCCGGGCCGGAACGCTCGGCAGATTTTGCCCAGATATTGATATTCGCATCATGGGCAAAGCGATCAATCTCGGAAAGCTCCTCTGCGGAAAATTCGAGATTGCCGAGTGCCGCGACGCAATCCGTTACCTGTTCCGGACGGCTGGCGCCAATCAGCGCCGTCGTCACCCGACCGCCACGCAGAACCCAGGCAAGCGCCATCTGCGCCAGCGTCTGGCCGCGTCTTTCGGCAATCGCGTTCAACGATCGGATATGCCTGATCGTCTCCTCGTTGAGGAAGCTTTCACGCAGCGATTTGCCCTGCGAGGCACGGCTGCCTTCGGGAATGCCGTTCAGATATTTGGATGTCAACATGCCCTGCGCCAGCGGCGAGAACACGATCGAGCCGATGCCCAGTTCTTCAAGCGTATCAAGCAGTCCGTCTTCCTCGACCCAGCGGTTGATCATCGAATAGCTTGGCTGGTGGATGACGAAGGGGGTCTTCAATTCCTTCAGGATTGCATAGGCCTCACGGGTACGCTGGGAATTATAGGACGAAATGCCGACATAGAGCGCGCGCCCGGAACGGACGATATGGTCCAGCGCCATGCAGGTTTCTTCCAGCGGCGTATCGGGATCGAAACGGTGCGAATAGAAGATATCGACATAGTCGAGCCCCAGCCGTTTCAGGCTCTGATCGCAGGACGCGATCATATATTTACGGCTGCCCCATTCGCCATAGGGGCCTTCCCACATGTTGTAGCCAGCCTTGGATGAGATGATCATCTCATCGCGCAGCCCGGCAAATTCATTTTTCAGGATTGAGCCGAAGGCAATTTCAGCAGAACCGGGCGGCGGGCCGTAATTATTAGCCAAATCGAAATGGGTGATGCCCGCATCAAAGGCGGTTTCGCAGATAGCAACCTTGCGGGCGCGCTCGGTATCATCACCGAAATTGTGCCACAGCCCCAGCGAAATAGCAGGAAGCTTCAGCCCGGACACACCACAGCGGTTATAAATCATCGTGTCATAGCGTTTGTCGGAAGGGGTCCAGCTCATGATCATCCTCGTATCGTGCTGCCGGGCGACGAGCCACAGGCAGCTGTTTTTCTGGCCGGGATCACCGGCATTCCTTCGGAAAGAACGGGTCGGCGAGACCGGCCCTGACAGCGGATATCCCGTTATAACTGATTTGCCGCAGCGCTCCATGCGTTGCGGCAAATCTGTTTGAAAAAGAACAGGCTTCGGCGTCAGCGCAGCAGCGCCGCGGCCTCTGCCATGCCGAGGGCGGCCGGCTGCGTGCATGTGGTCGAAAGCGTGATGAAGGCGCCCGTCTCTCCCGATTTCAGGATCGACGTCATCACATCAACGCCGTGCAGCGCCCGATCAAGCGAGCAGCGCGCATCACGCCCCTCAATCAGCGCCACAGCCATATCCGCAAGGCCGGCCGTGCGATAATTGGCGCGCGGCCCCTGCGGGCTTTCCTGATTGGCGATGCCAAACGGATGCTCCCAGGCGTCAAGCGCCGCTATATCGCGGTTCCGCCCGGAGGCTTCGACCGTGCCACCGAAGAAATTCGGATCCGGAACGAAGAGCGAGCCCTCCGTGCCATAAAGCTCCATCGGTCCATGACGATGCGCCCAGACATCCCAGCTGGCCGAAAGCGTGATGGTCGCACCGCTGGCGAACTCCAGAAGCGCGTGGATGTTGGTTGGCGTCTTCACCGGGATCACCTCGCCATTGCGCGGCTCACTGGTGATGGTGCGGGTGTCATGCGCCATGGAGGTCAGTGCGCCGACACGCTTCACCGGCCCGATCAGATTGATCAGATTGGCGATATAATAGGGGCCGAGATCAAGCACCGGCCCACCACCGGGCAGAAAGAAGAAGTCCGGATTGGGATGCCACATCTCCATGCCGGGGCTCATCACATGGCATGTCCCCGAGGTTATCCGGCCAACCGCACCGCTATCGATATGGGCGCGCGCCAGCTGATGGGCGCCGCCGAGAAACGTATCCGGCGCACAGCCGACAGAAAGCCCCTTCTCACTGGCAAGCCGGCGCAGGATCTCGCCTTCTGCCAGCGAAAGCACCAGCGGCTTTTCCGAATAGACATGTTTTCCCGCCTCGAGAATGCGTTTCGAGACAGCAAAATGCGCGTCGGGAATGGTGAGGTTGACGATCACGTCGATCTCATCATTTTCGAGCAGTTCATCGACCGATTGCGCCACAACCCCAAACTCATCGGCCCGCAGCATGGCAGCGGAGCGGTTGATATCGGCGCAGGCCAGTACTTTCAGCCCCTTGAAAAGAGGTGCCAGCCGAAAATAGGTCGTCGAAATATTGCCGCATCCAAGGATGCCGACCCCAAGTTCTCTCGTCATGGTGACCTCTTTCAGAATGTCCGGAATGCCGCGCTGGAACGCTCCAGCATGCGGTCGATATCGTTGGGATTATCGTGCTCGACGACATAGTGGCGCACCGGCATCTGGCGCAGCACCTTCATCAGCCCGGGCCAGTCAACGGTTCCGTCGCCGACATCGGCCCAGCCATCTTCATCCTCATTTTCGCCGTCCTCAGCGATATCTTTCACATGCACCGCCGTGATCCGCTCCTTCAGAAATTCAATCCAGAAATAGGGATCGCCGCCGCCACGAATGACCCAGGCGATATCCGCCTCCCAGGCCAGATCCGGCCCGCCCGCCATCAGATGCGTCATCGGTGCGGAGCCATCGGCCAGCGGCTCGAATTCATAGGCATGATTGTGCCAGCCGAAAATATAGCCCGCTTCGCGATAGGGTTTTCCCGCCGCCTCCAGCCGTTCGCCAAAGGCCTTCCACCCGGCACCGGTCAAGGGCCGCGCCTCCTCCGGCAGGAAGGGGCAGAAGATGCTGTCCATCTTCAGCGCTGCGACGATCTCCAGCACGCGCTCAGTTTCCTGTTCCAGCATGTCAAGACTGAAATGGCCGCTTGGCATGGAAAGTCCGATGGCTTCAAGATCGCTGGCGAGACGCACAAGGCCCGCCTCGTCAAGATCATTATAGAGCGCCCCGTAACCTTCCACCTCACCGTAGCCAGCGGCGGCAAGTTTCTTGAAAATAGCCGAAAACGGCTGATAGTTGCGCGCGCTGTAAAGCTGAAAACCAAGTTTTGTCATTCTGTCCTCCCAGAGCTACCCCTTAAGCCCTTCTTCTACTCATCCGCCTGACTGAGATAGAGATCGGTCACCTTGAACGCCGGTTCACCTTCGCTTTCCTCATCAGGCACAAACTGGATCGTGCGTGTCTCTCCGGCACACAGATCAAATGCATTATCAGTATAGCGCCCCGGTTGATCGGCTTCGACCATGATGAAGAGCGACAACCGCTTTGCCTCGACGCGAACCTCGAAGGATCCATCGTCAAGCGGCGTCACCTCACTCACCAGACCTGAGGGCGCTAATGCATATTCCTTGTACGGTTTCGGCGCATAGTGCCCCTCGCCCTGGCTCATATCGGAGGCAGAAAACAGCCAGAACAGCATATCGCCGTTCGCAAGCGCTGCAAGCGGCAGGCTGGCGACCTCAACCGAACGATCGGTGGGAACTGCGACACGATGCTGACCGGCAAATTCACGCGCACCATCGGCACCAACGGTGAAGAGATCCAGCAGAAGATCAACCGCTTCGTCCGTGTCGTTGACAGCGACAAGGCTGATCGTCTCACCGTCGTCCGATGGAATTGCCGCGACGGATACCGGCGAAAAGAAACGGCGCACCATATAATGCATGGCCTTCCAGCCACCGCCATAATCAAGGCTCGCCCAGGAGGCAACCGGCCAGGTATCATTCAGCTGCCAATAGATCGTCCCCATGCAATGAGGTTTGAGCGACCGCCAGAATTCCACCGCCGTCTTGATCGCAAGGCCCTGCTGGATCTGACTCAGATAAACGAAACTCTCGAAATCCTTGGGAAAGCGGAAATAGCGGAACATGGTGGCGGCGATCCGCTCATTGCCACCGACATTTTTCTGGTGCTTTTCCATCACCGGAGCCGCAATATTGAAATCAGCCTCTGCGGCGAAACTGCGGATCACCGGCATTGACGTATAGGACTGGAAGCCGAATTCGGAGCAGAAACGCGGCCTGATTTCGCGATAATTGGCGAAAGGCTTGTTCTCGTGCCAGACGGACCAGTAATGCATGTCACCCGAGCCATCGGAATGCCAGGCATCGCCATAGTCGAGATAGCCGGAGGCAGGACTCGACGGCCACCAGATCGCCTCCGGGAATGCAGCCTTCAGCCCCGTCTCGATTGTCCGGTTCAGCCGGTCATAGGCGACCAGATAACGATCACGGTTCTCGCGCGATTCCTTGAACCAGGTGAGCGCACCGACCAGCTCATTGTCGCCGCACCAGATCGCAATCGAGGCATGGCTCGACAGGCGCTTGACCTGATAATCGACCTCTGCCGCCACATTGCCGAGAAAATCTTCGGTGCAGGGATAGAGATTGCAGGCGAACATGAAATCCTGCCACACCATCAGGCCGAGCAGATCGCAGACATCGTAAAACCAGTCAGCCTCATAAAAGCCGCCGCCCCAGACACGGATCATGTTCATATTGGCAGCAACGGCGGAGTTGAGCAGATCGACGGTCTTTTCCGGGCTGGTGCGGGAGAAAAGCGCATCAGCGGGGATCCAGTTGGCGCCGCGGCAGAAGATCTCGCGTCCATTGACCCGGACCGCAAAGCGGCTTCCCGCCTCATCCGGATCGCTCAGAAGTTCGATGGTGCGAAAGCCGATCTGACGCGATACGGTTTCGCCGCCCACCGTCACTTCCAGCAGCGAGAGCGCCTGTTCGCCATGGCCCGCCGGCCACCAGAGTTCCGGCTCATCGACCTCGAAGACGTGTGAAACACGGGTCTCACCGGCGACAACGGCGCAGTCCAGCACCTCTTCATCGCCATCCAGCTCAAGCCGCATCCGGGCAACGCCCGGTTCATCGGCATAAAGGGTGACATCCACTTTCAGCGCCACCGAACCATCGTCGCGATGGGTCTGCGCTGTCTGGATATGCTCGATCCGCGCGTCCTTCAGCTTCTTCAGCGCAAAGCTGCCATAGGCGCCAAAGGGGGCGAGCGCGATATTCCAGTCCCAGCCGAAATGGCATGGCGGTTTGCGCAGCATGTTGCCATTGGCAAGCGGCGCATTTTCAAAATGATAGGGCACGAAGAAGGGCTGCTTTTCCTGTCGCGCCGCCCCTTCGGCAATGGCAGAGCGGAAGAAAATGCGGATTGCGTTCTCCCCGCTTCGAAGCGCTTTGCTGACATCGGGGCGATAGCGGCGGAAGCAGTTATCCGCCTCCAGCACGACCTGGCCATTGATCAGCACGGTCGCCACCGTATCGAGATTGTCGATATCGAGATACCAGCTGCCGGACGCGTCCTCGAGCGTGAAATGACGCTCGACAATCCAGTCGCTTTCACCGACCCATTGCACGACATCCTCATTCTTGCCGCTATAGGGGTCGGGAATGATGCCCGCCGCCTGCAGGGCGCTGTGACCGTCGCCCGGAAAGCTGATCGGGCAGGAATGGACACCGTCGATAGAGGTGAGAGTCCAGATGCCCGTCAGGTCAACAGACGCGGTTTCGTCGGCGAGGACCGGTTCATGTGTCATGGCAACACCCTGAATGAGAAAAGTCTGAGGGAAAGCGCCGCGTCCATCCTCCCGAGACATCAGCTGGCACCAGAACTGTAACGATACAGTTAGCCCCATATCGTTGATTTGGCCAGCCCCGCAAACGGGGCAAAGCCGATTTTTAACGACCCGGCACTACAACCGCATCTCGCTTTTCGCATCGAAGAGCGAGGCGAGATCCATGTTGAAGCCGAGCTTGATTTTCTGACCTGTTCTGTAGCGGCGGTTGCCGCCGACACGCACCGAAATCAAGTGACCAGCATGTTTCAGCCAGAGCAGATTATCAGCGCCCATCGGCTCTTCAAGATCGACCACCGCATCATGGGTTTCATGCCCCCCGGGAATTTCCTCATCGACCATGATATGCTCCGGACGCACACCAAGCGCGACATCGCGTTCGCCTGGCAGTTCGCCGCTGGCATCATAGCCATCAAGGGCGAAATCCACATCATGCGTGGCAAAGACACGCCGTCCGCCCTTCATCATCAGACGGCCATTGAGGAAATTCATCGATGGCGAACCGATAAAGCCGGCGACGAAGCGGTTGACCGGGCGGTTATAGATGGTGATCGGATCATCCAGCTGCTGGATCACACCGCTTTTCATGATGGCGATGCGATCGGCCAGCGTCAGCGCCTCGATCTGGTCGTGGGTCACATAAATCATCGTGTTTCCAAGCGATTGGTGCAGTCTCTTGATCTCGACGCGCAACTCCGAGCGCAGCTTGGCATCGAGATTCGACAGCGGCTCGTCGAACAGAAAGACATCAACGTCCCGGACAAGGGCACGGCCAATCGCGACGCGCTGGCGCTGACCGCCGGAAAGCTCCGCCGGCTTGCGTTTCAACAACGGTTCGATTTGCAGAATCCCCGATGCACGTTCGACACGGGAGCGGATCTCGTCTTTCGGCACCTTGGCCACCTGAAGCCCGAAGGACAGGTTTTTCTCCACCGTCATCTGCGGATAGAGCGCATAGGACTGGAACACCATGCCGATGCCGCGATCCTTGGGCTCCTCCCAGGTGACATTCTTGCCCTTGATGAAGATCTGGCCCTGCGTGGCCTCCAGCAGGCCGGCGATGCAGTTCAAAAGCGTGGACTTGCCGCAGCCTGACGAGCCGAGCAGCACCAGAAACTCGCCCTCATTGATCTCGAGATTGAGATCTCTCAACACTTCGATGGCGCCGAAAGAGAGCGAAAGATCCTTGATCGATACACTTGTGGTCATGGTTTACCCTTTCACGGCGCCGGCGGCGATACCGCGCACAAAGAGCGGGCCGGAAATGAAATAGACAATCAGGGGAACGAGGCCGGTCAGAAGCGTTGCCGCCATATTGACGTTATATTCCTTCACGCCCTGAACTGCGTTGACGACATTGTTCAGCTGCACCGTCATCGGATAGTTCTGCTGACCGGCGAAAATCACGCCGAAGAGAAAGTCGTTCCAGATGCCCGTCGTCTGGATGATCATGCCGACGACGAAGATCGGCAGCGACATGGGCAGCATGATGCGGAAGAAGATCTGCCAGAACCCCGCACCGTCGACACGCGCCGCCTTGAACAGTTCCGGCGGAAGCGAGGCGAAGTAGTTGCGAAACAGCAGCGTCAGGATCGGCATGCCAAAGATGGTATGAACCAGCACAATACCTGGCAGTGTGGAAAAGAGATGCAGTTCACGCAGGATGATCACCAGCGGATAGAGCATCACCTGATAGGGAATGAAGGCGCCGAACAGCAGAACGGTGAAGAAGAATTCAGAGCCCTTGAAACGCCAGTTCGCCAGCGCATAGCCATTGACCGAGGCAACGGCGATGGAAACGATGATGCCCGGAACGGTGATCTTCACCGAGTTCCAGAAGCCAACGCGGATCCCCTCGCAGTAGAGGCCGGTACAGGCCTGGCTCCAGGCCTTGACCCAGGGTTCGAAGGTGATCTCTACGGGTGGCGCAAAGATGTGACCCATGCGGATTTCCGGCATGCCCTTCAGCGAGGTGACAACCATCACATAAAGCGGCAGCAGATAATAAACGGCGACAACGAAAAGGATGCCGTAAAGCATGATGCGCTTCGGGGCGAAGCGGCGCTTGGGCTTGGGGCCGAAGGGTTCGGCTTCAGACAGGCTGGTCATGCCGCCCTCCTATTGTTTCTTCTGCCGGAACTCCATCAGAGCCCACGGCACGAGAATGATGAAGACGGTGACAAGCATCACGGTGGAGGCGGCCAGCCCCTGACCGATATTGCCGCGCTGGAACATCAGGTCATAAACATATTTGGCCGGCACTTCGGAGGCGAATCCGGGGCCGCCCTGGGTCATGGCAACGACCAGATCGTAAACGCGGACAATACCCGAGGCGACAATCACCAGCGTGGTGACAAAGACGCCGCGCATCATCGGAATGACAATGAAGAGATAGGTCCGCCAGGCCGGAATGCCGTCAACGCGGGCCGCCTTCCAGATCTCGTTGTCAATGCCGCGCAACCCCGCCAGCATCAGCACCATGACAAGGCCGGTGCCCTGCCACAGACCGGCAATCACCAGCGCATAAATGACGGTATGCTTGTTGCCGAGCAGTGCCAGATTGCCGCCGGGCAGCCCCATGTCATCGAGAAATTTCGGCAAGCCAAGAGCCGGATCCAGTATCCATTGCCAGACAAGACCGGTGACAATGAAAGACAGGGCGAAGGGATAGAGGAAGATCGTACGGAACGTATTCTCGAAGCGGATTTTCTGATCGAGCAGCGTCGCAAGAACAAAGCCGACAACGAATGAAAAAACCAGACTGAGGCCGCCATAGATCATCAGATTGATGATTGCGGTGTTCCAGCGGGTGGTATTGAACAGCCGCACATATTGGGCAAAGCCGACGAAATGCTCACTCGGCAGCAGCTTCGAATTGGTAAAGGAATAGACGACCGTCCAGGCGGTACAGCCGATGAAAATGACGACAGCCGTCAACATCATCGGAATGGCCGCGATCTTGGCGTTCAGATTCTTGAACAGGCCAAAGGGACGGCGAGCAACTGAAGACATGGCGCTCCCCTCTCTTCTTCAATGTCAGTGGATGCGAAGACCGGCGGAGCGGAACCCAGGCCCCGCCCCGCCGTTCCGGCCACACCCGTTACATGGCCTGTTCGATGATCTCCTTCTGGCGCTCAAGCGCTTCGTCCACCGTCATGTCGGAGGAGAAGAACTCGACGGACAGATCCTGCAGCTGCCCCTGCGTATCGGAATCGAGCAGCATCTCGTTCGAGGGCAGGACGTTGTCGGGGTTCTTCAGGATTTCGAGCCCCTTCTTCATGCAGGCATTGGCGGCATCGAGATTGACGTCGCCGCGCACCGGCAGCGAGCCTTTCTTCAGGTTGAAAGCCACCTGCGTGTCCGGTGAGACCAGCATGGAGGCAAGCTCCAGCTGCGCCGCCGTGATTTCCGGGTCGGAATTTTTCGGGAAGTAGAAAGCGTCCCCGCCGGTTTCCAGGAGCGGTGCGAGGCCTAGCCCCGGCAGGCAATCATAATCAACACCGGCAACCTGACCGGCCAGCGCGAACTCGCCCTGCGCCCAGTCGCCCATGACCTGGGCGGCCGCTTGTCCCTGCATCACCATATTGGTGGCGACATTCCAGTCGCGGCCCGAATAGGCATCATCAACCAGCCCGCGCGCATCGGCCATGGCCTCCCAGACCTTGCGGTTTTCCGGGCTCATCACCGCATCGGCATTCTTGTCCTGATTGATGGCGATGAAATTGTCCTTGCCGCCAACCGAATCCTGCAGCACGACGCGCAGACCTTCGACCTGCCAGGGCTGACCGATGGCAAGCGGTATGATGCCACGCGCCTTCAGCTCCGGTGCGCTTGCGACAAACTCATCCCAGTTGGTCGGCACCGCAAGGCCGTTATCCTCATAGACGTGACGGTTGAGCCACATCCATTGCCAGGAATGGATGTTCAGCGGCACACAGTAGATCTTGCCGTCATATTCGCAGGCATTGAGCAAATTGGCCGGACGGATGATATCCTTCCAGTCTTCCTTTTCCGCAATATCGGTCAGATCCAGCATCAGACCGGCCTTGATCAGCTCCTCCGCATCGCGGCCGGTATTCATCTGCGTTGCACCCATGGGGTTGCCGCCGAGAATGCGGCTGACAATAATCGGGTTGGCCGTAGAGCCGGAACCGGCAATGGCGCTGTCGACCCAGTGATTGTCACCAAGCGCGTCGTAATTTTCGGCCAGAACCTTCACCGCAGCCGCCTCGCCGCCCGACGTCCACCAATGGGTGACCTCCAAATCAACCGCATGGGCACTGGCAACAGGCATGGCTACGCCGGCCGCAAAAGCAGCCGCCAAAAGCGTTCGTTTCATAATGTCCTCCCAAACTGAAACGTTACCGGAAAACGGTAAGCGAAACACAATTGTCACGCAATAGATTTTGCGATTTTTCAGTTACCAACAGCAAATTCGAAGTGAAAACGCCCTCGCCAAACGAGAAAATCTGCACCGCAAAATTTGGATAATTTCATGTTTTATCTGCATATATTTAAACAAAATTTCCGAAACACCACCTAATATTCGCACACGCAGAATAAGTACGATCTATTCACCTCACTCCAACGGAAATATTATCGACATCACCGCATGCTTTCTGCTGGACAAGCGTTCTGTATCGTTACAGAATTTAACGTGCGTGCCATTTTCGGCAAAGCTGCGAACAAGCATCGGCCGCGCTTACGCGACTTCAATCGGTTCGCAGCCATCCAGGCACGCAAAAATGCTCTAACGCCTTGAAATAGCGCCCCGTTCTACAGGAAAAGCTTTCCGTTTCGTGGGCCGATGCGTTAAGCATGGAAGGGTGCAGGGAGCGGTAGACGTGAACAAGAACGACATCAGATCAGGTCAGGGCAAGTCTGATCCGGGCAAAGAGCGCCCGACCCTCAAAACGATCGCCTATATGACGGGCCTTGGCGTCACCACTGTCTCACGCGCCCTCAAGGATGCCCCCGACATTGCCGAAAACACCAAGGAGCGCGTGCGCCTCGTCGCCAAGCAGCTGGGCTATATGCCCAATCGCGCTGGTGTTCGCCTCAGAACCGGCAAGACCAATGTGATTGCGCTGGTACTCAGCATGGAAGAAGAGATCATGGGCATGTCGGGTCAGATGATTTTCGGCATTTCCGATATTCTCGCGCCGACGCCCTATCACCTTGTCGTCATGCCCCAGCCGATCCAGAGTGATCCTATGGTGCCGATCCGCTATATTCTCGATACCGGCTCGGCTGATGGCGTGATCATCTCCCGCATCGCACCCGATGACCCCCGGGTCAGGCTGTTGCTGGAACGCGGCATGCCCTTTGCCGCCCATGGCCGGATGGAAGATGACACCGCCTTCCCTTTTCATGATTTCGACAATGAGGCCTATGCCTATGAGGCCGTAGAGAAGCTGGTGCAGCGTGGCCGCCGCCAGATTGCCGCCCTTCAGCCACCGGCCCACCTGACCTATTACCGCCACTTCCGCAGCGGGTTCGAACGGGGCCTGCGCGATTTCAATGCCACCGAAGTGCCGCTGACGACAACCAATACGGACGCGCCGCTTTCCCCGATACGCGCAGCAGTGAGCAAAATGCTCACCTCGCCCGCGCCGCCGGACGGCATTATTTCCTGTTCCTCCAGTGGCGCTATTCCGGTCATGGCAGCCATCAATGCAACCGGACGCAGGCTCGGCCGCGATATCGATCTGGTTGCCAAGCAACCGGCCGATCTCTTGAACTGGATCAGCCCGGAAATCATCACGATGAGCGAGGATTTCCGCCACGCAGGACGGGAACTGGCCCGCGCCGTGCTCGACCGGCTGGAAGGCGAAAGCCCGGAAAATCTGCAGAATATCTCTTCACCGGTGTGGACTGAGCCCAACCCGGAACGCTTTGGTGCAATCGCCGAATAAGGCAGGTCAGGCCACAGCTGCGACCGGGCGAGGTCTGGTGACAACGAAGACAGCGCTGGTGAGAAGGACCAGTGCAAAGGCCACCAGCACAACAAGCGGCGGCTCGGCAAAGAACAGCACAGACATGAAACTTCCCGCCATGGCGGTGACCGCCAGAAGCTTGGCCGGCGTGGAAATCGCCCCATGCCTGCGCCACTGAACCAGCGATGGGCCGAAGTGCTTGTGGTTCATCAGCCTTGCCTCAAGCTCCGGTGAGGAACGGGCAAAAAAAGCGGCAGCAACAATCAGAAAAGGAACGGTCGGCATGATCGGCAACACCGCACCGACAATAGCGAGGCCGACCATCAGCCAGCCACCAGCGAGCAGCAAAAGACGTCGCATGGATACTCCTTGGAACGGATAACGACATTCAGGATCTGAGATCCGTCAATTCCAGTATCCTTTTATGCCGTCCGAAGCGGGCGATTTCAAGACATGCAATACGCCATCAATTGCTGGCAGGCTGTGCAGGTTCGGTCTGGGCACTTTGCGCAGCCTTGCCGGCAGCGGGCGGATTGGCACCGCCGGCGGCCGGCAGTTCGCCTGCCGCAGCGGCTCCATTCTTGCCATCGGCATTGGCCGCCGCAGCCGCCTCTTCGGCTGCCAGACGAGCAGCCTCTTCCGCCGCCTTCTTGGCCTCCTCGGCCTTGCGGCGCTGATCATCATTATACTGATAGAGCGTAGCCTCACGCCTGAGTCGCTGTTTTTCCAGCACATCGGCCTGCAGCCGCTCTACCCGGCGCCGTTCGCGCTCGACCGCACGCAGCGACAGGAAGTTGTTGAGGTCCGTGGTATCAAGCGCAACCTGAGGAGTGGCAAGCGGACCGGAAAAGTTCAGGGTAAAATCCGGGCTCGCGCCATTATCCTCATCATCGCCAAGCTTCAGCGTTGTCTGCAGTGAGGCGCTGATCGTCTGATCGCTCAGATTGAGGCTCAGACCGCCATAGAGCTGGGCCATCGGCAGATCGACAATGACATTGCGGGCCTGAAGGAGCCCGCCGGACAGGCTGAAGGGAATATCGACCTTGCCGAGTTGCACGCTACTGTCACCGAAAAGCCGAGACGCCACTGCACCGGGCACCGCCTCATTCCTGATTTCGGTGCCCTGCCCCGTCGCCCAGGTGAGGAGCTGGTCGCCGATATCAAGATTGATACCGTTTACGGTCGGGTTTTTCAGCGTCAGCATCCCTGAGCCACTGGCCTTGTCGACCAACGCCTTCAGCGAGCCGCCCGTGGTCTCGGAAACGAGACCGAGATCAAACCGTCCATCAATCACAGGCCTGCCATCGACACGCCAGGCATGGCCGGCCAGATCGCCATTCTTGATGTTCAGCTGCGTCTGCACGTAACCCGACCCGTCATTATTGCCGAGCCGCAAGGCACCCGACAGCGTACCGCCAAGCCAGGCGCCGCTGATCTTGTCGAGTTCAAGTCCGCCACCGCGAAAATGCACTGTCGTGCTCAACCCTGTCACCGGCTCCATGAGGCCAGGATCGAAACTGGCAGCCTGAAGATCGATATCTGCCTCGCCTGTGCCAAAATAGGCCTTGCCGATCGGTGCATCGGAAGCCCCTGCCGAAATATCGGCAGCATCCGGCCCGAACACGGTTTCCAGCAGCCAGTCGAGATCAAGCTGATCGACGGAGAGTGCTCCACTGACCCGCGCAACAGGCTGGTTGCGCGCCAGAGCCAGACGGCCGGAAACGGCATTACCAGCAAGCGAACCGGACAAAGCAGAGAGCGAGAAATGATCCTTCGCCACATCCAGCGTCCCCGACAGATCGACCGGAAGGCCAAAGCCCGTTCCCGGAACGACCAGCGTGTTCATGGCAAGATAGGGCTCCAGATCCGGGCTTTTCAGCGTGAGCGAAAGCGAACCATCGAGGAAATCGGCAGCATCAAGCGCCACCCTGCCCTTGCCCCCCAGACTGGTGTCCCCGCTTGCCAGCCGGAACGTCACATCCCCCTTGCCATCAGCACCAACATTGTCGACATTTAGGGAAAGCTGAGCACCTGCAGGGGCGGGCAGCGGCAGCGGCTCGAACCCCAGCTGGCCGAAGATCACCGCAGCGTTCGGGTTTGACAGCTGTATCTGCCCGGTCATCCCGGCCAGTTGGCCGAGGTTTTTCAGCCGCCACGAACCGTTCAATTTGCCGCCATTGACGGTGCCGCTCAACAGCGCGGAGAGATCCTGTCCGTCGCGCCCGAATACGAGATCCGCCGTCAGATCGGTATCCTGATACCAGATCGCATGATCCTCAAGCATCCCGGTCAGCGGGTGCGAGGGCAGTTGCTTGTCCAGCAGCGCCAGAAAAGCGCTCGGATCGGCCGCAGAAATATGGACCCGTCCGGAACCGGACAGGCCGTCATTGCCGCCGATACCGCTCTGCGCCTGACCGGAGATCTCAACCGTGGCGCCAGCGATATCGCGAGCATCGAACCGGTTTACCGTCACGCTGCCCGCCTGAACCGCGAAATCGGCCGAGACGCCATTGGCGCTGACGCCAAAGGCATTCAGCGTATCGGCATTGAGCTTTGCCGTTATGGCGTGGGCGGCAAGACCGCTCTTGACGTCATTGCCAACGGCAAGCCCAGTCAGGGCCGAAAGCGTGGAATAGTCGATGACATTGCCGGAAAGATCGAGCGCAAGCTTCGGCACCTGACCTTCCGGCGCCTCACGATCGGCAGAGCCCTTCAGCGACGCATCACCGGCGATAATCTCGAGATTATTGAATTTCTGGCTGTCGCGGGTCAGGACAACATCAGCGGAAAAGCCGGCCCGGGTGATCTGACGGATTTCCGGTGCCACATTGCCGGTCAGCCAGTTGGCCAACCCGGTCGGCTGCTGCGAGGCGACGAGCAGGTTGCCGCGAAAGGCAGTATTGTCATTATCACCGAGGGTCAGGCGGCCGGAGGCCTCGACCTGGGTGCGGCCAGGCAAGATCGCAACGCCCTTTTCGATCTGCCAGCCATCACCATCGGGATGGGCTTCAAGCTGGACCGAACGGATCGTGGTGTCTCCGGCAACGACTGCCGGCAGCTGGAACACGACCTTGCCCGGCACCTGCGGAATGGGAATGCCGCGCAGGAAGGAAATCAGCGAATCAAGCCGCTTGCGCGCGCTTGTTCCAGTCACCCGCGCCGACTTGCCGCCAGAGGTGCTGCCTTCGCTGAGGCGCTCGACATCGAACTGCTGGCCATTGGCCGTAAGCAGGAATTCGCCGCCAGGACTGGTGTCGAAATGACCTTCGCCCTCGACCACGTAAGGATCGGTACGCGAGCCGATTTCCAGCCGGTAGGAAGGCAGCGAAAGGCTGGCATTGCTCAGCGTGAATTTACCGCTGGCACGCGGCGGCGGCGGCGTGTCCGTGTCAGCATCATCGCCCGTTTCCACACGAAGGCGAAAATCGCCGTTATAGACGGGCTTGCCCTCCTCCAGCGCCACATCGCCTTCCAGATCGGCCGCGACAGGCCAGGCATCCGGCACAAGGCTGGCGCGCAGCCGCATCTGCCCGGAGGCCGGATCGGGCCGGCCGGTCTGGATGGTGAAGGTCCCGGAATAGCCGTCCAGCGCGGCCGTACCATCCATGTGCCACGGACCGTCGATCGCTGTGGATGAAAGTGTCGCCGTGATATCGGAAATGACACGGCTATGGCCGGTCGCATCATCGCTCAACCGCACCGTACCGCCGCGCACCTCAACATCCTCGAAGACGACATTGCGGGCCGCCAGATCGCTCTGGCCGGTCTTCAGCCAGTCGAGCGTGCCATCGGCATTAAGATGCAGATTGATCTCCGGCTGATCCAGTTCCATCTTGAAGATGCGCGCTTCACCGCTCAGGAACGGCGCTAGCTCGGCATCCATTGAAAACTGTGCCGCCGTGGCCAGCGGTTTGCCATTGGCATCACTGCCGACGCGCACATCATGCATGGTGACGGAGGGAAACGGCAGAAAGCGCACCTGAACATCACCGGCAACCTCAACCTTCTTGCCAAGAACACGGCTTGCCTGCATCTCGAAATCGCGCCTGAAATCACTCCAGTCGACGAAATAGGGAACAATGAGGGCGGCAAACAAAATCAGGACCAGAAGTCCGCCGAGGAAAACCAGTATTCGTCCAAGCACTCGTCCGCGCCCCTGTCTCGAAAATCATGAGCCTGCCGATGCAGCAGAATATACATAGGCCACACGGGCACGAAAAAGCGTGCCGCGCGCAGCTGCAACATGCATTCCTTCTAGCACGCCCGGCGCGCTTATTCGACCCCGGCGGAGGGACAGACGAAAAGGTCGTTAATCAGAAGATTTTGCCGGGATTGAAAATCGAGTCCGGGTCCAGCGAAGTCTTGATCGAACGCATCAGATCGATCGCCGCCCCCATCTCCTCACCGACAACCCGCTTCTTGCCCTGGCCAACGCCGTGTTCGCCGGTGCAGGTGCCGTCCATGGCGAGTGCCCGTTTGGCCAGACGATCCGTGAAGGCCTCAACGCGGGCGATCTCGTCTGCGTCCTTGTCATTGAACATCAAGAGTAGATGGAAATTGCCATCACCGGCATGGCCGACAATGGGGGCGAGAAAGCCCTCCTGCTTCAGATCGGCCTGGGTTTCCATCACGCATTCGGCAAGCCGTGAAATCGGCACGCAGACGTCGGTGGAAAAGCCCGCCAGCTCCGGCGCCAGAGCGCGGCCTGCCCAATAGGCATTGTGCCGCGCTTTCCACAGCCTGTTGCGCTCCTCGGCATCCGCCGTCCATTTGAAATCGTCGCTGCCGCATTCGGAGGCGATCTCGCCGAACAGTTCCGACTGCATGGCAACGGAGGCCTCACTGCCGTGAAACTCCACCAGCAACAACGGCTGTTCTGGGAAATCGAGGTTGGAATAGGCATTGCAGGCGCGCACCTGCATATCATCCAGCAGTTCGATCCGGGCAACGGGAATACCCATCTGGATCGTCATGATCACCGCATTGCATGCCGATTCCAGATCCGGGAAGGAGCAGACACCGCCGCCGATCTTTTCCGGAATGCCGGCCAGGCGCAGCGTGATCGAGGTGATGATGCCAAGCGTGCCCTCGGCACCGACAAAAAGCCGGGTCAGATCATAGCCGGCCGAGGATTTCTTCGCACGGCGGGCGGTGCGGATCTCCTCGCCATCGGCGGTGACGACCGTCAGCGACAGGACCATGTCCTTCATCGTCCCGTAACGCACGGCATTGGTGCCGGAAGCACGCGTCGAGGCCATGCCGCCGATCGAGGCATTGGCACCGGGATCAATCGGGAAGAACAGGCCGGTATCGCGCAGATATTCATTCAGCTGTTCACGGGTCACACCTGGCTCGACCCGGCAATCGAGATCCTCCGCATTGACTTCGAGAATGCGGTTCATCCGCGACAGGTCGACCGAGATGCCGCCATTCGGCGCATTGACCTGCCCTTCCAAAGAAGAGCCTGTTCCGAAGGGGATCATCGGCACCTTGTGTTCGGCGCAGATCTTCACCGCTTCCTTTACATCCTCGCTTGCCTCGCAGAATAGAACCGCATCGGGCAGCTGCGCCGGAAGATAAGTGGTCGAGTGGCTATGCTGGGTGCGGAAGGCCTCGCCGGTCTGCAGCTTCTCGCCGAAACGCTGCTTCAGGATCGAAATGACCTGGCCAATCGCATCTTCGTTTCTGGGCCCTGCCTTGACGTCCTGTAAAGCCACTTTTTTCTCCATATGCTTTGGCGCCCTTGATCTCGGGCATTCGTTTACGGCGCTTTCTATGCGACGATTGCCAGCGTCTGTCCAGAGCCTGACGGGTGTGGCAGCAGGAGAACCGATTGACCGATCTATCAGCCAATGTCGCCAGACTTCTCGGTATCGACGCGATTTCACTTGTCTGGTTTGCCAGCGGCGATCTTTCATCGCTCTACCGGGCGAGGCTGCCGGACGGCCGCCATGTCATCGTCAAGAGCGGTCCGGCACCGATGGTGGAAGCTGATATGCTGCGTGCCATTGCGATGACCGGCGCCCCGGCACCTGCCGTCATCGCTGCCGATGAAACGGTGCTGCTGATGGAGGAAATTGCCGGCCGCAGTGGCCCCGGCAACGCCCAGGCCGATCTCGGTACCGTTCTTGCAAAGCTCCATGCTCCGACGGACAGGCGCTTCGGCTGGCCGGATGACTATGCCTTTGGCCGCGTCACGATCCACAACCGGACGGCATCGTCATGGGTCGAATTCTGGCGCGACAACCGTATCGTCAACAACTTGCCGCATGTTCCGCGCGACCTTGCCAGACGGCTCGAACATCTTGCTGGCGATCTTGGCAACCTGATCCCCGATCAGCCGCCTGCAGCACTCGTTCACGGGGATCTCTGGTCAGGCAATGTCATGTCGATCGGTGATCGCATCACCGCATTGATCGATCCCGCCAGCTATTACGGCGATGGCGAGGTCGATCTTGCCATGCTGTCGCTGTTCGGCCGCCTCGACCGGGCTTTCTTCGATAATTATCGTCCACTCGAACCGGGTTTTGCCGAACGTCAGCCCGTCTACAGCCTGTGGCCGGCCCTCGTGCATCTCAGGCTTTTCGGCGAGGGCTACCGATCCATGGTCGAAGGCTTTTTATATGCAATCGGGCACTGAAACTGCATTTTTGCTTGATGAGAAACATGGCCGATTGCGCGAATCGCCCTATGATCGCCAGCACGTTAACCCGCATTCGCCCCCTTGAGGATCGCATTGCCCCAGCCCCTTATGATGGCCGTGATCGGCATCAACCACTCGCATATTTATGGTCAGGTGGACGTCATGCGTGCCGCCGGGGCTGAGCTTGCCTGCTATTTTGCGGCCGAAGACCATCTTGCAGCACGCTTTGGCGAGACCTATCCGGATGTGCCACGGTCTGATGCGGTCGACCGCATTCTGGAAGATCCCGCCATCGGGCTCATCATCAGCGCGGCGATCCCGGATCAACGGGTCGATATCGCCATTGCCGCCATGCGGCATGGCAAGGATGTGCTTCTCGACAAACCGGCAGCGACGACAGTCGAGGATCTGGAACGGCTGAAAGCGGTACAGAAACAGACGGGGCGCATCGTCTCAGTACGCTACAGCGAGCATCTGGAAAGCCGCGCCACGATCAGGGCGGGCGAGCTGGTCCGGGACGGCGCCATCGGTTCGCTTGTCCATATGAGCGGCTTCGGGCCACACCGGCTGCGCCGCCCGACACGCGATCCCTGGTTTTTTGATCGCAACGCCTATGGCGGCATTCTGGTTGATCTGGCATCGCATCAGACGGAGCAGTTTTTATTCTTCACCGACAGTCTCAATGCCGAAATCCTGTCAGCAACGGTTCAGAACCGGACCAATCCGGCCGATCCGGGCCTTCAGGATTTCGGCGATATCCACATGCAGAATGCCGTTGCCACGGGTTATGCGCGCGTCGACTGGCTAACCCCGGACGGGTTGCCGGTCTGGGGTGACGGGCGGACTTTTCTCGTTGGGACAGAGGGTTACATTGAACTTCGCAAACATATCGATATCACTGGGCGGCCGGGAAAAGATCATCTGTTCCTTTCCGACAGAAGCGAGACTCGTTATATCGATTGCAGTGATGTCGCGATCAGCTACGGACGGGATCTGATGGCAGACATTTCGAACAGGACGGAAACCGCAATGCCGCAAATGCGTTGTTTCAATGCCATGGCGCTGGCGTTGGAAGCACAGGCCATTGCGGAACGGTCCTTAAGACACGGGATGGAGTAAAGGGCGGAATGACCAGGAAATTGAAGGTCGGGATTGTCGGGCTGGGTTTTGGCCGGACGCATATTGAAACCGGCTACCGCACCAATGAGGCGCTTTTCGAGGTTGCAGCCATTTGCGACAGGAACGAAGCGCAGCGTGATGTCTGCGGGGATGAATTCGGCATCGAACGCCGTGTCGGCAAGTTCGAAGAACTGCTCACCATGGATGATATCGACATTATCGATATCTGCACGCCGCCCGGAACCCATTACGACATGATCCTCTCCGCCCTGGCCCATGGGAAGCATGTGATCTGTGAAAAGCCGCTGGTCGCCTCGCTTTCCGCCCTCGACGACATCATGGAAGCCGAATCACGTTCGACCGGCCGGGTTTTGCCGATCATGCAGTATCGTTACGGCCACGGCGTGCAGAAAGCCAAACGCATCATCGAGGCGGGCCTTGCCGGCAAGGCCTATGTGGCAACGGCCGAGACCCACTGGCTGCGTGGCGCTGATTATTACGCCAAGGAATGGCGCGGACGCTGGGAGACTGCTGTCGGCGGCACATTGCTCACCCATGCCATCCACATCAACGACCTGCTCTTCTATCTGCTGGGCCCCGCCCGCTCGCTGTTTGCCCGCATCGCAACCCGGGTCAACAAGATCGAGGTCGAGGACTGCGCCAGCATCAGCCTTGAAATGAAATGCGGCGCGCTGGCGACCATCTCGGCCACCACCGGCTCGCAGGAGCAGATCAGCCGCCTGCGGTTCTGTTTTGAAAACGTCACCTTTGAAAGCGCGCAGCTGTCCTATCATCCGGGCGGTGATCCCTGGAAAATCATCCCGGCAAACCCGGAAGTTGGCGCGAAAATCGACGCCTTGCTGGCGGATTACGATCCCGGTCCGGAACGGCTTTCCGGTCTGATGGCGGCCTACCACGAGGCGATCTGCCAGAAGAAGCAGCTGCCTGTCACACTCGCCGATGCCCGTCAGGCACTCGACCTTGCCACCGCCAGCTACTGGTCAGCCAAGACCTATAGCGCGGTGGCGCTTCCGGTCATGGCAGATCATCCCTTCTATCACGGTTGGCAAAACGCCATTTGATGCGTTGAAACGCAGGACATTTCAGACATGAAAAACCGTGCGGACCTTAAGATCCGCACGGTCAGTTTGTTGACAAACCTCACCCCCTTCACTGACGTCATGCCTGTGCTTGTCACAGGCATCCAGCCGATGCGCGTCTGCGCGGCGAAAGACTCTGTCTATTCAATGTCTTACGTATATGGATCCCCGTGACAAGCACGGGGATGACGACGGAGGGTGAGGCTATTCCACCTCAAACATGCAATATGAATGGCTTTGTCAGCAGTCTGGCCGTGCGGACCTCAGGATCCGCACGGTTTTTTTCTCGGCAAGGATCGCTGTATCCACAGCATGTCTTGTGCCCGTCAACGCTCCGCTGCGTGCTGGACATTCTGTCCTGCATTCTGCGTCGCATCAATCGCATTGGCGGTATCCTGTCCCATGCCGCGGATCGTGTTGCCACAGGATGACACAGCCAGACCGGTCAGAAAAAGCGATATAATTGCCAGTGACTTACGCATAAGGTTCTCCCTTTTTCTTCAACAAATGTCTCTGACAGAAGAACGCATCGATGCCGGCCTGGTTCCGTGCCAAATCACAACAAGTGAAAGCAGTCGCGAGAGAAAACGGGACATCCCACGAACATTCACAGATCATCCACAGGTCTATCCACAGCTTGTCCACAGATTGATCCACAGCCGGGGGAGGCAAGGCAGGACATTATTTCCGCCCGCCCTTGCTCACCGCAACATCTCAGACCGAAACGGAAGCGCGCAAAGCTGAATCCGGCCTCCACATATTGCGCCGGACAGGTTTCGCCCCCATTTCATGGGGGAGAACTATATTTCTGAATCTCACCCTTCAGAGAAGACAACCCGCACATGAACGAGGCCGCCGACCAGACGAGCAGGAACAGTGAGCATTCCGGGATCGAACGTTTCTCCGATCTGCTGGAAAGCATCAAACCCGATGCGCAGGGACGCGTAAGCTTGCGCCAGTTTGATGAAAGCCTGGCCGAACGTTCTTTCGGCACATTTCTGGTGCTCTTCAGCCTGCCAAATCTGGTGCCAATGCCTCCGGGGGCAACGCTGATCCTCGGTCTGCCGCTGATCTTCGTTGCCTGGCAGATGCTGGCCTCACGTCGCAACAGTATCTGGCTGCCTGAAAGTCTGGCACGGCTTTCCCTGGACGGAACCCGCTATGAAGTGCTGATCGGCAGGCTTCTGCCCGGCCTGCGCTGGCTGGAGCAGGCTGTCAGGCCACGGGCCTGGATCTATGCCAGCCGCCGTGCCGAGCGCCTTCTCGGCGCCTTCTGCCTGCTGCTGTCAATTGTCGTCTTCATCCCGATCCCGTTCGGCAACTGGTTACCCGCCCTTGCACTGGCCGTGATCGGCCTTTCGGTCAGCGAGCGCGACGGCCTTGGCATTCTGGCGGGCATCGTCATCGGAACAATCTCGATCATGGTGGCCGTACTGGTCATCTTCGCCGCTGGCGCGCTTCTGGCCATGCTGTTCTAGGCGCCAGATCATACTGTAGTTCGGTGGAATTGCATCAGGCCGCCTGCATATGTGCGCCAGCGCCACGGAACGTGTGGCGTACGGCCTCGGCCACCGCCTCGACAACCGGTGTTCGCCGCTCGCCGAAGACAAGATGGATCTCATACTCGCCCAGCCTGGGCAGGCCATGTTCTTCCCCGAGAATATCCATGTCCTCGCCGACATAATATCGGGCCATGGGTGCAATCGCGAGATCGGCTTCCACAGCAACGCGCTGTACCATGGTCGAGGCACTCAGGTAAGCGAGCCGGTATCGGCGCCCGTGTGCTTCAAGCTGGCGCACGGCTTCGCTACGCCAGGCGCAGCCTTGATCCCACATGGAAACAGGCAGCGGATCCTGCAGATAGGCCGCACCACCTTTGGCACCGACCCACACCAGCCGCTCAACCACAAGCACCTCGTGGTTCATCGACTGCAGGCTGTCACAGCCGGAATTCACCAGCGCCAGGTCGATCCGCTGCTCTCGCAGGCGCGGATATAAACCGACACTATTGTCGATCGTGACATCCACGGTCACGCCCGGATAGACTTCGGCAAAACGCTTGAGCATGCCCGGCAGGATCCGTTCGCCAATATCGTCCGTCGCCCCGAGCCGGACGACGCCCTCGATATCGGGCGTATGAAAATGCGCCATCGCCTCATTGGAAAGCGCCAGCATACGCCGCGCATAGCCAAGCAGCCGCTCGCCGCTCTCCGTCAGCCGCACGGCCCGCGCCTCACGCAAAAACAATGTCGAACCGACCTGTTCTTCCAGCCGCTTGATCTGCATTGAAACAGCAGAGGGCGTTCTGAAGACCGTTTCCGCCGCCGCGGCGAAACTGCCGGTTTCGGCAATGGCGACGAAGGTGCGTAGAATATCATTGTCCAGAAGGCCGACAGGCCGTGTCTCGCGGATATCCATGCGTCACTCCTCAATTCAAATAAATTGATTTCAGACATAATAATGTTTCGTTTGATTGATTGTCAAACAGGGACCACCTTCAGTGCAATTCGTTTCTGAAGAGAGGATGAGACAATGTTCCTGGCTGTGCTTTCCCTGATTTTCCATCCGCTGGGTACCGCACTTGCGCGTCACCGGCTCGAAAATGACCGCAGAAATCTCGATCGCGAGCTAAGACGCCTGCCGCGACACCTGCTTGACGACCTTGCCGGCGATGATCGCCCCTGGCGCCGCGACTGATCTGTTCGGTTTCACCCCTTCATCGCCTCAGGCGCTGAGCGGGGTGAAATCGGCGCTGTCGCGAAAACTTCACGAATTCGGCACGTAAGGCCTTTCCTGACGCATTTCTCCGTGTCAATGTCGCAAACAGACAATTAAGATGCCCGTTTCTTGACAAAATGAAGTTACGGCTGGTGTGTTTCTCTTCTGTTTTCGGCGGTGCAGTAATGAGATCTTTTGTCTTCTATCTAATCCCGAATTTTTCACTACTGCCTTTCACGGCAGCCGTGGATGCGCTGCGAATTGCCAACAGAATGCTGGGCTATCAGGCCTTTTCCTGGCGGATAGCCTCCGATGACGGCGACAGGGTCACCTCGTCAACCGGTATTTCCGTTGATGCGGAAACCTCACTTGCCGAAGAACGCAAGGCGCTGACCGGCGAAAGACGGCCGGATATGGTCATCGTCTGTTCCGGGCTGGATGTTGAGGATTATTTCAACCGCTCCTTCAATGCCTGGCTGCGTGAACTCAACAATCGCGGCCGCTGCATTGGCAGCATGTGCACGGCAACGCATCTTCTGGCGGAAGCCGGTCTGTTGAACGGTCGCCGTTGCGCCATTCATTGGGAAAACCTGCCCGGTTTTACCGAAGCCTTTCCGGATATTGACGCCCATGCCGATCTCTACGAGGTTGACCGCAACATCTATACCTGCGCTGGCGGCACAGCTTCACTGGACATGATGCTGCATCTGATCGGCCGGGAATTCGGCGATGGCCTGGTCAACATGATCTGCGAGCAGGCGCTCACCGATCGCGTCCGCTCATCTTCGGATCGCCAGCGCCTGCCGCTGAAGGCACGGCTTGGCGTGCAGAATGGTAAGGTCATGCAGATCATCGAACTGATGGAGGCCAATCTGGCCGAACCGCTGTCGCTGATCGACATTGCCGATGCCGTCGGTCTGTCGCGACGCCAGATCGAAAGGCTGTTTCGTCAGGAAATGGGGCGCTCCCCGGCGCGTTATTATCTTGAAATACGGCTGGATCGCGCCCGCCACCTACTGGCTCAGTCAACGCTGCCGGTCGTCGATGTGGCTGTTGCCTGCGGCTTTGTCTCCGCGTCGCATTTTTCCAAATGTTATCGAGAAATCTATTCCGCCTCGCCGCAGCAGGAGCGTGCCAGGCGGCGTCTTGCCCGCGCCGCCACACCGGTACCGCCGCTTCCGGTCGTCAACGAACACGCCTATTCGCTGGTCAGCTGAAGCGCCAGACAGCGCTCAGCCCTTCAGCAGCAATGTCACCCAGCCATTGCGCCATAGTGTTTTGACATGGCGCAGGCCCTGGCCGTTATAGGCTGCAAGCACCTTGCGGCGCTGCTCGGCCAGAATCCCCGACAGGATCACCGACCCACCGGGCGTCAGCTGACGCGCGACATCAGGCGCCATTTTCATCAGCGGCCGGGCCAGAATATTGGCGATGATGAGATCGAAAGGCCCATGCTCGGCAAAGGCGCGATGATGAAAGCCGGGTGCCGTGGCAAAGGCAATGCCCGAGGTGATCTGGTTGAGACGAGCATTGTCGCGCGCGACCCGCGTCGCCACCGGGTCAATATCGGTTGCCAGCACCGGGATCCTGCGCAACTTCCGCACGGCCATGGCCAAAACGCCCGTTCCCGTGCCAAGATCAAGCGCATTGCGTGGCTCTTCCGCCCTAAGCACCCTATCGATCATTTCCAGACAGCCGATCGTCGTGCCGTGATGGCCGGTTCCGAAAGCCTGCCCGGCATCAATCTCGATCGCGAATTCGCCGGGCCGGCGCATGGCGCGATCATGCGAGCCATGAACGAGAAAACGCCCGGCACGCACCGGCTTCAACCCTTCCAGAGACTTGGCGATCCAGTCGATATCCGGGATAACCTCAAGCGCGACGGCAAGCGCGCCATCACCGAATGCGATTGCAACCGCCCCTTCCATCAGCGGACGCATCTGCTCTTCCTCGTCGGCCGGGCAATAGAGCGAGGCTTCCCAGATATTGGCCTTCTCATCAATTTCCATCGTGGCGATGGCATATTCACTTTCGCCAAGCAACTCCGACATGGCATCGAGCATCAGCGCGGCGCCATCTTCATTGGTGGTGATATAGAGGCGAATCTCGTTCAAGGCCGGTCTCTTTCATAGAAACGATGCTGCATAAGGGCAGCACTTCGGGACATGAAAGCGGTCTTGTCACTCTTTGATCAGATTTTCAAGCTTCTGCACGGCAATGTCGGGGTCTTCGCCGTAAGCAATAGAGCCGACAAGCTGGCCGCCATTATTGAGCAGGAAGACCGAGGCCGTGTGGTCCATGGTGTAATCGCCATCCGGTTCATCGGGATCAAGCGGCACCTTCTTGAAATAGATGCCGAAACCCTTCGCCATCGCCCTCACCTTGTCCGGATCGCCGCTGATGCCGACAACGCGGTCGGTGACATTGGAGAGATAGTCCCGCATCATTTCCGGCGTATCACGATCAGGATCGATCGAGACCCAATAGGCATCGATCTTGTCGCCGTCTGGGTCGACCTGATGCAGCCAGCCATTCAGCTCATAGAGCGTAGTCGGGCAGACTTCCGGGCAACGGGTAAAGCCGAAGAAAAGCGCGGTCGGCTTTTCTCGGAAGGCCTCTTCGGTAATCGGCTGGCCGGTATCATCGGTCAGGGCAAAATCGACGCCCAGAGGCCGCTCCATCATCGCCTGATTGCTTTTTCCGATCTGCCAGACCAGAAAGCCGATCAATGCACAGATGACAATGACTGAGGCCCACAATACCCTTCGGAATGTTTTCACGCCCGGCTCCCTTCCCTGCTTGAAGCGCGCGCAACATAAAACGGGCGCCGCGCTCAGGCAACCGCTACACTTCACCGCACCGGACAGGTGCTAGCCCTCCTCCAGCAGCCCCTTCGAACGGTGCCATTCCTCAATGGAAAGCGCGGGATAACCATCGAAATGCACATGGTCCGGCCCTTCAGGCACGCAGACCCATGACGCCTTGTGCGCCAGCATGATATGAACGGTTTCCGGCGGCACCGGCAGCGCGGTATCAACAGCTGATGCCATCGGGTGGACGAGTTCCGGCCAGCGCGGGTCCCAAAGATAAAGCGATGTTCCGCAGGCGCCGCAAAAGTGCCGCTCGCCGGGGCTTTCGCCGTCATCGGTCATGGCATGAAAGTGCCTTTTATATTCGCCGCCCTCTATCACGAGGCTTTCCGCTTCTGCCATGATATTGATGGCATAGCCCCCGCCGCCGCCCGTCTTGCGGCAGATGCTGCAATAGCAGCGCTGATAGGGATAAGGCGTCCTGCTTTCAGCAGAAAAGCGAACCTTGCCGCAGGAGCAGCTTCCTTCAAGCCTCACGACTATCCTCCTTTGATCTCTGAGCCAATATCACCGTCATGGAGCACCGTTCTTCCAGCTTACGCTCTGATCGTAAAGCGGTACCGTCGACAGCGACATCTTGGCGGAGCCCTCGGCCACCTCACGCGAATGCGCGAGATAGATCAGCGTATCGTTTTCCCTGTCGAAAATGCGGTTGATGACCAGTTTCTTGAAAATCAGCGACCGGCCTTGCTTGAAAACTTCTTCGCCATCCTCGCCGAGATCGATATCGCCAATGGTGATCGGGCCGGTCTGGCGGCAGGCAATCGAGGAATTGGACGGGTCCTCAAACCAGTTGCCATTCGACAGCCGGTCAAACATCGACCGGTCGAAATAGGCGATATGGCAGGTTACGCCCTCAACCTCGGGATCATGCAGAGCCTCGATGACAATGTCATTGCCGACCCAGTCAACACCGACACGTCCGACCTCATCGGCAAGCACATTTCCCGCCGCAGCCAGAAGCGTCGCCCCTGCCAAAACTGAAATCATCTGCCGCTGCATTTCGTCCTCCGGTCGTGATCAGGCCTTACCGGAAGATAGGAAGGCTCCAGAACGAAACAAGGCGACTGGCCAACAGGTCAGGCCGTATCAACCGCCGATCAGCGCCAGCCATTCATCCTCGTCCATGGTGGTGATGCCGAGTTGCTGCGCCTTGGCGAGCTTGGAGCCCGCCCCCGGCCCGGCCACGACGATATCGGTTTTCTTCGACACCGAGCCCGCCACCTTGGCGCCGAGGCTCTCGGCCCGTGCCTTGGCCTCGTCGCGGGTCATCTTTTCCAGTGAGCCGGTAAAGACCACCGTCTTGCCCGCAACCGGGCTGCTGTCATCGACCTTGTGCGCATCATCAAGCGGCGTCACCTCTTTGAGAAGCTCGCCAATCACATCGAGATTGCGCTCCTCGCCAAAAAAGTCGGTCAGCGCCTTTGCAACCACAACGCCAATGCCATCGATATTGTTCAGCTCATCCCAGGCGTCTCCGGTTTCCGCCGAGGCCTCGGTCATCGCCGTGAAGAAATGCTGATAGCTGACATAGGAGCGCGCCAGAAGCTTGGCCGTCGTCTCGCCGACATGGCGGATACCGAGCGCGAAGATGAAGCGGTGAAGAGCGATTTCACGCCGCGCATTGATGGAGGCGTAGAGATTGGTCACCGAGGTCTTGCCCCAGCCGTTGAAATTCTCCAGCTTTGTCAGCGTGCTTTCCTGCTGGCGCCGTTCCAGCGTGAAAATCTCTGGCGCCGTGCGGATAAAAAGCTTTTCATCCTCCTGCTCGAAGAAGAAATCGACCTGCTTCGTACCAAGCCCTTCGATATCAAAGGCATTGCGGGAGACGAAATGCTTCAGATGCTCCACGGCCTGGGCACGGCAGACAAAGCCGCCGGTGCAGCGACGCACGGCATCGAGCTTGCCGGTCTTTTCATTGACGTCACGCACCGCATGCGAACCGCAGACCGGACACACTGTCGGGAATTCGAAGGCCTTTGCATCCTCAGGCCGCTTTTCCGGCAGGATGTCGACAATCTGCGGTATGACATCGCCAGCGCGCTGAACGATGACATAATCGCCGATGCGAATATCGCGCCCGTCGCGGATCGGCTCGCCATTGCCGCCCTTGCCGAGAATATAATCCTCATTATGCAGCGTCGCATTGGTCACCACCACGCCGCCAACCGTCACCGGCTCCAGCCGCGCAACCGGCGTCAGCGCACCGGTTCTCCCCACCTGGATATCGATACCGGTCAGCCGCGTGATCGCCTGCTCGGCCGGGAATTTGTGGGCCGTTGCCCAGCGCGGACTGCGCGAGCGGAACCCCAGTCGCTGCTGCAGATCAAGCCGATCGACCTTGTAGACGACGCCATCAATATCATAATCGAGATCGCCGCGAACGACGCCGATTTCGCGGTAGTGATCCAGCAGCGCCTCGACACTTGCAAGCCGCCGGGTCAGCGGATTGATCGGAAAGCCCCAGCTTTTGAATGTCTCGACCATGCCGGTCTGCGTATCCGCCGGCATCGCCGACATTTCGCCCCAGGCATAGGCGAAGAATTTCAGCTTTCGCCGTTCCGTCACCTTTGCGTCCAGCTGGCGCAGAGAACCGGAGGCGGTGTTGCGCGGGTTCACATAGGTCTGCTTGCCATCTGCCGCCAGCATCTCGTTCAGCGCGGCAAAATCGCTTTTCGCCATGTAGATTTCGCCGCGCACCTCGACCACATCCGGCGCATCTTCGGGCAGCCGGTCGGGAATCTCGGCAATGGTGCGAACATTGGCGGTGACATTTTCGCCGGTCGTACCGTCACCGCGCGTCGCACCGGAAACTAGCACCCGGTTCTCATAGCGCAGTGACATCGACAGGCCGTCAATCTTCGGTTCGGCGGTAAAGGCAATCGACTGATCCGGCATCTGGCCGAGGAAGCGATAAACCGAAGCGACAAAATCCTGCACGTCCTCGTCGGAAAACACATTGTCGAGTGACAGCATTGGCACGGCGTGGACGACCTGCGCGAAGGTCTCCGACGGGGCAGCGCCGACGCGCTGAGACGGGCTGTCAGCACGCACCAGATCGGGAAACCGCGCTTCGATCGCATCATTGCGCCGTTTCAAGGCGTCATAATCAGCATCGCTCAGAACCGGCTGGTCCTTGCCGTGATAAAGCGTATCATTGCGGGCAATCTCGGCCGCAAGCCGCTCAAGCTCGACCTGAGCCTCTTCCTTCGTCAGCGCATCGACCGCGATATTGTCCGTGCCCATCTTGCCATTCCCTGAAAAAGAAAGCCCGTTCGCCACGAATCCCTTCCGCAGCGAACAACACCATATCATCGGCGGTCTTAGCGTCTGGCCATGGCTGCGGCAAGCTTAACCCGTCGTCGAAAGACTGGTGTCGATTTTGGCCTGGGGATCAAGTCGCGTCGTATCAATCAGCGCCGTCAGCGGCAGGTGATCGGAAGCAAGCCGGGAAAGCGCCGAATCATGCACGGCAAGATCCCGGACAATGCCGCTGCGATTGGAAATGATGCGATCCAGCGCCAGGACCGGCCAGCGCGCAGGAAAGCTTGCACGCGCCGGCGGCAGATCGCCAAAGGCACGCTCGAACCGGGTCAGCGCCGAACCGCTGCCAAGCCGCCACTCATTCATATCGCCCATGATCAGCGTTGCCGCCTCGTCACGCCGGTTGATGAGCGACAGGATATGTTCGGCCTGCTGGCGCCGAGCCCAGCGCAACAGCCCCAGATGCACGGCAACAATCCTGAGCGAGACCCCGCTGTTGAGAAGGATCTCGGTCAATAATGCGCCACGCGGTTCAAGTCCGGGAAGCGTTTCGCGCAGGATATCGCGCACCGCGCCATCACGCACCAGCACCAGATTGCCATGCCAGCCATGCGCCTTGGCGCTGGCGCGCACCGGCACGGCGACAAGGCCGGTCTCTACCTCGATCCGTCTCAGATCCAGAAGGCCGGTCCGCTCGCCGAACCGGGTATCGGCCTCCTGCAGCGCTATCAAATCGGGATCGATCTCACGGATCACCTGAAAGGTCCGGTCGGGATCGAATTTTCCATCTGTCCCGACACATTTGTGAACATTGTAGGTCGCGACCCTGAGCCCCTCACCTTCGAGCCGCACGGCGTGTTCCGGACGATGCCCGTTCTCGCGCACCGAACGCATTACCGAATTCGCAAGGCTTGGTTTCTTTGTTTTCATCGCTTTTGCCGAGGCTCAGATATTTTTAAAATCGCGGTTATTGTCCCGCAATATTAAAGATAGGGCAGCCCCAGCCACAACAGGCGATCGCGCAATTTACGCAAATAATGACGGCTTGCCAGCATCTCACGCGTCACCTGGCGGGCGCGCTCGCGCGCGGCCGTGATGCGGCTGGCGATATCAGCGGCAAAGGCTTCATCAAACACTTCGAGATCCGTCTCGAAATTCAGTCGCAGTGAACGCGAATCCATATTGGTCGAACCGAGATAGGACCATTTTCCGTCAACCGTCATCAGCTTGGAGTGGTTGAAAGGCCCGAGGTCACGCCAGATCCGGCTGCCATCGCGAATGATCTCGTCAAACTGCGCCGTCATCGCATGATCAACCATCTTCAGATTGTTGTCGTCCGGCACAACGATATCGACGACGACGCCGCGCCGCGCCGCGGTTGCAAGCGCGGAAACCAGATCACGATCTGGCAGGAAATAGGGTGACATGATCATCACCGTCTCTTCTGCCACCGACAAGGCCCCGATGATCATCTTGTTGTTATTGCCGACATTGCGGTCCGGCCCCGACGGCACGACACGGGCAATCACGCCCCTGCCCTCCGGATGGTTGTCGACAACGCGCCATGCATCCCCGGAAAGAAGCTCCTTGGTCTCGGAGAACCAGTCCTCCGCCGTCACCGCGAAATAATCCGCCACAGCCGGGCCTTCCAGACGGAAATGCGTATCATGGGCGGCGTCGGGACCGGTGAAGGCCTCGCGGATATTCATGCCGCCGGCAAAGGCAATGCCGCCATCGATGACGAGGATCTTGCGGTGCGTCCGCAGATTGGCATAGGGCAGCCGCATGCGCAGCAGCACCGCGCCGTTGAAGGTGGCCGTGCGGACATTGCGCTCGCGCAGCAGGCCGACAATCGAGGGACGCGAATAGCGCGCCCCAACCGAATCCACCAGCACCCGGACCTCAACCCCGCGCTTGACCGCATCGGCCAGCGCATCGACGAATTTGCGGCCGATACTGTCGGAATCGAAGATATAGGTTTCCAGCAGGATCGAGCGCTCGGCCTTCTCGATCGCCGCAATCATCGCGGCATAGGCTTCGTCGCCGGAGGAAAGCATCCGGACATGATTGCATTCCGTCGCCGGAACGCCGGCAACCTTCGTCCCGAGCCGCCACATCGCCACCATACGCCGCCCGAAGCCAGACATGATGTCGGCGGTGCAGACGCCGTGAAGCTCTTCCTCACGACTGATCTCGTCGCGCAGGTCACTGCGCCTATCGGTAATGGAAGCGCGCCGCATCCGGTTGATGCCGGCGACGGCGTAGATGAACGCACCTAGGATCGGTGACAGCATGATCACCCCGACCCAGCCGATAGCAGCGCGCACCTCATCCTTGGTCATGGCAGCGTGGATTGCCGCCGTCGCACCAAAGATGAAAGACAGGAGCGCCAGGATATGAGGCCAGTAATGGACAAGAAAATCATGCATTGAAAAACGCTTTCAGGGCAATGCGGGACATATTCAGCCGAAACCAAAGGCTAACCCAATTGTTGTGAAAGCGTAATCCCTCGCGCGGAACGAAAATTCACCATCCCCGGAAGTTTCACCCGTCAGGCGTCATCCGAAAGCAATTTGGCCGCAGCGGCCCGTGCTTCTTCGGTTATGCGGGCGCCGGCGAGCATGCGGGCGATTTCTTCCTGGCGCGCATCCGGCCCGATAATTTCAACCCGCGTCACCACGGCGTCATGGCCATCCTTGGTCATGCCCTTGGAGATAAGGAAATGCCCGTGGGCACGGGCCGCCACTTGCGGGGCGTGGGTGACGGAAAGCACCTGCACCTTTTTCGACAGCCGTTTCAGCCGCTGGCCGATTGCATCGGCCACTGCGCCGCCAACGCCTGTATCGATTTCATCAAACACCAGCGTCGGTGCCGAGCCCTTGTCGGTAAGCGCCACCTTCAATGCCAGCAGGAAGCGCGAAAGTTCACCCCCCGAGGCAACCTTCATGATCGGCCCGGCGCGCGAGCCGGGATTGGTCTGCACTTCGAAGGAAACCGTATCAATGCCCTCGGCGCTCGCCCGCTCCGCATCACTTTCGATCGAGACCATAAAGCGTGCGCGTTCGAGCTTCAGTGCAGGCAGTTCCGCCATAACCGCCGCGGCAAGCTGGTCACCGGCCGCGCGCCGCTTTGCCGAAAGCTTTTCCGCAGCGGCAAAATAGGTACTGCGCGCCACCTCAAGCTCCGCATCAAGAGCGACAAGGCGCGCTTCGCCCTGATCGAGATCCTCAAGTGCGGCGACCATATTTGCGGCGAGTGCCGGTAATTCCGCCACTGCCACGTTATATTTCCGCGATGCGCCGCGCAGCGCGAAAAGGCGTTCCTCCACCTGCTCCAGCACTTTCGGATCAAAGGCGGTCCTTTCCAGCGCTGCCTCGACCTCCATCTGCGCATTGGACAGATGCTCAAGCGCGCTGTCCAGCAGATTGACCGAGGTCTCCAGCAGCCCCGGCACCTCATGCGACTTGCGCTCCAGCCGGCGCACCAAAGAGGCGATCATTGGAACAGGAGAGCCGTTGCCATTCAGGAATTCCAACGCCTCGGAAATATCACCGGCGATCCGCTCCGACTTCATCATCGTCGCGCGGCGCTCCGCCAGTTCCTCCTCTTCACCATCCACCGGCGACAGGGCCTGCAATTCCTCAACGGAGGATCGGAGATAATCGGCCTCGCGGGCGGCCTCTTCCACCCGCGCGCGGTGCTGCTTCAGCCGCCGCTCGACATCACGCCATCCGCGATAGAGACCCGAAAGCGCTTCTGCCTCTTCGCCGAGCATGCCGAAAGCGTCCAGAAGGCGGCGATGGCCATCGGTATCGATCAGGGCACGCTCGTCGTGCTGTCCATGAATTTCCACCAGCATATGGCCGGCCTGGCGCATCAGTTGAACACTGACCGTCTGATCGTTGATATAGGCGCGGGTGCGGCCATCGGCCGACTGCATTCGCCGGAAGATCAGATCGCCATCATCATCCAGCTCGTTCTCGCGCAGGAAGCTGCGAACCGGATGGCCGGGCGGCACATCAAAGACGGCAATCACCTGCCCCTGATCCTGCCCGTGGCGGACCAGCCCGCCATCACCGCGCGCACCAAGAGCCAGCGACAGGCTATCGAGCAGGATGGATTTGCCCGCGCCGGTTTCCCCCGTCAACACCGAAAGACCGCCCTCGAGATCAAGCTCAAGGCGGTCAATCAGGACGATATCACGGATGGTAAGCTGGACGAGCATCCCTATGCGCTCCGCATGAAGGGCAGAGGCAGCGGGCTCAGCTCTTCGTCGCTGGCGCTGCCGTTGCCTTGGCTTTCGGCTCGATCCCCTTGGAGTTTAGCAGCTTGTAGGCACGCTGATACCAGGGACTGTCCGGATAATTGTGACCCAGAACCCAGGCTGCATTCTGCGCCTCGGGAATGACACCCATTGCATAATAGGCTTCGACGAGACGCTCAAGCGCTTCCTCGATCTGGTTGGTGTCAGAATATTTGTCAACCACGACATTGAAGCGGGAAATCGCCGCGACATAGTCCTTGCGCTCAAGATAGTAGCGGCCGACCTGCATTTCCTTGCCAGCCAGCTGATCGCGGGCGAATCGGATCTGCTCGCGGGCCTGATCAACATATTCCGAATCAGGAAACTCATCGATCAGCTGCTCCATCGCATTGATGGTGCTCTCCGCCGCAGATTGATCCTGTGTCACATTGGCGATCTTTTTCGCATAGGACATGCCGACCATGAACTCCACATAGGGAAGATCCTTGGAGTTCGGATAGGTCTTCAGGTATTTCTGGCCCACCGTAATGGCCGCATCAAACTTGCCGATGCGATATTGCAGGAAAGTTTCCATCACCATCGCCTGGCGCGCCTGATCGGAAAGCGGTGCCTGCTGCTCGATCGCGGCGAATTTGCGAAGCGCTTCCCTGGTATTGCCGGCCTGAATATTGGCCAGCGCCTCGTCATAGAGCTTCTGAGGCGAGTCACCCTCATATTGCAGGGTGGTGATATCGACATCCTTGTCTTTCGAGCAGCTTCCCAAGGTCAAACCAACCCCAAGAATGACCGCTGTCGGAATTGCTGCTGCGCGCAGCGTCGAGATGAGCGTTCTGCTTTTCGAAAGAATCATTCCTATGCCCTGTCCGCGCCCGAGACGAAGCGCCTCTGCCTACTGCTGCCGTTTTACGCATATACCACGGGTGAGAGCAACGTGGTGCGGGCAAAAACGAACATTTTTGTGGCCGGACGCTATAGTTTTGTTACTAAACTATACGCGCAACAGTTGTCAAAGGCCAAAGAAGACAACCTTATGAAAATTTGACGAAACTGCTGACGGATCAGATCAGGAAAGCGAAGCCGCCGCAACGAGCTGAATGGAATGACGCTCCTTGAGCCCGCCGACTTCCGGCGCAACGAAGACGCAGGCACCAGGCGTTTCCAGAAGGGCGCGCACAGCCATGGCATTAAGCTTGTGTCCGCCACGATAGGAGCGGAAGGCACCGGCAAAGCGGCTGCCCATCATGGCCAGATCACCAACGGCATCAAGCGTCTTGTGACGCACGAATTCATCAACGAAGCGCAGGCCTTCCGGATTGATGACCTTTTCATCATCCGAAATGACAACCGAATTCTCAAGCGAGGAACCAAGGGCAAACCCCTGAGCCCACATCGGCTCAACGTCACGCATGAAGCCGAAAGTCCGCGCGCAGGAAAGCTCCCGACGGAAAGTCTCCGGCGTTACATCGCCCCGCCAGGACTGCCGGCCGATTGCCGGCGAATCAAAATCGATTTCGACATCAAAATGCATGCCGTCATAGGGGCTGAACTCAGCCCAGCCAGCGCCCTTCTCGACGCGAACGGTCTTCAGAACGCGAATATAGCCACGACGTTCAGCCAGCTTGACGATACCGGCATCCTTCAGCGCATTGACGAAAACGCGCGAACTGCCATCCATGATCGGCATTTCACCACCTTCGACGGCGATGCGAAGATTGTCGACACCGAGCGCGTAGACGGCAGCCATCACATGTTCAATCGTCGCAATCCATTCATCCGGGCGATTGCCCAGAACGGTGCAAAGATCTGTGGGACCGACATTTTCGGAAATGGCTTCATAAGAACTGATGACGCGGCCGTCGCGCAGACGTTCAAAAACAATACCGGCACCAGCAACAGAGGGATGAAACGTGATCGCAACAGGCTTTCCGGAATGAACACCAATACCTTCCACGCGCATGCTATGCGTGATCGTCGTCTGCTGTCCCACAAAAGCTGTCGGCATTTTCAAAACCCTTAAAACTCAATCTACCTGTAAACTGCTGCCGGAGATGTCCGGGAGAACCTCCGAAAGATCACCTGTGCGGTCATGTTCTGCAAAAACAATCGTTTTACATCGCAAACGCACATGTCTGCCCGAGTCGCAACAGCGCTTCGTTGATTGCTTTTTACGGATAAGACACGGACAAACCAAATCACTGTTTCTTTCGCTTTGTTACGAAAGTCGTAAAAGGCCCGGCTGCGGATATGCAGCCGGGCCTTTTCATCGGGAGAAGAAACGTTATAGGCGGTTTTTCTTCACGATCCCTCTTGTTCAGTTTGCCTGGCGGCGCAGGAAAGCGGGGATGTCGAACTGGTCGTCATCCTGGCGTACACGCGGCTGCTGAGGGGCTGCCTGCTGCGGCTCGGCCCGACGCGGTGCATAGGGGTTATGCTGCGGCGCAGGAGCGGGTTGTGCCGGGCTGTTGTCGTAGCTTTCTTCGGTACGGCCAAGCGAGTGGCTGATCTTCTTGAACAGGGCCTTGGGGCCACGCTCTTCATGTTCGACACGACGTTCCGCCTGGACGCGGTGATCCATCTCGGCCTGAACCATCGGCGGAAAATCGGTGACTTCCGGCATACGGCGGGCCTGAACGGGTTCCTGATGCATCGGCTGCGGCTGAACCGGCTGCTGCTGGACAGGTGCCTGCTGAACATTGACCTGCGGGCGGGCCATGGCCGGCTGCGGCTGCGGAGCGGCCTGGCGGGGGGCTTCACTACCGAAAAGCTGGCTCTTCGGGGTAAAAGCATCCTGACGCGGTTGCATCTGCTGCGGCTGGGCCTGCGGTGCACGGTTTACGGCCATCTGCAGTTCGCGTTCCATTTCGACTTCAGCCGAGCGGATCGTGTCAGCGATCGGATCGTGACGCGGCTGCGGAGCTGCTGCAACCGGGGCGGCCATCGGGGCGGCGTTGCTGGAACGGATTTCCGGGCGGGTCTCGCGACGGGTTTCCGGACCATCGGAATCCGATTCGGCGCCGGCGCGGTCGATGCCGGTGGCGACGACGGAAACGCGAATGATGCCTTCCAGATCTTCATCGAAGGTCGCGCCGAGGATGATGTTGGCATCCGGATCGACTTCTTCGCGAATACGCGTTGCAGCCTCATCGACTTCGAACAAGGTCAGGTCGCGACCACCGGTGATGGAGATCAAGAGGCCCTGCGCGCCGCGCATGGAGGTTTCATCCAGCAGCGGATTGGCGATTGCGGCTTCCGCGGCCTGCATTGCACGGCCTTCGCCGGAAGCTTCACCCGTGCCCATCATGGCGCGGCCCATTTCGCGCATCACCGAACGCACGTCAGCGAAGTCGAGATTGATCAGGCCTTCCTTGACCATCAGGTCAGTGATGCAGGCAACGCCCGAATAGAGCACCTGGTCTGCCATGGCAAAGGCATCGGCAAAGGTGGTCTTGTCATTGGCGATCCGGAACAGATTCTGGTTCGGAATGACGATCAGCGTATCGACGGACTTCTGCAGCTCCTCGATACCGGAATTGGCGAGCCGCATGCGACGTGCGCCTTCGAACTGGAACGGCTTGGTGACAACACCGACCGTCAGAATGCCCTTGTTGCGCGCGGCCTGGGCAACGATCGGGGCGGCACCCGTGCCGGTACCACCGCCCATACCGGCGGTGACGAAGCACATATGCGTACCGTTCAGGTGATCGATGATTTCATCGATGCATTCTTCGGCCGCTGCGCGACCGACTTCGGGCTGCGAACCGGCGCCAAGACCTTCGGTAACGCCGACACCCAGCTGGATGACGCGTTCGGCCTTGGTCATGGTCAGTGCCTGGGCATCGGTGTTTGCGACAACGAAGTCGACACCCTGCAGACCAGCCGTGATCATGTTGTTCACGGCGTTACCGCCGCCGCCACCGACGCCGAAAACAGTGATCCGAGGCTTCAGCTCGGTAATATCTGGCTTTTGAAGCGTGATTGTCATGTTTACCGTTCCTTCTCGCTACGGCCGCACCGCCAAGTCGGCCAATTCCTTGTGTTCGTTAAAAGCTTTCCCTGAGCCATTGGCCGACCCGGGCGAGTCGTCCGCCGCCTCCCGATACGGCAAAACCACGCTGGTCCCTGCCGTAGAATTCATTCTCCGCCACCTGCGGATAGATCAGCAGTCCGACTGCGGTCGAAAATGCCGGTCCCTTGGCCGCCGGGGGCAATCCGGCGACGCCCATGGGGCGACCGATCCGGACATTGCGGCTCAGGATCCGCCGGGCCAGTTCGCCAAGCCCGATGAGCTGGCTCGCCCCGCCTGTGAGCACGACACGCTTGCCAACCACCGAGGAAAGCCCCGAAAGCTGGATGCGATCGCGAATCAGTTCCAGTGTCTCTTCGACGCGCGCCTTGACGATGCGAGAGACGAGAGCCTTGGAAAGCTGGCGCGGCTGGTCACGTTCATCCTCGCCGATCGGCAGGATCGAGATCAGTTCGCGCTCGTCCAGGCTGGAGGCAATCGCCGAGCCGTGAACGCATTTCAGCCTTTCGGCATCTTCCATCCGGGTCGAAAGACCACGAGCAAGGTCGGTCGTCACATGACGTCCGCCAAGGCTGATGGCGTCGGTATGAACCAGCTTGCCCTCGGCGAAGACCGAAATCGTCGTCGTGCCGGATCCCATGTCGATCGCCGCACAGCCAAGTTCAAATTCGTCGTCGACAAGTGCGGCCAGGCCGCTGGCATAGGGCGTCGCCACCATGCTTTCGACCGACAGATGCGCACGGTTGATGCAAAGCTCGAGATTGCGCAGCGCCAGACGCTCGGCCGACACGACGTGAAGATCAACGCCGAGTGCCTCGCCATACATGCCGAGCGGATCGCGGATGCCGCGTTCACCGTCAAGCGTGAAGCCTGTCGGCATGGAATGCAGAACCTGACGCTCATCGCTCATCGAGCGGCGCGAAACCGCCGACAGAACCCGTTTCAGATCCGACGAATCCACGTCCTGACCACCGAGATCAATGGTCGCTGAATAGGTATCGCTGGTCAGCCGCCCGGCCGAAACATTGACGATCAGGCTGTCAACCGTGAGCCCCGCCATCCGCTCGGCCGCATCAACCGAAAGACGGATGACATGTTCTGCTGCATCCAGATCGACGATAACGCCGTTCTTGATACCGGCTGAACGCTGGTGACCGATACCGATCACCTCGATTGCATGGGTGCGGCCGGGAAGAACCTTGCTCTCGCCGCGCGGGGTCAGCCGGGCGATCATGCAGACCACCTTGGAGGAGCCGATATCCAGCACGCTGACAATATGGGTACGCTTCGACGACGGCGCGCGAACACGTGGCAGACCCGATTGAGAGGAGCCGAACAAGCTCATAGACGCACTCCCTTGTTCTTGAAGCTTTTCTTGAGCTGCTCAACCTCGGCGTCGCGACGCTCCAGCGCGTCCGGCGTCAGCTGAATGGCAATCCGGTCATCAAGGCGCAGATCAATCGCGGCGATCTCGCGCTCGAGAATCTGACGGGTCTCTTCCAGCGATTTGAGCCTTGCGACCGCCGCATCTTCTCCCGTCTCCGGCATTTTCACGATCATGCCGTTGTCGAGATAGATATCCCAGCGACGGCCATCAATGCGCTTATAGGCACGAACCCGGCTCGCAAGCTCCGGCCAGCCGGAAAGAAGGCTGTCGAGATCCTTCGCCGCCAGATTGGCGCCCTGCCCCAGAACCAGCGGCAGGCGCCGGAATTTCGGCTCGGTGAGCGCGCCGATGACATTGCCGCTTTCCTCGATCATCAGCAGGCTGCCGTCTTCCTGCTGCCACAGCGCATAGGGCTTGCGCTCCTTGAGCGTGATCTTCAGCGTGGCCGGATAGATCTTGCGGATATCGGCATCGGCAACCCAGGGAAGATTAAGCAGCTGCCCACGGGCGCGATCGATATTCAGGCCATGCAGCGAAATCGACGTATCGAGATCGAGGCTCTGCAGCACGGCAATTTCCGAGGTTTCAGCATTGCCGGATATCTGAATGTCGTTGATCGAAAAGCCCGTAAGCTCGATGGCAGCGCGTGACAACTGGTCGCCATTGCCGGCAACCATTACCGCGTTGACACCGCAGGCTGCAAAAAACACCACGGCAACGACGCTGCCGAGATGGCGCGGAACGGGTGTGCGGCCAGTTGCAAGGTTCGACAGCGAGCGCGCAATACGGCGTGCCGGACGCGGCAACGACCGGGCGCCATCGGGCGCCGCAGAGCGTTCCGTGCGGTCATATCCGCCTTGTTTGCCGGTCATCGCGAACACGAAGCGTCCTCCACCATCCATCGAAGAAACGAACCAAATGAGTGGCCTGCATATGCAGCCATTTCAGGAACAAGCGAGGTCGGCGTCATGCCCGGCTGGGTGTTGACTTCGAGCCAGATAAGACCGTCATCGCCTTGGCTCTCGTCGAAGCGGAAATCCGAACGGGATACGCCGCGGCAACCGATAGCCTTATGTGCCTGAACTGCGAGTGTTTGAATCTTTTGGTAAATATTTGGTTTAAGATTGGCGGGAAGAATGTGTTTTGACCCGCCTGGACGGTATTTTGCGTCGAAATCATAGAAGCTGTGTCCCTGCGGCACGATCTCGGTAACTCCGAGGGCCTGATCACCCATGACACCGCAGGTGAATTCACGGCCAGCGACATAGCGCTCCACCATGATGCGATCGCCATAGGGCCAGTCAGATGCGGTCACGGATTGCGGAACAGTTTCCTGATCTTCCGGCACAATCAGCACACCAAAGGACGACCCTTCATTTACCGGCTTGATAACATAGGGCGGCTGAATCGGGTGTTCCGAGCCGATATCAAAACGCATCATCTCGCGATCTTCGGCAACCGGCACGCCGGCAGCCTTGACGATACGCTTGCTCTGCACCTTGTTCATCGCCAGGGCAGACGCCAGAACACCGGAATGGGTGTAGGGAATTTCAAGATATTCAAGAATGCCCTGCACCAGGCCATCCTCGCCAAAGGGACCATGCAGCGCATTGAAGGCGACATCGGGCTTCAGTTCACTCAGGACAGACGCGACATTGCGGTCAACGTCAATGCGGCTGACGCGGTAACCTTCCGCCTCCAGCGCATCGGCGCAGGCCTTTCCCGAGGAAAGGCTCACCGGCCGTTCCGAGGAAAATCCGCCCATCAAGACTGCAACATGCAAGGCGTTCATGCCCATCCCCAAGCCCATGCAACGGTATCTCCGCTGCCTGAAATCAGCACCCTGCACGAAGCAGGAAATTCATGAGACCAGTAGTGCCTCAGGATGGTTAATGAAGCGTTTACTTTGGTTAACTGTCGGCGGCTTCAATTTGCCGGATGACAGTTTTCCGCCCGGCCTTCAAAGGGTAAATGCCCGGCGCCATATGGCTTTCGCCCCACCCGTACGGGTGATATGGAGACATGAAAAAAAAGTTTAATATTTCGCTGATGCGGCATGACGCCGAAGATGGCATACAGCGACAGGCATGCACGTTTTCAACATGTTAGCGCATGCATGCCGCCGGACCGGATCACGCCTCAGACAAGCTTGTCGGGACCGAATGCCTCAACCTTCCGGCCGGGCAGGAAATCACCGATCCGCTTGATCTCCCATTCAAGCAGAATGCCGGAATGGCGATAGACCTCTTCACGCACGCTCTCGCCGAGATATTCGAGATCATAGGCCGAGGCATGACCGAGATTGATCATGAAATTGCAGTGCATCGGCGACATCTGGGCACCGCCGATCATCAGAGCCCGGCATCCGGCCTCATCAATCAGCTCCCAGGCGGATTTGTCGGGTGGGTTCTTGAAGGTCGAACCACCGGTCTTTTCACGCACCGGCTGAACGGTTTCACGATGCTCACGTACAGCATCCATCTCGTCACGAATGGTGTCGCGATCTTCCGCATAGCCCTCAAACAGAGCGCCGGTGAAGATGACGTCTTCCGGCGGCTCTGAGTGGCGGTAGGCGTAATGCATGTCCGCCTTCTTGATGGTCACCTTCTCGCCCCGGCGATTGACGCCGTATATTTCGACCAGAGCAGCAGCGGTTTCACCACCATTGGCACCGGCATTCATCTTCAGCGCACCGCCGATGGAACCGGGAATGCCGTAAAAGAATGAAAAGCCGCCAATACCCTGATCCATGGCAAAGCCAGCCAGATGCTTGTCGGGCGTGATTGCGCCAACACGGATGGCCGTGTCGCCAACGCGCTCGACAGCGGAAAAACCCTTGGCAGACAGGCGCAGCACGACACCCTTCAGACCGCCATCGCGCACCAGAAGATTGGAGCCCATGCCGACCACGGTCAGCGGCACGTCCTCGGGAAGCGCCTTGAGAAATGTGCTCAGATCATCCTCATCCAGCGGCTGGAACAGCAGTTCGGCCGGTCCGCCAGCGCGAAACCAGGTGATGCGGTCCATCGGAGCATTGGGAACCAGTTTGCCACGCAGATCAGAAACAGCGGGGCCGAGACGATCGATCAGCGCTTTGCCGTCAAGCATTTCCTATTATCCTTCACGCAATATCAGCAAGCGCAGCCGGCAATCCTGCCGCCCAGGTGGTAATGCTGCCTGCGCCCAGTAAAACGACAAAGTCGCCCGGTTTTGCAAGCTTTGCAACCTCTGAGGGCAAATTGTCAGCCGATGCCAACACATGAGCATCACGATGACCAGCCGCACGCATGCGCTGAACCAGCGCTTCGGCACTGGCGCCCTCGATCGGATCTTCACCGGCGGCATAGACCGGGGCAATGAAAACCGTATCGGCATCGTTGAAACAGCCGATGAATTCCTCAAACAGGCTTGAAAGCCGCGAATAGCGGTGCGGCTGATGCACGGCAATGATCCGGCCCTTGCAGGCCTCACGCGCGGCCCTGAGCACCGAGCGGATTTCGACCGGGTGATGGCCATAATCGTCGAATATCTGCGCCCCGTTCCACTCACCCACAAGCGTGAAGCGACGCTTGACGCCGCCGAAACCGGCAAGCCCCTTGCGGATCGCATCTTCGGAAATATGCAGCCGGTCAGCAACGGCAATCGCCGCCGTCGCATTGGAAACATTGTGGCGGCCGGGCATGGGCAGGACGAGGTTTTCAAGCCGCGCCGAAGGACGCCGCCTGCGACGGATATCAACATCGAACGTGGTTCGCGTTCCATCCATGCGGATATTGGAAAAGCGCACATCGGCCTGCGGGTTCTCACCATAGGTGACGACACGGCGATCCTCGATCTGGCCAACGAGGCTCTGCACTTCCGGGTGATCGAGACACATCACGCCGCAGCCATAAAAGGGAACATTCTCGACGAACTGGCGAAAGGCCGCGCGGACATTGTCGAAAGAGCCATAATGATCGAGATGCTCGGGATCGATATTGGTGACGACCGCGATTTCAGCGGGCAATTTCAGGAAAGTGCCGTCGGATTCGTCCGCCTCAACCACCATCCATTCGCCCTCGCCCATGCGGGCATTCGTGCCATAGGCATTGATGATGCCGCCATTGATCACGGTTGGGTCAAGACCGCCTGCTTCCAGCAGCGTTGCCACCAGCGAGGTCGTGGTGGTCTTGCCATGGGTGCCGCCAATGGCGATTGCATCGCGAAAGCGCATCAACTCGGCCAGCATTTCCGCCCGCCGGACGATCGGAAGCAGCCGCTCGCGCGCGGCGCTAAGCTCAGGATTGGTGCGGCGGATCGCCGATGACACCACCACGACCTCAGCGTCCTTGAGATTTTCTGCGGCGTGTCCGATAGCGACCTCGATACCCTTCTCGCGCAGGCGCTGGACATTGGCGCTTTCAGCCTGATCCGATCCCTGAACGCGATAGCCGAGATTGTTCAGCACCTCGGCAATGCCGCTCATGCCGATGCCACCGATCCCGATGAAATGGACGACACCGATCGACTGCGGCATTTTCATTTTTCTGTTCCTTCAAGTGGTGTACCGCTGGCCAGCGCCTCGGCGAGATCGGCAAGGTGCTTCGTTGCCTCGGGCTTGCCGGCTGCCCGCGCCGCAGCTGCGGATTTCTGCAGTTTCTCCGGATCATTCACAGCCTTGGTTAACAAATCCGAAAGAATGCTGACAGAAAGCTCTTCCTGACGGATAACCCTCGCACCGCCCGCCTTTTCCATCCGCGCGGCATTGGCGGCCTGATCGTGATCGAGGGCATGAGGATAAGGCACGAAAATCGCTGGCCGGCCAATGACGCTGAGCTCGCTCACCGTCGACGCACCGGAGCGCGAGATCACCAGATCGGCATCGCCGATCAGTTCGGCCATATTGGCGAAGAAGGGCGAGACCGCCGCCTTGATGCCAAGCGCTGCGAAGCGCGCCCTGACATTGTCGAGATCTTCCGGCCGGGCCTGCTGGGTGACGATGATGCGGCGGCGGATATCATCCTCAAGCGCGGCAAGGGCTGAGGGAATGGCATCAGCGAAAAAATGCGCGCCCTGGCTGCCGCCGAAGACCAGAAGATGAAAATCATCTTCCGCATGCCGCTGACGATAGGGCGTCGCTGACGCCTCCAGAACGGCGGGACGGACCGGGTTTCCAGTCTCGAAAATCTTCGCTCCGAACTGCTCGTCACTGCGCGACAGGAAGCCGCCGGCAATCGCCTTCACCCGCGGCGCCAGCATGCGATTGGCCCGTCCCATCACGGCGTTCTGCTCATGGATCATCGAAGGAATGCCGATACTGGTTGCCGCCATCAGTGGCGGAACGGTCGGGTAACCGCCAAAGCCAATCACGGCAGCCGGGCGGTGCTTGAAGAACAGCGCCCGCGCCTTGCGGGTGCCGATAAAGAGAGTCCAGGCTGCCTTGATGATCGCAAGCGGGTTCTTCGAGCCAAAGGTTGCTGACGGCACCACATGGATATCGGCCGGGAACTTGCCGGCATAACGTTCCGCCCGGCTGTCGGTGACCAGGTGCACGTCATGACCACGCGCCGCCAGTTCATGCGCCAGCGCCTCGGCGGGAAACACATGCCCGCCGGTGCCACCGGCCGACAGAAAGAAACAGGATTTATCCATGGTCTACTCCGCAGCCACGTCGCGCGGCCGTTTCTCTTCGAACATCCGGTCGGCCCGGGATCGCTTGTCCGGCCGGTCTCGGGTGAGCGCAAGAATGAAGCCAGCGCCGATACAAGTGGCAATCATTGAGGAACCGCCAGCCGAGATCAATGGTAGCGTCATGCCCTTGGCCGGCATCAGCTGCAGGGCAACGCCGATATTGATGACCGACTGCATGCCAAATTGCAGCACCAGACCGGCCACGGCATAACGGGCGAAATCATCGCGCTCGCGATAGGCATGGTTCAACCCGCGCAGCACGACAAAGGCAAAAATACCGACGAGGAACAGGCAGAACAGAATGCCGAATTCTTCCGCAGCAACGGAGAACACGAAGTCCGTATGACTGTCCGGCAGGCTGCGTTTGACAACACCCTCCCCCGGCCCCGTGCCGAACAGGCCACCGCGCATGATCGCCTTCGCCGCAAGGTTCACCTGCATATTGTCGCCCTCACCTGTCAGGAAGCGGTCGACACGCGATGTCACATGCGGCATCCAGGTATAGGCGCCGAGAAAGCCCGCCACAGCAGCGCCGGAAAGCCCGCCGATCCACAGCCACGACATGCCCGCCATAAAGAATATACCGCCCCAGACGATTGTCAGCAGCACGGTCTGGCCGAAGTCCGGCTGGGCGATCAGCAACACGACGGATATCGCATAAAGCAGTCCGGCAAACAGATTTCCAGGAATTTCCGGATAGCGCTGATGTTCCGCGAAAAGCCAGGCGCAGACGACGGCGAAAGCAGGTTTCAGAAACTCCGAAGGCTGCAGCGAAAAGCCCGCAATCACGATCCAGCGACGCGAGCCATTATTCGAAGTACCGAAGAAAAGAGCCGCCACCATTGCCAGAAGCGCGCAGACGAGAATGACCATGGAAAGCCGCCGGACCTGTTTTGGTGACAGGAAAGACAGGCCAACCAGGGTGATGATCGAGGGAACAAGAAAGATCGCGTGGCGCCGGACAAAATAGAAACTGTCATAACCAAGCCGCTCAGCCACCGCTGGCGAGGCCGCGAATGACAGCATGAAGCCGATCCCCATCAAAAGGATGAAGGCGGCCAGCAGATAGCGGTCTATGGTCCAGAACCAGTCGGCAATGACACCGCGCTGAACGCGACTTACCATGGCTTACGTCCCCTCCTTGGGTCTCAAAAGGGGTTCAACGCCCTCAAGTTCGGCCACATAGGCGGCAAAGGCTTCGCCACGATGTTCAAAACTTCTGAACTGATCCCAGCTGGCGCAGGCCGGTGACAAAAGCACAACCGGTGCATCATGGGGATCAGCCGCAGCATCATCCGCGGCAGCCTCGACCGCCTTGTCCAGCGTGGCACACATCACGTGATCAACAGCATCACCCAGCGTTTCGGCGAAGGCATCGGCGGCTTCGCCAATGAGATAGGCTCGGGCGATTTTCGGGAAGAAGGCACCGAGCGAGGTGATGCCGCCCTGCTTCGGCCGGCCGCCGAGAATCCAGTAGATTCTCTCGAAGGTCATCAGTGCCGGCGCGGAAGCATCGGCATTGGTCGCCTTGGAATCATTGACAAACAGAACCCGTCCGCGCCGCGCTACCGGCTGCATGCGATGTGCAAGTCCGGGAAAGCTGGCAATGCCGGCAGCAATTTCCGCCTCGGAAAGGCCTGCGGCCTGGCAGGCGGCGATGGCTGCGGCAGCGTTCTGGCCGTTATGTGCACCTTTGAGCGCCGTCTGCGCGGACAGGTCCACAATCGGCGAGACCGCCTTGTGATCCACCTTCAGCACCGCCGCTCCGTCAAACACAAGGCCGTCAGCCACAGCGCCGGCTTCTTTCGAGACGAGCGCGACCCGGTGCCCGGACGCCGCAAGACGATCGGCGATTGCACGGGTATAGCGGTCATCGACGGCAATCACTGCGACGACGGATCTGGCGACGAGACGTTCCTTGATGGCCGCATAATGCGCCATATCGCCATGACGATCGAGATGATCCGGCGTCACATTGAGCAGGATACCGACATCCGGGTCGAGGCTCGGAGCGAGATCAATCTGGTAAGACGAGCATTCAACAACGTAAAAGCGCCCGGCCACGGGCGGAGCAAGGCTCAGCACGGCCGTGCCGATATTGCCGCCCAGCTGCACGTCAAGCCCGGCTTCTTCCAGAATATGGGCAATCAGCGCCGTCGTCGTCGATTTGCCATTGGTACCGGTAATGGCAATCAGCGTCGCCTCCGGCGCATGGATACGGCGTTCACGGCAGAACAGTTCGATATCACCGATAATCTCGACACCGGCGGCCCTGGCCAGTTCAACACTCCAATGTGGCGCGGGATGGGTCAGAGGCACACCGGGTGACAGGACAAGCGCTGCGATCTCACTCCAGTCGAGCGAATGCAGATCACCCACCGGGATGCCCTCGCCGCGCGCGCGATCAACCATATCGGCCTTGTCGTCGAAGGCGGTTACCAGAGCGCCACCGGCAACCAACGCCCGCGCTGTTGCCAGGCCCGAGCCGCCAAGACCGAAAAGGGCAACCTTCCTGCCGGAAAATGAAGTGACCGGAATCACGAGCGCAATCCTATCTAAGCTTCAGCGTTGCAAGGCCGAGCAGGGCAAGGCCAAAGGAAATGATCCAGAAGCGGATCACAACCTGGCTTTCGGTCCAGCCGAGTTTTTCAAAATGATGGTGGATCGGCGCCATCAGGAAGACTCGCTTGCCAGTTCGCTTGTAAACGGCGACCTGAATGATCACCGACATGGCTTCGAGAACGAAGAGCCCGCCGATAATCGCCATGACGATTTCATGCTTGGTGGCAACGGCGACCGAGCCGATCAGCCCGCCCAGCGCCAGCGAACCGGTATCGCCCATGAAGATGGCGGCCGGCGGCGCGTTGAACCACAAGAAGCCCATGCAAGCGCCGATGACGGCACTGAGGATCACGACAAGTTCGCCCGTTCCCGGCACGTAGTTGATCTGCAGATAGTTCGAGAAAACGGCATTACCCGCTACATAGGCAATCACGGCAAACGAACCGGCGGCGATGATCACCGGTACGGTTGCCAAACCATCCAGCCCATCGGTGAGATTGACCGAATTGCCGGCGGCCACGATGACAAAAGCGCCAAAGGGGATGAAGAACCAGCCGAGATTGAGGAACAGATCCTTGAAGAAAGGAAAGGTCAGCGCCGTTGCCAGATGGCTGTCCGTCGGGCTCGCTATCACAGAGGCCCGCATCATGAAAAAGACAGCAATACCGGCAATGATAAACTCGAAAAACAGCCGTTTACGACCGGAAAATCCCTTGTCTGACTGTTTGGTGACCTTGAGGTAATCATCGTAAAAGCCGATCGCGCCAAAGCCAAGCGTCACCAGAAGCGTCGCCACCACATAGGCATTGGACAGGTCCGCCCACAGAAGCGAAGCGCCGACAATACCAGCCAGGATCATCAGCCCGCCCATGGTCGGCGTGCCGGCTTTCTTGAAATGGGTCTGCGGCCCGTCAGCGCGGATCGGCTGCCCCTTGCCCTGACGGATCCTGAGCGCGGCGATGATGGCCGGCCCGAACAGGAAGACGATCAGCGCCGAGGTGAAAACCGCAGCGCCTGCGCGAAAAGTGATATAACGGAACAGATTGAAAAACTGGAACCGGTCGGCCAATTCCACGAGCCAAATCAGCATAAACGCCCCTTTCCGGCGACAGCACCCCTTGATCGCCCCCTCAGAGCGCCGGGTAAGTCTCAAGCATAGTCTTCACGATCGAACCGAATCCGATCCCCAATGAAGATTTTATCATTACAATGTCGTTTACGCCCACGGAAGAGACGACGAGCGGCAACAAATCCTCGGTTTTCTCGCGGTATTCCACAACCATGCTGTCCGGCAGTGCCTCTTTCAGGGCAAGCATTTCGCGTCCAGCCAGAAAGACGTGGGTCACGCCCGCCGAAACCAGCGGCGCAGCCAGCGCCTCATGCGCGGCTGGCGCGTAAGCACCAAGCTCCAGCATATCACCAAGAACAGCAATCCTGTGTCCGCCTTCGGCAGGTTCGGCCGCACCAAGAAGCTCAAGAGCTGCGCGCATTGATGCCGGATTGGCGTTGTAACTCTCATCAATCAGCATGAAACCGCCACCACTGATTTTCAGCCGATGCCGCTTGCCGCGCCCGCTCAGCTGTTCGGCCTGCCCCAGCGTTTCAATAGCGGCGTCCATCTCACCGCCGGCAACCGATACGGCGGCAAGGGCGGCAAGGGCATTTTCAGCCATATGCTGACCGGGAATCGCAAGTTCGAAAGAGACCGGCTCGTCACTGTCAAGCAGCGCCTGGACATGGCCGATCTCACCCGTCAGCCGATAGTCCAGCAGGCGGAAGCTTGCCTTGGCATGCTCACCAAAGCCGATCACCTCTGCACCAGCTGCCCTGGCGGCGCGCGACAGCCCTTCAAACTGCTCTATATCGCGGTTCAGGATCGCATGCCCTTCAGGCTCAAGACCGTCGAAAATTTCTGCCTTGGCCGCCGCGATCTCGGCAATACTGTTGAAATGGCCGATATGAACCGGCGCGATCGTGGTGATGACGGCTATATGCGGGCGGACGAGCCGCGACAGCGGGCTGATTTCGCCCGCATGGTTCATGCCAATTTCGAACACGCCAAAATCCGTATCAGCCCGCATGCGCGCCAGCGTCAGCGGCACACCCCAATGATTGTTGAACGACTTGACGGCTGCGTGAACATTGCCAGAAGGTCTGAGGCAGCCGGCAATCATCTCCTTGGTCGATGTCTTGCCGACAGATCCGGTCACGGCAATGATGCGGCCCTTGCAGCGCGCTCTGGAGGCAGAGGCAAGCATGACCATGGCTTCGAGCACGTCATCCACCACGATCATCGGGCATGTGAGGCGTCCCAGCGCCGGAAGCTTGGCCTCGCTGACGACCAAGAGGCCCGCACCATTGGCGGCGGCGAAACCGGCGAAGCTGTGACCATCAACACGATCACCCTTGATGGCGAAGAATGCATCACCGGGCGTTATGTTCCGACTGTCGATCGAGATGCCATCAACGCCCTCCGGCAGGTTGCCAACCGGACGTCCGTCCATGGCTTCGACCATTTCGGATGATGTCCAAAGCAAACTCACGATCTCAAGCCCTCCAAGGCTGTTCTGACTTCGATAATATCGGAAAACGGCCGCGTCACGCCGCCCGCCGTCTGCCCTTCCTCATGGCCTTTCCCGGCGACGACAAGCGTATCGCCCTGCCGCAGAAGGCCGATTGCATGGGCGATTGCCCGACGGCGATCGCCGATCTCGGTTGCGCCTGGAGCCGCCGCCATGATTTCCGAGCGGATCACCTCCGGCACTTCCGAACGCGGATTGTCGTCGGTGACAATAACGACATCAGCAAGGCGGGTGGCAATTTCCCCCATGATCGGCCGCTTGCCCTTGTCGCGGTCACCGCCACAGCCGAAGACCACGAGCACCCGACCCGTAGTAAAGGGGCGCACCGCGGCAAGCACCTTTTCCAGCGCATCCGGCTTGTGGGCATAATCAACATAGGCAAGCGCGCCGTCAGGTGATTTCCCGACCAGCTGCAAACGGCCAGGTGCTCCTTCCAGCGAACCAAGCGCTGAAATTGCCGTTGCCGGAGAAACACCCGTCGCAATGGCAAGACCGGCAGCCACAAGTGCGTTGGCAATCTGGAAATCGCCGGCGAGCGGCAGTTCGACTTCGTAATTCTCACCACCGTGACGAATTTCAGCAAACTGGCTGTCGCGCTTCTGTTCGGCACGCTTCAGCGTCAGAAAGGCACCGTTTCGTCCAACAGTCAGCACATCATGCCCGGCCGCTTTCGCCGCCGCAGCCGCGCGTTCGGAAAAGGCATCATCCGCATTGATGACCGCCGGAAAACCCTTCGGCAGAACGCGGTCGAAAAGGTGCATCTTGGCAGCGAAATAGTCATCAACGGTTGGATGATAATCCATATGGTCGCGGCCGAGATTGGTAAAGGCGGCAGCCGAGAGGCGCACACCGTCAAGGCGGTACTGATCAAGCCCGTGGCTTGAAGCCTCCATCGCCGCATGGGTGACACCGGCCCCGGCCAGTTCGGCCAGAAGCTTATGCAGATCCACCGGATCCGGCGTCGTCAGCGAGCCATAGTCATTGCGGCCCGGCGCGACAACACCGGTTGTGCCGATCATGGCGGCGCCGAGCCCTGCGCGGGCATAGATCTGCCGGGTGAAGGAGGCGACCGAGGTCTTGCCGGCCGTGCCCGTGACAGCAACCATCACGGCAGGTTGTTCATGGTAGAAGGCAGCCGCTGCACGGGCGAGAAAGAGCCGCGGATTTTCGCAGACAAGAACCGGCACATCGACCCCGGCAACGGGCGAGCCGCTGACCACCGCTGCGGCTCCGCGCGACACGGCATCCGCAACGAAGCCCGCGCCATCCGCCTTGACGCCGGGGATCGCCACAAAAAGCATTCCGGGGGTAATCTTGCGACTGTCGGCGGAAAGGCCTGAGATTTCCACGGCGCCTGCTGCTTCAGGCAGTGAATGGCATAAGCCGGGAATGGCCGCTTCGGCCAGATCGTGGAATTTCATAGCTCCGTCTCCAGACCCCCGAAAAAACGCGAACCGATTCGCGCCTATCAAGTTTCTATCAATAGGACGCCAGCAAGGCATCTCCCTTTTCACCGAAATCCGGATCGACGCCCAGAATAGGTGCGCAACGGCGAACGATTTCGCCGGTGATGATCCCTGCATTCCAGGCGGCAGTGCGGCCGTAAACCCCTTCGACAATCTTCGGATCGTCAATCGTGACCAACACGATATATTTCGGATCGTCCATCGGGAAAGCAGCGAGAAAGGTGTTGAAATTATGATCATGGGCATATTTGCCATCGATGATCTTTTCCGCCGTTCCGGTCTTGGCACCGACACGATAGCCTGGCACCTGCGCGTTCCGGCCCGAACCATCGGTGCCATTCAGGCGCAGCAGATACCGCATGTCCTTGCTGGTCTGCGGCGAGATGACTCGCGTTGCCAGGCTATCTGCCTGCGCCTGCGTGCGCTGCAGGAAGGTCGGCGGGATCAGGTTGCCGCCATTGACCAGCGCGGCCGCAGCCGACGCCATCTGCAACGGCGTGGTGGTGACGCCCTGGCCAAAGGACACGGTTGCCGAGAAGACACCGCCCCATTTTTGCGGCGGCTGCGGCGTACCCGCACCGCCGATCTCGGTCTCGACCTTGTCCAGCAGATGGAATTTGGTCAGGAAATCCTTCTGGTATTCCGGGCCGACGGCTGCAGCAATGCGTGATGCACCGATATTCGAGGAATAGGTAAAGACTTCAGGATAGGTCAGCATCCGGTTCTGGGCATGATCATCACGGATGCGCGAGCGTCCGAATATCAGCGGCGTCTTGGCGTCGACCATGCTGTTCATCGTGAACTTGCCGGATTCCAGCCCCATGGCGAGCGTGAAGGACTTGAAGGTCGAGCCCATTTCATAAACGCCGGTAATGGCATGGTTCAGCATCACCGGATCAGAGGCTTTGGGCGGATTGTTCGGATCAAAATCCGGCACCGAAACCAACGAGACGATTTCCCCGGTATTGGCATCAAGTATGGTCGCCGTCGCGCCCAGCGCCTCAAACCGTTCCATACCGTGCATCAATGTGTCACGGACAATGCTTTCCACCCTGAGATCAAGCGCAAGATGAACGGGTTCGAGATTCATCGCGCTCGTCAGACCAAGCCCCATCAGGCTGGAAATGCCATCGGCCTTGTCCACATAGCGCTCGATACCGGAAAGACCGCGATTGTCGATATCAACGAGACCAAGAATATGGGCGGCTTCCGGGCCGCCGGGATAGAAGCGCCGCACTTCGGGGCGAAAGCCAACACCGGGTACGCCCGCCGCCAGAACTTCGCTCTGCTGCTTTGGCGTGATCTGGCGTTTCAGCCAGACGAAGTCGCCTTTCCGGTCCAGAAGCTTGTAGGCACGCGCAGCATCGAGATCAGGGAAGATCGGCAGCAAAGATTCGATCACATCGTCCGGACTGGTGATCATCGAAGGATTGGCATAAAGCGACATCATGCGCACATCGGTCGCCAGGATCTCACCATTGCGGTCGACGATATCCGGGCGGTGGGCGAGCGTCAGCGGCGCGACCGAGCGCGAAGCGGTGGCATCTTCCTTGGCAAGCGAATAGTGGATCAGGCGTCCGCCGATAATGGCATAAACACCCACAAACGCAGCGGTCATCACCGCGACGCGGCTGCGCGCCATTCCGTTCTTCTTTTTCGCCGTTCCCTGAAAGACTGAGGCACCCTCTTCCCCGAGGCCTTCGTCGTTCCGAGTGGTTTTCCTGTTTCTGCGCGCGAAGATTTTCATCAGGGCTTCACCGATCCTGTCACGACAATATCCGTTCCATCCGGCGCGGTACCGGCCAGCGTATCAAGCGTTTCGGGGTCAACCGGCGGCGGCGCGATCGGCGGCAACTGATCGAGCTTGGCGATCTGTTCCGGTTCCGTCGGCTCAAGACCGAGATCTGCCGAATAGAAATTCGCCAGCCGCTGCAGCCGTGCCGGCTGGCTCAAGAGCGCCAGATCCGCTTTCAGAAGATCGATATTGTTCTGCTCCTCGGCGATCTGGTCATCGAGGGAACGAACATCATTCAGCGTGCTTTCTGCGCCATATTTGATCGAATAGGTTACCGCGGCAGTTGCCACCATCACGAGGATCAAAACGATATCGAGGGGTCTGAGCATGGTGCTAGTGGCCTCCTAAGCGGGAAATATCGGCAAGGGCTGGCAATCCAAAGGCATCAAGATCGGCGGGACCGGCAGGCTCTGCGGTTCTGATCGCCGCGCGAAGCTTGGCCGAGCGGGCGCGCGGATTTTGTTCGGCCTCAGCCTCACTCGCGCTCACCATGGCCTTGCCCTTGATGGAAAAAAGTTGCGGTGCGGCGGTTACGACCGGCAGATGCCGGGACCCCTGAGCCTTACCCAGCCGCTCGGAAATGAAATGCTTGACGATGCGATCCTCAAGCGAATGAAACGTCACAACGACGAGAACGCCGCCGGGTTTCAAGGACCGTTCGGCGGCCAGCAGCGCTCGGGCAAGCTCACCCAGTTCGTCATTCACATAGACACGAAGCGCCTGGAAGACGCGGGTTGCCGGATGGATCTTGTCCTTGGCTTTGCGCGGCGAAACCGTCTCGATCAGCTGCACGAGATCGCGCGTCGTCTCGAACGGCGCCTCAGCCCGGCGTTTTTCGATCGCCCGCGCGATACGTCCAGCATGGCGCTCCTCGCCCAGAAAGCCAAAGATCCGCGTCAGATCCTGAGCCTTGGCGCGGTTGACGACATCGGCCGCCGAAACACCCGATGCCGACATGCGCATGTCCAGCGGACCATTTTTCTGAAAGGAAAAGCCGCGTTCAGCCTCATCGATCTGCATCGAGGAAACGCCGATATCCAGCACGACACCATCATAGCCAGCCTCCGGCGCAAAGGCATCAAGCCGGGAGAAACAGGTTTCCTCCAACCGAAGACGTCCGCCATAGGCTTCCAGCATGGGAGCTGCTGCTGCAATTGCGTTGGGATCGCGGTCAAGCGCCAGCACATCGGCACCGGCCTCAAGAATGGCCCGGCTGTAACCGCCGGCACCGAATGTACCGTCCAGAATAAGCTTGCCGGGTGCCGGCTCCAGAGCAGCCAGCACCTCGGCAAGAAGAACCGGAATGTGGCGAACCAGTCCGCCATTGGCATCCTTATTGCCAAGATTCCCCGACATTCCGTTTCCCCGTCTCGTTATGCGCCAGCACGGCCGCCAAAGCGTGCCTTGCGCGCGGCATCCTGCGCCGCCTGGAAGGCCTGCGGCTCCCAAAGCTGGAAGTGATCCGCACGCCCCACGAAAGTGACCTCCGAACCGATCCCGGTGAAATCGCGGATAAAATCCGTGACCATCAACCGTCCCTCGGCATCGAGCTTCATGAACACGCCGCCGCCATGGATGAGCAACGACATGCTGTTCGCCTCCGGCGAAAAAGGATCTTCCTGATCGATCTGCCGCTCGAACCGCGCCAGAAGATCGGGACCGCCAACGCTGATCGCCGGAAAGACAAAATCCTGGAAACAGTAAAGTTCCTCGATCTGCCGTTCGGCCAGAACGCTGCGAAACACCGCGGGTACCGACACACGGCCCTTGGCATCGATCTTCTTCGTCTGATTGGAAAGAAATCGGTTCATCACGCGCTACAGCCGACAACTCCGGCGACGCCACATGCGCCACCACCTTCCAATCCGAAAAACTCAAACGCAACCCCATCCGCCCATGGAGCAGATTGCCCAAACATTCCGGATACTTAGAACTAGACTGCTCCGAACATGGAGCCATGCGACCCCGGAGCGAACTCATGTCTAATGGGATAACATGGGACAGTTTGGGCGTCAATGGGATTACCTGTTGTTAACCATGCCGACACGGTGTCGCGGAAGCTTTTATTTTAGCAATCAGCCATTAACGAAAGCTTTCCCCGCGCGGGTCTGGCGCGGGAAAGTTGGGCGAGCCCATAGCGTTGATTTTGTGATAAAAACCAGTTGGCCTGTAAGCCGGGTTCTGTATGGCCCTTACCGCTAGGAAAGGACGTGGCGACCATTCATCTGGGACAGTGCTTGCGCACTGCCTCGCGCAACCCACCCGGATGACTGGCCCGGAAACAGGCTGGTGCCGAAGCGCCGCGTCATCCCTATTCGGTCTTGCTCCCGGTGGGGTTTACCTTGCCGTCTGCGTTGCCGCATCCGCGGTGGGCTCTTACCCCACCCTTTCACCCTTACCCCGCCATCATGGCGTCTGCCTCTCACGCCTTTTCGGCGACCAGACGTCATGAAAGCGGGGCGGTTTGCTTTCTGTGGCACTTTCCCTGGGGTCACCCCCGCCGGACATTATCCGGCACCGTGTTTCCGTGGAGCCCGGACTTTCCTCACCATACCGCCTTTCGGCATTGGTACAGCGCGGCCGCCCGGCCAACTGGTCCGGCCTACATAATCGAGACCGGTCGAAATTGCCACTCGATAATTGACCGCATTCCGCCCTCAGCCAAAGGCCGGTGCAAAATCAACGGCATATCCCTCATCCTTCAGATTGCCCCTGGCCATCAGCACGGCACCAAGACGGCCGATCTCGTCAGAGCTCTTGGCAGCAGCACCGCAGCCAGCCGTCAAAACGGCAATGCGATGCGAGGGCGAAAAGCCGATCATCGGATAACCGGATGGCGAGAAGGTTGTGGCACAGGAAGAGGTCAGCGTATTGCGCACGCGAATACCGGGCATGAGATCGCACAGGATACGGGTCAGATGTTCGCGTGTTGCCGTGCGCCCCTCGGTCAGAAACCACGCCTTCAGCGCGGCTTCATCGGTCAGGCGGACATCGTCCGGATCACCGCCGATCTTGATATAGAACCGCCCGTCTGGATAACGGATCGGCGGCAGCAGATAGAAGCCCTGCCCCTCGGTCTCGGCGCGGAAAATCACGCTTGGCATGCCGGCAAGATCGGCCGCCTCAGCCTCATCGACCTCGAAAAACGCAATCGTTCGGGCAAAGACCGAAAGGTCGATCCGCGCGGGCAGCAGCCTCTCATTGATGGTGAAAGCGCCTGTGGCGACCAGAACCTGCTCGGCAGTGACACTGGCCCCGTCATCCATCTCCACCGTAACTTTGACGCCTGTGTCGCGAATGGCGGTGACTGTGTTGCGAAAAACAGCAGCTCCCTGACGCTCTGCGAGCATGGACTGCGCTGCCACCAGACGCCGTGGCGAGATGTGGCCGGCGCCGTGGCGTTCGTAGAGCGCCTCGATCTTGCTCGGAAATTCCAGATAGGGGAACCGCGTCGCCAGGGCCGGGCCATCCAGCAATTCGGTCTTAGCGCCAGCTTTGTGCGATGCAGCAACAAGTGCATCAATATAGCGGGAGCGTTCGCGCGAGGGACCGGCGATCAGGGCGCCGCATTCGGTGAAAAAGTCAATGCCGCTTGCTGCTGCAATCTCGCCATAACGGGCGATGGAGCGATGGGACAGCTGCCCCCAAACCGGATCGCGATCAATGGTGCGCGTGATCCGCCCCTCATCGTAATGGCTTGCAAACACACCCTTGTGGATCGTGCGATCCAGCGGCTCGTCCGGCCCGATAAGGGCAACGCCTTCGCGCATGGTTGCAAGATGCCGCGCCGCAGCAGCGCCCATCATTCCACGGCCGACGATAATTGTATTGAAATGCCCGGACATATCACTCCCCGCCTCGGTGGCCCGTCTGAGATTGGGGGGAAGTCCGCCTCAATGCAAGGGGGATTGACGTTGTCAGGCAGCGCGACGCTCGCGTTCAATCGCCTCATAGGCGGCGTTGATGCGTGCCATGCGGTCATTTGCCGCCGCGTGGAACTCCTTCGGCACCCCGCGCGCCACCAGACGGTCGGGATGATTTTCCGCCGCCAGATTGCGGTAACGGCTACGGATCGTGGCAAAGTCGTCCGAACGCTTCACACCGAGCACCGAATAGGGATCACGGTCGCCGGAGGAAATATGCCGCGCCGTGATAGCGGCAAAGCGCGCCTCGCTGATACCGAAGATCGAGGCGACATCTGCCAGAAATGCCAGTTCATTCTCATGCACATGTCCATCGGCCTTGGCGATGTGGAACAACCCGTCAATCACTTCCTCCAGAAGCGGGCATTCGCCGTCACTTTCCGTGCAGAGCGAGCGCATCTTGCGGGCATAGGCGTCGTAACCGGCAATATCCTGCCGTGCCAGATTATAAAGACGCGCAACATTGACGCGCTCTTCCTCGGGGATCTCGAAGATCTCGTGAAAGGCGACGACCTCTTCCTCGGTGACGAAACCATCAGCCTTGGCCATCTTGGCGGCAAGCGCGATCAGCGATACGGAAAAGGCAACCTGCCTGCGCGTTTCCGGGTCGCCCTCGAAAAGCGTGTGAACCGCTTCAACAACACTGGCCAGCACATTGCCCGCGGAAGACACAGTCTGGCTGACGAAGTTGACGAGTTTTTCCCAGAAAGACATGGCCTTACGCTCCCTGACGCTCAATATGCGCCGATTTGACCGGGCTGAAGATTGGACAATATTTGCGCCCGTTTCAAGTCGAACCATACGGTTCGATTTCACTTTTTTGCGACATCCGTCGCGCTTAGCCACCCAGCATTGCACGACGGAACCTCCTCCCGCACACTTCGGACCCGACCGGGCAGACAATTTCCAATTGCCTGAACTCAACGGCGAACGCTATACGTTTACGCGAATTTAAGTCCCCGTTTTATCGTTTTGTCTGGAGTTTTATTGAATGGAACGCAAGCATACGTTCAATTTTGGCTATTTTCTGGTCGCTTTTCTCATAATCATGGCGTTCCAGGCCTGGTTTACCTCACGTGATTATGCCGAAATCAGCTATTCCGACATGCTCAACTATGTCGACAAGGGCCAGGTCGAATCTGTCGCCATCTCCAACAACACCATTCAGGGCACCTTTACCGAGCCGGTCAACGACAAGAAATATTTCGTAACCTATCGCGCACCGCAGGATCTGGCGGCGGATTTCGACCAGCACAAGGTCAATGTCACCGGCGTGCCGGATCACACGTTACTACAGAAAATCCTCTCCTGGGTTCTGCCGGTCGTTCTGTTTTTCGGATTATGGATCTGGTTCTTCCGCCGCTTCGCCGAAAAACAGGGCATGGGCCTTGGCGGCATGATGAATGTCGGCAAATCCAAGGCGAAGATCTATGTCGAGCGCAAGACCGGCGTCACCTTTGACGATGTTGCCGGTGCTGAAGAGGCAAAGGCCGAGCTGAAGGAGGTCGTCTCCTTCCTCACCGACCGGGAAAAATACGGACGGCTGGGCGCGCGGATCCCCAAGGGCATCCTGCTCGTCGGCCCGCCCGGCACCGGCAAGACGCTGATCGCCAAGGCGGTTGCCGGTGAGGCTGGCGTCACCTTCTTTTCCATTTCCGGTTCCGAATTCGTTGAAATGTTCGTCGGCGTTGGCGCCGCGCGCGTGCGCGACCTGTTCCAGCAGGCCCGCGAAATGGCGCCTTGCATCATCTTTATCGACGAACTTGACGCGCTCGGACGCGCCCGCAACTCCTTCGGCATGGGTGGCAATGACGAAAAGGAGCAGACACTCAACCAGCTGCTGGTTGAGCTGGATGGCTTCGATCCGGCATCCGGTATTGTGCTTTTGGCGGCAACCAACCGGCCCGAAGTCCTTGACCAGGCGTTGACCCGGGCCGGCCGTTTTGACCGCCAGGTCGTCATGGACCGTCCTGACCGCGAGGGCCGTGCTGCGATCGTCTCGGTGCACATGAAAAAAGTTCAGATCGCCGATGACGTCAATGCCGACGAAATCGCTGGCCTCACGCCCGGCTTTTCCGGTGCCGATCTCGCCAATCTGGTCAACGAGGCAGCGATTTTTGCCACAAGACGCGGCGGCGACACCGTTCACATGGAAGACTTCACCCAGGCGGTGGAACGCATCATTGCCGGTTCGGAACGGCGCGGACGGCTGCTCAACAAGGACGAACGCGAACGCGTCGCCTATCATGAAATGGGCCATGCCCTGGCGGCTGCGGCCCTGCCGAAGACCGATCCGGTCCACAAGATCTCGATCATTCCGCGTTCCATCGGCGCGCTCGGCTATACCATGCAGCGGCCGACCGAGGATCGCTTCCTGATCACCGCCAGCGAATTGCGTGACCGCATGGTCGTGCTGCTTGCCGGCCGTGGCGCTGAAGATATCGTCTATGGTGAAATCTCGACCGGCGCTTCAGACGACCTCGCCAAGGTGACCGATATCGCCAAACAATATGTCATGCGCTTCGGCATGGACCCGAAGATCGGCCAGGCTGCCCTTGATGAGCAGCGCGCGCAATATCTCGGCGCCGCCCCCGGTGCCGGCAAGGCCCGCGACTATTCGGAAGAAACGGCCCGCGAGGTAGACCTTGCGATCCGCAAGCTGATCGACGAGGCCTATGAACGGGCCAAGAAGATCTTGATCGACCGGCGTGACGATCTGGAGCAAGGCGCAAGGATCCTCCTCGACAAGGAAACCATCACCCCCGACGACTTTCCGCCGCTGGTGCAGCAACCTCTCGCCCAGGCGAAAATCTACTGAGACAGGACAATTCATGGCCCGGGCCGCAAAGGTGCCGGGCCTTTCTCCGTCACGGCAGTCCTTGCACCATGAAAGCGCTGTCATGCTGCGCGTGTATGGTAGAAGATTTCGGATCTGTTCCGGCCGGCTGATTTGGCTCTGTAAAGCGCCTCATCCGCCTTTTTGATGACCGCATCGAGATCACCGCAGCGCTCGGAAGAACAGGCAACACCGGCGCTCACGGTGATTTTGATACTTTGCTCGTGATAGGCGATGGCCAGGGCGGCAATTTTCCGGCGCACGGTCTCCGCCAGCCCGTAAGCGCCTTCGGCACTCGCACCCGGCAGAACGACAAGGATTTCCTCACCGCCATAACGCACGACGAAGTCGCTGTGGCGGACATTGCTGCGGATGGCAGTGGCGACCTCACTCAAAACGATATCACCGGCATCATGTCCAAACGTGTCGTTGACCGTCTTGAAATGATCCAGATCGAACATCACGGCCGCATAACCTTCACCGCCCGATCCCAGATGCAGCGCGCTGGTGTGACTGAAAGCCTCCAGCGCCCGGCGATTGGCAAGTTTGGTCAGGGGATCGCGTTCCGCCGCGGCCTGAAGCGCGATAAGGCGATCATGATGGTTCAATTCGTAGGCCAGCGCCGAACCGAGAAGAACCACACCGGCAAAATTAAGCACCACGACATGGGGCCCGGTCGAGACAAGTGCGGCGGCGGCCACGTCCCTGGGCAATAGCGCAAAGGCCAAAAGATAAACGGGCGTCAGCAGACCAAGGTTCACAAGGCCGCGCAGATCCAGCCGGTTGTTCAGACCATAGCGATAGGCAAGGCCGACACCGCCGGAAACGGCAATCCCGAGCAGGCCTGCATAAAGGCCGGATCCCCCGACATAAAGCCGTGTCAGCGCTGCCATCGCCATGCTGACAAAGGCCGCCAGAGGCCCGCCAAAAGGCGCAGCCAGAACCAGCATGACGGCGCGCGTATCGATCAGTATGCCCGGTGAATAGATCGCCGGATAAACCATGGCGGCCATGGCGCCAAAACCGAATAGCAGGCCAAGAACCAGGCCGTTCGGCCTTTTCTGACTGGAATTGCGCAGCAGAAGACTGAACGCCAGCACCACCAGTGCGGCAAGCCCAAGTCCGGAGACGAGAGGTGAAATCACATCAAGAAAGCGAGTCATGAAACGCCCTCCCTATCTTCAAGTCTGAAGCTGCTTCGCGCCGCAACGGCCTGAAAAAGCGCCCCTTCGCCCGACGGGACTGAACCGGCACAACGGATACGACCGGCCCACACTTCCTCCCACATCAGATTAACCTCCCAAACCGCAATTTCAGCCGATTTCGACTGAAGATGGTTCCTTCCGGAAAACCGTTGCCTGCCATGCGAGCGCGCATTTTATGCTGCGCCTTCTCTGGCCTAAAGTGATGGCCCCGAGAATTAGTAGCGTCAATATACTTTTGGTATATGCCTTTGGCGCAAACGAACAGGTGCCCGCAACAAAGGCAGTAGACCAAATCGATTTGAACAGCGCCGATCACCCGAAAGCATCAAATAGCGCTGTCAAACAGCAGATTTTATTCGGCTTTGCGCTTTACAAAGGCCAACGCCTGTCGCATCCATGTCGCAGATTTGACGGATGATCGAACATTGTTTCGAGGAAGGGAACCAATGACGAAGCACAAGGTCGCCATGCTCACCGCCGGAGGGCTTGCCCCCTGTCTCTCATCCGCTGTCGGTGGGCTGATCGAACGTTATTCCGACCTCTCTCCCGAAACCGAGATCATCGCCTACCGATCCGGCTATGCCGGGCTTCTGACCGGTGACAGCCTCGCCATCACCGCCGCCATGCGGGAAAAGGCGCATCTCCTGCACAAATTCGGCGGTTCACCGATTGGCAACAGCCGCGTCAAGCTCACCAATGTGAAAGACTGCGTCAAGCGCGGCCTGGTTCAAGAGGGCGAGGTGCCGCTGCAAGTGGCCGCAGAGCGCCTTGCAAAAGACGGCATCACCATTTTGCACACGATCGGTGGCGACGACACCAATACCACGGCTGCCGATCTTGCTGCCTATCTGAAGGAAAACGGCTATGACCTGACCGTTGTCGGCCTGCCGAAGACGGTCGACAACGACGTCAAGCCGATCCGCCAGACGCTCGGCGCCTGGACTGCAGCCGAATATGGTGCGCAGTTCTTCGACAATGTCTCCAACGAACAGAGCGCTTCGCCGGGAACGCTGGTGGTGCACGAGGTTATGGGCCGGAATTGCGGCTGGCTGACCGCTGCCACCGCCCGCGCCTATCTCGATCGTATCCGCCCGGTGGAATATGTCGATGGCATGCTGATGGGCCCGGCGCTGAAGATGATCGACGGTGTGTATCTGCCGGAAATGGCCTTCGATCTGCAAAAGGAAGCCGACCGGCTGAAAAAGGTGATGGCTGAAAACGGTACGGTTTCGCTGTTTGTCTCGGAAGGCGCCTGCCTTGATGCCATTGTAGCCGAGCGCGAAGCCGCCGGCGCTGAGGTGACCCGCGACGCCTTCGGCCACGTCAAGCTCGACAAGATCAATGTCGGTGACTGGTTCGCCAAGCAGTTCGCCGCAATTCTCGGCGCCGAACGCGCTTTGGTGCAGAAATCCGGCTATTTCGCCCGCTCAGCACCTGCCAACAGCGATGATCTGAGGCTCATCCATTCCATGGTCGACCTCGCCGTCGAAAGCGCCATGGAAGGCATTTCCGGCGTGACCGGGCATGATGTGGAAAACAACGGCCGGCTGAGAGCGATCGAGTTTCCGCGCATCAAGGGCGGCGGACACTTCGACCTGACGACGCCATGGTTCGGTGATGTTATGGCCGAAATCGGCCAGGATTTTTCACCTGCCGATTGACCTTTACGTGGCCCGGCGCTTTTATGTCCGGACGCGATGGAGGAGCAAGCTTTGACGCCTCAAGCCCTGGCTGCTTTCGCCCTGTTGCTCTTGGTGATAGCCGCCCTGCCCTCGCGCGATGTCGTTGACGTCGCGCGCTTCCAGTCTGAACGTGGGTTCCGTGTGAGCCTGCCGGTAAGCGTTGTCGTGCTTATTGTCCGGCTTTCCACAATCGCGGTCGGTATCGGCGTGGCCTCGCTGTTTGTCGCTGCCATGCCGGATGGATTGATGCTGGCGAGATATGTTGCCGGCGCTTTCCTGCTTGTCAGTCTATTGAAGCGTCTGCTTGCCATGCGAAAGCCGCTGGCGCTGGCCGACAATGACAATATGCCCGAGCGGTCAATCACCGGTATTCTGCGTTTCATCCTCGCCAGAACCCGCTTTTCGACCGAATTCCTGCTTGGCCTTTCCCTCGTCGCACTTGTCGTACCCGCCGCACCGATGACGCGTGAAGCCGGTCTTTCATTCGGGCTGATCACCCTGGCTGTGATGGTGATTGTTCTTGCTGCATACACCCTGTTTTCCCATCAGCTTTTGACATTATTCGCACGCCCGCGCAGTCTTGCGCGCAAGGAGCGTATTGAAAAACTCCTGTCCTCCGGACTGCCGCGTGTCTCGGCCCGGTTCCGCCGCAACGCGGCCTAGATCTGCCCTTCTCCCTCTTCACAGCCTTTTGTCATCAAGCTTTTGCAAAGCGCGATTAACCACGGGAAAACCGGCGGACGCTGGCAAGTGTTCAACAGCGCCGCGTGAGGTCTGACCGCGCTTTGCGAAAGATGGGGCATTACCGCATGAAGGCACAAGAGACCGGGGCCGGACACAAGCGGCCACTCGACAAATCGCTTCTCCAACACAAGCCACTATCGCGGGACGGACTGTCAGAACGTCTGTTCGGGCTGATGTTTTCCGGCCTTGTCTATCCGCAGATATGGGAAGATCCCGCCGTCGATATCGCGGCCATGGCGCTTGAGAGCCACCACCATATCGTTACCATCGGCTCAGGCGGCTGCAACATGCTCGCCTACCTTACCCGCGCGCCGGAGCGGATCGACGTCGTTGACCTCAATCCGCATCACATCGCGCTCAACCGGCTGAAGCTTGCAGCCTTCCGCCACCTGCCCGACCACGCCGCCGTGCTGCGTCTGTTCGGTAATGGGGAAAAGGGCAGTGCTTCCGACTATGACCGCTACATCGCCCCGCATCTTGACCCGGAAACCCGACGTTACTGGGATGGGCGTGACGGGCTTGGACGCCGCCGCATCACCGTTTTCGAGCGCAATATCTATCGCACCGGCCTGCTCGGTCATTTCATCGGCGCCGGCCATGTGGTCGCCCGGCTTTACGGCGTCAGGATCGCCGATCTGACGGAGACCCGCTCGCTGCGCGAACAGCGGCGCTTCTTTGATGAGCATATCGCACCGCTGTTCGACAAGCCGCTGATCCGCTGGTCGACGGCACGCAAGGCCTCACTTTTCGGGCTAGGCATTCCGCCGCGCCAATATGACGAACTGGCCCGTGAAAGCACCGATGGCACGCTGGCGCCGGTTCTGCGACAGCGTCTGGAGAAGCTCGCCTGCCAGTTTCCGCTGCGCGAGAACTATTTTGCCTGGCAGGCCTTTGCACGGCGCTATCCCGATGATCGGACCTGCGCCATGCCGATCTATCTCCAGCGGGAGGCTTTTGACGATATCCGCAATCACGCCCGCCGGGTCACGGTCAATCACGTCAATTTCACCGATTTCCTGGCCGGCAAGAATGTGAATTCGATTGACCGCTATGTTCTGCTCGATGCCCAGGACTGGATGAATGACGATCAGCTTCAGGCACTCTGGCGCGAAATCGACCGGACGGCGCGTCCGTCAGCACGGGTGATCTTCCGCACCGCCGCAGCCGAAAGCGTGATCAAGGGACGGCTGCCTGGCGAGATCGATGCCCGCTGGTCCTATCTCGTGAAAACGTCGGAAGAGCTCGGCATGCTCGATCGCTCGGCGATCTATGGCGGCTTCCATATCTATGAGCGGAACGTCGCATGAGCGGGGCGACGGCAAGCCATGCCGCAGCCATGGATGCGATGTATCGCTATCAGCGCCACATTTACGACCTGACCCGCAAATATTACCTGTTCGGCCGTGACCGGATGATCGACGGGCTCGCTCTCCAGCCCGGCATGAGCCTTCTCGAACTCGGCTGCGGCACGGGCCGAAATCTCAGGCGCGCATCGCAGCGCTTTGCGGGCGCAGAACTCTACGGTCTCGATATTTCTGAGGAAATGCTGGCATCTGCAAGGCACACATTCAGGCACAGCAGCGCCCCCCCACGGTTTAGAACAGGTGATGCAACCGCCTTTCAAGCCAGCGACTTTGGCCGCCCGGGCTTTGACCGCATCATGATCGCCTATGCGCTTTCAATGATCCCGGACTGGGAGCTGGCCATCGAACGCGGCATGGAAGCTCTGCTGCCGGGCGGCGCGCTTCACATCGTCGATTTCGGTCAGCAGGAACAACTGCCGCGCTGGTTTCACCATGGCCTGACCGCCTGGCTTGACAGGTTTCATGTGACGCCGCGCCGAAATCTCGAGGCCGTGCTGAAACAGACCGCCATTCACCACCACGCCAGCCTGGAATTTCGCGCAATAAACCGTGGATATGCCTGGCTTGCAGTGTTGCGCCGGCCCTCTCCCATGAATTGAACGCATTCCGCCTCTTAATGAAAGCTTAGGCTGTGCGGGCTAGGCTCTGCAGCCATGTGGCAGCGCGTTCCGCCGCCCCACGAAGCAGCGTTGAGGAGACATTGATGCTTTCGAACCATACCCGGGCCTTGCTTCTGGCGGCCGGACTTTCGACTTTCGCCGCTGGCTCGGCGCTTGCCGCAAACCAGTGCGGCGCCCCTCTTCCCACCTTCCTGTCCGGCGTGAAGGCCGAGGCCGTTGCCATGGGCCTGTCGCCCGCTGCAGCGGATGCAACCCTTTCAGGCGCATCGATCAACAGCAAGGTACTGAGTATGGACCGCGCCCAGGGCGTGTTCAAACAGACCTTTCTTGAATTCTCGTCCCGCACGGCCAGCCAGGCACGCCTGACCAAGGGCAAGCAGCTGATCCAGAAATATGCCAGCACCTTTGACCGTGCGAACCGCGAATTCGGCGTCCCGCCAGGCGTTTTGACCGCATTTTGGGCCATGGAAACCGATTTCGGCGCCGTTCAGGGCAATTTCAACACCCGCGATGCCCTTGTCACTCTCTCCCATGATTGCCGCCGTCCCGAAATTTTCCGGCCGCAGCTTCTCGCCCTCGTTGAAATGACCCAGCACGGCGATTTTGATCCGTCAACAGAAACGGGCGCCTGGGCTGGCGAACTCGGCCAGGTGCAGATGCTGCCGCGCGACATTATCGAATTCGGCGTGGATGGGGATGGCGATGGCCATGTCCGGGTCAAGCAGAGCGCGCCCGATGCGCTGCTGACGGCGGCCAACTATCTGAAAAGCCTCGGCTGGCGCGCCGGTGAACCCTGGATCCAGGAAGTGACCCTGCCGCAGAACCTGCCCTGGGACAAGACCGGATTTGGCGGCGGCCTCAGCGCCGGTGACTGGTTCAAGCTGGGCGTCACACCGCGCGATGGCAATACCAAATTCGGCGGCCTGCCCACAGCACTGCTGCTGCCGCAGGGCCGCTACGGACCGGCTTTCCTGGCTTATCCGAATTTCAATGTCTATCTGCAGTGGAACCAGTCCTTCATCTATACGACCTCGGTCGCCTATTTTGCCACCCGCTTTCAGGGTGCGCCCGCCTATAGCGCCGGCAAGCCGGAACCTGGTCTTTCGGACGCGCAGATGAAGAAACTTCAGTCGATCCTCGCAGCCAAGGGATACGACGTCGGGGCCATCGACGGCATCCTCGGTTCCGGCACGCGTGATGCCGTGCGTCAGGAACAGGCCCGCCTCGGCCTGCCTGCCGATGGCTGGCCGACATCCGCATTGCTGAACGCCTACTGAGCCAAGGCCAGCAAACAAAAGAACGCGCGGCCCCCGGACCGCGCGTTTTGCTATCTGCCTTTGCCTCACAATGCAAAACGCCTCCCGAAGGAGGCGTCTCATGATCAGTCGATATCCTCGATGTCGGAGCCTGCACCGCCTTCGATGCGGTGGGCCAGCGCCGCCTCCATGAAGGGGCTGACAGCACCGTCCAGCACATCGGACGGGCTCGTGCTTTCAACACCGGTGCGCAGATCCTTGACCAGCTGGTAGGGCTGGAGAACATAGGAACGGATCTGGTGCCCCCAGCCAATATCGGTCTTGGAGGCAGCTTCCTTGTTGGCAGCGTCCTCACGCTTCTGCAGCTCGGCTTCGTACATTCGCGCGCGCAGCATGTCCCAGGCCTTGGCACGGTTCTTGTGCTGCGAACGTTCCTGCTGGCACTGCACCACGATCCCGGTCGGAATATGGGTGATGCGCACCGCCGAATCGGTCGTGTTGACATGCTGGCCGCCAGCACCAGAAGCACGGTAAGTGTCGATGCGGCAGTCGCTTTCATTGATCTCGATATTGATCGAGTCATCGACGACCGGATAGACCCAGACCGAAGAAAACGAGGTATGACGGCGGGCATTGCTGTCATAGGGCGAGATACGCACCAGGCGGTGAACGCCCGATTCGGTTTTCATCCAGCCATAGGCATTGTGACCCTTGACGAGAATCGTCGCAGATTTGATTCCAGCCTCTTCGCCATCATGGACTTCCATGACATCGACCTTGTAGCCCTGACGCTCTGCCCAGCGGATATACATCCTGAGCAGCATATTGGCCCAGTCCTGACTTTCCGTACCACCGGCACCGGAATGGACTTCGACATAGGTATCATTGCTGTCGGCTTCGCCGGAAAGCATCGCCTCGACCTGCTGACGCGCCGCATCGGCCAGCAGATGGCGCAGTGCACCTTCTGCCTCGGTGACGACATCCTGATCATCCTCAGCCTCGCCCATTTCTATGAGCTCGACATTATCGGCAAGTTCGCTCTCTATCCGGCGGACGGCAGAGATGCCTTCTTCCAGCAGCTGGCGCTCACGCATCAGCTTCTGGGCTTCCTGGGCGTCGTCCCAGATGCTCGGATCTTCGGCCTTGTTATTCAGCCAATCCAGTCGTTTGATTGCCTGATCCCAGTCAAAGATGCCTCCTCAGCAGGGCGATTGCCTGCTTGGTTTCGTCGACTACAGATATGATTTCCGCGCGCATGATTCTCTTTTCTCGTGCTGGCGTTCAATGGTTTCGGTGGTGAAATAAGGTTCGGCGGCCAATCTGTAAACCCCTCCCGCCATGCAGGATGGCAGAAGGAGTCCGAGATCAAACCGTCAAATGTCAGTAGAGGCCGCTGGCGCCGGTCGAGATTGCCTTGTTGGCCTGGCCGGAATCCTTGAGGATCTGTTCCGGCGGCACATAGCCAGCCATATCGATAACGTCGAGCGACTGCGCCGGGCCCGTGCCAGGCTTGAAGGCTTCAACAATCGCACCGGCATCACCCGGATTGGCCGCCATACCGGTCTGGCGATTGACAGCAATATTGAGCATGCCCTCCGGCTCAATGAAGTTTTCCACCGGCAGCTGCTTCAATGCATCCGTCATGAATTCGTTGAAAATCGGCGCGGCCAGACTGCCGCCGGTTCCCAAATGGCCAAGCGGGGCCGGCTGGTCAAAACCGACATAAAGACCAGCAACGAGATTGGGCGTGAAACCGACGAACCAGGCATCCTTTTCATCATTGGTGGTCCCGGTCTTGCCGGCAACCGGCCGATCAAGATGAACGGCGGTCGCACCGGTACCGCGCTGGATCACGCCTTCCATCATGGTAGTAATCTGATAGGCGGTCATGGGATCGAGAACCTGCTCGCGCGTATCGACAAGCACAGGTTCATCCTGCCCGGTCCACTGCGCCGCATTGCAATCCATGCACTGGCGGTCCTCATGCTGGAAGATCGTTTCGCCATAGCGGTCCTGAATACGGTCAATCAGCGTCGGCGTGACCTGCTTGCCGCCATTGGCGATCACCGAATAGGCCGAGACCATACGCATGACCGTGGTTTCGCCCGAACCAAGCGCCATAGCCAGAACCGGCTCCATATGATCGTAGATACCGAAGCGTTCGGCATAGTCGGCAACAACATCCATGCCAAGGTCATTGGCCAGCCGCACGGTCATCAGGTTCTTCGACTTTTCAATACCGGTGCGCAGCGTCTGCGGACCGGAAAAATCGCCGCCGTAATTCTGCGGCTTCCAGATTTCACCGCCCGATTCGATCTCGATCGGCGCATCCATGACCACCGATGCGGGTGTATACCCGTTATCAAGAGCGGCCGAATAGACGATCGGCTTGAACGAGGAGCCCGGCTGACGCATCGCCTGGGTCGCGCGGTTGAACTGGCTCTTGGAAAAGGCGAAACCACCCGACATTGCCAGAACGCGGCCCGTCTGCGGGTCCATGGCAACAAGACCGCCCTGCACCTTGGGGATCTGACGCAGACGATAGGCATCGCCCGTATCACCGACGGGTTCAACATAGATGACGTCGCCGGGTTCCAGCACGCCTGCAGGGCTCTTGGCGTTCTTTTTGCCCTTTTCCTGGAAACGGTAGGCCCACTTCATGTCGTCGGCGCTGATACGCCCCGTCACACGCGCTGTGTCGACCTTGTTGCCAGCGTTGATCGGCGGGCGAATGCCGATATCGACACCCTTGTCGTCAACGCCGAGCACAACGGCCAGCTTCCATTCCGGCACATCCCATAGCGGCGCGATTTTCGAAAGCGGAATGCCCCAGTCGCCAGCGGTGTCGATATGATCGACCGGCTTCTGGAAGCCCGCCTTCTCGTCATACTTGACCAGTCCGTCGCGCAACGCCTTGTTGGCAAATTCCTGCATCTGCGGATCAAGCGAGGTTCGAACAGAAAGCCCGCCCTCATAAAGCGTCTTTTCCCCGTATTTTTCGAGAAGATCGCGGCGGACGGCCTCGGCATAATATTCATCACCGGCAACCGCGCCATTGTCATGTGAACTCACCACACCCAGCGGCTGCTGCTTGGCCTCATCGGCCTCCTCATCGGTAATATAGCCATTTTCAGCCATGCGATCGATGACCCAGTTGCGACGCTCCAGCGCGGCATCGGGATGACGGTAGGGATCGTAATTGGCGGGGCCTTTCAACACGGCAGCCAGATAGGCGCTTTCAGCGATCGTCAGATCAGAAACGGGCTTGTCGAAATAGGTCAGCGCCGCATCGGCAATGCCATAGGCATTCATGCCGAAATAAACCTCGTTGAGGTAAAGTTCGAGGATCTTGTCCTTGGAATAGGCCTGCTCAATGCGGAAGGACAGGATCGCCTCCTTGACCTTGCGCTCGATGGTCTGGTCGGAGGACAGAAGAAAGTTCTTGGCAACCTGCTGGGTGATAGTGGAGGCGCCGACCGGACGCCGGCCGCTGCCAATATTCTTGATATTGGTGAGAACAGCGCGGGTCAGACCAACAACGTCAATACCGGGATGGGTGTAGAAATTCTTGTCTTCCGCCGACAGGAACGACCCGCGCACACGCATCGGAATCGCATCGATCGGCAGGAACAGGCGACGCTCATGCGCATATTCGGTCATCAGGTCACCATTTTCGGCATAGATGCGGGTGGTGACCGGTGGTGCATACTGGCTCAGAACCTCATAATCCGGCAGATCCTTGGCGACCCGGCCCAGATAAAGCGCAACGCCAAGCGCCACGACGAGGAACATGACACAGGCCAGTCCGAAGAGATAACCGATGAATTTGAATACACCCACTTTAGTCAATATCCTGTTTTTCGCCGCGTCGCAGCCGGCATGCCCGTCTCAGGCCCAGGCGCCCTCATCGACGCCCACAGATCACTGCGCAGATAGCGCTGCTTCCTTGCGAAGGAAACACCTTACTGGCAATTTACGATGATTGTGGGCATTTTACGACGCCGGACAATAGTCATGATAGCAATAGAGTACACTCCATTACTTTTTGTTGCATTCCTGCGACTCTGACCTCAACCACCGGACATAGTTGTTTCGTGATATTGTTTGACAGCTTTTACAAGGCGATCCACCAGCAATGTCCGCCAGGCAGGGTCCTGCATGCGCTTTTCATCATCTGGATTGGACAAAAATCCAATCTCAAGCAGCACTGACGGAATATCCGGCGCCCTGAGCACCTGAAAGCCGGCATAGCGGTGCGGATTGTTGATCAGCCCGATCTGGCCGTTGAACGAATCCACAATCTTGTCGGCGAAATCGATGGAAAAATTCTGGGTCTCGCGCCGCGTCAGATCGAGAAGAATATCGGTCACCGCCTCGGGCTCGTTCGTGCTGGGAATACCGGCGATGGAATCGGAAAGGTTTTCACGCCGCGCCATGGCAGCCGCCAGCCGGTCCGATGCCCTGTCGGAAATCGTGTAGACCGTGGCACCGGAAATCTCCGGCTGCTGGGTGAGCGAATCGGCATGAAAGGAAATGAACAGATCTGCATCATGCTGACGGGCGATCTCGACACGTTGTGACAGCGTGAGATACTCATCCTTGTCGCGCGTCAAAAAAGCATCATAGCCACTCTCCTGCTTCAGACGCGCGGCGAAGGCCTTGGCAAAGGCCAGAGTGATGACTTTTTCGGGCGTGTGGGTATCCTCGCCCATGGCACCATTGTCGATACCGCCATGGCCGGCATCAACGGCAACGAGAAAATCGTCATTCTGCCGCGGAATGACCGCCGGATCGCTGACGGTCTCTGACGACAGTGCCGCCGCACCTTCATCTGCCTGCTTCTGCAACTGATCAGCCAAAAGTGTGGAAAACTGGTCATCCGTGATCATGGCGAGATCGATGACAAGGCGGAACCCGTCAGTCTCTGACTTGCGCACTTCACCAAGGGTCAGCTTCATTGCCCTCGCACCGGTGAGCACGATGCGGGCGCCGCCCTCCGGCGTCGAACCATAGCGAATATCGGAAATCAGGCCGCGTGGATTGAGTGCACCATCGGGAAAGCCGAAAGCCGTCGGCGGCAGCGATATAATCACCCGGTCGGGATTGGCGACGTAGCGGTAGCTGAAACTCGGCTCCCGGTCGAAATCAACCACCAGTCGCGCGCGGGCATCGTCGCCGACAAGCAGCCCGTTATAGGCAATCAACGGCGTTTTCTGCGTCGCGTCTGCGGCCTCGCCACGCTCCGTATTCATGACAAATGTCAAGCAAAGCAAGGCCATCACCATCATGACAGCGCGCACAATGAAACCGTGTGCCGTTTTGCCAACAGCGCTTGCTGTTTTTCTGCTTCTGCTTTCGCCCATTATTTCCTTCGCAGATCGTCGCACAAGACAGGAGGTTCGCCTTGTAATTGCATTGAATATAAATTCAAAATACTTATCTCTTGGCATGTTGCCTTGCAGAATGAAAGCGGCGATTTTCCGGCCGCAACCGCATTTTTGGCCGCAATGCACGCGGTGATTTCACCACCGGTCGGTCAAACATTTCGATCAACAGGCTTTTTTCTTGAAATTGTTGCGTGAAAAACATAGAAATGCAGATTAGGCGAAGCGTGTAGACGGGATAGGTCCGCGTAACGGCTGCCAGGAGACCAGCTCTGGCGCCATGACTTGCGTGAGGACATCCGCCGTTAATCCATTCGCTGACTTGTGAATCTCCGCTTGCAGACGCTCCAGGAAGATGGGCGTTGCAGCGATAGCGTGCACCGCTCGTTACTGGGCAAATTCATCGGGTCCTGACGGACCTTGGCATTATTTTGAGTTCGATTGGTTCCTATGATCCCGACGCGCAATTTCCTCCAGGCACACGGAAGAGCCCCTGACAGTTCTTCCGTTGGCATGATCGAGAGACGCGTCCGTCATGAACCGTCAGAATTACATTCATCCGGCAGCAGTAAACAACGCATCGCCCGCCCGCCAGCTGGTGGCCTTCGGCGAAATCCTGTTTCTGCCCGCCGAGGAGCTTTCCTTACATGGCAGACAAAATGCTTATCGACGCCTCCCACGAAGAGGAGACGCGCGTCGTTGTTGTACGTGGAAATCGGATAGAGGAATTCGACTTCGAATCGCAGCACAAGAAACAGCTGCGCGGCAACATTTATCTGGCGAAGGTCACGCGGGTGGAACCCTCCCTGCAGGCCGCCTTTGTTGACTATGGCGGCAACCGCCATGGCTTCCTCGCCTTTTCTGAAATCCATCCGGATTATTACCAGATCCCGCTTGCCGACCGTCAGGCTCTGCTCGAGGATGACGAGGAGGATGACGACGATCAGGACAGCCAGCTGAGCGAACCGGCCGAGGCTGCAGAAAAGGTGGCCGAGGAAAAGGCCGCCAAGCCGAAGCCGCGCACCCGCCGCGGCCGTGGCAAATCAAAGACCACAGCCAAGACCGACGACGAAGCCGCCACACAAGAGGCACCGGCGGACAAGACCGAAGCCGAGACCGCCGAGGCCGCGACGGCTGAAAATGCAGAGATTGGCAACAGTGAAGACGGCAATGAAAACGGCCCGTCGCACATGGCAGCCGAGGTTGATGCCGACATCGTTTCCGAAGATGTTGATGACGACGAGGCTGATCAGGTCGAATCCGTCGGCGCGGAAGATGCGCAGGAGGAGTTGCCGGAACGCGCCAGCCGCAAGCCGCGCAAGCAGTATCGTATCCAGGAAGTCATCAAGCGCCGGCAGATTTTGCTGGTTCAGGTGGCCAAGGAAGAACGCGGCAACAAGGGCGCGGCACTGACCACCTATCTGTCGCTTGCCGGCCGCTACTCGGTGCTGATGCCGAACACTGCGCGCGGTGGCGGCATCTCGCGCAAGATCACCAATCCGGCAGACCGCAAGCGGCTGAAGGAAGTTGCAAAGAATCTCGAAGTGCCAAAGGGCATGGGCGTGATCCTGCGCACGGCCGGTGCCAACCGCACCAAGGCAGAGGTGAAGCGCGACTTTGAATATCTGATGCGCCTTTGGGAAAATGTCCGTTCCAAGACGCTGACATCAACGGCGCCCTGCCTTGTCTATGAGGAGGGCAGCCTGATCAAGCGCTCGATCCGTGACCTTTACAACAAGGATATCAACGAGATCATCGTTTCCGGCGAAGAAGGCTATCGTGAAGCCAAAGACTTCATGAAAATGCTGATGCCAAGCCATGCCAAGGTTGTTCAGCCCTATCGCGATATCCACCCGATCTATTCGCGCTCCGGTATTGAGGCGCAGCTCGACCGCATGCTGCAGCCGCAGGTGACGCTGAAATCCGGCGGCTATCTGATCATCAATCAGACGGAAGCACTGGTGGCGATTGACGTCAACTCCGGCCGTTCGACTCGCGAACACTCCATCGAAGACACCGCGCTGCAGACCAATCTGGAAGCGGCAGAAGAAGTCGCGCGCCAGCTGCGCCTGCGCGACCTTGCCGGTCTTGTCGTGATCGACTTCATCGACATGGAAGAAAAGCGCAACAACCGCGCCGTCGAAAAGCGCCTCAAGGATTGTTTGAAAAACGATCGCGCCCGAATCCAGGTCGGCCGGATCTCGCATTTCGGCCTTCTTGAAATGTCGCGCCAGCGTATCCGGGCCTCCGTGCTGGAATCGACCACCCAGGTCTGCGCCCATTGCGGCGGCACCGGTCACGTTCTGTCGCAGTCTTCCGTCGCGCTGCATGTTCTGCGCGGCATCGAGGAATATTTGCTCAAGAACACGACCCACGACATCACCGTCAAGACCACCCCGGATATCGCGCTTTATCTGCTGAACCAGAAGCGCAATTCCATTGTCGATTACGAGACCCGTTTCGGCCTGTCGATCAGCATTCAGGCCGAAGACGAGATCTCGGGACGCCACTTCGATATCGAGCGTGGCGAACCGGTTGAAAATCCGGTCAAGATCGAAGCCCTCTTCAACTTCGCTCCCGAGGAAGAAGAAGAAGAAGTCATCATCGAAGCCGATGTTGAGGAAGAAGAAGGCACGGCCGAAGCCGAGGCGCCGCGCGACGACGAGAGCCGCAGTTCCAAGCGTAAACGCCGCCGGCGCCGTCGTGGCGGTCGTGGTGGCCAGAACAATAGCGACGAAGCAGAAGCAGCCAGCGACGCAGAGCAGCAAAGCGATGACGCCGCCGAGAAAGCCGATAGCGACACCGTTTCGGAAGAGACAGCCGCCGAGGCTGGCGACGACGCTGCGGCAGAAGATGCACCGAAGCGCAAGCGCCGGCGCGGCAAGCGTGGTGGACGTCGTAATCGCAGTGACGAGACGGCCGCCCAGCAGGACGGCGATACGGCAGAGGCTTCAGACACCGAAGACACCGAGGCTTCGGAAGCAGCAGATGCTGACGTCCCGGCAGAAGCAGCGGCCGAAGCTGAAGCAGGCGTTCCGGAAGAAAAAACCGAAACGGCCCAGGCTGAGACTGTTGAGCAACCGGCCGAATCCGAACCGCAGGCAGCAGCCGAAACGGTCGTCGAAGAGGCCGCACCGGCAGAGCAGCCAGCAGCGGAAACCGCTGTTGAAGAGACCGCACCGGCAAAGCCTGCACGCCGGCGCCGCGCCCCCAGGAAGAAAGCCGCCGAAGCCGAGGCAGCCCCGGTTGAAGACAGCAAGGTTGAAGCCCCGGCTGTAGACGTCAGCAAGGCCGAAGAGGTCGTCCCGACTGATGCTCCGGCTGATGCAAGCGAAGCCGTTGAAACGGTCACAGCCGATACATCGACTGAAGAACCCGCTGCTGAAGAACCGGCGGCCGAGGAAACCGTGGAGACAGCAGAGGCAGAGGCAGCGCCTGAACCTGCCCCCGCAGCCAGCAGCGAGCCGGTGGTCACCTCGAGCTTCAACAGCGATGACGAGGAAACCAAGAAGCCGAAGCGCGGCTGGTGGCAGCGCCGCGGTTTCTTCTGAGACCGGATCAATCGGTGAAATTGAAAGCGCCGGCCCCGAAAGGGCCGGCGTTAGCTTTTGGCGAACCGTGCCCCCTTCTCTGACGTCATGCCTGTGCTTGGTTCACTCGCGTCCAGCCAACGCCCGTCTGCGCGGCAAAAGAGCCACTCCATTCAAAACCCTATGAATCTGGATCCCCTTGAAGCAAGCGCCGGGATGACGGCGGCGGGATGGTTATCTCCCCCCGAACGAGCAATCTGAATGGCTTCGTCAGCAGCCTGACGCCGGGGCCTAACGGACTGTCGTCTTTATAGCCATATCCTATCGAGCGATTATGGCCGCCTGCGTTCCATGATCAGGGTGGGTTGGCCGCGATATTCCCCCATGGCCATTTCTTGGTATCCGTTTTTTTCGGCAACCCGGATTGATGCGGCATGCTGCGGATCGAAGATACACACCGTGCGATCTGCCTCAAGATACTGATCCCCCCAGGCAATTGCGGCCGCCACGGCTTCGCTGGCAAGGCCGCGCCCGTGGGCCGCGGGAACCAGTGTCCAGCCGATCTCCGGCCAGGCATCGATCGACGGCGTGATCTCGCGCCTGTTTGCGGCAAAGCCGATACCGCCGATGAAGGCCCCGCTATCGCGGTCCTCCACCGCCCAGTAACCGAAACCAAGGGCATGCCAGTGCCCGATATGACGCAGCAGCCGCTCCCAGCTCTGCGAACGCGGCTGTGGCGTGCCCGAAATGTAACGAACCACCACCGGATCCGCCCACATGGCCGCAAAATCCTCGAAATCATCCAGTCTGAAACCACGCATGCGGATGCGCGCGGTCAGGAGTTGCGGAACATCATGATTGTCACCTGACATATTCCCAACCTCAAACTTTAAGCCAGTTGCCAAGCCGCCCGACGGCCTCGACAATCTCGTCATAGGTACCGGCGTAAGACAGCCGCAGAAAGCGCGCGCCCTCCTCCGGGTCAAAATCCGCGCCCGGCGTCACCGCCACATCGGCCCCGGCGAGGATCTGCCGGGCAAGCGCCATGCTGTCATTGGAATAGCGGCTGCAATCGACATAGGCGTAGAAGGCGCCATCCATGGGCGAGACAACAGGCAGGCCGATATCAGGCAGGGCCTTCAGCAGGAAATCACGGTTTGCGCGGTAGCGGTCCCGGTAGACATCGAGCTGCGCACGCGCGCCGAGTGCGGCCTCGGCGGCGACCTGCGATAATTCGGGTGCTGAAATATAAAGGCTCTGGGCAATCTGCTCGATTGGCCGCACCATCATCTCCGGCAGCACCATCCAGCCAACGCGCCAGCCGGTCATGCAATAATATTTGGAGAAGGAATTGATGATCACCGCATTGTCGGTAACCGAAAGCGCCGAGGTTTCCTCACCGGAAAAAACCAGGCCGTGATAGATCTCATCAGAGATGAAGGCGGCATTGCGGGCGTCGCACCAGTCGGCGATCGCCTTTAGTGCCGCCCGGCCGGTGACTGTTCCCGTGGGATTTGCGGGGCTGGCCAGAAGGACGCCGCGAATGGTGACCCCATGGGCGCGTTCGGCCGCTTCCAGCCCTTCTGGGCTGAGGGTAAAGCCGCTTGCCGCATCAGCCGCCACTTCTACCGGGATGAGGTTCAGCGCTTTGAGGATATTGCGATATGCGGGATAGCCGGGCTTTGCGATGGCAACGGCATCCCCCGGATCAAAGAGCGCGAGGAAAGCGAGATTGAAGCCCGCCGAAGACCCCGTCGTCACCGCAATGCGGGCAGGGTCAACAGAAACACCAATCCGGCTTTGATAATCCGCCGCAATGGCGCTTTTCAGCGACGCCAGCCCGAAGGCGTCGGTATAGCCGACATGGCCATGGGCAAGGGCTTCACGGGCAGCCTCAAGGGCTGCATCGGGCGCGGGAAAGGAAGGCTGGCCTACGGCAAGCGAGATGACAGGGCGCCCCGCCGCCTTCAGACGATTGGCCTCCGCCAGCACATCCATGGCATGAAAGGGTTCGACTTCGCTGCGGTGTGAGGGGGAGATCATCGGCATGTCCTTGCGGGATTTCTAGCTTATATGCCTTCGATGAACCATCACGGCTTCAATCTCAACCACCGAAAAGCATTCTTCGCCCTGTAATCATGTTGCAAAGCGAAGTTTATAGGACATAGCTATGGACATCGCCGCCGTTTTTGCACAATTCAAATCTAGGCAAAGGGCGCGCCCGCATGGCTTGCCGCCGCGCGAAACCAAGGGGACAACATGGCTTCCAAGGGACTGACACTTGCAATCGCTGCGGTTTTCGCAACCGCCATCGCATCAGCTGCGGCAACCACCGCAGCAATCTATCATTTTACACCGCCGGTCCAGGCCGTCGCGGCCGAGACACCGGCAGACACCGGTCAGGACGATTTCGGTCAGCGCGTCCATGACTATCTCGTCGCCAATCCGGAAGTGATGCTTGAGGTTCAGACTGCGCTTCAGCAAAAGCAGATGGCCGAGGAACAGGCCGCCGCCAAGGCAGCACTGGTTGCCAACAAGGACAAACTGCTGGAGCCGGATCACGATGCCGTCTTCGGCAACAAGGACGGCGCCATCAATGTCATTGAGTTCTTTGACTATAATTGCGGCTACTGCCGTCGCGCCGTGCCGGATATGGACGGCATCATCGCCAAGAATGACGATGTTCGTTTTGTGCTGAAGGAAATTCCGGTTCTGGGCCCCGATTCAGAGGCGGCACAGAAGATATCCTATGCGATGCTGCGCGTTGCGCCCGAAAAATACAGCGATTTCCATCATGCATTGATGGAATCAGGTACCAAGGCCAATGAGGAAACTGCAATCGCGGTTGCCGGTTCGCTTGGCGTCGACGAAGCGACGATCCGTCAGGCGATGAAGGATTACCCGGCCAAGGACGCACTTGATCCGCATTTTGCGCTCGCCCGCGCCATTGGCGTCACCGGAACACCGGCCTATATCATCGGCGACACGCTGATCCAGGGAGCCGTTGGCGCAGACACGCTGCAAAAGGCGATCGACAATGTCCGCAGCTGCGGCGATGCCAACTGCTCGTAAGCATGGCCTGGTTGAGGCTCTTTTTCAAGAAAGCCGCCTTAACCAAGCTGTTTTATGGCTTTTCTGGGGGCTTTTCCTCTTAGACGTGAACGTCTATAGGTGAAGCAAAAATCGGAATTGACGTATGACACGCAAGATTTACGTATTGAACGGCCCGAACCTCAACCTGCTGGGTCAGCGCGAGCCGGGCATCTACGGTGCTTTGACACTGGCCGATGTTGAGGCTGCCTGCCACAAGGAAGGCGACGCGCTCGGCTTTGAGATCGACTTCCGTCAATCCAATCACGAGGGTGTTCTCGTCGACTGGATCCACGAAGCCCATTCCAATGCCGCTGGCGTTGCCTTTAATCCGGGCGCCTATGGCCACACATCAATCGCGCTGCATGACGCCATCAAGGCGGTCGCGGTCCCTGTTGTTGAACTGCATATCTCCAATATTCACGCCCGTGAGGCCTTCCGGCACAAGAGCATGATCTCGCCGGCGGCGAAGGGCATGATCTGCGGCTTCGGCCAGGACAGCTACCTTCTGGCACTGCGTGCGCTCAAGACACTCACGGAATAAAAAGAACCAAGGAAAGACACCCCATGGCTGATGAAAAGAAGGCAATCGACGCGACGCTCGTTCGCGAACTGGCAGTGATTCTGAAAGACACTGACCTGACCGAGATCGAGGTTGAGCAGGACGGTCTGCGCATTCGCGTCGGTCGCGATATCGTCGTCCAGCAGGCCCCGCAGCAATTCGCCTATGCGGCGCCGCAGGCAGCGCCTGCTGCAGCTCCCGCTCCGGTCGCAGCCGCAGAACCTGCCAAGGCCGCGCCGAAGAATGAGAACGCGCTGAAGGCCCCGATGGTCGGCACCATCTATCTGGCACCGGCTCCGGGCGCACGCCCCTTCATTGAAGTTGGTGCCAATGTCAAGGAAGGTCAGACGCTTCTCATCATCGAAGCCATGAAAACCATGAACCAGATCCCGGCGCCGAAAAGCGGCAAGATCGTCGAGATCCTGGTCGAAGATGCCCAGCCCGTCGAATATGGCGAGCCGCTGGTCGTTATCGAATAACGGGCGGCTGATCACATGTTCAACAAAATCCTCATCGCCAACCGTGGCGAAATCGCACTGCGCGTGCAGCGGGCCTGCAAGGAGCTCGGCATCGCCACCGTCGCGGTCCACTCCACGGCCGACGCGGATGCCATGCATGTTCGCCTGGCCGACGAGAGCGTTTGCATCGGCCCGCCCTCTTCGCGTGAAAGCTATCTCAATATCCACCAGATCGTCGCGGCCTGTGAAATCACCGGCGCCGATGCGGTGCATCCGGGCTATGGCTTCCTGTCGGAAAACGCCAAATTCGCCGAAATTCTCGAGGCCCATGGCATCACCTTCATCGGCCCGACGTCGGAACATATCCGCCTGATGGGTGACAAGATCACCGCCAAGGCAACGGCGGAAAGCCTCGGCATTCCGGTTGTTCCGGGTTCCGGCGGTTCAGTCGACACAGACGAGGACGCGATCCGCGTTGCAGCCGAAATCGGCTATCCGGTGCTGATCAAGGCAACGGCTGGCGGCGGCGGTCGCGGCATGAAGCTTGCCCGCACGGAAGACGATCTGCTTGAGGCCTATCGTACCGCACGCGGCGAAGCCGGTGCAGCCTTCGGCAATGACAGCGTCTATATGGAGAAATATCTCGACACGCCGCGTCATATCGAAGTGCAGGTATTTGGCGATGGCGAGGGTGCCGCCGTGCATCTGGGCGAGCGCGACTGCTCGCTGCAGCGCCGTCACCAGAAGGTCTGGGAAGAGGCCAATTCGCCCGCGCTCAATGTCGAGCAACGGATGAAGATCGGTGAGATCTGCGCCGATGCCATGCGCAAGATGAAATATCGCGGCGCTGGCACGATCGAGTTTCTCTATGAAAAGGGCGAGTTCTATTTCATTGAAATGAACACCCGTCTGCAGGTAGAGCACCCGGTCACCGAAGCCATCACCGGTATTGACCTCGTGCACGAGCAGATCCGCGTTGCCGCAGGCAATGGCCTTTCGGTCACGCAAGACGAGATCAAGTTTTCCGGTCACGCGATCGAATGCCGCATCAATGCCGAGAACGCCCGCACCTTCCGTCCCTCACCGGGCACAATCACGCATTTCCACGCCCCGGGCGGGCTGGGTGTACGCATCGATTCGGGCGCCTATCAGGGCTACAAGATCCCGCCCTATTACGACAGCCTGATCGGCAAGCTGATCGTCTATGGCCGCACCCGCGTTGAATGCATGATGCGGCTGAAGCGCGCACTGGACGAATTCGTCGTTGACGGAATCGACACGACCCTGCCGCTGTTTCAGGATCTGATTGCCAACCAGGATATCGCCAATGGCGATTACGACATTCACTGGCTGGAGCATTATCTCGAAGATAAAGCCGAGTAGCAGAGGCGCGATACGACGGACATGGGAAAAAACGCAAAGGGCAGCGGCATCACGCCGGAACTGCTTCTGAATGCCTATAGCATAGGTCTTTTTCCCATGTCCGAATCGGCTGATGACCCGGAATTATTCTGGGTCGAACCCGACATTCGCGGCATTATTCCGCTGGATGGACTACATATCTCCCACAGCATGAAGAAGGCGATGCGCCGCCATCCCTTCGAAATCCGCTTCAATCATGATTTTGATTCGGTCATGCGCGCCTGCGCCGCACCGGCGCCAGACCGGCCGGAGACCTGGATCAACGCCGAAATCCTCTCGCTTTACAAGGGCCTGCACCAGATGGGCCACGCCCACAGTGTCGAAGCCTATGAGGATGGCGTTCTGGTGGGCGGGCTCTACGGCGTTTCGCTTCGATGCGCCTTTTTCGGCGAGAGCATGTTCTCCCGCCGGCCCAATGCCTCGAAAATCTGCCTCGTCCACCTGGTTGAACGCCTGCGTGAAAATGGCTTCATGCTGCTCGACACGCAGTTCACCACCGAGCATCTGAAATCCATGGGCGCGATCGATATTCCCAAAGACGAATATATGACCATGCTCAACGCGGCTCTGGTCTGGCCGGACAAGCCATTTCCGTGATTGTCCGGGCGGCCGCTGCCGCCCGTCACGCCTCAGCTGTTGTTATATTCCGCCAGCCACGGCTCTGCCGGATCCGCTTCGGCGTAAGAGAGCCCTTCCGCCTGCAGCCAATCCTTGAGATAGCGGTGAAAATCGCCTGATGTGTACTGCACCGGTCGGTATTTGCTGTTCCACAACCCCGGAATGAACTCGCCATCAGCATTGCGGCTGCCGCCGCTCCAGTCATCCCAGGGGGCTTTGGCGTCGATATGAGCACCGATCCGTGAATTCATCACCACGCATTTGCCAACCGCTTCCAGCACGTCGAGCGAGATTGTGCCAAGCGGTGGATGATCGAGTTCCGAAGTCTCGGCGAGCCGTGTACGATAGCCCTCGATATTCGGCGTGCCATAGGGCGTGGCGCGCACCGTCTGGAACCATTGCCGGCCAAGAGCGAAGGTCCCTTTCAGCGCCGCCGCGCTGCCATCATGGGTGAAATCGCAATCGTTGAAGACGATGCCATAGCGCGTGGCGATATTGGTCGACGGCGCCACGACATAGGTGTGGCCGACACGGCTGCCGAGCGAGCGGATTTCGCAGGCATCAAAGAAGGCCGTGGAACGCCCGAAGATGAAATCGATATCGCCTTCCACCATGCAGTGGCTGTAGAAGGAGCGGACCGTATGCCCCGGCACACGGCTCTTGAAATAGAGCGTGTCCTGAAAGCTCCTGAAGCCGACATTTTCGAAATGCACCCGGTCAGCATTGTGGATGAGCGCGGCCACGGCCTGATGCCAGCCGATGGCGAACTGGCCGTTCGCATTCTTCGGTCCACCCTTGCCGTCTTCGCAATGGGAATTCACATCCGCGCGATCGGCATTATAGGCATTGTGGATGGTCAGGTTCTTCGCCTGAAAGCCGTCATTCTCGACCCGCAACACGGATGCATTCTCGGTCGAAAGGCGCGGCAGCGCGGCATTGGCGCGGAAAATATCGGCAATCTCGGGCTCAAGCCCGTCGAAGACCGGAGTGAATCTGCGGCCATATTCTGCGCCCGTCATGCCCTGGTCTATGGCGATCTTTATCGCTGTCGCCGTCGCATCATCCGACAAGCCGTAAAGCGTGATCGCCACAGGCTTGCCGTCGACGATCAGTTTCGGCACATAGACGAGTTCTTCATAGGTGCCCGGTTCGATCGCGATATAGGCACGCCCGGATATGGCGCCTGCTTTGGCCTTTTTTACCGCTTCGTTGACGGCCAGCTGAATACTGGCAAAACCGCCCTCACCGACCCGGAAATCGGGTTTAACGGCGCTCTTTCCGGCCATGAAGGTATCAGCCTTCGGATCCCATGGATCAACACGCTCGGCGCCGGCCCGCCCGGTATATTTCATCACTTCGAGATAGTGGTAGCGAAGCGCCTGCTCGTCAGTCAGCTGAGGCCGGGTTGAAGACATGGTTTCCTCCCATGGCGGAATGATGCGTGAGTTCTCTGGAAAGGGACAGAGCCGGAACCGGCGACCCAAAGTGCAGACTAGCATATCTGTTTTGAAAATGCTTGTCATGACCTGTCGCAAAGCCAGTGCTGCCAGCTCCGCCTCCCACGATCTGGGACGGTCTCAATGATCAGGGCTTGGGAATATCCGACTTTTGGGCGCAGCCGGTCAGCCAGACGTCATAGATCGAATCCTGCACGGCATTGAGCGCCGGCGAATCAGCAAACATCCAGCCGGAGAAGATCCGGTCGACGTCCTGCTTCAGCGACACCTTGTCGACCTGTACGAAGGCATCGACACGCTGGGCCTCGGTATCATCCCGCGAATAGCAAACCCGAGGCGTGACCTGCAGACGGCCGAACTGCACCGTCTCGCCCACATAGGCGCTGAATGTGTAAGTCCGTCCGGTGATCTTGTCGATGCCGCCAAACACGGCAACGGGATTCTCGATCTTCTCCGCCCTTGCCTCAGACAGCGGCAGAAACGCCGTCACAAGCGCCACCAGCGCGGCGCTTCCGGTAAAAAACGAGGAACGAGAAACATTCATGCGAAGATCCTTGAACGACCAAGCGCGGCATCAGCCGCGCTTTATCATGCCTATCCGCACTCACCTAACAAGCAAATGCGGCAAAATGCGATCAGCTGCCCGGCGTCCAGGCATCGTAATCGCCTGTGACCTTGGGCCGTTCGCCAGCAGCAGCCAGCGATCCCGGCGGCCGGTAGGCTGCTGCCGTGCCTGTGCGGTTGGGAATATGCGGCTTCTGCCACGCACGCGGCTGATAATTATCCTTCGTCGGCGGCGTATCGGTGCGGTGATGCATCCAGCCATGCCAGCCCGGCGGAATGGAGGACGCATCGGCATAGCCCTTGTAGATGACCCAGCGCCGCGTCAGACCATAGGTCGACTTGCTGCCCTCATAATAGACATTGCCGAATTCATCTTCGCCAACCTTCTTGCCGAAGCGGCGGGTAAAGACGTCCGTCCCGATCGTCGAACCACGCCACCAGATGAACATCTTCGTCAGAAAACCAGCCATTGTCCTATCCTGTCGAAACGCGCACCGGCCAGGCCGGCGCATGTCGAATGTCATGTTTTTATGGCGTCTTGCACCGGGCTTGTCCAGTGCCGCGCCATGCTATTTCAGCTTCATCTTGAAACCGAGATGCGATGGTGAAAAGCCGAGCCGCTCATAAAATCGATGCGCATCAAGCCGCTTGGCATTCGACATCAGCTGTACCAGCCGGCAATCAAGGCGTTTTGCCTCGTCAATGGCGTAAGCCACCATCTTGCCGCCAATACCGTGACCCCGCAGATCCGAGCGCGTCTGCACGGCCTCGATGATCAGACTCTTGCCGCCCCGCCCGGTCAGCGAGCGCGTCAGAGCGATCTGGAACGTTCCCGCCACTTTGCCATCAAGTTCAGCAACATAAAGCGTCTCATAGGGAGAGCCGGCAATATGATGAAAGGCGGCGCGGTAATCCGGCAGAGCCGCCGCATCGGTCGTATCGCCATGGCCACCAAGATCATCTTCAGCAAACATTGCGATCAGCGCCGGCAGATCGTCTTCATGCGCTTCGCGAATCAGCAGCTCAGGCACCCGGCAGTTCCTTCTCCATCACAATCGCCGGCAGACCGGAATTGCAGGAACCGCAATTTTCCGTCCGCCCGACCTCGACAAAGCCATGCGCCAGATAGAAGGCGACGGCATTCGCATTTTCCGGCTCCACCTCAAGCTTCATACGCTTTGCATGCGGAAAACAGGTCTCGATCTCGGCAAAGAGATCCCGGCCGATGCCGTGGCGCTGATGATCGGGATGCACATAGAGCTGATGGAGCCGGACCAAATCGCGTTCCTTCGCATCGGGCGCCGCAAAGGCCATGCCGCCGAGCATCTTGCCGTCATCGGCAACAAGGAATTCGCCATCCCGGCGCTGAAGCCGCGCTTGCAGCTTTTCCAGCGAAAACCAGTCGTCGGTAATGGACGCGACCTTTTTCGCCCCGTAGAGCGGGTCATAGGTCGCGTGCCAGGTGATGACCAGCAATTGCCTTATGGCTGGCAGATCGGCGGCTGTGGCTGTTCTGACGAAGAACAAGGCCTATTCCTCAACGCCAAGCTTGGCCTTGACCAGCGCTTGGACGGCCTGCGGATTGGCCTTGCCCTGGGATGCCTTCATCACCTGACCGACGAACCAGCCGGCGAGCGACGGCTTGGCCTTTACCTTTTCGACCTGTGCCGGATTGGCGGCGATGATCTCGTCAACGATCTTCTCGATCGCACCGGTATCGGTCACCTGCTTCATGCCGCGCTCTTCAACGAGAACATGGGGATCGCCACCTTCATTCCAGACGATCTCGAACAGGTCCTTGGCAATCTTGCCGGAAATGACGCCTTCCTTGATCAGATCGATGATCGCACCGAGCTGTTCGGGCGAAACCGGCGTATCCTCGATATCGCGGCCAGCCTTGTTCAGCGCACCGAGCAGATCGTTGATGACCCAGTTGGCAGCAGCCTTGCCATCGCGGCCTTCGGCCAGATGTTCGAAATAGTCGGACACCGCCTTGTCGGAGACGAGCACCGAGGCGTCATAAACCGACAGGCCGAGATCGTCGACGAAACGGGCCTTCTTGTCATCGGGCAGTTCCGGCAGATCGGCGGCAAGCGCTGCGACAAAGGCGTCGTCGAACTCCAGCGGCAGCAGATCGGGATCGGGGAAATAGCGATAGTCATGCGCATCTTCCTTGGAGCGCATGGAGCGGGTTTCGCCCTTGACCGGATCGAACAGGCGGGTTTCCTGGTCAATCTCGCCACCTTCTTCCAGAACATCAATCTGGCGACGGGCTTCATATTCGATCGCCTGACCGACAAAGCGGATCGAATTGACATTCTTGATCTCGCAGCGCGTACCGAATTCGCCGCCCGGCTTGCGTACGGAGACGTTGACGTCGGCACGCATGGAACCTTCATCCATGTTGCCGTCGCAGGTGCCGAGATAGCGCACAATGGTACGCAGCTTGGTCAGATAGGCCTTGGCCTCGTCGGAAGAGCGCATATCGGGTTTGGAAACGATTTCCATCAGCGCCACGCCGGAGCGGTTGAGATCGACAAAGGACATGGCGGGATGCTGGTCATGCATCGACTTGCCGGCATCCTGCTCCAGATGCAGACGCTCGATGCCGATCTCGACATCCTCGAAATTGCCCTGACGGTCGGGGCCGAGCGAGATCATGATCTTGCCCTCGCCGACGATCGGATCCTTGTATTGCGAGATCTGATAGCCCTGCGGCAGATCGGGATAGAAATAGTTCTTGCGGTCAAAGATCGAACGGTTGTTGATCTGCGCCTTCAGGCCAAGTCCGGTCCGCACGGCTTGTCTGACGCATTCCTCATTGATGACCGGCAGCATGCCCGGCATCGCCGCATCAACCAGCGACACGTTGGAATTCGGCGCATTGCCGAAGGTCGTCGAGGCGCCGGAAAACAGCTTCGAATTGGACAGAACCTGCGCATGCACCTCCAGGCCGATAATCACTTCCCAATCGCCGGTGGCGCCGGGAATCAGTCGTTTCGGATCAGGTGTGCGGGTGTCGACAATGCTCATCTTCGGCTTCTCAATTTCAATGGCAAATCCTTCTCCGTGAGGTAGAGCAATTGCGCCGCCGACGCAAGCCGTAGGCTTTGCCCTCAAACGCTTTCGCTTGACGAAAAGGACAACCGGGACTAGAAAATCCCATCCATTTTGGAGTGTTTATGTCCAGCAATCGGGAATCCCGCTAGGGGCCCTGCCGCTGCCGCGATTGATGCGGGTGCGCGCAGAGGCCGGAAACGAACCCCGCCACGCAAGACTTGCGTGTGCGGAATATGTTTCCTTGCGCCTTCTTCTTTTGAAGAAAGCGCAGAGCGGATTTCACGACGATGGATATTTCCCGCGCCGAACAGCGCATTCTTCACCTGCTCGCCCAGGGCGGCAGGATCGAACTCATACGCACTGAGACCAATAAGATCGAAAAGGCCGAATGCTTTACCCGCGACGGCTGGCTCTATCCGGACCTCGATCTGATCCTGTTTCGTAAACTGAAGGCCAAACGGGCGATCCGTTCAAAAGACGGGCGCCCCTACCAGATCACTGCCCGCGGGCTCGAACTGGTAAGAGCCGAACCGGACAACCGGTAATGAAGGAAGCACGGCCATGCCACAGACGATCCACTGCGAATCGGGCATGGCCGGACTTCTCGCCCTCGAACCCATATGCAACGTCATCATCATCGTTGATGTGCTGTCCTTCTCGACGGCCGTCGATATTGCTGTTGCCAGCGGCGCAACCGTCTTTCCGTTTCCACTCCGGGACTGCCAGGCCACCGGTGCTCGCTGCCGGACGGCCATCACCAAAACCTCGCAGATACGATCGCGGCTCAGCTCACCCCAACCGCTTCCTGAAACCGCGCAAGTTGGCTGCCTGAAAGCCTCCCGTCGATAATGAAGTGAACCTTCATCGGATCAACGGCCTTGCCGCCGACAATAACTTCGTAGTGAAGATGCGGCCCGGTGGCCAGGCCGGAGCGTCCGACATAGCCGATAACCTCACCCTGGCTGACCTTTGTACCAACCTTGATATTGGCGGCGAATTTGCTCTGATGGCTATAGGAGGTCTGGTAGCCGTTGCCGTGATCGATGACGATCTGATTGCCATCCTCGCCCTTGCGTCCCTCGAAGGAAACCACACCATCAGCCGCGGCGAGAATGGGCGTGCCGACGGGCGCCGACCAGTCAACGCCGGCATGCATGCGCGTGTAGCCGAGAATGGGATGGCGCCGCATGCCGAATCCCGACGTCTTTTTGCCAGCCGGCACGGGATTGCGCAGCAGATACTGACCGATCTTGTTGCCCTTGGCATCGAAGAAGGCAGTCTTGCCAGAGGCCGGGTCACGATAGCGGTAGAGCTTGATCTGATTTTTGCCAAGCGCGATCAGAAGGTCAAAGGACCGGGCCGAGGCGTTCAGGTCATCGCCTGTGTCGGCGGAGGCATAGGCAAGCTTCAGGCGGTCATCCGGCCCCGCATTCGACTGAAGGTCGAGATTACTATCCTGTTTGTGGACGAATTGCTGGAAAAGCTGGGTTTCACTGTTTCCGGTGGTCACGGTCGTGCATCCGGCTACGGCCAGAAGGGCCGCACACATCAAAAAGGGCGCAGGTCTCAAAGTTTGTTTTCTTCTATTCTGTTTCTTTGGCGCCCTCTATCAAGTTGAAATCGGTATTTTTTGTGAATTAAAACAACACGCCAAAGTCATAAAAATTGCCATATAGATTCGATACGCACAATACAGAAAAATATGTACAAAGAATACTTCTTTGAAAAGTACCAACAAATACCGAAAAAACCATCAAATTGACTTCGCCACGTTTCGTTCGGGCGCGAGACGGAATTGAAATATTCAGATAATATCCGGAAGCCGCGCACTCTACATCGAGACATCAAGAACAAACGAGTGAAAAGCACACGGCGGGATTGCACTGTAAATCAAGGCTTACCGCAGATCACAAAGTTGCCGCAAAATCGACCATTCCGCCCCGAACCAGATAAAAAAAACGCCGGCTGCAGATGCAACCGGCGTCAGATTGCCGACAAAGTCATTTACTTGGGGTGGAATAGCCGCCCCCTCCGCCGTCATCCCCGTGCTCGTCACGGGGATCCAGGCTCTTTAAGACATTGGATTAAGAAAGTCTTTCGCCGTGCAGACGCACGGCGGCTGGATATCTGTGTCAAGCACAGATATGACGCCAGTGGGGATTAGCAAGCTTTGTCGATAGTTTGACGCCGGCTGCAGATGCAACCGGCGTTTCCCAAATCAAGACTGGTAAAATCTGTTACCACCACTTGGACGGCGTGAAGCGCCCGGCAGCCTTTTCGATTACTGACGCTGTGCGGAACAGCGTTTCTTCTTCAAACGGCTTGCCAATCAGCTGCAACCCCAGCGGCAGGCCACCAGCGTCAACACCGGCAGGGACGGCAATCCCCGGCAGCCCGGCCATATTCACCGTCACAGTGAAAATGTCATTCAGATACATCTTGACCGGATCAGCTGCCAGCGCCTCGTCAGCGATACCGAACGCAGCCGATGGCGTTGCCGGGGTCAGAATGGCATCGACGCCGTCGTGGAAAACGGTTTCAAAGTCGCGCTTGATCAGCGTGCGAACCTTCTGGGCGCGCAGATAATAGGCGTCATAATAACCGGCAGAAAGAACATAGGTGCCGATCATGATACGGCGCTGCACTTCCTTGCCGAAACCTGCGGCGCGGGTGTTCTCGTACATCTCGGCAATGTCGCGGCCAGGCACGCGCAGGCCGTATTTCACACCGTCATAACGCGCGAGGTTGGACGAGGCTTCAGCCGGGGCCACAATGTAATAGGCGGGCAATGCGTATTTGGTATGCGGAAGCGAGATATCGACGATCTCGGCGCCAGCATCCTTCAGCATGGCAATACCCTTGGCCCAGAGCTTTTCGATATCCTCCGGCATGCCATCGACCCGGTATTCCTTCGGAATGCCGATCTTCATGCCCTTGACCGACTGGCCGATCGCAGCCTCATAATCCGGCACGGGCAGATCGACCGAAGTCGTATCCCTGGCGTCAACACTGGCCATCGACTTCAGCATGATCGCCGCATCCCGGACATCGCGGGCAATCGGCCCGGCCTGATCGAGCGACGAAGCAAAGGCTGCAACACCCCAGCGCGAGCAGCGGCCATAGGTCGGCTTGATGCCGACCGTACCGGTAAAGGCCGCCGGCTGACGGATCGAGCCACCGGTATCGGTTGCCGTGGCGCCAGCACAGAGATTGGCGGCAACGGCTGCGGCAGAGCCGCCCGAAGAACCACCGGGCACCAGATTCTGGTTTGAACCCTTGGCGCGCCACGGATTGATCACCGGTCCGTAATAGGAGGTCTCGTTGGAGGAGCCCATGGCGAACTCGTCCATATTGAGCTTACCGAGCATGACCGCGCCGTCGTTCCACAGATTCTGCGTGACGGTTGATTCGTAGCGCGGCTTGAAGCCATCGAGAATGTGTGACGCAGCCTGAGTGTGAACACCTTCCGTGGCAAACAGATCCTTGATGCCGAGCGGGATCCCCTCCAGCGCACCGGCCTTGCCTGTCGCAATGCGCTCATCCGAAGCCTTCGCCATGTCACGCGCCTTGTCCGGCGTCACAGCAACATAGGCATTGAAGGTCGCGTTATAAGCGTCAATCGCCGCGATATAGGCTTCGGTCAGCTCGAGAGCTTTGATTTCCTTCGCCGCAAGCTTCTCGCGCGCCTCGGCGATGGTCAGGCTGGTCAGATCGGTCATAGGTGTCACTTCGTATTAGGCCTGGAACACGCCCGTTGAACATCGCTCAACGGTCGCATCCCATCATGTTGTTTTTACGCAATTGCCGACGAAAACCGGTTCCTGCAATCTCGAACGCGCCTCAAAGCGCCTTCTTGAAATAGACAGAATGTTTTGACGGCGCATGGTCGAGGATCTTTTCAGAGCGCTCAAAGCCCTCTTTTTCATAAAAGGCGATCGCATCATCATATTTCGCGCCGGTCACGACAACCAGTTCGCGAAACCCTTCAGAAAGCGCCAGCGAGCTGATATGACGCAGCACAGCCTTGCCGATCCCGTGCTTACGGAACTTCGGCTCGGTATACATGCGCTTGATTTCGGCGATACCGTTCTTGTGGCGGACCAGCGAACCGCAGGCCACAGCCTCATTATTGACACGGGCGACAAACGTCGTCGTATCCGGCGCGGTCATGTCCGCAACCGACATCTGATAGTCGATCACGTCATTTGTTGACATGCCGGCGAGCGAAACCTTGAGTTCCGTGAAAAGCGCGCGCAGATCCTCCTGATGCGGGCTTTCGATATCAATTTTTGTCTGTACCATCCCTCACTCCACAACCTTGGGCACAAGAAAGAAATTCCTCTCCGATTCCGGGGCATTGGCAACGATGTCTTCGGCCTTATTGCCGTCGGAGACGACATCTTCGCGCTTTTTCATGGCCATCGGTGTGACCGAGGTCATGGGCTCCACGCCTTCCACATCAACTTCGCCAAGCTGTTCGACAAAGCCCAGGATTGCGTTCAGCTCGCCGGTCATACGTTCGGCAGCTTCGTCATTGACGGCAATACGGGCCAGGCGTGCAACACGTTTGACAGTCGCTGTGTCTACGGACATGAATTCTCTCCGGATCGTGGTTTCCCTGAACGCTATAAAGGGCGTCGCCGCCCTTCGCAACGGGGCATTTCGTCAGAAGGAGACGCTCTCTCCCGGTTTTATCGCCTGAACCTCGGCACGCGCCCCTTCCATGCCAGCGATAAACTTTTCCGCCGTCTGGTCAATAATGGGGAAAGTGCCGTAATGACAGGGCATTACGGTATCGAAGTTGAAATAGCGCTGGCAGGCAAGAGCTGCAACCGCGCCGCCCATCGTAAAACGGTCACCGATCGGCACCAGTCCGATTGATGGCGCATGCAGTTCATTGATCAGCGCCATGTCGGAGAAGATATCGGTATCGCCCATATGATAGAGCGTCGGCTCATCATCAATATGCAGCATCAATCCGTTGGGATTGCCAAGCGCATGCGACACGCCATCTTCAGTGATGAAAGCGGACGAATGGAAGGCATTGGTGAAGGTGACGGTGAAGCCATCGAACCCGACCGTGCCGCCGGTATTGCCTGCCTCGATCCGGGTGAGCCCTTTGGTACCGAGCCAGGCGGCAAGATCGGCATTTGCCAGCACGACGGCGCCACTCTCCTTGGCAATGTCAACCGTATCGCCGATATGGTCACCATGGCCGTGGGTCAGCAGGATATGGGTCACACCCGCCGTCGCAGCCTTAAAATCCTGCCCGGCAAAAGAGGGGTTCCCGGTCAGAAACGGATCCATCAGGATCGTGGCACCGGCGATCTCGATGCGGAATGCGGCATGACCAAGCCAGGTAACCTTCATGGGATGTCTCCTTCAGCGATGAATTTATGTTTATTCCTCTCTATTATGAAGGTAATAACTCGCACCACCAATTTCCACGTCGGCAGCCGGCGATGACGAAAAAACGAGAGAAATACCATGACCGTGCTGACCATTGAGGAACTTGCCGAAACGCTCACCCGCCCCGCTGTCATTGCCGGGCTCGACCTTGGCACCAAGACAATCGGCCTTGCCGTTTCCGACCTCGGCTGGCGGCTTTCCAATCCGCGCCCGGTCATTCGCCGGGTAAAATTCACCATCGATGCCGAAAACCTGCTGACAGCCGCAGCAAAGGACAATGTCCGCGCCTTCATCATCGGCCTGCCGATGAATATGGACGGCTCGGCCGGCCCGCGCGTGCAGGCGACAAAGGCCTTCGTGCGCAATATGGCGGAAAAGACCGAAATCCCTTTCGTGTTCTGGGATGAGCGGCTTTCAACGGTGGCGGCGGAACGGGCCTTGCTGGAAATGGATGTTTCGCGTCAAAAACGCGCCGAGCGAATCGATTCGGCCGCCGCCTCCTTCATCCTGCAGGGCGCGCTGGACCGGCTGAACGCGCTTAGCCGCGGCTGAAAACGCTGTTTGGCCGCCGCTCGGTCGGCGGTACATCCGGCGGCAGGGCGCGACCGCCCTCGGCCATGACATGGCGTGCGACACGGCCGAGACCGCCCTGAAGCAGAAAATCGGCGGTAACAACAAATCCCATCACGGCTGCGCTGATATAAAGATCCACCGGCACGGCCGCGAAAAACACGCCCGTCAGCACCACGTAATCTTTTTTGCTCCCGGCAACAGCCATCACACACTCCACTCTCAAAACCTGTGGCGGTGTTAACGCTGTCAGGCAAGCCCCCTTCTACAACAGTGGTTAAAATCTCGCAAACAAAACTGATCGCATTGCAGCGGCATCAATCGCCGCGTAAGCAGAAATAATCTCAAGACCGGAGCCACCCATGCTGATCATCTTCGAAAGCGTCCTGCCGATCTTTCTCACCGTCGCGCTTGGCGTGGTGCTGAAACGCATCCCAATCTTCGATGATGGTTTCTGGCGCGGTCTCAATCAGCTTGGCTATTATGTGCTGTTTCCGGCACTTCTGTTCACCACCCTGTCGCGGGCTGATTTCTCCGCCCTTTCAGCATCCGGCATCGGCTGGAGCGCGATCCTGAGCGTTCTGGTGATCTCCGGCCTGTCGCTTGCGCTTTGGCCGCCGCTGAAGCGTGCCGGCGTCCCCGCCCCTGCCTTCACCTCTCTGTTTCAGACCTCAACCCGCTGGAACGGCTTCATGGCACTTGCCATTGCCGATAAGCTGGCAGGGTTAAACGGCATGGCCGTCATCGCGCTGGTCATGGCCGTCAACATCATTCCGCTCAACATCCTCAATGTCGGTGTACTGGTGTGGTTTTCCGGTGAGAACCGCGATGTCGGCGCGATGATTCGCAAAGTGATCAGCAATCCGCTGATCATCGGCGCACTGGCGGGCATTGTCTTCAACGCGCTTTCCATCCCCGTCTATGAACCAATCTTCGTGACGCTTGATCTCGTCGCCCGCGCAGCCCTCGGCATGGGCCTCATCCTCGTCGGCGCGGGCCTTGTTCTTTCCGACGCATTGAAGCCGCGCCCCATGGTGCTGCTCGCATCGATCATCAAGTTGATCGTCTTTCCGCTGGTCATTTTTGCACTTGGCCGCACCTTTGGCGTCACTGGCGTGCCGCTGACCATGCTGGTGCTTGGCGCCGGTGTCCCGACCGCCATGAACGGCTACGTCCTGGCCCGCCAGCTTGGCGGTGACGCCCGGCTTTATTCCGCCGTCGTCACAGTGCAGACCGCGCTTTCCTTCTTCACCCTGCCGCTGGCTCTGATGTGGCTGACGGCATGAGCCTTAGCGAACATACCTGCCTGGAATAGCAGCAACCAGTTCGACCGTATTTCCATCCGGATCCCGCGTGAACAGTCCCCGCCATCCGGCCCAATCGAAGTCCTGAAAGCGCGCCTCACAGCCATGCTTTTCCAGCCATGCTGCAGCATCGGCCTGCTCGCCATAGGTAAGGCTCAGCGCCAGGTGGTGGAGTGAGGATCGCGGGCCGGTCTCGACCTCTTCACCGGTATCTTCAAAGAGCGCCAGAACAGCCAGATGGCCGCCAAAGCTTTCTCCCAGCCGGTAAAAGACAATCCCCGCCCGGTGGGTTCTGCCCGCATCACCGATCAACCGTTCGAGACCGAGAATACGGCCATAAAAATCCTGCATGGCAGAAAAGTCCCTGCACCGGATCGCTATCTCTCCCAGCGCTCTTGGCGAAAATTTTCGTCCGGACATTTTTCACTCCCCCTTTTTCAAGAAACGGCCTGCCGCATCACTTCAACATGCTTCCCCAGTGCCGACCATGCTGACAACAAAACCCCGCCGGTTTCCCGACGGGGTTTTCAGTCAATTCTGAAAGATCAGAAATTACTTGATGATCGAGGCGACGATGCCGGCGCCGACGGTGCGGCCGCCTTCGCGGATCGCGAAGCGCAGCTTTTCTTCCATCGCGATCGG
>NZ_VHLG01000023.1 GCF_006516955.1 Martelella alba
GCCTCATCCCGCCGTTCAAGGTAGGCATGCGGCCCGCCACAATCCTCCGGCGGGCAAGTCCCGGATCCGCCAGTGCAATTTGGGTAGGGTTGTCGAAGCCGGAACCAAAACCGTGCCGCCAGACCATCGGGCTGATACCGAGAAGACGAACTTTTATCTGGTAGATTTGCAGCGCGGGTGACATCCCAAACCCTTGGCATCACAAATCCCAAACCGCAATTGCCCCACACTTTGCGGTACTCTCCTACAATAAGTTGCAGCGGCAACGGGCCGATGAACTGGCATTTGGCTCTCCTTCGACGGGATACGTCCTCCCCGCATTATTGCAGCTGGGAGCCGGGACGGGCCATCTCATTAATCGTTCTCCAGCGTCAGCTCGGCGATATTGGCATGAAGAGATTTGACATCGACGGTTGGTCCCGCCGGTTCCGTCTTCGCTTCATAGCCAAAAACGCCTGTCGCCCCCTCAAGGAGCTGATCCTTCCATTGTTTGATCTGGTTGGTGTGCACGTCGAACTGCTGAGATAATTCCACTTATCCCCGTTATGCAGATTTCCCGAGACACTTCGCATTGACGAATTCTTCGCCATCATGGGCACTGCGTGCCGGTGTGCCAGAATTGAGTGGCTGCAGGTAGATCACCATAGGCGTCAGCGCTTTGGCAGCAAGCTCCCAGAGCGCTCATTGTTCTGCCTCATCGGCTTCTCGAAAAACCGGTTTCCGCTTTTTCGCCAGATGCGTTAAAACTCGAAACGCTTACGCGCTGCCGCAGCCAGAAAACGCGCCAGCGCCACAGCGGCGCTGCGGTTTTCGCCCTGTCTCGACAGGCGCAGATAATAGCAGGCATCGTCATCGATACTGATATCCGACAGTTTGATCAGCTGACTGTTTTCCAGTGCCGGAGCGATCAGCGCCTCGCGGCAAAGCGCTACGCCGCCGCCGCTCAAGGCTGCATCATAGCCAAGTCCCGAGCTTGAGAAAAAGCTGCGCGTGGTCTGCTCGAAAGGCGGCGCGACAAGTCCGGCGCGGGCAAACCACAGCCGCCACATGCGCATGTCTTCGTCATGAAGCAGGTTGGCACCGGCAAGCCCCTCATTGCCGGAAATCGGATGGCGCTCCAGATAGGCCGGAGAGCAGACTGGCACGGCGCGCCCGGAAATAACCGGAACCGCACCTTCCGGCATGTCACCCCCCAGCGCAAAGCCTACGGAAATATCCGGCTCCGGGGAAACCGTATGATCGGCCACCTGTTCCTGAAAATAGATCGAAATATCGGGGTGTAGAGCCATGAACCGGTTGGCCGCATCCAGCAGCCATGGCGCAAAAACGCTGCGCAGTGCCGCAACCGAAACCGGCTCACCCTCGCGCATTGTCAGCCGGTCGATCTCCTGACGGATGGCGCTAAAACTGTCATGCACAACCCGCGACAGGCTTTCGCCAGCCTCTGTCAGCTCGGTCTGTCGTCCCTCGCGGCGAACAAGGCGTATCCCTGCCCATTCCTCGATTTGCCGGAGCTGATGGCTGATGGCCGAATGCGAAACATTCAGCTCTCGTGCCGTTGCCGTCACCGAACCGGTGTTCAGAAAGGATTCCAGCGCCCGCAATGCGCGCAATGGTGGCAAACGGTCGCGTGCCATGATGTTCTCCCGTTATGACGCGTGTATATGTGAGATATTTAGACGAAAAGCGCAAATTTTGCGCTTTTTTTGTCCAAAATCGCGGCATACCCTGCCAGTGATGAATTTTTAGCCGTTTAACAAAAGACGGCATCGTGCGTTACGAGGCCTATATGATCGAGCCGACCACTGAGATGAAATCTGCGCTTCGCATTGCCATCGCCCAGATGTGCTCTTCCAATATTCACCAGCGTAATATCGAAACGCTGGAAAAACTGGCGGAAGAAGCCCATACCGCAGGCGCCGAACTGCTGGCGCTTCCGGAAGCCTCCGGCATGGTCAACCGTGATGTTGTTTCGGCCCGTCAGAGCATTACCGACGAGGCGCATGATCCGTTTCTGGCGGCGGCCCGCGATCTTTCCGCCCGCTACGGTCTCTGGATCCACACCGGCTCGACGCCGATGAAGAAGGCCGGTACGGCGATCTTCACTAATAGCAGCCATCTTATTGATGCGAAGGGCGATATCGTTGCCCGTTATGACAAGATCCATCTCTTTGACGTTGACCTGCCGGGCCTGCCGCCAAGCCGTGAATCCGACCGTTACGCCCCTGGTGCGGAAGCCGTGCTGGCGAAAACGCCTTGGGGTCCGTTCGGCATGTCGGTTTGCTATGATCTTCGTTTCCCGCATCTCTATCGCGGCTATGCCAAGGCCGGTGCGCGCATTCTGTTCATCCCCTCCGCTTTTGCCATGGCAACCGGCGAAGCGCACTGGCCGACGCTGCTGCGCGCCCGCGCCATTGAAAACGGCTGCTATGTTGTGGCGGCGGCACAGTGTGGCCATCATGATGACGGACGGCAGACATGGGGGCAAACGATGATCGTGGATCCCTGGGGCCATGTGCTTGTCGATATGGACAAGACGATCGGTCTCACCGTGACCGATCTCGACCTGACACGGGTGGAAAAGACACGAGCTTCAATCCCCTCGCTTGTCAATGAACGGCCCTATCGTTTCGATCCGGCCTGACAAAACCTGAATATCCGCATAAGGCGCGGCGTTTTTGACGTCGCGACAACCACACGAAGACACAGCCTGCCAACCGGCCCGCGTGAATGAAACAACAGACAGAGGGAAAGCATGCCATGATGAAACGCAGGACATTCGTTACACTCAGTATTCTCGCGCCGCTTGGTGCCACACTGCCACTGGGTGGTATTGCTGCCCGCGCTGAAGAGGAACGCCCTGATTTTACCTTCGCCGTCGACAATCTGTGGCCGACGCTCGATCCGGTCATCGGCATCTCCACCACTGGCGGCCGGGTTTACGGCAATGTGTTCGATACGCTGATCCGTCGCGATTATGACAAGGACCCGGAAGGCAATGAAATCGTTCCGTGGCTGGCCGAAAGCTGGGAGCGCACAACGCCGACGGTCTGGACCGTGCATCTGCGCAAGGGCGTGAAATTTCAAAATGGCGACGAGATGACTGCCGAAGATGTCGCCTTTTCTCTTTCCGCAGAACGCCTGTGGGGCGACCAGCCGTTGGCGCCACGCGGCAAAAACTATGCCCGCGGCATCGTCCGCGTTGATGCCATCGATGACTATACGGTCGAGATCGAAACCGAATTTCCCGACTCCACTTTCATCAACCGCATGACCACGCCGATCGGCTATGTTCTGCCGAAGAAATATTATGAGAAGGTCGGCACGGATGCCTTTGGCCAGAAGCCGATTGGCACCGGCCCCTATATGGTCACCGATTTCGACCCATCCGATCACGCAACCACCGTTGCCTTTGACGATTACTGGGCGGGTAAACCGCCGCTCAAGGGCGTCACCTTCAAGATCGTGCCGGAATATTCCACCCGTCTGGCAGGGCTTGCTGCAGGCGATTATGACATGATCGTCTCGATTCCCGTCGACCAGATGGATCAGGTCCGCTCCATGTCCGGTGTCGAACTGATCGTCACTCAGATCGGCAATTACCCGATGGCTGCCTTTAACACGCTGACCATTGACGGCATGGACGATAATCCGTTGGCTGATCCGAACCTGCGTAAAGCGATGGTCATGGCCGTTGACCGGCCGGCGATCACCAAGGCGCTGTGGGGCGACCTGACCTTCACCCCGGCTCCGTTCGATTTTCCCGAATATGGCCCTTATTACGATCCGGACCGCAAGCCCGAATATGGCTATGATCCCGACAGGGCGAAGGAGTTCCTTGCCAAGACAAGCTATAAAGGCGAGCCGCTGATCTGGAACATCGTGCGCGGTTTCTACCCCAATTACGAGGAAGCGGCCGAGTATATGGTTGAGATGTGGCGCGACCTCGGCATCAATGTCGAACTCAATGTCGTTGATAATTTCTCACTCGCCTACAAGCGTCCATTCCATCTGCTCAATATGTCAATGTCATCGGAATTCACCGGCGACCCCTACCGTCCGCTGTGGCTCGACTGGGGCCCATCTTCCTCGCGCGTGACAGCATCGCACCGCACCTGGGTGCCAAGCGAAGCCTTTCTCAAGGATGGCGAAACCTTCGAGCGCGGCCAGACCTTTGAGGAAAAGGACAAGGCCTATCTCGATCTGGTCAAGGACTGGGAAGATGTGACGCCGGGCATGTATCTGTGGCGCAATGTCCAGAGCTTTGCCATTTCCGACAAGTATGAATGGAACCCCGGCACATCGCAGCTAACGATCTTCGACAATACCTTCATGAAGGTTAACTGACCAAGGATATACCGTGCAAAAACCCGCCCTCAGCCTGCTGGAGATCAGCGGCCTGACCGTGTCATTGCCACCGGGCGCCGACCGTAGCCTCGCCGTCAGCGGACTGAACCTGTCCGTTGACGGCGGCGAGTGCGTCTGTCTTGTTGGCGAGTCCGGCTCGGGCAAATCGATCACCGCACAGGCGGTGCTTGACATGCTGCCCGAGGGGCTTTGCCAGACAGAAGGAGATATCCGCTTTGAGGGCAAAGATCTGCCCAAAGGCAATGTTGCGGCGATGCAGAAGCTACGCGGCCGACGGATCGGCATGATCTTTCAGGAAGCGGGAGCCAGCCTCGATCCGGTCGTCACTGTGGGACACCAGATCGAGGAACTGCTGCTTGTCCATGGCGTTTCCGGTGCGGCGGAACGGCGCAAGCGGGCGCTTGAGATAATTGAAGCGGTGCAATTGCCCGATCCGCCGCGCATTCATCGTTATTATCCCCACCAGCTTTCCGGCGGTCAGGCGCAACGTATCGTCATCGCAATGGCGCTGGCGCTGAAACCGGCGCTGCTGATCGCCGACGAGCCGACCACCGCACTGGACGTCACCACGCAAGCGGAAATCCTGCGGCTGATCCGCAGCCTCCAGCACGAGTTCAATGCCGGGCTGTTGTTCATTACTCATGATCTTTCAGTGGTCGCTGATATTGCCGACCAGGTGATGGTGATGCGACGCGGCGAGGTGGTGGAACAGGGAACGCGGGCCGAAATCTTTTCCAATCCGCGTCATCCCTATACGATCCAGCTTCTGGAAAGCCTGCCGAAGCGCGATGAGGATCACACAACCGATCCGAAAGCGCCGGTGGTGCTGGAAGCATCCAACCTGTCAATCACCTATCATCAGCGCAACGGGTTATGGGCCACCCAGCCCGTTCATGCCGTGCGCGATGTCTCAATCACCCTGCGGCGCGGCCAGACCCACGGCCTGGTGGGACAGAGCGGCTCGGGCAAGTCCTCCTTCATTCGTGGTGTGCTGCAGCTTGAAACGCTCGACAGCGGTTCTGTCATCATTGACGGAACCGACATTACCGGCTTTGTCACCGGCATGCCGCGCGCCATGCGCAAGAAGATACAGCTTGTTCAGCAGGATCCGCACACGGCGCTCAATCCGCGCAGCCGCATCGGCCTTTCTATCGCTGAAGGTGCGCTGATCCATGGCGCCGGACGCAAGGCCGCTGAAGAAAAGGCCCGTGCCATGCTCGATCTGGTCGGCCTGCCGCAACAGGCCTATGACCGTTTCCCGCATGAATTTTCCGGCGGCCAGCGCCAGCGCATCTGCATTGCCCGGGCGCTGGCCGTCGAGCCGGAAATTCTCGTCGCCGACGAGGCCATTGCCGCCCTTGATGTTTCCATTCAGGCGCAGATCCTCAAACTCTTCGCCGACCTGCAAAGGCGGCTCGGTTTTGCCATGCTGTTTGTCACCCATGACCTGCGCGTTGCCTCGGCGATCTGCGATGAGGTTACCGTGATGTACAAGGGCGAGGCGGTTGAACAGGGCGCGGCCATTCAGGTCTTCGCACAACCGCAACATGATTATACCCGCATGTTGCTGGACTGCGTGCCGGACAAGAACGGCGTTGCCCGCGCCGCATTGAAACGCCGCACTGCGCGGCTCGACGCGGAGGAAACGGCCCAATGATCCGCATCATTCTCCTGCGCCTGCTGCGCTCGCTTGCGACCCTGCTGATCGCCGTCACTATCGTCTTTTTCTTCATCCGCCTGTCGGGCGATCCCGCCGAAGCGCTGGCTCCGCCGGATGCGCCGCCGGAAGTGGTGCAGGCCTACCGCCTCAAGCTCGGTCTCGATAAGCCGCTGCCGGTGCAATATGTCAGCTACCTTACCAATCTCGCCCATGGCGATTTCGGCTATTCGGCCAATACCGGACGCCCGGTGCTCTCGGTGTTTCTCGATCGCCTGCCTGCAACACTGGCGCTTGGCGGCACGGCACTGATCATCGCCGTCTTGCTCGGCATCGCCATCGGCATCATTGCCGCGCTTAACCGCAACCGGTTTCTTGACCGCTTTGTCATGGGTTTTTCGGTGTTTGCCTTCGCCATGCCGAATTTCTTCTTCGGCCTGATCGTCATTCTCGTCGGGGCTCTCGCCTTTGGCCTGTTTTTCGGGGCGGACGCCAATGGCAGCATATCCTTCTGGCTTCTATTGCCACCGGCGGCAACGCTTGGCCTGTCGTCAATGGGCTCTTTTGCCCGCTTCACCCGCTCCTCGCTGCTGGAAACCCTGAACCAGCCGTTTATGCGGGCGTTGGAAGCACGTGGCATTCCTGCCCGCCGCAGGCTGTTCCGCCACGCAGCGCCGAATGCTGCAATCCCGATCGTCACCCTGCTTGGCTTCAGCATTGGCGGCATTGTCGCAGGCGCGGTGGTCACCGAACAGGTGTTTGCATGGCCGGGTGTCGGCCAGCTACTGGTGCGTTCGGTGGCAACCCGCGATATCGCCATGGTTCAGTTTCTGGTGCTGGTGGTTGCCTTCTCGATGACCGCAGCCAATCTCATGGTCGATATTCTCTATTCCTTCCTTGATCCGCGCATCCGGAGGGCTTCTGCATGACACAATTAGGCTCCCTCTGGCAGCGTATGCCCTGGGCAGTGCGCCTCAGCCTGCTCTTTATCATCCTGTTCGTGCTGTTTGCGCTGTTTGGCTCATGGCTGACCCCCTATGATTTTCGCGAGACTTCGCTGTTTGACCGGTTCAAACCGCCTTATTTCCTCGGTGGTGAGCTGAAACATTTCCTTGGAACTGACGGGCGTGGGCGTGATCTGCTGGCCCGACTTGTGGTCGGTGCCCGGGTGACGCTGCTGGTCGCCGTCACCGGTACGCTGATCGGTGCGGTGTTTGGCTCGTTGCTCGGTCTGCTCGCCGGTGCCCGGCGCGGCAAGACGGAAAGCATCATCATGATGGCCGTCGATGTGCAAGCCTCCGTTCCGATTATCATTATCGCGCTCTTCGTGCTGGCGATCTTCAAGAGCAGCCTGCCGCTGATCATCATCATTGTCGGCTTTGCCGGCTGGGAACAATATGCCCGACTGGTGCGCGCTGCGACCCTTTCGGTGCGTGAGCGCGGCTATGTCACCGCCGAACGTGTGCTCGGTGCATCTCCGGTGCGGATCTATCTGCGTTATGTGCTGCCGAATATCTTCAACATCATTCTGGTGCAGTTCACCATCAACCTGCCGCTAACGGTATTGCTCGAAACTGCATTGAGCTTTCTCGGCCTCGGCGTCCAGCCGCCGATGACCAGTCTCGGCGAGATCATGAGCGAGGGCCGCGACCGGCTGCTGACCTCATGGTGGCTGACCATTTTTCCAGGCGGGATCATCTTCTGCCTCGCGCTTTCGGTCTCGCTGATCGGCGACTGGATGCGCGACCAACTGGACCCCACATTGCGCAATGCCGGGCGCAACAGTTCCTGACCCGACATTACTGTTTACCGGCGGCTCCCCTCACCGCCATGCCCTCATGTTGCTCCGGCCATGAGGGCACACTCTCTGCCTGTTTTGCGAACATCAAGGACCGATACCATGGAAAATCCGTCACTGCTCGTTGCTTCACTTGCCGCTGGCAAGCCTCTGCCGGACACGAAGCCCGGCCAGTGGAACAATGACAGCCTCAGCGGCGTCTACCATTCCGAACATGCATCAAGCTACTGGAGCAACGGCCAGTTTCCCTCAGGCTTCAGCCTGACGCTGAACATGAAATTTGCGCCGAACGCGCTGTCCTATAAAGGCGTCAACGACACCAATCCCGACAAGCTATATATCAATGCCTTCGAGGCAACACTCGATGACAAGCCTGCGCCGATCGCAGGGAATAAACGCTATAATGAGGTGCGCATCCGCCAGCTTGGCCCACGCGAATTTCAGGTGCTCGAACAGCTCGATGGCGACGTGATCGTCGGTCAGTACTGGGTGTTTTCCGACGACACGAAAGTGCTGATGCGCTGGGGCGTCGGCAAATCACCCGAAAACGCCTCCAAGGCCTTTTTCGAAACATTCATCCGTAAGGATTAAAGGATCGGGTGAAGAACTGGAAACCGGTTTTTCGATGACCGCCGCGTTAAAAGAAAAGGCCAGAGTGCCGGGGGATTCAGATTAAACGCTCAGCATTCTCAAGGGTGCTGTCGAAAAGACTTAGCAGTCCCTGGTAAAAGCCACGGTGGATTTCGGCCGCTCGTCGACGCTCAGACTGAAGACGTCCGGCCGGGAATAATGGCCCGTCACGTCGAAATCGTAACGCGCGCCGATCAGGACGGATCGGTCGATCTCGGCCGTGACCAGCCCCTCACCTCCTTGCAAAGGCCCCGCCAGAACATCGCCCAGAGGCCCGACGATAAGGCTGCCGCCATTGATCAGCGGGCGGGCATCATCCCAGGCCTCGACGGTAATGCCCAGATCCTTCGGTGACGGCTGATACTGGCAGGAACTGATCAGGAAGCAGCGCCCCTCATGGGCGATATGGCGCATGGAGGCCCGCCAGACATCGCGTTCATCCACGGTCGGCGCGCACCAGATCTCGACCCCCTTGGCATACATCGCCATCCGCAGCAGCGGCATGTGGTTTTCCCAGCAGATCGCCGCGCCGATACGCCCCGCGCCACTTTCGATCACCGGCAGGGTCGATCCATCGCCCTGCCCCCAGATCAACCGTTCGGTTCCGGTCGGCATAAGCTTGCGGTGTTTCGCCACCAGCCCCTTTTCGGGATCGAAGAACAAGGCGGTGCAATAAAGCGTTGCGCCGGCCCGCTCGATCACGCCGATCACAAGGCTTGCCCCGGTGCGTTCCGACAGGCCCGCCAGCTCCTCTGTCTCAGCCCCCGGAACGTCGATGGCATTGGCGTGATAGGCGGCGAAGTCCGCGCGCCCCTCCGGCACACGATATCCCAGCCGGGTCCCGAAGATCTCGCCCTTCGGGTAGCCGCCCAAAAGCGCCTCGGGCAGAACCACGAGGTCCAGACCGGCACTGCGGATCTCTTCCTCATAGCTCAGGATTTTCGAAAGCGTTTCGGCCTTGCCAGCATGAGAAGAGCCGATTTGCAATGCGGCGATGCGGGATTTTGTCATGGGGGGGCCAACCTATATTTCGCTTGCGCCAGCTTTATATTTCCATAAAAACAAATCAACCGCATCCCAGAACTAACTCATATGAATGAAAATGATATAAGTTCGATCGACCTGAACCTTCTCAAGGTATTCGAGGCCATTTACGAGGAAGGCAGCGCCAGCCGCGCGGCGCTGCGTCTGGGCGTGACCCAATCTGCGGCCAGTGCGGCGCTTTCTCGTCTGCGGACCCTCTATCAGGATCAGCTTTTCGAGCGGCGCGGCCGGGGCCTGGTCCCGACGGCCCGCGCGCACGAGCTAAGCGCAACCGTACGCGAGGCTCTGAGACTGTGCCGGAGCACCATGCTATCTACGGCCCCGGGCGAACCGTCTTATCGGGATCGCACCATTTCTCTGGGCCTGTCCGACGATCTGGAAATTGCAATGGGCCGGGCGCTTGCCGACAGGCTGCGCATCACCGCACCGGGCCTTCGACTGCTGCTGCGCCAGACCAACAGCTACGTTGCGACGGATGCTCTGGCCAGCCGCGCCGTGGATCTGGTGCTAACTGCGGGCGGATTTGCCTCACGCGCGATTTCGCATCAGACGGTGATGACCGGCGGCTATGCCTGTATTCTGCGCACCATCCCCCGGCATGTTCGGGCAGAGCTGAGCCTCGACGATTACCTGCAACGCGACCATCTTTTGATCTCTTCGGACGGTTACGCTGGTATCGTCGACGACGCACTGCAAACACTCGGGCTTCATCGCCATATCGAAGTCTCGACCACCCATTTCGCCGCTGTGCCATTCCTGCTGGGCAGTGAAAATGCCATTGCAACGCTGCCCACCCATGCCGCCCGGGTGATTGCTCGGCTTGCAGGGTTTGAGCTTATGCCCTGCCCACTGACCCTGCCGACCTACGCGATAGAACTTGGCTGGCGCCCGGAAAGGCTGCGCGATCCCGCAATTCGCGTGGTCCGCGATGCGGTTCTTCACGTTTTCGATCCGGGATCACAGATCTAGATGTTTGATCACATTGTTTGCTGGTTCTCATTCCTGGAAACCAGCAAAGTTCAAGGCCGTAGCTTCCGTCACGGTCCAGTTTCCTGGGAGTGGGAACCTTCTACAGGCAGTATCTGACATACAGCCCCTTCTGAATGGCTCAGCGCTGCGCCATCGCTTCGAACTGCTCCGGATAGCGCCCGCCCGCGACATGTTCCGGTGCGAAGGTCTGGTCGAGCAAGGCTAGATCGGCTTGATTGAGCATGACGTCGGCCGCCGCAACATTTTGCTCCAGATGCGGGATTTTCTTCGCCCCGGGGATCGGGATGATATCCGCCCCCTGCGCCAGAACCCAGGCCAGCGCAACCTGGGCGGCGGTCGCCTCTTTCGCGGTCGCAATCTTTTCGATGACTGCAACTAACTTCCGGTTTGCCTCAACGTTTTCCGGCTGGAAGCGAGGCAGGCTTGCGCGAAAGTCTCCCTCGCCCATCGTGACCCGACCGGTCAGAAAACCACGTCCGAGCGGGCTGAACGGAACGAATGTCACCCCCAAGTCGCGACAGGCGGCCAGCACGCCGTTCGTCTCGACGTCGCGGGTCCAGAGCGAGTATTCACTTTGTAGCGCAGTGATCGGATGCACCGCATGGGCGCGCCGCAGCGTCTCGGCCGAAACCTCCGACAGACCAATCGCCCGCACCTTGCCCTCGGCCACCAGATCGGCCATCGCGCCGACTGTCTCCTCGATCGGCACGGCGGGATCGGCCCTGTGGAGATAAAAAAGGTCGATCACATCGGTATCGAGCCGCTTCAGCGAGGTCTCAGCCACCCGCTGCGCATTGGCGGAAGAGCCATCCGTGCCGGTGATCTCGCCAAAATCTGTACGCGCCGGATTGTAGGTAAAGCCGAACTTCGTGGCGATCACCAGCTTGTCGCGGTGCGGCTTCAGCGCGCGGCCAAGCAGGCGTTCATTGCGATGCGGGCCGTAGACTTCGGCGGTATCGAAAAAGGTCACGCCAAGCTCGACCGCCCGGTGCAACGTACGGATCGAGGCCTCTTCATCCTGCACGCCATAGGCCTGGCTCAGCCCCATGCAGCCAAGACCGATGGCCGAAACCGTAAATTCTCCGAGCTTACGCTGTTCCATCTGCTTCTCCTTGGAATACCTGCGAATGACCTCCAAATAGTGACCGCGTATTCAAATGATAATTCGTGCAATCGACAACAACCCGGTCTAATATTTAGATCAATGGACAGAACACAGCTTTCTCAACTCGTGGTTTTCCAAACCGTGGCCGAAACCGGAGGCTTTCGCGCAGCCGCCGACAGGCTGGGCATCGCGCCCTCCGCAGTCAGCCATGCGGTCTCGGCGCTGGAGAAAAGCCTCGGCGTTCGGCTTATGGCGCGGACCACACGTTCGACCCGGCCAACGGAAGAAGGCATCCGGCTACTGACCCGCGTGACCGCCCCGCTGACCGAGATCGCCTCGGGTCTGGCTGAGACCGGGAAAAACCCCGATGAGCCGAGCGGTCCCTTGCGCATCACCCTGCCGCTGCTACCGGTCGAGGAAGTGATCATGCCCCGCCTGCGCGCGTTCCTGACTCGCTATCCGAAGATCGAGCTGGACATCCGCGCCGCCGATAGTTTTGAGGACATTGTCGAAAGCGGCTGCGATGCCGGGATCCGTCTCGGCGAAAACCTTGAGGCGGACATGATCGCGGTGCCCGCCTCCGGTCCGCAACGCGGCGTGATTGTGGCGACACCGGAGTATTTTGAACGAAACCCGCCACCAGAGCACCCCCGCGATCTGAATGCCCATAACTGCATTCGTCGCCGTTTTGACAGCGGCCGGATCTATCGTTGGGAACTGGAGCGCGACGGTCGTGCCCTGACTGTCGAAGTGCAGGGCAACCTGATCCTCCCGCAACAGGAGTTGATGCGACGGGCGGCGCTGGACGGGCTGGGGCTGGCTTTCGTGTTTGAAGAAGCCGTTGCCGATGACATCCGGGAGGGGCGCCTCGTCACCGTCATGGATGACTGGTGCCCGCCCTTTGACGGCTTCTACATCTACTACCCCTCGCGGCATCAGATGCGCCCTGCCCTGCGGGCTTTCGTCGATTTCTTCAGATACCGGGAAGGCCGGTAGATAGCACCAACCCCCTTCAGGCGGTGGATCCGACGAGATAGTCGATCAGGGTCCGCAGGCGGCGGGGCATCGCACCGGCAGCGGGCTGCGATACTGTCTTCGCCGCGCAGCCCCTCCAGCACTATGCGGATCTTCTCCTCCGCGGAATAGGATTTGCGGGTGGCTCGGCGGAATTCCTTGATCGCTTTGTTTGCCGTCGGCTTCTACGGACCGGTTTTCTGTCTCATCGTCACTGCCTTTACGTGATCTATGATGAGCCAAATTCATCCCTTATCCGTTAAACCGGATCTGTCTCAGAGACGTTGAGACGGAACACTCTGCCTTAGGCTATATGAGCCCAATCCAGTTCGAGAGCATCGCTCTCCAACTGGCCGCGTAAAGCCCCGTTCGCTCTCCACTTTTTCCGGGCAAGTCCAAACCGTCATCAATACCGATAAGGCGCCAACCTATGGCATCGCTATCTCGGAACTGAAGGCCGACGGCAAATGCCCAAAGGAGCTTGTGCACCGGCAGGTCAAGTATCTGAACAACTTGATAGAGGCCGATCATAGCAAGCTCAAACAGTGGATCAAACCAGTCCGAGATTTCAAGACTTTGAAAGCGCCCTATGCAACGATCAGGGGATTTGAAGTTATGCGTGCTCTGCCCAAGGGTCAGGCTGCGATCTTCAACTTAACCGGCGACATCCGTGGCGAGGCATGCATCGTTGAACGAGCATTCAGGGTCGGGCCCAGCGCGCTTACCGAGGTTGTGGTAATGCTCGCACAGAATCTCGACACCAACTCGTGTGACTGAAGCGTACGAAAGCCCCTTCTCAGCCATCCGGAATATTTGCAACAGAGCCGGGCCGTCCACCACATCATCTCTGTCGGCATTCGGTTTTGGACATTTTTGGCACGCCGAGGCGAAAATTTGGCAATATTCGTAGAGCGTGCCGCCCGCCCAACCTTCTTAATACGAACAGATCGACACATCGTTGAATGTGTGGCGATGAACCCGGGGCCGGGCATGAAAGAGACGTCAGAGAGCCCCGCGACCGTTCGAGGGGTTTGCATGGCGAATGAACCAATCCTGGTGGCTGCGGGTCTCAGCAAGCGATATGGCGGTGTCTCTGCCCTGAAAGATGCCAGTTTCGAATTGCGCAAAGGCGAAATTCTCGGTCTCTGCGGCGAGAACGGCGCCGGCAAAAGCACCCTGATCAAGATTCTTGGCGGCATCGTCATTCCCAGTGAGGGAAGTCTGTCAATCGACGGCATTGCGATTACCTTCGGCGAACGCCCGGACCCCGCGCTCCTGTCGATTGTTCACCAGGAACTGTCCGTCATCCCGCATCTCTCAGTGCTCGACAATATCATGCTGAATCGCAGGAAAACCACGGCAGGCCTTTATCTTCGCGGCCGGCTCGCGCAGGAGACGAAGGCACTTCTAGCTCTCGTCGGGCTAGACCATGTTGATCACCGGACGCTGGCAGGAACCCTGACACTTGCCGAACAGCAGCTGATTGAAATTGCGCGCGGTCTGGCAAGCCAGTCGCAGGTGCTGCTGCTTGATGAGCCGACCGCAACACTCTCCGATGCCGAGATCAACAAGGTCTTCGCGGTTCTGCGCCAGTTGCGAGACCGCGGCACCACGATTGTTATCGTCAGCCATCGCCTGGCGGAGATCTTTGCTCTGACCGACCGTATTACCGTCTTCCGCAATGGCGAACATATCTTTACGAAAAACACCGAAGACCTCGATCCACAGTCACTGGTTCGCGCCATGATCGGCCGTGATGTCGAGCATGTAGCCAAGAGTGCGGGACGGGTCAGCCCGTCCAAAGTCCCAGCCCGTATCGAAGCCCGCACCCTTGGCGTGGCAGGCGGGTTCGGTCCGGTCGACTTTTCGGTTCGCCCGGGTGAAATTCTAGCCATTGTCGGCCAGCTTGGCTCGGGTGCAGATACCATTCTTGAAACCATGGCCGGTCTTCACAAGCCATCTCAGGGCGGGCTGAGCCTGAATGGAACGCCTCTTTCCCTACGCAGTATCGCCGATGCCTATCGCAATGGTATTGCCTATGTCGCAGAAGATCGCGCCGGGCGGGGGGTGTTCCTTACCGCAAGCATCGAGATCAACATCACCGCGCAAATCCTGAACAAGATCAGCCCGTTCGGCCTGATCTCTTCCCGCCTCAGCAAGAGCCGGGCCCTGCCACTGGCGCGCGCCTTCCAGATTGATGAGAAACGGCTTTCGCATCAGGTTTCGACCCTGAGCGGCGGCAACCAGCAGAAGGTGTCGCTGGCAAAAGCAGCGGCAACCGAACCGCAGCTGCTGCTTCTCAATGAACCGACACGCGGCGTCGATGTCGGCGCACGCGCAGAAATCTATGCCCGACTGCAGGCGCTGGCGAGCGAGGGACTGGCGATCGCCTTCTACTCGACCGACCTCGAAGAGGTGATGGAACTCGCGGACCGCATCGTCACCGTCTATCGCGGCAGGATCGTGCGCGACCTGCCGCATGACGAGACGGATTCCGATGAAATTCTGAAAGACATTTTGCACGGCCGACAGGAGACCGTCCAATGACATCTGCTTCGAGCACTTCCGTCTTCACCAAAGGCCGCGGCATGACCGCATTTTCACCGGCAAGAATGCATGCGACCGTCATTCAGCTCATCCTGGTGGCGATGATCATTCTGGCCGCGCTCACCGTGCCGAATTTTGCCTCGGCCAGCAACATCAGCGCCATTCTTTACACCGGTGCTCCGGTGGGCGTTGTTGCAATCGGCCTGGCCCTCATCACCCTGTCGGGCAATCTGTTTGTCCTGTCTCTTTCGGCAACGGCAGCCCTGGCATCGATCATCTTCGCCATGCTTTCCTCAGCGAGCCTCCCAGCGGCCATCCTTGCGACCCTTCTCGCAGGCGCGGTGGTTGGGTCGATCCAGGGCGTGGTCGTCGTATCCTTTCGCAGCAATCCGATCATCACCTCGATTGCAGCGGCGTCACTGATCAGCGCGATTGCTCAGTATCTTTCCAGCGGCCGGACCGTACTGATTGATGCCGATACCGGCTGGCTCGGCAATGGCGCGCTTGTCTCCGGCCTGCCCTATCAGGCACTGATTTTTGTCGTTCTTGCCTTGATCCTTGAATTCATCATCGAACGGTCCCGCACCGGCAGAGAAGTCAGGCTGACAGGCATGAACAAGGCAGCAGCAGCACTCGCGGGGATCCGCACGTCACGGGCTGCAATGCTTGCCTATCTCATCGCCGGCACGGCAGCTGCTGCTGCAGGCGTGATGATTGCAGCGCAGGCAGGTGCTGGCAATCTGCGCGTCGGTCAGGATCTCGATTTCAGCGCCATTGCCGCCGTCCTCATTGGTGGCGTGGGCATCAAGGGCGGGCGCGGCCGGGTGCTGGATGCCGCCGTTGGCGCCATTTTTGTCGCCGTTCTTTCCAACATCCTGCTGGTCAACGGCTTCTCCTATGAAGTTCAGCTCATGGTCAAGGGCCTTGCGGTCATCGGTTCGGTCATGCTTGGCGCTGCGCTGAGCCGCGAACGGAACTGATCGAAGCCACGAAAGGTTTTAAAGCGTGACACGACCCCTCTCCTTTTATCTCCGCCTGGCACTTCTGCCTGCTCTGGTCATCATCTTCAGTGTCATGACCTCGGGTTTTCTCTCGATCGGCAACATCTATGCCATCGGCCAGACCTTTGCTGTTGTCGCACCCGTGGCCCTTGCAATAGGTCTGACCATGATTGCCGGCGAGCTCGATCTAAGCGTTGGCGCCATGGTGGCGCTTGCCGGCCTCATCATGGTCAAGTTCGGCGCGGATTACGCCGTGCTCGGCATCCTGGCCGCTGTCCTTTTCGGTGCGCTTGTTGGCGTCTTGAATGCTTGGCTGACCTTGCGGCTCAAGGTCTCGTCTCTGGTCACGACGCTCGGCATCATGATCGTCCTGCAGGGCGCCTCTGTCTGGCTTGAAGGCGGCAAGACAGCGATTTTCGATCATCTCGAAATGACGGATTTCGTCGGCCTCACGGTGTTGGGCATTTTCTCGCCCTGGAGCATCAGCGCACTTGTTCTGGGCGCCGTCCTGTTCGTCGTCCTGTCCTTCACCAGACTTGGTCGTGACATTTATGCCGCCGGCAGCGACCGCAAGGCCGCCCTGATGAGCGGGACCCGGATCCGCCCGGCCCTGATCACGGTCTTTGTCTGCGCTGGCGTTTTCGCCGCCATCGATGGCGTGCTGATGGCCATCAGCCTCGGCCGTGCGTCCTCCCAGTTCGGTGGAAGTCTTCTCATCCAGTCTGTCACCGCAGCCATTCTTGGTGGCGTCGCACTGTCGGGCGGGGTCGGCAAGGTCTCCGGAATCCTTCTCGGTGCACTGATCCTGTCCGTTCTTAGCAATGGCCTGAGCTATATCGGCGCCGACAGTTCAACAATCCTGCTCGCCAATGGCGGGATCCTGCTCATCGTCGTTCTTTTCGAGAGCGCGCTGACAGAACGTTTCCTTCGCTCTTTCGGTCAATCAATCCAAACCATCAAACATTAAAGGGGAATTTCATGCTTGACCTCAATCCGCGTTCCTTTCTGAAATCTCTGTTGCGCGGGGCCATGCCTCTCGTCATTGCCACGGGTGCACTGGCCAGCACGGCTCTCGCCGATGATGCCGCCGGCAAGAAAGTCATCTTCCTCGGCGCCGATGACATCTGCGAATACTGCGCTGCCTATAATGATGCGCTGCGCCTCTATGCCAAGGATGCCGATCTTGATCTCGAAGTCGTCACCAACAAGTTTGATGCCGCCCAGCAGGCGACCCAGATCACCCAGGCCATTGCCAAGAAGCCTGATCTGATCCTGCTCTGGACCATCGACGGCACGGCGCTTTTTCCCTCCATGCGCAAGATCGGCCAGGCCGGAATTCCACTGCTCCTGACCGACGTTCAGCCCGATGCTGCACATGATGACCTCTGGATCTCCTACAGCGGCGCCAATTATGAAGGCGAAGGCCGAGAAGCCGCAGACCTTATGCTCGAAACCTTCAAGGCGAAGGGCCTCGGCGAGGAAGGCGACGTCATCATGATCACCGGCATTGTCGGCCAGGCTCAGACCATGTCACGCTACAAGGGCTTTTCTGAGCGCCTCGCCGAAATCGCCCCCGGCATCAATATTGTCGCGCAGCAACCCGGCAACTGGGATACGGGCACCGCGATGGATGCCGCATCGGGCCTGCTGACAAAATATGGCAGCACAATCAAGGGCATTTATTCCGATGAGGATGTCATGATGAAGGGTGTCGTCGCCGCCGCCGATCGTGCTGGTGTCGATGTCACCAAACTCGCCATGGTTTCCGTTGGCTGCGAACCGGCCGGTGTCGAGCTGCTGAAACAGGGCAAGCTTGATGCAACCCTTGGCCAGGCCCCTGCCGATGAGGCACGCTATGCCATCGACAGCATTGTGAATTACTTCAACGGAGCGAAGCTCGAAAAAAGCGTCTACACGCCCATGCCGATCGCCCGCAAGGCCAATGGCGGCGCCGAGTGCAAGCCCTGGGATCAGTTCTGATCCTGCGACCGTCCTAAATGATAAGAGGCGCTCCGTTTGTCCGGAGCGCCTCTTGCCGTTGAAGCCTGTCCGGACTGCGACAATCCGGCGTTCAGAGCAGGGATTTGGGCGTTACGCCGAATTCTTTCTTGAAGGAGCGCCCAAAGTGGGAAAGGTCGTTGAAACCGAAATCCAGTGCGGCATCGGTGATGCTGCGGACCCGGCGTTCGGAAATGGCAGAATAGGCCGCCTGCAACCGACGTGTCTGCAACCATCCCATCGGCGTCGTGCCAGTTTCAGCAAACAGCCGGCACAGGGTTCTGACGGAAACATTCTGTTCCCTTGCAACCTGCTGCAGTGTCAACGAACTGTCTGCCATATGCGCGTTCAGATAACGTTTGATCTGCTCGATCTTTGAGCGGCTAGCCGCACCGTCGGCAGCAGTGTCGCCGGTTCCCTGCCTGACGGCAGCTGCGATCATGTCCAGCATGGATGGGCTGAGCTGCAGCAGTACATCACTTTCAACCGACGTTGCCAGATTGTGAGCTTCGCCAAGAAGGGTGCCGAGCAACTTGCCAAAGGGCGAACCACCGGACAGGATCACACCGCCCAGCCGGTCAACATCAACCAGCCGCGAAGATGCGATCGGCCGCGGGATCCGCATCAAGATCGAGCGATACGCCTGATCATAACTATAGCTGTAGGGCCTGCCGGAATCATAAAGCAGAATGTCGCCAGCGCGATGCATGACCGAATTGCCGTTCTGCTCAAACCGGCCTTCGCCGGAAACCATAAAGGAAACGAAAAAATCGTCACGCGGACCACGTCGGACATCGAAGGCTTTGCGTTCATAAGTAATGCCGGTGGATGAAACATCGCTGATTTCCGTGGTTCCGAATTCCTGCGTCCTGAGACTGGCATTGAAGCCGGAAACCGAGCTGACACGGCCACTGCAAGGCGCATAGGTGCGGTAGACCAGCTCATGCCAATAGTCGAAGCGCTCACCGGCGCTGATATCCCTCGTCGAAAATTGCTTTTCCATGACGCCTGCCTGTCTGGCTTCAACCTCTGACATATGTGACGCAAGTTTCATGCCAAAACACTACGGTTTATTGAGATTGGCATACCTTAACGCTAGCAGGAGCGACGGCCTGCCTAGCTGCCTGACAAATTTCGTCGAATTCGGCGGCAACTGGAAGGTTAGTCTCTGCCGCGCCCCCTCCAGGAAGAGTAAGCAGAAGAGATTGACAACCCAGATGATCAAAGTTGAGGCAATATGGCGCGGGGTCAGTCGGCGTCCGTTCGCGCGAGAGGAGAGGCGATCTGGCACGAAACGGCGACAATCTGGCAACTGAGCACAAATTCGATGCCGCGCTTGCCGCTATCCTGCCTTCTCATTGCTGTTCGACGCTAACCGGGAACCGTTATCAAGACTATCCGGCTTGGCCGACAAGACTGAGGTGAAGGACCAACCAATGACCGAAGCCAGTTCAAAGACCCTGCGCCTGCTCATGCCCCAATGGCAGGGCGGCACACTACCCGCCTATCATTTCGGCGCCCAGATGCTGAACTTTCTGGCGCCCGTCACCACAGGCGAAACAATCACCGTTCCGGTCGCAGCACCGTCCGGGGACGACCTTCCGGTTGAAGACGGTATTGTTGCCCGTACTGCCCTTTTGCAGCAGGCCGACGCCGCGGCCACCATTCTTTCCGAACAGTCCCCGGACCGTATCGTCGTCCTCGGCGGCGATTGCCTCGTCGACCTTGCCCCTTTCGCCTATCTGAGCGAACGACATGGCGACGATCTGGCGATCCTCTGGGTCGATTCCCATCCAGATATCCTGACGCCGGACCATTTTTCACACGCCCATGCCATGGTGCTCGGCAATCTCCTCGGCAAAGGCGACAATGACTTTTCGTCCCGGGTCAAACACCCCGTCAAACCGCAGAATGTCATGTATGCTGGCCTTTACGACATGATGCCGCTGGAATGGAATTTCGTTCGGGGGAACGGCATGGCAATGGCCACGCCCGCAGAGCTTGCCGATTCAAGCGAGAAGGTGCTCGACTGGTTTCGATCGACCGGCGCCAGCCGTCTGGCCATCCATCTCGACCTCGATGTTCTGGATCCCAAATTCTTCCGCTCGCTCTATTTCAGCAACCCCTTGGATGCGCCGGGCGCATTCGGAGCAACACCGGAAGGCCGGATGACCATGGACCAGGTCACGCGCCTGCTGAATGATGTCGCCGCAGTTGCCGATATTGTCGGCCTCGGGATCGCGGAACATCTTCCCTGGGACGCAATCGCATTGAAAAACATGCTGGAAAGCCTGCCTCTTATCGGCCAGACCGCCTGAAGAGGCGCGGAGATCGCGACTGGAGCGGCCATGCAGCCCCGCATGCAGGATATAAACAACAAGACTGGAGAACATAATGTACACTGTGGCATTCATCATGAAGCGCAAACCCGGCATGAGTCTGGAAGAGTTTCTGGCCTATTACAAAGACCGTCACGGCCCGCGCATGGTCGAGCTGATCAAGGATGAAGGCCTGATCTCCTACGATCATTTTCCCGTCGATGTCGAAATAACGGATGGCCGTTACGTCGCAAAGGATGGGCCGGCCTATGATGCAATTTCTGTCTATACGTTCGAAACTCAGGAACAGGCCGAGAAATGCTGGGCTTTTCCGGACGTGATCACGGACAGCGAAGCCTTCATCGATTTTGAGACAATGGTTACGCTGCCGGCAGCACGTCGCAAGGTCTTCCCTCTCAGCTGATCAGTCGGTCTCAGAACAGATAGCCCGCCTGCCGGCGGGCCATCTGTTCGAGTGATCTCAGGGAAGCCTTATTGCGAGTGTTCTCGCGATACCGAAAAGGCCTGTGCCAGCTAGGGCGATCAACAAGCCGGAAAACACATAGAATGCTGTCTGGAAATTGGTTGCGGCGATCAGGAAGCCCATGGCGATCGCGGGAAAGGCGTTGGATAAATAGCCGACAATGTAAAAATTGGAGATTAGCTTTGCGCGCCTGTGTGTTGCGGCGGCAGCGCTTGCCAAGCCGAGCGCACCGACAAATACAGCTCCATAGACCATGGCCGCTAACGCCCATCAGCACCAGCAGCAAAGTGCCGTGCGTCTCGCCGGTTGTAAAGACAAGCAGGGGCTGAACGATGATCATACCCCAAAGTCCACCGGTAACTGCGTGGCGCGATCGCAGACGTCCACACAGCACCTGACCAACACCGGCAAAGACCTGGAAAATGGCGGACACCATGCCCGCCAGGCTGGCACCGGACAGCCCGTAGAGCCTTGCCCCCCAGATCCGCGCCGATCGCCATAACCATTGATCCTGACGTCCACGCCGTCACAACGGAAAGGCACGCCAGGATGAACAGCGGGTAGACCGTATTGACCTCATCCGTATTAGACACTTTCATCGCCAATGCTTAGCCACGGGCGCGATGATTGGGCCAGGATAAAGCGAGAAGCCTAGCGCCCACCACCATGGCGATCAATGCTATCAGAACAAAGGGAAACACGGTCGGCGCGAAATCCGTCGAAAGCGAAAAAGAGCCATCGGAACTGGATAGGAACGGATGCCCAAAGGACCAAATACCCGCGGACCAAGCCGCGAAAAACGGACCCGTCAGGGCATTATTGCCGCAGCCCTGTCTCAGTTCACTCAAAATGGTTTTGCCGCAACGACGATGGAAGATATCTCACAGGAATGCAGTGGCGCCAAAGGCACGCTCTACCGCTATTTCGCGCGCAAGGAGGACCTGTTCCTCGCCATCGTCACTAATGTTGTCAGCGGCATCCTGAGAGAGGCACGGCAGATCCCGCAGGCGGAAGGCGAGACCGTGAAGGCCTATATCAAAAGCACCTTGCTGCCAGTCATGTATCTGACAGAGGCTTCGGGGCGTGGTGACATCGCGAGACTAGTGCTGACAGAAAGCCGTGCCTTTCCGGATCTGGCCCCCCCTCTATCGCGAATAAGTCTATCGACCATTCCGCGCGCATTTCGAGGCAGTTTTGCTTCAGGCGGCCGCGGCAAGAGAAATTCCGGAGGACGCGAATGCGAAAGAACTTTGCTATCTTCTCATTGCGCCCTTGTGGCTAGGGCTGGTCAACAATGGCATACTGGATCGTGACAACATGGTAGACGCCGGTGAACTGCTCAGCAGGCAGGTTGACCTCGTATTTGGCGTTTTAAACGCACCATAGTCCTCCCCCCGCCAGACCCTGCGAGCATTGCCATCGCTCTCGCCCAACCCAAAAGCCTGCCATCATTTCATTGGAAATCAGAAAGCGGACGGCAGAGGCCTGCGCTTCTGATCGCGGCCTCAAGCGCACGCGCCGTTGCGAGAAGCAATGCATCGCTGCCCTGACGTCCGACGAGCTGAACAGAGAGAGGCAAGCCGTTATCCATGCCGCAAGGCAAGGCTATGACGGGCCCGCCCAGGACATTGGCAAAGCCGTTCGGCCCCACATGTGACCAATGGCCGAAATTTGACCTGCCATTGCGTTCCACAAGCCTTGGCGCAGCCCCAATCGTCGTCGGCAGAAAAAGAATGTCACCGGGACCGAGCAAGTTGTGGAACTCGGCGACAAGGGTGGCCTGACGCCGCTTGGCCAGAAGGTAGTCATCACCGGAAACCAGTGCGCCAAGGTGCAATTTGAGCCGTGCGTCCTGGCCGTAGAGCTCCGCCTGGGTGGCAAGGCGAGCGCGATGATAGGACCAGCTTTCGCAGGTGGCGATCACGGCTGCGATGGCATCCAGTTCCTCCAGCATGGGAAAACGGGCATCGCTGCGATGCAGGCCAATCATCTGCAACAAGGGCTCGACCTGATCGACCGCCGCTTTCTGTGCGCCAGACAGACGCTCGTCAAAGTCACGCAGACGCAGATAGCGGGCATTTTTCGGCAGGGATGACAAACCGTCAAAGAAACGACCGGCAACCTTCCCGGGCGAGACGATTGCGTCAAGCAGGAGGGCAACATCCTCCACCGTCCGCGCCATGGGGCCGACGGTGTCCATGCTTTCCGAAAGCGGCATCACGCCCTGTCGGCTGACCAAGTCGCGCGACGGCATCATTCCGACAATACCGTTGAAGGCTGCCGGCACGCGGATACTGCCCCCGGTGTCGGTGCCAAGAGCAGCAAAAACCTCGCGCGAGGCGACAGCAACCGCCGATCCTGAAGACGACCCACCCGGCGTATGTGCTACATTCCAGGGATTGCGGGCGTTCGGTGCGAGCGATTTCTCATCATGCGCACCGATGGCAAATTCATTCGTCGCCACCTTGCCCAGAAACACCGCCCCCTGCTCGCGCAGTCCGGCAACAGCGGTGGCATCACGCGCGGCAATACGATCGGCATATAGCCTAGAATGGCCCGTGCCGCGCATGCCAGCAACATCGATAATATCCTTGAAGGCGAGTGGGACGCCCGTGAGCGGCGTACATGTCTCCCGACGGCTCCGGCGCGCATCTGCCGCGTGGGCCATTTCCAATGCCGCATCCGGCATCAAGGTGATGAAGGCGGAAAGCTTCGGCTCCGAGGCCTCACAGCGTTTCAGGCAGGCTTCGGTCAATTCAACGGCAGAAACCGAACCTTCGGCCAGCGCGGTCGCTGCCTTCGCCAGCGTGTCTATCTCGGAAAGGATCGTCATGACGGCATGCCCCTCACCTATGACGCTATTCAGCGACCGGGTTCATAGCGAAGTCGCCGCCGTCCGCAGCGGCTCGTCGGCGGATCAAGCGGATTTTTTCATCCATGTAGCCGAGTGCGGCTGAAAGCGCAGCACGATCTTGCGAATCCAGCCCGGTTGCACCAGCCTGCAGCAGCCGTTCGTCATAAGCGGAAGCCAACGTTTCTTGCTGTGGTGCCGTTGAGATCATCGGATCATTCTTCATCGGAAGGCCTTTTATTCCCTCAAGAGAGGACGCGAAAAGCGGCCCGCTCTGGCGCCCATAGTCCAGAGCGGCGCGCAGACGCAGACTGTGATCAATGCGCGGCGGCGGGCGCCAGCGGATCGGGATCGAAAGGATGGCGGATTTTTGAGAAATCAATATCCGCGATCAGCAGACCATCCTCATCATGCGCAAGCGGCTCCACCACATCCTGACCATCCGGTCCGAAAATATGGGTCGCACCGCCGCCAAGGGTGATCTTGGCTGCCCGCTCCGGTGTATCGGAAAATTCCTTCTGGATACCGGCGCCCAGAACCTGGGTCGTCGCCAGTACAAACATGCCGCCTTCGGCCGCATAGGCGCTGGTCGCATTCATGTTGACCTTGGCCCCCATCGTGATGACCTGTGGCATGAGGCCCAGCGCCGGCCAGGCCGCCACATGGATTTCTTCCGTGAGGCCGAACATGATGTGGCGAAGCATTGGCCGTTTGTGCTCCGAGCAGTTAAGTGCACCAAGCGTGCCGATATTGGTGGCAACAACCTTCAGGTTGGTGTCCGGATCGCCCGGCGCGAAGAACGTACCCTCAGCACCCGAAGGCTTCAGCTTGCGGCGCGCAAGGACGGTCTTGCCGTTCTCATCTATGATCCACTGAGCCATATAGATGCGGCCCTGCGCATCCCGTTCGCTCAGCCCGAGAACAACCTCAATGCCGTATTCAGCTGCTGCAGCGGCAATCTTTTCATGTTCCGGACCGCCGAGACGTGCAGAATTCTCGATGAAATTGCGGCGATACTCTGTCTGCCACGCCTCATCTCCCAGCCACAGGAAAACCGGATAGCCCGGCAGCCAGATTTCAGGGAATGCAATGAGCTTGACGCCCTTCCGAGCGGCCTCTTCCATCAGCGCAATTGTCTTATCAGTTGTTGCGGCCAAATCGAACCAGACCGGCTCCGACTGGACTGCCGCGACCTTGACGATACGCTCATTCATGGGTGTCTCCTTGGGGTACTGACCGAGAATCACGATAGGCGCCTGCCTAAGCCGTGGAAATGCAATCGGATCTGATTGTGTGGATGACTTTCGTGAAGAGGGGCAGACAACGAAGACTGCCCGCCCTGCTCCGCTGTATGTCCTGTCAGGGGGACGGGCACTCAGTTGGCGAAGACGCCCTTGTACATCTCCAGCTGCGCCGGATATTCGCTGACAAGCGTGCGCCAATCCATGACATTGAAGGTCAGGTCCTCAGGAGCGCCAGAAACGAGCACGGCGCCCGGCATCGTGCTTTGCATGCCCATATCCGCGAGAACCTGCTGAGCCTCAGGACTGAACAGCCAGTTGATGAACAGCTTCGCGGCCGCAGGATGCGGCGCATCGGTCAGAAGCGCTTCATTCAGCGGAATTGAGATCACACCTTCCTTCGGAAAGACAAATTCAAACGGTGCGCCCTTCTTTGCCGCAGCCTTGAAGAAGTGGTACGGAACATCGAGACCAACTGTTGCCTGGCCGGAAGCAACCGCCTGAATGGCCTGAGCGTTGGCCTGCGAAACGATGGGATGATTGGCCGCCAGGCGTTCGAACCAGGCCTTATCAAGCACGCCGGCAAGGGTAAGTGCCGTCAGTGCCTGCCCGGTGCCAGAGACCGTCTGAAGGCTGGAGATTGAAACTTGCTTGTCCCATTTCGGGTCGGCAAGCTCGGTCCAGCTTACCGGCGCATCCTCTGGCTTGACGTAGATCTTGTTGTAAAACGGACCGCTGACCGTCAGCGTCCAGTCAAACCACATATCGTTTTCGCCGACATACTTCTCATCAATGCCTGCAGCCGTCTCCGGTGTGTAGCTGACCAGAAAGCCCTTTTCAGCATAGTCCGGCATTTCATTCGGGGTCGTATAGACCACATCACCAGCCGCCTGTCCCGATGCCGCTTCCGCCTCCAGTCGGGTGGTCAGCTTGGGTCCATATAGGTCGACGCCTGTGATCTTGATCTCAGGGAAACGCTTGGAAAAGGCATCAAAGATCGGCGCGTTCGCATTGGTGTTGGGGTTATAGACAACCAACTCGCTCTCGCCTGCGGCCTTGACCGCATCATAAAGAGAGCTCAGGATGGCATCATCGTCTTGAGCGAAAGCCGATCCGGCAGTAAAGCTGGCGGTTATGGCGATTGCGACACCGCCAATGAGATTCATCGTGTCATGTTTTTTCATGTTATTGCCCTCTCTGGTGGAACAGCATCAGCTCAGTGAAGAAGCGGTGCGGATTGTGGAAGCGTTAGGAAGATCGTGTCATTGACCGCGGGCGCGGCAGTGCCATCTGTTGTTTGAGAAACGAGCATCGACTGACCAGCGACAGTGATCTCGATTTCGAGCGACGGGCCCAGCCGGGTTAGGCGGTCCACTTTGGCGGGAACCCGATTGATCCCGGCCTCTTTCGCCACGACCAGTTCTTTCGACTTGAGCCCTATGGCGCAGGTCTCGCCAATAGCAAACTGCCCCGACGTCTGAACCGAAACACGCGTTCCCTTGACGTCGAGTGTGACAGATCCAGTCTCTGTCCGGTCGACAACGATCCCTTCGAGCATGTTGTCATAGCCGACAAAGCCGGCGACATAGCGGGTTGCCGGATTGAGTAGAACCTCTGCCGGTGGCCCATATTGAACGATTTCGCCCTGATGCACGACGGCGACCATATCGGCCAGCGCCATGGCTTCGTCCTGGTCATGCGTCACCATCACACTTGTCATGCCAAGTCGATCATGAATGTTGCGCAGCTCGCGGCGCAACTGATTGCGAAGGCCACTGTCCAGATTGGAAAGCGGTTCGTCGAGAAGCAGGATCGACGGTTCAGAACAGAGCGCCCGAGCGAGGGCCACACGCTGCTGCTGGCCACCGGAAAGCTGCCCCGGAAAGCGATCAAGCAGTGGACGAAGTCCAATGAGATCGGCGAGATCGGAAACACGCGTTTCGATGTCGGCGGTCGGGAACTTTTTCTGGCGCATAGGAAAGGCTATGTTGTCAAACACCCTCATATGCGGCCAGAGCGCATAATGCTGAAACACCATTCCCAAACCGCGCTTTTCAGCAGGAACCGGAACCGCCACACTTTCATCATACATGGTGCGGCCCATCACATCGAGCCTGCCGGCGCTGGGATGTTCAAGCCCGGCAATGCAGCGCAGAAGTGTGGTCTTGCCGCAGCCCGAGGGGCCTAGGAGGCAAAGATACGTTCCGGCCGGCACCTTGAGATTGATCCCCTTCAGGATATCGGTCTGGCCGTAAGACTTGCGCAGAGCAGAAATCCAAATGCTCGGGATGTCTGTATTGGCCTCTGTAATCGGGTTCATGATGCTTGGTCTTTCCTGTGGTGAGGCCTGAATTAGTGCGAAATGCTGGCGGGAACGGTGAGGATCCGCCTCCTGCTGCGGGTCATGCGATACCAGAGCATCAACAGATAGAGGACCCCGACCGTCATCATGAAGAGCGCCAGATAGGTCAGGAAGAAAGCGGCAGCGAGTGCAACATCCCCGTTGTTGAACAGCGAGTAGGCATAGGTTGCGACAGTCTGGCTCTTGGTGCTCTGCAACAGGAGCGGGACGTCAAGCGCTCCGGCAATAGCCAGACTGACCAAGACCCAGGCGGCAGCGAGCGAAGGAGCACAAAGCCTTGCCGTAATGGACAACATAACCGTCGCCGGACGCGCCGCACTCATACGTGCCGCATCTTCCAGTTCAGGGCTGACCTGAGCAATAATGCCTTCACAAGCGCGGATCGCGAGCGGAAGATGGGCGACCACAAGAGCAATGCCCATGAGGATATTTGAACCGTAAAGCAGTCGCAGACCCGGCATCGTGACGAAGGTCCAGACGAAAGCGAGCGAAAGCACGATGCCTGGCGCCGTTGCCGGAATCCAAGACGCGATCCGGAGAAAGATTTTCAAGAAGCCGATCGTGCTGCGCTTTTCGACATAGGCCATCGTAAAGGCCAGCGCGATGACGACAAGCCCGCCAACCGAGGCAATCGCCAGCGTCTCCAGCAGGATCGTGACCTGGCGCTGATCAGCAAAGATCGCGGCATAATTGGACAGTGTATAGGTACCATACATGCCGAAATAGGGTTGCAGCGAGCCGATCACCATCTGTACCAGCGGCAGGACAAGCGCAAGGATAAGGAACACAAGGATCGCAAGCGACACCAGCCAATCAAAAGCCCCCCTGGCCGGCGCCGTTGCCCGGCGCGATTTGCCAACGATTGAGGTGAAATCGCGGCCCGCCACCATTTTCGACTGAACCAGAAGAAGCACTGAGATGAGAAGGATCACGAGCAGCGACAGGGCCGTAGCGGATGCCCATTGCGGGGTCGCCTCCTTGTTGAGATAAGCCTCGACCGAGGTCGACAGGGTTTCGATCCCCGCAGGAGAGGCCAGCAGAGCCGGGAAATCATAGACCTGGATCCCCTCGACGAACATCAGCATGCCAATCGCGATCAGAGCCGGGGTCAGAAGCGGAAGCGAAATCTGAAAAATGGCGCTTCGTCGGCTCGAACCTGACATGACAGCAGCGTCCTCAAGACTTCTGTCGACCTGCAGGACTGGCCCCAGCAGCAGCAGGTAGGCGACAGCCGTGACCTTCAGCGTGGTGACGAAAACCAGGCCGGAAAAGCTGTAAACGGTAAGCCAGTCAGGCATATCCTGCCCTGCCCAGCGAAACATATTGGCAATCAAGCCGCTCCGCGGTGCGCCGATCATGCCCCAGCTGACCGCAAAGAAAAGACGGGGGATAGCAGCAATCAACACCATCGCAGGAATGAGCAGCCTGGCCAAGCGGGCGCCGGATCGTGCAGTTGCAAATGCAAAGCCGAGCGCAATCACGATCGAGATGACAAGCACCAGCCCGGAATAGGCGACCGAAACGCCAAAGGCCCGATAGGTCGCCAGGCTGCTAAAGACATGGGTAAAGCCAGAAAGCGTAAACGTACCATTGCCGAAAGGCGTCGACTTGAATGCGCCTGCAATAAGCGTGAAGAACGGCCAATAGACAAAGGCAAGCAGCAAAAGGCAAAAACCGATCCCCGAGAAGCCCAGGCGTTTCAATATTCTGGTCAATGACAACAAAATGCGACTCCGGTTTTTCCCGCCCGACAAGGCTGATCTGTCTGCATTGTGATACGGTACGCGGACGCATAGATATGCTGTGTGGGCATACCGTGCTGAAATATTGATCACGCCGATCACATGCCTATTATTCAGTCTTCAACGTGATCTGTTGTGCAAAAAAATCTGTGCGGTGCTCAGGGATTCATCGCAACGGCACAGACTACACTCATGGAGGACCAAGAAAACCACTTCTGTCCTGACTGAGGAGTTCCCTCGCCACATCTTGGATCACAGCCTTGAGGGCCAGATATTCCGGTTGCCGGGAAGACGATCGCAAAAGTGAAAGATCCAATGTCAGCCGTTCGTAACGCGACGGTATTAGGCGGAAGTCATCGAGCCGGTTATGTGCCGCAAGAAGAGAATAAGGCAGGATGGTGAAAGCATTCTGCTCAACAACCCTGATGGCTTCCGAAGCAGGCCAGACTTCGATCCGCCGTTTCGGCTCCAGCGCCAGTTCGGTCAGAATCCGCGCCTCTACAAGGCGAACATCCGGCGATTTCGCCGCTTCGACATAGGTCATGTCTCGGATATCATTGAGCGTCGCCCCCTTCGGGGCCACGATCAGCAATGCCTCCTTCCACAATGGCAGACGCTCGATGGCCGGATCAGCTTTTTCACCCCGACCAACCTTTATCTTAAGCCCCGCAGCGCTGAGCCGTTGATCTGTCAGACCTTCGACACGCAGGAAAACATCAGGGTGGACCTGGGCAAAACGCAGAACCACTTTTTCCAACAGCAGTGAACTGGCGCTAGAGACCATACCAAGATGCAGTGTGCGGATATCTTCCTTACGATATTCCGCGTCACCGATCTGGCTGATCTTGGCGAGCAACGACGTCAGTTCGATGGCGCGCGTCATCAATTCACGGCCAACCTCTGTCAATTCCACGCCTGTATGGGAGCGGATAAACAGCGGCTTTCCGATATCCGTCTCGAGCTTCATCATCCGCCGGCTCAGAGCTGATTGCGTAATGTGAAGCGTTTCTGAAGCCGCCTTGATGCTGCCAAGGGTACCGACTTCGAGAAAATAGCGCAGCTGCGTACTGTCGAGTGCCATTACTTGGGTATCTCCATTGGGCATATCCCGACACGCCTTTAGCCATCTAGCCTGACACACACAAGGCCGTTCGGCCGATTGCCCATCATCAAACGAGCATTTTCTTCATGCGACCCATTCTGGCTATCTCGCTCGCGGCACTTCCGACCTTTCTTTCCGGGCTCGAGCAATCCGTCATGTCAACATCCGCAGCAACAATTGCCAAGCAGATGGGCAGCGAGACGTCCCTGGCATGGATACTGGCAGCGTTCTTTATCGCCGCCGCCGTTGCCACGCCTGTCTATGGCCGGCTTGGCGACCACTTCGGCCCATTGCGTGTTCTCGTCATCGCCATCGTCATTTTTGCAGTCGGCAGCCTGATCGCAACGCAGGCGCAGAGCTTCCAGATATTGACACTGGCACGCTTCATTCAGGGTATCGGTGGCGGTGGTCTGATTTCGTTGCCACAGGCCTTCCTGAGTCAGACCATTCCACCGCGTGAACGGGCTGCTTATCAGGGTTACCTTGTCGCCGTTGCCTTCACAGCGAACACATTCGGTCCTGCCCTTGGCGGCTTCCTGATCGGTGGTCTTGGCTGGCAGTCAATCTTCTGGCTTCAGGTCCCGCTAGCTGCCACGGCGGCCGGCCTGCTGTTTTTCATCCCCGGAAAGGCCGTCCACAAGCAGCAGACAGGGTTCAGGCTTCAGTTTGACTGGCTTGGTGCCATGCTTCTCATGGTTGCCGTCTCGAGCCTGATGATGCTGACGCAGGCTTTGTCCCGATCGGCGCCGGAACAGGTCGCGCTGATTTGGGCAGGCTGCTTTCTCCTCGCCGCAATCGCCTTCATCGTGGTTGAGCGAAAGGTTGCCGACCCCCTCCTGCCGTTGCCACTCCTGAGCGGACCGATCGTCTGGAAATGCGGCGTAATCGTTTTCCTCTATGGGTTCCTGTTCACCGGTCTGAACAGCTATTTGCCGGTTCTGTTTCGACGACACTTCGGCCTTTCCCCTGAAGAGATCGGCGTGATGATGATGCTTCCGCTTGGCTCTGTCGGGATCGGTTCCATCATCACGGGTCAGCTCGTCCGTCGCAGTGGCCGAACCATGGTCTTTCCAGCCTTCGGATTGGCGGTCGTGGGCACTATTCTGATCAGCTTCGTTCTCACCCTGGCCCACCTGTCGCCGTGGGAAACCGCCCTTTGGGTCGGCATCAACGGCCTGTTCATGGGAAGTACTCTGGGCGTGGTACAGGTTGCTCTGCAGATCGGATCGCCCGCACACATGATCGGACGGGCAACAGCCTTCGTCCAACTCTCGCGCACGATCGGCGCGAGCCTCGGCGCAGGCGTCGGTGGCCTCATATATTTTCGCATCGAGCATTTTCTAAACCGAAATACGCTTCAGGCCGTGGCCGACAGCGGCTTTTCCGCTCTGCCCTTCATGGTGCTGTTCTGCTTCTTCGCCGCCGTCGCACTAACCGCCGCCCTGACTGCAAGCCGGTGCCATGTACCGCACCTCGGCTGAAACGGGTGGATCAAACTCGTCAGGCGCCAAATCGACCTGGGCCTATCAGAACAGGACCAGCGTAATAATCTGGCGTGCGATGCAGAGACAGAAGTAGAACCTGAGAATGCTTGAAAAACTCGGAGCTCTTCAACCACAGCGGTGTCTCACCCACCGACGTCCTGATCAGGCTCAGCGGCCTCCAGAGTGTGTTCGTCGGCAACATACTGCTTGCGGGTTCTTCCCTTTTCTTTTTGCATCTTTTCTTCATCGCGATGCGACTTGATTGCAAAGAAAATGGTCGTGCCCAGCACGACAACCTTGAACAGGCCGAGGCCTATGGGAATCCAAATCATCGTCTTAACTCTTTACATACTGCTATTGGTTGTTTTCATCATGAGAAGTGCTGTCTCAGACACAACATTGCCAGGCCAGATGATGATGAGCACGCCAAGCGTGCTCTGAACAATCACCTTTGCTCGCACCCGGTCCCTTCGCGACCAGCTTGACCGCCTCAGACATTGCGGAATTCATTCGTCGCGGCCGACACGCAAGCGCTTCCGGAGCGCCGAGGATTCCAGCGCCCCCGAGCAAAACGGATCTGACCGGGGTGAATACAATCTTGGACATGTGCTTCATTTGTCTTTTCGCAGCAGCTCCTAAACGACTGCCTTTGATCCGAGAGAGGGCTGCCTGATGAGCGCTGCAAGCAAGTTCAAACCGTCTTCCAACACACCCTGGTCAGGCGCCACGCCCAGAGAAATCCGCACGGCTTCAACGGGAGACGCGCTTATCGAAAATGCTGCGGCAGGTACAATTGAAACGCCTGCGCGATTGGCGTGTTCGGCAAAGTCAAAGGCCCGCCAGAATGGCGGCAACCTTAGCCAGAGATGGTGACCATAGGGATTGGCGACAAAGTTGAAGTCTCCGAGAATCGACGCGGCAAGCTCTTGACGCGCTTCACTTTCAGCGCGAATTGCCTTCGCGATTTCATCGAGCCTGCCGTCGGCTATCCAGCGGCTCGCGAGAGCTACCATTAATGGCGGCGCCATGAGCATCGTCGCGCGAAGAACGCCCGCCAGGCGCAGTGCGGCCGTCGGGTCGGGCGTCACGACATAGGCGACGCGAAGAGCCGGCGTGGAGCATTTTGAAAGCGTTGCGATGTGCCAGGTCAGTGCCGGTTCGAGTTCACACAACGAAACTGTTCTGTTCTCGGCTAATGGCGCATAAGGATCATCTTCGATGAGTGCGACGCCATATTTGCGGGCAATCATCGCCAACTCCCGACGACGGTCCCCGGAAAGGCTGGCTGTCGTCGGATTATCCATGGTCGGAATAACATAGAGCGCTTTTAGCCTGCGCTCGTGACACGCTCGGGCAAATGCGTCAGGAACGATACCGTTCTCATCCATTGCCAATGGCTCTATAATGAGCCCCATCTGAAACGCCACGGCTTTGAAGCCCGGATAGGTCATCGCCCCTGCCGCAACGACATCGCCGCGATCAAGCAGCAGCTCACAAATTGCGTAAAGCGCAGATTGCGCGCCCCCGGCCACGATCACGCGATCGGGAGAAACCGCTCCCGTCGTTCTGGACAACCAGCTTGTTGCTGCGACGCGATCTTGTCCGGCACCTGTGCTTTCCTGGTAGTGGAGATGAAGGAGCCCCTTTTGCCCGCCGAGCACTTCAGCGACACCTTCGGAGAGCAACTTTCGAAAGTCGACTGTCGCCGGCTGGGGTGGAATATTCATACTCAGGTCAAGCAACGAATGACGCACTTCGGCATCAGTCTCTTCGGACGATTCCGCAATATAAGTGCCACGCCCTGCCTGCGCTGAAATGAGCCCACGCCGCCGCGCCTCATTGAAAGCGCGCGTCACGGTCGTCAGATCAACATCCAGCGCCTCAGCAACGGCGCGCTGAGCAGGCAACCGCTCTCCCGCAGCCACCCGACCAGCACGCACATCTTCTTCCAGTGCCTCGACGATGCCAAGATACTTCATTTTGGCACCCTCTGCCAAATGCGGGATCCACATACAAAACCTCATACAGAAAGCCATAAAACCATACATTAATATAAATTCGTATGGTTTAATTTGCAAAGAAGAAATTGCGATTGCGCAAAAATCTCGAATTTCGATCAATCTTGACCAAAATATCTGGAAAGCGAGCCCTTGAAGGGCTGGTCACGCAAGATTCGCACAACTGCAGATGCAACAATGTATGGATACCACTAAAGAAAAACCATACACGACACGCAACCGACCATGATCGAGAGCATCAGGAGATCAGGCGCTGCGCCGGAAGTTGAAATGTCAGACAGACTGGATCTGCAGACAGAACCGGGATGCAGGCAAGCTCGGATGCCAGCCGTACTGATCGGCGACGGGCGCTCATACTAGCGGGGTTGTGGATCTATCCGAACGGCATTGCCAACTTAATTTGGTCAGCCCGATTGTGTTCCCTTTTTTGCGGATTTCAGGCGTTCATCTCGCCGGCGTAGTCCTGCCATAGTC
>NZ_VHLG01000024.1 GCF_006516955.1 Martelella alba
ACGGCATGGGCGGCTTCATCGAGGCCAGTGCCTTCAAGGCATTCGAGGCTGACAGCATCACGCTGACACCGTCTGCCACGCTCGGCTATCGTGGCTTTCGCCGGGACAGCATGAACGAAGACGGCAGCGTTCTTGCGCTCTCTCTGCCCGCCGACACGTTTGACGAGACCCAGTCAACGCTGGCGATTGCCGTTTCGAAGCGCTTCACCTTCGATGATGATCTTCAGTTCGAACCGGTGCTCAGCGCCGGATGGCGTCACGATTTCGGCGATATCAGCCGGTCGACAACGCTTGGGATTTTCGGTGAGAATTTCCAGGTTTCCGGCGCCGATGTCGGCGCCAACGCCTTCGTCGGCAAGCTGTCGCTGACGGCGATCGCGGCCAGGCGCTTCACCTTCGGCGCGTCCTATCAGGTTGAAATTCGCGACAACCTGACCAGCAACGTCTTCTCAGCCGAAGCAAGCCTCAAATTCTGAGCCGGTTATCGGCAGAACACTTTCCCCTTCGTGAGTACTGACGGCAAGACGGAAATCAAGTTGGCCGCTTTCAACGCTCAGGTCTGAAAAATCGTTTTCCTCGCCACCTGCCCAGACAAGCTGACGGCATAGCTTCGAACCTCAGACCTGTCGGTACGCACGCTCTGGCCAGCGGCTTTTCGCAGCTATGTCGCACTCGGTGTGATCTATATTCCCGGCTGATTTGACCATCTGCTTTTCGTCTTCGCTCTGATGCTGCCTGTTCCTCAGTTCAAAGGCTCCTGTGGGTGTTGGTTTTCACGCAGCACTGCGCCGGTTAGGCGGATAATTTCCATTGAGAATTGAGCCATGTGAACCTTTCGCCAACGCTGTTGGCGACGGGGGCAACGGATTGGTCCACATGGGACTTTTAAACATCATCCGGCGGATGGCATTGCGCGAGAAGTTGTCGGGCTGGCTGAAGAGCGAAGCCGGGAAGTCGCGCAAGCAGCGCAGGACGCTGAAGCAAATTCACACCGATCTGGTGGTTCTCGGCTTTACCGGCTCCTATGGCCGGGTTGCCGCTTTCGCGCGCGACTGGCGGACTGATCGGCAATACGAGCAGCAGACGACGGGCCGCGACGTATTCGGTCCGCTGTCTTTCCGTCCAGGCGAAGCATTCCAATTCGACTGGAGTGAGGACTACGCCGTCATCGGCGGCGAGCGCTTCAACAAGCAGATGAAGGCAAAATACGAGGCGCTGAAAGGCGCAGGAAAACCCGGCAAAGTCGCTCTGATAGCGATCATGCGAAAGCTTATCGAACGCGCAAACGTACTCATCCGCGATGAGCGAAAATGGGCGCAAAATGCTGCTTGATCAAAACGGATACTCTAAGCTTCAGGTCGCGCACATCAAACTGGCGCACAGCCGGGCATTTCTGTTGCGTGTCTACCTGTTGCAGACGCATGAGATGCTGTTCGACGCACACTGGCACGGCTTCAGGGTCTTTGGCGGCATTACCTTGCCGTCATCCAGCAGCATCGCAGAAAAGTTCTGCTTCTTCTCGACGATCGAATTCGTCAACGCATGTGAGCAGGAAAAGGCCAAGGGCAAAGCGGGGCAAATCGCCGAAACCCTGATCAGAAAACCATATTCAGAGGTGGCTCACTTCTCGGTGAAAAAGCCGGCTCACTTCTGCATGGAAACCATCACCACTGGCAACAATTCTTGCCGAGCCCAGCGTATTGTGAACCACAAGAGGCTCTGATCTGCTGATTGCCGCTTCCATCGCACTTCTGGATCGATCACGCTCCGCCTCGCCCGTCCGAAGCGCGCTGTTGGGATGCTGGCAATTGAGTTCGACGAGACATCAGGATTGACCGAATTGTTCTGCATCGTGACCTCGATATTGACGGCATCGGCAACGTGGCTGAAAAAGCGGATAAGGTCAGTTGCGATATGGCCCGGGTCGATGCCCTTGCATTGGATGTTGTAAGCTCCATATTCTGACGCAACATTGCGTGTCAGCACCATTTTACCCCCTTTGGTGTTAGCGTGGGTCGACACCAAGGGCGGGCCAAACTCGTTCATTGTCGAGCAGATGTTGATGATCTTGCCGGGGAAAGGTTTCGCCCCGGAGGCCAAGCCTTTCTCCGCAAGAAAAACTCAGGCCGGGAACAGGCTTCTGCAACGGTTGAAGAGGTCCCCGGCGTCCTTCACCTGATTCTTGACCACGCTATCGACGAAGCCCGTAAGCCGCGCCGCCGTCTGCGTCGGGGCCATGCCATGGTCGCGAAGCGTCCAGCGCACCGCGCGCCAGAAACTGGCCGAGAAAGCGTCGCTGAGAATGGGGTCTTCAATCAGCGCGGTCAGCGTTGAGTGCAACCGTGAGAAAAAGGCATAGAGCATATCGCCCTCGACAGAGCCGAAGGCGTCGGCAAAAGCACCGAGCGCCAGAATATCCGACCTCTGAAGCACGCTGAGGGCGGGGAGATCGTGGAGCAGCACCGCAGCGACAAGGCCTTCGAACGTGCGCAGATCACGGCCCCGATCCTTCTCCGCGAGCGGCGTCACAACGGTTCCAACACCGGATTTCGTATAAACCAGTCTTTCATAGGCGAGCCGCTGCAATATCTGGCGAATCGGTGTCCGGGACATTCCATAGGCAACCGCCAGCTCCGTTTCATATAGTACGACCTCGCCATCCAACCCATTGACACATATATGCTTTCTTATTTCTTCGAGCGCGGTTTGAGCCTTGGTCACCATACTTTTTTGATCCTTTCATGCTGCAAAGAGGCAAATAGAGCGTTTTGCGCCTATACGCAACAGAAGTACTCCTGTATACATGTTCATATTTCAATTTTAGAGATGTCAGATGATTTCGCCAAGCCCCCCTCCGCCGAAACAGAAAAGACTGCCATTGCGCGATTTTGTTCTTCTGGCGACCGTGCTGGTATTCTTCGCACTCTTAGCGCTCAACGTGCTCGACAACATGCACAGGGCTGGCCTCACCCCCGGCTTCGACTTTCTTGGCCAGCGCGCAGGCTTTGATGTAAGCGAGGCTTTGTTTCGCTATTCGGCTGACAGCGCCTATGTCCGCGTTCTTCTCGTCGGCGTCACCAATACGCTGTTTCTTGCAGCCATCAGCCTCATTCTGGCAACGGCAGCCGGCCTTCTGGTCGGCCTTGCCAGCATAGCACCGAGCAAAGCCTTGCGCATGCTGGCGCAAGCCTATGTCGAACTGTTCCGCAATATCCCGAAGCTGCTCATTTTGCTGGTTCTTTATGTCGCTGCAGTCAGTGGCCTGCCTCAGGTCCGGCAGGCTTTTTCTGTCGGCCCCTTCCACCTCTCCAACCGCTCTGTCGTCATTCCCCTGCCCATCAATGATATGGCTCTCTGGCTCCACATCAGCGGACTTCTCATCAGCACGCTGCTGGTCACCATGCTGGTACGCCACAACAGGCGTTTGCGCGAAAGAACAGGGGATGCCCCGCAGCTCCTGACGACAATGATGGCGGTCTACAGTCTCCCGCCGATCGCGCTGGCGCTTCTTTCGATGCCGCTTTCCTGGTCCGTCCCCGTGCTCTCCGGCTTCGACTTTCGAGGCGGTGCGCGGCTATCGCTGCAATTCATGGTCATCGCGCTCACACTCGGCCTCTATCACGGCGCCCAGATTGCAGAAGTCATACGCGGCGGCATCGCGGCCATCGCCAAAGGGCAGATCGAAGCGGCACGAGCGCTCGGCCTCTCCAGCCTGCAGGTCACACGCCTGATCGTTTTGCCGCAGACCATGCGCATTATCGTGCCGCCGATCAACAACCAGTATGTCAATCTGATCAAGAACACCTCGATCGCCATCGCCGTTGGTTACTCCGATCTGATGTCGGTGACCGGGACCATCATCAACCAGACCTTCCGGCCTTTGGAAATGATGCTGGTGACAATGGCCATCTACCTGCTGATCTGCCTTGGACTGACGTCTGCGCTCAACCGGGTCAGCGAGCGACTGCGCATGCGGGAGGGCCGCTGATGCCGTTCCCCGCCATGACGAAACATCGACCGTCCACGTTTGCCTCGCCGCTTTCCTTAACGCTCACGCTTCTTGCCTTCGCCATACTGCTCACGATCGTCTGGTATTCGCTCCGGTGGCTTCTTGCCGATGCAACCTTACCCCTTTCAGATGCAGCGGCCTGCACCGATCGTGACGGCGCCTGCTGGCCTTTTGTCACCGAAAAGCTTGGATTGATCCTGTTTGGCACCTATCCGCGCGAACTCGTCTGGCGCCCGGTCGCCACATCGCTGCTGCTCATCGCGCTCACCGTGCAGACCGGTTTGTGGATAACAGGCGGGGGCATCCGGATCCGGCCGCGTCATCTGGCCGTCATCTGGCCGGTGGTTCTCATTGCCTGCTTTGTCCTCATGGGTGGTGGCGTGCTCGGCCTTGCTGCAGTCGACAGTGTCCGCTGGAACGGATTGCCGATCCTGCTGATCCTCTCGATCGCGGCTATTGCCGCAGCTTTTCCTTTGGGCGTGCTGCTTGCCCTTGCCCGCACGCAGGCGCATCACCGCCTGTTTCGGCGCCTTGCTGCCGCCTATGTCGAGATTGCGCGCGGCGTCCCGATGCTCGCCGTGCTTTTTGTCGGTGTCTTCGTCCTGCCGCTGATGTTGCCCGCCGGCACGCGGATTTCGCCGGTTGTCGCAACGCTGGTGGCCCTGGCGCTGTTTCATGCGGCCTATTTCGCGGAGGATGTCCGGGCAGGGCTTTGTGCCCTGCCGCAAGGCCAGAGCGACGCCGCGCGTGCATTAGGGCTTTCCTACCCCAAAATGGCGGCGCTGGTTCTGCTGCCGCAGGCACTTCGGCGGGCGCTTCCCTCTATCGTCAACAGCGTAATCGGCGCCTACAAGGACACATCTCTTGTGGTGGTGCTGGGGATCCACGATCTGACAGCGACGGCGAAGATGGCCTTTTCGGATCCGCTCTGGCGCGATTATGCGCTGGAAGCCTATTTCGTCATCGGCTTTTGGTTCTTCATCTCCTGCGCCTTTCTGTCGATGGTCGGTCGAAGGCTTCAGCGCCTTGATCCGGCTGGCCGAGCCATCCCAGCGCCTCATTCAAAACGGAAGGCAGGCGCGATGAACCAGCCCTTGAGAAGACCCATGACGTAATCTGCGGCGCAAGGCGATCACGTCTTTTCGATCTGATGAGGCAAAAGCAATTGACAGATATACCTGTATACACGTACATTTCTATCTGTCTTCTGCTCCCACTCAAAGGATTCGTCCATGAAACCTGTTCTCCTGTCGACACTGCTTCTCCTCGCCCCCGCAACCACGGCACTGGCCGGTGAGGTGTTTGATACGATCAAGACCAATGACACGCTTATCTGCCTGGTGAACCCGCAATCGCCCGGTTTCTCGGCTCCCGATAGCAATGGCGTCTTTCAGGGTTTCAATACCGAATTCTGCCGTATGGCAGCTGCTGCCATCCTCGGGGATGCGGACAAGGCGGATATTCGCGGTATCGGTTTCTCCGACTCGATGAAAACGCTCGCTGCCGGCGGCGCCGACATGGCCTCCCGCTCGATCACCAAGACCGGCACGCGCGATGCCGATCCCGGCATGAGCTTTGTCGCCACGACATTCTATGACGGCCAGGGCTTCATGGTTCCCAAATCGCTCGGCATTGCCCATGCAAAAGAACTCGACGGCGCCACCGTCTGCGCCGAGGACGGCTCGACGACGCTGCTCAACATCGCCGACTGGTTTTCCGATCGCGGGCTTTCCTATCGGGTCGAGAACATTTCTGACAAGACGGCACGGCTCGAAGCCTTTTATTCCGGCAAATGCGATGTCTACGCCTCTGACATCACCGCGCTGAATTCAGACCGGCTTCTGGCGGAAAATCCCGGCGACTACATGATCCTGCCAGAGATCATCTCGGCCGAGCCGCTGACGCTGGCGACGCGGCCGGATGCCAATCTGGAAGCAGCCGTCTTCTGGGCGTTTCAATTGATGCTAAACGCCGACAGTCTTGGCGTAAGCTCCCAGAATATCGATATGGTGATCGCCAATCTTCAAGATCAGCCGCAGGCTGTCCAGCGCCTTTTCGCCGAAGATGGAGCGACCGCCGATATGGCCGCGAAACTCGGCCTGCCCCCTGACTGGGCTTATCAGGTTATCAGCCAGGTTGGCTCTTATTCAGAGGTCTTCGATCGCAATCTCGGTCCTGAAACGCCCTTCGGCATCAAGCTTTCCGAAACCGCCAATGCCGCCTATTCCGATGGCGGCCTGATGTACGCCTATCCGATCCGATAGAGCATGAAATGCCGGGCGGCCTTACCCCGCCCGGTACCCCACAACTGCTTGAAAAAGGACAATAACAGTGCGCATTGTGGAATCTGAAAAATACGCGCCGGAACAGCAAGCCCGACTTATGGAAAGCGAGACAAGCATAAGAACCTGCCTTGCACTGCCGATGGGCGGTAAGGTTGTCACGCTCGGCTTTCCGGGTTTTGCCTTTGATGCGCAGGGCGAGGCTTTCATTTGCCCGGAACGGCTGGCGGCGACACTTGACCACGATGCGCTTGAGAGCTGCACGCTTCTCATCATTCTCGTCGAGGAAGAAGAAGTGCCCGAAGACGCCTTCGACCTGCTGGGCGCTGCCTGCGCCAAACGCAACATGAAGCTGGTCCATCTTCCGATCCGGGACTACCAGAGCCCCGATACCGGCTTCACTGACGCATGGCGGCAACATGATGGTCTGCGTCGGGCGATGTTTGCCAGAAGCGAAACGCTGGCGCTCTCATGTCATTATGGTGCGGGCCGGTCCGGCATGATGGCTGCGCGGCTTCTGATCGATCAGGGCGTAGCCCCCGAAGACGCAATCACCAGGGTGAGAGAGCAGTTCCCGGATTCCATTGAGAGCGATGCGCAGTTGCAATGGCTGCTTCAAGGGGCTCAATCGGACGAATAGGCATTTGCGCGACGGCAGGGGCATTTCCGGCCGATATACCCGGATAGCATGATTGGCCTGGCCTTCCCTGTGGCAACGAAAAGCGCTCTATCTCATTGTTTTGCCGCATGATCTTGCCGATTCTCGCTTCCCCCCTAATTTCGGCGTCCACCCGCTGACCGGTGAGCGGGCAGGCACCTCCGCCATGGCCGTCACCTTTATGGCCGCCGGGCACCGGTGTCAGTCGCTGGACGTGAGAAAATCCATCACGATCAGCGCAAAGATCTCCGGCTTTTCCATATGTACATTATGCGCGCAGTTGGGCACGACCGCCAACCGGCAATCGGCAATGGTCTGCCACAGTTTCTCTGGCTGGCTCCAGCCATAGGAGCGGTCGCCATCGCCCCATATGACGAGCGTGGGCATGGGAAACGTCGCAAGCGCCGCCGTTCCGTCCCATGTCTGCCATGCGTCAAGGCTGGCAAGTGCGGCCTGCAGGCTGGCCTTGGCGCCTTCTTTCCGGCAGGTCGCATAGCCATGCGCCGCTTCGCCCTTGATAAACCAGGTGGCCGCAATGCGAGCGGCCGTTGCTTCCAGTCCTTCGGCATGAAGACGCTGGCGCGAGGTTTCGATCGGTTCGAAGCGGTTCGGCAAAAGCCCGACCGGCCCGGTGCCATAAAGAATGAGCTTCTCGATCCGCGCCGGCGCCATAGCCGCCATCTGCTGCACCACCATGCCACCCATCGAATGGCCGATGAGATGGAATGTCTTTACACCGAGATCATCCAGTGCTTCCAGCACCAGCCGGGCATGGCCTTCAATGGAATCCGGCGCTTTGAGGTGGCCGCTATCGCCGAAACCGGCGAGATTAGGCGCGATGCAGCGAAAGTGGCGCGAGAAGGCGGCGAACTGGTCGTCCCACATGGCCGCTCCGCCGAGATAGCCATGGACGAGCACAAGCGCCGGCCCCTCTCCCATCTGGCGGCAGACAAGCATCGGCTCTACTCCGCAATCGTCAGGTCGAACGTCTCGCCGGGGAAATATTTCCTGAGGCGAATATCGGCGGTGCGCGCATGGCCTTCCATGCCCTCCATGCGCGAGATGCGGGCGGTTGCCAGTGCCACCGGGCGAGAGCCTACGCGGCTCGAACGCTGCCAGGTCACCACTTTCAGGAATTTATGCACAGACAGCCCTCCGGTGTAGCGCGCGGCGCCCGATGTCGGCAGCACATGGTTTGGCCCCGCCGCCTTGTCTCCATAGGCGACCGTAGTTTCCTCGCCCAGAAACAGCGACCCGTAGCATTTGAGCCGGCCAAGCCACCAGTCGAGGTCTTCGGCCTGTACGCTTAGATGCTCGGGGGCGTAGTCATCGGCCGTTGCAGCCATGTCTTCGCGATCAGCGCACAAAATGATTTCGGCATAATCACGCCAGGCAGCCTTCGCGCTCGCCCGGTTGGGTTCCGGCAGGGTATCGATCAGTTGCGGCACGATCTCCATCACCTTTTCGCCCAGCTCAACATGATCGGTCACCAGCCAGACCGGTGAGTTATAACCATGCTCCGCCTGGCCCACGAGATCGGCGGCGACGATTGTCGCATCGGCGCTACCATCGGCAATCACGAGGCTGTCCGTGGGGCCGGCCAGCATGTCGATGCCGACACGGCCGAACAGAAGGCGCTTGGCTTCGGCGACGAACTGGTTGCCGGGCCCGGCCAGAATATCGGCCTTCGGCTGGCCAAAAAGGCCGAAAGCCATAGCGGCTACGCCCTGCACCCCACCCATGGCGAGAATGGTGTCAGCCCCGCAGAGATCGGCGGTGTAAAGAATGGCCGGGTTCACACCAACGCCCGGGCGTGGCGGTGAGGAAACGATGATATGCCCGCAGCCAGCCACTTTCGCCGTTGTCACCGTCATAATCGCAGAAGCGATATGGCTATAGCGCCCGCCCGGCACGTAGCAGCCGGCGGCCTGGCAGGGGATCGTCTTCTGCCCGGCAATCAGGCCCGGCACGATTTCAATTTCGCTCTCACTGAGCGTCGCCTTCTGAGCATCTGCGAATCTGCGGATATTGTCATGGGCAAAGCGGATATCGTCTTTGAGCGTTTGCGGCAGGCTGGCCGCTGCCGCCTCGATTTCCGCACGGGTCACGACGATATTGCCCTGATAGCGGTCAAACATTTCGCTATAGGTTCTGGCAGCCGCATCGCCGCCCTTTTCGATTTCGTCGAGAATGGTCCTAACCGTTTCGGTAACGGAAGCGGAATCACTTTCGGCGGTTTTCTCCGCCTTTTTCAGGTAGATGCGCGGCACGAAACGCTCCCTTGAAGCCGGGGTCCCGGCAAAACAGAATGGGTGGACGGGCTGGGCGGTTTACGCCTTGCCCTTCCACGGCACCACCTTGCGTTCGATGAAACGCATGAGCATGTCGAAAGCATAGGCGATGGCTGCAATGATGATGATGCCCATGATCACGGCCGAGGTCTGCAGGAACTGCGAGGCCGAAAGCACCATATAGCCGATACCCTTGGTGGCTGCGACCATTTCGGCGGCCACCAACGTTGTCCAGCCAAAGCCGATGCCGATGCGCATGGCGGTGAGAATTTCAGGCATGGCAGACGGCAGAATGACGTGGAGCATCACCTTCCAGCGGCTGGCGCCAAAGGAATAAGCCGCATGGATCTGCTCGATGGCCGCTGATTTCACCCCTGACCGCGCGCCAAGGGCCACCGGTGCGAAGACCGACAGGAAGATCAGCAGCACCTTGGAGGTTTCGCCAATGCCGAACCAGATGATCATCAGCGGCAGATAGGCAAGCGGCGGGATCGGCCGGTAAAATTCGATGGGCGGGTCAAAAATACCGCGGATCAGCGGGCTCATTCCCATCGCCAGTCCCAGCGGAATGCCGATCAGGCAGGCAAGAAGAAAGGCGCTGAACACCCGGGCGGTGGAAATCGCCACGTGAACATAAAGCGGCGTCCCGGTATAGCCGTTTTGCAGCGTGCTGATGAATTTCGCCACGATCGCGCCCGGAGAGGGGACGAAAAGCGGCTTCACCCAGCCCATGGCGGTCACCAGCCACCAGACAGCGATCAGGAAAACAATGGTGGCGATGCTTAAGAGAAGCGTGTCGCCATGGCCAGGCACCCCATAGGTTTCTCCCGGCTTGGTGGCCTTGCCCTTGGCAAGCCGGGCAAACAGGCCAAAAGCGGATTTTGCTTTCGGGGCGTCTTCGGCGGATGTTGTCTTGGTCATGTCACTCATGCCGCGTTTTCCTCGTCGGCAAAGATGATGCTGAGCACCTCTTCGCGAAGCGTGATGAAATCCTGCGATGCCTTGACCTCGCGGGCCCTGGCGCCATCCATGAAACGGCGGGAAAAAGGCAGATCAAACCGGTGGGTGATGCGGCCCGGACGCGGTGACATGACGATCAGCTTGGTTCCCATGAACAGCGCTTCCTCAACGCTATGCGTGATGAAAAACACGGTCTTGCGGGTGCTTTCCCAGATTTTCAGGATCAGTTCCTGTGCCTTTTCGCGCGTCAGCGCATCAAGCGCCCCGAGCGGCTCGTCCATCAACAGGACGCGCGGATCGCATGTCAGCGCCCGGGCAATGCCGATGCGCTGCTGCATGCCGCCCGACAGCGCGTAGATGGGCGAATCCTCAAAGCCTGTCAGCCCAAGAAGAGCGATGAACGTGTCGGCGATCCGGTCGCGCTCAGCCTTGGGCTGCCCCTGCAATTTGAGCCCGAACGCAACATTGTCGCGCACGTTCAGCCAGGGCATCAATGCATGTTTCTGAAACACCACCGAACGGTCTGCACCCGGGCCCTGCACCTTGTGCCCGTCCAGAAGGATTTCCCCGCTGCTGGGGGACAAAAAGCCGGCAATGAGGTTGAGAAGGGTCGATTTTCCGCAGCCGGAAGCACCAAGCGCAACAACAAAATCGCCTTCATCCAGCGTCAGGTCAATCTGCCTGAGCGCTTCGACGGGCGACTGGCCGCTGCTGGAGGGATAAACGACTGAGGCCTTGCTGATTTCCAGAACCATGGCGAAATTCCCATAAACCCCCGATCCGGGATGGATCGGGGGTGTTCCGTTGAGATGATCGGATCTTATTTGGCGGCGTCCGCATAGGATGCGTTCACGAAAGCTGTATAATCATCCGAAACGCTGTCAATCCGGCCCGCAGCCTTGAGGAAATCGGCCGTGCCCTTGATCGTGGCTGCCGAACCGCCGAGCCAGGTATCGGAGACCTGTTCGGACAGCGGCAGGAAGGTAAAGCCTTCGAGAATGCCTGGAACCTGTGCCGGATCCGCGCCAGTGGCCTCGGCCAGAGCCTTGACCGGTTCGCTATCGGCGGTCCACTTGGACGGATCGTCGAGATAGGACTTGTTCACGCGATCCACTTCCTTGAGGAAGGCAACAATCTTGTCCTTGTTCTCTTCGCCGAACTTGGTGTTGACCACCCAGGCATCGAAGGTCGGATAACCCCATGCGGCGGTTTCGTCGGCGCCAATCAGCAGCGTGCCAGTCTTGGTGATTTCCGATTGCACGGGCTGCCAGATCCAGGCCGCGTCAATCGCGTTCTGCTCCCAGGCTGCCGCGATCTGGTCAGGCGACATGTTCATGATGGTCACATCGCTTTCGGAGATGCCCTCATGTTTGAGCGCACCCATCAGCGAGAAATGCGCGGTTGAACCGATCGGAACGGCAATGCGCTTGCCCTTGAGATCGGCCAGCGTCTTGATGCCCGATGAATTGCTGACAATCAGTGATTCAGCCTTGCCGATCACATCCGAGAAGCCGATCATCTGCAGGTCGACACCCTGGCTGGCGGCGATGGCAAGCGGCGAGGAACCCAGTTCCGAAAGCACCACATCGCCCGAGGCCATGGCCGCAATCACATCCGTGCCGGAGGCGAATTTACGCCATTCCACGTCCCAGCCTGTTGCCTTCTGAATGGCGTCCGAAGTTGCCAGAAGCTGCATCGGTGTCGGATTGCCGAATTCGCCGATGATGACCTTGTCGGCAGCCATTGCTGAACCGGCCATGAAGACGGCCAGGCTTCCTGCGATAAGGCCGGTTGTCAAAGCTCTAAACATTACACTCTCCAGATTTTGTTTGTCCGCGAGAAATTTTATATTTTTGCTCTGTGGCCGCTTCCCGCCTTGCCGGCCCCAGCCTGATCTACCGGTTTGTGCCTATGCCCTTGCTCGGGTCGAAAATGCGATGCCGTCGCACGGGCGCGCATTGATCGCCTTGAAGGAAGAAGCCGCAGGAGGAACGGCATTAGCGTCCGGCGTCGGCTTCGGCATCATATGAAAACGTCCTCGCAGGCTCATCATGCGGCCACGGGGGCGGCGTGGAGGAAGGTGAAGGCGCTGGTATAGCCAAACAAGGCTGCCGAACCGCCCGTGTGGAGAAAGACCACCCGTTCGCCCTTCCTGAACCTGCCGTTGCGGATGTAGTCGATCAACCCGGCAGCACCCTTGCCGGAATAGACCGGATCAAGAAGGATGCCTTCAAGCTGCGCGAAGATCTCGATGGCCTCGATGGTGGAGGGGGCCGGTTTGCCATAGCCTTCGCCGACATAATCGGAGTTGGCGACGACATCATCACGGGTGACAATGCCGGAGCAACCAAGCTTGTCGGCGGTTGCGCAGGCAAGCCGGAATACGTTTTCTTCCTGCTTTTCCCTTGGCGCGCGCACACCAAAGCCCAGAAGCGGGATCTGCGCATTGATTGCCTTCAGGCCCGTGATCAGTCCGGCCTGTGTGCCGGCGCTGCCGGTGGCGTGAACCAGATGATCAATCACCAGTCCGCGCTCATTGGCCTGATAGACCAGTTCCAGCGCGCAATTGACATAACCCAGGGCGCCGGTTGGGTTGGAGCCGCCACCGGGGATGGTGTAAACGGTCTTGCCTGCCGTGCGGAATGTATCGGCCACCGCTTCCATCTCGGCATTCATGTCGAGCCCGCCAGGGCGTTTTTCGCTGGTTGCGCCATGCAGGTAATCGAGAAAGACATTGCCGTTTTCGGTGTAATTGGGATCGTTGGAACCGGTCCGATCCTCAAGCAGGATATGGCACTGCATGCCAAGCCTGGCTGCCGCTGCGGCCGTCTGGCGCGCGTGGTTGGACTGCGTGGCCCCCTGGGTCATGACGATGTCGGCCTTCATCGCCTGAGCCTCGGCCATCAGAAACTCAAGCTTGCGCGTCTTGTTGCCACCGGTCGAAAGGCCGGTGCAGTCATCGCGCTTGATCCAGATTTCCGGCCCCCCGAGTTCCGCCGATAGCCGGTCGAGACGTTCGAGAGGGGTAGGCAGATGAGCCAGATGAAGACGGGGAAAGCGAGCCAGATGCATGAAAATCAAACCTTGACGATATAGCGTATTTTGAAATTTGCGCATTTCCTTACGTTGATCAAATGCTGTTTCCAGGCGATAACATGCATAATATGCATATTATGAGGTTTCAGATGCGGCTGGAATGGCTTGAGGACATTGTTGCGGTTATGGAGACGGGGTCGTTCAATGCGGCGGCGACACGCCGCAATGTCACCCAGCCGGCCTTTTCGCGCCGTATCCGCGCCATTGAGGATTATGTGGGAACGGAACTGTTTGATCGCGAGCGCAAGCCGGTGGGGCTGAAACCGTCGATCGCCACCCATCAGGACGAAATCAAGCAATTGGTCGCAGGGCTCAAGGATCTTGTTTATGAGCTGCGCCAGCAGGGGCGGGCGGCCAATAACCGCATCGTCATCGCCAGCCAGCACGCTATCACTGCGGCGCGGGCACCGGCGATCGTGGAGATGTTCTCCGGCGCGATTGATGTGAGCATACGTCTGCGCTCGGCCAACCGGGATGAATGCCTTGCCCTGCTGGTAACCAAGCAGGCCGATCTGCTTTTGAACTATCAGTCCGCCAGCGAGGCCAACGCTGAAGCGGAAGGCTATCTCGAACGCGTCAATCTGGGCTCGGAGGCCTTTATCCCGGTTTTTGCGTCACACAGTATCGGATTGCTCAATGATTTTTATGCACGCGGCGAACTGCCGATCATCGCTTATCCGGGCGATGCATTTCTAGGGCGGATCTTCAACGATGAGCTTTTGCCACAGATCCGCAGCGGCGAGTTTGTCCGCCAGAGGATCGTGACGGCATTGACGCTGGCTGCACTCCAATTCGCAATCAATGCGCAGGGCGTGGCCTGGGTGCCGGAAAGCATCGCTGCCGAGGCTATTCGCGCCGGTCTGCTTTTTGATCTCAGGGATGTACTTCCCTTCACGACACTGACCATTGCGGCCATGCGACTTGCCGGCGGACACACCGATATCCAGAACCTTATCTGGGCGGAGATCGTCAAGCATCGCGTGGACGGCTGACTGGAACCGGCGGCATCCCGGGTGATGGTTTCCATGCAGAAGTGAGCCACCTCTGAGTATGGTTTTCTGATCAGGGTGTCGGCGATTTGCCCCGCTTTTCCCTTGGCCTTTTCCTGCTCACGTGCGTTGACGAATTCGATCGTCGAGAAGAAGCGAACTTTTCTGCGATGCTGCTGGATGACGGCAAGGTAATGCTGCCAAAGACCTTGAAGCCGTGCCAGTGTGCATCGAACAGCATCTCATGCGTCTGCAACAGGTAGACACGCAGCAGAAATGCCCGGCTGTGCGCCAGTTTGATGTGCGCGACCTGAAGCTTAGAGTATCCGTTTTGATCAAGCAGCATTTTGCGCCCATTTTCGCTCATCGCGGATGAGTACGTTTGCGCGTTCGATAAGCTTTCGCATGATCGCTGTCAGAGCGACTTTGCCGGGTTTTCTGCGCCTTTCAGCGCCTCGTATTTTGCCTTCATCTGCTTGTTGAAGCGCTCGCCGCCGATGACGGCGTAGTCCTCACTCCAGTCGAACTGGAATGCTTCGCCTGGACGGAAAGACAGCGGACCGAATACGCCGCGGCCCGTCGTCTGCTGCTCGTATTGCCGATCAGTCCGCCAGTCGCGCGCGAAAGCGGCAACCCGGCCATAGGAACCGGTAAAGCCGAGAACCACCAGATCGGTGTGAATTTGCTTCAGCGTCCTGCGCTGCTTGCGCGACTTCCCGGCTTCGCTCTTCAGCCAGCCCGACAGCTTCTCAGCAAATGGATCAAGCTTGCTCGGCCGTGCCGGCTCAGTGAATGGCGGCTCGATCGTGCCGGCGCTCAGATATTTGGCGATCGTGTTGCGTGACAATCCGGTTCGTCGGCTGATCTCGCGCAGTGCCATCCGCCGGATGATGTTTAAAAGTCCCATGTGGATCACTCCGTTGCCCCCGTCGCCAACAGCGTTGGCGAAAGGTTCACATGGCTCAATTCTCAATGGAAATTATCCGCCTAACCGGCGCAGTGCTACGTGAAAACCAACATCCAGACGCATTCAATATTTCATAGACCTTTCACGCCGATCAGCGTCGACGCCTGGGCGTCCAGCCCCTCCTTTGTCCGGTGCATGGCAAAGGCGATGTTCGCGTCCCGCGAACCGGCGATCAAAAACCTGACCGGCCATGCCTCATGGTTCACCGCCCGCCCGGTTCGCAACAAGCATGACCATGTCAAAGGCGTATGCATGCATGACCAACACGGTTTTCAGACATCGCCATCTAATTTTCGATCGGGTCCCAATTCATCAGAGCCATTTCAGATCCGGCCGCATATGATCGCCTCAAGTTCAGCGATTTCGGCTTCAAAGCTGCTATCCTCATCCGGCTCGACGATCGCCATTTCGAAGGTGCCGGCAGCGCCGGAAGCCGATGGGGCGGGCCGTTCCTGCCAGTTGGAGGGGCTGCTCTTTTTAATCCCGCAGACCTCCTGAAGCTCAATATGCAGATCGCTGTTTTCGTCGAATTTGTCGGAAAGCCTGTCGGTGATCCTGCCGTTTGCATCGATAAAGCCGTGCTGCTTCAGCTTGTCCTCGTTGCGCGGATCAAGGAGAATTGCGAGGCAGGTGCCGGGCTCACGCGTCATCTTCAGCATATTCAAATCCTGACTGCGGGTCCCATCGTCATGTTCGAAACCCCGCCGCCGCAAGGATCCGGAAAACTGCTCGCTCAGCACAAGATGCAGAAAGAGACTGGTGCGGGGCTTCCGATAGAACTTGGCCTGCCATGCGGCGATACTGTCCTGCGGTCCGACCATCCTCATGGCGCGCAGACGCTGTTCGTTCTTCGGATCCAGAAGCTGTTTCAGGATGACGCGGCTTCCAGCCTTTCCTGCGATCATAAGCCCTGCCTTGGTCAACCTGCCGTCCTGCAGGAGGCCGAGGGTTGTGAGGCGCTGAGTGTTGTCTTTGTCCATCAGCATGGTCAGAACCTGATTGGCACCCTCATTGTCGGCGACGCGGATGAACGCCGGCGCCGCGCTGCCATCCTCATCCAGCAGGCCAAGCGCTGTGAGGCGCTGAGTGTTGCCTTTATCCATCAACGTGGCCAGAACCTGATTGGCACCCTCATTGTCGGCGATGCGGAGCAGTTCCGGCGCGGCGCGGCCGTGCTGATCGAGCAGGCCCAGCGCTGCGAGGCGCTGATCATTCCTTTCAGCCAGAAACGTGATCAGAAGCTGATTGCCGCCATGGTTGCCAGCGATGCGGATCAGATCAGGCGCGGCGCGGCCGCGCTGATCGAGCAGGCCGAGTGCGGCGAGGCGCTGGCCATTCTCCGCGTCCAGAAGCGTGGTCAGAACCTGATTGCCGCCATGGTTGTCGGCGATGCGGATCAATTCCGGCGTAGCCTTGCCCCCAGCATCCAGCAATCCAAGTGCTGTGAGGCGCAGACCATTCTCCGCGGCCATAAGCGTTGTCAGAAGCTGATTGGCGCCATCGGTGTCTGCGATGCGGATCAGCGCCGGCGCGGCGCGGCCTTCCTGGTCCAGCAGGCCAAGATCGGCGAGGGGCTTATCGTTCTTTGGGTCCAGAAGCGTGGCGAGAACCTGATTGGCGCCGTGCTTGCAGGCGAGACGGACCACCGTCGGCGCGGCGCCACCCTCCTCATTCAGCAGGCCAAGCGTGGTGAGACGATGCCCGTTCCTCGGGTCCAGGAGTTTGGTCAGAAGCTGACTGGCGCCGCCGGTGCTGGCAATGCGGATCAGCGCCGGCGCGGCCTTGCCGTCCTCATCCAGCAGGCCAAGCGCGGTGAGACGTTCATCGTTCTCGCGGTCCAGAAGCGTGGTCAGAAGCTTTCTGGCGCCATGGATGCAGGCGATGCGGATCAGATCCGGTTTCCCTTCGTCGTGGCTCCGGAAGGCACGCCGATCCGCATGTATTTCAACCGGATTTTCGAAGATGCGGGATGTACCGTGCCGTCGCGTCTCGTGGAAACGCGTTCGGTGATCCTGATGCGTGAGCTTCTGGCTGGAAGCGATCATCTCGGCTGTGTGTCGAAGCGGCAGGCCGAGGCGGAAATTGCCCGTGGCTTGATGGTGGCGCTCCCCTTTGTGCTAAACCATACAGAACGGCCGATCGGCCTGACGCTACGCCGGACCTTTATGCCGACGGCGGCGCAGGCGCTGTTTCTCGATCTCCTGCGCCAGGCTGCGCGGGCTTCTGCAGAAAGCTGATCAATCGTCGAGCTCAGCATGAAGGCCGTGACCACCCAGGACAGACGGGCGAGCCCGCCAAGATCACTCGCCATGCGGGGTAATGCCGTATTGACGATGCTCTGGTCCAGCGAGGCGAGGATCATCGAGAGCTTCAGCCCTGCAAGGATCATCCTGAGACCGCTCCCGGGCTGCGATGTGGATGAAGGATCGGGGATTTCGTCTGTTGAATGGCGCATTCACATGTCTTTCAGGGACGCGCGCTGCACGCAACAGCCGCCGGGATTGCGGTGAGATCCGCAGGCGCGGCAAGCGTTGCTACAGGCGAGAAGAGCATCGCCAGAACTGCGGCCATCAACAAGCGGGCATCGGTGGTGGGGTGTTGCTTGAAAGGCATTTCTATCCCTTTCCGAACCTTGTCACGCACGGTGTCAGGCTTTCTTCGTCTGGCTGAACAGCCAGTCACGGGCAGCCTTGATGTAGAAGAACCTCCGCGCAGAGCCCATGTGATCGACGCCGTCAAAGGTCAGGAAGGTGATATTGCCGCCCTCGCCGAGATAGTCATCGACCTGCGCCGTCAGCGCGTGTTGATCATCGACGGGGAAGATCAGCGCGGGATCCAGAAGCGCATCCGGGCGTGTCACCGTCCCGCCGGCCTCCCGCCAGACGGGGACGCATTCCTCCTCCCAGGGTGTGGCCTTCTGATCCTCGGAACCGGTGATGATCAGGAGGTTTTGCGTCGCCAGGGTTTCCACATCCTGCGGCCGTTGCTGGCCGGCAATGACGAGGCCGGCGGCAAAGGTTTCCGGGTGTTTCGCCATCAGCCAGAGCGTGGTCATCGCCCCCATGGACCAGCCGGTGCAATAGACCCGGCTGGGATCGATCTTCAGCACCTTGTCACGGCGGTCAGCAAGATTGGGATTGCCGAAATTCCACGTGTTCCGCATCAGCGACTGAACCAGCCGATAGGTATTTTCGACGTCGGGCGTATGTTCCCAGTAATCATTCATCGTCGTGCGTTCATAGCGCGGCGTTATGACGACGCATTCATGCCGGGCCTGCTCTTCGGGCATGCCCCAGATACTGGCAATACAGGTTTCCGTCAGCGTCTGTGCGCAGGTGCCATCATAGCTCGTCCCCGAATGGGTGATGGCAAGCAGCAGCGGATAGCTCTTTTCCTCGCCGCCAGGTTCGAGGAAGGATTTTGGCAGGTAGATGCTGTATTCCAGCCAGGCTGAACGGCTGTCATCCCACCACCAGTGGTTCTGCTCCCAGGCATCCACGCCCCGGATCACAACGCTGTTGCCACGCGCACCGACATTGCTCCACTGCTTTGCCACCGCAGCATAGACCACGCCGTCGCTCGTTTTCACATCCCTGAGCTGGGTGAGCGAAACCATGTCGCTGTCGGTGGTCGGCAGGCTCAGATCCTCGGCATGGGCGAATTCGGCAATGACATACCGGCCGGCAACGCTTTTCTGATCCGGCCGCAGCGCCGCTGCGGCATTGGTATAGATGGCCGCAACCGCGCGTGGCGCCGCAGGCGCGGTCGTCGCATCCTTGTCCGGGCCGGTGGGCATGCCGGGAAAATAACCTTCCGCGGCAGGAACCACTCCGGTGGCAAAGCTGTCGAGCGACAGGCTTTCCGGGTCGATGGCCGTGTCATATTCAACGGCGATGCCATAGACCTTTTCGCCACCGCCCGTCACTTCGCAGATCGCCGTGATCCCCTGAATACCCGGCGTCTTCGGACCATCATCCGCCCCCGGCATCGCCGACGAGGCAATGTTGAAGCCGTTGGCTGCGCTCTGGGCAGCAGCCGTCCTGAGACACAGGCCGAGCGATGCCACGGCAGCCCCCGCCAGCATGAAGTTTCGTCTGGAAAGATACGACATGGATTGTTTCCTCACGGCTTGCGCTGATGGCACGCGCCAAAGCCATGCTTCCCGCAAGAAGCACCTGACCCTGTTCTTTTGCAGCCTGTTTTAGTGGTACCAATATCGTACCATAATATCGCAAGGACCAGGCTTCGTCAACGAAGTCCGTGAAACGGCGCTCCGCACAACGGGTTCGGTGACGGGCAGCAGCGTCCCGCCATCCGGGTCAGTCAGCATGATCGAGATGGCTAAGCCCTGTGAGGACGATATCGATCCGGGCCAGGATCTCCTGCCGCTGATGCGTGCGATCGGATGGCGCTTTCCTGTGCCGGCGGGGCAGCAATGCACCGAACACCACATCCATCAGCAGCCCGGCAAGGCTGGCCGTATCGCCGCGCGGGAGAGTGCCACGCGCCATCTGTATCTCCAGCCAGTCGATGAGCAGTTCGCGCGAGCGGATGATCCCGGTGTCATAAAGCAGGGCGTTGAGCTCGGGCACCTGAAGGCTTTCGCGCGCGATCAGGTTCATCAGCGCATCGCGCTCGGCTGCCTCCCGGTCATCAAGATCAAGCCGGAAAATATGCCGCAATGCCTCGCGCGGCGGCAGATCGTCAGCATCTTCGCGCGGCAGGTCCAGAATGAGGTGACGCCGGGACAGAATGGTCTGGGTGAACAGCTCCGTCTTGTCGGCAAACAGGCGATAGAGATCGCGCTTCGACATGCCCGCCCGCGTCGCGATATCGCTGGTCGTCGCCCGGGCGAAGCCCTTTTCGATGAAGACAGTCATGGCAGCGGTGAGCAGCAGCGCCCGCCGGTCATCATCCGCAAGTGTTTTCGGTCGGCCACGGACGGCCTGCGGCTTCGCTGTTGCTGACATGATCGGAAGGGCTCCACTTTGCGGAACCATTTTAGTTTCGTATTTATTGATGACAAGCTGATTTCATCACAATCAGGCTACCTGCCGATATGCAGGAAACCGAAAAGCAATCCGCAGGTCTGTCGCTACAAGGGTCCCGGTCTCAGCGTCCGGCGCCTGGCTGTTGCGGGTTTTCGCCCCGGATGGATCGCCCGGCATCAAGAAAGATAGCGCCAGCTGCCAATCTTGCCACGCCTCACGCACGGGTGACGATTACGTCTGCGCGGTCACGCATGATGGCAGACTGACACATCTTCCCGATACAGGATGCGGGCGGCACAATCGCCGCCCGTAACAAGGCGTCAGCCCTTGTAGTCTTCGTCCGAAACCTTTTCCATCCAGGTGACGGGGCTGCCGTTGATGCTTTCCTGAATGGCGATATGGCTCATGGCCGTCTCAGCAGAAGCGCCATGCCAGTGCTTTTCCTCGGCCGGGAACCAGACGATATCGCCCTGCGAAACCTCTTCGACCGGTCCGCCTTCACGCTGAACCCGGCCTTTACCGAAAGTGATGATGATCGTCTGGCCGGCAGGATGCGTGTGCCAGGCGGTACGTGCGCCCGGCTCGAAAGTTACATGAGCACCGCTCACACGACCGGGCTCTTCCGCGGCAAACATAGGGTCGACGCGGACAGTGCCGGTAAACCAGTCTTCAGGGCCCTTCATCGAGGGGCCCGAGCCGGAGCGAATAATCTTCATTTTTTAGTCTCCTTGTCTTAGCGCTTTCAGCGCCTTCTTTTCAAATCTGTATGTCAATGCCGGAGCGCGAGGCTGCTCATAGGCAAGTTAGGCAGTCACCATGGCAAAAGGCTCAACGAAGCGCCCGTTTAGAAGTCCGCCGCAGTCAAGCCGCTTCGGCTGCAGCAATCGCATTGCCCCAGCCCGTGTAGAAAGCGAGATGGGTGATGGGTTCGGAAATCTCTGACGGCGTCGCAGGCGTTCCATGCGCGGCGAGATATTGCGGTGAGCCGACGCGGATCATCCGCTCATCCGGACCAGGCGTTGCCAGCAGGTCCTCCCCTTCGATTGTCGGCGAAACCGACCGCGTCGAGCACGGCAGAAGCCGCGGCCCGAGACGCTTCTCCAGCGCCTTTATGGTGTGGCCGAGCGCTGACTGAGAGACATTCAGCCGCGCCGCAGCACGGGTGAAGCTGCGCGCTTCAGCGACCACAGAAAAGGCTATCAGATCGTTGATGTTCTCACGTAGCATCGGGCTTTCTCCAGGTCAGTTCTCGGTTGGTCGATAACGAAGCCGGTCAATCAGCAGCCTCTGCGCCGTGCTCATCTGACGACGCGATGAATAGCAGAGCTGGAAACCGTCAAAGGGTTCGCACCAATCGGTCAGCACGCGCTGAAGCCTGCCGCTTTCGATGTCGTCGGCAACTTCTGGAAGCGTGACATAGGCAATGCCGAACCCTTCACGCGCCGCATCGACACAAAGCTCGGATTCATTGAACAGAAAGGGGCCCGTCACCTTGCGGGTAATCTCCTCGCCCGCACGCTCGAATTCCCAATCATACGGCGCGCTGGTCGCACCGAAGCGCAGCACCAGACAGTCATGCGCATCCAGATCTGAAGGGTGCATCGGGACGCCGCGACGGGCGAAATAGTCAGGCGCGCCGACTGCGGCCATCTCCACGGTCGGCCCGACCGGCACGGCGATCAGGTCGGTCCCGACCATTTCGGCAAGCCGCACCGCCAGATCGAAACGGCGATCGACGGCTCGCTCAACAGCCTCGGCCTGGACCATATTGACCTGATGATCATCCACAGCCCCCAGCCCTGGGGCGATTTCGCCGGTGAAGAGCGCTTCTTTGAAGGCAATCTGGAAGCCTGGCGCGCGCTTGAAGAAGCCTATAATGCCGGCAAAATCCGCGCGATCGGCGTGTCGAACTTCGAGCAGGCCGATCTCGCCAATCTGCTGAACAATGCCAGCATCAAGCCGATGTTGAACCAGGTTCTGGCCCATATCAGCAACACGCCGTTTGACCTGATCGAATATTGCGAAAGCAAGGGCATTCTGGTCGAGGCCTATTCACCGGTTGCCCATGGCAAGATCCTCGATCACAAGGAAATCGCTGAAATGGCGGCGAAATACGGCGTCAGTGTCCCGCAGCTGAGCATTCGCTATTGCCTTGAACTGGGCCTGCTGCCGCTGCCGAAGACCGCCAATCCCGATCACATGCGCACCAATGCCGCTGTCGATTTCGAAATCTCGGCCGCGGATATGGACGTGCTGAAGTCCATTGACCGGATCAAGGACTATGGCGACGCCAATATGTTCCCGGTCTATGGCGCCAAGCTGTAATCCGAGATATTCGCCACGTTCCATCAGGCTGCGCGTTGGCCGATCCGCCGATGCGCAGCTTGCGACTGAATGGGAACAAAGGCCGGTTGACGATAGGAATCTCAACCAATCAGTGCGCCATTACCGAAAAGCAACCTTCCCGTCAGTCTTGGGCCACCCCCAAATATGCGCTGATGGCCGATCCTCTTTCCGAAAACGGTCGATTGCGTGCAGGGGCAGAACACCCTGAATATCTCACCACCCATCTGGCGAGCCAAACATGCTCAACGTTAACGCCGCGCTCGGGGTCGTTTCCGGTAGAGTGTGAAATAGGGCGCTAGGATGCACCGCATTCAGGATTCCCAAGACGGTTTTGCTGTGATTCATAAGTTTCCGCATTTTGTCAGCGGAGCAAGCGATGGGGATCAAGCGGTACGAACTGAACGAAGCACCGTGGGAACGGATTTCGGCACTTTTGCCGGGAAAGCCCGGCGCTCCCCGGACGGACCGGGAATGATAACCGCTTGTTTGTCAACGGTTGTCTTTGGGTCCTGCGTTCCGGAGCGCACTGGCGCGACCTGCTTGCCGAAAAGGAGGATGGGCGCAACAGCCGGTTCGTCTGGCTCCGGCAGTTCGAGGTCGGCAAGAACTCTGCCGATGCCAATCGCCTGCTCGACAGGCTTGAATTCCTGCAAGGGATCGAACTGCCACCAGACGTGCTGGCCGACATTCCTGCGCACCGGGTTACGCGGCTTCGCCGTCAGGGTGAACGGTATTTCACCGATGGCCTTCATCGCCGGGCTGAACCTACTCGCCGCCATCATCATCTACTGGAAATACGAAACAGCTCGGAACCGCCGTCGAACGGCGGCGGCGTGATGGGCTTAACTGCCCCGCGACCCTCCTGCCGCACATATCACCTCTCGGGTGGGCGCATATCCTCCTCACGGGAGAATACCGGTGGCGGCCGGCAGCGCACAAAAGCCCTTAACACCCTATTTTGCACTCCTCCGGAATCGCCCCCCTTCTCTCCAACTCAATGCAATAGTTACTTCGAAGCTGCAGGGCATGAACCTATTTGATCGGAAAATGCTCTAAATCCAGCCAACCAGAAACCGAAAGAGATTGTCGCCAAGTTTACCCACCTGCGTGGGACATATCATCCGGGACCGATCCGGATCACCTGGTATCTGGAGCACGATATCAAAATTTCCGATGCATGCGTCTATCGCATCCTCAACTGAAACGACCCCAGCCGGCTGTCGCAAGGCGCATGGCAATTGGGAGTTGCATTTTAGACACATCAACTCCAGATTTTTCCAGATCGGTATAAAACAACCGTGGCCTGCCTTGCGGCATCCTAAGCGATGCTTATCAATACATCTGATAGCGCTATCAGGGGACGCGATTGCGCGCATTAAGATTGCGATCAATTTCGCAAAAGTGACTTTTGGCAGGGGGCCATATGACCAGGACGATTTCAAAACAGGCTGCAAGCACGACCAATGCTGGCAAGACGAAAACCCATCGCGGAACGCTGATGAAAAAACGACGGGCGCTGCTTCTGGCGCAATCGGCCTGCGCCGGGGTTGTGGCCGGGTTCGTCTGCTTTGGTGCGGATGACGCTGCGGCTTTTATCGAGACCTGCCCGAGCAATCCGATCAACACAACCGGCGTCACCGTGGTCAGCAAGACCTGTGTCTTTGCGGGCACGCTCTACGTCGGAAAAACCCAGGATGGCGAACTGACGATCAGCGGCGGCGGCAAGGTCGAGAGTGAAAGCGGTTCTGTCGGTGCTGGCGCAAACGGTCAGGTCACCGTGACCGGATCCGGTTCGTCCTGGATACTGACCGGCGATATGATGTCGTCTGCGGGGCGTCTCTATGTCGGCCAAAGCGGCGATGGTACACTGACGATTTCCGACGGCGGCTATGTCAGCAATCTTCAGGCATATGTGATCGGAGACTCCAGTACCGTCACTGTCACCGGAAAAGATTCGCACTGGGACAATGGCGCTGCCGTGCAGCTCGGTGGCCTCGGGACGAGCATACTCAGGATCGAGGATCAGGGTAAGGTCTCGGGCGTGGACATGCTCGTCGGCGGCGGAAGCAGTGTCATCAGTGTCGAAAGCGGCACCATCATCGTCTCCGATGCCAACTCGCTGCTGGATCTGTCAGGTTCGCTCACGATTGGTAGCAATGCGAGTTCGACAATGACAATCAGCCAGGGCGGAACCGTCAATTCCGGAACTGGCATAATCGCCAAGGAAACGCTTTCGAACTCAGCCGTGACCGTGACCGGCGCCGGCTCGAAATGGGCAATCCAAAGCACACTTGTTGTCGGTTTATCTGGACAGGGAGCCCTGTCGATCCTCGATGGCGGCCTGGTCGAGGTCGGCAGTTCGCTGTCGATCAGCGGCAAGGCGCTGGCAGGCGCAACGGATGCCCCCGGCCAGGTGCTTGTCTCCGGAACTGGCTCGCAGCTGACCGTTGGCAGCAAGCTCACCATTGGCACCATCGTCAGCCAGGGCCCAAGCAGCTCGCTGCAGGTGGCTGATGGCGGCACGGTTGATATTAGCGGCACCTTGACGGTTGGAAGCTCCAGTAGCGGCGAAATGGTGATCGACAACGGGACCGTGAAAGCGGAAAATGTCATTGTCGGCGAGATGAGCTTTGGCGAGGTCTATCTCGTGAATGGCGGTGTACTGGAAGCAGACGAGATATCGCTGTCCAGGCCCGTTGAAGGCACCGTTACGGGGGGCTGGCTCAATATCGGTGTTGAATGGCCCGTAGACAATATGAAAACGGCCACCGCCCCCGGAACGCTGAATGCCAGCAAGGTGATATTTGAAGACGACAGCGCCGCTCTCAATTTCATGCATACGAGCGAAGATTACGTCTTTTCGGCCGATCTCGTCGACGATGGCAACAACACGTCTGCGAAGATTACGCAAGCAGCCGGCACGACGACCCTGACCGGCGACGGATCGACCTTTGCTGGCATCATCCAGATCACGGGCGGGGCGCTTTATGTCGACAACAAGCTGGGTACGGACCAGACCACGATTACGGTCTCCGACAGTTATTATTACGGTTCCGGCACACTTGGCGGCTCCGGCTCGGTTGGCGGCAATGTTCAGGTGGGATATAAATCCGAGGCCATTTTGTCACCCGGTTCGCTGTCAACGACCGGGACCTTGAGCATCGGTGGCAATCTGGCGCTCAAGGAAGGCGCGACAACCGTTTTCCGGCTCAATACGCCGGATGTTTCCGGCGCCACGACCAATGACTATATTGTTGTCGGCGGCGACCTCGAGCTCGACGGAGTGCTGGAAACCACGGCCGCAGCGCCCGGATATTATTACCTCATCAGTTATGATGGCACGCTCTCCGGGGCTTTCGACAGCGTGACGGTCTCAGGACTGGTTGATGGAACCGGTATTGTTGATACAGACCGTGCCGGGGAAGTGAATATCACGATCACCGGCACCATAAGCGGCGGCGGCGGCGAGTCGCAGACGGTGCAATTCTGGGACGGAAGTGCTGTAAATGCCAACATGTATGTTGACGGCGGCAGTGGCACCTGGAATCTCACCAACACCAACTGGACGCTGTCTGACGGCTGGACCAACGACGTCTGGGGCGGTTATGTTGGAGTGTTTATGGGTGATGCCGGTACCGTCACCGTTGAAGGCACCCAGGAATTCGACACGCTGCAATTCAAGACCGATGGCTATGTTGTGAACGGCGGCGCTCTGGCGCTTTCACCCGCAAGCGGCGACGGCGGCATTTTCAATATTGATGGCGGTGTTTCTGCCACGGTTTCCTCGATGATCGTCGATGGCACCAAAAGCATGCTGATCAAGGCCGGCGACGGGACGTTGATTCTGACCGGCGACAACAGCTATACCGGCGGCACCCGGGTTATCGCCGGTCGCCTTGTCGGCAATGTCGGCTCGATCCGCGGCGATATCGCCATGCAAGGCGTGGTCGAGTTCGCGCAGGACACGGATGGCACATTTGCCGGTGATATCGACGGCTATAACGGCGTTGCCGGCCAGATGGTGAAATCGGGTGCAGGCGCGCTTACGCTGACGGGAACCAGCACGGTTGACTGGTCGGTGGAAGAAGGCAATCTGATCTCGACCACCGAACTGTTCTTCGGCGATCTCGACGTTGCCGAAAGCGCCTCCATGACCTTCGATCAGGCATTCGACGGCACCTATAGCGGCACCATCTCAGGTTCGGGCGACATCATCTTTACCGGCGGCGGTCTGGTGACGCTGACAGGCGATTCCACCGACTATACCGGTGCCAGCACCGTTTCCAACTTCACGCTGCATCTTGATGGCAATATCGGCGGCACGATCTCGCTCTCCGGTTCCGGCAAACTGACCGGCAACGGTACAGTTGGCTCCATCTCGGTGGACAATGGTGGCACGGTTTCGCCCGGCAATTCGATCGGCACGATCAATGTTGCGGGAGACGTCTCCTTTGGCGCCGGGTCAATCTATGAGGTCGAGACCGAGCCGAGCGACACCACCGCCGATCTGATCGTTGCGACCGGCACGGCCACTCTTACCGGCGGCGATGTGCTTCACATCGGTTTCACCGGATCCTATGCGGCGGAATCGGAATACACGATCCTGACGGCAGATGGCGGCGTAACCGGTACGTTTGACGGCGTGACCACCACGCTTGCCTATCTCGATCCCTTCCTCGAATATACATCCAATTCGGTGCTCCTGCGGCTTGAGCGCAACGCGGTCGCTTTCGCCGAATACGCCGAAACGCCGAACCAGCGGGCTACCGCCAATGGCGCGGAAAGCCTGGAGGCGGGCAATTCCGTCTATGACGCCTTGCTTGGCCTGGAAGCAGCGGATGCACCGGCAGCCTTCGATGCGCTTTCCGGCGAGATCCATGCCAGTGTGAAGACCGGCATGATCGAGGACAGCCGCTTCATCCGCGATGCCGCCCTTGGCCGGGTGCGGGCCGCCACCGGCTCTGCCTGCGGCGAACCTGCCGGATCCGTGCCGCTGACGGCGGCACAGACGGCCGAGCGTGAGGCCAATGGCTGCGCTGACGGCCTTTCCACGCCGGCCTACGGCGCCTGGATGCAGGCCTTTGGCGGCGCTGGCCATGTAGACGGCGACGGCAATGCCGCCAAGCTCGACACCAATACAGGCGGCTTCATCATCGGCGGCGATGCCGGCTTTGGCGACGCCGGCGTTGTCGGCTTCATGGCCGGCTACCAGTCATCGTCCTATGATGTCGATGAGCGCGCCTCGTCTGCCGATGCCACCAGCTACCAGATCGGCATCTACGGCGGCACCTCGTTTGAAGGCTTCAACATCTCCGGCGGCGCTGCCTATGCATGGTCGGATATCGACACGGCCCGCACGGCGGCCTTCACCGGCTTTTCCGACACTCTGACCGGGTCCACCAATGGCGGCACGGCGCAGGTCTTCGGCGAGATCGGCTATGAATTCGATCTCGGCACGGCCACGATCGAGCCGTTCGCAGGCCTTGCCTATGTCTCGGTCCATACCGATGCCTATAGCGAGACCGGCGGCGCGGCGGCCCTTGCCATTGCCTCCGACACCACGGACATGACCTATTCCACGCTCGGCCTGCGCGGTGCGGTTGCCTTTGACAAGACGGCACGGCTCACCGGCATGCTCGGTTGGCGTCATGCCTATGGCACGCTCAGCCCGACCGCGGTCAATGCCTTTGCCGGCGGTACGCCGTTTACCGTAGCCGGCGTTCCGGTCGGCGAGGATGTGGCCCTCGTCAGCGCCGGCGTCGAATTTGATCTCGGCGCCCTGTCGACAAGCGGCCTCAAGAGCGCCAGCCTGACGCTGTCATATGACGGTCAGTTCGGCTCCGGCGTTGCAGACTCAGCCGCAATGGCCCGATTCTCGTTCAAGTTCTGAGGAAAATCACCTACCTCCGCCAGAGGCGGAGGTTTGGAACACTGCGCTTGAACCACTGGACGTGGTTTTGTGACGAACTAAACGCTGCCTTTGAACAGGTCGGCATAATCAGAGGCCTTGCCGGCCTTCTCCTGATTGCGGATTAACGTCTGACGACCTGTTCATTATAGCCCGTCGTCGAAACGAAGTGCGGCAGCGACCAAAAGTGATAGCCCTTGTAGTTGCGCTTGCGGGCATACTTTTTCAACGGCGGCGAAAAAACCGGCCACGGGCCGGACCAAAGTCTAGATGGGGTCAGAACAAGAACTGTGCGAAATCGTACGCGGCCTTTATCAACCAAAGACAGCAAAAACCTTGTAGCATA
>NZ_VHLG01000025.1 GCF_006516955.1 Martelella alba
TGGCCACCCGAACTCCAGGATCGATGAGCTCCTTCCCTGGAACTTCAGCAAGTCAACCTGATCTCCCATGGGGCGGAGACAGCGCTTACGTTTAACTGCTGCCTGTGCGCTTATCTTCTCAACGCGTATTTCGTGCTCCCAATGGTCGCCCATGTCATATACATATGAAAATCGTTCATTCTCTCGCAGTTCGAATGTCTGCAGAGCAATTTCCGGGCTGGAAACATTCAGATCAAACGAACCGTATCTCACCGCGTGGACATCGAAGAGAAACAAATGGATGCCCTCCCAGCCCATCGCCACCTGAAGAATGCCATGCAATTGGCGTGGGGCTGTCGAAGCCGGAACCAAAAACGCGCCGCCAGACCATCGGGCTGATACCGAGAAGGCGAACTTTTATCTGGTAGATTTGCAGCGCGGGTGACATCCCAAACCCTTGGCATCACAAATCCCAAACCGCAATTGCCCCACACTTTGCGGTACTCTCGAAAGGTTCGTCGAGCAGTACGACATCATTGTCGAGCAGCAATGTGCGCAGCAGGGCGGCGCGCAGACGCATGCCGCCGGAAAGCGAGCCGGGATGCTGGTTTTCGAAGCCGCCAAGGTCGAAGCGCGCAAGATAAGGCCGTGCCCGTTCGCGCGCCTCCCTGACCGGCATGACCAGAATGACATTGTCGAGGACCGTGCGCCACGGCAGCAGCAGGTCCTTTTGCAGCATGTAGCCGACCCGGCCGATCTGCCCGGTGGCATCCTCACCATCAATCAAGACCCGGCCCGTGCTTGGCGGCTGGAGACAATGTTGAAAATGGTCGATTTTCCGCAGCCGGATGGGCCGATCAGGCTGATGAAACGACCGGCCGCCACCGCCAGATTGACCGGAGCCAGCGCTTCGAAAGGACCGCTCTTGGTCTCGAAAACCATCGACAGGTCTTCGAGGCGGAGTTTGGCATCGGGATACCTTCGCGTCTCCATATAGTCCCAGCTTTCTGCACTGCATTACGCCTGTGCAGCGTAGGACATTTGCTTCCATCTGGCCCGGGCTATTCGTGGTTTGATCGACCCGGTTGCCTTCGAGAAGGGACGTAGCAAGCTGTATGCCAAAATGATTTAATTAATATACTTCAATATATTATGAGTTTTCTGAGCCGATTGGCGCCTGTCCGCATTTCAACTGGGGCTCCGAGCGGGATCGTGTTAGCGCTTTCTCAAGAAATGCGTTGGCAGACATTGCCCAGCAGCTGTGCAGACGAAGCGGCAGGTTGCGGATGCGAAATCACCGGCAAAATGGGTGATCAGGATAATCTATTAGAGCCGGATTCAAAAGTTCATGATGGGAAACAATATCGTGCGAGGCGTCTGGTCATTACCCTGATGCTTGCGATGTTGACCCATGCTGTGGCGCTTGCGATGGACTTTTCCCAATATTTGGTCAGTCGGCGGCATCGACCGAACCAGCCGAAGGTGCGCTCAACCACCCATCGGCGGGGCAGAACCTCAAAGCCTTTCGCTGTGTCGGAGCGCTTGATGATCTCAAGGTTCCATTGGCCGCATCCGCGCAGCGCTTTTCGCAACTTCTGCCCGGCATAACCACCATCTGCGAAGACATAGCGCAACCAGGGGAAACGGTGGCGGATGGCTTTCAGGACACTGGGCGCACCGTCACGGTCCTGGATATCGGCTGCATGGACATACGCGAACAGCATCAGCCCGAGCGTATCGGTGATAATGTGGCGCTTGCGGCCCTTGATCTTCTTGCCGGCATCTTAGCCCGAAACCCTGCCACTTTCAGTGGTCTTGACACTCTGGCTGTCGATGACACCGGCCGTGGGCGAGGCCTCGCGCCCCTCCAGTTCGCGCGTAGCGCAGACAAGCAGATGGTTGATGGTCTGCCAAAGGCCGATATCGCGCCATCCATAGAAATAGCCTCGCACCGTGGAGACCGGAGGAAAATCCTTCGGCAGGGCCCGCCACTGGCTGCCGCTGCCCGCAATATAAAGGATCGCGTTCACCACCTCCCTCATGTTCGTTTTCCGTGGCCGCCCACCGGGCTTGGCCGGCGGTATCAGTGGAGCAATTACAGCCCACTCACGATCCGTCAAATCGGTTGGATAGCGAAGGCGATCACGGTTATGCTGCAGGCGGGTGATATCAGTCCAGGGCATGCAATCCTCCACGTTCTTGGCAGAGGTGGTTGAATCACATCCTTCTGATATCACTCAATAACTTTTAAATCCGGCTCTTAGATTTTCTAATGACCAATTTTTGGGCGTGCATAATATTTAGTCTGTGTCCGGTGGCCCCGGTGGCAAGAAACAGCTTTGGCTCAGCCGATCTCAACGATGGCATCTACCTCGACCAGAGCATTTGCGGGCAGGCTTGAAACACAGACAGCGGTACGCGCATGGCGACCGGCATCGCCGAAAAGCGTGATGAAGAGTGCCTAGGCGCCATCGGCTATCCTGGGGCTGTCGGCAAAGCCGGCAGGGGCGGATACATAGGCGCCCAACCGGAGGATGGAAATGACATTGTCCAGAGATCCCGCTGCTTCGCGCAGATTGAACAGCAGATTGCATGCGCACATCTGTGCCGCCATTTTTGCCTATGCCAGGTCGTAATCCTCCGACACCGGGCCGAAATAACGGGGCACACCATTCCATTCCGAGATCTGGCAGGCGAGAAAGACCAGATTTCCACTCCGCTTGTAGGGCAGGAAATTCGCCCGCGACGGAGAGGATTGCGGCAGCGTAATACCGAGTTCGCTCAGCCTGTCTTCAACGCGCGACATGATAGTCCATCCTTGCTTGCGGGGCGCCATATGCGGCATTCCCTCGTGTTGCGCATGACCGCAAGAAACGTGCCGGGATGACGTGGCGCCCGGCAACGGCATAAAAGGACCGTACGAACCACCGCGCATTGTCGGAGACCTTCTGCAGACGGAAATCGCCGGAATGCAGGAAGCAGGCACGCTCCATTCATTACCGGCTCACCAGCGCCACGCAGCCGCTGGCGAAAGACATTGACGGCGTTGACACCGCCGATACGCCTATCAATGCCCCCCTGGTGCGGGCATTGACCATAGGCAGCTTTGTCGCCGATCAGGACAACTGACGTTTTGCCAGCGCGGCGAATGCGCCATCCTGTTCAATCAGCGTATCATAGCTGCCCTGTTCCACGATCCGCCCGCGATCCAGCACATAGATCCTGTCGGCGTGGCGAATAGTAGACAGGCGGTGCGCGATGACGATGCGGGTCGCTTTCATACGTTCAAGTGCCGCACTGACCTGGGCTTGGGTAATATTGTCGAGCGCGCTGGTGGCCTCATCGAAGAGAACGATACGCGGTTTACGCACAAGCGCCCGGGCGATGAGGAGGCGCTGCTTCTGCCCGCCGGAAAATGTCGCCGCCCCCTCTCCGACCGGCGTCTGCAGCCCCATGGGCATGGCCCTGAGATCGGCTTCCAGCCCGGAATCGATGACAGCCTGCCAGATTTCTGCCTCGCCATAGATGCCGTTGGCCGTAATATTGTCGCGGATACTGCCGGTCAGAAGCTTGCCGTCCTGCAGCACGACGCCGAGCTGGCGGCGCAGCGCAGACGGGTCAAGCTTGGCCAGGTCGTGATCATCATAGGTGACAGCGCCCTTTTGCGGCGTGACAAACCCCAGAAGAAGCCGCATCAAGGTCGATTTTCCGCTTCCAGATGGACCGACGACGGCAACGAATTCGCCAGCGCGGATCTCCATGGTGACGTCATCGAGGATTGGCCGTTCAGTCCCCTCAAAGGCAAAGCTCACATGGTTGACGGCGATGCGCCCGGTCACCTCTCCAGGATCTGTCCTTGCGCCTGAAATCTCAGGCTCTCCTGCCAGGATTGGCTCGGTGCGCTCATAGAGCGGTTTCAGCGACATGAGCGTGACAAATGCACCGGCGAAACCGGAAAAGCCGCCGTAAAACTGCCCAAAGGCAGTGTTGAACGCAATGAAGGTTCCGGTTGAAACATTGTCCGCATAGAAGGCGAAGAAGGCCAGCGCCAGGATATGGAAGACAATGAGAACACCGCTGGTCAGCAATCCTTCGCTATAGCTCAGGATATTGGAGCGCAGCCGGAAATGCATGTCGCGGGCAAAGCGCTGGGTCCAGTCGGCATAGGCCAGCCGTTCAGCACCGTTGACCTTAAGCGTCGCAATTGCGGAAACGAACTGAAAGGTCCGGGCTGCCAGTTTGCCGCTCAGCGCATATTGATCGCGCTGATAGAGGAGTTGCAGATAGGCAAAGGCACAGCTGATCACAATCACCACAGCGACAAAGCCGATGGCGATCACAGCCAGCATGGGCTGGTAATAAAGCATCATGGCGAGACTTGCGACAGAAAACAGGCCGCTGAACAGGGCGGAAAGGGTCGAGCCGCTCAATGCCCGGCTCAGCGCATTGATTCCCGAGGCGCGGCTCGCCAGGTCGCCCACCTCATAAAGTTGAAAAAAACCGGCAGGCAGCCGCAAAAGCCGGTCCCAGACGGCGCTTTGTACGACGGCGTCGACCCGGCCGCGCAGCCTGAGCTGCGTAAGGGCGCGTGCCATGCCGAAACCAAGCGTCGCGCTAGCCGCCGCCACCAGCACGATCGTCACCTGTTTGAGCTGATCATATTCGGCCTTCGGGATGATCGTATCGAAGATATGGCCGGAAACGAGTGGTGTCAGAAGCGCCAGCAGTGCCGAACAGGCCGATGCGATCAGAATGGTCGCAAATGCCCGGCCATTGTTCTTGAACACGAAGCCGAGCAGGGCACGGGCGGTCATCTTGCCATTCGGCATCGGGCGATAGAAAATATAGGCTTCCGGAACAAGGCCGGCGGCGAAGGCGGCATCCACCCGGCGCTCATGGCCATCGGCGTCAACGGCACGGTAGCCGAAACGTGCCGGCAGCAGGCAGACCGGCGCACCATCTGCGCAAAAGCCGACAAAAGCACCGTAATCACCGCGCCACCAGCCCTCTGGCAGGCGGGCCCGTCGGGCACGAACATGGTTCAGCCGGGCAATCGCGGCAATGGCTTCGCCGCGCGGTGCCTGCAGCAGCGGCCTTCCGGCATGAAGCTCGATCCCATCAGCCGCCGCAACACGGGCGGCACAGCGCATCAATGCATCGGGTTCCAGTACACCGGCGGGCTGTCTGGCCTTGCGGTGCAGCAGCGCAGCAACGTCGCCGGTTGTGGCATCCAGGCGCAATTGTGTTGCCGTCTCGCGTCGGTGAACATCGTCGTCCGCCTGTTTTTCAGCCCGCCGCAGCGCCGCGCCGATGCCGGTCAGCGCAAGCGCAGTCGCGCTCCTGCGGCCGGCATGCAGCATACCGGCCTCGCCCAGGGCCTGACTGTCGACAATACGGGCCGCCACCTGGCCCGGGGCCTGAACCCAGAAATCGGGCGTGAGCGGCACCAGACCGGCGTCAAGCCGGCCGCCGTTGCAGGCCGTCAGCATATCCTCGGTTTCAAGCCAGAGCAGCGGCGCTGCCGCACACACGGCCGCCCCCTCCTGCATTGCAATCTGATGCCCGGCTTTCAGAAGCGTGATGCCGCGTGGCGGCAATGCGATGTCGCCAGCAGCGAGCAGGCCTGCGGTCCAGCGGTCAAGTTCATCCGATCGGGACGCTGCCGCATCAGCAACGATACCGCATCCCGGTGCGGGGATGACGAGAATATCGGGTCCATCGGCAGCGTGCCCGATATCTGCCAGCCCGGCAAACACATCGCCCTTCGAAAGCCGGAAAAGATGGCTGAGCGGACCGTAGATTGCGCGCCTGGGATCGACAGCAAAGACATCGGCCTGCCCGGCGACAAGCCGGAAGACCCCGTCAACCCTGCCGAGCGGTATTGCACGTGGCATCCGGGCTGTCGCCCGGGCCTGAAGAAGCGCCATTGGCAGGTCGTGCAGCGGATTTTCGATCTGGTCCATGGGCCGGGGTCTCACAGCGCCGCAACAAGCCGCGCATAGGGGCCGTCCTGCTCAGCAACAAGGGTGTCGTGGGTTCCGCGCTGGACAATCCGTCCACGGTCGAGAACGATGATTTCGTCACTGTCACGAATGGTGGACAACCTCTGGGCGATGATGAGGCAGGCGCAACCGCGCTGCCTGAGGTTCAGGTCAACCGCCTGTTCGGTGACGGGATCCAGCGCCGATGTGGCCTCGTCCATGATCAGCAGCGCCGGATCCCGGGACAGCGCCCGGGCGATTTCCAGCCGCTGGCGCTCGCCGCCGCTCAAGTTGCGTCCGGCTTCCGACAATGGAGCATCAAGCCCCGCATCACAGACCATCGGCAACTGATCAAGGCAGGCATCGCTGACCGCCCGCTGGATCGCCTGATCGGAAATTGAGCTATCCCAGAGCGTGATATTGTCGCGCAGGGTGCCGCTGAAGACGTGAATATCCTGGCTGATAACACCCAGCGAAGCGGTCAGCCTCGCCCTGTCGATCTGGTCAGCGGCAAGGCCGTCGAAGAAAATCGTCCCCTCCCAGGGTTGGTGCAGACCGGACACCAGCCTGCCGACCGTCGATTTGCCGGACCCGCTTGCACCGACTAGGGCAACACGCATGCCGGGCTGCAATATCAGCGAGAAATCCCTGAGCAGCGGCTCTTCGCGCCGGCTGTAGCCGAAGGTGACATTGCGAAGCTCCAGCGAACCGGCAAGCTTGCGCTGATCGCCTCCCGGCCCCGCTATCCTGTCCGCATGGGCAGCAGCGCCATAATTGAGCACGTCATCGAGCCGGTTGAGGTCGACCTGCGTGGTCTGCAGAGATGAACCGAGCCCGACCAGGCCGGAAACGGGACCGTTGAAACTGCCAGCCAGAACCTGAAACGCCACCAGATCGCCAACCGTCAACCGCCCATCGAGTACGAACAGCGCGCCAAGCCCCAGAATTGCAATATTGCCAAGGGCAGAACAGATGCCAGGCAGCAGGCCGAGAAGCTGGGTCTGGCGACCGATTGTCTGAGACAGCGAGACGAGCTGCGCCTGAAGGCCGCCCCACCGGGCGAAGAGATCCTCTTCCAGCCCGGCGGCTTTCACCGTTTCGATTGCCGACAGGCCGCTCATGATCGATGATGCCTGCTCGGCACCATTGCGGGCCAGCAGATGACGTGCATTTTCCAGCCGCAGCCAGACAATACGGGCCATGAGCAGGTTCACAAGCGCCATGCCGACCACCAGTGAGGCGAGCGGCACACTGTATGAAAACAGCAATGCGCCGTACACGACAATGGAAATCATCCCGACAATGCTGAAGGCCAGCGGGCCCGACACCATTGAGGCGACACGTCCTGCCGAACCGAGCCGGCTCGAAATATCACCGGCGAAACGCTGGTTGAAAAAATCCATCGGCAGATGCAGAAGCCGCCAGAGCAGCTGACGGGTCATGCCGATGCTGACCTTGGCGGAAAAGCGCATCAGAAAGTGTTTTTGCAAAAAACTGAGCAGCATGCTCAAACCGCCCGCGACCACATAGGCTGTCAGCAGCGGCCGCACCCAGTCCCGCTGCCCACCGACGAGAAAGTCATCAACATAGACCTTGCTGAGGGCTGGAATGACAATGCCGGGAATGACCAGAAGCAGCGTGACCAGCAGGATGAAGGCAAAAGGCGCCGCAGTGCCGCGTGAAAACTGTTTCAGTTCACGAAGGACCGATGGTTTCTGACCGCCGGTGGTAAAATCAGGACCGGGTGCAATCGTGACGACGACGCCGGTGAAATCACGATCCATCTCGGCCCAGCTGATCCGCCTTCGGCCCTGGGCCGGGTCATTGATGACGGCGCCCTTGCGGCCGACCTTCTCCAGAACGACGAAATGATTGAACTGCCAGAAGATGATTGCCGGGAATGTCAGATCCCGCAGCTTCTCCAGCCCAACCTTGAAGCCTTTCGCCTCACAGCCGAAACGGCGCGCCGCCTCGATCAGGCTCCAGGCATTGGAGCCATTGCGCGAGACGCCGCATTCGATGCGCAGGCGCTCCAGCGCAACCCAGCGCCCGTGATAGGCCAGCACCATGGCAAGGCAGGCAGCCCCGCATTCAACCGCCTCCATCTGCAGGATTGTTGGTGTCTGATGGTGACGCATGTGCCAGCCCCTCAGCCAGCGGAACCCTTTGTCCTTCATGTCCCCTCCGCGCATTTTACTGATCTAGGCCAAGCAGATGTCTGATCGCAGGGATGACGAGAACGATCGGCGGAACGGACTCGACCGCCACATCGGCATCGGCAAGCGTGCCGGTTGGAATCTGCATGTCAGGACCATGACCTGACGTCCACTGGAAACCCGAAGGCGCCTGCTTGTCCCGGTCGAGGATCACACCGAAGGCAATCGGAGCAACATTGCCGGTAAGGGATTTCGCCAGTGTAGCATTCCCGATCTGCCGTTCGACGGCGGTGTCGCTTTGGGGATCCTGGCTGACCCAGGCAACTTTGCCCCTTATCGTGCCAAACCGCGCCGCCTCCACGGTCGAGGGGGCGATATTGACCTCCATACCTGCCGTGATCTTCTTGCCATGCAGCGGATTGGCAAAGAAGACGCCATCAATGCTTTCGTCAACCGGTTGAACCGTCACCAGCGGAGAGCCCGGCTCCACATAAGAACCGAGACTGCTTTCAACGTCGATAACCTTACCGTCAATATCGGAATAGACCTTGCCGCCGCTCTGCAACGTATCCTCAAGGTCGGAAATGCTTTCCTCCGCCTGCAACAGCCGGTCACTCATGGTCTGAAAGGCCGTTGTCTTGCGATTGTCGAGTTCGAGCCGCTGCGCCGCGATCTGGTCCAGGTCGAGTTTTGTCTGGGCCAGCGTCGATGAGGCCTGAATGAGGGAATCACGCGCTTCATTGAGCCGCAGCGGGGTAATCGCACCGCTTTCGCTGGCTTTTTCGAAACCATCCAGAATCTTCTGGCGGCTGTCCACCTGCTTCTGTTCCCATTCCGCCTGCCTGGTAAGATCTTCCTCCTTCTTCTTCAGATCAGCGAGCTGCTGGGGAAGAAGACTGCTCCAATAGGTCTGGAGCAAGGCCTGCTCGTCTTTCAGGGAGCGGAGGGTGCGGTCTGCCTCGCGCTTGTCCTGGGCAACGGAAACGATCTCCACCGCGGCAACGAGATCGCCCTTTTTGACGGTGTCGCCGAGCTTGAGGGGCAATTTCTGCAAGACACCGGAATGGGTCACGACGAAATCGCGTGTTTCTCCGAAGGCCGGGCCAAGAATGCCCTTGCCCTGAACAAAGGTCGTCACAGTGCCGAAAAAGCCCCAGTAGATGGCACCGCCAAGAACGATGGTGATGGCCGCAAGCACGATCCAGCCGCTTGGTCCGACGACGCGCATCAAGCTGTCTGTGCTCTCGGGAGTCTGGAGATGCCTGAGCGCGGATTCGCGATAGACCTGCCGGGGCGCCGCTGGGGAACTGGACATGAGATTGGGCACTTTCATTCTTCAAATGCATCTCTAAACCTGCGCCCGGGAGAGCACGGACAGGTTTTAAAATCGACCGCGGCTATGACGCCCGGGCAAGCATGAAAGGCCTCACTTGACCGCCCTGGCGATATGACCGGCATCCGCGTCAAGGCTATCTTCCCTGTCCTCCCGGATACTGACCCAGACATTGTCGAGAAAGTCGCCGCTCCAAGCACGCTCTGGCGTTTGCCGGAAACCTTCAGGCGCAGCTTTCCCCTCATGATCGGCCGCTTCGGCCTTGCTCTTTCCCGCATTCATGTCCCGCTCCTTCGATGACACGTCTCGATGTCCTGCTGTGACAGGGCCGCCGGCCGGCATGGCAGGCGGCCCTCAATGCGACAGAGGGATCAGGACCCGACCTTCTTGTCATTGATGACATGGGCTATGGAATCGATGGTACCCGCAATGGCGCCGCCGGAGAAAACTGACGCAGCGGTCTTGGCTACCGCGCCGCCAACCAGGTCCCCCGTACCCACGCCAGCCATGGCAGCGGCATCACTCCCCGCCACGGCCACAACATCGGCGATTGCGCCTATTCCCGTCACCGCGCCCGCGACGGTGGCAACAGCGGCAACAGGGTGCGCTTCGACCTCGTGACCGACCCATTCACCAGCACCCTCGATATCGCCCCAGAGACTGCCGCCAGCAGCCTTTTGCAACTCTTCGGCGCCCAGCTCGCTGATTTCGGTTTCATCAGCCTTTGCGGCCTCGAATTTCCTGTCGTCATTTTCCATGATCATTCATTCCCTCTGGCTTGCCAGTTTCAAAAAATCTTCTTCATCTCGTGATAGGCATCCTCGGCGCCGTGAACCGCTGCATCGGCGGCTTCACCGACAGCTGCGCCAGCCGCTGCACCGGCAGCAATAGCTGTTGTGCCGATGGCCACCGTGACCGCACCGGCTGCAGCAGCGGGTGCGATGAAGACGCCTGCAGCGACAGCACCCGCGGCCCCGCCAGCGGCTGCGGGATGATCAGCCACCCAGTCGGCCGCATCCTTCAGGTCACCGCCGACGCTGCCGCCGGCTGCAGCCTGCAACGCTTCCGGTCCCAGTTCGCTGATTTCGGTTTCATCGGTCTTTGCGGCTCCGGTCTGCTGGTCCTTGCTGGTCATGACAATCTCCATCTGGTTGTGCCTCGCGGCCAAATTTTCATGATGCGGACGCCCGGAACGTGAACGCGTCCAGATCGCGGCACCTGCGGAAAGACAGTCCTCTCGTCGGACAAAGGCATGGGATGAAAATGCCGCCCGACATGCTGACCAAGTAAACATAATATTGATTTTTGCAAAATTCAAACGTAAACAATATCATAAACTAAATTTAACAGGTTACTAAGTAATGCTTCGTAACAAAATGTAACTATTTCCAACACATCCGGACTGTGTTTTTGGTTCAGGACAAAGAGCACAGGCTATTTTATTGGCAGAGAGACGGTGACAGTTGTACCTTGCCCCTCGATGCTTTCAAGATCAAGCCGGCCACCATGGGCGGATATGATACGCGAAACCAGCGACAGACCGAGTCCGGTTCCGCCGATCTCGTCGATATTGGAACCACGAACCTTTGCCGCCAGCACCTTGTCGATCTCGTTGCGGGGAATGCCGATCCCCTGATCCATGACGGCAAACAGCACGGCATCACCCCGGCAGGAAACCACAAGTTCAACGGGTTTGCCGCCGGTCGGCGCAGAATATTTCACTGCATTTTCCAGAAGGTTGATCAGCACGAGCCCGAACATATGCGCGTCAACCTCGACCATCACTTGCTGGACCGGCGGCTTCACGGACACGATGATTTCAGCATCCGGCATCAGATCGCGGCTGCGCCGCACAATGTCGAGCGTCAATGTTTCCGCCAGAATCCTGCCTTTCTGCGGCTCCAGCGCCGAGCCCTGAATACGGCTACGCTCCAGGTTGACCTCGAGCACTTCGACAAGACGGGCAATCCCGCGCCGAATGCGGGCGATCCTCTGCCGGTTGGCACTGTCGTCCGGCGCCAGGCTCAGATCGATCGTATCGACATTGGAACGCACCGAGGCCAGCGGGGTGCGATATTGATGGGAGATGACCTCCATGAAACGGACCTGCCTTTTCTTTTGCTCCATTTCCGCAGCTAGCGCGGCCTCCGCCGTCTGCTTCGCTTCTGCCAGCTCCAGAGTTCGCGCCCGCGCCAGATCAACCGCCCGTTGTTCCGCACCACGTGCCGCCGCAAGAGCCTCGGCCTGAAGCGCCGTATTCAGGCGATAGGCAAGGCGCAGTCGCCAGTTCAGCATGACCGTCAGAAGCAGCGCCTCAACCAGGCAGGCCGTGGCATAGCCCTTGGATGCCGCCTCCGGCAGCCATGGCAGGTTCCAGTAGTAGAGCAGCGTGACGGTCAGTCCGAACCACAGCACAAGATAGGCTGCAGCCCTGATATAGGACGCGCTGTCGCCACGCTTGAGCGTGAAAAGGCTGTAGCAGGCCGTCACCGTCACGAAAATCTGGACCGTCAGGTTGCGGATCGGCGCGAAATAGAGGTTCAGCCCGGCGAAAACCGCAAGCGTGCAGACGGCACCAACCGCCAGACCGGCAATGCAGAACCAGTACATCCAGTGCCTGCGATCACGCAGTTCAAAGACCTGCCTTGTCGTGATTGTGCCGACAACGAGACCGAAGGAGGAAAAGAACGCCAGAAAAATGTCATTGCCCGGCCCGCCATCAGGAAACAGAAGCAGCCGCGAATAGCCAAGATTGCTCAGATGATAGGCTGCCGCGCTAACGGTGCTGAGCGCCAGATAGAGATAGAGCTGGTCACGATTGACCTGAAACAGCAACAGCTGGGCGACAAACAGCAGCAGCATGCTGCCAAGCACGACGCCGCCAATCGTACTGACATAGGCATTATGGATGACATGGGCGACGGGCCGGAAAAGCCTGAGGTTAAGCAGCAGCGTCACTTCACTTGCCTGGGCGCGGATATAGATGACTTTCGTGTCACCGGCGTGAAGTTCGAGCGGAACGACCTCATCGAGCCCTGAATAGCCGTTTTCCGCCAGCGGCCGTCGCGCCCCAAGCGCAATATGGCTGAAATCATCGGCCGTCAGGCCGGGTGCATCATCGGCCACATAAACATCAACCAGATCGATGAAGCTCGGCGTTAGCGACATCAGAATGCGGGCGGTCTCCCGAGCGGCGATATGCACCTTCATCCAGGCGGGGTCAGAACTGAAATGCGCCGAAATGCGATCCTTCGGGGACGACACAAACGGAAATTTTCCGGGATCTTCCAGTAGATCCTGCAGGGTGAGGTCCGCCGGGGTGCCGGCGAGAACGGAGACCTCCGGATCCGGCAAAGGCGGTTCAGCTGCAGCCGGCACCAGACCCGTTCCGGCAGCCAGGATGATCACCGCCAGAAAAACGGTAAATGCCGGGACCGAAAAGTGGCGAAAATTCGTCCAAAACCGGTCGGCCCCGTTTGACATGCGGTCTGCGCTCCTTGACGACTGCACTATTGTTCCTCAAAAATATGCCGAAAATCAATACTGATAACGATGACAGATGCGATGCAGCCGCACGAATATGACGACAGCGATGCGAAGTCGATGATCCGCATTCTGCTTGTGGAGGATGATCGGGATCTCTGCCAGAGCCTAGCCGAATATCTGCGATTGCGCGGAAATGCCGTCACGGAAGCGGCGTCGGGGCTGGAGTTTTACAGGGCGCTGCGCAACGCCACTTTCGATATCGTCATACTGGATGTGAACCTTCCCGACTGCAACGGCTTTGAACTTGCCGGCGAGCTGGCCCCGGATGCCAAACGCATGGGCATCATCATGCTGACAGCCCGCACAGGCCGTGACGACCGCATCCGCGGCTATGAGGAAGGCGCAGACCTCTACATGACCAAGCCTGTGGACGGAAACGAACTGCTGCTGGCGATCCGCAATCTCGTCCGGCGCCTGCCCGAAACACCCGTAACATCGCACAGGCCTGCCCCGGCATGGAAGCTGGACCGGCGCGGCTTTTTGCTCATTTCCCCTGCCGACCGGAAGATCGATCTGACCGGGCGGGAAATGCAGCTTCTGATCCTTCTGGCAGAGGCTGGCGGACAGCCGGTCAGCCGTACTGCCCTGTCAGAGGCTTTCGGATTTGAAGACCGTCCAGAAGCGCGCGGTATCGACGCCATCATCCAGCGACTGAAACAGAAGGCGGCATCGGTCGATATCGATCTGCCGATGAAGACAATCCGCTCCGTCGGCATCAGCTTTGCCGCAGATCTGGAAATTCACTGAGACAGGCGGCCGCTGTGCTGCCCCCCCCTGACGGAGCGCTTGCCAGCAATTTTCGCGCGGCGCTCTAGAACCAGAGAGCACCGCAAAGTGTGGGGCAACTAAGCTGTCATTCTGTTTTCTTTGCCGGGCTTCATACTTGGATACCAGTGCTCGAATTTCGCGCGCAACGTTCCATCGAGCGTTCGGGGGCGGGTCTGACGCATCAGATGAGCGCCCCGTTTGGACCATCGCATCTGCTGACGTTTGCTGAAGCGCTTGCCAACGACGGTGTTCACGGTGCTTTCGACGAAACCGGTTGATACACGTTCACCATAACGCCGCCGTTCCGCATAGTTCGGGATCATGCTGGCGTTGTTAACAATGTAGGTTTCGAATTCGGCGGCGGATTTGCGCAAAGCCTTGAAGCTCGAGTAGTTGGGCCATCGTGATCGAGTAGCTTTCGTGGCGAGCTAGGGATTTATTGAAATCAGAGGATGGCGGAGTGCAAAATGAGTGCGCGGTCTGATCTCAGGGCACATCTGTCCGTCGTCCCACGTGTTGGTCATTGGGCCAGCATTTGCTGAGTGTCCGGTTTTGGTGCCTAGTAGCGAACCACGGAACGACCGAAATGCGGGGGCGCTTTGCTGACTGACGGGAAGGGAGGCCGAAAGGCGAGTGGCAGGTTTGGTCTCACCAAATAGCGAAGAGGACGTTTGGACTTGAGAGGCGTATAGTCGCTGTCGGCCCAGTCGTGCCGTTCTAAGCGACCGTCGATGCGGCACCACAGCGTCACCGAAGCGGACATTCGTGCATCGCGCGGCATTTTTCGTGGGTGAAGGTCAGCAGTGCGGACGAAGCCGCCGTTCGTAGTGCGCAGGTGCGGACGAATTCTCTGGCTCTGATACGGGACTCGATGTGCCCCGCGAGCGTCCCTTGTCAGGGAATGAGGACCATCTTGCCGAACAGTCCGCCCTTGTCCAAACGCCGATGCGCTTCGACCACTGCTTCCAGTTCGAGGGTTTCCGCAATAACAGCGCGTATCTGGCCGTGAACTACGGCATGGAAAAGACCGTCCGCGACACGTTGACGGTCGGCATCCGGGACCGTGGTTGGATTTGCGCTCAAGGTGGAAAAGCTGAGCGAACGCTGAAAAGAGCTCAACATGGGAGCCGCGAAGGTTTCCGGCGGCATCCCGGCGACGGCGCCAACCAGCACCATACGGCCGTTGGGCGCGAGCCGTGAGAAGAACGTGCCGGTATCGGGGCCGCCCGCGACATCCAGAATGACATCATAGGCATTCTCGCTGCTGCCGTAGCCCCTGCCGCTTCGATCAAGCGCTGACGTTGCGCCGAGATCCATCAGGCGCTTGCTGCGCTCGGGTGACGAGGCCGTGACTGCGATCTCGGCGGCGCCGGCAAGCTGCGCCAGTTGCACTGCCATGACCCCGATCGGCCCTCCGGCCCCTCTGATCATCAGGCTGTGTCCGGCTGCAAGGCCGCCACGCGCCAGACCGAAATGGGCAACCACCCCCGAGGCGCCGACCGCCACGGCATCCTGCGCGGAAACCCCGTCTGGAATGGGAACCATCGTCTGGACCGGCGCGGAGACCTTTTCGGCATATCCGCCTTGACCAACAAAGGCCCAAACCCTTCGGCCAAGCCAGGTTTCTTCAACGTCGCTGCCGAGTTGCGAAACCGTCCCGACGACGTCGCTCCCGGGAACAAATCCCTCCCGATATCCGAATTCGGCCAGCGCGCCACTGCGGATCATTGCGTCCTGCGATCCCACGCCGATCGCCTCAACGTCAATCACGGCCTGCCCTGGCTCGGGGCACGGGTTGTCGACATTTGCAATGGCTAGTCCTTGAGGCTTACCGAAACTTTCTATTCTAGCGATTTTCACTGGCTATCCTTTCCGTGGACGTCGTCCTGCGAAGGGGCTGAACCAGCCTCATCGGGTACGCACTCATTGTTCTTGACGAACATAGTTATCTCGTAATGCTTGGCGCAAGAATGGTCCCGAGTGGTCATGACGAACAGTCGTGTGCGTATTGGAAGGATTGCCGCCTATGCCAAATGTCGGAAGAAAGCCCCAAGTTCTCTTGGACCTCGGCGAACACGGGCAGGCGAGATGTCTGTCGAATGCAGAGATTCTCGAACGGATAGGAAACAAGTGGACGATCCTCGTGATCGGTGGCCTGACCGAGGGTCCCGTGCGGTTCAATGCGCTCCTCAGATCGATCGATGGCATATCGCACAGGATGCTGACGCGGACCTTGCGCGGATTGCAGAAGGACGGGCTCGTTGAGCGCCGTGCCTATCCCACCGTCCCGCCACATGTGGAATACGAGCTGACAGAACGCGGGTGCTCCCTCATAGAACCGCTGCGGGCCCTCGTGGTCTGGGCGAGCATCAATCGGGACGATATCGCCCGCACAAGGGCAAACTACGTCGATCCGGGGGACATGAGGTAGGCCGCAATGAGCGGAAGTTCTTCGCGGGAGTTTGGGGCTCGTCGCAGACCTGCGGCGCTGCGGTGTGCTGGATGTACAGGTGAGCGGACTTGCCCGGCAGAGACGGCCCATTGCGGACCTTCGCCAGAAGGGTGAACGCTGCGGTGCGGCTGCGCCGAACCGGTCATTCAGGGCATCGTGCAGCACGGCTTGGTATGCCAAGGTTGGCAATGCGGGGCTTTCCTGACCTTGACCAGACATGTCTCAGTTAACGCTGAAGGTCCAATCCTGCCGTCCGGCCATCGTCTCGGATGCTGCAGTGTGACCTGTCACTGCTGACATTCATACCGGTCGTAGCATTTTCAGAGGTGGCCCGGCTGAAACGCGCACCTTCCGGTCCTTCGTCCTCGTCCGGACAACTTGGACAGACAATCAAGTTTAAGAAAGTAAGAAGTTAGACTTGCAAGTTTTCCTGTTATGTTTATATCTAGCCTCATGAGTACACCTTCCGACACCGCACCGCCCCTAGAAACCACTGTGACCGAGCTTTCGCTGGCGGTTGGCCTCCTGCTGCGCCGCCTGCGCGCCGAAACCAATCCTGACGGTCTGTCATGGTCACAGACCGCGGCGCTCGCCCGGCTGGAAAAGTCGGGGCCGATGACAACGGCCGATCTTGCCCGGGCAGAGGCGGTGAAGCCGCAATCCATGGGTGCAACACTTGCCGAACTGGAGCGCGAGGGTTTTGTCGAACGTCATCGACATCCGAGCGATGGCCGGCAGGTCTTGTTCGCTTTGACAGCGGACGGCATCGAGGCGCGGCGCAAGCGGGGAGCCGCCAAGCAGAAATGGCTGATGGAAGCGATGACAAGGCTCGATCCCAAGGAACAGGAGGCGCTCATGGAGGCGGCCGCCCTGATCAAACGTTTGGGTGAGTCCGGATAGACCACACGGTGTCGCGCTGGTGCGGGCAATTCGAACAAGCCCGGAAGCCAGCGCCCTCCACCACCGATCGTCAGAAGGAAAACACCGTGGCTGTCACCACCCTCGGCGCAAACACCGCGCTCATCGTGATCGATCTGCAGAAGGGCATTGTTGCGCTTCCATCCGCTCATTTGATGGAGGGCGTGGTACAGCGTGCCGCAGCGCTGGCGACCGCATTTCGTGCGCACGACCTGCCCGTCGTGCTGGTCAACGTCGCTGGCAGTGCGGCCGGCCGGACCGAACGGTTCTGGAGCCCGCAAGAGCTTCCCCCCGACTGGGCCGATCTCGTTCCCGAGCTAAACCGGCAGCCGCAGGACCGTGCTGTGACGAAGCGCACACCGGGTGCTTTCACACACACCGGTCTAGAAGAACTTCTGAAGTCGGCTGGCGTAACACAGGTCGTAATCGTTGGCGTTGCCACCAGCAACGGCGTCGAAGTCACGGCGCGCCAGGCTTATGAGCTGGGCTTCAATGTAACACTGGCGACCGATGCCATGACGGACATGGAGGAAGACGCCCACGCCTGGAGCGGGACGCGCGTTTTCCCCCAGATCGGCGAAAACGGCACAACACAAGAGATCATCGAGCTTCTGGAAAGGGCCGCCCGACCATGAACTGGCTTCACGACCTATCCTATTTGTTCGGCGGCGCATTTCTTGCCAATGCCGTTCCGCATTTCGTCAGCGGCATGACGGGGCGGGCCTTTCAGAGCCCGTTCGCCAAGCCGACGGGCGTCGGCCTTTCCTCCTCTACGGTGAACGTCCTTTGGGGATTTGCGAACTTCGTCATCGCCTATCTTCTCATCGCCTGCGTCGGCGCTTTCGATTTTCATGCCCCGGATCAGGTCATTGCCACAGGCCTGGGCATCTTGCTTATTGGCATTTTCAGCGCCCGGCATTTCGGTCGCCTCCATGGCGGAAACGCGTCGACGGATGCCTGACGACGCGAAAAAGGACATGTCCGCTAAGATCGACGCGTCGGCAGAAGCTGCCCAAGACGACCAGCTCGATCCCTCCGTCTGGAAGATTGCTGCGGTCGCGCTGTTCGGCGGCTTGCTCGCACAACTCGACGCGACGATCGTCAACGTTTCGCTGTCGAACCTGGCAAGCGAGCTGCATACTACGCTTTCGACAATCCAGTGGGTCACGAGCGGCTATCTGCTGGCGCTTACCCTCGTCCTGCCGCTGAACGGCTGGTTGGTCGGCCGCGTCGGTGCGAAGGCGCTCTATCTCTGGTGCTTTGCAGGTTTTGCGCTCACCTCGGCGCTGTGCGGCCTTGCCTGGTCTGCGAATTCCTTAATCGCCTTTCGTGTCCTGCAGGGCATCACCGGCGGCCTGCTCGCCCCCATGGCGCAGATGATGATTGCCAGAGCCGCCGGCAGGCACATGGTCCGCGTCGCTGGCTACATGGTGCTGCCAGTCTTGTTGGCACCGGTTCTCGGACCAGTCGTCGCCGGTACCATCCTGCAATATGCTTCCTGGCGCTGGCTGTTCTTCGTCAACCTGCCGGTTGGGGCACTGGCCTTTCTGCTTGCCGTCCTGTTTTTGCCGAACGACCGCGAGGAGACGACGCACAAGAAGCTGGATTGGGTCGGCCTCGCGTTGCTGTCGCCCGGACTGGCCCTATTCCTCTTTGGTTCGGACAAGATCGGAGAGATCACGGGCCGCATCTCTTTTGCGGTCGGCATCATGATGATGGCTGGTTTCCTCTGGACCGCTCGGCGAAAAGGCGACGCGGCGCTGGTCGACCTGCGTCTGTTCAAAGGGAAAGTGTTCGCGATCAGTGCCACCACCCAGTTCCTGTCGAACGGCGTCCAGTTCGCGGGCCAGATGCTCATCCCGGCCTTCTTGATCGGCGCCTGCTGCCGTGCGCCCACCGAAATGGGCTGGATGCTGGCGCCCCTGGGCCTCGGGATGACGGTGACCTACCCCCTGATGGGGACGCTGACGGACAAGTTCGGAACGCGCTTTGTCTCGGCGGGAGGCGCCTTTCTGACCTTTATCGCCACGACGGCCTTTCTCTATCTCGCCCTTGAAGGTCTCAACCTCTTCGTGCTCGTCCCGGCGCTTTTCTTGAGGGGGATGGGCATGAGCGCCGTCGGCTTGTCGGCCATGGCCGCGGCCTATGCGTCTGTCCGCAAGCAGGACCTGCCGATGGCGACGACCTCACTCAATATCGTTCAGCGGCTTGGCGGACCGACAGTGACGACGCTTTGCGCGTCCTTTCTGGCATGGAAATTGGGATCACAGGCTACGGGTCACGCGGCTTCCATTGCCTATGCATGGGCATTTATGCTGCTTTGTGGTTTTCACGGTCTCACCTTTCTCGCCGCGACCCAGCTGCCGCGCAGGGTGGACAAAGTCGCGACTCAAAAGTAACGACCGCGCTCCGTGCCGGTAATCTGGCCGGCTTGAGCACCTCTGCCTTTCATCACAAGTTCAAGGCGCTGCCCCTGATGAGGCCGCTGGAGTGCCAGAAACGACTTCGCCTTCTCGAAGCGCACAAGTTGATGTTGTCCGAAAAGGCGACCGCTGAGCAGTCGGCCTTCCAGGTTGGTTACGCCAGCCCGTCCCGGTTCAGCCGGGATTACCGGAAAGTCTTCGGCGTCCCGACCCGACGCGACACCGACGTGAAGGTGTAGCAGCATTCGGTTGGCGCCGTCCGGCCCGACCAAGGTTCCGTGTTGATTATCCGGGAGCCGGCAATCGCACCTGCAGCATCGCTGTTTGTATCAGGGGCGCCCAAGGGCTCGATGTGGTCATGCGCCGCCGCGGCAGGCTCCTCGCCCAGGCGAGCCAGATCTGCGGGGCGCTGACGGCCCGAAGCGGGCGTTCGGGCCTCGGAGCCGCATTTCCAAAGATCCGAGGCTGACAGTGCAAACATTCCGGCGGTTTGTCGCACCCGTTATCCCTGTGTGGTTGGCCGGACCACAATACTACCAACTTCGACATCAGCCGGCTGTTCGAGAGCATAGAGGATTGCTCGGGCGATCGCCTCCGGGGCTATTCCGATATCGCCCATCCGACCGTCGATCATCTCTCTGACAGAAGGATCCGTGATAGTTTGCGTGAAGTTGGTCGAAACCATGCCCGGAGACACCTCGGTCACCCGCAGGTTCGGTCCCGCCTCCTGCCTGAGCGCCTCGGTCGCCGTTCGCACTGCATTCTTGGTCGCGGCATAGACGCCCATCGTCGGCAGGATCTTCAGTCCCGCCGTCGAAACGACGTTGATGACATGCCCGCAATCCTGGCGGGTGAAGACCGGAAGAGCGGCCGCAATTCCGTAGAGCGTGCCGCGAAAGTTCACATCGATCATCGCGTCCCACTCCTCAACGCGCAGCGCGTCGAAGCGCGAGATCGGTCCAATTCCGGCATTGTTGATGATGGCATCGAGCCTGCCGAACCGCTGAACCGCGGTTTCAACAAGTCCTTCAAGGTCGGCGCGGCGGCGCACATCCGTCGCCTTGTGCGCCGCTTTGCCGCCCTCGGCGGCGATCTCTGCGACAAGCTGTTCAAGGATCGGTTCGCGTCGGGCACCCAGAACCATCGTTGCGCCTTGGGCCGCCAGCAGTGTTGCTGTGGCACGTCCAATTCCGCTGCTTGCGCCGGTAATGGCGACGACTTTACCTTCGAGTGTCATGAGCTGCGACCCTTTCGGTCTGTTTCGCTTGCCACGGATATATGTTACCAACGCAAGATGATCGATACTAAGAAGTCCATCAATTTGTCGCAATCGTCTACATCTCAGCCAGACCCACTCTCCGACGTGCTTGAAGTGCTCGGCGCCCGCGTGATGCGACAGACCCGCCTGGAGGCTGCAGGGGATTGGGCGCTGTCGTTCCCTGCAATGGACCGGTTGAAATTCGTGGCCATGCTGCGAGGGACGTGCTGGATGCAGACTGAGGGACGCGCGCCGCAGCTGATGCAGGCCGGGGATGTCTGCCTGATCGGGAGCACGGACTATGCCGTTTCCAGCGACCCAATGCTGCCGCCGGAGGACGGTCGGCACCTCTTTGAAGATCCCCGTCGCGACTTCGTCCGCATCGGCGGGGATGAGGTGGTTTCGATTGGTGGAACAGTCACCTTTTCAGGGCCGAACGCCGATTTCCTGCTGGAGATGTTGCCGGACTTCATCCCTGTTCAGTGCCACATGGCAGGGGCCAATGCCATATCGACCATCCTGTTCTTCATCTCGCAGGAGATCGAACGAGGTGCTATCGGCTCCACGATCGTGAGTGCACGCTTGGCAGACCTTCTGCTGGTCGAGACATTTCGCGCGCATGCGGAGCAGGCCGGACCTGCACAATGCGGATGGTTCGGTGCGTTGTCCGACCCTCGGATCGGCAAGGCCCTGCAAGCCCTTCATGCAGATGTCGCACGCGTCTGGACTGTGGCCGATATTGCGGCTGTCGCTGGAATGTCACGGGCCGCTTTCTCGGCAGAATTCAGTCGTCGCATCGGCCAGCCACCTCTTTCTTATTTACGCTCCTGGCGCATGACCCTCGCACGTAGACGTTTGCTTCAGGGTGAAGCCATTGTCGCCGACGTTGCCCATGCAGTCGGGTACCAGTCGCAAAGCGCGTTTTCGCAGGCGTTTCTGCGCACTTTCGGGTGCTCGCCGAGTGCGGACGCGCGCGGGAAGGCTGGCGCCTCAGCACCTTGAAGTTCCAGCGGCATTAATGGCCTCAGCGCGACGGTCGCTTTGGGCTCGGTTTCCTTATGAGTCGCTGCCGAACAGCCTTCGATCTGGGGCCGCTCTGAATGTCCGCTTCCATCCTGGCTGGATGATCCGATTGCCGCTCCAGCGAAGGTCCGGAATCCGCCTTGCGCGGGCACTCGATCAAAGTGCAAGAAATGGCAGCTTTGCAGATAGGACCGACAGCCGCCTAAGGACCGAATTCGGGGCGCGAAGCGGTCGGCGGAGTGTGGCGCATTGCTGATCCAATGCCGAGCACCGCCCTGGCGGCGCACATTGTCTCGTTGATCTGAGGACCGTTCCCTTCCTCTTTCCAAATGGTGGGTGCTCCCCGTGCTCGCTTCCTTCACGCCCCAATAGCGTTTCGTGCAGCTGCGCGCGGGTCCGCGCCTGCCTTTGGCACATTTGGAAATTCACCTTCCCGTCTCGCCGACGGGCAGGGTTTGGAGCAGGGCTCCAATCCCGGCCCGACAAAGAAGGAGAGACGAATATGTTCACGACAGAAACGAGCAGAACCGCCCAGATCGCAAAGCTGAATGACACTTTGCGGCAGTTCTTCTGCATAGGCCGCGTTGTCCAGACGCTCGGAATTTCGGCACTGGACGCCGACACGCAATCGGCCATCCGCGAGAAGGTCGTGGCCTATGACGATTTCACGCAGGACAACGACCCCTATGGCGAACGTGACTACGGCGCGTTTGATCATGACGGCCATAAAGTCTGCTGGAAGATCGACTACTATGCACCGGACATGCTGCACGCCTCGGAAGACCCGGCCGACAGGAAGAAGACCGTTCGCGTTCTGACGATCATGCTGGAACACGAGCGCTGATCGCAACAGTGCTGCCTGCCGCTTCAGCGGCAGGCTGTAATCGCACTGTGAAGGCCATGCAAAATGCAGTATACAGGACAGGAAGGAGAACCGGAGTGGCGGTTTTGGCATTTGACACATTGAAGGCAGCGAACCGGCTGAAAGAGGCCGGGTTTGATGACAAGCAGGCGCAAGAGCTTGTCTCGACCTTTGCCGAGGGCGTTGGCGAGAATATCGCAACGAAACACGATATTGAAAAGCTGGAAAGCAAGATCGAGGCTCTTGGTCAGAAGATGACGATCAAGCTTGGGAGCCTGATGGTCGCGGGCGTTGCCTTTCTGGCGCTTCTGGACCGGCTTTTCCCGCCCGCGTGATTGCGACAGGCAATCATCGTTTGAATTTTCGATGGCCGCGTGAGCGGCCTTTTTGCTGCGGCGTCTGCGGCGTTTTTTCCACCCCGAAGGGGCAGAGCAGGCGGAGGCTGAACGCGCTTCCCAACGCGCTGTAGAGAAGCCGGAGCCTGTGGGAAAGGCGGGCTTTGAATGGCTATTTCGGAACGTCGATTGACCCGTCTGCCAATCCCTTCGCCATGTTTGACAAAACGAGTGCATAGCGATGGAGCACCGGAAAATTCATGATCTCTGCTTCGAAGGACGATCGAAGCGATTTGCCGAGAAGGGTTTTGAAATCCGGCATCACGTCGGACATGTTGATGAACAGTCCAAAATCATCAGCACCGGCGTGATACAGATCGCTGGCCTTTTCATCAAGCCGGGCCATGACTTCAAGCATTTCGTTTCTGGTCAAATTTCAGGTTCCGGCCTGGCCTTCGAATTGGGGTTGAGAATTTCATCGAACAATTCTTTGTCACCGTCGCGGGTGAGGAATTCCGGCAGTTCGGCTGTGATCCATTCCCGTACCTTTCCGACGAACTGCTGATCGGCCTTGTGTTCGAGACGATGGAGCAGAAACGCGCCGAGCAGCACCTTGCGGCGGGTGTCTCGGCTGCGTTCCTGCTTGCCCAGTCTGGCCTTGAGGGTCTTCTTCTGCTGTTCGAGTTCAGCGAGCCTTTGCTCGATCGATTTCTGCGCCATGGATGGTCTCCTGTCTGATGAGGCCGGAGACTAGCCGGCGCGTCGTGAAGCTCAAGAATAACCTATCTATCACATTGTTATATTTCCATTTTCCCTGCCTTTGCCGGACAAGTTCGTTTCATTGCCTTTCCTGTCCGACGCGCGCTGCAGTCGCCACACCGATGTGGTCTGAAGCGGGAGCTTCAGAACCGCGAAGGGCGCACTTACGAGTTGCTGCGCAACTCAGCGCGCCGATCCTCCTTTCGGGATCGGAGCATGATGAGACGGCATCGGGGCACGGGACGTGGCGATCTACCATTTCAGCATGAAGCCGGTCTCGCGGTCGTCTGGTCGCAGTGCCGTCGCGGCGATCGCCTATCGCGCCGGTGTCTGCCTCACCAACACCCGCGATGGCATCACCCATGACTACACCCGCAAGCAGGGGGTCGCCCATGCCGAGATCTTGCTGCCCGATGGTGTCGATGCCGCCTGGGCCCGTGACCGCTCTGCCCTGTGGAATGCCGCCGAGCATTGTGAGAAGCGCAAGGACGCCCGCGTCGCCCGCGAATTCGTCGTCGCCCTGCCGCATGAGCTGGATCGGGGGCAGCGGCTTGAGGCCGTGCGGTTGATGGCGGGCGAACTTGCAGACCGTTACGGTGCAGCGGTGGATTTTGCCATCCATGAACCGCATGAAGCAGGCGACGTGCGCAACCACCACGCCCATCTTCTGATGACCACGCGGCAGGTCACACAGGCTGGCCTCGGCGACAAGACCCATCTGGAACGGGAGAACAAATGGCTGCTGGAACAGGACCTGCCAACCACCGACATGCAGCTGAAGGATCTGCGCCAGACCTGGGAGGATATCGCCAATGCACAACTGGCCACCGCCGGTCTCGATATCCGCGTTGACCAGCGCTCCCACAGCGCGCGCGGACTTGAGATCATCCCGACCGTGCATGTCGGTGTTCACGCCACGCAGATGGAGCGGCAGGGCAAGGCGGTTTCGCGGTTGCGGCTTACCCCGGACGATGCCGCCTACAATGCCGATCTGATCCGGGAAAAGCCGGAACAGCTGCTTTCCGTCATCACGGCGGAAAAAAGCGTGTTTGACCGTTGCGATATCGCACGGACCCTGCATCGCTATATCAATGACGATGTTCAGGACTTCCAGAACGCCTTTGCCGAGGTGATGGCCTCGAAAGCGCTGGTTGAGTTGCAGGCCGAGCAGGTTGATCAAAAGACAGGGGAGATCAGCGCCGCCCGCTATTCAACGCGTGAAATGGTTGAAATCGAGTTCGGCATGGCGGAAGCGGCGGTGCGGATGGATGAAGCGGAAGATCACGGTGTCGATCAGCGGCACGTTGAGAACGCCATCGCGCGGCAGGATGTCGCCATTCAGCGCAGCAGCGGTGATCTGACGGCGGGGCTTTCTGACGAACAGCGCGGGGCGATTGCCCACATCACCGGGGCGGAACGAATTTCTGTCGTTGTCGGTTTTGCCGGGGCTGGAAAGTCAACGATGCTGGCAGCGGCGCGGGAGGCCTGGGAGGCGGAAGGCTACCGCGTTCATGGTGCTGCCCTTTCGGGCAAGGCGGCCGAGGGGCTGGAAGAAAGTTCAGGCATTGCAAGCCGGACGCTTGCCTCGTGGGGTATGAGCTGGAAGAACGACAAGCGCCTTCTCGGCCGTGGCGATGTGTTTGTGATTGACGAGGCCGGCATGGTTGGCAGCCAGCAGCTGGCCCGTTTCATCAACGAGGTCGAAGAACGCGGTGCGAAGGTCGTTCTGGTTGGCGATCATGAGCAGCTGCAGGCGATCGGCGCCGGTGCACCATTCCGGGCGATTGCCGAGACGGTGGGCCATGCGGAACTGTCGGAGATCCGCCGTCAGCGCGAGGACTGGCAGCGGGACGCGTCCATTGCCTTTGCCACGCACCGGACAAGGGAAGGACTGGACGCCTATCGCGAACAAGGTTCCGTCGCGATCACGGAAACCGACGAAGATGCGCGCCAGGTCCTGGTTCGCAATTATCTTGCCGATTGCGCAGAACGGCCGGATGGAACCCGCCTTGCGATGGCGCATCGCCGCAGCGATGTGCGGGCGCTGAATGATGCGATCCGATCCGCATTGCAGGAGCGGGGTGAGCTGGGGCAGATGCCGATCATGGGCGATGATGCCGGAGAAGCAACGTTCCGCACCCAGGATGGCGAGCGGCAATTTGCGGCCGGTGACCGCCTTGTCTTCCTTGAGAACAATCGCGATCTCGGCGTGAAGAACGGCATGCTGGGGACGGTGACAGAGATTGAGGTGGACGAGGCCGGCGCCGGCGCCGCCATTGTCGTCCAGCTTGACGGCCGCGACGGTGAAGCGGTCCGGGTTCCGATGGGCGACTATCAGGCCATAGACCACGGCTATGCGACGACCATTCACAAGAACCAGGGAGCGACGGTGGACCGGGCCTTTGTCATGGCCTCGGCCTCGATGGACCGGCATCTGACCTATGTCGCTATGACCCGCCACCGCGACAGCGTTCAGCTTTATGCCTCGGAAGAGGCCTTCAGCCATGGCGGCCGCCTGGTCGCGCATGGGGTCGCGCCTTATGACCATGAAACGGCCAATCGCGACAGCTATTTTGTGACGCTTGAGGATCGAAAGGGCGAGCAGCGCACGCTCTGGGGTGTGGATCTCAAACGGGTGATGGAGGCCGAAGCGCCCGAGATCGGCGCGAAGATCAGCCTGCAGCATGTTGCGGCCGAGCCTGTCCGGCTTCCGGACGGAACGGTTACACACCGCAACAGCTGGTCGCTTGTAACGGGGCCGGAACTGACGTGGAAAGGCGTGCAGGAACGGTTGTCGCGCTCGGGCGTCAAGGAGACGGCGCTGGATTATCTCGAAGCCTTTGCCGCCAAGCGGGGCATTGCCGAGGCAATGGGCATCGAGAGTGAGATTGAAGTGCCGGTGGATACAATCGTGCGGACAAGGGGTACTGATATGGAACAGGGTGTCGAGAACCGGGCCGCGACGGCGGAGGAATACCGTGCGGGCCTGATCGCTGAGGTCAAGAGCCTTGCGGCGCGGGATCAACTTGATGATGGCGAGCGCAGGCAGTTTGTCCAGTCCGTGGATGCACTACTCGACAAGGAACAGCGGCGAGAACTGGGCTGCGGCAATAGCGATGCGCTGTCGGAAGTCATGCCCGACAACCGCGAGCGCTTCGACGTTGCCGAGAAATATCTTCACGCCGAACAGAGCTTTGGAAAGAACCGTGAGGCTGCTCTTACAGTTGTTGGTATTGAGCGAAATCTTTGGAAGGATGAGGTTGTCTCGGAAATTCGTGTCTTTGCCGGGCGCAACGATCTAGCTGAAGGAGAACAGCAACGTTTTGTGGAGGCCGTTGACTCCTTGCTCGACAAGGATCAGCGCCGCGAGATCGGGTGTGGCGAAAGCAGCGCCCTGTCCGATGCCATACCCGACAGACGAGAGCGGTTTGACCTCACCGAAAAGTACCTGCATGCTGAACAGAGCTTTGGCAAAAACCGCGAGGCTGCTCTTGCAGTTGTTGAGGCAGAGCGGGAGCTTGATGCTTTGGACCGGCAGCAGGAAATCCAGGTCAACCGGGAACGGCTCGATAAAGTCTACCGCGACCGCGAGCAGGATGACGGACTGGATCTTTAAGTAGTTTGTGCGTCTTGCGCGGGCGTTGTCCTGACCAGGGACTTGCAATGGGCCGGGCCCCGCAGCGCAGCTGTTACCCCAGCCCAGCCGCCTTTCGCAAATCATCATTCAGCCGCGACTGCCAGCCCTTGCCCGTGGCTTTGTAGTG
>NZ_VHLG01000026.1 GCF_006516955.1 Martelella alba
CTGGCCACCCGAACTCCAGGATCGATGAGCTCCTTCCCTGGAACTTCAGCAAGTCAACCTGATCTCCCATGGGGCGGAGACAGCGCTTACGCTGATTGCGGCACAGCTTGAGAAGAATTGGGGAGCGGCGCTACGCCGTCGGCCCGAAGGTCTCGCCGGACAGCAAGTTCGGCGAGACCGTCTTCTATACCCTGAACCAATGGGAATATCTGACGCGCTCCACCGAGGACGGCCGGCTGGCGATAGACAACAACCTTCTCGAAGGCGATATCAGAATCTTTGCCACCGGCCGGAAGAATTGGCTGTTCAGCAACACCGTCGAGGGAGCAAGGGCCAGCGCCGTCGTCTACAGTCTGATGTAGACCTGCCGGGCTTGCGGCGTCGAGCCATTGGCCTGGTTGCGCCATGCCCTCGCCGAATTCCCGCAGCACGCCGGCGACGCCGACATCAACGATTTGTTGCCCTTCAACTTCCCGAAAACAACCACCGCCTGATCCAACACGATGCCTTGCTAGGTCGCAAGGCAATCTGTCGAAATCGCCAGCGTCAACGTGCATCGAAGTGAGCGCTTACGCATAATGCAGGTGCAGGAGGTCGCCACACAGCGGCTTTGGACATATAACCTCGAACGGCCCAACACGGGCATTGGCGGCATAACACCCGCTCAGAAACTGAAAATGGCCGCCTGAATTCTACCGCTGAACCCCGCTAAAACGGGGCGGATTACAAACTGATCGCACTCATCGATGGAAATTCAATCACCTGAGCCCCTAATTCGAGCAATTCTTTCCTGCTATATGTTCGGCCCATGTCTCCAAAGGAATAATGGTAAATCATCGCATTGAGGATTTCCTCAGAGGCCTTATTATGTTGAAGGTACTCATTCATAATACGCCAATGGTTACCCAGTTCCGGTTCAAGGTTACTTAAGTCAAGTGCCGTCGATCCTTGTTTTGCTTTCATTTCTATCTGCTCACGTGACCGAATCGGCAGATGCAGCAAAGGAAAATCTGCTGTTATTGCACGAAGAGCAGGTCCCCCGCGCCACGAACATAAATCGTGGTTGCCCTGAGCGACAAATACTGCCTCCAGATTAATACGCGCCGGCTGAATTGCAACTTTGCGGGCAGCTGAGACATGAGGAGGACAATAAAATGGGCCAGAAATTTCCGGATCAAACTTGCCATCCCGGTAAACAGAGGGAATTAAGTTCGCCCAATTCATGCCTATGACAGGATCACAATCATGTGTTTCAAGCGCTTCTATTAATTCACGCTTTCCCTGAAATGGAAGAAATTCGTCAGCATCAAGGAAGAACAGCCATTTCGATGACTTCAGATGAGGCTCGGTACGAATCGTATAAGTCATTATTTCGGCTTGCAAATATCCCGAATTTCCGAAATGGCGCACTGCCAATTTTGCTTCGCGTTGAGAAACTGAATTCAAATATTCCAGCGTCCCATCCGTCGACCCATGATCAATGACGACGATATGGTCGAATAATGACATGAGATGAGCTATGAATGTTTCAATGATACTTATTTCATTCTTGACCATGGCGACAACGCCGCAGCCCCTTCCACCCCCACCACCTGAGACCGGATAAGAACGAAACCTGACAAATGCGTTAAGTTGCTCTTCTGAGGCAGGCATTGCGGAGCGGCCTTCCTGCTCGCCGTATCGGAGATAATGAACAAATGGATTGATATTGGCTTCAGCAACGTCAGGGTTAGAATAAAGGTAAAATTCGGTCATGAATGTTTGGTTTGGATTCAGCTTTTGCATCCAACCCGTTTCAAGATAGTGGCCGATCGGATCTTCCAGATCAGGCAAGCCGAACCTCTGAGATTGATAGAATTCCGCATCAAATTCGTCCTCTATCAACAAGCGACCAATCATATGCTCGGCCTGTTGTTCACTCAGGCGCGTACCATACCGCCAGAAAGCAAGACCGGAAATAGCCTCTCTTGTCTGCTCCGCGCTCACGCCACGTCCCGTTGGCACTAACCTCCTCTGAAGCGTATCAACACGCTCTTGCGGCCATGTGTGAAGGTAGAGATCCAGCATTTGATCAAAGGCGCTTTTGCTCTGCGGCCTCACGCGCTCGCGCACTTCGTCTTCCGAAATGAGCCACCCTGATGTGTTGGCATCATGTATCCTATGTCGCACCAGCGGAGCTTCAATTGTTGCTCTTTTGCCCAATGCGGTAGCGATCAAGCCGAACCATGAATCATGTGAACAGTGCTGATCAGGAGCCCATCCGGTCAAATCCAGGAGCTCCCGGCGAACAGCCATGCCGCAGCCCTTAATACAAACCTCCTGGTTCAGACCGAGCCTTTTCAAATGATCAAAATACGACCTGTATCGAATGGTCTCCGTGGAATCGTGATCGTTGAAAATTTCGAGATCGTGGGAGAACACGAGTGCGGATTCGACCGATGCCGCGTTTGCAACGATGTCGATCTTTTGATCATGCCAAACATCATCTTGATCGCAAAAGAAAATAAGATCCTGCTTGCTCCTCTTCAGGAGATCGATGAAGTTTTGTGCAAAACCAAGGCGCTCCTTGCGTTCGACGAGCGTCACAGGAAATGGAGCTCGATTCGCAAAGTCGCGTATTATTTCGCATGTACCATCGGTCGAGGCATCATCGCCAATAATTAACTCGTCGGGATGCCGTGTCTGGCGCATCAAACTCTCAAGCTGCTGAGGAAGATATGCTTCACCATTAAAAGTAGCCATTACCACCGATAGGCTAAGCTTTTCTTGTGAAGAATCGAGCTTTGAAGGTCGCTCCAGTTGACTTGGGCTACGCCAATCCGGAACACCGCTCTTACATGGATGATAGAGGTGGTTTTTCTCACTGAAACGGTCTGGCGTCTCATGATAGTAGCCGTCCCTGATGGGCCGCCACACAAATGTTTCCGGGCCTGTTAAATCCTGTCGGTCGCTCGCTGTATAGAATTTCCCTTTTCGGTCACGGGGACAAAGCCTTCCATTTCCACCAAGCTCTTCCATTCCAAACGGGCCATTTGCCGCAATACTAGGCAAAAGAAACTCGTAATGTCCTTTCCATCTCTGCGTTCGCAAGGCCTCAAGATAGGCCATAGCGAAGCGCTTCGAAATCCGCATGATCGGATTAAATGATCGAAACAGCATAGTTCGATGAACGCCCTGGGGACACACAGCATTGGGCCAATGCGTCCAGTCTAGACTTTGATTGTACGGGCGCAGCATTGTTGTAAGGAAGTCTGACTGATTCTGGCTGAAACAGCCAAAGAACGAGCTCCAGTCACCTGAGAAGTCCACGTCATATTCCATGACCCAGACAAAAGGTGCCTCTGATGCAAGGACTGCAGGCATAATCGCCACATCGGCAAATCCTCCCTGTACGCCACCGTTTTCCATCATGTCCTGATAACGAAATGGCATCGTCAGTGCGGGAGATACATATTCCAAGTCCGTCAGAGGGGAGCCGCCCCCTTCTGAATTGAATAGACGGTGCCAGGTCACAAGCCCTTTCGTTTCCGTCACCAGCCTCTCAAAGTGCCGCTCAGTTTCTTGATTGCGTTGGTGATAGAGGAAGAGGCCGTGGGCAGAACATCGATTTTGATTAAGATTATCAATGTTTTGATATTTTGATCGATGACGTATCTTTCCAATATTGAACTCGGTACGTACAAAATCGCGTTGCATACGTGTCGATCGGTGAAATCGACGCAAAATCTCAGAAGTCATTCTCGAATCAATGCCCGTTTTTTCTAATTTCTAAACAAGTTAGCTCAACCGTGGTGGAATAGCCCGGCGAAATTTAGACAGATTCCTAGCTAAAAATGAGGTAGGAAGGTGACCATGTCACTCACGTCAATGACGGTTTCGACTTTTTGGGCCACCGGATCATTCGTAAACGAGGGGCACACGGACGGATGTCCGTGGTGACGACGATACCCGAGGAAAAGGCCAAAGGGTTTGTTCGCAGACTGACCGAAACCTTATCCGGCAATCATAGTGTCAATACGATCGACATGATCTCCAGCCTAAACCGCCAATTGGTGGGATGGGCGGCGTTCTAAGAGTTGACCGACTTCACGGCACACATCTTCCGGCGCATCGACCATGTCGTATTCTGGAAAATGGCGCATTGGTTGGGGCGGAAATGGTTCAGGGCCCCAGAACCGGGCAAGGCGAAAACCTGGCTCGTGTTTGGTCGCAGTGACCGCGGTGATCCTGTCGGAAAAGCGCTGAAGAGGCTTGTCTCAAGCCCCACGGCGCTATTCCGATGGCGTAGTTCAGAGGAAAATCCATACATCTTCCGAATCGAGAACCGCAGTACCGTCACGTCGCATTGCTATGACGTTGCCATGGCCATGGTCCAAGCTTGAATGAAGAGCCGTATGCGCTGAAAGGCGCACTTACGGTTCGGGGAAGAGAAGCGCAGTTGCGCTTCTTACTCCACTCCCGATGGCGCGCGGCTTCGTCTATCTCTGCGCCGTCGTCGACTGAACAGAGGCGGTGATCGCTCAGCCAACAGCGCCATCCACATAATCGCGATCGGGCGGCTGCGACTGCACCCACGCACCCGGGCCTATATTGCCAAGCGCATCGCTGCCGGAAACTCAAAGCTCGAGGCCATTCGCAGCCTCAAGCGCTACATCGCCCGCGAAGTCTTCGGCATCATCATGCGGCGCCACAATCAGATCAATCAGACGCAAATCGCCGCTTGACACTTAGAAGAGCGTCAGACAAACCGAGCCACTTCTGGACGCACGGGGTGCAGGTCACTTGCCAAAACACTGAATCGGTCTGGCGGATCGAATGGCAGGCGTCCAGGTGGCTACAATTCGCAGAGCTATTCACATATTAATTCATGTCGAGGATTAAAGGTGATAGCGACTTTACAAAGGCTGTAGTAAGGAATCGGCTGAATTTATGAAATGTTGTGAGAAATAGCGTATGCGAGATTTTCTTTCCCAAGACAGTTTTATGCTTCCTGAGAATTTAGTTGAATCCGGCTGGCTGGGTCACGCACCCTTTGCCTTTCATCTAATCGCGACGCTCAGGCCTAAGGTGTTTGTCGAACTCGGCACACACAATGGGTTCTCTTATTTCTGTTTTTGCCAAGCGATCAAGAAGCATGGACTCGGCACGCTCGCCTATGCAGTTGACACTTGGCGCGGAGACGAGCATGCGGGCTTCTACGGAGATGAGGTTTTTCAAAAAGTATCAGATTACAATGTGAATTACTCCTCATTTTCTTCGCTCATGAAAATGACATTTACTGAAGCATCTGATAAATTTCCTGATGGATATATTGATATTCTACATATTGACGGTCGTCATTTTTATGACGATGCCAAGAATGACTTTGAGGAATGGCTTCCAAAAGTATCCCGAAATGGAATAATAATTTTTCACGATACAAACGTTCGAGATAGAGGATTTGGCGTCTGGAAACTATTTCGTGAGCTGCGCGAAAAGTACAAGACATTTGAATTTTATCATCAATATGGCCTCGGTATTCTCGCCGTAGGTGAGGTTCCTGAAGCTATTAGTTCATTTTTTAGCGGCGATGACCAAGATTTAACCGAAATTCGAACAGCGTATGGTGAGTTGGGGGCGAGAGTCTCGCGTGAATGGAGCGCGATTATTGCCCAGAGAGAAAGTAAAGCATTCGCTGAGGAAATTGTTCGAAACAAGCAAGACCTTGAGTCGCTTAATACACAATTAGAACAAATCCGTGTCAGCGCTGACGACTGTAGTAATCAGCGTGCTGAGCTTAGCAATCGTCTGGCCAGAGTTTCTGAACAGGTCACGTCGTTGAGCCAGTTGACAGTCGACCAATCGAAGTTGATTTCCCGACAAGTAGAATGGATTTATAATCAAAGCGAAGAAATTGCCTCGCTGTCTAGTGAGGTAAGAGACCTGTCCAGAGAGTTGACAAGCCCCCCCGCATTTGAGGTCATCCCCCACAACGAAGGTCTCTCTGACGTTTCAGATTCAATGATCACGTCAGTGACACCCAATACGCGACTTCTGCGTTGGAAGTCATTCCTGCATTACCCTTTTTCTAGTCGCGATCGTAAGATTTATCGAAAACGTAGGCGCGATAAACTGCTCAAAAGCAGCTCGGCTCTGACACAAAAGAGTTCAACGCTGGAAACTCATCCGCTTGATGGGAAATCGATTCGATATCGCGCACTGTATAGGCACCCGTTCAACGCGAAGAAAAGGCGCGCCTATCGTCGTGATCGCAAGGCAGAACTCGAAGTATTCCATTCCCCGACTTTTGCTTCTGCACAAAATTACGAACCGAAAAAGTTCTTTTCGAGCCAGCCGAAGAAGATCCACTCGAATCGACCGATGAAGCTCTCTCCGAAATTATGGTTCTATGTCGGCGATACTATCGATTGGCTGAACGTGCATGAACACGTGACGGGCGTTGGTCGTGTATCGATCGAGCTTCTTAATTCCGCTATGTCAGACGAAACATCGCATCTTATTCCTTGCCGTGACGGACGCACAGATTTTAGTATTGTCGGCATGTCACGAGAGGAATTGGACAAGTCGCTCTTTTCGAAGTTTGACGGGCAATACGGCTCGAATGTTCCCGAATTATTCCCCGGACTTTCTCCGACAAAAGGAGATCATATCTTCTTTACCGGTCTGGTCTGGACCCCCAAGTTCAAATCGCTCTTTCAGGAACTCGCGACGCAGGGCATCGGGTTTTCGGTCCTCGTGCACGATATTATTCCGCTTGAAGATATCGACCAAATCGATGTCCCTCAGGCAACACGATTCGCCGAATGGCTGACCGTTACGCTACAAACGGCTGACAGGATATTTGTGTCGACTGCATTTGTTCGCGAGCAGATCTTGCGATGGTCTGTCATAAACGGTGTCGACATCACTGGAACGATTAAAGTCATTCCCTTTGGTTCTCGATTGCTGGCAGACGTGTCTAATCCTGAGAGCGACCTGTCAGGCGAGCGCTTTCGAGATCTCGAGATGGGGAATTTCGTCCTGAGCGTTGGAACAATTGACCCGCGCAAAAATCAGATCATGCTTTGCCGCCTGTGGCGAAAACTGCTTCAACAGAACCGCGACTTCCCCCAGCTTGTGCTTGCGGGGCGTGACGACATCGGAATTGGCAATGAACAGTCGCTGTTTCAGGATTTGCTGCAGTCAGGTAAGCTGCTTGTATTATCAGGGCTTTCTGATGCGCAAATCAGCACACTGGTGCGGGCAAGCCGTTTCACCGCATTCCCTTCGACGAATGAGGGGTATGGCTTGCCTGTGGTGGAAAGCCTGCAACAAGGAAAGCTGTGTCTGACATCAAGACTGCCGCCAATAGAAGAACAAGCCGGTAGTCTTGTCTGGTACTTTGACCCCGATAACCTTGACGAGGCTGCGGAGCTTTTCATCAAGGCAATCGAGCAGCCAGAAGCTGTTCGCAGGGCTGAAGAGCAGATCACGAAGCATTTTCACAAGCCATCATGGTCTGAAGCTGTGAAAATCATGCGACGAGAAGCCATTGAGGCGGCGCAGACCGAGCCAGCAACGGTGATTTGCGGGGCATATCGCCCGGAATTTCCCGGGGCAACAGATTTTAATGCCGCAGAATTGCTGAAGCGCGCAGCACGCTGGTGCACAAGTACGGATCCAGAGGTTTCGATACTCATCGTCAACTGGAACGCCTCTGCACTGACGCTTGAATGCATCCGGCAGATTTGGCAACACACGGAAGGCCATACCTATGAAATCGTCATCGTCGATAACGGTTCTGCCAAAGACGATGTAGAACGGCTTTCAAAGGCCATCCCAGGCATCTCCTTCATTCCGATCGGCGCCAATCGCTTCTTCGGCGAGGCGAACAATATTGCAGCAGAGTCAGCGACGGGAAAACACATCGTGTTGCTCAACAACGATGCCTTCCCGCAGGATGGGTGGCTCGTGGCTCTGTTGCAGACGATGGAAGAGAACCCGAATCTCGGTGCAGTCGGCCCCATGTTTCTGTGGCCGGACGGCCGGGTGCAAGAAGCCGGGGGCACGATCGATGAAAAAGGCTATCCCGTGCGATATGGTCGAGGCCAGCTTGTCCCGACCGCCGATCTTCTGACCCCAAGATATGTCGACTATATTTCTGCAGCCGCCTTGCTGATCGATCGTAAGCTCTTCTTGGATGTGGGAGGTTTCGACCTGGCATTTGAACCTGCCTATTATGAAGATACGGATCTGTGCTTCAAGTTGCGTGCGGTTGGGAGGCCTGTCGCCTATTGTCCGGCAAGTCGGGTCATTCATATCGAAGGGGCCGCCGCCAACGGCAACACGAAGGCAGAAGCGCACCGCAAGGCACTGGGAGACACGAACCGCGACAAATTTGTTTCACGTTGGGGACGATTTCTCACCTCGCGTGAGGCAAAACAGCTTGATGGCGCTATCACCAATTTTATGCCTGTCGCCTGGTCATCGCCTGCTGGAGAAGATGATGACCGCCCGGTTGCGGTTGTTTATTCTCCATATTCTATCACGCCGGGGGGAGGAGAGCGCTATCTGTTAAGCGCCGCATTGCAACTCGCCCAAACGCATCGCGTTGAAGTCGTTACATCGCATAGATATTCCAATCTGCGCCTTAAGCAAATCGGCTGCGCCTTTGGCCTGGACATCGGCATGCTGCGTTTCAAGACACAGGAAGAATTCGCCCGAGACCCGGATCCGGATTTGATGCTCACAATGGGCAACGCCATCTTGCCACCGATCGTAGGAAGAGGAAGAAAGTGTTTCTATCATTGTCAATTCCCGTTTGAAATCAGAGAGTTTCCCTTTAGCCAGAGTGCTACACTGAAAAGCTATCAGCAGGTGATTGTGAACTCTGCATTCACCAAAAGCCATTACAGCAACCGGCTTCAACAAGCCGGCTTCACCGAAATGCCGATCGAGATTGTGCCGCCACCAGTCCCTCTGGTTGCACCAGACACCGACAGGAAACGCGTCATTCTCTCCGTCGGACGCTTCTTCATTGGCGGTCATTCCAAGCGACAGGACCTGCAGATCGAGGCATTTCGCAAATTGGTTGAAAGTGGCATCGAGGATGTAGAACTGCATTTTGCTGGCTCATCATTTCCGGTTGCAGAAGACATTGATTATCTAGCGTCGTTGAGGGAAGCTGCTGCGAGCCTCCCGATTTTCTTCCACGTCAATTGTTCCAAACGCGAGCTGGACGACCTGTATTCCCGCAGTCTGATTTACTGGCATTCGACAGGGCTGGGCCGCGATCTTGAGAAGGAACCTCAAAAGGCGGAGCATTTCGGCATCAGCATTGTCGAAGCCATGTCAGGTGGAGCGATTCCGGTTGTATTTCGCGCTGGGGGACCAGAGGAAATTATTAAGGAAGAGGTTAACGGCTTCTTTTTCGACGATCTCGAAGAACTGGTTGCAACAAGCAGGACATTGCTCTCTGAAACATCAAAGGCGAAACTTGAAGCGCTGAGCCTGGCAGCACACCGACGCGCCGAAGAATTCAGTTATGCTCATTTCAACGAAAGAATTGCGGATCTCTTCGAGCAGAGAGCGGTTTGACTTGCACCGGTAATCCTCCCCGTTTTAACGGGAACCAGCGGTAGAATTCACGCGGCACGCAGGATTCATCCGGGAAACCGCAGCGGCCTAAAGCTGTCGAATGCCGATGCCAACATCATGATCGGCAATCACACTGCCGTTACCTTCGTCTTTGTGGTCATTGCCTCGCTCGGCGGCGGCCACCTGTCAGACTACCTGCAGCGTCGCAAGCCCTTCGTCTTCCGCGCCAGCATCTTCATGACAGGAGCAACGATCCGGCGCTGATTGAAAAATACAGAGAATTCCACAAACCCGGAGGTCCGCCTCTGGCTGTGACGGATTCCATTCGCGCCGATGATATCCGCGTTCTGGAAATCTATCTGGTGGGCGACCGCATGTTCATGATCATGGAGCAGGGCGACGACTTCAAGAAGCCGAAAAGGCCAAGCGCGATGCAGTCAATCCCGATGTGAAAGCATGGGATGACATGATTCGTTCGACCTATCAGAAGCCCCTGCCCTTCGCTCCGGAAGGGACAAGCTTGATCGAAATGGAACGGATCTATTCCCTCGACGAGCAGTGATTCAGGCTGCCTGACAGGCTCCCCCCAAAGGTCCTGGTTCCTTTCTGCCACCTATGTCTTCAGACTGTGCGGTGTTCGACGCAAAGGTCCTGTTTAGGCAAAGGACAATGAAAGTTAATGTCCTAACGGAGCAGCTCGGAGACGGCCTTGGCCGCAGTGCTCACCTGGGAGCGGATGTCACGCAACATCGACAGATCGTCACCGTCACGCGGCAGAAGGCAGCCAAGGGAGCCGATAACGCCACCGCCCGGATCACGCAGGGCGACAGCAAGACTGATGACGTTGAGCCGGAATTCTCCTGTGTCGACGGCAAAACCGTGACGGCGAACCTGCCTCAGGCTTTCAACCAGATCGCCGAGGGAAACCATGGTGAGATCGGTAAAGCCTGTCAGCCCGCGATCGGCCACCACCCGGGCAATTTCCGGCTCGGGCAGCCAGGCAAGGATGGCCTTGCCAAGCGCTGTTGCGTGGGCGGCAGCGGCGAACTGGTTTTGATAATTGCTGAGCGACACGCCATCGGCACGGCCGGCCTCGGCGGCGATTGTCAGCTCAGTTCCAGAAAAGACGGCCATGCAGACCGTATGGCCGATCTGATCACGCAACGCCATCAGATGCGGAAGGGCGGCACGACGAATGTCGAAATGAGCACTGCCCTGACGGGCCATTTCACCAATCCGCGGCCCGAGATGATAGGTCCGTGGATGGGCGTTTCGCGTCACAAAGCCCCGTTTTACCAAAGAGTTGAGCAGATGGTAGCAGGTCGGCGTCTTGAGATTGAGATCCTGCGCAATGTCTTGAAGCTTCAATGGCTCGGTCGCGGCCGCGATATATTCGAGGATGGACAAGGCGCGATCGACAGACTGAATGGTAACCCCTTCACCATTGCCAGAGCTGGCACAAACCTGATCGCCCTTCTCGTCACGCTGACGGTCACCACCGTCGAGCACGACCTGTGTCTTATCCGTCGTAATATCGGCCGGCTCTATACGGCGGGGCGTGGCAGGATAGCCGAATGTATTTCTGTCCATCGCTCAAAACCTGTCGCTTTCAATCGGGCGCCCCGCCCTTGCCAAATCAGACCGCATCGGTCATCGACCCTTCAGCCGTACTTGAAGCCCCGGCATTGATCAACAGCGCAACCAGGCAGAACAGCGCTCCGACCATCGTCACGGCCATCCAGCCGCCATAATGCCAGGCGAAACCGCCCGCAACCGTGCCAAGCGCCCCGCCGGCAAAACGCGTTACCATATAGACGGTATTCAGCCGGCTGGTCGATTGCCGGTCGATGCCAAGAATCGTCGACATGCTGGTCACATGGCTCATCTGCATACCCAGATCGAGAAGGATCACCGCCGGTACCATCAGCACGAGCGAGCGCGTCGCGCCCATAAACAGGACGAAGGCGAGCAGCATCAGCGCCCCGCTGAAGACCAGCACCTGACGGGTGGAGAAACGGGAGACGGCCCGCCCTGTCGCCAGCGCCCCTAGGACGCCGACGGCGCCGACCAGCGCAAAGCTTCCAGCCATTCGGGCCGAATAGTGACCGGGCATGGCGCTCAGATGAAAGGCAAGCGTCGTCCAGAACAGGCTGAAAGCACCAAATTGCAGGGCTGCGGCAAAAGAGATCGAACGCAGCAGCGGATGTCTCAGAAACAATGTCTTCAGACTGCCCATCAGATCCAGATAGGACCCCTTGAAGGTCGGGGCAAAGGCCGGCAGGCTGAGACGAAGCACGATCATCAGGACAATCATAATCCCGGCAGCGACAAGATAGACCTGCCGCCAGCCGATGAGATCACCCAGCCACCCACCGACAAAGCGCGACAAGACAATGCCGAGCAGCAGCCCGGCCATAACCTTGCCAACAGCCGACGGCGCACTTTCAGGGGGCACGATCTGGCTCGCGATCGGCGGCAGGATCTGTGGCACGATACTGGTAAGCCCGATCAGAAAACCAAGCGGCACGACAAGCGCATAGGTTCCGGCCAGGGAAAACAGCACCATCATGACAGCCGAAAGGCACAGCATGAGGCTGATCATCCGCCGCCGGTCCACCCGGTCGCCCAATGGCAGAAGCGCAAGGAGACCGAGCGCGTAACCAATCTGCGTGGCGCTGGCTATCCAGGAGGCGGCCTGATCCGAAACCGACAGATCGGCGGCCATTTCCCCCAGAAGCGGCTGGTTGTAGTAATTATTCGCAACGACCGTACCCGCCGTTACGGCCATAAGCCATATGGTTCTGCCGGGTGTGACCGTCGCGTTGTCTACCATGCTGCCTGTGCCTTGTAAGAGAAGCCGTGTGGCTCCGGGAAAGGAAAGAGGAACGGGCCGGGACCCGCCCCGATATCGGCCAAGATGTTTAACTGAAGCGCTCTTCCGCCAGGGCGGCGCGTCCGCTTTCAGCGAGAATCCGCAGCGTTCGTTCGCGAAGGGCGGCAGCGGCTGTCGTCGCAGAAGCATCCGTCAGCACGCCTGCGGCCTTGCGGGCGACGCCATTGACGAAGACGGTCTCGACATTTGCAGCATCCGCAAATGCGACCACCGCGTCAACGGGATCGATCGCCGGCACAAGATTGATGTCATTGGCGCGGATCATGACGATATCAGCCTGTTTTCCCGGCTCGAGCGAGCCGATCCGGTGATCGAGCCCCATGGAGCGGGCATTGCCGATCGTCGCCCATTTCAATGCATCATAGGTGTCGTGGCTCTTGCGCGGAGGAACGGGCATGCCGCGATAGACGGCATTGGTTGCAGCCGGTGCATCGGTCTTTGCCGCGGCATCACGTTTGACATTGCGGAACAGCCGATCGATCGCCAGGCTTTCGCGCATCGCAGCCAGCATGGAGCCGGCCGTTGCCGTCTCGCTGTCATTGCCGATCGCCGGCAGGCCGCCCGCTTCAAGAACGCGGCTGATGAGCGGCGCTTTGGAGCCGCCGGAAATTTCGGTCGTTGCCGTGGCGGTTATCGTGTTTCCTGTTCCGATCAGAAGCTTGATCTCCTCATCGGACATGGCGTTGCCGTGAACCGCGTTGTGGCGGCTGCCGAGGATCTTCTTTTCAGCAAGGGTGAAATAGCCGCCATCGACCTTGCCCTTGCGACCGGAATAATGGGCGCTGGACCAGAGGTCGAGTTCGGCGGCAAGCGCAAAATCCTTTTCGCAGACCTCGACCGGCGAGTAGTCGGGGCCCAAGATGCCGAGCGCGAGGCTCATCATGCCGCCATCGGAGGGATAGCGCTTCCGCAGCCGGCGTGCCTCCTCCGCCGGATGCGGCACTTGCGAGAAATGCACCTCCCCCTCTCGCGGCAGCGTCTTGACCGTGCCGTGAATGAAAAGCGCACGGATGCCTGCGCGCTCCAGCCCGGCAATCGCCGCGTCGGAATGGTCCGGCGTGCGGTTGCCATGACACCATTCGAACACGGTGGTGACACCACCATTGATCAGCGACAGCGCGCCGACATATTCGGACTGGAACATGTCGTCCGGCTGATAGACCGGCACCCATTCGGTCTGCATGTGCAGATGATGCTCAATGCCGGTCCAGTTGACGCCGAAACCGCGCACTGCCGTCTGCCACATATGGATATGGCCATTGATCAGGCCCGGCATGACAATGCGGTCCGTGCCATCGATCACATCGGCATCGGAACCGGGATCAATGTCCGTGCCGACTTCGACAATGACGTCATCTTCAAAAAGCACACCTGCATTCTTCAAGATCCGGTCCCTGCCATCCATGGTGATGACGGTGGCGTTACGGATGAAAGTCCTGGTCATGGTTTCTTCTTTCTTTGAGAAATCAGCCGCGCGGATCAAGCGCGTCACGCAGCCCGTCACCGAGCAGGTTGAAAGCGAGTACAATCAGGCAGATCGCTCCACCTGGAAAAATCGACATCCACGGAGCCTGTTCGAGAAAGTTCTTGGCGGTGTTCAGCATCGAACCCCAGGACGGGTTCGGCGGCTGCTGACCGATGCCGAGAAAGCTCAGGGCGGCCTCGGAGATGATCGCCGTTGCAATTGAAATCGTCGCCTGCACGATGATCGGCGGCAAAATATTGGGCAGCACATAACGGATCATGATCCAGCGATGCGGCAGACCGATCGCCCTTGCGCCTTCGACATAATCTTCCGTTTTGGTAACTAGCACCTGTCCACGCCCGAGGCGGATGAAGATCGGCGTGGCGGCAAGGCCTATGGCGATCATGGCATGGGTAAGAGAGGGCCCGAGAAAGGCAGCAATCGAGATTGCCAGCACCAGCGAGGGAATGGCCAGCACGGCTTCGGCAATGCGCGAGATGCAGGCATCCAGAATGCCACCGAAATAGCCGGCAATGAGGCCGAGCGGCGTGCCAATGGCAAGCGCAACGCAGACCGAGACCACGCCCGCCATCAGCGAAGCGCGGGCACCGTAGAAGATGCGGGTCATGATATCACGGCCAAGTTCATCGGTTCCGAAGGGATGAATAAGGCTCGGCGGTTGCCGCACGGCCAGATAGTCCGGTTTCACCGGATCATAGGGCGACAGGACACCGGCAAAGATTGCCAGCGCTACGAAAATCAGCACGACGATGATGCCGGCAACCGCCCCCCTGTTCTTCAGGAAGCGCTCAAGGCTGCGATTGCGGCGTTTGACGGAAGGTCGTCCAGTCACTGGCAAGGCAGCGGCGGTGGAGGCGCCAGAAGTACTATTCATCAGCCCTTCCTCAGTTTCGGATTGATCAGGATGTAGAGCATGTCGGCCAACAGGTTGAGCAGGATGAAGGCGATCGCCGTGCACAGCACGACACCCTGAACCACAGCATAATCACGGGTAAAAACGCCATCGACCATCAATTTGCCAAAGCCTGGAATGGTGAAGATCTGTTCGGTCAGAACCGCACCGGCCATCAGCTCGCCGAACAGCAACGTGACCATGGTGACCACCGGCATCAGCGCATTGCGGAAGCCGTGCCGGAGCACGACGGCGGGCCTGCGCAACCCCTTGGCCCGGGCAGTGCGAATATAGTCGGAGCGCAGCGCCTCAATCATCGCTGATCGTGTGTGGCGCATCAGATAGGCGGCAATTGGCGTCGACAACACGAAAGCGGGCATGATGATCAGCTTGAGAAACCTGACGGGATCCTGCGTGACCGACACGAAGCCGCCGGAAGGCAGCCATTTCAGATGCACGGCGACAACAAGAATGAGAATGATGCCGAGCCAGAAATTCGGGATCGACATGCCGGCAAGCCCGAAGGCATTGACCACATAATCGGTGCCCGTGCCCTTGCGGGTGGCGGCAAAAATACCGGCGGGAATGCCCAGCAGGATGGCCAGCAGCATGGCTGCGGCCGAAAGCTGAAGCGTCACAGGCAGTTTCTGGGCGATCAGCGTCGTGACCGGAACTTCGGTTCTGAGCGAGTGCCCGAGATTTCCGTGCAGCACATCACTGATCCAGTATCCATACTGAACCCAGAGAGGATCATTGAGGTGATATTGTTCACGCAAAAGCGCGAGCACGGCCGGATCACGCTCCTCCCCTGCAAAGATCAGGGCAGGATCGCCCGGCATCAGTTTCTGCATCAAAAACACGATGACCGAGACGATGAAAAGAGTCGGTATGGCGATGAGTAAGCGGCGAAGCAGGAGATTGAGCATGACAGATCTTCGGCGATGGCGACGCCCCGGAATGTGCCGGAGCGCCGCGTCTGATCGCGGTTACTGGGCGAGCGAGACGTCCTTCAGGCGAATGACGCCATCGGAATAGGGAACAAAGCCCTCAAGCTTGTCCGAGTAGGCGTAGGCCCACAGTTCGTTGTAGAGGAAGATGTAGGGGCGTTCCTGCATCATGATATCCATGAACTGCTTGTAGTATTCCTTGCGCTCGGCCTCATCCGAAGTCTCACGTGCCTTGGCAAACAGTGCATCAACCTCCGGCGAGCAATAGCCGGTGTCGTTCAGCGAACTGTCGCACAGGGCGAAGTTGGAGAAATTGCCGTCGGGATCGACGCGCCCGGCCCATCCGGCCTGGCCGATATCGAAATTGCCATCGGCAAGGGCGGCCTGCAATGCGGAAAACTCGCTGGCCTTGAGCTTCACGTCAAAGCCCGCTTCCCCGGCCATGGCCTGGATCAGCTCCATCACCTGCTGCATCAGCGTATTGTTGCCATAGATGATTTCGACCGTCGGATGCTCGTAACCGGCCTCCTTCAGCAGCGCCTTGGCCTTTTCGACATCGCGCGGATGCGAGCGGCTGTCGTCATAGGCGAAATGAAGCGGCGAGAAGGGCTGGAAATCGGGCTGCAGCAGCCCCTGGCCGGCAACCTGGTTGATGACGTCGCGGTCGATCGCCCAGTCGAAGGCCTCACGCACCCGCACATCCTTCGCCATCGGGCTGTTGCCGTTCAGGTTGATTTCAAGACCGCGCCAGCCAAGGCTCGGAACGGTGGCGAAGCCGAGCTCCGGATCGTTCTTGACCGAAGCGACATCGCTGGGGGCGACGCGTTCGATCAGCTGGAAAGCACCAGAGCGCAGATTGGCAAGGCGAACCGTTGCATCCGGCACGGGCATATAGGTCACCGTGTCGAAGTGGAAATGGTCGGCATCGTAATAGGTCGGATCCTTCTCCAGCACGATCTTGTCGTTCTGGACACGCTCCTGGAACTTGTAGGGACCGACACAGACCGGATTCTGGGCAAAGTCATCCTTGGCAAAGGCGGTCGGCGACAGCATCATGCCCGGCTGACCGGTCAGCTGCGACATCAGCGTGCTGTCAGGGGCCTTGAGATGCAGCGTCACGGTCAGAGGATCAATGACCTCGACATTGTCGACCGAGATCAGCTCGGCCTTGCGCAGGCTGCCCTCAAGCGTCATCGAGCGATCGAAATTCGCCTTGACGGCCTCGGCATTGAACGGCGTCCCGTCCTGAAAGGTTACCCCGTCACGCAGATGGAAGGTCAGATCCTTCTGATCATCGGAGAGATCCCAGCGGGTCGCAAGCTCGGGCACGTATTTGAGGTCGGCATCGACATCGACCAGCGTATCGCACATCGACTGGAAAACGACCTTGCCGACGAAGGTGCGCGAGCGGTCCGGATCGAGAAGATCGGGATCATCCTGCAAACCGATGGTGATATCCTGGGCGAGAGCGGCCGACGCGCCTGCCATCGTGGCAAGCAGCGCAAGGGCACTGACGGACAATTTCATGCGAGCTGTTCCTTTCATTGCTTTATGGGATATTTCTGCGTTTCAGTTTCAGTCCGGGAGGGGTTCAGCGCCTGCCGGGCGCGATAGAGCTGCAAGCGCTGTTCAAGCTTTGGCGGGACCGCCGCCTCCGCCGCTGCCTTCGGGCGAGATTGACGGATTTCGGCATGGAAATGACATGCGGCCTGGTGACCGTTTCCGACATCGCGAAGATGAGGGGCTTCTGTCAGACACCGGTCCCGCGCGAATGGACAGCGCGGATGAAAACTGCAGCCGGAAGGGACACTGGCCGCATCTGGCAGATCCCCTTCGGCGGCCTGACGCGCGTGCCGGCCTGCGGGAGACGAAACGGGAACGGCCGCCATCAAGCTCTGCGTGTAAGGATGAAGCGGCTCACCATAGAGGTCTTCTACCGGGCCGATCTCGACGATCTGGCCGAGATACATGACCGCGACGCGATCACTCATATGCCGCACGACAACGAGATCATGGGCGACGATGATCATCGTCAGTCCGAATTCGTGCTTCAGATCCTCGAGAAGATTGATGATCTGGGCCTGAACCGAAACATCCAGTGCGGAAACCGGCTCATCGCCGATGATAAGCTTCGGATCACCGGCGAGCGCCCGGGCAATGCCGATACGCTGACGCTGTCCGCCGGAAAATTCATGCGGATATAGATCAGCCTGGTCCGCCCTCAGCCCGACGCGGGCCATGAGATCAAGCACTTTGTTGCGGCGTTCCGTGCGGCTGAGACGCCCCTCGAGCCAGATCGGCTCTCCGATGATATCGGCAACCGTCATGCGCGGGTTGAGCGAGGAAAACGGGTCCTGAAAAATCATCTGCGCCTGGCGGCGGAAGGCGCGCTTGGCTCCACCCTTCAACGCAGCGACATCCTCTCCCTCAAATACCACCCGCCCTTCGCTCAGGGCGATGAGGTCCAAGAGCAAGCGCGACAATGTCGATTTGCCACAACCGCTCTCGCCGACAATGGCAAAGGTTTCCCCGTGGCGGATCTCCAGATTGACCGCACTGACCGCATGAATGGGCCGTGGCGCCTTTAGCAGATTGGTGCGGCTGAGAAAGGTCTTGCTGACACCATCAGCCCGCAGGATGATCTCGGAAGTCATGCGGAAAGCTCCTCGGCGATTGCAGTCATGCTCTCTTCGATCGGCGCATGAAAACAGGCGACTGAATGACCGTTGCCGAGTTCCGTCATCGGCGGCTTTTCTGCAAAGCAGCGCGCCGAGGCGAAGGGACAGCGCGGCGCGAAACGACAGCCAACAGGAAAATCAGCAGGTGCCGGAACATTGCCGTCGATCGTGGCAAGGCGCCCTGCGCGTGCGCCCATGGTCGGCATCGCGCCGAACAGACCGATCGTATAGGGATGCATGGGATCCTCGAAGATCGCCGCCGTCGTGCCGCTTTCGACGATCCGGCCCGCATACATTACGACAAGCCGATCGGCGACCTCGGCCACCACGCGCAGATCATGGGTGATCATCACCACGGCGGTTCCGGTTTCACGCTGCATTTCCTTCATCAGATCGAGGATCTGCGCCTGAATGGTCACATCGAGCGCTGTGGTCGGCTCGTCAGCAATGAGAAGCTTCGGATTATTGATCAGCGCCATGGCAATCATGATGCGCTGCCGCTGCCCGCCGGACATCTGGTGCGGGTAGGCGTGAAAACGCCGTTCGGGTGCCGGAACGCCGACCCGCCGCAGCATGTCGATCACTTCGTCCCGAATATCGGCGCGACTTCCCGGACGATGACGCCGGATCGCTTCCCCAATCTGATAGCCAACGGTGTAGGATGGATTGAGCGACGTCATCGGCTCCTGAAAGATCATCGCAATCTCTTTGCCGCGAATATCCTCGCGGACCCGCTCGCTAACCTTGAGCAGATCCCGCCCCGCAACCCTGATTTCTCCGACCATGCGCGGCGCCGACAGCAGCCCCATGATCGCCAGCGATGTCAGGCTCTTGCCACAACCGCTTTCGCCGACAATGCAGAGCATTTCACCGCCGCGAACCGAAAAGGACACCTGATCGACCAGATCGGGCAGAGCCGGGCCTGAAAAACTGATGGATAGATCGCGCAGTTCAAGCACAGCTTCGCTCACGTGATCTTCTGGTGGATTCAACATCATACTCCTGCAGGGAAAGCCGTCCGGAATTCATTGTATGCAAGAAGTATTCACAAAATTTTGTGTTGTTAAATAGCAATAGACATAAATTTCATGAAATTTGATCAGAAATCACAGAAATGCACCTATTTTGGGCATGAAATCGCAAAATAGTCGAGATTTGTTGAATTTTTGCCTGTTATGATTTTAGTCAATATTGAATATTTTATATTATAAAATATATTTTTATTCAAGAATTCAGCCAGAAGGCATATTCTTCTGGTCAGGCCCGCCTTCACGCCACCGCCACTTCCAACCTTGCAGGCAGACTTGCGGCGCCCCAGGGCCGCACACGCCCCCTCAGCTGCGGACAAAAGGCGACTCCATCATCAAGCCTGCATCCCGCGATGATAGCAGGGCAAGGCTTGACTCTATTTTTTGTATCACATTTATTATTGACCGAAGGACTTAATGTGATACATTTATTCCATGCAGATCATCTATGATGAAGCCAAGCGTCTGACCAATATCGAAAAACACGGGCTCGACTTTTCCGAGCTCGATATCGATTTCTTCGATCGTTCGAAAGTTGCACCGGCCAAACTTGGCGCTGCCTGGCGATAGGAGAGTTCAAGGGCGAAATGATCATCGCCGTTGTGTTCAGGCCTCTCGTTTCGGAAGCGCTTTCGATTATTTCGATGCGCCCGGCCAGCCGAAAGGAAAGGATCCTGTGATGACCAAGTTTTCCTCGAATAAGCCTCTGACTGACAAGGAAGAAGCTGAAATCCAGCACATGATCGCGTCGGACCCGGATAATCCTGAAATCACTGACGAACAGATTGCCATGGCAAGGCCGTTCCGCGAGGTCTTCCCTGATCTTGCC
>NZ_VHLG01000027.1 GCF_006516955.1 Martelella alba
ACAGAAGGGTAAATAGGTGGCCGGGTTTTACTCCGGCGCAGCAGGACTATCCCGCCGCTTCCGTAGCCGACTTTTGCACCGCCGCTCTCATCCGTAGAGCTTCGCTCGAAGTCGGTCTCGATGGAGACGATGAGACGCTCTACACGGTTGAGGATCTGAAGGGGCATATCCTGGCCTCCGACCAGCCCGAAGGGGAGCACGTCCGGTCCTTCCAGCTGATGGCCAAGCGGATCAGGGCGAAGTCGGATCTCGCGAAGATACTGGTCCACAAGCCCGGTCCGCTCCATGACAAGCCGGATGAGATACCGGATTATGCCGACGTGTTTCGACGTGGCGTCCTTGAAGTCGCCGAGCTCCTGAAAGGTGTTCGGGCACGGCCGGGCGGGTGACTATGCGGCCTGACTACGTGGATTTCCATACGCATCTCGACCTCTATCCCGACCTCGCGAGAGCGATTGCGGCCTGCGATCGCAAGCGCGTAGCGACCTTGGCGGTCACGACGACCCCGAAGGCGTTTGAAAGGAATGTCGAACTGTCCGCAGGCAGCGACTTCGTAAGGGTTGGGCTCGGTCTGCATCCGCAGCTCGTCGCCGATCGGCATCTCGAGCTCGACCTGTTCGAGAAGCTCTTGCCGCGGACGCGTTACGTCGGGGAGATCGGGCTTGATCGCGGACCCGCTCATTATCGCTCTTTCGAACTGCAGCAGTCGGTCTTCGGCAGAATTCTTCGAGCCTGCGCTCAGCAAGGCGACAAGATCTTGAGTCTGCATAGCGTCAGGGCGACGAAACCGGTCCTTGACATGCTCGATGAGCATCTACCGCCAGATCGGGCGGGCGTCGTCTTGCATTGGTTCACTGGCAGCAAGGCTGATGTGTGCAGGGCCGTTGATCGCGGCTGCTATTTCTCCGTTAACGAGGGCATGCTCGCTTCCGCGACCGGATTGCGCGTGATGCGCGAAATACCAATCGACCGTGTTCTGACCGAGACGGACGGCCCCTTCCTCACTCGCGGTAACGAGCCGATCGAACCCGGCGAAGTTGGCCGCGCGGTCGAAATGGTCGCCTCTTCGGTGGGGTCGTCGGTCGAGAACGCCCGCTCGCAGATTCTATCAAATCTCAAGAGGCTCCTGCAGGGCGACTAGACGACGCCTTCTATGGCAATGGTGATCCGTTGGTCATCGGACAGCTATTCGTGGCCTGCCGCTTCGGCTCGCAAGGTCTGGATGGCCAGTGCGTAGCCCTCGGAGTTCAGCCAGTGGGGCGCCCGCTCTTCAATTCTCTGCCAGATTTCGCCATCGTCAAATGTGCGGATGCCATGGCGCACGTTCTCAAGGAAGTAGCGCTCATAGCCGCCGCTCTGACTGAGCCACGCATCTGCGACGGAATGCGCCCGAGGCGGTACAGGGATCGGCTTGGTGGCAGTGGCCAGTATGACATCCATGTCTGCTGGTGCCCCGTTCTCGGTTTCCGGCCAGACGATATCGAGAATGCCATCCGCATCAACTACAGAGAGTCCCTCAGTTCGAAACGTCCGGAAATGGGCATACCAGGCCTGTGCCAGCGCTTCTCTGGATTCATCACTCCCAAGCAGCGCCCCGACGCAGCCCCAAGCACTGCCGATCGCGCCTGATCGGGAGTTGGGAGCTTCCGCCTTCCACAGGGCCTCGACTTCGTCTTTCAAGTCATCGATCGTCTCAATCTCACGCTGACATGGCACTAGAATCGCCATGCCTGACGGATCGTTGCGTCGAAAAGTCATCGTGTAGGTGTTGCCCCGCGAGGTCGACTTGCGCCCGTAATAAATAGGTGCTCGCACCGGGATACTGGCACTCATGTCCAGCCGCCTTTTGCGCCAGTCGGTCCGCCCGTTTTCTTCGTCCCAGTACAGGGAGCCTATGATCAGGATGCCGCATTTCATCAAGAACAACCTAGCACATAGATACTGATTGGAATTGCGCTAAGGATTGAGATTGTATGGAGATTGTCTGTCATTAAACCGTCGTTCGTAGTGTGCGACGTGGCCTGCGCTAGCGCCTACTTTCGCCTGATTTGCTGAATTAATCTGTCTGCGTCGGAACTGAGCTGGCTACTTTCGAGCGTCTCGATCAGGCGCCCTGGGAAATTAGTCTCATACCAAGCCTTCTTTTTATCGCGATGTGCCGAATACTCTTCATCTGACGTCATCCCCCAGTGTTCCCAGAAGTATTTTTCACCACCCACTCGAAGCGTGAAATCCGGTAGAAAGAAGCTGCCGTCTCCAGCATAGAGTGGCTCTTCATATGTAAATGGGATACCTGCTTGATTGAGCAGGTTCGCGATTATCACCTCGGATTTTGACCGCACCATGTCGCCGCTGAGCGCTTCATGGATCTTGCCGCTTTCATACCAGTCGCTTCTAGCCAACAGTCGGTCATCAACGTTCCTGAAATGGCCGAAAAGCGATGATGAAACGAGTACGCTCTGAGCATTCTCTTTGCGCCGCGCGTCCAACAACGGTGAGAGATTACCTTGCACGTACAGCCTGCAATGGCCTTGGGCGCGCGTTAATGCGGTATAGAGAAGTTCCGCACTCAGCGGTCGCCGAGACGCAGGGAGGACAACAAATGTCTGCTCGAACTCGCTTCCTTGTGACTTATGGATCGAAATTGCATAGGCGAGCTCAAGATTGTTCTCGACACTCTCAGACGTGAATCTTCCTTTTGTCGCGGTGGGAATGTCGCGACCATAGTTTACGCAAATCTTCTCTTTTCTCGCGAACTTCACCTGAAACCGCTTCAGGCGCTTCTTGCTGTAGCCCGCAAACACCTTCTTTAGGTCTGCTCGGTCGAAGTTGTGAGGTTCGACATACCCGATTTCTCCGTTAAAAAGCTCAACTTGGCGGGCTTTTCCGATAGAGAAATCATAGGCCCACAGTCCCCGTCGAGATGTTCTGTTCTGGATCTGGATGACCTTGTCGTTCAACGTGATGCCGTCAACTGCACCCACACGGTCTATCAGGTCATTTGTCAAAACAGATTGAAGCTCAATATTCAGCGCCTCGACGCCATGAAGCTCCCCGCGGTGAGGGGTTAAGACCTGCAAGCGCTCGGGATTGTTCTGGACGATCTCATTGCGCCACAACTTATAAATTGGCGGGTCAGCCTCTTCTCGCGGCAGGACTGAGACCAGGTCTGACACTAGGCTAGCCACGAGGTCATCGGCTGCGTTCCAATAGACAACATCCAGATCTTCGTCGATCTTCCCCCCTTGGTGCACCTTCTGAAGGAGCTGCTCTGCCTCAGGCGTCGTTTGTTGGCTTTGCACCGCCGAATCTACCAAAAATAGTTCTGCTAGGTCGAGGATGCCTTGGCCCTTCCCGTCGAGCCTATTTTCCATCTGACGCATATTAGTCTCAAGAACCGCCAGATTATGCGTTTCGGCTTCGCGCAGCCATTCGATGATATCCGAGAAGACGCGCCCCCTGCCGATCGGAGGAAGCTGATTGTGATCGCCAACAAGGATGAGACGCTTCACGTTTTGCCATTCGATGGATCGGAAGAATGTGGCGGCGAGCGCAAGATCAAGCATGGATGTTTCGTCGATGACGATCGTGCCTTCGAGATCAGAGCGTTTTCCACCCCATCTCTTGAAAGTCAGGTTGTCATTGAGCCAGCCGTTTGAAGCCAAGAAGGAGTGGATCGTCGACACGTCGACACCAGCTATCTTGTGACGTTCGAATACGGCGCGTACACGGTCCGTTGCCTTGCCGGTCGGCGTCATCACATGGATCGGCGCGCCAACTCCCTCGACCTGCCGGATGCCTTTGACTATAGCGCGGATTATGGTTGTCTTTCCGGTGCCCGCACGACCGGACACAACCGAAAGAGGCAACCTAAAGATTTGAGCACATTGCTCTGCTTGGGCTGCGACTGCCTTCTGGTATTTCTCACCACCCTTCTTCGAGAGGAGCGATTCATCATCAGAAACAGCTCGCAGCCAAAACCCATCTGGGAGGGGGCGGGACAGAGCAATGGCGGGCCGGTCGAAAAGCTCTGTGAGCGCCTTTTCGACCCTACGCTCATCCTGAAATACCTGCTTCAGATAGAGGTATAGGCGCTCATCTTCATTTTTGAGTACCAAGGCTTTTTCGAGCGGATCTCGGTCAACCTCAAAATATCGCAGGCTGAAATTATGCCGCTTCCATTCCGGCATCCGATCCATTCGGGCATTGATTTCCTTCAGAATGATATCCGCCGGACGGAAGGTCTGATTAGGTTCGCGTCGCAATTGTTCCACACACAGCGAACGAAGCCTGCGAGGATCATCAAGGAGCATGTCGCATAGTACATCACCGCCGAGCTCCGGTGACGGAAAGACCCCGCGATCGATCGTACTCCATGGGATGATGTCTTCGGGCGCATCTCCTACAAAGAGTTCGCTTAGCAGATAGGGGTCTTCGACAATTTCCTTCAGGTCGTCAGGCAGGCCATGCGCGGTACGCTTCTGACCAACAATGCTTTCAAGCTGATCGAGATAGAGGTCGACGCGCACGGCTATCGACTTGAGGAATGCACGCACATCGTCTTCCAGCAACTGCCAAGACCGTGAGACGCGTTTCGCCACGAGCCCAGTCAGTTCGAGCTCGGGGCAATCCTTGCCGCCGTCGAGAGCATCAAAGAAAAGCTCGTAGGCCTTCTTCTCCTCCCTCCTGTCGCAATACCATTTGGCGTTGTTGATGCTGACTTCCGCATCGAGAAGATCCATCACGGTAAGCAGGCCAGGATATAAGCCTCGCCGCTGCCAAAGCTTGCCGATTTGCGCCTGTACCCATTTTTGGCGAAGGTCCCAATCTTCCTGGGCGTCTCCGATCTCTTTGAGCCGGCCTATGGCATCGAGCAACTGCTCCAGCATCCCGATGGCCGTGTCATCGGTGAGGTGACGCGCACCGTATTTGCACGTGGCGGGGTTCTCAGGTGTGACGAGGATCTTCTCGAGAATTCCAGGTTGATCGCGATAAGCGTGGTAGGGAATGCGGAAACCTTCATCAGGGTAGTAGGACGTCACATTGCGTGCCCACACCATGCCCTGAGCGAAGCGCTTTTTGATGTCGTCCGTGGCGTTCGGATAGAAAAGCGGTTTGCCGACCTGTTTTACTCGCGAGACCCCGACGATCACATATTTGGGGTCATTTTCGTCGGTGAACGGGTTGGAGTGGTTGGCATAGTAGAAGATCAGGCTTTCGCCGTCGTCCAGTTCTGCAAAAAATTCGTCCGCGCCTCTGCGTCGCTTGTCGTTATCGAGCCGACCGTCAGTATAAACCTCATCGCCATACATGGCTTCATACGGCCAGACGCACACGGTCGAAGGCGGGATATCCCATTCCTCCCGATCAGCACCATCGAAGAAGAAGTCTGGTGGATTGGAATAGCCGCGGATCGCGTCGGGCCCAAAGGCATTGATGCTGTATATGCAGGGTGGCACGTCGTCACCCTTGAGCTTGCAGACCGCTTGGCCGGCGCAAGCCGTTTCCCTCTCCAAGTTCCGCTCTCGGTGGATCACGTCCCCAGGATAGGACTTCAGGCCAACGCAGTAGGTGTTGAGTTCTGGCTTCGAGCAGATGCGCCCGTTCCATCCGTCGTCATGCCAGGCGATGCGGGCAGTGAGATGCGTGGTCATGTGGCGGATGCCTCCTCATCTGGTTCAGCAATGACCTCGGAAATCTGGAACTTCTTGAGCTCTTCGGAGTACGAGTTCCTGTCGAAAATGAATAGCAGCTCTGAGGGCCGCACTTCTTTGCCGTTAATATAGATGCGTCCCTCTTCCTGATCGTAGGTGATCGAGGTAGATACATCCAAGACTTCGTTGAACGACGCGAGTTCGAGACGTTGCTCGATGAGATCAAACCGGAGCTTCGTCAGGGTCAGGTCGATATTGAACTTGCTGAAGGCATGCCAGAGCAGGCTGATGACGCTTTCAAATATCGACACGAAAATCCGGATATCCGTTTGCGAAGGCATGTCCTGGCTGTCGTGCTGTCCATGCCCGGCAATGCCGGTGCGGTTGCGTATTTCCGCAAGCGCACCGACAATCCCCGAAAGGTTGCCAGCGATCACCTCATTTTCGAAGCCGCAAGACGACAACGCCTGCTTGACCAGCTTGGGCAGTTTCAGATCATCATATGGAATGCCGCGTTCAGCGAGGATGTGCTTGCAGATAATCTCGATGACGCATTTGCAATAGTCGATCGTCTCCGGTTGGAGGGTTTCAAGCGCCGCTTCCGCCTTGTCAATCGTCGTCGCCAGCCGCGTCAGCCCGAAGACCTTCTGAAAGTCGAGCGCATGTTCCAGAGGTGATATGATCACGCTGAGCAATCCCCGGCTTTGGCGCTGAATAGCGCCTTCGCCTCAAGCATGGCGGCGTCGACTAACATTTCGGTCAGCCCCAATTTTTCGATCTTTGGACGCCATTCGGGATCGCTGGCGATGTATTGGAGTATCTGCGCGGCGTCGGGCTCAATGCCGAGCGTATTCAGGTGCTCGACGGCATAATCGATTGTCGCCAGTGTTTCCCACTCTTCGTTCTTCTTGTAGCGAAAGTGCTCGGCCACCCAGCGAGCAGGAGTTTCATAGCCGTATGTGTCAACCCATTCGCTGGCATCGCCAACATCTGCCCCCGGCACATGGCCGAATCCAAAGCGGCCGCGTGCCTCTCGCAACCAGTTCTTTTGTTTGGCGATCGCGATGCCACCAGAATATTTCATCGATGGGTTGTAGGGCCCGGCCGCCTTTTTGAGATAGGCCATCTCGCCAACATGCTCACCCATCTGGCGGCGAGCGAAATAGACCGCCTTCTGCAGACGAAAATTGCCAATAGGCTCACCGCCAGCTTGGAAGAATGTGCTGACGATGGCCGCGACCAGCACGGCCTCTTGGAACTTGGTGTCGACGCTCAGCGCAAGACCCGGAGCGGTCGTCCCCGATTTGGAAGGGGCGAAGGTACTTTTGGTTTCCGGCGTTTCGGGCGCATTTCCGTTTGCGAGCTTAGGCGCAGTGATGGCGGAAGCGTCCTCGGCAAGGCTGGCAGGCTCAGCCGCACCGCCGCCATCGGGATCCGTTTCAGTCAGGGAATGGACCAGCGCGGCCATCAGCTCGGCGCCCAGTCGCTCGCCCTCACGTGCCTGCTCTTCCAGCCGGTCGCACAGCGCCATGAGTTTATCCACTTTGACGAAAATGCGCTTTTGTTCGGCTAGGGGCGGAACCGGAACCAAGAGCGTTTCAATCCCACCAACTCTAAAGTGCTGAACCGTCGAGCCAACTGGTTTGTCTTGAACGCGGTCCATCAATTCGGGATCTCGCAGGGAATATAGCAAAAACTTCGGTTCAATAGTTCCGGGAATTACGCTTGCGAGCATCAATCTCTGGCCGAGGCAATATGTATATTGGTCATCCAAAAGGCAGACCTCACCCATTGGAGCTTCGCGCGTGATGATTAAATCATTTGCCGCAGGCCGATACCTCTCGGTCCATTTGTCATAGGTGTCGTCGTCAACAAATTTGACATCCGCTAGAATTAATTTTCCATCGCGAATGTTGTTTGTGCGGAGGAGGGTAGCTCCCGATGTAGAATACTTTGCAGTCTTATTTCGGCAATCGACCACCCAACGACAGCACTGCATGAGGGTCGCCCACTGCCAATTTGTGGGAAGTGCTGGGAGAGCGTCTGGAATTTGTTGATTGTCTAGCTTTCTAGATTGTGTAGCAGCTTCGTTTTTCGTTGGTAGATTTTCGGCCAGTAACTTTGAACGTTGTGCGCCTATTTCATCCAAAAGCTCGCTAGCTGATCCATCTGTTGGCAAGTGCTCAGTGAGCTGGCCGAACGCCGCTGAGTGGAGAATCGCTCTCCGCAAAGCCTTAATCGTCTCCATCTCGTCGAACAGCTCGCCGAAACGGGGGACGAGCAAGGACCAACGGTCGGCGCTTTCCTCCGGCGTTCTGGCTTCGGTCAAATGATGCAGGGCGGAAGCGGCGGCTGCGCGCTTCAGCCCGGTTTCTTCAGCCTGTCGCGTCTCCAATTCGTCGCACAGCGCCATGAGTTCCTTAACCGTCGCGACAATGCGTTGCTGCTCCGGAAGGGGTGGGAGGGGGAAAGACGATAGTGCAAAATAGTCCGCCGGGACGCGCTTTTGCCCGGCGGTGCCTGTCATCCTCGGTACGCCCGCCTGGATGAAACTTTCGGATTTCAAGAATGCTAGGACGTAGTCTTCCTCAACGACGTGAGCCAATTGTCGGAATACGTGTAATTCCGTTGTTCCCGCGCCAAGATCATTCGGCAAACCGGTTATTGCTGCAGATTTTCCGTTCTCAAAGCAGGGGGTAATCTTAGCAAGAACAACGTCACCGTTTGCTACGTGTGTGTAGCCGCTCTTGATATCCGCCCATTTTCGTTCTTCGAATCCGTGCGGGAGACCGAACTTAGCTTCGATTTCGGCCATGGGCACAAAGCCCGCCGCAGCTTCATCTTGTGCCTCATTTCGAGGAGAGATCAACCCTAGGTCACCAAGACTCGTAGAAATCCAGTTTGCCGGTATTGACCCTGCCAAATTACTGTTTTTTGCTTTTCCAAAGTACTTTGGTTTCCGAATTTTTCCTGACGTAACAGCTGATCGGATCGCGTTGCCCGCAGCTTCGACCAGCGCTTGTGCATGTCCGTCCTCTGGCCGCTGGTCCGATAATCTTCCGGAGATCGCTAAATTCAGAACCAACTCTCGTAGCTTCCGTATGCCGTCGGTCCCGGCAGCAAGCCGCCCAAATTCCTTTAGAAACGTGTCTGCAAGCATTATGCGGCCGTCGACTTGGTGAGTGCCTGGGCCAACATGCCTCTTAGTTGCTCCTGTGTAGCAGCGAGTTTTTTTCGGTTCTCCTGCCAAGCGGCGAGCAGCTCCGCCGGGTCCTTGTGCCCCTCTTCTTCGCGGTGAGGATTGGAGATGTCGAGATTGTAGCCATTAGCCTTGATCTCTTTGGCGCTCACTTTCCAAGCGCGACCATTTTCCTTGCGTTCAGCACGCGTCTTTATGTCGCCCCACCAAGCCTGTTCGCTGTTTGCACCCCTGAATTCCTCGATGCGCATGGGCTTCGTCTTGGAATAGTTTTTGTAACCCTCGGGATAGGGATGTTCGTAGAACCAGACCTCCGAGGTCGGATTCAACGCATTGCCGTTTCCATCCTTGTGGCATTTTTCGAAGAATAAGAGGTTGGTCTTAATGCCGGTGTACGGATTAAAGACACCGTTCGGCAGGCGAATGATGGTGTGTAGGTTGCATTCCGTCATCAGCTTCTCCTTGATGCGAGTCTTGATGCCTTCGCCAAAGAGGGTGCCGTCTGGCAGAACGACGGCAGCTCGGCCACCATCCTTCAGAAGCTCGATAATCAGAACCAGAAAAAGGTCCGCTGTCTCACGTGTTTGGAACGCCTGCGGCACGTTCTTTTCGATGCCATCTTCCTCCATGCCGCCGAACGGTGGATTGGTGACGATGACATCGACCGTACCTCGCCATTTGTGATCCTTCAGGGGCGTGGCGAGAGTGTTGTCGTGCAGGATGTTGGTTGGGGCTTCGATGCCGTGCAGCATCATGTTGGTTACACAGAGAAGATGTGGTAGCGCCTTCTTTTCGACCCCAAAAATGGTTTTCTGGACGATCTCGGCATCACTAGTCGATTGCACATAACAATCTGTCTTATGGTCCATCACATGGGCGAGGAAGCCGCCCGTGCCACAAGCCGGATCGAGTACTTTTTCGCTCAATTGCGGGTCGAGCATGCCGACCATGAATTGAGTGACTGCACGCGGAGTGTAGAACTCGCCGGCATTGCCAGCGCTTTGAAGATCCTTCAGAACTTGCTCGTACACATCTCCAAAGGCGTGCTTATCGCCGGTGTTATTGAAATCGATCTCATTGATCTTGTTCACGACCTGCCGGATCAGGGTGCCGTTCTTCATGTAGTTGTATGCATCTTCGAACGCGGTGCGCACAACGCGCGCGCGATCACGTTCCGGCCCGTCGAGCGACAGGTTCTTCAGCTTTGGAAAAAGCTGATTGTTTATGAAGTCGAGGAGCGCATCGCCGGTGATACCTTCCGGGTTAGTGGCCCAGGCAGACCAGCGCAGATGATCGGGGATCGGGGAATTGTAGTCATCGCTGAGGAGCATCAGCGACTCTTCCTGGTCATCTAGGATTTTGAGGAAGAACATCCAGACCAGCTGCCCGATGCGCTGCGCATCGCCATCGACACCGGCATCCTTGCGCATGATGTCCTGAATAGACTTGATTACTCCCGTTACATTCGACACGCTCTATGCCCCCTCTCGATACAATTCTTGCTGCAGTTCTTTCACCGCCGCCTCATAAGCTGATTTGCCTCCGAAGACACCCTTCACGATCTCGACTGGCGTGCCAATCTCGTCGAAAGGTTTGAGCTGCAACACCTTAGCGTTTTCCAGCGGCCCGAAGCCCTCATCCGCATATTTGTCGAGCAGCGCTTCCAACACGGAGCGCGCCTTGCCCTCGAACTTAGCGAAGTAGTTTCGCTTCTTGACTTGTTCGGCGCGTTCCTTGCGCGTCAACGGGGGCTGGCCATAGGCGACATGACAAAGCAGATCGAAAGAGCTGAAGGCATCGCCGTTTTTGACTTCGTCGCGTAGTCCATCCAGTGAGACGCCCAACGATTCCAGCTCTTCGATGATCACCTGCTTTTTTTCCGCTTCATCCCAACGACGGAGAAATTCACCGAGCGTCTTGCAGTCTTTTTGCAGCGTCTTTTTCGCGTAGGAACGCAGTGATTCCGTGATCAGCTTGCCGTCCGGCCCGAGATATTGAACGCGCTTTGAAAGAACGCGGACTTCGACGCCGTCGACGTAGAACTTCCGCGGCGCCATATCATCACCGAATGGATCGCCTTGCACACCGCTCGTAATCTCCGGTTGTTCACCCTCACCGAACCCGCCCGGTGTTGTTGTTACATCGTCATCATCAGGCGGGAGTGGTGGATCGCCGGTGCCCGGCTCGTAGATCTGTACAGGATTGCCATCGAAATCGGGATCGGCGAAGAGCTCCGTCGCCCGCTTGAAATCCATGATCGTGAAATACTGCTTCCCATGCTCCTCATCTATCCGCGTGCCACGACCGATAATTTGCTTGAACTCGGTCATGGACTGGATGCGCTGATCCAGAACGATCAGCTTGCACGTCTTTGCATCCACACCGGTTGTCAGAAGCTTGGATGTGGTAGCGATGACCGGATAGCGTCCTTTCGGGTCAATAAAATTGTCGAGCTCCGCCTTGCCAAGCGAATCGTCGCCGGTGATCCGCATGACATACCGGTGATTTTCAGCCACCAGGTCGGCATTCGCGTTGGCGAGCGCCTGGCGTAGACGTTCAGCGTGCTCAGTGTCCTCACAGAACACGATGGTTTTATCGAAGCGGTTAGTGGCTTTCAGAAATTCTGTGATCTTTGAGGCGACCAATTTGGTGCGCTCGTCAAGAACCAGCGTTCGATCGAAATCTCGCTGATTGTAGATGCGGTCTTCTACTTCGTGGCCATAGCGGTCGTGTGTTCCAGCCTCTGGCCGATAGCCTGTCAGGTCCTTGTCGAGGTCATAACGAATGACCTTATAGGGTGCCAGAAAGCCGTCTTCGATGCCTTGGCGCAGCGAATATGTGTAAACCGGCGCACCGAAATAGTCGATGTTAGAAACATCCTTCGTTTCTTTCGGCGTGGCCGTCATGCCGATTTGTGTCGCGTTTGAGAAGTACTCGAGGATTTCGCGCCAAGCGGAATCGGCTGCCGCACTTCCGCGATGGCATTCGTCGATGATCACTAGATCGAAGAAATCAGGCGAAAACTGCTTGTAGATGTTCGCTGCTTCATCCGTCCCGGTGACAGCCTGATAGAGCGAAAGATAAATTTCGTAGGACTTATCGGCTTGGCGGTTTGTGATCTTGGTCATCGCGCTGCCAAACGGTTTGAAGTCGTTCGTTTTCGTCTGATCGACAAGAATATTACGATCTGCGAGGAACAGAACCCGCTTCTTTGCTCCCGCTTTCCATAGCCGCCAGATGATCTGAAAAGCTGTGTAGGTCTTGCCTGTCCCTGTCGCCATGACAAGCAGCAACCGATCGCGACCTTTTGCGGCTTCCTCGATCACACGATTGACGGCCAATGTCTGATAGTAGCGCGGCGCCTTGCCGGTACCATCATCGAAATAGTCCTGGTTGACGAGGGGGTCTTGGGCGGTCGCGATACCCTTCCAAGCCGCATACCGCTGCCAAAGCAGCTCAGGTGACGGCATTTCCTGGAGCGAGAATTCACACTCGACGGAACCGCCTACTGTCGATCTGTCGTGCAAGAGGAGGCCTTTTCCGTTCGTCGAAAAGGCAAACGGCACATCGATCATCTCGGCATATTCGAGCGCTTGCTGCATGCCTGCGCCGACCGAATGTGAAGCATCTTTGGCTTCAATAACAGCAATCGGGATGTTGGGTTTATGATAAAGGATATAATCCGCGCGCTTCTGCTTGCCACGGGATGTCAATTTGCCGCGAACAACGATGCGCCCAGCTGTCAAACTCACTTCCTCGCGGATCTGGGTATGTAGGTTCCAGCCTGCAGCAGTAAGGGTGGGCGTGATAAACTTACTGCAAATGTCGCGCTCGCTAAGCCCGTCCATTCTTTTCGCCCCCGATACCTGCCGCCGGTTGGTATGCCCGCTCCTTCTGAGCACAAAGCCGCTCATACTCCTCGACGGAAACGACCACCACCACACCGCGCCCATGCTTCTCGATGCACACGGGTTCCGCACGAGCGGTGTCGATCATCAAGCCAAAGGCGTTTTTCGCTTCCCTTGCGGACATCGTCTTCATAATTGAACCCGTCACGCCCCGTTTGCGCCATTTAGCCCGAAATAGCTCTTTTTGCCAACATCAAAGCTATGTTCTGGCACTCCAGTGAATTCACGCGGAGGGCTTCAATATCTTGGGTTACGCATCTAGCGACGCAGCAATCACCGAGATCGGGCGAAACAGAACAAACGGGTCGTCCTTCGAAGGCAAAAAACCGCGGCGCTGCCAGAACTGCGCCGCCTCCGCGTCAACGGCATTGACCATCAGCGCGCGTCCACCCACAAGTGCAGCTGCTTGGACGCAGCGCTGCAGTGCGTGCTTCAGCAGCCCTGTGCCGATCCCCCGACCGGCCCAAACGTTGTCGGCGGCCAATTGTCCTAGAAGGAGGCAAGGAACCGGATCGGGAGGCTGACCTGTCCGAACCGAACGAGGCAGCACTGAAGGAACGACTGCTGTTGGTGCAAGGCCATAGTATCCGACGACACGGCCGTCATCGTGGACGACCATGACAGCAGTAAAGCCCTTCTCCTGGTTGGAAAGCGCCCGCATCTTTAGCCAGTGATCGAGCGTGGGCTTGCCGCAGGAGAATTCGGAGACATCATGCGCAGCAGTGAGGGGTTCAGGAGCCGATAAAACCACGACTCACCGCTTGGCGACGTAGCCGGGCTCCCACGGCGCGTGCCGCTTGGCTAGATCGACCATTTCGGAAACCGGAGCAGCCGGGCGGGACAGGACATCCATGAAGTCAGCGAAGCCTTCAGGGCTCATGCGGATTAGCCGGTTTTCCATCACGACCTCCTCGGCGGCGCGAACGGCGGCGTCACGCACGAAATCCGTGCGTGATCGGCCTCGCAACGTGGCGGCCCGGTCAATCATCGCGACATCCGATTCCGGCAGTCGCATCGAGATGGGATATTCCTTACGGTCAGCTGTGGTGGCCATGAGTCACCTCCTTTGAACCCGAAGATAATGCCTTGTAGCGCAAATAGCAATACGCTATAGTCAGCACCATCAGGCCTTTCGCTCGTGATCGGAAGATCGCGCGACCAAGAGGAGTTTCTGGGCGGCAACTCGTATGAACAACGCGCCGAAATCGTGGTTTGAAGCTAGGTTATTTCACTATGCCAGCGCCCGCTATGATGCGCGGCAGCCCGTAGACATGCGAATGAGCCCGCCCGACACCGCCGAATATTCCACCGTGATTTCAGTTGTTTATCACCGCATCGGCGTAAATTCTGGCGTGTATGAGCCGGAAAGCAAGCCAACCGAGATCCACGACTGTGCCGAGCGAGCGCGAAGAACTGCTCGAGGCGTTGCTCGTAGAGACACCGGAGCTGAGCTTCACGCCGCAGGGCGATCCCGACCCTCGCCTCGTCCGGTTGGTCGAGTTTCTCGCGCGACAGGCGGCTCGCGAGTTCTACGAGCAAGAAGTCCAGAAGCAGGGCTCGCGCGGCTCCTGATCGCCTTGGGAGACGCACAGTGAAGGTCGCCATCTACGCCCGTTATTCCTCGGACAATCAGCGCGACGCCTCTATCGCCGATCAGTTCCGCATGTGCCGACTCCATGCCGAGAAGCAGGGCTGGATCATCGTCGAAGAATATTCCGATCATGCGATCTCAGGCGCTTCGCTGCTACGTCCGGGCGTGCAGGCACTGATCTCCGATGCCACACGCGGCCGCTTCGATCTCGTCCTTGCCGAGGCAATGGACCGTCTCTCGCGCGATCAGGAAGACATCGCCGGCCTGTTCAAGCGGATGTCCTATTCGGACGTGAAGATCTTCACCCTGTCCGAGGGCGAGGTCTCGCACCTGCATGTCGGCCTGAAGGGCACGATGAATGCGCTTTTCCTCAAGGACCTGGCCGACAAAACTCGCCGCGGCCAACGCGGGCGCGTGGAGGCCGGCAAGTCGGGCGGCGGCAATGCCTACGGCTATGACGTCGTCAAGAAGCTTGATAGCAACGGCGAGCCGATCAGAGGCGACCGAACCATCAACGAGGCACAAGCCGAGGTCGTCCGCCGCATCTTCCGCGACTATGCCGCGGGCAAGTCGGCCAAGACGATCGCCTTCGCGCTCAACAAGGATGGCATCCCCGCCCCATCCGGTGGCGATTGGGGTTTCAGCACGATCAACGGCAACCCAAAGCGCGGGAACGGTATCCTTAACAATGAGATGTATGTCGGCAAAATCGTCTGGAACCGTCAGCGCTTCGTGAAAGATCCTGACACGGGCAAACGCCAGGCACGACCGAACCCCGAGGAAGAGTGGGTGATCCAGGACGTACCGGAACTGCGTATTCTGGACGACGAGCTCTGGGAAGCCGTGAAGGCGCGCCAGGCCAGAAACCGGCTCGCACGGGATGAGAACGGCCACGCTGACGTGGCAGGCGTCCACCGTCGCCGGCGTCCGAAGTATCTCTTCTCCGGCCTTACCAAATGCGCGTGCTGTGGTGGCGGCTATTCCGCGATATCCGCGACGCTGATCGGCTGCTCGACGGCGCGGAACAAGGGCACCTGCGACAATCGCGTCAACATCCGCCGCGATGAACTGGAGTTCCGCGTTCTGAACGCCCTGCGCACCCGGCTCGTCGACCCTGAGCTATTCGCGAGGTTCTGCGAGGTCTTCACGCAAGAGGTCAATCGCCTGCGCATGGAGGCTCGCGCCAACGTGGCAGCTGCAGAGGCCGAGATAAGGAAGATTGATCGCGAGCTGGACACCCTGCTCGACCTGATCCTCAAAGGGGGCGCGGCCGACAGGATCAATGCGAAGATGGTTGGCCTGGAGCAGCGGAAAAAGGAAGTCGAAGCCTTCCTTACAGAAGCCGACAACCCGCCGCCCCTTCTGCATCCCTCGATGGCGCAGCTTTACCGCTCGCGCGTTCAGAACCTCTACGGCGCCCTGCAGGCCGAGGACGAGGAGAAGCGGACAGAAGCCGCCGATATCATCAGGACGCTGGTCGAGGACATCGTGCTGACGCCGGTGGACGGCAAGGTGGAGATCGACGTGCGCGGTGATCTCGCTGGAATCCTTACGCTTTCCGTTCAAACGAAAAACCCCGCCGGAGGGGCGGGGTCATCGCAAGTAAAGATGGTTGCGGGGGCAGGATTTGAACCTGCGGCCTTCAGGTTATGAGCCTGACGAGCTACCGGGCTGCTCCACCCCGCGTTATTGTTCGAGCA
>NZ_VHLG01000028.1 GCF_006516955.1 Martelella alba
ACGTTGCGCGCGAAATTCGAGCACTGGTATCCGGGTATGAAGCCCGGCAAAGAAAACAGAATGACAGCGTAGTTGCCCCACACTTTGCGGTATTCTCAAAGTCAATTCCATGTCTTGTACCGGCTTTGACTTTGCCACTCGGGATAAGACGGGCTTTTGGTGAGGCAGGTTTGCATTTTCCGATCACCCAAAGCTCAAGGTCTCGACGTTTTTCGGCCAGGGGTCGTCAAATGGTTCACCACGTTTCCATGCCGCAATCTCCGTCGGGGTGCAGAAACATTTTCGCAACGCACTGACGAATTCGTCGAGTTGCTCCTCGTCACCGATAATTGTCAGGCGGCATTGACGGTCACCGAATTCCGGCGGATAGCCCGTCAACTTCTCTTTCATCCCGGAAATCTCTTCCGGGAGTAATTGGAGGGTCTCATCCTCAAGAAGACTGACCTTCCAGTGATTGATGATCTGAAGCCCGATATTCCCGGCGGTCTGATTCCACAGCAACACGAGATTGCTGCGTGAAGGCAGCCAGAAAAAACCCTTGCTGCGATAGATGCCGATGCCAAGGTAGCGATTATAGGTTTCCCATAGGCGGCTGGGGTGAAACGGCCGGGGGTCATTGAGCTCACGGCTGCCAATCCGATAGCTTATGGGGTTCGAAACAGGTTCAGCACCATGCTCTGCCTCCCAATCGGTCAATTCATTACCGAGCTTCTCGATCCTGTGATAGTCATATTCAGGAAGGCCGGTAACAGCATCGAGCGGGATGTTGCCCCATTGCACTCCGATAATATCGACATAAGGGTTAAGGGGGTGAATGGCGCTGCCGATCGTCTGCAGCGCATCTGGCGTCAGTCGGTCGGCCTTGCTCAACAGAACACGGCTGGCGAACATGATTTGTTCCGCCATCAGGTTTTCGACACCACGCTTTCCGGCGGCGAGATTTGTTGCTGCTGCTGACATGATCGTCCGCCCGAAATCATAGTCCTGAGACAGGACCAATGCATCAACGACCGACAGAAAACCGTGAAGTGTCAGTTCTGGTATCTGGCGCATCATGCTGATAAGCGGCCAGGGGTGTGTGCTGCCCGATGTTTCGATGAGCAAATGCGTGATCCGAGGATTTGCAATAATGGTATCGACGGCCTGCCTGAAACGCGCAAGCCCGTCTGGCGCACTGATGCTCCCCGCCGGCACGGATGCCAGCCTCTGGCTCTTGAAGGCGAGCATCTCCACCGCATCAAGTGTCTCGCCGTCAATATCGAGCGGGCTCAATTCATTGACGATGACCCCGATGCATATATCTTCACGTTCATGCGCCTGTACCAGCAGGTTCTGAAGAAGGGTTGTTTTTCCGGCCCCAAGAAAGCCGTTGAGAATAGTGACGGGTAGCGTCATCGAAATGGTCCCTGGAAAGTCTGACTGGGACGCAGGCCAGATGCCTGCGCTATTCCGGCGTCAAGGCTTTCAAAGTATTGTCGGATTGGGTGTATCGCCGTAGACGTCCCTGGGGTCGAACACCTTTCGGTCTTCTTCGAACTGAAGGGACGGCGGCAGTTGACCGCTTTTGACCGGCACGGAACGGTAAAAGCAGGACCGGTAGCCAACATGACAACTCGCGCCACCTGCAACATCCACCTTGAGCCAGACGGCATCCTGATCATCGTCGATCCTCAATTGGACGACCGTCTGGACGAAGCCGCTCCTCGCGCCCTTATGCCACATCTTTCCGCGGCTTCGGCTCCAGTAGTGTGCTTCTCCGGTTTCAAGGGTTTTAAGGAGCGCTTCCTCGTTCATCATGCCCAGCATGAGCACTTCGCCTGATCGGGCATCGCTGGTCACGACCGGCAACAGCCCATCGGGGCCGAATTTCGGAGCGAGGTCATGACCTTCTTCCACCTGCTCGATCGATCGCCGTTGCGAAAAGCATGATTTTGTCTCAATCATCGACACGAACCTTTCTTTGGAGAAAACCAGCGCGCCTGGGGGCCGCCGCGCAGGCAGTAACAATCTCTCATCTCTGTCATTGCATCTTGTTTTGGCCCTATATATGTTATGTTATAACGTAATGTTAAAGCAAAGCTCTTTTTGGGACGTCAAGCATGACGAGGCTCGTCAAAGGCCAATATCTATCACCTGCGCCTGAAGGAATAACGGCATCTGCTGCATGCACACGAAATCATCGCCTTTTTCCCAGGAACCATTTGACCACGTTGCGCGCCGAAATGCCTTGCCGGGGAACAGGGCACGCTCGGGAAACATTTTTTCGGGTGATTGAACAGGTTTCCCGCCCTGTCTGGAAGTAAAGATCATGGCAGCTCAATTTATAGATTTCAGCGGCGAGATATCACCGCAGGATTTGGCAAATCGCCAGCAACGTCTTGCCGAAGATTTTCAATCATTCGACGTCTGGAACGACCGCTACCAATATTTGATTGAGTGCAGTCGCTACCTACCAGAAATCGCACCATATCTCATCTCGGACAGGAACCGTGTCAGCACCTGCTCGGGGAACACGTATCTTGCGGCAGAACGGCGTGGCAATACCCTGCTTTTCTCGGGGGCCAGCGACAGCTTTGTTGTTGCCGGCATGCTGGGACTGATTTCGGCAATCTATTCCGGCGCATCGCCAAGAACGATCCTTGTCAATCCGCCGGTGCTGTTTGACCAGATCGGATTGACGCAGGCACTCTCACCACATCGACGCATTTCGCTTTTTGCAATCTGCAAACACCTTAGCGGGCTCGCAGTCGATGCCGCCAATGGCCATCGTCTCACTTCACACTGCGCCTGAACTTCCACGTCGCCGCATGGCACTATAATTCAACCGATCTGCACGCGGGTCGGACGACATAAAACCGAGGACAGAATGATCCATATCAGATTTCCCGATGGCGCCGAGCGCGCTTTTGACGATGCGGCAACGGGTGCGACGATCGCAGATTCGATCTCCAAATCACTGCGAAAAAAAGCCGTCGCCATGAAGGTGGATGGCAAATTGCAGGATCTGTCCGACGTGATCGGCGAGGATGCGCGAATCGAGTTTATAACCAGAGACGATGCGGCTGCCCTTGAACTGATCCGCCATGACGCAGCACATGTTCTCGCCGAGGCAGTTCAGGAACTGTTTCCCGGCACGCAGGCGACCATCGGGCCGGTAATCGGGAATGGTTTTTACTATGATTTCGCCCGAGAGCCGCCATTCACCGCCGACGATCTGCCGCTGATCGAAAAACGCATGCACGAAATCATAGACCGCAACGCACCCTTCACCAAGGAGATATGGAGCAGAGACAAAGCCAAGGACTTCTTTCGTGGAAAGGGAGAGACCTTCAAGGTCGAGCTTGCTGATGCGATCCCAAACGGCGAGGATGTCAAGATATACCGACAGGGCGACTGGCTTGACCTCTGCCGTGGGCCACATATGACCTCTACAGGCAAAATCGGGCATGCCTTTACACTGACCAAAGTTGCCGGCGCCTATTGGCGCGGAGATGCCAGCAAACCAATGCTGACGCGCATCTATGGCACTGCCTTTGCGTCACAGGCCGAGCTCGATGCACATTTGACGATGCTGGCAGAGGCGGAAAAACGCGACCACCGCCGCCTTGGGCGAGAAATGGACCTGTTTCATTTTCAGGAAGAAGCGCCTGGCTCGGTTTTCTGGCACCCCAAGGGTTGGTCTCTGTTCCAGAACCTGATCAGCTATATGCGCAAACGTCAGACTGCAGCAGGCTATGTCGAAGTCAATACGCCGGATATCATGGACCGGCAGCTTTGGGAAACCTCCGGCCATTGGCAGAATTATCGCGAACACATGTTTACGATCAGGACGGAGGATGAGCGCGATTTCGCCTTGAAGCCGATGAACTGCCCCGGCCATATGCTGATCTACAAGCACGGACTGAAGAGCTATCGCGATCTGCCGTTGAAGATTGCCGAATTCGGCAAGGTTCACCGCTATGAGCCTTCGGGCGCCCTGCACGGTCTGCTGCGCGTTCGATCGTTCACCCAGGACGATGCGCATATTTTCTGCACCGAAGACCATCTCACCGAAGAATGCATCAAGGTCAACGACCTGATCCTCTCGATCTATGAGGATTTCGGCTTTACCGACATCCGGATCAAACTTTCGACCCGGCCGGCACACCGGATCGGCTCCGACGAATCCTGGGATCGTTCCGAAGGTTCGCTAAAAAGTGCGCTGGAAAAACTCGGGCGCGATTACACGATCAATGAGGGCGAGGGGGCTTTCTACGGCCCGAAGCTTGAATATGTCCTGCGTGATGCGATCGGCCGCGACTGGCAATGCGGCACGCTTCAGGTCGACTTCAACCTGCCGACACGATTTGGAGCCTTCTATATCAATGCAGCCGGTGACAAGATCGCTCCGGTGATGCTTCATCGGGCGATGTTCGGCTCGCTGGAGCGCTTCACCGGCATTTTGATCGAGCACTATGCCGGCAAGCTGCCGCTTTGGCTGGCCCCGGTCCAGGTCGTCGTCACCAGCATCACCTCCGAGGCCGACGACTATGCGACTTCGGTTGCAAACCGCCTCACTCTAGAAGGTATCCGTGTCGAAACGGATCTGCGCAACGAGAAGATTTCCTACAAGGTCCGGGAGCACAGCCTGCAGAAGGTGCCGGTGATCGTTGCCGTCGGGGCCAGGGAGGAGGCTGACAGCAGCGTCTCCGTGCGCCGCCTTGGCGGGCACCGGACTGAAGAGAGCGCACTCGAAATGTTTGTCGCAAACCTGTGTCAGGAGGCACGTGCTCCTGACCTGACCGGAACGACTGAAAGCGAAGAAGCCACCTGAGCAAGGGCGGCGCCTCTCGGCCGGGCCGCACAGGCCAACCACATTTTTGAAAGGAAACAGGCATGGACGGCAAGAAAACGATGAACCCCAATCTTCTCGTGCAGCTGACGAGCGGCATTGTCGCTTCCTATGTTCGAAACCACAATGTACCGGTTTCAGAGATGCACTCTCTCATCGGGCAGGTGCACGAGACATTGGCGACAACGGCCAGAAACCCAAATACCCCTCCGGAGGAAAAAGCCCTCCCGGCCGTTCCAATTCGCAAATCCATTGGCCCGGACTATCTCATTTGCCTTGAGGACGGTGAAAAATTCAAGTCTCTGAAGCGGCACTTGAAGAGCAAATATAATATGACTCCTGAAGAATACCGAAAGAAATGGGACCTGCCTGATGACTATCCGATGGTCGCGCGGCGTTATTCAGAAGTCAGGTCTGCGCTCGCGCGCGATATGAAGCTGGGCCACAGGCGCCGGTCGAAAACGCTGAACTAGACGCCGGACGAAAAGTGGCTGCCGGGTTTTCGTCCGGCGCGCCGTTTTGAATGACTGGAAACCGCCAATCTTGGGCATGTTCTTCTTGACTCGGAAGTGATCGCTCTCGATGCCTTGCTGTAGATGCTTGGTGACATAATGAACCGGGTTCGGATGCAAGAGCCCATCATCGACGGCCGTCTTGATCGTTGACGGAAACGTGTTGGCGCCATCAGTCCTGATCTTCCCGGGCGATAGCAGCGGCTCATCTATTTGATGGTGCTGTGGTCGACCTCGAAGCCACGTTCGCGGAACAGCTCCTCAAGATTTCTATAGCTGAGCGGGTAACGCAGATACCAGGTCACCGCCTGCACGATCAGCCACGCTTCGAAATGCCGCCCCTTGAAAACATCCTTCGACTGGCTCTTCAACTTCTCGGCAATGGCATTCAGAACCATGGCTACGCTCCGCTACATCGGGAACGAAATTGCCACCGTTGTGGTCAACAGCACGTTAACCTCAAAAATTTGCGACAGGCCCAGACAGACCATCAATAGGCAACAGCGCAGCCTGCCCGCCATTTCTCATGCCCCCTGTTCCCGATCCGGCTTCGGTGTTGCGAATATTCGCTCCATGCGTCGGCCGGTCGCTCACATCGCCACAACCGCAAGCCCGGTGAATGCGGCGATCGCAGTCACGGTCGCGACGGCCGCAACGATCACGGTCAAGCGCTGTGCCATACGGGCCGCGGCGGCATTTTCAGCGATGGCCCGCTCGGCGGTGCGGATCTCGGCCAGCAGCGGTTCCAGTGCCGCCACGGCCTGCTGCAGGTTCTGATCGAGGGCCGTGTGGATGCGGCGGTCGATATAGTCGCCGGACTGGGTGATGATCTTCTCGCCGATTGTCTTTGCGGCCGCGACCTGCTCGTGCATCCGGGCGCTGGCGGTTTTCAGCAGCGCCTCGTTTTCGGCGGTGACAAGCGTGAGATAGCGGTCTGTCGACAAGTTCGGCAACACTATCGATTTCTATCTGTCGCCAACCCGCAATGCCAAGGCGGTGAAGCGATTTCTCGGCAAAGCTCTGAACGGCTTGAAGGATTGGGAAAAGCCAACCGTCATCAATACCGATAAGGCGCAAACTTATGGCAGCGCTATCTCGGAACTGAAGGCCGACGGCAAATGCCCAAAGGAGCTTGTGCACCGGCAGGTCAAGTATCTGAACAACTTGATAGAGGCCGATCATGGCAAGCTCAAACAGTTGATCAAACCAGTCCGAGGTTTCAAGATTTTGAAAACGGCCTATGCAACGATCAGGGGATTTGAAGTTATGCGTGCTCTGCGCAAGGGTCAGGCTGCGATCTTCAACTTAACCGGCGACATCCGTGGCGAGGCATGCATCGTTGAACGAGCGTTCAGGGTCGGGCCCAGCGCGCTTACCGAGGTTGTGGTAATGCTCGCACAGAATCTCGACACCAACTCGTGTGACTGAAGCGTACGAAAGCCCCTTCTCAGCCATCCGGAATATTTGCAACAGAGCCGTTGGGATCATCAAGCGCCTGGACGGAGCGAAAGGCTTCGACGCCCTGCCGCGTCGATGGGGCGTCGAGCGGCCCTTGGCCGTGCCGCAGACTGGCAAAGGGTGTCGAAAGATCCATCGGCTCATCACAGGCATGGATCATGGTCGCCCACATAAGCCAGATTACCGGACGGCTTGGAAGCTATGGATGTCATTGAACGCATTTCGATTCTGACTCTGAGCAACAATATCGGGCAGCCTAAACTTCAATCCTGTGATGTTGCGGTCCTGGTTCCCGGCTTGTATCTGGTCCAGCCGCGAAGATGCTTCAGATTGCCGTCTATCGGACGTTGTTTTATGAAGCAAACCTTTCGTCTGTCTGCCTGGTCCCGGCGGAGCTGGTCTGTTGATCGGTCAGAAGCCGTGTGTGGCCAGAGCTGCATCGATACGGGCGCGCCAATGCGGATCCCGGAAGGGAAATGCTTTCAGAAACATCTGTCTTGTTGCATCGCTCCGCCGCGATCGCACATCGTTTGCCCAACGACCAGCCCGGCCGGGCTGGTCGGCCAGGGTCGCAAATGCAACAACGATCATGCTGACCAGATAATGCGCCCCCGGTGTCAGCGCGCTGCGTTCGGCCATTTCGGCGGCATCGGCCAGTTTGTTTTGATGAAGAAGTCCCATCGCCTGCGTGCCGAATGTCCCATAGGCCAGCGGATCCAGCGGGCTCAGGCGATAAGAAAGGCGGCCGCGGGCAATCGCCTCATCGGCACAGCCTGACAAACCCTTGAGAAAGCCGAGCGTGTAGTGGCCCTGCGCGTAATTTGGGTTGAGGGAAACCGCGCGCTCAATATGCGCCATTCCGCCATCCAGATCCCCATCCAGCCAGAATGTCCGGCCCCAGACATAATTGGAAAAGGGATCGAACGGATCGGCGTCCATGGCATCCGCAGCATGGGCCTTGGCTTCTGAAAGCGCTGCTTTCCTGTCGCCGTCATAATAGGCGAAAGCATCCTGGAAGCGTGTGAATGACAGGCCGGCATGCGCTCGTGCGAAAGCCGGGTCGCGCGCGATGGCGCGGCGAAAATGGCTTGCCGCCGCCGCATTGGCTCTGGCGTTGAAACGATACATCTGTTGCAGGCCGAGGTGATAGCACGACCAGGCATCAAGCTTTTCAGTGTCAAGGGTCCGCGCCTGTGCGGCTTCAAGGACGGGGATCCTGAGGTCGAGTTCCGCCGTGATGGCACTGGCGATGACGGCTCTCGCGCCGAGAAGATCATCTTTTGCAAGATGGTAGCGCTCGGCCCAGACCACCGCATGGCGGGCCGTGTCCAGCAATTGGACCGTCGCGGCATAATGCGTGCCATCTCGTTCAAGCTGCCCGAAGAGCAGATAACGGGCATTGAGAGCGGTGCTGATGGTCGGTGCCATTGTATCCGGCTGATCGCGGAATCGAAAACTTGTACCGCGTGCGATCACGGTCAGCCAATGGAGGCGCGACAGCTGCAGGATCAGTTCGTGTGGCAGCGCGTCGGCCAGAAGCAGAAGCTGCGGGTCTTCTTCATAGATCTGCAGCGGCAAAATCCCGATCGATGGCGGGCCGGACCCGGTATCTGAAAGGGCGTCCGGGGCGACGGCAACCTCACCCCGAAAGCGAAAGCCCTGCCCATGTACGGTTCGCACCAGGCGCTGTTGCCGTCCATCGTCGCCGATCGCCGCGCGCACCGCGCTGATGCGGCTGTCGATTGCAGCCTCGGAAATGGCGCGCCCGTCCCAAATGTTATCGACGATTTCGTCTCGCGTCGTCAGCCGGTCGCCATTGGACACCAGCATTAAAAGCAATTGATAGACCTGCCGCTCCAGGGCAACAGAAGTGCCGTTGGGTCTTCTGAGTTCAACCCGTTCAGTGTCCAGTTCGAAATTGGCAAAACGGAAGATCATTGTGGCAGGTTATCACAAATCCGGCCGTTCTGAAGCTTTTCTGAAGATCTTCTCCAAGCATTACAGGTCCAGGCCATGGCATACATGCTGTCACCGCACAGGTCATGCCAGAAATGATGTCACGATCAGTTGGCAGGCCTGTTTTCAACGAGGGAGACGTGCCATGGTGAACGCGGCAGGACGTGCATTGTCTGGGGATGAGGAAACACTCGATCCCGATGACTGGGATCTGGCGGAGCGCAGCATGCACGAAATGCTCGCCAGCTCGATCGCGCATATCCGTGATGTGCGGTCAAGGCCGCTTTGGCGCCCAATGCCGCCAGAGGTGTGCGCCAGATTTGCCCGACCAGTGCCTGATGCGCCGACGCCGCTTGTTCACATACTTGATGAGATCAGGGATGATCTGCTGCCCTATTCGATGGGCAATATCCATCCGCGTTTCTGGATGTGGTTCATGGGCGCCGGCAGCCTGACTGGCGCGCTGGCTGATTTTCTCGCGGCGATCGACGGCTCCAATCTTGGTGGTGGCAACACGGCTGCCGCACGTCTCGACCGTCAGGTGATTGACTGGCTCAAAGAGATGATGGGTTTTCCCGAGACTGCCAGCGGCACGATCGTCAATGGCGGCGCGATGGCGAATATGATTGGCCTGACTGTGGCGCGCAACGTCATGGCCGGCGTGGATGTCCGGGCTGAAGGCGTGGCGGCGATGCCAGCACCCTTGCGTTTCTATGCTTCCGATCAGGTGCATTCCTGTCATCAAAAGGCGCTGGAAGCTCTGGGGCTTGGCAATAAGGCACTTCTGCGAGTTGCAGCCACGCCGGAGGGCAGCATCGATCTTTCAGCGCTGGAACAGGCGATCACGCGTGATCGGGCTGCAGGGATCAAACCGGCCTGTGTCATAGCGACCGCAGGCACCGTCAATGCCGGTGCTATTGATGACCTTCAGGCAATCAGCGAGCTGTGCGAACGTGAAGGCCTCTGGTTTCACGTCGATGGCTGCATCGGCGCGCTGCTTGCGATCGCGCCGCGACATGGCGGGCTGGTTGCCGGCATCGAGCGGGCGGATTCGCTGGCGCTTGACCCGCATAAATGGCTGCATGTGCCATTTGCGGCCGGATGTGCACTGGTTCGTGATGCTGATGCCCATCGCCGGGCCTTCGCCCTGACCCCGGAATATCTTGAGGGAAAACCGCGTGGAATCGCGGGGGCGGCATTTCTTCACGACTTGAACCTCGGCACTTCAGCCGGTTTCGCGGCACTGAAGATCTGGATGACCCTGAAGGAAAACGGGGTTGCCAAATTCGGTCGCCTTATCGATCAGAATATTGATCAGGCAGAATATCTCACCGCGCGGATCGAAGACGAACCTCATCTGAAACTCATGGCGCCAACCAGGATCAACATCGTGAATTTCCGTTACGATCCCGGCGGGCTGGAGGACGTTGCGCTGAAAGTCCTGAATACGGAGATCATGCTTCGGCTTCAAGAAGATGGCATCGCCGCCATATCTGATACCACGATCAAGGGTCAGCACAGCCTTCGTGTCGCGATCTGCAATCATCGTACCCGGCACGACGATCTGGACAGGCTGATCGCCGAGCTTCTCGGGGTTGCGGAGACGATTGGGGTTTCGGTCGCGTGAGGCGGTGTGGCCTGACGCCGTTGGCATCGCGGAACCGGGTGTTTCCTTGCTCTGCCCGTCCGCACCGGTAAACGGCGCGGACGGGTGCTCTATCTTATTGTTCTGGCCGCATGATCTTTTCGACCCTCGCTCCGCTCCGGTCGGAGAAAGCTCTAGTCGACGGGATTTCCGTCGGCATCGACAATATGGACCGGACCGAGGTCAAGGGCCTTGATCTCATTTTCGATTTTCGCACGGTCCCCGACAACGACCCAGGTGACAGGCTTTCCGCCGAGCATGACCTGTGCCGCCTTGTTCACGGCATCGACGTCGATGCTTTCCAGCTTTTCGGCATAGGTGTCGAAATAGCCTTTCGGCAGACCGTTCTGGACCTCGGTGACGAGATAGCCGGTGATCCCCTGGGTGGACGACCAGTCGTTCGGCAGGCTTAGAATGATCTGATCCCTGGATGCCTTCACCTCATCTGCGGTGATGGGCTGATCCGAAACCACGCCCTGCAGCATCTTGTCGATTTCCGACATGGCTGCTGCCGTTTTGTCGGACTGCACCGGAGCCGTGACGGAGAACAGCCTTCCGCCGTTGGGACCACCGAAATCGCTGGAGATCCCATAGGACCAGCCTTTTTCCTCACGCAGCTTCATATTGATGCGCGAGACGAAGTCACCGCCCATGATGCTGTTGAAGATCAAACGGCTTTCCTGATCATCTTCCGACTGGGCGGGCGCCGTGACAGCCGCCTCGATCACGCTCTGGATCGCGCCGGGTTTGTCGACGAGATAGACATTCGCGGCGCTGACGTCCGGCTCCGGCGGGGTGATGATATCCGGAACGGGTGTTGTCATGTCTGGATGGCGCCCGTTTGGCAAGGTGATTTTGTCTGATGTTTAGCTTTGCGGGTCGGGTGCAGTCATGTCTCCGGCC
>NZ_VHLG01000029.1 GCF_006516955.1 Martelella alba
AATGGCGACCCCTGCAGGATTCGAACCTGCGACCGTCGGCTTAGAAGACACAAGCCGAAGCCCCAGATTGCGCGGTTTTGTGGGGTGCTTTGGGTAAACTGACGCCATTGAAAACAAAAGAGAATTTGAGGCCATTGTAAACTGGAATCTGTCCTCTCAATAGCCGGTCAGTCTCTGGATTTCGTCCACAACCAGTTCACCTGCGGACGGCTATTTCGGGTGCTCACGTTGTGGATGATGTGACGCATGAATGTCTGGTGGCAATCCCCGCCACATCAATCTCGGGACGTCGCATTGTCCGAGAACTGACAGCGCTCATCGAACGACGCGGCAGGCCCTGCATGATTGTTTCCGAGAACGGCACGAAATTCACCTCGAATGCGATCCTCGTCTGGACGAAGGACCACAAGGTCGAGTGGCTCTATATCGCGCCGGGAAAGCTTATGCAGAATGGCTATGTTGAGTCCTTCAATGGCCGGACGGGAAACGAATTGCTCAACGAAAGTCTGTTCTTCAGCCTCGATCACGCTCGCAGCGCCATTGCCGAATGGGTCGACGACTATAACAATTTCCGGCCACACTCGTCGCTCGGACACCAAACCCCAGCAGTCTATGCCGGGACCATCGCCGCAACCGGATGAAAGTTCAGTGGCAGGTCATATCAGGCCCACCACACGAAGGCCTGACGAAGAGATACGCAGGAAAAGAAGCGATTCAAGCCAACAGGTTCGACCTGCATAAAAATCCAAACATCAAAAAATAGCGCTGAAACGGGTATGCAAAACTCCGACAAAAAGACAATCTTTGATTGACCTCAAGTGTCATTTGTTCAAATAATTTAGAATATGAGATCACTCGCAAAAGGAGGGAAAAATCGACATGATAAACGAGATCACAACTTACCTACAAGAACACAAGAGTTCAGTTACATTGAAACCAATGCCACACTCGATTATATACTTAATTACCTCCAACAAAATGATAAAATACAGTATTTCTATTTCATTTTTAGATAAATTCACTATTTTTAACACAATTTTATTTAAGGGATATACATTAGAGAAAAATATTCAAAAAGCCGAAGATTACCTAACAATGCAAAATCTAAATAATATAGACATACAAATAGACGATGATGGCGACATGACCATTTACAGCGACATAGTTATTAAAAGTTTTTCTGATTTCATCAGATATGACAAACTATATGAAAAATGCATAGAGAATATTACTGATGCAGATTCTGGATTTTTTCCAGTAAATTGGAATTAGTGCAAATATATTAGTTCCAGCCTTTTCTGTCATTTGCCTCTTCATCTGGATCATTTGAAAGAGTATCGGAGTTCATTACATATATGAGCAGCGGAATAGGCAGAGAATAAATGAAGAACTTAATGCTATACAATACGCTGACGACGAAAGCCCAAGAGGGCCTCGTGGGAACAATCCGTGTCCCCGAGTCTCCAAGGTTAATCGACATAGCCGTATAAGAGTTAAAGGAAGCGTTTGACGTAAAAGACACAATATCAACCTTGTCAAGGAACTCAGCCACTAAACCAAGGGTGTGCTGACAAACTACCACAAACAAAAGTGTAGAGAGCACGCCATACGATATTTTATTAAATCTCTTCCGTTGAAAATAAGAATACTTTCGGATACTCACAACGCCAGAATAAAAAAATATAGAAAAATACTGAATCAAACAAAGATATACAAAAAAAGAAATCAATAAAACCGCCAGAAAAGAATTATAATATATAATATCTTTATTATAAATCGAGCTAGAAAAAAGAGAAATCAATAAAAATGGAAAATATAAATACCATTTTATCAAAATATATTTAACAAAAATAGACGATAAATTAGAAAAAAAATATAATACAATTTTACTCATACAAATATCCCTTTCTGAATCCAGATATTGCGTAATACAATGAAGCGTAAGCTTCAAATGTCAAGAAGTCATCTCCTTTAAAGTTTATATATTTACCCTTCAAGTCAGACACAGTGCTGTCGAAAATCGATATATCACTCATAATATAATAGTCAGACCTTCTCTCCGACTGGCGATACAACAACGACGCAATCAGACTCCTGTGACGTGCAGTTCCATATTCATCTTCCTCTTTATCTAGCGAGAAAATGACCTCAACCAGCTCACTTGCCGTCAGATCAGGGAAAAAATACACAAAGAAAAACTGAGGCTTCCCCGCACGCATCATCTCTCTAGCAAATCCAACAAGTTTGATTTTGAAACGCAGCCGCTCACTACAATTTCGAGATAACCCAGCCTCCAGCTGGCTCTCTCGTTCCATTCCGGCAACTACTCGCTCCAGTGACAGGCTTTCATTACCTTCCGATCGGTCTCCGGCTCCAAACTTTGGTGTAATAAAATCTTGCCAGGTAAGAACACCTGATGCCGCGCAGTGCCAGCCTGCCTGCATAACAGCAAGCGTTCTATTGTCATCACGCTTGCCTCTCCAACGCAACAGAGGAACACCGTCCTTATCTACAATCATGGAAGCAACTCCGATTGTATTAGACAGCACACTCTTCTCAAATGAACTGAATCCGTCTTCGAATCTATCCTTAATACGGAGGCTGTCACCGATACCTCCAATCTTCTCATCACATAATATGTTACTTCCTAGTTGATCAATATAGTTTGACCGCATCAATTCTACTGAAGTTTCATTCAATCCTACAATTGATACCGTTTGATTTATTTCGTTTGCCAACATAGATTCGCCATACCTATGCTTTACAATACTTTCAAGATCTTTATTTTCGGAGCGCCAAATTAATTCATCATCTGAAACTGAATTTAACCTTAATTTCACCTCACCTTCTTGGGCTTTCCTAATGTGCTCAATCACATTACAAGAAATGTGAGATTGTTCCTTGGAACTCCAATATTTTTCTTTCAAAACAACATCTAGCTTCAAAAAATCTGATAATTCCGCCCCGAAAATCGCATCTGCATACCACAGATAGTCTGCCAACTCTCGATAGTAACGAGGGTAAGTTTTCTGGAAAAAACGCTGGTAATTTTTAAAAGATGACGCTTCTTTATGCGAAAATGCCATGACAAAACTCCGTGCTATTAGCACATCGTACTCGCCTTGAGCGTGTATGCAATATCTGCGAATTGAGAAACTTTCAATTTGTGAATTCAGCCGCCACAGTTTCCGGATCGACAGCAACTGCTTGTAGTCAGTGACGTAGGTCAGTGCTCCGATGCCCAGGGCCGAGCCACTTCACATCGAATTTACGACACGCTTCTGAATCAGGCTGTCAAACGGTCAGCATATCGCTCCAACAAGATACGAAGAACCTGCGCGCTCGCATAGGCGGCGTATTCCTGATATCCATCCTCTTTGTCCTGGTCCGCAAAATCACATACCCCCTTAAGCGCTATGTATGCCGGTTGGGGGTGCGAAGCGCTGTATGCTGCAGCGTAGAGCCCATAAATCTCCATCTCAATTCCAATAAGTTCTTGGTGTTGATTTCGCACGTCAGCTATTGTCACTCCGTCTGCGAGGACCGCAGAACCAGAAGCAAGGGGGCCAAGCAAGACCCTGCTTACGGCAGGCTTTGTTCCTTGAAAGCCCGTCCATATGGCTTCGAGCGCCGCTCTGTCTGCGCGCAATTGTTGTATATGCGACCGCACTTTCGTAGGTGCAGGAATATGGTGAGGCCTTTGTAGAAAGCGTCCAGGCTCGCCATCCCACTTACCGCTTTGAAAGTCCCACGCCGGGTCAGCGAAGAGGACGTCTCCCAAATTCACTCTTCCTCGAACTCCAGCGCAGATTCCTGTCATAGCAACAATTTTTGGCTGCAGATGCTCGATGAGCGTGTTGGTGGTAAGTGCTGTCGCCACCATGCCCATTCTCTGCGAGGATGTCGCGACCACAGAATAGATCCGATCATCGACCTCAAGCGATCCATCGTGAACGAAAATCGTGTCGGTCAAAGGACGAGGAAGTTTCCAGTTCCAAGGTAGTTTTAGCACTTCCGAAAGCTCTGGATTCTCTAGAGCGCATACGATAGCAATGTCGGCACTAGCGGAAGCGCTCGTTTGATCTGAAGATTTTCTTTTGACGAAAACTACGCAATTCAGTGCTCGCCGCATCCAGTCATCAGTTGATCGAGAATAGTCTAGGACGGTCCAACACCAATCCTCAAATTGTGTCAGCGCAGAAGCCGCGGCGCTTCTGTCAGCAGTGACGCCAAGTATATGTGGAACCTTAGACGTGATTTCACCTTCTCTAATTTCAAAAAGAAGGTCTATTGCATTCTGAGAATTGACTTCATCTTCTGGATTTAAAGGGACCATAATATCGAGGATAAGCAGATCGTATTCATTTCGTTTAAATCGATCACGGGCATCAGCACAAGAAGAGACAATATCGATAAAACCGCGGTCTATCTCAAGATTCTGCAATTCATTGATGAATCGGTCATACCGTCTAGGTTGGTCGTCAACAATTAAAATACGCATGTCTAGCAATCCAATAGGCCGAGTTTGTTAAGAGTGGCAGTTAGAGTGATTTTCCATTCGTCATACGTAGAGTTGTAGTGAAGAACTGAACTCAAAGTCCCTTCGAATTCATGCACCCACTCTTGTCTCAACTGATCGAGGTCAACGGTCGTGCCGCCTTCTCGAGCGAAGCCTTCATATCCGGTTAAAATGACAACCGGACAGGAGATTCCCGCCATCTGCATAAACCTCAAAATCTCTGCTCCGCCAAACCCTTGAGGTCGTCCACCATTCTCGCGATCACCAGCATCAAAAGTTGGCAGCGACATATCTAGTAGCATCAGGTCAGGCTCTGCGCTTTCTAATGCGTCTAAAGCCGAATTAACTGATCTTGCTGTGACAATCTCAACGCTACATCGCAAGTCCCGTAGTAGGCGCTCGATATGTTCTCGCTTGGGGGCTTCGTCTTCCACCAATAGGATTTTCGACCGTTCACTCATCAGGACGCTCTCTGGATTGCAGCACGACTGCATAGGTCACCTCAAGTCGAAACCGACCGTCCGATTTAAATCCGAATTCGATCTTTCCCCGATCTGACTGGGCGACAATCGCGGCTAGCTTCGCGAACCCACTACCATCGTCATTTCGGGTGTGGCGTGAATATGCTCCAGTTGCGATCAATTGCTTTATTTCATTAGCTCGTTTTTCCTTTTCGACCCTAGCGCTAGCCTTACAATCGCTAACTATTTCAATAGAAAGAGTATTCAATGTGTCATTCCATCTCGCGGCTATATCGATTCGCGGTGACTTAAGCCCGGAGTGCTTTTTCGCATTTCCTAATCCGACGAAAAGGACATCGTGAACAAAAACGAGATTTGTCGCGTCGAGAGATAGTTCCCCTTCGGTCGACTTGGAGATGCGAGGCGTATAGCTTCTCTGGGTTGGAAGAGTTGCTTCAAGGCTAACCTCCAAGATTTGTTCCAGTGTGAAAAGATGCTGGCTCGCCAAAGCTCCGGTATGGACAAACCACTGGGAAGCTTCGTCTAATTTGCCCTGAACCTCAGCTGAACGCTTGCCGACTTCTGAGTCAAATTCGAGGAATGCTGGGTCAGCTTCTGCAACTTCACGGACCGCTGAGCGGAGTTTGTCGAACTCGTTAACAAGCGCGCCCTTAACAGTAAGTGAGATAAGATCTCTTACACCATGAAGTGACGGCTCAAGCGAAATCCAAAATACATTTATAAGGAAACGAAAAAAGGTATTTATGTCGAGCTCTAGGGTTAACCAAACGCGGGCGACCGAGTAAAACGCATCACTGTAAGGGATGAATAACATTCCCAGTGGATGCTCAGCTGTTCTGACGTGAAAGTATTTTTCTTTCGCTTCTAGCAAAACATCATCGAAACTTGCGGAGAAGTTGCGCAGTGCCTCTTCAATGATCAAACGCTCCGGCGCAGAAAGTGTTTTGAATTTATCGACCCATATACGATTTGGATGATACGCACTTGTCTCTGTTTCTCGAGTGGTAATCAGTTCACTGGCTTCTAGCGGACCTCGTATCAATCCAATGAACGAATGATGCCTCACGTTCTTTGCGAGGTAAAAATCAAGCCCAAAGGTTGCATTAGTCAAAAACTCGTCGCCAGCCCGACGGACTACACTCATTAGGACGGCATCTGCCTCGTTGTCCGGAGAAAATGAGCGGCGGGCAGTCGCAGTGTCGTCCAGCTCGCGAAGAACATCTGCAAATGTTTGTGGAGAATCGACATTGACGGGCTCAAGGTCGCGATATCGCTCGAAATCTTCTTGCAGTTCTCTGGATGCCCATCGTACGAATGCAACGTCTTCAACGTGGATTCTAGTCCTGTCCACGATCCAGCGTCCTTCATCCAACGCGAGATTATGCGAGATGAGGACTGCTTCACTCGTAAATTCGTGAGCGAGATCGGCTTGCAGTTCGCTCAAAGCCAGATAAATATTTCTGCGTTCTTCGAGAACCTCACGGGAGCTTGCGAAAAGGCGGGTTACATCCAGAATTTCTGGTACGCAGACGTGACGTAAAAAGTAGATCAGCTCCTTTAGTCCTATTTCTACGTTATTGTCATAGAGCGCGCTCGGTCGCGTTACTCCAAGCTTTCTCAGCGCTAAGCCCGTGGCGAACCGCAGCTGTGATGCGGTTTGGCTACTATCGGTTCGCGTCCATAAAAGATGCAACGCAATCGGAGCAGCTAAGGGTGAGACAACCGCTTTATAGTCTTCCCAGACACAATCAGAGAGGCTCGCAATGACGGGAAACATATTGAAATATGATGCGTTGCTCGCACCTTCCGACGCAATCAATGCTATCTTTTGGGGGCGGTCCCCAAATGTATGCAAAGAGTGAAGTAGATTCATTTTCCAAATCGCGCGCAGCGATCTTGGGGGTTCTGCGGAACTCAATAATCGACATGCTTCTTCAGAGTTCGCACGTGAAAGGTGAAAAGTCGCCTTGGCGAAAGTGGATATTGGTGTCTTTTCGCTCTCTGGGGCATCGCCCGACAGAGCGAGAGTCCATGCGTTTGCAGTCGGTGTCGCTGGAAAGGCGACGTGAACGTTCAATGTAGACCCTACGGTGTCCTCTATCCCATATTCTTTGCTGTGGAGACCAATTAGCCAAGGGCGCCACACGCTATCGGGATTTTCTCGTCGCGCTTGGGATAGGAATTCGCCGACCCCAGCCGCAACTGATAACCCATGAAAATTGAGGCAAAGCTTTGCGGCCTGGGCCGCAAAGTCTCCGTCTTCACCTTGGGAAGCCATCGCTGCAGCGATCCATCTATCTAGCAAGCGAGGGCTCAGGGGACCTCTCGGTGATCGATTTGACGAAGCTCTTACAAACCCTGAGTATATTATGTGCCATGGATCGCACGACGAATTACCGCAATAAAGCTTTAATGCTTCTTTAGTGTGGCCAGAAAAAAGTGCATCCGAAAGCTGGGTCTGTCTAAATGGAAGTTCCGGAGGCTTTTCCGGATCTAAAACCAGTCGAATTTTTTCCAGTCTATAATCGGGCAAGTCACAGACATCTAGACACTCTAGAACCACATTGTGTAGCGGTGAAGTTTCCCCTCTGACGACATTTTGCAGGACGGCGATGAACGTCTCATAAATATCGATGATACCATGGCTCTGCTCTATGCGCAGAATATCGCTGAGTTGCGAAGTAGATTTAGGAAATTCTTGCTTTAATCGATAGCGCATGTAGTTTCGAGTAGCGTCATCGTAGTAGGAATGATTGGAAATTCGGCGCTCTATGTCCTCCATAAATTTATTAATTGTTGTGCGGTCCTCATTGCGAACGCTTGTATGATAAGTGGTGAAACCAAGTAGACCATTCTTGTAAACGGATCGCACCTGTGCAGAATACCTTTTTTGCTGCTCCAGACCGCCGACCTGCTGCTCAAGCGCCAACCGCAATTGAACCGACCACAAAGTTGCTCCATAAGCTTCAAATAGCGCCTCCAACGCAGTGAGTGCGTCGATATATTTTCCTTCCATAACCGCACGACTTACAAAGTCTTTCACGGCCAGAAATTTGCTTACTTTATCGCGTTCGCTGCGAATTCGCGCAGCAATCCAACGTAGTTCATTTTGAAACTCGATGACGGGCGTTCGTGGAAAAATCCCTGTTAGGTTATCGTATCGCGTTGGTATTTGAGCGAGCTCCGGTAGCTGGGTACTCAGCATTTCTTGGGACCAGTTCAAGAAGTCAGAGTACTGGCTCGGCGCCAGCTCTGAGCGCACCTCTAAGTAAAGTTCGTTTAGTGCCGTTCGGAAGCGACGGCTTGGCGGAACACTGCGTTTTTCGACAAATCGCCTAGACTTGAAATCGGCGACGATTCCGCGAAACCGATGCTGTTGTTGTATAAATATCTGCCCAAAATCTGCATCTGTATTCAGTTGCACTGTTCACTTCCCACAAGAATCAATGGCTTCCGGTAGAAAAACACCTGAACGTGCATTGAAGCAAGCAGAGATCGAGAAGGAGCGCAGCAACCGATAAGGCGAAGCGCCTTTCGATGCTCGCTGAGAATGGTCGATGGACCGTATATGCTTGAGACCACTAGCGTTTTCAGGAACGGGAAGATACTACGGCGTGGTCAGGCTAGCCGCCGGTCCGTTTTTTTGTCGCCTATAATACCGGGGTGAATAGCCGGCACGGGGGACGCAAAGCTGCCACCCTCCCCCCACTCACCCTCCCTTCAACGCCCGCAACATCTGCATAAGCCCGTCTGACAACCACACACCGAATCCGGTTCCGGCCATGGCGGCGCCGAGGATGTAGCCGCGGCCGATCTGTTTGATCTTCTGATACTCGGCGACGAACTCCTCGGTCTCGCCCAGGCGCTCGGATAACGCCCGGTTCTGCTCCAGCAAGCGCTCGTTCTGGTGTTCGACCGTATTGAGCCGGTGGTGGATATCCGAATGGCTGGCGCTGTTTTCATCCACCTTTTGGATCAGGGCATCGAGCTTGCCCTGCACTTCGCCCAGCTGCCGCGCCAGATCGACCGTCATGTTGATGCCCCGCTATTTCAGGATTGCCCGCAGCCCGGCAACGCCGGAGCCGATATAGAAGACCCACTGGATCATATTGCCGGCCCACTGATCGAGCGGGGCCGGGAAAGCGGCGATCGTCCAGGTCTGCGCATAGACGCAGTCGGGACACCACAGCATGTTGTAGAGGCAGATTGCCGCCCACCAGATGGCAAGCGGCACCAGGAAGAGCGCGGCGAAGATCCAGAACCACGGGACCGCGAGTTTTTTCGCATTGAGATCGGCAAGCGTTCGGGTCTCTTCGATGACCTGTTTCAGATATTCGGCCGTCAGATCGGCTTCGATCTTCTTCTGGTCGGTCGCAGCAGCGGCGCGGCTTTCCAGCAACGCCACCGCCTTGTCGAGGATCCCGCCAGCGCCGATCTTCACCAGAAACGAGAGGAGTGCTGCAATCATATCGCCACCTCATGGCCGGTGACGGTGTTGATGCGGCGGGCGAGGATGTCGCGGTATTTCCAGGCAAACCAGAGGATGGCCGCAGCGGCAACACCGGCGGCAATCCAGCCCCATGGCAGGCCTGCCGTCCAGGCGGCGGCACTGGCAGCGGCGGCAGAGGCCCCGGACTTGGCGGCTGCATCTTTCAAGGCTTTTGCATCACGGCGCAGCTGGGCGAGTGTTGCCGGGCCGATAATGCCGTCATTGACGAGATGCGGGTGTGCCATCTGATAGGCGAGCACGGCAGCCTTGGTCTTCTGCCCGAACCAGCCATCAATGGCACCCGGATCAAAGCCCCGAGCCGTCAGAAGCTCCTGCGCTTCCTTGACCACCGGGTCGCCGGTCACGGCGGGCTTTGCCGTTGCCTGACGGGGCACGCCTTCCGGCGCCGGTGCCACCGTGTCGACACCGGTGTAAATGCCCTTTTCGAACAGCAGCGCCTCTTCTTTCCGGCGCCGCACCAGACCGGGGAGCTTCCTGCCGCCAGCGGTGTTGTAGTGGCTGCCGAGATAGTCAGCGGCTTCTTTCAGCTTGCCCGCCCGCCAGAGCTTGCCGAACTGCCATTTGGAGACGACACGGCCGCCGAGGTTATAAGCGGCCGAGGTCGCGGCATCCATCTGGGCTTGGGTGCGGCTGTCGGGCGAATTGGCGACGACTTCCCTGCCATAGCCGTTGTTCAGAACGACCTGCAGGATCCGGTCGCCGTCTTCCGTTGCAATCTTTGTCTTGCCGGGAACAAGCCTGGTGATCCCGATCTTTTCAAGCTCGGCCTTGCAATAAGGCGATGCCATGGTGAAGCCCGGCCCGATGGTCGGCACGCCGACGGGATCGAGATAGGCGGTTGTCGGGCAGCCTTCATGCAGGCGCACAAAGGCAGCACCCCGGCTGGAAACCGTGGTCACAGTCATTTTGATGGTCCTCAAGGAAGTGTAAAATGGTCAGGAAAAGACTTGCATGGTCTGTTCGTGTTCCGTTGCCGGATTGGTCACGTTTACATGCGCCAGATCAGAGATAAGAACGCATGTTCTCGCCTCAGGCGAAGC
>NZ_VHLG01000030.1 GCF_006516955.1 Martelella alba
AAACGGAAGCCCTTAAGGCGCGGCAAATCGAGACGCTCAGACATCTCAACGACCTACCAAATCCAGGTGGGAGCAACAAGTTGGCAATGCCATCCGAACCATTGGTTCAGGGATACGTCACCCGCGTTCGCCAGGATCGTCCCACTTCAACGGACTGCGAGCCCCAGCGAGACCCCATCGCACCTGCCGACACCACGACCCGGATAAAAAAGGCTTTGGCAAACAGCGCTGCACACTGGACACCAACATCGAAATGCGTGTCCCGCAGCGTGGTATAGCTTCGGCGTTTGCCGTGTCTTCTGGAGCGGACCGCGAACGGATCAGCTTGGAGCGGCACAGCAGATCATCACAGAAACGCCAGTCATCGACTCGAACTCATGGATCGGCCTGGCAGCGGCTCTGACAAAACCCCTATTGATGAGGTTTCTCTGCAGGTCATTGGTCCGAAAGCGCGAGAGATCGATTGCGTCAGAACTGTTCAGACGCCTTGTCTATGTCTGCGCCTTTCTGCCACGCGTCGGAGAATCCGTAGCTGGGCGTGCAGCGCGCTCCCATAGCATCAATCATGGTGGCCCGGCGCCCCGATCAACCGAAGACAAGTCTACTGTCTGGCTTGAGCGAAAAAACATCGCGGCACCCCTTCTAAGCGGCTGCCCTCCAATATCGCCGCAGGTTCATGCCGCATGAAGGACTGATCATTGCTTTGGCGCTTCAGTCAGAGATGGCCGCATCCTCAGAAATCACCGATCTTCGAGGCATGAATAGCGGCCACGAACCTTTCTTCTCCGATCCCGAAGAATTGGTGAAAAATCCGATTTGAGATTTGCCGGGGGGGCCGCGCTATACATCATCACATCATCCGTTCCGACAGGAAATCGACCAGCGCACGAACCCGGCCCGGCAACGCAGCGCCGCCAACGAAGAGCGCGTGAACCGGATGATCGTCATGGGCGGCATAAGCAGCGAGAACTTCACACAGGGCACCAGTCTGCAGCTCCGCCTCCACGGCGAAGCGACCAACCCGCGCAATGCCGAGCCCCGATACTGCGAGCATGCCCAGCGCCTCCCCGCTATTGGCCTGGAAGTTTCCACTAACCTGCACCGCGATGCGTCGGCCATTCTCGGTGAACGGCCAGCGTGACCGCCCCTGGTCGAAGTTGAAAAGCAGACACTGGTGGGCCTTGAGGTCGCCCGGATGCCGTGGCACGCCCCGCGCATTCAGATATGCTGGCGACGCCACGACAACCATAGGCTCTTCGCCAAGCTTGCGGGCAACCAGGTTGCTGTCGGGAAGGTTGCCGAAACGAATGGCCACATCCGTCGCGCCTTGCGCCGGGTCCTCGAGCAGATCTGTCAGCGTCAGATCGATCTGAACGGCCGGATAGAGCCGCGAAAATGCCTCGAGAAGCGGCACGATCCGCAGCCGTCCATGCGAAACGGCGGCAGAAACGCGCAGCAGCCCGGACGGGCCGCTGCCGGCAGAAATCTCGTCCTCCGCTGCGGACAGTTCGGCGATGATCCGCCGGGCAACCATGGCAAAGCTGTGCCCCTCCTGCGTCACGTTCAGCGAACGCGTTGATCGGGTCAGCAGTCTCACGCCAAGTCGGCTTTCCGCCCGATCAACCGTTCGGCTGACCCCGGACGGGCTCATTCCAAGCCGTCGTGACGCCCCCGAAAAGCTTCCCTCCTCCAGTACGGAGAGAAAGACTTCCATCTCGCGCATCCGGTCAGAACTCGATGCCATCTTTGCCTCATGCTCAAAAGTGGATTGCGATCAGACGGTCTAATCCTTTCGCCGCCGCTGGTCCATATGCAGGCCAATGCCTGTTCTTGTATTCGGCAGAAATCACCGGGCAGAAGGGAACAAGAATGAACAGCCTTAAATTCAATCCGGCCTTATGGGCTCTGTCGCTTGGTTCTTTTGCCATCGGCTTGACGGAATTCTCGCCAATGGGCCTGCTGCCCATGATCGCAAGCGACCTCAATGTCAGCATTCCGAATGCGGGACTGGTCGTCACAGCATACGCGTTCGGCGTGACGATCTTTGCGCCATTGGTGACATTGGCCGTCGGGCGCATGGCCCGCAACCGGATTCTGATCCTGCTCGCACTGATCCTGGCGCTCGGAAACCTGCTTGCGGCCATGTCACCCAGCTATGGCGTATTGCTGGCCGCCCGCGTCCTGACCGCCCTTTGCCAGGGAACGTTTTTCGGTGTTGGCGCCATCGTGGCCGCCAGCCTTGTGGCCCCTGACCGTCAGGCCGGGGCCGTTGCTGCGGTATTCATGGGGCTGACCGTCGCCAATGTCGCCGGCGTACCGGCGATGACCTATCTCGGCGAGGCCGCCGGCTGGCGCGTTCCGTTTCTGGTCATCGTCGCGCTGAGCATTCTGACGGTGCTCGCGCTGCTGCGGGCGCTGCCGCATCAGCCCGCGGAACAGCAGGGCGACACGATGTCAGAAGTCCGTGTCCTGATGCAACGGCCGGTGCTTTTCGCGCTTGGCATGACCGTTCTCACGTCCACCGGGCAGTTCACCGTCTTCACCTATATCGCGCCCATGCTGGAAAATGCGACGGCAGCCTCCACAGCCATGGTCACGCTGGCGCTGGTCGTTGTCGGGCTCGGCATGACAGTGGGCAATGCGCTCGGCGGTCGCGCGGCGGATAAATCCCTGCAGATAACGCTGATCGCAACGCTTGTCGGGCTGATTGCGGTTCTGATCCTGCTCTATGCAGCCATCGGGCACTTTGCGCCGACCCTATTGCTTCTGTTCATCTGGGGCGGCCTGTGTTTCGCGCTCGTTCCCACGATGCAGATGCGCGTCATGTCCGCCGCAGAGGGAATGTCGAGCCTGGCCTCCTCTGTCAATATCGGCGCCTTCAATCTTGGCAATGGTCTGGGCGCGGTCGTCGGCGGCATGGTGATCAGAAATGGGTTCAGTTATCCCATGATCGCCCTGGCGAGCGCATTCGTCTTTGCCATACCGCTGATCTTTGTTTTGCTGCAGAGCGTGCGGCAGCGCCCGTGCGCTGCATCTGCGTGATCATCTCCGGATGACGACCGCGGAAAGCAGGTCACTCACGGCTGCGATACTTCCAGCGCCGCACATAGATCACAAGCGCGGACATCCACGATTGCCTTGTGAATCGAGATCTTGCGAACGGAGCCGGAACCGGACATCACCAGGATCACGGCCTCCTTCGGCGGACATCCCGGAAGATGGCATGCCAGTTCGTTGACCGAAACAATGTCGCTGTCGTCGAGCGACAATGCGGCTCTGGTCCATTCCTTGATCGAGGATGCCGCATTGACAATGTTGTGGCCGCGCGGGGCAAGCGGATTGATGAAACTGTGGCTCATGCGTGTTTCTTTTTCCTCGGAGCTGCGGTGATCACGGCAAAGAGTTCGCGAATCTGGCGTTCCGGCAAATCAATGCCGATGAGAACCAGGCGCGTTCGGCGATCTTCTCCAGGCCATCCATCCAGCCTGACAAGGGGGTCAAGACGGTGCTGCACCGCATGAACGACCATCGGCCGATCGGGATCATCACTGAGTTGAACGATACCCTTTAGTCTCAACAGGCCCTGAGCGCGGTATTCGGTCAGGACCTTCAGAAAGGTCGTCAGTCCCTGCGGCGTCAGTGGCGTCTCGCTTGTCAGAGAAAGAGCCATGACCTCATCGCCATGACGATTCGGATCATGGCTGTGATTGTCGTGATCATTCAGCCCTTCCATGGCCAGCCAGCCGATGACGTCTTCGCTCTTGCCCGATGGCGAATATTGGCCCGATCCAAAAAGTGCGACGAGATCAAAGCTTTCGGAATGGCTGTCATGGAAGGTTGCGACCGGATTAAGGACTGAAAGCACACGCACCAGGTCACCGTCCACGTCACAGAGATCCGTTTTCGTCAAAATGACATGGTCGGCAAACGCAAGCTGCTTCCATCCCTCGAGAAAGGCATCGAGTGTCGTGCGGCCATGAAGGGCATCGAAAGCGGTCATCACCCCTTCAAGATAAAAATGGCGCGCCACGACATGATCGCGCAGGCCAAGCGCCGGCGCCCCACCGGGAATGAGGCTGTTGATGATGGGCGCGGGATCGGCAAGTCCCGTTGTCTCAATCACCACCCGCGAAATCGGTGGAACATCGCCGCGCATACGCGCCTCATGCAGATCGAAGAGCGACACTCTGATTTCGCTTGTGGCCGTGCAGCACAGACAGCCGGTTGTTGTGCGGAAATAGCGTTCAGATCCCTGGCGAACCAGATCGTGGTCAATGGCAACCTCACCGAACTCATTGATGATCACCGCAGCCCCATCCATGCGCCGGTCCGATACGAGCATGTTGATAAGGCTGGTTTTGCCTGCACCAAGATAGCCGGTGAGCAAGGTTACCGGAACCGGGTCATAAAAATGCTTCAAGGGCTTTCCTTCGCTGGAGAGCATCCGTGTCACTGGCGCGGCGAAGGACGGGCTCAACGCGACGCCGTTGCCACCACACCATTGACAAACACTGGCTATGTAATGTTATTACGTTTGTCAACGAAAACGTAACGTAATAACATATCCAGATGGATAAAGGCGGCGCCCGTTCGGGGTGCGGCCATTGAGCTTTGACGCAACATTGCGAGGTTAGAACATGACGGACATTGTTCCGACACCAGTTACCGTGCTCACCGGCTATCTTGGCTCTGGCAAGACAACCCTTCTCAACCGGATTCTGACCGAGCCTCATGGCAAGAAATTTGCCGTGATCGTCAACGAATTCGGCGAGGTCGGCATCGACAATGACCTGGTTGTCGATACCGACGAAGAGGTCTTCGAGATGAACAACGGCTGCATCTGCTGCACGGTTCGCGGAGACCTGATCCGGATCCTCGAAAGCCTGATGCGACGGAAGAATCGTTTTGATGGCATTCTGATCGAAACCACGGGCCTGGCCGATCCCGCACCCGTTGCACAGACCTTCTTTGTCGATGAGGACGTCCGCAAGAAAACGCGGCTCGATTCCATCATTACCGTTGTCGATGCGAAACACCTGCTGGGAGAACTGGACCACGCCCATGAGGCGCAGGAACAGCTTGCCTTTGCCGATACGATCATTCTCAACAAGATTGATCTTGTGGACGCAGACGCACTGGCTGCAGCGGAAGAGCGTATCCGGCGGCTGAACCCGACGGCCAGCATTCTCCATACCGAGCGCTGCAATCTCGATATTTCGAGCCTGCTCGACAGAAAGGCCTTTGACCTCGATCGCATTCTTGAGGTCGAACCGGAGTTTCTGGAAGAAGAACATGACCACGAGCATGATGATCATGTCGCAAGTTTCTCTCTGGTCGAAAGCCAGCTGATGGATCCGGCCAAGTTCTTTCCCTGGCTTCAGTCAACGGTTCAGGCCTTCGGCATCGACATGCTGCGCATGAAGGGCATCATTGCCTTTAAGGGTGACGATGACCGCTATGTCGTCCAGGGCGTCCATATGCTGCTCGAGGGCGATCACCAGCGCCCCTGGAAGGACGGCGAAGAACGGATTACCCGTCTTGTCTTCATTGGCCGTAACCTGCCGCGTGACATCATCACTGATGGCTTTGAAAAGTGCCGGGCAATACCGCTTGCTGCTGAATAGGCTCGCACCGAACGCAGACGAAAGAGGAGCCGCGCCTGCAAGAGGGCGCGGCTTTCCATTCATGATGATGCTCCGGCCGTGTGAAACGGCACTGAGGCTGCTGAACGAAGGGCCTAGTATGGAATGACCCAGACCGTACCGGTTTTCGGATGCCGGGCAATGCTTGCATCTATATCGTAGACTTCCCCGAGACGCTGCGGGGTCAGCACCGCTTCCGGTGTGCCTTTGGCAACAAGCCTGCCAGCCTGCAAAAGGCAGAGACGATCACAAAACATCGATGCGAGGTTGAGATCGTGAAGCGCCGCGACCACGGTAATGCCAAGACCACTTACGAAACGCAGCAATCGCAACTGATGATGAATATCGAGATGATTCGTGGGTTCATCCAGGATGAGAATGCGTGGCTGCTGCACCAATGCCCGGGCCAGAAGCACGCGCTGGCGCTCGCCGCCGGAAAGCGTGCGAAATTGACGTTTGCGCAGCGGCTGAAGCTCCAGCAAGGTCATGGCCGCTGAAATCAGAGCACGGTCGCGCGCATTGTCAGCGGCCAGCAAACCCTTGTGCGGCACGCGGCCCATGGCGATGATATCATCGGTTCTCAGCGCGAAATCGGTCGGTATGTCCTGCAGAACCGCGGCGACCCTTTGGGCGACCCACTGGCGCGGCATTGTCCAGGCGTCAGTACCATCGATAAGCACCTGACCGCTGTCTGGACGGTTGCGGCCGTAAATGGTTCGAAGAAGTGTCGATTTGCCGGCACCATTCGGCCCGAGAAGGCCGATGATCTCGCCGGCGGCAACATCAAGACTGACATCATCGATCAGACAACGCTCACCTGCACAGAAACGGATCTCTCTCAGACATAGGGTTGCAGGAAGGATCATCCGCGTTCACTTCCGGCATTCTTGATGAGCAGAAAGATAAAAAATGGCCCCCCTACAAGGGCCGTGATTATGCCAACGGGCAGTTCGATCGGCGCAATGATGGACCGGGCGACAAGATCCGCGCCAACCGTGAAACTCGCGCCGAGCAGAGCGGCTGCAGGAAGTGCGCGGCGATGCTCTGTGCCGACCATAAAACGGACGATATGCGGCATGACGAGGCCAACGAAGCCGATCACGCCGCAGACAGCAACCGTCACACCGGTCATGGCAGCGATCAGCACGAACATGCGCCGGCGAAACCGCTCAACATCGAGGCCCAATGCTTCGGCGCTCTCATCACCGGCAAGAAGCAAATTCAGCCGGCGCGCCTGCAACAGGAGGTAGGCAAGACCAATGACAAGTGCGGCAAAGGGCAGCGGCAGCAATTTCCATTGGGCAGAACCAAAGCCGCCGAGCGTCCAGAACAGAACCCGTGATGCCAGCTGCGGATCCGGCGACGTCAGAACCAGCAGGCTGGTAAAGGCGGACAGGACGGCGCTCAGGGCGACACCGCCAAGGATCAGCCGGCCAGGTGTCAGGCTGCCGCCTGCCCGGGCGATGGCAAAAACGATGGCAAGCGCGCCAAGACCGCCAAGGAAGGCAGCGATATTCAGTGTGAAGGTGCCCAGTCCGATCAGCCCCCAGCGCATGACGATAACGGCGCCGGTTGCCGCACCGGAAGAAACGCCGAGGATGCTGGGGCTGGCCAGCGGATTGCGAACCAGCGCCTGAATGGCCATGCCGGAAACGCTCAGGCTGGCGCCAACCAACGCCGCCATGATCACGCGTGGCAGCCGCGTCTCAAGGATGATCGTCTGTGCGCTTGCGCGCCAGTCAGCCGTGATCAGCGCGTCGCCGCCGAGCGCATGGACAAGGATAGAAAGCGCTGTTCCAGCCGGAATACGGACGGAGCCAACCATCAGCCCGGCCATGCAGATGACAGCGAGCAGAACAGCGAGCAACAGAATGGCGGAAACCAGGATGCGTGAGCCATGATCCGGAAAGGAGGCCCTTTGCAGAAGGCTGGCACACTGCTGCGTCGGCGTCATTTCCGCTGTGCGCAGCAGCTGCATTAGCGCAGCCTGCTCATCCTGTTTCGCCATATCGTATTGGGTGGATGGCATGTTTCTGACCTTGCCTCAGAAGACGGCGGCGCGAAAACCGCCGTCCAGCCGCTTAATCGGCAAAAACGTCCGGGTGGAAAGCCCTGGCGAGACGTTCCACGGCGTCGATCGAGCTTGGTCCCGGCTGACCGAGAACGGAACTGATCGGGATGAACTGCCCATTCTCAATCGCACTCGTTCCGGCAATGGTTGGTGTGGCCTTGAGAATGTCGATGCGCGCCTGTCCAAGCGCGGCGTCCGGATCGGCGACCACCTTGCCGCCCGCCGTTCCGGAATAGAAGACAACGATCGCTTCGGGATTGCGATCAGCCACCTGTTCCCAGGAAACCTGCCCGAAGCGATTGTCGACATCGCCAAAGATGTTCCGGCCGCCAGCTCTTTTGACGACATCCGAAAGCATTGCATTGCCGAGAACAGCGTTGGGCGCGGATTCGCCGCCATTGAAGATAAAGACCGGTACGGCATCCGCGCCTGCCAGTTTCGCATCAATGGCATCAAGACGCTCCGAAATCGCGTCAATCAGCGCATCACCACGTCCGGGAACACCGAAGATGCCGGCGATGGAGCGAATCTCATCAAACAGGCCGTCAAAACCGAATTTTCCGAGATTGCAGCCTTCCGGATTGAGATGCGTCTTCATGCCCAGGTCCTGCAGCTGTGCGCGGCTATGGCGCGATTCGCTGAAGCCATCGGGATAGCCTGCATAGACGAAGTCCGCATTGGCATCGACCAGCTGCTCTGTGGTGGCCACCAGCGGCGAAAGAACAGGAACCGCGTTATAGGCCTCGCTATATTGCGGCGAAATCTTCAGAGCCGCCATATAGGACGTCCCGGCCATATGATCCTGAAGGCCGAGGGCCAGCATCAGCTCCGTCGCATTATTGCTCAGTGTCACGGCATGTTCAGGTGCCTTTTCATAGACATTGGTAATGCCGCAATTGTCATCGACATAGGGAAAATCCGCGGCGATCGCCGGGCCTGTCAGAGCAAGTGCTGCACAGGTCATTGAAACAACGGCAAGAAGTCTTTTGCGGACGTGGCAGAATGTCATGGAAATCTCCTGGATGCTTATGCCCGAAGGCATTCGGAAAGCTCAGCACCGGCATCGTGGCTGGTGGTCAGTTCGGCGAGGATGGTTCTGGCAAAAAGCGACATGGCGGTTTCCGCCTCATCAAGCGGCAGAAGACCATTTCCGCTGAACATCAGGCGAATTGACCGTGCGCCGCTTTGCGCGCTCAGCGCCTGCAACTGCGTGAGGCACATGTCTGGCGTGCCGAAGATCGTGTAGCCGTCTACCAATTCCTGAAGACCGCGCCGCGCCGGCGGCTCCTCACCGCGCATTCTGGCGAGCGCATTGCGACGCGCGTTGATGCGCTCCATGAACCGCTCTATCTGCGCCGAGGCCGCCTTCTTCGTTTCGGCGATGATGATGTAGCGCGAAAGCGATGATGCCATCAGCGCGTCAGGCGCTCCGCCGTGACGGGCGAGCGCCTGACGGAACCTCGGAAGCTGGCGTTCCTCGTTCGGTTCAAGACTTAACAGCAGCGGAAAACCCTTGCGGGCAGCAAGGTCGATGGTCTGATCCGAAACCCCTGCAATATAGATTGGTGGATGGGGACGCTGGACCACCGGCGGCCCGACGGCAACATCCGAGAAGTGCCATCCCGGTCCATCGCTGGACACTGAGGGCTGCTGCCAGGCCATGAGCATGATGCCAAGCGCTTCTTCAAATCGCTGCTTCATCACCGCCTCGCCAAGGCCAAGGGCCCGGAAACTTGCGGGATCCGTTCCCCGCCCGACACCGACATCCACGCGCCCCTGGCTTTGGAAATCAAGCTGGGCGACCTGTTCAGCCAGAAGAAGCGGGTGATGCAGCGGCAGGACGAGCACCGAAGTGCCGAACCGCAGACGCTCGGTCCTGGCAAGGATCTCTGCCCCCAGCAGGAGTGTCGAGGGATATGCGTTGGTGTCGCGGCGGAAATGAAATTCGTTGAACCAGATGCCGCCATAACCATAAGCATCGGCGCGCTCAACCAGCCGCATCAGGGCTTGATGGTCGCCAATGGCATCTTCACGGGCAAAGCCTGCCAGATCAATCCGCATGCGACATTGCTCGGCATTTCCGGGCCCGCCGCACGACTGGGGCGGAGGACAGATTCATTTCCAGGATCTGGCTAAGGGGCAGCAATTCAGAAAACTCCGTGGGTGATTACGGAGCTTTTGCATAAACGTAATGTAATAACATATCAACAGCGAATGCCAATTTTGCCAGCGGTTTTCTGCTCGACGGCAAAGAGAGGTCGAACAGGCGCCTCCCGGCAAACGTTCAATCCCGAAACCAGCAAATGGATGACATCGCCCTCACCGGCTGATCTTCGCATCTCATGCATGACGCAACCACTGAATCCGGGCCGCCTCCGGATCGTCCGCAGCCGGCGGACAGGACAGAGACGCGGCTTGCTCCCGTCCCTGCCCGTATCCCGCTAGCTGCGGACCAAAGTCTAGATGGGGTCAGAACAAGAACTGTGCGAAATCGTACGCGGCCTTTATCAACCAAAGACAGCAAAAACCTTGTAGCATA
>NZ_VHLG01000031.1 GCF_006516955.1 Martelella alba
AACTCCAGCCTCCGCTGGTCCAGAAACCTGGGGCAGTTCAAAAAACGCCCAGGCTCTAATCGCAGCCGGATGAAAATTCAGTGGCAGGTCACAGGGTAAAAGGCTGGTACCCGGCATGCCTGCCGAGGCATTCATACCAACAAGCGAACGCACCGCGTTGTCTTACTTGGTCAAGCCACTGAGCGATCAGCTCAGAAGAGCGTTTAGGGAAGATTGAGATCGCGGCTTTAGATAATCAATGAAATTGTAAAAGTTGCAAAGAACACCAAAACTTTATAGACTTATAATTTTTAATATTATAATAAAGTAGTATTATTAAAAAAATTGGTATTTGTTGATGGAGAATAGGTTGTGTACTGGCTAAAGATATCACTATCTCTTTGTTTAATCTCGTTGTTTTCATCCTGCGTGTTAACTCAAGCAGCTAAGCTTGAGACGCTGGGCCAGCACTACGAACGGCTTTCCGTGCTGGATTCTATTGGTAACCAAGGAGGTGATTTGGTCGTTGGTTATGTCGACAATTGGAGAGACAAGAATATACAACTCCCCAGTCCTCCAATCGCAATATACGATAGGAGACCTAGGCCAGCGTCAAGCTCGGAAAATTTGTATTTCCTTTCCGCATTTTATTCGAATTCGCTCTCGGATGAGAAACGCTGGGACCCGCCAGACATCGAATTAGGGGCGCTCTATTATGTACCCAAGCGATTTGAAGGGTCCGAGAATTTTAAAGTCGTTCAAAAGCTATGTGGTATTACCAAAAGCCACCAGCTTGGTGATGTAATAATAAGTGACTCACCGGGGCCTCAAATTGGGTCAAATGCGAGAAGAAAAATCATTGTTTCCGGATCTGTTGCAAAGGGCCTTTTATCTGGATTCATCTCCTCGATAGCAATATCGGCCGAAGCGGAATACGTAATTGAAGTTGAAGTTAAAAATATTCGAAAAATGAAGATCCACTTTACGGATCAATCTAAATTAGTATACAGAAAGATATCTTCTGGAGATAAATGTAGAAAAGAAATAGATGATCGAAACAATAATCAAATTTTCTTTTTAGAAGAGATATATTACGGAGAGATTAATATAGTTCAGGCTGGTCGCTTAACTGGAAATTTGAACGTTAAATTAGTAGACATAAATGCGGAGTTCAATCAGTCAAACGGCGAAACATATATTCTTGCTTTCAAATGGTTTCGAGATATGAATCTCTTGGAACTTGATGGGGAGGGTAATTAAGCTGCAATCTGAAATATGAGAATTCTGAAAAAAGCTAAAACAAATACAAAAGTCCGTTTTGACGTTCAACGTTTAATATCAAACCTCAACGGTATAGTCAGAGTGGACCCATCCTTGTTGCAGGACATCGTCAAGCGTCGTTTCTACGAGATGCCAGCGAGCTTCTGGGAAACCATCTGCATAGATACCTGACCGAAGGACCTCGCAAGGCGTCCCTTTGGGCACGATCGCAATAACATTGTTGTGATTCGAAGGCCATCGTCGGAGATTCACATCTGTTAAGGCTCTCACGCAAACTCCCCCTTCGCTGCTCTGCTCGCTAGCGCGCCCGAATGATCTAGATCTTATTCTGTCCAGAGGAAAAAGAGGATTGGTGTCCACCTTTCGCCCTGGGGAGATATACCAATGTGTCGTCATCTTATGGGGAGATGAAATGCCCGGGTATTTTTCTATGATAGCGCATGCTAGCCCAACCAATGTTTCGATTTGCGCGCCCGAGTAGTTCATCCACCATCCTGAACCATGGGCCGGTGTCGATGCATATTCCAATGCATCATCCGCAACACTATAATATTCATCGAACCATGCTCTGGCTCTTTTGGCGTCGGGGTTTCCGGTGAGTTTTCCCGGATTTACGATTTCGATCCCTATTCCAAAATTGTTCACGGAAGGGCGGCCGTCGAAGCTTGACTTTCCAGCGTGCCAGCAGCGGACATTGAGAGGGGCCAGTTGCACGATTGATCCGTCGCGCTCAACAACCACATGAGCAGATGCCTTTGCCCTTTTATTTGTCAACCAGGAGACAGAGTTTCCTTTTTCGAGACGTCCGGCTGTGTCGTGAAACACTAAGACATCGGGAGCCATCGTTCCCGAACTTCTGTTTGGGGTGGCTATGTAGGGCACCGGTTGACCATTTAGGTGGATCATATGTGCTTTGATTTCAATTCCCATGCGATCTCTCCTTCAGGAATAGAAAAGCAATCGAGGCCATCGGGGTCATCGTGCTTTCGGCGCTATACTTCTTGAGCAGGGTTATTCCTCTAGATCGTCGCGGTTCTCTTGCGAGTTTCCGCTTCGATCCGCTCTGCCTCTGCCCTCTCTTTCTTGGCTGTCTGCTCCGCTTTTGCGGCATCGCGCGCGGTACGGCTGAGGCCGAGAAAATCTTGCATCAGTCGCATTGCGCCAGCACTACCCCCGGCAACGATGAATGCCGTGATCGATATGCCAATGAGTGTTGAAGCGTCTGACATATCAAGTACGCGGGCCATGAGATCGAAGCTAAAGCGCCAACAGATCAGGAATGCCAACGCAATCGTTACAATCGCCTTCGTGCCGCCATTGATGCGGTCACGCCAGTATTTGACGTCAAAAGCGATGAACAGTCCACGCTCTAAAACGAGGGCTAAGACAATCAACTGAAATAACGCGAACACAATTTCCTGTGTGCGCATATTCATTGATGTTGCAATCGGGTCCATTAGCCAACTCCTAGGTAACGTTCCTGTGAAGTCAAAAACTATTCACCGTGAGTTGGACGACATGCTGCGAGCTCATTCTCACAGGTTTTCAATGTTCCCGGGCGGTACGGTTCTTGCTCATAGAGGTTTTCTTTTGCTTCATGCCAGCGATCAACGGCAGCAGGGCTGAGTACGGCAAAGCCCCCTTCGTTCTCTCGATCTTTCATTTGAAGGCGGGTTACGCGATTGAAGAAGCCACGAGGCGGTGTTGACTGGTTGCTAAGCGAAACCCGGTAGTCACAATTCTTCCTATATGCGCCAACGACATCAGGAAGAAATTCCAGTCCCTGTGCTTCAGCGCCTTCTGCGATCCAAAGCAGGCTATTGTCAGAGAGACCAACGATATCCCCGCCGCCACCTATGGAGCCATGGTCACCTGGAAACCAGAGTTGCTGATACGGAGCAGTTTTGTCGCCGTTTTCCGCCATTGCCGTCGCATTCAGCTTGTCTATGTTTTGCCAAAGAGCTGCTGGAAACGTCTCCCGACGTTCGTCAATGGCGACGGCATGTCGCGCCGACTTGACACTGCTCGATAACTGCGTGTCATGAAACTGGTACTTCTTGTTGAAGACCTTGGCGAGCGGCCCATAATAGCTCGGCACGCCAAGGGCGCCGACGGTATCCCAAACGCCAACGTAGGTAAGTTGAAGTCGGATACCCGATGGAAAACCATTCTTTTCCCGCCATGACTTTTCTTTTTCGCTTGTAAACAAATCAGGCGCAAGTTCGTGGCGGAACCTAAAGCTCTCTTCGTCATCGGGGTGTGTTTGCTTATCACGAGAGCGATATCGTTCGATCAGTTCCGGGATACGCTGGACGTGACGCGCATCTGCGATGCCAGAAGAGCGGATCAAACCGGCAAGCGATCGAGCCGTATAGGCCCCGCGCGAAAACCCAAAGATGTGGATTTCATCACCGGGTTCGTACAGGAATACAAGCGCCCGGTAGGCGTCCTCAATATTCTCCGTCAGACCCCAGCCAAAAGCGCCACCGCCGACCTTATCAATGAACCGGCTGAACTGCCCGGTTCCTTCACCCGTCCCGACACCTTGAACATAGCAAACGGCCTGTGTCGTGCCGTCCGAAGCTGTTCGTTTCACGGCTTGCGCCAGTTTGACGACATTTGTGGGATGTGGTGCATCGGCCGCATTCCATGTGCCGTCGCAGAAAATTGCAATCCGTTTCATGCTGTCCCCCATTTTTCGAGCCATCTTCCCTCTCATTTGGCTCGAAGACACACATAAAATACTAATTTTATTTGTCTTTTCGCAATTTGTTCAGACAATAAAATTAGTTATACATAGTAAAATTTCATATTCTAGTCCTATTTAAACATAATTCATTTGAGAATATAAGTATAAATTGACGTTTTGAGTTTTTTGCTGACTTCAAGTCCGATGTGTTCAATTGTCTGGCATCCGGGCGGGCTCTCGTGAACCAAGCCCGCAAGCGGTCTTGGCCATCCGGCTTCGATCCCTGATGCAAGATATCGGGCCGAGGGGCTTTGCCCCTACGCCCTCAACAAGCAGCCTGTTGGACGGACAGAGCCGCGTCCTTCGCAGATCAGTATGATCCGCTCATCCCGCAGCCCGGCCCGCCGCACCTGCATATCTACCCCCGTACCCCATCCTCGACCGGAAGCAGGGTTGCATGTGCAACCCATTATTTATTCTGGAGAAAAGGATGACCACAACACTCTACGCCCAGCCTTACGACATTTCGGCAGAAGGCTTTTATTTCGGAACGATCGAGCAATACCAAGAACGCGCGGTGAAAGCCGTAAATGCTTACAGCGATCAAGTCGAAGAATTCGAAATTCAGTTCATTGACGGCGAGGACATCGATTGCGCGCTGGCGCAGGCATTTGGCCTTAACCAGAGCAATATCGGCGCGCTTTTCGCGGCGATCGATGACTGGGACGAACACCAAAAACGAGCCTTTATCATTGCCGTTGGTGAATGCGGCTATGCCTTCGATCCGGCGGGGGACGATGTGGATGATTTCGAGGTCGATTTCTATGTCGTGGACAGCATGCGCGAATTGGCGGAGCTGTTTGTTGATGAAGGGTTGTTCGGTGATATCCCCGAACATTTGCAATTCTATATCGACTATGACGCGATCGCCCGCGACCTGGAGGTGGATTATTCCGCTACCGAGATCGCCGGACAGCATCTTGTCTATCGCTGCGCATGAGGGCGGAAGCCATGAAACCTCAGCTTCCCCTCATGCCCATTGGCGGCTATAGCCCCGGCCATCCGTGGTATTACGTGCTTGGCGGACCGATCCCGACACCGAAGCAGATACGTGCCTATGCGTTGGAGCGGGACTATAAGGGCTATCTTGCCGAACGGATCGAGGAGGCGCATCGACGGGCGGAACCAAAGCGCTCGGCAGCATTGCGCAATATTCGAGACGCGGTGCTACGCGATCTTGCTGCCGATCTGGCGCGGTATCGCGAGGTAGTTTGTGAACTGCGGAAATACCGCCATGCATTTCCCATCGGCATGGCCAGACCGGATTGCGCGGATATTCACACGGCCATGAGCCTCAAATTCGCACATCTCTATAATGGCTTTGCCCATCTCAATACGCTGGACACGCTACCGAATGAACAACTCGACCTGTTCGGGCGATAATGCCGCTGGTGGCGCGCACTCCGACACTGGATAGCGATATGGGATTTCAATGGCAATCTTTGCCAATATCTGTCATAATGGATCAAAAGGAGGTTCCATCATGGCAACCATGAACGTATCGCTGCCCGATCCCATGAAGAAATGGGTCGAGGCGCAAATGGAAAACGGGCGCTATGCCAACGCCAGCGATTATGTCCGCGATCTGATCCGTCACGATCAGGAGCGCAAGGCCAAGATCGCCGAGATGCAAAGGCTTGTCGATGAAGGTCTCTCCAGCGGTGTAAGCGAACGCAATATGCAGGATATACTGGAGGCGGCCCGCAAACAGGCGGGCATCGGCGCGGCGGGTGATGACCTATAGACTGACCCGCAAGGCCGAAGGCGATCTTATTGCAATCTACATCGCAGGCGTTGAAGGGTTTGGGATCGCACAGGCCGAACGCTATCACGCCGAACTCGGGGATGTGTTCGATCTTCTGGCAGACAATCCCTATCTCGCACGAGAGCGGACAGAGCTATCGCCGCCAATTCGTGTTCATCCGCACGGCTCCCATATCATTCTCTACCGCATCGAAGATGACAGCAGCATTTTGATCGTGCGCGTACGCCACGCACGCGAGGACTGGATCGAAGATCAAAGTTTCTGAAGGGCATGACGCTGGCTAGACCCTATGGCGAGGGATCGCGTGAACGCAGCTCAGCCTGAATATTTTCCAGTGACGCTAGCGCCTCACGATGCTGAAGGCTTGCCGGAGCGGTGTTGGCCAAAGTGTTGAAGATTTGGTGCAGCAGGCCGCGCAATTCATCGATGCGTAGGCCAGTCAGTTCTGAACGGGTGACAAGGGTCATTCTTTCCTCCTGAGTGCTCAAGGAGGCCCCGACCATCAGGGCCTTTCGGCCCGTCCGCACACCATTCCGGCCATGAAGGCCTGATGGGGCGGTGGCTGACGCTGATCAGGTCAGGAGGAAAGAGATTGGCCCAAGCCCGGAGACGGTTGGGCTGGTGCAACGCCTCATGTTGCGCGCAACGTCTACCGATCAAAACTTGGTCCATCGCGTGACCGGCTGCGCCGAGGCATATTCGCCTTGGCTCGCTGTTCCTCGATATAGGCTTTGCTGCGCTCGTCGGCATTGGCGGAGAAGTGCGGGCTGAGCTGCCTGATATCCGTACGCAGCTCTCTGACGGCTTCGATATGCGGCGAGCGAGCAATCTTCGCCTGTTCCCTTTGAGCCTGTGCCTCGGCGGCTTGAATCCTGGCCTGCTCATCTGCCTGTTTGCGATCCCGCTCTTGTGCCTGTTCGGCTTCCTGCCGGTTCTGTGTTTCTGTTTGCTGACGGCGACCCGTCAGGCGATCCCAGAGCCCAAACAGGCCATGACGGATGCGCGCTTGGCGTGCTTCCTCTTCCAGTCTTTGCCGTTCGTCCTGCTGTCGGCGCAGGCGTTCGGCTTCTTTGGCCTGTTCGGCCTTCAGTCGCTCCCGCTCGACAAGTGCCTGCTGACGCTTTTGCTCCGACTCCCTGCGCTGTTCCGCTTCGAGCTCCTTCAACCGATCCGTGACCTGCTGTGCGGCCTTGGCATGGGCTTCCTCAACAGACGGCAACTCTTTGGCATCGCCAAGACGGGCGCGGACATCTTTCGCCTTCACCCCGACATAACGGGAGACGGCATAGGCTTCGCCCTGATAATCGACGGCGATATGGCCGCGCCGTCCCTTGGCTAGGAAATAGCCGTGCTCTTCCAGAGCATGGGCGAAGGCCGTGGTTGAATCCGAGGTGGCCCAGCTATCCTGAAACGCTTCCTTCACCGCGCGCGGGTCTTTTTCGGCCCGTTTGCATTGCTGCCATTGTTCCAGCGTGAAGTTGCGCGGGTTGCGCTCATGGGAATTGATCAAGCCGGGCGGCATTTGCAGGTCATGCTGGATATGCAGTTCCCGCGAGACCTCGCGCAGTTTCTCATGGCTGAAGGAGAGTTGCTTTGCCGTCATGGTCTCGGCATCAATCCGGCACCAGACAGCATGAGCGTGACGGCGAAGTTCGCCGTCCGTTCCGCGCTTTTCGTGAAACACAATGGCGCGGGGCTGTCCCTCCAAACCGAGACGTTTTTCCACCTGATCCGCCGCATCGACAAAAGCCTCCGGCGTGAGTTCGGCGGAGGCCGGCGGATTGATGCTGAGCGAGAACAAATGCTGTTTGCATTTGGTGGCCCGGCTGATCGCGTAGGATTCCTGAAACGCGCCCTGAAGGTCATCGGCGATAAAGCCGCGCAGTTCATGGACATCGACGCGCTCGTTTTCCGGCTTCATCAAATGCACGGCTAAATCCCGCGCGCCGCCGCGCTGATTGTCGTGGAGGATCATGACACCGCACCGCTTCTGAGACCGAGGGCCAGGATCAAGGTTGTGCGGATCGTGGCGATATCGGCGCAAGCTTGCCGCAACTCCGCTTTGATCTCCTCATCCAGCAAAAGCTTGCGGGTTTCGGCACAGGACAGGACCTCACGCAGCAGTGGCGAAATCTCCGAGCGGCCCAGCAGGGCCAGAAGTAGAGCCAGCTCTTTTTGATCAGCGGTAGCTTGTTTCCGGCGTGGCCTGCGCTTGGCCTTATGCGCACGCAGCACATAATCCCGGACATAGGTGCTGAGCGGCTTGTCTCCCGCATGAGAGGCCAGCAACCGCCGTTCATCATCGCTGAAGCGGATCGAGACCGGCGGCCTTCTTTTACGCCGATCCGGCTTTCAGGCACGGGCAGCCTTTGGAAAATCCCGTTCGGGATGGTGGGATACGACGGAGCCGCTCATGGCTGCGGCTCCTCGAAATCAATCTCAATATGCCGAAGTTGCTTGTTCCAATCCTCAAGAACTTCAAGAATTAGGTTCGAACTTGGTACATCCAAGTCAGCCCGGCCGCAATCCGATTTTCGAGGTTGAGAGCATTGCAATAACCCGCAGACTCTCGAATTGAACGTGGGGCGCAAGGGGGCAGGTCAAACCCGCCATCTTTCTCGATTCGAGTTTATAGTGGGTAGCCGTGAGAAAAAGCTGTTCTCATCCCCTTCAAGGGGTCACATTTACGTTACAATGCAAAAACGTTGAATAAATTGCACGTTTATTAAAAAAATATCTAAATTAGTATATTTACAATATATACTAGCATAGTCAAATTACAAATAATTAATGAAAAGTCGGGTGTGTATTCCTATTAACGCCACTTGGGGGAGAGGCGACCGTGAGCGATTTCGATAAAACCCTTGAGGTCATTGCTCAAATTGACAGATGTCAAACATTTAGTAGTCTTATGCATGCGCTTACCAACTTCACATCAAAATTCGGCCTAGACTGCTTGATTGCCGGAACGATGCCTGGTGGCAGAGAGACAAAAGCAAGTCTCAAAGACCGCTTTCTGCTTTCAGGCTTCGATCCCGGCTGGCTCGAACGCTACATTAACAACCGGTATGTCGAAGTTGACCCAGTTATTGAGAGAATCAAGCGAAGTTCTGTTCCGTTTCTATGGTCAGAGATACAGAACTCATCTCATGCTCCTGTCGGGACGGTCGGTCGACGGGTTCTAAACGAGGCGACTGAATTTCGATTAAGGGAAGGCTTCGCGGTGCCACTTTGGACGACAGACTTTGTTGCGGCCGTGTCGCTTGCCGGAGAACACGCAGAACTGTCTCCATCCGAACGCGGTATGGTAGCGCTAGCAAGTACTTACGCAGTTACAAAGGCAATGACATTGAACAACATTCGATCCGAGCGTCAAAGAGCCTCGCTATCTCCACGCGAATTGGAATGTCTCAAATGGGTGGCCGCTGGCAAAACAGAATGGGAAATCGGAATGATCTTAAACATATCGGAACACACAGCCGATCGCCATCTTGCAAACGTTCATCGAAAGCTAGGCGCTGTTACGCGGCCTCAGGCGATTGCAAACGCTTTTAGGTTGGGCTTCATTACATAATATTGTTCAAATTTGCGTAAGTATCTGTCTAAGAATGGTGATGAGGTCGCGGGGTTGAGCGAAGGGCGGCAATAAGAGGTTCCGTCGCAAACTTTCTGTTCATCTGATGGCGTCATAGGTCTCAGCTGAAGCAGGGGGCAGCGTTTCGGATCACGCGCAGAGCTTGTTCACAAACGGCCCATCCGCAAAGCCTCGACTTGCCCCATATGCCGTGATCGGCGTGTATGATGGCTGCCAGTCATTTTGGAGCGTTCCCGTGTCGCCGGATCAATTGACTGAGGGACCATAAGGCCGGCGCTTGCCCGCAACGCTCCTCTCTCGAAAAAAGACGGTTTCCACCTTGCAGGCGGCCCCTCCGCTTTTTCCGTTCCGGACCGTCCTCTGCTTCGCTGCGGCCCTTCGGGTGCGGCCGCGCTTCTCCTGGCCTTTTCTCCTGTCCCTGTCAATTCGATCCAACACGGAGAACAGCACAATGACCAACCTTACCAACTTCATCCGCTTCGACCAGAACGGCCCGACCCACCGCCTCTTCGCCATCTCGCCCCGCGGGCGCGCCGTCGAGATCGAGAGCACCGCAAAGTGTGGGGCAACTAAGCTGTCATTCTGTTTTCTTTGCCGGGCTTCATACCCGGATACCAGTGCTCGAATTTCGCGCGCAACGTTCCATCGAGCGTTCGGGGGCGGGTCTGAAGCATCAGATGAGCGCCCCGTTTGGACCATCGCATCTGCTGACGTTTGCTGAAGCGCTTGCCAACGACGGTGTTCACGGTGCTTTCGACGAA
>NZ_VHLG01000032.1 GCF_006516955.1 Martelella alba
TAACGCTCGGCTCGCCATCATTCACATTGGCGGCAATACAGTCGAGCAGCATCGTCCACTGATCGCGGTTCAGGATGGCAACGGCCTTGTCTGACAGGCGGCAATCGTCTTCGCCACGGGTGACGGCGGCATCGCTCAGCGTCTGTATCAGCGAAGTCGGGCCGGGCTTCTTTTCCAGAGACCACCCGGCAAGCCGGACAACCTGGCCGTTGAACGTCGTTACCCCGCTTGTCAACCCCGCAACCTGCACTGCAGAGCGCACCAGGTTCGACGTTTCATCAACCAGCGTATAGGTTCGAGAAACCCGGTTCAGCATCGCTTGAGGCTCCTGCCCCGGCCCTGTTCCGCCGATATAGTTGCCGTCAAGCTGCTCATAGACACCAGCGCCAAGCTTGGCGCCGGCCGGCCATTCCCCGCTGATCAGTTGTGTATAGATGCTTGCGGTCCATGTTTCGCCAGCCTCGGCCGCCGCATTTGACAGGCCGGTATTGGCAAAGACGCCGGACTGGTTACCGGTGGCGGTTCCGGCCAATTCATAGTCGACATAAGGCATATCACCGAGCATGCCATAGGCAATCACCGTTGCGGTGATGCCGTTATTCACAGCCCCGTCGTTCCATGGAAGCAAAGCCGTCGGGCTGGATCGGGTGATGACGTTGGTGCTCTCGCCTTCAATGACCAGCTGGCGTTTGCCGTTCTGCCAGTCGAGCCGGGCGATATCGGCCGCCGCTTCGTGGATCAGCCCGTTTTCGCCGGTATAGGTGGCAACACCGAGCCGTTCGAGCGGCAACACTTCGGTGAGATCCACCTGCGGCGCGGGATACCAGATATCATTGTCGTTCGCCGCTGGAATGCTGCCCGCGGCAAGCGCCGTCTGGCGATAGAGCGCAGCGTTGATATGGGCGAGCACGCCCGGCCAGCCGTGACCGCCATCCGCCATATCAGCCCCATAGGGCGAGGCCGCGACCGTCAGATCATCCTGACCGCCGTAATATTTGCCACCCTCATTGACCCGCCAGCTGACCGGATAGACACCGGCAACGGCATTCGGCTTTGCCTTGATCGCCATGCCATCGGCTTCAAAATAGCCGGACGGGTCCGCGGTGATTTCAAGTGCACCCATGGATTACACCTTTCAGAACTTTGGAATGACGACACCGACAACCCGGCCGGTCTCATCGTCTGGCCATGCGGCCGTTGAACTGTTGTCGAGGGTGTAGCTTTCGGCCGCATAGGCATAGACAGCCGCACCGACGAGCCGGGCGTTGTCATCAGCCGGCCATGCCGTAATAGTTGTGCCTGTCAGCCTGAAACCGATCAACTGGCCGCCTGCATTGCGTTGTGGCTGCAGGCAGTGCGAGATCACAAATCCGAGCGCTGTCATGCGGCGCCCTCCGCAGCCGCTGCCTGTTCGGCCGCCCAGGTGACGAGATCATCAACTGTCGGCGCGTCGATATCGGCCGGTTGCCATTCGGTGATCTCGACCTCGCCGATCTGCTCGGCCGAGCCGCGCCTGACCGGGTGCTTTGTCCAGAAGTCGCGGCCATTCCTCAGCGCCGGATACTGCGCTTCGATAATGTCGGCGGCCTCATGCGCCGTGAACTTGAAAGCCATTTATCCAACCCTCAGTTTGCGGCCGCGCAGATAGATGTAATCGCCCTGCTGGCGCAGCCCGGTCAGCACATAGTCGTCAGGAAGATCGACGGGCGAGCCGGACGAGGAGAAGCTCGCCACCCGGCCAAATTCATAGAGATCATCAAAGGCATAGACCTGCTGGCCGTGGCGGACGAAGTAGTCATGCAGCCAGCCATATTGCGAGGCCCAGAGATAGCCCTCGGTCGAGATCATGAAGGTCTGGTTGCCCCACTGCCCGGCATTGCCATCCCAGTAGAAGACGAAGTTGGCCCTCTCACCGTCGGTCCCGACCTTCATGCCATGCGACCACCAGCCAGCCTCGTTCTTGCTGTACATGATCTGCGGGCCGTCGCTGTTGCCGCGCTCTTCGATATGCAGCCGCTTGCCATAGCCGGAACTGTCGCCCGTGAGCTTCAGATTGACGCTACCGGTGTCAATCTGGCTTGGCCCCCACCAATAGGCACCGCCGTCTTCTCGGAACTCCCATGTCTTGCGGCCCTGCCCGCCATAAAGGCCGAGGTCGAGGTGGACATTCGACCCGGTCACCTCGGTGACCTGGAACCACGCCCGGTAATTGTCGTTGTCGATCCAGCCGCGATCCTGCAGGACGAGATAGACAGCATCATTCCAGAAGTTTGTTCCGTCGCTTTGTTGCCTTCGGCTTGTCACCTGGCCGGTCAGTGTTCCGCCTGTGTTCGGCAGATAGTTGGTGCTGATCTGCAGCTTTGAGCGTGCCGCCGCTGCATCGCCTGCCGTCAGAAGATCACGGGTAAAGGCCGTGCCCCCGGTGACGGTGAAGACATGGCTTGATGGATCGACCGTGCCGATCGGCGTGTCACTGGCACCGTCAAACACATTCAGCACCCAGGGCGATGATGCGGTGCTGATCCACATCATGCCGGCCGTGGCATAGGATGGCCGGGCAACACCGCTATGCATGGAGAGTTCAGCGGTGCGCCAGTCGTTGATATTGGCGGCCAGCTGCGATCCGTTGGTGACGGCCGGGTCGATTGTTTTCGTTGTTGCCTGCGTCATGCATTCGCCTTTCCGTAGCCGGTCGCGACAAAGTCAAAGCTCCGCGTCACCGCATTGCCTGACTGATCCCTGAAGATGATGTTGAACCCCGCCTTGCTCTTGGCGGTGATCGCGTAAGTGTCGCCGGTCGCCAGCCCCTGCGCCGAGATCGAGAAGCCGGTCATGCCGTGATAGGGCGGATCAAAATCAATCCGCCGCCCGGATGTGCCGACGACCAGGTCGTTACCGGAGATGATGCGGTCGGGCATATCGACGGTGAGTTCGGCCCGCGCGACGATCGGGGTGATATTGCTGTCGGTGCTCGCAAGCTGGATCCGCATCTGATAGCCACGGGCGACAACATCGCCGGTGATCACCTCTTCCCAGTCAGACCATGCTGCCCCGGCATCTGCCGGATCATCCTCGGTGGTTCGCATTTCCATGATGGCGCTCCACTTGGACGCATCCGCCCCGACCATGCCCTCGAGATTGATCAGCACCGGCCATTTCGACATGGTGTCATCGAGATCCTGCCCATAGACCGACAGGATCGGCGTGATCCGTGAGGTATAGACCGCACCGAGATCGATGGTGCGGGCCGAGGTGTAGGTGCCGCTCGCCACAACGGTGTTGGTTCCCGTTGGCGCCAGCTGCAGCCCGGCCGATTCTGCGACGCATCCATCAAAGCTTCCCGTCCAGCCCGGCTGTTCGACAAAGCTTTCAACCGCATTGGTCGCAGCACTGCCGACCGAGGTGGTGATGATCGCGGCATTGCTGCTTTCGACATCCTGCCGGGTGACCGCCTTGATCAGGTAGGTGCCCGGCCGCGTCGGGATCTGCACGCTTGTCGCATCGACATGCGGCAGCTGGATCGCAGACGATGCCCAGGAGACATTGGTCAGATCCGGCGAATAGCGGATGATGTAATGCGACAGGTTCAACGCCTCGACCGGATCCCAGCGCAATGTCGCAATATCGCCGAGGATCGAGATCCTGAAGCCATCGACATTATCCGGCGGGGCATAGATGCTTTCAAGCCGCTGGCCTTCCAGCGTCACCCATGCCGAGAACTGGTTGAGCGCGGCAAAGACCGAGCGCACCCGGAAGGCATACATGCCGGCATCGAGATCCTGCTGATCAATCGAGACACCCGAGGTCGAGCCGACATCGAGCCAGATCCCGCCCTGTTCCTGATATTGCACCTGGAACAGCGTTGCCCTTGCATCATCCGGCGCCGACCAGCCGATCGTCACCGCACCGCGCACGGTGAGCCCACCGGCAAGATAGAGATATTCGGCCACCTTCAGGTTTGACGGCGGCAGAAGCGGGCCGGTCGGATAGGTCGAGAAGGATGGCTTCTCAAGCTGAAGCCCCTCTTCCACCCGCGCCCATTTGGTGGCGTCATATTCGAGTGCTGCAATATCGAACTGGTGCTTGTCGTTCTCGGTGACCGAGAGAACCCGGAACGGCCGGGGCGCTGCATCCGTGCCCGTCAGGATCCACATGGCACCGGCAACCGGACGCGAGGGCAGCGCCTCGTTCAGCGTGAGGATTGCCGCCTCACCCGCCCCGTTGGTGACGGTGCGATCGGCAAGCGTTCCGTCCGCCATCACCACGGTGATCGTGTAGCTGTCGCCGCCTTTGAGCGTTACCGCCGCATCAATCGTGACCGAGGTGAGATCATCCGCCACTGCCTTCAGCCGGCCACCATAGCGAACACCGGCATAGGACGGATCGGCAATCAGAACCACGTCGCCCGGTGCCACGTCGGCATGATCGAGCCCGGCGCGATAGGTGACGACTTCGGTGCTGTTCTGCTCGGTATCCAGCAGCCAGTCGCCGTAACGATGCGCCTGCCCGCGTGAACAACAGCCGATCGCCTGGACATTGGTCTGCCGTGCGCCATAGCGCGAAACGGCTTCGGTATCCTCGACCACCTCGATCGCCGGATTGTAGTTGTTCTCAGGATCAAACCAGCGCACCAGAACCTGCGTATGCCGGGCCGACAGCGCCGATCCCTGATAGGAGAAGGTGCCATCAACCACATTGGCAGGCGTCACCAGCTTCACCGGATCCGACGGCTTGTCAGCCACGGCCGTGACCGCGCCACTGCCCCAATAGACCACGCCCCGGAACACGCCCGCCATGGCGGTCAGCACATTGATCGCCTCATCGCGGGAGGTGATCGCGCCATTGAAGGTATAGCGCGGCTCATATCCGCCAAAGCCATCAGGCACCGAACCGTCACACCACTGGGCAATCTCATAAAGCGCCCATTTCGACACCTGATCGATATCGAGATACTGGCCGAGACCATAACGGTCATTGACGACTAGGTCATAGAAGATCCAGGCCGGATTATCGGTGACAGCCGTCGTGAACGTCCCATCCCAGACACCGTTATAGGCGCGTGTGTCCGGGTCATAGTTCGATGGCACCGCGACCTCGATCCCGGCCCAGTCCGTTGTCACCGTCGGGATAGAGCCCGATCCGAACTGAGAGGCATCGAGCGTGACGCCGAGAATGGCGCTGTCGGGATAGGTCAGCTGATAGTCTTCGATCACCGTATAGCTCGACCAGTAGGTCTGGTTGTTGCTGGTGGTGCCGTTGCTGTCCTCCGAGATCCGCCGAACCCGGATATACCACGGCCCGGTTCCGGCAAGCGCGATCCGGTAGGCTCTCACATAGGGCGAGGTGCATTTACCCGAGATCGTATCGCTGCGGGCCTCTTCCCATGTGCCATCCTCGGTCCGGCGATCAATGGCGATATCAACGCTGTTCGCCTTCACATTGCCATTGTCGGGATCGGTATAGATCAGCTGCGGCACCTGGATCGACACCCGCACCGCCGTGGCATTCAGATCCGTCACCGCCCGCGTGATCGCCAGATCCTGTTTGACCTCGACCCCGACGCCCTCCTCACGCTCGACGGCAGGAAAGCCGGCCATGGCCGCCTGATCGGGAAAGCCGTTGCGGGTCTCATAGCCGACACCGTCAAAATTCCAGCTGCCATCATCATTCTGCAATGGCACGTCATCGAGGTGGATCGACTTCGCCCCGTTGATCAGCCCGCCGGTCACCCCCTCGCCAACGAGGAACATGAGCCGCATGGTCTGTTTCGAGCGCAGGCTGTTCGGCGCTTCGCTATAGCCGGCAGAAGACGACGACTTGCCGCTCTTGCCGCCGCCACCACGCCCGGCAATATGCATATGTTGCATGGGATATCCCGTCTGTCAGAGTGCGGCGTCTTCGGTGGAAAGCCCGGCGGCAATCAGCACCGGGGCAACACGAAAGCCTTTGCCATAGACAAGCGGCACGGGACCGCCTTCCGTGGTCACATTGGCACCGCCATTGAAGAGGTAGGAGGCCTGATCCTCAGTGCTGGAACTGGTGGTCTTGGCAGACGGTGACAGCATCTGCCCCAGCCCCGACAGGGCCAGCGCCACGCCGAGGCCCTTCATCGCGCCGCCGACCGTGGTGCCGAGCACGCCAAGACCGGTCACCGATCCCGGCAGAAAGAACGCCGCGCCGACCAGAAACACGCCCGCGACGATCTTGCCAAGGCCGCGATTGCCAGCCCCCGCCAGTACCGGAACGATATGCAGATCGGCAGAACCCAGCCTAAAATCGAGATCGCCCTGCCCCAGCGGAATACCGCCCTCGACCGGCCCACGGATCACACGAAAGTTCCGTTCCATCGCATAGGCCCGAAACCCCGGCAGCACCGCCGACAAAGCCTGCCCCGCCTCACCCGCACTTGCGACATCGAGGCGGAACACCGGCCCGAACCGGCGACCGAGACCGCCATGGAGATGGATGTTACGCATGGGGTTCCTCCCGCAGATAAATCATCGTTGAATTTGTGCACATGGTGCACTATATTCTCGCCATCAATCGGGGACCGGAATGCCGACGATCATCAAACTCGGAAACATCGCCATTCAGGTTTACGCCGACGACCACAACCCGCCCCACTTCCACGTGATCACCCCGGATCACGAAGCGGCGATCCTCATGGAAAGCCTTGAGATCATGGTCGGCAGCATGGACAGGAAGAGCCTGAGGGTCGCCCTGGAATGGGCAGAGAAGAACAGGGAGCAACTCACCAATGCGTGGAACCGCCTCAACCCGTGATGACGACATTATCGCGGTCGGCAAGCGGCTCCCCCGGCTTGAACGGGTCGAGCCACGCGAGGGCCGCAAGCTGTTTGTCCGTTTCGATGACGGAACGGAAAAGATCGTTGACCTCGCACCAGCCCTTGAAAGCCGCCGCTTCTACAAGCCCCTGCGTGATGACGATGCGCTGTTTCGGTCCTTCAGGATCAGCGAATATCGCAATGCCATCGAATGGAATGACGAACTCGATTTCTCGGCGATGTGGCTGGAAGCCCTGCCGCCGGCCGAGTTCAGCAATGCAGACTTCTGCAGGGCGATGAAGGAACTCGGCCAGACCCAGGAAGGCATGGCGAGCGCGCTTGAGCTGTCGCGCCGGCAGGTGGCCTATTACGCCAAGGACCGCCCGATCCCGCGCCATGTCAGCTTTGCCGTCCGCTACCTGCTGGAGCACAATCACCGGCCAGGCGGGGAAGCATCGTGACGAACATCATCACCCCGGTGCATCCCGGCGAGATCCTGCGCGAAGACTATATGGCACCGCTCGGCATGACCGCCGCCGCGCTGGCAGAAACGCTTCGCGTTCCTCAGCCACTGATCGAACAGATAGCAGCAGAGCAGACCACCATTTCCGCCGACATCGCCCTGAGACTGGCCCAATACTTCCGCACCTCACCCGAATTCTGGCTGAACCTGCAGGCCAGCCACGACATCATGGTTCAGGCGGCCGCCATGGTGGACGAGATTGAGGCCATTCGGCAAATCGAAGTGGTGTGAGACGGAAGTGTCGGCATTGCGCCGCCATTCCGGACGTTCATTGGTTCCCGACCAGATCCGCAAAGCTGCCGTTCGTTGCAAGCGGATCGAAAGCCCTGATTGGGCGGAGCCCGGTCTTTTGCCGCGCATCGAACCAATACCCGCTGAGCGGAACGAAGCTGAAGTTCGTTCCAACTGAACCAAAGGCGGCTTTTGGTCACCCGGTCAAAAACAGTCGCTTCCGCCGATGACATAAACGTATGAGTTTTGGCACTTGTTTGCCAGGTTGTTGGCACCAAAGCTATCGCATGTATAATGCCAAAATGTTGGATGCTGTCACGATCACACTGAATGAGGTCGGTTGGGACGCTGTCTCAGCCATTTCCGGGGTGCTTATTGCGATCTTGGGCTTTGTCATAAGTCGCAGCCTAAGACGCCGTGAAAAGCAGGCTGAGCGCTTTGCCCTGCTAGCCGAATACCGCAAGGAAATCATCGCATTTTCAAGGGAGTTCTTTGAAATCATTTCCGAAGCTCTCTCGGTACGGGCCAGGTCCAACGACAGCACTGCTGCTGGGGCTGAGTTGGATCAACTAAGCACAAGGCTCTCAGGGCTGGCCGACACAGGCAGATTTCTGTTTCCAAACGACAACAAGGGTTTAAATGCGTTTGGCTCCGAGAAGGGACCGGCATTTGAAGGTCGGCGGCGGCCTGCTCTCGACGCGATCTTAGCAGCACACTATGCGCTTGAGGCGATGAAGCGTAGCGGGGACGGTTCCAAACCATACCTCGATAAGGCGATGAGAGAGCTGAAGAAAACCAAGCAGCCTTTGACGCCGCCAATCCGCGAAAATGATCCAGTCTACCTCTTAATCCAAAGTCGCAGATGCTACCTGAATGTTGTCGTACCTGACACGTTTCCGCGTGAGTGGCTCGCGATGTTCACAACACTACTTGGGCCAATTGAAGGTGACAAAAACCGGTAGCCAAAACCTTCGGGCCAAAAACGGTCGTTTTTGGCGCAAGCAGGCCGCGCACCAAATCTTCCCCAAAAAAATGGGGTACAAACCCTTGGCAAAACCACCTTTGATTTTGTCACGTTTCTGACCGCACTCCGAAGAGCGGACACTGGTGCATAGTGCAGCATTGAGCACTTTGGGCTCGGTGTGGGCCTTCACCACCCATTACATTAATGTCTGCCTAGGTATGACAGCGTCCGACACCTGCCTGTCCGTTTTGGCCCCATTCCAGACTTGAAAACGTCGAAAACTGCACTCTAAAGCACGACAACGAGTCGCGGCAGTCCCGACGAAACGCATCACTCGCCCCGATACCGCACCCAATGCGTCACCCGCTTCAGCCATGGGCCGAGCGGTTCACGGCGGGAGAGACGGCCGTCGAGGTGATGCAGGCAAAGGCCGTTTTCCAGCATCACGCCGGAATGACGTAAGCGCTGTCTCCGCCCCATGGGAGATCAGGTTGACTTGCTGAAGTTCCAGGGAAGGAGCTCATCGATCCTGGAGTTCGGGTGGCCA
>NZ_VHLG01000002.1 GCF_006516955.1 Martelella alba
TCCAGGCCATTCACGGATTGCAGGTGAAGCTCGAATATGACGGCAGCTTCGCCGATGGCTATCAGTCCCATGTCGGCTCCATCCGGCTCGGTTACCGGTTCTGATACGGTTCTCTCATCGGTCTGCGCGCCATCTCGCAAGCACCGGACTGGTGGCAAACTCTGCCTGTCCGGTGCCCTAGCTTTTGGCCCATACGGTTAGCGTTGAACTGACGTGATCCGGCCCGTTATCACCCCTGCTTGCCAGCGGCTTGCCCCGCCATTCGATGATCTGGTCGAGATTGCACACGCCCCACTCGCCCGGCAGCGAGAAGCAAGGCTCGATGTCCGGTCCCTTCCGGTTGAAATCTCCAATACATTCAAAAGCCGGAACCGGCGCCCGTTGGACGCCCGTTCTGTTTATGCGGCCATCTGCAACCGGTTTGATTGGCCTGAAAGAGCCTGCAACAAAGCGAGCCACCCGTCCAAAAAACGATCCCCAGCGCGTCTTGCACAGGCCCTCCCACGGCCGCTATCACCCAGACCGGCATGCACGTCGAATGCATTCAGGAAACGGGCCCAGCCATCCGGGGTGTTGTCGCCGACTGCAATGGCTCCGTTTTCGATATGGCCGGCCAACCCGTCGGCAGACGACGCTATAACGGGTCTGCCAGCAGCCATCGCCTCGAGAGCCACAAGACCATAGGGTTCGAAGCGCGACGGCATGGCGATCATGTCACAGCGGGCCATGGCCGCGGCGGGATGTTCGACATAGCCATGGAACACAATACGCGGATCGTTGCCTGCCAGTGCTTTCAACTGCTGTTCCTGCGCGCCGCTGCCATAGAAATGCAATTCGAAATCCTGACGCACAGATCGAACAAATCCTTCGATGAGGATATCGAAACCCTTCTGCCTGTCGAAACGACCAAGCGCGCCGATCACCGTTTTTCCGCTTTTCACCGGGTCAGGCAGAGCGAAAAAATCATCCAGATCAACGCAGGGGCTGATAATTGCCAACCGTTCAGGGTCGACAAATTTCCGGCCAAGCCACTGCCCCTGCTGCGGACTGACCGCCACAACGGTATCAAACAGAGCATAGGCCGCCGCCACAAGCGTCTCAAAACGGTCGCGGTTTTTCACTTGTGCGGCAACGAAACGTTCGGAATAGCTGTGTTCCACATGGATGAGTGGTGTTGCTGCATACCGCGCACGCAACGCTGTGATCAGCGGCATGTTCCGCCAGCAAACCGAAAGATGAGATATAACGGCCTTGGCATCAGACAGACGCGGTGCCGAAAGCTGGCCACGCCTGATGCGAACGATGTCATGTTTTTCCTCATCATTTCCGATTGTAGCGGCCAAATGATCGAGCATCCGGTTGACACCGCCGAAGCCAGCATCATCAACAAGGTGATAGACGGTCATATTCTGCTCCTCCTGAAATTTAGACGTTGCTGCCGCCCAGAAGACGGCTTTCGACATTGCTGTAGATCGTCTCGCCTGCGAGCGCGATAAAGGCAGCTGCGGCAAGGGTGACTGTGGACTTCACTGGTTCTTCGATGAAGGGGCGCGGCGATTTCGCCAGAGAACGCAGTGCGAGCGAGAAAGCCTTCCTGCCCTGACGCATGGAGACACAGCGCCGCGCCAGATAGCGAAGCTGATAAGCGGCAGCCCGTTCACCATGCCGCGCAACCAGTTCAGGCGCGATGCGTGCCATTTTGTCACGCATTGCAAGCCAGGTTTTGAACTGTTTCTCGACGTTGGCGGAAAGCCCGCCAATATGGATACGATAGAGCGTCAGATGCCCCGGAATACCCTCAATTCTCCAGTCCTGCGTCAGGATAAAACGCAGCCAGCCCTCGATGTCATCCGACTGACGGAAATTTTCATCGAACCACCAGTCACGCTCGACCTCGCCGACCGGACGATAGGCAAAGCCTTCAAGCGCTTCCGCGCGGATGACAGCGGCGGAACCATTGCCTATCGGGTTGCGGCAAAAAACGTCAGCTGCAGTGATGTTCTTCAGTTTCGGCGATTGCTTGATGCCAACGGCTTTCCCATCACAGTCAATCAGGCTCGAGCCGGAGAAGCTGATACCGACGTCCGGGTTTTCCTCAAGATGGCGAATATGCAGTTCAAGCTTTTCGGGAAGCCACAGATCATCGGCATCACAAAAGCCGATATAGACACCCCTTGCAGCAGCGATCCCTGTATTGTGAGCGCCGGCCAAGCCGCGATTCGGCTGGGAGATCAAACGGATACGTGGATCAGCATAGCGTTTGACCGTGGCGGCAGTCATGTCAGTCGATCCGTCATCGACGACGATGATCTCGAAATCAGTGAAGGTCTGATCGAGAAGAGAAGCGATGGTTTCGCGAATGGTGACGGCGGCATTGAAAGCCGGAACGACGATGCTGGCGATAGGTGCGTGATTTTTCACGACGAGATCCTCCAAATGATGATTACTGGCTTTGCGACATGCGATTGAAAAGGCGCGGACTCAGTGCTTCGACCATTGCGGCAGCGAGTGTCAGAACGCCGCGACGACGGTGTCTGAAAAAGCCGCGAGGGCTCAGCCATAGCGCTTGCGTTACGAGCTTGAGCGCGGTTCCGCGCGCGCATTCCAGCCGAAGCGCCCGGCGGGCGAGGTAGCGCAGATGTGTTGCCTTTGCCGCCTTGATTTCATCGTTTGACAAGGCAACATTCATTTTACTGGCGCTGGCGAGAGCGGCATTCCAGGACTGGCGCATAGCCGGAAGATCCGACGACAGGCCACCGCGGCTTGCCCGGTAACAGGTCAAGACCGTATCGATGCCCTCAATCCGCGCGCCTTTTGCCGCGAGACGCACCAGCCACTCCACGTCTTCCCCGTGAACGATTCCCGGATCAAAACCACCTAACGCGAGAAAGACCTGACGTTTTGCAACGATATTGGACATTGTGCATGTCTCGTTTTCGGCGATCAGATCCGCCACCGTCAGCGGCGACTTCGATACCGACGAACGGGCTTCGACGTCCGAGACGGAGCGACTGAAAAACGCAACACGTCCATAAGCCAAGTCCGGAGCATCCGCGGCGGCAAACCGTTTGTCAAAAATCGCCAGCCGCTCCATCGGCCAGATATCGTCAGCATCCAGAAAGGCGATCAGCTCACCGCGCGCCAGTTCAAAGACAGCGCGATTGCGCGCAGCGCTCGGACCGGCATTCGTCTGGGAATAGAGCCGAACGCGGTGACTTTTTTGAACAAAGCCATCGACGACGGACACTGTTCCGTCCGTTGACCCATCATCGACGACGATGACTTCGAAGTCCTGAAAGCTCTGATCCAGCGCCGATGTCAGCGTGGCGGCGATGGTTTTCTCAGCATTATAGCAAGGAACGACGATGGAAATCTTGGGCATGATCAGGCTCCCTGGAGCGAGCGGCTCAAACCGGCCGGAAAACGTGTTGAGAATGCGTTCAGAAGAACGGGCATAGCGATGACGGCCTGAACAAACGTCGTAGCTGCGAGCGTTGCCCAGGCAAGCGCCATCAGGCCATAGGGCGCAGCGATCAGGGAGACTGCCGTGATGCTTGCGCCGGCAGTCAGAGACAGAACCAGCTCACGGTCTGCACGCCCGCCCGAGCGCAGCCATTGCCCCGTGACCGACCAGAGCATGTTCGGAATCGCGGTGAGGCAAATGATCGCGACAAGCGGCGCAACTGACGACCATTTCTCACCGAAGATCAACGGTACGTAGGATGATGCAGCAAAGGATTGCGACAGCGCTATCATTGCGATCGTGGTCATGGCCAGCATCAGGCCACGCTTGAGGGCGGCCGGACGATCGACACTTGTCGACAGATAGGGAAACAGCACCGTTGACAAAGCCGTCGCTAGCGAGGTTGATATCCCGACCCCGGCATTGAAGGCGAAGAAATAGATGCCGAGCGCTTCAGTGCCGAGCGCCGCACCAACAATCAGTTTATCGGCCTGACCTCTTATGCTCTTGACGAATTCAATGCCAAGAACAGAAGCGCCAAAACGAAGGAAGGGTTTCAGTGGCGCGGCGGCTATATCCTTGTCCGGCTGCCACTGTACGAGCCGGCGCATGCCGAACAGCCAAACGGGTGCCGAGATGAGTTTCGGCAAGACAACGGCGACAGGGCTCGGAAACAATGCGACGAGGATGCAGGTCATCAGATTAGCGCCAACATTCTGAGCGCCGGAGACAGCTGCTGTACGTGCAAACATCCCCTGGCGCATGGCGAGCGCACATTGTACTAGGCCCCCCGGCATAAACAGATATTCAAGACCGAGCAGAGCCATCAGCGCAAAAGCCATAACGCTGCCGCCGAACAGCCAGATCGTGGCGCCGACGGCAATCTGCAGCAAGGTCAACCCAGAGCACCATGCCCAGAAAATGTGGCGCGCGCGCTTGCAGACCGCCTCAAGTTCAGCATCTTCGGCAATGATGATACGCTGCCCGACACCGTTTTCAGCAAGCGACTTCAAAATGTCAGAGCCTGCCATCACGGCTGCGGCCATGCCTATTTCAGCCGGCGAGAGAAACCGTGCCATGACGACAACAGTTGCAAGCCGCGACATTTTTGCTGCAGCCTCTGACGCAAGATAGGCAGACGTTCCACGCAGAAGCGGTGAAGATAAAAGCCTCGCCATTTTCAGTCTTAAAGAATTCATCTACCTATCCAGACCTGTCTTGATCAGTGGACGCCAGGTTTTGTTGTGTTAGGTTTATAAGTTATGAGGTGTTGCTCTGTGACGGTTCCGAAGGTCAGCCGAACACGCTTTTGGTTTCGGGGCCTATCCTTTGGCATAGGCGACAGACAGCATAAGCGTGTGACTTATTAGGCGTATCAACGGCCAAATCTTGAGGTCGTATTTGCAAGTATGGGTTCGTGCAGTTGAAAAACCGTCCGACATTGACATTCAGCCGTATCGCGGTCGTTTCGATACTCGCCCTTACGCAAGGTTGCGCTTCGCTCGAACCAATCCAAAACACCGAAAACGTGAAGCAAGGCGAAAGCTATCAGGCACAGTATCGAGCAACGTCCGATACTGGGACGGAACGCAAGAACAGATCTTCCGTGCTGATGAACGCCCAGAGCTGCGCGCCTGACCAGAAGCTGGGGCCTGCCGGCAGCCACATCTTGCCGCCTGAGATCGACATTCTATCGCCCGGCGATCTGATCGACGTATCGATCTCCGACGATGACGTGATCTCGGGAAAATACGAAATCTCCCAGGATGGTATGTTGCGGCTGATGCATGTACCACCGGTGATCGCCAAGGGGCGGTCCGTCGACGCGGTCGAGGCTGCTGTTCGCAAGGTTCTCATCGATGGCGGGCTTTACAATATTGTACCATTGGTCTCGATCCGGGTCATGGATTTCGCACCGGCACGCGTTTTTGTCGCCGGTGCGGTCTTCGAGCCCGGATCCGTGACCGTCGGTGCTATCGCCAGTACGTCCATCGATCGACTGCGGCAGGAAACCATTGGCGGCCGGACAAGCGAACGGCGTCTGGCCCGGGCGCTTCAATCGGCCGGTGGTGTGCGTCCGGATGCAGACCTTTCCCGCGTGGCCGTTGTGCGCGGCGGACATAAAAACGTCTACGATATGCGACCTGTCATCACTGGACATGCCTATCCGGATCCCCTTCTGCTCGAAGGAGACCAGATTGAAATCCCGAGCCGCGATTGTTTCCAGGAAGAGCTGATGGTGCCATCAGCGGTGTCACCACCGGGCGTCAAGGTTTTCATGTCAAACCTTTCCGTCCCAGCCTCGTCCAACGCCCAGGCAGCCATTTCCAAGGATACGGTGGAACTGCGCTATGGCACGCGCTTCTTGCAGGCCGTATTCAGTCTGAATTGTGTCGGCGGCGCAAGGCTCACCAATTCCAACCGATCTGCCGTGCTGTTTACACGCAACCCGATCACTGGCCAGTCGATCGTCATCGAGCGCAATCTTGAACAGCTGCTGCGGCGCGGCGACCGTGACGACTTTGATCCTTATCTGATGCCAGGCGATGCGCTGGCCTGCTATGATTCTTCCGTGATCAATATCACCGATCTGGCGACCAAAATCGGCATCATCGGTGCGCTCGGCGTGATCATGTAAGCCAGTCGGGATCTCAGTCTTCAAACAAAAATGGCAGACGCCCGAGCGAAGGGCACCCGCCATTTCAGCGCTGGACGCGAAGTTCAGTAGGCACCGCGCCCCGAGAGCACAGCACGAACTGTCAGAGCCAGGATCGTCAGGTCGAGCACGATGCTGCGCGATTGAATATAGGCTTTGTCCATCTGCAGCATCCGTTCAAAGCCGATTTCGGCACGCCCCGAAACCTGCCAGAGTCCCGTGATCCCAGGCTTTGCAGCCAGCCGCGACAGCGCCTCGGCTGTATAGGCAGTAACCTCCTGCTGCAACGCCGGGCGTGGACCAACCAACGACATATTGCCCTTCAAGACATTAAAGAGCTGCGGCAGCTCATCAATTGATAACTTCCGCATAACCCGGCCCACCGGCGTAATGCGAGGATCCCTACGCGACTTGAAGCAGATACCTTCTCGGTCGCTGAGTTCAAGCAGCGCCGCGCGGCGGGCTTCCGCATCTCTATACATCGACCGGAATTTATACATGGTGAAGGGAGCGCCATTCTCGCCAATCCGCGTCTGACGGAAGAGAACCGGTCCCCTTGAAGTCATGGCAATGGCAAGTGCTGTTGTCGCCATCAACGGCGCCAGCATCACAAGAGCCGCCGAAGAAATTGTGATATCAAGGATGCGCTTGCCGCGCACATTCGACCGCGTATTTCGCGCAGCGCGCGTCGCCCATGCTTCGCGAACGGCATTGAAAACAAAGCGGGCATTGCCGACCAGATAACGCTTCGCCATCCGCCGCGGCTCCATCAACAACCGCCATACCCATTCGCATCCAGCCTTTCGAAAGACCAGCGGTGCACGAGCAACCCGCCCGGACCAGAAATCGAACTGGGCACCGACCCCCATGACCAGGCCGGCGCGAAGCTTATGCCGGTTGCGGGCGATCCAGACATCCTGCATCGGCACGCCAAGCGCTACGAGGACTATATCAGCCCCCGAATGATTGATTTCCGCGATTATGCTGGCTTCGTCATCCCTGCTGAAATAGCCATCACGTGTCCCGGCGATCTTGAGCCCTTGTGCAAGCGCGCATGCCCGCTTTGCAGCCTCCTGGGCCACCCCCTCCCGGCTGCCGAAGAAAAAGACCGAACGGCCGCGTCTTGCGGCTTCCCGACAGAGCGGAACGAACAGATCTGTGCCATTGAGATTGGCTGCAAAGCTCTTGTTCTGCAGCTTGGCTGCAAGCTTCATTCCCGAACCGTCGGGAAGCAGATAATCGGCCCTGCTGATGGCCCAACGATAAGATGCATCATCCCGATGTGTATTCATGCAATGGGCATTCATAAATGCCACCGTGCGAGGAACCTCGGGCGCGTCCAGAAGAGCGCTGACAGCCTCCTGCTGCGAAGCGCTGACGATAGGAAGTCCGAAAAGCGAAACTGTTCCGAAAGCAACCATATGACCCTCCATCTGACGTGTTGCGAACTGGGGGCAAACATGTCGCAAACCTTGCTGGGGCGCCTTATCGAGGAAGGAGAGAGAGCCGTTCTTAAAGGATAGGCAATCGCGGGAGCGACCGATCTCGCCTGCGCCATCGGGTGACCAACCTATCCGATGGAAGACGTGAGCAGCGTCGGCGCAAGCACACCGCATACCCCGGCATCAAATGCTATCCAAAAGCGTAGCCTGACATGCGAAAGGGTTCGTCCGCCATGCCAAGGCCCCCCAACAGCTTGCGGTCGAAGCGGTATCAAACAGACAAATTCACCACGGGGGACCGTTTCATGAAGACGAAAGTCGATGACAGCAATCAGTCGGCCGGTGGCAAAAACTCAGTCCGCCACAATCCGCAAAATGCCGCTATGCGGGTCTGGAAGTCAGTTCTAAGGGGCGTTTTCGCCATTCCGCGTCGGCTGCATCTCACGCGAGGCGGCCGCCTGAGTGTCTGGCGCATTGCCACCGGCGGCAATCCGGACGATTCCGGCCGCCTGCCGCGCTACATCCTTCTTGGTGCAATCATGCTTGCAGCCATATGGATGCCAGTCGTCAGCTACATTCGCTATGCACCACTGCGTTTCTCCTCCGAGATGGAGCTGATCCTGCCCGGCGCTGGCGCATCGACCTCAATCAATCTTTCGGAAATCGGCCAGGCTTCATCCTCGGCAAATTCCGCCTATTCCAGTTCAACGCTAAGCCCAACCGTGACATATCAGAAGCTTCTGTCGTCACCGCAGGTTCTGGATCGGGCAGCCGAAACGGCTGGTGAGACGGCCGCCACTTTTGGCAAGCCCCAAATCAAGCTCATGGACCAGACCAGCTTCATCCAGATCAGCATCGACGGAAACACGCCGAAACAAGCACGCGCGCGCAATAAGGCGTTGCTGGACGCCTTCCTTTATGAACTCCAGACGCTGCGTGACGACGAAATAAACCGCCGGGAAAGCTCGGTTGTTTCGGCAATAGACACCTATAAGGTCAAAGTTGAGGATGCACGCCGGGCGATCGCGGATCTCCAGCATGAGAGCGGGCTGACGTCGAACGAGCAATATGATGCGATCATCGCCGATAACGAAGATCTGCAGCTGGAGATCGCCGCCAGCCGTGCCCAGCTCGACGAATTGCATCAGCGGATCGAAACGCTGAGCCAGGCACTGGAGACAACACCGGATCTCGCCGCCATCATCTTGAAACTACGTGCGGATCCCGAATATATGACGCTTGCCGACGATCTGGCCCGCAACCACGCCGAACTGGCGAGGCTTGCCGTCAATCTGGGGCAAAACCACCCCAGACGCTTCACCGCCGACAATCGTGTTGCCGGTCTGCGCCAGCGTCTTTCGGATCGGGGCATCATTCTTGCAGGCTTCGATACGCTGGATTTGGCCAGCTCGGTCGATGCGCTCGCCGATGGCCAGCGCGCTGCCCTGCTCTCTTCTCTGGTTACACTCGCAGCAGAAGCACGCGGCCTCGAAACCGAAATCGCCACGAAGCGGACTTCGCTTGCCCGCAGTCAAGAGCGGGTGCGCTTGCTCTCAGTGTCCGCAGCGCAACTGGATGCGCTGAAACGCGAATACAAGATCGCAGAAGCGGTATTCGCCTCTGCTCTGGCGCGGATCAACACGGCCAGGTCGGACATCTTTGCCTCCTACCCCATGGTTCAGGTTGTCAGCAGCCCGTCCCTCGAAGCCACTCCAACGTCGCCGAATATCAAGATTGCCATCGCCGGCGGTGTCGCCGGCAGCGCCTTCGCATTGTTCAGCCTACTCCTGGCTTGGATCCGTCAGCCCGTCCTCGGCCGCACGATGCGCCTCTTCACCGATGGAGCGTGAGATGTCGGTGTCTTTTCATGCTCGCAACATACCCGAGATGCTTGTCTACAAGACGCTTGTCCTGACCTGGCTGTTCTATGCCTTTGGGGCCTTGTATGTTGTGGGACCAGTCCTGGGCTGGCTGCTGCTTATCCTGGCACTGATCGCGCTATATTTCGGGGCGGCATTAAGACCTTCGCTCAGACCAGCCGCACCGATACCATTCGTTGTATGGCTCTGGATCGCGGGCATGGCCGTCATGCTGATCGCGCTTTGGGGCGGGCATCTGCAATGGGGGCTGGGACTCAAGCAGACCATAAAATCGAGTATTGGCTGGGCGAAAGGATGGGCGCTTCTGGCTCTGTTTCCTCTTGCCGGTGTGGTCCTGCAGATTCGCCGCGAAGTGCTGGTACGTGGCCAATGCGTGATCGGCCTGACAACATTGATTGTGCTGCCGGTGCTGTTTGTAGCGCCCTATATCGGACTACCAGAGCGAATATTCGTGTCCCCTCTGAAAGCGGTCGGTGGACCGGGACCTGAATATTTCTCTGTATACCTCTACACTCTAGACCCTTCGACATGGACGCCGCGCTGGCAGTTCTATGCGCCGTGGTCACCTTTTGCTGGCCTCCTCGGAATCGTTATGGTGGCCTTTGCCCTGGAGGAAAAGCACCCCTTCTGGAAAAGCTGCGGCATTGCGGCAGGCATTGTCATGATCGTGCTGACGAAGTCGCGCATGAGCCTTGTGGGCGTTGTCGTTTGCACCGTCGGGCCGCGCATGCTGCCGCTGGTCGCAAAAGTATTTGCATGGCGTCTGGCAGCAGCATTTGCAACGCTGATGGCGATCTTCGGCGGCGCTGTGTTTTCGATGATCGAGGGCGGCATTTATGCCTTCAAGAATGCCCGAGCCGACAGCACCCGCGTGAGGGAAGCTCTGCAGCGCATTGCCTATGATCGTTGGTCGGAGGCCTACTGGTTTGGTCACGGAACAGTTCAGCCCGGCCCTCATCTGGTTGAGTATATGCCGATTGGCTCGCACCATACCTGGTTCGGATTGCTCTTCGTGAAGGGGCTGACCGGTTTTCTGGCTCTGCTTATTCCCCTGTTCGTACAGACTGCTATCGTGCTCGTTGATTGCGTACGCCACCCCCGCGGGCGCCTTCCGCTGTCGATTGTCTTCGTGCTGATCGTGCTAACATTCGGAGAAAACCTCGAAATCGAAGCTTATCTGATGTGGCCTGCCCTGTTGATGCTCGGAATCCACGCGCGCGAAATTCAGGCGAACCCCATAAATCAGAGCGAACGGAGATCTTGAAAGCGGATCCAGGCCCGTCAGCAATGTGAAATGCTCTGCCAAGTGTCACGTTGAACGGAGCGCTCCCGGCTCTTTATCTGCTTTTCAATAGCAACAATTTAAAGATACTGCTTTCATTGACATCATCCTGTGGCATTCCCAACGTTACCAAACTGTAATTCTTTCGGGGGCGAGAATGGTCGTTCAGGTGCCGGTCAGGCGCGATGCGGAGATTTTGCCGCAAGACGCGCGGGGCTTGGCTTTCTCAAAGATCGAGCGCGGCGCCAGGATCAGGCCGATTGTCGCGCTGGCACACGCGGCGCATCTTGAAAGCTGCTTTGGCGACATTCCCTTTCAGCCGGAAAAGGTCGAACGCATTGTCGCAGGAGCGATTGCGCGGCCGGACAGCACGGCGATGTTCATCGCCGAAAAGGATGGACAATTGGCCGGCTTTCTCTGGTACTCGCTCGGCGAATATCACATTGGCAGCGACGTGCTGCTGGCCACGATCCACACCCTCAATGTCCGCAGGTCGATCCGCATACGCCTTTCCGGCGGCAGGGTCTCGCTTGGCCTTCTCAGCCAGGCCGAAGCCTGGTCCAAAGCCAAGGGCGCCCCCCAGATCCTGTTCCACGTCACATCCGTCGGACAACAGGCGCAAACTGCTGACGGCAAAACCCGCCGAAGAACCGGCGGGTACAAAAGAAGGATCAAGCCAGCCGCCTTGGACGTCAAATCATCGCGAGGAATTTCGGCCAGGCAAGATCTGCGTAGAAGCGGTGCCCCCCCTCTCCGACAGCCAGCGCAAAGTCCTGCTCCCGTCCCTGCGCCTTGAAAATCCGCGCTACATGATCACTTGCTTCCAGCACGCTCGCATGCGGGAAAAGCGGGTCGAGCCGGCCCATGACGACGAGGATCTTGGTCCCGCGCATGGCACCGGCAATATCGGGGAAATCAAGCCATGTCAGCATATCAGGCAAGTAGTTGTCCGTGCAGTGGTCGATCGCACCAATTGTGCCGGCAACAGTGCCAAAGAAAGACGCAAGCATGGAGGCCTTGAGCCGTGGCTCGACGGCGCTTGCATACCAGCCGACGGTACCGCCGCCAGACTGCCCCATGATGTAGATGCGACCGGCATCCAGCGTTGAGATTTCCTCAATGGCATCACAGGCGCGGATGACGTCAAAGACCCGTTCACCGAGAAGCGTGCGGCCGAGAAGAAGCGCAGTCATGGCGGGGTGCTTGCAGGTGCGGTTGTCATCGTTGCGGGCAAGATCACCGGTGCGGCGATGGTCCTCAGGTCTGTGATCATGGCGCTCGCCGAAAGCACGCTGCTCCATCGCCAGCGCCGCAAAACCACGCCGGACGGCCTGGAGCGCGAAATCGCGATCACCGCCGAGCGAGTTTTCATCGCCCTCATATTTCGCCTCACCGAGAGAAATATGCGCGCCTGTCGTATGCCCTTGCAGGCAGATCATCACCGGCAGAGGCCCCTCCTTGCCCTTCGGCAGCAGCAGTGTGCAAGGCACATCCGCACCCGGCTCGGCGGTAAAGACAAGGCGCTGGCGCAGATAGTCGCCGCAGTCCTGCGCTTCACCGAGCATGACCGGCCTTGCCGATGTACCGGGATGGGCGGGCATTCTCAGGAGTTCGGTCAGCTTGGCGCGCAGTTCGTCGCTCCAGCGTTCCAGATCAACGCCATCGGAGAAGCCAAGCCGACGCGGTGCCCTTAACATCAGATCCATATGCAGAGCTTCCGGATCGAAACAAAACTGCCGGGTTTCGGGATTGGATTGGGTATGCGTCATTATAAACGGCCTTCTTCGATGGCATGGCATGAAACGGTTCCACCTGGAACCGCGAAAGGAAGCGGCGCTTCGCTGCGACAGCGATCACTCGCCGCGGAACAACGGGGATTGAACGGGCATCCGGCTGGAGGCTGCAGCGGATTGGGAACTTCGCCCGTCATGGCTGGCGGGATCCGCCCCGGCTTGTCAGCACGCGGGATCGTTTCCAGCAATGTCTTTGTGTAGGGATGCAGCGGCGCGGCAAACAGCGCCTCCGCCGCGCGATCCTCAACCAGCCGGCCAAGATACATCACCCCGACATGGTCAGCCATATGATGAACGACCGACAGATCATGCGTGATCAGCAGAAAGGAGAGACCGAAATCGCTCTGGATGTCCTTCAACAGATTAAGGATCTGCGCCTGAACGGAAACATCCAGCGCCGAGGTCGGTTCATCACAGATCAGGAATTGAGGATCGCAGGCAAGCGCACGGGCAATCGAGATGCGCTGGCGCTGACCACCGGAAAATTCATGCGGAAACTTGTCTGCAGCGCTTTTGGGAAGACCGACCTGTTCAAGTATGGCCAGAATACGGGGCTTCAACTCCGCCCGGTCAATTCGGCCAGAGGCGCGCAGTGCTTCGGCAAGAATGCGTGCGATCCGCCAGCGCGGGTTGAGGCTGGCATAGGGATCCTGAAAGATCATCTGAATGCGACGATGGCGCTTCCAGGCGGCCTTGCGCGCGCCTTTTGCCGAAAGATCGATACCATCAAGAGCAATATCGCCACCACTGATCGGCTCCAGCCCGACCAGCATGCGGGCGATGGTCGATTTGCCGCAACCGCTCTCACCCACCAGTGCCATTGTCCTGCCGGGCTGAAGCGCCAGCGACACATCGCGGACAGCGTGGACAGCAATGTTTCTTGCCTGACCTGGTCCGGCAGAGACCTTGTAGATCTTTGCAAGATTTGAAGCTACCAGATCGCCAGCGGCGGCGGTTTTGATTGATTGATCGCTCATCAACGGATCTCCCCGGCGTGAAGGCAGGCCACCAGGCGCTCCCCTGCCGAAACGAAGGCAGGACGCTCAGCCATGCAGGCATCTGTTGCGACAGGACAGCGCGGATGAAAGGCACAGCCGTGCGGAACGGCGTGCATGGAAGGCATGGCGCCTGGAATTTGCGGCAGCCGCTCGACCTTGCGCTCGAGCGATGGGATCGCCGACAAAAGCCCTTTCGTATAGGGATGAGCTGGCTTGAGCAGCACATCCGCCACCGGCCCGGTCTCGACGATCCGCCCGGCATAAAGCACGGCAACACGATCAGCCGTCTCCGCGACGACCCCCATATCGTGAGTGACAAGAATGACGGAAGAACCGTGTTCCCGGCTGAGCCGCCGCAACAGATCGAGAATCTGCGCCTGGATCGAGACATCAAGCGCGGTCGTCGGCTCATCGGCTATGATCAGGCCGGGACGCAATGCCAGAGCCATGGCAATCACGACACGCTGTCTCATGCCGCCGGAGAATTCATGCGGATAGCAGTGCAGCCGCTGACGTGCAGCGGGAATACCGACCTCCTCCAGCAACCTCAGGGCCTCAGCCTCGGCCGCTTCCCGCGTCATCACCCTGTGCGCTTTCAGGGTACGCACGATCTGTTCACAGACGGTGAAAAGCGGATTGAGGCTGGTCAGCGGATCCTGAAACACGGTGCCGATCTCGGCACCGCGGATCTTTTCCATGGCGCGCGTTCCAAGCCGGTCGATACGCTTTCCGCTCAGCCTGATTTCGCCCGACGTGATCGAGCAGTTGCGCGGCAGGAGCCCATTGACGCAGCTGCTGGTCAGCGACTTGCCTGCGCCGGATTCACCGACAAGTGCCAGGATCTCGCCGGCCTGAAGCTGCAGATTGATATCGGACAGGGCCTCGACGGAGCCACGCCGCGTCTTGAAAGCCGCGCTCATGTGGTCGATCGTCAGAACCGGCGCTGCGGCTGTTATGTTGTTCATGGTCGCCTCCGTCATCCCTTGATCCTCGGATTGAGTGCATCGCGCAGCCAGTCACCAAAGACGTTGACGGAAAGCGACAGGAGCACGAGTGCTAGCGCAGGCCAGACTGTGATCCACCATTCACCGGAGAAGAGATAGTCATTGCCGGTACGGATCAGCGTGCCGAGCGAGGGCCGTGTCGGCGGCAGGCCGACGCCAAGGAAGGAGAGCGTCGCCTCGGCAATAATGGCATTGGCAAGACCCAGCGTACCGATAACCACAACCGGCCCCATAATGTTCGGCAGGATATGCCGGAACAGGATGGTGACGGGCGACAGATGCATGATGCGGGCAGCCTGGACATATTCGCGCCGTCGCTCCACCAGCGTCGAACCGCGCACCGTTCGGGCATATTGGACCCAATCGGACAGGCCGATCGCCAGGATCAGTACAGGCAGAGCGAGCCGGTTCTGCATCTCATGACCAAAGGTTGCGCTGACGATACCATCAATCAGAAGCGCCACCAGAATATTGGGGAAGGACAGCTGAATATCGGCGACACGCATGATGAAGGCATCAATCACACCACCAAAAAAACCGGCCAGAAGCCCAAGGAACAGGCCGAGTGCGGCCGACAGCAATACCGCCGCCAGCCCGACGAACAGGGATACCCGCATGCCGTAAAGGATCAGCGACAGCACGCCGCGCCCCTGATCGTCTGTTCCGAGCGGAAAATCACTGACGCCGCCCGGCTCCCACATCGGCGGCAGCAGGCCATTCATCAGATCCGGCGCCAGAAAGGGATTATGCGGCGCCACAACACCGGCAAAAATGGCAGAAAAGGTGAGAACCAGAAAGATGAAGGCGGAAATGATCGCTACCGGAGACCGGCTGAAACTGTACCAGAGATCGCTGTCGAGAATGCGGACCAGAAGGGAACGCCCTTCGCCCGCCGGAAGTGTATTGTCGCTCATCGGGAGGCTCCCTGCGAACCGCGCAGGCGCGGATCAATACGATAGTAGAGAAGGTCAACCGCAAGATTGAGCACGACGAAAAAGGCTGAGACCAGAACCAGATAGGACGCCAGGATCGGCACATCGGCAAATTCGACGGCATTGATGAAAAGCAGTCCTAGCCCCGGCCACTGAAATACGGTTTCGGTGATAATCGAGAAGGCGATCACAGCACCCATCTGCAGACCAATGATGGTGGTGACCGGCACCAGCGTGTTCTTCAGTGCTTCCTTGAACCAGATGACACGGTCGGAAAGACCGCGGGCGCGTGCAAAGCGGATATAGTCTTCTTCCAGCACTTCAAGCATCTCGGCGCGCACCAGTCGGACGATAAGGGTCGTCTGGAAGAAGGCCAGCGTGATGGTTGGCAGGATCAGAGACCGCAGACCGCTCAAGGTGAGAAAACCCGTGTTCCAACCACCGAGGGAGACCGTGTCCCCACGCCCGAACGAAGGCAGCCAGCCGAGATCGACCGAGAAGAACAGGATCAGAAACATGCCGATCAGGAATGTCGGCAGAGAAACACCAACAAGCGAACCGATCAGCAGAACATGCGAGGAAAGGCTGTTGCGGCGAATGGCCGTGTAGATCCCGGCCGGAATGCCGACGATAATCGACAGGAACACCGCACAGAAAGAAAGCTCCAGCGTTGCCGGCAGGCGGGCGGCAATCAGCGAGGCTACCGGCATGCCCAGCCTGTAGGATACGCCGAAATCACCATGCAGCATGCGCCAGACAAAGGCGGCATAGCGCACTGGCAGCGGATCGTTGAGGCCCAGCGCCTGGCGAACGGCATCGCGCTCGGCAAGGGACGCATCAGCGCCAACCATATTGAGCACGGGATCGCCGAGATAGCTGAACATCAGGAATGCGATGAAGGCGACGCACAGCATGACGAAAATCGCCTGCAATGCGCGCCGGAGCATAAAGCTTATCATGGTCTTGTCCTGGTAAGGCCATGCCCTGCCCGGCAATCATCACCGGGCAGGGCCGTTTCATTCGGCGTCAGTCCTTGACGTTGGCATATTTCCAGACGAACACGTCATCCGGACGCTGGACGACGTCCAGCTTGTCGCTGACACCCCAGGAGAGCGTCTGCTGATGGATCGGGATGAAGTAGACCTGATCGTGAACAATCTGCTGCGATTGTGCCAGAAGCGCGTCGCGCTTTGCCGGGTCGGATTCGCTGACGGAAGCCTCGATGATCGCATCAAGTTTCGTGTCGTTCAGATGACCGGCATTCCAGGTTCCCCAGGAACCGGTGCGGGTGTGAACAGATTCCTGCATCAGCCCATTGGCATCGATATTGCCCGGTGAAAGCCCCAGGAACCAGAGACCGCGACGGCGACTGGTGTCAGCAAGGCTGGTGACCAGCTGGCTAACCGGCATGGCATCAAGACTGACGGTAATGCCGACCTTGGCCAGCATGCCGACGATTGCAGTGCAGATCGCCTCATCATTGACATAGCGGTTGTTGGGGCATTCCATCGTCGTGGAAAAACCATCCGCATAGCCTGCAGATGCCAGCAGTTCCTTGGCCTTATCCAGATCATAGGGGAACCGTGTCATGTCCTTCGGGAAGCCATGAAACTCCTGTGGCACCATGGCGGCCGTCGGAATGGCCTTGCCGCGCATGATCACACGCTGAATGGCATCGACATTGATGGCCCGATAGACCGCTTCACGCACGTCGCGGCTGGAGAGCGGATTTGCATCAGTGTCGCTGCCCGGAAGTGGTGCCGGATCGACATCCATGCCGACGAAGACAACGCGCAGTTCCGGCCCGGCCAGCAACCGGACGCCGGGTGCATCCTCGATGCGCTGCTGATCCTGCAGCGGAACCGGAACGGCAAGATCAATCTCACCTGACAGAAGAGCAGCCGTGCGGGTCGCGTTGGAACCGATCGGCCGGAACTCCACCTCGGTGACATTGTTGGTGGCGTCGCCCCACCAGCCGTCATTGCGTACCGCAACCGTCTTGCTATCGGGTTCGCGATCGGTGATCTTGTAGGGACCGGTGCCATTGGCGTGGGTCGAGGCATAGCTGTGCTGGATGTCTTCCGCGCTGGGATCGGCTTTCACGCCGTGTTCGTCAGCCCAGCTTTTCGACATAATGTACCAGTTACCCCAGTCATTGATCAGAATGGGGTTAGGCTCGCTCAGGAGAATGTCCACCGTGTAGTCATCAACCTTTTCGGCACCGACAACACTGTGCATCTTTGAACTCTTGATCAGCGAACCTTCCGAAAGCGAACGCTCGACAGAGAACACCACGTCATCAGCGGTGAAAGGTTGTCCGTCCTGAAAGGTGACGCCCTGTCGCAGATGGAAGCGCCAGCGTTTCGGATCGACGATTTCCCAGCTTGTGGCAAGTGCCGGCTGGATCTCCATATGCGGACCACGCTCGATAAGACCTTCATAGACATTGCCAAGAACGCCGAGATTGAACGTCTGATCCAGCGCGTAAGGATCAAGCGTGGAGACATCAGCCGAATAGGACCACGTCACTTTCTCTGCAAGCGTTGGAATAGCCGAACCGGCTAGCAACGCCGCCGTGCATGCAGCCAAAAGGATTTTTCTCATCATGTTCCCCTTTTTGAGAATTTAAGCTGATCGGAAATGAATCCAAAAAACACATAAAAAACAATCATTTATTAATTGAATGAGATCATTTGTAAAATTTTGTATTCTCCATGTAAGCGCAAATGAACTATAGATTGGCGCGGTGCACGTTTTGGTCGCGTACCGGTTTCCAAGCCGCAAGGGACAAGGCCGTGCGAATTAAGATGCGTCAGCTTGAAGCGTTCAGAGCCGTTGTCAGCACCGGTTCGATAACCGGCGCGGCACGGGCACTGGGCCTATCGCAGCCAACTGTCAGCAACCTGGTCATTGCTTTGGAAGAAGAGCTGAAAGTACAGCTTTTTCAGCGCATTAAGAAACGCCTCGTACCAACGAACGAAGGCCGTAATTTCTTCACCGAAGTCGACAGAACCCTGAGTTCGATTGAAAAACTGTCCAATGCCGCTGATCGCCTGCAGGCCAAAGCAACGGGATGGCTGAACGTCGTGATGCCGCAGAGCTTCGTCGTCAATATCGTCCCCGCAGCAATCAAGCGCCTGCAGCAAAAGCAACCGGGGCTAGGTGTGACGTTGGAATATCTTCCCGCCGGGGAAGCTGTGGAATCTGTCGCGGCCGGCGATTGGGATTTCGGGATAGCCCGGCTGCCGATCACACATCGCGGTGTGGACATGTTTCCGATTCTCCAATCGGAATATGTCTGCGTTCTGCCGCAAGGGCATCGCCTGACCAGAAAAAAGACCCTGGTTCCTCACGATCTGGAGGGCGAGGCGGTCATTCTGCTCTCCCGCCGCCATGAGGAACGCTACGAGATTGTCGAGGCCTTCCGATCAGAGGGCGTGGTTCTGAATGGGCTTATTGAGACTGGTGCATTGACCGCCACCTGCGCATTTGTCTCAGCTGGCATCGGTATTGCAATTCTCGATGCGGTTATTGCCAGCGGCTACCCGGACACCAATATCGAAATGCGCCCTTTCGGACCGTCCATGACCAATGAATTCGCCTTGATCCGCGAACGTGGCGCCATCTTCAGCCCGGAAGCGAACCTGTTCATTGATGCCATTCGCGAAACCATTGCCGAGTCTCTGCTAAGCGGAGGAAAGCATTTTCGCCTGATACACGACCAGCAGCCTGATTGAGCTCAAAGGACGCCCAGATGGGCAATCCTTGGCGACGGACACCGTCCACCGCGCACCCGCCGGAAAAAGCGCGGCAGCCCCCTAGCCTACATTACGCGCTGGAGTGCCGACCCACTCCTCAACGGAATAGGATTTGCGGGTGGCGCGGGTCCTTACTGTGCCTTTTGGCTATGCGGGTATTTGGCACCGCGCGGGTTGCCCAGTCTGAGACCAGATGCAAAGCCTAAAGTCTCAGGGCTTCAACTCTATTCGGCTGAACTCCAACCTATTGAATAACAAAAGAAATGACAGCATTGACGGCGATGACAGCGCCAATTTTATAGAATCAAAAGGGGTTTAGGGATTGACGACGCAAGCCGTCAGGCAAGAGGCGCAAAACCGCCTCTGCTGCTTACCCCGCGCGTACCCGGAAATTTTCCGAGGCAACATCAAAAAAGATATCCCACACAAGATATTGATTTTAATATGAAAATTTGGTGATCCCGACGCGATTCGAACGCGTGACCCTCAGATTAGGAATCTGATGCTCTATCCTGCTGAGCTACGGGACCACTCAGCCTTCTCCATACAAAAGCTTCACGGCGATGAAAAGCCCTGCCGCGATAAAATCGAGCTCGCTTTCCCTGAACCGTCAGCACCGGCAATCAGGCAGGCAGGCGGCTTTCGGCGAGCGTGACCCAGTAGGAAATGCCGTAAGGCAGCGCCTCGTCGTTGAAATCATAGGCGGCATTGTGAAGTCCAGCGCTGTCGCCATTGCCGATCATGATGAAGGCACCCGGCCGGCTTTCAAGCATGTAGGAAAAATCCTCAGCCGCCGTCCAGGGGCCAAAATCAGTATCAACCGCGTCCCTGCCGGCAACGGCAATGGCGGCGTCCGCAGCATGCCCGGTTTCGACCGCATGGTTGACGGTCGCGGGATAGTTGCGGCTGTAACGGACCTCAGCCCGCGCCCCTTGCGCAGCGGCAATGCCGGTTGCGATCGCCTTCAGCCGGTCCTCGGCGAGGTCGCGATTTTCCGGTGTGAAAGAGCGCACGGTTCCACCGAGCCTGGCCTGATCGGGAATGATGTTGTGGGTCGAACCGGCATGGAATTCGGTAATCGAGACCACCAGCGCATCAAGCGGACTGGCCATGCGGGAGGTGATCGTCTGCGCGGCGGAGACAATCTGGCTGCCAATCACCACAGGGTCAATCGCCTTATGCGGCTGTGCGGCATGGCCTCCACGCCCGGTGATAACGATTTGGAACTCATCGGTTGCCGCCATGATCGGGCCGGAGCGGATTGCGAACTGACCGAGCGGAATCCCCGGAAAATTGTGCATGCCGTAGACTTCGGCGATGTTGAAGCGATCCATCAAGCCATCGTCGACCATCGCCTTGCCTCCGGCACCGCCTTCTTCGGCCGGCTGGAAGATCAGTGCAATCGAGCCTGAAAAATTTCGCCGGTCGGCGAGCAGCCGGGCCGCACCAAGAAGCATTGCCATATGTCCGTCATGCCCGCAGGCATGCATCTGTCCCGGCCGGTCCGATGCCCAGTCGAGGCCGGTCCTTTCGTCCAGCGGCAAGGCATCCATGTCAGCGCGAAGGCCTATGGTTCGTCCACCCTCTCCCTTGCCGTGAATAATGCCGACAACACCACTCCTGCCGATACCTTCAACGATTTCGTCGACACCAAACTCTTTCAGCTTTTCGACAATGAAGGCCGCAGTGTTGCCAACATCATAAAGCAGTTCCGGGTTCCGGTGCAGGTGGCGGCGCCAGGCGGTGGCCTCGCGGGCAATAGCGGCGGCAGAATTGAGCAATGGCATAGGGGAACCCAGGTTTTGAAATCGATCAGTCCAATGCGGCAATGTGGGATGACAGAGCAAAACATGCAACATGCTTTCGCATCCGTTGAGTTGATGTATAAAGAAAAGCATCACATTCGGGGCCGGTGACATTGAGTGGCGGACAACCTATGACAGGCAGAACATCGCAGGCGCTGCGGCGCCTTCCCCTGATCCTGTTGACGCTCGTCGTAACGGCCTTGCTGCCGGCCGCAGGCGCCAGCGCCAATCCCTACATTGTCGTGGATGCCAAGACCCAGCGTGTTCTGTTTGCTGATGAGGCCTTCAGGCGCTGGTATCCGGCATCCCTGACCAAACTGATGACCACCTATCTTGTCTTTGAGGATCTGGTAGCAGGGCGGCAGCGCCTCGACACACCGATCACGGTTTCGGCCGCAGCAGCCAATGAAGCCCCGTCGAAGATGTATTTTGCGCCAGGCACCCGGATCTCCCTCGACAGCGCGCTGAAAATGATGCTGGTCCATTCAGCCAATGACGCAGCCAAGGCCGTGGCCGAGAATGAACCCGGCGGCGAACAGGCCTTCGTCGCCCGCATGAACGCCACGGCCGCGAAACTTGGCATGAACAACACCCATTTCGTCAACGCCAACGGCATGCCTGAAGACGGCCAGTATACCACTGCGCGCGACATGGCCGCGCTGGCGCTGGCGCTGCAGAAGAACTTTCCGCAATTTGCCTATTTCTTCGATATTCCCGGGATTTCGGCCGATAGTGGCCGCTACCGCAATACAAATCTTCTTCTGCCGACATTTGACGGGGCGACCGGCATGAAGACAGGCTATATCTGTGCGGCGGGCTATAATCAGGTCTCCACGGCGAAGCGGGACGGCCACAGCGTCGTCAGTGTCGTCCTCGGCGCATCCTCAATCCCTGATCGCACTGAAACATCCGCCAGGCTGCTTCAGTCCGGCCTGACGGTTGCAAGCGAGAATGGTCCGTTGCTGAGTGCATTCCGTCCCGGCCCTGATGCCGACAAGACGGTCGCCGACATTTCGTCCACCATGTGCACACCCGAAGCGATCCAGGCGCGGATCGGCGTGATTGATGAAGACGGCAATTATCCGCTGAATTCACCCTATCTGAAGCCGCTGCCCAAGGACTACGCCACCGTGCCGGCCAAGCGGCTGCCGAATGATACGGACATGGCAGCGGCCGAACTCGACCAGTTGAAGACAATCCCTCTTCCCTATGCTCGGCCGGCGCAGTAAAGCTTGGTACCATGTACCAGATTACCAGCCCCATTCCCGTCTCCATCATCACCGGTTTCCTCGGCGCCGGCAAATCGACACTGCTGAACCGGCTCCTCACCGATCCGGCGCTGTCCGATGCCGCCGTCATCATCAATGAGTTCGGCGAGGTCGGAATCGACCATCTGCTTGTCGAACAATCCGGCGAAAACATCGTTGAATTGTCGAATGGTTGCCTTTGCTGCAGCGTTCGCGGTGAGCTGATCAATACGCTTGCCGATCTTCTCGACCGGATGCAGACGGAGGCAATACGCCCCATCGGCCGTGTCGTCATCGAAACGACGGGTCTTGCCGATCCGGTTCCGGTGCTGAAAGCCGTCATTGCCCATCCGGCCATTGCCGCCGCTTTTTCCATTGATGGCGTCATCACACTTGCCGATGCACAAAACGGGCTTTCAACGCTTGAAAAGCATGAGGAAGCGGTGCGCCAGGCAATGGTCGCCGACCGATTGATCATCACCAAAACCGACGTCGCACCCAAAGAGAAGACGACGGCACTGAAACAGCGTCTTGCTGCGCTGAACCCCAATGCCGAGATGCTCGACAATGCGGATCTGGCCAATCCGCAGGCCGCGCTTCTGGCAGCCGGCCTGTTCGATGCAACGCGGCGTCAGCCAGAGGTCGGACAATGGCTGAACGAAGCCGATAGCGGCCACCACCACCATCACCACGACGTCAACCGGCATGGCGAGCACATCCGAGCCTTTGCCCTTTCGGCCGACCGGCCGATCGCCCGCGCCGATCTGATGGCCTTTTTCGACATGCTGGCCGCCCGTCATGGCCCTTCCATCCTGCGCATGAAAGGTGTTGTGGCGCTTGAAGGCGAGCCCCTGCCTGTTGCCATTCACGGCGTTCAGGAGATCATCTATCCACCTGTCCGGCTGAAGGCCTGGCCAGACGGCGAAACGCCATCGAGCCGTCTGGTGCTGATCACCGCCGATCTGAAGGAAGATGTGGTTAAGGACCTTTTTGACGCTTTCCTCGGCCGCCCGGCAATTGATCGCCCGGACAGGGCAGCGCTGACCGAAAACCCGCTTTCCGCCTTCGGCTTCAAGCCGGGCTGAGGCCCCGCCTTATCGTGAAGCGGTCGCATTCCTCCGCCCGGTCCTGTTGCAACAGGCAGTGACCTTCCTCCCGGCAAAGATGCGGGATATCGATGACTGCAAGCGGATCGCTGGTGATCACAATGAGCAAAGCGCCCGGCTGAAGACCAGCAAGGCGCTTTTTCGTCTTGAGAGCAGGGAGCGGGCATTTCAGCCCGCGCAGATCCAGTATTTCAGGCGCAACTGAGCCCGGTGTCACCAGAACTTCCAGAAGGGCTTCTTCTCGCGGTCGCCCTTGTTGGCATCCACCTCGGCATAGGCAGCAAGCGGGCTTGGCTCCGGAATTGGAACCGAGGAGGAGACTGGAACATCGGGAACCGGCGGCAAGGGCGCTTCGGCCGAAGCGATATCGCTCGGGGCCACCGCCGTCTCACCGGTCGCCAGTCCTGCGGGGATACTGTCACGCAGCGACGGCGTGTCATCAGCCTGATTGTTGCCCTGCGCCATCTGCAGCAGGCGGGCAAGCCAGCCGCTTTCCTTTTCCGGTGCGGCAGCATCGCCAAGCGCGGTGACGACTGCGGCATCCTGTGCACTTTCAGCTTCAGGGCTTTCGGGAATGGCAGCCGTCTGGGTCAGGACATCAATCGTCGGAATGGTCTTTCCACCATCCCTGGCAAGCGCAATCTGATACTGCTCTACCGTCAGATAGCGCCCTGCCTCAAGCGAGGGACCGGTCGGCTGATAGAGCGCGTCGGTCGGATCGGGACGCGTATCGGCAACCAGTGCCTTGCGCTGGGCTTCCGTCGGGTCGATCCAGACCATGTCGGCATTCTTCTTCAACGCCCTGTCATAGTCTTTCTGATAGTCTGCCTCATATTCGGTGATCTTGGCCTGTTCATCAGCCGAAACCGTCGTCACCATGGCCGGGCATGCTGCGGAGGATACGAAGGTTCCCGCATTGGCCGGCTTTTCGTTGAAGACGTAGCGGCGATCGCAAACATCCACCTTGGCCGGCTTTTGCGTGACTTCGAAATAGTCATAGCCGGGCTTCAGCATTTCCCAGAAATCGTAATTCTCGTTATAGCGGTGGCGCACCATATTGGCCGCCGTCATGCGGAAGGGATAGGCCTGCAGCATGATCGATTGCTGACCACCCTTGAAGGCGTCACGCGCAAAGGCAAAGATTTCCAGGATTTGTTCATCGGTCATCGAATAGCAGCCGGCAGACGAGCAGGCACCATGGATCATCAGATTGCTGCCGGTCAGCGCATTGGCACTGTCGTAGCGGTTGGGATAACCGGTATTGATCGCCAGGAAATATTTCGAATAGGGGTTCATCAGCCCCGTTGTCAGCGGATAGAAGCCTTCAGGCGCCTGCCGGTCGCCTTCCTTCTTCTTCGGGCCAAGCTTGCCGGACCAGGCACAGATCTCATAGGATTCGAGCTTGCCATAGGTTCCGTCGCGCTTCTGCTTCCAGATCTCCAGCACACCTTCTTCCTTGAAGATGCGGATGGTGATCGGCGCATTTCTGGCCATATCGTTGGCGCGCATGCGCGCCTCGATCTTGGTCGGCAACGGATAATTCATCTTCTCCTGAACCGAGGAGAAGGCGGAACTATCGAAGAAGCTGTTGCATCCCGTCAGTGCTACGGTGGCAAAGAGCAGAGGGATGAGTGGGTTAAGTCGCATAACAGAAACCTGCCGGAATTTCGCCCTCAGTGCAATGCATCTCGCCTGCCTGGGACCTTTCTTATGCACTGCCAATGTTCAAAAATCGTTAACCGCAATCTTATTTTTCTTGAACACAGCCATGTTCAACGATCAATTTTGACAAATGGCATTTCGGCGCCTGACATCCACGTCCCCAACCGCAGCGACAAATCGCATGCCCCGTTTATCGCGTTTTCACATGTGCCGCTAGCGTCATGCGTGTCAGAAAGTCCAAACTCACGCAAAAGAGAACGAAAATTGAGCGGTTCCATGCTGTAGAACGAAAAAGGCCGCGCAATCCGCGCGGCCTCGGTTCATCTCGGGTAATGGATCTTTTACAGATTGCGGCCGATAGCCAGGAATTTTTCCCGGCGGTCATTGCGCAGTTCATCAGGCGACATGCCTTCCATCGCCGCAAGCGCCTCGGCGATCTGGTCGCCGGTGGCATCGATAACGGTCTCGGAATGGCGATGGGCACCGCCAACCGGCTCGGGCACGATATTGTCGATAACACCAAGCGTCCGCAGATCCTGGGCGGTGATCTTCATATTGGTCGCAGCTTCCTTGGCCCGGGCGGCATCACGCCACAGGATAGAGGCGGCCCCTTCCGGGGAAATGACTGAATAGATCGAATGCTCAAGCATATAGACCCGGTTGCCGGCGGCAATGGCAATGGCCCCGCCGGAGCCTCCTTCACCGATGATGACACAGGTCATCGGAACGCCGAGCGACAGGCATTTTGCCGTGGACTTGGCGATCGCCTCCGCCTGGCCGCGCTCTTCGGCGCCGATGCCGGGATAGGCGCCGGCCGTATCCACCAGCGAGATGACCGGCAGATTATAGCGGTCGGCGAGATCCATGATGCGGATCGCCTTGCGATAGCCCTCAGGCTTCGGCATGCCGAAATTATGCTTGATGCGGGTCTTGGTGTCGTGCCCCTTTTCCTGACCGATCACGGCAACCGGGCGACCGCGAAAACGTGCAAGCCCGGTCTGGATCGCGGCATCGTCACCAAAATTACGATCACCGGAAAGCGGCGTAAATTCAGTGAACAGACGCTTGGCATAATCAATGAAGTGCGGCCGCTGCGGATGACGGGCAACCTGCGCCTTCTGCCAGGGAGTAAGCTTCGAGTAGATGTCGCTCATCGCCTCGGTGACACGCCCTTCCAGGCGCCGAACCTCATCGGCGGTATCGATGCTTTCGTCTTCCCCCGCGATCTTTTTCAGCTCAATGATCTTGGCTTCCAGATCGGAGATGGGTCGTTCGAAATCGAGATAGCTGTACATTCGTTTACGCTTTCTGCTGCTTCCCTAAGGCCGGCCGGGAGAGCATCCCTTACTCTCATTTACATACAGATTGCCGCTTAATCCCGTTTTTTTGCACTTTTTGCAAGGGGGTGATGAGTTTCCACAAGCTCGCGCAGCCTTTCCTCCAGCACATGGGTGTAGATCTGCGTGGTCGAAATATCAGCATGACCAAGCAGTTCCTGCACCGCACGCAGGTCTGCGCCGTTCTGCAAAAGATGGCTGGCAAAAGCATGGCGAAGCACATGCGGCGATATGCTCGACACCTTCAGCCCGGCGCGGGCGGCCAGCCCTTTCAGTTCGCGCGCGAAAACCTGGCGCGAAAGATAACCTTCCTGGCCAGCTGAGGGAAACAGAAATTCGCTTTCGGGCAGGTCGCCTCGGGCAATGGCGGCCTGAAGTGCTGCGCCATAGGCATCAAGCGCCGTGATTGCACGCTTAGACAAAGGCACCATGCGTTCCTTGTTGCCCTTGCCGCGAATGGTGAGAAACCGGCCCTTGCGCGTCAGCACCGAGGCTGGCAGCGTCACCAGTTCGCTCACCCGCATGCCGCTGGCATAAAGCGTTTCCATCAGCGCAACCATACGCAGCCGCCCAAGCTTGTCGCCCGCCTCCCCTGCGGCAGCGGCTTCACTTTGCGCCTGATCGAGAAGCCGGTCGATATCCGCCACCGACATGGTTTTCGGCAGCGCCCGGCCCTTTTTCGGCGTGTCGATGATCCCCGTCGGATCGTCACCGCGCAGACCTTCGGCATAGAGAAAACGATAGAACTGACGAATGGCCGACAAGCGCCTTGCCTGTGATGTCGCGGCAAAGCCACGTCTTGCCATATCGGAAAGATAGGCCAGCACATCATCGGAGCTTGCCTTGTCCAGCACGACGCCGCGATCGGTCAAAAAGTCGCGCAGATCATCAAGATCGCGCTGATAGGCTTCCAGCGTGTTGACCGCCGCACCTCGCTCGGCACTCAGCATTTCGATGAAGGCTTCCACATGGGCGCCGGACAAATCTGCCGCCATTTACCCTTTTCCCGTGTCCAGATGGCAATATGTGCCGCAATCCCTTGACGCTTACCGCGCATTTGCCGATAGGTGAGCCAAAAGAATGGGCGCGAGATGAACGCAATACAAGAAACCGGACCTCTGAATCTTCGTCAGAAGGCGTTGCGCGGCCTTGCTGGGCGCAACTTGATTCTCGTCGGCCTCATGGGCGCCGGCAAATCCGCCATCGGCAAAATGGTCGCGGATACGCTCGCCATCCCCTATATCGATACCGATGCGGAGATTGAAAAGGCCGCCCGCATGTCGATATCCGAACTTTTCCAGAAATATGGTGAACCGGAATTCCGCGCCCTCGAAACACGCGTCATCGAACGCATCCTGACGGAAGGCCCGGCGATCGTCTCGACCGGTGGCGGTGCCTTCATCAATCCCGTCAATCGCGAGATGATTGCCCGCTCGGGCCTGTCCATGTGGCTGAAGGCGGATCTGGAAACACTGTGGGACCGCGTCAGACGGCGCTCCACCCGTCCGCTGCTAAAAACCGAAAACCCGAAGGAAACACTGCGCGCACTGATGGAAAGCCGCTACCCCATCTATGGGCTGGCCGAGGTCACGGTCATGTCACGCAATGTCCGCAAGGAAACGGTGATGCGAGACGTTTTGAAAGCACTCGCAGCACTCTATAACGAACAGTCGGAGACAAAATCGTGAGTGACATGCTCGACGACAAGAAGATTGTGCGCGTTGAGCTTGGCACGCGCGGCTATGACATTCTGATCGGCACCGGCCTGATCGGAAATGCAGGCGGCGAGATCCTCGCGCGCCTGAAATGCCGCAAGGTGGCAATCATCACCGATGAAAATGTCGCGCCGCTCTATCTCGACCGGCTGAGCGAGAGCCTGCAGACTGACGGCATCGAAACCTTCTCGGTAACGCTGCCTGCCGGTGAGAAGACCAAGAGCTTCGACAATCTTCAGACCGTGGTCGACGAGGTGCTGGAAGCGCGGATCGAACGCGGCGATGCCGTGATCGCACTCGGCGGCGGCGTGATCGGCGATCTGACCGGCTTTGCCGCCGGGATTGTCCGCCGCGGCGTCAATTTCATTCAGGTGCCGACCTCGCTGCTGGCCCAGGTCGATTCATCGGTTGGCGGCAAGACCGGCATCAATGCCCGGCAAGGCAAAAACCTGATCGGTGTATTTCACCAGCCAGGCCTGGTCCTGGCCGATACCGGCGCGCTCGATACGCTGAGCGACCGGGAATTTGCCGCCGGCTATGCAGAAGTCGTCAAATATGGCCTGATCGACCGGCCCGATTTTTTCCACTGGCTGGAAAAGAATCGCAAGGGGATCTTTGCGGGCTCCGATGCCCGCGCAGAGGCGATCGCGGTCAGCTGCCGGGCAAAGGCGGACGTGGTTGCGGCCGACGAGCGCGAAAACGGCGCGCGGGCACTGCTCAATCTCGGCCATACCTTTGGCCACGCACTGGAAAAGGCGACCAATTACGACAGCGCCCGGCTGGTTCACGGCGAGGGTGTTGCGATCGGCATGGTGCTGGCACACGAATTTTCCGCCCGCATGAACCTCGCCAGCCCCGATGATGCAGGGCGGATTGCGAAACATTTGCGCGAAGCCGGCCTGCCGACGCGCATGAATGATATTGACGGCGAACTGCCGCCACCCGATATATTGATGCAGGCAATCGGACAGGACAAGAAGAACAAGGGCGGCAAACTGACCTTCATTCTCACGCGCGGCATCGGCGAAGCTTTCATCGCAGACGATGTTCCGGCCTCTGAAGTTCTGGCATTTCTGACGGACAAGCATCCCAATGGTCATGGGTGACATCACGCATTTTCTCGCCGAATACGGCACGACACTGGCGATTATTTTCGCGCTGATCGTGATATCGGCTTTCTTTTCCGGCTCCGAAACGGCGCTGACGGCCGTTTCAAGAGCGCGCATGTATTCGCTTGAGGAAAAGGGCGATCAGCACGCGGCAACCGTCAATCAGCTGACAACGCAACGCGACCGGCTGATCGGCGCCCTGCTGATCGGCAACAATCTGGTCAACATCCTCGCCTCCTCGCTGACAACGACATTGTTTCTCGGCATTTTCGGCGATTCGGGCGTAGCTTACGCAACCCTCATCATGACGGCGCTTCTGGTGGTCTTTGCTGAAGTACTGCCAAAAAGCTGGGCAATATCGGCAACCGACCGCTTCGCGCTCTTCGTCGCGCCGCTGGTGCGCATTGTCGTACTGGTGGTTGGCCCGCTTTCAAGCGCGGTCAATTTCATCGTCCGCATGATCCTGGGCGCCTTTGGCGTCACGCTGTCGAAAAGCGGTTCGATGCTCTCGGCGCAGGATGAGCTGCGCGGCGCCGTTGACCTGCTGCACAAGGAAGGTTCGGTGATCAAGGCCGACCGCGACCGGCTTGGCGGCGTTCTGGACCTCGGTGAGCTGGAAGTCTCCGATGTGATGATCCACCGCACCGCCATGCGTGCGGTCAATGCCGAAGATCCGCCGGAGCTTGCCGTGCGCACCGTGCTGGAAAGCCCCTATACGCGCCTGCCCGTCTGGCGCGGCTCGATCGACAATATCATCGGCATGGTCCACTCCAAGGACCTTTCGCGCGCGTTGGCGGAGCCTGGCGCCACGCCCTTCAACATTGATATCGCCAAGGTCGCGCAGAAACCCTGGTTCGTGCCCGACAGCACCAATCTGAAAGATCAGCTGAACGCCTTTCTGCGCCGCAAGGTCCATATCGCCGTCGTGGTTGACGAATATGGCGAGGTGCAGGGCATCGTCACGCTGGAAGATATCCTCGAAGAAATCGTCGGTGACATTGCCGACGAGCACGATCTGGAGATTTCCGGTGTGCAGCAGGAGGCAGACGGCTCGATCGTCGTCGATGGCACGGTTCCGATTCGCGACCTCAACCGGGCGCTCGAATGGAACCTGCCGGACGAGGAAGCGACCACGATTGCCGGTCTAGTCATCCACGAAAGCCAGACAATTCCTGAAGAACGTCAGGCTTTCACCTTTTACGGCAAGCGTTTTATCGTTATGAAGCGGGAAAAGAACCGCATCACCAAGCTGAGAATCCGCCCCGTCGGCGACGAGACGGCCGCAACGCTTTGAAACGAACTACCAGCGTGTTGCCTCTCCGGGGGCAGCCGCTTCGATTGCCAGGGCATGCAGCCCTGCGGCAATTTCTTCTTGTAATGCCTCATTGACGGCACGATGCCGTGCAATGCGGCTCATCCCTTCAAAACGGGACGAAACGATCCGGACGCGCAAATGGGTGATCTCAGGTGCGTCTGGCTCATGAAAATGACCGGCATGTCTTTCGCTCTCATCCACAAGGACGAGGCGCTCCGGGTTGAAGAGCCCCTGAAGTTTCTCTTCGATCGCGGTTTTTGCCGACATCATTTTCTCCATCGATTGAACATGCTTTGCGCGCCGCAAAGGATAACCGGTCACAAAGCCAGCAACAAACCCCTTTGTCAATTCTTGTTGTCGAAGGGACTGAGGGTCATAATCAGCCGCTATGAATCTCGACTCCAAATATTTCGACCGCCTCCGTACGCGGCGCAAACGCCCGGCTCAAGCCAAGGCAGAAACCTCTGCGCCCATCTGCCAGTGGGACGGATGCGACAAGCCGGCCAATCACCGCGCTCCCGTCGGCCGCAATGCCGAGGGGAAATTTTTCATGTTCTGCTTTGAGCATGTGAAGGAATACAATAAGGGCTACAATTATTTTGAAGGCCTTTCCGACGGCGAAATCGCCCGCTACCAGAAGGAAGCGCTGACCGGCCACCGCCCGACCTGGACGGTTGGCGTGAATGGCGCCGCGCGCCAGACGCCACTGAACGGCTCCAAGCGCTCGGGCAGTGCCGCCTCCTTCAATAAAATGCGCGATCCCTTCGGCTTTGTTCATGACGGTGATGCCGCAGCCCCGCACGCTTCCAAGCCCGAACGCAAATTGAAGACGCTGGAAGCGAAAGCTTTCGACACGTTGGGCTTGACCGCATCGGCCACGGCGAGTGATATCAAGAAACAGTACAAGGTGCTTGTGAAGAAGCACCATCCGGACACGAATGGCGGCGATCGTGGTTCGGAAGAAAGATTTCGCGCCGTTATTCAGGCCTACCAATTGCTGAAGCAGGCCGGTTTCTGTTAGGCCAAGGGCTTAACTGCGGCAAGACTGAAGGCGACCCCCACGCTTGGGCCGCGACGGAGACATGATGAGCAAGATTGAACTGGATTATTCCAACGGACCGGACACGACCGTCTCGGTGCGCGAGACCTTTGGCATCGATATCGACCTTGAGGTTCCGGCCTACAGTGCCGACGACCCCTATGTCCCCGATATTGACCCGGACTATCTCTTTGACCGCGACACCACGCTCGCCATTCTCGCTGGCTTTGCCCATAATCGCCGCGTCATGGTCTCCGGTTTCCACGGTACCGGCAAATCCACCCATATCGAACAGGTCGCTGCCCGGCTGAAATGGCCCTGCGTGCGCGTCAACCTCGACAGCCATGTCAGCCGTATCGATCTCGTCGGCAAGGATGCCATCGTCGTCAAGGATGGTCTGCAGATCACCGAATTCAAGGACGGCATTCTGCCCTGGGCCTATCAGCACAATGTCGCACTCGTCTTCGACGAATATGATGCCGGCCGCCCGGATGTCATGTTCGTGATCCAGCGCGTGCTGGAATCCTCCGGCCGCCTGACCCTGCTCGATCAGAGCCGCGTCATCAGCCCCCACCCGGCCTTCCGTCTGTTTGCAACGGCCAACACCGTCGGCCTCGGCGATACGACCGGCCTCTACCACGGCACGCAGCAGATCAACCAGGCACAGATGGACCGCTGGTCGATCGTCACGACGCTGAACTATCTGCCGCATCAGGAAGAGGTGAACATCATCCTCGCCAAGGTGAAGAGCTTCAACGCCACGGAGGAAGGCCGCGAGGCCGTTTCCAACATGGTCCGCGTTGCCGACATGACCCGCTCGTCCTTCATGAATGGTGATCTTTCGACCGTCATGAGCCCGCGTACGGTGATCAACTGGGCGGAAAATGCCGAGATCTTCAACGATATCGGCTTTGCCTTCCGCGTCACCTTCCTCAACAAATGCGACGAGTTGGAGCGCACCCTGGTGGCTGAACATTACCAGCGCGCCTTCGGCACTGAACTGAAGGAAAGCGCCGCCAACGTCGTCATGAGCGCCTGAGGTAAAACCCATGGCCGGACGCGGCGATAATCACAAGACCAATCCGTATGCGCCGGTGGACCTTGAGCCGTTGCACCGCTCGATCTCCGGCTGCGTGCGCGCGGTTTCCGGCGATCAGGAAACCGAGGTCGTGTTCTCGCACGACCGGCCCGGCATGACCGGCAACCAGATCCGGCTGCCGGAATTCTCCAAGAAGCCGACATTGCAGGAGCTTGCGGTGATCCGCGGGCTCGGCGATTCCATGGCACTGCGCTCGTCCTGCCACAACCCGGTCACCCATGCGCAGATGTCGCCGGGCGGCCCGGATGCCCAGGCGATCTTCGACGCGGTCGAACAGGCGCGCGTGGAATCGATCGGCGCCAGACGCATGCCCGGCATGGCGAAAAACCTGTCCGCCATGCATGCCGAAAAATATGACAAGGCAAATTTTGCCGCCATTGACCAGCGCGATGACGCTCCGGTGAGCGAGGCGATCGCCATGCTGGTGCGCGAGAAGCTGTCCGGTGAAAAGCCGCCGGAATCGGCCGGCACTGTGCTCGACCTCTGGCGCGATTTCATCGAACAGAAGGCCGGCGTTGACCTCAACCGCCTCGGTGACGCGATTGAGGACCAGCACGCCTTTGCCCGCGTCGTCCGCTCGATGCTGTCCTCCATGGATCTGGCTGAGGACTATACCGAAGAGGATCTGGACACCGACGACAACGCCGAAGAAATGTCGGAGGAAGACCAGCCGCGCTCCGATCGCCAGAACGATGAGAATGTCGAGGAAGATGCCGGACAGGATTCCAGTCCCGCCGAAGAAAGCGAAAGCGCCGACGAGGAGATGGATCAGGGCGAGCTCGACGGCGCGGAAGTGGCCGATACCGATCTCGATGACGATGCCGATCCCGATTCGGAAGTGGCGGGCGAAACCAGGCGCCCCAACACGCCCTTTGACGAGCTGAACGAGAAACTCGACTACCGGGTCTTCACCGGAGAGTTCGACGAGGAAGTCACGGCCGAGGAGCTCTGCGATCAGGAAGAGCTGACACGCCTGCGCGCCTATCTCGACAAGCAGCTCGCCCATCTTCAGGGCGCGGTCGGACGTCTTGCCAACCGGATGCAGCGCCGGCTGATGGCGAAACAGAACCGCTCCTGGGATTTCGATCTCGAAGAAGGCTATCTCGACAGCGCCAGGCTCACCCGCATGATCATCGATCCGATGCAGGCGCTCTCCTTCAAGATGGAGCGCGACACCCAGTTTCGCGATACCGTCGTCTCTCTGCTGATCGACAATTCCGGCTCCATGCGCGGCCGCCCGATCACGGTTGCCGCCACATGCGGCGATATCCTCGCCCGCACGCTGGAGCGCTGCGGCGTCAAGGTCGAGATCCTCGGTTTCACCACCAAGGCCTGGAAGGGCGGACAATCGCGCGAGAAATGGCTGGAAGACGGCAAGCCCGCCGCGCCCGGACGCCTCAATGATCTGCGCCACATCATCTACAAGTCCGCTGACCAGCCCTATCGCCGGTCGCGCACCAATCTCGGCCTGATGATGCGTGAAGGCCTTCTGAAGGAAAATATCGACGGCGAAGCGCTGATCTGGGCGCATGACCGGCTGATGGGACGCCCCGAACAGCGCCGCATCCTGATGATGATTTCCGACGGTGCGCCAGTGGATGATTCAACGCTTTCGGTCAATCCGGGCAACTTCCTGGAAAAGCACCTGCGTGCCGTGATCGAGGAAATCGAGACCCGTTCGCCGGTCGAACTGCTTGCCATCGGCATCGGCCATGACGTGACGCGCTATTATCGCCGCGCCGTGACCATTGTCGATGCTGACGAGTTGGCCGGTGCCATGACCGAGCAGCTGGCTGCCCTGTTTGAGGAACAGCAGGCACAGAACCGCGGACGACGCGGGCATTGATCGCCCGCTTCCTCCTTTGCCTTGGCTTTGCCGTCGCGGTTGCCGCCGCGCCGGCCATTTCCGGCCCGGTTCCGGTCGCAGCAACGCCCATTCCGCATTTCGCCCTTGAGGGCAGCGAAACCCAGTTTGGCCGTCTGACCTATCTTGGCGGGCTGAAACTCGCCTCGCCGAACGCCGCGTTCCAGTCGCTCTCGGCCATCCGTTTTCGGCCCGATGGCCAGCATTTCATCGCCGTCGCCGATAATGGTACCTGGATCGAAGGCGCCATCACCCGTTCAGCCGACGGCCGACTGTCCGGTGTCCGCGATGTGACCATCAGCCCGATGAAAAACCGCAATGGCGTGCATGCCGGCAAATCGGCAATGGATTCGGAAAGCCTCGCCATCGATGGCGACCAGCTGCTCGTCGGCTTTGAAGGCCAGCACCGGATCGACCGTTATCCGCTGAAGGGCTTTGAGACCGCCACGGCAAAGCCCGGGCCGGATTTCCTCATCCCCCGCAATGAACTGCGCCGCAATGGCAGTTTCGAAGCGCTTGCCGCTGACGGCAAGGGCCGGGTCATCACCGTCACCGAGCAAAGTGTTGATGCCGATGGACATCTGTTCGCGGCGATCGTTGAAGGCCCGGACAAGGGGATTTTCAAAGTGGTGAAGACCAACGGCTTCGACGTGACCGACGCCGTTTTCCTGCCCGGCGGCGATGTGCTGCTGCTGGAGCGCCGCTTCTCGCTTCTGGCGGGCGTCGGCATGCGCATCCGCCGCATATCCGGCGCATCGATCAAGCCCGGTGCACTGGTTGACGGCCCGGTCATCATGCAGGCCTCGGGCCGCGAGACCCATATCGACAATATGGAAGGCATGGATCTGATCCGCCGCCCCGACGGCTCACTGAGCCTGATCCTCGTCTCCGACGACAACGCCTCCCCGTTTCAGTCAACGCTGATGCTGGAATTCGCTCTGGAACGCTGAGGGCGTTCGGTATCTGCCGAGCGCATTTTCAACGCGTCAGAAGCTGTTCATCTGTTGCCACCGCCACCAGTCGGTCGTGGAGAGCCAGACGCGAAATGCGCCGTAAAGTCCGGATGGAAATGAAAAATCTCCGAGAAGCAGCAATGAAAGAAGATTGAGGACGATCGTGGTAAGCATCAACGCCTTGTAATCGTCCAGGCATTTGAAATTGAGCCACACCATCAAAACGGCCAGCGCAATATAGTGTGGCAAACCGTGGAAGCCGGGCTTGAAAACCCCTAGATAGACGACGCGCGGAACGACCATATTGATGGCGAGCCAGATATTGAACACACGCCAGAACTCACTGGCATGCATGATCCTGAAGAAAACGGACTTCATTCATTCCCCCGGCAAGCGCAACCACACGCAATCCTATCGAAGAACCAACCAAAAACAACCTTTAGGATACATATTCGGCTGCAAACCTATCCAGACCGCGAGTTGCCCACCGCGCTCTCTGACTAGAACGGCCAATACATGCTGCGCAAAATCTGACCGGCACTTAACAGCCCATATGGGAACGACAGTTCACTGATCAGCAGAAAGGCCAGAATATTCAAGACAACAGTCATGATCATCAAGGCTTTGTGTTCACGCAGAAAGCGGATGTTGAGCCAGGCCAATAATACAACCAGAACGAAATAGAATGGAATGAAATGCAAAGTCCGGGTAATCCGTGAATAGTCAATCACCTGCGGAACGACCATATTGATGGCGACCCAGATATTGAACACACGCCAGAATTCACTGGCATGCATGATCCTGAAGAAAACGGACTTCATTCATTCCCCCGGCAAGCGCGACTACACGCAAACATATCAGCGATACGATAAAAGACAACCTTTAGGCGAAAATAGGTGGAACGGGAGGACCGGAAAAATGGCGGGGGTTCGTCGATGCCTTCAGGTCCCTGACAACGTTTTGGCGCCCGGCGCCACCAGATTGCGGATCATCATCAGGCTCTCCCGGTTCAGTCTGAAAGCCTCCTGAGCATCGAGTGACGCCCAGTTTTCGGCAAACCAGCGGTCAATCGCCGTTGCCGCCGCCAGCACTGTCGCAATCAGAAGATCCTCAGGCAGATCATCGCGAACGGCGGCGCAGGCCTGACCTTCACGCAACAGTGCGGCGACAGCGGCATGAAGCGCTGCAACCGGAGCGGCGGCGGCAGCAAGGCTCGCCGGGCTCTCATAGAGACGACGGCCAAGCGTGGCCAGATCAGGCGCCTCTGTCAGGGTCACGGACAGCCGCCCCATATAGGCACCAAGAGCGGCCCAGAAGGCCTCCGCATCGCCGTCAAAATCATCGCCCAGCGGTGAACCGAGACGCGCGCCCAGCACGGCAAGCGTCTCGGCAATCACGGCAGCGAAAAGGTCGGCCTTGTCTTTGATATAATAATAGGCCTGCCCCTTGGAGATGCCTGCCGTCTTCAGGATGACATTGAGCGATGCGGCCTCGAAACCATCGGCGATGAAGGCCTGCCGGGCGGCGTCATAAAGCGCTGCCCGTCGCTCCGGCTTCAGCGCGGTAAGCCGCTGCCTTGCACAATCGCCCTCCGCCATCGCTCTTTCAACGGCCATAAAACCCTTCCTTGTCAAATTTAGACCACTGGTCTAATATGCTCTGAAACCAGATGGTGTCAACACCGCCCATCACCGGAAAAGGGAGAAAGACATGCGCTGGCGCGGCGTCAATCATATCGAATTATCGGTCATCGACTACGAAAGATCGGTTGCTTTCTTCGACGAAATGTTCGGCTGGCTCGGCTATAAGAGCTTCTGGACGCTCGATCTCGGCTATCGCTCCACCTATTACATGGCGCGCTTTCCCTTCCCGCATTCCTATATCGGCATCCAGCCGGCGCGCTCCGGCGGAAAACTTGATCATGAAGCCCGCACCACCGGCCTGCATCATCTGGCGCTCTGGGCCACGGGGCGGCGCGAGGTTGACCGGTTCCACCGCGACTTTCTGCTGCCGCGCGGTATTTCCGTGTCCGATCCGCCGGCCGAATATCCGCTCTACGCACCGGGCTACTACGCCGTCTTCTTCGATGATCCGATCAACGGTTTTCATCTCGAGCTTGCCCATATTCCCGCAATCGCCTCCCCCGGCGCCTATCACCGCACAGCCAAAGCCTGGAAACAGGCGGCAGCGGATCACCCGGACTGGCCGGACGGAACGATGAAGGCAGCCTTTCGCACGCTTCCCGGCCGCACGAAAAAATAAGGCCGCCCTTTTGGGGCGGCCGGAATGGCTTCGGGGGGGAGAAGCGAAAGGATCTCACGGCGCTGAAACCCTTCCCGTTTGTTATTATTGCTGAGCCGGGGGCGTTTCGGCCTCCTGGGAGGAGTGGCTCAGAGGGTCGCGAGTGCGCGGGCAATGCCACGCACTTCAGCAAGGCCGCGCAGCCGCCCGATCAGCGGGTAGCCGGGATTGGTCTTGCGGGTCTGGTCGTCGAGAATGGCGTGGCCGTGATCAGGCCGGAACGGGATCTGGAGACCATGCTCCTTTTCCACTTCAAGGGCGGCCTTGACCACGGCAACCATGTCAACATCGCCGTCGAGATGCGGCGCTTCATGGAAGCTCATGCCATCCTCTTCGCGCTTGGTGGCGCGCAGATGCAGGAAATAGACGCGATCGCCATGCTTCTTCAGCATCACAGGCAGGTCATTGTCGGCGCGCACGCCAAAGGAACCGGTGCAGAAGGTGAAGCCGTTGGCTTTCGACGGCACATCAGCGACCATGCGATCCATATCGGCGACCGTCGAGACGACACGCGGCAGGCCGAACAGCGGGCGCGGCGGATCATCGGGATGGATCGCCAGCAGGGCGCCCGCCTCTTCAGCCATCGGCACGACGATCTTGAGGAAATTGCTCAGCTGCTCGGCCAGCGCCTCGGCGTTGATGGCATCATAGCGGGCGAGTTGGCCACGGAAATCATCGAGCGTATAGCTTTCCTCGGATCCGGGAAGACCGGCAATCACGGTGCGGATCAGCTTTTCCTGATCAGCCTCGGTCATGGCCTTATAGGCCTCCTCGGCGCGGGCGATATCGGCGGCCGAATAGTCAGCCTCAGCGCCCTTGCGCTTCAGGATGAACAGATCGAAGGCAACATAGGCAGCATAGTCGAAACGCAGCGCACGCGCGCCATCTTCAAGACGATAGGACAGATCGGTGCGGGTCCAGTCGAGCACCGGCATGAAATTATAGCAGATCGTCTTGACCCCGGCTTTGGCAAGGTTCTGCGCCGAACGGCCCCAGGTCTCGGCCAGCTGCTCCCAGCCCGCCTCGGCCGTCTTGATCTTCTCATGGACCGGAATGCTTTCGGTCACGGACCAGGTGAGACCGCTGGCTGCGACCATATCGCGCCGGCTTTCGATCAGTTCAGGCTCCCATAGCACGCCATTCGGCAATTCATGCAAGGCGGTGACGATATCTGTCGCCCCCGTCTGGCGGATCTCCTCCAGAGAAATCGGATCCTTGGGTCCGAACCAGCGCCAGCTTTCCTTCATCGTCAACTCCTGTTGTTCTTCCGAAGCCTTGCCTGAAGACTTCCCTGTTTGTTGCAGTCTGCGCCTTCGCGCCTATCCCACGATCTTGCCAAGCTCATCCGAGCCGAAAACGAAGCCGTCAAAGGCTGGATCATCGACATCGGAAAGCGCCATCAGCGTTTCACGGACATTTTGAAGATGTTGCCACATGGCCTGGCGCGCCCGCGCCGGATCCTTCATCTGCAAGGCCTGCAGAATAGCGCGATGATCAGACAGCCAGCGGCGGCGGTAATCACTGTTGAATACGCGCATATGCAGCTGCGCCCACATGCGGCTTTTCTTGCGCTTGGCCCAGAGCTCGTCGAGAAGATCGACCATGACGGAGTTCTGTGTTGCCTCGGCAATCAGCCGGTGAAACAGTTCATCGCCCGCATAGCCATCATCTGAATTCTTCTCGATCGCCTCACGCTCCATATCGAGCGCCTCACGCATGCGGCGGATATCGGCCATGGAGACCATTTCGGCAGCAAAGGCGGCAATGGTGGATTCCAGCAACTGGCGCGCCTGCAGCAATTCGAAGGGGCCGATATCGTCGGTCAGGCTATCATCGGCGGCAACTTCCGGCTCGGGCGCTGCGGCCGGTTCGGCAAGATAGATGCCGGACCCTTTCCGCACTTCAACCAGACCTTCCAGCTCCAGCGTGATCACAGCCTCGCGCACCAGCGAACGGCTGACGCCCATTTCCTCGGCCATCTGGCGTTCTGTCTTCAGCCGGTCGCCGGGCTTCAGCGTCGAAGACGCAATCTCGGCACGGATCGCCTCGGCGACCTCCTGATAGCGGCGTTTTACAGCGTCTCCCATTCCTCGGCCTCCTTCTCAGCCATCGCGTGGTAGAACGATGCCAGAATTGCAAAGGCTTCCTTTCTGGTTGCCTTGTCTGCTGCAATCAAGCCCTTGCGGTTAAAGCCGCGCTGGAAGATGCCCTGACGGCGTTCGGTCCTGAAATCGTAGAGGATCCAGGGCGACATGCCACGAACGAAATCAAGTTCCTTCAATGTAGCAATCTGGCTGCGATAGACTTCCGCCTGATAGGTTTCCGAAAACAGGCCAGCCTTCGGACCCTTGTCGGAAATATCGGCATCCGCGCCGGTCTCCGACACGACCACGGGACGGTCAGGCTGCGAATTGGCGAGGATCTTCGGCAATTCGGAAAAGTCCTCGTCATACCAGCCGTAATATTCGTTGATGCCGATAATATCGAGATGGGCGGCAAGCCGGTCCTCGATCTTCAGCTTGTGATGGTTGACAAGACAGGCCGCAGCGATCAGCCGTGTCGGATCATTGGTGCGCGCCGTGTCTGCCAGATGGCGCATGAAGGCAAGCCGCTGATCGGTATCGGGATTTTCGTTGCCCACCGACCAGATCACGACGCTGGCCCGGTTCCGGTCGCGTTTCACCATTTCCAGAAGCTGGTTTTCGGCATCACGCAGGGTTGCCGGATTGTCGAAATCAATCGCCCAGTAGACCGGAATTTCGGTCCATAGCAGCAATCCGACCTCATCAGCCAGCGCCACCGCCCGTTCGTGATGGGGATAATGGGCGAGCCGCACATAATTGCAGCCGAGTTCTTTGGCATCAGCGTAGCGGCGCCTCAGATCGTCTTCGGTGACGACCTTGCCAAGCACGGCATCATCCTCATGAACGGAAATACCGCGCAGCCACATGGGCCTTCCATTGAGAAAGAGTTCGCGGCCGCGCCGCTCGATCCGGCGGAAACCGATGCGGTCTGTGACCCGGTCATGCCCAGCCGTCAGCACCACATCATAAAGTTTCGGCTGCTCTGTCGACCACAACAGCGGGGCTGCAGGAATAGCGGCACTGCCCTTGCCGCCATCCAGCGGAATATCGATCGCAATGCCGAGCTCGGCGATCTCGAAGTGGGCAAGATCGACACCTTCAGCCTCGACCGAGACTTCAATTTCATTGACGGCAGGATCGGGATTGAGCCGCACAAACAGATCGCGGATCAGCGTTTCCGGCGTTTCGACCAGCGAAACCTCGCGATAGACGCCGCCATAGTTGAACCAGTCGGTATTACGCATCGGCACGCGGTCCGTGGTGCGGACATTGTTGACGCAAAGCATCAGCCAGTTGCGTCCGTCGTTCAAAAGCCCGGTCAGTTCGGCAAAGAAGGGCGTCGAACCGCCATAATGGTTGCCGATGAACCGGCCATTGAGAAACACTTTACAGTCATATTGCGCCGCGCCGACGCGCAGGAAGACGCGCTTGCCAGGCTTTGGCATGAAATCAACGGCCCGTGTGTACCAGGCAGAACCTTCGAAGAAATACCATTTCTCCTTCAGCATCTGCCAACAGGAAGGAACAGCAACGGTTTCCCCCATATAGGGATCATAGTCCCAGGGCTCCTGCCGATCGCCGGGATCGGCAGGCTCCATGGCAAACCATTTCTGGCGGAGGCCCGTATCGAGTAAATCGACGCAGAAGTTCCAGTCTCCATCAAGGGAGATTGCGTCACGCCCACCCATGAAAATCATGGTCTCGTTGTTCAGGTTCTGCAGATTGAAAGGACGGTCATAGTCCTCATCATGCAAAGCCTGGAGCGCATTTTCTGCGATTGCCGAACGCTCAAGCATGGTTTCCTCCGCCAGCCATTTATCGTGTAGAAAGCCGCCTGAACGGCTTACTGACCGCTATACTTCTTGCCAGCCTCCTGGATGCGCGAGACGAGATCGGCAACCTGAGGAGACTTCGTCGCCAGTTCGTCATACATCGGCTGCACGGCGGCCTGGAACGGAGCCTTATCGACCTGGTTGACCGTCACACCCATTTCAGACTGCATGTCCTGCATGGCCTGGTCGGAGATCGCATCCCACTGCTCGCGCTGAAACTTGGCAGCTTCCTTGGCGGCGGTCTTGAAGGCCGCCTGATCCTCAGGCGACATGGAATCCCATGCGCAGGACGAAATCACCACAACGGAGGGAATCATCGTGTGCTCATCAACGGAGAAGAACTTCGCCACTTCGCCGTGACGCGAATCGGTCATGGCCGTGGGGTTGTTCTCGGCACCGTCGACAACGCCCTGCTGCAGCGCGCTGTAGAGCTCACCATAGGCGATCGGGGTCGGGCTGCCGCCCAGAAGTTCCACCATGCGGATGGCCGAGGGGCTCGGCTGAACGCGGATCTTCATGCCCTGCAGGTCATCCGGCGTGTTGATCGCCTTGTCGCCATAGAAAGACCGGGCGCCTTCCATCAGCCACGCAATGCCCTGAAAGCCCTTGTCATGGGATGAATCGAGGATTTCCTGGCCGATATCGCTGGTCAGAACGTCAAACTGGTGATCTTCATTGACAAAGAGATAAGGCAGGTTCAGCGCCGAATAGGCTTCATCAAACGCTTCCATTTCGGAGGCATTGCTCTTGGCCATGTCCAGAGCGCAGCTCTGCACCATTTCCATCGATTCACGCTGGGTGCCCAGCTGGCCATTCGGGAAGATCTGGATGTCCCACCGGCCATCCGTCAGTTCCGAAAGACGGTCGCTCATCATTTCGATCGACTTGTTGACCGGGTGATCAGGCGTGTTGTTGTCGCTCAAACGCAAGGTACGGGCTTCTGCCGAAGCGGCAAAGGCAATGGCTGCAACGCCCGAGACAAGCGCAAGCTTCGAAATCAGTTTCATGTGTCCTTCCTCCCGGCACCCGCAGGACCTTCAGAAAAATACCGCCTTGGGGTGCCCTCTTTGTGGCGGCTGGAGAAAAGGTCGACCAATTTCGACACATTGTCAACCACATTCAGATAATTGGTTGACCAATTTTTTCCTTTGCGGCATATTTATGTCTGACAGACCCCGATGAAAAATCGTCGGGCACCGATTCAGAAATCAAGGGAGGGTCGGATGCAGCAATCAAGGCAAACCGACATATTCAGCCGCCTTATCGACGGCATCGCATTTCTGGTAGACATTTTCCTTCGCGTCGTGATCGTTGTCGGCTTTTCGGCCCTCGTCATCTGCGTCGTCTGGCAGGTCTTCAGCAGATATGTCCTTCAGTCCCCATCGATCTACACCGATGAAATCGCGCGTTTCGCTTTCATCTGGCTGGCGTTGATCGGCGGTGCATATACCTTCGGCCAGGGCCGCCATCTGGCGATCGACATTCTGGCGCCGGCGCTTTCCGGCTGGAAGCGCCAGACCGCACAAATCGTGGTTCTGGCCATCATCGCCTGGTTTGCCGGTTTTGTGATGATGAAGGGTGGCGGTGCACTGGTGAGCCGCACACTGGCCAATGGTCAGGTTTCGCCATCACTGCAGATGCCGATGGGTTTCATCTACATCGCCATCCCGATCTCGGGTGCGATCATACTATTTTACTGCGTGCAGATGGTCCTTCGGGTTCTGCATGGACAGGCCCCGGTAGGGGACGCCCCGGCGGAAGCCGGCGGCCCGCTGGACTGAGGAGGAGCCTCAAATGTTTGCAGCCTATTCACCCTTCGTACTCTTCGGCAGCTTTGCCCTTCTGATGGTGCTTGGTGTTCCGATTGCCTTTTCAATCGGTGTCGCCGCGACCGTGACGTTCATGCTCTTTGTCGGCATTGATCAGTCCTATTTCATCGTCGCCCAGCAGATGGCATCCGGCCTTGATTCGTTTACCCTGCTGGCCATTCCCTTCTTCATTCTCGCTGGCAACATCATGAACCGCGGCGGCATTGCCCGGCGCCTCATTGATTTCGCCAAGGTGATCGGCTTTGCCCTGCCCGGCTCGCTTGCGCATGTGAACGTGCTCGCCAACATGATGTTCGGCTCGCTGTCGGGCTCGGCCGTGGCCGCCGCCGCCGCCGTCGGTGGCGTCATGGCGCCGCTGCAGAAAAAGGAAGGCTACGACCCCTCCTATTCGGCCGCCGTCAACATTGCCTCATGCACGACCGGTCTGCTGATCCCGCCATCATCCACCTTCATCGTCTTCTCGCTGATCACCGGCGGCACGTCGGTTGCAGCACTCTTCGTTGCCGGCTACGTCCCTGGCATCCTGATGGGCCTCGGCATCATGATCGTGGCTGGCGTCATCGCCAAGCGCCGCGGCTACCCGACCCAGCCGCGCCCGAGCGTCATCGAGTTCATCAAGAAGGGTCTTGACGCCATCCTGCCGCTCGGTCTCGTCATCGTCGTCATGGGCGGCATTATCGGCGGCATTTTCACGGCAACAGAAGCCTCTGCCATTGCCGTTGTCTACACGCTGCTGCTCGCCTTTGTCTGGTATCGTGAGACCTCAATCAAGCAATTGCCCTCCATCATCCTCGAATCGGCCGTCACCACTGCCGTTGTCCTGATGATGATCGGCTGCTCGATCGCCATGTCGCGCGCCATGGCTTTCGGCAACATCCCCAACATGATCTCGGACTTCATGCTCGGTCTGTCGGATAATCCGATCATGATCCTGATCATTTTGAACATCGTGCTGCTGATCGTCGGCACCTTCATGGACATGACGCCGGCACTGCTGATCTTCACGCCGATCTTCTTCCCCGTTGTTCAGAAGCTCGGCATGGATCCGGTTCAGTTCGGTGTCATGATGACGCTCAACCTGTGCGTCGGTATCTGCACGCCACCGGTCGGATCGGCTCTGTTCATCGGCTGCTCGGTTGGCGGGACCACGATCCCGAAGGTCATCAAGCCGCTGATCCCCTACTTCATCACGCTGATCGTCGTTCTCCTGATGGTCACCTTCATCCCGTTCATCAGCCTGGCGCTGCCGCGGCTGTTCCTCGGATATGCCGGGTAAAAGACAATGCGTACGCTCAAGAACTGGACCCTTTCATCGCGTGACGCCCATGGCGTCACCCTCCTCCTCGATGGCCGCCACAGCCTCGTCATCACTGTGCTCGAAGACGCGCTCTTCCGGGTTTCGCTGAAAAAGGATGGCGACTGGCGTCTCGACCGAACCTGGTCGATCGCCCCAGAAGATGACGTCGCCTTTGAAGGCCGCGCGCGCGATGATCTTTCAGGCTTCTCCCTGCCCGCCTTCACCATTGAAGACGGCGAGAGCCTGACACTTGCCACCGAAACGCTCCGGCTTTCAATCGCCAATCCGCTGACCATGCGCTGGGAAGCAAGACAGGCGGATGGCAACTTTGCCCTTTTGGCAGAGGAACGTCCGACCGGTGCTTATATGCTCGGCATTCGCGACCACCGCGCCAGCCATTTCCTGCTGCGCAAACCCGGTGAGCGCGTCTATGGCCTCGGCGAGAAATCCGGCGATCTGGAACGCTCCGGCCGCCGCTACGAGATGCGCAATCTCGACGCCATGGGCTATAATGCCAAATCAACCGATCCGCTCTACAAGCATCTGCCGGTCACCTTCACTGTGACGCCCGATGCAGGCGCATTCTCGGTCTTTTACGACAATCTCGCCACCTGCTGGTTCGACCTCGGCAACGAGCTCGACAATTACCACAAGCCCTTCCGTGCCTGGCGTGCGCTTGACGGCGACCTCGATTACTACTTCGCCTTTGCGCCGGACATGCTCGACTTGGTCAAGGGCCACACCAGGCTCACCGGCGGTTCAGCCTTCATGCCGCGCTGGGCTCTTGGCTATTCCGGCTCGACCATGGCCTATACCGACCGGCCAAATGCGCAGGAAGAACTCGAAGGTTTCCTTGCCAAACTCGCCGAGCATGACATTCCCTGCGACAGCTTCCAGATGTCATCGGGCTACACATCGATTGCCGACAAGCGCTACGTCTTCAACTGGAATTACGAGAAGTTTCCGGACGTCGAGGCGATGACGGCCAAGTTCGCCGATGCCGGGCTGACGCTGATCGCCAATATCAAACCGGCACTCTTGCAGGACCACCCACGTTTCACCGAGGCGCTGGATGCCGGTCTGTTCGTGACCGACAGCGAGACCAATTCCTATGCCGATGCGGTCTATTGGGACGATTCGGGGGCGCATCTCGACTTCACCAACCCGGCGGCTGTCGCCTGGTGGAAAGAGGGTGTCACCGAGCAGCTGCTAAAGAGGGGCATCGCCTGCACCTGGAACGACAATAACGAATATGAGATCTGGGATGACGGCGCGCGATGCCACGGCTTTGGCAGGGAAATCCCGGTCGCGCTGATCCGTCCGCTGCATTCCATGCTGATGAGCCGCGCTTCGCGCGATGCCCAGATCGCATTTGCGCCGGAGGAACGCCCCTATCTGATCTCGCGCGCCGGCTGCCCCGGCATTCAACGCTATGTCCAGACCTGGACCGGTGACAACTACACCCGCTGGGAAACCGTGCGCTACAATATCCGCATGGGCCTGTCACTGTCGCTTTCCGGCATCTATAATGTCGGCCACGATGTCGGCGGCTTTTCCGGCCCGAAACCGGAACCGGAACTCTTCGTCCGCTGGGTCCAGAACGGTATTTTCCATCCGCGTTTCACCATCCATTCCTGGAATGATGACGGAACGGCCAATGAGGCCTGGATGTATCCCGAGGTTCTGCCGCTGATCCGTAATGCGCTGAAATTCCGCTACCGGCTGACGCCCTATCTCTACACGCTGACCTGGCTTGCCACCACGGCGCATGAGCCAATGCTGCGTCCGACCTTCCTCGATCATCCGCAGGATGCGAAGACCTTCGCCGAGACCGACGACTTCATGATCGGCCGTGATCTTCTGGTCGCCAATGTGGTTGACAAGGGCGCGACGGAGCGGGTCGTCTACCTGCCGGAAAACCAGACCGGATGGTGGGATTTCTGGAGCGGCAGCTATTATCCGCCCGGAACCGAGGTCACCCTGCCCGTCACGCTTGAGAGCATGCCTCTCTTCGTCCGTGCTGGCGCCGTGATCACATTGTCGGAGGGCGCCGAACGGGCTGGCAGCGAAGCCGATACGGCCCGCACGCTGGCCATCTTCCCTGTCCCGGGTGATTTCACCGCCGAGAGCATCGCTTTCGAGGATGACGGCCGCACCGTCGACTGGCAGCAGGACAAGGCCCGCCGCGTGACGACATTCGGCCTGTCGGGCACCGGTGACAGCCTTGCGCTTTCAATCGCATGTAAGGGCGATTTTCGCCCGGCTTATGAGGCGGCGCGCGTTCAGCTACCGGCTGGTGAAAAGCGCGCTATCAGCGTCAACGGCATCACTGTTGGCAATGGTGATATGGTCAGCTTTTAGCAGCATTCAACGGTCCCGGGTCCTTTGACCCGGGATCACATTTCCCGCAGGCGCTGCCTGACCTGCGCTTCGAGATCGAAGCAGCTGGCCCGGTCGGTGTCGGTCATCTTCTGATAGGGAATTTTGCCCAGCATGCTTTCGAAATGACTGCGCTGCGCCTGAGACAGCGCTTTGCCGCCTTTTGGAAAATCCAGCGTGTTCTTCATTTCATTCAGCATCATCTTGCTGCCGCCCACCTTGTCGTTACGCATGACAATCGACCACGTCATTTTCTGACTGGCGATCTCACGCCCCTCGGCGGCATTGCTGCTGCGCAGAGCTGGCGCTGAGGCCGAGCGCTGCATTGCCGGCTGCGGCGCACGGCCAGCACGCGTCGCAGAAGAGGTTGCGCGTTGCAGCGAAGGCTCCGGACGCCCGGCTACCGATGCGCCGGACAAGGAAATTTGCCGCAGGTCGGGCATGCTGGCTGACTTATTTGCAGGCGCGCTTGCGGTTGAGATCGCATCCAGTCTCGTCTTCATCTGATCACGCTGCTCGGCAAAGATCGCGCGATCGCCCGACGGAAGCCTGTGCGGATGCATGCTGTTAAGGAGCGACTTGAACTGCCGGATACTGCCCGCACTTGGAGCGCCCTTGCCCGCTTCACTACGCGCCACATGCGCCTCAATATAGCGCATGGCCTTGGAGTAACTTTCTTCGGGCTTACCCTTGGCCATCTGGCCCGACAAGCTCCGAACCGTTCGGTCCACGCTCGCTTGCTGCTTCAGCTCCGATTGCCTTTGCTGCAGATTTGTCAGAGCGCCACGCCAGACCGCGTTCTGCTGCGCATGCGCCTGCTTCAGATTGGCGAGATCCTGCCCGCTTTTTGCGGCCCTGCCGGTTGCCTTCGTCATGGAGGGCATGGACGCGCCACCGGAGCGACTGATGGCACTCGTGAATTTTGCAAAAATGCTGTTGATATTGGTTGCCACGTTACTTCTCCAACAGGCCTTGCTTCAGGCGGAAAACCGTCATGCCGGAGTACAGCTTGTGCCGTGATGATGGCGCAGACTGGCGCCTGTCGCCACCCCTTCTTGCAACGAAACAATATGACATTCCAAGATTCCTGCCGGTTAAATTCATTTTCAGGTTGTATATTCTGATATAAATACAACTAGCAGAAATTTTAAATTTATAAAATTCGTATTTTTCTAATTATTGCTACATTACCATTGTTTAATTATTTGATTATCGATGATATATTATTAAAACTCGACTGAAATAGCTTGTAATGCGCACTCAAATTCAACTCCTTATTTATCCTATCTGGAATGTTTTTCAATTTATTCAGGTTTAAAGCCTTAAATGCCGATGAAGAGCGCTTACCCCCCGCACGATCCTGTTGAGCAGACCGCTGGCTCTTCGCTTGGGCTTCCGAGAAGACGGATCCAGCGCTGTTCAGCGGCAGCGCCTGCTCGCCTGCGCCAGCCTGAGGTGCCACTGAAGGCTGTGAATTAGAGCCCGCCGTCACCGGTGCAACCTCATCCGCCGCGACCAGAGAGGCAACGGCCTGCTGCAATCCGCTGCCTTGCTGCGTATCAAGCCCGGCCTGCGAGAGCGGCACCGATGTCAGCCCAGAGGGGCCCCATCGATCAACATTGATACCCCCGCTTTCATCGCGCCAGACGACAGGCGTTTCGCGAGCATAGTCATACGCCCCGGGCGCTTCGGCCTCGAAGTGGTCCCGTGCGTCAAAATACACATCATCATCTTCACCATCTTCCGCTCTTGTCGCGCTCTCCTGGCCGTGCACAACGTCAGCTACCCCGTGATCCGTTGCTTGCGCATCGCCAAGGCCATCCTGCGACGCGGCCACGCCCGGACCAGACGGATGCAAGGCGGCTTGGCTGATTGCCGCCCCGACATCAGCGAGCTTGCTGAAGACCTGTAAGGCACACCGCGCAAGATATTCGCGTTCGCCCTCATTCACATTGACGCTGCCATAAAGCGCCATGGCATTCGCATAATGCTCGATTGAAGCATCCGGCAATTGCCCTGACGTCTCGGCGTAATTCAGTTCCCCGTCGATATCGTGAAACATATCCTCCATCCCCTTGACGGGATCATCGGAGATATTTTCGAGCCAGCCATTCATCTGCGCCGACCGCGCCGCATCATCTCCAAGTCCGGGGCCCTTGCGCGCAACGGATGTGGTCCGGAAACCTCCGCTGGAGGGGAGGTCCTGCGAGGCATCCGGTTTTGCGGCCTCCGGTCTCGCAGCCCTGGCCTGCCGGGGCTGCGCGCCGGCTTGAAACTCGGGCCGTGCGTAAGCGTTGCGCGGCGGTTGCTGCCCATAGACACTTGCGGGCCCATGCGGCATGGCGGCAGGCGGCGCCTGCTGCCCCGTCTGCCCGTCCTGCTGAAGCAGCTTTTCAATCTCCAACATCAAACGCTGAGCTGTCTGCTGGAGCGATTGCAAGTCGCGGATCAGCATCAGCTCGGGGCACAGGAATGACATCACCTTTTGCAAGAAGGATGGCTTCGGCTGCGCCTGCTGATAGACGTATTGCACCGGCTGCTGCACAGGCATTGCCGGTCCCGCCACGTGTTGCGCAGACCTGATTGTGGCCGGCTGCATCGGTACGGCCGCACCATGGTTCTGCCCGTATGCTCCGACCGGCGGACTGGCCTGCGTGGCACTTTCGATTGGCATAGCATTTCCTCGCGAATAAATTGCACCTCAGGTCCTGAAGCGCCCCATGCAGTCGCCATTACCTGCCACTGTTGCCGATATAATCCCGCAATAATGACTGAAGACAAATTCGCTTTTCCTGAAATCGGAGCCGGACAGGACAGCCAGGCCTTCCCGCCTTGTATGCCTGCGACACTTGCTATTTGTTAGTTTTTCTGGCACGCGCTGTGCACAGAACCGCGTTCCGATCTCGCGCCATTCGGGACGGTTGCCAGCAAAGCAGCACCAGCCGCCAATCCTGACGGACCCTAAATCAAACCGGCGGAGACCAACCATGACGGTTCAGAAAATTTCATCCGGATATGACCGCGCAAAACTTGTCCCGCGCATTCTCCATTTCGGCTTTGGCGCCTTCGGCCGGGCCCACCCGATCGTCTATCTCGAAGACGGCATGAACAGGTCCGGCGGTGACTTCGGTGTGATCGCCGTCCGGCTGAATTCCGGCGCGGAAGAACTGACCGCGCTCGACGAGGCCGATGGATTCTACACGGTCGCCGAAGTCGACGGCAACGGCGTGACCGCACGCCGGGTCGGTGCGGTCATCGGTACCTGCCATCCCCGCCGTGACGGCATCAAGGCCCTGCTTAACTATTTCACCGCCGAGAAAATGGCGATCGTGGCGCTGACCATTACCGAGAAGGGCTATTGCATAGCCTCCGGCGCGCTCGATTTCGAAAACAAGGGCATCCGGGCGGATCTCGAAACGCCGGAACAGCCGAAAACGGCCATCGGTGTCATCGTTGCCGGGCTTTCCCTGCGGCGACAGGCGGGACTTGGCGGGCTGACCATCCTGTCCTGCGACAACCTGCCTGACAACGGCCAGCTGGCGAAAACCGCGATTTTGAGCTTTGCCGGGCGGCTTGATCCGGCACTGGCGGCCTGGATCGGCGAAACCTGCACCTTCCCGGTCACCATGGTCGACCGGATCGTGCCCGCACTTGACGAGCATGGCCGCAAGCTGATCCAGGACCTCAATGACGGCGTTGAAGACCCGAATGGCATCGTCTGTGAACCCTTCCGCCAATGGGTCATCGAGAACCATTTTGCCGGCGACATGCCCCCTTATGTGGCAAGCGGGGCCATGCTGGTTGAAGACGTGACGCCTTTTGAGATGATGAAGCTCAGAATGTTGAACGGCTCACATACATTCCTCGCCATGCTGGGCGGGCTTGCCGGCCATGAGACCATTGCGGCCTGTATGGAAGACGGGCTGTTTCGCACGGCAGCCCTGACCCTGATGCTGGCGGAGCAGCGCCCCACCCTTCCCGATCTGCCCGGCGTCGACACCCATGCCTATGCCACGAGCCTGATCGAGCGCTTCTCGAATCCCGAGCTCAAGCACCGCACCGCCCAGATCGCCTGGGATACGAGCCAGAAACTGCCGCAGCGTATTTTGCAGTCGGTGGCCATTCATCTGACCCGCGGCACGGACTGGAAGCTTCTCGCGCTTGCCATTGCTGGCTGGTGTCATTTTCTCGAAGAAGCAGCCGACAAGGGCACCAAGATCAACGACCATCTGGCCGACCAGCTACTCGCGCTGGCAGGTGATTATACCGGCGCTGCACTGATCGATCGCCTCACCGCCATTGAGCAGATCTTCCCGCCGGCACTCGCCGCCAATCCCGTTTTCAAACAGACGGTGCTGAATGCCTATGACGCCATCACCGACAAGGGACCGCGCGGCGCCGTCGAAGCCGCCATCTAGAGCTTGATCCGGCCGGAGCGAGGATCAACAAGATCATGCGGCAAAAGCTGACAAATGCAAAAAGAGCGCCTCTCGAGGCGCTCTTTTCGTTGGTTTCAACCGGTCGTCTTTCACTCAGCCGGACGTCGCCGGCTGCATCGGGCGAATGAGGGTCATCAGCGCCCCATAGGGCAGCAGCATGACCAGCGAGAAGGCCAGCTTGACGGACAGATCGCCCAGCGCCCACGACACCCAGCGCGGGATTTCGGCCACGGGGAAGACCCCGAAGAGCGGCGCGAAACCAAGCGCAAAGTCATCATTGGCCCCGAGAAAGCCGAAAACGGCAGCAAAACTGATCGAGAAGAACAGCACCGTATCGAGGCAGGAGCCAATCAGCGACCCCACCAGCGGGGCCTGCCACCAGCGCCCGCGCCGCAGCCTGTTGAACAGCGTCACATCGAGCAGCTGACCGACCAGAAAGGCCGTACCGGAGGCAATCGCGATACGCGGCACCGAGGCGTAAAAGGAAAAGGCAACGCCGACAACAAAGCCGGCAGCCACCACCTTGCGGGCCGCCGAAGGGCCAAAGCGACGATTGGTTAGATCATTCACCAAAAAGGCAAAGGGATAGGTAAAGGCGCCCCATGTCAGAAGATCGCTGAGCGAAATTCCGTAAAGCGTCCCCTCGACCGGGTACTGGACGAGGATGTTGGAGGCCAGAACGACGCCTGCCATGAGCAGGCCGAAAATCAGAACGAAAGTTGATTGCCGCATTTTTTTATCCTGGGATATGCCACCAGTTGAAACCAAAGCAAAAGAGCCGCACCGCTTGAGCGGTCGGCTCCTGCCACACGTTAAAGACTAGATGCGATCAGGCAGCAGCCTGTTCAGCAGTCTTCTTTACGACTTCGCGACGCAGCAGACGCGCACGTGTCGAAAGGGTCTTTTCATCAGCCTTGATGAGGAAGGCATCGAGACCACCGCGATGCTCAACCGAACGGAGAGCAGCTGCGGAAATGCGCAGACGATAGCTCTGGCCGGTGACTTCGGACATCAGCGTGACCTGGCAGAGGTTCGGAAGGAACTTGCGGCGGGACTTGTTGTTGGCGTGGCTGACATTGTTGCCGGACTGCACGCCCTTGCCTGTCAATTCGCACGTGCGGGACATGGGTTCACCTATTTTCGTCTGCGCCCAATGGTTCAAAACGAGACAACCTTGCCCCGCGATCCAACTGGCGTGTCATTGGAAAGTTGCGGTTCTATAGTCGCAGGCGAAAAAAAGGTCAAGGCAATGCATCTCTTTTTCGGTGTACGGGTCCATTTTGCGCCTGTTTTTTTTCCGTCACCTGCGACATAAAGGATTATGACTTACCTTTAAATAACAGGTTTGCGGACCGGTGCGATGCTGAAAACCATATATCATACTTTTGTAATTGTTGCATTTTCCTCATTGCTCCTGCCCCAGGCACAAGCGCAGGATGAAACACTTCAGACAGATTACACGATCTCATTTTCCGGCATCAAAATTGCTGACGCCAAATTTAAGACCACTCTGGATGGTGATGACTACGCCATTGACGGTTCTGTCGAGGCCAGCGGCCTTGGCACCTTGATCACGTCGCTCAAGGTCGATGCCGAGGTCGAGGGCGCGCTGAAAAACGGCAAGCCCGACTCAAAAAGCTTCAGCCTGAAATATCGCGATGGCGACTACGCACGCGATTATCTCGCTTATTACCGCAATGGCCGGGTTACACAGGCCACGATCGCGCCCGATCCCGGGCCGCGCGATTCCAACTGGGTCGAGGTCACGAGCCGCCACCTGCGCAATGTTATCGACCCGCTTTCAGCCATGATGCTGCCGGCGTCAGCCAATCCCTGCCAGGGTTCACTGGCGATATTCGACGGCGAAACCCGCCTTGAACTCAAGCTTGCTCCGGCTGGCAGCCGCCCCTTCTCCACCAACGGATTTTCCGGACGCGCCGTAGGCTGCGCGATGCGCTTTCACCCCATCGCCGGCTTTGAGCGCAAGGACGAGGACATCGACTATCTCGCTCATTCAACCGAACTCGTCGTCTGGTTCGCGCTCAATGACAGGCTGAATGTCTATGTGCCGGTCCTGGCCCATATTCCGCTCAAGATTGGCCGGATCACCATTTACGCGACGAAGTTCGGCGTTTCATGACACTGGGCGCAACGCTTATTGGCTTTTCCGCAATTGTCATGTGGTCGGTTCTGGCGCTGTTTACAGCGGCGTCGGGAACCATGCCGCCATTTCAGCTATCTGCCATCGCCTTTGCCATAGGGTCTCTTCCGGGTATCGTGGTTCTTGTGCTCAAACCGGAAAGACGCATTTTTCTGCGCCAGCCGCGCAAAGTCTGGATCACGGGCATTGCCGGCCTGTTCGGTTATCACTTTCTCTATTTCACCGCCCTCAGAAACGCACCCGCCGTCGATGCCGGGCTGATCGCCTATCTGTGGCCGCTGCTGATTGTGGTTGGCTCGGCACTGCTGCCGGGTGAAAAACTCCGCCTGCATCATATCGCCGGCGCCCTACTCGGCTTTGCCGGAACCGGGCTGCTTGTCACCCGCAATGGCGGGCTCAGCCTCGACAGCACTTACATCCTTGGCTACGGCGCGGCCTTTCTCTGCGCCTTCACCTGGTCTGGATACTCCCTGGCGACCCGCTCCTTCAACAAGGTTTCCACCGACGTCGTCACCGGCTTCTGCCTTGCGACATCGCTTCTGTCGCTGCTTTCGCATCTCGTATTTGAAACAACGGTCTGGCCGGCAACGCCCTTCCAGTGGCTTGCCGTGGCGGGCCTTGGCCTGTTTCCGGTGGGCCTGGCCTTTTACGCCTGGGACTTCGGCGTCAAGCGCGGCAATATCCAGGCCCTCGGTGCAGCCAGTTACGCAGCCCCGTTGCTGTCGACACTGATTCTGATCGCCTTCGGCTTCGGCAAACCGACATGGCAGGTGCTGGCGGCCTGCGCTCTGATCACCGGCGGCGCCGTTCTTGCCGCCCGCGAATTGATCTTTAGTCGCCGTTCTTCAAAGAGATAGCCTGCATCTTCGCCCGGTTTGAAGTCGCACCAAATTCTATTAGAACATCGGGAAATTCGAATTGGTTATCACGCTTGATTGATGCTGTTTAACGACAAACCAGCATGAGGAGCGTCGGCAAATGCAAAATAACAACATCTCGGGTTCCAATCAAAAGACCGACAAAGCCCAGACCGACAAGGCTCCAGAGACTTCCAGCCCGCAACGGGCAACGCTCTACCGCTCACGCCCACCAGGCGCAAACAGACAGAATCTGAACCAGATGAGCCCGGCGACGCGAACATCTCTCTCACAGATTTTCGGCCGCGGCCCGGCCGGCGCGCTCCGGCTGAGCAAAAGTGATACCGAGCGCCGCGACGCCGAGACACGATTTCAAACACTGACACAGGCCTTTTCGCAAGCCCGTGACGCAGACAAGCCGGACATGATCGAGCAGGACCTCGCCCAGGCAACATGGGATTTCGCGCGCGCGAGCGGCAATACCAAACCGGTACAACACTTATTGAGCATGATTCGCAACATCAAGGACCCGGCCTTGTGCGCCAGTGCCTTTGACAAAGCCGCCGAGCACTGGTCGGCCAGCGACAGACTGCCGGCATTGTCGCCGACCCAGTCCGAAAACCATTATATGAGCTTTGTCGAAGCCGCCGCCGGAACACCGAGCGACAAGGTCACAGGGCAGCTTGATACGGTGGTCAAACTCTTCGGTCAGACCAAGATGCAGCCGGTCAAGCTCAAATCGGCCGTCAAAACCCTACTGACAATGCATGACAGCATCCGCGACAGCAAATTCGACGCCGCCAAGGCAGAACGCTTTTCTGCCAGCTTCGTCCGGCAACTGGCCAAGACCACACGTATTATCGAGCCCAATGCCAGAGCGAATGTGCGGGAGAAGAATATCGCGCAGGCCGATACGCTCGAACAGCTTATTCCACGACTGCCTGTTATCACCGAAAACAATAGCAGCGAAGGGCTCTTCGACTCCTATAGGGCCGTTGCCAAAAGCCTCGGCGACTATGCCAATCGAAGGGGTTCATCCCCCGCAAAGGCAGAGCAACTGAACACACAACTGCAACATAGATGCGACAGTTGCAGCCCCGAGGCGGCAAACATGCTGCGCTATGCAAGCCCTGAGGTAGCCGAAAGGCCATTACCCGTCTTCACCTCTGCCGGCCGCGAATGGTCCTATCCGACGCTCGGCCCCAAGGCTGACGGAACCACACCGGACCTGATCCAGATCACCATATCCGATCAGGACTAAAACCTTGCGCTAAAAAGCCAATTGGCACTTGAGCACAATTGGCAGAGCGTCAAGTTCTGCAAACATTTAAAATTTCAATTTCGCTATTATAGCGAAGCGGTGATCTGTGGGCGAAAATAATAACGCCGAAGGATTGCAATAGATGTCGCTCTCTTCCACGTCTGGATCAGGTATAGACCAGGAAACGACCTACAGGACCGCGAAGCCGCGGAAAAGCGCGCGCAAGATTGCCGCCCTACAAGCAAATGCAAGCCCGCCCTCCCGCTTTACGGCACTGATGCGCCATATGCCCCGATTTGGCGTTCGCAGGCGGCAGCTCGATGTGGAACAGTCCGCGCATGAGCGCATCATCTCCGCCGATATTGCCCGGAAATTCTGTGAAGCCCTGTCAAAGATGAAGGGATTTCCCGAAGCCAGCCGCGTCATGCTGGTCGAAAACACGTTGGCGCGGGCGGCGCGCCATCTTTGTACCGGGGAGAATTCCGAACCTCTGCGGGCACTCCTGAAAGAGGTCGTCCGGCTGAAGGATGCCGAGCTTTGTGAAACCGCATTTCTCAAGATCGTTGAAGCCTGGACAAGTGGTAGTGAGGCCCGCAGCCCCTCGACCCTGGAGTTCACACTCCAGTTCAACCGTTTTCTCGAGGCCGTCCGCGCCATGCCCGACGACAAGATCCGCAACCAGCTGATCTTTCTCGCCGAAAGCCTGCCAGAATACAAGACAGCACCGAAACTGCTGCATCGTGCAGCAAGCGCGATCTATCAGACAGAGCGCAAGCGCGGCAACGTCAAGAGTGAGATTGCGCTTTTGTTGGCGCTGGCGCACGCAGCCCAGCGCATGGACGGCGCCGCCCGTCCCGCAGTCGCCAGCATTGTCATTCATGCCCTGCGCCCGATCAAAGGTGCCGCGCCACCCGAGGTCTTCACCCTGTTCAAGGCCGCAAGGGATAGCCTCTACGGGAACTGCACCAGTCCCAGGGGACTGCAATCGGAAGTTCTCGAACTCCATGTCCTGCTGGAACAGGCGGTTCATGACAGCGATGAAAGCGCCCGGCTGAAACTGATGTATGGCAGCGAAAGGCCGCTCGCCTCCGTGATCGCATGGCATGACAGAGCACGGGTAAATGCAACCCGAAAAGGCAATCTCCGCCTTCAATCCTCAATCATCTGATCCGGCCGCTCAGGCCGGTTCACGCGGTGACCAGTCCGGTTCCGCCAATTCGAAATCGTCGAAATCGAAGCCTGGCGCGACCGTGCAGCCGACAAGCGTGAAATCGCCGAGACTTTCGGCAGCCTGCCAGCAGCCGGCCGGGACGATGGCCTGCGGACGTTCGCCCGCCGCCAGATCAGTTCCCAGCACTAGATCGTCGTTGATGCCACCCTTGGCAAAGCGGGACAGGACCAGCGGCGCACCGGCATAGAAATGCCAGACTTCGCTTGCCGTATGCAGCCGGTGCCAGTGAGAGCGATCGCCGGCCTCCAGCAGAAAATAGATCAGACTGGAGACGCCACGCTTGCTGCCATCGGACAGGTCACGAAAGGTTTCCACATAGAAGCCACCCTCGGGATGCGGTTCCATGCCGAGCATTGCAATGATTTCTCGCGCCATCATGGCCGCCACTCCGTTCAAAAGCCGTCTTTCAGCCGGCGAATTTCGCCAAAAACCTCTGCATCGGATGCCGTTTCCATGGAAAGCCGCGCCCGGATTGCCGGGTCAGCAACCCGCAGGAACGGATTGGTCTTCTTCTCCAGCCCGAGCGTTGTCGGAATGGTGTACTCACCGGCCTCGCGCAGTGCTGCCACAGCCTCAACCCTTTCTTTCAACACCGGATTGTCCGGGTCAATGCTGAGCGCGAAATGCCCGTTGGCAAGCGTATATTCATGGCCGAAATAGATCTCGGTGTCATCCGGCAGGGCGAGAAGTTTTGACAACGAGTGCCACATATCCAGGGCCGGCCGTTCAAACAGCCGGCCACACCCCATGGCGAACAGCGTGTCGGCGGCAAAGAGCAGTTTTTCTGCGGCAAAATGGTAACAGATATGGCCCGCCGTATGGCCGGGTGTCTCTAACACGGTGACGCGACGTCCGGAAAATTCCAGTTCGTCCCCCTCACCCACGGCGAGATCAAGGCCAGGAATAACGAGCGCCTCTTCCACCGGGCCGACGATACGGCAGTCATAACGCGCCTTCAGCTGCAGATTCCCCTCGACATGATCCTTGTGATGATGTGTCGTGAAGATATCGGTCAGCTGCCAGCCCCGGCGCTCAAGCTCGGCTGTGATCGCGTCTGCATCCGGTGCGTCAATGGCAAGGGTCCGCCCTGTTTCGCCATCATGCAAAAGCACGGCATAATTGTCGGAGCGGCAGATGAAGACGGCGATTTCCAGTGGGGCCATGATGTTTCCTCGTGATCGCTGATTTGATCCGAATGTAGTCACTTCCCCCTTGAAGTCCAACCGGCGTCGCGATTAACTCCGCGTCATGAACGCAGATATCGTCGACCTCCGCGCTTTTTACCATTCGACCCTCGGCCGCCTCGCGGCCCAGTCGATCACTGCCGCCATGTCGGCAATCTGGCCGAAATTGCCGGATGAGCGGCTGGTCGGCCTCGGCTACTGCCTGCCCTATCTCGACCGGCTGGGACAGGGGACAGAGCGGACCATGTCCTTCATGCCGGCGACCCAGGGCGCACTCAACTGGCCCTCGGGCGGACCGTCGGCGACGGCGCTTGTGGCGGAAGAGGCTCTGCCACTGCCCGATTCGTCGATCGACCGCTTCTTGATGGTTCATTCGCTTGAATTTTCCGAAAGCCCGGCCGATACGCTTGCCGAAATCTGGCGGGTGCTGGCCCCGGGCGGGCGACTGGTCATCGTCGTGCCAAACCGGCGCGGCGTCTGGGCAAGGCTGGAACATACCCCCTTCGGCAATGGCCGACCCTATTCGCGCGGCCAGATCACCGATCTTCTGCGCCAGACCAATTTCACCCCCGGAAGCTTTGCCGACGCGCTGTTTTTTCCACCAGCCAAGGTCCGCTGGATCCTCAGACTGCGCAGCAATTTCGAGCGCCTGGGCCGGGCACTCTGGCCAGCCTTTTCCGGTGTGATCATCGTCGAAGCGCAAAAACGGCTCTATCAGGGGCTTCCAGTTGCGCAACGCCGGGCAAAGCGCGTCTATGTGCCAGCGCTGGCCCCGCAAGGTGTGCCGACCACACGGACAGGGCCCGCAAGCTAGGCAATTGCGGGCCATTGTCGCCTCGACAAATGACCGGTTCCGTTTTAAACCCTTTTTTCCGTTGAAACCGGCATTTCGCCGTTTCTTGTTCGAGGTTTTAGAAAAGATGAGCACCGAGACTTTGAAACCCACTCCCCGCCCCGGCGTCATGGACATTGCCATTTATGTTCCGGGCAAGGATCATGCGGAGGGTGTGGACAAGGTCCACAAGCTCTCTTCCAATGAAACACCGCTTGGCCCCAGCCCGAAGGCCATTGAGGCGATGAAGTCGATCGCCGACAGGCTGGAACTCTACCCCGATGGCCAGGCCGCTGATCTGCGCCGGGCGATCAGCAGCAATTTTGGACTTAACTACAACAACATCATCTGCGGCAACGGTTCGGACGAACTTCTGGGCCTGCTGTGCCACGTCTATCTTGGCGAAGGTGATGAAGCAATCATCACCGAACACGGCTTTCTGGTCTACAAGATCCAGATCATGGCCAATGGTGCAAAGCCCGTCACGGTCAAGGAAAAGAACGCCACCGTTGATGTCGACGCCATTTTGGCAGCTGTCACCGAAAAGACGAAGATGGTCTTTCTCGCCAATCCGGGCAATCCAACAGGCACCTATCAGCCGATGTCGGAGATCCGCCGCCTGCAGGCCGCACTGCCGTCCAATGTCCTTCTGGTACTTGACGCGGCCTACGCCGAATATGTCCGTCGCAACGATTATGAGGCCGGGATCGAGCTGGTTTCCCAAAGCCACAACACGGTGATGACCCGCACCTTCTCCAAGATCTACGGTCTTGCCGCACTGCGTGTCGGCTGGCTCTACGGCCCGCTGGACATTGTTCAGGCACTTGACCGTGTGCGTGGTCCGTTCAACCTCAACGCCCCGGCAATCGCTGCGGCGACCGCTGCCCTGAACGATACTGCATTCACGGCAAAGGCGGCTGATCACAACGAGAAATGGCGTGCCGAAGTGACGGAGCGGCTGGAAGCGCTGGGCCTGAAGGTCACACCTTCGGTCGCCAATTTCATCCTGATCCATTTCCCTGACGAAGACGGCAAGCGCGCCCCCGATGCCGATGCCTATCTGACCTCGAAGGGCTTTATCCTGCGGATGGTGGCCGGCTATGGCTTTCCCAATGCACTGCGCATGACCATCGGCACGGAAGAGGCCAATCTCGGCGTCATCGCGGCGCTTGAGGCCTTTCTCGGACGGAAAGCCAATGCGGCATGAGTGCTGAAATTCACTTTGACCGGATCGCACTGATCGGCATCGGTCTGATCGGCTCCTCCTTGGCGCGCGACATTCGCGCTTTGAAGCTTGCCGATGAGATCGTCGTGTCGACGCGTTCTCCTGAAACACTGGCGCGGGCCGAGGAGCTCGGCCTTGGCGATCGCTACACGACATCCGCGCTTGACGCTGTCAAGGGGGCGGACCTGGTCATCATTTCGGTTCCCGTCGGTGCGTCCGGTGCGGTTGCGAAGACCATCGCACCGGGCCTGAAACAGGGCGCTATCCTGTCAGATGTCGGCTCGACGAAAACATCTGTGGTCGCGCAGATCAGCCCGCACGTGCCTGAAGGCGTTCATTTCATCGCCGGCCATCCGATTGCAGGTACAGAGAAATCCGGTCCCGATGCTGGCTTTGAGGGACTGTTTCGCGGGCGCTGGTGCATTCTCACGCCAGAGGATGGCGCAGATGAAGGTGCAATCGCAACACTGACCGCCTTCTGGCAGGCGATCGGTTCCAATGTTGACACGATGCCGCCCGCCCATCACGACAAGGTGCTGGCGATCGTTTCGCATCTGCCGCATATCATCGCCTACAATATTGTCGGTACGGCTGCCGATCTGGAAACCGTGACCCAGTCGGAAGTGATCAAATACTCCGCCTCGGGTTTTCGCGATTTCACCCGTATTGCGGCGTCAGACCCGACAATGTGGCGCGATGTCTGCCTGCACAACAAGGACGCGATCTTGGAAATGCTCGCGCGGTTTTCCGAGGATCTGGCCTATCTGCAGCGCGCCATCCGCTGGGGCGAGGGTGACAAGCTGTTCGATCTCTTCACCCGTACCAGAGCCGTTCGCCGCTCGATCATCGAGGCAGGGCAGGATGTCGATGCAGCCGACTTTGGTCGCCACGGGATCGACAAGAAAAACGGATAAGACGGGCTTCAAACAGCACTATCACGAAAAACGGCCGGTACCCTTCTGGTGCCGGCCCGTCAGGCTGCTGACAAAGCCATTTATATTACACGTTTGAGGTGGAGCTGCCCCTCTCTCCGTCGTCATCCCCGTGCTTGTCACGGGGATCCAGATAAATAAGGCAATGAATAGACAGTCCTTTCGCCGCGCAGACGCGCGCCGGCTGGATGCCTGTGACAAGCACAGGCATGACTCCAGAAAAGGTGGCGAGGCTTGTCAACAGTCTGACGGCCGGCACTCTTCTGGTGCCGGCCGTTCTGTCTGCCGCTATTTCAGCGGCGGGATCTTGCCGAGCGGGATGAAGCCCATCGAGACCTTGCCGCCATCGACATTGATGCCGATGGTAATGCTCTTGTTGCCCGGAGAGAGCGAACCGGCAAAGCCGACAATCGTATTGATGACCTGCGTATAATCCGGAAAGGCGACCTGCGCCATCTGACCGGCGACATCGAGACCTGCGACCTCGAATTTAAAGCGCCCGCTCAGATAACCATTGGTATCGAAGGAAAAGGGACCGCTGGCGGAGATGTAGGAATCATTGTCTCCGACCGTCAATTCCGCCTGATCTATGACGCCGCTTTTGCCCTTGAGCTGTTCGACGTTCAGATCACCGCCCATCAGAGAACCGCCATCCGTGAGCGAACCCACCAGATTGAGGCTCATCGGCATCAGCGACTGGGTGCGGTTTTCGGGGCGAATGACGGCACTTTCAACAGCCAGCGCTACCTCCAGATCGCCATCCTGGTTGCGGGTCAGACCCTGCGCCTTTTCAAGCGTCAGCGCGCTCTGGTTTCCGGCCGGCATTGACAGCTGAGTCGAAAGCCCCTCGATATTGAAGGACAAAAGGCGCGGCGCACCCTTGCCATAGATCATCTTGGTGTCAAAGCTGGACCACTCGGAACGCAGCAGAAAACCCGCCTCGTTCTTCAGCGTTGCCGGCCCCTGAAGATGGGCCATGACGGACCACGGCGAATAAGCCGGCGCATCGGCAACAAGCTTGGGCAGATCGAAGGTAAAGCGGTCATCGCGTTGGCGCAGATGCAGGTCGCCGCAGTAAAAACCGAATTGAAGCGGAAAGCCCTGATAGCCAAGGTCGCCGCACTCCACCATCACATTCTTGGTCTGCGTCCCTTCGAGAAGGGTGAAGATCCGCGCCTTCACCGTACGGGCAACGTAAAACCAGCCGAGGCCATAGGCCACAACAATAACGACCAGAATAACACCGATAACGCGCAGAAGTTTGCGCGTACGTCTTGACGCTGCCATTCACTTCTCCAATTCTGAAAACATAATGAGGGACTCGCAAAGCATATGGACGAATTTTGGGTATTTGGCTACGGCTCGCTGATGTGGAACCCCGGTTTCATCAGCGAGCGGCGATCTCATGGGCGGCTGACAGGTTATCACCGCAGCCTCTGCGTCTATTCTCATATCTATCGCGGCACCAGCGCAAAGCCCGGCCTTGTTCTCGGTCTTGATCGCGGCGGCTATTGCGAGGGCGTTGCCTTTGCCGTTTCAACGAAGCGACAGGACGACGTGATGCAATATCTGCGCGAGCGAGAGCTTGTGACGGGAGTCTACCGCGAACTCGTATTGCCTGTCAGCCTTGAAAACGGACCAATCGTGCCGGCGGTGACCTATGTTGTGGACCGCGCCCACAGCCAGTATGCCGGCAGCCTCGATATTGAAGTCTCAGCCAGCCTTGCCGGTAGCGCAAGCGGTCAGGCGGGGTCCAATCGCGACTATCTGACCAATACCCTGCGTCATCTCAAACAGATGGGAATTGAAGACGAACGGCTGGAGGCCATTGCCGAGGCCATTGCCCGGCAGGGGCAGGCCCTGCACCCGACCGCAAGGCGGTTCTGAGGCCGCGTCAGATGGCCACACCCTGCTGGAGCGCTTCGAGCCGCGAAACCGTTTCCGGCGGCAGCTTCAGTTGCGGGTTGGCGGCAACCGTTTCGACCAGCAGGCGGTCACTTTCGGCCTCCATGGTCTCGACCAGCTGAGCAAAAAATGCCTTGCCATCCATGCCGGGCGCAATCGCCGGAAGGATGCGAACGGTGAAATGCCCGCTCTGCCGTCGCCAGCTGCCGCGCGGCCAGAAAAAGCCCGGATGCATCACCACCGGCACCACCGGAATGCCGAGATCTTTGTAAAGGCGGACGATGCCACGCTTGTAGTCGGGTTCAGCGCCAGGCGGGCGACGCGTTCCTTCCGGAAAGATGATCAGCTTGCGCCCGGTTTCAAGCTCTGCCTTGGTGCGGGCCATGACATCGGCCATGGCCGCGCCCTTGGCGGCCCGGTCAACGCCGATCTGACGTTGTTTCTTCAGGTACCAGCCGAAAAGCGGAAGCTGCAGCAATTCACGCTTCAGCATGAAAACTGCATCATCAACCCAGGGTAAAAGCAGCACGGTGTCCCAGGCAGACTGATGTTTCGGCGCAATGATGCAGGCGCCCTCGGGCAGGTTTTCCAGCCCCTCAATGGTAAAATCAGCGCCGGCATAAAACCGCATCTGCCGATTGATTGACGCCGCCCAGCCCTGCACCACGGTGCGATAGGCGCGCTTGCGCGACACAGAAAAATAGAATGGCGAGAGCACGATCATGCGCACAGCCGTTCCCAGATAAAATGCAATATTGAACGCGACCGATCGCAAAGCAGTCATGCCAAACCCTGTATTTTCATTAGGACCGGACATTCTCTAGAGCAAATCAGCGGAAAGTGGAAACCGGTTTTGCGCCTGTCACCAGCGCGCTAATCACCACAACCCGGCAGATGGACACAGAATGGCCGCGCTCAATCGCCATTCGCCAGCATCGCCATGGCCCGGTCAACACCGGCATAAACGCGAATATGTGCGCCGATATATTTCAGATATTCGGTTCCCAGGAGACGCAGCAGACGTGGATTTGCATACCAGGCTTCGCCTTCTGCATCGAGATCGACGGGATAACCGACATAAACCGTTTCGGGATCGAGGGTGCGCATCTCAAACAGGCTTCGCGGCAGATGATAGCTGCTGGTAACGATCAGGATACGCCTGTAATCATGGGCGCGGATCCATCGGGCGGCCTCGCTGGCATTGCCGCGCGTGTTCAGCGCCTCATAACCGACATCGACACAGCAATCGAACAGGCTGCCATCCGAACCGGTCACGCGGCGGATGCTCTCGCGGCTGGTCGAGGGATTGACGCCGGAAATCAGCAGGCGGTCGCCAACGCCTTCGCCCAGAAGCGCAAGCCCGGCCTCAATCCGGTGAGAGCCGCCCGTCAGCACGATAATCGCATCGATATTGGCGGTATCCGGCTTGCGCGCGCCAAACACATTTGCCGAAAACCAGACGAAACCGGCAGCAACCAGAATCAGCAAGACAACGGCCACGCCAAAAAGACGGGTGAAAAGCCGCCGCCACGGCTTTGCCGTCTTTGCTGATACCGTCGGACTATCGCCTGTTTCGTTCTGCCGATGCTGCACGCAGCACTCCTTTCAGCTCAGACCCAGACAGGCCTGCATGTCATTTCAATTCCCCGGTCAATGGCCCGGCGCGCGCCTTCACGCACTGTCTTGTCGCCGTCGCCCCGTCTCGAAGCACCTCTCACGGCCAATCTCAGGGCCGCAGAAACAGCGTCAGAACCGGGCACAAGTCAAGGGACTGACACGTTTACTATGGCGCATTCGGGGCGAACCATCGCGCGTGCGACCATTTCCCTGCATTTCAGAGGCATGAGCGCAGTTCCGGACGGCAGGAAACGCCTTTCCGGACCGCGCCCCTCGCCTCTCGTGATGTGCCGCCCGCTCAGGCAGATCATCAAAGCCCGTCAAGACGCCCAGGATCGGAACGGATAAGATCAATTTCGCGAATGGTCCTGATCACCGTTATCCGGGCTGTCAGCGTCGACAAAACGGCGATCATCAAGATTGTCAGAGCTATGCCGAGATAGGCGCTCCAGCCGACCGAAATCGCACCAAAAAGTGCCGTTGTCTGATCAGCCCCCGGCGTCGCCAGATAATGTCCCTGCCAGAAGCCCACGGCAAAGAAAAACAGGCAGACCAGCACACCGCCGGTAATCGCCCCCTTCAATGCAATGCGGAAGAAGTGCCGCTGAAACTGATTGGCGACAAAGGCGCTTTCAGCACCAACGAAATGCAGCACCTCGACAATATTGCGACTGCCGGCGAGCGCGCCGCGCGTGGCGAAGATCACCGTCAGCACCATGGCGAAAAACACCAGCGCCATGATCGCAACGCCAATACTGGTCGTGGCATCCGCCATGGCAGACAGCCGGTCAACCCAGGCACGGTGATCATCAAGATAGGCATTGGGCAGCGCCTCGGTCAGCGCCTTGCCCATTGCGGCAAAATCAGGCGGTTTTGCCTCGTCTATGGTAATAATCACAAGACGCGGCACCGGTAACTCGTCAAAATCCAGACCTGTACCAAGCCAGGGCTCCAGCAGACGCTCCGTCGCCGCCTCGTCGACGATCCGCCCGTCCAGCGTACCGACGAATTGCAGGGCAATATCGCGCGCTTTCAGAAGATCCGCATTCATATCGCGACCTTCGACCGGTTTGATCTGAATTGTCACCTCACGCGAAATACCGCCCTGCCACGCAGAGGCCGTCGCGCGGACCATGGACACGCCGCCAAGGGTCAGGCAGGCAAGGAAGGACATGATTGCGATCACCGCCATCAGCGCCCGCGACTGGACATTGCCCGGCGGCACGATTGGCGAGGGCCGCTCAGGTGCCGGCGCCACCGGCGTTGCGGCAGCGCGCTGGCCAGCCTGCCTGACCTTGCCCTCACGGACGCCTGCACGGCCCTTTTGTTTGCGCGGTGGGCTACTCATAGATCTCAAGTCTTCCTTCCGAAAGGATCATCCGGCGGGCATCATAGCGATCCATCAGCGCGATATCGTGGGTGGCGATGACCACTGCCGTGCCGAGCCGGTTCAGCTCGACAAACAGACTTAAGATGCGCCGTGCCATCGGCGGATCGACATTGCCGGTCGGCTCGTCGGCAAGAAGCACTTCCGGCTGATCGATCAAGGCCCGGGCGATCGCCACGCGCTGCTTTTCACCGCCGGACAGAACCGGAGGCCTGACATGCAGCCGGTCGCCAAGCCCAACCCAGCGCAAAAGCTCGATCACATCGGAGCGGTAGGCCATCTCATCCTTGCCACGCACCCTGAGCGGCAGAGCGACATTCTCATAGGTCGTCAGATGATCGAGCAAACGAAAATCCTGAAAGACAATACCGACACGGCGGCGCAGCATCGGAAATTCCTTGCGTGGAATAACAGCAACATCGCGCCCGAAAAGCCGGATTAGTCCGCGCGTCGGCTGCAGCGCCATAAGCATCAGCCGCAACAGCGTCGTCTTGCCGGCGCCTGAAGGGCCGGTCAGGAACTGGAAGGAGTTCTTCGGAATGTCGAAGGTCATGTCCCGGAGAATCTCCGGGCCCATCCCATAGCGCAGTCCAACATTTTCGAAATGGATCAAAGCCATTGCTTCCCGGCCGTGTCGCGTTTGCATTCGGTCCTCCATGTTAACGATCATGATTAACAGCCGGTAAACAAGACCTAACTGACGCCCGATTCCCGCATGTCCGTCAAGCGACGCCAAAATACAACTTTCCACCGCTCTTTGCCCTGCAATTCCGGCGATTGCGCCCGGCAAGATTGCTACAGATCGATAAAAACACTAATAACCCTGATCTAGGCCTTATCCAGGGAGCATGTTGATGCACGTCGTACGCGGAAAAAAGATCGAGGAACTCTATAGCGCCGAAACCATTGCGGCACGCAATGAGGAACTGGCGGTTGAGATCGCCTCGGGCCCGGTGCGGGATCTGCTGGTTATCGCCATCCTCAAAGGGTCTTTCGTTTTCGCGGCCGATCTCATCCGCGCCCTGCACAAATCCGGTCTCGCCCCGGAAGTGGAATTCATGACACTTTCAAGCTACGGCACAGGGACTGTGAGCCAGGGCGTGCGTCTGGTCAAGGACATCGACAGCGATGTCAAGGGCCGCGATATTTTGCTGATCGACGATATTCTCGAGTCGGGCCGCACACTGCAATTCGCCAAGAACATGCTGTTCGAACGCGGCGCGGCCAATGTTTCGATCGCCGTTCTTCTCGACAAGCATGAAAAGCGCGAGGAAGCGCTGGAAGCCGATCACTATGGTTTCCGCTGCCCCGACAAATTCGTCGTCGGCTATGGCATGGATGTCGCTCACGCTTTCCGCGAACTGCCCTTTGTCGGCGTCGTGACGGGTGATGCTTAATAGATGCTGAAGGGCTGCAATACAGCTTGTTAACTACGCCAGAACAGCATGATGCGATGTTTACTTCTCGCAAAGAAAGTTCTGGTGATCTCTCTGTCAACAAAGCCTGTGGAACAACAGGCAAGCAAATAGGTTTATGAAAGACAGAGAAAGCGGGAAACCGATATGGCCAGGATCCTGATCACGGAAGATGAAGTATCACTGCGCGCCTTTGTGGCAAGGGCCCTGCGGCTCGACGGCCACGAAACGGTGGAAGCTGGCGATGGCGCGGAAGGACTGGAGCTTCTGGCCGAAGGTGATTACGACCTGCTGCTGTCGGATGTGCGCATGCCGATCATGGACGGCATCGCGCTGGCCCATGCTGCCCATTCCAACCATCCCGGCATGAAAATCCTGCTGATGACCGGCTTTGCCGAGCAGCGCGAACGCGCAGACGATCTGATGGAAAAGATTATCGACGTGGTGCAGAAACCCTTTGCCCTGCCCGATATCCGCCGCGCCGTCGCCCGCGCGCTTGCCGCCTGATCTTTCCCGACCTTAAAACCAGAACAGCAAAACTGCCCGGCACCAACCCTGGTCCGGGCTATTTTGTTTGCTATTTTGTCCCGTCAGGTTGCAGCAGCCGCTCCAGATAGGGCTGCTCACTGGGCAGGATCGCATCGCTGCCGAGCTTGCGGCGGATGGCATCAAGGATTTCGCGCGCACGCTGCACCGTGATTTCATCCGGCACCTTGACCGACGAGCCGAAATCCATGCCGTTGGAGCCGGGATTGCGGCCGAGCGGATCACGACCCTGCTGATTGCCGAAGCCGAGCGCCATGGAGCCGCCCTGACCGCCCTGCTGGCCGTTGCCATTGGCCATCATGGCGTTCATCATCTGCTGTGCGCCATCGCGCAGCGCCTGAAGCGCCTTGCCCTGACCATCAAGCGCCTGGCTGCCTTCGCCATCGCCGAGCGCTTCCGATGCGCCCTTCATCGCCTCACCGGCCTGACCGAAACCGTCCTGCTCGGGAAGGCCGAGATCCTTCAGCCCCTTCTGAAGCGCCTGCAACTGCTCGCCCAGCTGATCCTGCCGCTCACGTAGCTGTTTCAGCGCCTCGCGCAATTCATCCGCGCTCATGGTCTGCGGCGCCTTCTGGCCGCTATCGGCGCCTTTACCGTCCTCGCTGTCATTGTCCTGCAGGTCACCCCATTCGAGACGGTCCTGCAACTGCTGTTCCAGCGTATAGGTCTCGCCCATCAGCTGCTGCTGCTTCTGGATCAGATCGCCGAGCTTGTCCACCTGCTGGCGCAGTTGCGAATTCTGCTGGGCGTTCTGGGCTTCAGCCGAGGACGGCGGCTGGATATTGTTCATCATCCGCTGCAATTGCGACAGAAGGTCCTGCGCGGCCTGCCGATCGCCAGAACGAGCGAGATTTTCAAGCTGATCCAGCAGGTTTGAAAGATCATTCTGGCGCAGCATTTCCTGCAGCGCCGGGTCGACCGCCTGATCCTGCGGCATGTCCTTCATCCGGCTTGCCATTTCAGACAGATAGTCCTGCATCGCCTGGCGCAGCTCTTCCATCAGCCTGGCGATTTCCGCATCAGAGGCATTGTTCTTCAATGCCTCGCTCAGCGCGTCCTGCGCATCGCGCAGCCGACGCTCCGCATCGGAAAGGCTGCCATCCTCAATCCCCGTTGCGATCTGCCACATATAGTCGGCCACATCGCGATAGCTGGCCCTGTCATGGGCAAGCTTCATGCGCGTCTGAGCCGACTTGATCAGCAGAAAATGAGTGATGTTGGGAATGGTCTCCTCGGGTCGCAGCGTCATTGCCTCGCTATAGGAGATCGCTTTCGGCATGGCACGCATATCAAGGCTGAAAATCCGTCGCTGTTCGGCAACGGCGGCCGCCAGCATTTCGTGGAAATTGCGTTCTGGAAGGATGGTGCTGACCGGCCGGGAGCGGCCAATATTGCCATGCGCATCCTCGGCGACAAGCGTGATTGTCACCGGCGAACCGGACATCGGGTTCTCGGTAATATCGCGGCTGGTGACGGCCTTGTTGTCTTCGCTGTTACGACGCGGCAGGTTCAGCGGGAAATCCGGTGGCGGATAGAGCGGGATCGCACCGCTCGTATCGGCATCGGCGGGCGTGATTTCGGCATAGGCCTTTGTCACCGCGTAATCATCGCTGACAGTATATTCAAGCTCCAGGGCACCATTGGCGGCGCGGTGCGGCCGCGCGGCAAAGGCAATCACCGGCGGCTGGTCTGCCACCACGCTCACCGGCCATGACCGGCCAGCTGCCTCAAGCTTTCCGTCTCCCGTCAGGTTGAACGCCGCGCTGGAAGCAAGCCTGCTGGCCTTTGCCGAAGCGTCGTCAGGATTTTCCGCCGTGCCATCCTTGCCGACGAAACGGATCTGCGAATCTGCCCCCTCGCCCGAAAGCCGGACTGTCAGCACAGACCCCTCAGGCACGCTGACCGCTTCGGCACTGCCTTCAGGCGCCAGATAGACAGGCGCCCTACCGGTGTAGGCGGGCGGTGAGATCCAGGCATCGACCCGCAGCGCCAGCAGGGTTTCGCGACCCGGCGCCGGTGGCGCAAAAGCATCCGCGATACGGCCGCTCTCGTTGGACGATGCATAGAAAAAGCCGATAAACAGCAGAAAAACCGGAATTGCGCGCAGCCCGTGGGGATCAAGAAGGGTCAGATCCGGCGCCGGTGCACCGCTGTCGAGATGGTGAATTTTCGCCGCCACCCGCCGTCGGTGGGCATGCCAGAGTTCAAGCGCCTCAGGCGACGGACTGGCAGGGCGGTCATCAAGAAGCGAGATCGCCTGATGTGACAATCCGCTTTTTTCCTCCAGCCTGCGGTTTCCCGCCGCAAGATCGGGGAATTTCAAAAGCCTGAGCGGATAAAGGCTGACGACAAATCCGAAAGCCAGGACAATCAGCAGCGCAAGCCTGAGAACGAAGGGCAGAACGGCAAACAGACCGAACCAGGAAAAGGCGACAAACAGGAAAAGCAGGGACACGGGCCAGACAAGACGCGGCACCAATGCGTCAATGAAGAGCGACAGCCTGGCGCGATTGCGCTTGATCGCCACCCGCCGCAAGAGATCTTCCGGCAGGTCATCACGTCTAGCGCTGGTCTCGTTCGGCTTATCCGCCATGGCGTCCTTTCGCCCGACGCATATCTTATGATGCGCCTATTCCATCATCAAGAATAATGCGCATTGTGTCGAGAGCGAGGTAAACCCCGCTTATCCTTTTCAGTGCATTTCCGCTTCAAAATACCGTGTGATCAGAGCCAGTCGGGAACCGAATCGAGCGCGATCAGCTCTTCATAGGTCGCGCGCGGACGGATGATATGGAAACGGTCGCCATTGACGAGCACTTCGGGCACCAGAAGGCGGGAATTGTAAGTGCCTGCCTGCACTGCGCCATAGGCGCCCGCTGTTCCGACCGCCAGAAGGTCACCCGGTTCGGGCCGCTCCAGATCGCGTCCCTGACCGAGGAAATCGCCGGTCTCACAGACCGGGCCGACAACATCGGCAACAATGCGCTCGGCCTTGGGACGCAGCGTCACCGGCCGGATATCATGCCAGGCTTCATAGAGGGTCGGACGGATGAGGTCATTCATCGCACCATCAGTGATGATGAAATTCTTGCCATCGGTTTCCTTCACATAGACGACCTCGGTGACGAAGATGCCGGCATTGCCGACGATCATGCGACCCGGCTCGGTCACGATGGTGCAATTAAGCCCCTCCAGCGCCTCCCGCACGACGCCGGCATAGGCGACCGGATCCGGCGGCGGTGCATTGTCGCCCTTATAGGGAATGCCGAGCCCGCCGCCGACATCCACATGATCGATCTCATGGCCATTGGCACGCAGCGTCTCAACCAGCGATGCCAGGCGCTTGAAAGCGGCCTTGAAGGGCGCAAGATCAGTGATCTGGCTGCCGATATGCATATCGATACCGGAAATGCGGATGCCTTCCATCTTCGCGGCATTGGCATAGACCTCCTCGGCCCGGGCGAAGGGAATGCCGAACTTGTCGCCCTTCTTGCCGGTGGAAATCTTCGCATGGGTCCTGGCATCGACATCGGGATTGATGCGGAAGGAGACAGGAGCGCGCTTGCCCAGCGCCTCGGCGCGCGCATTCAGCACCTCAAGCTCGGGCTCGCTTTCGACATTGAAGCAGGCAATGCCGGTCTTCAGCGCCAGATCAATCTCGCGCACCGTCTTGCCAACGCCGGAAAACATGATCTTCTGCGGCGGCACACCGGCGGCAAGCGCCCGGCGCAACTCGCCTTCGGAAACCACATCCATGCCGGCGCCAAGGCTGGCCAGCGTCTTCAGCACGGCCTGGTTGGAATTGGCCTTCATCGCATAGCAGACCAGTGCGTCCGTACCCTCAAAAGCCTTGGCAAAGACCTGATAGTGACGCGTCAGCGTGGCGGTGGAATAGACATAGAAAGGCGTGCCGACGGCATCGGCGATCGCCGGGACAGCAACGTCCTCGGCATAAAGAACGCCATCAGAATAGTGAAAATGGTTCACCTTGGGACCCTGGATTTCTAGAGGAGCGAATCGAGGAAGAAGCTATTGCTATTGGCCGAACGTTTCAGAACCTCGGGCGTGACGTTGGTGCCGGAACCATCAAGAATGATTGGCTTGTTGCCTGGCGTCACCTGAACTTGCGGCTGGTCTTCATCAGCGGCCTGACGGGCAGCGTCACGCGCGGCCTGGGCCTCGGTTTTCGGCTGCGGCACCTCAAGAGGACCCTTTCGTCCGCAAGCGGTAAGCGCAACGGCGGCCAGCAACATGGCCAGAATGGCTGTGGTGGAAGTCTTCATGATCGCCCTATAGCAGACTATGCCTTCTGATCTAGATCTGGTGATAGCCGATTGAGGGCGGCTTGTGCACCCTCAATCGGCCCGAACGACCAAGCTTTATCAGTTGCGCGCCTTCCACCAGGCAATCTGTTTCTTCACCTCCTCGGGCGCCGTGCCGCCGAAGCTCTTGCGCGAGGCGACCGAGGCCTCCACCGTCAGCACGTCGAAAATGCCTGCGGTGATTGCCGGATTGATTGCCTGCAGCTCTTCCAGCGACAGATCGGCAAGGTCACAGCCCTTCTGTTCGGCAAGCGCCACAGCATGGCCTGTTGCGTGATGGGCATCGCGGAAGGGAAGTCCTGCCTCGCGCACCAGCCAGTCGGCCAGATCCGTTGCCGTGGAAAAGCCGGAACCGGCGGCTTTTTTCATCGCCGCGGCATTGACGGTGAGATCGCCGATCATGCCGGTCATGGCGGCAATGGCGAGTTCGAGGCTGGCGGCTGCATCGAAGACCTGTTCCTTGTCTTCCTGCATATCCTTGGAATAGGCGAGCGGCAGGCCCTTCATCACCGTCAGAAGCGCCACCAGCGAACCATTGATACGGCCGGTCTTGGCGCGCACCAGCTCGGCTGCATCCGGGTTCTTCTTCTGCGGCATGATCGATGAACCGGTGGAAAAACTGTCAGACAGGCGGACAAAATTGAACTGCGACGTCGACCAGATGACGATTTCCTCAGCCAGACGCGACAGATGCGTGCCGCAGATTGAGGCCAGCGACAGGAATTCCAGCGCGAAATCGCGGTCGGAGACCGTATCGATGGAATTGCGGGTCGGGCCACCGGCAAAACCGAGCGCCTTGGCCGTCATGTGGCGATCGATCGGAAAGCCGGTGCCGGCAAGGGCTGCGGCACCAATCGGGCTTTCATCAAGATGCTCGATGGCGTGACGCACGCGCGAACGGTCACGGCCAAACATTTCCACATAGGCCATGCAGTGATGACCGAAAGTGACCGGCTGCGCCGTCTGCAGATGGGTAAAGCCCGGCATCACCGTTTCGGCATGTTCTTCCGCACGCTTGAGAAAAACGCCGATAAGGCGTGTCAGCGCGGCTTCGGTTTTCACCAGTTCCTTCTTGACCCAGAGGCGGAAATCCAGCGCGACCTGGTCATTGCGCGAACGCGCCGTATGCAGACGGCCGGCAGCCGATCCGATCATCTCGCGCAGGCGGCTTTCAATATTCATGTGAATATCTTCCAGCGCGCGGGAGAAAGTGAAGCTGCCCGCTTCGATCTCACGACGAATTGTCTGAAGACCGTCTACAATTGCCGACTTGTCGTCTTCCGAAATGATGCCTTTTGCGGCAAGCATGGTGGCATGCGCGATCGATCCGTCAATGTCCTCGTTATAGAGTGCCTTGTCGAAACCGATGGAGGCATTTATCTCCTCCATGATCGCATCGGGACCTGAGGCGAAACGCCCGCCCCACATCTGGTTGGAGGTCTTGTTGGAGGAATTGCCGTCAGCCATGATGAGCCTATCTGGAGAATGAAATGACGAAAAAAAGACAAAAACTCCTCTCCGCCAGACTGGTGATGATCGCACTTGTTGCCGGACTTTTGGCCGGCGCTGTCGCGGTATACGTGAAAAACGCCTTCACTGGCAATGGTTCGGACCAAACTGCCAGCGCCGGACAGTGCGAGGGTGCGAAACAAACGGCTGAAAAACTGCGACCGCTTGCCACCGGCGAGGTTGCGGCCTTCGTTGTCGCGGACACCCCGAAACCGGTCGCCAATCTCGCATTCAACAAGGAAGGCGGCGATACCACGCTCTCAGCCTTCAGGGGCAAGACGGTGTTGCTCAATCTCTGGGCCACATGGTGCATTCCCTGCCGTGAGGAAATGCCGGCGCTTGATAGGCTGGAAAAAGAGCTCGGCAGCGATGACTTTCAGGTCGTCGCCGTCAACATCGATACCGGCGGCGATGAAAAGCCTGTCCGTTTCATGGACGAGATCGGCATTCAGTCACTGGCCTTTTATCACGACCCGACGCTTACCGCTTTCAATACGCTGAAGAAGGATGGCCTTGCCTTCGGCCTGCCCTCAACGGTGCTGATTGATGAAAATGGCTGCCTTCTGGGCTCGATGAGCGGGCCGGCGGAATGGGCAAGCGATGATGCCAAGGCGCTGATCAAGGGCGCCACCGGGTCCTGAAATCCGGTGCCACCTTTGAAAGGGGCCGTAAATCTGGATGCGGCCTAAAAGCCAATGGCTTTCAGAAGCAGAAAACAACCGGCGGAAAGCAGCGCGGCCGCTGGCACGGTAATCACCCATGCCGCGATGATGGTCATGAAATGCGAGCGCCGCACCAGCTTGCGGCGCGCCCGCTCCTGATGCGGCATATCGGAGACCGGGCGGTCCCGATGGATCTGCTGCGCGCGCCGCTCCATATACCACTCGCGAAAGAAGCCAACGCCAAACACGCCGCCAACGGCGATATGCGTCGAGCTGACCGGCAGACCAAGCCATGAGGCTGCTATCACCGTGACGGCGGCGGAAAGCGCAACGCAATAGGCGCGCATGGGGTTAAGCTTGGTGATCTGATTGCCAACCATGCCGATCAGCTTCGGGCCGAACAGGACCAGACCGAACGAGATCCCCAGCGCGCCGATCAGCATCACCCAGAGCGGGATTGCGACCTGCCCGGTCACTTCGGATGTCTCATGCACGGAAGCGATTGCCGCGAGCGGTCCCACCGCATTGGCGACATCATTGGCGCCATGAGCAAAGGATAACAGCCCGGCCGAGATCACCAGCGGCAGGCGGAACAGGACTTTCAGCGACGCCTTGCGGTTTTCCAGCCCGCGGGACTGACGCCTGATGAAAGGCACAGAGACGAGCCCCAGAATAATCCCCGCGGCGATGCCGATCACAACGGCATGGGAGAGATCAATCGCGATCACCTTTTTCAGGCCCTTCAGGGCCAGATAGGTGGCGAAGGCGGCGCTCATAATGCCGATAAGAACCGGCACCCAGGTTCGCGCAGCGGCAAGCTTGTCATCAACATACATGATCCGCCATTTGATGAAGGCAAGCATGCCGGCGGCGAAAATACCGCCCAGCAATGGCGAAATAACCCAGCTGGCGGCAATGCTGCCCATGGTCGGCCAGTTGACCGTCCCAAACCCGGCAGCGACGATGCCCGCCCCCATGACACCGCCAACGACAGCATGTGTCGTTGAGACCGGCGCGCCGATCCATGTGGCAATATTCACCCATATCGATGCAGCAAGCAGCGCTGCCATCATCGCGCGCACAAAGATCGCCGAACTTGAGAGCGCCTGTGGATCGACAATACCTTTCGAGATGGTCGAGACCACATCGCCACCGGCAAGCAGGGCGCCCGCACTTTCGCACACCGCCGCAATGGCGATAGCACCGAGCATGGAGAGCGCCTTTGCCCCGACGGCTGGTCCCATATTGTTGGCAACGTCATTGGCACCGATATTCAGTGCCATATAAGCGCCAAAGGCTGACGCCACGATCACGGCAAGTCCCTGCGGTGCACCGCCGGCAAACAAGGCTGCGGCTACAGCGGCAAGCGAAACAAATACCAGGCTGATGCCAACCCCGACCAGAGGGCGGGAAGTATGCATGGAAGCCTGTTCCAGACGCGAAAGCCGGTTGAGGTCTTTGTCAAGCGTCTTCCACTGCCGGGTGGCGTCATCAGTCAATGTGATTTTCCTTGAAATCCTGCAGCCTTCCCGGCCGTTGCGCCAGCTTTTGTACTACCGCGCTTTTTCAAGCAGTGCGGAAAGATCCATCAGGATCGCCTTAAGCTGTTCCTCGTCCACGGCTTCAGCCGCAGCTTCGGGTTTCATCCATTGCCGTTTCCGCTGATCCATTTCCGGAAAGTTGTCAAGCAACTTCTCGACCTCGATGGCGTAGACATCGACGATGGTCGGAACAGGCAGCCCGCCATCAACGATCTTCTTGTAACGATAACTGCCGATACGGACCGGCGCGCCGCCACGCGGTTTCACACCAGCTTCTTCCCAGGCTTCCTGCAATGCCGTGCCGCCGCCATCAGTGCCATAAATGGGCCAGCCTTTCGGAATGATCCAGCGTTTGGTCGTGCGCGAGGTGATCAGCAAAACCTCTGGCCCGTTTTCTTCCATGCGGTAACACAGGGCGGCGATCTGCACGCGTGCAGGCCGGCCGAGCAGCGGGGCAAGATAGCTGTTCCAGATCCAAGAAAACATCAACAAACCATTCAGGAGCGGGTCAATAACCCGCTGTCTAATCAAAAACAGGCACAAGCTCAAGCAGGCACGGGCAAAACAGACCAGCGGCAAGCGTGGATCGGCAGAGATACCGGCCTGCCCATGACCACAGTTCAAGAAATTATTGCTGGTCCCGGCGGGAGGCGGTCAACCTCGTGGCGCGGCAGCGGGCGCGAATAAAGAAAACCCTGCAGATCGTCGCAGCCGATCTGCGTCAGCCCTTCATCCTGCAATGGCGTTTCCACCCCTTCCGCCGTTGTCTTCAGGCCCTTGGCATGAGCCAGATCGACAATGGCCCGCACGATCGCCTCGTCATCGCCGCCTTGTCCCAGACCACGGACAAAGCTTCTGTCGATCTTGATGCGATTGACATTGAGGCTTTGCAGGCGGCTAAGCGAGGAAAAGCCGGTTCCGAAATCATCAATTGCGATCCTGATCCCCGCCTCGCGCAGGCTTTTGAGATTTTCCACGGCGGCATCGGTTTCGCCGGTGGCCGTCGTCTCGGTGATTTCCAGCTCGAGCCGCTCCGGCAAGAGCCCTGTTTCAGCAAGGACCGCATGAACCCTGCCCGCATAGTCCGGATTATTCAGTTCAATGCCGGAAACATTGACGGCGATGGTCATCGCCGGCCAGTTCACGGCCGCCCTGCAGGCCTCTTTCAGCACGCGCTGCCCGAGCGCCTCGATCAGTCCGGTCTCCTCCGCCACCGGAATGAAAAGCTCAGGCGAAATCATGCCGCGCTCGGGATGTTTCCAGCGCAGCAGCGCCTCATAACCGATCGTGCACCGTGATTGCGCCGATCGGATCGGCTGGTAGTGTACCTGAAGTTGATCATCGCCCAGCATGGCCAGCCGCAGATCCGCCTCGGTCTGGCGGCGCTGTTCGATCGTATGATCCATATCATCGGAGAAGAAGGAATAGCGGCCGCGGCCGGTGGTCTTGGAATAGTAGAGCGCGACATCCGCCTTTCTCAGCAGGGTCACGCGGTCGACGCCATCGACGGGTGCAAGCGCCGCACCGATACTGACGCCGACAAACACCGTATTGCCATCGATCTCGAAAGGCCTTCGCGCCGCATCCACCATCTTCTCACACAGGCGGTTGATCTCCTCGATATCGCCCCTGAGCATGATGGTGAATTCATCGCCGCCAATCCGCGCGATGACATCGCCCGGGCGGACGATTGCCTGCAGCCGCTGGCTGAATTCGCGGATCAGCGCATCGCCCATCGGATGGCCGAGCGTGTCATTGACCTGCTTGAAGCGGTCGAGATCCAGATAGACCAGTGCGATCGGCTGCACCCGCCGCATCGAAAGCGCCAGATCAACCTCATTGTTGAAATGCAGCCGGTTGGGAAGCCCGGTCAGGGGATCATGCAAGGCGAGGTAGCGGATCTGCTCTTCGCTCTCCTTGAGTTCCTCCGCCCGGCGACGATGGAAAATGAGGAACACCGCGATCATGATGAGCGCCAGCAGGAACACCGCCACCAGAACCGGCACAACGCTCGCCATCACAGCCGAACCGGGCCTGTAGGGATGCCAGACCAGATAGCCGATCGTCTTCCCTTCCGCCGATTTCAGCGGCTGATTGGATTCGGCCGATTTGCTGCTCGGTGTCCAGGAAAAACGAAGATCGGCGAACATATAGTCGTTCTGCAACTCATCGATCAGCGAGCCATCGAGAAAGCGAACGGCGACGTGGAAATATTCGCTTCCCGGCGCCTGGGTGATTTCGCCGGTATCCGAGACAATCGGCTTGACGCTGACGATGGCCGGATGTTTGCGCACCACCACCAGATCCGAGACGCCCGGGCTCAGCACCGTATCACTGACCTGGCTGTCATCGCCGGCGCGCATCTTCTCACGCAGGGCCTTTACCAGCGGCGCGACATTGTCTGCGATATCAAAATAGACCGCAGGATCGGCCATGGCACCATTCGTGAAGGCAAAGATCGGCCTGTCTGCAGGGTCCAGCACATAGGCGCCGTCAATGCCGAAATAGTCATGCATCCACTGGCCGAGATTGCTGTTGAGCCAGTCGCGGTCACCGGCGCGCGCCTGTTCGACAGAATCATCCCAGACCGTTGCGCTTTCCTGATCATGAGCGGTCTCGGTCTGCAGCTTGGAAACCACGAGTTCAACCAGCCGCGCCTGCCGGTCAAGGGAAATCCGGTCGGTTTGCTGGCTGGACCAGACCAGAAGCGCTAGAACGCCGACCCCGATCGCCAGTGTCACAATCAAGGCCGGAAGCGCACGCGTCAGCAGAAAACGTGACAGGCTGGAAGTCTCTATTTGCTTGGTCATTCAAAGGCCCGGAAAGTGCTAATATAAGACCGAATATGGGCAAATAGGCATCTGAGGCAAGAAAATACTGCCTTCCCTCAGCCGTGGCGGGACACCATGATGATGGCGCCAGTTGCGCCCGAACAAACCACATCCTCCAAATCAGGCAGGGAAACCGCGGCAAATGCGCGACTTTTGCCACATTCGCCCACGCTGCGCCTTGCTTACCGGCGGCTTCACATCTATTAACTTTTATCAATGAACCACGGACCCGGTGAAAATCCGGGTGGCTCTTCCGGCCGCCGATCCGCCGGACAACCTCTTTAATTTTGAAAATTCGCGACCCCGAACACGCCCTTCCCGTGCCCGGATGTCGATGATTTTGAGACAAGATGGCTACAAACACATTTTCGCTTACCCGTTACCGCCAGGAATGGTTCGGAAATCCGCGCGCCGATATCCTCTCCGGCCTCGTCGTGGCGATGGCGCTGATCCCCGAGGCAATCGCCTTTTCCATCATTGCCGGCGTTGATCCGAAGGTCGGGCTGTTCGCCTCCTTCTCGATTGCCGTCATCATTGCCTTTGTCGGCGGCAGGCCGGGCATGATTTCGGCCGCGACCGCTGCCACAGCCGTGCTGATGACGCCGCTGGTTGCCGATCACGGGCTGGAATATCTGCTGGCCGCTACAGTTCTGGCCGGTGTGCTGCAGGTGATTTTCGGCATTCTCCGCCTTGGTTCACTGATGCGTTTCGTGTCGAAATCGGTGATGACCGGCTTCGTCAACGCGCTGGCGATCCTGATTTTCATGGCGCAGCTGCCGCAGCTGATCCATGTTCCGTGGCTGACCTATCCGCTGATTGCGGCCGCACTCGCCATCATCTATCTGCTGCCCTATGTCACCCGCGCCGTACCCTCGCCGCTGGTCGCCATCATCGTCATCACGGCGCTGTCGATGATCTTCGGCTTCAATGTCAACCATGTCGGCGACATGGGGGCACTGCCCGACAGCTTCCCGTCCTTCCACCTGCCGGCCGTGCCCTTCACGCTGGAAACGCTGAAGATCATCCTGCCCTATTCGCTGGCCGTAGCCCTGGTCGGGTTGATGGAAAGCCTGATGACGGCGCAGCTGATCGATGATCTCACCGATACGCGCTCCAACAAGAACCGCGAATGCGTTGGCCAGGGCGTTGCCAATTTCGCCACCGGCTTTATCGGCGCCATGGCCGGCTGCGCCATGATCGGCCAGTCGATGATCAACGTGAAATCAGGCGGCCGCGGGCGGCTGTCCACCTTCGTTGCCGGCCTTGTCCTCCTGATCCTCGTTGTCGTGCTCGACAAATGGGTCAGCCAGATCCCGATGCCGGCGCTGGTTGCGGTCATGATCATGGTTTCGATCGGCACCTTTTCCTGGTCCTCGATCAAGAACCTGAAGCACCATCCGCGCTCGTCCTCCATTGTCATGCTGGCGGTGGTTGCCGTCGTCGTTGCGACCCATAATCTGGCACTCGGCGTTCTGACCGGCGTGCTTCTGTCGGGCATTTTCTTTGCTGCAAAGATCGCCCGGCTGTTCTCCGTCACCTCGACGCTGTCCGAAGATCAGACGGTCAGGACCTATAATATCCATGGACAGCTGTTCTTCGCTTCGGTGGAACGCTTCAACGCTTCCTTCGATTTCAAGGAGGCACTGGAAAAGGTCGTTATCGATGTCTCCCGCGCGCATATTTGGGATATATCAAGCGTCTCCGCGCTGGACATGGTAGTGTTGAAATTCAGGCGTGAAGGCGCCGACGTGGAGGTCATCGGCCTCAACGAAGCGAGCGCCACGATCGTCGACAAGCTGGCCGTGCACGACAAGCCGGATGCGCTTGAGCGCTCGCTCGACCAGGGCCACTGAGGCGCCCCGCGCGTGGGAGATATCTCCCGCGCGTTCCGGCCAGGTTCAACACTTTAAAAAGGCCGGCACCCAAGGCCGGCCAGAGGGGAAACCCATGGACAAGCTGACAGCCTTTATTGATGGTTCGATCTATGCCGAAAGCGTATGCGACCACGCCGCCTGGATGGCAGGTCGCATTGGTGCGCCAATCGAACTCGTCCACATTCTCGAAAAGCCGGTGGCAAACCAGGCGCCGGTCAATCTCGCCGGCACGATCGGGCTTGGCGCCCGCACGGCGCTTCTGGAAGAACTTGCCGATCTGGATGCCCGCAATGCCCGCACCGCCCAGAAGCGCGGCCGGTTGCTGCTGGAATCTGCCACCGAACGGCTGGCGCTCGGCGGCGTCGCCGATGTGACGACCAAGCTCAGAAATGGCGATTTTGTTGAAGCGATTGAAGAAACCTGCACACAATCGCGCATCATCGTTATCGGCAAACGTGGTGAAGGTGCTGACTTTGCCTCCGGCCATCTCGGCTCCAATCTGGAGCGCGCGGTGCGCTCGGCCAAATGCCCGGTCTTTGTCGCTGCCCGTTCCTTCAAGCCGATCCACAAGGTGCTGATTGCCTATGATGGCGGGCCGAGCGCGGAAAAGGCGATCGAGCGCGTCGCAACAAGCGACATTCTCGAAGGCTGCAGCTGCACGCTCGTCTCCGTCTGCGAAGAGGGCGACGCGCTGGCGAAAAAGGCAAAGGAAGCCATCCACCGCATTGAACATTCCAAGGTCGAGGCAAAGCTCATCATCCGCTCCGGCCATGCCGAGAAGGTGATTGAGGATATCGCTGCAGAGGAAAAGACCGACCTTCTGGTGATGGGCGCCTATGGCCATTCACGCATCCGCTCGCTGATGATCGGCTCGACCACAACGGCGGTGCTGCGCGCCTGCCGCATTCCGGTGCTGCTGCTGCGTTGAGACAATCCCTCATCCCTTCATGTTGCGCTTTGCCGCCCGGCTGCGATCTTTCGGATCAGCCGGGCGAAATTCTGTGCGGTTGCTGAAGGCAGCGCCCGGCGGTGGGCAACCGCCAGCACCTGCTGAGGCTCCGGTGCTGCGACATCGAGAAAGGCAACACCGCGAATGTTGAACTGGCGCATGGTCTCCGGCACCAGCGCCACGCCGGTCTCCGCCGCTATCAGCGACAATATGGTGGCGATCTGCGGCGCGGGTTGGCCAAGCAAGGGGTCGAACCCAGCGGCCCGGCAGGCGGCAAGCGTTGCATCATGCAGGCTGACACCAATGGCCCGCGGGGTGAGGATGAAGGCATCATCCTTCAACACCGTCAGTTTCACCGGCCCTTGAGCCGCCGCCGCCACATGGCTGGACGGCACGGCAGCCACAAGCCGCTCGGTCATCAATGGCCGTATTTCCAGCGTATCAGGATCGGCCGATGACGGCCGCACAAGGCCGACATCGAGGCTGCCATCAACGAGGCGGGCAATCAGGCCCACCGAATTGATCTCCGAAAGCGACAGCACCACATCGGGATAATCACGCCGAAAGGCGCGGATGGCGGCCGGGAAAAGCGGATTCAGCGCAACCGATCCCGAATAGCCGAGCGAAAGCTGACCGGTCATGCCGCCAGCCGCACGGCGGGCTGCCTGTTTTGCCTGTTCCGCAGCGCCCGGAAGTCCTTTCACGGCGGCCAGAAAGCTCCGCCCCGCCTCCGTCAGCTCCGCGCCATGCGGCACGCGATGGAACAGCTGCACACCGACCTCCCGTTCCAGATCACGGATCTGCAGGCTGAGCGGCGGCTGGCCAATGCCAAGCCGGGCAGCTGCACGGGTGAAATTCTCTTCCTCGGCAACGGCCAGGAAATAGCGAATATGACGGAGTTCCATACGTCATTTAAAAAACATATCACAAATGACAATGCAAGATATTGGACATATGGAGAAGATAATCATATTTTCCGGGCAACGAACGGAAAGGTTTTGTCATGTCCTCCCATGCACGATCCGCCGTTGCCGGTTTTTCCATTTCAGACCCCGGAAGACAGCCAGTCGAGGCGATCGCGCCTCCTATAGCCGCCCCCGTCGCTGACCAATGGATCCGCTACGGCACGACAGAATTTCGCAATGCCGGTATCGCCCTGTTTCTCGGCGGCTTTGCCAGTTTCTCACTGATTTATTGTGTTCAGCCGCTGCTGCCCTATTTTGCCACAAGCTTCACCATTTCACCGGCGGCAAGCTCGCTGGCGCTGTCGCTGACCACGGGGCTTCTAGCCATCTCGATCTTTCTCGCCAGCGCCTTCTCCCAGGCGCTTGGCCGGCGCGGACTGATGTTCATCTCCATGCTGCTGGCGGCCGTCTTCAACATTGCTGCGGCCGTTCTGCCAAGCTGGCATGGCCTGCTCTTTGCCCGGGCCATGGAAGGTCTGGTGCTCGGCGGCGTTCCCGCCGTTGCCATGGCCTGGCTGGCGGAAGAAATCGACCCCGCTCATCTCGGCCGTGCCATGGGGCTCTACATTGCCGGCAACGGATTCGGCGCCATGATGGGCCGCGTCGGCATGGGGCTGATGACAGAATTCACCTCCTGGCAGATCGCTATGGAAGCGCTTGGCCTCATCTGCCTCTTCTCGGCAATCGGCTTTTTCCTGCTCCTGCCGCGCTCACGCCATTTCGAAGCGCAGAAGGGCTTTGATCCCTTCTTTCACTTCCGCGCCTGGGGCGGGCACTTGAAGCGTGGTGAAATGATCCGGCTTTTTGCCATCGGCTTTCTTTTGACCAGCATTTTCGTAACGCTGTTCAACTATTCGACCTTCCGCCTTTCGGCCGATCCCTATGATCTGAGCGGCACAGCCGTCAGCATGATATTCCTGGCCTTCGGTTTCGGCATTGTCTCTTCATCGGTTGCCGGTGCGCTTGCTGACCGCTTCGGCCGCGCACCGCTGATCATCTCCGGCTTTCTCGTCATGCTGGCCGGTGTGACTCTGACGCTGATGTCCGGGCTTGTTGCCATCTTCATCGGTATTGCACTGGTGGCGACCGGCTTTTTCATCGGTCACTCGGTCGCCAGCGGCTCGGTCGGCCGCGCGGCAAAGGGCGCGAAAGGCCACGCCTCGTCGCTCTACCTGCTGTTCTATTACATGGGATCGAGCCTCTCGGGCTCGGTGGGTGGCTTTTTCTACCAGCATGGCGGCTGGGGCGCCGTCGTCGGCCTGACCACAAGCTTTGCCATTTTCGGCCTGGTGCTTGGCGCGATAGCGCTGATCGGCAACCGGACATAAAAAAGACCGGGCGGCTTTCGCCTCACCCGGCCAGTCCAAGGAGCGGGGTATCTCTGAAGGGCGCGGACCTGCGCCCTTTCGAAACAAAAAAGGCCGGGGAAACCCCGACCTCTCATGATCCGCTTCAAGAGCCAATGTGCCAGTACATCCGTGGTCACACCCTCGAAGCGGAGAACCTCAGCCACCTCGTTTTACGCATATTTCCGTCACAGCTTCGTGACAGTGCTACGCAGGCAAAGGTTAAATGCGCCGCTCGGCGTTGATCCTCATATGGGAAGGGCAACGCTGAATTACAAGAGGTGGCTCGGTTTGTTTGAACAACGGAATGCCGTGTTCTCAAGTGGTTTCCGGCCTTATTGATGCTGCCGCTGATATCGCGGGCAGCGCGTTGAAGCAAGCCTGATCCGGTGCCTTGCGGTCAAGCGATGAACGCGGACGGCGGCTGTTGTAAAAATTCAGATATCAGCCGATTCCGGCTCTGGCTTCAGCGACAGCCTTGCAGGCGTGAAAGTAGATTTCTTCATATTTGATCGACCGCCACAGCCGCTAGACGAAGAAGACGAGGAAGGCTGGTACCACCCGGACGGCCTGTCGCCCCTGCGTGAGGGGCGACTCGCCATGGAGGTCAATTCGACTACGGCGCAGAATGTTTCGATCCACGCCCCTGCGTGAGGGGCGACAGCCATCATATTTCAAGCAGGCCGTTAAAAACCTGTTTCGATCCACGCCCCTGCGTGAGGGGCGACGTGGCCAGGTGGTGGCGGGTCGAGAGCCGGGGTGTGGTTTCGATCCACGCCCCTGCGTGAGGGGCGACCGGTCGGCGGCACAGTCTTCGAGATCGTATTGAAGTTTCGATCCACGCCCCTGCGTGAGGGGCGACCGTGGTGGACGTCACGCGCTTCGATAAGCCCGAGTGTTTCGATCCACGCCCCTGCGTGAGGGGCGACTATGGACATCATCTATCTATGCTCAGCTCATCAGCGGTTTCGATCCACGCCCCTGCGTGAGGGGCGACGGCAGGTGGCAATAACCTGGATATCTCACTGAATGTTTCGATCCACGCCCCTGCGTGAGGGGCGACGGCGTGAGCTTAAGCCTTTTTGCGCCAAGGACAATCTTGTACGAAAACGCGAACCGCACAGTTGGCAGGCCCTGCGCCGGGACATTTGCGAACAGGAGAGCAATTCGTTTAACAATTTCAAATAGCAAGACACTGTGCGAACGCACCGCATTTTGCTGCACGCTTGCGGTTCGCACCTGCCTTTTACCATGACATGTCTGGTTTGCCGGATCAGATGATCAGCGGACCGTTGAGATCGATCGCGGGCTTTGCACCGACATGCTCCACGCGCCGTTGCCAGTTGGCACCGAGATAATAATAGCGCAGGCTGTCCACATCGGGATTGATAATGCCTTCCAGCCGCGCTTTCAGCTTGGTCCATTGCGCCGGGTCGACTTCGATCTCGAACACCGAATACTGCACGCGCTGCCCGAAATCACGGCACGCCTTGGCAACCGCACGCAGCCGCCCCGCGCCATTGCCTTCGGTTACGCTGACATCATAGGTGACCAGTACGAGCATGATCTAGCCTCACTTCCAGAACCAGGGTGGATAGGCGTCAATATCGCCGCGCAGATGGCGCGCCAGCAATTGCGCCTGAATATAGGCAACCAGACCGAGCGGCGTTTTCTCGCCGAGAAACGGGTGCTGGCGTTCATCCTTCTTGCGCTCCTGCCAGGCCATGATCACCGTCTTGCGCGCCTCATCGCAGAGCATCACAGCGCCGCCATCGCGTTGCTCGAAGTCGCCTGCACGTAATTGCCGCCGGTTGAACAGTGACAGGGCCAGCCTGTCGGCCAGCACTGGGCGCAGCTCTTCCATCAGGTCAAGCGCCAGCGACGGGCGCCCCGGTCTGTCGCGATGCAGGAAGCCAACCGCCGGATCAAGGCCGACGGTTTCCAGCGCAGAGCGACAATCATGCACCAGAAGCGTATACAGAAACGAGAGAACCGCATTGACCGGATCAAGCGGCGGCCTGCGCGAGCGTCCGCGAAAGCGGATTTCAGCATCCGGCGAGCGGATCAGATGGTCGAAGACCGAGAAATAGATGTTCGCCGCCTCGCCTTCCGAACCGCGCAGTTTATCAGTGGTGTCGTCGGCGTGTTCGGCCCGTCGGGCAATCCGCGCCAGACGCGCGGCGGCGGCCTCCATACCTTCGCGAACCTCCGGCGCATAATCATCGCCGTAATCGCGTAACGAGCGCATCAGCACCGCGCGCTGATTTGCCACCTTGCCGATGACGAAGGAGCGCACGATTTCCTGCGGGGTATCGCTTGCCCGATATTGCGCCCGGCGCAAAAGGACATTGCCGGTAACAGGCCCTTCCACGCGCGCCTGAAACCGGCCGCTGCGGCTCATCAGCGAAAGCGTGATGCCAGCCTCGGCCAGCGCGCCCATCAATGGCGGAGACACATAGACAGCGCCGAATGCGACAACGCCTGAAAGCATGTGCAGTGGCACACGGCCGCGTTCCTCGCCCTCCACAGAGGCCACCAGATTCTCCCCGTCCTTGGAAAGGGCAGCCCCCTCGGTCGTGACATAAAATGTGTTCAGAAGCTTTTTCACAGACCCTATCCCCCCTCATCTGCCATGCCGTCCACCTGCCGTCGCCGCCAGGCCCGAACCGGGCGACCGAAAGCCTCGGGACGACAGAGTTCAACAAGAGAACAGGCCCGGCAACGCGTCCGTTTTTCGGTCGGCGGCGGCGTTTTGCCCGCAGCGCGAATGGCCGCGAAGGCTGAAATCGTCTCCTCCGTCAGCCCGCGCAGATCCGCATCGAAAGGCACCGCAACGCGCCTTTTGGTTTCGCCGTAAAACAGCGCGCCTTCCGGCACGGCAGAACCGGTCATTTCCTCCAGACACAGGGCCTGGGCGCATAACTGGACTTCGTCGGCGCGGTGCAGTTTTGCCTTGCCGCGCTTGTATTCCACCGGAAACGGCGTCTCGGTTTCATGGTCATCACGCTGGAATTCAACCATATCCGCGATGCCGGAAATATTGAGCCGGCGGCTTGCAACCGGCAGCGCCATCACCCGGCGCAGGCCACGCGCCTTGCGCTTGCCACCCTTGTCGGCAACGGCGTGCAGCACATCACCTTCCGCCGTAAACCGGTTTTCCGCCCAGACCTGCTCGATGTGAATGAGCGCCGCCTGCCGCAGACAATAAACGGCGTGCTGAAGAGCGGAAATGGGGACGGGATCGGAAAGCCTGCTTTCATCTGCCATCCCCGCCTCCCCTCATCTCAGAGCTTTTCGATGATCTCGACACCGGCAGGCAGATTATCCCGGTCGATGGTCACGATGTAATCGGAGAAACTGCGTGCTGGCGGATAATTGTCGAGACGGTCATCGATGACCTTGAAGTCTCCGCCAATATTGCGACCGATTTGAACCCGTTCGAACAGCGTATGAGCGGGGGCATTGCCGAGCGCATTGTCATGTTTGAACACGATCAGCTTGCGGGTTGCCATTTCACCGCGGGCGGCGGAACGGTCATGCTCGAACATGTTGACCAGCGCTTCGAACAACAGGTCGAGGTCGGATTCCGAAAAGCCGGTGCGCTCGGCAAATTTCGCCGAAATAAAGCCGTGGGCAACGTAGAGACCGTAAGGCACAATGTGCTTGCGGCCCATGGTGCGGTTATCCGTCCGCTCGGGGGAATCGTCACCTTCCAGCTTCTGCCTGGCCTCTGCCGGATTGGTGGCAGCCATACGGGTGATGGAGATTTCCAGCGGCATGATCGGCTCCACCGAGGTGGCAAAGCTCATCTGCACCGGTCCCTTGACCTGGCCGCAATTGATACCGGTCGACATGACGGCGCCGAACGTGCGGACATCAAAGAAATTGGCGCACATGAAGGCCGTCAACTTTTTCGCCTCGGCATCATCCTTCGGGTTCAGCTTTGCCGCCTTTTCCAGCTTGGCATCGTCGGGGTGAAGCGCCTTGTAGGCCTCGCGGTGCTTTTCATTGAGGATCGCACCTTCCTCGACATAGATGTGAAAGCTGTCCTCGGCGTGATGGGCAAGATCGACATAATTTCTGATCTTGCGCTTGAGGCTGACATCGGAAACCAGCCCCTTGTTGGTTTCGGGATCGAGGCGCGGAAGATTGCCGGCATCGGGATCACCGTTCGGATTGCCATTTTTGACTTCAAAGATCACGGCAAAATCATAGCGATTGGCAAGGACGGTCATTCTTCGCTCTCCCCTTGAGTTCCGGCTGTCTCTGCCGCTTTCCTGAAAAATGTGTTGCGCTGGTGGTAATAGCCCAGGCCGAAAAGCGCCTGTTCCTCGGCATTGAGCGAGGCCGGGAACGGATCATTATCCGGCGACATCTGCTCCATGATCGCGGCCACGGTCTTTTCAAGATTGACCTTGTAGCCGGGCTTCTGCTTGCCAATCTTGGACAAGTGGTTGGCGGAGCCGCTTTCCAGCAAGGCAAAGGCCTTGCGCGGTTGCGCCGATGCCGAACCATAAAACTTGTCCTTCACCGTTGCATTGACCCGACTGCCGAGCGCCGCAGTCTGGATCTGCTCATAGACAGCAAAGAGCCGCCCCAGAAGGTAGCCCTTATTGGTATTGTCCGAATCAAGTCCCACCGGAGCCTCCCTGTTGAAATTGCGGATGAGAACGGCTTTCAGCATTGAAACCCGCCTTGCGTTGATATGACCGTCGGCGCGGATGCGCATCAGCACCGATGACAGCAGCGTCAGCGGATAGCGCGTGCCGGAAAGGATGGCGCGCATCCATTCGCCTGCAAGATTGGGCGGCACATTGTCCCGCTTGCCGAGAACAGCCGTTTCCTGAAGATAGCGCCACAGCGGCGGATAGCCCTCCGGCGGTGGCGGATCGATGCGCATATCGGCGAGGAATCGCTGATAGTTTTCCGTCAGCACACCAAATGTATCGGCAAAGAAAAACCGGACCGAAAGCCGTGCGGCATTGGGCGCAAGCCCCAAAACATAAAACCGCACGCCATCGGCCAGCTCAGGCTCGACGGCGGCAAGCGGTGCACCGTCGCGAATGCGTTTCAGGCGAATTTCAATGTCCCGGGTTGCGGCCTTGTCATCGTCCGCCGTACTGCCCTCTCCGCGCTCCGGTTCGATGAACATGGTGAAAAGGCTCTCCGCCTCTTCCGCCCGTTTCAGATCAGCGGCATCGGCCCAGAACACGGTCGAGGCATCGCCGATCTGCACCCGGTGACCGCTGTCGCGTTCGAGATAGCGGTTGAGAACAGTCGTATATTTGAATGCCGCCGTTTCGGAGACCGGAGCGTTTTCACCCTGTTCGTGCCCGTAGGATCTGAAGGCATCGAGATTGAAGGAAACCAGTGCAGCACCAGACGATTGCGCACCCCACACACCCTTGATTGAGGGATGAAGGCGGGCGACGGCCCCTCTTTTCCCGGAAACAAGACAGATCTCGTCAGCCTGACCGGAACCAGCGGACAGATCCGACCAGAGTGCACGCACCGCAGGCCGGTCATGCAGGTAGATATTGGCCAATCGCTCGCTTTCCAGCACGAAGACAATATTCTGGTCGAGCATGTCTTCCGGCCAGCCAAGCGCCAAAAAGCTTTCAACTTTCCAGGTCTTCAAAAAATACAGAACTGCTTTGAGGCCGATATCATCCGTATCGCCAATATCTGTTACGTGACGTTCAACGAAGGCCTCATGCTCTTCTGCCGTACGCCTGCCTTCACCCGCCGTTACGCCAAGCACGTAAGATGTCTTGTCCCACAGAAAATTCGGGGAAATGCCCGCCGTCCGCTTCACGGCCTGCGGCACCAGCATCTGGCGCGGTCGCGCCTTTTTCCCCTCTCCCTCGCGAAGGTCAATGACATAGGCAACGCTGCCATCCTCATTCAGCGAAATGGCAAAGCCGATCTTCTCCGATGAATAGCCGATCGGCGGCGCATCCGGCAGCCGGTCATAGGCCTTAACCAGTGAGGTCAGAATGGTCATCGCAAGATCTCCGCAGAGCCGGGAGACGGAACCTTCACCACGCCGTCTTCAAGCAGCGCGCGGAAGAACAGCGATGGCCGCCCCTTTGCCGCGTGGTCGATGTCATAAAGCATGAAGCCGAGATCGCGCGGTGTGCCAAAGCCAAGACTTGCCGTCTGGTGTTCAGTATCAGCCTGCGGCAGCGGCGTATCCGGCTCGATCAGTTCGAAGGCGGCGGAAAATTCGCGGGTTCCGAGGCAGGGCTGGTTGAAACACTGGCCCTTGCGGGCGCGACGGTTGAAAATATCGAGATGCTTGGCCTCGTTGTCATCCGGCCCGGCCCGTTCCGTCATCTCGAAATGGGCTTCGATGACATAGGCAGGCCTGACCAGAACGGTTGCCGCGCGCTGCTGACGATCCTCATCGACAAGAATGCCAAGCCCGCCGAGATCACCACGCTTCATCGCCGACTTGATCTTGCCAGCGGGCGCCTTGTGGCCAACCTCGTTGCGCCGGATCGACTGGAACCGGATCGGCTCCAGAACATGAATGGCATCGATCACCCAGCGGATTGCCGGTTTCCAGTGCACCGCTTCCAGAATGCCGCGCGCCGCGGATGGCGTCATCACGTCATAGGAAACCCGCTCCACCTTCATTTCAGGCCGCGTGAAACAGCCATAGTCTCCCCAGACTTTCAGTCGGATTCCGTAAGGCAATTCTTTCCCCCATTCCCGATGCTGCGCTCACACCATCATATTCTCCGCAGCCAGATAGTCGGCATTCTCCCACAACAAACCAATTTCGGGGCTGTAAAGCGAGGCCATCTCAAGCACCGCAAACTGGTTGCCGCGCAGCTCCGGCTCAACAAAGCGGACATGTCCATTCGCCAGAAGCAATGCGCGGGCCTTCGGCGGCACCTGCACTACGTAAGATTGCAACAACCTTGCGATTCGGCCAGAGGGAATGTTTTCGATGCGAAGGTCACCGATTGCCTTTTTCGCCTTTTCATCAAACGGAATGACGACCGGCTCCATACCACTTTCGATCATGCAGAACTTTTCCGCCACTGTGCGATAAGCAAAATCTGTGCCACGGCCCGTCACCGAGAAATCGTCACAAATCTTCTTGCTATCCAGCCCTTTCGCCCCCGCCCGCCAATAGACCTCCCTGAAATAATCTTCGATGGCGGAAAGCGACAGCAGATCGTCATGCTGCCCGATGATCCGCCCCATATCGCCGATCAGCCCCTTGATCTCTGTCGGCGGCGCATAATCCGGCGGGGTAAACACGGTCACGATGCTCTTCTCGGGCGGGCGCTTTCCTTCCCGGTTGCAGCGACCGGCCGCCTGAACAATCTGGTCCAGACCGGCTTCGGCGCGCAAGACTGCGGGAAAATCGACATCAACGCCCGCCTCGATCAGACTTGTGGCAATCACCCGGCATGGCTCACCGTTCTCCAGCCGCGCCCGGACATCGGCCAGAATGACCCGGCGATGGGCCGCGCATTGGCGTGTAGTCAGATGAACCAGACCGGAAAGACCCTGCTCTTTCGCCTGCTTGTAGAGTTCCAGCGCATGGCGACGGCTGTTGACGATCACCAGCGCCTGATCCTGTTCGCAGAGCGCTTCAATCAGTGCCTCATTGTCCATCCTGCCCGCATGGCGAATGCGTGCGCGGGCAAGATGTGCGGCCAGGCCGCGCGGATCGGGGGCCAGTTCGCGCGTCTCGTCAAGCCTCAGACCATCGAAACCCTCACGCCGCCCGAGCGCCGGTTGTGTCGCCGTGCACAGGATGATCGTGCAGCCATATTGGTCGGCCAGCGCCTGAAGCATCCGCATGACCGGCAGAAGATATTGACGGGGCAGCGTCTGCGCCTCATCAAGAATGATGATCGAGCCGGCAATATTGTGCAGCTTGCGTGCCTTCGACGTGCGTGCGGCAAACAGGCTTTCGAACAATTGCACATTGGTGGTGACGACAATGGGAGCGGCCCAGTCCTCCATGGCCAGCTTCAGCTTGTCACGCTGCTGAGCAGGCTCGCGACCCTTGCGCGCCTGCTCATCAATGGAGGAATGGTGTTCGAGAATGATCTGCTCACCCTCCCGCTCAAGCACATCGCGAAAAATCGCCGCCGTCTGCTCGATGATCGAGGTGAACGGGATGGCATAGATGATGCGGCGGTGGCCATGGGCTTTGGCATGGTCGAGCGCGAAGCCAAGCGAGGCCAGCGTCTTGCCGCCGCCGGTCGGCACGGTGAGCGTGAACAGGCCGGGCTTTTCGTCAGCCTTGCCGCGCACATGGTCGAGAATCTCCCCCCGCAGCACGTTCAGATCGCCATCACGGGAAAACCCCGCCATATGGGTCTCATAGCGCGCCGAAAGCGTCGGCAACAATCTCCGAAGTTCAGGCCATTGCCGGTCAACTTGCCCACCGTCCAGCCCCGCATAATAGGCCTCGGTATCGCGAAAGTCGGCATCCACCAGGCAGGAAAAGATCATCCTCCCCATCACCGACCATGCAAAAGCATGTTTCTGCCTGTCGTCTCGCGGAAAACGTCCGATGAGTTCGAGCGGCGCCAGATCCTTCGGCAGTTCTCCCAGTTCAGCACGCCAGTCGGGATTGATTTCGGGACAGTTTTCAATGCGCCAGTCGAGACAGGCATTGGTTTCATTCCTGCGATCCGGCAGACCGGCATGGTGACCCAGAATGGCATAGGCGATCACCTCCGCCATGGCTTTGTCACTGTCGGTCATCTCCGCACAGAGAACCTTGCCGCCCGCCGTTGCATGATCAACCGCAAGATTGTCACCCGCTATCCGGCGCTGAAAACGTGTATTGTATTTGCCAAGGTCATGGACCAGCCCGGCAACAAAGGCAGCCCGCTCAAGTCCGAGAGGCGCGCCACGCTCGCCTGCCAGACCGGCCGTAGCCTGCAAGTGATCCAGAAGCAATTGCCAGTCCGTCTTGCCTTGGTCCTTTGACGAATGTGCGAAATAAGCCATGCCCCTCCGATTTGCATGCTCGGCATCACCCTGCATTACGCCTCCAACAGAGGCCGGCATGACAGAAGCCCCCGGCCGCAACCTAGAGATACTTATTCAAGGCGAAAATCGCGCGATTGTCTATAATTTTACGCCCCTCGAAGATTGCCAGCAAATGCCTCATCAAAGGCCACGAGGAATTGCTGACCTTCTCCGACTTGCCTGCCCAACACTGGCAGAGCATCAGGACATCAAACCCTATCGAAAGCGCTTTTGCCACAATGCGTCACTGGACCAAACGCAACAAGAAAACTGCGCAGCAGCGCAGCCGAGGAACAAAGCTCTGCGACATCAAGCACCCCCGAAAATGAATTCGCGGGCATGCCTTGCAGCATTTAGGATCGTGCCGGAATTCGCTGTCTGATCCTGTTTAGCTGCAAAACAGGTTTGGTTTGCCATGCTATTGGCGCCGCTTGCGAGGGCTATCGGGGCGGCGATTTGCTTTTCTACACCAGAACGGCAAGATAACGCACTTCCCGGATTTTCCCCGGATTGAGACGGGAAATCACCGTTTTCTCTGCTTTCACCTACCGGGAAGCAGGGAGCCGAATGTCGGAAAATTCGTTTATTTTCAGGAGGATAACTGGTGCTGCTAGAGAGATTTGAACTCTCGGCCTCTCCCTTACCAAGGGAGTGCTCTACCCCTGAGCTATAGCAGCCCTTCCGTCGCCGGAAGCCGCAGACAACATGTCGTCGCTGCAGGCAAGCGGCCTATTGCCATAGCTGGCGCACAAGTGCAAGACGCTATTTCGAATTCTTTTTGACGCATGCAGCAGTTTTTGTGAATAACCCTGCGGCGACACGGACGGAAACAGAACGGATGACCACCAGCAAAGACAAGGCAGACAAGGCACTTTCGCCGACTGAGCAGCGCAAGGCGCGCGAGGCTGCGAAGCTGAAGGAAAACCTGAAACGCCGCAAGCAGCAGGCGCGCGCGCGCCGTGCAGGCGAGGCCGAATCGGAAGGCGGCATCCCCGCAGCGCGCGATCCGGACATCAAGTGATCAGCGACAGGCGTCCCCATCCAGCTTCCCCTGCGAAAGGCTGGCCTCGTTTTTATGGTTTGCAAAGACTTTATAAACTCTGACGTGGCATTTTGTCCTCCCGGCCATGGGATGGCCACACTGACCTGTTGTGACTTCGCCCACGCTATTGCTTGTCAAGCAGCGTGATCGATCATATCAGGCGGACAACTGGCGCTTAGCGTCGCAAGCATTCTAGAGGCGGGGCGACCCGGGATTACCCAATGGACAAGATCAAAATCATCGGCGGCAACCAGCTTAACGGCATTATTCCGATTTCCGGCGCCAAGAATGCGGCCCTGCCTTTGATGATCGCCTCGCTTCTGACCAGCGATACGCTAACGCTCGAAAATGTGCCGCATCTGGCCGATGTCGAGTTGCTAATGCGCATTCTCGGCAATCACGGGGTCGACATTTCCGTCAATGGCCGCCGCGAACGCCAGGAAGAGGGCTATTCGCGCACCATCCATTTCACCTGCCGCACCATTGTCGACACCACCGCCTCTTATGATCTCGTGCGCAAGATGCGCGCATCCTTCTGGGTCATCGGCCCGCTTCTGGCGCGTGAAGGCGTTGCCCGGGTTTCGCTGCCGGGCGGCTGCGCCATCGGTACGCGTCCCGTCGATCTCTTCATTGATGGCCTGCGCGCGCTCGGCGCCGAGATTGAAATTGAATCCGGCTATGTCGAGGCAAAGGCGCCCAAGGGCGGCCTGATCGGCGCCCGCTATGTCTTCCCCAAGGTTTCCGTTGGCGCGACCCATACGCTAATGATGGCGGCAACGCTGGCCAATGGCACGACCGTTTTGGAAAATGCAGCCCGCGAGCCGGAGGTGGTCGATCTCGCCAATTGCCTGAAGGCCATGGGTGCGAAAATCGAAGGCGCCGGGACCGGCACGATCACGATTGAAGGCGTCAAGGTGCTGTCGGGCGCCCGCCACAGCGTGCTTCCCGATCGTATCGAGACCGGCACCTACGCAATCGCCGTTGCCATGACCGGTGGCGATGTAACGCTGAAAAACACCAGCACGGCGCTGTTGCCGACGGCCATCGAAGCGATTGCCGCATCCGGGGCACAGGTCACAGCGCTTGAGGACGGCATCCGCATCGTCGCCTCGGGCACGGATATCCGCCCCGTCGATATTGTCACGAAACCCTATCCCGATTTCCCGACCGACCTTCAGGCCCAGTTCATGGCGCTGATGACCCGTGCCAATGGCGTTTCCCACATCACCGAAACGATCTTTGAAAACCGCTTCATGCACGTGCAGGAACTGGCGCGCCTGGGCTCCAGGATCGCCCTGTCCGGCCAGACGGCGACGATCACCGGCACGCCCGAACTGCATGGCGCCCCTGTCATGGCGACCGATCTGCGCGCCTCCGTCTCGCTGGTGATCGCCGGGCTTGCCGCCAAGGGCGAAACCACGGTCGGCCGGGTCTACCACCTCGATCGCGGCTTCGAACGGCTGGAAGAAAAGCTGACCCAGTGCGGCGCAATCGTCGAACGCATCAGCGACTGAAGCCGATTTCGGGTGAAAGGCGGGCAAAGGCCGGCTTCAAGTGGTTGCGAAAGCAGCCAATGCGGCTTATCTCGGGAGTGAACCGAACCAACCCGCCGGAGCCCAACCATGTCTGCCGATCTCCTGAAACTGATGGCGCTGGATGAAGAAGACCTCGCCATCCTGTCGGCCTACATGCAGGATGCCGTCTTCCTGACGAAAGACGCACGCTTCTCGCAAGAATCGGGGCTGTTTGAACTGCGCGCCAACCGTTTCGTCTGGGAGAAGAAGCGGTCTTTCTTCCGCAAGCCCGAACGGCGGCGCACCAGTCTCATCTTCAAGCGGGTACAGGCGGTCCGCTCTGTCGGCATCATCCGCGGGGCAACGGATAAAGTGTCCAACCTGCTTGCCATCCAGTTCGAAAAGAATGGCGAGGGGCCGGACGGATCGATTATTCTGTCGCTTTCCGGCGGCGGCGAGATCATGCTCGATGTCGAGGTGATCGAAGTCGCGCTGAGCGATATTTCCGGCAGCTGGGAGGCGCGCGCAACGCCCCGTCACAGGGGCTGAGCGGCCACCGGCAATGGATCATTCAAGGCAAGGGGACTGACGTGGTAAAGTGGCTCGACGCGGCGGATGCCGGTTTCGAAGACGAGTTCAAAACGCTGCTTTCAATGAAGCGCGAAGTATCGAAGGATGTCAGCGACACCGTCGATGCCATCCTGAAGGATGTGCGCGAGAATGGCGATGCAGCGCTTGCGGCCTATTCCGCACGCTTCGACAGCGTTGATTTTGCCGTCACACCGATGGCGATTTCCGCCGACGAAGTCGACGCCGCCATCGCTGCAGTCGACCCGAAGGTGATTGAGGCGCTCACCATCGCCGAGGCCCGCATCCGCAGCCACCATGCCCGCCAGATGCCGAAGGACGATCTCTATGAGGATGAGATCGGCGTTCAGCTCGGCAGCCGCTGGACCGCTGTCGAGGCTGTCGGGCTTTATGTGCCGGGCGGCACGGCCAGCTATCCAAGCTCGGTGCTGATGAACGCCGTACCGGCAAAGGTTGCCGGTGTCGAGCGCATCGTCATGGTCGTTCCGGCGATGAAGGGTGCAGTCAACCCCGCCGTTCTTGCCGCCGCCCGCATTGCCGGTATCAGCGAAATCTATCGCATTGGCGGCGCTCAGGCTGTCGGTGCGCTCGCCTACGGCACCGAAACGATCAGGCCTGTTTCCAAGATTGTCGGGCCCGGCAATGCCTATGTCGCAGCGGCAAAGCGTGCCGTGTTCGGCACGGTGGGTATCGATATGATCGCCGGTCCCTCGGAAGTGCTGATCATTGCCGATGGCGAGAACAATCCAGACTGGATCGCCGCTGACCTTCTGGCCCAGGCCGAGCACGATACCGCCGCCCAGTCGATCCTGATCACCACCGACCGCAGCCTTGGCGAGGCAGTTGCAACTGCCGTTGAACGCCAGCTCAAGACGCTGCCACGCGGCGAGATCGCCGGTGCCAGCTGGCATGATTACGGCGCCATTATCACCGTTACCGATCTTGATGCCGCCATGCCGCTTGCCAACCGCATCGCACCGGAACATCTGGAACTTGCCGTTGATGATCCCGACAGCCTGATCCCCAAGGTGCGCAATGCCGGTGCCATTTTCGCTGGCCACTTCACGCCGGAAGCGATCGGCGATTATGTCGGCGGTTCGAACCACGTTCTGCCGACCGCGCGTTCGGCGCGTTTTTCCTCGGGCCTCTCCGTGCTCGACTTCGTCAAACGCACCTCAATCCTTCGTCTGGGGCCAGATCAGCTCGCAGCGCTTGCGCCACCGGCTATAAAGCTTGCAGAATGCGAAGGTCTCGGCGCCCATGCACGATCGGTCGCCATCAGGCTTAACCGCGGAGAATGAAGCCATGGCAGGCGACTTCAGGCTGAGCGATGTTGTGCTCGATGAGAGCATCGGCCGCGCCTCGCCCGATGTCGAACACGAACGGGCGGTCGCCATTTTTGACCTGCTGGAGGAAAACAGCTTCCATCCGCTCGGCCATGATGGCGGTCCATACAAGCTGACCCTCTCGCTGGCAGAGAACAAGCTGGTCTTCGACATCAGGCTTGAAAACGGCGATCCTGTTGCCACCCATATCCTGTCGCTGACGCCGTTCCGCCGGATCGTGAAGGACTATTTCATGATCTGTGAAAGCTATTACGAAGCGATCAAAACTGCCTCGACCGCGAAGATCGAGGCCATCGACATGGGCCGTCGCGGTGTCCACAATGAAGGCTCGCAAACATTGCAGGACCGATTGAAGGGCAAGATCGAGATCGATTTCAACACGGCAAGGCGGCTTTTCACGCTGGTTTGCGTGCTCTATTGGCGCGGTTGAGCGCCCCCTTGCCGCGCGGCGCGCATTCCACTAAATAGGCGCTAACGTTCACGATCGGCAGCGCAATCGTTTTTTGCCCGCATTTCGCGCATAGCCCTGCAAACTGCGCGTAAAAGCGGCCTGATCGCCATGAAACAAGGTTCACAAATCTGACGGGAACGTGTAGTTTCCGCCGCAAATCGAAGAGGGATCGGCAAAGGCGCCTTGATCCCGGAAAAGAAAGACAAAGACTAGATGGCTAAAGAAGAAGTCCTGGAGTTCCCCGGCGTCGTGGTCGAGCTGCTGCCGAATGCGACCTTCCGGGTGAAGCTGGAAAACGAACATGAAATCATCGCCCATACGGCCGGTCGCATGCGCAAGAACCGTATCCGCGTTCTCGCCGGCGACAAGGTTCTGGTGGAGATGACCCCCTACGACCTGACCAAGGGCCGCATCACCTATCGTTTCAAGTAACTCGGGTGGCGCTCCGCCGCGCCCCTCAATCCCCGCAGGCAGAAAGACAGGTGTATTTGTGGCCGCGCACCGACTGATACTGGCCTCCGCCTCTCCGCGCCGCGTTGACCTGCTCAGACAGGCTGGCATTTCGCCGGACCGGATCATTCCCGCCGATATCGACGAAACGCCGCTTGCCGGTGAAACGCCGCGCGCACTGGCCGGACGGCTGGCCTGTGGCAAGGCAGAAGCCGTCCGTGCGATGATCGATCCGGCCGGCGAGGAAGCGGGCACGCTGGTTCTTTCTGCCGATACCGTGGTTGCCGTCGGCCGGCGGATATTGCCGAAGGCCGAAACAGAGGCAGAAGCGCGCCATTGCCTGTCCCTGCTTTCCGGCCGCACGCACCGCGTCTATACCGGGCTTGCGGTCGCGGTGATCGGCGGCGAGCCCCCCTCGCTCAGGATCGTCGAAAGCCGTGTGAGCTTCAAGCCTCTTTCACCGCATGAATATGATGCCTATATCAGGAGCGGAGACTGGAAGGGCAAGGCGGGCGCCTACGCCATTCAGGGCTTGGCGGCGACCTTCGTGACCCGTATCCTCGGCTCCTATTCCGCCGTGGTCGGTCTGCCGCTTTACGAGACTGCAAACCTGCTTGCCGGTCGCGGCTTCGATTGCACAGCGGGATGGATGGAAGATAATTCATGACCCAGAAAGCCTCGATTGAACCCCTTCGCAAACCGCGTCCCTGCCCTGAATGCGGCCGCCCCTCTGTACGTGAGAGCTACCCCTTCTGCTCCGAGCGCTGCCGCGATCTCGACCTGTCTCGCTGGCTCAAGGGCTCCTACGCCATCCCTGTTGCCGAAGACGAATCAAAAGCCGGCGGCTTTGACGATGAATAGGGCGACATCGGCCAATAATTGATCGATATTCGATCAAAATTGGGATCTTTTCTGCAAATATCGGACCACCTTCGCGCGATCAGCAGCACGATGCCCTGAGCCTGCGCGGTCAATTTCGAACAACCGCGCTGTCAATCGCCCGCCCCGAAAGCACAGGGCCCGCCGTAGAGACTAATATAGTCCGATTATATAGCCGACGGAAAATGACCAAACCTATTTTTGACAGATTTCACGTCAAAGATGATGTGGCCAATTGATTAAATCTTGCTTAGGTTGCCACCATATAATCAGCCTGAAGTCAGATATCGACTGGTATCGCTCCATCAAATCGTTCCGCTATCCTGTGATGACCTGATGACAAACAACCGCACCACCGTGGAACAGGATCCTGGCCAGCTTAGCCCAACGTGCCCTGAAACAAGGTCCGAGGCACGCAAATGGCGCCACATCAGGCACAGCCATCGAAGCGGCGCGAAAGCCGCCGATCCGGCGATTTCCACCGAAGATCCCGAAGCCCTGGTGGCGCAGTTGAGGACGGCGTCATTCTGGCGCAGGAAGGCCCTGCTTGCCAACACCATAATGGCGACCCCATCTGCGGGTAGATCATCACTGCTGAAAGCGATCGCGGAGGACGATTTGGTTCAGCAGAACGCCGGCCTGCGCGATACCGTATTATTCGCCGCGCTCGAACATGCCGAAGGGAACGATCTGACCCGGATCATGGCCCTGCTCTCCCCGGATCAGAGGCTGGCGGCGCTGGCTGGCCGCCCCCTGTCTCCAAACGCCCCCTGCGCCACAGAGAGTGCCCTTTCCGCGCCCCCTCGAAAATGGCAGAGCTGCTGGCGGTTACTGCGCCTCCCGGTCTTTTTTCTGGGTCTGGCTCTTGTTGGCTGCGGTTTGACTTATCTGCGGGCTCACTGAGTTCAACCAAAGCCCTCATTCACGCATAACGTGACGAGATGAGCGTCCGACCTGCCGAAATCAGCCGGTAAACTTCGCTTAGTTGCTTTCGGCGCATGACTGGCCTGACCACCACACGCCACCCCGAACAGAGCAAATGCCGGAACTGCTAACTGTCCGCGGCATATTGCTGCCAGGCACCGCCCGGTGCCATGGCGGCGGCGAGGGCTGCAAGATTGCGCCGCGCCTGATCGGCCGAAACGCCGGTGGTTGCAATCCGCTCGGCCTCGGAGCGATCGCCCTTCAGCGCAACGACGATTGCCAGATCGCTTCGCACCTCCGGCTGGGCGTCGGGCCGGGAAACAGCCTGGCGCAGATAATCTTCTGCCGTATCGAGATCATGCGTCAGCACGTAGGACGTGGCCATATCGGTTAGAACCACCGGGTTGCCGGGGGACAGTTCAAGCGCCTGACGATAACGCATCCGCGCATCAAGCGGCTGGCCGAGCTGATCCAGCACGAGGCCTTCCTGATTGAAACCACGCCATTCACCCGAATCAAGCCTGATGGCGTTGCGTGCACTGCGCAATGCATCGGGATAGTGGCCCAAGGCGGCCTGGGCTTGCGATAGATAGACCTGCGCAGCAACCGATCGCGGATTGCGCTTTACCACATCCTGCATAACGGTTTCGGCCTGTTGATACTGCCCGGTCGCCTTAAGATATTCGGCATAGGCAATACCACTGGCCAGATTGCCCGGCGACACCTGATAATTCTTGACCAGACGCGGACTGATCTGCGCCAGTTGTGAAGGCGACATCATGGCAATTTCATCGACCGGGCCAGCCACCGGGGACGAAACCCGATACCCGCGGGAGCTTGCGCAGCCGGAAACAGCCGTTAGCAGGCATCCCAAGGCACAGGCCGCAATTCCAAAGTTACGTCTGATGACAGCCAATCTATTTTCTCCCCAAAGCGTGTTTTTCTCGTGATAAGCATAGAATCACATCCAGTCGACCTTGCCGCACTGTCGCAGGATCATGCCAGACGGAAAAGACGCATGGATGCCAATAACCTGAGTTGACGGACAAATTTTGATGCAACCAGAACGGTGCACGGATTTCGAAAAAAACATGTCGACCCCATCCTCACCTGCCGCAGGCCTAGGTTCTGCGGACAATAATCGGATCCCGGAGTGCTCAATTCATGGAACTTGACCGGCGCCTGCATGCCTTTCGTAACGACCTTGCCGACAGCAGATTGTCGGGGTTGATCAGGGCTCAACGCTTCGTATCGCCGGAAAAGGCACAGGTGATCGTGCCTGTCGCGCCATTGCGTCCCGAACCCAGAGCCAATGCCGGGATCGATACACAGCTTCTGCTTGGCGAAACGGTGGATGTCTTTGAGCAGAATGAAGGCTGGGCCTGGGTGCAGGCCCGCTTCGATTCCTATGTCGGCTATCTGCCCGCGACCATGCTTTCGCTGCGCGAGCCGGCCGTGACGCATATTGTCAGCGCCCCGCGCAGCTTCCTCTACCCGGAAGCCGATCTGCGCACCGGCCCGGTCAGCGCACTGTCGATGGGCTGCCGCCTCGTCTTCACCGGAGAGACGGAAACACGCGGCGCCCGCTATCTGACCTGTTCGGATGGCACTGCCGTCTTTGCCGATCATTGCCATCCGGTCGATACCGTGATCGAGCCTGACCCGGTAAAAACCGCAATCCGGCTGATTGAAACGCCTTATCTTTGGGGCGGACGCTCAGGCCTTGGCATCGACTGTTCCGGCCTGGTACAGCTGTCGATGATGCTGGCCGGCTACACGGTGCCGCGCGACAGCGACATGCAGGAACTGATGGATGGCGAGCCATTGACCCGCAAGGCACTGAAACGCGGCGACCTCGTCTTCTGGAAGGGCCATGTCGGCATGATGGAAGATGAAAAAATCATGATTCACGCCAATGGCGCCACCATGCGCGTCAATCGCGAGCCGCTTGACGAAGCAGTCACCCGCATCGCCCGCCATTACGGCCGGCCGACCAGCTGGCTGCGCCCGGCCGCTTTTGTCTGATCCGGCTTAAGCGGCCCGGACCGCGCGTTCGGGACAATTCAAATGAAAATGCGCCGCGCATCATATCTGCTGCGCGGCGCATGGCCTTTTAGAAGGTAGCGGTCGGCTTTACTTGCGCGCCTTCAGCGACACAACAGCCCCGTTTTCTTCCGCCCCCTTGGGCTCCTCATAGGCAACGCCTTCCTGGTAGGCTCGGCCATAATAGCTGTCCAGCAGGACCTGACGGATTTCCGAGATCAGCGGGTAGCGCGGATTGCTGCCCGTGCACTGATCGTCAAAAGCCTGATCCGAGACATGATCGACCTTGTCGAGGAAATCGGCTTCCGGCACACCAGCAGCCTGGATCGAAGCCGGAATATCGATGTCCTTCTTCAATTCCTCAACCCAGTTGATCAGGTTCTCGACCGACTGTTCATCCGTCTTGCCGCCGAGACCCAGATGGCGGGCAACCTCGGCATAGCGGCACAGCGCCTTCGGACGGTCATACTGGCTGAAGGCCGTCTGCTTCGTCGGGTTATCGACCGCATTGTAGCGAATGACATTGGCAATCAGCAGGCCATTGGCCAGACCGTGAGCGAGGTGGAATTCCGCGCCGATCTTGTGGGCCATCGAGTGCGAGACGCCGAGGAAGGCATTGGCAAAGGCGATACCGGCAAGGGTTGCGCCATTGTGAACCTGTTCACGGGCCTTGGGATCACTGGCACCATTCTTGTAGGCCGAAGGCAGATATTCCTTCAGAAGCTTCAGCGCCTGCAATGCCTGGCCATCCGAATATTCATTGGCCATGACCGAGACATAAGCTTCCAAAGCGTGCGTCACGGCATCGATACCGCCGAAAGCGGTCAGCGACTTCGGCATATGCATGACGAGATCGGCATCGATGATCGCCATGTTCGGCGTCAGCTCGTAATCAGCGATCGGATACTTCACGCCGGTCTGTTCATCAGTAACAACGGCAAATGGCGTCACTTCCGAACCGGTGCCCGAGGTGGTCGGGATGGCAACGAACTTGGCCTTCACGCCGAGCTTGGGGAACTTGTAGATGCGCTTGCGAATATCCATGAAGCGCAGTGCCAGATCGGCAAACTCGACTTCGGGATGTTCATACATCACCCACATGATCTTGGCGGCATCCATCGGCGAACCGCCACCCTGGGCAAGGATGATGTCCGGCTCGAACGAGCGGGCCAGTTCCCAGCCCTTGCGGACCACAGCCAGCGTCGGATCGGCCTGAACGTCGAAGAAGGTTTCGACTTCAATACCGAGGCCCTTCAGGACCGTGACGGTTTCGTTGATATAGCCGTTTTCGAACAGGAAGCGGTCGGTAACGATCAGGCAACGCTTCTTGCCCTTGAGCTCTTCCAGTGCGAAGGGAAGCGCACCACGGCGGAAGTAGATTTCCGGCGGAAGCTTGTGCCACAGCATGTTTTCAGCCCTCTTGGCGACCGTTTTCTTGTTGATCAGGTGCTGCGGGCCGACATTTTCCGAGATCGAGTTGCCGCCCCACGAACCGCAGCCAAGCGTCAGCGACGGCGCCAGGCGGAAGTTGTAGAGGTCGCCGATACCGCCCTGCGAGGCGGGCGAGTTGATCAGCACACGGGCGGTCTTCATCTTTTCGCCGAAGGTGCTGACACGGCCCTGCTGCAGATCCTGATCGGTGTAGAGCACCGAGGTGTGACCGATACCGCCAAGGGCGACCAGATCGGCTGCCGTCTGGCAGGCCTTTTCGAAATTCTTGGCGCGGTACATGGCAAGCGTCGGCGAAAGCTTTTCATGGGCGAAGACTTCCTCGTCGCTCACATCTTCCACTTCGGCGATCAGCACCTTGGTGCGCGGCGGAACGTCGATGCCGGCCATCTTGGCGATCTTGGCGGCCGACTGGCCGACGATATCGGCATTGAGCGCGCCGTTCTTCTTCATGATGATGTCGCGTACGGCACCGGCTTCATTGCCCGACAGGATGTAGCCGCCATGGCTGATGAAGCGCTCACGCACGGCATCATAGACCTTGTCGACGACGACAACCGACTGTTCCGAGGCGCAAATCACGCCATTGTCGAAGGTCTTCGACATCAGGATCGAGGCGACGGCGCGCTTGATATCGGCGAATTCGTCGATCACGGCCGGCGTGTTGCCAGCACCGACGCCGATCGCCGGCTTGCCCGACGAATAGGCAGCCTTGACCATGCCGGGACCGCCGGTGGCCAGGATCAGGTTGATGTCGGGGTGATGCATCAGGGCGTTTGACAGCTCAACGGTCGGCTCATCGATCCAGCTGATGATGTCCTTCGGCGCACCGGCCTTCACCGCGGCTTCAAGCACGACGCGGGCGGCCTGGCAGGTCGAGTGACGGGCACGCGGATGCGGCGAGAAGATCACGCCATTGCGGGTCTTCAGCGAAATCAGCGCCTTGAAGATCGCCGTCGAGGTCGGGTTGGTGGTCGGCACGATCGCGCAGATCAGCCCGACGGGTTCTGCAAGGGTGAGAATGCCATATTCGGGCTCTTCCGAGAGCACGCCGCAGGTCTTCTCATCCTTGTACTTGTTGTAAATATATTCCGAGGCAAAGTGGTTCTTGACAACCTTGTCCTCCATCACACCCATTCCCGTTTCCTCGACCGCCATGCGGGCGAGCGGAATGCGGGCGTCTGCGGCCGCAAGGGCCGCGCAGCGGAAGATGTAATCAACCTGTTCCTGGGTGTAATTGGCATACTTCTGTTGCGCCGCCTTGGTCCGGGCAACAAGCTGGTCAAGTTCGGTCGTGCTGATGGCCGGCATGGGTTCTCTCCTGCGCTTCAACGCCATTACGACAATGGCTTCTAGATCTTGTGGCGGATAGCTGAAGCCGGTCTTGGGAATCCGACCTCATCACGTTCAAATCTTCACTTCCGATACAGGGTCTTTTTGGCACCTATGCGACAGGCACCCTGCCCGTTCTACCCGGACCGATGAAGACCTTCCGTCTCACCGGACGCAGATATAAATCGTTTTAAACCACGCTCTTTTGATCGGGATCAACCGGCCGGCGCTTTTCTTTCCGTTCCCGGAATTTTCTTTTGTCAATTTCATGAAATGCGGTTTTCAACATCACAAAACGCCCCCGAGACCGCATGCGACAAGGTTAACGCAAAGAAAATAGACTACAAGCCCCAAGTCAGACAAATCCAAACAAGCCCGGCTGAACTGTCAGCCGGGCCTGGTAATCCTGCTTTCGAATTATCTCAGCTCCGGAAGCGCTTCAACCGCAGCGCGTTGGTCAGGACGAAGACGCTGGAAAGCCCCATGGCGGCGGCGGCCAGCATTGGCGACAGCAGCGTGCCGTTGACCGGATAGAGAATGCCAGCGGCAACCGGAATGAGCACGACATTATAGGCGAAGGCCCAGAACAGGTTTTGCGCGATATTGCGCATCACTGCCCGCGACAGGCGGACGGCAGAAACGACACCGCCGAGATCGCCCGCCATCAGCACCACATCCGCCGTTTCAATGGCAATGTCCGTTCCGGTACCGACGGCAATGCCGATATCGGCCGAGGCCAGTGCCGGGGCATCATTGATGCCGTCCCCGGCAAAGGCAACGGGGCCGAATTGGGTCCGCAACGCCTCCAGCGCCTTGACCTTGCCGTCCGGCATGACGTCGGCAATAACCGTGTCGATGCCGACGTCTGCCGCGATCGCACGCACCGTCTTTTCATTGTCGCCGGAAATCATCGCCGTTTTCAGCCCTGCATGATGCAGGGCGGCAATGGCGTCGCGGGCTGAAGGCTTGACCGGGTCGGCAACGCCGATCACACCCTCAAGCCTTCCTTCAACCGCGACGTAGATCAGCGAGCGGGCCTGTTTCGAAAGCTTTTCAGCCCCGGCATCCAGCGCGGCCGTATCGATAGCGAGCGAGCCCATCAAACGCCTGGCGCCGATTGCAACCTTGCTGCCATCAATGGTCGCCGTCAGCCCCTGCCCCGGCAGGGCTTCAAACGCGCTGGCGGCCGGAACTGCAAGCCCCTTCTGCCTGGCAGCTGCGATAATCGCTTCAGCAAGCGGGTGCTCCGACCCGGCTTCAGCCGCGGCGGCGAACCTCAGCAGCGCATCATGGTCACCGCCTTCGCGCAGCAGAATATCGGTCACCTCGGGGCGGCCCTCGGTCAGTGTCCCGGTCTTGTCGAAGGCGACCAGCGCGGTATCACGCAATTGCTGGAGCGCTGCGCCATTGCGGAACAGCACGCCGATCTCTGCGGCCCGGCCGGTTCCGACCATGATCGAGGTTGGCGTTGCAAGCCCCATGGCACAGGGACAGGCGATGATCAGAACGGCCACCGCATTGATCACGGCAAAGGTGAGTGCTGGCGACGGACCGACAAATAGCCAAATCAGGAAGGTGATGAAGGCGGCCGTCAGCACCGCGGGCACGAAGACGGCGGTCACCCGGTCAACCATGGCCTGGATCGGCAGCTTTGCCCCTTGCGCCGTTTCAACCATCTTGACGATCCGCGCCAGAACCGTGTCGGAACCGACAGCGGTGGCGCGGAATGTAAAACTGCCGGTCTTGTTAATCGTGCCGCCGGTCACGGCATCGCCGTCCTTCTTTTCGACGGGGACCGGCTCGCCGGAAATCATCGCCTCGTCAACATAGGATGAACCCGAGGCCACGACACCATCAACGGCGATCCGCTCGCCGGGACGAACGATGACGACATCACCCTTCTTCAGTTCACCGATCGGCAGATCGACCTCGCCTTCGCCCCGTCTGACACGCGCGGTTTTCGGCTGCAGACCCATCAGATGGCGGATTGCCGCCGAGGTGCGCCCCTTGGCCTTGGCCTCCATGAACCTGCCAGCCAGGATCAGCGTCACGATGACGGCGGAGGATTCGAAATAGACCTGGGCCGAGCCTTCAGGAAAGATCTGCGGCGCAAAGGTCGCCACCGTGGAATAGAGCCAGGCCGCACTGGAGCCCAGCATCACCAGCGCGTTCATGTCCGGCGACAGCCTGCGGAAGGAGGCGATGCCATGGACGTAGAAACGCCGGCCGGGGCCGAACTGAACGATGGTTGCCAGCACGAAATAGAAGAGATGCAGCGGAAAGGTCCCGACCGAGGTCATCAGCTGATGGCCGAGGCCGGGAACGAGATGCGACCCCATTTCCAGAACGAAAAGCGGCAGGGTGAAGATGGCAGCAATGCCAAGATCACGCTTTAGCGCCTTGCGCTCGGCCTCGCGGGCCTCATCCTGTGCGGCGGCAGCATCTTGAACATTGCCGATCCGATGCGGCTCGAAGCCGGCTTTTTCAATCGCGGCCTCGATATCATCGAGTGCCACCGTGGCAACGGCTGAGACCTGTGCCCGCTCGGTCGCCAGATTGACATTGGCGGCCATCACGCCCGGCACTTTCATCAGCGCCCGTTCGGTGCTTTTGACACAGGATGCGCAATGCATGCCGGAAACGCCGATCTCGAATTCGCGACGCGGCACGCCGTAGCCGGCCTTTTCGATCGCGGCAACGACGCGTTCACGCGCCGAAGGATCTGAAAGCGCGACATCGGCGGCCTCGGTCGCCAGATTGACGGAAACCGTTTCCACGCCCTCGACCTTGCCGACCACACGTTCCACGCTCCGGACACAGGACGCGCAGGTCATGCCGGATACGGGAAGGTGAAGTGTAAGCCTGCTGCGGCTGGCAGGCTTTTGAACTGCCTGTTCCATGAAAACGCTCCTTGGCTGGTTCTCTGCGGGCGGCGCGGACGGCTCAGCCGACCACGTCGTAGCCCGAATCTTCCACCGCCTCGACCGCCTGATCACGACTGGCGGGGCTTGCAAGCTCAAAGCTTGCCGACTTGCCTTCCAGGTTGACGCTGACGCCGGAAATGCCGTCGATGGCGCTGAGCGCCTTCTCGACCTTCTCAACGCACTTGCTGCAGCCCATGCCATCGATGGACAAAGTCATTTTCTCAGTCATATTTGATACTCCCGTCTTGAGATGATCTGAAGATGGGGCTTCCAGTGACTGGAAGGTCAAGAGGCTTTCTCGATTTTTCGCGCAGCAAGGCCAATTGCCACTTGCCCTGAGGCAACCGCGCTGTCTTTGCTGCAGACCGGACCAGCCTGCAGGAGGAATGACATGGACCTCAATCTCTGGATCGCCTTTGCCGCCTCGACGACCCTCCCGTCTGGGGTGAACGGATGAACAAGGTTCTGATCTATGCAGTGCTCGGCGACAGACTTCTGGTCTTCGACGAACCCGATTTTCCGTTCGTGCCCATGCAGGTGCCCGGTGGGACGCTGGAGCCCGGCGAAGATGCACTGACGGGTGCCCAACGCGAATTCTACGAGGAAACGGGGCTCAGCGGGGCGGCGGTGTGGCAAAGTCACGGATCCTATCTGTCCGTTCACTGGGACAGAGACGGTCAAAAGCACCACCACCGCCGTCATGTCTTCTCCGTCACGCTTGGCAGCCCGCAGCAGCACGAATGGATCCACTTCGAAAACCATGCTTTCGACGGAAGTCCGCCGATCCGCTTTCGCCTGTTCTTCCTGCCGTGGAAGGAAGCCCGGGCACAGATTGGTCTTGCCATGGATGCCCCGCTTTTCTGGCCGTCACTGCAATCGGTTTTCGCCTAAAGCAGAACACATGAAAGCCGTTGCCTTGCGCACCCAAGGACAACAAGATTGACGTCCGGCAGTTCCAGCGCTAAATAGCGCTTTCCTGTGGTGATTTGGCCGGCCGGCTTGCAGCCACGTTAAACAAGTCGCTAAAGGGCCGCCGGGTGTCATATTTCTTTGCCCCTTGCGACCGGCCAGCGATCTGCCTGCGGCCGGTTTTTGTTTGGGATGGTGAAGACGATGCCTATCAAGATTCCCGATGCGCTGCCCGCCTATGAGACGCTTGTTGCCGAAGGTGTGCGGGTCAAGACGGAAACCGTTGCCGCGCGGCAGGATATCCGCCCGCTGCAGATCGCGCTTCTCAATCTCATGCCGAACAAGATAAAGACCGAGCTGCAGATCGCCCGGCTGCTCGGCGCTTCGCCGCTGCAGGTAGAACTGACGCTGGTGCGCATCGGCGGCCACCAGGCCAAGAACACACCGATCGAGCATCTGCTGAACTTCTACAACACCTGGGAAGAGATCAGCGACCGCAAGTTCGATGGCTTCATCATCACCGGTGCCCCGGTGGAAACTCTCGATTTTGAAGAGGTCACCTATTGGGATGAACTGAAGCAGATCCTCGACTGGACCACCACCAACGTCCATTCGACGATGAATATCTGCTGGGGCGCGATGGCCGCCATCTATCATTTCCATGGTGTGCCGAAACATCTTCTCGACAAGAAGGCCTTCGGCGTCTTCCGCCACCGCAACCTGAAGCCAGCCTCGATCTATCTCAACGGCTTCTCCGATGATTTCCAGATCCCGGTCTCCCGCTGGACCGAAGTGCGCCGCACCGACATCGAAAAAGCCGGCAGTATCGAGATCCTGATGGAATCTGATGAGGTCGGCGTGTGTCTTGCCCATGAGGAATTCGCCAATCGTCTCTACATGTTCAACCATGTGGAATATGACTCCTCATCGCTGGCGGATGAGTATTTCCGCGACGTCGCCGCCGAGGTGCCGATCGACCTGCCGTTCAATTATTTCCCCGGTAATGATGACACACGTGCACCGCTCAACCGCTGGCGCTCGCACGCACATTTGCTGTTTGGCAACTGGATCAACGAGATCTACCAGACCACCCCCTATCTGCTCGAAGAAATCGGTCAGGAACGTCAGGCCCCGCTTGCGGGCTGAAGGCTTCCGGCGCACAATCCGCGCCACACAAATCGATTTGAATTCGCATTGGAGGAGTGAGCACCATGGCTCAGCCGGAACAGGAAGTCTTCGGAACGACGGAGACGGGAGAAACGGTTTACCGCGTCACGATCAAAGGCGGCGGACTGACCGCCAAGATCATCAACTGGGGCGCTGTCATCCAGGATCTCAGACTGGACGGCCATGATGCACCGCTGGTGCTCGGTTACCCGACCTTTGAACCCTATCCGGCCCATTCTCCCTTTTTCGGCGCAACGCCCGGACGCTGCTCCAACCGTATCGGCAACGGCGTCTTCACCCTCGATGGCATCGGTTACCAGCTTGATCTGAACGAGAATGGCATCAGCCATCTGCATGGCGGTTTCAACAATACCGCCGTCAGCATGTGGGAATTCGAGGAGATCGCCGAGGATCATGTCACCCTCGTCATCACCGATCCGGAAGGCCGCGGCGGCTATCCCGGCAATACGGTGATCCGCGCCCGCTATGCGCTATCCGGCAATGGCACGCTTTCGGTGATCTACGAGGCCGAGACCGACAGGCCGACGCTCGCCAATCTCTGCAACCATTCCTATTTCAACCTTTCCGGTGAAGACACGATTTTCAACCATGAACTGATGATCGCCGCGGAACATTACCTGCCAACCGACGACAAGCTGATCCCGACCGGTGAATTGCGCCCGGTCGAAGACACCGAATTCGATTTCCGTACACCGAAAACGATCGGCCAGCTTGGTGCAGACGGGCTGCAGGTGCCCTATGACAGCAATTTCTGCCTGTCAGCCGAACGTGTCGCCAAGCGCAAGGTGGTTGAAGCCTTCTCGCCCGCATCCGGTATCCGCCTCTCCGTTGCGACCACGGAGGCAGGCGTGCAGTTCTATGCCGGTGTGCATGTCGGCGACCCGGCCCCCGGCCTTGCGGACAAGCCCTATGGCCCCTATGCCGGTTTCTGCCTGGAAACCCAGGTCTGGCCCGACGCCATCAACCATCCGGGCTTCCCCAATGCCGTGCTTCGCCCCGGCGAGAAACTGGTGCAGGATACTGATTACATCTTCGAGAAGGCGTAACCCTGAACGCTGCCGCTTTAGGTGCGTTATCGAAAGAAGGCGGCGATGTTTGTCTTTTCCAAACTGTTCTGGATTGCCATTCAGCCGCTGGTCATGAGCCTGCTTCTGATGCTTTTCTCACTCCTCGCTCTTGCAGCGGGGAGCAGCGTGCTGTCCGGCCTTTTCGGCGGGCTCGCGGCACTCATCCTGACAGTGACATTATTTACCAATGCCGGCACCATGGCCATGCTGGTGCTGGAAAGGCGCTTCAGCCGCCCGACACTTGACCAGCCCCCTGCGGCCGCCATCATTCTCGGCGGCGGCATCAATACCAGCCTTTCGGCCGCACGCGGCGGCTATGCGTTGACCCGTGCGGGCGAGCGCTATATCGAGGCGGTGCGGCTGTCGCGGCTCTATCCGGCGATGAAAATTGTGGTCTCGGGCGGCGACAATGCCATCGGCCGCGCCACAGAAGGCGAGACGGCTCCCGCGCTCCGGCTGTTTGCCGCTCTTGGCGTTGATGAGAACAACCTGCTTGAAGAGCCAGCATCCCGCAATACGGCTGAAAATGCCGCCTTTACCGGCAAATTGCTGCGGCAAACAGGGTTCCGTGGCGATCTTCTGCTGATAACCTCAGCCTATCACATGCCGCGCGCCATGTCGCTTTTTGCGCGGCAGGGCATCGCGGTTCTGCCATGGCCAACGGATTTTCGCACCCGTGGTGATGAGCGGTTTGGCCTGAGCCTCGACCGCCCGTCATCCAATGCGGACATCACCAGCACGGCGATCCGTGAATGGTTCGGCCTGCTGTCTTATCGGATGATGGGACGAACGAAGACATTTCTGCCGTCAGCAAGATCGTGACGCAGCGCTTCAGCTACGCTTCTGGCGTAGCCGGACAACAATATCGACATGGGCTATTTCCATGCCCTCCGGCGGCTTGGGCAATTGCTCCAGCGACAGACCGCTATTGGGAATGTCGATCACCTCATTGTCACCTTCAATGAAGAAATGATGGTGATCGGAGGTATTGGTATCGAAATAGGTTTTCGCACCCTCGACAGCAAGCACGCGAATCATGCCCGCATCTGTAAACTGATGCAGCGTATTGTAGACCGTGGCGAGCGAAATCGGGAACCCGGCGCCCAGGGCCTCGCCATGCAGTTCCTCGACGGTCACATGCCGGTCACCCTTGGCGAAAAGCAGATCGGCCAGCGCAACACGTTGACGTGTCGGCCGGAGCCCGCACGCCCTGAGCCTGTCCTCGGACAGGCGATGTTCAATTGCAACCGACACTTTCGTCAATTCAAGAAACCTATACGCTAACAAAAGCCAATTACCATCAGCATATAACCGGATTGAGAATCGCTTTCAATAGTCACACCCTTGCGATGGCGGAAATTAGACGCCAAATACGGTGCGAATACGGATTCGCTCTGGCGGCAGGCAATCGCTTCCTGTATGCGGTCGGGTGGACCGATCTGGTGACGGTTTCTGAGATTTTGGGCAGGAAGCGCTTGCGTGCAGTGTCGCAACGTGTTTTCCCCTTATCTTGTACAAGCGAACGAGAAACCTTCGCCGAACGAAGGGAAGCAGAGTTTTTATGGAAAAAAGACAGTCGCGTTTCGATTATGAGGATCTTCTCAAATGTGCCCGGGGCGAACTTTTCGGTCCCGGCAACGCGCAATTGCCGCTGCCACCCATGTTGATGGTCCACCGGATCACAGAGATTTCGGAAACCGGCGGCGCCCATGACAAGGGCTTTATCCGCGCTCAGTATGATGTAAGCCCCGATGACTGGTATTTCCCCTGTCACTTCCAGGGCAACCCGATCATGCCGGGCTGCCTGGGACTGGACGGCATGTGGCAGCTGACCGGCTTTTTCCTGGGCTGGCTGGGTGAGGAAGGTCGCGGCATGGCGCTTTCCACCGGCGAAGTGAAATTCAAGGGCATGGTTCGCCCCACGGTCAAACTTCTGGAATATGGTATCGACTTCAAACGCGTCATGCGTGGCCGCCTGGTTCTCGGCACAGCCGATGGCTGGCTGAAGGCCGATGGCGAAACGATCTATCAGGCAAGCGACCTGCGCGTCGGCCTGTCCAAGGACAAGACTGCCTGAGGCAGCCCGCCTGACGCGAGATATGAGGAGAGGTCAATCAAAATGAGACGTGTCGTCGTCACAGGTTTGGGCATCGTGTCGTCTATCGGCAATGATGCGACCCAAGTAACAGCTTCGCTGCGCGAGGCAAAATCCGGCATTTCCTTTTCACCCGACTTTGCCGAGCACGGTTTCCGGTGTCAGGTCTGGGGCAAGCCCGAGATCGACATGACGGATATGGTCGATCGCCGCGCCATGCGCTTCCTGTCGCAAGGCGGCGCCTGGAATCACGTCGCCATGAAGCAGGCGATTGCCGATGCCGGCCTCGAGCCTGCCGATTACGAGGCCAATGAGCGCTGCGGCATCATCATGGGCTCGGGCGGCCCCTCGACACGCACGCTGGTCGACGCCGCAGACATTACCCGCAAGAACACCAGCCCGAAGCGGATCGGTCCCTTTGCGGTTCCCAAATCCATGTCTTCGACGGCTTCCGCCACGCTTGCCACCTGGTTCAAGATCCACGGCGTGAACTACTCGATTTCCTCGGCCTGCTCGACCTCGGCGCATTGCATCGGCAATGCTGCAGAGATGATCCAGTGGGGCAAGCAGGACATGATGTTTGCCGGTGGCCATGAAGATCTCGACTGGACCATGTCGAACCTGTTCGATGCGATGGGCGCCATGTCGACCCATTTCAATGAAACCCCTGCCACGGCCTCACGCGCCTATGACAAGGATCGTGACGGTTTTGTCATTGCCGGTGGTGCCGGTGTCGTCATTCTGGAAGAGCTGGAACATGCCAAGGCCCGCGGCGCCAAGATCTACGGCGAGCTGGTCGGCTATGGCGCCACCTCCGATGGCTACGACATGGTCGCCCCTTCCGGTGAAGGTGCGATCCGTTGCATGCGCCAGGCGCTCGCCACGGTCGAAGGCGAAATTGACTATATCAACACCCATGGCACCGCCACGGAAGTGGGCGACAGCAAGGAGATCGGCGCGATACGCGAAGTCTTCGGCGACAAGATCCCCCATGTCCAGTCGACCAAATCGCTGACCGGTCACTCTCTCGGTGCAGCCGGTGCACAGGAAAGCATTTATGCGCTGCTCATGATGAAGGAACGTTTCATCGGCGAAAGTGCGCATATCGAAACGCTCGATCCAGAATTCGAGGGCGTTCCGATCGTCAGAAGCCGCATCGATGACGCAAAGATCGACACGGTTCTCTCCAATTCCTTCGGCTTCGGCGGCACCAACGCCACGCTGGTTTTCCAGCGCTACAATGGATAAGCATATGACCGGACTTATGCAGGGCAAGCGCGGCCTGATCATGGGCGTTGCCAACGACCATTCTATCGCCTGGGGCATTTCCAAGGCACTTTATGAACAGGGCGCCGAACTTGCCTTCACCTATCAGGGCGAAGCCCTTGGCCGACGCGTCACGCCGCTGGCAGCCCAGGCTGGTTCCGACTTCATTCTGCCTTGCGATGTCGAAAATCTCGACAGCGTCGATGAGACCTTTGATGCGCTCAAAACCCGCTGGGGCTCGATCGATTTCCTCGTTCACGCCATCGGTTTTTCCGACAAGAGCGAGCTGAAGGGGCTTTACGCCAACACGACACGTGAGAACTTCGTTCGAACCATGGTGATCTCCTGCTTCTCCTTCACCGAAATCGCCAAGCGTGCGGCGGTGCTGATGAAGGATGGCGGCTCCATGTTGACCCTGACCTATGGCGGCTCCACCCGCGTTGTGCCGAATTACAACGTCATGGGTGTCGCCAAGGCCGGTCTTGAGGCTTCGATGCGCTATCTCGCGGCGGACTACGGCCCGCAGGGTATTCGGGTCAACGCGATCTCGGCCGGTCCGGTGCGCACGCTGGCCGGTTCTGGCGTCGGTGATGCCCGCCTCGTCTATGCCTGGCAGCAGCGCAACACGCCGCTGCGCCGGTCTACCACGATCGAGGATGTCGGCGGCTCGGCGCTCTACCTCCTGTCGGACCTTTCGGCAGGTGTGACCGGCGAAATCCACTTCGTTGACAATGGCTATAATGTCATGTCGATGCCGATCCCGGAAATGATGCGGCGCGGCGAACCCGAGCGCTGATCCACGCAAGACAGAATGCAACGCATTTCGACCGCCGGAACCAGGTTCCGGCGGTTTTTCTTTGCGATTTCCGAAGTGAGCGGAACGCAAATTGCGTCAAAAATGCTGCAGTTGCGAACAGACAAAATGAAAATCTGAAACGTTTTCGGCTCCAGACGTCATCAGTTGATCTCAATCATAGAGGAACAACCCAAACAGGCATGTAACGCGAAGCAGAACAATAGCGGACCGCAACGGTCCATTTCCGGGAGCGGAAAAATGCAGATCAAGAAAACAATCGAAAAAATCCCCGGCGGGCTCATGCTTGTCCCGCTTCTGCTCGGCGCCCTGTGCAAGACCTTTGCACCCGGAGCAGGAGCCTATTTCGGCTCATTCACCAATGGTCTCATTTCGGGAACCGTGCCAATCCTGTCGGTCTGGTTCTTCTGCATGGGCGCAACCATCAGCCTGCGTGCAACGGGTACGGTGCTGCGCAAATCGGGCAATCTCGTCATCGTCAAGGCGCTCGTCGCATGGGGCGCAACCTTCGTGGCGGCAACCTTCCTGCCGATTGGCGGCGTTGAGGCCGGGCTTTTCGCCGGCTTTTCGGCGCTTGCCATCTGCTCGGCCATGGACATGACCAATGGCGGCCTCTATGCCGCTGTCATGCAGCAATATGGCAGCAAGGAAGAGGCTGGCGCCTTCGTGCTGATGTCGATTGAATCGGGGCCGTTGGTTTCGATGTTCATTCTCGGCTCGGCCGGCGTGGCAAGCTTCGAACCGCATGTCTTTGTCGGCGCCGTCCTGCCCTTCCTGATTGGCTTTGCACTCGGCAATCTCGATCCCGATCTGAAGGAATTCTTCGGCAAGGGTGTGCAGACGCTGATTCCCTTCTTCGGCTTCGCGCTTGGTAATGGCATCGACCTGCACGTCATCCTGCAAACCGGTCTTGGCGGCATTCTGCTTGGCGTCATCGTCATCATCATCACCGGCATTCCGCTGATGCTGGCGGACAAATTCATTGGCGGCGGCAACGGCACGGCTGGCCTTGCTGCCTCGTCGACGGCCGGCGCTGCTGTCGCCAACCCGATGATCATCGCGGCCATGGTGCCAGAACTGGCCCCGGCTGCCGCTTCGGCCACTGCCCTGGTTGCGACCTCGTGCCTGATCACGGCAATTCTGGTGCCGATCCTCACCGGCATGTGGGCCAATTACATGAAGAAGAAGCATGGCGGCGCAGCAGCGGATCTTGTCGCCGACGCCTCACCGGCCAACCCGGCCTAATTTTTCCGGCCCTTCGACCGGTTCACCCCAGAATGAGGACGACATAAGCGGCCCGACAGAAGTCGAGCCGCTTATTTTTGCTTGACCAGCCGGCATCGTCCTCATTTAGCCCGGATCATAGCTTTAGAACGTCAGGCGACGAACCGTCACCGCCCGGTGCTCCAGCCGCAATCAGATCGATCTGGCCATCGTCAATATGTCCGCAACATGTTTGCGATTGCATATCTTACAGATAAGCTATGCATTATATGCATATTATAATTCAGACTTCGTACGATTATCGAACATATATTTTAGTCAATCGATTGATCTCTTAGGTTGCGTCACAATTAAGATCGCCCTATAGTATTATTTCATTAAATTTTTCAATATATTAGTGTCGTTTTCATGTCACACTGAGAAAATATGAGCCTTTCAGACCACGATAATAAACCATGCAATATTGCATCTCTCCGCAGATCGGGCGCTTTATAGGCCGCGGCGGACGGCATCATCAGATTCTTGCCCGCCCACCTTACTTGCGACGGACGGGAGCCCCTCCTCCGCCTGAGCTAATTGGAGACATATATGAAACTGCAAAGCGCACTGCTCGCTTCGGCCGCCCTTCTTGCGGCTGCATCCGGCGCCCGCGCGGCCGACGCCATCGTTGCTGTCGAGCCCCAGGCGACCAATAATTACGTTGAGGCCTGCGATGCCTTCGGCAAGGGATATTTCTACATCCCCGGCACCGAGACCTGCCTTGATATCGGCGGCTATGTCCGTTTCCAGGTCGAAACGCAGGACAATAACAGCTGGGACGTTTACTCCAAGGGTCAGCTGGACATTCAGGCAAAGACCGACACCGAGCTTGGCGCCCTGACCAGCCGGATCGCGATCAACGCCTATGCCTACAGCGACGGCACCAGCGACAATGTTGAGCTTTCGCAGGCCTATGTCGGCCTCGGCGGCTTCCAGGCCGGTTACTTCAAGACCTACTGGGATGAAGACCTGACGGGTGAAGTTGACCGTCTTTCCGGCAACACCAAGATGACCGAAATCCGCTATGGCTTCATCGGCTCCGGCTTCTATGGCGGTCTTGCTGTTGACGCGCTGACACCTGACATGGTCGGCATCAAGACGGCGGATCCGGACACGGCAAAGATCGGCGTTGCCGGCCGTATCGGCATGGCAATGGGCGGCATCAACGCCAAGTTGGATGTCGGTTACGACACCTATAACGAAGAAGCCGGCCTGCGTGCGATGAGCAACTTCGCCATGGGTCCCGGCTCGCTTGAGCTTGCCGCTCTCTACAACACCGGCGCAAACGCTTACAGCGAAACCTGGGATATCAACGACGGCAGCGACTATTACGGCTACACGGAATGGGCAGTTGCCGGTGGTTACCGCATGAATGTCACCGACAAGCTGACGATCACCCCGCAGGTCCAGTACAGCAAGTTGAAGACCGACAATACCCTTTCCGGCCTCGACAGCGACCCGGATCTGTGGAGCGGCGGCGTCTACTTCGAATATCAGGTCGTCGACAATCTGTGGGCCAAGCTGAATGTCCAGTACACGGACTACAACAGCACGCTGAAGAACAACGGCAAGAACAACTGGGACGGATATTTCCGTCTCGAGCGCGATTTCTGATCGCAGGCTGAAGATCAGGAGAAGCCGGGCAACCGGCTTCTCCGCGCGTATCCGTCCCGTGCCGTCCCGGCAGCAACGTCCAGCACCTGTCCCTGCGGTGCTTCCGGCGCCCCTGCTGTCAAACGGTTAGACGGTATGTTCCGGCAAATCCGTCGGGCATCGGGCTGCAATATCCCGAAAGCGGAACTGACCTCCTTCACGCTTTCGAATTTACTTTCCTACCTGCATCCCGGTGCCCGGCCTTTGCTGTTCTCTCCGAAATTTCAAATTTTCGCATTTCATACCCTTGACCTCGAGTGCACTCGAAGTCGTAGCTTCCATGCCGTCAAGCGACAGGGATGAAAGCGCGATGAAAATTGGAGCCCTCGCCCGCCATTGCGGGCTTTCCGTACACACGATCCGCTATTACGAACAGATCGGCCTGCTTCCCCCGGCAGTGCGCGACCGCTCGGGCCATCGTGACTATGACGAAACCGTCCTGACCTGGATCGCCTTTCTCAACCGGCTTAAGGAAACCGGCATGCCCATCAGCGAGATGTTGCGTTACGCTGAATGGCGGCAAAAGGGCGATGCTACGATTGGCGAACGGCTGGCGCTGCTTGAAGCCCACCGCGAAAGCGTGGCGGCGAAAATCCGGTCCCTGCAGCAATCCCTGGACGCGCTTGACGACAAGATCAAGACCTATGCCACCATGCGCGAAAGGACGACCAATGACGACAAGTGAACAGGAAAGCAGGCTGGAACGCGGCCGCCGGGCTCTGGCAGCAATCGACGGCAGTGCCGGTGAAGCCGTGGTAAACGGGCTTGCCGATATCGCGCCCGACTTTGCCACCTACCTGCTCGAATTCCCCTTTGGTGACATTTACAGCCGGCCAGGCCTTTCGCTGCGCGACCGCGAAATCGCAACGGTCGCTGCCCTCACCGCCATGGGAACGGCCGCACCGCAGCTGAAAGTCCATATCCAGGCGGCACTGAATGTCGGCATCGCCCGTGAGGAGATCGTCGAAATCCTGATGCAGATGGCCGTCTACGCCGGATTTCCGGCTGCGCTCAACGGCCTCAACGTCGCCCGCGACGCCTTTGCCGCGCATGACGCTGCGAGCACTCAGCCGGTCTGATATTCGACCAGATGAACCCCGCGGCCGGTGCGTTCGCCAACGGCTTTGATGAGCGCATCGGCCGTTTTGACACGGGCAAATTCAAGCCCGTATGCTCTGGCAACATGTTCCATATCCGGCGGCGTGGGTTTCACGCCGACCGGCGCAATGCCAGCCTCCAGCATAAAGGTCTCGATCTCGCGATAGCCGAAATTATTATGCACGAGAAAGACCACATCGACCTTCTCGTCCACCGCCGTTGCGAGTTCGGCAAGCGAGAACTGTAACCCGCCATCGCCGACAAGGGCAATCACCGGCATTTCAGGATCGCCAAGCGCTGCACCGATGGCCGCAGCCGGCCCATAGCCGAGAGCACCAAACCCCGTCGCCGCATTGAACCAGAGACGCGGAGCCTTGGCTGCGAAATAGAGATTGCCCGCATAGACCAGCTGGGTCGAATCGCCAACGAAGCGGGCCCTGCCTACTGCATCGCAGAGCGCTGAAAGAAGCGCAGTCTCGCTATCAAGCGCGGCTGGCACATCCCTGCGGGCGGCCTTGCGCAGGCTTTCCGCCCGCGCCCTGCCCGCACCGGCAGGTCCCGGCAGAACGCGCACTGCAAGCGCATCCAGCAGATCGGCCGCATCGCCTTCCAGTGCCACGGAAGACTTCGGACCACTTGCAAGCTGGCTGGCACTGCGGTCAACACGAATGAGCGGCGGCAAGGTGGGAAAACCGCCATCGACATACATGTCGTAATCTGTCTGACCGAATTCGGTCCCCACGGCGATAACAAGATCGCTGGCGGCGATGGCTTCACGCACAGCAGGCAGCGAGGGGCTGGCCGGAACGTCCAACCCGGTCGCCCCCGCGAGCCCCCGCCCATTGGTGGTGGTGATCACCGGCGCATCAAGCCGGACGGCAAGCGCCGAAAGCGCCGCATCGGCGAAGGCTGCACCACCGCCTGCCAGAATGACCGGCGCATTCGCCTTTGCCATCAGCTGAGCAGCCTGTTCCAGATCTGCCGCATCGACGGCGTGCAAAGGTGCGACCGGCGCCGGTTCGGGCAGCAATGTGATCGGTTCAACCATCACATCAAGCGGAATTTCGATATGCACCGGGCCGGGCCGGCCAGAGCCCAGAACGGCAAAGGCGCGATCCACGACAACAGGCAAAAGGTCGGCATTTTCCAGCCTCTCGGAATGAAGGGCAAAGCTTGCAATCATCGCCCGCTGATCCGGCAATTCATGCAGGCACCCCATGTTCCGACCAAGCGTCGCGCGATGATTGACACCGGAAATCACCAGCATGGGAATGGAATCGGCCCGCGCCTGCGCCATGGCCGTGACCGTGTTCAAAAGCCCCGGCCCGGTAATGACAAAGGCGACGCCAGGCTTTCCGGTAACCCGCGCATAGCCATCGGCCATGAAGCCGGCGCCCTGTTCATGACGCGGTGTCACATGGCGGATCGACGAACGCGCAAGACCGCGATAGAGCTCAGCCGTATGAACCCCCGGAATGCCGAACACAATCTCGACGCCACGCCTCTCCAACAGGCGCACCAGCGCCTCGCCAACCGTCATTACCGTCATGTCAGCCCGCCGCCCGCTGATCAGCCAGAAACGTTCCGGAAAAGCGTGCGATCCGGTCTGCAGCCTCTTCCAGCATTTCATCCGGGACCGTCAGGCTCACACGGATAAAGCCATCGGCCTCCAGCCCGAAGGAAGCACCCGGCATGACGGCCACGCGTTCGACATCAAGCAATTGATGGGCAAAAGCCTCACCATCAAGCCCGGTTGCAGACACATCAATCACCATGAACATACCCGCTTCCGGCATGAAGCAGGAAAGACCCGGCAGGCCTGAGAGGCGACGACCAAGCAGGGCTGCACGACGGGCAAAAGCCGCCCGCAGCTTCACCGAAACACCACTCGGATGCTCAAGCGCTTCAGCCGTTGCATCGGCGATGAACGGCTGGTTGCCGAACAGCATGGTTTCGGCGACCGGCAGCAACCTGTCGCAAAATTCCACCGGCCCGACGCACCAGCCGCTGCGGAAACCCGGCGCGGCGTGGGATTTGGAGATCGAGGATGTGACAACGGTCCTCTCGGCCAGATCGGCAAAATCCAGCGGCGAGGCGAACTGACCGGCGAAAATAAGCTCCTCATAAACCTCATCGGCGATGATCCAGAGGTCATGCCTTTTGGCAACGGCACCGATCGCGACAATTTCCGCAGCCGAGAGAACGGCACCGGTGGGGTTATGCGGCGTATTGAGCAAAACGGCCCGGCAATCGGGCGTGATGGCCGCTTCCAGCTGCTCAGCCGTCATGTGAAAACCATTGTCGGCGGCAAGACGCACTGGCTGCATGCGTGCCCCTGTCGCGCAGATAATGCCTTCATAGGTCGCATAGAGCGGATCACCGACCAGAACCGCATCGCCGCTCTCAACCAGCGTCAGCATGACGGCGAAAAGGGCGGTCTGGGTGCCGGGAAAGCAGCAGATATTGTCCGGGGCCACCGGGCGGCCGGACCGTTTGCTGTAGCGCCTTGCAAGCGCGTCCAGCAAGGGCTGCTCGCCGCGACCATTGGAATAGCCGGTGCGCCCGGCGGCCAGCGCCTTGTCCATGGCGGTATAAAGCACGGGGTCGGGCGGCAGATCCGGCTCGCCGACGGTGAGTTCGATCACGGCCTCACCGGCACGGGCAAGGGCACGCGCCTTGTGATGAATCGCCCACTTGGTCGAGCCAAGCCCGCCTACGCGTTTTGAAATCGCGGCATAGCGCATGATCTACTCCCTAACATGATCCTGTTTGAGCCCGATACCGGTGATCGCCTCGACGGATTCGATCCCGGCCTCCTTCAATTCTTCATCATTGAAAAGGCTGTGGGCGAGACAGCCCTCAAGCCACAAGCCGTCCAGAACGGCATTGATCCGGGTGGCCAGGCGCCGGCATTCCGCCGCATCGGCGTTGCGGCCTTCCGCCGCAAAGGCTTCGGCCAGAATGGTCTCGATGACGCTGCGGAATTCGACATAGGCTTGGCGATGGATCTCCTCCATGGCCGGGTCCACCCGGACCTGGGCAATGAAGGCAGCCCACAATCCCAGCATGCGGGCATCGATCATGGGCGGCGACAGCGAGGCGACGATGAAGGCGCGCAGCTTGTCTTTCGGTGCCACAACATCCTCGGCCGCATCGCAGGCAATCGCCGTCATCCGCCCCATGATGCGACGATAGGCGGCCTGCAGCAGCAGATCCTTGCTGGCAAAATAATGCCGGATCAATCCACCGCTGACCCCGGCGCGCTCGGCAACCTGGCGCACCGTGGCGCTGGCCAGTCCCCCTTCGGCGATGCAGTCCAGCGTCGCGACGATCAGATCGTCCCGGCGCTCGGCATCCGTTGCCCGTCGAAAGGGTTTGCGGTTCATCGCTCAGCCCCGGAGGATGGGGCGCGTCAGGCAGGTCGGCCCGCCTTCGCAGGCAATGCAGAGCGCATCGGCCTCAAAGGTTTCAACCGTGCAACCCGCCGCTTCCATGGCCGCTTTCGTCTTGTCGAAACCGGCAACCGCGATGACCTGGCCGGGACGTGTCGGCAGAACATTGAGGTTCAGCCCGTTGCTCGCCATGAACTCATCGGTCGGTGCTTCAACCAGCGTGTAACCCTTTTCCTTCAGCAGAAAATAGAAGGCTGCCGGCAGCAGCGGCGCATAGACCAAGGCCAGCCTGTCGGCAAGCGGCGAGATCACGCTCATCAGATGCAGGCAGGCTTCTTCGCCCTGCCAGAGCGGCAGATCGAAACCGAGGACCGAAATACCGAAGGGCGCCAGCATCGCCCGGATCTGGGCGATGCCCTCCTCATTGCTGCGCACGCCGCGGCCGATGGCAAGCGTTTTTTCATCAACCCAGACGCAGTCGCCACCTTCCACCGTCGCCGTGCCGCTCAGACGGCCGAGAACCGGCACACCGGCCTTTTCATAAATGCGCGCATGGCCCGCCACTTCATCGCGACGCAATGCCTTGCCCATATTGAGCAGGATCGCACCATGATCGGACACCAGCGACGGATCATGGGTGAACATGGCATCAGCCAGACCATCGCCCTCATCTTCGTACCAGAGGATTTCCGCGCCGGAAGCGGCCACCAGACCGGCGAAGCGCTCATACTGCGTGATCGCGCGGGCCGCATCGAAACTTGCCCCGTAATGCCAGACCGCCGGATCGGCGGAAAGAAGGCTTTTGCCTGGCTTGCGCATGATAACCCGCTTGACGGGCAGCGCCATGGTTTGCGCTCCGAACTGCATGTTCGAAATTCTCCTGAATGTTAAGCGTGACGTGTCAGTAGTTATACACTTGCATAACAACTTCGCAAGTGTATCAATTGATCCCGCGCAATGATTTTACAACCGCGCCAAGACAAGAACGAAGGGCAACCATGACAAGGCCAGCAATTGCCGGCCATGGCTGGAGAGACTTTAGATGACGATAATGACCACGGAGGCGAAGCAGGCCTCCGCTGAAGCGGTGCGGGTCGAGGGCCTTCACAAGTCCTTTGGCCAGCTTGAGGTTCTAAAAGGGATCTCGCTTTCAGCGGCACAGGGTTCGGTGGTTGCCATCATCGGCGGATCCGGGTCCGGTAAATCAACACTTTTACGCTGCATCAACATGCTGGAATGGCCAACCAGGGGGTCAGTTCATGTGCATGGCGAAGAAATCGCCCTCAAATCCGATGGCCATGGTGGCCTGATGCCAGCGGACCGCAAGCAGATCCAGCGCATCCGCTCCCGGCTTGCCATGGTGTTTCAGAGCTTCAATCTGTGGCAGCATATGACGCTGATGCAAAATGTCATCGAAGTGCCGGTCCATGTCCTTGGCCGCAAGCGTGACGAAGCGATTGCCGAAGCGGAAGTACTGTTGCGACGTGTCGGCCTTTACGAGAAGCGCGAAGCCTATCCCGCCTTTCTGTCCGGTGGCCAGCAGCAGCGCGCCGCCATTGCCCGGGCACTGGCGATCCAGCCGGAAGCCATGCTGTTTGACGAACCGACCTCTGCACTTGACCCGGAACTGGTCGGCGAGGTGCTGACCGTCATCCGTGATCTGGCTGAAGAAGGCCGCACCATGCTGCTCGTCACCCATGAGATGAAATTTGCCCGCGAAGTTGCCAGCGAGATCGTCTTCGTCCATGGCGGCCAGATCGAGGAACAGGGCCCGCCCGAGGATTTGTTCGACCGGCCAAAATCGGAGCGCCTGCAGAAATTCATCAGTTCGGTTCAGTAAACGCCCATGACGGGCGATCTTTTGAAAACAAGAGGGATCATCATGAAGAAAATCATCGCATTGCTGGCCGGAACAGCCGCCGCGATCACCATTTCGGCAGGCCTTGCAGCCGCCGCCGACACCGTCAAGGTTGGCGTTGCCGCCGAACCCTATCCGCCCTTTACCGTTCCCGATGCCTCCGGCCAGTGGACCGGTTGGGAAATCGACTTCATGGACGCCGTCTGCGCTTCCGCCCAGCTGGATTGCGTCGTTACACCGATCTCCTGGGACGGCCTGATCCCGGCGCTCACCTCCGGCAAGATCGATGCGATCATGTCCTCCATGTCGATCACGCCGGAACGCGAGAAGGAAATCGCGTTTTCCGACAAATACTACAACACACCCGGCGCCATCGTTGCCGCCAAGGGGATGGGCATCGAGCCGACTGACGAGGCCCTGAAGGGCATGATCCTCGGCGTTCAGGTTTCCACCACCAATGAAGCCTATGCCAAGAAGCATTTCCCTGATGCCACGCTGAAGACCTATCAGACCCAGGACGACGTCAATCAGGATCTTTATTCCGGCCGTATCGATGCCGAAATCGCCGATCTGGTCACACTGCAGCCCTTCCTGGAAAGCGATAATGGCAAGGATTGCTGTGAACTCGTCGGCAGCGTACCCGCCGATGTGGAAATCTACGGCCCCGGCATTGGCATCGGCCTGCGGCAGAGCGATACCGAACTGAAGGACAAGTTCAACGCGGCGATTGCCGCCGTGCGTGCCGATGGCACCTATGATGCGATCTCGAAGAAATATTTCAGCTTCGATATTTACGGTGACTGATCACGTTCCGGGCGGCCTTCAAAAGAGGTCGCCCGAATACTTCAAACTGGCGTATGGTTGAACATGGTAGATAAATCACGCCAGGCCGGGCAGACAAAACACGTAGAATGCAAAGCGCCCGGAACACCAGAAGGCTGAACAAAGGCAAAATCCTGCGGGGATGGCTGACATGACGAAACGGATGAGATGACGGGACTGGAAAATCTTGCCTTGTCGCCGCCGGGCTGGGGCGGCGCACTTTTGCGTGGACTTCTCACATCGCTTGAGGTTGCCGCTGGCGGCTACCTGCTGGGTCAGGTGATCGGCGTTGCCGGTTCATCCGGCAAGCTATATGGCGGACCGATCATCCGTGATCTTCTCGAAATCTACACCACCGTGGTGCGGGCCGTGCCGGAACTGGTGCTGATCGTGCTGCTCTATTATGCCGGCACAGCAAGCCTGAACAATCTCATGGACGTGCTCGGTTTTTCCTCCGTTGACATTTCTGGCATGCTGGCCGGTATCCTCGTCATCGGCCTGGTGCAGGGGGCCTATTCCACCGAGGTTCTGCGTGGCGCGATCCTGGCCGTGCCGCAGGGACAGATCGAGGCCGCACGCGCCTACGGCATGCCGCCTTCCATGATCCTGCGCCGGATCACCCTGCCGGCCATGCTGCCGCATGCCATTCCGGGACTTGCCAATCTCTGGCTCGTCACCACCAAGGATACAGCACTTCTGGCCGTGGTTGGCTTTACCGAACTGACACTGGCCACGCGCCAGGCCGCTGGCGTGACGCATGAATATTTCCTGTTCTTCTCGGCCGCCGGCGTGCTCTATCTCGCCGTGACGCTCGTTTCCACAATTCTTCTGCAAATGCTTGAAAAGCGCGCCCGGCGCGGGCTCACACGGAGCCAGTCATGAGCGGAGAGAACGACGATATCACAGCCGATCTCGCCGAGATCGAAACACCACCGCCCTTTCCCCGCCTTGCCGCGCTGATGCGCCCGCACCGCATTGTCCTGATGCTGATCGCGCTCGCCCTTCTGGTGCTGATGGCAGTAGATATGCGCTGGGACTGGCTGCCGCAATATGCCGGCCTTCTGGTCAAGGGCCTGTGGGTAACAGTGTTGCTGTTGATCTTTTCCACCATCTTCGGCTTCATTCTGGCTGTTCCCCTCGGCCTCGTTCAGGTCACCGGGCCGCGCTTTCTCGCCTGGCCGGCACAGGTCTTCTGCACGCTGATCCGTGGCACGCCGCTTTTGCTGCAATTGTGGCTGCTCTATTACGGTCTCGGCTCGCTGTTTCCCGGTATTCCCGGCATCCGCCACTCGTTTCTCTGGCCTTATCTGCGTGAGGCCTGGCCCTATGGGCTCCTCGCGCTGACGCTGTCCTATGCCGGCTATGAGGGCGAGGTGATGCGCGGTGCGCTGAAAGGTGTGCCGCATGGTGAGCTGGAAGCTGCCCGCGCCTATGGCATGGGCCGCTTCACCATGCTCTGGCGGATCTGGCTGCCGCGCGCCATTCAGCGCGCCTTGCCCACCCTTGCCGGTGAAACCGTGGTGCAGCTCAAATCGACGCCGCTGGTGGCCACAATTACCGTCGTCGATCTCTATTCAGTGGTCGGGCAGATCCGCCAGTCAACCTATCTCACCTATGAACCGCTACTGTTTCTTGCCTTCCTCTATTTCTGCCTTACCGGCATTTTGGTGGCGATTTTCCGCCATTTTGAAAAGAAGATCCCGGTCAGGCGCTGAACGCGCCTGACTGCGGCACCACGTTTTTTACCGCTATAGGAAAAAGCAAATCTTCTATTCCACAAACAACATGTAATCCTTTTCAATACCATAGAAGCACCCGTGGCCGGGTCATGCCAACCGGCCATACGGATCAGCAATCATGGACAGTGCCGACGCATTAAAAGGGATGATCGCACGCGATCACCTCCCGAAAAAGATGCGCAATTTCATATAGTTGCTAATCCTTGCAGGTTGAAAACGCCTGTGGGACCGGCTCCGTTTGAACAAAGAACCGGCCGCCTTAGGGGCGCGTCCGGAGGGGAGAGTATTGCATGATTGGAATTCGAGACATCACCAATGAATACAATCAGGTCACCACATCTGGCGAACCGCCGCCTGCCGAACTTCCGCCTTCCGACATTCATCAACGCAGGAACGCCGGACAGCCGTTGCAGCGCGCGAACCTACCCCGTGAGGCCAGCGTTTATGCACGACACGGCACGCCGGAGGTTTCTATGAGCCGGCGCGACAACATTGTCACCACACAGCCCGGCTACATTAACAGCAGCACATCAACATCGTCGATCAGCTCGACCGACAGCGCGTCACAGACAGACGCCGCAAATGCAGTCGCAGTTCAGACACTCAGAGATATTGAAGCAGCCGTTTCAGCTGACAACACAATTGCCGAGCGTATGACAGAAGAAATAGAAAACGGTGTCTTTCGGACTGCACTGCGCCAAATAGGAAGCAAGCCCAAGAGGTTGTTTCGCGATCACAACTTTGGCCTTGTTCAGCTTGGATATGCGCCTGCGGTTGCGTCGATCCTTCCAGGTCTGAATGGCTGGACCAAGATCGCCCTTCAGCTTCAGGGGCAGATACGCAAGGATGACGATCAAAACCTGAAGCTGGATTGGGCCGCTTATGTCCATGATGAAATCGGCAGCAATACCGCCTTTGGCGACTACTTCAGGGCATCCGCGATGACGATCGATCAGATCGGTTTTGGCGGGACCGCCAAGCTCATTGATGGCAAGCTCATCTCTGAGAACCTGCATATGCGCCGCGAATGGCTTGGCCGCGGGGATCTGACCCATCCCTACGGAACCGTCACTGCGGAAGCTCAAGGTATCAATGGCAATAAAAAGCCGCTGCATCTTCCGGTCGGCTGTAGCGCCGGGGGAGAAGCAGGCTCCGTTTCGATCTGGGATCTCAGAGTGAACGGGAAATGTGTTGCAGACAGCCGTGCACCGAAAGCCTTCGCGGCCTGGTCGGTTGGCACTGTCGCGGGCGGGGCGCTATCCATGCTCGTTGACCCTCAAGCTGGTATTGCTTCACATAGCCGCTTTATCGGCTCCGCACTTTGCCGCACCGTTGCTTTCCTTCCCTCCTATCTCGAGCATATTGCGGGAACAAAATTCATGGGGCCTTTCCACTGCGCACCCGACCGGACAGAGACCTGGGCAAACGTCCCGGCATTAGGACCGGCCGACACCAGCTACGCTTTCGGGAAAAACAACAACTTTGTCGCTACGTGTTTCTTGCGTCTCAATTTTAATCCTGGCACGCAACCGACCACCACCCGGCATCGCGCCGTTCCGATCCGGCAGCAATCGCCCGACCCGACAGCACAGCCTCATCGGGAAGGCACAGAATTGCGGCGACGAAGGGGATATCGCCTAGCAGATGATCGTTTTACACAGCGTGTGCCAATCGCCAATGAGCCGACCGGTCTGACCCGAAACGCACATTCATCGCCGCAATCGCTTTCCGCCGCCGCCCTTCAATGGCGTCGGGACCAGAGCGACCCGGAGCTGACCGGCTTCACCCCCTTTGGCGATACGGGAGCGCGCCAGAACGCCGAGCAGTCACGGTCCACCAGGCCACGCCTTGACGTTCCAGCCGCCGATAAAGCCGTGCCATCCACATCCGGCATGCAGAATACCATATCGGACCCCAGCCGGTTTTAGGCAAGCGAGCTCGGCGCCGGCATGCCGGCGCCAATCCGTCAAACCTAACCGACATTGGCCGAATGGCGTGACAATGAGAGCGGTGCGTTCACGGCTTTGTTCCCTTTTCATTCTCGTTCGTGTTGCGATATAATGTGCGCCATGAACGACTTTGATACCCTTTTTCCGCTCCGTTCCGGCCGCACCCATGATGTGAACGGACCGGGAGCGCGTTTTTTCGCCGCCGCCCTGATGGGGGCGTGCGGTGGCCATTGCCTGTGGGTCAGAGCCAGTTTCCTGCCCGGCACGCTCAACCCGGTCGCACTTTCCCGCTTTGCCGATCCGGAAAAACTGCTGCTTGCCCGTACGAAAGACCAGACGGAGACCCTGGCCGCTGCCGAGGAAGGTCTGCGCTCCGGCGCGCTTGCCCTCGTCGTGCTGGAACTTGACAGACCGCTTGATCTCACCCCCGGTCGCCGGCTGCAGCTTGCTGCGGAAGCCGGCCACGCAACGGGACTTTGCCTTTTTCCCGAGGGCATGGGCAACCCGGCAGCGGAAACCCGCTGGCTTTGCCGGCCGCTCTTTTCTCCCTCTGACTCGACTCTGCAGCTTTGGTCCATTATAAAGAACAAAACAGGAACAAATAGAAGCTGGACTGTCCGTTTCAATGAAGAGACGCATCGTATCCATATGGTTTCCGAGACTGCCGAGCGATCGGGCCCTCAGGAGACGCCCGATCGAAGGGGCCTTCGCGGTCACGCTTCATGAAGGCAATCATGACCGACTCCATTGCCTCAACCAGGCCGCAGAAACACTGGGGCTCGAGCGCGGCATGGGGCTCGCCGATGCCCGCGCCTATGTGCCCGATCTGATCACCCACCCGGCCGATCGCCATGGCGACGCCCGCTTTCTGGCACTGCTGGCGCGCTGGGCAACACGCTATACGCCGTTTGCCGGACTCGACGGTGACGACGGGCTGATCCTCGACATGACCGGTGCACTCCATCTTTTCGGAGGAGAGGAGGCCATGCTCGGTGATCTCAAGGCGCGCCTTGCCCGGGCAGGCTTGAGCGCAAGGCTGGGCCTTGCCGATACCAGAGGGGCGGCGGCAGCGCTTGCCCGCTTTGCCCCTGGCATTGCTGCGGAAGGCGAAACCGCTACCGCCATTGCGAAACTCCCCGTTGCAGCCCTCGGGATTGCGCCGCAGACGGCGACAACGCTGAAGCGGCTTGGTCTCGACACCATCGCCGATCTGGCAGCGCTGCCGCGTGCCAGCCTTGCCCGCCGCTTTGGTATGGAACTGCTGGAGCGGCTTGATCAGGCGACCGGGGCACGCGGCGAGACCATTTCCCCGCTTGCCGAACCGCCGCATTACGGCGTCAGGATGAACCTGCCCGAGCCGATTGGTCTCAAGGCGGATGTAACAGCCGTGCTGGAGCGGTTGCTGGCACGGCTTTGCGACAGGCTGAAGACCCGCGAGGCCGGGGCACGCAGGCTGGTGCTCACCCTGTCACGTGTTGACCAGTCGGACACCATTGCCGAATTGCGCCTTGCCCGGCCAATGCGCGATGCGATACGGATTTCCCGGTTGTTCGAGCGCTCGCTGGACAAGATCGATGCCGGTTTCGGGATCGAACGCGCCCGGCTGGAAGCGATTGACGTCGAAGACCTGCCGGCCGAGCAGATTGATGTGCGCGGCACCGTCAAGGGCGAAGCGCTGGACGATCTTGTCACCCGGCTCGGCACCCGGATCGGACTTGACAATATCCAGCGCTTTCAGCCGGCTGAAAGCCATATTCCCGAACGCAGCTTCTTCATGGCGCCAGCCGCATGGTCGAAGCCGGAGGGGCAGTGGGCAGCCCCCCGCCCGCGCCCACTGACACTTTTCACGCCGGAGCCGCTGCTCTCCGATCAGGCCGCACAAAGCCGCAATCCGCCAGCCCGCTTCACCTGGCGGCGCATCGGCCTTCATACGGCCCGCGCCGAAGGGCCGGAGCGGATTGCGCCGGAATGGTGGTTCGATGATCCCGACTGGCGTTCGGGCCTCAGGGATTACTGGCGGGTGGAAACCAGAGAGGGGTTTCGGCTTTTCATGTTTCACACGCCCCAGGCACCCAACTGGTTCGTGCAGGGTCAGTTTGCGTGAGGTTGCCCCATGAATTACGCCGAGCTTTGCGTCACCTCCAATTTCACCTTTTTAACCGGTGCCTCGCATCCGGAAGAATTGGTGGCGCGCGCTGCTGCCCTCGGGCTGGAAGCGATTGCGATCACCGACCGCAATTCCTTTGCCGGTGTGGTCCGCGCCTTTTCCGCCCTGAAGGAGATCCGCCGCAAGCATCACGAAAAGCAGCAGGAACAGGCAATCGCCCTGCGTGCGGCCCATCGCACTGACCCATCCTCGCGTCAGCCACTTTCTGGACAGCCGGGCCTGCCCGTCACGGTCCAGCGCCTGCCACGGCTGATTATCGGCTGTCGGCTGGTGCTTTCCGATTGCGCCGTCGAATTCGTGGCACTGGCGACGGACCGCCCGGCCTATGCGCGGCTGGCAAGGCTTTTGAGCCTTGGCAAGCAACGGGCGGAGAAGGGCGAATGCACACTTTTTCTCAAGGATGTGATGACATGGGCAGAAGGCGCGATCCTGATCGCACTGCCACCCGATACCGGCCCGCAGACGACCGATATCATTGCGCGGCTCCTGAACCGCTTTCCCGGCCATGTCTTTGTTGGCGCGGCGCCGCGCTATGATGGTTCCGACCAGACCTGGTTTGCCCGCTCGGCCGCCCTTTCCCATAAAACCGGCGCACCGATGGTCGCGGTTGGTGATGTGCTGATGCACCACGCCAGCCGCAGGCAGCTCGCCGATGTCCTGACCTGCATGCGCCACCATATCACCATCGACGAAATCGGCCGGCTGGCACTGCAAAATGCCGAGCGCCGGCTGAAGGGAGCGGCCGACATGGCCCGCCTTTATGGCGATTATCCCGCAGCCATTCGCCGCACAGTGGAAATTGCCGCCCGCGTGAGCTTTGAATTGTCGGAACTCTCCTATGAATATCCCGATGAGATCGCCGATGGCGAAAGCCCGATGCAAAGGCTGACACGGCTTTGCTGGGAGGGGCTTCACCGGCGCGCGCCCGGCGGCATTCCCGACCGCTACAGGACCCTGGCAGAAAAGGAGTTGGCGCTGGTCGAGGAGCTGAAATTTCCCGCCTATTTCCTCACCGTGCGCGATATTGTCGATTATGCCCGCTCGGCTGGCATTTTATGCCAGGGGCGCGGCTCGGCCGCCAATTCGATCCTGTGCTATGCGCTCGGCATTACCGATGTCAGTCCGGACATGATTGCCATGGTGTTTGAGCGCTTTGTCTCCAAACATCGCGGCGAACCGCCCGATATCGACGTCGATTTTGAGCATGAACGGCGTGAAGAGGTCATTCAGCACATCTACAAGAAATATGGCCGGCACCGCGCCGGGCTCTGTGCCACGGTGATCCATTTCCGCTCACGCTCGGCCATTCGCGAGGTTGGCAAGGTAATGGGGCTCAGCGACGACGTGACAGCAAGTCTTTCCGGCCAGATCTGGGGCATTTCCAACCAAGGTGCGGATCCCAACCGGTTGCGCGAGATCGGGCTCGATCTTTCTGACCGGCGACTGTCCCAAACCATCAGGCTGATCGGCGAGATCATCGATTTCCCCCGGCACCTGTCGCAGCATGTCGGTGGCTTCGTCATCACCAGAGGGAGGCTCGACGAGCTCTGTCCGATCGAAAATGCCGCCATGGAAGACCGGACCATCATCGAATGGGACAAGGATGATATCGACGCGCTCGGCATTCTGAAGGTCGATGTGCTGAGCCTCGGCATGCTGGCCTGCTTGAAAAAATCCTTCGATCTTGTTGAACAGCATTACGGGCGGGAACTGACCATCGACATGGTGCCGCAGGGCGATGAGGCGACCTATGACATGCTCTGTGCCGCCGATGCCATCGGCGTGTTTCAGGTGGAAAGCCGGGCGCAGATGAATTTTCTGCCGCGCATGAAGCCGCGCAGCTTTTACGATCTGGTGATTGAAGTGGCGATCGTGCGTCCCGGACCGATCCAGGGCGGCATGGTCCAGCCCTATATCAGGCGCCGGCAGAAGCTGGAGGATGTCACCTATCCGAATACCGACTTGCGTTCGGTGCTGGAGAAAACCCTCGGCGTGCCGCTGTTTCAGGAACAGGCGATGATGATTGCCGTGGTAGCCGCCGGTTTTTCCGCCGAGGATGCCGACCGGCTGCGCCGCTCGCTCGCCAGTTTCCGCCGCATGGGCACGATTGGCGGGTTCAAGGAACAGTTCATTACCGGCATGCTCAACAATGGTTATGACGCCGATTTTTCCGCCCGCTGCTTTGCCCAGATCGAGGGCTTTGCCGATTACGGCTTTCCCGAAAGCCATGCCGCCGCCTTCGCCATGCTCACCTATGTCTCGGCCTGGCTCAAATGCCATTACCCGGCAGCATTTGCCTGTGCGCTGCTCAATGCCCAGCCGATGGGTTTTTACGCTCCGGCCCAGATCATCCGCGATGCCCGCGAGCATCAGGTCGAGGTGCGTCCGGTCTCTGTCAATCACAGCGCCTGGGATTGCACGCTGGAACGGCGCAGTGACCGCGACCATGCCCTGCGGCTCGGGCTGCGCCAGATCCGCGGCTTTCGCAAGGAAGATGCCGAATGGCTGGAACAGGCGCGCGGCAACGGCTACCAGACCCCGGAGGATGTGTGGCTGCGCGCCGGCCTTGCGCCTGCCGTGCTGGAACGTCTGGCCGAGGCGGATGCCTTTGCCGATGCCGGGCTCTCCCGGCGCGATGCGCTGTGGCGGGTCAAGGCGATCCGTGCGCCAAAGCCGCTGCCGCTGTTTGCCGATCCGATTGACGGCGAACATATCCGCGAGCCGGATGTCATCCTGCCGGCGATGAATCTCGGCGAACAGGTGGTGGAAGATTATGTGGCGCTGCGGCTCAGCCTCAAGGCGCATCCGATGGAGCTGCTGCGCGCCCGGATTAACGGGCTGACACTGCATTCCGCCCTTGCGACAACGCCTCAGCGCCGGGTCAGCGTTACCGGTCTGGTGATCACCCGGCAACGCCCCGGCACCGCCTCCGGCGTGGTGTTTTTAACGCTTGAGGACGAAACCGGCGTCGCCAATATCGTTGTCTGGAAAAAGGTTTATGAACGCTACCGCCGCATCGTGATGGGCGGCAGGCTGCTGAAAGTAACCGGCCCGCTGCAGCGCGAAGGCAGCGTGGTGCATGTGATTGCCGAAGTGATCGAGGACTGTTCGCATCTCTTGAGCGAACTCGGCCACCCGATGGATGATGCGATCGGCATCACCGATCCCAAGAGTGATGACGCGCCACGGCGGCCAAAGCTCGGCCCCCGCGCCCACCATCCGCGCGAACAGGCAAAGAAGCTGTTTCCAAGCCGGGATTTCCATTGAGCAAGGCCTGAATTTAAAATCAACGCCCGATTTCCGACAGACCGGATCATCGGGGAATGTTATCAAAAGCCATGCTATTTGATCTACCTGACCACGAGACACTTTATCAGGCGCTTCTGGCCCGCGACCCGCATTATGACGGGCAGGCCTATGTCTGCGTCGCCACCACCGGCATTTTCTGCCGGCTCACCTGTCCGGCGCGCAAGCCCCGGCGGGAAAACTGCAGCTTTCACGCCACCATCGGCGCCTGTATCGAAGCCGGGTTCCGCCCCTGCAAGCGGTGCCATCCGCTGCAGGCAGCGGCCAGCCAGGACCCGACCATTGCGGCCCTGCTCAAAGCCCTTGATGCCCGTCCGGATATCCGCTGGAGCGAAGCGCGTATCGCAGCGCTCGGCCATGATCTTTCCACCGTCCGCCGGGCGTTCAAGCGCCATTACGGCATGACATTCCTGGAAATGGCGCGCCAGCGACGCTTAAGGGAAGGTTTCGAGACGCTGGCCGGTGGCGGTAAGATGATCACCGCCCAGCACGAGGCCGGTTTTGACTCGCCAAGCGCGTTCCGGGCGGCTTTTGCCCGGCTTCTCGGCTGCTTACCGTCAGAGCTGCGCGGCCCGGCCGTGTTGAAGGCAAGCTGGATTGCCACCCCGCTTGGCGACATGATTGCCGTCGCCAGCGAAACCCATCTGCATCTGCTTGAATTCACCGAGCGAAAGGCACTTCCGGCGGAACTGAAAAAACTGCGTCAGGCAACGCGGGATCGTCTCGGCATTGGCCGCACCGCCATCACAGAACAGGCGGAAGCCGAACTTGCCGCCTTCTTCGCCGGCCGCATGGCACAGTTTCAAACCCCACTTTATCAGGCAGGCAGCGCCTTCAGCCGCACAGTCTGGGATGCGCTATGCGAGATCCCCGCCGGCGAGACCCGCTCCTATGCCGAGATTGCCCGGCTGATCGGCAATCCGGCGGCGACACGGGCTGTCGCCCGTGCCAATGGTGCAAACCAGATCGCCCTCATGGTGCCCTGCCACCGGGTCATCGGTGCCGACGGGTCGCTGACCGGTTATGGCGGCGGGTTGTGGCGCAAGCAGCGCCTGCTGGAGATCGAACGCGACTATCGCAGGCCACCTCCAGCACCGCATCAGGCATCAGAGGTGCTGAGCGGCGGGCCTATGCCCCCGCCCGCCCGCTGAAGCGCCGCAATCAGGCAGCGGCAACCTTGCCCAGCACCTCCAACGCCTCGACAACGGCGGCGGCGGCCTCGCGACCCTTGTTATGGGCATCATCGGCCGAACGACGGAAAGCCTGATCAGCGGTATAGGTCGTCAGAATGCCGAAGGAGAGCGGCACGCCGGTTTCCAGCGACGCCTGCATCAGCCCATGGGCCGCGGCATCGGAAATATATTCGAAATGGGCCGTTTCGCCCTTGATGACGGCGCCAATGCAGACGACGCCGGCAAATTTGCCGCTGAGCGCAAGTTTCTTGGCGACCAGCGGAATTTCAAAGGCACCCGGAGCGTTAAAGATATCGTCTTTCGAAACAGCATGGCCACGCGCTTCAAGCTCGGCCAGAGCTCCGGTCAGAAGGCCGGAGGTAACGCGCTCGTTGAAGTGGCTGATGACGATGGCAAGACGGTGCGACATGGTTTTCTTCCTTATTCTCTGGCGATGGGGACTATTCGGCGGCGGGCAGGAAATGCCCGAATTTCAACCGCTTGGCGGCGAGATAATTTTCATTGAACGGATTGGCGGCGATGATCAGCGGCATGCGCTTTTCCACCGCGATCCCGAAAGCGGCAAGGCTGTCGGCCTTGTCGGGATTATTGGTCAAAAGCTTCACCCGGCTGATACCGAGATGGCGCAGAATATGGGCGGCCGGCCAATAGCTGCGCTGATCGGCCGGCAGGCCAAGCGCCAGATTGGCGGCATGGGTATCAAGCCCCTGTTCCTGCAGGTGATAGGCGCGGATCTTGTTGGCAAGGCCGATGCCGCGCCCTTCCTGTCCGCGCAGATAGATCAGCACGCCGCCATTCTGGCCGATCAGCTCCATGCTGGCGGAAAGCTGCTCACCGCAATCGCAGCGGCGCGATCCGAACACATCACCCGTCAGGCATTCCGAATGCACCCGTACCAGCGGCGCATCGCCAAGCGGCCCCTTGACCAGCACCAGATGCTCCTGCCCGCTCAGGGTCTCACGGAAGGCATGGGCGACGAATTCCGTATTCGAAAGCCCGGTCGGCAGCGCCGCATCGGCGACTTCCTCCACCAGCATTTCGTGGATCTGGCGATATTCGGCAAGCTCGGCAATCGTCAGCAAGGGCAGGTCATGCTTTTCGGCAAAGGCGATCAGATCCGGCCGGCGCGCCATCTCGCCATCATCGCGCATGATCTCGCAGATCACCCCGGCTGGCGTCAATCCGGCGAGGCGGGCGAGATCGACCGCCCCTTCCGTATGGCCATTGCGCGCCAGAACCCCACCATTCTTTGCTCTCAGCGGAAACATGTGGCCGGGTGAGACGATCTCCTGCGGCCCGGACGCCGGATCGGCGGCAACACGCGCCGTCAGCGCCCGCTCGCGTGCCGAAATGCCGGTGGTAACACCATGACGTGCCTCGATTGACACGGTGAACGCCGTTTCATGCGGGGCATCATTCTTTTCCACCATCGGCTTCAGACCGAGCTGATCGATCTTTTTCGCCGTCAGTGCCAGGCAGATCAGCCCGCGCCCGTGCGTTGCCATGAAATTGACCGCCTCGGTGGTGGCAAACTCGGCCGCAACCACCAGATCGCCCTCGTTCTCGCGGTTCTCGTCGTCGACAAGCACCACCATGCGGCCAGCCTTCAGCGCGGCAAGCGCGGGTTCAACAGTGTTCATGGTCGTCTTCCTTTTCATCAGGTGCAGCGATCAGGCCGCACTTTCGGTCACAGCCGAAAATTCATTCATGGTCCGCCGCTGAATGCGCACGTCATCGGCGCCAGTCCCTGCGCTCCGGGTGATCACCACATGCTCATCCCACAGACCCGCCGAAAGCACAGCCGCCGTCAATGCCGGTCCGGCTTCCACCAGCACTTCCAGAACACCGGCAGCGCCAAGCCTGAAAAGCGCCTCGTCAAGCGTTGCCGCCGGCAAAAGCTGGAAACCGCGATCGCGGGCAGCCGCCAGATAGGCCTGCGAAACGCGGCCTCGGCGGTCGAGAATGGTCAGAAACCGCATCTTTTCAGGAAAATCGGCAACACGGCGCACCGTAAACGCCGGATCATCGGCAAGCACAGTGCCTGAACCGGTGAGAATTGCATCGGCCCGCCGGCGCAGCCGATGGGCAAGATCCAGCGACGCCGCGCTGGTAAAGGTCTTCTGCCCTTCAGGCGGGATCATGCTGCCATCAGTCATCAATGCCTGCTTGACGGTGACAAAGGGACGCCCGGTCACGCTGTGCTTGGCAAAGGGGGCGATCAGACGCGCCGCCTCGTTTGCCAGAGCCTCTGCCGCAGCACCGCCAAGGCTGGCGATCTGGCGGACATCCAGCCCTCCGGCGCGAAGCCGGGCCATGCCGCCGCCTGCAACATGCGGATTGGGATCGGCGGCCCCCACCAGCACATGACGCGCGGGGGACGCAAGAATAGCCATGCTGCAGGCCGGTGTGCGCCCGACATGATTGCAGGGCTCAAGCGTGACGACGACGGTGTGAACCGCGGACAATGTGCCATTGGCACGCGCCGCAGCCAGCGCTCTCGCCTCGGCATGGCCGGTTCCGGCCCGTTCATGGGCGCCCCTTGCCAGAACCCGCCCGGCGCTATCCAGCAAAACGCAGCCGACCGGCGGGTTGGGCGCGGTTGCGCCAGCATAGGCGGACGCAAGGTCAAGCGCCTGACGAAAAGCGTCAAGCAGCACCTGCTGCGGCAGACTGCCGGATTCCTGGCGAAAAGCTTTATCACTGCCCATCATCAACTCGTCCTTTGCAAAAGACGCAATCAGGGCATCAACAGACGTTTTGACCGCTCCTGTTTCTCAAAGAAGCAGCCCCCGCGCCCTATTTCAACAAGGCGCAGCTATCCCGTCCTGTCGTTCTCTTCCATCCGGACTTTAACCGTCGGCTCCGGATTCACACCGGATCTGCTGACCCTGCCGAGATGGCAGGCGCTCGCGGGCTGATGCCAGAAGGCAAACACCGCCGGTGGGGAATTTCACCCCGCCCTGAGAACATCACCGGTCATTACCGGTAGCGGGAAGATAGGCACAAATCATCGCCAGCGCAAGATAGCGCGACATCGCAGCCGTAACCGAAGATTGAACACTGTGTTTCAACGTCAGTTCAGACTGCCCCGCGCGGACCGATCACCGCTTTCAGTTCTGATGCGGCAGCCGGGGTCACCGCCAGTACAGGCTGACGATTACTCCAGTCGTTTTCCTTTGAAAAACCTTCCGTTTCCCCACCCGCCTCACGCACAAGCAACAGGCCTGCGAGGCAATCCCACGAACTGAGCGCGGGCTCATAAAAGCCGAGCAGATTACCGGACGCAACCATGGAGAGAGACCGTGCCGCCGAGCCGAACCGCATATACATGCCGCCTGCCGCCATCAGCCGGGTGATAATACCGCCGACATGCGCGGCAAAATGCGGCGCACCGGGACCAATCACCACCAGCCCGCCATCAAGCGGTGTGGCATTGTCAATGCGGATCGGACGATCGTTGCAAAAGGCGCCCTTGCCGGCTTCCGCGAAAAACAGCTTGTCTTCCGCCGGAGCAAAGATCAGCCCTGCAACTGTTTCACCACCCTTCAACAGCGCAATGACCACGGTCCAGCTTGGCATACCATGCAGAAAGGCCGCCGTGCCATCGATCGGATCTATGACCCAAGTATAGGCTGATGCGCCATCGCGGCGGCCATGCTCCTCGCCCCAGAGCCCGTCTTCGGGAAAAGCGGCCGAAAGTGCCGTGCGAATTTCGGTTTCGACATTGCGGTCAGCTTCGCTCACCGTATCCTGACCTGAGGTCTTGTGCTCGACGCTGAGCGTGTGAAACCGCTCGAAATAGCCAAGCGCGGTTGCTCCTGCCTTGACGATGATGGACTTGGCGACGGCGATGCGCGCCGCCTGCGAATCTGAAATGTCATTCATGCGGATGATTGTCTCTTGGCTTGCAGAAATTACAGGGCGCGCGTCGTTGCCCGCCGGATCAGTGTGACAGGTAATATGGTCTCGCCCGTTTCCTCCTCAGCCATAGCACGACCGAGTGACGTGAGGGCCTCACTGGCGACTGCGGCAGGGTCTTGGCGCACCGTGGTCAGGTTATAGCTTGCCCATGCAGCCTCGGGAATATCGTCGCAGGCAACCAATGCAAGATCGTCCGGCAGGCGAAGACCGCCTTCACGCTTCAACCCGTCGAGAAAGCCGAGCGCAAAGAAATCATTGGCACAATAGATGCCATCGACGGAGGGCATGGCGGCAAGGAAGGCCCGCGCCGCCTCTTCACCACCCTCATGGTTCTGCCGCTCGCCGAAAAACGGATCGGTAAGCGTGATGCCAAGCTCTGCTGCACGTAGCGCGAATGCATCGCGACGCTTTCCGATCGAATAGGAAAGACGCCGCTGCCCCGCATAGGCCAGCCTCCGGCAGCCGGAACGGTAAAGCTCGTCGGCGGCGAGCCTGCCCGCCTCGGTGTGATCATGGCGGACACTGGCGATATTGCCACCAACCGGCGCCTTTTCCACCAGAACCAGCGGCACGCCATGGCGGATACATTCCTCGGCAATCGCGCGCGGCGGCGTGTCGGAGGTCACGATTGCACCGGAGACGTTGTAGTGAAGCATCATATCGATCAGTTGGCTGATATTGTCGCCAGCACTCCAGGGCAGCAAAAAGGGGCGGAAATCCCGTGCCACCAGTCCACGCGCCAGCTTGTCAACCAGGATCGAACGCAGCGAATGCTCCAGATCCGAAACAACCATGGCAACGAGATTGGTGCGCTGCGTCGACAGGCTGCGCGCAAGGAAATTGACGCGGTAGCCGAGCTTTTCCGCCGCCTCGCGCACCTTTTCCCGCGTTGCCGGCGCAACACTTGCCCCCGGTGTAAAGCTGCGCGAAACGGCGGAGCGCGACACACCGGCAAGGCGGGCGACATCATCCGCCGTTGGCTGGCGAAAACGCTGCTGGCTGTCTTCGCCCATCATGAAAGCCTTTTCAGACAATCGAGCAGCATGTCGGCACGGTTGAGATTGATCATCTCCGGGGCGAGCTTGGCGATCCGCTCGAAAACAACCGGATCATCGCCGAAATAATGCAGCATCGGCGTGATACCGCGCGCCCGGCACAGAGGGGCCTCGTCCTCCCAGTCTTCCAGCTGGATCTCTGCGATCACCGGCTGCAGCCGGTCAATCATCGCATCGATCGAACCATGATGGGCAATATTGGATTTCAGCCGCACACCCGGCGAGACCGCACGCATGCCGTCCATCAGCGCCATATCGGCAGACCAGAAGAAACACTGATCGAGAAAGTCCATCTGCCTGACAAGCGCGACAAGCTTTTCCGGCCGGACCGCCTTGTTCTCGATATACATCTGCCGCCCCCGCGCCTTGCAGAGCGAAATTGCCGCCTGCAGGGTTAGAATACTCTCACCGGCATAGAAGGGCGAGAACCAGCGCCCCGCGTCAACCCCTTCGAGTGCTGAAAGCGCGGTTTCAACCACAAAACCAGTCGCATCCGTGGTCCGGTCCAGCGTTTTGTCATGCATGACGACAATGGCGCCATCGGCGGTCTCGCGGACATCAAGCTCCAGTATGTCAGCGCCTAGATCATAGGCGAGAACAGCGGCGGCCTTCGTATTCTCCGGCGCCAGATGATTGACCCCGCGATGGCAGACAACCACCGTCCTTCGCGATGGCAGGGCCGAGAAGCCGCCAATCAGTTCGGGCTGGTTGGAGCAGATGCCAAGCACCGGCAGGGTAACGAGATCTTCAAGCACCGCCGGCCTTTCCTCATGCCAGAGCACGATGCCGATCCCTTCGCCAGCGGCTCTTGCGATCAGTTCCGGTGTCACCAGATCCTGCGGACGGTCGCCAGCCTTTTCCCAGCACAGATGAATGATCCCGGCGCCGGTATCGCGTTGGGCCTCAAAAGGGTCTTCGCCCTTGCGCACCAGCACCGAGATCTGATAGCGGCTTCCGACCGCCGCCATGGCACGAACCTCATCGTGATTGAAACTGCCGAAGACAGCAGCTTCAAAACCCCATTCCTCAAGCGCTGCGATCGCCACAACGCCCGAACCCGGCCCCTTGATCTCGACATAGAGCGCCTGATCGCGCGCCCGCGCCAGATCAACCACTTCCCGCAATGTCGGAACGCCCGGCACATCGTGCCGCAAGGTCCGAAAATCCGTCTCCGCAATCACATGGGCGATCCCGAACACGGCTTCGGCAGACGCATCATGGGAGATGACCGGCACGCCATCGGCGGTCAGGTGCACATCGATTTCCCACATATCCGCACCAAGATCCGCCGCCGTCGCATAGGCTTCAAGCGTATTCTCTGTTGCATGGGCCGAAGCGCCGCGATGGGCGATGACGGAAGGGCGGCCGGCAAATCGCCGGGCCGGCCAGACATGGCAAGGGGTGACAGCGGTCATCTAGAGGCGCGCTCCCTGATCATCGAAGACCAGAACATGATCGGTATTCACCTTCCAGCTGACCTGATCCCCCATCGCAATATCGGTGCGTACCGGCTGGATCGAGCGCAGCATCACGCCCGGTGCCACTTCGACATCAAACAGCATTTCGCGGCCCTGCGGTTCGATAAAGCGAACCGCACCGTCAAGTGGGGCATGCCCGTCATTGCCGAAAAATTCCGGCCTGATGCCAAGTGCCAGGCGCTTGCCGGCCTCAATCCCGCGCAATCTTTCAGGCAGCGGCAGGTTCACACCGGCATCCATTTCGAAACCGCCATTTTCCGCCGCACGGCCATCGAGAAAGACAATCGGCGGATTGCCGAGAAAGCCGGCAACAAAGCGGCTTTCGGGCTCGCGATACATTTCGGTCGGCTTGGCGATCTGCAGGATTTCGCCCTTGTTCATGATCGCCACCCGGTCGCACATGCTCATGGCTTCAACCTGATCATGGGTGACGAGAATGGCTGTAATGCCGGTTTCAAGCTGAATCCGGCGGATTTCCGAGCGCATTTCAAGGCGGAGCTTGGCGTCAAGATTGGCCAGCGGTTCGTCAAGCAGCAACACGTCGGGACGGCGGACGATGGCACGGGCCAGCGCTACGCGCTGCTGCTGACCGCCAGACAATTGCGCCGGGCGGCGCTGGAGCAGTTCCTCGATATGGATCAGCTCGGCAATCGCGCGCACGGCGCGGTCGATCTCGCCCCTGTCCTTCTTCTGCACCTCAAGCGGAAAGGCGATGTTTTCAAACACAGTCATATGCGGATAAAGCGCATAATTCTGAAACACGACCCCGACATTGCGTTTTTGCGAGGGAAGGTTCGAGACATCCTTTTCGCCAAACAGAATGCGGCCGCCATTGACCCGGTGAATACCGCAGATGGCAAAAAGCGTTGTCGATTTGCCGCAGCCGGATGGCCCGAGAAGCGCCAGCATCTCGCCGTCCTCCACGGTCAGATTCATGTTCTCGATGACTTTGACGTCGTCGAAGGTCTTGGTAAAATTATCGAGTACGAGACGCATCAGCCCTTCGTGCCTCCATTGAAGATATTCATGAGCCGGTTCTGGAACAGAACGAAAAGGACGAGCACCGGCAGGGTGTAGAAAAGGCCGACCGACTGAAACAGCGAGAAGTCGAAGCCGATGGATTCGGACGAGGAGAGCTTGGAGAGCAGTACCGAGAGCACCTCGAAATCTGAGCCCGGCGCCAGCACCCGCGGCAGCAGAAACTCACCCCAGCCATCGAGAAAGGCGAAGACACCGAGGGCGACAAAGCCGGGCTTGACCTGCGGCAGCACCAGCCGCCGCCAAACGGTGAAGCGGCTGGCTCCATCCTGAACGCCAGCCATTTCGATTTCCCACGGCACGGCATCGTAAAAGCCCTTCATGATCCAGACGCCGAAGGGCAGCATCAGCGCACCCTTGACCAGGATGACGCCGGTCATGGTGTTGTAGAGACCGGTGAAATTCAGCACCAGAAAGATGCCGATCAAAAGCGTGACCGCCGGAAAGGCATGCAGCACCAAAAGACCACCGAGAAAGAAGGAGCGGAACGGCAGGTTGAGCCGCGACAGCGCATAGCCGCCGGTCGATGAGATCGTCAGCACGATCAGCACCATGGAAGCGCCGAAAATGAAGGAATTACGGGTCGCCACCCAGATATTGCCGGCAATCGACGGATCGATCAGAAAGCGCCAGTGCGATAAGGTGAATTCATTGGGAAAAAGCGCACCGGCCGGCGTGTTCGAAAAGGTATCGATCACCAGATAGGCGTACATGATGATGATTGGCGAGGAGAGCAGCGCAAGGATCAGGATAACCGGCAGCATGGAAAAATTACGTGTCATGGCAGCCTCCCTCAGAACTCGATCTTTGGTCTTGCGACCAGTTCGTTGAACTTGAACAGTCTGAGATAGATGACTGACAGACCAAGGCCGATCACCACCATGACCAGCGCCATGGCTGCACCGAGACCATATTGCAGATTGCCCGAATAGTTGAACAAGGCGGTCTGGAAGGTCTCCAGCGCCCAGACCATGGTCGATTTGCCCGGCCCGCCATTGGTCGTCAGCCAGATGAGATCATAAGATGAGAGCAGCGACAGGGTCTGATAGGAGGTGACGAACAGGATCGGCCACTTGAGCTGCGGCAGGATGATGCGGCGGATCTGCTGCATGCGGCTGGCGCCATCCACTTCCGAGGCCCATAGCTGCTGGACGGGAATGGCACGCAAGGCACCAGAGAAAAGGATCAGCCCGAAAGAGGCGCCAATAAAGCCGTTTGAGCAGATCAGGATCACCCAGGCTGTGCCGATCGAGCCGGTCATGTAGTTGAAGCTTGGCAGGCCGATGATGGTGGCCAGCGTCGGCAGAAAGCCGCTATCCCAGGTAAACCACTTCCACAGCACCGCATAAAGCACCACCGGCGTGATACGCGGCAAAAGCCAGAGCGCACTGAAAATGCCGGTCACCCTTTTCGGCAGGTAGAACATCAAAAGCGCGAGAACCAGACCAAGCGTGACATTGAAGAAGGCGAGCGTCAGCCCGACATAGAGCACGGTGTTGAGTACCAGACGCCAGGTTTCCGGCTGGGTGGCAAGCTTGCGAAAGTTATCCGTCGTCATCACCGAACCGGTATAGGCACGCTTAACGATCAGATCGCGGGTCTGCGGCTCGACATCGGGCGCGACCGCTGCAAGCGTGCCCGACAGATCGGCGGCAGAGGCATAGCGAACATTGACCGCCGTCCTGGTGAAGGCCTTTTGCGCCTCCTTCAGCGCGCGCGGAGACCGCGGTGCGGATTTCAGCTGGCGCAGGGCATTTTGAAAATCACGCGTGCTGGTAAAGTTCCTGCCGGCAAGGCTGGCACCGATTTCATCGGCAAAGGCCGCATCGATGCCGGCCGCCTTGGCAGCGGCAACACTGCCGGCATCCACCACTATGCTTTCGGATGCCACGGCCTGAAGCGCCGCAGGATCAACGCCCTCGCCCTTAAGATCCCGGATCAGGTTTGGCGTCAGCACATAGTCGCCACGGCCGATCCCGGTCGAGGTCGACATATTGGTGAAGGAGAAAAAGCCGGTGAAAATCACCGGAAGAATGAAAAAAGCCGCCAGAAGGATGAGTGTAGGCGCCAGAAACGCCAGTCCCATCAGGCTTGTTCGGTATCGCATCGCGCCCTGCCAGAATTCAAGAAGGAACGGACCGGCGTCGACGCGCCGGCCCGAAAATATCAGCGATCAGCGGATGGTGATGCCATCGCCGAAATCGGCCTGAACCTTGGTCTTCAGCTCATCGACAGCCTGTTCCGGCGTCAAAGAACCGGTCCACACGGACTGTAGATCAGCGAAATAGTCGTTCTGGTAGAGACCGACATTGACGTTGTTCGGCACCGAATTCACATCCGGCAGGAAGGCGGACGCCTCAGCGAGCCAGCGGTCATTGGCGTAAAACGGAACCTTGACCTCATCCTCACCAATAGCCAGATGGCCGGACTTGACGGCGTGGAGGGCGTTGAGTTCCGGGTTCGAGGCGATTTCAATCAGCTGGGCCGAAATCTCGGCATCATCCTCGCTGCCGAGCGACGACAGCATGTAAACCAGCGGATGGGTGATCGAATTGGCGCGGCCGTCCTTGTCACCGGCCGGGATCAGGGTTGCCTGAACCTTGTCGAAGAAATCGGTCATGCCATTGGTCTGGGTCCACTGTGCATAGTGCCAGGAACCGCCCATCCAGGCACCATATTTGCCGGCGGCAACAGAAGCATGCCAGGTATCCCAGGGCAGGCCAAGATAGGTCGACGGCATGACGCCATCCTTCACCGCATCAGTGATGAACTGGAAGGTCTTGGTCATGGCGGCGGTATCAAGCACCAGCTTGCCGGTTGCCTCATCGGCGATCTCGCCGCCGAAGGACTGGTAGAACTGCCATTGATCGAGACCGTTGGAGGGACGCGGCGCAAAGCCATTGCCAGCATCGACAACACCTGCATCCTGCATCTTCTTCACGGCATCGACGAGATCATACATGGTGACCTCACCCGACTTGACCTTTTCCGGCAAGGCGGCGATGTCATCATCGCTCCAGCCGATCGCCTTCAGCCCCGCAATATTCCAGAACATGACGCGGGCTTCTGCATCCTGCGGCACGGCCCAGACCTGGCCGTTGACGGTCGCGACATCCCAGAGGTTGGCGTAGATCTGGCTGAGCGGCCAGCTGTCGAGATAAACATAGTCCTCGATCGGGCGCAGCAGGCCAGCCTGTGCCCAGGGGGCAATGTCATCATGACCGGCGACGATGATGTTGGGGCCATTGCCTGCTTCACCGGCCAGCGTCACAGCCTGGCGGAAATCGTCCCAGCCCGACCAGACCTGCTTTTCGACGGTGATTGTCATGTCGTCGCCACGGATCGCGGCTTCCTGCTCGAGGATTTTCGCCGCCGCCTCAATGTTGTCGACGCGGTAGTTGGCGCTGTCGCCGGTGCCACCGGCCCATACGGTGATGGTGTGATCTTCGGCTGCAGCGGAAAGCGCGGTGCCGGCGAGAAGTGTTGCGGCAATGGCAAATCGCTTGGTGAAATTCGTGATGGTCATAACGGTCCTGCCCATTTGGTGTCCGGTTTTGCACGCGCGTGCAACGACTATTGCACGCGTTTGCAATGCTCTTATGAACCCGGCACGCGACAGAAAGATTTCAGCTTTTTGAAACTTTTCCGACAGGCGGGAGACTATTCCGCCTCACCCGCAAATGTTGCAGTGAAATGGCAAAACGGGCAGCGCAGCGCACCGCCCGTCAGATTGTTGACAAGCCTCGCCCCCTTTTACTGATGTCATGCCTGTGCTTGGTCCACAGGCATCCAGCCGGTGCGCGTCCGCGCGGCGAAAGGTTCTTATAATCCAATGCCCTGAAGAGCCTGGATCCCCGTGACGAGCACGGGGATGACGACGGAGGGTGAGGCTATTCCACCCCAAACAGGCAATCTGAATGGCTTTGTCAGCAGCCTGACGGGCGGCGCAGCACGCCGCCCGTTTCCACACTGCAGCAAAGGAAAACCCGGCTCAGCGACTGAGTGCCACAACAATGCCGCGCAGTTCGGCCAACCCCTTGAGCCGGCCGATGGCGGGATAGCCGGGCTGGGCCTGGCGCGCCTGATCATCGAGAATATCAAGACCATGATCGGGGCGGAAGGGAATATTCCAGTCGGAGCGCCCGGCTGCCTTGCGCTTCTTTTCCTCGGCAAGGGCGGCCGCCACCAGCGCCACCATGTCGGTATCGCCGCCAAGATGTTCCGATTCATAGAAGGAACCACGAATATTGCCGGTCTCGCGCTTCACATTGCGCAGATGCAGGAAATGGACCCGGTCGCCAAGCCGCTCCATCATGCCGGGCAGATCATTATCGGGCCTGGCGCCAAGCGAACCGGAGCAGAGCGTGATGCCATTGGCCGGAATATCGACAGCCTCCATCAAAGCCTTGTAGTCGGCTTCCGTGGACATCACCCGCGGCAGGCCCAACAGGCCGAACGGCGGATCATCGGGATGGCAGCAAAGCCGGATGCCAAGCTCCTCGGCCACCGGCACGATTTCCTCAAGGAAGGCGATGAAATTTGCCCGAAGACCATCCGGCGACATCTTCGCATATTCACCGAGGTGCAGACGCACATCATCCAGCGAAAAGCTTTCAGCCGAGCCCGGCAGGCCGAAAACGACATTTTTTGCCAACTCGGCCTTCCGCGCATCACTCATGGCGGCGAACCGTTCGGCGGCAAGTGCCTGAATATCGTCGGGAAAATCCTCCGCTGCACCAGCGCGTTTGAGAATATGGATATCGAAAGCAGCAAAATCGGCATAGTCGAAGCGCATACAGGTGGCGCCCGAAGACAGGCGATAGGCTAGATCCGTCCGGGTCCAGTCGAGAACCGGCATGAAATTATAGCAGATGACTTCAATACCGGCGCTTGCGAGATTGGCCATCGAGATCTTGTAATTTTCGATATGCGCACGCCAGTCGCCCTTCTGCTTCTTGATGTCTTCCGAAACCGGCAGGCTTTCGACAACCTCCCATTTCAGACCAGAAGCAGCACCATCGCGCATTTTCCCCAGCTCATCCTGACGTTTGGCGATTTCCGCCGGCGTCCAGACCGCGCCTGTCGGCACATGATGCAGCGCTGTCACCACACCTTCGACACCCGCCTGCAACATGTCATCGACCGAAACCCGGTCAACCGGGCCAAACCAACGCCAGGTCTGCCTCATTCTACTCTCCCTGCTTCGTTTTTCATTATGCCTGACAGCCCGCCCGCAGCACATGCGACAGAGCGGCCACCGCCACGTCTGTTTCCTACCACTCTCAGCCACTGTTGACTAGTATGGAAGTATGGTGCAACATGATTATCGGGAGGAAGATGCAATGACAGAGACTATTTTGCCCTTTCCGGCATCGATTGAGCCCAGCGGCCCCGTTGCTGCTCAGCTGCATGTCATTTTGCGCGACCTCATTCTCAGAAATGAGCTGCCGCCGGGCACGCGGCTCTCCGAATCGGAGATTGCGGCCCGCTTTTCCGTCAGCCGCCAGCCGGTGCGTGAGGCATTCATCAAGCTTTCGGAGGAAGGCCTGCTGGAGATCCGCCCGCAGCGCGGTTCCTTCGTCCGCCGCATCTCGCAGGCAGCTGTGATGGATGCCCGCTTCGTGCGTGAGGCAATCGAGGCCGATATCGTCCGGCTTCTCGCCCGCAAGCATGACCCTGCCGTGATTGCCGAACTGCGCGCCCAACTGGTGCGGCAGAAGGAAGCTGCGCGCGATGATGCCAACGCTTTCATCAAGCTGGATGAGCTGTTTCACCGCACATTGGCAGAAGCCGCAGGCAAGAAGCGCGCCTGGGAGCTGCTTGAGGGGCTGAAGGTGCAGATGGACCGGGTGCGCTACCTGTCGCTCTTGCGCTTTCCCATGCTCAAGCTCACCGCCCAGCATGAAGCTGTGGTCGATGCCATCGAGGCGTCTGACCAGACATCTGCGGAAACCGCGATCCGCGGCCATTTGCGGGAGATCCTCAGCGATCTGCCGGCCATTTTCGGCGACAAGCCGGAATTTTTCGAGGACCAGAGGGACTGATCCTCTTCATGCGTTATCATCAAAGGGAGGACTTGGATGACCGCTTATTTCAAACTGACTGCACTCGCCGCCGCAGGCATTGCCGCAGGGCTTATGGCCTCAAGCGCGCTTGCCGCTGACTATACTCTTAACGTCAACACGGCGCTTGCCACGTCGGACCCGCTCTACAAGGGGCTTGAGGCCTTCCAGGAAAATGTCGCCAAGGCATCGGACGGCAAGCTGGAAGTGCGCCTGTTCCCGAATTCGCAGCTCGGACCGGATGAGGACGTTCTGGAGCAGGCCCGCGCCGGCGCACCAGTCGCCGTTGTTGTCGATGGCGGCCGCCTTGCCGTCTTCGAAAATGAGTTCGGTGTGCTCGGCGCGCCGTTCCTGGCATCGGGCTATGAAGGGATCCGCAAGGTGGTCATGTCCGACCAGTTCAATGGCTGGGCCGAAAAGCTGCATGACAATTCCGGCCTGCAGGTGCTTTCCTTCAACTGGTGGCAGGGTGAACGCCATCTGCTGACGGAAAAGGAAGTCACCGTTCCCGCCGATCTGAAGGGTATTCGCATGCGCACGCCGGGCGCGCCGGTCTGGACCGAGACCATCGCCGCCATGGGCGCAACCCCGACACCGCTGCCCTGGGGTGAGGTTTATTCCGCCCTGTCGTCAAACGTGATCGATGGTGCTGAAGCCCAGCTTCCCGCCGTGGTCGGCGCCAAGCTGGACGAGGTTATCAAGGTCGTCACCAAGACCGGCCATATCAACCTGATCACCGGCCTGATCACTTCTGCCGGCTGGTTCGACAGCCTGCCGCCGGATCTCCAGACCGTGCTCACCGATGAGGCCGTTAAGGCGGGCGATATCGCCTCCTACGGCACTCAGGATGCGCTGGCCGGCATCGAAAAACAGCTGATTTCCGAAGGCGTTGAAGTCAACGAGATCGATGTGACCCCGTTCAAGGAAGCCACCGCTGGCGTTTACGACAAACTCGGCTATGGCGAACTACGTGACCAGCTGCAGGCGATTGCCGCAGGCCAGTAAGCACACCGACGGAATGCCCTGAAACAGAAGGCCGCGCCTTGCGTTTTCAAAAACGCGCGGCCTTTTCCCTGTCACGTCATGGGGGCTCTCATGCCTGGATTTCTCGCACGTATCGAATTTGCCGTCGGCGCAATTCTGCTGGGTGTCATCACCATACTGGTGTTCATCGCCGCTCTGATGCGCTTTTTCGGCCATCCGCTGATCTGGTCGGTCGACCTGGCCCAGCTTCTCTTCATCTGGCTCTGCTTTTTAGGCGCCGCCCGCGCCATGCGCGAACGCGCCCATCTCGGCGTTGATTATCTCGCCCGCAAGCTGTCCCACCGTAACCGGCTGATCCTGGAAACATTGCTGACGGCCCTGTTCATCGCCTTTTTGATGCTGCTGGCGGTAGAAGGTTACAAGCTCACCATGCTCAACCGCGAACGCCAGTTCGGCGATAGCGGCCTTTCCTATGCCTATGTGACGATAGCGGTTCCTGTCGGCTGTGCCATGCTGTCGCTGTCCATGCTCGGCAATCTCTACCAGTCATGGAAGCATCTGAAGGAAAAGCGCTATCTCGTCTTCTCCCGTACCAGCACGGCCGACGCGCTTGATGCGGCCGCACAGAGCGAGGTCTAAGCCATGGGCCTTATCGGCATCGTCTTTTTCGCCCTCATGGTTCTGGGCGCTCCGATCGCCTTTGCGATCGGCATTTCCGGTTTCGTGTTCTTTCTCACCTCCGATGTCATGCCGGTCTCGATCGGCGTACAGAAGATCGCCACCGTATCACAGAGCTTTCCGCTGCTGGCCGTACCCTTCTTCGTGCTGGCCGGGCATCTGATGAATGAAAGCGACATCACCGACCGGCTGTTCAAATTCTCGAAAGTCGCCGTTGGCTGGATGGCCGGCGGTCTGGCACAGGTCGCCATCATCCTGTCAACGCTGATGGGCGGCGTCTCCGGCTCGGCGGTCGCCGATGCTGCCATGGAAGCCCGCGTGCTCGGGCCGCAGATGATCGAAAATGGCTATTCCAAGGGCTATTCCTCGGCCGTCATCGCGCTGTCCTCGCTGATCACCGCGACCATTCCGCCCTCGATCGGCCTGATCCTTTACGGCTATGTCGGGCAGGTCTCGATCGGACGGCTGTTCATGGCCGGCATCATCCCCGGCCTGTTGATGATGGTCTTCCTCATGGTGACCGCCTGGCTCGTGGCCCGCAAACGCGGCTATGTGATGCAGGACATGGAAAAGCCCACGGCCCGCGCCTTCGGCAAGGCCGCCTGGGATGCCAAATGGGCCCTTTTGTTCCCGGTGCTTCTGATCGGCTCGATCCGTGGCGGGTTGTTCACGCCATCGGAAGTCGGTGCCTTTGCCGTGGTCTACGCCATCGCCGTTGGCCGCTTCGCCCATGGTGTCATGAGCTTTGAGGCGATCAAGCGCGCTTTCGGCCACGCCATGTCTGATATCGGCCTGATCATGCTGATCATCCTGATGTCCGGGATGATCGGTTTTGCCATCATCTTCCTGCAGGTGCCGCAGAGCGTGGCGCATTTCATGCTGGAAAGCCTGTCGAACCCGATCCTGATTGTCGCCGTCATCCTGATCGGCCTGTTCATCGCCGGCTTGTTCTTCGAAAGCACGATCCTGGTTCTGCTTCTGACACCGATTCTGGTGCCGGTCGTGGTCAAGGCCGGAGTCGACCCGGTCCACTTCGGCATCCTGATGATGACCATCGTCACCTTCGGCTCGATGACGCCGCCGGTCGGCGTCGCCATGTTTACCGTCTGTAGCCTGCTCGACACGCCACTTGAGGAGTTTGTCCGCGAGGCCCTGCCTTTCATGGCGGCGATCATCCTGCTGGTGGCACTGCTGCTGTTTGCACCAGGTGTTGTGCTGTTCCTGCCAAATCTTGCCTATGGCGGCGGCTGAGCTCTGCCAGCATGATGCGAAAAGGCCACGCACGGGGGCCGAAAAGAGGGCCGCACCGGATAGCCGGAGCGGCCCATTTCATGTCAGAAAATGCGCCCGGAAGATCAGGCGACGGCCTGTTTCAGCTTTTCACGCAACAGCACGCAGACAGCGCCGGGCAGTTTCAGCGCCTCGGCGGCGGCGACACGCTCCGGCGTGTAGAAACCTTCTTCATGCAGGCAGTTGATCGTGCCGATAACCTGGCCATCAACAGTGACGGGGACATTGATGACCGACTGGCAGCCAAGCTCGTTGATCAGCTTGTGATCGAAAAAGACCTCGGCGATCGCCTCGATCGTGTTGGCGACAAAGGTTTCCCGACGCTTCAGCGTCACATCCGACCAGTAGGTTTCATTATAGGGCTTGGTGCCCGATACCGGATAGACATCGGGCATGTTGGAATAGACCCGTTCGGAGACGCGGGCAGCCGTATCGGCAATCATCACGGTGAAGAGTTTGACGCCGACAATTTCCTTTGCCAGCGCCTCCAGCGCTGCAAAAGCAGTTTCCGGCTGCGCCTCGTCAGACGCCATTGCGCGGGTGAAGGCCAGGTAGTCAGGATTGCTCATTCTCGTCTCCGTTATGCGCCGGTGGCGCGTTTTCTTCGCCCGAATGCATTGTCGCGACAATCCGGGTAATGACCAGACATCTCCACGCACGCATCTACCGCTGGCGCAGGGCAAAACAGCAGCGGCGGTCGCATGGGGTCAGAGATTGTAATACCAGGGCGCCAGCAGCGCGAAGGAGATCGTCATCAAAATCAGAAGCGGTGTGCCAGCCCGCACGAAATCACCGAAACTGTAATGCCCCGGCCCCATGACCAGCATGTTGGTCTGGTAGGCAATCGGGGTGACGAAGGAGCAATTGGCCGCATAGATGACCGCTGCAACGAAGGCCATGGGTGGTGCGCCGACCCTGTCGGCCATATCAAGCGCGATCGGCATGAACAGCGCCGCCGAGGCATTGTTGGACAGAATATTGGTCAAAAGCGCCACCGTGACAAACAGAATAGTGATCACGCCAACGGCAGATGTATCGCCAGCCAGAGACACTGCCCCCTTGGCAATCAGCGCCGCGCCACCTGTTGCCTGCAATGCCGTTGCCATGGCAATCGAGGCGCCGATCAGCAGGAAAAGCTGCCGTTCGAAGGCACGCGCGGCCTGTTCCAGCGTCAGGCAGCCGGTGAGGATCATCAAAAGCGCTCCCACCACGGCATTGACAACGATGGGCGAGATGCCGGTTGCCGACAGCAACACTATGGCGCCAAAGATCAGGCTTGCCACCAGCGCCTTGTCGCGCGGGGGCACGCTTTCGGCGGAATGCTCGAGCAGCAGAATATCGTGATTGCCGCGCATCGAGCCGATCGCTTCGTGGCCGCCACCGACCAGAACTGTATCGCCCGCCTCCAGTCTCAGGTAATCAAGCGCGCCGCGGCCCATGCGGTTCTTGCGCAGCACGCCGTAAATAGCGACGCCAAAGGCGGCCTGAATGCCACAGAAACGGATCGTCCGTCCCTCAAAGCGCGACCCCGGCGCGACAACGGCTTCAGCCAGATGATAGTCTGCACCGACCTTTCGGGCGCCCGCCGTCTCGATCTGCCCGGTCTGGGCAATACCGGCAGCCTCACCCTGCGCGGCCAGCTTCATGAAGGCCTTTCGGGAACCGGTCAGCTGCAGTTTGTCGCCGGCAGCCAGTTCCAGCGTATCGTCATAGGGCGGCAGCATCAGCCGCCCGTCGCGCACCAACGAGTGAAGCGTGAAAGGCGCAAGCTCTGGAAAAAAGCCGGATGTGGGTGTGAGCCCGAGAAAACGGCTCTGTGGATTGAGCGCGATCTCGCCCAGAAACAGCGCGCCCTTCTGCTTCGGATTGGCAATCAGCTCGGACTGACGGCTGCGCAGGATGCGCGGCAAGACGAACAGCACATAGACATAGCCGATCAGCGCCAGGATGACCCCGAGGCCAGAGATGTCGAAAAGACCGATATCGATACCGCTTTTGGCCGCCATGCCAGCGGCGATCATATTGGTCGACGAGCCAATTGTCGTCGTCATGCCGCCAAGAATGGTGATGAAGGATAGTGGCATGAATATCTGATAGGCGCGCAGGCGGAAACTGGCGGCCAGCGAAGCCAGAACCGGAATGAAGATCACCACAACCGGCGTATTGTTCAAAAAGGCGGAGGTTGTGCCGGCCACGATCAGAATGACAGCCACCGAAATACGAGGTTTCCGGCTGTAGAGCTTGCCAATCCGGTTGGTGACCCCTTCCAGCGCATCGGTGGCAAACAGCCCCTTGCCGACAATCAGCAGCGCCAGAACCGTGACCAGTGCGGGCGAGGAGAAACCGGACAGGAGATTCTCGATCGAAACAACATGACCGCTGCTATCGGTGTAGGGGAAAACGCCGAACAGCAACAGCAAGGTTACCAGAACGCTGAGCGATATGGTCTCGATGGAGAAGCGGTCGATCGCAAACAGCACGATCGTGAAGAGGACGATGGCAAAAGTCGCGGTGAGATGGAAATATTCCATTCCGGCAAACGATCCTCTGAACAAACAAACTAATCAAGCAATGAAAGCCACAGACTAAACGCTGTCTGTGGGTCGCTGTCAATTTGGCAGTAATATGTCGAAGTGGGGAAATCCAGCCGAAAGGCAATATGAGGCCCGCCAACCCTGTCTTTACGGGCCGCGACCTTCGCCAGCACCTTCTGCACAAAGATGAAAACCACCACCCGCAACAGCGCGATCAGTCAGATTCAACCGCGCGAACCACCGAATCGCTTCGTGATCAGACCGGCGAGCGCAGGAACGGAAAGCGTGATCAGGATGGCAGCCGCACTCATCGCCATGCCAAGACCAACCGAGCCCTGTTCGAACTGCTTCCAGATGAAGGTCGCAATCGTCGAGGTTCCGAGCGGCGCCAGGAGAATGGTCGCCACAAGCTCGCGTGAGGCGATCGCGAACACCAGCAGCATGGCGGCAATCATATTGGGAAGGATCAGCGGAATGATGATGCGGAAAATCACCGTCAGCGTTCCGGCACCACTGACGCGTCCGGCATTTTCAAGCCCCGTTCCCATCTGCCGGACCGCCGTCGTCGCATAGCGCACCGTATAGGGCAAAAGCAGGCAGCAATAGGCGAAAATCAGCACCAGCGGCGTGTTGTAGACGGTCAGGGGCAGCCAAGGCTGGTTCCAGGCCAGAATCATGCCGACAGCCAGGACAATGCCGGGAATCGTGTTGGGTGTGAGGCTCAGGAAATCAAGAAAGCGCGCGGTCTTGGTCTTTTGACGCACGGTCACAAGTGCGGTCAGCACACCAATAATGCCGGTGATCAGTGCGGTGGAAGCACCAAGAATGAAGCTTGTCGTCAGCGCTTCGATTGCCCCGGACGTATTATCGGCCAGCGCCCGGAAATTATCGAGCGAGAGATTGGAAAGCTTCAGCCCGCCGGAGATTGTCCGCGTCGAGGCGGTGATCAGAACACCTGCGATTGGCATGACCGTGCCGATGAAGGCCACGCCACAGAAAAAGATCAGTACCGGCAGCTTGAAACGCTTCAGCGCCATCGGCTCGGCCCGCGATGGCTTGCCCGACATGGTGCCGTAGTCGCGCTTGTTGACGATATAATTCTGCGTCATGAAGGCGGTAAAGGCGAGACAGACGAGAATAATCGACAGGATCGACGCGCCCGGAAGATCGATCGGATAATCGGAAAGCCGCTGTTCAACGCCGGTGACGAGCACCAGAAAGCCGGAGCGCGCCGCAAGCACGGCGGGCGTGCCGAATTCCTCAATCGACATGGAAAAGACCAGAAGCAGGCCCGCCGCAATGGCCGGCACCGCCATTGGCAGGAGAATGCGCAGAAAACTGACCCAGGCAGAGGCGCCATGAACCCGGGCCGCCTCCAGATAGCGCCCGGAAATTGCTGCAACGCTGCGCGAAACGGCGAAATAGACCACCGGAAACACGTTCATCGTCATCACGAAGACAACGCCCCAGTAGGAAAACAGGAAACGTCCGAGATTGATGCCGGTCACCTGATCGAGATAGCCGTGTGACTGAAGCGTGAAGATCCAGCCCATGGCGGCGATATAGGGCGGAATGGTGAAGGGAACGAGAAAGATCAGATCGAACAGCTGCGCGCCCGGCACTTTGAACAGGCCGCGCAGCATGCCGAGCGGTATGCCGATGATCGCCGAGCCGAGAACAACGCCCGCCCCAAGCTTCAGCGTGTTCAGTGTCCAAAGCGCGATCTTGGGATCGTCAAGCGTCTTGCCAAAGGCAGAAAACGGCCCGGCAAGCGAGCCAGCACCGATTTCGGGAAAAATCGCCTGCAGCAGGATGAAGACCAGCGGAAAGGCGATCAGAATCAGAAGCACGGGAATGACGAAGGCGGCTATGGAGCCGCCCCCGACATTGTCGTTCATCTTGTGACTGCGCGTCAGTTTCAAGGCTTATGCTCAGTTGGAAGCGAAGATATCCGCGAATTTGGTGAGCGTGGCCTCGCGATCACCGCCGGCGTCAACCGTCAGCAGCTTCAGGTCGGAGATCAGCGGACGATCAGCCGAAACATCAGTCCGCGCCGGCATCAGGAAGGCACCGGCAACGGCCGCCTGCCCCTCATCGGACAACACATAGTCGATGAAAGCCTTGGCCGCATCCTGATGGGTCGAAGACTTCAGGATCATCATCGGGCGCGGCGCAATCACGGTGCCCGTGGTCGGGAAGATCACCTTCATGCTCTCGCCCTTGGCGATCATGCCCATGGTCTGATAATCGACAGCACCAAAGACGACAGCGCGCGAGCCCTGCAGGACCGGATTCAGCGCCTGCGCATTGGCACCCGGCACGATCATGCCGTTATCATGCAGCTTTTCAAACAGATCCCAGCCGATATTCGGATCGGCAACCAGTGCCGATACCAGCTCATAGGCAGAGCCGGAGCTTGCCGGATCCGGCATGGTGACCATGTCCTTGTAAGCCGGATCGGCGAGATCGGACCAGTCCTTCGGCTCGGGAACATCGCTTGTCGTGTTCCAGGCGAGCGCCAGAGCGGAAATGCCCTGGGCAACATAATCGGAGGATTTGAGGAAATCGGGTACCATTTCGGCGTTCGGGCTCTGATAATCGAGCAGCAGGCCCTGGGCGTCGAAGTCGGTGGCCGTATCCCAGGACGCCGAGATCACCACATCGGCAACCGGATTGGACTGTTCGGCCGCAAGACGCGCCATCACCTTGCCGGTGGTGGCCTGAAAGACGACGATATCATCGCCGGTCTTGGCCTTGTAGCCGGCAGCAAGCTTTTCGATCAGCGCACCGGGACCGGCACTGTAGACCGTCAGGCTTTCAGCCGATGCGGTTCCGGCCATCAGCAGTCCCAAGGTCGTGGCAGCAATAATGCCCAATGTCTTCTTCATACTGTAGTCCCCTATCCAGCAATGGGTTGCATTCAAATTCAGTTCAATTATCGCCAAACCAGCGCACGGTTTCCCAGGCAAATGAAAGACTGACCGCCGCGCCGTCGGCGCTCGGTTGCGCACTGGCAAGATCAGCATCGATGCCGCAATCAAGCTGCAAACGCAGCGAATAACCGTCGCCCCGGAACATCGAATGCACGACTCGTCCGGCAAGGTACCCCTCGCCCGGTCCGCTGATTTCAAGGGCGGCGCGCGGCACGAACAAATGGCCCTTGCCATCGTCACCGGCAAAGCCTTGCGGCGGCTGCAGCACCGTGCCTTCGCGCTCGACCACGATACCGGCGGCACTCTTGCGCGCCGGGATCAGCAGACCAAGCTTGAGGAAGGACGCGACCTCGGCATTGGCCGGCTGCTGCACCAGCGTCTCCGGTGCGGCGATCTGCAGGATATAACCATCGGCCATGACCGCGACGCGATCGGCAATGGCAAAGGCTTCCGCATGGTCATGCGTGACATAGACGCCGGTCATGCCGAGCGATCGCACAAGCGCGGCGATATCAACCACCAGCTGTTCGCGCAATTCGCGATCGAGATTGGAAAGCGGCTCGTCAAAGAGAATGAGGGACGGCCGTGAAACAACGGCACGCGCCAGCGCCACACGCTGCTGCTGCCCGCCCGAAAGAGTGGCCGGACTGCGCTCGGCGAAGGGGCCAAGCGCCACCAGATCCAGCGCTTCGGCAACGCGCGTCTTGCGCTCGGCACGGTCCACATGCTGCACCTCCAGCGGAAAGGCAACATTGCCGGCGACACTCATATGCGGCCAGAGCGCATAATCCTGAAACACCATGCCAATGGACCGCTTTTCCGGCGGCACCAGCTTTCCCGTCGCCGCATCGGCCACCACCGTATCGCCGATGGCGATGCGACCTTCACTCGGCGCCATGAGCCCGGCAAGCATACGCAGCAGCGTTGTCTTGCCAGAGCCCGAGGGCCCCAGAAGGGCCACGACCTCACCCGGGGCAATCGACAGATTGATGGATTTGAGAACCGCATTGTCGCCGAAATGCTTGGCAACACCCGACACGTCGACGCGGGCTCCAGCCGAATGTGACCGTTCCCGCACCAAGTCAACCGGTGCTGCGCTTGCAGGCGACATTGAATTTCATTCCCCTCATCGTGCCGCCTTAGACCAATGGAGGACAGGCGCCGATCACAAAATGCCGCCTGTGTCATAAGCAATTCACATAACAGTTTTATGACCAGCGAAAGCCAGCGCTAACAAATTTCCATTGGAACCCTATCGCGGCCTTTCCGGCGCATCGCCCTCTGGTGGCGACGGAACGGGAAAAGCCGGTGCGTTTGCGCACCGGCCTGACATCCTTGCCTCAAATTGTAGCGTCGGCGTCACAGAAGCGCGCGATAGAGCGCACGAACCTCTTCGATCTTTGCCTCACGCGGATTACCGCCGGTGCAGACGTCAGCCATGGCGGCTTCGGACAGTGCCTCGACATCTTCTGCCTTCACACCGACATCACTCAGCTTGGTCGGAATTTTGACATCGACAGAGAGCTGACGCACCGCATCGACTGCTGCCTTGCGAACCTCGGCGAGGCTCATGGCAAGAGCCCCCTCAACCCCCATGGCGATGGCGATATCGCGGTATTTCTCGCCGGTGAAGTCCGCATTATAGGCCATGATGGTCGGCAGCAGGATGGCATTGGCAACGCCATGCGGCGTGTCATAGAAGGCGCCAAGCGGGTGGGCCATGCCGTGAACCAGGCCGAGCCCGACATTGGAAAAGCCCATGCCGGCGACATATTGGCCGAGCGCCATTTCCTCCACCCCTTCCGGCTCACCGGCGCAGGAGGCGCGCAGCGAACGGGCAATGATCTCGATCGCCTTGATATGCAGCGCATCGGTCAGTTCCCAGGCCCCCTTTGTGATATAGCCCTCAATCGCATGGGTCAGCGCATCCATGCCGGTTGCCGCCTTCAGTGAAGTCGGCATCGATGCCATCAGCTCGCTATCGATAATGGCAACCTGCGGAATGTCATGCGGGTCGACACAGACGAATTTGCGCTTCTTTTCCTCATCCGTGATCACATAATTAATGGTGACTTCGGCCGCCGTGCCAGCCGTCGTAGCAAGCGCAATAATCGGCACGGACGGCTTTTTCGTCGGCGCAACACCTTCAAGCGAGCGGATGTCGGCATATTCGGGATTGTTGATGACAATACCGATCGCCTTGCAGCTATCCTGTGGCGAGCCGCCGCCAATCGCGATCAGATAGTCGGCACCGGCCGCCTTATAGGCATCAATGCCGGCCAAGACACAGGCAATGGTCGGGTTCGGCATGACCTTGTCGTAGATGGCATAGGGCAGCCCCGCCGCGTCCAGCAGCGCCGTTACCTTGGCGACAACGCCCGCTTTGGTCAGCACATCATCGGTGACGATCAGCGCCTTGCTATAGCCCCGCCGCTGCACTTCGCCCACAAGCTCGGACCGCGCACCGGCACCGAAATATGACGTCTCATTCAAGATCATCCGATACATTTTGTTTCCTTCCCTGCGGCATCGCCGTCGAGCACGCGCGGCGTATCGCCTTGAAACCTGGTCTGCCAGGCCGTGCCCCGAGCGGTCTTGACGTTGAAGAGAGAGCCGACAAAGGGTGGCATCCGCGCGCCCTGCTGCCCGACCGGGACATTCGAGGCATCAAGACCCCGGCCGCTCCCGAAACTAACAACGAGAACACGCCGCGCGCATTGCCTTTGCGCAAGTGATGCGGTTTGTAATGGCCTTAAGCGGCACTTTTCATCGTAAAAACGGGCCGAAGGCGCATTGGGAAAGGTCCTTGTTACAGTCACCCGACACGAAACGTTCCCACGGTCCCATGAAGCTGAATTTCATGGCGGTCGTGCATAAATCTTCTAAGGGCAGCCCACAGCCTCTTCCGGGGCCGCAATCACACAGGCGCCTGGCAGGGCATTTCGGTCTTTCGAAACGACTATCGTGGAGAGTGCAGCCATTGGCGGATAGGTTGACAGCGTGTCGCGCAGGCTGTCTTCATCGACCAGGTCGATCTGATTCAGCCACTGGATCACGGATTGCGGCCCAAAGCCCACTGACATCAGCGTCACCGCGTTGTCGGCGACGACATCGACATCACGCCGCTTTAGATCCATATCGCCTTTGATCGCTTTCCGGCGATCGCCTGCAGATGACATGTCGCCCTTCAGGAACTGCCCGTATCCGTCGCGAATGGCATCGTCAATCGCTGCAATCTTGGCGGTTTCAACCTCGCCGGACAGCACCAGCTCGCGCGGCACGAAAGTGGCATAGCGCAGAATACGCCCCGAGAAACCGTAGCTTGCCCGTTCTCCGCCGCGCGCCACATCGGTCAGCATACCGGTATTGAGGATCTGGTGCAGGATCCTGTTATCGAAATAATGTTCGAACTGCGCTTCGCGCCCCGCCTCATCCATCTGCCCGAAAAAGGCCATGACAGATTTCCCGGCATCGGGATCGACAAGGAGCAGTTTTTCCGGCTTAACGGCAAGAGCAAAGGGAGGGACCTCAACAATTTCCCCCTCAGCAAGCCCGGCAAAGAGTTGGTCAATAGCGGCATCCGCCTCGCTGGCGGACAGGGGGCCGGCAATTGCCACTTTTGCGCCAGCCCGCTGGAATGTTTGATTGCTCCAGACACGCACATCATCCTGCGTGATCGCACCGGCAAGGTCCGCCCGATCTCTGGCAACGGCGATACGAAGCGGCGTATCGTCAAAGATCATATAGGACGCTGCGGCCCAGAGCCTGGACCAGGTTTTCAGGCCGGTTTCAGTGATGTCGCGCCTCCGCTCATCCTGATAGCGGTCAAACCATTTCGACTCGAGTGCCGGATGTGTCAGAAGTGTGTTGAGGTGTTCAACCGCCGCATTCAGATATTGCCTGGGCACCGAAAGCCCCAAAGTGACGCCGCCAGGCCAGGCGTGAAGCGCATAGCTCGCCCTGTAATCGGCCATCTGCTCGATCGTATCGGCCGGTTTCAAAACCGGCCATCCGGCATAAGGCAGAAGGCCGGCCGCAAACCCCGGAAGCATCTGGTTGCGATCGCTGCGCGCCGCCCAGTCCGATGCCCAGATAACCCGTATGGCAACGCGGGCATCGTCCTTGGCTTTGCGACGATCCGCAATATCGGTCATCGGAATGAAGGCGTAGTCGATGCCTGTTGCCGATGTTTCCTCCCGAACGATCGGGGCCTTGCTGCTGCAACCGCTGCAGATCAGGAGAATACCGGCCAGAATCGCAATTCGTATCATTGTTCCGATGCCTCTGACTGCGCCGGTGACGGGATGGGTTCAACAAAGACGACGGCGCTCGCCGCATTGCCCCGGAGCGTTTTCACAAAGGCATTCAGGCTTTTACAGCTCGCCTCGCCCCTATATTCGAACTCCGCAAGGTCCAGCGGCAGGCTCCGCATCCGCAGCGCAGAGCCGATGGCGCTGGCCATTCTATTTGCCTTGATGCGAGGATCGTCATCGGCGGTATGTTTTGCCGCCCTCCGCTTGCGCACACGCTCGCAACTATCAGCCGGAATACCGTTTTCAACGATGCCGTCCAGGGTCTGGCGAAGCAGGCGTTGCGCCTCATCAAGCACAATGCCGCGATCGGGATACAGGCTTATCTTTAACGTATAATGCCGCTCGTCCCTTGCCGCGTACCACACGTCCAGATCTGTCGCGACAAAGGCATCGAAGGACAGCGGCCGAAAAAGCCCACCGGGCAACGCCGTCTCCATAATATCTGCGAACAGGCTTGCCTGCCGCCAGGTTTCGAGAACCGGCGTTTTCTGCGGCAATTCCACAAGTGTTTCAGCAAGCAGGAAGGGTTTTTCATCCTTTTCCTGCAGAACCTGTCTGGCGTGGCGGGCTGCAGGCTGAAAATCAAAGACCGGCGGCACTATCTTTCTGTCACCGGTCCAGGCCGGCAGGTCTTTCGGCAGGGCGGCTATAACCTCGTCAGGACGGATATTGCCTTGGACAACGAGAACAGCATTTTCCGGCCGATAGAACCGTTCATGGATTGCTCCGGCATCCTTCAGGGTGAAGTGCCTGATCTCCTCCGGCGTACCGATGACATCGCGCGCCAGCCCCGTACCGGCAAAAATCGCCCGTTCAAGAGCCGTATCGGCCCGCCGAAAGGGTGCTTCAAGCATGCGCAGATCATATTCGCGGACAACGATTTCCCGTTCTTCGCGCGCAAAGTCCTCATCAATCGTGAGCGGATCAAAAATGCGCATGAGATCGGCAGCGGATTTGTCGAAACTGTCCCTGTCGCTGGCATACCAGTAATAGGTCAGGAGATCCGTTGTGGTCGCATTGGCTTTGCGGGCATCACTGGAGCCATGCGCCAGCATGCCAATCTGCCGCGCCAGCAGATGTTCAAGATAATGTGCCTGCCCTTCCGGGCCCTGCATATCCGCTTCGCCAACGAGAACATTGATCGTGGTGCGGATATCCGGGGCATTCGGGTCCTGAATCAGAATGGCGCGCCGGAACGGCGTCCCTTCGAGCTCGAAAACGACCTTTGGCGAAGCGCCGCCCAACCACCAGATCACGGTGGCAGCACCCAGCGCACAGATAAGGCCGGCACCCCAGGCGATAACTATCCGTCTCAAGCTTTTCTCCATGCATCAACGGGGTGACAGATTTCCGCGACACAATGGAAAAGCCACCATTCCGATCAGCAATGATGGGCAAGCGCCGCCTCTCTGCGGCCATTTTCGGGATAGACCAGACATAAAGCAAAAATAATTACTATATATTTTTCAATGCATTCGCCTTCCCGTCCGGATGCGAACAAGAGGCAATCAAGCAATCGGCATCCTTAACGCCAGCGCTTTGGAGTGCCTTTGCACCGGTGCCCCCTTAAAGGGGGCGTCTTCGCGTCCACTACGGTCAGGGAGGATCGAGCGCGGCTAGCTCTTCTTCAGAAAACAGACGTGAACGGGTGAGGAAACGTTTCTCACGTCCATTGTCGAGACTGAACATGCCGCCGCGCCCGGGAACGACATCGAGGATCAGCTGGGTATGTCTCCAGGCTACAAATTGCGGGCCGGAAATATAGACCTCCGCCCCTTCCACTTCACCGAGGCGCACATCGCTTGTGCCAAGGTGGAATTCTGATTTCGGGTAGCACATGGGCGACGAGCCATCACAGCAGCCACCCGACTGATGAAACATGATGTCTCCATGGTCGGCCCGGATCTCGCGGATCAGCGCTCGCGCCGCATCCGTCGCGGTGACGCGACAGTGGCGCGTCGCGCCATCAGGCAGATCCTGATCGGTCACACAGCTGATCGCTTGCTCGTCCATGAAAACCTCCCGCATTCGCTTTGCGAGGCAACGGGCGAGAACCATTCCGCCCGTTGCGAACCGGAAATATCCGCATCACCACCGAAGGTGACGGCCTAGAAAAAGCCGACCTTGTCCGTCGAGTAGCTCACCAGCAGGTTCTTGGTCTGCTGATAATGATCGAGCATCATCTTGTGGGTCTCACGGCCGATACCGGACTGCTTGTAGCCGCCGAAGGCGGCATGGGCCGGATAGGCATGGTAATTATTGACCCAGACGCGGCCCGCCTGAATGTGACGGCCGAAGCGATAGCAGGTATTGGCATCGCGCGACCACACGCCGGCCCCGAGGCCGTAAAGCGTGTCATTGGCGATCTCAAGCGCTTCCGCCTCGTCCTTGAAGGTGGTGACGGACACGACCGGGCCGAAGATCTCCTCCTGGAACACCCGCATCTTGTTGTGGCCCTTGAGGATCGTCGGCTGGATGTAATAACCGCCGGAGAGATCACCGCCGAGATCGGCAGCAGCACCGCCGATCAGCACTTCGGCACCTTCCTGACGGCCGATATCGAAGTAGCTGAGGATCTTTTCCTTCTGCTCGCTGGACGCCTGAGCGCCGATCATCGTGTTATCGGCACGCGGATCGCCCTGAATGATCGCCTTGGTGCGGGCAATCGCCTTTTCCATGAAGGCATCATAGATATCCTCCTGGATCAGCGCACGGCTGGGGCAGGTGCAGACCTCCCCCTGATTGAGCGCGAAGAACACAAAGCCTTCGATCGCCTTGTCGAGGAAGCCGTCATCCTCGCGCATCACATCCTTGAAGAAGATATTGGGCGATTTTCCGCCGAGTTCCAGCGTCACGGGGATCAGGTTTTCGGTGGCATATTGCATGATCAGACGGCCGGTCGTCGTCTCGCCGGTAAAGGCGATCTTGGCAATGCGCGGGCTCTGGGCCAGCGGCTTGCCCGCCTCAAGACCGAAGCCATTGACAATATTGAGCACACCGGGCGGCAGGATATCGGCGATCAGCTCGGCCAGCACCATGATCGAGGCCGGTGTCTGTTCCGCCGGCTTGATGACCACGCAATTGCCTGCGGCAATGGCCGGTGCCAGTTTCCAGGCAGCCATCAGGATCGGGAAGTTCCAGGGAATGATCTGACCGACAACGCCGAGCGGCTCATGGAAATGATAGGCGATCGTATCATCGTCGATCTCGCTCATCGAGCCTTCCTGGGCGCGCAGCACCGAGGCGAAATAGCGGAAGTGGTCAGCGGCGAGCGGAATATCGGCATTCATCGTCTCGCGGATCGGCTTGCCATTGTCCCAGGTTTCCGCCGTTGCCAGCAGCGCCAGATTGGCCTCGATCGTATCGGCGATCTTCAGCAGTGCACGGGCGCGCTCGGTCGGCGCGGTCGAACCCCATTTGCCCTTGGCGGCATGGGCAGCATCAAGTGCGAGATTGATGTCATCGGCATCGGATCGCGCGATCTCATTGATCGGCGCACCGGTGATCGGTGTTGTATTGGTGAAATAGCGCCCGTTCTTCGGCGGAACAAACTTGCCGCCGATGAAATTGTCATAGCGCGCCTTGAAGGGGGATTTCAGAAGCCCTTCGGGTTTCAGCATTTCGTTCATGATTCTCCTCCCAGATCTTTCAGAACTGACAGGAAGTGTGCGCCGCCTGTTCTTAGCTGTCACCGCGGCGATGTGTTAAATTGCATCAAGCTGTCTCAGCGGCGAGACAGTTTTGCGGACAAAAGCGAAATGCCAGGCGCCAGATCATTGCGGCGCAGATCACGGCGCCATGCCCAGCCGCTTCATCCGGCGGTAAAGCGTTGCCCGGCCGATCCCGAGATCGCGTGCCGCCCGGCTGGCATTGCCGCTGTGCCGCGCCAGCGCCTGCACCAGAACGGCCCGCTCGGCCGGATCGAAGCCGCGCCGCTCATCACCATGCCCGAGAAGATCCCCGGCGGGCACGGGGGCAAAGCTGCCTGAAAGCTGCAGCCCCAGTGCCTGACGGGCCGCCCGCGTGGCGCCGACCACCAGATCATCGGCGCTGAGCGCCAGAAGCGCCGTCGCCTCGCCGGCCTCCTCATGCCCGTCGACAAGGGTGATGCGATGACCGTCATGGGCGCGGCGAAAGCAATCCGCCTCGATCAGCCGGGCCGTCTGCTGAACCAGGGCGGCAATCATCTGATTGGCCGACGCGGTCTGATCGCTGCGGGCCGACGAAATATCGAGCGCGCCGATCAGCGTGCCGTCGGGGCCGAAGATCGGTGCATCAATGCAGCTCATGGCGATGTTGCGATCGAAGAAATGTTCGTCCCGATGGATAATCACCGGACGAAGTTCGGCAAGGCAGGTGCCGATACCGTTGGTGCCCTCCACCGCTTCCGCCCAGACGCGCCCCGGACGCAGCCCCCACAATTCGAAACTTTCCTGATCACCGTCCCGCCAGCGCTTGTCCAGCACCACGCCATCGGCATCACTCAGGAACACACCACAGGCGGATTGCGAGACGCAGCGAAACAGAAAATCAAGCCGGCCACCCGCAGCCGAAAGCATGAGATCGCTGCGCTGGCGGCGCTCCTTCAGCGCCTTAGCATCCAGCCGTTCGGGCCGCATGCCTGCGACACCCGACGGATCGAGATTGTGTTGAACAATGGAACGCCACCACGAGGCGGCAATGGGCGATGCAGCCGGTCCGCGCGCCGAAAGCGCCGTTGCCAGCACCTTGTCGGCATGCATGCCACCAATCGCCGTCTGTCTCGTCACGGCCATGGATATCTCCTCCCGATATCGATGCGGCCTCTTTCATCGCTCATGTCAGGACGCCGGGCCGCTTGGATCAGCCGCCGGCTCCTCATTCCGGTGACTGATCGCATGATGATACAGGAAAGATCGACGCCCGTCAGCCTTGACGAAAGACAAATACAAGCGGGTCGCGAATGCCACAAATCCGGCAAAAACGCGCGTGAGGCCTGATTTTCGCCAGAACGATTGACAGAGTCTCTCGCATGCCCACGCCCGCCGCCCTATAGAACCGGCACGAAATGCCGGGACAGCCACCCCGGCGGGAGCACCTTGCCATGACCGAACTGCCAGATCGCCGATCCGAACTTCTGATGCCTGCCGGCTCGCTGGAACGGCTAAAGGTCGCCGTCTTGTACGGCGCGGATGCCGTCTATCTCGGCACGCCAGACATGTCACTTCGCACCAAGTCGCAATTCTCGCTCGAAGACGTGAAAGAGGGCATTGCCTTTGCCCATAGCCACAATGTGCGGGTCTATCTGACGCTGAACCTTTTCACCCATAACAAGGATATCGAAAAGCTTGGCCTCTATGTCGAAACGCTGAGAGAGATCCGTCCCGACGGCGTCATCATCGCCGATCCGGGCGTGTTCCACTATGTGCGCAAGCACGCGCCCGGCATCCCGCTTCACATCTCCACCCAGGCCAATGTCTGCTCCTCGCTGACGGTCGATTTCTGGAAGGATCAGGGCGCCGATCTGGTGGTGCTGGCCCGCGAGGTCACCTTTGCCGAAATGCGCGAGATCCGGGACCACTGCCCTGATGTCCGGCTGGAAAGCTTCATCCACGGCGCCATGTGCATGACCTATTCCGGGCGCTGTCTTCTGTCGAATTTCATGGCCGAGCGTGGCGCCAATCAGGGCAATTGCGCCAATTCCTGCCGCTGGCAATACAAGGTTCACATGCGGCTCAAGGACGGCACCATCAAGGAGCTGCCGCTTTCGCAGGAAAATCTCGAATTGTTCGAATTCGTGCTGGAAGAAGGCTGCCGGCCGGGTGAACTGATGCCGATCGAGGAGGATCAGCGCGGCTCCTATATCCTCAATTCCAAAGATATGTGTCTGCTGCCAAAGCTTGACGACCTGCTGTCGATCGGCGTCGACAGCCTCAAGGTCGAGGGGCGCAACAAGAGCGCCTATTATGTGGCAAGCGTCGCCCGCGCCTATCGCCGGGCCATTGATGCCTGGTATCGGGACCCGGAGAACTGGTCGCCCGAACCCTATATGGAGGCGCTGGAGGGTGCGGGTAACCGTGGCTATACCATCGCCTTTCATGAGGGCCGGCTGCAGAACTATGCGCATAATTACGAAAACACCCGCACCACCGCCCCATGGGAATATGCCGGGATCGTGCACGAAGCGCGCGAAGACGGGCTTGTGGTGGAACTGAAGAACCGGCTCGATGCCGGTGACGTGCTGGAATTCCTGCCACCCGACGCCGATGCCCAGCCGGTTCTGCTGCGCCTTTACGGCTTCCAGCTGGATGGTGCGCCGGAAGAGACGCTTGAAACCGTGGAAGGCGCCCGCAAACACCGCATTTTCGTGCCCTTCACCGCCTTCGATCACGAAGCCGCTGAGGACATGCGGGCGAAATTCCCGCCTTTCACAATCATCCGCAAGGAAAGCCTTTTGAGCGAGGAAGAATGGCGGCGGCTGAAACTCGACCGCCTCGCCCAGAAGATCGAGCTGGGCGATACCGCACGCGAGGGCGCGTGGCGCAACCAGGCGAAAAAGCTTCAGGATGCCATCAGCGCCGAAACCATGGACAAGCGGGCCCGCACCTCACGCCGCGGCGTCGAGGGTTGCTGCGGCCGCGGCTGCAATGGCTGTCTGATCTTCTGGAACGACCCGGACTATGCAAAGGCCCGCGCCCTTCTGGAAAAGAAGAAGCCGGGTGAAATGCTGGAGCGCAATATGCGCGAACGGATGGGCTAGCCCTTCCCGTTCCTGACCCTGACCGGACGGCCGAGTTTCTCGCTGATCCGTCCGGCCGCCTTGTGCAGTTCGGCAATGATCGGTTCGAGCAGGCGGTGAAATTCCGGACCATCGGAATTGCCGAGACTGATGGCGGCGACTACATCACCGCGCTCGTCATGCACCGGCACGCCGACCGCAAAGATCCCGTCGAGATTTTCTTCCAGACAGGTCGCATAACCGGCGATGCGGCAGGTCTCGACTTCCTTCAGGAAATGGCCAATATCCGTGACCGTCTTGTCGGTATGCCGGCGGAAATCCAGCCGGCGCACACAGGCTTCAAGTTCGTCGCTGTCCATGCCGGCAAGAATGACCTTGCCAAGTGCCGTGGTGTGGATCGGCACGGTGCGGCCCGGCTGCGGATTGACTGACATCGGCGCACCGGGCAACGACAGGAAATAGACGATCTCGGTGTCATGCAACACGCCGAGATAGGCGCTCATCTGAAATTTCATCGAAAGTTGCTGCAATTCTTCCAGTGCAGCATCGGCAAGGGTGCGCTGCATCAGATAGGATTGGCCGGCGCCGTAAAGGCCGAAACCGACGCGGTAACGCATGGTGCGCGGATCCTGCTCGACGAAATCATGATTTTTCAGCGTCGCCAGAAGCCGATGCACCACGCTTGGCGGGATCGACAGCCTGCGGCCAAGTTCACGCACGCCGATATCGCCTTCGGTGGCGCTCAGCATCTTGATGATCTGAAGAGCCTTGGAAAGCGACTGATTGGCGTCGAGATCGGTCGTGGACTTCGGCAGGTCGGTTATTCCTTGTTCGTCCAATTCTAGCAAAGCACTTTCCAATCGTCAAAATGAGTTAACGTGGCGGGACCGCCCCACCGCATCATCCAATGTTCATATGATCAAGCAGATGCTGCAGTTCGTCAGCCGTCTTAACACCCGAAATCACCAGTTGATCCAGCCCGACCGTCTCATATTCGCTCATGCGCCGCGCCGCATCCTCGGCCGTTCCGGCAATGGCGTGGCGGCGGACCACATCATCGGAGACAAGTCTGTCAACGCCGTCCCAGTCGCTATCCGCATAGGCTTTCGCCAGAGCCTGCTGATCGAGCGTTGCACCGCCCAGCACGATATTCTGTTTGTGATGCATGCCGCGCAGGATGAAAGCCATCTTGCGCCGAAGACCGTCATAGGCTTTTTCCGCCTCATCCTCGATCGCGCAATAGACAAGGCCGATCCGCTTGCCGCGTCGGCCGGCTTCCGCCTCGCCAGCGGCCACATGCTGGAAACAGCTCTCAATGAAAGGCACCGACGTTGCCGCGCTGATCAACAAGCCGTCGGCGTGGGAGCCCGCAAGATGGAGCATCTTCTCGCGTGACGCAGCAAGGATGATGGGGACGGCGCGTTGCCCGGTTTCCAGCGCCCGGCCGCTGACATTGAAATGGCGTCCAGCAAAGGCCACCGTCTCGCCAGACAGCAGCGCACGCACCAGATCGACCGTCTCGCGCATCACCGGCAACGGTTTTTCCGCAGCAATGCCGGCGGCTTCAAGGTCACGCGGTGCGCCGACGCCGAGGCAGAGCGTGACCCGGCCGGGAAACATCTCGTCCAGCGTTGCCGCCGCCATGGCGATATAGACCGGATGCATGCTGAAAGGGCTCATCGCCATCAGCGCGACCTTGAGCCGTTTCGTCGCCCCGAGAATGGCCGTTGCCCGGACAATCGGCTCGCGCTGGAACAGATGACAGGCGAGCCAGAGCGTATCGACCCCACCCTCGTCCATCATCTTCGCCATGGCCAGCGTCTCAGTCCAGTTTTCACCGCCTTCCAGCGAGAACCCGATTTCATGCGCCATCGCCCGTTCCTTCCCGCAATGTGTCAATCAGCCCGTCAAGCGTATCTTCGCCGTAGATTTCCGCTCCCGTCGGTGTCACGTCCTTCAGACCCGACGAAGTCATGATGGCAACCACTTTTCCATCCAGCACCAGCCCTCGCGACGTCGCCTCACTGGCGGCGGCAAGACCGGCAACCCCGGAAAATTCCTGATAGAGACCGGTTGCAGCAAGCCGCGCGCGCATCGCGGCGATCTCGGTTTCAGAGGCAGGAAGCGCCCGGTCGGCCCGGCTTTCAATCGCCACCGCCCCGCGATAACTGCTCACCGCACAGGCAATGCCAACTGCTATCGAAGCCGGGCCTGAAACCTCAGCTGCCGCTGCATTGGAGGAGACGGCACGCCGCAACGGACCGCGTATCGCCGGTTCGCAGGCATAGATTGTCGGCAGCCGGTCAACAAGACCGAGCCGCTTCAGCTCCTGAAAACCCTTCCACACGCCAAACAGCATTTCGCCATAGCCGGTCGGCGCCAGGATATGGTCCGGCACCGTATGATCAAGCTGGAGAAACAGCTCATAGGCTATGGTCTTGTATCCTTCAGGGCCATAGGGATTGCCGGTGTGAAAGCGCGTCAGATTGCTGGCCGGCATGAAGCCGGTCTCGTTGACAATGCGACGCAGCACCGGCCAGCGGCGATCCTCGGGCGTGACGACGACACGGGCGCCAAGCGACATCAGAAAATCGCGGAAGGCGGGCGGCATGCCACCGCTGGTGACCACCACGCACGGCAATCCGGCGCGCGCCGCATAGGCCGCCGCCGCCGCGCCGTGATTGCCGGATGAGGCAACGGCAATGCCGCGGGCCCCTGAGGCAATCGCTGCGCTGACGACACAGAGATTGAGCCGGTCCTTATGGCTCCAGGTCGGATTGCGGCTTTCGTCTTTCAGATAGAGATTACCGGCAATGCCGATCGAGCGGCCAAATGCTTCGGCAGCAATCAGCGGCGTTCCGCCCTCGCCCATCGATAGGCCCTTTGCCAGAGGCGGCAAAAGCGGTGCCCAGCGATCGAGACCAGGGCCCGGCGCCTGCTCAAAAAGACGGCGATCCACCGCATCATAGTCGTAATCGATTTCGAGCGGATATTGCATCGCCTCGCCCGACGATGCCGGGCAGCCGTCAACGATCACCGGTGTCAACGGGAAGAGACGGCTCGGATCACCGAGCGAACGCTGGCCGATGGCCAGCGAGCCCGGCGCGATTTCAAGCGCCGGGCCAGCATTATTCAGCTTCGTCTCAGACGACATGCGGCATGACTTCCTCTGCGAAGATCTGCATCTGATCAAGCAGTTCCGGCACGTCATTGGCAGCGAAATAGAGGCCGAGCAGATGGGTCACACCGGCGGCCCTTGCCTTCAGCGCCTTTTCAACCACCTCTTCCGGCGTGCCGATCAGGTTGATCTCCTCCAGATTCTGCGCACCCTCATTCTTCATCGTCGATTTCTTCAGCGAGATCAGATGCTTGCACATCTGGCTCTGGCGGAAACGGGCATAGGCCTCCTCGCGCGTCTTGCCGATATGGCAGACATATTGCGGCGCGATCTCGATCGTCTCGGGATCACGCCCTGCCTCGGAGGCCATCGTCTTCAGCTGGTCGACCAGACCGCCAAGCTTGGTGACATCCATGCCGGCCGGGATCCAGCCATCGGCCGCACGGGCGACACGGGCGAGATGTTTCGGGCTGTTGCCGCCGAAATAGATCGGCAGCTTCTTCTGCATCGGCTTCGGCCACAATTCGACATCGCGGAACTGGTAATATTTGCCGTCGAAACTTGCCGCACGTTCACTGAACAAGACGTTGAGCGCATCAACCCCCTCTTCCACCATATCGCCGCGATGGGCGCCGGAATCCGGCCACAGCGCATCAAATTCCTCGCGGTAGGCGCCAACGCCGACGCCAATCTCGACGCGGCCGCCGGAAAGATGATCAAGCGTTGCGATCTGCTTGGCGGTGACCACGATATCGCGGCGCATCGGCAGCACCAGAACACCGGTGCCAAAGCGCAGCGTCTTGGTATGGGCGGCCAGATAGGCATAGGTGATCAGCGGCTCCCAGAAACGCGGCGGGGTTGGAAATTCCTCACGCACATAATGCTGGGTGGTCATGTGATCATTGCCCCAGACCGAGTGATAGCCGTGCTTTTCGGCATGCTGGGCAATCTGAAGAAGGGTTTCGGGTGACGAGAACGGGATCGGATAGGTCAAACCTTCCATACCCGTGGGCAATCCTGCGCTGACCAGCATGCTTATTCTCCCTCGTTGGCGGTGTCTGCAAGACCCGCTTTTTCAATCATGGCCTGCCGCAGCAACGCCGTTTGTTCATGGTTGATGGCGAAAGCCTCATCGAGCACCACGCCATAATCACGCCGGGCCGCAGCAAGCGAGACACGTCCTTCGGCAACATCGTCCTGAACCTTTTCGACCGGACGCAGGAAGGGGTGACCGATACCGCCGCCGCCGGGCATCTCGATCAAGAGTCGGTCTCCGTAGGGGACTGTCTGCTGACCCTTGCCGCGCATTTTCTTGCCGGAGGAAACGCTGAGAATGCCCGCTGCACCATCCAGCCCGCCATCGCGGCCGCGCGGGGGGAAATCGACACGGTCGTAATTGGCACTGATGGCGAAGGGGGCTTCGTCCAGCGTATTGACCTCCATCACCTGACCAAGGCCGCCGCGATAAAGCCCGGCACCACCAGAATCGACGCGATATTCCTTGCGCAGGAAGATGATCGGAGATCCGGCCTCGGTGATTTCAACGGGAACGTTGCGAACACCGGAGGGAAAGGCGGTGGCTGAAAGCCCGTCTTTTCCAGGGCGCGCACCTGCCCCGCCGGAATGGAAACTCATCACGGTGAAGGTCTTGGCCTTCGCTAGCGTTTCGGGACTGGCTTCGACCCGGCCGGGACCGCCCATGGCAAACAGGTTCCACAGACATGATGTGCCCTCTGCCGGAACCGGCAGATTTTCGCCGGTCTTGGTTTTTGCCTGCGCCAGGCAGCCGAAGGTGACATCGGGCAGCAATTGCCCGGTGATGTGGCGGGTGGCCACCGGCAGCGGATGCTTGGCATTGAGGATGCAGTTTTCCGGCGTGCGGATGATGATCGGCGCCAGCGACGCGGCATTGTTCGGCACCTTGGGCGCGACAATGCACTTCACCCCGAAGCTGGTATAGGCCTCCGTATAGCAGAACGGCACATTGATGCCGAAGGAGGACGGCGGCGAGGTGCCGTCGAAATCGACGATGATGTGATCATCGGCAATCGTCAGCGTCGCGACGAGATCGATCGGCCGGTCATAGCCGTCAACCCGCATCGTGTTCGAATAGGTGCCGGGCTCAACCGCGGCGATTGCTTCAAGCATCGCCACTTTCGTCTTTTCGAGGATATGTTCGCCCAGGACATCAAGCGTATCGATGCCGAACTCTTCCATCATCTCGATCAGACGGTTGCCGCCAATATCGTTGCAGGCTGCCAGCGAATAGATATCGCCGACGACCTGAACCGGCTCGCGCACATTGGTGCGGATCAGCGCGGTCAGCGTCGCATCCACCGTGCCCTCGCGGGCGAGATACATGAGCGGCACGTGAATGCCTTCCTCATAGACCTGCCGGGCATCGGGGCCCATGCCGCGCCCGCCGACATCGACCACATGGCAGGTGCAGGCGAACAGGCCCACCACCTGGCCGCCGAAAAAGGTCGGCGTCACCACGGTGAAGTCATGCAGATGGCCGGTTCCCTTCCATGGATCATTGGTGATGAAACTGTCACCCGGCTTCATCGTCTCGACGGGAAAGTCATGGAGGAAGTGAACGACGGCGCGCGCCATGGAATTGACGTGACCGGGGGTGCCGGTCACCGCCTGGGCCAGCATTTCCCCCTTCGTATTGAAGACACCGGCCGAAACATCGCCGGCTTCGCGGGTGGAGGTGGAAAAGCCGGTCCGGATCAATGCCTGCGCCTGTTCCTCAACAACCGAGATCAGCCGGTCCCACATGATCTGGAACTGAATGACCGAGAAAGTATTATGCTCTGACATTAGACGTCTTTCCGTTCAAGAATGATGTGGCCGAGCGAATTGACCTGGGCGCGATAGCGTGCCGTCACGACCGTGGTGGTCTCGTCCTCGACGATGATCGCCGGACCGTCGACGACGACATCGGGGGTCAGTGCAGCCCGTTCAAAGACCCCGGCTTCAACCATGGAATTGCTCAAGGGATCGGCCACCTGCCGGGTCTTTTGCGGGGCAAGCAGCACAGGAGTGGTTGAGAACGCGGCCTGTTCTGCCGGTTTCATCGCCGTCGCCAGCCTGAGCGACCAGCCGCTGACCTCGACACTCAAACCCGGAATGGAGCGTCCGAACTTTTCCACATAGGCCTTGATGAACAGCGCCTCGAGCGTTTCTGCCGCAGCATCGTCGAACGGTGTTTCGGGAATATCGACGGTGATCTCGTGGCCTTGGCCCGCATAGCGCATATCCGCCGTCCAGCTGGCGACCAGCGGCTGATCACCGGCACCGGGGGCCACAATTGTATGTGCCTTTTCATAAAGCGTTGCGCGCAATGCATTGACGGCGGCAATATCGAAAGTCGCATCAAGGCTGGTATAGCGGCTCTGGGCGATCTCGAAGGCAATCGGTGCCAGCAGGAAGCCGACGGCCGAGCCAACACCGGCGCTGGCCGGAATGACGACGCGGGAAATGCCGAGCTTCTCGGCAAGCCGTGCGGCATGAAGGGGGGCGGCCCCGCCAAAGGCGATCATGGTGCGCCCCTTCAGATCGCGGCCAAGCTCGACGGCATGAACGCGCGAGGCATTGGCCATGTTTTCTTCCACGACCTCGGAAATGCCGAGTGCGGCATCGAAGAGTTCGAGATCAAGCGGTTCGCCGACATGGGCCATGATCGCCGCTTCCGCCTTGGCCTTGTTCATCGGGATGGTGCCGCCGGCAAAGTGATCCGGATCGATGCGTCCAAGCACGACATTGCCATCCGTCACGGTCGCCATGTCACCGCCGCGGTCATAACTGGCCGGTCCCGGTTCGGAGCCCATGCTGTCCGGCCCGATCTGGATGCGCGCCATCTCGTCCACACGGGCAACCGAACCGCCGCCGGCGCCGATCTCAACCATATCGATCACCGGAATGCGGATCGGCAGGCCGGATCCCTTCAGAAAACGGTATTGCCGCGCCACCTCGAAGGAGCGGGAATAATGCGGCTGGCTGTCCTCGATCAGGCAGATCTTGGCCGTGGTGCCGCCCATGTCAAAGGAAACGATATCGTCAAAGGCACATTCAGAGGCCACATGGGCGGCCAGAATGGCGCCACCGGCCGGACCGCTTTCGACAAGGCGGATCGGGAAACGGCGCGCCAGATCGACATCGGTCAGCCCGCCAGCCGAGGTGATCATGAAGAAGGGGCAATCGGCGCCCATCTTCGAAAGTGCGATCACCAGACGGCTGAGATAGCTTGCCATGACCGGCTGGATATAGGCATTGGCGGTGGCGGTCGACCAACGCTCATATTCACGGATTTCCGGGCAAACCTCGGAAGAAAGCGTGATTGAAATGTCAGGAAGCTCTTCGGCGATGATGTCGCGGGTACGTTCTTCATGGCCGGAATTGGCGTAGGAGTGAAGGAAGCAGATGGCGACAGCGCCAACCTCTTCTTCGCGAAGCGACGCGCAGACGGCGCGGATTGCCGCCTCGTCCAGCGCTTCGATCTCGCGGCCCCCGGCCGCAATCCGCCCGCGAATGCCGTAGCGCAGATGGCGCGGCACCAGCGAGGGCGGGCGATCCATCATGATGTCATATTGCTCGAAACGGTTCTCATAGGCCATTTCGATGGAATCGCGGAACCCTTCGGTCACCAGCATCGCCGTCTTCGCGCCCTTGCGCTCGATAATGGCATTGGTGGCAAGCGTGGTACCATGGATGATGATCGAAAGATCAGAGGCGGAAAGTCCCGCTTTCTTCAGGATCTGATCAATACCCGTCAGCACACCCTCTTCAGGGGCGCGTGGCGTGGTCAGTACCTTGGTCGTGACCCGCTCGCCGCCTGCCTCCAGGGCAAGGTCGGTGAATGTGCCGCCGATATCGACGGCCAGCCGCGCCTTTGCAGTCATTCGCTTATGTCCTTCGTGATGTTGCCACCCAGATAGGCGTGGCGAATATTCGGGTCGTTGCGCACATCAGCGGCAGGCCCTTCAAGAAATTTGCGTCCCATTTCGAGCACGATCGCCGTATCGGAAATCAGCAATGCGCCGTGGACATTCTGCTCGACGATCAGCACGGTAACGCCGCGCGCGGAAATTTCGCGCACCATGTCAAAGACTTCGCCCTGCGTCTTTGGCGACAGGCCGAGCGAAGGTTCATCCAGCAGCAGCATGGAGGGTTCGGCCAGCAGCACCATCGCCGTTTCAAGGATCTGCTGTTCGCCGCCCGACATATTACCGGCCTTCAGGCGAAACTTGCGCTTGAGCACCGGAAAGGCTTCCAGCATGCGCTCGATGCGCTTTGCATGTTCGCGGGCGGGCAGCGTGTAGCAACCCATCTTCAGATTTTCCGACACCGTCATCTCGGCGAAATTGCAGCGCCCCTGCGGCACGAAGCCGATGCCCATGCGATGCCGGTCGAACGGATCCGCTTTCTCGATTGCCTGCCCCTTGAAGACGACCGAGCCGCCCAGGTGATCGCAGGAGCCGTAAATCGCCCGCATCAGCGTCGATTTTCCGGCACCATTGCCGCCGACCAGCGTGGTGATGGAACCCTTTTGAAGCGCGAAGGAAACGCTGTGGACAATCGCCTTTCCGCCATAACCGGCAGAAAGGTCTTTCAGTTCAAGAAGCGTTTCCAAGATAGGCCTCCAATACGCGCTGGTCGTTTTGAACCGTTGCCGGATCACCCTCGGTCATCTTCGTCCCGTTGACGAAAACGACGACGCGTTCACTGAGCCGCATGACGAATTCGACATTGTGCTCGACAATGACGAAGCTTTCACCGGCAGCGTGAAGGTTGAGAATAACCTCCTCGATCTCGCGGATGCGGCTTGGATTGACGCCCGCCACCGGCTCGTCAAGGATCAAAAGCTTGGGCCGCACCATCAGCCCAGCGGCCAGCGCCACAAGCTTTTTCTGGCCATAGGACAGAATGCCGGTCGGCGCGTCGAAATAGCGTCTGAGGCCGATCATGTCGGTCAGCTCATTGGCACGGACCATGGCTTCCTCGACGGCCCGGCGCATGGCCGGCGTGCGCAGGAAATCATCAAGCCAGTTGACCTTCTGGAACGGCCGCATGGCCTGAAGCAGGTTTTCCTTCAGCGTCATCTGCTCATAGATGCGCACGGTCTGGAAGGTGCGGATCAGCCCGGCCTTGGCAATGGCTTCCGCCGGAAGCCCGGTAATATCTGTGCCGTCGAGAATAACCGAACCGGAATCGGGCTTCTGAAAGCCGGACAGGCAATCGATCGTCGTGCTCTTGCCCGAGCCATTCGGCCCGATAATGCCGGTGATCGTGTTATGCGGCACATCGAAGGACATGTCTTCAACCGCATGCACACCGGCAAAGCTCTTGTGAAGGGCGCTAACCGTCAGCAGACCCGGCGCCTTGGTTTCGTTGGTCATTGGCGCAGCTCCACTCGCATCTTTTCCTCATGGCGCCGGCGCACCCACCCAGCCAGGCCTTCCGGCAGCTTCAAAACGAAGACAAGCAGGATGACGCCGTAAAGGATCATTCTGAGATCGACCGAAAAGCGCAGCACTTCCGGCAGGATGGCCATGACGGCACCGGAAATCAGCACGCCGGTAAAGCTGCCCCGTCCGCCGACGATCACGATGATGAGGAAGGCCTGCATGAAGTAGAAATCGAAGATCAGCGGATCGATGACACGCATATGGAAGGCATAGATGCCGCCCGCCATGGCGGTGAAGAAGGCGGATAGAAAGAAACCCAGCAGCTTGTAAGGCGTCGGATTGATGCCCTGCGAGCGGGCCAGATCCTCGCTCTGGCAGATGGCACGCATGGTGCCGGCCAGCCGCGAGGTGAAGAAGATATACATCAGCCCCAGCGACACAGCGGCAAAGGCGAAGGAGAGATAATAAAAGCCGAGCGGGCCATTGAGGCTGATGCCGAAGAAATTCGGCGCGGGAAGCCCCGGAATGCCCATCGGACCGCGGGTGACCCCCATCCAGTCCCGCGATACGAGCGTGGCAAGAAGGGTCAGGCTCAGCGTCACGACAACGAAGGAATGGCGATTGAGCCGCAGAGCCGGATAGCCGACCAGAATGGACAGAAGACCAGCCGCAAGACCTGCAAGCGGCACGGCCAGCCAGAAGCTGACCCCGTGATCAACCACGGCAATGACCGCTACATAACCGCCAATGCCCCAGAAAGCGACATGGGCAAGCGACAGCAGACCGAGCAGACCATAGATGATGTTGAGCGACATGGCCGAAACGAGATAGGCGAAGACCAGAACGCCGACGCCGAGAATATAGCTGGACGCACCCAGCACCGGCGCCAGCGCTACAACCACGCCGACGGCAAGAATGGGAAGAGATTTTTTCATCCGACCCGCACCCCGCCGCGCGAAAACAGACCATTGGGACGCAGCATCAAAACGGCAATCATGACGATGAAACCCGCCGCTTCCTGCCAGATGACATCAAAGAAGCCGCCAACCCAGCTTTCCAGAACCCCAAGGCAGATCGCCGCGACGGCAGCTCCCGGAATGGAACCCATGCCGCCAATGATGATGATGGCAAGCGCCTTGAACACCAGCGTCTGCCCGAGATAGGGCTGCACCAGCTGGATCGGCGCGATCGCGGCACCGGCAAGCCCGCAAAGGGCTGCCGCCAGCAATACCGAATTGCGCCCGACACGGCGTGGCCTTATGCCGACCATCAGCGCCGCCTCACGGTTTTGCGCCACCGCCCGCATGGCACGGCCGAACTGGGTGAAATTCAGCACCGTAATCAGCCCGGCAAAGGAGAGGATCGCAACAATGCCGGCAGCAATGCGGGTCCAGGCGATGCGGATCCCGCCAATATCGACACCGGCAAAACCGAACTGGGTTTCAACCATACGCGGCGTAGCGGTGAAGAAATACTGAATGCCGTTCAGGATGATGATCGACAGCGCCATGGTGATCAGGATCGAGCGTTCAAACTCGCCCGGACCGATCTTCGACAGAAAGGCCTCATAAAGAATGAGGCCGAAGATCAGCGCCCCGACGACAGCGACGGCAAGCCCCGGAACATAGGAAAGACCGAAGAGCGGCAGCGCGAAAACCATGCCATAGGCACCGACCAGAAGAAATTCGCCATGCGCGAAATTGACGATGCCAAGTACGCCGAAAAGCAGCGCCAGACCGACGGCAATGAGGGCATAGATCAGCCCCATCACCAGCCCGTTGGCTGTTATCTGAAACAAGTAGTGATAGTCCATTTTCTCTCCGTCGCTGCAGCCATTCCCGCTCCTGCCCGCCAGGTCCGGACCTGACAAAGATCAGTTCCGGCCGGCATTTTTTGATTTCGCGAGTTGATCGGCGAATTTGAACTTGGGCTTTGGGCATCGCACCAAAAACAAAACTGCCATGTTCACTCCAAATATTACAGACATTCTCTGAAATATTAAAAGGATTACTTAGATCCAAAAAGAATGAAAAAATCACTTGCGCATCTGTTTGTATGCATACATTGTGTGCTCGTCGACATCATGTCAATATAAAAATCAGAGTGGACCTCACAAATTGCATTCACTGCCCTGATATACGCAATTTGTACTTGTCCCGATAAGAGGAACAGATGAAAATACTATCAGCTACAATGTTTGCAGCCGCAATTTTAGGCACGCCTATGGTTGCAAATGCCGAAAATATCGTCATCGGCATCTCAAATCCCTATACCGGCCCGGCTGCCATGGCGGCCGAGCGTGAAAAATGGGGCATTGATCTGGCGGTGAAGGAAATCAACGAAAAGGGCGGCGTCCTTGGCGAGCAGATCGAAGTGCTGCCGATGGATAATCGCTGCAATCCTTCGGACGCCGTCAACGTTGCCAACCGTCTGGTCGAGGCCAAGGTTGTCGCCATTATCGGCGCCCATTGCTCGACCGCTGGCCTCGCCACCATGCCGATCATCGAAGAGGCCGGCATCCCGATGGTTTCCGGCGTTGCTTCCAGCCCCAAGATCACCGAGCTTTCCGGCGTCGGCGGCAATAAGTGGGCCTTCCGCATCAACCCCTCCGACCAGGCGATGATGGAAACGCTGGTCGGCTATCTCGGTGAAAAGAGTGATTTCAAGAAGGTCGCGATCATTGCCGAAGACTCAGATTTCGGCCGCGGCGGCGCCACCTCCTTCGAACCGCTGGCAAAGGATGCCGGAATCGAGATCCTGTCGACTGATTTCGTGCCGCAGCAGACCCCGGACTTTACCCCGGTTCTGACCCGCGTTGCCCGTGAAAAGCCCGACGCGATCGCGCTGTTTCAGCTTGGCGGCGACCAGCTGAACATGCTGCGCAACGCCATGCAGCTCGGCCTTGCCATCCCCTATACGGGCCGTGCGGAACTGGGCGGTGAAAACATGCAGATCATCGAGGCAGGCGGCATGGAAGGCTCGGTTTCAGCCTGGTCCTATTCGGCAGAAATCCACAGCGAGCTCAATGATGCCTTCGTCAAGAACATCGAGGCAGATCACGACATGAAGCCGGTGCTGCAGACCTGGGCTGGCTATGATTCCGTGCGCATCATCGCCCAGGCGATCGAAGAGGCCGGCAGCGCCGACCCCGCGGCCATTCGTGATGCACTGCAGAACATCAAGTTCACCAATGTTCTCGGCAAGGAAGTCACCTTCGACGACCACAATCAGGCCGGCAAGGTTGTCGTCATTCAGGGCGTGAAAGACCGCGCCGTCGATATCCTCGAACTCGCCGACGTCAAGTAAATCCGAGATCAAGGGGGCGGGTATCGCCCGCCCCTTCCCCGAATTCCGCGTAAACCATGCTTGCCAAGCCCTTCGGTGAAACATCGGCTTTTCGCGGCGATACCGGAAAAATATCCTCAACTCACGGTGCAACGGAAAAAAACAGCGCGCCGATTGGTCCTAGATTGCAGTGAGTGCCACCCGGTCTTTCGACGTTTGGGGTGGAACGTCATTGAAAGGATAGAACTGCAATGCAAAATTCCAGCATGGGAACGGCGTCCGTCTGGGCCGGCGAGGAAGATCTCTTCGCCGAGGGCGCCATCTGCACACCGGTCTTCAATTCCGTAGCCTTCGGCTATGAGGACATGAACGAATGGTTTGACGTGGCGCTTGGCAAGAAGCCGGGCCATATTTACTCACGCAACACCAATCCCACCGTACGCGTGCTGGAAAACAAGATCCGCCTTCTGGATGGCGGCGATGATGCCACGAGCTTCTCCACCGGCATGGCGGCGATCAGCAACACGCTGTTTGCGCTTCTTGCCGCCGGCGACCGCGTTGTCGCGATCAAGGACACCTATGGCGGCGCCAACAAGGTGTTCATCGAATTTCTGCCGCGCATGAATGTCGCGGTCAGCCTCTGCGATACCTCCGATTTCGATCAGATCGAGGCCGAAGTCGCCAAGGGCTGCAAGGTGCTTTATCTCGAAAGCCCGACCAATCCGACGCTGAAGGTGGTCGATATCGAACGGCTGGCGAAAGCCGCCCATGCCGTGGGTGCCATCGTGATCGTCGACAACACCTTTGCCACGCCGGTCAACCAGAAGCCGCTGTCGCTCGGCGCCGATCTCGTCGTCTATAGCGCCACCAAATATCTGAACGGCCATTCCGATGTGATGGGCGGACTGGTGACCGGACGGCAAGACCTGATCGACGCCATCTATCACTATCGCGAGATCACCGGCGCAACACTGCACGCGCAATCGGCCTACATGATCCTGCGCGGCATGAAGACGCTTGATCTGCGCATCAACAGGCACAATGAAAATGCCATGAAGGTTGCCACCTTCCTTGCCGCCCATCCCAAGGTCGATCAGGTCTTCTATCCCGGCCTGCCGGACCATCCGGGCCATGAAACGGCCAAGAAGCAGATGACCGGCGGCTTTGGCGGTATGATGAGCTTTTCGCTGAAGGGCGGCTTTGAGCCGGTGGTCACCGTGCTGGAAAATCTGCGCTACGCCCACAAGGCGGCCAGCCTCGGCTCCGTCGGCACGCTGGCCGGCCCGCCAAAAACCACAAGCCATGTCGAGCTGACGGCCGAAGAACGCGCCGCCGCCGGCATTCCCGAAGGACTGATCCGCTATTCTGTCGGCATCGAAGATGCCGATGACCTGATCGCGGATCTTCAACACGCGCTTTCCCTCTTGTGACGCGGGACGCGCGATAAGCGCGTCCAATTCAGGGGAAACGACACATGACTGCCGTCCGGATGGCGATTGCCACCGGATGGCCGATGATCACTAAGGGCGGCAATCCGCCCTCAGCAAGGACCATGATTGATGCTTACATTTGGCTACAAGGCCTCGGCCGAGCAGTTTTCCCCTTCCGATCTTCTGCGCTTCGGCGTTGCTGCCGAAAAGGCAGGTTTTGATTCCGTTTTCATCAGCGACCATTTCCAGCCCTGGCGTCACACGGGCGGTCACGCGCCGTTCTCCATGGCCTTTCTTGGTGCCTTGGGTGCATCGACCTCGCGCATCAAGATGGGCACCAGCGTGCTGACGCCGACCTTCCGCTACCACCCTTCCGTTGTTGCCCAGGCCTTTGCCACGCTCGGCTCCATGTTTCCCGAACGCATCATTCTCGGTATTGGCACCGGCGAATCCCTAAACGAAGTCCCGGCGACCTGCGTCGAATGGCCGGACGGCAAGGAACGTTTTGCCCGGCTGCGCGAATCGGTCCGCCTGATGCGGCAATTGTGGCGCGAGGAGCGTGTCTCCTTTGAAGGCGACTATTACCGCACCGAAAATGCCACCATTTACGACCGCCCGGAAAAGATGGTGCCGATCTATGTCGCGGGCGCCGGGCCGATGATCAGCCGCTATGCCGGCCGCTTTGCCGATGGCTTCATCTGCACCTCCGGCAAGGCGCCCTCGCTTTATCTCGACACGCTTCTGCCCAAGGTCGCAGAAGGCATGGCGATGGAAAAGCGCAACCCCGACGCGCTCGACAAGATGATCGAGATGAAGGTATCCTTTGACGAAAGTCAGGAACAGGCGCTGGAAGACACGCGCTTCTGGGCCGCTCTTGCGCTTTCCCCGGAAGAGAAGATGTCTGTCGAAAACCCGCAGGCCATGGAAGACCTCGCTGACCGGCTGCCGATCGAACGTGTTGCCAGCCGCTGGATCGTCTCGAACGACCCCGAAGTCCATGTCGAGCGCATCCGCCCCTATGTCGAGATGGGCTTCAGGCATCTGGTCTTTCACGCACCGGGTTTCGATCAGGAACGCTTCCTCACGCTCTATGCCAGGGACGTGCTGCCACGCCTGCGCAGGGAATTTTGCTGAGACAAACCGCAGGACATGCGGCTATGAACAGGGACAGGCAAGGCATGATCACAGCGGTGGTTCCGGTCAAATCGTTCAGCGTAGCCAAATCCCGGCTTGCAGACATTTTGCCGCCGGATCTGCGGGCCAGGCTCGCCAGAGCCATGGCGGGCGACGTTCTTGCCGTTCTCACGCAGATTGCGGAAATTGATGCTGTTCTGGTGGTCACCGAAGATCCTTCGGTGGCCCGCCTTGCGCGCGCCTCTGGTGCCGCGGTGCTGCTAGAACCCGGCCTCAACGGCTATAATGCCGCAACTGAAGCTGCAGCAAGGTTTCTCGGCCCCGACAGGACCATGCTGCTTGTGCCGGGCGATCTGCCTGCCCTTGCCGCTGACGATATTCGCAGATTGATCGCTGCTCATGGTGAGGCTCCCTGCCTCACACTTGTGCCGGACCGGATAAAGGACGGCACCAATGCGCTGATGGTAACACCGGCTGATACGCTTTCCTTCTGCTTCGGCCCGGCGAGCTTTGATCGGCATCGCAAGGCCGCACAAAAGGCCGGCCTTGCCGTTCAGAGCCTTGAACTTGAGACCATCGGCTTCGACCTCGACCGTCCTGAAGATCTCGCCGCCGTGGCGCAGCTCCGGCTGGGACCGCAAAGCCGCGCCGTATTCGATGTGCTGGAACATGACGGACTGACCACCAACAACAAGAACATCCGCCGCCCCTTCGGGTCAGAGACGGATGCCATCTCCCGAAGGGAAAAGACCATGACGATCACCCGTGAAGATATCCTCGACAGGACAGCCAGCGGTGCCCGTATCACCGATGACGAAGCGCTTGCACTTCTCGATTTCGACGATCTCGTCCCGCTCACCGAAGCGGCCCGGACACTGCGCGATGCAGGCCATGGCGATATCGTCACCTTCTCTCGCAAGGTATTCATTCCGCTGACGCATCTGTGTCGCGATGTCTGCCATTACTGCACCTTTGCCCATCCGCCGAAAAAGGGCGAAAGCGCTTTCATGACACCGGCCGAGGTTCTGGCGGTGGCCGAGGCCGGCAAGCGCGCTGGCTGCAAGGAAGCCCTGTTCACGCTCGGCGACAAGCCGGAGCTTCGCTACCGCGCCGCGCGCGAGCAGCTTGCAGAACTCGGCTATGCCGATACGGTTTCCTACATCGAAGCCATGGCGGCGATGGTGCTGAAGGAAACGGGCCTGCTGCCGCATGTCAATGGCGGGGTGATGACGGCGGACGAAATCGCCCGACTGCGCAAGGTTTCGGTTTCGCAGGGCATCATGCTGGAAACCGTCTCGACGCGGCTGTCGGAGCGCGGCGGCCCGCATTTCGGCTCCCCCGACAAACTGCCCGCTCCGCGCCTGCAGATGATGCGGCAAGCAGGTGCTGCCGCAATTCCCTTCACCTCCGGCATTCTGATCGGAATCGGTGAAACCCGTCAGGAGCGGATCGAATCTCTGCTGGCTTTGCGCGATATCCACGAAAATCACGGCGGCCACATTCAGGAAATCATCATCCAGAATTTCCGCGCCAAGGCCGACACCAAGATGGCCAATGCCCCGGAACCGGATCTTGACGAGCAGGTCTGGACAATCGCCATGGCGCGGCTGATTTTTGGCCCAACGATGAATATCCAGTCGCCGCCCAACCTGCGGCCTGAAGAACTGGCAGCCCTGATCAATGCCGGCATCAACGACTGGGGCGGCATTTCCCCGGTGACGCCCGACCATGTGAACCCGGAAGCGCCCTGGCCGCAGATCATGGCGCTGGAGCGGGAGACCGAAAAGGCGGGCAAGATCCTGACCGAGCGGCTCGCCGCCTATCCGCCTTATGCGCTTGATGCGGCCCGCTGGCTCGATGCCGGCCTTCACGGCGCGCTTTTGCGCCATCAGGACAGCGAGGGTTACGCCCGGCCGGATAACTGGATTGCAGGATCGGGCACGCAGCCGCCAACGCTTTTTGCAAAGCCCCCGGCCATGCGCGCCAATGACACGCTTCACGCCATCATCGACCGCGCCTTTGCCGGAAAGCGCCTGTCGGAAGACGAAATCGTCCGGCTGTTTGCCGCACGCGGTGGAGAATATGAATTCGTCCGGGCCAAAGCCGATGAACTGCGCGAGGCGATTTGCGGCGATGATGTTTCCTATGTCGTCACCCGCAACATCAACTACACCAATATCTGCTATTTCAAGTGCCAGTTCTGCGCCTTCTCCAAGGGCAAGATGAGCGAGAACCTGCGCGGCCGCCCCTATAATCTGCCACTGGAAGAGATCCGCCGCCGGGTCGTCGAAGCCTGGCATCGCGGCGGCACCGAGGTTTGCCTGCAGGGTGGCATTCATCCCGAATATACCGGCCAAACCTATCTCGACATCTGCGAGACGATCCGCAAGGCCGAGCCCGCCATGCATATTCACGCCTTCTCGCCGCTGGAAGTGTGGCAGGGCGCAGAAACGCTGGGCCTTTCCGTACCTGATTTCCTCGTCGCACTGAAGGAAGCGGGCCTAAGCTCCATGCCCGGAACGGCCGCGGAAATCCTTGATGACGAGGTGCGGCGCGATCTCTGCCCCGACAAGATCAACACCGCCCAATGGATGGAGGTGGTGGAAGCCGCCCACATGGCCGGTATCCGCACCACCGCCACCATCATGTTCGGCCATATCGACCGGCCGGTGCACTGGGCGCGGCATATTCTGCGCGTGCGCGAAATCCAGGAGAAAACCGGCGGCTTTACCGAATTTGTCGGCCTGCCCTTCGTGCCGATGGAAACGCCGATCTATCTGAAGAACCGCTCGCGTCTGGGTCCGACCTATCGCGAGGCGATGCTGATGCATGCCGTCGCACGGCTGGCGCTCAACCCGGTCCTCACCAATATCCAGGCCTCCTGGGTCAAGCTCGGCGCGGAAGGTCTGTCCGATTGTCTGACGGCGGGCGCCAATGATGCCGGCGGCACGCTGATGGAAGAAACCATCACCCGGTCAGCAGGTGCCGTTCACGGCCAGGAAATGGCGCCGCACGAATTTGTCGAGATGATCCGCGCGCTCGGCCGCACGCCGCGGCTGCGCAACACGCTTTACGAAACGGCGCCCGAAAGCCGCATGCAGCGCGCTTTCCAGGCGCCGCCGCTGGAGCCGTCCATCAATACACTGGCATCGAAATATGACCGCTGACCTTCCGCAACCGTTTGATCGGCATTCCGCATGAGCACGCCCCTCACCCTCACCCCAATCGATGGTCTTCCTTTGATCAAAAAGGGCGATGACCTCGCCGCGCTGCTGATTGCCGCCATGGCAGAAGACAAGCTTGAGCCCAAAGCCGGCGACGTGCTGGTTCTGGCACAGAAAATCGTCTCCAAGGCGGAAGGCCGCGCTGTCAAACTGTGCGATGTGACCCCAGGCCCGCAGGCGCAAGAGCTTGCCGCTGCGATCGGCAAGGATGCGCGCATGGTCGAGCTGATCCTCGGCGAAAGCCGCCGGGTGGTGCGCACCGGCCCCAACCTGCTGATCGTCGAAAACCGCAACGGGCTGATCATGGCCAATGCCGGGATCGACCGCTCGAATGTCGCCGAAAATGCCGAGGAAATCGCGCTTTTGCTGCCGCTCGATCCGGACGCGAGCGCTGCGCGGCTGCGCACGGCGCTGTCGGACCATTTCGGCATGGCGATTGCCGTACTGATCAACGATTCCTTCGGCAGGCCCTGGCGGCGCGGCACGGCTGGCACAGCGATCGGCGCTGCCGGATTGCCGGCGCTCATCGATATGCGCGGAGAGCCCGACCTGTTCGGCACACCATTGCAGCATACCGAAATCGCCTTTGGCGACGAAATCGCGGCTGCCGCCTCGCTGTTGATGGGGCAGGCTGCAGAAGGACGGCCTGCGGTCTTGATCAGCGGGCTTTCCTGGCAGGCAGACGCCAATCCGGCATCGACCCTGCAGCGCCCCGCCGGGCAGGACCTGTTCCGATAAAAATCCGGCAGGGCGCAATGCTGCCGGAACAAAATTCCGGCAAGCCCTGCCTTCGGGCGATAACAATGCCCTTCTGCTTCGGCTAATCTGACGGCACAATCAGAAAAAGCCTGTCAGAAGTGGAACGCAAGCATGAAAATCGGCGCCCTGTTTCCCCAATTCGAAATCGGAACCAATCCGAAGGATATTCGCGACTTTGCCGTGATCGCCGATGAACTCGGCTATACCCACCTGACCGCCTTCGACCAGATCATCGGGCTGAACAAACATAGCCGGCCGGACTGGACCTATGTTCATGATGCCGAAGACATGTTCCACGAGCTTTTCGTGCTTTACGGCTATCTTGCCGCCGTGACCAAGAAGATCGAGCTCGTCACCGGCGTGCTGGTGCTGCCGATGCGGGGCACGGCGCTCGTTGCCAAACAGGCCGCCGAAGTTGATCTCCTCAGCGGTGGCCGTCTGCGTCTCGGTGTCGGCGTCGGCGTCAAGCCCGAGGAATTCGAAGCCTGCGAGCGCGAATTCCGTGGCCGCGGCAAACGCATGGACGAGCAGATCGACGTGTTGCGCAAGCTCTGGTGCGCCGACCTCATCACCTATGAAGGCAAATATCACCGTATCGAGGATGGCGGCATCAATCCGTTGCCGGTCCAGCGGCCGATCCCGATCTGGATCGGCGGCGTCTCCGATGCCGCAATCAAACGCGTTGCCACGATCGGCGATGGCTGGCTGCCGAATTTCCAGGCCGACGACACCGGCAGGCGTGGCATTGCCCAGATGAAGGAGCTCGCCAAAGCCGCAGGCCGCGACCCCGACGCGATCGGCATTGAGGCAACGCTGACGATCATCGACCGTTCCTATGCCGAACTGCGCGAGGAAATCGAGGAATGGCGTGCCATCGGCGCCACCCACATCACCGTCAACACCATGCCGGAACGTTGGGTTGAGGAAGAAAAGCGCTGGAACAAGGCCGAGATGGACGGACTTGCCCACCCGGAAGAGCATATCGACGCAATCCGCCGTTTCCACGCCGCGATGAAGGACTATTTCTGAGCCGATGCCGGTCTTTGCCTCATCCGAATATCAGGCCCGGATCGCCCGCGTTCGTGACCGCATGCGGGAGAAGGGTTTCGATGCGCTGATTGCTGCCGATCCGGCCAGCATCAACTATCTGACCGGCTATGATGGCTGGTCCTTCTATGTCCACCAATATGTGCTGCTCGATCTCGACAGCGCCGAACCCTTATGGATCGGCCGAGCCATGGATGCCCCCGGCGCCCGGCTGACAAGTTTCCTGTCCGACAGCGCAATCCGTCCCTATCCGGAAAACTATGTTGATAGCTCCGCGCGCCATCCCGCCTCCTTTCTCGCTGAAGTGATCGCCGGACAGGGGCTTGCACGCGCCCGGATCGGTATCGATCTTGATGCCTTCTACTTTACCGCCAAGGACTATCTGACCCTGTCATCTGCCCTTCCCGCCGCAACGATCGGCGATACCGAGGGGCTCGTCAGCTGGGTCAGGCTGGTGAAATCGGATGCTGAAGTCGCGCTGATGCGCGGCGCCGGGCAGATCGTCTCGAAGGCGATGGAAGCCGGCATTCAGGCGATCCGTCCCGGTGTGCGCGAATGCGATGCCGTAGCCGAGATCACCGCTGCCCAGTTCCGCGGCACAGACGATTTCTGGGGAGACTACCCGGCCGCCCTCGCCGCAGTGCCAAGCGGCGCCAAGACCGCCGCCCCGCATCTCACCTGGTCGGGCGACCCTTATCAGACAGACAGCATCGCCTATCTCGAGCTTGGCGGCTGCCATGCGCGCTATCACGCCGCACTCGCCCGCACGCTTTATATGGGTGATCCGCCCGACGCCCTTCATCGCATGGCCGGTGTGGTGGCCGAGGGGCTTGAGACGGCGCTTGACGCCGCACGCGCCGGTGTCACCTGTCATGATGTCGAAGCGGCCTGGCGCCAGGTGATTGCCAAGGCCGGCTATGAAAAGTCCTCACGCATCGGCTATTCGATCGGCCTCAACTACCCGCCTGACTGGGGCGAGCGCACCGCAAGCCTGCGCGAGGGCGACATGACGGTACTGGAACCCAATATGTGCTTCCACATGATCCTTGGCATGTGGATGGATGACTGGGGCTATGAACTGAGCGAAACCTTGTGTATCCGGAAGACCGGAGCACCCGAAATCCTGACCTCCTTTCCACGGGAACTGACGATCAAGCCATGAGCGATGCTGCAGACAAAGCCCTGACCGAAGACATACCGGCACCTCTCAACGCCAAAGTTCTGGCGATCTGTGGCGGCGTTGGCGGCGCCAAGCTGGCGCTCGGCTTCTATCGCATCCTGAAGCAGGACCACCTGACGGTCGCCATCAATACCGGCGATGATTTCGAGCATCTGGGCCTGCATGTCTCACCGGATATCGACACCGTGACCTACACGCTTTCCGGCCTCAACGACACCCAGCGCGGCTGGGGCCTGAAGGATGAGAGCTGGAATTTCATGACCGGTCTTGGCCGGCTTGGCGGCGAGACCTGGTTCAATCTCGGCGATCAGGACATGGCCACCCATGTGCTGCGAACGGCGAAGATGAAGGCTGGCGAAAAGCTTTCCACCATTACCGCCGATTTCGCCCGCGAACTCGGTATCCGGGCGAAACTTCTGCCGATGAGCGACGATCCCGTGCGCACCATGGTCGACACCTCCGAAGGCGAATTGCCGTTCCAGCGCTATTTCGTCGGCCGCCAATGCGAACCGGAAATCCGCAGCATCCGCTTTTCCGGCATCAATGCCGCAAGACCGCATCCCGCCTTCATCAAGGCGCTCGCCGACCCGGAGCTGACGGCCATCGTCATCTGCCCGTCCAACCCTTATCTGAGCATTGATCCGATCCTGGCGCTGCCCGGCCTGCGCGACGCGCTGTCGATGGCGCCAGCCCCGGTGATTGCCGTTGCCCCCATTGTCGGCGGCCGGGCGATCAAGGGACCGACGGCAAAGATCATGCAGGAACTGAGGGTGCCGACAACGGTCTCCTCCATTGCCCAGCACTATACCAGCCTGATTGACGGCCTGATCGTCGACAATGCCGATGCCGCCGACATCCTGTCGCTGACCGTGCGCGTGGCCGTGACAGGCACGGTAATGGACAGCCTCAAGGACCGCGAACGGCTGGCCCGCACTGTGATCGACTTCGCCCGATCGCTGAAGCTGGAACAGGCAGTAAGCGCGCGCTGAAGCCGCCTTAGCGCATCGGCTCGAAAATCGGAATCGATTTTCGAAAAGAACGATGCGCAGATTCAATAAGTTAGAGCGTCCTGGTGCGTCCCAAAGGACGCACGGCGCTCTAAGGCAAGCGGCCGAGGCGCTCCAGCATCAGATCGTAAAAAGGCGGGTTGTTCAGTTCGCGCAGAACCATGCAATTGGGTGCCTGCTTGGTGACATTCCACCAGTCGACAACCGTCATGCCGATGGTCATCGGCGATGAGATCTCGATCGTCACATAGCAGTTCTTGCCGCCAAATAGATCGGGCCGCAGCAGATAGCCGATCACGCAGGGGTCATGCAGCGGATATTCATCCGTTCCGAATTTCTGATTGCCCCATTCCTGGTAAAACGCGGCCATGCCGGCGGCCTGGATCGCCGTATTGGTGCCGACGGCACGCAGCGTCTCCAGCCAGGCGGGCGTCATCACCGCCTTGTAGGTGCAGTCGATCGGCACCATGGTCAGCGCAACGCCAGAGGTGAACACGACATGGGCGGCATGGGGATCGACGAAAATGTTGAATTCAGCCGCCGGTGTCGTATTCCCGCCCTCGAAGAAGCCGCCGCCCATGAAAACGATCTCGCGGATCTTCGGCACAATGGCCGGTTCCTTGACCATGGCCATGGCGATATTGGTCATCGGCCCCAGCGGACACAGCGTGATCTCGCCGTCCTCTGACGCCATCAGCGTATCGATGATGAAATCGACGCCATGCCGGTCTCCCAAGGGCGCGGTTGGCTCCGGCAATTCGCAGCCATCAAGGCCGCTGTCGCCATGGACATATTCGGCGGTGAACAGCTTTTTCACCATCGGCCGCGCACAGCCGGGATAGACGGGAATATCAGAGCGGCCGGCAAGCGCCAGCACCTGCTGGGCATTGCGGGTGGTGCGCGACAGAGGCACGTTTCCGGCAACGGAGGTGACACCGACGACCTCCAGCTCCTCAGGCGATCCGAGCGCCAGCAAGATGGCAAAGGCGTCGTCCTGGCCGGGATCGGTATCAATGATGATTTTGCGCGGGGTCATGACATGCTCTCTCAAAAATCGTTTGTCCCAGCCGTTCCTTCGCCCCCGCCGGAGGCAAAAATCCGGAACGACCGAAACTCCTTTGGGGGAAACCGGATGGCCTGCGGGAGGATACTGGCCTTTGCCGCAGGAAAGGCCCTCATGAGGCCTTATAAAACACAGTCTGGCGGGATCATCTCCGAAACTTCGGCCGGATCCCGAAACTTATTCGGAAACCGCTTTGCCTCGGTGATTGTTTTTCCGCAAACCCGCTTCTAGGCTTTCAATCAGCCGGGACAGCGCCTGTCCTCGCGTAAAAACGACAATAAAAACAACTATAAATTCAAATTCCAGAGAGAGAACAAGCAATATGAGAAAATGGATCCCCCTGACGCTTGCGGCCGTTGTGACCGCCGCCGGCCTCCAGACCTCTGTCCGTGCGGAAGAGGCGCCGATCGAAATCGGCGTGATTGCCAATCTGACCGGTCCCGACGTCAAGACCAGCCTGCAGATGAGCCGTGGCGTTGAACTTGCAGCCGATGACATCAACGCCGCCGGCGGCATTAACGGCCATCCGGTCAAGCTGATCGTGGAGGATTCCGAATATCGCGCCCAGGAAGCGCTCAACGCCGCGACCAAGCTCTACACCGTCGACAAGGTTCCCGCCGCCATCATGTTCGGCGGTTCCAGCCTGATGATCCCGGTTGCGCAGATGGCCAAGGAACAGGGCAAGATCCTGATCAACACCTCTTCGTCCTCGCCCAAGCTCGGTGAATATCCCGGCACGCTGTTTTCCATCCTGCCGCTTGACGACATTGTCTCCAAGGATCTTGGTGACATGATTGCCGATGCCGGCATCAAGACCGCCGCTGTCGTCGTTCCCAACAATGCTTTCGGTCTTGGCGTTGCCGATGCGGCAACCGCCGAGTTCGAAGCCAGGGGCGGTAAGGTTGTCGAAAAGATCGCCTATACCGAAGGCCAGCCCGATTACCGCGCCGATGTGCAGGTTCTGGTCGGCGACGATGTCGGCGCCATCATTGCCACCGGCTACGGCGATGACAGCCGCACCGTATTCCGCAACATGCGCGAACTCGGCATCGATGCTCCCTGGTATGCCGCCTATCCCTCGATCCTCGACGTTGAAAACCCGGAATGGATGAACGGCAAGCTGACCGGTGTCGACAATGGCGGCTACGGCCAGGGTGTCGGCGAGAAGGTGCTGGCCGAATACAAGGCGAAATATGGCGATGAAGACGTGCTCGCCCACATCTATTACGGCTATGACGCGCTGATGGTGCTCGCCAAGGCCATGGAAAAGTCCGGCACCGAGCCTGCCGATATTGCCAAGGCGCTGCCGGAAGTGGTCAAGGACTATCAGGGTGCGACCGGCACCATCGTCTGGGATGATCGCGGTCAGCGCATCGACCCGCCGATCGACGTCATCACCTATGAAGACGGGAAGTTCGTGACCACCGGTCATCGTAACTGATCTTAAAAAAGACGCGCTGGCTGCCGCTACGGGCAGCCAGCGCTTCCTTTCACCTGCCGCCGCCCCGGCGGATCAAGGGTTTGCTGTGCTTCAGGTTCTCGTCAATTCCATCGTTTATGCGAGTGAGATCGCCGTGATCGCCGTTGGCGTATCGCTGTGCTATTCGATCCTTCGCTTTGCCAATTTCGCCCATATCCAGCTGGCGGTCGTCGGCGGCTATCTTTGCCACGCCTTTTCAACGCTGGCGCATTTTCCGCTGCCGCTGGCGATCTTCGCCTCGGCGATTGCCACCGGTTTCATCGCCATTCTCATCGATATGCTGGTCTTTTCGCGCATCCGCGACATCTCGCCGGAAGGCAAGATGATCGTTTCCTGGGGCGTGGCGCTGTTCATCCGCTCCATGGTGGCGGCGATCTGGGGCGGCTCCGCCCAGACCTTCAACGTCGATACCAAGGTAATCGTCTGGCACAAGACCGTCTTCACCTCGCTTGATTTCACCATTGTTGCGGCGACGATCGTGCTGATGGTGGCGCTGCATGCCTATCTCTACCGCACCCGGATCGGTTCGGCGCTCCGCGCACTTGCCAGCAACTGGGAACTGGCGGTCACCCGCGGCATTCCCGGTGAAAAGCTGATCCGGCTGATGTGGTTTCTCGCCGGTGCGCTGGCGGCCATCGGCGGTTCGCTGATGGCGATGCAGACGCGGCTGCAGCCGAGCCTTGATCTTCTGATCCTGCTGCCGGTCTTCGCCGCCGTGACCATTGGCGGCATGTCCAATGTCTTCGGCGCAGTGCTGGGCGCGATCGTGCTCTCTTTCGCACAGAATTTCCTGATCTGGTTCGATTTCGGCAGCCTGTTTGGCGGATCACCCTGGCATATCCCGACGCAGTTCCGCGACTATGTCGCCGTTTTGGCGCTGGTGATCATGCTGTTGTTCCGCTCTGGCTCGAAATCAACGGCGACGAGGTGATAAATGCTTGATTTTACGATCTATTGCACCACCGTCATTGCCATATGGGCGGTGCTTGCCATCAGTCTCAACATCCAGTTCGGCATGACAGGCCTGGTCAATTTCGGCCAGATCCTGCCCTTCGCACTCGGTTGCTATTCAGCTGGCATTGCCGCCTCGATGGGTTATGCCTGGTGGGCCGGCACGATCGCCGCACTTGTCATCGCACCCATCATCTCGCTGCTTGTCATCCTGCCGGCGAAACGCCTGTCGCAGGATTACTGGGCACTGATCACGCTGGGGGCAGCCGAACTTTTCCGGCTGACCATGCAGAACACGCCGTCTTTTGCCGGTGGTGCGGACGGCATCAACGTGCCGCGCTTTTCCGATCCGAAGATCGCCCTTGGCGTCGCCCTTGGCCTGCTCGTCTTTTCCTATCTCTTCGCCCAGCGCCTGAGCGGTTCGCCGCTTGGCCGCATGCTGCGGGTGCTGCGTGAGGACGAAATGCTGGCCTCAACGCTCGGGCGCGATCCGGCACGCTATCATGCGCTGGTCTCGATGCTGTCCTGGATGATGGCAGCGGCGGCCGGTGTCGTCTACGGTCATTTCGCCGGCTATGTGGCGCCGACAAGCTTTACCGTCACGGAGACTTTCATCATCTGGACAACGGTCATCCTTGGCGGGCCGGGCCGCAATATCGGTGTCATCATCGGCGCTGTCATCGTCCAGCTGATCGGCGTTTCCTCGCGTTTCGTCGCCGGCTGGGTCGATCTGCCGCCGGATCTGATAGCCAATCTGCGGCTTGCCGCCTTTGGCCTGATCCTGGTGGTGATGTTCATCTACCGGCCGCAGGGCCTGATCCCGGAAAAGAAGGAGGTCCACCATGCTGAAGGCGACTGATATCAGCCTGGCCTTCGGTGGCTTCAAGGCCCTGAACGACGTCAGCATCGAAGCGGCGCCCGGCAGCATTACCGGGCTGATCGGCCCCAACGGCTCGGGCAAATCGACGCTTCTGAACGTCATCAGCGGTGTCTATGTGCCCGATCATGGCAGCGTGACGCTTGACCGCAATCCGCTGCCGCTCGGAAAGCCAGAGGAGGTCGCCGCCCGTGGTATCGGCCGCACCTTTCAGGTGCCGCGCCTGGCCCGACGGCTGAGCGTGTTCCAGAACATGCTGGCCGGTGAGCCCAACCATGCGGGTGAAAACATCTTCGATCTGTTCCTGCGTCCGGGCCGGGTGGCGGCACAGGAAAGAACCGCCACGAAACGGGCATGGGCGATCCTGAAACGGCTCGGCATGGACCTGAAGGCCAATGATCCGGCCGGCAGCCTTTCCGGTGGCCAACAAAAGCTGCTCACCATGGGCATGCTGCTGATGGCCGATCCCGCCGTGCTTCTGCTCGATGAACCGGCAGCGGGCGTCAATCCGGTGCTGATCGCCCAGCAGGTGGACTTTCTGAAATCCCTGAAGGCGGAAGGCCGCACGGTGATCCTGATCGAGCATAATATGGAAATGATCGCCAATGTCTGCGACCGCGCCTATGTGCTGGATGCCGGCGAAGTGATTGCCTTTGGCACACCGGCTGAAATCCGCGCCAATGAGCAGGTGATCCGGTCCTATCTCGGCCAGCCGGCCGAACAGGAGTAGACCCCATGAGCGAAATCCTCTCCTTCCACAATGTCACCGCCGGCTATGGCCTGATCACCGTTTTGAACGACCTGTCGCTTTCGCTTCAAAGCGGTGAAATCCTCACGGTTCTGGGTGCCAATGGCTGCGGCAAGTCGACGGTTTTGAAAACCGCGATGGGCCTGACCCAGACGACGTCGGGCCGGCTGATGCTGGCCGGCACCGATATCACCGCCATGCCGGCGCATGAGCGCGCCAGGGCCGGGCTCGGCTATGTGCCGCAGAACAAGAACATCTTCGCCGATATGAGCGTTGCCGACAATCTGCGCATGGGGGCCTATCTCTATCCGGGAGACCTCTCACGCGATGTCGAGCAGGTCTACGCGCTGTTTCCGCGCATCCGGGAGAAGCGCAATGACAGGGCAGGCAATCTTTCCGGCGGCGAGCGGCGCATGCTCTCGCTCGGCCTGACGCTGCTGCTGAAGCCGAAAATCCTTCTGCTGGATGAGCCAAGCAGTGACCTTGCACCCTCGACGGTGGATCTTGTTTTCCGCTCCATTCGCGATATCCATAGCGAGATGAATATTCCGATCCTGCTCGTCGAGCAGAATGTCAACAAGGCGCTGGAAATCGCCGACCGGGTCTGTGTTCTGGCGCGCGGACACGAAGCGCTGATCGCGCCGAAAGATGAGGTCGACACCCACCAGCTGCACGCGCTGTTCATGGATGGCAGTGTCAAGACCAGCTGAGAAAGGCCACTGATGATCGACAACCCGCCCCCATGGCCGGATGGCGCACGCATGGCGGTTGCCTTTTCCTTCGATGTCGATGCCGATAGCGTCGTCCATGCAAGCCATGGCGCCGAGGCGATCCACATGCCGCATGCGCTGGCCCATATGCGTTACGACCCCTTTGTCGGTACGCCCCGCCTTTGCAAACTGTTCGCTGCACGCAATGTGCCGATCACCTGTTTCGTGCCGGGCTGGGTGGCGGAAACCTATCCGGGCGCGGTGGAGGCGATCCTCGAACATGGCAATGAGCTCGGCCATCACGGGCATTTCCACGAATGGCCGAGCCGGCAGACGGCCGCGGCCGAGCGCGAAACGCTGGAACGCGGTATCGAGGTGCTGACGCGGCTTTCGGGAAAACGCCCGCGCGGCTATCGCGCGCCCTATTACGGCCTGTCGCAGACGACCTATGACCTGCTGATCGAACTGGGTTTTGCCTATGACAGTTCGCTCTTTGCCGATGACATTCCGATCATCCTGGACAATGGCAAGGGCAGGCTCATCGAAATCCCGGTACCCGCAACGATCGACGATTACAATCACTATGTCTCGAGCCGCGCCTTTGACTATCTGATGAAAGTGTCATCGCCGAAACAGGCGCTTGAGGTCTATCGCGCCGATTTCGACGCCATGTATGAATTCGGCGGGTTATGGGTCTCCTGCTGGCATCCGGGCGTCAGCGGCCGGCCCGCCCAGGCCATCGCGATCCGCGAACTGATCGATTACATGCAGGAAAAGGGCGACGTCTGGTTTGCCACGATCGGCGAAATCACCGATCATGTGAACGGCCTGATTGCTGCTGGCACATTGTCGCCCCGCGTTGAAACCATTCCCTTCTATTCGTCGCCGGTTCTCGGCGGCCGAGATCAAGAAACACCATGACAGATCCGCTGAAACACACGCCCTCCGGCCTGCCGCGCGCCCGCAATTACGCGATCGCCTTTGATGGCGAGACCGGTAAGAACAATGCCATCACCGATGTTGCCGGGGTTTCTGTTGGTTACAAGACACTGATTTCAGGCGATGGCCCGCTTGACGTCGGCAAGGGCCCGGTGCGCACCGGCGTCACCGCCATTCTGCCGCGCCCGCGGGCGCAGATCACGGAACCCGTCTTTGCCGGTCTGTTCTCCGCCAATGGCAATGGCGAGATGACCGGTTCTCACATGATCGAGGAGGTTGGCAGTTTCACCTTTCCGATCACCATCACCAATACCCATTCCTGCGGGATTGCCCGCGACGCGACGATCCGCTGGGTGACGGACACCCTGCCCGGCGCGCTTGACGATGCCTGGGGTCTGCCGGTGGCAGCGGAAACCTATGACGGTTTTCTCAACGATATCGATGGTCATCATCTCACATCCGCCGATGTCGCTGCGGCGATCGACAATGCGACGGACGGCGCGATCGAGGAAGGCAGTGTCGGCGGTGGAACCGGCATGATTGCCTTTCAGTTCAAGGCCGGTTCCGGCACGGCTTCACGGATGGTGCCGTGGCAGGGCGGTCGCTATACGGTCGGCGCCTTCGTGCAGGCCAATTTCGGCAAGCGGCGCAACCTGATGATCCGTGGTGCGCGGGTGGGCGAGGCGCTGGCGGAGCCAGCCATGGTGGAAAACACGCCGCGCAAGGAAAAGGGGTCGATCATCGCCGTGATCGCGACTGACGCACCTTTCATGCCGCATCAGCTGAAGCGGCTGGCGCGGCGCATTCCGCTCGGCATCGCCTGGACAGGCGGGCTCGGCTACCATTCCTCAGGCGATATCTTTCTCGCCTTCTCCACCGCCAACGGATCGGCGGCGGCCGGCACACCCGGCCGACTGCTGGAGGCGCACTATATCCCGGACGCGGATATCGATCCCTTTTTCGATGCGGTCGTCCAGTCGGTGGAAGAAGCGATCCTCAATGCCATGATCGCCAATTCAGACATGACCGGCCGGGATGGCAATTTCGTACCCTGTCTGCCGAAAACCTGGCTGGACAAGCGGTATAAAGTCGTAACTTAATAGCAGGAAGGGGGACAAATGGAGAATTGAATGATCGGTGAAAAACTGGATGCGGTTGATGTCAGGATCCTGTCCCTCCTGCAGAAGAATGGCCGCGCCAAGAAAGTGGAACTCGCCGAGGCCGTCGGCCTGTCGCTTTCCTCCTGCTGGGACCGGCTGCAGAAGCTGGAGCAGGCCGGTCTTGTAAAAGGCTATCACGCCGAGATCGATCTCTCCCGGATTGTCCGCTGCGAATTCATCTTCACCACGCTGTCGCTGCAGAACCACACGCGGGCGCATTTTGCCCGTTTCGAGCAGGTGGTGCGGCAGACGCCCGAGATCATTTCCTGTTTCGCCGTTGGCGGCGGCATCGACTATATCCTGCATATGGCCGTGCTCAGCATCAGCCATTATCAGGATATCATTGACGGGCTGCTGGCCCGCGAACTCGGTATTTCCGTCTATTTCACCTATGTCGTGACCAAGGCGGTCAAGCCCTATGACGGCTATCCACTCGCCCATCTTCTGGACGTCAGCACGACAGGCTAGACCGAAGGAGGCCTACAGCATTTCCAGCGCTTCAGGACCGTTTGGCGGTGCGAAAAGCTGGTCAAGCGCTGCCAGGGTCTCATCGCTGAGAGTGGTTTCGGCGGCTTTTGCATTTTCTTCCACATGATCAGGTCGCGCGGCCTTGGGGATGGCGATGACATGGTCATGGCGCATAACCCAGGCAAGCGCCAGCTGGGCCGGTGTCAGCCCAACTTCGCCCGAAAGCCGGAACAGCCCGGCCTCACGCAGAAGACGCGCCTGTTCAACCGGTGAATAGGCCATGACCGGAACATCTTCCTCTTTGCACCAGTCGAGAAGATCCCACTCGATACCGCGCCGGGTGAGATTATAGAGCACCTGATTGGCGGCAACGGCGTCACCGCCCGGTGCGGCAACAAGCGTTTCCATATCTTCGACATCGAAATTGGAAACGCCCCATTGGCGGATTTTGCCCGCCTGTTGCAGCCGTTCAAAGGCCTCTACTGTCTCCTCCAGCGGCACACTGCCCGGCCAGTGCAGAAGGTAAAGATCGAGACAGTCCGTACCGAGACGTTTCAGCGAAGCCTCGCAGGCAGACACCGTCCCCGTCAGCGACGCATGATAGGGCAGCACCTTGGAGACGAGGAAAACCTCGTCGCGCCGTGTGGCGATCGCCTCGCCGACCCGTCGTTCCGACCGCCCGTCGCCATACATTTCCGCCGTGTCGATCAGCGTCATGCCAAGATCGATGCCGCGATTGATCGCCGCGATTTCCTGGTTGCGCAGGGCCGGATCATCGCCGACATACCAGGTGCCCTGCCCCATCGCCGAAACCTTTTCTCCACCCGGAAGCGTGACCGTCTTCATCGCCTACCCCTTGCCGTTTTCGCGCGCCATGCCCGCTTCGTCGCATTGGTTCATGCTATTCCGGTTAGCGTCGGCAGACAACAAAAAGAGCCGACGCCAGCGCCCGGCCCTCAGACCGTTGACAACATCATTCAGATGACCTGCTTGGGGTAAAATAACCGCCCCCTCCGTCGTCATCCCCGTGCTTGTCACGGGGATCCATATTCATAAGACATTGAATAGACAAGTTCTTTCGCCGCGCAGACGCGCGTCGGCTGGATGCCTGTGACAAGCACAGGCATGACGTCAGAAAATAGGGGCCAGGTTTCTCAGCAGCCAGAAGGCCGAATAGGCCTTCAAACCGTCGACAGAGCTTTCCAATCCCAACTGGCGTCATGTCTGGACCTGACACAACTATGACGCCGCCGTGGGTCTGCTCGGCCAGAGTCCCTTTTGGTCCAATGCCCTGAAGAGCCTCGATCCCCGTGACGAGCACGGGGATGACGACGGAGGGGGCGGCCATTCCACCCCGAACAGGCAATCTGAACGACTTAACCAACAGTCTGAAAGACTATTCGGCCTCTTCGATCAACAGATCCTGTGCGCCTTCCCAAAGACACAGACGGCCGATCTCGGGCAGTTTGTCGAGATTTGAGGTGATGGTGATGAAATGGTTGCCAGCGAGCTGGCCCATCTTGGAGGAGAAATCGACGCCGCCATAGGCAAGCAGGATTTCGGTTTCCGAAATGCCGCCCGGATAGAGAATGAACTGGCCGGGGGCCGGATGGCTGGTGTGGTTTTCATAACCAACGCCGAAATCGGTTTCGCCGAGCGGCACCCAGACGCCCTCGCCCGACCAGCGGACATGCACGACCTGGCTCTTGTAGGGTAGGTGCGGCGCGAAAGCGGCAGCGGTCTTTGGCGCCTTTTCGGTTTCCAGAACGGCGTCGAAAACGAGCGGTCCGGCGGTGATTTTCAGTTTCATAAGATTTCCTTTCAAAACGCGAAGGCCCAGATCTTGCGGGGTGTGGCAGGGCCGTACTGGCCCTTCCTGCCGGTCTGCATGCCTTCAAGCCTTTCGCCGATCTGGACGGTCCTGCCATCGCGAATACCGATTGCGGCCATGCAGCGCCTTGGCGTGTTTGTGCACGGCCTCCTCACAGCGGCCAGGCACGACCTTCCGGATCAGCATGGCATTCTTTTCGAACGTGATATCGCATCGGCAAATCCTGTTTGCGTACAACGTATCCCACCATAACGCCCAAACCATCAAGCAGAATGCAAGCATCGGCCAGAGCATCGGGCGAAAAGCAGCAAGATCAACAAAAGTGGCAAATCCGGCGGCGCGATCGCGGGCGCATTTTTCCATCAATCCAGCCACGCAAACGCCCCGGCAAGAGGGACGCTGGCGCCTGTCCGGCACCGGTGTCCGGCATCAAGCTTGCAGCCAGAAAATCAGTCGCCGCTATCGGCCAGACGCTCAGCCTCTTCGACGGCAAGTGCCGCCATCTGCAAAATCGCCTCGCGCGATGCCGCCACGGCAATGAAGCGGGCATTGTGGCAGAAGCGGGCGCCCTTGACGCCTGAAGCGGCCTCAAGCTCGGCATCGGTCAGCCCCGCCCAGGCCACCGGAAGATCGGCCCGCTGTTCGAAGCCCTCGTCAAATTTACGGATGCCGGTGATCGTCCAATCCTTGTCACGCGGGTTGACGACAAACAGCAGATGATCGGCGCCAGCCTTTTTCACTGCCGACTGGAAAGGCATGCCGCGCGGCAATTCGAGAACCCGCGACGTCCCGGCAGCGGCAATCGCGTCCATGACGATCTTTTCAGCCCTGAACTTTGCCGCCCGCCCGGCGATAACGGCTTCGACAATGGTGCGGGCAATCTGCAACGCGGTTTCGAAAGCACTCGTCTCTGCATCCGGATCCGTCTCGTCAAAGGCTGGCTTCAGCGCTTCGAGCAGCCCCGGAAGCGTCATCTCGGCGAGCAGTGGATTGATCGATGCCGGACTGAAGACACCGTTGTCCATCAGATCGATCGGCAGCACGAAACCGCTGTCAAATCGCTGATGAATCGCCTCCAGATCGGCTTCGGGAACATCGAGCGCACGCAGATAGTCCCGGCCGAAATGCCGCCAGATCAGCCCGAATGAACTCAATGGTTGACCATCATCACGCAGCGGCGCCTCGCGCTGGTGGTGATCGAAAATCCGCAATCCCGCATCATAGGCACGTCCGACGTCATAGACGATGCGATCAGGTGCAGGAGTGATCCAGTTCTTGTCCCGGCTCCGGACGATCCGGGCTTCGGGAAACAAACGGGTCAGAATGACAGAAGAGAGTAACTCGTCCGCATGAAATCCTCCGGAATGCGTAACGAGGAAGTCGGTGGTCATCTTTCTGGCGTCTTTCGGCAATGGTTTCAGGTATCCGCTGTATAAATCAGGCAGCGCATATTAGCGCAATTCCCTCTAAGCGCGTTTTTTTGATGAAGCATGTCTGTCATCATCTCACAAGCGCCTGTAACAGACAAATCCCGTCAAAAACCACTCTGAAAATCTGCTACCGGCCGGATACGCCTGAAAGCGCATAACGGCCTGTTCAGGGTGCCCGAGGCAGCCGCGGCCATATGTGGGCACGCCGCGCAACCGCGAAAGATCAGAGGATCTTCACTGGCCTTGTCCATTGGATCAGCACGACACAGCCCTCCTGTGAGTGAACGGAATGGATCGTGCCTTCAGGATTTGCAACAAATGAGCCCACCGGATAATGGCCGAATTCATCGCTCTGCGATCCTTCCAGCACCAGAATGGTTTCCAGCCCCTGATGCAGATGGCGCGGCACGGAAGCGCCGGGGGCATAGCGCAGAAGCGCCACTTCCGGCTCACCGGTCACCAGCCTGCAGATCTCCACCCCCTCGCGGAAAAATTCGAATTCATAAGACCGCCAGCCACCGGCAAGGAAATCGGTAAAGATCGAGACAGTGCTCATGCGAGCGCCTCCACGATCTGATCGGTTTCAGCTGCCCAGCCGATGATCGCCCCCTGTGCGGTGATCATGTCGATCGCCGCCTGCTTGAATGCGGGAAAATAGCTTTCCGTCGCATCCGTCGCCAGCAGGCATTCATAGCCCCGGTCATTGGCCTCGCGCATGGTGGTCTGCACGCAGACCTCGGTGGTGACACCGGCAAAGACGAGCTGGGTGATGCCGCGCTCTTTCAGCATGTCTGACAGCGGCGTTGCGTAGAATGCGCCCTTGCCCGGCTTGTCGAGCACGATCTCGCCTGCAACCGGATAGAGATCCGGGACAATATCGGCACCCGGTTCACCGGCAATCAGGATACGGCCCATGGGGCCTGGATCGCCAATCCTGAGCGCCGGGTTGCCGCGCTCGCGCTTGGCTGGTGGACAATCGGCAAGATCCGGCCGGTGGCATTCGCGCGTGTGAATGACGGTAAGGTTTGCAGCGCGAAACCCGGCGATCAGACGCGCCGTTGCTGGTATGATCGCCTGCAACAGCGCCACCTTGTTGCCCAGTGTTTCACCAAAGCCGCCGGGTTCAATGAAATCGCGCTGCATGTCGATGACAATCAGTGCCGTGCTTTCCGGTTTGAGATCGAAATTGAAAGGTCTTGCCTTGATGATTGCCATCATTGATGTCCTGCCATGTGCCGGCCGATCTCGCCGATATCGGCGCCGGCGCGTTGCGTTTCATAGGCGATATGCCCTTCCGACATCACCAGAATGCGGTCGGAGAGTTCGAGAATTTCATCCAGGTCCTCGGAAATCAGCAGGACGGCTGCGCCCTGATTGCGCGCCGCCATAATGCGCGCGCGGATTTCGGCAACGGCCGAGAAATCGAGGCCGAAACAGGGATTGGCGATAATGAGCAGATCGACCTTGCCCGTCAGCTCGCGCGCCAGAACCGCGCGCTGGACATTGCCGCCCGAAAGGGCTGCGATCGGCGCGGACAGCGAGGCTGTCTTGACCTTGTATTCGCCGACCAGCCTTGCCGCCTCTTTCGCCATCCGCCGTCCATCGAGCCAGAATTGCGGCCTGCCAGAGGAAAAATCAAAGTCGCGCAGGAACATGTTTTCCGCCACCGTCATTTTCGGCGCACAGGCATTTTTCAAAGGTTCTTCCGGGAGATAACGCACATTGAACCGGCGCGCCTCCGCCCGGCTGGCATGAAAGGGCGTATCCTTCACCCTGATAGCCCCGGCCTCCAGCGGCCGCTGCCCGGTCAGCATCTCCATCAGTTCCATCTGTCCATTGCCGGACACCCCGGCAATGCCGACAATCTCGCCGGATTTCACCGTCAGATCGGCAATATCAATGGTCTTGAGGCCCGAACGGTCTGGCGCCCTTGCGCCTTCAACGCTCAGCACGGGGGGGCCATCGAATGCCACGCGGGCGGCGGGGCGGACCAGTTCCTTCTCCCCGATCATCATCGCCGCCATATCAGCGGCCGAAAGCCCGGATACTTTGCCGCCGCCGACATGTTCGCCGCGCCGGAGCACAGACACAGCATCGGCAAAGGCGGTGACCTCACGGAATTTGTGGGAAATCATCAGACAGGTCAGTTCCCCCGCTGTCGTCAGCCCGCGCACCATGCCGAGCAGTTCATCGGCCTCGGACGGTGTCAGCACCGAGGTCGGTTCATCAAGGATCAGAAACCGGCGGCCAAGATAGAGCTGTTTCAGCAGTTCCAGCTTCTGCTTTTCACCGGCCGCAAGCCGTCCGACCGGAATATCGAGCGGCACCTTGAACGGCATGCGGGCCATGAAACCGGCAAGCGCCTGCTTCTCTTTTTTCCAGTTGATCCGCGCCGGGGCATCGGCCCGGCTGATCACGAGGTTTTCCGCCGCCGTCAGCGACGGCACCAGCGTGAAATGCTGGTAGACCATGCCAAGACCGAGATCATGCGCGGCACGGGGGTCGGCAATATCGGCCTCCATACCATCCACCATCATCTGGCCGGATGTCGGGCGGTAGAAGCCCATCATGCATTTCACCAGCGTCGATTTTCCTGCCCCGTTCTCGCCGAGCAGAACATGGAAGGACCCCGGTTGAACCGTGATTGAGACATCGTTCAGCGCCGTGAAACTGCCGAAACGCATGGTCATGCCATGGGTTGAAACGCCAATGGCACGGTCGGGGACTTTCGGGGCTTTCAGCGCTGTGATCATGGCAGCGCGCTCACGAGTTTCTCGCTGTCGGAGACCGAGCCGAACACGCCGCCCTGCATCTTGACCATATTGATGGCTGCGGCATGATTGCCCGGATCGGTCGCTCCGCAGCAATCCTCCAGAATGACGCATTCAAAGCCGCGGTCATTGGCCTCGCGCATGGTGGTATGAACGCAGACATCGGTGGTGATGCCGGTCAGGATGATATTCTCGATACCGCGCAGGCGCAGAATCAGTTCCAGATCGGTGGCACAGAAAGACCCCTTGCCGGGCTTGTCGATGATCACTTCGCCCGGCAGCGGCGCCAGTTCGTCGATGATCTCCCAGCCCGGCTCGCCGCGCACCAGTATCCGCCCGCAGGGACCTGCATCGCCGATGCCTGCGCCGATCTGCTGCGAACGCCAGCGCTTGTTGGGCGGCAGGTCGGAAAGATCGGGGCGATGGCCTTCGCGGGTGTGAATGATGTGGTAGCCTTTTTCACGCATGGCGGAAAGAACCGCCTTTATCGGTCCGATCGGTGCGCGCGTCAGGCTCAGATCATAGCCCATCTTGTCAACATAGCCGCCGACGCCACAGAAATCCGTCTGCATGTCGATGATGATCAGCGCGGTATTCTCCGGGCGGAGATCGCCATTATAGGGCCAGAGATAGGGATCTGCCGTTATAGTGGTCATGGTTCCATGCTCCTTGCTATTTGGTGATGCTCAGTTCGCCGGGTGCTGCCGTCATCTGCCGCGTGGTCGAGCTCGTGGCGATCAGAAGACCGAGGGTCAGCACATAGGGGGCGGCGTAGAACAGGTAGTAGCCCTGGGTGACGCCGACGGATTGCAGTGCCGGACCAAGTGCACCCGCCCCGCCGAACAGCAGTGAGGCATAGAGGCAGTTGACCGGGCTCCAGCGGGCGAAAATCACCAGCGCCACGGCCATCAGTCCCTGTCCAGACGAAATGCCCTCGGTCCAGCTGCCGGGATAATAGAGCGAGAGATAGGCACCGCCGATACCGGCCAGCGCTCCGCCCGCCGCCGTTGACCAGAGCCGCACGCGGTTGACATTGAAACCGAGTGCACGCGCCGCATCGGCACTGTCACCTGCGACACGGATGGTCAGGCCGATACGAGTATTCTTCAGCATCCAGGAGGCAGCAATTGCCAGCACGATACCGGCCAGAAACAGCACATTGACATTCAGCGCGGCCCGGATCTGGGGAATATCCGACCACCAGCCGAAAGGAATGGCAGGCAGATCCGGCGCGACCGGCTGGACATAAGGCTTGCCGAAGAAGAAGGCGAGGCCCGAGCCGAAGATCATCAGCGCGATGCCAATGGCGATATCGTTGACCTTGGGCAGCTTGCAGATCCAGCCGTGGAAAAGGCCGAATAACAGGCCGAAAAATCCGGCGGCAAGCGTGCCGATCCAGGCAGAATCGGTGTGATAGGCGACCGCATAGCCACTCATGGCACCGAAGACCAGCGTGCCTTCAAGACCGAGATTGATGCGGCCCGAGCGCTCCGTCAGGCATTCTCCGACACTGACGAAGATAAAAGGCGTGGAGACGCGGATTGCTCCGCCGAGGATCGCAAGGGGCACGCCCCAGAGGCCGATATCTGTCATGGCGCGCGCCTCCACGAAAAAAGCTTTGTGAAATCAATACGGTCCTGAAGCGCATCGGAGAGCAGGATGGAAATGAAGATCATGCCTTCGAAAACGACAATAGTGGCATCCGGCAGATCAAGCCGGCGCTGAACCAGGCCGCTTGATGCTTCAAAGCCGGCAAACAGGATCGCGGCCGGGATAATGGCAAGCCCGTTATGGCGGGCAAGAAAGGCAATCAGGATACCGGTATAGCCGTAGCCCGCCGCAAGTGACGCATTGGCCGAGCCGTGAACGGCCGCCACTTCGAACATGCCGGCAAGTCCGGCAAACACGCCGCCTAGCGCCGTAAAGCCGATCATCAGCAACCCGGCCGGAAGCCCCTGCACTTCAGCGGCGCGAACATTGCCGCCGACAATGCGGGCGGCAAAGCCCCAGGTCGTGCGTTCGATCAATACCCAGCATAAAATGCAGGCAAGAATGCCGACCGCCAGCCCCCAATGGACCCCGACACCGGGGATCTCGCCAATCCGCCAGGCCGCAGGCAAAGGCGCAGTGGATGGCTTGTTGAGACTTGCCGGATCGCGCAGCACGCCTTCGACAAGCTGGTTCATCAGCGCGATGGCGATATAGGCCATCAACAGGCTCGATATGGTTTCGTTGACGCCGCGATAATGCCTGAGCGCACCGATGGCGCCGATCCATACGCCGCCGGCAACGGAACCGGCAAGCGCCATGGCGGCAATGCCGAGCGGACCGGGAAGACCCGGCGCTACACTTGCCACCGCCCCGGCAGCGACACCGCCAAGCACGATTGCCCCCTCACCGCCGATGATGACAAGCCCGAGGCGGGCGGGAAGCGCAACGCACAGCGCCGCCAGAAGCAGAGGCGCCGCACGTGCCAGCGTATTGGTCCAGGAAAAGGCTGTACCAAAACCGGCCTTGTAGACGAGTGCATAAAATTCGAGAGGTGACTTGCCGAGAAAGAAAAGAAAAACCGAAAAGACAATCATTCCCGCCAGGAGTGCTGCCAGCGGCAGCAGCACCGGTTCAAGCTTACGGGTGACGTCTTCGGCAAGAAGTCCGCGTTTGATCGCAGTGCCTGCCGCCATTTCGCTTTGCGTCGTCATGGCATACCCCCTCTCTCGTTTCCAATTGTCAGGAGGTCGAACCGACAACGCCTTCGACCAGATAGTCCATGCTTTCCAGCGCGACATCGGTCTCGACGAAGGCCTGTCCCGCTGTCGCAACGACATTGCCCTTATTGTCCTTCAGCGGGCCCTTGATGACGGCGAAACCACCCAGCATGATCTCATCCAGCGTTGCGTCGAACTGTTTTCGCGCAGCCTCCGTCACCGCCGGGCCGAGCGGGCTCATCTTGACGAAGCCTTCGGCAAGACCGCCACGGACGAAATTGTCGATCGTGCCGCCATCCAGCGTGGTGTTGACCATGTCGGTATAGACCTTGGCCCAGTTCCATTCGGCACCGGACAGGTATTTTTCCGGCGCGAGCGGGCTCTGATTGGCATGATAGCCGCACAGATACATGCCGCGGCCGGCACCGGTTTCCATGACAACCTTCGGGCCATCGACATGGCAGGTGATGACATCGACACCCTGATCGGCGAGTGCATTGGTGGCTTCCGCCTCCTTGACCGCCAGCGACCATTCGCCGGTGAAGATCACCTGGCAGGTGATTGCCGGATCGACGGCGCGGGCGCCGAGCAGGAAGGAATTGATGTTGAGCAGCACCTGGGGAATTGGCTTGGCGGCGACAAAGCCGATTTTCTTCGACTGCGTCATATGACCAGCGACGACGCCGTTCAGATATTGCCCCATGCCGATATAGCCGAAATAGGAACCGACATTCTGCGGCTTGTCCGGCGTCCACAGCCCGCCGCAATGCTCAAAGCGGACATCGGGATATTTCGGCGCAACGGTCAGGATATGTGGGTCAAAATAACCGAAAGAGGTCGGAAACAGCAGGCTGGCGCCGTCAAAGTTGATCATGGATTCCATGGTCTTTTGCACATCGACGGTCTCGGGAACGCGCTCTTCCTCAACCACGGTCACACCTTCGATCGCCTTGACGGCGGCGGCCCCTTCGGCATGGGACTGGTTATAGCCGTAGTCATCCTTCGGGCCGACATAGATGAAGCCGACGGTCAGTCCCGCTGCGCGGGCGATATTGAAAGGCAGCGCGCTGCTGGCGGCTGCAAGACCGGCAAGACCTGCGGAATTGCGCAGAAACTGGCGGCGGTTCGGTGTCAGAAAATTGGTCATCGGAAAGCGTCCCCAAAGGTCGAAATGAAACAAGCTGTGCTGCCTCGGGCCCGGCAGTCCTCATCGCAATCAACACCGTGCCCATTCCGTGAGCCAGTAATTCAGATGCAGCTGCTTCTGTCTTGTGCTAGTTTTTGGCCAAGCCGCTGCAAAATTTGCAGCAGCCTTCAGGAGGGAGACCCGATGCGCCATCTGACTTCGCTTCGCTATATCGACGCCGTGGTAAAGGCTGGTTCCATTCGTGGTGCTGCGGAAACGCTTGCCATCACCTCCACCGCACTCAACCGGCGCATCCTCGCCATGGAGGAGGAGCTTGGCGTACCGATTTTCGAACGGTTGGCCCATGGTGTGCGGCTTTCCAGTGCCGGTGAGATCCTGATCCATCACATCCGCAACCAGATTTCCGACATGGAACGGGTGAAATCACAGATTGCCGACCTTGAGGGTGTCAGGCGCGGCCATGTGGCAATCGCCTGCAGCCAGGCGCTGCTGCCGCAGTTCCTGCCCCATGAAATCGCGCACTATCGCAAGGATCATCCCAAAGTGACCTTTGGCGTTCATCTGCGCGACCGCACCGCAGCCGAGCAGGCTTTGGTCGATCACAGTGCGGATATCGCCATCGTGTTCGAACCTGTGCGGCTTGCCGATTTCATGACGCTGATGCGGGTGCGCCAGCCGGTCCATGCGGTGATGGGGCGCGATCACCCCCTGGCGCAAAAGCAGACGCTGCGTCTCGGCGAATGCCTGAGCTACCCGATCGCCCTGCCCACCGCCACATATGGTGTGCGCCATCTGCTTGATATTGCCGTTCAATCCGCCTCGCTCCGGCTGGAACCGGTCATTCAGTCCGACAGTTTCGAATTCCTGCGCAATCACGCCGTGGCCGAAAACATCATCACCTTCCAGATCCCGATCAGCCTTGGCAATGCGACGATCACCGGGGATCTGGTCTCGCGCCCGCTCGACAGGCGGGATGTGCCCGCCGGCGTACTCTATATGGGACAGCTGAAGGGGCGGACGCTGCCCGTCGCCGCCGCCCGCTTCGCCGATCAGATTTCAACAAGCCTCGCCAGCACCTACGAGATCTGCTGAGAGAGAAGACAGGATATGCGACCGCCGCCCCAATACGGCTGGTGGCAGCGATCGCCTTCCCTCAGACATTTGGCAGATGCCTGATGGAAAGCTGGTGCGGCAGAAAGAATGCAGCCTTTGCCGTCTGCGGATCAAGCTGGCTCATCACCGCAGCACCATAGCGCTCGGCCGGGACAAAGGCCGAATTGAGCCAGGGGGCGACCCAGGCATTGAAAATCAGATCATCAAAGCCAAAAAAGACAAAGCGGCCGGGTGCTTCAAGACCAGCCTCATTCAGAGCGCGAAAAGCGCCATAGGCCAGCGTGTCACTCAGACAGAGAACGAGACAGGGCGTATCAGCCTGCGCAAGTGCCTGCCGCATGCCGCTGCGGCCAACCTCCAGCAGATTGGTGTCCGGCGCAGTGGCCAGTATCAGAGCGTCCTGCGGCAACCCCGCAGCGGAAAATTCCTCCCGGATGCCCTGAAACCTGAGTGTTGCAGCCGTGCGGTCGAGCGAGCCATGCAGCAGCACGGCGCGCCGGTAGCCGCGTTTCAGCACCGCACGCGCCACATCACGCCCGGCCTGAAGATTGTCCATGCCAGCATAGCAGGACGTCACATCCCCCGGATCGGGGCGATTGACGAAGACTTTCGCAATGTCCGCCTGCCGGAGACGTTCCAGTTCCGGACTGTCAACCGCACCGAGCAGCACAAAGCCGCGCACCGACTGCGCGCGCATCTCGGCCAGAAATTCGTCCTGGACGTCGGCTTGCTCATGCGTATCGCTCAAGGCCATGACAAGACCACGTTCCCGCGTCGCCTGACCGATCGACGCGGTGATGGCCGCCATGACCGGATTGATCAGCGATGCTGCCAGGACCGCAACAATCCGGCTCTCGCGCCGGCGCAGAGCCTGCGCTGCACCAGCGGGCCGATAGTTCAAGGCTGCGACAGCCGCCCGGACGCGCTTGACCGTCTCCGGCGATGCCTTGTTCGGGATCCCGTTGATCACACGCGACACGGTGGCAACCGAAACACCTGCATGTCTGGCGACCTGGCGGAGCGAAGCAGGGCCAGCTCCGGTCTTCGCTCCCGCATCTGAATTGTCCGAAGACGACATGGCTGGCTCCCAAATGGCTGAACACCGGATCGGCGAAAATATCGCAGCTCCGCCCTTCATAACGACTTGCCTAAAAAGCCGGAAAAGTTCAACCTTACAATGAGGGTAATCGATTACCCTTATCTGGGAAGCTGCCGGCTGAAAGCCTTGAAGCAGATGGCAGCGGAGTGAATTCTGAGGAGTATGAAATGCATGCAATAGGCAGATTGATATGCGGCGCAGTTTTGCTGGCTGCGACGGGAGTGCCGGCCTTGGCCGAAAACAGAATTGACGTAATCCGGCCGGATGCGCCGGCGCTTGCCCAATATGGAGACCAGACGGTAGGCGTACGCGAACTATTACTGACCCACGAGAATCAGATCGACATCGCCAACGTCACCGCAGACATGACGTCACCGGATCAGATGCCGCATTATGATCGCCCGCTGCCGGTCGAAATCTGGTATCCGGCCCAAAGCGATGCAACCGGATCGACCACGCTGAAGGCCTATATGCGCGACGGCAAGACGCTGGTTGATCTTCATGGGAAAGCCATTCTGGACGCAGCACCGGCAAAGCCGGAAGCGGGTTTTCCGCTGGTAATCGTCTCGCATGGTTATCCCGGCAACCGCTTCTTGATGTCGCCGATTGCTGAAAATCTGGCATCCAAGGGCTATGTGGTCGTATCGATCGACCATACGGACACGACCTACAGCACCTTGCGATCCTTTCCCTCGGCACTGGTCAACCGCTCGGAAGACCAGATGTTCGTTCTCGATGAAATCGCCCGCCTGTCGGAAGATCCCGGCAGCTTCCTGCACGGCCTGGTCGACGCTGACGATACCGCGATTGTCGGCTATTCGATGGGCGCCTATGGAACGCTCGTCTCCGTCGGCATCGGCCTGACGGATCAGGCGGTCGAGGCTACCGAGGGCTTTTGGCATGCGCCAGCCGGAACGCTGGAGCGCTATCGGGCAAGCTCTGACGCCTATCGCGACCGTTTTGATCCGCGTATCAAGACCGCCATCGTCTTTGCCCCGGCCGGTTATTCCTCGGGCTTCTTTGACGATGAGACACTGAAGGGCATCCGTGTCCCGACACTTTTCATCGGTGGCTCGAATGACGATACCGTCGGCTATGAGGATGGTGTTCTGCCGACATTCAGAGGTGCCAAGGGCGTCGATCGCGGCTTCCTGGTTTTTGAAGGCGCCAATCACAATGTCGGTGCGCCCATGCCCGCGCCCGAGGAAGCCTGGGTCTACGATCCCGACCTGAAATTCAATCTTGCGATGCACTATACCGATTTTGTCTGGGACAATGTGCGCATGAACAATATCGCCACCCACTTCGCCACCGCATGGCTCGGCAAATATCTGAAGGGCGATACCGCAATGCAGGACTATCTGGATCTGGTGCCGGTCTCCAATGATGGCGTTTACGATATGGCAGACGGCAAACCCGCCGCGGACCACAGCTATTGGGCCGGCTTCCAGCCGCGGACCGCACAGGCACTGCGCTTTGATTTTCTGAGTGCCGATCAGTAACAGCATTTTGCGGATCAATCGTGGCAGGTATCAACGGCCTTTTGATGCCTGCCACACCGGATTTCCTGCTCGGCTTTCACCGTCAATGGCCCCATAAAGTCCCCGGCAGCTCCTACAAATGAAATTTTCTTTCATCTTGAGAAACAAAATTTCATTTTGCATAATCTATTCCATAAAAGTGATCCTTTCCAATTCATGCCGGCAGAGGTCATCGCCGGAGGAACGGGACCTTTAATTGGGAGTGAGACAATGAAGAATACGACTTACGCACTTGTCGCGCTTGCGGCAGGTATCGCGCTATCATCGACCGCAGCGAACGCGGCGGTGCGCCTGAAACTGGCGGATGCCCTTGCGGCAGACCATCCGACCAGCGTCATCCTGCAGCAATTCGCCGACGAGGTTGAGGAAAAGACCGACGGCGAGGTCAAGATCCGTCTTTACATGAATGCGGTTTTGGGCTCGGAACGCGAGGTTCTCGAACAGGTTCAAAACGGTGCGGTCGACATTACGCGTGTCAGCGCCGCCAATCTGGAAAACTTCAATCCGGTCTACCAGGCCTTCACGCTTCCCTATCTGTTTTCCGATCAAGAGCACTTCTACAAGGTCATGGACGGCCCCATTATCGATCCGGTTTATGACGCCTCGATCGAGAGCGGTTTCAAGGGCCTGACCTATTTCGACAGCGGTGCCCGCTCCTTCTACACCAAATCAAAATGCGTCGAGACGCCGGATGATCTGATCGGCCAGAAACTGCGCGTCATCAATTCGCACACCTCGATCCGGATGGTCGAACTGATGGGCGGCATTCCGACACCGCTGCCCTATGGCGAAATCTACACCGCCCTGCAGCAGGGCGTCATCGACGGCGCTGAAAACAATCCCACAGCGCTGACGCTTGGCCGCCATGGTGAAGTGGTCAAATGCTACTCGCTCGATGAACATCTGCGCATTCCCGACTTTCTGGTCATCTCCAACAGCGCCCTTGAAAAACTAACGGATGAGCAAAAGGCCATCATCAAGGAAGCCGCCGTTCACGCCACCGCAGCCCAGAAGCAGGTCTGGAATGAGGCGGTCGACGAAGCGATGCAGCAGATCGCCGATATGGGCGTCCAGATCGTTCATCCCGACAAGGCGCCGTTCCAGGAAAAGGTTGCGCCGCTGATCGAGGAATACAAGGCCAATCCGGCCATCGGCCAGCTGGTCGACGCCATTCAGAACGCCCAGTAAACCACATTCGCTGTTTCTTCTGGAAGGCGCCCTTTCGCACAGATCGCGATGATGAAGGCGCCTTTCAACATTCTGAATGCAGGCAAGGCCGAAACATCCGGTCACAGCGTCTGTGTGGTTACCCCTTCCCATCATCGCGATCCCGATCGAAACCAGCTGCACCACCGGTGCAGCTGAACTGCATTTGCGCATCGTCAACCGAACCGCAATGAAATTTTATTTCATATTTCGCAACAGAATTTCATGTTGCATATTATTACCACAAACAACAATAGCGGAGGAAAACCGGTGCTCTCGGCAAAACACCTGAAACAGAATATCGACCTGGTGGTGGAGGGACTGAAGTCGCTGCGCGACGAGGGAAAATTCAACGAGCCCAATCTGGATGGCTCGGCGGGCGATTATGTCAGCTTCAATTCCTGGGAATGGCCGCAAGGCGTTGGTCTCTACGGCCTGGCCCAGATGTGGCGCCGAACCGGCGACAGTTCGATCCGCACGCTTCTGGAAGACTGGTACGCAGCGCAGATCGAAAAGGGACTGCCGCCGCAGAATGTCAATACCACGGCCCCGATGCTGGCACTTTCGCTTCTGTGGCAGGAAACCCGCGATCCCCGCTGGGAAACACCTTTGAAGGATTGGGCTGACCAGCTTCTGGCAGAAATGCCCCGCACACGCAGCGGCGGCTTTCAGCATAATGTTTCAGACAAGATCAATGATGACGAACTCTGGGACGATACGCTGTTCATGGTTGCGCTGTTTCTGGCCAGCTATGGCCAGGCGGCCGGGCGCAAGGATCTGGTGAGCGAGGCCGCCTTCCAGTTCCTCATACACACCTTCTATCTTGCAGAACATGAAACCGGGCTCTGGTTCCACGGCTGGACCTTTGCCGGTCACCACAATTTTGCCCGGGCACGCTGGGCACGCGGCAATTCCTGGATTTCTGCCGGTGTTCTCGACCTGCTTGAGCTTGCCGAGCTTGATCCGGCGACACAGCGCTATCTGAGCGAAGTTGTGAAGGCGCAGCTTGAAACACTGATTGGCTATCAGACTGAAAGTGGCGCCTGGCACACGCTGGTGGATGATGCCTCGTCCTACGAGGAGATCTCGGCCACCGCTGCAATCGGTTATGCGCTCCTGAAGGGAGCGCGGCTTGGCATCGGCCCGGCAAGCTGGCGCGATGCGGGTCTGAAGGCGCTGAATGTCACCTTGAAGAATATCGGCGAAGACGGAATCGTCGCCAATGTTTCCTACGGCACGCGCATGGGCCACGACCTTCAGTTCTACAAGGATATCCCGATACAGCCGACCGGCTATGGCCAGTCGATGGCGCTCCTGCTTCTGGTCGAAGCGCTGAATATCGCCCATGAGGAGGCATGATCATGTTTGAAGATACGCGCTATTCCGTCTCGCCCAGAGATGTCAGCAGCTATTCCAATGAACGTCTGCGTGAGGAGTTTCTGCTCGACAGACTGTTCGTCGCCGACCAACTGCAAATGGTCTATACCCATGTCGACCGCATGATCATTGGCGGCTTTCTCGCCGTCAGCGAAGAGGCAGAGATCGCCGACGGTTCCGCCGTGGGAACACCCGGCTTCTTCGATGCCCGCGAAATGGGTATCGCCAATCTCGGCGGCACCGGCACCGTCACCGTCGACGGCCAGGTCTTCACACTTGAACACCGGGATATTCTTTATGTCGGCCGCGATACGAAATCGGTCAGGCTTTCCGGTAACGACCCGGACAGGCCTGCGGCATTCTACATGAACTCGGTTCCCGCCGGCTATGCCGTACCCTCAGCCCTGATCCGCCAGTCGGAATCAAAACCGGTGACCATGGGGGATGAGGCCCATGCCAACAAGCGCACGCTCAGAATGTATATTCACCCGGAAGTGTCGCCCAGCTGCCTTTTGTTGATGGGCATCACCGAAACAGCCCCGGGCAGCATCTGGAATACCGAACCGCCACATGTGCATGAGCGCCGTATGGAGGCCTATGTCTATTTCAACATGGCACCGGAAGACCGGGTCATGCATTTCATGGGCGAGCCGAAACAGGTGCGCAATATCGTCGTGGCCGATCGCCAGGGCATTCTGTCGCCGGCCTGGTCCATCCATATGGGCGCAGGAACAGGCCCCTACTGCTTCGTCTGGGGTATGACAGGTGAGAACAAGGCCTATAACGATGTCTCGCCCGTTGCCGTGAAAGATCTGCTGTGATGAAACATGAAACGCAAATTGCCGACGCTGGCGCCATGCGCCGGCCGCTCCCGAAAGGGGGCCCGATCTGCTACTGGCACGTCTCTGCCATTGCCGAGACAGAATATAACGTCGCCGATACCACCATGTCCGGCCATATGGACGCCCAGTTCTTCCTGACCAAGGAAAAGAACTTCATTCCGCATGAATATCCCTGCCGCACAGAATTCCTGAAAGAAAGGCACGGCAAGCGTCCCGTTCTCGTAGACAGGCAGCGCCCGGCGCGGGTCTGGACGCCGTTCGGCTCACCACGGGTTGATCTGTCCGGCTTCTGGTTTCGCGCCACCGCCGTTTCGGCCTGGGCCGATACCCGCATCGAGGCCGAACAGGCGGGAACGGCGCGCCTGAAGCTCAGCTGCTGCGGCGGTGCCGTACTGTTCGTCAATGGCGTCGAGGTGGGGCATATGAGTGTCTATCAACGCAATTTCGAAACAGCGGCCGAATTCGAGGTCGCCCTCGAGGCAGGCCTGAACGATATCACGGTCTTCTTCGATGACCTTGCCGAACGCGATGCCCGCTACTTCTTCGAGCTTGACTATATCGACGGCCCGGAAGCCCAAATTTCGCTTGATGTACCATGTAAGGACAGCCTTGCCGACGAGATGGAAGCGCTGCTGGAAACGATGCATTTCGAGCATCCGGCCTATTCTTCCGGAACCGTCGCCTTCAATTGCCCGATCACGGTCAGTGAGGATCTTGATGTCGAGATCGCAGTCGCAGGCGATTTCCTTGCCGAGGAGCATGACATCTTCACCAGCCGCCTGGCATCAGGATCGCCACGGCTTGAGGTCGGGGATATCTCGGCATTCCACAGCGACTTCAGACATTTCGATGTCCGTCTGTCGTCCGGTGGCCTGACGCTGTCGCGCCCGTTCACGGTTGAGATCGCCCGGTGCGAGGACCAGGGCCGTCCGCCGGAAACCCTCGACTTACGGATTGATGAAGCGCTCCACCATGTTGCCGACAAGGGTTATGCCGATGCGATTTCGGCGCTCGCCCGGCTTGGCCTCGGCCTTGCCGGCACGCGGACCGAAAAGATGATCGAAGTCTCGCTACCGAAAATCGAAAACTGCCACGACTGCGCCGATTTCCATCTTGTGCCGCTGCTGTTCGGCCGGATCCGCTTCGCCGGTCTGCTCTCGGACACCATCCGCGCACGCATTGATGCAGCGACACTCAACTTCCGCTTCTGGATGGATGAGCCCGGCAATGACGTGCAATGGTATTATTCGGAAAATCACGCGCTTCTGTTTCACACGGCCGCCTATCTTGCCGGTCACTTCCACGCCGACAAGGTCTTTATCCGCTCCGGCCTTACGGGAGAGGAGCAATCGGCACGCGGCGCAGCGCGACTTCGCGCCTGGTTCGATCATTTCGAGTCCTGGGAGATGGCAGAATTCAACTCGGTTCCCTATTTTCCGATTGATCTGAAAGGCCTGACAACGCTTTACGCACTCGCCCATGACGATGATATCAGGACGCGGGCGGGCAATGCCATTATGCGGCTGATTGCCATTGTTGCAGCCTCGGCCCATCAGGGCACATTGACGGCAGCACAGGGACGCTCATACGAGCATACACTGATGGCGGCCCGGACCAGCGAATTATCGGCGATCGCCCGTGTCCTGTGGTCGCGCGGATTTTACGGCCGGACGTTCCAGACCCTGCCGCAATTCCTGCTGTGCCTGCGCGATCATGGTCTCACCCTCCCCGAGGAAATCCGGGCGGTCGCCTGCCTTTCAGGTGATAGCGCGCGGGAATGGACCTTCTCGCAGGGCGAGAACCGGTTTGCCCATCTTTATCACTACAAGACGGAAGACGCGGCCATGGGGTCGCTCGCCCGCTATCGCTGGAGCGAGTGGGGCTATCAGGAAACGGTGCTGCAGCTCAGGCTTGGCCATAATCCCGATGCCCAGATCTGGATCAACCATCCCGGCGAGGTCATTCACTGCGGCTTCGGCCGTCCGTCCTATTGGGGCGGGTGTGGTTCACTGCCGCGCGTTCACCAGTATCGCGGCCTGGCCCTCGTCATGTTCGAAACCCATGAAGGGCAACCGGAATTCAGCCATATCTGGTTTCCCGAGCAGGTTTTCGACGAGGCGATCCGGCAGGACCAGCGCGCCGCTGCCCGTTCGGGCAGAGCCATGGTCGTGATCTCGGGATCCGGGCCACTCGAAGCCGTTCAGACCGGTCCCACGGCAGGCATGGAAATCCGCCAGAACGGGCGGAAAACCGCCTGGCTGATCCGGCTGGGTGTGGCGGAAACGGCGCAGGGAACGCTTGCCGCTTTCCAGGCACGGTTCAGCGTGCTCAAACCGGAAGAGGCCAGCAATGGCACGATCGTGGTCAATGATCCGGAATATGGCGTGGTCCGCTTCGGTGACGACGGTACGATCCGTGCCGAGGGGCGCAGACTTGACCCGGCGGACTGGACCATTGAAGGCAGCACCCATATCTTCGCCTGAGCATCCCGGCCTGAAAAAAGGGCGCAGCGCCATAAGACGCTACGCCCTTTCTGTCGGAAGCCGCCAGAACCGGCCCGCCGGACTATCGCCGCTGCCTTGGCGCAGCAGCGGATCCACCCTCTCCCATCGTGCAGGAGAGCTCCATTCTGCGCGGCAGCCAGGTTTCATTGTCAAGGTGATCGCGCAACATGTCGAGGGCCGCTGCCCCGACTTCACGCATCGGAATCTGAACCGATGTCAGCGGCGGATCGAGAAAATCACTCTGCGGCAGGCCATCAATACCCACCACCGACACATCGTCGGGCACGGAAAGGCCAAGCGAGCGAAGACCGAGAATGGCCCCGGCGGCAAGACTGTCACCGGCACACAGAACAGCCGTGAAGATGGGTGGCTTGCCATCAATGTAACGCCGCAGCGCATCAATCGCCGCATCGGGCGTCCAGTCGGCAGCGTCCACCACCAGATCCCGCCAGTGGACACCCGGAATGGTTTCGATTTCATCCCGCCACCCTTCAAGACGGCGCAGGATCGTGCGCCGCCCGTGGCGGGCCAGAAACAGAATGCGCTCATGGCCAAGCGATTTCAGGTAACGTGTGGCAAGGGATGCCGCGGCGCGGTTATGGGGCGCAATACTGGAGAGCGCCATCAGCGGATCATCCCCGTTTACAAGCAGAACCGGCTTGGGAAAGGAACGGGCCGGCGTCAGCATCTCATCTTCATCAATCGTCAGCATCAAGACCCCGGCAATCTCGTCATCGCCAGCGGCTTCCGCAAGCATCTGCCGCTCTTCTTCCGGGTCGGAAATGGCCCGGGTCACCAGTGTCAGCCCCAGCACTTCGGCGCGCGCACGCATGCCTTCCAGCACGAAAGCGGTGAACTGATTGCGCTGGTAATCAATCATCGCACTGGCGCTGGCGGCAACAATGACCTTGTAGCCGGCAATCGAGGTCGGCACGTGATAATTCTGCGACAGAGCGGCTTCAAGGATCTTCTCCCGAAGTTCGGGCCGGACGCCGGGGGTGCCGGAAAGCGCGCGTGAGGCCGTTGATGGCGAAACCCCGCAATAGCGGGCTAGATCACTGAGGCGGACGCGCTTGCTGGTCTTTTTCATTAAAGTCACTCCCTTTGCCTCAATATGAAATATTATTTCATATAGCGCAATCAGTTTTCATGTTGCAATATAGGTTTCATATTCGCCACGCCCGCGGAGGAACGCGTTACGATGGGCCGGCGGAAAACAGCCACGAATGGAATGGTCGGGCGAGGCCCTGCGGCAGCTCCTGCGACAGTTCCGTGTGGCATGGAGGAAGCCCATGCTGGACAAGATAAAAACAACACTTGAAAAAATACTGCTCTACCTGACCTCGGCCATGCTGGCAGTCATGGTCTGCCTGATGCTCTGGCAGGTCTTTACCCGTTACGTGCTGGCATCGCCGGCGCTCTATACCGAAGAGCTGCTCCGCTTCATGATGATCTGGATGGCCTTCCTCGGATCTGCCTATGCATTCGGAACCCGGCAGCACCTTTCCCTGGTCTTCATGGTCGATGCCATGTCGGGGCGCAAACAGCTCATTCTTATGCTGATCAATGATGCAGTCATCCTGCTTTTCGCGCTTCTGATCCTGCTGCCCGGCGGCATCAAGGCGGTGACGTCATCGATGGAGCAGTTCTCGCCGATCATGCGCATTCCCATTGGCGAGGTCTACATGATCATGCCCATCACTGCGGTGCTGATCGCCATATTGCAAATTCTGAACATGGCCGACCTGTTGCGAAACCACAAGCATCGGCACCTTCAGGCTGAAGGGACCCTCTGAAATGGACGTCATATTTGATTATGTGGATGAGACGGTTTTTGCCTCCATCCTTCTCTTCGGCCTGTTTTTCTGGATGCTGGCGCAGGGCATTGCCATTTCGGTGGCCATCGCCGTTTCATCGATCATTACAGGGCTGTTTTTCCTTCCGGCCAAGGTCGCGTTCTTCGTCGCCGCGCAGAAGATGTTTTCCGGCCTCGACAGCTTCACGCTGCTGGCCATTCCCTTCTTCATTCTGGCCGGCAACATCATGAACAAGGGCGGCATCGCCATCCGGCTGGTCAATCTTGCCAAACTGCTTGGCGGACGCCTGCCGGGTGCGCTGGCGCATACCAATGTCATTGCCAACATGCTGTTCGGTTCGATTTCCGGATCGGCGATTGCCGCGGCCGCAGCCGTTGGCGGCACCATGGCGCCTTTGCAGAAGAAGGAAGGCTATGACCCGACATTCTCGGCCGCCGTCAATATCGCCTCGGCACCTTCGGGCATCCTCATTCCGCCAAGCGGACCACTGATCCTGTTCTCGCTCGTCTCCGGCGGCACGTCGATTTCAGCCCTCTTCATCGGCGGCTACGTACCTGGCGTGATGATGGGGCTGGCGGTGATGATTGTTGCCGGCATCATCGCCAAGCGCCGCAATTTCCCGATTGCCGATCGCCCAGGTGCGGGTGAGGCCATCAGGATCGTCTGGCAGGCCCTGCCATCGCTGTTCATGGTCGTCGTTGTCATTGGCGGTATCGTCATCGGTGCCTTCACCGCAACCGAAGGGGCTGCTGTCGCAGTCCTCTACTCCTTCGTCCTGTCGCTGATCTACCGCCTCGCGACCTGGCGGGAATATGTCGAAGTGCTGAAAAGCTCGATGGTCACCAGCGCGGTGATCCTCTTTCTGATCGCCGCTTCGGGCATCATGTCCTATGTGATGACGATCACCGGCATTCCCGACGCCATTGCCGACGCCCTGCTGACCTTCAAGAACCCGATCGTGATCCTGCTGATCATGAACATCTGCCTGCTGATCATCGGCTTCTTCATGGACCTGACACCTGCGGTTCTGATCTTCACCCCGATCTTTCTGCCGATCGCAACCCAGGTCGGCATGGATCCGGTTCAGTTCGGCCTGATGATGATCTTCAACCTCGGCATCGGCTCGATGACGCCTCCGGTTGGATCCGTGCTGTTTGTTGGTTGCTCGATTGCCGGCGTTACCATCGAGAAGGTCGCAAAGCCTTTGCTGCCTTTCTTCATCACACTGTTCATCGCCTTGATGATGGTGACCTATATTCCGGCACTGACGCTCGGACTGCCCCGCCTGCTCGGCCTGATGTAACCTTCCCCTCAGGTCAAAATGGCTATGGCGACCGCAATGGTCGCCGTAGCCATTTCTGGCGTTCATTGCCTGAATGACAGCACGCCCCCTAAACGGCCTCCTATGCCACGATCCGCCGCCCACCGCCAAAAGACTCTCCGGCGCTTCCCTGTCTCACGACGAAGCAGGAAAACCACAAGACAGGCATCGGGCGATACCGAATTATCGCCCGATGCTGTAGACTGCCTGAACCATGACAGACAGCCAATACGGTTTTCGCAGAGCAACAATGGACGATCTCGCCTTGATCATGGCATGGCGATCGCGCCCGCATGTCCGCAAATGGTGGGATCTGGGCAAGCCGTATAGCGAGGAGGAAATGGCCGATCCCCGCGTTGCGCGCTGGATTGTCTCAACAAATGAACGGCCTTTCGCCTTCATGCAGGATTACTCCGTGCATGGCTGGGCAGATCACCATTTCGCCAGTCTCCCCGAAGGTTCCAGAGGTATTGATCAATTTATCGGCGAGCCGGGCATGATCGGTCTTGGCCATGGCACGGCCTTTATCAGGGCCCGGATGAAAACGCTCTTCGATGAAGGCGCAGCTGTCATCGCGACGGATCCTCACCCCGACAATCTGCGGGCGATTGCCGCTTACAAGAAAGCCGGTTTTGAAGCTTTCTGCCCCCCTCGGGAGACCCGGTGGGGACGGATTTTACCGATGATGGCGCGGCAGCGCGGCCAGCATGGATGATCCCTTGCAGTCGTGCATCGATCCGCTAGACTTGCCTGCGAACCGGCTTGCAAGCGGAGCAATGGAATGTATGTGACACGGCGCGCAGTGTCCTTCGGCGTGATGGCGTCTGTTCTTACGGCCTGCTCGAGCAATCTGATCGGCGGGTTTTCCACTGCGTCCAGCGCAGATTATCAGACCGTCGCCAATCCCGGCTTTAATGCTTTCGTGATAAAATTCAAAGCGAAGGCAGCGCAGAGCGGCATATCGAATGCCACATTGACTTCGGCCTTTTCCGGAGCCGGCTATATGCCGGAAGTGATTGCACATGACCGCAACCAGACGGAGTTCCGGCGCAGTCTGGAGGAATATATCGCCATTGCGGCATCCGATGAACGGGTTGCCAAGGGACGGGCAAATTACGCCCGCTATTACGATATCCTGACCGAGATCGAGGCACGTTACGGTGTGGATGCCCATGTGATCGTCGCCATATGGGGTGTTGAGACCATGTATGGGGAGAGACGCGGTGATGTTCCGGTGATCCCCGCGCTATCAACCCTGGCCTATGATGGCCGGCGCAGCGCCTTCTTCCAAAGCCAGCTTCTGGCAGCCCTGAAAATCCTCCAGAACGGCGATATCCGCCCCGGACAGATGACGGGCAGCTGGGCGGGCGCCATGGGACATACCCAGTTCATCCCCACGACCTATCGCGCCTATGCCGTCGATTTCAACGGTGACGGACGACGCGATATCTGGAGTGACGATCCGACGGATGCGCTGGCCAGCACGGCCAACTACCTGGCGCGTTCCGGCTGGAAAAAAGGACAAGCCTGGGGTGGAGAGGAAGGATCGCCAGGTGCGGCTTCCGGTGATCGCCGCATCCAGCCGCATGCTGGTGGACCGGTTTTCGTGGTCGGCAGCAATTTCGATGTCATCAAACGCTATAACAATGCCACCAGCTATGCGATTGGTGTCGGGCATCTGGCCGACAGGATCGCCGGAGCAGGGCCGATAGAGGGCAGTTTCCCGCCCGATCGCTATGGCTTCACCGCCGATCAGCGCAAGGCGCTGCAACGACGCCTGAACCAGGCTGGCTATGATGCCGGCAGTGCAGATGGCGTGTTCGGCGACAGGACCCGCGCCGCCATTGCCGCCTATCAGAAAGATAACGGCCTGCCGGTCACCGGCGAGCCGTCAAAAGCCCTTCTGGACCGGCTTGGCTAAGCGGTCTGCACCTGACCGCCAGCGGCAATCCCGAGAGTAGACAGAACCGGTTTCACCACCAGGCGAATGAATTATTTGCCAGACAGCAGCCAGAAGCATGGCGATGGCACCACAGCTGCGCTCAGGGCTTTGGCAAGCCATGCTCCACCTTGATTGACAGGCCCCGTTGCCTTGGCTACTCAGAACCAAAGGAACGGCGCCCATGGCAAAACGCAACGGCTTATCTTCTCGGCTTGACGACGCCGCCCGGGCGGGCTGGCTTTACTACGTCGCTGGCCGGACCCAGGATGAAATCGCCGCTGCCATGGGCATTTCCCGCCAGAGCGCCCAGCGCCTTGTGTCGCTCGCCATGTCGGAACGTCTGATCAAGGTGCGGCTCGACCATCCGATTGCCGAATGCCTGGCGCTGGCTGAACGGCTGAAAGAGACCTATGGTCTGGTTCAGGTCGAGATCGTTCCCTCAGACCCGGCCTCCGACAGCACCACGACGGGTATTGCCGAAGTCGGGGCTGCCGAAATCGAACGCTGGCTGAAGCGGACCGAACCGCTGGTTCTGGCGATTGGCACCGGACGCACGCTGCGTGCCGCCGTTGACCAGCTTTCGCCGATGGATTGCCCGCAGCACCGGATCGTGTCCCTGACCGGCAATATCAGCCCCGATGGTTCGGCAGCCTATTACAACGTCATCTTTTCGATGGCCGACGCCATCAATGCCCGCCATTTTCCGATGCCACTGCCGGTACTGGTGTCATCGGCCGAAGAACGCGAAATCTTTCAGGCGCAGCCGCTGGTCCGCCCGACCATAGCGCTCGGCGCCAAGGCCGATGTCACCTTTGTCGGCATTGGCGAGCTTGGCCGCACGGCACCGCTTCTGCTCGATGGCTTTCTCACCGCTGCGGAAATGGATGAGCTGATCTCGGCTGGTGCAGCGGGTGAGATCTGCGGCTGGATCTTCGACCGCAATGGCGCGCTGCTCGATCACCCGATCAATGAACGGGTCGCCTCCATTCCGCTCCCCACCCATGAAGGTGCAGTGGTCTTCGGCCTTGCCCGCGGGCGGCGCAAGCACGCCTCGATCCGCGCCGCTCTCGAAGGAGGCCATATCAACGCCCTGATCACTGACGAGGATGCCGCACGCTTCCTGCTCGGGCGCTGATCACCGCCACCGACGCCGTTCCCGATCACCCAGCGAGAGCGCCGTGCGTCCTTTTGGACGCACCAGGACGCTCAATCTTATTGAATTTACGCATCGTTCTTTTCGCTGACGTCATGCCTGTGCTTGGTCCACAGGCATCCAGCCGACGCGCGTCTTCACGGCGAAAGATCCTTGTATCCGATGCCCTGAAGCGCCTGGATCCCCGTGACGAGCACGGGGATGACGAGGGAAGGCCCACCCCAAACAGGCAATTTGAATGACTGTGTCAGCGCTCTGAAAGCCGGATCACACCGGCCTCCTTTTCGGTTTACCCGATTGTTTTTCTGCTCTCAGGACAAGAACTTATGACTTTTGCCCACGATTGGGGCATTCGCCCACTTGACAAAACGCAGCCAAATTGTGAGTAATCGCCCATGCATTTTGCATTTGCTCAATTCTCTGGGAGGAAGAAATGAGATTGAAGACACTGTTCCTGGGCGCCTGCTCCGTTCTCGCCATTTCCGGTTTCACATCCGCTTCGGCCGAAACGCTGACCATTGCCACCGTCAATAACGGCGACATGATCCGCATGCAGAAGCTCACCGATGATTTCACCGCCAGTCATCCCGACATTCAGCTGGAATGGGTGACGCTGGAAGAAAATGTTCTGCGCCAGAAGGTCACCACGGATATAGCCACCAAGGGCGGTCAGTATGACGTCATGACCATCGGCAATTACGAAGTGCCGATCTGGGCCAAACAGAACTGGCTGATGCCGCTCAACGATATGCCCGCCGATTATGATGCCGCCGACCTGCTTCCCGCCATTGCCGGCGGGCTTTCCGTCGACGGCACGCTTTATGCGGCGCCCTTCTATGGCGAAAGCGCCATGGTGATGTATCGCACCGATCTCGCTGAAAAGGCTGGCGTCACCATTCCTGCAGAACCGACCTGGGATGAGATCAAGACGGCTGCCGATGCCATGACCGACAAGGACAATGGCATCTATGGCATCTGCCTGCGCGGCAAGGCCGGATGGGGCGAGAACATGGCCTTCATCACCGCCATGTCCAATTCCTATGGCGCCCGCTGGTTCGACATGGACTGGAAGCCGCAATTTGAAAGCGATGAATGGAAGGCGACCCTCACCGACTATCTGACGCTGATGAAGAATGACGGCCCGCCCGGCGCATCATCGAACGGCTTCAACGAAAATCTGGCGCTGTTCCAGCAGGGCAAATGCGGCATGTGGATCGATGCCACGGTCGCCGCCTCCTTCGTGACGGACCCGGCAGAATCCAAGGTTGCCGACAAGGTCGGCTTCGCACTGTTCCCGCAAAAGGGCGATCTCGGCAATCGTGGCAACTGGCTGTGGTCATGGAACCTCGCCATTCCGGCCTCCACCACCAAGGGCGATGCCGCCAAGGCCTTCGTCGCTTGGGCAACCTCCAAACATTACACCGATCTCGTCGCCTCCAAGGAAGGCTGGCGCGCGGCACCGCCCGGCACCAGAACCTCGCTCTACGACAACCCTGATTACCAGAAGGCCGCCCCCTTCGCCAAGATGACGCTGGACAGCATCAACGCGGTCGATACGTCAAAGCCCTCGGTTCAGGACATTCCCTATACCGGCGCGCAATTCGTCTCGATCCCGGAATTCCAGGGTATCGGTACGGCCGTCGGCCAGCAGTTCTCCGCAGCCCTTGCCGGCAACGTGACAGCGGATCAGGCGCTTTCCAGCGCCAACCAGCTGACCACGCGCGAAATGATGAAGGCCGGCTACATCAAGTAACGACTGATACGCCTCCCGGCGGCCGGGGATCTCCTCCGGCCGCATATGTGACCGTCAAGCTCACGTCCTGTCCGTCCGGCCCTGCCGGGCGGGCCGGCAGCGCCGTTTCCAACAGGAACGGGACAAAAGACCGGGACAAACCAACATGGCCACCACTCATACCAGACACGCCGCACGCCTGATGATGGCACCGTCCGTCATCCTTCTGCTTTTGTGGATGATCGTGCCGCTGGCGATGACAATCTACTTCTCGTTCCTGCGCTACAATCTTCTGATGCCGGGAACGGAAAGCTTTGCCGGCTTCATGAATTATCGTTTCTTTCTCACCGATCCGGCTTTCTTTCAGGCGCTCGGCAACACGCTGATCCTGGTTGGCGGCGTGCTGTTTGCCACGGTTGCCGGCGGCATTTTGCTGGCGCTCTTGCTGGATCAGCCGATGTTTGGCCAGGGGATCGTGCGCATTCTCGTCATTGCGCCCTTCTTCGTCATGCCGACCGTCTCGGCACTCGTCTGGAAGAATATGCTGATGAACCCGGTCAACGGGCTGTTTGCCTGGGTGGCGCAGACCCTTGGCTTCCAGCCGGTCGACTTTCTCTCGGTCATGCCGCTCACCTCGATCAGCATCATTGTCGCCTGGCAATGGCTGCCCTTCGCGACCCTGATCCTTCTGACTTCACTGCAGTCGCTCTCGGAGGAACAGAAGGAAGCGGCGGAAATGGACGGCGCCAATGCGCTGGCGCGGCTGATCTATATCGTGCTGCCGCATATGGCGCGTGCGATCACCGTTGTCGTGCTGATCGAGACGATTTTCCTGCTTTCGGTCTTTGCTGAAATCCTCGTCACCACCAATGGCGGGCCCGGCACGGAAACCACCAATCTCACCTATCTCGTCTACATGCAGGCGCTGTTGCAATTCGATGTCGGCGGCGCATCGGCCGGCGGCATCGTCGCTGTCATCCTCGCCAATATCGTCGCGATCTTCCTGATCCGGATGATCGGCAGGAATCTGGAGGACTGATCATGGCACGCAAGGTTACCACCAACCGCAAGATCGCCTTCACCCTGCTGGCCTGGGCAATCGGTCTTCTGATCTTTTTCCCGATCCTCTGGACGGTGATCACCAGCTTCAAGACCGAAAGCGAGGCGGTTGCGACGCCGCCCGCCTTCCTGTTCTTCCACTGGACGCTGGAGAATTATGCCGAGGTGCAGTCGCGCTCGAACTATTTCCACCACTTCCTCAACTCGGTGGCGATTTCCTTCGGCTCCACGCTGGTGGGTCTTGTCATCGCCGTTCCGGCCGCCTGGGCGATGGCGTTCTCCCCGACAAAGCGCACCAAGGACGTGCTGATGTGGATGCTCTCGACCAAGATGCTCCCTGCCGTCGGCGTTCTGGTGCCAATCTACATCATCTTCCGTGATCTCGGCCTGCTCGACACGAGAATCGGTCTGATCGTGGTGATGATGCTGATCAACCTGCCGATCATGGTGTGGATGCTCTACACCTATTTCAAGGAAATCCCCGGCGAGATTTTGGAAGCCGCGCGCATGGATGGGGCGACGCTGGCCAAGGAACTGGTCTATGTGCTGACGCCGATGGCCATTCCCGGCATTGCCTCGACACTGCTCCTCAACATCATCCTGGCCTGGAACGAGGCCTTCTGGACCCTCAACCTCACGGCCTCGAAAGCAGCGCCGCTGACCGCCTTCATCGCTTCCTATTCAAGCCCGGAAGGCCTGTTTTACGCAAAACTCTCCGCCGCCTCGACGATGGCCATCGCGCCCATCGTGATCCTCGGCTGGTTCAGCCAGAAGCAGCTCGTGCGCGGGCTCACCTTCGGCGCGGTTAAATAAGGACAAGACCAATGGGCAGCATCAAACTCGAAAAAGTATCCAAGCGTTTCGGTGAGCATGAGGTCATCCCGGGGATCGATCTCGAAATCAATGATGGCGAATTCGTCGTCTTCGTCGGCCCGTCAGGCTGTGGCAAGTCCACGCTGTTGCGACTGATTGCCGGACTGGAAGATGTCTCCGGCGGCCGCGTGCTGATCGATGGCGCCGATGCCACGCAAAAGCCGCCGGCCCAGCGCAGGCTGGCCATGGTGTTCCAGTCCTATGCGCTTTACCCGCATATGAGCGTGCGGGCCAATATCGGCTTTCCGCTGAAGATGGCGGGCATTGCCAGGGACGAGATCAACCGCAAGGTCGAGGACGCTGCGGCTATCCTCAATCTCACCCAGTATCTGGATCGCAAGCCGCGCGCGCTTTCCGGCGGCCAGCGCCAGCGCGTTGCCATTGGCCGCGCCATTGTCCGCTCGCCGGAATGTTTCCTGTTCGATGAACCGCTGTCGAACCTTGATGCAGCGCTCCGCGTCAACATGCGCCTCGAGATCTCCGAACTGCATCAGACGCTTGGCGCCACATCGATCTATGTCACCCATGACCAGGTCGAGGCCATGACCATGGCCGACAAGATCGTGGTGCTGCGCGCGGGCCATATCGAGCAGGTCGGCTCGCCGCTGGAACTTTATCGCAAGCCCGCCAATCTTTTCGTCGCAGGCTTTATCGGCTCACCGAAGATGAATTTCATCGAAGGCAAGACCGCCGCCCGCTTCAATGCCCACACGATCGGCATCCGGCCGGAACACCTCACCCTTTCGACCGAAGCAGGGCAATGGCAGGGCAAGGTCGCCGTCGCCGAACATCTCGGTTCCGACACATTCCTGCATATCGATGTGCCGGAGCTGGGTCATATCACCACCCGCACCGATGGCGAGTTTCCGGTCAGACACGGTAATACCGTCTTCATCACCCCGGACGAAAACCGTCTCTACCGCTTCGATGAGAAGGGACTGGCGCTATGACGGGCCGGTTGCAGGGCAAGTCGGCGCTGATCACCGGTTCGGCGCGCGGCATCGGTCGGGCCTTTGCCGCCGCGTATATCCGCGAGGGTGCCAGCGTTGCGATTGCCGATATCGATCTTGCCCGTGCTGGCGAGACTGCAGCGGCACTCGGGCCGTCGGCCTATCCGGTCGCGCTCGACGTCACCGATCAGGCGTCCATCGATCACGCTGTGACAACCGTCTGCGACAGGAAGGGCGGCATCGACATATTGGTAAACAACGCGGCGCTGTTCGACCTCGCGCCGATCACCGACATTACCCGGGCAAGCTATGAGCGGCTGTTCTCCGTCAATGTCGCAGGCACACTGTTCATGCTGCAGGCAGCGGCCAAGGCCATGATTGCCCGCGGCAAGGGCGGCAAGATCATCAATATGGCCAGTCAGGCGGGCCGCCGCGGCGAGCCGCTGGTCGCCGTTTACTGCGCCACCAAGGCGGCGGTGATTTCGCTGACCCAGTCGGCAGCCCTCAACCTGATCGCCCACGGCATCAACGTCAACGCCATCGCCCCCGGTGTCGTTGATGGCGAGCACTGGGATGGCGTTGATGCGCTGTTTGCCCGTTATGAAAATCGCCCGCGCGGCGAAAAGAAACGGCTCGTCGGTGCCGAAGTCCCGTTTGGCCGCATGGCAACGGCAGATGATCTCACCGGCATGGCGGTGTTCCTCGCCTCTGCCGAAGCCGATTACATCGTCGCCCAGACCTACAATGTCGACGGCGGCAACTGGATGAGCTGAGCGCCCATCCGCGTTACGCACTGGAGTAGAAGAATGACAAACACACTCTCGCTCGAAACGCTCGGCACCCATGCCGGCAAGGCTGCCATTCCCGGCTACCGCCGGTCAGACCTGCAGGCCGGGATCCTCCATTTCGGCGTCGGCAATTTCCATCGCGCCCATCAGGCGGTCTATCTGAATGCATTGTTCAACAAGGGCCGCGATCATGACTTCGCCATTCTCGGCGCGGGCGTGCTGCCATCCGATGCCGCCATGCGCGACAAGCTCGCAGCCCAGGATTTCCTGACCACCGTGGTGGAGCAGGAAGCGACCCACAGCGAAGCGACCATTACCGGGGCCATGATCGGCATGATCGCCGCGCCCGATTTTGACGGCATTACAAAGGCACTGGCCGATCCGGCGATCCGCATCGTTTCGATGACGATCACCGAAGGCGGCTATTTCATCGATCCGGCGACGGGCAGGTTTGACCCGAAACACCCGGCAATCCTTGCCGATGCGGCCAATCCGCAAAGCCCGAAGACCGTCTTCGGGCTGATCATTGCCGGGCTGAAGGCGCGTCGTGCCAAAGGTATCCCGCCTTTCACCGTGATGTGCTGCGACAACATTCCCCATAATGGCGCGGTCACCCGGGCCACCATCACCGGGCTTGCAGCCCTGTCCGACAGCGATTTTGCCCGCTGGATCGGCGACAATGTTGCCTTCCCCAATGCCATGGTCGACCGCATTACTCCGGCAACGGGCAAACGCGAGATCGACATGACCCGCGACATCTACGGCATTAACGATGCATGGCCGGTGTTCTGCGAGGGGTTCAAACAATGGGTGCTGGAGGACAATTTTCCGCTCGGACGGCCAGCGCTGGAACAGGTCGGCGTCACCTTTGTCGATGATGTCAGTCCCTATGAGCTGATGAAACTCAGGATCCTCAATGGCGGCCATGCGGCGATCGCCTATCCGGGTGAGCTGCTGGATATCCACTTCGTCCATGAAGCCATGGAAAATCCGCTGATCACCGCCTTTCTCGACCGGCTGGAAAAAGAGGAGATCATTCCGGTGGTCCCACCGGTGCCGGACACAAACCTTGGCGACTATTATGCCCTGATTGCCAGCCGGTTCGCCAATCCCAAGATCGGCGACACGATTGCCCGCCTGGCCCAGGACGGCTCCAACCGTCAGCCGAAATTCGTTCTCCCGGCAACGGCCGCGCGGCTGGAAAAAGGCCTCGATGTCACCGGCCTGGCACTGGTTTCAGCACTCTGGTGCCGCTATTTCGAGGGTGTATCCGACAGCGGCCGCAAGATCACTTTCAACGACGCGGCCACCGACCGGCTGCACCATGCCGCCCTCGCCTCCAGAGAGGATCCGGCGATCTTTCTGGCCGAGCGCGACATTTTCGGCGCCCTTGCTGACAATCGCGCTTTTGTAACGCGGTTTGAAACGGCGCTTTTGTCGCTGAGAAAAGAGGGGACAGCAGCGACATTGCAGCGCTATATTGCCGGAAAGCTTCATACCTGATGACGAAATCATGCCTGACAATCCCCTGATCATCTTCGACTGCGACGGCGTCCTTGTGGACAGTGAACCGATATCGCTATCGGTGTTGCAGGAGGCTCTGGCGGCTGAGGGGATTGTCATCGGCATGGAAACGGCAAGCCGGCTGTTTCTCGGCCGCTCGCTTGCGACGATGATTTCCGTGGTCGCCCATGATTTCGGCGTTTCCATCGGCCCGGACTTTCTTGAAAGCATGCGCGCGCGGCTTTATGCGCGCTTTCGTGCCGAACTGAAGCCAATCCCCGGGATTCTCGATACCTGGCAGGCGCTGGCTGACCACGGCATTGACTGGTGCGTGGCCTCCTCGTCGCAACCGGAGCGGATCCATCTGTCGCTGGAAATCTGCGGTCTGCTGCCGCGCTTCTCGCCACTTGTTTTTTCAGCAAGCATGGTGCGCCATGGCAAGCCGGCGCCGGACCTGTTTCTCTACGCGGCAACACAGATGCGGCGCGATCCGGCCAGCTGCATCGTGATTGAGGATTCACCGGCGGGGATCGAAGCTGCAAAGGCCGCCGGCATGCGGAGTTTCGCCTTTCTCGGCGGCAGTCACATGATCTCTGCCAGCCTGCGCAGCCAGATTGCGGCACTTCACCCCGATCTACAGTTTGACGTCATGCCCGAACTCGTCCAACGTGTCACCGGGTGAGGAGACAACGGGAAGCAGCAATGCGCAGATTTGTGATTGCCGTCGATGTTGGCACGGCAAGCGTTCGTGCTGGCCTTTTTGATAGCGACGGCTACATGAAAGCGCGCAGCGTGCATCCGCTCGATCTTGCCCGCGCTTCAGCCCGGCGCGGTGAATATGCCTCGCAAAACATCTGGCAAGCCGTGGCGACAACGGTCAGGGCCGTCAGGGCCGAGGCAAAAACCGACGTCACGGACATTGCCGCAATCGCCTTCGGCGCCACCTGCTCGCTTGTCTTTCAGCCCGCAGAGGCTGCGCCTGCTTCCCTGTCACGTCCTGGCTTCGATACCATTGCCTGGTTCGACCATCGGGCAAGTTCCGAGGCTTTCGAATGCACGGCAACGGGCCATGACCTCTTGTCCCATATCGGCGATGTCATGTCACCGGAGATGCAGATTCCGAAACTGATGTGGGCGCGGCGGAACCGGCCTGATCTTCTGTCAAAGGGCGGCAATGTCTTCGATCTCGCCGATTTTCTGACGTTTCGCGCCACCGGCAGCGCGCGGCGTTCAATCTCGACACTCGCATCGAAATGGACCTATCGGCCGGAGACGCCATCGGGCTGGGCATCTGATTTCCTCAAAACCGTCGGTCTTAAAGACCTGCCGGAACGTGACGGGCTTGACCGCCCGCCCCTGGCCGTCGGCTCGCCAGCCGGCACACTGACTGCGCAGGCTGCATGTGACCTTGGACTTGATCAGACAGTGATCGTGGCACCAGGTATGGTCGACGCCTATGCGGGTGCGCTCGGCGTTTTGCCGCCACCGGAACCGGGCAAACCTTCGCCACTGGCCCTGATCGGCGGCACCTCCAGCTGCCTTGTCGGCCAATCGGCAGTGCCCTGCCACGGCAAAAGCCTGTGGGGGCCGTTCTTTTCCGCCCTTTATGACGGCGCCTATCTGGTGGAGGCAGGTCAGTCGGCGACCGGCGGCCTGCTCAACCACCTGCTCGAAGCCTCAAGCGCCGGCGGCACCGCAAGCGAGGCCCTGCATGACCGGGTGATTGCCCGGATCGCAGCATTGCGGGCGACCGAAGGTGACAGCTTTGCTGCCGGCATCGATATCCTGCCGGATTTCCACGGCAACCGCTCGCCCTTTGCCGATCCCGCCATGACGGGCATGATCGCAGGACTGACGCTCGACAGATCCTTCGACGGGCTCTGCCGGCTTTATTTCCGGGCGCTGGTGGCCATTGCGCTCGGCCTGAAACAGGTGATCAACGTGATGGCTGAGGCGGGCCTTGCCACCGACACGCTGTTTCTCGCCGGCGGCCATGCCCGCAACCCGTTATTGCGCGAAATCTACCCCGACGTGACCGGCAGAAAACTTGTCCTTGCCCGAGAAAAGGATGCCGTTCTGCTGGGTTCGGCGATCAATGCCGCTTCCGCTGCCGGTCTTCATCCGGGACTGAAGGCAGCGGCAGCCGCGATGCAGGCAAGCGAGATGACGGTTACGCCCGACCCTGTCCGCAGCCGCCTCTATGAACGCGACATGCAGCGTCTGCTCATCCTTCAGGCCTGTCAGGCACAGCTGCGCACGATCTGATCGTTAAGCCTCGACATCCCAGAAAAGCGGGAACTTCGGATCGAAAACCGTGACGCTGCCAGCCCCGGTCGCAATCTTTGCCGGAAAGGCAACGGGTTCAGATCGCTTGACCATCGTGATCGTCTCGTCATTGGGCTTAAGACCATACCAGGCTGGCCCGTTGAGCGAGACAAAGGCTTCCAGCCTGTCCAGTGCAGCTTCATTTTCGAAGACATGGGCAAGGCAGCTCATCGTATTGGGCGCGGTATAGATACCGGCACAGCCGCAGCCGCATTCCTTGGCCGGATCCACATGCGGGGCGGAATCGGTTCCGAGGAAGAAGCGCGGATCGCCCGAAACCGCCGCTGCGACCAATGCCTGACGGTGATTTTCACGCTTGGCGACCGGCAGGCAGTAATAATGCGGATGAATACCGCCGACGAGAATATCATTGCGGTTGATGATCAGATGATGGGTCGTCAGCGAACCGGCAAGGTTCTTTTCCGCCGCAGAAATATAGTCGATGCCGTCTTTCGTCGTCACATGTTCCATCGTGACCTTCAGTTCCGGCAGACGGCTGCGCAACGGATCAAGCACGGTCTCGATGAAGACGGCCTCACGATCGAAGATATCGACATCCGCCGATGTAACCTCGCCATGGACACAGAGATTAAGGCCGATCTCCGCCATCTTCTCCAGAACCGGCATGGCATTTTCAAAATTGCGCACGCCACTCTGCGAATTGGTGGTCGCGCCAGCGGGATAAAGCTTCACCGCAGTAATCAGCCCGCTCTCATAGGCTGCTGCAACATCTGCCGGATCGGTGCTTTCCGTCAGGTAGAGCGTCATCAGCGGCTTGAAGCTGTCGCCGTCCGGAATAGCCTTTTGAATGCGCTCGCGATAGGCCACCGCATCGGCGGCCGTCACCACCGGCGGCACCAGATTGGGCATGATGATGGCGCGGGCAAAATGGCGGCTGGTATCACCGATCACACCTTCCATCATCGCACCATCGCGCAGGTGCAGATGCCAGTCATCGGGGCGGCGGAGTATCAGGCGATCCATGGCGGCGGCTTCCTTTCGGCGTTTTTCTCGCCACCGCCATAGCATTGGCTGGCCTATCGAGGCAATCGCCTCGCTGGCCGCGATCAGTCCATCGCGTCAAAGACCAGGCTTGCCCGCAGGCGATGCTCCAGAATGCGCGTGGCATTGGCCAGATCATTTTCCTGCACCCGCTTTTCAGCAGTCTCGGCATCAAGACCGTAACCCCGCCAGCGCTTTACAAGTCGCTCCTGAAGAACGCCCAGCGGTGGTGCCAGAAAGGCCGTTATATCGAGCATGTGCCGTATTTCACGCCAGCCCGGCTCATCCAGCAGCAGATAGCTGCCCTCAAGGATCACGATCCGGTCTTCCGGTGCGATCGAAAGTGCAGCGGCAATCGCCAGATCATGCTCGCTGTCGAAGGCTGGCACGAAAACCTCGTGCTGATCCTGCCGGACAGCTTTGAGCATGGACGCAAAGCCGAAGCGGTCGAAGCTTTCCGGCACACCTTTTCTGAAAAGAAGCCCCTTCTCTTCCAGAAGCTGGTTTGCCAGATAAAAGCCGTTCATGGACAAAAGCACGGCAGGGCGTTGCTGCTCTTTCAATGCGGCAACAAGCGCGGCAGCCATGGTTGATTTACCGGAACCGGGCGGACCGGCAATGCCAATGACGAGACGCCGGTTACCGACCGTTTTTGACGCGGCGACTATCTTTTCCGCCAATATCTCTACCGCCGTATTCATTGGCGTACAGCAATTCTGGCCAAGCCATTACGATGCAACATTTTCTTACCCCCATTTGTAAGAACTCATATTTCTCAATTGATTGCGTTGACATACGCGCCCCTGAATCACGGTTTTCGCCTTGTTTTTCTATGTTCTCAACGCATAACGCGCCGAAATGCTATTCCGTGAACGGGAAGCTTATAGCAAGAAAATCGTTGAGGTGTGGATAATCCTCCCCGTAAACTGAAGCAAAAACCCAATATGACCAACAAGACTTGCGGGAGGTCCAGATGCGCCAGCGGATCGATATCAACAGTGACATGGGCGAAAGTTTCGGTGCCTGGGACAAAGGCGATGATGCCGCCATGCTCAAGATTGTATCCTCGGCCAATATCGCCTGCGGATTTCATGCCGGCGATCCGAATATCATGGCTCAGACCTTTGCGATTGCACGCGACCGCAATGTCGCCGTTGGCGCCCATCCGGGATTTCCCGATCTCATGGGTTTCGGCCGACGCCACATCCCCTATTCGATCGGCGAGATCGAACGCATGGTCGCCTATCAGATCGGCGCTGCCCAGGCGATGTCGGATTATGTCGGTCACCCGATCACCCATGTGAAGGCGCATGGCGCGCTTGGCAATCTTGCCCAGCAGGACAAGGCGGTGGCGCGCGCGCTCAACAATGCCATCAAGGCGGTTGATCCCGCACTGATCTGCCTTGCGATTGCGCTTGGCCATCAGGCCCGGATCGGCGAAGAAATGGGCCTGACCGTGGTGCCGGAAATCTTTGCTGACCGCGCCTATTCCGATGACGGCTTCCTCGTACCGCGCGGTCAGAAGGGCGCCCTCATCCACGACCCGGAAGAAGCCGGCGACCGGGTGGTCGCCATGGTCTCGGATGGCGCCATCATCACTGTATCCGGCAAGCGGATCGAAACGCCGATGGGATCCGTCTGCGTCCACTCCGATACCCCGGAAGCATTGCTGATCGCCCAGACCGTCCGCAACAAGCTGGAAAAGAACGGTTTTGCCGTCGCCAATTTCATTCACTGACGGCGGCGCGTTTTTCCTCAGCCTCTCCGCTCCGCATCGTGCCTTGTGCATCCGCATGGATGCACAAAGCTTTAAAGCGCCTGACGCACCCAGGCAATGATCTGCGAGGCAGACATGGCGCCGGATGTGCGCGCCACCTCGCGTCCGCCGGAATAGAGCAGCATGGTGGGAATGCCGCGAATACCCAGCTGGCCGGAAAGCGCCTGCTCATTGTCCGAGTTCAGCTTGATCAGGCGGATACCGGGTTCCAGTGTCTTCGCTGCTTCGGCAAATTGCGGCGCCATCATGCGGCAGGGGCCACACCAGGGTGCCCAGACATCGACCAGCACCGGAACGCCCGAACGCTGGATCTGACGGGAAAACATCTGTGCATCCACATCGGCCGGATGGGCGGAAAACAGAGCTTCTGCGCATTTGCCGCAACGGGCTTCACCAGCATTGCGCGTGGCGGGAACTCGATTGACCGCACCGCACTGGCTGCAGACGATTTCGGTCATTCTGTTTTGATCCCGAACCCCTTGATCCTGGCTATCCTGCATGACACATCCTCCACTAAGACGACAAACCGGTTGCATCGCAGCAAAATGAAGCCGCAATCATTGCCGATCATCAAAGCATCCGGTACTAATGACGCTTATCGCATTGACAATATATGCAAATAAACGTAAATACGCAAGAATGAAAATTAAAAGCGAAGATATGCTAGATGCGGCGAATGAAGCCTGCGAGCTGCTCAAAGCGCTCGGCAATCGGCATCGCCTGCTTATTCTCTGCCAGCTGATCGACGGCGAACGCTCGGTCGGACAGCTTGCCGATTTCCTCGGCATACGCGACAGTACGGTTTCCCAGCATCTGGCGCTCCTGCGCCGCGACAAGCTCATCTCCGGGCGTCGCGACGGCCAGACGATCTGGTACCGGATCGACAGCGAACCAGCGCGTGACATCGTGACAGCGCTTTACAAGACCTTCTGCGCCACCGATTTCACCTGTGTGAACGACGATCTCTCCTCGGCGACTGAATAATCCTGCCGCCCTTTCCAGAAAGCTGCCCCATGGACGCCTCAAGGCGCAACATGAATACCCTCACGCTTGCCCAGTCCCTGGGGGGTGCCGGACCGACGATCGTCATCTCGCTCGGCGGCATTGTCGGCCAGCTGATCGCGCCGGATGCGGCGCTGGCGACGCTGCCGGTCAGTCTCTACAATCTCGGGGTTGCCGCCGGCACTTTGCCGGCTGCCTTCATCATGCGCCGCTACGGCCGCAGGCTCGGCTACACTTTCGGTACACTGATCGGCATGATGGGCGGCCTCATCGCCGCATCCGGTATCGTGATATCGGCCTTCTGGCTCTTCTGCCTCGGCACCATCGCCGCCGGCCTTTATAATGCATATGTGCAGAGCTTCCGCTTTGCCGCCGCTGACACCGTCGCCGACGGCATGAAGGCGACCGCAATTTCCCGGGTCATGATCGGCGGTCTTGCCGCCGCCATTATCGGTCCGCAGGTGGTGATCTGGACCCGCAACGCCCTGCCCGGCATTCCCTATGCCGGCGGCTTCATCGGTCAGTCCGTGCTGGCGCTGCTGACACTTCTCGTCATTCTCAGGCTACGCTTCCCGAAACCCGCAACGCCCGGGCCGAAGGGCATGTCCGGCGGGCGTCCGCTTTCACAAATCGCCCGTAGCCCGCGCTTCATCATGGCGGTTGCTACAGGCGTGGTCTCCTACGCGCTGATGGCATTTGTGATGACGGCTGCACCGCTGGCCATGGTCGCCTGCGGCCATTCCGTCGGCGAGGCAGCGCTTGGCATTCAGTGGCACGTGCTGGCCATGTTCGGCCCGAGCTTCTTCACCGGGCGGCTGATTTCCCGCTTTGGCAAGGAAAAGATTGCCATGACAGGCCTCGTCCTGCTGGCGCTCTGTGCCGTCTCTGCCCTTTCGGGCCTGGGGCTGGCGCATTTCTGGATCGCACTGATCTTCCTCGGCGTTGGATGGAATTTCGGCTTTATCGGCGCCACCGCCATGATCACCGAATGCCATACGGCAGAAGAACGTGGCAAGGTTCAGGGCCTCAACGATTTCCTGATCTTCGGTTCGGTTGCGATGGCTTCTTTCCTCGCCGGCGGTCTGGTCAATCTTGACGGTGGCTGGAACCTGATGAACTGGCTGGTCCTGCCAACCACAGCGGTCATCTTCACCGCCCTCGCCGTCTCCCGCCGCAAAGCAGCCGCCTGATACGACAGAGGCCCGGAACGCCGGGCCTCCAGACTGTTGACAAAGTCGTTCAGATTGCCAGCTTGGGGCGGAATAGCCGCGCCCCCGTCGTCATCCCCGTGCTCGTCACGGGGATCCAGCTTCTTTATAGCATTGGATTATAAGTGCCTTTCGCCGTGCAGACTCACGGCGGCTGGATGCCTGTGGACCAAGCACAGGCATGACGTCAGAAAAAGCGGGCGTGTCTTGTCAGCAATCCGAAGACCCGGAACGCCGGGCCTCGTCATCGCCGGTAAAACCGGCGTCGCATCGATTATTCGGCCGCCACCGAAAGCCCCGGCAGCATCGAACCGTGGCGCTTCAGATTGATGTGCCAGTCGAAGGCCTCTTCCATGATATGCGGCGTGTGGCCGCCAAGACGACAGGCCCGCTGGAAATAGTCATTCAGCGCATCGCGATAGAGCGGGTCAACGCAATTGGCAATAATCGTGCGCGCCCGCTCGCGCGGTGCCAGACCGCGCAGATCGGCGAGCCCGACATCGGTAACGACGATACCGACATCATGCTCGCTGTGATCAACATGCGAGACCATCGGCACAACCGATGACACCGCGCCGCCCTTGGCCAGCGCCTTGGTGACAAAGATCGAGGCGTAGCCGTTGCGGGCAAAATCACCCGAACCGCCAATCCCGTTCATCATATGCGTGCCGCCGACATGAGTTGAATTCACATTGCCGTAAATATCGAATTCCAGCGCCGTGTTGATGCCGATCGTGCCGAGACGGCGCACCACTTCGGGATGGTTCGACACCTCCTGCGGCCGCAGGATCAGCCGTGACTTGTAACGATCAAGATCGGCAAAGACCTTGCGATACATCGGCGTCGAAAGCGTGATCGACGAGCCAGAGGCAAAGGAGAGCTTGCCGGCATCGAAAAGGTCGAAGGTCGAATCCTGCAAGACTTCCGAATACATTTTCAGATTCTCGAAGGGCGAATCGAGAAAGCCGTTCATCACCGCATTGGCAATCGCACCAATGCCGGCCTGCAATGGCAGCAGCGAATTGGTGAGCCGGCCCATTTTGACCTCATGTTCGAGGAATTCCATCAGATGGCCGGCAATGGCGCGCGTGCCCTCATCCGGCGGCTGTACCTTGGCGGCACTGTCCTGCTTCTCGGTGACGACGATGGCAGCAATCTTTTCCGGCGGGATCGGAATATAGGGCAGGCCGACCCGGCTTTCCGGCGAAACAACCGGAATGGGGCTGCGCGAGGGCCGCTGCGCCGGGATGAAGACATCATGCAGGCCGATCAGCGAAAGCGGGTGATGGGTATTGACCTCGACAATCACCTTGTCAGCCAGAATGGCGAAGCTTGCGGAATTACCGACCGAGGTCGTCGGTACGATGCCGCCATGTTCCAGCACGGCAACCGCCTCGATGACGGCCACGTTGACCGGCGCAATCTGGCGGGTGCGCAGCAGTTCCACCGTCTGCGACAGATGCTGGTCGATGAACATCACCTCACCGGAATTGATTTCGCCACGCAGGACCGAATCAACCTGGAAGGGCATGCGGCGCGACAGCACATGTGCCTCGGCCAGCGTCTTGTCGAGATCATTGCCAAGCGAGGCGCCGGTCATCAGCGTGATACGAAAAGGCTCGGTCCTGGCACGCTCGGCCAGCGCCATGGGCACCGCCATGGCCTCGCCCGCGCGGGTGAACCCGCTCATGCCGACCACCATACCATCCGTGATCAGCGCAGCCGCATCGCTGGCGCTGACAATCTTGTCGCGAAGGCTCGCATTCCGCACTCTCTGTTCCAAACCGGAACTCCTCCCTTATTTCTCAAGACTGGCTTCCCGAAGAAGGTCGGGACCATGAAGGTGGGACGCCGCAAAAAGGCAGGCGTGAGACGTCGGGCCTTGGCGGCAAAAATATCAAAAGCCAGTTTTCACAGCGCTGCAGCAAAATCACAACCACGACCAAAGTCGAGTCGGGCCTTTTCGTGGCGGCATGACATAAATCAAATGGCCTGCGGAAGCGCTCTGCTAAAGCCTTTAAAGATTAGGGGGAAGCGATTGCGCATTTTGATGGCCGGCAGGAACGCCCTTGCAACATATCATTTGCCGCAGTACAAGGTTTTCAGAAATTACTGAAATTCCAGATTTGACAGGACCGGATATGATTTTGTCGCCGATGGCGCAGGACTTTGTCCTACATTTCGGAGAGATGGGAAGCCGTTGGGGGATCAGCCGCACGGTCGGGCAGATCTATGCCCTTCTCTACATCGCGCCGGAACCGGTCTGCGCCGATGGCATTGTCGAGGCGCTGAAGATGTCGCGCTCCAATGTTTCCATGGGCCTGAAAGAGCTGCAGTCCTGGGGGCTGTTGAACCTGCGCCATGTGCCGGGCGATCGCCGCGACTATTTCACCACGCCGGAAGATGTCTGGGCCATCCTCAGAATTCTTGCCGAGGAGCGCAAGCGCCGCGAGATCGACCCCACGCTGTCCGTTCTGCGCGACATATTGCAGCGCGAGCCGGAAGATGAGGCCGACAGTTATGCCCAGACCCGTATGCATGAAATGCACGCCCTGATCGAACAGCTCACCGGCTGGTATGACGATATCAAGACGCTTGAGACAGAGCGGCTGAAGACGTTGCTCACGCTTGGCTCCAAGGTCACGAAACTGCTCGAAACCAAGGACAGGATCATGACGCTTGGAAAGCCGCCCAAGGGTGAAAAGGGCAAGGTGGCCTGAGCGATGGACCAGCGTGTTTCCCCCGATAGCGGTGCCGTGACGCTTGATCTGCCGGCCGGCCTTGCCAAGGCGGCGGATGAAAAGCCGCGCAGGTCCCGGCGCCAGCGTGAAAAGGCTCCATCCACGCCGACAAGCCGCCGCCTGTCCGCTGCTGCCTGGCTGCAAACGCTGGCCGAACTGATGTGGGTGCCGCAGGCCGCCTGCCTTGCCAATGGTATTGGCATGATTGCACGCGGCCAGCCGGTCGCCGATGTGGCGCCCATGGCGGCCATCGTGCTGATGCTCGGTCTTGTCAAAGCCTTGCTGGAACGTCAGGGCGCCAGGCTTGCCTATCGCGCCGCCCGAACCATTTTGAGCGAAAAGCGCGATGCCGCGATTGCCGCGATTGCCGCCCGCTCGCCGCTTGATACCGCCCGCGCGCCTTCCGGCGAGGCTGCCAGCATTCTCGCTGAGCAAGCCGAACATATCGTACCCTATCTCGCCCGCTTCCAGACGGCCCGCAAGAAGGCCTCGATCGTGCCGCTGGTCATACTGGCGGTGATTTTTCCCTTTTCCTGGATCGCCGGTCTTGTGCTCCTGCTTGCCGCACCGTTGATCCCCGTTTTCATGGCGCTGATCGGTTACAGTGCCCAGTCGGCCTCCGAAAAGCACCTCGCCGATATGGGCACGCTCAATGCCTTTCTGCTCGACCGGCTGCGCGGCCTTGCGACAATCCGCGCCTTTGATGCGGTCGACATGGTCTCCAACCGGCTGCGCGTGCGCGCCGAAAGCCTTCGTATCCGCACCATGGCTGTGCTGAAAGTGGCCTTTCTGACCTCGGCCGTGCTGGAGCTTTTCTCAGCACTGGGCGTTGCCATGGCGGCCGCCTATATCGGCTTCCATCTGCTTGGCGAGATCGGCTTTGGTGCCTGGGGCGACAGGCTCACGCTTGCCGAAGGCCTGTTCATCCTGTTGCTGGCGCCAGCCTTTTTTGATCCGCTGCGCATGCTCTCAGCCGTCTGGCATGACCGCGCCTCCGGTGTTGCAGCCCTTGAAGCGCTCGACCGGCTGGCCGAAAGCGGCCTGAAGATAGTCGATGACGCTGCTGCGGACGAACCGGCGGCCGTCCCGCGGCCCGCGCAGCCTGCCCATCTCCTCGTCCGCCATCTTGGCTTCACCCATGCCGGTGCATCGAACCCGGTTTTCGAAGACTTTTCCCTCTCGGTCGCCGAAGGCGAACATGTGGCAATACTGGGTCCCTCGGGCAGCGGAAAGTCGACCCTTCTGTCACTGATTGCCGGCCTTGCGGAACCAGCCAGGGGCTGTGTCGTGATTGATGACCAGACCCTGAACGCCGATACGGCCGGAGCCCTGCGCCGCCGCATTGCCTGGATCGGTCAGACGCCGCATCTTTTTGCCGGTTCGATTGCCGCCAATATCCGGCTTGGCCGGCACGAGATTGGTGTCGATGCCATCCGACAGGCGCTGACGCTTGCCCGTCTGGACACCACGGCCGAGGCGCATGGCCACGCGCTGATCGGCGAGAACGGCGCCGGGCTTTCCGGAGGTGAAGGGCTTCGCCTGACGCTGGCACGCGCTGCGGCCAACCATCATACCGGGCTTGTCCTCGCCGACGAGCCGACCGCCCATCTTGATCGTGCAACCGCCGCTGAAATCACCGAAGCGCTGCTGACCTTCGCCGTTGGCCGTACCATGGTGATCGCAACCCATGATCCGGTCCTTGCAGATCGCATGGATCGTGTCATCATCCTTGACGGGATGAACATGAGGGGGCGCCCATGAGACGGGGGGGATTAAAACCGCTCGGCCCGGTCATCCGGCTGTTCCTGAGCGAACGCCGGTTCGGGCTGCTTGCAGGTGTTGCACTGGCCGCGGCCACGGTTCTGGCAGGCATTGCCCTTCTCGGCGTGTCTGGATGGTTCGTCACGGCCACCGGTATTGCCGGGCTCTCGGCAACGACGGCCCTCGCCTTCGATGTCTTTGCCCCCTCTGCCGCCATCCGTTTCCTCGCATTGTCGCGCACGGCAGCGCGCTATTTCGAGCGGCTGCAAACCCATGATTCGACCCTGCGGGTTCTGGCCGGGCTTCGGGTGAGGCTGTTTCGCGGCTTTGCCGTGCCGGGCGCTGCCCGCGCGCTTGCCTTCCGCCCTGCCCGGCTTCTGTTTCGCTTGACGGCCGATGTCGATGCACTTGATTCGCTCTATCTGCGCGTTCTCGTACCCGGCTCGGTTGCTCTCCTGACTGGCCTCGTGACGCTGATCGTGCTGGGTATCCTGTCCTGGCCGCTCGGCCTTGGCGTTGCCGCTGCGATTGTTCTGCCTGGTCTTGCGCTGCCGCTTCTGGCGGCCAAAACAGCTGAAAAGCCCGCCCGCCGCCGCGCCCATGCACAAGAAGCATTGCGCGCCCGCGCCGTTGATCTCGTTGCCGGACAGAGCGAACTTGCCCTTGCCGGACGTCTTCATAACCAGAAACGCATGGTCGCCGATGCCGACCGGCGTGAGCGTGACAGCGATCTTGCCCTCAATGCCATCGAAACCAATACCGGCATGGGCTTTGACATCGTCACAGCCCTCATTCTCGCCGGCGTACTGATTGCCGGTGCCGGCCTTGCAGAAGCGGGCACCATCACCGCGCCGCTGGCAGCCCTGGCGCTGCTGGTGGCGTTTGCCGCGATGGAGCCCTTCGCAGCGCTGAGGCGCGGCGCCTTGGAGCTTGGCCGCACGCTTTTATCAGCCCGGCGGCTCGGCCCTCGCTTCGAGGCAGCCGGAGAACCTGCCAACCACCCGGCAACACCCCGCGATGGCGTGGCGCTAGCGCTTGAAACCGTGACCCAGCGCTATGACGGTCGCCGCAAACCCGCCGTTTCCGGTATATCGCTGGAAATTACCTGCGGCGAAAAGATCGCCCTGATCGGCGCAAGCGGGGCGGGAAAATCTTCGCTGATGGCCCTTTTTGCCGGTGAAACCATCGCTGAAGAAGGCTTGGTCTGTGCCCTTCCCACGACCCTTCTGACCCAGCGCACCGAGCTGTTCCGCGACACGCTGCGCGCTAATCTCAAGCTTGCAGCCCCGAAGGCTGGCGATGCCACACTGATGGATGCGCTTGATGCTGCAGGCCTTGGCGAAACGATCCGCGCCCTGCCGCTGGGTCTTGATACCGAACTCGGCGAGAGCGGCCTCGGGCTTTCCGGCGGTCAGGCCCGGCGCCTGGCGCTCGCCCGTCTCATTTTGCGCGACACCCCGGTCTGGCTCCTGGATGAGCCGACCGAAGGCCTTGACGGGCCGACAGCGCGCGACGTCATGACCCGGCTGTTGAGCCGGGCCGGCAGCGACCGTACGGTCGTGATTGCCACCCATATCCGCCGCGAAGCCGAAATGGCTGACCGGCTGATGCTGATATCTTCGGGGCGGATTATCGCAAGCCCCAGACGCGGTGAGGACGCCTTTCAGGTGACCCTTGCCACCCTGAGACCGGACTAGTCCGGTCTCTTTGATCACATGAGCTCCGGCTCCGCTCGAGGGGGCGAAGCCTGTAAAACCTGACCCGGTTTGAAAGCGGGAGAGACGCAATGGAACTGGATATCGTGGCGCTATCGCGCCTTCAATTTGCTATGACGGCGCTATACCACTTTTTGTTTGTGCCGTTGACGCTGGGCCTTTCCATGATCGTGGCGATCATGGAAACGGTCTACGTCATGTCGGGCCGCCCCATCTGGCGGCAGATGACCAAATTCTGGGGAACGCTGTTTGGCATCAATTTCGTGCTGGGCGTGTCGACCGGTATCGTGATGGAATTCCAGTTCGGCATGAACTGGAGCTATTACAGCCACTATGTCGGTGACATTTTCGGTGCACCGCTGGCGATTGAGGGCTTGATGGCCTTCTTCCTGGAAGCGACCTTTGTCGGCCTGTTCTTCTTTGGCTGGGACCGAATGTCCAAGGTTGCCCATTTGATCACCGCCTGGTGCGTGGCCATCGGCTCCAACCTGTCCGCATTGTGGATCCTGATCGCCAATGGCTGGATGCAGAACCCGGTTGGCTCCGCATTCAACCCGGCGACGATGCGCATGGAGGTCACGAACTTCTTCCAGGTTCTGACCAATCCCGTCGCGCAGGCCAAGTTCGTCCACACCGTTTCAGCCGGCTATGTCTGTGCTTCGGTCTTCGTTCTTGGCGTTTCGGCCTGGTATATTCTCAAGGGACGCAACGTCGAACTGGCCAAACGGTCCATGACGGTTGCCTGTTCCTTCGGTCTGGCCGCGTCGCTGTCCGTCGTCGTTCTCGGTGACGAAAGCGGTTACCTGACCACCGAACATCAGAAGATGAAGCTGGCAGCAATCGAATCGATGTGGAACACCGAACCGGCACCTGCTTCCTTCACCCTGTTCGGCGTGCCCGACATGAAGGATCGTGAAACCCACTTTGCCGTGCGCATTCCGTGGGTCATGGGACTGATCGGAACCCGTTCGCTTGATACGCCGATCGAGGGTATCAACCAGCTTGTCGATCAGGGCAAGACCCAGGTTGAGAACGGCATTCTCGCCTATGATGCGCTGGTTAAGGTTCGTGAGGGCATGGCCAGTGGCACGGCAGATCCGACGGATCAGGCCACGCTTGAGAAATACGGCAATGATCTCGGCTACGCCTATCTGCTGAAGCGCTGGGTTGACGATCCGCGCGATGCGACGCCCGAACAGATCACCATGGCAGCCAACAGCCTGGTTCCGAATGTACCGACGCTGTTCTGGACATTCCGCATCATGGTTGCGTGCGGCTTCGGCTTCATCGCCGTCATGCTGGTATTCTTCTATCTGTCGGCTCGCCGCCGTCTGGACACCTATCCCTGGCTGCTGAAGCTGGCCGTGCTGATCATTCCGCTGCCGTGGATTGCCATTGAATGCGGCTGGATCGTCGCGGAATTCGGACGTCAACCCTGGATCATCGAAGGCGTTCTTCCGACCGCCGCCGCTGTCTCCAGCCTTGGCGCTTCGACGGTGCTTCTCACCATTATCGGCTTTGCCGCCATCTACACCATCCTCTTCATCGTCGAAATGGGCCTGATGCTCGCGGGCATCCGCAAGGGTCCGCAGCCCGATCACGGTCCTGAAATGCCGATGCTCGGTATCGGCCAGATCAAGAGCAACGCGGCACCTGCGGAGTAAAAAATCATGGTATTGCACGATCTTATCTCCTACGAAGTCCTCCGCATCATCTGGTGGCTACTGCTCGGCGTTCTGCTGATCGGCTATGCGATCATGGACGGCTTCGATCTTGGCACGGCAACGCTGTTGCCTTTCGTCGGCCGCAATGACGTCGAAAGGCGCATTGTCATCAACACGATCGGTCCGGTCTGGGAAGGCAATCAGGTCTGGCTCATCCTCGGCGGCGGCGCCATCTTCGCCGCATGGCCGCTGATCTACGCCGTGTCCTTCTCCGGCTTCTATCTGGCCATGTTCGCGATCCTGTTCGCGCTCATCCTGCGCCCGGTCGGTTTCAAATATCGCTCCAAGCGCGAAAGTGCCGCTTGGCGCAACACCTGGGACTGGCTGCTGTTCATCGGCGGTTTCGTGCCGACGCTGATCATCGGCGTTGCGCTTGGCAACACCCTGCAGGGCGTTCCCTTCCGCTTTGACGATTCGCTCAGGGTCTTTTATGACGGCTCGTTCTTCGGCCTTTTGAACCCCTTCGCGCTTCTGACCGGTCTGGTCTGCGTCGCCATGCTCGTCATGCACGGCGCCTCCTGGCTGACCCTGAAGTCCGACGGCCCCGTTGCAGAGCGCGCCCGCGGCTATGGTGCCATCGCTGGCGTCTTGCTGATCGTTCTGTTCGCCATCGCTGGCGTCTGGCTCTATTATGGCATTGATGGCTACGCCTTCACGGCTGCTGCAGATCCTGCCGGGCCGTCCAACCCGCTGATGAGCGAAGTTGTCCGCGAAAAGGGTGCCTGGTTCACCAACTACGGCAAGTATCCGTGGATGATCCTGGCCCCCGTGCTCGGCTTCCTTGGTGCCATCGGTGCGATCATCGGCTTCAAGTCGAAGAAGGAAATCTTCGGCATGCTGTCCTCGTCGCTCTCGGTCTTCGGCATTGTTGCCACGCCCGGCGTTGCCATGTTCCCCTTCATCCTGCCCTCGTCGGAACATCCGACCAGCAGCCTGACGGTATGGGATTCGTCATCCAGCCACCTGACCCTCTTCATCATGCTGGTCTGCTCGGTGATCTTTGTTCCGATCATCATCGCCTACACCAGCTGGGTCTACCACATCATGTGGGGTAAGGTGACGCCCAAGGACATCAACAAGGAAGGCGGCCACGCCTATTGATCGACGGATGCGGGCCGCCCGCGCGGCCCCTCCCCCTCCAACGAACAAGGAGAATTGACTATGTGGTATTTCGCCTGGGTCCTCGGCCTTCCGCTGGCAGCACTCTTCGCCGTGCTCAACGCCATGTGGTATGAAATGATGGATGACGCCGCGAAGCAGAAAAAGGGCTGATCCGCCCGATCCAGTTCATTGCGGACACAGGAAAAGCCGGAACGGGAAACCGTTCCGGCTTTTTGCTATCGGAAGCAAAACAAATCAGATCCGCTTGCCCGCGAGCTTCTCATCTTCGGCGTCGACATGGGCCGCAACCTTGCGGTCGGCCGGATAGATATCCAGATAGTGCCGCCAGACGGAAAGCGCCTGCTCCGTTCGGCCAGATTGTTCAAGGATCGTCGCCATCAGCGCCATAGAGCCGATATCGCGCGGCTCCAGCGCCAGTACGGCCTGCAGATCGTCCATGCTTTTGTGGTAATTGTGATCGGCATAATGAAGCTGCGCGCGCTTGCGGCGGCCAGCGGGATCTTCAGGATCAAGCGCAATGGCCTCGCTCAGGAAGTCCAGCGCTGCGGCAGGATGCTGCTGGTTTCTGGCATCGTCCGACCAGGCGATCAGCAGTCGGATCGTGGCGCTGTCAGAATAATCGAGGTCTTCGTCAATCCGGGCGGCAATCGTGGCGGCCTCGTCGGCGTCACGGGTCTTCTTCAGCGAAGAGAACAACAGATCAAGCGATCCGTCCTCGCTTTCATCCGCCAGGACGGCTTGCTGGCCAGATTGAGCCACCACCTCCGCGGCAAAACTTGCCGTGCCGGAGAGCAGGATAAATGCCAGAAATGGGAGCACAGAAAAACGCATGACGGGAATCATATCCCGTCATGACGAAAAATCAAAGCAAATGCTGGAACCGGACAATCAGCCCTGACGAGCCTTGAAGCGCGGGTTCAGCTTGTTGATGATGTAAACACGACCCTTGCGGCGAACCAGACGGTTTTCGCGATGGCGGGCCTTCAGCGCTTTGAGCGAATTCTTGATCTTCATTTTTTCGATCCGCGTAATTTAACCGCGCTCGACTTCTCACAAGGCGGTCCGTTTCATATCAAAAGCGCGCCAGGTCGGCGCGCTTGCTCGTGGTGGTGTGCATAGCGAAAGAAGGCAGCCGAGTCAACTGCCGAGAGGTGGCTGCAGCACGGTTACATGGCCCATTTTCCGCCCGGGACGTCTTTCTGCCTTGCCATAAAGATGGACATAGGCGCCAGGGGTCTTCATCCACCGGGCAATATCCAGCATATCGTCGCCGATCAGATTATGCATGACGCAATCGCTATGGCGCGCCGGATCGATCAGCGGCAGGCCGCACACGGCACGGATATGCTGATCAAACTGCGAGATGACGCATGCCGCCTCGCTCCAGTGACCGGAATTATGCACACGCGGGGCAAATTCATTGGCAATCAACTGCTGATCGGAGGTCACGAAGAATTCGATACCCGCGACCCCGACATAGCCGAGCGCACCAAGCAGCCGCCCGGCCGCCGACACGGCATCTTCCGCAACGGCTGGCGCGATTGCAGCCGGCACGGTCGAGGTTCTCAAGATCCCATCGCGGTGGACGTTTTCCGCCACATCAAAGCAGACAACCGCGCCGTCGGCACCACGCGCTGCGATCACCGAAACCTCACGCTCAAAGGCGATCCATTGTTCAAAAATCGCCGGCTGGCCGGCAAGTGCGGCAAAGGCGCCTTCCGGATCATTATTCTCGCCGGTAAAGACCCACTGACCTTTGCCGTCATAGCCGAAGCGACGGGTTTTCAGCACACCGCGCCCGCCGAATTTTTCAAGCGCGGACTTCAGATCGTCCAGCGTGTCAACAGCAACAAAACCGGCTGTGACGATGCCGCATTCATTGAGAAAGCGCTTCTCCGTCAACCGGTCCTGGGAGACCGACAGAGCACGGGCCGGCGGATAGACCGGCCGGCGGGCAGCAAGCCGCGTTGCCGTGCGTTCCGGCACATTCTCGAATTCATAGGTGATGATATCGCACGCATCCGCCATCGCCGAAAGGCCCGCTTCGTCGTCATAGGCGGCGACAATATGCTGATTGGCGACCTGGGCGGCCGGGCAATCCGGATCAGGCTCCAGGATAACAGTGCGGATCGACAGGCGGGCAGCAGCCATGGCCAGCATACGGCCAAGCTGCCCGCCGCCGACGATGCCAATGGTTCTCATTTTCTATTCGTCCTCATCAATGGGATATTCGGCGACCGCCTCGCTCTGGCGGGCCCTGTATTCGTCAAGCCTAAGCGCGATCTCCGGATCAGACAGCGCCAATACGGCTGCAGCCAGAAGTGCCGCATTGACCGCACCGGCACGACCGATGGCCAGCGTACCGACCGGAATGCCGGCGGGCATCTGAACGATCGACAACAGGCTGTCCTGACCGGAAAGCGCGCGCGACTGCACCGGCACACCGAAGACCGGCAGCGGCGTCAGAGCCGCCGCCATGCCCGGCAGATGGGCGGCACCGCCCGCACCGGCGATGATCACCCGAAAGCCTTCCGCCCGCGCCCCGCTGGCAAAGGCATAAAGCCGTTCCGGCGTGCGATGGGCCGAGACAATGCGGGCCTCATAGCCAATACCGAGGATTTCCAGCATATCGGCGGCGTTCTTCATCGTGTCCCAGTCGGACTGGGACCCCATGATGATGGCAACAGGCGGTGTATCAATCTCGGTCATCGGCTTCCGTCTTCAGGCAGAGTTGATGATAGCGGCACCATATGTTTGTACCGAACAGCTTATGTATCTTCCGATACCAGAAGACGCCATATCACCAAAGCCTGAATGAGGAAAGCCAGCGGCAAAATGCCCGAAAATTGCCTCCGGAATCACAATTCCGCCTTCGACAACGACCTTTTCTTGTGTCAGACTAATATTGCAAATTGATGACCAAGGAGACCATCCAGAAGGATGGAATAACGAAGGAAGGACGTGAAAGATGACTGTTCAGACTCACATCGCCTCTCTCGAAGAAAAGCATGCCGATCTCGAGAAGAAATTACGTCACGTAATGACATCCCCTTCCAGCAATGACGAGGAAATCTCCGCACTCAAGCGCCGTAAACTTCAGCTTAAAGATGAGATGACGCGGGCACAGACTGCATCGAACTGACCCACACACATATTGGAAAGAGCCTCCCGGCACACCTGATTGATTGTGGCGGGAGGCTTTTTTCTGCGCTGTCGAAGCCAGGCGAAGCGCGCTGAAGCGTCAGATATCGTCAGCCTTTTTCTTCTTCTCGATGACGCCGACCTTCAGCATCACCTCTTTTGGAATGTCATAGGTTGCTGTCAGATGGTGGTCCGACTTCAGGCCGAGATAGTCGCGCTGGATGAACAGTGCAAAGGCCTTGTCGGCAGCATTCTGGACCAATGCATCGCGATCAAGATTGGAGCCGGGCGTATTGTCGTGCCGCTTCAGCGCCGCAAGCGCCTGTTCAAGATCGCGGCCGAGCCGGCCGAGCGCTTCTGCGGTCTCTTTCAGAAGCTCTTCCGAGAAGGCGTTGAACTGGCGTTCTACGGCATCGGGACGATCCGATTTCATTGATGTGAGCCTCGGCATGGTGCTTCCTTTCGAAACGCATGACAGAGGGCGATTTTACCGCGTCGACGCATCCCCGTCAAAGCCATGACTGTCGGTCAGTGCCTCAATAGCACTCGACCAGCACCGTTGCCTGTCGCAGCCGATCGGCGAGGTCCTCGGGCGCAAGCGGCGTACCGGTCGTCGAATGGGTCAGATTGATACCATTGGCATTGGCAAAGATCTGCGCGATCGAGCCTCTTATGCCAAAATTGACATTTTGCGGCAGATCGCCCGTCGTATCGGCGACATAAAGACCGTCAAGCTTGGCGACCACGACCCCCACAACCGCTCCATAGCGATCGACAATCGGCCCACCGGAATTTCCGGCCTGGACAGGTGCCGTGATCTGCAATCGCGTCGCATCATTGCCAACCCCCTTGAGGGACGAGACCGAGCCGCGTGTCACATTCAGCGTATCGATCAGCCCATGCAACGGATAGCCTGCAACCGTAACATCAGCATTGAGCCGCACCGGCTGATCGGAAAAGGCCAGTGGCTCGGCATCCGGTGACAACCCGGCCTGTGGCCGGATCAGGGCAAGATCGAACCCTTCATCGACAAAGCGAATATCGGCGGGTTTGCCGTCCACCGTTACGCTGCTGCAGGCGTCGACGACATGATGATTGGTCATCACATCACCTGCCTCATCGACATAGAAGCCGCTGCCTGAGGAACGCGCGGCGCTGCCAGCGCCGGCCGCTTGCCCGGCCATATCGGTTTCTGGCGGGATATCACCTGCGGCAGGATCGTCCGGGAGCAAACTATTCATTGCCGATACGAGATCAAGCAGGACACCCGTTTCAAGCGGCAGCAAATCGGGTTGCGGTCCGGCACGATAGCTCGCAATGATCAGGGCGGCACGATCAGAAACAGCCTCGGCCGGAGCGATAACCAGGAAATTTCGTGCCAAGGCACCTTCGACATCGCTGCGCAGATAAAATCGGGTATCGCCGGCCCTGCCTGATGTGACCCACAGGTCATCCCGGCGCAGCGTGTAAGGTGAAGCGTCGCTAGCGGAAACAACCTTTCGCAATTTTTCGTGCATCGCAACGCTTTGCGACAGGCCGTCCTTCTGCAGGACGACCCGCAGACTTCCGGCATCGTCCTCGAGCGTGATCCCTGCCTCATCATTGTTGACGACGTGGATCTTGGCATTCGGCAGCTGAAGTGAGACGCCGTATTGATCGATGCTGGTCGCGGTCCAGCCATCGTCATTGAAAATTCCATAGGCCTGCACAGCCAGCATGGCCGCATGCAGGGCGATAGGCTCAGCACTGAAATTGCGGGCAGACCAGCGCTCCAGCGCCGCCTGGGACCCGTTCCCCCAGGCGCAATCGAGTTGCCCCGTGTAATCCCCGGCGAGCGCCAGCCCTGCCTGCAGAAAGCACTTTTCGCTGCGGTTAAACGCCCGCGCGTCGAAAGGCGCCATCAACAGGTCAGCCGCTCCCGGTGTCTCTGCAGGCGCGTCAGAAGACCAGATCCGGTCTGTCAGACGCTCACCGGTCGAACAGAAAGCATCGGAGGGTACCAGGCCTGCAGCCTTTTGCTGCTGCAGCAGCTCGGGGGCCTGAAGACGGGGCAAAAGGCCGGAGGAGATGGCATACCAGCCATTCGCCGAAGCATAGACGGCATCATAGAGATATTGCGGATGGTCTTGAACATAGTCGACCACCGCATCAATGCTGGACCGGGAGGCGATCACAACAGCGCAGCGGTCTGCCGGAATGCCATTGACCGGCGCAGCCGCTGCGGGCAGCGCTGTCATGAGCAGAATGAAAAACAAAATCCGCACGATAAACATCCCTGAGCCAAGCTTTTCTTGTGAACCCCTTTGACGATGAAAATCAAGCATGATCGGCCAATCCGGACAAAACAAAACCGCCGGAGGTTTCCCTCCGGCGGCTATTCAAGATCAATCGCCTGTGACGATTATTCTGCGTCGTCGCGGTTCTTCAGAGCGGCGCCGAGAATGTCGCCGAGCGAAGCGCCCGAGTCAGACGAACCGAACTGAGCCACGGCTTCCTTCTCTTCGGCGATTTCCAGCGCCTTGATCGAAAGCATGACCTTGCGGTCCTTCTTGGAGAAGTTGGTGATGCGGGCATCGACCAGCTGACCGACCGAGAAACGCTCGGGGCGCTGTTCGTCACGATCACGGGCCAGGTCCGAACGACGGATGAAGGAAATGATATCCTCGTGGTTGACGAGCTTGACCTCGACACCACCGTCGTTGATTGCCGTGATTTCGCAGGAAACCACTGCACCCTTGCGCAGTTCGCCGGAAGCGGCAGCTTCAGTCAGCGAATCCTTGCCGAGCTGCTTGATGCCGAGCGAAATACGCTCCTTCTCGATATCGACGTCGAGAACAACAGCCTTGACGACATCGCCCTTGGCATATTCCTCGATGACCTGCTCGCCCGGACGGTTCCAGTCGAGATCCGACAGGTGAACCATGCCGTCGACATCGCCTTCCAGACCGATGAACAGACCGAATTCGGTCTTGTTCTTGATCTCGCCTTCAACGACCGTGCCGGCCGGATGCGAGAAGGAGAAGGCTTCCCACGGATTTTCGAGCGTCTGCTTGAGGCCGAGCGAAATACGGCGCTTGGCCGGATCGACTTCGAGCACGACAACTTCGACTTCCTGGCTGGTGGACAGGATCTTGCCGGGGTGTACGTTCTTCTTGGTCCAGGACATTTCCGAGATGTGGATCAGGCCTTCGATGCCCGGCTCCAGCTCGACGAATGCACCGTAATCGGTGATGTTCGTGACAGTACCGGAAATCTTCTTGCCTTCCGGATACTTGGCCGAGATGCCATCCCACGGGTCGGCTTCCAGCTGCTTCATGCCCAGGGAAATGCGGTGCGTTTCCTGGTTGATGCGGATGATCTGGACCTTGACCTGCTGTCCGATCGACAGAAGTTCGGTCGGATGGTTGACGCGACGCCATGCCATGTCGGTGACGTGCAGCAGACCATCGATGCCGCCGAGATCGACGAACGCACCGTAATCGGTGATGTTCTTGACAACGCCTTCAACGACCTGACCTTCTTCAAGGTTCTGGACGATTTCCGAACGCTGCTCGGCGCGGCTCTCTTCGAGAACGGTACGACGCGAAACGACGATGTTGCCGCGACGCTTGTCCATCTTCAGGATTTCGAAGGGCTGCGGCGTGTGCATCAGGGGCGATACGTCGCGAATCGGACGGATGTCCACCTGGCTGCGCGGCAGGAAAGCGATGGCGCCGTCGAGATCGACGGTGAAGCCGCCCTTGACCTGGTTGAAGATCAGGCCTTCAACGCGCTCGCCAGCTTCGAACTTGGCTTCGAGCTTGACCCAAGCTTCTTCGCGGCGAGCCTTTTCGCGCGACAGAACAGCTTCGCCAAGCGCGTTTTCGATGCGCTCGACATAGACTTCGACCTCATCGCCGACCTTCAGCTCACCGTCCTTGGAACGGGCGCCGAACTCCTTAAGCGGAACGCGGCCTTCAACCTTGAGGCCAACATCGATGATGGCAACATCTTTTTCGATCGCCGTGATAATGCCCTTGGCAACATAGCCTTCTGCGAGATCATTGTTCTCGGCAAAGGATTCCTCGAGCAGAGCGGCGAAATCGTCCCGCGTGGGGGTCTGTGCAGTCATGAAAACTCCTAATCGTGCCGTTTCCGCTCTGATTTCAGGTGCGCGGACGTGCACATATGCGCCGGTGGCTGGTGTTGAACCAGAGCCTTTCGCAGCACCCATTTCCTGACCATATGGTCAAGAATATTCCGGCGCCTGGATGCAATGAAAGGCCGTTTTCGGGAAGCGGAACGCCCGCAATCCTCATAAAAATGCTTTACGACGAGCCTCGATATACTCGCATGCTGCCGCAAACGCGGCTTCTATACCCATTTTGGACGTATCAAGCAAGTACGCATCTTCAGCCGGGCGTAAGGGGCTGTCCTTTCGCGATGTGTCCCGCTCGTCACGGCGGCGTACATCCTCCAGGATCACATCAAAATCAGCCTGCCCGCCGCCAGCGACGATCTCGTCAAAGCGACGGCGTGCGCGAACATCAGCATCCGCAGTGACATATAGCTTAACCGGCGCATCAGGGCAGACAACCGTGCCAATATCGCGCCCGTCCAGTACAGCGCCCGGCTCACGCGTCGCGAATTTCTGCTGCGCCAGAACAAGAGCCTGTCGCACTGCCGGCATCACAGCCACCCTGGAAGCCGCCTCGCCAATCGCATGAGCCGACAGGAGATCGCGATCGAGCCGGGACAGATCGACCTTGCCGGCCATATCAGCGGCGATGGCCTCGTCATCGAGCGGCAGGCCGGCTGAAAGCAGGGCATGGGCGGTTGCGCGATAGGTCAGGCCCGTATCGAGATGATCAAAGCCGTAGTAACCGGCAAGCTTGCGGGCAAGTGTCCCTTTGCCGGCTGCAGCCGGCCCGTCTATGGCGATCACGAAACCCATGCCACTCTCTTTTCTTCTGCAACTGCCGACTAGTTAGGGAAATGATCGGCCTTTTTCAATCATCGCCGCCGCCCGATCGGGAAAAAGAGGCTGATCGGCAGGCAAGAAGCATGGCGCCCCTGGCCGAGGTCCCCTCAACTTAGCCGTCCTACACGTGGCGCAGGCGCAATTTACATTGAAAGGCTTCACGACGGTGCCCGTCACCAGACTGCTGACAAAGTCATTCAGACTGCATGTTTGAGGTGGAGAAGCTCCTCCCTCCGTCGTCGTCCCCGTGCTTGGTCCACGGGGATCCAGATTCATAAGGCATTGAATAGAAAGTTCTTTCGCCGCGCGGACGCGCGTCGGCTGGATGCCTGTGAACCAAGCGCAGGCATGACGTCGGAAAAGGAGGCGAGGTTTATCAGCAGCCTGGCGGCGTTGCCCGTCGCGTTTTTCGATATTCTTCTGCCGCAATTTTTCCGCCACCTGGCATTGCAGCGCAGACAGATCATCGCGAAGCCTGGCTTTCCGGACACAAGATCTGGTCCGCTCCGCTCTGCCCCTCAAGCGCCGAGACGCGCTGCATCGAGTGAGATACCCGCGCGTCCTGTCGGCAGTTTGCTGATCGCAACACCAGCACGGCAGAGAGATGGATATGCAAATGATGCATTGCAGCATTTTTTAATATGCTAGTCTGCATTTTCATGAAATAAATTTGCGATACATCAAGGTCACTGCGAATTTTACCTGTCATCTGACAAGAAACCTTCTCTGCCAACTCGAAACACCAGATTTGCGGTGCAATAGAGCTTGCTCCCTGACAATCAAGAAGGACGGCAGAAAGAGGGATCCGCGACCGCGCCACTACGGGAGACACCAATGCTTTACGATTACCTTGTCATTGGCGGCTACTTCGCCTTGATGATCGCTATCAGCCTGATGTTCAAGAAGATGGCCGAAGGTTCATCAAGCGACTATTTCCGCGGCGGCGGCAAGATGCTGTGGTGGATGGTCGGCGCGACGGCCTTCATGACACAGTTCTCCGCCTGGACCTTCACCGGCGCCGCTGGCAAGGCCTTTTCCGATGGCTTCGCCGTACTTGGTGTCTTCATCGGCAACATGGTCGCCTATGTCGCCGCCTATTTCTTCTTCGCGGCCCGGTTTCGCCAGATGCGGGTCGATACGCCAACTGAAGGGGTGCGGCGGCGCTTCGGCAATGGCAACGAGCAGTTCTTCACCTGGGTCATCATCCCCTTGAGCGTCATCAATGCCGGTGTCTGGCTCAACGGGCTCGGTGTCTTTGCCTCGGCGGTGTTCGACAGCAACATTGTCACCACGATCTGGATCACGGGCCTTGCCGTTCTCGCGATTTCGCTGCTAAGCGGCGCCTGGGGCGTGGTTGCCTCGGATTTTATCCAGACACTGGTGGTCGCGGTAATTTCGGTAGCCTGCGCCGGTGTGGCCCTGTTTGCCGTTGGCGGCCCGGTGGAAATCGTCGAGAAATTCCCCGGCGGCTTTGTCATGGGGCCGGATATGAATTATCCGCTGCTGCTTGTCGGCACATTCCTGTTCTTCATCGTCAAGCAGCTGCAGAGCATCAACAATATGCAGGAGAGCTATCGCTTCCTGAATGCCAAGGACACGCCAAATGCCCGCAATGCGGCGCTGATGGCGCTTGTGCTGATGATGTTCGGCGCGGTCATCTGGTTTATCCCACCCTGGGCAACGGCAATTCTCTATCCCGATGCAGCAAATGCCTATCCCGATCTCGGTGCCAAGGCCGCAGATGCCGTCTATCTGGTCTTTGCCCGCAACGCCATGCCGCTTGGAACGGTTGGCCTGCTGATGGCTGGCCTCTTCGCCGCCACCATGTCATCGATGGATTCAGCCCTGAACCGCAATTCGGGCATTTTCGTCCGGTCATTCTATGCCCCGATCATCCGCAAAAATGCCGCCAGCGACCGCGAGCAGCTTCTCGCCGGCCAGGTCGTCTGCGTCGTCAACGGTCTTCTGGTCATCGGCATGGCGCAATTCTTCAACTCGATGAAAACGCTGAGCCTCTTCGATCTGATGATGCAGGTCGCGACGCTTCTGCAGTCGCCGATCCTGGTGCCGCTCTTTGCCGGTATCTTCATCCGCAAGACGCCGAAATGGGCGCCCTGGGCAACGGTCATCTTCGGCCTCTTTGTCTCATGGATGGTGGCCAATGTGGCCACACCTGATGTCGTCGCCGGCTGGTTTGGTGTCGATCAGCTAACGGCCCGCGAAACCGCCGATCTGCGTGTCATCGATACGATTGCCGCCCATCTGATCTTCACCCTCGGCTTCTTCTGCCTCACCACCCTGTTTTATGTCGAGGCACGCGATCCCTATCGCTCAACCACCGATGCCTTCTTCAATGATGTGACGACCGCATGCGTGGCCGGCGCGGATCAAAGCGAGATCGACCGTGCCCAGCGGCGCAAGCTCGGCCTGCTCGTCATGGTTATGGGGGCGGGACTGGTGCTGATGACGGCAATTCCCAATCCGCTCTGGGGCAGACTTTTGTTCCTTGGCTGCGCCGCCGCCATCCTGATCATAGGCTACGGCCTTCGCAGAAGCGCCGGCACAGAGCACAGCGCAGCAAAACTCGCCACAAGCGAGGCCTGATCCCTGAGCCCTTTTACCGGGATCGTCTCGTCGCACGCCGCGCCCCCTTCCTTCCGGGGCGCGGCGTTTCCTGTCAGCGTCTCATCGCGCACCCGCATTGTGCCGGATGGCCAACTGAAAAGCCCGGTCGCATCAGCGGCCGGGCTTCAATTCACTACCTGCAGACAATTTATTCCGAAGAGGCTTCCGCCATTTCAGGCTTGTCAGCCTCTCCGCTCTCGGCATCCTTGCGGGTGCGGCGGCGGCGGGCCGGTTTCTTTTCAGCTTCGCCTTCGGCGCTCGCGGCTGCCTCAGCCGCCGGTGCAGCCTCAGCCTCTGCGGCGCCTTCGGCTGCCTCTCCTTCGCTTTCGGCGCCACGCTTGGTGCGGCGCGGGCGCGCACCGGTCGGCGTGCGGCGACGCGAATTGCGTCGGCCAGCAACCGGCTGACCATCGGCTTCTTCAGCCATCACCTCGGCAGGCGTGCCTTCGATGACCGGCTGCGGACCATCCGCATCAACCGCCTTTTCGGCTGCCGCCTGCTTGGACTGCTCGCTGCGGTCAGACTGGCGGCTCTGGTTTGGCTCCGGCTGAGCGACGATGGCTGGCGCATCATCATCATTGATGTCGCTGTCATTGCCATCATTGCGCTCGTCACGCTGATAGCGTTCCTGCAACTGCGCCTGGGCCGATGCAATGATCCGGTTATAATGCTCGGCATGCTGGAGGTAATTTTCCGCCATGACACGATCGCCCGAGCCCTGCGCATCCCGCGCCAGCGCCAGATATTTCTCGGCGATATGCTGCGCAGTGCCACGGATTTTCACGTCAGGACCCGAGCTGTCATAGGTCCTGGTCAGCGGGTTGGCGCCCTTGCGGTTGAAATTGTTATTGTTGTTATTGCCGCGCCCCCGGCTGCGCTTGTTCTGCTGTCCTGGCCTCATGGAATAAACACCTGATTTTTGTTGTGGCCGAGCTAGACCGCACGGCAGCGCACAAAACGCTTCTCCGGCGGCATAGATCCGCTGGCTGGGCCAACTGAGCCCGTCTGCCAATCATAGAATCCAAATCACTGAATCACGCCAAAGGCGGCAAGGCCTGAACACAATAATCAAGCACAACACCTGAGACTGTCTGGGTCGAACGAATCGTTACCGCTTATCAGTCGCCTTTTTACGTGGCTGCAACCTAGCCCGCTTGCTCGAAAAATCCAAGCCCTTTCTCTGAAAGTTTTCAAAAACATTGCGGGCGTGTCATTCCGATCAACGCGCCGGTTTAAAGATCACGACACGATCATTGCCGCCGAGATCCCGTATCGCTCGTTTGAGCGCAAAGCCTGCCGTTTCGAAAATCGCGACGACCGGCGCTTTCTGGTCATAGCCGATCTCCAGCGCCACGATACCACCCGGAACAAGGAATTTCCCCGCACCTGCAGCAATCGCCCGATAGGCGTCAAGTCCGTCATCACCGCCATCAAGGGCAGCACGCGGATCATGATCGCGCACCTCCGGCTGGAGCCGTTCTATCTCGTCCGTCCTGATATAAGGTGGATTTGACACAATCATGTCGAACGGCCCGTCAAGCGGTGCATACCACGACCCGCATCGGGTCTCGAACCGTTCAGTCACTTTATGTACTAGTGCATTCCTTTGCGCCATTTCAAGGGCAGATTGCGAAATATCGCTCACGACAGCGTGTGCCTGCAGACATTGTGTCAAAAGCGTTATCGCAATGGCCCCGGTCCCTGTTCCCAGATCGGCAAAACGGACAGCACCACGCATGGCGACGATTTGCCGCATCTCGGTAAGTGCTTCCTCGACCAGAATTTCGGTATCCGGCCGTGGCTCAAGCGTTTCCGGACCAAGCGCAAAGTCAAGACCGTAAAACTCGCGGGCACCGAGAATGCGGTAGACCGGCTCACCGGCCGCCCGGCGGATCACCGCGCCGCGCGCGCGCGCAAGTTCGTCGTCATCCAGAAGACGGGCGCCCTCAAGGGTCAGCCCGCCAAGCGAAAGAGAAAACAGGCCGCCGATCAGGTGACGCGCCTCTTCGCGCGGTTCGGCGATACCGGCCGCGGCAAGGGCAGCACAGGCTTCATCGAACATCGCCCTCAGCGTTACCATTGGTTCAATTCCCCTGGGCACCAAGCTGGGCAAGCTGGCCGGCCTGATAGTCGGCAATCAGCGCATCGACCACCTCGTCGAGATCCCCCTGAATGATAGCATCGAGCTTGTAGAGCGTCAGATTGATACGGTGATCGGTCACACGGCCCTGCGGGAAATTATAGGTACGGATGCGCTCGGAACGGTCGCCCGATCCGACCTGGCTCTTGCGATCGGCCGAACGTTCGCTGTCAGCACGCTGGCGCTCGATGTCAAAAAGCCGGGCACGCAATACCTGCATCGCCTTGGCACGGTTTTGATGCTGGGATTTCTCCGAACTGGTGACGATGATACCGGTCGGCAAATGGGTGATCCGCACCGCCGAATCCGTCGTGTTGACGTGCTGACCGCCGGCACCGGATGACCGCATCGTGTCGATACGGATATCCTCGGCGCGGATTTCGACATCGATATCTTCCGCCTCCGGCAGCACCGCCACGGTCGCCGCAGACGTGTGGATACGGCCACTCGCCTCCGTCTCCGGCACACGCTGCACCCGGTGGACGCCGGATTCAAACTTCAGCCGGGAGAAAACCCCGCGCCCGCTGACCGAGGCGATGATTTCCTTGAACCCGCCGGCATCGCCGTCACTGGCCGAAAGGATCTCGACCTTCCAGCCCTTGCCAGCCGCATAGCGCTCATACATGCGGAACAGATCGCCGGCAAACAGAGCAGCTTCCGAGCCGCCCGTACCGGCGCGGATTTCCAGAACCGCGCTTTTCTCATCCGCCGCGTCCCTGGGCAGCAGCAGCAGCTGGATCTCGCCTTCGAGCGCCTCGATCCGCGCCTCAACCTCCGGCAGTTCCATTTCGGCAAGCTCGCGCATCTCGCGCTCGGTCGCCCTGTCGGAAAGCAGCGTCTCAAGATCGCGCACTTCGCTGGCAGCAGCGCTGTAATCACGGATCTTCTTCACCACCGGTTCAAGCTCGGCATATTCAGACGCCAGGCGGACATAGGTTTCCGCATCCGGCCCCGCCGACATGCGGGCCTCGACCTCACTGAAGCGGCGCTCCAGTTCATTCATCTTTTCGACAGGTAGCCTCGCCACGCCGTTTTTATCTCCGTTTCCGTTGAATGACGCGTCATTCAGCCTTTATGCCTGCCGCCCGCGCTAGCGGCAGATCATGGCAGAAGTAGCGGCGCTAAAGCGGAATATTGTTCTCGCTGGCAAAGCGTTGCAGCACTTCGCGCAACGGCATGTCATCGCCTGAATGATTGTCCAGCGCGGCATTCAAAAGCTCTGACAGTGCCACAACATCAAGCCCGAGCAACATCGCCTTGACCGGGCCAATCGCCGTCGGCGCCATGGAAATGGCGCGAAAACCGATGCCGAACAGTGCCATGGCCGACAGCGGCTTGCTGGCAAGCTCACCGCACAGCGTGACCGGCACCCCTGCCCGTTCGCCCGCGCGCACGATATCGCGCAGCACACGAAGGAAAGGCTTGCTGACCGGGTCGTAGCGATCGGAAACACGCGCATTGCCGCGATCGACCGCCATGATGAACTGATAGAGATCGTTGGAACCGACCGAGACAAAATCCACCTCGGCCATCAGCTCGTCCATCTCATAAAGCAGTGCGGGGACCTCGATCATCGCACCAAGCTCGATCTTCTTCGGTACGCCATGGCCAAAGCGCTTCAGGTGCTGGATCTCCTTGGCCATCAGCGCCCGCGTCTCGCGCAGTTCCTGCACCTCGGACACCATCGGCACCATGACGCGCAGCACATCGCCGCTTGCCGCCTTCATCAGCGCGCGCATCTGCATGCGCAAGAGATAGGGCCGGTCAAGCGCCAGGCGGATGGCGCGCCAGCCCATGGCCGGGTTTTCCTCTTCCTGCGAGCGGAAATAGGACACCACCTTGTCAGAACCGATATCGAGCGTGCGGAAGGTGACGGGCCGGTTACCGGCAAAATCGAGCACCTGACGGTAGAAATTCTCCTGCTCAGCCGCCTTCGGCATGCGCGAGGCAATCATGAACTGCAGCTCGGTGCGGAACAGGCCGATACCTTCAGCACCGCTGTCGTCAAACTGCGGCAGATCGACCAGAAGCCCGGCATTCATCATCAACTTGAAGCGAACGCCGTCACGCGAGACCGGCTCAACCAGCTTCAGCGCCCGGAACTGTTCCTGACGGCGCGCGCGCAGGCGGATCTTTTCATCATAGGCGGTGCTGACAGCTTCGATCGGGCGCAAATGCACCTCGCCATCATCGCCATCGACAATGATCTCATCGCCGTTCTCGGCCTGGGCCACTACGCCGACAGCCTGACCGATGACCGGAATACCCATGGCGCGGGCCACAATCACCACATGGCTGGTCGCAGCGCCATCTTCCAGTACCAGACCTTTGAGATGATCGCGCGGGTAATCCAGAAGTTCGGCCGCCCCCATGGCCCGCGCGACAATCACCGCATCCAGCGGGAAACCATCGCGGCCATCACCGGAAAAGCCGGTCAGCTGGCGCAAGAGCCGGTTGGCAAGATCATCAAGATCATGCATGCGATCCCGCATGAAGGGATCGGTGAGCCGGATCATCCGCGCCTTGGTATCGCTTTGAACCTTTTCCACCGCACCTTCGGCCGTCAGCCCCAGCCGGATTGCCTCTTCAAGCCGGCGAACCCAGCCGCGGTCATGGGCAAACATGCGATAGGTTTCCAGCACCTCGCGATGCTCACCCTCGCTTGAGACATCGCGCCGATTCAGCATGTCGTCGATCGACAGACGGAGCGAATCCAGCGCCTCATGCAGGCGCTTGATCTCGGCGTCGCTGTCTTCATTGACGAGATTATTGACGATGATGCGCGGCTCATGCAGCACCACATGCCCGATCGCGATCCCTTCGCCATAGGCATCGCCGGAAAGCGAGACCGAGCGGGTGAGATCCAGCTCCATGCCGGGACGGGTGATCTTCTTCAGATCGCCCGAGACGATCATCTCGGCGAGCAGCATCGCCGCCGTCTGCAACCCCTCGACCTCATCTTCGGAATAGCCGCGCTCGTCGGTGTTCTGCACCACGAGAACACCGAGCGTGCGCCCGGCTCTGAGGATCGGTACGCCGAGGAAGGAATGATAGATCTCTTCGCCCGTTTCCGGCAGATAACGGAAGGCGGGATGCGACTGGGCATCGGAGAGGTTGAGCGGCTGGGCAGACGCGGCGATCGTGCCGACAAGGCCCTGCCCCATGCGCAGCTGCGCCAGATGGACGGCGTCTTTCTTCAGGCCTTGAGTCGCATAAAGCTCAAGCACGCTGTCGGCGCGCAGCACATAGACCGAGCACACGGCCGCCACCATGTTGCTCGCGATCTGCCCGACGATACGGTCAAGGCGATCCTGCGGCTCCAGCGGCTCCGCCATCAGTTCTCGCAGCCGCTTGAGCAGGATGCGCGGGCCCGATGCTTGATCTCTCATGGCTTTTCATCCCCGGACTTTGGGACGGAGGACGCCCCGGAAAGGCTGCCGAAACCCGGTGATTTCCGACAGCCCGTTGACGGTCACTTCTTATCCAGACCGTAGCAGGAATGCAAAGTCCGGACAGCAAGTTCTGCATAGGCGCCGTCGATCAGGATCGAAATCTTGATCTCGGACGTGGTGATCGCCTTGATATTGATGCCCTTTTGCGAGAGCGCCTTGAAGGCGGAAGCGGCAACGCCGGAATGCGAGCGCATGCCGATACCGATAACCGAGATCTTGGCCAGTTCGGTCTCGCTCTGCAACACGTCGAAATCGATTTCACCGCGTTTCTCTTCAAGCGCCGCCTTGGCCTTCTCGACATCCGACGCCGGCACGGTAAAGGTCATGTCCGTGTGGGTGCCGTCTTCGGATATATTCTGCACGATCATGTCGACATTGATATGCGTATCGGCAAGCGGGCCGAAAATGGCAGCAGCCACACCCGGACGGTCCGAAACACGACGCAGGGAGATCTGCGCTTCATCCTTGGCATATGCAATGCCGGTAACGACTTCCTGTTCCACAATCTCATCCTCGTCGCAAATCAGGGTACCGGGCGGATTATCAAAATCGCCCATGCCGGGAGCATCCGGCTCATCAAAACTCGAACGCACAAAGGTGCGTACCTTGTGAACCATGGCCAGTTCGACCGAACGGACCTGCAGGACCTTGGCGCCGAGTGACGCCATTTCCAGCATTTCCTCGAACGCCACCTTTTTCATCCGGCGGGCCTTGGGTTCGATCCGCGGATCCGTGGTGTAGACGCCATCGACGTCGGTATAGATATCACAGCGGTCGGCCTTCACGGCAGCAGCAATGGCAACGGCCGACGTATCGGAGCCGCCGCGGCCGAGCGTTGCAACACGGTTATCCGGGCCGATACCCTGGAACCCGGCGCAGACGGCAACCTGGCCCTCGCCCATGCGCTTGATGATGTCTGAACCGTCAATCTCGGCAATGCGCGCCGCACCATGGGCGCTGTCAGTCTTGATCGGCAGCTGCCAGCCCTGCCAGGAGCGTGCATTGACGCCCATGGACTGCAGCACGATCGCCAGCAGACCGGACGTCACCTGCTCACCGGAGGAGACGACGACATCATATTCACGCGCATCATGCATGGGCGAGGCTTCGCGCGTCCAGGCAACGAGCTCATTGGTCTTGCCCGCCATGGCGGAGACGACCACCGCCACTTCGTGACCGGCATCGACCTCACGTTTCACATGGCGCGCCACATTGCGGATGCGTTCGATATTGGCGACGGACGTGCCGCCGAATTTCATGACGATGCGGGCCATACAATCATTCCAACATTCAAGAAGCGCCTGTAAGACGGATGGCAGGCACTCGACCATCGCGGAACCGGCGTCAGGCAAAGCGACAGTCGGCAAAGCTGCGGTTTATTAGCGAAAACGGGCCACGCGCGCAATGGCGAGGTTCACGCTTTCGGTTCGCATTCGCCGCCAGTCACCAATAAAAGCTCAGGCAAGATCGAGAATAGTCACGGCAAGGCCGTCCTCACCGGCCTCGATCCGTGCGCGAACCCCGTAGACCTCAGCCAGCCGTTCGGCCGTCAGCACGTCCTCAGGGGGACCATCTGCAACAATCCGCCCCTCACTGAGCAGGATCAGCCGCGTGCACCAGCGCGCCGCCAGATTGAGATCATGCATCGAGGTGATCACCGAGCGGCTTTCACCGGTAAGATCACGAAACACTTTCATCAATCCGATCTGATGGGCCGGGTCCAACCCCGCAGCCGGTTCATCGGCCACCAGAAGCGGCGTTGTCTGCGCCAGCGCCCGGGCGATCAGCACCCGCGCCTTCTCGCCGCCAGAAAGACTTGTCGCCACACGGCCGGCAAGATGCGATATGCCCATGCGGGCCATGGCATCGCTGATCACCCGGCCGCTTTCGAAATCACCGAAGGGGTGGCCGCTTTCGAACGGCTGGCGCCCGAGCGCCACCACATGGCGCACCGTGACCGGCCAGGCGATCTCATGCTCCTGCGGCAGATAGGCGACCGATCGCGCGCGCGTATCATATCCCATGGCTGAAACCTCATCGCCCAGAAGACGGACGCTGCCCTTGTGCGGCATCAGGCCGATCATGGATTTCAGCAACGTCGACTTGCCGGCGCCATTCGGTCCGATCAGCCCGATCAGCTCATTATGGCCGACAGAAAAACCGACATCATGCAGGATTGTGGCACCACCAGCCGAAACCGTCAGATCCTTCACCGTAAAGATGCTCATAGCAGCGACCGCCTCGTCTTGAAGATCAGCCACAGGAAGAAGGGCGCACCGACCAGCGCGGTCACAACCCCGATCTTCAGATCCCGGTCGGGAGCAACAAGCCTGACGGCGATATCGGCGGATAACAGCATGGCCGCACCGCCAAGCGCGCTGGCCGGAAGAAGCCGCGCAGGCACCGAGCCAACCAGCGGGCGCAAAAGATGCGGAACAACCAGGCCGACAAAGCCGATCGCGCCGGAAACCGCCGTTGCTGCCCCGACGCTTGCTGCCGTTCCCCACATCACCCGGTTGATGAGCCGCTTCGGATCATGCCCGAGGCTGGCAGCGGCATCACCGCCAAGCATCATCGCATTCAACCCCCGCCCGGTCGAAAATAGGATTAACCAGCCCGCCAGCATGAAGGGGGCCGCCACATAGACCTGCAGCATGGAGCGATCCGCCAGTGAGCCGAGCATCCAGAACATGATCTCCATCGCCGCGAAGGGATTGGGCGACAGATTGAGCGCAAGCGACGTCATGGCACCGGCAAAGGCGGTGACGGCAACACCGGCGAGAATCACCGTCAGGCTCTGCAGGCCGCCGCCGGCAAGCCCGCGCACAATGATGACGGCACCAAGCGCGAAGACAAGCGCCATCAGCGGCAGCGCCAGCGCGAAAGCGGCTGAAAGGCCGGTGTAAATGGCAATCACCGCGCCAAGCGAGGCAGAAGACGAAATGCCGAGCAGGCCGGGCTCTGCCAGAGGATTGCGCAGATAACCCTGCAGCACCGCCCCGGAAAGCCCGAGTGTCGCGCCGATCATCAGCCCTAGTATCGCCCGCGGCAAACGCACTTGCTGCATGATCAGCATGATCGCACCGCCATCACGCGAGAACAGCGCCTTGAGGCTGGCCGAAAAGCCGATCGCCGCCGGGCCGATGGTCAGCGACGCCAGAAACAGCGCAAGCACGAGCACGCAAAGCGCGGTTAGCACAAGACGATAGCGAAGGGTCTCATTCATCCACTTTGCTCCGGCCGACCTCGTTTCTGAGCTTCTCCATGGCCGTGATATTGAACGGACCACCACAAATCGTGTCGCGGCCGGGAAGGTCAACCACCTGGCTCGTTTTCGCAAGCGCGGCAAAAGCCGGATGCACAAAAACCTTCTCCGCCAGCGCCGGAGCCGTGTAGCTGTCGTCACCGGTGATGATGACCTGCGGCGCAAGCATGATCAGCTTTTCCAGCGGCAACCGTCCAAGACCATCAAGCCCGATCGTTGCGCCGACATTCTTCAGCCCGGCATGGGCGGCGATTTCGCTGGTCAGCGTATTGTCGCCCGCCGTATAGCCATTGGCGAAATAGAAGGCGGCAGTCTTTTGCGTGAGCGGTTCGGCATCAAGCCGGGCAAGCGCCGTGTCAATTGAGGAAACCATCTTCTCAGCTGCCTGCTCACGCCCCAGAAGCGCGCCCATGCGCTGAAGATTGGCGCGCACATCCTTCAGCGAACTTTCCGGTGCGAATTCCGCGACAGGGACGCCGAGGCGCTTCAAAAGATTGACGGTGTCGCGCGTTGTATAACTTCCGGCCAGCACCAGATCCGGCTTCATCAGGAAGACTTCCTCGGCCAGGCCGTGGTTCAGCTGATAGCCGGCAGCAACATCGGAAAGCGCTGACACAACCGGATCTGCCGCCAGGAATGAGACGGACAGAAGCTGACCGGGCGCGGCCAGCAGCATCGCCATCTCATCGGTGCAAAGATTGATCGAAACGACGCGGGCCGGGGGAAGATCTGCCGGACGCGCATGCGCTGCGGCCGGACCGATAGATATGGCAAGGCATGCGGCGCGGGCAAGTGCCCGCAAGGATCGTAACAGATATGCCCGCGCCGCACGCAATCAGAAGGTCCTTTTATAGGCCACGGTGACCGTCGTGCCGGGGGCATCATAGCCATAGACCGTCTGGTAATCTTCGTTGAACAGGTTCTCCACCGCCAGCTTCACGTTTGATGCATCATCCAGCGCGTAAAGGGCCGAAACATTGACCAGCGTGTAATCGCCGAGCTGGGGATTTGCGTTGGAAGCATTGGTCCAGCGGCTAGCCACATACTCGATATCACCATTGAGGCTCAACCTGTCTGTTGCTGCATAGCTGGCACCTGCCGTTAGCTTCAGACGGTTCTGGTTGGCAATATATTCATCCGAACTGTCATCCTTCGGCAGGCGATATTCCAGGCCGAAATCGAGATCGAGCAGATCGGCAATCAACGATTGCGAATAGGTCGCCCGCACGCCGGAGACCGTTGCTTCATCGATATTGGTATAGGTCGCATAATCGCTGGTGTAATCGATCATGTCATCGATGAAGTTCTGGAACCAGACCAGATCAACACTGCTGGAATCCGTCGCGGCCCAGTTGACGCCAACTTCATAGGACTTGGAACGCTCGGGGTTAAGATCCGGATTGCCGAGATAGTAGCCGTAATAGCCCGGATAATAGAGTTCGTTGAAGGTCGGAGCCTTGAAGCCGGTTGCAAACGAAGCCCGCGCCGTCAGACCGTCGACGATCTCATAGCCGACGCCGACATTATAGGTCAGAGCGCCGCCGAAATCCTCATTGCCGTCGTAACGCAGACCGGCATTGAGATCGAGAGCCTCCCATTCCAGCGCATATTGCGTGTAGACAGCGCCGACCGCGCGGCTGGATTTGGTGTAGTCCGTCGAAGAGCTGACATGTTCGTCATAGGCTTCGCCGCCGAAGGTCAACGTATTGGCCACATCACCGGTGACGAATTCCTTCTTCGTGCTGGCGCTAAAGCCATAGCGGCTGGTATTGAAATTGGAATTATAGGCGTCGTCGCCCTTCAGGAAGCTCTTGGTGTAATCGAGCGCCGAATAGATTTCGAAGGTCGAGGTCCAGTCCGGGCTGTGGTTGATATCAGCCCCGACCTTGAAGGCAGCATTGGTCTGCAGCGATTCGTTGGCGCCCGGATAGAGCGTTCCGTAGGACGAATACAGGCCGTCAAACTGCGGGTTCGAGCGCGAGTAGAAGCCACTGGTATAAAGCCGGCCCCATTCGAAATCTTTCGACAGTGAATAGTTGAACGATCCCTGCAAGAACCCGTCCTTGTCGGGCTCGACATAGCCACTTTCCGGTGCGGTAAAATCATAGCCTTCCGTGCCGAGAATGCCGAGACCGATATTGAAATCGACACCGCTTTCAGAACGTCCGCGCACCGTGCCATTGGCAAAACCGCCCCAGGGCCAGGTGACACCGGTCTCGACCGTGGTGCAGACCGACTTACCGTTTTCGCAGGTCGAACCATCCTTGGTGATAATGTTGATCACACCGCCGATCGCATCGGCACCCCACTGCGCCGAATGCGCGCCTTCGACGATTTCGACACGCTGGATTGAGCTCAGCGGAATATTCGAAAGATAGGCCGTGCCCGTGGTCGCCGAGGCAACACGCATACCGTCCACCAGAACCAGCGTCTGATCGGCGCTTGCCGAACGTAGCGTCACGCTGGCAGTCGAGCCCTGCCCGCCATTGGTGGTGATGTTGACGCCCGGATATTTGCGCAGCAGCGATGGCAGGTCAGGCGCCGCTGATTTTTCGATGTCCTGCTCGGTGATCACCGTCACGGTGGAGGTGGACTGGGCAATCGTTGACGTGCGACGCAGTGGTGTGGTCACCGTGATCGGCGCCAGAACCACATCGTCATCGCTGACGGTACCGGCATCCTGGGCAAAGCTGCTCTGGCTAGCAAGAATGGCAATGACAGCAAAGCTGCCGGAAAAAAGGGTCTTTCTCATCTTCATCCCCGATAGGCCCCAAAAGGGCTCAAAATCCGGGAACGGAACTGGCTTGGAAATTTCCCCTCGCGCTTGGTTCCGTTCACGGCGACAGTTTCAACAATGTCACCGCGACGGACGACCGCGCCTGAACAACACCCCGTGTTCAAGCATGGGTGACCGGATCGGGCAGGTCTCCTGGCTTCCGCGTCATCGCCTTTTCTCCACCTTCCCGGGCCAAAGACCCAGTGGCTTTAAACGGAAATGGCTCTGCGGTTACAGTTGCGGGGGCAGCCACGGCTGAGACAAAAGCCTTCCCGTGTTCCCTTTTCATCCGCCAGCAAGGGCGGAACCTGATCCGGAAGCGACCTTAATTTAAACAAAATCGTTAAGTCAACGCCAGCCCGGAGAGGCTGCGCACTTTGTCCCAAGCTATTGTTAATCCGTCACACTTTTACGGTTTTGAAGGGACCGGAATTCACACCAGAACCGGGTGAGAGACCATGTCGTCACTACCGAAAAACTTCAGATAGCGTTCGACTTCCGCATGTTCGCCGGTTGCTTTTTCCGGGTTGTCGGAAAGCTTGACCGCCGGATGGCCATTGGCATCCGTCACCTTGCAGACGATCGAGATCGGCTTCAGCCCGCCGACGCGATGCGGCGCGCAGCCGATGAAATCATTGGTGAGATTGGTACCCCAGCCGAAACTCATGCGCACCCGGCCCTCGAAATGCTTGTAGGTTTCGATAATGGCATCGACATCAAGTCCGTCGGAAAAGATCAGCAGCTTCTCGCGCGGATCGCGACCCATCTTCTTCCACCAAGCAAGAATTTTCTCACCGCCCTCGATCGGCGGCGCGCTGTCGGGGCGGAAACCGGTCCAGTCCGCCACCCATTCCGGTGCATTGCGCAGAAATGCGGTCGTTCCAAAAGCATCCGGCAGCGCGATCAGAAGATTGCCGCCATAAAGCTTGTTCCAGTCGCGCATCACCCGATAAGGCGCTTCGGCAAGCTGCGCATCGGTTTCAGAAAGCGCGGCGGCCACCATCGGCAGTTCATGGGCATTGGTGCCGACGGCTTCAAGATCCGTATCCATGGCCAAAAGCACGTTGGACGTCCCGGTAAAGGCCGAACCGATCCCCTCCTTCAAGGCTTCCACGCACCAGCGCTGCCACAGGAAGGAATGGCGGCGGCGGGTGCCGAAATCGGAGATCTTGAGCCCCGGCAGCGCCGAAAGCCGCTCCACCTTCGACCACATCTTCGCCTTGGCCCGGGCATAGGTGACATCGATGGTGAAAACGCCAAGATCGCGCATCGCCGCGCGCGAGCGCAGCTCGTTGATAATGCACAGTGCCGGGATTTCCCACATGGTGGTTTCCATCCAGCGGCCGTGGAATGTCAGCTGATACTGGCCATCCTTCTTGGTCAGCTCATATTCAGGCAAACGGAAATCGGCGAGCCAGGTCAAAAATTCCGGCTCGAAAATCTGCGAACGGCCATAGAAACTGTTGCCCGCCAGCCAGATCAGCTCCTTTTTCGAAAGCTTCACCGCGCGCGCATGATCCAACTGATCGCGCAGTTCCTGCTCATCGATGATGTCAGCAAGCCTGACTGTGGTAGTCCGGTTGATGACGGAGAAGGTTGCGTGCACGTCTGGATAGAGTTTCCAGATCATCTGCAGCATCAACAGCTTGTAGAAATCCGTGTCCAGCAGGCTGCGGATGATCGGATCAAGCTTCCACGTGTGATCATAGACGCGGGTCGCGATATCGGTCTTGGCCATGATGTTCCGTCCCTGCCGGCAATCCCCGGTTCGGCCTGCCGAGGATACTCGATTAGAGTATATTATCGTGGCGAACCGGCATCACATGCCGCCAGATCACCCTGTGCTGCAATCGAGCAGCATCTTCAGGTCGCAAGCATTAGCGACAAAAGGGTATGAAAGTCCAGAGCCCAAAGCCGGTGAAAGCTCATCCCCGCTCAGTAACCTGCCCCGTGATCCACCAGATGTTGAAGCGCCTCGCCGGCCTCGAAGCGGATGATCTGCCGCTCCACATGGGCAAAAAGCGAGGTCACATCGCTGTCGGCGGCAACATGCGGGGTCAGGATCGCATGATCCATGGCCCAGAGCGGGCTTTCAACGCCAAGCGGCTCCTGTTCGAAGACATCCAGCGAGACCCCGCCGAGAACGCCCGTCTGAAGTGCGGCAACGATGTCGGCCTCGACCTGGCTGCCGCCACGCCCGGCATTGATGAATATCGGACGGGAAAGCGCGCCGCCCTGCTTGAGCTTTGCAAACAGCGATGCGTTGAACAGCCCTGTCGTTTCCGCCGTCAGCGGCAACAGGCCGACGAGAATGTCCGTCTTTGCGAGAAAATCATCCAGCCCGGCGGCATCAAAGGTCTCTAGCCCTTCGATCACGCGCTTGCGCCGTGACCAGCCGATCACGTTAAAGCCCATGATTTTCAGCTTTTCCACCGCATCACAGCCAAGCACGCCAAGCCCCATGACGCCAACCGTCACGGCGCAGGCTTCCGGCTGCACCGAGGGCCGCCACTGCGCCTGCTGCTGCTGCTGCGCGTAAGCCGGCATCTGGCGCAGATGGGTGAGCGCCTGCAGCACCACATATTCGCTCATCCGCCGTGTCAGCGTGCCATCGACGAAGCGCACCAGCGGCAGATCCGGCAGGCCCTCAAGCGCCATGATCCTGTCGACGCCGGCACCGCCGGAAAACAGCACCTCAAGATTTCGGGCACGGGTAAAGAGATCGGCATCCGGCTTCCATAAAAGCGCATAGCGACAATCGGAAAGATCGCGCCCGGCATGTTCCGGATCGGCGAGGTTGACCACCTCCCGCCCGGCAAAGGCCTTCGGCAGCGCATTGGCGACGGCCTGCGGATTGGTAAACTTGAGGTCGACAAGGATGGTACCCTGGGCTTTGGTCATGCAATCCGGCTTTCAATTGTCTGTGTCAGTTGGCTTCGACCGGCTCGATGTCGAAGGCGGCGGCAAGCAGCGCCTTTGTATAGTCGGCCTTCGGATTTTGAAAGACCTCGGCCGCCGGGCCGCGTTCCACCACCTTGCCGAAGCGCATGACGACGATCTCATTCGCCAGCGCCCGTACCACTTTCAGGTCATGACTGATGAAGAGATAGGCGAGATCATGCTTTTTCTGCAGATCGGCGAGCAGATCGACCACCTGCGCCTGAACACTCATATCAAGCGCCGAAGTCGGCTCATCCAGCATGACAAAGCGGGGTTTGAGCACCATGGCGCGGGCAATGGCGATACGCTGGCGCTGGCCGCCGGAAAATTCATGCGGGTAGCGCCAGCGCGTGGCGGCAGAAAGCCCGACCTCTTCCAGCGCCGCACAGACGCGGGCATCACGCTCGCCCGCCGACAGCGAAGTTTCATGGATCTTCAGCCCCTCGGCAATGATCTCACCGACCGACATGCGCGGGCTGAGCGAGCCATAGGGATCCTGAAACACGATCTGCATGCGGTTGCGATAAGGCTTCATCGCCTTGAATGAAAAGCCGTCAATATCCTGCCCGATGAAGGCGATCCGACCCTCAGACGAGATCATCCGCGTCAGCGCAAGGCCGAGCGTTGTCTTGCCGGAGCCGCTTTCGCCGACAATGCCGAGCGTTTCCCCGGCGCGCAATTGCAGCGAAATGCCGTCAACCGCCTTCACATGGTCAACCACCTTGCGCAGGAAGCCGGATTTGACCGGAAACCAGACCTTCACATCATCGGCCACCACCACGACCGGACGCTGCGGATCATGCGGCGGCGGATCGCCCTTGGGCTCGGCAGCCAGCAGGTGTCTGGTGTATTCATGCTGCGGATTGTCGAAAATCTCGGCAACCGGCCCACGTTCGACAATCTTTCCCCCGGTCATGACGCAGACCCGGTCGGCAAACTTGCGGACAATGCCGAGATCATGGGTGATGAACAAAAGCGACATGCCATATTCGCGCTGCAGCTTTTTCAGAAGCTTCAGGATCTGCGCCTGAACCGTGACGTCCAGCGCGGTGGTCGGCTCATCGGCAATCAGCAGCTTCGGCCGGTTGGCGAGCGCCATGGCAATCATCACGCGCTGGCGCTGGCCGCCGGAAAGTTCGTGCGGATAGGCCGAAAGCCGCTTTTCCGCATCGCGAATGCCGACCTCGTTCAGGAGTGTCAGCACCCGCTCGCGCGCCTTCGGCCCGGTCAGCCCCGCATGCAGCGCCAGCACCTCGCCGACCTGCTTCTCGATGGTCTGCAGCGGATTGAGCGAGGTCATCGGCTCCTGGAACACCATGGTGATCGCCGCGCCGCGCACCTGTCGCAGCCGTCGGTCGCTCACCGTCAGCAGGTCTTCGCCTTCAAACAGGATTTCGCCGGACGGGTGGCTGGCCGCCGGATAGGGCAGCAGCTTCAGCACCGAATTGGCGGTAACGGATTTGCCCGAACCCGATTCCCCCACCAGCGCCAGCACTTCACCGGGCTGGATATCGAACGAAACATGATCGACGGCGAGGCTCGTCCCGAAGGCAACGGAGAGATCGCGGACGGAGAGAAGTGGAGCGTCGGTCATTTGAACGTCTTCCTCGGATCAAAGGCGTCGCGCACCGCCTCGCCGACGAAAATCAGCAGCGACAGCATGATCGACATGGTGAAGAAGGCCGTCAGCCCGAGCCAGGGCGCCTGCAGATTGCGCTTGCCCTGAGCAATCAGCTCCCCCAGAGACGGCGATCCCGGTGGCATGCCGAAGCCTAAGAAATCCAGCGATGTCAGCGTCGTGATCGCGCCTGACAGGATGAAGGGCAGGAAGGTCAGCGTCGCCACCATGGCATTGGGCAGAAGATGCCGGAACATGATCGTGCCATTGCCGACGCCGAGCGCGCGGGCCGCATTGACATATTCGAAATTGCGCGCGCGCAGGAACTCCGCCCTGACCACGCCGACAAAACTGACCCAGGAAAACAGCAGCATGATGCCGAGCAGCACGAAGAACCCTGGAGGCAACACGGCCGCAATGATCAGCAGGATGTAGAGCAGCGGCAGCGACGACCAGATCTCGATGAAACGCTGCATCAGAAGATCGACCCAGCCGCCGAAATAACCCTGCACGGCCCCGGCCCCCACCCCGACGACAGCCGAAAGGATGGTGAGGATCAGCCCGAACAGAACCGAAATACGGAAGCCGTAGAGAACACGGGCAACGACGTCGCGCCCGAGATCATCGGTACCAAGCCAGTTCATATTGCCGAGCACACAACCCGGATCGTCAACACCCTTCTCATAACCGGCGCAGCGTTGCTCACGGCTCATGGTCCAGAATGGCGCGGTCGGCGCCGAATAGGGCACATTGGCGTTGACGGTGCGATAGGAGTAGCGGATCGGCGGCCAGATCATCCAGCCATTGGCGTTGATCTCGTCCTGAATATAGGAGGAGCGGTAATCGGTAACGGCGAGGAAACCGCCGAATTTCTCCTCCGGATAGTCGACGAGAACCGGAAACAGGATCTCGCCCTTGTAATCAACCACGATCGGCTTGTCATTGGCGACAAATTCCGAGCCGAGGCTGACGATGAAAAGCACGAGAAACAGCCACAGCGACCAGTAGCCACGCCGGTTGGCCTTGAAATTCTGCCAGCGCCGGGCATTCATCGGCGACAGGAAACGGCGCTTCGGCGCATCTTCCGGTAAAACGGGCGTCACGATATCGGCCATCTCACACATCCCTCTTTTCGAAATCGATGCGCGGATCGATCCAGGTGTAGATCAGGTCGGAAATCAGGCCGACAATGAGGCCGATGAGGGAAAAGATGTAAAGCGTGCCGAAGACCACGGGATAGTCGCGGTTGACGACCGAGAGATAACCGAGCCGCCCGAGACCATCGAGCGAGAAAATGTTCTCGATCAGCAGTGAGCCGGTGAAGAAGGCGGAGATGAAGGCGCCGGGAAATCCTGCAATGACAATCAGCATGGCATTGCGGAACACATGGCCGTAAAGCACCTGCCGCTCGGACAGGCCCTTGGCCCGGGCGGTCACCACATATTGCTTCTTGATCTCGTCAATAAAGGAATTCTTGGTCAAAAGCGTCGTTGTCGCAAAGGCGGAGACGGCAAGAGCAATGACCGGCAGGGTGATGTGCCAGAGATAATCGAGGATCTTCTGCCACCAGGACAGCGAGGCGAAATCATCCGAGACGAGCCCGCGCAAGGGGAACCAGTCAAAGAAGGAACCACCGGCAAACAGCACGATCAGCAGGATACCGAACAGGAAGGATGGCACGGCATAGCCAACCACCACGATGGCCGAGGTCCAGACATCGAAACGCGTGCCATCACGCACTGCCTTGGCAATGCCGAGCGGAATGGAAATGCCGTAGGACAGGATCAGGATCCAGACGCCAAGCGAAATCGATACGGGGAGTTTCTCGATGATCAGATCAATCACAGAGGTGTTGCGAAAGAAGCTGTCGCCGAAGTTGAAGGTTGCATAATCCCGCATCATCAGCAGGAACCGTGTCAGCGGCGGCTTGTCGAAACCGAACTGCTTTTCCAGCTTCTTGATCAGTTCCGGGTCCAGCCCCTGGGCGCCGCGATATTGCGACGACCCGCCACTGTCGAAATTATCCATCGACATGCCGGCATCCGAGCCACCGGAAATGCGCGCCTCGGCACCGCCGGCCTGACCGTTGAGCTGGGCGATAACCTGCTCGACCGGTCCGCCGGGCGCAAACTGCACGACGATGAAGGATATCGCCATAATGCCGATCAGTGTCGGGATCATCAGCAAAATTCGGCGCAGGATATAGCTTCCCATCAGCCCCCGGCCCTTGCAAACTCAATATGCAGCACGTCTTTCCTTACTCGCCTCACTGGGCGGCATCCGTCGACCACCAGGCACCCGGAAAGTCGAGCCCGTATTCGGGCAAGGTCGGATGGGTGATCTTGTCCCAATAGGCAATGCGATAATTCTTCGAATAATAGAGCGGTATCACATAATCATGCGCCAGAAGAACCCGGTCGAGCGCCTTTGATGCCGCCACCAGCTCATCACGGTCCTTGGCGAAGATGACCTTGTTGATCAGCTGGTCGATGCCGGGATCGGAAATGCCGGCATAATTCTGCGAACCAGGCTGATCCGCTGCTTTCGAGCCCCAGTAGTAAAGCTGCTCATTGCCGGGACTGAGCGACTGGCCCCAGACATTCCAGATCATATCATAATCAAAGTCATTGACCCGGTTCTGATACTGGGAATCATCAACCACCCGGATCGTCGCGGTAATGCCGATCTTGCGCAGCGCTTCGGTATAGGGCAGCAGCACGACATCGAGACCGGGATTGGAAATCAGGATCTCGAAAGTGAAGGGTTTGCCGGTCTTGATATTGACCATCTGCGTGCCCTGCCGCTCGAAACCGGCTTCTTTGAGAAGTTTCAGCGCGGCCATCAGGTTCTTGCGCTGATTGTCTTCCGAGCCGCCAACCGGCAGCGTGTTGGGCGTGTCGAAGACCGAAGCCGGAATGTCGTCCTTGACGCTGTTGAGGATGTCCAGTTCCTCCCCCTCCGGCAGGCCGGACGAGGCAAGCTCGGTGCCGAAGAAGAAGCTGTCGTCACGCGCATAGGCGCTGGAAAGGGCGGTCCGGTTGATCGTTTCGAAATCAAAGGCGAGGATCAGCGCCTCGCGCACCCGCTGATCATCAAAGGGCGCGCGGCGCATGTTCGGCACCAGCGCCTGCATGATGCCGACCGAGCGCAACGGGTTCTGCACCTCCTCGCGCTTGACCTTGCCTTCAGTGACGGCCGGAAAGTCATATTGCGTTGCCCAGCGCTTCGACCGGGTCTCTGTCCAGAAATCGAGAACACCGGAACGGAAGGCCTCGAAAGCAACATCGGGATCAGCGAAATAGAGATATTTGAGCGTGCCGAAATTATTGCGGCCGATATTGACCGGCAGATCCTTACCCCAGTAATCGTCGCGCAGCCTGTAGGTAATCGACCCGCCGGGATCAACGCTGTCAATCACGTAAGGCCCGGAGCCGATCGGCACCGACAATGTCGTCTTGGAAATGTCGCGCGGCTTGCCGTCGGCGCCGTTGGCCTCCCACCAGTGTTTCGGGAAGACCAGAAGCTGTCCGGTGATCTGCGGCAGTTCGCGATTGCCTTTCTCGTCGAAATGGAAGGTGACCTCATGGTCGCCGGTCACTTCGGCACTCGTCACATGACGGTAGTAATTGGCCTGCTGAACATTGTCTTCCTTCAGCGCGTTGAAGGAAAAGACCACATCCTCCGGGGTTACCGGTGTGCCATCGGAAAAGCGGGCCTCGGGCCTGAGCTTATAGGTTACCTGCGAATAGTCGTCGGGATAGCGCAGGGCTTCGGCCAGAAGCCCGTATTCGGTCGAGATCTCATCGGGCGACGATGTCATCAACGTTTCGAAGACGAGGCCGAGACCGGCGGCTTTGACGCCATTGTCGGGAACGAGATTGAGCGAATCAAATGTTCCGACCGCCGGCAGGGTGACCGTGCCGCCCTTCGGCGCATCGGCATTGACATAGGCGAAGTGATCGAAACCATCAGGATAAAGCGGATCACCCACGAGCGCGACGGCTGTGCGCCAGGGGCTTTCATCCTCCGCCCGGGCAGGGCCGGTCGCCGCAAGGCAACAAAGGAGGACGCCGGTACCGGCAAGCGCTCGTTTCCACATAATTCAGCCTTTTCCCGCTATTACTTTTTTTTCCTATATCCGAAAATAAGCAAAATTCGGTCAGAATACACAAGAGCATTTATAGTATTTGCGAGAGCCCGCACCTGATCACTGCACCACAACGCCGTTGCTGCAACGCATTCTGGAGGATGAGATGGGATTGAAAAAACTGATTCTTGCGCTGTCTGCCCTCGTCGCATGCCTGACGCCGGCACGCGCCGAAGATCCGCCCTCGGCCAAGGTTCTGTTTGCCTCGGTCTCAACCCCATCCGCCGGTCCCGCCCGCGCGATTGGCTTTTATGCCGATGGCTGCCTTTCCGGGGCGCAAGCCCTGCCGATCGACGGTGAGACCTGGCAGGCAATGCGGCTGTCGCGCAACCGCCGTTTCGGCACCCCGCAACTCATTGATACGATCGAGAAACTGTCCCGCGACGCTGCGCAATATGACGGCTGGCCCGGCCTTCTGGTCGGCGACATGTCCGAACCGCGCGGAGGGCCGATGATTTCAGGCCACGCCTCCCATCAGATCGGCCTTGATGTCGATATCTGGCTGACGCCGATGCCGGATCACCGGCTTTCACTGCGCGAACGCGAGGACCTGTCGGCACAATCCGTGCTGAAGAATGACGGCACGCTGTTCATCGACCCGAAAAAATTCACCCCCGCCGGCGAAAAACTCGTCATGCGTGCTGCAAGCTACCCGGAAGTGCAGCGGATTTTCGTTCATCCCGGCATCAAGAAAGACCTTTGCGACAACTGGAAGGGAGACCGCTCCAATCTTGCCAAAGTGCGCCCCTATTGGGGCCATGACGATCATATCCACATCCGCCTGTTCTGCCCGAAAGGACAGAAGGACTGCAAAGCCCAGAACGCTGTCGACATGAAGGATGACGGTTGCGGCGAGAATCTCGCCTGGTGGTTGTCCGATGAGCCGTGGAAACCGGCAGAGCCCGTAAAACCCGTCAAGCCCGCAAAACCGTCGAAAAAGCCGAGCCGGCCGTCTTACAAGATCCTGTCCGATCTGCCCAAGGCCTGTGCCACCGTACTGAGCGCTGCCGCCCCCTCACCTTTGCCGGCCGCAGCCCTGACGCCGCCGATCCCGCTGCCGCCGCTTGCCCCCTGGCCGGAAGTCGGCCCCGTGCCAACACCCAGGCCCGCCGGTTGAAACAATCGGGCACAGCTTGTCTGTTAGCTCTTCCAAACCGGTTTGGCTTGATGTAGGTCATTGAAGCGCACTAAATCGATTGTATTACCTCAAACAGCACGGAAGGGTAGCGTTTCGGCCTTTCATGGCGCCGCAATCACCCTTGACGCCTGTTTTCACGGACGAAACGGATGACAAGGCGCAACCGCATGAGAAAGGCCCCGGCGACTTAAAAGTTTCAACCAGGGCGACCATATTGTCGTCGAACTGGTTGAAGCAGACTTCCAACACGGGCTAAATGCCGTCAGACACCGTTACAGAGCCTTCGACGAAAAGGCAGATATGGGAAACACCATGGCCAAATCCAGTGATATTGATCAGCCCCTTTCTTTTCCGATTCTGATCGGTGACATCGGTGGCACGAATGCCCGTTTTTCGCTGCTTGTCGACCCTTATGCCGAGCCGCGCGATTTTCCGATCGTCCACACCAAGGAATTCGCCACTATTGGCGAAGCCATCCAGGCCGGGGTGATGGACAAATCCTCACTGCAGCCGCGCTCGGCGATTCTTGCCGTTGCCGGTCCAATTCGCGGCGACGAGATCCCGCTCACCAATTGCGACTGGGTGGTCAAGCCGAAGGAAATGATCAGCGAACTTGGTCTTGAGGATGTGCTGATCATCAATGATTTCGAGGCTCAGGCGCTGGCAATTGCCAATATGCCGGACAAATACCGCGTTGCGATCGCCCCGCGCCCGGACAAGATGATGGCATCGCGCGTGGTGCTGGGTCCGGGAACAGGCCTCGGCGTCGCCGGACTTGTCTATGCCCAGCACAAATGGATCCCCGTTCCCGGCGAAGGCGGCCATGTCGATCTCGGCCCGCGCAGCAAGCGCGATCTCGAAATCTTCCCGCATATCAAGACCATTGAGGGCCGCGTCGCTGCCGAGCAGATCCTCTGCGGCCGTGGCATGGTCAATCTCTACAACGCCATCTGCACGGCCGACGGGATTACGCCAAGCCTTATCGAACCCTCTGACGTCAGCCATGCCGGACTTGATGGATCCAACGAGCAGGCAGTGGAAACCCTGTCGCTTTTCGCCACCTATCTCGGCCGGATCGCCGGCGACATGGCAATGATCTTCATGGCCCGCGGCGGTGTCTATCTGGCAGGCGGCATTTCGGAAAAGATCCTTCCTGCACTGCAGAAGCCCGAATTCCGCGCCGCCTTCGAAGACAAGGCACCGCATGATGCGCTGATGCAGTCGATCCCGACCTATGTCGTCACCCATCCGCTGGCAGCCCTTGCAGGCCTTGCCACCTATGCCCGCACGCCCGGCCGTTTCGGGCTGGCGCTTGAAAACCGCCGCTGGCGCGGCTGAAGCCTCCACGCCTTCGCCCGATCCGGCGGAGGTGCCAGAGTGTTGACAAAGTCATTCAGATTGCCTGCTCGGGGTCACAGAACCAGCCCTCTCCGTCGTCATCCCCGCGCTTGTCGCGGGGATCCAACTTCTTAAGTCATTGAACAAAAAACCTTTCGCCGTGCTGGCGGAGGCGTTTTTCCGGTCCGGCAACGCCTTGCCCACCCTTTCACGAAAATTCGCCCGCCCTTCCTGCCCGACTACCAGGCAAGCATGGGCGTGATGACAGACCTTCTGAAGCTGGTCATCGGCTATGAGACCGGCGATCCTGACCGGATTGCCGCCGTGATCCTCGACCTTTCCCGCCGCGATGACCTGCCGGACCATCTGGTCCTTGGCTCCGACGCGCTTGCCTTTCTGAAAGTGGCCGACGAAAAGCGCAGACAAGACGGCGAGACCTGGGAGGCCATCGGCCGATCGATCGATTTTGACGATGCCGATTTCGCTGTTCTGGATGGTTTCGGCGACATTCAAAGATGCCCCCTGCCCGGTACCGGCACTGGCACCGGCAGATCAAAACCCGCCGGTGCCGCTCTGTTCAACGCCAGCGCCTGACGCTATAGAAATGACGGGCAAACGTCACACTTGACAGACGAGACAGGACACGGTCTTTGGAAAAACATCATAAAAAACAGATGGATACGGGAAATACCGTCGGGCTGTACCCGGTTATGAAGCGCGTCTTTTCGGAAAATGCGCGCGAGCATTTCTGGGGCTACAGCTTCTCAACCCTCTGCCTGATGGCCGTTGCCGGCTGCACCGCCTTTTCCGCCTGGATCATGCAGACGGTGGTCGACGAGATCTTTGCCAATCAACGCGGCGACCTGGTCGCGCTGGTGTGTTTTTCGGTCTTTCTCGCCTTCACCATTCGCGGCTTTGCCACCTATGGCCAGTCGGTCGTGCTCAACATGATCGGCAACAACATCATCGCGCGCTACCAGCGCAAGGTGTTCGACCACCTGATGAACCTGTCGCTGACCTATTACAGCGAGGAACGCTCGGCCAAGCTGATTGCCCAGCTGAACCAGAATATCGGCGGTATCCGCGACATGATGAACCTCGTCATCACCTCGGCGGCACGCGATGCGCTGTCGGTGATCGCGCTGGTAGGCGTGATGATCGCCAAGGATCCGATGCTGACGCTGATCATCTTCGTCGCCGCCCCGCCGGTGGTGATTTCACTGCGCAGCATTTCGCGCAAGATGCGCAAGGTCTCGCGTGAAACGGTCGAGATCGGCTCGCGTACCTTTGCTGCCATGCAGGAAAGCGTGCAGGGCATTGCCGTGGTCAAGGCCTTCACCATGGAAGACCTGCTGCGTGACAAGGTCGGCAAGCTGATCGACCGCTCGGAAAACCGCAATAACCGCGCCGCCAAGCTTTCCCAGCGCACCGTGCCTTTGACGGAGACCTTTGCCGGTGGCGCCATTGCCGCCGTCATCGCCTATGCCGGCTATCGCACCATCTATCACGCCGTGCCGCCCGGTTCGTTTTTTGCCTTCATCACCGCCGTTCTGATGGCCTATGACCCGGCCAAACGCCTTGCCAAATTACAGGTGCAGCTGGAGCGCGCCGCCATCAATGCCAGCATGCTCTACGAGGTGCTCGACACGATCCCGCACCAGCCCGATGACGAAGATGCCGGGCCGCTCGTGGTCGGCAAGGCTGAAATCCGGCTGGATGATGTCGTCTTCGGTTATGGCCGCACGGAAATCCTGAAGTCAGTGAACTTCGTTGCCGAAGGCGGCAAGACCACAGCGCTGGTCGGCCCGTCAGGGGCTGGCAAGAGCACGATCATCTCGCTCATTCCCCGCTTCTACGATATCCGCTCCGGCCGGATCACCATTGACGGGACGGATCTCGATCGGGTCACCAAGCATTCCCTGCGCAGCCAGATCGCCTATGTCAGCCAGCGACCTTATCTCTTCGAAGGCTCGATTGCCGACAATATCCGCTATGGCCGTCCCGATGCCAGCGACGAAGATGTCCGTGAAGCCGCCCGACTTGCCTATGCCCATGATTTCATTCTCGCCCAGCCGCAGGGCTATGACACACCGGTCGGCGAAAGCGGCAGCACGCTTTCCGGCGGTCAGCAGCAGCGCATCTCGATCGCCCGCGCCATATTGCGCAATGCCCCGATCCTGCTTCTCGACGAGGCGACCTCGGCGCTTGACGCGGAATCAGAAGCCTTTGTCCAGAAGGCGTTGGATGAAGCGATGCGCGGGCGCACCGTCATCGTCGTTGCCCACCGGCTTTCCACCGTCATCAATGCTGACAAGATCATCGTCATGCATGAGGGCCAGGTGGTCGAGGAAGGAACGCATCGCCAGCTGATTGCGAAGCCCGGAGGCCTCTATGCCCATCTGAGCGAGCTGCAGTTCAATGCGGGTTCAAAAACGGCCCCGAAAAATGACTGAGGGACGGCCATGGCCACTGCCGGCCTTTCGCCATTGACGCAAAGCGGGTTATAGAGGCAAACAGAATGCAGTCCGGGCAGCAAGGCCCGAAACAGGGCCGGGCCGCCGCCCGGCCAACAGACCAGGAAAAGACATGACCGAAAAGGCAATGAAACTCGTCGTCGTGGGTGCCAGCGGCCGCATGGGCAAGGCGCTCATCCGCATCATCGCCGAAACCGAGGGCGCAGTCCTGCATGCCGCCGTCGAGCGCAAGGGCTCACCGATGATCGGCAGGGATGCCGGTGAAATGTCCGGGATAGAGCCGCTGGGTGTTGCCGTGAGCGACGCACCGCTTGAAGCCTTTCTGGAGGCTGATGGCGTGCTTGACTTCACCGCACCGGCCGCAACCGTTGAATTTGCCAGTCTCGCCGCCCAGGCCCGCATTGTCCATGTGATCGGCACGACCGGGCTTTCCGAGACTGATGAGACACAGATCAAGGCGGCCGCCCGCCATGCCCGTATCATCAAATCCGGAAATATGAGTCTCGGGGTCAATCTGCTCGGCGTTCTCGTGCGTCAGGCAGCCGCTGCCTTGTCTGCCAAGGGCTGGGATATCGAAGTTCTGGAAATGCATCATCGCCACAAGGTCGATGCACCGTCCGGAACGGCGCTCCTTCTCGGCGAAGAGGCAGCGAAGGGCCGGAAGGTGGATCTGCGCGATAAGGCAGTGCGAAGCCGCGACGGCCATACCGGTGCGCGGCCGGAAGGGGCGATCGGTTTTGCCTCGCTGCGCGGCGGATCGGTGGTCGGCGAGCATTCGGTGCTGCTGGCTGGCGAGGGTGAGGTTGTGACGCTGTCCCACAGCGCGCTCGACCGTAGCATTTTCGCCCGGGGCGGTGTTCAGGCCGCTCTTTGGGGCAAGGACCAGAAACCCGGTCTCTATTCCATGCTCGACGTGCTCGGGCTTTCCGATAGTTAAATGTAACACTGCTAAGTCTTGAAGGAACATTGTCATGAGCGGAACTCTGGTTCTGGTGCGCCACGGCCAAAGCGAATGGAATCTGAAAAACCTCTTCACCGGCTGGAAGGACCCGGATCTGACCGAGCTCGGCGTTCAGGAGGCAACGGCTGGCGGCAAGGCGCTTGCCGAAACCGGCATCAAATTCGACGTCGCCTACACCTCGGCGCTCACCCGCGCCCAGCACACCTGCAAGCTGGTTCTTGAACAGATCGGCCAGAGCGACCTTGAGACCATCAAGGATCAGGCCCTCAACGAACGCGATTATGGCGATCTTGCCGGCCTCAACAAGGATGATGCGCGCGAGAAATGGGGTGAGGAACAGGTCCATATCTGGCGCCGCTCCTATGACGTGCCCCCGCCCGGCGGCGAAAGCCTGAAGGATACCGGCGCCCGCGTCTGGCCCTATTACATGACCGAGATCCTGCCGCGCGTTCTCCGCGGCGAAAAGGTTCTGGTTGCCGCTCATGGCAATTCGCTGCGCGCCCTCGTCATGGTGCTGGACCGTCTGAGCCAGGAAGAGATCCTGAAGCTCAACCTCGCCACCGGCGTGCCGATGGTCTACACGCTGAACGCCGATTCCACCGTCGCCAGCAAGAAGGTTCTCGGCGACATGTCCGGCGCCCACTGAGGTCGCAGACAGCTGGAGTTTCAAAAGGGGCGGTCTTCGGGCCGCCCTCTGGCTGCTGACAAACCTCGCTCCTTTTTCTGACGTCATGCCTGTGCTTGTCACAGGCATCCAGCCGACGCGCGTCTGCGCGGCGAAAGGACTTGTCTATTCAATGTCTTATGAATCTGGATCCCCGTGACAAGCACGGGGATGACGACGGAGGGAGGTGCTGCTCCACCTCAAATATGCAATATGAATGGCTTTGTCAGCGGTCTTCGGGCCGCCCTTTTTCACTCCAGATCGGCCGCATCAATCGTCAGCCGCACCCGGTCGGCGGCGAAACGGGTCAGGGAATACTGGATCGGCCGGCCGTCAGGATCGGTATTGACCGAACGGGCGACAAGCAGGATCGCGCCGGGCGAAAGATCGAGTGCCGCACAGTCTTCGGGGCTGGCATGACGTGCCGTCACCTCCGTTTCGCGCCGCAAATAATCCTCCACGCCAAAACGCTTCAACGCCGCCGTCACGGAAAGCGTGTCGGCGAGAACATCGCCAATGCCGCCGAAACGGTTTGCCGGAAAGAAGCTGGTCGCCCGCGACAGCGCCAGACCATCGGCGCGCCGCACGGTCTCGGTGCGGATTACCTCTTCACCGTCCTCAAGATCAAGCGCGCGCGCCACCCGCCCCGGCGCCCGCTCGCGCGCCGCCTCCAGCAGACTGCCGGAAAAAACCCGTGCCTGATCGCCGAGCCCTGCGGAAAACCGGGTTCGGCGTGAAATCGGAAAAGCGAAATCGGCTTGTCTTGCGATGAAGGTTCCTCGTCCGCGTTCCGAGCGCACGACGCCCTCCTGCGCCAGCGCCGCAAGGGCTGCGCGCACCGTATGCCGGTTGACAGCAAAACGGGCGGCAAGCTCCATCTCCGGCGGCACCATGCCGGTGGAATCAAAGCTGCCAGCGGCAATCTCCTCGCGGATCAGGTCGGCGATCTGACGCCAGAGCGCAACGCCATTGCTGCGTGCAAGCGCCGAGACGCCGGCAATCTCCGCTTCGCTTCTTTCCACTGACACCGCCCCCGATCAACATTCAGACTTCATAAACCTGTCACAGCATGGTTCTATAACCATAGGCATATGTATAGTTGTCTATATTAATAGACATTTAGAGGTTTGGCAATGACATCCGCTGAAGCAGAAAAACTAAGTGCCGGCCAGAGAGCACGGAAAAGGGCCGCCGGTCTTCTGGCCCGCGCCAGCGCCGAAGAACTGGGCAGCGCCCTGAACCGCATCGCCCCCGACGAAGCCGTCAGCCCCTTGCGCGGTCCAGAAACCGGCCTTGTGATGCTGCGCGGCCGGATCGGTGGTGGCGGTGCCGCTTTCAATCTGGGCGAGGCAACCGCCAGCCGCGCCTCGGTGCGTCTCGGCGATGGCCGGGTGGGGCATGGCTATTGTCTGGGGGCCGATCGCAGCAAGGCGCAGATGATCGCCATTCTCGATGCCCTGATGCAGCGGCCGGATCTTGGCGCGCTGATCGAGACAACACTGCTCGCGCCGCTTGGCGCCCGCATCGCCGCAGAGCGCAACAGACAGGCCGAGGAAACAGCAGCAACGCGTGTTGATTTCTTCACCATGGTGCGGGGAGAAGACTGATGGACGGAAAAGCCGCAATCCTTCACGGCGGGTTTCCCGATCCCGTTTTCAACGCCCAGTCCGTGTTCCGCAACGTCATGGAAGCCATGGCCGAGCCCGGAACAATCCGGACCATCGCCGAAACGGCCGAAGCGCCTGAGCCCCTTGGCACCGCCATGAGCGCCGTTCTGCTGACGCTTCTCGACAATGACACGCCCTACTGGCTGACCCAGAGCCTGGCCGACACCGTACTCGCGAGCTGGATCTCCTTTCACACCGGCGCGACGGTCACGGATGAGAAGGCCTTCGCCGCCTTCGCCGTGATCGAAAAAGGCGCATCCGTGCCCTCTTTCGAGCTTTTCGCCACCGGCAGCCAGGATTATCCCGACCGCTCGACGACGCTGATCATCGAACTCGACGCGCTTGATGCAGGCGATCCGCTCACACTGTCAGGCCCTGGCATTGATGGCAGCCGCGATGTGATACTGTCCGGCCTGCCGCCGCATTTTCTTGCCCGCTGGGCCGGAAACCGCGCCAGCTTCCCGCGCGGCATCGACATCATCTTTACCTGCGGTAACGCCATCCTTTGCCTGCCGCGCTCCACCACAGTCATGAACACGGAGGGCTGAGCCGATGTATGTTGCCGTCAAGGGTGGCGAAGCCGCCATCGACAACGCCCACCGCCTGCTGGCAGACCGCCGGCGCGGCGACCGGTCGCTGCCCGCCATTTCGGTCGATCAGATCATCGAACAGATGGCGCTCGCCGTTGACCGGGTCATGGGCGAGGCCTCGCTCTACGACCGCGACCTTGCTGCGCTGTCGATCAAACAGGCGCGCGGAGACATGATCGAGGCCATATTCCTGTTACGCGCCTATCGCACCACACTGCCGCGTTTTGGCGCGTCATTGCCGCTCGATACCGGCAATATGCGGATCGAGCGCCGGGTCTCGGCCACCTACAAGGATCTGCCCGGCGGTCAGCTGCTTGGCCCGACTTTCGATTATACCCACCGCCTGCTCGATCCCGGCCTGCTCGAAGACGGCCCGGTCGAGGACCCGGCGCGGCGCGAAACGAACGATGCCAGGGCCATGCGGGTCTCCGACATTCTCGCCGGTGAGGGGCTGATCGAGGGTGATGGCACCCTGCCCGAGGATCACCGTCCGGGCGACATTACCCGCGAGCCGCTCGATTTCCCGCTTGAGCGCGACAGCCGGCTGCAGGCGCTGGCGCGTGGCGATGAGGGCTTTCTGCTGGCGCTCGCCTATTCAACCCAGCGCGGCTATGGCCGCAGCCACCCCTTTGCCGGCGAAATCCGCATCGGGATGGTCGAGGTTGAAATCGACGCGCCGGAGCTTGGCTTTTCCGTTTCGATCGGTGATGTCCGGCTGACCGAATGCCAGATGGTCAACCAGTTCAAGGGCTCGGCCAAGGCGCCGCCGCAATTTACCCGCGGCTATGGCCTCGTCTTTGGCCAGGCCGAGCGCAAGGCCATGGCCATGTCTCTGATCGACCGCTCGCTCCGCGCCGGAGAGCTTGGCGAAGATCGCGAACATCCCGCCCAGGATGAGGAATTCGTGATTTCCCATTGCGACAATGTTCAGGCGACCGGCTTCGTCGAACATCTGAAACTGCCGCATTATGTCGACTTCCAGGCCGAACTTGATCTGGTACGCCGCATGCGTTCCGCCTTCGACAATACCCATGGCAGTAACCGTAAGGAGGCCGCCGAATGAACGTCCATCGCGCAGGTCTTGCGACCTATAACTTCGCCTATCTCGATGAGCAGACCAAGCGGATGATCCGTCGCGCCATTCTGAAGGCGATCGCCATTCCCGGCTATCAGGTGCCCTTCGCCTCGCGCGAAATGCCGATGCCCTATGGCTGGGGCACGGGCGGCGTGCAGGTGACGGCGGCGATCATCGGCCCCGATGACTGCCTGAAGGTGATCGATCAGGGCGCCGACGACACCACCAATGCGGTGTCGATCCGCAAGTTTTTCCGCAATGTTGCCGATGTTGCCACCACCACCCACACGGCCGACGCCACCATCATCCAGACCCGGCACCGCATTCCCGAGGCGCCGCTGAAGCCCGGTCAGGTGATCGTATTTCAGGTGCCGATCCCCGAGCCGTTACGCTTTCTCGAACCGCGCGAGACCGAGACCCGCAAGATGCATGCGCTTTCCGAATACGGCCTCATGCATGTGAAACTCTACGAGGATATTGCGCTGAACGGCCATATCGCCACCACCTATGCCTATCCGGTCAAGGTCGACGGGCGTTATGTCATGGACCCCTCACCGACGCCGAAATTCGACAATCCGAAAATGCACCGCTCGAAGGCGCTGCAGCTTTTCGGCGCCGGTCGCGAAAAACGCATCTATGCCGTCCCGCCTTATACCGATGTCGTCAGTCTCGATTTCGAGGACTACCCTTTCGAGGTCCAGACATTTGAAAAACCCTGTGCGCTCTGCGGTGCGCGTGGCGTCTATCTCGATGAGGTGGTGCTCGATGACAAGGGCAGCCGAATGTTTGTCTGCTCCGACACCGACCATTGCGAAACCCGCCGCGCCGAGGGGCATACGGGCGAAGGAGATGCAGCATGACGGCTAAATCCAGCCAGCCGCTGATGAAGGTCACCGGTGTTTCGAAATTCTATGGCAAAAGGCCCGGCTGCCTTGATGTCGGTTTTGAGCTTTATCCCGGCGAAGTTCTGGCGATCGTCGGCGAGAGCGGCTCCGGCAAGACCACGCTTTTAAACTGCATTTCCACCCGACTGACACCGACCACCGGTACGGTGGAATATCGCATGCGCGACGGCCGTTTTTCCGATCTCTACCGCATGGGCGAGGCAGAACGGCGGGTGCTGATGCGCACCGATTGGGGCTTTGTTCACCAGAACCCGGCCGACGGGCTGCGCATGACCGTCTCGGCCGGCGCAAATGTCGGTGAGCGGTTGATGGCGATCGGTGATCGCCATTACGGCAAGATCCGCGAGACGGCCGCCGACTGGCTGGAGCGCGTCGAAATAGCCGCCGACCGGATCGACGACCAGCCGCGCGCCTTTTCCGGCGGCATGCGCCAGCGCCTGCAGATCGCCCGCAATCTGGTCACCGGCCCGCGCCTCGTCTTCATGGACGAGCCAACCGGCGGCCTCGATGTTTCGGTCCAGGCGCGGCTTCTCGATCTGGTGCGCGGCCTCGTCAACGATCTCGGCCTCGCCGCAATCGTCGTCACCCATGATCTTGCCGTCGCAAGGCTTCTTTCGCATCGGATGATGGTGATGAAATCCGGCCGGGTGATCGAACAGGGCCTCACCGACCGGGTGCTGGACGATCCGCGCGAGCCCTATACCCAGCTTCTCGTTTCCTCCATCCTGCAGGTGTAAGCCATGCCCGTTCCGCTGATCGTTTCCGAAGTCTCCAAAAGCTTCACCATGCATCTCCGCGGCGGGCTGAAACTGCCCGTCATCGACAATGCCTCCTTTGCCGTCGAGGCCGGCAGCTGTGCCGTGCTTGGTGGACCGTCGGGAATCGGCAAAAGCTCGATCCTGAAAATGGTCTATGGCAATTATGCCGTCGACCAGGGTCAGATCCTCATCGCCCACAAGGATGCAACAGTGGATCTCGCCAGTGCCGATCCACGCCTGATCCTCGCAGTCCGGCGTGACACGCTCGGCTATGTCAGCCAGTTCCTGCGCGCCGTTCCGCGCGTTTCGGCGATCGACGTTGTCGCCGAACCGCTTCTGGCCGCAGGCAGCGGACAGAAAAAGGCGCGCGACAAGGCAAAGGCACTGCTGTCCCGTCTCAATCTGCCGGAGGCTTTGTGGCAGTTGCCGCCAGCGACCTTTTCCGGCGGCGAACAGCAGCGCGTCAATATCGCCCGCGGCTTCATCACCAGCCATTCGATCCTGCTTCTGGATGAGCCGACGGCCTCGCTCGATGCCGAAAACCGCAAGGTGGTGATCGAGATGATTGCCGAGAAGAAAGCCGACGGTGTCGCGCTCCTCGGCATCTTTCACGATTCTGAAGTGCGCGAAGCGGTTGCCGACACGGTGATCGATGTCATGGCCTTTTCGCCTCGCAGGAGCGCCGCATGACCAGGCTTGGCATTGCCCCCGTCATTCATAAGACAGCCTCGGTGAAGGAAAGCCGGCTTGGCCGCTATTGCGAGATCGAGGCGCGCTGCCGGATCGAGGATGTGGAAATGGGCGATTATTCCTACATCATGCAGGATGGCGCCGTCTGGTGCGCCACGATCGGTAAATTCGCCAATATCGCCGCTTCCGTGCGCATCAACGCCACCAATCACCCGGTCGAACGGGCAACGCTGCATCACTTCACCTATCGCTCAAATGACTACTGGAATGATGCCGAGCCCGATCATGCCTTCTTTGCCAGACGGCGGGAAAAGCGCATTGTCATCGGCCATGATGTCTGGATCGGCCATGGCGCAACGCTGCTGCCGGGCATCAGCGTCGGCAATGGCGCGGTGATCGGCGCCGGCGCTGTCGTCTCGAAAGATGTCGAGGCCTATACGATCGTTGCCGGTGTTGCGGCAAAGCCGATCCGGCAGCGCTTTCCCAGAGAGATCGCGGCACGCATGGATGCGCTTTGCTGGTGGGACTGGGAGCATGACCGGCTGCGCGCCGCACTCTCTGATTTCCGGACGATGAGCGCGGAAGAATTCCTGAACACCTACGAGTAAATCCGTGCGAATCTCAGGTTGTTATATTTCCGATACAAAACTGACATTCGGCCTTCAAACAACACCGTTATGACAACGCTTAACAGGTCGCTCACCCCGACCTGCCGGACGCGGTGCGCCCGGCGTTTAAATCTCGTTGAAAGTTGTCGCATGAACTTCGCAATCAGGAACGTCACCCGCCGCTTTGGCGTCAAGACAGCGGTCAGCAATGTCAACATCGTCATCCCGCAGGGACAGATGGTAGGCGTGATCGGCCGTTCCGGCGCCGGAAAGTCGACGCTGTTGCGCATGATCAACCGGCTGATCGACCCATCTGAAGGCGAGATCCTGTTCGGCGATCATGATGTTTCAAAGCTCAAGGGCAAGCCGCTGCGCGACTGGCAGCGTGATTGCGCGATGATCTTCCAGCAGTTCAATCTGGTGCCGCGCCTCGACGTGCTGACCAATGTCCTGCTCGGCCGGCTGAACCACCGCTCCACCGTGCTGTCGCTGATGAACTCGTTTACCCGTGAAGAGCGGATCATGGCGATTGCCGCCCTGGAACGGCTCGGCATCGAGCAGACGGCGCTGCAGAAGGCCGGCACATTGTCCGGTGGCCAGCAGCAGCGCGTCGCCATTGCCCGGGCGCTGATGCAGGATCCGAAAATGGTGCTTGCCGATGAGCCGATCGCCTCGCTCGATCCGCTCAATGCCAAGGTGGTGATGGATGCGCTGCGCGATATCAACGAGCGCGAGGGCATCACGGTCATCACCAATCTGCACACGCTTGATACCGCCCGCGCCTATTGCGAGCGCATTATCGGCATGTCGCAGGGCCGCGTGGTCTTTGACGGCACGCCGCAGGAGCTGACGGCGGAGAAGGTACACGAAATCTACGGTTCCGACCGGAACGGCGCCGGCATCGACGAGAGCATGACCTCGACAAGCATTAACGAGGAAAAGCTCCCTGTTGCCGCAAGCGCCCGGAAATCGACCGTTGGCAACCCCTTGCTGACGGAAGCCGAGGCAGCCACGCCTTAACGGGACGCCTCAACGAGCGCCCGCGTGAAGGGCAAATACGATCCCCAAAATCCGGCAGGGACGCCGGACATCTAGGAGAGACAGTCATGTTCAAGAAAATTCTTCTGGCCACGGCAGCCCTTGCCGCGCTTTCGACCTCGGCCATGGCCGAAGACCTGAAGGTCTTCCGCATCGGCATTCTCGGCGGCGAAAATGAATCCGACCGCCTGCGCAACTTCCAGTGCCTGGTCGACGAAATGCCGGCCGCCATCGGCGTTGAAAGCATCCAGCTGTTCCCGGCTGCCGATTATGACGGCGTTATCCAGGGCCTGCTCGGCGGCACGCTTGATTATGCAGAGCTCGGCGCTTCCGGCTATGCCAAGGCTTACCTCTCCGACCCGAACGCTGTTGAGCCGATCCTCACGACGGTCCAGACCGATGGCTCCATGGGCTATCACTCGGTCATGGTCGCCCGCAAGGATAGCGGCATGACCACGCTTGCCGACATGAAGGGCAAGAAGCTCGGTTTCGCTGACCCGGATTCCACTTCCGGCTACCTGATCCCGACTGTGACGCTGCCGGAAGCCGTTGGCATGCCGGTTGATCAGTTCTTCTCCGAAACCGGTTTCGGCGGCGGCCATGAAAACCTGGTTCTCGAAGTCGTCAAGGGCACGTTCGATGCCGGCACGACCTGGGCTTCAGGCGTTGGCGATTTCGAAGATGGCTACACCTCCGGCAATCTGCGCAAGATGGTCGACAAGGGCATCCTCAACATGGACGATCTGGTTCAGCTGTGGGAAAGCCCGCTGATCCCGAACGGCCCGATCGTTGTCCGCAGCTCGCTGAATGATGACATGAAGACCAAGGTCAAGGACTTCATGGTCAACCTGCCGAAGACCGATCCGGAATGCTTCGCAGCCGTTGAAGGCGGTGACTTCACCGGTTTCGCCGACGTCAACGTCGATTTCTACCAGCCGATCATCAACGCCCGCAAGGCCACCATCGGCGGCTGATTTCAGCCTCATCCCTCAAAGCCCGTATCGCCACGGCGATACGGGCCTTCTTGTTTATCGACATTGTCCCAGGCAGATTTCATGAAGACGTCCGACAACCGGCCAAAATTGAGCGACAGCGGTGCGCTGATCGAGGAACACTGGAAGAAGCTTGCGGCCCAGAAGCGCTTCTACACCGTTCTGACGCTCGTTATCCTGTTTCTGGCGCTGGCCGGCTCCTTCTGGTTTGCCAATGCCACCAATGCCGGCAAATTCTTCGACCGTCTGCCGCATTTTCTCGATTTTACCGGCGAGCTGGTGCCACGCGATGCGCTGGAGCCCTTCCGCGCGCTGTTCGACCGCGCATCGCCCTATTATGACGGCTCGCTGCAATATGATTATCCCGATGGCCGCATCTACCTGTTCGGCACCCAGTTCTACGTGCCGGAATATTTCGAGAAGATGCTGGAAACGCTGAATATCGCCATCGTGTCCACCATTATCGGTTTCGTCTTCGCCTTCATGCTGTGCTTCTTCGCGGCAAAGAACATCACCCGCAATGTCTGGCTGCGCGGCACGGTCCGCCGTTTCATGGAAGTGCTGCGTGCCTTTCCCGAAATCGTGCTGGCCGGCTTTTTCCTCGCCATTCTGTCGATCGGCCCGATCCCGGCAATGATCGCCGTGACGATCCATACGATCGGGGCGCTCGGGAAACTGTTCTTCGAAGTGGTCGAAAATGCCGACATGAAACCGGTCGAAGGCCTGAAAGCCTCCGGTGCCAACTGGGTCGAGCAGGTCTGGTTCGGTGTCGTGCCACAGGTTCTGCCAAACTTCATGAGCTATTTCCTCCTGCGTCTGGAAATCAATGTCCGCGCCTCCACCATTATCGGCGCCGTTGGCGGCGGTGGCATCGGCGAGCAGCTCCGGCTGTCGATCAGCCGTGGCCATGCCGCCAAGACCATCGCTATCGTGCTGCTTCTCTTTTGCACCATTGTTGCCGTTGACCAGTTCTCCGCCTGGCTGAGACGCCGCCTCGTCGGCAATCAGGCCTTTGCCCCGGCCATGTGAGAGGAACTCAAACCATGAGCGTTATTGCCGTTTCCGAAATGGAAGCCGTCGCCGCAAGGCATCCCGATCTCCTCAAGGGATCAATGAAGTCACGCATTCGTGCCATTGCGATCATCGCTGGCACCCTTGCCTATCTCGCCTTCTGCTGGTGGTTTTTCTCCGTTGGCGCCGTTCTTGGCTCGGCCAACTGGGCGATCGCCGGCAATTATCTCGCCGACTGGATCTCCTATGAGGGCCGCCCGACGGTGGAAATTTCCGCCGATGGCGCCATGGAGGTCACCTATCCGCGCTTCTCGCCGCTGGGCGAACATCCAGATCCCGACTGGGTCTCCGCCACGACAGAGGCAATGACGCGCACCATCGATACCGGCGCTGCGACGCAAGCCGCCCCGGCCACAACGCCCTCCTCCTCCTTCATGTTCGTCGCGCCGCAAAATGCCGGCGAGCAGGGCAAGACGGAAACGGCGGCGCCAGCCACCAAGACGGTGACCGAAGAGGTCGTCACAAGTGCCTCGATCAGTCTTGGCGGCAGAAAGTCGGTCACGGTACTGCCGCGGCTGGTCACCCTTCAGCGTGGTTCAGAGACCATCCGCCTGGAGCTGCGCCATGATCAGGGTGTCTATCCGCTTGATTCGCTGCCATCCTGGGCCGAGCAGGACCGGCCGGGTGCCAAGGTCTATGCCTATTACGGCTTTGCCGGTTATGTTGAAATCCGCGATGACAAGGTTCTCGTCCACCGCCGTTTCCTCGGCTGGGAAAACTTCTTCTTCGACACCAATTCCGCCTTCTGGGGCATGCCCTTCAGCCAGGTGATGCATGAGATCGTATCTGCGCCGCGCATCGATCCGTCAAAGAGCAATTTCGCCCTGGCGATGAATGATTTCCTCTATAACCCTTCCTGGCAGCATCTCGATGTCTGGATCAAACTCGGCCAGACCATTGTCATGGCTTTTGTCGGCACGCTTTTCGCCGGAATTTTAGCCTTTCCGCTGTCCTTCCTCGCTGCGCGCAACATCTTCCGCAACAAGCCCGTGAACCAGATCGTCAAGCGCTTCTTCGATTTCCAGCGCTCCGTAGACATGTTCATCTGGGCGCTGTTCTTCACCCGCGCCTTTGGCCCCGGACCACTGGCCGGCATGTCGGCGATCTTCTTCACCGATACCGGCACACTCGGAAAGCTCTATTCCGAGGCGCTGGAAAACATCGATGACAAGCAGCGCGAGGGCGTCAAATCCGTCGGTGCATCTCCGATTGCCGTCCAGCGTTTCGGCGTGCTGCCGCAGGTTCTGCCGGTCTTCTGCTCGCAGGCGCTTTATTTCTGGGAAAGCAATACCCGCTCGGCCACCATCATCGGCGCGGTTGGTGCTGGCGGTATCGGCCTGAAATTGTGGGAGGCGATGCGCACCAATTCCGACTGGGAAAATGTCGCCTATATGGTGGTGCTGATCCTTATTGTGGTCTTCATCTTCGATAATATTTCAAATGCGCTCAGATCGCGTTTGATGGGCACCGCGAAGACCGACCAGCATTAGCATTCCGACGGGGGCGGGCGGTGACGTTTTCGCCCCCGCGCCTACCGGTTGCTTGTGTGAAAGGGCGAATCCCCTCACCTTGCTGCCGGTTTCATGTTTTCGAGGATTTCGTTTCTTGCGCTACGCCATCTATTTCACTCCCGAGGCGACCGATCCGCTGACCATTGCGGCCAGCAGCTGGCTCGGTCGCAGCGCCTTTTCCACAGAGCCCACGGGCTTTCCCGAAACCGTGCCGGTCAGCCCCGACCGAATGCAGGTTGTCACCGCTGCGGCTGCCCGCTACGGTTTCCACGCAACACTGAAGGCGCCCTTTACGCTGAAAGAAAGTGTCACGCCGGCTGCCCTGGAGGCTGCGTTCGACGTTTTCTGCCGCAAGCATTCCGCCTTCACCCTGCCGGAAATCACCCTTGGCGAGCTCGGCAATTTCTTCGCCCTCGTGCCGGCAGAGCGCTACCCGCATCTCCAGGCCTTCGCCGCAGGCGTGGTTGACCAGTTCGAGCCGATGCGTGCGCCACTTTCCGAAGCCGATATTGCCCGCCGCAAACCGGAGAGCCTGTCGGATACCGAGCGCGCCAATCTGCTGCGCTGGGGCTACCCTTATGTCTTTGATGAATTCCGCTTCCACATGACGCTGACCGGGCCGGTGCAGGGCACCGATGCGACCGTAATCCGCTCGGCAGCGGCTGAATATTTCGCGCCTTTTATCGGCCGCCCGCTCGCGATCAACGGGCTGGCGCTGTTTGTCGAGGAAACGCGCGGTGGACCTTTTACCGTAAGACGCTGGCAAAAGCTTGCCGGCTGAACAGACGAAAGCTTGAACCGAAATGACCAAGGAAACCATATTCACCAATGCCGCGATCGTGCTCGAGGATGAAATCATCCAGGGCACGGTCCTTGTCCGCGATGGGCTTATTGCCGATATTTCTGAAGGGGCAAGCGCCCATGGCGAGGATTTCGAGGGCGACTATCTGATCCCCGGCCTCGTGGAGTTGCACACTGACCATCTGGAAGGACACTATTCCCCGCGCCCCGGCGTGCGCTGGAACCAGATTGCTGCGGTCCAGGCCCATGATGCCCAGATCGTCACCTCCGGCATCACCACCGTGTTTGACTGCCTGCGCCTCGGCTCTGATGAAGATGGCGGTTTCAAGCAGGGTGAAATGCGCGAGATGGCCGATGCCATTTCAAAGGCCGAGCGAGAAGACCGGCTGCGCGCCCAGCACTTCCTGCATCTGCGCTGTGAGGTTTCGGCAGGCGATGTGCTGGAACATTTCTCCGATTTCGAAGACGACCCGCATGTGAAACTCGCCTCGCTGATGGATCATGCCCCAGGCCAGCGCCAGTTTACCGAGCTCGAACAATATACGCTCTATTACAAGACCAAGCGTGGTCTTTCCGATGAGGCCTTCGACGCCTTCATCAAACGCCGCCAGGAGGCCTCAGCGCTTTATTCAGAAAAGCATCGCCGCTATATTGCCGATCACTGTGCCGCCCGCGCCATCACCGTTGCAAGCCACGATGATGCCACCGAAGCGCATGTGAGCGAGGCGGTTGATCACGGTGTGAAGTTGGCGGAGTTTCCGACCAGTTTCGATGCCGCCCGCGCCTCCCACGGCGCTGGCCTTTCAGTGCTGATGGGCGCGCCGAATGTGGTGCGCGGTAAATCCCATTCCGGCAACATCGCCGCGCGCGATCTCGCAGCAAATGCTGTTCTCGATGTGCTGTCGTCGGATTATGTGCCGCTCAGCCTGATCTATGCCCCCTTCGTGCTGGCCGATGAAGTCGACGGCATCACCTTGCCGCAAGCGCTGAAAATGGTAACAGCAACACCTGCCAAAACCGTCGGCCTGACTGATCGCGGCCGGATCGCGCCGGGCCTTCGTGCCGATATCGTACGGGTCTATCGCCCCGAAGGCGTGCCGGTGACACGCGCCGTATGGCGCGGCGGAAAGCGGGTTGCGTGATGAACCTTGCGACACCGAAGCCTGAAGGCGGACGGGTGATCGTCGTTGTCGGCCCGTCTGGCGCCGGCAAGGACAGTCTGATCAACCGGGCGGCCGTCAGTCTTGCCAACCATGACGGTATCCGCTTCCAGCGCCGTGTGATCACCCGGCCGCGCGATGGCGCGACCGAGGATCATGACAGTGCCACGCCGGACGCCTTCATCGAGATGGCAGAGCGCGGCGCCTTCGCCGTGTCGTGGACCGCCCACGGGCTCCATTACGGCATTCCCGCCGATGCGTGCGATTTCGTCGCCGGAGGCGGCATTGCGATCTGCAACGGATCGCGCAAGGCGCTGCCGCTGTTTCGCGATGCCTTCACGGCGCTGACGGTGATCAATGTGACGGCGACGCCGGATATTCTCGCCGCACGGCTTCAGGCGCGCGGACGGGAAAGCCGGGAGGAGATCCTCAACCGCCTGTCGCGGGCCAATATGGCCGTTCATGGCGATTTTGACGTGATTTCCATCGACAATTCCGGTGACCTCGACACCGCCGCGGCCATGTTCATCACCACGCTCCGCGCTTATCTGCCAAGCTGATTACGAGCGCTGTTTGACCAGCCAGAAAGCCGCGCTCAGTGCCCGGCCGTGGTGGAAAACAGGTTCATCACCACGACACCGCCGACAATCATGGCAATGCCGATCATGCCGGCAAGATCAAGCGGCTGGCGCAGATAGACAACGCTAATGGCCGCCGTCAGCACGATTCCAAGTCCGGCCCATATGGCATAGGCGACCCCGAGCGGAATGGCTTTCAGCGCCTGCGACAGCAGGAAGAAGGCAATGATGTAGAAGACGGCAACGCCAAGCGTCGGCAAAAGCCGGGTAAAACCTTCCGACTTCTGCAAAAGCGTCGAGCCGATCACCTCTGAGATGATGGCAACTGCGAGCGCGCCATAGGCCACCAGAACCGGGTTCATCATCTCTCACCACCTGTCTTGTTTCGCGCTATCAATGCGCCTCATCCCAGTTATCCGCCGCACGGGCATCCACTTTCAGCGGCACCGCCATGGAAATGGCCGGCATGGCGGCATCTTCCATGACCGAGACGACCAGATCGCGGGTCTTCTCGACGGCGTCATTCTTCACTTCGAAGATCAGTTCGTCATGCACCTGCAGCAACATCTCGGCATCATCGGAAAGACCTGCCTTTTCCATTTCCGGCTCGATACGGATCATCGCCCGGCGGATGACATCAGCCGCCGAGCCCTGGATCGGCGCATTGATCGCGGCCCGTTCGTTGAAGCTTCGGACCTGGTGGTTGGAAGAGCTGATTTCCGGATAATGGATACGCCGGCCGAAAATCGTCTCGACATAGCCCTTGTCGCGCGCCTCCTGCTTGGTCGCTTCCATATAATCGCGAATGCCGGGGAACCGCTCGAAATAGCGCTTGATATAATCGCCAGCCTCACCGCGCGCGATCGACAGCTGATTGGCAAGACCGAAGGCGGAAATGCCGTAAATGATACCGAAATTGATCGCCTTGGCGCGGCGGCGCACATCCGGCGGCATCCCCTCGACCGGCACGCCGAACATTTCCGACGCGGTCATCGCATGAATATCGATCCCATCGGCAAAGGCCTGCTTCAGTTGCGGAATGTCGGCAACATGGGCGAGCACCCGCAATTCAATCTGGCTGTAGTCAGCCGACAGAAGCTTGTGCCCCGGCGTAGCGATGAAGGCGGTGCGGATCTTTCGGCCCTCCGCCGTGCGAACCGGAATATTCTGCAGGTTGGGATCAGACGAGGACAGGCGCCCGGTCGTGGTCGCGGCCAGCGAATAGGAGGTGTGGACACGCTTTGTCTCGGGGTTGATAAAGCCCGGCAGCGCATCGGTATAGGTCGATTTCAGCTTGGTGAGCTGGCGCCAGTCTACAATCTTGCGCGGCAGATCATGGCCTTCGGCGGCGAGGTCTTCGAGAACCTGGGCCGAGGTCGACCACTGACCGCTCTTGGTCTTCTTGCCGCCGGGAAGCCCCTGCTTGCCGAACAGGATCTCGCCGAGCTGCTTGGGCGAGCCGACATTGAATTTCTCGCCAGCCAGTGCGTAAATCTCATCTTCGAATGCGGCTGCACGCTGGGCAAGTTCGCCGGAAAGCCGCGACAGGATCTGCCGGTCGATCGAGATGCCGCGTGCTTCCATGCGCGCCAGAACCGGCATCAGCGGCCGTTCCAGCCGCTCATAGACCCGGGTCACGCCTTCCGCCACCAGACGGGGTTTCAGCACCAGCCAGAGCCTCAGCGTCACATCGGCATCTTCCGCAGCATAGGCCGTGGCGCGCGTGATATCGACCATGTCGAAGGTCACCATGGCCTTGCCGGTACCGGCGACCTCTTTATAGGGGATCGGCGTGTGACCGAGAAAACGCTCCGACAGCGCGTCCATGCCATGGCTGCCGTCCCCGGCATCCAGCGCATAGGAGATCAGCATCGTGTCGTCGAAATTCTCGATCCGGATGCCGAGCCGGGCCATGACGAGATAGTCATATTTGAGGTTCTGCGCGATCTTCAGCACAGAGCGGTCCTCAAGCAGATCCTTCAGCACGGCGACCGCATCATCGAACGGGATCTGGCCGTCCACCAGCCCGCCACCGAGCAGGTCGCCCGTGCCGGATTTGTGCGCAAGCGGCACATAGGCCGCGCGGATCAGATCGGCATCGCTCTTGGCCTCAGGGTCATAAAGCGCCAGCGAAAAGCCGACGAGTTCGGCCTGCATCGCATCAAGCGATGTCGTCTCGGTATCAAAGGCGACGAGACCACGTTCCTTCGCCTCGGCCACCCAGAGTTTCAGCGTATCGAGATCACGGATCGCGACATAGCGCTCACGGTCGATGGGCAGGCTGGCGAAACGCTTCATCCGCGCTTCGGCAAAGGCGGAAGGCGTTTCCGCGCCGTCCACTGCCGGTAGGGAGGATGGCTTGCCTGCAGGCGTTTCGCCGCCATTCGCCGATTTTTCCGCAACACCCGGATCGAGATCCGGTCCGTGCGCATCCGCACCCCATTGAACATTGACCTCTGCGGCTTCGATTTCCGCCGCCTCGGTATCGGTCACCTCGGCGACGCGCCGGGTCAGCGAGTTGAACCCCATGGCCTTGAGAAAGGCGACCAGTTTCGGTCCGTCCTGCGCTTCAAGCGCCAGATCGTCGAGCGCGACCGGCACCGGGCAATCGCGCTTCAGCGTCACCAGCTGCCGGGAAATCTTCACCAGATCGCGATTGGCGATGATGTTTTCACGGCGCTTGGTCTGCTTGATGGTCTCGGCCTTTTCAAGCAGCGTATCGAGATCGCCAAACTCTTCCAAAAGCGTTGCCGCCGTCTTCGGCCCGATACCGGGAACGCCGGGGACATTATCGACCGCATCACCTGTCAGCGACTGCAGATCAATCATCTTTTCCGGCGGCACGCCCCATTTCTCGATCACCTCGGCAATGCCGATCTGCTTGTCCTTCATGCCGTCATACATATGCACCTGCGGCCCGACGAGCTGCATCAGATCCTTGTCAGAGGAAATGATCGTGGCCTCGGCACCGGCGGCAACGGCCAGATCGCAATAGGTGGCGATGATATCGTCAGCCTCAAACCCTTCCATCTCGATGCAGGGCAGATTGAAGGCGCGGGTCGCCTCGCGGATCAGCGCGAATTGCGGCACGAGGTCTTCCGGCGGCGGCGGACGATGCGCCTTGTAATCCGGATAGATCTCCTTGCGGAATGTCTGGGAAGAAAAGTCGAAGATCACCGCCAGATGGGTCGGCGTGACACCGACCGAAGTGTCGCGGGCGGCCGTCAAAAGCTTCCAGAGCATGTTGCAGAAGCCGGACACGGCTCCCACTGGCAGGCCGTCTGGCTTACGCGTCAGCGGCGGCAAGGCATGAAAGGCCCGGAAGATGAAACCCGAACCGTCTATCAGGAAAATGTGATCGTTCTTCTTCATGCTGGAAGCCATAACCCGGCCGCCCTCAAAGGTCCATCCGCAAAGCCTTGCGACAGAGGGATTCCCCCTGACAATCAGGATAGGTCTTTGCGATAAAGAAATAAGCATAGATTACTGATTTGTAATCGAACGGGGTAGAATCGTCCCTTGAATCGACACAATTCAAAGTACATTTAGATCTCAGCGGCGATTGATCACGCCGATGCCTGAACGAGGCCCGTCCCCCGCCTCTTCAGACAAGGATAAAGGCTCCATCCCCCCTCTCCGGCCTTTATCCCATAAAACGCCGCCATGGCTCGTCCCCCTCCAGGCCATGGCGGCATTTTCTATTCTTCTCCCCCTCGCTTCGCTTTACCTGACTTTATCTACCGCTGCTTCCGTAGCACGGACTGCCGTTTCAAACCGTGAAAGCGGTTTCCTCGGCCGACAAAAATGCCTATGGTCGGCGCGACGAATCCCGTCTCATCTGGATATGACCGAGGCATGACATGACCGATCTTTCCGCGCTTCTGGCGCGTGCCGACAGCAACCTTCCTTCCAGCCTCGACAAGCTTTTCGAGCTCCTGCGCATTCCCTCGATATCGACCGATCCGGCCTATAAGGCCGATTGCGCCAAGGCAGCGGACTGGCTTGTCGGTGAATTGAAGACGCTGGGCTTTATCGCACGAACCGTTCCCACCGCCGGCCATCCTATGGTGATTGCCGACAGCCCCGAAGCGCCTGAAGGTGCGCCACATGTGCTGTTTTACGGCCATTATGACGTTCAGCCCATTGATCCGATCGATCTGTGGAACGATGACCCCTTCGATCCGAAGGTCAAGGAGGTCGAGCCCGGTCACAAGATCCTGACCGGACGCGGCACCTCCGATGACAAGGGCCAGTTGATGACCTTTCTGCAGGCGCTCAGGGCCTATCGCGAGGAAGGCGAAACGCTGCCGGTCAAGGTCACCATCATGTTCGAGGGTGAGGAAGAATCCGGATCGCCATCGCTTCCGGCCTTCCTGAGAGACCATGCAGACATGATCAAGGCCGATTTCGCGCTTGTCTGCGACACCGGCATGTGGGACCGCGAAACACCCGCCATTGCCGCTTCGCTGCGCGGCCTCGTCGGCGACGAAGTGGTGATCACCGCCGCCGACCGCGATCTGCATTCCGGCTTCTTCGGTGGCGCCGCCGCCAATCCGATCCATATTATCGCCGATATCCTTGCCGGGCTCCACGATGAAACCGGCCGTGTGACGCTGCCGGGCTTTTATGACGGCGTCGAGGAAACCCCGGAACAGATCAAGCAGGGCTGGGCAAGCCTTGGCGAGACCGATCAGCGCTTCCTCGGCGAGATCGGCCTGGCGATCCCCTCCGGCGAAAAGGGCCGTTCCGTGCTGGAACTGACCTGGACCCGGCCGACGGCCGAGGTCAATGGCATTACCGGCGGCTATACCGGCGAAGGCTTCAAGACCGTGATTGCGGCAAAGGCCTCTGCCAAGGTTTCCTTCCGCCTTGTCGGCAGCCAGGATCCGGAAAAGATCCGCGAAAGCTTCCGCGCCTATGTGCAGTCAAAAATCCCCGGCGACTGCTCGGTGACATTCAACCCGCATGGCGGTTCGCCTGCCATTCATCTTGATTATGACGCCCCCTTCCTGAAGAAGGCGCAGATCGCGCTCAGCGACGAATGGCCGAAGCCCGCCGTTGTTATCGGCATGGGGGGGTCTATCCCGATCGTCGGTGATTTCCAGAAGCTGGGCATGGATTCACTGCTGGTCGGCTTCGGGCTCAATGATGACCGCATCCATTCGCCGAACGAGAAATACGAGCTGAATTCCTTCCATAAGGGCATTCGCTCCTGGATCCGCATTCTGGCCGCGCTGGCAGACTGAGACAGCCGGACATTAAAAGCCTTGCAAGGCGGTCGCACCGAAAGGATGCGGCCGCCTTCATCTTGCATTCATCCTGTATGAGCGATTTGTGCACTGCCGATTGCCGGCACGCCTTAACAGGGCCTTAAAGCCGCGCGAGCTATGATCATCGCAGCGGACCAGTGACGAGGATGGATATAAGGCCTTATGGCGGGAAAGAAAAAAGCGCGCACCAAGCACGAACCCTCCCTGTTCGATAATGACAAGACGCCGCCACAGCGGCGCAGCACAGGTTCGGGCAAAGGCAAGAGCAAGAAGAGTAGCGCCCGCCGCAAGACGAGCAGGGGGCCGATCACCCGTACCGCACGGTTTGTGCTCTACTGGGGTGCCATTGCCGCCGTATGGTGTGTGGTCGCCGTTGCCGGCATCGTCATCTATTATGGCGCACAGATGCCTTCGGCCTCGACCTGGGCCATTCCGGACCGCCCGCCCAATGTCAAGATCGTCGCCGTCGACGGTTCGTTGATCGCCAATCGCGGCGTGACCGGTGGCGAAGCCGTGCCGCTTTCGGACATGTCGCCCTATATTCCCGAAGCCATCGTCGCCATCGAAGACAAGCGCTTCTATTCACACTTCGCCATCGATCCGATCGGTCTCGGCCGCGCGCTGGTGACCAACCTGATTTCCGGCCATACCGTGCAGGGCGGTTCGACGCTGACGCAGCAGCTGGCGAAGAACCTGTTCCTGTCCCCCGACCGAACGCTTGAGCGCAAGGTGCAGGAAGTGCTGCTCGCCGTCTGGCTGGAGACCAAGTTCACCAAGGACCAGATCCTCGAACTTTATCTGAACCGCGTCTATTTCGGCTCCGGCGCCTATGGTGTGGAGGCTGCCTCCCAGCGTTATTTCCACAAATCCGCAAGCGATGTCACCCTTGGTGAGGCCGCCCTTCTCGCCGGTCTCGTCAAGGCCCCCTCACGCCTGTCGCCAGCCCATGACCCGAAGGCTGCCGAAGACCGGGCCCAGGTGGTGCTGACGGCCATGCATGATCAGGGCATGATTGACGACGAGGACATGACAGCGGCCATGGCGCGCAAACCGACCAAGGCACCGAGCTACTGGTCCGGCGCGCAGCATTATGCCGCCGACATGGTGATGTCCGATCTGCCCGATCTGATCGGCGATGTGAAGGGCGACATCATTGTCCACACGACCATTGACCCGCATCTGGAAAAGGCCGGCGAAGAGGCGATCCAGAACACGCTCGACAGCAAGGGCCAGAAATACCGCGTCAGCCAGGGTGCTCTGGTAGCGGTCGACGCAACGGGTGCGGTGCGCGCCGTCGTCGGCGGCCGTGATTATGCCAAGAGCCAGTATAACCGCGCGGCGACAGCCAAACGCCAGCCCGGCTCCGCCTTCAAGCCCTTCGTCTACGCCTCGGCGCTGGAAATCGGTGACTGGCCTGATTCGGTGCGCAATGACGCGCCCATCAAGATCGGTGACTGGACGCCGGAAAATTACGAGAAGACCTATGAAGGGCCGATCACGCTGACCGAGGCGCTGGCCCATTCCGTCAATACGATCGCCGCACAGCTGGTGATGGAGGCGGGCCCCGACCATGTGGTCAAGCTTGCCCACCGGCTGGGGATTGAATCCGATATCGCCCCCAATGCCTCAATCGCGCTTGGCACGTCAGAGGTCACGCTGATGGAGCTGACCAGTGCCTATACCGCCTTCATGAATGGCGGTTACAAGGCGACGCCCTATCTCGTCAGCTCAATCGAAACCTCATCGGGGAAATCGCTGTACAAGGCGGATTTCGGCGCCCCGCCGCGTGTGCTCGCCCCGCAAGTGGCGGCCAATATGGACGGTATGCTGATGCATGTCGTCACCGAAGGCACCGGACGCAGGGCCGCCATTGACGGCTGGCAGGTGGCAGGCAAGACCGGCACGACGCAATCCTCCCGCGATGCGCTGTTCATTGGTTTCACCTCCAATCTGACGGCTGGCATCTGGCTTGGCAATGACGACAACAGCCCGATGAAGGGCGTGACGGGTGGTACATTGCCGGCCGAAACCTGGCACAATTTCATGGCGGCGGCCCATAAGGGACTGACACCGAAACCGCTTTATGGCGGCGGCAGGCTGATCGAACCTTCCAGCGCCCCGGCTGTCGCCGGCAATGGCGGCACAACCACGATTACAGATTTTCTCGGGCGGCTGTCCGGCAATGGTCAGCAATCGGCCCCGCCGACGGGCTCTGCATCACAAAATAACCAGGCAATGCCGGTGCCGCCTGGCGATGTCGGCACACAGCAGCCGCAACCGGCCCGGCGTTCAGGCGGCTGGTTGCAGCTTCTGGGAGGCGGTTGAACACCGCTTGCAGCAAGAAAAGCCATGCAAATGCCGTTATCACCCATTGAACGTGCCTTGCAGAGCGTTTTTTCGCTCATTATATAGCGCTCACAACGGTGATTTCGCCGCGTAATCGTTTAAGACCATAGCTCAAGGGGCCATCCATTGAATGCCTGACGGGTTCTGATGGCCTGCTACAAGGAGACAGCGAAAAATGGCAAAAGTAATTGGTATCGACCTCGGAACCACCAACTCCTGCGTCGCCATCATGGATGGCAAGGACGCAAAGGTAATTGAAAATTCTGAAGGCGCCCGCACGACCCCGTCCATGGTCGGTTTTTCCGATGATGGCGAACGTCTCGTCGGACAGCCGGCAAAGCGTCAGGCCGTCACAAACCCGACGAACACGCTGTTTGCCGTCAAGCGCCTGATCGGCCGCCGTTTCGACGACCCGACCGTGACCAAGGACAAGGGCCTGGTTCCCTACAAGATCGTGCGCGGCGACAATGGCGACGCATGGGTTGAAGCCGCTGGCAAGCCCTACTCCCCCTCGCAGATTTCCGCGATGATCCTTCAGAAGATGAAGGAAACCGCAGAAGCCTATCTCGGCGAGAAGGTTGAGCAGGCTGTCATCACGGTTCCCGCCTACTTCAACGACGCCCAGCGTCAGGCCACCAAGGATGCAGGCAGGATTGCCGGCCTTGAAGTGCTGCGCATCATCAACGAGCCGACGGCAGCAGCGCTCGCCTATGGTCTCGACAAGAATGACGGCAAGACCATTGCGGTCTATGACCTTGGCGGCGGTACCTTTGACGTGTCGATCCTCGAAATCGGCGACGGCGTGTTCGAAGTGAAGTCCACCAATGGCGACACCTTCCTTGGTGGTGAAGACTTCGACATGCGACTGGTCGAATATCTGGCTGCCGAGTTCAAGAAGGACAACGGCATTGACCTGACCTCCGACAAGCTGGCCCTTCAGCGCCTGAAGGAAGCCGCAGAAAAGGCCAAGATCGAGCTGTCCTCGTCGCAGCAGACCGAAGTCAACCTGCCCTTCATCACAGCTGATGCTTCCGGCCCGAAGCACCTGACGCTGAAGCTGACCCGCGCGAAATTCGAAAGCCTTGTAGAAGACCTCGTCAAGCGCACCATCAACCCGTGCAAGGCAGCACTGAAGGATGCCGGTGTTTCCGCCAGCGACATCGACGAAGTGGTTCTGGTCGGCGGCATGAGCCGCATGCCCAAGGTTCAGGAAACCGTCAAGCAGCTGTTCGGCAAGGAGCCGCACAAGGGTGTTAACCCGGACGAAGTCGTGGCGCTCGGTGCTGCGATCCAGGGCGGTGTTCTGCAGGGCGACGTCAAGGACGTTCTGCTGCTCGACGTGACCCCGCTGTCGCTCGGCATCGAAACGCTGGGTGGCGTGTTCACCCGCCTGATCGACCGCAACACCACGATCCCGACCAAGAAATCCCAGGTCTTCTCGACCGCCGAGGACAACCAGTCGGCCGTGACGATCCGCGTCTTCCAGGGCGAGCGTGAAATGGCTGCCGACAACAAGATCCTCGGCCAGTTCGACCTCGTCGGCCTGCCGCCGGCACCGCGCGGCGTTCCGCAGATCGAAGTGACCTTCGATATCGACGCCAACGGCATCGTTCAGGTTTCGGCCAAGGACAAGGGTACCGGCAAGGAACAGCAGATCCGTATCCAGGCTTCGGGTGGCCTCTCCGACGCCGACATCGACCAGATGGTCAAGGATGCCGAATCGCACGCCGAGGAAGACAAGAAGCGTCGTGCTGGTGTTGAAGCCAAGAATCAGGCCGAAAGCCTTGTTCACTCCAGCGAGAAGTCGCTGGCAGAACATGGTGACAAGGTTTCCGAAGAAGACCGCAATGCCATCCAGGCTGCGATCGATGCGCTGAAGGAAGCCGTTGCTGCCGAAACGCCGGACGCCGAAGACCTGCAGGCCAAGACCCAGACCCTCATGGAAGCTTCCATGAAGCTTGGCCAGGCGATCTATGAAGCCCAGCAGGCTGATGAAACGGCACAGGCCTCGGCTGACGCCCAGAAGGACGCCGACAGCGATGTTGTCGATGCCGATTTCGAAGATGTCAGCGACGACGACGACAAGAAGAAGTCGGCCTGAGCATCCTGATCTGACAGGATAACATCACATCACTACCAAAAGCCCGGCCGCGCATTCGCGGCCGGACATTCCTATAAAGAGGTTGGGACCTTTATGGCAAAAGCGGATTATTACGAAACGCTCGGCGTCGCCAAGACGGCCGACGAAAAGGAGCTGAAGAGCGCTTTCCGCAAACTTGCAATGAAGTATCACCCGGACAAGAATCCGGACAATCCCGAGGCCGAGAAGAAGTTCAAGGAAATCAACGAAGCCTATGAAACGCTGAAGGACCCGCAAAAGCGCGCGGCCTATGACCGTTTCGGCCATGCCGCCTTTGAAAATGGCGGTCCGGGTGCCGGTGGCTTCGGCGCAGGCGGCTTCTCCGGTGCCGGTGGGTTCTCTGATATTTTCGAAGATATTTTCGGCGAGATGATGGGCGGTGCCCGCGGGCGGCGCTCCTCCGGTGGTCGCGAACGTGGCGCGGATCTGCGCTACAATATGGAAATCACCCTTGAGGAAGCCTTTGAGGGCAAGACGGCACAGATCCGGGTTCCGACCTCGATCGTCTGTGACGAATGTTCGGGCTCCGGCGCCAAGCCCGGCACCAAGCCCACCACCTGCCCGACCTGTCATGGCGCAGGCCGCGTGCGCGCGGCTCAGGGCTTTTTCTCCGTCGAGCGCACCTGCCCGACCTGCCACGGACGTGGTGAAACCATTTCCGACCCCTGCCCCAAATGCCGCGGCGAAGGCCGTGTGATGCAGGAACGCTCGCTGTCGGTGAACATTCCGGCCGGTATTGAAGACGGGACCCGCATCCGCCTTCAGGGCGAAGGTGAAGCGGGCCTGCGTAGCGGCCCCTCGGGCGATCTCTATATATTTCTCTCCGTCACCCCCCATCCCTTCTTCCAGCGGGATGGCGCCGATCTGCATTGCGTGATCCCGATCTCCATGACCCAGGCGGCCCTTGGCGGCAAATTCGAGGTGACCACGCTTGATGGCGCGAAGTCCCGCGTCGCCGTGCCGGAAGGTACCCAGACCGGCAAGCAGTTCCGCCTGAAGGGCAAGGGCATGCCGGTGTTGCGCTCGTCACAGCGCGGCGACCTTTACATTCAGGTCCGCGTCGAGACGCCGCAAAAGCTGACCAAGCGCCAGCGCGAGCTTATGGAGGAATTCGCTGAAATCTCCTCCAGCGAAAACAGCCCGGAATCAAACGGCTTCTTCGCCCGGATGAAGGACTTCTTCGGAACGGAATAAATAGTCGCCTCGCCTGCAGCCATATCTGCACGGCGGGGCTGACTTTTGCAGCCTTGATCCTCCCGCCATCTATCAAGTCATTTGCGGATAGCAGCGCCTAACAAGGAGCCCGGATCCACAGATCTGGTCGCTGCGGATGCCGCCTTGCGACATCGCCGACATGACTTTCGTCAGCCTTTCCATTCCATCGGAACCTAAACCTGCGTTGACGCTTTATTGATCAAGAATTTGAATTTGATAGCGCAAACCAGCATTTGAGCGGTGCATACATACTTGAAAAGACACGTAAACCATGTAATTTAGGACCCACATCTTATTGGAAAGGCGATTTTCTGTTGCTGCATTGCAACACTTACATGCGATGCGACACCAAGACGGATGAGAAAACAGAAATCTCCCATATGAGCTTTGACTAAAATAGCATTTTGACTATCTTACAAGATAGAAACAGAGGAGTTCCCTGATGCCCCTTTCACGGTCATTCTACGCTGCGGCAACTGCCGTTGCCCTGACACTCGGTACGACGGCCGCGATGGGCGTTGCCGTACCGACTGCTGCTTACGCGCAGGCAGTGACAACACCGCAAAGCCTGCTCGCCGGGCGTATCGCCGCCAAGGTTGCCGCACTTGGTGCCAACCCGACGCCGGCACAGGTTCAGGCCGCTGTTGCCGATGCTGTTGCTGAGATTTCAGCCGCGACCAACACGACCTTCTCCACGCCGGATGTCGTTGGCGCGGTGAACGCGGTTGCCAACAGTCCCTCGGTTTCCTCAACGCAGGCAAAATCCAGCCTGAACACGACGACGGCAACAGCTGCAACGCAGACTGCTTCGCAGGTTAGCAATGGCGGTAGCGCAACCCGCTCAGTCAGTGTCTCGACGTCTGGTGGAACAACCACTGTTGTGGACACGCAGACCGGCACCAGATCAGTGACGACAGGCAATCAGACCACCACCACCACGACAGGCGGCGGCACCACGACAACGAGCGTCTCCGGCTCTACAACATCTTCGTCGACCAGCAACAACGGCGGTGACGCCAGCCCCGCTTCGCCGAGCTGATCGCCTAAAAGCTCTTACCGGCGTCCTTCAAGGACGCTGGCAGGGAAATGATGCAGCCGAAACCCGCCAATTGGCGGGTTTTTTGTTGTCCGTTTTCGCAGTCCCAGTGCCACAGACATAGGCGGTCCACGGTGCCATCAGCCGGAAAAACGGCCAAGGCCTCACCATTGGCAAAATTTAAATTCAGCATAAATGTTTTCAACATGTATAAAATACAACAATACATGTAAAAAATAATCATAAAAATTCTAAAATAATTAATACAAGTAATTTAACATTTTAATATTTGCGTGATAACAATATATCAAATTTCTATTCTCGATCTGCGGAGACAACGATGCACAAAGCCGCATTGTCATATAGTTTTGCTTTCCTTTTTCTGACAGCTCCCATGGCAGCAGTGCCGTCCGTTCCACATATGCCCTTGGGGCAAATCATCGGTGCCGGAACGGCCTCGGCACAAAGCGCGACCGTTGACCGGGCCACCATTCGATCACTCGCCCGGATGCCGGATGCCCAGCGCGTGCAAGCGCTGCAGCAACTGATCAGAGCGCGGCCCAACATCAATGTCGCCAACCTCGTGACACAGGTCGTCAAGGCGAACCCGGCGGCGGCGGCCACAATCACCCGCGACTTCATCACCTCTTTCCCTTCGGTCGCACCACAAATCACACAACAGGCCATCGCGGCGACGCCTGCAGCGGGCCGGGCTGCCGTTGCAACGGCGGCCTATCAGGCCGCGCCCGCCAATACCAAGTCTGCCGTTTCCAACGCTGCCATTCAGGCAAGCCGAGGCTCGAGCCGCACAACCGTGACCACTGCCCTCAATAATGTAGCGCCCCAGACCAATTTGGCCGGTTCGGTTCCTGGAAACCCCACCGATGACGGCGGCTTCGATCTGGATAATGGCAATTTTGGCGGCAGCATTGGCAGCAGCCCATCCGGCGGGAGCACGGGTTCTGCCTCATCGGCTGGGAGTTCCAGCAGCTCTTCTACTACGGGAAGCGGATCGAGTTCAGGAACATCCGGCAGCAGTTCGGGTTCCAGCAGTGGGAGCGACTCGAGCTCCAGCAGCAATGACACCGCAGACGGGAAGACCGTGCCGGGCACATCACAGCCAGCACCATCACAGGCAACAACAACACAGACGCCGACCGAAGTTGCGACAACGACACCGACCGAGGTAACGATCACAACGCCAACACCACTGCCAACACCGGTGATAGAGTTCGAAATTCCGCCCACCTCGGCTTCACCGACCTGACGCGATACCCAAGGCGCCGATCTGATGGACTCAGACCGGCGCTCAAATCGTTGAAAAACCCCACCTTCCGTCAGACCTCATATCTGTATCTGGTCCACAGATATCTGGCAGGCATGCATTGGCCCGGCGAGCGCGACGCCTTTCTGTTCAATGCCCTGAAAACATTGGTTTCCGTAACAAGCACGGAAATGACATCAATGGGAGACGCGGATCACACCAATCCAGCCATCGGAATGGCGCCACCAGCAATCTGAGCGCCGATCAGTCATCCGACAACCAGGGCATCTAGCCTTGTCGCTTTTCTCCTGACTGCGGTCGGCGCATGCGCCCGGGGTTTGTCGCGAAAATGCTGTCATCGAAATGACGATCTCATTTCACGGGGCAGGACCGCGCGGAAAGCCGGCTTCCATCTCTCTGCAACATCGTCACGCCGGCTTAATCACGACCACCAGCTACGATATGATAAGCTACTTGTTTCGCCTTTTTGAACCAGCCCAATTGGAACCAAAAACAGCTACAGGCCAGTATATCTTTGCACGCTTGACGCGGAAATCGATTTCGCATCAGCCTTGTCTGCGCTAAGACGGGAAACCGATTCCGAACGTTTAAGTCACCTTATGTCCGCAGAGATCTGCCTCAACAGCCTCAAACTGACCGATTTTCGCAACTATCGACAGGCGGGCCTGCAATTTGACGGCCGTCATGTCGTGCTGACGGGCAATAATGGCGCAGGCAAGACCAATCTCCTCGAAGCGGTCTCGCTTCTTTCACCGGGCCGCGGATTACGCCGGGCGGTCTATGCCCAGATCGCGCGACAGGGTGAACAAACCGGCTTTTCGGTTTTTGCCACGCTGAACGGTATGGCCGGCGATGTTGCAATCGGCACCGGAACGGATGGCGTGGAAGGCGCTGCGCGGAAGCTCCGCATCAATGGTGCGCCAGCCACAAGCACCGAGGCTTTGCTGGAACATCTGCGCGTCGTCTGGCTCACGCCGGCCATGGATGGCTTGTTTACCGGCCAGGCAGCCGACCGCCGACGCTTCCTCGATCGCATGGTACTGGCAATTGACCCCACCCATGGACGCCGGGTTTCCGATTTCGAAAAGGCCATGCGCAGTCGCAACCGGTTGCTTGCCGAGGGACGGCTCGATCCGGCCTGGCTTTCCGGCCTGGAAAACCAGATGGCCTCGCTCGGCATTGCCATGACATTGGCCAGGCGGGAATTGCTGTCGCTGCTGGCAAGCCTTGTCAGTGACGTTGAAACGCCCTTTCCTGCACCAAGGACCGGTCTGTCAGGTTTTTTTGCCGACGACATGTCAGGCCCCGCAATTGATCTCGAAGATCGCTACATCGCCATGCTGGAAGAAGGCCGCCGCCGCGATGCGGCCGCCGGACGCACACTTGAAGGCCCGCATCGCTCGGATCTGGTCGTCTACCACGCCCAGAAGGATATCGAGGCCGCACTTGGTTCAACCGGCGAACAGAAGGCTCTTCTGCTGGGGCTCGTCCTTGCCCATGCAAGGCTCACCCGCCGCATTTCCGGCCACCCGCCGATCATGCTTTTCGATGAGGTTGCCGCCCATCTGGACAGCGATCGCCGCGCCGCGCTATTCGCCATGATCGATGAAATCGGCGGCCAAGCCTTCATGACCGGCACCGACCGGGCACTCTTTGAAGCGATCGGTGACAACGGCCAGTTCTTTCACGTGTCCGATGGCGGCGTGACGCAATCTGAATTTCAATAATGCGGCGGCTTGGTGACGGCCGGCCGCTCCAGTGCCTGTTCTTCAAGCGCCAGAAAACCTTCGGTCAGCGCCTCGGTCTGCCGTTTCAGCCGCTCGATCACCCGCCACTGTTCGGCAATCTGTTCCGAAAGTTCCTCAATCGTGTTCGCCTGATGGGCAACCACTTCCTCGAGATGGGTGATCCGATCGTCCTCAGTCATCAGTGGTCTCCTTGCCGCAAAACGGCGCCGCGTTAAGCTGAACCGTTCCAGCCTTTCTTCCGGTTAAGCACATGCGATGTCAAGCAGGGCTTGCAAATCAGCGGAAAACCACCATTTTCGCCACCATGAGTGAATTCCTGTCAGACGACGAAATCGAACGCTATGCCCGCCATATCGTGCTGCCGGAAATCGGCGGCCCCGGCCAGCAGGCGCTGAAACGAGCCCGCGTGCTGGTGATCGGCGCCGGCGGCCTTGGCGCGCCGGTTCTGCTTTATCTTTCTGCCGCTGGCATCGGCACGCTCGGCATTGCCGATGATGACCGCGTCAGCCTGTCCAATCTGCAACGGCAGGTGATCCATTCCTCGGACATGATCGGTGAAGAAAAAACGGAGAGCGCCCGTGCTGCCATCGCCCGGCTCAACCCGCATGTGACCTGCCGGCTGTTCCACACGCGGCTTACCGCTGACAATGCGGCAAACATGCTCTCGGGCTTTGATCTGGTGATTGACGGCTCGGACAATTTCGACACGCGCTATCTGGCCGCAGATGCCGCAGAACAGGCGCAGATCCCGCTCGTCAGCGGCGCCGTTGGCCGTTTTGACGGCTCGCTGACCGTGCTGAAGCCTTATGAAACGGCAGATGACGGCAGCCTTTTGCCCGGCTACCGCGATATTTTTCCGCAAAAGCCACCGCCAGGCCTGGTGCCATCCTGCGCCGAGGCCGGTATTTTGGGGGCCGCAACCGGTGTCGTCGGCACCTTGATGGCGATGGAGGCAATCAAGCTTGCCACCGGCACGGGCGAACCGCTGATCGGCAGGCTGCTGCTTTATGATGCGCTGTCAGCCCGCTTTGATACGATCAACTACCGCCGCCGCGAAACGCCAAGGTGATCAGCCCGCCTGTTGGGCCAGTTGATAAAGATTGGCGCAGCGCCCGCCGGACGCGCAATAGGCCAGAACCGGACCCTGAACCTCTTTCAGGATCGCCTTAAGCTTGGGCGCCTGGGTAATAGGCGAAGAGGTACCGCCAACAGGCAGATAGAAAACCTTCAGCCCTGCGGATCTGGCAGCGGTCTCGACATCGGCGAATTTCGGCTGAAAAAAGCCTTCGCCGTCTGGCCGCATGCAGATCACGGCCTCATAGCCGGCCTTGGCAACGTCTGCCATGTCAGCTGGCTTCAACTGGCCTGTGACATGATAATTATGGGTGACGGGACGTGCATGCATTTCTTCACTCCTGTGCCGCATCCGGCGGCGTTTTGCCATGCCTCAGAATGCGTTGAGCGGCACCTTGAGCATTGGCCTTCCATCCTTGTCTTTCGGCACCTGTCCGGCGCGCATATTGACCTGCAGCGAGGGTAGGATCAGCCGTGGCATGGCCAGCGTTTTATCGCGCGCCTCGCGCAGCGCCACAAAGGCCTCTTCATTGCTCCCCTCGCCCACATGAATATTGGCTCGCCGCTCTTCCCCAACGGTGGTTTCCCAGGCGATCGCCCGGCCATTCGGTCCATAGTCATGGCATATAAACAGGCGGACCTCATCGGGCAGGGACAGGACGCGCATGATCGAGTGATAGAGCGCACGCGCATCGCCACCGGGAAAATCAGCCCGCGCCGAGCCGCCATCCGGCATGAACAGCGTGTCACCAACAAAGGCAGCATTGCCGATGACATGCGTCATGCAGGCCGGTGTATGCCCCGGCGTGTGCATCACATGAGCTGTCAGGCTGCCGATGGCGTAGCTGTCACCATCTTCAAACAGCCGGTCAAACTGCGAACCATCGCGCTGAAACTCAGTACCCTCGTTGAAAATCTTGCCGAATACGTCCTGCACCTCAATGATCCGCGCACCGATGCCAAGCTTGCCGCCAAGCTGATCCTGAAGATAGGGCGCTGCCGAAAGGTGGTCGGCATGGACATGGGTCTCGATAATCCATTCAACCTTGAGCCCCTTCGCACGAACGAAGGCAATGACCCGGTCGGCGCTGTCGCTTGAAATCCGGCCAGCGGCATAGTCTATGTCGAGCACACTGTCGATCACGGCGCAGGCGCTGGTCCGCGGATCGGCGACCACATAGGTCACCGTGTTGGTGGCCGAATCAAAAAACGGCTCAACCTCAGCTGTCTCGGAAAGGTCCGGCGTAAAGGGAAGCGTTTCGCGCAAGAAAGGTCTCCTTCAGGACGGAAACTCAGTTTCACCATCCATATTTACAGTTATTCGTATATACGAATTCACGAATTTGTCAATTGCCAATGGCACGCTCTGTTATCCGATCATATGCTTGCGCGCAAAATCGAAAGCGGGTTTGTTGATCAACGCCCGCATAACAAAAAGGGGGCGCAGCAAAACCGCGCCCCCCTGGCTGCTGACAAAGTCATTCAGCTTGTCTGTTTGGGGTGAAGTAGCCATCGCCTCCGTCGTCATCCCCGTGCTTGTCACGGGGATCCATATTCTTAAGAATTTGAATAAGCAGGTTCTTTCGCCGCGCGGACGCGCGTCGGCTGGATGCCTGTGACAAGCACAGGCATGACGTTAGAGAAGGGGACAGGGTTTGTCAGCAGTCTGGGGGGCGCAGCAAAACCGCGCCCCCTTTTCAAAACAGCCAATATCGCGATGGCATTCAAATCCGATTTGAAATCCAGCGGCACTGATAGGGCGCAAAACTGATCTTTTGATTGCCTTGTCCGATTGTCTCGCCGGTAATCAGATCAACCCAGTTCTCCCCACCGATCAAATTCAGCGACATGGCCGGAATTTCGATCGCTTCATCCGAGACATTGTTGATTGCGAAAATGCTCTGCGACCGGTCAACGCTCTGACGCCAGAAGCCGAACAGCTTCTCGCCCAGATGCAGGGTGAACTGCGTTGCATTGGGGTGGAAGGCCGGTTGCTGGATCCTGATGCCGATCAGCCGCCGCATGGCATTGAAGACCCTGGCATGCTGGGTCGTCTCATCAGCCAGCGCATGCTCAAGTGCGGCGTAGTTCCAGCGATGCCGGTTGATGGCCCGGTTATGACCGGATTTCTCAACGCCGGTGATATCGTTACTCGTCGCCAGCAGCGAGTGGATGTAAAAGGCGGGAATGCCTTCCAGCGCCATGGCAATCGTCTGCGAGCACAGGAACCGCTCAATGTTGAAGTCATCCTCGCCCTTGATCGTGCCCTTCAGCGCATCAAACAGCGAGACGTTCATTTCATAGGGCCGGACAGAACCGTCGGAAAGCTGGCGCATGGACACGCGCCCGCCAAAACGTTCAACCGTCTCCACCATTCCGGTAATCGCCTCATCGGACAGAAGGCTCTCCGCTGGTCTGAGCCCGATCCCGTCATGCGATGCGGTGAAGTTGAAATAGGCGCAGCCCATCTGCGCCGGCGGCATCGCCATCTGCCAGGCATTGAGGAATTGCGATGTTCCGTTCAAAAGCGCATGCACGATCAGTGGCGGCAGTGAGAAATTATAGATCATATGCGCTTCATTGCGATTGCCGAAATAGCTCAAGTTTTCGACATTCGGCACATTGGTCTCGGTGATGAGAACAATGCTTTCCTCACTGAAATCGGCCAGCAACCGCATCAGCCGGATGATCTCGTGTGTCTGCGGCAGGTGAATGCAGGAGGTGCCAACCTCCTTCCACATGAAGGCGCAGGCATCCAGCCTTATGGTGCGGACACCGCGATTGATATGGAACCGCATGATCCGGAAAAATTCCAGCAGCACGTCTGGATTGGAAAAATCGAAATCTACCTGATCGTGACTGAAGGTGCACCAGACATAGCGCTCGCCATCGGCTGTCTCCACCTGCCTGAGAAGCGGATGCGCGCGCGGCCTGACCACCTGGGAAAGGTCATCATCCGGTGAAGCTGTGAAGAAAAAATCCTTGTAGGGCTCGTGGCCCATGCGAAATTCCGAAAACCACGGGCTCTGGCTGGAACAGTGATTGAGCACCAGATCCGACATCAGCCGGAATTCGCGACCGATGCGCTCGATATCCTCCCAGCCGCCAAGACCACTGTCGACAACACGATAATCGGTAATGGCAAAGCCGTCATCGGACGTATACGGAAAATAGGGCAGGATATGAACGCCACGGATCACCCCCTTCAGGTTCTCCGTCAGAAAATGATGCAGCAACGCCAGCGGCTTGTGCTCACCATCGATCAGCGAATTGCCATAGGTAATGACATAGGCATTTTCAGCGCTCCACATGCTGTTTCCGGCAACGCGACCTCTTTTTCGCGGTGCGGAATTTTCATCCCAGAAAGCTTCCAGCACCTGCCGGGTCAGCGCCCTGGAATCCCGTTCGGGATAGATGCTTTCAAGGTGGAGTCTGATCCCCTCGCGCAAGCGACGCGGGATCACAGTGGTTCTGGTCGGTGTGTCTGTCGTCGTCATTTAGCTCTCGTTCCCCATGAGCTAACGTTAGCATGTCGAGGCTGATTGGCAATTCCCAATCAACAATCTGCTAGCGCATCGACGGCACAACCCCCAATGGCAGCACTTCATTTCGCTTCCGTGAGCTTTTGCAAACACATCAAATTTACGTGCAATTACCCTAAAATACGTTTAGATAACGGTAACATTGCCTCGCGATAGTAGGACAGGAGCCCGAGCCGCTCCTCACAGCAAGGCAGGGTTTTCAGGGTTCAGCGACCTTCCCATTGTTGCTGCGCAACAAATTCGGCAGGATGAAAGGCAAGCGTGAACCAGTTTTTGAACGAAAGAACTGTTGCCGGTGAACACCGGCAAACGTCAAGGTTAGGATTAAGGCCGTAAGGCGGGTGTGCCATTGTTGACTGGAAATTCTACACTCTACTGCTTGCGCGACGGTGTGCACACATATTCAAAGGAGTTGGGCATGTCCGGCGACAGTCCGATGACGGAACCGGATGAGGAAAGCGTCTTTGACGCGATTGACAGGGCGGCCGATGTTGACGCTGCCATTCGCGTGCTGCGTGACCTTTATAATCTCGGTCATGTCACCTATCACCATGCCCAGACCGTCCCAGCTGACATGAATGTCGACGCTCCTTTTGTGCGCACAACCTATCCCGCCGAATGGGTGTCCCGCTATCTCGTCCGCGGTTATGTCAATCACGATCCGGTCGTGCGCGACGGGCTGCGCCGTGCACTGCCTTTCATCTGGTCAGATCTTGAGGAAACAGCCGGCTCCCGCGCCGTGATGGCAGATTTCCTTGCCCATGGTCTGTCCGATGAGGGTTATTCGATCCCGATCACCGACAAGGCAGGACGGCGCGCGCTTCTGTCCGTCAATGCCCGTTTTGGCGAGACCGGCTGGCCCCAGCGCGTCGCCCGCCACAAGAAAAGCTGGATGGAGGTCTCCCACGCCATCCATAAGAAAGCGATCCGCGAACTTTATGGCGAGAGTGATCCCGCACCCGGCCTGAGCCCGCGCGAAATTGAAACGCTCTACTGGATTTCCCAGGGCAAGGAATTCCGCGAGATCGCCAAGATCATCGGCATCTCCGACCATACGGTCCGCTCCTATATGCGCTCTGCCCGTTACAAGCTTGATTGCGCCACCATTTCCCAGGCCGTCGCCAAGGCGATCCGCCTCCGGCTGATCAACCCTTAACCCTCTCCTTAAGCGTGTACTGTAACAGCCGCCCGTCATCAGCGGGCGGTTGATCGCGCTGACACGCCTATACATCAGGCGTTGCGGACGGTCGCGTAAAACGCGCATTTTTATCGCCGCAATGCAGCAAGCCTATCTGAATTACACGTAAAACCCCGTACAAATGTACGCGTACAGGGGTGCTCGTTCAATTGTGGCAATTTTCAAATCCATAGAGCGCCTTCATTCTCACAACGAAATCCTTACAGGAGAAGGCAATGTTTGTAACAGTTCAGGAGTTTCAGCAGCAGCAATACGCAGATCTCGTCGACCAGTTCCTGCGCCTGCGAAAGAAGACCTTTGCCGATCAGCTCGGCTGGGATGTTCAGGTTAGCGACGAGCGTGAAGCCGATGCCTATGACCGGATGAACCCGGTTTACCTTCTGTGGTGCAGCGATGACCGCAAGACGCTTTACGGCGGCATGCGGCTGATGCCGACCACGGGACCGACGCTGCTTTATGATGTTTTCCGCAGCACATTCCCGGGTTCGATCGACCTTGTTGCCCCCGGCATCTGGGAAGGGACACGCATGTGCCTTGACGACGAAGCCGTTCAACGCGACCATGACGACATGAGCCCGGGCTATGCCTTCAGCCTGTTGCTGCTTGCGCTTTGCGAATGCGCCCTCGACCACGGCATCCATACGATGATCTCGAACTACGAGCCGCATATGAAGCGGGTTTACAGGCGCTCTGGCGTCGAGGTCGACGAGCTGGGCCGTGCCGATGGTTACGGTCGCCACCCGGTTTGCTGCGGTGCCTTCGAGGTTTCCGACGAGGTCATGGAGCGCATGCGCGCCAAACTCGGCGTCAATCATTCCCTTTTTACCAATGCCTCAGCGCCGCAACCCGGCAGGGCACTGATGGCTTCGGCCGCCTGACCGGCCTATAGACGGAGGCATTATGCAGGACACAACAAAACTCGCAACTGACCAGAACAAGCTTGCCGCCATTCGCGGCTGGGTCCGGCTTGCCCTTTGGGATGCAGAAGAAATCAATGACGAAGCGCTCGTCTACATCCTCAAGATGGCGCTCGAACAGATCAACAAGAAATCAGATCCTGCAAGCCTTCACTGACGAACAGCAATTGGAGGCGGCGCATCGCCGCTTCCATTTTCGGCGCGATTGGTTTATCAGAAGGGCGGCTGGAAGCGCCTGCCCTCCGCAGCCTGGCAACAGGACAAGGTGAAGACTTCCGATTTTCCCATCATGGCTTTTTCGGCGTGACGGGCTGGCAATGCGGAGCCCATGCAGTTTTTTTGCACGCATTGACGAAAGACAGCCTATGAACACCGCAAATGGCGCAAGCCACCTTCCTTCATGTGAAGACCTCAAAAGGCAGGCACGCCGCCTGCGCCAGGCCCTGCAGGCCCAGGAACACACCATTTCCCACAGCTTCGCGCTTGAGCTGATTGCCGCCCAGCACGGCTATCGTGACTGGAACACGCTCCAGGCTCTTTCCACCAGGTTCGATGGTGAGACAGAAGGCGCCAGGACGGATAGTGCGACCACATTGGGCCTCGGCAGCGCCGTGACGGGGCGCTATCTTGGCAATCCGTTTTCGGGAAAGATCATCGCCCTGCAAACGCTGGGCGACGCCTCGCTCAAGCTAACGATCGCTTTTGACAAGCCGATTGATGTTGTCTCCTTCGACAGCTTCTCTTTCCCGCGCCGGCGGATCAGTGCAACGATCGACCGGAAAAGCAGGATCAGCACGGCACGCACCTCCGACGGGGCGCCGCATCTGGTGATCGACCTGTAAGGGCAGACTTTTTCTGGTAAGTTCACTTAAACGAACCATAAGCCTGCTGACCGACTTGGCAAGCGCGTGTCATTTGTTAAGCTGAAACTAAGCCATACAAACAAATGACAGCGCTTGCATGGCCCAGATGCAGGGGAAAAATATGGTTGCGCATCAAAATAGGGGGCCGAGTGCTCCACTTCTCTCGACTGAAGATATCACGCGGATTTCCAGCCTGATCAAGACGCTGGCTCATGCACATCGGCTTGCCATACTCGAAGCGCTGCGCGGGGAGGAATGTTCCGTCACGGAATTGTGTCATCGAACCGGCCTTGCCCAGGCACAATTATCCCAACAATTGGCGACCCTGCGCCGCAGCGGCCTTGTTTCCACCGAACGCGACGGCCGCTTTGTTTATTACCGTCTGAACAACCCGGCTTTCGGCCAGTTTTTCGACACGCTGGCCGAGCTTGAGGTTGTGACGGAGCTCAACTGAGCAGCGGGCTGTTTCCCCGACCTTGCAGCCATCCACAGACAACATTTTTCTTAAAAAAAGCATCATTTGACGCTGGACTTGAAAAAACAAACTGCTATAAACGCGCTCACTCAAGGGGCGCCACGCTGCTCCGAGAGGACCGGCAAAACTGATTTGCAGGTCATGCCCAGATAGCTCAGTTGGTAGAGCAGCGGATTGAAAATCCGCGTGTCCGTGGTTCGAATCCGCGTCTGGGCACCACTTTCCTTCGATCTTTTTTCTGCACCTCTATCTACGTTTTTCGTGACCGCAGCGCTATGCTGCGCGCAATCTGGTGCTGGATGCGGTGCGCATCATGCAAATGGGAGAGTGTTGATGGAATGTCGATTGCTGGGATTACCGGTGCAAAGCGGCGCCGGGCGCAAGGGATGCGAGATGGGCCCAAGTGCGCTGCGCACGGCCGGCCTTGCCGAAGCGATTGCAGCGCTTGGCCACGAGGTTCGCGATTTCGGCAATCTTTCTCCCGCGCCGCAAAGACCCCTCACCCATGACAATCCAGCCTTGAAAATGCTTGGCGAAAATGTTGCCTGGCTCGATGCGATCGTTGCACGCGCCTATGAAATCAGTGAAGCAGGCCTGCCGATTTTCATGGGTGGTGATCATATTCTCTCCGCAGGCAGTGTCGCCGGCGTTGCCCGCCGCGCAAAGGAGCGCGGCCGCCCGCTCTTTGTGCTCTGGCTGGATGCGCATCCCGATTTTCACACGCTGGCAACAACCGAGAGCGGCAATCTGCACGGCACCCCGGTTGCCTATTTCTCAGGCCTTTCAGGCTTTTCCGGGATCTATCCCGATCTCACGGCCCCCGTTGATCCGCGAAATATCTGCATGATCGGCATTCGCAGCGTTGATCCTGCCGAACGCAGCGCCCTGCGGCAAAACGGCGTCACGGTAAACGACATGCGCGCCATTGATGAAAACGGCATCGCCGTGCTGCTATCGGCCTTTCTCGACAAGGTGGCCGCTGCCGATGGCATGCTGCATGTCAGCCTTGATGTCGACTTTCTCGACCCGCAGATCGCACCTGCGGTTGGCACGACGGTACCGGGCGGCGCCACCTTTCGTGAGGCCCATCTTGTCATGGAACTGCTGCATGACTGCGGCCTGGTCACCAGCCTTGATCTCGTTGAGCTCAATCCCTTTCTTGACGAGCGCGGCCGCACGGCGACGCTTTTGTGCGATCTGACAGCCAGCCTGCTTGGCCGGCAGGTGATGGACCGTCCGACCCGCAGCTTTGGCTGACATCAACCTGAAACAGGCTCCACGCCCTGTTTTGCCAGATAGCGGGCGAAATCTTCCGCCGGGACCGGCCTTGAAAAGGCATAGCCCTGCAATGTCTCAACGCCGATCGCCTCAAGGATTTCGGCATGACGCCGGGTCTCGACACCTTCAGCCACGAGCCCGACATTGCGCGCCCGGGCAATGTCGACGATCGCTGCGATCACCTGTCGCTGCGCTTCGTCTGCAATGATCGGCGAAATCAGCTGACGGTCGATTTTCAACCGCGACGGACGCAACCGCAACAGCGAGATGATCGAGGCGAAGCCGGTACCGAAATCATCCACTTCGATCTCAATGCCGCGTGCGCGCAAAGCTGCAAGATTGTTCACCATCGCCGCATTGCCATCGTCCAGATAAACGCTTTCGAGCACTTCGAAGGCCAGGCGACCGGGGGGCAGATCCAGTCCATCAAGATCCTCCATCAGATCGGGCGAGGCAAGCCTCGGGCCCGATACGTTGACGGAAAGACGCGGCAGGAAAAGCCCGGCACCGTCCCAGGCCTTGAGGTGCTCAAGCGTTTTTCTCAGGACGATGGCATCGATCCGGCTCGTCAAGTTCATCATTTCAGCAGCCGGCATGAAGCTGTCCGGCGTCAGAATGCCACGTGTCGGATGCTGCCAGCGGACCAGCGCCTCGGCCCCGGTCACCGCATGGGTGATGGCGCGAAGCTGCGGCTGGAAAAACACCACGAGCTGATCATCCTCGATGGCGCTGACAATATCATCAGCGATCTGGCGAATATCGGCCGAGCGCCTGCGCATCGTCTCATCAAAGAAGCAAACACTGCCACGCCCGGTTTCTGACGCCGCCGTGAGCGCGATATCGGCTCTTCCCAGCATTTCCGTCCTGTCTTCGTCGCCAATAGCCCCCACCGCTATGCCGATGACTGTCCCGAGCCGGATCGTGTGATCATCAATCGCCACCGGCATTTCAACAGCATCAACCACTTCTTGCAGCATTGCCGGCTTTTTGTCCTCCAGAATGGCCTCTGCGAAGATGATGATGAACTTGTCGCCGCCGATCCGCACCGCGATCGAGCTTGCATCGAGCACCTCGCGCAGGCGGGCTCCGATCGTGGCCAGCACCCGGTTACCGACATCCGGCCCATGGGTCAGATTGACATTCTTGAAGCGGTGAATGTCGATCAGCATTACGGAAAACGGTCCTGGCCTGCCCACCTGTCCCCGGCGCCACATCTCCAGATAGCGATAGTTTCTCAGCCCGGTGGCCTCGTCATGTTCGGCCAGATAGGCAAGCCGGCGGTCGCGACTGCTCAAGGCCGTCGTACTGACCTTCAGCTGATCATTGCTCTTGCCGCGCGTCCAGGAAAAATAAAGCGCCAACAGAACCACGGAAAAGGCGCAGAGCCCTGAAAGACCCGTCAGAACATAGATGCCGATCCTCTGCGAAAGACTGAAACCCCAGCCCGATTTGGGCATACCGGCCAATACCCAGTCCGCCGGCAGCAGGCGCAGTTCAGTCGGCCCTGGCCAGTAGGCATCAACAGGCAATGTGACCAGCTGATCCGCCCTGCCAGCCTCAATGGCCCCGACCGCAGGCGCGCCAAGAGCCACATGCCCGTCCCTGTCGACAATGGCGCACACGACACCAAACTGGGAAGCCTCTGATACAGTGCTGGCAAAAAGAGCGGCAATATTGATCACAACGACCAGGCTCCGCCGCCCGGGATTGACAGTGTCGCCTTGCCCTGAGGGCGGCAAGGGTTGTAGCAAACCGATAAAATATCCGCCATCTTCCTTGGGATCGGCGGTCACAAGGCTCACCGCCGCACGCCTGTTCACCAATTCGGCAGGATCCTGCCAGGCCGCTCCGTGATACAGCCAGTCGAGGGCGGCCCGGTTATAACCATGGCTGAAGCGAATACCATTGCTGTCAAGAATGGCAGCGGCGGCGACATTTTCATTGCGAATGAGAAAATCTTCCACCAGCCGGTCAAAGGCAATCTCAGACACCGCACCTCTCTGCTCGGCAATGACATTGCCGATACCGTGCTGTAACGCCGCAACACCGGCAAAATCCCTAAGCAGGTCATCCCTGATATGCGCCAAAGCGCTTGCTATTGTGGCACGCTGATCATCAACGCGGCTTTTCCCGGCCCAAACGCCGAACAATATGGCTGCAACAACAATCGTAACGAACGCCAAAACGCCAAACAAGACATGCGAATGCTTGCGCAGCCGCAGTTCATCAGTCCGTCCGGCCATATTGTTAGTTTCCATTTGGCACTCGCCCGCCCAACCCCGAACAATACTCAGACAGGATACAGGTTAAAAGGGCATCGCCACAAGTAGATGAAGTGCAACCCGTCGGACAGAACTTAAAACTGCATAGGGTGAGCCGGGCTGCCATGGCCTGTTTCTCGGAAAGGCTCGGCTGCAGAAGGATCGTCCGGTGCGAAAAATTCAGCCGCCGCCGATCAGAATGCCGGCTGCCAGCACCAGCCCGCCGCCCAGAACAACCTGGAATGCAGCACGCAGAAAGGGCGTTTCCATATAGCGGTTCTGAATGAATGCAATGGCCCATAGCTCGCAGAATACCACGACAATGGCGACGGCGGTAGCAATCCAGAAGTCGGGAATGAGATAGGGCAACGCATGGCCAAGACCACCAACAGCCGTCATGATGCCGGAAGCAAGGCCGCGTTTGACCGGCGAGCCGCGGCCAGACAGCTTGCCATCATCATGGGCAGCTTCGGTGAAGCCCATGGAGATACCGGCACCGACAGCAGCCGAAAGCCCGATCAGAAAGGTCTGCCAGGTATCCTGCGTGGCAAAGGCGGCGGCAAAAATCGGCGCAAGCGTCGATACCGAACCATCCATCAAACCGGCCAGACCGGGCTGCACGAAGGTTAGAATGAACTGGCGATTGGCATGGGAATCTTCCTCTTCCAGAACCTCGGTCGGCGTGTGCTTGTCGGCAAGTTCACGCGCAATCGCGCCATGTCCCGCTTCCGCTGCAGCCAGATCTCCAAGGAGCTTGCGCGTATCGGCATCGCAGACGCGCTGTGCGGCCGCCCGGTAAAAGCGTTCCGACTGCGCCTCCATGTCAATGGTTGCGTTGCGGATCTTCTCCAGCGACAGTGTACCCATCAGCCAGTCGGGCCTGCGATCATAAAAGCCGCGAACATGGCCACGCCGGATCAGCGGAATATAGTCCCCGAAACGGCGCTTGTGCATATCGATCAGCACCTGGCGATGCCGGTTCTCCACCGCCGCCATGTCTTCAAACACCTTGGCCGATTGCGGAAAGTCAGCCTTAAGCCGGCTGGCATAGGCCTGGTAGATACGGGCATCGTCTTCCTCGGAGGAAATGGCAAGCGCCAGCACTTCCTGCTCGGACAGACTTTCAAATGAGCGCTTGGCGCCGGGAAAAAACGAGGGAGACATCTAGAACCTGTAAAACTTGCATTCTTTAGTTTAGAATTATTCTAAACTATTTTGCAAAAATGTCAATCACCCTGCTGCGCTGCAGCGTATTCCGATACGGACGTGACAGGGGACAGGTTCAGACCTCTACAGAAACATCGCTCAGCGGGCGTGAACAGCAGGCGAGCACATAGCCCTCATCAATCTCTTCGTCGAGAATGCCGCCATTATGCTGCATATCGACCTTGCCGGAGAGGCATTTGACCCGGCAGGTGCCGCAAATGCCGCTTTCGCAGGCCGAAGGAATACGAATGCCCGCCGATCGCGCGGTTTGCAAAAGCGTGAAGCCGGGCTCAGCCTCAACGGTCTGGCCGGTTTCGGTGAAGGACACGGAAAGACGCGCATCCTCCTCGCCGCTGTCGCCGACGACCACCATCGGCGCTGGCTTGTCCGGCTTGAAGCTCTCCTCGAAATAGCTGTCGGCCATGGGAAAACCCGAGCCGGCAAGCGATTCCCTGACCGTCGCCATGAAAGGTTCCGGCCCGCAGCAAAACACCTTGCGGTCAAGAAAATCCGGCACAAGAAGCGCAATCTTGGCCTTGTCGATCCAGCCCTTCAGCCCGGACCAGAGCTGGGTCCGTTCCAGTTCGGTAACGATGAAGCCGAGATTAAAGAAAGGCATGTAACGCGCCTTATATTCCAGTTCCCAGCGGAAAATGATGTCATTGGGTGAGCGGGCGCAATGGATAAAAGCGATATCGGCATCGGGATCGCGGTCACCGAGATCGCGTGTCATCGACATCATCGGGGTAATGCCCGAGCCAGCGGAGATGAACAGATATTTGTCGGCCGGGTGACGCACATAGGAAAAATCGCCAAGCGGCCCGATAGCCTTGAGCTTCATGCCGGGTTGAAGATGTTCGAACATCCAGCGCGTACCGATACTGTCAGCCTGCATCTTGACCGTGACCGCAATGGTGAACGGCCGCGACGGCGAAGACGAGATCGTATAGGTGCGCAGCACCGGCTCCGGCCCGACTGGCAGTTCCAGCGTGATGAATTGCCCTGGCAGATAGCGAAACCAGATATTCTTGGCCTCCGCCCGGAAGGTGAAGGTCATTACATCCGGGGCTTCCGGCGTCCAGGCCACGCATTCAAGCATATGCTCGCGGGCATTCCAGGGCACCATTTCATCAATATGCTTGAACAGTGGATTCTTGACCATGAATTCTCAGCTTCCGGGACTTCTCGGTTTTCTCAGGCAACGACGGAAAGCGGCTGCGCCGGGCCGGAAAGCCGGCGCGCAAGCGTGTTGGCATACCATTCGACAAACTGCATCACGCCGCCTTCATCTTCTTGACTGTATGGCCCGGGCTCATAGGCCGGCGAACGGATGCCGCGGGCATTTTCCTCAACGATCCGGCGATCCTGATCATTGGTCTCGACCCAGACATGGGTCAGCTCGGCAAGGTCATAGTCAATGCCCTCGATGGCATCCTTGTTGACCAGCCAGGTTGTGGTCACCTCGGTCTCCTCCGGCCCAAGCGGCAAAACGCGGAAGGAGATCGTGTGATCGATCAGGAAATGGTTCCAGGTCGTTGGATAGTGGAACAGCAGAAGTGTGCCGATATTGCGCGTCGTTACATCCGGCGACAGCAGTTTCTTCACGGCTGGCATTCCGCTCATCGTATAGCTTTCCGCCCCTTGGATCAGCGGCATGCGGGCGACACGATATTGCCCGTCAACCCCCATATCGAAACGGGACGGCAGGCCGCCCGCCTCGCAATGCGCCCAATGAGCGAGAATTTCAGGGTCATCCATCATGCCTTGAACGCCCGTAACCGAGGACGCCTCTGGATAGGTGCGGCAAAGCTCGGGATGATTGGCCGAGCAGTGATAGCATTCGCGGTTATTTTCCCAGACGAGCTTCCAGTTGCCCTTCTCCACGATCGTCGATTTGAAGGCGACCTTGGCCTCGGCAATGCGATGCGGTGCCATATAGGGGCCGATCGCGGCGCGCAAGGGCGCGATATCGGGCGCCTCATCCGCAAGGCAGATAAAGACATAACCTGCAATCGTCTCGCAATGGATCGGCTTCAGCCCGAATTTCGCCTTGTCGAAATCGTCGCCCATGTGACGGACAAATTGCAAGGTGCCGTCGAGATCATAGGTCCATTGGTGATAGGGACAGACCAGCTTCGCAGACGTTCCCTTTTCCGTGGTGCAGACCCGTGAGCCACGATGCCGACAGGAATTATGCAGCGCCCGGATCTGCTGATCACGCCCGCGGGTCAGGATCACAGCATATTCACCCACCTGGAGGGTGAGATAATTGCCGGGCTTAGGCAACTCGCAATCATGGCCGACAAACAGCCAGTCGCGATAATAGAATTCCTCCATATCAACGCGGAAAAAATCCGGGTCGGTATAGAAGGATCTGGCAAGGGTGAAGCCGTCCTTGCGGGTCTTCAGCCCTTCAAGCATCTGCTGGCGTATGGTCATGGCGGCCTCGCGCGATGAAATGAAAGCAATTGTGATCATTAAAACACCGCCCGGTTGCGGCCTGCATCTCATCTACGACATGACTTTCGTGAATGACGACACGCTGTCATTCACGCTGAAAAACCGGCCGCAGGAGAAATGCGCCCGATAGGCGCACTCTTACGTTCACGACACCTATGGACGCATCCTGTTGTCACCTGGCCTTTGCCAGTTCTTATAAATATTTCACATCATTCGCGCCAAATTCCCTGTTGCAACGGCAAATTTCTGGCTTATCATTCCTGCATACTTGCATATTAGTTTCTGCAAGTTGAAATTTTTGAAGACTTTTGGGAGGTCTCTTCATGTCACGTTTTTCGCAGCGGACCGTCGCACGGCTGACGGCGTCCGCAGCCTTTGTGCTGCTTTCTGCAGGCTTCGCCGTAACGGCGCTTGCCGCAGGCGCCACACCATCCGACCCATCGCTGTTTAATATTGAAGGCTATGCCGCTGTCGCTGGCGTCACCGGTGGCGGGGTCTATTCGGAGGATGATCCGCGCTATATCAAGGTCGCGACGGCAGACGAATTTCTCAACGCCCTTGCCAGCATATCCGATACCGACAACGAACCCTATCGCGTCATCGAGATCACCGCAGATCTTGATCTCGGCTATATCGAGGCTGGCGGCGATGCCACAGCGGCAAAATATCCGTTCTTCACGGCGCATAATCCGGCACTCACCAGCGCTGTGCTGAAGAAAACCGGCGTTTCCAAAATCAATATCACCGGCTTTGACGGATTGACAATCTATTCAAAAAACGGCGCGACCATCCGACATGCCGGCTTCAACATTGATGACGGACAGAACCTGATCATCCGCAATCTCACCTTTGACGAAATGTGGGAATGGGATGAGAAAACCGCCGGTGATTACGATGAAAATGACTGGGATTACATCACCATCGGCAATTCCAAGAAAAGCGCGGTCGGCGCGGTCTGGATTGATCACTGCACCTTTTACAAGGCCTATGACGGGATCGTCGACATCAAGCGCGGCGCCTCCAACCCGGCCGACAATGGCCCCGACACCCAGGCACAGAACGGTATCACCATTTCCTGGACCAAGATCCTGCCCGGCAGCGGCAATCCGGATTTCATGAAGGAACAGTTCGACGCGCTGGAGGCAAACCGGGCTGCCTATCCCTTCTATGATTTCCTGCGCTCCTTCATGACGGAGGACCAGATCATGGAAGTCGAGATGCCGGTGAAGAAAGGCCACCTGATCGGCTCATCCTCGAAGAAGGAAAAACCCGGCTTCGTCGTCACCCTCGCCCACAATTATTACAAGGATTTGCAAGACCGCATGCCGCGGCTGAGAACCGGTGATGTTCAGGTCTATAATCTTGTCGCCGATGCCGCGGATGTGCGTGAAACCATGGCCTGGTACGACAAGCTGCTGGCCGATAACCCGGACAAGGCGGCAAAGCTTGGTGGCGATCCCTACAAGCTGAAGCTTTACACCAATGGCTCGATCTCGACGGAAAGCGGCGCGGTCATGGTGCGCAACAGCATTTACAAAGGCGTCCAGACGCCGCTGCGCAACAACCAGTCCAAGCCCGAGGATCCGACCTATACCGGAGCGATCGAAGCTTTCAACACCAGAATGGAACTGCTTGCCGGCGCCGATGATGATTTGATCCCAGCACCGCAATCCACCATTACCGACGCGAGCGGTACCCAGTGGATCGTCTGGCAGGGTGACAGCGGCGTGTCCGGCACACCTCTTGGCCCGACCGAAGCACCGCCGATCCCCTTCAAGTGGAACAATGGCGAGCCGCCGGTTCCGCAGAACCTGTTTGATACAGACAAGGTGGAAGCGGTCGTCACCAGCGATGCCGGCGCCGGTGCGATCACGCTTTCGACCGCCGAATGGCTCAGTCCAATAAACAAATAAAACCATCCGGGGCGCAGGAGGCAATCCTGCGCCCTCAGACTGCTGACAAACCTCGCCCCCTTTTACTGATGTCATGCCTGTGCTTGTCACAGGCATCCAGCCGACGCGCGTCCGCGCGGCGAAAGACTCTTATAATCCAATGCCCTGAAGAGCCTGGATCCCCGTGACGAGCACGGGGATGACGACAGAGGGGGCGGCTATTCCACCCCAAACAGGCAATCCGAATGGCTTTGTCAGCAGCCTGGCGGCGCAGGAGACGATCCTGCGCCTTGCTTCTTCCGCCTTTTCCTTGCCCTGGGGCCAAGAATTTCCTTTCGCTTGATGGTCCACCGTTCTAAACGGACAGATCGAAAGGAATGCGAAAATGGCGCAGATCATCGATTGCAGGCAAAATCTGGATGAAGCCCTTGCCGCCGGTGTTAAAACACTCAGCGAAGGTGCGCTCGTTGCCATTCCGACAGAGACGGTTTACGGGCTGGCGGCCGATGCCACCAATGCTGAAGCCATCGCGAAAATCTACGCGGCCAAGGGCCGCCCCGCCTTCAATCCGCTAATCTGCCACATGGCCGATCTTGCCATGGCCATGCGCTATGCCGTCTTTGACGAGATCGCGCTGAAGCTGGCGAAAGCCTTCTGGCCCGGCCCGCTGACACTGATCCTGCCACTGAAGGCTGACAGCGGCATTGCCGCTGCGGCGACTGCGGGTCTGCCGAGCGTTGGCATCCGCGTGCCGATGGGGTTCTCCAACCGTTTGATCGCAGCCTTTGACCGGCCGCTTGCGGCCCCCTCGGCCAATACATCCGGCCGGATCAGCCCGACAACAGCCCCCCATGTGGCAGCCGATCTCGGCGAAAAGATCGCACTGGTGATCGATAATGGTGCCGCCGATGTCGGCGTGGAATCGACCATTTTGAAAATCGCGGATGGTGAAATCACCCTGCTTCGCCCTGGCGGCATCAACCTTGACGCCGTTGAGACGCTGACTGGCATCGCCATTACCCGGAAGGAAAGTTTCGGTGCTATCGAGGCACCGGGGATGATGGCGTCCCATTACGCGCCCAATGCACCGGTCCGGCTCAATGCCACATCCGTTTTGCCGGGCGAGACGCTTGTCCTGTTCGGCCATCCCGAGATTGCCGATATCGACAATGCCGCACGGATCCACCAGTTGAGCGCGGCCGGCGACCTTGCAGAAGCCGCCGCGCGGCTTTACGACATCATGAAACAGGCAGATGCGGAGAAGGCCTCGCGGATCGCCTTTTCGCCGATCCCGAAAACGGGCATTGGCGAGGCGATCAATGACAGGCTTTCGCGCGCCGCCGCCCCGCGCCCCTGACGCACAGGAGATCCCGTTGACCGACCATCTGCCCGAACCCGCCCTGATCGCGCGTTTCACCTCTATTGTCGGCAAGGCCCATGTGCTGAGCGATGCCGCTGATCTTGAGCCCTATATCACCGAAAATCGCGGCCTTTATCGCGGCCGCACGGTTCTGGTGCTGAAACCCGGTTCGACCGAGGAAGTCGCGGCGATCATGAAGCTTGCCAGCGAAACAAAAACGCCGGTCGTGCCAGCTGGTGGCCGCACCGGCCATGTCGGCGGCCATGTGCCGCGCGAGGCAGGGACCGATATCGTGCTGTCACTGGAGCGGATGAACCGCATTCGCGAGATCGTCCCGTCGGGCAACTTCCTCGTCTGCGATGGCGGCACCATTCTTGCCGATGTGCAGAAAGCAGCGGAAGCACATGACCGGCTGTTTCCGCTCTCGCTCGGTTCGGAAGGCTCGTGCCGCATCGGCGGCAATCTGTCCACCAATGCCGGCGGTACAGCGGTTCTTTCCTATGGCAATATGCGCGCCCTCTGCCTCGGCCTTGAAGTGGTGCTGCCAACCGGGGAAATCTGGAACGGGCTGCGCTCGCTGAAGAAAGACAATACCGGTTATGATCTGCGCGATCTCTTCATCGGCGCGGAAGGCACGCTCGGCATCATTACAGGGGCCGTGCTGAAGCTCTTCCCTCGTCCACGCGGCCATCAGGTGGCGCTTGCCGGCGTATCTTCGCCGGAAAGCGCGCTGGCGCTGTTCAATATCGCCACCAGCCGCTGCGCATCGGCGCTGACCGGCTTTGAATTCATGGCTCGCATGGTGGTCGGCTTCACCGTCAAACATACCGAAGGCGTGCGCGATCCGCTGGCCGAACAACATCCCTGGTATGTGCTGATTGACGTTTCCACACCCGATACCCAGCAATCCGCCGACGCCATGGTTGAAGCTGTGCTGGAGGAAGCCTTTGAAAAAGGCGTGATCGAAGATGCGGTGATTGCCAAGTCGCAAGCCGAGATCGACCAGATCTGGCATATGCGCAACGCCATGTCAGATGCGCAGAAACCGGAAGGCGGATCGATCAAGCATGATGTCTCCGTACCCGTCTCCGCCATTCCCGCCTTCCTGCATGAAGCCGACGCGGCGGTGATGAAGACCGTGCCGGGCGCGCGCATCTGCGCCTTCGGCCATCTTGGTGACGGCAATATCCACTATAACATTTCCCAGCCCGTCGGCGCCGACAAGGCTGAATTCATGGGGCGCTGGGGCGAAGTCAACAAGGTCGTCCACGCCATCGTGCTGGCCCATGGCGGCTCGATATCCGCCGAACATGGCATCGGCCGGCTGAAGCGCGACGAACTCGCCGAAATCCGCCCGGAGATCGAAATGGATCTGATGCACCGGATCAAGCGCGCCTTCGATCCGGAAGGCATCATGAACCCGGACAAGGTTTTGAAGGTCGAAGGCTGAGCGCTTCGCCAAGGCCTTGGTTAACACCCGGTCACCTGCGTGTTCACACCTTCTAAACCCTGCCGGAACGGGTTTTGATAACCATTACCAAGCGCCAGATTTTCTTAACCCTAGCTGTTAAGACGGTTGGTAAGAACCTCGCCTATGATCGCCCTCAGACAGACGCAGCAAGCGTCATGACAGAAGGCCCGGAACGGGTCCGTTACAAAGGGTGATCAAATGTCGTATTCGGAGAGGACGAGGGACGCGGAAGACGCCATGATCAGGGTTGATCCGCAGCATTTTCCGCAGAAGTTCAGCTATGCCGCCAAGGGGGCCGAGGCGCGCATAGGCGTGAAGCTGGACGAACGCGGCGCCGTGGTTCGCCGCGACCTGCCGTCAAGCAAGCTCCCCTTCTCGATTGCACTGCCCGGCCGGGCCTTCAAGGGGGTCGCCGCCCGCGCCATTGCCCACCGCGAAGGCAAGATCACGGTGACACTGGAATTGCACCATTCCGATCCGGAAATGTGCATCCCGCTGCTCGTCACCCATGATCTGAACGATATCGTCGCCGACTGGCAGAACTGGTCGTCGCTCTACGATATTCCGATGCTGATGGTGGAAGCAGACGGTATCGCCCGCCCGCTCGCCAATGGCGCGGATGTAATCCGCCCCGCCAATGACACCGAGAATACCGGCACCATCCCGGCGCGTAAAAGCCCCCGCACCATGATGCGGCTGAAAGGCGGCAAGCTTGGCGTCAGCATGAAATATACAGCAAAGACGATCGCCGCCGGTTAGGCAACAAGGGCTGCGATCGTCAGGCCGAGAAAGACCACCAGGCCAACATAGAAATTGAATTTGAACAGCCGCAGGCATTGATCGCCATCGTCAATATCGAGAACGGTGATCTGATAGGCCATCATCGCTGCGGCAATGACCAGCCCGAACCAGGCGAAAGCACCAACACCGGCCAGCGCGAAGGCAAGAGCCGTCAGCGCCAATGTGAGCCCGTAAAGGCCGAGAAGCCATGGCTTGGTGTTTTCCGCGAAAAGCCGCGCGGTGGACCGGACGCCGATCAGCGCATCATCTTCCTTGTCCTGATGGGCATAGATCGTGTCATAACCGATCGTCCAGGCGACAGCGCCGACATAAAGCAGGACCGGCGCGAAAGACAGCGATCCGAACACCGCCGCCCATCCCACCAGTGCGCCCCACGAAAAGGCCAGGCCAAGGAAAAGCTGCGGCCAGTCGGTAAAGCGCTTGGCAAAGGGATAGATCGCCACCACCACCAGCGACACGATTGCAAGACCGATGGTGAAGCCGTTGAAACACAGCAGCACTAAAAGCCCAGCCAGCGCCTGCAGCGCGATAAACAGCTTGGCCTGAAAACGGGTCACCCGCCCCGAAGGCAGCGGCCGGGAGCGTGTGCGCGCCACCTTGCCGTCGATCTTGTGGTCAACGAGATCATTATAGGTGCAGCCGGCGCCGCGCATGGCAACCGAGCCGATGAAAAACAGGATGAGATGGGCAATAAACTGCCCTGGACGGAATGCTCCGGCATTGGCCGAAACATCGGCGGCAAGTGCAGCCGACCAGAAACAGGGCCACATCAGCAATTGCCAGCCGATCGGCCGGTCCCATCGGGCAAGCTGGGCATAGGGCCAGAGCCAGCGCGGCAAAAGGCGGTAGACGAAATTTTCCGACGGCGCATCGAATACGCGCCCGTCATCCTCGCGAACTTGGTCCATCATCGTCCACGGTCCCTTACCAGATTGTTTGCGCCAGCCATTTCCTCCCGGAAGCGGCTGGCGAGAAGCTTAGAATTCGAGCGGTTCGAGCGGCGCGCGTGAGGCTTCCTTCTGACGGAATTTCTCCTCAGCCTCGAACATATAGCGCCGGTTATTGGGCGTCGCAAACTGGCTTTTCGACAGCTGCAGCTGGAAGACGAACATCTTGTCCCACTCAAACGCCATTTCCGAACCGGCGAGATAGAACTCCCACATGCGGAAGAATTGCTCGTCATAGAGCTTGATCGCTTCTTCCTTGCGGGCAACGAAGCGATTGCGCCAGTTGCGCAGCGTATAGGCGTAATGCATCTGCAGGATTTCGGTGTCGCGCACCAGAAGACCGGCCTTTTCCACCGCTGGCAGCACCTCGGACAGCGCCGGAATATAGCCACCGGGGAAAATGTACTTCTCGATGAAGGGGTTGGTCATGTTGTGACCGGCGACATCACGGCCGATCGAATGCAGAACCATGACGCCGTCATCATCAAGAAGCTCGAAACACTTCCGGAAGAAGTTATTGTAGCGCCCGGTTCCGACATGCTCGAACATGCCAACCGAAACAATGCGGTCGAAGGGTTTCGCCTTCATCGTCCGGTAATCCTGAAGCTCGAAACGAACCCGATCGGACAGGCCGCGCTTTTCCGCCCGTTTGGCCGAAATCGCCAGCTGTTCATGCGAAAGCGTGATACCGGTCATGTCAACGCCAGCCATTTCGGCCAGATAAAGGCTCAACCCCCCCCAGCCCGAACCAATCTCAAGCACGCGCTGGCCTTCAGAAAGACACAGTTTTCCTGCGATATGCCGCTTCTTGGCCAATTGCGCCTCATCGAGCGAAATGCCCGGCGGATCGAAATAGGCACAGGAATACTGCCAGTCCTCATCAAGGAAGAGGTTGAAGAGGGATGGCGTCAGATCATAGTGATGCGATACGTTCTTCCGGTTGTGATTGACCGGCAGTCGGGTGTGGAGCTGTGCCAGACCGATTCGCCAAAAAAGCTTGACCGCCATCATCGGTGAAAAAACCGTAGACAGTGTGTTTTTGCGGACCAATGACAGGAAGTCATAGATATCGCCGTCATGCAGCTTGAAACGGCCCTGCATGTACATTTCACCCAGCGTCAGGGCCGGATCGGAAGCAAGAAGCTTTTCTGCTTCAGCGTCTGTAACCTCGACGCTGACGCGTTCGCCGGTGCCATCACCATGGGTGGTTTCGCTGCCGTCGGCCCATTTGACCTTCAGCGTTCCTGTATTCACAATCTTGTCTACGAGATTGGGCAGAGAGGATGCCATCAAAATCTCCGAATAAATGCTATTGTCATATATTAATGCGTCAGGCTCACATTATTCAATTTGGAGCGAGAAACAAGCAATCGATTTAACTCTACTTTTGCGCGTATTTCTCCTTTGTTTCCAAGGGCAAAAGCCCGATAGCCGATACAACCCGGTCCCGCAGGGCAAAACGCCCCGCACATTCAAGTACAAGCGGCTGACAGGCGCGGGTCAGGGTCGGGAAAGGTGCGACAAGCCTGCCTTGATCCAGATGCCGGTCAATCAGTGACCGGTGGCCCATCAGAATACCGCCACCACTGAGCGCCTCTTCGAGCGCCATGCTGTAAAGTGAGAAAACCGGCCCTTCCGGAATGGAAGTCTCACACTTCATAACCTGACAGAACCAGTCCTGCCAGTCATGGTTCCACAGCGCGTCGGAAATCAGCGGAAAGGCAAGCAGGTCATCGGGCGTCTCAAGCTTTTCGGCAAGCGCCGGCACGCAGACCGGTGTCATGGCGTCTGTCGCCAGAACAACCTGTCCCGCGGCCGGATCGACGCTACGGAAAAACAGGCTGAAATCGAACATTTCACGCGCCAGATTGGGCGGCCGCTCCAGCGCCGTCACCGATATCGTCACACCGGGAAAGACCTGCTTCAACGCTGCAAGCCGTGGCGCCAGATAAAGCTGGGCAACCGAGGGAAGTGCCACGACCTGAAGGCGTTTCGGCTTTGCCGTCTCCCGCAGCCGGTGCTGGGCCCCGCCCAGCGCATCAAAGGCGCGGGTGAAATCACCGATAACCTCGCGGCCAAGCGCCGTCAGCCTGACCCCCTTGGAGCGTCGCTCGAACAGAGCCGCACCCGCCCAGTCTTCCAGCGCCTTGATATGCTGCGATATCGCCGCTGGCGTCACCGAAAGCTCTTCGGCCGCCGCGCTGAAGCCGCCAAGCCGTGCTGCGGCCTCAAACGCGCGCAGCGCATTGAGCGGCGGACCTTTGGGACGGGGTGGAGCAACCGGCATGACGCGAATCCTTGACCTAGTTTTTCTAAGCCAAAATTCAATTAATCTCGCTTGTCAATGGATGCGGCGCTTCTAGACTGGCATCAAACGAAAAAGGGGATTTTTCATGCTTGCCGACCGCGACTGGCTGCCCGCACAAAGTGCCGAGCGCATCAACGCCATTCTCAAGACGACCATCGGCCTTTCGCCGATTGATAGCGTGGCCCGGATCGAGGCGCTTGCCCGCGAAAATGCCGAGATCCATACGAAGCGCTGCTTCAACCTCAACCCGGCCACCAATGTGATGAACCCGCGCGCCGAGACTATGCTTTCGGCCGGTCTGGGATCGCGGCCGTCGCTTGGCTATGCCGGCGACAAATATGAGATGGGACTGCAGGCGATTGAGGAAATCGAAGTGATCGCGGCCGATCTCGCGGCCCGGGTTTTCGATGCAAAATATGCTGAACTGCGCATTCCTTCCGGCGCTATCGCCAATCTCTATGGCTTCATGGCCACCTGCGCTCCGGGCGACACCATCATTGCACCGGATGCGGAAGTGGGCGGCCATGTCACCCATCACGCCGCCGGATGCGCCGGTCTGTTCGGGCTGAAAACCATTTCCGCGCCGAGTGACGCAAAAGGCTATTCCATCGATATCGACCAGCTGGCACGGATGGCGCGGGAAATCCGCCCGGCGCTGATTACTGTCGGCCAGAGCCTCAACCTGTTTGAACACCCCGTTGCCGATGTGCGGGCAATCGCCGATGAGATCGGCGCCAAGGTGATGTTTGACGCAGCCCATCAATGCGGCATCATTGCCGGCAAGGCATGGAAAAACCCGCTCGAAGAGGGCGCGCATTTCATGACCATGAGCACCTATAAAAGCCTTGGTGGTCCGGCGGGCGGGCTTATCGTCACCAATGATGCCGAGATTGCCGAGAGGCTGGAAGCCATCGCCTTTCCCGGCATGACCGCCAATTTCGACGCTGGCAAGACGGCCGCACTCGCCATTTCGCTGGCCGACTGGCTCGACCATGGTCAGGCCTATGCTGACGAGATGATCGCAACGGCACAGGCTTTCGCAGAGGTGTTGACCGAGGCCGGAATACCCCTTTTTGCAGCAGAACGGGGCGTAACCGCCTCACATCAGTTCGCCATTGAAGCGGCCCGATTTGGCGGCGGCCAGACGGCTTCGAAAAAGCTGGAGCTTGGCGGCTTTCTCGCCTGCGGCATCGGCCTGCCGATTGCCGCTGTTGACGGCGACAATAACGGTCTCAGGATCGGCACGCCGGAACTGGTGCGCTTCGGCGTCAACCGCAGCAATGTCCGCGAAATCGCTGAACTTAGCGCCCGTGTGCTTATGTCCAACGCGCCGGAAAGCCTGGCTGACGAAACACGGGCATTGCGCGCCAGATACCAGTCGCTGCATTTCATCAACGGCTGAGGACTGGATGCCTGCGGCTTTGAAAAAGCCGCAGGCACGATCACGACGTCCGGCCCGCCATCATGACGCCGAAACCGGCACCGGTGCGCCGGTGATTGGCGCCAAGCACAACTGCCGCGACACCGAGCATGGCAAGATCCGAGACCGCGCCGGAAAGCCAGATCCCGGTTTCCCCCAGTGCAAGCGGCAGCAGAAAAATGCCCGGCACCACGAAGAGATAGGGCCGTGTCAGACTGAGCGCACCGGCCGCCAATGCATTGCCAATGGCCTGGAAATAACCCGACAGCATGATCATCGGTGCATAGATCACATAAGTGATCACCAGAAGCCGGGTGATCCGCGCCATTTCGGCAATGGTCGCCGGATCGGTGACGAATATCCGGGCGATCGGCCCCGGCATCGCCATCAGGATCGCCTCGACGGCGACACCATAGACCAGCCCAACCACAAGGCCGATCCTGAGCGTCTGATCGGAGCGGCCAAAGGCGCTGGCGCCGAAATTGTTGCCGACGATCGACTGACAGGCGAGGTTAAGCCCCATCAACGGCAGAAAGGCGAAGGTCATCACCCGCGTGACGATGCCGTAGGCAGCAATGGTTGCGGCATAGTGATCCCCGCCCCAGATCTGCTCGGCAACGATCATCGCCCCGGAAGTGACACTGACACCGGCCAGCGTCAGAGACGACGGCAGGCCGAGCTTGACGTTTTCACACCAGTCGGAAAAGCCGCTATGTCCCGTCATAGCCCATAATTTCAGCGGCGTGCGACCGGAAAGCCTGAGCGCTGCGGCAATGACAAGCGCCGCCACCTGCGCGGCAAGCGTACCGATGGCAGACCCCGCCACGCCCCAGCCCATCAGGACAATGAAGATGTAGTTGAAACCAATATTGGCAAGCGTCACCGCAACACCAATCACCGCCATCAGCATGGCAAGCCCCTCGGAGCGCAGCGCATCACCCTGAATGCCGATCAGAAAGGTCAGAGGACTGCCATAGATGACGATGGCAATATAGATCATGCCCATCCGTGCAAGACCGGCATCACCCGCCGAAAGCCAGTTGATCAGCGAAGCACCTGAGAGCGCGAAGACCAGCATCAGCACAAGGCAGATGGCAATGGCCAGAAATGTCGCGGATTGCATCGCCGCCTGCGCACCCTTCTTGTCGCCCGAGCCAAGCCGTCGCGCCAATATGCTGGCCATGCCGGAAGAGACCAGCGTGGACAGGGCATTCAGCGCCATGAAAACAGGAAAGACGAGCGTGACGGCGGCCAAGGCATCAGCACCGACATAGACACCAAGAAAGACGGCATCGACGACGGTAAAAAGCCCGCTGACCAGCATGAGTACAATAATCGGTGCAGCCGTTTTGAAAAAAAGCGGCCAAAGCGCACCGGTGAGATACGGATTGCCCGTATCCGGAGAGATTTCGCGTGTCATATTCGGTTCCAAAAGGAACACCCGGGAAAAGCCAGTGCCCGCATTGCCGCCAAAACGGGTGTTACATCCGAAATGGGAGACGAAATCAGACCGGCTTCACCAACGTCTTAGCGACGCGCGGGCGGCAGGTGCCGGCAACCCCTAACGCCGGCCAATTAAGGCCGGTAGCGTCCGGTTGTCAAGCACCCGCAGCACCTGTGCGGCTATCACCCGGTCAGGCTTCCGACAGCGTCTTCATCTTGCGCCCGCGATTGGCCCGATAGGAGAAGAGGACAAGCGCGACAATGGTGACGGCGAAGGGGATCGCCTGAATGATCTCCGCCGGGATCCAGGCGAAAAAGTTCGGCATCACGATCGAAAGCGCCTCGAAGAAGCCGAAAAACAGCGCCGCAAGCGCCGCGCCCACCGGATGGCGTGCACCGAGCAGAACCGCGCCGAGCGCGATGAAGCCACGCCCCGCCGTCATGTCACGCGTAAAGCCGACATAGTTGAACATGGCAAGCTGTGCCCCGCCAATGCCGGCAAGCGCGCCGGAGGCAACGAGCGCCCAGAACTTCACCGCCATCACCGAAATGCCGGCGGCTTCGGCCGCCGCCGGATATTCACCGACGCCGCGCAGCCACAGCCCGTAGGGCGTGCGATAGAGGAAATACCAGATGCCGATCACCGACAGCACGGCAAGCCAGGACAGGATCGAGTTATGGCCGAAAAGCGCATCGAGCGTAGGACCGGCAACCGGAATGGCACTGAGCCCCGGGATCGGCAGTTCCGGCACCGCCTTGGAGATCAGGTTGATGGAGGTTCCCTTGTCGCCGCCGGTGGCAAGCGACAGTGCGAAGACCGTGCCGCCCGTGGCAAAGATATTGATGGCAAAGCCCACCAGCACGACATCGGCCTTGCGGTTGAGATGGAAATAGCCCATCACCGCGCCAAACAGGCCTCCTGCCATCATGGCGGCGATAACGGCCACATACCATGGCGCATAGACCGAGGTGATAACCGCCGTCAGCGCCGCGATCAGCATCATGCCTTCCAGCGCCACATTGAGCGCCCCCGACAGATCGGCAATCAGACCGCCCATCGTGGCGAAAAGCAGCGGCGTCGCCGTGCGGATCACCATGACGAGGAAGGTCGCGGAAAAGATCGTTGCAAGAAGATCAAGCATTGTCACCCCCCTCAGGCAGCTGCAGGCTTGGCAAAAAGACGCGCAATCAGCTTGCGGCCCGGCACCGAGAAGGACGAGGCGACCAGCAGGATCACCAGCGCCTGAACCACCGAAATCATTTCCGCCGGAACATCGGTGCGGATGCCCATAAGCTGCGCGCCCTGCCTGAGATAGCCGTAGAAGATCGCCACGATCGGTACCGCCAGCGGCCGGTTGCGTGCGACGATCGCAATCAGGATCCCCTCAAACGGCAGCCCGCCATCGAAATCAATCGTGATCCGTCCAAAGGCTGTGCCCTGCACGAAAACCGCCCCCAGCAATCCGCCAATGGCACCCGAAACGGTCATTGCCGACACCATGATCGTATTGGCGCGGATGCCTGAATATTCGGCAAAACGCGGATTATGGCCGACCAACCTCAGCTTTAACCCCCAGCGGGTGCGGTAAAGCAGAAACCAGACAACCGCGACGGTGATGATCGCGATGACGATACCGAGATCGAAGCGCGTATGCGGTATGAAGGCCGGAAAGATCGCGCTCTTGGGGAATTTCGGCGACATCAGCTGACCGGAGCCGGCCGGTGCAAGATCCGCACGGACGATATAATCCACCACCTTGATGGCGATATAGTTCAGCATCAGCGAGGAGACGATTTCATTGGCGCCGAAACGGGCCTTGATATAGCCGGGAATGAAGCCGTAAATCGCCCCGGTCACCATGGCCGCGAGAATGGCGGTGGGAATGGCAAGCGCCGTCGTGCCGATCGGCGAAAGCGCCACCAGTGCGGCGAAAAGTCCACCGACAAAGACCTGCCCCTGGACGCCCATGGAAAACTGCCGTGCCTGGAACACCAGCGCGAAGGCAAGACCTGTAAGTGTCAGCTTGGCGACATCATCGACCCAAAGCCCCATGGTGCGTTTGGAAGAAAGCGGACCGGTCAGCAAGGTGTCGATCGCCTTGCCGGGATCATCGGAGGTGAACCAGATGGCAATGAATGCGACGATCAGCGCACCGACAAGGGCAACGACAGCGCGGCCAACTTCATTGAAGACCGCTTCGAACCGGGAGTTTTTTGTGCGTGCCATCAAAGTGCCCTCGCCATGGTTGCTGCGTCCTGCTTTTCGATGCCGAGCATATACATGCCGAGCGTTTCGGCCGTGAGTTCCTCGGAATTGGTAAAGGCAGCAACGATGCGGCCGCGATAAAACACCACCAGACGGTCAGCCAGCGCCAGAAGCTCCGACAGGTCCGCAGAGCTCAAGAGCACGGCAGCACCGCCATCACGCGCATCGGCGATGGATTTCCAGATGAACTGGGTGGCACCAAGATCAACGCCACGCGTTGGCTGATTGACCAGCAGCACGCCTGGCTGTTCCGACAGTTCGCGCGCGACGACCACTTTTTGCATATTGCCGCCCGACAGCGTGCCGACGGCAAAATCCGGCCCGCCGACGCGGATCGAAAACTGTGCAATCAGCTTTTCGGCATTGGCGCGGATCGCCTTGAGATCGAGCAGGCCGGAGCGCACAAAGCGTTGATCGGCAAGCTTGGTCGATACCAGATTTTCAGCCACGCTGGAACCGGTCGCCAGCCCTTCGGCGATGCGGTCCTCGGGAATGCTGGCGACGCCCTTTTCGCGCCGTTTCAAGACACTCATGGCAACGATATCGGCGCCATCGACATCAATGCGCCCCGAAGCCGCTTTGCGCAACCCGGCCACGGCTTCCAAAAGCTCGGCCTGACCATTGCCCTCAACGCCGACAAGACCGACTATCTCACCGGCATGAACGCTGAGCGACAGATCCTCGCAGACCGTCGTGCCGCTTTCGGAAACAATCTTGAGCTTTTCAACGGAAAGCCTTGTGTCGCCGCGCGCTTTTGATCGTTCGACCCTGAGGCTCACCTCGCGCCCGACCATCATGGTGGCGAGCGCCTGTTCGCTCGTCTTGTCAGCGGCGACAGAACCCACGGTCTTTCCGGCACGCATGACGGTGATGCGATTGGAAATCTCCAGCACTTCCGGCAGTTTGTGGGCGATGAAGATAACGGTGCGACCTTCGGCAATCAGCGAGCGAACGGCGGTGAACAGCTCCTCCACCTCCTGCGGCGCCAGAACCGCGGTCGGTTCATCGAGAATGAGGATCCGCGCATCGCGGTAAAGCGCTTTTAGAATTTCGACGCGCTGCTGCTGGCCGACCGGCAGCTTGCCGACGGGCGCCAGCGGATCAACATTCAGATGAAACCGTTCAGACAGCGCGCGCACTCTGGCAATGGCGCTCTCGCGGTCGAATTTGAAACCGGAGCCCGGCTCGGCACCCAGCACGACATTCTCATAGACAGTGAAAGAGGGAACCAGCGAGAAGTGCTGGAAGACCATGCCGATCCCGGCAGCGATGGCCTCGGAGGGATTGGCGAAGGACACCGCATGGCCATCAAGCCGCAACTCACCGCTATTGGGCTGCTCGATCCCGAACAGGATCTTCATCAAGGTCGATTTGCCGGCACCGTTTTCGCCGACGACCGCATGGACTTCACCGGCATTGACCGAAAGATCGACACCATCATTGGCGACCACGCCACCGGGATAGACCTTGCCGATGGCGGCGGCTTCAAGAAGTGGAGCCATAAATCCTGCCTTTCAACTGAAAAGGCGCCCATCCTTTCACTTGAAAAGATGAGCGCCTGCCAAATGGTGGATTACTGACCCATCGCCGTATCGACGGTGATCTGGCCGGAGATGATCTCGTCTTCCTGCGTCTTGACCTCGGCACGGACATCGGCGGGAACCAGCTTTTCATAATAGGAATTTTCCGAGATGCCGACGGCGCCGTCTGCAAGCCCCAGAAGGATCGCCGAGCCGTAAGGCGCAGTCCCCTTGATGGTTTCATCAAGCGCGGTCACCAGCGAATCGCCGACCTTCTTTTCCACCGAGGTGAAGATCACATCAGCCTGGGCCGGATCGCTGTCAGCAAAGATCATTGCCTGATCGCTGTCGACGCCAACGGCAAGCTTGCCTTCGTCACGGGCGGCCTGAAGCGCACCGACACCGGTACCGCCGGCAATCGGGAAGACGATATCAGCCCCTTGCGCGAACTGGGCCAGCGCCAGTTCCTTGCCCTTGGCCGGATCGGTGAAGGAGCCGGCAACCGAGCGCATCACCTCGATATCGGGATTGGCAGCCTTGGCGCCCTGTTCGAAACCAACGGCGAATTCGAGAACGGTGGAACCTTCAACGCCAAGAATTTCACCGAGCTTGCCGGTCTTGGAAATCTTCGCGGCGGCATAGCCGGCAAGATAGGCTGCCGTCGAGGTGCGGTACTGGATCGCCAGAACATTCGGATAGGCACCACCGGAGAAATCCGGTGCATCGTCAAAGATGATGAATTTCTTTTCCGGATATTCATCGGCCAGCTCGGCAATATAACCGGTCATCTCCCAGGTACCGCCGATGATGACGTCGTAATCGCCGTCGGTTACATCGGCCAGTGCCGGCTGCCAGCGCGAGCGATCCGAACCCGCCTCGATGACGGTTGCCTTGACCGGCAATTCGGCTTCAGCCTTTTTCAGGCCCGCAGCGGCAGAATCCAGAAAGCTCTTGTCGCCCAGCGTGCCGTGAACGACGAAGGCAACCTTCAACGGGTTGTCGGCGGAATAATCCTCAGCCATCACGGCCGGTGCGGAAACCGAAAGGGCAAGGCCCGTGGCAAAGGCAAGCCGGCCGAAGGCACGGCGGGTAAGGGAAGGAAGGCGCATGCTGTTCTCCTGTCTCATAACGTCTTGTTGTTTTGCAGTCCCCGAAGACGGCCTCAACCGCCTTGAAAAAAGTAATCAGGAGACGACCCTCATCGTCTCGAAATTCAAATCGCCTCGCGGGCAGCCTCCACGCGCGCCCAGAAGCGCCTGTAGGTTGTCTCATATTTGTGGCGCAAGGTGGCAAGATCTTGCTTGATCAGCCGTTTTTCAACAACCAATGCCTCTCCAGCGACAAAAACATGGGAGATATCACGGCCACTGCCCGAATAGACCAGAAGTGTCGCGATATCGGGAACCGGCGAATAGCCGGGACCATTCATGTCAATCGCGATGATATCGGCAGCCTTGCCAACCTCAAGCGAACCCGTTTCATGATCGAGGCCGAGCGCACGGGCGCCGTCAATGGTTGCCATGCGCACCAGCTCGCGGCTTGAGATCGGCTGGGCGACGCCTTCGCGGTGTGAGGCGGCAAGGCCTGCGACGCGCATTTCGGCGATCATGTCATAGGAATTATTGGCCGCAACATTATCCGTGCCAAGCGCCACGGTGATGCCCGCCGCGCGCAATTCCTTCACCGGGCAGATACCGGGCTTGCCGGAGCGCAGACCCGCCGTGGCGCAATGGGCGACAGAGGCAGCAGGCGCAGCGGCAAAGATGGCGATATCTTCCGGCGACAGATCCAGGCAATGGGCGGCATGAACGCGGCCATTGAAAAAGCCATCACGGTGCAGCGCCTCGGTGGCCGTCAGCCCGTAGCGCGCCATGGTTTCGGCGTTATCCTCCGGTCCGGCGGCCATATGCAGATGCATGCCGCAGCCATAGCGGATCGCCGTCTCAACCTCGGCGCGGATCAGGTCCTCGCTATTGTCGACATAGGGCGCATGCGGGCCGAACCAGGGGACAATCCGCCCGCCGGCACGCGACTGGCGTTCGATGAAGGCAGAGGCCGCCGCCAGTTCCCGCTCGCCGCGCTCCCTGTCGCCCAATTGCACGATGCCATAGGCGATCACCGCGCGGATACCGCTTTCATCGGCGGCTTCGGCGATCTCATCAGCAAAGAAATACTGTTCGCAGAAGGTCGTGGTGCCCGAAAGCAGCATCTCCGCACAGGAAAGCGCCACCGACGGCTTGATATCGGAAGCCTCAAGCGAGAGCTCGGGCTCGCGCACCGAATTATACCAGCCCTCCATGGTCAACAGGCTGTAACCCTCGGTATGGCCGCGAAACAGGATCATCGGCGAATGCGTATGCGCGTTGATCAGCCCCGGCATGACCAGATGGCCATCAAGGATGAAATGCTGGTCAAAGCATTCGGCCGATGGCCGGGTTTCCAATGGGCCAAGCCCGGTGATGCGACCATCGGTGAAGGAAATCCAGCCGCGCTCATGGACCGTATCGGCCTGATCAACGGTCAGGATTGTCGCTTCGGAAAGCAGAACTGAAACCATATTCCCCATTCTTTTTCATCGTTTCAGGTAGCGACTTATTGGCGCCCGCTTCCGGCTTGTCAAATCCTATTCCCCGCCCTATGCCTAAAAAATACGCTTGTTTCCGCAGCGCACAAGTGCTGCACATTCTCATCAAGAACCCCGAACCCGGGAAGGTAGCCGCGTGAGCCCGATTGCGCCCCCTGACAATAACCGCAAGAACCGTATCGCCGAGATCGAACACAATCATGGCCCGGCCATCCGCCAGGAAGCAGAGAGCCTTGCCGGCCGCGGCCGCGAGGCGCTGAAAGCCAATGCCGGCAGTGTGCTTTCTGCGGCCGCCGCAGAGAAAATCTGCGACCGGTTTGACATAGAGGACATTGAGTTTCTGATGGCCTTGCTCGTGGACACGGCAGCGCTACGCGCGCGCCCGCCGATCTCGGGCTTCTTCGTCGGCGCGGTCGGGCTGGAAGCTGAAACCGGCAACCTGATTCTTGGCGGCAATCTCGAATTTCCCGGCACCCATCTTGGTTTTTCTGTCCATGGCGAGGGGTTTGTATCTTCGCGCGCCTTTTCGCGCGGCACATCGGTGAAGACCATTGCGCTTTCGGGCGCCCACCCCTGCGGTCATTGCCGGCAATATCTGTCCGAATTCGCCATAGGCGCCGATCTCAACCTCGTCGATCCCCTCGGCCACAGGCTGAAGCTCGCCGATCTCTATCCCTGGCCTTTTTCTCCGGAAGCGCTGGATGAAAAGGGCGCGGAAGGCGGGCGAATCAACTTCCCCGACCTCGCCCTTGCCGATAGCATTTCCGACGCCATCGCCCCTGCCCTGCTTGCCGCAGGCAAGCGCGCGCATGCCCCCTATAGCCGCTCGCCGGGCGCCGTTGTGCTGGAGCTGAAAGGCGGAGCGCTGATCAGCGGGGCAACCATTGAAAGCGTCGCCTTCAACCCGACCATGCCGCCTTTGCAGGCCGCCCTTATCGACCTTCTGGCACATGGCTTCGACTATAACGATATCGAGCGCGCAACCCTTGGCACCGTCACCGGCGGCCCGGTCGACTATGCCCGCTCAACGGCGGAATTGCTGACCATTCTCGCGCCGCAGGCAAGCCTTGATGTCCATAACTGGAGCGGGCTATGAGCGGCTTTCTCGAGGCCTCGAAGGCGAGCTGGCCGGAGATCGAAGCTGCGGTCGCAGAGGGCGCGCTTGCCATCGTTGCCGTTGGCGCCTGCGAACAGCATGGCCCCCATCTGCCGCTCGTCACCGATACGGTGATGGCCGAGGGCGTTGCCCGCGAGATCGCCCGCCGAGAGAGCGCGGTTCTGCTGCCGCCTGTCACTTATGGCGAGGCCTGGAACAATGAGGCCTTTCCCGGCACGATTTCGCTGTCGCCAGAAACGCTGCAGGCGATGATTTTCGATATCGGCGCGGGCGTGAAGCGGATCGGCTTTTCCGCGCTCATCACCGTCAACGGCCATTTCGGCAATCGTGAGCCGATCGCGCTCGCCGCCCGCAGGCTCCGCAACAGCAACGGCCTGCCGGTTCTCTCACTCGATTATCCCGGGCTGGACGCGCTTTGTGCCGACATTCTCGACGGCAAGCCTGCCGGTTTCGGCTTCATGCATGCCGACGAGATGGAAACATCTTTCATGCTGGCGCTGGCTCCCGACAGTGTGCGCATGGACAGGGCCGAAGCCGAATATCCCGACTTTCCGCCGACCTTCGGCATGGAACCGATGCAGCTGCGCGATTTCAACAGCTCCGGCGTTTTCGGTGATCCGCGTCCGGCAACGGCTGAAAAAGGCCGCAGCCTGATTGATGGCGTCGTTACCGAGAGCCTCCGCCAGATCGGCCTGTTCAGAACACGCCACGGTATCTGACAGCAAAAGGCCCCTGCGTTTCAGCGCAAGGGCCCAGATTGCGGACAAACCTTCCCCCTTTTTCTGAGGTCATGCCTGTGTTTGTCACAGGCATCCAGCCGACGCGCGTCCGCGCGGCGAAAGAACTCGTCTATTCAATATCCTATGAATCTGGATCCCCGTGACAAGCACGGGGATGACGACGGAGGGAGGGGCTATTCCACCCCAAGCAGGCAATCTGAACGACTTCGTCAACAATCTGAGCCCCCCGCGTTTCAGCGCGAGGGCCTCGTCATGTCATCCGAAAACAGTGATCAGCCGGAGATCTTCGAGAAATCGGCAACCTTTTCCGTGGCCTGGCGGATCATGGCGAGAAGCGCCAGGCGGTTGGCGCGCACGGCCTCATCATCCGCATTGACCAGAACATCGGTGAAGAAGGCATCGACCGGTGCACGCAGGGCAGAAAGCGCCTCCATGGCATGGAAGAATTCTTCCGCCGCCGCCGCTTTTTCCGCTGCGGCGGAGGCCGACAGGATCGCCTCATAAAGCGCCTTTTCGGCCGGCACCTCAAACAGCGCCGGATCGACCTTTTCGGCCACCTTCGTCTTCTTCTTTTCTTCCGCCGCCAGCAGCTGGCTCGCACGCTTTTCACCAGCCAGCAGGTTCTGGCCATCTTCCGAATCGAGGAATTTGGTCAAGGCCTCAACCCGGCGCGCCACGACTTCCAGATCATCGGCATCCCCGGTCAGCACCGCATCGATCAGATCATGCCGCGCGCCCATGTCGCGGAGGTAAACCTTGAAACGGTCATGGAAGAAGGACAGCAGATCGCGATCGTCAAACACCGAAAGCAGCTTCAGCCGGACACCGCGTTCCAGAATGATGCGGATGACGCCGAGGGCAGCGCGGCGCAGCGCGAAAGGATCGCCCGAGCCGGTCGGCTTTTCGCCGATCGACCAGAAACCGGTCAGCGTATCAAGCTTGTCGGCCAGCGCCACGGTGAGCGAGACCTTGCCGCGCGGCACGACATCGGAAGGGCCGAGCGGCTTGTAATGCTCCTCGATCGCGGCGGCGACATCGTCGCTCTCGCCCTGGAGGCTCGCATATTTGCGGCCCATCAGCCCCTGAAGCTCGGGAAACTCACCAACAGCCTCGGTGCGAAGATCAGCCTTGGCCAGCACGACCGCACGGTCAACCTCTGCCGCATCGGCACCGACGACCGGTGCCAGCTTGCCGGCAAGGGCGCGGATGCGCTCAATGCGCGCACCCTGCGTGCCGAGCTTGGCATGGAAGGTAACGTTCAGTGCATCGAGCTTGGCCATGCGCTGGTCGAGCGGCTTTTTCAGATCGAGCCCGAATTTGGCCGCCGAAGCTTCGAGCGTCTTCAGGTCGGGCAGGTCGCGCTGATCCATGTGCCAGAAATGCAGGCCATCGGAGAGGCGCGAGCGCACCACCTTGCCATTGCCATGGCGGATTTCCGCACCACCATCGGAAGCGGCGATATTGGCGACCAGAATGAACTTGTTGGAAAGCTTTTCCTCGCCCTGCACGCGGGTGACGAAGCATTTCTGGTTGGTCTTGATCGTCAGCCGGGTGATCTCGTCCGGAATTGCCAGAAATTCCGCCTCGAATTCGCCGAGCAGAACCTGCGGATATTCGACAAGGCCCGATACTTCATCGAGCAATGCCGCATCTTCCACCAGTTCCAGCCCGTTGGCAAAGGCGAGATTGGCAGCATCGTCAGCAATCACATGCTTGCGGCGCTCGGCATCGAGAATGACGCAGGCCTTCTCAAGCCCTGAGACGTAATCGTCGAAACGGCGCACGGCAAAGCCTTGCGGCGCATGGAAGCGGTGGCCATAGGTAATGTTGGAGGCGACAATGCCGTCGATCTCGAAATCGATGACCTCGGTTTCCTCGATCTCGGTGCCGAAGGTGCAGACGATCGACTGCAGCGGACGCACCCAGCGCAGCGCACCGGGATTGACCGACTGCGCACCCCAGCGCATCGATTTCGGCCAGGGGAAATTGCGGATGATGCCGGGCATGATCGAACGGATGATGTCGCGCGCGTCCTGACCGGGCTTTTCGATGATGGCGACGTAGAAATCGCCCTTCTTCGGGTCCGACTGGATCTTTGCCTCGGAAATATCGGCAAGACCGGCGCCGCGCAGAAAGCCTTCCAGCGCCTTTTCCGGTGCGCCGACGCGCGGGCCTTTACGTTCTTCGCGCACATCGGCAGACCGTGCCGTCAGTCCCTTGATATGCAGCGTCAGCCGGCGCGGCGTCCAGTATTCCTTGGCGCCCTCATAGGTCAGGCCCTGATCGACAAGCTGATCGGTGACGAGCTTTCTCAGATCACCGGCAGCTTTCTGCTGCATGCGGGCCGGAATTTCCTCGGAGCGAAGTTCAAGCAATAAATCAGGCATGTGCGACACCCTCCGCCCGCATGTTTTCGTCTGCTCTGCCCGTCCTCGCGCTTCCGCGCTGCGGTCGAGCGGGCGGGGCCGGAATTTCCTCGGAGCGAAGTTCAAGCAATAGGTCGGGCATGACGGGCTTCTATCGTGTTCTCAAAATGATCGTGACGGGGGTGTTAGCAAGTCGGCGGGCAAAAGTCATCCGCCAATCAGGCAATGGCTGGACTTTGCTACCAGCCACCGCCGCCGCCGCCACCACCGCCGCCACCGGAAAAGCCACCGCCGGAGGAAAAGCCGGAGGAGGAGGTGTTCTGCGTCGGCATGGACGACGACATGGTCGAGGCCATGGAGGAGGACAAGGCACCGATCTGATCCGACAGGTGGTGATGACTGAAATCGCCGTGATACCAGTAGGGCGAATAATAGCCGGCTGTCCCCGCAGCAACGGCCGCAGCAAGCCAGGTATCAAAGGTTTTCGACCAGGGCTTTTCCACGCCGAGCGCCACTGCATAGGGCAGCAGTGTTTCGAAATGCTGCGGCGACATTTTCGGCGCGCTTGCCATGTTCATCCGGTCGGCTTCCGCCAGCACCAGATATTGCTTCAGCCCGGCGATCTCATCCATCTTCTTGCGCCCGGCAGGCGTCGGCGCTCCCATCAGCGTGAAGAAGACAAGGTTCATCAGCACGATGCCGCCAACGGAAACAATGACAGCCCAGTCCTCTCCATAAAGCGCATCGGAGAAAAAGGTGAGCATAATGCCGCCGATGGTATGGATGGCGAAGAAACCGCCAAAGGCGATCAGCAATAGCAGCCGCACAACCAGAAACACGCCGCTCTTGCGCCGGCTGAAGCTTTTGGAGATGGCGGTGGCAAACAGGCCGACAAAAATCGCCATGAAAATCGACAGAAACAGGATCGGGATCACCGTATCGCTGATCATGCCGAAGGCCAGAAGCGCAATCACCGAGACGGCGGACAGCGCCAGGCCGCCACCGATATAGCCGCCATTGGAAACGAAATATTCGCCGCGATGCTCGCCGGTAATCGCCCCGGTAAAGGCGCTGGCCATGGCCGAAACCGAGCTTGAATGCGCCTTGTCGATAATGAAGACACCGCCGACATTATCAATATCCTTCAGCACCGCGCGCTGACCGGATGGCAGGCTCGGATCGAAGGGTTTTTCCGTGCGGGTGATCCGCATGCCCTTTTTCGGCTCGTCAATGGTGACAAACCCCTTGACGGCCAGATCGATCACCGTTGCCGCAATCGCATCAAAACGGTGCGAACCGAAGCCCTGATGCTCGACATACGCAACCAGCCCCGGCGACAGTCCCTCGGGCGGCTCCCAGCGCGGCACGACAACGCCCGGCTTGGGATCGCGGCCAACCCGCAGCCAGAAAATCATATAATAGGCAAAGACCAGAATGAGACCGCCAAAGCCGATAAAATAATTGCGGTAGTCGTCAAAGAACCACGATGCGCCCGTTGCCGGATCCGGCCCGGTAATCGCCCCTTTCGGGATGGCGACGACGACGGAAAGCCCCTCTTCAGGCGGAAGCGGCGCTGTTGTGGTGACGGTGATCACATTGCCGTTTGTGCTTTCACGCGCGGCCTTGCCGATGGCACCGTAATCCCCGGTGAAGAAATCCGTCTTCAGCGGCGTCACCCCCTCCGGCAGGCGGATGACCGCCGTGGCCGTTTCAATCGGAAAGGCCCAGAAATTGCCGGTGGCATTCCAGTAGACCTCGTCGTGATCATCGAAATAGCGAAGCTGCCGGTCGGTATCATAGGTCAGCACATAGGTGTGATCGCCGGGCGGCAGCATGGTATCGGCCGAGCCGATATAGATGCGGATGCCGCCGGAAATGCTTTCCGTATGCCACTGGGCCGGCCGGCCATCCAGCGTGACGGATTTAAGGTCAAAGGTGACAGATCCGCTGCGGCCATTGTCCTGCCGGAACTTCAGCGGAAAATCGCGATAGATGCCACGGCGGATCTGGTCGCCCTCGGCATGAACGGCAATCGTCTCGGTGACATCAAAAAGACCGGAGGGCTTCACCGTCACATCCGAGGAAAAACTGTTGATCACCTCGGCGGCCCGCGCCGGCAGGACCGGTGCCAGCAAGAGCGCCATAAAGAGAACCGCCAGCATCGCTGGCCGTTTCATGGCCTCAACCAGCAAATCCGAGGCATTTCTGTTCCGGTCTGCTGTCGCCATGGTTTTCGTCCTCAATCCTCGAAGGTGACGCCGAGCGTTGCAAGCGCATCCCAGTAGCCGGGATAGGTCTTGCCGACGCAGAGCGGATCAAGAATGGTGATGCCGGAAATCTTCAGCCCCGCCAGTGCAAAGCTCATGGCGATGCGGTGATCGGCAAAGGTGTCGATCTCGGCCGGCAGATGCTGACCGGCAAGGGCCGGATCGGCATGGACGATCAAATCATCGCCCTCTTCTTCTGCCAGCCCCTCGCGGATGGCATTGAGCCCGAGCGACAGCGCCCGGGTGCGGTCGCATTCCTTCACGCGGAGATTTTCAATGCCGGTAAAGCGCACCGGCGTCTGGTTGAAGGCAGCAAGCACGGCCAGCGTCGGCACCGCATCCTGCATCTGGCTGCCATCGATCACCGCCGGCATATGCGGGAAAGATGCGATCACCTGATAGGCCCAGGCATCGGGCTGGGTGAATTTATCCGCCGCCGTGCCGATATCGATCGCGCCGCCGGTAAGCTTTTCCGCTGCCCAGAGATAGGTGGCGGCAGAAGCATCCGGCTCGATATGGAAATCGGTCGCCTGATAGCCCGTCGGCTTCACCCGCCAGCTTGCCTCGTCGATCTTTTCCACCGCAGCGCCGAAGGCTGCCATGGCATCAAGCGTCAGATCGACATAGCCGCGCGCGCCGATTTCAGAGCCCGTCAGCGCAACAGTGACCGGCTGGTTCGCGCCTTCAGGCGCAAGCGGCGCGGCCATCAGCAGGGCGGAAACATACTGGCTGGAAAGTCCGGCATCAATGTCCACGCGTCCGGTGCCGAAATGGCCATTGCCGTGGATTGTCACCGGCGGGCAGCCGGTCGGGGCAGCCGCATCAATGCCAAGGCTTCTCAGCGCTTTCACCAAAGGCCCGATCGGGCGCTTGCGCATATGCTCGTCGCCATCGACCACCACCGTGCCGGAGACGCTTGCCACGGCCGCCGTCAGAAACCGTGTTGCCGTGCCGGCATTGCCGAGAAAGAGCGGATCAACCGGTGCCTGCAGCGCGCCGGAACCGGTGACGACAAAGCTCGTCGCATCCGGTTCATCCACGATGACGCCCATGGCTTTGAGCGCATTGGCCATGTGACGGGTGTCATCGCTCTTCAGCGCGCCGGTCAGCCGGCTTGTGCCTTTTGACAGGCCGGCGAGCAACAGCGCGCGATTGGTGATGGATTTCGAACCGGGCGGGCTGACATGGCCGGAAAGCGCATGCTCCGGCGGAATGACGGTCAGCCTGTCTTTGTCAGTCATCGGAAATTCGTCCTCAACGGGCCTTCAAGAGACCGGAATGTTCAAAAGGAGACCTGCGGCACCGCGCGATCGGCGCTGTTGTCGATCTCGAAATAGTCTTTCTTGTGAAAGCCGTAGCGGCTGGCAACCATATTGGAGGGAAAGCTCTCGACCTTGACGTTCAGGTCGCGGGCGGCACCGTTATAATAACGGCGCGCCATCTGGATCTCGCTCTCGGTCTGTTGCAGCGTCTTCTGCAATTCGGCAAAATTCTGGCTGGCCTTGAGGTCGGGATAGGCTTCGGCAAGGGCGAAAAGCCGGCCCAACGCCTGGGTCAGCTCGCCTTCGGCAGCAGCGCGTCCCGCCACATCGCCTGCCGGCACGGCCGTCGCCTTGTTGCGCATGGCAACCACCTCTTCCAGCGTGCCGCGTTCATGGCTGGCATAGCCCTTGACCGTTTCCACCAGATTGGGAACCAGATCAGCACGGCGCTTCAGCTGCACATCAATACCGGACCACCCCTCTTCCGCCATCTGCCGGGCGCTGACAAGGCTGTTATAAAGCGAAATTGCATAAAAGATCACCGCCGCAGCTATGACGACAATGACGATAAGGGCGGTCAGCATCGATACTCTCCCTGACTGATCGGAATGAGGCTAGATCGCCGCATCCGCATGTCAATCCTGCATGTCCAACCAAAAGCCTGATGCTTCAGGCCGCTTCGGGTGCATAGCCCCCGGCATCGGTCAAAAGGAACGCCTCGCCGCAGGCCTTGGCCAGCGTGCGCACGCGCAGAATATAGCTCTGCCGTTCCGTCACCGAGATGACACCGCGCGCATCCAGCAGATTGAAGATATGCGATGCCTTGATGCACTGGTCATAGGCCGGGAACACACATTTATGCAGCATGCCCGCAGCGGTCGGGTGGCCGGCGTCAAGCAGTGCCTTGCATTCGGCTTCCGCATCAAGGAAATGGCGATGCAGCATCTCGGTATTGGCATATTCGAAATTGTGCCGCGAATATTCCTGCTCGGTCTGCAGGAAGACATCGCCATAGGTGACCTTTTCGTCGCCCTCTCGGCCGTTGAAATTGAGGTCATAAACATTGTCGACGCCCTGCACATACATGGCAAGCCGCTCCAGACCATAGGTCAGTTCACCGGCCACCGGCGCGCATTCAATACCGCAAACCTGCTGGAAATAGGTGAACTGCGACACTTCCATGCCATCGCACCAGCATTCCCAGCCAAGCCCCCAGGACCCCGTGGTCGGGTTTTCCCAGTCATCCTCAACGAAGCGGACATCATGCAGCAGCGGATCGAGCCCGATCGCTCGCAGCGAGCCGAGATAAAGCTCCTGCAGATCCGGCGGCGAGGGCTTCAGCAGAACCTGATACTGGTAATAATGCTGCAAACGGTTCGGGTTTTCACCATAGCGGCCATCGGCCGGGCGGCGCGAGGGCTGCACATAGGCAACATTCCAGCGCTTCGGCCCGAGCGCACGCAGCGTCGTTGACGGATGCAGCGTACCGGCGCCCACCTCCATGTCATAGGGCTGCAAAATCGCGCAGCCCTTGTCCGCCCAGTAGGACTGGAGCGTCAGGATCAGCCCCTGGAAGGAGCGTTTGGGGTGCATATGGGGCGCAATCTCATCCTTAGACATGGCGAACCGGCTTTCCTTGGCTTTTCATTCCGGTTGCGGTGAGTGCCACGGAAGGGCCAAGGGGTCAAGCTTATCGAACGGCAGGGGCCGCAAATCACCCGCCAAACAGGCAATTTCCGGCACCTCACCGCTCAGTTTCGGTGTAACGGCATCAAGCCTTGGTGGGCAGCGGCCGGAACTCGTCCTTGCTTGGCGTCATCAGGCTGACGATCCAGATGGCGATAAAGGCGGCGATAAAGCCGGGAATGATCTCATAGACACCGGCACCACCCATAAAGCTCTGATCGAAGCCAAGCGCGATCCAGCCGCCAACCGTCACCGCACCGACAACCAGACCGGCAACGGCCCCCCAGCCCGACATGCGCGACCAGGTGAGCGACAGGATGATCAGCGGCCCAAAGGCGGCACCGAAACCGGCCCATGCATGCGATACGAGGCCAAGAACCTTCGAATCCGGGTTCCAGGCGATCCAGGCAGCGAGCACGGCCACCAGCAGAACGAAGAAGCGGCCGATATTGACCAGTTCCGGCTCGCTGGCATGGCGGCGCAGGAACAGGCGGTAGAAATCCTCCGTCAGCGAGGAGGACGACACCAGAAGCTGGCTCGAAATCGTGCTCATGACGGCAGCCAGAAGGGCGGCGAGCAAAAAGCCCGTGATCAGCGGAATGAACAGCTGATGAGCCAGAATGATGAAGATCGTTTCCGGATCGGCAACGGTGATATTGTTGCCAACCACGAAGGAGCGGCCGAAAATGCCGACGCCGATGGCACCAAGCAGCGAGATCACCATCCACGCCATGCCAATATTGCGCGCTGCCGGAACATCCTTGACGCTGCGCACCGCCATGAAACGGACGATGATATGCGGCTGGCCGAAATAGCCGAGTCCCCAGGCAACCGCCGAGAGCCAGCCGATCACCGTGACGCCATGGATCATCGACAGGAAATTCGGGTCGACACTCAGCATACGCGCTTCAGACACACCAAAGCCGCCGGCACGGATGACGACGACGATCGGCATGATCACCAGCGCGACCATCATGATGCAGCCCTGAACGAAATCCGTCAGGCTCACCGCCAGAAAACCGCCGATCAGCGTATAGACCAGAACGATCCCCATCGTGATGAGAATGCCGACCTGATAGGGGTTCAGCCCCTTGATCGTGACGAGATCCTGAAAGGCGGTATCGAACAGCTTGCCGCCAGCCACCAGACCAGATGCCGTGTAGACCGCGAAAAAGACAACGATGACAACGGCTGACACCGTGCGCAGCATGGTCGACCTGCTGGGAAAGCGGTTCGACAGGAATTCGGGGATGGTCAGCGCATTGTCATAGCGTTCGGTCTGTTCGCGAAGCCTTGGCGCAACGATAACCCAGTTGAAAAACGCCCCGATCACGAGCCCGATGCCGATCCAGCTCTGGGCGAGGCCGCTGACGAACAATGCGCCGGGAAGCCCCATCAGTAGCCAGCCACTCATATCCGATGCACCGGCAGAAAGGGCGGCAACAGCCGGCGAGAGCTGGCGGCCGCCAAGAATATATTCTTCCGAACTCGATGTGGATTTGCGCCAGGCGTAAAAACCGATCCCCAGCATCAAAAGAAAATAGATCGACAGGCTGATCCAGATTCCGGTGCTCATGATCGCGTCCCCCTTCTGTTTGCCGCCCGGCGCGATCAAAAGCTCAGGCGGGGATATCCTTGTTGTCCGGCAAACACACGCAAACCAGCATACAGCTTACCGAATCCTCCCGCAAAAGCTGTACCACCCGATCAACCGCTGTCACAACCCTTTTGGAGAATTTCCCCGGCCAGCCCCGTCTGCGTCATTGAGACAGGGCCTGAAAAACCCGGCATCAATCGCGGCAAGGCTGCAAATTTTCATGAAAAACGCCCGCCGCACCACCGCGCAGGCCTGGCAGCCATAGGCAGGATCGTATCACTGCACCACCCGATTTATAAAGGGCCCGATTTATAAAAAGAGAGAAAGACAGGAACTGCAACACTGTGAAAAGCAACTGCAGTCAGCCCGTCCAAGCCCGTTAAAACAGGCTATTCCTGATCCTTGCGGACACTGTAGACCCCTGTATCGGGGTCCTTTACCAGAGTTCCGATCGCGCCATTCTTCTTCTCGGCACGGCGCTGTTCTCCCCGCGCCGTCGTCTTCTCGGCATCAGCGATGAACTTGCGATAAAGCATGTATCCGCCGCCGAAAATAGCAGCCATGACCAGCAATTGCGGCATATGTGCCTCTTTAATCCTGTGAACCGCGCGTTAAAGCCCGTAACGCGACCATAATGCACGCTCTTCCGCCTGTTCGGCAAGACCGGCGGCAAGACCTGCGGCAATCCGTTCGCCGGAAAAATCGACGCCCGGCACCCTGCGCCCCAGAAGCGTGGTCGGGCCGGTGATCAGCTTGAGCTCGACAGTTTCGCCATAGCGATCGGCAAGTGTCTTGCGCATATCGCCCATACCATCGACCAGACCGAGCGCGACACCGCGCTTTCCGGTCCAGAACATGCCGGTGAACAGATCCGGATCATCGGCAAGCTTTGCACCGCGCCGTTCCTTCACCATATCGATGAAGACGTCGTGGATCTCGCTCTGAAGCGTTTTCAGATAGGTGATGTCACGTTCCTTTTCCGGCTGGAACGGATCCAGCATCACCTTGTTTTCGCCCGAGGTATAGACGCGCCGCTCGATCCCGAGCTTCTCGATCAGCCCGGTAAAGCCGAAACCACCCGAAACCACGCCGATGGAACCGACAATTGAAGTGGGATCGACGAAGATCTCATCACCGGCAAGCGCGATCATATAGCCACCCGATGCGGCCACATCCTCAACGAAGACAAGTACCTTCTTGTGCTTTTCTTCTGCCAGGAGGCGAATCCGCTCGAAAATCTGCCGTGACTGGACAGGCGATCCACCCGGCGAATTGACCGAAATGGCGATAACGGGTGCGGATTTGAGCGAAAAGGCCTTTTCCAGCGCGGGCGCAACCGATGCAAGATTGAGTGCCGGCCGGGTGCGTGAACCACCCGCCATGATGGTGCCGGACAGGCGCACCACGGGAATGATTGTCCGGTCCTTGCGAAACCGCGCTGGCACAAGCCTCTTCAATGCATCCTTCATCGGGTATCCCTCTCAATCAATGCGTGCCGGTTGTCCGGGCGTGCTAGATGTATGGGCTCGCGCATCAAAGACAAGGGCAGACATGCATGGAAAATAATCTTCGCCCTAAAGGCGTGCATAGGCAGCACGGCCATTATTCAGATCGTCGACATCTTTGCTGAAAGCGTGACCGGAGGTTGCATGCATGACAAGTGCGCTGCGGATATTCAGCCGCGCCCGTGATCCCTTGACCGCGCTGACCAATATCCGGAAGGCATTTTCGCCCGCCCGGGCATGAATGGGCGTGATCTCCAGCCCGCCGAAACGCTTTCCACAGGCCTGAATGATTGCGGCGATGGATTGCGGCCGTGCGATCAGCGACAGCGTACCCGACGGCTTCAAAATTGCACCGGCCGTGCGGATCCAGTCCTCGAACAGATCGCCGGCAATCGCATGGGCATCGCGCTTCAGCGGATCGGGCGTGGCCCGGTCGGACGCATCATTGAAAGGCGGATTCATGATCACATGGTCGAAACTGTCATCCACAAGACCGGCTGCATTGCGCGCCGCCCCGCGCAGGGTCACATCTGCCTCAAACAGGCTGACACGTTCAGCAATTCCGGCATTTTCGGCCAGAGCAAGCGTCTTTTCGGCAAAGCCTGCCATGTCGGCAGAGCGCTCGAACAGACAAACATGGGCGTTACGCAACCGCGCGGCAACGGCCATGCCGGCGCCCCCCGCCCCCGCACCGAGATCGGCAACACGAATTGCCCCCGTACCGGTCACCATGGAGGCCAGAAGCATGGCATCCATGCCAATGCGGTGACCGCGCCCCTTCGGCTGAACCAGGTAGAAAGCGCCACGATGGAAAGCGTCGACCGTCTCGGTCGCCGCGATGGATTCGGCCGCCGCCCTCATTCCTGCCTGAGCTCCTTTTCCAGCCCGGCATCGACCAGCAATGCGCGCGCCTCCTCGGCATCACCATCATCCACCATAAGCCGACGCGGCAGGAGACCAAGCGAACCTTCGGTCAGGCTCATGGCCTGATCCGCCACGAAAAAGTGAATCCCGGCCTCTTTCAGCAGGCTTTCCACAAGGCTCAGCAGCACTGCGTCATTTGTGCGCATGAGGTTGATCAATGACAAGAGCTTCTCCAAGATTTGAGCGTAACGAAACAATTTGCCTCTTGTCGCATCAGGGCTGCCTCCCTATTGTCAGCGACAATTCCGTTAACAGGAGCGATCAGCCTTGGGCGTCGTCACACCGCTAGCCAAAAAAACCGAACAACCCGCATCCATAAAGCCGATTGTCGACCTGACAAAGGCGGATATGGAGCGCGTCAACGCGCTCATCCTGTCCAAGGCAGGCTCGGATGTCCAGATGATTCCCGAAGTGGCCAACCACCTGATCTCCTCCGGTGGCAAGCGCCTGCGCCCGATGCTGACCCTGGCAGCGGCATCACTCTTCGGCTATTCCGGCGAAGGCCATGTGCTTCTGGCCACCAGCGTCGAGTTCATGCACACCGCCACGCTTCTGCACGACGATGTGGTTGATGAAAGCGATTTGAGGCGCGGCAAGTCTTCAGCCCGGATGATCTGGGGCAATCAGGCCAGCGTTCTTGTCGGCGACTTCCTGCTCGGCCAGGCCTTCAAGATGATGGTCGATGCCGGCTCCATGGATGCGCTTGCCGTCCTTTCGAACGCCGCCGCCGTCATTGCCGAAGGCGAGGTGTTCCAGCTCGCAGTTTCCAAGAAGATGGAGACCAGCGAGGCGGACTATGTCAACGTGATTCGCGGCAAGACCGCAGAACTTTTTGCCGCCGCCGCCGAAGTCGGCCCGATCATTGCCAATGCCTCACCCGCTGCCCGCACGGCGCTGCGCGACTATGGCATGGCGCTCGGCCTTGCCTTCCAGCTGGTCGACGATGTGCTGGACTATGGCGGATCCAGCGCCGATCTCGGCAAGAATACCGGCGATGATTTCCGCGAGGGCAAGATCACGCTTCCGGTGATTCTGGCCTATGCGCGCGGTGATGACGACGAGAAGGCTTTCTGGCGCAAAGCCATGGAAGAAGGGCAGAACGACGACGAAGCGCTCGCCCGGGCCAAGAGCCTGATTGCCCGGCATGGCGCTCTTGAAGACACGATCGCCCGCGCGCTTGATTATGGTGAAGAGGCGCGTTCGGCGCTTTCTGCATTGCCGCCGTCGCCGATCAAGCAGGCCCTGGTGGACGTGGTCGACTTCTGTATCGCCCGGATAAGCTGACCTGCCGGAATATTGCCGTCTTCAGGCCGCAAAACAGCTGGAATCTCGATAGCACGGATGGAGAAGAAATTTGATGGATAGCAAGCGCCGCTTCAACACTGGCTCCAGACGCTTCCTGACGACGGCAGCCCTTGCCCTTGCGCTTGGCTTTCCCGCCATTGCCAGTGCAGATACGGCGCCGGTGACATCGGCCGAAGCCATGTCGATGACGGCCAACAGCTTTGCCGGGGCGCTTCTGGCCGGCCAGATGGCCGCCAATGACAATGATCTTGAAAGCGCCATCGCCTTCTTTCGCCGTGCTTTGCAATTCTCTCCGGACGATCCGGGCACCAACAGCCAGCTCTTCGTCGCCCTGATGTTTCGCGGCGATGTTGAAGGGGCGACGGCTCAATCCGGCAATGTCGGCGGCAATATCCAGCTTGCCCCGCTCGTATCGCTGGCCCGTGGTCTCGACAGCTTCAAGCGTGGCGACTACGATGATGCGCTGAAGCAGCTCGGCACCTATAAGGACAGCGATATCGACCGGCTCGCTGCCAATCTCGTTTCCGCCTGGGCCATGGTAGGCAAGGGGGATGTGGATGGCGCGCTCGACAGCCTTGACGGGATCAAGGGACCGGAGTGGTTCAAGGTTTTCGTCAATTACACTGCCGGCGCCATTGCCGATCAGGCCGGTATGACCGCCAAGGCCCGCACCTATTTCAACAATGCGCTTTTCGATGAGGCCGGCGTACGCGCCGCCCCCGATACCTTGTTGAAGATCGTTACCGCCCTTGCCGCCATCGAACAGGCTGCAGGCAATACGCAAAAGGCACTCGACGTCGTCTCCGTTGCCGAAGGGTACGGGCTGAACGACGCCGTCCTGACGCCATTGCGCGACCAGATCAATAACGGTGTGCCGATTGAGGGCAAGGCGGCCTCGATCGAGGCCGGTGGCGCCAGCGCTTTCTTCATGCTCGGCGCTGCGCTGAATCAGGGCGGCTCCGACGATCTCGTCTCGCTCTATGTTGCGCTCGCCGCCGCGCTGGATGCCAGTGATCCCGGCATTCTGTTTCTTCAGGGACAGCTGGCCGTCAACGCCAAGGACCCCGAACTGGCACTGTCCTATTTCTCCCGCATTCCCGCAACGGCCCCGCAATATCGCCTTGCCGAGCTGCAGAGCGGACTGGCGCTCGCCGATACCGGCAAGAGCGACGAGGCCAAGGCCAAGCTGGAAGATCTGATCGCCGCGTCGCCCGATGACAGGCGTGGCTATCTGGCGCTTTCAGCCATCTATTCCTCGGATAAGGAATATGAGGATATGGCCCGCGTACTCGACAAGGCCGTCGAGGTGATCGGTCCTGTTCCCGCCACTGACGACTGGGGTATTTTCTACCGGCGCGGCATCGCCTATGAGCGGCTGCATCAGTGGGACAAGGCTGAGCCCAATTTCTTCAAGGCGCTTGACCTCTATCCCGAACAGCCCGAAGTGCTCAATTATCTCGGCTATTCGTGGATCGATCAGGGGATCAATCTCGACAAGGGTCTCGACATGATCAAGACCGCCGTCGACAAACGGCCGGATGATGGCTACATCGTTGATTCACTCGGCTGGGCCTATTTCCGCCTCGGCCGCTTTGACGATGCAGCAAACGAACTCGAACATGCCGTGGAACTGGATAGTTCCGATCCGACGATCAACTACCATCTGGGCGACGCCTACTGGCGCACCGGGCGCAAGCTCGAGGCGATGTATCAGTGGAGCAAGGCGCTTACTCTCGGCCCCGAGCCCGATGATATTCCCGAGATCAAGGATCGCCTCGCCCATGGCCTGCCGGACCTGCCTGCGACAGAAGACAGTGAAAAGGCGGCAAGCGCCGAGAGCACCGCGCCGCCTGCAAGCGACAGCGCCGACCCGGCTCCGGCCCAATGACGACGGCTGACGCCTTCGACCTTGCCGAGGAAGCGCCGGCGAAAATCAATCTGGCGCTTCACATAACCGGACGAAGACCGGATGGCTATCATCTCATCGACACGCTCGTGACCTTTACCGAAACGGGCGACCGGCTGTTCTTTGCCGCAGCTGACGAGGATCGGTTCACCGTGTCCGGCCGCTTTGGCGGACGCGTGCCCTCCGGCCCCGCAGCACAAGCCGATAATCTGGTGGTCAGGGCGCTGGACCTCATGCATAGGCTGGCCGCAGCGGAAGGCCGAACGGCAGAGCCTGTGCATATTCACCTTGAAAAGAACCTGCCCCCCGCCTCCGGCATTGGCGGCGGCTCGGCAGATGCTGCGGCAACGCTTCGCGGACTGAACAGGCTCTGGCGGCTTGGCCTTCCGCCTGAGCGTCTGGAGCAGGCAGCCCTTGCGCTTGGTGCCGACTGCCCGATGTGCGTGGCAAGCCGGCCTCTTCTGGCGCGCGGTATCGGCGAGGAACTGATCCCCCTTCCCCATTTGCCGCCGCTGAATATGGTGCTGGTCAACCCGCTTTCGCCGGTTGCGACACCGGCCGTATTTGCGGCCCTGACCAATCGCGAAAATCCGCCCTTGCCCGCCATTCCCACCGCAGCCGAGCCGGAGAAATGGCCCTTGCTGATTGCCGCCGGGCGCAATGATCTGGAAGTGCCGGCGCTCGCCCTTCTGCCTGAGATCGGCGCCGTTTTGCAGGCGCTGGAAAAAACCGGGACAAAACTCACCCGAATGTCGGGATCGGGCGCCAGCTGCTTCGGCCTTTATGACGATGAAAATGCTGCGACGGACGCAGCTGGACGGCTGACGCACGCCTTTCCCGACTGGTTCGTGATGGCCGCCAGCACGGTTTCGGGAGAAAAACCATGAGCAGAACCGGTGAAGACCGCCCCTTTATCCCCGTGCGCTTTGCAGTGCTGACCGTCTCCGACAGCCGCACGCTTGAAGATGACCGTTCCGGCGCTACCCTTGCCGCGCGCATTGCCGACGCTGGACATGTCTTGAGCGAAAGGGCAATCCTGCCCGATGATTGCGTGCAGATCCGTGAAACGGTGACGGCCTGGTCAAGGCGTGACGATATCGATGTCGTCGTGACGACCGGCGGAACCGGGTTTACCGGCCGCGATGTGACGCCGGAAGCAATCGAGCCGCTGTTCGACAAGCGGATGGACGGGTTTTCGGCCATCTTCCACCGCATCTCCTTTGAAAAGATCGGGACCTCGACCGTGCAGTCACGGGCAACAGCCGGGCTGATCGGCACCACCTTCGTTTTCGTGCTGCCAGGGTCGCCCGGCGCCTGCAAGGATGCCTGGGACGGCATTATCGGCGGGCAGTTCGACTATCGTCACCAGCCCTGCAACTTCGTCGAGATCATGCCGCGGCTCGATGAACATCTGCAGCGGAAAAAGGGTTGAGTTTGGCAAACGGCCTCACGCGCGCGCGCGCTCCGTCACCCAGGCCGGAATAATCTCACAGGAAAGCCGCCGCGAATTCATGCGTCCGGCAAGGGCAAAGGGCGAGGAACCGCAGTCTTCCGCTTTTTGCAATGCAACCTGTTTCGGCATCAGCAAGCCCGTTTCCAGCGGACATCTGCGCCGGAACAGCGAGGTCAGCCAGGAACGCCGGTAGCGGCTGGATTGGGTAAAGCGCGCCGGCCGGCTTTCAAGCGCCATATGTTCGGTCACCGTTTCAACCCAGCCCGTCAATGGCCGCGCACCGGGCTCGACCAGCATCACCCAGTCGCCGCGCGCCGAGTTGATCACCGATTTCAGATCCCATTCACGATGGAAGCGACAGCCCGCAGCCTCTGCAACGACCTCCGTACCGTCCGTCGAGCCGTGATCCAGCACAATGACATCGCTGACAAGCCCCTCGACAGCGCCTGTCACGAGGCTGGAAAGCGTGTGCGCCAGCGCCGGTTCCTGATTTTTGCATTCGATAATGACGGTCAGCATGCCTATTCTTATGCAGAGCTTGACGGAAATGTGAAGGCTTTCTTCACTATGTTCTTGCTTTGTTCTAACTAATCCGTTATCAGAATCCCATAAACGCTTCTATGGAGGTTCCGATGAACGAAGTCGTGCGCATGATGGCAGGTCCTGATGCGGCTTTTGAGGCCGGTTCCCTCTCGCCTGAAACCGGCATGGAGCTGATTGACAGCGGTCGGCGCAGGGGTCGCGGCGCAACAACCAATCCTGATGGCCGCTTCGAAGTGTTGAACCGGACCCATTTCGACGATGGCTGGGACCGCGACGAGACGCCGGTTCCACTCAAGACAGACGTGCAGATTGAAAAGTCGCGAACGGTCATTACCCGCAACACGTCGCCGGATGTGCCTTTCGAACGTTCCATCAATCCCTATCGCGGCTGCGAACATGGCTGCATCTATTGCTTTGCCCGGCCGAGCCATGGGTTCATGGGGCTTTCGGCAGGCCTTGATTTCGAGACCCGGCTGTTCGCCAAGCCGGATGCCGCGCGCCAACTTGCCAACGAATTGTCCAAGCCCGGCTACCGGGTGAAGACCATTGCCATCGGCACCAATACGGATCCCTATCAGCCGATCGAAAAGGAATGGCGGATCATGCGCCAGATCCTTGAGGTGCTTTCGGCCGCCAACCATCCGGTCACGATCACCACCAAGTCGGCGCTGGTCCTGCGTGATCTGGACCTGCTGCAAGCCATGGCGGAAAAACGGCTGGTCAAGGTGATGATGTCGGTGACGACCCTGGACCGCAAGCTTGCCCGGCTGATGGAGCCACGTGCAGCAACACCGCCACGCCGGCTGGAAGTGATCCGCGCCCTGTCGGACGCCGGCATACCGGTCGGGATATCGCTGGCTCCCGTAATCCCCGTACTCAATGACCATGAGATCGAGCGCATTCTTGATAGCGGCAAGGCTGCTGGCGCCTCTGAGGCAAGCTATATTCTGCTGCGCTTGCCATTGGAGGTCGCTCCTTTGTTCAAGGACTGGCTGCTTGAGCATTATCCTGAACGGTTCCGTCACGTGATGAGCCTGATCCGCTCCATGCGCGGCGGCAAGGATTACGATGCCGAATTTGTCCGGCGGATGAAGGGCAGCGGACCTTATGCCTGGCAGATCGCACGCCGCTTCGACATGACGGCCAAGCGCCTCGGCCTGATGAAACGCGGCATTGCGCTGCGTGATGATCTTTTTTCGCCGCCCAATCCGGGGGGAACCCAGCTTTCGCTGTTCTGATCCGCCTCTTCCGGCCGGAAGCCGCCCTTGTTTTCCGGCCGATGAAGTCCCCTGCCGCCGCTTTTGGGGACTTGCAGGAGATCGGCTGGTTGTGTGAAATGGCGCCATGTCACCACGCAAACCAGCCGATTCTCCAACCCTTTTTGAAATCCCGCCCGGAGGGCCTGATTTTGCCCTGGAACACCAGGCGCAGAAGAACGGCTTCAGACTGGTCGCCGGCTGCGATGAGGCAGGACGCGGGCCGCTTGCAGGGCCGGTTGTCGCGGCAGCTGTGATTCTGGATCCCGCCCATGTCCCGGCGGGCCTCAATGATTCGAAGAAGCTGACGGCGAAGAAACGCGAGGCCCTTTATGCCGAGATCATGGCCCATGCCACCGTTGGCATCGCCTCCAGCGGTCCCGAACTGATCGACCGGATCAATATTCTACGTGCCAGTCTTGACGCCATGCGTCGTGCCGTCGAAGCTCTCGCGAGAGCCCCCGATATGGTACTGACCGACGGCCGCGACACGCCGCCGAATATCGCGATGAAGGCGAGCGCCGTGATCAAGGGCGACGCCCGATCGCTTTCGATCGCCGCCGCCTCGATCGTCGCCAAGGTCACGCGTGACAGGATGATGGATCAGGCGGCGCACATCTTTCCCGCCTATGGCTTCGAAAAACATGCCGGCTACGGCACGGCTGCCCATCTCGCCGCCATCCGCCAGCACGGCCCCTGCCCGCTTCACCGCATGAGCTTTCGCCCACTGAAACAGGACTGAGAACGCGGCTACTGCATGTATCGCGCTCACGCGCGGCTCAGCTAAAAAAAGGAGAAATTCTCGGGAAAAATGATGGTCGGAGTGGCGTGATTCGAACACGCGACCCCCTCGTCCCGAACGAGGTGCGCTACCAGACTGCGCTACACTCCGTGACCAGCGGCGCTTCTATAGACCAGCCCTTACGATGAGGCAAGCGGTCAAAGCGAATTTTCTGACACTTTTATGTATGATGACTTGGACAGCAGGCAGAACCGGGTTCCAGACTGCAATCACATCGATCATGAATTGCATACGATCCGCAAATTTTCGATGATTTCCTTCTTTGTTTAGAAATTTTTGGTTCAATCATCAATCAAACTCGATATTGACGCACGATTCCACATTCGTGCCGCTTGACCACGGCCTCGCTGTCACGCTATGTGAAGGCCAAAGGAAATACCGGCTGGCGGCTGGCTCGCGCGCGTGCAAGACACGCGCAAGGCATGCCAGAGACCTAAAGTCTGGCAATCCTTCGCGTTCCGACGCAAAATCGGTGTCCCAAGGCTTATTTTCGTTTCAAGGCTTCTCAAGATTATCGGGTAACGGTGAACACGCATGATCAACACTCCCTATCTTCTGTTTCTGGGCGATGCGCCCGACCAGCTGGCAGCCAAGGTTGCCCAGGGCATCAAGGACTGGCGCCCGGAATTTGCCCTTGGTCAGCTGAAGCTTGACGGCTGCAATGCCGATCTCGGCCTGCCGAATCTTTCGATTTCAGAAGCCGTGGAAAAGGGCGTCAAGACGCTTGTCATCGGCGTTGCCAATCGCGGCGGCATCATTTCGCCGGCCTGGAAGAGCGTTCTGCTTGAAGCGCTCGACGCCGGTCTCGACATCGCCTCCGGCCTGCATAACCTGCTGCGCGACGAAGCTGATCTTGCCGCCAAGGCCAAGGAACTGGGCCGCGTGCTACATGATGTCCGCATTCCTTCGGTCAAATACCCGATTGCCAATGGCAAGAAGCGCGCCGGCAAGCGCATGCTCGCTGTCGGCACCGACTGCTCCGTTGGCAAGATGTACACCGCGCTTTGCGTTGAAAAAGCCCTGCTTGAAGCCGGTGCCAAGGCCAGCTTCCGCGCCACCGGCCAGACGGGCATCCTGATCACCGGCGAAGGTGTTCCGCTTGATGCTGTGATCGCCGATTTCATGGCCGGATCCGTCGAATATCTGACCCCGGAAAACGACGCCGATCACTGGGACCTGGTCGAAGGCCAGGGCAGCCTGTTCCACGCTTCCTATTCCGGCGTCACCATGGCGCTCGTCCATGGCAGCCAGCCCGATGCTCTGGTTCTGTGCCACGTTCCGAACCGCCCGCATATGCGCGGCCTGCCCGACTATCAGCTGCCGTCGCTGGAAGACCTGCGCGATGTTGCGCTGAAGCTTGCCCGCGTGGTTAATCCGGCCTGCGAGGTTGTCGGCATTTCACTCAACACCCATGGCATGTCGGATGAGGACGCCGCGAAAATCTGCGCCGAGACCGAAGCCCGCATGGGTCTGCCGACGGTTGACCCGTTCCGCCATGGCGCCAAGCGTCTTGCCGACGCGCTCCTTGCCCTATGAGCGGCGTAACACTTCACGCGCGCGAAGATGTGTTTCCGGTTGCCGGAAGCTTCACCATCGCGCGCGGCTCCCGCACCGAGATCCGTGTCGTCACAGTCACGCTGGATGATGGAACGCATCGCGGCCAGGGCGAATCGGTACCCTATGCCCGATATAACGAAACCGTCGATGGCGTGATTGCCGACATCATGACGCTGGAAAGCGCCATTGCCGGTGGCATGGACCGGCTTGCCCTGCAGACACGCCTGCCGGGCGGTGCTGCGCGCAATGCGCTGGACTGTGCCTTCTGGGACCTGGAAGCAAAGCGGGCAGGCAAGCCTGTGTGGCAGCTTGCCGGGCTTGCTGCGCCCGGTCCGCTGATGACGGCCTATACGATCTCGCTTGGCACACCGGAAAAAATGCGAAACCAGGCCGCTGAAAACGCCCATCGCCCACTGCTGAAGGTCAAGCTGGGCGCCGATGGCGATCTGGAACGGATCGAAGCCGTGCGTGCGGGTGCCCCCAATGCCGATATCATCGTCGATGCCAATGAGGGCTGGTCGGTGGAGGCCTATCAGGCGCTCGCTCCGACACTGGTGCGACTTGGCGTCAAACTGGTCGAGCAGCCTCTGCCTGCCGGCAATGATGAAGCCTTGAAGGATATCGCCCGCCCGCTTCCCGTCTGCGCGGACGAAAGCTGCCATGACCGCAAGTCACTGGCCGATCTTGCCGGCAAATATGATGCGATCAACATCAAGATCGACAAGACCGGCGGGCTGACGGAAGCACTTGCCTTGAAGGCGGAGGCCGAAAAGGCCGGTTTTCAGATCATGACGGGCTGCATGCTTGGCACCTCGCTTGCCATGGCCCCGGCCATGCTGGTCGCCCAGAATACCGCCTTTGTCGATCTCGATGGACCGCTGCTGCTGGCGGCGGATCGCGATCATGCGATCCGCTTTGAAGGATCGAAAATGCACCTCCCCGAACCGGCCCTTTGGGGCTGACGGGATCACGACAATCTTTGTAACCTGATGCCGGCCGCCCAGCGCGCCGGCATTTTTTCTTTCGCCACACGCCCTTGCCGACACCGGTTCATCACGCGCAAAATCTCTGTATTTTTTTTGTCGACAATTCGTCGCCTGACTGTTAATGACGAAGAAAGTGAAGAAAAAGCCCGCAATTTCGGGCCCTACGACAACGGGACAATCATGAGCAACTCAGTTTTCAAGGGATGCATGCCAGCGCTGATGACGCCCTGCCATGCCGATCGCACGCCGGATTTCGATGCACTTGCTGAAAAGGGCAAGGAGCTTATTGCTCTCGGCATGTCTGCCGTTGTCTATTGCGGCTCGATGGGCGACTGGCCGCTTTTAAGCGATGAGCAACGCCAGCAAGGCGTCGAAGCTCTCGTCAAGGCCGGCGTTCCCGTGATTGTCGGCACGGGCGCCGTCAACACCAAATCGGCAGCAAGCCATGCAGCCCATGCTGCCAAAGTCGGTGCCAAGGGCCTGATGCTGATCCCGCGGGTTTTATCGCGCGGCTCCTCGCTCAGCGCGCAGAAGGCGCATTTTTCCGCATTGCTGGAGGCCGGCGCAGGCCTGCCTGCCGTGATCTACAACAGCCCCTATTATGGCTTTGCGACCCGCGCCGAACTCTTCTTCGAACTGCGCGCCAAACACGCCAATCTCGTCGGCTTCAAGGAGTTCGGTGGTAAGGCCGACATGACCTATGCGGCAGAAAACATCACCACCGGTGACGATACGCTGAGCCTGATGATCGGCGTCGACACCGGCGTCTTCCATGGCTTCGTCAATTGCGGAGCCGTCGGCGCGATTACCGGTATTGGCAACGCCCTGCCGCGCGAAGTCCTGCATCTCGTCACGCTTTGCGAAAAGGCTGCCACCGGCGATGCAGCCGCCCGCCGCGAGGCAAAAGAGTTGGAAGACGCGCTGATGGTGCTGTCGACTTATGATGAAGGCCCTGACCTGGTCCTGCATTATAAATATCTGATGGTGCTGAACGGTGATGAGAAATACCGCCTGCACTTCAATGAAAGCGATGCACTGAGCCCCTCTCAGCAGCGCCATCTCGAAAACCAGTACGCCCTGTTCAAGGCCTGGTACGCGTCGCGCTATCCGGCCTGACAGAACGGGCCGGCATGACATCAGCAGAAGGGGGCAAGGTTTGTCAGCAGGCTGGGGCCGACCCGGTTCAACGCGACGGCACCGGCGACACTGCCTTCAATTTACGCAGCGTCAGACATGACTTTCGCCCAGCCTTGCGCTGAGTGCATAGACGCCTTGCAGCAAAGCCACTGCCTCGTCGATGAGACCTTCGCTATATGTCAGTCAACACAGATTGATGAGCAACAGACTAGGTTGCTCAAGAGACGGAGATTTTACGATGGGCATGGCACGTTCCTTCAACAACTGGGTGAAGTATCGTCAGACCGTCAGCGAGCTCGACCGCATGTCGACACGGGAACTGTCGGATCTCGGCATCAACCGCGAAGATATTCGCCGCGTCGCCCGCAAGGCTTCGTTCTAAGCTTCCCCCCGGCCTTCAGGGCCGGGACATCAATTCGTTGCGACGCACTCCTCCTCCCAGCGTCGCCTCGATATGGTTGACGATACTCCTCCTCCCAATCGTCAATCAACCCAATGACGCCCACCGGATCCTCCTCCCCCGGTGGGCGTTTTGCTATTCTACGGACGTCATTCACGGGTTGCGTCGCATGGCTGGCAGGTCAGGCAGGCGAATGTCATGAGGCCCCGCGCCGATTGGCAAGCCGGCGGATTTCCTGCTCGTGAAGCTCCTTGATTTTCTGCTCATTCTCTTCTCGCTGTCGTTCTTCCTGCTCCCGCGTTGCCTCTGCCCGCGCCGCCGCCGCGGCCCGTTCCTGAGCCTCTCTATCCCGGCGCAACTGCTCGCGCGCCGCGGTATCGATGGACCTTGACCGGGATCTATCGCCATAAGGCTGAATTGCCATTTCAAAAGCTCCCATAGATTACACTTCCACGACCGTAGCCATTGAAACCGCGATAAAAAATTCTTTAATTTTAATGATGCGACCGCAGCTGGAACTGAAAATAAAGGACTTGTGTCACGCGCTCCGCCATGCCCTGCGCGGGATATGAGCGAAATATGGCTTTCTCAAATCCACGATCACCGACAGCGCCTGGCCACAGGGCAGCTCGGGAGGGGCTGCCTGCGTTTTGCGCAGTGTCAGGCGTGGCTTTCACCCAGCCTTGCGCTGAGTGCATAGACGCCTTGCGGCAAAGCCACTGCCTCACCGATGAGACCTTCGCTATATGTCAGTCAATACAGATTGGTGAGCAACAGACTAGCTTGCTCAAGAGACGGAGATTTTACGATGGGCATGGCACGTTCCTTCAACAACTGGGTGAAGTATCGTCAGACCGTCAGCGAGCTCGACCGCATGTCGACACGGGAACTGTCGGATCTCGGCATCAACCGCGAAGACATTCGCCGCGTCGCCCGCAAGGCTTCGTTCTAAGCTTTCCCCTGGCCGTCAGGGCCGGGACATCAATTCGTTGCGACGCACTCCTCCTCCCAGCGTCGCCTCGATATGGTTGACGGTACTCCTCCTCCCAATCGTCAACCAAACCCAATGACGCTCACCGGATCCTCCTCCCCCGGTGGGCGTTATTTTTTGTCGAATGGTTAGCCATTGGCAACGTCCGTCCGCTTCTGCCTTTGACAGGCCGCCCGCGACGACTATGTTGAAACCAGCTTCATTCACTATGATCTGGTTTGCCATGACATTGACCGAAACGTCTCCCCTCACCGCCGCCTATTTTGATTTCCTCAGCCGCTGCAAGACCGGTGTCGAAGTCTGCGACTTCATCCATCAAGAAGCGCTGAAGCATGGCTTTGCCGATGCGTCCGCAGTCCATGATGGCGGCAGGCTGAAGATCTCGCTCCGACTGAACAAGCGCTGCGGTATTCTGTTATCGATTGGCGATTTCGCCAATATCGACAAGGGATTGAAGCTTCTTGCAACCCATGTGGACAGCCCTCGTCTTGACCTGAAGCCCGCCCCGGCGACAGAGAAATACGGCATTGGCACCTTGCAGACGCGCTATTATGGCGGCGTTCGATTCTATCAGTGGGTCGGCATGCCGCTGGAATTGCATGGCCGTGGCCAGCGTGCCGACGGCACATCATTTTCCGTCCGCATCGGCCGTGAGGCTGACGAGCCGGTCTTCACCATTTCCGATCTCGCCCCGCATCTGCGCCACCAGCCGGAGGGCGGACCGAAAAACAGCACGACGATTACCGCCGAACATCTGAACCTGATCTCCGGCCTGCGCGGCAGCGACAGTGAAGCGGGGCGCCCGGCTAAGGTGTTTGAAACGCTGCTTCAGGCGCTCGATCTGAAGCCGGAAGATTTCGTGACCGGTGAGTTCGAGGCCGTGCCGGCGGTCGCACCGCGCTATATCGGTTTTGGCGGCGATCTGATCGGCGCCTATGGCCACGACAACCGCTCCTGCACCTTTGCAGCCCTTCATGCCATGTTTGATATCGATGACGAAAACGGCAATTACGGCTTCGTCTTCACCGACCGTGAAGAGGTCGGTTCGCAGGGCATTCATGGCGCTGATTCCAACATGCTGGAACGCTTCCTTTTCGAGGTGTTCGAGAAATTCGGTGACAACAATTACTTCCGCCTGCGCCGGGCAATCTCCAATTCGGTGATGGTCAGCGGCGATGTCAATGTCGCCTGCGACCCAACCTGGTCCGGGCCGACCGATGAGAACAATAGCGGCCATCTCGGTAAGGGGGTCTGCATTGCCAAATATACCGGCGCGCGCGGCAAACGCGGCGCCAGCGAGGCGGACTCATCACTTGTTGGCCAGATGCGCAATATCATGATCCGCGAAGGGATCGCCTGGCAGCCGGGCGAACTCGGCAAGGTCGATTTCGGCGGGGGCGGCACGGTGGCGATGCATTTCACCCGCCAGGGCGTTCAGGTCTTCGACATGGGGCCGCCGGTGCTCGGCATGCATTCGCCGTTTGAAATCCTCTCTACCGAGGACCTGAAAACCACCCGCGACGCCTATGCCGCATTCCTGAAAGACTTCACGATCGAAAACCCGATCGCCTGAGCGGATGCATGAAAGTGCCAGAAATGAAACTCATTGATTTTCTCAATCAAGCCGTCAGCCCCTATCACACGGTCACGACGGCAATTGCGCTGCTGGAGACGGCCGGTTTCGAGCGGCTCATCCCGGAAGCTCCGGCAAAGCCCGGCAAGCATTACACCGTTATCGGTGGCAAGACGCTTTTTGCCTGGATTGCGCCGGAACAGGCCGATGCCTTTCACATCGTCTCTGCGCATACGGATTTCCCCTCGCTCAGGGTCAAGACCGAGCCCTATATCAGCAGGCTTGGCAGCCACTTCCTGGCCATCCACCCCTATGACGGGCCCAATCTTGCCCGCTGGATGGATCGTGACCTGAAGCTTGCCGGACGGATCTATGTCAGCGACAAGGGCCGCGTCAGGCCGAAAATGATAGCACCTGACCTTGGCTTTCGCACGATCGGATTGCCGACGCATATGTCACCGGGCGGTGATGCGATCAACGCGCAGACCGATCTGCATGCCTTTTTCGGTACCGGCAAGGCGCTGAGCCCTGAAACATTTTGGGAAATGCTGACCGGCGACGACAACGGCCAGCCGCTGGAGCATGATCTCTATCTGCATGAGGCTGCAGGCGCATCCCATTTTGGCGTTGATGACGGCTTTGTCAGTTCCGGCCGGCTCGACAATCTGATTTCCTGCTTCTCCGCGCTTTCAGCCCTTGCCGGGACAAAATCGGCAACAGGCAACACTATCCCCATGGTGGCGCTGTTCGACGCCGAAGAGATCGGCAGCGGCACCTGGCTTGGCGCGAAGTCGCCATTGCTTGAGAACCTGCTGAAGAAGCTCGGCGGCGATGATGTCACCGCCATGATCGGCCGTTCCGCTCAGATCTCGCTCGACGTCGCCCATGCGGTGCATCCGCTGACGCCGGAACTGTTCGACAGCCAGAAATCGCCGATGATGGCTGGCGGGCCGGTTTGCAAATATGGGATTCGCGGAAATTATGCCTATTCCGCCAATCTGATGGCCCAGATCCGGCTGCTGGCCAGCCAGATCGACTGCCCTCTGCAGCAATTCACCTATCGGGCCGACCGCGGACAGGGCGGCTCACTGGGGCCGCATTCCTCCACCGCCCTTTCGATCCGCACCATTGATCTCGGAGCGCCGATCTTCGCCATGCATTCGATCCGCGAAGTCTGTGCCGAAGCCGACGTGACCGCGACGACGGGGCTGATTTCCGCCTTTCTCGCCGCATCTGCCTTTTTCACGGGCTATGACGACGACTGATCAGCAGGCCCGCGGTAGAAACGGCCGAGCAGAAGCGGCGTCAGATACATCGGGATCTGATAGCAGGCGATGAACAGATAAAGCGGCGCCATGATCGTCGCCGGCAGGGCTGCGAGAAACAGCATATTGTTGCGGTTGCCGGCGGAAATCGCATGGGCGGCCGCGCCATTGCGGCCAATGCCGCTCTTCATCTGGAAGATATAGGCGGCAATCTGCAGGCCGAAATTGAACAGAAACGCCGCCGCCAGCGGTGCCAGCAGCTGCATGGGTTCTTCGCGCATCGTCGTGCCGAACGCCGCCATCAGCCCGATGACGGCAAAGGCCATGGCAAAGGCGGAAAGACCGTCAACCGCAATCACATCCCGCTCGCTCAAGACCGGTTTACAGAAATGGCGGAGCGCAAAGGCAAGCCCTGCCGCAGAACCGATGATGACAAGCAGGCGCAATGACGAAAACACCACCGCTGACGGCGCACCAAAGAGCGGCCAGAAGAAAAAGGCCGGGAGAACGGTGAGCGGCAGAAGCGCCGTGCCGACAATCAGAAGCCGGAGCGACGGCGCCGGATCATGACCGGCCATCAGCGTCAGATTCGGGCTGCCGGAAATCGGTGAAGCGGCAGCGGCCAGCACCACGGCATTGGCAAGCGGGCCGGAAAAGCCGCAAAGCCGGAAACCAAGCGCCAGCAGACAGGGCAACGCCACCTGAAACAGAATGACAATGGAGACCGTCGTTTTCAGCCCCGAAAGCCTGCCGATGGCCGCTGAGGGGCCGATGCGGAAGGCGGCGAGAAACAGCATCACCGCCACGACCTCAGGAATATAAGCCTGCAGCGTCGCGGCAAGCGGCGGCAGGGCGATGCCGACGACAAGCCCCGCCACAAGCACGATGCGTCCCTGCCGGGCAAGAAAGGCGAGACAGGGAAAAATCAGGGCCATGGCTTATCCTGCGGGCGGCTTTGACCTTGAGCAGACGGGCTCAAAGTCCGATCTCGCGCATATGAGATGGCAGCCAGGTCGCCAGATCCGGAAAGGCGATCAGGATAAACACCATCACCACCATGATCATGAACATCGGAAAGGCCGCCTTGGCGATGAAATTCATCTGGTGCCCGGTCATCCCCTGCATGACAAAGAGATTGAAGCCGATCGGCGGGGTGATCTGCGCCATTTCCACGACCACCACGACGAAAATACCGAACCAGATGAAATCAATCCCCGCCTGACGGATCATCGGCTCCACCACGGCCATGGTCAGCACAACGGAGGAAATGCCATCCAGAAAGCAGCCGAGCACGATGTAGAATACCAGAAGCGCCATCAGCAATTCGAACCGGCTCAGATGCAATGAATTGATCCAGGCGGCCAGCGCCCGTGGCAGGCCGGTAAAGCCCATGGAGAGCGACAGAAAGGCAGCACCAGCCAGAATGAGCGCAATCATGGCTGAAGTCCGCGTCGCCCCCAGCAGGCTGTCGATCAGCGACTGGCGCGTCAGCGAGCCCTGCACCGCAGCCAGTACCATGGCGCCGATAACACCGAAAGCGGCGGCCTCCGTTGCCGTGGCAAAGCCGAGATACATCGAGCCGATGACCACCAGAATAAGGGTCATGACCGGAATGAGGAACCGCGACTGTTTCACCTTTTCAGCAAAGGTCATGCGGGGCTCCGGTTCTGGCCGATAGTTTTTCGACAGTTTGGAGATGATGCCGATATAGCCCATGAACAGCGCGGCCAGGACCAGCCCCGGAACAATGCCCGCCATAAAGAGCTTGGTGATCGATTCATTGATCGTCACGCCATAGACGATCAGGGTCAGCGATGGCGGGATCATCAGGCCGAGCGTCGCCGCCCCCGCCAGCGTGCCGATCACCAGATGTTCGGGATAGTTGCGACGCCTGAGCTCCGGCACCGACATCTTGCCGACCGTCATCAGCGTCGCGGCAGACGAGCCGGAAACGGCAGCAAAGACGGTACAGCCGACGACATTGGTATGCAAAAGCCCGCCCGGAAGCCTGGCCATCCAGGGTGAAAGCCCCTTGAACATGTCCTCGGACAATCGCGTTCGATAGAGGATTTCGCCCATCCAGATGAACAGCGGCAGCGCCGTCAGCGTCCAGGAGGAGGAGGATCGCCAGATGATCGTCATCATGGCATCGCCGACGGGACGCGAGGTGAAGAGCTCCATGCCGAACCAGGCGACGCCGAGTAGCGCCAGCCCGACCCAGACCCCGGAACCAAGAAGAATGAAGAGGACGAAAAGAAAGACGCCGATGGGAAGAAGTTCGCTGGCCATGATTATTCCGCCTGCTCCTGATCTTCCGGGTTTTCCGCGATATTGGACTGGCCGGTCAGGATGAGGGTCACCAGATTGTCAACAAAGGCGAGCGCCAGAAGCACCGCGCCGACCGCAACGGGAAGCTGGACATACCAGAGCAAGGTCGCATCCTGTCCCTGGCTGATATCATGCAGCTTGCGCGACCAGTAGACGAGCTTGACCGCGTACCATGCCATATAGGTTGATGCCGCTGCAGCGATGGCAAGGCACCAGAATTCGCCGAGGAAGCGAAACCGCCCAAGCGCCGTCAAAAACAGGTTCACCCGGATATGGGTGCCGTGATTGAGCGCATAGGCAAAGGCGAGAAAGGATGAGGCCGCCATCAGATAGCCGGCATATTCCGCGCCGCCCGGAAAGATCAGCGCCGACCAGCGCGCCACCATCTGCGCGACGATGACGCCCAGCATGGCGACGAGACAGGCAGAAGCCAGATAGCCGGCAAGATGATAAAGACCATCCAGCCCTCTGCGGATTGGATTATTGGGTGAAATTTCGAGCATGCCTTACCCCCGACAGATCGGACAACGCCCCGGCGCGCAACAAGCGCACCGGGTTCTGTGATGGGGTGTCAGTTTGCCTTGTAGGCGTCGATGATCGCCTTGCCCTGATCGCCAGCGCTGGAAAGCCACTCGGTGGTCATGACCCCGCCATAGCCTTCCAGATCGGTTTTCAGCTGTTCGCTCGGCGCGGCAACGGTCATGCCGTTTTCAGCCAAGGTCTTCAGATAGCCTTCTGTCAGCGACTTGGCGGTATCCTCGCCGCGGGTTGCAGCTTCCGCACCGCAATCCATGATCGCCTTCTGGCCGGCTTCATCAAGACCGTCGAACATATCCTTGTTGACGAAGATGACATTGCGCGGCAGCCAGGCCTGAACATCATAGAAATGATCAAGGCTTTCCCAGACCTTGCTGTCGACCCCGGTCGAACCGGAGGAAATGAAGCTTTCGGCAACACCGGTCGCCAGTGCCTGCGACAGCTCTGCTGCCTCGATCTGCACCGGAACCATACCGGCAAGCTCGGCAATGCGGGCGGTTGCCGCATTATAGGCGCGGAACTTGATGCCCTTCAGGTCAGCGGCAGAATTGATCTCTTTCTTGGTATAGAGACCCTGCGGCGGCCACGGAACCGAATAGACATAGACAAGGTTCTGCTCGGCAAGCGCTGCCTTGATGTCATCAATACCGGCCGCCCAGAGCTTGTCGGAAGCATCAAAAGAGGTTGCCAGGAACGGAATGGAATCGAGGCCGAAAAGCGGATTTTCATTGGCATGGGCCGACAGAAGCCGTTCGCCGATCGGCGCCTGCCCGGTCTGGACGGCGCGCTTGATGTCGTTACCGGCAAACAGTGAACCGTTCGGATGAACGACGATTTCCACCGCGCCATCGGTTGCAGAGGTCACGCATTCGGCAAATTTGGTGCCATTTTCAGTGTGATAATTGCTGGCGGGATAGGCCATCGGCATATCCCAGGTTTCGGCATTGGCGGCAGTTGCGGCACCAAGGCCAAGAGCTGTTGCGGCCAGAAGGCCCATCATCGTCTTCATGTTCAAGTTCCCCTTTTTTAATTATTGGCCGCCTCATCTTAAGCGAAGCGTGCCGGATCATAACGGCCAAGGTCATGATTAACCTTTTGTCCCGTCAGAATTTGCGTCAGCAGCCTTCCTGTCTTCGGGCCGCCCGTCAAGCCAATATGATGATGACCGAAGGCGAGCCAGGCACCTTTTTTCTTCGGAACCGCCCCGATCAGCGGAATACTATCGGCAGGCGCTGGCCTGTGGCCCATCCATTCGGTCTTCTCCTTGAAGGTCAGACCCGGAATGGCGGCGCGGATATTATCCATCAAAAGCCGGAACGGCGCTTCAGAGGGCGGAGCGTCAAGACCGCCGAACTCGACAATGCCGGCCAGCCGCAAACGGCCCTCCATCGGTGAGATCACGAATTTGCCGCCCGCATGCATCACCGGCGAGCGCGGCATGATATTGGGCTCCCAAAGCTCGATATGATAACCGCGCTCGCTTTCAAGCGGCACCTTGAGACCGAGCTTTGCCGCAAGCGGCTTCGACCAGGCCCCGGTCGCAATCACCACATCGTCGAAAGACAGCGTTTCACCGCCAGCCCGAACGCCGGTAACCGCGCCGTTCTCGACCGTAAAATCGCTGACCTCCGCCTTCAAGATCTTAGCCCCTTGCGTCTCGGCATGGGCAGCAAGCGCTTTCACATAGGCACCTGGATCGATAATCATGCCATGATCGGGCACGCGAGCGGCAAAGCCGCAATCGGCGGAGAAAACCGGGTCATAGGCCGTAAACCTGTCGCCCTCCAGCTCATCCCAATGGATGCCATGCGCCTTGCGGATACCCCAGCCGAAATTGTCGCCTTCAAAATGGGCACGGTCACGATAGACAAAGACATAGTCGGACGGCCGGATGTAACGCTCGGCTGGCGTGCCGGCGGCAAGCGCCTGATGCTCGGTCAGGCTATCACCGACAATGCCGTGAATGGCGGTCGCGATCCGTTCCACATCCCGCGCATTGGCATGAGACATGTAGCGAAGCAGCCAGGGCGCCAGTTTCGGCAGATAGGACCATTTGAGAAACAGCGGCTGGCCGGGGTCAAACAGCATGCCCGGCGCCTTCTTCATCAGTCCCGGCACCGTCACCGGCACGATCGAGGCCGAGGCCAGCACGCCGCCATTACCATAGCTGGTGCCCTCGCCCGGCCCCAGCCGGTCGATCAGCGTGACCCTGTGACCGGCACGCTGCAGCCAGATAGCGCTCGAGACGCCGACAATCCCCGCTCCGACAATGCCGATATGTCTCTTCTTTTCGTTCATCTATGCAACCCACTCACTGACCGGCGCAGCTGCTTCATGCAGCGGCTGGGCAATCACATCAATCAATGTCGGGCCGTCAAATGCAAGCGCTTCCTTAAGCACAGGCTCCAGCATTTCCGGATCTTCAACGCGGAAAGCCTTGATGCCGAAGGCGCTGGCAACCGCCGCATGGTCCGTCCGGCCGAAATCGACATTATAGAAACGCTTGCCGAAACCGGAATTCTGCCCGGCCTTGATCCAGCCGAAGGTGGCGTTGGAAAAGACGATCGCCGTGATCGGCATGCGGTAGCGCGTCAGCGTTTCCAGTTCGCCGCAGGAAAAGCCGAAGGAACCATCTCCCATCACGGCCACTGTCTTGACATCCGGCCGGCCCGCATGCGCGCCGATCGAGGCGGCCAGCGCATAGCCGAGCGCCCCGTGGGCGCGGTTGGTGATGAAATGCCGCCCAGCGTCACGCCAGCGGTAGTGCGCCGAAAAATAGGGACAGGGCGTGCCGGGATCAGCGCAGATGATCGCATCATCATCCAGCAGCCGCTGCAATGTGGCGATCACCCGTTCCGGGCGGATCGGCCGTTCAGAAGAGGCTGCGAGCGGCTCAAAGGCGGCAAGCTTGCCAGCCCAGGCTTCAACCGCGCGCGCCTGGCCGCCGAAAGACAGCGCCGGCTTGCGCGCTGCCACGGCATCACCAAGCGCATCCAGCGCCAGCTTCGCATCGGCGACGATCGCCACCTCTGTCTGATAATTGGCGCCGATCACCTGCGGATCACTGTCGATATGGATGACACGGACCGATGTCTTCGGCGAACGCCAGCGCTCGGTGGTAACCGATCCCGCCCGGCAGCCGATGAAGATCACCAGATCGGCCGCATCCACGACGGCGCGGGTGGCAGCGACACCGCCATTGGAGCCAACGACACCAACGGCCAGCGGATCGGTTTCGGCAATCGTGCCCTGACCGGAAACGGTCGTGGCAACCGGCAGGTCGAGCATGCGGGCAAGGCGCAGAAGGGCAGCCTCGGCACCCGCGATCACCGGCCCGCCGCCAGCAATCACCAGGGCGGATTTCGCCGAAAGCAGAGCATCCGCAGCCGCTTCAATCGCCGCCGGATCGGGGCCGGAGGGTTCCGCCGGGAAATGGGCATGGCGCGGATCGGCCCAGATCTCGGCCGGATCGGTCTCGCCCTTCTGGGTATCGAAGGGCAGCGCGATATGGGCCGAGCCGGGCTTGCCCGTGGTCATGGCCCTGAAGGCGGCGCGCATCATCGCCGGAACCTTGGCCGGATCGTCAATCGAACCATTCCATTTGGTCAGCGGACGCATCAGCGCCACCTGGTCGAGCTCGGTCAGCGGATAGCGCCCGCGTGCCGTGGTCGAAACATCGGTGGTAATGGCCAGAACCGGGATCGAACTTTCATTCGCCTCCACAAGGCCCGGCAGAATATAGGTCGCACCGCCGCCCGACGGCCCCTCGCAAATGCCGGGCTTACCGGTAACACGGGCATAGGCATCAGCCATATAGGCGGCATGACGCTCATCGCGCGTCAGGAAATGGCGGATGCCGTGATCGAGCCTCGCCAGCGCATCATAAAAGGGCAGCGTCGTGTCCCCACAAAGCCCGAACATATCGGTCACGCCATGGGCCTTGAGCATGTGAACCATGGCTTCCGCTCCGCTCATGCGGTTCGGCAATGTGGTATCTGACATCGGTGTTTTCCTGCACTTGTTTCTGTACGCTGAACTGTATACAGTTTTGCATGTTGATGGTTTTGCAGACTTGTGTCAAGGAAGGCCTTGATCTGTTTCTAAGGAGATCCCGTTGAGCGAAACCCGTGTCGAAGCGCTTTACACACGCGTCAAGGAAATGACCGTGAACTTCAAGCTTCGCCCCGGTGAACGCGTCAACGAGGTTGCGCTTGCCCGCACGCTGAGTGCCAGCCGCACACCACTGCGCGAGGCGCTGAACCGGCTGGTCGCCGAGCGGCTGCTTGATTTTTCCCCCGGCAAGGGCTTTTTCTGCCGCAGCCTTGATGCCCAGTCGATCTTCGATCTTTACGAGCTGCGCGCAATCCTGGAGGAATCGGCCGTGCGCCTTGCCTGCCGCCGGGCGAGCGACGAGGATCTGGCGGCGCTGCGCGCCGGCGCTTTCGAGAATGGTCTGGTCTATGAGGACCGCACGATTGGTGAGGCAAGTGCTGCCGACGAGGCCTTCCACATGGCTGTGGCGACGCTTTCGGGCAATGCGGAACTCTGCCGCGAACTCGACCATATCAATGACCGCATCCGTTTCATCCGCTGGGTCGACATGGCCGCCGCCGTAGTCCGCACCAAAGGTGAGCACCGGCTGATCATGGAGGCGCTGGAGCGGCGCGACGCTGACAGTGCGGCGCGCACCATGCGCAGCCACGTGGTCAAGCGCATGGATCAGATCGTTGCCTCGGTGCGTGAAGGCTATTCAAATATCTATGTTGCCGGCCCGGAAGAACTGACCGAACGCCGGCTTGAACCGGGAGACGGATCATCATGAAGGCAAAGGGCGGCAAGGCGGTCTATGGCGCGTCTGTCGGGATTTTGATGCTGGAGGCGCAGTTTCCGCGTATTCCGGGCGATATGGGCAATGCTCTGACCTGGCCCTTCCCTGTGCATTACAAGGTGGTGCGCTCGGCAACGCCGGAACGCGTGGTGCTGCAGGGCGCGGAGGGCCTGCTCGATGTCTTTATCGAGGCCGCCCGCGAACTGGTCGCCGATGGCGTCGATGGCATCACCACCAATTGCGGGTTTCTGTCGCTGTTCCAGGCCGAACTGGCCGCTGCCGTACCCGTACCGGTCGCGACCTCGTCACTGATGCAGGTTTCCCTCGTCAACCGGCTTCTGGCGCCGGGAAAGCGCGCTGGCATTCTCACCGTCTCCGGCTCGACGCTGACGGAACAGCATCTGGCGCTCGCAGGCGTTCCCGAAGGCACGCCGATCGGCACCACCGAAGGGCTTCGAGAATTCACCCGCGTGCTGATGAAAAACGAACTGGAGCTGGATGTCGATCTGGCGCGTCAGGACAATATCGAGGCGGCGACAAGGCTGGTATCCGATAATCCGGATCTCGGAGCCATCGTGCTCGAATGCACCAATATGATCCCCTATGCCGCCGATATTGCCGCAACAACCGGCCTGCCGGTCTTTTCCATTGAGACCTTCGTGCGCTGGTTCCAGGCCGCGCTCGTGCCGCGTCGCTATGGCTGAGGCCAAATGAAAACGGCCGGTGGTCCCCCTCCGGCCGTCCAGATGTCATTCACTGAAGAGCAATCACGCAACCGCGCGCGGCTTGACCAGATTGCGCTCGACCAGAAGCTCTGCGATCTGGACTGCATTCAGCGCAGCGCCCTTGCGAAGGTTGTCGGAGACAACCCACATGACCAGACCGTTTTCAACCGTCGCATCTTCGCGGATTCGCGAAATATAGGTGGCATCTTCGCCAGCGCATTCGACCGGGGTGATGTAACCGCCATCCTCATGCTTGTCGATGACGAGGCAACCGGGTGCCTCCCGCAGAATATCGCGGGCCTGATCGGCGGTGATCTCGTTTTCAAATTCCATGTTGACGGCTTCGGAGTGGCCGATGAAGACCGGAACGCGCACGGCGGTGCAGGTCACCTTGATCTTCGGATCAAGCATCTTCTTGGTTTCGGCCAGAACCTTCCATTCTTCCTTGGTATAGCCGTCTTCCATGAAGACATCGATATGCGGTATCACGTTGAAGGCAATGCGCTTGGTGAACTTCTTGTTCTCGATCGGATCGGCAACGAAGACGGCACGGGTCTGGTTGAAAAGCTCGTCCATGCCATCCTTGCCGGCACCGGAAACCGACTGATAGGTCGAGACGACGATGCGCTTGATCTTGGCAAAATCATGCAGCGGCTTCAGCGCAACAACCAGCTGGGCGGTCGAGCAGTTCGGATTGGCGATGATATTGCGTTTGGTAAAGCCGGAAATCGCATCCGGATTGACCTCCGGCACGATCAGCGGAACATCGGCGTCATAGCGCCAGGCCGACGAGTTGTCGATAACGACGCAGCCCTGGGCGCCAATCTTCGGCGACCACTTCTGCGAGACCGAGCCACCGGCAGACATCAGGCAGATATCGGTATCGGAGAAATCATAGTTCTCAAGGTTGGAGACACGAAGCGTCTTGTCGCCGAAGGACACTTCCGTGCCGACCGAACGGCTGGAGGCCAGCGCGACAACTTCATCGGCCGGAAAACCGCGCTCAGCCAGAATGGCGAGCATTTCGCGTCCGACATTGCCGGTGGCACCGGCGACTGCAATCTTGAAACCCATGGCTAACAGCTCTCTTTCAGTCTCTCCTCGCTGGGGCTGGAGCGAAAGGCGCTGGTTTAGCGGCCTTTCAGTCCCCGGCCGGACCGGGGAGAGAGCGGCGTGGCCAGAGACGATCAGACGGTTTTCGTCGTCGTTTTGGCCGTTTTTGTGCAAAAAGCGGAAACAGGGAAGTCACACCCGGCATATTCTGCCTGGCTCATCCGTTCACCGATGATAAAATTCACCTGAAACATGGGACGCTTCCTCTGACAGGAGGCTAATGGCCCCTTTGCGCGCCCAAGTCAAGATACGTTTTGACTGACCGTGAAGACGCAGGGCGAGATAGATTGAACCTCAGGATCCGCAGGCCCGGTCGCGGCACAGGGAAACCACCATCGTTGAGCCTGAACAACAAGCGCCGGCGGGCAAATAAAATTGCCACCGCATAGGAAAACCATCCGCCATAGGCCAGACCCGCAACAACATCACTCGGATAGTGCGCACCGACAATCACCCGACCAACCGCAAGCCATGCAGCCGCGATGAAGAAAGCCAGCCGGTAACGCGGCAGGAAAAAGGAAAGGGCTGCAAAGAAAGCGCCGACCGTCGTCGCATGGCCGGAGGGAAAACTGGCGAAATGGGCATTGAAGGAAAAGGGCTCGAAACTGAAAATGCCATGATGGATGAATTCTGAAGGCCGTGCCCGGCCGATGACCCGCTTGATCAGATTGACCGTGATGCCCGATCCGACAATGGTGATGAGGAAAAACACCGCAGACTGTGCCAAAATCAGCGCTTGCGCCCTTGGCCGTCGCCTCACAGCCAGCCGCCACGCCACCAGAGCCAGGAGCAGGGCGGCAAGAGCGCCGACGATGATCCAGGCAGAATTGCCGAAACCGGACGCGAACGCGCCATAAATCAGCACCACCGGAGACAGGTCCTGCCGCGAAAGGCCAAGCGGCTCATCGAAAACAGCAAAGGCCAGCAATATACTCGCCAGCGTCGAAAACAGATAACCACGCCAGCTTATCCTGATATCCACACATCTGGATTGCGCTAGCTTTCCGCTGTTCCGGAATATTTTCAGCATCGAACATTCCCGACTGAAGCCTCAACCGTCTTCTGGCACAATTTTGTAACAACAGATTGAAGTTACAGCAATTTATGCTTGCTGCCATAATATTCTGACAATTAATAGGTGTCATTTCAATGTGGCAGGCAGTGCCGGCGCAGGACCGGCCGGCCCGATCTGTCTGGCGTAAAGACAAGGCGGTATCGTGAAAACAGAAGCGCCATGCAAAAGGCGACCCAGGCGCCGAAAACAAGACCTGCAGCGACATCGCTTGGATAATGCGCCCCGGCAGCGATGCGGGCGAAGCCGAAAAACAGGGCGAAGCTGACGAATAGCGGCCGATAGCGCGGCGCAAGCATGGACATCGCCATGAAGAAAGCGCCAGCCGCCGTGGAATGGCCCGACGGGAAGCTTTGATGCGCGTAGGACATAAGGCCACCGCCGAAATGGAAAAAGCCGAGACTGTCAAAAAGCTCCGGCCGCGCCCGCCCGATCAGCCGCTTGATGATGTTGGCTGCAAACGCAGCGCTTGCCAGCGCGGCAAAGACATAGAGCGCCTGCTGCCCCAGCAGCAAAGCCGTAACCCGCTGCCTTCGGGGGCCGCCCCCTGCACTGGCGGCAAGGGCCCGGCAGGCAAAGACAAGCGAGACACTCAGAACCCACATGGAAGTCGACAGATCGGTGAGCGCGACAGCAAGCTGGCGGAAGGCAGGCAGGATACCGTCGGCAGCCATGACCACCGGCTGGTCGAGCACGGCAAGGCACAGCACCACCAGGGTTGCACCTGGCAACAAAAATTCCGGCCAGCATGTTGCGGCAAACCTGATCCGCCGTTGCGGGCCTGGCATGAACCGGCCAGACCGCACGACCGGACGGCCGGGCGGAAAAGCGGGGCGATCGGACATCGACATAGCCTTCAAAATAGATCGGCCGGGGCATTTATAAAGCCCCGGCCGCAACGCTTTTGAAAAAATAGCCGATCAGCCCTTCAGCTTGGCCGCAAAGGCCTTCAGCACGGCCTCACCCATTTCCACGGTGTTCACCCGCTTGCAGCCTTCCGCCATGATATCGCCGGTGCGGTAGCCATCTTCCAGCACGGAAGCGATCGCCGCTTCCAGCGCCTCGGCCTCGGTGATCATGTTGAAGGAATAGCGCATGCACATGGCGAAGGAGGCGATCATGGCCAGCGGATTGGCGATGCCCATGCCGGCAATATCAGGTGCGGAGCCATGCACCGGCTCATACATGGCCTTGCGCTTGCCAGTCGTTGCATCCGGTGCACCGAGTGATGCAGATGGCAGCATGCCGAGCGAACCGGTCAGCATGGCGGCGACATCGGACAGGATATCACCGAACAGATTGTCGGTGACGATGACGTCGAACTGCTTCGGCGCACGCACCAGCTGCATACCGCCAGCATCAGCCAGCATATGCGAGAGCTGAACATCCTTGAATTTTTCATCATGAACACGGGTCACGATCTGGTTCCAGAACAGGCCAGACTTCATGACATTGCGCTTTTCCATCGAGACGACGCGATTATCGCGTGTGCGGGCAAGCTCGAAGGCGACGGCGGCAATACGCTCGATCTCATAGGTATCATAGACCTGCGTATCGATCGCCCGCTGCTGACCATTGTCGAGGTCGATGATTTCCTTCGGCTCACCGAAATAGACGCCGCCGGTCAGTTCGCGGACGATCAGAATATCGAGGCCTTCAACCAGTTCGGGTTTCAGCGAGGAAGAGGCGGCCAATGCCGGATAGCAGATGGCGGGGCGCAGATTGGCAAATAGCTGCATGTCCTTGCGCAGGCGCAAAAGCCCGGCCTCGGGGCGAACGTCATACGGAACGCCATCCCATTTCGGTCCGCCGACAGCAGCCAGGATCACCGCATCGGCGGCCATTGCGCGGGCCATGTCATCATCGGAGATCGCAACACCATGCGCATCATAGGCCGAGCCGCCGACAAGGCCGGTTTCGGTGACAAAGCCGGCACCGGTTTCGCGGTTCAGAAAATCGATGATCTTGACGAGTTCGGCGGTAATTTCCGGGCCGATGCCGTCACCGGGCAGAAGGAAAAGCGAGCGATTGGTCATAGGCACCTCCCGATAGCAATAATGGGCCTCCGGCGGCGCCCGCCGGTGGCGTGCTGAATTGTTGTTCTGAAAAGCCGCCGGGGATAAGCCGCACGGCCTGTCATGGCTGGGTTCTAGACTGCACGGGGACCCAATTCAAGCCGATGCGGGCCGCTTCGGTACGCCTGCGCGTGATTCCGATCGTGAAATCGCACTGCAACGCTAATTCGACCGCCCACGACGCAAAAGCTGAACAAGGGTCAGTTTCTCCGGCCGGAGGTAATCCGACCCGCGTTTCTGCGGTGCCTCTCCATATCTCACATGAGCGATTTTAGGTTTTCCGCACGCAGTTAAGCTAGCCCGTTTGAACGCGACCGGTCAAATGATGAAGCCTGTACACAGTGCTGGAGATGGTGGCCGAACCGCTGGTTGTCATACTCTCATCCGCGGATTTGTAACCACCTGACCATATTCGATGCGGGCTTGCCCCTCTGTAGGAACGGATGCCTGTCCCAATCTATGTCGAGAGTTCCCTATCCTTGGCGGACATCTCCGGCATGCTGCACAGGCATGATGGATTGTTTTACGCTCGTGCTTTCCTGGCCGCCCGGCTCAAGGCTTTGGCAGACGAAAACGCCAAGCTCAAACGCCTTCTCGCCGATACGATGCTCGACAATGTCGTGCTGAAGGACCTCCCGGGAGACAACTGACGACATTGAGCAAGCAGCGAGATGCAGCGCTGCGTGCGATGCCGGATCACAACATCTCGCAATGCCGCGCCTTCAGGCTTGTCAGTGTCGACCCGAAGACCGTCCGGCGACAACGCCCGCCGGACTGCCCGGAAGTCCGTAAGGAGATGAAGGATATCGCCGATGTTCGTCGCCGCTTTGGTTATCGCCGGATCGGCGTCCTGCTTGAGCGCAAGGATATGATCATGAATCACAAGAAGCTCTATCGGCTCTATCGTGAAGAGGGGCTGTCGGCAAAAGGTGGGCGTGGACGCAAAAGCGCACGTGGCTCACCTTCACCGATGCCGCACATGCCAACGCCCGCTGGACACTCGATTTTCTGTCGGACAGCTTCGGCAGGTCCCGCCAATTCCGCGCGCTGGCGGTGATTGACGATTGCTGCCGGGAAAGCCTGTGCCTGTTGCCGATACCAGCATTTCTGGTGCGCGCGTCGCCCCGGAAGCTTGATACACTGGTTCGTCTTTATAGAAAGGCAATCCCGAAAATTACAGTTCTGCTAAAGCAGTGCTAGAATCGGAGGCTCAGTCTCCCCGTGATGTTCTGACTGGTAACCCCATCACCGAATAAACCAGTGTAACCGATTTCGACATCAGTACGCGCATTCAGTTTCGAACTAAATCCCAGAGTGAAAACTGCTTGATCGGATGCAACTGGAAGGCCGACAATGTCGAACGGACTTCCTCCGACAAACTGCATGTGAGACGCCTGATCAAGATTACCATAGGCGTGTCGCCAACCGATCGATGCCGCCAACTGGCTATTCTCGAGATTACGGCCCAAGTCATATGCCGTTCGCACGCCGATATTGGTCAGACCTACACTCCTGTCAGCACTATCCCGCATCAGGGCCGCTACTCCGCCATTCTCCGAGAAAGACTCACTATTCTGATAGATATAAGCCGCTCCAAGATATGGTTCTATAGATAGATCTGTCGCTACATCAACTCGATACCCGACATCACCATAGAGCTGGAATAGGCCGACGCTATAGTCCGCACCATCCTGCTCGTTTAGCCCAGAAAAACTGATCTGCCGTTCGGCCGAGACATTTGACCAGCTATAGGCGGTGCCAACAGAAACATCGACCGCATCCCATGTTCCGCCGCCGTAAAGACCGATGGTATAATCATTGCTCGAGGCGGATGAATTCCGGCTATCAACTTTATAGTCGGAATGGCCATAACCAGCGACAATACCGAAGCGCATCGTATCGAATAGCGGGATGTCGCCGCCCATAAAAATACCGCCGACAGGATTGTCCATTTTCGCAGCGTTGCCATTCGATTTAAGTGTGTTCCAAGAACCATAGCCCGCCGCCCAGAACATGCGGTTTTCGTCTGAAGCCTTCGCCATTTGTCCGAAAGCAGCCGGATAGTCCGGTTCATCGGCATAGTTGCTGACTTGCGAGTGCCCGGGAACTTCGGAATCGCGCTGGGCCTGATAGATGCGTCTTGAGGTTGCTTCGCGCACATATCGTGAGTTATTGATTATCGCGGCGTCAATGGTGCTGTAGATTTCTCCGGAAAGCTGATCGAGCGCCGGTCCGGCCTCGTCATCCGATAGTCCCTGAATAATTCCATAGAGCGGATTGTCTGGTCCAAGGCCGTATACACCATTACCGGTATTGCATTGGTTTTCCGTCATGCCATCAAGGCAAAATGTGCCGTCGCCGATCTGCGAAATATAAAGCAATACAGTCGAATCGGTATATGCGACATCTGCGGTCAGATAGGCTGAATCCATCTTCGCCTCTCGGTCAAAGCCGAGGGTACCATCGCCGTCACCGTCTGTTGTGGTGACCGACGCGGACGAAGAGATAATCGTGATCTGCTCACCTTCACTGAATCCCTTGCCGTTGGTTGTCAGATAAACAGTACCACCAGCTATCGAAACAGCATCACTGGCGATAATTTCATCATGCGTGCCATCCTCATTCCAGTTAACGTAAAGACTTGATCCAGAAGCAAAATCGAGCGAGCCGGTCCTCATCGTAGTCGCATCGGTCGTGGTGCCAACAATGATTGAACCGCCGCTGCCGATGCTAACGTCACCGAGCGAACCGGAACCTCCGAGAATGCCGGATGGTACAAAAATGGATCCTCCAAGACGGCCAGTAACGTTCAACAATCCGTCTGCTACCGTTGTTATGCCCTCAAAAGCCGAACTGTCTCCGGTCAGCGTTGTCGTTCCTGATCCACTTAGATTGAATGCGCCTTCACCGGAAAGCTGACCTGCATAGTCGAATGTGCCCAGGTCCAGAACATTGAATTTGGCCCCCGCCTTAACGTCAACATCACCAGAGATGGCACCGTCATGGGCGCCATCACCGAGCTGAAGCTCCCCTGCCGCAATCGTCGTTCCACCCGAATAGCTGTTCATTGCGGTCAACACCAAAGAGCCATTTCCGGTCTTCACCAGGCTGCCGCTTTCCGATGCGACATCAGAGAGAACGCCGGACAGAACCTGCTTTCCGGCCGCCACTTCAATCGTGCCACCACTGCCACCGAGCGCAAAAGAGCGTGACGTGTCAAAGCCCTGCGTGATTGCCAACGTCCCCCCGTTCAGGGTAATACTACCAGCAGCATCGCCGAGATTTGCATCGTCGGAGACCAGCAGGCGTCCGCCGAGAACGAATGTCCCGCCCGAATAACCATTGGCATGGTCAAGTTGCAGCGTACCATCACCCGTCTTGACCAAGGCGCCGGAAGCAGTCGCAATATCATCGACAGAACCGGCCAGAACTTGAGTTCCACTCAGGACGGCAATCGTTCCACCGCCACTGCCAAGCAAAACATCCCTTGCTGTTGAGAAGCCAGTTGAAATCTGCAATGTTCCGCCATCGAGGGTCACGCTGCCAGCTGCAGCGCCGAGATTGCTATCCTGTTCAACAGCAAGGATGCCAGCAGAGATGAAGGTTCCGCCGACATACTCATTTTGCCCTGTCAAGGTGAGTTGCCCTGAACCCGTCTTGTAGATGCCTGCAGTTCCTGCAAGCACGCTGTTGATTGTCGCGGAAATGGAGCCAGCAGGCGCATTCGGCTGGTTCACCGCAATTTCAACATAGCTGGCTCCGGACTGGGGCGTCAGGGTTAGGCTATCGCCATCTATGATATAACCATCGGTTGCGAATTGAAGGCCGCTGACGGAAACAGGATTGGCACCGGCATCAATCTGCACTGTCCCGGCAGTCGTGCCTGCAAAAACAGCGACCGCACCCGACGCCCATGATGAATAGCTCCCCGGAGGGTCGTCGGTCCAATTGTCGTTCGACATATTCCATATGCCATCCCCGCCGACAAGCGTGGAGCCGCGACTATCAGCATTCCAATAGAGCATATCCGGTCCCGAGACACTCAGATAGATGTTCCCCGTCGGCAGATCAACAATATTCACCTCGGACGAGGCGGCCACTGTGACATATGGAACAATGTTCTTGATCGAACCTGTCAGGCCATCTGAATAAGTCATCAGATAGTAGTTGCCTTGCGTCAGCGGCAGCCCATCACTGTCCACGGTCAGAGTCAAACCAGCTGAACCATTGCCGCCAAGGACGAGATTCTCTGCTGCAAACAGGGCATTGGAATTGGGTGCAGAGGCATCAAGGTTGACCGCAATCGTTGCCCCCTCCTCAAGCCTCAATGTGCCGGAGATTGTGAGTGTCTGTTGATGTTGCGAGCTCACAAGAGTGGCTCCATCAACGACCGTGACATCACCGTCAACGCTCCCCCATCCTCCGAAGGTGGTGTCAGTGCTGGTGATCACGTTCGATGAAAGCCCTCCGCTTTCGCTACTGTCGCCAAGAACGAGCGCACCGGAAATGATCCTCGTATCCCCGGAAAAGGACTTCTGACCGGTTAACACCAGTGAGCCGCCACCCGTCTTCTCAAGACTGTTGACCAGGCTGCCATCTCTCATATCCACTGCGATGGTCGCCTTCGCCCCAGCGGCAACATCAATTGTCGCGACGCCGGCAGAATAGGGACTGAAGGTGAGACTGCCGCTGCCCGTCAGCTTATAGCCTTCCGGTGTGGATGGTGTCTCGAGGAACTGCAGCGCGTCGAAATTCAGGTCATCGCTGACCGTCACGATACCAGCACTCAGACCACCGAAAACACCAACGGACTGAGACCATATCCGCTCGGAGTTGGTGCTGGCCGAACTATCCGTCCAATTCGCCAGACTCGTATTCCAGGTCCCGCTGCCGCCGACCAGCACGCCGCCATCGGCTGGATCCTCGCTACCATTCCAGTATTGCGAAATCTGCCCTGTCGATGAGTCAAGGGCCACCAGCCGCACCATGCCGCCATCCGTGAGTAGCCGATACGGCTCTGATCCGGATCCGTTAATCGAAATCGAGATCGCGGCCGGATCAAATTCTCCACTGAGGTTGCCACTATCATACTGAATAATGTTGTAAACGCCTGATGCCCCGGTCGCATTTACGGTTATAGCGCCACCGAGTGTGAGATTGCCGGTGCTGACCAAAGGTATGTGGGAATTTGCCTGATCGAGATCTGCCAGGAACTGAAAGTCCGACGAGGCAGAACTCGCCTTGTTCAGCGTCAGCGACGTCCCAAGGCCCAGGGTTGTCCCGGCGGTACCTGTGATCATGGTTCCTCCGTAGAAGGAAACATCACCACCAATGCGCCCTGTCCCAGTGACATTGACATTACGTTTAACTTCGGTAAGGCCAACATAGTCATCACTGACGGAATCGATCGTGAAAGTCGACGTCGGCACCGTTGAGCTGCCGACCACCTGCAACAATGCATCGGTATCCGTTGAATGTGCGCTGGAAACGACGTTGTCGGGGGTCAAGCCGCTGTCACCGGCATAAAGATCAATATAGAGCGTACTTTGTGAATCAAGAATGATTCCACCAAGCACTGTTGATGTATTATTGGTACCTCCAAAATAGAGTGTACTTCCATCAAGAATTGATGTCGTCCCAGTATATTGCTGGTCAACGCCAAAATAAAATGAAACTCCGCCGATTATGCCAATATTATTCGCCAGCTCGCCAGCAGTGTTGACCCCGTCAATAATAACAGCGCTACTTAACCCGCTAGAAACCATAAGATCAGGGATTTTATAGCCCTCAATATAGCTGGTTGTTCCTGTATCGGGGGCGATAGAAAGCGATCCTTGCCTGAAATTGTAGCTGCGATCACCTGAACTGCCTGAAACCTGATCCAGATGGATCTTCTCGAATTTCACCGAACCATAGACAGTGACAGCTATTGCGCCAGTATTGAGATTTGAAAAGGAAGCCGTCATGCCAGTTGTGTCTGGCCATCCGACCATGTCGCCGTAACTCACCGGCGTGCCGGTGTAGGGCGTGGCAGTCCAGCTTTCCACTGTCGTGGCCCACGTGCCATCAGTCGGATAATTCAAGGTGCCAATCCAATAAAGCGTATCGGCATAAGATGGCTTGGCTGAATAGATTTCAATCAACGTTATCAACGACAAAAAGGTTCCGGAGATCAACGTCCTCGACAGACGCCTTTTCTTCCGTTTCTGGCGACAAAAATCAATACAAGTAGTACTTTTCTCAGAAATAATATTAAAGTCTGTTGAAACGCTCAATTTCGCCCCCTACGATATAAATCCGAATCTATTTCGAATACAATATTCGGAATCATTGTTTAATACCTATTAAAGAATAAAAATATTGTCAATTTAATTATTTTTCCCAATATTTACTTGTTACAGATGATAAATACACACAATATTATCAACTGATAAATATTTTCAAATGAAATGAATCATATATCTTTTCATAGACTTGCGATAGCGGACGGAATGCTTCCAGCCCTTGATGCCCGCGCCCGACAACGGCATGACTTTGCAGGGCTTTGCCAGGAAGATGATCTCGCGGGGTGGTAATCCTCCCCGTTTTGGCGGGGTTGAGGATTTCAGCCGATATGCTTCGGCTTGCGGGTTTCTGCTTTCCGCGTGAAATCATTGATTCCTGGTATTATTGCCTCTCCGCATCATCTTATCGACATGCCGGGCAAGGGGCCTTCAGTCTCCGGGCAAATAATTCCGCCGAAATGACGCCATCGGCAGAAGCGCCAGAGCCTGCTGCGCGAAAGATCCGGTCAGCTGACAGGGGGGCTGACAGAGAGGGTGAGCCGCATATGACGCAGCCATGAACCCGTGAGGCCGGGGCGCTGCCCGCGCCCCGGCCTGTTTTGCACACCTTGCCTGCTCAGAAGCGGATGCTAAGCTTGCCCGACACGGTCTGGCTGTCAGAACCGCCGCCGAACAGGCCGGTATAATCGACACCGAAGGACACGGTGTTGCTGAACTGGGTTTCCCAGCCAATATTCAGCACGGCCTGGTCCTGTGCCAGGGGCGTTCCCAGTATCATCTGCGTGTCGCCCCCGGCGACAAAGCCGATATTGGCAAACGGTTCGATATCACCATAGGCATGACGCCAGCCGATCGCACCGCTTAGTTTGTTCTGGGTGGCGCCGACATTGATATCCCAGCCACCCCGAAGGCCAATGGTCGAGTAGCCGGTATTCATATCGCTCCCCAGAACACTCAGAGCAAGAGGTCCGCCCACCTCGCCCATGTCATCCGACTGATAATGCACATAGGCAGCATCGGCATAGGGCTCAAGCCGGAAGCCGCTGCCAAAATCAAAGGTATAACCCAGACCGCCAAACAGCTGGAAGGTTCCGGCACTGTAATCGCTGTCAAGATTATCATCGAAGTGGCTCAGATTGATGCTGCGACTTGTGGTGATATCATGCCATGTATAACTCGCGCCGAAATTGGCGCCGATGCCGCCCCAATTGCCACCGCCATACATGCCGAAGGTGACATCATTGCTGTTGCCACTGCTGTAATGGTCGTCGGCTTTGAAGGACGAGTGACCATAGGCACCGAGGGCGCCGAGGCGAAGATTGCCGAAGGCTGCGGCATCCGCGCCGAATATGAACCCGCCGACATTATTTGATGCGCCGGCGATTCCGGCATCACTGTCCCCGTCAACGCTCGACCATGCGCCATAGCCGGTGGACCAGAGGTCGATGCCGCTATTGGTTTCGGTGAAGCCATCGAAGGCCGGAGTCGTTGTCGCGGGCTGGGCTGCATAATTCGAGACCGTCGACATTGCCTGGCCCGCCGAAATACCACCCGAAATATCCCGCATATGCTGACCGGTCGCATCCCGCACATAACGGCTGTTTGCCACCATTGCCGAAGCCGTCGATGCGTAGATGTCACCAGACAGGATTTCCGCCGTCCTTTCTCTTTCAAGAGGATCGTCGATTGCAGCGTAGTCGAACATGAGGTCGTGCCTGCTTCCAAGTGAAATCAGGGAATTGACCGTCCGTCTGGCATTGGTTCCAAATGCGCTTTCCGCCTCCGTTGCGAAAAAATCACTATTAACGGTCAGATCCACCTGAAAACTCTTAGCATTAAGCACCTTTAACAATCTATATTTCTGCGATTGCTGTGGCTGCACCGTAATATTATCTTTATTCACGTAGTTTATATCATTTGTCGATTGTATCAGTGTAAATGTCGCAGGCGAACTGATTGAGCCGCCGAGTTCAACGTAAAATTCCGTGCCATCGATGGTCGCGTTCTCCGTTACTATCTTCGATGAAGAAGCCTCGACGTCGCTGGCAATAAATTTGACTTGGCCACCTGTTTTCAAAACGAGATTATCCATAGTAGCCACGGATTTAAAACTGGCAGTCGTCGAAAAATCAAGACTGGAATTTTCTAAAACATTCACAGTTCCCAATGTCACGTTGCCGCCTAATGCCAATGTTGTTGGATAGAACGGGCTGTTATTCGAAACATTCAGCGTTCCAAGAAGTTTTGAACCATCCCCCATCTGCAGGTAGCCACCAATCATATTTGTTACGCCCTTGAAGTCGTTCTCTTTGCCGGTAATCCCGACGGTGCGGTATTCGCCGCCGAGATTCATCGTGCCTTCGCCGGACAGCTTCCCGTTGAAATCATAACTGTACTTCTGGCCCGCATCGAGGTTCAGTGTGGAGCCTTTTTTGATGGTAAAATTCGACTTCTCTGGCAATGCTAAGTTTGATTCTATATCCCACGTCGGGTCGCCAAGGCTGAGGGTCGAATTGTTTTGAATTGTCACATTTCGATCTCCTGTGGTTTCATTGCTTGCGTCTGCCGGGGCGATGCGCAAGGTGCCGCCACCTTCGACAATCAGGTCGCTCTCAATGGCCAGCTGCGCCGTTATCTTGGCTTCAAAACCGGAAGCAACACTGATATGGACAAAAGTGTCTGGCGATAAGTCCCCAGAAAGATCGAGGACGTCTTGCGTAGTTCCAGATTCTAAGGTGTAGTTTTGCGAAAAATTCAGGCTTGCAGCAGTTATTTCGCCCTTTGTTGAGGCGTCAACGGTAACAGTTCCGGCTGCTCCAGCGAAATAGGCATAGCCACCGTCATACCAGCTGTCGTCCTGATCCAGATTGCCTTCGTAGTTCGTCCAATTCGTGGATATGGCGGTCCATGTTCCATTACCACCGTCGCCTTTCTTTGCGCCCGGCCCAGAACCATCGGCATCCCAATAGAGGCCCGCATAGTCTGCCCCCGAGAGCAGGACGACGTAATCTTCGGAGCCTATGGTCCTTGAAGCCGTCCTGCTGAAGACGCCATTCGCGTTGTTGTAAGCTTTCAGGTCAAAGTCGGTTGCGTCCCCGATGATGTTATCATATAGGATGAGCTTGTATTCGCCGTCCGGCAGCGGCAGCGGCTGGTTTGAGTCTATCTTCAGCTCTTGTGACGCGGACAATGTTAGCGTGTTCGTTTTAAAAAGAGCCGGCGATGTGTCATTATTCAGCTTGACTTCCAGCACCGAGCCCAATGCGAATTCGAGACTGTCCGTCATTGTCATCACGCTGCCGGTTTCGCCATAGAGCGTTCCGGATTTCGAAATCGTGACTTCGCCGCCCAGTTGTCCTGTGCCGGTCAGAATGCCATCACCGTTGACAGTGGTCTTACCCGTAAAACTGGAACTGGTCGACTCGAACACGGTCTTGCCTCTTTCGACGTTGAAAGAGCCGGAGCCGGACAGTATATTTGCAGTATCAAGCGTAATGTCCCCATTTATGCTGAAGGTGGCAAAGATTGCACCTTCGTCAATTTTTATCGCGCCACTCAGCGAGCCGTCTGCTGAGGACGTATTCAAAAGACGCAAAGTACCTTCTTTAACCTCTACCGTTCCGGCCACATCATTCTTGGCGCCAAGGTCCAGCTGGCCCGGTCCTGCCTTTTTGAAACCCTGCGAACCGGTGAGTATCACGTTGACGACTGCTGTTCCGTCCTGGACATCGATTATAGGGACATTGCCAGCAACGTCCTTCAGCTCGATCTTGTCATTATCTGGGTCGTTTGGCGTCAGGAGATAGCCGGGCTCTGAAAATTGCATACCAGAAACGGAGATACTTCCATGGGTTATGCTGTCGACCGTGACAGTTCCGGCATCTTCGTCAAAAATTGCAAAATTGTCGTTCGCCCAGTATCTCTGATCGGAGCCATCCGAGTCTGACCAATCCTTTGTTTGTTGATAGTTTGGTCCGTACCATGTTCCATCGCCGCCCAACGGAGTGGAAGTGTGCTGATCCGGGTTCCAGTAATATTCTTCCCCGACATCGAGAACGGTCAGGAATAGAGAGGTTGCGTCTGTCTGCAGTACAGCGGTGTATTGGGAACTAGTATAATGCAAATTGCTGTTCAGCGCGGCCGCGTTAACGGAACTGCCGGACTCGTATGTCATAAGATAATAGGTGCCAGATCCCAGTGTAGAACCGCCGAGATCAATGACCGTAGTGTCATCGATGGTGGCAAGTCCCGTCACGATGATAAGCGCATCGGCAGGTTTATCATTCGGCGTTGCATGCAGAACAGCATCGAAATTCGAGCTGCTCTCCAGGGTTATCGTTCCCAGAATTTCAAGCTTCTGCCCCTGTTCGGCTGCAATTGTCGAGTTCGATTCAACGACGACGTCTTCACCAATTTGGCCGTATCCTGCAAGTATACCACTCTTATCAACCGTGACATCGCCGCCCAGTTTTGCTTGAATGAGGTCGAGTCTGGCTGCGGATACCGTCGTAGCGCCGTAAAATTCGCTGCTATCACTTGTGAATTTAACAATATCCAGGCTCGTATCTCCACCGACGACTCTAAAATCGCCAGAAACTGACGTTGCGCTTTTCAGGACATTGCTGAAACTCTGTGGCGTTTCTGATGGATCAATGATAAAAGTCGCACCGCTGCTGATGATGACGTTAGAGGATTTATCCAGGCTGCCGGGCGTGCTTCCGTTTCCAAGCTGCAGGGTTCCATCTTCAACATTCGTGGAGCCCTCGTAGCTGCCGGCCGAATTGATAAAGACCACGGCGCCACTACCGAGCTTGGTGAGGACGTTTATGTCAGTGCCATTATCTCTTGAGGTGCCCTTGACGATGTCGACACCGATGGTTGCTGTCACACCGGCATCGACATAAATTGTACCATACGTGACAGAATATGGGGTCAGAGACAGTTCACCGGTGTCACCGACATCTGTCACAAGCGTATAGGACTTGCCATCACCGGTCGCCCTGAATGTCAGCGTGCTGAACAACTGCGTGCCTTCAACAGTGACGGTGCCGCCGCTTTCACCTGCAAATATCGCCTCTGACTCGGCCCAGACCGCGTTATTGGTGCCACTTGCGTTGGTCCAGTTATTGGCGCCGATCTTCCAAGTGCCATTGCCGCCTTCTACTGTACCGTCATCTTCGTTGGTGCTGGTCGGGTCGCCATCCCAATACTGCGCAAAAGTCGGATCGGGAATGGGGGGAACAGTGCCCAAAACGACCAAACGCACCAAGTGGCTGTCCGCCAGAATATAGCCCTGAACGCCAGTTATTGTCTCTTCGAATTGATCGTCATTGAGGTTTCCGGTATAATCTATGATTGAATACACCCCGACATCGGCGTCCGAACTGAAGCTAACTATAAATTCGACACCTTTGAGGCTAAGATCATAGGTTTCAAAAAGCGCCATCTGCTTGTAGTTCTTATCGAGTTCGACTTTGATTGCAGCGACGTCCGGGTCACTGGTTCCAGTGTTGAAGTTGAGTGAACTATCGCCAAGCGTCAGCGTTGTGCCGGCTACGCCGGAAAGATAAGTGTTATATTCGAAATTGACGATACCGGATATTTTACCGTTACCGGTAAGTTGCGCTTTCTTCTTAACCGTGGTTTCTCCGGTGAAACCGGATGAATCTGAGTTAAGAACCACTATGTCGCGATCCCTGTCGTCCCCCCAAATAGTGAATGTGCCACCTAATTGCTCTTCATTCGAAATTACATTTGACGGGCCGAGCGTTGTTACTCCAAAATTGTCGATGTTGAAACTGCCACCGTCGGCGATTTTGATCGCCCCGGCAATCGAACCGTTATCGTTGCCGGTGTTAACCTGGCCTGCACCGACAAATAGCAAAGCACCTGTATTAATGGTCGTTGCCCCGGTATATTGCATATCTGCTTCATAGTATATTGGCGCAGTTCCGGTGATATTGATCCCATTTGCCTCGTGTCCAGCCCCATTGGTTCCATTTACAATGGCAACTGTAATCGGAATACCGTAGTCGTTAGTGTATGTACCGGTGGTTTTACTGCCATAAAATATTGTTCCGGCTGTAGCCTCACCGTCCGGAGCAATGACAAGTTTGGAATTATCGTCGTAGTCCAAGATTCGGTAAGGCTGTAGAGAACCGGCAGTATCACCGACATCGAAATTTATCGTGTCGAACCAAACCGTTTCGTACACCGTTATTCCGGCAGTTTTGTTCGTGGATGAGCCACCTAACCCTGTCAAAAATTCTGCGACCAAGCCATGCTCATTTGTCGGCCAAACCGTGTCACCATACCCTGTTGACTGCGTAGGCAGTGTTGAAACCCAATCTGTTAGTGGATATGACGTTGTCCACACCCCGTCGGAATTTGCGGTCGCTTCGTTACCCCACCAGTACAAAATCGTCTGGTCAGCATGGGCCTGGGAACCAGCCACGCCCGCCAGAAGCATACTGCCCAGCGCGGTGCTGGTGAGCAGGTTCGGCAACCATCTCTGCCCGGAGGTGCGGCCCCTTTGCGGAGAAGGCGCGGCACAGACTGCTGTGCTGTGCGTTGTTTTCAACCTTTGGCGGTTCACGTTGCGATCTGTTCTAGACATTTCAATTCCCCCTGCAAAAAGCGCCGGCAGAGCGAGGCGCAAAGATCAATGTAATCAATTCGACAACTGACAGTATTTACAGGTATAAAATAATTCTATTTGTATAGAATGTAATACACCCGCATGTCACTTCGTTATATATACAAAATAATATTTGGATTAAGAATAATTAATTTAAAAATATCGCAAATAGTTGCAATTCTGCACCAATATTATCGTAGTTGTATTGGGTTGCGTTAATTTGTACTTGGTTGCAATCGGTTGTATTGGCTTATCCAGGCTTTCTTTATTCCGGACAACCTTGCAAAATTGACTTTTCATTTTCCGTACAGATGGCGGCTGGGATGAAGGTTCCGACCGACACGTCCCGACTGAAGGGCTTCCGCTTTCCGCGTGATTTCATCGCTTGAGCCGTATGGGCCTATTGCCGGCTTGCCGCGAGCACCGCTGGCATGGAGGATTGCTGGCTGAGCGCGATATTTCGCGAGCCTCGGCGGCGGTGCGCCTCTGGACGAGCCACTTCGGCTCGATTGCACGGTCCGGGAACAGTGCTGACGAAACAGCGGATCAACATGCAGCAAACCCTGCCCCAAAAGACGGGCCTTGCAGCAAGACCATCTATTGGGAGCGGCATGGTGCGGATCTCATCATGTCCTGACTGTGATACCGAGAGACAGCGATTAGGGGGGCACAATCATTGACTCTTGGTATTACGGCCCCGGCGACAAGGCCGGGGGATGTTGAATACCCCCGGCCCTGCTGTCTTGACTGCATATCTGGCTCAAAAGCGGATATTGAGCTTTCCGGAGACGGTCTGGCTTTCATAGCCGCCGCCGAACAGACCGGTGTAATCCACGCCGATGGAAACGGTCTTGTTGAGCTCGGTAACCCAGCCCACATTGATAACCGCCTGATCGGAGGCCAGCGGCGTGCCCTGGATCATCTGCATATCCCCGCCCAGTGCGAAGCCGACATTGGCAAAGGGTTCGGTATCGCCATAGGCATGGCGCCAGCCAAGAGCCCCCGTCAGCTTGTTCTGCGTCGCACCGATATCAAAATCCCATGCGCCACGCAGACCAACGGTTGTGTAGCCGGTATTCATGTCCGAATCGAGGACCGAAAGTGCCAGCAGCCCGCCGTTTTCACTGAAGTTATCGGCCTGGTAGTGGACATAGGCGGCATCGAGGAAGGGCTCAAGGCGCACACCACCGCCCAGGTCAAACATATAGCCCACACCACCGAAGAGCTGGAAGGTCCCGGCAGAATAGTCGCTGTCGAGAGCATCATCAAAATAGCGCGACTTTATTGTGCGGTTTGTGTCGATGTCGTGCCAGGTATAGGCCGCTCCGAAATTGACGCCAATCGCGCCCCAATTGCCGCCGCCATACATGCCGAAGGTGACATCATTGCTGGTACCACTGGCATAATGATCATCGGCCTTGAAGCTGGAGTGGCCATAGGCGCCGAGTGCGCCGAGCCGGAGATTGCCGAAAGCTGAGGCATCGGCACCGAAGATGAAACCGCCGACATTGTTGCTTGCACTGGCAGTGCCGGCGGCCGTGTCACCATCAAAGCTGGACCATGCGCCATAGCCCGTTGCCCACAGATCGATGCCGCTGTTGGCTTCGCTGAAGCCGTCAAAGGCCGGTGTAGTCGCCGCCGATGGCTGGGCGGCATAGTTGGAAACGGTTGCAATGGCCTGGCCGGTGGCGATACCACCGGAGATATCGCGGATATGCTGCCCGGTCGCATCCCGCACATAGCGGCTGTTGGCCACCATTGCCGAAGCCTCAGAGGCATAGATATCGCCCGACATGATCTGCGCAACCCAGTCGCGTTGCGCCGCGTCGGTCAATGCGAAATTGACCGGAAGACTGTGAACGCCCCCAAGGGAAATCAATGAATTGGTCATGGCAGCAGCGTTGGCTGACATCGATACGGTTGCGTCGGACAGAAATTCATCTTTCACGACAAGCTGAACGTAAAGCGATTTATTGTCGTCCGATAGTATGTCGTCGAGTTGGATCCCGTTGATTTCCTCCTGAGGCTCGAAATCCATGCCATCCCCGAGATCGATGGATTGATCCGAGCTGATGATCAGGACCGGATCATTGGTAACCGGATTCTCGATATCTTCATGATATATAAAGATGGTGCCGTCTTGGAGACTAACCGCGCCAGTGGAATGGATATTGCTGCTCACCGGCTGTCCGTAATCGTCGGTAAAATTCGCGTAGAGGTAGAGCTCGCTATGCTCAGACTGCATAGAGAAACTGGAGACGGTTACCGTCAACATGGGATTTTGATTCTTTGAAAGATCAACTTTACCACTACTCAAAATCGAAATGTCGCCAAGATTGATATTCGTTTTGGGCAGAACCAGATACGCATCCATAAGATCGACACCGCCAACATTGATCTGGCCCATCAGATCATTGGTGACATCCAGGGTGCCGCCGGTGATATTAACCGTCCCGCTAAATTGAGAACCGTCCCCTTTGAAATAAGTGTAACCCGAAAGCTGCTCTATCGTGTTCGTTTCTTTCGCATTCGAAGAGTATGCTACCAATTTCGTATCGAAGACGAAATTGTCACTCTCTTCCGCAGCATGGTTGAATATCAATTTTGCATCACCTCCACCGAAGTATAACCCCTCCGCCGAAAATACACCCGGTATGGTTGTAACACGCGCCGCTGACTGAGTGTCCGGGTCTTCACCGAAAATAAGTATTCCGGTCGATTCATTCGCTTGCTCACCCAAAGTGAACGACCCATCGACCTCAAGCTCGCCGGAATTACTCAAAATGACCTTGCCAGTACCCCCGCCGTACCCTGTAGTGAGATTACCGCTCGAACTGACCCTTGAGCCAGAGCCGTCAACCAACAGAACAGCCGAACCATAAAACAGGCCCACGAGCGTCAGCGTTTCGAATTGCAACCGCCCACCATTTGTAACCTCTACCGTGGCGGGAGCGAGTTCATTAAAGTTCCCTACCAAAAGATAGCCTGCTGTTACTTTTGCTTTATTGGTTACGAGCAGCTTTGAAACTTGTTTTGCGTTGTCGTCTGCATCTATTGATGTGTATCCAACAACCAACTGATAGTCCACGTCAAGAGCGCCACCATCAACACGCATGACAGCTGCGCCAGACGCCTTGGACGCATCCCAATCAAGAATATGAACATCATCTGCGGTAAGCTGGCCCTTCAGAACAACCGTTCCCTCAGACAGCTGGAACCGACCCACGACATTGTCGGAATTTGTCAAGGTCAGCTGTCCGGCGCCAACCTTTTCCAGATCGGGGCGAGACCCGTCGGTAGACGCGATGGCGGAGGAAATCACCGCCTCGACATTGGGATCAACCGAGATCTCGGCAGTTTCACCCTGCTTGGGCGAGGGAGACAGTGTCCCTCCGGACAGAAGGTAGCTCTCCTGGTCCTGGGTCACACGGAAGTCAAGCTTGCCAAAAAGCTGCACGCCGGCCACAGTCACCGTTCCGCCCTGACTACCGGCGAAAATCGCTGTATTACCGGCTTCAAAGGGCCATTCCTGTTCGGGCGCACTTCCGTCCTGATTGGTCCAGGCCGCGTTACTCAAACTCCAGGTCCCAGATCCGCCCGTGAGCCCATGCCCCTCATCTTCAGCGGTAGCCCCGCCATTCCAGTAAAAACCAGTTTCTTCCAGCGTTGCCCAGACCAGCAAGACGGCCTTTTTTGTCTCGCCTTTGATTGTGACTGTATCATACGTGATCATGTAATTTTCCGGAATCTCGTCAAAAGCACCAGAAACGCTTCCTGTATAGGTGATGATCGGATATTCTTTTTCGCTGCCTTGATGGGGACCATAGAACTGAACATTCAGTGTGCCGCCAAGTGTGACATCTCCTTCAACATCAACCCGATCCATTGAGTTAGTCGAATTGTTTGATCCAAGCTGCATGTCAAGAACCGCTGATTTTGCCAGCGTCAGGTCACCATCCACGGTGATTACGCCATAGATATTGCCGTCGACATCACCGGGCGAAAGAATCGGCACAGTGGAACTTGCGGTTGCAGCAAAAATTACAGAGGCCGCGTCCGCACCGACGGTCAGCGTGCCGACCGTGCCGTTTTTTCCCGCCAGCGTGCCGCCGTTGACCGTGTATGTTCCGCCCAAGGTCACGCCAGAAACATCAAGGGTGCCACCATTTATCTCGACCGTTCCGAAATATTCGCTGCCATAAGCCTCGAAACTGGTCACCCCCGAAAGCTGCTGGATCGTATTCGTACTTGAATCCTTGCTTTCTGTTTCGATCGTAACATCGAAGGCATAGGGATGATCAGCCGTTGCGGTGTGATTGAAGATCAGGGTTGACTGCCCCGGCCCGAATTCCAGGGTATCAACCTCCAGAGCACCGGCACTCGCCGTCGTCTCGGTCGCCGAAGGCGCAGATCCGAAAATCAGAGTTCCTTTGCCATAATGGGTGTTAAGATAGATATCATAGTAACCAAGTATGGCCGTTGAATCCGAACTATTGACCCGTGCTTTACCGCCATTGGAAAGGATCAATGTGCCATTGCCCGCATTACCGATGACCAGTTGCTGAGCACCTGAAAATTTGTTCACAAGCTTCGAGCCGTCGCCATCGATAGTGACGGTCGAGTTGCCGCCATTGGTTGCGATCAAAAACTCACCGTCAGCAAGAAATTCGGCACCATCCTCAATAATGGCAGTTGCATCGCCAAAATTGCCAATGTTGATATTGGTTCGCTCCGGATCGTCCTGGGTCGTCAGCTCACTCGTATCACCGCTGATATACAGAAAGGCGGTTGAATTCTCGCCATCGGCAAACCGTATCCGCGCGGTCGCATTGTTGGCGTCTTCACCCGATTCGGCATATTTCCCGCCGTCAACAATCCACAGTTCGCCATGTCCAAATTTGCCAATGACAGAATCATGCTCGGGGACCGCCGCGACTTGCCCGTCGCCTGTGACCATGAGTTTTCCGCTTGTTCCTTTTTCAACGCCGATATTCATACCGCCACCCTGGGTGGTCTCACAGCTGCCAGATGTTCCGCAAAGCTCAAACTGGCCATAATCGATATTAACCACAGCACCATTGCGGCCGCCAATATATACATCCGTCACGTAAATTAACCCATTGAAGTTGAGCGTTCCGTCGGTGATTTTCGTCTCGCCGGCGATAGTGCCACCATCTCCATTCGGGCTGTTCAGCGTCAGGGTGCCTCCTCCCGTCTTGGTAAAGTCTCCGCCCAGCGCCAAAGTTGACATGATCAACGCCGATTGATCTGTGCCGACATAGATCGTCGCCGCACTGCTGCCGGAGCGCAGGTAATTGCCGGTCAGCGTATAAAAGGACGTATCGCTGCTGCTACCAATTTTCGGGAAATCAAGCTCAACGAAATATTGGTCTGACGCAAGCGTCACCGTCCCGCTTGCCGTATTGAATATCCCGGTATCTCCGGCCCACACCCCGGTCTGATTGTTTTCATCTACCCAGTTATATGCCGTCGACGACCAGGTTCCGCTGCCGCCCTTGCCGTAATTCCAGTACTGGGTTTCGTCTGCCAGAACCGGCAGCTGCCCGGGTGTCAGAATACCGGTTGACGCCAGCACCAGCGTGCCGGTCAGCAACGTGCCCGCCCATAACCTCGCCCTGAGGCGGCTTTCCCGAGCAGAGCGATATAGGGTGCTTCCGCTTTGACGGCTTTGCCGAGGCGAAGCGGCCATTGGCTTTGCGGGATTCGTCTGTTTCTTGATAGCGTTCATAAAGGGGTCCCCCGACCTGAAAATACTACTATAACGAGCATTCTAATTTTCGGCGTCAGTCGAAAACGACAATCTCTCGCCGGGGACGGTATTGTATAATTAAAATATTGCCAATATCGATGTAATAAAGATCAATATAATTACAATATATGTCATGAAATGGTGTTGCCGTTTTGCAACCATTACGTGTTGTCAGGGTCTGCTGTCAAAGTGAACAAGTGAGATCTCCACGACTGCCATCGGTCAGTGAAGTGGCCCGGGGCAACCGAGCAGGATGGATGCGTGGTTTACGGCACAGGAATTCGGCATTATGCCGTTCACGAGCGCCCATAGGACAAGCCCCCGCCGCAATCATAGCCCCTGACCTGCCCCCAGATGGTCCCGCGTTTAATGTAGAGCTTGCTCGATCATATGGTGCAGGTTTATGCCAAAGGGCCGTTTCGACAAGGCGCAGATGATTGGGATGATCAAGGAACAGGCAGCCGGTCTGCCGGCCGCCGAGATTTGCCGCAAGCACGGCCTCAGTCCGGCAAGACGCCAGTCATTCACCGCATCTTCGATCGCCTGGTCAAGCGTTCTCTTCCATTCTTCTATCTGCCGGATGGCGCGTTTCAACGTCCCAAAGGCCAGTTGCTGGCGCGGATAGCCAAATTTCCGCAGCGCGTTGATCCAGCACCAGTGGATTTTGGTCCAGTCTCTCGCCCGATCGTAGCGGCATGAACGTCAAGCCCAACATAAACAATTCTTTCCATGTCATCTTTCCTTTCAGGCCATGACTGGCCCACTAAGGAAAACCTGCAGGCGGCGAAGCCGCAAATCGCTCACCTGGTCTAAGCTGCACAATCTTGTAGCCATTGATCTGGAGCTCAGTCAGCAGACTGGGCAGAAAATTGGCCGTGCGGGCCTGAAGATCATGCATCAGAATAATGCCGCCGCCACGCTTCGCCAGCTTGGCCATGACACGGTTGACCAGCACCTGCTGGGAGGCCGGACGATAATCGATGGAATCGACATCAATGCCGACCGGGATCAAATTCCGCTTGGCAACCAGGCTGTCGAGCCCCCGGCTTTCCGACAGATAGGGAAAGCGGAAGAAATGCGGCATCGCGCCTGTCGCCGCCGCGACCGCAGCAACGCCCTTGTCGATTTCCGCACCGGCCGCCGCAGGCGCCAGCTTGGAAAGATCCACATGCCCATAGGTATGGGTGCCGATCGTCTGTCCACGTCGGGCAACCTCTGCACCGATAGCAGCGTGATCATGCGCCATTGTACCGACCATGAAAAAGGTCGCCTTCACGCCGAAGGCATCGAGCGTATCGAGAATGGACACCGTATTCTTCGGCACGGGACCGTCGTCGAAGGTGAGGACGACTTCTTTCGGCGCCAGAACGATATCATGGGTCTGATCAACATAAATCACGCGACCGGCCAGGCCCGGTCCCACATCCTGTTGAAATGACAGCATGGGCGCGACGACCGAATGGATTGCGCCGACCTGCCGCTTTGGCGCAGGAACAGACGGGTTTGCGTTCTGACGGAGGGAAGATGGTGTCATGGAACTGACCTCAACAGCCTTCGGCCCGGCGGCATAAGCCGATAACGGAACAAGCAGCGGGACAACCAATGCAAGTGAACGAACCCAGCAAAGCATATCCGAAATCAGAACCTTATGCGCGAAGGGCGGCAACTGATTCTGATAGATACCCCTCTCCTGTCCACAAGACAAAGCCATATTGCAACCAACCCCATGTAGCTGACCAACTGTTACTCCAGCGCCGCACAGGCCCTGCCGATCCCGGCTCAAAGAACCAGGATCGCCCGGAAATCATTCACATTGGTCAGTGTCGGTCCGGTGATCAGCTGATCGCCGAGCGCTTCGAAAAAGCCGTGACCATCATTATTCTCCAGAGCGGCCCGCGGATCGATCCCGCACGCCCGCGCGCGCTCAAGCGTATCCGGCGTGATAACGGCGCCTGCGACCTCCTCCCGGCCATCGATACCATCTGTGTCACCTGCCAGTGCATAGACACCGTCAACCCCGCCAAGATCAATGGCGAGCGACAGCAAAAACTCGACATTGCGCCCGCCGCGGCCATTGCCGCGTACTGTCACACTGGTCTCCCCGCCGGACAGGATCAGTCCGGGTCGCGCCACGGGAACACCGTGATGAACACAGGAGCGGGCAATGCCGGCGTGAACAATGCCGACCTCTGCGGCCTCGCCCTCAATCGTGTCTCCCAGCATCAATACGGTGAGGCCGGCCTTCTGCGCCGCCGCGCGGGCGGCCTCAAGCGACATGAAGGGTGTGGCGATAATCGCCTGCGTCGCGCCCTCAAGACGCGGATCATCGGGCGCTACGCAGCTGGCAGCCGGTGACGCCAGATGCTGCGCCACATGGGCCGGCAGATCGATCCGGTAGCGTTTGAGGATCGCCCGGCAATCCGCCACCGTCGTCGTCTCGCCAATGGTCGGTCCAGACGCGATCACCGCCGGATCATCGCCAGGCACGTCCGAAATCATCAGCGTATGGCAATGGGCTGGATGAATGGCAGCGGCAAGCCTGCCGCCCTTGATCGCCGAGAGATGCTTGCGAACACAGTTCATTTCGTCGATCGAGGCACCACAGGAAAGAAGCGCCTTGTTGACCGCGATCTGATCGGCAAGCGTCATACCTTCCGGCGGCAACGACAGAAGAGCCGAACCGCCGCCCGAAATCAGCACGATGACAAGATCATCGGCCGTCAGATCACTGACCAGCGCCAGAATGCGCCGCGCTGCCTCTTCGCCTGCCGCATCCGGTACCGGATGCGAGGCCTGAACAATCTCGATCTTCGAACAGGGGGCTTCATGGCCGTAACGCGTCACCACGAGGCCTTCAAGCGGCCCGTTCCAGCAGGCTTCCAACGCCTCCGCCATCCGCGCAGATCCCTTGCCGGCACCGATGACGACCGTGCGTCCTTTTGGCGCTGCGGGAAGATATTTCTTCACCTGCGCCATAGGGTCGGCCGCTTCCACCGCCACCTGAAACAGTGATTTAAGGAAGCCTTTCGGATCATCGGCAAAATTCATTCTTAAAACCCCCGGCACACGCGCAAGCCCGACGGAAGAGCCGGCAGGCACGTCGTCTTTGTGATGATGCCGAGTGTTTCACAGAAAAAGTGAGCGCTCAAGCATCTCGAAGGGAACACAACCTCGCCATGCAGCGTTTGGGTCACATGGTGGGATCAGATCTGCGTTCGCCTCATCATGCCTGCGGCCCGAATTGTATTTCCGGACGAATGACAAGTTTTTATGAAATTCCTGATGGGGTTGATAGCCGTGGCGCAAAATTGTAATAAAGGTATCCATTATGACAGAAGCACCTGAAACTGATAAATTTCCAAGTATTGCCCTGATTTCAACCCATGGATACGTTTCTGCCGATCCGCCGCTTGGCGCCGCTGACACGGGCGGTCAGGTCGTATACGTTCTTGAACTTGCAAAAAAGCTCGCCCAGCTCGGCTATTCTGTAGACCTCTATACCCGCCGCTTTGAGGATCAGCCAGAGATTGACATTGTCGATGATCGCGTCAGGGTTGTCCGCGTCCCCTGCGGTGGCAAGGATTTCATTCCGAAAGAATATCTCTATCGCCATCTGCTCGAATGGAGCGAGAATGCGCTGCGCTACATGCGTCGCAACAACCTCACCTATGACTTCATCAATTCACATTACTGGGATGCAGGCTTTGCCGGCATGCGCCTGTCGGAAGCGCTGGACATTCCGCATCTGCACACGCCGCATTCGCTCGGCATCTGGAAGAAGCGCCAGATGGAGACCGACTATCCGGACCGCGCCGACCAGTTCGAAAAGGACTTCAACTTCTCTGAGCGTATTCGCTTCGAAAACCAGATCTATCGCAGCTGTGATGCCGTGATCGCCACGACCCCATTGCAGGTCGACATGATCGTCGACGACTATTCGCTGAAGGAAGACCGGGTCTACATGATCCCGCCGGGCTATGACGATAACCGTTTCTATCCCGTATCAGCCGCCTCCCGGCAGATGCTGCGTGAAAAATTCGGCTTCACAGGCAAGACCGTTCTGTCGCTGGGCCGCCTTGCGACCAACAAGGGCTATGATCTCCTGATTGATGGTTTCGCGATTCTGGCCGAGCGTGTTCCTGACGCCCGGCTGCATCTGGCCGTGGGCGGTGAAAATATGGACGAGCTGGAAACCCGTATTCTCAGCGAACTAAAGGATCAGGTACAGACACTCGGGCTTGAGGACAAGGTCGAATTTTCCGGCTATGTCTCCGATGAGGACCTGCCCGACATCTATCGCGCCGCCGATCTTTTCGTGCTCTCAAGCCGCTACGAACCCTTCGGCATGACCGCGATTGAGGCCATGGCAAGCGGCACGCCGACAGTGGTGACCACCAATGGCGGGCTTTACCGCGCCATCAGTTTCGGCCGACACGCCCTGTTTGCCGATACGTTCGACAAATATGACCTCGGCATCATGATGATGAAGCCGTTCAGGCACAAGCGGCTGAATGACCGGCTGTCACGCATGGGCGCCCACAAGGCCCGCAGCCTGTTCACCTGGACAGGCATCGCCCAGCAGCTGATTTCGCTGGTCGAGGGACGGCCGATCCGCCAGTCGCTGCGCGACAGCGACTGGGCCGAACCCTGGCATGATGGCGACTGAGCCATGAAACCACGCCTGTTTTCCTCCGATCTCGACGGCACGCTTGTCGGCGATCCGGCCGCAACCGCCCGGTTCCGCACGGCCTTCGAGGCACTCGCTCCCGAAGACAGGCCAGTGCTGGTCTATAATAGCGGCCGGCTGATCGATGACATGCTGGATCTGATCCCCAAAGCAGGCCTGCCGGAACCGGACTTTCTGATCGGCGGTGTCGGCACCATGCTGCATGGTCTTGGTGACAGCCGCATCGCTGATGGTTTTGCAGCGCAGATCGGCGCCGGCTTCGACGCCAGCAAGATCGCTGCGATCATGGGCGAAATTCCCGATGTCCACCGTCAGCCGGAACGCTATCAGCACGGGCTGAAATCAAGCTGGTATCTCAAAGACGCCGATTCCGCCCGGCTGCATTCGATCGAACGCCGGCTTAAATCCGCAGGCCTCGATATCAAACTGGTCTATTCTTCCGCGCGCGATCTCGATGTGCTGCCGCGTGCCGCCGACAAGGGAGCGACACTCGCCTTCCTTGCTGCCCGGCTCGGCGTCGACATGCAATCGGTTATCGTTGCCGGTGACACCGGCAACGACCGCGCCATGTTCGAGATGGATGGTGTCCGCGGCATCATCCCGGCCAATGGCTTTGACGAATTGCGTGCGCTTGCCACCACTGAGGCGCGGGTCTACCAGGCACGCGCCGCAATCGCCGATGGCGTCATCGAGGGCCTGAAGCATTTCGGCCTGCCGCTTTGATGCAACCGCACAATCAGTGATCGATCGTTAGCGGACATGGCTGTGTTGATTTGATCGTAACCGCCGTTCGGCTGCCCAGACAGTCATAATAGCAAATCTTGTTTCTGCCGCTGACTTCCTCATCCTTGCGAAGACAGGTGACCGCAAGCAGGTCGTCTCCAGCTTCAACGCTGTTCAATCCAGTTCCACTGGACAATTGAGCACTTTCGGCCGCAGCAAATGAAGTGATCGAAGCCGCGAACAACACAATACCGAGCATTGCAGATTTCATCAGAATGTCCCCCAACATCACATGGATACAATCTATTGCCCTCATAGATTGAACACTGCGAACGTAACACGCACCACCCCTAATGGCAACATCATGGATAAAGCAACCGGAAACCTGCAGAAAACAAAACCGGCCGGTGTCTCCACCAGCCGGTCGAAATGAAATATCTCAGTCTCTGATTTCAGGCCCAGGGGCGATCGGCAGCGAGCCGGGCCTCATAGGTGGCAATATCGCCCTGCTTTTCCATGGTCAGCGAGATATCATCAAGACCGTTCAGCAGGCAGTGCCGCTTGAAGCTGTCGAGCTCGAAACTGATCGAACCACCATCGGGACCGCTGATTTCCTGCTTTTCGAGATCAACCGTGATGATGGCGTTGGAGCCGCGCTCGGCATCGTCCATCAGCTTTTCCAGCTCTTCCGGCGATACCTTGATCGGCAGAATGCCGTTCTTGAAACAGTTATTGTAGAAGATATCGGCAAAGCTGGTGGAGATCACACAGCGAATGCCAAAATCAGCCAGCGCCCAGGGCGCATGTTCGCGCGAGGATCCACAGCCGAAATTGTCACCGGCAACAAGGATCTTGGCCTGACGATAAGCCGGCTTGTTCAGCACGAAATCAGTATTTTCCGAGCCATCTTCATTATAACGCGCTTCGGCAAAGAGGCCCTTGCCGAGACCGGTGCGCTTGATCGTCTTCAGGTAATCCTTCGGAATGATCATGTCGGTGTCGATATTGACAACCGGAAGCGGCGCCGCAACGCCTGTAAGCTTGACGAATTTTTCCATGGCACGTCCTCAGCGCGTTTCTGAAGGCAGATTTTGTTTGAGAACGGGATAAAGGGCTTTTGCGCATTTTTCAATGGCAAACTGTACCTGAGGGTACGCCCATATACATTCACGATGAAAGCGCCGCGACAAAACGACGCTCCCAAAGGAACCTCTTGGCTCTACAGATCGATGATCTTGCCGCGACCATCATCCCAGACGCGCATGTCTTCCTGACGTGCCTGCCTGCGGCGCGCGCGCACCGGAACCGCCGAGCGCTCGAGCCGCGCGGCGAAAAGGCGCGCGAGAGACAGCACGGCAAGAACGCCAATCAGCGCAAAGCCGACAGAAGCTGCAAAGACCGTCAGAACCGCAATAGCGGCAAGACCGACGATCGCCATCAGTACCGAACGGATATTCTGCATCGTCAAAATCCTTTCACATTTGACAATCTGGCGCTTTGGCAGTTCTTTCGCAAGGGGCGAATGCAAATTTGTCTCTCTGAATAATGATCAATAAGCTGAAACAAGGTTTCGGCACCCCGCAACCGCATTACTTATAGAAAATATGGTAGGACTAAGGCTATGGACCGGATTAAGCTGCGCCGCTCTGTTTTGTGTGTTCCGGCAGTCAATCGCCGCGCGCTAGCGAAAACCGCCACGCTCGACTGCGATGCCGTGATCTTCGATCTCGAAGACGCGGTTGCCCGCGAACGCAAGGCCGAAGCGCGCGAGAATCTCGAGCAGCTCTTCATCAACAACCGTCCGCAGGGCAAGCTGACGGCAATCCGCATCAATCCGCTGTCGACCGATTTCGGCCGGGAAGACATGAAGGTGGCAATGGCCTGCCAGCCGGATGCCATTCTCCTGCCCAAGGTCGAGACCGTGGCCAATGTCGCAGCCGCCAGCGCCATTCTCAACGCCAATGGCGCGCCACTGAGGGTCAAGCTGTGGGGCATGATCGAGACGCCGGAGGGCGTGCTGAATGCCCACGCCATCGCCGGCGCTTTCTCGGTTGCATCAGGCGGACGTCTGGAGACCCTCGTCATCGGCGTCAACGACCTGCGTTCCGAAACCGGTGTATTGCCGCAGTTCGGCCGCCCCTATCTGGTGCCGTGGCTGATGCAGGTGCTTCTGGCCGGACGGGCTTTCGGTCTTTCTGTCGTCGATGGCGTATTCAACAACTATACCAATCAGGACGCTTTCGTTGCCGAATGTATTCAGGGCAACGAAATGGGCTTTGATGGCAAGATGCTGATCCATCCCTCACAAATTGCCGGTGCGAACCAGCATTTCAGCCCTTCTCCGGCCGCCCTTGCCGAAGCGCATGCCATCATCGCTGCTTTCGCCGCCCCGAAGGCGCAGGGCCAGGCCGTGCTGGAATTCAACGGCCGGATGATCGAACGCTTGCATCTGGAACAGGCCGAAGCGCTTGTTGCCGTTGCTGAAGGCATCGAAAAGCCTGAAGGAGACAGCCTGTGAAACTCTACCGCTTCCTCACTGGCCCCGATGATGCAAGCTTCTGCCACCGCGTCACCGACGCGTTGAACAAGGGCTGGTCGCTCTCCGGTGCGCCATCCATCTCCTTCAACCACGCCACTGGTCAGATGTATTGCGGCCAGGCCGTGGTGAAAGAGGTCGAAGGCAAGGACTATGACCCGTCGATAAAGCTCGGCGAGCAGTAAACCGCTGCCAAATCACCGTCAGCGATGACAGACGCGCCGCCGGTCTCCAGCCTGTGGCGCGTTTGATATTTGTCATTTGCCGAAATGGCCTTACCCTCTACGACTGGTATCCGGCACGAAACAGCGTCTGAGAGGATAAGGCACGATGGATGTGAAAGTGATGACTGATGCGCCGGTTCTGATCGAAACGCGCGGTGCTGTCGGCCTGATCACCATCAACCGGCCAAAGGCGCTGAATGCACTCACCCATCAGATCATCTGCGACATGCATGCTGCCATCACACGCTTCGAGCACGACCCGCAGATCGCCGCCATTCTTGTAACCGGCAATGGCAGTCGCGGCCTTTGCGCTGGCGGTGATATTCGCGAGCTGCGCGAAAAAGTGCTCGCCAATGATGCCACGGCCATCGACTTCCTCGCCGACGAATACCGCATGAACGCCCATATCGCCCGGCTGGACAAGCCCTATATCGCCATCATGGACGGGATCGTCATGGGCGGCGGGCTCGGCATTTCCGCCCACGGCTCGCACCGCATCGTCACCGAGAAGAGCCGCATTGCCATGCCTGAGACCGGGATCGGCCTTCTGCCGGATATCGGCGCGACCTGGTTCCTGTCGCTGCCCGATCACGAATTCGGCACCTATATGGGCCTTTCCGGCGCAACCGTCGGGCCTGCCGATGCGATCCGCATGAAGATCGCCGACCATTTCGTCCCCGCCTCCCGCCTTCCCCGGCTGGTCGAGGCCATCCTCGCCCTTGACGGTGAAACACTTGAACAGGCGCTCGATCCGCTGATTGCAGGCTTTGCCACCAGCCCGGCCTTTTCGCCGATCGAGTTTGAGCACCGGCTGATCGATATTGCTTTCCGTCATGACGACGTCAGCCAGATCCTCGCCGCATTGCGCCGCGATGGCGGGGAATTCGCCCTGCAGACAGCCAGCCAGATCGAGGGGCGTTGCCCGGTCTCCGTCAAGCTGACGCTGAGGCTGATCCGTAAGGGCGGACGATCCGAGCGGCTTGAGGATTGCCTTGAACGCGAATTTGCCGCCGGTCAGAAAATGATCTTCCGGCCCGATTTTGCTGAAGGTGTTCGCGCAACGCTCGTGGACAAGGACCGCAATCCGCACTGGAGCCCAGCCAGCCTAAGCGAGGTCGATGATGCAATGATTGATGACCTCATACATCACGCAAACAGACGGCTTTTCCCGGCAAAGGGGCATTAACCCGGCAACGGGGATTTTTGAAATGCATAGAGGGCCTCATCGGTCCCGGCATTCCAGATAATTGAATTTTTTATAATTTTTCTATTCACTAGTGTTGATCTGTTTTCAAAAACTAGGGATTTTTTTGATGGGATCATCATCTTCAACATTACAAAATGACAGAACCGCAGCAAGTGCTGGCAGGCGTGCTGACGACAGTCAGAGCATAGCCAACCAGATCAAAATGCAAGCAGTGAGAGAACGGTGCCGGCAGGGCGCTGCGGAATTTAAGCAAATGCTCGAATCGATGAGCGACGAACAATACATCAAGTTTCACAGGGGCAATGGCATCAAGGACAGCGATGAGAAAATCCTCAGCACGCGAACCGGAGCCAGCACGTCAGCCGACCCGGGCACGACCGTTCCTCAGTCGGTGACTGGCACCTATCAGGAAGCCTCGGCGAATGTCATGTCCTTTGCCGGAAATGATTCAGGCGGGAGCTGGAACGAGGCAAAGGAAACGCCATCTGATCAAACATTCTCCGCGTCCAGCACATCCCAGAAACGTCACTGGAACGAATGAAGTGACTGGTCATAGGGTTTTCATCCTGGACCGCTGAAGCAGGTAGCAGCATTTCAGCGGAACAGGCTCAACACCATTGGCCCGGCAGTTAGCGCTGACGATCGGGTCAATGATCCAGTGGCGGGGATTTGCCATGTGCTCCCCGCCCGCTCCAAATGCTAAGTTCCGATTGTTTCATTCAGTTACCAGCGGTTTGAACGGCCGCAGCAGATAACCATCAGGATCGCGCACCCAGAGCTGGCGCTGGCCTTCTTCGCCATCTTCTGTGCGATACCATTTTTCTTCAGGCCCCAGCATCAGCGGCCAGTCAGCGGCGGCAAGCCGGGCAACGATCGCATCGAAATCGTCAACGGCGAGCTGCAAATTGACGCCGCCGCCGAGACCGGCAGCGACCTCATCCATGGTCCGCCCCATGCCGATTGTATCCAGCATCAGCTGCGCCTCGCCTTTCTCGAGAAAGGCAAAGCCCTCATCCGGACGGTCGTAGCGCACTGAAAAGCCGATCAGCCCGACATAAAAGGCAAGGCTTTGCTGAAGATCCCGGACGGAAAGTTCCGGGATCAGCGCATTGAACCTCACTTCACGCCCCAGAGGATCTTGAAGCGGGCATTGCGATAGTCCTCACCATGCTGGCGGCAATTCTTCGCCAGAATATCCTCGTAAGGCAGACCGCGATTGGCCACCAGCATCAGCTTGCCGCCGGGCTTCAGCGCGGCACAGGCCGTTTCGATGATCGTCTGGCCGAGCGCCGGCTCTGCCGCCTGCCCGGCGGCGTGGAAGGGCGGGTTCATGATGATCAGGTCATAGCGCGTCTTCACCGGCCCGGCCGTCAGGTCCTGCCAGAAATACTTGACCGGCATGTGATCAGACTTGCCGGCGAGATTGACACGTGCCCGCTCCAGCGCCCGGTGATCGGCCTCATAGAGATCAAGCCCGCCAAGCCGTGGCGCCGTCTCGATCAGCATGGCCGAGAGATAGCCCCAGCCGGCGCCGAAATCGGCGGCCAGACCAGCGAAATCTTCCGGCAGGCGCTCGCCGAGAAGACGCGATCCCTCGTCGATCCGGTCATGGGAGAAAAGCCCCGGCACGGTGGTGAAGCGGCCATCAATCTCGACGGCGGGATGGGTGAGTGCCGCAATCGCGGCTTCAGGCTTTTCCGGACGGGCAAACCAGATCACCACGCCATGATATTTCGGCATCGATTCAACGCCGTCAATCAGGCCTGAGAGGCGCTTGCGCATCGACTGCACGCCCTCTTCCTTGGCACCGGCAATCACGATCAAGCCGCCGGGCACCGTGTTGGCCAGCGCATCGGCGATATGGTTTTCATTCTCGCCGCGATGCTTGGTCAACAGCACCAGCGACAGATCGAAAGGACCTTCGCCACGTTCCGGCGCAACGGAGACACCTGCGGTCTTCAGACCATCGAACAGGCTTTTCAGCGGCTGAACGGCACAGATCTCCGCACCGAAGCCCTGAGGCAGGCGGAAGCCGGGCTCGGCACCGTAAAACAGCGCACGGCCCGAAGCTGGCATGTCGAGCACGCCGTTTTCAAAGGGATGGAACAGGGTTTTCAGCGTTTCGCGAGACATGGCTCAACTATCCTCGATAAGGCAAGGGGCGCGGGCAGAAATTGCCCGCGCCCCGAAATGCAGCATGTGAAATGGGGACGCCTTATTCGGCGTCGCCTTCCTTCTTGCGAGCCGGCTTTTCGATTTCCTTGCCGGTTTCCTGATCAACGATCTTCATCGACAGCTTGACCTTGCCACGCTCATCAAAGCCGATCAGCTTGACCCAGACCTTGTCGCCTTCCTTGACCACATCGGTGGTCTTGGCAACGCGTTCCGGTGCGAGCTGGGAAATATGCACCAGGCCGTCGCGAGCGCCGAAGAAGTTGACGAAAGCGCCGAAATCAGCGGTCTTGACAACCGTGCCCTCATAGATGGCGTTCAGTTCCGGCTCGTCAACGATCGAGTGGATCCACTTCTTGGCGGCCTCGATTTCCTTGCCGGAGGACGAAGCGATCTTGATCGTGCCATCGTCTTCGATGTTGATCTTGGCGCCGGTCTTTTCAACGATTTCGCGGATGACCTTGCCGCCCGAACCGATAACGTCACGGATCTTGTCAACCGGGATGTTCATCACTTCGATACGCGGTGCAAATTCGCCGAGCTGCGAACGGCTCTCGGTGATGGCCTTGGCCATTTCGCCGAGAATGTGCAGACGGCCGCCCTTGGCCTGGTTCAGCGCAACGGACATGATCTCTTCGGTGATGCCGTCGATCTTGATGTCCATCTGCAGCGAGGTGATGCCGGAATCAGTACCGGCAACCTTGAAGTCCATGTCGCCGAGGTGGTCTTCGTCGCCGAGAATATCGGACAGAACCGCGAAGCGTTCGCCTTCCTTGATCAGGCCCATGGCGATACCGGCAACCGGCTTGGCCAGCGGCACACCGGCATCCATCAGCGCCAGCGAGGTGCCGCAGACGGTTGCCATAGAGGACGAACCATTGGATTCGGTGATTTCGGAAACCACACGCAGCGTGTAGGGGAACTGTTCGGTTTCCGGCAGCATCGGATGGACGGCGCGCCATGCGAGCTTGCCATGACCGATTTCGCGGCGGCCCGGCGAACCCATGCGACCCGTCTCACCGACCGAATAGGGCGGGAAGTTGTAGTGCAGCATGAATTTTTCTTTGTACATGCCGGTCAGGCTGTCGACATACTGCTCGTCTTCGCCGGTGCCAAGCGTTGCGACAACCATGGCCTGGGTTTCACCGCGGGTGAACAGCGCCGAACCATGGGTGCGCGGCAGAAGGCCGACTTCAGCGGTGATCGGACGCACGGTCTGCAGATCACGGCCATCAATACGGCTCGATGTGTCGAGAATGTTCCAGCGAACGATCTTGGCCTGCAGATGCTTGAAGACCGAAGCGATATCTTCGTCGGAATACTTCGCCTCTTCGCCTTCGGCCGGAGCGAAATGCGCCTTGACCTTGGCCTTGACGGCATCAACGGCGGCGTAACGGGACGCCTTTTCGGTGATCTTGTAGGCTTCGCGCAGCTCGGCTTCGGCAAAGGCCAGCATCTCGCCTTCCAGCGCGGAGAAATCTTCCGGCTCGAATTCGCGCGGCTCCTTGGCGGCAACTTCAGCCAGCTTGATGATCGCGTCGATCACCGGCTGGAAGCCCTTGTGACCGAACATGACGGCGCCGAGCATGATGTCTTCAGGCAGTTCCTTGGCTTCCGATTCAACCATCAAAACAGCTTCGGTCGTGCCGGCAACGACGAGATCAAGCGCCGTTTCCGGCATTTCGTCGATATGCGGGTTCAGCACATACTGACCTTTGATATAGCCAACGCGGGCACCGGCGATCGGGCCCATGAAGGGAACGCCGGAAACCGTCAGCGCGGCCGAGGTCGCAACCATGGACAGGATATCCGGGTTGTTTTCCATGTCGTGCTGCAGAACGGTGACGACCACCTGGGTGTCGTTCTTGTAGCCTTCCGGGAACAGCGGACGGATCGGACGGTCGATCAGGCGCGAGGTCAGCGTTTCGTTTTCGCTCGGACGGCCTTCACGCTTGAAATAGCCGCCGGGGATCTTGCCGGCTGCATAGGTCTTTTCCTGGTAATTGACCGTCAGCGGGAAGAAGTCCTGGCCGGGCTTCACATCCTTGGCCGAAACGACGGTCGCCAGAACGACGGTTTCGCCATAGGTCGCGATCACGGCGCCATCAGCCTGACGGGCAACCTTGCCGGTCTCCAGCTTCAGCGGCCGGCCGGCCCACTCGATTTCCACGGTGTGGGTGTTGAACATGTCTTGTCCTTTTTCTACTGCCCGCAACGCCTGCCCATGGCCTGGTGCTGCGGGTTCATCTCATATGACGCATCATGGGCAAGACAGCTCGCCGCTTCCGTTAAGGCGAAGCGGCCGGCAATCCTGCCCCATGACGGGTCTCTCCATGTGGCACGGCCGCCCCCGGCGGACCGTTAATCCTCCTGCAGCGCCGCCACCTGCGCTACATGGTGCCAAAGCGCGCCCCTGGCGCGCCTTTTCAAAGGAAAAAGGCGGACGCGAGCGCCCGCCTTTAAAAAATCAGCGACGGATGCCGAGACGACCGATCAGAGCGGTGTAGCGGGCTTCGTCATTGCGCTTGAGGTAATCAAGCAGCGAACGGCGGCTGGAAACGAGCTTCAGCAGGCCACGGCGGGAGTGGTTGTCCTTCTTGTGGTCCTTGAAGTGCTCGGTCAGATTGGTGATCCGCTCGGTCAGAATGGCAACCTGAACTTCCGGCGAACCGGTGTCGCCTTCCTTGGTTGCGTATTCCTTGATCAGCGCGGCCTTGCGTTCAGCAGTGATCGACATCGTGTTGTCCTTTCTGTGTAACGAGGATTTAAAGTCGCCCCGGCCGGGATGTCGTCCAGCAGAGGTCATTCAAAAGCATATGTTGCAATGCTGGCGGTCATATAGGGCAAAAGGCAGACAATGTCGAGTGCCGGCAGTCTGGCTGCTGCCTGTTCGCTTCGCCCCTTGGCGCAGTTCTTCATCCGAGAAGATTGCGGGCGACGCGCATGAAGACCCGCCCGCCGATCTCGATCAGATCATCGGGAAAAGCATAATCGGGATTGTGCAGATCAGCATTATCCGTCCCCGAACCGAGAAAGAACATCGCCGCCGGGCAGGCCTTGCCGAACCGGCCGAAATCCTCAGATGCCCGCATCGGCAGATCGCCGCGATCAAAGGCAACGCCTTCCGCCGTCAGCGCTGCAGCGAGATGGCTAACCGCTTCCTCCGCATTTTCACAATGCATGAAGATATCGTCATATTCGATTGCAACGGTCAGACCGTGGCGCAGCGACGAGGCGGTAGCAACGGCTTCGGCCTTCTGGACCAGCCCGTCCATACGGTCATCGGTCAGCGTTCTGAGCGTGGCCCAGATTTCCGCAGCCCCCGGAGCGATGCCGAAGGCCCGCTCGCCCATTTCCGCGTGGGTGACGGTTACAAGCGCAAAATCGGCCTCGCTGTGGCGGCCATGGGCAAGCGCTGCCAGCACCGGCATAATCTCAGCCAGGGCAGGCATCGGCGAAATTCCGGTATGCGGCAGCGAGGCATGGGCGGTTTTGCCGGAAAGGACAATCCGCATGCCGCGCGAGGCACAATTGACCGGTCCGGCCATCAGCGATGCCGTGCCGATCGCCATGCCCGGCTGATTGTGCAGCGAAAAGGCCATATCCGGCGCGATTTCGGCAAATTGCGGGTCTTCGATCACCGCCGCCGCCCCCGCGCCGGTCTCTTCAGCCGGCTGATAGAGCAATACGGCCCTGCCGCGCGCCGGACGCTGCCGCGCCAGCCCCGTCGCCAGTGCCGTCAGGATCGCCATATGGCCGTCATGACCGCAAAGATGGCCCTTGCCTGGCACTTCGGAGGCGTAATCGAGCCCGGTCAGTTCCTCGATCGGCAAGGCATCGAGCTCGGCGCGAAACAGCACGGTTGGCCCCGGCTCGGCGCCTTCGAAGACAGCGGCAACACCATGACCGCCAAGACCGGTCACAAGCGCATCCGGTTTCAGCAGGCGAAGATAGGACGCGACCCTTCCGGCCGTTTGTTGCTCTTCACCGGAGATTTCCGGATGACGGTGCAGATCGTGGCGCAGTTCGATGAGATCGACAAGGTCGCGGTTGGTGAGAAACATGGGCAGGCTCGATATGATTGGCATGAACCGCGCCACCTTCCTCCCCTCACAGCTGCAAAGCAAGCCCGCAGCGCCCAAGATATGAAAAGCCGTCCGCACCGAGATGCGGACGGCCTGTCACAACGTATATTGCCAGTCTCAACCGAAAACGCGGCGCGGCTTGAACTGGCCCTCGGCGATCTCGCCAATGGCGATCAGCTTGCCGCCGATCGAGGCATAGGCATCCGGTTCTGCAACCGGTGCATGGGCACCGCGCAGAATGATCGGATTGCCAAGCCGCAGGCGCCGCGCCTGATCATCATTGACCGGCACATGCGGCAGACTTGCCAGCGCTTCGGCGGTATCAAGCAGCATGGCATCAAGCGCGGCCAGCCGCTCGGCATCATCCTCGATCTCTTCCAGCGCCACCAGATCGGAAAGCGGCACCAGCATATCTTCGGCAAAGGGCGCAACGAATGGCCGACGGAGCGCCGAGATATGGCCAAAGCAGCCAAGATCGCGCCCCATATCGCGGGCCAGCGCCCTGACATAGGTGCCCTTGCCGCATTCAACTTCGAAATCGGCGGTGTTTTCATCGGGGCAGCCAATCAGCGTCAGCCGGTGAATTTCCACCTCACGGGCTGGCATCTCCACCGTCTCGCCTTCACGGGCGAGATCATAGGCGCGGGCACCGTCAATCTTGATCGCCGAGAACTGTGGCGGCACCTGCTCGATCACCCCGGTATATTTGCCCAGAAGCACCTCGATATCGGCCTTTGACGGACGCTTTGGCGACGTTTCCGTCACCTCGCCTTCCAGATCATCAGAAGCACGCTCTTCGCCCCAGGTGACGGAGAACTCATAGATCTTGCGACCTTCCATCACATAAGGCACCGTCTTGGTGGCATCACCAAGAGCGATCGGCAGCATGCCGGAAGCCAGCGGATCAAGCGTGCCGGCATGGCCGGCCTTTTGCGCCTTGAATAGCCATTTGATCTTGGAAACGGCTTCGGTGGAGCCGAAATCAACCGGCTTGTCGAGGATCAGCCAGCCAGAAATCGGGCGGCCCTTGGGTTTTCTCTGTCGTGCCATGCTCAGTCGTTATTGTCGTTGTTGTCGTCGTCTTCGTCGTGATCGAGATCGCGCACCACTTCCGGCGAACGCAGAAGTTCGTCGATTTTTGCGTAGTTGTCGAAGCTGGTATCGTCGCGGAAACGCAGTTCCGGCATATATTTCATCTGCCTCAGTTCCGGGCTCACCCGACCGCGCAGATAGCGGGCATGGTGATTAAGGGCTGCAACAAGCGCATTGTGATCGTGGTCGCCAAGCGGCGTCACATAGGCTGTGGCAATCTTCAGGTCGGGCGACATGCGCACTTCCGAAATCGAGATCACGGTGTTTTCGATCAGCGGATCACGGATGTCGCCGCGCTGCAGTACCTTGGTCAATGCGGCGCGCACCTGTTCACCAACGCGCAGCATGCGCTGGGAGGGCGCCGAGGATGTAGCTCTCGTCATTTTGGCTCTGATTCTGTCGTTTACGTGTTTGCGCTCTGTCCGCATGGAACGGGGTTCGAACCCGCCCGGACAGTTCCTAGCGTGATTGGCGGGTCGTTTAGCGCGTTGTCGCCTTCAGGTCAATCGCCGCGCGGAAGATTGGCTGCCGCCGCGTGACCATCCGCCTAAAGTCGGAAACCGCCTGAAGCGTTTGATCCAGCGCAAAGCCTCGGCAGAAATCCAGCGCTAAAGATTATCTCAACAAGCAGCAGAAGGGTCTTCAAAGCCTTTCGGAAAGTGAAAAAGAGGGAGCCATTTCACCGCTTTAAAATTCAGTTTCAGAACACTTCATCTTCTCCTCCTCCTTCAACTCGTGAAGTGTTCTGGCCGGCCGCCTCCCGCTCGGCCATTCTCCCTCCTCTCATATGCGGGAAACTAAAAAACGGGCCGCGCCATGCGGTCCGTTTTCGTTTTGCCCCTGTCACTGTCTTTCAGGAATTCATCGGCAAGACGCTTGAAACCGCGTCCAGACCCGTTCGGTGGGTCATGGTTGAACGCCGCGCAATTGTGCACGCGGCAACCACAATTCAAGCTTCGGCGGAGCGGATCTGCTGCGCAAGCGAACCCTGGGCAGCCGGATTGGCTCTGCCTGAAGCCGGACGGACGGCCGTTCGGGACAGGGTGGCGCCGAATGCGAACGTTTTTCCATCTGCGCCCTCGGCACCAGCATCGGCCGCGCTGGAACGTCGGGTTTTCGCGCGCCCGCCTGCCACACGCCGCCAGCCGGCGGCGCTTTACCACCGCGCGGTCGGGCGGCAGGAGCATAGTCGTAATCTATCTGCGCGTAATAAGCTGAAGAGTCGTCCGGCGCCTTCAAATCTGCGGCCGTTGGCGAAAAAGCAGACGCTGATTTTGCGCCGGTGCTAGGCGGAGGCTTCGGGGCAGGTGCGGCCGGGCCGGCCAGATATCGCCAGGATGAACTGATTTCCGCGTTGAGACGATGAGACATTTTGATATCCGCTGTTCGACAGGCAAAAAAGGAAAGCACCGGTGCCTGATTGTTCAGCCCCCCGGTTCCGGGGCCGACAGGCTGACCGCTGCTGCGAGACAGCCCGCCACCGGACTGACCGTCTTGATCAGGCAGAAATGGCGGGCTTGGATCCGCACTGTGGCAATCGGATCTTTGAAAAAAAAATTAAATTTTCTGATAGCGCGATCCGGTAGCCGGTCGCGAAAACATGAAAAGGCCGATCCGCCTGCGCGGACCGGCCTTCCATCAACCATTACATCTGGCTGATTACAGCGTGCGGGTAATGTGTTCGACGCGGAAGCACTCGATCGTGTCTCCAGCGCGGATGTCTTCGTAATTCTCGAAGGCCATGCCGCATTCCTGACCGACCGGCACTTCGCCGACTTCGTCCTTGAAGCGCTTGAGCGTCTTGAGCTTGCCCTCGTGAATAACCACGTGGTCGCGCACCAGACGGACACCGGCACCTCTTTCGACCTTGCCTTCGGTAACACGGCAGCCGGCGACCTTGCCGACCTTCGAAATGTTGAAGACCTCGAGGATATCCGCATTGCCGAGGAAGGTTTCGCGACGCTCCGGCGACAGGAGGCCCGACATGGCCGCTTTCACGTCATCGACCAGATCGTAGATGATGTTGTAATAGCGGATCTCGATACCAGCCTGTTCGGCCGCACGGCGCGCCTGGGCGTTGGCACGAACGTTGAAGCCGATGATCGCAGCATCCGAGGCTTCCGCAAGCGAGATATCCGATTCGGTGATACCGCCGGCCGCCGCGTGGACGATCCGGGCACGAACCTCGTCGGTACCAAGCTTGTCGAGGGCTGCCTGGATCGCTTCGACCGACCCCTGAACGTCGCCCTTGATAACGAGCGGGAATTCCTTCCGGCCCGTGTCCTGGAGCTGGCTCATCATCTGTTCGAGCGAACCGCGCGAACCCGACTGGCGGGCGGCCGCCTTGTCGCGGGCAAGCCGCTGACGGTATTCGGCGATCTCACGGGCCTTGGCTTCATTCTCAACAACCGCAAAGCGGTCACCGGCCGCCGGGGTTCCCGAAAGGCCGAGAATTTCGACAGGTGTCGACGGACCCGCATCCTTGACATGGGTGCCGCGGTCATTGACCAGTGCGCGCACGCGGCCCCACTGATCACCGGCAACGATGATCTGACCTGGCGTCAGCGTACCCTTTTGAACCAGAACCGTGGCAACGGCACCGCGACCACGGTCAAGCTCGGCTTCAATGACCACACCTTCGGCGGTCCGGTCCGGATTGGCCTTCAGGTCGAGAATTTCCGACTGCAGCAGGATCGCTTCCAGCAGCTTGTCGAGATTCTTGCCGGTCTTGGCCGAAACCTCGACTTCCAGGGTCTCGCCGCCCATGGTTTCAACGAAAACCTCATGCTGCAGCAGCGCGGTCCGCACCCGCTGCGGATCGGCTTCAGGCTTGTCGATCTTGTTGATCGCCACGATGATCGGAACGCCGGCCGCCTTGGCATGGCTGATGCTTTCGATCGTCTGCGGCATCACGCTGTCATCGGCGGCAACCACCAGAATGGCGATATCTGTCGCCTGGGCACCGCGGGCACGCATCGCGGTAAAGGCGGCGTGGCCGGGCGTGTCGATGAAGGTGATCTTCTGACCATCCTGCTCAACCTGATAGGCACCGATATGCTGGGTGATGCCGCCAGCTTCTCCGGCCACCACATTGGCGTGGCGGATCGCATCCAGCAGCGAGGTCTTGCCGTGGTCGACATGGCCCATGATGGTGACGACCGGCGCACGGGAAACCATGTCCTTTTCATCATCCTCACGACCGAAGATACCCTCTTCGACATCGGATTCAGCAACACGCTTGACGGTGTGACCAAATTCGGTGGCAATCAGCTCGGCGAGATCGGCATCGATCACATCGCCGGGCTTCATCATCTGCCCTTCCTTCATCAGGTACTTGATCACATCGACAGCCCGTTCGGACATACGCTGTGACAGTTCCTGAATGGTGATGGTTTCCGGCAGGATAACTTCACGCAGCACCTTTTCGCGCGGTTCCTGCGCCTGGGCGCGGCGGAATTTCTCCTGCCGCCGGCGCATCGCCGAAAGCGAACGTCCACGGGTCGCACCGCCATCCTCGTCGGAGGTGACAGTCGTGACCGTCAGCTTGCCACGGCGGCGTTCACCCTCGCCCTTCGGACGGGCGGCCGGCTTGGCAGCTGCATCGGGGCGCACGACCTTGCCACGAACGGCGGCCGGGCCGCGTGCGCTGCGATCGTCTTCCTCAGTTTCGCGGCGCGGCTTGCGGCCACGCGCTGCAGCATCATCGTCATCATTGGTCCGGGCGGCCGGGCGGGGGCGCTGCGCCGCGCGGGCAAGCTGCGCCTCGGCTTCAGCCGGATCGGTGACAACCTTCTCGGTGGCGCGCTGGCCATTGGCGCGCGGCGCGGGACGCGCGGCCGAACGGGCCGGCTCACCAGCAGGGCGCGCGGCCTCTGCAGCAGCGGTTTCGGCAGCAGCCTTGGCTTCTTCAGCCGCACGGCGCGCAGCTTCTGCTTCCTCGGCGGCGCGGGCGGCGTCTTCTTCAGCCTTGCGCTTGGCGTCAATTTCAGCCTGGCGGCGGGCTTCCTCGGCTTCGACGACGCGACGACGCGCTTCCTCGGCCTCGCGCGCCTGCGCTTCAATCAGCGCCCGGCGGCGGGCTTCCATCTCACCGGCAGAAAGATCATGCAAAACATTGCCGCCACGGCCGCGATTGCCATGATTGCGATCCTGACGCGAACCGTTGCCCGAACCCTGGCCACCACGCTGGCGGTTCTGGTGATTACCCTGATTGCCGCGATCCTGACGCGGACCGCCACCCTGACGATGCTGCGGCTGCGGCGCGCGCGCTGCAGGCTGCTGCGGCTGAGGTGCCGGACGGGCAGGTGCTGCCTCGGCGCGCGCAGGTGCCGGTTCGGCAGGCTTTGCCGGTGCCGGGGCCGGTGCGGCCTGGCGCGGCGGGGCTGCGGCGGGCGCAGACTGGGGTGCTGCTACTGCTGCAGCCGGCTCATCTTCGGGTTTATGAACCCGGCGCTTGCGGGTCTCGACCACGACTGCCTTGCTGCGACCGCGGCCCATATCCTGGCGCACGGTTCCCTGGCTGACACCCGACGGCTTGAGTGTAAGAGTTTTCTTGCCCGATACGCTGAGTGTCTTGTCGTCTTTATTGTCCGTCATACGGTTCCCGTTCCTTGGGGCGAGAACCGGCTTTCAGGAAAAAGCGCGCATTCCCGCTATCTAAATCAAAAAGTGGCGTCCGGCCAAAATCCGTGACGTCGTCATTGTCTTGTCATCGCCGCGTTTCCTCAGCGCTTGGCACTAGGCCCTCCTGCCCGAAACCTTACGAGCATGTTTGCGCGCTTCACTACACCCTCACCGGCCTTCCCCGCAAGCGCTGCGGCGTGTTTAAACGCATTCTCGCCCAAAAGAGCGATCAATTCTTCTGTCCCGAAGGGACGAAAAGCCGGAATCTCGGTATCGAGCTCATTTGCGAGCATGAATGCCTTGCGTGCCTGATCGAGCTTGCGAACCCCGTCATCGGCCGCATCTTCGGCATGAAACACCGCAATTGCCTGACCGGACCGGATCGCCAGATCGACCTTCGTTGAACCGGTGACAAACTCGCCGGCCTTGCGTGCCATGTGGATCATGCCGGCAAGCTGACGGGCCAAAAGCCCGTCAACCATATCCGCCAATTCTGGCTCTGCCGTGACCTTCGCCTTCAACGCGCGGGCAAAAAGCTTTTTTTCAACCGCCTGTGCCACGGCCCATCGTTCGGCCGTGACCCAGCAGCCCCGCCCCGGCAACTCCCGCTTGAGATCGGGAAACACCACGTCGCCGGGACCGGCGACGAAGCGGATCAGATCGTCCGGCGTGCCCGTCTGGCGGGTGACGATGCAGGTTCGCTCGTTCATCTCCGCCTCTTCATCGCGGGCAGACTCCATGACGCTCAGGCCTTTTCCTCGCCATCGGCTTCGGCGACGGCAACCACATCACCCTCTTCGCCGGTATCCTCGGCTTCGGCCTCTTCCTCAGCCTCTTCCGCCGCGCTGGCGAGGTCGGCCTCGGTGATCCAGCCAGCGGCCAGACGCGCCTGAACAACCATATTCTCTGCTTCAACCCGCGACAGGTCGAAGGAGGAGAGGATGCCCTCGAAGCGCTTGGTCTGACCGTTCTGGCGCTCACTCCAGCCAACCAGATCGTCAGCAGCGCAACCGGCGAAATCTTCAAGCGTCTTCACGCCATCCTCGCCGAGTGCCACCATCATCGCCGAAGTGATGCCATCGATCTGACGCAGGTCATCAGAGACGCCCAGTGCGCGGCGCTTCTCATCCATCTCGGCTTCGAGGCGTTCGAGATATTCACGTGCGCGGGTCTGGATTTCCTGGGCGGTCTCCTCATCGAAGCCTTCGATCGAGGAGATCTCGTCAAGTTCGACATAGGCCACTTCGTCTATGGCCGCGAAGCCTTCCGAAGCGAGAACCTGACCGACCATCTCGTCAACATCCAGCGCTTCCATGAACAGCTGCGAGCGCTCGTTGAATTCCTTCTGGCGGCGCTCCGATTCCTCGTGCTCCGTCATGATGTCGATGTCCCAGCCGGTGAGCTGCGAGGCAAGGCGGACATTCTGACCGCGACGGCCGATCGCCAGCGACAGCTGCTCATCGGGAACAACAACCTCGATGCGCTCTGCATCCTCATCCAGCACCACCTTGGCCACTTCGGCCGGCTGCAGCGCATTGACGATGAAGGAAGCGGGGTCTTCCGACCAAGGAATGATGTCGATCTTCTCACCCTGCAATTCGCCGACAACGGCCTGAACGCGGGAGCCGCGCATACCGACGCAGGCGCCGACCGGATCGATCGAAGCATCGTTGGAGACAACGGCGATCTTGGCGCGCGAGCCCGGATCACGGGCGACCGACTTGATCTGGATGATACCGTCATAGATTTCCGGCACTTCCATGGTGAAGAGCTTGACCATGAACTGCGGATGGGTGCGCGACAGGAAGATCTGCGGACCGCGCTGTTCGCGCCGCACGTCATAGACATAGGCACGGATGCGATCACCATAGCGCGGGCTTTCGCGCGGGATCATCTCGTCGCGGCGGATAATGGCTTCGCCACGGCCGAGATCGACAATGACATTGCCATATTCGACGCGCTTGACCGTGCCGTTGACGATCTCGCCAATCCGGTCATGATATTCTTCATACTGACGATCGCGCTCGGCCTCGCGCACTTTCTGCACGATGACCTGCTTGGCAGACTGGGCGGCGATACGGCCGAAATCCATCGGCGGCAGCGGATCGGCAATAAAATCGCCGATCTTGGCTTCGGGATTGCGGTCCTGCGCCAGCGCCAGCGGGATCTGGAGGTTATAGTCCTCGGCATGATCGACCACTTCCAGCAGGCGCTGAAGGTGGATTTCTCCGGTTTTCGGATTGATGTCGGCGCGGATATTGGTGTCCGTGCCATAGCGCGAGCGCGCCGCCTTCTGGATCGCATCGGCCATCGCCGCCAGAACGATCTCGCGGTCGATGGACTTTTCCCGCGCCACTGCATCGGCAATCTGCAACAGTTCAAGCCGGTTCGCACTCACTGCCATTGATCTGTCTCCGTCTTTTAAAAATGGGAACCGTCGGTTCCGATGTCATTCTTGTCAGGCCTTTGCCGCATCAAGCGCAGCAAAGGGCCTCAGTTGCTTTCGGCGCCTTCGCCATCGTCCGGCGCGCCATTTTCATTGGCCGCACGCGCCTTTGCCTGCTTGTCGGCCCTGAGCGCGTCGCGGATCAGTTCATCCGTCAAAATCAGCTTGGCATCGGACAGTGCGGAAAAGGGGATCGTCACCTCGGGGGCCTCGCCATAGGCGACGCCATCGCGCAGCAGCGTGAAGTCATCCGGCCCCGCTTCGATGATGCGGCCGCGAAAACGCTTTCGGCCATCGATCATGACCGAGGTCTCGCATTTCATCAGATGGCCCTTCCAGCGATAGAAATCCGTCTTGCGGACCATTGGCCGGTCGATACCGGGCGAGGAAACCTCAAGATTATAGGCGCGGTCGATCGGATCTTCGACATCGAGCACCGGCGAAACCGCCATGGAGACCTCTTCACAGTCCTCCACGGTCATCGTGCCATCATTGCGCTCGGTCATGATCTGCAGCGTCAGACCGTTCTGCCCGGAAAGGCGCACGCGCACCAGCTTGAAGCCCAGATCCTGCAGGACCGGCTCGATCAGATCGGCGACACGCTTGTCGATACCCGTCTCGACGATCAGCCGTTCTTCCATCGAATTCACATCCATTGTCGTTTCCGTTTCCGCCGGGAATTGCGCGCCAAATAAAAAAGAGCGGGTCCGGCCGGCCCCACTCTCCATCTGACGATCAAGAATTTTGCCGGGTGATACACCTGTTCTGCCCAAAATGCAAGCATTTCCGAAAGGCCCTCTTTGGCGAAAAACCGTCACGCCTATAGGCAGGCGCCATGGTATCGGCCTATATTGCCGCACCGCCAGCACAGTCGAATCGCTTTAGGGATCAAGCGCATGCCGCAACCCCAGACCTTCCTGTCACCCTTTTCCTACCCGACCTTCCGCAATATCTGGTCGGCGTCAATCATTTCCAATATCGGCGGCATGGTGCAGGGCGTGGGCGCTGCCTGGATGATGACCTCTCTGACCCCATCGGAAAATATGGTGGCGCTGGTCCAGACATCCAATACCCTGCCCGTCATGCTGTTTGCGCTTCTGGCCGGCGCGATTGCCGATAATTACGACCGCCGCAAGGTGATGCTGGCGGCGCAGATCTTCATGTGTGTCGTCTCCTTCATGCTCGCCTTCGTTGCCTTTTCAGGCCTGATCACGCCGTGGCTACTGCTGGCCTTCACCTTCCTGATCGGTTGCGGCGGTTCTTTGAACAACCCTTCATGGCAGGCAGCGGTCGGCGATATGGTGCCCCGCGAGGAGGTCTCCGGCGCCGTGTCGCTCAATTCGGTCGGCTTCAACGCCACCCGCGTTGTCGGCCCGGCCATCGGCGGCGCGATCCTGACCTTCACCAGCCCGGCGATCGCCTTTTTAATCAACGCGCTGACCTATATTCCAACCGCCATGGCGCTGGCCTTCTGGAAAAAACCGGTCGAGGTTGACGAATTGCCGCGCGAGAAGATGGGCACGGCGATTCTCGCGGGCCTGCGCTATGCAGCCATGTCGCCAAACATCATCAATGTGCTCTGCCGCTCCGCCATCTTCGGCTTCGCCGCCGTCTCGCTTCTGGCGCTGCTGCCGGTTGTCGCCCGCGATGTGATTGCCGGCGGACCGCTGACCTACGGCATCATGCTTGGTGCCTTCGGCATCGGTGCCATTGGCGGCGCATTCGCCAATGCACCGGTGCGCGCCAGGCTTTCCGGCGAAGGCATCGTCCGCTACGCCTTTCTCATTCTGGCCGTTTCGGCAACCGTGGTCGGCTTTTCCACCAGTCTTGTGATCTCCTGTATTGCACTTTTCTTTGCCGGGGCCTGCTGGGTGATGGAATTTTCGCTGTTCAACACCACGATCCAGCTGTCGACGCCACGCTGGGTGGTCGGCCGGGTGCTCTCCTTCTACGCCACCGCCACCTTTGGCGGACAGGCGCTTGGTGCCTGGGTCTGGGGCATGCTGGCGGAAAATCACGGCATCGCCTTCTCGCTTGCCATCTCCGGCGCCACCATGATCATCGGTGCGGCCATGGGGCTCCTGTGGCGCATGCCAGGCTTCTCAAAGCTGGATCTGTCGCCGCTCAACCGCTTCCGCACACCGGAACTGAAGCTCGACCTTCTGCCGCGCTCAGGCCCGATTGTAATCGAGCTGGAATTCGAGATCGCGGACGAAAACACCATCGAATTCCTGCGGCTGATGTCGGACCGGCGACGTATCCGCATCCGCGACGGCGCCCGCCACTGGGCACTGATGCGCAACCTTGCCAATCCGGATATCTGGACGGAAACCTATCATTCGCCGACCTGGGCGGATTATGTGCGCCATAACCAGCGACGGCTCCTGTCGGACGGCGATCATTTCGACCAGGTGCGCGCCATTACCCGCAACCAGACCGGCCCGAAAGTGCGGCGCATGATCGAGCGACAGGCGATCGCGCCCAAGGACGAAGTGTTCAACCGGACCTTCATGGATACGCATTGAAGCCTTAAAGGGGGAAGCCTTTAGGGCTCCACATTCAGCGCATCAGTTCCTTCTGCAGAGACGGCGTCGGCCAGCAGGTCTGCGGATAGCGGTTCTTCGCTTCCCAGTCGCCGATCGAACGGCGGGTCTTGTAGCCGACCAGCCCGTCGGCGCCGCCGACATCATAGCCCATGCCCTCAAGTTTCTTCTGCATGTCGGCGACATCGGAGCGCAGCAGCGTTCCCGTCTTCTGCCAGGGCTTGACGAAGGATCCCATGCCATACTGGATCCGATCGGCCAGATTGCCGACAAACAGCGCATAGAGATCGGAATTATTATATTTCTTCAGCACATAGAAATTGTCGGTGACGACGAATTCCGGCCCGTAGCGGCCCTGCGGCACCAGCATCATGCCGGATTTGCGCATTTCATCGGCGGGGAAGCTCTTTCCAGCGACCCGGTTGATCCCCTGCCCGACCCAGGACGAGATGGCGCGCGCATTGTCCGGCCCTTCCTGCGCGCATGACACATTGGCTGGGATCGTCACCTCATAGCCCCAGTCACGCCCTCTGACCCAGCCGTCGCTGGCCAGATGATTGGCGATCGTCGCCATGGCATCAGGGACGGAATCCCAAACATCAATGGTGCCGTCACGATCGAAATCGACCGCATAGTTGAGAAAATTGGATGGCATAAGCTGCGGCTGGCCGAAAGCCCCGGCCCATGAGGCCTTGCGCTTGTCGAGGGGGGCAGCGCCCGACTGGACGATCTTCAACGCATCGATGAATTCGGAGCGGAACATGTCCTGACGGCTGCCCGTCATGAAGGCCTTTGTCGCCAGCACCTGAAGGATATCGTATTTTTCCTCAACCGCGCCAAAGCTCATTTCGCGGCCCCATATGGCCAGAACAATGCGGCCCGGAACCCCATAGCGCGCCTCGATCTGATCCAGAACCGGCTTGTACTGGCGATAGAGTTTCTGCCCGCGTTGGGCCAGATAGTTCAGATTGTTCTCGCTGAAATAATTGCCCGGCTCGGAAAATTCCGGCTGGGTCTGGCGCCGTGTTGCCGGTGGCTTTTCGCCCGGCGGCACCAGATCGGGCAGCGACCAGTTGATCGCAAGCCCCTTTGTCGCCTTGTCGTAGACGGCGGGTTTGATACCGGCTTTGAGCGCCGCCTTGCGCATATCGCCGGAAAGCCAGCTGGAAAATTCGGCGTTGACGCTTGCCTGACTATAGGCGAAAGCCTCAACCGCTGGCAGGACACAAAGACCGGCAGCCAGAACAAGGAGCGCAGCGAAGCGCCGGGCGAAACGGAGTGCACGCAGCTTTGCCATGGTTCTGGTCTCCCTCCACGCATTTGGCCCGGATACTGCACAAACATGGTTACCGAAGGGTAAAGAAGAAGCGTGACGATGCTGTGGCACCCAGGCCATCACCGGTGCGGATCAAGATCTTGCCGCCATGGGGCGTTGACGGACGGTTGGTCACCCATCATTAATCCTTAAATGCTTAATGGAAGAAAATTCAATAGCGCCAAACTCCGGACATGAACGGCACGGCGGCTGAAATCTGAGCAGCCACACCGTGCGATCTTCCGGCCGTTTCGAAATTGCGGAGCATCATGTCAACGCTTTATCACCACCCCATGTCCGCGGCCTCCCGCTTTGTCCGGCTCATCATGGGCGAATATGATTTCGAGTTCGACCTCATCGAGGAACGCCCCTGGGAAAAGCGCCGGGCCTTTCTGGCCGCCAATCCCGCCGGCACGCTTCCCGTCTATGTCGATGATAATATGCGCGTACTCTGCGGCCCGTCGGTGATTGCCGAATTTATCGACGAAACCCATGGCGTCCTGCAGCGCGACCGTCGGCTTCTGGCCGAAGAGCCGTTTCAGCGCGCTGAAATCCGGCGGCTGACCGAATGGTTCCTGCAGAAACTCGAACATGATGTCACCTATCCGCTGTGCCGCGAACGCGTCTACAAGCTGCAAATGACCAGCGGCAATGGCGGCGGCGCACCGGATTCGCGCATTCTGCGTGCTGCCCGCGCCAATATTCAGCAGCATCTGAAATATCTCTCCTGGCTTGGCGGCAGCCGTCCCTGGCTTGCCGGCAAACGGCTGAGCTATGCCGATCTCGCCGCTGGCGGTGCCATTTCGGTGCTCGATTATCTCGGCGAGATCAAATGGGAAGAGGCTCCCGGCGCCAAGGAATGGTATCAGCGGCTGAAATCGCGCCCCTCCTTCCGCCCGCTTCTGGCCGAGCGCGTGCGCGGTGTTGTCCCGGTCTCCCACTACGCCGATCTCGATTTCTAGTGCAGCTCCCCTTCCTGCTTGACTTGCCAGAACTCCCGTCAGGGGTGAAAATGGCTCAAGATTGCGGCATCCGTACAGCACAGAAGGCTTGAGGCATGGACCGGTCGATACAAAAGCTTAAGGCTTTCATCGACAGCGAAGCGCGCGATAACGGCTTCGATGTTTGCCGGATCACGCCTGCCGAAGCCATGCCGGCCGCCGCCGAAGCGCTGCGCGAAGGCATCGACGCTGGCTATTATGGCACGATGGCATGGATGGAGGCGACCTATGAGCGGCGCTCCAACCCGCTTCATCTGTGGCCTGAGGCCCGCTCGATCATCATGCTCGGCATGAATTACGGCCCGGACAGCGATCCGCGCAGCCTGCTGCAACGGCCGGAAAAGGCCAATATCTCGGTCTATGCCCGCAATCGCGACTATCACGACGTCATCAAGGGCAAATTGAAACAGATGGCCGGCCGGATTGCCGCGCGGACCGGAGAACAGGTCAAGGTCTTCGTCGATACCGCCCCGGTCATGGAAAAGCCGCTGGCGGCCAAAGCCGGCCTCGGCTGGCAGGGCAAGCATACCAATCTCGTCAGCCGCAGCCATGGTTCCTGGCTGTTTCTCGGCTCGATCTTCACCACGGCAGAACTTCCAGCCGACAATGCCGAGACGGACCATTGCGGGCGCTGCCGTGCCTGCCTCGACGCCTGTCCGACCGATGCCTTTCCCGCCCCCTACAGGCTTGATGCGCGACGCTGCATCTCCTATCTGACCATTGAACATTCAGGTCATATTCCGGAAGAACTCCGGAAGAAGATGGGAAACCGCATCTATGGCTGTGACGACTGTCTTGCTGCCTGCCCCTGGAACAAGTTCGCCAAAGCTGCATCCGAGATGAAGCTTGCCGCGCGCGACGACCTCAGGGCGCCTGAACTCGCAACCTTTCTCGGTTTCGACGACAAGACCTTCCGCAGTTTTTTCTCCGGCTCACCAGTCAAGCGTATCGGCCGTAACCGCTTTGTGCGAAACTGTCTCATCGCGGCCGGAAACAGCGGCGTCGCAAACCTTGCCACCCCTTGCGAGCGCCTGCTTGCCGATCCGGCGCCGGAAATTCGCGCCATGGCGGTCTGGGCACTGTCACGGCTGCTGTCTACTGATGATTTTGCCCGTATGGCTGATCTTCATCGCCATGAAGCAGATCCTGAAGTCTGCGAAGAATGGGAAAACGGGAGGAGTGCACTATGCATCTGATGATCTTTGGTGCCGGCTATTCCGGAAAGGAAATCGGACGGGCGCTGGCGCCCAATGCCACCCAGGTCGCCGGCACGATCCGTTCTGCGAACAAGGCCGGCGAACTCGCCGATTGCGGCATGGAAGCGTTCATCTTCGATGGCGAGACGATGGATCCGGCGCTCAGGCACAAGCTCAGATCCGTCACCCATATCGTTCAGACCATTCCGCCGGGCGACAATGGCGACCCGCTGCTGCGTGCAGCCCGCGGTGCCACGCGGCAGGATTTCCCCTCGCTGCAATGGATCGGCTATCTCTCGACAATTGGCGTTTATGGCGATCACAAGGGCGCATGGATTGATGAAACCGCCCAGTGCCGGCCAACCTCGCTGCGTTCGCAGCTGCGCTATGAGACCGAGCGGGCCTGGCTGCAGGCTGGTGCCAACCACTGCATACCGGTCGCCATCATGCGGCTTTCCGGCATTTACGGCCCCGGCCGCAATGTCTTTCTCAAACTGCAGGACGGCACATCGAAACGGGTGATCAAGAAAGGCCAGATCTTCAACCGCGTCCGTGTCGAGGATGTCGGTTTTTCGACCGCCTTTCTCGCCGAACATGGTTTTGGCGGCGTCTTCAACATCACCGATGACGAACCGGCCCCGCCACAGGATGTGATCGTCGAGGCGGCCCGGCTGATGGGTATTGATCCGCCGCCGGAAATCGCCTTCGAGGACGCGGAGATGAGCGAAATGGCCCGCTCCTTCTGGGGTGACAGCAAGCGGGTCAGCAACAAGAAGATCTGCGATCTCGGCTATGAGTTCGAATTTCCCAACTACCGCCAGTCACTGAAGCAGATGTGGGAATTGCAGCGCCACACCGCCTGAAGCTCCGCGCCCTTGACCTCAGAACTCGAAAGTCGCCGTTACCGGAACATGATCGGACGGCTTTTCCCAGCCGCGCGCCTCGGTCAGAATGTCGATACCGGCAAGGGCGGGGGCAATATCGGGCGATGACCAGACATGATCGAGCCTGCGGCCGCGATTGGCGGCCTGCCAGTCCTTGGCGCGATAGCTCCACCAGGTATAGATCTTCTCCTCATCCGGCACGCCCTGACGCATCAGGTCCACCCAGCCGCCAGCCGCCATCACCGCCTTCAGCCCATCGGTTTCAATCGGCGTATGGCTGACGATCTTCAACAGCTGCTTGTGTGACCAGACATCATTTTCAAGCGGCGCAATGTTGAGATCGCCCACCAGAACAGAGGCAATGCCATCGCCCTGATCCGCCTGCAGCGCCTTCATTTCCTCGATGAAATCGAGCTTGTGGCGGAATTTCGGATTGATGTCCGGATCCGGCTCGTCACCGCCGGCCGGCACATAGAAATTGTGCAGCCGGATCTTCCGGCCACCCGCCTCGAACACCGCCGAGATATGGCGGGTATCGCCCATCTGGCAGTAATCGGTGGAGAAATTTTCCGACAAGGGCAGCCGCGAGGCGATCGCCACGCCATGATAGCCCTTCTGGCCATGCATGACGATATGCTCGTAACCAAGCGCCTTCAAAGGCTTCAGCGGAAACTGGTCATTGGTGCATTTGATTTCCTGAAGACACAGCACATCCGGGCGGCTTGACGCAGCAAAGCGCTCGACGATCGGCATGCGCAGCCGCACCGAATTGATGTTCCAGGTCGAAATCTTCAGCTGCATATGCCATTCCCGCCATTGCCGTTCACACTCATCCCAGCAATAGGCGATTCTTGAACCGGGTCAAAGGTTCAATTGTTGGGACCCGACATGATATCATCATAGGGGATCCGGAAGGTCGAAGGCCCGAACTGGATGCCCGAACGCGTATTGAACAGCATCACCGTCGTATCCTTGCCCTGGGCATCAGTGACGATCCACTGACGCAGGTCGAAGGTCTTGGTATCAAAGGTCAGCGTGATGGTCTGATCGCCGAAAATCGTCTTGTCACCGAGCACGATCGTGGTCAGCCCGTCCTTTTCCTGAACATCGCGGACCATGCGGTGCTGCAGGTCGATATTGTCGGAGAGCAGCAGGCTCAGCGGCGTGCGCGACAACGGATAAAAATCCCAGGTCTCAAGCTTGGTGTTGCCGATGGCGACATTGCGCCCGTCGGCAATGACCTTGACCGGCGACGGCTGGTCATAGTCAAACCGCAGCTTGCCGGGCCGTTCGAGATAGAACTTGCCGCCCTGCTGATCGCCGGTCGGGCCAAACTGGACAAACTCGCCCGTCATCGTTTTGACCGAGGAAAAGTGGTCGGCAATCTTCTGCGCCACATCGGCGGGCGCGGGCTGAACGGGCGTGCCGGGCGCCGGTGCTGCATCACGGTGGGTGGGCAGCGGCACATTGCTGCCCGTCGGCAGATCAGGCGGCGTGGTCAGTGCTGCCGGTGGCGTCGGTGCCTGCGCCAATGCCGGAAGCGGCAGCATCCCCAAAAAGAGGAGCGCGGCGAGGCCGAGCCATTTATGTGCGGCTTGTCTGTTTTCAGAGGCCATGCCGTTCATTCCTTCGTCATTCAATGTCTCAATGAGCTTATAACGGCTCAGATAGGATTTCGTGCCTTGCCATCAAGGCGCCTTGATGGCAGGAGCCGCCCGATAGCCCGCAGTTCCGGCGCTTTTGGCCCGAATTCTCAACGCGGGCCTTCTATAATGTCCTGCTCGGTGGGAACCAGGATCTCGCGCTTGCCGGCATGATTGGCCGGGCCGATCACGCCCTCCTGCTCCATGCGCTCAATCAGGCTGGCCGCACGGTTATAGCCGATACCGAGCCGCCGCTGGATATAGGAGGTCGAGGCTTTGCCATCACGCAGCACAATCGCCACCGCCTGATCATAAGGATCATCCGAGCGGCCGAGATTGCCGAGGCTGCCATCGCCCAGATCGCCATCTTCGTCATCCTCGGCGGTAATCGCCTCAAGATAGTCCGGCGCGCCTTGCGTCTTGAGATAGGCGACGATCTCTTCCACCTCCGGATCGGAGACGAAGGGACCGTGGACACGCTGGATGCGGCCGCCTCCGGCCATGTGCAGCATATCGCCCTGGCCAAGCAGCTGTTCAGCCCCCTGCTCACCGAGAATGGTCCGGCTGTCGATCTTCGATGTGACCTGGAAGGAAATACGCGTCGGGAAATTGGCCTTGATCGTGCCGGTGATGACATCGACGGAGGGGCGCTGGGTGGCCATGATGACGTGAATGCCAGCCGCACGGGCCATCTGCGCCAGCCGCTGTACGGCGCCTTCAATATCCTTGCCCGCCACCATCATCAGATCGGCCATTTCATCAATGATCACGACGATATAGGGCATCGGCGACATGTCGAATTCTTCGGTTTCGTAAAGCGCCTCACCGGTCTCGCGATCAAAGCCGACCTGCACCGTGCGCGACAGCGTCTCGCCCTTTTCCTCGGCCTGTTTCACCCGCGTATTGAAGCCGTCAATATTGCGCACGCCGAGCTTGGCCATCTTCTTGTAGCGCTCTTCCATCTCGCGCACGGTCCATTTGAGCGCGACGACCGCCTTTTTCGGATCGGTCACAACCGGCGACAGAAGATGGGGAATGCCGTCATAAACGGAGAGTTCGAGCATTTTCGGGTCAATCATGATCAACCGGCACTGTTCCGGCGACATGCGATAGAGCAGCGACAGGATCATCGTGTTGACAGCAACCGACTTGCCCGAACCGGTGGTACCGGCAATCAGCAGATGCGGCATCTTGGCGAGATCGACTGTGACCGGTTCACCGCCAATAGTCTTGCCAAGCGCCATGGCGAGCTTGGCCTTGCTCTTCTCGAAATCCTCGCTGGCGATGATTTCGCGCAGAAACACCGTTTCCCGCGTCGGATTCGGCAATTCAATACCGATGGCATTGCGGCCGGGAATGACGGCAACACGCGCCGAAATGGCGGACATCGACCGGGCGATATCATCGGCAAGACCGATCACGCGGGACGACTTGATCCCCGGAGCGGGCTCCAGCTCGTAAAGCGTGACAACGGGACCAGGGCGAACATGGATGATTTCGCCCTTGACGCCGAAATCTTCCAGCACACCTTCAAGCATGCGGGCATTCTGTTCCAGCATGTCGGGAGAAAGCGCACGATCGCGGGCAATGCCCTTCGGTTCGGCCAGAAGGTGAACGGAGGGCAGCTGAAACCCGTCATCACTGATAAGCGCGGCCTGTGCGTCACGGGCCACCCGCGCGCTCTGGCGTGGCGGCGGCGCAGCCTGGGCGACGAAATTCGCGCGCGGCAGCCTTGCCCCGCCGGCAGGCGCCACATCGGGATCGCGCCGGCTGCGGCTCCTGGCAGGCCCATCATCGAAATCGGCACTCAGCACACCCTGCGGCAGCGCTTCGGCTACAAAATCATCATCCTCTTCATAGTCATCAAAGGGCGGCACGAAACCGGGGCCGCCACGGTTTGCCCGGGCATCGGGATCGATCAGGCTCGGCTCGCCGCGACGCTGGTAGGACGGTGTTTCGAGAGGCGCATCGAGCCCATCCAGCCGCTCGAAAGAATCCTGATTGAAATCATAGGGCTCCTCAAAGCCCTCATCCTCGTGACGGCGCGCATTGCGACCGGAAAGACGATTGATGCGTGCCCGGATGATCAGCCAGCTATGTTCCATATAGCCGATGAGCGGCAGCAGCGAAAAACCACGCTCGCGCTCGTCATCAAGATCGCCGACGGAGGGAATGGAGGAGGCCTCAGCCCGTTTTTTCGCCTGCGCCGTTTCAGCGACGACCCGGGGATGGCGGATGATGAGCCCGGCTGAAAACAGCATCAGAAACAAAGCCGGCAGCACGAAGATCGCGCCGATGATGATTGCGGCAATACCGGTCGGGTAATGACCGATGAAAAGGGCTGGAAAGCGCAACACCAGATCGCCTGCAACACCGCCAAGTCCGTTGGGCAGCGGCCAGGTCGGCGGTGCCGGAACGCAGCCCAGCACCGATGCGGTCATCACCGATCCGCCGATCCATGCGAAAAAGCGGGCTGGCTTGCGATAGATCCTGCGGCCGGTCATCATCGAAAGCGACCAGGCGAGAATTGGCAAAAGCGCAAAGACGGCGGCAAGCCCCAATGTCTGCATCACGATATCGGCAAATTCCGCACCGCCATAGCCGAGAAGATTGGTCGGTAATCTGCCTGTTGCGTGAAAACTCGACGGATCGGCGACATTCCAGGTCGCAAGCGCCGCAATGGCGACGCAGAGCGCCCCGAACAGAACAATACCGAGAAGGGCGACAAGCTGACGCCACAAAAAGCCAAGGACCGAGAACTCTCCGTCGCCGCGCCCGCTCATCCGTTCCGCCGATGCCGTCATTCCTGTCTTTGCCATACTCAAACCCGCTCAGTCTTAGGAATGGCCGGCAACTCCGTGCGGGCCACCGCACCTGCTAGAGCGCCGTGCATCCATTCGGATGCACAAAGGACGCTCCAATTTATTTACCGCGACGCATCGTGCCTTTTCGAAAATCAGGTTCGATTTTCTGGCCGATGCACCAGCCCGGTTGCTGCCGGACACTTCTCACGAACTGACCCTAGCAGCGAGGAGTTAATGCCTCTTTAACCATGGTAACGGGCCAATCACTTTCACGCAGATCGCGACAAGCAAAACCGGGCCGAAAGGCCCGAACTGCGTGCAAACAAAACCCGAGCCGAAAGGCCCGAACTGCATGCAAACAAAAACCCGGGCCGAAAGGCCCGGGCTGATGGCAGAACTCCTGATGGAGCCGTGCGCGATAAAAATCCGGATTACTTGAATTCCGGATAGGCTTCGACGCCGATTTCGGCCTTGTCGAGACCAGCCGTTTCCTCTTCCGGCGATACCCGGATGCCCATGACGGCCTTGAGGATGAGCCAGACAACCAGCGACACGACGAAGGTGAAGATGCCGATCGAGACGATACCGATGATCTGCGTGACATAGCTGGTGTCGGGGTTCGTCAGCGGAACGATGAAGGTACCCCAGATACCGGCGCAAAGGTGAACCGGAATGGCGCCGACAACGTCGTCGATCTTCAGCTTGTCGAGCAGCGGAACAACGACAACGACGATGACACCGCCAATGGCACCGATGAAAAGAGCGGCCGGAACGGACGGCGTCAGCGGCTCGGCCGTGATGGCAACGAGACCGGCAAGCGCACCGTTGAGAACCATGGTGACGTCGACCTTCTTGTAGATGATCTGCAGAAGGATCATGACGATCACGGCACCGGCAGCAGCGGCCAGGTTGGTGTTGACGAAGATCTTCGAAACGGCGGATGCGTCAGCGATCGAGCCGAGAGCCAGCTGCGAGCCGCCGTTAAAGCCGAACCAGCCGAGCCACAGGATGAAGGTACCGAGAACAGCCAGCGGAATGTTCGAGCCCGGCATCGGGTTGACCGTACCGTCGGAGGAGAACTTGCCAAGGCGCGGGCCGAGAACGAAGGCACCGGCAAGCGCTGCCCAGCCACCGACCGAGTGAACCAGCGTCGAACCGGCGAAGTCGGAGAAGCCCATTTCGGAAAGCCAGCCGCCGCCCCACTGCCAGGAACCCGTGATCGGGTACATGAAGCCGGTGAGAATGACGGTGAAGATCATGAACGGCCAGAGCTTGATGCGCTCGGCCAGCGTACCCGAAACAACCGAAGCGGCGGTGGCGCAGAACACCATCTGGAAGAACCAGTCGGAAGCCACCGAATAGGACGAGCCATCAGCCATGGCCGAAGCAGCTTCGGCATCCGGCGTCGGGATCATGTAGGGACCGAACGTGCCGATGAAGCCACCATCAACATTGGTGTACATCAGGCTGTAGCCGGTGAACCAGAACATCAGGCCGCCAACGGCGTAAATCGCAACGTTCTTGAGGCCCTGCATCGAGGCGTTCTTGGTGCGGACCAGGCCCATTTCGAGCATGGCGAAACCAGCGGCCATCCACATGACGAGAAAACCCATCACGAGGAACAACAGCGTGTTCAGGATCCAGGCCACCTCACCCGGAACACCGGCAGCCGTGGAAAGATCAATCACGGTCGTGTCCTGGGCGAAAGCCGGGAGCGCGAAAGAACCAGCAGCAATAACGCTGGCGCCCGCGACGAGTTTGAGTTTGGAATACATAGAAAGAATACCCCCTGCGGTTTTACAACGCTTCGGAATCGGTTTCGCCGGTACGAATGCGCACGGCCTGTTCGATGGAATAAACAAAGATCTTGCCGTCCCCGATCTGGCCGGTCTTTGCCGATGACGCGATCGCCTCTACTGCCTTTTCAACGACGTCGGCGGCGACGGCGACTTCGATCTTCAGCTTGGGAAGAAAGCTGACTGCATATTCGGTGCCGCGATAGATTTCGGTGTGGCCCTTCTGCCGGCCATAGCCTTTGACTTCTGTAACAGTCAGGCCCTGGATACCGACTGAAGTGAGAGCCTCGCGCACCTCATCCAGTTTGAACGGCTTTATAATGGCCATAACAATTTTCATCTGGTTTCCCATCCTTTGTTTGTCCTCGGCCCAGAGCCGACTCTCCTTGCCTCTGACGGCAGCAATCAATCAGAGGCCCTAAACATACATTCAAAGTACGTGCCAGTTTCAACAATCCGTTGCTGCGCCCCGAATCTTGGTCGCATTTTCCCCACAAATTCAGCACGCTGCTGCCACAGGCTTTGCACTGCGCCCAGAATCTAAGCAATTTTTCAAAATTGCGCATCTATTAAGCAGGCGACTGCCTCGAAAAATGACGCAAAAACAGGCACCCTCTTTTCAGGACGCCGCCGCATTTCCGTCCGAAAAGCGGCAACGCCCTGTATCAATCACTACATGTGATAAGCGCGCTCGCCATGAGAGGCGAGGTCAAGACCGGCCAGCTCGTCATCCTGCGAGACGCGCAGGCCGACGACGATATCGACAACCTTGTAAAGGATAACCGAACCGATCAGGCACCAGGCAATGGTGGTGATGACAGCGATCAGCTGGGTGAAAAACTGACCAGCCATGGTGACGCCGTCGGCATAGCCGATGCCGCCCAGCGACGACGAAGCGAAGATACCCGTCGCCAAAGCACCGAAAAAGCCACCAACGCCATGCACACCGAAAACATCGGCCGTATCGTCATAACCAAAGCGGTGCTTGACGGCGGTAACGAAGAAGTAGCAGAGCGGCGAAACCAGGAATCCCATGATGATGGCGCCCATCGGCCCTGCAATGCCGGCCGCCGGGGTAATGGCAACGAGGCCGGCAACCATGCCGGATGCAGCACCAAGCATGGATGCCTTGCCACGGGTCATTTTCTCGACCAGGCACCAGGAGACCGTTGCAGCGGCGGTTGCCACAAAAGTGTTTACAGTTGCCAGCATGGCGCCGCCCGAAGCTTCGAGGTTGGAACCAGCATTGAAGCCGAACCAGCCGAACCACAGCATGGCGGCGCCGACCATGGTCAGGGTCATGGAATGCGGCGCCATTTCCTCTGATTCCAGATGCATGCGCTTGCCGACCATGATGGCACCGACAAGTCCGGCGACACCGGCATTGATGTGAACAACCGTGCCACCGGCGAAATCGAGCGCACCGAGATCAAACAGGAATCCGCTTGCATCCCAGACCATATGTGCAACTGGGAAATAGACGAAGGTGACCCACAACGCACAGAACAGCACGGCAGCCGAGAACTTGATCCGCTCGGCAAAGGCACCGACGATCAGGGCTGGTGTGATGGCAGCAAAGGTCATCTGGAACAGCATGAAGATATATTCGGGAATAACAGCATCCGAAAAAGTCGCAGCCGTGCTGTCGGGCGTGACACCGGACAGAAACAGTTTGGAAAACCCGCCAAAAAACGGATTAACCGCACCGCCAAAGGTAAAGGAATAGCCGTAAATCACCCAGATCAGCATCACGGTACAGGCGATGACCGTACACTGCATCAGCACCGAAAGCATGTTTTTCGAGCGCACCAGGCCGCCATAAAACAGGGCAAGTCCGGGCAGAATCATAAAGAGAACCAGCAAAGTGGCAATGAACATGAAGGCCGTGTCGCCCTTGTCGGGCACGGCTGCATCCTGTGCATGAGCGGAAAGAGGCAGAAGTGCTGCTGCGCAGCCAAGCCCCAGCCATCTCATTCTGTTAAGAAGAATTCCGGTGGTCATCTATCGGCCTTTCTTGCAGAAAACCGCTGACCGGACCCGCAGCCCCGCCCGATACGGAGCCGACCGGAGCCGGCGCGTATCTAAAGACCATACAAGGCGCGTGCCAAATCGCGCCCGTATTGATTTTCGTCAACCAAAGACAGCGCTTACAGCAATAACGCCTTCAATCATCGCAATATTGGGTAACATATGCCAAAAATTTCATCACTTTTCATGCATAAAGCCCGTTTCAACGCGGCGTCGTCCCTTTCTCATAAAACGGGATAACCGTTTCGCGGGCGCGGATCAGCCCCTCCTGGGCGACGCTTGCGACAAGGCGGCCGTCCCGGCTGAAGACACGGCCGATCGCCAGCCCGCGTGCATTGCTGGCCGATGGCGTTTTCTGCACATAAAGCAGCCAGTCCGAAATTTCGAAAGGGCGATGAAACCAGATCGCATGATCGAGGCTTGCCGCCTGGATGCGGTCAGAAAAGACCGAAGCACAATGCGGATAGAGCGTCGAATCGAGCAGGGTCATATCTGACATATAGGCGAGGAAAGCTGTCTGATAGGCCCGGTCAGCCGGCGGCTCGCCGCTGGCGCGGATCCAGATCGCCTGTTCGCTGGACCCCTTCTTTCGCCACAGGAAATCCTCGACATCGACCGGGCGGATCTCGATCGGCCGTTCCCGCTGCCAGTAATTGCGGATCGGCGCCGGCGCCCCTGCCGCATTGTCGGCGATCAGCATGGCTTCGGCATCCAGCGCCTCCGGCGGCGGAACATCGGGCATGGTCTCCTGATGTTCATACCCCTCCTCCTCACACTGAAACGAAGCCGTCATGATGAAGATCGGCTGGCCATGCTGGATGGCCCGCACACTGCGGGTCAGAAAGCTTTTGCCATCACGCAGGCGATCGACCTGGAAGACAATCGGTACTTCGGTGTCGCCTGCCCGCATGAAATAACCATGCAGCGAATGAACATAACGGTCCATTGGCACGGTGCGCTGTGCTGCGACCAGCGACTGGGCAACCACCTGTCCTCCAAAGACGCGTTGCCATGTCGTTGCCGGGCTTTCGCCGCGATAAAGGTTCTCCTCCAGCCGCTCCAGATCGAGAAGATCGGCCAGTGCTTTGCCGCTTTCCCTGTCTTCGGACTGTGACATTCGGGTTCATTCCCTATATTGAAGTTGAACAGATTGGCGAACCGGGCTTGAAACGCCAGGCCGCGGGCGCGAAAAGAACACCGGATGAGGTGCCGGACGCCTGCGCCCCTTGACGGCGTGGCCCAGGACCGCAAAAGAATTCTTTTTGAGGCAAATTGCAAGGAAGCACGTGATGAAAGACATGATCGTCGTCGGTGGTGGCTATGTTGGTCTTTCGGTTGCCGTCGCCATCAAGAAAGCGGCGCCGCATCTCGATATCACGCTGATGGAAGCAGCACCCGAACATGTCTGGGAAAAGGACGAGCGCGCCTCCGCCATTATCGCGGCAGCCGTCAGCATGCTGAAGACACTTGGCCTCTGGGAGGAAATTCGAAAACACGCCCAACCGATCAACGACATGATCGTGACTGATTCGAAAACCGCCGATCCGGTCCGCCCGGTCTTTTTGACCTTTGCCGACAATAGTGCAACATCGGCGCCTTTCGCCTATATGATCCCCAATGTCGCCATGGTGCGCGCATTGCGCCGCGCCGCAGAAGATCTGGGCATCGAAATCCGCCACGCCGCTTTCGTGAGCGCGTTAGAGAATGAGGGCGGCCGGGCGAAGATCACACTCGCCGATGGTGAAACGATTGATACCCGCCTTGTCGTTGCCTGCGATGGCGTGCGCTCGAAATTGCGTGACATGGCCGGCATCAAGACCGTTCGCTTCGACTATGGTCAGTCCGGCATCGTCACCACCATTGCCCATGAACGCCCGCATAACGGCCGCGCCGAGGAGCATTTCCTGCCCGCTGGCCCCTTCGCCATCCTGCCTCTGACCGGTAACCGCTCTTCGCTGGTCTGGACCGAACGCACCGCTGATGCCAACCGTCTGGTCGAAGATGATGATCTCATCTTCGAGGCGGAACTTGAACGCCGCTTCGGTCATCATCTCGGCCCGCTGACGCTTGCCGGCGGCCGCCGTGCCTTCCCGCTCGGACTGACACTGGCGCGGTCTTTCATTGCCCCGCGCCTGGCGCTGGCCGGCGATGCCGCCCACGGCATCCATCCAATTTCAGGCCAGGGCCTCAATCTTGGCTTCAAGGACGTCGCCGCCCTTGCCGAAACCATCGTCGAAGCCGACCGCATGGGCTTTGATATCGGCGCCATGGATACGCTTGAGCGCTATCAGGCCTGGCGCCGTTTCGACACGGTGCGCATGGGCATGACCACCGATGTGCTGAACCGGCTGTTTTCCAATGATATCGGCCCGGTTCGCCTGGCCCGCGATATCGGCCTCGGCCTGGTCGACCGCATGCCCGGCCTGAAACGCTATTTCATTGAAGAAGCGGCCGGCCGCGCCTCGCGTGCAACGCCGAAACTTCTCGCCGGGGAGGCACTTTGAATTAAATATCAGCGGCCATTGCCGCGTCGATATCTAAAATATAATTTTCCATAGATGTAATATCTTACCTATAAAATAACTATAAATAGTCAGTATCTATTTTTATATAATATATTTTCGGCCTAAACTCCTTCGAAATGAAGGATATTGGCTGAAAATGGCATTATTTACCGACGCAAACCACCGGCCCAGCCGCCAGTTTTCTGCGACAGACAGTTCTCTACCGAGCGAGCAGCCCTCACAGCCGCGCGCCGCCGGGGACGCTCCTGCCGGTCGGGTATCGGCTGACGATGGCCCGTCCGACAGGGATTCCGGCATCAGCTCTGTTTATGAGCAGGCCGCGAGCAACCCGCGACGGCTAAAATACGGAACGATGCTCTATCTCAGGCCTCAATCCGGCATTCTCGGTCGCAGTTACGGTAAAGATGACCATCGTGACATACCAAGACCGCCGGGCGTGTGCCTGCCTGCCTCCGCGCATTACCTGATGATATCACTTTCCAGCAAAGCACATGACTACTGGAGCTGGATCGATCACCACGACGCCGGATACGGGCTGGGGCGAGATTATTATGACGAAGACCTGAAACAGAAAGCCCCCCAGAAAATGTATGTCGACACGATCGAGACCATCCGGGACAGTGGACTTGCGTATAAGGGAGCGTTTCTTTGCCGCCGGGAGGAAGGCATCACGAAGGGGGAAATGGCGCAGACGCTCGCACAGGCAGTCTGGCCCGAGAAAGAGGAAGATGAGTGGGACGACGCGCCGGACGTTCAGCTCGGCAACCTGTTGATCTTGACGGATTCGACAAACAAGGGGCAATCCGGCCACGCGATCGCCTGCGTCGAAACCCTATCGGAGACAATGCGGATCATGGATCCGAACATCGGAGAAATTGAATTCGGCGACCGGGAGGAACTCAGCAGCTGGCTCGCCGAACAGCTTGACCGCGACGACGGCTACGGCAGTTACAAGACATTCCAGATCACGGAATTTGAGACGGTTACGCCCTGACACGGTTCGGCAGTCACATCAGCTGCCGTGCTTCGGAGACCAGCATGATCGGCACGCCATCACGAATCGGATAGGCAAGACGCGCCCTTTCAGACACAAGCTCTCCCGCCTCGCGATCATAGGTCAGCCGCCCCTTGGTCAGCGGACAGACCAGAAGCTCCAGCATGCGCGGGTCGATACGCGGATCATATTTATCCTGTGCTGAAGGCATTACTGCAACTTCTCTCCCGGATCACCGGCCAGCGCGAATTCGGTGATGGCAACGAAAAGCTCGGCCCGGGTCTTCAGATCTTCGGCCTCCAGAAGCGCCTGCTTTTCTGCCGCGCCGAAGGGCGCCATCATGGCAAGCGAATTGACCAGAACCAGATTGCTCGCCTGTTCGATATGGCTCCAGTCGACCTCCAGCCCCTCGGCATCGAGATAGGCGCGGAAGGCCTCCAGAAGACGCGTGCGATTGACGCTGTCCTCCTCCTCCTCGGATTTGAGGTCGCCCATGAAGGGATTGATCTCGAAGGAGCGATAGGGATTGGTGCTGCGCAATTCGCTCATCAAGCGGAAACGGCAGACCCCGGTCAGCGCCGTGAGATAGCGGCCATCGCCCGTTTCGGCAAAGGACGTGACCCGGCCGATACAGCCGACCCCCGCCAGCGGCGTGACATCGGTAATATCCATACCCTCTTCCACCCGCGCCGGCTGCACCAGACCGACGAGCCGGTTGCCCGACAGCGCCCGATCGAACAAGGCGAGGTAACGCGGCTCGAAGATGTTCAGCGGCAGATGGCCCTGGGGCAGCAAAAGCGCTCCGGGCAGGGGAAACACAGGCACGGCCTCCGGCAGATCATCCCGCCTGATGTAACGCGCATTTCCCACTTGCATGACGCTGCCTTCCTTTACGTTTGATGTTTATGAAAACAGGATCGTCGACAATTTGCGCCGTGCGGCGATGGTTGCCGGATCCTTCGCACCCCAGGCCTCGAAGAAGGCGACCAGCTGCTTGCGCGCGCCGTCATCCTCAAATGTGCGGTCTTTCTTCATGATCAGCAGCAGATGTTCTGCCGCTTCCATACGCGCACCCTCGGCACTTCGGATCTTGGCCAGGTTCATACGTGCTGCATGATTGTCGGGATCAAGCGAAAGCTGATGTTCCAGCGCATTGGGATCGCCCAGCTTGCGCGCTTCCTCCATCTGCGCGATCTTGGTCTGCAATGCCTTGATCGCATCATCTTCCTTTGCGCTGTCTGGAATTTCCTCCAGAAGTGCCTTGGCACGCTCCAGATCGCCAGCGGCAATCAGGCAGCGGCCGATACCGGCAAGGGCGCGGGCATTTTCCGGATCGGCCTGGGCGATTGCGCCGTAAAGCTGCAGCGCTTCCTGGATGTTATCCGCTGCCAGAAGCGTATCGGCCTCTTCAAGCGCGGCGGCAATCTCGGCAGCGCGATCCTTTTCCGACGGCGCGGAAGCGGCAACCTTGTCAATGAATTCGCGCACCTGGCTTTCCGGGACCGCGCCCATGAAACCGTCAACCGGCTGGCCACCGGCAAAGGCGACAACGGCGGGGATCGACTGAATGCCCATCTGCCCGGCCACGGCCGGATGGTCGTCGATATTCATCTTCACCAGCTTGACCTTGCCGGCTGCTTCCGTCACCACCTTTTCGATCACCGGCCCGAGCTGCTTGCAGGGACCGCACCAGGGCGCCCAGAAATCGACCAGCACCGGCTGGTTCTTCGATTCCTCGATTACATCAGCCATGAAGCCTGCGGTGGTGGTATCCTTGATAAGCCCGCCAGGCGGTGTTGCGCCATTGGTGCTGCCGTCGACCGACACATTCATCTGTCCGCCGAACGAACCGCCATAGGGATTGTCAAAACCGCTCATCAATGTCTCCCGCGTCGGGCCAGGCCCGTTAAAAACGTAATAGAAAGATCGTGTGTCACGCCGTCACTTTCAAGACAAGCGGCTCATGGCCGGTTGCCCTGATAAAGCGCAGCAGATCGTCACGGCCGACCGACGTCGTCGCCGTATTGCGCAAGGGGTGGCAGTTGATCACAGAATTTTCCATCAGCGCTTCATCAAGAATGAAGGTGACATTGCCGTTAGTATCATTGATGGCTGCCAGCGCCGTCACCGAGCCGGGTTCGACACCGAGATAGTCGCGCATCTGCTCCGGCCGGCCGAAGGAGACGCGGCCCTGGGCGCCGATCAGGCTATGAACCGTCTTGAGATCAACGGTGGCATATTCCTCCACCGTGAGCATGAAATAACGGCTCTTCTTGTCCTTAACGAACAGGTTCTTGGTATGGCCGCCGGGGATTTTTTCCCTCAGGTCATCGCCCTCCGCCACGGTGAAAACCGCGCGATGTTCCATATTCTCATAAGAAATGCCCAGTTCATCGAGATAGGCAAACAGGTCTTCGGAAGTCTTCGGGTTCATTTCGCTCATCGGTCCGCGTCGGCTTTGTCTCATTCTTGCATCAAGGCCGCCATCTTCAGCACCATTTGCCGATGAATGCAACAAAGCCGCCCGGCCGATCAGAGCGAAAAGGTCAAGCTGTGCGCACCGCTTTCAAGCCGGAATGCCCGTCCGGTGCGCGCCGCGCCATCACATTCAACGGCGCCAAGCCCTTCCGGCAATTCCACTTGCGCGAAGACGCCCGGCGGCAGGCTCACCTGCCACTGCCCCACATCCCCGTTGATCCTCCAGGCGCTTTTGACCGCCCCTGTCCGCGCCGCGTAGACGGCCTCGACATGGCCGATACGACGGTCGAACACCGGCCGCATCAAAACACCGCGATAGCCTGGCGCTGTCTCCAGCCAGTCAATCCCGGCAAGCCGCGCCCAGATCCATTCGCCGACCGCGCCATAGGCATAGTGATTGAAAGAGTTCATTGCGGGGCTCTGAAAGCCGTTTTCCGGCGTCCAGCCATCCCAGCGCTCCCAGATCGTGGTGGCGCCGTGCCGGATGGAAAAGCCCCATGAGGGATAGCTGTCCTTCAGCAGGAGATCGACGGCGCGCTCTTCGGAGATGAAATCCGCCACGACCGGGCAGACATGGCGCACGCCGAGAAAGCCGGTCTGAAGGTGCCAGTCGGCCGCGGCAAAGAGTTCTTCCAGCCGGGCCGCGGCAAATCGTTTCAGCCGCGGCGGAAGCACGTCAAATGCGAGCGCCAGCAGATAGGCCGTCTGCGTGTCGCTGGAGAGCCGGCCCGGCGCCACCCAATAGGTTTCGAGAAAGGCGGCCCTGAGCGTCGTGCCAAGTTCCTGCCAGCGCAAGGCATCGCGGCCGATCGCATCCGCAATACCGGTCATCAGGTCTGCAAGATGGATCCAGTAGGCTGAAGCGACCAGAAAGGGATCGGTCTTCGGCCCGACATTGAGCCAGTCGCCGTAATTATTGTTGTTGCGATTGCGGCGGATACCATCCGGGTTGGCGGCAGCAATGTAATCCATCCAGGCAGCGAGATTGTCATAGGCACGGACCAGCAGCTTGTCGTCGCCATAGCGCAGATAGTGATGCCAGGCCATGATGATCGGCCCGTCGCCCCAGCCCGGCGCGCCCGGCTGGGGTGTCAGCCGGTAAGGGTTGAGCGGCTTGGTCGGCGCAACATCGGGAAAGGCCCCTTCCGGCGACTGGCCGTCGATCAGGTCTTCCATCCATTTCTTGAGAAAGGCATCGACATCCATGAAATAGCCGGCGGTCTTCCAGAAGACCTGCGCATCAGCCGTCCAGCCATAGCGCTCGTCGCGCTGCGGGCAATCGGTCGGCACGGCGAGGAAGTTATCGCGCTGACCCCAGAAAATATTGGAAATCAACTGATTGACCATCGGGTTGCCCGTCGAGATGGTCCCGGATACCGGCGTGTCGGTCTGGATGGCAACGCCTTCGAGCCCGGCAACCTCACCGGGGCCTTCGATCGTGACGCCGACATACTGAAAGCCGCGAAAGGTGAAACGCGGCGTGAAGCACTCCTCGTCCGCGCCTTTGGCGATATAGATATCCTCATTCACCGCATAGCGCATATTGTCGAGATAGAGCGTGCCATCGTCCTTCAGCCGCTCGGCGAAGAACAGGCGGAAAGTGCTCCCGGCCTTGGCACGCAGCCTCAGCGCACAATATCCGGCAATATTCTGTTTCAGATCATAGATCGCCATGCCGTCCCGCACATGCAGGTGGTGGGCGGGCAGCCAGGCGACCGCGCGGATCGGCTCAGCGCGCTGGGCATCCAGCTGCGGCGCCTTCGGACCCGGTGTGAACACCTCCACCGGCTGCCAGAGGGCCGTATCGAACCCGGTTTCGGCCCAGCCTTCGATTTCCAGCCTCGCATCATAGGCCTCACCCGCCAGAAAATCGGAATAAAGGATCGGCCCCTGCACCGTCTGCCAGTTTTCATCGCTGACGATGAGTTCGCGCCGCCCGCTTTCATATTCCAGCACGATCTGGCAGCAGAAGGCCGGACGTCCACCATAATGATTGCCAGCGCGACGTTGGTTATGACCGATGCGGCCAGAATACCAGCCCTCACCGAGAATGGCACCGATGACATTCTCGCCATCGGCAAAATGACCGGTGACATCATAGGTCTGATATTCGACACGGCGGTGATAATCTGTCCAACCGGGCGCCAGAACATGATCGCCGATCCGCGCGCCGTTGATATAGAACTCATAGACACCGAGCGCCGTCACATAGGCCGTTGCCCTGACCGGCGTTCCGGCCAGCTGCACCGCGCGGCGCAGATAGTCGGCAGGGCGCGCCTGAAAGCGGTTGTCATAGCGGTTGCCCTGCGGCACGTCACGCCCCGCTGGCAAGACGAAATAGCGTGCAATCCAGTCCGCCTGCCAGTCCTCCGCCCTCAGGCCGGTGAAGAAAAATGCGGGCGGGCAAAAGCCAGAAGCGCGGCCCGCATCGTCAAACACGCAGACGCTCCAGAACAGCTTGAGACCGGATCTGAGCGGCGGCCCGTCATAGGTCATGCCCGGATAGTCCGTTTCCCGGCGGCCACTGTCATAGAGGGTCCCATGGCCTGAAGCGGCATCCTCTGCGGTCAATGCGACAACAAGGCGAAAGGCCGATTGCGCGCCGCCAGTGCCGCCAAGGGCCCAGGAAAAGACAGGTGCCTCATCGTTCAGTCCGGGGGCTTCATCAAGGTGGGCGACAGCGAGGCGCAGCGGCGCAAGGGCGGATTTCATGTCATTCATGATCATGTCTCGATCAACGTTGCATTCAGGATTTCAGAGTTTCAGGGCACGTTCGCGGGCATTGCGGATGTGATTGTCCATGGTCTCGATGGCACCCGTCATATCGCGGCGCAAAATCGCATCGATGACGGCGAGATGATCACCGAAGGCCTCCGGCAGGATGTGTTCGTTAAGCCTGATCCGGTCCAGCTTGATCAGCCGCATGCGGATGACGTTGATACTATAGGCATGGCGCAGAAGATCATTGCCGGTGGCCGAAATCAGCAGATTGTGAAACGCCGTATCGATATCCTGACCGCGATCCAGAAGCTCTGGCGTCGGGTTTTTCGCCACCGCCTCGATCATGTCGGCATGCAGCCGGCGCTGGCCTTCCAGCACGCTGTCCGGCAGATCGCGCACGGCCTGCATCACCGCTTCGCGCTCAAGCGCTGCTCGCATCTGAAACGTGTTGCGGATCATCGGCAGATCAATGGCCGGAATGAGAATGCCGCGCTGCGGCAGCACATTCACCAGGCCCTCCGACTGCAGCCGCGGCAACAATTCGCGCAGCGCGCCGATCGACAGGCCGAGCATATCGACCAGATCACGTTGGCTGACCATCTGGCCAGGTCTCAGCCGGCCGCTTAAAAGCGCCTCCTGAAACCGGTCATAGGCAATATCCTTGATACCGGATCCACCCGGATCGGCAATCTGCGGCTTGGCCAAATTCTCTCCTCCCCTGGCGCCGTCTGACGCTTCTGCGTTATGCCTCCCGGTTCAGGCCACAGCATCAATGGCCGCGTCGACCTTTGTCATCACCGTTTCGGATGCGCCAGCAAGCGGCGGCATGGGACGCGCAAAGGATGCGTCTTGGCGCATCGTCGCGACCAGCGCTTTCAGCACGACGAGCCCGCCATTGCCATCCACCGCCTCGATCCTTGCCTTGGCACGGGCGCGTAGTTCCGGCGTCACAGGCCCGCCATAAAGCTGCACGCAATCAGCCGGATAGGGATTGGTCATACCACCGATCATGCCTGCGCCGCCAGCCGCAACCATTTCGGGCAGGATCCGGTCATCGCCAGTGAAAATGGAAAGCTGCGGAAAAGCCTTGATCAGGGCCAGGCCACCGGCCAGATCGCCGGTCGAATCCTTGATGCCGACAATGCGGCTTCCAAGCCGTTTCAGCATCACCTCAACCAGCGGCACATCGAAACTGACGCCGGAAAAATGCGGGAAATTATAGAGCACGAGGTCGATCTCGGGTGCTCCGGCGCGCTCGATCATCGCCTCATAGAAATCGGCCACGGCGGCATGGGATGATGGCGCGTAGTAGAAGGGCGGGATCACCAGTGCCGCGCGCGCATTCAGCCGGGCAATGGCTGCAAAGAGTTTCGCCGCTTCATCGAGTGAGGAAGCGATGACGCCGGGGATATGGCGCTTCAGATCCGCCCCCATATCGGCAAGGTCTTCAAGTGCGGCAATCTTCTCGGCACTTGAAAATGATGCCCCCTCACCGGTCGTGCCGAATTCCGAAACGAAGGCACAGCCCTCGCCCAGCATGAAATCCATGTGCGATTTCAGTTTTTCGACATCAATTCTCAGGTCTTGATCAACAGGTGTAACAGAAGCGCCAATCACACCCTTAAGATCCGTTCCGGCCAGCATGGTGTTCCTCCCTCCCACGCAATCCATTATCGGATAGCTCATACTATAACTGATACAATCAGTATTTACATCAGTCAAATTAGCCCGTAAAGTCTGTTTTATTCACCGGAATGGAGACCTGAGGGATCCGGTGAAATGACTTTTGGGAGGAATTCAGTTGACCAAGCACCTTTTCGCGAAGGCTCTTCTTGCCACGACCTTGCTTGCCGGGCCGGTACTTTCCGCGCCGATAGAAATGAAGATGACCGTTCCGTCGGTCCCCAGCGATGTACATACCAAGGCACTGCATGTCTTCAAGGACAAGCTGGACGCGGCAATGCCGGGCGTCTTCGATGTTCAGATCTATGATTCCGGTTCACTGTTCGGCCAGGGCGCCGATCTTGATGCACTGCAGCGCGGCAATGCGGAAATGACTTATGTTTCCTACCAGCTGATTGCTGATGCACTGCCGCAATATGGCTTGCTGACGGCGGGCTATCTGTTCCAGAGCCCCGAACATTACCGGGCCTTTCTTGACAGCGATATCGGCACCGAATTCAAGCAGACCGTATCCGACGAGATGGACATCACGCTTCTGGATGCCTGCTATCTCGGCACCCGCCAGCTGAACCTGCGCAAGACGATGGACGTCAACACGCCGGATGACCTGAAAGGCGTGAAACTGCGCATGCCAAGCTCGGATGCATGGCTGTTCCTCGGCCAGGCGCTCGGCGCCAATCCGACGCCGCTGCCCTTCGGGGAAGTCTATCTCGGCCTGCAGACCGGCACGATCGACGCACAGGACAACCCGCTGCCGACGGTCGAGGCCGCCAAGTTCTATGAAGTCACTGAACAGATCACCCTGACCTCACATCTCGTCGATGCCATCAATTTTGCCGTTTCCAACACCTTCTGGAACGAGCTGGATGACGCACAGAAATCGGCCGTGACCGATGCCGCCAAGGCTGCCTGCGACTGGAACAACGCCGAACGTGTGAAGATCGAGAGCGATCTCGTCTCCTTCTTCCAGGACAAGGGCCTTACCGTGACCACGCCCGATGTCGACGCGTTCCGCGCCCATGTCCAGGAAGCCTACAAGAATTCGCCGCGCGCGAAGGACTGGCCGGACGGCTGGATGGAAAAGATCAACCAGCTGGCCGAGTAACAGGCCATGCCCGCGCAATTCGATACCGGTGCCCTGCGAAAGTGGGGCACCTTTCTCAAAACCGTCGCCGACGCGATCGGCGCCCTGTTCTTCCTGTCCGCATTCGCCGGCTTCATCATCCAGATCTTTTATCGCTATGTGATGAACCAGCCGCTGCTGTGGACCGAGGAATTCACCATGATCGCCTTCATCTGGGCGGTTTTCTGGGCGGCGGCCTTTTGCGTGCCGATCCGCGAACATGTGTCCTTCGACGTTGTCTATGACATCGTTCCGGCCCGCACGCAGCGTATCTTCACCATGATTTCCATGGTGGCGCTGATTGCCGCCTTCGTGCTGCTGATCCCCTATACCTGGGACTATCTCGATTTCCTGACCCGCAAGAAAAGCTCGGTGCTGCGCATCCCGATGAACCTCATCTATGGCTGCTACATGCTCTTCCTCGTCGGCTTCACCATCCAGGCCGTCTGGCGTCTCGTCCAGCTGTTCGGCCCGAAATGGCACGATCAGATCTGAGCGGAGGCGTTGGACAATGGCATTTTTTTCCGATCATGCTCTGATCATCATGCTGGCCATCATGGTCACGATCACGATCACCGGCCTGCCCTTCGGCATCGCCATGATTGTATCGAGCATTTTCTATCTCTTTTTCGCGCATCGCGATGTCGGGCTTGCGGCTGAAAACGTGCTCAACGGCGTGTTCGGCAATTTCGTCGCACTTGCCGTACCGTTGTTTATCTTCGCCGCCAATGTGATGAACGAGGGCAAGATATCCGACCGGCTGCTGGATTTCTCGCTCGCCGTGGTCGGACGTCTTCCGGGCGGGCTGGCGCAGGTCAATATCTTCACCAGCCTGATCTTTTCCGGCATGAGCGGCTCGGCGATTTCCGATGCCGCTGGTGTCGGCAAGATCATCACCGACATGATGATGAAGGAAAACCGCTATCCGCGCGGCTTTGCCGGTGCGCTGACAGCGGCCTCCGCCGTCGTCGGGCCGATCTTCCCCCCATCGATCCCGATGGTATTCTACGCGCTGATCTCATCCACCTCGGTCGGCGTCCTGTTTCTCGGTGGCGTCATCCCGGCACTATTGATGTGCACCGTCATGGCCATCGCCGTGGCCATCATGGCCAAGATCCGTGGCTTTCCCGTTGAAGAGGCCGTGCCGCTCAGGATGCTGCCGATTGTCATCATTCGCGCCTTTCCGGCGCTCTTGATGCCGATCATCCTGCTTGGCGGCATCTATTCGGGCATCTTCACCCCGACGGAAGCCGCTGCGGTCTCAGCGCTTTATGCGCTTTTGCTGGCGTTCTTCGCCTATCGGGTTCTGGGTCTTGCAAGCTTCTGGCGGGTGGTGGTCTCGACCGTCAAGACGACCGCTGTCGTCACCATGGTTCTGTGCGGTGCGTTCATCTTCAACTATGTCATCACCATTGAGCGCGTGCCGCAAATGGTGTTCGACACGGTGCAGAACTACCAGTTCGAACCCTGGCAGTTTCTGCTGCTGCTCAACATTCTCTATCTGCTGCTCGGCTGCATTCTCGATGTCTCGACCATCATGCTGGTGGTGACGCCGCTGTTCATTCCGACGGCCGCCGCCCTTGGCATCGACCTCAACCATCTCGGCGTCGTTTTGGTGTTCAACATGATGATCGGGCTGATCACGCCGCCCTATGGCATCCTGCTGTTCATCATCAAAGCACTGAACGGCATCCCGCTTGCGGAGATGATTCGCGAGACATGGTTCTTCATGGCGATCCTAATTTCCATGCTTCTGGCGCTTACATTCATCCCGGGTCTGGTGCTCTGGCTGCCGCGTGCGGCGGGTATGCTCTGAGCCTGGGGCACGCAGCATATTTCAACATGTCGCAGCAGAGGGCCGGTCATCACCTGACCGGCCCTCTGACTGTTAAAGCCGGATGGCGCAAAAGGCTTCAAGAGGAAAATCCCTTAAAAACAAAGGCTTTATGCCAATTTTGAAAAAAAGACGAAAAATCTGTCATTTCCCTGTTGCATTTAAAATCGGCTTAGGCCATATACGCCTTCGTCGCCGCCGCGGTGGTGACCACCGGCCACTGACTACCCCCGGCCCGGTGATTGATGAGCGGGTGTAGCTCAGGGGTAGAGCACAACCTTGCCAAGGTTGGGGTCGAGGGTTCGAATCCCTTCGCCCGCTCCAGTTTCTCTTCCGAAACAATACATTACCATGAAGAAGACAGCGCGCAGAACGCTGCCTGTTGATATTGGTCACTGCACGCCATCTGGTTGCAGCGCTGAAATCCTCATTACCAATTCGCATCATTTTGCTCTAAAGACATGTTTGCAATGCCTGAGCCTTAGCGATAGGGCATGCGCTTCCATTTCGATGTCCCGGATCAAGCAAAAGAGACAAGGTCAATGCCTTCCAACATTCTCTGTTTCGACATTGGCGGAACCTCGATCCGTGCGGGTCATTCACGCGCCATGGGTGACCTGACCTTCCTTGAGCGTATCGCTACCCCCACCGATGACCATGCGGGTTTCATCGCTGCCCTGTCAGCCTTTGTCGGACAGCTGGACGAGAAACCCGCGCGGATTGCCGTTTCGCTTGCCGGCGTGGTTGATCCGAAGACCGGCGGCCTGATCGTCGCCAATATTCCGGCCATCCACGGCACCGATCTGGCACAGGATCTGGCGGAGGCCACCGGCATTGCCGTCACCATCGCCAATGATGCCGACTGTTTTGCAGTGGCTGAAGCCGTGGTTGGTTCCGGTGCCGGCCACGATATCGTCTTCGGCATTATTCTGGGAACCGGCGTCGGCGGCGGGCTTGTCTCCGGCGAAAGGCTGATCAATCGCAAGGGCGGGTTTGCCGGCGAATGGGGCCATGGCCCTGTAGCGGCGCAGATCGCCGGTATGCCGCCGCGCCCCGTGCCGCGCTTTGCCTGTGGCTGCGGCCAGACCGGCTGCCTCGATACCGCCGTCAGCGCGCGCGGCATGGAGCGGCTCGACCGGCTGTTCCATGGCGGTGAACGCTCGGCGGAAGCCATTCTGGAAGCCTGGCGCGCGGGCGAGGTGACAGCCGTAGATACACTCTCAGTCTATCTTGATCTGATTGCCGCGCCGCTGGCCATGGTGGTGAATATGACGGGTGCTTCGATCGTTCCGGCTGGCGGCGGCCTTGCCCGCGCGCATGATCTCGTCGGCGCGATCGACCGCGCCGTGCGCCCGCTGACGCTTGCCCAGCCATCCACGCCACTGGTCGTGCCTGCCACGAGCGGCACCGAGCCCGGCCTGCTGGGGGCGGCTATTCTCGGACGTCAGGCGCTTGAAGAGGTCTGATACCAAGGCTCAAACATTCGAAACGAAACGGGACCGCGACAAAGGCGGCCCCGTTTCGTTTGTCATGGAAAGATTGCAGCCGGGCTTGACTTCACCTTGACTTCAAGCGCCGCCGCCCTCTCCGGTCAGTCATGAAAGCGACCGAATATGGTGAGCATCGCCTTGGTTGCCAGTCCCAGCAGAATGGTGCCGATAACCAGCGCCAGCGAGAAGGACATGGTGTTGGTCGAGAACCAGTTGGTGATGACCAGGCGTATATTTCGGATCGAGAAGGGCGTATCGAAGATGAAATCCGTCGATCCGGCCGCGATATTGTCGATCACACCGGTATTGCGGTTGAAGGTGGTGATGCGCCCCTGCACGGCATCCCAGTGCTGGCGCTTGGTCAGCGACGTCATGCCATAATTGAGGTTCTCAGGCGTCGGCGCGGCAACCAGTGTCCAGGCGCCATCGCCATTGGGGCTCGGTTCCTGCGCTATCATCATCGAAACCGAATTGGGTGGCAGATATTCACTGTCCGGGCTCGGCAGGAAGCGCAGCGTGTCGAAGGACAGGTCGTAATTGCGCTTGAGATATTTCTCCACCTCGAAGATCCAGTTGTACCAGCCGGCGGTAACCGCCTCGTCCCATTGCTCGATCGTCGTCGTCGGGCCTTCATTGGTATTGGCCTCACCACCCGATTGCTGGGTCCATGTGCTTCGGCTTGTCTGCGAAATCTTCACCTGGCGCAATGCCTCCGCGGGGATCTGACCGATGCTGCCGAGGAACAGCGCATCCCCCTCGCCGATATCATCCATCGACTGAACCACATCGACCGGGATCTGCTGGCGCGCGGAATTGGCGAGCTTGCCGATGAAATCGGAGGCAGCCGACAGCGAATCCGGGTTCAGCGAATCGATATAGAAGGGCACCCGGCTTGACTGGTTGGCATAGGGGAAGGACGTCCCGCTGGTGGCCCAGAGATCCGGTACCTGCGCCACCCGGCCGAAATTCGGCATATCGAATTCGGATGTGTCAAACAGGGCAAAGCGTGGCGTGGCGTTGTTGGTCGCACCCGGCAGGCATTCAGCATCGGCCTTGGTCAGAAGCGCGGCTTCGATGACGACCTTGTTCACGCCCGGCTTGAACTGGCGCATGGTGAAAGTGATCGGGTTGCGGCGCAGAACAGCGCCATTGACCGTGCTGATCGGCCAGGTCGCCGCCAGCTGGTCGTTGACATAGATGTGAATGCGGCTTCCCGGCAGCACTTCGGGCGAATAGGCAGCATCCAGCAGAAGCCGCGCCTCGCCATAGGCATTGGCATAGAAATCCGCCGGCAGACCGATCGAGAATTCGGTGCGGAAGGAGCGGCCGGAAAATTCCTGGGTCGGAATGCCGAGTTGCTCGAATGACAGCCTGCGCTTGCCGGTCAGAAGCTGGGTATCCTGCTTACGCCAGGAATGGGTTGAAAATGCCTCGTCCTTGACCGCAGCCGTCTTGGCGGCGGGGCGCGTAATCCCGTCCACCAGCGGGCTGATCAGCTGCCAGGACGGCGCCATCAGCACAAGAACGCTCTGGCCGAGCTTGTTGGTGGCGATGAAGCGGGCCGTCTGTGTCGTGCCGATCGCCGGAAGCGCATCGCCAAGCAGCGGGCGAAGCTCGGCGGGCGTGCCGACATAGACGGGCAGAACACCGGAAGCAAACTTTTCCGGCTCTGACGTGGAATAGGTGAAATAGGTATTGGGCATGTCGGCCAGAAGCGCCAGACCCTGTGACAGTTCAAGCAGCGGGTTTGCCGTGATCGGCTGGTCCAGCGCCGGCACGACCAGATGGAACTGGGTCCGTCCGGTGGCATCAACCCCGACGCCACGAATATCCTCCGTCTTCGACAACAGCGCTGCGGAAGCATCGGAGAACATGATGAAGGTGCGCTCCTGATCGATCTGGGTCCACAGATCATAGGTCGAATCGAGACTGCAATCGGTACGATGGCGCTGCTTTGCCTTGAAAGAAACCAGATTATAGCCCGGTTTCAGTACACCGGGAGGAATGTCATAGCGCCGGTCAGCCTCGCTTTCCGAAGCACTCAGCGGCGGCTTGGCAATGACGACATTATTGATGGAAATCGTGAATTCGGAGAATTCCGGCGCGATGAAGATCGAATTCTGATAGCCGACATTGAGCGTTGCCGCCGATTTGGCCTGCGCATCCGTCAGATAGATCGACCAGGCGTCATCGACGATTTCGCCTTCCAGGCGCATTTCGTCTTCGGGAACGAGATAACGGAAGAATGGCAGCGTCGCCTTGGCGGCAAGACTGTCGACCACGCCGCCGTCACCCTGCTGGCTCTGCTGGCTTGGCGGTGGCCCGCTCCCGTCGCTTCCCATGCTGAAGGGCGCTGCCTGCTGCGCGGCAGCAAGGCCAGGCGCCATCAGCAACGCGAACAGGAAAAATGCCGTCTTCTTGGTCATCACTTGCCTGCCCCACCGGTGTTTGACTGATATTTGCCGATGAAATAGCTCATTCCGCGCCCCATCTGCTGAATGGAGGTCTTGATGAACCAGAATGTACCGCCAAGCGTGCCCGGATCATTCTTGCGCGCCTGCAAGAGCTGCTGCCAGCGCTCGGAATTGGCAAACATGAGATCGGACACCATCGTATAATGAAGGCTGTTCGTCGGCGCATAGCGACAGCCGACCATGGCCAGTTCGCCAAGCGAGCGGGCGTGACGAAGTGTCACCGGAATTTCCCCCTGATCACCACCGCGATGCGGTTCGACACGCAGCAGCGCCTCCGTTCCCGGCCGCAGCCGGTCCAGATCGCGCACCTGGACCTGAAGCCCGGCGCCATCGGAGGAGACATCCTCGATCGTTCCGCGATAAACATTATCGCCGATCACCAGTTCGCAGCGGCGCGACATCTTGATACGGCGCGCCTTCTGACGCTCGCCGGCTTCCGATACGACGCCCAGCGCTGCTGCTGTCAGGAACAGGTTGAGGAAGTTCCAGCCACCCACAACCCAGGTCACGCCAGCAAGATAGGGCTCGGTATAAAGCCGGTAAGCCATCATCACCATGGCCGCGACGAAGATGAAGAAGATGATGAAGAAAGGCCGCGAAATTTCTGAAAGCCGGCTGTGCTCGATCGATTCATCCTTCGCCGTCACCTTGAAGGAAGGCTTGCGCGGATTGATGATCGCCGAGACCACCGCCGGCATTAGATGGATCGTCTGCACATATTCATAAAGCTCTGAAATCCAGGGCCAGCGGAACTGCCCGAACAGATAGTTCTGCGTCAGGATATTCACCACCAGATAGGACAGCGTATAGGCCAGGAATTCACCGCCCGACGCGTTGAAAACCTGAAGGCCGAAGAACAGGTAGAACAAAGGCGCGATCATGAAAGAGGCGCGCGCAAAGGGGAACAGCCAGAACAGGTTCGAAGACATATAGCAAAGCCGCTGCGGCAGCGACAATCCGCGCAGCAAAAGCGGGAACTTGAAACGCAGGATCTGCATCATGCCCTGGGCCCAGCGGCTGCGCTGACCGATGAAGGAGGAGAAGGTCGCAGGCTGCAGACCGGCAATCAACGGCCGGTCGACATAGACCGAATTCCAGCCCTGGGAATGAAGCGCAACGGCGGTTTCGCAGTCTTCGGTGATCGACACACCGGAAAAGCCGTTCACCGAATTCAGCGCCTTGCGCGACAGAACAGCGGCCGAACCGCAAAAGAAGGACGCATTCCATTTGTCGAGACCGCGCTGGATGATGCCGTAGAACATTTCGTTCTCACTCGGCATCAGCTCATAGGTGCGCAGATTGCGCTCCAGCGGATCAGGATTGATGAAGAAGTGCGGCGTCTGCACCAGGAAGAGCTTCTCGTCTTCCATGAAGTAGCCGACCGTCTCCTGAAGAAAGTCATTGGCCGGCGCATGGTCGGCATCAAACACGACGATCAGATCACCATTGGTGTACTGAAGCGCGTGATTCATGTTGCCAGCCTTGGCATGTTCGTTGCGCGGGCGGGTGATATAGCCAACGCCCAGTTCGGCACAGAGCTGGCGCAATTCCTTGTAACGGGTCTGGGCAAGCGAGGCCTCGACCAGATTCTTCGAGTTGCGCTTCTGCTCGGTACCACCATCATCCAGCAGGTAGACCTTCAGCTTGTCCGACGGGTAATCCATCGCCTTTGCCGCAGCCAGCGTATTGGCCAGCAGCTGATAGTCCTCATTGTAAGAGGGGACATAAACATCGACATAGGGCAGATCGCCTTCCAGCTTGCCCCAGCGCGGCCGCACGGGAAGCGGCAATGCCACAACGAAAAGGCTGAGCCCCAGCATCACGACCGAGAACATTTCGGCGAGATAAAGGATCAGGCCGGGAATGAAGTTCTGCAACTCGGTGATTGGCGGCAGGGTGCTGGTGGTGCGCCAATAGACATAGCGCAGCACGATGGATGTGCCGAATGCCAGCGCGATCAGGCGCCAGTTTCCTTCCGCATGCATCTGTTTCAGGACCGTCATCACCGCTACGGCGACAACGCTGACGACAATCTGCGTGCGCAGATCAATCGGCAATGTGACGAGTCCCAGAACGAGAATCGATGCAAAAATCCAGAATATCAGGATTCCAGCCTTGCGCATGTGGTCGAACCTTTCTCGGAAACAGCTCTGCTGCTATTTTCCCGAGCCTGAGCGAGAAAGCTGAAGAATTACTTTCCTGCCCGGACTTTTTCTGATGTCTGACTGCGTTTCCTGCCGGTAAATATCTGCTGCGGCCCCTGAATTTCACTACTTGTGAAGCCGCGGCATGGCAAGAACATCTTTATCTCTGGCCGCCCGGCGGGCTGGCGGGCCCCCACCTTCATCCCGCTTTCCCCCAGCCGCGACCCGTTTTGTGGCGACAGGCAACCGGCGCTAATTACAGGTAACCGTCGTTGATCCTGGCAAAAGCCGGCAGGGTGGCCCCGGAATGGAACCCGAAGTGGGCTGTGCCGCAGTGCCTGCCGTACTTGCCGGTGCACCAGCCGTCGCCGCCGGGATCTGACGTTCAGGCGCCGGGATGGTGCTGGCCGGTGCGATGGCAGCTGCTGGCGCGGTAGCCGGCGGAAGCGCTGGCGCCCTTGTGACGACGGCACCTTCCGGCTGATCGATGATCGTGACGCTCTGACTATTGGTAACCGGGGCAGCCGTGCTCACGGTCCGCGTCGTGGACGTAACGGTGCGCTTGGTCGTGGATGACGGCAGGACTGTACTTGTCCTGGCCAGATTATCCTTGCGATCGTCATAGACCTGCTTCGGATAGGTTGGCGCCCCCGTCTTGCCAAGAAGCGGCGGCGGCGAATTGGCATCGCCATAGGGGTTCCAGCCATAGGCCTCGACGGCGCCATTGATGGTATAGCCATACATGATACCGAGCAGATCATCCTCGCTTGCGCCCGTTTCGCAGAAGCGCACCCGGATCTGGATCGTTCCCGCCTGACCAAAGGCCTGCCGTGTATCGCGACCCGGCCGGATCTGCTGCCAGCCATACATGCAAAGATCATTGCCACGGCCATAGCCGAAGGCATAGCCAAAGGGACCGTAATTATTCTGCACATAATAGGGTGACTGCTTCATCACCACGCCAGGAATTTCTTCCCGCATCGTCTCGGCGATATTGGTCTCGTTGACGGAGTGATAGGCGAGCGACTGTCCGTTCAGCCGAGAGTAATTCTCCACGCCGAAGAACTGCGTCTGAATATAATTCTGTCCCTGCGTCCGGGCATTCGTCGTCAACAGGATACGTTGCTGCAGCGCATTGGAATATTGATGCTCAAGAACAGAGACAATGGCCGGACCGCCAGGCGGCGGCATAACCAGCGCGTCTTCGGGAAGCGCCGTACGGGTGGCTGCCCCATAGGGCATCACAGGGCCGGCGCAGGCTGAAAGCAAAAGGCTGAGACCGATAGCAGCAGCGCCACAAAGCAGGCCTGTCCCGTTCGTTCCGGCTTTCGATTGTCTCATTGCTCGGCTCACCCTGTTGCGCAGTTGCCTGCTCTTTTTTCTCGCCGCCAGAATTTTCACAGTTTGGTAAAGAAAGCACTAACATGCGCCTATGCTAACGCTTTCAGCCATATAAACCCGGAAGGATAACAGCCCTCACACGGCATTTTAGCGCATCCCTATGTTGTAATTCCGCTATTTTATACTTTCTTAAGGACAATATGGCTCTTGTTAGGCAAGGGAAGCGCGCGTCGAGGCGCCGACGACTAACAGCTCTTGGGCAGGCGGCAAATGCCGGTCCCGCCCGGAAAGCCGGAGTATCTGAGTTATGAAACTGGCCTATATTGCGCTCACGGCGGCGGGTATCGCAGTGATTGGTGCAATCAGCATACACGGGACCAACCGGGATGCTGCCGAGAAGGCGGCCCAGCCGGTGACCGCGTCGAATTTCGACGAGGCCTATGATCAGATCCTGCGCGACCCGCAACAGGCTGGTGCCGGCACTGGTGCCGGTGACGCGAATGCCGATCCTGGCTTTTCCGGCCTGAACGAAGCCCAGGCGCAGTCGGATAGCCAGGATCTGCGTAACCTTCCGGCCAGTGAGCAAGGCAAGACCGGCAGTAGCGACACCGCAGCCTCGCGCAGCGCAGCAACGCCTGCTGCGCCGGCAGACACGACCCCGGCAGGACCCAGTGTTGATGAAAGTGCGCTGCGCTATTTCGCCCAGCAGGGTGACCTTGAACGGCTTCAGGCAGAAATTTCACGCCTGCGCGCGCTTTATCCGAACTGGACCCCGCCAGCCAATCCGCTCGCGGTTCAGGACAATAGCGATGACCAGCTGCAGGCCATGTGGCAGGCCTATGCCGAAGGCCGCTATCAGGATGTTCGCGACATGATCGCCGAGCGGCAGCAGCGCGAACCCGGCTGGGTCCCGCCGGCCGATCTCACCGATCGCCTGTTCATAGCCGAGACCCGCCGCAACCTGCTGGCCGCCGCCAAGGATCAGGATTATGCCAAGGTCATCGATCTTGCCTCGCAGGCCCCGAGCCTTCTGACCTGCGCGGAGGTCAACGTCATGTGGCAAGTGGCCGAAGCCTTTGCCAAGACGGACAAGACCAGCCGCGCGGATGATGCCTATACTTATATTCTCACCAATTGCGAAAAGCCCGAAGAGCGCTATGCGACCATGCAGAAAGCCATGTCGCTGCTGCCCTATGACGACGTCGTCAAGCTTTTCGCATTGGAGCGGACCGGTGATGACGGCAAGCCCGAATTCGAGGATCTGCGCAACCAGTTGCTGCGCGACCGCTTTGCCCAGGCAGGTCAGGATGCCAATCTCGTCATCTCACCCGATGATGTGGCCCGGATGCAGAAGCTTGCCGACGACAGCAAGAGTGCCGACGATTCCCAGCTTCTCGCCTGGTATTTCCTTGTACGCGGCTCAGACGAAGCGGCGGAGGAATGGTTCCGCAAGGCGCGGGACGAAGGCGACAGTGCCACGATCTCCCAGGGCCTCGCGCTGCTTTTGATCAAGCAGGACAAGTCCGATGAAGCCGAAGCGGTGATGTATCCCTGGCGCAACAGCTCAGACGAGGCCAAGGACACCTATCTCAACGCCGTGGTCAACATGCTCGGCCGCACACCGCGCGTTGCCTATTCCGACGAAGTGCTCAAGCGCATGGCTGATGTCGTGACAGAGACCAAAAGCGTCACGGCAGCAGAACAGTTTGGCTGGTATTCCAACAATTTCAAGCAATGGATGACCGGACTTCAATGGTTTGAGGCCGGCCTGTCCTGGGAACCCTGGCAGGAACCGCTCGCCTATGGCGTGACCATAACGCTGAACGAGATGAACTATAAGCCCGGCGTTTATCAGATGCAGAGGATCTGGGCTCCCTATTCCGAACGCATTGCCTGGCTCAATGATCCGAATGCGCCGGTCAACAGTCTCGACAATCTTCTGGCAACCGTTTTCCGCTTGACTACGGTCAAGCTCGCCAATGGCAAGACCTCGGTCTCCGCCGTGCCGATCGCCGAAGTCAATCTGGCAACCGGCGAGCAGAAGCCGATCGGCGCGGCCGCCATGTCGGTAACCGGCGATGCAACCGCCGGCGTGGCACTGACGGCCCCGATTTCCGCGCCCGGATCCGCCGGTACCGGCTCTGATGCCGGCAGCACAGCAGCGGAAAGCTATGTGCCGGACTATTACAAATATTACTATGGCCAGTCAGACACAGGTGTTGACACCCATTCCATGATGGTGCCGACCGGCAACCAGCCGGCCCTGCAGAACCTGCCCTCGCTCAACGGTCAGTCGATCCCGAAATCGATGATTGCGACGGATCAGGTAACCGGTGAGGAAACCGTGACCATCCTCAACACCGACCTCCTGCTCAACACCAATCCCTACCGGCCCTCGGCCCAGCAGGTCGCAGCGGCGCTTTATACCTACGGCCAGCCCTCCGACAAAACCGTTGTCTGGCGCTTTGATGATACCGCCTATCGCAATCGCGACTTCCTGCGCCAGTATGAGATCGGCACCTACCAGCCGCAGACGGCAGCAAAGACGGCGACTGATACGACAACGCCTGTGGTGGTGAGAACCACCAACACGCTTCCGGCCGGCTCCCAGGTGACAATCGGTGAAGCGACCGTCACGCCGGTTGCCGCAACGACGACGACCCGGACCACCACCCGCAGCACCTCTACCAGTTCGGCAAGTTCGGGAAGCTGCTGGAGCGGGCGCTCTCCCAGTGGCCTGTCGGCTTCGGCAGCACTGACCCAGGGCTGGTGCCTGATGGACCTGCAGCGACCGATGGAAGCAGCACGGGCCTTCGAAGTCGCACTCGGCTCGTCGTCGTCAAAGACCCGCGAAGAAGCCGCCTATGGGCAGAGCCTTGCCTATATGCGCATGGGCCTGACCTCGAAGGCTGCCGTTGCCGCCTCCCAGACGCCGATGAGCGCCGAGCGCCAGACCGATCTGCAAATTCAGATCCTGACCGATCGCGCCGTTACCGCCTATAATGGCGGTCATTATCGCGACGCTCTGCTTCTGCTCGATCAACGCGACCAGCTCGCCCCGACCGAAGACGGGCTCCTGGCGATCCGCGGCTATGCCTATATGCAGCTGCAACGCTACAATGATGCCTATAAGGTGTTCGAGGCGCTGGCTGAAAAGGGCGATACCACAGGCATGGAAGGCCTTGCGCTTGCCCGGCAGCAACTCATGGGCAATGCAAACTGACGAGGCGACCCTCCAGCTGGTGACAAAGTCATTCAGTTGGCCTGCTTGGGGCACAACAACCGCGCCATCCCCGTGCTTGGTCCACGGGGATCCGGATTCATAAGGTCATTGAATAGACGTTGTCTCTCGCCGCGCGGACGCGCGCCAGCTGGATGCCCGTTGACCAGGCACAGGCATGACGTCAGAAAAAAGGCGCGCCGTTTGGCAACAATCTGAGGCGGCCGCATCCGGCAGCTATTACTTCGCGGAAAGCGGCAGGGTTCCGGCGCGCTTTTCAGCTTCAAAAGAAACCGCAGCGTCCACATAGGCCTCCTGCCGTGCAACGCTCCAGTAGCGCAATTCCTCAAGCGGAATACGCTGGCCGGTCACAGCACAGACGACATGGGTCCCGGGAACGATCACCTCGAAATCGGCATCGAGATATTTGATGCGGGCTTCGCCCCTTCCGTTACCTTCGAGAATATTCAACGCAAATGCTCCATCATGGGGCGCGCTCAGCGCCCAAAAAGCCGCTCAATATCAGCCAGCTTCAATTCTATATAGGTTGGCCTGCCATGATTGCACTGTCCAGAGCCAGGCGTGACTTCCATCTGACGCAGCAATGCATTCATCTCTTCCGGCCGCATGCGACGCCCGGAACGGACCGAACCGTGACAGGCCATGGTTGCCGCAACCGATTCCAGCCGCGCCGACAGCCCGTCGGCAGTCTCCCACTCCCCGGCTTCCTCTGCAAGGGCGCGGATCAGCGCCGGCGCATCCACCTCGCCCAGCATGGCCGGTGTTTCACGCACCGCAATCGCTCCCGGTCCGAAACGCTCGAAGGCGAGGCCCAGCTGCTCCAGCGTATCGACGAAAGGCATCAGCCGGTCGCAGTCCTCCTCCGGCAGGTCGATGATTTCCGGGATCAGCAGCACCTGTGAGGCAAGCCGCCGGTCTCTTAATGCCTTGCGCATGGCCTCATAGACCAGCCGCTCATGGGCGGCATGCTGATCAACGATCACCAGTCCGGTCTCGGTCTGGGCGATGATGTAGTTTTCATGGATCTGCGCCCGGGCAGCGCCGAGCGGGTGGGACACGGCCGCAGCCTCTGCCGTGGCCGGTTCCTGCAGGTCGGCACGCGCCGAAGGCTGATCAAACCCTTCAAGATCCGACTGGACGGAAGGCGTGCGATAGGCCTGCGGCGCGGCGCGCCATGTCGCCGGTTCCGGCGTTTCCTGGCGAAAGCCTTCCGGCCGGTATGGCGAGGCGGCAGGCGACCAGTTGGCATTTCGCGGCCGCTCGCCCTGCGGAGCGCCAAAACCCGGACGGAAGGCCCGCAACATCTGATCAGCACCGGTGGAAGAGGCCCGGTCGCCATGGCTCGTCAACCCCTCGCGGATCGCCCCGATCACCAGACCGCGCACCAGGCCCGGATCGCGAAAACGCACATCCGCCTTGGCGGGATGGACATTGACATCCACCAGAGCCGGATCCAGCGTGAACCACAGAACCGCAACCGGATAACGCCCCTTTGGCACCGTCTCGGCATAGGCCGCGCGGATGGCGCCCATCAGCATCTTGTCCTGCACCGGCCGGCCATTGACGAAGGCATAGACATGGCCGGAATTGCCGCGATTGAAGGTTGGCACGCCGGCATAGCCCGAAAGCGTCACATCCTCGCGCAGGGCATCAATGGCGATGGCGTTGTCGGGAAAATCCTTGCCCAGCACCTGGGCGATGCGGGCCAGCCGGTCTTCCCCCGTCGCCGGCAGTTCCAGCGTCGAACGGTCTGACCCCGACAGCACGAAACGCACACCCGGAAAGGCCAGCGCCATGCGCTTGACGATCTCGGTGATCGCGCCGGCCTCGGCTCGCTCGCTCTTCAGGAATTTCAACCGCGCCGGCGTTGCGAAGAACAGATCCCTAACCTCCACAATCGTACCGGGATTGACAGCCGCAGGATGGGGTTCTTCCAGATGCCCGCCCGAAAGCGCCACACGATAGCCCTCGTTTGCTGCCTTCAAACGGCTGGTGATCGACAGTTTCGCCACCGAACCGATCGATGGCAGTGCCTCGCCGCGAAAACCCAGCGTGCGGATATCGAAGAGATCGTCGGAAAGTTTCGAGGTGCAATGACGGCGGATGGAAAGCACAAGATCGTCCGGCCCCATTCCGGACCCGTTGTCCGTGACACGTAAAAGCGCCTTGCCGCCGCCCGCAGTCGCGATCTCGATCCGGGTCGCGCCCGCATCGAGGGCATTCTCGATCAGTTCCTTGGCGGCACTGGCCGGCCGTTCGATCACTTCACCGGCGGCGATCTGGTTGATCAGATTTTCGGAGAGCTGCTTGATGGCCATGACCTGTCTTAATCGGATTTGGGCCTGAGGAAAATGCTCAGCTGCGGCACTGTCCCCGTCTTTTTTCAGGTCACAGCCTATCGATGCAACTTAATGTTTGATGACACCGACAGAATTTCGTTTTGTAATATATCCAATTGGGAAACAGGGGGCCCGAATGAACGCAGATCCGTTACTGCAACCTTATCAACTCAAACATCTGACCTTGAAGAACCGGCTGATCTCAACCGCGCATGAACCGGCCTATGGGGAAAACGGACTGCCGACAGACCGATACAGGCTTTATCATGCCGAGAAGGCAAAGGGGGGCGTAGCGCTGACCATGACAGCGGGATCGGCCGTCGTCTCTCCCGATTCGCCTGCTGCCTTCGGCAATCTCCAGGCCTATCGTGATGAGATTGTCCCATGGATGCGGCGGCTGGCCTGGGATTGCCACGAGCATGATTGTGCCGTCATGATCCAGCTCACCCATCTCGGGCGACGGACAAGCGGCTGGAACAAGGGCGACTGGCTGCCGGTTCTGGCAGCCTCTTCGGTGCGTGAGGCGGCCCATCGCAGCTTCCCGAAAGAGATGGAAGATTTCGATTTCGCTCGCATCGCCGCTGATTATGCCGATGCGGCCGAGCGCATGGCCGATGCCGGTCTCGACGGTATCGAGATCGAGGCTTATGGCCATCTGCTTGACGGTTTCTGGTCACCTGCCACCAATTTCCGCGATGATGATTATGGCGGTGTACTCGACAACCGCCTGCGCTTCACCTTCGAAGTCCTGGAGGCGGTGCGCCGCGCCGTCGGCGATGATTTCATCGTCGGTCTTCGTCTGGTCGCCGACGAAAATATGAAAAACGGCATCTCCCGCGATGAGGGGTTGGAGATCTGTCGTCGCTTCATCGGCAGCGGCAAGGTTGATTTTCTCAACCTGATCCGCGGCCATATCGACCACGACGCACCGCTCACCGATGTCATTCCCATTCAGGGCATGGCATCGGCGCCGCATCTTGATTTTGCCGGCGAGATCCGCAAGGCAACCGGCTTTCCGGTGTTTCACGCCGCCCGTATCGGCGATGTCGCAACCGCCCGTCACGCCATTGCTGAAGGCAGGCTCGACATGGTCGGGATGACGCGCGCCATGATGGCTGACCCGCATATCGTGCGAAAGATAGAGACGAAGGACGAACACCGCATACGCCCCTGTGTCGGCGCCACCTACTGCCTGGATCGTATTTACGAAGGCGGAGAGGCGCTCTGCATTCACAATGCTGCAACAGGACGGGAGGCGTTCATGCCACACGAAATTTCCCCCGCTTTTCGCAAAAAGAAGGCCGTGGTCGTCGGCGCCGGACCTGCCGGGCTGGAGGCTGCCCGCGTGCTGGCCGAGCGCGGCCACAAGGTCACCGTGCTTGAAGCCATGAATGCAGCCGGTGGCCAGATCAATCTGCTGGTGCGCAATCCGCGGCGTCGCGAAATGATCGGCATCATCGACTGGCGGCTGTCCGAACTGGACCGCCTCGACGTCGATATCCGTTTCGACTGCTATGCCGAGGACTATGACGTCCTAGCAGAACAGCCCGACATTGTGGTGATCGCCACGGGCGGCGTGTCACAGTTACCGCCGCTGGAAAGCGGCGAAGATCTGGTGGTTTCCAGCTGGGAGATCCTCGGCGGCACAGCAAAGATCACCGGGCCGGTCCTGCTTTACGACGATCATGGTGGCCATCAGGGCATGACCGCAGCCGAAGTGATCGCACGCTCGGGCACAAGGCTGGAAATCGTTACGCCAGAACGTTTCTTCGCCCCTGATGTCGGCAGCATGAACCATGTCCCCTATGCCAAGGTCTTTGCCGAACATGGCGTTACCCTGACCATCAATCAGCGGCTGAAAGCGGTGCGCCGCAAGGGTAACGCCCTTGAAGCCGTGCTGGCGTCCGATTTTGCCCCCGGCGTGGAACAGACGCGCGAGGTCGCCATGGTGGTTGCCGAATATGGAACCATGGCGATGCAGGATCTCTATTTCCAGCTGAAGCCGCTGTCGCGCAACCTCGGTGAGGTCGACTACCGGGCGCTGATCGGGCGGCGGCCCTTCCTGCCAGAGACCAATGCCAGCGGCCAGTTCGACCTGATCCGCATTGGCGATGCTGTCCATGCCCGCAACATCCATGCGGCCGTCTATGACGCGCTGCGCTATTGCTCGATGCTATAGGGCGCGCCCGGCACCCAAACGCGATGAAGCCGCTTGGACACTCAGGGCCGATAAGGCGGGTCGAAGCGCGGCGTTGCCCCTGTCACCAGTGCGAAGGTGAAGCCGGCATTGGGCTCTTCTTCCGGGTCGGTATGCTGGGCAGCTGATGTCACCAGCATCCAGCCGCCATCGCGGCCGATAAAAGCCGGGCAGGTCGGCTGCCGCGCCGGCAGCTGGTAACGCGCCACCAGCCGGCCCTCGGGACTGTACTGATCGAGCAGCGAAGCCCCGTAGCGGGCATTCCAGATATAGCCATCACCGTCGCAGATCGCCCCGTCCATGCCGCCAAGCCTGCCCTTGGTATCAACCAGCAGCCGGGGATCTTCCACCGGCAGGCCGGTTTCGGGATCAAGCGCCACCTGCATCAGCTTGCCTGTCGGCGTGTCAACGAAATAGCCAATATCACCGGCAGGTGAAAAGCAGATCGCATTGGGGATCGTGATTTTGTCGAAAAGCTTGGTCACTTCGCCGCGCGCGACGTGATAAATGGCGCCGGCGCCCTCATCTTCCTGCTTGCTCATGGTGGAAATCCACAAGGCACCGGAATTATGCACCCGTCCGTCATTCGATCGGGTCGTGTCATCATCGGCCTCGATCGCGGCATGCAGCGTCAAGGCACCGGAGCCCGTATCACGGAAATAAAGCCCGGTTTCCATCGCGATCAGCTGGCGGTGCTCATCCACGGACGCCATGACGCTGGCCATTTCCGGCAGCATGATGATGCGGCGGTCGCGACCTGAGACCTTGAGAAGATTGAGCTTGCGATGGAGGATATCGAACCACCACACGGTGTCGGTCACTGGATCGTAACCAGGCCCCTCCCCCAGAGCCAGACGTTCATTGCTGAGTATCTTGCCTTCAAAAACGATTTCCTGAGTCATTATCCTGTTCCGTCATCCCGCCTTGACCGGCCAGGGAGTCTGGTTTCCTCCACATCACGCGTCATCCGCATGCCACTGATCCTGTAAAGACACAAGCTGCGGCAGAAGCATGACCGTAGCAAGCACCTTATCCACCAGAAATCCTACCCTTTTTCTCATCTGCTGTTCCAGAAAGGTCGAATAACTGCGACGCCGCTGCCGCAAGCCCTTCCCTGGCCGCCGCTGTCGCATCATGGACCATGCATGACTGACCAAGCCTTTGGAAGGCGTGTTCGTAAAATTCGCAAAGCTGCCCCGAGGCAATCAGCCAGACCGGCCCTTCGCCTGCAAAGACGCTCAGCCCGCCCGCAAGCTCCGTCCCCACCAGAAGTCCGAAAAGCTCTGCCTCGGCCCGCTCCGGCGCGATCCCCTCCAGCAGATTGCGCGCTCTGATGGCATGAGCGGCATTGAGATAAAGCGCCGGCGCTTGAAATGAACGCTCGACCGCATCGAGAAAGGCCGTCTCGTCCAGCATTTCCGCGCCGCGCAGGATCGGCGACAGAACCGAGGAACGCTGAAGAACCGAAAACATCTCTCCCGTCATATGGGTGGCGATCCGCGTGACGGCGCCAGCCTCCAGCCCGACCCAGCGCGAAAAACGGCCCGGAATGCAGACCCGGGCCGAAACCTGCGGCTGACCGGCAAACAGGCCAAAAAGCAATGTCTCCTCGCCCCGCATGAAATCGGAATCCGCTCCCCGCTGCGCCAGCGCCGGGAGAATACGCACATCACGGGCAAGGCCATCAATCCGCATCGCATGGCTTGGAAGACTATCCAGCCGCATCGGCAGCGTCACCGGAGGCACTTCCTGCCAGCCCTGCTTCGCGCCGGCCATGCCACAGATGACGACCGGCACATTGCGGGGAACGGCAAGGGCGGCCAGATTCGATTCAAGCGCTTCGGCAAAACCTTCCGATTTCACGGCAGCCAGGCTTTCACTGGCCTGGCGCTGCGAAACGACGGTGCCGTCAGCCTCCATCAACCAGGCCCGAAAAGCAGTGAGCCCCCATTCAACCGCCGCAAATGCTCCCGCCATTGATATCCTTTCCTTTCCTGCCGGGCCGCAACACGCGGACCATCAGACGGCGCAGTCCATATCTGTTACCACAATCACCCGCGCACACCATTCTGTCATTGCGCATCCTCAAACATGATTGCGCAAGCTGTTTTACCGCTGTCGCACCAGCGTCGTTTCGACGCGCAAGAGTTTTTTTCCGGCCCTGATGTCAGGAAATTATACATGTGTGCAAAAGCCTATTTATTAAGCGCTGTCAATAATTTGTGCACCGCACAGTGCCGTCACACGTTACCGGACTGTCATGTTATCACCTAAGCATTTGTTCTCCTGATGAAAAAAGTCACTTGCAAAGCCAAATTGAATCCGGCATTGTCCCGTCAGGTCCAGAGGGGATGACAAGAGACCGCGCGCTCAAAAAGCGTGAATTAAGAACAGAAACCGCCGGCTTGCACGATTGGTCTCCGATCCTGCGCTGGCGGTTTTTCTTTGCCCCTGCGCCAGCCCTTCCCTCTCCCGGCCCAGCCTTTCCCTCTCCCGGCAAAGCTTGACCGAACCTCAAAAAGCAGCAGTCTTGCCATTGGCGCAGCGTCAAAAGACCGTTATTGCAGGAGTTCGGATGTTTCCGGTGCGACGGGCCAAGGCCTGCAACCGAAACAGTTATGTCTTGTTTTCAGCATGTTGCTGATGTGACGAACCGGCCATCTGCGGGCACTTTCTGCCAAGCCAGCGGCCGGCTGGCACAAGTGAGGTATCATGAGCGCAGTGTCCCGGGAAAAGGTTCTTTCCAGCCTGAAGGCCATCAACCTGCCGGAGGGCGGCAATCTTGCCGATAGCGGCATGGTCTCCGATATTTTCATCGCCGAAGGAAAGGTCTATTTTTCGCTGACCGTGACGCCGGACAGGGCAGAAGCCATGGAGCCCGTGCGCCAGCAGGCGATTGCCGCGGTCCGCGCCCTTGATGGCGTCAGCGAGGCTCTCATCACCCTGACGGCAGATCACGCCCCCGCCGCCAAGCCCGCCGCGCGCGAAAAACCGGCTTCGCAACCGCAAAAACCGGAAATACCCGGAATCGGTGCCATCATTGCCGTTGCATCGGGCAAGGGCGGGGTTGGCAAGTCGACCACGGCGATTAATTTCGCCCTTGCGCTGTCCCGCCTCGGATTGAAGGTCGGCCTGCTTGACGCCGATATCTACGGCCCCTCCGTACCGCGCCTGACCGGGCTTTCCGGCCGGCCGCTGCAGGGGCCTGGCCGCACCATCCTGCCGATGGAAAAATTCGGCCTCAAGATCATGTCGATCGGCTTTCTCGTCGATGAGGGCACGGCGGTGATCTGGCGGGGACCCATGGTGCAGTCAGCATTGCTGCAGATGCTGCGCGAAGTCGCCTGGGGCAAACTCGATGTGCTGGTGGTCGACATGCCGCCCGGTACCGGCGACGCTCAGCTGACCATGGCCCAGCAGGTGCCGCTGGCCGGAAGTGTTGTGGTCTCCACACCACAGGACCTTGCGCTGATTGATGCGCGCAAGGCGATCGCCATGTTTGAAAAGGTTTCTGTTCCCGTTCTTGGCATTGTCGAGAATATGAGCAGCTTCATCTGCCCCGAATGCGGCGCCACCCACCACATATTCGGCCATGGTGGCGCCCGCGCGGAAGCGGAAAAGATTGGCGTTCCCTTCCTTGGCGAAGTGCCGCTTGCCATGGATATCCGTGAGACCTCGGATGCAGGTTCGCCCGTTGTCGCCTCGGCACCGGACGGCCCGCATGCGAAAGCATATATGGCGATTGCCGGAAAAGTTGCGGAAAATCTTGGCTCAACGCAGAAGAAGGGGCCGTCAATCGTCTTTGAATAGAGCCGGAATGACGCTGCTATTGCCTTTGCCCACCGGCAAGATCTTCGGTTGGAAAACCACAGATCCGCCCCATCTGCCGATAGGCATCAGCAAAGCCTTTAAGCGAGATCGGGGCAGAAAGCGCCGTCCCGGATAGTCCGACAGAGCGGTGGCTGGCCATTGCTGCAAGGATCGCCCGATGCCGGGCCTTTCCGTCATCACTGAAGCCATCGACGGGCGCGGACAGAACAAGGCCGTCATCAAAGACGAGATCGCTTACCAGAAGCTCGCTGCGGACCCCGGCCGTCCCCAGCCCATGCAAGATTTCAATGGGCGGATAGAAATCGGGCGGGCCCCCGTCGAGATTGAACTGGTTGACATGGATCGCGACACCGTCCTCAGTCTTTGATGTCACCGAGCAGGTGATCATCTCGTCCTGTTCGCCGAGAACCGTCTCGGCTTCACTCACCCAGTCGCCGTAAGGCCAGCTTTCATGCCGGCTTTCTTCCTGTGCATTTGCCACGCTGCACGTGAGCAGCAAGAGTGACAGACCAACCCATTTCGGCACTTTGAACCTCCAGAAAAACGCCCTGATCGAAACACCACAATGATGTTCGTTCGGGGGTGGCATATCTGTCGGACCGGTATTTTACGACAATAACCGGCTCAGCGCCGCAACAGCATCGGCCCGAAAATCGGAATCGATTTTCGGGCCGATGCGTAGATTCAATGGGTTACATCGTGCTTTGTGCATCCGAATGGATGCACGGCGCTCTGGCAAGCTTCAGGCGGAAAAGACACAACTACCGCCGATATGAGTCGAGACGAGATCGAGATCCGGCGTCAGGACCACGAAATCAGCATCAAACCCCTTGGCCAGCCGTCCTTTGGCCGTGGCCCCGATTGCCTCTGCCGGATAGAGCGAGGCCATGCGCAGGGCCTCATCCTGCGGTACGGCGAGCATCGACATGACATTTTTGACGCAGCTCAGCATATCCGTATCCGCACCGGCCAGCGTGCCATCTTCAAGCGTCAGCCGGCCGCCGCGGCGATAGATGGTCCGCCCATTGAGTTCGAAGGTTTTCTCATCCGTTCCCGTCGGCGACATGGCGTCGGTGACGAGGAAAATCCGCCCCGGACCTGTCTTGGCCCTGAGCGCAATCCCCATGGCGACCGGATCGACGTGATAACCATCAGCAATCATGCCGCAGGAAATCCGCCCGTCGGAAAGTGCCGCCCCGACAAGCCCCGGTTCGCGATGCTTCAGCGGGCTCATCGCATTATAAAGATGCGTCGCCATCTTCGCCCCGGCGTCGAGATAGGTTTTCGCCTCGGCGCAGCCGGTATCGGTATGACCGAGCGAGACGGTATAACCAGCCTCAGCCAGTGCCGTGACCTGTTCGCGCGTTACATTTTCCGGCGCGATGGTGATCATCGCAGCGCCGAAACGACCGGCATGTTCAACCAGAAAGGCGAGATCGGCATCATTCATCGGCCGGATCAGCGCCGGATCATGGGTTCCCTTGCGCGACAGCGCCAGATGTGGCCCCTCCAGATGCAGGCCGAGAAAACCGGGCACGCCTTGCGCTGTCGCGTCTGCGCCCGCCAGAACCGCGGCATGAACAACATCCGGACCATCGGTGATCAGCGTCGGCAGAAGCGCCGTGGTGCCGAATTGCGCATGGGCCGCACAGATCGTGGAAAGGCCCTTCACGCTCGGATCGTTGTTGAGCAGCACGCCACCGCCGCCATTGACCTGAAGGTCGACAAAGCCCGGAACGATGAGCTGGCCATCGGCGGCAACCACCTTGTCCGCCGCAGGCGCATCGGCACTGGCAATAAGGTCTGCGATCTTGCCATCCTCGATCACCAGAACCTTGCCCTCATGGGTTTCAGCCCCGTCAAAAATCCGGGCACCGGTTACAATCGTCGTCATCTCACTTGGTCTCCGTGACCTTGTTGAGCGCGACCGGCGCATCGGGATTGAAGCCACGGGCAAGCGACAACCGCTCGATGAAAGAATAATAGGGCAGGATCAATGACAGGGCATCGGTAATCGGGTGACCGGTCGCGACAAAGGGCAGCTTTGTCGGGCCATCGGAAAGATCGGAAGCCAGAAAGACGTTAGCGCCCTTTTGCGCCAGCCCGTTGGCAATCGCGGCAACCGAGGCTTCCGCCTTGTCGCGAGCGGAAAAGGCAATGATCGGGAAGCGCGGCGCCACCAGCGATACCGGACCGTGCATCACCTCGGCAGATGAATAGGCCTCGGCATGCAGCTCGCAGGTTTCCTTGCATTTCAGCGCCGCCTCACTGGCAATGGCAAAGGACGGCCCGCGACCGAGCACATAGATCGACTGTGCGTCCTTCAGCGGCTCGATCAGCATGGACCAGTCGCAGGCAAGCGCCTTTTCGAAATGATCCGGCAAAGCGGCAAGAGCCGCCTTCAGCGCCTGATCACCCTTCCATTCCGCCAGGACAGCAAGGCCGGCAACGATGGAATTGACATAGGACTTGGTCGCGGCGACAGCCTTTTCGGGGCCGGCGGCAATATCAATCGGCCGGTCGGCAGCCTCCGCCAGCGGCGAATTGATGGTGTTGACCAGCGACAAAGTGAGCGCTCCGCCCTTGCGTGCTGCCTCACCCATGGCAACGATATCGGGGCTTTTGCCCGATTGCGAGATCGAGATCGCTGCGGCCTTTTCCAGCTTCAGCGGCGCCTCATAGATGGAGGCAAGCGACGGGCCGAGCGAGGCAACCGGCACGCCGGCAACAAGTTCGATCGCATATTTCAGAAAATAGGCGGCGTGATCGGAAGAGCCGCGCGCCACGGTGACGACCACCGACGGATCGCGCGCCGAAAGCGCCTTGCCCGCCTCGGCAATGGCAGCCTTTTGCCCATCCAGAAAGCGGGCTGCCGCCTGCGGGATCTCGAGGATCTCGCGTCGCATCATCGTCATCTCGGTCATTTTCAAATTCCCTGGGTCATGAATATCGGGGGTTGGGTTCGGGCAGGACTGCCCGGTCAGACATTATCGAGCGTCAGCTCGGCGATCAGGTCATAGACATCACTTCTGTAATGGGCCTGCGTCGCCTCGATGACACGGCCTGTCTCATTATAGGCGATGCGCTGCACGGAAAGGGCCGGCGCACCTTCCGGCAGATCCAGAAGCGCTGTCTGCTCAGGCTTCAGCACCACGGCAGAAATCCGCTGGATGGCGCGCACCGGCCGGACACCGCGCGCAGACAGCGTTTCATAGAGCGAATGCTCGACCGCTTCGGGGTTTGCCAGAATATCCTCCGGCAGGCTGGTGCGCTCGATCGCCATCGGCATGTCATCGGCGAGGCGAATACGCGTCAACCGCGCCACCCGGCTGCCCGGTGACAGGCCAAGCGCCATCACCTCCTCGGTGGTCGGCGAATAGAGGCCGCGCTCCAGCCAACGCGAATGCGGCGTCAGTCCGCGCGACAGCATATCCTCGGTAAAGGAGGTCAACCGCGATAGCGGCTGCTGGATACGCTCCACCGGCCGGGCGACAAAAGTGCCCGAACCATGCCTGCGCATCAAAAGCCCCTCCTGGGTCAGTTCCTCAATCGCCCGGCGCACCGTCACCCGGCTGACACCGGCATCCTCAGCCAGATCACGTTCCGGCGGAAGTGCCGCACCGCTGTCGAGGCGGCCTGAGGACACGGCATCGGAAAGAGCACGTTTCAGGCGCAGATAGAGCGGCCCCTCGCCAACGAGATCCAGAGGCTGGATGATCCTGTTCATACGCACAACGTCTCCGCTCACACCTTCTGCCCTGCAGGAAACTTACCAATCCCGAGAATATTAACACCAATATAATACCACGTGGCAAGTCATAACTTCCAGTCATTTCCGGAGCTTGGAACCATCGCCGCCGGAATGACAGCTTCCCTGCCAACACTGCGCCATGAATTGTGCGTGGTCAATTTCGCACGGAATACGATTTCTCTCTTTACAGGGTTTGGAAAACCGGCAATGATCAAATTGGTATTTTAATGGTATCTTCGAGGAATTGTTTTGGCACGACTGTCACTGAAGGGAATCGTCAAGCGCTTCAAGGAAACCGAAGTGCTTCACGGCATCGATCTTGAAATCGGCGATCGCGAGCTGATCATTTTCGTCGGCCCGTCCGGCTGTGGCAAGTCGACCCTTCTGCGCCTGATCGCAGGCCTTGACCCGATTACCGATGGCACGCTGTCGATCAATGAGAAGATCATGAACGATGTTGCCCCGTCCAAGCGCGGTGCGGCCATGGTGTTTCAGTCCTATGCGCTTTATCCGCATATGGATGTCTATGAAAACATGGCCTTCGGCGCCCGGCTGATGGGGCTTTCCAAGGCGGAGGTGGAAACGCGTATTGCCGAAGCTGCGCGCATGCTGCGGCTGGAAGACTATCTGAAGCGCAAGCCGCGCCAGCTTTCGGGCGGCCAGCGTCAGCGCGTTGCCATCGCCCGTGCGGTTGTCCGCAAGCCGGATGTGTTTCTGCTCGACGAGCCGCTGTCCAACCTTGACGCTGCCTTGCGCGCCGATGTGCGGCTGGAGATCGCCCGCCTGCATCGCGAGATCGGCGGCACGATGATCTATGTGACCCATGACCAGGTCGAGGCGATGACGCTCGCCGACCGGATCGTGGTGATGAAGGACGGCTATATCGAGCAGGTCGGCACACCGCGCGAACTGTTTGAAACACCGGCCAACACCTTTGTCGCGACCTTTATCGGCTCACCGAAAATGTCGCTGCTTGATGTCGCCCATTCGGCCGGTCAGCTTGGCATTGAAGGCACCGGCGCGATCGCCGCACCGGGCGGCCTGAAAGACGGCGCCCTCACCATCGGGGTACGGCCCGATGCGCTTGGCCTTGTTGCGGGCCACGGCGAGGGCTTTGCCGGCAAGGTGATCTATACCGAATATCTCGGCGATGATTCTTACGTCTATGTCCGGCTGACAAGCGGCGAGCAGGTCACCATCAGGGTGCCGCCGAACCAATTCTTCGATGCCGATAAAGACGTGTCCGTGACGGCGCGCGCTGATGCGCTGCACGTCTTCGACAAGACGAGCGGCCAACGCGTCGCCTGACACAAATGTCAGGCGGGCCGCCCGTCACCGCATAAAGGGGAACGGAAGAAAGGAACCAACCGGATGAAGCCCTTCGTCAAGACTATCCTTGCGGCGGCTGCCTTTGCTGGCATTGCCGCACCTGCATTTTCCGAAGAAATCTCGTTCTGGGGCTGGCGCACGGAAGACGTCGCCCAGTATCAGGACTTCATCGCCATGTTCGAGAAGGAAAACCCGGACATCACCGTCAATCTGCGTATGGTCGAGGCCGTCAGCTACGGCACGATCCTGAAGACGGCGCTGGCCGGTGACGCTGGCCCTGACGTCATGATGGTACGCGCCTACGGCTCTTTTGAGGATCTCGCCTCCGGCGGTTACCTGATGCCGCTGACCGATGCCGTACCGGCGCTGAAGGATTTCCCCAAGGACGCCCTTCAGGCCGAAACGCTGCGCGCCGACCAGACCGTCTATGCCGTGCCTTTCGCCTCCCAGACCATGATGATGCTCTATAACAAGGGTATTTTCGATCAGCTCGGCCTGGAAGCCCCCAAGACCTGGGACGATATCAAGACCGATGCCGAGGCGCTCAAGGCCGCTGGCATCTTCCCCTTCGCCAACGGCACCGCCGCTGCATGGCAGAACGAGGTTCTGACCTTCGGCATGGGCGCATCGACCATGGGCAAGGGCTTTTACGAAGACATGATCAACGGCAAGGCCGATTTCACCGATCCGCGCTTTGTCGATGCCCTGACGCGCATCAAGGATATGGGCCAGTATTTCCCTGACGGTTTCGTCGGTCTGGATTACCCGTCCTCGCAGCAGCTTTTCGCTTCGGGCATGGCCGGTATGTTTGTCGGCGGATCCTATGAAATCGCCGCAATGAAGAGCCTGAACCCTGACATTCAGATCGGCGTTGCACCCGCCCCGACCGTCAATGCCGATGATGAAGGCCTCGTCGCTGTATTCTATGATGGCGGTTATGCCGGCAATGCCAAGACCGAACACAAGGAAGCCGTAACGAAGTTCCTGAACTTCCTGGCCTCAAAGGAATTCGGTCAGGCCTTCGCCAATGAACTCTCCAACATCTCGCCGATTCCGGGTGTCACCTTCGACAATCCCGATCTGCAGGCGGTTGCCGACCTCAACAAGTCGTCGATCCCCTACATGATGCTGGTTCACTTCCGCTTCGAGCAGCCCTCGGGTTCGACGCTCATTCAGGAAAACGTTCAGAAGATGATGGCTGGTGATGAAACACCGGAGGGCGTCGGAAAGGCCGTTACCGACGGTATCGCCACCTATTACGCGCCGTTCCAGAAGAACTGATCGCCACAATCCCGGACCGGCTTCAGCCGGTCCGGACCCTGAAATGACCGCCTTCAAGCCAAGCGGTTCATTGTGAACCGGAGACCTGTTCATGCCGTCCATAAAGCCCACACGGCGCGGCCTGTGGATCACCAGCCTCATTGCCCCCGGCCTTCTGGTGATGATCCTCTTCGTCGCCTACCCGATCATTTCCGCGCTCGCCTATGCCTTTTATGACTGGCACGGCCTGGCCCGCGGTGAATTTGTGGGTTTTCAGAATTTTTCCGACGTTCTCATGCGGGAGCCCTACAAGAGCGATATCCGCAACGCCTTCATGAACAATGTGATCGTCTTTGTTTCGCTGATGATCATCCAGAACGGCGCGGCCTTTCTCCTGGCCTATGCACTGTGGCGCGAATTCCCGCTGGCCCGGTTCCACCGCATCGCCGTCTTCCTGCCGGTGGTGCTGTCGACCGTCATCGTCGGCTATCTGTGGAAACTGTTCCTCAATCCGGTTTTCGGCCTGGTCAACCATCTCTTGAAGCAGGTCGGGCTTGCAGCCCTTGCCCAGCCCTGGCTCGGCCAGCCGGAAACGGCGCTGCCCTCGCTCATTCTCGTCAATGCCTGGCACTGGGTCGGCTTCCCGACACTGATTTTCCTCGCCGCCATGCAGCGCATTCCCGGCGAAATCTATGATGCCGCGCGGATGGAAACCGAAAGCGAATGGGTCAAGATCCGCAAGATCATCTGGCCGCTGGTCGCCCCGGCTGCAACAATCGTCTTCGTGCTGCAGTTTATCGGTTCGTTCAACTGGTTCGAACTGCCCTATATCATGGAAGACATTCTTGGCTCGCCCTACGGCCATTCCGATGTGCTGGCGCTCTATTTCTACCGCCTCGCCTTTGGCGGGCCCTCGACCGGCGTCGCCGATTTCGGCCATGGCAGCGCGGTTGCCGCTCTCGTCTTCATCTTCATCACGGTTTTTGCCACTGCCATGACCCTGTTCCTGCGCCGCCGGGAGATTGAACTGTGACCTCAGCCGTCTATTCCGAAAAATCCGGTCTCTTGCGCACCTTCGGCCGCGATGGCCTTTTGCAGATCTTCCTGATCGCCAATTCCTTCATCATGATCGCGCCGATCGTGATCATGGTCTTCTCGGCCTTCAAGCCGACCATGGAGATCTTCCGGCATCCCTTCTCGCTGCCCGATTTCACCGATCTTTCCAATTTCGTGGCGATCTGGACCGATACCAATTTCGTCCGCTACTTCTTCAACTCGGTTCTGATCACCGGTTCGGCAATCGCCCTGATCCTGATCCTCGGCACCATGGCGGCCTATGCACTGGCGCGCTACACCTTCGCCGGATCGAGCTTCATTCTGCTGTTCTTTCTGGCGGGGCTGACCCTGCCGCTGAAGCTCGCCGTCATTCCGCTTTTCGTGCTGATGCGCGATCTCGGCCTGTTGGACACGCAGTTCTCGCTGATCCTGATCTATGTTGCCATGGGGCTGCCCTCCGCCGTCTTCATCATGACCGGCTTCATCCGCTCGCTGCCCGGCGAGCTGGAGGATGCCGCCCGCATGGATGGCGCTTCGGAAGCACGGATCATGTGGTCGGTGATGCTGCCGCTCACCCGGCCCGCCATGGTGATCGCCGCCATCAACAATCTCGTGCCGATCTGGAATGACTTCTTCTTCCCGCTGATCTTCCTGCAGAACGACAATCTGAAGACCCTGCCGCAGGGCCTGACCGGCTTCATGGGCGAATATACCACCAATTGGGGCGTGCTCTTCGCCGGCCTCACCTTCGCCGCCGCTCCGATCACCATTCTCTACATCGTGCTGTCGCGCCAGTTCATTTCCGGCATGACATCCGGAGCAATCAAATGAGCCTCACCCTGCCGAAAGGACGCCTGATCGTTTCCTGTCAGGCCCGCAAGGACAATCCGCTTCACGGCCCCGTCTTCATGGGCGCCATGGCGCTGGCTGCGCGTGACGGCGGCGCAGGTGCGATCCGCGCCAACGGCGTTGACGACGTCCGGGCGGTGAAGGCGGCAGGGCTGCCGGTGATCGGCATCGACAAGCTGTTTGACGACCGCGTGCCGGTCTATATCACGCCGACGAAAAAGGCCTGCGACGCGCTGGCCGAAGCCGGGGCTGATGTGATCGGCATTGATGCAACACCGCGCCCGCGCATCGGTGACAAGCCAGCCGCGCTCATCCGCCATATCAGAGAACAGCTCGGCCTTGAGGTATTCTGCGACATTTCCACCGTCGAGGAAGGCCTGATTGCCGAACAGGCAGGCGCGACCTATGTCGCAACCACGCTTTCGGGCTATACCGATTACACGAAGCGCGCCGTGCGCGAACCCGATTTCGCCCTGATCGAGGCGCTTTGCGCCCGGACCGCGATCCCGGTCATCGCCGAGGGGTGTTTCGACACGCCGGCGCTTGCCAGACAGGCGATCGACTATGGTGCGCATGCCGTTGTCGTCGGCACCGCGATCACCAATCCGCGTGAGATCACGCGCGGCTTCGCCGGTGCACTTGCCTCGGACAGTTGAGGGTGCGGGAATGAGTGCTTTCTATCTTGGTGCAGATGTCGGCGGCACGGCATCGCGTTTTTGCCTCACCGATCAGGCCGGCGCCGTGATCCGTCGCGGGACGGCACCGGGCGCGACGGGACACATGTTCAACCCCGATGCCCGCGCCGCCTTCGAGCGCACGGTCGACGCGATTGCCGCTTGCGTGCCGGAACCCCTGTCCGGCCTCGTCATCGGCATGACAGGTTATGGCCCGCGTGCTGAGACCGATATTGCCGAGATCATCGAAAAAAGGCTCAAGGTCGCGCCCGCGAAAATCTTTGCCCGCGACGATATCGAGCTGGCCTTTCGCGCGGTTTTCGCGCCCGGAAAGGGCCATCTCGTCTCCGCCGGCACCGGCTCGATCGCCGTGCATCTGACGGAAGCCGAAACATTGCTCAGGATCGGTGGTCGCGGCACGATGATCGACGATGGCGGTTCCGGCGCGTGGATTGCGCTTGCCGCCCTTCGCGCACTTTATCGCCGGATCGATGAGGACGGTTCTCCCGGCGATATGACCATCCTTGCCGACCGGCTTTTCGCCGCAATGGGCGGCAGCGACTGGTCTGACACCCGTTCCTATGTCTATGGCGGTGATCGCGGCCGCATCGGTGCGCTCGCCAAGGCGGTGGCGGAAGCAGCCGAAGAAGGCGACGGCTTTGCCGATCAGCTTTTGCGGCAGGCCGGTTTCGAGCTGGCCCGGCTCGGCAATATTCTGATTGCCCGCGGCGGAACACATCCCGTTGCCTTTATCGGCGGCGTCTTGACGCTTTCGCCGGTCATTGGCGCAACCATTCTTGCCGAGCTTAAGGGCGAGGCGATGTTTCCCGTTCTCGATCAGGCCGAAGGCGCCGCCCGCCTTGCCCGCAACCATTTTTCAGCCGGTGAAGCCGGACAGCATTTTAGTCAGGATAAAGCATGAAATCGACCACCGAAGCCGCCTCCAAACGTTATCTGACCATTGATGACTGGCCCGCCGGTGAACTCGTCTCCGGCATTGTCGAAAGCCAGTATGCCGCCATCGGCGCGGTGCAGCAGGCCCAGCAGATGATCGCCGCCGCCGCAGAGGCCATTGCCGGTCGCCTGGAAGATGGCGGGCGGATGATCTATCTCGGCGCCGGCACCTCCGGCCGCCTGGCAACGCTTGATGCCGCCGAACTGCCGCCGACCTATAATTTTCCGCGCGAGCGGGCCTTTGCCCTGATGGCAGGCGGAAGCGACGCCTTTATCATTGCCCGGGAAGGCGCAGAAGATGATCGCGCGGCAGCCGTCGCCGATCTCGATGCGGCGGGTCTTACGGAGAAGGATGTGGTGATTGGCATCGCCGCCAGCGGCAACACGCCCTATGTCGCTTCCGCCCTTGCCCACGGCCGAAAGACCGGCGCTGCCACCGTTGCGCTATACAACAACCCCGGCGGCGCGGTTGCCGAACATGCCGATTTTCCGATCCTCCTGGAAACCGGTGCGGAATTTGTTGCCGGCTCAACGCGCATGAAGGCCGGAACCGCCCAGAAAGTGGCGCTGACGACACTTTCCACGGCGGTGATGATCAAGCTCGGCTATGTCTATCGCGGCCGCATGGTGGAAATGAAGCCGACCAATGCCAAGCTCTACCAGCGCGCCCGCGAAATGGTGGCGGAACTGGCCGGGACCGATATCGCCACTGCGGCAACCGCACTGGAAGCCTGTGACTATTCCATCAAGATCGCAACCGTGATGCTGAAAAAGTCGCTTTCCAGCGCGGCGGCCGAAGCGCTGATTGCAGAAGTAAGAGGCAATCTGCGCCGCGCGCTTGAAGGTTGAGCGGCTGGATCACGCCAGGGGCTTGCCTCTGGCGGCAATGCGCGATTTGATGCCGGGACAAAATCCCGGAGATGATTTGCTTGCAGCTACAGGCGATTACCTATTTCAACGAGCTGGTTCGCTCGCGCTCGATCCGTCAGGCCGCTGAAACGCTCGGCGTCTCGCCGACCGCCATCAGCCGCCAGCTCGAAAATCTCGAATATTATTTCGGCGCGCCGCTGGTCGAGCGCGGTGCGCGCGGGATCATGCTGACGGCGGCGGGCGAACTTCTGGCCGCCCGTTCGCGCGGGGTGATGCGCGATCTCGAAACCGCCCGTCAGGTGATCGATGATCTGCGCGGGCTGAAGCGCGGGCGCGTTTCCATTCACGTCAATGGTGCAGCGATCAACGCCATTCTGGCGCCAGCGCTGGCGCGGTTTTACGCCCAGTATCCCGCCGTCAGGATCGAGGTTACCGTCTCCTCCGCCCAGGCAGCGCTCAATGCCGTCACCGGCGGCCAGACCGATATGGCCGTGACCATGTTCACGCCCCCCGAAGCGCAGATGGATATCCGCTTCCGCCTGCCGGTGCTGCATGTTCCGGTGATGGCGCCGGACCATCCGATCGCCAATCTCACCGAAATACCGCTGGAAGCGATCCGCGCCCATCCGATCGCCATGCCAGACCGCTCTTTCGGCATCCGCCGCGCCTTTGACCACCGCCAGCGTGCTGCGGGGCTTGAGCCTGTTGAAATTGCCTTCACCACCTCGTCGCTGGAACTGCAAAAGGAACTGGCGCGCTCGGGTGCCGCCATCCTGATCCTGCCGGCCATGACGGTAATGCGTGAAATCCGTGCCGGTGAGCTGGTCGCCATCCCCTTTGCCAAGCAGGCGGAAATTGCCTCCGACCTGCAGCTTGGCCGGGCGAAAAGCACCGCGCCCAGCTTTGCGGCCGCCAGACTGGCGGAATTTCTCGAGGAATTTTTGCCGGCGCAAGCCAGACGGGTGACGGCGGAGCTTTGAGAACCAACAGTATGAGTGCAACGGTTTTCGTTGCACTGTGCGACCATAATAGGCATTGCGTTTACACTAGCCCCTCGGGCAAGCTATAAAAAAATAATGATAATCAGTCTTCTCAAATAACCATCCAGAAGAGGCCCCGTTTTCATGACACGTCATTTCCGTTCGCTTTTGGCAGCGACCGCCCTGATCGGCCTTGCGACCGCCGGTACTGCCTTTGCCGAAGCGCGCACCGATCTCGTTCTCGGCATGAGCATTGAACCCTCGGGTCTCGATCCGACCATTGCGTCCCCCGTCGCCATCGGTCAGGTGGTCTGGCAGAACCTGTTTGAAGGTCTGGTCAAGGTTGACGAGGAAGGCAAGATCGAGCCGGAACTCGCCTCCAGCTGGGACATTTCCGACGATGGCCTGACCTATACCTTCCATCTGCGCGATGGCGTGACCTTCCAGGACGGTTCGGCCTTCAATGCCGATACCGCCAAGTTCACCATCGACCGCATCATTGCACCCGACAGCGTCAATGGCCAGAAGGCGCTTTACAAGGCGATCGAGAGCACCGATGCCCCGGATGAGAGCACGCTGGTGCTGCATCTCTCCGCCCCGTCCGCCGACCTCTTATACTGGCTCGGCTTCCCCGCAGCCGTGATGGTTTCGCCCGACAGCGTCGACACCAACACCACCAAGCCGGTTGGCACCGGCCCGTTCGAATTCTCCGACTGGAAGAAGGGCAACGAGGTCACCTTCGTCAAGAACCCGAATTACTGGGGTGAGGCGCCGAAGCTCGACAAGGTGACCTTCCGCTTCATCGCCGATCCGCAGGCCCAGGCCGCAGCACTGACCTCGGGCGGTGTTGACGCCATTCCGGAATTCGGTGCTCCCGAACTTGTTGATCAGTTCAAGAAGAATTCCGATTTCACCGTCGAGATCGGCGCGACCGGCATGGAAGTGGTCGCCGGCATGAACAATGCCGAAAAACCCTTCTCCGACGTCAAGGTGCGTCAGGCGCTGATGATGGCGATCGACCGTCAGGCGATCATCGATGCCACCAATTCCGGCTATGGCACGCCGATCGGCAGCCATTTCTCGCCGTCGGATGCCGGCTATGAAGATCTGACCGGCGTTCTGCCCTATGACCCGGCCAAGGCCAAGGCCCTTCTGGCAGAAGCCGGCTATCCGAACGGCTTCACCTTCACCATGAAGGTGCCGAACCGGGCCTATGCCGAACGCGCGGCTGAAATCATGCAGGCCTATTTCGCGCAGATCGGCGTGACGATGAACATCGAAAGTTCGGAATTCCCGGCCAAGTGGATTCAGGACGTGTTCAAGGACACCAATTACGACATGACCATTATCGGTCATGCCGAGCCGCTGGATATCGGCATTTACAGCCGTCACCCCTATTACTTCAACTACAACAATCCGGAATTCGACGCGACCATGGCCTCTGTGGCCGCGGCCACGACCGAGGACGAACGCATTGCCGCCTATCAGAAGGCTGAGGAAATCCTCGCCAATGACGTACCGGCGCTGTTCCTCTATGCCTGGCCGAAGATCGGCGTCTGGAAGGCTGGCCTCAACGGCCTGTGGGTCAATGAACCGGTGCCCTCCAACGACGTGACCGGCGTCTACTGGAGCGAATAGACCATGATCAGGCCGCCCGCATCGAAACCATGTTCTGATGCGGGCGGCATGCCGGTCCGAAGCACTGCTTTTGGCGCAGGCTGGGCTGAAACAAGCGCAGGCACATTGTTATTTTGCCTGATCAGAGCGGGAACGCACCCGCAAGGAACTCTCGACCGATGCAGCATATCGCCAGATCGCTTGCAGGGCTGATTCTCACCCTGCTGGTGATTTCCTTTGTCATTTTTCTGATCATGGAGGCCGTTCCGGGCGATCCGGCGGAAATCATGCTCGGAACATCCGCGGCACCTGACACGCTGGCAGCCCTTCGCACCCAGCTTGGCCTCGATCAGCCTTTTCTGGTCCGCTATGTCGAATGGCTGTCCGGCATCCTCCACGGCAATCTCGGCGACAGCTATACCTATCACACGTCTGTCGCCCATCTGATCGCCGAACGACTGACGGTGACCCTGCCGCTGACCGGCCTTGCCGTCGTGCTCTCCGTGGCGATCTCGCTGCCGCTTGGCGTGATTGCCGCGTCCCGCCCGGGTGGCATCGTCGATATGTTCGCCTCGCTCTTTGCCCAGATCGGTATTGCCGTTCCCAATTTCTGGATCGGCCTGTTGCTGATCCTCGGCATCGCCCTGACCTTCGGCTTTCTGCCTGCCGGTGGTTTCCCCGGCTGGGAGGCCGGGTTCTGGCCGGCACTGAAGGCGCTGATCCTGCCATCTGTCGCACTTGCCATTCCCCAGGCCGCGGTTCTGACCCGGGTTACCCGCGCTGCGGTGATCGAGATCACCAACGAGGATTTCGTCCGCACCGCCCGCGCCAAGGGGGCGACGCCGTCGCATGCGCTGTGGCGCCATGTCGTACCCAATGCGCTGATCCCGGTCGTTACCATGCTCGGCATGCAGATCTCGGTGCTGATTGCCGGCGCCGTTCTGGTTGAAAACGTCTTCACCCTGCCCGGCATGGGAACTCTTGCCTATCAGGCACTCGCCCAGCGCGATCTGGTGGTGATCCAGAATGTAGTTCTGTTCTTCGCTGCCATCGTCATGGGCATCAATTTTCTCGTCGATGCGCTTTACACAGTGCTGGATCCGCGCCTGAGGACCCGCAAATGAAGCGTATTCCCTGGTCTCTCATCATCGGCGGCATCATCACCGCTCTGCTCGTCATCGCCGCGATCACCAGCCGTTTCTGGACGCCGGTGGACCCGACCGCAATCAATATCGTCAACCGGCTGAAAGGCCCTGGCCCCGGCGGTCTTCTCGGCGCCGATCATTTCGGCCGCGACGAGGCTTCGATGATCATGGCCGGTGCATGGACCTCGCTCGGCATTGCCTTTTCGGCGATCTTCATCGGCGGCTCGATCGGCACCGCGCTTGGTGTCACGGCTGCGGCGCGGCGCGGCAAATTCGAGGCGCTGATCATGCGCGTCAATGATGTGCTGTTCGCCTTCCCGCCCGTTCTGTCCGCCATTCTTCTGGCGGCCATCCTCGGCGGCGGCCCGGTCACCACCATCATCGCCATCGCGTTGTTCATGATCCCGGTCTTTGCCCGCATCACCCGTGGTGCTGCACTGCAGATCTGGGCACGCGACTACATCCTTGCCGCCCGCATGGCTGGCAAGGGCCAGACGCGGATCACGCTTGAACATGTAATCCCGAATATTGCCGCTCAGATTATCGTGCAGGTGGCAATCCAGACCGGTCTCGGCATTCTGACCGAGGCTGGCCTCTCCTTCCTCGGCCTTGGCGTCGCCCCGCCGACCCCCTCCTGGGGCCGGATGCTGGCCGATGCCCAGACCTATCTCTCGATCGCACCGCATATGGTGCTGGCGCCTGGCCTTGCCATCTGCATCGCCGTGCTCGGCCTCAACCTTCTGGGCGACGGCCTGCGTGATCTGACGGACCCGCGACGGAGGCAGGCGACATGATGCTTGAAATCAACAATCTGAAGGTCGCCTTCAGGAACCAGAGCGGCCCGGCAACCGAAGTCGTTCACGGCATCTCGCTTGCCCTCGACAAGGGCCAGACACTCGGCATTGTCGGGGAATCCGGCTCCGGCAAATCGGTGCTGTCGCTTGCCACGATCGGCCTTCTGCCGAAGACGGCAACCGCCACCGGCGAGATCCTGTTCAACGGCGAGGATCTGCTGAAATGCTCCGAGAAGCAGCTCTGCCGTCTGCGCGGCTCGAAGATCGGCATGATCTTTCAGGAGCCGATGACGGCGCTGAACCCGGCGATGAAGGTCGGCACCCAGATTGCCGAGGGGCTGAGGCTGCACAAGGCGATTTCGGCATCCGAAGCGCAGGCCGAAGCGCTCAGGCTCTTGGACATGGTGCAGATCCCCGAGGCGAAGCGGCGGATCAATTCCTACCCGCATGAAATGTCGGGTGGCCAGCGCCAGCGCGTCGGCATCGCCATCGCACTGGCGCTGAAACCCGACCTGCTGATTGCCGATGAGCCGACAACCGCACTCGACGTGACGGTACAGGCAGAAATCCTCGACATTCTCGATGATCTCGTCACCGAGCTTGGGATTGCGCTGATCCTGATTTCACACGATCTCGGCGTGATCGCCCGCATCGCCGACCGCACGCTGGTCATGTATCGCGGCAATGAGATGGAACAGGGCGAAACCGAACGGGTGCTGCGTCAGCCGGGTCATGATTATACCCGCAAATTGTTGTCCGCCCTGCCGCGCCGGGCGCGTGCCGGCTTCCTCACCGAAGGGCAAGGAGACGGTGCATGATCAAGCTGCTCGAAATCCACAATCTGACCCGCGAATTCGGCCTCGGCAACGGTATCGTCAAGGCGGTCGACAATGTCTCGCTCAGCCTTGAAGAAGGCCAGATCCTCGGTATTGTCGGTGAATCCGGCTCCGGCAAATCGACACTGGCACGCATCGTCATGGCGCTTGACAGGCCGACCGCCGGCAATGTGCTGTTAAATGGCGAGGACCTGTTTGCGCTTCCGGCGGAGAAGCTGCGCCGCATGCGCGCAAATTTCCAGATGGTGTTCCAGGATCCCTATGGCTCGCTTGATCCGCGCCACCGGGTCGGCCGGATCATCGCCGAACCGCTCTATCTGGAAAAGAACGCACCTACCGGCAAGGCAAGGCGCGAACGCGTCGGCAAGCTTCTCGAAGAAGTCGGCCTGGCCGCTGCCGATATGGACAAATACCCGCATGAGTTTTCCGGTGGCCAGCGCCAGCGCATTGCCATCGCCCGGGCGCTGATCACCAGGCCGAAGCTGCTGGTCGCCGACGAGGCAACCTCTGCGCTTGACCTCACCGTGCAGGCGCAGATCCTGAAACTGATCCTCGACATGCGCAAGACCCACGGCATTTCGGTCCTGTTCATCACCCATAATATCGGCGTTGTCGACGAGATCTGCGACCGCGTTGCGGTGATGCAGGCCGGAAAGCTGGTGGAATATGGCCAGGTGCGCGATGTGCTCGACAATCCGCGCGAGGCCTATACGAAAAAACTGCTTTCGGCCGAACCGACCCTGCGTGAGATCGGCCGCAAGAAACGCGCGGCGGGCGAGCCGCCGCCGTCGTGAGCAAGCCTTTCTGCCCCTCACCTGATCATTGCCCCCGAAAACAAGAATTTCCGATATGACCGATTTTTCAGACCTGAATACGCGCGCGCTTCTTGATGCATACAAGAGCGGCGAGACGAGCCCGACCGACTATATGCGCTGGCTGATTGCCCGCGTCGAACGCATCGAACCGAAGGTCTGCGCACTCTATGCCTTTAAGCCGGAAGAAGCGCTGAAGGCAGCCGAAGCCGCGACGAAACGCTGGCACAATGGCGAGACCATCGGCCCGCTCGACGGTGTTCCCGTCACGGTCAAGGAACTGATCGCCACCAAGGGCGACCCGATCCCCATGGGAACTGCCGCATCCGACATGACACCTGCCGAAGAGGATGCCCCGACCGCCGCCCGCCTGAAGGAAGACGGCGCGATCATCTTCGCCAAGACCACCTGTCCCGATTACGGCATGCTGTCGTCCGGCCTTTCGACCTTCCACCATTTGAGCCGCAATCCCTGGGATCTGACGCAAAATCCGGGCGGTTCCTCAGCCGGTGCTGCAGCTGCGGGAGCAGCCGGTTTCGGCCCTTTGCATATCGGCACGGACATTGGCGGCTCAGTGCGCCTACCCGCAGGCTGGACCGGGCTTTTCGGCTTCAAGCCGACGCTCGGGCGCATTCCGATCGATCCCTATTATACTGGCCGCTGCGCCGGGCCGATGACCCGCACCGTCGATGATGCCGTCATGGTGATGCCGACCATCACCAAACCGGACTGGCGCGATGCGACCTCGGTGAAATATGAAAATCTCGACTGGAATATCGCACCCGCCAATGTGAAGGGTCTCAAGATCGGCCTGATGCTGGATGCCGGATGCGGCATTGATGCCGAGCCGGAAGTCAAGGAAGCGGTGATTGCCGCGGCGAAGCGCTTCGAGGCCGAGGGCGCCGAAGTGGTGGAAATTCCTGCCGTACTGACGCGTGAATGGCTGGACGGGCTGGATGTGTTCTGGCGCGCCCGTTTCTGGGGCTCGATGCTGAAACTGACACCGGAAAAGCGCAAGACAATCCTGCCCTATATTTTTGAATGGGCTAAAACCGGCGGTGACGCCGATCCGGTGGAGGTGGTCAAGGGCTTTGATGCCACCATGGCCATGCGCACCGCTTGCGCCGCCGTGTTCCAGACGGTCGATGTGGTGCTGTCGCCGGTCAACCCGAATGTCTCCTACCCGGCCGACTGGGCCTCGCCCACCAATGATCCGCAAAAGCCCTTCGAGCATATTGCCTTCACCATGCCGTGGAACATGGGCGAACAGCCGGCCGCTTCAATCAATTGCGGCTTTTCAAAAAGCGGCATGCCGATCGGCCTGCAGATCGTCGCCCCCCGCTTTGACGACCTGACCGTCATGGCGCTCGCCAAAGCCTATGAGGACTGGCGCGGCCCGACGACCAACTGGCCGGAATTCTGATCCGGCATTGGCCGTTCCGTTCTGACACGGGGCGGCCGCTCCCCCACGGCAGACGCTGTCAGATATCCGCTTTCGCCAGCACCGTGGCCAGCCAGTCGAGAAACACCCGCAACCGCGGTGTCATCTGCCGGTTCTGCGGGTAGACCGCTGTCAGCGGCGTCGGCGGCGGCGGGAAATCCGGCAGAACCTCCACCAGCCGCCCCGTCGCCAGATCGTCATCGAAACGATAGCGCGGCGCCTGAACCAGGCCGAAACCAAGCCGGGCAAGCTCCGCCATCGTGTCGGAATTATTGGCCGTCACCCGTGTTGCAAGCCGCAGGAAATGTGTCCTGCCGCCAGTGGAAAATTCCAGCGGCATCACTTCGCCGCTGCGCGAAGACACGAAGCCGACAGCGAGATGCCCCTCAAGGTCTTCTATCCGCTCCGGTCTGCCATGCGCATCAAGATAGGCAGGGCTTGCACAGGTGATTTCCGACAGCGCACCGAGCCTTCGGGCAATCAGCCCGCTATCATCCAGTTCACCGGCGCGGATCGCCAGATCCACCCCTTCGCGCACCAGATCGACATAGCGGTCGCCCTGACCGAAATGAATGGAAAGCCCCGGATAACGGGCAAGAAATTCCGGCAGGCCCGGCAGAATGAAGGTCTGTGTCAAAAGCGGATGCGCCTCGATCCTGAGCAGCCCGCGCGGAGTGCGGTCGCGAAAGGCGTTCTCCGCGTCTTCGATCTCGGCAAGGATTGAAAGGCAACGCTGATAAAAGGCGCGCCCGTCCAGCGTGGTGGTGACATGGCGCGTGGTGCGCTCCAGAAGCCGGACACCGAGACCAGCCTCCAGCGCCTTGATCGCCTCTGTCGCAGTCGAACGGGCAAGGCCGAGATCATGGGCGGCGGCGGAAAAGCTGCCCCGTTCCACAACCCGGATAAATAGCTGCATGCGATCAAGACGGTCCATAGTCATTGTTCAGCACATGCGAATTATGATGTCAAATATCGAAAGATTGTTTGTCATTGAAAACGGCCTATTTTCGCAGCGAACGAAAGGACCACGACATGACCACAACAGCAAAGACAGCGATCATCACCGGCGCATCGCGCGGCATTGGCGCGGAAATCGCCCGCAGGCTCGGCCGCGGCGGCATGAACATCATCGTCAACTATGCTTCAAGCGAAGGCCCGGCCAGAGCTGTTGTCGCCGATATCGAAGCCTCGGGCGGCCGGGCGGTCGCGGTGCAAGCCGATATTGCCGCAACGGACGGCATCAGGACTTTGTTTGACGCAGCGGAAAACCATTTCGGCAAAGCCGATATCCTGATCAATAATGGCGGCGTATTGCTGCTCTCACCGCTGAAGGATTTCGATGACGCGACCTATGAGCGCGAGGTCTCGATCAATCTCGGCGGCACTTTCCGCGGTATCCGCGAAGCAGCCAACCGTCTGAACGACGGTGGCCGGATCATCAATTTCTCCACCAGCGTTGTCGGCACCAAACTGCCGAACTACGGTGTCTACGCCGCCACCAAGGCGGCGGTGGAAACGCTGACCCATATCGCAGCCAAGGAACTTGCCCCACGCGGCATCACCGTCAATGCCGTCGCCCCCGGCCCGGTCGCGACCGATCTTTTCCTCGAAGGCAAGAGCGAGGAGCTGCTCGCCCGCCTGACTGCAATGATCCCCGCCGGCCGCTTTGGTGAGCCCGCCGATATCGCCGACGTCGTCGCCTTTCTCGTCTCGGAAGAAAGCCGCTACGTCTCCGGTCAGGTCCTGCGCGTCAATGGCGGCATGGCGTGAGATCGCTTCAAACGGCATGAAAAACCCCGTACGATCTCCCGTCCGGGGTTCCTAAATTCTCTACCGATATCGCCGCCGTCAGTCCTTCTGGCGCCGCGCCGGGAACAGGATGACATCGCGGATCGACGGACCATTGGTCAAAAGCATGATCAGGCGGTCGACGCCAATGCCGAGGCCACCGGCCGGCGGCATGCCGTGATCCATGGCGTCGAGGAAGTCATCATCCAGCTGCTTTTCAAGCTCGCCGCGGGCATGGGCCTGTTCCAGCTGCTCGACCATGCGGCGGCGCTGTTCGACCGGGTCGTTGAGCTCGGAAAAGGCGTTGCCCAGTTCCCAGCCATTGACATAGGTCTCGAAACGCTCGACCAGACGCGGCTCGCCCGGCACTTCCTTGGCGAAGGGCGAGATATCCTTCGGGAAATGGGTGACATGTGACGGCTGGATCAGCGTCGATTCCACCTTCTCTTCGAAGATGAAGGAAAGGCATTCACCCCAGGTCCAGTCCTTCTCGACCTCAAAACCGGCAGCCTTGGCGGCGGCGCGGGCCTCTTCATCGGTCTTGATCGCAAGGAAATCGATGCCCGTGACCTCTTTCACGGCATCCGGCATCGGCACGCGGCGGAACGGCCCCTTGAAATCGATCACCTTGTCGGTGAATTCGAGATCGGTCTTGCCATAAAGCGTGATGGCCAGCGTTTCGAACATGCGTTCGACAATGCCCATCATGTCCTCGTAATCGGCATAGGCCCAGTAGCATTCCATCATCGTGAATTCGGGATTGTGCCGGGTCGAAACGCCTTCATTGCGGAAGTTGCGATTGACCTCGAACACCTTGTCGGTGAGCCCCGACACCAGAACACGCTTCAGATAAAGCTCCGGCGCGATGCGCAGATACATGTCGATATCAAGCGCATTGTGATGCGTCTTGAACGGGTCAGCCGTCGCCCCGCCATAGATCGACTGCAGCATCGGCGTTTCGACTTCCATGAAGCCCTCGCCTTCGAGGAACCGCCGAATGCCGGAAATGATCTGCGAGCGCTGGACGAAGCGCAGCTTCGATTCCTCATTGCTCATGATGTCGAGGTAGCGCTTGCGATAGCGCGTCTCGATGTCTGACAGACCGTGATACTTCTCCGGCATCGGCAGAAGCGCCTTGGTGAGCATGGTGATCTCACGGGCGTTGATGGTCAGCTCGCCGCGCTTGGTGCGGCGCACCACGCCGGTCACGCCGATAATATCGGCCAGATCGATCAGCGGCAGCAGATCGCGGACCTCTTCCGGCGTTACATCCTTGTGGCAGAAGATCTGGATCTTGCCCGACGCATCGCGCAGGTCGATGAACATGCCGGAATTGCGCATCGAATGAACCCGGCCGGCGACGGTGACGACGTCTTCGGTCTCGGTGTCATCGGCGAGATCGGCATATTTTTCCGCCAGTTCCTGATTGGTGATCGTGCGGTGGAAATGGGCCGGATAAACATCGCCGATCTTCTCGCGCAGCAATGCCAGCTTCTGGGCGCGCACTTCCGTCGCATCGGAGGAAAGGGCGGCTGTATCTGTCTTGTCACTCATCTTACTTCTCCGCCTTGGCGGCAACCATGCCAGCCACGACCTGTTCGGCAACCTTCAGCCGCTGGCGAACCACGGCGCGTCCGAGAATTTCCATACTGTCGAAAAGCGGCAGCGAGCGCGATGTACCCGACATGGCGACAAACAGCGGTGCGACCACCGTTCTCAGCTTCTTGCCCATATCATCGGCGACCTGGCGCAGGCAGGCTTCGACATTGTCCATATTCCACTCGATCAGCTTTTCAAGCGCTGGCTGAACGGTTTGAAGGATCTCGAGAATTTCTTCCGGATTGGTCTTCTTGATGCCGGCAAAAGCAGCTTCTGAGGGCACCAGATCCGACTGCAGCAGAAAGCCCATCAGCGACGGCAGTTCGCCCAGCTTGGAAATGCGGCTCTGCGACAGGGTCAGCCCCTTTTTCATCCGCTCATTTTCCGCCGCCCAGCGGGCAACGCGGAGGATGAAATCTTCTTCCGAAAGCTTTTCGCGCAGCCAGCGGCCATTCAGCCAGTCCAGCTTCTGCGTATCGAAAACGGCGCCGGACTTGTTGAGATTGTCGGCATCAAACTTCTCGATCAGCTCAGCCATATCCATCAGCTCCTCACCTTCGGAGATCTGGATGAAGAACAGGCCAAGGAAGTTCATCAGCGCTTCCGGCAGATAGCCAAGCGCCGAATAATAGGAAATCGAGGTCGGGTTCTTGCGCTTCGACAGCTTGGTGCGGTCGGGGTTCTTCATCAGCGGCAGATGGAAGAAGGTCGGCGGCTCAAGCCCGAGATACTGATAGATCAGGATATGTTTCGGCACCGAGGCCAGCCATTCCTCGCCGCGCGCCACATGGGTGATCTTCATCAGATGATCGTCCACCACATTGGCCATGTGGTAGGTCGGCATGCCATCTGCCTTCAGCAGAACCTGCATGTCGACGGCATCCCACGGGATTTCGACATCACCATAAACGCCATCGGTAAACTTGCACGATCCTTCGGTGGGCACCTTCATGCGTACGACATGCGGTTCCCCGGCATCGATACGGGCCTTCACCTCCTCGGCTTTGAGATGCATGCAAAGCCCGTCATATTTCGGCGCCTTGCCTTCGGCGCGCTGACCGGCGCGCATCAGCTCCAGCCGCTCGGGCGTGCAGAAGCAGGTAAAGGCGTGGCCGTTTTCGACCAGCTTGTCGACGAAGGGCCTGTAGATATCCTTGCGATCAGACTGACGGTAGGGACCATAAGGCCCGCCGACATCCGGGCCTTCCGCCCATTCCAGCCCGCACCATTTAAGCGCTTCCAGCACTTTTTCCTCAAATTCCGGGGTCGAACGCGTTGCGTCCGTATCCTCGATACGCAGGATAAAGGTGCCTCCCGTCTTCTTGGCGAAGAGGTAGTTGAAAAGCGCCGTATAGGCTGTGCCGACATGCGGTTCGCCGGTGGGCGATGGCGCAATGCGCAGGCGTGGGCCGGTTTCACTCATCTTGGATCTGTCCATGCTTCCGGTCAGGCTCTGACCCGCCATGTCTGGCGGTTCTCGAATTCAGCCCGGCCGTGCGGTTTCTGGTTGCTGTCGAAAAGCTCCACGCCTCGGTTTTCACCGCGCAATTTTGCGGAGTTTCACTGGCCAGCCTTAGGCCACATTCAACCGTCAACGTCAAGGCCAAGGCCTGAAAAGCGGCTAAAACCGGGGGTTCTCGGCCCGTATTGGCAACGCCGCAGGGCTGAAGCGGCGGCACGTGCCGGTCCGGCTGCTTTCTGTCAGCCACGAGCGCAATGCATATGTACCATGCAAGTGAATTTGGTCAGGTGACTTGACACATCTGCAAAGGCGCGCGATAGCAGGCAGAGCTAATCGAACCCAACGGTTCGAAATGGATTCCACCATACCGATTTTTTGATCCGCCCAGGCGGCCGCACTCCGGAAAGACCTCGCATCATGGACAATCCTGCCGGCAATGACGAAGACATGAAGACGGAAGCCAAGGGCGGCGGCATGCGAAAGGTCATCTTCGCAGTGATCGGCCTTGTCCTTGTCGGTGGTGCTGCCTGGTTTGGCTGGAACTGGTGGACCAATGGCCGTTTCATCGTTTCCACCGATGACGCCTTTATCGAGGGCGATATTGCGGTCATGGCGCCGAAGGTCGCCGGCTATGTCGTCGAGGTTCCGGTCACAAACAATCAAGAGGTCAAGAAGGGCGACCTTCTGGTGAAGATTGACGAAGGTGATTACAAGAACGCGCTGTCCCAGGCGGAAGCACAGCTGACGGCACAGCAGGTCGCCATGCAGGCGACCCAGGCACAGATCGAAGGTGCCAAGGCGACGCTGCAGCAGGCTGAGGCCAATCGCAATGCACTCGATCCGCAGATCGACAATGCCAAGACCGCGCTGACCCGCGCGACGACGCTGAAGGAAAAGGGCGCGGCAACCGTTGCTGCCTTTGACAATGCCCGCTCTGCCCTCGATCAGCTGAAAGCCAATGTCGACGCCGCCAATGCCGCCGTGGCCGTGGCCAAGGCCAGCATCAACACCTATCAGGCGCAGCTTGCCCAACAGCAGGCCGCCCTGAAGGAGCTGCAGCTTGCCGTTGATCTCGCCAAGCGCAATCTGGGCTTCACCGAAATCCGCGCGCCCTTTGATGGCGTGTTCGGCAACAAGAGCATTCAGCTCGGCGACCTCGTTTCCTCTGGCTCGCGCCTCGGCTCGCTGGTACCGACCCACCAGCTCTATATCGTCGCCAATTTCAAGGAAACCGAGATCGACAAGCTCGGCATCGGCGCCAAGGTGAAGGTCAAGGTCGATGCCTTCTCAGAACATGATTTCACCGGCACGGTGGAAAGCCTGTCGCCGGCAACCGGCTCCGTATTCGCGCTTCTGCCGCCGCAAAATGCCACGGGCAACTTCACCAAGGTGGTTCAGCGCATTCCGGTCCGCATTTCCATTCCCGATGATGTGCTCGATAGCGACTTCCTGAAGGCTGGCCTTTCGGTGATCGTCGAAGCCGACAGCCGCACCGCGCCCCATGGCACGCTTGGAGAAACGGCCGGACGCTGATCACCCGGCCGTAAAAATTCCGTCCCCCCAACCGCAGGCCACCAGCTGAACTGGAAGAGCAGATCATGGCAGATACAGCGACGATGGATGGCAGCGCGCCACCGGCTGACGAGCCCAAGGTCACCGCACGCAGTATCGTGGCCTTTATCGTCATGGCCTTCGGCATGTTCATGGCGATCCTCGATATCCAGATCGTCGCCTCGGCGCTGACCGATATCCAGGCTGGCATTTCGGCCAGTGCCGATCAGATCGCCTGGGTGCAGACCTCCTATCTGATCGCCGAAGTGATCATGATCCCGCTATCGGGTGTGCTTGGCCGGATTTTTTCAACCCGCATCATCTTTTCTGTCTCCGCCGCCGCCTTCACGCTCTGCTCGGCGCTATGCGCCACCGCCACCAATATCGACCAGATGATCATCTACCGCGCGCTGCAGGGTTTCATGTCCGGCGGCATGGTGCCTGCAGTCTTCTCGGTCGCCTTCACCGCCTTTCCTGAACGCCAGCGCGCCGCAGTCATCCCGATCGTCGGCCTTGTGGCAACGCTGGCGCCGACAATCGGGCCTACGGTCGGCGGCTATCTGGTCGATGCCATGTCCTGGCACTGGCTGTTCCTTATCAATGTCGTCCCCGGCATTCTCGTCACCATCTTCTCTTGGATGCTGATCGATTTCGACAAGCCGGAATTCTCGCTGATGAAGCGCTTCGACTGGTGGGGCATGATCGCCATGGCGGTCTTTCTCGGCTCGCTCGAATATTTCCTCGAGGAAGGCAATACCAAGAACTGGTTCCAGAGCGAAGAAATCATCTACGCCTTTCTCGCCATGTCGATTGGCGGCGTGTTCTTCTTCATCCGTGCCTTCACGGCGAAATTTCCGGTGGTCGATCTCAAGGCCTTCGGTAATATCAACTTTGCCATCGGCTCGATCTTCTCGTTTTCCATCGGCATCGGCCTTTATGGCCTCGTCTATCTCTTCCCGCTCTATATGGCCCGCATTCGCGGCTATGACGCGCTGATGATCGGCGAGACCATGTTCGTCTCCGGCATTGCGATGATGCTGACAGCGCCCTTTGTCGGGATCCTGACACAGAAATTCGATGCCCGGGCCATCATGGCCGTGGGGCTCGGCATGTTTGCCTTCTCCACCTGGCAGATGATGCATATCACCGCCGACTGGGATTATTACGAACTGTTCTGGCCGCAGGTCTGGCGCGGCATGGCGCTGATGCTGTGCATGGTGCCGGTGTCCAATATCGCGCTCGGCACACTAAAGCCATCGGAGGTGAAAAACGCTTCCGGCCTGTTCAATCTGACGCGCAATCTCGGCGGCGCCGTTGGTCTGGCGCTGATCAACACCATGCTGACCAGCCGCGATGACTTCCATTATGACCGTCTGGCCGAGAGCGTGAACGCTGCCCTGCCGGCAACCAAGGAATGGCTGGCGACGCTTCAGAACAATTATGATGCCTATGGGCTGAACGGCGAGTTGGCCGCGATCTACAAACTTTACGAAACCGTATCGCAGCAGGCCTGGCTTCTGGCTTTCATCGATGTCTTCACGTCGCTGACGGTGCTGTTCGTCATTCTCACCGTCTGCATCATCTTCGTGCGCAAACCCGAAGCTGGCGCCAGCGGCGGCGGTCACTGACGGAAGCCTGGCATGAAAACCCGCCTCTCAGCGAGGACGGCGGGCGCCGTAGCAGCTCATGAACATATGAACAGCCCGCGTCGCCATGGCGTTGATCTCGCAGGCTGGCGGCTCTTCCTCCATCAGACCGAACAGCCGCATCTTCCACATATGACCGCTGCAGAGTTCAAGGAACTGTTTGGCGGCAATGTCGACATCATCAATCTCGAGATCGCCGGCATCAATGCGGACCCGGATATAGGCGGAAAGCGAGACAATCAGATTGTCCGGCGTATCGCCGAAAAAGGCACGCACCAGATGCGGAAAACGATCGGCGACACCAATGGCAATCCGCATGGCGCGGATCGTGTCATCACGTGTCAGCCCCTCGGCCAGCGACACGGCAAAGCGGTGCAGAATGGTTTCCGTATCGCCTTCAGTCTCAAGCGCGGTCCGCAGATCGGCAAAGATCTGCTGTTTCCGCTCCAGGATCATGGTGCGGAACAGGATTTCCTTGTTTTCAAAATAGACATAGATGGTGCCCTTGGAGACACCTGCCTCCCGGGTGATGTCATTCATGCTGGCAGCGTCGAAACCAACGCGGAGAAAGACCTGCTGCGCCCCTTTCAGGATCTGCGCGCGCTTGACCGGATCTTCACCGGCCGCATGACGCCTGGAACGCCTGAGCGCACAAAAGCCCTCGGCTCCCAATCCGTGAACGCCATGTTTCTTGAAAGACAAGCGCCGCGCTCCTTATGTCCGTACCCATGTTGATATCAGACATACTGAGCGCGGCGATGCAATTCAACTATAATCAAACCGTCGGGTTCGATCTCAGGCCTTGATCGCGTTCACGATCTCCTCGGGCGTGTATTCATAGCTGGTCGAGCAGAACTCACAGGTCACTGTGACTTTGCCATCAGTGGTGCTTTCTGTGATCTCCTCGGCCGAAAAGCCCTTCAGGACATCAAGAATGCGCCCGCGCGAGCAGCTGCAGCGATCATAAACGGCCTGCGCCGGGTAAACCGTCACGCCGCGCTCGTGAAACAGCCGGTAAAGCAGCCGTTCGGCCCCCACGGCCGGGTCGGTCAGTTCATCGACATCAATGGTTTCGACCAGCGTGCTGGCTTCCGTCCATGCATCGTCGGGTTCATGCGAGAACTGTCCGTCATCGCCGTCACCGCCATGCAGATCAGGCTGGCGCATCCGTTCCGGCTCTTCCGGCAGAAACTGGGCGACAAGCCCGCCGGCACGCCAGGTCTCCCTGGTCTGATCACCCTCGCGGGCGAAAAGCTTGGCGACACCGAGCTTGACCGTGGTCGGGATCTGCTCCGACTGACGGAAATAGCCGGTGGCAATCTCATCAAGCGAACGGCCATCCAGTTCGACAATACCCTGATAGGGCTGCATGAAATTGCCCTGATCAATGGTCAGCGCCAAAAAGCCCTTGCCGAGCAGCTGCTCGGGCGCGGTTTCATCCGCTGCAACGGCCGCCGCCAGCTTTTCGTCATCATAGCGGGCATAGGCACGCAGCGCATCCGGTGTGGAGAAATCGGCGACCAGCAGATCGACCGGACCATCGCTCTTGGTCTGGGCGGTGAATTTGCCGCTGAATTTCAACGACGTGCCGATCAGCGCCGTCAGAACCACCATTTCCGCCAGAAGCCGCGCAACCGGCTCCGGATAATCATGGCGGGACAGCATCGTGTCGAGCAGGGGGCCGAGCTGAACCGTGCGGCCGCGCACATCCAGTGCATCGACCTGAAACGGAACAACCATGTCGTCGCCGGCGAAGCCAAGTTCGCCGAGCTGGCTTTCAATATCTTGCATGTGTTCACGCTCCTTGGTGGAGAAAGGCTGACACAGCTTGGCCGTCCGTTCAACCGCAGCCTGAGGCCCGGTCAAACCGGCGGCAACCGGTCAGCCCGAAATGTCGGGGGTCTTGAATTGCCCCCTATGTAATGTGCCTGTTGCGGTTTTGAAACCACCGCTCTGCACGATGCCGTTGACAGTCCCTATCCGGCTCAGAAAGCGCCGAGGCACCAGGCCAGAACGGATTTTTGCGCATGAAGGCGGTTTTCCGCCTCATCAAAGACGACGGACTGCTTGCCGTCGATCACCTCGTCGGTCACCTCCTCGCCGCGATGGGCCGGCAGGCAATGCATGAACAGCGCATCGGGTGAGGCTTTTTCCATCAGCGCCTGATTGACCTGATAGGGCTGGAATACATTATGGCCGCGGGCCTTGTGTTCCTGGTTCATCGACACCCAGGTATCGGTGATCACACAGTCGACACCCTTCACCGCCTCGTCGGCGCTTTCGAAGATATTGATTTCCGCTCCTTCGGCGCGCGCCCAGTCGATGTAGCGCTGTTCCGGCTCTGAACCCTTCGGCACGGCGATATTCATCCGGTAGGAGAAGCGCGCAGCCCCTTCAACCAGCGAATGAAGCACATTATTGCCATCACCGGTCCAGGCCAGCGTCTTGCCGGCCACCGGGCCGCGATGTTCCTCAAAGGTCTGCAGATCGGCCATGATCTGGCAGGGATGGGTTGCATCGGTCAGCCCGTTGATCACCGGCACGGTGGCATATTCGGCCAGTTCCAGGAGGCGGGCGTGATCGGTGGTGCGGATCATGATGGCATCGACATAGCGCGAGAGAACCTGGGCCGTATCGCCGATCGTCTCGGCGCGGCCGAGCTGCATGTCCTTGCCCGAAAGCACCAGCGTCTCACCGCCGAGCTGGCGCATGCCAACATCGAAGGAAACGCGGGTTCGCGTCGAGGGCTTCTCGAAGATCATTGCCAGAACCTTGCCGTCAAGCGGCTTGTCGGCGGTTCCCGCCTTCTGGCGTGCCTTTCGCGTGGCGGCATCATCGAGAATGCCGCGCAGCGAGGCTTTCGACACCGCCGAAAGATCGAGAAAATGTCTTGGGTCAGCCATGGATTCCTTGTCCTTGTTCACTCTGCGTGCTGGGGCGAAGCATGCGCGGCATGCACGGTCTCGGCAGCCTTTTCCAGGCGCGCCAGCCCCTCGCGCACCTCCTCTGCGGTCACAGTCAGCGGCGGCAGAAGACGCACCACATTATCACCGGCAGGCACTGACAGCAGATGCTGGTCACGCATCGCCACCGCCAGTTCGCCAGCCGGTATTTTAGCCTTGACGCCCAGCATCAGCCCCTCGCCGCGGATTTCCTCAATCACATCCGGGTAGCGATCCTTGATCGCGGCAAGCCCCTGCTGGAACAGCAATCCCATCTGACGCACATGGGCGAGAAAGCCATCGCCAAGCACCACATCCAGCACGGCATTGCCGACAGCCATCGCCAGCGGATTGCCGCCAAAGGTCGTGCCGTGAACACCCGGCACCATGCCGGAAGCCGCATTTGCCGTCGCCAGGCAGGCTGCCAGCGGAAACCCGCCGCCAATGCCCTTGGCGATCGCCATGATATCCGGCATCACGCCCGTCTGCTCATAGGCAAACAGCGTGCCGGTACGGCCGATACCGCACTGAACCTCATCGAACATCAACAGAAGATCATGTTCGTCGGCGAGATCGCGCAGGGTTTTCAAAAACCCCTTGTCGATCGGCTTGATGCCGCCTTCGCCCTGAACCGGCTCGATCAGGAACGCGGCGGTTTCTTCGGTGATTGCCGCCTTCAGCGCCTCCATGTCCCCGACCTTGATCTGCCTGAAACCCGGCGCCTTCGGCCCGAAGCCTTCCATATACTTGGCCTGACCGCCAGCGGCGATCGTTGCCAGCGTCCGGCCGTGGAAGGCACCCTCAAAGGTGATGATGTCAATCTTTTCCGGGTGTCCCTTGGCATAGTGATAGCGGCGCGCGGTCTTGATCGCGCATTCAATCGCCTCGGCGCCGGAATTGGCAAAGAAGACCTGATCGGCAAAGGTCGCCTGGGTCAGCCGTCCGGCCAGCGTCTCCTGTCCGGAAACCGTGTAAAGGTTCGACAGGTGCCAGACCTTCTCGGCCTGGCTCTTTAATGCCTCAACCAGATGCGGATGCGCATGGCCCAGCGAGTTGACGGCAATGCCGGCGGCAAAATCGAGATATCGCTCGCCCGTGTCGGTGATCAGCCAGACACCCTCGCCTCGCTCGAAATTGAGCGGAATGCGAGCAAAGGTATTATAGAGAGGCGAGGCCTTCGACATTATTACAAACTCCCGGCGAGGACAGGAGCGGAGTGACAGACTGCGCCCGCTCCAAAAAGTAAAAATGCCGCCTTGACAGGCGGCGACACTATATTGGCTTTTTCGCCCGCCATGTCAACAAAACCCGAACCTGACGCGTGAGAGCTGGAATCTTTTGCATTTACGCCCTTGACCAATCAAGTTGGGGAAAACTGAAAAAACGAATCATCGTGATTCGGCCCAACCTTGCCACGCTTGCGCCACGAGCCTACTTTAAGGCCCACAACGACTGCAAGCGGCGGATCTTTTTACCCGAGTAGCCCCAGTTTCATGTTTCACGGACTTCATCCGCGGAGCACGGCGAGGGATTCCGCCCGCAAATCGCGGAGAGGACTATATGAGCTGGACAGACGAGCGTGTCGAAAAACTCAAACAACTGTGGTCCGAAGGGCTGAGTGCCAGCCAGATCGCTGCCCAGCTGGGCGGTGTCAGCCGTAATGCCGTCATCGGCAAGGTGCATCGCCTGAGCCTTCCGGGCCGCGCCAAGAGTGGCGCTCCGGCGCCGGCACAGCCAACACGGGCCAGCAAGGCCAACACCACACCGCCGCGCGCGCCCAATTTCGCCAGCCGCGCGTCAACCCGCACCACCACGACAACCAGCACTGCCGCCCAGGCAAGCGCCAGCATGGCGGCCCAGTCGGCACCGCGCACGGCAGGCGCGACTGCGCTGAAGCAGGACCTCGAGGTTGAAGCGGTTGCTGAAATCCAGACCCAGGTCGATCGCAAGAATGTTGTCGTACCGATCATGCGCCGGATTGCGCTGACCGAACTGACCGAACGGACCTGCAAATGGCCGGTTGGCGACCCGACCCAGGAAGACTTCTATTTCTGCGGCTGTGAATCGCCTGAAAATTCGCCATATTGCAGCTACCATGCCAAACTGGCCTATCAGCCCGTCAGCGACCGACGCAAGCCACGCTGATAATCGAGGCCGGCAAGCCCCTGTCAAAAAAAGCCCTCACGGCATGGCCATGAGGGCTTTTTCATTGGCAAATTTTGCCCCAGCCACAGAATGGATATCCTGCAAGGCCTAGCGCATCGGCTCGAAAATCGGAATCGATTTTCGAAAAGAACGATGCGTAGATTCAATAAGTTAGAGCGTCCTTGGTGCATCCGAATGGATGCACGGCGCCCTAAGCGCTCAGGCGGCGCGGCGCAGCTTGACAGCCCGCACTTTCGCCCCAGTCGGCACGATGACACCGGCTGCTCCCGTCAGCCAGTCACGCTTCAGCTCCAGCCCAAGGAACCGGCGGCGCTCAAACGGCCCCGGCATGACGAGATGCTGTGCCTTGTCCGCAGAAAACCCGAAGCGCTCGTAATATTCCGGGTCTCCCACCAAAAGGATTGCGCCATGGCCGCGCTTCTCCGCCGCCTTGATGGCTGCGCGCATCAGTGCCGCACCGATACCCTTACCCTCCGCGCGCGGATCAACCGCAAGCGGCCCGAGAAGCAGGGCCGGAACGCCGTTTCCCTCGGCCGAAACGCCGGCATCAACATGCCAGAGCCGCACGGTTCCGATGACAAGGCCGTTTTCGTCACGGGCAACAAGAGCAAGACCATCGGCCGGCAAGCGGCCGCGACGGATCTTTTCCGAGGATTTCTTCTTGCGGTTTTCACCCATGGCGCGATCAAGCAGGTTTTCGCGAACCGCGACATCACGCGGGGTTTCCGCATCGATTACAAAAGACGGCGCAGCAAACAGGGCGCGGATTTCACCAATGACGTCAGTCATGTCGTTGTCCCCCAATAGGTATGCGAAGGACCAGAATAGGCGCAGCGGGCCGTTGCCGCTGCGTGGCGAAACGAGCGCGGCCGCAAAAGCCGCGCATCATGACGAATTGTGCCGGAGAGCCGGTTCAGATCACATAAGACCGCAGCGGCTCGAAACCGTTGAAGGCGACCGAGGCATAGGTCGTGGTATAGGCGCCCGTGCCTTCGATCAGAACCTCGTCACCCACCGTCAGCGTGATCGGCAGCGGATACATGTTCTTTTCATAAAGGACATCAGCGCTGTCGCAGGTCGGACCGGCAATGACGCAGGGCTCCATCTCATCGCTGTCGCGTTCCGTGCGGATCGGATAGCGGATCGCTTCGTCCATGGTTTCAGCGAGACCGCCGAACTTGCCGATATCGAGGAAGATCCATCGGTGCTGATCGTCATCCGACTTCTTCGACACCAGAACAACCTCGGCCTTGACGACACCGGCATTACCAACCATGCCGCGGCCGGGCTCGATGATGGTCTTCGGAATCTGGTTGCCGAAATGACGGGTCAGAGCCGCGAAGATCGCCTTGCCATAAGCCTCTGCGGAAGGAACATCGCGCAGATACTTGGTCGGGAAACCGCCGCCCATATTGACCATCTTGAGGTAGATACCCTGCTTGGCCAGCTGCGCGAAGACACGCTTGGCATCGCCGAGCGCCACGTCCCAGGCATCAAGCTTGGTCATCTGCGAGCCGACATGGAAGGACACGCCATAGCTTTCCAGGCCCAGCTGATGGGCATAGACCAGCACGTCAACCGCCATCGGCGGAACGCAGCCGAACTTGCGCGACAGCGGCCATTCAGCGCCTTCACCATCGGTCAGAACGCGGCAGAACACGCGGGCGCCGGGCGCGGCGCGGGCGATCTTTTCAACTTCCTCATGGCAATCGACAGCAAAGAGATTGACGCCAAGCTCGTAAGCGCGGGCAATATCGCGCTCCTTCTTGATGGTGTTGCCGTAGGAAATGCGGGTCGCATCGGCACCGGCGGCAAGCGCCATCTGGATTTCAACAACCGAAGCGCAGTCGAAGTTCGAGCCGAGACCGGCGAGCAGCGACAGGATTTCAGGTGCCGGATTGGCCTTGACGGCATAATAGATCGAGCTATCGGGAAGCGCGTGGCGGAAGGCCTGATAATTGTCGCGAACAACGTCGAGATCGACAACGAGGCAGGGGCCTTCGGGGCGCTGGGTCTTGAAGAATTCTGCAATACGGGCGGTGGTCATGCTGATAACCCCTTCTCAGAAGCGATATCCGGATAAACCGGATGGACAAAGGGCGCATCGACACGCTCACGATCCCGGCCGGTGGAGACCCCGGAGATCGGTTACGGCTAACGCCAGACGGATGGACCTGTCTTGTTGAGACGAGTCCGGCTTTGTCTGCCTTGGATTGGAGGGATAACCCGACCGCACTTCCGGCAATGATGGTATGTGCCTCTTCAGTACCCCTGCGGATGGAAAGCAGGGAGACACCAGAAAGGCCCGCACCGTCGTTGCTTCAAGATGTCCTCGCTTGACCGGTTGGCCGGGGAAGCGACTGGAGGGGTTAGTTCCAGGTACCTTACCGAGATCCTCGCCATTTCGAGGGTCGGCGGACACCCACAGGCACGCGCGACTTTGGGCAAGCGGAGATTTATGCAAACAGGACCGCAAAATCAAGTGGGCAGGTTGTAAAATCCGCACGCGCAGGCGATCATCTGTGCTATCCGTTTGACAAAGAACAAACATTTTTTTGAAAGCGACAGCGAGCGGCCATGGACACACTGACACGCATGCGTGCCTTCATCGATGTGGTGGAGGCGGAAGGCTTTTCCGCCGCCGCCCGCAAAACCGGGCGCTCCAAGGCGCTTCTCTCCAAATATGTGCGGGAGCTGGAGGACGATCTCGGTGCGCTTCTCCTCAACCGCACCACACGCCAGTTTGCCCTCACCGAGGCCGGCCATATCTATTTCCGCAGCGCCGCGGATATTCTGCAGGAGATCGACAACCTCTCCGACTCGGTGCGCGCCAATAATACAGACCTGCGCGGACGGCTGAAAATCTCCGTGCCGCGCACTTTCGTTGATGCACCGATCGGTCAGTCGCTGATCGATTTTTCCAGCGAACATCCCGATGTGACACTGGAAATTGTCGCGGAAGACCGCTTCGTCGACCTGGTGGAGGAAGGTTATGATGTCGCCATCCGCATCACCCGGCTGGAAGATTCGGCGCTGATCGCCCGCAAGCTTGCCGACTCGGTCAATCGCATCTGCGCTTCTCCTGCCTTTCTTGAAGGTCTGGAACAGCCGCTGAAGAAACCAGCCGATCTGGCCCATGTCTCCTTCATCGTTGACACCAATCCGAAATCCTATTCCTCAATCCGCTTCCGCAATGAAGATGGCACACTCTATTCCGTGCCGATCCGCGGGCCGATCGAGGTCAATTCGCCGATCGCAACCATGCGCGCGGCCCTTGCCGGCCTCGGCGTTGCGCTGATTCCGGATTTCGTCGCCCGCCAGGCGCTGGAAGATGGCCGCCTCGTCTCGATCTTTGACGACGATCTGCCGCCGGGCGCGGGTATCTATGCGATCTTTCCCCATCGCCGTTATCTGCCGGTCAAGGTGCGCTCCTTTGTCGACTATCTGACAAAGTGGTTCCGCGACCATATTGACTGAACGGCGATGCATTACATTTTCCCGGACGGCACTTTCGTCATCGCCACAAAGTCCTATCAGCGTTTCTATGACGACCCCATCGTACTAAAGGCCGGTGAGGCCGCCCTGCCGATCGGCGGAAAAGAGACGGATATTGAAGGCTGGCTCTGGTGCCGTGGCGATGACGGGCGCGAGGGCTGGGTACCAGAAAGCTGGCTTAGGCAAGACGGCAGCCGCCGCATTGCCATCCGCGATTACAACGCAATCGAACTGTCGGTAGCCTCCGGTGACCGGCTGGCACTCATCTTCAGCGAGGGCGGCTATCTTTTTTGCCGCAGTCGGGAAGGCGAGACCGGCTGGCTACCGGATGGTATTATGCGGCTTGACGCCGGCAATTGATGCCAGGATCCACTTTTCGGCCAGTTTCGGCGTTTTTTTGACTCAATCCCGTTTCAGGGTCCGGCAATCCTGAAACAGCCGCGACAACGGACACCGCCCCAATGAACGCCAGATGGCCAGCCGCGCTTTCCTGCCTGTTTTTCCTGCCTGCCGCTCAAGCGCTTGCGCATCCGCATGTCTTTGTCGATGCAAGGCTTGAGGTCGTCTCCGACGACAAGGGCAATATCACCGAACTGCACAATGTCTGGCGTTTCGACGAGTTCTTCTCCTCGTCCGTGATCATGGATTACGACACCAATATGGATAACCAGCTGACCGGTGACGAGCTGACCGATATCGGCAAGACGGTGCGCGATTCGCTCAAGGAATATGATTTCTACACCCAGATCACTGACAATGGCGAAACGGTGAAGCTGAAGACGCCAGACGTTATCCATGCCGATATGAAGGATGGTCAGCTGCTGCTGTTCTTTTCCGCCGAGCCGGAAAAACCGCTGAAATTGAAAGGGCATCTGACCATTGGTGTCTATGACCCGACACTCTATACCTCCTTCAATTTTCACCATGACAGCGACATCGTCACCATGGGCGATGGCTTCAAGGCCTGCAAGACCGAAGTCGTGCGCCCCGACCCCGACAAGGTGATCTCCGAAAACAAGAACGCGCTGACAGCAGCCTTTTTCTCCGATCCGACCGATATGAGCAAACTTTTCGCAACCCAGCTGGACATACAATGCGGCTAGCCAAATTCAGTCTCTGGCTCGGCCTGCTCTTCATTGCCTTTGTGGCGGGTGCCACCATTGCCCAGGCCCAGACGACGCCGCTTGGCATCGGCACGGCGGAGCCGTCTTTTTCATCCTCCTTCGCTCCGCTGGAACATCTGCTGATCATCATCAATCAGTATCAGCAGCGCTTCTATCACGCGCTCACCGCCGCTTTGAAGGCGATGCGTGACGATCCGTTCAAGGTCCTTATTCTGATCGGTCTCTCATTTGCCTATGGCGTGTTTCACGCTGCCGGTCCCGGTCATGGCAAGGCGGTGATCTCGTCCTATCTGATTGCCAATGAAAAGCAGCTGAAACGCGGTATCGGCGTGGCTATCCTGGCCTCTCTGGCACAGGCCGTTTCGGCCATTCTGCTGGTTGGTACCGCCTATTTCGTGCTGCGCGGCACTTCCGTTTCGATGCGAGACGCAACGCTCTATATGGAAAAAGCCAGTTTTCTTCTGGTTGCCGCCTTCGGCGCCTGGCTGTTGTTTTCCAAGACCCGTGCGATTTTTGCCGGGCGCGCGAGGGCCATCCCGCTGACAGAGACGGCAGCGCCTGCCATGCCCGCCATGGCGGTCAGCAGCGCATCCGGGCGGCAAGAACCCGGTGCGATGCGCTTTCAGGCTGAAGAAATCACCCCCCACCCGGATCCCAATCACATCCACGGGCCTGATTGCGGCTGCGGCCATATCCACATGCCGATGCCGGCGGACCTTGCCGGAAACCGCATGGACTGGAAGGCAGCAGGATCGGCCATTCTGGCGATCGGGATGCGCCCCTGTTCCGGCGCGCTGATCGTGCTCACCTTCGCCATTCTCAACGGCCTCGTCCTTGGCGGCATTGCCTCGGTCTTTGCCATGGCGATCGGCACGGCCATCACCGTTTCCGTGCTCGCCATCATCGCGGTCTCTTTCAAGGGCCTCGCCGTCAGGCTTGCAGGTGGCGGGAGCGGGCGTGGCGCCTTTGTCGGCCACGCCATCGAGATCCTCGGCGCGCTTTTCGTGCTGATGATCGGCCTGACCCTGTTTGCAGCCTCAGTCGCCGCGTCCTGATCAAGTCAGGCGCTGCGGGCAGCCGCAATATAGGCAGCGCCTTCCCGGCCATGCAGAAAGCCGTTGGAAAGCGGGGCGGCGGGATAAATCGCCTTTAATTCCGCGAGTGCATTCTCTGCCGAAAGCTTGCCATCAAGCACGGCACGATAGGTCAGCGCCACCGCCACCATGTCGCAATCCTGCGGCGACAGACGGAAGCGGGAAATGCCGGCCGTCTGAAGCGCGCCGAGTTCTCCGACCAGCGACTGGCAGGTGTGGGACACGGTCTGCACACCGTTCAGCACCAGAAAAGGTTGATGATCGAGGGTTTTCACCGCCAGCCCGTCGGGGTCATCACCACAGACGAACTGGCAATTATCCTTGATCTTGCCCTTGGAGCGGGCATGGGCGCAGCGGGCCGAAATCGCCAGCGGCATGCGGCCGAAGGCAAAGACCTCAAGCTCAACACCAGGATTACCCGTAGCGATCGCTTCGATAGATGTCAGCGGCAGTTCCGGCGGCAGACAGATCGCTGTGGCACCACGCGATTTCAGCACACGTGCTGTCGGCGCATTATAGACATTGACCAGCGGCCCGACGGTATGCGGACGGTCTTTAAGAAAATTGAGCGCCGACAGATCATTGGCCTCGACGGGATAAGGCGAGCCTTCCGCCGTTTCACGCACCTGCTTGATCTCGCGCGGCAGCGTCACCAGCGCATAGGTGGAGATGATCACCTCCTTGCCGGCAGCCTCCAGCCGCTCGATCACCTCGGCCAGATGCGGCTCGGTGAAGTGCTGGCGCTTGGAGCAGACCGTCTCGCCGACGACGACACGGTCGACCGGCGCTTCATCGGCAATGCGGAAATAGAAGTCCCGCCACTTGGGCCCGTCCCACAGCGCATAGACCGGTCCCAGCGTCAGTTTTGCATCAGCCATGGGTTACCTCCACTTTTTCTCGTAAGCGCCGGAGGTCGTCTTGCCCCCTTCGGAAAGCCCCTTCAGCCGGGACAGAAGGGCTGCCCGTGCTTCAGGTTCGGCATCGAGTGCCTTTTTCAGCGTCGAGACCACCTCGGCCACATAGGCCTTGCCGCGCTGACGCCCCTCGATCTTCAGCGCCGAAACCCCGGCGGCCCTGAGCGCATCGATCTCGCTCATAACATCAAGTGACACCGGATCCTCAAACGCATAGCCGCAGGCTTCACCAATATCGAAACGGCCCTTGCACAGCGTCGGATAGCCAGCAGCCTCGCCATCGCCGAAACGGTTGATCGTGTAGCCGCCAAGCTCGGAGACCATGTCATTGCCTTCGCGGCGGTAGCGCACATGGCTTGCAGGCGAGCAGACGCCGTTCATGTTCGGCGATTTTCCAGTCGCATAGGAAGAAAGCGCGCAGCGCCCTTCCGCCATGACGCAGAGGCCGCCGAAAACGAAGACCTCAATCTCGCATTCCACCGCCTTGCCGATCCGGGCAATATCGGCAATCGTCAGTGTGCGCGGCAGCACGACACGCTGGGCATTGAAGGCATCGACAAGGAAATTGATCGCATCCGGGTTGGAGGCCGATGCCTGCACGGAAACATGCAGGCGCTGTTCAGGGTATTTTTCCGCAACATGGGCCATCAGGCCGAAATCGGCGAGAATCAGCGCATCAGCGCCGGCGGCCACTGCATCGGCGGCGCCGCGATACCAGATCTCCTCATCACCGGCACGCATGAAGGTGTTCAGTGCCACCAGCACCTTCACATTGTTCTTGTGGGCGTAGGCAATCGCCTCTTTCAGCTCCTCGCGGGAGAAATTGAGGCCGGGGAAGTTGCGGGCATTGGTCTCGTCGCGAAAGCCGCAATAGACCGCATCCGCGCCAGCCTCCACGGCGGCGCGGAAAGCCGACGGCGTGCCGGCCGGGCAGATCAGTTCCATGCGTGCGGCTCCTCAAACAGAACCTTGCCGCGAATCCGTGCAGCGGTGTGGGCGACGAGCGGCGCAAACGGACCGGCAAGCGGTGCCAGATCGCTCGGCAGATCGATTTCGCAATCATCAAGCGCGTTTCTGAGCGCCAGCGTCGCTTCCATATCGCCCGAAACGGAAAGATCGCGCGAGAAAAACAGCGCATCGCCATCCAGCCGGCCTTCCATCAGCGCCAGCAGAATGAAGAAGGGGCCTTCGACCGTGGCATCGGCGTGGATATCGGCGTCCGATCGAAGCACCGTTACCTCTTCCGCCGCAGGGGAAATCACAAATGTGAAGGGCAGGTCGACCGGCCGGAAGGCATAGGCCTTGGCCTTGTGTTCACCAAGGCGTTCAAACAGGGCCGGATGCTTGCGCATCAGCCGGTGCAGCAGCATATTTGCCGTCCGCTCCGCCAGGGCGATGGGCACGAGATCGAACGGGATAGCAATAGCAGGCGGTAATCTCATCGTTCTTGTCTTTCGCTAAACTTCCATAGCCGCAAACTATCGGCAGCCGTGGCCTTGCGATTTGAGCTAGCGCAAAGACTTGCCCTTTTGTGCACGCCAAGGCTTGGCCATGAAAAACGACGCCCCGCCCCGCCGCTATGACAGCCTTCAGGACTTTCTTGCAACGCTTGAGAAACGGGGCCGGCTGAAGCGTATCGCCAGACCCGTTTCCCTGGTTCACGAGATCACCGAAATCAGCCGCCGCGTCCTTCACGCAGGCGGCCCGGCCCTCTTCTTCGAGCAGCCGGTTGATGCTGACGGCAATGTTTCGGCGATTCCCGTCATCACCAATCTGTTTGCCACACGAGAGCGGATTGAATGGGGTTTTGGCCTCGCCAGCGGTCATATCGGCGATCTCGCCACGCTTCTCAGACAATTGCGCGCACCGCAGCCGCCCGCCTCGATGCGCGAAGCCTTTGACAGCCTGCCGCTGATCCGCTCGGCTCTGGCGCTGGGCGTGAAGCAGGACAACCGACCGCCCTGCCAGGAGGTGGTGCTGACGGGGGATGCCGTCGATCTTTCGCGGCTGCCGATCCAGTGGTGCTGGCCGGGTGAACCGGCACCGCTTGTCAGTTGGCCGCTGGTGATCACCAGCGATCATGACGATCCGGACGATATCAATGTCGGCGTCTACCGCATGCAGAAGCTCGGCAAAAACCGGCTGATCATGCGTTGGCTTTCCCAGCGCGGCGGCGCCAAGCATTTCCGCTCCTGGCAGAAGGCGGGCCAGGACATGCCGGTCACGGTCGCGATCGGCGCGGATCCCGCGACGATATTGTCAGCCGTCATGCCATTGCCGGAAGAGATGAGCGAGCTTGATTTTTCCGGCGTTCTGTCAGGCCGCAAGGCACGTATCGCCCGTGCGATCTCGCAGCCGCAGATCGTGCCGGCCAATGCCGAGATCGTGCTGGAGGGTACGGTTTCGGTGACGGAGGAGGCCGATGAAGGTCCCTATGGCGACCATACCGGCTATTATAACGCCATCGAGCGCTTCCCGATCTTTACCGTTTCGGCGATCACCATGCGCAAGAAACCGGTCTATCTTTCGACCTATACCGGCCGGCCGCCGGATGAGCCTTCCGTGCTGGGCGAGGCGATGAACGAGCTTTTCGTGCCGCTGGTCAAACAGCAGGTGCCGGAAATCCTCGATATTCACCTGCCGGCCGAGGCCTGCTCTTATCGCGCCATCGTCGTGTCCATCGACAAGCGTTATCCCGGCCAGGCACGCCGCGTGATGATGGCGCTATGGTCGATGCTGTCGCAGTTCAACATGACCAAGCTGATCATCGTCGTCGATCCGGATATCGATATCCGTGACTGGAAGGATGTGATCTGGGCGCTGGTGACCCGCTATGACGCTTCGCGCGATACGATGCTGATCGACAATACGCCGATCGACTATCTCGACTTCGCCTCGCCAAAGGCTGGCCTTGGCGGCAAGATCGGCCTTGATGCCACCATCAAGATTGGCACCGAGACGGAGCGCGAATGGGGCCGGGTGATTGCCATGAGCGGGGATGTGAAAGACCGCGTCGATGCGCTCTGGCAGGATCTCGGTCTTTGAATACGGGCTCAGTGGCGCCGCTGGTAGCGGGCCCTGAGCCAGAAAATGATGAACAGCGCCAGAACGAAAAGCACGCCAAAGCCAAAGCCTAAAAAGGGCGAGATCCCACCGAGGAAATTGACCACTTCCGGCAGGAACAGGCCGCCGATCACCATGACGGTGAGAATGATACCGGCGGCAACCAGGCTGGAGCGCTGGGTGTCCTTATGCGCCATCCCCGCCCCGCAATGCCACAAGATCACGCTTTTGCTGGCCGGTCGCGTCGAAATTATCCGGATTGAGCCAGGCTTCAAAGGCTGAGCGCCGCGCCGGCCATTCGCTGTCGATGATCGAGAACCAGGCCGTGTCACGGTTTTCACCGCGCGAAATCATGTGCTGGCGAAACACGCCCTCAAAGGAAAAGCCAAGCCTTTTCGCTGCCGCGCTGCTCGGCTGGTTCTCATTGTGACATTTCCACTCATAACGGCGATAGCCGAGATCATCGAAAATGTGATGCGCCATCAGATAATGGGCTTCGGTCGCCATGGCGCTGCGCTTCATCGCCAGACCATGGGCGACGGAACCGACCTCGATCGAACCATTTTTGGGATCGATGCGCATATAGCTCGCCATGCCGACAATTTCTTCGCTGCCGGCGCGCTTGAAGACGCGGGTGATCCAGTCTCCGGCACTGTTGTGGCCGTCAAGCCAGTCATGGAAATCACTGGCATTGCGAAAATCATGGGCGGGAAAATAGCGCAGCAGCGTGTTGACGGCCTCGGGCGAGCCGCCCAGCGCCTGCCACAGACCCTCGGCATGATCCGGCCCATGCCAAGGCGTCAGCGTCACGTGAAGGCCGCGCTGGGTGATCGGCTGCGGTCGCAGCCGCGGGGCAAAATCCTTCAGATCCGTCATCACCAGTCCTCGCTTCAGCCATCAAAAGACAATGCGGGCGCCACAACGGGCGCCCGCATCGAAAACCACTTACTTCTTCAGCGTGTCGCAGGCTTCCTTGGCCAGCGCCTTGATGCCGTCCCAGTCGCCCTTGGCCACCAGATCCTTAGGAGCCACCCAGGAACCGCCGACGCAGATGACGTTGGGCAGCTTCAGATAGTCCATGGCATTCTGCGGCGAAACACCGCCGGTCGGGCAGAATTTCAGATCCGCGAGCGGCGACGACAGGGCCTTGAGATAGGGAGCGCCGCCAGCCTGTTCGGCGGGGAAGAACTTCATCAGACGATAGCCTTCTTCGCGCAGCGTCAGCATTTCGCTGGCCGTTGCCGTGCCGGGAAGAAGCGGGATTTCGCTGTCATCGGCAGCGTCCAGGATCTCGCCGTTGACGCCGGGCGACACGATGAATTTGGAGCCGGCCTTGACGGCGGCTTCATAATCCTTGGCCGAAAGGATGGTGCCGGCACCGATGACGGCACCTTCGATCTCTTCCGACATCGCCTTGATGACATCAAGGGCAGCCGGCGTGCGCAGGGTGATTTCCAGCGCCTTCAGCCCGCCTTCGACGAGCGCGCGGGCCAGCGGCACCGCATGAGCGACCTCTTCGACGATCAGGACCGGGACCACCGGCTGTGCCGTCAGAACGGAGAGGAGGGATTGGGTTTTTGCTTCCATGGTCGGTCAGTCCTCATTAACCGGTTAGACGCAACTGCTTCCGGTGACAGAACATTCGGCCTGCCCGCCGGAAACAAGCGAGAATGGGGCGTGGCAAGCGCCGGTCTGGGAGCAACGCGGCAATGCCTCACCTCGTGGAATAACGTGCCGCTTCAATCAAGTCGAGCCTTAAGCGACATCACGGCACTTGTATCTTGTTTTTGTTATGCCAGTTTGATCTCGATTAATCACAAGCAGTATGCCGGTTTGATGGCAGGGAGTGGAAATGGCCAGGGAAATTGAGCGCAAATTCCTTATTCGCAATGCGGATTGGGAAAAGGAAGCGGATGACGGCGTGCGACTCACCCAGGCCTATCTGGCCGGGGGCCGCGACCGATCCGTGCGGATCCGCCTTTTCGACGGCAAAGCGGCCAGGCTCACGCTGAAATTCGGCGGCGGCACCTTTGCGCGCGACGAATTCGAATATGACGTGCCGCTGGATGATGCCCGCCAGATGCTCACCCATGCAACCGGGATCGTCATCGACAAGACCCGCTACAAGGTCGAGCGCGGCGCTTTTACTTATGAAATTGATGTTTTTCACGGTGATCATGATGGCCTGATCGTCGCCGAGGTGGAACTGCCGGACGAAAATGCCGAGCCGCCGCTGCCCGACTGGCTCGGCCGCGAGGTGACGGGCGACCGCCGCTATCTCAACCAGTCACTGTCCAAACGCGCCGGACTGCCGGAGGAAATCTGAAATGGCTTTCGAGATCGATCCCGACAAGCCGTTCAACGAGGCTTTCCGCGCCGTTGCGACCGAGGAGCTGACAAAGGCGATCACGCTTTTGACGGAGCGGCCTGACGGGCTGCACGAGGCAGTGCATGCCGCGCGCAAGCGTTTCAAGCGGCTGCGCGGGCTTTACCGCTTCGCCCGCGCCGATGCCAAGGGGTTTGCCCGGCGGGAGAATGCCCGCATCCGCGAAATGTCTGCCTCACTTTCGGCCGAACGCGATGCGACCGCGCTGATCGAGACCGTCGGTTATCTGCGTGGCCTCGGTCCCGATGGCAGCACTGATATGGCGCTTTATGCACTGGAACGCGCGCTGACGGTCCGCCGTGATGACATTGCCATGAGTGATGGCGCGCTGGAACGCAAGGTCACCGTCGCCATTGGTACCTGCAAGGCAGCGATGGACGCGATCAAAGCCCATGAATTTGCCCCCGGCCGCAAGACGGCGGCCAGCCGCATTGCCACAGGCTGGTACAGGATGCTGAGCGCTGCCCAGGTGGCGCTGATGTCAGCGCGCGCCGGTGGCACCGATGAGGATTTCCACGAATTGCGCAAACGCAGCCAGGACTACTGGATGTTTTCCAGCCTTGCCGTGCTGATCTGGCCATCGGGCTTTTCCGCCAGACGCGAGCGGGCCAAGCGACTTGCCGATCTTCTCGGCCATGAGCATGATCTGAGCGTGCTGCTGGCGCTTCTCGGCTCAACAGCAGGCCTCGCCATCAGCGATGGGCAGGCTGGAACCGTCGTCAAGGCAGCCCTTGCGGAACGGGCCTGTCTGCGCAAGACAGCCATCAAGCTGGCACGCCCCCTTTATTCCGACGATCCCGACCGCGAGGCACAGGTGATCGAACGGCTCTGGCGGGGCTGAAACCCCTTTCATCCGGGCACTTCAGGCAGGTTTGATTTGCCAAACACGGGGCGAAGGGTGTATTGACCCGCGCCATGACAGGACTTGAAAAACATCAAGAACGGCAGGACACGGCCATGGCTGAGCACGGACCCTTTCTGGTCGCAGCACTCTATCACTTCGCGCGCTTCCCCGATTTCCGCGATTTCCGCGCCCCGCTCCTTGAAAAGGCTGAAGCAGAAGGCATTCGCGGCACGCTGCTTCTGGCCCATGAGGGCATTAACGGCACGATTGCCGGCAGCCCGGAAGGCATTGCCGCGATATTGGATTTCATTCGCGCCAGGCCGGAATTTGCCGGTCTCGTGCACAAGGAAAGCCAGGCCTCGGAAATGCCCTTCAACCGCATGAAGGTGCGGCTGAAGAAGGAAATCGTCACCATGGGCGTCGAGGATATCGATCCCCTGAAGATCGTCGGCACCTATATCGAGCCGAAGGACTGGAATGCGCTGATTTCCGATCCCGAAACCGTGGTGATCGACACCCGTAATGACTATGAGACCGCTATCGGCCTGTTCAAGAACGCTGTCGACCCGAAGACCAAGACCTTTCGCGAATTCCCCTCCTGGGTAAAGGCCAATGCCGGCCTGCACAACAAGCCGAAGATCGCCATGTACTGCACCGGCGGCATTCGCTGCGAAAAGGCCTCCGCCTATATGAAGGAACAAGGCTTTGACGAGGTCTATCACCTCAAGGGCGGGATTTTGAAATATCTCGAAGAGGTGCCGGAAGATGAAAGCCTGTGGGAAGGCGCCTGCTTTGTCTTTGACGAGCGCGTCTCGCTGACCCACGGCCTGAAAGAGGGCGGACATATTCTCTGCCACGCCTGCGGCCATCCGGTCACGCCGGAAGAACAGGCCATGCCCTCCTACGAAGAAGGCGTCTCATGTCCCCATTGCGAAACGCTCTATGGCGCTGAGGACCGGGCCCGCTTCCGCGAGCGCCAGCACCAGATCGCCCTTTCGAAGCGACGCGGCGAACGCCATCTCGGCGCCTGAGGCATGTCCTGGGAAAGCGGCGGCGCTTGGGAGCCGTTGATAGGACGATGCCCCGCGCTGCGGGGCATTCAGACTGCCGACAAACCTCGCCACCTTTTCTGACGTCATGCCGGTGCGTGGTCCACAGGCATCCAGCCGGCGCGCGTTCGCGCGGCGAAAGACTGAGCGTATTCAAAGCCTTAAGAATATGGATCCCCGTGACAAGCACGGGGATGACGACGGAGGGGGGGCCAAAAAAACAGACAAGCTGAATGACTTTGTCAACAGTCTGGATCGATCAGAAATCGGACAGCCTTGTGCGCACCGAATCAAGCGCGCTGACCATTTCGGCAAAGCCCTGGCGCAACCGCCGGTCCATGGCTTCACCGATATCGGGATATTCCCCGACAAGCTTGATGAAGGCCTCTCGGCCGATGAAGAAAATCTCTGATCTGAGATCCGCCATTGCTGTCAGCCGGTGCGCGATGGGGCTGACCAGCGCCACCTCGGCCAGCACGCTGCCAGGACCTGCAATACCACAGGAACTGCCGCCCGCTTCCAGCGACAGCTTGCCCTCGGCCACCACATAGGCACCTTCGCTGATATCATTTTCCCTGAGCAGGACTTCACCGGGCTCCAGCCGGATCTGCCGCGCGGTGAAGGCGACAAGCAGCAGCTGATCGCCGGTAAAGCCGGAGAAGAGATCGGTTCGGCGCAGAACCTCAATGTCGCGGGAAAGTGCCATCCCCAGTCTCCCTCTTCGTCTTAACCGCTGGCAATGACTCCCCTATAGGCCATGACTGGTCAGGGTACCAGCTTGTAACCGCCGTTTTCCGTGACAAGAATGCGCGCATTAGACGGATCTTCCTCGATCTTCTGCCGCAAGCGATAGACATGGGTTTCCAGCGTATGGGTGGTAACGCCCGAATTATAGCCCCAGACCTCCTCCAGCAGCATGTCGCGCGTGACAACCTTCTGACCGGCGCGATAGAGATAGCGCACGATGGCCGCCTCTTTCTCGGTCAGGCGGATTTTTTTGCCGGCAAGATCGGTAAACACCTTCTGCCCCGGCTTGAACGTGTAGGGACCGACCTTGAAAGTGGCATCCTCACTCTGTTCATGCTGGCGCAATTGCGCGCGGATACGCGCCAGAAGCACGGCAAAGCGAAACGGTTTTGCCACATAATCATTGGCACCCGCCTCAAGGCCTAAAATGGTGTCGCTGTCCGTATCATGGCCGGTCAGCATGATGATTGGCGCCTTGAAGCCGTTCTTGCGCAAAAGCTTCACCGCTTCGCGGCCATCCATGTCCGGAAGCCCGACATCCATGATCAGCACATCGATCTGGCCTTCACGGGCAAGCTTGATCGACTGGGCGGCAGTGCCTGCTGCATGAATGACAAATTCATCATAGAGCTCAAGCTGCTCCACAAGCGTGTCACGCAGATCCTCATCATCGTCCACAAGCAGGATCGTCCTTGCCGTCATACGCCATCCTTCCCTGTTCGGCAGGCCTGAACACCTGCCATTGCACCATTATTGTCCGGAGCTTATTGCTATGACGTTAGTCCGTTTTCACAGACAAAGCAAAAATCCGTGACCCACAGCAATTCCCGCCACTATCCACGACAGAATACCATAATACCGCAGCAGGCTCGCATTGTCGTCAGCCGCCTGCCCGGCGCACCGCATCGGGCGGTTCTGCGCTTCGGACAGCTCTGCTTTCCGGCCGCCATCGGCGTGAACGGCATCAGCAGCCGCAAGCGGGAAGGCGATGGCAAGACGCCGCTTGCCAGCATGGCACTTCTGGATCTCATGGAGCGCCCGCGCGCTTGCCGCTTTCCCGCAGGCCAAATGAAGCGCCAGCCGATTTCCGGCCGCAATGGCTGGTGCGACGCACCTGAAAATGCCAGCTATAACCGGCCGGTCCGCCTGCCCTTCGCGCCGAGCCATGAACAGCTGCTGCGTGATGACGGCCTTTATGATGTGATCGGGGTACTCGACTGGAATGTGACGGCGCGAAAGCGCCATGCAGGTTCGGCAATCTTCCTGCATCTGGCGCGACCGGACTTTTCCGGTACGCAAGGCTGTGTCGCCATCTCCCGCCATGCCATGCGCGTGCTCCTGCCGCATCTTTCGCGCAGAACGAAAATCACGATCCTTCCCTAGTGCGTCCAAAAAGACGCACGGCGCTCGAGCGGGTTTGATGAAAGCCGCGTTTCCCGGTCAATCGCCCGATGTGACCGGTCGCTCAGGCGGTGCAGAAATGGGCGTCACCACTTCCGCATCATCATCGGCATGGCGGGCCGCTGCGGCGGCCTGCTCGCTGCTGGCAGCCTCCAGCACCCATTCGCGCCAGATCGCCACAATCAGCGCCATCAGCACCGGCCCGACGAAAAGCCCGACAAGTCCCATGGTCTTGACGCCGCCAACCAGACCGAAAAAGGTCGGCAGGAAGGGCAGCTTGATCGGACCGCCGACAAGGCGCGGGCGCAAAGTCTTGTCGACGATGAACAATTCGATCGTACCCCAGGTCAAAAGACCGAGACCGTGGACCGGCGTGCCGCGGGCGATCAGATAGATGGAAATCAGCGTGAAGGTCAAAGGCGCGCCGCCGGGAATCAGCGCCATGACGGCGGTGATCAGGCCGAAAGTGATGAAATTCGGCACGCCGGCCAGCCAGTAGGCGGTGCCCAGCACCAGCCCCTCGCCAATGGCGATCAGCGTCATGCCGGTAACGGTGGACGAAATGGTTGCCGGAACCACGCGTGAGATGCGCTGCCAGCGCTCGGGAAACAGCCGCTCGCCGAGCATGTCAAGCTGGCCGGCGAATTTATGCCCGTCCTTATAGATGAAGAACAGCGCAATCAGCATGAACAGCAGCGCGAGAACGAGATTGAAGAACTTGCCGCCAAGCGCCAGCGCCGTGCGGTAAATGCTGCCAATGTTTTCTCCGCTGACCGCCTGGATCAACTGACCGATATCGCCGGGCTTGCCGAGATAATCATGCCATTTGCCGGCGATCCAGTCGCCAATCACTGGCAGCGTGGTGATCCATTCGGGTGGCGGCGCCCCGAAACGATTGGCCTGGGTTGCCCAGATGATCCAGCTTTCGGCCTCACGCAGCACATAGGAGACGGCAAAGACCAGCGGCACGATGATGAAGGCGAGGATCAGCAGAATGGCAATTGCCGCCGCCAGCGGCCGGCGATTGCCAAGCCGGCGCTTCAGATCCTCAAACAGCGGGTCGGAGGCAAAGGCGATGATCAGCGCGGCGAGAACCGGCACGATGAAGCCATGAAAGAAATAGATCGCCGCCAGAATAACCAGCAGCAGCAGCCAGCGCGCCGCCGAGACAGCTGGGATCAGCGGCAGGCGGGACGACCCCGCAGAGGTTCCGATCCAGCGTTGCTTTCTGTGTTCTGACGGCTCGCCGTGATGATCTGACATTTCATTCCCGTTTCAATCCGGGTGTGCCCCGAAAGGCGCAGCGTATGGCGTCCGCCCGGAAAACCTCTCTCCCGACGACACAAGCGACGTTTCCGGATTCTCGTCGCGCCCTATTTACGAAAGACCCTGTGTCAGTTTCAAGTCGGAAACACGCCTCAACCGAGAAAGCTGCCATCCGGCGCATATCCGGCAGCGGCAAGAACCTGAAGCGCCTCCAGCCGGCCCGGCCGTGACGGATCAGGATCCGCCATTGCGGCGGCGGCGGCAAGCCAGGCACGGTAGTCCTCCGGCAATTCGTTTTGGTGGGCCCCGGCAAGCACAAGCCCGCGATACCAGTCGAAGGATTTCAGCTTTGCGTCGCGATGCGCAGGTGGCGCAATATAGGTCATTGCTGCAAGACGCTGCCCGTCATTGCGACGCGTAACGGTGATTTCGTCGATGCGGTCATAGCCCCGGCCGAGCCCTTCCGCCGCATCCAGCGCTGCGCGCTCGGTCAGATCGAGGGTGAAGAGAACGCCGAAAACAGCTGTCTCTGCCTGGGGCAGGATGGTTGCCTTGCCCGAGCGGTCCCGCCCTGCCTTGTCAAAGGCAAGACTGAAATGATCGAGCCGCGCAAGGCCCAGCGACCGGGCCGTGGGGCAGCGCCGCCTGAGCCTTTCTCCGAGCATATTCGATCCATAGGCGAAATAGACAAGCGCCGGCATGGTCTCTCAGCCCTCCAGTTCCTCGCGCAGCATTTCCAGCTCCAGCCATTCCTCCTCCTTGGCGGCGAGGCTGTCGCGAAGCTTGGCGATCTCGTTTGCAACCTTGGAAAAACCATCGGGATCGCGCGAGAAAAAGGCAGGATCGGCCATTTTCGCCTCCAGCTTTTCCACCTCGGCGGTGAGCTTTTCCATCTCTTTCGGCAGGTTTTCGAGCGCGAATTTCTGCTTGAAGGACAGCTTGCCCTGTTTTTTCGGCGGCGCGGCACTGGCCTCGCTGACCTGCTGGCGTTCCTTCTTCGCCTTTTCCGCCCGGCGTGCCTCATCGGCCGCGCCCTTGCGCTGGGCCTGCATGTCGGAATAGCCGCCGGCATATTCCAGCCATTCGCCATCGGGCGAAAGCGGTACTTTCGACGCAATCGTGGTCGTCACGGTGCGGTCGAGAAAATCACGGTCATGCGAAACGAGAATGACGCTGCCTGAAAAACCGGCAACGATTTCCTGCAGCAGATCCAGCGTCTCGATATCAAGGTCGTTGGTCGGCTCGTCGAGGATCAGAAGATTGGCCGGACGGGCCAGAATGCGCGCCAGCATCAGCCGCGCCCGCTCACCGCCGGAAAGATTGCGGATCGGCGTGCGCGCCTGTTCCGGCTGGAACAGAAAATCCTTCATATAGCCGGAAACATGACGCTGCTCGCCATTGACCAGCAGGTTTTCGCCGCGCCCGTCGGTCAGATAATGCGCCAGCGTATCGTCGGGGTTCAGCTCCTCGCGCTTCTGGTCAATCGTCGCGATCTCCAGATTGACGCCGAGACGGACAAAACCTTCATCGGGTGCCAGCTGGCCGGTGAGCAGCTTCAGAAGTGTCGTCTTGCCCGCGCCATTGGGGCCAACGAGACCGATGCGATCGCCACGCTGGACGCGGATCGAAAAGGGCTTGACCACCTGTTTATCACCAAAGGACTTGGTGATGTTTTCCGCCTCGATCACCAGTTTGCCGGATTCCCGGCTATCTGCCACGCTGGCCTTGACCGTGCCCTGCGGCCCCTGATGGGCACGATGGCGCGCGCGCATGTCATGCAGCTCGCCAAGGCGGCGCATATTGCGCTTGCGCCTGGCCGTCACGCCATAGCGCAGCCAGTGTTCCTCGCGCACGATGGCGCGGCCGAGCTTGTGCTGTTCGGCCTCTTCTTCCTCCAGCACCTTGTCGCGCCAGGCCTCAAAACCGGCAAAGCCCTCATTCAGACGCCGTGCCGTGCCACGATCGAGCCAGACCGTGGCGCTGGAAACATTTTCCAAAAAGCGCCGGTCATGCGAGATCAGCACCAGCGCCGAACGCGTGCCCTTCAGCTCTTCTTCCAGCCATTCGATCGTGGTGAGATCGAGATGGTTGGTCGGCTCGTCCAGAAGCAGGATGTCCGGTTCAGGCGCCAGAACGCGCGCCAAAGCGGCGCGGCGCGCCTCACCACCCGAAAGCGTTTTCGGGTCGGCTGCCGGGTCAACGCCCAGATGTTCCATCAGATAGGTGGCGCGATAGTGATCATCACCCGGCGCCAGACCGGCAACCACATAGGCCTCTGCCGTATCAAAACCGGAGAAATCCGGCGCCTGTTCGAGATAGCGAATGGTGGAGCCGGGATGACGGAACACCTCGCCCGACTGCGCCTCGACGAGACCGGCGGCGATTTTCAAAAGCGTCGACTTGCCCGAGCCATTGCGCCCGACAAGGCAGATCCGGTCGCCCGGCTCGACCTGCAGTCCGGCGCCGTCCAGAAGCGGCGTGCCGCCGAAGCTTAGGTGAATATCGTCGAGTTTCAGGATCGGCGGTGCCATCAGTCAAACTCCCGTAAAGTCATGGGGCCGCGCCAGCACGATCGCCCGGCCTGCATCAAGCGACAGCCGGACCGGACCACCGGTGCGCCCGGCAATATTGGAAACGGTTCTGGGTGAACCGAAGGCAACCGAAAAGCCTTGCAGCGGATAGCCGGCATTTTCGATCGAAAGCCCGGTGAGATCGGAAAAGCCGAGCACGGAAAACAGCGCGCCCGACGGAAGATCAATCTCAAGCGTCCCTGCAAGCAACGGATAGGCCTCCTCTTCGCCGGAGGTCAGCATGATCTCGATCCCGTCTTCAGCCAGGCTGACGGCAAACAGCATGTTCATCATCGCATGGTCGGAGCGCGCGCCGGAAAGCGCGCCGGCCATGATGATGCGTCTGGCGCCACGCGCAATGGCCTCACGCACCGCAAGCGCACCATCCGTCTCCGCCTTGGCAGGCGGAAAAGTCTTGCGCGCGACCGTGTGAAACCGCGCGGAAAGCGCCGCATCGCTGGAATCGAAATCGCCAACCCAGAGCTCGGGCGTAACACCAAGGGCTGCGGCATGCACCATGCCGCCATCGGCCGCGATGAAACGACTTCCGGCCACAAATGCGCTGAGGCGCTCATCAACCTTGAGCGCACCGCCGAGCAATATGGTGAAATCCGTCTGTGTCATGGGAAAAGGCAATAGCGAAAGCCCGCGCCAAGCGAAAGTCCCATCTGGTGCATCGACCCGAAAATCAGGTCCGATTTTCGCAAGGCGTGATGTGCAGATTCAATATGTCAGAACGGCTGCCGCCCTTTTCATCGCTCAGGCGCTGTCATCACTCTTGGCGCCGGTCTGCTGCGCTGAATATTCGCCGGTTCGCTGTTCCAGCCCGGCGATGAAGCGCTCGTAAAGCCTGGCGAAGACCTCGACATCTTCCTTTGGCCAGCTGTCCGTGATGGAGTGCAGAAGCTCCCGCTTTACCTTGCGGATCTCCTGAACCAGTTCACCTCCACGCTCCGTCATGACCAGCACCGTGCGCCGGGCATCGCTCTGGCACACGCGACGCTCCAGCACGCCCTCGCTCACCATCTCGGCAACAATCCGGCTGGCGCGCGACGGGTCGATACGCATGCTTTCGGCAACAATGCCAATGGTCGCATCGCCCTTGGTGCTGGCGCGGCGCACCGCGTCAAGCACATCAAGGTGTGAAACTTCGAGCGCAGGCGCCACTTTTGCAATCGCCAGCCTGCCGATGATACGCCGCCGCGTCATCAGACGATTGCGGGTCATTGCGGCTGAAATCCGTTCGATCGCGTCCGGTGAGGCCTGTTGCGAGGCGTGCTTGTCCTGTTCATGATTCATGCATCAATGCTTTAGCAGGAAATCGCGCACGTGGAAATATGACCTTGGCACGCGCATGACATTGACAAATACATGACTTTCGCACATATTCCGTCAACTTCAGTCCATGAAACATCATTTCAGGATGCGCAAACACATGTATTCGCATCCATACCGAGGCTCCGCCCAGGGCTCTTCCCCCCTTGCATGGCACAAAGCCGATCGAAACCCCTTAAACGCCGGATCCGCCCTTAATGAACCAGCAAGGCAATTTCGTTTCCCTCGTCGAAAATCCGCGGCTGCGCATCATCGTCTTTCTGTTTCTGCTGATGGCGATGTTTCTGGCAACGCTGGACAACCAGATCGTCTCAACCGCGCTGCCGACGATTGTCGGCGATTTCGGTCATATGGAACGCTTTGGCTGGGTCGCCTCCGCCTACCTTCTGGCAACCTGTGCCGTCATGCCGGTCTATGGCAAGCTCGGTGATCTGATCGGCCGCAAATATGTACTGATGACAGCGGTGACGATCTTCCTGATCGGCTCGCTGACCTGTGGCCTCGCCGTTTCCATGAACACGCTGATTGCCGCCCGCGTGCTGCAGGGCTTCGGCGGCGGCGGGTTGATGGTGTCGATCTTCGCGCTGAATGCCGATCTGTTTCCCGGCCGCGAGCGCGCGCGCTATCAAAGCTACACCTCGCTGGTGATCATGACCTCCGGTGCCTTCGGCCCGATGCTTGGCGGCACGATGACGGCAGCCTTTGGCTGGCGTTCGATCTTTCTGATCAATCTGCCGCTTGGCCTGATCGTGCTTGCCGGGCTTGCGCTTCTGGTGCCGAACCGCAAGCCCGACCGCAAGCCGAAAATCGATCTGGCCGGCGCCCTGCTGCTGGCGGCAAGTGTGACCGGTATCGTGCTGTGGAGCGATTCAAGCGAAATCTTCGGCTCGATGATTGCCCGGCAAAGCCTCATGGTCATCGCTCTGGCCATCCTGTTCGCCATTGCCTGGGTCCTGGTCGAACGGCGCGCGCCAGAGCCGATCATCCCGCTGTCACTGCTGAAAAACCCCACTGTCGCGCTGCTGATCATTCTTTCGGTGGCAAGCGGTGGCATCGCCCTTGGCATGGTCAATTATTTTGCCCTTTATCTGCAGACCGTTCACGGCCTTGCCCCGGCCAAAGCCGGTCTGTTCTTCATTCCGGTGACGCTCGGCATCGTCTTCGGCTCGCTCACCACCGGCCGGCTGATCGCAAAGACCGGCTATTACAAGCGTTATGCCGTCGCCAGCATGTGCCTGTCGGGTACCGCCTTCATCCTGCTAATGCTGTTTGCGCCGGTGTCACCGCTCTGGCTGATTGCCATCCTGATGGCGCTTCAGGGCATGGGGATCGGCTTTGGCCAGCAGGTTCCGGTGCTCGGTGTGCAAAATGCCGCCCGCGGCGGTGATATTGGGGCGGCCACCGGCACCGTGACGCTGTCGCGTATGATTGGAGCAGCCACAGCCATCTCGGTCTATGGCGCCATTCTCGCGGAAGGCCTTGACCATGCCGGTACGATCCCTGGCGCTGGCAGTCTTGCAGAATTGACACCGACCGCGCTTTCGGCTCTGACGGGCCAGGCCCACACCGCCGCAATAGCCGGCTATTCCGACGCCTTTGCCAACCTGTTCATGTTCTCTGTCACACTGGCGCTGATCGGCCTTTGCGCATCGCTCTGCCTGAAGCGGATCCGGCTTGGGGAACACCAGCCGGCACCGGTGAGAAAGCCTGTTGTCGCAACCGCGTGAGCGCGCAGCTCACTGGCGGCGCAAATCCGGATCCGGCGACAAACCGGGCTGTTCGGTTACATCATCATTGCCAAGCGGGGCCGGTACGAAGGCAATGACCCGGCGGCGACGGCCTGCCTCCCGCAGGCGCTGACGCCGCTCCAGAGACCAGCGTGCCGCCCAATATTGGCCGGCAAAGCCCGCCAGAAGCAGCGCGCAATCTTGCAGCAGGCTCGTATCGACAACCGCGCGCAGGGTCTGCAACATCATCGCAATGACCGATCCCGTGGCAAAGGTTACAAGGCTTGCCCGCCCGAGAACCTCGACCGGCCGCATGACCGATGATCGCGCCAGCACCGAGAATGCCGGGATCGAGGTCAGCACATAGGCCAGAGCCAGCACATTGGCGAGCCTGATCAGCGCCAGCATGTCCTTGCGCTGATCGGCGATGAAGCGCGGCGTTTCATCCGGCCAGGGAAACGCATCGCGCACGATGAACTGCCAGTAGGCGGCAAACAGGACGATGGCCAGCGACACCAGAAACAATGCCGGCGAGAAGGGGATCCAGCGTTCCCCGCGCTTGGCCGACATGCCACCGGCAAGCCCGATGGCAAAGAGGAACTGCCAGCAAAACGGATTGAAATACCAGCCGCCACCCTGCGGCCAGTTAAACATGTGAAGCGGCACGATGCGGCCAAGCACGAAAATGCCGGCCGACACCGCAAGCATCAGCATGAGGCTGCGTGTTCCCAGCCACATCAGCGCCGGCAGAAACAAGAACAGCACCAGGTAAAGCGGCAGGATGTTGAAATAGGCGATCTGATAGGTCAGCAGAAACAATCCGGTCAGCGTCTCGAAGGGTGCGGTGATGACCTTGGTGATGCCGAGCGAGCCGACATAACCGGTTAACGGAAAGAAGGATGCCGCAAGCAGGACCACGATGATGCCGGCAAGGCTTGATAGAATGTGGACGCCGTAGATCGTTTTCATCCGCTGAAAGATATTGGCCGTCGTCTCGCCATAGCAGCCCTGATAGTAACCGCGCGAATAGGCAAGACCGGCGGAAACACCGGCAATCAGCACGAAGCCTTCCGCCGCGTCGGAAAAGCCGAACATGCGGATCGTGTAATTGGAAAAGAAATTCCCCGGCACATGATCAATGAAAATCATGATCAGCGCCAGACCGCGCAAAACGTCGATGCGCGCGTCCCGCAGGCTTTTCTTCTGAGGGAAAAGCCCGTTCTGTACCTTGCCATCAATTGTGTTCATTGCTCTATCCGTGCAGCGCCTGAACGCTGACAGGCTCATTTGCCTGCTTCAAATCATCCCGTGCAAGTTCGGGCATTTCGTCCGCCTCAGCCTCCCAGCGCGACTGGATCGTGCGCTGGCTGAGAATGACGGAAGTCGGCTGACGCTCCTCTACCGTTTTGAACAGGCCAAGCCTGGCGGCGATCACCCCGGAACGCTTCGATGAGGTAAAGGCAATCATGAAAGGAGCGAGGATCTGCGGTACGGCGATCGGCATCAGCCAGTAAAACAGATCCGGCGCCAGCATGTTCGAGCCGATCAGCAGCAACAGCCCGGTCGCCACGATCCACCAGCTGGCATGAAAGGCATCGGAGACAGAAAGCGTCTGCCCTTCGCGGTTGGAGGCTGGCCAGCCGCCATCCATGCCGAGCAGAACCTGAACCACCGAGCGGCTCTGATACATCAGCGTGATCGGCGCCAGCAGCGACGACCATATGATCTCGACCAGCGTCGACCAGAACACGGCAAAGAATCCACCCGAGGCACGCGCCTCACCGGTCAGCCCGCTTCTGAGCGCGATCAAAAGTTTCGGCCCGATCAGGAGACCGCCGACCCCTACCATCATCGTGACCGCCAGCGCGGTTTCGGCACGCGGAAAAATCGCATGAAGATAGGGCGTCGGGAAATAATCCGGCTCCGGCGCGAACAGCGGCGCAACGATGCAGGCGATGATGAACAGCATCCATAGCGGCGAGGTCAGATAGGCCATGATGCCCTGCAGGAAGGTGAAACGGTTCCAGCCCTTCAGCCCCGGCGCACCGATCAGCTTGATATGCTGCAGATTGCCCTGGCACCAGCGCCGGTCACGCTTGGCGAAATCGATCACATTCTGCGGCCCCTGCTCATAGGAACCGGCAAGATCGGGATCAACCCGGACAATCCAGTCGCGCCGGGCCAGAAGAGCGGCCTCGACATAATCATGGCTGAGAATATGGCCACCAAAGGGCGCCGCGCCGCGCAGTTCCGGCAGGCCGCAGCTCTCGGCAAAAGCTTCAGTCCGCACCAGCGCATTATGGCCCCAGAATGGGCCTTCGGTTCCCTGCAGCCCGGCAAGGCCACGGGTATAGATCGGCGAGAACAGTCCGGCAGAGAACTGCAGCGCGCGCGCAAACCAGCTCTCTGCGCCAATCACCTTGGGCAGGCTCTGCAACAGGCCGAGCCGAGGTTCGGCTTCCATGCGGCGGAGCATTTCCACCACCGTCTGCCCTTCCATCAGGCTGTCGGCATCAAGGATCAGAAGATAGCTATAGCCAGCGCCATAATGGCGAACGAACTCGCCGATATTACCGGCCTTCTTGCCGGAATTGTCGCTGCGGCGGCGATAATAGACGCCGATCGGCTCACCGACCTCCTGTTGCAGCGTCAGGAACCAGCCTTCCTCATCGGCGACAATTTCCGGGTTGCGGCTATCGGACAGGACGACGAAATCAAAAAGACCGCCATGTCCCGTTGCCCTCAGGCTTTCGGCCATTGCCGCCACGGCAGAGAAGGTTGCCCTAGCGTCCTCATGGTAGACCGGCACCAATATCGCCGTGCGCGCGCCCATGCCGCTTTCTGAAAGCTCAGCGCGCGCAATCTTGCGCTTCCATCCGGGAATGAGTCCGCCAATGCCAAGTGCCGCCCCCCAGGCGATCCAGGCTGAAGTTGCGGTGGACAGGAAAATCCGCACGAAATCCACCCAGTCCATTCCATCGGCAAAGAACACATCAACAGCCAGTCGCGTCGCAATCAGCGCGGCGGCGATGGCAAAGCCGATAGATACTATACGTCGCGTGGCGAGCATGCGCGTACTCCGGTCCGGCGATCAGCGACGGTCAGATTGACCGCCGCCGCGACGCACCAAACAAGGGGAACAAAAAAGACAGGACGGAAACGCGCTGACGGCGAGAACGTTCCAAAACCTGCTCAGGCATCGGCAACGGCGCTGCAGACGGCAAAAAGCGGCTCATCCCGCCAAGCCCGGTTTCACTGTCAATTCGGTTTTTCATCGCCAACTCTCCACTGGTAGAGCCAAATTTCACTCAGATCCTGCGCGCCGTCATTCAGCGAACCGACAAGCTCGACCGGCTTGTCACCGTCAGGCTTCAAGTCGATCGCCAGCCGCCAGACACCCTGCCCGTTGACCTGCGACACCGTGCTGTGCACAATTTCGGCATTGGTGGCTGTGACATGCGCCTTGACTTCGGTCCCCGCCGGCAGGTCGGCAAGCGAGCCTCCGGCAAAATCGACGACAAACTTACGCGTGCCGTCGTCATTTTCATTGCCCGAGACACCGCCTTCGCCGCTGCGCAGCTCGACGACACGGGCAAGCCTTGTCTGATCTTCCTCGATTGAGCCCCAGGTCAGGCGATAGTCGTAGCTGGCCGAGCCACCGGCCTTTGCCGGCGCCTTTGGTTGCCAGAAACAGACAATATTATCGTTGATCTCAAGCGCGGTGGGAATTTCCACCAGCGACACGGTGCCGTCGCCCCAGTCACTCAGGGGTTCGACCAAGAGCGAGGGCCGGCGCTCGTAATGGGCTTCGGCATCCTGATAGTCATCGAAACTACGGTGACGCTGATAAAGCCCGAAAGCCCGCGGGCTCGTCTCGCCGAGATAGGAATTGGCCAGCTTCTTCGGATTTTCCAGGCTGCGCCAGACCTCTGTCCGGTCGGAACGGATGATCTTCAGCCCTTCGCTGTCATGAACCCGTTCGCGATAATCATCAAAGGCATGATGATTGGCCGGCCCGAACAGATACATCGACGTCATCGGCGCAATTCCGAGCCGATTGATGTCGGCGCGGAAGAACAGCCGCGCGGACACCTCCATCCGCGTATTCATGCCGGGCGTGATGACAAAACGATAGGCTCCCGTGACACTCTTGGAATCGAGTGCCGCAAACACCGTGATCGATTCGTCATCCGGCTGCGGCCGCTGAATGTAGAAATCCGTGAACATCGGGAATTCTTCACCGGCATTCGTCGCGGTATTGACCGCAAGACCACGCGCCGAAAGACCGTAGAGAGAACCCTTGCCAAGTGCACGGAAATAGGAAGCCCCGAGAAAGGAAATCAGTTCATCGCTGACATCCTTGCGATTGAGCGGATAATTCAGGCGAAAACCGGCAACACCGGGAAGCTCGGCACCGGCAAAACGCGAAGCGTCCAGCGGCGGCTGATAGATAAAGTCATCGGCTGTAAACTCAAATTGCCGCGCCTTGCCGCCGGCAATCTCATAAAGACCGACAGGGTTCTTGTAGAGCCAACCCAGCGGAAAGACATTCATCTGAAAATCGGACCGATCCCGCCAGATTGCCTTGTTCGGATCGTAGCGGATGGCGCGGAACTCGTCATAGCTCAGATCGTCGAAGGGACCGGCACTCGTCTGCTTCGGTTCGACATAGGGTTCCCCTGCCTTTTCCTTCATCAACTGTGTCAGGCCGTCGAAGGAAAAGGGGGTAGCATTATCCGAAAGCGTCGGCATGGCCGGCTTTGGCTGCGCGACCGGCTGAGACGCCTCAACAGCTGCCTGATCGCCGTCGGCCAGGACCGGGCCGGCCAGAGAAGACACGGCGAGGGCACCCATTGCCGTCTGGGCGAGGAAAGTTCTTCTTTTCATCTACAATCCGGAACAATCAATAAAGTGAAGGCCTTGCTGAACGCTCGCTGCGTGGCAAATGATCGTTTTCACCGGTTGTCATGCCGTTGCCACCCGTATTTTTTCACGGACAGGCACGCTTCCAGCACCGATGGCAAACCATCTCATTCATTCGCTAAACGCTACTGACTGAACAAGGTTCCTACGTTTTATTTGAAACCCTTTTTTTTTCAACTATTCCGTTCGAATAGCACCCAAAATCTTTCGCCGCAGACCGGCGCGTGAAACGACCGGCCGGCGCGCCCGATCATCCTCATTAACAAAATGGAAACTTTCGGCGAAACAATGGCAAAATTTCCGATACCAGCTGATTCGTTGACAAAATCTGGTATTGGCTTTTCGGCATTGCAACACAAGGCTAACTGACTCGTAAATCACCAGAATTCGCGCCACCCCAGTCATTGGCCCGCCGGCAGCATATTCGCGTTCAGACAGGCCGGCACAAGATGTGAAGCTTCACCGCAATCGGCCTCATATGCACCAAAGCAAAGGTGCAATAATCAAAAATGAAGTTTCTGACAGATTTTTTTCACGGCTGGAAATGCGCAGCGCACGCGCCACCAACGTCATCGCCGGAAATCACGGTCCTGATCGCGATTTCACCCCAGAATTGCTCTTGTTTCGGCCAATGAAAGGTATATAGGCAGCGCCGATATCGACACCGCGCACGCACAAAGGAAAGTCCTGGCACATGTCCATCCGGCGCCGTAACCTGCTGAAAAATACCGCTCTTCTGACCGGATTCGCACTTCTGCCCGCATCTCTGCGCGCAGCACGTGCAGATCAGCTGCGCCAGCAGGCCTTTTCCTACCAACTCCTGATTGAGCGGGCCCGCGCGCTTGCCAACGCTTCCTATGTGCCGCCCTACCAGCCCATGCCCGACGTCGTTCAGGCCATTGATTATGAGCAGCATGGCAAGATCAGGTTCAAGACCGACAGGGCGCCCTTTTCCGGTCAGGCCAACACCGGCCCTGACGGCGCCTATCCCTTGGAATTCTTTCACCTGGGACGCTATTTCACCAAGAGCGTAAAGATGTTTCTCGTCGAGGACGGTGTTGCATCTGAGGTTAGCTATGACCCGTCCATGTTCGACATGCCGGATGACAGCCCGGCGCGCAAGCTGCCCGCCGACAGCGGCTATGCCGGTTTCCGCCTGCAGGAATGGAAGGGCGCAGATGACTGGCGAAGGCAGGACTGGATCGCCTTTCTTGGCGCATCCTATTTCCGCGCCATCGGTGCTGACGGACAATATGGGCTTTCCGCCCGCGGCGTTGTCATCAATGCCGCCGTGCCAGACAAGGCGGAAGAATTTCCCGACTTTACCGAATTCTACATCGCCGAAACCACGGATCCCGACCAGCCCGTGACGATTTGCGCCCTTCTGGATGGTCCGAGCATTACCGGCGCCTACCGTTTTTCCATTCGCCGCGGCACTGATCGCACCAAAGGCGTCGACATGGAGATCGAGGCCACGCTGTTTCTGCGCGAGGATATCGAGCGGCTCGGCCTCATGCCGCTGACCTCGATGTTCTGGTATGGCGAATATGGCCGCGAGCGCATGCGCGACTGGCGCCCGGAGGTCCATGATTCCGATGGCCTTGCCATGTGGACCGGCGCCGGCGAGCGTCTGTGGCGGCCGCTCAACAACCCGCCGGAATTGCGTGTCTCGGCCTTTTCAGATGACAATCCGCGCGGCTTCGGCCTTTTGCAACGCGACCGCAATTTCGACCATTACCAGGATGGTGTCATGTATGACCGCCGTCCGAGCCTGTGGGTCGAACCGCTGGCGCCACTCGGCAAGGGCGCAGTACAACTGCTCGAAATACCAACCGATGACGAGATCCACGACAATATCGGTGCCTTCTGGGTCCCGGATGAACCGGCACGACGCGGCAATAGCTACCAGCTGCATTACCGGCTCTTCTGGCAGAACAATGAACCCTATCCGGCGGAAAACATCGCCCAGACGATTTCCACCCGCATCGGCCTTGGTGGCGAACCCGGCAAGCCGCGCCCGGAAAATGTCTATCGCTTCGCGCTGTCCTTCGACCGGCCATCCGTGATGCAAACCATTCCCTATGGCGTTTTTCCAAAGGTCAATGTCACCACCAGCGCCGGCACGGTCATCCGCGCTTTTTGCGAACCGGTGCCAGATGGCAATATCTGGCGAGCAATCTTCGATCTCGAACTGCCGCCAGATCAGCTGAGCGAACTCAGGGTCTTCCTGTCGATGGACGATCAGCCGCTGACCGAGACATGGATCTACCAGTTCTCACGCTCACTCGGCCTTTCAGCAACGTAAACCAAAAGGGCGTCGCAATCGCGACGCCCTTTTGACATGATGCCGGGCAGCCCCTCAGGCAGCCCCTTAGGCAGCCTTGACGATTTCCACCAGATCGACCTTGAAGGTCAGATCCTGGCCGGCAAGCGGATGGTTGGCGTCAACCGTGACCTGTTCGGCATCGACGGCGGTGACGACCAGCGGCAGCATTTCGCCATTCGGCGTGCGGGCCTGGAGCCTGAGGCCCGGCTCGACCGGAACGCCTTCCGGCATGGCCGAACGCGGCACCGACTGAACCTTGGCCGGATCATGCGGGCCATAGGCCTCAACCGAGACGACCGTCACCGTGCGGCTGTCGCCGACAACCATGCCGGAGATTTCCCGGTCAAGCCCCGGAATGATCTGACCGGCCCCGATGGTGAATTCAAGCGGCTCGCGACCTTCCGATGAATCAAAGGTCGAACCGTCATTCAGCGTTCCGACATAATGGATACGCACCGTATCCCCGCTCTTTGCTTCTGCCATTGATGTGCTCCTTCCTGTTGGTCACTCACGCATCGACAGGCGGGCGTTGCAAGCCCCGCCGCTGGAACGATCGCGCAAATAAAGAGTGTCACAGCGCTTCGGTCTCGCAATGTCAGACACCGGGCGCTCTAGGACGAGCCGACACACATCCTGCGCATGACGACCTGAACACCGCCCGTGGCTCCTTCAGCTCTGGCGCGGTATTCCTCTTTCCTCAAATATCGCGCATCGCTGAAAGCCTGAAACGGCCTTGCCGAACGATGCGACGGCGGGTTCACCGCATCATTTTGCGCGGTGAGGCCTGAACGTAGTCATTTCGGCCCGATGTTTCAAATCTTCTCGTCATGAAAGCCCCCTTGCAATAGCGAAATGACCGGGATACTCCTGAGCCTGCTCTAACGGGGTGCTGCGGATGGAGATCCATCCTGCTGCTGAGAGGCTTTTGCGCCAACCCGAGGAACCTGATCCGGTTAAGACCGGCGGAGGGATTAGACGCGTGTCGCAACAGACGCCCTTTTCCCCTTCCAACACAGAATCAAGAGGAGATGGCGTCATGCCGAAAATGATTTCGATAAGTCTTGCAACCCTGTCAGCCCTTGCCGCCTTTTCTGCGGCCAGCACCGGCTTTGCCGCTGACAAGGTACTGACTGTCTATACCTATGAAAGCTTCAATAGCGAATGGGGCCCGGGCCCGGAAATCAAGAAAGCCTTTGAATCGACATGCGGCTGCACGCTGAAATTCGTCAGTGCCGAGGACGGCGTCGCGCTTTTGAACAAGCTGAAGCTGGAGGGCAAGTCGAGCCCCGCCGATATCGTGCTCGGCCTCGACAATAATCTGATTGCCGAAGCCCGCGCCACCGGCCTGTTCGCCCCGGCTGACATCGACACCGGCGCCGTCAATATTCCCGGAGGCTTTTCTGACGACACTTTTGTGCCCTTCGATTACGGCTATTTCGATGTCGTCTATGACAGCGAAGCCATGTCCGAACCGCCGAAAAGCCTTGATGATCTCGTCCATGGCGACAAGAGCCAGAAGATCGTCATCGAGGATCCGCGCACCTCGACGCCCGGTCTTGGCATGCTGCTCTGGTTCAAATCGGTCTATGGCGACGGTGCCAGCGATGCCTGGAAGACCATGAAGGATCGCGTGTTGACGGTCACGCCCGGCTGGTCGGAGGCCTACGGGCTGTTTACCGGCGGTGAGGCCCCCATGGTGCTTTCCTACACCACCTCGCCGACCTATCACGAAATCGAGGAAAGTTCCGAGCGCTACAAGGCCGCCAATATCAGCGACGGTCTTTACATCCAGGTTGAGGTGGCAGCCCGCACCGCCATGGCCCATGATCCGGAACTGGCAAAGGATTTTCTCGCCTTCATGATCTCACCGGCCTTTCAGGATGTCATCCCGACCACCAACTGGATGCTGCCCGCTGCCACGACCTCGACGCCATTGCCGGCGGCCTTCGGCAATGTCGTGACACCGGATAAAACACTGTCCTTCCCGCCGGAAACGGTTGCCGACAAGCGCAAGGCCTGGATCGATGAATGGCTCGACGCCATGAGCGCCAGATAAGCAAAGGACGGCCACACTGAACGGCTTTCTTACAAAAGGCGAATATCGCAGCGCGATGACAACCGGTCTTCTGGCCTTTCTGGCCGTTGCCGGTTTCATCGCGGTCGCTGTCCTTGCCCTGGCGGGGTTTGGCGCTTCGGATGCGGCGAGGCGTATTTTCGCCGATGCCTATGTCTGGCGCATCCTGCGCTTCACGCTTTGGCAGGCAAGCCTTTCAACGCTGTTCTCAGTCATGCTGGCGATCCCGCTGGCGCGCGCGCTTGCGCGCCGCCCATCCTTTCCCGGCAGGCTCTGGGTGATACGGCTGATGGCCGTGCCGCTCGGACTTCCGGTATTGATCGGCGCGCTGGGACTGATCGGGATCTGGGGCAGGCAGGGGCTTTTCAACGACATTGCCGACTGGGCCGGCCTTGGCCGCCCGCTTGGCATTTATGGCCTTTTCGGCATCTTGCTGGCGCATGTCTATTTCAACCTGCCGCTGGCGGCGCGATTGTTTCTCGCCGGGCTGGAACGGATCCCGCCGGAATATTTCAAGCAGGCCGCCATGCTGGATATGCCCGGCCGCTCCGTCTTTCGCTTCATCGAATGGCCTGTTATCCGCCCGCTCATTCCCGGCATTGCCGGACTGATCTTCATGCTCTGCGCCACCTCGTTCACGCTGGTGCTGATTCTCGGCGGCGGCCCGGCGGCAACCACGCTGGAAGTGGCAATCTACCAGGCGCTGCGCTTCGATTTCGATCCTGCCCGCGCCGTTGCCCTGTCGGGGCTGCAGATCCTGGTGACCGGCGGCGTCCTGCTTGCGCTTGCAAGCCTGCCCCGGGCCGGCGATCCCGGCGCCACGGCGGGCCATAAAAGCTTTCGGCCCGATGGCGACAACCGGCACCTGAAGCAGGCCGACAGCGCACTGATCATCCTGTTTTCCGCTTTCCTGCTGCTGCCGCTGGCCATGATCATCATCAACGGACTTCAGGCCGACCTTTTCCGCATCATCCGTGAGCCGATCTTCTGGAAGGCGCTTTCGACAAGCCTCGCCATTTCCTTTTCCGCCGCCTTCCTCTGCCTCATGCTGGCCCTTGCTTTCATCACGCTTCAGGGGGCTGTTTGCGAACATCAAAAGCCCGGTCCCGCCGCCCGGCTGTTATCAGCTCTCGCATCATCCACCGGCTCGCTGGTGCTGCTGGTGCCGCCCGTCGTCCTCGGCACCGGCTGGTTTCTCGTTCTGCGCCCCTTCGGCCTGACGGATTTCGCAGCCCCTGTGATCGTCGTCGCCATCAATGTTCTGATGGCGCTTCCCTTCGTGCTGCGCGTTCTGTCACCGGCCGTCAGAACCCACAGGATGCGCACGGCCCGCCTTGCCGCAAGTCTTGGCCTGACCGGTTTTGCCCGGCTGCGCATCGTCGACTGGCCGGGCCTCTCACGCAGCGCTGCAACGGCAACAGCCTTTGCCATGGCGCTGTCGCTTGGCGATCTCGGCGCGATAGCGCTTTTCGGGGGCAACGGACTTACGACATTGCCCTATCTGCTTTATAGCCGGCTTGGCAGCTACCGCACGGCAGATGCGGCAGGGCTTGCGCTTATTCTCGGCCTCATCTGCCTGCTGCTGATGAGCTTTGGCACGCGGCGCGGCGAAACGCATCCACACTGAGGGGAGACAGGACATGGACGCAAATCTCACGCTTGATGGCGTTGAGCTTTCCCTTGGCGCGGCGCGGTTCCATTTTGACGGAACCATCAATGCCGGCACCATCACCGCCGTTACCGGCCGGTCCGGCGCCGGAAAGTCGACGCTGATCAACCTGATTGCCGGTTTTGCCATGCCCGATGCCGGAAAAGTGATGATCGGCGGGCAGGACATAACAGGTCTTCATGTCTCGAAACGTCCGCTCACCCTGGTCTTTCAGGAAAACAATCTCTTCAGCCATCTCGACATCTTTACCAATGTCGCGCTTGGCATTTCGGCAACAATGCGGCTCTTGCCCGAAGACCGGCAGCGCATCGCAAAAGCGCTTGTCCGGGTTGGGCTTGACGGCTTCGCCAAGCGCATGCCTGCCACGCTTTCGGGTGGCGAACGCCAGCGCGTTGCCTTTGCCCGGGCATTGGTACGCCAACGGCCAATTCTTCTGCTGGATGAGCCTTTTGCAGCGCTTGACCCCGAAATGCGCGCAGAAATGGTAAGGCTGCTACTTGAACTCCACCAAGAAACCGGCAATACCGTGATCATGGTTTCCCATGAACCTGACGAGATGAATGCGATTGCTGAAAGCCGCATCATTGTTGAAAATGGTCGTTTTCTCGCCGGTGTTGAGAAATCCTCAACCCATTTCAGCAAGGAATCTTGAGCGAAACCAAAATCGGGAACGTTGCGGCAACACCAGCGTTCCGTTCAAAGGGTTCAGCGTCAGCGGGCACATTGGATGATTGAGACAGGGAGTTCCATGCTCCGGAGAGTATTCGCAGGCAAAATGCGGCGTCATTGGCGCGCGGCTGTGGCGATAGCCTCGGCTCTGACGCTGGCCGCCTGTCAGACCGATAGCAGCCACTTCATCCTAGCTGGCCCGAATGGCGCCAGCAGCCAGACCGTGGAAGCCTTGTCACGCAAGGATCCGAACGCGGCCATGGGCGCGCGTCAGCATCCTCACATTCTCGAAACCTATGGCGGTGAATATCGCGATGCGAAGGTCGAGCGCCTGGTTGCGCGGATCGCCGGCGGTCTGACAGCAGTTTCGGAAAATCCGCAGCAGACCTATCGCATCACGATCCTGAATTCGCCAACGATCAATGCCTTTGCACTGCCCGGTGGCTATCTTTATGTCACTCGCGGCCTGCTGGCGCTTGCCAATGACGCCTCGGAACTGGCCGCCGTGCTGTCACATGAAATGGCCCATGTTACCGCCAATCACGGTATTGAACGGCAGCGCCGTGAGGAGGCCGAGGCGATTGCCAACCGCGTTGTCTCCGAAGTTCTGCCGAATGATCCGAAGAATGAGGATGTGCTGGCGCGTGGCAAGCTGCGGCTTGCCGCCTTCTCCCGTCAGCAGGAGCTCGAAGCCGATGCCATCGGCATTCGCATGCTGGCCGAAGCCGGTTACGATCCCTTCGCTGCAGCCCGCTTCCTGCGCTCCATGGAGGCCTTTTCCAACTATGAGGCCGACCATAACGATAATGGTCCGCAGGTCGACTTTCTGTCCAGCCACCCGAGCACGCCGCGCCGCATCGACCTTGCGGAAAGCCATGCCCGCGATTATGCCGCCACCGGCAATTTCGAAAAGGGCCAAGACTACTATCTTGACGGTATCGACGGTATGCTGTTCGGCAGCAATCCGGAAGACGGCTATATCCGCGACCGGACCTTCTATCATCCCAAGCTGAGGATCAGCTTCGAGGTGCCGGATGGTTTTTCCATGGTCGACAAGTCCAATGCGGTTGTCGCCATGGGGCCAAATGATGTCGCCATCCGTTTTGACGGCGTGAACGCACCTTCTCGGGAAGATCTGACCGACTATATCAAAAGCGGCTGGGTCACCGGGCTTGTGCCCGGTTCGGTCACCGCAACCTCCGTCGACGGCATGCCGGCTGCCAATGCAAAAGCGGTTGCCGGCGACTGGCAGTTCGACGTAACCGTCATCCGCTCCGGGTCCGATATCTACCGGTTGCTGACCGCAGCGCCGAAGAACAGCACTGCCCTTGAACCGGCGGCCAATGCCGTCAGGACAAGCTTCCACAAATTGAGTTCACAGGAAGTGGCAGCGCTGAAACCACTGCGCATTCGCATCTATACGGTCAAGCCGGGCGATAATGTCCAGACCGTCGCCGGTATGATGATGGGCACCGAACGCAAACTCGACCTCTTCAAAGTGCTGAACGCATTGCCCTCCGGGGCCACGCTTTCGGTCGGCCAGAAGGTCAAGATCGTCTCGGAATAACCCCGGATCGATCCCGGCCGCTTGCGGCAATCGCACCCGGTGGCATGCCCGGCCATGGCATCTGTGATGCGTCGCCGCGGATGTGGCGGCGCCAGTCGGCGTCACCAAGCCGCACGGTTCCGCAGGCGCGGAAACCTGTCTTGCGCAGCACACCCAGTGATGCCTGATTTTCAGGATGAACCACCGCCACGACCGGTGTATCACCATGAATATCCCCGGCGGCATCAAGAATGGCGCTGACGGCCTCATGCGCCAGACCGAGCCCCCAGTGATCCGGATGAAGATGATAGGACAGGTTGAGCCCGCCGACAGGCCCGTTCAGTGTGAGCCCGGCAAAGCCGACCGGAATATGATCGCGCTCAAGCAGATAACGGCCGAAACCGTAATCCTGCCAGTGCCGGATCTCGCCCCTGAAGCGCCGTGCGATCCGCGCCGGCGGCTCGGCATTAAGATCGTCGGCGCCCGGCCTCATTTCCGGCCGTGCGTAAAGCGCCTGCGCAAAAAACAGATCGTCATGTGACGGACGCCTCAGCACAAGCCGTCGCGTTTGATGGGCGCATGCCAGCGGCAACATCGCCTTCTCCTCCCAATAGTGCCGTCGCACCTCCCCGTGCGACACGCCATCCTCAGACCAGACAACGCCACCAAAACTGACAGAAATCAGTCAGCCCCGCAAGGTCATGCCCCGCAAGGTCAGGCATGACCAGCCGGGGCACGCATGATATTGGCCTCCTCGCCGGTCATTGCATCGCGCAGCTTCTCGATCGCCCTTGTTTCGATCTGGCGCACCCGCTCCTTGGAAATGCCAAGCTCACTGCCGAGCGCTTCCAGCGTGGTTGCCTCTTCAGACAGCCTTCGCGCCCGGATGATGCGGTCCTCACGCGCAGAAAGCCGCCGCAGGGCGATCTTCAGCCGGCTGCTCATCCGCTCGCCGTCAATCATCACCGCCACCTGCTCTTCCGGCAGCGGCGCCGAACAGACCAGAAAGTCCATCCGTTCACTCGCCCCGTCCTCGCCGTTGACGGGGGCGTGGAGCGAAGAATCGCTCGCCGACAGCCGCGCATCCATGCTCTGCACATCACCAGCCTTGACGCCGAGACGCGTTGCGATCTCGTTATATATTTCCTGAGAGGTCAAAGACCGGTTCTGCTCGGCAATCTTGGCTCTCAGCCGCCTGAGCTTGAAGAACAGCGCTTTCTGCGCCGAAGAGGTGCCGCCACGCACGATCGACCAGTTGCGCAGCACATAGTCCTGCATCGCCGCGCGGATCCACCAGGTGGCATAGGTCGAAAACCGCACCCCCCGATCCGGTTCGAAACGTGAGACGGCTTCCAGCAATCCGACATAACCTTCCTGGACAAGATCGGATTTTGGCAGGCCAAAGCCACGAAACCGGCCAGCCATGGAAACGACGAGGCGCAAATGCGCCATTGCGATATCGTTGCGGGCGGCGCGGTCACTGTCATTGCGCCAGCGTTCCGCCAGATCCTGCTCCTGTTCGCGTGTCAGATAGGGTGCCGCCATAGCGGCATCGACGAGGCTGCGATCATCCTGATTTTTAGCCATAACTTCCCGCCTTTCTCCCCACCCTGCTTTCAGCATGCGACATTTTGTCCACATCGCAATCGAAATCGCCCTGATGATGCTCAATTTTGAGTGAGCGGTCCTGAGCATGTGGATCGCCTGAGAATAAGAACGCGCAAAACAGCTATTCGGTTCACCTGCTGACGGTATTTTTTTGACAGACGGAGCCATCGGACAGATGGACATGAAAAAACCGGCCGCAAGGGCCGGTTTTGACAACTGATCATGCAATGGAAACCGCTCAGGCGGCTTCCTCATGGGCGTCATCGTCTTCACTGACCTTGCCGCGCTTGGGAGACTTGGCAAGATGCGTTTCGACCAGACGGACCGCCTCTGTTTCCGACATCTTGTTGACGGCAGCGATTTCGCGCGCCATGCGATCAAGAGCGGCTTCATAGAGCTGACGCTCGGAATAGGACTGCTCAGGCTGATTGTCGGCCCGATAAAGGTCACGGACAACTTCCGCAATCGAGATCAGATCGCCGGAATTGATCTTGGCATCATATTCCTGGGCGCGGCGCGACCACATGGTGCGCTTGATGCGGGCCTTGCCCTGCACAACCTTCAGTGCGCGTTCGACGAAATCCGTCTCCGACAGCTTGCGCATGCCGATGCTCATCGCTTTTGCGACCGGAACTTTCAGTCGCATCTTGTCCTTGTCGAAATCGATAACGAAGAGTTCGAGCTTCATGCCCGCCACTTCCTGTTCCTCAATCGCAGTGATCGTGCCTACGCCGTGGGCCGGGTAGACAATCGCTTCACCAGTCTTGAAACCGTGACGACCCGAAGACTTGTTCTGTTGTACTGTCATATGCTTCAAAAACTCCCTGTTACGCATCCGGCGGGCGCCGGCGCCGGGCGGAATCACCCGACAGTGGCGAGCAAGTCATGTCACTCGCCTGCTGTATCCACCAAACGTGCATAATAAAGCGTCGCGTGTTCAGGCCAGAAGCCGTTCCGCACATAATCCGGGGGGAAATGATCGACGTTTATTTGATTGCTTTCTTGGCTAGGATGGCAAAATTTGCCGTTTTTTGGATCAGTTCCAAATGTATAGCACAAGATTGGCGCAGAATCAATGAAACATGCACCCGCGACCGCAGCCACGGGTGAAAATAACGATATCGGCCGAGACCTAACCAATTTGCGGCCATTCGCCAAGCCCCAAAATGCTGATCAGCACCAAAAAAACAGCGCCCCTCGGCCAGGACGTGAATGATGCCGTTATCAGTCGCCCTTGCCGGGCTTGTCCGAGAAAAACTTCTCGAACTTGTTTTCGACGCCGTCCATTTCGGTGGCCTCATCCATCGGTTCGCGCTTGATGGTGATATTCGGCCATTGCGTCGAATATTCGGCGTTGAGCTTCAGCCAGTCATCGAGGCCCGGCTCGGTATCCGGCCGGATTGCCTCGGCAGGGCATTCCGGTTCACAGACGCCGCAATCGATACATTCATCGGGATTGATGACGAGGAAGTTCTCTCCCTCGTAAAAACAGTCCACCGGGCAGACTTCGACACAATCCGTATATTTGCAGCGAATGCAATTGTCGGTCACGACATACGTCATGAAAGGCTCCAGATCAGAAATTCCCGACGGACAGTTCCACAGACCATCCGCCCACAACACAATCGCAAAGCGTCTCCGCGCCGGACAGAACCGGCGGAACACTTTGCCTTCAAGGCCTGAGGTACCGGCTTTGACGCGCTACCGCAAGAACATTTCGTTCCACAGATTGGCCGATCGCGGGCAGGAATTTTCCTTTTCCGTGCCGGAGACGCTGCCGGCAAAGCGAAATCCGCTCAAAGATCATCTTCGCCGGTCAGGCGGTCGAGCGCACGCCGCTCCTTCTTCGTCGGCCGGCCGGAGCCGGCAACACGCTGGGCCTGCTCAAAAGGCGTCAGGCTTTCACGCTTCGGAACTGGCGGGCTGTGGTCCTCGTAAAGCCGCTGCGCTTCCTCATAGGGGCCGCGCCGGTTGCCGGGCGCGACCACGACGAGCACGACATCACGACGCTCCAGCGTCAGCCCGACACGGTCACCCGGCGAAATCTCGATACTGGAACGGGCAATTTTCTGCCCGTTCACTTTGACATGTCCGCTATCGATCAGCTTTTGCGCCAGCGAGCGTGACTTCACCATGCGGGTGAAAAACAGCCATTTGTCGATGCGCTGGCGTTCGCCGCCAGCACGCTCGATTTCTGTCTTCTCTGCCCGCGCCATCCGCGTCAGCGTTTCATCTGCGCCTTCAGCGCGGCGAGCTTGGCAAAGGGCGAATCCGGATCGACCGGCTTTTCGCGCCGCTGCGGCCGCTCATTGCGCTGCGGACGGTCATCATCCCGGCGCTCGCGCTTCGGCCCCTTGCCGTGACGCTGGCCACGCGAACCCTGCTCGCCCTCGCCGCGTGCTTCGCCATCGCGCTGGCCACCCTTGCGGCCCTGCGGCCGCTGGCCACGGCCACGCTCGGGGCGGTTGCCGCGTTCGTTCTGCGAACGCCCGCCGCCCGGACGCCACAAGAGAACCGGCTTGGGCTCTTCAGCAGGCTTTTCCTCGGTTGCCGGTGCGGTTTCAGTTGCAGCCACAGGCTCATCCGCCTCTGCCGTTTCGGCAGGCGCGGCATTTTCTGCAGCGGCGGGGCTTGCCTCAACCTCGGCCTGAGCAGCCTGGGCTTCCTTTACGGGGGCTTCCGCCGCTTCAGCCGGTGCAGCATGGCGCTTGGTGACGGTCTCAACGGCGACGCCGGCCGGCTTTGCCTGCTGGGTCTCAGCCTCGCGCTCCGCCTGGATCGCCGCCAGCTTTTCGACCTCTTCCGGATTTGCCACATCCGCGCGATAGCCAAGCCCCTTGAGGATTTCCTCCATATCGTCAGGCGTTGCCCCGAGGATCGACATCATGGCCGGTGTCGTCACGAAGCGACGCCCGTCAAAAGCACCTTCCGGCGGCAAGGCATCGCTCGCCTTCCACTGGGTCAGCGGACGAATGAGGTCGGCCAGACGCTCGAGAATATCAATGCGCACGGCGCGCTTGCCGAGGAAACGGAAGCCGGCAAGCTTGTAGAACATGCGTTCATAAGACGGCTCGGTGACGACGGAGGTGCGTCCGGCCGCCAGAACCGGGATAAGTTCGCCATAGCCAGGCTTTTCCATACCGTCATTCTTCAGCGCCCAAAGCAGCGTGATGAGCTCGGCCGGAGCCGGCTTCAACAGGGCTGGAATGAAAACGTGATAAGCGCCGAAGCGAACACCGTAATGCCGCATCGAAGCACGCGCATCCTGATCCAGCGATTTCACCTCATTGGCGACATCGCGACGGAACAGGACACCGAGATTTTCGACGAGCTGAAAGGCAAGGCCGCGCGCCAGGCCCTGAATATCTTCCGCCCGGGACAATTCGTCGAGCGGCTTCAGAACCGTCTGGATGTGATGAGCGACGAAGCGCTCGATGCGCGCAACCGCATGATCACGGGCAGGCCCCGACAATTGTTCATCCGCCAGCAGAATGACCCGCGGGCGCAGGATATCATCGCCAGCAACGAGACGGGCCACCGGATCGCCAAGCCAGCGCAGGCTGCCTGACGCGTCAATCGCCAGATCCGCATTGCCCGAGGCATGCAGCCTTGCGGCCCGCGCTTCGAATTCCAGCGCCAGCGCCTTTTGCGCCGCCGCCTCAATAGCCTTGGCGTCAGGTCCCTCAGCGCCGGAAACGGCCTTGAAGCGAAATCCCGCCAATTCCCCCACATGATGTCCTTCCACGAAGACATCGCCATTTACGCTTATTTCTGCTTCCAGCATCGCATTCTCTCTCAGGCGCTTCATCAGCACAGATGTCCTGCGGTCAACGAAGCGTTTCGTCAACCTTTCATGCAGTGCATCCGACAGCCGATCCTCGATTTTCCGTGTCTTTTCCTGCCAGTGTGTCGGATCGGCAAGCCAACCCGGTCGATTTGATACATAAGTCCATGTTCTGATCTGGGCGATCCGCGCGGAAAGCGTGTCGATTTCGCCATCCGTCCGGTCCGCATGGCGGACCTGGCTCGCCAGAAAATCCTCGTCCACGTGCCCGCGATCAACCAGGTCACGATAAAGCGAAGCAATCAGATCAGCATGCTGTGCCGGGGCAATCCGGCGATAATCCGGCAGCGAGCAGGCATCCCACAGGCTTTCGATCCGCGCCGGGCGATCGGCCCGCGCGACGATATCGGGATTGCGGGTCAGAAATTCCAGTGCACGCTGATCCACCGCCGGCAATGCCCGCGTCAGACCCGATACAGTCGGCACCTGATCGAGGCTGTTTCTGAGGGCTGCAAGCGAGGCAAAATCCAGCGCTTTCGAGCGCCATTGCAGCACCTTCACCGGATCGAATTCATGCGCCTCGATGCGCTCCACCAGTTCATCATCAAAGGGCGCAACCCTGCCCGTCACGCCGAAAGTGCCGTCGCTTGTATGCCTGCCGGCACGGCCGGCCACCTGGGCAAGCTCGCCGGGATTGAGCGGACGGTACTGAAAGCCATCAAATTTCCGATCCTGGGCAAAGGCCACATGATCGACATCAAGGTTCAGCCCCATGCCGATGGCGTCCGTCGCGACCAGATATTCGACGTCGCCGTTCTGATAGAGTTCGACCTGCGCATTGCGGGTGCGTGGCGACAGGGCGCCCAGCACAACCGCTGCACCGCCGCGCTGACGGCGGATCAGTTCGGCAATGGCATAGACCTCGTCGGAGGAAAAGGCGACAACGGCGGAACGGCGCGGCAGGCGTGTGATCTTCTTCTGGCCGGCATAAAGCAGATGCGACATGCGTGGCCGCTCGATCACGGAAATGCCCGGAAGCAGGCTTTTCAGGATGGGCTTCATGGTGGCCGCGCCGAGAAGCAGCGTTTCCTCGCGGCCGCGCAAATGCAAGATCCGGTCGGTGAAGATATGGCCGCGCTCCATGTCGCCGGCCAGCTGAACCTCGTCGATTGCAACAAAGGCAACATCGGCGTCGCGCGGCATGGCCTCGACGGTGCAGACCTGGAAACGCGCTTTGGGTGGGCTGATCTTCTCTTCGCCGGTAATCAGCGCGACATTATTGACGCCAACCTTTTCAACGACGCGTCCGTAAACTTCGCGCGCAAGCAGCCGCAGCGGCAGTCCGATCACGCCGCTCGAATGCGCCACCATACGCTCGATTGCAAAATGGGTCTTGCCGGTATTGGTCGGTCCGAGCATCGCAGTCACACCGCGTCCGCTCAAGATCATGGCCTTAGCATTCAATGTCCCGGTCCCGATCCTTTTTGCTGGGGCCAAGGGACCTGCCCCCAACAGTGTCGTCTTCAATTGCGGCGCCATCCTCCCGATGAGCGCCAGCGCATCTCTGTATAGATGGCTCTTGGCCTGCCTGCAAGCAAGGAGGCGTGCAGTTTTTCCCGTTTCAGGCCCGTAGACGTTAAGAATTGGAACAAATGCGAACGAAAAGGCGACGAATCGCTCACCTCATCGGCTTCCCGCTTTGTTCACGGCTAGATCTAGAGGATCAGAGCATCACGGCCACGATATATCGACCGAGAGAACAGCAGAGCGCGTTCACCGGCGGCAGAACGGCGCAGCGCTGTTAATCTTTCCTGCCAAAAGCTTAACATTTTCGCGCCTGCGGCCTGTCCGGCGAGGTGACATGTCCGACATCGCGAAAGCAGCCAAAATTAACGTTCGGGCCAAAGCCGGAACATATCGGCGACGAATCACAGACAGCGCTATTTTCCCTTTTTGTTCACCGCTACATATAGCGTAATTTACTGTTTTTTAACCATATATTTCTCTGGAGCACTCGATAGAGCCCCCATTCGAACCCGGTTTTGTTAACCTTTTGCGCCAGGGCATTTGATAATTTTCGGGAACCGGAAGCGGCATTTGTGAATTCTTCATTTCAAGTGAAATCAAAGGAGCTTCCAGATGCTCGGAACCATACTTCTCATTGTCCTTATCCTGCTCCTGATCGGCGCACTGCCAAGCTGGGGCTATTCGCGAAGCTGGGGTTACGGCCCGTCGGGTGGTGCCGGCCTGCTGGTGCTGATCATCATTGTGCTCTTACTTTTGGGCTATCTATGATAAAATCAGGCTGGTTCGGCGCGGAAAACAGCCGGCGACAACAGCCAAAGGAAACACGCCATGAAAAAAGCCCTTCTTGCAGCACTGCTCGTCCTGCCCCTGACCGCCGCCTGCACGACCACGCAACGCAACACCACGATCGGCGCCGCCACAGGTGCTGCGATTGGCGGCGTTGCCACCAACAGCTGGGGCGGCGCGGCCATTGGCGGTCTCGCGGGCGGCGCAGTCGGCGCAGCCGTTTCCCGCTGATACATTCAGCCGCAACGCCGTGTGAGCGTCTGCGGCACTGCAATCACCAAGCGTCATGCAGCCCTTAAGGAATGCGTGACGCTTTTTCCTTGCAGCGCTTTCTTACAAGGGCGACGGCCAGAATCTTCAACTTCAGGCTGAGACAGCCCTGACATTTACCTTTTACGCAGTCGCAACAAGACAAAGTGATTGTAACCGAGCCATTTTTGCGGTTACATCATCGACGGGAAGAGGAATAAACGAATAAATCGCGGGGAGGAGGCAAATATGCCCGGAAGCGAAAGTAACACTGTCATCAAAAAATACGCGAACCGCCGTTTGTACAATACCGGTACAAGCAGCTATGTGACGCTCGACGATCTGGCAACAATGGTGAAAAAAGGCGAGGATTTCACCGTTCGCGACGCCAAGACCGGCGATGACATCACTCATATGGTGCTCACCCAGATCATTTTTGACCAGGAATGCCGTTCCGGCCAGGCACTGCTGCCGGTTTCCTTCCTGCGCGAGCTGATCAGCTATTACGGCGATCAGATGCAGGCCATGCTGCCAGGCTTTCTTGATCACGCCATGAAGGCTTTCAGTGAGCAGCAGCAGCATATGCGCGACCAGATGGACCGCGCACTCTATGAAAACCCGCTAAAGCGCCATCTCTATCAAAGCGAGAGCGACGAACGCCCAATCGGCCGCTACCAGCCACTGGTGGCCAGCGCCCGGCGTGAAACAGAAGACGCTAACGGCAAGGCGGAGACCACCCATGCGCTGGATGATCTGAAGAAACAGCTTCAAGTGCTTCAGGAACGCCTCGAAAACATGTGACCGCCGAAACCGCCAGCATGCATTTCCCGTCCCGTCGCCGTCAATGCCCCGGACGCGCGGGATGGGCAGCGTTTTCTTCGCATGCGATCGGGTAACGACCTGACTTCACATCACCAGACAACAAAAGACAGCGGCCCGGCACATGCCGGACCGCTGTTTCAATTTGACGATCATAAAGCCGCTAGAGCACCGTGCATCCATTCAGAGGCACAAAGGACGCTCTAACCCATTGAATCTACAGCATCGGCCCGAAAATCGATACCGATTTTCGGGCCGATGCTGCAGGCTTTCAAGATCAGGCGTTTTCCTTCGGTGCCAGAACCTGGCGGCCACGATACATGCCGGTCTTCAGATCGATGTGATGCGGACGGCGAAGCTCGCCCGAATTCTTGTCCTCAACATAGGTCGGGGCGCTGAGAGCGTCGGCCGAACGGCGCATGCCGCGCTTGGACGGGGACTTTTTACTTTTCGGTACAGCCATTGTACTACTCCACTTGCGGCAAGACATGGTCACCGTCGGAAACATCCAACCGCAAGATCCATCTCTCACAAACTTGAAAATTTGGCGCGCTTATACAGGGCCAGAAGCCTTTTGACCAGTCCTTTCGATGTTTTTTTAAAAGAACGGCCGCTCGCCGATATTTATACCTCATCCTCCGGCACAATCCAACTCTCCGCCAGCGCGCCATCGCGCCAGCGCTGATAGGCCGGCAGCGAACGCATGGTCGACATATAGGCAAGCGTTGTCTCGTCGGTGACCAGATCGAAGACCTCGAACCGGTTGACCACCGGCGCGAACATGGCGTCGGCGGCAGTGAAGGTCGAAAACAGGAATGGACCGCCGGAACGCTTGATCGCCTCGCGCCAGATCGTCTCGATCCGCTTCACGTCGCGCTTCACGGCATCCGAAACGGCAATCGCCTCCGGCCTGCGACGGAAATTCATCGGGCAGGCGCCGCGAAGGGCGGTGAAACCGGCATGCATTTCCGCCGCGATCGCCCGCGCCTGCGCGCGTTCGGCGCGGTCTTCCGGCCACAGCCCGGCCTCGGGAAAAAGCTCGGCCACATATTCGATGATTGCCAGCGATTCATGAATGATAAGCGAAGCATGATGGAGAGCAGGAACGCGGCCGACCGGGGAGATCTCAAAGAAACGCGGATTGCCCGCAGGAAAATCAAAGGGGATCAGCTTTTCCTTGAAAGCGATGCCGGTCGCTTCCATCGCGATCCAGGGTCTCAGCGACCAGGAGGAATAGTTCTTGTTGCCGATATAAAGGGTCAGATCGCTCATGAATTATTGTCCTTTCAGCCTGCGCCCCTCCGCACATAATCAACCTTTGCGCGCATACAGGGTTTTGCAGCCAAACACAAATTGAAACAGGTTATATCAGTCATAAAGGCAGGTGATATAGCTTCCGGATTTACGCCCCAGCCGCTCCACCCGGTCGGCAAGTGCATTCATGTGCGCTGACGGCGCTGCAGCCTGACGGCCATCCGGATCGGGCAGGGAGACAGCCAGTAATGCCGCCTGCCGACGCGACAGTTTCGAAGCCGGTATGCCAAACTGGTTTTGTGCAGCCGCCTCGATGCCGTAGACGCCCGGGCCCCATTCGGCAATGTTGAGATAGATTTCCATGAGCCGCTTCTTCGACCAGACAGCATCGGCGGCCAGCGCCAGCGGCAGTTCCAGCCCCTTGCGCAGATAGGACCGGCCATTCCACAGATAGAGATTCTTGACCGTCTGCATCGGAATGGTGCTGGCGCCGCGCGTCTCCTCACCCGCAAGGGCCTGATCGATAACCGCACGATATTCCCGCCAGTCTACACCATGGTGGTTACAGAACTGGCCATCCTCCGACATCATCACCGATTGCACCAGAACCGGCGCGATATCGTCAAAGGCAACCCATTGCCGGTCATATCCCTGAAAAGTCACCAGCCGCGCCAGCATCGGCGTCGATACCGGATGCACAAAGGCAGGCAGATAGAGCGGCAGCAGAACATAGGGCAGGAGCAGCAACAATATCAGCAACAGAACGAGGCGTCGCAGGAGACGCTGCGGCCGGCTCTTTCGTGAAGTCATGGTCGGTTGCGTTTCCTCTGCCTGAGACCCGGCCATCGCCGCAGCTTGTACCTGAAATAGCTGCCTCTCTGTTTAGCCCGAAATACCAGCCGTTAAAAGCCGCATGCGACAATTCTTCGACCGGCGCCAAATCCTGTTGAATATGACGGGCCACCATGCCAAGAGACGGGCATGACAAAGCCCGCCGAAGACTTTTTCTCTGCCCGTCTGACAGAGGCCCGCATTGCCGTCGAGAAAAGCCTCGACGCGCTTCTTCGCGCCGACCCGCCGGACGGCGAAACCGCACGGCCGGCTGACCTGCTGGCCGCCATGCGCCATGGCGTGCTGAATGGCGGCAAGCGTTTTCGCCCCTTTCTCGTCATCGAAACGACAAGGCTTTGCGGCGGTGATCCGGACGCTGCCACACGGGTAGCGGCGGCCCTTGAATGCATCCATTGTTATTCTCTGATCCATGACGATCTGCCAGCCATGGATGATGATGATCTCAGGCGCGGCCGGCCGACCGTGCACAAGGCCTTTGACGAGGCAACCGCCATTCTGGCCGGCGACAGCCTTTTGACGCTCGCCTTCGATATCATCGCCGATGATGCGACGCTGCTTGCAGCGCAAGCCCGTCTGCTGCTGGTGAAAAAGCTGGCTCAGGCCGCAGGCCTTGGCGGCATGGCCGGCGGACAGGCGCTGGACCTCGCTGCGGAAAAGAAAAGTCCTGACGAGACAGGGATCATCACGCTTCAGGCGATGAAGACCGGAGCGCTGATCCGCTTTGCCGCAGAGGCTGGCGCCATCATTGCCGGCGCCGATGAAACAAAACGCGCAGCCCTTGCCCGCTATGGCGCCGTGATCGGTCTGGCCTTCCAGCTGGCCGATGACTTGCTCGACCTGACAGCGGATGCCGAGACCATGGGCAAGGCAACGCAGAAGGACGCCGCACATGGCAAGGGAACGCTGGTCTCACTTCACGGACAGAACTGGGCAACCGCCCGCCTCAACCAATTGATTGCAGAAGCCGAAACGCTGCTCGCCCCCTTTGGCCATGAGGCCGAATGCCTGGTCGAGGCCGCCCGCTTCGTCGCCAATCGCAGGAATTGATCCGATGCCCCTTCCCATCGTCCTTGAAACCGATGGCCATGTGACACTGCTGAAATGGCACCGTGGCAGGCGCAATCTCACCGACACGCCCTTTGCCGGCAGCCGCATTCTTCAGGGCATGACCGCAGGCGCAAGCGTCGAGATCGACCTTCAAATCCATGGCGAGGGCGGCATGGTCGTTCTGCATGACCCGTTGCTGGAGCAATCGACCACCGGAGTTGGGCCGGTTGCTGCAACCCCTTCGGCAGGTTTTGCAGGCGTCAACCTCAAGACCAAAGACGGCGCTGACAGCGGCGAAGCGGTGATGCTGCTTGACCGGCTGACACAGCTGATCGCAAGCCGCCCCATTGGCAGGACGGCATTGCTGCAGCTTGATTTCAAGGACAGGCTTGCCGATTTCCACGATAACACGGTCGATGCCTTCACCAGGGCCGTTGGCCCCGTTGCGCGCCATATGATCCTCTCAGGCGGCGATGCCGATGCGGTCAAAACACTCTCCACAGGCCTGCCGGATCTCGCCATCGGCTACGATCCCTGCCTCTATGGCGCCATGGAACGGGTTCTGGAAAGCGGTAATTTTTCCGGCTTCGTCGATGATGCGCTGAAAGCCGCGCCCTGGGCCAGCATGATCTATCTGCATGTCGATCTGATCCTTGAAGCCGACCGCACGGGCTTCGATATGATCGGTGCCTTCCATGCAGCGGACAAGACTGTTGACGCCTGGACCATCCACACGGTGAACGAGTCAACGCGTTCGAAAATCGCCCGCCTTCTCGAACTGAAGGCAGATCAGATCACCACCGACGATGCCGACGGACTGTTTGCCGCCTTTGGCTGAGCAGCATCAGCAACCAATCTGACTGCGGATGCGCCGGACCTCGGACAGCGAAGAACAGACATTTTCGCACGGAATACCATCGCCATCACCACGGCTATAGCCCCCGCACCAATGGCGAACCGCATCAGCGCAGCTTGTCGCCATCTTGCAGGACCAACCCGCAGCCAGATGAACAAGATCATTCGGGATCGGCGTGAAAAAGGCCGGTTCCGCCGATAGGCTGGCGGGCAGCAGCAGGCTGAAGACAAAAGCAAGCGGCAGGAAACGGTTCATCGGCAAAGGCTAATACGTCCGGCACGCCAAGCCAATGCATTTTTACATGCCCGTTTTACATGCCCTTTGATGGCCACCCCAACCGCGGCGTCCTCAGCTTACGTTCGCCCCGGCAGAACCCGGTTTGGCGGGCGGTGACCGTCATAATAGGCGCGGATATTGATGATGACGCGGTCGCCCATATCGATACGGCTTTCGATCGTGGCGGAGCCAAGATGCGGCAGCAGTACCACCTTGCCGGCCCTGGCAAGCGCAATCAGCCGCGGATTGATCGCCGGTTCGTTTTCGAACACATCAAGTCCCGCACCGGCAATCTTGCCCTCTTCAATAAAGCGGATCAGCGCGTCTTCATCGATCACATCACCGCGCGCCGTGTTGACCACATAGGCTTCCGGCTTCAACAGCGCCAGCCGCCTTGCGGATAAAAGGTGAAAGGTTGCCGGTGTCGCCGGGCAATTGACCGACACGATATCGACGCGGGCCAGCATCTGGTCGAGGCTGTCCCAATAGGTCGCTTCCAGCTCGGCCTCGGTTGCCGGATTGATGCGGCCACGATTGGAATAATGGACCGATAGCCCGAAAGCGCGGGCGCGCCGTGCCACCGCCGTACCGATGCGCCCCATGCCGACAATGCCGATCCGCTTACCCCAAATCCGCCGGCCAAGCATCCAGGTCGGCGACCAGCCGGGCCAGTCGCCGGGATTGCCGTTGGCAATCAGGCTTGCGCCTTCAGCCAGCCGGCGCGGCACGGACAGGATCAGCGCCATGGTCATGTCGGCGGTATCTTCCGTCAGCACATTGGGCGTATTGGTGACCGTGATGCCCTTGCGCGCGGCCGCATCGACATTGATATGGTCGAAGCCATTGGAAAAACTCGCAATCAGCTTCAACTGCGGGCCAGCCTCGGCGATCAGCGCCTCATCGATCCGGTCTGTTACCGTGGGCACGAGCACGTCGTAACGCTTCACTGCCGCCACCAGCTCATCATGGGTCAGTGGCTTGTCCGCTTCGTTGAGCGTCGTGTCAAACAATTCGCGCATTCTCGCTTCCACGGCATCGGGCAGCTTGCGCGTGACAAAGACAGTCGGCTTCTTGCGGTTGGTCATGGCGTCACGTGTCATTAACAGCTCGTTAAACATGTCGGGCGATAATGCACCCGTTCAGAATTATTTTCCACTTGCGGGCCAAAACGGCCGCTTCTGTCCGGCAGGTTGCGCGGAACAGCAAGTCTTCGACCGGGTGCGAAATGACAGGAAGGATGGCTTCGGGCTGAGACATGAAAGCGATATCCCGTCTCATTGGAGCACTTCTGTGCGCGCTTATTCTTGCTGTAACGCTCACACCGGCTCAGGCCCAGACAAGCGAAAGGCGCGGTGCATCTGGTGAACCCCTGCCGCGTTTTGTCGTGATCAAGCCCGATCGTGCACGCATGCGCGTTGGCCCCGGCTTCAACTACGCCACCAAGTGGATCTATACCAAGCCCGGTCTTCCCGTCGAGATTATCGAGGAATATTCCACCTGGCGGCAGATCCGCGATGCGGACGGCACCGAGGGCTGGATGCATGTCTCGGTTCTCTCCTCCAAGCGCAATGCCATGGTTACCCCGTGGCTGCGCGGCAGCGCCGACAAGCAGTTTCTCGACGTCAAGGCCAGCAATAACGACAATGCCCGCAACGTCGCCTCGCTTGAGGCCGGCGTCATCGTCAGCCTGGAAAGCTGTGATGGCACATGGTGCGAGATCGCCAAGCAAGGGATCAAGGGCTATATGCACCAGAACGACCTCTGGGGCGCCTATCCGGGCGAAGTCTTCCACTGAGCCCCCTTTGGCCCGCCTCAGATGGCGGGCTTTTCCGCGAGAATCATATAGTTGACATCCGTATCGCGCGAGCGGTTCCAGCTATTGGCCGCCAGGTTGAAGAACACGCCCTGACGCTCGATGATGGAAAGCCCCGCCGCCTTGAGCGGCGTCTCGATCTCTTCAGGCTTGACCAGTTTTTCATATTGATGGGTGCCGGGCGGCAGCCAGCGCAAAACCCGTTCGGCGGCAAAAATCGCCAGCGCCGCAGCCTTCAGCGTACGGTTGATCGTGGCGACGAACATCATCCCGCCCGGCCGGACCAGTGAGGCCGAGGTGGTGAGGAAGAAATCGACGTCGGCGACATGTTCCACAACCTCCATATTCAGGACGATATCGAATTGTTCGCCCGCTTCAGCCAGCGCTTCGGCAGTGGTGGCGCGGTAATCGATCTCGATACCGGTCTCACCGGCGTGGGTTACGGCAATGCCGATATTCTTTTCCGAAGGATCAATGCCGGTAACACTGGCACCCATGCGTGCCAGCGGTTCAGACAACAGCCCGCCGCCGCAGCCGATATCGAGAATGCGAAGACCTGCGAGCGGCCGCGCTGATGTCTCGTCAAGGCCAAAATGACCACAGGCCTTTTCGCGGATATAGCCGATACGCACCGGATTGAACTTGTGTAGCGGCTTGAACTTGCCATGCGGATCCCACCACTCGGCGGCGATCTTCGAAAACCATTCGACCTGGGATTCGTCGATTGTCGTCCTGGCCGCTTCGCTCATCGGAACTGTCTCCATTGCTGCTTCGACCTCAGATATAGAAGCCGGGATCGCGCGCGGCAAGGCGAAGCTTTGTCTTTAAGGCACCATCCGTTTCGGCGCGCCGGTTGCCATATCGGTGGCGATATAGGGTAGTTTCGCCACCTTCCAGGCCCCGAACCCGCCTTCCATATGGGCAATACGGCCAAAGCCCGCACCAAGGCACATATCGGCAACCCGGCCCGAACGGATGCCGGAACCGCAATGCAGCACGATCCGCTTGCCATCCTGGGTCGGAAAGTTTTTCGGATCGGTAAAGGCCATCGGCGACAGCAGCGAGCCCTCGATATGCTCAAAGGCGTATTCGGCCGGTGTGCGCACATCGATCAGCACGATCTCGCCGGCATCGAGCGCCGCGGCCACCTCTTCCGGCGTCCAGGTCTCGATAATTCCGTTATTCAGCTCTTCACTCTTCATCGCTTTCTCCCGCGCTCAGCAAACCGTCTTCACGCAAGTTTAGCGCCTTCTATTATGCGTATCTACGTATAAATTAAATCTTCTCCACTCACCGGGAGTGCATTTCGACCTGAATGAACCAGTTCGGCGCCCTACCTCATTGTTTTCGCATCATGACCCTGTCGAGCCGCGCATCGCTCCCGTCGGATCAGGCTCCAACGGCGAACTGAATACTCGCTTGAATTTCCCCGCGAAGAAAACAAATATTTCCTGAATACCCTCATACTCCTGTATTTTTCTTACATAAAAATTAGATGTTTCGCTAATACAGTTATAGATGAAAAAATATATTAGTTTTCAACTTGAATATAAATAAACAACTATCAAATAATTTTGAAAATTTTATATTTTTTATATTATTGGAATCTTTGTATTATTTGTATCGACTGCCTTTTTTTTGAATGGAGGATGCCGTTTTGTTTTATCGTGACAAAACCCGAGGTGCCCGTTTCGGGTTCAAATTTTATGGCGCCGTTGCTCTATGCGCTTTTTTGGCCACGTCGTGTTCAGAGCAAGACACCAGCCAAGATGGCAAGCAAAACGGTCACGATGGCGGGAATGGTACAGCGAACATGCCAGGATGCCCGGGTGGCACCAAGGTATCGCCAGACGGCAAATTTTATCTTCCCGGCACGACTTCACAATGCAACCCAAGTGCGGATGACCGCCGGGAACAGACACGGGAACCAAACGGATGAGGTCGCAGCCCGGAGGGACTACCGTCCGGCTGCGCCATTTGCTGTTAGCCCCACATTTGCAGCAAGCCTGACGGCAAGTCGTTGAGGCAAAACCTGCAAGGCATGCCAAAACAGCGCAGTGTTCGCTGCTTGCCAAAAACATGTTCGGCGGAACCATTGGCTCCGCCGATCCTAAAGGCTATCGATCGCCACGGTAAAGAAGCCTTGCAAGCGTCATCGCAGGCTGAAGTCAGCCGCGGATCACGCCACCGGTCGATTTTTCGACATTGGCGACGATCTTCTTCGTCAGCGCTTCGAAGTCCTCGTCAGCCAGGGTCCGCTCACTTGGCTGGATCTTCACCTCGACCGCAACCGATTTCTTGCCCTCGCCCAGCGAAGCACCTTCGAAAATATCGAAGACCGTGACACTGGTGATCAATTTGCGATCGGCCGATGACACAGCACGCTCGATGGCTGCGGCTTCAACGCTGTGATCGACGACAAAGGCGAAGTCGCGGGCAACAGCCTGGAAGGCAGACAGCATCAGCGCCGGCTTGGTCCGGGTCGCCTTCTTCTTCGGATCAGGCATCGCATCAATGAAGATCTCGAAGCCGCAGAGCTTGCCCGTCACATCCAGCGCTTCCAGCACATTCGGGTGAAACTCGCCGAAATGGCCAAGCACGATCTTCGGCCCCATCTTGATGGTGGCAGAACGGCCCGGATGATACCAGTCCGGCCCGCCGGCAACGATCTGCACATTGCCCATCGGCAGGCCGCAGGCCTCCAGCACAGCCAGTGCATCGGCCTTTGCGTCAAACACGCCGACGGCGCGGCCGGCGCCCGTTTCACCGTTCGACCACATCCGGCCCGCACCGGCAAGGCTTGCGGTGCCGCGACGGATACCGCCAGCCACGCGACGCTGGCCTTCCGGCGTATCGTTCTCATAGGTGCCGGAAACTTCAAACAATGCCACGTCGCCATAGCCCTGATCGGCATTGCGCTGGGCAGCCATCAACAGGCCCGGCAGCAGCGAGGGGCGCATATCCGACATATCGGCAGCAATCGGATTGGCAAGCTTGAGCGACGGATCGCCACCGCCGAAAAGCTTCGCCTGTTCTTGCGAAATGAAGGACCAGGTAACGGCTTCCAGCATCGAACGGGCGGCAAGCTCGCGCCGCGCCAGCCGCGAGCGGATCTGCAGCACCGTCAGGATCTTCTCATTCACCGCGCCTGCATGCGGCAGCGGTTCCGGGCGGATCTCATCCACGCCATGAATGCGCATCACCTCTTCCACCAGATCGGCCTTGCCATCGACATCCGGCCGCCAGGAGGGCACCGAGACCGACACCGTCTCGCCATCCCCTGCAACGCCGAAGCCGAGATGGGTGAGGATCGCGCGCGCTTCTGCCGAGGGAACGTCAAGGCCGGTCAGGCGCTTCACTTCCGAGAACGGGAAGGAGATGATCTTTGCCTCGTACCCCTTGTAGCCAACCACGGTTTTTTCGCTCGCCGTGCCGCCGCACAGTTCCAGCACCAGTTCGGTGGTGCGCTCCAGCCCCGGAACCATATATTCGGGGTCAACACCGCGCTCGAAACGATAGCGCGCATCGGTGATGATGCCGAGATCGCGGCCCGAACGGGCGATGTTCATCGCGTCCCACAATGCCGATTCAATCAGCACATCGGTCGTGTTCTCATCGCAGCCGGAATGCTCGCCACCCATGATGCCGCCGATCGATTCAACGCCATTGTCATCGGCAATCACGACATTGTTTTCGGTGAGCTTGTATTCACGCTCGTCGAGCGCCAGGATCGTCTCCCCGGCTTTTGCGCGGCGCACGGTCAGCGAACCCTTGACCTTGGCAGCGTCGAAGACATGCATCGGCCGGCCCTGATCAAAGGTCATGTAATTGGTGATGTCGACCAGCGCATTGATCGGCCGAAGGCCGATGGCGATCAGGCGCTGTTGCATCCATTTCGGGCTCGGGCCATTCTTGACGCCGCTGACGAGGCGCAGCGCAAAACCGGGGCAGAGATAGGCGTCGTCTTCGGCAAAATCGAGCGTCAGCGACACCGGCGTCTTGCCGTCCGTGGCAAAGGAAGGAGCCTTCGGCGCCTTGAGCGTGCCGAGACCGGAGGCTGCCAGATCCCGGGCGATACCGTAAATGCTGGTGCAATCGGGACGGTTCGGCGTCAGATTGATCTCGATGACCGGATCGTCAAGCCCCGCATAGGCGGCAAAGGACGCGCCCACCGGCGCATCCTCGGGCAGATCGATGATGCCGTTATGGTCATCCGACATGTCCAGCTCTTTTTCCGAGCACATCATGCCCTGGCTCTCGATACCGCGGATCTTGCCGACCGAAAGTGTGACATCGATACCCGGCACATAGGTCCCCGGCAGCGCCAGCGCGCCGACAAGGCCGGTCCGCGCATTGGGCGCGCCGCAGACGATCTGCAGCGGCTTGCCGCCATTGACGGACGGCCCGGCATCAACGGTCAGCACCCGCAGCCGGTCGGCATCGGGATGCGGCCTGGCGTCGATGACCATGGCGATGGTAAAGGGCTTATAGGCCGCCTTGTCGTCAACATCTTCGACCTCAAGCCCGATCGTCGTCAGCCTTTCGCAGATGTCTTCAAGCGTGGCATCGGTATCCAGATGATCCTTCAGCCAGGAGAGTGTGAATTTCATGATCTTTCTCCCTTAAGCGCTCAACCCGGCAAACAGCGTCGGAATGTCGAGCGGGCGGAAGCCGTAGTGATTGGTCCAGCGCTGATCGGCGGCGAAGAAATCGCGCAAGTCCGGCATGCCGTATTTCAGCATGGCGATACGGTCGAGACCCATACCCCAGGCAAAGCCCTGATAGACATCGGGATCAAGCCCGCAATTCTTCAAAACATTCGGATGAACCATGCCGCAGCCGAGGATTTCCATCCAGTCATTGCCTTCGCCGAACTTCACCTGCGGACCGGAACGGTCGCACTGGATATCCACCTCGAAGGAGGGTTCGGTAAAGGGGAAGAAGGACGGGCGGAAACGCATCGTCACGCTGTCGACCTCGAAAAAAGCCTTGCAGAATTCTTCCAGCGTCCAGCGCAGATGGCCGACATGGGTCACCTTGTCGATCACGAGCCCTTCGACCTGATGGAACATCGGCGAATGGGTGGCGTCGGAATCCTGACGATAGGTCTTGCCGGGCGCAACGATGCGGATCGGCGGCTCCTGCGCTTTCATCGTGCGGATCTGCACCGGCGAGGTGTGGGTGCGCAGAACCTTGCGCTCGCCTTTCTCGTCCGGCTGGAAGAAGAAGGTATCGTGCATTTCTCGCGCGGGATGGCCTTCGGGGAAGTTCAGCGCGGTGAAATTGTAATAATCGCTTTCGATATCCGGCCCTTCGGCAATGGCAAAGCCCATGTCGCCGAAAATCGCGGTGATCTCGTCAACGATCTGGCTGACCGGATGGACCCGGCCGGCCTGCGACGGCGACGGCCTGACCGGCAGCGTCACATCCACCGTTTCGGCCTTCAGCCGGGCGGCAATGGCAAGCTGCTTCAGTTCTGCCTTGCGTGCAGCAATCAGCTCGGTCACGTCCGTTTTCAGCGCATTAATGGCCGCACCACGCGACTTGCGCTCGTCCGGGGTCATCTTGCCAAGCGTCTTCAACAGCTCGGAGACCGAGCCCTTCTTGCCGATGGCGGCAACCCTGACCGCCTCAATCGCCGCCTCGTCTTCAGCCCCGGCGATCTCTGCCGTGAGCTTCGCCTTCAGATCTTCAAGATCGGACATCTTGCCTCTCGCTTGCCGGAAGGGCCCTTGCCCCCACCCTCGTGAATGATCGTTTATTCCGTTTTCCTGACGGAAACGTGAAAAACCCGCGACAGGCCGTGCCAGCGCGGGTTTCCCAAAATATGAAAGGAAGTAAAGCTTGGGAAGCGCTGGCTTTAGGCTACAGCGCTTTCAAACTCGTTGGCCGTACCTTCTTCCTTGAGGTATTCCAGGCCCTTCTTGGAAGCAGCAACCAGCGCTTCGAATGCCTGCGGCTCATGGATCGCCATGTCGGAGAGAACCTTGCGGTCAACTTCGATGCCAGCCTTGTTCAGACCATCGATGAAACGGCCATAGGAAAGGCCATATTCGCGAACGGCAGCGTTGATACGCTGGATCCACAGCGCACGGAAATTGCGCTTGTTAACCTTGCGGTCGCGATAGGCGTACTGCTTCGACTTGTCGACAGCTGCCTTGGCGGTGCGGATGGTGTTCTTGCGACGGCCGTAGAAACCCTTGGCCTGCTTCAGAACCTTCTTGTGCTTGGCATGGGCGGTAACGCCGCGTTTTACACGTGCCATATCATGATCTCCTTAGAATTCTTTTTCGGTTCAAACGCAGCGATTACTTGCCGTAAGGCATGAACTGCTTGACGATCTTGGCATCGGCTTCCGACAGAACCATCGTGCCGCGCGCATCGCGAATGAACTTGTTGGAACGCTTGATCATGCCATGGCGCTTGCCAGCGGCAGCGACCTTGACCTTGCCGGTCGCGGTGATCTTGAACCGCTTCTTGACCGACGATTTCGTCTTCATCTTGGGCATTTTGCTACTCCATTATTGTTTGATCGAAACGGGAGACGACCCCGTTCCAGCATTTTGAACAGACACGGCATGCCCTGCCGGCCTGTTCGGACGGCGCGCTTATACGCGTTTTGTTTTCGAAACGCAACCGCTTGAGAAAAAGCTTTCGCCGCCCGCGATGAACCATCGGGCGGCGTATGTTTCGCTCGCGAATGTCGGATCGGAATTACTTCGGCGCCAGAACCATCAGCATCTGACGGCCCTCAAGCTTCGGCTCGGCTTCGACCTTGGCGTATTCCGCCGTGTCTTCCTTAACCTGCGATAGAAGCTTCATGCCAAGTTCCTGGTGCGCCATTTCACGGCCACGGAAACGAAGTGTCACCTTGACCTTGTCGCCACCTTCGAAAAAGCGGCTCATCGCCTTCATCTTCACCTCGTAATCGTGGCTGTCGATGTTGGGGCGCATCTTGATCTCTTTGACCTCGACGACTTTCTGCTTCTTGCGAGCCTCTGCAGCGCGCTTCTGGTTGGCATATTTCAGCTTTCCGAGATCGAGGATCTTCACCACGGGTGGTGCAGAGTTCGGCGCGATTTCCACCAGATCAAGCCCGGCCTCCTCGGCCATTCTCAGGGCTTCGTCGGTCGGTACCACACCCTTGTTTTCCCCGTCTTCAGTGATCAACTGCACCTCGCGCACGCGAATGTCGCGATTGGCGCGGGGGCCTTCTTTGGTCGGGGGGGCGGCTCTGTGAGGTCTGCGAATGGTCGTTGTCTCCTAAAAAATTGACAATCAGGGTTATAACGTTCCCTTGCGAAAAATGTTTCATTCTTCGCCATGGGAGATAGTTGTTCTGAATGGGCAACGTCAATAACACAGAAAAAAAAGAAAATCACCTGCCGATCATGGACCAAAAGCGCACAAAGGCACCAAAACGCACGCAAGGAGGCGATTATGACCGATGAAACTGCCCTCACATTCCTCACGGTTGAGCGCGATGACAAGCCCTTGAAGCTGGCCATGCGGCTGCGTCGGGCAACGACGACAGACACGCCGGTTCTGATCTGGTTTTCCGGCTACGGTTCGGACATGCTCGGCACCAAGGCCGAAGCGCTTGATCTTTATGCCGCCGAAAACGGGCTTGGCCTGATCCGCTTTGATTATGCCGGACACGGTGAATCAGAAGGCGCCTTTGCCGATGGTACCATCTCATCCTGGCTCGAAGATGCTTTGGCGGTGATCACCGAAACCGGCCCGAAAGAGGCGATCCTGATCGGTTCCTCCATGGGTGGATGGCTGGCGCTCAGGGCCCTGCAGGAGATGAAAAGGCGTAAACTGCAGACCGTGCCGAAAGGCCTGCTGCTCCTGGCGCCTGCGCCGGATTTCACCTCAGAGCTTATCGAACCGGATCTGGGACCACGGGAAAAGGCGGAGCTTGCTGAACGCGGTTATTTCGAGGAACACTCGATCTATGGTCCCGAACCGACCATCTACACCGCCGCGCTGATTGAGGACGGACGCAAAAACCGCGTTCTCGACGGCATCATCGAGACCGGCTGCCCCGTCACCATCATTCAGGGGCGGCAGGATCCGGATGTCCCCTATAGCCATGCGCTGAGACTGATGACGCATCTGCCCGCCGACAATGTGGTTCTCACTCTCGTCAATGACGGCGACCATCGTCTGTCACGCCCGGAGGATATCGACCGCATGCTTGACGCACTTTCCCGCCTCATTGCCGCGACCGGAAAGCCTTAACGGAAATTAACCATTTCCCGCATTTCGCTGCCGCAGCTTTCACATGCTGATTGACTTGCGGCGGCAAAAACCCTTAACTCTTTGTTAAGAATTACGGGTCGTGTGGGTATTCACGTGTTTAGTTTCAAACACATAGCGGTTTTGGTCTCAGCTGTTCCGGCTTTCGCCGGCATCGCGTTTTCTGCCTTTGCCGCATCGACCCCGGCCATGCCGACGGGTGGCATCACGTCGCAGCCGATCGGCCATTATGAATTCTGCCAGCTGCATCGCGTCGAATGTGCGATCAAATCCAGCAACACAGCACCCGCAGATCTGACCCGGCATGGCTGGGCAACGATTCAGAAGATCAATCTTCAGGTCAATGAGACGGTTGCGCCGGTCACGGATCAGGAACTCTATGGCCGTGATGAGGTCTGGGCCTACCCGACCCATGGCGCTGGTGACTGCGAGGACTATGTGCTCGAAAAGCGCCGCCTTTTGATCAAGGCCGGCATTCCGGTGACTGACCTTCTGATTACCGTCGTGCGCAAGCCCAATGGCGAGGGCCATGCGGTTTTGACGCTGCGCACCACCGGCGGCGATTATGTGCTTGATAATCTGAACAATGCCATCACACTCTGGTATGCTACGCCCTACACGTTCCTGAAGCGTCAGGCCTCCTTTGACACCGGTCGCTGGGTCAGGATCGAAAACAGCACCGACCTGCCGGTCGCCGCGCTGAAGTAAGCCGGCTGCGATGGAACCCGGCTCTTCTGGCCCGGACGCGCGATACCGCCGATCGCGGCGGAGGAGAATGCATGAAAATCCCGAAAACGGCACCTCTCATCGTCCTTACCGGGGCTGGCATTTCTGCGGGCTCGGGCCTTGCGACCTTCCGTGGCTCCGGCGGCCTGTGGGCAGGCCACGACATCAATGAAGTCGCAACACCCGAAGGCTTTCAACGCGACCCCGAACTGGTTCATGATTTCTACAATATGCGCCGCTGCGAAAGCGCCAACGCCCTGCCCAATGCTGCACACCGGGCGCTTGCTGCCCTGGAATCTTCCTGGGAGGGACCGTTTCTGCTGGTCACGCAAAATGTCGACGACCTGCATGAAAAAGCGGGATCAAGGCGGCTGATCCATATGCATGGCAGCCTTAATTCGGTGCTCTGCCTTGCCTGCGGAAGACGAAGCGAATGGCATGACGATACCGACAGCCATATCCCCTGCCCCCATTGCGGCCGGCCGGCGCTCAGACCTGATATCGTCTGGTTCGGCGAAATGCCTTATCACATGGAGGAGATCGGCGCGGCCCTTGAACAGGCAGGCCTGTTCCTTTCTGTCGGGACCTCCGGCACCGTCTATCCTGCCGCTGGCTTTGTTGCCTATGCCAAGGAGCAAGGTGCAAAAACCGTCGAAATCAATCTGGAAGACACCCACAATCCGCTGTTTGACCGCCATATCAGCGGCGATGCCACCCAAACCCTGCCAGCCTTTGTCCATAGCCTGCTGTCAGAGGCAGACCGGGGCGGCTCGGTCTGAAGCAGGCGCAGGCGCATCCCGCCTCATTTTCGGCCCAAGACAGGCGGGTATCAGTCCGCACGGACCACCCGGTTGCGCCCGCCCGCCTTTGCCGCATAAAGGCGCAGGTCTGCCCGACGGATGAAACCACCGAGATCATCACCTTCACCGGGAACCGAACAATAGCAGCCGGCAGAAATGGTCATGTGCAGCTTTCCATTGTCGAGCTGGATCGCCGTTTCGGCAATGAGTACCCGCAACTCATCCACCAGCGCTTCAAATTCCCCATCATGCGCGCCAGGGCAATAGGCGACGAACTCCTCGCCGCCGTAGCGGGCAACGAATGTGCCGTTGCCGCCCAGATGGGCCTGCATCAGCCCGGCCAGCTGCTGCAGGCACTGGTCACCGGCGAGATGGCCGAGCCGGTCATTGACTGGCTTGAAATGGTCGACATCAATCATCGCGAGCGCAAAAGCCGCTCCCTTGCCGCGGCAGAGGACAAAATCACGCTCCCCCTGCTCGTCGAAATGCGCCCGATTGAACAGCCCTGTCAGGCCATCGGTAACATTGATTTTCTGCAGTTTTTGATTGGCCTCGTTCAGCGCCTCATTGAGACTTTTGAGTTTGCGGTTCCACAGAAAGAATATCAGCAGCGCCAGCACAACGCCGCAGGCGACGGCAATCAGCAGCCGGAAGTCCACCACACGACGGAAGGGCGAAAGTCGCTGAGCATTGACGATTGTTTCAAGTTCGGTGCGATCAAGGCTGCCCAGCAGCTTGGAGAAGATCTCCCCCAGCTGCGGCTGATCACTGCGCGTGGCAATCGCCGCCTCATAGGCTTCGGCTATGCGGCCGGAGATCTTGATGTCATTGGTCTGCATCGCCGTGATCTCGAAGCCGAGACTGTCAAGCGGCCCCAGCATGGCGTCAATCCTGTCGTCGCGCAGTTGCTCCAGCCCTTCCCTTTCATTTGCCACCGCAACAAGCGTGACACCGGGATAACGCTCCTGCAACAGTTCCTCCGGCACGTGGCCGGGCACATAGCCGACCGTCCTGCCGGAAAGATCGCGCAGGCTGTCAATAAAGGGATCCGCAATCTCTCCGGCAACGGCTGTCGGAACGTCGAGATAGGACATGGTGAAGTCCCAGCTACCCGCTGAAACCTCATGCTGAGACGCAAAAGGAAGGATATCACAGCCAGTCTTTGCCAGATCCTCGGCCGGACTGCCCAGATCACTGACCGGAACGACCTGGAAGGAGAAATGGCCACGTTTTGCCAGAACCGCCATGATATCGGCGGCGATGCCGGTGAACTGCCCCGACGAATCAATGCTTGTAAAGGGAGCAGCATTCGGATCAACACAGACGCGAATAACCCCCTTTTCCTGCAGGAACCGCTCTTCTTCCGGCGTCAGCGGTGTGCGTATCTCGCTCATGCCGGCGATCGGCGGCCCGAGCCAGCGAACTTCCATCTCCTGCCAGCGCGAGACGGGGATGGCTGCGATTGCCTCGTCAATAATGCTGCGAAGATAAGGATATTTCGGACTTATGCCGAAACGCAGATCCTCCCGGGACACGCCGGGAAGTTCGAATTCGCCCCCGATCTGGACATTGATCAGGCCCAGCCGCCGGATGATAGCGTTGCCATTGGACAGCGACATAATCGCCGCATCGATTTCGCCATGCGAAAGCGCCAGCAGCAGCGCCTCCTGCGTTTCAAAACTTCTGACATCGGGATGAACGGACTTCAGCTGATCGGAAAAATAGATATCACGGCCAATCCCGATCACCTCGCCGTCAAGCGCATGCAGATCCTTGTAAGGCGCGGAACCGGAACGCAGAAACACGGCATTGGGGATCTCGTGATAGGCATCGGAAAAAAGCGTATATTCCGCCCGATCAGGCGTATAGGACATATTGGCGATCACATCGATATCGCCACGTCGGAAAGCAGCCAGCAATTTTGCCCAGTTGTCATAGACCGGTTCGAACACTAGCCCGGTCGCCGATGAAATATATTGGGCGATATCGACCGCAAGCCCCTGACCGCGCCCGCCCGACAGGAAGCTGAAGGGCTCGTAGTCGCTGATAAAGCCAATCTTCAGCGGTGGCGCCTGCTCGATGAAGGCCTGTTCTTCGGGCAGAAGCTTAAGCGGACCGGCACGTTGCGGCCGCCCGGCACGATAGCTGAGCCAGCGTTCGGTAATGGCGCTCAGATCTGCACTGGAAAGCGCCGCGACTGACTTGTCGAGGACGGATGACAGCATCTTGCGATCCGCATCATCAGGCAGTTTCAGCACACCGAGGCGAAAATCCTCCAGCGCCACGGCGGCGATATCGAGGTTGCCACCCGCCGCGACATTGGTGAAACCATTTTCACGGATAAAGAAATTGGCCGTCATCTCCGGTGCAAGCGCCGCATCGATCCAGCCGAAAGCAACCGCCGCCATCAGATCACGATAGCTGGCATATTCGACCGGTATGATGCCGGCAGCCTTCAGCGCCGGCTGATAATAGATATCCTTGATCACACCGATACGTCTGTGCCGCAGGGTTTCGATGTTCAGCGCATCCTTGATCGGATGATCGACATTTTCGAACAGAACCGTGCGCCGCAGATGATAGGGATCGGTGAACCTGATGAAGCCGCTGCGATCCTCCGTCCTGGAAATATCAGCGATCGCCTCCAGCGAGCCAAGCTGGAACTGGCGGTAAATTTCCGGCCATGATCCCATGCGGATATCGAATTCCAGCCCGGAGATCTCTGCGATCTTCCTGATCACATCAACGCTCCAGCCCATGATCTGGCCGTTGCGATAGAAGGAATAGGGCTCATTGTCGGCAACGACGCCGATGCTGATCGCCTCCTGTTCAGCAATCCAGTCGCGCTCTGCATCGGTAAAATCGGGCTGATTGAGCCGCGCTTCCGATGGCACCGCATATGCCTGCGCCAGTGAAAAAAACGTCAAAGCACAGAGAGCGCAGATGAAAACCAGCGCGTGACGAACCCGACAGCAAGACAGGGCAGGCAGCGTCAAATCAACACTCCCGCCTTGCAGCTTTTCACGAAAACCATCTCAGAATACGAAGAAATGACCCAAATCCCCGGTACCGACGTCTGCATGACCATGACTTCTCCGACTGGACGATCAAAACCGGCCACTGCCGGAAGAGCCGTCCCTTTTGCCATCGTCCCCCACGGCAGGCTGACATAGGTACCGTAAGACGCGGGAAGAAGGCAAGTTGCCATTAACGAGGATCACCACCGTAACGCGTATAGATTGGGCTATTTCTGCTATACCGCGACGAAATTACATCTTTTTAATGCGACCAGCCAGATTGAATGCATTAATAAGATAATTACACTCATATTTTAACAGGGCGGTTTCCGGCACCGTTTCTTTCTGCCTATCAATCCGAGGATGTTATGACCGAGACGACAACTGAAACCACTCCCGTGATCGAACGCGTTCGCCACGAATTGAAGCGCCGCCGACTGACCGTCGTTTCGCGCGAACAGATTTCCCCCACAATGCTGCGTCTGGTTTTTTCCAGTGACGATCTTGCCGATTTCACGTCAGCGGCGCCGGACGACCATATCAAGATCTTCATCGATACCGGTGCTGAAAAGCCGGAAATGCGCGACTACACGCCGCGCGCCTATGACAGCGAGGCGCGCCGCCTGACGATCGATTTCGCGCTGCATGAGGCCGGGCCGGTGACGGCATGGGCCATTGGCGCAAAGATTGGCGATATGCTTGAGATCGGCGGACCGCGCGGATCTGCCGTGCTGAAGGGGCCGAAGCGCTTCATTCTGATTGGTGATGAAACCGCATTGCCGGCAATTGGCCGCCGCATCGAGGAAGCGCCGGCAGGCACCAGCATCACCAGCTTCGTTGCCGTGGCGCATGAAAACGACCGGCAGACTTTCGAAACCAGGGCCGAACTTGACGATTACTGGCTGGTGCGCCCCGAGGCCGCATCCACCGATGCATCGGTCTTCCTTGATGCCCTGCGCGATATCGCTCTTGCCGATGAAACCTATGTGTGGATTGCAGCGGAAGCTGCTGTTGCCCGCGCCATCCGCAATTATCTGGTGGAAGAACGCGGCCATCCGCTGACCTGGCTGAAGGCATCCGGCTACTGGACCAAGGGCAAGGCCGACGCCACCGACAAGAATATGTGAGGCCGTCCGGCGGCGCTGGCCTGAAATGCGTCAGGCCGACGCGAGCCAGCGCCGTGTTATCGCCTCGGGCTTGAGCGCGATCACCGCAATCCCGTTCTGGGCGAGAAAGCGGCGCTCATTGCGCGTCAGCGTATCGGGATCCATGACCGCATAATGCGGCCCTGCCGAGCGCTTCATGATCTGGCGGGCATAGGTTCTGAGCATCTGGTCGTCGAAACGGCAACCGAGGAACAGAAAGCCCCGCTCCGTGCGCAGGCGCCGGATCACGTCAGGGATCGGCGTCTGAATATCGATCTCGGTCAGCACCTCGACATAATCGCTGTCGGCCACCAGAAAATTCCCGGCCGGCGCGCGGCTGCCATGGGGTTCGTAAAGCACAGTTGTCGCGAAACTGTCCGGGTCCACAGCGTCACCGGCAAGATCATAAGCCTTGGTCCAGATATCGCGATGTTCCAGCGCGCGGCTGGTACCCTGCAGATTGACCACGCCGTCAGCTTTGGCGGAAACCAGCGCTTCACGCATGGCACCGTCATACCAGCTGTCAACGATCAGCGGCAGCTTCAGCCCGGCCAGGAACATATGCAGCGCCGTCGGCGTGCTTCTTTCAGCGAAGATCTCCGACATCCAGGCGGCCAGCGTCTTGCGATGGCGGCGCTGCTCGATATATTGCGCCACCGACCACATATTGGTGCGGATGCGCGAGGGTGCGGGCTGGCGCAGGCAAAGGGCGGCAGCCACCGCCTCCGGTGCACCCGGAACCGCAGCTGTTGCCCCGTCAAAATTCAACAGGCCGGGACCGAGATAGGGAATAACCTGACCGTTCATCAGCCTTTCGCGCAGCGTGTCGGCGCATTCTTCCGCCGCAGCCCCTTCGGCCACCAGCACGATTTCCTGGTTCGCATTCATGTTCATGGCCTCTCTCCTGTCCTCAGTCGTCTTCACCAAGCTTGCGGGCATTGACTGTCACCGGCAGGCGGGTATCGCCCGGCATGTCGGGCAGTTCGAAACGCCAGCCGTTTTTCAGCGTGACAATGCCACCCCAAAGCGCCTCCCGCTCCGCCGCGATGATTGGTTCCTCGAGGTCCTTCTTGGCCAGATAGGCGGAATAGCCACTGGCGATCTTGCGGATCATGACTTTCATACGCGCTCCCCCCCTCGCTGGAGGCTGTTGAGACCGCGCGCAGCGCGCACGGATTTTTGCGGATGGTCGAGGCTTTTCAATTCACGCGCGCGCATGCCAACCAGCGTGCCGCGCTCGACCCATTCGACCGAATAGATGTAGAATTGCTGCAGGAAGGTGCCGATATCGCGGACATAGCCGGTATCGCCCTTGCGGACGAGATTTTCACCGATATCCTTGCCGGGATAGGTCCCGTCATTCTTCACATGCCGCGTCGCCTCGACCTTTTCGCCGGGGAGAAACAGCGGTCTTGAGCGGATCTCGACCTCTTCCTCGCGACCAAGTCCCATAAGCCTCACTCCTTCTTCAAAATGTCCTCAAGTCTCAGCCTGGCGCATTCGGCAACCGCCTCATCCTCGTCATTCGCCAGGCGCTGAAGCGCCTCCGGCACGATCCGCGCGGCGACGGCAAAGCGGACCCGGAAATCCTCATCCCTTGCCATCAGATGCAGCCGCTCCGGCGCCATGCGCCGCGCCACTTCGATACGCACCAGCGGCTCACGATCACCCATCAGCCCCGGCAGGTGGTCTGCCCTGATCCGGCGGGCCACCTCGCAGCGGATCTCGGGATCGGTATCGCCGATCACCAGCAGCAACAGGTCGGGCGGCGCAGATCGCGCGGCCGTCAGGCGCACCTGATAGTCGTCGTCAAAAAGCATCGGCTTCAGCGCCTCACCGCAAAGCCGGCGCGCCAGGCTAATGCGAACCCGGCGGTCTGGATCACTGCGCAATGGCAAGATGCGCGCCTCCGGCAGACGCGAGGCGGCGGCAGCGCGCACATCGGCCTCTGGATCAGATAACAGCCCGACCAGCCGAAACGGCGTGGCATAGCGCGCTGCAATCGCCCGCACCTCGAAAAAGGGATGGCCGAGATAGTGGTCGGCCACCTCCGGGTTCAGCGAGAAGAACCGGTCGATCCGGCGCGCGCGAATATCGCGCACGCAGGCCTTTTCCAGGTCGCACCGCCCGGAAACCCGGTTTTCCTCATGCGGACAGTCACTGCAGGACACCGGATTGCCGAGCCAGTCGATTGCCCCTTCGGCGGTGATGTCGAAGAATGGTTCGGCCATGCCTGCGCCCGCTCCAGTTCTCGCTCAGACGGCAGGGGCCGGAACGCAGGTATTCGGCACCGGGCAGACTGAAGCGCATTGCTGGGTGTCGAAATAACCGTCGCATTCGGTACATTTCTTGGCGTCGATCACATAGGTTTCGCCCTTGAACCTGATCGCGCCGGTCGGACATTCAAATTCGCAGGCCGAGCACTGGGTGCATTGGGAGGCGATGATTTTGAAAGCCATCTTCATTTCTCCTGTTCGATGATGGTTGATCTGCAAAGTCATGGGAAAGGGAGGAGCCGGCGGCTGCCCCCTGTCCACCGGTCCGGCATCACGCCGATGCCGCAGCAAAACCGACACCGAAAACATCTCTGTAATAGGCGCCGATAGCTGTCTCGATATAGTCAAAGCCGTAAGTGTCGCTGGCCGTCAGCCCGGCTGCGGCAAGCTGATCGCGCGGGCAATCGCCAATCTTGGCACAGAGCACGGCATCGATGCCCTCAAGTGCTGCGATCACGCCATCCAGCGTGGCGTCCTCGCCAAAGCCATCCAGGCAATATTGCTCGACCTTTCGATGGCCAACGAAGGAAATGCCCTCCGGCGTCGCCTCATAGACCTGAAACTCCCGCGCATGGCCGAAATGCTCGTTGATCCGGCCGCCGCCCTTGGTCGCAACCGCCAAGAGCAGCGTTCCGCCAGCCGTTTCCTCGATCGCGGCCTTCGCCTCGGCCTTGGCCCGCTCGCGATCCCCCCGCTCGGCCGCGACCACTTCGCGATAGGTTTCGCGCCGCGCCGGATCATAGTTCACGGCCTCGGGGATCTGATCGAGGGTAAATTCCTGACCGCGATCCTCGCCCAGCAGACCGACGGCATCGGCCCGGCACTGGCGGCAATGGCGCATCAGCTTGGCACCGCCCGACAGCTTGTCCTGCAGCGCCTTCAGCTCCATGGCGCGCGGACCGCGCTGGCCGGTCAGCCCGTAATGCGTGCCGTGGGCGGGATCGGAGATCAGCGGCATGACATTGTGAAGGAAGGCGCCGCGCGCCTTCACCCATTTGTTGACCTCGATGAGGTGCTCGTCATTGACGCCAGGGATCATCACCGAATTGATCTTGGTGAGAATGCCGCGGGCGGTCAGCATTTCCAGCCCCATCATCTGCCGCTCATGCAGGATGGTTGCTGCCTCGATGCCGGTATAGCGCTTGTGATTATAGAAGATCCACGGATAGATCTTTGCGCCGATTTCCGGATCGACCATGTTGATCGTGATCGTCACATGGTCGACATTCATTTCGGCGAGCTCCTCAACATGCTCCGGCAGCGCCAGGCCATTGGTCGAGATGCAGAGCTTGATATCCGGGATTTCCTTCGACACGGCTTCGAAGGTTTGCCTCGTCTTGCGCCAGTCGTAGCAAGCATCGCCGGGACCTGCGATACCGAGGACGGAAAGCTGCGGCACCTCATTGGCGACCGTCACGACCTTTCTCAGCGCCTGATCGGGGGTCAGCTTTTCCGAGACCACACCCGGCCGGCTTTCGTTCGAACAGTCATATTTGCGATTGCAGTAGTTGCACTGGATGTTGCAGGCCGGCGCCACCGCCACATGCATGCGGGCGAAATAATGATGCGCCTCTTCCGAATAGCAGGGATGATCCTTGATCTTCTCCCACACGGCAGGGTCCATGTCTTCCGGCTTTTCGGATGAACCGCAGGATGAGGACGAGCAACCGCCCGATCCCGGTTTTTCGAGCATTTCCGCCATGGCGGAGGACGACGCAAGGCTTTCAAGCGAAATCATCGGGCTGGACATGGGGTCTTCTCTCTCCGGTTCATCAAACTTCGAAGAGAACTGTGCAACGCCCGTGCCAGTCTAATTTATCTTTTTATTTCAATAAGATATATTTTTCACGTCGCTCTTTGTCGGAAAATCCCGAGCCAATTGTCGGGTCCGCGACATCCCTGTCCGCCCGTTTGTCGCACCCATTGACGACGGACAAACAAAAGGCGCCGCGATCGGCGGCGGCTCAGATTGCGGACAAAGTCATTCAGCTTGTCTGTTTGGGGTGGAATAGCCATCGCCTCCGTCGTCATCCCCGTGCTTGTCACGGGGATCCAGGCTCTTCTGGGCATTGGACTATAAGAGTCTTTCGCCGCGCGGACGCGCGTCGGCTGGATGCCTGTGGACCAAGCACAGGCATGACGTTAGAGAAGGGGCTAGACTTTGGCAACAGTCTGAGGCGCCGCGATCGGCGGCGCCTTTTGGGATCACGATCGTGAAGCCTCCGGTCAGTTCAGCGCTTCAAGCGATTCCGGCAGGATCTGGCCGCCATCGACGACGATCTGCTGACCGGTGATATAGCCGGCTTCCTCAGATGCGAAGAACAGCGCCGCATTGGCGATATCGGTGACCGTGCCGAGCCGCTTCAGCGGGATCGAGGCCTCCATTGTGGCGATATAGTCTTCGCCCATGCCGTCGAGACCTTCCGTGGCGATATTGCCGGGCATGACGGCATTGACGGTAATGCCCTTGGCCGCCAGCTCGATCGCAGCGGTGCGCATGAAGCCGAGCTGGCCGGCCTTGCTGGCACCGTAATGCGACCAGCCGGGAAAGCCGGTGATCGGCCCGGTGATCGACGAGGTGATGACGATGCGACCGCCGCCCGCCTTGGTCATGGCCGGCAGAACCGCTGTGACCGAAAGAAAGGTGCTTTTCAGATTGGTTGAAATCACATGATCGAAATCGGCCGCCGTCATCTCACCGAGCCGCGCGGCCGGGAAAATGCCGGCATTGGCGCAAAGCACATCGATCGCACCATAGCGCTCAACGGCCGCAGCGGTCATCGCGTCGCAGCCCTCGCCCGTCGACACATCTGCTGCAAAGCCCGAGGCATTGGCGCCGATCTCGGCTGCCACCTTTTCAGCATCAGCCAGATTGCGCGACACCACCAGCACATTCAGCCCCGCCTCGCCAAAGCGTTTAGCAATGCCCTTGCCGATACCGCGGCTGGCGCCGGTGACAATCACCGTCTTGCCCTGTAGTGACTTCAACATTTCTCGTTCCTCTCTGTGTTTCTGTTGTGTTGTTTCTGTTGCACCTGCAACGACGCTGCACATCTCAACGCCATCACCCGCTTGCTTTTTCAGCGACCTGCACAAAAGAAATGCACAATTATTCCCGTTGTTTAACTGACATACACCGGCAATGCGCCAACAGAACCGAAAAACCGGTTCCAACGTAACCCTCTGGCATGCAATGCAACATGACACTGAAAAAAAATGTTGTAAACAACACATTATTGCGACACACTTCCCACATCAAAGTTGAACATGCCAACAAGGCAGATTGGGGAACCGCGATGCAGAATTTTTCCAGACGCAATGTCCTGCAACTGATGGGGGCAGCCGCCATGGCCGGCCCGCTGATGAAGGCGGGAAAGGCTTTCGCCGCCCGTGAGAACGAGCTCAACATCCTGTGCTGGGAGGGTTACAACTCCGCTCAGGTGCTTGATCCGTTCCGCAAGGACCACAGCGCCAATGTTCACGCCGAAAGCCTGACCAACGACCCGACCATGATCAACCGCCTGCGCGCGGGCGAGACCAATATCTGGGACCTGATCAACGTCAACAATCCCTGGGCACGCAAGGTCATGTATCCGGCCGGCCTGATCAAGCCGCTGCCGAAGGATGAGTTCGAGCCCTTCTTCGACAAGATGCTGCCCCAGTTCAAGCCGCCTTACAAATGGGCGATGAGCGAGGATGGCGCCGAACTTCTCGGCATGGCCCAGCGCTTCGGACCCTATTCCTTCGTCGTCAACACCGATGTCATCTCCCGCGCCACGGCGGAAGAGCAGGGCTGGGACCTGTTCAATGATCCGAAGCTTGAGGGCCGCTACGGCATTCTCGAATCCGATGACTGGAACGTCTTCGATATCTTCCTGATCGCCGGCATCAACCCCTTCATCGAGCATTCCGATGATGACATGAAAAAGTTCGAGGAAACCGCGCTGCGCATCTTCAAGGGCGCGAAGCTGGTCGGCGATATCGCCGCCATGAACCAGGCGCTGATTTCCGGCGAAATCGACCTGCAGTTGACCGGCGGCACCTATTCGGTCTCGCCCGCCCGCGCCGATGGCTTCGCCAATCTGCGCGCTGTGACCCCGCTCAAGGGGCCGATCGACGGCAAGGGCGGCGTTGCCTGGATCGAAATCACCTCCACGGTCAACAATCCCCAGCTCTCGCCGCTGGCGACCGATTTCCTCAAATATGTCCAGGACCCGGAAGTGGCCCACACGGTTGCCTTTGCCGAAGGCACCTTCAACCCGGTCGCCCAGATGGGCAATCCGGACTGCTTCAAGCTGTTCACCAAGGATGAGCTCGACGCCATCCAGTATGACAGTCTGGAAGAGGAAATGGACCGCTGCGCCGAATATGACATCGTGCCCGATTACGACAAGGCGCTCGATATCATGACCTCGGCCAAGCGCCAGGGCGGCTGATCGCCCTTTCGCCTGACCCATGCGGGAGCCGGAAAACCGGCTCCCTTTCCATGCGCCGCCAGCCAACCCGGCATGCGGCTTGCGTGACAATTTCCGATAACATTCAAAAATTTCTTCGAAAGCGAGCATGACCATGGATGCTGCGTTGACCGCCGACCCCTCCAAGACCACGGCAAAGCCGATCCTTCAGCTCGTCAACTTGAGAAAGACGTTCGGTGATTTCGCCGCCGTCGACGGAATCAGCGTCGATATCCGCGAAGGCGAATTCGTCACCATTGTCGGCCCGTCCGGCTCGGGCAAGACCACGCTTCTGCGCATGCTGGCAGGGCTTGAAGGCCCGTCGGAAGGCTATATCTCGCTGCGCGGCGAGCTGATGAATGATGTGCCCTCCAACAAGCGGCCGACCTGCCTGGTTTTCCAGTCCCTGGCGCTGTTCCCGCACAAGACGGTGGGCGACAATATTGAATTTCCGCTGAAGGTGAAGAAGGTGCCTGCCGGCGAGCGCAAGGCCCGGGCGCTCGAACTTCTCAACATGGTGCGCCTGCCGGAAAGCTATTACGGCAAGAATGTCATGCGCTGCTCGGGCGGTGAGCGCCAGCGTGTCGCGCTGGCCCGCGCCTTTGCCTATGATCCGGATGTCCTGTTCTTCGATGAACCGCTTTCCGCGCTCGATTACAAATTGAAAAAAATCCTCGAAAAGGAGCTGAAGGACCTGCATCGCGAAAGCGGCAAGACCTTCGTCTACATCACCCATTCGCTGGAAGAAGCCATGGTGATGTCGGACCGGATCGGCGTCATGCGCGCCGGCAAGATCGTCCAGATCGGCTCGCCCGAGGAGATCTATGCCCGCCCCGCCGACCGTTTCGTTGCCGAGTTTTTCGGCGAGGTGAACAGCTTCGCCATCACCCGCGACGGCTATGGCAAATGGATGTCGGACGGTCTCGCCAAACCGGTTGCCATCACCGCCGGCAAGGAGCCGGCAAGCGGCACCGCCACGGTGATTGTCCGGCCGGAAAACATGCGTTTCATCGCCGATGAGACCGGCGCCGATAACGCCTTTGCCGCCACCATTTTCAATGAATATGCGCTCGGCTCGCGCATCCAGTATCAGCTGCGGGCGCAAAAACGCACCTTTCTGGTCGAGCTGCCGCGCGGCGCCGCCACAACGCCCGATGCTGACGGCAAGGTGCTGATCGGCTGGGATGCGGCCGACGCCATCGTGGTGGAGGGCTGAGATGACGGCGCTCCCGATGGAAAAATCAACATCAGCGGCGCCGAAGGAAAAGGGGCTCACCCTTTCCGCCGGCATCGCCTCGGCCAGCCCGGTGGTGATCCTGCTGATCCTGGGTTTTCTGGCACCACTGATCACGGTGGCGGCTTACGCCTTTGCGACACCGAAAAGCTTTGACGTTTTCACCAGCTTCACCTTGGCGAATTTCGCCGAGATCTTCTCCGCCGACAATACGGTCTGGCTCTCCTTCGGCTGGTCGCTGCTCTTTGCCGTGATTACCGTGGGCCTGCTGCTGTTGGTCGCCTATCCGATCGCCTATGGCCTCAACCATGTTTTCGGCAAATGGGCCGGCTTTGTCAGCGTGCTCTTCGTCTTTCCGCTGTTCGTCTCGGAAAATGTGCGGCTTTACGGCTGGGTGCTGTTCTTCATCAAGAACGGCGTTCTTGATGGCGCATTAAAATGGATGGGGCTCGGCGGTGCGCCGGAAGTGCTCTATTCGCCGCCGATCATCCTGTTCGGCATGGTCTATGTCTATCTGCCCTTCATGCTGTTCCCGATGGTGCTCGGCCTTGCCATGGTGCCGAAGGATCTGGTGGATGCCGCACGTGATCTCGGCGCCGGACGGCTGATGATCTGGCGTGAGATCGAACTGCCGCTCGCCATGCCGGGCATCCTCATCGGCGTGCTCTTGACCTTCGTTCTGGCGGCCGGTGCGCTGACGGAATCAAAGATCCTCGGCGGCCAGTCGATCATCACCATCGCCCAGGATATCGAAGTGGCCTTCACCTATGCCCAGAACTGGCCGCTCGGCTCCGCACTGGCGCTGATCCTCGTTGTCATCGTCAGCGGCCTGTCGCTCCTCATCCTGTCGAAACTCGATCTCGACCGCATTCTCGGGAGGCGTTGAGAACCATGGAAAAACCATCCCCCTCACGCTTTTTCATTCGGGCCTGGACCGCCTTCGTGGTGCTGTTCATCTATATGCCGATTTTCTGCGGCGCCCTGTCGGGCCTGTCGAAGAGCCGCTACTTCATCTTCCCGGTGAAGAAATGGTCCTTCGAATGGTGGCAGAAGACATTTGATTCCTTCGAGATCCATCAGCTGCTCAACAATTCGCTGCTGATCGCCTTCATCGTCACCATCATCTCCGTCGTCATCGGCTTTTTCGGTGCGCTCGCCTTTGCCCGCTATGACTGGAAGGGCCGCCGGCTCTACCAGAAGCTCCTGCTCCTGCCGGTCTTCTTTCCCCAGCCGGTGCTGGGTCTGGCGCTGCTGCTCTGGTTCAATGCGCTTGGCATCAGCCCGAGCTGGCAGACGGCCGTGGTCGCGCATCTGGTCTGGATCGTGCCGGTCGTGACACTGGTGATTGCCATTCAGGTCTATGGCTTCGACCCGACGCTGGAGGAGGCCGCCCGCGATCTCGGCGCCGACAATATCACCATCCTGAAAGAGGTGACGCTGCCGATCCTGTGGCCCGGCATCTGGTCCGGTGCGCTGTTTGCCTTTCTTCTGTCCTGGGGCAATTTCCCGCTGTCGCTCTATACGACCGGCGTCGACTCGACGATCCCGAAATGGCTCTATGCCAAAATGGTCGCCGGCTACACGCCGATGGTGACAGCCCTCGGCACGATGAGTACGCTCGCCGCCGCTGCCGTTCTGCTGCTTGCAGGCTTCTTTGCGCTTTTGGCAGCCAAGGCCCGTGAACGCGGCAGGGAGAGCATCTGATGAGCTGGAAAAGCAAATGGCGGTCCTTCTACTATCAGGGCGCGCCGGAACCGGCCGATCCAGTGCTGGAAAAGGGCAAGGTGGCGCTGCTGATCATCGACGTGCAGAACACCTATCTCCAACGCCCCGACCCCGAAACGCTCACGGACGCGGAACTGGCGCGCTACCATGCATGGACACCGTTTCATGACCGCATGCATGGCACGGTCATTCCCAACAGTCAGAAACTGCTGCAAGCCTTCCGCGCCCGCGGGCTCGACATACTCTATGCCCGCATTGCAGCGCTTCGAACCGATGGCCGCGACCGTTCGCTGTCGCAGAAAAAGCCCGGCTGGAACGATCTGCTTCTGCCGAAGGATGAATGGGACAGCCAGATCATCAACGCGCTTGCCCCGGAAAAAGACGAGATCGTTGTTACCAAGACCACCGATAGCGCGCTCACCGGCACCAATCTGCGCCTCGTGCTCGGCAATCTCGGCATAACCCATGTGGTCTGCGCCGGCATCTTCACCGATCAATGCGTCGCCTCCACCGTGCGCAGCCTCGCCGATGAAAGCTTCGACGTGATCATTGCCGAAGATGCCTGCGCGGCGGGCAGTGCCGAACTGCATGAGCGCGAGATCGAGATCATGAACATGATCTATGCCAGCGTCATGTCATCAGACGAGCTGATCGCCTATCTGCCGGAATGAGCAGCCGTTCTTGCCCAAAGACGTTGAACCTGCAACAAGAGCGGTTCGAACTCACACATTGCGACGACGGAGGCCGGGGGAGCGCATGAAACTGTCCAAATCGGAACGCCAGGCCCAGATCCTGACCGAACTCAACGGGACGGCGAGCCTGCGTGTGGCAGAACTCGCCCGCCGCATGGACGTTTCCACCGAAACCATCCGCCGCGATCTCGACGAGATGACCGAACAGGGCCTCTTGAACCGCACCTATGGCGGTGCCACCCGCTCGCTCTCAAGTGAGCCCGCCGTCTCGGAGCGCCACACCCTGTTCATCTCAGAGCGTGAGCGCATTGCCAAGGCCACCATCCCACTGATCCGCGATGCCCGTATCCTGATGATCGGCTCCGGCTCCACCACCGTTCACGTCGCCCGCCGCATTGCGGTGGAGATGCGCGATATCACCGTTCTGACCCATGCTTTCGGCGTTGCAACCGTGCTGTCGATGAACCCGACCATCAAGGTGCTGATGCTGCCCGGCGACTATCACGCCGATGAAGGGGCGACCGTCGGCGTTCACACCGTCTCCTTCCTCAACGACTATTTTGCCGATGCCGCCATTCTCGGCGCCTCAGGCCTTGCCGAGGACGGGCCGACCGATGCGCTGATCGAATGTGCCTCGGTCTATTCCGCCATGGTGCTGCGTTCCTCGCGCACCATCGTCACCGCTGATCATTCCAAGCATGGGCGGATTTTCCCGGCCCGCTATTCCAGCTGGAAAAAGCTCGATCAGCTGGTCACTGACATGGCACCGACCGGGAGCCTCGCCCGCGCACTGACCCAGCACAATATCGATGTGACGATCGCGGATTAATCCTCAAGCCCGTTCCAGCGGCTGATCTCGCTCTCGACGCCGAACAGATCCAGCATGCGGCCGCAGGTCTGGCGAACCATGGCGTCGAGACTGTCAGGCGCTGCGTAAAAGGCCGGTACCGGCGGGGCGATCACCGCGCCGATTTCGGCGAGCTGGGTCAGCATGCGCAAATGGCCGAGATGCAGCGGTGTTTCGCGCACCATCAGCACCAGGCGGCGCTTTTCCTTCAGCACGACATCGCCGGCGCGGGTCAGAAGGCTGGAGGTCACGCCGGTCGCCATCTCCGATGCCGAGCGGATCGAACAGGGGGCGACCACCATGCCCAGCGTTTTGAAGGAGCCACTGGCAATCGCCGCCCCGACATCATCTGAGGGATAGATCCGGTCCGTGCGGCTCTCAAGCTCTTCAAGCCCAAGCCCCGTTTCATGTTTCAGCGTCCGGCATGCCGCATTGGAAACGACCAGATGGGTTTCGACACCGGCCTGGCGCGCCATATCCAGCATCGTCAGACCGTAAATGGCACCGGATGCACCCGAAATGCCAATGATGAGGCGTTTTGTCTCCATCCCGCTCGCTCTGCTGCCGGTTGAACTTCAGCAAGACTAGCGGCAGGCTCCGGCATCTGCCTTGCGCTGGCGCAAGACCAGACCTTTCACGGCGTCAGCTGCATCAATGCGCCACCGGCACCGTCTGTCAGCACCATGACCGTACCATCGCGGGCCACGTCAACATCTCGGATCCGCGCCATGCCCTGAAGGTAGCGCGCCTCACCCGTCACCCGGTCACCGTCCAGCGTGAGGCGCACCAGCGCCTGGCCTGCCAGCCCGCCAATCAGCACGGAGCCCCGCCAGTCTGGAAACACATCACCGTCATAAAAGGCCATGCCGCTCGGCGCGATCACCGGGTCCCAGTAATAGACCGGCTGTTCCATGCCGTTCTGCTGCGTCAGACCCTCGCCGATCGGCTGACCATTATAGTTGATGCCATAGGTGATCACCGGCCAGCCATAATTCCTGCCCGCTTCCGGATGGTTGAGCTCATCGCCGCCGCGCGGCCCATGCTCGACGGTCCAGAGCCTGCCATTAGGCCCAAGCGCTGCCGACTGGAGATTGCGATGGCCATAGGACCAGATCTCCGGCCGGCCGCCGGCAATGGCAGGATTGCCAGCCGCCGGCCCGCCATCGGGGTCAATGCGGATCACCTTGCCGAGATCGGTTGAAACATCCTGCGCCAGCTGGCGCGGCGCGGGCTTGGAGCGCTCGCCCGTTGTCACGAACAGCATGCCGTCACGATCGAAAACGAGACGTGAACCGAAATGGGCCGATGAATTCCAGGCCGGTTGCTGGCGGAAGATCACCGCGACATTTTCCATCGCCGTGTCATCGGCCGATAGCGTTCCGGTGGCAACGGCGGTGGCATTCGTCCCGCCCTCACGCGGTTCGGCATAGGACCACCAGACCCGGCGTGTCGCATCGAAATCATCGCGCACCACGACATCAAGCAGACCGCCCTGGCCGCCATAGGCAACGGCAGGCATGCCGGAAACCGGAGCAGACACGGCACCGTCCATGCTGACAATGACAAGATTGCCCGGCCGTTCCGTCACCAGATAGCGCCCATCCGGCAGCTGATCCATGCCCCAGGGACTGTCGAGACCTTCGGCAATGACCTTGCGGTTCAGTTCAACGCCCTGATCAAGAACCGGGGCGCGGGTCTGCCCTGCAAAGGCCGGATGCTGATCCGGCGCATTCGGCGGGGCAGCGTTGAAATCCTTGGCCGACGCACAGCCCGTGGCCAATGCCAGAACGGTCAAGACGGTGGTGATCCCGGGTTTCATCCGCATCTTTCTCCCTTTGGCGCCAAAAGGCGCATCACGCCCGAAAAAGCGGGCCATGATCTCAAACTGGGGAGCAGCGGGCGAAGTTCCAGTGCTGCCGGCTGAAAAGCCTTATCGGCTGGCAGCATGATTGGCTGAAGCCAGCTGGCTCACGGAATATGGTTGAGCCACTCATCGGAGGAGAACTTGCCGGCGGCGAGTTTTTCCGCCGCCGCGACTTCCGCTTCTGTCAGCGCGCTTTTCTTTCCGCCATTCAGGCCGATGAAGGTATCGGTCATCGATTTCAGGATCGCCTCGCGCGGCAGGCCGGTCTGCGACTTCAGCGGATCAACACGCTTGGCAGCGCTGGCCGTGCCCTTGTCGGACAGTTTCTCGCGGCCGATGCGCAGCACCTTGGTCATTTTGCCGGCATCCATGTCATAAGCCATGGTGACGTGATGCAGCACCGTGCCGTTGGAGAAGCGCTTCTGCGCCGCGCCGCCGATCTTGCCCTCGGGCGAGGCAATATCGTTGAGCGGCTTGTAGAAAGCCGCAATGCCCACCTCATTCAGCGCCTTCAGCACCCACTGGTCGAGAAAGGCGTAGGAATCGGCAAAGCTCATATCCGCGACCAGCTCGGCCGGCGCATAGAGCGAATAGGTGATGATCGAGCCGGGTTCGACAAACATCGCCCCGCCACCGGTCACGCGGCGCACGACCTCGACGCCATATTCGCTGCAGGCCGCCATATCGACCTCGTTCTTCAGCGACTGGAACGAGCCGATGATGATGGCAGGCCGTTCCCATTCCCAGAAACGCAATGTCGGCGCACGCCGCCCGGAGCCGACCTCGGCCGCCAGCACTTCTTCGAGCGCCATATGCATGGTCGGCACGAAGGGCTGTCCGTCAAGGATCTCCCATTCATAATCGCGCCAGGTCTTGGCAACGCCAAGCGCACGCCTGACCGCAATGGCAATCGCCTCGACCGAAAAGCCGATCAGCGCCGCATCAGGCCGGATCCCGGCATTAAGCGCAGCCACAATCGTCTCCACCGAGGCCGTAGCGGGCAGACCGTTCAGGCTGTTGCAGATATCGGTGAGCGCCTCGGCCGGTTCGAGAAAGAAATCACCGGCGATCTGCACATCGGCAAGCTTGCCGTCGCGGACCTCAAGATCGCAAACCACCAGCTTGCCGCCGTGAACCTTATATTCTCCGTGCATGGCTTTCCTCATCCATTCCTGTTTCGGCGGTTTTCCGCTTCTTCAACCAAATCTTATCGCGCCGTCGGATTTTTGCCCGGATCAAGGCTTTCCGGCCGGCCATCAAGCGCCAGTGTCGCAATCTTCGGCGGGATCGACGAAATCACCTTGCCACGTTTCACAACGAACAGCCGCGCCGGTTTCAGCCGCAATGCCTCCAGCACGTCTTCAGCCTGCAGCACCACCAGATCGGCAGGGTTGCCGACCTTCAGACCATAGGTCTCAAGCCCCAGGGCCTTGGCCGAATTCACCGTGACCGCCTCATAGATCTTCTGCTTGTCCTCAACGCCGGACATCTGCGCCACATGTACCGCCATATGGGCGACCTCAAGCATGTCGCCGGACCCCATCGAATACCACGGGTCCATCACGCAGTCATGGCCGAAGGCGACATTGATACCGGCCGCCATCAGTTCGCGCACCCGTGTCAGCCCGCGCCGCTTGGGAAACGTATCGTGGCGGCCCTGCAGCATGATGTTGATCAGCGGATTGGGAATGGCGTTGATCCCGGCTTCCGCCATCAGCGGGATCAGCTTGGAGACGTAATAATTGTCCATCGAATGCATCGACGTCAGATGCGATCCGGCAACCCGGCCCTGCAACCCGAAACGGATCGTCTCGGCCGCCAGCGTTTCGATATGCCGCGACATCGGATCATCCGTTTCATCGCAATGCATGTCGACCGGCAGGCCGCGTTCGGCCGCAATCCGGCAGAGCGCCTCGACCGAGCGGGCGCCATCGGCCATGGTCCGCTCGAAATGCGGAATGCCGCCGACCACGTCAACACCCATATCAAGCGCCCGTTCCAGCGATTTCACCCCGTCCTTGGCTCGGTAATAGCCATCCTGCGGGAAGGCGACCAATTGCAGGTCGATATAGGGTTTGACCTTTTCCTTCACCTCCAGCATCGCCTCGGCGGTGACAAGACGCGGATCGGACGTGTCGACATGGCTGCGGATGAACAACAGCCCCTGCGACACGGCAAGATCGCAATAGGCCAGTGCCCGTTCGATCAGCGCTTCTTTTGTCAGCATCGGCCGGAGCTCGCCCCACAGCGCAATACCTTCCAAAAGCGTGCCGGAGACATTCATGCGCGGCAGGCCGAGCGATAGCGTCGCATCCATGTGGAAATGCGGATCAACGAAGGGCGGGCTCACCATCCGGCCGCTCGCATCGATCACATCACGCGCTTCCGCCGTAATCCCCGGCTCCATCGCGCCGATAAGACCATCGGCAATGGCAATGTCGACGCCCTTCCGGCCATCCGGCAGGTTGGCATTTTTGATGATGAGGTCAAACATGGCGGAACTCCTTGGCAAAATCAGCGTTCGCCGCGCCGGTAGGGCTGCATCAGCGCCTGCGGCACGCGGGCGCGTCGCGCCATGACGGCAAGGGCGGCGATTGACAGGATATAGGGGATCATCAGGAACAGCTGATAGGGCACAACGCCGCTGAGCACGGTTTGCAGCCTGAGCTGGAAACCATCGAAAAAGGCAAACAGCAGCGCCCCGAACAGCGCCCGTTCCGGCTTCCACGAGGCAAAGACGACAAGCGCAATACAGATCCAGCCACGCCCCTGCACCATGGTCGGGAAAAAGGAATTGAAGGCCGAGGTGGTCAAAAAGGCGCCGCCGACCGCCATCAATGCGCTGCCTGCGGTAATGGCGGCATAGCGCACCAGCATCGGGTTCAGCCCCTGGGCTTCGGCCGCATGCGGATTTTCGCCTGTCATGCGGATCGCAAGGCCTGCCGGCGTGCGCGCCAGAAACCAGGCCAGCACCAGCGCCAGCACAATCGCGAGATAGGTGGGTGCCGTCTGGGTGAAGAAGGCCGGACCGATGAAGGGCAGATCGGAAAGCCCCGGAATATTGATCGGCTGAAACGGCTCGATTGTCGGCGGCGTGCCGGAAACCGGCACCAGAAGGCGGAACAGATAATAGGAAAAGCTCGAGGCAAACAGCGTGACGCCAAGGCCGGACACATGCTGCGACAGGCCAAGCGTGACGGTAAGCGCGGCATGCAAAAGACCGAAGACAGCACCCGCCAGCGCCGCGATCAAAAGCCCGGTCCAAAGATCCGCCCCATTATAGACCGCCAGCCAGCCGATCATGGCGCCAAAGGTCATGATGCCCTCAATGCCAAGATTGAGCACACCCGAACGTTCCGACAGCAACGCCCCGAGCGTGCCGAGGATCAGCGGTGTCGCGATGCGCAGAACGGCCGCCCAGAGCCCGGCGGAAGCGAGAATATCGACAAGCGCGTTCATCGGCGGATCCTGTATTGGGCAAAGAAGACGGCGACCAGCATCGACAGAAGCGACAGCGCCACGGTGACGTCGGCAATATAAGTTGGAATGCCGAGCGCGCGGCTCATGCCATCCGCGCCAACAAACATGGTGGCGGTGAACAGCGCGGCCAGCACAACCCCCAGCGGATTGAGGTTGGCGAGCATGGCAACGACGATGCCGGAATAGCCGAAGCCCGGCGACAGGTCCGTCGTCACATAGCCCTTGACGCCCAGCACCTCGACGGCACCGGCAAGCCCAGCAAGCCCGCCGGAAATCATCGCCACGACCACCAGCGTGCGCGCCAGCGGCACACCGGCAAAGACCGCCCCTTTCGGATTCAGCCCCGCGGCCCGCGAGCGCAGGCCGAACACAGTGCGCGACTGGACGAAATGCACGATGATCGCCAGCACCACCGCAATCACCAGACCGAAATGCAATCTGGAGCGTGCCAGAAGCTTGGGCAGGCGGGCGATCTTGTCGACCGCTTCCGATTGCGGCCAGCCAAAGGCCAGCGGGTCTTTCAGCACGCCGTCAATCAGCATCGAAACAAACAGGATGGCGACGAAATTCAACAGCAGCGTCGTCACCACCTCATCGACGGAAAAGCGCAGTCTGAGCCAGAGCGGGACCAACAACAGCACCATGCCGGCAATGGCCCCCGAAATCAGCAGGATCGGAATCTGTACCAGGCCGGGCAATCCCGCCGTCAGATGCGCGCCGACGGCGGCAACGGCGATGGCGCCAAGATAGAACTGCCCCTCCGCACCGATATTCCACAGCCGCGCGCGAAAGGCGACGGCTGCGGCAAGCCCGGTCAGGATCAGCGGTGTGGCACGCGTCAGCGTTTCGGAAATCGACAGCCTTGAGCCGAAAGCGCCGACCAGAATTTTCCAGTAGGCTTCGAAGACCGGCGCACCGGCTGCGGCGATCAGAACACCGGAAATGGCAAGGGCCACGACAACAGCGATCAGCGGCGTCGCAATGGTCAGCATGAGCGAACGGTGTTCGCGCCGTTCAAACCGCATGGTTCGTCTCCTCAAAGGCACCGGCCATCATCAGGCCGAGCCTGGTCTTGTCGGCGTCTTCTGCCATGACGGGCGACGATAGCCGGCCACCGACAATCGCCTGAATGCGATCGGCAAGCCCCATCACTTCATCCAGATCTTCCGAGATCAGCAGCACGGCGGTGCCCGCCTTCTTTGCGGCGAGAATGCGCTCGTGAACGGCGGCGACAGCCCCTTCATCCAGCCCGCGCGCCGGCTGCGCGGCCAGCAGGATCTTCGGATTTTCGATCAGATTGCGGCCGAGAATAAGCTTTTGCATATTGCCGCCCGACAATAGCCGGGTGCGGCTCGTCGGTGTGCCGCCACGCACATCAAAACCGTCAATGATCTGGCGGGCGAAAGCGATGCCGGCCTTGCGGTCAACAAAACCGTGGCTCTGATAATCCTCGATCCGCTCCAGAACCGCATTCTCCCAGATCGCCATTTCGCCGATCGCGCCTTCGCCATTGCGATCTTCCGGAACGCGGCCAATGCCGAGCCGGATGGCATCGCCGACGGTGAGATCACCGACGGCTTCACCAAACAGCATCAGATCGCCGTCCGTGCGTTTCGCCGTTCCACTCAAAAGCCGCGCCAGATGCGCCTGACCATTGCCGGAAACACCTATAATACCGAGCACTTCACCGGCATGAAGACGGAAGCTGACCCGTTTCAGCCGGTCGACACCAGCCTCCCGCAGTGTGATCGCCGCCGCTTCCAGCACCACCGGTCCGGGCGTTGACGCCTCACGCAGCGGACGCTTGACCGCATGGCCGACCATCAGTTCGGCAAGTTCGGCCTTCGAGGTATCGCCGACGGCACGCTCTGCGACATGCCGGCCGCCGCGCAGGACCACGATCCGGTCGGCCGTCGCCATGACCTCATCGAGCTTGTGGGAGATGAAGATCAGCGACAGGCCCTTTGCCGCCATATCCTTCAGCGTCGAAAACAGTTTCTCCGCTTCCGGCTGGGTCAGCACCGCTGTCGGTTCATCCAGCACCAGAATTTCAGCATCGTTGTAAAGCGCCTTGAGGATCTCGACACGCTGCTGCTCGCCGACCGAGAGATCACCCAGCCTGGCATCGGGATCAACGGCAAGACCGAAACGGGCGGAAATCTCGGCGAGCTTCTGTCGCCCTGCCCTCACATTGGAAGACAGCCGCCACAGGCTTTCCGTGCCGGTCATGACATTTTCCAGCACGGTGAGATTGGGGGCGAGCGAGAAATGCTGATGCACCATGCCGATACCGGCGGCGATGGCAGCACGCGGCGAGCCGGGCGGCAATTCGCGGCCCTTGACCGTTACCGTGCCTTCATCCTGGACATAATGGCCGAAGAGAATGCTCATCAGCGTCGTCTTGCCGGCACCGTTCTCACCCAGAAGCGCTACGATCTCGCCCTTGGCAAGCGAAAGCGAGATCGCATCATTGGCGAGGTTATCGCCGAAGCGTTTGCTGACATTGCTGATCTGAAGAACCGGCGTCATCGTCCAAATCCTGCTATCGCGAAGGGGTGGTGCCAACGGTCCTCATTCTCAAGCGTCTGCGCAAGTCCGAGAAGCCGCATTTCCGCGCCCGAAGGTGCCATCAATTGCAAGGGAAGCGGCAGGCCGTCATGATCAGCACCGACGGGCAGCGTCAGCGCGGCAAAGCCGGACATATTGGCAAGGGTCGCCAGCGGCGCGAAGGCCGCCATACGGGCAAAATGGGCTGCCGTATCGCCATGATCGGCCGGAAAGGCGCCGATGGGCCGTGGCGGGCCGGAAAGCATCGGCGACGCCAGAACATCAATGCCGTCAAACAGCGCCCAGCAATCCCGTGCGACAAAGGCGAGCCGATTGGTGATCTGCCAGACATCCGTGCCGGACATGGCAAGCCCGCGGGCGACAACCGCCTGTGTCAACGGCTCCAGTTTCGTGCAATCGAGGCCGAAGCGACGGGCATTTGTCGCAAGATTGATCGCGGCAATATCGCCGAACAGCGCGGCGCACTCTTCCGCCAGCGCCGAGACCCTGCCCCATTCCAGCGCAACAAGGCGATGGCCTTTGCGTTCAAGACTTTTCATCGCATCCAGCACGGCTGCGGCGCGTTCAGGTGTCGTTGGCGTCCTGTCGCCGGTCTCCGCCAGAACACCGATGGAAAACGTGCCTTCGGCTTTGCCGGGCCGCACATCCGGGAAAGGACCACGCGCATTGCCGCTGAGCGTCTCAAAGGCAAGAGCCGCATCGCGCACCGAGCGGCAGACGGCAAGCTCCGAGGCAATGCCGCCGAGATAATTGCCATAGGCCGGACCGGCCGGCATGGCGCCGCGACCGGGCTTCAGCCCGACCAGACCGCAGGCAGCGGCCGGAACGCGGATCGATCCGCCCGCATCGGTCGCATGGGCGATGGCGACAATGCCCGCGGCAACGGCTGCAGCCGAACCACCGGAGGAGCCGCCGGGCGAAAGCCGGGGATCGAGCGGATTGCGGGCGCAGGGTCCGATCAGCGGCTCAGCGGCCAGCGACAGGCCAAATTCCGGCGAGGTGGCAAGGCCAAACATGCAAAAGCCCGCCGTGCGGAACCGGGCGGCGAGATCACTGTCGGCATCGGGATTGGGGGCCATGGCCTTTGATCCGGCGCGGAGCGGAAAGCCCTTGAAAGGGCCGCCGAGATCCTTGGCCACCAACGGCACGCCGCCAAAGGGCATGCGGCGCTTCTCATCCGCCGGAAAACTGTCGAACTGCGCCGCCGCGTCCAGCCCGGCAGCAGCATCAACTAGGCAGAGCGCACCAAGCGTCTCATGAGATTTCGCCGCGGCAAGTGACGTTTCCATCACCTGCCGCGCCGTCATTTCGCCTTTGCCGATGGCAGCGGCGAGCGCGGTCGCATCGGCCGTCATGACGTTCCTTACTTCGGTTCGTCCATGTTGCGCGGCACTTCAAACGTGCCGTCGATGATTTCCTGGCGCTTGGCCAGCATGGCTTCTTCGGCTTCCTTCGGCGCCACACCCTCGACGAAAGCGATATCGCTGCCGCCTTCCTTGAGCATGCCGAAAGCGGTGTAATCCTGACCGACGGCATTGCCGGCGGAAACATCGGCAAGCGCTGCATTCAGGATCGGGCGGAAGCCCCACAGCGCGTTGGCGAAGACCGTGTCGGGATAGCGCGGCGTATAGTCGATCAGCGAACCGACAGCCTTGATGCCACGTTCCTTGGCGGCATCAGCCGTGCCGATACGTTCGCCGAACAGGATATCCGCACCGGCATCGATCTGGGCGAGACCGGCTTCGCGGGCCTTGGGCGGATCGAAGAAGGTGCCGATAAAGGTGACGGAATGGGTCGCATCCGGATTGACCGCTTTCACGCCTTCGGCAAAGGCGTTGATCAGCATATTGACCTCCGGGATCGGCATGGCGCCGACCGAACCGACCTTGTTGGTCTTGGTCATCTTGCCCGCCAGCATGCCGGCGAGATAGGCGCCGTCATGGTTCCAGGTGCCGAAGACGCCGAAATTATCGCCTTCCGGGCCGCCCGACGAACCAAGCACGAAAGCGGTATCGGGATAGTCAGCTGCTACTTCGCGGGCTTCCGATTCCACCGCATAGGCCTCGCCGATGATCAGATCCATGCCCTGTTCGGCATATTCGCGCATGGCGCGGGGATAATCGGTCCCCGAAACGCTTTCGGAAAACTGATAGTCGATCACGCCTTCGGCGGCGGCATCCAGCAGCGCCTGATGGATAACCGAGTTCCAGGCATTTTCGACCGGCGAAGCGTGAATGGCGGCAACTTTCAGCTTGTCCGCCGCCATCAGCTTCGGACCGGCGGCAACAGTTGCCATCACGGCGCTCGAGATCAGCAGCGAGCGACGTGTCAGCAGGATGGATTTCGACATGGTTGGGACCCCTCTTTGACCAAATGGTTAATATTGTTATGAACTGCCCAAAGAAGTGTCAAGCCACGAAAGTGCTTATAAACCGGGCATATACATGACAGAATCTGCCCGCAAAAATCGCCATTCAACGGCAAAAGTCAAGCGCTATCATAAACTTGGCAATCGGCAAGTCTGGATGGATGAACACTGCTGCACCTGCGACTGCACAATACAAAAACCCGCGCATCTCTGCGCGGGTCCGTCTGCTGACAAAGCCATTCATATTGCATGTCTGAGGTGAATAGCCCCTCCCTCCGTCGTCATCCCCGTGCTTGGTCCACGGGGATCCAGTTTCATAAGGCATTGAACAGACGGGTTCTTCCGTCGCGCGGACGTGTTGGCTGGATGCCTGTGACAAGCACAGGCATGACGTCAGAAAAAGGTGGCGAGGTTTGTCAGCAGTCTGACCCGCACATCGCTGCACGGGCCTTCACATTTCCGATCCGGGGAAAACCTCAGATCGCGCCAGCGCGGCGATTTTCGATATAGAGTTCGCGCAGCTTCAGCGACAGGGCACCGGGCTTGCCGTCGCCGACGGGCTGGCCGTCAATGGCGATGACCGGTGTGACGAAATTGGAAGCGGAGGTATAAAAGGCCTCCTTGGCGGCCTTGGCCTCTTCGACCGTGAAGGCGCGCTCCTCAACCTTGACACCGTTTCGGGCAGCAATTTCCAGCGCCGAGGCACGGGTGATGCCGGGCAGGATTGCATGGCTCAGCGGCCGGGTGACGACGATATCATCCGCCGTGACGATATAGGCGGTGGCGGAAGACTGTTCGGTGATATAGCCGTCGCGCACCAGCCAGGCATCGTCAGCGCCCTTCTCATGGGCTTCCATCTTGGCAAGGCTCGGATAAAGCAGCTGCGTCGTCTTGATGTCGCAGCGACCCCAGCGCAGATCCTCGACCGTGGCAACCGTGATCCCCTTCTTGCCGGTCGGCGTGTCGATGACATTCTTCTTCTGGGTGAACATCAGGAAGGTCGGCGTGGTCTTGTTGTCGAACATGAAATCGCGGTCACCGGCATTGCCGCGCGAGACCTGAAGATAGATCAGGCCCTGTTCGATATTGTTGCGCGTGACGATTTCGCGATGCAGCGCCAGCAGCTCCTCTTCGGAAACCGGCATCTTCATGTCGATGGCAGCGGTGGAGCGCTTCAGCCGCGCCGAATGGCCGGCATAGTCCAGAAGTTTGCCATCCAGCACGCAGGTGACTTCGTAAATGGCATCGGCAAACAGATAGCCGCGATCGAAAATCGAAACCTTGGCTTCTTCTTCCGGCAGCCACTCACCGTTCAGATAGACGATACGGCTCATTCTTCTCTCCAGTTTTTCTCATGACACGGATGCGCGGCGGACGGAAACCATTCCGCGTGTTTCTGCGAACCGCCAGTGGCGCCTGTCCCGTTCCTCAATCGCACATACAGCCAAAAAGAATTCGATTCAAGACGACATTCTTAGCGGAATCTTGCGCTATTATCTTTTTTTGTCGCAAGATAGACGATTATTGGTCCAGTTTAGGCGGAATTGAGCCGTTTGAACACATGAATCATTAAAGCGGCGGCAAAAAGTGGCGTCGCCAGATTGACGATCGGGATCGCAACGAAGCAGGCAATCACCAGCCCGGCGAAGAAAACCCGCCAGGCATGTTTGCGCCGGAAGGCCCTTGCTGCCTCCACGCCCAGAAAGCGCATGGCGGCAAATTCGAAAAATTCCCGGCCAAGCAGGTAACCATTGACGACGAAGAAGGCGACGAGATTGACCCCCGGCACCAGCAACAGGACGAGCGCGATAAGGTTGCCGAGAATGACGATGCCGAGAAATTTCAGCGACGCGGCAAGCGCCTGAAACACCGGCATGGCGTGTCCCGGCGGGTCGTCGGGATAGTTGATCTTCTCGATATGCTCGGCCGCATCATCGAGAAAGATACCGGCGACAAAGGCGGAGACCGGCGACATCAGCATGGCGAGCGTCAGCGCCAGCCCGACACCGGCAAAAAACAGCAGCACGAAGGAGATCCATCCCGCCCAGTCCGGCATGGTTGGAAAGAGATGCGCCAGAAACGGGAAGGCCAGCCACATGAACAGCGCGCGGACGGCAAACCAGAGCGCGATCAGGCAGATCAGCGACAGGCCGAGCACCTTCCACAAAATGCCGCGCAGTTTCGGGTCAATCAGATCGGCACCGGCCCGGCGCGCGGCTTCTATCAGCATGTCTGGCAATCTCCTTGATCAGGGCCAGAACCTGATTTGGGCAGTTGACGGGCGGCGCGCAAGCCCTCCGCGCAAACGAAAGGCCGCAGGAAACCTCAGGCCGCCAGTGTCGTACCGTAGGTGATACCCTTTTCCTTCAGCCAGCGGCGATAGGCGATCGACGTCGCATCGGCGCGTGTCGGGATTTCCGCGCGCGGCTCCATCGGCAGCAGCACCGGACGCTGGTTTTCCAGAATGATGCGATCCTGCAGGAAAATCTCCTGCTGAAACTGGATCATCGCCGCGTCGCTGGCCTGATCATCGATCATGTAGAGGCCGGGATGGGCGCGGCAGAGATCCGGCGCCAGCGGCTGCACGAAAAGCGCAATCACATCGAAACGATTGGCGGCGCCGGGACAGGTCTTGTAGAGCAGCGTGTTGAACGGCGCCATGACACGATAGCTATAGTCGACATCGACAGCGCCTTCCGCCGAAAGCGCGGCACGCGGCTGCTTGAAGGTGCAGTCCGTTGCCCAGACCTCATCGACATCGCGGCGGATCTCGACCTTGTAGCTCTTGACCTCGGTATGCGGCTCGGCACCGAGAATATCGGTATGGACAAACGGAAAATGAGCCAGATCGAGAAAATTCTCGACAATCCTGAGCCCCGAGGCGCGCACGGTGATCGCCCCGCAGGTGATCACCCGGCGGTCAGGCTCGGCAATTTCCGGCAGATCGAAAAGATCACGGGCCGGTTCGCCCGGCGTGGTCCAGACAAAGCCATAGCGGCGGATCACCGGCAGAACCGAACCGCCTTCAGCCCGGCTGACGCCGATGACATCGCCGCGCCGTGTCAGGGTGAGCGGCACACCCAGCAAAACGGTCCGCGTCTCACCTTCGGCAAGATCGCTCTCGGCCGAGACCACATACCATTGATCCAGCGCTGCCTTTTCCACCATCTGTTCGCCCCGTCTTTCGTTTATCCGGCCAATCCTGGCCAGATAATCTTGGGAAGTTTTTACGCGCAAGTCCAGTGGCTTGACATTCATCAGCCAGCGCCTTCCGATAGCGCCAATCACAAGAGGCCGCGAACTTGACCGACAATGCCACGAAAACAACCTTCCGCTTCTCCGGCAGGCTCAGCCCGCAAAGCTTTCGCGCGCTTGCCGAAAACCGCGCCGCCCGGCTGGCGCTTCAGATCGATATTCTGACGCTTGATGAAAGGGCGGCCGAAATTCGGGTACATGGCCCGGAAGCGCTCATCGGCGCTTTCGAAATGGCCTTGTCACTCGGCCCCTATGATTGCATGATTCTCGACATCGCCACATCTCCGGCCTGATCCGGCCGAAACTGACCCCGAAAGGCATCAATTCATCATGGCAGCGACCTGGTATCCGGTAGCGCTCGCAGAAACGCTTGAAAACGGCAGCTCCGCCGGCACCCGCATCCGGGGCAGGGAAATCGCCATCTGGCGTGACAATGAAGGCACGGCCCATGCCTGGGAGGACCGCTGTCCCCATCGCGGTGTGCGCCTGTCGCTCGGCTTCGTGCGCGGCAATCACATTGCCTGCCTCTATCATGGCTGGGAATATGCCAGCGACGGCCAGTGCCGCTATATTCCCGCCCATCCCGAACTTGAGGTGCCGAAAACCATCCGCGTGCCGCGTTATAGCGTCGCAGACCATGCCGGCATCATCTGGACGACCGGCCATGAAGATGGCGATGTGGCGACACTGCCGGATGTTTGCGGGCCGGTAAGTCCGGTGCGCTCGCTCTATGTTGATGCATCACCTGAAAAGATCCTGGCCTGCCTGAAAAACGCCGATGCAACGGCAAGCGGCGCACCAGATGCAACAGTCTGGCGCGCGACCATCGGCAAAACGTCGCTTTTCATCGCGGTTCAGCCTTTCGACGATAAAATCACGGCGCTGCATATAATCATCGCCGCCGCAGCCGATGTGAAATTGCGCCTTGATGCCGCGCGCTTTGCCGAAAGCTTACGCCTTGCCGCCGAAACGGCCCCCGTTGCGGAGGCTGAACAATGAGCAAACTTGTTCTCTATGACCATGCGCTGGATGAAAACTGCTATCGCCTGCGCCTTTTCATGGCGCTCGCCGGAATCCCTTACGAGACAGTGGCGATCGATTCCGTGCCCGGCAACGCCCATCAATCCGCAGAAATGCGCGCCCTGTCGCCCGCCGCAATCCTGCCGGTACTGAGTGATGACGGCAAGGCCTATCCCGGCGTGATCGGCCCTCTCATCCATCTTGCCAGACTTGCCGCCAAGACACCGGATGGCAGCCCGTGGCGGCCCGAAGCCGAAGCCCCTGAAATCGCCGGATGGCTGGAATTTTCCGTCACCACGCTGAAGGCTGCAGTGGATGCCCGTTTCGAAGCCTTGTTCTCACCGACCGGCGGCCCGTCGGATGATCTGCGCCAGGCGGCACGCGAAGCACTGCGTATCATGGATGACCACATGACACGCCGTCAGATCGAAGGCTCTGAATGGTTTGTCGGCATGACGCCAAGCCTTGCCGATGTCGCACTGTTCCCGAGCTTCGGCCTGTCGCGCGATTTCGGCGTCGATCACGATGAATTTCCGGCCTTGAGACGCTGGTATCGCCGCTTCCGCGCCCTGCCCGGCTTCATCACCATGTCCGGCATTCCCGACTATCACTGAGGCGAAAAAGCCCGGCGCATTGGCCGGGCTTTTCACTGTCATTCCGCAGACACCGCTCAGGCGGCGTCCTTTGCCTTGCGCTCCAGCCGGCGGGCATGCAGCACCGGTTCGGTATAGCCATTGGGCTGTTCTCGGCCCTTCAGCACCAAGTCGAGCGCGGCCTGAAACGCAACCGAGCTGTCAAAATGCCCGGCCATCGGGCGGTAGAGCGGATCACCGTCATTCTGCCGGTCGACGACGGCTGCCATCTTCTTCATCGTCTGAACGATCTCATCTTCCGTGACGACGCCGTGATAGAGCCAGTTGGCCATATGCTGGGAGGAGATGCGCAGCGTCGCGCGGTCTTCCATCAGGCCGATATCGTTGATATCCGGCACCTTGGAGCAGCCGACGCCCTGATCGATCCAGCGCACGACATAGCCGAGAATGCCCTGCGCATTATTGTCGAGTTCCGCCTGAATATCGTCTTTCGACCAGTTGGGCCGCACCGCAACCGGAACCGAGAGAATATCCTTCAGCGAGGCGCGCTGACGGCTGACCAGGCTCTTCTGCACCTTCTCGACATCGACCTCGTGATAATGGGTCGCATGCAGCGTTGCCGCCGTCGGAGAGGGCACCCAGGCAGTATTGGCGCCGGCCCTGGGATGGCCGATCTTGGTCTCCAGCATTGCGGCCATCAGATCCGGCATGGCCCACATGCCCTTGCCGATCTGGGCGTGACCGGCCAGACCGCATTCCAGCCCGATATCGACATTCCAGTTTTCGTAGGCGGCAATCCAGGCTGCTGCCTTCATGTCGCCCTTGCGGATCATCGGCCCCGCTTCCATCGAGGTATGGATCTCGTCACCGGTGCGATCAAGGAAGCCGGTATTGATGAAGACAACGCGATCCTTCGCCGCCCGGATACATTCCTTGAGGTTGACCGTGGTACGGCGTTCCTCATCCATGATGCCCATCTTCATGGTGTTTTCCGCCATGCCGACAAGCTTTTCGGCACGGGTGAACAGATCGGTGGCAAAAGCCACTTCTTCCGGCCCGTGCATCTTCGGCTTGACCACATACATCGAGCCGTTGAGCGAGTTCAGATGTTTGCCGTCAGGGCCAATATCGTAAAGCGCGATCAGCGCCGTCACCAGCGCATCCATGATGCCTTCCGGTACTTCACGCCCGTCGTGATCGAGGATCGCCGGATTGGTCATCAGGTGGCCGACATTGCGGATCAGCATCAAGGAGCGGCGGCGCAGCAGGAAGGGCTTGCCATCACCGTCCTTGTATTCGGTGTCAGGATGGAGGCGCCGGGTGAAGCTCTTTCCGCCCTTGGACACCTCTTCCGACAGATCGCCCTTCATCAGGCCAAGCCAGTTGGAATAGGCCAGAACCTTGTCCTCGGCATCTACGGCGGCGACAGAATCCTCGCAGTCCATGATCGTGGTGATTGCCGATTCGAGCGCGACGTCATTGATATGCGCCGGATCCTGGCGACCGATCATGCCATCGGCATCAATCGCAATCTCGATATGAAGGTGGTTATGGCTGAGAAGAATATGGCCAGGCGCTGCCGCCTCGCCAAGATAGCCGGCAAATTGCGAGGGATCGGCAAGACCGGTGATCCCCTTGTCGGTCTGAACCATCAGGGCACCGCCCTCAACCGTCAACCCTTTGACCACGCTCCAGCTTTCACCTGCCAGCGGCGCTGACTTGTCAAGAAAATTGCGGGCCCAGGCTATGACCTTCTCGCCGCGTACCGGGTTGTAGCCCTTGCCCTTCTCCGCACCGCCATTTTCGGCAATAGCATCCGTGCCGTAAAGCGCGTCATAAAGCGAACCCCAGCGCGCATTGGCGGCGTTCAGCGCATAGCGCGCATTCATGATCGGCACGACCAGCTGCGGACCGGCAATGGTGGTGATCTCCGGATCAACATTGGCGGTGGAAACGGCAAAATCCGGCCCTTCCGGCAGGATATAACCGATCTCGCGCAGATAGGCCTCATAGGCGCCCATATCAGCCGGCGCACCATGTTCCTTGTACCAGGCGTCAAGCTTTTCCTGCATCGCATCGCGCGTCTTCAAAAGCGCGCGGTTCTTCGGCGCAAGTTCATGCACGATCTCGGAAAATCCGGCGAAATAGGCTTCGGGATCAACGTTGGTTCCCGGCAGAACGCGATCATTCAGGAAATCGTAAAGCGCCTTGTCGAAGGCAAGGCCGTATTTTTCGATGCGGGCCATGGGTGTGCCTCATTGATGGAGTGTTGGTTGTCCGCAAAGTGGGGGTGAAACCCTTCAAGGTCAACTCGGCATTAATTTGAAATATTTTCAACCATATGGAAACAAACCCGTCTGACAGCCTGGAGTGGTGAGTCTTTCCTTGCAGCAAGCGACCGCTGTCGCTAATGGAGGACAGACAGCAAACCGTCCATTCGCCCGAATGTCTTCGGGCCAGACGCAAAATGGCAAAAAGCACGCATGACAAAAAAAGCACTCATCACCGGCGTGACGGGGCAGGATGGCTCCTATCTGACAGAGCTGCTGCTGGAAAAAGGCTATGAGGTTCACGGCATCAAACGCCGCGCCTCGCTGATCAACACCCAGCGCATTGATCATCTCTACGAAGATCCACATGCGGTGACCGTGCCGATGAAACTTCATTACGGGGATCTGACGGACACATCCAACCTGACCCGGCTGATCGGCGAGATCGAACCGGACGAGATCTACAATCTCGGTGCCCAGTCGCATGTGGCCGTCTCCTTTGAAGCACCCGAATATACCGCAGATGTTGATGCAATGGGAACGATCAGACTGCTAGAGGCAATGCGATTTCTGGGCCTTGAGAAGAAGACGCGCTTTTACCAGGCATCGACCTCGGAGCTTTACGGCCTTGTTCAGGAAACACCGCAGCGGGAGACCACGCCATTTCATCCGCGCTCGCCCTATGCCGTTGCGAAGCTTTACGCCTACTGGATTACGGTGAACTATCGCGAGGCCTATGGGCTTTATGCCTGCAACGGCATCCTGTTCAACCATGAAAGCCCGCGCCGTGGCGAAACCTTCGTGACCCGCAAGATTACCAGGGGGCTCGCCAATGTCGCCATGGGCCTCGAATCCTGCCTCTATATGGGCAATATCGACAGCCTGCGCGACTGGGGCCATGCCAAGGATTATGTGCGCATGCAGTGGCTGATGCTGCAGCAGGACCAGCCGGAAGACTTTGTCATCGCCACCGGCCAGCAATACAGCGTCCGCGAATTCATCACCTGGGCGGCAGCCGACCTTGGCATCACCCTTGAATTCACCGGCAGCGATATCGCGGAAAAGGCCATTGTCTCGGCGGTGACAGGCGACAACGCCCCCAATGTGAAAGTTGGCGACGTCATCATGCAGATTGATCCGCGCTATTTCCGCCCGGCCGAAGTTGCGACCCTGCTCGGCGATGCCACCAAGGCCAGGGAGAAGCTTGGCTGGACCCCGGAAATCTCCGCGCGGGACATGTGCCGGGAAATGGTCGAGGCTGACCTGAAAACAGCCCGGCGCTACACGCTGCTGAAAGAACACGGGCTTGAACTGCCCGTCAGCATCGAAAGCTGATCCTGGAGCATTCCGGCCAGAACGTGGTGGCCGGCGCTGTTCCAGCACTTTGTTTTGACGCAGTTTCACGCGGAAGCCCGGTTTTTCCGCTTTCGCGCGATCGCTCGAAAATCAGGCGCACGCCTGAACCAGCCCGCACCCTCACGAACGCACGTCTGAGAGCGCTGTGCATCCATTTGGATGCACAAAGGACACTCTAACCCATTGAATCTAAGCATCGTGCTTTCCGAAGATCGAACCCGATTTTCGGGCCGATGCTGTAGCGGACATGCATTACGTCGGGGCAGGCAGGTCGCGCCTCGCCCATGGGATGGCAGATCAGATCACGACGCCTTCCGTCATCCGGGCCGTCCCCCCTTCCGGCATCGGCAACAAATGTTCAAGAACGCGTTCGGCGCTGGCCAGCGCGCCCTCAACCCAGCCCGGGTAATTGGTGAACAGGTCCGAACACACCACGGCGTCATCACCGATCGGCCAAAAGCCGGCCGGAACCAGATTGATGCCCGAGCGCCAGAAGGATATCCCCTCGGGCCAGAACTGATGTTCGGCGGAAACCGGATGGGGAATGATATCGTCGCCAAGCGCAAAAGGCAGAACGTCGCGGATGGCCTCGACAAAGGCCATGTGGATGCCGCGATCATGCACAAAGGCATCATGCAGGGCATGGGCGCTGCGCCCGTCGCTATAGACAAGCAGGAATTTCCCCTCCCGCGGAAAATAGACCTTGCGGAAGATCGAAGCGCTGGTGAAGCAACGCCCCTCCAGCCCCATACCGTCCCACCACCGGTCCGTATAGCTGAAATAGGCTTTTGTCAGCGGCACCGCACTGATGCCGTCACGCAGGGTTGGCGAAAGCGAAATGCCACGCAGACGCAGCACATTTCCAAGGGGTATGGCGAAAATCACCTTGTCGAAGGATCGGCTCTTCTTGCCGGAGCGGGTTTCGAAACCGAGCTCATAGCCGCCGCCCGGCCGGATCTCAATTCGGGTCAGTTCATGTTCGAGACAGAACTCCACCCGCTGGACGAGTTCCGCCTGCAGCGCTGTCGCCAGAGCGGAGAACCCCTCTCTGAAACACATCCACTTGCGCCGCTCATCGGCAAAAAGGCCGCCGGTCTCGGGATGATGCCGTAACAGCTGAAACCCTTCTTCGAAGCTCAGATCCGTGTTGCGTAGCAGATCATAGCCGCACATTTCGACAAGATAGTCGAATTTACGCCGTCCAAGCGAATTCAACGCGGCCTGCTCCAGATTCATGCGCTGCCTGTCGCGCGGGGAGAGCATATTGAAATAGTCGCTGAGCTCACCGCAAAACCCCTTCAGCAAATGCCATGTCTGTTCGTGCAGGCCGCGCTGCAGCGGCGAGAGAACAAAGGCAAAGGGTATTGTCTCAAGCCCGAGCGCATAAGCCAGCCTGCTGACCCTTTCATGGGCGACGGCATCAAACCGCCCGGCCCCGAGCTCGGCAATGCCGGCCCCGTTATCCAGCACCCGTGACAGGATACGTCCGCCCACAAGGTCGGATTTTTCAATGACTGTAACCCTGGCGTCGCCGGACTGGCTGAGCTTTCGCGCAAGGGCGAGGCCGGCAATGCCTGCCCCGATAATGGCATATGATGTGACCATTCATTCGTCTCCGATGTGTTTCGTGTCAGTCGCAGGTGGAAACGAGCATTACTGGCATTCAGACAGGCTTCAGGCCTCGCACTGCTGCACGCCGTTCAAAACGCACGGGGCAGCCCAAACCGGCCCTGCAATGAAAACCGGCGGCCGGAAACCATGTCCCGGGCCCTCTCTGCCAACAGGAAGCATGCGCACAAAATTCGCGAGATCCGCAGACGCCAATATTGGCCATATCCGTCATTTTTCATGCCATCCTCCTCGGTTTTGCCGCCACATGCGACCGACAGGAGGACAATGGGCTCACGCTGCCCTGCCACAAACCACAAAGAATTGACGGTCTGTTTTTTCAGTTTAATTGTCGATTTTGTTTTCACATCAATGCCGTGTTTGTATGTTTTTTATTGAATTGTCTATTCATGAAATGAAGACAAAATAAACATCATGCATTCTACACTCGATTCCATTTTTATTCGTCATCTCTGCATCAGAAACGATTCGCATCGCTGAATTTTAGGGGGATAAGTTGGCTGGACGCATAAAGGACAGCGAACGTTTCTATAACAGGATGTCACTGGATGACGCGATTTTCGAGCTTGAGGCCCTTTGGCCGGGGCTTTCGCGATCGCGTATCGACGTTCGCAAGACGGCCGACAGGCGGCCAAACCCGCTCTGGGTTGGCGATGGCGAAAACGGTCATGCCGGCGTTCGCGTCATGATCCTGGCGACACATCTGATTTACCGCTTCCTCAGCGACAGGATTATCCGGATCGCAGATCTTGCCAAGGCGGCGGAGCTTGGCTTTTTTCCCGACGAGACACTGCGCGCCGCCGGGATTGCCGATTCCGAGAGCAGACGGCGGCTTCGCTATGCCATCGCCGAACTCGCATCGGAAAACAATCGCAATACACCATATTACAATCCGGCCTGGGACCGGCTGCTATTCTGTCATTTCGCCTGTGCTGCACGAAAGGCGATCCTGCGCAATCAAAACAGATCAGCAGGCACGGCAGCAATCCTTGAAGAGGCCTCGGCGCTCTATGACAGGATCATCGCTGCCCATTGCAAGACGGCCGGTGAAATATTTCAGGTCATCCGCGTGGCATGGATCGAAAACCTCCCCTACCGGCCACCGCGCCTGCCGTCAGGCACCCCTGGCGCGCCAGCAGCGGCAAGAAGCGGACCGGCCCGTCATTACATCCCGGAAAAGCTGGCTGACTATCTCGGCCCTGCGGGCCGCCTTGCCCGCGTACGCATACCGGAGAAGCTGAGCGAACTTGTCGAACGTGTGCTTGATCAGTTTTCCCATGCCCGGGAGCGTATCGCGCTGATTTCAGGCAAGAAAAATGCCGGCAAGTCGGGTTGCGTCATCGCCTTGCTGCGTCGGCTGCAATACCCGGACAACACGACAATCGGCTTTCATCTGAAGCCTGACGATATCGCCGCAACCCGGGTTCTACCTGTCTTTACCGTGAGTGTACAGGATCATTCCGGCAGCGACCTCATGCTGCTTGTCCTGGCATTCCTGTCATCGCTTGATGAAGGGAAGCGGAGACATTCGGGCCTGGACCATCTCGCCCGGTTCAAGTCTCTGCGGCAGGAGTTTGGTCTCGATAGCGATGGATCGGGAATGAAGGATCTGCGTGAGCGGATCGCAAAGCTTCATGCCAGAAATCCCGCACTTTTCATTCTGACAAACTGGGATGACCTGAGCTGGAGCACGCCGCGCGCCCAGCTGCGCGACCTGTCCAAGACGTCGCTCATCCGCCTTCTCCATGATAGCAATGGAGAAAGCCGGATATTGTTGACCACAACCGAAACGCCAACATTACGGGCAAGCCGGCTGCTGCCTCGATTCCGCACCTACAGGCTGGACGATCCGCGCTTGCGCGATGTCCGGCGCTATCTGCCAGCCCTTGCCTATCCAGCGGTCTATGGCGAAGCGCTGTTTGAGGCCGGTGAACGCTTCGGCAATAATGCTGTCCCCGGAGACCAGCTCATTCTTCTGGCGGCCATGCTGGAGGTTTGCCGCGGGGATTCCGCTTGGGAAAAGCGCGCAATCGCTTTGGTCGCAGCGCTGAAACCCCGTGACCAGCATCCCTCCGGCGGCATTGCCACCGGTCCTCTTGCCCGGCTTTTGTTGGAGCGACTCGATCATCTCGGGCTGGTCCACGCCGTCGCACTGATCATGGCCTGTGACGACGGCCTTCGCCCAGACACGCTTTCCCGCCTTCTTCAACGCTCGAACCGAGACGTCGTGCGCAAGCCTGAAGACATCATCACCGCGCTGACCGCTCTGGAGGGGCTTTCCAACAGCTTTCTGCTGAGGCGGCGCGTCATTACCGTTGCTGCCTGCGGCGAGGCTCGTCCCGAAGGTGAAAGCTATCTCGAAATTTTCGAGGCGCTTCGCCAGCTGTTGATGAGCGTGCTCGGCGATCCCGACGAGGCCGAATGGGCCGCTCCCTATTGCGCGATCCTGCGCGACGCCATGCGCCAGATCGCCCTTTTATGCTTTGACCGGGCCCAGGAATGGCGCTGTCGCAACCTCGTCAACGCGGCAATGCCACGCTGGCGCGACATGCTTCTCGATATCCAGTCCTATGAGGCATTGCTGGCCAGTCTGGACCCGCAGGCACTTGAAGATCAGGCGCGCAACCGTGCTGATATCGCCGCCATGCCGCTTCTCCACCATGCCCGTGAAGTGGTTTTCCTGCGCGGTCCGGAACACAGCCCTGCCGTTGCGCTGCGCTTTGCGGTCAGGACAATCCTGTTCGACATCATCGATCGCGACGACCGGCTTTCGCTGAATTATGCTCAGGATCTGATGCGGCTCCACCTCTATCTGCTGATCTTTCTTCAGCCCGGCCAGCGCCATCTTGCCCTGCCCGATGATTGCAGTCCCAAGGCCCTGCCAGCATGCCTGCCAATATGGATCCGCAGCGTTTTCACCGATGCCGAAATTTTCCGCCTGCTCGAGACAATTGCCCTGTCAGCACTTCAGGTTCAGGCACCCGAAATCGTGCGATGGGCTTTTGAGCGGGCCGAAGAGCTGAAATCCGCCACCGGTGGCCGGGCGATAACCGACGCATTCGTGCTGCACCGGATCACCCGGATCTTCTGCGCCACAATCGACATGGCCATCGCACTCGGGCATCCGCTTGCGGCTGCCGGCCCCGACACCCACGGTCGAAAGGGCCATGAACGGACATTGCGGGCGCTTGAGCACTTCATGAATGAGCATTTTCGCGATGTCATACCGCTCACCGGTCGGCCGCCAGCAAATGTAGAAGCCGAAACGGCCGCCGCCGGGCGGATCAGCGCCCTGCAACGACTGAGGCTGCGCGTCGCGCATTTGACCTATTTGACCGGCGATCTCGACCGCGCCATGGCCGAGCTTGATCTGATCCATGACTGGGAAATGGCGATGGCACGCGCATCCGGTTCGGGCCGCGCATCCGTTCTGGAGGGGCGGCCCGCCCGGATCGCACTGGATATCATGATGTCCCGCGGCTTCTTGCCCTCGCTTCAGTCCGGTCATGACAACCGTTCAGATCATATGATCACCCGCCGGATCGGCGGCATGATCGAAGCCAATATGGCAAGACTTTCACGCTTTGGCGGCGCCGAACAGTCCGCGCTTTTGATTGACCGCGCCCGTTTTGCCCTGATGCAGGGGCAAAGCGAGGAGGCCTGGCAATATGCCTCGATTGCCCGCGCACTTTATCTCGACAGCCGCATTTGCCATTGCAGCCATGTCCAGACCGTGCTCAATCTGCTGATCCTTCTGTCACGCTGGCTGGAAAGCTGGAATGCGCGGCATACATCCGGTGTCCAGATCACGCCGCCGATCTGCGAGGACGAAGTCGTGCGCGAAATAGATACGCTCTATGAAACCGCCCGTGCGCTCGACCTCAAGCCGGCAGCCGGCAAGGCGCGGTTCCTGAAAATCCGGTTTGGCTGGCTGTGCCGCAAGCGCGAGGGCGGGCTCTCACCCGAATGGCGCGATATCGCCCGGGCTGACCTGAAAGAGGCCATCGCACTGATGAAATCCTGCGCGGACAGATCGCTGGAGCACGATATGCAGGCGCTTCTGAACCAATTGTGAGGCCCGCCAGTTCACGTCGCCAGATCCGAAAATGCCGGAGAAAGCCGCGTCACCACGGCGTCCGGTGCGCTCAGCACCAGACGGCGGCCCGCACCCTCCTCGGCGAAAGTGATCGCAATAGCGTCGCCCGGAAGCTCATCGCCTCCGCGCTCCGGCCACTCGATCAGGCTGATCCCCTCAGAAAGCGCCTCATCAAGGCCGAGTTCGACCAGCTCCGAAGGATCGCCAAGGCGGTAGAGATCGAAATGGAAGATCGGCGGCACCGTCTCATAGGCCTGAACGAGCGTGAAGGTCGGGCTTGGCACATCAAGATCGGGCGCACCGGCCCGCGCCCGTATCAACGCCCGGGCGAGCGTCGATTTTCCCATGCCGAGATCACCATTGAGCAACAGGCAGTCTCCGGCTTCAAGCAGATCGGCAAGCCGCGCACCAAATGCGATCGTGGCCGCCTCATCAGCCAGAAAGATCGAACAGCGTCCCGCTGGCCCGCTCATTCGGCAGCAACGACATGCGCGCCGCCATGATCTTCTCCGGTATCCGGAATACGGCAGGTGACAGTTGTGCCGGCGCCGGGCTCGCTGTCGATAAAGACCTTGCCCTTGTGCAGGCCGACAAAGCTTTGCACGATGGCCAGGCCGAGCCCCGCACCTGCGGCGATGGGGGCCTCGCTTTCGCCCGCAGAAAAGCGCGAGAACACCGTCTTCAGCGCGTCCTTTTCAATACCCGGCCCGCTATCGGTGACGGTGAAGACGAAATCGCTTGTTTCCCGCCAGCACGACAGCGCAATGATCGACCCCTCAGGCGCATATTTGATAGCATTGCCGAGGATTTTCAGGAGGATCTGCTTCAGCCGCTGGAAATCGGCAGTGATCGCACCAAGCTCCGGCGGGGCGGTGATTTCCAGCGTCACCTCCGCCTCCTGAAGGCGCACGGAAATGTCGTCGGCAACCGAATCGATCAGATCATCGAGCGACATTTCATCGAGATCCAGCGTCAGAATGCCGGCATCGGCCGATTTCAGGTCGATCATGTCGTTGACAATCGTCATCAGCACGGCCGAGGAGTTGGCGATGTGATCGACATAATTGCCCTGACGGCTGTTCAGCGGCCCGATCTGCGGCGATTTCAGCAGTTCGGCAAAGCCCATAATCGAAGTCAGCGGCGTGCGCAGTTCATGACTGACATGCTCAAGGAAGGTATTCTTCAGCTCTTCCGCCTTGCGCAGGGCGTCGTTCTTTTCCGTCAGCGCCCGTTCGACCTGAATGGAATCGGTCTTGTTGACGAAGGTCAGCATGGTCTGGGCATTCGGCAGCGGCGTCACGGCATAATCCAGCACCAGACCTGATTTCAGGTCGAGCCGGCCCTGCTGCGACAGGCGCTCATCATCGAAACTGGTGATCATCCGGGCAAACAGCCGCCAGCCGCCAGGACCTTCATAACTTGCCTCACACAGCGAGACCAGCTGACGGATATGGGTATCCGGCGCGGCATCCTTTTCGCTGATGCCCCATAGCGCCCGGAAGGCCGGATTGGAAAGCGACAGGCGCCCGTCAGGACCGAACACCGCGACCCCTTCCGACAGATGATCAATGGTCTCGCCCTGCACCTTCACCAGCGTGTTGTAGCGGGTTTTGAGCGCGATCTGCTCGGTGTGATTTTCAAACACCCAGGTCGTGCCGCCGCGTGGATGCGCCGAGGCGAAGACCGAAAGGGTTTCACCTGAGGGCAGATACCACAGATCACTATAGGGACCGACTGAGCGGTAGACCGAAAGCGCCTTTTCTTTCCAGTCCTTCCAGTTATGCGGCTCGGGCAGCTTGCCATCGGCCCGCAGCCGCTCAAAAAATTCGCCATTGTCGGGGCGCGATTCCATAAAGCCCATATCGAGCCGCCAGAGCTTCTCGAAGGCCTGATTATAAAAGCGCAGACGCCGGTCAGCGTCGAAAATCGCCACGGCGGTATTGAGGTGGTTGAGCGTGTCGGCGTGGTTTTCCAGCGTCAGCTCAAGCGCGCTTTCCAGCCGTTCACGATCGGAAACATCGCGCGCCAGCCCCGCAGAGCCATCGGCGGTCGGCACTTCGACAATCGCGAAATGCGACCTGTTTCCGTCAATCACGATCGGCTCACGCGCTTCAAAGCGCTTGCCGGCCCGGATCTCATCGTCAAGACGGGCCTGGGCAGCGGTTCCAAGCAGCATGCGGATGGTCGCCGGCGTCATTTCATCAGCTTTCGCATCGACAGCGCGCCTATAGGCGTCGTTGACCCAGGCAAGACGGCCCTCGCCGTCGCGCAGCCATGCCGGCATGTCAGTGGCATTCAAAAGCGTCTCGAAACGCTTCAGCCTTGCTTGCAGGCGCTTGTGATCGAGCCGGAGCTCCGCAAGTTCGGCACGCACAGATTCCAGCGCGCCGAAGCGAACATGCGCCCTTCCGCCCGTGGTGCGGCCAAGCACTTCAAGCACATAACCCTTTTTCGTTTCGGCCAGCATATCAAAGGCCTTGGCCTTTTCACGCAGAGCCGCCATTGCCGGAACAAGCTGGCGCACGCTGCCCGGCGTCAGCCAATCGTCAAAGGAGAGGAAATCACTGTCCTCCTCCGGCGCGCCTGCCTCGTCCGGAAGTGTCCCCAGAAATTGCGGCGCGGCCATCGGATCTTCCCACAAAATGATCCGCCGGTTCTTCTCGGCATTGAGCGCCTTCAGGCTCAGCAATCTTTCCTGGGTCTGTTCCAGTGCAGCACGGATCACGCGATTTTCAGCTTCCGCTCTTCCGCGCAGGCGGACAAACCACAGGGTCGAAATCAGCGTGGAAGCCAGAACGCCGAACACCGCCGACAGCGTCATGACTTCGCCGGTCGAAAACCCACTCGGCAGCGCCGGATCGAAACCCTGACTGGCAAAGGCCGACGAAGCGGCCATAGCTGTGCCGGAAACCAGCGCGGTCATGAAGGCGCTGCGTAAAGTCCGGCTTGCCATACGTGAAGCTCCTCGTTTGCTGGGAACAGGACATGTAGCCCGGAAACCCGCCGCTTTTTTGTCTTTGACGGTAAGCTGCGTCTGCCGCATCGCACCATTCCGCCCTTTCGAAAGACACGGATCCGCCGCCGTCTCCCGATCAATCTTATGAAACGAACACGGTCCGAAACCCCGAAATGACGGCGTTCAAGCGGAATCCGGGCCTAAAAATCAGGCGAATCGCACCTTAAAAAACATAAACGCTTGGCGAATCCGAAAAAAGAGTCCGCCGCAAATAAACAAAGCCGCGCCTGTCATTTGAAGGCGCGGCCAGATTAGGAGATTATGCTTACCGAATGCTTAATAGCGGTAATGATCGGGCTTGAACGGGCCTTCCGGCGTAACCCCGATATAGGCAGCCTGCTCGGGCGACAGCACGGTCAGCTTGACGCCAAGCTTGTCGAGGTGCAGGCGGGCAACCTTTTCATCGAGATGCTTGGGCAGGATGTGAACACCCTTCTCATACTGGTCGCGATGCAGGAAGATTTCCATCTGTGCCAGCACCTGATTGGTGAAAGATGCCGACATGACGAAAGAGGGATGCCCGGTGGCATTGCCAAGGTTGAGAAGACGCCCCTCCGACAGGAGGATCAGCCGCTTGCCATTCGGGAAGGAGATCATGTCGACCTGCGGCTTGATATTGGTCCACTTGAAATTGCGCAGCGAGGCCACCTGGATCTCATTGTCGAAGTGGCCGATATTGCCGACGATTGCCATGTCCTTCATCTCGCGCATATGCTCGAGGCGAATGATATCCATATTGCCGGTGGTGGTGATGAAGAGGTCAGCCGACGACAATACGTCTTCCAGAACAACGACTTCATAGCCATCCATGGCGGCCTGGAGCGCGCAGATCGGATCTGCTTCGGTCACCTTGACGCGTGCGCCGGCCCCAGAAAGCGAAGCGGCCGAGCCCTTGCCGACATCGCCATAGCCGCAGACAACGGCGACTTTGCCGGCAAGCATGACGTCGGTGGCGCGACGGATACCGTCAACCAGCGATTCCTTGCAGCCATATTTGTTGTCGAATTTCGACTTGGTGACCGAGTCATTGACGTTGATGGCCGGGAAGGGCAGCTGGCCGGCGCGGGCGAGCTGGTAGAGGCGGTTCACACCGGTCGTGGTTTCTTCCGTCACGCCATAAAGCGCTTCGCGCTGCTTGGTGAAGAAGCCCGGTGTTGCCGCCATGCGCTTCTTGATCTGGGCGAACAGCACTTCCTCTTCTTCCGAATGCGGGTTCGACAGCACGTCTTCACCCGCTTCGGCGCGTGCACCGGTCAGGATATACATGGTGGCATCGCCGCCATCATCGAGGATCATGTTGGACAGGCCGCCATCGCGCCACTGAAAGATCTGGTCCGTATAGGTCCAGTATTCGCTAAGCGTCTCGCCCTTGACCGCATAGACCGGCGTGCCGCTGGCAGCGATTGCCGCCGCAGCGTGGTCCTGGGTCGAGAAAATGTTGCAGGATGCCCAGCGGACATCGGCGCCGAGCGCCTTCAGGGTCTCGATCAGAACGGCGGTCTGGATCGTCATGTGGAGTGAACCGGAAATGCGCGCGCCCTTGAGAGGTTGGCTTTCACCGAATTCCGCACGCGCTGCCATCAGGCCGGGCATTTCTGTTTCGGCAATGTCGATTTCCTTGCGACCGAAATCGGCAAGCGCGATATCGGCAACGTGATAATCCTGCGTGGCGCTCATCTTAAACTCCGAAAATCTAGCTGTAGCAAAAGGCGGATCCTTCGATCCCGCCGGGGCCCAATCAGGGCCGTCAGTTTCAGGCCAAGGGTTTAACAGCCTTGCCGGAACCATGCAAGAAAGACATAAAGAAATCTTTATGTCTTGAGAGCGCCATGGCAAGCGACCTATGGATAACACAAAACCCGGTCAGGCTTTGACAGCAACCGATCCGAGATCCAAATTGAAAATACATCCATAGGGGGAGAATATCCATGGCAGATGACAATGCAATTGGCCGGGTTACCGGGCTTGGCGGCATTTTCGTTCTGAGCGCTGGCACCGACAGGCTCACCACCTGGTATCGTGATACACTTGGACTTGCCGTTGAGACCTGGGGCGGCGCCCGCTTTGCCGACGAGGACAGGCCCACCGGATCTGCCTCGCTCTGGGGCGTCTTTTGCGAAAAGAGCGACTATCTTGCCCCCTCATCACGCGATTTCATGATCAACTTCATCGTTGACAACATGGACCTTATGATCGCCCGGCTCGAGGCGAAAGGCGTGCCCATTCTCGGCCGCGACGACGGTGATGACAATGGCCGCTTTATCTGGGTCCTTGATCCCGACGGCACCAAGATTGAACTCTGGCAGCCGCCAAGGGACTGAAAAACTTCAGCATTCCTCGCCGAAACGGCATTCGACCAGGCTGGCAATCGCATCCAGCGCTTCATCGGCATCCGGGCCGCTGGCGCTGACGACAATCTGACTCTCGATCCCTGCGGCCAGCATCATCAGCCCCATGATCGATGTGCCGCCGACACTCATGCCATCCTTAGACACGGTGACCTGAGCGTCGAAGCGTTCAACGGTCTGCACGAATTTTGCCGAGGCACGGGCATGCAATCCGCGCCGGTTGACGATGGTGAGTTCACGGCTCGCTTCGCTCATCAGGCCGCGATCCTATTTTCCGTTAAGCACACGGCTGGCGACATTGATATACCGCCGTCCGGCATCTTCCGCCTCGGCAAGCGCCTTGGCCATGTCATTGTCGCCGCGCACCGCCACAAGCTTGATCAGCATGGGCAGGTTGACGCCGGCAATCACCTCCACCCGGCCGGGGCTCATGATGGAGATGGCGAGATTGGAAGGGGTGCCACCAAACATGTCGGTGAGAATAATGACACCATTGCCGCTATCGGCCTGGCCGACGGCCTTGAGGATATCATCCCGCCGTTGGTCCATGTCATCTTCGGGACCGATCGAGATGGTCTCGATGGCGTCCTGTGCGCCCACCACATGCTCAACCGCGAGGCGGAACTCCTCGGCCAGTCTACCATGGGTTACAAGCACCAGTCCGATCATGTTGGTTTCGCTCCCTTTTCATGTCCAGTTCCGGCAATCACCCCGAAATACCACGGACAACCTTTTCGCCCATCTTGTCGAAGTGGCGGCGAAGTGCAAGCCCAAAAGGCTGAATGTCACCAGCCCAGTGCCTGCGGCACAAGCGCCTGATCCCGGGTGAGAGCGTCATGCGACCAATCGGCATCGCCCGATGCTCTAGCACGGGGCGTCAAAGGATCGCTAGCCATTTCCGTCGATGCACGGCCGCGCCGGGCGCCCGTCCGCCAGACCCGGGCAAAGCGCGTTCAGCCGCGCAAGCGAGCCTGCGCCCTGAAGCATCAGCGGCACCAGAGGCAGCATCTCACCGCCCGGCAGCGTGAAGGACAGCTCCGGCTCGGGCAGGCGCTCGGCCGTTTTCACATCAACGGGCCGGACACAGAAATCCATCACCGCTGCGTCCAGATGCTCCACTACGGCAATGCCGCTGCCATAGATTTCGATCTTTCCGGCAATGGCCGGCGGAGCACTGGCAATCACCCGCCCGCCACTATGTGCGATGAAGACCTGATCGTCGGCGATGAGCCGGGCGAAAAGACCAAGCGCATCGGCTTCCGCCAGCAGTGACAGGGCCAGCCTGCTCTTTCCGGACCCCGACGGCCCGACCAGCAGAATGCCGGAAACACCGATGACAACGGCTGTTGCGTGAAGATTTACACCGCCGCTCATGCGTTGCGATGGCCGGAAACGGCCGGCAGGGTGAGAATGAAGCGGGCGCCTGTGATATCGCCACTGTCCTTGTCCACGATATTTTCCGCCACCAGCGTACCGCCATGGGCTTCGGCAATCTGACGCGAAATCGACAGGCCGAGACCGGAATTCTGTCCGAACGCCTCGCCATCGGGGCGATCGGTATAAAACCGCTCGAAGATGCGCTCAATATCCTCGGCGCGGATCCCCGGCCCGTTATCTTCCACCGTGATGATGATGTGGTTGCGGCCACGCCTCAGCCTGACATCGATCCTGCCGGTCTTTTCGGAGACAAAGGACCGCGCATTCTCGATGAGATTGGTGATGATCTGACCGATCCTGAGATCGTGGCCGAAAATATCGAAACTGTTCTTTCCGCCATGGGGCGTTTCGACATTGAGATCAATATCGACCGGCTTGCGCGAGCCGATGTCACGCGACAATGCGACGAGATCGCGCAGAAGCGTCTCGGCATCGAAGACAGAGGCATCCTCGCGTGCAAGTTCCGCATCAAGCCGCGAGGCATCGGAAATATCGCTGATCAGACGGTCGAGGCGGCGCACATCATGCTGGATGATCTCCGTCAACCGCGCCTTGGCGTCCTCGGTCCTGGCAAGCGGCAGGGTTTCGACGGCACTGCGAAGCGAGGTCAGCGGATTTTTCAGCTCATGGGCAACATCGGCGGCAAAACTGTCAATCGCATCAATCCGGTCGTAAAGCGCCGTCGTCATTTCCCGCAAGGTGGTGGAGAGATGGCCAATCTCATCCTGGCGAGCGGAATAATCGGGAATCTCCTGACGCTCGCGCGGCCCCCCGCGCCTGACCCGGACGGCGGCCTCGGAGAGCCGGCGCAACGGATTGGCGATGGTCGAGGACAACATGAAGGACAAGACCATGGTTACAAGTGAGGTGACAACGAACATGCGGATGATCGCGAGACGTTCATTATGGACGATCTTGTCGATATCGCCAGCCTGGGTCGACAGAAGCAACACGCCGAGCACGGCGCGGAAACGCTGGACCGGCACGGCAACCAGAACGATCTGCTTGCCCTGATCATTGATCCTGACCGATCGCGCGGTCTGCCCGTTCAGCGCCGTCATGACTTCGGGATAAATCGAACCATCGCCACCCGGTGCTTCCTCATAACGCGCCTCACCATGTGGCTGCAGCACCCAGCTGAGGAAATTGCCGAGCTTGTCGATGACCGATTCTGTGGTCGTCTCGGCCACCGGCGGCAGATCGTAGCGCAGAATCTGTCCGCGTGAGAACAGATAGCGTGAATCGAGGATCAAATTGGCATCCGGATCAAAAATCTGCGCACGGGTGCGTGTCGGCGAAATCAGCCGCCTGAGGATCGGCGCCACCTTTTCCGGGTTAATCGGGAATTTGAGATCCTCGTCATTGGGAGACGGTCTTGCGCTTTCACCGGCCTGCAGCTCAAGCAGCTTTTGCGGATCAAGCGTCATCGTGTCGCTCTCGACCGAAACCGATGACGCTATTGCGCCCGCGATCATCTCGCCTTGCGTGGTCAGGCTTTCCATGCGGGCGTCAATCAGGCCCTCACGGAACTGGTTGAGATAAAGAATACCGCCAACCAGAAAAAACAGCGCCAGAAGGTTGAAAAACAGGATGCGCCAGTTGAGGCTGGAAAAAACCGTCGCAGCGAGAAACCGGCGCAGAACCAGAAAGGGCCCTCGCCAGCGCTTCTTGATCCGCGATGTCGCGGTCTGTACGGTCCCTTCCGTCACGGCATGCCTGTCAGGCGGCGTCGCGGAAGCGGTAGCCGACGCCGTATAGGGTTTCGATCATGTCAAACTCGCGATCGACCAGCTTGAACTTCTTGCGCAGCCGCTTGATGTGGCTGTCGATCGTGCGGTCATCGACATAGACCTGATCATCATAGGCCGCATCCATCAGCGCATCACGGCTCTTGACGACACCGGGCCGCTGGGCGAGCGACTGCAAGATCAGGAATTCCGTTACAGTCAGCGTCACAGGATCGCCTTTCCAGGTGCAGGTGTGACGTTCCTGATCCATGACCAGCTGGCCGCGTTCCAGCGGACGGTTCGCCTCGCTGTCACCCGCCTTGGCACCGCCGGATGCCGCGGCATCGCGCCCGGCAACACGGCGCAGGACCGCCCGGACCCGCTCAACCAAAAGGCGCTGGGAGAAGGGTTTGGTGATGAAATCATCCGCCCCCATCTTCAACCCGAAAAGCTCATCGATCTCCTCATCCTTGGAGGTGAGAAAGATCACCGGTACATCCGATTTCTGGCGCAGCCGGCGGAGCAGCTCCATACCATCCATACGCGGCATCTTGATATCGAAGATCGCCAGTTGTGGCGGATTGGACAAAAGCCCGGTCAGCGCGGTTGCGCCATCCGTATAGGTATCGACACGATATCCCTCGGATTCGAGCGCGATCGAAACCGACGTCAGGATGTTTCGGTCGTCGTCCACAAGGGCGATGGTCTGCATCATAGGCTCCTACTGTCGAGTGGCCGTTTTTTAAGGGCGACCGCTTCCGATGTCTTTTTAGCATCTCTTGGAAAAAAACTGGAACAAATTGTGGCAATGGCGCCTTTGCGACGCTCTGACACGGTTAAGCCGGCTTTTTCTCGTTCTCCGCCATATCCGGCTAAATATATGGCAATCCATGCGGATTTAAATCTTACATGCGCGCACATTTTTGTTTAAAACGATTAAATAATTGATATTGCTATATTTTATGTAATTTTCGGTTGCGCATCCCGACTTGATTAAATATAAATTTAAAAAATTCAATTTGTTTAGCCAATGAAGGATTGGATCATGGAGGAATTCGGGCTCTACAATCACGGGTTTCCGGCGGCAGCGCTGGGTTTGAAGAACCTGGGGAGCGTTTATTACAATCTGTTGCCGGCGCAGCTGTGTGAGGAATCATTGCGCCGTGGCGAAGCGGTCCTGACGGCCGATGGTGCGCTTCGCGCACTCACCGGTCAGCATACAGGCCGTTCCGCCAAGGACAAATTTGTTGTCTGCGACCAGACCACCGAGCCCGAAATCTGGTGGGACAACAACAAGAAGATGTCGCCGGAGCATTTTGCCCTGCTGAAGCAGGATATGCTGGCGCATGCGGAAGGCCGTGACGTCTTCATCCAGGATCTGATCGGCGGTGCGGACAGCGAAAACGCTCTGCCAACCCGTGTTGTCAGCGAATATGCCTGGCATGCCATGTTCATCCGCAATCTGCTGATCCGTCCGGATCGCGACCAGCTGGAAGATTTCACCGCCAGGTTGACGATCATCGACCTGCCGAGTTTCAAGGCCGATCCGCAGCGTTATGGCTGCCGCACCGAGACGGTGATCGCCTGCGACCTCGTCAACGGTCTGGTGCTGATCGGCGGCACGTCCTATGCCGGTGAGATCAAGAAATCAGTCTTCACCATGCTGAATTATCTGCTGCCGGCCCGCGGCGTCATGCCGATGCATTGCTCGGCCAATGTCGGCGCCAAGGACGACGCCGCCGTCTTCTTCGGCCTGTCGGGCACCGGCAAGACCACGCTGTCGGCCGATCCGACACGCACGCTGATCGGCGATGACGAACATGGCTGGGGCAAAAAGGGTGTCTTCAATTTCGAAGGTGGCTGCTATGCCAAGACGATCCGGCTTTCGGCGGAAGCCGAGCCCGAAATCTTCGCCACCACCAAACGCTTCGGCACCGTGCTTGAAAATGTCGTGCTTGATGCTGACCGCAAGCCCGATTTCGATGATGGTTCGCTGACGGAAAACACCCGCTGCGCCTATCCGCTCAACTTCATTCCCAATGCGTCAAAGACCGGCCAGGCCGGCCATCCGAAGACGATCATCATGCTGACGGCCGATGCTTTCGGCGTGCTGCCGCCGATAGCCAAGCTGACCCCGGAACAGGCCATGTATCACTTCCTTTCGGGCTACACCGCCAAGGTTGCCGGCACCGAAAAGGGCGTGACCGAGCCGGAAGCCACCTTCTCGACCTGTTTCGGCGCCCCCTTCATGCCGCGCCACCCGGCGGAATACGGCAATCTTCTGAAGGATCTGATTGCGCTTCACGAGGTCGATTGCTGGCTCGTTAATACCGGCTGGACCGGCGGCGCCTATGGCACCGGCAAGCGCATGCCGATCCGCCAGACCCGCGCCATGCTGGCACAGGCCTTGTCGGGCGATCTGAAAGCGGCGGAATTCCGCATTGACGACAATTTCGGCTTTGCCGTTCCGCTCGCCATTGACGGCGTCGACCAGACGATCCTGACGCCGCGTGACACCTGGTCGGATCCGATGGCCTATGACCGCCAGGCCGCCAGGCTTGTCGACATGTTCATCGCCAATTTCGCCAAGTTCGAGACCCATGTCGACGATGGCGTGCGGGCCGCGGCACCAAAGACGCTCACCAGCGCCTGATTTAGACGAAAGCTCCGTGGGAGGAGCACCAGAGAAAATGCCCGGCCGGATTTTCCCTGCCGCCGGGCATTTTCCCCCTGATATGCTTGCCCTTGACCCGCCGCCTGTGTGATATGGCGCCAAGGAGTGGACCATGGCTGCAAGCGACCTTCACATCAACGACCGGATCGTCATTTCCGGCTGGGAACTGACCGAGCAGTTCATCCTGACCGGCGGCCCCGGCGGACAGAATGTCAACAAGCTTGCCACCGGCGTTCAGCTGTTCTTCTCCGTTGCCACCTCACCGGCCCTTTCCGAACGTATCCGCCGCAATCTGATCCGCATCGGCGGCCGGCGTGTCTCCAAAGACGGCGTGTTGATGATTGAGGCCAGAAGCCACCGCAGCCAGGAGCGCAACCGCGAGGATGCGCGCGACAGGCTGAAGGAAATGGTGCTGGAAGCTGCCTTGCCGCCGCCGCCCACACGGCGCAAGACCAAGCCCACCCGTGGCTCCATTGAACGCCGGCTGAAGGAAAAATCCGGCCGTTCCGAAGTCAAGAAAATGCGCGGCAAGCCAGGCCGGGAGGACTGATCGCCATGGCCGGAACCGAACTGCCGGACGGCTTTGACTATTTGCCGGACCATCTCGACCGCGCGGACCAGCAGCAACTTCTCGACGAGATCCGCGCCGTTGTCGCAAAAGCTCCGCTTTATGTGCCGGCCATGCCGCGCACGGGAAAAGCCATGTCCGTGCGCATGACCAATTGCGGGCCGCTCGGCTGGGTGACCGACAAGGAGCGTGGCTATCGCTACCAGCCGCTCCACCCGCAAACGGGCAAACCCTGGCCGGATATCCCGCCCGCGCTGATGGCGCTCTGGAACGATCTTTCCGGCTTTGACGCGCCGCCTGAGGCCTGTCTGGTGAATTTCTACGACGAGACCGCGAAAATGGGCCTGCATCAGGATCGTGATGAGGCGGAATTTTCTGCCCCGGTCCTGTCGATATCGCTTGGCGACAGCTGCCTGTTCAGGATCGGCGGCCTTTCACGCAGCGACAAGGCACAGTCACTGAAGCTGAAAAGCGGCGATATCGTCATCCTCGGCGGCAAAAGCCGGCTTGCCTTTCACGGCGTAACGCGGATCTATCCCGGCACATCAACCCTTTTGAAAAAAGGGGGCCGGATCAATCTGACACTGAGGCGGGTCAATCCCCAATGACGCCCGTCACAATTTCCGCAGCGCCACCGTCTCCACCAGATGATCGTGTCCCTTGCGCAAAATGAGATCGGCGCGCGGGCGGGTCGGCAGGATGTTGTTTTCGAGATTCTTCAGATTGATATTGCGCCACAGATCTTCCGCGATCGACAGCGCTTCGGCCTCATCCAGCGCGGAATAACGGTGGAAGTAGGAGGCTGGGTCCTGGAAGGCGGTGCGGCGCAGCTTGAGGAAACGGTCGACATACCATTGCCGGATCTGCTCGACTTCCGCGTCGATATAGATCGAGAAGTCGAAAAAGTCCGAAACGATCGGCACCATGCGCCCGCCGGCCGGCAAATCGCGCGACTGCAGCACATTGATACCCTCGAAAATCAGGATATCCGGCCGGTCGACGGTGACAAAGCCGTCCGACAGCACATCATAGGACAGATGCGAATAAAGCGGTGCGCGGACATTTGGCATCCCGGCCTTGATGGCGGAGAGAAATTTGAGGATCGCGCCGGTATCAAAGCTTTCGGGAAAGCCCTTGCGGCGCATCAGCCCGTCACGCTGTAAAACGTCATTTGGATAGAGAAAGCCATCCGAGGTCACGAGATCAACCTTGGGGCTTGACGGCCAGCGGGCCAGCAATTGCTTCAAAAGGCGCGCTGTGGTCGATTTACCCACCGCCACCGGACCGGCAACGCCGATGATGAAGGGGGTCTTGTTATCGTCTTCGCGGAAATTCAAAAACCGCTTGCGCTGGCGAAACAGCATCTGCGAGCTTTCGACATGCGACGACAGCAGCCGTGACAGCGACAGATAGATGCGCCGCACCTCTTCCAGATCGATCGGGTCATTGAGCGAGCGGAGCTGACGGACTTCCTCCGCCTTCAGCGTCATCGGCGTATCGGCACGGAAATGAGACCACTCATCCGCAGTGAAAAAGCGATAGGGCGACACCTGCCCCGCGGCAAAACTGTCAAGCGCGATCGCCGATGCGTTGATCTCGTCGGCCAAGGCCGTTCCCGCCGTCGTCATTCACCCGTCCGCCCCGCCTTTTCGGCAATGCCCGACTGGCTTTGCCGCCGTGCAAGCTCGTTCATGACATCATTCAGCGGAATATCGGCAATTTTAAGTACGACCAGCAGATGATAGAGCAGGTCAGCGGCTTCATAGGTCAGGTTTTCGCGATCCTCGGCAATGGCGGCGATCACCACTTCGGTGGCTTCCTCACCAAGCTTCTTGGCCGCCTTGCGCTGCCCCTTGGAAACCAGTTTTGCCGTCCAGCTCTCATCCGGTGACGCGCCTGCGCGCTTCGCGACGATGGCTTCCAGATCGGCAAGCGAAAAATCGGTCATGGCTTTCCTCCCTCAGTCCAGCCGCATCGCGATACCGCGATCAGCCATATACTGTTTGGCTTCACCAATGGAATAGGTACCAAAGTGGAAGATCGAGGCGGCCAGCACCGCCGTGGCATGGCCCTCGGCTATGCCATCCACCAGATGTTCAAGCGTGCCGACACCGCCAGAGGCAATCACCGGCACAGAAACCGCATCGGCAATGGCGCGCGTCAGCTCCAGATCATAACCGGCCTTGGTGCCGTCACGATCCATGGATGTGAGCAGGATCTCGCCTGCGCCAAGGGCCACGACCTTTTCGGCAAATTCCACCGCGTCAATGCCGGTCGGCTGACGGCCGCCATGGGTGTAGATTTCCCAGGCACTGCGGTTTTCCCGGCCCGGTGCCTGCGTTGCCCGGCGCTTGGCATCAATGGCGACAACAATGCACTGATTGCCGAACTTGTCGGCTGCTTCAGCGACGAAATCCGGGTTTTTCACTGCGGCCGAGTTGATCGACACCTTGTCGGCGCCACAGAGCAGCAGCTTGCGGATATCGGCAACCTCGCGCACGCCGCCACCAACCGTCAGCGGCATGAAGCACTGCTCGGCAGTGCGGGTGACGACATCGAAAATCGTTTCGCGATTGTCCGACGTGGCGGTGATATCGAGAAAGCAGAGCTCGTCGGCCCCCGCCGCATCATAGGCGCGCGCCGCTTCCACCGGATCGCCGGCATCAATCAGATCAACGAAATTCACGCCCTTGACGACACGGCCGTCCTTGACATCGAGGCAGGGAATGACACGGGCTTTCAGGGTCATTGGATAGTCTCCGGGCGATCGGGACAGGGATCGGTAAGATTTCAGCCGGGTTGGCAGCCCTGTTTGCACCAGCCTGACGGGTCATGTTTCGTCCGCTCTTTTATAGCGGGAAGCCCTGCGCATCAATGCCAGAACAAAAGGACGAATACATCGCGCATCAAAATGGACGCATGACGCGCGAAAGGACAAGGTTTCACACGGCGGCGGATTTCAGCAGCGCCAGCGCCGCGGCCGGATCAATCCGCCCGTCATAAAGCGCACGGCCGGAAATCGCGCCTTCGAGGATCTGTGCATCCGGCTCGGTCATGCGGGCAATATCATCCATCGAGGCAAGGCCGCCCGAGGCAATCACCGGGATCGAAACTGACGCCGCCAGATTCAGCGTCGAGGCCCAGTTGATCCCGGCCAGCACGCCGTCGCGATCAATATCGGTATAGATGATTGCAGCAACGCCCGCGCCTTCGAAGCGCTTTGCCAGTTCGACCACTTCAAGCTCGGAGGCCTCTGCCCAGCCTTCAACGGCGACCTTGCCGCCGCGCGCGTCAATGCCGACGGCAACCTTGCCCGGAAAGGCCTTGCAGGCCGTTTTGACCAGATCGGGATCGCGCACCGCGACCGTGCCGAGAATGACGCGGGCAAGCCCGCGCGACAGCCAGTTTTCGATATGATCGAGCGAACGGATGCCGCCGCCAAGCTGTACCGGGTTGTTCGTCGCCTTCAGGATGGCGTCCACCGCATCGCCATTGACGGTGCGCCCGGCAAAGGCGCCGTTCAGATCCACCACATGCAGCCAGGAAAAGCCCTGGTCCTCAAAGGCTTTCGCCTGCGCGCCGGGATCGGGATTATAGACCGTCGCCTGGTCCATATCGCCAAGCTTGAGGCGCACGCACTGGCCGTCTTTGAGATCAATGGCGGGAAAAAGGATCATGGTTTTCGTCTCTTGTCTGGCGCGTTACGGCGCCCACTCCAGGAAATTGGCGATCAGTTTCAGGCCGAGCGTTTGGCTCTTTTCCGGGTGAAACTGCGAGCCGGCCTTGTTGCCATTGGCAACGAAAGCGGTGACGGGACCGCCGTAATCGGTCACGGCGATCACCTGTTCCGGCTTTTTTGCCGCCAGATGATAGGAATGGACGAAATAGGCGTGAAGCCCGTCTTCGCCGGTCTCGATACCGTCAAACAGCGGATGCTCGCTCCTGAGCGTCAGCGTATTCCAGCCGATCTGGGGAATTTTCAACGCCGGATCGGCCGGTTTGATCAGCGTGACATCGCCGGAAATCCAGCCGAAGCCCTTCGTCACCGTCTTTTCCAGCCCGCGATCCGACATCAGCTGCATGCCGACGCAGATGCCTAGGAAGGGGCGCGCCTTTGTCTCGGCAACCTCGATAATCGCTTCGACCATGCCCGGCACGGCATCCAGCCCCGCCCGGCAATCAGCGTAGGCACCAACGCCCGGCAGCACGATGCGGTCGGCAGCGGCAACGATCTCGGCCTTGTCGGTCAGGATGATTTCGGCATCGGACCCGCATTCGCGCGCGGCGCGTTCAAAAGCCTTGGTGGCCGAGCGCAGATTGCCCGAGCCGTAATCAATGATGGCGACTGTGCTCATGATGACATTCCATAGGCGTCCATCAGGCCGATGCCCGACGCCGCCGGTTCAGCCCGTTGCGGGCCCTTTGTTGCAAAATCCGGCAGGGCCGTCTCTGCCCCCGCAAATCCGGCAAAATAAAGCTCTTCAGCCTCATCGAGATCATCGGCGACGATCACGGCATCAAGGCGAAATCCACGCTTTTCCATGGCATGAGCCTTAAAGCCGCGCGCCTCAAGCGCGATGAAGATGTTCAGCGCGACCGAAAACAGCCCGGACGCAATATCAAACCCGCCCATATCTCCGGCTATGCCGAGCAGAACCGAGACAATCAGCGTGATGACGCCCGCCAGCCAGACGCGCTGGAACAACAGCCAGAACGGGCCGAAGACAAGCGCCCAGAAAGAAAAGCCGTCGCGCAGGAAAACGGTCTTTTCCGGCGCTTTTTCAGCACCTTGGCCGGGCGGCAGCAGAACCAGAAAACTTGCCATGATCATCCTCCATCAGGCGAGCATGCCCTTGGTCGAGGGCACGCGGCCCTCCTGGCGCGGATCGATCTCGGCCGCCGCGCGCAGGGCGCGCGCCACCGCCTTGAAACAGGTTTCGGCAATATGGTGGCTGTTGGCCCCGTAGTGATTGAGAATATGCAGCGTGATGCCGGCATTCTGGGCAAGGGCGTGGAAAAACTCCTTCACCAGCTCGGTATCGAAAGTGCCGATCTTTTCCGACGGGAAGGTGACGTTCCACACCAGATAGGGCCGGCCCGAAAGATCAATCGCCGCCTTGGTCATGGTCTCGTCCATGGCAAGATCGATCGAGGCATAGCGGGTAACACCGGCACGGCTGCCAAGCGCCTTTGCCAGTGCCTGACCGATGGCGATCCCGGTATCTTCTACCGTGTGGTGATCATCGATATGGGTATCGCCCTTGGCGCGGATCGTCATGTCGATCAGCGAATGGCGGGCAAGCTGATCCAGCATATGGTCGAAGAAACCGATCCCGGTGGCGATATCGGCAACACCGGTGCCATCGACATTCACGGTCACCGAAATTGCGGTTTCCTTGGTCTCGCGCTGAATTTCCGCGCGGCGCATATCCTGCTGAACGGCCATATCCCTCAACCTTCTTCACTGCGGATTGATGACCGTCTCTTAACAGGCACATCCCTGTTTCGCAAAAGAAAAGGCAGCCCGGCGATCGTCTTGCAGTTTTACTTTGCCCGTTTCTCGTCTAAATCCGGATGCTCAATTATCAGGGGACGCATAAAGGGGACAATTTTCATGACAACACAATCCCGCCCTGCCTTCATCTATTTCATTGCTGCCTTTGCCTCCGGCGGCCTTCTGGCTGCCATGACCCATATGAACGGTCTGGTTGCCCATTATGGCAATCCGCTGTTTGCCTCCTTCGTCGCCCATGGCGCTGGCACGATTGCGGCGATCATCTTTCTCGGTCTGATCTTTGCCTTTTCGGGTAAGCGTCGGCCTGCGGGGACGGCCCCCCGCCTGAAAGCGCCCTGGTGGGCCTATCTTGGCGGCATTTCAGGCGCCGCCACCGTCATTCTCGCTTCGCTGTCGGTCAATTCGCCGCTGGCGCTGTCCGGCACGATTGCACTCGGTCTTGCCGGTCAGGTGATCTTCTCGCTTGCGGCCGATCGCTGGGGCCTGTTCGGCCTGCCGGCGCGCAAGCTCGATCTGCGCGATTTTCTCACGGTTGCACTGATCCTTGGCGGATCCGTTGCCGTCATTCTTGCCGGAGGTCCCGCATGATCACCGCTATTTCAGCTGCGCTGACGGCCGGTCTTCTCGTCGGCATCTCGCGTCAGATCAATGGCCGCCTGTCGCTGTCGACCTCGCCGATGATCGCCTCCTTCTTCAACCATATCGTCGGTTTCATCACGATCTGCCTGCTGGCGCTGGTGATCGGCGGGCTCATTCCACCCGATATTTCCGAAATTCCCGCCTATGCATGGCTGGGCGGTCCGGTCGGCGTCATCTTCGTCGCCGCCGGCTCCTGGGTGATCCCGAAAATCGGCGCCGTGGCAACAGCGGTGCTGATCATCGGCGGCCAGATGCTCACCGGCATCGTCGTCGATATGGTGAGCGGCATCAACGAATTTTCGCCGCTGCGCGATATCGGCCTGCTGCTCATTCTAGGCGGGATTTTACTTGCGCAAAGACGCACATAGGCCTGAAGCAAAGGCTTGCGGATTGCAAATGCCACACCGCTGCCTACATAGGATCACGAACCGACGCCCTGGCATGAGGCCAAAAGGTGTCGCTGAAGACAAGGTTTGAGCCCATGAGCGAACATAATCCCTACGGCACGATGCATGCGACGACGATCATAACCGTGCGCAAGGGCGGTCAGGTGGTCATGGCCGGCGACGGCCAGGTCTCGCTTGGTCAGACAGTGATGAAGGGCAATGCCCGCAAGGTGCGCCGGATCGGCAAGGGCGGCAATGTGATCGCCGGTTTTGCCGGGGCCACCGCCGATGCCTTTACCCTTCTGGAACGGCTGGAGCGCAAGCTTGAGCAATATCCCGACCAGCTGATGCGCGCCGCAGTGGAGCTGGCCAAGGACTGGCGAACCGACAAATATCTGCGCAATCTCGAAGCCATGATGCTGGTGGCCGACAAGGACGTCACCCTGGCAATTACCGGCAATGGCGACGTGCTGGAGCCCGAACACGGCACTATGGCAATCGGTTCCGGTGGCAATTATGCCTATGCCGCTGCCCGCGCCCTGATGGATGGCGACGGCTCGGCAGAAGAGATCGCCCGCAAGGCCATGGGCATTGCCGCAGAGATCTGCGTCTACACCAACCAGAATGTCATCGTCGAAACGCTCGACGCGGCCTGAACGGGCGCGATCATGAGCAACGGCTCCGGTGCTTTTCAAAGGCCGGAGAACCGTCAAGGAGCACTGAAATCATGACGAATTTTTCCCCGCGCGAAATCGTATCCGAACTCGATCGCCATATTATCGGCCAGCATGACGCCAAGCGCGCCGTCGCCATTGCGCTCAGAAACCGCTGGCGCCGCCAGCAGCTGTCGGAAGACCTGCGTGACGAAGTCATGCCGAAGAACATCCTGATGATCGGCCCGACCGGCGTCGGCAAGACCGAGATTTCCCGCCGTCTGGCAAAGCTTGCCGGTGCGCCATTCATCAAGGTCGAGGCAACCAAGTTCACCGAGGTTGGCTATGTCGGCCGCGATGTCGAGCAGATCGTCCGCGATCTGGTTGAGATCGGTATCGTGCTGGTGCGCGAGAAGAAACGTCAGGATGTCCAGGCCAAGGCGCATGCCAATGCCGAGGAACGCGTGCTCGATGCGCTGGTCGGCAAGACCGCCTCGCCCGCCACCAAGGACAGCTTCCGCCAGAAACTGAGAAATGGCGAATTGGATGAGAAGGAAATCGACATCGAGATCGCCGATACGCCATCGGCAGGCCAGGGCTTTGAAATCCCCGGCATGCCGGGTGCCAATATCGGTGTTTTGAACCTGTCGGAAATGTTCGGCAAGGGTTTCGGCCAGAAGACCAAGAAGGTCCGCACCACGGTCAAGAACTCCTATGCCGATCTGATCCGCGACGAAAGCGACAAGCTGATCGATGACGAGGTCATCCAGCGCGAGGCCATGCGCCTGGTGCAGGAAGACGGCATCGTCTTCCTCGATGAAATCGACAAGATCGCCTCCCGCGAGGGCGGCATGGGCGCCGGCGTTTCCCGCGAGGGCGTGCAGCGCGACCTGCTGCCGCTGGTCGAAGGAACGACGGTTGCCACCAAATACGGTCCGGTAAAGACCGATCACATCCTCTTCATCGCCTCCGGCGCCTTCCACGTGTCGAAGCCATCCGACCTCCTGCCCGAACTGCAGGGCCGTCTGCCGATCCGCGTCGAATTGCAGGCGCTGACCAAGGAAGACTTCCGCCGCATCCTGACGGAGACCGAGGCCAGCCTGATCCGCCAGTACAAGGCGCTGATGGAAACGGAAGAGCTGACGCTCGATTTTACCGAGGACGCCATCGATGCGCTCGCCGATGTCGCGGTGCATCTCAACGCCACGGTCGAAAATATCGGCGCCCGCCGCCTCCAGACGGTCATGGAACGCGTGCTGGACGAGATCTCCTTCAATGCACCCGATCGCGGCGGTCAGGATGTCACCATTGATGCAGCCTATGTGCGCCAGCATGTCGGTGATCTGGCGCAGGATACGGACCTCTCCCGCTTTATCCTGTAAAAGCCCCCCAATCGAAACAGCAAGAAGCCGCCGGGTTTCCGCCCGGCGGCTTCTTGCTGTTAGCAGAGCTTTCCAATCCCTAAGGCGTCATATCTGTGCCTGACACAGATATCCAGCAGCCGTGCGTCTGCACGGCGAAAGACTCTCGCCCTGAAGCGCCTGGATCCCCGTGACAAGCACGGGGATGACGACGGAGAGGACGGCTTTTATGCGTCTCGCCCCTGCCTCAGCCACGGCCAAAATCGTCGACGAGGCGGATGATGTCGTCTTCACCAAGATAGGATCCGGTCTGGACCTCGATCAGCTCCAGCGTGATCTTGCCGGGATTGGCAAGACGGTGAACCGCGCCGAGCGGAATATAGACCGACTGGTTCTCGCTCAGCATCGTCACATTCTCATCCACCGTCACCTCGGCCGTGCCCTTGACGACAATCCAGTGTTCGGCGCGGTGGTGGTGCTTCTGCAGCGAAAGCTTCTTGCCTGGATGCACGAAAATGCGCTTGGCCTGGAAGCGTTCGCCCTTGATGATCGAGGTATAGCCGCCCCAGGGCCGGTAGGATGTTGGATGTTCGCGCGCCAGCGCTTCGGTCTTCTTCGAGGCCTTCAGCTGCTTGACGATCTGGCCGACATTCTGGCTGTCTTCCAGCTTGCCGACATAGACGGCATCCTCGCTGGCAATCACAGCCATACCTTCCAGCCCCTGACCGGCGACATGCAGATGACGCGAGATCACCAGCGTGTCCTTCGTGTTCATCAGCGTCGCAGCACCCGAGACGACATTGCCATCGCCATCCTTGTCGCCCTCTTTCCAGATCGCGTCCCAGGACCCCAGATCTGACCATTTGAAAGCCGATGGCACAACAGCAGCATTGCCGGTCTTTTCCATCACCGCATAGTCGATGGAAATATCCGGGCACTGCTCAAAAGTTTCTTTGTCGAGACGGGTGAAGTCGAGATCGGCTTCGCCCTTCTCGATCGCCTCGGAAGCCAGGCTCATCACCTCCGGCGCATAGACTTCCATCTCGCCGATCAGCGTGCCCACCGGAAACATGAACATGCCCGAATTCCAGGTGAAGCTGCCGGTCGCAACCATTTCCTCCGCCTTTTCCAGCGGCGGCTTTTCAACAAAGCGCTTCACCGCAAAGGCACCGGGAGCAAACGCTTCCCCCGCTTCGATATAGCCATAACCGGTCGCCGGTTCCGTAGGCGCAATGCCGAAGGTGACAAGCTTGCCGGCATCAGCGGCGGCAAAGGCTGTATCAATGCAGGAAAAATAGGTCGCGTCTGCGTCAATCTCGTGGTCTGAGGCGAGAACCTGCATGATCGCATCCGCACCGAACATCGACTGCACCAGCGCTGCAGCCGCCGCCACGGCAGGTGCGGTATTGCGCGCTACCGGTTCGAGAATGATTGACGACAATGCGATATCCATTTCGCGCGCCTGCTCGGCCACCAGAAAGCGGAAATCGTCGTTCGTCAGCACGATCGGTGCCTCATAACGCTGATCATCGGCAACGCGCTGAAGCGTCTTTTGAAACAGCGTCGTCGGCCCGAGGAAACGGATGAATTGTTTGGGCGCGGCCGCTCGCGAAAGAGGCCACAACCGTGTCCCCTTGCCACCGGCCATGATCACGGGAACGATTTTACCAGTCATGTATCAGGGTCTCCTCAATATGATTTCGGATTGAAATGCGCGTTTATTCGGCCGCATGGGCGGCAATCAGGGCGAGCCCCTGCTTCAGCAGTTCTGCCGCCGCCGCAGCGCTTTCCGCCTCGACATAGCAGCGCATCTCCGGCGCATTGCCGGATGGGCGGAAGTGAATGATCCGACCGTCTTCGAGCGTTACCCGAAGTCCGTCAATATCGCTCTTTGCCGCCACCTTGCCCACCGGCGCCAGAAACGCGCTCAGATTGGCGCCTGGGCCGCGAAGATAGTCCATCAGAGCAGCGGAACGCGTCTGGGCGAAATTCTGGATCCGGTCGGCCGCTGCGACAGGCAGGTTGAAGCCGGCCGCAACCGCGCTCAGCGGCTTTCCCGCTGAAGCGGCGAGATAAAGCAGCGACAATATCGGCAGGAAACAATCGCGCGTCGGCAAAGCCTCGAGATTTTTGCCTGACGGGGCGAAGGGGGAGCCGGTCAGAAAGCCGCCATTGGCCTCAAAACCGATCACACCAGCCTGGCCCGCCTCCAGTGCCGCTTCCATGCCCGCGATCACATAAGGTGATCCGACACGGGTGCGCACGACATCGAAATCGCCGTTTTTCTCGATCCCGGAATTGGAGGTGACGGGCGTCACCACCACGCCTGCCCCGAGGAAACGCGCTGTCATCAGCCCGATGAGATCACCTCTGAGCGGGGTGCCGGCCTCATCCGCCACCAGCGGACGGTCGGCATCGCCATCGGCGGAAACGATCGCGTCGAACCCTTCCGTTTCAGCCCAGCCCTTCAGCAGAGCGATCGTGTCGTCGGATACAGCTTCCGTATCGACGGGAATGAAGGTTTCTGAGCGGCCGAGCGCAGTCACCTCCGCACCGTAATGCGCCAGAAGATCAACCAGAAGATCGCGCGCCACGGTCGAATGCTGGTAGACGCCAATCTTCATGCCGGAAAGCGCCTTTTCCGGCAGAAGCGCGATATTGCGCGCGAAAAACAGCGCCATCGCCTCTGCCGCCAGGTCTTCACCCTTTTGCCGGGCAACCGGAACGGTTCCGACCATGGCGGCAGCATTCTGCGTGATCGCCACCTCGTCATCCTTGGTGATTTCGCCGGTCGGCGTATAGAATTTGATGCCGTTGCGATCCGCTGGAATATGGGATCCCGTCACCATCACCGATGCAGCCTGACGCGCAAACCCATAATAGCACAGCGCCGGCGTCGGCAGCGTGCCGCAATCCACCGGCTGAAACCCTTCGGCTGCAATCGCCGCCATGCAGTTTTCGGCAATCTCGGGGCTGGATCTGCGAAAATCGCGCCCGACCAGTATCGGATCACCTGCCTTTGCCTTGCCGCTCGCAAGAAGGTGACGGCAAAATCCCGCCGTATGAACCGAGGCCGCCTCACCGATAAGGGCCGTGGAGAGCCCTCTGAGACCGCTTGTTCCGAATTTCAAATCCATTTCAACAACCATCCTTGAAAGTGCAACGCCTGCCCCGGAACAAGGTTCCGTGAATTGGCACCGAACGCCTCCTTGACCGTCAGCCACAGCCTCCTCTGCGGCACCAGCTGAGCTGCAGTCAGCTGCGCCGAAAACCTTCCCTGGCCAAACCGCCGGGCCAGATGAATGGTCTTTCCCGCCCTTTGGATAGGACGCGGCGGCAGGTCCGTCAACATTCGCCGGCGATGAGGGACCATCCTGAACCGGAACTCATGCCGGGGCTGCAACGCCCGGTACGGCCAGGACGAATCGCGCGCCCGGCCCGTTATCCTCAACATGGATGGCAATGCCGTGGAGATCGGCGATCGCGCGAACCAGACTGAGGCCCAGCCCATTGCCGGGCGATGTCCGGCTCCTGTCCAGCCGATAGAGGCGCTGAAATATCTTTTCACGCTCAGCAGCAGGAATACCTTCACCATCATCTCCCACCACTGCCACCAGAAAATCATCTTCCACGCCAAGCGTGAGAGAAATCCTCGCGCCGTGGGCGCAGTGATTGATGGCGTTTTCAACCAGATTGACGAAAAGCTGGGTCAGCAATTCACGATCGCCGGAAATCAGGGCCGAAGCGGCAACATGGCGGGAAAAAGAGAGAAACTGGCCGTTATCTTCGGCCACATCGGCATAGATCTCGACAATCGTCTCCATGATTTCAGCAAGGTCAACAGTCTGGAAACGCTTCTTGCGCGCGCCGGTCTCGATCTGGGCAATCCGCAGCAATGCCTCGAAAGTGGCGTTGATCCGATCGCTTTCGGCAAGCGCTTCCTCGAGCTGATCAGGTGAGGCCACCCCACGGGCCAGAAGCGCTGCAGCCTCTTCGAGCGACAGGCGCAACCGGTAAAGCGGCGTCTTGAGGTCATGTGCGATGTCTGCACTGACCTGACGCATCCCCTCGACCAGAGCCGCGAGGCGATCAAGGGCGGCGTTGATCTGGCCGGATACGACATCGATATCATCGCCTCTGCCGACAAGACGGATACGACTGTCAAGGCGCCCGTTGGAAACCTCGTTCATCGTATGGGCAATGCGATCCAGCCGCGCCTGCGCACGCCGCGCCAGGAAAATACCGATGACAAGCGCCGCCAGGATTGCCAGTGCCGTCGCCCAGCCGAAATTGATCAGCATGATCTGCGCCATGTCCTCGGTTTCGGAAAAACTCTGCCCCACGACCAGCGTTTGACCGGCAACATCGCCGCGCATCACCCGGAAACGACCTTTCCCGGCCAGGCCGAGGTCCAAAGCCGTGACGTTGGCCAGCCCCGTGTCAGCCGGAGGCCGCTCGGCGTTGCCCGCAAGCTTTTGGCCGTCGGCGCCACCAAGATAGAATACCCAGTACTCATGCTCGCGCAGGCGCGAGAAACTCTTTACCGTGGTCACCAGATCCTCGGCATCCTGCGGCTCATAGCTTGAGGCCACGATCGAATAGGTTTCGCGGACAGAGACATCGAGATTGGTGTAAAGCTCGGCCCGCAGGGCCATAAAGCTTGCCACCGAGACAGCAAGCGATGCCAGCACGAAAAATACACCATAGGTCAGCGCCAGACGAACCGGTGTACTGCGCAACAGCCTGTCACGGCGCATGGAGGCTGTATCCCGTGTTCCGCACGGTATGCAGAAGCTGTACCGCAAAAGGCTTGTCGATCTTGGCGCGAAGCCGGCTGATGTGAGTCTCGACAACGCTGGTTTGCGGGTCGAAGTGAAAATCCCAGACTTTTTCCAGAAGCATGGCCCGGGTCAGCACCCGGCCCTCGGCGCGCAGCAAAACCTCCAGAAGCGTGAACTCGCGCGGCTGCAGTTCAATCACCTGCGCGCCGCGACGCACCACGCGCCCTACAAGATCCATCTCCAGATCGGCAACCCGCAAAACCGTCTGCTGCTCCTGCGCTGGCGGTCGGCGGCCAAGCGCATTGATACGCGCAACAAGTTCTGAAAAGGCGAATGGCTTTACCAGATAGTCATCCGCTCCCGCTTCCAGTCCCTCGACCCGGTCATCAACACCGCCAATGGCGGTCAGAAACAGCATCGGCGTCTTAACCCGGGCAGCACGGACCTCACGCACAAGCGAAAGACCATCCAGGTCTGGCAGCATGCGATCGACAATCAGGAGATCATAATTTTCCGGCACCATCAGCGCATGCTGAAGCCCATCACGGCCATTGCCGACGATGTCGCAGACATGCCCCGCCTCTCCAAGACCTCTGCCAAGGAAATCGGCTGTGCGTCGATCGTCTTCAATGACCAAGATACGCATGATGCCGTCTCGACGCCTCACAAGCCCGGCTATCGTCCGCGCCGCAGGCTGAGCAGAAGGATCAGCATGCAGCCAAGGACCAGAAGACCGCCACCGGCAAGTGATGCAAGGCCGAAACCGTCAACAAGCGAAAGGGTCACGAAAACCAGTACCACGACCTGCAGGGCCAGCCAGCCGTCATCGACAAACAGCCCGTAAAGCTCGCCAAAAATCGCCTGCATCAGCCTCATCGCGCCTGCTCCCGCCTCTGGAGGCCAGAACGAAGCCATTTCACTGCCGCAACAGAAAACCCGCCAAACAGCAAAAACAGCACCAAGACGGCAACGTCCCCGCCAGGCCAGCCAACCTCGATCGCTTCGCCTAGCCAGAAGATGCCAAATGAGGTGAGCATGATGCCGACGACGAATTTGATCGTATTTTCAGGAACATGCGAAAGCGGCTTATGAACCGCAATACCGACAACAGCCACCAGCACCGCAGCACTCAGCGCACCGAGCCCCGCAACCCCCGTCATGCCATGTGCACCGCCGACGGCAATAACGATGAAAACCACTTCCACCCCTTCAAGCAGGACAGCCTTAAAGGCTGCAATCCCGGCGATGTAATTTGCACCACGGCCCTCCTTGCCACCGGCGAGGGTACTCATCTCGCGGGCAAAAGCGGCCGCCTCATCGTGAAACGCAAGCTGGCCTGCAGCGCGCAAAATCGCCTTTCTCAGCCAGCGCATGCCAAACAGAAGCATCGCTGTTCCGACAATAAGCTGCAAGGCGCGTAGCGGAACAAGGGCAAAGAGTGGTCCGAAGAGAAGCACCAGTGCAACAAGAAGGCAAAGCGCCAGTCCCGTTCCGAAGAGCGCTGGGCGGAAACCACGGGTCAGACTGACTGCAAGCACGATGGTAAAGGCCTCGACCACCTCGACAAGCGCAGCAAGGAAGGAGGCGGAAAACGTCGAAAGGATTGCAGCCGTATCATTCATCAACGGATCTCGTTCACCGAAGGGCCAGCCGTATACAACAAGCCACGTTTGCGTGAAACACTAGCGCCTTTCGGACAAACCGCAAGCCGGCAGACCGTTTATCACAAATCCGTAAGAAACTTGACGGCAGCAGCAGAGTGGCCATCAAAGATTGCGCCCGCCATCCGAAATGAATTGGCCCTTCCAGACCATATCAGCCTCAGCATAAATGAGGCCTCGAACCACTTAAGGACAAGCCGCGCCAATTCACGGTGACGACCGGGTGACGATTTAAGAGAGAGAAGCGGCGGACCAGAAACGGGCAAGGCCCGCTAACGCATTGCGTTAACGGGCCTTTATTGGTTGCGGGGGCAGGATTTGAACCTGCGGCCTTCAGGTTATGAGCCTG
>NZ_VHLG01000033.1 GCF_006516955.1 Martelella alba
TGGTGCCGCTGATAGGAATCAATAAATCGCAATTTATCAAATATATTCAATGACATTGATGGACCACGCTGCCAAATTACCGCTCTTTTCGAGTCAATAGCTTATAGCTACCGTGTCCCACAGTGATTTTCTCCCGAGGGCTATCGTGTCCACTAAAAACGACGGCTGTGGACAACAGTACCCGCACGTCAGGTGGACGAACAAGCGCGCAAGGGCAATCACGCTTGGAAGTTTCATGGCGGGACCATTTCGCTACTTCCCAAATGCCTTGCCCCAACAATGAATAGGCAACGATCGCTGATTTTTGCCGAGTGCTGTGGAAAATCCTAAACCTATGACCTTTGCCCACTGGCAGAGGATGAAGTGATCGCCTTCAACGCCTGATTGGGGCCCGACAACAGAATGCCTGATTCTCAGCTATAAAATTGCGGTACCGGGCGTTCGCACTTCCTGTTTTAGTCACACTAAAATGATTGGTGGGTCTGGGGGGAGCGCCCACCAGCGCTCATGAGCCTTAGAAACCGAGCCTTCAGGGAGGGCAAGGGGGACCCATTGCCCCCTTCTGTGTCTTTCCATGACACGGGAGCACGAGGTGCGCAATCGTCTACGAGCTAACTCTGCATGTTCGGAACGTTTGGGCGGCAGCTTTGTCTCCATGCTCCGGTTGTGGCGAAACTCCTAATATTGGCCATTTGCAACCTTTCACGCTATGTTCCCAACAGTGATAAAAGTCGTCCTTCGCTAACCTTGAAACGAAGGTACTTCTTATTCAGGAAGCAATTTCTCGAACAGCGACGGGACTGGGTACTCCTGCACTAGAACAAGCTAAATTTACTTGATATTTTCGTGATGGTTGACCTGCAGTAAGGGGCGCGCTATTTGCTGTCAAAGCTTTTGGTTATCTGCTATCGGCCATTTGTCAGATACCATGGAGGCATTATGCTGAGCGAATTCAACAAAGATAAGATTACGCTGGTTAAAGCGGATGGTACTGTTGAGAGAGAGCAAATACCTGCGTTCGTTACAGGGGATATGATATTTACAGCTGAAACACAGTTGCCTGTTGAGGTGGGTGATTACCTACTGCGCAAATTGCCGAACGGTTTGGTTGAAAAGTACGAGGTAATGAACCCAAAGTACTACGATGGGGAGTACGGCCTGGCCCCCCACTTTCAGATTGAAGTGGTGCGATTTGGTACTCCGCAAGCTCAAAGGACGGTCCCACAAGGAATTACCAACAATTTCACGGGCCCAAATTCTCGCGTAAATATCAACTCGACAGACAACTCAATTAACATATCGTCGGATTTCTCGTCTGATCAGTTGCGCGACTTTATTGAACAGGTACGGTCCGTGCTTTCTCACCTTCCGGAAGGCAGCCAAGAGGCTGTGGAGGCGAAGCTTGCTATTATTGGTGAAGAAGCAGATAAACCAAAACCATCAAAAATGCGGGTTCTTTCTGCGCTCCAATCCATCAAGTCAGTTGCCGAAGGCGCATCAGGTAACCTCGTAGCCGCAGGTATCATTAACCTAATTGGAGCGCTCCTTTAGCGGGCGCCTAATCTGCAATATTGGCTGAGTTGTCAGTAGAGTTCAGATTGACTCGCGAGTTAGCAGCGCCGCTGTTGAGAATATTTGTGACATTTCCGTAGAAAATTTGCTGCGTAAGCTGTTCGACATTATTCTGGTCATCAGAGGACATTTCAATCGGGTTCGCACCCACAGCGATTTCCCTCACCGCGGGGACCTGTTTTTCAAGTTGCAGTGTGAAATCTAACGTCTTCGCGCGCACCGCGTGCTGAATTCTTGCGAGTGCGCCAGTATCAATCCTACTCTTGATATCAATTATCGCCATCCCTTTATAAATCTTGTTTTGCAGTATCATTTTTAAATTGCTGCAATCGATACCAAAGTGTCCATCCGGATTCATATTATTTAGTTGGTGATCAATCAGGGGTAGACTATCCCTTATATGAATATTGACCCAATCATCACCAGCAAATTCGGCCACTAAAGCACTCGGAATTGAAACGTTGTTAATTTGCTGTGCTATATTTGCAAAAGAGCCCGTGTAGGTAATATGTGCGGTGCGATAATCAGGTAAATCAACATCGTTCGGATACCCTTCCGCTTCGTGTTGTACCCACTCTTCCAGAACATTTGTATCAAGTTTCGCAGCCAAGAAACGAAGCTTGAGCAGGATCGCGCCGACACTGGCATTTTCATCAAGAAGGGCTGCTTGAATGTCATGGATAAGAGGCATTTTGCTTGTTTCCTAAATTGCGGTACGCATCTCTACAATACCCCGAAAACACCGCAGGTCGTAATTAATTTGCAACAGGGAGAATTCGAAATCGAAACTCGCGCTTGTTTTTTCCATCAGATGGCCTCAGAGAATCCGTTTATGTTTTCAAAGCTTTCATTAGACGTGTTTCTACCCGAGGTGGCTGCTGCGGTTAAGACATTACTGCCCTCTTGAACGTAGCAATTGAGAATGTTGTTTAGGATATGATGCCTCCCCCTAGAACAGGGGAAGGTTCCTTTCCTCAGTGCCGGACTTACCATCCAGGATGATCACCTCGCCCACAGCCTTCGGCGGTGCATTGCCAACCGTGTAGTCGAGTTTCACATCGGCGAAGCGGAAAGCGCGGAAGATCTCCCGCACCTCAGGCCGATCATTCAGCGACAGGATAAAGCGGCCCTTGATGCCGGCCAGCAGTTCTGCCATTTCGGCAAAATCCTTCCGGCGAAAGCAGTCTTTGCCGTAGTCGGTCTCGCAACCGTAATAGGGCGGATCGAGGTAGAACAGCGCCCCTTCCCTGTCATAGCGCGCGATGAATGCCCGCCAGTCCAGGTTCTCGATCACCACACCTGAAAGCCGCTCATGAACCTCTTCGAGGATCGGGCCGAGCCTGGTGATATCAAACCTCGCAGATCCATGACGATCCACGCCGAAATTGCGACCGCTAACCTTCCCGCCGAACGCCAGGCGCTGAAGATAGATGAACCGGGCGGCGCGTTCGAGATCGGTCAGCGTTGAGGGATCACTCGCCGCCAGGCGCTCAAACTCACGGCGCGATGACAGCTGGAATTTGATCACTTCCATGAATTGCGGATAGTGGCGCTGCAGGATCCTGAACAGGGTCGTCACATCCCCTGAAAAATCGTTGATGACCTCGCAGCGGGCAACCAGCGAACGGCGAAAGAAGACACCGCCCATGCCGACAAAAGGCTCGGCATAGAGATCGTGCGGGGTTTGTTCGATGATGGAGGCAACCCGACGGGCGAGAAGCTTCTTGCCACCGATATAGGCAGCCGGCGGAGAAACCGGCCGAACAGAAATCATTCCTTGCATTGTGTGAATATACCGAATCTGCCACACCGTCTCACGCCTGCGCAGGCGCTCGGGTGCGGTGAGGATTCTATGGACTTACCGGACGGGACACGTTTGGCGACTGACCCGTCGTTTGCAGCCTTGGCGGGCTGCGAACCGCCCGATGCCGGGCAGAAAAATAGCCGGTGAAGCACACGCTTCGCCGGCTTTGAGATTCAGTCTGCGGATAGAGGTCCGCTTGACTCTGAAAACGACCTGACAAAAATAGAACATTAGAAGAACAAAAGTCAGGTCATGAGCAAATGCCCACCCGTCCACCTCCGCGCGGAATGCCGATCGGCCGACCATGGCGCACGCTTGGCGATGCCGCGCGCGACGGTCAGATCGTACAGATCTATTGCGGTGGCTGCCGGCGGCAAGTGAACTTCCTCGCCCGCGATCTGGCAGCGATAAAGGGCGACATGCATTACCTGCATGAACCGCCCTTCATCTGTTCGCGCTGCAAGACCGACGAATACATCAAGATATCGACGCACTCGCCATCTGATGCGGATTATGGTGATATTCGGGTCAGAAGGCCGGCCGGGCTCAGACAGATCTGGAAGACCGTCAAGCTGGGAGATGACGTCTGATGTGCAATCTCTACAACAACACGACAACGCATGAAGCGGTGCGGCAGCTTTTCAAACCCACGGCCGATCTGACCAACCGAGCCGACTTCAGCGAAGATTACTATCCAGATCGCCCTGCCCCGATCGTCCGCAATATCAACGGCGAGCGCGAACTCACCTTCGCCACCTGGGGCATGCCTTCACCGCCCTTCGTGACGAAAGGAAAGCCAGACACCGGCGTAACAAACATCCGCAACACATCTTCGCCGCACTGGCGCCGATGGCTCGGCATCGAACACCGCTGCCTCGTGCCCTGGACAACCTTCTGCGAATGGGAAGACACCAAACCGAAGAAGACCAAGCGCTGGCTTGCCATCAACGAAAACAAGCCGCTCGCGGCCTTCGCCGGGATCTGGACGACATGGGAAGGCGAACGCGGCTCACTGAAGAACCCGCGCCCCGGAACACATGAGCTATTCGGATTTCTGACCTGCGAGGCCAATGCGGTGGTAAAGCCGATCCATCCGAAGGCCATGCCGGTCATTTTCACCACTAAGGCTGAAATGGATATGTGGATGCGCTTACCATGAGATAGATTTATGAAAATTCAAAAACCGAATTCAAAAAAGTATTATTTTATTATATAAGTATCAAAACTCAGATATTTATTCTAAATCGAATCGGACATTTTGAAACACAAATCATATTTCCTACCTGAATCGCCCAAACAGGGCAGGATATCCTTTTGGCTCAACCTCAAATACTTGTGTGCCCTGCCTCTGATAATACTTATCACAATACATAGAGGGTTGATCCTGACCAACAACCTCGAATACAAACACACTTTTATCAAAATATGATGCACTTTTCAGTCGCGAATTAACGAAGGACTTAAGAGGTTCTGAAATTCCGCTCCTTGAAATTCTGTCAGTAATATCTTGGAAAAGCTGATCTAAGTTCTTGCCCATCTTTGCCGCTTCGTGTTCCACTCCAGTCACATAGAAACCGCCTTGAGCAAAAGGCTTAACACCAAACAATTCTTCGACCCTCACAGCGGTCGCGGGCTTGTCGGCAACTCCCACCACAACATACCCTTTGTGGCCTGGGCCAATATTGGCAATCGCCACGCATGTCTCCAAAATCTTGTCAAATGCCCCCTCGTCAAAAGAAGGCACAGCCGCGAGCGTCATGAACCCCTGCTTGAAATCATAGGCCGATTGTTCGGTCTTCGAACTCATAAGAAGATTATTGAGCTTGGTCACCCACTGAACCTTGGCGGGGTCTGGAGCAGCATCATCTTCAAAGTAGTTCTGGATCATGCCGATAACAGAATCCACGGATGCAGCTCGAGCATCAGCCCCCCACCGCCCTCCTTCTTGAATTGGGATCATCTTCCCCATGTCGCAAAGCTTTCCAACCAATCCGGTGCGATCAGAAACAGCCATCCCCTTTGAAACGATCAGATTATGAAAGGCGAGAAAAACTGACTGAAAATAACGAGGAACTACATTTCCTTGGTTATTGTCTGAGAAAAGCCATTGGGAGAATGTCACCCCTGAAGCGTTAATACACAAAATAATAGCATCAAGTATTCTCTGAAAATCATGTTCAAGAAGTTCAGATGTACGACGCCGAACGGCGATATCCATTGCCTCAAAGCGATCTTTCTTAGCCCCTTCCAAAGGAAATGACGCCCCAAAGTAGTCATCGAACAATTCAGTGCGAGATGCTACAGGTGCCTCCGATAGCATATACGCTATCAAATCAGCAACAAGCTCCTCGTCTCGACTTTGCCTCAGTTGATCCTTAGTAAGAATATTATTCGATACCCAGAATACATCGTCTGCAACTATACCATAATGCAACTCCCTATTCGCAATGCTTATTTCCTTCATTGCATTTAGTAAAAGAGTGTCTGAATTCGAGACATCACCTCTCACCGAGGAAGAGATCAGACGCACGCAGTCGGCAAATGCATTTGTCGCACCAGCCGCTCTCAGCTCTTGACGCGAAAGCTGTCGACCGCCCGAATTGATCCGACGAAACACTTCATCGATTGATTCATTTTCAGCGAATTCATAAATAGATAGAGGAACAGGATAAGAAGCAATAGCCAAGCATTGATCACGAGGCAATATTGGATTCATTTGATCGATTACACTTCGGTCCATCAAATCTTTTGTTGTCGCAAATGTATTTAGATCAAAATAACCTCCATCGATTGGATATTCATTACCTATGAATGACATAATCGCATTCATTCTTTGCATACCATCGATAATCTCGAGTGTTCCGGTAGACCCATCTTTTGGCTCGGCAAGAAGAATAATTGGAATGGGAAACCCATTTACGATCGAGTCTATGAACTTTTGCTTCTCATTTAACGTCCAAATCAGTTTGCGCTGATACCGCCGATTAACGAGGTACTTTCCCCCAATATAAGCCAGATACATCCGCTCGACTTGCTCTCCTCGAACGACAAGCTCTTGTTGAATGTTAGGCATTTTATTCCCTCCCTAAATAGATGTGACTGGCCGTAGCGTAGCCGCCGATCGTAGAAGCAACAGCGAACAAACGAACATTCTGCCTATAGGCAAATTGATAGGCAGAAATAGATCGTTTGCGCAATCCCATCTCCCAAAAGTTGGGCCATCACATTTTGACGGTAACCTCACCCTCCCTTCAATGCCCTGAGCATCTGCATAAACCCGTCGGAGAGCCACACGCCGAACCCGGTCCCGGCCATGGCGGCGCCGAGGATGTAGCCGCGGCCGATCTGCTTGATCTTCTGATACTCGGCGACAAACTCCTCGGTTTGGCCCAGACGCTCGGATAGCGCCCGGTTCTGTTCCAGCAGCCGCTCGTTCTGGTGCTCGACCGTGTTGAGCCGGTGATGGATATCCGAATGGCTGGCGCTGTTTTCGTCCACCTTCTGGATCAGGGCATCGAGCTTGCCCTGCACTTCGCCCAGCTGCCGCGCCAGATCGACCGTCATATTGATTGCCCCGCTATTTCAGGATTGCCCGCAGCCCGGCAACGCCAGAACCGATATAGAAGACCCACTGGATCATGTTGCCGGCCCACTGATCGAGCGGGGCCGGGAAAGCGGCGATTGTCCAGGCCTGCGCATAGACGCAGTCCGGGCACCACAGCATGTTGTAGAGGCAGATTGCCGCCCACCAGATGGCCAGCGGCACAAGGAAGAGCGCGGCGAAGATCCAGAACCACGGGACCGCGAGTTTTTTCGCATTGAGATCGGCAAGCGTCCGGGTTTCTTCGATGACCTGTTTCAGATACTCGGCCGTCAGATCGGCTTCGATCTTCTTCTGGTCGGTCGCAGTGGCGGCGCGGCTTTCCAGAAGTACCACCGCCTTGTCGAGGATCCCGCCGGCGCCGATCTTCACCAGGAGTGTGAGGAGCGCTGCAATCATACCTCAACCTCATGACCGGTGACGGTGTTGATGCGGCGGGCGAGAATGTCGCGGTATTTCCACGCAAACCAGAGGATGGCCGCCCCGGCGACACCGGCGGCAATCCAGCCCCATGGCAGGCCTGCCGTCCAGGCGGCGGCACTGGTGGCAGCGGCAGAGGCGCCGGACTTGGCGGCTGCATCTTTCAAGGCCCTGGCATCACGGCGCAGCTGGGCGAGTGTGGCCGGGCCGATAATGCCGTCATTGACGAGATGCGGGTGCGCCATCTGATAGGCCAGCACGGCCGCCTTTGTCTTCTGCCCGAACCAGCCATCAATGGCACCGGGATCAAAGCCCCGCGCCGTCAGCAGTTCCTGCGCTTCCTTGACCACCGGGTCAGCGGTGACGACAGGCTTTGCCGTTGCCTGACGCGGCACACCTTCCGGCGCCGGGGCCACCGTGTCGACACCGGTATAGATCCCCTTTTCGAACAGCAGCGCCTCTTCCTTGCGCCGGCGCACCAGACCGGGCAATTGCTTGCCGCCAGCGGTGTTGTAATGGCTGCCGAGATAGTCGGCGGCTTCTTTCAGCTTGCCTGCCCGCCAGAGCTTGCCGAACTGCCATTTGGAGACGACACGACCGCCGAGGTTATAGGCGGCCGAGGTCGCGGCATCCATCTGGGCTTGCGTGCGGCTGTCGGGCGAATTGGCAACGACTTCCTTGCCATAGCCGGTGTTCAGAACGACCTGCAGGATCCTGTCGCAGTCTTCCGTTGCAATCTTTGTCTTGCCGGGAACAAGCCTGGTGATCCCGATCTTTTCAAGCTCGGCCTTGCAGTAGGGCGAGGCCATGGTGAAGCCCGGCCCGATGGTCGGCACGCCGACGGGATCGAGATAGGCGGTCGTGGGGCAGCCTTCATGCAGGCGCACAAAGGCAGCGCCCCGGCTGGAAACCGTGGTCACAGTCATTTTGATGGTCCTCAAGGAGTAGTAAAATGGTCAGGAAAAGACCGGCATGGTCTGTTCGTGTTCCGTTGCCGGATTGGTCACGTTTACATGCGCCAGATCAGAGATAAGAACGCATGTTCTCGCCTCAGGCGAAGC
>NZ_VHLG01000034.1 GCF_006516955.1 Martelella alba
AACTCCAGCCTCCGCTGGTCCAGAAACCTGGGGCAGTTCAAAAAACGCCCAGGCTCTAATCGCAGCCGGATGAAAATTCAGTGGCAGGTCAGCTGCTGGAATTTTCTAAATATGATCCTAGGATCGGTAGCAGGAGAATTCTTGTGAAAGGTGACCGGTCACTATCTGTAATTCAAAAGATATTCCAGTTTGTTCCATCGTAGAAAAATTCAAATTTTTCGTTCTGAGACATTGCTACCAGGTTTGAACCTCCCGTTCCGTTCACGACATTGAGGTTGTAAACGCCAGCGCCAGTCCGCTTAATGAGTATGCGCATCCCTTCGAAAATCTGATTTGAGAGATTTGCAGAGTTTAAGAGTGTCACAGTCCGTTCAGCTGTAAGTTCTGCTTCAAAAATGAGAATTTTCTCAAGGCGAGCATTTACAGATTTATCACTGTCACCGGGCGTTTTGACAGAATTTTCGGGTGTATCAATTGTCCAACCTTGATTGCCTCCTGTCACCTTCGTGTAATTTACGCTGATTCCTCCATCAGTCCGTCGCAATCTTGATCCTATGGCGGCGGTGACGATGCCTTCTGGATCGCCAGTGACAACTGCGTCAATCAGGCATTCGCTATTTTGGGCATAATCCAGGAACTCAATATTGCTTACTGCAGTGTTTTGGCCGGTTGTCTGAATTGACGCCATACGCGAAATCTTAACGTCAGTGGCTGAATTCGGAGAATCAATAGAAATGAGTGCTGCAGTATTTTTGATGATGGAGCCATCGCAAATTCGAATATTGTTAATTGATGCGCCGGCAGATCGGATTCCAAATGTCGTTTCGCTGAAGCATCCTTTCACTATGAGACCATCCGATTGGCGGGCATTACTGTCACTACTGTCGTAGCTTATGAGTATCGCTCGCGTTACGGAACTTCCTTGAGCCGACGTCTCGATGACTACATTCTTGGAATGCCGAACCCTAACGAATTGAGATACATTGCTGGCATTGATCGAGCCCTTAATGACAGCCCCGTCCGAATTGTTGACATAAAGCGGAGTGTAAGCGTTATTGTCGCCATTACACCCAATAACATCAACATCAAGGATGGCGCCGGGTGACGCATCTGATATCTGTCCGCCTTGCTTTTGCGTAACAGTCTTGCCGGCAATGGCGGATCCTCGCATATGGGCGTTTGGCGACTTGTCAATTTCCAGCCCGAGATTATAGGCTCCCATAGCTGTCGCTAAGCATTGACCCCCAGGACTGTTATTCATTGTGACGCCGATATATCCACCGCGAGTGCTTGCTATAATGACAGGAGCTTCGCAATTTGTATGTGTTTCTACGCCGATACAGGTGTCGGCGAAGCCGTCGCTTTCAGCAAGAGTTGTATTGGCGATAATAATTGGAAGAAATTGTTTATATGTTTCAGTTCCTAAAACTTTAACTCCACCATTGAGGCAGCTTGTACCAAGTTCTGAATTGTCGACATTCATATCAATTCGCAGGCCATAAACATCTTTATTTATAGCCTTTGAAAAAAGACCCATATTGACACAATTTTTCGCGAAGCCTTGGAAGTGACAGTTGTCACTATCCTCGTGATAAATTCCAGATCCAAGGCTATTCATGACCACGAATGTTGATGCTGTTTTGCAATTGTCTGTGTTGATGTAGAGTGCGTCATTCACTGCAGCTCCTATGTTGTCTTGATCAGCAACAATGTCAAAAATTATTCCAGGTTGGTCAACTTTTAGCCATCGGCCTGTTGTTCCGGTCAGGCGTTTTAGCTTGCCGCCCCCGAGAATTGGGACGGAAAGCGTAATATTTCCAACAATGTATGTTTTTTCCCTGTTCGTTATAATTGATAAGCCAAGATCTGCACCGACTGTGTTGGCCAGAGTAAACGCTGCAGTGTCATCAGTCGTGCCGTCACCTATGGCTCCGCAATATTCTACGAAGAGCTCGCCAACAGGAAGAAGCCCAGATACCGAAAGATCTGACGTTACGCTTACTGATGCGCTACTATCTACTATGTGAGTAAGACCACCCATTTCGAAGGTAGTTCCATCCGGCATAGCCGAAAATCGGGCGGCATTCAAAGCTGTGCGGCGTCCTAGATCGCGAAATTTCACTCCTTGTCCATTAGTGAAATCCTCACCACTCGCGACTGCTTCGAATAGGGCAATGTTTTTCAGCAGTGCAACTGTACCCGTTGGAGCTTCTGTGGTGGTAACAGCATCTAACTCAGCTGCTGTATCCAGTTGGATGCCAGCATAAATGTCTTCCCTTGCAACTTTTCTAAGTTGACCACCTGTCGTGAGGGCAAGCACATGAGAGGCAGACAGGACCGCTGTGACCGAAGCCTGATCAATATTTTTTTGCGTATCAGCCATGTTTTACTCCGTCCAGGTTGCAACCCACTGACCATTATTGTCATCAGTCCAGGTTGCAATCCATTGATTGCTGCTGTCATCCGTCCAAGTCGCTATGAAATCTGTCAACTCTTCGTTGGTGACCGTTTCACGTTGCATTTGATTTCCCGAAATTCGAGATTCCGCTGGAACTACTCGATTTATTTGGTTTGGCATCGATTTACTCCTCTATTGGAACAGAACTGTAGAATAGGTGGATTCATAAAAGTTTGATCGTGTCCCGAGGAGTGGTGTAGCTGGATCGGTGGTCACCAGTGTTTTCCGGTAGGGTCGGGTTGTTGAAGAAGGCAACGGCCATGTCGCCAACGCCTTTCTGGAAGATCAGAGCGCCGTGGCCCGCTTCGTGAATCAGGAATGACTGGGCGTTCGTCAGTGGCGCTGCCGCTTCGGCGGTCCAGCTTTGCGCCGTCTGCACATCCCAGGTGCTGCCAAAGGAGAGCGCCGGCACCTCGCTTGTAATCGGCTCGTGAAAGCCGCTCTCCGGCAGCTTTTCGAAGAGATCGCGATTTGCATAGAGGCCGGCAGCAGTCGAAACGGCCACCCAGGTCAGTTCGGGATAGGCAAGATTGTCGATGACCTCCTGATAACCAGCCGGGGAGTTATACGGCATGTCTTCCTGACAAGCGTAAATCAGAAGATCGACTCCGGTGATGAACTCACCGGCATACTTGAAGCTATCGGTCGAGATTGCAGCAAAGGTCGCTTCGACCTCGCTCTCCGACATGGCCGAAATCAATGCCTCCAGACGTTCCAGCGTGGCGCCCTCGAAATAGCGTTCCACGAACGCACGCAGCAATTGCTTGTCTGGAGCCTCGGTTTGCAGGCTTACATAATCCGTTGCCATGGTGGAGATCAGCGCTCTGTCGCCCTTCACCATCGGTATGGTTGCCTTGGTCAACTCCTGATCAAAAAGGGCGGCCAACGGACCGTTGATTGTTTCATCATGCACGAAATCCTTTAGATCATGAATGGTGTCGCGGAGCGAGCGGAGCGCACGCTGCTGGATCACAATGTCTGATACCGCGCCCTCGGCAAGTGCCTGCTGGCTGTCCGAAAGGTCTTTGGAGGCTCCTGTGACATCGGCCTCGCTCATGACCGGCAGAACGAACTGGCTTTCGAACAGGAGTTTCACCGTTGGTGTCGGGCCACCAGTATTCAGTTCATAGAAGTAGGCCGGAAGATAGGGCGTGATGCTGGGGGTGCGAAAGGATTTGTTTCGTGTTACCAACGGCGTCATTATCATGTCGACGTCAAGCTTGGTATCATCGACAACAAGCTCGCCAGCCGCCGCTTTCGCAAGAACCTCGCCGATGACGCGATCCAGCTCCGGATACGACTCGTTGCAGTCCTTGTTCTCCGCGCAGTCATTCGCCAGGCTGACCAGTGCCTCGTCGATCGGCGGCGCGATTGTATCGTAAAGCTTGACGACCGGCGGGGCGACACCATCGATCACGGCAGCACGCAGGCCCCCCGGTGCGGACCGCATCACTTCAAGCGTCAGCTTGGTGCTATAGGAGATGCCGTAAAGATTATAGCTGTCATAGCCCAGCGTGTTCAAAATGGCCGGAACATCCCGGGCATTCTGGACGGTATTGTATTTTGCAGTATCGATCTCGCTCGCCTCCAGCTCGGAAAGACAGGCGGCCAGCTTTTCATTCACTTTCCCGTCTGCCGCAGACATGCTGTCCGGCTCCTCTTCGTCATCCGGAGCAAGGGCAATATCAAGGAAGCTCTGGTAGATCGCATTGAAGCAGGTGACCGACTGGCTTGAAAGACCTGCCGCACGCTGATCCCACATGATGACGTCGCGGGTCTGGCGGAAGGGATCGAACACCTGCGCCACGCCCTCAAGCGATTCCAGCGTGCCGGCTCCCGGCCCGCCGTGAAGATAGGCCACCGGATCCGGTTCCGGGACGCTTGAGTGCGATTTCAACACCGTAAAGAACAGATCGATGTGCTTGCCGTCTGGCGTATCATGATCTTCCGGTACGGAAACCAGCCCGCAAATAATGGTCTTTCCCTCTATCTCCTCCTTGCCGATCGGGCGAGGGCAAGCCTTGATCTGCACCGGAACCAGGGGATCGACACCGCCGCTCGCGACTGCGGGAAAGGCATCATCTATCGCGCTCGGCGCAGAAAGAGCGGCGAGCAAAGCCGCCATTTGTGTGAAATCCAGCATTGACCCCTCCAGGCTGCACTAAGTAGCTTTTATTCTTGGTCAATCGGCAAATCTGCAGCTTGCCTGATTGAAGCTCTGGTAAATTTATCGCCAGTTCGGTGTTTCCTCTCAAGGTGAGAGTTTCACTTGATCTTACCTCAAAACTGGACCTGTCGCGTATTTGTGCCGCTCGGATTGCTCACTTAAGCTACCTTTCGCTCGAAAGCCAAGGGGCTTTTCCAGCCTAGGGCTGAGTGGCGACGGCGCGGATTGTAGAAGCCGTTGATGTATTCGAAGATGGCGACTTCGGTATCACGACGCGTTCGCCAGGACTGCTGCCACAATAGCTCGGCCTTGATCGTCTTGAAGAATGTCTCGACCGCCGCGTTATCGTAACAGTTTCCAGTACCGCTCATCGACACCTCGAAGCCATGTTGGCGCAGGATTTTTTGATAGTCGTGAGAGCAATATTGGCTGCCACGGTCGGTGTGATGCATGCAGCCTTTCGGCGGTCTTCGCAGGGCGATGGCCATGTTCAAGGCTCTGATCGCCAAGTCACGTTTCATGCGGTTTGAGACGGCCCAACCGATCACGCGCCTTGAATGCAGATCAAGGATGACAGACAGGTAGAGCCATCCCTCCTGGGTCCACACATAGCTCATGTCACCGGCCCATTTCTTATTGGGGGCATCCGCGTGGAAATCTCGGTTCAACAGATTCGGCGCGATATTGAAGCCGTGATTGCTGTCCGTCGTCGCTTTGAACTTCTTGTTTCGCTTCACCTCAATACCATTCTGGCTCATCAGCCGGCCGACACGGCGATGCCCTACGTCAAGGCCGAGCTCCTTCAGCTCTTCAGTCATGCGCGGTCGGCCATAACTGCCAAGAGATAGGGCGAACTGTTCGCGAATGTGCGCCAAGACAACCATATCCTTGCGTTGGCTTTTGCTCAGGGGACGGCTGCGGTATGCACGATACCCTCTCGGGCTGACATCCATAATCTGGCACAGCCGCTCGATGGGCAACATGTCAGCATTCTTTGCGATGAAAGCAAACCTCATTTGCTTCGCTCCGCAAAGAACTGGGTGGCCTTTTTTAACACCTCCCTCTCCTCCCGGAGCAAGCGGTTCTCTTTCCGCAGATCGGCGACCTCGCGTTCGAGATCGGACTGGGTCGTTGGCTTCTCAGGATTGCGCCGATCTTGCTGGATCCAACGGCTCAGCGTCGAGAAGCCGACGCCAAAATCCGCCGCCACCTGGCTACGCGGCAAGCCGCTGGTCAAAGCGACCCGCACTGCCTCAGCGCGGAATTCCGGGGAAGGTTTTTGTGCCATGATGTTTCTCCTTTGTGGCAAAATGCCAAGTCAAAGGAGCGGAACAATTCCGTGACAGGTCCATGATAGCCATGCCCCGATCCCGTTCCTTCAAGATTGCCGCAACCTCCATTGCGGTCGCCGGCATCCTGTCCGGACTTGCGCTTGCGGTAGCGCCTGTTCTCGAAACGCGGCTGTTCGCAAGCCTCCGGGGTGCAGCCATAACGGCCGAGCCCTATGTGCTGACCAGACGTCCGATTGATGTCCTGGCAGATGCGAAGGCTGGCTCAATGGGCCGACTGACAAGGCCGCGCTGTTCAGCGACAAGGTTGTCGTGGTGAACTTCTGGACCTTTTCCTGCGTCAACTCGCTGCGGGCATTGCCCTATCTGAAAGCCTGGCAGAACGCTTATGGCCAGGACGGTTTCACCGCTATCGGCGTCAATACGCCCGAGTTCGGATTTGAGCAGAGTGCCGATAATGTCCGCAAAGCAATGACTGCTCTCGGGATCGACTAAGCGCGCTACACTGGAATCAGATGCTTTCGCAACAGTTTCAAGACCAGGGGCTTTCCATGACAACACCAGCCTATGACCAGCAGTTGCAGCAGTTGCTCAACATTGTCAGGGACTATGTGCCGCTAAAAATGACGTTAGTTGATCTGCCGCGTTTCAGAGGATTGAGCAGCCCCTCGCGGCAGGATCTGATCGCTGTTCGTCCGGTCGAATGCCGCGACTTCACAATTCCAGGCTTTCGCGATGACGACATCATCGTTTCGGTCCTTTCGGGCCGCGACCATGAGACGGCTGGGCCCGGCATCTATTTCCTTCACGGCGGCGGCATGGTTATGGGCAACCGTTTTGTCGCGGCCGCGCCGCTTGTCGATTGGTGCCTCAGATATGATGCCGTCTGTGTGACCGCTGAATATCGTCTGGCACCCGAAAACCCGGCTCAGTTCCGCGCGGAAACCAACGGAGGAGGTAAGGAGCACCGGTTACGAATAAACGCCTTCTGGGCGTCTGAAAACTTCGATTCCTTCATCTCTTCCACCCCTTCTCCCAGCCAGAAAAATACCGCGGAAAACTCCAACATCAAACGATCTAGTTTTCAGGGGGCAGAGCACCCGCAATGGCATGCTGTCGCCCGTTGAGTTCGAACGACAGCACAAATCAAAACCGAGGGTGTCTACGAAACTCGGGGCGATTCAACAACCGCGACTAGAGAACTGCATGAGAGATGATCCGAATATGCGGTCCATACACGGAATATTCAGACCTGACATTTCTCAGATCACTTCAAAAACGGCGCATAGGCGCGTATCGAAATTGGCGAAAGCGGACCGGTGGCACATTGCTGCGCAATATCGTTGTCGCTGCAAAGCTTGTTGATCGCCGTAATCGTGCTTTGCGTTAGCCTGCCATTCGCGCGGCCGTCATAATAGGCTTTTTCGATCAGCTGGTCCTGAACAGTTTCGACAAAACCGTTCGGGTCGATCAGGCGTTGCGCTATCAGACCGCCGACAGACAGGGTTTCTCCGGCCTTTGCTGCCCATTCAGAGGCCTTCGGGATGTTTTTCCGAACGCCATTGCCGTTGTTATAGGCTCTCGCAAGCGCGACCATGCCACCAGTATTTCCCCGATCCGCAGCTTGGGTGAAATAGGCTACGGCCTTGTTGCCATCTTGCGATACGCCAGTACCTGTGAGATAGGCTTGGCCGAGCGCGATCAGAGCGCCGGAATTGCCCTTGTCTGCTGCTTGCTGGAAGAAGTCGACAGCCTTAGCCTCATCCATGGGGACGCCGGTGCCGGACTGATAGGCCCGGGCCAGTTCGAGCAATGCGCTTGAATTGCCCTTGTCTGCTGCTTGCTGGA
>NZ_VHLG01000035.1:0-2500 GCF_006516955.1 Martelella alba
TGGTTGCGGGGGCAGGATTTGAACCTGCGGCCTTCAGGTTATGAGCCTGACGAGCTACCGGGCTGCTCCACCCCGCGTTATTGTTCGAGCACCGGGGCTAAGGCGGAAACGGATGGTTTGTTTCCGGCCCGGTTTTGTTTGTTTGTCGGTCCTTCGGGTTTGGCCTTTGGGTCGACGTGGGCTGCTTTCGCCCGCATTATATATTTGTTTCGGCTTGAACGACGAAAGCCGCCGATGAGGGCGGCTTATTGTCGGCAGTCGCCGCTGTTTTCAGCATGAATGAGAAGACTTAAGCTGCACTTGGCAGACCTGGCAGCGACCTACTCTCCCGTGTCTTAAGACAGAGTACCATCGGCGCTGGGGCATTTCACGGCCGTGTTCGGAATGGGAACGGGTGCTAAGGACCCCGCCATAACCACCAGGTCGGCCAAGTGCAGCATATTTTCGAGAAGCTGGTTGTTGTGTTTGCGCTTTGCTTGTCAGCAGGGGCAGTGACTATCGGGGAACGTCCCCGTAGCAGCTTGCCTGCGTCGCGAAGCGGCCCGTCCGGAGCGCAGTGGCCAAAGGCCACGACAGCGTCAGGACAAAGTAGATCATGTCCATCAGCGAAGCTGATGAACATAAACAATGAGAACGATCAAGCCGATCGAGCTATTAGTACCGGTAAGCTTCATGCGTTGCCGCACTTCCACACCCGGCCTATCAACGTGGTCGTCTTCCACGGCTCTGATAGGGAATACTCGTTTCCAGGTGGGTTTCCCGCTTAGATGCCTTCAGCGGTTATCCCTTCCGTATATAGCTACCCTGCTATGCGGCTGGCGCCACAACAGGTCCACCAGAGATACGTCCATCCCGGTCCTCTCGTACTAGGGACAGATCCTGTCAATATTCCTACACCCACGGCAGATAGGGACCGAACTGTCTCACGACGTTCTGAACCCAGCTCACGTACCGCTTTAATTGGCGAACAGCCAAACCCTTGGGACCTGCTCCAGCCCCAGGATGCGATGAGCCGACATCGAGGTGCCAAACAACCCCGTCGATATGGACTCTTGGGGGTCATCAGCCTGTTATCCCCGGCGTACCTTTTATCCGTTGAGCGATGGCCCTTCCACACGGGACCACCGGATCACTATGACCGACTTTCGTCTCTGCTCGACTTGTCAGTCTCGCAGTCAGGCGGGCTTATGCCATTGCACTCGACGACCGATTTCCGACCGGTCTGAGCCCACCATCGCGCGCCTCCGTTACTCTTTAGGAGGCGACCGCCCCAGTCAAACTACCCACCATACACTGTCCCGGATCCGGATAACGGATCGCGGTTAGACATCCACAAAGATAAGGGTGGTATTTCAAGGATGGCTCCACGCAAACTGGCGTCCACGCTTCAAAGCCTACCACCTATCCTACACATGTCTTGGTAAATGCCAGTGTAAAGCTATAGTAAAGGTGCACGGGGTCTTTCCGTCTGACCGCAGGAACCCCGCATCTTCACGGGGAATTCAATTTCACTGAGTCTGCGTTGGAGACAGCGGGGAAGTCGTTACGCCATTCGTGCAGGTCGGAACTTACCCGACAAGGAATTTCGCTACCTTAGGACCGTTATAGTTACGGCCGCCGTTTACTGGGGCTTCGATTCAAAGCTTGCACCTCTCCTCTTAACCTTCCAGCACCGGGCAGGCGTCAGACCCTATACGTCGTCTTGCGACTTCGCAGAGCCCTGTGTTTTTGGTAAACAGTCGCTACCCCCTGGTCTGTGCCACCCTCCAACGGTTGCCCGCTAAAGGGTCACGCTTCTTCCGAAGTTACGCGTGCAATTTGCCGAGTTCCTTCAACGCAGTTCTCTCAAGCGCCTTGGTATACTCTACCTGACCACCTGTGTCGGTTTCGGGTACGGTCTCTTGGCGGGGCTATTTCCTGGAACCGCTCCACCGCACACTCAATCCAATAAGAATGTACGATTTGTGCAATCCGTCACCACCGCCTGGCCCACGAATATTAACGTGGTTCCCATCGACTACGCATGTCTGCCTCGTCTTAGGGGCCGGCTAACCCTGCTCAGATTAACTTTAAGCAGGAACCCTTGGTCTTTCGGCGAGGGAGTCTCTCACTCCCTTTATCGTTACTCATGTCAACATTCGCACTTCCGATACCTCCAGAAGCCCTCACGGGTCTTCCTTCATCGGCCTACGGAACGCTCCGCTACCACGTGGATAAATCCACATCCTCAGCTTCGGTGCATGGCTTGAGCCCCGTTACATTTTCGGCGCAAAGACCCTTATTTAGACCAGTGAGCTGTTACGCTTTCTTTAAATGATGGCTGCTTCTAAGCCAACATCCTGGTTGTTTTGGGATCCTCACATCCTTTCCCACTTAGCCATGACTTGGGGACCTTAGCTGGAGGTCAGGGTTGTTGCCCTCTTCACGACGGACGTTAGCACCCGCCGTGTGTCTGCTGAACAGTACTCCATGGTATTCGCAGTTTGGTTAGGATCAGTAA
>NZ_VHLG01000036.1 GCF_006516955.1 Martelella alba
ACGGCATGGGCGGCTTCATCGAGGCCAGTGCCTTCAAGGCATTCGAGGCTGACAGCATCACGCTGACACCGTCTGCCACGCTCGGCTATCGCGGCTTTCGCCGGGACAGCATGAACGAAGACGGCAGTGTTTTCGCGCTCTCTCTGCCCGCCGACACGTTTGACGAGACCCAGTCAACGCTGGCGATTGCCGTTTCGAAGCGCTTCACCTTCGACAATGATCTTCAGTTCGAACCGGTGCTCAGTGCCGGATGGCGTCACGATTTCGGCGATATCAGCCGGTCGACAACGCTTGGGATTTTCGGTGAGAATTTCCAGGTTTCCGGCGCCGATGTCGGCGCCAACGCCTTCGTCGGCAAGCTGTCGCTGACGGCGATTGCGGCCAGGCGCTTCACCTTCGGCGCGTCCTATCAGGTTGAAATTCGCGATAACCTGACCAGCAACGTCTTCTCAGCCGAAGCAAGCCTCAGATTCTGAGCCGGTTATCGGTCTCAAATACACTGCAAGCCGGTCAGCATCCGGCTGCGGCCCGAACCACGCCTGACCAGGAGATTGACGCTATGTGGTCCAACCGATTTCAAATAAAAACCGTTCTTGCTTTGGCAACGGCCTGCTTGTTTCTGCTTGGTCTTACTGGCTGCAGTGAGACAGGTAGCTCATCGCCGACGACAATCAGCTTCACGTCGCCGCCGAAAAAGGAGAAGGAGCTGCCGGATTCCATTATCGCAAAGTGGGAGGTCTTCCCGGTTGTCGGAACCAGTACGAGAGGCTGCAGCATGACCTTTATCGCAAGCGCGTTTGATCCGCACAAGGGGCGCGTCAGCCTGTTCTATTGCCACAGGATTGAGGGGCTTGGCGGGATTAATGGTTTGAGCCGCGTCTTCAACTGGAAGCGCAGAGGCTCCACGATCATTCTTCTCAACATTACGGGCAACAATATCGGTTCGATCGAAATGCCGTTAAATGCCTTCCCCTCCCGCGCCTCCGGCGTCGTCGCAAATGACATCAACTTTGTCATGACCCGCAAGTAACGACTGGCGCGCGCAACCGGCTCGACGCCGTGATCAGGCCGGTTGCTTCTCCGTCCGTCCCGAAAGGGTTGAAGATGCATCATGCGCTTTTGGCGGACGGCCTCCTGTCCAGCTCAGGAAATATTCTCCTTAGCGTCGCCGGAACCGCCTCGTTACCCAGCCGACGCGTCAGATGTGCGACGGAGCCGCGAAGGATATGCAGCTGGTGGCTGCGCGACCTGAACTGCCGGACACTGACATTATAGAGCAGGCTCAGCAGCATATTGGACTGATAAACCGTAACGGACTCCAGTACGGGCAGAAGATCCGGCATAACGGTTTTTGCGCCTGGAGAAAGAAACATCAGACCAAGCTTGAGCCTCGCACGCGGATCACGCAGGTAAAGCTCGGCGGTCAGTTCCTCCACGGCCCGCCTTTGATTACCGGCCATCAGCGCAACAGCCTTGTTGACCAGCAGGTAGATGTGGAATTGGGAGCCGCTTGCAGCTAGTTCGATCGCCTGATCATAAAGTGCAATACCGCCCGGCAAATCGCCATCGGTTGCTAAAAATTGTCCGCGAATGGCAAAGGCGGCAGCAAATGCCGTCGTCTGCCTGAAAGCCTGTTCTGCCAGCTTTGTCGCGAGATCACGATGCCCGCGATCGATGAAATGCAGGAGTTTTGCCAGACCCAGCAGAATGGAAGGATCGTTCTCAATCTTCGGCAAAGCTTCAAAGACGAGGGTCTCGATTTCATCTTCGAGCGCGCGCCACAGGGGCTCAGTGATTTCACTTTCCTGAAGCATTCGTGCATAGGTATTAAACGCAAGCAAGACAGCGATCGTTGGATCATCGGGTTTGCGCAGCCGCGCCGTTTCGAGCCGTTGGGCATTTTCGGACCAACTCTCTATATTGCCAGAGATCAACGCACCGGCGTCATGAAGTCGGAGATATGCCGGTGGCGCACTTGGTTCCGAAAGTGCATCGCGTGGCAGAGCAATAAACGTCCAGATCGTATCTGTCAGCCGGACGGCGAAGTCATCGAGCTCACGAAGGAAACCGCGGCGGGCCGGAAGTGTGAGGCGAAAGGCTTCGATTGTTTTCTGGCTTGCCAGTTCACGCAGAACGAGCGCCAGATGCAGCGTTCCCTTTTCTTCGTGAAGACTGACGGCAAGACCGAAATCGACCTGACCGCGTTCGACCGCAGGGTCGAAATCCGGTCGGTAAACAACTCCACGCTTTTGCCCGAGACAGCGCCGCAATGCACGGCTCAATCCGCCCAGCGTCTCAACTGCTGCATCACCGGCCTGCGCAAGACCGGTTACCGGCCCGACGACCAGAAAGCCGAAAGCCGGAGCAGCGCTTTGCGGATCAGCAATCCAGACATAGCCTTCTCCATACTGCGTGGCGATAAATCGCGGTTCACGTGAATTGTCACCAAGGCGCTTCCGTAAGCGGTTGATGATGTAGTCGACATTTCGCTCACTCAGCTCGCCCACCGTATCGCCAAGGCTTTCGAGCAGTTGCGCACGACTTACGAGCTTGTGCGGCTCGCGTGAAAGGCGCATGATCACCGAACGCTCCTGCCGACTTAACCGCAAGCGCTCTCCGTTGTCACGTTGTGCTGTCAGCATGTCAGGTTGAAACACCAGATCCTGGTATCGCAAGGAACCGTCGCTCCCTTCTTCGCGCCATCGCGCCAAAACAATCCGCTCAAATCACCAAAAATTGACGGATGGTAAAATATCATTGAAATTTTAGGCTTACGTAAGGGGGCCCGCGACGTCAACCGCTTTGCTCGCCAAAGCTGACGTCCGACGACGCTCTGATCGCGTGGAATCCTGCAAGAAAAATCTCTACAGTGATCCTGAATGTAGGCTTATGCCGTCGCAGCGCAAATGGCAGACGACGGCTCGCTTAGACAATTGATTGACGATCTGAGTTATGTTCATCCGTTGGACGCCTAAAGTCTCGAAGCGCGCACGTTCACCCCTCTCTCAGAACCATTGCAACATTTTGTAAATAAATAATTATTTCAATTTCAGCTGAGAAAATCTTGATGTTTTCGGCACAATAGTAGCCAGATAATTTCCGAGAATTAGCGGAACCAAATATTTATCAAATAATCGTGTGGCATGGTGGTGCCGATTTCATATCTCGTGATCGCGATTGTCCTCCCCAAAGGTTCAAAGAGACGGTCTCATCTGCACAGGCGGGTGAAGGCAATCGCACGATTGGCATCTCTTTGGCTCTGATTGGACCTGTCCATGCACCGATCTTTTTCCCGTTCACCAAAATGGAAAGAAGCACGTCGCGGCAACTGGCCTTTATCAATACTGTTGACCTCCCTTTTGCTGGCTCTTCCGGTTCAGGCTTTGGCGCAGAGCGAGGCGGCGAACGGGACGGGCGCCGTCAAGACAGGATCTCATCCTGCAACGGATGCAATTGGCCAGGCCCTGCGCAAGGCTCTTTCCTACGGCGATATGTCCTTTCTCGCCAGCGTGGTTGAAAATACCCGTCTGACGCCGGATCGCGCCGATCTGATTTCGTCCGAGGCGGTGGCGTTGCGTCCCGACATGGCGGCAGCGATCGTGCGCGCCGTTGGATCTGGCGCCCATCTGGCAGCCCTCTATCCGTCGTCATCCATCACCCATGCCCTTTCCTCGCCCACCGTCTCCAGTGCCACGCAGCTGCCCTATCCCGGTGGCGTTGAAAACGCCGATGAAAGCGCGCTCACCGAATTTGAACGCAATTATTCCCTTTCGGCCATGGGCGCCGCAACCGCACGCGAGATGGGCTATACCGGCGCGGGCGTTGTCGTTGGCGTGATCGACAGCGGCATTGATATGAGCCCCGATGGGACCGTCCATCCCGAATTCACCGGGCGGATCGACTCCCGCTCGACCAGTTTCCTCAACTGGGTCGATATCGGGATGCAGGGCGAGACCCTCAGCGCCGCCGAGGTTGCGGCCGGCCTCCAGCAGGGACCGACGGACACGCAGGCTGTCGACGACCATGGAACCCATGTCTCCGGTATCATAGCCGCCGGAGACAATGGTTTCGGCATGGAGGGCGTGGCGCCGGATGCGACGATCCTGTCTGTTCAGGCCGTTCCCGGTGCGGAGGGCTGGCTATACCTCGACAGCGACCCCGATGAAGAGATCGATCTTGCCGATCTGCAAACATGCGGCCTGGAAGCTCTGGACGGTAATGGCTGCGCGATCGCACAATATTTCGCACCGATCATCAGCGCCGAACGCTATCTCGCCCAGTTTTCCGATGTCAGCGTTATTAATATGAGCTACGGGGCGAATGTCGATGACGATGCAACGAGCTGGAATATCCCAACCACGGTCCAGCCCTATTATCAGGCGGATGCGGAAGCCCTGAGAGCCAATCTGGATGCCGGTCAGATCCTCGTGACATCCGCCAGCAATGACGGCGTCGATGCGCCTGTCGTTGCCGAAAATCCGCTGGGTATCGGACTTTACCCCTTCATCAGCCCGGCCAATGAAGATGCGACCAATTCAAGCGGGAACCTGATCTATAACGATTATGGCACCGGGCTCGATTTCAGCTTTCTCTCCGCTGATGCCCTGGCGGAGGCAGAAGCGGCCGATGGCATTGCCCGCGGACGGATCGTCG
>NZ_VHLG01000037.1 GCF_006516955.1 Martelella alba
AAACGGAAGCCCTTAAGGCGCGGCAAATCGAGACGCTCAGACATCTCAACGACCTACCAAATCCAGGTGGGAGCAACAAGTTGGCAATGCCGTGACAACACCTTGCAAAGACTTGAGCTTTGACGGATCAGCGCCAGGCGGCAGATTGCCGGCCAGGACGCCACTCGATGAAAACACGAAGATGACCCCGACGTCGGGTCAGGCCTGTTTTGGGCGCGCGATCAGGCAGCGAAACTGCGCAGAGATGTGCACGCGGCCGTTCTCGTCAACGAAGGGAGAGATCGCCACGTCTTGCGCGCGTTCAACCGCCTCCTCGCCGACCACCTCGATGGCGCGCGCCGCCACCCCGGTCGAGCTCAGGGCGCGCAGGGCGGTCCGTCTGTCCGGGTAGATGAAGGGCGCGTCGACGTCGAAGGTCTCCTCCGGCTCCAGCCCGGCCTCGCGGGCGAAAGCGAACAGGGCGTCTCGCCCCGACAGTGCGAAGGGGCCTGGCGTTCCCGGAGGCGACGGCGGAAGAAGCGGTTTGAGCGCCGACACGACCCGGGCCGCCTCCATGCCCTCGGGCTCGCCCCAGGTCGCTATGATGGCAAGGCCGCTGGGTCGGAGCACCCGGGCGACTTCAGCCAACGCTGCACCCGGGCTACCCGCATATTGGAGCGAATTGAACGCCGTCACGACGTCGAAGCTATCATCTGCGAAGGGTAGGTTCTCAAGGTCGCCATGCTGAAAGTCACCACCCGGAACCCGTTCGCGCGCGATGGCAAGCAACGCCTCGGAAGCGTCGAGCCCACACACCGTCGCGCCGTTCTTCGCGGCGACTTGCATGGCGAGCCCCGCTCCGCAGCCGGCGTCGAAGAGGTCGGTCCCGGCACAGAGGCCGGCGCGGCGAACGCTCTCCTCGTAGATCGGAAGGTGAACTGGCTCCTGCAATCTTGCCCAATCGCGGGCCCTCTGCCCCCACAAATGGCCGTTCAAGTCTGCAGTCCGGTTAGCTTTGAGATTGTCCATCCGACACGACCCTCTATGTTCTGATTCATTCGGACTGTGCCGCTCCGATGCCGCTCCGGTCTTTCAGAAAATCTCCAGATATGTTCAGTTATCTGCTAACTTCTTATTAGCCCCGCATTGGCGGGGAGCAATTCTCTCAACTATCGGAGGACACTGTCGCCGGTCCGTCCGAAACCGTGTTCTGGACGGCAAATGATTTATCGCTTCTCAGACTACGAGCTTGATACCGAAGGTTGCGCCCTGACGCGCGACGGCGTGGACGTTGCCGTGGAAGCGCAGGTCTTTTCCACCCTGGCCGTGCTGATTGAGAACCGAAATCGCATCGTTTCACGGGATGAACTGATCGAAACGGTCTGGTCGGGCCGAATCATCAGCGATGCCGCGATCAGTTCGCGCATTCACAGCGCCCGTACCGCAATCGGAGATAACGGACGCGACCAGGCGCTCATCAAGACATTTTCCGGGCGCGGCTATCGTTTCGTCGGGCGAGCAAGCATGCTGCCCGCCGCGAACGCGGTCTTGCCGGTTCCTGAAAGAGCACTGTCAGTCGATGTCACCCGACCGGTGCCAGGCTTCCTGGACCGGCCTGCTATTGTTCTGCTGCCCTTCGATACGTCTTCCGATGCCCTCCCGGATATTCATCTCGCCCATGGCCTCACAGAGGAGCTTTCGCTCCGCCTCGGGCAGACCGGAAGCTTTCCCGTCATCTCCTCGCAATCCGCGCGGTCGCTGAAAACGCGATCGACCGGCGCCGCCGAGATCGGGCGTCGCCTTGGAGCGCGATACCTTCTCGAAGGCAGCATTCAGCGTTCGGACGACCGGCTGCGGATCTATGTTCACCTCGTCTCGGCCTTGTCCGAAGAGCGGCTTTGGTCGGAACGCTACGATACACGGTTCTCGGAGGTCTTCGACATGCAGGACTGGGTGGCAGCGACAATCGCCGAGGCCCTTGAGCGGGAGATGATCGCCTGTGAAGCCGGTCCGCTGCTCGGCGCGCAAACCACCGAACTCGACGCCTGGCAGATGTATTTGCGCGGCATCTTCTTCCTGCATCGCAGCGGTCGGAGCGACAACCGGCTGGCGCTGGAGAGCTTTCGCGCCGCAATCGCCCGGGACAAGATCTATGGCCCTGCCCACGGCGGCCTTGCCATGGCCTGTGTTTTCGGCCACGGCGCCGGGTGGTTGTCTGCGGGACATGACCCGGTCGAAACGATGGCCGAAGCCGGGCACACCGCGATGCATTTGTCGCCGCACGAGCCGAACGGCCATATCGGCCTCGGCTGGTCGCATCTTTGCCGAGGCGAGTTCGAAGCGGCACTAGAGGCAATCGAAACTGCCGTCGAGTGCAATCCAAGTTCCGCTTTCGCCGCCTTCTATCTTGCCTGCGCCCTCAGTTTCGCCGGCGATCCGAGTGCAGCGATCGACAGCGCCGGGCGTGCGCTGCGCCTCAACCCCAGAGGCCCGCTGGCAAACCGCATCTGGACCATTCAGGCGCGCGCCCATTATCTCCTGGGAGACTATGAACGATCCGTCGAAATCAATCGCGCGGTCATCGCCTCGGACGATGGAACGGTACCGCTCGCGATGCGAGATCTGGCCGCTTCGCTTGCCTGTCTGGGCGCTCTCGACGAAGCAGCGGCCGCCATTTCCCATTTGATGCAATTGTCGCCCGGCTACACACTGGAAAAGGCCGGGGCTACCTACCCCTGGCGGCATCGGGACCAGCGCTGCGACTATCTGGAGCACCTTAGCCGCGCCGGACTACGGTGACAGTTACTACAGCGTCGTTTGCTCCACCTGCGCCGGAAGGCGTATCAACGGCGTTGTCATGTCTGGATGGCGCCCGTTTGGCAAGGTGATTTTGTCTGATGTTTAGCTTTGCGGGTCGGGTGCAGTCATGTCTCCGGCCTGTT
>NZ_VHLG01000038.1 GCF_006516955.1 Martelella alba
AACGGCGGAGTAAAATCCGGCCACGTGGCGGAGCAAAAGTCGGCCACTTGTGGCGTGCGCATGAGACCGCCGGGAGGGCGTAGCCCGAGCGGGGGTCTCATGCGCACGTTGCGATTTTCTGAAGGGTTTCAGCCGGCCTTTCGGGCGCGGCTTTGGGCGAGACGGTAGCTCTCGCCGTTCATTTCGAGAATGTTGACGTGATGGGTGACACGGTCGAGCAGAGCGCCGGTCAGTCGCTCGGATCCCAGGATTTCCGTCCATTCATCAAAGGGCAGATTGCTGGTGATCAGGGTCGCACCACGCTCGTAGCGCTGGGAGATCAGCTCAAATAGCAATTCCGCGCCGGTCTTCGACAGCGGCACGAAGCCCAGCTCATCGATGATCAGCAGCTTGCAGGCGGCCATCTGCTTCTGGAAACGCAGCAAACGCCGCTCGTCACGCGCCTCCATCATCTCGCTCACCAGCGCGGCCGCCGTGGTGAAGCCGACGGACAGGCCTTTCTGGCACGCGGCCAGGCCGAGACCGAGGGCTACATGGGTCTTGCCAGTGCCGCTGGGACCAAGAGCAATGACATTCTCGCGACGCTCGATCCATTCGCATCGTGCCAGTTCCAGCACCTGCATCCTGTTGAGCTTGGGGATGGCGGCGAAGTCGAAGCTGTCGAGGCTTTTGACGACGGGGAATTTGGCCGCCTTGATCCGACGTTCGACCTTGCGGCGGTCCCGTTCGATCATCTCCCGCTCGGCAAGCCGGAACAGGAATCCGACATGATCAATGCTTTCGGTGGCACACAGCCGAGCCAGCTTCTGGTGCTCGCGCTGGAAGGTCGGCAGCTTCAGGGTCTTGAGATAGTGTGCGAGCAGCATCTCTGGTGCTTCTGTGCTCATGCCGCTTCTCCCGCATCAGACGACAAAAGGCGCATGTAGGCTTTCGCTGAGGTCTTCTCGACCGTCGCCCTCGGCAGGTAGGGATAGATCGACAGGTCCAGTCGCGGTGGCCGGTGCTCGACCCGGCACAGGATCAGATGCTTGACTGCATCAAAGCCGATCGCGCCGAGCTGGATCGCCTGCTTCACCGCCGCATGCAGGTCCGCAAAGTCGAAGCTCTCCAGAAGACGGAGCACCTGCACGTATTCCCGCCGGCCATGCTTGGCCATGCGGCCTTCCATCAGCCGGCGCAGCGTCGCGAACTCGTCCGGCAGATCCCAGCCCTGCAACGGAGCTGCCTGATCCAGAGAATTGATCTTCTGCTCGATCAGCGGCAGGTAATGAACGGGATCGAAGATGACATCTTCCCGTTCCCAGCTTCTGGGATGACGAGCAATGATCTCGCCGCGGCAGCCGATCACCACCTCATTGACATAGCCCCGAACCCAAACATCCTGGTGGCCGTAGGCGACCGGCACGGAATAGTCGTTCGTCTTGTAGCGCACCAGCGATTGAGCCGTCACAATGGCGCTGGCCTGGTCGCAGGCGTCGAAAGGCGATGCCGGCAAGGGGCGCATGGCAGCCAGATCGCGCTGAAGCCGCTCGCCGATCGTCTCGCTCTCGCCGCGCAGCCTGTCGCGCTGACGCTTGCGGCATTGCTCTTCCAGAAAGGCGTTAAAGGCATCCCACGTCGGAAACTGCGGGATCGGCACCATGAAGTTACGTCGGGCATAGCCGACAAGACCCTCGACATTCCCCTTGTCGTTGCCCTTCCCCGGACGGCCATAGCGATCCCGGATCAGGTAATGAGACAGGAAGCCGCTGAACAACGTCGCCCGCTTGCGTGTGCCGTCGGGCAGGATCTTTGCCACCAAGCAACGGTCGTTGTCATAGACGATCGATTGCGGCACGGCCTCGAAGAAGGCAAACGCATGGATGTGGCCATCGACCCAGGCCTCGGCCACCGCCGCCGGATAGGCCCGGACATAGCAAGCATCACTATGCGGAAGATCGAGCACGAAGAAGCGCGCCTTCTGCTCGACGCCGCCAATCACCACCGTCGCCTCGCCGAAATCGGCCTGCGCGTGGCCGGCCGGATGCGACAGAGGCACAAACACTTCCTGGCGACGCTGATCCCGCTCGCGCATATAATCCTTGATGATCGTGTAGCCGCCGGTGAACCCGCACTCATCACGCAGACGGTCGAACACCCGCTTGGCCGTATGGCGTTGCTTGCGCGGCACCTTAAGATCCTCATCAAGCCAATGCTCGATAGTCGAGACAAACGCATCCAGCTTCGGCCGCCGGATCGGTGATTGCCGCTGATAACCAGGCGGCGTCGAATAGGCCACCATCTTGGCCACGCTGTCGCGCGATATGTTGAAATGCTTTGCAGCCTGACGCCGGCTCATCCCTTCCGAGACGGCCAGGCGAACCCTCAGATAAAGTTCCACGGTGTAGATCCCCACGCCCTCCTGCTGTCGTCACAGAAGGGTAAATAGGTGGCCGGGTTTTACTCCGGCGCAGCAGGACTATCCCGCCGCTTCCGTAGCCGACTTTTGCACCGCCGCTCTCA
>NZ_VHLG01000039.1 GCF_006516955.1 Martelella alba
CGTAAGCGCTGTCTCCGCCCCATGGGAGATCAGGTTGACTTGCTGAAGTTCCAGGGAAGGAGCTCATCGATCCTGGAGTTCGGGTGGCCAGCTGCGATCGCCTCCAGGGTCGCTTTGAGATAAGCGAATGGCTCCACGCCGTTGATCTTCGCGGTCGCGATCAGGGAGGCGATGCGGGCCCAGGTGCGGCCGCCCTCGTCGTGGCCGGCGAAGAGCGCATTCTTTCGCGTCAGGGCAATCGGACGGATCAAGTTCTCGATGGAATTGGAGTCCATCTCGACACGGCCGTCGTGGAGGAAGGTCTGCAGCCCGCCCCACTGGCGGTGGATGTAGGTCAGCTTCTCGCCAAGGCGCGACTTGGCTGAGACGCGCAGGCGCTGTGCCTGCAGCCAGTCGCCGAACTCGTCAACGAGGGGCACGCTCCGGGCTTGGCGGGCAGACAGGCGCTGGCCGGGGCCCATGCCGCGGATCTCAGCCTCGATGCGGTAGAGTTCGGCGATGCGGCGCAGGCCATCAGCGGCGATTTCCGAGCCGTCGCGGTCGAAGATTTCTTTCAGCTTGCGGCGAGCGTGTGCCCAGCAGTTGGCAACCGTGATCGGTGCGCCACCCTTTCGGGACGGGCGCGTCAGGCGATCATAACCGGTGTAGCCGTCGAGCTGGAGGATGCCGTCGAAGCCCAGCAGGATCTGCTCGGCATGCGCGCCGGCGCGGCTGGGATGGTAGGTGAAGACGACACCGGGCGGGTCATCGCCGCCCCATCCGCGGTCGTCGCGGGCAAGCGCCCAGAGGTAGCCGGTCTTGGTCCGGCCACGGCCCGGGTCGAGTACTGGGGCGGTGGTCTCGTCCATGAAGAGCTTGGTCGATCCCTTCAGGTGCTCGGTCAGTCGATCGACCACGGGGTCGAGGTGGAAGGCCGCAATGCCGGCCCAGTCCGCCAGGGTGCTGCGATCGACTTGGATGCCGGAGCGGGCAAGGATCTGGCTTTGCCGGTAAAACGGCAGGTGGTCCGCGAACTTGGACACCAGCACGTGGGCGATGGCACCCTCGGTCGGCAGCCCACCCTCGATCAGCCAAGGCGCGGCGACCGCCTGGGTGAGCCCATCCGAGCAGGTACGGCAGGCATACTTCGGCCGGATGTCGACCAGCACACGAAGCTGCGCCGGGATGATGTCGAGGCGCTCGGTGCGGTCCTCACCAATCCGATGCATGCGGCCGCAGCCGCAAGGGCAATCGAGGCTGGCTGGCTCAATCACACGCTCGATGCGTGGCAAGCCCGCAGGCAGATGGCCGAGGTTGCGCTGCCGTGACCGGCGCGGCGTCGTGGTGGACGGCGCGGCCTGCTCCTTGCGGGTCTCGACCTCGGCGATGGCGGTTTCCAAGTCCTCAAAGGCCAGCTGCCGGTCATCATCGCTCAGCTTCTCGGACCGCTTGCCATGCACGGCATGGTTCAGCTCGGCAATGAGATGCTCCAGCCGCCGGTTGGCGTCCTTCAGCGCGTCGTTCTCCTGCAAGAGAGCCAGCACAGCGGCGCGCTGGCTCTCGGGGATCGCGGACAGGTCGATAGGCGGGGCGCTGGACATGGGCGGATTATACCGCACCCGGGGTGCCGATGTCCGGCTATTCAGCGCGGTGAGTCACTCTGCCACAGCCGGACGGCGGACCTCCAGTGACCGCACCCGGCGCCAGTCCAGGCCGGCGAACATGGCCTCGAACTGTGCTCTATTCAACGTCATCGCCCCGTCGCGGACCGCCGGCCAGGTGAAGCTGCTTTCCTCCAACCGCTTGTAAGCCATGACCAAACCGCTGCCGTCCCAGAACAAAATCTTCAACCTGTCGGCGCGCTTCGAGCGGAACACGAAGACCGTTCCGGTGAATGGATCCTCGGCCAGCGTCGACTGGACCAAGGCTGCGAGACCGTCATGGCCTTTCCGGAAGTCCACCGGCTTCGTCGTCACCAGGATCCGAACGCCCTGCGAGGGCATCAACATGGATGGGCCTCAAGCGCGTGGACGATCTCGGCGATCCGGGACACAGGCGCATCCTGCGCGAGCTCGATGACGACCGAACCCCGTACAATCCTGAGCGGTGCCTCGGCGCAGGGCAGTTCGGGCTCAGAGGCAGCCGCGATCTCATCGCGGATGACAAGAGGCGCGAAAACCGGCTCGTCGATCTCGACCGCAGGCAACACGAGCTTGCCTTCCTTGGCGAGCCGTCGCCACGCCGTCAGCTGGCTCGGCATGATCTCATAGCGCTCAGCGACACCCGACACCGTCGCCCCGGGCTCCAGCGTCTCGGCTACCGCCTGCGCCTTCACGTGTCCCGGCCAGCGCCTCTGACCGGAGTCGAAGAATTCAACACCAAGCGCTGTGAGAAACGAATTCTTTGCGAACATTGCGAAACGCACTCCTTCTCTTCGGATGCGTATCAATTCGCAACGACGCCTATCGTCGGCAATGTGGGGCGCAGACAGCGCTTAC
>NZ_VHLG01000040.1 GCF_006516955.1 Martelella alba
TGCCTTCATCGTCTTCCGCTCATTTCCCAGCCGGGAAAATGCACCGGAAAACTCTAACCAAATCTGGTCCAGTTTAAAGGGGGCAGAGCACCTGAAGGCGGGCCAGTTCGACCTCCGGTACAGTGATGCGCACGGTGTAAAATGACGAACCTGTTGCAGTATCGGTCGTCAGATCGGCGGCGATTCGTGTCACATATCCAAACAATTCGGGTGTTGTACGCTGATTAGAGGTCGTCATACGAAGGCGCGCTTCCTGACCGAACGCGATCTGATCAAAGTCGCGAGGAAGGCAATGCGTACATCCAAGGCAAGCCGGTCACTGTCTGGAACTACGAGCATAACTGCATCGGCGGTGACCTGCTCCCCATGCGTCCCACGTTTAGAGCGGTTCCCTGACGGACCGAATCCGTGGCTATGCAAATCAGGCGCCGTCTGATTCAAACTATCTGCCGATGGAGGTCGGCGGATATGTCAAAAGCCCTTTCTGTCGATCTGCGTATTCGCGTTCTTGCTGCTGTTTGCGCTGGAGCGACCCACCGAGAAGCTGCTGAACGGTTCGGCGTGAGCGCCGCAAGCGTCAGCCGGTGGCGAGATCTGCAACTTCGCCAGGGGAATGTGCGCCCTGGTCCTCTTGGCGGAGATCGAAATTCCCGCAAGACAGAGGCCCATGGCGAAGCGATCATGGCATGGCTGGCCGAGCACCGCGACGGAACCTTGTTCGAACTGCGCGATGCGCTTTGTGCCCAGGGCGTCACGATCAGCAAATCAGCTTTGCACCGGTTTCTTGTCCGGCACGGCCAGATACGCAAAAAAGACTGGCCACGCGGTAGAGCAAAGCCGTCCCGACGTCCTGGAACAGCGTCGGCAGTGGTTCGACGATCAACTGGACCTTGATCCTGCAAAGCTCGTCTTTATTGACGAAACCTGGACCGCGACGAACATGGCGCGCACGCATGGACGCTGCAGGAAGGGTGAGCGCCTGCGAATGGATTTTCCGCACGGCCACCGCAAGACCACGACGCTGGTGGCGGGCTTGCGCAGCACAGGAATGGTTGCGCCGATGGTGATCGACAGGCCGGTCAACGGGGAATGGTTCGAGGCCTATGTCGCCCAGGTGCTCGTCCCGACCCTGAAGCCCGGCGATGTCGTCATCCTCGACAATCTCTCCAGTCACAAGCGGCCGGCCGCGCGCGCTATGATCCAGGTTGCCGGTGCGCAAATGCTGTTTCTGCCGCCATACAGCCCAGACTTCAATCCCATAGAAAAGGCATTCTCAAAGCTGAAAGCGCTTCTGCGCAAGACGACAGAGCGCACAATGAACGGCCTTTGGGACAGGATCGGAAAACTGATCGACCTCGTCGAGCCTCATGAAGCCCGCAACTTCTTCACATCATGCGGATATGATCCAACATGAAAGGGAAACGCTCGTCTTATGATTTTTCCGGCTTTTCTGCGAAGAAAGGCCACTGACTGCCGCCTCCACGCGGCGGTCAGTGGCGGTGGTCGGATCGGTCGGGGCTTGGTCATGAACCGCAAGGAACATGGACCGTTTTAGAGTGTGATCGGCCACCGTCTTCGCATGAGGCCTGAACGGATACGCAGCAGCTTTCGGCTCTGCATGACAAGCATAGGACACGCGAAGATGATCAACGATAGCATCGGTATCGATATTTCAAAAGACCGGCTCGACGCCTTTCGTCTGAGCGACAAGGCGCACCGGGCATTCACCAACACGCCGGCAGGCTTTTTCGGTCTGCGGCAATGGCTTGGCGATACATCTGTCAGCCGGATCGTTTATGAGGCGACCGACCCCTATCATGGCGCCTTTGAATGCGCACTCGCCTCCCGTCTTCCGCTCGTCAAGGTCAACCCGCTGCAGGCACGCCGGTTTGCCCTGGCACGCGGCAGCCGCGCCAAGACCGATCGCGTTGATGCGCGCATACTGGCTCAGATGGGGGATGCATTCGACCTTCAGCCAGACCGGCCAGTGGACGAGAACACCCATGAACTCAAGGAGTTGCAGATCGAGCGCACCGCTCTCGTCAAGGACCGGACACGGCTGCTCAATCGCATCAAGACGCAAACACTGGCCCTGACGAAGCGGCACTCAAAGGCTCGCATCGCCCAGAACGAGCGCCAGCTCGCGGCAATCAAGGACGAGATCGAAACCCGCCTGCGCGCGGATGACGGCAAGGCCAGAAAGCTCGACATCCTCACCTCCATTCCCGGCATCGCTCCGGTGACGGCGACGACGATCCTGATCGAATGCCCCGAGATCGGCATGCTTGGCCGAAAGCAAATCGCAAGCCTTGCGGGTTTGGCGCCCATGACCCGACAATCGGGCCAATGGCGTGGAAAGGTCTTCATTCAGGGTGGACGAAAATTCCTGCGCGACGCCCTCTACATGCTCGCCCTCGTCGCCATGCGCTTCAACAAACAGATGAAGGCGAAATACGAGGCGC
>NZ_VHLG01000041.1 GCF_006516955.1 Martelella alba
CGATAGCCGAGCGTGGCAGACGGTGTCAGCGTGATGCTGTCAGCCTCGAATGCCTTGAAGGCACTGGCCTCGATGAAGCCGCCCATGCCGTGGCCGCTGGCCGTTGCCCGTGCTGCATAATCACCAAGGCTCGTCACCCGGCTGGTGGCCAGATCGCCATAGCTGAGCCCGCCGCGCAGAGCGAGCGCCAGCACATCCATGTCGAATGTGCCGTAGACTGCCCCCTGATAGGTATTGATGCTGCCCGAGCCGTTGGTATCCGAGGAAACATCGGCATATTCATAGGATGCGGCAAGGCCGAAGGCATTGCGCCCGAAACGCCAGTCGATGCCGAAAGTGCCGTCATTGGTTCTGGCGTCATAGCCTTCCACGCCGCCGGCCGTGCCGATCTGGGTGGAGGCTGCCGTTCCACTGGCCCAGGCAAGGCCCGTGCCATAGGGCGTGCCGCCGACCGAAAGCCAGCCGTCCGAGAGGCCGAACTGCCGTTGTCCGATCGTATCGGCAAACCGGCCAACCGCCCTGACGGCGGTCGTGCCCATATCGGCATGGATCTGTCCGGTCAGGCTCGGCAATCCGGCGCCCAGCTGATCGGTGCTTGCCGAATAGAGAACGTTGAAAGCATCATTCTCCGCCGCTACAGGCCGAATGCCTGCGGCTGGCCGGGCCGCATCAATGGCCGTTCCGAGTGCTGTCTCGTTGCCGGAAAGCGACAGGCCGAAGGCCGAGAGATCGGCATAGGTCTCAGGTGTTGCCGCCAGCGACAGGGCATCCGGCCAGTAAAGAACATCGAGCCGTGTTCCATCGGCAAGTCCTGAGGCGGGCTGGGTCAGCCCGGTGAAACTGCCCGTGACCGCACCATCGGCCGCCTCGACAAAGGTGAATAATTCGCCCGGCGTTGGCGAGAAATCATTGCTGGCCGCGCCGGAAATGCCGCGCAATGTCGGGCTGAGCGTACCATTGGCGGTGAATGTCGCTCCCGTTCCCGTCAGGACGAGGCGGTCATAATTGCCTGCACCGTTCTGCGTGCCCGTGCCGTCAATATCCACCACCATCGTCGCCGAAGATGACAGGGTGACATTGCCGGCGACCGTCAGCGTGCCGGGTGAATCGCCGGGCGACAGTGTTCCGGCGACATCGACATTGCCGGTGATGAGCCCGCTGCCGCCCAGGGTTCCGTCCTGCTCGATCAGCAGTGTCGGTGTTATCAGCGAGCCGTCAACGGCGAGAAGACCGCCCGAAACGGTGGTCCCGGCGTCGAAGCTTGCCGTGCTGGAAATGGCCAGCGTCCCGTCACCGGCCTTTACCAGACTGGCATCGCTGTCGAAGGAGACGATCCAGGTCGTATCCGAACCATCCGTGCCGACTGTATAGACGCCGTCTTCCGGCATGCCGACGGGACCGACGGAAAGCGCGCGGTCAAGCCGGATCATGCCCCAGCCATAGACATCATCGACACCGGTCGCGCCCAGATCTTCCGCCGTCATGAACAGGATCTCGACAATTTCTGCCGGGGTGAAGGTCGGATAGGCCTCGGTCAGGACGGCAATGGCGCCGGAAACATTCGGCGCGGCCATGGAGGTGCCGCTTTCCTGCGCGTAAGAGCCCATGCTGACCGGAATGGACGAATAGACATTCGTACCGGACGCTGCCACGCACCAGTATTTGGCGACACCACAGTGATTGGAATAATCGGCAATCACATTATAGGCATCCAGCGCCACGACAACGACGATCCGTCCGCGGGCAATGCCATCGGCCGCTTCTGCCTCCGCCAGGGCATCAGCGGAGAGAAAGCTGAAATCGAGCCCGGTGCCATA
>NZ_VHLG01000042.1 GCF_006516955.1 Martelella alba
GAACATTGCGAAACGCACTCCTTCTCTTCGGATGCGTATCAATTCGCAACGACGCCTATCGTCGGCAATGTGGGGCGCAGACAGCGCTTACAGTTAAACCCTACCCAAATTGCACTGGCGGATCCGGGACTTGCCCGCCGGAGGATTGTGGCGGGCCGCATGCCTACCTTGAACGGCGGGATGAGGCTGGTGGTTACGATGCCTGGAGGGACATGAATGTCATGGCTGATTTTATCGACGATATCGCGGCCGCGAATACGCCTGATCGCCCTTTATCTGACGTCCTGTCTGATGATGTCGAAGCCGCAATAGAACAAATGGCCGCGCGGGCACCTATTGTTGAGGGAACATTTTCACGGGGACAGGTGAATAAGCGCTTTCGCGCCGGAGACCATCGAAAGTTAATGCACCAGCAGATGTGGTAGGCAGGTCTGGAAGGTTCCTTGGCTCTTCGCTTTTCTGTCCGAGCCTCATACTCAAATTCATCCATGAACCAGCCCTGTGAAACCAGCTTCAGGCAATAGAAGCAGTGGATTTCAAGTGGGCGTCACTGCGGGCGTCGTAGCCTGCCTTTCAGGGTTTGTGGGTACTCCTCACGCACTGAGGCGCACGAACGGCATAAAAAGTTGGCAGGAAAGTACGAGCATGGATGTTGAAATCAAGGTCACAGTCACCGCCCCGGACGGCACAACCCGCACCGACACGATAGGTAAGCTCACCAAAGGGTTTGAAACGATCGGCGAAATCGGACTGAGCATTGACGAAAGCAAGACGCTTCTGCTGAATATCCAGCAAAAGATCGTGGACGCGCAGTGTGCAGCCTTTTGCGCCGAGCGCGCATATTGCCAGTGCTGCGGTCGAAAACTGCGGTGCAAAGCGCATCGACAAGTCAGATACCGCTCGGTTTCGGCGACGTCGGTATCGACCGTCCCCGTTTCTACCATTGCCAATGCCACGATGGACCGTCCAAGACCTTCAGTCCCCTAACCGAGCTTCTGCCCGTCCACATTGTCCCATAACTGCTCTGGCTGGAAACGAAATGGGCATCGTTGGTGTTTTTCGGGGTGACAGCTGACCTTCTGAAGGATGTCTTGCCCGTTGATAAAAACCTCAGTCCGGACAGTATCCGCCGATATTTGGGGCGGGTGGCGGGTCGAATGGAAGCCGATCTGGCTGACGAGCGCTTCAGCGTCATCAGCACCAACGCTCATCAGCGGGCAAAACGCCCCAATCCGGAAGGACCGATTACGGTCGGAATTGATGGCGGTTATGTTCGATCCCGTGATGTCGGTCAGTCGCATTTTGAGGTGCCGGTGGGCAAGTCGATCCCGACGGATCGGCCCAGTCGCTACCTGGGCCTCGTTCAAAGCCATGATGTCAAACCGAAACGGTGGCTGCATGAAGTGCTGAAAGATCAGGGCTGGCAGGAAAACCAGATGGTAACATTCATGACCGATGGCGGCGATACAGTCATCAAAATGGCCCGGCATATGGCGCCAGCCTCGGAACACATCCTCGACTGGTTTCATATCACCATGCGCATCACGGTGATGCAGCAATATGTGAAGGGGCTGGCTCACAACAATCCAGAAGAAGCTGAGGTTATCTCCCGCCTGCTCCGCCAAATCAAAGGCTTCCTTTGGCACGGCAATCCACATGACGGCCAGACAATAATCTCAGATCTGGTCGTTGAACTGGATGAGATCGAAACCAACTACTCGAGCTTCAAGGCCTTGCGCAAATCCGCCGCCGAATTCGAAACCTACATTGTTAACAA
>NZ_VHLG01000003.1 GCF_006516955.1 Martelella alba
CGGGCTACGCCCTCCCGGCGGTCTCATGCGCACGCCACAAGTGGCCGACTTTTGCTCCGCCACGTGGCCGGATTTTACTCCGCCGTTGACACCGAAGAACTATGGCGACGTCCCCAGGCTCGGTCCACCACTGCCGGGCGATCTCGGCCGTCCGATCCTCAGCGCGCAGAACGGCGGGCATTCGGTCCCGGCACCGGCCGTCGCTGCGCCTGACCAGGGCGTCAGCGAGGAAGAACGCCGGCGCCTTCAGGAGATCGAGGCCGCCCGCACGGCCAAGCTCTTCGCCCAGACTGATGTGAGGCCCGGCAGCGCCTCAACCGCCACCACCATCGCGCCGGGCAGCGCGACGCCGGACCTTAACAGCCTCGGCCTCGCGCCGCAGCCCACAACGCCCACGGCGCAGGATCGGCAACAGGCCTTCCTCGACAAGGCAACCGACAAGCGCACCGTCTCGCCCGATCGTGTCGCGGCACCTGCATCGGCCAATATCCTCCAGGCCGGCGCGGTCATCCCGGCGGCCCTCATCTCCGGCATCCGCTCCGATCTGCCCGGACAGATCACCGCGCAGGTGACCGAGAATGTCTATGACAGCCCAACGGGGCAAATCCTGCTCGTGCTGCAGGGCACGCGCGTCATCGGCCAGTACGACAACGGCGTCGGCTTCGGTCAGCGCCGCGTGCTTCTGGTGTGGACCCGATTGATCTTCCCGAATGGCCGGTCAATTGTGCTGGAACGCCAGCCCGGTGCGGACAGCCAGGGCTTTGCCGGCCTCGAAGATGGCGTCGACTACCATTGGGGGGAGTTGTTCAAGGGTGCTGCGGTCCTTTCGACAATCCTGAGCATCGGCGCGGAAGCGGGCTCTTCCAGCGACGAGAGCACGATCGAGCGTGCGCTCCGCCAGGGCACCTCCGACAGTATCAGCCAGACCGGTCGTCAGATTGTGCAGCGCCAACTTAATATTGCGCCCACGTTGACCATCCGACCAGGCTTCCCCGTGCGGGTGCTGGTAACGCGCGACCTTGTCCTCGAACCCTATGGAGGCTGACCATGACCAAACTGAAACTTGGACCACTCGCCGACGACAAGCCGGTCAAGGTTACGCTGGAGCTGCCCGCCGGACTGCACCGCGACTTGGCTGTCTATGCGGATATCCTCGCTCGAGATGCCGGCCAGCCCGCCGCTGATCCAGTTCGTCTGATCGTTCCCATGCTGGAGCGGTTCATCGCGACGGATCGCGGCTTTGCAAAGGCGCGCCGGACCTCGGGAAAGGATTCTCAGCAGGCCGCGACCCAGCCGCCAAGCGGGACTTAGCCATCTGACGCGCCATGCTGATCATACGGCGACTAGCGGGATTGTCGTTATATGGCGACCAGACCGCACTGAACGGCAGCACTTCGCCCCGGATCGGCCGGTAGACCACGCCTGGAAACAACGCAGCTGTCGTTGCTTCGCTCGCAATAGCTATCCCTCGGCCGATTGCGACCAACGTCATTAGGTTATCGCGGCCAACATATTGTGCTTCTATATCCGGGTGACGACCGAAATCTGCGAGGCGTCGCACGAGGTAATTACGAATTTCCGGCCCTGGGGCAGCGTTGCTTACGATGAAATGCGCATCCACTACCTGTGCCCATTCGACTTCGTCGGCTTGTGTGAGCGGATGCTCGGAAGGGAGGACCAAAAATATACGTTCGCTCCAGAGGTGCGCGGAATCGCAATCCCTCCATGCCGAAGTTCCCGTTACAAATGCGATGTCGAGCTTGAGTTGACGCAACGAGGAAACATGTTCTGATGGGTTTCCGTTGATAAACTCGATCGACACACCTTTGTGGTATCTGTTATAGGAATAGAGTAAGTCACGAAGAAATCCGGACGAGAGGGATGAGAATATTCCGATTTTAATTTGGCCGCTCTCTGAGCGTCCAATAGCAGCAACATCGTTGGCGCCATCACTCACACTCTGCAGAGCTATTCGTGCCTGAGACAGAAAACGTTGGCCTGCGAAGGTCAGTGTCACACCGGTCGTCCTGCGATGGAAAAGCGAGGCGCCCAACTCGTCTTCCAAATCACGGATACGGCGGCTAATCGCTGATTCCTGTATTCCAAGTGCGAGGCCAGCCTTGCGAAAACTTCCATGTTCCGCCGCCTTCACGAAATAGCATAGATGACGAAGGCCGGCTATCATTAGAGGCCACGTGCCACCCAATCGGGTTCATTCTCAACGTAAGTTTGATGGCCAGCCTTCTGTCCTCGGCATGTCTTTCTGTCTTCGCCGTACTTAGTGTTTGGAGGAAAATCGGATCCTATGGAAAAGACGGTGGATTCGAACGCAACTGCCGCCGTTCTCATGGCTGTTTGCCAGCGCATTGCCGAAGCACTTCCTGTAGATCCTGTACGACGGCTTCCGGATTTTCGTAATATCCGAAATGGCCGCCACGAGGATGTGCATTCATGTAGACCGTGTTGAAGAACGAAGCGCGGGGACCAGAAGCGAAAAGCGCGGCGCGGTCTTCGGTCTTCACGCCTGGAGGGTTTTCTCCGCCCAGGAAGGTGATGCCCACCGGTGCCTCCACAACGGGTTGGCGGTCGTGCGAGGGCGCCCATGGGTAGCGTGCCGCGTCCGCATAGGCACGCATCGAGGACCCTGCCGTTCCCGTGACCCAGTAGATCGTCGCATTGGCCAGCATGTGTTCGCGGGAAAAGACCCGTTCGGGGTCACCTGTCACCTTGCCATCGCCGTCGCGCGTGTCGCCCCAGGCCCGCCAACGTTCCAGCAGCCAGGCCAGCAGGCCAACCGGGGAATCATTTAACCCGTAGGCCATGGTCTGCGGGTCAAGCACGTGTACTGCGAAATGCGCCGCGAACTTGGTGACTGCGGGCGAGACTTTGGCCCCCGTATCCCAAGCCCGCGCCGCCACGTTCCACGGCATCTGTGTGCCGAACTGGTCCAGCAGCATTGGGTGCATGATGTGAATGCCGTAAAGGCTTTCGGCGTATTTGTGCCCCAGTTGCGAGGCGATCAGCGCGCCCCAGTCACCGCCGCTGGCCGCATAGCGCTCGAAGCCCAGCACATCGGTCATCAGCCGGTGCCATAGGTCCGCGATCTGCCAGAAAGTCAGGCCCGCACGCGGGACTGTGCCGGAAAAGCCATAGCCGGGCAGGGATGGGATAATCAGCTCGAACGCCTCGGTGGGATCACCGCCATGGGCAGCAGGGTCGGTCAGCGGGCCGATTACGCGTTCCATGTCCCAGAACGACCAGGGCCAACCGTGGGTCAAGATCAGCGGCTTTGGGGCAGGGCCTTTGCCGGGGATACTCAGGTAGTGGATCGGAATACCGTCAATCTTGACCCGCCAATTGTCATAGGCATTGATCCGTGCCTCGACCGCGCGCCAATCGAAACTTTCGACCCAGTCCCGGGCGAGGGATCTCAGATATCCTTCTTCGACGCCATAGGACCAATCGCTATTGCCGGGGTCATCCGGCCATCGTGTGGCGCGAATGCGGGCCACCATGTCATCCAGCACGTTTTGAGCAACGTGGATCGGGTATAAGGTCGGGGTCATGTCTTTACATTTCCAATCACTTCTTGACGGCGGCGGCGATGCGCCGGGCCACGGCGATCAGCGCGTCGCGCTCTTCGGGGCGCACATGCTGCAGGGCCCGCTCGCGAATGGCGGCGGCATGCACGGGACGCGTCAATGCGAGCGCTTGGGCGCCCGCCTCGGTCAAAGTCGCACATGCCGCGCCCTCGATCTGGTCGCGCGTGACCAGCCCGCGCTCTTCCATGCGGCGCAACTGGTGCGAAACGCGGCTCTTGTCCCAGCCAAGCGAGGCCAGCAGGTCGCGCTGCGCCAGACGGCCGTCACCCAACTCGTCCAGCCGCGAGAGGATCGCGAAATCCGCACCGGAAAGTGCAGTGCGTGCGGTGATGTCCCGCCCGACCGCCTGGCAGGCCTCGTCCCCCAGCATCTTGATTGCGTGCCAAAGGGCCTGTTCCTCGTCCGTGAGGCTATTGGCGGAGGGCTCAGTCATAGGTTTTGACCGGGAAGCGGCCGGCGAAACCTTTGAACATCTCGGCATAGGGTTCCGCAGCGGCGTGAAATGCTTCGCTGTCGGTCATCCCATAGCCGATGAAATCCTCCTCGGTTTCGGTGAGGCGCGCGAAGATGGCATCAGCGAAATCATTGAGCGGCACGCCATGGCTGGCCCCGGGACCAGCCAGCGCGGTTTGCACGGCAGGCGGGGCGATTTCCACCACGCGACACGGTGTTCCCTGCAGCGCGTGGCGCAGGGTGACGGTATAGCTGTGAAGCGCGGCCTTGCAGGCGGCATAAACGGGAGCAAAGGGCTGCGGAACATAGGCGCCGCCGGAGGTGACATTCGCGACTAGCGAAGGGCGCCCGGTTGCCAAGAGGTGCGGCACCAATAGATGGTTCAGGTGCACCGGACCAGACAGGAGCACGTCAATTTCCGCCTGTCTTTCGGTCCAAGGGGCATCGTCCTCTGCAAGCGCGACCCGCCGCTGAATACCGGCATTGTTGATGACTATGTTCAGAAAGGGGTGTTCGCGGTGCAGTTGCGCCGCCAAGGCCGAACGGTCTTCAGCCCTGCTCATGTCGTTCGCGATCGTCAGCAGTCCGGGGTGCGCCGCCGCTGCTTCGTCAAGACGTTGTTGCGATCGGCCCGTGACAATCACGGTGCTGCCTGCACTCAAGAACCGAGACGCCAAAGCAAGGCCAATGCCGGTGCTTCCGCCAGTAATGAGTGCTGTGGAATTGGATGATGCTATGGGCATGATTGACCTCTCGGTTGATGTGTCAACATAAGATGCACTGGTTGATGTGTCAACTCTTGAGGCGAAGGATGAGCGAAACACGTCTTGGCCCCGCCCGTCACGCTTTCGCGGCAGATACGGGCTCAGGCTCCGCGCACTATCTGTCTATCCCGAACGGACGTCACACGCGGTGACCAGAGGAGAAAATGCCCAAAACAGTTTGCTTGCCAAAATGCGGGGGCGGTTTAGTCTGACGGAAAATCGGTCGTTCTGCTCAGATTCTGCCAACTCAAAAGTTCATCTCGTCGCGCCTTGTTTGCGGCTTCGATGGCGCCAACTGCGTCGGTTCCCAAGGCTAAACGCAGGGGAGGGTTGTCCATGCCAGGGATACTAAAGATGACCTCTGCGGCCCGCTTCGGATCGCCTGGTTGCTTGCCATTATAAATGTGCTGCATGCGGGCGGCTACGCCGACCTCGGCGTCATATTCCGGGCGCCCGTTTCTGATCGTCGTCGAAGTGCCCGCGAAATCTGTGCGAAAACCACCGGGCTCAACGATCGTGACACGGACACCTATCAACTCCATTTCCCGCTTGAGGACCTCGGAAAAGCCCTCCACGCCCCATTTCGCGGCAGAATATGCCGATCGCCCCGGCGCGCCCAAGCGCCCACCCACCGAGGAAAGCTGAATGATGTGGCCTGACCGCTGCGCCCGCATATGGGGAATGGCAGCCTTCGTCATGATGATGGTGCCGAAGAGGTTGGTCTCGATCTCACGCCGGACGTCCACGAGCGACGTATCCTCGACCGATCCGATGTTACCAAAGCCTGCATTGTTCACCAGCATGTCCAGACGACCGAAGTGCTCGATGGCAAGGCGAACCGCCGCGTCGGCCTGCTCCGGCTCTGTTACGTCCAGCTTCGTAGCGACGAGTTGTCCGGGGCGCCCCGTGTTCAGGCCGTCGAGAGCGGCCGGATTGCGTGCGGTCGCCAAAAGATTGTCACCCGCATCCAATATTTTTTCGGCCAAGGCACGACCAAGTCCGCGCGAGCTTCCGGTGACAAGCCAAGTTCTTTGCATCTGATTTCTCCATCTTTTTTGGCCAATTTCCGTTGCCAAATCAGATAGGCTTGCTGCAGTTCCCAGATAAGTGGCACAATCGCGCATGATATGGTGAAACAATTAGGACAATTGCATGGTCGATTTGGCACAGCTTCGTGCAGTGCGCTCGGTCGCGCAGCGCCAAGGATTTCGTGCCGCTGCAACTGATCTGGGCATGTCGCGCTCGGCGTTAAGCCACTGCATAGCGGCGCTTGAGAAGCAATTGGGAGTACGGATCTTCCACCGAACCACTCGTAGCGTGACGCTGACCGAGGCGGGAGAGGCTTTTCTCAAAGAGATAGAGGAGCCGCTTGGGAACCTTTTGATTGCAGTCGAAAATGCTGGGAACACTGGCGGCGAACCTCAAGGCACACTGAGGCTCAATGCGTCGCTCGGCGCGGCGCGACAGATCATGACGCCTATATTGTTGGAGTTTCTCCGACAGTACCCGAAGGTTACAATTGATCTTGTCACCGAGGGGAAACCTATCGACGTAATCGAGGCGGGCTTTGATGCGGGGATAAGACTGGCTGAGCTAGTTCCCAAGGATATGATTGCGATTCCTTTGGGGCCAGAGCAGAGATTTGCCGTGGTTGCGACCCCTGAATACTTCAGGCGTCATCCGCCGCCTGCTACACCTGCGGATTTGAAGGAGCATCATTGCCTTAGAACCCGGCTTCCGGATGGGGGGCTCTATCGTTGGGAGTTTGAACGGCGTGGCGAGCGGGTCAACTTGGATGGCGTTGGGCAGCTCATTCTCGATGAACCATTGCTGACACTTGAGGCGGTTCGGGCAGGTTTTGGTGTCGCCTATTTGAGTGAGTGGAACGTGTCGGAAGATCTGGCCAGCGGTCGGCTTGTTAGGGTTCTTGACGATTGGACGCGACCTTATCCCGGCCTGTGTCTCTACTATTCCGGCCGGCGCCATATGCCCCCAGTGCTCCGCGCAATGGTGGACATGCTACGGGATCGCTAATTATCTGATTTATCAGAAAAATAAAGTTATGATGTCGTTGGCTTATAAAGGACCAGAGCCTACTTTGGACGGTGTGAGGCTGCTTATCGTGTCTTTATGCGATGCGATACGTCTGCCAAAGTAATACTCAGCTTTCGTCTTGGCCTTCAAAACGCGCGGGAAGCCACCAATATACTATCCGTGATAGCCACAGGCGCGAGTCCGCTCCTGCGTGTCCTCTTCAAAAAGCTCGATAAGACAGCCAGCCGTGGCAAACTTTTGTTTACGCAGCTACCTGAAAAAGTCGCTTAAGATCGATGCATGTCCCCGCCACCATCTTTACTTGCTTGGTAACTTCGCCGACGTCGGCCGGGCCCACCGGTCGGCCATCAGGGCGCAAGTTGTGATCAGATCCTGCCCCCGCAACCAATCTCACCAAAACCAGACGCGATGATCGCTGGCGCGAAGACTTCATCTTCGCTGGCGATGGTAGCTCGTCGTCCTTCGGACCATAACCTGAAGGCCGCAGGTTCAAATCCTGCCCCCGCAACCAATAAAGGCCCGTTAACGCAATGCGTTAGCGGGCCTTGCCCGTTTCTGGCTTCTCAATTCCAATCTTCAAATCGTCAACATCGTCACCCGGTCGTCACCGTGAAAGACATTCTGGGTGATTGGAATGTAAGCGCTCATTTCTCGTAAGCCTCCGGTGAAGGCCGTCTTGCGAGACTGGCGTGAACATTGGAAGTCCTAGTGCAAACACTAGGAGTAGTCCTATGACCAAACATTCGATTGAAGTGATCACGTCTGTCGAGCGCCGTCGGCGCTGGTCACGCGAGGACAAGGAGCGGCTGGTTGCCGCCTGCCTTGAGCCTGGTGCGGTTCTTTCCGAGATTGCGCGATCGGCCGGCATCCACGTGAGCCAGCTCTTTCGTTGGCGCAAGGAACTGTGCCGGATCGAGGAGCCGTCGACGCTGGGATCGAGCACCTTGGTGCCCGTGATCGTTTCGGAGGCCGCACCGGCAGTCCCGCCTGCTGCCTCAGAAGCGCCGGCCTCATCGCATCCTCGCCGGAAACGCAGCGATGTCACGATTGATCTGGGCCGCGGTCGTCGTGTCCGCGTGGATAGCGACATCGACACGGAGGCACTGGCGATGATCCTGTTTGAGAAGTTCGCCCAGCATCAACCGCTCACCCAGCGCGTCTTGGATCATATCGGCCATCGCAACTCCTGTCTGAAGGTTGGGTTGCAACTACACTATCCAATCTGTCAGGGGCTTCCGTTTAAAGCCAGCCCCAGTCACCGCGATAGCGGTTTAGCTCAATCCTGAATGCCGATGGGTTCTAGTGGTTCAGGCACAGCGTTGCAGACCTCCGCCTCTGTCGAAGGCCTGTGATTGCAGGTCTGGCTCTTGACTGCTTTGCTAGAATCAAACCGAACTGATTCTATTGGCATATTTCACGGAGTGACCTTCATGTGTTTTGAGGCGCGGGTAAATGCGGTGATCGATGACGCGATCGCACAGAAGCGCATTGTCGGGGCGACGATCCTTTTTGCGCGTGGCGGTGAGCTGCTGTTTCGGCGCGCCGCAGGCTTTGCCGATCGTGAGACAGAGCGGCCCGTAGCGCTTGATACGATCTACCGGCTGGCATCCGTCACCAAACCGGTTGTTGCCACCGCCGCGCTTGCCATGATCGATGCCGGACTTTTCGCCCTGGATGACAAAGTGTCGGATCGTCTGCCGTGGTTTCACCCGAAAGGGCCCGACGGGCAGCAGGCTGATATCCGCATCCGTCATCTTCTGACGCATACATCGGGTCTTGATTACACAGGTGGCGCTGCGGTTCTGCCCAAGGGCGAGGCGGCCAATAGCGGGTTGACGGATACTGATCTTGGCTTTGAGGAAAATTTCGCCCGGCTGAACGATGTGCCGCTCAATTTCGCGCCCGGTTCTGCCTGGGCCTATTCGGTGGCAATCGATATTCTCGGCGCGTTGATTGCTCACACCACCGGGGCAACGCTGGAAGCGGCGGTGGTGAAATATGTCATCGGTCCGCTTGGCATGACAGATACGCGCTTTTCGGTGACAGATGAGACCCGCCTTGCAACGCCCTATGCCGATCACAAGCCGGAGCCCGTGAAAATGCGCCGCCTGCATAGTGTTGCCGATCGTTATGGTCAGGTCCATGGCTTTTCACCGGGGCGGATCTTCAATCCGAAAGCCTTCCAGTCCGGCGGTGCGGGGATGGCGGGCACGGCCGGTGATCTGCTGAGCCTGCTCTCAAGCTATGTCTTGCCGTCTTCGACGCTGCTGAAAGCGGAAACGGCCCGGTCGGCATTGCAGAACCAGATTGCGCCGGAAGCCGTCGGACCGGGCACCGGGTTCGGTTTTATCGGCTCGGTGGTGAGCGATGCAGAGGCAAACGGTAAGAACCTGCCCACCGGAGCGGTAACCTGGGGCGGGGTCTACGGCAATTGCTGGTCGATTGATCCGAGTAGCGGTACGGTCGGCGTCATCATGACCAATACGGCGATGGAAGGCTGCAATGGCGCTTTCCCGGATGATATCTGGAAGGCCTTTTACTCCGCCTGAGCTTTGAGGTGGTCTGCGGCGCGGCGACGCGCCTCGGCATCGGCGGCATAGATATCCTCGATCGAAGCGGCTGCGGGAAGAGCCTGCATTGCGTTCATCACCTTCCCGGTGATTTCGGCCATTTCAAGAAAGCCGCAGCGACCGGCGATAAAGGCTTCAAGCGCGACTTCCTTGGCCGCGTTCAGCACGGCGCCCTGCAATCCGCCGCGTTCCATGGCGGTGCGGGCGAGGCGCAGCGCGGGGAAGCGCGTCTCGTCCGGTGCTTCGAAATCAAGCCGGGCCAGCCGCGCGAAATCCAGCCGTTCGACCGAGAGCGACGGGCGGGCGGGATAGGCCAGCGCATAGCCGATGGCAGTGCGCATGTCGGGGCTGCCGAGCTGGGCCAGCACCGAGCCGTCCGCATAGCCGACCATGGAATGGATGATCGATTGCGGGTGAACGATCACCTCGACCTGATCCGGCCGCAGGCGGAACAGATGCATCGCCTCGATCATTTCCAGCGCCTTGTTGAACATGGAGGCGCTGTCGATGGAAATTTTGAGCCCCATCGACCAGTTCGGATGCGCCCGTGCCGTTGCCGCATCGACATTGCGCATTTCGGCAAGGCTTTTCGTGCGGAATGGCCCGCCCGATGCGGTGATGATGACCCGCTCCAGTGCCTTGCGCTGGTTCTCCTCCAGTACCTGGAAGATGGCGGAATGCTCGCTGTCGACAGGCAAGAGCCTGCCGCCGCCATCGGCAACCGCCTGCATGAACAGCGGTCCGGCCGAAACGAGGCATTCCTTGTTGGCAAGGGCGATATCGGCGCCGGCCTTTGCTGCGGCAAGGGCGGGCTTCAGGCCGGCGGTGCCGACAATGGCGGCCATGACGATATCATTATCCATGGCGGCAGCCTCCATCAGGCCGGTTTCACCGGCCATGGCGGTGACGGCGCTGCCGGAAAGTGCCTCTTTCAGCGCTGCATAGCGTTCAGGATCTGCAGTGACGGCGGCTCTGGCGCGATGTGTGATGGCTGAGGCTGCAAGCGTATCAATGTTGGAGTGGCCGGTGATGGCTGTGACTTCAAAGCGCTCTGCGCCGCCGAGCTGATCGATAACGTCGAGTGTGTTGATGCCGATGGATCCGGTTGCACCGAAAATCGCAATACGTCGCTGTGTCATGATCAGAAATTCAAACCTTCAAAACCTGTTGCTGATGGCCTAGCCCAAAAGACGGCCGAGCAACAGGTCTGTCTTTGATCTCGTCCGGTCTTTGGAAGGGTTTTGCGCGGATTGGGCCTGATTATCCCGGCTGGATGGAGCCCGGGGAGGGTGGATCTGGCCGCAGGGACTGGAAAAGCGGCGAGCGAACGACTATCACTGACCGACAGCTGTGAGCCTTTCAAGAAAGGTTTGTTGCCGGAAAATGAACAGTAATCATATGGGCAGGGAAACGGGTGATGGTCGAGGCAATCAAGCGCATCGGTGTTATCGGCGCGGGTTCAATGGGATGCGGCGTTGCCCATGTTTGTGCTGCGGCTGGCTATGACGTGCAGCTGATTGATCGAGACATGGAGCAGATCGAGCGCGGGCTGGCGACGATCAACGGCAATCTTGCGCGACAGGTGACAAGCGGCAAGCTGTCTGATGACGATCGCAAGAAGGCCCTGTCAAGGATCACCGGTTCCGTTGATCTTCAGGATCTCGCATCCTGCGACCTCGTGCTTGAGGCGATTACCGAGGAAGAGGATGCCAAGCGCAAGCTGTGGCAGAAGATCTGCCCGATCCTGAAGCCGGACGCGCTTATGGCAACCAATACATCCACCTTTTCGATCACGCGTCTCGCCGCTGTCACGGATCGGCCGGAACGCTTCATGGGGGTGCATTTCATGAATCCGGCGCCGGTGATGGATCTGGTGGAGCTGGTGCGCGGCATTGCCACCGATGAGGCGACCTATGAGGCCGCCAAGGCCTTTGTCACCTCGCTTGGCAAGACCCCGACCGTGTCTGAGGATTTTCCCGCCTTCATCGTCAACCGCATTCTGCTGCCGATGATCAACGAGGCGATCTATGTCCTTTATGAAGGTGTCGGTTCGGTTGATTCCATCGATACAGCGATGAAACTCGGCGCGCGCCACCCCATGGGGCCGTTGGAACTCGCTGACTTTATCGGCCTTGATACCTGCCTTGCCATCATGCAGAACCTTTACGAAGGCCTGTCTGATGGCAAATACCGTCCCTGTCCGCTGCTAGTCAAATATGTCGATGCCGGCTGGCTCGGCCGCAAATCCGGTCGCGGCTTTTATGATTATCGCGGCGATGAACCGGTGCCGACCCGATAAGCGCTGCTATTGCGCCGACGCGCAGGAGGGGCAGCCCGAAAGCTCATCCAGGATCGGGCAGTCGGGACGGTTGTCGCCATGGCAATGGTCAGCGAGATGTCTGAGCGTGGCCTTCAGGCTTTGAAGCTTGGCAAGCTTTTCCTCGATCTCGGTAATCTTGCTCAGCGCCAGGCGTTTCACCTCGGCGCTTTCACGGCCGTCATCGTCATAAAGTGAGAGCAGCTGGCGGCATTCTTCCACGGAAAAACCGAGATCGCGGGCGCGGTGGATGAAGCCAAGCCGCTGGACATGGGACTGGGAATAGTCGCGATAGCCGTTTTCAGCCCTGTCGGCGACGACAAGGCCGATATCCTCATAATAGCGGATGGTTTTGGCCGGCAGACCCGAACGTTCCGCAGCAGTGCCGATATTCATGACGCAGACTCCAACATTCCAGTCTTTGGAATGTAGGCGCGTGGCCGATGAATTTCAATCGCCGGAGAGGGCGGTGCGCACCATCGCCGAGAGATCTTCATCGCCATGGCCTGCCTCAAGGCAATCGGCATAGCTTTTGCGCGCGGCATCGATGGCCGGGGTGTCGATGCCGAGACTGTCGGCGACCGCGGCAAACAGGGTGGCATCTTTCAGGGCGCCGGTAACGGGGAAGCCGACGGATGTGTCCTGGCCGAGAATACGCGGTGTGCGGCCCTTCAGCGCCGGTGAACCCGACGGGCTGGTCACGAGAATGTCCAGCATCTTTTCCACGCTGAGACCGGCTTTCTTGCCCGTCATCATCGCTTCCTTCAGCACTTCCCAATAGCCGCAGAGCATCATGTTGTTGACGATCTTGGCGGCGGCGCCCGTGCCAAGTGATCCGGTGTGATGGATGCGGTCGGAGAGTGTTTCGGCGACGGCCAAAAACCGGTCGAAATCGATCTTCGCGCCGCCGATATAAAGCCCGGCCTTGCCTGCCGCGATCAGTTCCGGTCCACCGGAGATCGGCGCGTCGATGGCGGTGCCGCCCTTGGCCTTGATGGCGGCCGAGGCGTCGCGCAGCACGGTCGGGCTGACGGTGGAGGTTTCCACCACCAGCTTGCCGGGCAGCGAAGTGGCGGTCAGCGTGTCCAGCACGCCTTTCACCGCCGCGTCATTGATCAGCGAGGTGATGATGATATCGGCCTCGCGCGCCATGACGGTGAGCGAGCGGGCAACCGTGCTGCCGGTTTCGGCGGCCAGTGCATCCGGTACGCCGGAGCGGTTCCACAAGACGACGCTGAAGCCGTTTGCGGCAAGCCGTCTTGCCATGGCCGAACCCATGCGGCCGGTGCCGCAAATGCCGATTACCTCACCCGTCATGCTGTCATCCTTCCGTCAGGCGGCCTTGGCCTGCTGATATTCCTTGATGGCGATCATCTTGATGGCCGGTGCGCGCTCAGCCTCGTAATTCAGCGAGAAACCGTCCTGGGCCAGAAACACGGGATCACCGTCGAGATCGCGGGCGATATCGCCGCGATGGGAGGAGATGAACTTGTCCAGATCCATCACTTTCTCCGCTGAAATCCAGCGGCACACCGAAAAGCGCGACATTTCGAAGGAAACCGGGAGGCCATATTCCGCCTTCAGCCGCTCTTTCAGAACATCGAGCTGCAGCGCACCGACGACGCCGACGATTGCCGGCGAGCCATCTTCGGGGTTGAACAATTGCACCACGCCTTCCTCGGCCATCTGCTGCAGGGCTTCCTTCAGCTTCTTGGCCTTCATCGCATCTTCAAGGCGCACGCGGCGCAGGATTTCCGGAGCGAAGTTCGGCACACCCTGAAACACGAGTGCCTCGCCCTCGGTCAGCGTATCGCCGATCCTGAGTGCGCCATGGTTGGGAATGCCGACGACATCGCCAGCAAAAGCGGTATCGGCCAGCTGGCGCTGCGAGGCAAAGAAGAATTGCGGGGCCGTCAGCCCCATCTGCTTACCCGTGCGCGACAGCCGGGCCTTCATGCCGCGTGTCAGCGTGCCGGAGCACACACGGACAAAGGCGATGCGGTCGCGGTGGTTCGGATCCATATTGGCCTGGATCTTGAACACGAAGGCGCTCATCTTCGGGTCGGTTGCTTCCACCATACGTGTGTCGGCCACCTGGGCGCGGGGCGGCGGGCCAAAATCGGACAGCGCGTGAATGAGGTCGCGGACGCCGTAATTGCGCAGCGCCGAACCGAAATAGACCGGCGTCATGTGCCCCTCAAGGAAGGACTGGCGATCAAAGGCCGGGAAGCCTTCCACGGCCAGTTCCGCGCCATCCGCCCAGTCTTCGCGCTCATGTTCCGGCAGGCGGTCGGCAACCACGCGCGGGCCGTTCACCTTGGTCAGTTCGCGTTCGGCATCACCGCCGCGAATGGCGCTGTCCTTGAGGTGATAGGTGCCGCAGAAACTCTTGCCCTGACCGATCGGCCAGGTCATCGGCACAGTATCAAGCGCCAGTTTCTGCGCCACCTCGTCGAGGATTTCGTAGGTGTCGCGCGCTTCGCGGTCCATCTTGTTGACGAAGGTGATGATCGGGATATCGCGCAGCCGGCAGACTTCGAACAGCTTCAACGTTCTGGGCTCGATACCCTTGGCCGCGTCAATCACCATGATGGCGGCATCCACCGCCGTCAGCGTGCGATAGGTGTCATCGGCGAAGTCTTCATGGCCGGGTGTGTCGAGCAGGTTGAAGACCGTGTCCTCATATTCGAAGGTCATGACCGATGTGACGACCGAAATGCCGCGCTCGCGCTCGATCTTCATCCAGTCAGAGCGGGTCTGGATCCGGTCCTTCTTCGCCTTGACCTCACCGGCCAGCTGAATGGCGCCGCCGAACAGAAGCAGCTTTTCCGTCAGCGTGGTCTTACCGGCGTCCGGGTGGGAGATGATGGCAAAGGTACGGCGGCGTGCGACCGCTTCGGCAAGCGTTTCGGGCATTTTGACAAAATCCTGTTAATTGGCCGCATATCTAACGATTTCGGCCCGCATATGCAATTGACCCGTGACTTCGTGATGGCAAGAGTAAAATCCATGAACAAGATGCTTGATGATTTACCCGCCCTGAAGCTGAAACGCCTGGACAATGCCAAAGGCATTGAGCCGCCCGCTTATGAAACTGCGGGCTCGGCAGGCATGGATATCCGTGCCGCGATTGATGAACCGCTGACGCTGGCGCCGGGAAAACGCGCGCTGGTGCCGACCGGCTTCGTCTTTGAAATCCCGGAAGGCTTTGAGGCGCAGGTTCGCCCGCGCTCGGGCCTTGCGATCAAGAACGGCATTACCTGCCTCAACAGTCCCGGCACGATCGACAGTGATTATCGCGGTGAGGTCAAGGTCATCCTGATCAATCACGGTGACGCCGATTTCGTTATCGAACGCGGCATGCGTATTGCCCAGATCGTGATTGCACCGGTCACCCAGCTGAAAATCGCGCTTGTCAGCGACGTCACCGATACGCTGCGCGGTTCCGGCGGCTTCGGCTCCACCGGGGTCTGACGGGTGAGCGAAGACCGCACCTTTGATTTCTACAACAAAGAGGCCTCCGTCTATGCGGGGGCCTCTCGCGTTTCAAACGCTGAACGCCTGAGCGGTTTTCTCAAAGCGCTGCCGCCGGGCGCCAGCATCCTTGAGCTTGGCTGCGGTGCGGGTTTCGACAGCGCCTTCATGCTGGCGGCGGGATTTGACGTCACGCCCAGCGATGGTTCCCCTGAAATGGTCCGCGAGGCCGAGGCTCGGCTTGGCCGGCCGGTGCGCCTCATACCGTTCGAGGCGCTGGAAGATGCTGCTTGTTATGACGGCATCTGGGCCAATGCCTGCCTTCTCCATGTCCCGCGGGATCGGCTGGCGGGTGTCTTTATGCGTATCTTCACCGCCATGCGGGCGGGCGGATTGTTTTATGCCAGCTACAAGACGGGCAAACCCGAAGGGTTTGACGCTTATGGGCGCTATTACAATTATCCCGAACGGGACGCGTTATTGATGCAGTATCAGGCGGCGGGTTTTCGCGACATTCGGATCGAAGCGCGGGCCGGCGGCGGTTATGGCGGCGAAAAGGTCGACTGGCTGTATATTTTTGCAACAAGGCCGAATGTGTAAGACGTTTCAGGCCAAGGCATGATTTTGAAGTTCCGGTCTTTGTAGTAGCGTGACATGTCTGCGGGAGGTGCGGCCATGGAGATGATCGAGATATTCGAGCGGCTTGGACTGGCACTGGCGATTGGTGCTCTGGTTGGCATGGAACGCGGCTGGCAGGAGCGTGAGCTGCCGGCGGGCGGGCGGGCAGCGGGCATCCGCACCTTCGCGCTGTCCGGTTTTTTAGGCGGCGTTTCCGGCTATCTTCAGGGCATTACCGGCCCGGTTTTGCCGGCCATGCTGCTGGCGGGCTTTGTTCTGGCTTTCGTCGTCTTTTCCTATCGTGCGGCCACGCCACGCAATGATTTCAGCGTCACCGGCGTGGTGGCGGCGCTGATCGTCTTTGCGCTTGGCGTGGTGTCGGTGACCGGTGATATGCGCATCGCCGCTGCCGGGGCGGTGGTCACCACAGGCTTCCTGGCGGCGCGGCACAGCCTGCATGGCTTTCTGCGCGCCATGACCTGGACGGAATTGCGTTCGGCGCTGGTCCTGCTCGCCATGACCTTCGTAGCGCTGCCGCTTCTGCCTGATCACCCGGTGGACCCCTGGGGCGCCTTCAATCCATTCACCGTCTGGCTGATGACAGTGATGATCGCGGCGCTTTCCTATGCGGGCTACGTGGCGATGCGGGTTGGCGGGCCGGATCGCGGGATTCTCTTCGCCGGTGCCGCAGGAGGCGTCGTCTCGTCAACGGCGACAACGCTTTCCTTCGCCCGGATATCCATGAGTGAGACCGGGCTGTCGCGCCAGCTTGCGGGTGCGGCTGCGCTTGCGGGTGGGCTGTCGCTGGTGCGCTGCTTCATCATCGCGGTGGCGGTCGACCCGGTTCTGGCGGCACCTCTTGCCTCAGGCCTTGCGCCGGGTCTCGTCATCTTTGTCGTTGCGGGGCTTTTGCTCAATGCCCGAAAGTCAGCGTCTGGCGGCGGACATGAGCTGGAGCTCAAAAACCCGTTCGAGCTGGGGATGGTGCTGCGCTTTGGCGCATTGCTTGGCGCCATCGGTTTCATCTCCAAGCTACTGGTGCAGTTTCTTGGCCCCTCCAGCATCATCATCATCGCACTCGTTTCGGGTATTCCCGATCTGGATGCGATCACGCTTTCAACCGCGCATCTGGCCGGAAATTCTGTTCCGATCGAAACGGCTTCGCTGGCGATCTTGCTGGCGGTGACCGCAAATCTCGTCACCAAAATGGTGCTTGCCATTTCAAGCGGCACGCCGACCTATGGCCGCCTGCTCGGTGGGCTCACCATGACAGTGATCGTCGCTGGCGGCATCGGGATTGCCGTTGCGCTCAAGATTTTGTTCTGAGCGCGGTCACAGCGGTGGAAGCCGTCGTTTGACCGGGCTGGACTTGATGATCGAGGTGCTGGTCGCCGCCTTTTCGATCAGCGGGTCGAGCATATCGTCAAGTTCCTGCATCGAGCGGAAGACAAGCCGGATGAAGAAACAGTCGTCACCTGTCACCTTGTCGCATTCGATCACCAGCGGCATGGCCTCGATCAGGCTCTGGATGATATGCAGCATTCCCGGAAGCGGCTTTACCCGAACGAAGGCTTCCATAGGATAACCGACGGCCGCAAGATCAATCTCGGCGGCATAGCCACTAATGATGCCGCGCTCTTCAAGCCTTCGGATCCGCTCGGCAGCGCTGGGCGAGGAAAGGCCGGCAAGGGCCGCTAGCTCCTTCAGCGACAGCCGCGCATTGCCGGCAAGAGCTGCCAGCAGCTTGCTATCCGTCTCGTCGAGCGCTGTAGTACGATTAGGTGAAGACATTAATTTTCCGAACAATCGTAATTAAGTGGTATTTTAGACCTAATATAGTCCGTTTAAAATTGTTTGGCATTCAAATAATCTGAGGGTCTCACTCAACGGAGAACATATATGAGCCCGTCAGAACGAACCGGAGCCATGCAGATGCTGGTGGCTATGGCGACCGCCGGTACGGTCGGCCTATTCGTCGTTTTCGCGCATCTTCCAGTGGTCAGTATCGTTTTCTGGCGCTGCATTCTGGGCGGCACAATCCTGTTCGGGGTCTGTGCACGGCTGGGTTATCTCACTATGGCTGGGCTTGATCGTCGGCGCATCGTCTTCATGATGCTTGGCGGCCTCGCCATTCTGGGAAACTGGCTGTTTCTCTTTGCCGCCTATGCCCGTGCGCCGATTTCGGTAACGGCGACAGTTTACAATACCCAGCCCTTCATGATGGTCATTCTCGGCGCGCTGTTTCTCGGCGAGCGGCTGACGGCAAGCCGGATTATATGGCTTGCAGCGGGCTTTGCCGGCGTGGTGGTGATCACCGGCGGCCCCTTTACCGGCGCTGCCGTATCTCAAACCTATCTGATCGGGGTTGGCTTTGCGTTTGTCTCGGCCTTTTTCTATGCGCTTTCGGCGATTTTCACCAAGGCGCTGAAGGGGGTACCGCCGCATCTGATCGCGCTGGTTCATATGGGGCTCTCGGCATTGCTCCTGCTGCCCTTTGTCAGCTGGACTGTCTGGCCGCAGACAATGCTGTCCTGGGGCTCGGTGGCTGCGCTTGGCATCATCCATACGGGCCTTGTCTATGTCCTGCTTTATGCTGGTTTTCAGAAGTTGCCAACCGTCATCAGCGGCGCATTGTCCTTCGTCTACCCGGTGGTGGCGATCATCGCCGACGCTTTGGTTTTCGGACATGTCTTCAGCGCTCCGCAGATGCTTGGCGCTGCCCTGATTTTCATCAGCGCGGCTGCCACAACATTTGGCTGGCCGCTTATCCCGGCACGTTTTCGGCTGCACGGTCGGGCGGCAAACAAGCTGGCCAAAGCTGATTGACTATCATCAAATTTTGCGGGGGATGGCCAGCTTCGAAAGGTTTCAGGAATGAATTTGCTCACTATCAAAGAAAATGAGTATCAAATTCCTGCGGCCCTGCTGGCTGATCTGTTTCATACCTCGAATTGTCCGCTCCTGAACCCTAACTAAGGAGAAAGTTCACTAGGGAGCATCATCCATGGAACAGAACGGCAAACCTGGTCGCGGGAAAATCTATTCCTCAATCCTTGAAACGATTGGCGATACGCCGCTGGTCCGGCTCGACAAGCTGGCCAAAGAGAAGGGCGTGAAGGCCAATCTTCTGGCCAAGCTCGAATTTTTCAACCCGATTGCATCGGTCAAGGACCGTATCGGCGTTGCGATGATCGAAGCGCTGGAAGCCGAGGGCAAGATCACGCCCGGCAAGACGGTTCTGGTCGAGCCGACCTCTGGCAATACCGGCATTGCGCTTGCCTTTGCCGCCGCGGCCAAGGGTTACCGCCTGATCCTGACCATGCCGGAATCCATGTCGATCGAGCGTCGCAAGATGGTCGCCCTGCTTGGCGCCGAGCTGGTTCTGACCGAGCCTGCCAAGGGCATGAAGGGCGCGATCGCCAAGGCTGAAGAACTGGTGGCCGATCTGCCGGATGCGATCATCCCGCAGCAGTTTGAAAACCCGGCCAATCCGGCGGCCCATCGCAAGACGACGGCGGAAGAGATCTGGAATGACACCGATGGCGCGGTTGACATCTTCGTTGCCGGGATCGGCACGGGCGGCACCATTACCGGTGTCGGCCAGGTGCTGAAGGAAAAGAAACCCTCGGTCCGGGTCGTCGCGGTTGAGCCGACGGCCTCGCCGGTTCTGTCCGGTGGCGCGCCGTCGCCGCACAAGATCCAGGGCATTGGCGCCGGGTTCGTGCCGGGCGTGCTGGACACCAAGGTCTATGACGAGATCATTACGGTTTCCAACGAAGATGCCTTTGAAAATGCCCGCAATGTCGCCCGCATCGAGGGCGTTCCGGTCGGCATTTCCTCCGGTGCGGCGCTGACGGCTGCCATTGAGCTTGGCAAGCGCCCGGAAAATGAAGGCAAGAACATCGTCATCATCATCCCGTCCTTTGCCGAACGCTATCTCTCGACGGCACTGTTCGACGGTCTGGGTGAGTGACGCTTCCATTGCGGCTGACGGAAATGTCGGGTCGCCTGAGGCGGCCCGTGAGATTGCTGACACAGTCATTCAGATTGCCTGTTTGGGGTGAGGCCCCCTCCGTCGTCATCCCCGTGCTCGTCACGGGGATCCAGGCGCATAAGGGCATTGGATTATAAGAGTCTTTCGCCGTGCAGACGCATTGCAGCTGGATATCTGTGCCAGGCACAGATATGACGCCAGTGGGGTTTGGAACGTTTTCGCAACAGTCTGACGGGTCGCCTGAGGCGGCCCGTTTTCGTTACAGGTCATGCAGAACATAGGCGGCCTTGACCGCGGCGGAGGCGCGGTTTTCCACGCCGAGCTTCACATAGATCTGTTCCAGATGTTTGTTCACGGTGCGGGCTGAAAGGCCGAGAATATCGGCAATATCGCGATTGGCCTTGCCCTTGGCGATCCACAGCAGCACTTCGGATTCGCGCACCGTCAGCGGAAAAGTCTGCCGCAGCACCTCGTCATCGGCAACCGGGTTGGCCGGTGTGATCCGGAACAGAAGCTCATCGGCATTGATCCGTTCGAGAAGCGCCAGCTGAAACAGTTTCTTGCCATCGCGTGCGATGGGCAGAAGCGGGGCAGCCGCTCCTGCCGCAGCCTCGTGGCGACGGGCTTTCAGGATTGCCCCGACCTCGGATGTGAGCCAGGCGACATCGATATCACCACCGATCGCGTCATGGATAAGCCGGCTTGCCTGCGGCGTCAGCCAGAGCGGGCGTCCCGCGCCATTGGTTGCCATCAGATGGCGGCCAGCCGCGTCGAGGGCGATCCGCGCACTCTGGGTGGAGCGGGCATTGGAAAGATGGACGCGGATGCGCGCGCGTAATTCGTCGATATTGATCGGCTTGGTCAGATAATCGACGCCACCTGATTCCAGCGCATGGACGATATGCTCCGTCTCCGATAGCCCAGTCATGAAAATCACCGGGATCGTGTGGGCAGGGCCGGCCTTCAGCCGCCGGCAGGTCTCGAACCCGTCCATCTTCGGCATCACCGCATCCATCAGAACGATATCGGGTGAGAGCTTTTCGACAATGGAAAGTGCGTTTGCGCCCGAGGTAGCGATCAGCACCGAATAGCCGCTTTCCTCCAGCGCTTCCGTCAGGAAGGAAAGCGTTTCGGGACTATCGTCCACCAGCAATACAATGTCACGGGCTCTTACGGCCTCAGCCATGATCGCGCTCCACCCCCTGTTTCGCGTCGTTCAATTCGTCCAGATGTTGCTTTAGGAATTTTCGAAAACCGTCAAGGTCGAACACGTCGATATAGGCGCTGGCTTCAGCACTGAAGGCTTTCAGCGCCGGTTCATCTGCCTCAACTGCGGCGAGGCGGTCGCGAATGCCCCGGACATAGCCGATCTCGCCAAGTTCGATCAGCGCCTGCAGGATCTGCGGGTCCGGAACCGCAACACTCAGTTCCGCTTCTGCCGTCTTGGGCAAGGGCGGATCGCCGCGGATCCAGTGGAGCCCCAGCTGCGCGGCAAGCACGTCGTAAAGCCGCTTCAGATCCAGAGGTTTGGACAATGTCGCATTATGGCTATCATCGCCATGGCCAAGCACGGCGTCGTCACCGATATTGGCTGACAGCATCACGATCGGCCTCGCCACGCCGCGTTCACGCAAGCCGGTTGCCAGCTGCCAGCCGGTCATGCCGGGCATGCGGATATCGATGAGGAATAGGTCAGGCTCGCCTGCTTCCAGCGCCTGAAGACAGGTCGCACCGCTTGCGACCGCGACAACGCCGAAGCCGAGCGGTTCGAGAATATCACGCATCATGGCGCGATGTTCCTCATTGTCGTCGACCACCATGATGGTGCGCCGGACGCCGGCATAGCCGGTGATCGCCTGTTCGGCGTGGGTGGCGTTTTCGGCACGTTCAAGCGAGGCCAGCATCATCCGCACGGTAAAGGTTGTCCCCTTGCCGGGCCTGCTTGAAACCATGATTTCGCCACCCAGCGTGTTGACCAGAAGTTGGGTGATGGTCAGTCCGAGCCCGAGGCCCGGCTTGGTCGTGTCGTTTTCACTGCCCCGTTCGAAAGGTTCGAAAATGCGGACGATATCGGATTCGGCAATGCCGTCACCGGTATCGCTAACGATGAACGTGGCGACCTGATTGCGATATTGCGCAGAAAAACGGATCGCGCCGCTATCGGTGAATTTCACCGCATTGGAGAGAAGATTGACCAGGATCTGGCGCAGCCGTTTCTCATCGGTTCTGACGTAAAGGGGCAGGGCGGTGCTTCTGTCATGCTCGAAACTGAGGCCCTTGGCCCGGGCCTGCGGGGCAAACATGTCGATGATCTGATCAAGGAAGTCGGTGAGGTTGATCTCGTTGGCATAGACCTGCAACCGGCCGGATTCGATCCGGGAAATATCGAGCAAGCCGTCGATCAGCCCGGAGAGATAGTCGGCGGACCGGCGGATCGACTTGATCGCCGGCTGACGGGCTTCAGGGATGGCCGGGTCGCGCTCGAGAAGCTGGGCATAGCCGAGCACGGCGTTGAGCGGCGTTCTGAGTTCATGGCTGAGGCCGACGACATAACGGCTCTTTGCGCGGTTGGCGGCTTCCGCCGTTTCCTTGGCGGCCTGGAGTGCCGCGTCGGTTTTCTCATGCGCGGCGATTTCTTTCAAAAGCAGCGTGGTCTGGCGCGAGGATTCCTCTTCCGCCACCTTGCGGCTGTCATGGGCGAGCACGAAGAACCAGCTGACAATACCGGCAATCAGCGCGAAGACGAAGAAGACGATCAGCGTCGCACCATAGATAACATCGGCAGTTTCCGGTGTGGCGCGCACCATCTGGACAGCGATCATCGCCAGGATCGCGCCGATGACGGTAACGGATATAGCAACGGTGATCGTATAACGTCCGAGCCGGCTGGAAAGCGCCTGCACGGCGCGGTCTGGCAGAAGCTTGGCCGCGACAAAGCCGATCTGCGCATTCATCCGGGCTTTCGGTTTGCACAGGTCATGGCAACGGCTGTCGAGTGAGCAGCAGAGCGAACAGATCGGTCCGGCATAAGCGGGGCACCAGGCCATATCCTCCGGCTCGAAAGGATGTTCACAGATGGAGCAGGTGATCGAGGTTCGCGACTGCCAGCCCTTGCGTGGCTTGCGTGCGAGATAATAGCGCCCGCCCGTGGCAAAGGCCATTGCCGGCGAGATGACGAGGGCGACGCCGAGAGCGATAAAGGGCGCGAAGCCTGCGGCAAGCGTGCCGAAAAGACCGAAATGGGCGAAAAGCGCGATCGCACCTGACGCGGCCATGGTGCCAAGCCCGACCGGATTGATATCGTAAAGATGGGCGCGTTTGAACTCTATGCCCGGCGGCGACAGCCCCAGTGGCTTGTTGATGAAAAGATCTGCGGCGATGGTCGACAGCCAGGCCATGGCGACAATGGCAAAAACGCTGAAAGCCGATTCCAGCAGCCGGTAGATGCCAAGCTGCATCAAAAGAAGCGCAATCGCGACATTGAAAATCAGCCAGACAACGCGGCCGGGATGGCTGTGGGTGAGGCGTGAGAAGAAATTCGACCAGGCCAGCGACCCGGCATAGGCATTCATCACATTGATCTTCAGCTGGGAGACCACAACGAAAGCCGCCATCAGAAAGAGGGCGGCATAGTGGTTCGGGATCATGTAACCGAAGGCGGTGAGATACATATGGGCGGGGTCGGCGGCATAATCAGCCGGTGTTCCTGCGGTAAGCGCCAGCACGGCGAGAAAGGATCCGGCCATCAGTTTCGGCACGCCGACCAGCACCCAGCCGGGGCCGGCCAGAAAGACCGCGAGCCGGTGATAGAAGCGATGCCGTCCGGTTGCCGGCAGAAAGCGGAGGAAGTCGACCTGCTCGCCGATCTGCGGCAAAAGCGCGAAGATGACGCCGGCGGCAGCAGCAAAACCGGCAAGCGAGAACGGCGCGGCAAAGCCCGGCGGGGCCGGCTCCTGCGACAGGCCGGCAAAGCTGCGCCAGATCTGGAATTTCTCGACATCCATGAAGGCGATGAAGATGAAGGGCGCGATGTTGAGCACGATCCAGAAGGGCTGCGTGATGAGCTGAAAGCGCGAGATCATCTGCACGCCATGGGTGACCAGCGGGATCACCAGAACGGCGGAGATGATGTAGCTGATCCAGATCGGGATGCCGAAGGCGAGCTCCAGCGCGCCTGACATGATCGAGGCTTCGATGGCAAACAGAATGAAGGTGAAGCTTGCATAGATCAGCGAGGTGACGGTGGAGCCGATATAGCCGAAAGAGGCGCCGCGGGTGAGAAGATCGATATCGACGCCGTGGCGGATCGCGTAACGGGTGATCGGCCAGCCGACGACCAGCATGACAAGGGCGGCGACCAGTGCGGCAAAGAACGCATTGGTGGTGCCATGCGACAGTGTGATCGCCCCACCGACGGCCTCCAGCGCCAGAAAGGAGATCGCACCGATCGCGGTCTGTGAAATCCGGGTCGAGGAGAACCGCCTTGCGCTCTTGGCCGTGAAGCGCAACGCATAATCCTCAAGCGTCTGGTTGGCGACCCAGCGGTTATATTCACGCCGGATCGGAATGATGCGTTGGCGGGCTGTCATGAACGGTCAGGGCACCTGGCAGAAAAGCGAACAAGCCCTGATTGTTTACATGATCTCAGCGAAAGGCAAGAGTGCACTGCGCTTCAAGCGCATAAGCCTGTATGAACGGACGGAGGATGCAGCGCCGGGCGGCGCACATTTCGTTTCAGAACCGCCGCTGGCCGCGATAGATCGTGCCGTGGCGATGGCCAGCGGCGCCAGAGAGCGGCTCAAACAGCGCCCGGCAGGCCTGGATACCGCGCCCGACGATGACCACGCCGTCGCCGGCCACGATCTTGAGATCCGGTTCCGGTTCGGAATAGACGGTGCCGTCCTGCCGGTGGATCTGGACGATGAAGAACTGGCCTTCGGTGCGTTTTTCGATCTGGGCGACCGTAAGCCCGGTCAGAGCGCCGCGCTCCGGCGCCACGACCACCTGAAGTTCGAGCCCCAGGCCGCGCAGCTGGCGTTCGAGCGTCTGCATCTCGCTGGAGGCATGCAGGATCTTTTCCGTGCGTGGATAGAGAATGAGTTCAGCGATCCGCTCCGCGCCGATATGGGTCGGCATCACCACCCGGTCCGCTCCCGCCTGGATCAGTTTGGTTTCGGTGGTCGCCATCTCGCCGCGGGCGATGATCTCGATCTTCGGATTGAGCGCGCGGGCTGAAAGCGTGATGAAGACATTGGCGGCATCATTGGGAAGCACCGTCGCCAGTGCGCGGGCCCTGTCAACGCCGGCCGTGGTGAGTGATGTCTCGTCGGTGGCATCGCCGACAATGGCGAGAAAGCCCAGCTCGCGGACATTATCGGCAAGGCGTTCATTGCGCTCGATGATGACGAAGGGCAGGCCAGCCATGTTGAGCTCGCGCGCCAGCATCACGCCGATCCGGCCATAGCCGACGATGATGACATGATTGGAGAGATGTTCGATTTCCTTGATCATCCGTCTCGTTCCGAATAGCTGCTGCAATTGATTGATGGTGAGAAACTGGACCAGCGCACCGGTCAGTACGATCGATCCGGTGCAGCCGAGGATCATGGTCATCACGGTGATGGCATGAAGATAGGCGGTGTCGATCGGGTGCACTTCGCCATAGCCGACCGTATAGACGGTCAGCAGGACCATGTAGAAGGAATCGGGAAAGCTCCAGCCGGCGTGGTGATAGGCAGCCGTGGCCGCCGCGATCACGGCCAGCATGAAAATCACCGTCGAAACCAGTGTTCGTCCCGGCGAACCGAAAACGCCCATGCCTGCCCCTTGCTGCCAATAAGTGTCGCCGCCGGAAGCATAGCCGATGATTGCGCTGCCGCAAGACAATACCGGTCGTGCGGCATTGATGCTGCCGTTGCTTCGCGCGACCTACGTCAAATGACGTATGGGGCTTGGCGGCTGTCTCGCCGATAGTTGGCACGAACGCCGAACGGGCGTTTCGGTTTCGTTGCCGTGCTTGTCGCGCGGGATGTAAAACAGAGGGGAAATCAGATGAATTTCACGAAGGGCCTCAAGAGCGCCATCGTCGGCGCGACGATGGCAGCCGGTGTTCTGACGGGCACCGCACATGCCCAGGAAGACACGATCAAGGTAGGCATTCTCCATTCGCTGTCCGGTACGATGGCGATTTCTGAAACCACGCTGAAGGACGCCATGCTGATGCTCATCGACGAGCAGAATGCAAAGGGCGGCCTGCTGGGCAAGAAGCTTGAACCCGTCGTCGTCGACCCGGCTTCCGACTGGCCGATGTTTGCCGAAAAGGCCCGTGAGCTGATCTCGCAGGACAAGGTTGACGTCGTGTTCGGTTGCTGGACGTCTGCTTCGCGCAAGTCGGTTCTGCCGGTTTTCGAAGAACTCGACAGCATTCTCTTCTACCCCGTTCAGTACGAGGGTGAAGAAAGCTCGCGCAACGTCTTCTACACCGGTGCCGCGCCGAACCAGCAGGCCATTCCCGCCGTCGACTATCTGATGAACGAGGAAGGTGTCGAGCGCTGGGTTCTGGAAGGCACCGACTATGTCTATCCGCGCACGACCAACAAGATCCTGGAAGCCTATCTCAAGGCCCATGGCGTCGCTGATGAAGACATCATGATCAACTACACGCCGTTCGGCTTCGCCGATTGGCAGACTGAGGTGGCCGCGATCAAGAATTTCGGCGCCGCGGGCAAGAAAACCGCCGTGGTCTCCACCATCAATGGTGATGCCAATGTCCCCTTCTACAAGGAACTCGGCAATCAGGGCATCAAGGCCGAAGATATTCCGGTTGTTGCCTTCTCGGTCGGTGAAGAAGAGCTTGCCGGTCTTGATACCACGAACCTGGTCGGCCATCTGGCTGCCTGGAACTACTTCGAATCCGTCGATTCCGACGCCAATTATGACTTCATCGATGCCTGGCACAAATATACCGGCGACGACAATCGCGTGACCAATGACCCGATGGAAGCCCATTATATCGGCTTCAACATGTGGGTTAAGGCCGTTGAAAAGGCCGGCACGACCGATCCTGACAAGGTGATCGATGCCATGGTCGGCGTTTCCGTTCCGAACCTGTCCGGCGGCTATTCGACGATGATGCCGAACCACCACATCACCAAGCCGGTCATGATCGGTGAGATCCAGGATGATGGTCAGTTCGATATCGTCTACCAGACCCCCGGTCTTGTCCCCGGCGATGCCTGGTCCGACTATCTGCCCGATTCCAAGAACCTGATCTCGGATTGGCGCGCGCCTCTGTCCTGCGGCAACTTCAATGTCGCGACCGGCAAGTGCGGCGGCATGGCTGCTGCGAACTAAGACCTCTTGACGGTGGGAACCACTGCCGGGCGCGATCTGCTCGCGCCCGGCAAACGAGGATACGGCCTTCCGTTTTGGATGGTCGTCGAAGAGGGGACGCACATGTCGATTTTTTCGCGCATGCCTGGTTTCAGTCATTTTCTATTTTTACTGTTTGTTACTCTGATATGTGCGTCCCTGCCTGCCCGGGCCGCCGATGACCCCCGGGCGCTGATCAATCAGTTCGCAACCGCTTCTGGTTTCGACGCCATCGAGAAAAATGTTCAGGATCTTGCTGCAACCGGCGACCCGGCCATCGTTCCGGCCCTGAAAGCGCTTTCCGATGGTGATCTTTATGCTCGCAAGGATGATGGTGCCGTCTTCATCACCTCGAAAGGCTCGTCCAGCCGTGATCTGCTGCTCGCCGATCCGCTGACGGGGGAGCCTGCCGGAGAGGCATCCAAGCGCGATCTCGAAAAAATCAAGGTCAATAACAGTCTACGCCGCTCGATTGATGCCGCCCTTGCCGGACTGACGCTGATGAGCCCGGATCCTTCCGTGCGTCTTTCGGCGGCCCAGTCGATGCTGAAGGCGCCCTCGGAAGACAATCTTGCCCTGATCGAGCAGGCGCTTGCAAAAGAAGACAACAAGGACATCACCGCGACGCTGAAACAGGCCGAGGCGATTGCCATTCTCAATTCAGGCCGTTCTGATGCGGAAAAGAGCAAGGCGATCGAAAATGTCGCTGCGATCGGCGGTCGCGATGCGATTTCCATTCTGCTGGCCGCCCGTCCGAGCCTCGATGAAAGCCTTCAGGCCGAAGTGGATGCGGCCCAGAAAAAGATAGAGAAAAAGCTCGCCTTCTGGGATGCGCTGCAAAATGTCTGGTACGGCCTGTCGCTCGGCTCGGTCCTGCTGCTGGCGGCAATCGGCCTTGCCATCACCTTCGGCGTCATGGGTGTCATCAATATGGCGCATGGCGAAATGGTCATGCTCGGTGCCTATTCCACCTATATGGTGCAGGAGGTGATCCGCAATCATTTCCCCGGTCTCTTCGACTGGTCGCTGGCAATTGCCCTGCCGGTCGCCTTCATCATCACCGGTGCTGTCGGCCTGATCATCGAACGCGGCGTGATCCGCTTTCTCTATGGCCGGCCGCTGGAAACGCTGCTGGCCACCTGGGGCGTGTCGCTGATCCTGCAGCAGGGCGTCAGAACCATTTTCGGTCCCACCAATCGCGAGGTTGGCAACCCGTCATGGATGTCCGGCTCGTTTGATCTCGGCGGTCTCGTGATCACCTGGAGCCGTCTGTGGATCATTCTTTTCTCGCTTGCTGTCTTCTTCGGATTGCTTGTGCTGATGAAACGCTCGGCCTTCGGCCTGCAGATGCGTGCCGTGACCCAGAACCGCCGCATGGCCGGCTCCATGGGGATCCGCACCGCCTGGGTGGATGCCTTCACCTTCGCGCTCGGCTCCGGTGTCGCCGGTCTTGCCGGTGTCGCACTGTCGCAGATCGACAATGTCTCACCCAATCTCGGCCAGTCCTACATCATTGACTCATTCATGGTCGTGGTCTTCGGCGGGGTCGGCAATCTCTGGGGTACCTTTGTCGGTGCCTTCTCGCTCGGCATTCTCAACAAGTTCCTGGAGCCCTATGCCGGTGCTGTGCTGGGCAAAATCCTGGTGCTCGTTCTCATCATCCTCTTCATCCAGAAACGACCGCGCGGCCTGTTCGCGCTCAAGGGAAGGGCGATTGAAGCATGATTACCGCCTTTGTACTCCGCGCGCTTGACCGCAAGATCGTCATCGCCATCGGCGTGCTGATCGCCATTGCCCTGATCGTGCCGGCGCTGATGCTGCTGTTGCCGGCATCGAGCCCCTTCCACATGCCGACCTATATGGTCTCGCTCGCCGGCAAATATCTCTGCTATGCGCTTCTGGCACTGTCGCTGGATCTGGTCTGGGGCTTTTGCGGCATTCTCTCGCTCGGCCATGGCGCATTCTTCGCGCTCGGCGGCTATTCCATGGGCATGTATCTGATGCGCCAGATCGGGTCGCGCGGTGTCTATGGCGATCCGATTCTGCCCGATTTCATGGTGTTCCTGAACTGGAAGGCGCTGCCATGGTTCTGGTACGGCTTCGACATGTTCTGGTTTGCGGCGCTGATGGTGCTGCTGGTGCCGGGTGCACTGGCCTTTGTTTTCGGCTGGTTTGCCTTCCGCTCCCGCGTCAACGGCGTCTATCTCTCGATCATTACCCAGGCCATGACCTATGCGCTGCTGCTCGCCTTCTTCCGCAATGATATGGGTTTCGGCGGCAATAATGGTCTGACCGATTTCAAGGATATTCTCGGCTTTTCCGTCAGCGCCGATGCAACGCGGGCCGCACTCTTTGCCGCCTCGGCGCTGTTTCTGGCGCTCGGACTTCTGATTTCCTCGGCGATCGTGCGCTCCAAATACGGCAAGGTGCTGGTTGGTGTGCGTGATTCGGAGGCGCGCGTGCGCTTTCTCGGCTACCGGGTGGAGAATTACAAACTCTTCGCCTTTGTCGTCTCCGCGATGATGGCCGGTGTTGCCGGCGCGCTTTATGTGCCGCAGGTCGGCATCATCAATCCGGGTGAGTTTGCGCCTGCCAATTCCATTGAAGTAGTGATCTGGACGGCCGTCGGCGGCCGGGCAACACTGATCGGACCGATCATCGGCGCGGTGCTGGTCAATTTCGGCAAGACCATCTTCACCGGTCTGTTTCCCGAATTCTGGCTGTTTGCTCTGGGTGGTCTGTTCGTCGCAGTCACCCTGTTCCTGCCACGCGGAATTGTCGGCACGATGGGCGGCAAGCTGAAGCCCGCCGGACGCGCTGAGGCGGGCGCGATGGCTAAGATCAAGCAATCCGAGGCGCTGGAAGACGGCGTTGAGACCCAAGGGGAGGCTGCGCGATGAGCCCGCAGGAAAAACGTGCCAAGAGCCTGCTCTATCTCGACAATGTCTCGGTTTCCTTCGACGGTTTCAAGGCGCTGAACAAGCTCTCATTCGTTATCGAGCCGGGCGAACTTCGCGCTGTGATTGGGCCCAATGGCGCTGGCAAGACGACGATGATGGATATCATCACCGGCAAGACACGGCCTGACGAAGGTGAGGTCTTCTTCGCCGACACGGTGGATCTGACCCGTCGCGACGAGGCCGATATCGCCCAGCTTGGCATTGGCCGAAAATTCCAGAAACCAACGGTTTTTGAAGGTCACACGGTCTGGGACAATCTTGAGCTGGCGCTCAATCGAAGGCGCGGCGTGTTTTCGACGCTGCTCTATCGCCTGACCGGTGAGGATCATGACCGGATCGAGGAAATCCTCGACATCATCCGGATGAGTGCGCGCAAGGACGAGCTTGCCGCCAATCTTTCGCATGGCCAGAAACAATGGCTGGAGATCGGCATGCTGTTGGCGCAGGAGCCGAAGCTTTTGCTGGTCGATGAACCGGTCGCCGGCATGACCGATGCCGAAACGGTGGAGACCGCGCGGCTTTTACGCGAAATCGCCAAGGACCGCTCCGTGGTCGTGGTTGAGCATGATATGGGCTTTGTCCGCGACCTTGGCGTCAAGGTGACCTGCCTTGCCGAAGGCTCTGTTCTGGCAGAAGGTTCGATCGATTATGTTTCGAATGATCCGAAAGTCATTGAAAACTATCTGGGACGGTAGGATGAATATTTCTTCTGTCCGCTGCTTTTCACATTTTCGCCCTGCGGCAGCCGGGGACCTGGATTTGCGGCGCTGGATTTCTTCCAATCGGGATCCGGTGGCCCCTGATGAAACGGTCGAGCCGCCCCTGAATTTCATGGCTCGATCGGGCTCCAAGGTCCGCTATCCCCTGTCGCAGGGTCTTTTTATCGGTGCATATGTCACAAAGGCCGGGAGTGAAATCCGATGCTGAAGATCGACAACGTCAATCTCCATTATGGCGCGGCGCAGGCGTTGCGCGGGGTTTCACTTGAGGCCGAAATGGGCAAGATCACCTGCGTTCTGGGGCGCAATGGCGTCGGAAAGTCTTCGCTGCTGCGCGCCGTGACAGGCCAGCATCCGGTCTCCGGCGGGACAATCCACTTCAACGATCAGGAACTGAGCGGGCTTGCGCCCTATGTACGGGCCAAGCTCGGCGTCGGCTATGTGCCGCAGGGGCGCGAGATCTTTCCACTTTTGACTGTTCAGGAAAATCTGGAGACTGGTTTTGCGCCGCTTCCCGCTTCCCAGCGCACCATTCCCGATGACATTTTCAGCCTGTTTCCGGTGCTGCAATCCATGCTGAAGCGCCGGGGCGGTGATCTGTCTGGCGGACAGCAGCAGCAGCTTGCCATTGGCAGGGCCATGGTTACGCGGCCGAAAATTCTCGTGCTGGACGAGCCGACGGAGGGCATTCAGCCCTCGATCATCAAGGATATCGGCCGGGCGATCCGCTATTTGCGCGATTCCACCGGCATGGCGATCCTGCTGGTCGAGCAATATCTCGATTTCTGCCGTGAACTGGCCGATCAGGTCTATATTATGGACCGTGGCGAGATCGTGCATCAAGGCCCTGCCGAAACCCTTGATACGCCGGAAGCACGCCGACATCTGACGGTTTGAAACCATTTACTGTGGCCCTCTTTCGCCGTCGCAGGGTGCTCGGCCTGGCGATGGATTATTCTTGCGCAATATGTGGAATTTTCTGGTCTTTTTTGCCATGAACACCTCAAAATGCGTCGTAGAGCCGGTTTTGCGACTAGAATGTTGGATTATTCTTTCAATTTTGTCCTGACTTTTTTCACCTGTAGGCGGTGCGGGTGATGCTTCCATTCGCACTCTGCAGCGTTTTTAAGCGACGCCTGGTAAGGCCTGCTTTGTGCCGTGCCGGAAAAAGAGGCGATGCCCTGTTCTGATCGTTTTAGATCGGGCATTTTTGAAGACGGCATGAAACTTGCTTTGACCTCTTGCAGAAAACAATTTTGCATGAGGAAACGGCATGGGCAACGCATCTGGTTGCGACAGGGAGGCGCATTTATGGAGGTCGAGGAACAACTGCTGGAACCGGTCATGACGCCACGGCCACAGCGGACTTTCGGTAAAGGCGAGCTTGTTGCAAAGCTTGCCGCGGGGCGGACCCGCATTGATCAACTCTATCAGGAGGGGGCGGCGAAGATACGTCTTCCTGAAAGCTTCGATGAACGTATGGAAGCGGTTCTGATCAATACGTCGGGCGGGCTGACCGGCGGCGATCAGCTGCGCTGGGTCGTCGAAGCCCGCGATGGTACATCTGTCACGGTGACCACGCAGGCCTGCGAGAAGATCTACCGATCCGACAGTGGTCCGGCGATGATCGATGCCGAAATCGCGGTCGGCGAGAATGCCCGTCTGGACTGGCTGCCGCAGGAAACCATTCTGTTTGACGAGGCGGCATTGAATCGCCGCCTTGATGTCGATCTCGCGGAGACAGCGGAATTCGTTGCTGTGGAAGCGGTGCTGCTCGGCCGCAAGGCCATGGGCGAGGCGGTTGGCATGGGGCATTTCCGTGATCGCTGGCGTGTCCGGCGCGGCGGGCAATTGCTGCATGCCGAAGATGTGCGCATGACCGGTGATATCGAACATCTTGTGGCGCAGTCGGCGATTCTCGGCGGTGAGGTGGCCTTTGCCACTCTGCTCTATTGCGGTGCGCGCACGGAAGCGCTTCTGCCGAAACTGCGTGATGTTCTGGGTGATGCCGGGGCCGGTGCCAGTGCGTGGAACGGCAAGCTGGTCGCCCGGATTGTGGCCGCCGACGGTTACGCCTTGCGAAAATTGCTGATTCCGGCGCTAAAGGTCTTGCGCGAGGATCAAATCATGCCGAAAGTCTGGCATCTCTAGTGATATGGGGTTCGCACCGGATTTAACATATCCGGTCGTGCGAAGCGGCGGGATGCCGTGACAGTTGAGGAACAGGAACAAGCATGAATCTGACGCCGAGAGAAAAGGACAAGCTGCTCATCTCCATGGCCGCCATGGTGGCGCGGCGCCGGCTGGAACGGGGCGTCAAGCTCAACTGGCCGGAGGCAATTGCGCTGATCACCGATTTCGTGGTCGAGGGCGCGCGTGACGGCCGTCCGGTGGCCGAGCTGATGGAGGCCGGTGCCCATGTGCTGACCCGTGAACAGGTGATGGAAGGCGTCTCGGAAATGATCCATGATGTCCAGGTCGAGGCGACCTTCCCGGATGGCACCAAGCTGGTTACGGTTCACGAGCCGATCCGGTAAGAATTGGCCGGAGGAGGGGGCGATGAGCACAAAGCATTATCACGGTAGCTGTCAGTGCGGCGCGGTTGATTTCGATGTCGATATCGATCTTGGCTTTACCGCTGTGTGCAACTGTTCGCGTTGCCGCCGCCTCGGCTCGGTTCTGGCCTTCACATCGCCATCCGACTTCACCTTGAACAGCGGCGCTGATGTGCTGACGGACTATCTTTTCAACAAGCACACGATCCGCCATCAATTCTGCAGTGTCTGCGGTATTGAGGCCTTCGCTTTCGGGAAGGTGCCCGGCGATGGCAGTGAGATGGTGGCGGTCAATGTCAATTGCCTCGATGGTGTGGATGCGCGTTCTCTGCCGTCCAAGCCTTTCGATGGCGCATCGCTTTAGCGCGATGGCGAAATGAGCGGAGCAACGAAAAAATGATCCCAGGTGAAGTGATTACCGCCGCAGGCGATATCGAGATCAATGCCGGTCTGGAAACAGTGACACTGACGGTTTCCAATACCGGTGACCGGCCGGTGCAGGTCGGCAGCCATTATCATTTCTATGAAACCAATGCCGGGCTTGATTTCGAGCGCGACAAGGCCCGCGGCATGCGGCTCGATATTCCAGCCGGTACAGCGGTGCGTTTCGAGCCGGGCCAGACCCGTGATGTGACCCTTGTGCCTTTCGCCGGAAACAGGACGGTTTACGGTTTTCGCCAGCAGGTTATGGGCAAGCTCTAGAGGCGCGGGGCCGGCAGATGGGGAGGCGATGTTGTGATGGTGTGCCGGTGCGGATGCTGTGCACGGGGGTGATGCTGCTGCTGCCGGTTGCCGCCATGGCTGGTGACGCGCTTGCCTGCGGTGCGGCGGCGACGCCTGCTGAACGTCTCAACTGTGCCGAGGACGTGTTCAGGGAAAGCGATGAAAGCCTGTCGAGTTCCTTTGCTGCGACGCTGCTTTTGGCCGGGCGTCTCGACGGGAGCCTGCCGAAAGGTCAAAGCGGGGCTGCGGCTTCCTTGATGCGGTCGCAGCGGGCCTGGGTTGATTATCGCGACAGCGCATGCACGTCGCGGGGGTTTTTATTTCGCGGCACGGAGGATGAGACATTCATCGTTTCGCGCTGCATGAATGAATTGACGCTTGAGCGGCTTCACTGTCTTGACCGGATGCAGAAAGTGATATTGCTCCGGCTTGAGGGCGAACAGGCTGACAAGGGGAAATCCGCCTTCCGTTCCCCGGTGAACTGAGGCACATATCGAAAATATCTCTGCGGCCGCGTCCGAGTGGCTGGCGGTTATGATCAGAAATGGGATGGAGCGCGCCTGTGAATGGCGCGGATCCGTCGGAACAACCAGAGGGAAGCTGTCCATGCCTTTCAAAATGTCCCGCGCCGCCTATGCCGGCATGTTCGGCCCGACCACCGGCGACAAGGTCCGTCTTGCCGATACCGAGCTTTTCATCGAGGTCGAGAAGGACTTCACCCATTATGGTGACGAGGTGAAGTTTGGCGGCGGCAAGGTGATCCGCGATGGCATGGGGCAGTCGCAGGCAACACGGGCCGAAGGCGCAGTCGATACTGTGATCACCAATGCGCTGATCATTGATCACTGGGGCATCGTCAAGGCCGATATCGGCATCAAGGACGGTCGCATCGTTGCCATCGGCAAGGCGGGCAATCCGGACACGCAAAAGGGGGTCGATATCATCGTCGGCCCCGGTACCGAGGCGATTGCGGCCGAGGGCAAGATCATCACCGCTGGCGGCATGGACGCGCATATCCATTTCATCTGCCCGCAGCAGATCGAGGAAGCGCTGATGTCTGGCCTCACCTGCATGCTGGGCGGTGGCACAGGCCCGGCGCATGGCACGCTCGCCACCACCTGCACGCCCGGCCCCTGGCATATTGAGCGCATGATCGAGGCGGCGGATGCTTTCCCCATGAACCTCGCCTTTGCCGGCAAGGGCAATGCCTCGCTGCCGGGTGCGCTTGAGGAAATGGTGCTGGGCGGCGCTGCGGCACTGAAGCTGCACGAGGACTGGGGCACCACGCCTGCGGCGATCGACAACTGCCTCGCCGTTGCCGACCGGTATGACGTTCAGGTTATGATTCACACCGATACGCTGAACGAGAGCGGCTTTGTCGAGGATACGGTCAATGCATTCAAGGGCCGTACCATTCACGCTTTCCACACGGAAGGCGCCGGTGGCGGCCATGCACCCGATATTATCAAGATCTGCGGCCAGTCGAATGTCATTCCGTCATCGACCAACCCGACCCGGCCCTACACACAGAACACCATTGCCGAACATCTCGACATGCTGATGGTCTGCCATCACCTGTCCTCGTCGATCCCGGAAGATATCGCCTTTGCCGAAAGCCGCATCCGCAAGGAAACCATCGCGGCAGAAGACATTCTTCACGACATGGGCGCGTTTTCGATCATCTCGTCCGACAGCCAGGCCATGGGCCGTGTCGGCGAAGTGGCGATCCGCACCTGGCAGACGGCCGACAAGATGAAGCGTCAGCGCGGACGCCTGGCGGAAGAAACCGGCGATAACGACAATTTCCGCGTCAAGCGCTACATCGCCAAATATACGATCAACCCGGCAATCGCCCATGGTCTTTCCCATGAAATCGGCTCGGTTGAAGTCGGCAAGCGGGCGGATCTGGTGATGTGGAGCCCGGCCATGTTCTCGGTCAAGCCGGATCTGGTTCTGCTTGGCGGCATGATCGCAGCTGCCCCGATGGGTGATCCCAATGCCTCGATCCCGACGCCGCAGCCGATGCATTATCGCTACATGTTCGGTGCCTATGGCAAGGCGCGGACCAATTCCTCCGTCACCTTCGTCTCCGAGGCCTCGCTTGATGCCGGCCTGTCACACAAGCTTGGCGTTGCCAAGCAGCTGGTTGCGGTGAAAAACACCCGCGGCGGCATCTCCAAGGCCTCCATGGTGCATAACAGCGCCACGCCGGAAATCTCCGTCGACCCGGAAACCTATGCGGTGCACGCCAATGGCGAACTTCTGACCTGCGAACCGGCCACCGTTCTGCCGATGGCGCAGCGTTATTTCCTGTTCTGAGGCGGCGCGGTGTCGATCGCCTGGGAATTGTTCATTCCGGCCTGTTTCGCACTGAACTGTGCGCCGGGGCCGAACAATATGCTGGCCTTTTCCAATGGCGCCCGGCTCGGTATCGTGCCGGGGATCATCGGCGGCACGGGGCGGATCCCGGCCTTTACCATGCTGATCGCGATCACGGTCGTCGGGCTTGGAGCGGTGCTGGCCGCCTCGGCAACCGCTTTCACCGTGGTGAAGCTGATCGGTGCGGTCTATCTTGTTTATGTCGGGGTGCAGATCTTGCGTAAGGCGCGCGCGCTTGCCGAAATGCAGGCAAGCGCGGTCCGGCTGATCGATCTGGCGAAGCGCGATTTTTCGATCGCGATCACCAATCCCAAGGCGATTGCCATCTTCACCGCCTTCTTTCCGCAATTTGTTACCCCCGGCGATGCGGTCTGGCACCAGCTTGCCCTTCTGGGGGTGGCCTTTCTGGTGATGGAGGTCGTGGCCGTGGCGCTTTACGTGCTGGCCGGGGCATTGCTTGGCCGTTTCATCAAATCCAACCGCATCTTCGTCAATCTCAACCGGCTGGTTGGTTTTGCGATGATTTTCGCCGGTGGATCCATGGCGATTTCGCGCCACTGATCCATCGCAATTGGTTCTGTCGATATCAGCAACTTTCATTGAAACCTCCATTTCGCGTCATTGACCGGGCAATGGCCGCCGACGGATAATCCGCGTCCTCAACGGCAGGGGCGTGTGATGGATATTCGGAAATTGAACGATGATGACCGGGCCATAGTGGTGGCTTTTCTTGAAGCCCATGCCGCAGACAGTATGTTCCTGCTTTCCAACATTGCCCGTTGCGGCCTTATTCAACCGGACCGGCCCTATGGCGGGGATTATTGGGGTGCCTTCGATGGCGGGGCGTTCCGTGGCGTGATCGCGCAGATGTGGAATGGCAATGTGATGATGCAGGCGCCGGAGAAGGACGTGCTTGATGCGCTGGCATCTGGCGTCCGCAACAGCATGGAACGGCGTGTCGCCGGGCTTCTCGGCCCTGACGATCAGGCCTGTGCGGTGATGTCGGCGTTCGCCCTTGAGGACGCGGACTATGCGAGCAATTCTGCTGAGCGCCTGTTTCAGCTGGATCCGGATCGCCTCATCATGCCGCCATCTTCGAAAGACGTTGCCATGACCGCCTGGCAGAATGCCGATCCGGCGCTGATGACGCGCTGGCTTGTCGATTACAATCTCGAAGCGCTCGGGGCGACGCCGGGCGTGGAGCTGGAAACGGGGATCAGGCTGGCGGTGAGCCAGGGCGCGGCGCTTGAGCGTTTTGTGCTTCTCGCAAATGGCGTGCCGGTTGCACTTGCCGGCTTTAATGCGAGCTACAGAGTGATGAAGCAGTTGGGGCCGGTCTGGACACCGCCGCTGCTGCGTGGTCGCGGCTATGCCCGGCAGTTGGTCGCCCTGATGGTGCGCGAGGCTTTTGATCAGGGCGCCGAGCAGATGATCCTGTTCACCAACAGCCCCGCGGCCGCGCGCGCCTATCAGGCTGTCGGCTTTGCTCAGATCGGCCGCTATCGCCTGGCCTTGCTGGCCACGCCGGTTTCGGTTTCCTGAATCGGAAAATTAGCCTATTTGTCGCACCGCCGACCCTTGCGTATGCCACCCACCAGACCCACCTAGGATGGTGAAGGGGGCGTTGGGGAGTTTTGCTATGCACTTTCTGCATGGCAGCCATTACATTAGAATTATTCTAAAATATGGCTTTATTCTTTCCTGATTTCCGTTAAGATTGCGCCAGCCCTTTAGAGGACTTCCAGTCCCCGAAATTTGAAGCAGGAGAAGACGATGCTCGGCAAGAAAGTTCCGAATGTAACCTTCCACACGCGTGTTCGCGATGAATCGATTGAAGGTCCGAATCCCTTCCGCTGGGAAGACAAGACCAGCGATGATTATTTCAAGGGCAAGAAGGTTATTCTGTTCTCGCTGCCCGGCGCTTTCACCCCGACCTGCTCGACCTACCAGCTTCCCGATTTCGAAAAGCTGGCAGCAGAGTTCAAGTCGCTCGGCATTGACGAAATCTACTGCATGTCGGTCAACGACGCCTTTGTCATGAATGCCTGGGCCAAGGGCCAGAACCTTGCAAATGTTAAGGTCATCCCGGATGGTTCGGGTGAGTTTACCCGTAAGATGGGCATGCTCGTCAACAAGGACAATCTCGGTTTCGGTATGCGCTCCTGGCGCTACGCTGCCATCATCAATGATGGTGTTGTCGAGAAGTGGTTCGAGGAAGAAGGTTTCTCCGATCTGTGCGAGAGCGATCCCTATGGCGTATCGTCGCCGCAGAACATTCTTGAAGCCCTCAAGGGCGACGCCAAGGCCGCCTGATCGGTTCTGGCAGATAGATTTCTGAAAAAAGAAGGCGGACGGGAAACCGGCCGCCTTTTTTGTCGCGCGGCTTCTGTGCCTAAGCTTCGCCGGGCGCCATCTCGTCAACGACGGCAATGAAGTGGCGGATAACGGGCTCGGGGTCATTGGCGCGCGTATACATCCAGACCTCCATTTCTTCACTGACGTCATCAATCTCCAGAAATGTAATGCCCTCGCTGGCATTCTTGCATAATGCCTCCGAGATCACGGCAACACCGAGATTGGCATCGACAAGGCTCAGCATGGTCAACGGGCTTGAGGCGAAAAGATAGTGGCGCGGCTGCCGGGGCAGGGTGCCGTAGATCGGCTGGACATCGCCATTGATATTTTCGGTCTGCAGGCTGATCAGCGTTTCCTGCGCGACGCAGGTGATGGAGACATGCTTTTCACCCGCCAGCGGGTGCTCATGCGAGACGGCGAGAAGATAGCGGAAGCCCGTCAGCCGGTGCCGGTCGAACTGGGCGTGAAGCTCGGTATCGAAGTGCCGTGCGGCGAAGGCGATATCGATCTCGCCATTGGCGAGCGCGCGCGCCTGCTCAAAGGGGTGGATCTCGCTCACCTTGATGTCGACGGCGGGAAACCGGCTGGAAAAGCGCCGGATGAACGGCGCGGTGACGCCAGAGGCAAGCGCCGTTGCCGAACCTGCGAGATGCAGCGTCCCAAGCTTGCCTTCGCTGGCCTGATGAACACGCTCGATGGCGCTGTCGAGTCTTTCGAGAATAGCGATGGCCTCGCTACGGAACACAGCACCCGTTGTCGTCAGTTCAACACCGGATCGATCACGGGTGAAAAGCTGGGTTCCGAGTTCCTCCTCCAGCGACTTGATATGCATGCTGAGCGCTGGCTGCACGATGTGGAGCCGTTCTGCCGCATGACCAAAATGAAGCTCCTCACACAGAACGACGAAGGAGCGTAACTGTTTGATACTCGTCATTTCCATCAATTATCATGATCAATATGATCATATCAATCTATTTTTCAATATCGTAATTTGGGCCTAGGTTGATCTTGCCAACAGGGACAGGGACGTTCACTCCCGGCATGGAAACGACACGCAGAAGCGTCGCCACCTGCCTTCGGGTGTTCCCGCCGCCCCTGTCTGATGGCCGCCGATATTTGAGAAGAGGCGCAGCTCCCATGCGCCAGACCGCTGAAGCGATGCTCGGCGGTGCAGGTCTCGGCTGGCCTTGCGGCACCAGGAAAAGAAGGAACAAAAAAATGAAAAAGATTGGTCTCGAAGAACATTTCATCATCCCCGAGCTCGTTCCGCATCTTGAGGATACGTATCAGAACATCAACAAGTCACTGGCCAGCCGCGCCGTGCCACGGCTGCAGCAGCTGGGTGACGAACGCATCGCCATCATGGATGAAGCCGGTCTCGACTTCGCAGTGCTTTCGATTGCCGGCCCCGGCGTGCAGATCGAACCGGATGCCGGCAAGGCAACGGCCTATGCCCGTAAAGCCAACGATGTTCTTGCCGAGGCGATGCAGAAATATCCGAAGCGCTATGGCGGCCTTGCCCATCTCGCCATGCAGGATCCGGCCGAGGCCGCGCGCGAGCTTGAACGCTCGGTCAAGGATCTGAAAATGCAGGGCGCGATGATCAACGGTCAGACGCTCGGCCTTTATCTCGACAATCCCTGCTATGACGAATTCTGGAGTGTTGCTGCTGCGCTGAAAGCACCTGTCTATCTGCATCCGGGCAATCCGGTGCAGATGCCGATCACATATGAAGGTGCCAAGGCGCTTTATGGCCCGTTCTGGGGCTGGATGGCCGAGACCGGTTCACATGTGCTGCGCATGGTCGTCAACGGCGTTTTCGATCGCCACCCCGATGCCCGCATGATCCTCGGCCATATGGGCGAGACGCTGCCATTCCTGATGTGGCGTTTCGACAGCCGCCTGCCGACGGCCTATATGAATGTCGAATTGCAGCATGAGCCGACCTATTACATTCGCAAGAACATCACCTGCACGACATCCGGTGTCTGCGATGACGTGGCACTGCGCTGCGCACTCGATAATCTCGGCGAGGATAATGTGATGTTCTCGGCTGACTATCCCTTCGAGAGCCTGAAGGCAGCCTGTGACTGGGTTGATGCGGCCGATATCGGCGCGGAGCGGCTGGAAAAGGTCACCCACAGAAACGCTGAAACCATCCTTCTCGGATTGAAATAACAAGAAGGTGCGGGGCTGGCTGCGGATCTGCCGCCGGCCGGCTTCCGCCCCGCTTTTCTGGAGGCTTGCCATGAAACTTCTGGCATCTATGCAGAAGGTTCCCGCGGGAACCCTCAATGTACCCATGGCGATCACCGCCGTCATTCACACATTTTTCCCGTCAGCGCTGAACATAGGCGGCACGACCACCGCGCTTTTTGCAACCGGTACGACGACGCTGATCGGCGTCATGCTGTTTCTCACCGGGACACAGTTCAAGCTTAATCAGGTGGCGCCGACCTTCAAGCGCGGCTTTGTCCTGCTGGTGGCCAAACTGCTGATCGGCATTATCGGCTCGCTGATTGTTGTGCATTATCTTGCCCCTCAGGGTATCTGGGGCATGTCCACCATTGCGCTGGTGGCAGCGCTTACGGCCACCAATCCCGGCATCTATCTTGCCATCTGCGGCAAGCAGGGCGATGGGATCGATACGGCCGCATTTGGTCTTCTGAACCTTATTTCAGTACCCGCGATCGGTGTCTTCTGCATGGGGCTCGGGGCTGGCGGTGGTTTTCAGCCGATGATCCTGGTGCAGGTTCTCGTACCCTTTCTGGTCGGCATGCTGGTCGGCAATCTTGATGATGACCTGTCGACCTTCCTGCGTCCGGGCAGTGCGATTGTCCTGCCCTTCCTCGGCTTCTGCTTCGGCTCGGCGATCGATCTGAAGCTGGTTGTCTCGGCCGGCATGTCGGGGTTGATGCTCACGGCCTTCTATCTAATCGTCAATGTGCCGATCCTGTTGGCTGTCGATCGTTTTATCCTGCGCCGTCCCGGCTATGCAGCCATGGGGGTTGCCAGTGCCGCTGGCGTCTCGACAGCTGTGCCACCGCTCTATGCGGCAATCGATCCGAGCTTTGCCCCTTATGTTTCGGTTTCGGTTGCCCAGATCGCCATGATCGTTGTCATCACCTCGTTCCTGATGCCGGTTGTCGCTGGCTGGTTCCGCAAGATGCCGGAGAAAGAGCCGGGCCATGCCGCAGCGGTGCATTCGTGAATGCCGGATTACCAGTGCAATCCTTCAGCAACAGGCACGTGATAGCCACGTGCCTCAGACTGTTGACAAACCTCGCAACCTTTTCTGACGTCATGCCTGTGCTTGGTCCACAGGCATCCAGCCAGCGCGCGTCCGCGCGGCGAAAGAACTTTTCTATTCAATGTCTTATGAACCTGGATCCCCGTGACGAGCACGGGGATGACGACGGGGGGGGGCGGCCATTCCACCCCGAACAGGCAATCTGAACGACTTTGTCAGCAATCTGGGGCACGTAATCACTACTTGCCTGTTGTGCTGTGAAAAGAGGCGGCTGTCACATTAACTTGATCCAAACCGGTTTGCTGCTAAGAATGTAATTCTTGACTTTTTACCGTGGCTTCTGGTCACGCGCCTTTATTGGGTAAAAAATGCAACGGATATCATCCTATATTCCCGCCGGAACCGATGACCGGCCCGTCGCTGGTCGGGTTGTTCTCACCCATGATCAGCGTCATCTGCGGCGCAAGCTCCTGCCTCTTGAAAATGGCGGCAGCGTCATGCTCGATCTCAAAGATGCCGTGCTGTTTGCCAGTGGCGATCGCCTGGAACTCGATAATGGCGATCTGATCGAGATTGTTGCCGCCCCGGAAGAAGTCTTCGAGATCCGCCCGCAAAACGCATTGCATCTGGTCGAACTGGCCTGGCATCTCGGCAATCGCCATCTGCCAGCCCAGATCGAGGAGAACCGTATCCTGATCCTGCGTGATCATGTCATCCGGCAGATGCTGGAAGGTCTGGGCGCCTCTGTCACCGATATTGTCGCGCCTTTTCATCCGGTGCGTGGCGCCTATCACAGCCATGACCATGGGCATGAACACAGTCATTCCCATGCGCATAGTCACGATCATCACCATGATGATGATCACCAGCATGGCGACGACCACCATCACCATCACGGAGATCATGACCATTCCGGCCACCACCATCATGGCTGACAATCCGGGTCTTTCCGGATCGGCACTCCTGCGCCTGCTTGCCTGGCTGTCGCCAGCCTTTCCGCTTGGCGGCTTTGCCTATTCGGGCGGGCTTGAAAAGGCGATTGACGATCAGTTGCTCACGACGCCGGGCGATCTGGCGCCCTGGCTCGAAACCGCCTTGTCGTACGGCTTTCTGTGGAACGATGCGGTGCTTCTTGCTGCAAGCCATCGGGCGGATGGCGACGCGGCGGCGCTTGGCGACGTTGCAAATCTTGCCGCAGCCCTTGCGGGCTCCAGGGAACGTTATCTGGAGACGACGGCGCTCGGCGCTGCCTTTGTCAGCGCTGCCAGTGCCTGGCCGGCGCCGGCGCTTGATGCGCTTTGCGGCGCCGTGGCGCTGCCGGTCGCCTTCGGTGCGATTGCCGGCAGCCATGGCATGGAGCTGGTCAGCGTCTGTCAGGGCTATCTGCAATCACAGGTCTCGCAGCTGATTTCCGCGGCAATCCGGCTGTCGCTGCTGGGGCAGACGGCAGGCCTTGCGACACTGGCGGCGCTGGAAGAGCCGATCATGGTTGCTGCCATGCGGGCGGCGGCCAGCTCTCTGGACGATCTCGGCGGCTGCAGCTTTGCAGCCGATATCGCGACGCTGCGGCACGAGACGCAGCATTCACGGCTTTTCCGGTCCTGAGACGCGGACCCATATTCGCGCCGCCGCACGCGGCGCTAACCTGTGACGAGGCAATGAATGACTTCTGAAAACGGACCTTTGAGGGTTGGAATCGGCGGACCGGTCGGCTCCGGCAAGACGGCGCTGACGGAAAAGCTCTGCAAGGCGATGGCGAAGGACTATTCCGTCGCTGTCGTCACCAATGATATCTATACGCGTGAAGATGCCGATGCGCTTGTGCGCATGCAGGCGCTTTCTTCCGATCGCATTGTCGGTGTCGAGACGGGCGGTTGCCCGCATACCGCCATTCGCGAGGATGCGACCATCAATCTCCAGGCCATTGCCGAACTGAATACGCGCATCCCCGGCCTTGATCTGATCTTCATCGAATCAGGCGGCGATAATCTGGCGGCGACTTTCTCTCCGGATCTGGCCGATATCACCATCTATGTGATTTCGGTCGCCCAGGGGGAGGAAATCCCGCGCAAGGGCGGGCCGGGTATCACCCGGTCTGATCTTTTGATCATCAACAAGAAGGATCTGGCGCCCTATGTCGAGGTCAATCTTGACGTGATGGCCAACGATGCCAGCCGCATGCGCTCCGGTGGCCCGGTGGTGTTCACCGACCTCAAGCGCGGTGATGGTGTTCCGGATATTGTCGCCTTTCTCAAGCATGTCGGTGGTCTGTGAGCGGCCGACGATCAATGTGATCACGTGAAAACGGCCCGGAACCAGATTGGTCCGGGCCGTTTTCCCTGAAAGATCAGAGCGTATCCATGGGTTCGATTATCGTGTCCACGGCGCTCTGAGCTGATCGCATGATCGGCGCTGCTCACACGCGGCGGAGCGCGTCCATATCCTCAATCTCGATGATGCGACCATGTACGTTGACGCCGAGCTCCTTCAGCGAGGCGAAGGCGCGGGACAGGGCTTCGGGTGCCAGACCCAGCTTGCCGGCGAGAAGGCTCTTCTGGAAGGAGAGGCGGAAGGAGGCCGGTGCATCCTGGCCTTCGCAGTTTTCCAGAATGAAGTTTGCGACGCGCTGAACTGCGGTGTTGAGCCGGTCATTGGCGATGCATTCCATGGTTTCTTCCAGCTGGCCGGAGAGCGAGGAGGCGATTGCACGGGCAATCATGCCATTGTCGTTTTCAGCGATGGAGCGGACCTTGTTGAGGTCGTAGCGGGCGAGCATCGCCTTGTCGGCAGCCTGGGCGTGATATTCATAGGTGTCACCGCCGAAAATCAGTTCATCGCCGAAACTGTCGCCCGGACCGCAGACGCGGATATCGGCTTCGCGGCCTTCACTGCTCTGGCGGTAAAGCCGGACATAGCCGGACAGGACCGAATAGAAATGCGTGGCGCGGTCGCCTTCGCAGAATACAACATCACGCGGATAGCAATTGGCGAAGGTGGCGCATTCCATCAGCCGGTTCATGGTCGCCATATCCATCGAAGATGTCAGCTTGGTCTCCACGAACAGTGTTTTCTTGCGTTCGTTCAGCAAAAGGGTCCTATTCACTTGCCTGTCTCCTTAGTACCGGCCCCGCGGCGACCGTGATTGCCTGTTCATGACATGAAGGCACCGGAACACGCCGCAATGCTGCCGGATGCCGGCGATAGGGGTCCGTTTGTCTTGGGAATTACGGGCCGATCCGCCAAATATAGTTCCACCTGTTTCTGTCGTTTCGGATTTTGCCTGACCCGACAGATGAATTACGAAGCAGAAAACCGTCCCGGCGAAGCAGGCGGGAAAAGTGCGCTGCGACCTCCCAATCGCAAAATCCCTTTTCCTCTGCAGCAACATGGCTGGCCGGTCTAAAGACCGTTCCGGCCTGTGCGCTTCTGCCGTTCGCCGGTTTTCTGCTGTAACTGGAACGTAATTCGGGGCGGGATGTGAGTATTTGATTTCAATCAATTGCCCCGCTCTATTTTGACAATTGCGGAAATTGCTTCAGCGCAATCTGCCTAAGGCCAAGAAAAAGGCCGGTGGATGACCGGCCTTTTTCAATCGTTTTTATTCGTGGTTTCAGGCGCTTCCACCCGTGGTTGGCGCCGTAGGCCCCGTATTGCCGCTATGCTTTTCCGCATCTATCCGGTCGAGTCGTTTTTCTAATTTCTCAAGACTGGCGCGCTGGCCCTCAACAAGATCACCCAGCATTGTGGAAGTATAGACCACGTCATCGTCATCGCGCCTGCCAATGAAGCGTCCGAAGAGCCAGCGGAACAGCCTGGCAAGATCATCCATGGCCATGAAGAAAGCCGGGACCACCAGCAGGCTGAGCACGGTGGAAACGATAATGCCGCCAATGACGGCAATCGCCATTGGCGCGCGGAAGGCAGCTCCTTCGCCGACGCCAAGCGCTGCCGGGAGCATGCCAGCAGACATGGCGATCGAGGTCATGACGATCGGGCGCGCCCGCTTCCGTCCGGCCTCCACCAATGCCGCACGCCGGTCGAGCCCGTGCCAGATCGCCTCCTTGGCAAAATCCACCAGCAGAATGGCGTTCTTTGTCACGATGCCCATCAGCATCAGAATGCCGATCATCACCGGCATGGAGAGCGGGTTGTTGGTGAGGATCAGGGCGGCGGCCACACCGCCCAGCGCCAGCGGCAGTGACAGCAGGATGGTAAAGGGCTGGATCACATCCTTGAACAGGAGAATCAGTACGGCCAGCACCAGAAACAGCCCCAGAAGCATGGCATTGATGAAGCTCTGCTGCATCTCGGCCAGGATCTTGGCATCCCCGCTTTCGGCAAGCTTCACCGTGGAAGGTATTTCCGTGCTTTCGACAATGTCACGGAAGCTTTGTGTTGCCGGATCCAGCGCCACGCCCTGCGGCAGATCGGCGCCGATCGCCACGACCCGGTGGCGATCATTGCGTTTTATCGTGCTCACCCCTTCGGAATAACTGACATCGGCGACCACCGAGAGCGGCACCAGCGTGCCATCCGACGTCTTCACCTTGAGCGCGCGAATGGCGGAGAGGTCCTTTCTGAGCGTGGTGCTGGACTGCACCCTGATCGGGATCTGCCGGTCATCAAGCGAGATCTTCGGCAGGTTGGCATCGATATCGCCAACCGTTGCCACCCGCACGGTCTCGGCAATCTGCGCTGGTGTCACACCGAGCCGGGCTGCAATTTCGCCCTTGGGCCGGATCTTCAGTTCCGGGCGGGGCAGGGCGCCCTCGTTCGAGACCTTGGACAATAGCGGATCATCGCGCAGCTTCTGCTCTAAAAGCCCGACGGCCTTTTGTAGATCGGCCTCATTGTCGGAGAGGAAGTTGAACTCGATATCACGCTCGCCGCGGTCATTCAGCTTGGTGATTCTGAGGTCCGGTATATCGTCAAGGGCGGCGAAAACGCGGCTCTCGATCTGCCATTGCGGGATCTGGCGGCCGGATGCAGGCAGTTTCGGCAGATAGGGGCCGATCAGCGGCAGGCCGCCGAATATATCGTTGACGATCGCCTCGGGCAGCGAGTGGCTGAGATTTTCCAGCGTCACGGTCAGCGTCGCCCGGCGATATTCGAGCTCACCGGTTGGTGAGGCGCCGCCGAGAACGGTTACGCTTTCGACACCGTCAAAATCCTTGATACGGTCATAGATGAGGTCGGTGACTTCTTCCGTGTCGGCAAGTTGCGCATTCGGCGGCAGTTCCACTGACAGCACGATGCGAGACGCATCTTCCGGCGGCATGAAACTGCCCGGTACTTTCGACAGGAAGAACATCGAAACGATCAGGACGATGATCGCCATGGCGATCGTCGGGTAGCGCCAGCGGGTCGTCCAGCGCACGGCGCTCGTATAGGCGCGCAGTACCCGGCCGTCATGGTGTTCGCTGTCCTCGCTTATGGTTTTCGCCGGCTGCAGCAGATAAGCTGCCATCACCGGCGTGATGAGGCGGGCCACCACCAGTGAGAAGAACACCGCAAAGGCGACCGTGAGGCCGAACTGAATGAAGTACTGACCGGGAATGCCCGGCATGAAGGAGACGGGCGCGAAGACGGCAATGATAGTGAAGGAGGTAGCGATCACCGCAAGGCCGATCTCGTCAGCCGCATCAAGGGCGGCGCGATAGGGCGTCTTGCCCATGCGGATATGCCGCTCGATATTCTCCACTTCGACAATCGCGTCATCGACCAGAATACCGGTCGCCAGCGTCAGCGAAATGAGGCTGACAAGGTTCAGCGAAAAGCCCATCAGATCCATGATCCAGAAGGTCGGGATCACCGAAAAGGGCAGCGCCACCGCCGCAATCAGCGTCGCCCGCCAGTTATGCAGAAACAGGAAGACGACGATGATGGCAAGGATCGCACCCTCGTAAAGCGTATCGAGCGCGGCGGTGTAATTCCCCTTGGTGAAATAGACCGCATCATCGATCAGGCGGATCTGCACATCGGGGTTTTCGGCGCGGACTTTTTCGAGTGCCGCATCGACGGATTCGGCAACGCTGACCTCGCTTGCGCCCTTGGAGCGGAACACGCCGAAGGAGACCACCGGTGCGCCGTTATAGCGCGAGAATGTGCGTGGCTCCTCATAGGTGTCGGTGACGGTGCCGAGATCGGAAAGCCTGGCAAAGCGGCCATTGCCGAGCGCAATCGTGCTTTCCTTCAGCTCCGTAACGGAGCGGGCGTCACCCAGTGTGCGGATCGCCTGTTCCGCACCGGCAACCTGGCCACGGCCGGATCCTGTATCGGCATTGGTGCGTCTCAGCTGGGTATTGAGATCGGAGGCCGTGATGCCATAGCTTGCAAGCTTGTTGTCATCAAGCGCAATCAGCACTTCGCGGTCAGCACCGCCATAACGATCGACCTTGCCGACGCCTTTCAGCCCCTGCAATGCGCGGCTCACCGTGTCATCGACAAACCAGGAAAGTTCCTCAAGCGACATGTTGGGTGAGGAGACCGCGAAAGTCTGGATCGCCTGGCCTTCAACATCGATCTTGGTGATGACCGGCGTTTCGGCATTGGCGGGCAGGTCGGAGCTGATGCGGTCGATCGCGTCCTTGACATCGCGCAGCGCGTCATCGGGATCGACCTCCATGCGGAACAGCACGGAGGTGATCGAAAGGCCGTCGGAAATGGTCGAGCCCAGTTCGTCGACACCATTGACGCTGGCAATGGCGTCCTCGATCTTCTTGGTGACCTGCATCTCCAGCTCGGCGGGTGCAGCCCCGCTCTGGGTTACACTGACCGAGACGACCGGCACGTCGATATTGGGAAAGCGGGTGATCGGCAGGTCGCGAAAGGCATTGAAACCCAGAAAAAGAAGCAGACCGAGCATCAACAGGGGCGCAACCGGATTGCGGATCGCCCAGGCGGAAAAGTTCATCGCTCCGGCCTCCTATTCGCTGGCAACCGGCGTGGCTTCGACCGGGTTGATCCGGTCGCCATCGCGCACATAGGCTCCTGCCCGGGCAACAATCCGGTCACCGGCTGCAAGACCTCCGGTGATCTCGATGAAATCGCCATCCTGAATGCCGGTCGAAACCGTGACCACGGCAACCGTGTCGCCCTCGACCTTGCGCACCGTTACGCCCGCGCTCTCGACATTGACGGCCGTCAGCGGCACGGCAATATTCTCAGCCTCTTCCGTGACGATCTCGGCGCGGGCATACATGCCGGCACGCGCGGTTTCGGGGTCGTCAAGCGTGATGAAAACGTCGGAAAGGCGGGTCGTCTCATCGACCACCGGTGAGACCAGCCGCACGGTGCCGGTCATGGGCTGGTCGTGGCCAACAAGGGTGATCCGCGCCTTTTGCCCGGCATGGACCTTGACGACGTCTTCTTCGGTGACCTGGGCATCAAGCTCGATCGCGCCGTCGCGGATGATGGTGAACATCGGTGTTGCCGAACCGCTGGCGATTGCGCCGATCTTGGCATTGCGTGCGGAGACAACGCCGGCCACCGGCGTCTTGATCCGGGTGCGGTCGAGCTTCAGGGCAATGTCATTGATCTCGGCCTCGGCAACCTTGATATCGGCTTCGGCGACGACAACCGCCTGGCGCGCAGCCGCCGCGGCAGCTTTCGCCTTCAGAGCGGCGGTCTCCGCCTCTTCCATGGATTGCTGGGCGAGCGAACCCATCTGGTTCAGCCGGGCGGCGCGTTCATGCTGGCGGATGGCGTCTTTCTCGCTCGCCTCGGCTGCCTGCAATTCGGCCTTCAGCTGTTCCAGACCTGCTTCAGCCTTGGCCTTGGAGGCTTCGGCGCTGCTCTTGTTCAGTATCAGCGTGTCGTCCCGCAGGGTTGCCAGAACGGCGTCTTTGGCGACATGATCGCCAATATCGGCGTTAAGACTGAGTATCGACAAGCCATCCACCAGTGGCTGCACATAGACTTCCTCGACAGGCTGGATCGTGCCGGTGGCGATTACGCGGGCGGTCAATGGCCTGACTGTGACATCGGTAACGAAGATGGAGGGCAGATTCTGCTGCGCGGCGGGCGGCATATTGGCTTCTGCGGCACTGGCCTCATGACCGAGCGATACCACCATTCCGGCTGCGGCCAGAGCAAGCATCAGGTGTCCTGGAAACATGCACTATACCTCGCTTCGCACCGCTTCCGGCGCGGGATTGGGCGTTTCAGGGGCGGAAGGGTCACAAGACGTGGTTGCCCGGTGTCTCCTTGCCTTCCGTCTATTGCGCGCAAGGGTGTCGGGCCTAAACGTGTTTCTCCGGTCCCCTCTCAGGCGGCAAGCGTGAGCACCATATGTCTCCAAACGCGAACCGCGTTCTGGAATTCGCGTTGTCTGCTGTCATATTCAAGAGGGCGTCGTGTTAGAATGTTCTAAATTGAACCAGATGGTTCGATTTGATCCGAGGGTGATGCAAAAATGCCATACGCGCCACCCTTCCGGGCAGCGCGTATTAAACTCAATCAAAAATCTGACGCAGGCTGAAGCTTACTTGCCGAGCGCCTTATTGGTGATGTCCAGCGTATAGGCGCCTTCCGGCTCCTTGGTGATCGCTGGATTGTCGGGCGAGACGGCCGACAGCAGCGTGTGGACGGTTTCGTTATAGTCGTCGACATCCAGCGAACCGTCGGAACCGGCGGTCAGCTTGGCAACTTCACCCATCATATATTGCTGGTGTTCCAGCGTCTGGGCGCCGGTATCGTCATGCTCGATGACCATTTCGGCTGCTTCATCGGGATGTTCCTCGGCATATTTCCAGCCCTTCATCGAAGCGCGGACGAAGCGGGCCATCTTGTCTTCGAAGGCCGGATCCTGCAGTTTGTCTTCCATGACATAGAGGCCGTCTTCCAGCATGCCGACGCCTTCATCGCGATAGTTGAAGACCGTCAGCTGGTCCGGCGTGATGCCGGCATCGAGGACCTGGCCATATTCGTTATAGGTCATGGTGGAGATGCAGTCGGCCTGCTTCTGGATCAGCGGGTCGACGTTGAAGCCCTGCTTCAGCACGGTGACGCCATCGTCGCCGCCATCGGTACCAAGGCCAAGCTTGGCCATCCAGGCATAGAAGGGATATTCATTGCCGTAGAACCAGACGCCAAGTGTCTTGCCGGGGAAATCGGCCGGGCTTTCAATGCCGGTTTCCTTCAGGCAGGTCAGAAGCAGACCGGAATTCTTGAACGGCTGGGCGATATTGACGAGCGGCACGCCGCGTTCGCGGGCGGCAAGGGCTGCAGCCATCCAGTCGACGATCACATCAGCGCCACCGCCGGCGATCACCTGTTCCGGAGCGATGTCAGGGCCGCCGGGCTTGATGGTGACGTCGAGGTCCTCATCGGTGTAATAGCCCTTGTCGAGCGCGACATAATAGCCGGCAAACTGGGCCTGCGTGACCCATTTCAGCTGCAGCGTGACCGGATCGGCGGCGAAGGCCTGACCGGCGAGAAGTGCAAAGACGCTTGCGGAAAGCGCCGAAATCAGTGTGGTTTTCATCTGTTCAGTTCCCCTTTGGTTGTTCTTCAGGCACTCACCGGCCGGATCGGACGGATGGATGCCAGAACGTGACGACCCGCTGGATCAGCGCCACCAGGCCATAGAATGCGGAGCCGGCAAGTGCCGCCACCGCGATTTCAGCCCACACCATGTCGATATTGGCCCGGCCCACTTCCGTGGAGATCCGGAAACCCATGCCGACCGTGGGGGTGCCGAAAAACTCGGCCACGATGGCGCCGATCAGCGCCAGCGTGGAATTGATCTTGAGTGCATTGAAGATGAAAGGCCAGGCTGCGGGCAGCCTCAGCTTCACCATGGTCTGCCACCAGGAGGCGGCATAGGTGCGCATCAGGTCGCGCTCCATATTGCCGGCCGAAGATAGGCCCTGAATGGTGTTGACCAGCATCGGAAAGAAGGTCGAGACGACCACGACCGCCGCCTTTGACTGCCAGTCAAACCCGAACCACATCACCATGATCGGGGCGATGCCGACAATTGGCAGCGCCGAAACGAAATTGCCGAGCGGCAGAAGCCCGTTCTTGAGAAAGGGTGACCGGTCGATCAGAAGCGCGACGATGAAACCGGCGCCGCAGCCCATGATATAGCCGGAGAGAACCGATTTCAGAAAGGTCTGGCGGAAATCGGCAACAAGCGTCGGGATCGAGGTGATCAGCCGGTGCCAGATCGCCGTTGGTGCCGGCAGCAGGATCGGCGAGATGTTGAAGCCAAGCACGACGCCCTGCCACAACACGATGATCGAGATGCCGAAGATGACTGGCACCAGGAACCAGGCAATGCGGTTGAAGGTGCGCGAGGAAAATTTCTGCCGCACCAGCCATTCATTGAAACCCCAGGCGACGAGCCAGAAAATCAGCGCAAACCAGAAATATCCGATCATGGCCGTGCCCCCATCCGCTTCAAAACGATGGTCTGCGTCACGCTGATGGCGGCAACCAGAACCGAGGCCAGGATTGCCGCCATGAACAGGGCGGCCCAGATCTGCACCGTCTGGCCGTAATAGGAACCGGACAGAAGCCGGGCGCCAAGCCCTGCGACAGCACCGGTCGGCAATTCGGCGATGATGGCGCCGACCAGCGAGATGGCGACGGCAATCTTCAGCGAGGTGAAGAGATAGGGCATGGCGGCCGGCAGTCTTAGCTTCCACAGGATCTGGCGCTGATTGGCATTATAGGTGTGCATCAGGTCCATCTGCAGCTGGTCCGGCGAGCGCAGGCCCTGCACCATGCCAACGGCGACGGGAAAGAAGGACAAATAGGTCGAGATCAGCGCTTTCGGTAAAAGGCCGGTGATGTTGATCGCATTCAGCACCACGATCAGCATCGGCGCCACGGCGATGATGGGGATGGTCTGGCTGGCGATGATCCACGGCATCATCGAACGGTCCATGGTGCGGTTATGGACGATGGCAATCGCCAGAAGCACCCCGAAGGACGCGCCGATGGCAAAGCCCACCAGCGTTGAGGACAGTGTCACCCAGGCGTGATAGACAAGGCTGCGTTTAGAGGTGATCTTGGTCTGAAACACCGTCTTCCACATTTCGGTGGCTACCTGCTGCGGCGCAGGCAGGACCGGGCGTTTGGAATGATAGGTCTGCTCGACAAGCTCGGAGAAGGTCAGCGTCTGGTTGGACCGCCGCGCCTGATCCTCAACGAACTGGCGGTTCATGACGACAACAAAGACGCACCACAGCGCCAGAATGACGACGACAACGGTGGCGATGGGGAGGAAGCGCTCACGCATGGAAGGCACCTCGCAACCAGCAGAAAACGTCTAGGTCGTTGCCTTTCTGCTTTCTCCGGAGAGGGGTGGTTTGCACTGCGTTTGCAACGATCGATCTCCCCCCTTGAGGGGGAGATGTCGCGAACGCGACAGAGGGGGGTAGGCGATGCATGCCGCAAGCTCCGGGTCTGCGGATAGGTTTCACCCCCCTCTGCCCCTGTCGGGGCATCTCCCCCTCAAGGGGGGAGATCGGTGGGAGCGCGTAAGCGGCGGGGAACGTGATCGTCTCGTCGGCTGGCAAAGCCTCAATCATAACGATGCCTCCCGAGGTTCGTTCTGTTCGGGCCAGCCATAGAGAACATCCGGAAGGCCTTCCTCGTTGTCGCCATCGGTGCGGTGACGTAGGCATCATCAGCCAGCGCTGAAAAACCTGCGATGCTCCCTTCCGCTTCAACCACAGAAACCGCGCGTTCAGTGAAGACCGCCTCGCGATGATGCCGTTCGACATCCGCGTGGTCGTACACACGCGGCATCCATTCCGTAGTGTCGATCCAGTTGTTGAGGATTACGGCGCAGGCGGCCATATCTTCGATCGTCGCGGCTCTGAGGACAAAATTACTCATAGCTGTGCCCCGCTCTCAGGCCCTCGCGGACACGGTGGGCAATGGCCAGGAATTCGGCGCTTTCGCGGATATCGAGCGGGCGCTCCTTTGGCAGGGGCGAGTCGATGATATCGGTGACGCGGCCGGGACGCGGGCTCATCACCACGATCTTGGTGGATAGATAGACCGCCTCGGGGATCGAGTGGGTGACGAAACAGATCGTCTTGTTGGTCGCCGCCCAGAGCTTTAAGAGCTGTTCGTTCAGATGGTCGCGGACGATTTCGTCCAGCGCGCCAAAGGGTTCGTCCATCAAGAGAAGATCGGCATCAAAGGCGAGAGCGCGGGCAATGGAGGCGCGCTGCTGCATGCCGCCGGAAAGCTGCCAGGGATATTTCTTGCCGAAGCCGGAAAGCTCCACCAGTTCCAGTACCTTTTCGATGCGCCGGGCCTGGTCGGCCTTTGTGTAGCCCATGATTTCCAGCGGCAGGGCGATGTTCTTTTCGATCGTGCGCCAGGGATAAAGGGCTGCGGCCTGAAACACATAGCCATAGGCGCGGTCGAGCCGGGCATTTTCCGGCGTGGTACCGTTGACGGTGATTTCGCCGGCGGTCTTCTGTTCAAGATCCGCAATCACCCGCAGAAAGGTGGTCTTGCCGCAGCCCGACGGGCCGATAAAGGAGACGAAATCGCCCTTCTTTACCTCGAGATTGACATCCTTCAGCGCGTGCACCGGTCCGTCATTGGTCTCGAAGGTGAGACAGAGATCTTTCGCCGAAACGACGGAAAAGGGTTCGCTGTTCATGCTTTTTGTTCCCGAAATTCCGCAAAACGGCGCGCAGCCAGCGGAAATAAGTGATTTTCAGTCAGTGCGGCGCGAAGTACATCGACATGACCGGTGACCGGCAGCCAGCGCGCTTCCTCGATTTCAGCCTGGATCCTGAAACGCGGTGCGGCAAACAGCGAAAAGGCCTCGGCCTCGACAATCAGGCCGGGCTCGTTGGCCGCCATTTCGCGAAACGTGCCTTCATAGCGGAAGGCTGCCTCGGAAAGATCAAGCGTCAGTTCTTCCATGAGCTCCCGCGTCAGCGCTGCAAGCGGCGTCTCGTCCCCATCAATCTTGCCGCCGGGCTGCTGAAAGTGCAGTGTGCCGCGTTTGCGCACGGTGAGCATCTCACCATGCGCATTGATGATCATGGCAACGGCGATACGGAAATCCGCGGGCCGGTCATGAAGGGTCATGGGCTGCTCCGATCAGACGCCGGACGGCGGAATGCCCGCCCGCTCGATCTTGCGCGGGGCGACCAGTTCCTTCCAGGTGGAAAGCGCCTTGTTGACAGCCGGATAGGGCTGGCGGGCAACGAATTTGCCCCAGCCTTCCTCGGTCTTCACCGTGGCTTCCTCGATCACGACCTTGCCACGCGACAGCGTGAAGCGCGGCAGGCCCTTCACATGCATGCCCTCGAACACATTATATTCGATCGCAGACTGCTGGCTTTCAGCGCTGATGGTCTTTTCGCGTTCCGGATCCCAGACGACCAGATCGGCATCGGCGCCAACAAGGACAGCACCCTTTTTCGGATACATGTTGAGGATCTTGGCGATATTGGTTGAGGTTGCGGCGACGAATTCGTTCATCGTCAGCCGGCCGGTGCCAACGCCATAGGTCCACAACAGCGGCAGCCGGTCCTCGACACCGCCGGTGCCATTCGGGATCTTGGTGAAATCGCCAACGCCGTAGCGCTTCTGCTGAGTGGTAAAGGCGCAGTGGTCGGTGGCAACGCAGGAGAGCGACCCCGCCTGCAGTCCGGCCCAGAGCGAGGCCTGATGTTGCTTGTTGCGGAATGGCGGCGACATGACGCGGCGGGCGGAATGATCCCAGTCCTTGTCGAAATATTCGCTCTCATCGAGAAGCAGATGCTGGATCAGCGGCTCACCGTAAACGCGCATGCCCTTCTGGCGGGCGCGGCGGATGGCCTCATGGCTCTGTTCGCAGGATGTGTGAACGACATAGAGCGGAACACCGGCCATATCAGCGATCATGATGGCGCGGTTGGTGGCTTCGCCTTCAACTTCGGCAGGCCGCGAATAGGCGTGGCCTTCCGGGCCGTTATTGCCTTCCGCCAGCAGCTTGGCCGACATGGAGGCAACGACGTCGCCGTTTTCTGCATGTACCAGCGGCATGGCGCCAAGCTCGGCGCAGCGCTGGAAGGAGGCAAACATCTCGTCGTCATTCACCATCAGCGAGCCTTTATAGGCCATGAAGTGCTTGAAGGTGTTGATACCCTTGTCCTTGACGATGGTTTCCATCTCTTCAAAGACCTGTTTGTCCCACCAAGTGATCGCCATGTGGAAGGAGTAATCGCAATTGGCACGGGTCGATTTGTTGTCCCAGCGCTTCAGCGCATCCAGCAGCGACTGGCCAGGGTCGGGCAGACAGAAATCGACCACCATGGTCGTGCCGCCCGCAAGACCGGCGCGGGTGCCGCTTTCGAAATCATCGGCCGAATAGGTGCCCATGAACGGCATTTCGAGGTGGACATGCGGGTCGATGCCACCCGGCATGACGAAGCAGCCTTCGGCGTCGAGGATCTCGTCACCGGAAAGGTCAGGGCCGATCTCGACGATCGTGCCGCCTTCGATCTTCACATCAGACTTATATGTCAGGTCAGCGGTGACAATTGTCCCGCCCTTGATCACTGTGCTCATTACTGTTCCCTTTTAAATTTCCAACGGGCGGTTTTCCGCTTCTCGTTCTTCAAATCATCAGGACCATCGCCAGTTTCTCGGCGGTGGTGTGTTTGCTGGTGTCGGTGCCGCCTGTGACGACGCTGTCACCTGAATGCTGCCGTGGCTTTTGCCCGGGCCGGCGGATTGGTTTGCCTTGACGTCAGATGCAACGGTCGAGGCTGGTCTGGCTCCGATATAGCCGATCGAGCGCAGCCCGGCTTTAGCGTCTTTCGTCGTGCTTTTCACGATGCCACCCTTTGCTTCACGGGCTCCGGTGATGTCGCGCCCGCCGTCATATCCCTGGTCATGAACAGGCTGTAGGGGTTGTCTTCATAATCGGCGAAGGGACCGCACTGGGAAAAGCCGCGCGTGCGATACATCTGCACGGCCTCGGTGTTGAGCGGTCCCGTTTCAAGAAAGAGGTGTCTTACGTTTCTATCTCTCGCCAGCGTTTCGAGAAAATCCATGATACGGCCACCGAGACCACGACCGCGCGCATCTTCAGCAACGAAGATGCGCTTCAGCTCGGCCGTGCCATCGGCAAGCCACTTGATTGCGCCACAACCCGCCGCGCGGCCATCAAGCCTGGCCACCACGAAGCTGATATCATCCTGCATCAATGCGTGGAGGTCGACGGCAAAATTGCCTTCCGGCGGGTAGAGCGTCGCCATATAGGCATCCGAACAGTCGAGAAGTGCTGTCACTTCCGCCTGATCGGGGCTTTCTATGGCGAGGACCAAGCTCACTCCACAATCTCCGCAGTTTTCAATACGGCCCTGAGCAGCACATCGGCGCCCGCCGCCGCCCATTCCTTGGAAATGTCTTCCGCCTCGTTGTGGGACAGGCCGTCAACGCAGGGGCACATGACCATGGTGGTCGGCGCCAGCTTGGCTGCCCAGCAGGCATCATGACCCGCACCGGAGACGATGTCCATATGGCTGTAGCCGAGCTCAATGGCGGACTGGCGGACATTCTCGACAAGCTCAGGCGTGAAGGTGACCGGATCGAAATGCCCGACCGCCTCGACCGCGCAGCCAACGCCGAGTTCCTCGCAGATGGCTGCGGCCTGAGTCTCGATCTTGGCGCGCATTGTGTCGAGCTTCTCCTGGTCGACCGTGCGGATATCGACCGTGAAGGTCACCGTTCCGGGCAGAACATTGCGCGAATTGGGCGAGAAAAACATCTGGCCGACGCCGCCAACGGCATTGGGCTGGCTTTCCATCGCCACTTTCTGCACCATTTCCAGGATCCGGGCCATGGCAAGCCCGGCATTGACGCGCATCGCCATTGGTGTCGAGCCGGTATGGGCCTCCTTGCCGGAAAGCGTGAATTCCAGCCACCAGAGACCCTGACAGTGCGTGACGACGCCGATCTGCTTGTTTTCGGCCTCGAGGATCGGGCCCTGTTCGATGTGGTATTCGAAATAGGCATGCATCTTGCGCGCGCCGACTTCTTCATCGCCAACCCAGCCGATCCGCTTCAGCTCGTCGCCATAGGTCAGGCCTTCAGGATCCTTGCGGCCATAGGCATAGTCCATGGTGTGAACGCCAGCGAAAACGCCGGAGGCCAGCATGGCGGGCGCAAAGCGCGCGCCTTCTTCATTGGCCCAGTTGGTGACAACGATCGGATGCTTTGTCTTGATATCAAGGTCGTTCATGGTGCGCACCAGCTCAAGCGCCGAAAGCACGCCGAGTACGCCATCATATTTGCCGCCGGTCGGCTGTGTGTCGAGATGGCTTCCGACATAGACGGGAAGCGCGTCGGGGTCGGTGCCGGGGCGGGTCATGAACATCGTGCCCATCTTGTCGACACCCATGGTGAGGCCCGCATCCTCACACCATGTCTGGAACAGCTTGCGGCCTTCAGCATCGGCGTCCGTCAGGGTCTGGCGATTATTGCCGCCGGCAATGCCGGGGCCGATCTTCGCCATGTCCATCAGGGCGTCCCAAAGGCGGTCGCCATTGATCCGCATATTCTCACCAAGTGCTGCAACCATTACGCTGCTCCCCAATTCTCTGCTTTCGGCGTTTGTTATCAGTCGTTTGATCTGTCGTTTTTAGAAATTTCAAGTTGGCCGATGCTACGCCATTGCTATTCTCGTGAAAACCGGCAAGGATTTTGACCGGTTGGTAAACTTTACAACTTCCCCGCTGTCACTCAAGAGTGGAAAGTCAATTTCAGGCGACATTTTTATAAAAAATAGCCTAAAGATTGGGCGTGATTTGTTTTTGTGCACATTGGTGCGGGTAATTGGAAAGCGAGGCGAAGGCATGACGACAGCGAGGGCGGCCAGAACACAGCGGCGGACCCGGATACAGGAGGCCAAGGAGGAAGTGATTCTCGAAGCCGCACTCGATGTCTTTTCTGCCAATGGTTTCAAAGGGTCGACGGTGGATCAGATTGCTGAGGCCGCGGGCATGTCGAAACCGAATGTGCTTTATTATTTCCGCACCAAGGAAGCGATGTTCTCAACGCTGATCGAGCGGGTCATGGAGGTGTGGCTGGCACCGCTGCGTTTCTTTGACGCAGGCTCCGATCCCGAAAGCGAAATCCGCTCCTATATCCGCCGCAAGCTGGAAATGGCACGGGATTTTCCGCGGGAGAGCCGGCTCTTTGCCAATGAGGTGCTGCAGGGTGCTCCCAATGTCGAGCCTATGCTGAAAGGCCCGCTGAAAGATCTGGTGGATGAAAAGGCCAAGGTGATCCGCACCTGGCAAAAGGCTGGAAAGCTGAGAAAGGTCGATCCCTATCACCTGATCTTCTCGATATGGGCAACGACGCAGCATTACGCCGATTTCGACGTCCAGATCCGCGCCGTTCTCGGTGACGGGCTTTATGGCGAGGGACGTTATGAAGATGCAGCCCGCTATCTCGAAACACTCTTCGTCAAAGGGCTGGTGATTGACGGCCAGTCCGGTTGAGTCGCGGTGAGGGCGCGGCCCGGTTGCGCCAGGCATCGAAGTGAAAAAGGCCGGCGGAGCGATCCGCCGGCCTCTCGTCAATATCAGATCACGGAGGAATGAGGCTTTAGTTCGCCTTCTCGTCCGTCTTTGTGTCGTCTGTCTTGCTGTCCGTTGTTGCGGCCGCCTGGGTCTGCTGCTCTTCGCTCTGCAGCTCTTGTACTGCCTTGTTCGGGTCAGCAGGGTAGGACGGATCGGTTTTCGTGCCTTCGATGAGATCGATGGCATATTGCAACTGGACATCATCCTTCGGATCTTGTGGCACATAAGCAACCGAACCGGAGCCGGAATCCGTCTCATCGGCACCCTGAATGTGGCCGCGCAGGCTCGATTCGCCTTCCGGCACGACGAGATCCTTGATGTCGTCGGGAAGCTTCTGCTGGACGATAATGTCGGGCTCAATACCTGTGCCCTGGATCGATGTACCCGACGGCGTGTAGTAAAGCGCCGTCGTCAGGCGCAGCGAGCCCTCATTGCCGAGCGGCACGATGGTCTGGACGGACCCCTTGCCGAAGCTGCGGGTGCCGACAAGCGTTGCGCGCTTGAGGTCATGCAGCGCACCGGCAACGATCTCAGATGCCGAAGCCGAGCCGCCATTGATCAGCACGATCAGCGGTTTGCCGTTGGTCAGATCGCCCGGACCGGCATCGAAGCGGCGGGTTTCCTGCGGGTTGCGCCCGCGTGTGGAGACCACCTCGCCACCGGTAAGGAACGTATCGGATACGGCCACAGCCTGGTTCAGGAAGCCGCCCGGATTGAGGCGCAGGTCGAGGATATAGCCCTTCAGCTTGTCTTCCGGCACCTCGGACTGGATCTTCTCGATTGCATCCTTGAGGTTTTCGTCAAGCTTCTCGTTCATGAAGGTCGAGATGCGGATATAGCCGACATCGTCGTTTTCGACACGGGCCTTGACCGAATTCATCGGGATCACGCCGCGTACGATCGTCATGTCGATCGGCTTGTCGACCCCGTCGCGCATAATGGTGACATCAATCGGCTCGCCGACATTGCCACGCATCAAGTCCACAGCGTCGTTGAGCGACATGCCCCGCACGCTTTGATGATCGATCTCGATGATCTTGTCGCCTGCCATGACACCGGCCTTGGCAGCCGGTGTGTCGTCGATCGGGGCGACAACCTTGACGACTTCGTCTTCCATTGTGACTTCGATGCCGAGGCCGCCGAACTCACCCTTGGATTCGTCACGCATTTCCTCCGATTCTTCGGCGGTCATGTAGCTCGAATGCGGGTCAAGGCCGCTCAGCATGCCGTTAATGGCATCTTCGATCATTTTCTGCTCGTCGGGCGGCGTCACATACTGGGCGCGCACGCGTTCGAACACGTCTCCAAACAGCGACATTTCCTTATAAGTGGAATCGTCGCCCGCTGCGCGTGCTGGGATGTCGGCCGAGAAAATGACCCCCGTTACCGAAGCGCCAATCGCGACGCCAGCCAACAGAAGCGTAGCTCTACGTATCATTGCGTGCCTTTCCATTTTTGTCTTCCGCCCACCAGGATTGCGAATCGACCGGTTTTCCGTCATGCCGGAACTCAATGTAGAGTGTCGGCTTCTCCGTTTCCAGCGCTAGCGTTGCTGCACTTGCAACCCGTGTTGCGCCCATGGCCGCCAGGGGTTCGCCCGAGAAAATGAAGTCGCCCTGCCTTACCTTTAAACCATCCATGCCCGTCATGACGATATGGTAGCCGTCGCCGACATTGAGAATGACCATCTCACCATAGCTGCGAAAACGACCTGCATAGACCACTGTACCATCGGCGGGTGCCGTTACCAGAGCACCGGGGCGTGTTTCGACTGTTATACCTGTCGCATTATGCCCGGTTCCATCCGGATCGCCGTAAGAGCGGAGGATTTTGCCGTCGACAGGCAGAATGAGACGATCTTTTAGATCAGAAAACGGATATGCGGGCGTAATGCGGTTTTTATCGGGCGGAATTGAGAGCGCCCGTTCGCGGGCCGCGTTTTTCTGCGCTTCCGTCATGCTGGATTGACGGGCTGCTTCTTCCGCCGCCAGCTTGGAGGCGTTTCGCGCGGAAGAGATCTCCGTCTCCAGCGAGGCGATCAGGCTGTTGAGGTCGGTGGCTTTGGCCGCAAGTGCTTCAGCCTGGCTTTGCTCTGCGGCGAGCGTATCTGCACTTTGCTGGCGCGAACGGTCGTTCTCCGCCATCAACAGGTCCATGCGCTTTTCCTCCTCGGCAATGGCGTCGAGGGATTGTGCCAGGCCATCACGCTCGCTGACCAGCTCCGTCTTGACCGATTGCAGCGCCTTCAGATCTGCCAGTACACCATCCAGCTTGTCGCGCAGTTCCGGCACGACGCCGTTCAAAAGGATGGCGGAGCGTACCGAGGCGAGCGCATCGCCCGGCGAAACCAGAAGGGCTGGCGGTGGATCACGCCCCATGCGCTGCAACGCCGCCAGCACATCGGCCAGCACATCGCGCTCGGCGTTGAGCGACTGGTGAAGGGCGTCTTCCTTTGTCGTCAGGTCCGCTATCTTCTGCTCGCTGTCGCCGATTTTTTCCTCAAGCGCGCGCCGCCGGGCGGCCGAATCCACCAGGGCCTGTTTCAGGCTGGCATTGTCACCAGCGAATTTGTCGATCTCGGCCTGTAGCTGACTGATCCTGCCGGATGAAAGGGTGATGTTCTGCTGCAGCTTGTCAAGCTCGACCTGCTTTTCGTCGCGCTCGTCGGAGAGCTTGCTCACCAGCGCCTCGGCATCGCTGGTTTCCGTTCCTGCCGCATCGTCCGCCATGGCCGGAAGCTGGGGCAGGAGTGGCAGGCAGAAAACGGACAGCAAGGCGAGCGAAAGCAAGCGCTGCTGCGCTGCCCTGCCGATCCTGCCTGGCCATCTCATCTTCATCGCCGCTCTTCTACCGATTTTCGGGTCGAGCTTTGACGGATAGCGGTTAATGAAGACTAAACCAAGCCATTCCTGCCTGCTCAACAATGTGTGAGAGTTTCAGGCGCGGTGATAGGGATGACCGGCCATGAGTGTTACAGAGCGGTAGAGCTGTTCGGCCAGAAGGATGCGCACGATCTGGTGCGGCCAGGTCATGGCGCCGAAATTCACCGTCATACTGGCGCGTTCCCGCAGCGAAGGATCGAGACCATCGGCGCCGCCAATGGCGAAGATGACTTCGCGCTTGCCGGAATCGCGGATCTTCTCGATGGCTCCGGCAAAACTTTCACTGTCATGCGATTTACCATGTTCATCCAGAAGGATCAGCACCGTGTCGGGTGCAAGGCTGCGCAGCAGAACATCCGCTTCTTCGCGCTTGCGCGTGTCGGCATTGCCGGCACGGCTCTCGCTCACTTCGTTGACGCGTGTAAACTCAATGCCGTGAGCGCGTCCCATCTTGGATAGCCGGTCGAGATAGCGTGCAACGAGCTCTTTTTCCGGGCCGGATTTCAGCCGCCCGACGGCGAATATACCGATCTGCATAATGTTCAGTCTTTTCTGTTCCGGCTGCAATGCGACCCGACTGCGGGAGAAAACCGGTGTCGCCCGCTTCGTGCCGCGTCCTGCCCTTGCACAATCGCTCCGGCGAGAAAACGGTCTCGCGTTCCGCGCCGATGCGTCCCGGCAGGCTTTGGCCCATTCCGCTCTAGGCCGACAAAGAGGCTGATGCCCTACCGGCACACGCAAACCGTTGGACCGTCAAGCCAGACGGCCCCGATACATTGTTAACCTTGGCGCAAACAGCCTTCTCTGCCCGTCGCAAAACGATGCGATGCAGTTACATGCCCATCGTCGCGCCGGGCGCTGACGGCCTAATGCAGTCTTCCTTCGCCCATTTCCGGTGCCGACCACATCCGCTCGATATTGTAGAACTCGCGGACTTCGGGACGGAAGACGTGGACGATGATGTCACCGGTGTCGATCAGAACCCAATCACCGGCATCTGCGCCTTCGACGCGCGCCGGACCAAGACCGGCATCCTTGATGTCGCGGACCAGATGATCGCAGATCGCCACGACATGACGGTTCGAGCGGCCCGAAACCACGACCATATGGTCGCCGAGCGCCGATTTGCCAGCAATGTCGATGGTGACAATATCTTCTGCTTTCGAATCCTCGAGGCTGTCGAGGACGACGGAGAGAGCCGCGTTGGCGGACTGTGTGCCGCTGTTGGCGCTCTTCGGACCGGCTTTGTCAGCCTTGTCCTTGGCGTGCAATGTTGTCAGGGGTCTTCCTTTCTTCAATGACCGGAACAAGCACGAAACACGACTCGTGTGCCAGAGCGAGCCGTGAAGGTAGAATACCTGCCAAATGGCCTGTCTTGCAAGATGTGTGGCGCATTGTGCTGATATCTGCGTCGGCGCTATTTGGCTTTCACCTTGTTATTCAAGTGCAAATAATACCGCTGTGGCATCGTCGGAAACCTTGAAACGGGGGAATTTCTGCCCGTCCGGGTCGACCGTGCGCTCGATATCGCGCAACGCGTTGATGAGTGGCAACAGGCCGTGGGAGCGTGCGGCGGAGACAAGACTGCCGGGATCAAACAGATCATAGGCATCGCAAAGTGCGGCAAAACCATCTGAGCAGACCAGTCCATAGGCGGGCAGGGCAATGGCGATCTCCGTGCTGACAATATGGTCGGCAGCATCCGGCACCAGGCCAAGGGTCCAGATTCGTCCACCTTCGGTATTGTGTTTTTCCCGGCCCGCTCTCAGGCTTGCAAGTGTTTCGGGATCACGGTTGAGCCTGCCGAGACCGGCCAACCCGCCGACGCGCTCGATATGGGCGGCGGCCGAGGCGGTTTCCCGTTCGCGATTGTCTTCAAGAGCGCTTGCCTGAAAGATGTTTTTATTGGCATCAAGAAGAAACAGACGACAGTCGCCCAGCCCGTGAGTGACCAGCCGGTTGCCCTCGATCCTGAGCATCTGAAAGGCCGCTGCCGGCCAGCCATGACGCGGTGCCGCTTCGCCCTCTGCTGCATGGCTGAACTGCTGTCCGGCCCGTTCATTCAGCGCCCGCACGGTATCGGTGAGCGCCATGCCGTCAGCCTTCTCGAAAAATTCCGTGGCCAGATGGGCAAGCCAGGCAGCGTCGCTGCCATGTCCCGCCATATATTGCCGGTCAGCAAGACCCGTTGCGCCATCGATAACGAAGACGCTTTCTTCCGTCCAGCCGCAACTGTCATCATTGGTGCCGCCGGCTGTTCCAGGGTCAGTGATATGGTCGATAATCGTCAGGCGCGTCATTCGGTATCCCGGCGGTCGTCTGCGCGGTTCAGGCCGATGCGCAGAGCGGTTGAACTCAATGGCGATCGCGGGCCGTGGATGAAGGTCCAGGCTGGCGGCTGTCTGAGGTGGAGCGTGGCGGCATTGCGCTCATGCACGCGATAACGCGCGAAGGTGCGCGCTGTCTTTGATGACAGATGGGCCAGACTTGATCCGGGCCGGTCGATGACGGCCATCGGCACCATCCGGGCAATCGCCTTCCATTGCTGCCAGCGATGAAAATCGGCCAGATTGTCGGCGCCCATGATCCAGATGAAGTGGACACCGGGGTGGCGCGCCTTGATGATGCGGATGGTTTTGGCGGTGTAGCTGGTCGCAAGTCCCTTCTCCAGCGCCGTCACCTTGATGTGCGGATCGCGCGCAAGGCGGCGGCTCTCGCCAAGGCGTTCAGCAAGGGGCGCACTGCCCGTCTTCAAGGGGTTGCCGGGGGTGACCATCCACCAGAGCTGGTCGAGGCCAAGGCGCTGGATGGCAAGCTTTGCCACCAGCAGATGCCCCTCATGCGGCGGGTTGAACGAACCGCCGAAAAGCCCGATCACCATGCCCCGTTCGCAATGGGGCATGGTCAGATAACGGCGCTCGATCGTCGTTTCGCCCACGCCTTACGCCCTTGTCTGGCCAGTGCCGTGAACGCGATATTTGAACGAGGTCAGCTGTTCCACACCGACCGGGCCGCGCGCATGCATCTTGCCGGTTGCGATGCCGATCTCCGCTCCCATGCCGAACTCGCCGCCATCGGCAAATTGCGTCGAGGCGTTGTGCAGCAGGATGGCGCTGTCGATTTCGTTGAAGAAACGGGCAACGACAGCGGGATCTTCGGCGATCACGGCCTCGGTGTGATGCGAGGAATAATGTTCGATATGGTCGATGGCGCCGGAAATGCCGTCGACCAGCTTCACCGAGATGATGGCATCGAGATATTCGGTGTACCAGTCATCCTCGGTGGCTTCGGGCCGGCCGGGCAGGCTGCTCGAAAGCGTAGGGTCGACACGGACCTCGCAGCCGGCCTTTTCCAGCGCTTCCACCAGCGGCAGCAAAAGACGCTCGGCGCCGGCGCGGTCAACCAGCAGCGTTTCGGCTGCACCGCAAATGCCGGTGCGGCGCATCTTGGCGTTGACGACAATCTTTTCCGCCATGGCGAGATCAGCGGACTTGTCGACATAGACATGGCAGAGCCCTTCCAGATGGGCAAAGACCGGTACGCGTGCCTCGCGCTGAACACGGCCGACAAGGCTCTTGCCGCCACGCGGCACAATCACGTCAATGGCGCCATCAAGACCGGCGAGCATGGCGCCGACAGCGGCACGGTCGGTGGTCGGCACGATCTGGATTGCATCTTCCGGCAATCCAGCCTGACGCAGCCCCGCTTTCATTGCTTCATGAATGGCGCGGGCCGAGCGGGCCGAATCCGAACCGCCGCGCAGGATCACGGCATTACCGGCCTTCAGCGTCAGTGCACCGGCGTCGGCCGTCACATTGGGGCGGCTTTCATAAATCACGCCGATGACGCCAAGCGGCGTGCGAACGCGCTCGATCTTCAGGCCGTTGGGCCGGTCCCATGCGGCCATCAGGTCGCCGACCGGATCTTTCAGCGCCGCGACAGCACGCAAGCCTTCCGCCATGGCAGCAACGCGTTTCTCATCCAGTTGCAGCCGGTCCATGAAGGAGCCTGTCAGCCCGTTCTTGCGGCCATCGGCAACATCGTCTGCATTGGCTTTGAGAATATCGGCCATATGCGCCTCGATCTGGTCCGCCATGGCCAGAAGGGCGGCATTTTTCTGTTCCGTTGGCGCAATCGCAAGCGCATGGGATGCGGCCTTTGCCCGTCTGCCCATGTCGAGCATCAGGGTGCCTACGTCACTCATCGTTGCGATATTCTCAAGCATGGGTTCCATCCTTGTTGCCTGCCATTTCATGCAGGGTCATGACCAGATCGTCGCGGTGTACCATCGCCGCCCGTGCTGGATAGCCCAAAATGGCCTCGATGCCACCCGTTTTCTGCCCGGCAATCAATCTGGCCTCGTCGCTGTCATAGCCGGACAGGCCTCGGGCGATCTCGCCGCCGAAGCGGTTGACGATGGCAACGGTGTCGCCGCGGGAGAAATGCCCGTCAACGGCGCTGACGCCTGCCGGCAGCAGCGAATTGCCGCGCTTCAGCGCCGCAACCGCGCCATCATCGATATGGATCGTCCCGGCAGGCAGAAGCTGACCGGCAATCCAGGTCTTGCGGGCATTGACCGGGCTATGCGAGGCATGAAACATCGAATGGCGCGCGCCGTCTTCGACTGACCTTAGCGGATGATCGATCTTGCCGGAAGCGATGATCATGGCGCAGCCGGCCGTGGTGGCGATCTTGCCCGCCTCGATCTTGGTATGCATGCCGCCGCGCGAAAGCTCAGAGGCCGCACCACCGGCCATCGCCTCGATCTCGGGGGTGATGACGGGAATTTCCGCCAGGAATTTCGCGCTCGGGTCCAGATGCGGCGGCGCTGAATAAAGCCCGTCAATATCTGAGAGCAGGATCAGCAGATCGGCGCCGATCATGGTGGCGACGCGGGCGGCCAGCCGGTCATTGTCGCCATAACGGATTTCCGACGTGGCGATCGTGTCGTTTTCATTGACGATCGGTACCGCGCCGGCCTTCAGAAGCTGGCGGATCGTCGCGCGGGCATTGAGATATTGCCGGCGTTCCTCTGTGTTCTGCAGCGTCAGCAGGATCTGTCCGGCGAGAATATCATGCGCCTTCAGGGCTTCCGTCCATGCACCGGCAAGGCCGATCTGGCCGACAGCCGCCGCCGCCTGGGCTTCTTCCAGTTTCAGGGCGCCCGGATGGGTGTGCAGCACGGTGCGACCGAGGGCGACAGCGCCGGAGGAAACCACCAGCACCTCTACGCCCTTTTCCTTCAGCACGGCGATGTCATCGCAAAGCCGTCTCAACCAGTCGCGCTTCAACCCGTTTCCACGCTCGACCAGAAGGGCCGAGCCAATCTTGATGACGATCCGGTGATAATGGGCGAGCGCCCGTTTTGCCCCGTGGGTCATTTCAGGGTTCCCACTTGTCGTGCCGACCCTTGTCCCCGCTGCTTGGTTTTGCGGCAATGCCAAGCCGGCTTTCTTCTGCCGTGATGACCGAGAGAAGCTGGCGCAGCGCCTCCGGCACACCCTTGCCTGCGACGGAGGAAAGGGTCAGGATCTTCGTCCCGCACGCCTTTTCCAGCGCCGCCTTCTTTTCGGCAAGGGTCTCGTCATCGAGAATATCGATTTGCGACAGGGCGACGATTTCCGGTTTTTCGGCGATCTCATTGCCATAGGCCTCAAGCTCGCCGCGTATGGTCGTATAGGCCTTGGCGACGTCTTCCTCCTGGGCGGAGATCAGATGCAGCAGCACGCGGGTGCGTTCGACATGGCCGAGGAAACGGTCACCGATGCCCACACCTTCATGTGCGCCTTCGATCAGGCCGGGAATATCGGCCAGGATGAATTCGCGCGTATCAACCGTTGCGACACCGAGATTTGGATGCAGCGTGGTGAAGGGGTAATTGGCAATCTTCGGCCGGGCACGCGTCACTGCTGCCAGAAAGGTCGACTTTCCGGCATTGGGCAGTCCTACCAGACCGGCATCGGCAATCAGCTTCAGCCTGAGCCAGACCGTTTTCTCCTCGCCCTCAAGGCCGGGATTGGCCCAGTGCGGTGCCTGATTGGTAGAGGTCTTGAAATGGGCATTGCCAAAGCCGCCATTGCCGCCGGCGGCAAGGCGGAAGCGCTGGCCTTCCTCGGTAATGTCGCAGATCAGGGTTTCATTGTCTTCCTCGAAGACCTGCGTTCCCACCGGCACTTTCAGCGTCACATCGGCACCATTGGCGCCGTTTCGGTTGCGGCCCATGCCGTGAATGCCGGTTGAAGCCTTGAAATGCTGCTGGAAACGGAAGTCGATCAGCGTGTTGAGACCATTGACGGCCTCAACCCAGACATCGCCGCCGCGGCCGCCATCGCCGCCATCCGGGCCGCCGAATTCGATATATTTCTCGCGTCGGAACGACACGCTGCCGGCGCCGCCGTCGCCCGAGCGGATATAGACTTTTGCCTCATCGAGAAATTTCATGTTTCTTTCACTTGTGTTCGTCAGTCGGCGGTTGCAAAACCAGCCGCATCGTTATCGTTCAGTCGGGCGGAGGTCAAAGGGTATCATGCGTATCGCGAGCTATAATATCCAGTTTGGGACCGGTTTGGACCTCAAATATGATCTTGCGCGCATTGCCGCAAGTCTTGAAGGCGCGGATCTGATCGCGCTGCAGGAGGTGACCCGCGGTTTCCCGAAGAATGGCGAGCGCGATATGGTTGAAGAAATCGCAGCGCTTTTCCCGGATTTCTTCCTGGCTTATGGTCCGGGCTGCGATATCCATCTTGATCATTCCCGTCAAGATGGGCGCATTGTCGAGCGGCGGCTGCAATTTGGCAATATGATCCTGTCGCGCTTTCCGCTGCTTGCAACCCGCCATCTGCTTTTGCCGCGCAGCCGCACCTATGAGCGGATCAATTATCAGCGTTCAGCGCTTGAGGCCGTCATCGACACGCCGGTGGGGCCGTTGCGCTTTTATTCCGTTCATCTCGACCATGTCTCGCCGCGTGAGCGGATTTCCCAACTGCGTTTCCTGAAAGATCGCCTGTTCGGCTTTGTCCATGAGGGCGGTGCGGTGACGGGGTCGATGGAATTCGGCCTTGCCGATCCGCCCATGCCGGAAAATTTCCTGATCATGGGCGACTTCAACATGGAGCCGGAAACGCCTGAATATCTGGAGATGGTGGGCGAAAGGGACACGGGCGGCTGGCGGAGCTTGCGCGATGGCGTCGCCGTCGATCTGCTCGACCGGCTGAAGACACGGGATGAGAAAAGCATCACCTGGACGCATCAAAGCCTGGCGGAAGGCGAGGGCATGTATCTCGATTACGCCTTTGCCCATCCCGGCCTCGTGCCGCTGGTGAAATCCGGCCATGTCGATCTCGCCGCCAAAGGCTCCGATCACTTCCCCGTATGGGTGGAGCTGCAAATTTAGTGGTTGAGCGCCGCGCCTGCCATCAGCATAGGGCTTCAAAGGCCTGCCTTTAGGCGCGTAAGCCCCGGTTCGTTTGCGCTTTTTGACTGCAAAATTCACGTAATCGCTCCGGCTCCCTGCCCGTGTTGTCACTGGCAACAAGGATAAGCCTCACGTTGCGGGTGGGGATAAAGGGGGATGAAAAAGGCCGGATATGGGGGCGTTTCAGTCCGGTTTGTGGAAGGCAAGTAATTTTGTGCCGCAATACCGGGTTTCCCCCCAGTGGCCCTCCTGAAGCCAATAATAGATGCCATAGAGATTAGTCATGAACAGGCTTTCCCCCAATGGGTGACTCGGACTGTTCCACCCTTCGTTGGAAATGATCGGCATGATCTTTCGTCCGTCCATGGACATTTCGCCACCATAATAGCGCATGACGATCTGGCCCGGGTCGGTGGGGTGCCGGTATATCTCGATGCCGGGGGTGCCTGTCAGAACCAGTTGTCCGTCCGGCGCTAGCCGCCGCATCTCGGTTTCATGGCCGTCATAGAACTGGAACATCGCGACCCGTCCCAACAGATAGCCATTGGGGAGGACAATGCAGGAGGCGCGCTGATTGAGGATCGTCAATGCGAGGATGACGACATAGACGACGATTGCGGAAAACAGCATTTTGAGGGCGATGACCACCATACGCATCAGCAGGCGGAGCGTTGCCCTAAGGCTTCTTATAAAAAAAGCGGCTGTTGCTGCGATCAATCAGGATCCTCCCGCTATGCCGTTTCGAAGATGCGATAGTAGCGTTTGTGACTGGGATATGCAGTTTATGCGCGCTTTCGGTCGCGCCTTTCTGAAGGCCTGACAGGCTTGCATGTCCCATATTGACGCCTGAAGACTTGGCATCAATCCGGCTTGTGTAAGGCGAAAAGCGGGGTAGGGCAGCTTCCTGCCGGGTATTTTCCACTGTTCAGCAGCCGGTCATGAATGAGGTTGGTGCCGACAAGCCCGTAGTCAGTTCGGTCTGGATCGCCGCGCTGCTGCCAGGCTTTCGTGACGAAGCCAAGCGCGAGTGCGTCGACGAAATCCGCACCTGGAATGGAGACTATATTTACGAGCAGGATGTTGTCCGGCTGTTTCGGGTCTTTCATGAGCCGTTGAAGGCCGCTTGAATCTGCAATCAGCGTACTGCCAGGGCGCTTCAGGACAATATTCAACCCATCATCGCGGTGAGTGAGAAGGATGGCTCTGTAGCCAATCATGCTGCCGTCAGGCAGAATAATGCAGCGTTCCCGCGTCAGATAGGTTCCGAGTGCGAGGAAGGCGGTGGCAAAAACGACGATTGGTGCTGAAACCTTGAAAATCGCAATCGCAGTGGGTTTCATTGCCGGTCCTTGGCTTCAGCATAACGGCTCGTGCTCGCGTCGGCCAGTATACGCGCTGAAAAGGTTGCTTCCCATATTTCAGTTATACCATAGGGTGAGCTGAAGGGAACCTCGACCGGTATATACGAGAGCAGCGCCCGAGACCTGTTCCGGCTGTCGTTCAAAGCGCTTACGGCCATCGCGAATACATAATTGTAGAGAGACGGACCGGGATTGCCTAATGTCTGCGAAATTTCAGCTGCGATTTCTGATGCGTCTTCCAGGCCGCTGGCGATCAATTTTACGATACGGTCGCCAATCATATTGTCGTAGGTCAAAATTCGATCTTCGAGTTCAAAAGGGTCACGGAACATGTCTTCGAACGTGAAATCTATGCTTCCGCTGAGGTCTATCATTGGGCCTTTCTGTCGACGTGTCCCGTGAATTTCTCCGCGGATTGATGAGTTGCCGAGGCTGTAGGAAACATTTTTCATCGGATAGTAATTGTCAAAACCGTCACCAAAGGATCCATCTTTTGTCGTCCGCGCTTTGGTTGCAATCTGGCCCGGAAGTCGGTGGGGATTATCGATTGCAATAGCTCTGAATTGATTGGCCACCGCCTGTAGAAGGCCTGCTTTCTCAAGGGAAACTGTTTCGTCATTGCCGAAAAGATAATGGCCTACGAAATTCCACCAAGGCCATTTTGAGGTGGTTTGCGGAATGTTCTCGAAGCGGATATCGAAATACTCCTCCGTTGAGGCGTCATAGGGCTCGGCGATGCAGCGGCAGCCATAGGCATCGCCGGGATTGCCGGTCGCAGGCGGGTTGTCAAAGGCGTAGATATTGCCCTCATTGGCGGCATGGGACGGGCGGACCTTCGCATCGCGGCGGGTGCGCCAGATGCCAAGCGTTTCCAGGAAAAGTGGCCGCCGGTTTTCCGTCCGGAAACGCTTAAGAAGACAATGTGGGACGCCGGGCTTGGCCCGTCCTTGGTTTCAAGCCTGATCGGCGTGCCATAGCGCAGATAGGCCTCGAAGGCCCTGCGATAGGCTTTTGTCGACCGGTCGGTGGTTTTTCCGCAGAACCCGCACATGACTCTCGCCCCTTTTTCCGTTGTGACCCGCAAAGGATAGGGGTGCTGGCTGTTGCGGAGACCGGTGGGGAGAGGAAAGGACCGCCCCCGCTTCGTCATGGTCATAGAAAACGGCAGGCGCCCGTTTCGAGAAGAAGAAATCACTGTTCCTCCACCTCATCGGGGCGGGTGAAAGGCAAATAGTTTTGTTCCGCAATGTCGGGATTTTCCCCAGTGAGCCTCCTGGAGTCGAAAGTAGATGCTGTAAAAATCCGTCCCGAACAGATGCACTCCCAGCGGCTCATTCGGGCTGTTCCACCCCTCGTTGAACATGTTGCCGGCGATGATCGGCATGATCTGTCGCCCGTCCATGGCCATCTCCCCGCCCGGATACCGGATCACTATCTGTTGCGGGTCGGTGGAATGCCGGTATAGCTCGATATTGGGGGTGCCCGTCAAAACCAGTTGTCCATTCGGAGTGATCAGGCGTATCGAGGTATAAATGCTGTCATCAAGCTCGAACATGGCGAGGCGTCCCAGACAATAGCCATTCGGGAGAATAACGCAGGAGGCGCGCCGATCGAGGATTGCCAATGCGAGGATGACAACATTGACGACGATCGCTGAAAACAGCATCTTGAGCACGATGACCACGATACGCTTCAGTAGGCGGAGTGTTGCCCTAAGGCGTCGTAGAAAAAAAGCGGCTGTCTCTGCGATCAATCAGAATTCTCCCGGAAAAGTTGCCAGCCCATCTGTCTTCGATATCATAAGGTGTTGCGAAGAAAACCTCTCTCGGCAGAAAATCGAAAAAGTCCTGAGAAAAACGACGACTATCCCGCAGCGCGGCGTCAGCCATTTCGAGCACCAGCGTAAAAAGCGGCCTGTCGCCATTGCCGAGTTGAGCCGAAACGCGACCGGCAATCTCGGTTGCGCTGTCCAGTCCGGATGCAATTGCATCGACAACACGACCCGCAGCTTCATGTAGCCACTTATAATAGCTTTCCGCGTCATAGGGATCGCGAAACATGTCGGTCAGTTCGAAGGTGATGTCGCCATCAAGTTCGAGCATGCCGGCTTTTCTGCGGCAGCTTCCAGACGCCGTGCCGCTGATCGTCGTCGTACCGATGCTGAAAACGATCTGCTGCATTTCATAATTGCCCGCGAAATCGTAAACGAAATCGCCTTCTCCTGTGGTGCGTGCGGTGTCTGCAATCTGACCCGGCAGTCGCAAAGGATTGTCGATCGCCTCTTGCTGGAACTTGAGAACGACCTCGGACAGATAACCTGTTTCGCGCACCGTCACCGGCTTTCCGTGGCCGGTGAAATAATGACCGGCGAACCTCCACCAGGGCCATTGTTCCACCGCATCTGACACACCGGACAGGCGAATATCGAAGTATTCCCCCGTCGAGGCATCATAGGGTTCGGCAATGCAGCGGCAGCCATAGGCATCGCCGGGATTGCCGGTCACAGGCGGGTTGTCGAAGGCGTAGATATTGCCGTCATTGGCCGCATGGGAGGCACGAACGCGATCGTCGCGCATGGTGCGCCAGATATAGTGCGAGGTGCGGCTCGGTGCCGCTTTGGTCTCAGGCGGGATCGGCGTGCCGTAGCGCAGATAGGCCTCAAAGGCCTGCCTGTAGGCGCTTGAGCCCCGGTTCGGTTGCGCTTTCTGACTGCAAAAATTACACATCGCTCCGGCTTCCTGCCCGTGTTGTCGCTGGCAACAAGGATAAGCCTCACGCTAAGGGCGGGGATAAAGGGGGATGAAAAAGGCCGGATATGAGGGGCGTTTCAGCCCGGTGGGTGAAGTGCAACTCGCGGGGTCGGGCGGCTTCCCGCCGGGTAGTTCCACTGTTCAGCAGCCGATCGTGAATGAGGCTGGTGTGGGCGTGGCGATCAACTGTGATCGGACGGCCGGGCGGGATGGCCCGGCCGTCTCATCTCAGGCGAATTCGAAAGGCTGAAATTCGTTCGCTTTCAGTTCGGTTGTGACCTCCGGGATCATCTGGCTGGTGGACACGGAATAGAGGTCGCGAAGTCCGGTGACGCGGAAGCCGAGCTTCTCCTGTACCCGTTGCGAAGCCCGGTTCTCAGCATAGGCGCCGGAGTGAAGCGCGACATTGCCGTGCCGGCTGAAGAACCGTTCGATCAGCCCGGAGGCGGCTTCGCTCATGAAGCCGCGGCCCCAGTAATAGCGATTGAGGTAGTAGCCAAGATGCCAGGCCTGTTGCCGGTGCTCGATCGAGATCGTGCCGATGTGAACGTCGTCCGCCGGCTGGGTGATGGCAAAATGCCAGCCGTCATCCGGCGCCAATATCAGGTTCAGCCAGTCGCGGGCGTCATCCTCGCCGTAAGGGTAGGGCACGCGTGCGAGCATGCGCGTGACCCTGAAGTCCGAAAGCGTCTCGGATATCGGGCCGCAATCGCTGAGGCGATGCGGGCGAAGCCTTAAACGCTTCGTGTCGATGAAGGGCGGCAGGGGCGCGTTGATGTGAATGTTCATCGGGGTGCCCCCCAGCTCTTCAGTGACATCCAGGTCCGCCGGTCGAGCCGGTACCATTCGACCGGCACACTGCCGCCAACGGCCAGTGACTGCGCCATGCCGGCGCCTTGATACTGGAAACCGCACTTCTGCAAAACCCGGCGCGAGGCGGCATTGACAACCCGGCAACGGGCATCGACCGTCTCGACTTCCTCGCGGGTGCGAAACACCATGTCGATCAGGATCTGTGCTGCTTCCGTGGTATAGCCCTTGCCCCAATAGGGTTCGCCGAGCCAGTAGCCGATCTCGACGACACTGTCGTCATCGGGGATGGTTTCAACCGCGCAGCAACCAAGAAAAGCACCGTTATCGGCTTTTGTGATGGCATAGACGCAATTGCCGATCACGCCCTCTTGGCCGCGTCGAACAAAATTCGCCGCGTCATCGATCGTGTAAGGGTGCGGCATGCGCGACACCATGGTGGCGATTTTGTTGTTATTGGCGAGATGGGCAATGGCGTCGATGTCATCTTCGTGGGGGCCGCGCAAAACGAGCCGTTCCGAAAGAAGGACGGGGCAATCCCGTCTTGACCGATCCGGCCTTAGCCGCTCGCGGGATAGCCGTGATTGGCTCTCCCTTTGTAGATCATCCTGCATTGTCTGGTCCTTTCCTGGGTTGAAAACAAAAAGGGGAGATGGTGGCGTCCCATCTCCCCTTTTGATTTCTCAGGTCTGAACCAGAATGCTCAGCCGGGTCGATGAGACGCCGGCTGTTTATAGCGGTCCGGCTTATTCCGCTGCTTCTGCCTGTTTGGCCGCCACGGACACGTAGACTCGGCCATTGGCGCGCGTACGGAACGTGACATTACCTTCTGTGGTTGCAAAAATGGTATGATCCTTGCCCATGCCGACATTGGTGCCGGGATGCCACTGGGTGCCACGCTGACGAATAATAATGTTGCCCGGAATGACAGCTTCGCCACCGAACTTCTTTACGCCAAGGCGCTTGGATTCAGAATCGCGACCGTTGCGCGAGGAACCGCCAGCTTTTTTATGTGCCATTGGAGTGCTCCTTTAAATCTCTTAGAGAACTGCTCTTAACCGATCAGCCGGCAATGATGTCGGTGATCTTGACGACCGTGAAATGCTGGCGGTGACCGCGCGAGCGCTTCGAGTTCTGGCGACGACGCTTTTTGAAGGCGATGACCTTCTTGCCGCGGGTCTGTTCGACAACTTCTGCCTTGACGACGGCGCCTTCAACGAAGGGAAGGCCGATCTTGGCATCGGCACCTTCGCCGACCATGAGAACGGAATCGAATTCAACCGTGGCACCAGCTTCAACATCGAGCTTCTCGATGGAAAGCGTGTCCTCGGCCTTAACGCGGTACTGCTTACCGCCGGTCTTGATGACTGCGAACATTTTTTGTCCTTTCATGTTCGGTCCGGCTTATGCCTTCGAAACCGAAGGCGGCCGTCTTTTTATCAGTCTTGTTTGAGCAGTGTTCTCAGCGTAAAACCCTTGAGAACCGGTCTGCCGGTGAATGCCCGGCAAAGCCGGGCGCATCGCGCGCATCAACCAGACACACGCGTCCGAAAGCTTCGATATGGAATTGGTGCTGGCAAGTCAAGCTGAAAGGTAAAAAAAGACGTCATTTTGCCCTTGCATCGCCGCCCTTTGCCCGCTAAGAGACACCCCGCGCTCACAAGCGCTGACCACATGGATCCTGGAGAGGTGGCAGAGTGGTCGAATGCACCGCACTCGAAATGCGGCATACGGGTGACCGTATCGAGGGTTCGAATCCCTCCCTCTCCGCCAGACTTTCTCTTTATGTATATGATTTTATTGAATTTATTTTGATTTTGATTTTTCGATCCTAATTATGATCCTAACGGCAAAAACGCCTCATCTTGAGGGTTGGAGCGTGCTTATGAGCTGCCGGATGCTCGCGTTCAGTTCCTGTGTCTGGTCTTTGAAGCCCTTCATCTGCTCTTCGATGCGGGCGAGGCGATCAACGGTATCGTCGCGATACTCTTCCATCCGCGAGAGACGGGACTGAAGCGCCTAGGTCTCGGCTTTTGTCGAGCTGTCTTGCTGAAGCTCTCTGATCGAGGCCTTTATTTCCTGAATGTCTTTCTGATTGGCTTCGGCATTGTTTTTCACGGCGTAGTAGCCGCCGACAATCGTAACGATGAAGACGAGCGCCGTCAGGATATTTCCGAGCGAAATGCGCATGTCGAGCTTTGGCGTTGTCATTCCCAGCACCCCATTCTCTGGCCAGCGCGGTCATTGCCGATGACGTTGGTTGCGCCCTGAGGGTCGGCCTGAATAAGCGCGGCAGCCCCGCTTGGGGAGAGGTTATTTTTGCGGAAGGGCGCGCAGCTCGTTGCACTCTGGCACCCTGCCAACGTAAGACACGCAAAGATCATAAGGAGACATGGCTTGTAATTTGGCATCGTCTTTCGTCCTGTCCTGCCAGGCCTCAAGGGCTTTTCGCGCGACGGCCGCACGTTCGTCGAGCACGCCCTGGTGATGTGCCCTCGGTATGAAAATCACCACGCCCAATATGACGACGACCGCCGCGCCAACGGCGGCGGAAGCAAGGGCGATGACCATGCTTTCGATCTTGTCGAACATCACGCGGTCTCCAGCGCATCCTTGTTGGCGGCAGCTCTGCGCTTCGCCCAGAGTCGATAGACAAGCGCGCCAAGCATCACGGCGACGCCAAGGGCGGCCAGTGCGGCGGAAACTCTGTTGATCGCATCGATTGATGCGAACGGCGCGAGCTGGTCCTGCGCCTGTGACAATGCCGCCGTGACGGCACCGGCTCCAAGAGCGGCGTCGGCGGGCGCGACGGGTGGCGCCTTTTTGATATCTGCGGTGCTCGCCTTGGCGTTTGCCCCTTCGATCGACTGAACCGTCATGATCGCGCTGGCGGCACCGTCGGTTGCGGGGCGCCCATTGAACTGGACGCTGCTCGCCTCAGTCATCGTAAGTCCATTGGCGCGCATATGAGACACCCGCGCGGACCAGCCGCCCTTAAAGGTTGGCCAGGTGGAAAGGCGTTTCAGCATCGCGAGGCGTCGGTTGCAGATATGATTGACCAATGCCCGGTGGTCGGGGCAGCTAACAATCGCGTTCAGAGTCTCCGGCCCGATCAGTCCGTCAACGCCGATTTGCGAAGATGAAGAACGCAGGTCGTTTACGGATCGCTGCAGCCATTTGACGGATTGGGCCGGGCCGGAATTGACGGCGCCGTCAAAGACGACGAGGTCGATGCCGGGCGGCAGTCGATCGCCGTGAACGAGGTTCCAGTAGCGTTCGCGATAGATCGCCTGCAACTCGTCTTCGGAAATCTGGCGGACGTTCTGTGTCGCGAGCCCTTTGGACTGGCGATAGGTGTCATAGACGCGCTGGATGACGCCACGCATGGTCGCGCCACCAGGGTCTTTGGGGTGGTTGGAATAGCCGCCTTCTTCAGCCAGAATCAGGGCCAGGCATTCGGTGAACCGCGACATCTCAATATCCTTTTTGCCGAGCGTAAATGCAGCCGGTCGTGGTTTGGATATCATACAATGGGTGATGCCAAAATAGCAACGATGCTGAAGAGAATGGGTGGTGGGGACTGCTCTGGCTTTAGTCTGTCAAGGGCGGCGTATGGCTTCCGTCGGCCGCGCGCCAGATCGCAGCGATCATCTTCAGAATTGGGTCGCTCGCGCAACGGGCTGCATATTCGCCTTCTGACAGATTCGCTTGTGACGGACCCAGCTCATCCCATAAAAGATGCGCTACAGCGGCAATACCGTTGAGTGTGGTAGGAGTTAGCGCTAGCAAGGCATCCCTTGCTTCAAGTTCTCTGCGCTGGATGGCATCAAGGTTTTTGACGGTTGTCTGTCCGCCTTCCACTTGAACGAGCGCGCGGCACCACTCCGCGCGAACGGCACGCCAAACCCGGTAATGAAAAAGTGTCGGATCGATCGCCGGTGGCGCACTTGCGTCGGTATCTGGTCCCGCTTCTGAGAGCGTGTTGCCGTTCAACGATGAATTAGCCATGTACAATCTCCTGGCCGGGCCGGGCGGAAGGTTGCTTTTGTTGCTACATCCACCTCGAAAACACCCGGTCCTGTCGCCTATGTTGTCAAAACCGGAGGCGTTCTGGCCCGAAGAGCAATAACTGACAAACCAAGGTCAGAGCGATTTATCTACCGGAGATTGCAGCTTAACATGTGGTGACGTGCAAGCCGCAAGTGCGGATGCGGTTAGGCGCGCATCAAGTTTGTGATGAACGTCGGGGCGATGGTTTCCACGCCGCGATAGGTCTTGCCTTCCTTGATCATTCCGATGCCGCGCAGCATGTTCTCGACTATTCCAGGCGCCGCGCCGACAACCTGTCCCAGCCAATAATTGTACGAATCCTCGCCCTCAAGCTGGCGATCGGGAGATCGGAACCAGAGGTCCGGCATGCCAACGCGTCCGCTAAGGGACGTGTCCGTGAGGTATCCGGGGATGCCGTCCATTGCCAATCCGGCCATCATCGGACCGACAGCCTCGACCATGGCCTTTTTCAACTCCTGCTCCGGGTCGTCGCCGTCATCGAGAAAGAAGCCGGCGAGCACCATGGCGATACCGAACATCCATGTCCCCTTGATGCCGGCGTTGGCCATCATCATTGCCGTGATGCCGGAAAGCTGGGTTAAGGCTTCCCGACGGATTTCTTTGCTTTCGCCATGAAGCGCCTGGTGCGTGTCGCGGAAGAGGCGGTAGAGCATGTTGACGTTGTAATTGCGGAAGACGAGCAGGGCCTTGGCTGTGTCGGAGTGCATCATGCGGGGCCGGCTGGTGTTTTGATAATCGAAATGCGTCTTCCACGTCAGATCGCCGGCCTTGAGCACTGCGCCTTCGTGGTCGAGGCCCTTTTGCCGCGCGATACGGTAGGCGGCGAGGAACGTGACTTCGCGGTTCAGCCGTTCCGCATGATGAAATGCCCACGAAATAGCCGCCATCACCTTGGCGCGACCGGGGCGATATTCTACGCCGGTCTCCCCAATGCCGGCCAGATCGTGAGATTGAGTGCGGTCGATAATGCCTGTTCTGTAGCCCGCATCCATCGCGCGCTTTTCGTCTTCCGTGAGATGCCTCGAGCGTTCCGCCTGCCCTCCGCCAAGTGTGAAGTCCTTCAGCGCGCCCATGAGCTGGGCGCCGGCGCGCGCAAAACCCTTCGCGCCGCCGTGATAGGCCGCCAGCACCGGTACCCCGATAATCACGGTCTGCGACAGGTTCACCAATGCCGCTGCCGGGCTCACCGCCAGATAGTAGGTGAACGCGGCGGATGTGGTGGTTTGCACGGCGCTGCTGCCTGTCGGGTTCATAATAAATTCGTGGCGTTTGTTGATCTCGTTCGCTACCAATCCGGCGCGCGTCGCCTTCGATCAGAATGCAGGTGAACATGCTCCACGAATTCAGAACGAATTTCTTCGATCGCCACAAAAGCTCGCCATAGGGTTCCGAAATCGCGTCCCATTCATAGACGTCGACGCCGTTGCGCAGGATGAAAAGCCGCCCGGCACCGACTTCGAAGAACATGGCGTCGGCATCATCGCTGGCGCGCACCAGAAAGGGTGTTCCGCCGGACAGGTCCATGATCATGATGCCCCGGCGGGCGACGCCTTTTTCGTCGGCATAGTCGTAGGAGGCCATATAGCGGCCAGCGAACTGGCCGGCGATAAAGGTTTCCGGCTGCATGAAGCGCCATTGATCCATGGTCAGCACGGTTTCCGACGCGACGACGGCACCGTTCTGCGATACGGCGACAAGGCCGCGCGGCGATGGGTAGGCGACAGCATAGCCGAGGTCCACAATGCCTTCAGCGGACAGGCGTGGCAGGTTCACGCGCAACCGGTCCATCACCATGTTCTCCGGCGCTGTGCCCTGTGCCACATAGGGCGATCCGGTCGTCAGGATCGCGACGGAAGAGCCGAAGCAACCGAGGCCGACAATGTCGTAGTCCACCGTCAACACGTATTTTTCCGGCCATGCGTGCGGCTTGTAGGGCTCTGAGAAATAGACCTTCTTGCCGGAGAACGCCGCCATCATCCCGTTGGGCATGGCGATCAGCCCGGACAGCTCGTCCGGCGGCGCGTTGAAGTCGGTCGACGGGATGACTTCCTGAATGGGATTGTCAGCGATCACATCCACGAAATTGCCGGTCTGGGCGGTACGTTCGGCGATGAAGTAGAGTTCGGTCGCGCCAAGGGCTGAGGTTTGCGAACGATAGATGCGCATTCGGTTGACGCGCCGGCCTGCCGGCGGGTCGGCAAAGCCGTTCAGCGTCACCGTCGCGCTGGTATCCACCAAAACCTCGTTGGAAAGGTCCGAGGGCTCGCTTTCCTCATCCAGCGCCGTCACCCAGGTATAGGCGTAGAGCACGGTAAAATAGGTGTCCTCGTCAATCTCGGAGCCGGTCGATGCGACAACCGGGCTTGTCGGGCGTGAGAGCGCAAGCGGTGTGGTCTGCCCATCGGCCGTCACTTTCGGCGCGCCGTCGCCGGTGATGTACAGGCGATCGGAGGCGACCGGCCCCGGAACGACGTGAACATGCGTTGCCCAGGCAAGCCAGCGATCGCCGGACTTGTAAATCGTCTTGGCGGCGTCATCGAGGCGGGTGACAAACCGGCCGCGCCGGATCGGCAGAAGATCGCCTTCCTCAAGCTTGGTGTTTTGCGCGATTTGCGCAAAATTCTGCTGAAGCAGCCGTGGGATCAGGCGCGGAATTTCGCCGGCAAAGGAGGCTATCCGGATCGCCATCAGATACCCTCTACTACGACCGACGAGACGGAAAGCCTCGGCAGGTTTTGGTCGCCGTCACCGATCGAAAGTGCCATGAGTGCTGCAACAGTCAGGCGCAATTCGAATGCATCACCGGCAGAATAGGCGCGGGCCATCGAGCCTTCCTGTCCGCGCGCAACGGTGATGACATCGCCATTCCTGGAGGTGGCGCGGCAAAACTCGATCTCGCCATTGACGTTTTCGAGCGCAACAGGAAATGCTTCTCGCCACTGATCTTGATCGGCAGCAGATTGGCGTTGCGCGGGTCCTTGGCGCGCATCATCCGGGCTTTGTTGGCCGCGCGCTCGATCATCAGGCGCGACATCTTGTCATCGGCGGTGATCGTTGCCTTGCTGGCAGCATCGCCGCCAAACAGGATGTGCTGGCCATCCGGCGCCCGCAGCTCGTTGCCGGCATGGCCGTCATAGTCGAGCGGGAAGGCTTCATAATCCTCGTTGATGCCGCGCGCGCCCGACATATAGATGAAGAACAGCTGATCGACATATTGCGACCACCAGTCGGAAAGACGGTCCTTGGCGACGCGGCGCAGATCGTGCGCGGTGCGCTTGCGGGTCATCTTGCCGCCGGCCGAGACCGACTTGCGGAGCTGGTCGATAATAACCTCGTCGGTGAAGAATTTGAGCTGTTCTTCCGTGCCTTTCAGGCGGTTGTCGCCCGATGTCGGCCCGCCGCGCAGCTGCACCGAAAGGTCAAAGGAAATGCGGTCGCCCGCATCGGATTCCAGTTCGGTCTTGCGCTGGATCACGGCGTTTTCGGAAGTGCTGATAAAGCGCTCCCAGTAGCTTTTCGCCAGCGTCTCGACCAGCAGACGGCCAGACCATTTCATCTGGGCCTTCGGATCGCCGAAGGGGATCGTGGTTTGTCCCATAATTGCCACCCTCAAAGTGCGGTTTTGGAGCGCCGCACGTCCTGCGCAGCAATTGGATACGATGCTATTATCGTTGAAACGATGCTGAAATGCAAACAGTAGGCCGAAACTCCCCCTAGACATGTTTTTGCGCCCCTTCGACGCCTTTCAAAAAAATGAATTTGATTTTCATCCAATTGGATGCAGTATTGGTTATGAATAGCCAAAAAAAGGGGGAAGATATGGTAGGCAAGAACGAAAAACCGGCAGTAGGAAAGCTTGAGAACTTCTTCGGGATTCCCGCTGCTGAACTGTCTTATGCGGCAAGCACGATGAGCGTAATTGGCGGAATTGCATCTGCAGTTGGCTTTTTTACATCACGATCTGAAAATCGAAAAATCCTTGGTAAGCTGGAAGATATCCAGAAATACCTCCGTGAGATGGATAGCAAGATAGAGGCCATACAAAGTCAGAACCGTGAAATTATTCAAAAGATAGATGATCTCCCAAGAAAGATTCACGCCATTGTAGACGAAGTAGTAGGTGCCCACCTCCTGGAAGAAAAGTACGCTATACTTCAATCTATTCAATTAAATTATTTCAACTTAAACTGGCTTTCTCGGCGACGTTATCGCATCAATACTGTCGGATGGGACCGTTACAGTGAGGCCCTGACCTATTTAATGACGCGAGAAAATCGCATCAGCAAACTTCCCGAGCTTCTGTTTTGGTGCGAGTTCGCGCTGATCATCACGGAGGGACGAGCGATAAAAGTTGTAAATAGCCTCGTTCTTGACAAAGGCGGCATGGTGGTTCCGCTGTTTCAGCAGCTTCGCGATAATCTTAGAAAGTCTCACAATAAGCTGGATGCGATTTTGTCGTCCAGCTATGTAAGAAAGCACAATTTTTCTCAAAATCTGGGTGACTTGAGTAAGTTAAAATATTCTTTGGTTCCGGATAAGAGAACGGAGCGCCCTGTGGTTGCATTGATCTGTCCGGAAGGACAAATTCCGAACGGTGGTTGCAAAGAGGTTGAAACAACTCGGGCCCTTCCCGAAAATATAAAATTCAATGAAAATAAAAAGAGATTTCCAAAAAAGATAAAAAAACAGTTAGAAATTTTGAAAATGGATTGCATGTATTATGCAAATGCAAGGGATGCACTTTTGTCTCTGGCTCGATATTCCGAGATTATTTCGGAAGATGCTTTGACGATTTCTGAATTGCACCTAACGACAAAAATCGAGGATGATTTTGAGGTTTCGATGACAGAGCCGCAGTTCGTGTTGATGGCTTGACGTACCTTTGATTGCAAAATCAAGATGAGTTTCGAACATGGCGCATTCGTTGTGTATCGACAATGTGCTTCTCTCCCGATGAGGGAGCTTACAGCTTTTCAGTGGCGGCGCCGTTCTGGTCGTTGGAGGTGATGATGACCTCCCTCGGCGCATCAATCACCAGAGTCGCCACTCGTCCGGCCTTGCGAACCAGCTTCAGGCGGGCTTCCCCCACCTGAAGCGTTTCACCGATGCGTAAGTCGATTTTCAATGCCACGGGCTTTGTCCTCCAAAGGCCATTCACCGCGAATTGGCATAGGCCTCGAATTCGGCCTCGTTCATCTTGGCGATCTCTTCCTCATAGGCCAGCGGATCGCTCTCGCTCAGCCGGTCGAGCGCGGCATATTTACCGTCATCGGTCTGCTCCAGACCGGCGGCGGGTACCTTTGCCAGCGATGGCGGAATGTCTGGCTGTTTGGGTGCGGGGTTTTTCGGGGCGGGTGCCGGATTGGGCGCCGGCTCCGCCTTGATGCCAAGGTCTGCGGCCCATTGCTGATAGGCCTTTTCAATCTCGGCCTGGCCCGGCCATCCGCCATTGGCAATCACTTCACTCGTCACCTTGCGCAAAACGGCGTCGAAACTGGCATAGCGCGTCTCGTTGGCGGCAATTTCGGGGTGCTGCTCAAGGAAGCCGTTGGCGGTGTTGTACCAGGCCTGCTCACGCTGGCTCTGGGTGCTCTCCTCGGAAAGCTCGGCCTTGTGCACCTGCCATTCCAGCGTGGAGCGCTCCTTGTTCACCTTGCGAAGCTCGGCATTGTATTCGCGCGTCGTCAGGTCGCCGTCCTCAAACCTGTCTACGAGCGCGTCTTCCTTGGCGTCCAGCGCCTTGAGCCGATCACTGATATCTTTCGGAACATCGGACTTGAACAGCGGGACTTCGGGCGGGGCAGCCTTGGCCTTGTCCGGCGTCGCTTCATGGCCCGGTTCCTTGTCTTCGCCCGCGATTTTACCTTTTGCCGGCTCTTTGGCGGGTTCCTTTTTGGGCTCCGCTTCCGGGTCCGCTTCGGGCTCTGGTTTGGCCTTCGCCTTGTCTTCAGGCTGGCCTTCGTCCGCACCGCCGATGTCTTCGTCGCCGATGTCACCATCATCGGCTTCCAGCCCGGCGCGTTCGGCCGGCGTCAGCATTGCAAGCTCTTCGGGGCTCAGCCCGTGTTCATTGTCCATGTTGGTCTCCTGCTTCATCGGGTTACGGGTTGGGCGCGGTGCCGGGCGGCATGGAAGGTGGCCCGCCTTGCTGCGGGATGCCTAGTTGATCCTGCGGCGGCGGTGGCTGTTGCGCCTGCCGGGCCGCGAGCGCCTGCTGCCGCGCCGCCTCATCGCGCATATTGTCGGATTGCATGATGGCCGCCTGCCGCTCGGTTTCTTCCTGCTCGGATCGGCCCATAAAGCCGCTTTCATGCAAAATGCCGTCGGCAACAGGCACGGCGGCGGGGGCAGAGAGGGCGGCCATCGCGGCCTCGAGCGCCCGTATCTGCGTATCGACATTCTGGCCGGCGAGAGAGGCGAGCACCTGCCGCGTCGCGGCCTGCTCTTTCGCCGATGACACGATGTCACGCTGCACGCTGGCGGCGGATTTTTGGGCGCTGGCCTCGTCCTTGGCGATCTTGGCCAATACCGCGCGTTCCTGAATCTGCTGCTGGCGCATTTTCGCCTGCTCGGCGGCCTGTTCTTCCGGCGTCATCTCTTCGGCGTCGGGGTCGCGCTGTCCGGTGATCTGGCGAATGCGCTTGACGAGTTCTTCGCGGCTGTCGATATCCATGCCCTCGACCAGAAGATCGAGCATCACCAGCACCACCTGCGGCGCCACAGGGCCGATCTGTTGCAGGAGCGCAAACAGTTCCTCGGTCTGGGCCTGCCGCACGCTGGCGCGCCAGTCGGTATCGGAGATGATGAAATCGGCCTTGGAGCGGATGATGTCGTTTTCCGGCAGCCCGTCATTCACATCCACCCATTCCGGCGTGCCGCGCGTGTTGGTGATGCGAAATTGCTTTGGCTGCGTAAAGAACTGCTCGATCGCGGAAAGCTCCTTGCCACCATGGATCAGCACGGCAAGGCGCAGATTGTCGAAAATGCCGGCGGTCGCCAGCGAGCCCTGGTCCTGCCGCGCGGTGATCGCCCGGCCGGAAACCGCATTGGTGGTGCGCCCCAGGCTTTCATCGGTCACGCCGGAAACCGACTGGATCATCGAAATGTCGCGGCTCATCATGTCGAGATGGGCGGCGGCCAGCTCGCGCTCGGCATTGATGGTCAGGTCATAACCCTTTTTCTTGACGAGGATCGCGTCCGGGCGGGCGGCTTCCTCGCGAAATTCGTCAAGGTTAGACGCGCACGCCGTCGGCAAGCGCCGCGCGCGCCAGCAATCCGCGCCGTTCGGGAAACATCGCGCTCGCCACATCCAGATCGACCCATTTCGTGCGGAAAATATAGCGGCAATCGGAAAGGTCTTTTTCGGTGCAGGCGCTGTCCCACAGCATATTGCGCCAGCTCTCGGAGCGGACATAGACCGGCTCGCCTTCGTCCTGCGCCTGCAATCCCACCTCAAGCCAGCCAATGCCGGTCTTGACGCTTTCCTCAAAGGCGTTGGAACGGTGAAACGGCGAGCGGTTCACATCGCTCAGATATTTCATCAGCTGGGTTTTGCGCGTGGCGGGCTTTCCCGCCTCCTTGCGCCGGGGCAGGATTTTATAGTCCGTGCGGCCGCGCTTCTCGGTGCCGATAATCCAGTTGACGGTGGTGTTGATGACGTTGAAGACCAGCGCCTTCTGCCCGCGCTCTTCCAGTTCGCGGGCGTTTTCCTCGCTCCACTGGATGGAGTCGTAGAAATCCTCATCGAGCGCCTGCTGCGCCCGGTTTTCCGCCTGCCGCTCCAGCTCGTTCTCGTAAAGCCCCAAAAGCCGTTTCAGCCGCGCGACGGCCCTTTCGCTGTCCAGCCTGTGCAGCGCCTTGCCTTCCGGCTGCGCCGTCTCGTTCCGGTCCCACGGATCGGACGCGCGCACCATCCGCCCGTTCCGCAAGTCCATGCCGCTTTTGGTATCCGGTTCAAACACGGTCGATGATCTCCGCATGCGTCTCCTTGCCCGTGTCGTGATCGACCTGGAGAACATCGGCCACGACACGGGCAAGACTTGCCTTGGGAGGAATGGAGATGAGATCGCCCAAATGGTCATGGATCAGCGAGACGACGCGCATCGCGCTGCGCATATTGCCGAAATCCATGCCGTTGACGTCTAGAAACTGCTGCACCATCGCCGCATTCGTTTCCGGCATGGCATCAGTATCGTCCGGGTTCCACTGCCACGCATCGTCAATGGTGATCACCAGAGGCCGGCACCGATCATGCCCAATGTGGTTCGTCGGCACGACCACAAGGCACGGCCGCGCCTTGTCGCCATACCATGTGCCGTAAAGCGCCAGCTCGCCCTGGCGTTTTTGAAAGTGGTAGCGGGTCAGGTCGATGGCGTAGCGGATCAGCGCGGACATGAAATCGGCCTCAGTTTGAATAGCAATGATGCCAATATAGCAACGATATAATCGAACAGCCATGAAGAAATTCTATTGCATTCCCGCGATTTAATTTTGATGTTCAGGCTGAAGCGTCACTGCAACTCTGAAGTTGCAGTTTCCCTGACTGCGGCAATTGTCGCCAATCTGCCGGAAGGAACAATGAACAACAAAGACGAGAAAGAGATTTTTGGCGATCTGTCACAACATGAACGTGCCGATGACGCGCTGCTGCGAATATGTGCGGGAATTATGCGGGACTTCCCTCGTGAGCGGGAATATGAACGCTTTTACCTAATGGCCGCTATTCGGAGAACATTGTCGCTGGGCTTAGCTTTCCGGCAGGCAATTGAGAGCAACAACGGGCAGATGGCAATGATTTTGGTCCGTCTGAACCTAGATACTTTGGCGCGCATTTACGCCTTGTATTGGGCAGAGCAGACCGAAGGAATGACCGCTGAAAGCTTCTCGCGGGATATCGCAAATGGCAAAAAAATTGGAGATATGAAACTCAAGGGAGCCAAAACTAAAGCGACCGATAAGTGGCTCATTGAGCAGATAGAAAGTCTTGGCGTTTGGATATCTGAAGCCTATCAACGAACATCCGGAGCTGTTCATTTCTCCGACTTCCATATCCATCAGCTGCTGCAGCAAGCTCGCCCCCTTGAGGATTTACCGGATGGTGCACTGCTTTCTGAGATGATCGTCGGGCCTTGCGAGCTGAATGCAGACCCAGAGCTTTATCGAGAGCTCAAGCAGGCTTTTCTGCATATTTCGTTGATGCTTTTGGAAGTCGTTCGCCAACGAACTTCGAGTGGAAGAGGCTAGGTCGCATCATTCAAAAAAGCTGCTGTTGTCTACTCTGAGCTCGACATCTTCATTTTTAATTTCGAAAGGCTTGGCCGCTCGGGCAGTAATGAACGCGCTATATGGATATGAATCTCCCATAACATGTCCCAGCCCTTTACGAACATCTGAGTTGGATCCGTACTGCAAATCGACTTCCACTTCCCCAATTACCTCGTAGGTGATCTGGGCTTCGTCCAGATCAACAATCTCGATTGATTCGACGTATTGCCCGCTAACGGAGGTGTGCGTGGATAACTCATCAAGGTCTTGAATGGTTTCCGATATAAGCTTGTCGAGCATAGCTCCCTGCATGACTTCGACGATTGCATTCTTTAAATCGTCTTGGGCATCGTCGGCCGCCTTGAGTATGGCCAATAGCCCATCGACAACCCCCACCATGATATCTTGCACCTCGTCATGTTCATGAACAATGGTTTCGGCGCGAACGTGGGTGAATTTGCTGAGTTCGTCGAACGCCTCCAGCAATGGATCTATTTGATCTCTAACGTCAAACCCAATCGTGTTGTTCACGAAATCATCAGGCAGGCCTGCTTGAATTATAAATGTTGCCCTCTGGCGCCTTGTGACTGTCGTAGTGCCTTGCGTCTGCTTAAACCAGACGCATGCTCTTACGCTTTCGTCCGGAGCGAGTTTATGCAGCACATGCCCGATCACTTCTCGTAAGGCACTTGCAATCAGATTCCCACGAATTGGATTATCCGCGTCTATTGCGACGCGCCATGTGCCGACCAATAAAGCTTCTAGGAACTCGTCACGGGGAAATTTGCTGATTAATTCTGAAATACTGGATTCGAGTGCTTCCCAATTGTCATCCGTACTCATGGTATTCGGGCGCTCTGCTTAATGGTTTCGCTGGATATTTAAGGGCACCATCAGCTCTGATTGTCAAAGAGCATTTGCTCCTGTCGCTCGGTCACCCAATGATTTAGTTTGCTATACCGCCATAGCTGACTTGTTCCGCCGCTTCGGCACCCTTTGCCGCTTGCTTCCCGCGCCAGCATCGCTGCCATAGACCTGCGCCCATTGCCTGAGTGCGTCGGCTGCCTCCGAATTGCCGTCGCTCTTCACCGGCTCGTCACCGAAGGCGCCAACGCTCGCAATCCATTTCTTGCGGTAATTGTCGACATGGTCGATGCCCTCCTTGCAGTTCTCGGCATCGATCCACGCCAGCGCCAGCATGTCGCGGGTGGCCTGAATGCCGTGCTGCAGTTCTGCTACGCGTTCGACGATCTCAACATTGCGTAGCCCCAGCCGCTCCAGCATCTGCTTGGGTGTGAGGTTGCTGTTCTCGCCCTGCCGCTCGTGGTTGCCGTCATGCGGCAAATAGTGTCGGCCCCAGGTGTAGCCGAGCGTCTGCATCGCGCTCACAAAGAAGCTATAGGGCTCGCCCCAGCCTTCGAGAAAATGGATAAACCGGTGCTGCTGGCCGACCTGCTGGTGAAACCAGATCGCGGTGCCGTCGGAATTGCCGATATCCCAGAAGGTGTTGACCGGATAGCCGGGCGTAAACGGCACGGTGGTGATCCGCCGCTCCTTGCGCATCCGCGTCATCTGAACGGTGTAGTAGCAGCCCTGCGATGATTTCTGGAACGCCTCGTCGGGTGTGGACGGGTATGGGCGCTGCCGATCCCCTCACCATGGCAGCGCGGGCAATCGTCATGCGGCAGCTTGCTGGCGTCATAGCCATAGCCGCCTTCATCGCCCGGCAAGTCGGGTTCCACATCGCGCGCGCGCGCCTTGTCGGCAACCTTCTCGCAGGTGTCGAGATACTCCGTCTCGTCCACCCACTGAAAACCGTGATCGATCCCGTAGCAATGGCGGCACGCGCCGCGCCGATATTGCACCAGCTCATTGGCGTCAGCGGTCAGCATCGCATAGAGCCGGCGCACAACGTCATTATGCTCAATGGCGACAGCCTCGCGCCGTGCTGCCATGGCGGCGTCGATGGCTGCTTTGACCTTAGCATTTTTTAGCAATTTCGAGGCGCAAACAGCAGCGGTTCGCTCATTCGGCTGCCGAAACGCCCGCATATAGGCATAGGTCGCGCGCATATCCTCATCGGCCAGCAATGCGTCAATAAACGCCTGCTGTCGCGGTGTCAGCCGCGCACGCCGCCGCTTGGGTGCGGCTTTGCCGGGATTGTTCGCTTTTCTAGGCATGGCCGGATTTGCTTCCCTCGGGACGGCAAGGTGTTCCGGCTCTAATTTATCGAAGCGATGCTATTTTAACAACAATGACGATCTTTGGTCTCTTCCGAACTCCGATGGCGCTCTTTTTCATTTTGCTCCACTCGACCGGCGCCTTTCCAAGAAAAGGCGCATTCAGCAGGGCTCGCGATCAGTCATTGGCGGGATATTGCTGTGGCGTTCAGGCTCCAGAGACTGTACCAAAGTTACTCCAGTTGTCCGGTTTTATTGATGCACGTAGAGTTTACAGAATGAACCTTTTCAATCTTAAGACCCTGAAACGCCATGTGAAGGTGGACCCGATTCCTGCCAAACACCTGGAGGCACTGGAAGCTTGGGCAGAGTTGATCAACTCGGGCAGAATTGAGCGCTTGAAGGAGACCGCTCTACACGGGCAATTCGCGTCGAGGATTGTTGAAGGCGTCCTTGGCTACCACGGCCCGGCCGGCGGTGCGAATTACAACGTATCGACAGAGCAGGCTATTTTGCGGGGAAGTGTCGATCTGGCACTCGGTCGCTTCGGTGGCAAGACGCCTGACATCGTAGCCCCGTTCGAACTGAAGGGCGCGGATACCCGCGATCTCGATGCGATTATGCCGGGCCGCAACAAGAGCCCCGTTCAGCAGGCGTGGGAATACGCCATGAACGCGCGCGGCGTGAAATGGGTTCTGGTCTCGAACATGATCGAGCTACGGCTCTATGGTTTTGGAGAAGGCACTTCGGCCTATGAGGTGTTTCGCCTCGACCAACTGACGCAGCCTGCTGAATACGCGCGCTTCATGCTGCTGCTTTCGGCGGAAAACCTGCTGTCCGGCCGCACTGCTGATTTGCTTCAGGAAAGCCGCCGCGAAGATAAGGATATCACCGATAGCCTGTATCAGGATTACAAGACGTTGCGCCTCAAGCTCCTGAGCGCCGTTCAGAACGACGATGCAGCGATCAGCCCGCTCGATGCAATTGCGGTCGCGCAGAAAATCCTCGATCGGGTGTTGTTCATCGCATTTGCAGAGGATACCGGCCTTCTGCCGGACAATACGCTTGAACACGCGTTCGACGCGCGTGATCCTTACAATCCGCACCCCGTCTGGGACAATTTTAAAGGCCTTTTCCGCGCCATCGATCTCGGCAATACCGATCTGAAAATTCCGCGCTACAATGGCGGGCTGTTCCGCCAGGACGATACGATCGACACTTTAGAGCTGGCCGATGATATCTGCGAAGGCTTTAAAACCTTGGGGACCTATCGGTTCGCTTCCGAAGTTTCGGTCACCGTCCTCGGTCACATCTTTGAGCAGTCCATCGCTGACGTTGAACGTTTGCAGGCAATCGCGCGCGGCGAAGAGGAGGAGCCCGAGAAAACCACCGGTACAAGCGGGCGACGCAAGCGTGACGGGGTGGTTTATACCCCTGACTACATCGCACGTTTCATTGTGGCCGAAACCCTCGGCGTGCATCTCAGGGAAATCTTCGAGGCCATCCTGCGCGATTATGCCAGGAAGGGGGTCGATGTCTCCGATTACGAAAATATCGTATGGCGAAGGAAAACGGCCGAACTTGAAGCCTGGCAAGCCTATCGCGATCGTCTGAGGTCTCTGCGCATTGTTGATCCTGCTTGCGGTTCCGGCGTGTTCCTGATCATGGCCTTTGACTTCATGAAGGCCGAACTGACCCGTGTGAACGACAAGATCAAAGACCTTCTGCCCAAGGCCGAGCATTTTGGCGATCTCCTCGACTATGTCCCTGATAGCGAGATTCTGACCAACAATCTCTTCGGCGTGGATGTCAATGAAGAAAGCGTCGAGATCACCAAGCTGTCGCTCTGGATCAAGACCGCACGGCGCGGCAAGGTGCTTGATAGCCTGTCGGGTAGTATCCGCGTCGGCGACAGTCTGATCGAGGATAGCAATTTCGCCTATCTCGACCACGCTTTCACCTGGGAAACCGCATTTCCAGGTGTTTTTGCAGAAGGCGGCTTCGACGTGGTGCTGGGCAACCCGCCCTATGTGCGCCAGGAACTTATTTCCGATCTCAAGCCATATCTGCAAGGGCGATTTGAGAGCTACCACGGTGTGGCCGACCTGTTCTGCTACTTCTACGAACGCGGGCTGCGTCTGTTGAAGCCGGGTGGGCGCTTGGGCTACATCTCTTCTAACACTTTTTTCAAGACCGGTTCGGGCAACCCGCTGCGTGAATACCTCCTGAAAGAGGCCACCATTGAAAGCGTTGTTGATTTTGGCGACCTGCAAGTGTTCGAGGGCGTGACCACGTATCCGGCTATTCTGACCATGAAACGCGGGGCCGCACCCAAGGGGCACGAATTGCGCTTCTGGAAGGTGCAGACTTTGCCGGACAACAACTTCCTCGCCACATGGGAAGCGGCAGCTGGACCGCTTCCTCAATCGGCCTTGAGGGCAGAATCATGGGGATTGGAAAACCCCGCCCTCCGCGCCCTGCGAGACAAAATCAGGGGTGGCAGGAAAACGTTGAAGGAAGTCTATGGATCACCGCTTTACGGAATCAAGACCGGTTTGAACGCGGCCTTCGTGATCGACGACGCCACCAAGGAGCGCCTGTGTATCGCAGACCCTAAGTCCTCCGAGCTAATCAAACCCTTCTTGGAAGGCAAAGACTTGAAGCGATGGCGCGCTGAACCCCGTAATCTCTGGTTGATTTTTACCAGGCGAGGAACGGACATTGATGCGTATCCTGCGATCAAGGCGCACCTCGAAACAATGCGAGAAGCACTTGAACCCAAGCCAAAAGGTTGGAAGCCAAAAGACAGAAATGACAAATGGCCTGGGCGTAAGGCAGGAAGCTATCGGTGGTTCGAAATTCAAGACACCGTTGACTATCATGAACAGTTCACAGAACCGAAAGTTCTATACCCCGAGTTTTGCGACAAACCCCAATTCCAACTCAACGTGTCGCACTACTTCAATAACAAGTGCTATTTTGTTTCTACATCGGATGCTTGGCTCGCGGCTTATCTGAACTCCAAGTTGGGATGGTTTGTAATTACTGAGCGGACTGTGCCTGTTCGTGGTGGTTTTCACCAAATGCACTCACAGTTTATCGAACAAATTGTACTACCAGAGGTCTCAGGCCGAGATCAGGTGAAACTAGGTGAACTGGCCTCCCATTGTGAGCGACTCGCTTCCAACCGTTTGAACCTTCAAGCCGCCCTAATACGCCGCATCCCCGATCTTTGCCCACCCGAACGCGACCCCAAGCTGACTGAAAAGCTAACGGAATGGTGGACTTTGCCCGACTTCGCTGCCTTCCGTGCCGAGGTAAAAAAGACCTTCAAGGCCGATATCCCACTGGCCGAACGCTCGGATTGGGAAGATTGGATCAATCGCGATCGCGTCGAGATAGCCCGTCTGACGGCCGAAATTGCTCAGGCCGAGGCCCGGATTGATAGCATCGTCTATGACCTGTTCGGGCTGACCGAAGACGAAATCGCTCTGCTGGAAAGCGTTGTGTAATTCACCACACTGATCTTGAGCAAGAGCGGTCATTGCTGCATCAACAATGCCGCGTCACCTGCACCCGTCGGGCCCAGCTTAACACCAGTCCTTCGCGCTCGCGTCCGTCCAGCAGCGTCACCCGAAAAACGCCACGCTGCTTGCCGTAGCGGACAATGCCGAGCATTTGCGATCCGTCATCGGCCTGCACCAGGGCCAGCGCATCGAGCGCGCCTTCCGGCGGCGCCTTGCCGGTAACGAAGAAGGCCCAGCCATCCATATAGGAAACGCTTGAACCGGCGACCTGCGCAATGATCGCCTCGATCCCATCCGGCAGGCCGTCAAGCGTTTGCACGCGCTCGCCCTGTTTTGCCGGCAGAACCGTCATCTTGGGCGTCAGGTATCCGATCACCGGGCTGGTGCGTTGGCGGGGCGGCGGCGCATTGATGCCGGATTCAGCAATTATCTCATCCACCGTAACGCCCAGAAGCACGGACAACTCGACGGCTTCTTCGATTTTCATCCTGCGGTGCCCGGAAAACGTCCGCGATAGCTGCGAAGACGCGATCCCCATCTGGCGCGCGAGACCGCGCATCGTGAAACCTTTTGCGGCGATACGGCTTTCGAAATAGGACTTGTTCAAGGCTTTCCTCTCGGTCTCCCTGGCTGGTTTCAACGCCGTGCGCTGGACCGGACGTCATGTTGCTCTGCATTCACTTTGAAGTGCTGCTAATAGAACCCAGCGATAGGCGAAAATTGCCAAAATAGCAACCGATAATGGGTGTATCGGCCGAAAGGGTTAAGGCAAGCCTGTTGTCGGATGGTTGACTTGGCGTCTTGTCGGGTGTGAAAATAAACCCCGCATTCATGAAGGCGAGGCATCGTGCGTAAAGTCCTGAGCGAGGCGCGGCTCCTCTGCGCGATCATGAACCCGCTCTGGTTCGCGCGCAGTCTGGCGGACGGGTCTGTCGATGCCTTCGAGCTGGTCTGGTACATTCCGGCCTTCCTCGTCTTCTGGGCTGGCGTTGCTTTCCCGTTTTTCCTTGTTTATCTAATGGCATCAGCGATCTTTTATTAAAGGATGCGCCGCCATGCGCTGGACCGAAGACGACTACAACCAGATCATGTCGCGCCGCAAAGCCGGTTCGGCGGCAGCGTCCTTTGCGACCAGTCAGCCCCCGGCCGCCGGGAAAGGCAAGATGCAGGCGCTCGGCCGGCTTCCTCCCGGCAAAATGAACCGGACAGAGGCGCGCTTCGCCTCCCACCTTGATGCTCTTATGACAACGGGCGATCTCCTGTGGTGGCGCTTCGAAGCCATCAAGCTGACGCTCGCCAAGAACACCACGATCACCGTCGATTTCGCAACGCTTCCGGCGTCCGGCCTTCTGACAATGATCGATGTGAAGGGCTCCAAAGCGATCTATACCGACGATGCGCGTGCGAAAATGAAAATCGCCGCTGATATTTTCCCCTTCGTCTTTCAGGTCGCCTACCCGAAGGACAAGGGTGCTGGCTGGAGGATCGAGACTATTCACGCCTAGAATGTTGCCAAAACAGCAACGTTTGATATTTTTGGTGCATTGATTCTGTGGGTGTGAGGCCTTGAGGATCAGGAATGCATCGATCAGCGGCAGGCAAAAACCGCCTTGCTGTGTCGTGTCCCCGTCCGATTGGCCCTGGCCGCTGATCTTGATCGGATAGCCGCAATCGCGCGTGCGCGCGAACACGGTCTCCTCGGTCACGGGCGCGCCGAATCAGGCGATGAAAGATCGTTGACAGATCGCAATGATGTTGAAATCGAAACGAGCTTGAAGACTGCTGAATCCGGCGTTGTCTCTCTTTCTTTGGCCGGTATCGGCAGAAAAAATAAATAGAAAACAGATAAATACAATAATTACGAGCAATTTTCTATCGCCGGTATTGCCTTGGTATTGGAGGTTGTGCTTATTTTGAAACTGTTAAATATGATAACATAACAGCATCATTCGTTCGGCTCGATCAGTGATCGTGTTCGAGGCTTGTGAGGCTCGGGGCGGACAGTCAGCGGTAGCGCAACGGCGTCCGAATTGCGTCTATCGTGATGCTTTTTTGTTAATTGATGCAATATTTGCATCGTGAAACTGGAGGCTGGATATGTCGGATGCACACGGCGTCGCGCGCGACCAACTCAGGTCATTTATCGAGCGGATCGAGCGCCTGGAGGAAGAAAAGCGGACCATCGCGGACGACATCAAGGATGTCCGCAGCGAAGCGAAAGGTCTCGGCTACGACGACAAGATCATCATGAAAATCGTAGCGTTGCGGCGCAAGGATGAGCAGGCGCGGATGGAAGAGGAGGCCGTCCTCGATACCTATATGATCGCGCTCGGCATGATTGGCGCGTCCGAAGACGTGCCAGAAGGCGAAGGTGCGTGATGGCCGGTCTGGTCGTGTTTGATCCCGTCACCCTCGAACTGGACCTTGATGACGTGCTGGAGGCGCTGGAAGCTGCGTTCTTTGGCCCCGTGGACGGTTCCCTTCGTGACCTGTTCGACAAGGTCGACACTGAAAAGCCGGTGGCGATCTCGATTGAGCAGGAGACCTTTTACGAAAAGGTCGCCGATGAAGCGTTGATCGAGGAGTTGAGCAATCGCGATATCGGCGTCATTCCCAACCGACTGCCGCCAAGCACCTACCAGCTTCTCGCGGACATGATCGCTGGTGGAGAAACCCGCGATGCCCTTGACCTGCTGGCGGACCTCGCGCCGGAAGAGGCAAATCTTCTTGCCGCCCAAACCACGTTGCGGCTTGCTGCCTTGAGACGGGGCGTGTCCGAATGAGCCTCTTCACCGTGGAAAAGCCGAAACTCGTTTCAGCGCTTGAACGCGCCCGCAATGCTGTCGAAAAGAGCATCAATATCCCGATCCTCGAAAACATCCTGATCGAGCGGGCGGACGACGGCGAGGGCTTGAGTGTCCGCGCCACCAATCTCAATATCGAGGTCAGTTGCCGGTTCGAGGCGAGGGTGGACGAGGCGTTTGCGGCCTTCACGCTTCCGGCCCATCGTCTGTTCGACATCGTCAAGACATGGCCCGATGGCCGCGAAATCGAGTTTGCCTGGTCCGATGAAACCAGGAACAGCGTCGTTGTAAAATCGGGGCGCTCGCGCTTCGTCCTGCCGGCGCTCCCGGCGGAAGATTTTGTCCGGATGCGCCGAGAGCCGAGCGCCGCCGCCTTCACCATTGACGCCGGGCAACTGACAACGGCGCTGTCGCAAACCGCCACAGCATTGAGCCGTGATAGTCCCTGGTTCGTAAATCGGGATCATGGAACCGCGCCGGGTTTGCCGGAGACCCCAGCTCGTGAGAAGTACCGCTACGGCAAGCAAGGTGACCAATCAATATTCGCCAGAGGTCCGTACCCAAGCTGTTTTGACGGTGATGGAGCACGCGGCAGCACATCCTCTTGCATTGCAGTGCAATGCAGGCATGGTCTTGGCCTTGCAAAGGTTCTATAGATTGAGTTTAAGGCTGCTGCCGGCAGCGGGTCCGGTGGTTCCGGGGCCCTGCGGCTTCGAAAGGCATCCGCCATGTCGGGGTGCTTATGTGGAGAGAGTTTGCGCGATGGACGAAAGACATCCTGAGAGGAGCGAGTTCAGGGTTCCTTACCGGGATATCGATATGCATGGCCGCATGCATACCGCTGCCTATATCGAACATGCGGAGGAGGCGCTGGCGAATTTCTGGCGCTACCGCCCGGACGTCGCCAAGGAGCCTGCTTATGTGGTGCGTAAGGTCGGGTGCACTTTCTATCGCGGCCTGCGTAACGGTGAGATGGCGCGCCTGACAGTCAGAACGGCCAAGATCGGCGGCAAGACGGTGGGTTTCAACGTGGTGATGGAAGCCGGCAACGAGATTGCAGCCGAAGTCGAGCTTCTCTGGGCCGCTGTCCAGTATGAGACCGGTGAAGCTGCGCCTCTGCCGGAAGCGACACGCGACTGGCTTTATTCCTTCCTCGATTGAGGCACCTGGCGCGGCTTGCAATGGCGTCTATAAGCGGGCGGGACGGCGGTGTCCCGCCCGTTTTTCGTCAGGCCCGCCGTGGCAGCAAGGGGTAGCCGATCATCACTGCACGGGCAGCCAGGGCCGCCAGCCCCGCCTTGATCAGATCGCCCGGAATGAAGGCAAGGCTGGAAACGAACGCGGCTGGAAGCCCCATGCCGACACCGAATGCAAGCCAGGCCATGCCGCAGGCATAGACCACGACAATGCCGCCGATGGCCGCAGCTGCGAAAAAGCCCGTCAACTGGGCAAGCGGACGGCTATTGCTGGCAGCGCGTTCCGAGATCAGGCCCGCAACAAAGGCGCCGGGGATCCAGCCAATGAGATAGCCGACCGTCGGGCCGGCGAAGACGGCGAGGCCACCACGGCCACCCGACAGCACCGGCAGGCCGATGACAACGAGCAGGATCACCAGGAGAACGGCGAGCGTGCCGCGTTTTGCTCCAAGGATCAGGCCGGCCAGCATGACGCCCAGCGTCTGCGCGGTGATCGGTACGGGAATGAAGCCAAGCGGGATCGGCGGCAGGGCGCCAAGCGCAACGATGATGGCGGCAAACAGGGCCACGAGAACAAGATCGCGGGTGCTCATTCGGTTTTCCTTCTCTTTTGCGGGCCTCGGATGCCGCGCGCATCGATGGCGGCGGCAACCTGATCCGCATCCTTCAGGGTCAGGATCAGTAGCGGGATTATGACGCTTCCGATTTTCGGCGCAAGACCACGGGCGCGGTGTGCATCACGGATCGCGCCATAGCGGGTCAGAATTTCGGGGACAAATCGGATCACAAGGCCGACGGAAAGGCCGATATCGGCGGCGTTGACGAGGCCCATGCGCTCCAGTGGCTGTGCCCAGCGTGTGATGACATCAATGAAATCGGCAATCGTCGTCGTTGCTGTCACCGTCGCGCCGAACAGCATCAATGCGGTCAGGCGCGCGACCACGATAGCCGTCGGCACAGGGCCGGAGAAGATGAGATTGACAATACCAACCAGCAGGATCGCACCCAAAATCGGCAGCAGCCGAGCGATCGAGGCCCAGAGACCAAGCGGTAAAATGGCATAGCTTGCCAGCGCAAAGAGCAGAAAGGCACCAAGCGCAAAGGGATTGGTGCTGGCGAAAAGCGCGACCGAGAACACCACCAGCCCGGCGATTTTCACACCCGATGAAAGGCGGTGGACAATCGTATTGCCGTCGACAAAGAGCGTCTGCATCAGCCGTTCATTTCTTGGTAGCGGGCAATCACGGTTTCGGGCGCGCCGTCTGCGACGATGACGCCCTGATCGAACAGAAGTATGCGCTCCATATCAGCCATCAGAGCCAGATCATGGGAGATGACGATCAGATCTTCGGCGAGCGTGGTGATGGCGGTGCGAACTATAGCACGGTTCCTGAGATCGAGCTGATTGGTCGGCTCATCGAGAATGACAAGGGAGGGCCTGGGTGCAAGAACGGCGGCAAGGGCTGCAAGCTGCAATTCGCCACCGGATAGTTCATGGGCGCGCCGCTCGGCAAGATGGGCAATGCCGAGCCGCTCCAGCGTTTCGGAAATGCGCGCGTCGCGTTCACCTTTGGCAAGGCCATGCGCCTTCAGACCAAGGGCGATATCGTCTTTCAGAATCGGCAGGATGATCTGGTTCTGCGGGTTCTGGAAGACAAATCCCGCATCGGCCATCACCGCTTGTCGCTCTGTCACCGTATCGCGATTATTGACGGTGACGTGGCCGGAGGTCGGCACGGAAAGTCCGTTGATCAGCCGCGCGAATGTGGTTTTTCCAGAACCGTTAAGGCCGATAATGCCGATCCGACGCTCGCGAAGCGACAGGTTCAGCGGATGCAGAACTGTCCGCCCCTCAAGCGTCACGGACGCATTTTCAAAGATGATCTGCACAATCTGCCTCCAGTTCGATTGCTGCTTCTTATAGAAGTCTGCTGGCGGTTTCGATAGCCGCCAGCATCGCTTTGAACAGGCAGGCGTGGCGACACCTTCATGGATCGGGAATAGACGACGGTAGTGTTCACCTTTTGTCCGAATCGCCTTATCCTTTCTGAATGACCATAAAAATCGCCAATGAAGATGCGCGGCGCATCTTTCTCGCCCGACAGGGGCTTTGCGAGCGGATCCCGGCAGGCGCCGGGCGACAAGGGCTCTTGTCGTTGATCGAAATGCTCGGTTTCGTGCAGGTCGATTCCATCCGCACCGTCGAGCGGGCGCATGATCTTATCCTGTGGTCGCGCTTTCCCGGCTATCGCCACGCCCAGCTTGCGGGCCTCCTGGAAAAGGACCGGTCGCTGTTTGAGCACTGGACCCATGATGCGGCGATCATCCCGACGCGGTTCTATCCCTACTGGAAGCACCGTTTTGCCCGCGAGCAGGTCCGGCTTCTGGAGCGCTGGCGCAAATGGCGGGCCGCGGGTTTCGAGGAGGTCATCGAGGAAACGCTGGCGACGGTGCGCGATAGCGGGCCGATCATGGCGCGGGATCTGAAATCAGACGATCATGTTTCGGGCGGCTGGTGGAACTGGCATCCGGGCAAGACGGCTCTCGAATATCACTGGCGTACCGGAAATCTTTCCATCTGCCATCGGGTCAATTTTCAAAAGGCCTATAATCTATCTGAACGGGTGATCCCGGATGTGTGGCGAAATGCCAGTGTTGACCATGACGCCTTTGTTGACTGGGCCTGCCGCGCAACGCTGACGCGGCTCGGCTTTGCCACGCCGGGCGAGATTGCCGCCTTCTTTGATATCATCAGCCTGCAGGAGGCACGGGCCTGGGTCGAGGCCAATCATGACGGGCTTGCCGATGTCGAGATCTCGCTGGCGGAAAAGGGCAAGAGCCGGCAGGCGGTGGCGCTGGCCAATGAGATCGCCAGCCTTCACGATGTGCCGGAGCCGCCATCACGCGTCAGGGTGCTGAGTCCCTTCGACCCGCTGTTGCGCGACCGCGCCCGCATCGAGCGGCTGTTCGGCTTTTTCTATCGCATCGAAGTCTTCGTGCCGGAGCCGAAGCGGCAATATGGCTATTACGTCTTTCCGCTGCTCGAAGGCACGAAGCTGATCGGCCGGATCGACATGAAGGCGGAGCGCAAGCGGGATGTGCTGGAGGTGAAGCGGCTGTGGCTGGAGCCGGGCGTGAAGGCGAGTGCCGGGCGTCTGGCAAAGCTTGACGCCGAGCTTGCCCGGCTTGCCCGCTTCACCGGTGTTGCCCGGGTCGAATATCTTGATGGCTGGCAGCCCGGCTGATCAGTCGAGCCGGCCGGTCTGGCCGCGATCGCGCAGATAATGGTCAGCGATAGCGCAGGCGAGCATGGCCTCGCCGATCGGCACGGCGCGGATGCCGACGCAGGGGTCATGGCGACCCTTGGTTCTGAGATCGACATCATGGCCGTCGCGGTCAATCGTGCGGCGCGGTGTCAGGATCGATGAGGTCGGCTTGATGGCGAAACGCACGACAATCGGCTCGCCGGTGGAAATGCCGCCGAGAATGCCGCCGGCGTGGTTGGACAGAAAAAGCGGTTTGCCATCATTGCCCATGCGCATTTCATCGGCATTTTCCTCGCCGGTCAGTTCGGCAGCATTAAAGCCCTCGCCGATTTCGACGCCCTTGACCGCATTGATCGACATCATCAGCGAGGCGATATCCTGATCCAGCTTGGCGTAGATCGGCGCGCCAAGGCCAGCGGGCACACCTTCGGCAACCACTTCCACCACGGCGCCGACGGAGGAACCGGCCTTGCGGATGCCGTCGAGATAATCTTCCCAGACGGGCACCATCTCGGGGTCCGGGCAGAAGAAGGGGTTGTTGTCGACTTCGTTCCAGTTCCAGTTGGCGCGGTTGACCCTGTGCTTGCCGATCTGGGTCAGTGCCGCGCGATAGGTGACACCGGGCAGAACCTTTCGGGCAATGGCGCCAGCGGCAACGCGGGCGGCCGTCTCGCGGGCGGAAGAACGCCCGCCGCCGCGATAATCGCGGATGCCATATTTGACGTCATAGGTGTAATCAGCGTGGCCGGGGCGGTATTGCCGGGCAATCTCGCCGTAATCCTTTGAGCGCTGGTCGGTATTTTCGATCATCATCGAAATCGGCGTGCCGGTGGCAATCATCGTCACGCCGTCCTCGTCCATCATCACGCCCGAAAGCACCTTCACTTCGTCGGCCTCGCGGCGCTGGGTGACGAAACGTGACTGTCCTGGCTTGCGGCGGTCAAGAAAATGCTGGATTTCGGCAAGCGTGAATTTCAAACCGGGCGGGCAGCCGTCGACGACGCAGCCGAGCGCCGGACCGTGGCTCTCGCCCCAGGTGGTGACACGGAAGAGGTGACCGAAGGTGTTATGTGACATGAAAGCCTTCTCCAGCGCGGTTCCTTGATGAACGCTGCAACGCTGTAAAGCAATTGCCGCTTGAGGAAAAGGCTTTGGCGCGTGATTGGCTCAGTCGAGCCAGTCGATCGTGTTTCTGACAAGGTCGATCTTCAGCACTTTGTCCTGCGGGATATCGGCCATGGCGGCTGCATCGGGTTCAAGCCCGGCGATCAGGCGGAACATGGCACGGATCACGCCGCCATGGCAGACGCAGACTGTCGGGCCGACCACATCCTTCATCCATGCACCGATCCGCCAGGAGAGGATTTCATAGCTTTCCGCAGTGTCGCCGGGTGGAACAAAGGACCATTTGTCGTGCTCGCGCTCAGCGATCAGCTCCGGGTAATCGATCGACAGTTCTTTCAGCGTGCGGCCTTCCCAGTCGCCAAAGGAAAGCTCCTTCAGGCGATCGTCGGTGCGATAGAGCGCGGGCGTCAGCCCCATGGCGGCACGGGCGCGCTCCATGGTTTCACGGGTTCTGGACAGCGGGCTTGCAACAAAATCGAAGAGGCCGGTATCGGCACCCAGGATTGCCTTCAGCTTGACGCCATTGCCGCGGGCCTGTTCCCGGCCGGTATCGTTCAGCGGAATGTCTTTCTGGCCCTGCATGCGGGCTTCGGCGTTCCAGTCCGTCTGGCCGTGACGGATCGCGTAGATCAGCAATGTGCCTGTCCCTGTATGGTCTGGTCCGGCAGTTGCCGGTAAATTTATCATCGCTTAAAACAATTTCGGCGCGGATCAGGTTCCGCGCCGAGAAAAGGTGATCAGTCCTTGGCGACTGAAATATCCGGCGCATCGACCGACTTCATGCCGACAACGTGGTAGCCGCTGTCTGCGTGGAGGACTTCGCCGGTAATCGAGGTCGACAGATCCGACAGCAGGAAGAGGGCGGAATTGCCGACTTCTTCGATCGTGACATTGCGCTTCAGTGGCGAATTATATTCGTTCCACTTCAGGATATAGCGGAAATCGCCGATGGCGGATCCGGCCAGCGTCTTGATCGGTCCGGCGGAAATGGCGTTGACGCGGATGCCGCGACCGCCGAGATCAACCGCCATATAGCGTACACTTGCCTCGAGAGCGGCCTTGGCGACGCCCATGACGTTGTAATGCGGCATGACCTTTTCCGCACCGTAATAGGTGAGGGTGATCATTGAGCCGCCGTCATTCATCATCTTTTCGGCGCGGTGGGCAACGGCGGTGAAGGAGTACACCGAGATGTCCATCGAACGGGCGAAATTGTCACGCGAGGTGTCGATATAGCGGCCGGTCAGCTCTTCCTTGTCGGAAAAGGCGATGCAGTGCACGACGAAGTCGATCTTGCCCCAGGCGGCTTCGAGGTCATCGAAAACCTGGTTGATGGTGTCGGGGTCGGTCACGTCGCAATGGCCGATCAGCAGGGCGTCAAGCTCGGCTGCCAGGGGTTCGACGCGCTTCTTCAGGTTGTCACCCTGCCAGGTGAGCGCGATCTCCGCACCTGCATCACGACACGCTTTGGCAATACCCCATGCGATCGACCGGTTGTTGGCGACACCCATGATGATGCCGCGTTTGCCTTTCATGAGGCCGGATGCTTCAGCCATATATCGGTGCTCCTTGAGACTGTCTTCCACTTTGCCTATGGCATAGGCAGCAATGCGGTTCAAGCAGTGTGAACCCGGTGGCGATCGCTTTAGCCCCGGAAAAGCCTATTGCCAAGCCCCTGTGAATTGTGCTCACTCCCTTTGAACCTTCGGGGCGCGGATTGCTTTTGTAAGTGAGTCCTTTGAGGCAGGTTCCCTTCTTTGTCGTTGTCCTTGCGCCAGTCGTTCCGATAAGGCAACGCTTTTGTTCCAGGGAGTAGCACCATGGCTGATGTACAAGGGAACGTCGCTGATTTTACAGCGGAAAACGACCCATTCGAATTGTTCGGAAAATGGCTGAAAGACGCCGAAGCCAGTGAGGTGAACGACCCGAATGCTGTGGCGGTCGCCACTGTGGATGAGGACGGTCTGCCTGACGTTCGCATGGTGCTGATGAAGGGCTTCGATCTCGCAGGTTTCGTATTTTACACAAATTTTGAAAGCCAGAAGGGCAGGGAACTGCTCGGTCAGCCGAAGGCGGCCATGTGTTTTCACTGGAAATCGTTGCGCCGGCAGGTCCGGCTGCGCGGGCCGGTGGAGGTGGTTTCCGATGCCGAGGCGGACGCATATTTTGCCTCACGCGCCCGTGGAAGCCGAATCGGTGCCTGGGCTTCGAAGCAGTCCCGCCCGCTGGAAAGCCGTTTTGCGCTGGAAAAGGCGGTCGCCCAATATACCGCCCGCTACGGCGTTGGCGAGATTCCGCGCCCGCCCTACTGGTCAGGCTTCCGTCTGAAACCGATCGCGATCGAATTCTGGCGTGATGGCAAGTTCCGCCTGCATGACCGGATGGAGTTCCGCCGCGAAAATCCTGAAGGCGGGTGGCAGAAAGTGCGGATGTATCCCTAAAAGGGGTAGAAGCGAATATCGAAGGGAGGACGATATGGCAGTTGCAGAATTGACCGAGGCCGAGGTTGCCGCGCAGGAAGAACGGCTGACCTTTTCCGAATTTACCGAGATGACGGCTTTTGAGGTTGGCTGCCATCTCGTTGAAAAGGCGCGGGCGGAAAATGCGCCGGTGGTGATCGATATACGCACGCCCGACCGGACATTGTTCCATGCAGCCCTGCCAGGAGCGTCGCCTGCCAATGACATCTGGGCGATGCGGAAATCCAACGTCGTCTTCCATTTTCACCGTGCCTCCATGGCTATCCAGCTGATGCATGCCCGCAAGGGCACGGTGATCGGTCCTGAAATCGGTCTCGACCCGATGGATTATGCCGATCATGGCGGCAGCTTTCCGGTTCGCGTCGCCGGGGCTGGCGTCATTGCCGCCATCACCGTATCCGGTCTCGCCAGCGCCGAGGATCATGGCATGATTGTCTCGGTTCTGGAGGGGCTTGAAGGCTGATCAGACGACCGGTGGTTTTCCGCTCTGCTCGCCCGTGGTGCGTGCCCTGACCTCCGGTGAAGCAAGGCATGAGGCGAAGGCCTCATAGCCGGCGGCGCCGCGAAAGGGCGGCACGATGATGGGCGGGGCGTGGTTGGCCGGGCACAGGATCAGTGATTCGGCCGGTGTCACCGCGTCGAGATCAAGCATGGCCGTCGAGCGCGTCATCAAAAAGAGCGGCGGCGCCGATGACGGGCGTTGCCTGAGCCATGCGGCAAGCGCTTCCTGGGTCGGGTGATCGAGTGCTTCTTCAACCAGGTCCACCACCAGTGCAGATGGCTGATCCTGGCAAAGGGCAACCACGAGAGCGAAAAGTGCGGGCGATGCCGATGCGCCATCAGCAATCAGGCTGCCGACGATCGCCTCCGCGCGCTCCCTGGAGCCGGGTTCCGCCGCGATCTTGCGATCAAGACGGATCTCCAGCGCGCCGGCGAGCGCCTGCGACAGGGTGCGTAAAAAGCGGGTTTTTCCACTGCCGAGCGGCCCGGTCACCCAGGTGATCGGCTTGATTTCAGTAAGTTCGAACAGCTCTCCGTCCCATGGCCAGGGCAGGGGGAAGGCAATCGCCGGTTCGGCGCGGGTTCCTGTCAGGCGCATCACGGCGGCAATGTCAGCCCTGGCGCCTGCAGCAATCTCGCCGCGCAGATTTGCCAGCCGTGCGATCGTGTCGCTGAGATTGGCCAGTTCGCCTTCAAGCTTTATTTGCTGGCGCGCCAGTACCGGCTCAAGTTCGGCAGCGTTACCCTTCATGATGCGGCCAATGGCGGCAAGGCCAAGGCCAAGCGCGCGCAACGCCGCAATCTCGCGGGCGCGAACCATGTCCTCGGGGCCATAGACCCGCCAGCCGGACCGGTTGCGGCCGGGATGGATCAGGCCGTGCTCCTCGTACAGCCTCAGCGCCTTTATCGACGTGCCAAGCCTCAGGGCCGCTTCGGAGGGCGAGAAAAAACGAGAAGGTTGGGGCATGGAATCACTCCTGAAGGCCTGGGTCCCGTCCTTAATGCCCCCGTCCCCGGGGGGCGGGTCAAGAGGCTGATCCGGCGTCCATATTGGTCTCTACAGGACCCCACCCTTCAGGCTTTGCCGTCGCATAACGGCGCGGCCGGGCTGTCGTCATGCCTTTTTGCATCAGGATCAGCGCGAAAGGCAGGCCATTATCGTCGGTTTCGCGGCGGCGGATGCCTGAAAATCCGTGGCGGCGATAAAAGGCAATGGCGCGGCTGTTGCGGGCATAAACCTCCAGCGCCAGCTTTCCCCGCAGATTCCAGGCGTGGCCGAGAAGGGCCGTGCCGACACCGTAGCCCTGACAATGCGGATCGACAAAGAGGCCGCCGACAAAGTCGTCAATCAGCCCGATAAAACCGAGCGGCGTTTCGTCACAGGCGGCGATCCAACACTCGGTTTGCCCCAGAAAACGCTCGGCAATGATGCGCCTTTGTCTGAACAGAAGCGCTTCAGGAAGAAAATCATGCGATCGCAGGGACGCATCGTGCCAGATCCGGCACAGGGCCTCTGTGTCGGCTGCGCGAAAACGGCGAATCTCGAAAGGCTGGTGGATCATGTCAGAACAGAAAACCGGCTACGCAATACATGGCCGTATTCAGCCCCCAAAGCTGTAAAGAAACCACTAAGGCACGAAGATCCCATGGCCTGCATTTTCGGCTTGAATTTTATATAACGTGATATATAACAGGTTATATAAAAACAAAGGAGACCGGGCATGGCGGATCTTGTCAAAGAACTGGGATATCTGACCCTTGGTACGCGGCTGCGTCGCCTTGGCGAACGGCTTCAGGCGGAAACGCAGCGGATCATGGACGAAGCCGGGCTGACGATACAGGCAGCGCAATTTCCCTATCTGGCGGCTCTGGATCGTGACGGGCCGCTGAGCGTCGGTGACCTGGCCGCTTTGCTTGGCATTAGCCAGCCCGGCGTCACACGGACGCTGTCACAGCTTGCGCGGCAGGGGCTCGTGGAGACCGTTATCTCGAAGGAGGATCAAAGGCGGCGGGTTGTGGCGCTGAGTGATGAGGGCCGGGCGCTGGTGGCATTTTCCAGGGATCAGGTCTGGCCGAAGGTTGAGGCGGCGGTTCGCGGGCTTTGCCGCGATCTCGATGGCTCGCTTCTCGATCAGCTGGCAGGGCTGGAACAGGGATTGGACGGCATCTCGCTGGTGCGGCGTGCCGCGACATGGGGGCAACAGTGATGAAAATCCTTGATCGCCCCGTCTGGAATGCTCTGACGACCCGTCACGCCCACCTTGCTGAAGGCGACGGCCAGGCCCTGCGCTATCCTGCCTCCATCATCCCTTTCGCAGCAATGCGGGACGCAGATGCGCGTTCGGGGCAGTCTCTGGCCGAGATGCTAAGGCCCGGCGATACGGTCATGCTTGTCGAACATGCGCCGATCATCGTGCCGGAGAAGCTGGAAATCCTGAAGCGCGCACGGATCACCCAGATGGTCGGGGCGGTGGCCTTTGAACCGGTGCCGGATGAAAGGGTCTCGCGTCTGGGGCCAGGCGATGCTGAGGATATGCTCGAACTTGCGCTGCTGACGCGGCCTGGCCCGTTCAGCCTGCATGCGCAGACGCTTGGTCCGTTCTGGGGCGTGCGGGTTGATGGAAGGCTTGCCGCAATGGCAGGGCAGCGCATGCATGTGGATGGCTTCGTCGAACTCAGCGGTCTTTGCACCCATCCGGACTATCGTGGGCAGGGGCTGGGCGGATTATTGCTTCGCTTTGTTGCAGGCGCGATCGCAGCCGGGGGCGGTGAGGTGTTTCTGCACACCTACGCCGACAATATGGCTGCGATTAGACTGTATGAAGGGCTAGGCTTTCGCAGACGGATCGATCTCGATTCCTGCCTGGTTGAACGCCGATAGGGTACCCGCCTTCAAGCCTTGGTGCCGCCGACAGTGACCTGATCGAGCCTGAGATGCGGCTGGCCGACGCCGACCGGAACCCATTGACCAGCCTTGCCGCAATTGCCGATGCCATTGTCGAGTTTCATGTCGTTGCCGACCATGGAAACGCGCTTCATCGCGTCGGGGCCGTTGCCGATCAGCATGGCGCCCTTGATCGGCGCGCCGATTTTGCCGTTTTCGATCAGATAGGCCTCGGTGCAGGAGAAGACGAACTGGCCGGAGGTGATATCGACCTGACCGCCGCCGAAGGCGACGGCATAGATGCCCTTCTTCACCGAGCCGATGATCTCTTCCTTGGTCTTGTCGCCGCCCAGCATATAGGTGTTGGTCATACGCGGCATGGGCAGTTCCGAATAGCTCTGGCGGCGGCCGTTGCCGGTCGGGGCAACGCCCATCAGCCGGGCATTCATGCGGTCCTGCATATAGCCGGTCAGACGGCCGTTTTCGATCAGGACATTGTAGCCCGACGGCGTGCCTTCATCATCAATGGAGATCGAGCCGCGCAGGTCCGGTATTGTGCCATCGTCGACAATGGTCACGCCGGGGGCAGCGACCATCTCGCCCATCAGGCCGGAAAAGGCGGAGAGCTTCTTGCGGTTGAAGTCGCCTTCGAGGCCATGGCCAACCGCTTCATGGATCATGACGCCGGGCCAGCCATTGCCGAGCACCACATCCATGGTGCCGGCCGGCGCCTCAATGGCTTCGAGATTGACAAAAGCCTGACGCATGGCTTCCTCGGCGCCGCTCTGCCAGTCCTGACGGGCAAAAAGATCGGCAAAGCCGATCCGGCCGCCCAGACCGAAGGAGCCGGTTTCCTGCCGGTCGCCCTCGCCGACAACGACGGAGATGTTGAGCCGCGTCATTGGCCGGACATCGCCGACCCTGTAGCCATCGGCCCGCAGGATCTCGACCACCTGATGGCTGGCGGCCAGCGAAGCGGAGACCTGGCGCACGCGCGGGTCACGGGCGCGGATATAGGCATCGATCTCGCCGAGCAGCTTGACCTTGGCTTCGAATGTCGGCTCGCCGATCGGGTTTTCAGCGCTGTAAAGCTTCGTATTGGTGCCGCGCGGCGGCTCGGCATAGGTGCCGGAATAGCCGCTTGTCACGGCCTTTGCCGTTGAGGCGGCGCGTTTCAGCGCCGACATGGACAATTCGCCCGCATGGGCAAAACCGCTGGCCTCGCCAGCAACGGCGCGCAGGCCGAAGCCGTGGCCGGTGTTGAAAGAGCCGCTCTTCAGACGTCCGTCATCGAAGCTCAGGCTTTCATTCTGGGCATATTCGACATAGAGCTCGCCGTCATCGGCATCTTTCAGCGTGTCGGAAACGAGGGCACGGACGGTTTCCTCATCGGCATCGAATTGGCTGAGCAGATCGCGATCGGTCATGGCGGACTCCGGAAGTTTCAAGGGGCGTATCTCACCCATATAGGGTGTCAGGGCAGCGCATCATAGCCCTCGGCAAAACCGGTCAGGTCCACCGGGATGCCGATCATGTCTTCGTCAGCGGAAAAGCGCAGCGTGAAAATGGCTTCCTTGCCATTGCGCAGAACCTTCATCAGGTCGTCATCGATCTGCACTTCAACATAGCAGCCATCGAGATAGCAGCGCGAGAAATAGGCCTTGCCGATATTGTTCCCGTCCACATAGAGCCCCATGCCATCGGGAATGAGCACGCCAAGCGGGGTTAGGACGCGCAGCAGTTTCGACTTGCGGTCGGCGGTTTTCAGAACCGCAATCGACAGGCCGACCTCGGGACGGTCATCGGCCATGACATTCTGCATCAGGGCGCACTGGTCGATGCTGGAGCCCGGCGGCTTGTCGCAGATCAGCGACCAGGCACCGTGATTCTCCTTCACGATGCTGGTCTGGGTGGTGTTGGTGCCGGAAAGGGGCTGGCTTTGCGTGGACTGTGCATCAGTGGCGGCATTCTCGCCAGGTGCCGGCGTGGGAACCGGTGTGCTTTCCTGCGCAAAAGCCATGCCGGACAAAGCAAGGAGCGTAAGCCCGGTGAGCGCAGCACGCAGTCCGCCTGAGCTTTTTGTTGCAGGGAGCGCCCGGGCGGGGAAGCGGGAATGGCTGGCCATGATTCGAAAACGTCCTGACTTGTTGAAATGCGGCGCAATGGCGATTGCGCGAAAACGGTCTTACCAATGAATGGCGGAGACTTCAAAGCCGTTCGTGGCAGATCGGTTCGGACAATTTAGGGCAGAAAATCCGGCCTGAGACGATTTGACGCTGCAAATGGCGGCACGCTATGGCATAATTGTGACGGAGGACGTGAAATCAGGATCGCTGGAGCCGCCACAGACGCATGACAGAAGGCAGGGGATGGCCTTTCTGTGCTATATGCTGTCTGGGCCTGCTGACCCGGATACCTTGCTAGCAGTCATATGGCGATCCCGGTTTGATTGAGGTCAACTGAAGGAGGGAAAGATGATCGTATTGCGCCGGGCTTTTGCCGCCGTCGCGGGATTGGTCTGTCTTTCGGCAGCGGGATTTGCGCGGGCCGCGCAGCCGAAGCCATGGGAGACGGATCTTCAGCCGGCTGCCTCACCGATCATGCATCAGATCCGCTGGTTCGAGCATTATACGCTCTGGTTCATCGTGCCGGTGGTGCTGTTCGTGCTGGCGCTTTTGGTGTTCGTTATTTTGCGTTTTCGCGCCGGACGCGGTCATGAAGCCTCGCGGACCAGCCATCATACCGCGCTGGAAGTGGCCTGGACGATCCTGCCTGTGGTGATCCTCGTTTTTCTTGCCGTGCCCTCCTTCAAGCTTCTGGATGATCAGCTGATCATGCCGGAAGATCCCGGCCTCACAGTCAAGGCAACGGCGACGCAATGGCTGTGGTCTTATGATTATCCAGACATCGAGGATGGCGATATTTCCTATTCCTCCTATCTGCTGGCCGATGATCAGCGCGCGAAATATGGCAAGGAAAACCGGTCCATCTACCCGCGTCTGCTGGCGGTGGATAACGAGATGGTGGTGCCGGTCGGCAAGACGGTGCGCCTGCTGGTGACGGCCGCACCCACCGATGTGATTCATTCTTTCGCCATGCCTGCCTTTGGCATCAAGATTGATGCCGTGCCGGGGCGGCTGAACGAGACCTGGTTCCGTGCGGAAGCGGAAGGGATCTATTACGGACAATGTTCCGAATTGTGCGGCAAGGACCATGCCTTCATGCCGATAGCGATCCGCGCGGTGAGCGAGAACGCGTTCGAAAACTGGACCTTGGCGGCAAAGACGGATATCGATGCCGCCAACAAGGCGCTGATGGCGTCGATCAACAGCAAGAAAGGCGAGGGCCAGGTGCTGCTCGCCGACAGCGAATAGGTGTGCGGGAGGCGAGCATGGCAGGAACAGACATGACCGGCGATCACGCAGCCGACCACAAGCCGTCCTTTTTCAAGCGGTGGTTCTTTTCGACCAACCACAAGGATATCGGCACGCTTTACCTGATTTTCGCGATCTGTGCGGGCATTATCGGCGGCGCGCTGTCGGTTGCCATGCGCATGGAGCTGCAGGAACCCGGCATCCAGATCTTCCACGGTCTGGCGTCGATGCTCTACGGCTCCAGCGGCGATGCTGCGATCGATCAGGCCAAGCACCTCTACAACGTCTTCACCACGGCCCATGGGCTGATCATGATCTTCTTCATGGTCATGCCGGCGCTGATCGGCGGTTTTGCCAACTGGATGATCCCGATCATGATCGGCGCGCCGGACATGGCCTTTCCGCGGCTCAACAATATTTCCTTCTGGCTGCTGGTTCCCGCCTTCTTGCTGCTGATCCTGTCGATGTTTGTTGAAGGGCCGGCGGGCGGTTACGGTGTCGGCGGCGGCTGGACGCTCTATCCGCCCTTTTCGACAACCGGGCAGCCGGGGCCAGCGGTCGATCTGGCGATCTTCGCGCTGCATGTGGCCGGTATTTCCTCGATCCTTGGCGCGATCAATTTTATCACCACGATCCTCAATATGCGCGCGCCCGGCATGACACTGCACAAGATGCCGCTGTTTGCCTGGTCGGTTCTGGTAACAGCCTTCCTGCTGCTGCTGTCGCTGCCGGTGCTGGCGGGCGGCATCACCATGCTGCTGACGGACCGGAATTTCGGCACCACCTTCTTCTCACCCGATGGCGGCGGTGATCCTATCCTCTATCAGCATCTGTTCTGGTTTTTCGGTCACCCGGAAGTCTATATCCTGATCCTGCCGGCCTTCGGCATCATCAGCCAGATTGTCGCCACCTTCTCGAAAAAGCCGGTCTTCGGTTATCTCGGCATGGCCTATGCCATGGTGGCGATCGGCGCGGTCGGCTTCATCGTCTGGGCCCATCACATGTATACGGTTGGCCTGTCGCTGCAGACCCAGCGCTATTTCGTCTTTGCCACCATGGTGATTGCGGTGCCGACGGGGGTGAAGGTGTTTTCCTGGATCGCCACCATGTGGGGCGGCTCGATCTCCTTCCGCGCACCGATGGTCTGGGCCATTGGCTTCATCTTCCTGTTTACCGTTGGCGGTGTCACGGGGGTGCAGCTGGCCAATGCCGGTCTCGACCGTTCGCTGCATGATACCTATTATGTGGTTGCGCATTTCCATTACGTGCTGTCGCTCGGCGCGGTCTTCGGCATCTTTGCCGGCTGGTATTACTGGTTCCCGAAGATGTTCGGCTACATGTACAACGAGCGGCTCGCGATCGCCCATTTCTGGATCATGTTCATCGGCGTGAATCTGGTTTTCTTCCCGCAGCATTTCCTCGGGCTTTCCGGCATGCCGCGGCGCTATATCGATTACCCGGATGCCTTTGCCGGCTGGAACTTCGTGTCCTCGATCGGTTCCTACATTTCTGCCTTTGGGGTAATCGTGTTCCTCTATTGCGTCCTTGACGCTTTTTTGAAAAAGAGAGTGGCCGGAGCCAATCCGTGGGGCGAGGGCGCCACGACGCTGGAATGGCAGCTGTCATCGCCACCGCCCTATCATCAGTGGTCGGAGCTGCCGCGGATCCGGTAACGAAGACCATATACGGGGTTTGGGAGAGCCCTTTTTGAGACCGAGTTGAAGAGAAAAGAATGACGGTAATCGATAGTGACGCATCGCTGACATCGGCCGAGATCGGGTTTTCCGAGGCCTCACCGCGTGATTATTTCGCGCTTTTGAAGCCGCGCGTGATGTCGCTGGTCGTCTTTACCGCCTTTGCCGGTCTCTATCTGGCACCGGGCCACATCAATCCGGTGATCGGGCTGATCGCGATCCTCTGCATCGCCGTTGGCGCAGGAGCTTCGGGCGCGCTGAACATGTGGTACGACGCCGATATCGATGCGGTGATGAGCCGCACGGCCAAGCGTCCCATTCCCGCCGGACGGGTCTCGCGGCCGGAAGCGCTTGCCTTCGGCATTGCGCTTTCCTGCTTTTCGGTTGCGGTGCTGGGGCTTGCCGTCAACTGGGTTGCTGCCTTCCTGCTGGCCTTCACCATCTTCTATTACGCCGTGATCTATACGATGTGGCTGAAGCGCTCGACGCCGCAGAACATCGTCATCGGCGGTGCGGCCGGTGCTTTTCCGCCCATGGTCGGCTGGGCCTGCGTCACCGGTAATGTCTCGCTCGACAGCATCATCCTGTTTTCGATCACCTTCCTCTGGACGCCGCCGCATTTCTGGGCGCTGGCGCTGTTCAAGATGCGCGATTATGGCGATGTCGGTATCCCGATGATGCCGAATGTCGTTGGTGAGAAATCGACCAAGCGGCAGATGCTGGTCTATGCTGTGCTGACGGCTGTTGCCGGTGCGGCGCCCGCCATGACCGGGCTTGCAAGCCCGGTCTATGCGATCTTCGCGACCGTCATGGGCGCCTATTTCGTTTATGCCACCGTCAAGGTCTGGCGGATGCCGGAGGGGGACGAGAAAATGGTGCCGGCCAAGAAGCTGTTCGGCTTCTCCATCTTTTATCTCTTCACCATCTTCCTCGCGCTGATCGCCGATCGCGCGGTGATGCAGTTTGTGATGTGAGGGCACATGGTCGAAACCGTCCGGCTGAACGAGAATCAGAAAAAGGCCCGGCGCGGGCGTAATATCGCGCTGGGTCTGGTTCTGGCCGGGCTGGTGGCGCTGTTCTACATCATCACCATTATAAAATTCGGACTGACGTAAAAGGGGAATGTGCAGCCAGGGAGGAGAGAATGGCTGGAGAGACACCGGAAGAGGGCATGAAGGGCCGCAATCAGGCGGTGGTTTTCCTGTGTCTCGTCTTTGTCTTCGGCATGGTCGGCATGAGCTTTGCCGCGGTTCCGCTCTACCGCATCTTCTGTCAGGTCACCGGCTATAACGGCACGGCCCAGCGGGTCGAGCAATATTCCAACACCATTCTCGACAAGCGCATCCGCGTGACCTTCGATGCCAATGTGGCACCGGGCCTCGACTGGTCGTTCACACCGGATCAGAAATCCGTGGATCCGCGTATCGGCGAGACGGTCCGGGTCTCCTTCACCGCCGTCAATCGCGCAACGGCGCCGGTCACTGGGCAGGCGATTTTCAATGTCACGCCGCTGTCAGCCGGGGCCTATTTCAACAAGGTCGAATGTTTCTGTTTCACCGAGACGGTGTTGCAGCCGGGCGAAACACTCGACATGCCGGTGGTTTTCTTCGTCGATCCGGCGATTGCCAGCGCGCCGGAGACCAAGGATATCCGCGTTCTGACACTGTCCTACACCTTTTTTGAGCATGCAGGTACCACGAGTGCTGCGGCAAAGCCGGAGCGGTCGGCGGCGGCACTTTGAGAGAAAATGCGCGGGGGGATTGAAAGGCCGGGAAATTCAACGCACTCTGCTTTTTTAAGGGAGAGGCAGGAGAAGAGGGACGGGGACAGATGGCTGAGGCAAAGAACCACGACTATCACATTATCGAGCCGAGCCCGTGGCCGCTCGTCGGCTCCATCGGCGTGTTTCTGACCGCCTTTGGCGGTGTCTGTTTCATGCGTTACCTGAGCGGCAGCTCGTTCAAGCTTCTGGGGCTGGAACTGGCGCAGCCCTGGATCCTGCTGATGGGGATCGTCGTTGTCGGCTATGTCATGCATGGCTGGTGGTCGGATACGATCCGCGAGGGGCAGGAGGGGCATCACACGCCTGTTGTCTCGCTGCATCTGCGCTATGGCATGATCATGTTCATCGCCTCGGAGGTGATGTTCTTCGTTGCCTGGTTCTGGGCCTTTTTCGATGCCTCGTTGTTTACCGGCGAAGCTATTCAGGCGGCGCGCGTCGAGGCCACAGGCGGCACCTGGCCGCCAGCGGGCATTGCGGTCATCGATCCCTGGCATTTCCCGCTTTACAACACCATCGTGCTGCTCTTGTCGGGAACAACGGTCACCTGGGCGCATGGTGCGCTGCTGAAGGGCGACCGCAAGGGCCTCATCCAGGGGCTGACGCTGACTATTCTGCTCGGCGTTCTGTTTACCTGTGTGCAGGCCTTTGAATATTTCGAAGCGCCGTTTGCCTTCAAGAACTCCATTTATGGCGCAACCTTCTTTATGGCGACCGGCTTTCACGGGGCGCATGTCATCATCGGCACGATCTTTCTGTTCGTCTGCCTGATGCGTTCACTCAACGGAGCCTTCACGCCGGAGAAGCATTTCGGGCTGGAGGCGGCAGCCTGGTACTGGCACTTTGTCGATGTCGTCTGGCTGTTTCTGTTTTTCGCCATCTATATCTGGGGCGGCTGGGGTGCGACGCTGGCGGAGACCGGACATTGACTGTTTGAAACCTGAAAGGTGAGATTGTGGAGTTTTCGGAAGAAAAATCGGCGGCCGGTGGGCGTTATGTCACCGTCGTCGACGGTCATGAGGCGGAGATGCATTATTCCCGCGCTTCCGAAAAACTGATCATCATCGATCATACCGGCGTGCCGGATGCGTTGCGCGGCCTCGGTGTCGGCGTGGCGCTTGCCGAACACGCCGTGGCTGAGGCGCGCGCCGGCGGCTGGAAGATCTTTCCGCTCTGCCCCTTCTTCAAGGCGCAGAGCCTGAAACATGCCGAATGGGATGATGTGATTTCCGGCGGGCCTGTCCGCAAACAGGCTTAAGGGGCGGGGCATGGCGGAGCATGGAACAGGAAAGCTCTCGCCATTTTCGACCGGCCTTGCCGGGCGCTGCCCGAAATGCGGCAGGGCCGGCATGTTTTCGGGCTTTCTGACGCTCAAACCGCGCTGTGAGGCCTGCGGGCTTGACTATGGCTTTGCCGACAGCGCCGATGGTCCCGCCGTGTTTGTCATTCTGATTGTCGGCTTCATCGTTATCGGCCTGGTTCTGTGGGCGGAGGTCACCTATCAGCCGCCACTCTGGCTGCATGCCGTCATCTTCCTGCCGCTGGCCGTGCTTCTGTCGCTTGGCGGCCTGCGGCTTGCCAAGGGGCTGCTGATTGCGCTGCAGTTCCATCACCGGGCGGGCGAGAGCTGGCGGGACGATGGCCGTTAGCCTGGTCCGAAGCCGGTTCTGGAAGGTGGCCGGGCTGGGACTTGCCCTGATCGCCTTCGTGTCGCTGATCCTGCTTGGCAACTGGCAGCTTCGCCGTCTCGCCTGGAAGGAGGATCTGCTCGCAACGATCGAGGCTCGGCTTGCCGCCCCACCGGTGCCGCTGGCTGATATCGAGGCCATTCATGCGACAGGCGGGGATATCGAATATCGCCCTGTCACGGTTTCCGGCACTTTCGAACATGATGGCGAGCAGGACTATTTCGCCACATATGAAGGCCAGTCAGGCTATTACATCTACACGCCGCAGCGGCTGGCAGATGGTCGCGCCATTTTCGTCAATCGCGGCTTTGTCCCCTTCGATCGGAAGAACAGAGCCAGCAGGGCGGAAGGCGAGGTTTCAGGTCCGGCCATCGTGACAGGTCTGGCGCGGGGAGCGCCGCAACGAAAGCCATCCTTCCTTGTGCCGGAAAATGATCCGGCACAGAATATCTTTTACTGGAAGGACCTTGCGGCCATGCGACAGGCTGCGGGGCTGGATGCGGCTGAGACCGTGCCCTTCTTCATCGATGCCAATGATGCGCCAAATCCGGGTGGCCTTCCGGTTGGCGGGGTGACGCGGATTTCCTTTCCCAATGATCACCTGCAATATGCCATCACATGGTATGGACTGGCCGTCGCGCTCGCTGTGACTGTCGCGCTTCTATACGGGCGGGGACGGCGGTCCTGAACGGTTGTTTTCACCCGGTCTTGCGTCTAAATGTGTCTGCGAACGGGGTTGTCCCCGATTGAGCATTCAAGCCAGGCAGGTCCGATGACAACATCAGCCGAAAATCCGGCGCTTACCATTCGCCTTTGCGGCCCGCGCGGTTTCTGCGCCGGGGTCGACCGCGCCATCCAGATTGTGGTGCTGGCGCTGAAGCGTTATGGCGCGCCGGTCTATGTCCGCCATGAGATCGTGCATAATCGCTATGTGGTCGAGGGGCTGGAGCAGAAGGGCGCAATCTTTGTCGAGGAGCTTGATGAGATACCGGCCGAGCACCGTGATCAGCCGGTGGTCTTTTCCGCCCATGGCGTGCCGAAATCGGTGCCCGCCGATGCGCAGACCCGCAATCTTTTCTATCTTGATGCAACCTGCCCGCTGGTCTCCAAGGTTCACAAGCAGGCCATGCGGCATGAACGCCTCGGCCGCCATGTCATTCTGATTGGTCATGCCGGGCATCCGGAAGTGATCGGCACGATGGGGCAATTGCCGCAAGGGGCGGTGTCGCTGGTGGAAACCGTTGCCGACGCCGAAGCCTATCAGCCGGAAGATCCCGACAATCTTGGCTATGTGACCCAGACGACATTGTCGGTGCAGGACACGGCGGAGGTGATTGCGAAACTCTCCGAGCGCTTTCCGAATCTGACGCCGCCATCGGCCGATTCGATCTGCTATGCGACGACAAACCGGCAGGAAGCGGTTTCGGCCGCCGCTCCGGGCTGTGACCTTTTCATCATTGTCGGTGCGCCGAATTCCTCCAATTCCAGGCGGCTTGTCGAGGTGGCGTCCCGTGCCGGTGCTGTGCGCTCCATGTTGGTGCAGCGTGCCTCAGAGCTTGATTTTGATGCGATCGGGCCGATCAAAACGCTTGGCATTTCCGCTGGCGCCTCGGCGCCGGAAGTGGTCGTGAACGAAATTATCGAGGCCTTCAAGGCACGTTTTGCCGCGAAGGTGGAGCTTGCCGTGACGACGGTCGAGGACGAGCATTTCCTCGTCAATCGCGAGCTGCGCGATGTCGAACTGACCGTCGATGATATGGCCTTTGTGAACGGAAAATAATCCTGTGGCTGTCTATACCGAAATCAACGAGGTCGATCTCAAGGACTTCCTCAAAGCCTATGAAGCGGGTGAGCTTCTGTCCTTCAAGGGCATTGCCGAAGGCGTCGAAAACTCCAATTTCCTGCTGCACACCACCAGCGCACCGCTGATTCTGACGCTGTATGAAAAGCGTGTCGATGAGGGCGATCTGCCCTTCTATCTCGGGCTGATGCAGCATCTGTCGGATCGCGGCCTGTCATGCCCGTTGCCGCTGCCGCGTGCAGACGGGGCGCTTTATGGCCGGCTTTGCGGCCGTCCGGCGGCGCTGATTTCCTTTCTTGAAGGCATGTGGCTGAGAAGGCCCGGCGCTGAACATTGCCATGAGCTTGGCATGGCGCTGGCGAAAATGCATCTCGCCGGGCAGGATTTTGCCATCCGGCGCGAGAATGCCTTGTCGCTGAAGGGCTGGGTTGAACTGTGGGACAAGGCCGGCCCACGCGCCGATGAGATGCAGAGCGGGCTGGAACAGGAAATTTCCGAGGAGCTTGCCTTTCTTGAGGATCGCTGGCCGGTCGATCTGCCGGAAGGCGTGATCCATGCCGATCTGTTTCCCGATAATGTCTTCTTCATCGGCGACAAGCTTTCGGGCCTGATCGACTTCTATTTCGCCTGCAATGATTTTCTCGCCTATGATCTGTCGATCTGCCTCAATGCCTGGTGCTTTGAGAAGGATGGGGCTTTCAACGTCACCAAGGCGCGGGCGCTGATTTCCGGTTATCAAAGCGTGCGTCCGCTATCGGATGCCGAGGTTGAGGCCCTGCCGCTCCTGTGCCGCGGGTCGGCGCTGCGGTTTTTTCTGACCCGGCTTTACGACTGGCAGATGACGCCGCCTGGCGCCTTCGTGGTCAAGAAGGATCCGCTGGAATATCTGCGCTATTCGCGCTTTCATCGCTCGGTTGCCCATGCCAGCGAATACGGGCTGGAGTGATCATGAAAGAAGTCGAGATTTTTACCGATGGCGCCTGTTCCGGCAATCCCGGTCCCGGCGGCTGGGGCGCGATCCTGCGTTATGGCGAGAAAGAGCGGGAGCTTTTCGGCGGTGAAGCGGAGACCACCAATAACCGCATGGAACTGATGGCGGCGATTGAATCGCTGAAAGCCCTGAAAGAGCCCTGCAAGGTCGCGCTTTATACCGACAGCGTCTATCTGAAGGACGGGATTTCCAAGTGGATCCATGGCTGGAAGAAAAATGGTTGGAAAACCGCCGCAAAAAAGCCGGTCAAGAATGTTGAGCTCTGGCAGGCGTTGGAGGAACAACGAAACCGGCATGATGTCGATCTGCACTGGGTCAAGGGCCATGCCGGCCATGACGAGAATGAACGCGCTGATGAGCTGGCGCGCAAGGGCATGGAGCCCTACAAGAAATAAGCGGGTCGGTGTGATCTGTTGAAACGGACGGTGCGGGGGCACTGTCGGGGGAGGAACTATATGATACTGCATTGCGTTTTCATCCGCTTCAGGCCGGAAATCGACCGGGCTGCGAAGGCGGAGATCTATCATGAGATCGAGATGCTGGGGCCGCTTGTTCCCGGCATGATCGGGGTCAAGGCCGGCGAGAATGTCTCACCGGAGGGGCTCCATTGCGGCTATGATGATGGTTTCATCGTCACCTTTGAAGACGCCGCCGCCCGCGATGCCTATCTGGTGCATCCGGCGCATAAGGAGGTCGGTGCAAAAATCGTTGCCGCCGCCGTCGGCGGCACGGCCGGTCTTCTGGTGTTCGATCTGAAGGCCTGATCAGGCAAGGCTGCGGGCAAGCATCCGGCCCAGCGGCAGAAGCGCAAACCGCCAGGATAAGCGGATGGCCCTGAAGCCGAACCAGGCGGCCCCTGCCAGCCAGGTCAGGAAGGTCGCGCTCCATCCGGCCGCCGCCGTCACCCAGCCGAAACCGGCAATGGCGCCGGAGCCGAGCAGGGCCAGTACCGCGCGGAACCTCTTGCTGAAGCCGGAGGATAATTTGCCAAGCTTGGCAATATCGGCCGGTTTGTCGGCAATCTTCAGCACGTCGGTCCCGGCGCGCACACCGTTCTTGGTCATCACCGTACCGAGTTCTGTTGCGGATTTCTGCATGGTGGAAAGCGGTGCAGCATTGAAGGCACCAGTGGCCACCTTGCTGGCGCGCGAGAAATCTCCGGCCTTCAGCAGCGGCAGCGTCTCGCCAAGCGCCTTGGTGTTGACGGTTCTGGTGGAAAGCCGCGCAAAGGATTTCAGCAGCGATTTGTTGATCTTGCCTGCCTTGCCAGCCGCCTTGATGGCGGCAACGCCGAGCCGTGGCGGCGAGGCTGTACCCACCGAGAGCATGACCGCGCCGGTCATCGTCAGGCCGGCAATGGACAGGCCGAGGATCAGCGGGTCGAAATGTTCGCCATTGAGATAGGCCTCGCCCTGCATGAGAATGTCACGGACATCGCCGATAGTGGTGAAATCAAGCGCTACTGCGCCTGCAAGCCCTGCTGCGCTGTCGGCCTTGCCGGTGATCGCGCCGTTCCAGATTTCGCCGAGCTGGTAGGAGAGCCCGCTTTTCCCCGCCGTTTCGGTGTCAACCCGGTCGAGAAGACTGCCGGGAAGCATGACATCGCGTTGGTCTGCCAGATCAACAAGGCTTGCCGCAAGGTCGGTGTCGCCGTCCTGAAGTGCCGCGTCAATGGCGGTTTCATAATCGGCGGGCGTGAGGCGGGCCAGGCGGATATCGGCGAATTTCACCGGATCCTCACGCGCGGCAATGAGCTGAAAGGTCTCGATCCCGTTGGGGACGACATAGGGTGCGGAAATCACAAGAACGGCGGCAAGTCCGGCTGCCAAGCTGCGCTTGACCTTTGCTGTCCGTAGCGTTTCTCTGATGGATCGCACTGTCATGCGTGGCCCGTCGATTGCCCCTGTCCCTTATTCAAATGTTATAGGCAAAAAGCGGCGGGCTTGCCAATGGCGACGGCGGCCCTTCTTCACGGGCCGCCGCGTCTCATTCAAAGTTGGCCGAGAATGGTGGCAGCGGCCGAAACCGTTGCCTGGCCGGAATTTTCCTCGACATTCAGCTGCTTGACCACGCCGTCTTCAAGCAGCATGGAGAAGCGCTTGGAGCGGATGCCGAGTCCGCCGCCGGAAAGGTCGAGTTCCATGCCGATGGCCTTGGTGAAGGCGCCATCGGGATCGGCGAGGAAGCGGATCTTGCCTTCACCGCCGGTTGCTTTCGCCCAACCGCCCATGACGAAGGCGTCGTTGACGGAAATCACGGCGATTTCATCAACGCCGCGTGCCAGGATCGCATCGTAGTTTTCCAGATAGCCCGGCAGGTGGTTCAAAGAGCATGTCGGGGTGAACGCGCCCGGCACGGCAAACAGGACAGTCCGCTTGCCCTTGAAAACCTCGCTGCTGGAAAGCTTGACCGGCCCGTCTTCGGTCTTTTCCATCAGCGTGACGTCGGGAAGAGTGTCTCCAATTGCGATTGCCATCGCTTCAATCCTTTTCGGTTATGAAAAACTGCTGAGCGGAGTCTAGAATTGCGTCCTGCTAAAAACAAGCGGGCATTCGCGGCGATCTCGTGTCATTCCTTTGCTGCGGTTACAACACCGATGATCGGGCCGAGCGGAAACAGCCGGTCGTTGCGGCCGAGCTCTGGCGCATAGAGGCTCGAGATCGTGCCATCGAGAAACAGCGCATTGTCGCAGCCAAGGTCATCGCGGAAGACGAGCGCGAAATCGTAAAAGCGTACCGCCTGGCGCGAGATCACAAAGACGAGCTTGCCATCGGCATTAACGCCGACGCCATTGCGGCGCTTGAAGCTGTCGCTGTCAGGCAGAAACCGCGGGTGAAGCTTGCCGTCAATGACCAGCATCGGACCTGATTGCGTGGCAAAATCGGCTTTGAATCCGGAGGCAAGATAGGCTCGGGTTTCCTCGACCACGGCCTTGCCGCCGCCAAGGGCAAAAACACCGTTTGGCAGCAGATGAAAATTGCCATAGCCTTTGCGTGTCGAAGCGGGTTTCGACTGAACGCCGTTTTCGACATAGAGCCCGATCGGCTTGCCATCATCGTCAAACATGCCGCCATTCATGGCAAAGGCGAGCTCAAACCCTTGAGACGAAAGCACTTTTTCGACATTGTTGAAAGACCGATAGGGCATGCCTCCGGCGTCGAGACTGAAAAGCCTGATATCATCGCTTGCCGGATCAAAGGTGCAGACGATGTAGTCAAGGCCGTTGTAGCGCTCATTGTCGCATGCCGCCTTGGCCGGTGTGACACCGACTAGCAGCATGGTCAGAAAGCCGAGCCATCCCGCCAGCCATGCCGATTGGTTGAAGTGCCAGGTCCTCGCCATGCGATCGTCCCTCAGGCCCGGATTTCAGTTCTGTTGCGGTGCTTGCGTCAGCGAAAACGCAGCTTCCATCGCCCGTCCGTCGCTCTTGGCAAGCAGTTGCCATGCGCCATCATCAGCCTTGAAGGGGGAGGGGATGTCGGTGAGTGGTATCGTGACGCGATATTGGCCATCATCACCCCATATGCCGTCTGGCGCTTCGATGACAAAGCCTTTCGAATTGGCGAGGATAAGCTGAGGTAGCGTTGCGTTTCCGGCGTTCGGCATCACCAGAGCGATGGCGATGGAACTGTCCTTAAGCGTTGCGCTTTTCACCGCAAAATCGGCGGAGGGGTTTTCCGGAAGGGTGCTCCTGGCGGCAGCCATGATGGCCTGCAGCACCGGCGTTGCGCTGTAGCTTTCGCTGTCCGGCGCAATGTTGAAATCGGCCTGGAAGGGAATGCAGATATCGTGACAAAGCCCCAGAAAGACAGAAACATCAAGGGATGGCAGCGTGCCGGCGTCAGCGGTGAGTGTCAGCGGAAAGGTGACCGGTGCGTTATAGCCCATATCCCAGCCGCCGGCGATATTGAGTTTTTCGGGGACGGGGAAATCGATCTGCTGAAGCGCAGCGCCGTCGCTGCCGGTGACTGTCACGCTGGGCGGAATGCCGCTGTCGCCCGGCTCGCGCCAATAGGTGATCCAGCCGGGCTCCGGTTCAACCTGCAAGGCGGCACGGATCGTGCCGTCCTGTTCCGGCGGTAAAACGATAATTCGCGCCCTTCCGCCAGCATCCGAGACCCAGTCGGTCGGTGCGGCAAAAGCAGGTGCGGCTGCGGCTAAACACAGGCAGAAGGTCGAGGATAAGCGGAGGACAAGATTTTTTTTCATCGCGATCGTTTACAGTGCACTTTTGTTTTCTGCCACTCTGTGTGCATTATTTTAAGGACAAATTGAGTTGAACATCGCGTGAGGCACGCCATACTTTAAGATATGAGCATTTCAAATAACCCAAAGAGAAACGGTCTGGAGGCGCATGTGCTGACAAATTTGACGACCCGACGCGAACGCGGCCCCTTCGACGGCCAGTTTCTCATCGCGATGCCACAGCTGGAAGATGATAATTTTCAGCGCAGCGTTGTCTATATCTGCGCCCATTCACCGGAAGGAACGATGGGCTTTGTTCTCAATCGTGTACTTGATGTCTCTTTCTCGGAGGTCCTGGCCCAGGTCAAGCTGATGGATGGTGATCAGGCGAAGGGTCTGCCGCGTCATATCGCGGATTTCAAGGTTCAGTTTGGCGGCCCGGTGGAGCGTGGCCGCGGCTTTGTGCTGCATTCGGATGACTATGCCTGCGAGACGAGTATTCCGGTGAGTGACGATCTGTGCCTGACGGCAACGCTGGACGTATTGCGCGGCATTGCCGAGGGGCGGGGACCTGAGCGGGCCGCTCTCTATCTCGGTTATGCCAGCTGGGGAGCGGGACAGCTGGAGGCGGAAATCGCCAATAATGACTGGCTGACCTGCCCGGCAACCGACAGCATCATTTTTGATGATGATCTTGACAGCAAATATGAGCGTGCCCTGCTCACCATGGGGGTTGAGCCCTCACTGCTTTCAAGCAAGATCGGCCACGCCTGAAGCCGAACTCCTTGCAGCCGTTCAAGGAACCTGCGCGGCAGGAAATGCGTTTTGTAAACGTATTCTTGCGGCACGGGCGAACCTGGGGCTCCGGCAATGCCGCGCGAGGGGTAAGCGAGGAGCAATGAAACTTTTTTCCTGTGACCATTGCGGTCAGACGGTTTATTTCGACAATCAAAACTGTGTTGCCTGCGGCCATCGCCTGGGGTTCGATCCTCAGGAGATGCGCATGCATGCACTGGAAGGTGAAGCGGAGGCACTGTGGCGGAGCCGGTCTGTTGGCGGGGGCCTGTTCCGCTTCTGCGCCAATGCCGGTGCCGGGGTGTGTAACTGGCTGGTTCCGTGTGAGGGGGCTGACGTCTATTGCCATGCCTGCCGCCACAACCGGCTGATGCCCGACATCGCCACAGCAGAAGGGCTGACGCGCTGGAAGCAGATCACCGCAGCCGAGCGGCATCTGTTTTACTCGCTGATGCGTTTCAGAATTCTAACGCCAACGCTGGCAGAGGAGCCGGACGGCGGTCTGGTTTTCGATTTCCTTGAGGATAGCGTCAGTCAGGATGGCTCGGTCACGCCGGCCATGACCGGCCACGATAACGGCGTGATCTCGCTGCGAGCGGCGGAAGCGGATGACGTTATGCGGGAAATCGCCCGCAACCAGATGGACGAGCCCTATCGCACGCTGCTCGGGCATTTTCGCCACGAAGTCGGGCATTATGTATGGGACAGGCTGGTTCGCGATCGCGATGGCTTTGCCGGATTTCGCGCCGTCTTCGGCGATGAACGCGAAGACTATTCAGCCGCGCTTGAGCGGCACTATCAGCATGGCCCGCAACCGGGCTGGCAGGAACATTTTGTCAGCGCCTATGCGACGACCCACCCATGGGAGGATTTCGCGGAAAGCTTTGCCCATCTCTTGCATATCGTTGACACGCTGGAAACGGCGCAGGCTTTCGGCCTGTCCGTTGATGGCGCTGAAGCGCCCATGGGGGACCCCTATCTCTGTCATGATGCGGCCAGTCTGGCGGCCGCGTGGGTGCCGCTGACACTTGCCATGAACGCCATCCATCGCAGCATGGGTGAGAATGATTTCTATCCCTTCGTGCTGACGCCGGACATTGTCGGTAAGCTTGACTACATCAGCATGCTTCTGCCGAAAGCAGCATAGGCGCAGGCGCGGCAAGACAATGCCGCACAAGACGCGGTACCGCGCGCTTCAGCCCTAATGATACTCCGTTGCTTTGTCTGCACGCGCTTGCGACTGGAAAGCCGCGATCCTAGTCCTTTCGCGGCTCAGCCGGTCAGCACGTCTTGCTGTGGCTGAGGCGTTATTCCGCTGCGTGATAGCTGTCGCGGTCACGCAGCAGGCGCAGGGCCTGGCTGGCGCGGACGGCGGGGCCATAAAGCGGCCCCTGGGCAAAGGCGCAGCCGGCGTCTGACAAGCCGCGCGCCTGCGTCTCGGTCTTCACATCAAGAATGCTGACGCGGATGCCCATCTTCTCCGCCAGTTCGACAAAGGCCCTGGTCAGCTCGTAACTGTCCTCGGTTTCCCGGTCGAAAAGCCCATGGTCCACCCGGACAAAATCAAAAGGAAAACCATTGAGGAAGGACAGCGAGCCATAGCCGTTTCCGAACCGGTCAAGGCCGAGGCCGATCCCGATGGCACGCAGCTGCTCGAGCGAACGGCGGGCCTGTTCCGGCGCTTCAAGGATGATGTTTTCCGGCATGGTCAGCATGAGCTGGCGCGGTGACAGGCCGGAACGGCGAACCATGCTTTCAATCTCGTTGAGCGTGCTGGTCCGCAACATATCCTTGGTTGCCAGATCGATCGAGACAAAGGCTCTGGCGCCCGGTATCGCACCTTGAATGGCCGCCAGATCCGCCAGCGCCTGTTTCAGGGTGAAAAGAATAAGATCCGGCATGAGGCCAGCCTCGGCGGCCATGGTTTCAACTTCGCCGGCGGCAATTTCGCCGCGGCGCGGATGCTGCCAGCGCAGCTGGCATTCAAAGCCTGCAACGGCGAAACTGTCGAGCCGGACAATGGGCCGATAGAGCACATTCATCTCGCTGCGTTCAATGGCATGGCCGAGATCGGTTTTGATCTGCAGGCGTTCCGCGCCGAACATGCGGAAGGAAGGCTTGAAAGTCTCGACCCGGTTGCCGCCGGCGCGCTTGGCGCGGTACATGGCAAGGCGGGCATCCTCAAGGAAGCTCTCGGCATCTTCATGCTCGTCATGCCAGGAGGCAATGCCGATCGAAGCGGTCAGCTGGATGTCACGCTCGCCGAAATAGACCGGCATGGCAATGGCGGCGGTCAGTCCGTCGGTGAATTCGGCGATCCGCACCGGATCATTTTCTGACAGGAGGATGATTGCGAAACTGTTGCCGGAGAGGCGGGCCAGCGTGTCTTCCGGCTTCATCAGCCGCTGCATGCGCCGCGTGAGCGCGATCAGAATATTATCGCCAGCAGCGATACCAAGCGTGTCATTGATGTCGCTGTAGCGGTCAATATCGGCAACGATAACGGTTGGCTGAAGTGAAGAGACGCTGTCGGAGATGGTCATGACGGATTTCAGCCGGTCCAGGAAGACAGGCCGGTTGACGAGGCCGGTCAGATTGTCCTGCACAGCATCTTGAAGCAGGCGCTGGCTGCTGGCCTTGAACTCGGTCAGATCGGTCAACGTGCCGACGCAGCGCACGACTTCGCCATTTGCGCTCAGCACCGGCCGGGCGCGGATCAAAAGCCAGTGATAGTGGCCGTCATCGGCGCGGATGCGAAACTCCAGTTTCAGCCGTCCGCGCCGCCATTCCAGGAGCATGTCCAGCGTGGAGCGGAACATGTCGCGGTCATCGGGATGCAGCAGCGGCAACCAGGAGCGCGCCGGCCCGCTGAGCATGCCTGCAGTCAGGCCGAGCTTTGTGGAGAAATCGGGTTCCGTGACAATCCGGTCGCGGGCGACATCCCAGTCCCAGACGGTGCCATCGGCGCCGATCAGCGCCAGCGCCTGACGTTCGAGATCGGAAAACAGCCCGGACTGGTAGGCGCCGCCGGCAAAGGCATGCTGCATCACCGTGAAGCCAAGCAGCAGCACGATCAGCACAAGGCCACCGTCAAGGGCAGGCTGGACAATGTCATTGTCAATGCGCCCTGTCACCGTCAGCCAGCCGGCGAAAAGCCAGGCGATGATCAGCGCCCAGGCGGGCATTAACAGGATGGCGCGGTCATAGCGGCGGGCGCTCAGATAGATGATCAGCATGGTGCCGAGCGCCACGGTGGTGGCAAAGGAAATCCGGGCGATGCCGGTGGCAACAGACGGATCGAAGATGGCGACGCCGAAAAGCGCCATCACCGCCAGGCCCCAGGCTGCAGTCGCATAGCCGAGATGGACATGCCAGCGCGACAGATTGAGATAGGTGAATAGGAAGACAACAAGGCTGAACGCGACCGCCACATCCGCTGAAGCGCGCCATATTCGCTCATCCGTTGGTGTTAACGGTATGAGCTTTTCGAGAAAACTGAAATCGATGGCGACGTAGAGCAGCACGGACCAGGCCAGCATGGCCGTCGCAGGCAGCATGGATGTTCCCTTGACGACAAAGAGGATGGTCAGGAAAACCGCCAGAAGCCCGGCAATGCCGAGAACAATACCGTGATACAGGGTGAAGGCGTTTTCGGTATCCTTATATTCATCCGGCTGCCAGAGATAGAGCTGCGGCAGGGTCGGGCTTGCCAGTTCCGCTACGAAGGTGACGACCGAACCGGGATTGAGCGTGATCCGGAACACATCGGCATCGTCGCTGTCCTGCCGCTCAAGCGTGAAGCCTTCACTGGGCGTGATGGCAACCACGCGTTCCGAGCCGAGATCCGGCCAGAACAGGCGAGAGCCGGGCAGACGGAAATGCGGGGCAACGATAACCCGGTCGATCTGCTCGTCAGACACATTGGCCAGCGAGAACACGGCCCAGTCACCCAGATGGTTGCCATTGGTTGCGCGAACCTCGATACGGCGCCGGATACCGTTCGGATCAGGCGCGGTAGAGACCTGGAAGGTTTCGCCCTGATTGTCATAAATATCAACATTGTTGGTGAGATCGATCGCCACATCTCCGCGCGATACCTCGACCGGCTCGGCAGCCAGTGCTGCGGTTCCTTGCAGGAAGATAACCGCAAACAGCAGAGTGACCAGCACAAGCAGTCTGGAACGAAGCGTGGGGCGTGGCGTCATGTCTGGCTTTCGGTCCCTTTTTTTGTCTTGTTCCAGTCGTCGGCGAGAAGAGCATAAAGATGATGATCTCGCCAGACACCATTGATACGCAAATATTCGCGTAGCAGCCCTTCCTGATTGAAGCCGGCTTTTTGCAGCAATCGGGCGCTGCGTTCATTGGTTGGAATGCAGGCTGCCTCGATCCGGTGCAATCGCATTTCGTTGAAGATGTAAGGTATTACAAGGCTGAGTGCGGCAAACATGTGACCTTGGCCGGCAAATTCTTCGCCCATCCAATATCCAAGTGTGCATTTCTGCGCCACGCCGCGCTGGATGAGGCCGATGGTAATACCACCAGCAAGTGTTTCGGTTTCCTTCAGGAAGATGAAAAGCTGAATGCTTGTATTGGCATCGAAATCGCGGTTTACACGGTGAACCCGCTGGCGGAAAGCGGGTTCGGTCATGTCCTGCACATTCCACAGCGGTTCCCATGGCTGCAGGAAAGCGCGGCCGCGCGTGCGCAACGCGCTCCATTCAGCAAAATCCGATACACGCGGCAGGCGCAGAAAATGCGTATTCGAATGCAGTGCGAAGCTGCGACGTCTGAGCGCCTTCGGGCTTAGAAACGGCTGCAGCATCGGATCACTTCCGCTTGCGCGGAAGGCTCCCCTTCACCGGCGTCACTGACGTCTTTGCGCACTGCATACCCGTTTCAAAGCCCCGCCGATGCCTTCCTTCGTTCCCGGAACGAAAGATTGTGGATGATGTCATCAATCGGCGCGAGCTGCCCGATCGGACCGATCGCGGAAATCGTCGGACGCGTGTCGTAAAAGGTGCGGCCGGCAAGGTCGGTGAGGCGACGCGGTGTGATATTCTCCAGCCGCATCATCATTTCCTCATTCGGGATCGGTCGTCCCCAAAGCATGATCTGACGGGCGATCTGGCCGGCACGGGCGGCAGCACTTTCCTGGCCCATCAGCAGCTGCGCGCGGATCTGGGCGCGGGCGCGGTCGATCTCCGAACGGTCGACGCTTTCGGCGACGCGATGCAATTCGTCGATCACGACCGGCACCAGTTCGGTCAGCTGTTCTCCGCCGGTGGCGGCGTGAACGGCGAAGACGCCCGAATCGGAAAAGCCCCAATGGAAGGCGTAGACCGAATAGCAGAGGCCGCGAATCTCACGTACTTCCTGGAACAGGCGCGATGACATGCCACCGCCGAGCACATTGGCCAGGATCTGTGAACAATAGAAATCATGGGCGTGATAGGCGGGACCCTCGAAGCCGAGAATCACCTGTGCATCGGAAAGATCACGCGAAATACGAACATCACCGCCGGTATAGGAAGCCTCTTCCATGAAGGGCGGCGTTGCCGGCTGGCGCGGCAGGCTGTCGAACTTGATCTCGATCTCACGGACGAAGGCGTCATGATCAATCGCGCCAGTGCCGACGATGAAAACGCGGTCAGTGGTGTAATTGCGGGCCATGTAGCGGCGGATATCGTCAGGCTGGAAGGCCATCACCGTGTCCGGTGTGCCGAGGATCGGCCGGCCAATCGTCTGATCGCGGAAGGCAGCACCGGCAAAATTGTCGAAGACGACATCGTCAGGAATATCATTGGCAGCGCCAATCTCCTGCATGATGACGTTTTTCTCACGCGCCAGCTCTTCCGGGTCGAAGAGGGAATCGGTCAGAATATCGGCAAGGATGTCCACCGCCAGCGGAAGGTGATCCTTCAATACGCGGGCATAATAGGACGTTGTCTCCGTCGATGTCGCGGCGTTGACCTCTCCTCCGACATTTTCGATCTCCTCGGCAATCTGCCTGGCAGAACGCCGGTTCGTTCCCTTGAACGCCATATGTTCGAGCAGGTGGGCGATACCGTGCTCGTTTTCAAGTTCATTGCGCGCTCCGGATTTGATCCACGCGCCGAGAGCGACGCTTTCGATATGCGGCATGTTCTCGGTTACGATCGTCAACCCGGATGGAAGCCGGGTGTACTCTACGGTCATGCGTACCTGCTTTCCTCGTTATGAACGTCCGACCCGCGCGGACGCACGGATATAACTCTCGACCTCTTCGAGGTTCGGGGAAAGGACATGGAACTGCTCCTCCCTGTCCATCAGATCAGCAAGCCATGACGGAAGCGCCGGGTCAATACCGCAAGCGGAATTTACTGCGGCCGGGAATTTTGCGGGATGGGCGGTGGAGAGCACCACCATGGGGTTTTCGGAGCGCATATACTGGCGTGCAACGTAAAGACCAACGGCTGTATGCGGGTCCGCGAGATAGCCCGTCTCCTTCAGCGTGCGGGCGATCTCCCCCTTCACTTCATCTTCACCGGCGCGGCCGGCGGCAAAGTCCTTCCGAATTTCTGTCAGGGTATCGGCTTCGATGTCAAAGGCGCCTGATTGTTTCAGGCTTGCCATGGCGCGGCGAACCGCATCGGCATCACGACCGCCAGCTTCAAACAGCAGTCGTTCGAAATTGGACGAGATCTGGATATCCATCGATGGCGAGGTGGTCGCGGCGACACCGCGCATCTCATAACGGCCGGTGGCAAGCGTGCGCGCCAGAATGTCATTGGCATTGGTTGCGATCACCAGGCGGCCGACCGGCAGTCCCATGCGCTTGGCAACATAGCCGGCAAGGATATCACCGAAATTGCCAGTCGGAACGGTGAAATCGATTTCGCGATCCGGTGCGCCAAGCGAGAGCGAGGCGGTGAAATAATAGACGATCTGGGCCATGATGCGGGCCCAGTTGATCGAATTCACTCCCGAAAGCTTGATGCCGGTGCGGAAGGGCGCGTCATTGAACATCGCCTTGACGAGGTTCTGGCAATCATCGAAATCGCCTTCAATCGCCAGAGCATGCACATTTTCGCCTTTCGAGGTCGTCATCTGCCGCTGCTGGACCGGAGATACCTTGCCATGCGGGAAGAGGATGAAGATATCGGTGCGCGCGCTACCGGCAAAGGCATCGATTGCCGCCCCCCCGGTATCACCGGACGTGGCGCCGACAATGGTTGCGCGCTCGCCACGCTCGGCAAGCACATGATCCATCAGCCGCGCCAGAAGCTGCATCGCCACATCCTTGAAGGCGAGCGTCGTGCCGTGGAACAATTCGAGGATGAAGGTGTTTTCACCGCTCTGGACGAGGGGCGCGACGGCTGCGTGACGGAAGGTCGCGTAGGCATCGTCGATCATCGCCTTCAGCACGTCATCGGCGATTTCACCATCGATGAAGGGCTTGATGACGGCAAAGGCGATCTCACAATAGGGCCTGCCGCGCAGCGCCCGGATATCTTCGGCAGAAAACTGCGGAAAATGCTCCGGCAGATAAAGGCCGCCATCGGTGGCAAGGCCTGCGAGAAGCGCATCGGAAAACTTCAGTGAGGGGGCTTCGCCCCGCGTTGAAACATATTCCACGGACAACCCCTTCGTGCTTGCCACGTTTACCTGATCCTGCCTAACTGGTGCCGCTTTTTTCCTGCTGCTACCATGTGAGATCTGGTTTTGGTAACGGTCTTACGCCTGTAATGCGAGAGACAATCGATTTTTGCTGCGGGCGCTGATATAGACCAAAGCGGATTGGGTTGAAAAGCCCTGCTTACCGGAATGAACCGATGAAAGGGATGTTTGTCGTGCCAAGTCGCTCCATGAGCCGTTTCGCGGCGGTGCTGGTCCTTCCAGCACTTGTGGCCTGCTCCACCACGAAACAGGCTGAACCTGAAGCCAAACCTGCCGAAACCGTTACGGCTGGCGTCAACCTCACGGCGCTGGCGCGCATCTGCCCGCCGGTCATGCTTGATGATGACCATGCCTTCATCCGGGTCTATTCCCCGGCCAGCTCGTCCAAGCCTGAGGATCTCGTCTATCAGGTCTCGCTGGGGGCCTATATCCGCAGCTGCGATGTTGCGCAGGCAGGCGAGGCGCTTTCGCCCAATATCGCGGTTCAGGGCCGCATTGTCGGCGGCCCGAAGGCGAAGGCCGGAACCATCAATGTTCCGATCCACGTTGTGATGAAGGACAGCAAGACCACCTTCTATGACCAGGTCGTGACGCAGCCGGTGGACTTGCCCGCCGACACGCTGTCGACGCAGTTCATCTTCAAGAAGACAGATCTGTCATTGCCGCCGACCGCCGGGCCGCTTGCCCGCATCTATGTTGGCGTCGGCAAGTAATCCTCTTCATTCAGGACCATCAGACAGCGCATTTCCGGTTTCAGATGACGGCCGGAAATGCGCAATGTCGTGACGCTGCGGGTGGCCCGGACCCGCTTCAGCCTTTATGGATCCGCTCACCGTCATTGTCGAAATAAGGGCGGAACGAACCCTCCGGCAGCAGCCGGGCCGGGTAAGGTAGCAGCGAATCAGGGCGCGAGCGCAGGTCGGGTCGGTAATGGCCGCTGCTGTTGAGCCATCTGATCAATACACCGTCCTTGAACTTCATTTCGCCGGCATAGAGCGCCTTCTTGCCGTGGGAAATGGAGACGTGACCGCCGACAGCCGTGTTCTCCTCACCCGGTTTGATATCTGCATGGTGGCGGCCAACAAGCACGGTGTTGGGCCGGTCCTCGGGGATGACGAAGATATAGTGGCGATCAGCCCTGATCTGTCTATCGGGATAATGGATCGTGTATTTTCCATCGGCCTTGCGCAGCTCGGCGATCCTGTCATCAGGTGCTTTTGCCTGCCTGGTTTCGACATGATCCGGCGATTTGTGGACGCCAAGCGAACGCGCCTGTTTCGCGATCAATTGAGACAGGGCCTCTCTGGCTGCCGGCTCCAGACGGTTCAAGACGTTCCGGGCGGGGTTTTGCGGGCAGGTTTTCAGGCCGTCCAGCCGGTTGTCCATGAGAGATTTTGTCGTTGAAACCCTTTCAATCGGCATATCTGTCATCTCCTAAGGTGCTTCGGAAACGAGGATGATAGCTGTGAAAGAGCTATAAGATATTTTGAAATGCCTATGATGGCATTTTCCGGTAACAGCGCCGGCCGGCCTGACCGGCGCTGATCCTGCCTAGAGCGTGCCCGACCATTCCAGAAGAGCCGTGGCGACGGCCGGAAGGTCACTCATGCGGGCAATGACGGTTTCGGCGCCAGCATCGGTCAGCCGGTCAGCATGGGAAGGATAGGTGTGAGAGCCGCCGGTGAAGCCGACGACGCGCATGCCGGCTGCCTTTGCGCCCATGACACCATGTACCGAATCTTCGATCACCAGTGTCTTCTTCGGGTCGGCGCCCATCTTCTCGGCGCCGAACAGGAAAATATCCGGCTTTGGCTTGACCCGGTCGGGGCCAAGGCTTTCGGCAGAAAAAATATTCGGCTGGAACAGGTCGATCAGGCCAACCTTGGTCAGCATCATGTCGAGGCGTTCCAGTGTCGAATTGGAGCAGATGCAGCGCGGCTCTGAAAGCTGTGAAACCGCCTCGCGAATGCCTGGTATGGCTTTCAGTTCGCGTTTCAGCCGTTCATCGAGAATAGTATAGGACTGGTCAATCAGGGTTGCCTGCAGCGGAATGCTGGCTTCCTTTTCGACGGCGAGCAGAATGTCGCGCCAGGTCATGCCGGCGAAGCGTTCGCCGATCTCTCCGGCGGTAATCGGATAACCAGCTTCTGTCAGCAGTTTCGATTCCACCTGTGCGGCGAGAAATTCCGAATCCACCAGAACTCCGTCGCAGTCGAAAATGATCAGATCAAAGCTGCTCATGCAAAATCCGCTTTCGTTGGAAAATAGGGCCAGAACTGAGCGTTTGACTACATGAACCAGGGCCAAAGGACAATGCGCGAGCCGTGCCAATCGTAAAGCCCAGTCATGCGGGATGCGTTTTTCTCATGCCGCATTCAGGCTTTGGTAACCAAGTTCAACGACATTCATGTGCGTAAATCAGTGTCGAGTACGAGTTGAGGCGAGTATCTTATGGTTCCGGTTACGGCCCTTTCCGCGCATGTCAAAAATGCATCCAGCACCTCGTGGATCGATACGATCATCAAGGGTGATTGTGTTGCCGCGCTCGAAGCACTTCCCGACCATTCGGTCGATGTGATTTTTGCCGACCCGCCCTATAATCTGCAGCTTGGCGGCACGCTTCACCGGCCGGATCAGTCGAAGGTCGACGCTGTTGATGATGCCTGGGACCAGTTCGCCTCTTTCGAGGCCTATGACGCCTTTACCCGCGCCTGGCTTCTGGCCTGCCGCCGTGTGCTCAAGCCCAGCGGCACGATCTGGGTGATCGGCTCCTATCACAATATCTTTCGCGTCGGCGCCATGTTGCAGGATCTCGGCTTCTGGATCCTCAATGACATTGTTTGGCGCAAGACCAATCCGATGCCGAATTTCAAGGGCCGCCGGTTTCAGAATGCCCATGAAACCATGATCTGGGCTTCCCCCTCGGCTGATGCCAAGGGCTATACCTTCAACTATGATGCGATGAAGGCCGCCAATGACGATGTGCAGATGCGCTCCGACTGGCTGTTTCCGATCTGCAATGGCGGCGAGAGGCTGAAGGGCGAGGACGGCAAGAAGGTTCACCCGACCCAGAAGCCCGAAGCGCTTCTGGCACGCGTTATCCTGTCATCGACCAAGCCGGGCGATGTTATTCTTGACCCCTTCCTCGGCTCCGGTACCACCGCAGCCGTTGCCAAGCGGCTCGGCCGCCATTTCGTCGGGATCGAGCGCGAGCAGACCTATATCGACGCAGCGCGTCAGCGCATCGATGCGGTTGAGCCGATGGCAGCCCCGATGCTGAAGCCGCTGCCGGGCAAGAAAGCGGAACCCCGCGTTGCCTTCGTCACGCTGGTGGAAAGCGGTATGGTGTCCCCGGGCCAGGTTCTGGTGTCAGCCAATGGCCGCTATCGCGCTGTGGTGCGTGCCGACGGTACGCTTGCAAGCGGCGCCGAGGCCGGTTCGATCCATCGTCTCGGGGCCAAGGTTCAGGGGTTCGATGCCTGCAATGGCTGGACCTTCTGGCACTTCGAAGAAGGCGGTGAACTGTTCCCGATCGACCGTCTGCGCGCGGAAGTGCGCGCACAGATGGCTGCGGCTTCGCTTTAAAAGATATCCCTGCCAGCCGCGCCAAAGTTCATGACCTCCGAACCACGCACGGCCGACGCTCGGGCCCGGATCAATCCGGGCCCGATGTCTTTTTCAAACAACATGATTGGTTCAGTAGCGGATGCCGAGCGCCGCGAAATCACGTTTCAGCGTGGCCGCATCGGTGAACTGTACTGCCTGCCAGCCGGCGGCCTTTGCGCCCTCGACATTGATCAGCGTGTCATCGATGAACAGGGTCGCTGCCGGATCAAGATTGAAGCTTGCAGCATGATGATCAAAGATGTCGCGGTCGGGCTTGACCATGCCGATTTCGCCGGAGACGGTGATGCCGCGCGACAGTTCCAGGAACGGATAGCGTTTGCGGCATTCCCTGAATGTGTCGGGCGCAAAATTGGTCAGCATGGTGATATCCCAGCCCGCAGCCAGCAGAGCCTTTAAAATCTCGACGCTCTCATCATAGGAATAGGGCAGCATTTCATGCCAGTATTTGCGGAAGGCGCGGATATTGTCCTCTTCGTCAGGAAAGGCGGCAATGGCAACCGCTTCGGCCTCGCTCCACGGCCGGCCGCGATCCTGCTCGTGATTCCATTCATGGCTGCACACATTGGCGAGAAACCATTTGCGCTTTTCCTCATCCGGAATGATGTGCTGAAAGGGCAGGGTGGGGTCGTAATGCACCAGCACCTTGCCGATGTCGAAAACGATGTGGCGGATTTCGGTTGTCATTTCACACGTCCTTACTGGTCACACGACCTTGCTGGGCCCTGAAAATATCCGGAATGGCCTGGGTGATCGCCTTTTTCATCACGCTTGGCAAGGCCTGATCAGCGATATCGCGGGGCGAAACCCAGCGACCGCCTTCGACATTTCGACGCGGGGTTGCCGCGTGGAAAACCGAAAGCCGCAATTCGAAATGGGTAAAGACGTGGATGACCTCGCCGCAGGACACCCAATTGGCGGCAAACGGGGCGGCGGTTTCGTCGGTTTCGCCGTCACGGCGTGAATTCCACGCCGTCGTCGGCACCTCATCCATGCCGCCAAGCAGCCCGCTCGCAGGCCTTGTCTTCAGCAGGATCGCGCCATCGGGGGCAATTGCGACGAAGGCGGCGCCGCGCCTGACCGGACGTCCGGCCTTTTTCGCCTTCAGCGGGAAGCGTTCGGGATCGTCGATCTTCAGCGCCTTGCAATCGCCGTTCAACGGACAGAGCGCGCAGGCCGGGCGCTTCGGCGTGCAGATCGTTGCGCCGAGATCCATCATCGCCTGGGCAAAGTCTCCGGGGCGGGTTCCAGGCGTGATTTCCGCTGTTTTCGCGCGGATGTCGGGCTTTGCTGCCGGCAGAGGCGTTTCGATGCAAAAGAGCCGGGTCACGACCCGTTCAACATTGCCGTCGACCACGGGCTCGGCCCGGTCGAAGGCGATGGCGGCAATGGCTGCGGCGGTATAGTCGCCAATGCCCGGTAATGCCTTCAATCCGGCAAATGTATCGGGGAAGGTGCCGCCATGGTCGCTTGCAAGCGTTTCAGCGCATTTCTTGAGATTGCGGGCACGGGCGTAATAGCCAAGCCCTGCCCAGGCCGCCATGACGCTGTCAGTCTCGGCTGTGGCCAGATCGCCGACGCGTGGCCAGCGTTCCAGGAACTTGGCGAAATAGGGTTTCACCGCCTGCACAGTGGTCTGCTGCAGCATGATTTCAGACAGCCAGACATGATAGGGATCGGGGCGGACGCCGCTGGCCTTGTCACCGGGGCTGACCCGCCAGGGCAGGATCCGGTGATGGCGGTCATACCAGTCGAGGAGCTTATGTGCGATGGCGTTCATGAAGGGCTCAAGCGTTTCCTTTTGTGGCAAAACGCCTTATGTATTTTGCGATTTTGATGGCGAAGCCATGGTTTCGCCGGAATGTGAGGAATGATCGGGGTGATGAAGCACGGCCGCAGGGATAATGTCAATCAGATCGCCGATGTGGCCAACGCGCTCATCGATCCCATACTGGCGCGCCGTGCCGGCATCAGCACATCATTGCTGAACGCCTGGGAAGAAATCGCCGGCGACGCCTATGCCGATTATTCGCGGCCGGAGAAGATCGTCTGGCCGCAACGCTCTCAATCCTATGACGACACGTTCCGCCCCGGCACGCTGACGATCGCCTGCGAAGGCGCCCGCGCCCTGTTTCTGTCACACGGTCAGGACGAGCTGATCCACCGCGTCAACGGCTTCTTTGGCTTTGCCGCGATCGACCGCATCCGCATTGTGCAAAAGCCGGTGCAGCCGGCGGGGCCGCAGCGTCGCAAGCTCCAGCCGCTTTCGCGCGTAGAACGGATGAAACTGGACGAGAGGCTGGCCGATATCGAGTCGGATAGGCTCAAGGCGGCGATCCTGCGGCTTGCAACGGGTGTCAAGGATGAGGAGCGGCGGCGGAAAAAGACGGAAAGCAAAGGGCGGGGGCTTACGCCCCGTAAGCTGACATGACGGTCACGCATCTTTGAAGATCGTTGTTCGGCAAGCACTTGTGCGCTGGCAGATTGACCGATACGCAACAAAAAGACCAACCTTACTGACGAGAGACATGACATGCCTGAAATTCAGATGACGAAGCGGACGCTTTTGGGCGGCCTTGCCATGGGCAGCCTTGGAACCGCTCTTCTTTCGACCGGCGGTACGGCCTTTGCCGAAGATGTGAAGCTGCCGGACAGCATCGGCAAGGTTGATATGGCCGAGGCGCTGAAGCCGGGGCCGCTGCCGGAAATTGCCGAAGGTGACGAGAATGCGCCGGTCAAGATCATCGAATATTATTCGCTGACCTGCCCGCATTGCGAAAACTTCCAGAAGGTCACCTATCCGGCGATCAAGAAGGATTACATCGACACCGGCAAGGTCTATTATCTGTTCCGTGAATTCCCCTTCGATCCGCGCGCCATGGCTGGCTTCATGCTCGCCCGCTGCGCCCCGAACGGCAAATATCTGCCTTTCGTCGATCTGATGTTCTCGCAGCAGCGCACTTGGGCGACGGCCGAGGATGGGTCGGCTGCGATGCTGCAAATGGCCAAGCTTGCCGGTTTTACACAGGAAAGCTTCCAGGCTTGCTTGACCGATCAGAAACTTCTCGATGATGTGAACACCATCAGAGATCGCGCCGAGAAGGAATTCGGTGTCAATGCGACCCCGACCTTCCTGATCAATGGCGAAAAATATGCGGGAGACATGCCGGTTGACACAATGTCAGCCCTTATTAACAGCATGCTCTGAACACGCGTCAGTCACAAAGCCGGCGCGCGGACGATATCGTGCGCCGGTCTTCAAGGCGGCAGTGGCCGGTACGGGCCGGTCTGCCAATGGGCCCGTCTTTTCTCTTCCCGAAACAGCAATCGCGCAATTTCGTGACCCCGCCTTCCGGCAGCGCCCCGAGATGACAGGGGCAGGACGGTCATGAAATTCAATCGGCTTCGCCTTGTCGGCTTCAAATCCTTCGTTGAGCCCAGCGAGTTTGTGATCGAACCGGGGCTGACCGGCGTTGTCGGTCCCAATGGCTGCGGCAAATCCAATCTGGTTGAAGCGCTACGCTGGGTGATGGGCGAAAATTCCTACAAGAATATGCGCGCTTCCGGCATGGATGACGTGATCTTTTCGGGCTCGGGCAACCGCCCGGCGCGCAATTCCGCCGAAGTCGGCCTTTCGCTTGATAATTCCGATCGCACCGCGCCTGCCGCCTTCAATGACAGCGACGAGATCCAGGTCTCGCGGCGCATCGCCCGCGAACAGGGCTCGGTCTACCGCATCAATGGCAAGGAAGCGCGCGCCAAGGACGTGCAGCTGCTGTTTGCCGATGCCTCCACCGGCGCGCGTTCGCCCTCCATGGTCGGGCAGGGGCGGATCGGCGAACTGATCCAGGCAAAGCCGCAGGCGCGCCGCCAGCTGCTGGAAGAGGCAGCCGGCATTTCCGGCCTCTATTCTCGCCGTCACGAGGCGGAACTGCGCTTGCGCGCGGCCGAAACCAATCTGGAACGGCTTGACGATGTAACGGCGCAACTTTCAAGCCAGATCGACAGTCTGAAGCGCCAGACCCGGCAGGCCACACGTTTCAAGGCACTTTCGGCTGATATCCGCGCCAATGAGGCGATCCTTCTGCATCTGCGCTGGTCGGATGCCAAGGCACAGGAAGGTGAGGCGGAAAGCCTGCTTAACCAGTTAACGGTGAATGTTGCCGAAAAGGCCAACAGGCAGATGGAGGCGGCCAAAAACCAGGCGGTCTCCGGCCTTGCCATGCCGGAATTGCGCGAGGCGGAAGTTGCCGCCGCCGCCGCCATGCAGCGCCTTGAAATTGCACGCCGCCAGCTGGAGGAAGATGCCGGGCGGGTGATGCGAAGGCGCGACGAGCTTTCCCGCCGGCTTGTGCAGCTCAATGAGGATATCCGCCGTGAACAGGCGATGATCGACGACAATGCGGCGATCCTTGCGCGGCTGGCGCAGGAAGAAGCCGAGCTTACCGAGGAGATCGGTTATTCCGGCGAGGCGCTGGAGGAGGCCCGTTATGCCATGGAGGAGGCTGCCGCCGCACTGGCGGAAGCCGAACAGCGTTTTTCCGCACTGACGGCCGAGCGCGCCGAGGCCCAGGCAATCCGAGCGGAGCGGGAGAGGGCACTGGCCGATCTTTCGGCCAGGCGTCAGCGGCTCGATCAGCAGCTTCAGCAGGGCAAGGCTGAACTTGCCGCCATTGCCGAGCGGATTTCTGGTCTGCCGGATCCGCAAGAGCGTCGCGAAGCGCTGGAAGCGGCGCAATTTGCCGAGGAAGACGCACATGCGGGCCTTGAGGCGGCGGAGGCTGGGCTTGCTTCGGCGCGGCAACGTGAAATTGTCGCCCGTGTGCCCGTCGAGGCGGCAAAGGCAAAGCTTGCTGCAATCGAGACGGAAGCAAAGACGATTGCCGGTATGCTGGCCGCCAGCGCGGCCTCGGGTGCATTCACACCGCTTGCCGAGCTGATCAGCATTCGTCCGGGCTTCGAGACGGCGCTTGGGGCTGTGCTCGGCGATGATCTGGAATCACCGCTTGACGCCTCGGCGGCAGCATTCTGGCATGGCAATGGCGCGGGCGATGATGATCCGGCTTTGCCTGCAGGCGCGCAAAGCTTTGCCGATCTGGTCGAGGGGCCGGATGCGGTGCGCCGCCGCTTACGCCAGATCGGTCTCATCGAGGATGGGCAGGGTGAGAGGCTGATGGCGGCGCTGAAGCCGGGCCAGGAACTGGTGACGGCAAGCGGTGCTGTCTATCGCTGGGATGGCCATGTCACCGGTGCCGATGCGCCGAGTGCGGCAGCGCTTCGCCTGTCGCAGCGCAATCGCCTGGCAGCGCTCGAGACGGAGCGCGACGAGGCTGAAATCGCTCTGGAAGAGGCAGCGGGCCATCAGGATGATGCAGCTCAGGCTGTGGTCGCGGCCGAACAGGGCCTTGCGGCCGCGCGTGAGCGGCTGCGGGCGGCGTCGAGAATGACGGCGGAAGCACGGCTTGCGCTCGGCGAGGCAGAAAAGGCGGCGGGTGATCTGTTGCGACGGCGCGATGTTGTTGCCGAGACGGTCAGCCAGATCACCCTTCAGGCGGAGGATATGGCCGCGCGGATGGAGACGGTGGCAGAAGCGCTGGAAGAGGCCGGTGATTTCTCCGTGCTGGAGCAGCGCCTGACGACTGTCCAGGCCGAGGTGATGGGTTTGCGTGGCGCTCTGGCCGAAGCGCGGGCGCGCCATGACGGGCTGATCCGTGAAAATGACGCGCGCAGACGCCGCGTCGCTTCAATCGCGCAGGAACGGGCAAGCTGGCAGAACCGGGCGAAAAGCGCTGAAAGCCAGATTGCGACGCTGAAAGCGCGGTCTGAAGAGGCGCATGAGGAGCTGGAACAGCTTCAGGAGGCGCCGGAGGAGATGGAGGAGAAGCGCTATGGGCTGACGCGCGAGCTCGAAAAAGCCGAGAAAGCGCGGCGCGATGCCGCTGACCGGCTGGCCGAAGCCGAGAAGAAACAGCGCGAAGCGGACCGGACCGCCGCCCAGGCGCTCTCCGAACTGGCCGAAGCGCGTGAGAAGCGCGGCCGTGCCGAGGAGCGGCTGGTATCTGCAAGGCAGCGCCGTGAAGACAGCGAAGCGCGCATTCGCGAGGCACTTGAGGTGCCGCCCCATGAGGCTTTCCGGCTGACCGGTCTTGGTCCCGATCAACCGATGCCGGAACCGATCGCTGTCGAACGCGCGCTGGAACGGCTCAAGGTCGAGCGTGAGCGGCTTGGGGCTGTCAATCTGCGCGCTGAAGAAGAACAGGCCGAACTTTCGAAGGAATTTGAGCTTCTCGTCAGCGAACGCGATGATGTGATCGATGCAATCCGCAAGCTTCGCGGTGCGATCCAGAGCCTCAATCGAGAGGGTCGCGAGCGGCTTCTGGCCGCCTTTGATCAGGTCAATGAACAGTTTCAGCGCCTGTTCACCCATCTTTTCGGTGGCGGCACGGCGGAACTGCAGCTGATCGAATCCGACGATCCGCTGGAGGCTGGACTGGAAATCCTCGCCCGGCCGCCGGGCAAGAAGCCGCAGACAATGACGCTTCTGTCCGGCGGGGAGCAGGCACTGACGGCCATGGCGCTGATCTTCGCCGTCTTTCTCACCAATCCGGCGCCGATCTGCGTGCTGGACGAGGTTGATGCGCCGCTCGACGATCACAATGTCGAGCGCTACTGCAATCTGATGGAGGAAATGGTGAATTCGACCGAAACCCGTTTCGTCGTCATTACCCATAATCCTATTACCATGGCGCGGATGGACCGGCTGTTCGGCGTCACCATGGCCGAACAGGGCGTCTCGCAACTGGTTTCGGTCGACTTGCAGACTGCCGAGCGCATGGTCGAGCAGGACCAGCCGCAAGTGCTCAATATATAACGATTTTCGAGTTCTTTATTACTTGTAATGCCGCCATGCTCTTCGGTGGCGGGGCGTCTTGCCGGATCGTGTATCCGACCGCGCATCGTGCAATCACGTCAGCCGACACGTCAGGAACGGTGGTGCCGTGCAGGTCACGGGGCCTTGCTCGTCTGCGCTTTAACAAGGGAGAGGAATGAATGGCGATTTCACCAAACCGCTCTGGTTCATCCAGTGGATACGCAACAGGAAGTGACAATGCGGCAGAGCGTCCGCCAACGCCGCCGCCGCGGTCACCGCCGATCAACCTGCAGGACCCTCCGGCGAATCGTGAGGAGATGCGTGAACGCCTTGATGCCGCCCGGGAAAGGGCCGAATCTCTCAGAAATGCGCTTGAGAAAACAGGAAAAGATGATGAGAAGTCGGGCAAATAATGCCCTGTCATCGTCATGGTAAGGCCGGCCTCGGTGGTTAATCCCGCCAGGGCCGGTCGTCTCAGTGGGCGAATTACTGCGCTGCCGGGGTCCAGGGATCGAGCGCGTCGATCTTGTCCTGGCGGCGCTGATCGGGTGATTTCGACCAGTCACCGCCGAAGGCGGCTGATTCCCAGGAGCCATATTCAGGGTTGGGAAGCATGATCCAGTCATGACCCCAATGATCGGCGGAGGCGTCAAAGAAGGCCTGGCGCTCTTCCAGTGTGCCGTCCGCCTTGTCGGTGAAGTCGCCGAGATTGTCGCCCATCAGCAGAACGACGCGATAATCCTTGGCAACATAGTCGATGCGGCTTTCCTTGGCAGAGGTCCATTCTTCCTTGTCACCGCGCAGCAGCACGGTGTCGACATTGCCGCCCATCGGAAAGCCGAGCTTTTCGAGGTTGGCGACCGTGCCGTCTTTCTCGATTGCCTTGCGGTTGGAAACGTAGAAAATTTTCACGCCCTTGCTGTCGGCATAATTGAGGAAGTCGAGTGCGCCGGGCACTGCCTTGGAGGTCTGGCTGTTAACGTAGTCGGTCCATTCCTTTGAGGAGTAGCTGGTACCGCGCGCGACCAGCGAAGCTTCGTAATTGCCGTTGTCGAGCATGGTTTCGTCAAGGTCGGTGACAATGGCGACCGGCAGATCGGCATAGCCTTCAGGCTCCTTGTCGGCGACAGCCGTCCAGCTTGTATCGGCCAGCGCATCATCAAGCTGCATCTTGGCGAGTTTGAAGATCTCGCTGACGGTGGCCTTGTATTCGACGGAGGTTTCCATCCACACGGTCGCGTTCAGAAGGTCGTTCTGGGGGACGGTGGCATCCTGCGCCGATGCTGGGGCTGAAAAGGCAAGAACTGCGAGTGTGAGCGAGGTGGCGAGACCGGAAAGAACGGTCGCCGAGCGGAGGGTTGGCCTGGACATTAAATTTCCCCTTACTGGAGTCTGGTATTATTAAAGATGACAAGTTTGTGACAGTGTTTCCGTCACGTCAAGCGGTGCCTGACGGTGCCAAGATGGTCAGTCGCGGGCATGCGTCCGGCAATGGCATGACATTGGTCTTTCGGGGGAGGAGGGAAAATTTCCCTGCAATACCAATTCTCATTTCGGCCATGATGCACTAACGTCGGCGCAAAAGGGTTGAATGGCATATCCGGCGGCAGGGCTTCCGGATCGGGCGGTCATATGGCGAATTGGGTTTTTGGTTTCGGTGCTTCCGAAACGGATGGACGAATCATCGATCGAGACAGGCTGGGCGGCAAGGGCGCCGGGCTTGCCGAAATGGCGTCACTTGGCCTGCCTGTCCCGGCCGGGTTCACGATCATTGCCGATGTGTGCCAGTATTTCTACGATCATGCCAAGACTTTTCCCGATGGTCTGGCAGACGAAGTCGTCTCGGGGATCGCCTCTATCGAGCAGATTGCCGGGCGCCGATTCGGTGATTTCAAGCAGCCATTGCTCCTGTCTGTGCGCTCTGGTGCGCGCGTTTCCATGCCCGGCATGATGGATACGGTGCTCAATCTCGGACTGAATGATGAGACGGTTCAGGCGCTTGCCGCCGACACGGGCGATGCGCGATTTGCCTGGGACAGCTATCGCCGCTTTATCCAGATGTATGCCGATGTGGTGATGGGGCTGGATGCGGAATTTTTTGAAGAACTGCTCGAGGAGGCGGTTGAAGCCTTCGGCCATCAAAACGATACGCAGCTTTCGGCAGCAGAGTTGAAAGAGGTCACCGAGCGCTACAAGACGCTTCTGGAAGACGAGCTTGGAGAGAGCTTCCCGCAGGATCCGATGCAGCAGCTGTGGGGGGCGGTTTCGGCTGTCTTTTCCTCCTGGACCAGCGCGCGCGCCACCACCTATCGGGCGCTGCATTCCATTCCTTTTGAATGGGGAACGGCGGTCAATATTCAGGCCATGGTATTCGGTAATCTCGGCAATGATTCCGCCACTGGTGTCGCCTTTACGCGCAACCCCTCGACCGGTGAGAAGTCGCTCTACGGAGAGTTTCTCGTCAATGCGCAAGGCGAGGATGTGGTTGCCGGTATCCGCACGCCGCAAAGCGTTACCGAGGCAGGCCGCATCGCCTCGGGAGGCGAAAAGCCGTCTCTGGAAAAGCTGATGCCGCCCGCCTTTGGCGAACTCGTCAAGGTGGCCAGCCGGCTGGAGCGCCATTATGGCGACATGCAGGACCTCGAATTCACCATTGAGCGCGGACGCCTGTGGATGCTGCAGACGCGGGCGGGCAAACGCTCGGCCCAGGCGGGCATGAAGATTGCGATGGATCTGGCCGATGAGGGGCTGATTACCCGCGAGGAAGCGATTGAGCGGATTGATCCGGCAACACTTGACCAGATGCTGCATCCGACGATAGCGCCGGAATATAAGGGCAATCTGATTGGCAGCGGCTTGCCCGCCTCACCGGGCGCGGTTACCGGACAGATTGTGTTTTCGGCCGAAGAGGCGATCGCGGCCGATGGCGAGGGGCGCAAGGTCATTCTCGTGCGCACCGAAACCAGCCCGGAAGACATTCACGGGATGACCGTTGCCGAAGGCGTGCTGACCACGCGTGGCGGAATGACCAGTCATGCCGCCGTCGTTGCCCGCGGCATGGGTGTGCCCTGTGTCACCGGAGCCGGCACGATGCGGGTCGATCGCCATGCCAATATTCTCTATGGTCTGGGCGGTGTTGCGCTTCACGCTGGCGATCTGATCACCATTGACGGGGCAACCGGCAAGGTGATCAAGGGCCAGGCGCCAACACAGAAACCGGCGCTGTCGGGTGATTTTCGCCGGTTGATGGAATGGGCGGATGCGGCGCGGCGGATGAAGGTGCGCACCAATGCCGACACGCCGGGCGATGCCCGGGCCGCGCGTGAATTCGGCGCCGAGGGTATCGGGCTCTGCCGTACCGAACACATGTTCTTCGATGGTGAACGCATCCATACAATGCGGCGGATGATCCTGGCCGAGACAGCGGAGGGGCGGAAGCAGGCGCTCGACCAGCTGCTGCCGATCCAGCGTGGCGATTTCGAGGCGCTGTTTGCCATCATGCATGGTCAGCCGGTGACGATCCGCCTGCTTGATCCGCCATTGCATGAATTCCTGCCCAAGACCGATCGCGAGATGGAGGATGTCGCCGTTGCGCTGGATATGGAAACGCCGGCGCTGAGGCAGCGCATCGACGCGCTTTACGAGTTCAATCCGATGCTGGGCCATCGCGGCTGCCGGCTGGCGATTTCCTATCCGGAGATTGCCGAGATGCAGGCCCGCGCCATCTTTGAGGCCGCCGTTGCGGCGGCACGGACCACCGGCGAGCCGGTTGTGCCGGAAATCATGGTGCCACTCGTCAGCCTTCGTGCCGAGCTTGACTATGTCAAGGCGCGTATCGACGAGGTTGCACACCGGGTGATGGAGGAAAGCGGCATGGAGATCAGCTATCTGGTCGGCACCATGGTGGAACTGCCGCGTGCCGCGCTCAGGGCGCATGAGATTGCCGAAACAGCGGCCTTTTTCTCGCTTGGCACCAATGATCTGACCCAGACCACATTCGGCCTGTCGCGCGATGATGCGCCGGCCTTTTTGTCGACATATCAGAAGAAGGGCATCATTGAGCGCGATCCGTTCATCTCGCTTGATTTCGATGGTGTCGGTGAGCTCATGCAGCTGGCGGCTGAGCGCGGCCGTCAGACGAAGCCGACGCTGCAGATCGGTATTTGCGGGGAGCATGGCGGAGATCCCGCCTCGATCAGCTTTTGCGAAGGTCTCGGGCTCGATTATGTGTCCTGTTCGCCCTTCCGTGTGCCGACGGCAAAACTTGCCGCCGCCCAGGCTGCTATCCGCCAAAGAAGACGTTGAGCCGCTTCAGTTGCGTTTGGCCAGGCGGTAGTGACTGGTAATGGAAGCCTTGCCGTCGGTAACGACCGCGCCGGTTTCGACAAGTGCTTCCAGATGGGCGAAAACCGACATGGCTGCAGCCCCATGCAGTGCCTTGTCCGTCGAACGGTAAAGCACTTCGACCATTTCTGCGATCAGGCCGTCTCCGGCCTCAAGCCGGGCGAGAATGGCCCGTTCACGCATGCGGCGATGCGAGCGGATACCACGGACAAAGCTGGCCGCGTCCTCCACCGGGCCGCCATGGCCGGGGAGGTAACGGCTTTCAGTGCGTGCCAGAAGCTTTTCCAGCGACATCATATAATCCGTCATCGAACCATCGGGCGGGGCAACGACGGTGGTCGACCAGGCCATTACATGGTCGCCTGAAAAAAGAATTGGCGTGCCAAGAAGGGCAAAGGCGGCGTGATTGGCGGTGTGACCCGGCGTCAATACCGTTTCCAGCACGTATTTGCCGCTACCGATCCGGCTTCCATTCTTAAGTAGAATATCGGGAATGAGTGCCATATCGGCACTTTCGGCAAAGGCATTGGTTTCGCCCTGATGCAAAGGCCGCGCCGCGCGGTGGCCGCCTTCGGCGGCAATCGGCGCCCCGGTGATGGCCTTCAGGCGGGCTGCGAGCGGGGAGTGATCGCGATGCGTATGGGTGACGGCGATGTGGCTGACGCGGCGGTTGCCAATGGCTTGCAGGAGCGCTTCAAGGTGGGGTTCGTCTTCAGGTCCGGGGTCGATGACCATCACCGTCTCGTCACCGATGATGTAGCTATTGGTGCCGGTGAAGGTAAACGGCGAGGGGTTATTGGCGGTGACCCGGACAATCCCGTCTGCAATGGCAACAGGCTCTTCATGGCGGGGCGCGAAGCTGCGCTCGAAGATCGGCTCGGTCATGACCATCCTTTCAGCGGCTGTGGTCTGTCTTATGAAGGTGCGTTGCGGCAGAAATCAAGCTTTCGCGAAAATCCTTTATACAAGTTATGGACCATGGGGCTGGCGGGGCCGAATTTCTGTCACAAAAATCCGAATATAGATTGTCGTGCCCTGGAAGCTTTGCTAAGAGGCGGCAATTGACGCGACCCGATCGCGAAATGGTATTGGGGTGTAGCCAAGCGGTAAGGCACCGGTTTTTGGTATCGGCATGCGCTGGTTCGAATCCAGCCACCCCAGCCACCTCTGTTGTCAAGTTATTGAAATTATTTGATATTCACTGCGTATTTCGGTGCATGTGTACCGCAGTGTCGCACAGGGCGGCAGCAGGCTGCTGCTTCAAATCGTCCTGCGATTTGTAGACGCCTTCCTGCTTGAAAGCGAGGCAAGAAGCCTGCCGGATCACTTGACGCTGGCGGGGAGTGCAAACCGGAGCGCTCTCGGCAGACAGGCGACATAGATGCTGGAATGGTCTTCATCTGCAATGCGTTCGGTGCGAAGCGTGACGCTGTCCGGATAGGCCTTGCGGCAGCATTCTGACAGAAGATCGATGTTGCCGTTCATCCGGCGTCGCTGCCTGAGGCGAGCATGTTCCCTGGTGCGCTCTGGCGTCTCCAGTCGCTGCCAGGGCGCGGGTTCAGTTTCCCAGCCACCGGCTGCGAGGAAAAGCCGGATCGGTCGTTGCGGCGAAGCGGGGCGGTTGGCGAGATGTGAGAAGATGCGCTCGCTATCCCACCAGATGGATGGGCTGACAGCGATGTAGCTCGAAAACAGCTTGGGTCTCGTCATTGCCTGTTCAACGACAAAATATCCGCCAAGTGAATGGCCAAGGATCGTTTCGTATTCGCTACGGACCGGGAAATAGCTGCGGATGACCGGTTTCAGCCTGTCGCGGATGAAGGCAACAAAGGCCTCCTGTCCGCCAAAGGTGAAGGATGTGCCTTCATAAAAGGCATCGTCAGTCGTGCCTGCGGTGAAATCGAGATGGCGGCGTTCCTGATTGTAATCTTCTGTCTCCGGATATCCGATGCCGACAATAATGGCAGGTTCAACGCCAGTGGCTTCGGGTCTGCGGGTCAGCCGTTCCAACACCTGCACCACAAGCGCGAAATCTGCATTGGCATCAAGCATGTAGAGAACAGGAAAGCCCTCAGACGGCGCGGCTTGCCGGGGAATGCTGACGAAAATCTCGTATTCCAGATTTGCATCAGAATGCAGCCGGAAGCGAAGACAGTGCCCCTGGCGCGACGGGCTTGCCGCACTGGATTTGACGTCGCCCTCCGGCATTTGTGTCAGTGAAGATATTCGTTCGTTCAAGGTCATTTCTCCACTTGCCTCCAGAGCCGGGGTTGCAGACTGGCTGGTGTTATTGCGTCAAGCGCCTTCGTTGTTGCATGAATAGCCAGAACAGAAAGCGGATCGGGATGTTCCAGCTTTGAGGCAGGCGGGTACCAACAGGGGGCGAGCGAACCCTGCTGGTCTTTGGTAGAAGGGCCGGGGCCAAGCGCGCTTCAGGCATTTACCACTGATATTTCAGTGTCGCATAGACAGACCGGCTGGTGCCGTAGAAGCAGCGGGTCGTATAGGTGCACGATGCCACATATTCTTCGTTGCCGAGATTGGTCGCGGTGACGTTGAGTGTCAGTCCCTCATATTTCGGCCATCTAGCGCCGAAGTCATAGTCGATGCCGGCATCGAACAGCGTGTAGGCGGGCACCTGGAAGCTGTTTTCCTGGTCCCCCCAGGTCTCGCCGGTATAGCGAATGCCCGCGCCGATGCCCAAACCCTCAAGCGGACCACTGAAGAAGCTGTAATGCAACCAGGCGGAGGCTGCGTTCTGAGGTACGGCGGCGGGGGCATTGCCGACAAGAGCAGCTGTGGCGCTCTTCGTGATTTCCGGATCTGCATATGTGTAGGCAAGCGTGATATCCCAGCCGGAATCAAGCGCCAGCTTGCCTTCCAGTTCTATGCCTTTCAGCTCGATCTCGTCAGTCTGGACATAGTAGCCGCTATAAGTCGGGTCGGAGCTGAGTGCATTCTTTTCGGTCAACTGATAGGCCGAGGCCATGATGTAGCTCTTGGCATCATCAAAGGGCTGATATTTGACGCCGACTTCATATTGCTCGCCTTCCACCGGGTCGAGCGTGGTTCCCCCTTTGGCGCTGTAGCCGAAACCTGACGGCGGCTCAAAGGAGGTTGAGTAGCTCGCATAGGGAGCGATGCCGTTGTCAAACAGATAGGTCGCTCCGAGACGTCCGGTAAAGGCGTGGTTCTCATTTTCTGTAGATGACGTCACCCCGGTTGAAAGGACCGTGCTGTCATTGGTGATGTCGTAATAGTCGTAGCGGCCACCCAGAGCGACAGTCAGGGCGCCGTAGGCGATCTCGTCCTGCAGGTAGATACCGGCCTGGTTGGTGACCTGATTGGTGTCGGTCGAATAGGCTGGGTCGGTGATGGCCTGACTGTAGTCCGGGCTCAGATAATTGATCGAAGGGGCCTTGCCTTTGCCGAACAGCCTGTTGGCATCAATATAGCTGTAATCGAAGCCGAACAGGCCAGTGTGATCGAGCATGCCGGTCGAAAAATCAGCCTCAATCTGTGTATCGACAGCAAGGGTATCTGCATGTTCTTTCAGATGCGATACGCCACGGCTGAGCGTCGTGCCACTGCTGCCCGAATAATAGAGCGAGCGGTGTTCTGTATCGATATGGGTGTAGCGAAGGTTCTGCCGGAAGGTGAAGACGTCATCGAATTCGTGTTCGAATTCATAGCCGGCTGAAGTCGTCTGACGGGTAAACTTGTCGAAGTCGGAATCGCCGATATTGAAGTCATAAGGGATATCAGGATAGTCGCCATTCGGCAGGACAGTCCCAACGGCTGGCAGGTATCCCGGATAGTTGCTTGACGGGTCGTCGGTGTAGCTGAACTGCAAGGTCAGGCTGGTCGCATCATCCGGTGCGATTTCAAGTGACGGCAGCACCGAAACGCGCGAGGAATCGACTCCCTCGATATTGGTTTCGTTATAGCGCCCGGATGCGACGAAGCGATACCGGTAGATGCCGTCCTCGTCGATCGGTCCGCTGAGGTCGATACCCGATTTGATGTAATCCTCATTGCCGATCGTGGTGAAGACCTCACCGCGTGCTTCTTCGGTCGGTTTTTTGGAAACGAGATTGACCATGCCGCCGGGCGTCATCTGACCATAAAGAACGGATGCCGGTCCCCGGACAACCTCGACACGCTCAATATTATACAGATCAATGGTCGGCTCGGCGTAGGAAATGCCTTTCAAAATGCGGAGGCCGTCAAGATACTGAACGAAATTCTGATAGCCCCCGAACCCGCGCACCGGCACGATGTCGTAACGGTCATTGGGCCTGAGTTCAGCCTGAACACCGGAACTGTAAAGAAGCGCCTGCTGCACCGAGGTTGCATTGCGTTCCTCGAATTCCTTGCGGGTAACGACGGAGACGGATTGCGGCGTCTCTATTAGCGGCCGGCTGGTTTTCATGGCAGCGTCGGAAGATTTGGCGACAAAATCAGCACCATCGTCGGATGAGCCGTCGACGATGACGGAAACCGGTGCCAGTTCCGTTGTATCTTGGTCCTGTGCCCACAGCGGGGCCGCAGAAAGAAGCGTTGCCAGGCTTGCACTTGCCGCGAATGTGATTGTTTTCGTTGTCGAGATACTCATCAATACCCCCGTTGCACACCGATCGAAGCCGCAGCTGGAACGGTGTTACGCCATAACTTGATTGTAAAATTCATATTTTATATAGAGGATTTCAAAGCCCGAAATCTACAGATCGTATTTTTGCAAAAGCCCCAATTCATTTTGCAAAACAACCAGAGCCGGCTGTTAGGACAGACCATGCAAGACCGAACAGTTCCGTTTGAGACAGAAGACTTTCTCGCGCATATGCGGCGCGCCAACGGCTCTTTCAGACTTCTGAAGCGCTCGACTGCGGGCGACAGAGCCTTTGACGGCCACTACGGTCACGAAAAGCTTCGCGACGGTCTGAGTGTCTTGCATTCCGACACGTTAAGCCTTTGCGAAATGGAAACGGAGTGCGAACTCCCGCCTCACCTGAGTATCAAACTGTTCTTTGCAGGTAACGTAGAGGCGAAACTGGCCGACCATAAATTGCCCATGCCGACACGTCCGGACAGCCGCCGGGACTGGGAGCCAGTCGGCGTCGTATGCGCACAGAACGAACCCGTCAGGTTCTGGCGCCGCGTGAAGAAGGGCGATCGGATCCGCAAGTTCAACATATCGATCCTGCCAGAATGGCTCGCATCGGGTGATGTCTTCAGGGACCAGTCCGCCGCCGCTATCGCCGCATTCAGCCAGACGCATCTGGCTCTCAGTCGCTGGCGCCCGAGCCCGGCTGCCATCGCCTTTGCCGAACAGGCGATGCGGGGTCCTGTCGCAGAACCACATCTCCACCGGCTGCAGGTGGAGAGCTGCGTGCTGATGATCATCGCCGAGGCTTTCCACGCTTTAGGCGGTGAAAATCTGGCGAGGATTACCCGCGCCCGGCTCAGTCCCAGTGAAAGCATAAAACTGGGACGGGCAGAAGAAATGATTGTCGAGGCATACGGGCATTTGCCAGGCGTCGAGGAACTGGCCGCACATGCCGGAGTGAGTGCCAATACGCTGCAAAGGCTGTTTCATGCCGCCCACGGCATGACGGTTTTTCACTATATGCGAAAAACCAAGCTGGAGCAGGCGCGTATTCTGCTGAACCGCGGAGAGGTGACCATCGCCCAAGCCGCATTTACGGCCGGATACAGCTCCACTGCCAATTTCTCGACAGCCTTCCGCCGCCATTTCGGCTTTCCCCCAGGCAAAATCGGCTAGGTGATTTTCAATCGCATCAAGCTTCGATTGAGAAATAGAAAATGTCTGCCTTTTCAAGCGATAAATGCGGTTGAAGCTTGTCCGCACGCAGGACTGCTTTTCCTTTAATGAATTTTGCATGTATATATGTAAAAAAAAGAAAATTTACAAACAATTTTCAAAATAATATAAAAATTTAATTAAATAATTAAATATTGAATGATATTTAATAAAAATATTACCTGTCATGGTTGGGTGCAACGGAGTTTCAACCATGAAACAGGCCAAAATCGCAGGCATTCACAGCAAGATTAAAATTTTTGTGTCCCTTTCAATTCTGATGTTTCCCTTCATGCCTCAGTCCGGTTTCGCCCAGGCGACCGGACCAACGATTGTCGGGTCGAGCGTTGCGGCACTGGCTCAAAGCATGGCTTCCATGAGCAGTGCGCAGAAAATTGCTGCGATTCGTGCCTTCATACAAGCTAACCCGAATGTTCCGGTGGCGACCCTTGCGGCGTCGCTCGTTGCTGCTGCCGGGGTAACCCCCGGTCTGTCCGCGTCCGTCGCGGCTGCCTTTGTTCAGGCGGTGCCAGCGCAGCAACGTGCGCAGGTTGCCATTGCTGCTGTGAATGCCGTTCCGGCTGGCGGCAAGGCAGCAGTGGCAGGTGCCGTGGTTGCGGCTACGCCTGCCGGCGCGGCACGGAATGCTGTCGCCAATTCGGTAACGGCATCGGTTAACGCGGATACAACCCTTTCCACCAGTACCAGATCAGGCATTGGCGGAAGTATTAACGAGGCTGCGTCTGGAGGAAGCACGAACGACGTACAGTCGGCTTCACCATCCTGAAATTATGTTTCCAAAAGGCAGGGAAAGTTGTGAGTGTTGCTGCCCTGCCTTTGCGGTGTTGAAGCCGATGATGCAAGGAAACGATCGGCGAGGGGGCTACCTCGCCGATCGTATCGGCCTTCAAAGTCGCTTTGTCCCTATGGGCATTCTGCCATACGATCGCTATTCGTGACGGAAGCTGGCGCCTGCCATCCTTTCAGACAACGCTGGCAGCAAAGTTTCATCCATTGGCAATCGTGCCGGGATCGGCTGCGAACGCCGCGGCGGCGCTTGGGGGGGGGGAGCCGTTCACTCAGCGTTCTGAGGGCAGTTTCATGGTCTGCCAGGCGGTATAGGCCGCGCGCACTGTTTCCAGCTGGGCCGTATGCCCCTGAATGAAATCGTCGCCATAGATCGATTCATCTGGATATTCAGTGATCAGTGTCAACGGCACTCGCTGGCGCTGATTGACGGCAAACATCACCGGAAAACCGTTGATTACCGGCCAGTCGGGCTGGCCGGTATGTGCCGTGTAGAGCGCGATATGTGCCTGACTATAGGCGACGAGAGCCGCGTTTTGCGCCAGTCTGGCCGTGATGTGGTCCATCAGTGCTCTGGCCTGATGTTCCCATTCGCGATGGTGGCGCATGATCAGGAAAAAGCCTTTCGGCAAGGTCCACATGCCGAAACCGCGCGGCACATAGCCGCAAAGCGGCCGGGTCCATTCATGGGCTGGATAGCCATGCAGATTGAGGTGAAGCTGTGCGCCGCTCAACGCTTCCGCGCGGAAGCGAATTTCGGTTTCACCCGGCATTTCGGCTGTCCGATATTCGAGATCGTCGCCAAAGGCGGTATAGCGCGCGGCATGGTGCATATGCGCCGGATTATTTGCGCGTAAACGCCAATCGACCTCATAACCGTCGGGATTTTCCAGCGGTGAAACGGTGAAATGGGCATTGTCGCGGGTGGCGAGGTCCAGACCGGCACGTAGGGCCCCGGCAATGCCGGTTACCTCGTTTGGATGCTGTCCTCCACTAACCATGACCGGGCGATCGCTGCCCTTGACATATCGGGCACAGACAGGCCTGCCTGCGCGGGAGCGTGCCGAGAAGGGCTCGCCGGCAATGGTCGCCAGCGTGTGCCTGACCCGTTCTGCGGTAAACGGATTGCGGGCCGTGGCGACTGGTTCCATCAGATCGCTGCCGCTCTCATGTCGGGTGAAATTCCGCGTTTCGACCCGAATGGAAAGCGGTCCCTGCGCCTGCAGGATTTCGGGCACGATCTGGCCGGGGCGCAGACTGCGATCACCAAGCGGTCGGCCTGATTTCAGCTGAAACATCTCCAGAAGCGAAAAATAGAAATCCTCATGCAGGCATTCCCTGAGACTGATGATGGCATCGCGCGGTGAGAGTGTCAGCCATTCATCCTCAAAGGGCAGGGTGGCGGTGATGTTGAGCTCTTCGAAATAGGGTTCGCTCTGGCCCCAGTCATGGTTCCTCAGCGCCTCCATCGTGCGGGCAAAGAGGCATTCGAAATCCGTCTCCAGTCTCTCTCCGGCAGCACCATCTGTGCTGAGCCAGCCGGTTGGCGAGAGAACCTCTTCGCCAGCGAAATCCTTATGCAGGCGGTTCGGTGCGTAGACCTTTTGCGTTTTCTCCGTCCCGTCATGCCAGATCAGCGTGACGGTGTAAAAAAGCCCATCTTCCGCCGATGCGGGCGTGAATTGCATGTCGACGCCTTGAAACAGGCCGGCCAGAGGGTAGGCTTCAAGAAGAAAGCGGTTGGCCGGTGCCTTTGCATGCGTCGGATAGCTAATCCGGGCCTTTGCGAGCCTTTCGGTACTGACCTCCTCACGGAAGAAATGAACGAGGGGTTTATAGGCGCTGCGGATACGCGCCGTTATCCCCTTTTCCGCCAGCGCTACTTCTGTCGCTCTGCGGGTCTTCGTGTCAGCAAACAGCCAGGCCGAGAGTGTTTTTGCACCGCTTTCGCCATGACGGGCGATCAGGGTTTGCGTGGTCGGAGCAAAAGTATTTTCGTAAAGTATTGTCACAGGGATGCCTTTACAGCAGGGTCTCGCAGAGCGTGTGGCCAGGCGGCTTGAGGCCCATAATGGTCGCCATGATCGCCAGGCCAGGGCGCACGCCGACCCTCCCGGACGTCTGGCGACAGCTTTGTCCCGTAGCGAGGATATCACTACATGCGGCTTCTGGCACGGTTTTGATCGCTTGTGGCCGGGCGATCAGTGGCGTGGGCTTTCATGCCGCATCAGGTCGGTTTTTGAACGTGATGTGTGTGGTTCGCAGAAATTGACGCAGTATGCTGTGTCTTCCGCACAAACCAGCGAAAATCAACCGGTTTGCGCACGAAACGGAGGTTCGTGAGGCGTCGACGCTTGATTCTGCGCTGCGTTGCTGCGTAACATCATCGGCGGATAGAGATTCTGAATTCTCTAATGTCGTGTAGCTTACCCTTATTTTGATACGCTTCAATGAAGCTGGAGACGTTGCAGTTGCTGACAGATGACCTTTTTTTGACTAATTGGTAAAAACGATGCTTCTAGATGATCTCAACGCCCGGTTTCTACGAGAGTTTTCAGCTGTTGCGCAGACAGGCTCCATTCGCAAGGCCGCGCAGGAAATGAACATCGTTCCATCAGCGATCAGCCGCAAGATTTCAGATCTGGAAGCGCGCCTCGGGGTCAAGCTTCTTGAGCGGCGGCCAAATGGGGTGATGCTGACACGCGCCGGAGGTCTGGTCCTGAAATATGCTGCACAGCTGACAGATGATCAGGCAGAGTTGATGGAACAGCTGAGCCTGTTTCGCAATACCGAGATAAAGCCTGTCCGCATCGCCTGCAGTGAGGGCTTCATAACCGATCTTCTGGAAAAGGGGATGGGCGACATTCTGAAGACGGCGTCCGGGCTCAATATTCAGGTTCTGCGCATGTCCTCGCCGGAAGTGCAAAAGGCGCTTGTTGACGGGGTTGTCGATATTGGCATTGCCTATGCCGTTTCGGACCATCCGATGATGCGCACTGTTGCCTCGGCCCGCCAGCCGCTCTGTGCAATCTTTCCAAGCAGCTCGGACTTTGCCCGGCGCGCCAGCATCAATTTCGCCGATATTGGCGGCCTGCCGCTCGCTCTTGTTGAGGAAGGACACCCTGTTCGTTTCCTGCTGTCGCGGGTTGCGCGGGAGGAGAACACGGTGCTGGCACCGCAGATTGAGTCGAATTCAGTCGCTCTTCTGACGAATTTTGTTGTTGCAGGCATGGGTATCACCTTCCTGCCGCAAAGCATTGCCGAGGTCGCGTCGATGCGCTCGCGGATCGTTGCCGTGACGGTGAACAATGCCAAATTCGCCCAAACGGAAGCGCGCCTTCTGGTGCGGGCCCGGCGCAGACTGGAAAATTCCGTGGAAACTGTCGTCAATATTTTGATGACGAATATGCAGACATTCGCGCATGACTGACGGCGCCCGCTTGCGTGGTTGCCGCAATGCAAGAGGGCGCTATTTTCTCGCCAAACCGATACGCAGAGCAGGGAAGCGAGGCTATCGGGCGATACCGATTAATCGCCCGATACTCTGGTCTCAGTTCAGCGGGCTGCGGGTTTCGACCATGCTGGCCAGCCAGCTGGATCCGTAGGGGATGGCCTCGTCATTGAAGTTGAAATAGGGCGAATGCAGTCCGGCACTGTCACCATTGCCGACATTGAGGAATGTTCCCGGACGCTGTTGCAGGAAGTAGGAGAAATCCTCGCCACCCATTGTTGGGTTCAGCTCGCCATTGACATTGTTGTCTCCGGCGATTTCGCGGGCTACGGCCAGAGCAACTTCCGTTGCTGCGGGATCATTTTTGGTGACCGGATAGCCGGGCGTGAAGGTGAAGTCGATCTGTACATTGGCGCTGACGGCGATACCGGCGCAGATCTCGCTCAAACGTCGTTCGGCAAGTGCCATGACTTCATCATTCAGCGCGCGAACCGTTCCGAAAATCTCGACCGTTTCCGGAATGACATTATTGGCTGGTGAATCGGTCTTCATGCTGGTCAGCGATACAATCACAGAATCCAGCGGATCGACATTGCGCGAGGAGATCGTCTGGCAGGCCAGAATGATCTGTGCCGCGACGGGCATGGGATCGATACATTTATGCGGGTGCGCTGCGTGCCCGCCCTTGCCGGTGATCTTGATCCTGGGCGAACCGACTGCAGCCATGAAGGGGCCGGGACGGGTGCCGAACTGACCGACCGGAATGCCGGGCATATTATGCATGCCGTAGATTTCATCGACGCTCCAGCGTTCCAGAAGGCCATCCTGCAACATCTCACGGGCGCCGAAATAGCCTTCTTCACCGGGCTGGAAGATCAGCACGGCCTGGCCAGCGAAATTGCGCGTTTCCGACAGATATTTGGCCGCGCCGAGAAGCATGGCCGTGTGTCCGTCATGGCCGCAGGCATGCATGACGCCGGTATTTTCCGAGGCGTAGTCAAGACCGGTCAGTTCGGTGATCGGCAGCGCGTCCATGTCAGCTCTCAGGCCGATCGATTTACCCTTGCCGCCACGACCTTTGATGATGCCGACGACGCCGGTCTTGCCGACATTTTCAACCACTTCATCACAGCCGAAGCTGCGCAACAGTTCGGCGACCTTGCCGGCGGTTCTGGTCTCTGTCAGCCCCAGCTCGGGATGCGCGTGAATGTCGCGGCGCCACTCGGCGATTTCTGACAGCATTTCGGCAAAACGGTTCTTGATTGCCATTAGATAACTCCATGAAGTTTATTTTTTAAATCGTTCGCTCAGCTGACAAGCACGTAGTGGTCGTCGGCGACCTTCTCGTAGACGCTGGGTTCCGGCTTGTGGTCTGGCGGGAAAACGGGGGAGGCGATCGGCTTGTAATGAAGATCGCCGCGCAGCTTTCGCTTCGTCGGATCGGCAATCGGAACAGCTGAAAGCAGGGAGCGGGTATATTCGTGGGTCGGATTTTCGAAGATGGCCGCGCGCGGGCCGATTTCGACCAGGCGGCCGAGATACATGACGCCGACCTGATGGCTGACGCGTTCGACAACTGCCATGTCATGAGAAATAAACAGGAAGGAGACGCCGAGATCGTTCTGCAGTTCCATCATCAGGTTCAGGACCTGTGCCTGCACCGAGACATCCAGTGCCGAAACCGCTTCATCGGCAATAATCAGCTTTGGCGTCAGCGCCAGCGCCCGGGCGATGGCGATGCGCTGGCGCTGGCCGCCGGAAAGCTCGTGCGGGAAGCGATGCATGAAGGAGGGCGGGAGTTTCACCCGCTCAAACAGTGATGCCACACGCTCCTTCAGCTCGGATCCGCTGGCGATGGCATAATTGCGGAACGGCTCGGCCACCTGATCAAAGAGCTTCATCTGCGGGTTCAGGCTGGCGAAGGGATCCTGAAACACCATCTGCATGTCACGTCGTGCCAGATGCATCTGCGTTTCATTGAGGTCGAGAATTTCCTGGCCGTCAAGACGGACGCTGCCATCGGTCGGATCGACAAGGCGCAGGAGTGAGCGTCCGCAGGTGGACTTGCCGCAGCCGGATTCACCGACCAGGCCGAGCGTTTCGCCCGCCCGGATCTTGAAACTGACATCTTCCACGGCATGCACCCGCGCCCGGATCCCGCGCAGCAGGCCGCCGCGTAAATCAAAACGGGTCGTCAGATGGCGAACATCAAGCAGGATAGGCTTTTCTTCCTCAGCGCCTGCATCTTTGGCAACGGGTGCGGGCTTGCTCTGGTCCTGCCCGTCCGTTGCTGTCTGGTCGAGAATGCGCATCGGCTCGGGCCTGCTCTTGCCCTTCATCTCGCCAAGCCGTGGGACTGCGGCAAGAAGCGCCCGTGTATAGGGGTGTTCGGGGGCCTCGAAAATCTTTTGAACCGGCCCTTCCTCGACCTTGTTGCCGCGATACATCACCACCACGCGATCAGCCATCTGCGCCACGACGGACATGTCGTGGGTGATGAACATCACCGCCGTCTTCTTCTCTTCCTTCAGCTGGTTGATGAGCGCCAGGATCTCCGCCTGGATGGTGACGTCAAGCGCCGTCGTCGGCTCGTCGCAGATCAGCAGGCGTGGCTCACATGTCATCGCCATGGCGATAACGACACGCTGGCGCATGCCGCCGGAAAGCTCATGCGGATATTGGTCAAGCCGGCGTTCCGGCTCATTGATCTTGACCATATTCAGCAGTTCCAGTGCGCGGGCGCGGGCCTGCTTCTTGCTTAATCCGCGATGAACACGCAAACCTTCGGTCAACTGCCGGCCAATGGTGAAAACCGGGTTGAGCGAGGTCATCGGCTCCTGGAAGATCATGCCGATCTCGTTGCCGCGAATAGAGCGCATCTGCGATTGCGATGCCTGTGCAAGATCGACAACATCGCCATTGTTGCGTTGCAATAAAAGCTTGCCGCCGGCAATGGTTCCGCCGTCATATTCGATCAGCCGCATGAGTGACAGCGAGGACACGGATTTGCCCGATCCGCTTTCGCCCACGACGCAAACGCATTCACCGGCTGCGATCTCAAAGCTGAGTTCTTCAACGCCAAGAACGGTTCCTGCCTGGGTCTGAAATGTCACACGAAGATTGCGGATGGACATAAGGTCCTGATCCGAAACAATATTTTTCGTGGGGTGATCGGTCCGATCTGCGGTGAAATCCTGTTCTTGCGGCATTCACTCTCTCACTGTGAGCGTTCTCGATCACAAGGAGTGCGTCAGAAAGGACCCCACCGCTTACGTGGTGGCTCAACTTTTTAGGATGGTCATTGCTGCGCCGAGAACCCCTTGATCCCAGCTTTATTGTTGAAGCGATGTTGTTGGTTTCATCACAAAGAGGAAGCAGTGCATATAAGTACACGGTGTTGCCGTGGCGGCAACGCTGTGTACTGGAAGTTTTTACTTCCGAAGATGCCCGTGGTTACGAATATTCGTCGTCGTACATCGGGCCTTGGTTCGCAGCGACTTTGCCATGCCGGCAATGAAGGCCCTGTGACAGATACAAAATATAAGCCAAGGCCGACATTCATCATTTCGGGTTTCACATGCTGAATGATCAATGCTGGCGGATAAGGGGAACGTTATGAATAACCGAGCAACGCTGTTCGTGGGGGGGGCCGCTCTTGCTGTGCTCTTCTCGACAACGGCAATGGCTGCACAGGCAACCGATGGCGAAGTAAAGCTTGCTTTCAGCCAGGCGCCGTCCATCATGAACCCGTATCTTTCCGGTGGTACGAAAGATCTTGTCGCCTCCAGCATGGTGCTTGAGCCGCTGATCCGGTTCAATCCGCAGGGCGAGATGGTTCCGTGGCTGGTTACGGAAATTCCGACCGTCGCCAATGGCGGGATCTCTGAAGACCTTCGCAGCGTCACCTATCATCTCACTCCGGATGTCAAATGGTCCGATGGCACCGATTTCACCGCGGATGATGTGGTTTTCACGGCAAAATACTGCATGGATCCCGATGGCGGTTGTGCGCAGCTTTCGCATTTCGAGGGCGTCGAAAAGGTCGAAGCGGTTGATCCGTTGACGGTGAAGGTCACCTTCGATACGCCAAAGCCCTATCCCTATTCGGTTTTTGCGACCTATGAATCGCCGATTCTCGAAGAAAAGCAGTTTGCCAACTGCACGGGTGCGGCCGCTCCGACATGCGCCGATCAGAATTTCCAGCCCAATGGCACCGGTCCCTTCATCGTCACCGAGTTCCGTCCGAATGACACCATCACGCTGAAGGCCAACCCGAATTACCGCGACCCCGACAAGCCGCATTTTGCCAATGTCATGCTCAAGGGCGGCGGTGATGCGGCCTCTGCTGCACGCTCTGTTCTGCAGACCGGCGAATTCGATTATGCCTGGAACACCCAGCTTGCGCCGGATGTTCTCGCCAATATGATCAAGGGCGGCAAGGGTACCAGCGAAGTGGCCTTCGGCAGCCTTGTCGAACGTCTGCAGATGAACCAGACAGATGCCTCGCCCAGTCTCCCGGCCGATGAGCGCTCCACGACCGCCCATCCGAACCCGGTCACGGGTGATCTGGCCGTGCGCAAGGCGCTTTCCATGGCGATTGACCGCAATATCCTGGCCCAGATCGGCTATGGCAAGGCGGGCGTTGCCACCTGCAACTGGGTCCCTGCGCCCGAGGCCTATGTGAAGCCAGACAATGACTGGTGCCTGACCCAGGATATCGAAGGTGCCAAGAAGGTGCTTGAGGATGATGGCTGGGTCGACAGCAATGGCGACGGCGTTCGCGAAAAGGATGGCGTCAAGCTGAGCATCCTGTTCCAGACCTCGACCAATGGCGTGCGCCAGGACTTCCAGTCCATCATCAAGGAATGGTGGTCGGAGATCGGTGTTGAAACGGAACTGCGCAATGTTGATGGCTCCGTCTTCTTCGGCGGTGATCCCAATTCGCCCGACACATTCCAGAAATTCTATGCCGATGTCGAAATGTATGCCAACAACTTCCCCGGCATCGATCCGGCTCAGTATGTTGCGCAATATACCTGTGACAAGATCCCGCGTCCGGCAACCGGCTGGCAGGGCGAGAACATCAATCGCTATTGCAATGCCGATTATGATGCACTGGTGAAGGAACTCGGCCAGACTGCCGGCATCGAAGCACGCGGCAAGATTGTCCAGCAGCTCAACGCCATGCTGACGAAGGATTCCATGGTTCTGCAGCCGCTGGTCTATCGCGGCACGCAGTCTGCCAAGTCGAATACGCTTGGCGGTGTGGAGATCAACGGCTGGGATTCCGAACTCTGGAATATTGCCGACTGGTATCGCGTCCAGAACTAAGCGGTGGACCGATCACACCGGGGCGGCGCCTGACACCGCCCCGGTGTGGATCATCTGGAACGGGATCTGGGCTCAGCGCCGTTCCCGTTCGAAGATTTCAATAACAAAATATTGAGGCGCCGGGGCCGTCGCGGTCCTGGTGTCGCCGATACGCGAACCCGCGAAACCGGGCGTTTTCCCGCTTTGCCTGTTTCCAACGAGGCCCCGCCTTATGTTCAACTACACCCTTCGCCGCTTGCTGGTCGCGATACCGACGCTGCTGTTCATCAGTCTGGTGATCTTTCTGCTTTTGGATCTGGCGCCCGGAGACCCGCTCGCCAACATGCCATTGACCATTCCTCCCGAGGTCAAGGAAAAGATGCGGGCAGCCCTCGGGCTCGATAAGTCGGTCTGGGTCCGTTATCTCCTCTGGCTCAAGCAGTTTTTCTGGATCGAACCGCTCCACGTCTTTAATCAGCTCTTCGGCACGCATTTTGCCGAGCACGCCCAGCGCATCGTGTCCTGGCAGACGCGCAGCCCGGTCGCAGACATCATTGCCCAGCGTTTGCCGCAAACGCTCTGGGTGGTTGGCCTTGCTTATGTGGTTGGGACGCTGATCGCCTTGCCGATCGGCATCATCTCCGCCTATCGGCAGTATTCGATGTTTGATCAGGTCGGCACTTTCGTTGCCATGGTCGGCTATTCAATTCCGCCATTCTTCTCCGGCGTTGCGGTGATCATCATCTTCTCGATCTATCTGCAATGGCTGCCTTCGGTCTATGACACGACCCTGCATGTGACGAACTGGAGCACCTTCGTGCAGCAGCTGCGTCAGATGATCCTGCCGGTTATGGTTCTGGCGCTGCAGATTACCGCGCAGATGAGCCGCTTCATGCGGGCATCCATGCTCGACAACCTGCATCAGGATTATGTCCGCACCGCGCGCGCCAAGGGGTTGCGCGAAAGGAGCGTGGTTCTTGTTCACGTGCTGCGCAACTCGATGATCCCGGTTGTCACCGTGATCACCATGAGCGTGCCGCATGTCTTCGGTGGTGCCATCATCACCGAGCAGGTGTTCAAGGTGAATGGTATCGGCCAGCTTCTGATTACCTCTATCCAGGCCAATGACCTGCCCATGGTTCAGACGCTGACCTTCATCTTTGCCATCCTTATTGTCCTTTTCAACATTGTCGCCGACGTTCTCTACGGCGTCCTTGACCCGAGGATCCGCTATGACTGAGCTGGTTCATTCCTCTGACCTCAAAGACGAGGCACCGTCATCACAATGGGCGGATGTGTGGCATCAGTTTCGCCATCATCGCGGCGCCATGGCAGGTGCTGCCATTTTCGCAATCATTCTGATCGGTTGTCTCCTGGGGCCTTATATCTGGCCCTACAGTCCGACCAAGGTGGATATTCTGGCGCGTGATTCCGGCATGTCATGGGCTCATCCTCTCGGTACGGATCAGCTGGGCCGCGATCTTCTGGCGCGCCTGATGGCCGGCGGCCGCATCTCACTGGCCGTCGGGCTTGTCGCGATGTTCCTGTCGCTGGTGCTGGGGACCCTGATCGGCGTTCTTTCTGGTTATTTCCGCCGGCTGGATGGCATATTGATGCGCGTGACCGACCTGTTCCTGGCGCTGCCGCTGCTGCCGTTGCTGCTGGTTATGGTGATGCTGTTTCGTGGTGCGCTCAGTGCGGCTTTCGGGCCGGCTGCCGGCATTTTCCTGCTGATTGTGACCGCCATCGGCGTGACCAGCTGGATGCAGACTGCCCGCATCGTGCGCGGGGATGTTCTGGCATTGAAGGAGCGTGAGTTCATTCTGGCGGCGCGTTCCATCGGTACGCGTCCGGGCAAAATGATCATCCGCCATCTGCTGCCGAATGTTTTGAGCCCGATCATGGTGTCGGCAACACTCGGTATTGCCACGGCGATTATCACCGAATCGTCCCTGTCCTTTCTCGGGCTGGGCTTTCCACCAGATTTTCCGACATGGGGCCGCCTGCTTTATGATGCGGTCGACCAGATCCAGATCCATCCGATGCGGGTGATCCTGCCCGGTGTGGCCATTTCGCTGACGGTGCTGTCGGTGAACTATCTCGGCGACGGATTGCGTGATGCGCTTGATCCGAAAATCCGGGGGCGCTAGCAGGCAATTCGATCCGCAGTGCTAGCGCCTGTCGCGTAGAACAACAATACCGCTGGCAATGATGATGGCGCTGCCCAGAAGCGAAATAGCGTCAGGACGCTCGCCCAGTATGAGAACACCGAGAACAAGAGCAAAGAGCAGGCGGGAATAGCGGAAAGGGGACACGGAAGCCATGCGTCCCGTACGCATCGCAAGTGTCAGGCAGCAATAGGCGAAGGCGCCGAAAAGCAGGGCAATGCTCAGAACGCTCCATGTCATGGGCGCAGGCATTGTCGCGCCGCCCGAGAAAAGCAGCAGGATCATGCCGGCGATTGTCAGCATGGAAAAGCCGAGAACGCCGATTTGTGCTGTCGACATGGATACGGGGGCTGCCCGGGTTGCCAGATCGCGGCCGGCAAATCCGACCGTTCCCAAAACGGCAAAGATTGCGCCTGCGCGAAAGCCCTCAAGGCCGGGCCGCAGGATCAGCAGGACGCCCACAAAGCCAGCAAGGATGGACAGCCATTTCCGGGCTGTCACCTGTTCGGAAAAGAACAGAATGGCGCCAAGGGCGACGATCGCGGGCGTCGCCTGTAAGATGGCGGATGCGTTGGAGAGTGGCGTCAGGGCCAGCGCCAGGGCATAAAACAGCCGGCCGCCAATCTCGCAAACTGAGCGCAGGAACATGACTTTCGAGAAGACAGCGGGATGCAGAGCCCGCTCGCCCCTGTGGCGGGCAAAAAGGGCAAAGCCGAGTGTGCCGATGAGCCCGTAGATGATTGCGGCCTCGCCGACTGGAATATCTGTTGATGCTTTCTTCACCGCCAGATCTTCCAGTGCAAAGGCTGCCATGGCCACTGTCATAAAGAATGCGCCCCGCGCTTCAGCGGAAACGTGGTCCGGCACGGCCAGAAAGCGAGGAAGGGATAGGGCCATCAGTGGTCTCTGATCTGGATCGGAAAGGCTGCCAGGTTTTGGCACAGCCGGTATCCATGAATGGCATGGCTTTGTAAAGCAGTCCTTACTTGCTGCCATGTGCGGCCCTGGTTATTTCGGTCACGCATCGTCTTTCCGTGAGAGAAACTGCCCGGCAAAAGTCGTTGCAGGTTCTTCTTCCTGGAAGCGGAAACAAATGATCGGATAGCTTAATCGATCCGCCCCTTTTTCCGATATGCTTGTCACATCTGTTCTGTTTTCCGGGTTTCTTTGCATGGCCGCTTTTCTGGCAGGGAGATGACCTTATATGGCCCGGTTCTGCACGTTTGAGGAATGCTGTCGCGGATTGGGTGAAACTGGCTCCGACGCGCCTGTATCGATGTTTGTCTTTCGGTATGTTAGGCCTGAAAAGCGGCGGCATGTCAGGGAAACTGGCTAGCAAGACCGTTGCGTTCTGTGCTTTGTTGAGATAGCAGAAAACGCGAGAACAAACTGGGCGTAGGCTAATTTCGGGGAAGTAATTACAGGGGGAAAATGCTCGATGAATTCTGTTCATAATGTATCGGCTTTGAAGATCGATGTGTCTTCTGTCGATGCGTATCTTACCGAAGCCGCCAAGAGTGTTTCCGATACCAAAAGCATCGCCCCTGATATCGTCGCCGCTGCCCAGCTTTGCATATCTTCGTTGAAAGCAGGTGGTAAAATCATTTTCTGTGGCAATGGTGGATCTGCCGCTGACGCGCAACACCTCGCGGCCGAATTGATGGGGCGCTTCTTGATCGATCGGAACCCGCTGCCCGCCCTGTCTCTGACCGTTGATACTTCGGCCCTGACCGCAATCGGCAACGACTACGGATATGAGAAGGTTTTCTCCCGGCAGCTTCGCGGGATCGCCCAAAAGGGTGACGTTCTGTTTGGTCTTTCGACCAGCGGCAATAGCAAGAATGTTGTGGAGGCATTTGAGGTCGCAAAGGCGATCAATGTTCACACCATCGCTCTTACGGGTAAGAATGGCGGGAAAATGGCTGAATCTGCAAATGTTTTGCTTGCCGTTCCGCATGATCAGACGAACCACATTCAGGAAGCTCACATTGCTGTCGGTCATCTGATCTGTGCATTTGTAGAGGCTGAATTGTGCTCGCCCAAGCTGTAATTCTTTGTGGCGGTCTCGGCACTCGTCTGGGGGCGTTAACGGCATCCACGCCGAAGCCGATGCTGCCTGTGGCAGGTCGTCCGTTTCTTGATACGCTCATTCAGGAAGTGGCGCGTTACGGCTTTGACGAAATCATCCTGTTAGCCGGCCGATTCGGTGAGCAGATCGTCGAACGGTATGACGGCAGGCAGGTCTTGGGCGCAGTGCTCAAGGTTCTTGTCGAACCGGAGCCGCTGGGAACTGGCGGGGCGCTGCGTTTTGCGGCCGATCATCTCTGTCCGGACTTCGTTCTTCTGAACGGGGATACCTGGATCAATGCAGATCTGACCGTTTTTGCGCAGCGCTGGCTGGAAGAAAAGCGGAAAGATCCGGCTCTGTCTGCTCAACTGCTGCTACAATATGTCGACAGTCCCGGGCGTTTCGGCTCTGTCGAATTCGATCAAGGCCGGGTCACTGCGTTTCGTGAGAAAAATCCGGCTGCAGCCGCCGTTCCTGGCTATATCAATGCCGGTGTTTATTGTCTGGACCGGCGCATCGTATCCGATATGGCTGCAGACGGAGCCATTTCACTTGAGGCCGATATTCTTCCGGGGCTCGTTGAAACGGGGGCCGTGGTGGCCTTTCCGGCGCGAAAAGGCGCTTATTTCATCGATATCGGGGTTCCTGAGAGTTATGCCCAGGCGCAACGCGAACTTGAGGAGGAGAGGTGCAAGCCGGCTCTTTTTCTTGATCGTGATGGAACGCTGAACGAGGATGATGGCTACACCCACAAAGCGGAAGATCTGCGCTGGAAAGATGGCGCGCGCGAGGCCATCCGCTTTGCCAACGATGCTGGTTATTATGTGTTTGTCGTGACCAATCAGGCAGGCATCGCCCATGGCTATTACACGGATGCCGATGTCATCGCTTTTCATGCGGCGATGAAGGCATCGCTTGTCGAGATCGGTGCACATGTCGATGCTTTCGAGTGGTGCCCTTATCATCCTTCCGCCAAGCTTGATGCCTTTAGGCAGGACAGCTCCAGGCGGAAGCCGAAACCCGGAATGCTTCTCGAACTGGCGTCTGAATTTCCGATCGACCTTAAAAAAAGCGTTATGATCGGTGATGCCGACTCGGACGTGAAGGCGGCCAATGCTGCGAATATTCGAGGCGTTTTATTTTCAGGGGGTTCGCTTCTTGATCTTGTGAAGCGGGAAATACCAATGCGAGACAATGTCAATGTGGATTAGTAAGACCCCCCTGCGGGCCAGTTTTCTAGGAGGCGGGACCGACTATCCTTCGTATTTTCAACATCAGCCCGGCGCAGTGCTCGGCGGCACGATTGATAAATATGTCTACATTCAGGCTCTGCCACTGGCTCACATTGCTGAGCAGAAGTACCGAATTACCTATCGGACAACGGAAAGCGTCAATAATATTGACGAAATTCAACACCCGGTGATCCGTGAAGGTTTGCGTTACTACAAATGGGATCAGCCTCTGAATATTGCCACAATGTCCGATCTGCCTGGTGGCACGGGATTGGGAAGTTCTTCGGCTTTTACCGTTGGGCTGATTAATCTGCTGCATAAAATGCGAGGCGTAGAGCTGACCCGTTATGAGCTGGCGCGGCAGTCCATCTACATGGAGCAAGATATCCTGCACGAGAAAATCGGTGTTCAGGATCAGATTCACGCCGCTTTTGGCGGGCTGTCGCGCTACGAATTTGTCGGTGACACAATTTCAATTGAACCGTTGCGCGTCACTACAAGCCGCCTGACGACCTTGAATCGCTCTCTTCTGCTCGTCTATACAGGGGGAGAACGGCGGGCGACTGAGGTGACGGAAGAGCAGGAAAAGCGCACACGTGCCGGCGACAACGAAGCCTATCTGCGGGAAATGTATGAGATGACCCATATTGGCGCCGGTGTGCTGGAGGCCAAGGGCGATGACGTGAAGGCGCTGCAAAGGTTTGGTGAACTTCTTAACCACGGTTGGGAACTGAAGCGCAATCTCGGCAATACGGTTTCGAATGCGCAGATCGATGCAATCTATCTTGCCGGGCGTGAAATGGGAGCCTGGGGAGGCAAGCTGCTCGGTGCCGGAGGAAGTGGCTTCGTGCTGTTCATGGCTGATCCTGAGCTTCACCCGGCTTTTGTCGAGCGTTTTGGCAAGGACCGTGTGGTTCCCATTGAACTCGTCAGTTACGGTTCAAAGGTGCTTCAGCAAATTTAATGCGTGATCAGTTGCGGGATTCACGTATCAATCGGGTTAAGATCCAAAGAGAATTATTGTGAAAAACAAGTCAGCCAATCCCTACCGCGAACGCTTGCCCCACTGGCTCCAGGACAAGGATGTTCAGAATTTCGGGGATTATCTCTCTGATTACTTTGCCGATCGACTTTTTCTTCGCATCCCGCGATTGCCCGGAGAGGTCCGTATCATTGGCAGCTATCTGGATGATGGCCTGATTACACCGACGATTGAGCAGCTACGGACCGATGCTTTTCCGCAAAGAGCCGTATTGACCGCTTGGGGCGGTGGCGTGCGCGCGCCGAAAAGCGTGTCACGCGAAGTTTTGTCCCATCTCGACATATTGTCGGTGCGGGGGCGGTTGAGTGCCAATGAACTCGAACTCGACAACAGTGTACCGATCGGTGATCCAGCTCTTTTGATGCCTGCGCTTTACACGCCCAGGGGCGACGGCCAATTTCGTGGCAAGGCTGTTTGTATTCCGCATTTTCACGATCACCGGACTGATCAGGCGCTGATGGAAATCACCGGCGCCGATATGATTTTGCGGCCAGCGATCAAGCGCAGTCACCAGGCAATCGAGGCCTTTATCGATGCATTGACGACAGCTGATTTTGTGCTGTGCGGCTCGCTGCATGCTGCCATTGTCGCCGCGGCCTATGGCACGCCCTTCGCTTTCTGGAACAGCGGCGAGATCGATCTGCCGTTCAAATGGCAGGACTTTGCCGATTCTGTCGAGATTCCCTGCCTCTTTGCCGACAACGTTGCCGAGGGGCGGGCTCTTTATGAGGCTGAAATCGCGTCGAGCCTGAAGCTGCCTTCCATGTGGCCGATGCTCGCAGTGTCACCCTATCCGATCCGGGCTGAAGCATTGCTGAGCATTCTCGCGTTTGACGTACGACGTTTGGGGATCACAGACACGGCGCGGCTTCTGGAAATCAGGGACAATTTCTCCAGCAAGCGCGGGCACCAGGATGATATTGCCGCCGATGCAAGCCTTTTGGTCGACACGCTGTGGCAGTTTCAGTCCGCCGCTTCACAAGAAGCGCAAGAGGCCCTGTCGGAGCAGATTGCGATGCTAAAGGCAGATGTTGCGCGTGATGCGGCGGCCTTGTCACAGTCTGAGCCTGAACCTGAACGGCATCCGGCCCCTGCTGCGCAGGTCGGGATGCCTGAGGGAAACAGCGAGATGCTCGACGCCTTGAAGGCAAGTTTCGAGACAGCTTTTGCATTGGCCCATGGCCGGATTGATGAACTGGAGCGGCAACTCGATGCAAGCCGTCTGGAACAGTCCAGAATTGCAGGCGAAAAAGCCGAATACGAGAAGCGTATTGCAGCGCTGAGGAGCACGCTCGCGACTACGATTGGTGAACTCACCCAGTTGCGGTGGCTCGCTGATCAGGCCTATTTTCAGCTTTTCAAGGCCTATCGCCGACCCTTCCGGCCTCTCAGAACATATTTTGAACGCGCTTTGTTGCGTCTTCCGATTCTGCTCGGTTTTGCTTTGCCTGAAAGGGCAGTCAAGCGGTTTGAGAAGTCACTCAACAAGCGGAAGCCTAAGACCATGCTGACGGAATGGCAGAAACGGTCGAATGCGCTCAGGCAGCGCATCACCGCTCCTGGCGCAGAAACAGCGGCACCCTACATGCTTGCTTCGGGCCGCGCGCCAGTCGTCACGGAAGATGAAAGGGTACGTGCCAGTCGCATTCTGGTGGTCGACTACCGCCTGCCTCAGCCTGAGGTGTCTGCCGGAGAGAAGGCAACGTTCAACATGTTGCGCGATCTTGTCGCGCTTGGCTTTGACGTTACCTTTCTGGCGACGGATATGGTCAGGCGCTCGCCGTATTTTGAAGATGTGCGGGCTCTGGGTGTCGATGTTGTTACACGCACGGACGAAGTCGAATGGGCAGACTATTACATTCGCAATTACGGGCAGAAGTTTGGCGTGTTCTATTTCTTCCGTGTTAATGTCGCAGAGCAGACGCTGCCAGCTGCGCGTGAAGTCGCTCCAGATGCACGTATCATCTTTCATGCCCCGGATCTGTATTTCTTCCGCGAAGGGCGCGCCGCTGTGCTTTCGGGAAATCCGGAGCAGATCAGGATAGCAGAGGAGACCAAGCATCGCGAATTGTCGATGATGAATGCTGCCGATCACGTCGTTCTGGTCAGCACGGCCGAAGTGCCGAAGCTTGTCGAAAATGGGATCAGCGAAGACAAGATTTCGGTTTTTCCGGCTTTGTACAGCGAGATCGTTGACAACCCGGCAGGCTTTGCAGAGCGGAAGCACATCTTCTTTCTTGGTGGCTTCGGTCATTCGCCGAACGTCGATTCCGTTCTCTGGTTTTCGGAACATGTCTGGCCGCGGATCCATGCAGAAAATCCCGAAATTGAGTTTCATATTATCGGCGCTGAAGCGCCGGATGTGATCCGCGACCTTGATCAACAGCCTGGTATCCGTTTCATCGGCTTTGTCCGCGACATTGATGCGGCTATATCGCACTATCGTCTTTCCGTTGCTCCGCTGATCTATGGCGCTGGCATCAAGGGTAAGGTCGGGGTCGCCATGGGAGCGGGAATTCCGACAATCTGCACAACGATTGCCGCTGAAGGCATGCATATCGTTGATGGAATTCACACGCTTGTGGCCGATGAGCCGGAAGATCTTGCAGACGCCGTTCTCAAGCTCTATCCCGATGCTGCTCTTTGGCAGCGTTTTTCGCAGAATGGGCGCAGGCTGATTGACGAAAATTTCGGGAACGAGGCCAATCGTGCCTCTTATCTCAAGGCGCTGGACCGGGCCCGTGCATTGCCGATCGAGCGCGTCATTTCCTATTGTCAGGACAAGACGCGGGCCATCAAATTCCCTGAATATGATGCCGACCAGGCGATTGATGTGTCAGTCATCATTCCGGTTTACAACAAATGGTCGCTGACGCGAGATTGTCTTGCGTCTGTCGCTCTCGCCGGCCGAGCGAGCGGGATCAGTTATGAGGTGATTATCGCCAATGACGGTTCAACGGATGAGACCGAACGCGAGGCAGCCCTTATTCCGGGATTGAAGGTCGCAACGACACCTGAAAATATGGGCTTCCTGCGCAATTGCAACAATGCGGCCTCCACCGCGCGTGGCAGGGATCTCCTTTTCCTGAACAATGACACGATCGTTATGCCGAACTGGCTGACGACCCTCGTCGAGACCTTAAAAACGGAGGTCGATGCCGGTATAGTCGGTTCTAAGCTGGTCTATCCTGATGGGAAAATCCAGGAGGCTGGCGGCCTGCTTTTCAGCAATGGGCAAGGCGCCAATTATGGTCGCGGCCGAGAGCGTGAGGATCTGGATTGTATCACCCAGCGTGATGTTGATTACATTTCCGGAGCGTCGATACTTGTTGATGGGGCGTTCTGGGCAAAAAATGGCGGGTTTGATGACCGGTATGAACCGGCCTATTGTGAAGATTCCGATCTCGCCATGTCCGCCAGAGCCCACGGGCTCCGGGTTGTCTATGTCCCTGCTTCGGAAGTCGTTCATTTTGAGCATAGCTCTTATGGTGATGAGCTCTCGACGCGGCCCAAGCAGCTGATGCTCGACAATAACAAGAAGCTCTTTCAAAAGTGGCAGCAGCAGTTTGAGCAACAGCACATTGCTCATGAGTTCGGTGATATATTGGCTGCGGCCAATGCGGATCGTTTGCCAGCATGCAAGGCTCGGGAACGGCGGCGTTCTGGCAAACTGAACGTACTTTATTTCAGTCCATTCCCGTCGCATCTGGGGAATGATGAAACGCAAGCGACAAGCGAAGCCTTTTGCAGGAGTTTGCAGGCGCTGGGACACAAGGTTCATTTTGTTCTGCCGCATTCGCATTTTTACAATGATGCCGCTCTGGCTGCGATGAATACGGCATGGGACAGTCTGACCATCGTTCCCAATTCCCGGTGGCTTGTATCGAACGGGGAAGATGTTCCCTTTGACAGTTGGTATGAGGACGGTCTTGGCGAGAATATCCGCATTCTGTGCGCCCGCCACGATATTGATATGGTCTTCTGTTCCTATATTTTCCAATCGAAGATACTGGAATACGTACCGAACCACATTCTGAAAGTCATTGACGCTCATGACAAAATGAGCGGGCGTTACAATATGTTGAGAGAGAGCGGACAGAAGCTCGAATTTTTCTCCTGCGGCCCTGAAGAAGAAGGCCGCTATTTGAGGCGCGCTGACCTGGTTGTCGCCCGGCGGCAGCAGGAGGCTGACTATTTTAACGCAGTGAGTGGTGTCGAAAGCGCGATTGTTATCCCGTATTTCGAGGAGGTGCATTTCTTAAGGCGCCATTTCTCATCCCTAGACAAGATTGGACTTGTGGCGAGTGCCAACCGCATTGATCTGGCGCTGATGCTGGCGTTTCTCAAGTCACTTGAGAGCAGTCTGGCGGGGCGGCAATGCCCTTTCCGAGTTCATATTGCAGGGCCGGTAAAGGATTTGGTGGGCGAGCTTCCGCAGGAAGATGCGGCATATTTTGCAGCCTCTCACGTCATGCTGGATGGCTTTGTGCGCGATATTGCCACCTTCTATGGTAAGGTTGATGTGGTCGTGTCGCCTGAAACCATGGATACGGGCATCAACGCCAAAACAGTTCTGGCCATGGCCTATGGTATGCCGCTTTTGACCACCGTCTGGGGCAGTGACGGGATTGAGACCACAGAACCGTTGCACCGCCACGAAAATCTTGATGACCTCTGCACGAACCTGCTTGCGCTTAGCGAGGATGCCGAGGCCCTTGACGGGCTCGCACGGGTCAGCCGGGAGCGGTACAGTGTCTTCTGTCAGGAGGGCATCGACGCCACGAAGGATCTGATGGCGCGCGCTAAAACGTTTGACGAAATCGAAGACGCGGCAAAGGATCTTTAACGCCGTATTCGGTTGCGGCACCATTTGGTTTATGCCGTTCCTGCAGAACGACCGGATCTGTGTCCCCGTGGATCGTCGTGAGCTGTGTCATATCACGCGCTTCAGGCTTTCCTGCATTTCGAGAAGTGCAGGCAGATAAGTCGTGACAAGGTTTTCGGGACCGTCCTGGGTGGCTGCCATTCCGGTGTTCAAGGCTGCGACCGTGCGTCCGCGACCGTCGAAAAGAGGCACGGCGATTGAGCGCAGGCCGAGCTCGACCTCCTGATCCACCAGAGCATAGCCGTTGCGTCTGACATCGGCGAGCCGCGACAGGATAGCCTGCGGTGTGGCCAGGCTGAAGGGGGTTTTCGGGGCAAGGTCGGCCTGTTCGATCCGCTGGCGTGCCTCCGCCTCGGGCAGGGCGGCCAGCAATACACGGCCCATCGACGTCGCATGGGCGGGCAGCCGTGAACCTGGCATCAGTCCGATGGACATGACCCGGCGCTGGGCAGCACGGGCGATATAGACGATCTCGGTGCCATCGAGAAGGGCCACAGAACAGGACTGGCCGATCTGTTCCGACAGCTGGTCGAGCCAGGGCTGCACCAGCTGCGGCAGCGGCAGGGCATTGAGCGCACTCATGCCCAGCCTGAGCGCTTTCGGCGTCAGGGCGAAATATTTGCCATCATAGCTGGCATAACCCTCCATGTGCAGGGTCAGGAGGCAACGGCGTGCTGTCGCGCGGTCAAGCCCGGTGGCTGCTGCCACATCGGCGATCGAAAGGCGCGGCGTATCGGCGCCGAAACAGGTGATAACGCGGAGACCCTTGGCAAAGGAGGCGATGTGGTCGGTCGGTTTGTTCATGCGATCTGGCCCGGCTTTTGCCGTCACTATGGGCTTGGCCGTGCCGTGCTGCAATCACTTAAGCGGATATCAGTACGCCGAGAGCCAGTCGGCCATGGCACGAAACTTCGTCATTGCCGTCGGGCTGTAGCCCATGGAGCGCAAATAGCCGTGAATCAGGCCTTCTCCCTCGTCAAAGGTGACTGGAACGCCAGCCGCCTCGAGTGCCCTGGCGTAAAGGGCGCCGCTGTCATGAAGCGGATCATTTTCGGCAACGGCGACGAAGGCTGGTGGCAATCCGGCGTGGCTTTCGGCCAGAAGCGGGGCGATGCGGGGATTGAAAAGCACTGCCGGGTCAGGGCTGTACATGGCATTGACGGCTTTCATGCCGCGTGTCTGCAACAGCGGTGCCTCGGCATTGGCAATCATCGACGGCCGGTCGAGTTCGAAATCGCAGGCTGGATAGACCAGAAGCTGGGCGACATAATTGACCGCCGAGCCGCGCATGTCGAGCGTTGAGGCGGCGGCGAGATTGCCACCGGCGCTGTCGCCGCCAATGGCGATACGGGCGGGATCAATGCCCAGCGATGCGGCCTCGTCATGGGCCCATTTCGCCACGGCGTTGACCTGATCGAGGGCGGCGGGGAAGGGGTGTTCCGGCGTCAGCGCATAATCAACCGAGATGACGGTCTGACGGTTCCAGCCGGCAATGCGCGACGTGATATCCCAGTGGGTCTCCGGACTGCCCTGCATCCAGGCACCGCCATGGAGGTAAATCAGGCAGGCCTGTGTGCCGCCGGTCTTGTGGCGGAAGATGCGGGAGCGCACCGGTCCGGCCGGGGTTTGCGTCCATTCAACGCGATCGGTCGAGACATCTTCAGGTGTGGCGAGGCGCATTTCGCTGGCGACGATTTCAAAATGGGCGCGTCGCTCCTGCGGCGTGGCGCCCTGTTTCAGTCGCGCCCACTTGCCGTTCCAGTCTGCAAGAAATGCGTCGAGCTCCGGATTGATCATGGGGTCTCCTCCTCCCTTGGTTTTCTGACATAGGCTAAAATGGTCTCAATGACTTCGCGGCGCAGTGCCGCCTGACCTTTCGCGGTGAAAAGCGCGCTGCCGAAATTGGCGCCGAACGTGTCGGCATTGGCGACGTTGAAGACCGAAAAGGCCGAGATCTGCCAGTGCAGTCGCAAAGGATCGAGACCGGATCTGAAAACGCCGTCGGCTTCGCCCCGGGCGATCAGCTTTTCCAGCCGCTCCACCGCGGCACTGTTCATCTTGGGAATGATTTCGGATCTGCGCAGATAGTCGGCATGGTGAATGTTTTCGATCATCACCATGCGCAGAAAATCGGGGTTGTTGCGGTGGTGATCGAAGGTGAAGCCGACCAGTTTCGCGATGGCCTCCAGCGGTGGCAGATCATCAAGCGAAAGCTTTTTCTCCCCCTCGCGGACCTTGGCATAGGCATATTCCAGTACCTGGGCATAGAGCCCTTCCTTGTCGCCGAAATAATAGTAGATCATTCGCTTCGAAGTCTTCATCGAGGCGGCGATACGGTCAACGCGCGCACCAGAAAGACCATTCTGAGCGAACTCTGTCATCGCCACACGAATGATGTCGCGTTTTACCGCTTCGGGGTTCTGCTTCCAGCCCTGTCTTGATTTATCATTTTCATTCAATGGCTTGGCCAAGGCTTCCTCCACGCTGAAATTGATCATTATCACGATTGTTTTTAACTATCCAGTACAAAGCGGTTGACATAATTAACTGGCTGGAACAATTTGACGCATGAGGAGGCACCTCGCGAGGTTTGGGAGGACCAGGCGAAGATGACCGAGATGAGCGCAGCCGGCGGCCCGTCTGAAACGGGGCGAGGTCCGGTGCATACTGTCCATGTCGGCCTTGTCGGCAAAGGCATTCAGGGATCGCGGACCCCCGCCATGCATATGGCAGAAGGTACTGCCCAGGGCATTGCCTATCGCTATGATCTGATTGACGTTGATGCCATGGAGACGCCGGTGACGCTTCGGGAAATTGTCGAGCGCGCCGAGGCTGACGGCTTCGCCGGGCTCAACATCACCTTTCCCTTCAAGAAGGACGTGATCGGCTTTGTCGATCACCTGTCAGACAATGCGAGGAAGGTCGGAGCGGTAAATACCGTTGTCTTCAAGGATGGTCAGCGTTTTGGTCACAATACCGATTTTTGGGGCTTCGCCGAAAGTCTGCGGCGTGGTCTGGGGGAGGCGGATCGCCGCCATGTTCTCTTGCTTGGCGCCGGTGGCGCTGGCGGCGCGCTCGCCCATGCGCTGCTGTCGCTTGGTGTTGTTGATCTGATGATCGCCGACAACAATGAGGCGGCTGCAGCAGCGCTGGCGGATCAGGTGGGCGGGCGCGTCGCCGTCGATATGGCCGAAGCGGCGAACCGGGCTGATGGCATTGTCAATGCGACGCCGATGGGCATGGCGAAAATGCCGGGTACGGCTATCGATCCCGCGCTTCTTCAGGCGCGCCATTGGGTCAATGATATTGTTTATTTTCCGCTTGAAACGGAGCTTCTGCGACAGGCACGCCTGCGTGGATGCCGGGTTTTGAGCGGCGCGGGCATGGCCGTGTTTCAGGCCGTGCGCGCATTTGAACTCTTCACGGGGCTTGAGGCGGATCCGGCGCGCATGCGTCTCGCTTTCGAGGCATTCGCGAAGACCGATTGAACGCAGCAAGGGAGGAGAGCATGCGTCTCATGATGAACAGGTTCAAGACAGGCGTCGCCGCCATGGCCATCACCATGATCGGCAGTGCGGCACTGGCGCAGCAGCCGATTGAAATCATCTATTCCGATACGGTTTCGCAAAATGACATACGATCGACCACGCTGAAGGAGCAGTTTGGCGATTGCCTGGGCGATGGCTTTGTTTTCAAACCCTATTTTGGCGCAACCCTGTTCAAGCAGGGCACCGAGCTGACCGCGATGCAGCGCGGCAATCTCGATATGGGCAATCTCGCCATCTATGATTTCCAGAACCAGGTGCCCTCGACATCCGTGCTCGGCATGCCGTTCCTGTTCCGCGACTATTCTCACATGCGCGCGGTCTATGATGGCGATGTGCTGAACGACATGCTCGCCGAGATTGAGGACAAGGCCAAGGTCAAGGTGTTGGCTTTCCCCTATATCGGCGCGCGCGAGCTTGGCTATAAGGGCGACAAGGAGATCATGACGCCGGATGACCTGAAGGGCGTGAAACTGCGCATGCCGCCGGGTGAGGGCTGGCAGTTTGCCGGTGAGGCCATGGGGGCGACACCGGTGCCGGTGCCGTTCACGGAAGTCTATACCGCGCTTCAGACCGGTGCGATCGACGGGCAGGACAATGCGCTCCCGGCCACCGATTCGATGAAATTCTACGAAGTGATCAACAAGATCGGTATGACCAACCATCTGATTTCAGCGAATCTCTTCACCATCTCGCTTTCCAAATGGAACAAGATGGATGCCGAGCAGCAGGCAAAGGTGCAACAATGCGCCGATAATTTCGAGGCATCGCTCGACAAGATCACCCTTGATCAGGAAGCAACGCTTCAGGACAAGTTCAAGGGCCTCGGCATCGATATCTATACGCCGGACAATGCCGCCTTCCAGCAGCGCGTGCTGAAAGCCTATCTTGATTCTGACTATTCCAAGGACTGGCCGGACGGTCTCGTCGACCAGATCATCGCCGTCGGCAAGAACTGAAACAGAAAGCAGGCGGGCGCATGATGCCCGCCTGCCAGGCATCACGAACGTGACAGGAATACGGATATGGCCAGGCTGACAGCGGTTTACCGTTGGTTCGGTAGACGGGCGGAGAATTTGCTCGCCCTTTTGCTTGCCTCTCTCTTTGCGGCATTTCTTCTGCAGATCGTCTTTCGCTATCTGCTGAACCTGCCGGTCGGCTGGACGGTGGAATGGGTCACGATCGCCTGGCTCTGGGGCATTCTCTTCGGTTATGCCTTCGTCATTCGCGAGACAGATATCATCCGTCTCGACATTGTCTACAGTGCCTGTCCGCGCGGCATGCGCCGTGCCTTCGACGTGATTTCGGGCGGCATCATCGCGGCGATCTTCATCTACAGCCTGATCCCGACATGGGACTATATCACCTTCATGTCGATTGAACGGACTGCCTACCTCAGAATTCCGTTCTCCTATGTCTTCGCCATCTACATGCCCTTCGCCCTCTCGGTGATCGTCCGCGCGCTGATCATGGTCTGGGCGGGGCTGAGCGGTTCCGGCCGCCGTCACGACACTGAACATTCAGCCGAAAGTCACGACTATGACTGATCCCTTCGCGCTTTGCCTCATCATCATTGTCGTGCTGTCGCTGATGGGCGCGTCCGTCGGCATTGCCATGGTGGCCGGGTCGATCGTCTATCTCGGCATGGCCGGTTTCGATCCATCGATCGCATCGGAAACGCTGCTGCAGGGGCTGTTCAACAGCTATACGCTACTGGCCATTCCGCTTTTCATCCTGGCGGCCGATATCATGAATATGGGCAGCCTCGCAGACCGGCTGCTGGCTTTCAGCCAGGCGCTGGTCGGGCGTTTTCGCGGCGGTCTTGGCCATGTCAACGTCGTGTCCTCTGTGATCTTTTCCGGGATGTCGGGTTCGGCGATTGCCGATGCTGTCGGCATGGGGCGGATCATCATCAACATGATGACCAAGGACGGGCGCTATCCTGCCTCCTATGCGGCGGCGATCACGGCGGCGACTGCGACCGTCGGCCCGGTGATCCCGCCTTCCATTCCGATGGTGCTCTATGCGCTCGTTTCGGATCAGTCGATCAGCTATCTGTTTGCCGCCGGTCTTCTGCCCGGGCTGCTGATGGCCCTGGTGATGGCGGTGATGAATTTCACCATTGCCCGCCGTCGCAATTTCCCGGTCGATGAGGTCGTGCCGATCAGGAAGCTGCCGGGCATCACCTGGCGGGCATTGCCGGCGCTGATGCTGCCGATCATTCTTCTGGGCGGGATCTATGGCGGTATTACCACGCCGACAGAAGCCGCAGCGGTCGCCGCCTTCTACGCGCTGTTCGTCTCGGTGGTTGTCTATCGCTCGGTCCGGTTTGGCGACTTCTATTATGCGCTTCTCGGCTCGGCGAAATCGACCGCTTCAGTCGGCGTGCTCGTCGCCGGCGCCATCACCTTCAATTACGTCATCACCCGGGAGAACCTGCCGGATACGATCTCGGCCTTCATCGCGCACTATCATTTCTCGCAGGTCGGTTTCCTGATTGCCATCAATGTCCTGCTGCTGATGCTCGGCATGTTTCTGGAGGGCGGCGCGATCCTGCTGATCATCGTGCCGATCCTGATCCCGACCGTGCAGGCCATGGGCATTGATCTCGTCCATTTCGGCGTTATCGTCATCGTCAACACCATGATCGGCCTGATCACGCCGCCTTATGGATTACTTCTTTTCGTCACAGCCAATATCACCAAGGAGCCGCTCGGCGCGATCATTCGCGATGTGGTGCCATTTATCATCGCGCTGATCGTGGCGCTCGGCATCATCACCTTCTCGCCCGATTTCGTTCTCTTCCTGCCACGCCTTCTCGGATATCAGGGGTAAGATCATGAAGATGTCGATTGCCACCGTTTCGATTTCCGGCACGCTCACCGACAAGCTCACGGCGATAGCCGCTGCCGGTTATGACGGGATCGAGATTTTCGAGCAGGATTTTTTGGCCGATGTCACAAGTCCGCGCGAGATCGGCAGGATGGTGCGTGATCATGGTCTGACGATCACCCTGTTTCAGCCTTTCCGCGATTTCGAAGGGCTGCCGGAGCCATTGCGCGCCAAGGCCTTTGACCGCGCCGAGCGGAAGTTTGACCTGATGCAGGAGCTGGGGACCGATCTCATCCTGATCTGTTCTTCGGTCCATCCCCAGGCGCTTGGCGGCGTCGACCGGGCGGCCGCCGATCTGGCAGCGCTTGGCGAACGGGCGGCAGCGCGGGGCCTGAAGATCGGCTATGAGGCGCTGGCCTGGGGGCGGCATGTTTTTGATCATCGCGATGCCTGGGAGATCGTGCGCCGGGCCGATAATCCGGCGGTTGGGCTGATCCTTGACAGTTTTCACACGCTGAGCCGCAAGATCGATCCCGAGACGATCCGCGCCATCCCCGGAGACCGGATTTTCTTTGTGCAGCTGGCCGATGCGCCGGCCATCGACATGGATCTCCTCTACTGGTCGCGTCATTTCCGCAACATGCCGGGTGAGGGGGATCTGGATGTCACACGTTTCATGCGGGCGGTGATGGCGACCGGCTATGCGGGGCCGATCAGCCTGGAAATCTTCAACGATCAGTTTCGCGGCGGCTCTGCCGAAAATATTGCCCGCGATGGCTATCGCTCGCTGGTCGCGCTGATGGATGATGTGCGCCGCGCCGAACCGTCACTGGCGATCGATCTTGCAGACATGCCGCCGCCGATCCGTCCCGAAGGCGTATCCTTTATCGAGTTCGCGACCCGTGGCCCGGAAGCCGAAACCCTTGCAAAGGCGCTCGTTGCCATGGGCTTTGTCGCGACAGCCCGGCATCGCAACAAGGCGGTAACGGTCTTCCAGCAGGGCGATATCCGCATCGTTCTGAACGGAGAGACCGAGGGCCATGCCGATACGACCTACCGGGTGCGTGGAACCACGGTTTGTGACATCGGTCTCAAAGTGCCGTCCGAAGCGGATGCCGTTGCCCGTGCCGTGGCGCTGGGTGCAGAAAGTTTCAGTCAGCCGTCGGGGCCGGGCGAGATGGAGATTCCCGCCATTCGCGGGCTCTCAGGCAGCGTCATCCACTTCGTCAGCTCCCTATCGGGGCGCGACAAGGTCTGGGAAACCGAGTTTTTGCCGACAGGTGAGACGCCGGCCGATGATTTGATCGCGGTCGATCACATGGCGCAAACCATGAGTTATGACGATATGCTCAGCCTGACCCTGTTTTACACGACGCTGTTCGATATGGATAAGTCGCCGATTGTCGATGTTATTGATCCGAACGGGCTGGTGCGCAGCCAGGTGGTGGAAAGCGCCGATGGTGCCCTCAGGGTGACGCTCAATGGCGCCGACAGCCATCGCACGCTGGCCGGCAATTTCCTCACCGAAACCTTCGGTGCATCGGTTCAGCATATCGCACTGTCGACCGAAGATATTTTCGCGACGCTGGAAAATCTCGCGAAAAAGGGGTTTGCCCCGCTGCCGATCTCGCCGAATTATTATGATGATCTGGCCGCGCGGTTTGATTTTCCACCCGGTCTTCTCGCCCGGCTTCAGGCGATGAATGTGCTTTATGATCGTGATGCCGGTGGTGCCTTCTTCCAGTGCTACAGCCGCTCGGTGCCGGGTGGGCTGTTCTTTGAAATTGTTCAGCGCGAACCCGGTTATCGGGGTTTCGGCGGGCCCAATGCGCCTTTCCGCATCGCCGCGCAGAAGCGGCTGATGCGACCGAAAGGCATGCCGCTGGCGTGAAGAAAGTTCAGGGCATGATGGCAGGGAAGGGGGCGGCGAGAACCCGCTCCTTCAGGTCTTTCATTTCGTCCGCATCAGCCCTGCCATTGGCTGCAGCCGCGATCCTGCACCAGATTGCGCGATAGAGAATTGCCGCCGTTGCGGTGGCAAAATCATGCGCCTGCGGGCGCGGATCATCACATGTCACCAGCCGCTGCCGCCAGCGGCTCCAGCCATCCAGCAGCGCGGTAATAGCGCTATCTCCCTGCGACAGCCGGGCAACGAGGCTGGCGAACTGGTCGGCACCAAGGCCGCCTTGATGGGTGAGGCTGCGTGTGGCGGTCGTCAGGGCGTGAATGCCGTTGGCACCTTCATAGATGGCGGTGATGCGGGCATCGCGCCAGATCTGGCTCAGGCCATATTCGGTGAGATAGCCATAGCCGCCGAGTATCTGAATGCCGAGATCGGCGGCGCGAATGCCCGCTTCCGTCGCAAAGAGCTTGGCGATGGGCGTGAGGAAATCGGCAAGCGCCGGGTTTTCACCAAGGCAAGATTCCACCAGTGCCAGATGGGCGATCGCCCGGCTACCGAGCGTCAGCGCCCTTTGTTCGCAAAGCATGCGTTGGATATCGGGGTGGTCGTTCAAAAGGGCGGCTGAACCATCCGCTTTTCGCCCCTGCTGGCGTTCACCAGCATAGGTGCTGGCGATGTGGAAGGCGTGCGCCGCATGGGCAACGCCCTGAAGCGCCACATCGATGCGGGCGTGGTTCATGACGGTGAACATCGCCTTCAGCCCGTCGCCCTCCGCGCCGATCCGTTCAGCCGGCGTGTCGGCAAAACTCATCTGACAGGTGGGAGAGGCGTGGAGGCCGAGCTTTTCCTCGATGCGGGTGATGCTGAGCGTCTCTCCGGCGGTTGCACGGTCTGTCAGAAACAGCGAAAGCCCTTTCACGCCGGCAGCGGCATCGCCGGTGCGTGCCAGCACCAGATGCAGGATATTGTCGCTCATATCCTGATCGCCACCGGAGATGAAGATCTTCTCTCCGGTTAGTTTGTAGCCTGTGCCATCACGGAGCGCGATGGTGCGGATGCGCGACAGGTCCGAGCCCGCGCCCGGTTCCGTCAGGCACATGGTGGCAAGCGTCGAACCATCGGCAAGGGAAGGGATCCACTTTTCCTTCTGCCCGTCACTGCCGAAATGGAGGAGCGTTTCAATGGCGCCTGGTACCAGATTGCAGATCATCTGCAGCGCGTGATTGGCACCGGAAAAGATCTCGGAAATCCCCGCTGCAATCGCCGGGGAAAGCCCCATGCCGCCATAAGATTCAGGCACTGAAAGCCCCTGCCAGCCGGCCTCGGCCAGGTCGCGATAGGCGGCGGCAAAGCCTGCCGGCATGCGCACGCGCCCGCCTTCGAAATGGCAGCCTTCGGCATCGCCACCGGCATTGAGCGGCGCGATCACGCCTTCGGCAAAGGCGGCGAAATGGGCGAGAATTTCGCTGGTCGTCTCCGCGTCGAAATCGGGCAGGCGGCCGGCATCGGCGATATTGACAAGTGAGAACAGGATATCCTCGACGGGGGCGGCAAAGGGGATCACATCAAACCTCCATGCCGAGCAGCCGCATGGCGTTTTCCTTCAGGATCAGCGGTCTCACCTCATCGCGAAACGGCGCCTTGTCGAAGGCGTCGAGCCATTTTTCGGGTGCGATCATCGGCCAGTCGGAACCGAACAGCATCTTCTTCTTCAACAGCGTGTTGGCATAACGCACGAGGATTTCGGGGAAGTATTTCGGCGACCATCCCGACAGGTCGATATAGACATTCGGCTTGTGGGTGGCGACGGACAGCGATTCCTCCTGCCAGGGGAAGGAGGGATGTGCGAGGATGATCGGCATGTCGGGGAAATCGACAGCGATATCATCGATATACATCGGATCGGAATATTTCAGCCGCATGCCGTTGCCGCCGCGCATGCCGGAACCGACGCCGGTCTGTCCGGTGTGAAACAGTGCCGGTTTGCCGGTTTCGGCAATCGCCTCGTATAGCGGATAGGCCATGCGGTCATTGGGGTAAAAACCCTGCATGGTGGGGTGAAACTTGAAACCCTGAATACCGTGATTTTCAACGAGATCGCGTGCCTCTCGGGCACCGAGCTTTCCCTTGGCGGGATCGATCGAGGCGAAGGGAATGAGGATGTCGGACTCCTTCGCGCAAGCCTCTGCCACTTCATAGTTGGAATAGCGGCGAAAGCCCGTTTCACGCTCGCTGTCGACCGGGAAGATCACGGCGGCAATGTTCATTTCACGGTAATGGGCAGCGGTCTCGGGAATGGTTGGCGGATGCGCCCAGGGGGCGTTGAAATATTTCGCCATCGAGGTCTGCAGATCATCATAGCCATCATCGGCATGGCAGCCGCAGGGCTCTTCTGCATGGGTGTGGAAATCGATGGCGCGGACCTTGGAAAAATCGACCATGGGAAAAGCCTTTATACGCGGATGAGTGCCGGATCCTGGTTGTCATAAAGCCGTTCGAGAAGATCGTGACGGCGGGTGATGATCCGGCGGATATTGAGGGAACCCTTGTCGGTGATCTCACCGTCCTTCAGGCTCGGCGGCTCGGCGAGGATGATGGCGCGGGCAATACGTCGGGCCGAACCCGTGGCCCTGCGCACCAGAAGCCTTAATTCCCAGTGGATGGCGGCCTGAAGATGTTCGTCAATCACTGCACCTTCAGAGGTGTTGCCATCATGGACCATTGCGGGATCGGGGAAGATGAACAGGCCGACCTCACCGCGATCATGGCCGCAGACGACCAGATCGCGCACCAGACCGCGCAGCACGTCGAGCGCTTCCAGCCGCAGGGTTCCTGCCTGCACCCAGGTGCCGGTCATGAGTTTGAAATCCTCCGAGACGCGGCCGTCAAAGACGAGGCCCCGGTCCGGATCGTCGGCGGCAACGAAACGCACCGCATCGCCGGTGATCATGAAACCTTCCTCGTCAAAGGCTTCCGCGGTCTTTTGTGGGTCATCGAGATAGCCGGGCATGATGTTGATTCCCTTGACCCGGAGCTCGCAACGCATTTCGTCATCGGGCAGAAGCTTGATCTCGGTGCCCGGCAGTGGCACGCCGATGACGCCGGAGCGGCCGATCTGCTCATGCAGCATGATGGTTGCGGGCGCGGTTTCTGTCATGCCCCATGAGGAGATCATTAGCGGCAACCGGCCCTGAACCTCCATCGCCATATCCTCCAGCCGCGTCCATATATCCTGCGGCAGCGAGGCGCCCGCATAGAAGATCATGTCAAGATCGCCGAAATAGGCGCGGCGCAGCGCAAGATCGCTTTCCATGGCATGCACCAGCATGGAAAAGCCGACCGGCACATTGAAGGCCAGATTGCCGGGATGCATCTTGATGTTTTCGATCGAGGTCGGAAAGGCCTTTGCCGTCGGCTTGCCGTGATCGATATAAAGCGAGCCGCCATGGGCCAGCATCATGTTGACATTATGCGAGCCACCGAAGACGTGGTTCCAGGGCAGCCAGTCGCAGATGACCGGCGGGCGTTCCTTGATGAAGGGCAGCACGGAGGCCATCTGGCTCTGATTGGCGCACATCATCTTCTGCGTCGTCATCACCGCCTTGGGGTTCGAGGTCGAGCCCGAGGTGAAGAGCAGCTTGGCAAGCGTGTCCGGGCCGACACCGGCGTGAACGGCGTCGAGATCGACACCGGCATCCCCTTGCAAAAGATCGGAGAAGGCAATGACCGGACGCGGCGCACCCTCTGTGCTGACGGCGATAATGTCGATATCGTCGAATTCCGGTCGCGACAGCGCCTTTGCGTATCGTGCTGCATCATCGACAAAGGCAAGCGCCGGGCGCAATTTGCCAATCGCATAGGCAAGCCGCCCATGAGCCTCCTCGATCAGCGAATATTGTTCGGCAAGCGGTGCTGTCGGAATGCCGGCATATTGGGCGGCGAAGGACAGGATGGCGTGGTCGACGCCATTGCCGGACATGATCAGGATCGGCCGCTCCGGCCCGTAGCCACGGCCCACAAGGGCGCTGGCGACCGCGCGCACCATGTCGCTGATTTCGCCATAGCCATGTTCGCGCCAGCCGGCGCCAGCACGTTCTGCCAGAAACACGCGCGACGGTGCTGTTTTTGCCCAGTGATCAAGCCAGATACCGGTATGGGCGACAACCGGGTTCAGCGGCACATTGGATGTGGCCAGCAACGCCCCGTCGGCCCTTGTCTCAAGATTGACCGAATGCGCGATGAGTGTCAGCTCTTTGGCAAGAACTTCCATGGGTTTCTCCTCCCGGGCAATCCCTCCCCGGATTGCCTTTCATGGTCTTTCAGCAGATGGTCTGAACTGCCCTGAAGCTGCTCAGGGGCCAGTGCCAATGCGGCGCAAAAGATCGCGCAGCAAATCCTGTTCATTCTCGTCAAGCGTTCCGGCAAAGAGTGCCGTTTCATGGTCGCGCACGGTTTGCCGGGCTTTTTCAAACAGGCGCCGGCCCTTCGGTGTGGCCCGCAGCGCATAGGTGCGGCGGTCGCCGGGAACGCGGTTGCGCGAAATCAGCTCGGCATCTTCCAGCGCATCGACAAGCACGACCATGCCGGAGCGTTCCAGTTTCAGAACCTGGCTCAGCTGGGTTTGCGAGATATCCGGATTTTCGACAACGACGGACAGGACGGAAAAATCCATGATCTTGAGGCCAAGCGGCTCCAGCACACGGCGCATATCGTCACGGATCAGCAGGAAGGCGCGCTTCATGTTGTAGCCGATGAATTCGCGCAGAATGTCATCGCTGGGCCCTGTGGCGCTGTCCTGCTGCGTGGTTTTCATCTTTGCACTCTCGCTCATCGTTTCGCTTTCCTCTTTCTATCGTGCGACCAGATCCACCAGCCAGTAGCTGAGCGCCGGGACGCTGATCAATAGGATGATGCGCAGCATCTCCGACAGGATAAAGGGCACCGTGCCGATGAAAATGGAGCGCAGGGGGATGTGTTTCGCCATGGATGAAATGACGAAAAGGTTCATGCCGACCGGCGGCGTGATCATGCCGACCTCCACCACCACCAGTGTGATGATGCCGAACCAGAGTGCTGTATGTTCCGGCGTCATGCCGAAATCGAGCGCCATGATGGTCGGGAAGAACACCGGAACCGTCAGCAGGATCATCGACAGGCTGTCCATGACGCAGCCCATGATCAGGTAGAAGACCACGATCGCCAGCATCACCGCCATGGGGGAGAGGCCTGCCGTGCCGAACCATGCAGCGACGTCTGTCGGCATGCGGCTGAGCGCGAGCGCGACATTGAAGATATCGGCGCCAAAGACGATGGCGAAGATCATCGCCGAGGATGCCGCCGTATCGATTAGCGAGCCGACAATATCGCGAAAGCCGAGGCCGCCGGTTGCGACACCGACGATCAGCGTCAGCACGACGCCGATGGATGCGCCCTCTGCCGGCGTGAAGAAGCCGCCATAAATGCCGCCCAGCACGACGACGAAGATGCCGACGATGTGCCAGATGCCGAGCGTTGCGCGAATGCGCTGCCGGAAGGGGATCGGGGCATGATCGGGTCCCTGATCGGGGAAAAGCCGGACATAAATGGCAATGGCGATAAAAAAGCCGATCACGGCCAGCGTTGCGGGAATGGTGGCCGCCAGAAACAGTTTGACGATGTTCTGCTCGGTCAGGAGCGCATAGATGATCAGCACGACCGAAGGCGGGATCAGGATGCCGAGCGTGCCGCCGGCCGCCAGTGATCCGGCCGAGAGCGCCCCGGCATAGCCATGGCGGCGCATTTCCGGCAGGGCGACGCGGGCCATGGTCGAGGCAGTCGCCAGCGACGATCCCGAGATCGAGCCGAACATGGCGCAACCGGCAACGGCCGCCATTGCGAGCCCGCCGCGGAAATGGCCGACCCAGGCATTGGAGGCGGAAAACAGTCGCGCCGAAATGCCGGAACGGGTGGCGATATGGCCCATCAGGATAAAAAGCGGCACGATCGCAAGCTCATAGGACGTGAACTTGTCGACCCAGGCGGTATCGATGTAAAAAAGCAGGCTTTGCGGCGTCGACAGCAGCATGTAGCCGACGGCTCCGACCCCGCCCATGGCAAGCGCGATCGGCATGCGCAGGAAGATCAACGCCAGCAGCACGGCAATCATCAATATGGCAATCACCATCGGTGTCATCACGACACCTCCGTCATCTGTGAGACCGGCTGGCGCGCGCGCAGATCGTCAATCCCGGTCGAAAGTGCGATGATCGCTGAAAGGCCGGTTCCGATGACGGCTGGCAGATAGATCATCCAGACCGGGAAATTCAACAGCATGGTTCTGTCGCCATAATCGAGCATGGTCTGCATGCCGTGGAAGAGCCGCCAGCTCAAGATGGCCCAGGCGAGCGCAAACAGCAGCGTCCAGAGCCCATCCAGGCGGCGCTGGCCACGTGTGGGCATCCATGCAGTGAACAGATCCACCATCACATGGCCCTTGCTGTACTGGCACAGCGGCAGAAACAGTGACGCACAGGCGGCGCAGACGAGCTGCATGGCCTCGAAATCGCCGCGTATGCCGCCAAGTCCGAGCGCGCGCAGCAGAACCGAGATGGAAACCATGATTGCAGCGGCGAAGGCGGCAAAGCCGCCAAGGCCCGCCGAAACAAGGCTGAGCCGGTAGAGCCAGAGGAAGCGGGGGGTGTCAGCCCCCGCCGCCTTCATATCGGCTGGTCTGGTCTCAGCCATTGTTCAGCCCTGATCCAGCAGTTCATTGGCACGCTTCAAAATCGCCGCGCCGTCATAGCCCTTGTCATCGAGCTTCTTCTGCCAGGCGGTGACGATCGGTTCGGATGCCGCGCGCCACATCTCGATTTCCTCACTCGGGATCTCGACAATCGTATTGCCATTCGCCTCCACCACAGCCTTGCCGGCGGCCTCGAACTGATCGAAGTTCTCGCCCATGCGTTTCGAAAGCGCCGGGCCGGAATGATCGTCGATCACCTTGCGCAGATCATCGGACAGCCCCTCATAGCGCCGCTCGTTCATCACCAGGGCAAAGGTGTTGGTGTAAAGGCCGCGGGCCGCGGGGGCGGGGGCGGCAGAGAAATCGGTCAGCTCCTGCAGCTTGAAGGCCGGGACCACCTCATAGGGCAGGCAGCAACCGTCAATCACGCCATTGGAAAGCCCGACCACCATCTCCGTGACCGGGAAGAAGACGACATCGGCGCCAAGCTCGGTCAGAAGAGCGCCGGTGGACTGGTTGGGTGCGCGCAGTTTCCGCCCTGCCATATCGGCCTTGGACAGGATCGGCGTTTCACGCGTGTGCAGCTTGCCGCCGGCATGGGTGTGGAAGGCGAGCGGCGTCATGCCCTTGTATTCGGCCATGCCGAACTCACGCATCAACTGATCCATGACCACCGATGTCTTGGCCGCATCCGTCACCATGAAGGGCAGGGCCAACGTTTCTGCCACCGGATAGCGGTCGGGTGTATAGACCGGTAGCGTCCAGGCAATGTCGACAATGCCCTGGCGCGCCTGATCGGCAAGCTGGGGCGGGGCGCCGCCAAGCTGCATCGAGGGATAGATCTGCACTTCGATCGCGCCCCCCGATGCATCGGCGAGTTCAGCAGCCCAGATCTCGAAGAAATTCTTCTGGATTGGCGCCACGGCCGGCAAAAAGTGATGCAGTTTCAGTGTCACCTCAGCCGCATGGGCCTGGCGCAGAAAGGCGGGCGCTGCAAGCGTCGCGCCCAGGGCTGCAAGCGCCGTGCGGCGCGTCATTTTCATGCTGTTCGTCATGTCGGTACTCCTCCCAGAACCGGTTGATCCGAAACCTCCGCTGCCCGCCCGGGCAAAACAGGGACTTCGGCATGTCGAATCCGCGCAGTCTTTTGGATGACAGGCAAAGCGCGTCTCCATCTGCTGCAGCGGGCATGCGTCCCGGCCTCTCCTCTAGGCCGGGCTTGCGGATCGGCCTAACGAAAGACCGGTGCGCGTTTTTCCAGAAATGCGTTGAGGCCCTCCTCGGCATCAGCGCTCGTCTGGGAAAGGGCAGCGCAGAGGCTTTCGGTGAAAAGCCCGTCCGCGCGCGACATATCGGAGATCCGGCTGATCGCCTGGATCATCATGTAATTCGAGAGCCCGGCATTTCGGGCGATCCTGCCAGCGAGTTTGCGGGCCAGGTCCATCGCCTCGCCATCGCCGACGCTGTAATGGGTCAGGCCGAGGCGCAGACCGTCCTCCGCGCCATATTTGCGGCCCGTCAGCATCATTTCGCGCATCCGGTCGGCGCCGAGAATGCGGCCGACGCCGACGGTTGCGCCGCCGCCGACAAAGATGCCGCGCATGCCTTCCGGCAGCTGGAAAATCGTCGAGGGTTCGGCAATGCGGACATGGGTGGCCGAGGCCAGCTCCAGCCCGCCGCCGATCACTGCGCCAAACATGGCCGAGACCACCGGCAGGCCGGAAAACTGGATCAGTTCCATCACCCGGTGCCAGTTGCGGGAGTGATACATGGTCGTTTCGGCATCACGCGCAACATGTTCGGAAAGATCGAGCCCGGAGCAATAATGACCTCCGGCCCCCGTCAGGATCACCACCCGCACCGCTTTCGGCGGGGCCGAAAAGAACCGGTCAAGCGCTTCGAGTAGCGTATCGCACATGGCGTTGCGCTTTTCCGGACGGTTCATCGTCAGGGTCGCTACCGGCCCGTCAATCTCGATCTTCAGTGTGTCGGATGTTTCCATGTCCGCTTCTCTTTTCATTCCGTTTCATTTCGGCGGCATGCGGGCCGCAGCATCCAGCCGGATCACCGAGCCGTTCAGCATCGGATTGTCGATGATCTGCTCGACAAGCCGGGCATATTCGTCCGGCAGCCCCATGCGCGAGGGAAAGGGCACGGATTTCAGGATCTCCGCGCGGATATCGTCTGGCAATCCGGCGCTCATTCGGGTCTCGAACAGGCCCGGCGCTATCGTCATCACCCGGATGCCGAAACGGGCCAGTTCGCGCGCCGCCGGCAGGGTCATGGAAGCCACACCGCCCTTTGAAGCGGCATAGGCGGCCTGGCCGATCTGCCCATCCTCATAGGCAACGGAGGCTGTGTTGATGATCACGCCGCGCGCGCCATCCTCATCGATTGTTTCCGCCGCTGCCATCGCCCGGGCACAGATATTCATCACCGTATAGGTGCCGATCAGATTGACCCGCACAGCCTGTTCAAATGGCGCGACCGTCAGAGCACCATCGCGCGGCAGGATACGGCTTGCCGTGCCAATCCCGGCGCAGGACACGACAATGCGCGGCACGCCAAGGGCCGAACTGGACTCCGCAACAATTGCCTCAATCCGGGCGCTGTCGGCCACGTCAGCGGCAAAGCCTATCCCGCCTGTTGCCTCAGCCGTCTTCTCTGCTGCATTGGCTGACAGGTCGATTGCGATTATTTTCGCGCCTTTTGCTGCAAGCCTTGACGCGGTGGTCGCACCAAGTCCGCTTCCGGCGCCGGTGACAAGTGCCACGCTGCCTTCGATCTGCATATCTCCTCCCGGTCTCCTCAATTTGAGATTAGAGGGTGAATTAATTGTTTTGTCAATGAACAGTTATTGGAATAACATATTTTCCCGTAAGGGAGAGACATGCATGAAAGGGAGGAGACTTTCATGAAAACCGAAGTCGCTATCATCGGCGGCGGACCGTCCGGCCTGCTGCTGTCACAGATCTTAAACCGCAATGGCATATCGACCGTCATTCTGGAGCGGTCGTCGCGCGCCCATGTTCTGTCGCGCATCCGTGCCGGCATCATCGAATGGGGGGCGGTTGAACTTTTCCGGGCGGCGGGTGTCGGCACACGCATGGATCGCGAGGGCATGCCCCATGATGGCTGTGTTCTGTCAGATGACGAACTTGCCGTCAGGATCGATTTCGAGGAACTCACCGGCCGCAGGGTCATGGTCTATGGCCAGACGGAGATTACCGCCGACCTTTATGAGGCCCAGGATGCGATTGGCACGCCGATCTTTCATGGTGTCGAGGATGTTGTCATCGAAGACATGCTGTCGTCACGCCCGGCGGTCAGCTTCACTGTGGAGGGGGAACGGCGTCGGCTTGAATGTGCCTTTATCGCAGGCTGTGATGGTTTCCATGGCGTGTCGCGGCAGGTGATCCCGGCGGCAAAACGCCGTGAATTCGAGCGGGTCTATCCTTTTGGCTGGCTTGGCCTGCTGGCGCATACGCCGCCGGCCCATGAGGAACTGATCTATGCCGGATCCGAGCGTGGCTTCGCGCTGGCGTCGATGCGCGGCCAGACGCTGAGCCGCTATTATATCCAGGTTCCGCTTGCCGACCGGCCGGACGACTGGAGCGATGCGGCCTTCTGGGACGAGCTGAAACGGCGGCTCCCGGCGGAAACGGCGAAAGAGCTGGTTACCGGTCCATCCATTGAAAAAAGCATCGCGCCATTGCGCTCTTTCGTGTCGGAACCTTTGCGCTACGGGAACCTGTTTCTGGTGGGCGATGCCGCTCATATCGTCCCGCCAACGGGTGCCAAGGGGCTGAACCTTGCTGTCTCTGACGTCTATTATCTCTCGGAGGCTCTGGTTTCGGCGCTTAAGCATCGGGACTGCAGGGGCATCGATGCCTATTCGGCGCGCGCGCTTGCCCGGATCTGGAACGCCATGCGCTTCAGCTGGCAGATGACGCTGATGCTGCATCGCTTTGATGGTGAGGACACATTTGCCGCCGCCATGCGCAAGGCGACCTTCATGCATCTTCAGCGCTCCGAGACGGCAAGGCGCGATCTCGCCGAAAACTATATCGGGCTTGCCTATTGATGGCCGGTGTGCTCCGCCGCCCTGACCAGCGCCTCGAGGAACAGCCGCTGCTCGGGGCTTGCGGTGCTGTTCATCCGCATCGATACGCCGACCGGGCCACTGAGAAGATTGTCTTCAATGGCCATTTTCGTGAGCAGGCCGCGCGACAGTTCATCGCGCACGACGCCTTCGGAAATGAACCAGACCGTGTCGGACAAGAGCACGACGCGGCGGCCGAAAGAGAGGCTGACGCTCTCGAAGGCTGGTTCGGGCCGCGTCAGGCCAACGGAATGAAGATAGGCGCTGACGAGCGGCGCGATCACCGCGCCCGGTGGCGGCAGCATCAGCGGGAAGGCGGCAAGGGCCGTGGCATCGGGTGCCTTTCCGGCGAGCGGATGGCCGGGCCGGACGACGGCGATGATCGGCTCGCTTGCCAGCGGGCGGAAGGACAGGCCTTCCATCACCTGGGCGCTTGCCATGCGGCCGACGACCATATCGAGTGCCCCTTCGCGCAGCTGCGACAGCAACAGCCAGTTCGGCCCGGTTGTTACCCGCAGCATGCATTCCGGCGCCGTGTCGTGAAGGTTGAGGGCGGCGCGTGGCACCAGATCGGTCGAAGCGGTCGGCAGGGCGCCGATGATCAGCCTGGTGCGCCGCACCGGATGTTCACGCACCAGATCTTCCGCCCGGCCGAGATCGATAAAGGCAGCGCCGACATGCTGCTGAAATGTCTTGCCCGCCGGTGTCAGCGTCAGGCGGCGCGAACTGCGCGCAAACAGGGTCACTTTGAGGATGTCCTCCAGTTCCCTGATCGTTTTCGATGCGGCCGGCTGGCTGACATGAAGGGCGGTTGCCGCAGCACTCAGCGATCCGCCACGGGCGGTTTCGAGAAAGCAGCGCAGATGGCGCATGCGAATGCGGGGGTCAATCATGCTTAACCTATGGGTTATGTATTTTTCCGATAAATATAATTTTTTGGGCCAGGTTTCCATGGCAAAACGAATGCGGAGGAGAAAGTCATGACTAACCGTTATGCCAATGGCATGCGGGTCCGCCGTGCCGTGCTGGGAGACGCGCATGTTGAGCGCGCCGAGGCGGCAAGGACACCGCTTGACGATGCGTTTCAGACCCTGATTACCGAAAGTGCCTGGGGCAATGTCTGGGCCTCGGATGCGATCAGCCGGCGCGAGCGTTCCATGCTGACACTCGCCCTTCTGGCGGCGACCGGCAATTTCGATGAAATCCCGATGCACATCCGGGCGACACGCCGCACCGGCGCGAGTCCGCAGGATGTGGTGGAAGCCTTTCAGCACGTGGCGATCTATGCCGGCGTGCCGCGCGCCAACCACGCGCTGAAACTGGCAAAGGCAACCTTTGCCGCGATGGAGGAGGAAGATAATGACTGATCTCGGCGCTCTTGTGCCACGCAATCGCGCGGTCCACCCTCCGGCCTATGCGCCGGACTACAAGACTTCGGTGACGCGTTCGCCGAGCCTGCCGCTCCTGTCGCTGGAAAGCGGTCCATCGGAGGAGACCGGGCCGGTCTTTGGCCATAACCGCTTCGGGGCGCTGGACAACAACCTGATTCTCAACTGGTCGAAGGGCACGGCCCCGGCCGTGGGCGAGCGTATCCTCGTTTTCGGCCGTGTGCTTGATGAGCATGGGCGTCCGGTTCCCGACACGCTGATCGAGATCTGGCAGGCCAATGCCGGCGGTCGCTATCGGCATGTGAAGGATACCTATTTTGCACCGCTCGATCCGAATTTCGGCGGCTGCGGCCGCGCGCTTACCGATGATCAGGGCCAGTATCAGTTCCTGACGATCCGGCCCGGTGCCTATCCATGGCCAAACCGCGCCAATGACTGGCGGCCGATGCATATCCATATCTCGGTCTATGGCCATTCATTCGGCCAGCGGCTGATCACTCAGATGTATTTCGAGGGTGACCCGCTGATCGCGCTTTGTCCGATCGCCAATACGATCCGCGAGCGCAGCAATCTCGATCGCCTGGTGGCGCCGCTTGACATGACCATGGCCCGGCCACTCGATTTTCTGGCCTATAAATTTGATATCGTGTTGCGGGGACGGCGCCAGACCATGTTCGAAAACCGCCTGGAGGGTATGTGAGATGGTGCAATCGCTGAGCAATCTGGCGGAAACCCCGTCGCAGACCGCCGGGCCTTACGTCCATATCGGCTGCATGCCGACCTTTGCGGGGAATGCTGGCGCTTACGACGAGGAGATCGGAACCAGTCCGATCGGCGACGGCGTAAAGGGCGAGATCATCGAAATCCGCGGCTCCGTCTTCGATGGCACGGGCACGGCGTTGCGTGATGCGATGCTTGAAAGCTGGCAGCCGGATGCAGGCGGGCTGTTTCCCGGCCAGCCGGGCGCTGATCCGGCGGTTTCCGGCCTGTGCCGCTTTGCAGCCGATGGCGTGACTGGCGAATATACGCTGCGTACGGTCAAGCCGGGTGGGTTTTCGGGGCGGGGCGGCAGGCGTTCCGCGCCGCATATCTCGCTCTGGATTGTCGCGCGCGGTATCAATATCGGCCTCAATACCCGCATCTATTTTGATGATGAGGACAATAGCGCCGACCCGCTGCTGAACGCGATTGAGCTGAAGGTCCGAGTTCCGACGCTGATTGCGAAAAAGACCGGCCCCGGCCAGTATCGCTTTGACATCAGGCTGCAGGGTGAAGACGAAACGGTGTTTCTCGATATCTGACGATAGCGGGCAGGGCGTCAATGATGGCGTACTGCCCGGTTTGGCCTCAAGCGATAAAGGAGTGGCATAATGTCGGTTTCGGTTTTCAGCCATCCCTGGCTTGGAGGCTATTTCGGCGATCAGGCCATTGAAAATCTCTGGTCGGGCGAGCGGCAGCTCGGCCATATGCTGGCCTTCGAGGCGGCATGGAGCCGGGTGATGGGGCAAGCCGGTCTGTTCGATCGGCAGGCGGCCGAGAAGGCAGCCCGGATCATCGAAACCACGACCATTGAACCCTGCCAGCTGCGCGCCGGCATGGCCGAAGACGGCGTTCCCGTGCCGACGCTGGTGACGTATCTGAAGAGAATTGCGCCCGCTGAAGCCGTGCATAAGGGAGCAACCTCGCAGGATGTGGTGGACACGGCCCTTGCTCTGACGCTGAAGGGCGTCACCGGTATTCTGCTGCAACGGATCTCCACGCTGAGAGCGGCGCTTGCCGGGCTCGATAGTCGGTTTGGCACGAAGCCGATGATGGGACGGACACGCATGCAGGCGGCGCGCATTATCTCTGTCCGTGACAGGCTCAAGACATGGCAGCTACCGCTTGCCGACCATGCCGAGCGGTTGGACAGGCTTCGGAAACGGGTGGAGCGCGTGCAGATTGGCGGTGCCGTTGGCGATCGGGCGGCGCTCGGCGATAAGGCTGACCGGGTTGTTGCAGCGATGGCGTCAACACTGGGTCTTGAGCCCACGGCAAAGGCCTGGCACGCCATGCGCGACGGTATTGCCGACTATGCAGCCACGCTCTCGCTTGTCACCGGGACGCTTGGCAAGATGGGGCAGGATATCACGCTGATGGCGCAGCAGGGTTTTGACGAGATCGTGCTTGTCGGCGGCGGTTCGTCCTCGGCCATGCCGGAGAAGAACAATCCGGTGCTGGCCGAGCTTCTGGTGACGCTCGCCCGTTTCAACGCCGTGCAGCTTTCCGGCATGCATCAGGCGCTTGTCCACGAGCAGGAGCGTTCCGGTGCCGCCTGGAGCCTGGAATGGATGATCCTGCCGCAAATGACGGTGGCAACCGGCCGCTCGCTTGCCGCGGCGATCACGCTTTGCGGCAAGATAGAGCGGATCGGCCTGCCTGAACCGCGCTCAGAACCAGCCGGAGGTGCTGCCGATACAGTCCGGTCGTCTTCGGACTGTGTCGTTCAGCTAAACGCGTTCAAGCGCGATCGAGATCCCCTGGCCGACCCCGATACACATGGCGGAAAGTGACTTTTCGCCGGGTTTGAGATCCAGCATCGCTGTGCCGGTGATCCGTGCGCCTGACATGCCGAGCGGGTGGCCGAGCGCGATGGCGCCACCATTTCTGTTGACCCGCGGGTCGTCATCGGCAATGCCGAGATCACGCAATGTGGCCAGTGCCTGCGATGCGAAGGCCTCGTTGAGTTCGATCACGGCAAAATCATCGGAACGCAGGCCAAGCCGGGCCATCAGCTTCTTTGACGAGATGGCCGGGCCAAAGCCCATGATCCGCGGGGCGACCCCGGCCGCAGTGCCGCCAAGCACGCGGGCAACCGGTGTGAGGCCGTATTTTTGTGCCGCATCCGCGTTTGCGAGAAGCAGGGCTGCAGCACCATCATTGACGCCGGACGCATTTCCGGCTGTCACCGTGCCGTTATCGCGGAAGGGTGTCTTCAGCTGGCCGAGTGCCTCGGGTGTCGTCTCGGGTCGCAGATGTTCGTCAATCTCGATCACACGCGGCGCGCTTTTGCGCTGGGGAATGGAAACGGGCGTGATTTCCCGCGCAAGCCGGCCGTTCTGGGTCGCGGTCCATGCCTTCATCTGCGATGAAAAGGCGAAGATGTCCTGGTCGTCCCGGCTGATGTTGAAGTCCTCGGCAACGTTCTCGCCCGTTTCCGGCATGGAATCGACGCCGTAACGCGTCTTCATCAAAGGGTTGACGAAGCGCCAGCCGATCGTCGTATCGTAGATCTCGGCCTTGCGTGAAAAGGCGGTTTCAGCCTTGCCGGTGACGAAGGGCGCCCGCGACATGGATTCAACCCCGCCAGCCAGCATGATTTCCGCCTCGCCTGCGGCAATGGCACGGGCGGCGGTGATGACCGCATCCATGCCTGAGCCGCAAAGCCGGTTGATTGTCGTGCCGGAGACGGATTGCGGAAGACCTGCCAGAAGCAGTGCCATGCGGGCGACATTGCGGTTGTCCTCGCCGGCCTGATTGGCACAGCCGAGGATCACATCGTCAATCGCTTCCCAGTCGACACCGTCATTGCGGGCCATCAGGGCGGCAAGCGGAATTGCCGCCAGATCATCGGCGCGAACGGAAGAAAGCGCGCCGCCATAGCGGCCGATCGGCGTGCGGATATAATCGCAGATAAAAACATCCGTCATCGCCTAAACCTCCGCCACGGCAAGATCTTCGACCACACCGTCGATGTGGAGCGGTGCGCCGGTGACCGCCTGCAGCGCATCAAGAGAGAGGGCGGCAAGTTTTTCGCGCAGCACGAAATGGCTGTCGACGATATCGATCACTGCCAGCGAGGTGTAGATGCGGGTGACGCAGCCGATGCCGGTCAGCGGCAGCGAACAGCGTTTGACCAGCTTCGGCGCGCCGGTCTTGCTGACGTGATCCATCACCACGGCGACGCGCTTTGCCCCATGGACCAGATCCATGGCGCCGCCGACGGCGGGCACGCCGCCCTTGCCGGTAGACCAGTTGGCGAGGTCGCCATTTTCCGCCACCTCATAGGCGCCGAGGATCGCGACATCGAGATGGCCGCCGCGCACCATGGCGAAGCTGTCGGCATGGTGGAAAAAGGCGGTGCCGGGCTTCAGCGTGATAGCGCGTTTGCCGGCATTGATCAGATCCCAGTCTTCCTCGCCTTCCGGTGGACTGCTGCCGAAATCGAGCACGCCGTTTTCGGTATGGAAAATCGCCTGCCGTCCTTCGGGCTGAAAACGGGCCACCATTTCGGGAAAGCCAATGCCGAGATTGACATAGGCTCCGTCGGCAATGTCCTGGGCCGCGCGCCAGGCGATCTTTGCGTTGGAAAGCTTTATCGCTGCAATATCGGTCATGGATAATGCGCCTCCTTTCGGGTCAGAACCTCTTCCTGGGCGGGGGCTGGAACATGAACCACCGTGTCGACAAAAATGCCCGGCGTGATCACCTGTTCGGGATCGATTTCGCCCGGCGGCACGATGTGGCTGGCCTGGACAATGGTGCGGTTCGCCGCCATCGCCATCAATGGCGCGAAATTGCGCGCTGCCATGCGAAAAGTGAGATTGCCGTGGAGGTCCGCGCTTTCCGCCTTGATCAGGGCGAAATCGGCTTTCAGCCAGCGTTCCTGAACGTAAGAGCGGCCGTCGAATTCTGCGACCGGTTTGCCCTCGGCCAGTTCAGTGCCAAATCCTGTCGGGGTGTAGAAAGCGGGGATGCCGGCGCCGCCAGCGCGGATGCGCTCGGCAAGCGTGCCCTGCGGTACGAGTTCGAGCGCAATCCGGTCCGAAAGATAGCGCTCGTTGAACACGGTGGCGTTGGAGGAGCGGGGGAATGAGCAGATCATTTTCGCCACGCGATCCTGTTCGATCAGGGCGGCGAGCCCCACATGGCCGTTTCCGGCATTGTTGTTGATGACGGTAAGGTTGCGTGCGCCGTGGTCGATCAGGGCATGAATAAGCTCAATGGGAGAGCCGGCGCCGCCAAAGCCGCCGATCATCACCGTCGCGCCGTCAAAAATCTCCGCAACGGCTGCGCGGAGCGAGGGGCAGGTTTTGTCCATGGATCATCCTCCTTCCATAGGGCGATCCTAGGAAGGTTGGGCAAAAGCCTCCAGTGAAATGTTCATATTGCGATATTTGTTCAATATATGGATGAAATTGTGCGGCATGTGAACACCGCGCGGTGCGGAGGTGCCTATCGGCATCCAGCCGGCGCTGTTCTTTGCAGGTCGTGTCGATTGTCGGGAGGAAGGGCTGCCGCTGGCGTTGCACGCATCTTGAAATCGCCAGGTGAAGGTTGCCGCGCCAGCAATTGCGCAGCATCAGCCATGACTGCGGCTGCCTTATCGTTCTTTTCTGCCGCCAGTAAGAAGGCTGGTGCGTGCGCGGCCCGCCTCTTAGGAAAGGCGCGCGATCCGTGCGCGCTTCTGGGCGGCGAGATCACCTGAAATCTTGTCTGGCGAGGCGGCGGTGTTCGCTGCTTCGATGATATCGTTGAGCGCCAGTTCCAGCATGGCCAGTTTCTGTTCGCCCAGTGTATCGAGAAGCATTTGCTGCTGCTGGTCATGAATATCGGCCAGCGCCTCATAGGTCGTCAGGCCCTTGTTCGATATGAAAACGAGCACTTTGCGACGGTCGCGCGGATCCGGCCCGCGATAGACATCGGCCGAGCTTACCATCCGGTCGATCAGCTTTGTCAGCGTTGGCGAATCCATGCTGATCCGTGCCGCAAGCGCGCCCATGGAAATGCCATTTGTCTCATTGAGGGCGGTGAGGACACGGAACTGCTCGATCGACAGGGCGTGCTGTTTGAGCTGGGTCTCGGCGTTGCGTTCGAGCGCCTGATTCACGCTGCATATCAGGTCAGGTATGCGCAAAGCGATGTGCCTCCCCATCTCATTTGATTTTTCAATATTTGTGAGATCTATAATTTCATATCGTTTTGAATCAAGCAATATCCCCGGTGGTCTGCAAATTAAAAATGCACAGCAGCGGAATGCTGCTTTGAAATTGAGCAATGCAGCAAATATGACGCGAAAAAGCTTACGTAACTGCAATGATCATAGATCTGGTATGTGAATTGCGTGTGATCTCTGTCGGACGGCATTCGTCCATGGCGGAGGTGAGTTGATGCGCAATATCAGGATCGGTTTGCTCATCGCACAGGAGGGCTCTGCTGGCTTGTGGGCCCCTTCGGGTGTTGCCTGTGCCCGCCTTGCGGTCGATGAGATCAATCGCGACAGTGGAATCCTGCATCGGGATGTGGAACTGGTGGTTGTCAATGCGGGCCCCAGTGCCGCGACGGGGGCGAAAGCTGCGGAAGATGCGATTTTTCGCCATGGCGTCGATGGCATTGTCGGCATGATACCGAGCTATGCCAGGCCCTCGATCGCCCGCCTGACCGACAACCGCGTCCCTTTCGTCTATACGCCGCAATATGAGGGTTTTGCCGCCGAGCCGGATGTTCTGACTACCGGGGAGACGGCAGAGGAATTGATGCGGCCGGCGCTGGAATGGCTCATCGGGCAGCGCGGCGCAAAGCGATTTTTCCTCTGTGGTAATGATTATGTGTGGCCGCGCTTCAGCCTGCGCATTGCGGGCAAATTGATCCGGGATATGGGCGGCATGGTGACCGGCGAATTATTCGTGCCGGTGGGCGTTGCCGATTATGACCGGATCATCGAGCAGATCAAGGCGACGCGGTCCGATGCGGTGCTGCCCTATTTCCTCGGCTCGGACAGTATCACCTTTAACCGGGCCTTTTGTGAGGCCGGACTTGCGCCGAAGGTGCTGCGATTTTCTTCGGCCATTGACGAGACGATCGTCTACGGCCTCAACGAGGATGAGACGGAAAACATGCTCGTCGCCTCGGCCTATTTCTCTTCCATCCGCTCCTCGAATAATGGCGCTTTTCTTGAGCGTTATCACATGGCCTTTGGCGAAAGTCCGCCGCCGGTCAATACCTTCGGACAGTCCTGCTATGAGGGAATCTATTCCCTTGCCGCCATGGTTCAGGAGGCGGAAAGCTTCGATATCCGCGCGCTGAAGCGCTATTTCGGTCGGATACCGCAGCCGCGAACAGCGCGTGGCGCCGAGGCAAGACCGGCTGTGGGAAGTCGCCATCCCGTTCATCTGGCCGAGCTGGATGGCTATGATTTCAGGATTTTGAATCCATCTGGATTTTTTAGTTGAATTTTCAAATATTGTATATTTAAGTATTCTCACTGAAACAAAATCAGGGGAACAAACGCAATGAAAATTTCTCGCCGCCGTCTTCTTCAGCAATCGGCGATCGCCTCCGCATCCCTTCTCGCGGCGCCGGCCATTCTCCATGGACGGGCCTTTGCTGCCGACGCGCCGATCAAGATTGGCAGCCTGCATGATCTGTCCGGTCCGCTGGCCGCATCGGGTGAGCCCATGGTTTATGCGCTTGAGCTTGCCGTGAACGAGATCAATGCCGCTGGCGGCCTTCTGGGCCGTCCGATTGAAATCGTGCAGTATGACACCCAGTCGAATATCCAGCTCTATTCGCAATATGCCCAGCAGCTAGCACTGAAGGACAAGGTTGCCGTGGTTCATGGCGGCATCACCTCGGCCTCGCGCGAAGCCATCCGTCCGATCTTCGATCGCTTCAAGGTGCTCTATTTCTACAATGTTCTCTATGAGGGCGGCGTCTGCGACCGCGATATTTTCTGCACCGGCACGACACCGGCCCAGACGGTTGAAAAGCTCGTTCCCTACGCGATGAACAAGACTGGCAAGAAGGCCTATATCCTGGCGGCCGACTATAATTACGGCCAGATCACCGCCAAGTGGATGACCAAATTTGCCCAGGACAATGGCGGTGAAATCGTCGCGACCGATTTCTTCCCGCTTGATGTGACCAATTTCGGCCCGACCATTTCCAAGATCCAGGCGGCCAAGCCCGACCTGATCCTGTCCGCACTGGTCGGCGGCAATCATACGGCCTTCTATCGTCAGTGGACCTCGGCCGGCATGAAGGACGAGATCCCGATCGCGTCAACCACTTTCGGCCTCGTCAATGAGCCGGAAACGCTCGATGCGGCTGAAAGCAATGGCATCATGGGCAGCTATGGCTATTTCGAGGAACTCGATACACCGGCCAGCAAGAGCTTCGTTGCGAAGATCCGTGAAGCCCATCCGGGCTCACCCTATATCAGTGAAATGGCGGCAACGACTTATGAGGGCGTTCATCTGTGGGCCGAGGCTGTCAGCAAGGCTGCCGATATCGATCGCATGAAGGTGATCGAGGCGCTGGAATCCGGCCTTTCCTTTGACGGCCCGACGGGCAAGGTGACGATTGACCACGCCACACACCACACCATCCGCAATGCCTATCTGGCCGAGGTTTCCGACCGCAAATGGAACGTGCTGGAAACCTTCCCCGATGTCGCTCCCAGCGATACCGCACAGGTTTGCAACCTGATCGACAATCCCAACGACAACAAGCAGTACGTGATCAGCCTTTGATGCGCAACTGCCGGCAGGTCCAGCCTGCCGGCCCGTTTTCTTTTTGCATCAAGACAGGGTTTGTCATGGATATCTATCTGATTTTGCTGCTTGACGTCATCAACGGGGCCTCATCTCTGTTTCTCCTGTGCCTCGGGCTGGCGGTTATCTTCGGCATGATGAAAATCATCAATCTGGCGCATGGTGAATTCATCATGCTCGGTGCCTATGCCACGGTGATTTCTGCCAATGCTGGCGTCAATGTCTGGATTGCGATGCTGGTCATTGCACCCCTTTTCGTCGGCCTGTTCGGCCTTGTCGTCGAGCGCTGCCTGATCCGTTTTCTCTATGGCCGGCTGGTTGATTCCATGCTTGCCACCTGGGGGCTGAGCCTTCTGATCATCGGTGTCGTCACCACGATTTTCGGCAATACACAGAAGGGCATTCCAACCCCGCTCGGTGGCTTTTCCATCGGCGAATATCGGTCCAGCTATTACACATTGTTCCTGTTTTTCATGGCGCTTCTCTTGCTGGCGATCGTCTATGCGGTCATGCGCTATACCCGCCTCGGGCTCATCGCGCGGGCCACCATGCAGAACCCGGCCATGGCCAGCACGCTCGGCGTCAATCCGGCCTATGTCTATATGGGAACCTTCGCCGCCGGGTCGGCGATCTCCGGGCTTGCCGGCGGGCTTCTGGCGCCCGTTTCAGGCATCACGCCGGTGATGGGTAGCGCCTATATCGCCAAGGCTTTCATGACCGTGGTCGGCGGCGGTGCATCGATCCTGTCCGGCACTGTTTCCGCATCCGCACTGTTTGGCGCAATCAATCAGGTTGGCGCTTATTTCACCACGCCCGTCTATGGCGAGGTCATCGTCTTCACTGCCGCGATCATTCTTATCCGCCTTCTGCCGCAGGGCATTTCCGGCCGGTTCTTCAAAGGGAGGCTCTAGTGACCTCACGTTTCAGCAAGGGCTTTGTCATTCAGGCAGCGGTCATCGGGCTTGCAGTCATCGCCATCGCCATCGCCCCGGCTCTGGTCGAGATCTTCACACTGATGCAGTTCACACTGTTTGCCAGCATGGCGGTTCTCGCCCTCAGCCTGGCCTTTATCTGGGGCTTTGGCGGCATATTGTGCTTCGGACAGACCTCGTTTTTCGGGCTTGGAGCCTATGCCTATGCGATTGCCGCGATCAATTTCCAGAATTCGACACCGGCGCTTTTCTTTGCCATTGCCGCTCCCTCGGTCTTCGCACTGATCCTTGGCTATTTCGTCTTTTACGGTCGGATTTCCGATGTCTATCTCGGCGTGATCACGCTCACCGTAACGCTGATCCTGTTCAACATCACCAATTCCACCTCGGGTGATCAGTACAGGATCGGCGATGCACTGATCGGCGGCTTTAACGGCATTCCGGCCGTACCCACCTTCAACTGGCCGGGCGCATCGGCCACGCCGCTGACGCTGGAACAATCCTGGTGGGTAACGGGTGGCGCGCTTCTGGTGATCTATGTCGGCCTGCGGGCGCTGCTTGCCAGCACGTTCGGGCGGATCGTCGTCGCCGTGCGCGAAAATGAAACCCGCGCCTCGCTGCTGGGCTACGATCCGCGCGCCATCAAGCTTGCAACCTTCGTCATCGGCGGTGCCGTTGCCGGGCTTGCCGGAGCTTTCTATGTCAACTGGGGCGCCTTTGTCAGCCCGACGATTTTCTCGCTGTCGCTGTCAGCGGAAATCATCATCTGGATCACCGTCGGCGGCATGGGAACCCTGCTTGGCCCGATCGTCGGCGCCGTGCTGATTGAATATCTGGTGTCGAAAATCGGTTCGCAGCAGGTCTTCAATTCCAACCTGATCCTCGGTGCCATTCTTGTCGTCTTCGTATTGTTGCTGCCCAGGGGCATCGTTCCGGCGATCCGTGATCTGGCAATCGGTGTTGCGCGGCGGCTGAAGAGAAACAAGCCGGAGTTGCAGGCCGCGTCCGGTCAGCCGGTGGGGGCGGAGTGACATGTCTGAACTTGTACCATTGCTGCAAACCGAACATCTGACCATGCGCTTTGGCGGCGTTGTCGCCAATGACGATATCAGCTTCACGCTTGAGGAGATGGAACTGCGCTGCCTGATCGGGCCGAACGGTGCGGGAAAGAGCACCTTCTTCAAATCGCTGACCGGCCAGCAGAAGCCGACCTCCGGCACGATCGCCTTTCGCGGACAGCCCATTGCCGGAAAATTGCCGCATGAAATTGCCCGCATGGGAATCGGCATCAAGACGCAGGTGCCGAATGTTTTCAACGCGCTGTCTGTGCGCGAGAACATCTGGCTTGCGGCGAGGCGCAAGGCCATTCCGTCAAGGCTCGTCTCGGCAGTTGACGAGGTTTTGAGCCTGATCCGCCTTGAAGCCATGGCCGACAAGACGGTCGATACGCTGTCCCATGGTCAGCGTCAGTGGGTGGAGATCGGCATGGTGCTGGCCGGCGAGCCAGAGCTGATCCTGCTTGATGAACCGGCCGCCGGCATGACGGATGAGGAAACGGCGCTGACGGCGAAGATCATCCGCGACATCAACAAGTCCCGTGCCATCATCGTCGTCGAGCACGATATGGAATTCATCAAGCAGATTGCCAAGACCGTCACTGTCTTTCATCAGGGCCGTGTGCTGATGGAGGATACGGTGGAGCGTGTGCTGGCCGACCAGCGTGTGCGTGACGTCTATCTTGGCAAAAAGGAGGTCGCATGAGCGATTTTCTCACCGTCACCGACCTGCGCTCCGGTTATGGGCGCATTCCGATCCTGGCGGGCGTCAGCCTGACCATGAGACAGGGCGAATATCTCGGTATTCTCGGCCATAACGGCATGGGCAAGACAACGCTGATGCGGACACTGATGGGGCATTTGCCCGCAACTGGCGGCAAGGTGGTGTTTGGCGGTCGCGATATTACCGCGGCAAAGCCTTTCGAGCGTGCCCGCAACGGGCTGGGCCTTGTGCCTCAGGGCCGCGAGATCTTTCCGGCGCTGAGTGTGCTGGAAAATCTGCGCATGGGCCTTGCCGCAGCTCCCAGAGAAGACCTTTCCGTCATCGATGCGGTGCTGGAGGACTTTCCCCGGCTGAAGCGGCTTCTTGATCGGCGCGGCGGCGCGCTTTCCGGCGGTGAACAGCAATTGCTGGCGCTGGCACGATGCCTGTGCACAAAGCCGCGTCTCATCCTGCTGGATGAGCCGACCGAGGGTATTCAGCCGTCGATCATCGAGGAGATCATCGAAACGCTTCTGGCGCTGAAAGATCGCTGGGGCCTGTCGCTGATCGTCGTCGAGCAGAATCTGGAATTCATCACCGCGTTGTCGGATCGCGTGCTCAATATCCAGAAGGGCCGGATCACCGGCGAACTCGATCGGGACCGGATCCATGCCGGAGCATTTGACATGCTGATCTAGCAGTAAGCCGCGCTTGCGGGACTTCGCGCCGGCAAGCGCCACGCACCCAAAAACCGTTCTTTTGCAATCTTGTCTTCACAGGAAAGGATGACCTATGTCTATCACTCGCCCAACGCCTGCCGATGTCGTCGAACTGGCATCGCAGCTTTACATGAAAATGTCGCTGGAAGAAGCGACGGCATATCAGTCGCTGATGGGCGGCATGCTGGATGCCTATGATGTGATCGACGCGCTGCCGAACCCGACACCGCCGGTCACCTATCCCCGCACCCCCGGCGCCAAGCCGTCGCCGGATGAAAACCAGTATGGCGCCTGGGCGATCAGGAGCGAGGTCAAGGGCGCGGCAGACGGCAAGCTTGCCGGAAAAACCGTTGTCCTGAAGGATAATGTTGCGCTCGCCGGCGTTCCGATGATGAATGGCTCGACAACGCTGGAAGGCTTTATTCCGGTGGCTGATGCGACCATTGTCACCCGTATGCTTGATGCCGGCGCCACCATTGCCGGCAAGGCCGTCTGCGAGCAGTTCTGCCTTTCCGGCGGCAGCCACACGTCCGATCCGGGCCCGGTTCACAATCCCTATCGTCACGGCTATTCCGCTGGCGGCTCGTCCTCCGGCAGCGCCGCGTTGGTTTCCGCAGGTGAAGTCGATATGGCGATCGGCGGTGATCAGGGCGGCTCAATCCGTATTCCGTCTTCCTATTGCGGGACATATGGCATGAAGCCGACCCATGGCCTGGTGCCCTATACCGGTGTCATGCCGATCGAAAGCACGATCGACCATACCGGTCCGATCGCGGCAAATGTTGCCGATAATGCGTTGCTTCTCGAAGTGCTGGCGGGTGCCGACGGGCTTGATCCGCGCCAGTATGCACCTCAGGTCTCTGCCTATACCGAAGCGCTCGGCAAGGGCGTGAAGGGCCTCAAGATCGGTCTGCTGAAGGAAGGGTTTGCCGTGGCGAACCTTCAGGATGGCGTCGATGAAAAGGTTCGTGCAGGTGCCGATCGTCTCGCTGCTCTCGGTGCCGAGGTCTCTGAGATCTCGATCCCGGAACATAATATCGCCCTTGCCGCCTGGAACCCGATCACGCTCGAAGGCTTCGTTGCCCAGATGATGCACGGCAATGGGATGGGCTTCAACTGGAAGGGACTTTATGATGTCGGCCTGCTGGATGCCCATTCGGCATGGCGTGAAAAGGCGGATGACCTGTCTGAGACGATGAAGCTGACCATGCTTGTCGGTCAATGGGGGCTTTCGCATTATCGTGGCCGCTATCACGCCAAGGCCCGCAATATCGCGATTGCTGCCAAGGCAGCCTATGACCGCGTTTTCGGCGATTATGACCTCCTGCTGATGCCGACGTTGCCCTGCGTTGCGACACCGCTTCCGGGCAAGGATGCTCCGCTTGAAGAGATCATCACCCGCGCTTTCGAGATGACAGCGACGACGTGCCCCTTCGATGTGACTGGCCATCCGGCCATGTCCATTCCCTGCGGCTTGTCCGACGGTCTGCCTGTCGGCCTGATGCTGATCGGCCGGGACTATGCCGAGAAGACCATCTATCAGGCCGCCAGCGCCTTTGAGGCGGACGGTGACTGGAAGCACTTCTGATGATCACCATCACCGCGATCATCCGGGCCAGGAAAGAGGCCGTGACGACAATGCGCGACGCATTGCTCGCTGTTGCCGGGCATGTGCGGGATAATGAGCCGGCGACTCGAGGCTTCTTCGTTGCGCAGGATGCTGAAGATCCGTGCGTGTTCACCACTTATGAACGCTTTGCCGACCGTGAGGCGATGGACCGGCATAATGGTTCGGAGGCGGTTGCGCGGTTTTTCGCGATCGCCGAGCCGATCCTTGATGGCCCGGTGACGCTGATCACGGCGAATGAACTTTCCTTCAAGCCCTGAACAATGCCGCTGGCGGGTTTCGCCAGCGGCCCATTGCATGCCGCGACGCTTGCGGCGGACAAAAACAGTCATCAGAGAGACATCCGATCATGAAGAAACCGGTCACACTCAACCGGCTCGGCGCGGCTGCCGCCCGCTTCGTCGCGCAGGACAAGAAACTCTATATTGACGGTCAATGGCAGCCAGCTGCAGGCGGCGGCACGATTGCGGTTGTCGACCCGGCAACGGGTCTGCAATTTGACGCGGTTCCGGCAGGGGAGGCGGAGGATATCGATCGCGCCGTTCACGCCGCAAGGCGGGCCTTTGAGGCGGGGCCATGGGCTGAGATGACACCGGCTCAGCGCGGAAAGCTGGTCTGGAGACTCGGTGATCTGGTGGAAGAACATGCCGATGAACTGTCCGAGCTTGAGGCGCTTGACAATGGCAAGCCGGTGGGGGACGCCCGCAACGGCGATGTTGCCTTCTGCTATGATCTGCTGCGCTATATGGCAGGCTGGAGCACGAAGATCTGCGGCGAGACGATCCAGCTTTCCGCCGGGGCTCCGTTTCATGCCTATACGCTGCGCCAGCCAGTCGGCGTTTGCGGTCAGATCGTGCCGTGGAATTTCTCGCTGATGATGGCGGTATGGAAAATCGCGCCGGCGCTTGCCTGCGGCTGCACCGTGGTGCTGAAGCCGGCCGAGCAGACACCGCTGACAGCACTGCGGCTTGCCGAACTTGCCGAAGAGGCGGGCTTCCCGCCGGGCGTCCTCAATGTCGTGACCGGCTATGGCGAAACCGCCGGTGCAGCGCTTGCCGCCCATCCGGATGTCGACAAGATCGCCTTTACCGGTTCAACCGAGGTTGGCCGCAAGATCCTTGATGCAGCAAGGGGCAATCTGAAGAAGGTTTCGCTGGAACTTGGCGGCAAATCGCCGATGATTGTCTTTGCTGATGCTGACCCGGATATTGTCATCCCTGCCGTCGGTTACGGCATTTTCTACAATATGGGCCAGACCTGCTCGGCCGGAACGCGGCTCTATTTGCACAAGGATATTGCCGAAACGGTTCTTGAGGGCCTGAAAAGCTTTGCGCAATCGCTCGTCGTGGGCGTCGGTCTTGATCCGGCAACCCAGATTGGCCCCCTGGTCTCCGAAGAGCAGTTCGAACGCGTCAAAGCCTATATCGCTGCGGGCATGAAGGAAGGCGCCACGCTTTATTGCGGTGGCGGCCGTGTCGGCGAGGAGGGCTATTTCATCGCTCCGACGATCCTCACCGATACCACCGAGGACATGTCCGTGGTGCGCGAGGAAATTTTCGGGCCGGTTCTGGTTGTATCGACCTTTGATGATGATGGTATCGATGTTGTGCTGAAAAAGGCAAATGACACGATTTACGGCCTGGCCGGCAGCATCTTCACCCGCGATGTCAGCCGTGCGCACAGAACGGCCGCCAGGCTGAAGGCTGGCACGATCGGCATCAACACCCATCATGTCATCGATCCGGCCCTGCCCTTTGGCGGCTTCAAACAGTCCGGCTGGGGCCGCGAACAGGGGCGTGAGGCGATCCTGCTTTACACCGAAGTGAAATCCATTGGCGTTGCGCTGTAGGAACAGGGTGAAAACCGTGAAAACAAAAAGCTATCAACTGCGCTGCTACGGCACGGAGCCGGAACCTGTCACCCATGAGCTGCGTATGCCGGAAGGGCGCGAACTCGTTCTAGAGGTCGAGTTTGCCGGTGTCTGCCATTCGGATGTTTATATCATGGAGGGCTATCAGGATTTGGGTGATGGCGAGCGGATCGATTTCGCCGAAAGCAGCATGCCGATTCCGCTGACCATGGGACATGAGATCGTTGGTCGCGTTGTTGCCGCCGGACCCGATGCCGATCCGTCGCTCATCGGTGCGCGGCGTCTTGTCTATCCGTGGATCGGCTGCGGGCGCTGCCGATCCTGTCGTGCCGGGTTTGAGAACCATTGCGAAACGCCGGGCACGCTCGGCATTTTCGCGCAGGGCGGCTATGCGCGCCATGTCATCGTGCCGGAAGGCCGCTATCTCGTTGACATTGGCGGTATCGATCCTGCCTGGGCAAGCACGCTGGCCTGTTCCGGGCTCACCGTTTTCAGCGCGCTCCGGCAATTGATGCCGGTGAAGCCGGAAAGCAGCATCGCCATTATCGGGGCAGGGGGACTTGGTTTGATGGCGGTGGCCGTGGCAAAGGCGCTTGGGCTTGAGAAGATCATTGTCTGCGATGTGTCTGATGACAGGTTGACGGTGGCGCAGGAACTCGGCGCCAGTGCCGTCGTCAATACGCAGGATGCGGTTGATGTGTCGGCAACCTTGAGAGAAGCCAGCGAGGATAGTCTTTATGGTGTGCTCGATACGGTCGGCCTTCCGGCAACGATGAACCTTGCCATCGACAGTGTGATGAAGGGTGCGAAGATCGTGCTGATCGGCCTTCAGGGCGGGCGTATCCCGCTGCCGCTGCCGACCCTGCCGTTCAAGGCGCTGTCGCTGATCGGCACCTATACGGGCTCGCTGGGCGAGCTGGAGGCGCTGGTCGCTCTGGCACGCGAGGGAAGGCTTGAGGCGATGCCAGTCTGGCGTCGGGAAATGTCCTGCCTTTGCGACTCGCTTACACGATTGAAGCAGAGGCAGGTCGTCGGGCGGATCGTGCTTTCGCCGGAAACTGTGTGAGGCAGAAAGCTGTCAGCCGCGCAAGGGGCTGACGACATTGGAGCAAACCCACAGGATGGTTGCCGGCTGCTCCGATGTACTGACCAGCGCGTGGCCCATCATGCTGTCGAAATAGCAGCTGTCACCGGCCTCCAGTTCTGAAGGCGCGTAGAGCTCTGTGAACAGGGTCAGCCTGCCATCGAGAACATAGATGAATTCCTCGCCTGCATGGGTGGAGAAGGGGACGAATTCCTCGACCGAGCGGGCATTCACCTTGGTCAGCAGGGGGACGAGCTTCTTGTTGGCGATATCGGCACAGAGCAGCTCATATTCATAGTGCTGTGTTTCCATTTTCGCGCCGCCATCTTTACGGGTAATGGCGCGGCGGCCGGAGATCGGCGCACTGGGCTTATGGGCGAAAAGTTCGGAAACGTCGACACCAAGGCCGGCTGCGAGCGACAGGATGGTCTCATAGGTCGGCGACATCTGGCCGTTCTCGATTTTCGAGAGCGTAGAGGGTGCGAGCCCGCTTTTCTCTGCCAGTTCCGCCATGCTTAATCCCTCATCCTGACGCAGCTGACGTACCGTCATGGCCAATGCCTGATCAGAATGCCTCGAATGCCTGCGACCCTGCCCCCCGTTTTCACCCATATCAAGACCTTTCAACTTGTCGTTTCACACCGCAATAACCTGCGCTTGCGCATTGTTCAATTCCGTTTCCGATCATCGCAGGCTCATCCTTTTGGAACGAAGCGACTGCCTACCGCATGATCTGGTCCGTTTCGCAGTGCAATTCACGACCGCCCGTCAGGGCAGAATTGCTCCGACCGCTTCTCCATCGGCAAGCTGCCTCAACCGCTGAAGATCAGTGTTTCTTATGAGAATGCCCTTTTCAATAGACTGTTCGCGATTGCGATAGCGTCGTTCTCCGGGCAGGCGTGATGCGCCTGCTGCTTCCAGCCGTTCGACAAATTGCCGCGCCCGTGCTGCAAAGCTTGATGAAGACCGGCCCGAATCGGGGTCAATGACGATGATCAGCTGTCCGGTATGCGGTGTTTCCGCGCCGGGATAGGCGGACCAGTCGACCTCGAAGGAAAATTTTCCGCCCGTCAGTGCCGCGCAGAAAAGCTCGATCATCATCGAAATCGCGGCGCCCTTATAGCCACCAAAGGTCAAAAGAGCACCGCCATCCAGCACGGCCTTCGGGTCGGTGGTCGGCTGGCCATTGCGGTCAACGCCGTGATCCGGCGGCAGCGCCTTGCCCTCACGTGCAGCGATCTGCACATCGCCATTGGCAATGGCGCTGGTGGCCAGATCCGCGACAATCGGTTCTGAACCCGCGCAGGGAGCCGCAAAGGAAATGGGGTTGGTGCCGAAAACGGGCTCATGTGCGCCGAAAGCAACGGCACAGGGGAAGCTGTTGACCATGGAAAGCGCCAGCAGGCCGTCCTGTGCAAACGGTTCGACATCCGGCCAGAGTGCGCTGAAATGATGTGAATTGCGCACCGCAAGCAGGGCAACGCCATTCTGCCTGGCCTTTTCGATCACCAGTGGCATGGCTGCAGCGACAGCGGGCTGGGCAAAGCCATTGGCGGCGTCGACGCGGATGAAACTGTCACCGGCAAGCTCGACCACCGGCGTTGCGGCCGGATCAACCCAGCCACTTTCAATCGACTTCAAATAGCCCGGGATACGGAAAATCCCGTGGGACAGCGCACCATCACGCTCGCAGCCTGCGCAATTGGCCGCGAGGATCCGGGCGACATTTGGCGCGGCCCCGGCCTTCGAAAAGACCGCTTCCAGCAGATCCTTCAACGCATCAAACGAGACGGGCTGCCGCGTTGGGTCCTCTATTTTGCTGCCGGCCATATTGTCTTCACTACCTATCGTAAAAATATTTCCTATAGGAATTGATAACGGATATTCTATCCCTTTGCAAGGGCTGGTCCGGTCCAAACCGAAAGCGCAGATATTCGTATATATCATTGAAAATAAATGATAAAAATATTTAGTTCGAACAATGATATTCAACTTATGGCAATATGCCTGGTGCCGTTGGTTTGCTGGTGCTGGTGCCGGGTCGCTGATGAAGCCCTGTTTTGGATCATGAGTTTTTTTAACAGGGTTTCCGTTGATCAAGTCCTGTGGTGGTGCCGGGTTATGTCTGGATAAAAAGAATAAATATCAGGTGTATATGTAATTTTGACGCTTCAAGTGGCGATTTTACAAGATGCGCATCTGTGCAGTTTTTTGCTCTGTTTTTTAATTCAGGCTGCGCTTTGTTGCAAGAAGTCGCTCATGGGCAGAGGCTGTGTCTTCCAGTTGACAGGCTTACAAGATAGGCTAATGTTGTATAGGAAATTAATTAGCTCATCCGAAATGGGAACAGCCCGCTGTCGCTGAAAACGGTAGCGGTCCAATAATAAACGGAGATAATTTCGTGACCTTGACCAATAAGCTTCCCCTGTTGCGGCCGGTCGTTGCCGCGTTGACAGCGGCTCTGTCACTGGGTGTGGCACAGGCCGCGCTTGCACAATCGAACCCGAACATTCTCGTCGTGGCCGTTCCGAGTGACATTCAGAACCTCGATCCGACGCTGTCCAGCGGCGACATCATCACCCAGGAAATGCTGACCAATGTCTATGACTGGCTGATCGACTACAAGACCACCGATGCCGATGGTACGATTACATCGGATCCGAGTGCGTTCGTCGGCGGTCTGGCGGAAAGCTTCGACTGGAGCGATGACGGCAAGGTTCTGACCTTCCATCTGCGTGATGGCATGAAATTCTCCAACGGTGATCCTCTGGATGCCGCGGCCATCAAGTTCACCTATGACCGTATCTTCGATCAGGGTGGCGTGACGGCAGCGCTGACAAAAATGGCAGCCGTGCCGGACAAGGATCATGTCAAGGTCATCGACCCTTTGACGGTGGAGTTTGACGTCGATACGCCGAACACGCTTCTGCTTGGCAATATGGCCCAGTTCGGTCATTCGATCCTCAATCCGAAGGTCGTTGAACCGCATATGACGGCCGATGATCCTTATGCACATGAATGGCTGAAGACCCACACCGAAGGTTCCGAGCAGGGCCCCTACAAGCTTGCCCAATGGACTCCGGGTGACAGCTGGGTTCTGGATCGCAATGACAATTACTGGGGTGAGGCTCCGAAGATCCAGCGCATCATCTTCAAGATCATTCCTGATCCGTCGAGCCGCCTGGCACAGCTTCTGAGCGGTTCGGTCGATATCGCCTATGATCTGCCGACAACCGACATCAAGTCGCTGGAAGACAATCCCGATATCACCGTTCATGCCGATACCACCCGTACTGTCGGCTATCTCGGCATGAATAACGACGTCGCACCTTTCGACAACAAGCTTGTTCGTCAGGCCGTCTCCTATGCCTTCCCCTATGACACGATGATCGATCAGGTCATGAATGGCTATGCCATTCAGCTGACCAGCCCGATTCCGGACGGCACGCCGACCCATACGGATGAGTTCTTCAAATACAAGAACGATCCGGCCAAGGCCAAGGAGCTGCTGACGGAAGCTGGTTTCCCGGATGGTTTCGAGACCACGCTGCAGATCCCCTCGGGGCTTCAGCAGGCCAAGGAGGCTGCCGTCTATGCGCAGCAGTCACTGGCCCAGGCCGGTATCAAGGTCACCATTCAGGAAATGCCGGGTGCCGCCTTCACCGAACAGCTGCAGAAGCACACGCTTGGCTTCTTCTATTCGTCAGGCTGGACCTCGATCAACAACGATCCCTATTACCACCTCTACTGGCTGTTCAATTCCAGCTGCTGCAATTACGCCAATTACAAGAACCCCGATCTTGCGGCTGCGATCGACAAATATACGCTCAGCACCGATATCGAGGCGCGTGACGCTGCAGCCGTTGAGGCCCAGAAGGAAATTATCGACGATGCGCCGTGGATCTTCCTTGATCAGCCACAGAAGATTGTGGCCACCCGTTCGAATGTGAAGGGTTACGTCTACTACTCGTCCGATAACTACATGCGGTTCAAGTACATCTACAAGGAATAGTCTGTCGCTCATGCCGGCGGCTGCGTGCCGCCGGCTGTCTTCCAGAATTTTGATCCGGGCGGGCAGCTCGCAACATGCAGCCCGCTTCGAAATCAGACCTTCGTGAGGTGCTTCGTGCTCATCTATATCGCACGCAGACTTTTGCTTTTGATCCCGGTCCTGCTCGGCGTCACCATGATCACCTTCGGCCTCACCCGGATTGTGCCGGGCAATCCGATTGATCTGATGGTCAGTCCCATGGCGACGGAGGAAATGCGTGCCCAGGTTGCCGAGCGTGAAGGGCTGAATGACCCGATCTGGCTGCAATATGTGCATTACATCAACAATGTTCTGCATGGTGATCTTTCCGACAGTTTTGTCACCAGCCAGCCGGTTCTCTCCGATCTGACATCGCGCTTCATGCCGACCTTCGAACTGACGCTTTTCGCCATGATCATCGCGCTCGTGCTGTCGCTGCCGCTCGGCATCGCCGCCGCTGTCTGGCGCAATAGCTGGGTTGATCACATTGCCCGGGTGCTGGCCGTTGTCGGCGTTGGTATGCCGGTCTTCTGGCTCGGCCTGCTCGGGATCTATCTGTTCTATTTCAAGCTGCACTGGATGCCCCCGCCGCAGGGACGCATCTCGCTCTACGTTTTTGCGCCGCCGACCATTACCGGGCTCTATACGGTGGATTCGCTTTTGACCGGCAACTGGGATGCCTTCAAGTCGGCCTTTTCCTCGCTGATCCTGCCTGCGGCCGTGCTTGGCTTTGCCGCCATGGCACCGCTTGCCCGCATGACCCGCTCCGGCATGATTGAGGCGCTTGATTCCGATTATGCCCGTGCCGCCCGCGCCCTTGGTCTCAGCGAAAAATCGGTGATCATGCGCCACGCTTTCCGCAATGCCATCCTGCCGCTGATGACGATGACGGCAATCGTCTATGGCTACATGCTTGGCGGTGTCGTGCTGATCGAAAATGTCTTTGCCTGGCCAGGTCTCGGCCGTTACGTCTTCACCGCGATCACCTCCAGCGATTACCCCGCCATTCAGGGCTTCATTCTCTATTCCACCGCCCTTTATGTGCTGATTTTCCTGATCGTCGACGTGCTCTATGTTGCGCTCGACCCGCGCGTCCGCCTTTGAGGGAACACGGCCAATGAATGCGACATCTAACAATGTGACCGCCCCTAAAACAGGTCCCGGCGCCCTGTCTAAAACCCTGCGCTGGTGCCGGCGCAATCCGATCACGGCGCTTGGTATGGCGATTGTCTTCGTCATTCTGATTGCCGGTCTTCTGGCGCCGGTGATCGCGCCCTATGACCCCTACGCGCTGAACCCTGCCGACCGCATGCAACCGCCATCGCTGACCCATCTGTTCGGAACCGGCACCTTTGGCGAGGATATCTTCTCCCGCGTGCTTTACGGCGCACGCATCGACCTTGGCATCGGCATTGGTGCGGTGATTGTCGGCATTCTGGTCGGTTGTCCGGTCGGTGCCTTTGCCGGCTATTTCGGCGGCAAGCTCGACGAGGTGCTGATGCGCCTGATGGATATCATTGCCGCCTTTCCCGGCTTCATCCTCGCCATGGCGATTGCCGGTGTGCTCGGGCCGAGCATTCCAAACCTCATCATTGCCATCGCCTTCGTCAATGTACCGGTCTATGCGCGGTTGATGCGTGCGCGCTTTCTGGTGATCCGTTCCTCTGTCTATGCACAGGCGGCCCGCGGTGTCGGTGCTTCGCGCTGGCGTATTCTCTACTGGCATTTGCTGCCCAATTCGCTGGCGCCGATCTTCGTCCAGGCGACGCTGCAGTTCGGCTGGGCCATTCTGGATGCGGCAGGCCTGAGCTTCATCGGCCTTGGCGTGCGCCTGCCGATGCCCGAATGGGGGCTGATGATCAGCCTCGGCGTGCCGCAGATCATTTCCGGCCAGTGGTGGATCTCCTTCTTCCCGGGCCTTGCCATCTTCATCACCGTCATGGGTTTCAACCTGATCGGCGATGGCCTGCAGGACCTGCTGGATCCGAAATCACGATGACAGACACCATGACCATGCAAGAGACAGCAACCCCGCATGACAGCCAGACCGGCGCCGAACCTTTGCTTGACGTCAAGGGCCTGCATGTCGCCTTCGATGCGCCGGCCGGTACGGCACGGATCCTGGAAGACGTGAACCTCGCGATCCACTCCGGCGAGATCCTCGGTGTCGTCGGCGAAAGCGGCTCGGGCAAATCCGTCACCGCCATGTCGATCATCCGTCTTTTGAGCAAGCCGGGCCGGGTGACTGAAGGCAGTGTTATCTTCCGCAATCAGGACCTTTTGGCGCTGAACAAGGATCAGATGCGCCATATCCGCGGCAGCGAGATCGCGATGATTTTCCAGAACCCGCGCTCCTCGCTCAACCCGGTCTTCAAGATCGGCCGCACCATGCGTGAAGTCCTGAAGGTGCATGAGGGGCTGAAGCCGAAAGAGGCTGACAGGCGCGCCATGGAATTGCTTTCAAGCGTCGGTCTTGGCGATCCGGCCTCGATCCTGAAACGCTATCCGCATCAGGTCTCCGGCGGTATGGCGCAGCGTATCATGATCGCTCTGGCGCTGGCCTCGCGGCCGCATCTTCTGATCGCCGACGAGCCGACCACGGCGCTGGATGTCACGATCCAGTATCAGATCATCCGTCTGCTGAAGCAGTTGCGCGATGAGACCGGCCTGGCCCAGATCGTCATTACCCATAATCTCGGCGTTGTTGCTGAACTCTGCGACCGCGTTGCGGTGATGTATGCCGGAAGTGTGGTCGAGGAGGCGCCGGTTGTCGATCTTTTCGATGCTCCGCGGCACCCCTATACAAAGGGGCTTCTTGCCGCCCGCGCCGCGCATGCCTCGGGCGAAAGGCGGCTTCAGACCATTCCTGGCCAGGTCCCTGATCTGTTGAACCGTCCCTCCGGCTGTGCATTCCGCACCCGCTGTCCCTTTGCTGCCGATATCTGCGCCACGGCCAGACCGCCGGTGGAAGATGACGGCAGTCGCAAGATCGCCTGCCATCGCTGGAAGGAAATCGCATGACCCGTCCGATCCTGACTGTTCAGAACCTCGGCAAGACCTATCCGGTGAAGAAGGGCATGTTTGCCAAGGGAACGCTTGTCGCTGCGGAAGATGTCAACTTCACCATCCATGCCGGTGAAACGGTCGCGCTTGTCGGTGAAAGCGGCTCGGGAAAATCGACGGTCGGGCGCTGTGTCTTAAGGCTTGAAGAACCCGATAGCGGCTCGATCGAATTTGAAGATACCGATCTGCTCAACGTGTCGGAAACAGAACTTCCGGCGCTGCGTGCCCGTATGCAGATGGTGTTCCAGGATCCACTTGCCTCACTGACACCACGTCACAGGGTCGGCAAGCTGGTCGGCGAACCGTTGCTGCTGCATGCGACCGTGCCGCCGAAGCAGATCGATGCGAAAGTTGCAGAACTGTTCGAACTTGTCGGCCTCAGGCGTGATCACGCCGAACGCTATGCGCATCAGATTTCCGGCGGTCAGCAGCAGCGTGTCGGTATTGCCCGTGCGCTTGCCACCAATCCGGCGCTGGTGGTTCTTGATGAGCCGACATCGGCGCTGGATGTCTCGGTCGAGGCGCAGATCCTCAACCTGCTGATGGATCTGCAGGAGCAGTTCAACCTTGCCTACCTGTTCATCTCGCATGATCTTGCCGTCGTCCGGCTGATCGCGAAGCGGGTGATGGTGATGTATCTCGGTCAGGTGGTCGAGGCCGGGCCGACCGAGGATGTGCTGACCAGAAGCTTCCATCCCTATACGCGCGGTCTGGTCTCGGCGACGCCGATCGAACACCCGCTCGAGGCTAAAGAGCGTATCAATCTGACCGGTGAACCAAGCTCGCCGATCGATCCCAAACCGCAATGCCGTCTGGTTTCGCGCTGCCCCTTCGCCCGACCGGAATGTTCCAGGGAACCGACAGAGCTGAAGGAAGTCAAGCCGGGACACTTTACCCGCTGCATCCGTTTCCAGCGCGAGCATGTGGACGGCGAATGGAACCCGGAACCGGTGACGGTCTGACAACAGCCAGGAAAGCAAAAACAATGACTGATACAGCGAAGCGATTTGCCGCCTTGCGCGACAGCATGAAGGTCAATGGCGTTGATCTGGTGGCGATCGGCCCCAGCTCGCACATGCAGTGGCTGATCGGCTTTCACACCCATGCCGATGAGCGTCCCTGCCTGCTGCTGGTGACGCAGGAAAAGGAGACTTTTCTCATGCCGGCGCTGAATGCCGAGGGCACGCGGGAAAAATCCGCTATCGGCTTTCACGTCTGGTCTGATGATGAGGGTCCGGATGCCGCCATGGCCGCAGCACTTGCCGAGCTTGGCGGCGACAAGGTCCGCTCGGTCGTTCTGGATGAGACGATGCGGGCCGACTTCGCGCTTCTGCTGTTGAATGCGCTGCCTGAGGGCGTGAAAACGGGCTTTACCGATAAAACGATCGGCCTCTTGCGGACGATGAAGGATGAGGCGGAAGTCGAGGCGCTGAAAATCAATGCGGCGATTGACGACCGCGCCGTCGAACTGGCCTTCCGGTCGATCCGTCCTGGGATCAGCGAAAGTGAGCTGGCAACGATCATCCGCACCCAGTTCCAGTCGGAAGGTGCCGAACCTGCCTTCTGGATCGTTGGCAGCGGTCCCAACGGCGCCTTTCCGCATCACAGTGTCTCCGAACGCCTGATCGAGGAAGGCGACGCGATCGTCATCGATATCGGCGCGCGCAAGGATGGTTATCCGAGCGATATCACCCGTATGGCTTTCCTTGGAACGCCGAATGAAGACTATCTGAAAATCCATGCCATCGTCGAAAAGGCGGTTCAGGCAGCCCTTGCTGCGGCAAAGCCCGGCGCGCGGGCGATGGATGTCGATGCCGCCGCGCGCGGCGTGATCACGGAGGCGGGCTATGGCGACTATTTCGTCCACCGCACCGGCCACGGGCTCGGCATTGATGGCCATGAAAAGCCCTATATCACCGCGACCAATGAGACGGTTCTGCTTGAAGGCAATGTCTTCTCGATCGAGCCCGGCATCTATCTGCCCGGCAAATTCGGCGTAAGGCTGGAAGAGATCGTCGTGCTGCGAAAGGACGGACCGGAAATCCTGTCGCAACTGCCGCGCGACCTGCATGTCATTCCGGTGTGATTGGAGGCTGAAACCATCATGATCAAGATTAGCACCAGTCCTCTGTCTGATCTTCTGACGGCGAAAATTGCCGTCATCTTGCAGGATGGCCCAGTGGTGAATTGCCCGTCTCTTGTTAATACGGAGGCTGGAACAGCCATTGCGAAGGCGATTGCCGCTTCCAGTTTCGGTGGCGCAGCTGGTGAAATCCTGCCGATCCCGGCACCGGTCGCCACTGACCTCGATATGCTGATTGTCATTGGCACCGGCGGTGCGCAAACGCCGCTTGACTATCGCAAGGCGGGTGCGGCGATTGCGCTTTTGCCGCAGGTCTTGAAGGCGGGTGAAATTGCGCTTTTCGCCCCCGATAATGCCCTTGATGTACTGCGCGGCATGGCGCTCAGGGCTTATAGTTTCGATCTTTATCGTGCAGCGCAGCCAGTGCTGAAGTCGGTTGCAATTTGCGGTGCTGACCTGGACATTACGGCCCTGTCAGCGCTGGAAGCGGACGTCTCTTCCATCCATTTTGCCCGTGATCTGATCAATGAACCGGCCAATGTCCTGTCGCCGCTGGAGATGGCTGCACGGATCGCCAGGGCTGGCGAGGCTGTCGGCATCACGGTTGAAATACTCGACGAAGGTCATCTAAACGCGCTTGGATGCGGCCTTCACCTCGGTGTTGGTCAGGGATCGGACAATCCGCCCTGCATGGTCGTGATGCATCTCGGTCCGGGTGAGAAACCGCCGGTCGCCCTCGTCGGCAAGGGCATCTCGTTTGATACCGGTGGCATCCATCTGAAAGATGTTCACGGCATGTGGGAGATGAAGGGCGATATGGCCGGCGCGGCAACCGCTGCTGCGACCATGATTGCTCTGGCGAAAACCGGCTATAAGGGCGACGCGGTTGCAGTTCTGGGGCTTGCCGAAAACATGATCAGCGGTAATGCCACCCGTCCCGGCGATATTCTGACATCCTATTCCGGCCAGACTGTCGAGGTCCGGGATCCTGATTGTGAGGGACGGCTGGTGCTGGCCGATTGCCTGAGCTACGCCCAGCGGGCGCTGGGTGCGAAGACCGTGATCGATATCGCGACCCTCACCTATGCCGTCCAGATCGGTCTCGGCACACGTTATGCCGGGCTTTACGGCAATGCGCCGGAATTGCGCGACAGCGTCATCCGTGCGGCAGGTCAGGCCAGCGAAAAGATCTGGCCGATGCCGATCGACGACGAATTCCATGCCGAGCTGAAGTCGGATTTTGCCGACATGGTCAACTGGCCCGGCGTCAAATACGGCAATGCCTCGATTGCGTCGGCTTTCCTGGAAAACTTCATCGATGAGGGCACGGACTGGGCGCATATCGATATTGCCGGGCCGTCCTATGTCGGAGCGGGCACGGCGTTTTCGCCGCCCGGCGGCAGCGGGGTCATCATCGAAACACTGATCGGCCTGCTGCGTGATCTGGCCTGAGCGCCAAATGAGAATCGGATAATGATGAAATGAAAGTCTTCCTGAGCGCTGACATTGAGGGAACCGCCGGCATCACCATGTGGGATGAGGCGCGCAAGCATATTCCCGGTGAATATGCCGAGTTCCAGAAATTCATGACGGCTGAAGTGATCGCCGCCTGCGAGGGTGCGCGCGAGGCGGGGGCCGATGAGGTTCTCATCAAGGATGCCCATGCCACGGCGCGCAATATTCTGCTTGGTGATCTGCCGGATTATGTCCGCATCATCCGCGGCTGGTCTGGCCATCCCGATCAGATGATGTTCGGCATTTCGGCCGATTGCGATGTCGCCATCTATACCGGCTACCATTCCAAGGCGGGGGATGAAACCAATCCGCTGGCGCATACGTCCAATCTGCGTATTTCCCGCGTGCTTCTGAACGGAGAGGTGGCTTCCGAATTGTCGCTCAATGCCCGCTGTGCCGCCCTTTATGGCGTGCCGTCGGCCTTCCTGTCGGGCGATCAAGGCATTTGTGATGATGCGGGAGCGATGATGCCCGGCATTGTCACGGTCGCGACATCCGAGGGCATTGGTCCGGCGACCAATTCGCTGTCACCGGTCAAGGCGCGGGCGCTGATTTTCGACGGCGTGAAAAAGGCCCTTTCGGGTGATTTCAGTGCCTGCCTGCCGCCAAAAGCCGATGACTACGAACTGGTGATCGAGTTCAACAACCCGGTCGATGCCTATAAGGCCAGCTGGTATCCGGGCGCGGTCAGCAATGCGCCGCGTTCGGTCTCCTTCTGGCACCGCAATTTCTTTGAAATCCTGCGCGCCTACCAGTTCATGAAGCTTTGAACGCCAAAATCGCGAACAGAAAACATAAGGGAACGCAAAGCGATGGCAGAAAAGATCACCCGTGTCTCGACCGATGTTGGCGGCACATTTACCGATCTCGTCTATTTCGAAACCGATGTCGAGACGGGCGCCCAGACGGTCCGCACCGCCAAATCCGATACCACGCCGCCCGATTTCGAAAAGGGTGTGCTCAACGTGCTTGAAAAGGCGGAGATTGATCTGCCAGCGGTGGATTTCTTCGCCCATGGAACCACGGTCGTCATCAATGCACTGACGGAGCGCAAGGGCGCAAAGGTCGGTCTGATCACGACGAAAGGCTTCCGTGACGTGCTGGAGATCGGCCGTGGCAACCGGCCCGATTTCTTCAATCTGATGTACAAGAAGCCGGTTCCCTTCGTCGAACGCTATCTGCGGCGCGAATTGCCGGGGCGGATCAATTACAAGGGTGAGGAAACCGCGCCGCTCGACCTTTCAGGTCTGGATGCGATCTTGGATGATTTCCGCGCCGACGGCGTCGAGGCGGTGGCGATCTGCCTACTGCATGCCTATGCCAATCCGGCGCATGAGGAGGCCGTTCTTGCCGCCGTGAAGGCGCGCTGGCCGGAGGCGACGGCGGTTGCCTCCCACCAGATTACCCGCGAATGGCGCGAATATGAGCGCACCAACACGACCGTTCTGTCGGCCTATGTTCAACCCAAGGCCGAGCGCTATCTCGAGAAGCTGGAAACGGGGCTTAACGGTCGCGGCTATCGCGGCAATCTCTTCATCATGCAGTCAAACTGCGGCATCGATACCGTCGATGCCGTCAAGGCCGTGCCGATCACCATGGTTGAGAGCGGCCCGGCATCGGGTTTCTGGGGTGCGGCCGAGCTTGGCCGGATCATCGGGGAGCCGGATGTGCTGGCGCTTGATATCGGCGGCACGACGGCCAAATGCGCCCTGATCGTTGATGGTCAGGCAACCATCAAGACCGATTACTGGATCGAGCGCGACCGCAAGTCTGCCGGTTATCCGATCATGGTGCCGGTGGTCGATCTGGTCGAGATCGGCAATGGCGGCGGGTCGATCGCCTGGGTCGACGAATTCGACAAGCTGCATGTCGGACCGCAATCGGCAGGGGCGGCCCCCGGACCGGCGGCCTATGGCCGCGGCGGCGACAATGCCACGACCACGGACGCCAATCTCAGGCTCGGTCGGATCAACAAGGACTATTTCTGCGGCGGCACGGTCGAGGCGGATATGAGCGCGCTTGAGGGATCGCTGAGGCGGCTTGCCGACAAGCTTGGCCAGACAAGCGAGGATGTGGCGCGCGGCATTGTCCGCATTGCCAATTCCAATATGGTCAATGCGCTGAAACTGGTCTCGGTTAATCGCGGCTATGATCCGCGTGATTTCACCCTCGTCGTCTTTGGCGGCGGCGGGCCGATGCATGGCGTGGCGCTGGGGCAGGAGCTGGGCGTGAAAAAGGTCGTCGTGCCGCGCGGCGCACCGGTCTTCTCCGCCTGGGGCATGCTGATGTCGGATCTCAGGCGCGACTACTTTGTCACAAAACTGGTCGGACAGTCCGATCATGCCGCTCTCAGCACGCTTCTGAGCGAAACGATGAAGCTCGCCCGTGACGAATTTGCCGGCGAGGGGGTTTCCGATGAGCGGATCAGCATGCAGCCGCTCTTGCGGGTGCGCTATCAGAACCAGGAATTTGCCGTTGAGGTGCCGGTTGGCGCGGGAGCATTCGGCCCTGCCGAAATGGCGAAGATGATTGATGATTTCCACGTCATCTATGAGCGCGAATATTCCTATCGTCTGGCCGCCGAGGTCGAGATCATCGGCCTCCATCTGATTGCCGCAGCCGAAATCGGCAAGCTCGAAATCGTGCCGTTGCCGACTTCCGGGGCTGCGGTTGAAACTGCGGTCAAGGGCCGTCGCGCGGTCGATTATGCGACCGAGGGCGTGCATGAGGCGACCATCTATGATGGCGAGAAGCTGGAGCCGGGCATGTGCTTCGAAGGTCCGGCCATCATTGAGGATCCGGGTACGACCATCGTCGTCCATCCGCAGAACCGGGTGTCGATCGATACCTATGGCAACACCCATATCGAGATCAGGAGATGAGCATGACGGTTGAGAAGAGCTTTGACCCGGTCACCTATGACATCATCCAGAATGCCTTGGTCGCCATTGCCGACGAGATGTTCGTTGCCCAGCGCAAGACCTCGATGAGCGCGATCATCTATGAGGTGCTCGACATGTCGACCGCCGTGCTTGGCCCCGGTGGCGAGATTGCCGCAACGGGTGCGGGCATCCCGGCCTTTATCGGCGTGCTCGACAAGGCTGTTGCCGGGATCATGGAGAAATTCCCGGCCGATCAGGTTTCGCCGGGCGATGTTTTCGCCACCAATGATCCTTATTATGGCGGCGTCACCCATCTGAACGACATGGTTCTGGCAGCCCCGGTCTTTGCCGAGGGGCGGCTGGTTGCCTGGCTTTCCAATATCGCGCACTGGAATGATGTCGGCGGGGCCGTGCCGGGGTCTATGTCATCGGATGCGACGGAAATCTTTCAGGAAGGGGTGCGTATTCCTTGCGTGAAGCTGTTTTCCAAGGGGGAGCGCAATGAGGCGGTCTTTGATATTCTCGCCGTCAATTCGCGTCTTCCCGATTATCTCAATGGTGATCTGTGGGCCGGCATTGCCGGCCTGAGGGTCGGTGAGCGGCGCATTCTCGAACTGGTCGAAAAATACGGTGCCGAGACCTTCATCGCCGCGATCGATGATTTCATGGAACTGGGCGAGCGGCGTGCACGCGCGGCCCTTGCCAAACTGCCGGAAGGCACATTCGACTTTGCCGAAGAGCAGGATAATGGTGACATTCACCGCCTGACACTCACCGTTACCAGCGATGCCTTTATCGTCGATCTCACTGAAAATCCGAAGCAGAAGGGCTCCAGCAATTCCTCGCGGGAAGGGACCGAGATCGCGGTTCAGCTTGCCTTCAAGGCCTTTGTCGATCCCGACGGGCCGGGCAATGGCGGCTTCTTCCGTCCGGTCCATGTCAAGACAAAGCCCGGTACGCTGTTCCATGTCGAGGCGCCCGGCGCCATGGGCTATTATTCCGAGGTGGAAATCCGGCTTTCGGACATGTTGCTGCGCGCGCTTGCAACGCATTTTCCCGGCACTTTGCCAGCCGGCAACTTCGCCTCGATCTGCGGCACTGTCGTCGGTGGGCCGCATCCCGATACCGGCCGCCACTACACCATTGTCGAGCCGCAGGTCGGCGGCTGGGGCGCCTGGTCCGGCCATGACGGTGTTTCCGGCCAGTTCTCCGGTTTCCACGGCGAGACCTTCAACTGCCCGGCCGAAATCGCTGAAGCGCGTTATGGTCTGACGGTTGATCAGATGGCGCTGAGCGCGGCTTCTGGCGGCGAGGGGCAATGGCGTGGCGGCAAGGGGATCGAGGTGCATTACCGCGTGCGCAAGGACCAGAACTTCCTCTCCGTCGGCTATACCCGCTCGCGCATTCCGCCATGGGGCGTTGATGGCGGACGCGACGGATCAACCAATTTTGTCGAGGTCGTGCGTGCCGATGGCGACCGGAGCCGCTTCTCCTTCGCCACCAATGTCGAACTCAATACCGATGATGTCATCAGGATCGTGACCGCCAATGGCGGTGGCTTCGGTCCACCGGAAAAGCGGGATCCAGACGCCATCAGACGCGACCTGCGTAACGGCTATCTCACACTGGATGATGCGCGCGCCGTCTATGGCTGGGAAGAATAGGCACAGGCCCTGAAGGATAATGCGATGAGCGGAAAGACGATCCGCGTGACCACCGATGTCGGCGGCACGTTTACTGATCTCGTTTGCTTTGAAACGGATCATGAGAGCGGCGAGAGCCGGATCATCACGGCCAAATCGGACACGACACCGCCCGATTTTGAAAAGGGCGTTCTCAATGTGCTGGAAAAGGCCGGCGTCGCCGCTGGTGACATTGATTTCATGGCGCATGGCACCACCGTCGTCATCAACGCGCTGACCGAGCACAAGGGCGTGAAGGTCGGGCTGATCACGACGGAAGGCTTTCGTGACACGCTGGAAGTGGCGCGCGGCAACCGGCCTGATTTCTTCAATCTCTATTATGAGAAGCCCAGGCCCTTCGTCGATCGCGATCTGCGCCTCGAGCTTGCGGGGCGGATGAACTATCGCGGTGACGAGACAGAACCGCTGGATCTCTCTCCCCTTGAAAATATTGTCGAGACGTTCAAGGCGGCTGGTGTCGAGGCCGTTGCCGTCTCCTTCCTCCATGCCTATGCCAATCCGGCGCACGAAAAGGCGGTTCTTGCGGCACTTCAAACGCTCTGGCCGGAGGTTTCTGCTGTCGGATCGCACCAGATCAGCCGGGAGTGGCGCGAATATGAGCGCACCAATTCGGCGGTGCTGTCCGCCTATGTCCAGCCGGTTGCCGCCCGCTATCTGCATCGCCTTGAGGACGGGCTGAAGGGCGACGGTTTCAACGGGCAGCTCTATGTCATGCAGTCCAATTGTGGTGTCGATACGCTGGAGGCGACAGCCCGCATCCCGATCACCATGGTCGAAAGCGGCCCGGCCTCCGGCTTCTGGGGCGCTGCCGAACTCGGCAAGCTGATCGGAGAACCCGATGTTCTGGCGCTCGATATCGGTGGCACAACGGCGAAATGCTCGCTGATCGAGGATGGTGAAGTCACCATCATGACCGATTACTGGATCGAGCGTGACCGCGCCTCTGCCGGCTATCCGATCATGGTGCCGGTGGTCGATCTCGTCGAGATCGGCAATGGCGGCGGCTCGATTGCCTGGGTCGATGATTACGGCTCGCTCAATGTCGGCCCGCAATCAGCCGGTGCCTCGCCCGGACCCGCCGCCTATGGGCGCGGCGGCACGAAGGCGACGACCACCGATGCCAATCTCTGGCTCGGTCGCATCAACCGGGACTATTTCTGCGGCGGCAGTGTCGAGGCCGATATGGAGGCGGCCGGATCGGCGCTTCAGGCGGTGGCCGACAGTCTTGCCATTTCCCGCGAGGAAGCGGCACGCGGCATCATCCGCATTGCCAACAACAATATGGTCAATGCGCTGAAACTGGTCTCGCTCAATCGCGGTCACGATCCGCGCGAATTCACGCTGGTGGCTTTCGGCGGTGGCGGTGCCATGCATGCGGTGGCGCTGGGCCAGGAACTCGGCGTGAAGAAGGTCGTGATCCCGGCCGGTGCGCCGGTCTTTTCCGCCTGGGGCATGATGATGTCGGACCTCAGGCGCGATTATTTCCAGACCGCGCTTGCCGAGCTGGATGATCGGGCCCTGGATGCGATCGAGGCCCGTTTTGCCGAGGTTGAGGCGGAAGCGCGCGCCAATTTCGAAGCCGAAGGTGTGCCGGCCGACAAGGTGCAGCTGAAGCGGTTTGGCAAGTTCCGCTACCGCAATCAGGAACACACGACCGAAGTCGCGATCGAAGGGGCGGTAACCGCCGCAGCACTCGATACGATTGCGAATGATTTTCATGCCGCTTACGAGCGCGAATATACCTATCGCCTGCATGCGCCGGTCGAAATGGTCGGAGTGCATGTCATCGCCTCGGCCGAGGTCGGCAAGCTGAAGCCGGTCGAGCAGGAGATGGGCGGCGAGGATGCTTCGCAAGCGCTGAAGGCCCGCCGCGCCGTGGACTATGCTCTGGAAGGCGTTCATGAGGCCGATATCTATGACGGTGAGCGGCTGAAGGCGGGGATGCGCTTTGAAGGGCCTGCCATCGTCGAAGATCCGGGCACGACCATTGTCATCCATCCCGGCAATTCTGCCCATGTCGACCGCTGGGGCAATCTCCATATCGAACTGAGAAAGGCGTGAGCATGCGTGGCGATCCCTTTACCCGCTCCGTGATCCAGGCCGGTCTGTCGGCCGCGGCAGACGAGATGTTCTCGATCCTGAAGAAAACGGCGATGAGCCCGATCATCTATGAGGTGCTCGACGTCGGCACGGGGGTTACCGATGCGCGCGGCGAGATCGTTTCGTCGGGTGCCGGTATTCCCGGCTTCGTCGGCGTGCTCGACAAGGCGGTGAAATATATCGTTGAAACCCATGGCGATACGATCCGCGATGGCGATGTCTTTGTTACCAATGACCCGTATCATGGCGGCGTCACGCATCTGAATGACGTGGTGGTGGCCGAACCCGTTTTTGTTGAGGGCCAATGCATCGCCTGGACGGCATCGATTGCCCACTGGAATGATGTCGGCGGCATGACGCCGGGTTCCATGGCGGCCAATTCGACCGAGATCTTCCAGGAGGGCCTGCGGCTTCCTGCCGTCAGGCTGTTTGAAGCCGGGCACAAGCTGCAATCGGTCTTCGATATCATCGCCATCAACTCGCGTCTTCCCGATTTTGTCACCGGTGATCTCTGGGCGCAGATCGCCGCCGGGCGTCGCGGTGCCAAGCCAATCCGCGAAATGGCGGAGGCCTACGGCGTCGAGGAGATTGAAGCGGCGATTGCCGAGGCCTTCGCGGCGGGCGAAAAGCGCGCGCTTGACGGGTTGCGGACATTGCCGGCGGGAACCTATCCCGTGGCGGTGGAACAGGATGAGGGCGATATCTGGCATGCGCAACTGACGATCACCCATGACAATTTCATCGTCGATCTGACCAGCGCACCGGATCAAAAATCCGGTCCGTTCAATACTTCGAAGGAAGGTGCGACGATTGCCTGTCAGCTGATCTTCAAGGTGCTGACCGATCCGACGCTGTTTGCCAATTCCGGTTCCTTCCGACCGCTGAAGGTGATCACCCGCAAGGGGTCGATCTTCGATCCAATCGCGCCCGCGCCGCATGGCTATTATTCCGAGACCCGGATCCGGCTGTCCGACATGCTGTGGCAGACGCTGGCGCAACATATGCCCGAACGTCTGCCATCGGGCAGTTTCGGCTCGATCTGCGGCACGGTGGTGGCGGGAAAACATCCCGAAACGGGGCGCGATTACACCATGGTCGAGCCGCAGATGGGCGGTTGGGGCGCTACCGACAAGCGCGACGGCCTGCATGCCATGTATTCCCCCAATCACGGCGATACCTTCAATTGCCCGGCGGAAATCTGCGAGGCCCGCTATGGCATTGATGTCGGCTGGCGCAAGCTCTCCGACAGTGCGGCCGGTGAGGGATTGCACAAGGGCGGGCTTGGCCTTTCAACCTGCTACAGGCCCCGCGCACGCGCCGTTCTGGCGGTCGGCTATTCGCATACGCGTGTTCCAGTATGGGCCACGGCAGGCGGAGAAAAGGGCGGGCTTAACAGCGTCAGCGTGCGCCGCCGTTCGGGCGATGAGGAGCGCTTCTCCTTCGCCTCTGACGTCATCGTCGAGCCGGGCGACGAAATCCTGATCGACACCGCCAATGGCGGCGGCTGGGGCAAGCGATAGGCCGCCGGTCAGACAGCAGAAACCCGGGCCTGCTGCGGCCCGGGTTCATTGACATCAAAACTCTTCGTAACTTGCTGGATCCTGCCCCTGAAGGCGTCCATCCGGGCGGCCGAGGGCGGTGATGGCGGCAAGGTCGGCGTCGTCCAGCGTGAAATCGAAAACAGCGAGATTTTCCCGCTGGCGCTCGGGACTCGATGCTTTCGGCAGCGGCAGGGCACCGCGCTGAAGGTGCCAGCGCAGGATCACCTGTGCCGGGGTCTTGCCGATCCGCGCGGCAATATCGGCGACCACCGGCTCGGTCATGATCTTCGTGCCACGCCCGAACGGGCTCCAGCTTTCGGTGACGATACCCAGCGCACGATTATAGGTCAGTTGCTCTTCCTGGGGGAAATAGGGATGGATCTCGACCTGGTTGACGGCGGGGAGAATGCCGGTCTCCTGCTTCAGCCGGTCCAGGTGAGCCGGCAGGAAATTGCTGACGCCGATGGAACGGACGAGGCCGCGCTTCTGGACCTCGATCATCGCCTGCCAGGCTTCGACATAGAGGTCCTGCAGCGGGTTGGGCCAATGGATCAGGTAGAGGTCGTAATAATCGAGCCCTGCGCGCCAGAGTGATTCCTCTACCGTTGCGATCGCCTGTTCATATTTGTGGTGGCGGCCCGGCAGTTTCGAGCAGAGCCTGAGCTGTTCACGGGCAATTCCGCTTTTGCGGATCGCCGCACCGAGGGCGCCTTCATTCTCGTAATTGAAGGCAGAATCCAGGAGCCTGTAGCCATTGTGGATCGCCGCCGTGATTGCATCCACCGCGCTGCTGCCCTTCATGGGTGATGTGCCGAAGCCGAGTGCCGGAAGGGTCGTGCCATCATTGAGGGTGAGCATTGGAATATCGGGTGACATTGTCATTTTCTCTGCCTTTCCATGTCTGGCGATACTGTCATTTCCGGTCACATGGTATTGCGACCGGTCTTTTATTCCAGAAGGGCTGCCGGGGTATCGCGATGATCGGGGCAGCATCAGCATCGCCTCCAGAATAATGCAATTTATCGCAACAGGTTCCCGGTTTCTCAAGTTTGAGACTCAGCGGTTCCCCAGTGCCAGCGATATGGCGCTGCTGGTCTGTTTCAAGGGCGCAATCAGGCTGGCAAATGCCCCACTGTCTGTGACGGAGGTCAGTGTCGAGATGCTGACGGCGGCAACCACCTTCTTGTCGTGGTCGAAGACGGGTGCGGCCATGCAGCGCACGCCGCGCGAATGTTCCTCGTCATCCATTGCCACGCCTTCGGCACGCACCGTGTTCAGCGCAGCGATAAAAGGTTCCGGCGCGGTGATGGTGCGCTCCGTGAATGCGGTGAAGTCATAGCCTTCAAGCAGGTGGCGCACCTCGGTGGTCGGGCGAAAGGCCAGTAGCACCTTGCCGATGGCGGTGCAGTGGATCGGCAGGCTGCGGCCGATCCGCGAATAGCCGATCAGTGCGCGCGAGCCATCAACCTTGTCGATATAGACACCGTTTTTACCTTCCAGAACGCCGAGGTGTACGGTTTCTCCGGTTGTCTGGGACAAGGCGGCGAGCGCCGGACCAGCGCGCTTGCGCAGGTCCAGCGAGCTGATGACGAAGGTGCCGCGCTCCACCAGCTTCATGCCGAGCCGGTAGCGGCCATTCTCGTGATTCTGATCAATATAACCTTCGATCTGCAGCGTCTTCAAAAGCGAATGCAGTGTCGATTTGTGAAGGTCCAGCCGGGCGGCAATATCGGTGATCTTCATCTCCGGATTGTCCTCATCAAAGAGGTTCAGGATCATCAATGCACGCTGTACGGACTGGATGATGGGCATGAGGGCTCCCGCCGCTTGAAGATGGTGCAGCCAGTGATGAGGACATGCTTGCAAAGCGGCTGCGCTGTGTTAAATTCTATATTATAAACTTGTGTTCTACAATATAAAACAAAAGCGCGATCGACATCCCTTCCATGACCGACAGGGACGCTTCCGCCGGAGGCCCCAGATATGCAGTATCCGAAATTTTCAGGCATCATCCCGCCCGTTTCCACGCTTTTCACCGACACTGGCGCGGTTGACCGCGCCGCGATGGCGCATGTGATCGACATGCTGATCGGAGCGGGTGTCAACGGCCTGTTCTTCCTTGGCACCGGCGGCGAGTTCTCGCAGATGTCAGCCGATGAGCGCCGCGCGGCGGCTGAGACGGTTATTGACTGCGTCAAGGGCAGGGTACCGGTGCTGATCGGCACGGGAAGCCCGAATATGCGCGAGGCGGTGGAGCTGTCGCGCCATGCCGCATCCGCCGGTGCTGACGGGATCGTGGCGATCAACCCCTATTACTGGAAGGTCACGGAGACCAATCTCTTCCGATATTTCGGCGCGATTGCCGAAAGCATTGACCTGCCGATGCTGGTCTATAATTTTCCTGATCTGACCGGCCAGGATCTGACGCCCGAGATCATCAAGCGGCTGGCTGACGCCAATGAGAACATCGTCGGTGTGAAGGATACGATCGATTCCGTCGGCCATCTGCGTCGCATGATCGATGTGGTGAAGGGCGCGCATCCCGATTTTTCCGTTTTCTGCGGCTATGACGACCATCTGGTGAATACGCTGCTGATGGGGGGAGACGGGGCGATTTCGGCGAGCGTGAACTTTGCGCCGCAGCTGTCGGTTGGCATCTATCGCGCTTTCCTCGCCGATGATCTGGCAACCATGACCAGCCTCAACCGCCAGCTTCTGAAGCTGCCGAAGCTTTACGGCCTCGATGCGCCCTTCGTGAATGTGGTGAAGGAGGCCATGCGGCTGACAGGCCTGCCGGTTTCGACCTATGCTTTGCCGCCGGCCGGTCCTGTGAGCGAGGCGATGAGCCAGACCGTGCGCCAGGTGCTGGTTTCGGCGGGTGTGCTGGAGGACTGAAGACAAAAGACGACAAAACGGGAAAGGCCACAGGGAGGACAGGATGGCACTGGACAGGATTTTTGATGATGGGGGCGGTGCGATCTTCGATATCGCCACCAATGCGCCGGGGCCGGAGGGGTCTCTGCCGCTGACACCGGATATGCTGGTGAATGCGCCGAGCGGTGATATTTTCGGCCTCACGCTCAATGCCGGTATGGGCTGGTCGCCGAAGCGCATGCGCGGACCGGAGGTCATGCTGGTCGGCACCATGGGCGGGATACGCCAGCCGGATGGCAAGCCGGTCGCCCTTGGCCTTCACACCGGCCATTACGAAATCGGCCTGCAGATGGAAGCCGCCGCCCGTGAAATCGCCGGTGCCGGCGGTATGCCCTTTGCCACCTTTGTCAGTGACCCCTGTGATGGCCGGACACAGGGTACGACAGGCATGTTTGATTCGCTGCCCTATCGCAATGATGCCTCGATCGTCATGCGGCGGCTGATCCGCTCCCTGCCGACGCGCAAGGCGGCCATTGGCGTTGCCACCTGCGACAAGGGTCTGCCCGCCATGCTGATGGCGCTGGCCGGCATGCACGATATCGCGACGGTGCTGGTGCCAGGTGGAGCGACGCTGCCGCCAACCTTCGGCGAAGATGCGGGCAAGGTGCAGACGATCGGCGCCCGTTTCGCCAATAACGAACTGTCGCTCGAAGATGCCGCAAGCCTCGGCTGCCGCGCCTGTGCGTCGCCGGGCGGGGGGTGCCAGTTTCTTGGCACGGCGGGAACGTCTCAGGTGGTGGCGGAAGGGTTGGGGATGGCGCTGCCGCATAGCGCGCTTGCGCCTTCCGGCCAGCCGGTTTGGCTGGAGATTGCCCGCGCATCCGCCCGTGCCGCCCTCGGCCTGATCGAGAAGGGACTGACGACCAGAGATATTCTGACCGAACACGCGATCGAAAACGCCATGGTCGTGCATGCCGCCTTTGGCGGTTCGACCAATCTTCTTCTGCATATTCCGGCGATTGCCTTTTCCGCTGGGTTGAAGCTGCCGGATGTGGGCGACTGGACACGGATCAACCGTGCCGTTCCCCGCCTTGTCAGCGTGCTGCCCAACGGGCCGGAATATCACCCGACGGTGCGTGCCTTCCTGGCCGGTGGCGTGCCGGAGGTCATGCTGCATCTGCGCCGTCTCGGCCTTCTCCACGAAGATGCCATGACCGTGACCGGCGAAACGCTTAGCGACAATCTCGACTGGTGGGCGGGGTCAGAACGGCGCGCCCGTTTCAGGGCGCTACTTGCCGAGCATGATGGTGTCGACCCGGACCGGGTGATCATGAGCCCGGATCAGGCAAAGACCCGCGGTCTGACCTCGACGATCACCTTTCCCGTTGGCAATATCGCGCCGGAGGGGTCGGTGATCAAATCGACGGCGATTGATCCATCAATGCTCGATGAAAACGGCATCTACCGCCACACGGGGCGTATCAAGGTTTTTACCCGCGAGCGCAATGCCATCAGCGCTATCAAGACCGGGCATATCCGCGCCGGTGATATCATGGTGGTGATGGGCGGAGGCCCTTCGGGTACCGGCATGGAGGAGACGTATCAGTTGACCTCTTCGCTCAAGCATCTCTCCTTCGGCAAATATGTGAGCCTTCTGACCGATGCCCGCTTCTCCGGCGTGTCGACCGGCGCCTGTGTCGGTCATATCGGCCCGGAAGCGCTTGCTGGCGGCCCGCTCGGCAAACTGCGCGACGGTGATGTTGTCGAGCTCATCGTTGATTGCCGCAGGCTTGAGGGATCAGTGAATTTTCTCGGAACGGACGAGCAGCCATTGTCACCGGAGGAGGGGGCAGAGGAGCTGGCGCGGCGCGCGGCGCATCCTGATCTCGCGCCAGAAGCGGCCCTGCCGGATGATACCCGCCTGTGGGCGGCATTGCAGGCGGCAAGCGGCGGCACCTGGCGCGGCTGTATCTATGATCCGGACAGGATCATCGCAGCTTTGTCGCGCGGTGCCATGCCGTGACCGCGTTGCGGATTTGGTGAGAAAGAACATGATACAGGGAGGTGCCTGATGGCGCGGTTTGCAGTTGTAACGGGTGGAAGCACCGGCATTGGCCGGACATTGGTCGAAGCGCTGGCGGGCGAAGGCTATAAGGTCGCCTTCAGCTACCGGTCGCATGGCGAGGCGGCGCAGTCACTTGAGGAAAGTGTTGCCAAAGCGGGTGGCGAAGCGCTCGGCATTGCTTGTGATGTCGGCGACCGCGGTGAGGTCGACAGGTTTTTCGATGCCGCCTGCGCGTGGGCGGAAGACGCGCCTGATCTTCTGGTCAATAATGCCGGGGTGCAGAGCTGGGCCGCCCTTGTCGATCTTGAGGAAGACGACTGGGACAGGGTGATCCGCACCAATCTCAAGGGCTGCTTTCTCAACACCAAGCGGGCGGCAAAGGCCATGATTGCCGCCGGGAAGGGCGGCGCAATCGTCAATATCGGTTCGGGCTGCAACAAGCTCGCCTTTCCAAAACTGGTCAGCTACACCGCGTCCAAGGGCGGGATCGAGCAATTCACCAAGGTTGCCGCCGTTGAGCTCGGGCCGCATGGCATAACGGTCAATTGTGTCGCCCCCGGCGCCATTGCGCTTGAGCGCACGCTGGAGGAGGTGCCGGATTATGAGGAAACCTGGTCGAAGATCACGCCGCTGAGACGCATCGGCAGGCCGGAAGATATCGTCGGGCCGGTCATGTTTTTTGCAACACCGGCCGCTGCTTTTGTGACCGGGCAGACGCTCTGGGTGGATGGCGGCGTGTTCAGCCAGGCCGCATGGCCCTATTGAGCCCGACACGGACCGGCTGCTTGAGCAGACGGATCATGAACGGCGGCGTTTTCATTCAGCAGAGCGATTTGCGCCTTGAACATGGGGTAGCGTTCTCCCAGCTGAGTGGCATACCGGTCGACCTTGTTGTCCAATATCGATCTGCAGGTGGCTTTGAAGCCGGGCTCGCTGTGTGCACATTGAGCGATAATCAACTGAAACACGTCCGGGAAGCTGGCGCTGAATGCCTGCTTGCGAAGCGTGGAGGCTAAAGAGTTTGCGGGCGTCATGGTGCCAATGCAGTTCTTGTGAAAGAAATGTTCCATCATCGTCTGGAAGAGTTCAATACGAGCCAACGGGTTTGGAACTTCGCGTAGCTTTTGCATGGTCATGATGAGTGGAGTTTGGGAGCCATAAAGGCAGGCCTCCGGCAAGAGGGAGAGGAAGGCGTTCTGGAAGATTGTGATTGCCTTTGTATCCGTTGCTTGCCCCGCATCTTCCAGCTTCACGAATTCGGCCTGCCGGAGAGCCTTTACGTAGAAGGCGGCCAGGAGGCTATTTGGTTTGCTGGCATTGGCGGTTGGTTCCGGGGCCGGATGGGATAGTTGATATTCATAGTGTCGCAGCGAAATGTGTGGCAGGTTTTCCACGAGCTTTAGCAAAGCTTCCATGTGTTGACGAATGTCGTCGTCTGGCGCTTTGTCAATTGCCTCCATGATGCGATCGATGACCTCGCTGCAGAACTGCCCTAAACTCCATTGTGGAACAAGGCGGCCCAGGTTTTCAGCGATGATCATATAGGGTGACTGCGACAGCGGACTGTCCTTGCGCTCGTCATTCTGCAGCTTGTCGGCAATTTGCAACTGAATGCGCAACAATTCGCGTTGCGGTCCGGCGCTGGTGATCTTGCCGAGATTGGCCAGGTCGTGAAGTGAACCCAATTGCGCGCGGCTCAATTCGTCAAATTTGTATTGGGAAGAGTGATTTTCGTCATATAACGTCAACGGTCTTCCACTCGCCATTCTCGGGAGAATGTAGAGGAATTTCTCCCAGTCACCGCGTTCTGACATGTCTGTGATGCATGAAGCGACTTCATCCATCACAGACGCCGACGAAGACATTGATGTGGTTGGGGCGGTGTTGGCGGTTGTCGTCATGCGCCGGCGCTTGGATTGGACCTGCGCCAGCGGTTCTGTCGCCGGGGGCATGGCGGACGAGGTCGGGTGCTGTGTTGCAATGGCACTGTAGCCGGTCATGTCTGTTCCCGCTGCCGGTCTCGCTGCATAACCCTCCTCCAGGACGATTTCGACAGGTGAAGCATTGTTCGGATACGGGAATGAACCGCCCGGTGCCGGCTGCGCGCTATGCTGGCTTGCGCTTGATCCCGCCATTTGCAGCAGCGCCGCATAAAGCTGCTGGATCGATTGCGTTGTCGCATTGAAGGGCGGCTGTTGAACACTGCTGCCTGGCGCATTGCCGTAAAACGGCGTGGTTGCAAGCGGCGACGGCCAGGCAGGCATTGCACGAAGGAGGGGGTTCTCGGCCAGCCGATTGAGCAAGGCCTGCCGTAATGCCGGATAGGGAGAGATATGCCACGCTGCTGGACCGTTTTCCGTTTCCTCAGATGCCGGCTGGCGGTTTTGGGCCAGATTGTCCTGCGGAATTGCCGTGGTGCTGGCAGAGATGATTTCAGACAGGTTGAGCGGTGTGTGCTGTTCCAGGCCACCCAAGGGGGTATTTTCGAAAATGGCGGAAGCGTTCGCGGTGGAGGCAGGCAGGCCAAGCTTTGCAGGTCGATCCGGCTCAATGTTGTGAACCGTGCCGGCGTCTGCCGGCATTTGCGGCTCTATCGTTGATGGCTGGATCGGCGGTGATGTCTCCTGTGGAGAGCGTGAACCCCGCCTGTTGCCGTTATTGCCTATATTTGAAAACACGTCTGATTTCCCCAATGATCCTGATAGACCGGATTTACAGGTGATGGATCTGATAAAAATTTCAAAAAATCCGATAATCTGGCAGGTGACGCCATTCGCCCGCGGGCCATCGGTTAACGAAGGGCGCGGTTTGGCTAAGATTGGGCGGCTGGATGTGGCTTCGGTTTCGCGTAGATGACTTTCCCGCCGAAGCGTTCAATCAACAAAGACAGCATGTCGCAGCAATAACCGGCTGGTTCGTGGGTTCATTTCTCATTAGGCTGGAGGCAAGGGCGACGAACAGCTTTCTTCCGCGCCGGCTGGCCCGTCTGATGATATCTGCACTGATCAGCATGATCCGGATTGCAGCAGTCAGCGTCTCTGTTCGGCCTGCCGGTATTGCGCCTGTCTGTTCGGGCAAAATGAAATGGAGTGCGTAAAATATGGTGGTAGCAAAACTCAACATTCCCGATCTCGCTGGCAAGGCGGTGCTGATTACCGGTGCTTCAACCGGTATCGGCGCGGCCCTTGCCAAAGGCTTTGCAGCGCAGGGCGCAAAGGTCGGCCTGCATTATCACGCAAGCGTCGCCGCAGCTGAGGCCGTGGCCGCAGAGATTGAGGGCGCTGGCGGAACGGCATGCCTCATCAGGGCCGATGTCAGCCGAACGTCCGAGGCAATACGGATGGTTGATGACATGGTTTCGGCCTTTGGCACGGTTGACGGCCTCATCAACAATGCCGGCGGTATGGTCGCGCGCCGGGCCTATGCCGAGATGACCGATGATTTCTATGACGAGGTGATGGATCTGAATGCCCGTTCGGTGCTGGCGGCGACAAAGGCCGCAATTCCCTATCTGAAGCGCCAGGGCGGCTTCGTCATCAACACGACCTCGATTGCCGCCCGCAATGGCGGAGCACTGGGAAGCGGGCTTTACGGCTCGTCCAAGGCGTTTATTTCCAATGTCACCCGCGGCATGGCCAAGGAGCTGATCCCCTTCAAAATCCGCGTGAATGCCGTTTCTCCGGGCGTGATCCTGACACCGTTTCATGAGCGTTATTCGACGCCGGAACAGCTTGATGCGGCGTTGAAACAGGTCCCCGAGGGCCGTCTCGGCGTGGCTGAAGATTGTCTCGGCGCCTATCTGTTTCTCGCCTCGGCGGCATTGTCGTCCTATGTCGTGGGGCAAATTATTGAAGTCAATGGCGGTCAGTTGATGCCGTAATTCCGATTGGGAGGAAAAATCGTGAACAAGCGTATCGTTTTTACCGGCGGCTCTGGCAAAGCCGGCCGCGAGGTCGTGCCCTATCTCCTGAACAAGGGCTACAACATCCTCAATCTCGACATTGCGCCGCTGGCAGTTGCGGGTGTCAACACGCTGAATGTCGATCTGACGGATAGCGGCCAGGTCTTCAATGCGCTGTCGATGCATTTTGATTTCGATGGCTATGATACGGGCAACGGACCCGCACCAGTGGATGCTGTCGTGCATTTTGCCGCCGTGCCGCGCGTGCTGCTGAAGCCGGACAATGAGACATTCCGCAACAATGTCATGTCGACCTACAACGTCATCGAGGCGGCAACAAAGCTCGGCATCCGCAAGGTCATCATCGCCTCGTCGGAGACCACCTTTGGTGTGTGTTTCGCCGAAGGTGATAAGGATTATCACAGCTTTCCGCTGGAGGAAGACTATGATGTCGATCCGATGGACAGCTACGGGCTTTCCAAGGTCTGCAACGAGAAGACGGCGCGCGCCTTTGCCATGCGCACCGGGGCGGATATCTATGCTCTCAGGATTGGCAACGTGATCTCGCCGGAAGATTACGCGAAATTTCCCGCCTTTCTTGCGGATCCGCCATCGCGCAAGCGCAATGCCTGGTCCTATATCGATGCACGTGATCTCGGTCAGATCGTTGATCTCTGCCTCAAAAAGGACGGGCTCGGCTTTCAGGTCTTCAATGCCGTCAACGACACGATCACGGCTCGGGAGCCTACGGCAGAATTCCTCGCCAAATATGCGCCGAACACGCCGGTCACGCGAGAAATGGGTGCTTATGAAGCGCCGCTGTCCAATCGCAAGATCCGCGAGGTTCTCGGTTTTCGCGAGGAACATGACTGGCGCAAATATGTGAAGGACTGACGGGGCACCCCGTCAGTCAGGGGTGTCAGTGCGCTTCGAACAGCCTGAAGGACTTGTCTTTCGCAAGCTCTGTTATGTGGTCGCCATAACGCTTTTCAAAGGCGTCTACCTGATTGTTGCGAACCAGATAGCCAGCGCCCGGTGAAAGCGTATCGGGCAGCTGATCGACATCCTGGATCGTGGTGATCTGGCCGTGGCGGTAGAACTCTGCGGAGAAGTCGCGCCCGCCGGTGATCGTCAGCGGATGGCTTTGCGGGAAATGCGCCAGAATATCCTGTCGCGAGGGAAGGAAACTGTCCTTGCCAATCAGGCAGGCGACAATCAGGCCGATAACCAGGACCATGATTTCGGCCACGCCAACCTTCAGCCATGTACCGCCGCCCGTGCCGCTGCGTCGCCACAGGATGACCCCGAGCGCGGCCGCAGCAGGCAGGGCCGGCAGCGTGTAGGTCACAAGGATATTGGCGGCTGCAGTGAAAAACACCAGCGGCACGATGGCGAAGAGCAACAGATAGGACTGCAATCCGTCGCCATCGGCGGGAATGCCACGCTTGTAGAGACGCCAGCCAAGGATCGGCAGCATCGGGCTCCAGGGCAGGGCCGCCACGATCCAGTAGAGCCAGATGGTCCCCTTGGCATGTTCGCGGCCCGAGCCATAAAGATCGCCGGTCCAGCCTGGATCGAGGAAGCGCTGGATATGCTCGCCGATGATGAAATATTTCAGGAAACCGGGCGTGGCGATTTCGGCGGCAACATACCACGGAATCGATATGATGGCGGCGACGGCAAGGCCGGAGACCCAAGGCAATCGGCCAAGGTTTGACCATTCGCGGCGCCAGATGACCCATAGCGCGATCGGTGTCATCGACAGGACGACGGATACCGGGCCCTTGGCCAGCATGCCGATGGCGATGCCAGCAAAAAACATCCAGGCCCAGCGGCGGTCTCCGCGCATGGCCGAATAAAAGCCGGTCATGCAGGCGACGATGCCCAGTGTGAGCACCATGTCTGTCTGAACAAAGGCGATGGCAACGAAAAACAGGGCGGCACTACACAGGATCAAAAGCGTGACAAGTGCCGTCGTCCGGTCGGTCAGCTGTTCCAGCCAGCGCCAGAGAATGACGAGAAGGGCGATCGTCGCGAATAAAATGCCGAGGCGGGCAGCGAATTCATTGGCGCCAAAGGCTTCAATGCCGAGCGCCGACAGCCAGGTATGAAGCGGTGGTTTGGCCCAGAAAGGGACACCATAATCGAATTGCGGTGTGATCCAGTTGCCGGTTTCCGCCATTTTTCGGGCGATTTCGGCATAACGTGCCTCGGTTGGATCCGTGAGCGGAACCACGAACATGGCGATGATGCGAACCGCCAGAAGCAGGATCAGTCCCAGTGAAAGAGATTTGATGTTTTTGCTCGCCAAATGACAGCCTTTCATGAGCCTGATAGGTTAGGACGCGCTTTACTACGAACTGGCATCGGAATTTTCAACTGGTAAACTAGTTTGCCTCCCTGGGCTTCAATGATGGCTCATCCCGCGAGGCGCTGAGCTGCAAGGACTGTGAAAACGCCTGCAGCTATATTGTCGCGGCAAGCGGGCTCTGTCTTGGATATGGTTGGACAGGAACTTTGTTATGTCGGTATATCGTTGCTTTATTTGTATATTCATCGTAGGAAACCAGACTTGATGGTATCGATCGCGACTTTGCCGGATCAGGTGAGGCGCGAGGCAGAAGGACCGGCTATTCAGGCATGACAGCGTTGAACGCTCCCCTTGTTCTGGTGAAGCGCTACATGGTTTTTGGTGGCGGATCGTTGCTCGGGGCGGCGATAGACTATGTCGGCACACTCGCGCTGAACAGCGGTTTCGGTGTGCCCCCGGCGATCGCCCTTGGCTGCGTCATGATCGTCAGTGCCACCGTTGTGTTCTGCTATCACGATTACATAACGTTCCGTACTGCTGGCGCGGGGTGGGGGCGGCGTTTCATCCGCTTCATGCTGCTAGCCATTGTGATCTTTGCCTTGCGGGCTGTTGTACTGGAATTTCTGGTGGCCTATGATCTGTCGCTGCCACTGGCTGTGGCGGGGGCGATCCTGCTGATCTCAGTTGCCAACTTCTCCGCATCTTCTGTCTTCGTGTTTCTGAAAGGTGGCAAATGAGCGCCCTGGCCCTTTCAATCGTCGTTCCGGTTTATAATGAGGCCCCGAATCTGGCCAATCTCATCGCCCGCCTGAACATGCTCTCGGAAAAACTCAGGCAGGCGCATGGTCTTGATATCAGCTATATCTTCGTCGATGACGGCAGCCGTGATGACAGCTATGCTGTACTCACCAGCCTGGATTTTCAGGGCAATCCGGCGCGGATTTTGCAATTCTCGCGCAATTTCGGAAAGGAAGCAGCGCTGTCGGCCGGTATCGATGCTTCCGTCGGGGCCGATGCGACCATTTTCATGGATGCCGATCTGCAGCATCCGCCGGAACTTGTCGTCGAAATGGTCGAGATCTGGCTGCGGGATGATGTTGACAGCGTCTATACCTATAAGAGCGATCGTCTGGCGTCTGAAGGTCTGGCGCGCTCGGTGTTTTCCCGCATGTTCTACAAGACCATGAACCGTGGCGGGCGGTATCAGCTTGTTGAGGGGGCGGGTGATTTCCGGCTGGTCAACCGGCGTTTCGCCGATGCGCTGCGCCGCCTTCCCGAATCTGAGCGTTTCATGAAGGGGCTTTACGCCTGGGTCGGCTTTACCCAGCGCGGAATTCCGCTGACGCCACCGCCGCGCGAACACGGCGTTTCGAGTTTCAACACCCTCAAACTGCTGACCATGTCCTTCGATGCGCTGACAAGTTTCACGACCGCGCCGCTTCGGCTGATGGCGCTGACGGGCGTCTGCATCGCGCTTCTGAGTGGACTTTACGGCATTTACATTGTGCTTGAACGGCTCTTTTTTGAAAGCAGCGGCATCGGCATCAGCTCAATTCTGACACTGGTCTCCTTCTTTGGCGGCGTTCAGATGATCTTCCTCGGGCTTCTGGGGGAATATGTCGGCAAGGCCGTGCTGGAGGCGAAGCGGCGGCCCTGCTACCTCATTGCCGAGGACCGGACCATCGCCGTCGCCAAAGTTGCCACGACGCCTGACCCGAGGACCGAGGGCAGCATTGCCGAAGGCTGAATGCGACTGTTCTGGAGGTGCCTTGATGATCATCGCTGATGATTTCGGTCTTGGACGGATGCATGATGCGGTCATTCTTTCCCTGATTGCCGAGGGTCGGATCGACGGAACGTCGGTCATGATTGATGGCGCAATGACAGCCGCGGACATAGCCACCTTGCGGGCGCTTCGTGATGACGGTGCACGGATCGGTCTTCATCTCAATCTGACCCATGATTTCGATGTTTCTTTTCCGTCCATGCCGCTTGGTGCGCTGATGAAGGCAAGTCTTTCCCGCCGTCTGCCAGCGGTTTTCGGCGCGGATTTTCAGCGGCAGACGGCGCGTTTCGTTGAAGTTTTCGGTGGCCTGCCGGATTATTATGACGGTCATCAGCACTGTCACTGTCTGCCGGGGCTGTCGCGCATTGCCGCAGCCCTGCCCGGTGCGGGTGTCGCGTGGATGCGGGTGCCTCTGCCGGCAACGCCCTCAGGCCTATGGGCCAATATGCGCGCCGGTGGTTTCAAGGTTGCAGTGATTGCGGCGCTGGCATGGCGGGCGCGGACGCATTTTCGGAAGGCGGGATTTGCGACAAATAGCGATTTTTCCGGCTTTCTGCGGCTCGATGATCCTGATGCGGTTGCCGTCTGGCTGCCACGCCTCATGGCGGCGGCAGCAGGCGAGGGGCTGATCATGACCCATCCAGGGGCCGTGGATGATCCGTCGCAATGCGAAGGGCATGCCGCGCGATCCCGTGCCGTCGAGGCCCGGTTGCTGCGCAGGCCTACAGCACCGGCCCGAAAATCTGAATCGATTTTCGGAAAGCATGATGCGTGATCCGGTCGTCAGGCCGGGATGAGCAGCCGCGCTGCGCTTTCTCTGACGATTCCGGCGATTTTCTCAACGGTTTGTGTGTCGAAACGTGTCACAAGGCCCGAAACGGTTATCGCGCCGCGCAAATCGCCTGCGGTGTCGAAAACCGGTGCGGCGACGGCGGCCACCTCGCCATTGCGTTCGCCGTGAGAGGTGGCGTATCCGGCCTCACGGGTCGCTTCGAATTCGGCCGGATAGGGCTCGCTCCAGGCCTGCAGGACCTTGCCGGATGCGCCGCGGTTGATCGGTAATTCAACCCCTTCGGCAACCGAGTGGCGGATGGCGCGCGTCGGCTCGACACGGTAAAGGCAGATCCGCATGTCGCCCTGGCGGATATAGAAAGAAGCTGTTTCTGCGGTTTGTTCGACGAGATCTTCCAGTGTGCGGTGCAGGGCCGTTCCCAGCGAAAAGCCGGCGCGATACTGCGCACCGAGCCGCCAGGCGGCGTTGCCAAGACGATAGCGCCCGGTGTCATCGCGCTCAATATGGCCGAACCGTTCCAGCGACACGATCAGCCGCAGGATGGTGCTTTTATAAAGCCCGGTCTCGCGCGCCAGCTGCGCAAGTGTGAGGGGGCCTGGCGTATGCGAGAAACAGTCGAGAATGGCCAGCGCCCGTTCGACAGCCTCGACTCCCTTTTGCTCGCTCATGCTCTTTCCCCGGCTGAAATGGTCACATTTGCAAAATTGCAGGCGCCAGCTTTGCAGACATGCCGCAAGCCGGGTCGCAAGGCGCTTATAGGCCAAACGTCGACTAGACGATTATCAAATGTTCTGTTATTGTCAATAACGTTCTATCAGATAGAACGATAATTGATAAAAAGCAAGGTTTGCATGGGCATGTCGGGAGAAAATACATCCATGCTGGAGGGGGTACGGGTTCTGGATCTGACCAATGTTCTGGCCGGACCTTTCTGCTGCCACCAGCTCGCGCATCTCGGCGCGGAGGTCATCAAGGTCGAAAATGTCAGGGGCGGGGATCTGGCGCGACAACTCGGGGCCGATCCAGAGCTCAATCGCCGCCAGATGGGGATCTCTTTTCTGGCGCAGAATGCCGGCAAGAAATCGGTGACCCTCAATCTGAAGACGGATGAGGGCAAGGCGTTGCTAAAGGCGCTTGTGGCCGAGGCTGACGTGCTGGTGGAGAATTTCCGGCCGGGCGTGATGAAGCGTCTTGGTGTGGACTATGACGTGTTGCGCGCTGTGAACCCGAAACTGATCTATTGCGCCATTTCCGGTTTTGGCCAGGAGGGGCCATGGGTCGGCCGTCCGGCCTATGACCAGATCATCCAGGGCAGTTCCGGGGTGATGTCGATTACTGGTGATCGCGACAGTGCGCCGATGCGGGTGGGCTACCCGATTGCCGATACGATTGGCGGGCTCACGGCGGCCTTTGCCATTGCCGCGGCGCTCAATGCACCGGAACGCGGCAGCTTTATCGATGTATCCATGCTGGAGGCGGTGATCGCCACCATGGGCTGGGCGGTTTCCAACTATCTTGTCGGCGGTGTCGAACCGAGCGCCAATGGCAATGAAAACATGACGTCGGCGCCATCCGGTGCGTTTCAGGCCGCCGATGCACTGCTGAATATCGCTGCCAACAAGGATGAGCAGTGGCATGCGCTTGCCACTCATATCGGACGTCCTGAACTCATTGACGATCCGCTTTATCTGACGCGTGAGAAACGCAAGGAAAACCGGGCAGAGCTGAAAGCCGAAATCGAGACGGTGCTGAAGACCCGTCCGGCACGTGAATGGGCGCGTGAGCTGAACTGGCTCGGCGTTCCGGCAGGCGCCGTGTTGACCGTGCCGGAAGTGCTGGCCCATCCGCAGATTACCGAGCGCGGCATGCTGGCGACCTTTGATGAGGTGCCGGGCGTCGGCCGGCCCGTCACCGTGCTCCGAACCGGCTTCAAGGTTGATGGCCGGGCGCCCTCCGTGGCAACGGCACCTCCGGCGTTGGGGCAGGATAATCATGAGATTTACGGGCGTCTTGGCCTCTCCGGCGAGCGGATTGACGACCTCAAATCGCGGGGGGTCATATGAGCGACGTTGCTGACTGGTGGACCACTGAAATCATCGACATGCAGCCGGGAAAGATTCATTTTCGCGGCAAACCGATCGAAGATCTGATCGGCAATGTCAGTTTTCCGCAGATGGTCTGGCTGATGATCCGCGGCGATCTGCCGACAGCAGATCAGGCGAGGCTTCTGGAAGCCGCCCTTGTTGCCGCCGTTGATCACGGACCGCAGGCGCCCTCGATCGCCGCAGCCCGCATGGCGGTGACCTGCGGATTGTCGCTCAACGGCGCCATGGCCAATGCGGTCAATATGCTGGATGATGTGCATGGCGGGGCCGGTGAGCAGGCGGTGATGCTCTATCATGAAATCGATCGCGCCGTTGAAGGCGGCGAGGCCCTTGAAGCGGCAACATCCGCCGCAATCAGGATTTTCCGTGCGGAAAAGGGCAAATATATTCCAGGCTTCGGCCACCGTTTCCACAAGCCGGTTGATCCGCGCAGTCCGCGCCTGCTGGCGCTGGTGGATGAAGCCGCTGAAAGGGGAACGGTTTCGGGCCGCTTTGCAGCTATCGGCCGTGCCATTGCCGCGCATCTGGAGGAAGCGCGCGGCAAGCCGGTGCCGATGAATATCGATGGCGCAACGGCTGTCATCTATGCCGAGCTTGGCTTTGCGCCACCACTCGCGCGCGGTCTCTTCTGTCTGTCCCGTTCCGTTGGCGCACTCGCCCATGGCTGGGAACAGATGCAGCAGGGCGGACGCAATAAGGGGCCGACGCCCCCACACTATCGGTGGACCTATAAGGGTCCCGATCCGATGTCCTGAAACGGTCATAGAGGGAGGACTTGATGACCAAACTTCGCAATCTCGCCATGACGATGGTGCTCGGCCTGACACTTGCCAGCCCGGCACTCGCCTTTGAACCCAGTGCCAGCGAATGCATTGCACCGGCAGCGCCGGGCGGAGGCTGGGACTTCACCTGCCGCCAGGTCGGCAAGACGCTTCAGGATCTGAAACTCGTGCCTGGCACCATGCAGGTCGCCAATCTCGTTGGCGGCTCCGGAGGTGTCGCCTTTGCCGAAGTCGTCGGCAAGCGTGATACGGATGACAATCTTCTGGTCGCAGCCTCTTCTGCCACGGCAACCCGTCTCGCCCAGGGGGCTTTCCCCGGCTATAGCGCCGATCAGGTGCGCTGGGTCGGCTCGGTCGGCGCGGATTACGGCATCATCGCCGTTGCCAAGGATTCGCCGATCAACACGCTTCCCGAGCTGATGGACAAGATCAAGTCCGATCCCAAAAGCGTTGCCGTGGCAGGTGGTTCTGCTGTCGGCGGCTGGGATCATCTGAAGGTCCTGATGGCAGCGAAAAAGGCTGGCATCGATGATGTCCGCTCGGTCAAATATGTCGCCTTTGAAGGTGGCGGCGAAGCGGTGACCCAGCTTCTGGCCGGTTCTGTTCAGGCCTTTTCCGGTGATGCATCGGAAGCCAAGGGCTTTGTTGACAGCGGCGATATCAAGATCCTCGCCGTGCTCGCGCCCGACCGCATGCCGGGCGACTTCTCGTCTTTCCCGACCGCCAAGGAACAGGGCATTGACGTGATCGGTGCAAACTGGCGCGGCTTTTATGCGCCGGGCAAGATGGATGATGCGGCCTATCAATACTGGGTCGATGCGATCCAGAAGGTCTATATGTCCGATGAGTGGAAGCAGGTGATGGCCCAGAACGGTTTGGCTCCGCTGGACAAGAGCGGCCCGGAATTCACCGCCTTCGTCAATCAGTCCATCGCTGACATTCAGGCGCTGTCCAAGGAAATCGGCATCATCAAGTAAGTCTGAAGGCCCCGGCCCGGAGAGGAGAACCGGGACGGGGCCTTTTTATTTCAGTCAATGGGAGGAGACGCTGTGAGCGATCGCATTTTCGGCGTGTTCGGCATAATCCTGTCTGCCGTCTATGTCTGGCAGGCCATGCTGACGGAGGAGAGCTTTCTCAGCGATCCCGTCGGGCCGAAGGCCTTTCCGGTGATTATCGGCATCGTGCTGGCCGTAGCCAGCCTGTTCATCATCCTTCTGCCGGATGCGGAACCGGAATGGCCGCGCCTGAAGGCGCTGGCCGATATCGTCATTTCTGCCGGCGTGATGTTTGCCTATGCCTGGTTTCTGCCGGTTCTGGGCTTTGTGCTGGCGACCATCCTGGCGGCGGCCTTTCTGTCCTGGCGGCTTGGCGCGCGTCCGCTGCCGGCCTCTGTTGCCGGTGTCGTCATTTCGCTCGGCATCTATTCGATCTTCCATCTGGTGCTCGGTCTTCATCTGGCCCGCGGCCCGCTTGGCTTTTGATGCCCGGCGCAGAAAGGCATTTCCATGGACACGCTTTCCGCAGTGATGAACGGCTTTTCCGTCGCACTGACATTTGAAAATCTCAGCCTTGCGCTGCTCGGCTGTTTTCTCGGTACCATTATCGGTGCGTTGCCGGGGCTTGGCCCTTCCAATGGCGTGGCGATCCTGATTCCGCTCGCCTTCACGCTTGGCCTTCCGGCAACACCGGCGCTGATCCTGCTGACGAGCGTCTATTTCGGCGCCATGTATGGCGGGCGCATCTCGTCGATCCTGCTCAATATTCCGGGTGATGAACCGGCGGTGATGACGACGTTGGATGGCCATCCCATGGCCTTGAAGGGCCAGGCGGGCGAGGCACTGGCCATTTCCGGCATCGCCTCCTTTTTCGGCGCTTTCGTTGCGATCTGCGGCCTTGCCGTTCTGGCGCCGCAGCTGGTCAAGGTGGCGCTTTTGTTCGGTCCGGCCGAATATTTCGCGCTTTATGTTCTGGCCTTTGCCACGCTTGGCGGCATTACCAGCCGCAATCAGGCAAAATCCGCGCTCGCAGCCGCTATCGGGCTTGGCGTTGCCATGATCGGTATCGATCAGCAGACCGGCGTGCCGCGTCTGACCTTCGGGCAGATGCATCTTTATGATGGCATCGATTTTCTCGTTGCTATTGTCGGCCTCTTTGCGCTGTCGGAGGTTTTTACCTTCCTCGAGCACCATGGCAGCAAGGTCGATAGTGCTGATCATGGCGACAAAACCGTCAAAATCGGCCGGATCGTGCCGCGGCTGTCAATGATCCGGCAGACATCCGGCTCCATGGTGCGTGGGACCGTGATCGGCTTTATCGCTGGCGTTCTCCCCGGTGCCGGTGCCTCGCTCGGCTCATTCCTCGCCTATGGTGCGGAGAAGAACCTGAAGAACCGTGACGACACTTTCGGCAAGGGCGATCCGCGCGGCGTGGCCGCGCCCGAAGCCGGCAACAATGCTTCGGCCGGCGGGGCGCTGGTGCCGATGCTGGCGCTCGGCGTTCCGGGGTCGGGCACGACGGCGGTGCTGCTTGCCATGCTATTGGCACTGAATGTGACGCCGGGGCCGCTGCTCTTCACCAAAAACCCGGACGTCGTCTGGGGGCTGATCGCTGCGCTGATGCTCGCCAATGTCATGCTGCTTCTGCTCAACATTCCGCTGGTCGGCATGTTTGTGCGGATCTTGCTGATCCCGTCGAAATATCTGATGCCGACGGTGGCGATGATCTCCTTTGTCGGCATTTACGGGATTTCGGGCTCGGTCTTTGATCTCACCGTCATGGTCGCATTCGGCCTTGTCGGCTGGCTTCTGCGCAAGCTCGATGTGCCGTTGGTACCGGTGATCATGGGGGTGCTGCTCGGCAACCAGATGGAGGTCAATCTGCGCCGTGCCATGACGATCTCCGATGGTGACTGGTCGGCGCTGTTTGCCTCGCCGCTTGCCATCGGTCTCTGGATCGTGGCGGTGGCGGGCTTTGTCCTGCCGATCATTCTGAATATGACCAAGCGGCGCAACCGGGTGCTGATGACCCATAATGAGGAACTGGCGGAAGGCGACTGAAGTGCTGCGCCTCCCGCAATTCAAGCCCGGCCGGTTTGACCCGGCCGGGCTTTCATATTTCAGCCGTCCAGATTGGCGCTGGTGAGCGCGGTGTAGAGTTCCGGGCGGCGGTGAAGCTTGAAATTGAAGATGTTCCTGCGAATTTCCAGACAGCGGTCGAGATCGCAGTCATAGGTGATCAGCTCATCGCCCAGCGTACCGGCCATGGCGACGATCTCGCCTGTGGGCGCAATGATGCAGCTCTGGCCGATCAGGTCACAGCCTTCTTCCTTGCCGGCCTTGGCAATGCCGACCACCCACATGCCGTTCTGATAGGCGCCAGCCTGCAGGCTCAGATGATTGTGGAAGCATTGCAGGTGATCATGTTCCGGGGCCAGCGGATAATGGACCGGCGTATTATAGCCGATCAGCACCATTTCCACGCCGCGCAAGGCCAGTTCGCGATAGGTCTCCGGCCAGCGGCGGTCATTGCAGATCGCCTGACCGAAGACGCCGCCAAATACGTTTGCGGCCGAGAAAGGCTCGGGGCCCGGCTCGAAATAGCGCTTTTCCAGATGCTGAAACGGGCGCCATGGTTCGTGTTCCGGGTGGCCGGGCAGATGGATCTTGCGATAACGGTGGACGATATTGCCGGCCTTGTCGACGATGATCGTCGTATTGTAGCGATGGGTAACGCCGTCAATCTCGGTCAGCTCGCCATAGCCGAGCGAAAAGCCGATCTTGAGTTCCCTGGCGCGGGCAAAGAGTGGCGCGACATCGTCATTCGGCATGGATTTTTCGAAAAAGGCGTCAACATCTGCCTGATCTTCCATGAACCAGCGCGGAAAAAAAGTGGTCAGCGCCAGTTCGGGAAAGGCGACGACGTCGCAATGACGGCTGGCGGCCTTTTCCACCAGCGCGATCATGCGCGAAACGACTTCGGCGCGGGTTTCTTCACGGGCGATGGGGCCAAGCTGGGCCGCGCCGACAACAACAACTCTTGCCATCAGGCAATCTCTCCATTGGTTGGCATGGCCTGCTTCAGTGCCACCTGCAACAGCACGTTGGCACCGTTTTGAAGGTCTGCCGCTTCTGTGAATTCCGTGACGTTGTGGCTGATGCCGTTGACGCTCGGAACGAAAATCATCGCAGCGGGCGCAAGGCCGGCGATGATCTGGGCATCGTGGCCAGCGCCTGAAAACATGCGCCGCGTGGAAAGGCCGAGCCCTTCGGCTGCTGCCTCGACACTGTCGACAAGGGGAGGGGCGAAATCGGTCGGCGGAAAATCGGCAAGTGCGCGCGTGGTGATGGTGACATCCTCACGCGTCGCCACATCGGCAATCAGTGCGGCCAGTTTTTCATCGGCCATCTTCAGCGTTGCGGCATCAGGGTGACGAAGGTCGACGGTCATCAGCGCCTTTTCTGCGACCACATTGACGAGATTGGGCTTCAGTGTGATTGCGCCGACCGTGCCGACCATGTCGCCGCCGATCTGCCGGACGAAATCGCCGACGCCTGCGGCAATGCGGGCAGCGGCAAGGCCAGCATCGCGCCGCAGCCGGATCGGCGTGGTACCCGCATGGGACGCGCGGCCTGCAATCGTGATCTCGGTCCAGGAAATACCCTGGACGCCGCGGACGACGCCGATCTGCAACCCTTCATCTTCCAGCACCGGTCCCTGCTCGATGTGAAGCTCGAAATAGGCGGCAATCGCCTTCGGGCCGCAGCCGGTACCGGCATAGCCGCTTTTGTCCAGCGCATCGCCGAGCCGCTCGCCATCAATGGCGATGATATCGCGTGCCGTTGCCACCTTCATGCCGCCGGCAAAGACCAGACTGCCGAGCATGTCGGGCTGAAAGCGCGCACCTTCCTCATTGGTGAAGGCGGCAACGACAATCGGATGTTCGGTCTCAATGCCTGCATCATTCAGTGATGCGACAACTTCGAGACCGGCGAGCACGCCAAGCGCGCCATCATAATAGCCGCCGGTCGCCACCGTATCGATATGGGAGCCGAGCATGACGGCGGGGCCATCCGTGCGGCCCTTGCGGGTGCCGAAAATATTGCCGATCGGATCGATCGCGACGGTGAGGCCGAGCGCCTTCATCTCGCCGACCAGATGGTCGCGACCAAGCTTTTCATCGGCGCTCAGCGCCAGACGGCAGACGCCGCCGCCGGGCAATGCGCCGATCTTGCCGAGGTTTTCCAGCCGTTTCACCAGCCGGGCACCATCGACCTGCATGGTATTGACGATCATTTCACAGACTCCACTTCAGCGGCAGTCCGGCCGACGATCTCGGCATAAAGTGCCGGGTCCGTATCGCCTTCGCTGCCAAAACATAAGACGACTGATTGTGCATTCAGTCCCAGCATGTCGCGCCAGTCCTTGCGTTCGCTTGCCATCAGAAAACCGGCAAGCCCCGCAACGCCGCTTTCGCCACTGGCAAGCTGCGCCCCCGCTTGACCGGAGGCCAGGAGCCGCATGGTTTCAGCTGCGGCCTCATCCTCGATGGCCATGAAAGCCGAAACGCCGCCGTTCAGGATCGGCCAGGCGATGATGGAGGGTTCGCCGCAGGCAAGGCCCGCCATGATGGTGTCAAGCGCGCCGCCAACGGTGACAGGGCTTCCCGCTTTGGCGCTTTCCTGAAGGCAGGCTGCATTTTCCGGCTCAACCACGGTGACGATCGGGGCATTGGCGCCGAATGTCTCCCAGAAATGCGCGGTCACGGCGGCAGCCAGTCCGCCGACGCCGCCCTGGATGAAGATGTGCGTCGGGCATTTGCCCCCCAGCTGGCGGATCGCTTCTTCCGCCATCACGCTATAGCCCTGCATCACATTGCGCGGGATATCGGTGTAGCCGGGATAAGAGGTGTCGGAGACAACGAACCAGCCCTGTTCTTCCGCCTGGCGCGCAGCCTCGCGGATGCTGTCATCGTAATTACCCTTGGCTCGGACCACACGGGCACCGTAATGGGCGATGGCGTCTTCGCGGGCCTTCGATACGGTTTCATGGATGAAGATCACCGCCTTGCAGCCGAACAGTTGAGCCCCCCAGGCAACCGAACGGCCATGATTGCCATCGGTGGCGCAGGTGACAGTCAGGTCTGAGATAATGTCGCTATAGGTGCCAGCAAGCAGGTCTGCCGTTTCGGGCGCTTTTCCGGTGACGGCTTCAATCCGGGCCGCCAGAAGGCGGAACACCGCATAGGCGCCGCCAAGCGCCTTGAAGGAACCAAGTCCGAAGCGGCCAGCCTCATGTTTGTAGTAGATCGCTGCGACACCGGTCTTGTCGGCCAGCGCGTCAAGCGCAACAAGCGGGGTCTCGTCATAACCTTTCCAGGCCGAGACGGTGTCGAGCGCGCGTTTGCCCGCTTTAAGGCTCAGTGTTGGCTGGAGGGCAGGCGGATAGGGGCCGCTTGCCGCCGGATGGCCTGCAACGAGGCTTGCCCGGAAATGCGAAAAGTCGAAGACCATGGGAGACATTCCAAAAATGGCGAAACTGTGCGAAGGATAGCGTGGATGCTTGACCAGTCAACAAGAAATGAAAATAATTTTTCGTAAATTCTAGTTTGTGAAAATGAGGCGCGAATGACCGAACAGGAGGATACCCGTCCCATCGATGTCCGCATCATGGAAATTTATGATGAGCTGACGGCATCAGAGCGGCGGCTGGCGGCGGTGGTCATGGAGGCACAGGCCAATCTTGCGAGTTTCACGGCGGGTGAACTGGCGGCGAAGGCCGATATCTCCAACGCTACGGCGGCGCGGTTCTTCCGGCGCTTAGGCTATGCCAGCTATAACGAGGCAAGGCTGATGGCGCGTCAGAGCGAGGACTGGGGGTCGCCGCTTTACGAGCTGACAGGGACGGGCGGAAAGCGGCTTTCGCCCGGCGATTTCGGGCTTCATATCGCCCAGGATCTGCAGAACCTGACACGCACGGCCGAGATGCTGGAGGAGGCTGATCTCGACCGGGCGATCGCCATGCTGACAGGTGCAAAACGCATCTGGATCATCGGCTTCCGCAATTCCATGGCGCTTGCCACCTATGCCCGGGCGCTTCTGACCAATCTGAAGCCTGATGTCCGGCTGGTACCGGCAGCCGGCATGTCGATGGGCGAGGAACTTGCCGGGATCGGGCCTGACGATCTGTTTTTGGTGTTCGGCTTTCGCCGCCGCCCGGCCCAGCTGCGTGAAATCATGGCGGTGGTGCAGGAGGCTGGAACGCCGATCCTTCTGGTGGCCGACATGACTGCGGCCCGGACAGCGCAGCTCGCGACGCTGACATTGCGCTGTCACAATCGCGGCCATGCGATGTTTGACAGCTATGCGGCGCCAATGAGCCTGATCAACTATCTCTGTTCGGCCGTCAGTCAAACGCTTGGTGAGGAGGCTGTTGCCCGACTCGCTGAGATCGAAGCGCTGCATGGGCGGCTGGATCAGCTCGGTGCGCCGTTTCTCGGGCGCAAAATGCCCAAGTCTTAGTCAATTGCCGAAAAATGAAACAATATTTTCATGTTGATGATTTTATGAAAAAGGTTTTTAATTAAGTCGGGTCGAATGAAAAACATCGACCACTCGCGCATGACATTGGGGAACCTAAAAGGGATCGAGCCTATGACTTTTGAAATTAACCGCCGCGGATTGCTCAAGACCGCCGCAGCGGGTGCCGCGCTCAGCGCGTTTTCGCCGCTCAGCCGCGCCTTTGCCGCAACCGATATCGCCTGGATGACCTGGGAAAACCTGGCCAAGCCGGATTATCTCGCTGCTTTTATGAGCGCCAATCCGGGCGTCGATATCACCAAGACCTTCATTGGTACGGATGATGAGCAGTTCGCCAAGCTGCGTGCCGGCGGCGCTTCTGCAGTCGATCTGATTACGCCCGGCCTCGACAAGGTCGAATATTACGTTGCCTCCGACCTGCTGCAGCCGATCGACTTTTCCAAGGTCACCAATGGCGACCTGCTCTATGACACGTTCAAGAATACCAGCCTCGGCAAGAAGGATGGCAAGACCTACGGCATTCCCTTCTATTGGGGCATCAACCCGATCGTCTATCGCGCCGATCTGATGGATGGCGAGCCGGACTGGTCGGTTTTCTTTGAAGGCGACAAATATGCGGGCAAGCTTGCGATGCGCGATTATGCGCTGGAAGGCATCATGATTGCCGCCATGTATCTCGGCATTCCGCGCGATGAAATGTTTGTCATGGATGACAAGCAGCTGGCTGAGATCAAAAAGGCGCTGATGGCGCAAAAGAAACTGCTTCGCACCTACTGGAACTCGATCGGCGATCTGACCAATCTGTTTGCCTCCGGCGAAGTCGTCTGCGCCTTCTCCTGGGTGCCGCCCTATTATGATCTTAAGGAACGCGGCCTGGACATGGGCATGGCCAAGCCGAAGCAGGGTGTTATCGGCTGGTGTGACACGCTTGCCGTTCCGGCCAGTGTCGAGGGCGAGAAGCTTGATGCGGTCTTCAGCCTCGTCAACTACCTGCTGGGTCCGGCCTATGGCGAAAAGCTCGCCTTTGGTGGCCCCTATGCCCAGTCGACCTCGGCTGCGCGCGATCTCATCCCAGACGATCAGAAGGAAAAGATCTTCATCAGCGATCTGTCTGTGATGGACAGCTTCGTCTGGAAGCAGAACCCGCCGCGCTACAATGACTGGGTGGCACTCTGGAACGAAGTAAAGGCCAGCTAAGCATGCTTTCCGCATCCCCGACGAAAAATGCCGGTGCGACCGGCATCGTGAAGCCGGAGACACCGCTGTTACAGGGCGTTGCCGTTCACAAGGAATATGGCACTGTCCATGCCGTTCGCGGCATTGATTTTGCCATCGAGGCCAATTCCTATGTCACGCTTCTGGGCCCGTCGGGCTGCGGAAAGACTTCGCTGCTACGCATGATCGGTGGCTTCGAGGAAATCTCCTCGGGGCTGATCGAGCTTGATGGCCGCTCGCTTGCCGGAACACCGGCGGCGAAGCGGCCGGTCAACACCGTATTTCAGAACTATGCGTTGTTTCCGCACTTGAGCGTCAGGGAAAATGTCGGCTTTGGTCTTGCCTATCGTCATCTTTCCAAGGCCGAGATTGCCAGCAAGGTTGAGGCCGCCCTTGCCATGGTGCAGATGGAGAGCATGGCGGAACGGCGTCCTCGCCAGCTCTCCGGCGGGCAGCAGCAGCGCGTGGCGCTGGCGCGTGCCATCGTCAATGAACCGCGGATCCTGCTGCTTGACGAGCCGCTTTCCGCCCTTGACCGGCGCATGCGCAAGGATATGCAGATCGAGCTGAAGGACCTTCAGCGCCGGCTCGGCATGACCTTTCTGCACGTGACCCACGATCAGGAAGAGGCGTTTGCGCTTTCGGATCATATCATCGTCATGAATGATGGCCGGATCGAGCAGCAAGGCGCACCTGCCGAGATCTACCGCCGTCCGCAAAGTGCCTATGTGGCTGATTTCATCGGCGGCGCCAATCTGGTTGCCGGCCGGATTACCGATCTGGCCGAGGGCGGAGCGACGATTGAAACCGTGGCGGGGCTTTTCTTCTGCCCGGCCGTTGGCGGGCTTGCCGTTGGTGATGCCGCGGTTCTGACATTGCGGCCGGAGCAGGTCAGCCTGAAAGACGACGGCACCATTGCAGCCACGGTGACGCATACCGTGTTTCGCGGTTCTGAATGGCTGGTTGAAACCGTGCTGGCTGATGACACGGCGCTCAGCCTGACAACGAGTGCCGACGAAGCCCCGAAGGTGGGCAGCGCCGTCAAGCTTGGTTTCGATCCCTCGCGCGGCTGGATTACCGCCGCAGGCCGGGGCGTCTGAGCCATGGAGAAATCCCGCATCGGCGCTTTCCTGGCTGCCCCGGTCTTTGTTGCCATTCTGGCGCTGTGCATCGCGCCGCTGGCGATCCTGTTTGCCTATTCCTTTTTCCGGGTCGATTTCGTCGCCATCGTCACCGATCCTTCACTGAAGAATTATGCCCGCATCGCCTCAAGTGCGACCTATCGCTGGCTGATTGCCAAGGCCTTTCTTTCCGGCCTGGCCATTGCCGCGCTGACGGCGGTGATCGGTTATCCGGTCGCCTGGTTCATTGCCAAGCGGGGCCTGCATTATAAATCGGCTTTGCTGACCCTGCTGCTGGTGCCGCTTTACACCGGCGACATGGTGCGCATTTTCGCCTGGCGGGTGCTGCTCGGGGCTGAAGGTGTTTTGAATGCATTTCTGGTATGGGCGGGCATCGTCGATCACCCGATCGATGCGCTGCTGTTTTCGCCGCTCGCCACCCATATCGTGCTCACCTATAATTATCTGCCTTTCATGGTGATCGGTCTTTGGCTCGCCTTCGAGGCGCTGGATGACCGGCTGATCGAGGCGGCTGCCGATCTCGGCGCCAGCACGGGTTCGACTTTTCTCAGAGTGACATTGCCGCTGACAGCGCCCGGCCTTATCGCCGGCGCGCTGATGGTGTTTGTCATGGTGGTCGGTGATTACCTGACGCCGCAGCTGGTTGGGGGCGCTTCGGGCGTCACGATCATCTCGGCGATCAATGATCTGTTCGGTACGGCCTTTGACTGGCCGCTCGGTTCGGCGATCGCCTGGACCATGCTGGCCATCCTGTTCTGCTTCTTTGCTGCTGCGGTGGTGGGTATCGCCCGCTCGTCGCTTGGCAAGGCTATGGTGGGAGGGGAGGCCTGATGAAAAGCCGCGCGACACAGGTCGCGACCCTTTGGGTCTATCTCGTTTATTTCTTCATGTATCTGCCGGTCGCGATGATCGCGATCTTCTCCTTCAACGCTTCCGAGATCATCGCTTTTCCGCTGCAGGGTTTTACCTTTCAATGGTATCAGGACACCTTCACTGATTTGCGTTTGCTCGGCGGGTTGAAGCTGACATTTCTCGTCGCCATTCCCACCGCGCTGTTTTCCACGATATTGGGCGCGATGGCCGCTCTGGCGCTGACGCGCTTCCCGATCAGGCGGCGGATGCTGTTGCTCGTCCTGATCCTGCTGCCTTTCCTCATTCCGAAGATGATCCTGGCGGTGGCGCAGCTGATCCTTCTGTCCGATCTCGGCATCGCCCGCACGATCTGGACCATCATCGCCGGACAGACGATCATCATCCTGCCTTTCACCACGCTGGTGAACGCCTCGGTGCTGATGCGGATCGACAAGCGGCTGGAGGAAGCGGCCTTTGATCTCGGCGCCAGCCATTTCTCGGCCTTTCGCCGTGTGACGCTGCCTTTGATGAAAAATGGCTTGATGGCTGCCTGGTTCATCGCCTTCGTGCTTTCTTCGGCGGAATATGTACTTACCTCTTTCCTCTCGGGCCGGGCGCAACCCCTGTCCATTCTGGTGGCATCCGATTTCCGCTTCAATATTTCTCCCGCCCTTGATGCGATCGCGCTTATGCTGGTCGTCGCCAATATCGCGCTGATCGGGATTGGCGAATTCATTCGCCTGAGATCGCAGAAATAGCGGGCGTTCAGTCTTAGCTTGTGAAAGACAGGAGTGTTTCATGGCCGATTTCGACCTCCTCATTCGCGGTGGCACCTGCGTGACAGCCGCCGATACATTTGTTGCGGATATTGCCGTCAAGAACGAAACGATCATTGCGACGGGCACCAATCTCGGTTCTGCCGACAGGGAAATTGATGCGTCCGGCCTGTTGGTGATGCCGGGCGGGATCGACAGCCATGTGCATCTGGATCAGCCGTCTGATCCCGGCGGTCCGCAAATGGCGGATGGTTTTGAAACCGGTACCCGTTCCGCCATTGCCGGCGGCACGACGACGGTCATTCCCTTCGCGCTGCAGCCGCGCGGGGCAAGCCTTCGCGACAGTGTGGCCGCCTATCATGAAAAGGCGCGCGGTCAGGCCTATTGCGATTATGGCTTTCATCTGATCATCACCGATCCGACGCCAGAGGCGCTGGGGCAGGATCTGCCAGCGCTGGTTCAGAACGGCTACACCTCCTTCAAGGTCTTCATGACCTATGACGACATGGTGCTGAATGACCGTCAGCTTCTCGATGTGTTTGACTGCGCGCGTGATTGCAGAGCGCTGGTCATGGTCCATTGCGAGGGTTATGACGCGATCCGCTTCATGACCGAGAAGCTGGAAAAGGCGGGCAAGACGGCACCCTTCTACCATGGTGTCTCTCGACCGGAAGTGGTGGAGCGGGAGGCCGCGCATCGCGCGATCAGCCATGCGCAGCTGGTCGATGTGCCGATCATGATCGTCCATGTCTCCGGCCGCGAGGCCATGGAACAGATCCGCTGGGCACAGCAGCGCGGGTTGAAGATCTACGGTGAGACCTGCACGCAATATATCGCGCTGACGGCAGACGATATGAAGGGCTTCAACATGGATGCCACGGGTGGTAAATATGTCTGCTCGCCGCCGCCGCGCGATCGCGCAAGCTGGGATGCCATCTGGGAAGGGATTCGCGGCGGCGTGTTCTCGACCTTTTCGTCTGATCACTGCCCCTTCTATTTCGATGGCCCGAATGGCAAGATGTCGGGCAAGGGCAAGACCTCGTTCCGCTGGGTGCCGAACGGCATTCCCGGCGTGGAAAACCGTCTTCAGGTGTTGTTTTCCAAGGGGGTCAGCGAGGGGCGGATTTCGCTCAATGAATTTGTTGCTCTGACCTCAACCAACCATGCCAAAATGTATGGTCTCTATCCGAAGAAGGGATCAATCGCGCCGGGTTTCGACGCCGATCTGGTGCTGTGGGACGCCAATCGCGAGGAAGTCATCACGCAGGACGGCATGCATCACGGCGCAGATTACACCGCCTATGAGGGGCTTAAAGTGAAGGGCTGGCCGGTGATGACAATCCTGCGCGGCAAAACCGTCTGCGAGGAGGGACGGATTGTGGGGGCGGTCGGCGACGGGCAGTTTCTGCCGCGCGCCATTTCCCCTTACGCGGCGGCTTGACGATGGACCCGCCGGCACCCGGCAAGGCGCTGGCGGGCTGTTTTCTGCCTCCAGTTGTTTTGGCGAAAGCCAAATTCCCAGAAAAAGTCTGCGTTCGTGTAAAGTAACATTTTACTGCCCGTTGAGAGGCTGCTCTTATTGCCGTGACCGCTGACAACCTGGTTGTCGCACTTGGACTGGTCCTGTTGAAAAGGGTAGCGCAAGCATGGCATCGACGAAGATTACCTGGAGCTGGGGAACCGACACGGTGCTGGATTTTGATCCGGCAACAGACGTGCTCGATTTTGGCTGGTTTTCATCAAATTTTTTCACGATCGAAGAGGTCGATGGATCAGTGGTGATCTCGATCCCGTCAAACAACCAGACCTATACGCTTTCCGGCGTCAGCCTTTCCGATCTGACGATCGACAATATCACGGCCAGCGACACAAGTGCCATTTCTGCCTGGGAAGACGCGCTTGCCGATGCCGGCAGCGATAGCAGCGATGACGACAGTGACGCTGCCGTTGTTCCCGATGCGCCGGAAAACCTCACGGCGACGACGGTGTCCGAAAGCCAGGTGGAACTGAGCTGGGATGCGGCAACCGTGGAGGGAACAGGCACGGTTTCCCAGTACAATGTTTATGTGAATGGTGAACTGGTCGGTACAACAAGCGATACCAGCTATACTATCAGCGATCTTGATGCAGATACCGAATATTCCATAACCGTTTCAGCCGTTGACGAGGCAGGAGAATCCGCTACCTCGGATGCGCTCGATGTCACGACAGATGCGAGCACTGATGACAGTGGCGATACCGATACGGACGATAGCGACACGGGTGACACATCCGGCAGTGACAGCGACGGAAGCTCTGATGATGCCTCCGGCGACGACACATCAGACAGCGATGACAGCGACAGTTCCTCCTCGTCCAAGACCTTCTCGCCCTATATCGACATGAGCCTGAGTTCGGCACAGGATGTGGTGGATATCGTTTCCGAGGCTGGCCTGAGCGCCGTGACGCTGGCCTTCCTGGTCACATCCGGCACAGATACGATCGGCTGGGGCGGCTCCGGTGATGTCGAGGATGCAACGCTTTACAACGGCACCTCCATGGCATCGGTGATTGCCGAGCTTCAGGAAATGGGCGTGGAGGTGACAATCTCGCTCGGTGGGGCCGCCGGATCCGAGGCGGCAACGACCTTTTCAAGCGTTGATGCACTGGTCGCTGCCTATCAGTCGATCATTGACACCTATGGCGTGACCAAGCTGGATTTCGACATCGAAGGCTCTTCGCTGTCCGACACCGATGCCAATGATATGCGCAACGAGGCACTGGCAATACTCCAGGCCAACAATCCTGATCTGGAGATTTCCTATACTTTGCCGGTGACGACCGATGGGCTTACCGATGCCGGTCTGGCGCTGCTGGAATCGGCTGCTGAGGCCGGGGTTGAGATTTCCTACGTCAACATCATGGCGATGGACTACGGCGATTATTACGACAGCGGCGATATGGGCGATGATGCCATTTCGGCAGCCGAAGCGACGCTGGCCCAGCTGGATGAACTCGGCATCGATACCCAGCTCGTGATCACGCCGATGATTGGCATTAACGATGTGACCTCCGAGGTCTTCACGCTGGAAGACGCTCAGCAGCTTGTCGATTATGTCGAATCCAATGACGATATTGCCGGCATCTCCATGTGGTCGCTGAGCCGCGATAATGGCGATACGGAAGGTTATGTCTCGGCCGTCGGCAGCGGTCTCAGCCAGGATGACTATGATTTCAGCACGATCTTCAATTCGGTGACGACCTCCGACAGTTCGGATGATACGGCTGATGACGACACATCAGACGACACCAGCGATGACACATCGGATACCGATAGCGGCACGGACGACACGGCAAGCGGCGATACGGGCGACAGTTCAGACAATTCCGATACATCGGACGATGATACGGCCGACAACACGGATGACAGTGACACATCCGACGACAGCAGTGATGTCGCTGATGACAGCAGCACGGATGATGACAGCACCGGCACGACCACATCGATTGTCTGGAACTGGGGCACCGACACGGTCATTGATTTCGATCCCTCGACCGATACGCTGGATTTCGGCTGGTTCTCGTCGTCCAATTTCGACATTTCCGAAGAAGACGGCAATGTCGTGATTTCGATCCCGTCCAACGACCAGACCTATATTCTGGAAGATGTCAGCCTTGCCGATATGACGATCGACGATATCGTCGCCAATGATGCGTCCGCGCTTGCTGAATGGGAAGATGCCATCGAGGAAGCACAGGCGGAGGCTGATGCGCTGGACACGACTGATGGTCTGGTGGCCTGACGCTTTGCGTAAGGTTTTTTCAGGAGGTGGCAGGATGGGCGGGCAGGGGCAGCCAGACGTGGATCACGCGGTGGAACCCAAAACGCTTATTGCCAGTCTGCGGGCCAGGCCATCTGCATTTTGGGGTGTGCTTCTGTTCAGCGGCATGGCCAACCTCCTGATGCTGACCGGACCGGTCTTCATGCTGCTGGTCTATGACCGGGTGCTTGTCACCCGGTCGATCCCGACGCTCGTTGCGATCGGCCTGATCGCAACGGGGCTCTATATCGCCTTTGGCCTGATCAGCTATGCGCGCGGCCGCGTTCTCGCCCGCCTTGCCGATGCACTTGAAACAGAGGTTGCACCGGCGCTGTTCCGTGTTGAAATCGCTGACAGTTTCAGCGGTGTGCGTTCGGGACGCTATCCGCTTTCCGATCTTTCGACGGTGCGGCGTTTTCTGCCGTCGTCAACGGCGACAGCCCTGTTCGATCTGCCCTTTGTTCCCCTGTTTCTCGGCCTTCTGGCGATCCTGCACTGGTCCTTGGGGCTTGCCGGACTGATCGGTGCCGTCATTGTCATCTGTCTTGCGCTGATCAATATCCGGCTGACGCGTGCTGGTGTTGAACAGGCAACGCTGCGCGGTGCCGGCGCGACTGTTGTGCTGGAAGAGGCACGGCGCTCGTCGGAGGCGATCACTGCGCTCGGCATGGTGCCGAACCTGCTTGCCCGCTGGACGTCAGCACGCGATGGCGTGATCGGCGCCGATTATCATGCGGGCAATGTCGGGGCGCGGATATCGGCGATTTCGCGCTCCTTCCGGTTGTTTCTGCAATCCACCATGCTGGCGCTTGGTGCCATTCTGGTGATCAATGATCAGGCCAGCGGCGGCGTGATGGTTTCGGCCTCCATCCTGCTCGGCCGGGCGCTTGCGCCGATCGACCAGTCCGTTGCGGGCTGGCGCACGATCGAGGCATTGCGTGGTGCCTGGCGGCGTATCGATACAGCCCTTGCGCGACAGATGCCGCGGCGGGGAAATGTCGACCTTCCCGCGCCGAAAGGACATGTCAGCGTGGAAGAACTCGTGGTCATCCCGCCCGGAGAGGTCAAACCGGTTCTGCAAGGCGTTGGCTTCACCCTCGCTCCGGGGGAGGGGCTTGGCATTCTCGGACCCAGTGCTTCGGGAAAGTCATCGCTGGCCCGGCTTTTGGTCGGTCTGTGGTTTCCTGCATCGGGAACGGTGCGGCTGGACGGCGCCACGCTAGATCAGTGGGATCCGGACCGGCTCGGCCGCCATATCGGCTATCTGCCGCAGGATGTGGAACTGATCGGCGGAACGGTCAGGGACTGCATCTGCCGCCATGCGGAAGACGCCAGCGATGGTGATGTGATTGCGGCTGCCAAGGCGGCCGATGCGCATGAGCTGATCCTGCGTCTCAAGAATGGTTACATGACCCGGCTGGGGCCGGGCGGGGCTCGGCTTTCGGCCGGCCAGCGCCAGCGGATTGGACTGGCGCGGGCGCTGTTTGGCAATCCCGCGCTGCTGGTGCTGGATGAGCCGAATGCCAATCTCGATCAGGATGGCGATGCTGCATTGACGGAGGCGATCCGGCGCGCACGTCAGCGTGGCGCTGCCGTGGTGGTGATCACCCATCGCGCTACGGCTCTTGCCGCCGTTGATACGGTGCTGGTGCTGAAAGAGGGGCGCATGGTCGCCAAGGGGCCGAAGGAGGCAATCATGCGGCAAATGCTGCGTGGCAAGGCTGCCCCCGCCGCCATTCCCGGCAATGATGAGAGTATCCGCGCATGAGCGAGCCGAATAATATCCGTGAACTGGCCGTTTCCTGCACCCGTCCGCTTCGCTTCGGATTGCTGGTCACCGGGCTTGTCGTGTTTGGTTTTGGCGGATGGTCGGCCTTCGCCTCGCTGCGCACGGCCGTTGTAGCCTCCGGAACCTTGAGCGCTGAAGGCGAGACCCGCAGCGTTCAGCATGCCGATGGCGGCATTGTCAGCGCCATTCCGGTGCGTGATGGCGATCACGTCCATCGCGGCGATATCGTCATGCAGCTTGACCCCACCCAGATCCGCAGCCAGCTTGCGATCGTCGAAAACCAGCTTTACGAGGCGCTTGCCCGCAAGGCGCGGCTGGAGGCGGAGCGTGATGGCGAGGCCGAGATCCAGCGTCCCAGGCTTCTTGCCGAAATGCTGGCCTCCGACAGGGCCGACATTGTGCCGGATGGCATGGAAGAAACCGGCCGACAGGCGGCAGATCGGGTTTTCCTGGGGCAGCAACGTCTGATGAAGGCGCAGCTCAGCAAGGTCGAGGCTGAGGTCAATCAGCTCGAAACAGCGATCGGCCAGAGCCGCGAGCAGATCACCGGTATCGAGGGTGAGAAGGCCTCGGAAGAGCGCCAGCGCGATCTGATCGTCAAGGAACTCGACAGTATCCGCGAATTGTTCAAGCAGCAGCTTGTGACGCTTTCGAGGGTCCTGGCGCTTGAGCGGCAGCAGGCTTCGCTTGAGGGCGACATTGCCGGCAATGTTTCCGATATTGCCGCATTGAAGCAGTCAATCAGCGAGCAGCAATTGCAGATCCTGCAGACGCGACTCGAATGGCAGGAACAGGTGCTGAGCGATCTGAGGGATGCCGAAAGCGATGTGCAGGATCTCACTGCCCGGCGCATTGCAGCGCTCGATCAGCTGAGCCGCGTCGATATTCGTGCACCTGTCAGCGGCACGGTTACCAATCTTGCTGTCCACACGATTGGCGGCGTGATCGAGGCGGCTGAGGTGGTGATGGGGATCGTACCGGATGACGAGCCGCTGATCGTTGATGCGAAGGTTGATACATCGGCGGTTGATCAACTCTGGCCGGGGCTTCCGGCACGGGTGCGCCTGTCTGCCTTCGACCGCCGCACCACGCCGGAAATCGATGGCAGCGTCATTACGGTTTCAGCTGATCGGCTGGTCGATGAGCGCACCAATGGGGCCTATTATGCGGTCAAGGTGCGGCTTGATCAGGATGAGATTGCCGATCTCGGCGAAAAACTGGTGCCGGGCATGCCGGCGGAGGTGTTTCTGGTGACTGGCAGCCGCACGCCGATGAGCTATCTGACCAAGCCGCTGACCGACCAGTTTGCGCGGGCGATGCGCGACGATTGAAGACCGCTTCAGGCGTCCGGCTGCCAGATTTCCTTATGGCCAAAGCCTTTCGCATTGTCGGTAAGTTTGATCATCAATGGCGAAAGCGCCCAGAGTGGCGCTTTCATGCCGGAGATCTCGGGAAAGGCGGCGATGAAGGAGGCGTGCCCGGATTGCGCCTCTGCCCCTTCAAGCATGGTTGCATGGCCCTCGATCTGGATGCCGCAGAGCCGGGCAATATCACGCTCCTGACCGGCAATGGTGGCGGCAACGGCGCCAGCCCTCATCAGCGCATCGCCATGACGTGTTGACGTGGCCGTGAAGAACAGCAACCGCCGTGCTGCAAGATCCGGCACATAAAAAACGCTTGCAGCCCATGGCCTGCCATCTGCGCTGACGGCAAGCGATATCACATGGTGGCTCAGGAGAAAGGCGTCAATCGTTTCCGAGTAGGCTGCCGTCATGGCTGGGTCTGTCCTGTTCTGTCTGCGGTTCGGCGAAGCTTGCAATCAACGCCTGAATAATGGCCCGTTCGGCGGTGGAAAGCGCGCGGTCCATGGAAAAGATCACCGACAGCTGGCCGGAAATATCCTCTGCGGCAATCGGCATGGTCTTCAGCCGCCCTTCGGCGACATCACGGCGGACGGAGGAGGCGGGCAGCACCGTGCAAAGCGGTGCGCGCCTTGCCATGGCGATCGCCAGCGGAAGCGATCCGACCTCGACGGCGGGCTGCAGTCTCAGATGGCGCGCCCGCACTGCGGCCATGACGCTCTGGTGGATGCTTAGATGCCGGCTTCCCATAACCAGCGGCAGACGGCAGACCTCTTCAAGGGTCAGTGTCGGGCCGCTACCGAGATTGACGTCCGGATTGGCGATGACGGAAAGCGGCTCGCTGGGGCCGAGCGCGATGCGCCCGACCTTCGGCCCGGCCATGCCGACAATGGCAAGGTTCAGCGTACCGGAGCGGACCCGCTCGTTGAGCGTTGTGTTGGAGGCCTCGCTGATCTCCAGCCGCCAATGCGGATTGAGATCGTGGATGCGCGTCGCCATCTCGGCCACACGCGCTGTCAGCGCGCTGTCATGGCCGGAGCTTGGCAGCGTGCCGACCGAAACAATGGCCTGAGTATGGGCGGCGATATCGCGCGAAAGGCGCAGCATGGCAGCTTCGCGCGCTTCGATTTCCAGTGTGAAGGGCAGCAGCCGGTCACCGGCTTCCGAGATCGAGCTGCCATCGCTGCGGCGGGTGAAAAGCGCCCTGCCGACGCTTTCCTCCAGCTTCTGCAACTGGGCGGAAACCGAGGGCTGCGACAGATTGGCAACGCGGGCGGCGGCGGAAATGCCGCCGCTGCGGCAGGCAAGGTTGAAAAGCTGGATCTGCCGCATGGTCGCCTCTGGCTCAAAGACGATATTGTCCTCCGGTGCTGCAAGATTTTCCTTCACGAGCCGGAGAAATGTTTGCGCACGACCGGAAAGCGCGCCGCTGATACGGGCGCCGACATTGGAGGTCAGCGGCGGATTGAGCGGGGTCGCCTCGGCCTGATGCAGGCCCATGCGGGCGGAGAGGATCGAGGCGGGCAGAAGAAAGCGCAGATGCGGATTGTCGACAAGCAACTGGCCGAGATCATGCGGATCGGCATCGATCATGCTGAGCTGGTTACCGAGGCCGTTGAGCTCAACATAGCGGGCAATAGCGTTGGCGAGCGCGGGACGCATGCGGGTCACAGCCAGCCGGTCGGTAACGATATTGGGCGGCGCATCGCCCGCTGATGCGCTGACGGAGACCCAGGGATCGGAATAGAGCACCTCGGCGAAGGCATAATCGCTCATTTCGATTTCGGGATAGGAAAAAATGTCGATCTGGGCCGTCAGTTCACGCGGGATACGCTCGTAAAGCCCGGCCTCACTGTCTGAATGGCGCGAGCGGATATCGGCGAAGCGGCAGTCGATCAGCGTTTGCGGCGCGATCGTGCCCATGCGGTGGATGGCACGGTCAACCGCCTTGGATAGGCGGCCGATGGCAAAGGAAAGGTCAATATCCACCACAAGCTTTTCGAGCGGCAGGCTTGTGGCGCGACCGGCGTAATGGCGGGCCTGATGCTCAAGCTGGAGAATATGACAGGCATCACGATAGAGCCAGAAGGCGGACGACAATAGCCCGAGATGTCCGCCCTGCCGCGAAAACAGGCTCATACCGATCCGGGTTTCAAGCGTTTTGAGTGCGGTGCTGAGTGTGGAGGTTCTCAGTCCCTGTCCGGCGGCGGCCTCGGAAATCTTCAGGTTCTGGCAGGCCAGAACAAATTTCGCCAGCAACCTGAATTCGGTGACGCTCTCCATGCCGGCGAGTGTAGATGTGGGACTGCGGCTTTTCAAGACGGTGTCACCAATGGCGAAACCGCCCGGCCTGGCCGGGCGGTTCTGCTCTGTTTCGTGCTTACTTCAGCGCGCCGATCGCATCTTCGACAATGGTGAGCACCTTGGTGGAGGTGACCATGTCGAAGGCCGGGCGGATCTGCTTCTGCATGTAGCTGTCTTCTTCGACCAGCGGGATCACGTTGGTCAGTGCCTTGTAGAGCGCATCGGTGCCCTTGCCGAGCTCGAAGCTGCCGAGCTTGTCGCGTGTCAGGAAGATGGCGCGCGTGGCCAGAAGCGTCTCGACACCGACGATCTTGTGCATGTTGTCGAGGATCTGCTGCGCCTTGCGGCAGGACCAGGGGGCCATCGAAACATGGTCTTCCTGGCTGCTCTTGGTCGAGATCGAGTCCGCAACCGAAGGGAAGGCCAGCGTCTTGTTTTCCGATGCAACGGCCGTTGCTGCCGTGGCGATGATGCCATAGCCATAGTTGAGGCCGATCGGCCGGCCGGCAAGGTTCGGCGGCAGACCGTAATTCAGCGTCGTGTCGCAAAGCGCAAACAGGCGGCGTTCCGAGATGTTACCGATTTCAACCAGCGCGATGGAGAGAATATCCATGGCAAACGCGATCGGTTCGCAGTGGAAATTGCCGCCGGAAAGGAATTCCAGCGCACCATTCTCGTTCCAGAACACCAGCGGGTTGTCGGTTGCAGCATTCAGATCGCGGCTGACGAGGTTGCGGGCATGTTCCAGCTGGTCGCGGCACGAGCCGTGAACCTGCGGCATGCAGCGGAAGGAATACTGGTCCTGAACGCGGGCGTGATGCACCGGATGCAGAATGTCGTCATCGAGATGAACGGCGCGGGAGGCTTCCGACGTGCGGCGCGAACCCTCGATCAGGCGGCGGACGTTTTCGGCGGCATTGATCTGGCCGGTCTGCTTGCGCACGGCGTGGATGCGCGGATCGAAGGCGGCCTGTTCACCGCGAACGGCTTCAAGGCTGAGCGCGGCGATGGCATCAGCCATCTTCATCATCTTCTCGGCGTCATAAAGCGTCAACGCGGCCATGCCGGCGCACAGGCTGTTGCCATTGATCAGCGCCAGGCAGTCCTTGGCCTGCAGCACGAATTCAACCGGCGAAATCCCGGCCTTCTTCAGTGCTTCCGGCGCGCTCATGCGCACGCCTTCAAAATAGGCTTCGGCTTCTTCATAGCCGATCATCACCGAGACCATGTGGGCGAGCGGGGCAAGGTCACCGCAGGCGCCGACCGAACCCTGGATCGGAACAACCGGGTGTACGCCACGGTTCAGCATGTCGACCAGGCGGTCAACGACTTCGATGCGAAGGCCCGAAACGCCGAGGCAGAAGGCGTTGATGCGCACGGTCATCATGGCGCGGACCATTTCTTCCGATGCCGGTTCGCCAACGCCGGAGGAATGCGACAGGACGATGTTCTTCTGGAACTTCTCGTTGTCAGCCTGGCTGATCGGGTAATCCTTCAGCTTGCCGACACCGGTGTTGAAGCCATAGGTGGCGGGCGCATTCTCGGTCAGCCAGTTTTCTTCGATATAGGCGCGCTTCTTGATGATTTCGGCACGCGAGGCGGCAGCGATTTCGACCTTGACGCCTTCGCGGGCAACCGCAACAACCTGCTCGATCGTCAGATTGTCGCCGTCCAGAATGATAGTGCTCATGTGTAGTCCTTTGAGATGGGGGGAAGGGCCGGGGGAGACGGCGGCTTCGTTTACTGTTGGTCGAGACGCATCAGCGTTTCGGCGAGAAGGTTTGCGGCGGAGACAAAATGGGCCGTATCGGTCCATTCCTCCGGGCAATGGCTGCGGCCGTCCTTTGACGGCACGAAGATCATGGCGGCCGGCGCCAGCCGGGCGACAAAGGCGGCATCGTGACCGGCTCCCGAGGCAAGCGGGCGGGTCTTGAGGCCAAGATTTTCTGCTGCGTCGGCGATGGTGTCGCGCAGATGCTGGTCGCAGGGCACCGCGAAGGTGCGGCTGAGGCGTGTCACCGTGGCCGTGCAGGCTTCTGCGTCTGCGGCTTCGCGCGCCATGGTCTCGGCTGCGGCTAGGAATTCATCCATGGCGCGGTCATCTTCGGCGCGGATGTCGACGATGACTTCCGCCCCGCCCGGCACGACATTGGCGCCGTTTGGTTCCAGGTGGGCAACGCCGGTCGTGGCGGTGAAATGGCCACGGCCCTGGCCAGCGAGATCGCGCGCGCCATCACGGACGGCCAGCATGAAGCGGGCAGCCGCAAGGCCCGCATCCTGACGCATGGTCATCGGTGCGGTACCGGCATGGGCGGCGATACCTTCGAAGCGGACCTTCAGCCGCCCGATTCCGGCAATGCCGGTGACGATGCCGATCGGCAGGCCTTCGGCTTCCAGCACCGGTCCCTGTTCGATATGGATCTCGACAAAGGCGCGAATGTCATCGCGCAGCGGCTTGCCAAGGGCGGCCGTGTCGCCGCCGATCCGGTTGATTGCTGCGTCGAGCAGCTCTTCATCCGGGCCGACAAGGGCAAATTCCTTTGATCCAAGAGCACCAGCCATGCCGCGGCTGCCGACACAGGAAAGGCCCCATTCGCTCGGTTCTTCGGCCAGAAAATCAACCAGCTCGATCGTGTGACGTGGCTTGTAACCACTGGCTTTCAACGCGCGGATCGCCGCAAGGCCGCAGACAATGCCTGCGATGCCGTCAAAACGTCCGCCCGATGGCACGGTGTCGGAATGCGAGCCGGTCATGATCACACCGGGCTCGGAGCCTTCCAGACGGCCGATCAGATTGCCGGCGGCATCAAGGCGAACGGTCAGTCCTTCTGCCTCGAAGCGAGCCTTCAGATAATCGCGGCCTTTAAGGAACATCGGCGTGAAGGAACGCCGTGTCCAGGGCTTGTCCGCTTCGGTGATCGCTGCAAGCGCGTCGAAATCGGCCTGTACGGCCTCGGTCTCGACGGCTGCAAGGTTGGTGCGTTTGCTCATGCTGCCTGCCCCTGAAGCGGGCGGGAAGGACGCACAAAACGACCGGCACCCGGTTCTGCCAGAACATCAGTGCCGTCAAAGATCGCCTTGCCGCGCTGGAAGGTGGCGACCGTCGCGTGGCGGATATTCATGCCCTCATAGGGGCTCCAGCCAACAACATTGTGACCGCTGGCGGCGGCGTCATAAATGCGCGGACGCTCTGCAAAGACGGCGATATCGGCATCAAGACCGAGCTTCAGCCCGCCCTTCTGATCGGCGATGCGGAACAGGCGTGCCGGATTACCGGCCATCAGCCTTGCGGCAATGGTCAGCGGCAGGCCGCGTTTGGTCAGTCCGTCGAGGAACAGGCTCGCCATGACTTCAAGGCCCGGCATGCCGGAGGCATTTTCCAGCATGTTGTCGGAGGATTTGGCCTTGAGGCTCCAGGAGACATGGTCGGTGGAAATCACCGTGACATTGCCGGCGGCAACCTGTTCCCACAATGCCTCGCGCTCCTTCATCGTGCGGATCGGCGGGTTGCACTTGGCGCGGCCGAGCAGACGGGAGACGTCTTCTTCTTCGGAGAGAACGAGATAGTGAATGCAGGCCTCGATAGTCGATTCAAAGCCCTGTGCGCGGTAGGCGGCGGCCATGTCATAGCCACGGCTGGCCGAGCAATGGACGATATGGGCAGGGCAGCCGGTGGCAGCACCCAGCTCATAGACCTCCGCCGTTGCCAGCATTTCAGCAACGATCGGGCGGGAGGCGGAATGGGCAGCGTAGTCGGTGCGCCCGGCATCCTTCATCGCCTTCAGCCAGGTCTTGACGCATTCATCGTTTTCATTGTGGACACCGGCGGCAAGGCCGGTCTTGGCCACTTCGGCAAAGGCATCATGCAGCATCGGCGTGGTGATGCGCGGGAAGCGGTTGGGATCGGTCTCGAAGGTGGAAAACTTGAAAGCCGCAGCACCCGCTTCCGCCATTTCGGCAATATGGGCTGCGCCATGCAGCGGGTTGATCGTGCCGTAGAGGGCGAAATCGACGCGGGCCTGTTCGCCGGCACTTGCGGCCTTCTCGGCGATCATGTCGGCGGTCGAAATCAGCTTGCCGGCATCATAGGGCATGTCGACAATGGTGGTGACGCCACCGGCTGCTGCCGAACGGGTCGACCAGACGAAATCTTCCTGGTCCTTCTGCGAACGCGAATGAACCTGCGGGTCAATGGCGCCGGGAAGAATGAGCGCGGACCCGAAATCCTGGGTTTCGCGGGCAGCAGGCGGCGTGCCGGTGCCGAGACCTGCAATCTTTCCGTCGCGAATGGCGACAAATCCGCCTTCGCTCACGCCGTCTTCCGTAACAAGCGTACCACGGATAACCGTATCGAAGTCACTCATTTTGTCTTCCTTTCTGTCCCCTTTTGCCCTCAGGCCGGTTTCATGCCCGGCGCGGGTTCGTCATGGGGAAAATGGCAGGCAGCGAACTGTCCGCCAGGGGCCTTTTCAAGCTTCGGCGTCACGCTGGCGCATTTGTCTTGTGCCCGCGGGCAGCGCAGGCGGAAGGCGCAGCCTTCCGGCGGGCGGATGCGCGAGGGAACGGCGCTGCGTGCGCCGGCAGGGGCAAGCGGCTGGTCGAGATCGATCACCGGCACGGCCTCAAGCAGGGTGCGGGTATAGGGATGGGCCGGGCGGTCATAGATCGCCTTGGCATCGCCGATTTCGACGATTTTGCCCATATAGAGCACGCAGACACGGTCGGAGACATTCTTCACCACGGCGAGATCATGCGAGATGAAGATCAGCGCCAGCTTGCGCTGTTCGCGAATGTCCTGCAGCAGATTGATGATATGAGCCTGGACCGAAACATCGAGCGAGGCGACCGGCTCGTCGCAGACGATCAACTGCGGTTCAACAGCGAGCGCGCGGGCAATGGCAAGGCGCTGGCACTGGCCGCCGGAGAACTGGTGTGGCTTGCGTCCGGCGACCTGTTCGCGGGTAAAGCCGACGGCAGCGAGTGCTGCATCGACGCGTCTGTCACGCTCTGCGCGCGAGACGCCCTGGATTTCAAGTCCCTCGGCGACGATATCCTCGACCTTGCGGCGCGGATTGAAGGAGGACACCGGATCCTGGAAGATCATCTGCAGATGCTGGCGCATGCGGCGCATGTCACCGGCCGACAGGCTGTTGATGTCCTTTTCCTCAAAGGTGATCGCACCTTCTGTTTCGGTGTTGGCGGCGCCGAGAAGGCGTAGCACGGCACGGCCGATCGTTGTCTTGCCGGAGCCGGATTCACCGACAAGGCCGAGTGTCTCACCGGCTGCGACATCGATGGAAACATTATCGACGGCCAGCATGGTTTTGCCCGCACGGGTAAAGCGCACGGAAAGATTTTCGACCTTCAGCAGTGCATCATCGCGCAGCGTAAGGGCAGGGGGCTGATTGTTCATCTATTCGGCCCTTTCCGTTTCGGCATGGTTGATCACAGGACCGTCCGGCTGACCAACGGGAAAGTGGCAGGCAAAACGGTGGTTGCCGTCACTGTTCACTGTCATTTGCGGCATGATCTCGTGGCAGATTGCCTCGGCTGCCGCACAGCGCGGGGCAAAGGGACAGCCCTTGCGGCCAACGGCGAGTGAAGGCGGAGAACCCGGAATGGTGGTGAGCTTGGTATGGGCCGGCTGGTCCATCTTCGGCATGGCCGAAAGCAGGGCTTGCGTGTAACGGTGGCGCGGATTGCGGAACACGACATCGGTTTTGCCATATTCGACGATATGACCGCCATAAAGCACCAGAAGTTCATCGGTTCGCCCGGCGACGATGGCCAGATTGTGCGAGACGATGATCATCGACATTTCGCGTTCACGCTGCAACGCCTGAAGCAGGTCGAGCACTTCCTTCTGCACGGTCACATCAAGCGCCGTTGTCGCCTCATCGGCAATCAGCAACTCCGGCTTGCAGGCAAGGGCGGCGGCAATCATGATGCGCTGCTTCATGCCACCGGAGAAATGATGCGGGAAATAGCCGTAGCAGTCTTGTGGATCGGGAATGCCGACAACGCCGAGCAGTTCGATGGCGCGGGCGCGGGCGTCCTTCTTGGTGAGGCCGAGATGGGCGCGGGCTGCTTCCTCGATCTGGCGGCCGATGCGCACGAACGGGTTAAGCGAGGTCATCGGGTTCTGGAACACCATGCCGACGCGGCGGCCGGTCAGTTCGGCGCGCTTTTGCTGCGGCAGGCTCAACAGATCCTCGCCATCGAAGAAGATCCTGCCGTCGACGCGCATGCCGTTGGGCGTGATGCCCATGATCGCCTTGATCAGCATGGATTTGCCGGCACCGCTTTCACCGACAATGCCAAGTGCGGTTTTTGCGTTGAGGCGGAAGACAATATCTTCGAGCACGCGCACAGGGCCGCTGTCAGTGTTCAGCGTGCAGGAGATCGTGTCGACCCTCAAAAGCGGATTTTCTTTTTCTGTATCAGCCATCTCAAGCACTCCGGTCGCGGCTGTTGAGCCGTCTGGCGAAATAGTCGCCCACCGTGTTCAGCGCATAGACTGTCAGCACAATGGCAAGGATCGGGCCGAGGATCAGTAGCGGAAAACGGCTGATAAGGTCAGTCGAGGCGGCAATCATGCCGCCCCAGGACGGGGCAGGCGCCGGGATGCCGTAACCGAGGAAGGAGAGTGAACCTTCCGTCACGATCAGGCCGGCCATCAGCGTCGGCATGATGGCGGTGAGCGCGGGAACGAGGTTCGGCAGAATTTCCTTCATAAGAATGCGACGGTCGGAAGCGCCCATGGCGCGGGCGGCCAGCACATAATCACGGCTAGACTGCGAAATCACACCGCCCTTGGCGACGCGGGCATAGGTGCCGATGTCGAGAATGCCGAGCACCAGCGTGATCGTCATCACCGAAGAGCCGGTAACGGCAACGAAGGCCAGCACGACGAGGATCGACGGCAGCGACGACATGGTGTTGGCGTAAAGATCGACGATGCGCTCGACGATACCGCGGTAATAGCCGGCCAGTAGACCGAGCATCAACCCGCAGCAGGCCGAAAGCAGCGTCGCAAACAGCACGATGGTCAGCGAGGCGCGTGCGCCCCAGATGACGCGGGACAAAATGCTGCGGCCGATCTCATCTGTGCCAAGCAGTCCGTTGAGCGTCAGGCTCGGCGGCTGCGAGAAATCGCCATAGGGGAAGATCGGGCTGACAAGGCCGGGAATGAAATTCACGAAGGCAGCCGCCAGCACAAGAATGATCAGGAAAATTGCAGAGAGCACTTCGAAGATGGATGCTTCGGGGAAACGCAGCAGCCGGGTTTTGGGCAGAGCCGCTTCAACGATGGCCGAAAGTGTTGCCTTATCGCTTTCTTCCGGCAGGCCGGTCGGAATGTGGGATGACTGACTCATGCGACATCTACCCTGGGATCAATGATGGCGTAGCAGAGATCAACGAGAATGAAGATCGCGACGAAGATGACGACTGTCAGCGAGAGAATGCCCTGAACCACCGCCAGATCATGGTTCTTGACCGCCGAGAGCACGGTCCAGCCAATGCCTGGCACTGCAAAATAGGCCTCGACGACAAAGGAACCGGCCAGCAGATAGGTCATCGACATGCCCATGACCGTGATGATCTGCGGCAGCGCCGGCCGCAACACATGGCGGAACAGGATATAGCTGAGCGACAGGCCCTTGACGCGGGCAACCTGAACGAAATCCTCCTGCAGCGCCGTAACAAATTCGTTGCGGGCCACCCGGTAGAGATAGGCGCATTGGTGCGCTGCAAGGCACATCACGGGAAGACAGACATACCAGAGATTGGCGAGCGGATCGTCGGAGAAAGATTCCCAGCCGGTGGCGGGCAGCCAGCGCAGGATCAGCGAGAAGACATAGGACAGAAGCACGACGATGACGAAGGTCGGCACCGCCAGAAGCAGCGACGAGACGGACCGCATCGCCGTGTCGGCGAATTTGCCCGGATGGCTTGCCGTATACATGGCAAGCGGCACGCCGATCAGGAAGGAGACCAGCTGGGCGAGAAGCGCGATTTCGAAGGTCACGGCCGCCCGGTCAATCAGAAGCTGGGACACCGGTTGCTGGGAAAACAGCGTTACGCCGAAATCGCCATGGATGACGCCGCCGAGCCAGTGCAGATAGCGCTGGAAGATCGGCAGGTTATAGCCATATTCAGCATTGAGCTTGGCAATCTGCTCCTGGGTGGCATTGTCCCCGAGGATCAGCTGAGCTGGTGAACCCGGCGACAGGCTTGCAAGCGCCGTGGCCGCAAATGTGACCAGGAAAAACACCGGCACCCCGGCCAGCAGCCGCATTCCGATCGCTTTTCCGTAAAGCAGGACGCCGTTTCTCAAGGCTCCGCTCCTTCTGTTCTTGTCTTCGCGCCCGAATGTCAGGCGGGGACGGGGTTATCCGTTGATCCGGTCCCCGCCTTTTTCAGGGCGAGGTGACCGCCTCAGACCTTCTTCCATTCAGCTTCGGCATCGAGCCAGCCGCTGTCGCGCTCCAGAAGCTGCTTCTGTTCGGCCTTGGTATAGCCGCCCATGTCATGCTCATCGGCGTAGCGGGTCGACTGGTCGGCGAAGACGTGACGGCCGTAATCCATCATGCCGAACATGGACGCCTTTTCCAGATAGTGCATGGTGACGAGGTTGAAGCCGAGTTCGGCGATCTCATCGAGGGTGACGAAGGGTTTGCCGTCAATGGTGGCGACATCGCCGAACATCTTCCAGCCGGGCAGAACCTTGGCGACCTTCTTGCATTCGTCCAGCGTGCGCAGTCCGTGGACATAGGTCATCTCGGCGCCGAGTTCGGCAGCACGCACACAGCGTTCGATCGCATCGTCGAGGCCTTTTTCAAGCTTCGATTCCGAGCGGGCGATGATGACGCAGTCGGTGCCTTCGCAGGCTTCGATGCCGGCCTTGATCTTGGCGAGCCAGAGTTCGGCGGATACGACTTCATGGGTAACATTGCCGTCGAGCTTGCCGGCCAGCGTTGCCTCTTCCATCGCGCGGCCGAAGCGGGCATAGCCGCGCTCGTTCGGGGTATCTTCAATCAGGATGGCAGCGGCACCGGCCTTGGCCAGGCGCTTGCAGGTGCGATAGGCCTGGGCAACGTCGCCAAACCCGTCATCGGCATCGATGATCAGCGGCAGCGGCGAATAATCGGCAATCCGGTCGGTGGCCCAGATCAGTTCTTCCTGATTGTGCAGGCCCATATCGGGAACGCCGGACATGGAGAAGCCGACCGATGCGCCGCTCAAAAGTGTGGCCTTGAAGCCGGCCATTTCGGCGGCCTTGGCGGAATAGCAGTCCCAGACGCAGGGGGTGAAGACCTGTTCGCGGGCGAAAAGCTCGCGGAAAGTGGTTCTGGGTCGCTTGTCGAACATGTGTGATGCCTTTTTTTAAGGGATGGTTGTTCTTCCGCCGGGGCAGGCCGCTGAAATGCCGGTCGGCCCGGGTTGCGATCCGCCCTCAGGCGGATCGCGATATCTACGTTCTAGCTTACTTCTTGGCCTGGCAGGCGTCGTCGCAAACATAGAGATACTGCTTCTGCAGCATGCCGCCATCGGACGGTACGATGCCGCCGGTGTTGTCGCGCAGCAGCAGGAAGCGCGTTTCCGAACCGAAGATATAGAGCGGTAGGTCTTCTGCGACCATCTTCTGAACGTCGAGATAGTCAGCCTTGACCTCGGCGTCGTCCATGGTGGCGCTGGCGGCCTTCAGCTCTTCGTCCATCTTCGGATTGCTGTACTGGCCCCAGTTGTAGATGCCGTCGGACGCCAGATGACCGGAAATGGTCGGCTCGGCGCCGTTGGCAACCAGAACGCCGCCGTCGACGCAAAGGTCGAAGTTCAGCTGGTCCTTGCAGGTGGTGGTCAGCATGGCCTGATCGACGATGTCGACGTCGACCTTGACGTTCTTGTAGGCGCTCATGACCTGCTGGACGTAGGATGCCAGACGCTTCAGGTCGGAGTTGGAATAGGTGACCAGCTTCATTTCGAAAGGCTTGCCCTCATCGGCCAGCTCATCGAAAATCTTCTGGGCATCTTCCGGATTGTATTCCGGCAGATTGTATTCCGTCTGGTAGTAAGGCGAGACCTGCGTGAAATAGTTGTTCGGCGTGACATAGCCACCGGTCTGCGTATAGGCCTGCATCAGGCGCGAACGGTCGATCGCCTCATAGAAAGCCTTGCGGGCACGCACATCGGTGAAGGGGCCGGATGTCTGGTTGAAGAAGGCGCGGTAGAGGCCCGGGATCGGGATCTCATGCGTGGCAACGCCGGGGGCTTCAGCATTGGAGCCGAACTGGTAGGGGTAACCGGCCATCATGGTCGCGCCGCCCTGAACAACAGTTGCGATACGGCTGTTGGTTTCCGGAATGATCTTGAAGTTCAGCGTGTCGAGATAGGGGCGCGGCTGATCCCAGTAGTTGGGGTTGCGCTTCAGCGTCATGGAAACGCCCTGATCCCAGCTGTCAAAGATGAACGGGCCGGCGCCGACGGGCTTGATGTCGGACTTCTGCTTGGCAGCGGCCAGTTCCTTCGGCGAGCCGATGAAGGGCGCCTGCTGGGCAAGCTGCGAACCGAAATTGCGGTTCGGCTGGTCGAGCGTGATCGTCAGTGTCAGCGGATCGATGATCTTGATGCTCTTGTCCCAGGACGAAACGAAAGCCTGGGTCGGGGCCATGGTTTCCGGGTCGGCCATGCGATCCCAGTTATACTTCACGGCTTCGGCGTCATAGGCTTCGCCATCGGAAAAGGTGATGCCGGGGCGCAGCTTCAGCGTCCAGGTCTGGGCGTCTTCGCTGGTCAGGCTCTCGGCCATGCCGCCCTGGATCTTGCCGTTGACGTCGATATAGACGAGCACGCCGTAAATGGCGTCACGGACGTCCATCGGGCCACCCGGATAGGTGCCGTTGGTCAGCGCCGGATCCCAGCTGGTGATATCCGAACCGTTAATGATGGTCATTTCACCACCGGCGATCGGCTGCTGGTCGTCAGCAACGGCCTTGGTGGCGACTGCGCCCGAAATGACGGGTGCGGTTGCTGCAAGCGCCAGCGCCATCATCAGCGCGCGGCCAGAGGTGAGGAAAGTGCCGGAAAGGCGCTTCGAAGTGAATGGCATTGCCTGTTTCTCCAATCTCTCCGTCCCTTCATGAGCGGACGGATACATGTTCCCGATTGTGATTTCTATGCGGCATGGGTTGCATGCCGGAAAACGAACCCCACGCTAGTGGTCCGCCTGATCCGTGTCCCTCCATCTCCTGACGGCCGGATGGCTGATATCAAACAGGTCGAGTGCCCGGCCGACACTCTGATTGATGATGTCGTCGATCGTCTTGGGCTTTGTGTAAAAGCCCGGAACGGGGGGCATGATGATGGCGCCGCTGCGGGTCGCCTGATCCATCAATGCGATATGTCCGGCATGGAACGGGGTCTCGCGCAGCATCAGCACGAGCCGGCGGCGTTCCTTCAGGCAGACATCGGCTGCCCGCGTAATCAGGTCTTCGGCGTAGCAATGGGCAATGCCGCTGAGCGTCTTGACCGAGCAGGGCGCGACCAGCATGCCGGCGGAGCGGAACGAGCCCGATGCAATGGCCGCCCCGATATCCTTATGGCTGTAATTGACGTCGGCGAGCGCGCGGATTTCGTCCGCGCTCATGTCGATGCCCTCTTCCTGCGCAGTGCGGATCGCCGATGGCGAGATCACCAGATGGGTCTCGACATCCTCGATCGCGCGCAGCATTTCGAGCGCGCGGATGCCGTAGCAGGTCCCGGATGCTCCGGTGATGGCGACGATCAAACGGCGCATTGTCGTCTCCTGTTTCCGGCGCTCCGCGCGCTTTGTCCGTTGCTTCCGACAGCGAAGGGGGGAACTGTCATGGCAGAAGGTCCGGACGGATGGTTGAGAGAAGGCTGCGCATGCGGGCATAGGCGTCTTCTGGCGGCAGGGCCTTGTCATAGCCCTGTGAACGGTCGCCGGCCTTCATCGTCGCGTCGTAGCCGATCTTGGCGACAACGCCGCCGTCTTCCTGGGCTTCAGAGCGGTCAGCCGGCAGGTCGTTGATGATCAGAACGTCGCGTTCGGCGCGCATGCGGGTCATCTTGGCAAGTTCGACGGCTGCCAGATCCCACGGATCGACATCTGCGTCGATGATGGTGACATTCTTGATGATGCTGACAGCACCCCAGCAGATTGCCATGGCGCGGCGCGCCTGACCGGGGCGGGGATCCTTCAGCTGGACGATCACGTCGTTACGGCCGGAACCGGTGGCGGTGACGGCAACATCACCGACATTTTGCAGCGCGCGGGAAAGCTGCGCCTTCAGCGAGGCGGCGATCGGCACGGCCGCGATGAAGATATGTTCGGCGTGATAGCCGGGCTCGATCACCTGGAACATGGCATCAGCCCGGTTGGTGCGGGCCTGGAAGCTGCAGATCAGACCGCTGCCATAATCCTCATACATGCCGTGATATTCGGAGACCGGGCCTTCGACCAGCGGACGGTCCGAATGAATGAGGCCTTCGAGGACAACCTCGGCTTCGGCCGGAACAAGCAGGTCGGAACTGACGGTCTTGGCCATGCGTACCGGCGCGCCGAGCAGGGCACCGGCATTTTCCATCTCGTCATCGCCGAGGCCGAGATAGAGGCAAGCGGCCAGCTGAATGGCAGGGTGGGCACCGAGTACGACGGCGAAGGGCAACGGTTTGCCCATGGCGGCGGCCTTGCGGGCCATGATGGCGAGGTGATGGTTCGGCGCAATGCCGATCATCGCCTCATTTTCGTTGAGGACCTTCAGACGGGCGTAAGAGGCATTGCCGAGACCGGTTTCGGGATCCTTGGCGATGATCATGCCGGCAGAAATGTAAGGGCCGGTCTCCCGCTGGAAAAAATGCGGAACCGGCAGACCAGCGAGAACATTTTCGCGGACGACAACCTCCTGGACCGGGGCGTTGTCGATGATTTCCGGCTTGAGCGGATTGCGCACGGCGTCCGTCAGGGTCTTCTGGATCTGATCGACAGACACGCCAAGTGCCATTGCAATGCGCTCGCGGCTGGTCAGAAGGTTGCCGAAGAGCCGCATGTCGGAGCCTTCGATTTTGTCGAAGCGCACGGCCGCGCGGTGGTCGGCGAGCGACAGCATCGCCGATACATCGAACTTCGCACTGACCGGCTTGTCGACAACGAGCAATTCGCCCTTGCCCTCAAGAGCATTGAGAATGCTTCTGCATGACTGATCATCCGTGCGGGTGTTTTCCGCTGCGGGGATCGGGGAAATGGTCTTTTCAACAACAGACGTCACGCAGGCAGTCCTTCATCACATTCAAATTATGAAAATGATTATGAGAGACGGGTTCCGGCCTTGGTAGCGGTCTGAAACCGAAGCGGCCCATAGGAGAAATTGAACAGTGATACTCTATGGTTGCTTGTCGAATTTAATAAAACCCAGGGTGTTTTCGATGGCCGGATTTTAAGGGCACCGGTGTCGAACCTGATCGCAGCGATCTGCGGAGGGCCGGCGGGGCGACTCGTCAATTTGGCCGCAGCCGCTGTGGAAAACCACTATTCTCCGGTGCTCAAGTGATGTATCGATTGCTCAGGGCAGAGCTCCTGCCGGAACCTTTCCTTTCATTTCTGTTTTGTGCTGGTCCTCATGCCCAAGACCCTGTCGCTCGTCTATTCGAATCCCGTGCTCAGACTGTCTGCTACCGGGCTATTCTTTTTTGGTTTTGCCGGTGCTGCGACCTCGCCCTATCTGTCGATCATCGGCATTCAGGAGCTGGGCATGTCGGATCGCGCTTATGCGCTGGTGATCCTTCTCGGCGCCCTTGTCTCGGTGGTGGCGAGTATCCTGATCGGCTCGCTCGCCGATCGGATCGGCAGTTTCAGGGTCTCGCTGATGATCACCAGCCTCACTGGTGTGATCGGGTTTCTCTGGGTCTATCTGCTGCCGTCACAATCCTCTTTCATGATCGCCAAAATACTGTTCATCCCCTTTTTCACGGCGCTCAATCCGCTGATCTTCGCCAATGTCAGGGTGCAGATCGTTGGGCGACCCTATCAGGAAATGGTGTCGGTCAACGCGGCGGTCCGCGCCGTTCTGTCGCTGTCCTGGGTGCTGGTGCCGGGCGTGGTCGGCGCCATGCTCGCAGGCAGTTCCAGCATGCTGCCGTCCTTCCTTTTCGCAGGTCTTGCGTCACTTGTCTGCGTGACACTGTTTTCGCTTTCGGGCCACGAGCCGGAGGCCGTGGTTGCCAGTCGCCGCAGCGAGCCGTTCCTGAAGGCTTTTGCCGCCTTTGCCGGGGCGGGACTGTGGATCCGCCTGCTGGCAATCTCGCTGATCACGGCGATGATGCATATGTGCGGCACGGTGCTGCCGCTGATCATCACTGGTCAGGCGGGCGGAACGGTCTCGGATGTCGGCATGCTTGTCGGTATTGTCGCGGGCCTGGAGATCGTTTTCATCATCTTCTGGTCCTATGTCGAGCGCGTGCTGCCGCATGTGGTTACGTTGGTGATCGGTGCATCGGTCTATGTCGTCTATCTCTATCTGCTCGGCCATGTCACCGCGCCCTGGCAGGCCTATGCGCTGACGCCGGTTGCAGGCCTTGGCGCTGCCGCGATCATTTCCGTGCCGATCACCTATCTGCAGAACCTGATCGAAGATCGTCCCGGCGTCGGCAGTTCGCTGATTTCGGTGAACATGTTCGCAAGTGCTGGCCTTGCTGCGGGCCTGTTTGCGCTTGGAACGCGTTTTACCGACTATTCCGGCACGGCGATCCTTTCGGCCGCCGCCGGTCTCATCGGCTGTATTCTGGTTCTGGCGCTTGACGGACCGAAGCGGCTGCGCTGAACAGCTGACAAGCAGAAGGCCTCCCGGTTGCTGCCGGGAGGCCTTTGTCCGTCTGACCGTTGCTTTCAGGCGTTTTCGTAGCGAAAGCTGTCAAAATCGGCGGAAAAAGTGCCTCCGGCGAGGTCATAGGCGGCCATGCCGATGAAATTGCCGGTGAAGCTGCCATTGGCACCGCGTCCGCCCTTGCTATCGCCGGAAAGCGCCGGATAGTTGCGTAACCAGCCCCGGAATTCGCCGGAGCTGAGAATATCGGCATAATTGCTAAGTATCCATTCATGCGGCAGGCCGATCGGCGAAAAGCGCAGCTCGCCAAGGCTCTTGAAGCCACCGAACACGGTGATGGAGAGCGGCAGCTGGATAAACAGCGATGTGCCGATGATCTTCAGCGAATTGCCGAAGGAATGGAGAAAAATCCGGTTTCCCGCCAGCCGCTCGAAATTCTGCAGGCCGACGAAATCCGTCGGCGAACCGTAGCCATTCCACTTGTAGAGCGAGAAATGCGCCGCATCGATCATCGGCAGCATGACGACAGTGGTGAAGAGAATGAAGGCGGGCAACATGAAGATCACGAGCGTTACCAGCGCATTCGAGGGGCGTTCATGGTCTTCGTTGGGCCTTCCCTTTGCTGCCCGCATTCCCGTCGATGATGCACGGATGCTGGATGAGAGCGCCTGCGGAAAGCCGTTCAGCTTATCCTTCGTCATGGAAAAGGCGCATGTCTTTGATGACGAGACGGGCGCCAATCTGACGCTCTGATCAGTCCTTGTCGGCGATGAGATGGGCGTAGCGGGCAGGGTCCCGCTCGCTGGCAATGGCTGCAAGCCGCTCGCGTTCGCTTTCATATTCAAGCATGCGTCCCGCGCGCTCCAGTGCCATTTCGGCATAGGCGCGGGAGGCCTTGCCATAGCCCGCGCCCGGCAGATGCTCCAGCGATTTCAGCGCCCGCTGCAATGCAATGCCGACCTCGATCAGACCGGCGCCATCGCGTGAAATGCCAGTGAAAGCGGCATCGAAAAAGGCATTGGGCTCCAGCGGCATGATGTGAATGTGGCGATGAAGCGGTTCTGTCTCGGCCTTGATTTCCCGTCCGACAGCCAGAACCCGCACCAGATTGTTGATCACATCGATGGCGGTGCCGGGATCGTTGATGCCGGGCGACATGGCGCGCATGGCGATCTGCGATAAGACCGTCAGGCCGTAAAGCGGGTCCTGGTCATAGCTGCGTTCGGGTCCAAGCGCGAAAGTGGCGCGGATTTTCTCGATCATCTCGTCAGCGGGGCGCTTTCGGCCTTCAAGCTTCAGCCCGGCAACGAAACGGCCGGGCGTGACAAAGACACCGGGGCGCTCGAGGATATAGATATCCGCATCGACTTCCTCGGCGACAGCATTGAGCGCGGCAAGGTCGATGAAACGCAGATAGCCGATGTGATTGTGCTCGATCAGCGTCAGATCTTCAGGCGCATCGTGAAAGGCATGAGCACCGAAAAGCGGTGTCTGGCGAAAGCTGCACATGGCGAGCTGGGCGGCCTGTTCGACCTGCATGATGGTGTTGGAGACCTGGCCAAGGCTGCCGAGATGGCTGATCCAGCGCAGCAGCATGACGACGATCACCACGATCAGCAGCAGCGTGACGACGAACAGGACGAAACGCCCGCCATCGCCGTAAAGCCCGGACTTCAGGGCAATCAGCCCGACAAGGGAAAACAGGAAGGCACCGAGAAAGGTCGCCAGCGCGCCCTGCGCCGTGCGGTCCTGCAGCAGGTTGGAAACAGCGCGCGGCGTAGCGTTCTGCGCGGCTGACGAGGTGGCGGAAACAAGCGTGTTGAGTGAGAAGACTGTGACCGTCAGCATGCTGGTGGCGATGATTTCCAGCAGTGATCCGACGGCATCGATCCCGGCGAAATCACCAAGTGCCACAGGGATGTAGGGATCAAGCGCCGCACCGGCAAGCGCGGTGAAAACACCGGCAAGGCAGAAGGCCGCCGCCATGAACCAGATCTGGCGCATGGCCTCGCGGATCTGCCAGAGCGACATGCCCAGTTTCACGTTTCATCCCCTTCACATTCTGCTGCCATGACGCTGAGCTTTCTCAACGTATTGAGATTGCGTCCGGTTCCCCGTTCCAGCCCTTTCAGTTTCAGCTTCGAACGTCCCGAACCGGTCGGATAGTGGACATGGACCGCGTGGCCGATAATGCTCACCGTCTCGCCATCCGGCGCCATCATGGTGTCGAGTATGGCGGGATCGGGCGGTGTCTGGAACAGGTAGATGATCGAGCGGGCCGGATCACCGTCTCCCAGCGGTGAGGCCGCGAGCATCTGGTCGAATGCGGCGCGCGAGCACAGAAAAACCTCGAAATCCTGCCCGGTCAGCGCCAGAAGTGCCTGTTGCAGCCCGAAACGGGCGGCATCTTCCTGAAGCTGCGTTGCAAAGACGGCGTTGCCGCTCTGGATATAGGTCTTTACGCCGGAAAAACCCGCCGCCTCGCAGGCTGCTTTAAGCTCGGTTGCGGCAAGTCTGCCCCGGCCGCCGACATTGACCGCACGCAGGAGCGCTATGAATGCGGCCATGTCGGTGTCCTCGCTTTGCTAGAACTTGCTGGGCTAGAGCTTGCCCGCTGCCTTGATGGCGAAGGCATATTCAAGGGCGATTTCCTCCAGCCGCTGGAACCGGCCGGAGGCGCCGCCATGGCCTGCATCCATATTGGTGCGCAGCAGGATCGGCGCATCATCCGTGCTCCTGTCGCGCAGACGCGCCACCCATTTCGCAGGTTCCCAATAGGTTACCCGCGGATCGGTGAGGCCGCCAAGCGCCAGGATCGCCGGATAGGGCTTTTCCGCGACATTATCATAGGGGCTATAGCTCGCCATGTAGTCGTAGGATTCCTTCGATGCGATCGGATTGCCCCATTCGGGCCATTCCGGCGGTGTCAGCGGCAATGTATCGTCCAGCATGGTGTTCAGCACATCGACAAAGGGCACGGCGGCGATAATGCCGGAGAATAGTTCCGGCGCCATATTGGCAACCGCGCCCATCAGCATGCCGCCGGCCGAGCCACCCTCGGCGACGATCTGTCCCCGCGTGGTGAAGCCTTCGGCGATCAGCGCTTCGGCACTGGCGAGGAAGTCTGTGAAAGTGTTCTTCTTGGCAAACATCTTGCCGTCTTCATACCAGCCAAAGCCCTTGTCCTTGCCGCCGCGAATATGGGCGATGGCATAGATGAAGCCGCGATCAACCAGCGACAGGCAATTGGTCGAGAAGGAGGCGGGGATAGTGATGCCATAGGCGCCATAGCCATAGAGCAGGCAGGGCGCTGAGCCATCCAGCGGCGTGTCCTTGTGATAGACGATCGAGACCGGCACCAGCTGCCCATCGGCGGCTTTTGCCTGAATGCGGCGGGTGACATAATCATCCGGATTATGGCCAGACGGCACGTCCTGCGTTTTCAGAAGCGTGCGCTCGCGCGTCGCCATATTGTAATCATAGAGCTGCGACGGGGTCGTCATCGATGAATAGGAGAAGCGGATGACGTCGGTGTCATATTCGGCGGCACCCTGAAGGCCGAGCGCATAGGCTTCCTCATCAAAGGCAATGGCGTGCTCTTCACCGCTCTTGCGGTCGCGGATGACGATGCGCGGCAGGCCGCCGAAACGCTCGAGCCAGATGAGATGGCGGGCAAAGGCCATGTGGCTGAGGATCAGCCGGCCTTCCACATGCGGCACGACCTCGCGCCAGTTTTCCTTGCCCGGTGCCGTCACGGGTGTTTCGACGATCTTGAAGTCCTTGGCACCGTCGGCATTGGTGAGGATGTAGAAGACATCGCCGCCTTCCGTCAGATCATATTCGACCTGGGTCTCACGCGGGGCAACCAGCGCCGGGGGCTGGCCCAGCCGGTCTGCGGCGATGAGGTGCGTTTCCGAGGTCTCATGGTCGTGAATATCGATAAAGACGAAATCATCAAGGAGTGAGCCGCCGACACCGACGAAGAAACCAGGATCTTCTTCTTCGTAAACCAGGACGTCGGCGCTCTGTGCGGTTCCCAGAATATGGCGGAAGACCTTGGAAGGGCGGTGATTTTCGTCAACCTCGGTATAGAAGAAGCTTTTGCCGTCCGGTGCCCAGATCCCGTCGCCGCCGGTGTTTTCGATCCGGTCGTCAAGATCCGTGCCGGTCGTAAGGTCGCGAACACGCAGGGTGTAAAATTCCGACCCCTTGTCATCATAGCTCCAGATGCCAAGCTTGTGATCGCTGGAATGAGAAAGCCCGCCAAGCCGGAAATAGGCCTTGCCTTCGCTTTCCCTGTCGCCGTTGAGCAAGGTTGCGCGGATTGCCGCATCTTTGACATCACCGTCGCGCGGGATGCGAAAGAAATGCGGCTGCTCGCCACCAGTGACGAAGCCGGTGCCGTAGGCGAAGGGGCCGTCCTTCATTGGCACCGAGCTGTCATCTTCCTTGATACGGCCGCGCATTTCGGCAAACAACGCCTTTTGCAGCGCTTCGGTGTCTGCCATGGCGGCGGTCATATAGGCGTTTTCCGCCTCCAGATGGGCGCGGATTTCCAGATCCAGAATGGCCGGGTCCTTGAACATGGCCTGCCAGTTATCGGCGCGCAGCCAGGCATATTCGTCCGTGCGGGTGATGCCATGGCGCGTGTCTGTTGCCGGATGTTTGGGCGCATGCGGCGCTTTGGGCAGGTTTTTGAAGCGTTGTTCGGGCATGATTTTCCTTTCCCGTTTGGACAGGAAGATAAGTGGCTGCCACTTTTGCATCAAGATCCCTGTTCAATGTAGGCTAGCGCTGACACTGAAAACTATGCATAGTGCCGTCGCTTCGATTACAAGTTATTGCAAAAACTAGGAAAACAGGGAAACAAAGTACGATGAAAAAAAGGCTCGCTGCCGTCCTGTTGATTCTGGCCGGCTCCTGCCACAGCGTCTATGCCGAAAGCAAACGCATCGATAATGAACTCGAAAAACTTGAGCCGGAGGAAAGGCTTGAACAGCGCTGCGACATTGAGGCCCTGAGCCGAATCGATGCAGCACGCAAGGACATGTCACCCGACAAGGTGATCGCCTATACGTTCGGTGCACCGAAAGTTAAGGGCACGACCATTGATGCAAAGGGGGCGGTATTCCGCTCGCATGAACACTGGTACCGGCTGAGCTATCACTGCGAAGCCGATCCGACAGAACTGAATATCAAGAAATTTTCATTCAAGATCGGTGCGGAAGTGCCGCGCGCCAAGTGGACCCACTACTATCTCTATCCCTAAACGGGCGGGTGCAATAAAGGGGCCCCGAGTGCTGTCGCCGGAGTCCCCTTTGTATCGCGATCAGTTGTCGAAGGTGACGGCCTTGAGCTTGTCGATCTTCAGCGCCTGAAGCGCGAGTTTTTCATAAAATGGCTCGGCATGGCCATTGCGAACCTTGTGCAGAAAATATTTTTCAAAGCCCACCTTGGCCGTGTGGACCCAGCGTCCCGACGAGGACCAGTTGACATTGCGCGGCGGGATCTGCGGCTGCGCGACGAAGGCAACGCCCCCGTCACCGAAGTCGGCCAGGCAGACCGCATTCCATGTTGCCTGAACATTCGGTGCTTCACCCTCGATCATCAGCGCAATATTGGCGGCGGTGGCCGTCACCATCGATTCAATCATAAAGCCGGTTTTCGGTACGCCGACAGGCACGGCTGTCTTGCCGGTCGGGGCGATGGCAACGCAAACGCCGATGGCGAAGACATTTTTGAACTGCGGATTTTGCTGGTGGCGATCGACGATGATGAAGCCGCGCGGATTGGTGAGCCCTTCAATGCCGCGGACGGCGGAAACGCCGCGGAAGGCCGGCAGCAGCATGGAAAAGACCGCCGGTACCTCATGATGCTCCTTCACCGAGCCATCGTCATTGATCTCATCGGCAATGATTTTGTCGCCTTCGATCCGCTCGATCTTGGCATTGTTGATCCATTTGATGTGACGGGCGCGCAATTCGCTTTCCATCAGCCCCTTGGTGTCGCCCACGCCGTCAAGACCGAGATGGCCGATATAGGGCTCAGGGGTGACGAAGGTCATCGGCACGGCATCACGCACCTTGGCATCGCGCAGCGCCTTGTCGAGAATGAAGGCGAATTCATAGGCCGGGCCGAAGCAGGAGGCGCCCTGAACAGCCCCGACGACCACCGGGCCTGGCTTCCGCACCAATTGATCGAAAGCCTGCTTGGCGTCTGCAGCATGATCCGTCTGGCAGACGGACTGGGTAAAGCCCGCCGGGCCAAGCCCGTCGATCTCGTCGAAAGCCAGCTCCGGCCCGGTCGCGATAACGAGATAATCATAATCGACGGAAGAGCCGTCGGTTAGTTCAACACGATTTTCGTCCGGGTGAAGCTTTGCCGCGCCTTCCGGCCGCAGCGTGATGTTGCGCTTCTTAAAGGCCGGAACGAGGTCGACTTCCACGGCTTCGCGTTCGCGCCAGCCAACGGCGACCCACGGGTTAGAGGGGACGAATGAATAGACCGAGCCCTTGTTGACGACGGTGATTTCATGGTCACGGCCAAGTTTGTTTCTCAGCTCATAAGCCATGATCGTGCCGCCCAGGCCGGCGCCCAGAACAACGATTTTTGCCATTTTTTCCTCCACTCGAATAGCTTGCGATGTCGTCTTGCCCAACAGCCGGGCCCTGACGCCTCCCATCGCGCCTTGTCTAGATTATATATTCGTAAATATGAACATACGCAATAGTGAATTAGTTGGGCGCCTTTGAAGGCATCGGTGCGTTGTAAATGAGGCTTGTCGGCGGATGCGGCCTGTGTAACGCTTTGCGTGATGCTGATAATGATCAATTGCGTTCTTGATTCGGATCAATGGCGGCGCAAGTCAACGGGGGCAAGCTTGCTGCATGGGAATACCGGCCCCCGTCAGTTGAACACCGGGTCAGATTGAAGCCCGGGAAATGGTGGGAGAGACATGGTGCCGCGAGGCATTGTGATCAGGGCATGACCGGCAGGTGTTCCGGCGTTGGGCAAAGGAGGATGCCATGTTCAAACAGATACTCGTACCCGTTGATATTGCAGCGCTTGAAAAGGGTGGTGACATTCTTCGCAAGGCTTCGGAGCTTCTTGATGAGGGCGGCAGCATCACGCTTCTGCATGTCGTTGAAGAGGTCCCGGCCTATCTGTCGATTGATATCCCTGTCGATGTGATCGACAATGCCGTGGAAGATGCCAAGGACAAGCTGAAACAGCTCAAGGATGAGCTGAAGGTGGATGCCCATATTGAGCTTCGGACCGGGCCGGCCTCGCGTGAAATTCTCTCGGCAGCCAAGGACCGCAAGACCGATCTGATCATCATTGCGTCGCATCGGCCGGATCTGTCGAATTATCTCCTGGGGTCGACGGCCGACCGGGTGGTGCGTCACGCGACCTGCTCGGTGCTCGTGCGCCGCTGAGCGGCGTTTCAACCACGCGTCAGTTTGGGAGGACTGCGATGATGGATAGCTCTGTCTATAAAAATCGGCTTCTGGAGCGCAAGCACGAAATTCTCGGGCGCCTGACCAAGATCGACAACGATCTCGGGCGGACGAAAAACCCCGACAGTGCCGACCGCGCAACCGAGGCGGAGAATGATGAAGTGCTAGAAGAGTTCGGCCAGGTCGGCTCGGACGAGATGCGCGCCATTGATGCAGCCCTCGATCGGATCGAGGACGGTACGTTCGGCATCTGCGTGAATTGCGGCAAGCCGATCTCTGAGGAGCGGCTGGAGGCGGTTCCCTACACGCCGTTCTGCAAGAAATGTGCTGCTGAACTGAGATAGGGGTTCTGCCACTCGAACGATGGCCCCGGCCTTTCGCGACCGGGGCTTTTGCGCGTCCGGAGCAAGGTGATCTGGTTCGCTTTCGCCGGGTGGTGCGCTTTGAAACGGCTGACATCATCCGCCGTGAAAAGGCAGGGCGTGAGCTTGAGCGCCACCGGCCTTCGCATTGACCGGGCGTTCAGACATATCGTGTCTGTCTTGTCTGCCCTGACAATCGCCATAAATATAGGAGATGGACGGCCAGAATTTTCATCAGGCAGAGACTGGCAGGAGCGGTTATGGCGCACATTTTCCGTGTCAAGGCAACGTATGATTTCGGTGAGCTTGTCGCCGATGGCGTGGTGCATGGGATTGGCATCGTTTTCGCGCTTATCGGGGCTACGGTTCTGATTTTCTATGCCACCGTGTGGTCGACGCCGGGGGAGCTGGCTGCGGCCTGGATCTATAGTGCGGGCCTGGTTCTCGCACTGGCGATTTCGTGTTCCTATAATCTCATGCCGGGGACTGTGCCGCGAACCAAGGCGGTGTTCCGGCGGCTCGATCATTCGGCGATTTTCGTGCTGATTGCCGCTACTTACACGCCCTTTCTTGAGCGCGGTGCGGAGGACCCGGCGATCCGTGCTCTGCTTTTCGGCATCTGGATCATGGCTGGTGCCGGCGTCTTGCTGAAGGTTTTCTTTGCCGGACGCTATGACCGTCTGGCGATCCTGCTTTATCTTGCCATGGGCTGGAGCGGTGTTGCCGTGGCGCGGCCGCTCTTTCCCATGCTGCCGCTTGCCACCAGCATTCTGATCGTCATCGGCGGTGTCATCTATTCGGCCGGGGTTGTCTTTCACATCTGGGAGCGGCTGCGGTTTCAAAATGCGATCTGGCACGGATTTGTCGTTGCTGCCGCAGCCGTGCATTATGCTGCCATACTGGTGTTTTTCAGTGTGACGGGAACCGGGAGCTGAGCGATGAAACTGAGCCTTGCCTTGCTGACGACAGCATTGGGCCTGCTGGCGGCGGTGCCGACGCGCGCCGATGATATCCGCTATTCCAATGCGGCGACGGCGGCCTGCCTGGCGGATGCGGGTGATGCGGCGGCGCGACGGGATTGCGCCGGTCTCTCGGCAAAGGCCTGCGAAGATGCCACCGACGACGGCGCCACCACCTATGGCATGATCGAGTGCCTGCGGTTGGAAACCGGCTATTGGGATGATCTTCTGAACAAGACCTATCAGGATCTGCTCAAGCGTGCGGGCGACATGGATCAGGCCAATGCCGATGATCCGCGGACAACCATGCTGGTGCGCGATACATTGCGCGACATGCAGCGCGACTGGATTTCCTTCCGCGACAAGACCTGCACCTATGAATATTCGCTCTGGCAGGGCGGGACGATTTCTGGTCCGGTGAGCGCGTCGTGTTTTCTGCGCATGACCGCGGATCAGTATCTTTATCTGGCCGGTTCCTGGCCGGGCGAGTGAGCGATCGAAGAAATTCGACATGAGGCGTGGCCTTGCCGGTAAAGCTGATCTATCAAGGACCAAAAGCCTTTGATGAGAAAGCCTCCCCATGCTGATCCGTGATGCCCGCGAAAGCGATCTGCCTGTTATTGTCGAGATCTATAACGACGCCGTGGTTAACACGACCGCGATCTGGAACGATGTCCTGATTGATCTTGAAAACCGTGCATACTGGCTGGATCAACGCCGCCAGCGTGGCTTTCCGGTTCTGGTCGCCGAGGCGGAGGGCAGGGTGCTGGGCTATGCCAGCTATGGCGATTGGCGCGCCTTTGACGGCTACAAACATACAGTCGAACATTCGGTCTATGTCCACAAGGATGCGCGCGGCAAAGGCACCGGCCTCAAGCTGATGCAGGAATTGCTTGTCCGTGCCCGGGCCGGCAATGTCCATGTCATGATTGCCGCAATCGATGCCAGCAATAGCGCTTCGATCCGCCTTCATGAAAAGCTCGGCTTCGTTCATGCAGGACTCTACCGTGAAGTTGGCACCAAATTCGGCCGCTGGCTCGACCTGGCGACGCTGCAATACAGATTTGACTGAGGTGCGGTATGGCGCGGCGGGCTCAGATCATTTGGGGCGGATGGCCGGGGCATGAGCCTGAGCGCTGCGCCGATGTGATCGCCGGGATGCTGGAGGATGACGGTTTTTCCGTTTCGGTCTCAGGCGACCTGTCGCGGATTGCTGCGGGTGAAACGCTTGCTTCGGATCTGCTGGTGCCGATCGTTACCGGTGAGATGCTTGATGATCTTGATGTTCAAGCGTTGACCGGGGCGGTGCGCGGCGGGCTTGGCCTGGCAGGTTTTCATGCCGGCCTTGCAGCAAGCTTCAAGGCATCGACTGCGTTTCGATATCTGGCTGGTGTCACCTTTGCCGGTCATCCGGGCGGGATCATCGATTATCACGTCGATATCGCCCGGCCGGATGATCCGGTCATGGCGGGCGTTGAAGGTTTCGACTACCGCTCGGAGCAATATTACCTTCATTATGACCCGTCGGCCGATGTGCTGGCGACCACGCGTTTTTCCGGCCAGCATGATGATGCAACGAAAGGTGTCACCATGCCGGTCGTCATCAAAAGGCGCTTCGGGGCCGGACGGGTCTTTTATTCGGCCCTCGGTCATTCGGCGGCAGAGCTTTCCCACCCGCAGGCGCGGCTGATCCTTGAGCGCGGCCTTTCATGGGCTGCGCGATAACAGCTATTCAGCCAGCAAGCGGCCCCAATGTCCGGCTGACGGCATCCTTCCAGCCGCGATAGAGGCTCTCGCGTTTCTCCCGGTCCAGACGGGCGTGAAACTGCTTTTCAAGCGCCCAGTTCTCTGAAAACTCGGACAGACCCGGATAAAGCCCGGCGCGGCTGCCGGCAAGCCATGCGGCTCCGAGTGCCGTCGTCTCAACGACCTTCGGCCGGTCAACCGGAACGCCGAGAATGTCGGCCAGAAACTGCATGGTCCAGTCATTGGCGCTCATGCCGCCATCGACCCGCAGGATATTGGCAGAATCCTGCCCGCCCCAGTCCGCATGCATGGCCTCCAGCAGGTCGCGCGTCTGGTAGCCGACGGCCTGCAGGGCGGCGCGGGCGAATTCGGCCGGGCCGGAATTGCGGGTCAGGCCAAAAACGGCGCCACGGCATTCCGCATCCCAATAGGGGGCGCCCAGACCGGTAAAGGCGGGAACCATGTAGAGCGTCTGCTCGGGATCGGCGGCATTGGCTAGCTTGTCGGTTTCACTGGCATGGCGGATCACCTTCAAGCCGTCGCGCAGCCATTGCACCACCGCGCCAGCGATGAAGATCGAACCTTCCAGCGCATAGGTCGGCTTGCCGTCAAGCTGATAGGCAAGCGTGGTCAGCATGCGATGCGTGCTGGCAACGAATTTGTCGCCGGTGTTCAAAAGCGCGAAACAACCCGTGCCATAGGTGGATTTGATCATGCCCGGCTCGAAACAGGCCTGGCCGACGGTGGCCGCCTGCTGATCGCCCGCAACACCGAAAATCGGGATTTCGCGGCTGAAGAGATCGGCACGTGTCATGCCGAAATCGGCGGCGCAGTCCTTCACCTCCGGCAGGATCTCCATCGGGATGTCAAGAAGCGCGCAGATATCCTCGTCCCAGCACCCTTTGCGAATATTGTAGATCATCGTGCGGGCGGCATTGGTGGCGTCTGTCACATGGCTCTTGCCGCCGGTCAACCGCCAGATCAGATAGGTGTCGACGGTGCCGAAAGCGAGCTTGCCCGCCTTTGCCTCGGCGCGCGCGCCTTCCACATGATCCAGCAGCCAGGCGATCTTGGTGGCGGAGAAATAGGGATCGAGGATCAGCCCCGTTGCCGAGCGGATGAAGCCCTCATGGCCTTCCTCGCGCAGCCGCGCACAGGTATCGGCCGTGCGCCGGTCCTGCCAGACAATGGCATTATGGATCGGCCTGCCGGTCTCCTTGTCCCAGATCAGCGTGGTTTCGCGCTGATTGGCAATGCCGATTGCGGCAATCTCGGCTGCTGAAATTTCCGCGCGTTCAATGGCTGAGCGGCATGTGCCGGCAACGGTCGACCAGATATCGGCGGGGTCATGTTCCACCAGGCCCGACGAGGGGTAGATCTGCGGAAACTCCTCCTGTGCGGAGGCGACGATCCGCATGTGCCTGTCAAACAGGATCGCCCGGCTGGACGTCGTGCCCTGGTCGATCGCCAGAATATAACCCATTCATTCCTCCCATTGCCGGTTCCCTGAGCCGGCGCGATGGCGCGGTCAGGCGCGCATCGGATTTTGCGGCACAAACGCCTCCCGGGTGCTCCGCACCTCAGGCGGTCCTCCTCGATGCCCTGTCGGCAAGCCATGCGTCAAGGGCGATGACCTCCTCCTGCGTCATCTTCAGACCCAGCTTGGTCCGTCGCCAGACAATATCTTCGGCGTTCACGGCAAATTCCCGGCTTACCAGCCATTTGACCTCGGCTTCATAGAGCGTATGGCCGAAATCCTGACCGAGATCCGCGGCTGATGTTGCCTCGCCGAGAATGTGCCAGCAATCCCGGCCATAATTGCGAAACAGGCGCTCTGCCCAGCCTGTCGTCAGGAAGGGATAATCGGTGATCAGTTCACCGAGAAGGGCGTTGCGTTCGCCGACGGCGAATTCACCGCCCGGCAAAATGCTGTCGGCCGTCCATTCCCCCTTTGCATCGGGGAAAAAGGGCTGAAGCTTTTCCAGCGCATGTTCGGCAAGCTTGCGATGGGTGGTGATCTTGCCGCCGAAGATGGACAGCAGCGGCGCGCCTTCCGCACGCAGCGACAGAACATAATCGCGTGTGGCAGCCGTCGCCGATTGTGCACCATCATCATAAAGCGGACGGACGCCGGAATAGGTCCAGACGACATCGGCAGGCGTCACCGGCTTTTCGAAATAGTCCGAGGCAAAGCGACAGAGATATTCGGCTTCCTCAGGCGTGCATTCGACCTTGCCGGGGTCGGCCTTGTGATCCTTGTCGGTCGTGCCGATCAGCGTGTAATCCTGCTCATAGGGAATGGCGAAGATGATCCGGCCATCCTTTCCCTGAAAGAAATAGCAGCGGTCGTGGTCGTAGAGCTTTTTCACCACGATATGCGAGCCGCGCACCAGCCGCACGCCTTCACTCGAAGCAAGATTGAGCGTGTCGGTGATGACGTTTGCGACCCAGGGTCCTCCGGCATTGACCAGTGCACGGGCATAGACGGGGGCCAGCGTGCCAACGCCCTCGGCGGAAAGCGAAACTTTCCAAAGTGGCCCGTTATTACCGTCAATCTGCTTCGCTGCGGTGACACGGGTACGGGTCATGATGGTTGCGCCGCGCTCAAAGGCGTCGCGGGCCATCAGCGAGACCAGGCGCGCATCCTGAACCCAGCAATCGGAATATTCGAATGCGCGGTGATAGTCGCTTTTCAAGGGGGTGCCAGCTGGATCGCCTGAGAGCTTCAGCGCTCTGGTTGCGGGCAGGATCTTGCGGCCACCCAGATGATCATAGAGAAACAGGCCGAGCCGCAGCATCCACCAGGGGCGCAGCCCCTTGTGATAGGGCAGGACAAAGCGCATCGGCCAGGAAATATGCGGCATGGATTTCAAAAGCACTTCGCGCTCGATCAGCGCCTCGCGCACCAGTCTGAACTCGTAATATTCGAGATAGCGCAGGCCGCCGTGAAACAGCTTGGTCGAGGCCGATGAGGTGGCGGAGGCAAGATCATGCATTTCCGCCAGCCCGACCGTCAGACCGCGTCCGCAGGCATCGCGGGCAATTGCGGTTCCATTTACACCGCCACCGATCACAAACAGGTCAAGCGGGTCAGCAGAGCTTGCACCAGGCATTGTTCTTCACTCCTCAGAAGGGCCATCGCTTGCCCATAGATGCGCGTAAATTTTCGTTTTGTCAAATTTATGGTTCGTTTTGGTTCGTTTTTTGGACCTGAATAGAGGTGCCTTGAGCGCATCTTCGGCAGTGCAGCAAGGCGTGACAAAGATGATATTTGTTAAAATGCTGATTTAAATATTCAAATTTGAACTTTCGAATTGCTCGGCCACGCGAATCTTCTAGTATGTCAGTTGCGGGAGGGGGAACCGGACGGCTCCGGGAGGTTTATCAGATGGCGCGGTTTCGCGTCCGGGCGTCGTGCGTGTTGTTTCCTCTTCTCTTGATCCCTGGACATGCAGAGAGTGCTCCCGGCTTTTCTGCCGCCTTGGCGATCTTATCCTGGAGGACTATTCATGAAGTTGCTGACATCAACCATTCTGATCGGACTTGCCATGGCCACCACCGTCTATGCTCAATCCGCCGAGACACCGCTGGAGCCGAAATCGGGGACTTTCTTCGAGACGCATCCGATCACCGATGGCAATCTGCCGACCTTCTTTTCCGAACTGAAGGCGAAGATGACCTATCCGCTTGCCTATGATGGCGGCGATCCGAAGGCCTGGCATGACCGCGTTTTGCCATCGGCCGAAGCGCTGATGTTACCGTCGACCGATACGGTGGATTTCGCGCCGGAAGTGATCGACAAGGTCGATCGCGGTGGATTCACCGCCATGCGCGTTGCCTTCAATGTCACCGATGAAAGCCGCATCGCGGCCATCGTTCTGGTGCCCAAGGGCGAGGGACCGTTTCCCGGCGTCCTGATGCTGCACGATCACGGTGCACGTTTCGATATCGGCAAGGAAAAATGGATCCGCCCCTGGTATGATGAGGAGCGGCTGAAATCGACAACCCAATGGTCGCAGAAATATTTCTCCGGCCTGTTCCCGGGCGAGGAACTGGTAAAGCGCGGCTATGTGGTGGTTGCCACCGATGCGCTCGGCTGGGGTGATCGTGCCGGCAATGGCTATGAGGCGCAGCAGGCGCTTGCCTCCAATCTCTCCAATCTCGGCTCATCGCTGGCCGGCATCATGGCCCAGGAAGATGTGCGGGCCTCTGAATTTGTTGCCAGCCTGCCGGAGGTCGATCCCGACAAGGTTGGGGTGGTCGGCTTCTCCATGGGCGCATTCCGCGCCTGGCAGGTCGCCGCGCTTTCCCCCGTCGTCAAGGCAACGGTCGCCGATTGCTGGATGGCGACCTATGACGGGTTGATGGTTCCGGGCAATAACCAGCTCAAGGGCCAGTCGGCCTGGTATATGAACCATCCCGGCATTGCACGGCTGATGGACTATCCCGATGTCGCCTCGCTTGCAGCTCCCAAGGCGCTCTATTTCATGGAGGGTGTCGAGGATCCGCTGTTTCCCAAGGCTTCGGTGGAGGATGCCTATGCCAAGATGCGCGTTGTCTGGGACGCCTATAATGCCGATGACAAGCTGAAGACCGATTTCTTCGATGGTGGCCACATCTTCACGGAAGACCGGCAGAAGGCGGCGTTCGACTGGCTCGACAGCCAGCTGAAATAATTCGGCCCTGGCTAAATAATACGACCGGTCCCGCTTGTCGTGCTTGCGGAACTGGTCATTCTTTCGACCGGCGGAATGGGTGCAGTGCAGCCGTTCCGCCGGTCTCGTCTCGGCCATGCATAGAGGAGTGCATATCATGGCGCTTGCCCACGAACAGGTTATTCCGCTCTGGCCCGGACGTCCGAAGGGTACGCCTGCCGATCTTGAGCCGGTTATCACCGAAAGATCCGAGAACCTGTTTCGCACCAGCCGTGTGATCACCGGTGTCAGTGCACCATCGCTGACGGCCATCGTGCCGGAAAAGCCCAATGGGGTCTCTCTGATCGCCGCGCCAGGCGGCGGTTATCGCCGGATATCGCTCGATGCAGCCGGCTATCAACTGGCGCTGGAGCTGGCCCCGCTCGGGATCACGACTTTCATGATGATCTACCGGTTGCCGGGAGAGGGGCATGAGAATGCCGCGGATGTGCCTTTGATGGATGCACAGCGGGCCGTTCGCCTGATCCGGCGCAACGCTGCCGATTGGGGGCTGTCCCCGGACCGGATCGGTTTTCTCGGCTCGTCCGCCGCCGGGCATATGGCGGCTTCGGTGGCAACGGCTCATGCAAGGCAGGTCTATGCACCGATGGATGATGCCGACCAGCTTTCCGCCAGACCCGATTTTTTGGGCCTGATGGTGCCGGTCATCACCATGCAGGATCCCTTTGTTCATAACGGCTCGCGTGAGGCGCTTTTAGGCGATAGGGCCGATGAAGCGGCAAAGCGGGATTATTCGCCCGATCTTCAGGTCACGTCAGATGCGCCGGAAACCTTTTTGGTCCTGGCCGATGATGATCAGTCGGTGCCAGCCGAAAACGGTCTTGGCTTTTATGCTGCCCTGCGCCGGGCCGGTGTGCCTGCCGAGCTTCATGTCTTCCGCGATGGCGGACACACCTTTTCCGTGCCGGGCGCACCGGTCCGCGACTGGTCGCGGCTGTTCATCGACTGGCTGCGGCAGATCGGCATGCTGGACTGACGGATACTCTCAATGGCCGCCTTCGGCCGCACCGTGACGGTTCTGACCGGAAACATTGGCGCCGGATTCACGCGTCAGTGTCAGGATCGGCACCACGGCTAGTGCCGAGCAGATCGCCACCACATGGAAGGCGACATGGAACTGGGCAACGGACAGGGCTGTTCCGGCAAAGAGCGAGGAGATTTCCAGCACCACGGCGGCAAAGGCGACACCGAGCGCCAGGCTGACCTGCTGGATTGTCGAGCTCATCGCCGTCGCCTGGCTGGCGGCGCGGCCGTCAATATCGGCATAGGCCAGCACGTTGATGCTGGTGAAGAAGAAGGACCGCGTGAAGCCGGAAATCAGCAATACACCGAGAATGACGGCAGTGGGTGTTGTTGGTTCGATCAGACCGATGGCGAACATTAACAGCGCGCCAAGCGTTCCGGTGGTCAGCAGCAGGCGCTTGAAGCCGGCAAAGGCCAGAACACGCGGGGCGATGAATTTGGTGGCGATCGCACCAATGGCGCCGATAAAGGTGGTCATGCCCGACTGGAAGGGCGTGAAGCCGAAGCCGATCTGCAGCATCAGCGGCAGCAGAAAGGGGAAGGCGCCGGCGGCGATGCGGAAAAACGTTCCGGCCAGAATGGCGGTGCGGAAGGTCGGCACGGCAAACAGCTTGAGATCGAGAAGCGGCTTTTCAACTTTGCGGGCGTGGATGATGTACCAGAGCGTTGCGCCACAGCCGATGACCGTCGTGCTGATGCCAACTGCTGGCGGCAATGCCGGCATGCTGATCACCGACAGACCGAACACGACACCGGAAGCGGCGGTGGCGAGAAGGACAAAGCCGGTCCAGTCGATCGGCGGCGGGCGCTCCGCCTCGATCTTCGGCAGATAGATCGAGGTCAGGATCAATCCCAATATGCCGATCGGGATGTTGATCAGAAAGATCCAGTGCCAGGTGAAATAGGTGGTGATGAAGCCGCCAAGCGGCGGACCGGCCAGAGGGCCGACAAGGCCTGGAATGGTCAAAAGTGCCATGGCGCGTACCAGCTCGGTCCGCGATGTCGTACGCAGGATGACGAGGCGGCCGACCGGCGTCATCATCGCGCCGCCCATGCCCTGCAGAAAGCGCGAGATGACGAATGCACTCAGGCTTCCGGAAAAGGCGCACATGGCCGAACCGGTCAGAAACACCGCGATTGCGGTTCGAAACACCAGCTTGGCGCCGAAGCGGTCTGCCATCCAGCCGGAGATCGGAATGAAGATCGCCAGCGCCACCATATAGGCCGTCAGCGCCAGTTTCAGCGTGATTGGCCCGACATGAAGATCGGCTGCAATTGCCGGGAGTGCCGTGGCGATCACGGTCGAATCCATCTGCTCCATGAACAGGGCGACGGCAAGGATGAGCGGGACGATCGGATTCATCGGTTGGATTTTGGCCAGATTTATGTGACAAGAGCAAACGTCTTATCCGCCTTCTCGATGCTTGCCAATCCGGAAAATACAGATGCTCCGATCAGGGTTCCGGCTGTCTGCTTTGTCTGTCGCCGCTTTCACAAACTCTTGATCGGCGGACAGCCACCTTATCCGGCTTAGCCCGTTGAAACTGGCCTTAGAAAGGCAAGTTTTAGTCCATGCATGTTGAGCAGCCGGTCATGGTGCCGCAAACAGCGAGGGAAGTGCGTGATGAAGACAACAGTTAAACTCGGACGCCGCGGCCTGATGAAGGGTGTTGGCTTGACCACTTTAGCGGCTCCCGCTCTGCTTGCGGGTGCCGCCCATGCGCAGGAAGACCAGATGACAGAAATGCCGAAAGACATGCCCGAGACGAAACGGTTTTCGATGGGGGACTTCAAATTCGTCGTCGTGCGCGACGGTGTTCGCAAGATGGAAAATCCAGGCTCGATCTTTGGTGCCGATCAACCGCCTGAGACGGTTGCAGCGCTGCTCCGGCAAAATTTCCTGCCCGCCGATGTCTCGGTCAACATGTTCTCGCCGACGCTGATTGATACAGGTTCCGAGGTGATGCTGTTCGACACCGGCATGGGCGAGGCGGGCCGCTCCTGGGGGGCAGGGCAGCTGCGGAAAGGGCTTTCGGCGGAAGGTTACGATCCTGAAGATATCGATGTCGTGGTGATCACCCACATGCATGGCGACCACATAAACGGGCTGATGGAAGCCGGTGCGCCAGCCTTCCCCAATGCGCGCTATGTTTTCGGGCAGACGGAATATGATTTCTGGACCGATCCGGCCCGGATCGGCACGCCGGCCGAGGGTGGCCATAATGCGGTCAAGGCGATGGTCGTGCCGTTGGCGGAAAAGGCAAGCTTCATCGCCGACGGGGCAAGCATCGCGCCGGGGATCACCGCCATGGACGCGCCCGGCCACACGCCCGGCCACATGGTCTTCATGGTCGAATCGGCCGGTCGCCAGCTGCTGCTGACCGCTGATACAGCGAATCACTATGTCTTGTCGCTGCAGCGACCGGACTGGCAGGTTCGCTTTGATACCGATCCGGTAATGGCGTCGGCCACCCGCCGCAGGATCTTCGACATGGTGGCTGCGGACCGCATTCCCTTTCTGGGGTATCACATGCCGTTTCCGGCGGTCGGATACGCCGAAAAACAGGGCGAAGGTTATCGTTTCGTGCCGGCAAGCTATCAGTTTGAGCTCTGATCCGCGCCTGCGGAAACGCATTTCTTAAGATATGGCTGACCGATCCGGGTGAGAAAATCCGGATCGGCTATTTTCAAGTCGTCATGATCGTGTTACGAGCACTCGCCAACTTCCAAGATATTCTTGCAAGGGACCGGACGAGCGAAAATCGATCGCCCGGGCCATTTCGTTTATGAAAAGGAAATTGGCCATGGCTCAACTCATTCAAGCCGCGACCGGCATGCTGGCACTCACCTTTGATGATGTGCTGCTGCAGCCGGGACACTCGGAAGTCATGCCCGGACAGGTCGATGTTTCGACCACGATTGCCCGCGACATTGACCTCAATCTCCCGATCCTTTCTTCTGCGATGGATACTGTGACCGAAGCCCGTCTGGCGATCGCCATGGCGCAGGCTGGCGGTATCGGCGTGATCCACCGTAACCTGACCCCGCATGAACAGGCCGAGCAGGTCCGTCAGGTCAAGAAGTTCGAGAGCGGCATGGTCGTCAATCCCGTGACGATCGGCCCGGACGCGACGCTGGCCGAGGCGCTTGCGCTGATGAAGGCGCACAAGATTTCCGGTATTCCGGTGGTCGAGCATGGCACCAGCAACGAGTATACGGCCGGCCGTCTGGTCGGTATTCTCACCAACCGCGATGTGCGTTTCGCCTCCAATCCCGATCAGCGCATCTATGAGCTGATGACCCGCGAAAATCTGATCACGGTGCGTGAAAATGTTGATCAGCAGGAAGCCAAGCGCCTGTTGCATCGTCATCGCATCGAAAAGCTGCTGGTGGTTGATGGTGACGGCAATTGCGTTGGCCTCATCACTGTCAAGGATATCGAGAAGTCGCAGCTGAACCCCAATGCTTCCAAGGATGCGCAGGGTCGTCTTCGCGCCGCTGCAGCCATTTCAGTCGGTGATGACGGCTTTCAGCGCGCCGAAATGCTGGTGGATGCCGGTGTCGATCTGATCGTCATCGATACGGCCCATGGCCACTCGCAGAAGGTTCTCGATGCGGTTGGCCGGGTCAAGCAGTTGTCCAATTCGGTCCGTATCATGGCGGGCAATGTCGCGACAGCAGATGGCACCAGGGCACTGATCGACGCCGGTGCGGATTCGGTCAAGGTCGGTATCGGCCCCGGTTCAATCTGCACCACGCGCATCGTTGCCGGTGTCGGCGTGCCGCAGCTTGCCGCGATCATGGGCGCTGTCGATGCCGCAAAGGATGCCGGCATTCCGGTGATTGCTGATGGCGGCATCAAGTTCTCCGGCGACATGGCCAAGGCCATTGCCGCCGGTGCATCCGCCGTCATGATCGGCTCGCTTCTGGCCGGTACCGATGAAAGCCCGGGCGAGGTCTTCCTTTATCAGGGCCGTTCCTTCAAGGCCTATCGCGGCATGGGCTCTGTCGGCGCGATGGCGCGTGGTTCCGCTGACCGCTATTTCCAGGCTGAGGTTCGCGACACGCTGAAGCTGGTGCCGGAAGGCATTGAAGGTCAGGTGCCCTACAAGGGGCCGACCAGTGGCGTTCTGCATCAGCTCGCCGGTGGCCTGCGCGCCGCCATGGGCTATGTCGGCGGCAAGGATATTCCCTCCTTCCAGGAACGCGCCACCTTCGTACAGATCTCCAATGCGGGTCTGCGCGAGAGCCATGCTCATGATGTCACGATCACACGTGAGAGCCCGAACTATCCGGGCAGTGTCGGCTGATCCGATCTGTTCCATCTGAAATTCTGGAACCCCCGGTGCCTGGCACCGGGGTCAGACTGTTGACAAAGCCATTCATATTGGATGTTTGAGGTGGAGCACCCCCTCCCTCCGTCGTCATCCCCGTGCTTGTCACGGGGATCCATACTCTCAAGGATTTGAATAAGCAGTTTCTTTCGCCGCGCGGACGCGCGGCGGCTGGATGCCTGTGGACCAAGCACAGGCATGACGTCAGAAAAAGGGGCAAGTTTTGTCAGCAATCTGACCCCGGTGCCTGGCACCGGGGTTTTTCTATAGCTGGGCGCTGTTCACACGGGCGTGATCGTCAACGATGATTTTGTGATCGATGCGTGAATGTCTATGAATAGTGAACAATCAGTTGATTAAATGTGGAATTGTCGTCGGCTCCTCATCGGACTATCTCTCCGTCAACAGAAACGAACAACAAACATTCCCAAGGAGAATTCAAATGTCCAAGTTCATCGCTGCCGCTGCCCTCGTTGCAAGCTTCGCCGCCGCTCCCGCCGTCTTCGCCGCTCAGCCTGTTGCCCAGAGCGCCGACCACCTGACCAAGGCGCCGGCCGGGTCGATGGTTCAGATCGAAAGCCGCGACAATGGCACCCAGATCGACAACATCTACCGCGTCAGCGCCGATGGTTCGCTGAAGCTCGTTGATCAGGTTCGTCACGAAGACTGATTGCGACTTTAAAGAAAAATAACGGAAACCCCCGCGGTCAACCGGCGCTTTTGAAAACAGCCGGAACCGCCCCCCAAGGAGAATTCAAATGTCCAAGTTCATCGCTGCCGCTGCCCTCGTTGCAAGCTTCGCCGCCGCTCCCGCCGTCTTCGCCGCTCAGCCGGTTGCCCAGAGCGCCGACCACCTGACCAAGGCCCCTGCCGGTTCGATGGTTCAGGTGAGCGATATCCACCAGGGCGATCGGGTTGAAAACATCTATCGCGTCAGTGCCGATGGTTCGCTGAAGCTCGTTGATCAGGTTCGTTACGAAGACTGATTGCCGGTCTGATACAGCACACAATAGCAGAAGGCCTCGGATCGCATGATCCGGGGCCTTCTGCTGACAAGCTCATCCAGATTGCCTGTTGGGGGCGGAATAGCCGCCCCCTCCGTCGTCATCCCCGTGCCTGTCACGGGGATCCAGTTTCATATGGCACTGAACAGAGGCGGAGTCCTTCGCCGCGCGGACGCGCGTCGGCTGGATGCCTGTGACAGGCACAGGCATGACGTTGGAGAAGGGGGCAAGCTTTGTGTCAACGGTCTTCCCCCGGATCATGCCGATCCGGGGCCTCTTTCGTTTCTTTCTCTGTCAGCTCTGGCTTTGCGACTGGCTCTGATTTTGGCTGATGACCTGCAGGTTGACCGACATCTGGCCGGGGCCGCCGCCAAGCGTCATGCCGACAACTGGTGCGGCATCCGTGTAGTCGAGACCACAGGCGATCCGAACATAGCGCTCATCCGGGCAGACTTTGTTGGCGGCATCGAAGCCAACCCAGCCAAGCCCTTCCAGATAGATCTCTGCCCAGGCATGGCTTGCCGACTGGTCAGTGGTGCCTTCCATGAAAAGGTAGCCGGAAACATAGCGTGCGGGCAGTTTCATTTGCCGCGCGCAGGCCAGAACGATATGGGCATAGTCCTGACAGACGCCGGCTTCGTGCTCCAGTGCCTCTTCCGCTGAGGTCGTGGTGCTGGTTATGCCCGGCTTGAAGGTCATCTTTTCGTAAAGCCTTCCCATCAGATCATGCAGGCGTGCCAGATCACTGTCGCCTTCCAGCGATGACACGATTGCACGGGTGTGCTTGCCGATCTCTGTCAGCGGCGTTTCCCTGAGGAAAAGCCACAATGGGCAATCGGAAGAATGCGGGCCGAAAATACCGTCTGTGTCACGCGTTTCCACCGTGCCGGTGGCGATCAGCCGCATGGCGGACTGTTCGCCATCAACAGAGACGAGCCGGACCAGATTCTCATACTGGTCACTATAAGTGACCTCGTTCTTGGCCCCTTCAATGGCAACGCTCCAGTCAACGACCGTCTGACCCGCTGAATTGACGGGTGTCAGTCGCAGCCGCTGCAGCGAAAAGACGACCGGCTCCTCATAGCGGTATTCGGTCACATGGTTGATCTTCAAAAACATCGTCGTTTCCCGATCCCTGTTTGTGCCTGCTACCGCTTCATTGATAGAAACGGTAGCCATCGCTGATTTGCTGGCTCAGCTGGTTGTTGTGACAGACGAAATCCTCAAGAAACTCGTGCAGCCCATTGTCCATGATCGTCTTGATCTTCTGGCTGCGGAGCTTGTTGCGAATGCCATTCGCCGTATCATGGGCAGCAAGCCTGCTGCCGTAATCGGCCGCCAGATAATCGAGATTGGCGACGATCTTTTCATAGCAATAGGCGAGCGAACGCGGCAATTGCACATCAAGAATCAGAAAATCGGCGATCTGGCTCGGAATATATTCGCCATTATAGACCCAGCCATAGGCCCTGTGGGCCGATACCGACCGCAGGATTGATTCCCATTGCAGATTGTCGAGCGAGGAACCGACGTGATGGACTGAGGGCAGCAGGACGTAATATTTCACGTCGAGAATCCGGCTGGTATTGTCCGCGCGCTCGATGAAAGTGCCGATATGCGCGAAATTATAGATCTCGTTGCGCAGCATCGATCCGTGAAACGTGCCGCGGATGAGTGCCGTCCGGTGCTTGATCGAATCGATCACCTGCGGCAGGTCGGCTGCCTTGACCTTGCCTGACAGGATCCGTGTGACCTCGATCCAGCATTCATTGGTCGCTTCCCAGATCTCGCGGGTCAGCGCCGTGCGCACCAGGCGCGCATTGTTGCGGCCGGCATCGATGCATGACAGCACGCTTGAAGGGTTGCGGCGGTCGCGCAGCAGAAAGTCGACTGCATTATCAGCGGTCAGCTCATCATAGGCGTCCTTGAAGGTGTCGGCGACGCCGGCACTTTGCAAAACGCCGTCCCAGTCATCCGCACCTTTGGAGCGGGTCAGAGAGACACGCTGACCGGCGTCGATCAGTCGGGCGATATTTTCGGCCCGCTCGATGTAGCGGAACATCCAGAAGAGGCCGTTTGCGGTTTTTCCCAGCATCGATCAGTCCTCCAGAACCCAGGTATCCTTGGTGCCGCCGCCCTGCGAAGAGTTGACGACGAGCGACCCCTCCTTGAGTGCGACACGGGTCAGTCCGCCCGGCATGATGCGGACGCGATCCGAAACCAGGACATAGGGGCGCAAATCGACATGGCGTGGCGCGATGCCTTTTTTCACCATGATCGGCACAGTCGACAGCGAAAGCGTCGGCTGGGCGATATAATTGGCGGGTTTTGCCTTCAGCTTGTCGGCAAAGGCCTCGCGTTCCTTCTTGCTGGCGGTCGGGCCGACCAGCATGCCGTAGCCGCCGGAACCATGCACTTCCTTGACCACCAGATCAGCCAGATTGTCGAGCACATAGGCAAGGCTCTCCGGCTCCGAACAGCGCCAGGTCGGAACATTTTCCAGCATCGGCTTGGCGCCGGTGTAGAATTCGACGATTTCCGGCATATAGGAATAGATCGCCTTGTCATCGGCAATGCCCGTTCCCGGCGCATTGGCGATGGTGATATGGCCGGCGCGATAGACATCCATGATACCGGGAATGCCAAGCGCCGAATCCGGGCGGAAGGTCAGAGGATCGAGAAAATCGTCGTCGACACGGCGATAAAGCACATCGATTGCCTCATAACCGCGGGTGGTGCGCATCTTCACCTTGCCGTCGATGACGCGCAGATCCGAGCCCTCGACCAGTTCCGCACCCATCATGTCGGCGAGAAAGGAATGTTCGTAATAGGCTGAATTGAAGATGCCGGGTGTCAGCACGCCAATGCGCGGCCGGGTGCCGGTGAAGCCGGGTGGTGCAAGTGTCGCCAGGCTCTGGCGCAGCGCCTGGGGATAGTCTTCGACGCGACGAACACGGTTCTTGTAAAACAGTTCCGGGAACATCTGCATCATGGTTTCGCGATTTTCCAGCATGTAGGAAACGCCGGAAGGTGTGCGGACATTGTCTTCCAGCACATAGAACTGGTCTTCGCCGGTGCGCACAATATCCGTGCCGCAAATATGGGTATAGACCCCGCCGGGCGGTTCAAAGCCAATCATCTGCGGCAGAAAGGCGTCGTTTTCCTCGATCAGCCGGCGCGGCACGCGGCCCGCCTTGATGATCTCCTGCTTGTGATAGATATCCTGCAGAAAAGCATTGAGCGCAATCACGCGCTGCTCGATGCCGGCTGCAAGTTTGCGCCATTCCTTGCCGGAAATGATGCGCGGAATGATATCGAAGGGGATCAGTTTCTCAGACGAATCCGCATGTCCGTAGACGGCGAAGGTGATGCCTGTTTTTCTGAAAATATTCTCTGCTTCGCGGGATTTCGCCAGCAGATGTTGAGGATTTTGTTGGGAATACCAGTCGTAATAATCTTTATATGGCTCACGCGGTGCTGAGCCGTCGCCCATCATTTCATCGAAGGTCAAAGCGTTCTTCCCCCGTTTGTTATGCTTGTATAGAAATACAACATAAGCACCAATGCAAGCACCATGCCTGATTGAAAATGGCTTTCTGTTCAGCTTTCCCCGGTGTCAAAGGTTCTGAAAAAAAGGCATTTTTCCAAGTTCGCTGAACATTTGGGCAAAGTTTGCCGCAGGTCTATCCCTGCTATTGGGCGCCAAAAAGCGGAAGCCGGGACTTTTCCGGATGCATTTTCAATGCTTCGCGGGGAAAATATGGAACCCGCCGGTTGAAACCGCATGCCGGATGCAAGCGCCGGAAAGAGCATCCAAAATCTGCCGGACGGTAGCGTCTGTTGCGCCACAAGCCCGAGAGACTCTGCGTCAACTATGCGAGCGACAGGGAAGATGTTGACATGACCGGCATGCCGCTTTCGGTGAACAGCCGCGACAGCCCGTGGAAGTACAGCTTCACAGAAAAGGCCCGCCGGTCATGTGCCGGCGGGCCCAGCTTGCTGACAAAGTCATTCAGCTTGTCTGTTTGGGGTGAAATCGCCCCTCCCTCCGTCGTCATCCCCGTGCTTGTCACGGGGATCCATACTCTTAAGGATTTGAATAAGCAGAGTCTTTCGCCGCGCGGACGCGCGTCGGCTGGATGCCTGTGACAAGCACAGGCATGACGTTAAAGAAGGGGCTAGGGTTTGTCAGAAATCTGAGCCCGCCGGTTATGTGCCGGCGGGCCTTCTTCTTCATTGGTCAATCAGCCTCAGGCCGAATGGCGGGCCGGGCGGCCATTGCCGGAGAAGCGGCGCTTCTGGCCCTGACCGGGCTTGCGCGGTCGCTCACTACGGTTTTCGTTGCGACGGCCGGCTGCGTGGTGCTCGCCGCCATTGCCGCGCTCACCATTGTTACGTTCGCCACGGCTGCGCTCGGAATGGCCCCGCTCTGAATGCGCGCGTTCACCATTGTTGCGATCACCGGCAAAGCGGGAGGGTTTGCGCGGGCCGCGGCCATTGCCGCCACCGCCGCGGCGCTTCTGCTGCGTCGGGCGATCAGCGCCGGCATGTGGCTCGCCGCTGGCGACGGCAATCTCGACGCCGGTCAGCTTCTGGATATCGCGCAGCAGGCGCGCTTCGTCAGGCGCGCAGAAGGCAACCGCGATACCGGCCTTGCCCGCGCGTGCGGTCCGGCCAATGCGGTGAACATAGGCGTCCGGCACTTCCGGCAGATCGTAATTATAGACATGGGTGACGCCGGGTACATCAATGCCACGGGCAGCAACATCGGTGGCCACCAGCACGTTGACCTGACCTTCACGGAAGGCCTTCAATGCGCGTTCGCGCTGGCCCTGGCTCTTGTTGCCATGGATCGAGGCAGTGGCGAAGCCGCGCGAATCCAGGAACTTCATCAGCTTTTCAGCGCCATGCTTGGTGCGCAGGAAGACGATGGCACGGCCATCGGGATGTTCCGACAGCGCGGTCCTCAGTACTTCGGTCTTCTCGGCCTTGCCGGCGACGAAGTGGACATACTGATCGACGCGGTCGGCGGTCTTGCCGGGCGGGGTGACCTCAACGCGGGCTGGCGAAGACAGGAACCGGCTGGCGAGATCCGAAATCGATTTCGGCATGGTGGCCGAAAACAGCAGCGTCTGGCGCTCATCGGGCACCAGATTGGCGATCTTCTTCAGGTCGTGAATAAAGCCGAGGTCCAGCATCTGGTCGGCTTCGTCAAGCACGAGATGTTCGACCGTGTCGAGGCGCACGGCGCGGCGGTCAACGAGGTCGAGCAGGCGTCCGGGGGTGGCGACAAGAATATCGGCGCCGCGCTGCAGCTGGAAGGACTGGCGGTTAATGGAGGCACCACCGACCACAAGCGTGACCTTCAGCGGGGTCTTGCGGGCAAAAAGCTTCAGGTTTTCAGCGATCTGGTTCACCAGTTCGCGGGTCGGGGCGAGAATCAGCGCCCGCACGGTTGTCGGTGCCGGCTTGTGGCCGCCGCGCAGCAGCATGTCGACCAGCGGCAGGCCGAAAGCGGCCGTCTTGCCGGTGCCGGTCTGCGCCAGGCCCATAAGGTCGCCGCCTTCGAGAACAAGGGGAATAGCCTTTTCCTGGATCGGGGTGGGCTTTTCGTAACCCTCGTTGGCGATGCGGTCGGAAAGCTTGGCAGAGAGGCCGAGCTCAGAGAAATTTGTCAAAACAAAGCGCCTTTCAAGGCAAAACCAATCGACCCGGACGAGGTCATCAGACCTTCCGGTATCGTCTGGTTTCAAGAACCCCGCGTGAAGTGGGAACTTGTCGGGTGAAAACTGCTTTCCCGCGCGCCGGAGACCCGGCCTTACGTCAGTTGCGCTTGTCCCAGACCTGCCGGCGATCCCGTTTAAGGAAAATCCTGTCCGGCCGGCATGCTCACGCGGCATGCGGAAAAGGAGGAAAGCTTCGGCCTAGATGCGGGTGAACCTTCAAAATGTCAAGTTTTATTTCGGCATGGTTGCATTGCATCGCCGGCCCGCCAGCATCTCGCGCTTGCCGGCAAAGCCGGGCAGGCGTTCAACGATGAAGCCGGCTGCAGCAAGGTTGCGCCGCACGAAACCGGCCGCGGTATAGGTGCCGAAAGTCCCGCCATCGGCGGTCAGACGGAAGACGTGGCGCAGCAGGTCTTCCGACCACATGTCGGGATTTCTTGATGGCGCGAAGCCATCAAGAAACCAGGCATTGAATGTCTGATCCAGTCGGGACAACTGCTCCAGTGCGTCGCCGCATGAAATGGTGAGGCGGGTCTGGTCATCGATTGAAAGCGAGAATGTTGCAGACGGGATCGGCGGCCAGAGCCGGACAAGCGCGTCACGCTCGCTGTCGATCTCAATCCAGCGCGACAGCGCCCGGTCAATGTCTGATGCCTTCAGCGGGTAGCGCTCGAAGGAGGTGAATTCAAGCATGGCGCCGGGCAGGCGGGCTGCCTTCCACTGTCGATATGTCTCGCAGAAATTGAGCCCGGTGCCAAAGCCAAGTTCACCAATGCGGATCGTGCCGCCAGCGGCAAAGCGTGAAGGCAGGGCATTGGCGTTGATGAAGACATGGCCGCATTCGGCGCGGCCATCGTTTTTCGAATAGAAATGGTCGCCGAAGCCTTCAGAAAAAGGCTGACCGTCCTCATCCCAGGAGAGGGAGAGACTTTCGCCATCGGTTTTTCTTGCATCGGGCGCTTGTTTGTGGTCCGCATCGCTCATGATTGATGGCGATAAATCCGGAATGGCCGCCGGTCAAACGGCTTCTGCGAAAATGACGGCTGATCTCGTGATTGTCGGCGGCGGCATTATGGGGCTTTGGGCGGCTTATCACGCTGAAAAAGCAGGGATAGAGACCCTTGTTGTCGATGCCGGGACGCCGGGGCATGGCGCCAGCAACGGGCTTGTCGGCGTGCTGATGGCCTATATGCCGGATCTCTGGGACGAGAAGAAGCAGTTCCAGTTCGATGCGCTTTTGCGGCTGGAACGCGATCTTGCCATGCTTTCCGCCGAAACCGGGATTGAGACCAGCTATCGCCGCAGTGGCCGCATCATGCCGATCAACAGCGAGCGTCAACGCAACACCGCCCTTGCCCGCCAGGAAGAAGCCCGCATCAACTGGAAGGTGGGCGATCGCCGGTTCCGCTTTGACGTGTTGGAGGATGCGCCGGTTACCGGTTGGCCTGCCGCCCGGCCGGACCGTTTCGGCTATATCTTCGACGATCTGGCGGCGCACGTCTTTCCGCGCGATGTGGTTACCGCACTTCTGGCGTTTCTGGCTGATGCCCGCCATGTGCGGATCATGCCGGAGATGCCGGTTACAGGGATCGATACAGCTGGCCATGCGATCCGGTTGGCCGATGGTGGAACAATTGGTTTCGGCTCGGTCATCATCGCCGCAGGTACCGGTGCTTTTCCCCTGATGCAGCCGCATCTGGCGCCTGAAGGCCGCGCTCTCGGGCGCGGCGTCAAGGGGCAGGCGGCGCTGATGGCCGCCGATCTCGATCCAGGCCTGCCGATCCTTTATGATGAGGGGCTTTATGTCGTGCCGCATTCCGGCGGGCGTGTTGCCATCGGCTCGACCAGTGAGGACCGTTTTGCTGATCCGTCCTCGACCGATCAGCAGCTTGAGGCGCTGATTGCCGCCGCCCGGCTGGCGGTGCCGGCACTTGCCGATGCGCCGGTGATCGAGCGCTGGGCAGGGCTCAGGCCGCGGGCAATTGCACGCGATCCCGTCGTCGGGGCTTTGCCCGGTCTTGACCATGTGATCGCGCTTGCCGGTGGCTTCAAAACCTCTTTCGGTCTTGCCCATGTTCTGGCCGAACATGCCGTGCTTACTGCAGCAGGTAATGTTTCGGTTGCGCTACCATTGAAATTTCATCCGAAAATTCATCACGACTGGGCAATGAAAAAGTAAAGTTCAAGTATTTCCGTCTTTCTTGTCGTCTTGCTGTCACCCAAATCACCTAATTCGGGCGTGAGGGAAGGAACTCTATTTGAAAGTTGGCGACAATGGCCGAGACCAGGCGCTATGCGATTTACTTTTCGCCCGCACCCGATGATGCGCTGACGCTGGTGGCAGCAAGCTGGCTGGGGCGCAATCCCTATTCGGGTGAAATGGTCGACCCGCCGATGATACCGGGGATCGGCATGCATGAAATCGCCTATCACACTGCGCTTCCGCGCCGCTATGGTTTTCACGCGGCGCTCAAATCCTCCTTCATCATGGCGGATGATGATGATGAGCAGCAGCTCTTGCGGGCGCTGATGCATTTCGCTTTCATTTCTGAGCCTTTTGTGCTGCCGCGGCTTGCTGTCGTGACAATCGGCGATGTTCTGGCGCTTGTTCCCGCAGTGGATTGTCCGCAGATCAACGCACTTGCGGCGGAAATCGTTGCCCGCTTCGATCACTTTCGCGCGCCCCTGTCGGAGGCCGATATTGAGCGGCGCGATCCTGATGGCCTGTCGCCGCAGCAATTTGCCAATCTGCATCGCTGGGGCGAGCCGAATGTAATGGAGGCGTTCCGTTTTCACATGGCGCTGACCGGTCCGCTTCCGGCGCATGATCGCGCGCGGTTCGAACGCTCGGCGCAGGATTTTTTCGGGCCGGTTCTGGTCGATCCGGTGACCGTCGACAATATCGCGCTTTTTGTTGAAGAGGAGCCTGGCGCACCCTTCCGGGTTCATTCGCTCCATCCCATGGGGCCGGTTCGCACCCGGCGCAGCGGCAGACGGCGTGTTGCCTAATCGCGACTGCCATGCGTCCTTTTTTGCTGCGATATGCCGCCGGATTGGCCCTTTGAAGCGCTTCCCCTTTGGCGGGAAAGGCTCTAACCTCGCCCCACTGCAACATGGGTGAATCGATGAGCGACTATCTTTCCAACTATCCCCGCGATCTTGTCGGCTTTGGCCGGACCACGCCGGATCCAAAATGGCCTGGCGACGCGCGTATCGCCGTTCAGTTCGTCATCAACTATGAAGAAGGTGGCGAAAGCACCATTATGGATGGTGACCCGGCCTCGGAATCCCTTCTTTCGGAGATCGTCGGTGCCGCGCCCTGGCCGGGGCAGCGCAATCTGAATATGGAATCGCTCTATGAATATGGCTCGCGTGCCGGCTTCTGGCGGCTGTGGCGGCTGTTCACCAGCCTGAAAGTGCCGGCGACGGTCTATGGCGTGACCATGGCCATGGCCCGCAACCCGGAGGCCGTAGCGGCGATGAAAGAGGCTGGCTGGGAGATTGCCAGCCATGGCTATCGCTGGCTGGAATACAAGGATTTCGATATTGAGGCGGAGCGGCGGCACATTCAGGAGGCGGTGCGCCTTCACACCGAAATCACTGGCGAGCGGCCTCTCGGCATCTATCAGGGCAAGCCGTCCGACAATACGCTGAAACTGGTGATGGAAGAGGGCGGCTTCGTCTATTCCGCCGACAGCTATGCCGATGATCTGCCCTATTGGGTCAAGACACCGGAGGGCAAGCCTTTCCTGATCGTACCCTATACGCTTGATACCAATGACATGCGTTTTGCCACCCCGCAGGGGTTCAATTCCGGCGACCAGTTTTTCACCTATCTGAAGGATGCTTTCGATACGCTTTACGAGGAGGGCCGGGAGGGCCATGCCAAAATGCTGTCGATCGGGCTTCACTGCCGTCTCGTCGGCCGGCCGGCGCGTGTTGCAGCGCTCCGCCGCTTCATGGAATATGTACTTTCTTTCGACAAGGTCTGGATACCCCGCCGCATCGATATCGCCCGCCACTGGCATGACAACCATTTTCCGGAGATTGCACCCTGATGATTGCCCGTGACGATTTCGTCAGCCGCTTTGGCGGTGTTTTCGAGCATTCACCCTTCATTGCTGAACGGGCCTATGATCAGGGGCTTGTTGCAGAACCGCTGACCGTCAAGAGCGTTCATGATGCGCTTTGCACGGTGTTTCGCGCTGCCTCGACCGAGGAGCGGCTTGATGTGCTGCGCAAGCATCCCGATCTTGCCGGAAAACTTGCAACAGCGGGCAATCTGACCATGGAAAGCCATCGTGAGCAGTCCGGCGCCGGTCTTGATCGCCTGAGCGCAGAAGAACATGCGGAGTTTACGAAGCTCAATTCCGCCTATATAGAGAAATTCCAATTCCCTTTCATTATTGCAGTCACGGGGCTCAATAAGGACGATATTCTTGCTGCGTTCAAACAGCGGGTCGCAAACGACGCCGATGTTGAACTGGCCACTGCCTGCCTGCAGGTAGAGAAGATCGCCGGCATCCGGCTGCAGTTCCTGCTTCCGGAGTCGTAAATGTCCGAACAAGAAATGACTGTGTCCCTGCCGGATTTCGCCATAGGCGCGATCAATCTGGCATCGGCCAGGCTTGGCGCGCGCGCGCTTTATGCAACGGATCAGTTCTTCGCGCCGCTGTCGCGCATGCTGAAGGATGATGCCGCCGTCTTCCTGCCGGGCGAATATGATGAACATGGCAAGTGGATGGATGGCTGGGAAAGCCGCCGCAAGCGCGTTCCCGGTCATGACTGGGCTGTGATCAAGCTGGCCATGCCGGGCCGTATTCGCGGTTTTGACGTCGATACCAGCCATTTCACCGGAAATTTCCCGCCGCAGTGCTCGATTGAGGGCTGCTATATGGAAAAGGGCGATCCCGATGACAGTTCCGACTGGCAGGAAGTGCTCAGCCGCGAGGATCTGAAGGGCAACAGTCATCATTATTTCGAGATGGATCAGGAAAGGCGGCAGAAGGTCTTCACCCATCTACGCCTGCATATCTATCCCGATGGCGGCATTGCGCGTCTGCGCGCCTATGGCTCGGCCTATTTCAACTGGGACAAGGTGGGCGACGGTGAAGAGGTTGATCTCGCCTATATCTTCGGTGGCACCCATGCACTACACTGGTCGGATGCTCATTTCGGCCATCCCGACCGCATGTTCGCGCCCGGTCGCGGCGTCAATATGGGTGATGGCTGGGAAACGGCCCGCCGTCGCGGCCCCGGCCATGACTGGGTTATCCTGAAGCTCGGCCATCCGGGCATTATTCGCCGCGTTGTCGTCGATACGGCCCATTTCAAGGGCAATTTCCCCGACAGCTGTGCGCTTTTCGGCGCCTACCTGCCCGATCAGGCCGATGTTTTCACGGCTGAGGAAATCGCAGGCTCGGAAAACTGGCAGCCAATCCTGGAACAGACCAAGCTTTCTGCCGATCATATCCATGAATTCGGTTCCGATCAGGTGAAGACGATCGGTCCGGTTACCCATGTCAGGGTCGCAAACTATCCCGATGGCGGCATCAGCCGGCTTCGTCTCTACGGCGTGAAGGGCTGAGCCATGAGTATTCCGGTTAGGGTCGAACCGCTGACACCTGAAGCATTTGCCCCGTTCGGATCGGTGATTTTCGCCGATCCGTCCACTGTCCGGATGATCAATGGCGGCACCACAACACGGTTTCATGGCCTTGCAAAGGCTGAAGCCAAAGGGCTGGACGCGGAGGTGATTATCAGCATTTTTCGCGGCCAGGCGCGCAAGTTTCCCTATCATGTCGACATGATGGAACGCCATCCCGATGGCAGCCAGAGCTTCTCGCCACTCTCCGACCGCCCCTTTCTGGTGATCGTTGCCGAGGATATGGGCGGAACACCGGGCAAGCCGCGCGCTTTTCTGGCGCGGCCGGGTGAGGGCGTGAATTATCGCGCCAATGTCTGGCATCATCCGTTGATGGCGCTTTACGAGACCAGCGACTTTCTGGTTGTGGATCGCGCCGGACCGGGTAACAATCTGGAAGAGTATTTCTATCCCGCCCTGTTCGTGATTGAGGAGGAACCCAGGTGACTGGTTTGACAACCCACGTTCTCGACACCGCGCTCGGCCAGCCGGCCGATGAGCTGAAGATCGATCTCTACCGTATCGGCAAGGATGGCCGTCAGTTCCTCAAGACCGTTTATACCAATGATGACGGCCGTATCGATGGCGACCCGATCCTCACTGTTCAGGAGATCGAGACCGGGCAATATGAACTGGTCTTTCATGTCGGTGACTATCTGCGCCGCACCGGTGCGGCCATGACGGAACCTGCCTTTCTGGAAGATATCCCGATCCGCTTTGCGATTGCCGATGTGACGGCGCATTATCATGTGCCGCTGCTGCTCTCGGCCCATGGCTATTCGACCTATCGCGGCAGCTGACACTTAATTTTCGAACCGTACTGAAAAAGGGAGGTGACCATGCGGATTGCAGTCATCGCCGATATTCACGGCAATTGCGATGCTCTGGAGGCCGTTCTGGACGATATCGTCCACCGGGACGTTGATCTCACCGTCAATCTGGGCGATTGCCTGTCTAGCCCGCTTCAGGCCGGTGCGACGGCAGAACGGCTGATGGCGCTCAACCTGCCGACCGTGCGCGGCAATCACGACCGGGCGCTGATCGACCGTCCTTTTGCGGAAATGGGCGACTGGGAGGAACCGGCTTTTCGCCAGCTTTCCGAGGCGCAGCTTGACTGGGTGCGGAGCCTGCCGGAAACGCTGGTCGTGGCTGACGAGGTGTTCATGTGTCATGCGACGCCCGGCGATGACAACATCATGTGGACCGAGGCTCTGCATGAAAGCGGTTTTTTCACCCTGCGGCCGCGCGATGAGATCGAGGCCTATGCGGACGGCACCGACTATCCGCTGATGTTGTGCGGTCATTCCCATATTGCCCGCTCGGTCATGCTCGCCGACGGCCGTCTGATCGTCAATCCCGGCAGCGTTGGCTGCCCCGGTTTCGATTACGACGTGCCCTTCTATCACAAGCTCGAAACGGCAACGCCATTCGCCTGCTATGCCATCGTCGAGAAACGGGTGTCTGGATGGGTGCCGAGTTTTTACCAGCTGCGCTACGATACCACACGTGTGGTGGCGCTGGCGAAACAGAGCGGGCTTAAGGACTGGCCATCGGCTCTGGCGACGGGCTTTGTGGCATAGGCTGTCGGTTCGGCACTGTTATCGATTTTTCCGAATTTGTAACGCCATCTCCCTGATCTAGCTTCTTACATGTTCTTAGAAAGAAGGGGGAGGCTTGATGCCTGTTGATCCAGCCCGGATATCCGTCAATGGTTCTCGCGCGGTGCCGGTGCAGAGTGAATGTGCGCCACAGTCGCAATCACGCAAGCGCAATATATCTTCAGCGTCTGTGAGGAAAACCGCCAGAGCGGACACGCCCGCGACTTATCCAACGCTTCCGGCTTTGCATGCAGATCGCAATGATGGGCGGCAGATGTTTGCGAGCCAGCGCGCTTCAGGGCAGGCAGACCTTCAGGCGCAAAGCCCGCGCCAGACTGATGTCGAACGCGATTTGCAGGACTATATCATGAGGAAGTTTTCGCGCATGGGCCGCGATATCTTTCTTCGCGAATGCCGTGCAACGGGCAGGGGGCATGTTCTGTCCATAGATGAGAAACAGCATGAGCAGGCTGTCGTGTCTGATTGCAAGAAGCAATTGATGTGGCTTGGCTGGATAAGGGATGCGCGGGCAGAGCAGGCCCGGGCCGGCGCCAATCCCGGTCCGTCCGCGCCGGTCCCGAGCCACGAAGCTTTTGTACCCCAGGGAGCTTTTGTGCCCCAGGGCGTCTTTGTACCATTACCGGCTCAGGCGCAACCGGGGCCGTCCGGGGGGAGCCATGCTCCGCCCACTTACGAGCAGACGATGATGCAGATGTACGGGTTTGTTCCCGACCGGTCTCATGGGGATATGCGGGTCGGAATGCTCTATTCAGGGGTCGGTATTGCGCCTCAGCAATACCGCTTCGCAACAAGTCCGGAGGACAATGTGCCTCCAGCGCCTGTAGCTGTAATTCGGCCATGGCCCGTGGGAATGTAAGACCTGCCAGCTCATCGGGCGATGAATTTTAGCCGCCCGATGGTCCAATCATCTGATCTCTCAGAAATCGGCTTTGGCAATGATATCGCGACCGATCGTTTCGATATCGCGTTTGCCGCACAGTGCCATGGTGATATCGAGTTCCTTGCGGATGATCTCCAGCGCCTTGGTGACGCCGGGCTTGCCCATGGCGCCGAGACCATAAAGGAAGGGGCGGCCGATGAAGACACCCTTAGCACCCAACGCGCGGGCCTTCAGTACGTCCTGGCCGGAGCGAATACCGCCATCCATATGGATTTCAATCTCGCCGCCGACGGCATCGACAATTTCCGGCAGGACGGAGATCGAGGAACGCGCGCCATCGAGCTGGCGGCCACCATGGTTGGAAACGATGATGGCATCGGCACCGGTCTTTGCCGCCATTTTCGCGTCCTCGGCATCGAGAATGCCCTTGAGGATCAGCTTGCCGCCCCAACGTTCCTTGATCCAATTGACATCGGCCCAGGAAAGCTTGGGGTCGAACTGTTCCGAGGTCCAGGCGGAGAGCGAGGAAAGATCTGAGACGCCCTTTGCGTGGCCGGCAATATTGCGGAAGGTCCGGCGTTTGGTCTGGAGCATTTCCAGCGCCCAGAAGGGGCGGGTTCCAACCTGCCAGAGATGCTTCGGCGTGAATTTCGGCGGCGTTGAAAGGCCGTTCAGAATATCCTTGTGACGCTGGCCGAGGATCTGCAGATCGAGCGTGAGCACGAGCGCGGAACATTTGGCGGCCTTGGCCCGGTCGATCAGGCTGGCAATGAAGTCGCGGTCCTTCATCACGTAGAGCTGGAACCAGAAGGGCTTTGTCGTGTTTTCCGCCACATCCTCGATCGAGCAGACACTCATGGTCGAAAGAGTGAAGGGAATGCCGAATTCTTCCGCTGCCTGAGCCGCGAGGATTTCGCCATCGGCATGCTGCATGCCGCAAAGCCCGGTCGGAGCAATGGCAACCGGCATAGACACATTCTCGCCGATCATGGTGGAGGCCAGCGACCGGTTGGTCATGTCCACCAGCACACGCTGGCGCAGCTTGATTTTTGTAAAATCGCTCTCATTGGCCCGGTAGGTGCTTTCCGTCCAGGCGCCGCTGTCAGCATAATCGAAGAACATTTTCGGCACGCGCCATTTTGCCCGGCGTTTCAGGTCTGCAATTGTCAGCGGCTCGGAAAACATGATGATCTCTCCTCCAAGTATAAATAGCCTTATCACATATGGGTGAAAAGATGCCAAGTAGGATCATGTCCCCAGCCATTCGCAAATGGCCGGGGATTGATATTCGTCATGCGCCCTTCGGATAGCTAAAGCAAGGACTTGGCAGGTTCACCAGCAATATAGGTCTCGGCGATGGCGCGATCATCGCCAAGTGTCTGCAGCAGGAACAGTTCCTCGGCCAGTGTCGAGACAACTTCGTGTTTCAAGGCCATCGCCGGTGTTGCCATGGCGTCAAGAACCACGAGATCGGCATCAAAACCGGGATCAAGCGCGCCGATCCGGTCCGACAGCGACAGTGCTTCGGCATTGCCGCGGGTCAGGTAATAGAAGCTGGTCAGCGGGTCGAGCCGCTGTGATCTGAGCTGCTGCACCTTATAGGCCTCGTCCATGGTCTGCAGCATGGAATAGGAGGAACCGCCGCCGACATCGGTGGCAACGGCGATGCGAAGCGGCTTGACCCGGTCTTCGCATTCGCGGAAGGCAAACAGGCCCGAGCCGAGAAACAGGTTCGAAGTCGGGCAGTGAACCGCAACCGCGCCGGCTTCCGAGATCGCATCGCGCTCACGTTCGCTCAAGTGAATGGCGTGGCCGAGCAGAGTCTTCTCGCCGAGCAGGCCATAGCGCGCATAGATGTCGGTATAATCGACCGCTTCGGGGTAAAGCGAGCAGGCAAAATCAATCTCGGCCAGATTTTCCGAAAGATGGGTCTGGATGTGGAGATGAGGGTGCTCGGCGGCGAGCGTCTTTGCTGCTTCCATCTGCTCTGGCGTCGAGGTGATGGCAAAGCGCGGCGAAATGACGACATGGTTGCGTCCCTTGCCATGCCAGTCGGCGATCACTTGTTTCGTCTCGTCATAGCCCTTCTGCGCCGTATCGGTCAGCGCATCCGGCGCATTGCGGTCCATCATCACCTTGCCGCCGAGCGCCAGAAAACCGCGCTTCTCCGCTTCGGCGAAATAGGCATCGGCGGAGGCCTTGTGGACCGAGCAATAGGCAACCGGCGTTGTCGTGCCATGGCGCACCATCTCGTCGAAGAAATGCGTGGCGATGCGGGCAGCGTGCCCTTCATTGGCAAAGCGCTGTTCCTCCACGAATGTATAGGTGTTGAGCCATTCCAGAAGATTGGCAGCGTAGGAGCCGATCACCTGCATCTGCGGGAAATGCAGATGCGCGTCGATGAAACCGGGCATGATCAGATACGGACGGTGATCGATGATCTCCGGATCGCCGGATGCCTCTTTCCGCACCGTCTCAAAAGGTCCGGCAGCAAGAATACGGCCTCCCTGAATGAGGAGGCCGCCATCTTCTTCGTAGAAATAGGCATCTGTGTCGGCGAGCGTTTCCGGCCGACGATGGAAGGACAAGAGCCGGCCGCGCAGAAGGCGTGTTTTCGTCATTTGTTTGGTTTCGCTCCGATGCTTGATTGGTACCAGGCGACCAGTGTGGCACGCTCTTGTGGCGTCATGTCGGTCACATTGCCTGGAGGCATGGCATGGCTGCGTCCGGCCTGCAAGTAGATCTGGCTGGCGCGGGCGGCGATCTCCGCATCATTTTCCAACTGAACATTGAGCGGCGGGCGATGAATGCCATCCCAGACCGGCTCGGCCGCATGGCACATGGAGCAGCGCGACGAGACGATTTCCTTGGCGTCGGCAAAGTGCGGATCGTCCGCGAATTTCTCGAAAGCCGGTGCTACCGCCGTGTTCGGATCTTCCGGCTTCAAGATGCGCGGCGACGTCGACAGCCACATGATGGTGATGAAGATGATCGCCGTCAGCGCCCAGGTCCAGTTGGGCTGGCCCTTGCGGGCATGCATGGTGTTGAAATAATGCCGGATGGTCACGCCCATCAGGAAGACCAGCGAAGCAATCACCCAGTTGAACGAGGTCGCAAAAGCCAGCGGATAGTGGTTCGACAGCATGAAGAACAGCACCGGCAGGGTGAGGTAATTATTATGCGTCGAGCGCTGCTTGGCGATCTTGCCATATTTCGGATCGGGCGTGCGCCCTGCGCGCAGGTCGGCAACGACGATCTTCTGGTTCGGGATGATGATGAAGAACACATTCGCGGTCATGATGGTCGCGGTGAAGGCGCCCATATGCAGGAATGCGGCCCGGCCGGTGAAGATATGGGTGTAGCCATAGGCCATGCAGATCAGCAGCACATAGAGCAGCAGCATCAGCCCGACCGTATGCTTGCCGATCGGCGATTTGCACAACAGATCATAGACCAGCCAGCCGATTGACAGCGAGGCCAGCGAAATCAGGATCGAGACGGGGGCGGAAACATCAAGAGCCTCGCGATTGACGAGGAAAAGATCGGCGCCGCCATAATAGAGCAGGCAGAGCATCAGGAAGCCCGATACCCAGGTCATGTAGCTTTCCCACTTGAACCAGATCAGGTGGTCAGGCATGTGCTCGGGGGCAACGTTATATTTCTGGATATGGTAGAAACCGCCGGCATGGACCTGCCATTCCTCGCCGGAAACACCCGGCGGATGATGCGGGCGTTTTACCAGGCCCAGATCCAGCGCGATGAAGTAGAAAGACGAGCCGATCCAAGCAATGGCGGTGATGACGTGAAGCCATCGAACCGCAAATTGCGCCCACTCCCCGATGATCGCCAGTTCAAACATTCAATCGTTCCCCCGAATATGAACTTATTGTGATCTTGCGCAATTTCGCGCGAGAAAAAAAGCTCTGTTTTACGTTGGCGTGCAATTGCCGGGAGTGGAGCGCGTAAATGCCTTGTCTTCGGGCAGAATGCCTCAGGATGCTGCAGAAAAAACGGTCAAAAGTTCAGCTGCCACCATGGCGGCGATAACCTCCGGCCGCTTGTCCCTGACAACGGCGCCGCCGATTGGCAGCACCAGATTTGCAATAGAAGCGTCGGACAGGCCCGCCTCACGGGCGTGGCTTGCAAAGGTGGCGCGCTTGGTTTTCGAGCCGACCATGCCGCAATAGGCTAGATCACCGCGTTTGAGGGCTTCAACCGCAATCAGAAAATCCAGCGCATGGTCATGGGTGAGGATGACAACGGCGCTGCCGGGGGGCAGGGCAGCAATCTCGGCCTCAGGCACGGCAACAAGACGCGGCGTGACTGCATCAGGCAGGCCCTTCAGTGTTTCCGCACGGGTCTCGACGAGGCGGACATTCATCGGCAGCGGCGCCAGCGCTGTGGCAAGGGCTGCACCGACATGGCCGCCACCGAAAATGGCTACATGCGGATTACCGGCGGATTCGGCCCGCGCCTGTGCGGCAAGGCTGTTGATGGCGACTTCGTCGGCCTTAGCAAAGGATAGTGCAATCCGCCCGCCGCAGCACTGACCAATCTCGGGTCCGAGCGGGATATCGAGCAGGTGCTCGCCATCCGCCCCGCCAAGCAGCCTGCGGGCGTGATTAATGGCGATGAATTCCAGCTGACCGCCGCCGATCGTGCCGAAAAGCTCCGTTTTTGACACCAGCATATAGGCGCCCTGTTCACGCGGGGAGGAGCCTTTCACACCGGCGATGGTGACCATCACCGCCGGTGCCTCACGCGCAATCCAGGCCGTAAGGCCATCGACGGTGATCATTGTCCGCTCCGCACCGCCTTCATCCGCTCAACCGCCATCAGCACGCGTTCGGGCGTTGCCGGGGCATCGAGCCGCGGGCAGACGGAGTAATCCGCCACCGAGGCCACCGCCATATCCAGTGCCTCAAGTGCCGAGATCGCCAGCATGAAGGGCGGTTCGCCGACGGCCTTGGAGCGGCCGATGGTTTCCTCGATATTGGGCGAGAAATCAGTAAGCGCGACGTTGAAGATCTTCGGCCGGTCGGAGGCCAGCGGGATCTTGTAGGTGGAGGGCGCATGGGTTCTGAGCCGGCCCTTATTGTCCCACCACAATTCTTCCGTCGTCAGCCAGCCGAGACCCTGGATATAACCGCCTTCGATCTGGCCGATATCAATCGCCGGATTGAGCGAGCGGCCAACATCGTGAAGGATATCGGCACGCTCCATCAGATATTCGCCGGTCAGCGTGTCGATCGAGACTTCGGTGCAGGAGGCGCCGTAAGCATAGTAGAAGAACGGGCGGCCGCGACCGGCCGCGCGGTCCCAGTGGATCTTGGGCGTCTTGTAAAAGCCCGCTGCCGAGAGCTGTACGCGGCCGCCGTAGGCGCGTTTGGCAAGTTCGCCAAAGGGGATTTCCTCATCGCCGATCCTGACCCGGTTGGGCAGAAATTCCACCTCTTCCGGCTTCACCTTGAAGGTTTCGGCGGCAAAGGCGATCAGCCGGTCCTTGATCTGGGTTGCGGCGTTGAAGGCCGCCGCCCCATTGAGATCGGCGCCGGACGAGGCTGCCGTCGGTGCGGTGTTGGGCACCTTGCCGGTCGTGGTGGCGGTGATCTTCACCCGCTCCAGATCGATCTGGAACACATCGGCGACCACCTGTGCGACCTTGACGTACAGGCCCTGACCCATTTCCGTGCCGCCATGATTGAGCTGCACGGAGCCATCCTGATAGACATGCACCAGCGCGCCGGCCTGATTGGATGAGGTCAGCGTGAAGGAAATGCCGAACTTGACCGGGGTGAGGGCAATGCCCTTCTTGATCACCCGGCTCGTCTTGTTGAAGTCGATGATCGCCTGACGGCGGGCGCGGTAATCGCTCGAGCGTTCCAGCTCCTCGACCAGGCGCAGGATGATGTTGTCCTCCACCGTCTGATAGTATGGCGTCACATCCCGGCCGGAACCCGGCTGACCGTAGAAATTGGCCTTGCGGATATCGAGTGGATCCTTGCCGAGCGCATAGGCGATTTCTTCCACCAGCCTTTCGCCGAGCACCATGCCCTGCGGACCGCCAAAGCCGCGATAGGCGGTGTTGGAGCAGGTATGGGTTTTCAGCGGCCGGGAGACCAGATGCACATTTGGCAGGTAATAGGACGAATCCGCGTGAAACAGCGAGCGGTCGGTGACCGGGCCTGACAGATCGGCAGAAAAGCCGCAGCGTGCGGCAAAGGTCGCATCCACCGCCTCGATCATGCCGTTTTCGTCAAAGCCGATATCATAGGATGTCACGAAGTCGTGGCGCTTGCCGGTGATCGCCATGTCTTCATCGCGATCCGGGCGGATCTTGACGGCGCGGTTGAGCTTTTTGGCGGCGAGCGCTGCAATTGCGGCAAAGGCGTTGCCCTGCGTTTCCTTGCCGCCGAAGCCACCGCCCATGCGGCGCTGGAACACGGTTACGGCATGGGACGGGATGTGCAGGATATGGCCGACAATATGCTGGATCTCGCTTGGATGCTGGGTTGAGGCCCAGACGGAAACCTCATCGTCTTCGCCGGGGATCGCCATGGAGATCTGGCTTTCCAGATAGAAATGCTCCTGACCGCCAATTTCCATTTCCGCCGTGATGCGGTGCTTTGCGCGGGCAAGCGCCTCTTTCACATCGCCGCGCTGCAGCGTCATCGGCGTGCAGACATTGGGCGCATCGGCGGCAATCGCATCGCGCACATTGGTCCAGAAGGGCAGATCGCGATAGATGATCTTCGCCAGCCGCGCTGCCGAACGTGCGAGCGCGCGGGTCTCGGCGACAACCGCAAAGATGATCTGGCTGTGATATTCCACTTTCGTGTCGGCAAACAGCGGCTCATCGCCGATCCCGGCAGACGAGATATCGTTGACGCCCGGCAGGTCCTTCGCCGTCAGGACACAGACGACACCCGGTGCCTTTTCAACGGCGGCAAGATCCATGTCGATGATCTCGGCATGCGGCCGGTCCGAAAGGCCGAGGCCGACATGGAGCAGCCCCTGGGGTTCGGGGATATCGTCGATATATTCGGCGGCGCCAGCCACATGCTTGTGGGCCGAGTCATGGCGGCGCGGATCATGCATTCCACCGCTGATGCGGGTCTTGCTGACGATCATGTCATTGGCGGACTTGTCCATTTCACACCTCCGCGGTTTCAAAGCGGACGAGTTCCTGGCGCTCGCCTGTGGTTTCGAGGAAGAAGCGGGTCAGAAGGTTCTTCGCCGTCAGCATCCGATAGGCCGATGTGGCGCGCCAGTCGGAGAGCGGGGTGAAATCGCTTTCAAAGGCGGCGCGCACGGTCTCGATCACCTCTTCGCTCCATGGCTTGCCTGCAAGGGCAGCCTCGACATGGCTCGCCCGCTTCGGCGTTCCGGCCATGCCGCCAAAGGCGATGCGGATCTCTTTCACCGTGGCATCCCCGGCAAGGGTGAGGAAGAAGGCGCCGCAAGCTGCGGAAATATCCTCTTCCCGGCGCTTGGATAGCTTGTAGACGGCGTAATGGCTGCCGGTCGCGGGTTTCGGCACTGTGATGGCTTCCACAAATTCGCCGGGCGCGCGGTCCTGCTTGCCGTATTCGATGAAGAAATCTTCAAGCGGCAATGTGCGGCGGCCTGCAGTCGATGCCAGCGTCACCGTTGCACCAAGGGCGATCAGGGCTGGCGGGGTGTCGCCGATCGGCGAACCATTGGCGATATTGCCGCCGATCGTGCCCATATTGCGCACCTGCTGGCCGCCGATCCGGTCGATCAGCCTGCCCAGTGCCGGGATTGCTTTCGCCAGAACCGGGAAGGCCTCCGAATAAGTGACGCCAGCGCCGATGGTGATCTCCGTATCGCTCTCGCTGATGGTCTGCAGCGCCTCGATATGGTTGATGAACACCACCGGGTCGAGCGGCCGCATCTGCTTGGTGACCCAAAGTCCGACATCGGTGGAACCGGCGACGATGGTGGCCGCCGGCTCACGGGCGAGCACTGCGGCAAGATCGTCCGGCGTAGCGGGAATGATGGCGCGGCTCTTGCCATCGCCGATGGTGATGGTTTCGTGCTGCTTCAGCGCTTCAAGCGCGGTGATCACGCTGTCACGCTCGCGGGCAATGGCATCGAAAGCCGCGTCCGGGCGGGTGGCGGCGGCGCGCTCCGCCGCCTTGATGATGGGCTCATAGCCGGTGCAGCGACAGAGATTGCCCTGCAACGCCTTTTCAATCGCCGCCCGCGAGGGGTTTTCGTTTTCCATCCACAGCGCATAAAGCGACATGACGATGCCCGGCGTGCAGAAGCCGCATTGGGAACCATGCATGTCAACCATGGCCTGTTGCACGGGATGCAATGTGCCGCCTGCCGCCAGATGCTCCACCGTCACCACATGGGTGGCGTTGAGCGAGGCGACAAAGCGGATGCAGGAATTGACCGTCTCATAAACCAGCCTGCCGCCCGAAAGCCTGCCGACAAGCACGGTGCAGGCACCGCAATCACCTTCTGCGCAGCCTTCCTTGGAGCCGGTCAGGCGTTTTTTCAGCCGGAGAAAATCGAGCAGCGTCTCGGTTGGAGCCAAAGTCTCCAGCGCGATAGCTTCGTCATTGAGTATGAAACGGATCGTCATCAAAACTTCCTGCTAAAGGGAGGCTGGGCGGCCTATTGGGCCGTCCAGCCTCCGTCGATCGAAATATGTGTACCTGTGATCTGCTTTGCGTCATCGCTGGCGAGAAACAGCGCTGCGGCTGCAATCTCTCCGGTGGTGACGAATTCCTTGGTTGGCTGGGCGGCCAGCAGCACATTCTGCTTGACCTCCTCCTCGGTAATGCCGCGCGCCTTTGCCGTATCGGGGATCTGCTTTTCGACCAGCGGCGTCAGCACATAGCCGGGGCAGATCGAATTGCAGGTGATGCCGAAGGTTGCCAGTTCCAGCGCCACCGTCTTGCTCAGCCCCATCACGCCATGCTTGGCGGCGACATAGGCCGATTTGAACGGCGAGGCGACAAGGCCGTGGGCGGAAACGAGATTGATGATCCGCCCCTTGCCGGCCTTCTTCATGATCGGCACGGCGTGATGGATCGTGTGGAAGGCACTCGACAGGTTGATGGCAATGATCTGATCCCATTTTTCCGTCGGGAAATCCTCAACCGGGCTGACAAACTGAATGCCGGCATTATTGACCAGCACATCAAGGCCGCCGAAGGTGCGCTCCGCTGTTGCGATCAGGTCGGCAATCTCTTCCGGCTTGGTCATGTCGGCCGGATGGTAGATCACTGCGCCATCGCCGAGACTGCCGATGCGGGCAACTGCCTGATTGATATCCTCCTCCTTACCAAAGCCGTTCAGAACAATATTGTCACCAGCCTTGGCAAAGCCTTCGGCGATGCCCAGCCCGATGCCGCTTGTCGAACCCGTAATTACTACACTGCGTGCCATTCAGAATGTCTCCTCAATCCATTCCCCGCTCTGCTATGGCAGGGCGTATCCCTTCCACGTTAAGCGTATTGCGCGGCGCTTTCAATCTGCGATGCGTCAAGCGCAGGCCAAGTTTCAAGCGTTATTTTGCTGGCAGTGCGCGCGCTTTTTGGCATCGCAGCTGCTCGTCTGCGTGAAAACAGTGTTCACCGATTGGTGCTTTTCAGCCTCTTCTCTTCTGTCAGTCGTGAACGATATTGTGGTGCAAAAGAAACAATATTCTTCGGAGCCAGCATGGAACTTGGAATTTTCACCTTTGCCGATGTCGATCCCGCTGACGGCATTGATCGCGGACGGGAAGCCGAACGGCGGATGAAGAACCTGTTGGAAGAGATCAGTCTGGCTGACGAGCTTGGTCTCGATGTCTTCGGCGTCGGTGAGCATCACCGGGTCGATTATCTGGTGTCGTCTCCGGCAACGGTGCTGGCGGCCGCTGCCGCCACAACCAAAAAGATCAGGCTCACCAGTGCGGTCACCATCCTGTCGTCCGATGATCCGGTTCGGGTGTTCCAGCAATTTTCCTCCGTTGATCTCATTTCCGGCGGCCGGGCGGAAATCATGGCCGGGCGCGGCTCCTTCATCGAATCCTTCCCGCTCTTCGGCCATGCGCTGGAAGATTATGATCAGCTCTATGCCGAAAAGCTCGATCTGCTGCTGAAGATCCGTGACAACGAACATGTCACATGGTCGGGTGAGACACGGCCGCCCCTGACCGGGCAGGGCATCTATCCGCGTCCGGTTCAGAACCCGCTGCCGGTCTGGATTGCCGCTGGCGGCACGCCGCAATCCATGGCGCGGGCGGGCTTTCTCGGCCTGCCGCTGATCATCGCCATTCTCGGTGGCCAGCCACGCCGGTTTGCGCCGCTTTTCGATCTTTACGCCCGGGCTGCCGAACAGGCGGGCCATGACCAAAAGAGCCTGAAGCGCGGGATTTCGGTTCATGGCTTCGTCGCTGAAACGGCGGAGAGAGCACGCGACATTTTCTACGCACCGCAGGCCGCCGTGATGAACCGGCTTGGCCGCGAGCGCGGCTGGGGGCCGACATCGAGGGCACAGTTCGATGCCTCGACCGGGCCGGAAGGCGCGCTTTTCGTCGGTGAACCGGAAGGTCTGGCGAAAAAGATCGTCGCCCATGCCCGGATTTTCGGGCTTGACCGTTTCATGCTGCAGATGGCAGTCGGTCTCGTGCCGCATGATGAACTGATGCGGGCGATCGAACTTTTTGCCACGAAGACGGCGCCGATGGTGCGCGACATGCTGGCCGACGATAAGGCATAGGGCCTGGCGGTATTTTTTCGCCAGGTTTGGAAAGGACTGAAATGATTGTAGAAACCGAAGCAGAACTCGAGGCATTAAGGGAGATCGGGCAGATCTGCGCGCTGGCTGTGAAAACCATGGCAGAGGCGCTGGAACCCGGCATCACCACGCGTGAACTCGATCTGATTGGGCGCAAGGTGCTGGAAGATCATGATGCGCGCTCGGCGCCTGAGGTCTGCTATGCCTTTCCTGGCGCGACCTGCATTTCGGTAAACGAGGAGGTTGCCCACGGCATTCCGGGTGATCGGGTGATCGGCGCTGGCGATCTCGTCAATCTCGACGTTTCGGGCGAAAAGAACGGCTTCTTTGGCGATACCGGCTCATCTTTCGCCGTTCCTCCAGTCTCCTCGCGGGTCTCCAAACTCTGCCGGGATGGCAGGCGGGCCATGTGGGTCGGCATCAATCAGGTCAAGCCGGGTGCCCGTTTCGGCGCGATCGGCGATGCGATCGGCAAATTTGCCCGCAAGAACCATTATACGCTGATCCAGAACCTTGCCAGCCATGGTATCGGCCGCTCGCTGCATGAAGAGCCGTCGGAGCTGTCGACCTGGCCGGATCGCAGCGACCGGCGCCAGATCGCCGAAGGCCAGGTTTTCACCATCGAGCCCTTTCTGTCGCTCGGGGCTGAATGGGCGGAGGAAGAGGACGAAGAGTGGATCCTCTACAGCCAGCCGCGGGCCTTGACCGTGCAATACGAGCACACGCTGGTCGCGACCCGGAACGGGCCGCTGATCCTGACGCTTCCCGACGGGGTTAGCTAAAAGCGGTAGGTATGGCGGAAAACACCATTTCGAAATATTAATGTTTACATACTATTTCTTGCCTGAATTGCTGGTTCAGTTGCGTATAATCGCGCCCTGCACGCAGCATTTTCAGAAGGTGTTTTCTTGTTCCAGTCGTTTTTTCCGAAGCCGCATCTGCTTTTCTCATCTGCCGTTATCTGGGCGCTGATCGGCGTTGTCTCATGGTATACGATCGGTCAGCAGATCGGCATCAATCTCGGTTTCGCGCTGTCGCCGGAAGACCAGAACCGTGCAGGGCTTGGCTATTTCGTCACGGCGGATTTCGTCTGGTTCTATCTCTATTACGCGTTTTTCACGCTGACATTCGGTGCCGCCTGGTGGTTCATGGGCGGCAATCACCGCTGGCAGCTCTGGTCGATCTGGGGCTCGTCGCTGATTATCTTCATTACCTATTTTTCCGTGCAGGTTTCGGTCGCGCTCAATAACTGGAACCGGCTTTACGGCGACATGTTGCAGAAGGCTTTTGAGGGCAAGCAAGGGGTCACGGTGGGCGATTTCTATTCGCTCTTTGTGATCTTTGCCGAGATCGCCGCCGTTGCCATCACCGTCTTTGCCTTTCAGCGTTTTTTTGTCAGCCATTATGTGTTCCGCTGGCGCACGGCGATGAATGATTACTATGTCAGCCTGTGGCCCAAGGTCCGCCATATCGAAGGTGCTTCCCAGCGTATCCAGGAAGACACGATGCGTTTCGCCACCATCATGGAAGGGCTGGGTGTATCGATGATCAACGCGGTCATGACGCTGATCGCCTTCCTGCCGGTGCTGTTTGCCCTTTCAAGCTATGTGAAGGTGCTGCCGATCGTCGGCGCCATTCCCGCGCCGCTCTTCACCGCGGCAATCATCTGGTCCCTTTTCGGCACGGTTTTTCTGGCCGCAGTCGGCATCAAGCTGCCGGGGCTTGAGTTTCGCAACCAGCGTGTCGAGGCCGCCTACCGTAAGGAGTTGGTGCTGGGCGAGGACTATGAGAACCGCGCTGAACCGCTGACGCTGAAAGAGTTGTTCACCAATGTCCGGAAGAACTATTTCCGGCTCTATTTCCACTACACCTATTTCAATCTCGCCCGGTCCTTCTTCATCAATGCCGACAATATCTTTTCAACCGCGATCCTGGTGCCGACCATTGTCAGCGGCACGATCACGCTCGGCATCTTCAACCAGATTTCCACCGCTTTCGGTCAGGTCTCTAATTCCTTCCAGTATCTGGTGAATTCCTGGACAACGATCGTCGAACTTCTGTCGATCCACAAACGTCTGCGATCCTTCGAGGCCGCTATTGAAGGCATTGATCTGCCCGAGATTGAGCAGGAGCAATATATGGCCCCCCATCAGGATCCCGCCAGTTCGGTGACAAGAACCCGGCCCGGTCCCTGATTGCGGCATCAGGCCGCTTCAAATTGCGCGTTTTCGCAGCTAGTGTGAGCGCCAGATATCCGGTCCTTGGAAGAGGGGTTCTCCATGGCAATGCTCGTCGTCGCCGTTCTTGTTTTCACGCTTCTGCATCTCATTCATGCTTTCGCGCCGGCTTTTCGCCAGCAGATGATCGACCGGCTGGGCGAGAAGGGCTGGCGCGGGGTCTTCTCGATTGCGGCACTGGCCGCCTTTGTCTTCATGGTCTGGTCATTCGGTCAGGCCCGGCAGGTCACCGGCGTTCTTTATACGCCGCCGTTCTGGATGGCGCATATCACCATTCTTCTGATGCTGATCGCGATGATCTGTCTGTCTGCCAGCTTCTTTCCGCCCGGCCATATCGCCCGTGTGATGAAGCATCCGATGGTGGTTTCGGTCAAAGTCTGGGCATTCGCGCATCTGCTTGCCAATGGCGAAACGGCGTCGGTGATCCTGTTTGCCGGTATCCTGATCTGGGCCGTCATCCTGCGGATTGCCCTTGCCCGGCGTGAGCGGGCGGGCCTCTTGACGCGCAAGCCCTTCGTGTCCGCACGTTACGATCTTTATGCCATCGTGCTTGGTCTGGTACTCTGGGGACTGTTCGTCTGGAAGCTGCATCTCTGGCTGATTGGCCTGCCGATCAGCTTTGCCGCTTGAAAAATACATCAAATTGCCGGGACATTCCGTCCCGTTCAGGCATTTTGTCCTTACAACAGCCAAAAAATAGGCTAGAAGGCCCGGCACTGGAACATGATTTATCGGTGCCGGAGTAGGTAGAATATGGCCAACCAGAACGACAGCTTTATCCGCGAAGTCAATGAGGAACTGCGCTCCGACCGGATGCGCGACGCCTGGCGCCGCTATGGCCGCTATCTCATTGCGCTCGCCGTTCTGGCCGTTGTCGGCACCGCCGCATGGCGCGGTTATGAATATTGGCAGGACCGCAAGGCGGCAAGCTCCGGCGATATCTTCATGACGGCGCTGAACCAGATCAAGGCTGGCGACAACGATGCTGCCAAGAAGACGCTGGCCGAACTTGAAGCCTCCGGCCATGGCGACTATCCGGTGCTGGCCAAGCTGCGTGCGGCAACGCTTCTGGAGCAGAATGGCGATACGGCCGCTGCCGTTTCGGCCTTCTCCGCCATTGGCAAGGATCGCGGGATACCCGAAGCGCTTCGTCAGGCTGCAAAGCTGCGTGCCGGCTGGCTGCTGGTGGATACCGGCACCTACGATCAGGTGTCCTCCGAGGTCGAGGAACTGGCGGTTGACGGCAATCCGTTCCGCTTTTCGGCGCGGGAAATCCTCGGCCTTTCCGCCTTCCGCAACGGCAATTATGATGAAGCCAAGCAGCTTTTCGATGAAATTACCGCTGACAGCCAGGCGCCGGTGAATATCCTCAATCGCGCCCAGATCGTGCTTGATGTGATGGCTGCCGATGGCGACACCAAGCCGGATGCGGCACCTGCCGTCGTAGACCAGTCACCGGCTGCTGCAGATGAAAGCCAGTCCGCCGATGATCAGTCGACTGACGGCGACGCCAAGGCAGATAGCGGCACGAACTAAGCCTTAGAGCGCGATTTCGGGACAGGGGAACAGAGGTTCTCTCCCGCATTGCGCAAATCAAAGAGTTGGCGCATTTTCGCTTTTCAGGGAAAAGCGGAAATGTTTGCGTTTTAAGGGAAGAACCATCATGAGCTTCAAGGTTGCCATCGTCGGGCGTCCGAATGTCGGCAAGTCGACGCTGTTCAACCGGCTCGTCGGGCAGAAGATCGCCATTGTCGACGATACGCCGGGTGTGACCCGTGACCGTCGTCCGGGCGAGGCCAAGCTTTACGATCTCCGTTTCACCATCATCGACACGGCAGGTCTTGAAGAGGCCGGTGCCGACACGCTGCCGGGCCGCATGCGCGCGCAGACGGAAGCGGCGATCGATGAGGCCGACCTGTCGCTGTTCATCGTTGACGCGAAGATGGGGTTGACCCCGGCCGACAACACGCTGGCCGATATGTTGCGCCGTCGCGGCAAGCCGGTCGTGCTGGTTGCCAACAAGTCCGAAGCACGCGGTTCCGATGCCGGCTTCTACGACGCCTTCACGCTTGGTCTTGGTGAACCATGCCCGATTTCGGCTGAGCATGGCCAGGGCATGACCGATCTGCGCGATGCGATCATTGCAGCGATTGGTGAGGAGCGTGCCTTCCCCAAGGAAGAGCCGGTCGACGAGGCGCTGACCGATGTCATGCTGACCAAGGAAGAGGCCGACGACCCGGATGCAGCGCCGGCCTATGATGACAAGAAGCCGCTTCGCGTGGCCATTGTCGGCCGCCCCAATGCCGGAAAATCGACGCTGATCAACCGCTATCTCGGCGAAGACCGGCTGTTGACCGGGCCTGAGGCCGGGATTACCCGCGATTCGATCTCGGTTGAGTGGGAATGGCGCGGCCGGCCGATCAAGCTCTTCGATACTGCTGGCATGCGCCGTAAGGCGCGAGTGATCGAAAAGCTCGAAAAATTGTCGGTTGCCGATACGCTTCGCGCCATCCGCTTTGCCGAATGTGTGGTCATTGTCTTCGACGCGACGATCCCGTTTGAAAAACAGGATCTGCAGATCGTTGATCTGGTGATCCGCGAGGGCCGCGCCGCCGTGCTGGCCTTCAACAAATGGGATCTGATCGAGGATCAGCAGGCATTGCTGAGCGAGCTCAGGGAAAAGACCGAGCGTCTTCTGCCGCAGGCGCGCGGCATTCGTGCCGTCACGGTTTCGGGGGAACGCGGGACCGGGCTGGACAAGCTGATGCAGGCAATCGCCGATACCGACCGGGTCTGGAACAGCCGCATCTCGACGGCCAGGCTCAATCGCTGGCTCGATGGCCAGCAGGTCTCCCATCCGCCACCGGCCGTTTCCGGCCGTCGCCTGAAGATGAAGTACATGACGCAGATGAAGACCCGTCCGCCGGGCTTCATGATCTCCTGTACCCGTCCCGATGCCGTACCGGAAAGCTATACCCGCTATCTGATCAACGGCTTGCGCAATGATTTCAACATGCCCGGCGTGCCGATCCGGCTCTATTTCCGGGCAGGCGACAATCCGTTTGAGCACAAGCGCCGCAAAAAGCGCTAGAGCGCCGTGCATCCATTCGGATGCACAAAGGACGCTCTAACCCATTGAAACTACGCATCGGCCCGAAAATCGAAATCGATTTTCGGGCCGATGCTGTAAGCTCAGACATTATCGTGGGCGCTACGGATATTGTCGTAAAACTGTGTTGCGGCCGCCTGCCATGAATAATGTTGCGAGAGTGCAATTGCTGCCTCTTTTGATAAGGTCAGCGCCCGCAGTGCTGCCTTTGCGAGATCATCATCCAGCGCTCCGGCATCCTTGCGCCCGTTGAGAATGTCGAGCGGGCCGGTGACGGGAAAGGCGGCAACAGGAACGCCGCTTGCCAGCGCCTCGATGATGGTATTGCCGAAAGTGTCGGTCTTTGACGAGAACACGAAGACATCGGCCTGTGCATAGGCGCGCGCCAGCGCTTCGCCATGCAGCATACCGGTGAAGTGGACATCGGGATGGGCCTCCTGCAGCGCTTCACGTGCCGGGCCGTCGCCCACCACAACCTTTGTGCCCGGCAGGTCGAGATCGAGAAAGGCCGGCAGGTTTTTCTCCACCGCCACGCGTGACACCGTCATGAAGATCGGGCGATGAAGGCCGAATGGGCGTTCCTCGCGTTCCCGCGGGTGAAACAGCGTGTGGTCGATGCCGCGGCTCCAGCGCATCAGGTTTTTCAGTCCCCGCGCTTCAAGCTCTTTCGCCAGACTGTCGGTTGCCACCATGCAGCCATTGCCGGAATTGTGAAACCAGCGCATGAAGCGGTAAAGCAGGCTGATCGGCACCGGAAAACGCGCCGAGACATATTCGGGAAAACGGGTGTGATAACTGGTGGTAAAAGGGATGCCGTTCTTTAGGCACCAGCGCCGTGCTTTCAGACCCAGCGGGCCTTCCGTGGCGATATGAACATAATCGGGCTCTGTTTTTCGGATTGCGGCACTGACCCGCCGGTAGCCCGCCAGTGCCAGCCGGATCTCGGGATAGGTGGGCATCGGCATGCTGCGAAACAGGTTGGGGGTGATCATCGAAATCAAAATGCCGCGCTTTTCGAGCTCGGCATTGGTGTTTTCGATCGAGCGGACGACGCCGTTGACCTGTGGATGCCAGGCATCGGAGATGATGGTCAATCGGCTTGGCGCATCGCTCTGTTTCGTCATTCGGGCTTTCCGATTCGGGAACGTGGCTGCCAGTTCTGGCGGTTACGCCGTGTTATCCGCGAATGATGATGGTTTTATTACATAAGGTTGCGTAAGCCGTTCCAGACTCGGCTGCGCTGTCATGCTGCACAGCACCATCATCGGCAATCGACACATTTACGACAGGCTGCGCCATCTATAGTCTCAGGCGCAGACAGACAAGCGGGGATAGGGCATGAGCAAGGAACAGGACGGCAAGCACCTCTGGTGGCGTGGCGGGGTGATCTACCAGATCTATCCGCGTTCGTTTCAGGATACGAGCGGCGATGGCATTGGCGATCTGAAAGGCATTACCCGACGGCTCTCCTATGTCGCTGAACTCGGTGTCGATGCGATCTGGCTCTCCCCCTTCTTCAAGTCGCCAATGGCTGACATGGGCTATGACGTTTCCGATTATTGCGATGTTGATCCGATGTTCGGCACGCTTGCGGATTTCGATGCATTGGTCGGTGAAGCGCACCGGCTCGGGCTGAAGGTGATCATCGATCAGGTTCTCTCCCATACATCCGACAAACATCCCTGGTTTGCCGAAAGCCGCTCGTCAAAGGACAATGACAGGGCGGACTGGTTCGTCTGGGCCGATGCCAAGCCGGATGGTACCGCGCCCAATAACTGGATGTCTGTCTTCGGCGGGCCTGCCTGGGAATGGGACGGCGTGCGCAAGCAATATTACATGCACAACTTCCTCGCCTCGCAGCCGGATCTGAATTTCCACTGTGAAGCGGTGCAGGATGCGCTGCTGGACACGGTGCGGTTCTGGCTGGAGCGCGGTGTTGACGGCTTCCGTCTCGATACGGTCAACTACTATTTCTGCGATGCCGAACTGCGGGACAACCCGGCTGTTGACGGAGAGCTCGGCCCCACGGGGCTCGATGCGCCGGACGTGAACCCCTATGGTTTTCAGCAGCATATTTTTGACAAGACGCGACCGGAGAATATCGGCTTCCTGCAGCGTTTCCGCGCTTTGCTTGATGAATATGACGATCGCACTTCCGTGGGCGAGGTGGGAGATGGCGCGCGTTCGCTGAAGACGGTGGCCGATTACACATCGGGCGGCGACAAGCTGCATATGTGCTACACCTTCGATTTCCTCGGGCCGCATTTCTCGCCCGCCCATATCCGCAGCTGTGTCACTAATTTCTTCGACGTGGTGGCAGATGGCTGGGTCTGCTGGGCCTTTTCCAATCATGATGTTGACCGCCATGTCTCCCGCTTTGCCAAAAGCGAGGCAGAGCGGGTTCCGGTTGCCAGGCTTGCGCTTTCGGTCATCGCATCGCTCAAAGGCTCGGTCTGCCTTTATCAGGGTGAAGAACTAGGTCTGCCGCAGGCGGAGCTTGCCTTTGAAGATCTGCGCGACCCCTATGGCATCCGCTTCTGGCCTGCCTTCAAGGGTCGGGACGGTTGCCGCACGCCGATGGTATGGAATGGCAAACAGGCCAATGCCGGCTTCTCATCTGGAAAACCCTGGCTGCCGGTGCCGGAAGACCATCTGCCGCTTGCCGCGGCCGATCAGGCGGCCGTGCCGGAAAGCGTCTATATGCATTACCGGGCGATGCTGGATTTTCGCCGCGAGCATGAAGCCATGTTTGATGGCGAGATCGATTTCATCGACAGTGATGACGAGGATATTCTGGCGTTCACGCGTGAAAGCGGGGGAGAGCGGCTTCTGTTCGTCTATAATTTTGCTGACGAGCCGCGACGTTTCACACCGGGCATTCTACTGGATGGGCTGAAGCCACTTGATCTTCCCGGCATGTATGCGGAAATGAATGATGCCTGTGTTGATCTGGGTGCTTTTGACGGGTTTTGTGCACAGCTTTAGCGATCAACAGGCTGTTCCGAAAACCGCAGAGAATTCTCTCCAAGTTTGAGCGGTAGATCCGGCCTGATCATGTTGCAGCAGCAATGCGGACGGCGTGGCGATATGAGCCATGCTGAACGAAGGGCGCATGCGGCGTCCGTATCAGGATTTATGAATGCTGTATTTGCAGAAATTTGTATAAAAACGAATTTGTTGAAATATTTTCGCGTGGAACTGTACTTTGATCTCTTTTTGAAGAGTGTTTCAGTCGCGTCTGATAGTCAAAATCCCGGCTTGTTTTAGAAATACGCCAGGAAAACTGTCCAACTCTTTCGGATATGCCAATTGGAGCTTGAAATATGATGCCGACACGCTTGTCCGGGACTGTCCCGTCAACATATTCAGGCTCTGATGGTGAGGCCGGGCCGTCTGCACCCAAAAGACCTGGCCCGGAAAGAACTGGCGCCGGACCGGCCGTTCCCGAAAGCCCGGACAATGTTGGGCATGATGACAACATGAATCTCTCCAAGGTTTTGAAACAGCATTCTGACCTTATTATCCGCTCGCTTGACCGGGATGATATCGAGTCTTTGGTGTGCGCTTTGCCGAGCAGCATATCTGGAAGCCCGTTGGCTGACCCCGCGCCTCATTATCGGCAGGAGCACGGTTTTCGACAGCTTATGGATGGTGTCACAAATCCGCTGAGTGACAACTTTGATCTGAGCCGAAAGGAAATGCGGGACCATGCTCTGAATATCATTGACAATGGCCGCGCGCTCGACGGTCGCAAATACAAACTGAACCTGATGCAGCAGCAAAGCCTGTTGGCAAAGATTGGCATCACCGATGACGAAGACGATGACTGTGATTATGCTGGCACATTCCAGACGGTGCTCGACACAGCAGATCGTCTTGCTGCCAAGGGGAGAAAGACGCCATATTCTGAACCCTCGCTCTTTAGCGGCTTGATTGACAGCTTGAAAATGATGCCGGAAGAGTTGCGCTGTTCCAGCTATGACAAGCTCGAAAGTCGCATTGATGAAGGCGGCGGAAGTTATGATGACAATCGCCTTGCGCTTGCGGAAAATCTTTGTTTGTTGCCGCCGGGTAGTCCACAGAGCGAGCGAATTCATCGGTTGATCGGAAAGATTGAACCGGTCGAAAGCGAGGATATCCGTCATCAACTTTACGGGGTTCTCTCGCAGACGGCGCGGGGGGATGTACCAGACCGGGATTTCAGGGCAATCATTCACAGTCTCAGCAATATCGATCGAATGGATGTTTGGACGTCCATGATTGAGGATATTTGCTTTGCGACATTCTCCAGTCGAGGGTTCTCGCCCGAACAGCAGAGAAGCCGGGTCAATGCATTGATGGATGAAATGGCCACGCTTTCACCAGGACGGGCAGCAGTCGGATCTGCGCATATTGCATTTGTACTGGCTTGCTGGGGACAAGGCCCAGAACAGTTTCCTGTTGCGAGGTTAATGCAACTCATAAACACGATGAGCCGTTCCTGTCCTGAGCGATGGGACGTCCCTGTTCGGGAAATGATGAATAGAATGGTCAACCCATGTGACAGTGTACAAAAGGCCCGGTTGTATGATTGCATTCTCGACGCGGCTCCGCCCGTTTCACATGACGTGCCGGCACGTGGCTGGCGAGACTATTCTCCGCCCGGAACGCAGCCCGGACTGCGCATTCTTGCGGACACGTTTTGCTGGAACGACGTGCAAAAAGGCCTCATCGATAACGTGGTGTCGCGCAAACACGCCGCCCCGCTGGACTTTCCTGCCGTCTTCGAACGGCTCCTTGAACGGATAGCGCAAAATGCCGATGATCTGCGCCGCCCCGCTCTGGTGCAGCTGTCACAGGTTCTGGCGCAGGACCCGGCTTGCGCAGATGAGCTGGCGCTGGTCGAGCAGCGTCTCGCCGAAACGGCCTGACAGGTTCAGACCGACGGATCGAGAAGCCTGAAATTGTCGACATCGACCATGCCGCGATCGGAAATCTTTAAATGCGGGATGACCGGCAGCGGCAGAAATGCGACCTGGAGGAAGGGCTCCTCCAGCGTCGTTCCGAGATCATAGGCCGCCTGCCGCAGGGTGATGAGATTGTCGCGCACCGCCTCATAGGGATCAAGGCTCATCAGCCCGGCAATCGGCAGGGCGATCTCACCGGTGATCCTGCCGCCTTCGGCAACGACGAAGCCACCGCGGATCTGTTTCAGCCGGTTGACGGCGAGCGCCATATCATCAGCATCGACTCCGACGACGCAGATATTGTGGCTGTCATGGCCAACAGTCGAGGCGATGGCGCCGCGTTTCAGGCCGAAGCCCTGGACGAAACCATTGGCGTGATTGCCATTCTTGCCGTGGCGTTCGATCACCGCCACCTTGATGATGTCATTGTCGAGATCGATACTGGCCTCATTGCCGGATTTCGGCAGGTGATAGCGGCGATGCTCGGTGATGATGCGACCCGGCACAACGCCGATTACCGACCATTCGCCGTCTCGCGCCGCGATGGAAAAGTCTGCCGGGGCAACGGTTTGCGCCTTCACGCTATCAAGACCAACGGGCGCAACGGGATTGCGGGTATCAAAGAGTGCCTCATTCACCAACCGTCCTGCCGAAAACACCATTTCGGCCCGGCAGTCCTCGAGCGTGTCTATGACCACGAGATCGGCACGCTTTCCCGGTGCAACAAGGCCGCGATCGAAAAGACCGAAAGCCCTGGCCGCTGAAATCGAGGCAGCGCGATAGACCGCCAGCGGCGATGCGCCAGCGGAAATGGCGGTGCGGATCATGTAATCAAGATGGCCATGTTCGGCGATATCAAGCGGATTCCGGTCGTCGGTGCAAAGCGCGATATAGGGCGAAAGCCGTTCGGTGATGATCGGCGTCAGCGCTGCAAGGTCCTTGGATACCGAACCCTCGCGGATGAGGATATGCATGCCCTTGCGGATTTTCTCCAGCGCTTCCTCAGCCGTTGTTGCCTCATGCTCGGTGGAAATGCCTGCCGAAATATAGGCGTTGAGATCCCGTCCCGACAGAAGCGGCGCATGGCCGTCAATATGGCCGCCGGCAAAAGCCTTCAGCTTGGCCATGGCGATCGGGTCCTTGTGGACGACACCGGGAAAATTCATGAATTCCGCCAGTCCGATCACTTGTGGGTGATCGCGGAACGGCAGCAGGGCTTCCACGGGCAGGTCTGCGCCGGAGGTCTCCAGATGCGTCGCCGGTACGCAGGAGGACAGCTGCACACGGATGTCCATGATCGTTTCGAGCGAGGATTCGAGAAAGAAGCGGATGCCCTCTGCCCCGATGACATTGGCGATTTCATGCGGATCGCAGATCACCGTCGTGACGCCGCAGGGCAGGACACAGCGATCGAATTCATGCGGTGTGACGAGTGAGGATTCGATGTGAAGATGGGTGTCGATAAAGCCCGGAACGACAATGCGGCCGGAGATGTCGATCTCGCGGGTGCCTTCATAGGTCTCAGCCGTACCGATGATCATATCGCCGCAAAGGGCAATGTCGGAGGCCACAAGTTCGCCGGTGACAAGATCGAAAAAGCGCCCGCCCTTCAGGACGATATCGGCCTTTTCACGTCCGGTTGCCTGGTCAATTCTGTTTTCGAGCGTGGCCATGGAACCTCCGGCTGCCGCAGATGATTCGCCTCAGTTTAGCGGCTGCCGCATGGCTTGAAAATGGGGCGGCGCAGAACGCCGCCGCGCTTAGCCTTCAATGGTAACGGCAAAGGAAAATTCTGCAGTTTCACCTGGCGGCAGGATCTTGGTCGAGGGTCTGTTGACGATATCGGATCCCTTGCCGTGCGCCTCGGCCATGCCGTGCCAGGGCTCAATGCAGATATAGGGCGCGCCGGGTTTGGTCCACAGCGCCAGATTGGGCAGGTTTTCAAAGCTGAAGGCGAGCGACGGGCCGTTTTCGGCACTCAGCGTCAACCGGTCGCCAGCGCCTTCAGGAAAGATCATCGCATCATCGATGAAATAGTCATGGTCCAGCGCCAGCAGGCCTTCGGAGAAGGGGGAGGGCAGTGGCGTCAGGTCGATCAGGCCATCACGCAGACGCACGAGCGGCGGTTCTGCCCGATTCTCAAGCGCCACGTGATGGACGCTGCCCTTGGTCATGCCGGGCATAGGCCAGCAGAAGGCGGGGTGGAAGCCAAAGCCAAAGGGCATTGCGACCTTGTCATGGTTCTCGACGCGCGCTGTCACCTTCAGGCTGCGGCCTTCAAGCGCATGCGTAACCGAAAGCAGAAAGTCGAAAGGATAGGCGGCGCGGGTCTCCTCGGAGGGGCCAAGTTCCAGGCGGCACAGGCTTTCGGTCTGTTCCGCCACGCTGAAGAGCGAACGGCGGGCGAAACCATGCTGCTTCATCGGCATGCGCACGCCATCGATCTCGATCATGTCATTGGCGGCTTTGCCGACGATCGGAAAGAGGATCGGCGCGCGACCGGTCCAGAAGGCGGGATCGCCGTTCCACAGCCATGAGCGACCGTCGGTCGTTTCAAGGGTCTGCGTTTCCGCCCCGAGCGTTGCGACGGTCACGACGAGTTCGTCATTAGCGATGCGTATGGTCTCGGACATTAAGCTTCCTCGTTTCTGTCGATCGATTTCTGACGGACATTTCAAAACATTTCCGCGCTGGCAGCAATGAAAAACGCCGCGTTTTCGAGGCGCGGCGTTTTCAATTCTTTCAGGACGTCAGGCGGTTGCCATCAGCACCTTGCGCAGCTTGTCGAACAATTCATCGATCTCCGACTTGGAGATGATCAGCGGCGGCGACAGGGCGATGATATCACCGGTGGTGCGGATCAGCAGGCCGTCTTCATAGGCCTTGAGGAAGGCGTTGAAGGCGCGTTTGGTCGGCTCGCCGGCCAGCGGTGAAAGCTCGATCGCGCCAATCAGGCCAATATTGCGAATGTCGATGACATGCGGGCAATCGCGCAGGCTGTGCAGCTGTTCTTCCCAATAGGGGCCGATTTCGGCGCCGCGGGTCAGAAGGCCTTCTTCCTGATAGGTTTCAATCGTTGCAAGGCCTGCGGCCGAGGCGATCGGGTTGCCGGAATAGGTGTAGCCATGCATGAATTCGATGGCGTGGTCCGGACCGTTCATGAAAGCATCATGAATTTCGTCGCGCACAAAGACGGCACCCATCGGGATGACGCCATTGGTGAGGCCCTTGGCGGTCGTCATGATATCGGGAACGACGCCGAAATATTCCGATGCGAAGGCGGCGCCCAGGCGGCCATAGCCGGTGATGACTTCGTCGAAGATCAGCAGGATGCCATGCTTGGTGCAGATGTCGCGCAGGCGCTTCAGATAGCCCTTCGGCGGAATGAGAACGCCGGTGGAGCCCGAAACCGGCTCGACGATGACGGCGGCAATGCTTGAGGCATCATGCAGGCCGATGATGCGTTCCAGATAATCCGCCAGTTCAACGCCATGTTCCGGCTCGCCCTTGGTGAAGGCGTTCTTTTCCGGCATGTGGGTATGCGGCATGAAATCAACGCCCGGCAGCATGGGGCCGAAGGTCTTGCGGTCGGCAACGATGCCGCAGACCGAGGTGCCACCGATATTGATGCCGTGATAGGCACGCTCGCGGGCGACGAACATGTAGCGCGATCCTTCGCCACGAACCTGATGATAGGCACGGGCAATCTTCAGCGCGGTATCGACCGATTCCGAACCGGAATTGGTGAAGAATACATGGTTCATACCTTCCGGCGAAATATCCGTCAGACGGTTTGCAAGTTCGAAGGCCTTGGGGTGGCCGAGCTGGAAGGCCGGTGCATAGTCAAGCTCTGCGGCCTGTGCCTGGATTGCCTCGGTGATCTTCGGGCGGCAATGGCCAGCATTGTTGCACCACAGGCCTGCCGTGCCATCGAGAACCTTACGGCCGTCATGGGTTGTGTAATACATGTCCTTCGCGGCGACGAACAGGCGTGGTTCCTGCTTGAACTGCCGATTGGCGGTAAAGGGCATCCAGAAAGCCCGCATATCGTTCGGGGTGATATTGCGTCGATCAGACATCAACTGCTCCACTGAAAAAAGCCCGCTCTGCGGGCTGACTGTTTTTGGTGTTTTTGTGGGCCGCACGTTAGCAGGGTGAAACCATGCGTCAAGCAAGATCGACACACGACCAAAGGTCGCATTCCGACAATGCTGTTATGGTGCGCTGGCCTGCGCTCCGGAATGCTGCGGCCAGTCGGTTTCCTGGCAGTAGATGTCTTCCAGCGCACCAAGCAGCTTGAGAACCGGATCGGCATTACTGGTGTAGAAGATCGTCTGCGCCTCTCGGCGCGTGGTCACAAGATTTTGGGCGCGCAGCTTGGAAAGATGCTGGGAAAGCGCAGATTGGCTCAGGCCGACACGGTTTGCCAATAGCCCGACAGGCAATTCACATTCAACAAGCGCACAGAGAATTTCTAAACGTTTGGCATTGGCCATGGCCGACAGGACGCCTGCAACGTTTGTGGAGCGCTCGGAAAGAGTTTTGGTGTCCATTCTTGAATTCCGGTTTCGCATTTGTTGCGGTTTGCACCGCTTCTGCTGCTTTTGTCTGTTTTGAATAAATAAAATTGACGGGTGCGTACACTCTCAAATCTAAGATATTCGCATTTTTTGGCGGGATAAGAGCATTTCTAGCTCCGTTTCTGTCATATTCAGCGTGTTTAAAGGGATGCGCGACAAGGTTGAACCGTCTGCAAGGTCAACGCCACCAGGATCAGCACCGATGCATTTCATGCCGGAAAACGCCGGCAGAGCGCCGTTTTCAATCTGGTCTGTAACGATTCCGATCATCTTCTCCTCGTCAAATTCCGGGGCTGGTTCCGGAAATCTGAACGGTCGCAGATCATCAGCGGTCAGTGCAAAGGCCCGGCCGAAGCCACCGTTGAGACTGGCCGAATGCGGCTCAAGACGGAAGAAGGAAAAATCGGGGAAATCGATATAAAGCGCCGATTTTGGATGCCGGCGCAGGAAGCGGGTTTTCAAACGGTCATGATCAGCGCTGTCACGGCTGACAATTTCCGCATGGCAGCGCAGTGTCATGCGGGCATGGGCAAGCGGATCGCCCTTGCCCGGTTCACCAAGGAGCAGCGAGACGCGCGAATCAGCCTCGACAGCCTGGCGATGCGCAGCAAGCCTTGACAAAAGCAGGCATGGCCTGCCCTCAACATCGAAGCCGATCAGGACGCGGGTAACCAGCGGAAAACCGGAGCCTGGCTCAAGCGTTGCCAAAGCAGCAAAGCGCGCCTCGTGAAGCAGCCGCTCCGCAAGCAGTCGCGCCTCGTCATCTGTTGATCGCAGGATATTCGTGGCTTCCGTCATTGCCGACTCAGATTGGTTAATCTAGGGCGAAGTTATCATATTATCGGTGGAAAACCACGTGCTTTCCGTTGATGTGCGGAGGGCGCCGGTCAATCACGGTCTTGTTTGCGGTGGACGGTGAGCCCGGAAACAATGTCGCGCGCGCTGATCGTGCCGACGATCCGTCCGTGATCGACCACGCCGATACTGCCTTCGCTTCCGGCGATGACATCGAGGATATCAAGCAACGGCGTTTCAGGCCGTGCCGTGCCGGCGACGCTGGCGCGCAGACCGTCGGGGGCCGTGCTCGGCTGCATCACATCGGCCGCGGTCAGCATGTTGATCGGATTCATGTTCTGCACAAAATCAAAGACATAGCTGTTTGCCGGGCGGCTGACGATTTCGCGGGGCGTGCCGCACTGGATAATACGCCCGCCTTCCATGATGGCGATGCGATTGCCGAGCTTGAAGGCCTCGTCGAGGTCGTGGCTGACGAATAAAATGGTTTTTCTCAGCCGACGCTGGATATCCAGAAGCTCGTCCTGAAGATGCGAGCGGATCAGCGGATCAAGCGCGGAGAAGGGTTCGTCCATCAATAGGATTGGCGCGCCGGTGGCAAAAGCCCTTGCAAGCCCGACGCGCTGCTGCATGCCGCCAGAAAGCGCTGCGACCGGATGGTTGGCCCATTGCGACAGGTTGACAAGTTCCAGCTGCTGTTCGACGCGGCGCTTGCGCTCTGCCGCTTTCATGCCGGCCAGTTCCAGCCCGAAGCCGACATTTTCGGCGACGCTGCGCCAGGGCAGTAGTGCAAATTGCTGAAACACCATGGAAACGGTGTGCATGCGCAGGTCGCGCAGCACCTTTGCCGGTGTGTGATAGGGATCGACCGGACCATGATCGGTCTCGACCGCCACGCGGCCGCGGGTGACGGGCGCAAGCCCGTTGACGGCGCGCATCAGGGTGGATTTCCCGGAACCGGACAGCCCCATCAGCACCAGGATCTCGCCTTCTTCTACGGCGAGTGATGCATTGGCAACACCGACCACATTGTCGGTCTTTCTGGCAATGTCATCGCGACTGTGGCCTGCATCGATCAGCGGCAGTGCGCGTTCCGGTCTGTGGCCGAAGACGATATCGACATTTTCAAACAGAACCGCAGCACTCATTTTCTGTCTCCCGCACCGTCAACCTTGAACATGCGGTCGAGGATTATCGCCAGAACGACAATGCACAGGCCCGCTTCGAACCCCTTGGCGACATTGACGGTGTTGAGCGCGCGCAGAACGGGCACGCCAAGACCGTCAGCGCCGACAAGGGCGGCAATGACCACCATGGACAGCGACAGCATGATCGTCTGTGTCAGCCCGGCCATGATCTGGGCGGTGGCATAGGGAAGCTCGACCTTCAGCAGCACCTGCCACGAGGTGGCACCGAAGGATTGCGCCGCCTCCACCAGCGGAGCAGGCGTCGAGACGATGCCAAGCCGCGTCAGCCGGATCGGTGCGGGAATGGCAAAGATGACGGTGGCGATCAACCCCGGAACCATGCCGAGCCCGAAAAGGATGAGTGCCGGGATCAGATAGACAAAGGTCGGGATGGTCTGCATCAGATCAAGCAGCGGCCGCAGTATTGTGTAGAACCATTTCCGGCGCGCAGCGACGATGCCGAGCGGCACGCCGACCAGCATGGAGACGGCGGTGGAGGCCAGCACCAGCGACAGCGTTTCGGTGGTTTCCTTCCAGTAACCCTGATTGATGATCAGCAGAAAGCCTAGGATGGTGCCGATGGCAACCGTGACAGACCGGCGCAGCGCGAAGGCGATCAGCGCGATGACGGCAACCACGACCAAGGGAGGCGGTGCCTGCAGCAGATAGAGAAGACCGTCGATGACAGCCGACATCAGTGCGGCGAGCGCATCGAAGAAACCGGCGCCATTATCGGTCAGCCAGTCGACAGCGAGCTTGGCCCACCGGCCGAGGGGGATTTGGTGTTCAGTCAGCCAGTCCACGTTTTTCGTCCCGGATTGACGCATTCAGGGGCAGAGGACGGTCATTATGCGACCGTCCTCCTGGGTTGAGAGGCTTCAGTTGAGGCCAAGTGCAGTCTTGACGGCTGGCAGTGCATCGCCCGAGCCATCAAAGGTGGTCACACCTTCAAGCCAGGGGCCAAGCGTATCGGGATTGGCCTTCAGCCAGGCTGTCGCTGCCTTTTCCGGATCGGTGCCATCATCGAGGATGGCGCCCATGATCTCGTTTTCCATGGGCAACGAGAATTTCAGGTTCTTCAGGAAGGCGCCGACATTGGGGCATTCATCAAGATAGCCTGCGCGGACATTGGTGTAGACGGTCGCGCCGCCGAAATCGGGTCCAAAAATATCATCGCCGCCCGAAAGATAGGTCAGGTCAAACTTCGCATTCATCGGATGCGGCGCCCAGCCGAGGAAGATGATCGGCTTCTTTGATTTGTCGAGGCGGGCCACCTGGGCAAGCATGCCCTGTTCGGAGGATTCGACGATCTGGAAATCGCCGAGGCCGAAATCGTTCTTGTCGATCATGTCGATGATCAGGCGGTTGCCGTCATTGCCGGGTTCGATGCCGTAGATCTTGCCGTCGAGCTCATCCTTGTGGGCGGCGATATCGGCGAAATCCTTGATGCCGAGTTCCGCGCCATATTCATTGGTGGCCAGTGTGTATTTTGCGCCCTCAAGATTTTCACGAACGGTTTCAACGGAGCCATCTTCGCGATAGGGGCCGATGTCGCCTTCCATGGTCGGCATCCAGTTGCCGAGGAAAACGTCGATATCCTTGTTTTTCAGCGCGGTATAGGTCACCGGAACCGAGAGAACCTTGGTATCCGGCTCGTAGCCGATCGCTTTCAGAATGACGCTGGTGGTGGCCGTGGTTGCGGTGATGTCGGTCCAGCCGACATCGGAAAAGCGGACGGTCTTGCAGCTGTCCGGATCGGCGGCCAGCGCCCCTGTCGAAAGAATTGCCGTGATCGCCAGAGCAAGGGCCGATCGTTTCAGTTCCATCATGACGTCTCCATCTGTTCCCGTTTGCCATTTGTCTGTTTTGTAGCGGCAGCGTCAGCACAACTCAACCGCAGCACATCGCTGACCCGGCGGGCACCCGAATGCGCTTTTCTGTGGCTAGCTGAATTTTGGGCTTTTTCGTGACCGCCGACAGCGGCATTTAGAGGCAGCACCGAAAGACAGGACCATGGCCAAGCTACACTTCCACTACGCTACTATGAATGCAGGCAAGTCGACACTCCTGCTCCAGGCCGCCTATAACTATCGCGAACGCGGCATGCATGCCGTTATTCTGGCGGCTGCCTTTGACGACCGGGCGGGAACCGGCATCGTCGCATCGCGGATCGGGCTCAAGGCCGAAGCAGAGGTTTTCGATGCCGATACGGATCTGTTCGAGATGGTTTTGCGGCTCAATGCCGAAAAGCCGATCGATTGCATTTTTGTCGATGAAGCGCATTTCATGACGGCTGCCCATGTCTGGCAGCTGGCTCGCGTTGTCGATGAAGCAAGGCTGGCGGTGATGGCCTATGGTTTGAGAACCGATTTCAAAGGGGAACTGTTCCCGGCAACGGCAGAACTCTTCGCTCTTGCCGATGAGGTGCGCGAAGTGCGCACTATCTGCCATTGCGGCCGCAAGGCGACCATGGTGGCAAGGCTTGATCAGAAGGGCAATGCCCTGATAGACGGGCCGCAGATCGAAGTCGGCGGCAATGAGCGCTATGTCTCCTATTGCCGGCTGCACTGGAAGGAAAAAACCGGCCGGCGCTAGCGGCAAGCTGCACGGCCATAACGGAGATTGCGCGCGCATGCGAACAGCCTTTACTGCCTCTCTCATCCTTATGGCTGCATGCGGTTTCCTGGCCGAATCGGCGTTTGCCGGCGGCGATCCGGCCAAGGGCGAGGCGCTGTTCAAGCGCTCTTGCCAGGCCTGTCACACAGTTCAGGGAACGCAAAATCGCGTCGGCCCCTATCTTGCGGGCCTGTCCGGCCGCCCGATCGCCAGCGCAGAGAAATACAGATACACTCCCGCCATGCTGGATTTTGCCGCAACGCATGATGTCTGGACGGCAGAGCTTCTTGCCGAATATCTGCAAAATCCCCGTGCCATGGTCCCGAAAACCCGTATGGCCTTTGCCGGGATCCGGGATGCGGCAGACGCTCAGGATCTGGCGGCCTATCTGGAAAGCCTTCCCCCCGCCAAGTGATTGCCAGCTTTCGTGACCCGGTCGCCATCCACTGGTGCACCGGGTTTTTCATCGGTATTTATGCAAAAAATTTACGTATTTCGCAAAGTTTTCACTTGATGAAAACGGGCGTAGATTGCCGGACGAACAGCTGATGCGGCCACTGCGCGAGGGCCGCCAGACGATCCGGGAGGTCATGATGTCGAACGAAGCTGAATTTGCCTGGGACAGGCTGCCGATCATCCAGAAAATGGCGGCGAACAATCCGATGAACGGCAATCCGCTCAAGAGCCGCGATGACATGGCGGTTGCGGTTTCCCGGCTTTTTGCGCCACTGAAAGACCATTTCTCAGCGGGCAATGCCCGGATCGAATTATCGGCAGGTGCTGCGCATTATGATGACGGCGCGACCGCCATGGAGGCCTTCGTGCGGCCGCTATGGGGCATGGCACCACTGGTTGCCGGCGGCTATGCCTTTGACGAGGCCTGGCGCTATGTCGAGGGACTGGCCAATGGCATGGACCCGGAGCATCCTGAATATTGGGGTGACATTGCCCCCTTTGATCAGCGTCTGGTGGAAATGGCCGGTATTGCGCTGGCGCTGCTGGTTGCCCCGAAAATCTTCTGGGAGCCGATGCCTGAAGCCGCGAAAAAGAAGGCGGTCAGCTATCTTCTGAAGATCAACACCTATGATGTGGCCGACAATAACTGGCTGTTTTTCCGCGTGCTGACCAATCTGGCGCTGCGCAATGTCGGCGAGGAATGGTCGGAGGCGGCCGTGCGTGCTGCGCTGGAGCGGATCGAGAGTTTTTACATCGCCGACGGCTATTATCTCGATGGCAAGTGGCGCCAGCGTGACTATTATTCGCCGATGGCGCTGCATTTCTACGGTCTGGTTGTCACCAAGGTGGCGGGCGATCTCTTCCCCGATTATGCGGCGCGCTATCGCGAGCGTGCGCGCCTTTTTGCGCAGGATTTTCAGCACTGGTTCGCCGATGACGGTGCCGCCATTCCCTATGGCCGGTCGCTGACCTATCGCTTTGCCGAAGGCGCCTTCTGGGCCGGCTGTGCCTTTGCCGATGAGGAGGTGCTGCCCTGGGGACGGATCAAGGGGCTTTTGCTGCGCCATCTGCGCTGGTGGTCGAACCGGTCGATCACCGATCGCGATGGTATCCTGAATATCGGCTATGCCTATCCGAACCTTTTCATGTCGGAGAGCTATAATGCGCCGGGTTCACCCTATTGGGCGCTGAAAAGCTTTCTTGTGCTCTGCCTTGAAAAGGACCACCCCTTCTGGGCGGCGGAGGAAGAAGCGCCTGAGGCGCTTCCCGGCGGTCGCGTGATTGCGCCGGCGGCGGGGTTCATCGTCCGGCGTGCCGAAGGCGATACGGTGATGCTGACCGGCGGCCAGGATGGTCACGAACATCGCGGTTTTGACGCCAAATATAGCCGTTTTGCCTATTCCTCGGCCTTCGCCTTTTCGGTGAAGTGCGACATGGTTTCCCCGGATCAGCCGGACAAGAGCGCGGTTGACTGTGGCATGATGATCTCACGCGATGGAAAGACCTTCATTTCACGGGCCGAGATCCTTGAAGAGGGCATTGATCAGAACATGGCCTTCGGGCGCTGGCGGCCGGACGAGCGTATTGCCGTTGAAAGCTGGCTCGATTTTGCTGGCGAGGGCTGGCATGTCCGTATCCACCGGATCGTTACCGAGGATGCGCTGGTGATTGCCGAAAGTGGCTTCTCGCTTGACCGGACCGGCGAAAATGCGCCCGGCTTTGCCGAGGGGCTGAAGACCGAGCCCGGCCTTGCCATGATCCGCACCGGCTTTGCCACGTCAGCGATCCGTGACCTCACCGGCGACCGTATGGCGATGAATGTCCGCGCAGCACCCAATACCAATCTGCGCTTTCCCCGCACGCTTTTTCCGCGCCTCGAAGGACGCGTCGGGCCGGGTGAGACCTATCTGGTCACCGCCGCCTTCGGCGTGACGCGGCCGATGCAGGCCTTGCCGCCGGTTGAAATACCGGAAACGGTCAGAAGTTTCTGTGCCGCGCGTGGTATCGTGCTCAACGCATTCTGACAGGTGAAGGGAGGACGGGCGCTCTGGCCGAGATTGGAGAACTGACGCGCAACAGGCGCCGGGTGAAACTACGTGAAATTGCCGACGAGGCGGGGGTGTCAATCGCCACCGCCTCGCGGGCGCTGTCCGGGGCCGATGGCATTTCCGATGCGGTGCGGGCCCGCGTTGCCCAGGTGGCGGCCCGGCTTGATTATGTCGGTCAGGGGCCGGCACCGGAGGTGATTGTTCATTCGGCACTGGATATGGGCATGTCCGGCCTGCCAGCCTTTCAGCAGGAGTTGTTTGGCGGGATCGAAGAAGCGGCGCTCGCGCTTGGGGTCGGCATCACCGTGCGCGTTCACCGGCCTGGCGAAGGGCTGGAGGAAAGCGACCTGAAGACACGTCGTGGTGCGCACGGACATATCCTGATGTCGGTGCAGGACGAAGTGTTGATTGCCGGGCTCGTCGCCCATGATCTGCCAGCGATTATCGTCAATGGTTTCGATCCGCTGATGCGCCTTGATACGGTGGCGGCGGGAAACCGGGCGGGCGGCTATGCCACGGCGCGCCATCTGATCGGGCTTGGACATCGCCGTATTCTGATGCTGGAACACAGGGCGCGTCTGCCAGTGATGGACCGGTTCGGCGGTGCGCGTTTCGCGCTTGCCGAAGCCGGTCTGCCGCATGATCCGGCGCTTTGTGCCGATATGTCGGTGATGAACCCGGATGTCGCCTATGATCTGATCGGCAAACGGCTGGCCGCTCATGGTGGCAGGCCAGATTTTACGGCCGTGCAATGCCCGAATGATGCTGCTGCCTTTGGTGTCATGGCCGCCCTTGGCGAAGCCGGGCTTGGCGTGCCGGATGATGTTTCGGTCGTCGGTTTCGATGACATTCCCATGGCCGCCAGCGCCAGTCCGCCGCTGACGACCGTTGCCGTGCCGCGCGGCGAGATCGGCGCTCACGGGCTTCGCCGGCTGATCGCGCGGATTCGCGAGCCTGCCCTGACCGCAGTCTATGCCGAGCTGGCAGGGCGTCTGGTTATTCGCGCCTCCACCGGGGTCATATGCCGCCGCGATGTTGACTGAACTGCGCGCAAAGGTCGTAAGTCTTCATATTCCTGTTACGGTTCTGCCGTGAACTTCGATTCGGCAATTTGCAGCAGGATCGTCTTATGGCGGGGGATTTTGATGAATATGGAGAGGGATGCTGGCTTCTGGAACAAGCTGGCGGAAAAATATGCGAAATCCCCGGTTGCTGACCAGAAGGCCTATGAGCGGACGCTGGAGCGAACCCAGGCTCACTTGAAACCGGGCGACCATGTCGCGGAACTGGGATGTGGCACCGGAAGTTCGGCGCTTCTGCTCGCCGCACATGTGGAGCGATATCTGGCGACGGATTTTTCCGAGCAAATGATCCTGATCGCCAGAGACAAGCAGCAAAAGAGTGAAGCGTCAGCAGGGCTTGAATTTCGCTGCGCCACGGCTGAGGTGCTGGCCGGGGAGGCGGCGCGTTTTGATGTGGTCCTCGGCTTCAACTATCTACATGTGGTGCATGATCTGCCGGCGACGCTTGCGGCCATCCATGCCATGCTGAAGCCTGGCGGCTTGTTCATCTCAAAGACCCCCTGTCTCAACGAGATGAACCCCCTCATCAGGCTTGTGGCCTTGCCGGTCATGCAGTTTTTCGGAAAGGCCCCGCATGTCGTTTCATTCAGTGCCGAAAGGCTGAACGGAGCCTTGCGCGATGCTGGTTTCAACGTCATCACGACCGAGCATCATGCCAGCAAGGGGGCCGATCCGCGCCCCTTCATCATTGCCGCGCGTGTGTAAGCTGGGCCGTGGGGCGAAGCGCTGAAACAGGCTGCGCACAGGAGGACTGGTGAGACAGTCTTTTAATTGCGACGCTGAAGTCTTGCAGCCTGGCGCAGGCGCTCGTCACGCATCAGGTTGCGATAGCGCTCCTGGCTACCCTTGAGATGGTCGCGCATGGCATCGCGCGCGCCCTGTTCATCACCGCTGGAAATGGCGATCACGATCCGCTCATGCTCCTTGATCAGCAGATTGCGATAGGCGATTTCATCGCCGTCATCTTCTTCAATTCGCTGACCGGTCTGCGGGATGACGGCCTTGCCCTGCATTTCGAGAAAGGTCGAGAACAGCGGGTTGTTTGTTGCACGTGCGATGGCAAGGTGCAGCGCAATGTCGGCGTCGGCCCAGCGCGGACCGTCATCGCGGGCGGCAATCGCATCGGCATGGGCAACGAAAATCGCTTCTTCCTGGGCCGGCGAACGGCGCAGCGCGGCAAGGCCTGCGGCCTCGATTTCAAGCGGTGTGCGGGCTTCGAGAATTTCCAGCGATGAATAGAGCCGCTCGCGGTCGACGCTTGGATGGGTGCGGTTGAAGGCAAAGCCGATCGGATCGAGAACAAAAACGCCCGCGCCCTGTCTCGCTTCGACAAGACCGTCAGAGCGCAACGCTGCGACGGCCTCGCGCACAACGGTGCGGGATACGCCATGGGCCTGGGTCAGCTGTGCTTCGCTCGGCAGCTTCTGGCCGGGTTGATAGGTGCCGTCGAGGATGGCACCGCGCAGGGCATCGCTGACGCGGGAAACGAGCGTGCCCGTACCCGCTGTGCTGCGGCTTGCCGATTGAGTGGCCAATTGCATCCCCTTCCAAGCACCCGCCATTTTTGGCGGTGCAACATGTCTGTTCTGTGCCACAGTTGCAGCAAATCATCATATAATTGTATGACAAGCTGAATAATTTGGCAACAGATGAATGATGAGTCTTCCGTCTAGACCTCTGTTCCCCAGGCCTCGATCTGGGTCAGCGCCGGAAAGGGGGAGGGGTCATCGGCCTTGATCAGCCGGTCGATGCGGATCCAATCGGTGATGCGATCTTCGATGGCATGGCGTTGCGGGCCGTCGATCTTTCCAAGCGGCAGATCGGTTGTCCATCCATCGCTCAATGTCAGGCTTGCCTGTTCCCACCAGGCGTCATGCGGGAAGTCGGCGCGGGTATAAAGGGTCACTTCGCTGATCCTGACCGGGCGGCCGAAATGAATGGTGATGGCGGCATCGGGATCGGCGTTGATGCCCCAGCTTGTATAGGGCCAGAAGCCGTGATTGTCGGCGGCAATCTCGCCATCGATCGCATTGCGGGCGGCAAAGGCAGCTTCGCCCCGGGTTTCCACCGTCGCTGTTGCATGCGGGAAGGTGCTGCGATTGTCGGCGTGGTCGAGAATATTGATCGCGAGATTGCGCGGCGCTTCGGTTTCTGGCGGACGCGCCAGCCGCGCCATGATCCGGTGCCGTGTCCCCGAAAAGGCCAGCGGCGGATAGATCATGGTCTGCTCGTCGAAGGGCACGGGGAAGGAGAAACGCGGTTCCTTCATGAAGATGATGGAAGGGGCGAGGGCTGCATCCACGGCGAGGCGGAGGAAGCAGGGAAACTGATCGGTCTCGATGACGATCTGCTCGCCAGGATGATAGCTGCTCTCGTGAACCAGATAGACATTGTCGCTGCCGGTTCTCTCCCTCAGTCGCGCGCCGTCCTTGTCCTCAATCGCGATTGTGATGGTCATGGTCGTCTCCCCTCAACGGATGGCAAGCCTGAGCGTGTTGCCGCTCAGGGGCAGAAGGACGCGATAGAGCCGCGCCGGCCAGGCTGCGCGCAGCCGGGAATCTGTAATGTCGATATGTTCAAGCCGCATGCTGCCGCCACCGGAAATGGCGATCTGTCCAAGGCCGGGCAGGGTGATGAGAGCGTCACCAAGCTGTGGCGCCTCGGCGAACAGCAATGACAGGACCGCTGGAAGGTCGCCGTCAAAACGGTCTTCAATATCAATGCCATGGCCCTTCTTGAACAAAACGGAGCGGTGATAGCTGCGCAACCTTGCTGTTGCAGGCCAGGCACCGGCAAGCTCCATCGTGATGGCGGCGGTGCTGTCTGTCAGCGTGACGGCAACATCGCTGGCGGCGTATTCCACCCCGTCCTGCTGGTCGATGCCGCCAAAGGCGGGCAGGTTGTGGAAGCCGGACTGCATGGTCCAGATCTCGTAGCGTCGTGCCGAGAAGGTTTTGGCGGTGTAGTTTTCAACGCCGATATCGATCAGAAACGGCCTGTTGTCCTTGTAAAGCGTGAAACTGCCGACATCGTTGTGATTATGGCTGTCGCCATTGTCGCCCGCCTTTGCGGCGAGCGCGAAATGCTGATCGCGCGCCACCAGCAGGCCGAGGCTTTCGAAGAAATGGTCGGGGATCGCCGGCATTTCAGGTGGTGTTTCCGGAAGGTCAATGGCGGTCATAGCCGTCTGCAGCCGGTAAAACAGGTTGATCTCCTCCGGCAGGTCGGGCTCTTCGCTTAGCGCAAAATCACGGGCGGCGAACTGCATCAATCGGTTAGAGCCGACGGCCTTACCGAACAGATATTCCCGTGCGCCGCAACGCCCGGCGCGGGCGGACGAATCATTGAAATTGAAATAGCGCTCGCCATCGACATGCATGAAGAGAATGAATTCCGCGATATTGCGGATTTTCTCATTCTGCCAGAGCGGTGCAAAGGCCTCAGGCGCCACGGTGCTCAAAATGTTGAGGGCGTTGAAAAGACAGAGGCCGGCATGGCGATAATAGAGCACACCTTCTTCGCAGGCGCCGTCCTCGCCATATTCCTTGAGGAAACAGTCAAGGCTGTAGGCCGCTTTCTTCACGACGGCGCGGCGGACCTCATCCGATGTCGCGCTGGTAAAAGTCGCGAGCAGCACATTCTGGGTGCACCATGCCGTCCAGTTGTTCATCGGCTCATCACCATTGCCCATCCACCAGAAGTGCGTGTTGAGGTATGGGGTGATGATGCGGCGTTCGATCTCATCTTGGATCCGCGCCGCAATGAAGGGGCTGACACGATCGAATTCTGCCGCAAACAACCAGTTGAGGACGGCAAGCTGGGCGCCGGTTTCGGCGGCGAAGAGGTCGATCACCGGCCGTGCTGCATCGGGTAGCGGCAGGCAGGGCGTGTCGCGGATATAGGTGTTGTGGGCGGGCAGCTGCCAGCCGCTTTCCTCACACAGAAGCAGCGCGCCATCAATGATCCGGTCGATATGCCGGCCTTGACCCTCGGCGCATTCGGCCAGCGCATAGGCATTCAGCATGCGCCGCCGCGTCATATATTTGGCTTCGAAGCGGGTTCTGTTGCCGTTCCGGGTGAAATCCAGATAGTCACTGGCTGTCAGCAGCGGCCAGTCTGTTCCGGCAGCCCGTGCGCGCTCTGCCAAAAGCTGCTTCCAGCGGTCGGGCAAGGATGTCCATCTGTCACGATCGCCATAGGCTGCGGTCGGCGAAAAATCGCAGAGTGTTTCGGGCAGCCGGTCAAGGCATTCGAAAAACATCATTCCTCCCATGCGCCGAACCTGTCACATGATTCCTGTACCGGCGCCTTTGCGCAGCGGCTATCGGGAAGATCATGACTCTTCCGCCGCTCGCGTTGACCATTAGATATCATACAAGTTGATTGAATTTCAAACGCCAAAAAACATTTTTTCGAATACTTGTCGTATGATTTTTTTGAATGTAGTATGAGGCGAAATCAGGGCATGGTCTCAATGCCCGGCAAACAATGCCTGCTCGGGTCTGGAGTGATCGGGCGGTGTTCAGACTTGGGAGGAACAAGTGGCTGTGAGCAGCTTGGAACCTGCGGGCGGAGCCACGGTTCGGCGGAAACGGAAGGTGCTGTCGAAACGGCAGCAAAAGCTTCGTGCCGGACTGGTCGCCTATTCATTCATTGCGCCGAATTTCCTCGGCTTTGCAATTTTCACGCTTGGGCCGATCATTTTCGCCTTCGCGCTTGCCTTCATGCACTGGGACGGATCGAACCCGATCCAGTTTGCCGGGCTTTCGAATTTCTTCGCGCTGTTTCACGACAGCGCCTTCATCGCCGCCTTCTGGAATACCATTATCTACACGGTCTTTTCCGTGCCGCTGACCATGGCCTGCTCGCTCGGGCTGGCGCTTCTGTTGAACCAGAAGATCTTTGGCCGGGATTTCTTCCGTGCGGCGATGTTCTTTCCCTATGTCGCCTCGCTGGTGGCCGCTGCCGTTGTTTGGAACATGCTGTTCAACCCGGCCATGGGGCCGGTCAACATGATCCTTTATACATTTGGTGTTGATCCGAAGAACCTGCCGGGCTGGGCTGCCGATAAGGATTGGGCGATGGTCACCATCATCCTGTTCGGCATCTGGAAGCAGGCCGGCTATTTCATGGTGATCTATCTGGCCGGCCTTCAGGGTGTGAACCGCGAGCTTTACGAGGCGGCCGATCTTGATGGCGCCAATGCCTGGCAGAAGTTCTGGAACGTCACCATTCCGCAGCTGGCGCCGACCACATTCTTCGTCTCGGTCATGCTGACGATCAACTCCTTCAAGGTGTTCGATCAGGTCTACATGATCACGCAAGGCGGTCCCGGAACCTCAACGCTGGTGCTGGTCTATCACATCTATAACGAGGCCTTCATCTCCTGGGATCTCGGCTATTCCAGCATGGTCGCGCTGGTGCTGTTCGCGCTCGTCCTCACGGTGACGCTGGTGCAGTTCCGCTATTCGCGCAGTCTGGACTAGGGGAGGGCAAGTCATGCGTGTTTTCGGTCATAAAATCAAACTCAGCCGCATCCTCGTCTACGTGTTGATCATTGCCATCACGGTGATCATGCTGCTGCCCTTCGTCTGGATGCTGTCGGCATCGCTGAAGCTGAACCGCGAAGTGTTCGAATTCCCGATCCACTGGATCCCGCAGCATCCGCGCTGGCAGAACTATGTCGATATCTGGACCAAGATCCCGCTCGGCCTGTTCGTGTTCAACACCGCAAAAATCACCTTCATGGTGACGATCCTGCAGCTGTTCACCTCGTCCTTTGCGGCTTACGCCTTTGCCAAGCTGAAATTTCCCTATCGCGACGTGCTGTTCCTTGGCTACATCGCCACCATCGCCATGCCCTGGCAGGTCTATATGGTGCCGCAGTTCATCCTGATGCGTGAATTCGGCCTCTATAACACCCATTGGGCGCTGATCGCGCTGCAGGCCTTCACCGCATTCGGCGTGTTCCTGATGAAGCAGTTCTACATGTCGATCCCGGATGAACTCTGCGAGGCGGCGCGTGTCGATGGCATGAACGAATATCAGATCTGGTGGAAGATCATGCTGCCGCTGTCGAAGCCGGCCCTGTCGACGCTGACGATCTTCACCTTTGTCTTCGCCTGGAACGACTTCCTCGGGCCGATGATCTATCTGACCAAGACCGACCTCAAGACGATCCAGATCGGCCTTCGCATGTTCATCAGCCAGTATTCGGCTGAATACGGACTGATCATGGCGGCCTCGGTTGTCGCGATCATTCCGGTGCTGCTGGTCTTCCTCGCATTGCAGCGCTTCTTCGTTGAAGGTGTTGCCTCTTCCGGACTGAAAGGCTGATGACCATGACCATTCAACAAAAGGCCTTTCCGGTTGCGCCGATCACCGATGCGGAGATTGCCGGGGCGATTGAGATTGCCGTCGCCCAGGTGCGGCGCAACCTGCCGGATTTCACCTTCCGCATGCAGAACCATTCGAGCGTCGACAATTTCTATCCCGCCGTCGACAATGATCAGTGGACCTGCGGTTTCTGGCCGGGCGAGGTCTGGCTTTCCTACGAGTTAACCGGTGACAAGGTGTTCCGCCATGTCGGCCAGATCCATGTGCAGGATTTCCTGCACCGGATCGAGAACCGCATCGCCACCGATCACCACGATATGGGCTTTCTCTATTCGCCGACCTGTATCGCCGCCTACATGCTGGTTGGCGATGAGGATGGCCGCAAGGCGGCGATCATGGCCGCCGATCAGCTGATCGAGCGCTACCAGCCGGTCGGGCGTTTCATTCAGGCCTGGGGCGAGATGGGGGCGGCCGACAATTACCGCTACATCATCGACTGCCTCCTAAACCTGCCGCTGCTCTACTGGGCAAGCCGCGAGACGGGGAACGAGACCTATCGCGACATCGCCCGCATTCACGCGGCAACGACGCTGGCCAATTCCTTCCGTCCGGATGGCTCGACCTTCCATACCTTCTTCATGGATCCGGTTACCGGCGGTCCTGTGCGCGGCGCAACGCAACAGGGCTATCGCGATGACAGCAACTGGGCGCGCGGCCAGGCCTGGGCGATCTACGGGCTGGCGCTCTCCTATCGCCATGATCCGAAGCCTGAATATCTGGAGATGTTCGGCAAGGCGCTCGCCTTCTTCATGACGCGTCTGCCGAAGGACATGGTGCCGTTCTGGGATCAGATCTTCACCGATGGCGATGACGAACCGCGCGATTCATCGTCGGCTGCGATTGTCGCCTGCGGGCTTTGCGAGATGGCCGATATCGTCGGCGGCGCGGCGGCGGAAGAATATCGCGATCTCGCCCGGCGCTTCATGAAGAGCCTCGTTGATATCTATGCCGTGAAGGATCCGAAGATCTCCAACGGCCTGGTGCTGCACGGCACCTATTCGAAGAAAACCCCCTTCAACAACTGCACACCGGAAGGCGTCGATGAATGCGTCTCCTGGGGCGATTACTACTATCTCGAAGCGCTGATGCGCCTGTCGCGCAACTGGTCATCCTACTGGTGAGGGGCGCCGCTATGAGATTTGGGAGGAATGGATAATGTCCGGTATCTCGCTTAAGAAAATCAACAAGACCTATGGCGCGCTCACGGTCGTCCATGACATCGATCTGGAGATCGCCGACAAGGAATTCATCATTCTGGTTGGCCCGTCGGGCTGCGGCAAGTCGACGACCTTGCGTATGATCGCCGGCCTGGAGGAAATCTCCGGCGGTGAGCTTTATATCGGTGAAGACCTTGTCAACGACGTGCCATCGAAAGAGCGCGACATCGCCATGGTGTTCCAGAACTATGCGCTTTATCCGCATATGACGGTCTACAAGAACATGGCCTTCGGCCTGCAGCTGAGAAAAGCGCCGGAAGCCGAGATCGACAAGAAAGTGCGCGAGACGGCCAAGACGCTCGATATCGAGCATCTTTTGAACCGCAAGCCGAAGGCGCTTTCCGGCGGTCAGCGCCAGCGTGTCGCCCTTGGCCGCGCCATGGTGCGCAATCCGGAGGTCTTCCTGCTTGATGAGCCGCTGTCGAACCTCGACGCCAAGCTGCGCGGCTCGATGCGCACAGCGATCACCAAGCTGCACCGCCAGCTCGATTCAACCTTCATCTATGTGACCCATGACCAAGTGGAAGCCATGACCATGGCCGACCGGATCGTGGTAATGAAGGATGGCTATATTCAGCAGGTCGATACGCCGCAGATGCTTTACGACCACCCGATCAACATGTTCGTCGCCGGCTTTATCGGTGCGCCGCAGATGAACATGTTCACGATCACGGTCAAGAAAAACGGCGACGACTGGGTCGGCATCTTCCACGATACCGAATTCCCGCTGGTTCTTGGCGACAAGCATGACCGGCTCACCCCCTATGAGGGGCGCGAAGTGGTGCTCGGCATCCGCCCGGAAAACTTCCACGAGGCCCAGCCCTATGACATCGCTCCGGAACTGACGACGCCGTTTTCGGCGCTGATCGATCTGGCCGAGCCGATGGGATCTGAAATCCACCTCAACATGTCAGCTCATGGCGTCGATCTGATCGCCAAGGTCTCGCCGCGCTGCACCGCGACCGATGGCGAAAATGTCACCCTGATTGCCGATCTCGCCAATCCGCATCTCTTCGACAAGGAAACCGAGAAGTCGATCCTTTACTGATAAGGTCAGCGCAAGGGAGGCGCCGATCATGAACTGGATGACGAACTGGATGATGCGGGAGGGGCCGGGCATTCCCAAGAATGCGCCGAAGAAGAAAGGGCTTGCGCTGTTCTTCTTTGTCCTCTTCCGTGAGGCATGGGACCTGTTCAAGCTCAATGTGATGCTGCTGGTCCTGTCGATCCCGCTCGTCACCATTCCGGCAGCTTTTGCGGCTGCCACCCGGATCACGGTGCTGATGGTTCAGGATGAGAATGTCTATCTCTGGCGTGATTTCTGGCGTGCCTTTCGCCAGTATTTCCGAGCCGCCACGGTTGCGGGGCTCGCCTTTGCTGCCGTGCTCGGCCTGTCCGGCTATGCCGTCTACATCTATGCGCAGATGGCCCGGCACAATCTCGCCTTTGCCATTCCCGTCGCCATCGGTGCCAGCGTCGTGATTGTCACGGCGATGACGGCCTCGGTCTATTTCGTGCTGATGGTGCGCAGTGAAATGCGCGGGGCGCCGCTTCTGAAAGCCGCGCTGATGGCGGTTCTGGCGCGGCCGCTGCCGATCCTTGGCGGTCTGGCCGTCGTTGCGGTCCTCTGGGTCGCCCACATCATTTTCTATCCGGCCTCGGTCTTCATGCCGGTGGTCTTCAACTTTTCCCTGGGCTCGCTGGTGATGACATTCACAGCGTTCAGGGCGAGCGATTTCGCGCTTAGCCTCGCCGGAGTGACGGGGCCCGATCACGGCGCGAATGATCCTGCAACGGCGCAGATGCGCAACTGATCGGAGGAGATATTATGCGTAATATTGTGAAGGCAATGCTTCTGGCCACGGTTGGCCTGATGCCGATCGCCGCCCATGCGGACGATACGACGACCATCAACTGGGCGCTGTGGGACTGGGACGCCACGGCCTATTACCAGCCGCTGATTGATGCTTTTGAAGCCAAATATCCCGATATCAAGGTTGAACATACCGATCTCGGCTCAAGCGACTATACCACCATGCTGATGACCCAGCTTTCCGGTGGGGGCTCCGATCTCGACGTGGTTCAGGTCAAGGATATTCCGAGCTATGCCAATATGGTGCGCACCAATTCGCTGCTGCCGCTCGGCGACGATATCAAGAGCGCCGGGATTGACACTGCGGCCTATGGCGGTCTGATCGAAGCTCTGACAGTGGACGGCAATATCTACGCCCTGCCATTCCGTTCCGACGTCTGGATCCTCTATTACAACAAGGATCTGTTCGATGCTGCCGGGGTCGACTATCCGACCAATGACATGACCTGGTCGGAATTTGCCGACAAGGCCCGCGCGCTTTCCTCCGGCTTCGGTGCCAACAAGACCTATGGTGCGTTGTTCCATACCTGGCGTTCGACGGTTGAACTGCCCTGCATCATGGATGGCCAGCACACGCTGGATGGCGGCTCTTACGACTTCCTGAAGCCCTGCTACGACATGGTTCTGGGCTTGCAGAATGATCAGGCCGTGCCGTCCTACGCGTCGCTGAAGACGACCAATACCCATTATTCCGGTCCGTTCTACAACGGCACGGTTGCCATGCTCCCCATGGGCAGCTGGTTTATCGGCACGCAAATCGCCAAGGTCCAATCGGGTGAATCGCTTGCCAAGAACTGGGGTATTGCCCGCTATCCGCATATGGATGGCGTTGAAGCCGGCACCACGGCGGCAACCATCACCTCCATTGGTGTGGCTGCCAACTCCAAGCATCAGGATGCAGCGTTGAAGTTCGCCAACTTCGTTGCCGGTCCCGAGGGCGCCAAGGTGATGGCTGAAACCGGCACGCTGCCGGCGATTTCGAGTGATGAGGTTCTGGCTGCCATCGCTGCCAAGGACGGCTTCCCGCAGGACGACACGTCCAAGGGCGCGCTCAAGACCGTCAAGAGCTATCTGGAAATGCCGGTCAACCTCAAGGCCGCCGATATCGAAGTCGTGCTCAACCGTGCCCATGACTCGATCATGACCGACAATATTTCGGTCGAAGATGGGCTGAAGGAAATGAATGACGGCGTTCAGCAGGTGCTGAACAAAAACTGATCGATCCTTGTGATCCTTGGTAGCTCCGGCCTTTCGGCCGGGGCTTCTTCCTGCTACAAACCTAATCGTTTCGCATCGCATGTCGAAACGGGGAGGAAATACCGCTGACACGCCGGCCGCAAGGTTCATGGCGTTGTTGCATCGGTCATCCGTTACATGCATTCAGGGAGTTGAGCGATGTCCAGTCTTGGCGAAGAATTTGCCCGTCAATTTGGCGGCGTGCCGTCCTATTACCGCGCGCCGGGTCGGGTGAACCTGATCGGTGAACATACCGATTACAATGACGGTTTCGTCATGCCGGCAGCGCTTGAATATGAGGCAGAGGCCGCCGCCGCGCTCAACGGCACGGACAAAATCCGCCTGTTCTCGCTGAACAATGGCGAAAGCGCCAGTTTCGATCTTTCCGATCCCGCGCCCCAGCCGCTTGGCAACTGGACCGATTATGCCTTTGGTGTTGCCGTGAAGCTGAAAGAAGCTGGCAAACCGATACGGGGCATCGATATTGCCGTTTCCTCATCCGTACCGGTCGGCTCGGGCCTGTCATCATCGGCGGCCTTTGAGGTTGTGACCGGATTTGCGCTGCTGTCGCTGATCGGCGAAGATGTTGACACGGTCGAGCTCGCCAAGATCTGCCAGAAGGCGGAAAATGAATATGTCGGCATGCGCTGCGGCATCATGGACCAGTTCATCTCCTGCAATGGCGTGCATGATCATGCGCTGATGATCGACTGCCGCTCGCTTGCCACCCGTTCCGTGCCGATCGATCCGAAGGCACGCATCGTCGTTGCCAATTCCATGGTCCATCACGCCCTTGCCGGCGGCGAATATAACAAGCGCCGCGAAAGCTGTGAGGAGGGGGTACGCCTTCTGCGTCCCGCCCTTGGTGAAATCGCCGCATTGCGCGATGTGACGATCGAGGATCTGGACGAAAACCGCGACTTTCTGCCGGAGGTGACCTATCGCCGCTGCAGGCATATTATCAGCGAGAACGAACGCGTACTCGATGCCGCTGATGCGCTGGAGCATGGGGATCTGAAGACCTTCGGCCGGTTGATGAATGCGTCGCATGCCTCCATGCGCGATGACTACGAAATCTCCTGCCCGGAGGTCGATATTCTGGTCGAGATCGGCCAGCGGCAGACGGGTGTCTATGGCTCACGCATGACCGGCGGCGGTTTCGGCGGCTGCACGGTCAGCCTTGTCGAGGCCGAACATGTCGATGACTTCATCGAAAATGTTGCGGCTGAATATGAAAAGGCGACCGGGCTGAAGTCGCCGATCTTTGCCTGTGCACCGCAGGCCGGTGTCTCGGTGCTGAACAAGGCCTGAGACGACACCGGAAAGGAAGGAGCATCCCATGAACACCTTCGCCGATCACCCGCACCGCCGCTTCAACCCCTTGACCGGGGAGTGGATCTTGGTCTCGCCGCAACGAGCCAAGCGCCCCTGGCAGGGACAGGTGGAAGATCCCGTGCGTCCCTCCATGCTGGCGCATGATCCCGATTGTTATCTCTGCGCCCGCAATACCCGCATCAATGGCGAGGTAAACCCGGACTACCAGCACACATTTGTGTTCGAGAACGATTTTCCCGCGCTGACCACCGATGCGCCTGACGAGCGTTTCGAAGACGGCCTGCTCCTGGCCGAGGGCGAAAGCGGCATCGGCCGGGTGCTCTGCTTCTCGCCGCGCCATGACCTGACGCTGGCACGCATGGCCGTTGATGACATCGTCCATGTCGTTAATGAATGGGTGGCGCAATATGAAGAGCTGGGGGCGATGGACGACATCACCCATGTGCAGATCTTCGAAAATCGCGGCGCGATGATGGGCTGCTCCAACCCGCATCCGCATGGCCAGATCTGGGCCAGCCGCCACGTTCCGAACGAGCCGGAAAAGGAAGGCCGCAACCAGCTGGCCTATTATGAAAAACATGGCCATCCGCTGCTGCTCGATTATCTTGAACAGGAGCTGAAGCTTGGCGAGCGCATCCTGTTCGAAAACGACACCTTTGTCGTGCTGGTGCCCTATTGGGCGATCTGGCCGTTCGAGACCATGGTGCTGCCAAAGCGGCATATCCGTTCGATGGACGAGATGGAGCCGTCGGAACGCCGGGATCTCGCCGAAGCCCTGTCCAAGGTGACAATTCGCTACGATAACCTGTTCAAGACCTCCTTTCCCTATTCGATGGGCTTCCACCAGCGCCCGACCGATGGTGAAGAGCACGACGAATGGATCCTGCACGCCCATTTCTACCCGCCGCTCCTGAGATCGGCGACGGTGAAGAAATTCATGGTCGGCTTCGAGATGCTGGGCGGACCGCAGCGCGACATCACCGCCGAACAGGCGGCCGAGCGTCTGCGGGCGCTGCCAGAGATCCACTATCTCGCTGAGTAAGACATGTAGGCGCCGGGATGACCGGCGCCGATCCCTGATGATCCTTCATGCCGCCCGGCTCCGGGCAAAAGGTAACATGATGATTGCTGAACCCGATCTCGGCTGGCTCGCCGATCCGCGCGTCTTCGCCGTCAACCGTCTCGATGCTGTTTCCGATCATATCGCCTATCCCGATGCAAAGGCGGCTGAGAGCGGTCTTTCGCTTTTCCGTCAGAGCCTGAACGGTGAATGGGCGTTCAGGGCGGACGCAAAGATCGCCGAACGTCCCGCAGGTTTCCATGCGCGTGATTTTGATGCGAGTGGCTGGGGGCGGATAGAGGTTCCCGGCTATATCCAGCTTCAGGGCCATGGTTACAATCAATATGTGAACACGCAATATCCCTGGGACGGCGTTGCCGATATCCGGCCGCCGGCGATCCCGGAGGATAATCTTGTCGGCTCCTATATCCGTGATTTCACCTTTGCCGGCAAAGCCGATGACGGTCGTGTGGTTCTGACCTTTGATGGTGTCGAGACAGCCTTTTATGTCTGGCTCAACGGAGTCTTTGTCGGCTATGGCGAAGACAGTTTCACGCCGTCGCGGTTTGATATCACCGATCTCGTCGAGAAGGGTGAAAACCGGCTGGCTGTGCAGGTGTTTCAGCGCTCCTCCGCCAGCTGGATCGAGGATCAGGATTTCTGGCGTCTGACCGGTATTTTCCGCGAGGTCTGGATCGAAAACCAGCCCGCTCTGCATCTTGATGACCTTTTCGTCACCACCGATCTCACGGATGATTTTTCTGCCGCAACGCTGAAGCTGCGGCTGAAGCTTGCCGGGGCTTCAGGTGTTGTTACCGTCGCGCTTGCCGATGCGACCGGCAATGTGGTGGTTGCGCCTGAGGATTTTGCGGCTGCATCCGAAATGGATCTTGCCTTTGCCATTGACCAGCCGGCTCTTTGGAGCGCCGAAGTGCCGAACCTCTACCGGCTGGTGATCACGCTGAAGGACAAGGCGGGCCGTGTCAGCGAAGTCGTGCCGCAAGCCGTCGGCTTCCGCCGTTTCGAGATGATCGACAAGATCATGCATCTGAACGGCAAGCGCATCATCTTCAACGGCATCAACCGCCACGATTTCGATGCCTATCGCGGCCGTGCGGTGACCTATGAGCAGATGCTGTGGGACGTGAAATTCTTCAAGGCGCATAACATCAATGCCGTTCGGACCTGTCATTATCCCAATCAGTCGGTCTTCTACCGGCTTTGCGATGAATATGGGCTCTACCTGATCGACGAGACCAATCTGGAAAGCCACGGCTCCTGGCAGAAGGATGGCAAGGTGCTGCCGGACTGGGTGGTGCCGGATGGGCTGCCGGAATGGCGCGACTGCGTGCTTGACCGGGCGAAATCCATGCTCGAGCGTGACAAGAACCACGCCTCGATCCTGATCTGGTCCTGCGGCAATGAAAGCTTCGGCGGCAAGACGCTCTATGAGATGTCGGAGTTCTTCCGCTCGCGCGATCCCTCGCGCCTCGTCCATTACGAGGGCGTGTTCCAGGATCGTCGCTATAACGATACCTCCGATATGGAAAGCCGGATGTATGCCAAGCCGCAGGAGGTTGAGGCCTTTTTGCAGGATGATCCGCAAAAGCCCTTCATCCTCTGCGAATACATGCATGCCATGGGCAATTCCTGTGGCGGCATGCATCTCTACACCGATCTCGTCGACAAGTATGAACTCTATCAGGGCGGCTTCATCTGGGATTATATCGACCAGGCGATCGCGGTTACCGGTGAGGATGGCAAGCCGTTGCTCGCCTATGGCGGCGATTTCGGCGACCGGCCGTCGGATTACGAATTCTGCGCTGACGGCATCGTCACCGCTTTCCGTGAACTGACGCCGAAGGTGCAGGAGGTCAAATACCTCTATCAAAATGCCGATCTGACGCCGGAGGCCGGCGGCGTGACGATCCGCAACAAGAACCTGTTTGTTTCGACGGCAGATTTTGCGCTGCGCTACACGCTGATGCGCGATGGCGTGGTGGTCTTCACGGGGGCGACCGTTGTTGATATCGCGCCCGGTGAGACAGCTTTCGTGCCGCTGTCGCTTCCCGACAGGACGCAGCCCGGCGAATATGTGCTGCAGACAGCACTCTGCCTGAAAGCCGATACACTCTGGGCCGGTGCCGGCCATGAGGTTGCCTTTGGCGAAGCGGTCCTGTCCGGTGCGCTCGCCGCAAAGTCTGGCGCCAGAGCGGGCGCCAATCTGCGCGTTATCCGTGGCGATCTCAATCTCGGCGTTCAGGCTCCGGGCTTCACCGCGATGTTTGCCCAGGTCTATGGCGGGCTTTCCTCGCTGACAGTCGGAACGCTGGAATTCATCCGCCGCCCGCCGCGCCTGACCTTCTGGCGCGCCATGACGGATAATGATCGCGGCCGCAAGCATGGTTTCGAACTGGGCGTATGGCAGACGGCAACGCTTTATCAGAAGATTGCCGCTGTCGAGATCGATGCCGAGGCCAATGAGCCGACGGTGACCTACCGTTTCGCACTGCCTGGCCTTCCTGTTGAACCGAGCGTGACATACCGTGTCGGCCGCGACGGGTTGGTCCATGTCGAGGCGCATTATCCGGGCGCTGAAGGCCTGCCGGAATTGCCGATCTTCGGCCTGCAATTCACCATGGACAAGAGCTTCGACCGGTTCCGCTATTATGGTCTCGGCCCGGAGGAAAATTATGCCGACCGCGCCAAAGGCGCACGGCTCGGCATTTTTGAAAAGCGCGTTGCCGATAATCTTCCTGCCTATCTGGTGCCGCAGGAGGCGGGCAACCGCATGGGCGTTCGCTTCGCCGAAGTTCTGGATGCAAGGGGCAGGGGGCTGAGATTTGCAACGGAGGCCGAGCCCTTCGAATTCAATGCTTTGCATTATGCGCCGATGGAACTGGAAAATGCGTTGCGTGTCGAAGAACTTCCGCCGGTCTATCGCACGGTTGTGACGGTTGCGGCAAAACAGATGGGTGTCGGTGGCGATGACAGCTGGGGCGCGCCGGTACATCCGCCCTATCGGGTGTCTTCACAGGCACCGCTTTCCATTGCATTCTCGCTCGCGCCGACGGGGATTTCGGCGGATTGAGAGCGCAGCAATTTGTTTTTTGATTATCGGCGCTCGGCTAAATGCATGAGATGCCGGAAAGGAGTTGAGAAATGGCCATTCTGGTAACGGGCGGTGCCGGCTATGTCGGTTCACACATGTCACATGCGCTGGTGGATCGCGGCGAAAAGGTCGTGGTGATCGATGACCTTTCAACCGGTCACAAGGAACTGGTTCCCGAGGCGGCCAAGCTGGTTCAGGGCGATATTGCTGACAAAAAGCTGATTGCGAAACTGATTGCCGATGAAGGCATTGTGGCGATCGCCCATTTTGCCGGATCTATTGTCGTGTCGGATTCGGTCTCCGATCCGCTGACCTATTACGAGAACAACACCGTCCGATCGCGGGCGCTGATCGAGGCGGCTGTCGAGGCCAAGATCCAGGCTTTTCTGTTTTCTTCCACGGCAGCTGTCTACGGCGAACCGGGGGCGGATATCCTTGATGAGGGGCAGAACCTGCAGCCGGTCTCGCCCTATGGCTGGTCGAAGCTGATGACCGAAGTCATGCTGCGCGACAGTGCAACGGCCTATGGGCTGAAATATGCGGCGCTCCGCTATTTCAACGTCGCTGGCGCGGACCCGAAAGGCCGCACCGGTGAAACCCGCGAACATGCGACCCATCTGATCGAGATCGCCGCGCAGGCCGCGACCGGCCGGCGCAATCGCATGCAGATTTTCGGGACGGATTACCCGACCCCGGATGGCACCTGCCTGCGCGATTATATTCACGTCACCGATCTGATCGATGCGCATGTGAAGGCGCTGATGCATCTTCTCAATGGCGGCGAGAATTTCGTCGCCAATTGCGGCTATGGTCACGGTTTCTCCGTGCTGGAAGTGGTCAATGCGATCAAGCGTGTTTCCGGTGTCGATTTCCGCGTTGATCTCGCCGAACGCCGCGCGGGCGATCCGCCATCACTGGTCGCGGATAGTTCTCGGGTGCGTGCGCTGCTCGGCTGGGAGCCGCAATATGACGACCTCGATACGATCGTCAAACATGCGCTTGCCTGGGAGGACCAACTGGTCAAAGGCCGCGTCAAGCTCTAAGCGGCGGCTACAGCATCGGCCCGAAAATCGGAATCGACTTTCGGAAAGCACGATGCGCGGCACTCTACGGATTGCAGGCCCGGCCTATGCCGGGCCTGTCGTCATTGGCGGGGCTGTTCCTGTTGACATGTCCGTCGCGCCGCAGTGGCAGAGCCTCTTCGGTTTTCTCCCGGTGTTGTCACGGGCTGAGCGTGGATTGTGTTCTATTTCTGTCGTCTCGATGCGTGTTTGCGGCGATGCAGAATTGAACCCGGCGGGTAGTGACCCTATCTGAAAAGCGGGCATGGTACGGCAATCGCCGGTACATGCGTCAAGGGGCGGATCAAGGAGTGGGCCATGCCGGAATTTCTCAAAGATGCGATGAAACGGGTGGTCGCTTTTTTTCGGCGTATCGGTGCGCTTCTGGTCGCGGCCGTGGTCTGGCCCTTCGGGGCGGCAGGTGGTGCCTCCGGGCGGCGTGGCCTGATCATCAAGTCTGGACTCGGTGTTTTTGTGCTGGTACTGGTGCTGTTTTATGGCACATTCTTCTGGCGAACCGAGATCTGGTATGGCTTCAACCCCGATTATGTTGATGGCTATCAGCTCAGTGAGCGCACAGCGCCCGCCGGTGCCAGTCTGCCAGCCTCCGGCGATGGTGCCGCCGCCAGCTGCCAGTCATCCGCCCTCGTCAGCGTGCTTGCCGATCTGGTGGATATGAATGTCAATCAGAACAGTTGGATCTCCTCCACACTTGCCTATCGGATGGGTTTTTTCGGGCTCAACTGGGACAAGACGCCATTTTTCGACAACAAGGCGGCTTTTCAGCGTGGCGTCAATCAGGCGGTCCGGCGCTCAACGGTTGAACTGGTCGATACACTCGGACGCGTGCGCGGCACATCAGGTGTCGACAACAACCTCCAGGATGCGCGCGGCAATCTGCAATATGATGAATATTCCTGGTATTTCGGCCTGCATCCCTTCGGGTTCAAAACCCCGACGCCAAGCTTTTATCGTTCGGCGGTCAAGAGCCTTGATCGCTTCAATACTGAACTTTCCGGCTGTAACACGGTGTTTGATGCGCGCGCCGACAATCTGAGCCAGTTTGTTGACCGCATCGCCAATGACCTTGGCGGAACCTCGGCAATTTTGCGCGAGCGCTCCGAAAACCACAATGGCGGCTGGTTCGATACCAGGGCCGATGACCGTTTCTGGTTCGCTTATGGCCAGCTCTACGGCTATTACGGCATTCTCGCTGCAACGGGTGCCGACTTTTCACAGGTGATCGCGCAGCGTGATCTGACGGCCTTGTGGAGCGAAACCCTGGATCAGTTCCGTGCAGCGCTTGCCATTCAGCCTGCGATCATTTCCAACGGCCGGGAAGATGGCTGGATCATGCCGACGCATCTGGCAACCATGGGCTTTTATATCCTGAGGGTGCGCTCGAATCTCGTCGAGATCCGCGCTGTGCTGGACCGGTAGAAATGTCTTATCGGATCAGTCCACAGCGAATAGCCTTTGCCACCATCTGCACGCGATTGACGCAGTCTAGCTTGCGGATGGCGTTGCCGAGATAGGCATTGATCGTATGTTCGGAAAGGCCGAGGATCTGGCCGATCTCGGCCGAGGTCTTGCCCTCGGCGGTCCAGCTGGCGACCTCCGTTTCGCGCGCAGATAGCGGTTGCGAGCAATCAAAACCTTCATGACGCAAGCGTTCGAAGGACGAAAAGACCTTCAGCGCGACCATGCCAAGTTCATTAAGCTCTGACTGCGCCAGCTCCAGGCGATTGCCGACGAAATAAAGTCCCAGCCGTCCGTGATCGAGTGCGGTGAAAGTGAAGCCCATCCCCATGGTAATGCCGAATGCGGACAGGAGCCGGGCGTAATAACCGGCTGCCGGAGAAAGCTGGTCGCCATTCTGTGACAAGCGCCACTGCACCGGCATGAGCGAGGGCTGTGACGTGCGTGCGATCGCCGAATGTGCGAGCAGGTTGCGGCGGTCATAGGCTGAGAGAAACGCATCCGGAATTGAGGTGAGGTGAATGAAGGGCGCAAGCCGGCTTGCATTGGGTGTCGGCAAGTCCAGAAGACAGTAATGGCTGAAGCCGAATGCAGTCGTCACCGTCGTAATGATATCGGCAAATTCATCCATATTCTGGCTCGCGCGAAGCCTGGCCTGAAGCCGGGGCTGGCGCTCTGTTTCTGGCATGGTCATTTCAGGACTGGAACGCTTTCCTGCCATCTGGCAGAATCATATGTTAGAGCTGTCATGCTATAAATTCCAAAAGTATGAATCTGACGTTTCGAATTATAGTTTTGCGAAAATCATTTCCCCGTCATTGCAGCTTTTCCCCTGTTCCGCGCAAAATATCGCTGAACCGCATTCAAACGGGGTTTGATGCCGCCTCCGGCATGATCAAAATAAGCGTGCTGATTTCAAATCATCACAACTTATTCGAATTTGACGATTGATGAGCGTGAAAATCAAGTTCGAACGCGTTGAAATTCACTCTTTCTTGCACAGACCTGCCCGCAAGCGCGCCGGACGATACCCGCCAGGCGCCAGATGCTCTCGGCGCGACAAGCTGTCGGCCGTCGCGATCGGTCGGTCAGAATGCCTCTCCACGAAAACTTGACTAAAAGATGACAGAAATCAGGTTTACATATATTGACAAAAATACTCATGTTTTTTAACGCCATTCATACAGAGATTGTTCCGGCCCTCAGAAAGGCGCCGGTGTTCAGCCAAGCCAGCCAGATAGGGGGCTTCCCTTCCAGCCAGCCAGGCGCTTTTCAAAGCGAAGGATTTGGTGATGCGAATGGGGACATTTCGTAAGGCCTTTTTGGGTGCCACGGCACTCGCAACGCTCATGACGGCAATGCCGGCCTGGTCTCAGGACAGTACGGCCACGGGCACGGATGCTGACGGCGACTTCACTGTGCTTGAACCCGTCACGGTGACGACAACGTCGGCAAACAATGGTGATGCCAGCGGTGTTGCCGATACGCCTCTGGCCGTCGATGTCACGGCTGCAGAGCTTGACCGTTATGAGATCCAGTCGGTTGATGATCTGGGCAATATGCTGATTCCCGGCGTTGCCTTTGCCGGCGATGAGGGGGGATCTATCAACATTCGCGGTCTTCAGGGACCGCGCGTTCTGACAACAATTGACGGCATTCCGATTCCCTATCTTGATCCCGGCGCGCGTTCCGGTTCCGGCGGTGGCGTCGACAGCTTTGATTTCAATGCGGTCGCCAATGTCGATATCGTGCGCGGCTCCGATTCCAGCCGCGCCGGAAGCGGCGCCATGGGGGGCGCGATGGTGCTTTCCACGCTTCAGCCGGAAGACCTGCTGGAACCCGGCAAGAGCTGGGGCGGACGGTTGAAGATGACCTATGACAGCGCCGATCGCTCGCTGAAGACTGACGCCGCCATTGCCGCTCAGGGCAAGCAGGGCACTTCAATCCTGTTCCAGGGTATCTATACGACCGGTCATGAGACGGAAAATCAGGGCACCGTCGGCGGAACAGGCGCGACGCGCTCCGAGGCCAATCCGGCCAATTATGACGAGGATAACTTCCTCTTCAAGCTGAAGCAGCAGGTTGACGATGCCACGACCATCGGTCTGACCTTTGAGCGCTATGATTACGACAATGACATCGATCTAATGACAGCGCAGGGCTCGACCTACAAGCCCGGCGACTGGAACGGATCGGAGGACAGCCATCGTGACCGCGTCTCGCTCGATTATTCCTACGATGCCTTTTCCACCGATGGCTGGATTGATGCGGCCTGGGCCACGCTGTACTGGCAGCGTAACCAGCGCATCAGCGGCACGGGCGGCACCCGTCTGACATCGCCGGCCGGTGCCTATGGCCGCCAGTCGAAGATCACGGAAAATGATTTCGGCTTCAATGGCTGGGCGGAAAACACCATTGATGCAGGCAATTTCCAGCATAACATTACGGTCGGCGGTTCCTTCAATTACGCCAACACCCAGCAATATTCATCCGGCTATGACAGCTGCGATGTCACCTATTCCTATGCCTGCAATTACTACCACAACAATCAGGCTGATACGCCGGAGGTGGATTCCTACGACCTCGGTCTCTTTGCGCAGGATGAGATCGTCTTCGGTGACAGCGGCTTCGCACTGACGCCCGGCGTCCGCCTCGACGCTTACTGGCGCGAACCGCAGGATACCGCAGCCTACGAAAACAACCCGATGTACGAGACCTATGGCATGCCCAGCGCGCAGAACGGCGTCCATGTCTCTCCGAAGCTTCTGGCAACCTATGATCTGACACCGGACGTCCAGCTCTACGGCCAGTTCTCCACCGCCTTCCGCGCGCCGACCACGCCGGAACTCTATATGGCCTATGGTTCGCCGGGCAGCTATCTGTCGATCGGCAATCCGGACCTGAAGCCGGAAACCAGCTGGGGCTTCGAGCTGGGATCGAATTTCGGCGACGATCTGTTCGGTGGCCGGATCTCGGCCTTCTACAACCGCTACCACAATTTCATCGATACCGAGACGCTCTCTGACAGCGAGATCTCCGCGCTCGGCCTGGATCCCTCGGATTACATGTTCGTCTATCAGAATGTGAATATCGAGAATGTTCAGATTGCCGGTCTTGAGCTCTCGGCGCAGAAGCAGTTCGAAAATGACTTCAGTGTCCGCTCGTCGCTGGCCTTTGCGCGTGGCTGGAACATGGAAACCAATGAGTTCCTGTCTTCGGTCGCGCCGCTGAAGGCCATTCTCGGTGGCGGCTATAATAACGAGACCTGGGGCGCCAATGCCAATTGGGTGCTGCAGGCCGCCGTGTCGGAGCACTCCGATGCCAGCTATGCCTGGCCGGGTTATGGCGTTGTTGATCTGACCGCCTGGTGGGCACCGGAACAGCTCAATGGTTTCAAGATTCAGGCCGGCGTCTTCAACGTGTTTGACCAGACCTATTACGATTCGCTCGACTGGCAGGAGACGACGCTGACCCAGCCCAAGACCTATTATTCAGAGACGGGCCGCTCCTTCCGCATCACCCTGACGCAAACCTTCTGAGGACGCTCGCAATGGCTTTGAACGAAGGGCGGCTCCGGCCGCCCTTCAGATTGCTGGCAAAGTCGTTCAGATTGCCTGCTCGGGGTGGAATGGCCGCCCCCTCCGTCGTCATCCCCGTGCTCGTCACGGGGATCCATACTCTTAAGGATTTGAATAAGGAGAACCTTTCGCCGCGCGGACGCGCGTCGGCTGGATGCCTGTGACAAGCACAGGCATGACGTTAGAGAAGGGGCTAGGCTTTGCCAGCAGCCTGAGGGCGGCTCCGGCCGCTCTTTTTCATTCACCAAAGCCATTCTATTTGGTCTTGCCACGTCTGAAAGGCTGAGGTACAAAACGCCCATGATGACAAACGCGAACATTGCAAAGTGGTGGTGGGTACGCTAGAGCGGCCACGATCACGCATGTCGATTTGATCAGGATAAGCCGCCCAAGAACTGAGGCGGCTTTTTTGTATTTCGGGCTGCCTTATGGCGGGGCAGGGAGCAATTGGCGGGAACCGGCCTAAGACCCGGCCCGAAAGACGAGGTGGAGCAAATGAGCCTTGAAAAGCCCGAGAGCGGGGAAAGCTATCTGACCAAAGGTGACGTGGAGATCACCCGCACGCGGCGTTACGTGCCCTATGGCAGCGCGGTTTCCAACTATATCGAGCGGCTGGATGAGCGGCGCGGCGTGGTCCTGTCGTCCAATTATGAATATCCTGGTCGCTACACCCGCTGGGATACGGCGGTGATCGATCCACCGGTGGCTGTGTCCTGTCTCGGGCGGACCATGTGGCTTGAGGCCTTCAATGGCCGCGGCGAAGCGCTGCTTGGCATGATTGCACCGGTTGTGGAGGCGCTGGATGCGGTGACGATCACCGGCACGAGCGCGCGCCGTATCGATCTCAAGGTTGCCGATCCTGACCGTCAGTTTACCGAGGAAGAGCGCTCCAAGGCGCCCACCGTTTTCACCGTATTGCGGGCGATTGTTGAGCTTTTCTATTCGGAAGAGGATGCAAGCCTCGGGCTTTACGGGGCATTTGGCTATGATCTGGCCTTCCAGTTTGATGCCATCACACTCAAGCTTGAACGCCCGTCGGATCAGCGCGACATGGTGCTTTATCTGCCTGACGAAGTGATGATGGTCGACAATCATGCTGCCAAGGCCTGGATCGACCGGTATGAGTTCAAGAAGGACGGTCTGGCGACGGCCGGCAAGGACGGCGAAATCGCCGCAAATCCGTTTCACTCTTCAAACAGCGTTCCGCCGCGCGGCGATCATCGACCGGGCGAATATGCCGAACTGGTGGTCAAGGCCAAGGAAAGCTTCGTGCGTGGCGATCTCTTCGAGGTCGTGCCCGGCCAGCAGTTCATGGAGCGCTGCACGTCGAAACCATCGGCGATTTCCAAACGGCTGAAATCGACCAATCCCTCGCCCTATTCCTTCTTCATCAATCTGGGCAATCAGGAATATCTGATCGGCGCGTCGCCGGAAATGTTTGTCCGGGTGACCGGGCGCCGGGTCGAGACCTGCCCGATTTCCGGCACCATCAAGCGCGGCGAGGATCCGATTGCCGACAGCCAGCAGATCCTGAAACTTCTGAACTCGGTCAAGGATGAATCCGAGCTGACCATGTGCTCGGATGTGGACCGTAACGACAAGAGCCGCGTCTGCGAGCCAGGATCGGTCAAGGTTATCGGCCGTCGCCAGATTGAAATGTATTCACGGCTGATCCATACCGTTGATCATATCGAAGGGCGTTTGCGGCCCGATATGGACGCGTTTGACGCCTTTTTGAGCCATGCCTGGGCTGTGACCGTCACTGGCGCACCGAAGCTTTGGGCGATGCGCTTCATTGAAAATCACGAGAAGAGCCCACGCGCATGGTATGGCGGCGCGATAGGCATGGTCGGCTTCAATGGCGACATGAATACCGGTCTGACGCTCAGGACCATTCGGGTGAAGGATGGCATTGCCTCCGTGCGGGCCGGTGCAACGCTGCTTTACGATTCCAATCCAAAGGAAGAAGAGGCCGAGACGGAGCTGAAGGCCTCAGCGATGCTCGCCGCCATCCGCGAGGCGGAAACGGTGAGCGAGGCGCCAGCAGTTCGCACGGTTGCCCGTGTGGGCGAGGGTGTGAAAATCCTGCTGGTCGATCATGAAGACAGCTTCGTTCATACGCTGGCCAACTATCTGCGCCAGACAGGCGCCACGGTTTCCACCGTACGCTCTCCGGTGGCTGAAGAAACGCTTGACCGGATCAATCCGGATCTCGTTGTGCTCTCGCCCGGACCGGGGTCGCCCAAGGATTTCGACTGCGCGGCCACGATCAGGAAGGCGCGCGCACGCGGCCTTCCGCTCTTTGGTGTCTGCCTTGGCCTGCAGGCGCTGGCGGAAGCCTATGGCGGCTCGCTGCGCCAGCTCGCCGTTCCCATGCATGGCAAGCCATCCCGCATCCGCGTGCTGGAGCAGGGGCGGCTGTTTGCCGGCCTGCCGAAGGAAATCACGGTCGGCCGCTATCACTCGATCTTTGCCGATGCCGTGGCCCTGCCGAAGGAATTCATGATCTCGGCAGAAACCGATGACGGTATCGTCATGGGGATCGAGCATGAAAGCGAACCCGTGGCCGCCGTTCAGTTCCACCCGGAATCGATCATGACCCTTGGCGGGGATGCCGGCATGCGCATCATCGAAAATGCGGTGATGCGGCTGGCGCGGCCCGCAGATGAGACGGCAAGCGCGGGGCGGAAGGCTGTCGGCCTCTAAATACCGCCAAAGGCAGAAATTGAGATATTGAAGGCGGCGGAAATTGCATCTTCGCCGCCTTTATGCCTATAAGCGGGCGCGCCGGACAGGGGCCGGCGAAGCGATCGAAAAATATCAGGCAGACAGAGATGACAGAGACTGGCAGAAGCACAATCAGCCGGCTGGCGCTGGCCAGTATTCCGATTGCCGTGGCCGTCTTTGCAATCAAATTCCTGGCCTACTGGCTGACCGGTTCGGTCGCACTTCTGTCTGATGCGCTGGAATCGATCGTCAATGTCGTGGCTTCGATTGCTGCCTATATCGCCATCGTCTACGCCGCCAAGCCGGCCGATCACGATCATCAGTTCGGGCACTACAAGGCCGAATATGTATCGGCGGTGCTTGAGGGCGTTTTCATTATCGTCGCAGCGCTGCTGATCGTGCGCGAAGCGGTCGGAGAGCTGGCGCACCCGACCATGCCGACATCCGTCACGCTCGGTCTTGGCGTGAATATCATCGCCAGTGTGATCAATGGGGTCTGGGCCTATCTGCTGATTGCCGAAGGCCGCAAGCGCCGCTCTCCGGCGCTGGTGGCCGACGGGCAGCATATCCGCACCGATGTGGTCACCTCTGTCGGTGTCGTCATCGGCCTTGGTCTGGCGCTGGCGACCGGCTATCCGATCTTCGATCCGCTGCTGGCACTTCTGGTTGCTGCCAACATCCTGTTCGAAGGCTGGAAGGTGATTTCCTCTTCGATGAGCGGGTTGATGGATAGTGCGCTGACGGGTGATGAAGAAGACGATATCCGCGCGGCCATTGCCGCCAATGCGGAGGGGTCGATCGGGGTTCATGACCTGAGAACCCGGCGCGCCGGCCCTGCGGCCTTTATCGATTTTCACCTCGTCGTGCCGATTGATATGAGTGTTGGCAAGGCACATGAAATCTGCGACCGGCTTGAGGCGGCCATCAAGACGGCCATTCCTGGCGCAAGCCTGGCCATCCATGTCGAGCCGGAAGGGGTAAAGCCCCATGGCGTGCGGGTGCGGATCTAGATCACCGGGCGTCCTTTTGGACGCAGCAAGACGCTCTATTTTAGTGAATCTACGCATCGTTCTTTTCGAAAGTCGATCCCGATTTTCGAGCCGATGCGCTAGGCCGGGCCGTTCCAGGAGAAATGGCCGCTGCTGTTGCAATTGAAACTTGAGAGGACAAGCTCATGGTCAAGACAGATGTTTCCGGGCTTTCCCAGCTCGGCCATGCCGTAGAGGCACCGGCAAATCCCGAAGATGCAGTGATGGAGAAGGTACCGTTCAGCCAGGCTGGTACGGATTTCGTTGTCCGTTTCACCGCGCCGGAATTCACCTCGCTTTGCCCGATGACGGGGCAGCCGGATTTCGCTCATATCGTTATTGATTACATTCCCGGCGAATGGCTGGTGGAATCGAAGTCGCTGAAACTGTTTCTCGCCTCGTTCCGCAATCACGGTGCCTTTCACGAGGATTGCTCGATCTATATCGCCAAGCGGATTGTTGAATTGCTCGATCCGAAATGGCTGAGGATCGGCGCCTATTGGTATCCGCGCGGTGGCATCCCAATCGATGTTTTCTGGCAGACGGGCACGCCGCCGGAAGGCGTGTGTCTGCCGGATCAGGGCGTTCAGCCCTATCGCGGGCGTGGGTGAGTCTCACACACGGGTACGGAATCAAAAACGCCGCGCGGCAAAACCGCACGGCGTTTTCTTCTGGAAGGTGGTGTCGCTCAGGCCGCCATCATGGCAATGCCGGCAAGCGCCGTTGCACCGCCGAGAATGCGCGAAAGCGTGGTGCCGCCAAAGCGGTTGAGGCCGATGCCGATGCCAAGGCCTGCAATGTGAAGCAGGGCGGTGCCAACCATGAAGCCGAGGCCGAAGCGGATGGCGCCAGCACCGCCAAGCTCGGAGCCATGGGCATAGCCATGGAATAGGGCAAAGACAGCAACCACAGCGGCCGAAACCGGCGTCGGCAGCTTTACGGCGAGCGCCACCAAAAGGCCAAGGCCGACGACGGAAGCGAGGATTGCCGGTTCGACAAAGGGCAGGTAGACGCCGGAAAGTGCCAGCGCAAAGCCGATCCCCATGGTCGCGACGAATGCTGCCGGAACCGCCAGCATGGCCCGTCCGCCGATCATCGAAGCCCAGATACCGACAGCGACCATGGCCAGGATATGGTCGGCGCCGAAGAGCGGATGCGAAACACCGGCCATGAAGGAGCCGTGCTCTGCGGGGTTGAGATGGGCAAAGGCCGGCGCCGTGGCGGCGGCGAGGATGAGTGCGGACAAGGCGATGCGCTTGAACATGGTTCCCTCATTTTGTTGTCAGGGCACCCTGATTGGTCATCAGGGGCAATGCGTGCCCATGCGGGCTTAAGTAAGGTTATGGAGCCAAGATTAGCGATCCGGCGTCCGTCCTGTCCATACGCAAATTCGCGCAGTTGCGCTTTTGCAGCCCTCAGGCCCGTCAGTGCGAAATTCCTTTGTCATCAGCAATTGTTTTGTCGCGCCGGAGGCATTAAGTCGGGAAGTGCAACATTCAGTTTCGGAGATGCCGCATGAACGACGAAGACGAAGACGACAAGAAGACTGAACTGCCCCTGGGCAAGGAAGCGGAAGCCAATCTGTTCAAGTCGCGGTCCATCTTCATCTATGGGCCGATCACGCAGGAGCTGGCGCAGCGGGTTTGCTCGCAGCTCGTTGCCATGGCGGCCGTCAGCGACGACGATATTCGCGTTTTCGTCAATTCGCCGGGCGGTCACGTAGAATCGGGCGATTCGATCCACGACATGATCAAGTTCATCAAGCCGAAGGTCACGATCATCGGTTCGGGCTGGGTCGCCTCGGCTGGCGCGCTGATCTATGTCAGCGTTCCGAAAGAGCGTCGCATCTGCCTGCCGAACACCCGCTTCCTGCTGCATCAACCCTCCGGCGGTACCCGTGGCATGGCGTCCGATATCGAGATCCAGGCGCGCGAGATCATTCGCATGAATGAGCGGCTGAACAAGATCTTTGCTGAAGCAACCGGCCAGACGGTTGAAAAGATCACCCATGATACGGATCGCGACTACTGGCTTTCCGCTGATGAAGCGATCGGTTACGGCCTCGTTTCGCGGATTGTTTCCAGCCAGGCTGATCTCTGAGGCGTGCCTCGGTCATCTGTATGAATTCAAACCCCCGTCCCTTGAGGGGCGGGGGATTTTTCGTGGCGGGACAGAAGATGGTCCATAGCTTTGGGTAAAACCACGCCTGGTTGCTCTCTTCTGACATTACCAGCCTTGCAATGCCTGCGCGCATTTGATCTTTGTTGATCCTCCTTGTCGCTTGTTGCCTGGTATTCCAATGCTGAAAGATTTTTCCCTTCAGGGCCTTTTCATGGGGCTGCTGGTCGCCTTTGTCGGTTTTGCCAGTTCCTTTTCCGTTGTTCTGCAGGGGCTAGCCGGTGTCGGCGCTTCGCCGGCGGAGGCCGCATCGGGCCTGATGGCGCTTTCGATCGCCATGGGGCTGAGCGGCATTCTGATTTCCGCTGTCACGCGCATGCCGGTCAGCATCGCCTGGTCGACCCCGGGGGCGGCGCTTCTGGCAACGGCAGGCGTGCAACAGGGCGGTTTTGCCGATGCGGTGGGCGCCTTCCTCATTGCCAATGTGCTGATCATCATTGCCGGGCTGGTGCGCCCCGTCGGCCGCGCCATTTCCGCCATTCCCGCGCCGATTGCCAATGCCATGCTGGCCGGTGTTCTCTTAAGCCTCTGCCTGGCACCGGTCCAGGCTGTGTCCTTCAGTCCGCTGCTCGGTCTGCCGATCATTCTTGCCTGGGCTGTTGCCGGGGCCTTCAATCGCCTGCTGGCGGTTCCGGCAGCGCTTCTGGCCTTCGCGCTGGTGGTCATCTTCGGGGTCGATATTCCCGATGGTGCATGGGCCGGCATTGCCGAACAAATGGTGCCGCGCTTTGTCTGGGTGACGCCGCATTTCTCTTTGCAGGCAACCATCGCTGTCGCCCTGCCGCTCTTCATCGTTACCATGGCCTCGCAGAATATTCCCGGCATCGCGATCCTGAATATCAATGGCTATCGGCCTGAAGCCGGACGTCTGTTCTCGCTGACGGGCCTGTTTTCCGTCGTATCCGCGCCCTTTGGCGGTCATGGCATCAATCTCGCGGCAATCACGGCGGCCATGTGTGCCGGGCCGGATGCCAGTGCCGATCCGCAAAAACGCTACTGGTCCGCGATCATTGGCGGCGCTGGCTATGTTCTGCTTGGGCTGTTGAGCGGGCTGGTCGTTGCCCTTGTCAGTCTTGCGCCGACAATCCTGATCGAAGCCGTGGCAGGTCTTGCCCTGATTGGCGCATTGGGGGCATCGGCCATGGGCGCCTTCAAGGAGCCTGATGCGCGCGAAGCCGCTGCGGCGACCTTTCTGGCTGCCGCTTCGGGGGCAAGCTTCTTCGGTATTTCCGGTGCCTTCTGGGGGCTGGTCGCCGGTCTTGCTGTGATGGGTATGAAACGTGGCGTTGAAAAAATGAAGGCCGGATAGTGAATAGGGATTGCACGGCGCGGACGTTCATTGCCAATTCATGGTAAAGAAAATATGACTTTAAACTGTCTTCAGGAATAAACGGTTCCAAACGATCACATGGGGGTGAGATTGGTTTCGAAGCTGTTGAAAATTTTAAGTGTTTGCGCTGTCACAGCGATGCTGTCGGGTTGCGTTGTTGAATCGGGCGTTGGCGTTGGTGTTGACTATGGCTGGGGCTATATGCCCTATGGCGAATATTCTCCCTTTTATGCTGGTAATCCTTATCCTTGGCTGGTGCCGCCGGGGCAGCCCTGGCCCGGACACGGGCCGGATCCACGCCCTGGTCATCACCCACCCGGGCCGAATGGTGGGAGACCGCCCGGGGGGGCGCGGCCGGGTGGGCCGGGCGGCGGGCCGCGCCCGCATGTGCCAATGGGGCCGGGGCCGGAAATCCCGCATGGTGCGGGTGGTTTCCATGGTGGCAATTTCGGTGGTGGCAATCTCGGCGGTGGTCGTATTGGCGGTGGCGGCTTCCATGGCGGCGGCGGCTTTCATCGATAATAATATCGCTGGTGCAAGGCGGTGTCGGCTGCCTTGTTCCGCCGGTTTGCCTCAGTTTTTGCCTGTTTTCTGACGTTTCTGCCCTATGGTTGTGCAGCCTGTTCCAAAATTCGGATTGCAAAGCTGACCGCTTGCGGCTATGAAGCCTCTCATGAACACGTTGACGAACCAGTTTCCGGCCTTTATGCCGCCTGCGGTTGATACCGCCGGCGCCGGTTCTGACGTTCTTCAGACGCTCCTTCTTCTCGACCTTACGCGCGGTTGCCGGGTCCGTTGAGGAGCGCCCGGCGGCCGAAACCGCCTGGGCTTATAAAGCGCTCCTCGCTGAAATCTCCTGAAACAGAATTTTAAGAGACTGATCCGGTCCGGCACAGATATGTGCATGTGACACCGGGCGCATCGAAGGACGAGAAAATGAACAAGAGTGTCAATATCATCCGCAAGGGCATGCCTTCCGCTTCCAGCAAGTACCAGCCTTACGGACAGATCAACCTGACCGATCGCACCTGGCCGTCGAGGCGGATCGACAAGGCGCCGATCTGGTGTTCGGTCGATCTGCGTGATGGCAATCAGGCGCTGGTTGATCCGATGGGCCATGATCGCAAGGCGCGCATGTTCCATATGCTGCTGGATATGGGCTTCAAGGAAATCGAGATCGGTTTCCCCTCCGCCTCGCAGACGGATTTCGACTTTGCCCGCTGGTGTGTGGAAGAAAGTGGCGTTGGCGACGATGTCTCTCTGCAGGTTCTGGTGCAGTGCCGGCCGGAGCTGATCACCCGCACATTCGAGGCGCTGGAAGGCGCCAACAGGCCGATTGTCCATTTCTACAATTCCACCAGCGAGCTGCAGCGCCGCGTTGTCTTTGGCAAGGATGTTGCCGGCATTCGCCAGATTGCCGTCGATGCCGCCAAGATGATCACCGATATGGCGGAAAAGGCTGGCGGTGGCTATCGCTTTGAATATTCACCGGAAAGCTTTACTGGCACGGAGCTGGATGTGGCGCTGGATGTCTGCAATGCGGTGATCGCCGAGGTTAAGCCGACGCCCGACAACAAGCTGATCATCAACCTGCCTTCGACGGTCGAGATGTCGACGCCGAATATCTATGCCGATCAGATCGAGTGGATGTGCCGCAATCTGGACAATCGCGAAAACCTGATCATCTCCGTTCATCCGCATAATGACCGTGGAACGGGCATTGCTGCTGCCGAGCTGGGGCTGATGGCTGGTGCCGACCGCGTTGAAGGCACGCTGTTTGGCAATGGCGAGCGTACCGGCAATGTCGATATCGTCACCCTGGCGCTGAACATGTTCACGCAAGGGGTCGACCCGGAACTGGATTGCTCCGATATCGAGCGAATGAAGGCTGTCTACGAATATTCCAACCAGATGGTGATCCCTGAGCGTCACCCTTATGTCGGCGAGCTGGTCTATACCGCCTTTTCCGGTTCGCATCAGGATGCCATCAACAAGGGCATGAAGGCGATCCGCGTTGCCAACAAACCGCAATGGGAAGTGCCGTATCTGCCGATCGATCCGCAGGATGTCGGGCGTAGTTATGAGGCGATCATTCGCATCAACTCGCAGTCCGGCAAGGGCGGTATCGCCTATATTCTGCAGCAGGACTACGGCATTCACATGCCGCGTGGCCTGCAGGTGGAGTTCCGCGAGCATATCCAGAAGATCACCGATGAAGAGGGGCGCGAACTGCCCTCGAGGCGGATTTACGAAGAGTTCATCAACTATTATGTTGAGCAGCCGGAAGCCCGGATTAAATTCGTCGATCATCACACCTATCCGCAGGGTGATGCCAGGGGCGTGCGTATGGTGACGGCCGAGATCACCGATGGCGGTGTCACAAAGCGCATTGATGCCCAGGGCAACGGCCCGGTCGACGGATTTATCAATGCGCTCTCGTCCTATCTGGGCGTGAAGCTGAGTGTTGCCGATTATTCGGAGCATTCCATGCATGAGGGCTCTGACGCCCGGGCGATTTCCTATGTTGATGTCGCCTATGCGGGCGGTCATCTCTATGGCGTCGGCGTTAACACCAATATCGTAGCCGCATCGCTGGAAGCGATCGTTTCCGCTGCCAACCACATTTTGAAGATGCGTGCGGCAGATTGACCGCTATAAATGGTGCAGGACTGAAAGACCCCGGCTGGCAACAGTCGGGGTTTGTCATGCTGGCAAAAGCGATGAAGAGTTGGATGCTTCAGAAGCTCAGATAGGCCGATTTGGCGATTTCAGAAATTTCGGCATCTGAAGAGGGGGCGACCACGGCGTAGAGCGCTGCATTTCCCTGCCACCAGGCAATGCCGAGATCGTCACGGATTGTCTCGTTGATCTCGGTGATCGGATGATCCTTGGAGGCAGATCGGGCGATGGCGAAAACCGAAAAGGATTCTCCGCTTGGCTTGCGGTAGAAAAGTTCGGCGCCGGGCAGCCGGTTGATCGAGATGATCCTTACGCCTTCGAAAATGACGTTCTTGTCCGCAAAGGCCGGGATCTGCATATCCAGTCCGGTCGTGCGGTTCATGAGATCATGAACGGTAGCCGGATCATCCGGCCCGACATCCATCAACGGCTTGTAGCCGCGTCCGAACAGCCTGAAGGAAACGCAGATTTCATCCAGCCAGTCGATACCATTCTCAACCGGAAGGCTGAGATTTGGCGTTGCCGGTACGGTTTCACGCGATACGCCAAGGCCGATTGCCGCCCCCATGCCGAGGCACAGAAACGCCACCAGCCCGGTCGCCAGAAGGGCGCGGCCGGAGCGTCGTTTCGTATTTTTGATTCTGCGCTCAGAAAGTGCGACGTCCATATTCCAAAGCTCAAAGTCCGGAGGCGCTTCAGGCGGGCTCACGTCCGGATCATCATTGTTCCCGTATCACTTGTTGCGCTGATATTGGCCTCGCTCTTGGATTCGGGCAAGAGCCTTTCGATATCATTTTTCATGATATCATTCAGCACACGGAAACATGGCAAATTCGGGTCGACCTGTGAAAAAAACTTGCGTCAATATCGGATTTCTCCCCATATTTCTTGCAGTTCTGACTGTCACACGAAACAGTACATTGCATGATATCCAGCGATGGGAATCGGAGCGCCCGTTGTTTTTTGTATTCCGCTCCGCTGAAGCTGCTGCATGGCAGCTCAAACGATTTGGTTGGTTATGACTGAAGTTTTGCAGGGAGCTGCTGCCACTCGCCAGGCACTGATCTCCACGGCGCTCAAACTATTTGGCGAGTTCGGCTATAATGCGGTGTCCACCCGGCAGATCGCGGATATGGCCAATGCGAATATAGGTAGCATTGCCTATCACTTCGGCGGCAAGCCGGGCCTGATGCGGGCTTGCGCCAAATATGTCATCGCAGTGATGGAGCAGCAATTCGGTCACTCCGCTCTCGATCCCATCCCTGAGGATATCACCCGGGCGGAGGCGCGTAAGGAATTGCTCGACAGTCTGCCGATCCTGATCACCAAGATCACCGATCGTCAGGACGCAGAGCAGATTTCGGCCTTCATGATGCGTCATATCTCCCAGCCGGGCGAGGCCTATGATATTCTCTATGAAGAATTTCTGCAGCCTTTGCAGATCCGGCTTTCGACGCTGATCGGCCGTGCAACCGGCCGCGATCCGGCAAGCGAGGAAGTGCGGGTGCTCACCTTCACCATGATGGGACAGTCGACCTATCTTCGTCAGTGCAAGCATACGGTCAAGCGCAGCCTTGGCTGGGAACAGCTTGGTCCCGACGAGGGCAAGATGCTGCTCAAGGTGCTGGAGACGAATTTCAACGCGCTGATCGACGCCTATAGCGTCGATTGAGCGTAAGCGCGCATTCAGGGTCATGGCCAGGCATAGCGAAATTCATTTTCTGCTTCGAAGATACCGCTGTCGCCCGACAGGCCGTGACGGGTGCAGGTGAAGCTGTAGGCACCGGCCGTCCCGGCAATTCTGATCAGATTGAATGCGGAGGGCGGTTTTTTCCCGCCTGGCCCCTGACCGGCAGCGGCAATACCGATCACCGGTGTCTTGCCTCTGGGCGTCTCGATAAAATTGATCGTGTTCAGATGGGTGTGGCCGTGTAGCACAAGCTCGCAACCGCCCGTGGAGATGGCGGCGGCGAAACGCCTTATGCCGATGAGGCGTTTGTGGCGGCTGGCGGCGCCCTTGATCGGTGGATGGTGGATCATCACCACCCTGAACAGGCCTTCCTCACCGGCTTTCTTCAAAAGCTCCGCCGTCGCGCGCGCCTGCTTTTTGCCGAAGGTGCCGATGGCGAGGAAAGGCGGTGAGGCAATCGCGCTGGAGCAGCCGATCAGCGCCACCGGTCCGCGCCGCCTGATATAGGGGAAGAACTGCTGTTCGTCGCGACGGCTGCGCGGCTGGGCGGCATCGCCCGCCATGAACGGGCGCCAGGCCTCATTCACGCGCGCATAGGCACCAGCAACATAGGCATCGTGATTGCCCGGAATCAGCGAAACTTGGTGTGGGTCGCCAACGCTTTCCAGCCATCGGGCAGCATTGTCGATTTCCGTGTGGGTTGCAAGGTTGACCAGATCACCGGTGATGGCGAGATGATCGGGATGCTGGTCGGCAATCGCCAACAGCAATTGCTCGACCGTGTCGCCCTTGTGGTGGCGCGCCCGGTTTCTGTGCCAGTTGATATAGCCGGTAATCCGCTTGGAGAAGAGCTCGCGCGGCGACACCCGCGGCAACGGGCCAAGATGGGCGTCGGAAATATGGGCCAGAGTGAACATGGCCTCTGTCATAACGATGCGATTGCGTTGCGGCAAGCTCGCTCTGCCGTGTCGCAGGTACGGTAAGGGACTTGACGGATCTTGTAATAAGGATATTTAATATCCTTAAGGATGTATAATATCCTTAATTAAGATCAGGAGATAACGATGACACGCCCAGACTATCAAAAACTCGCGCCGGATCTGGTCAAAGCCTATTACGGCTTCAGCGCCAGAGTGACAGGTAAATCCGTTGAGCCCACGACCAGGCATCTGATCGATCTCAGGATTTCGCAGATCAACGGTTGCGCCTTCTGTACCGATATGCACAGCAAGGAGGCAAAGATTGACGGGGAGGGGGAGCTGCGGCTCTACCATCTGCCTGTCTGGCGTGACTCTCCGCTGTTTTCAGCGCGTGAGCGTGCGGCATTGGCCTTTGCCGAGGCACTGACCGAGATTGCTGGCCATGATGAGATCGATGCAGCCTATCAGGCGCTGCAGGCAGAATTCAGCGATGCCGAGATCGCAGAATTGACCTTCATGGTGGTATCGATTAACGGGTGGAACCGTATTGGAATTGCCTATCAGAGTGTTCCGGGATCGCTTGACGCACTTTACGGTCTCGATAAGGCCGGACTGGGATTGGATGCAGCTTAGAAATCAGGTCGAATGGGTCTTGCATTGTGCGGCGGTTCTGGCTGGCGCACCGTCGCATGTCTATCTGCCGACAAAAACCCTTGCCGCATTTCACGGCATTCCAAAGGAATATCTGTCCAAGGCCTTGCAGGCACTGTCGCAGGCGGGACTGGTGGAAAGCACACTAGGCCCGTCTGGTGGCTATCGTCTGGCAAAGCCGGCTGACGATATTTCATTTCTGGATGTTGTCGAAGCCGTCGAAGGCAAGGCGCCGCTGTTTGCCTGTCGCAATATCCGCGACAATAATCCATGCTTGCCCAAGGGCCACTGTTCGACCGGGATCTGTCCGGTCGCTCGTGTCATGCTTGCCGCTGACCGCGCTTGGCGCGACAGCCTGGCCGCCGTCAGCCTGGCGACACTGAGACGCGACGTCGAGGCCGACGTCGCGTCCGATATTCTGAAGTGTAGCGCCGATTGGCTGGAGCAAAACCGCTAGAGTGCCTCACGCCCGTGCGGCGCATCGAGATCCATCAGCGGCCCCATCGGCACGACGCCGGTCGGGTTGATGGTCTTGTGGGAGCCGTAATAGTGGCGCTTGATGTGGTCAAAATTCACCGTCTCTGCGACACCCAGCACCTGATAAAGCTCGCGCAGATAGCCATAGAGTGCCGGATAGTCGGCAATGCGCTTCAGATTGCATTTGAAATGACCGACATAGACCGGGTCGAACCGCACCAGCGTCGTGAACAGGCGCCAGTCGGCTTCGGTGATCTGGTCGCCGACGAGATAACGCTGTTTCGAAAGGCGGTCTTCCAGCGCGTCAAGCGCCGTAAACAGCTTGGTCACATGTTCCTCATAGGCGGCCTGGGTGGTGGCGAAGCCTGACTTGTAGACACCGTTATTGACCTTGTCATAGACCAGCGCATTGATTTCATCGATCTCGCTGCGTAGCGCTTGCGGGTAGAAATCCAGCCTGTTGCCAGTGATGCCGTCAAAGGCGGAATTGAACATGCGGATGATTTCCGCCGATTCGTTGGAGACGATGGTTTTGGTCTTTTTGTCCCACAGGACAGGCACTGTAACGCGGCCGGTATAGTCGTCTGCAGCGGCCTTGTAGACCTGCCAGAGAAAGTCGGCGCCATTGATCGGATCGTCGGTGCCGCCATCGCGGTTTTTGAATTCCCAGCCATTTTCCAGCATCAACGGATCAACGATGGATAGACCGATGAGGTCTTCAAGGCCTTTCAGCTTGCGGAAGATCAGCGTGCGATGCGCCCAGGGGCAGGCAAGTGACACATAGAGATGATAGCGGCCGGCTTCTGCGGCAAAGCCTGCTTTTCCGGTCGCTCCGGCAGCGCCATCGGCGGTCAGCCAGTTGCGGAACTGAGCGTTTTCACGCTTGAAATGTCCGTTTGTTTTCTTGGTCTCGTACCAGACGTCTTTCCAGACGCCGTCCACCAGCAGGCCCATGGTGCTCTCCTTTCTTTATCATTCTGGGGGAGAGATACGGTCTTTGTGGCAAATTGCCAGTCCCCAATTTCTTGACACTGTGTTGCGTCCTGTTCCGAGGCATTGCGATTTGCCGCTAAAAAGTCTGGACCCTTGGCCGCTTTCCTGCTAGAGGCAACAGACTTCATGACAAAGGCCAATTGATGCTGCTGAACCTGCGACGACGCTGAACTGGATGAGACGGGGCTTTCCAGGCCTCGAATGAGTTTTGCGCGCCGAAAACAGGTTATTTCCGACATGACAGCCGATTTGCATTATTGCGCCGAACAGGCCTCCCACGACATCGAAATCGAAGAGATCAACGACGAGGCCTTTGGTCCCGGACGGTTTACCCGTACCGCAAGCCGGATCCGCGAACAGGGCGCGCATGACATGGATCTTTCCTTTGTCTGTCTCTGTCAGGACAAGGTGATCGCCTCCGTGCGGATGACGCCGGTCTGGGCCGGCCAGGCGGCCGGGCACATGCTTGGCCCGCTGGCCGTCAGACCCTCCTTCAAGAGCCAGGGAATTGGCCGGCGTCTGGTTGCGATCGCGACCGAAGCGGCGGCAAAGGCTGGCTCTGAAGCGGTGATCCTGATTGGCGATGCACCCTATTACGGCCCCCTCGGCTTCAAGCCCATCATCCCGCCGACATTGCTTCTGCCCGGCCCGGTCGATCCGCGCCGGATCCTCGCCTATCCGATTGCCGCCGATGTCGGCAGCCGGATGGTCGGGATGATGCGCTGGCGCGGCTGAGCTGCAACCATAACGTTGCGTTGGTGCGGCTGTGCCGCAGCCATAATGTTTCTTTGGTGCCGCTATGCCGCACCGGCCCGGTCAAGGCTTCCGTCTCAGCGCCGTCCTTCCCGCCACCAGCTTGCCGAAAGCGCCAGTAACAGAAGCGCAATGCCGAGGAAACCGGCAAAGAGCGGCAGGGTGTGGATGCTTTTCAGGACGGTATCGCTTGTCATATGAACAGGAATGGCATTGCCATCGGGCGCCCGCAGCGCGCCTGACACAATCCGCAAGGGGGGCACGGAGATTGCTGCACCATCAGGGCTGAGCCTTGTTGTGATGCCATTGCTTGCAGCACTCAATGGCGACAGCGTTTGCGTGGTTGAGATCATTGCCCTGAATTCCGGGGCATTCGGATCACCGATATTGATCAGCCTTTCAAGATCACCGTTGTCGATGGTGAAGAGGCCGGTCTCGGTCAGATCTGTTTCGCCGCGATAAAGTCCGGGTTCGGCCTCGTCAAGCGGCAGCTGGATCGTCGCACCTGTTGGCGTATGGATGATCGCCGGTCCCGGTGCTGCACCCATGGTCTGGCGCGTCACCGTCAGATGCCGGCCATCGGCCTTTGCCGTCAATGCCTCGTCTTCGAGTGCCGGTTCTTTCATCAGCCAGTGGGCAATGCGGCGATAGAGCTGCGCATAGGGTCCGCCGCCTTCGAAGCCACGGGCCCAGAGCCAGCCCTGATCGGACAAAAGCTCCGCCACGCGTCCATCCCCCACCTTGTCGAGGACAAGAAGCGGTTTGCCATCAGCCGTCATCACCGTCTCGCCGGCCGCCGCGCTGACATCGATGGCACGGAACCAGCGGCCCCAGTCGGGCGGTGTCGATGCGGATCCGGGCAGGTCGCGGGTTACGGGATGTTTACGCCCGAGATCGGAAAGTTCCGGATAGTAGCCGCCCGTGGCGACGTTCCCGCTCGGGATCGCTGGCAGGACGCTTGAAAGCGGTGTCGCCGCGATCGATTCCGGTCCGGCGATTTCCGGACCCGCGGCGACCAGAAGCGCACCGCCCTTGCGCACATATTGGGCGATATTGTCATAATAGAGCAGCGGCAGCACGCCGCGATTCTGGTAGCGATCGAGGATGATCAGGTCGAAATCATCGATCTTGTCGTTGAACAGCTCACGCGTGGGAAAGGCGATCAGCGACAATTCATTGATCGGCGTGCCATCCTGTTTTTCCGGCGGGCGCAGAATTGTGAAATGGACGAGATCAACCGAGGCATCGGATTTGAGAAGGTTTCGCCAGGTTCTCTCGCCGGCGTGGGGCGAGCCGGATACCAGAAGCACACGCAGGTTCTCGCGGATACCCTCGACCGTCTCGACGGCGCGATTATTGACATTGCTGAGCTCGCCGGGGATCGGGTCAACGGAAAGTTCGATAATGTTGCTGCCGCCATTGGGCACGTTGAATGTCAATGTTGTCGGCTCACCCGGGCGAACGCGCATCGTTGCGATGACATCGCCATTGACCCTTGCCGTGACCGTTGCCGCAGCCGTTTCATCCGCCGGGATCGCGCCATCGTCAATGACACGGAAGGCGATGGACTGATCGTCACCGACAAGGCCGAAACGCGGGGCTTCGTCAATGGCAATGCGCCGGTCGAATTCATCCGGCTTGCCGGTAATCAGGGCGCTGAGCGGTGCTTGATCGCCAAGAAGGGTGTTGTTGTCGGGAATATCGTCGATTTCGCCATCGGTGATGAAGATGGCACCGCCGAGCCGGCTCTGCGGAACATCGCGAATGGCATCGGCAAGCGCGGTGAAGGCGCGCGTCGAGGCCGAACCGTTTTCCTCCGATGTCGGAACATCAATGATGCGCGGCTCGATCAGCGGCTGGGCCTCAAGCTCTTTCTGAAGTGCGGCAAGCGCCGCGTCGCTCTGCTTTTGCCGTTCACCGAGCTTCTGGCTCTGGCTGCGATCAACGACGACCGGAACAATGGTTGGCAGCGGCGAGCGCTCCTCGCTGGAAAGCGTCGGGTTGGCAAGCGCCGCAATGATCAAAAGCCCGGAAAGGGCGCGCAGTGTCGTGCCTTTCAGGCGGGCGAAATAGCCGGCGCCCGCGACAAGCGCGACAATAACGATGGCGCCGATAAGGAGCGGCAGCGGCAGAAAGGGTGAAAAGGCAAGCTGCATTACTGGCCGAGCCTTTCGAGAAGAGCCGGGACATGAACCTGATCGGCCTTGTAGTTTCCGGTCAGCATATACATGACGATATTGACGCCGGCGCGATAGGCGAGAACACGCTGGCGCGGATCCGGCGGAATGGTGGGCAGCATCGGCGTGCTGTCATCATTGATGGCCCAGGCGCCGGCGAAATCATTGCCGGTGATGATGATCGGTGACACGCCGTCTCCGCCCATGGAGCCGGAACCGGGCCCGGCAAGGGCCGGATCGCTGCCGCCTTCGGCCTCGACCCAGAGCGGCGAGCCATCATAGCGCCCGGGGAAATCATCAAGCAGATAGAAGGCGCGCGTCAGCACATGGCCTTCCGGCACAGGCTCCAGCGGCGGCACGTCGATGGAACTGAGGATCTGCCGCAGGCGCTGGGTATTGGCGCTGGCGACATTGCTGCCAAGCGGCGAATACTGATCGCGCGTATCAAACAGAACCGTGCCGCCATTGCGCATATAGGCGTCGATCCGGGCAATGGCTTCCGGGCTTGGCATGGGGGCAGTGGCGGAAATCGGCCAGTAGATCAGCGGATAGAAGGCGAGCTCGTCCTTGGCGGGGTCAATGCCGACGGGATCTCCCGGTTCGAGCGCCGTGCGGTAGGAAATGAACTGCGTCAGACCTTCCAGTCCGCGTTTGGAGATCGTGTCGACGTCATCTTCGCCGGTGATCACATAGGCAAGGTGGGTTTCATCAAGCTGTGCCATGATGACGGCGTCATTCTCGCTGGATGTCTCATTGGCATGGGCGGTCTGCGGCTGGACAAGACCGGCAAGCGGAACCAGAGCGGCAATGAGTGCCATCGAGGCCGCCTTGCCGATACGACGCGAAAAGGCGCCATTCATGAAAAGCATGATCAGCCCGTCAGCCAGAAGCAGGAGAAGGGCGGTGCCCAATAGCCAGGGTTTGAGCGGGATTGTCGGTGGCCCTTCGATGAAACCGGTGCTGGCGGAAGGTGACAGGGCGCTGGCGTCAAAGGGTGAGAGCTGGTCGTCTGCTCCGAAAAGATTGAGCGCAACAAAGCCATCGGCACTGCCGTAAAGGCCGGGCGGATTGTCCTTGCTGGCAACCGGCCTGGCGTCAGCGCTGATGGCAAGCGGCTTGGCATTGGCCGTGTCGGTGGAAAGCGCGCCATCGGCCGAAAGCAGGCGATAGGGTGGTAATGTTCCGCTGTCCCCGGCGGCAAGGGCACTTCCCTGCGACAGTCGGATCACCCGGCGCAGCATTTCGACAAAGAAGCCCGAGATCGGCAGGTCGGACCAGGTCGCATCGGCCGATGTGTGAAACAGGACCAGCCGGCCGGTGCCGTCATCGGCAGCTGTCACCAGCGGCGTACCGTCGGCAAGGCTTGCCCAGGTGTGCTGCGGCAGTGTGGCGGTGGGTTCTGCCAGGACCTGACGCTTGACTGTGACATCGGAGGGGACCGGCAGTCCGGCAAAGGGGCTGTCGGGTGAAAACGGCGCCAGATGCTGCGGCTCGCTCCAGGACATGGCGCCGCCAAAGGCGCGTGCGCCCTGGCGCAGCTGGACCGGCAGCAGCGTGTCACTGCCATCGCTTGCCGCAAGGCGCGGTCCGGCAAAGCGGATCAATGTGCCGCCGGCCTTGGTCCAGTCTTCCAGCTTTGCATGGACATCGTCAGGCATGGTGCCGATATCGGCAAGGATGATGACCGAAGGTTTGCCAGCGAGCAATTCGTCGACCTGCTCGCCAAGCGTCTGCTTGTGGCTTTCCGTGAGGTCGGCATAGGGTTCGAGCGCCTGCCGGATATAGTAGATCGGTGTCAGCAGTGGCTGGAAATCATTGGTTTCATCACCGGTGATCAGCGCTACGCGGCGGCGTCTGAAACCGTCGTCAACCAGATGAACACCGCCGGCATCGGCCGAACCGTCTATTCTGAGGGTGGCGAAATCATTGCGCAGTTCGAACGGGGCGGACAGCGTGGCAACCGCCGTTGCGGCATCCGCCTCAAAACGGGCATCGGCGCTGGCGATCAACCTGCCTTCCTTGTCATAGGCATTCACGGTTTTTGTCCCGGTCGCACCTGCATGAGCGCGGATCACGGTCACGCGGGTTGCATCGGCATCATTGCGGGCCAGACTGATCGCATCAGGGGCCGCACTGCGCCGGCCAAGCACCAGCGTGGCCGCGGGCTGAAGCGCATTGAGTGCCGTGATGGCTTCGCTGTCGCTTCTGGCCGAAATCTCGTCCGAGATCAGTGCCAGTGTACCGGGTCTGGTTCCGTTCAACCCGTCTGAAAGGTTTTTTGCTGCCTGTTCCCGGTCGGGCCGCAGGGGAAGGGGGCGGGCCGCAGCCAGCCTTTCGCGCGCCGTCGTGGCTGAAACCGGGCTGGCATCGCTGGCCGGGCCAGCGGTAAAGGCAAGGGCGACAGCGAGGTCCTGTTTCTCGGCCTCATCAATCAGGCGTGAGGCGGCGTCAACCCGCTGCTGCCAGTCTTCGGCCGTTGCCCAGCCATTGTCGACGAGGAGAGCCAGCGGCCCGCCGGGGGCCAGTCTGGCGCTTTGCGGGTTTATGAGCGGATCAGCCAGCGCCAGGATCACCAGGGTCAGAAGCAGCATGCGCAACAGCGTCAGCCACCACGGGCTTCTGGCTGGCGTCTCCTCGCGCCTGCCCAGCCGGGCGAGAATGGCAAAGGGCGGAAAGGCTTCCTGTGTCGGACGTGGCGGCGTCAACTTCAGCAACCACCAGATTGCCGGTAGCAAGACCAGCGACAAAAGCACGAGGGGGCTGGCAAAGGCGATGAGGCCCATCAGTTTCGTCCTCCTGCAGCGGTTTCACCGGAAAGCTGGACATGAAGTGCGCTGAGCGCTTCAGAGGCGGGACGGTCTGTATGATGGGTGGCAAAGCTCCAGCCCAGGCGCCGTGCCTCTGCGGCGAGGAATTGCCGGCGCTGCTGATAAAAACGCAGATAATCATCGCGAAGGCTCTCTGCGCGACCAAGCGTCAGACGGCTGCCTGTTTCGGGATCGCGAAATTCGGTACGACCGCGATAGGGAAAGCTTTCCTCCGCCGGATCGGCAATCTCCATCAGATGGCCGCGAATGCCACGTTCGGCCAGCGGCGCAATCCGGGCGATCAGCGCATCCGGCTGATCGAGGAAATCGCCGAAGATCACCATATCGGCATGGTCGCGGATCATCGCCGTTTCCGGCAGGCTCTGCGGCGGGGCAGATGTGAGCGAGAGCGCATGGGCCAGCCGTTCGGCGCCATTGCGATTGGCAACCGGTGTCATCAGGCCGGGCGCGCCGATCCGCTCGCCGGAGCGCAGCAGAAGCTCGGCCAGCGCCAGCATCAGCACCAGCGCGCGTTCCTCCTTGGAGACGGGCGACAATGTGGATCGGAACAGCATGGAGGGCGACAGGTCGGCATGAAGCCAGATCGTGTGGGCGGCCTCCCACTCCATGTCACGGACATAGGCATGATCGTCGCGGGCAGACCGGCGCCAGTCGATCCGCGTATAGCTTTCGCCCTGTGCATAGGGGCGGAACTGCCAGAACTGTTCGCCGGTGCCGCGGCGCTTGCGGCCATGCCAGCCGGCAATCACCGTATTGGCGATCCGCCGCGCTTCAGTCAGGCAATCGGGCATCAGGGCGGCGCGCCGCGCGGCCTCGCTGAGGGCCTTGCCGGCGGTGCTTGGCGTGACGCTGTGTCCAATGGGTGCCACGTGATGACCTGCTTTCAGTCCCGCGCCGCGATCTTGGCAATGATATCGGAAAGCTTGACGCCCTCGGCGCGCGCAGCAAAGGACAGTGCCATGCGGTGCTTCAGCACCGGTTCGGCAAGCGCCCGCACATCATCGATCGATGGCGCAAGCCGGCCCTGATAGAGCGCGCGGGCGCGAACCGTCAGCATCAGCGCCTGGCCGGCACGCGGACCCGGACCCCAGGCGATATGGCGGTCTGTCGCCGCCTCGCCATGGCCCGGACGGGCGGCGCGCACCAGTTTCAGGATTGCCTCGACCACGCTTTCGCCGACCGGCATCTGCCGGATCAGGGCCTGGATTTCCATCAGCCGCTCGGCGGTCAGAACCGGGCTTGCGGTCTTTTCCTCAAGACCGGTCGTTTCCAGCAGGATGCGGCGCTCGGCTTCCAGCTCAGGATAGGCAACATCGACCTGCAGCAGGAAGCGGTCCAGCTGCGCTTCGGGCAGCGGATAGGTGCCTTCCTGCTCCAGCGGGTTCTGCGTCGCCAGCACATGGAAGGGACGCGGCAGCGCATAATGCTGGCCGGCAATCGTCACGTGATATTCCTGCATCGCCTGCAAAAGGGCCGATTGCGTGCGCGGGGAGGCGCGGTTTATCTCGTCCGCCATCAGCAGTTGGGCGAAGACCGGACCCTTGATGAAGCGGAAGGAGCGCTTGCCGCTGTCATCCTGTTCCAGCACTTCGGCGCCGAGAATATCCGACGGCATCAGGTCGGGCGTGAACTGGATGCGGCTGGCGCCAAGCCCAAGCACGGTGCCGAGCGTGGTGACGAGCTTGGTCTTGGCAAGCCCCGGCACGCCGACAAGCAATGCATGGCCGCCAGACAGAAGCGACAGCATGGCATTTTCGACCACGGCCTCCTGGCCGAAAATCACCTTCGCCGTTTCCGCGCGCACGCGTTTCAGGTCATCGAGAGCCTGCTCCGCCTGCTTGACGATTTCGGCCTCATCGATGTCATGACCGGTCGGTCGTGTCAGACCCATGCTGTTTTCTCCGCGATAATGATAGGCCGGGGCGGGCGGGCCTGAAAATCGAAACAAACCCGCCATATGATCGCGTTCAGGATAAACACCTGTTGGCGGCTGACAAGACGGATCGAAATGACTATTCCGAGAGCACGCTCTTTCGAGACCGTAGGTTTAAACCGGGACCGAAACATGACAATGCGAAAAAACAGCGATGTAAGCGGACTTGCCAGCGAAATCGCAAGGCTGTTTACCGAAGAAGACCTGAAAGCGGCGGGCGCTGCCCCCGTGGAACGCTGGTCCCCGCCCGATTGCGGTGCCATTGACATGGAAATCCGCCGTGACGGCAGCTGGTACTACATGCAGACGCCGATCACCCGGGAGGCGCTTGTGCGGCTGTTTGCCTCGGTGCTGCGCAAGGACGAGGATGGTGAAACCTATCTCGTCACACCTGTGGAAAAGGTGAGGATCCGCGTCGAAGATGCTGCCTTTCTCGCCGTTGAACTGAAGATCACCGAGAAGGATGGCGCACCGCTCCTGGCGATTCGCACCAATACCGGCAATATCGTCGAGATTGATGCCGACCATCCGCTGCGTTTTGCCCTTGAGGGTGACGATGGCGCACTCAAACCCTATGTAAGGGTGCGCGGAAGGCTTGAGGCACTTTTTTCGCGCGCATTGGTACATGATCTCGTGGCGCTGGGCGAAGAGGCGGATATCGACGGAGAGGCAATGTTTGCCATCCGCTCCGGTGGTGCTGTCTTTCCGGTGATGCGGATGAAGGATATCGGAGATGGAACAGATGAGTGAGGCCGCGGATTTCAGCGCTTCTGAATTTCGCCGGCGCGCGCTTGACCAGAGTGGCCGGCCGCTTGCGGAAGCCTGGCGCGACCATGGCGATCATCGTTTGAACCCGGATCTTCTGGACGGGCTTGAAACCATTGCGCTTCGCGATGCTGCCGTCCTGGTGCCAGTGATCGATGACGGCGCAGAGGCGCGGGTGATTTTCACCCGGCGCACGACCAAGCTGCGCAAACATTCCGGTCAGATTTCCTTTCCCGGCGGCTCCATAGATCCCGAGGATGCAAGCCCTGAAGCCGCTGCATTGCGTGAAAGCGAGGAGGAGATCGGCCTCTTGCGAAATTTCGTCGAGCCGCTGGCGCGCATGCCTCACTACTTCGCCGGGACAGGCTTCAAGATCACGCCAGTGCTTTCGCTGGTGCGCCCCGGCTTTTCGCTGACGCTCAACCCGGACGAGGTGGCAGAGGTCTTCGAGGTGCCGCTTTCCTTCATCATGAACCCGGCGAACCACCAGATGGGTCACGCCGTGCTTGCAGGTCACGACCGGCAATTCTACGAGATGATCTTTGGCGAATATCGTATCTGGGGCATCACCGCCGGTATCATCCGAACGATTTATGAAAGGCTTTATGCGTGACAAGCGTGAAGGATCAGCCCTGGTTCAAGGCAGACAATGTTCAGCGCGTTCTCAACGTCATGAACGGAGACGGCGCGGAGACGCGTGTTGTCGGCGGCGCGGTGCGCAATGCGCTGATGGGGCTTGCGGTTAACGATATCGATATGGCGACCACGCTTGAGCCTGAAGCCGTCATCGCCCGGGCAAAGGCGCATGGCATGAAGCCGGTGCCGACAGGCATCGACCACGGCACGGTGACGGTGATCTGCAATCATCAGCCCTTTGAACTGACGACATTGCGCACCGATGTGGAAACCTTCGGGCGTCACGCCCAGGTGCGTTTCGGCACGGACTGGGCCGAGGATGCGGCCCGGCGCGACCTGACCATCAACGCGCTTTACGCCGGGGCGGATGGCGAGGTTATCGATCTGGTTGACGGCCTTGCCGATATCGAGACGAGGACCGTGCGTTTTATCGGCGATGCGGAGCTCCGGATCCGCGAGGACTATCTGCGTATCCTGCGCTTTTTCCGCTTCTTTGCCTGGTATGGCTCTGGCCGTCCGGATGCCGCAGGCCTCAAGGCTGCTGCCAGGGCGCGCGACGGTCTCTCGACGCTTTCGGCCGAGCGGATATGGGCCGAGCTGAAGAAAATTCTATCCGCCCAGGACCCGTCACGGGCACTGCTGTGGATGCGCCAGACCGGGGTTTTGACGATAATCCTGCCGGAAAGCGAGAAATGGGGGATCGACGCGATCACCCCGCTCATTGCGACGGAAGAAAAACTCGGCTGGGTGCCTGATCCCTATCTCCGGCTTGCCGCAATCATTCCGCCGGACGAGGCGCGTGTCAGCGCCATGGCGAGCCGTCTGCGCATGGCCAATGCCGAAAGCGCGCGGCTAAAGGCTTTCACCCGGACACCGCAGATTGACGACGGTATGAGCCGGGTGGCTTTGCGGCAAAGCCTCTATCGCCATGGCCGGGACGGGAGCGAAATCCGTTTGCGGCTCCAGCTGGCTTCTGCCAGGGGAAAAGCCGCTGGGGGCGATCTGGAACAGGCGGCATCTGCGGCGCGGCTCTCGGCACTTCTTGATACGGTTACCCCTTGGGAAAAGCCGGTCATGCCGATATCGGGTGCGGATGTGATCGCAGCCGGTGCAGCACCGGGACCGGCAGTCGGTGAAATTTTGAAGGCGCTGGAGAATGAATGGGTCGAGGGGGGATTTGCATATGACCGGGCGACACTTGCCGCCCGGATGGAAACGCTTGTTGCGACGTGGAAGCCTTAACCGGCTTCTGTCGTGTCGCGGATCCGTTCCTTGATGTTTTCGACCATGTTTTCACGGATGATCGTTTCACCGTGAGCGGATTTCAGATGTTCAACTGCACGAAGCACGACTTCTGCCTCATCATTGGAGGCGGTGTGCCACTTGCAGCCGGGGACGAGTGTTCCGCAAGAAAATTCCTTCATGTTGATCTCCCTTTCGCTGTTATGGCTGGCCTTTCAGACCCCCGGAATGTTGCGAGAACATTCCGAAAGCCATATGCCAGCCTCTCGCTTCGCGGAGACGCATTTGCCGGAGGAATTATAGACCCGGCCAATGCGCCGGCGATCCAGGGCTCTAGTGGTGATGCTGAGCCCAGGTTTCAAAAACCGCCGTACCTTCGCATGGCCTTCCATGCTTGGCGGCCATTTCATCAGCGTGCTGCTTGCTCTTTTGATCCTCTGGTTGATGTACAACCAAAGGGTGGTCCTTCACAGGAGCCAGCTGTTTGTCATGGGCATGGGTATGATCTGTCATGATACTGCTCCTCCCAAAGCAAGTTTGCAGCTTCAGTCTACCAAAAAGGTGGGCATAGGAAAGGCAGAATGCAACGCTTTGTTAAGAAATATTAGCGAAATGCTAAAATGTCGCAGGTCAATTAAGGCCATCTGACGACAGGCGGCATGGATGAGAGAATTGTGTCTACGTTTCCGCCCGTTTTCAGGCCGAAAATCGTGCCGCGATCGTAAAGCAGGTTGAACTCGACATAGCGACCGCGCCGGATCAACTGTTCGTCACGGTCTTCAGATGACCAGTCGTGGTTGAAATTGCTGCGCACGATCCGCGGATAAACCAGGTTGAAGGCCCGGCCGACATCCTGAACAAAGGTGAAATCGGCATCCATGCCGCCTTTGTCGTCTGTGGAGTGCTGCCAGTCGAAGAAGATGCCGCCTATGCCGCGTGCTTCCTTGCGATGTGGCAGGTAGAAATAGTCATCGCACCAGTTTTTCAGCCGGGCGTAGTCGACAATGGACGAATGCCGGTTGCAGGCCACTTCCATGGCGCGGTGAAACAGCATCGTGTCCGGGTCGGTCTGGGTGCGCCGCCGTCCGAGCACAGGGGTCAGATCGGCGCCGCCGCCATACCACCAGCTCGACGTCACGATCATGCGCGTATTCATATGCACAGCGGGCACGTTGGGGTTTACCGGATGGGCAATCAACGAAATGCCGGAGGCCCAGAAGCGGCGGTCCTCGCTTGTGCCGGGGATCTGGCTGCCAAAATCCTCGGAAAACTCACCCGAGACCGTCGAGGTATGAACGCCGACCTTTTCGAAGACACGGCCCTGCATGATTGACTTGCGTCCACCGCCCTTGCCGCCTTCGCGCGTCCAGTCCTCAGCCTCGAAACGGCCCGGCTCCATGTCGGAGAGGGGGCCGGTCAACTCGTTCTCCAGCTGTTCGAAGCTCAAGCAAATCGTGTCGCGCAGGCTCTCGAACCAGCGGCGGGCTGCTTCCTTCCGGTCCTCGATATCATCAGGCAATCCAGAGGGAAGTTGCGGTCTTTCCATGTAAAGAGGCTCCAGAGCTCGTTCGTCTGACATGTGTTGGCGGGGCATTTCCCCTGGCGGCGATATGCGAAATGACTCGCAAATCAGCCCGTTGAATCCTATCTTGTTTGTCACCCGAGGGATAGCGTCATGGCAAAACTTCCAAAGCCGCCATCCATGGATGGCCTGAAGCAACGGATCAGACATCACCGGCAGGCCGAGAGCGACGGCTTCGTGCGCTCGCGCTACGTGTTGAGTCGGGAAGAAGCGCGTGCCAAGGCTCGCGAATGGTTCGATGCCTGGCCGAAAGCAGCCTACTGGACCGAGGTGGAAAGCTGGCGTCTTGCCGAGGATGGCCGGATCGAATTCACCATGCGGCGGCTGTCGTCAGCCGATTGATGCAGAAATTGAAGCAAACCCGTCCGTCTGTCTCAGTGCTTCTCCCGCAATCATGGCGACTGACATGGCGAGGTTGATTGAGCGCTGACCTTTGACCATGGGAATGGTGATGCGATGGTCTGCGGTCTCATGCACATGATCGGGAACGCCCGCACTTTCACGGCCGAACAGCAGGATATCTCCATCGTTGAAGCCGAATTCGGGATAGGGGCTGCTTGCCTTGGTCGAGGCGAGAACCAGCCGCCGTCCTTCTGCCCTGCGCCAGGTTTCAAACGCTTCCCAGTCGACATGACGGGTGAGGGTGACGCTGGCGATATAATCGAGGCCAGCCCGCTTCAGATTGCGGTCGGAAAGGGCAAAGCCTGCCGGTTCGATGATATCGACGGCAAGGCCGAGGCAGGCGGCGAGCCTGAGAATCGTGCCGGTATTTCCGGCAATATCGGGCTGGTAAAGGGCGATGCGCAGATGCGTTGTCATGTGTTTTCTCCTATCTGCGCTTGTGCGAGGCTGCAAGGGCGATCTGTCGGGTCTTCACAGCACCCCGATCAGCTTCCACCACAGGAAATCCAGTGGCAGCAATGCGACAATGGTGATGAGGGACAGCGGCAGGGTGATCCTGATCATCCGCGAGACCGGCTGGCCGGTCACCTGCAACCCAACCATCAGCGGGGCGGCCTGATAGGGCAGCATGACGGTGGAAAAGCCGACAACCTGCGTCATCAGGACAGCTGTGACACTGAAGCCCGTCAGGTGGGACAGCTCCGCTGCCAGCGGTGCCAGTACGGCCGGGACGCCTGGAAGCGTGGTGAACATGCCGGTGAGAAAGGCCATCAGCGCCAGCGACATGAAATTGAGGAAATCGCGACCCGGCGTCAGCGGCAGGGCGTTCTCCAGCCCATGGGCAATGGCTGTGCCAAGACCGGTGGCATTGATCACGGCGCCGAGCGAGAGAATGCCGGCGGTGAAGATCAGCACGCTGAGGCTGACGGTCCTGTCGAAATCCTCCGGCTTGATTGCGCCAATGCCCGGCACCATCAGAAGAAGCGATGCGGCGAGGCCGACCCATGCGGCATTGATGCCATGCATGCTGTCGGTCATCCAGAGCGCCAGCGTAGCAAGAAGAATGGCGATCGCATACCACTGCCGGGCGGAAAGCGGGCCGGAAGCTGGTGCTTTTTCATCATGCTCAGGCAAGGGCGCCCCGGCGCGATCGGGGAAGAAATGCAGTATCAGAAACACGGTGATTACGCCCTTCAGCAGGCCGAGGACCGGAAAATGAAGCGCCAGATAGCTGGCATAGGTCAGCGTGATGCCGTGGATCGTTTCACTCGCGCCGGCCAGTACCAGATTGGGCACATTGGAAGGCAGGATGGTGAAGCCGGTCATATTGGCGGAAAGGATCAGCGTGAGCGCAATCGCCGTGTGGCCATTCGATCCCTTGGCAAACCCGGCGCGACTGGCGAGCGCCATGGCAATCGGCAGCATGACGAAGAAGCGTCCGAGCGAGGAGGGGATGATGAAGGAAAGCGAGGCCGTGGCAATGAACAGGCCGCTGATCAGCACGGCATAATGGCCAGTTAAATGGCGTCCAAGTATGACACCGAGCCTTTCGCCAAGGCCTGAACCGCGCACGGTGGCGGCGATGATCGAGCCGGAAAAGACCAGCCAGATCGCCGTCGAGGTGAAGCCGGACAGCACCACGTTTGGCGGTGCCAGCTTCAGGATCAGGGTCACGGCGAAAAACAGCAGGCTCGCCATGAAGCCGGGCACAATGCCCGTCGCCCACAGGCTGAGCGTCACGAGCACAATGCCGAGTGTTCGCGTCTGGTCTTCGGTGAGCGTCTCCGGCGGGACGATGACCAGATAAAGCGCGATGAGAAACAGCGCCAGGACAACTATATGTTTGATCGTGAGATATTTGCGCAGCATTGGACTTCGTCTGTTTGAAACTTGATAGGCGTGATCCTATTTCATGCGAATGAATTGCGGAATAGAGACATCATGACAACTGATATCGTCAATCCGACAGATTTGAGCCCGGAGGCGCCAGGCTGGCTTGTCGATCCTGCCCGGCCGCTGCTGTTTCGCGCAGGGCGCTGGAATGCGGGCGATATCGGCCGCGAACCGCATTCGCATCCGCGCGGGCAATTGCTGTGGGCGCAAGAGGGCGTGCTGACCGTGCGTTCCTGCGGCGCGCAATGGCTGGTGCCACCAAGCCATGCCGTGTGGATCGACGGCGATGTCCGCCACTCCGTGGCGATGCAGACCAGCGCGACAACCTGTTTCATATATGTCGATCCATCGGTTGAAATTTCCGGGCGCAGGCGTTGCGAGGTGCTGCATATGAGCACGTTGATGAAGGCGCTGATCCTGAGATTTCGCGCCTTGAGTGACGCATCGGGCGAGGCTGCAAGGCTGTCGCATCTGGCCACCGTTATCCTGGATGAACTGGCAGCGCTGGAGGCCGCGCCGCTCAGCCTGCCCGCCGGCAGTGATCCGCGGCTCAGGCGGGTCACGGCGCGCCTGCTGGAAAATCCCGAGGACAATACGCCCCTTGCTGCACTCGCGCCCTTTGCCGGGGCCTCCACCCGCACGCTGGAGCGCCTGTTCGTTGCGGAAACGGGCTTGCGTTTTTCCGAGTGGCGGACGCGGCTGAAGCTGATGGAGGCGGTGAATTATCTCGGTCAGGGCAAGAACAGCGCCGAGATTGCCGCGCGGCTTGGCTATCTGAGTGCCAGTGCCTTTTCAGCCGCTTTCAGGCGTCAGTTCGGCCGGCCGCCGCAGTCTTTTCTGGAGCGCGCGGACGGTGCCAGAGCCACGGTCGCCGCACGCGCTGAGGCGTGAGGTTTCCGTCTTTGTGGGCCGCACGGTTGGCCTCTGCCAGTTCACAGAGCCGGGCGATTTCCGATTCCACTTCGGCGAAACTGTCCTGGCGGCGATTGGCCCGTGTTGCCGTGACCAGCGAGCGCGGATGGCCCTCGGGATCAGCAAGGGCCAGAAGCGCGGCGCGTGCATCCTCGAGGCGGACATCTTCGGGCGGCGGGTCGTCAAGCGTGCGCTCTTCGGCATAGGCGGTGATCCGGTCACACAGGCGTTCAGCACCAGCAACGGCTGGAAACCAGGCGGCCGCTTCGCGGCCTGCCGGTGGCGGTTCGGCAATGAAACGCTGCAGCTGGGTGCGAAGGTCGGACAGCTTGCGCAGCGCCAGCCATTCTGCATCGGAAAGTGTCCGGTGAAATGCCGGTAACCCGTCTTTGCCCGGAGCTGGGGCCGTGGCGGCTTCCAGATAGGCGCCGACACTGGTCAGCGCGGTGGCAAAGATTTCATTGAGCCTGCGCCCCTGCGAACGCGGCCAGATCATGTAACCGAAAATCAGTGCGATGGCCGAGCCGAGCACGGTGTCGACGAGGCGCTGCAATCCATAACTGGCCGAATGGCCCGGCACGACCACATCAATCATCAAAAGAATGATCGGCGTGATGAAGGTGACCATGAGCGCATAGGATCTAAGGCCGGCAAAAGGCAGAATGGCGCAGAGAGCGGCGATGCAGATGATCTGCGGATAGCCTGCGGGCACGAAGATGGCAATTGCCGTGCCGAGCATGACGCCAAGCACGGTGCCGATCGAGCGATGGATGGCACGCACAAAAACCGAGCCGAAGTCCGGTTTCAGCACGATGGCGACGGTCATCGGCAGCCAGTAGGAATGATCACCGCTCTTGAAGTGGCCGGCTATCACGGCAATGCCGATGCAAAGGGCAAGCTTGGCAGCGGAAACGACCACTTCGCGCCCCAGAATGAGCCGGCGGGCGAGCCTTGCGACAATGCGGGTGGAAAGCAGAGACGACCGGCTGGCCTCCCGCGTCTCGGCGTGGTCGGGCTCCGGTCGGGAAGACCAGATTGTCTCGGCCAGCCGCTCCGTCGCGCGCATCAACTCGCCGGTCTCGCGCGGTGAAGGGCCGGGATGGCGCACGGGCGTCACCGGCGGCGGGGGCGGCTCGCGCTGATCCTTTTCCACCGCATCGGCGATCAGTTGCAACCAGCTGGCAACGCGGCGAAGTTCGGGAACCGTCGCCCGTCCGGCAATGATGATCATGTTCAGGTGGTTGGCAAGGCTGACGATTTCAGCGGCATGCAGCACATAACGGGTGCGTGCGCGGCTGTGGCTGCGCTTTTCAATCAGCGAGGAATAGGCGGTCTTGGTGATGTCGGTCACACTGCGGCGCGCCTCCACCAGTTCGCGCCTTGCGCGGTAGGAGGATTGGGTTTCCATGACGCGCGCAACCGCCAGCGCATGCTCGGCGATATGGTCGAAAATGCGGGCAAGCGTCCTGCGCTCCGGCCTGTCGCGGTCCATCATTGCGCCAAGCCCCAGAAGCAGGCAGACAAAGCCGGCCCCGCTCAGAAATTCCAGAAAGGTCCGGTAGATCGAGCCCTCCGCTGGCACCGCGGTGACAACCACGGCCAGCACCAGCATGTTCATGGCGCCGGTGGAAAAAGCCGCGCCATAGCCGCTGATCAGGCCGGAAATGAAAGCGATCAGAATGAGAAGGGCGAGTGTGAGATAGCCGTGACCGGCGATCTGCGGCCCGATCAGACAGCCGGACAGGCCAACCAGCGTCGAGATCGCGATCTGGCGGAAGCGTTCGCGATAGGGGTCGAGCCGGACGGCAACAGCCGTCAGAAAACCGCCGAGCGAGATATAAAGGGCACCCCCCATCTGGCCAGACATCATGCCGAGAAAAAGCGGCAGGCTGGTTGCGATGGCCAGCCGCAGCGCGTGGCGCCAGGGCCGGTAGGGGGCGGGGGCAATCAGCGCCAGATTGTGAACCCAGGCAGCCGGGCGGAGCGTGAGGTTTCGAAGCGGCATCAAGGTCTCGTCACGTTTTCCGAGCGCTGGGCTGACGCAGGGTTCCGCGCACATTCTAGCGTCGATTCAAGCGATGCGACAGGGCGCTGTCCAGCGCTATTGGAATTTATTCCAGTCCAAATGACTGAAAAAGCAGCATTATCACTCCGAGAGTTGCAATTTTGGTACAGCAAATGCAAATGAAAGCCTCGTTGTGCCCAATTGCTATGCAAATCGATCTGAATCGGATAAGAACACAACCGTCTTTTCTCTAACGAACGCAGGAGGCATCGGAATGAGTGATATCTACCCAGCTGTGATGCTCGGCGTTCTGCCCGTACGGGCCGCCTGATCTTCCGGGCTTGTTTCTTTTCACATCCAGAAATTTTTCTTTTGTCCTGACGCGGGATCGACATGCCCGTGTCTCTGCTTTCCGGGTCGCCTGACGCCTGTCTTGTGTCTTTTGCGTCTGCGATTTTTGCCGAAAGCAGGTCGAACGGAGTTTTGTCATGTTTGGCTGGTTTGAACAGCGCTTGAATGCTTATCCTCAAGAGGAGCCGAACACGCCGCCCAACGGCCTGTTCAGGTTCCTGTGGCATTATTCGAAGCCGGCATTGCCGTGGCTGATCGCCATGTCGATCAGTTCCGCGATCATTGCTGTCGGTGAAGTTATTCTGTTCCAGTTTCTGGGCGATATCGTCAACTGGCTGTCGACGGCAGACCGGGCGACCTTCCTGCAATCGGAATGGCCGCGCCTGGCCGGCATGGCGGCACTGGTGCTTTTCATCCTGCCGGCGGTCGTGATCTTTGATTCGCTGGTCATGCACCAGACGCTACTCGGTAACTTTCCGATGATCGCGCGCTGGCAGATGCATCGCTATCTGCTGCGGCACGGCATGAATTTCTTTGCTAACGAGTTTGCCGGCCGGGTTTCCACCAAGGTCATGCAAACCTCTCTGGCGGTGCGCGAAACGGTGATGAAGGCGCTGGACGTATTTGTCTATGTCTTCACCTTCTTCATCACCATGCTGGTGGTCGTCGGATCTGCGGACTGGCGCATGCTGCTGCCGCTGCTGCTGTGGATTTCGGTCTATATCGGGCTGATCGCCTTCTTCGTGCCGCGTCTGAAAAAGATTTCGGCCGATCAGGCGGATGCGCGCTCGATGATGACGGGCCGGATCGTCGACAGTTACACCAATATCGCCACGGTGAAGCTGTTTTCACATGCCGGTCGCGAGGCCGTCTATGCCAAGGAAAGCATGGATGGCTTCCTCGATACGGTCTATCGGCAAATGCGGCGGATCACCCAGTTCCAGGCGCTGGTCTATATCAACAACGCCATGGCCCTGTTTCTGATTGCCGGGCTTGGCATTGGCCTGTGGATCAGCGGTCATATCGCAGTCGGCGCGATCGCGGTTGCCATCGGCCTAGCCATGCGCATCAATGGCATGTCGCAGTGGATCATGTGGGAAGTCTCGGCTCTGTTCGAGAATATCGGCACGGTCTATGACGGCATGGGGATGATGACCAAGACGCATGAGGTCGTTGACGCTGCCGATGCAAAGGCGCTGACGGTCGAAAAGGGCGGGATTGTCTATGACGATGTCACCTTCAATTACGGGCGGAAGAAGGGCGTGGTGGAAAACCTTACTCTGGAAATCCGTCCCGGTGAGAAGGTTGGTCTGGTCGGGCGCTCCGGTGCGGGCAAGACCACGCTGATGAACATGCTGCTGCGCTTCTATGATCTGGAAGGCGGTCGCATCCTCATCGATGGTCAGAATGTCGCGACGGTGACGCAGGAAAGCCTTCGGGCCAATATCGGCGTGGTGACGCAGGATACCTCGCTGCTGCATCGCTCGATCCGCGACAACATCGCCTATTCGCATCCCGAAGCCAGCGATGAGGCGGTGATTGCCGCGGCCAAACGCGCCAATGCCTGGGACTTCATTCAGGGGCTTTCCGACATGAAGGGGCGCACCGGTCTTGATGCCCATGTCGGTGAGCGCGGTGTGAAGCTTTCCGGCGGTCAGCGCCAGCGTATCGCCATTGCGCGGGTGTTCCTGAAGGACGCGCCGATCCTGATCCTGGATGAAGCGACATCGGCGCTTGATTCCGAGGTCGAGGCGGCCATTCAGGAAAGCCTGTTCGGGCTGATGGAAGGAAAGACGGTCATCGCGATTGCGCACCGGCTTTCGACCCTGACCGAGATGGACCGGTTGATCGTCCTCGACAAGGGGCAGATCGTCGAGACCGGGACGCATCAGGCTCTGGCGCATGGCAGCGGCATTTATGCCGATCTGTGGCGGCGCCAGTCGGGTGGGTTCCTGGCTGATGAACCGGCCACGTCGGAAGCTGCTGCCGAATAAAATCACGAAAGCCGGGTGCGTGAGGGATCCGGCTTTCATCAGGCTGTTGACAAAGTGATTCAGCTTGTCTGTTTTGGGGGATAACCACACCTCCATCGTCATCCCCGTGCTTGTCACGGGGACCCATATTCTTAAGGCTTTGAATAAGCTGAGTCTCTTGCAGCGCGGACGCGCGCCGGCTTGGATGCCTGTGGACCAAGCACAGGCATGACGTTAGCGAAGGAAATAGGGTTTGTCAGCAATCTGGTGAAAGCTGGGTTCCAAAAAGACCCGGCTTTCAGTGTTTTCATTTTACCTTGTTCTCATTTTAATATATGCGGTTGTCATGTTTTTTCGCGCTATTTCACGTGTTTTCGAAAACTGGATTGATCCCTTTGCGGAGCGGCCGGCCGCCATGCCGCCGACGCAGCTGTGGGCGTTCATTCTTTATCATGTCCGCCAGGGCAAATGGCCCTTCATTGCCATGCTGGTCATTGGCGGTGGCGTTGCGCTCATGGAAACGGCCTCCTTCTGGTTCATGGGCGTGCTGATTGACTTTCTGAGCGACACGCCGCGCGAGGCTGGCTGGACCGGGTTGATTGCCGATCATGGCTGGGCGCTTTTCGGCATGGCCTTTGCCATGGTGGTGTTGCGCTTCCTGTTCACATCGCTGCAGACTCTTCTGGAAGAGCAGACGCTCGTCTGCGGCTTCGTCAATCTGGTCCGTTGGCAGAATTATCGCTATGTCGCACGCCAGTCGCTGGATTTCTTCCAGAATGATTTCGCCGGGCGCATCGTCACCAAGGTGACGCAGGCGGGCCAGGCGATCGGCGACCTGATGTCGGCGCTTTTGCAGGTCGTCTGGTTCATGGTCATCTACACGGTTTCGACCCTCATTCTGATGGCTGGGCTCAACTGGCGTTTTGCCGCGCTGATTGGTGTCTGGATCGGCATTTTCGCGCTGCTGGCCTGGTATTTCGTTCCGAAGATCCGCGAAAATGCCAAGGAACTGGCCGAAGCAAATTCGGTCATGACGGGGCGGATGGTCGATTCCTATTCGAACATTTTGACGCTGAAGCTGTTCGGTCGCGACAGCATGAATGATGACTATATGCGCGGCGGTTTCGAGCGACTCTTGGATCGCGCCCGGCGCTTCACCCGGCTGATCACGGGCGTGCGTTCATCGCTCTCGCTTCTGTCCGGCATCATGATCACGCTGATTGCAGGGCTGTCCGTTCAATACTGGTTCGCCGATACGCTGACCTCCGGCGAGGTTGCCTTCACCATCGGTCTGGCGCTGCGCCTCAGCATGCTTTTGGGGCGGATGATGATGCAGATGAACGGTATCATGCGTTCGCTCGGCACCGTGCAGAATTCAGCCGAACTGATCGCCCAGCCGATCCGTCTGGTCGATCAGCCGGAAGCGGGAACGCTTGAGGTGAAGCGTCCGGCGGTGTCCTTTGAAAATGTCAGCTTTTCCTATGGCGCAGCGAAGGGGCGGCCTGTCATCCGCAATCTGTCACTCGATATCGCGCCGGGTGAGAAGGTCGGCATTGTTGGCCGTTCGGGCGCTGGGAAGTCGACCCTCGTCAACCTGCTATTGCGTTTTTATGATCTGGAATCCGGCCGGATCCTGATCGACGGTCAGGACATTGCAACCGTTACTCAGGAAAGCCTGCGCGCGCGGATCGGCATGGTGACACAGGATACCGCCCTTCTGCACCGGGCGATCCGCGACAATATCAGCTTTGGCCAGAACGAGGCTGAAGAGGAAGAACTCTGGCAGGCGGCGGCGCGCGCCGAGGCCGATGATTTCATCGCCACGCTGGAGGATCAACGCGGCCGCAAGGGGTTCGATGCCTTTGTCGGCGAGCGTGGTGTCAAGCTTTCCGGCGGCCAGCGCCAGCGCATCGCCATTGCCCGTGTGATGCTGAAGGATGCGCCGATCCTGGTGCTGGACGAGGCGACTTCGGCGCTTGATTCAGAGGTCGAGGCGGCGATCCAGTCCAATCTGTTGCGCCTGATGGAGGGCAAGACCGTGCTCGCCATCGCCCACCGATTGTCAACCATTGCCGCCCTTGACCGCCTTATCATTATGGACAAGGGCGAGATTGTCGAAATGGGAAGCCACGAGGATCTGCTTAAGTCAGGTGGCATCTATGCCGGGCTGTGGGCGCGTCAGTCCGGGGGCTTCCTGCCGGAAACGGCCGAGTAGAGCCGGTCAATTCTGCGCGTTATCGCTTTCGCCAATGGAAATCTCGGCCGTCAATCCGTAGTGGTTCGAACCGAGATTGTCCTCTATCCGTTGAAGCCTGTCGATATGTGCAGGCGGGCGCACGAAGATATGATCGATGGCAAGGCCCAGTGAAGGAGCGGCAACAGGCCAGGTCTTGGGTTGGTGGGCCGCTGTCCGAAGCCCGGTGACACGCAGGAAACGTTGCATGTCGCCTGCCAGAATGGAAGAGTTGAAATCGCCGGCAACAATGACGGGCTCCTTGCTTTGCCGCCATCCGCGTTGACCGGCTGTCTGTAACTCGTCGATGTGAAAATCATCATAGTATGGCTTGGTGAGATGCATACCGATTACGGTGACCGTCTGATCGGAGACCGTGATACGCGCCTGCATGTAACGATCAGGGCGTAGCTTCCCGATGGATGTTACGATTGCGTTCTGGAGTGGATGGCGCGAGAGGATCAGCAGATCGCAGGTCTGGGTTTTTTCGCCACAGCCCAGCCGGTAAGGATAGGTCTTTGACAGTTGCGGCAGGTGGCTGGCCATTGTACCTGCTTCGAGGATGAAGGCGATGTCGGCATCTGCCGATTGGAGAAAGGCCGCGACCTTGTCGGCCTGGGTGTTGCTCTCGAGAATATTGAATTCGACCACTTTCAGCTTTGGTCCTGTCTTGTTGACGGCGACGGGCTGCTCAAAATGCGTGCCGAGATAATTCAGATAGACCAGCATTGCCAGCGACAACCCGAGCGGGACGATCGAATTTGGCCACTGCCCGGTTGCCAGCAAAAGCAGTGACAGGATGAGGGCAAAGATTGCCAGATGAAGCCGCATGCCGCCGATGAAGGAAAAGAACCAGGAATTTGAAAAAACCGGGATTACACACAGAATAAGGGCGAGCAGCGCCGAGGCGCTGAGAAGTGTCGAAATCGTTTTCAAATTGATGTTCCGCAGGAGATGAACGAATAGGCACTTTTAAAATCAAGCGCAGTTTAGCATGCGGTGCGTTTGTCAGGCAATTATGAACCGATATCTGGCATTTCTTATATGGCGCAAATACGGCCGAGACTGGACATCAACCGGTATCGCGCTTAAAACTTTATGATCATAACAGAAGCCGGTCGCGCTTCCGTCGGGGGACCGACATGGGAGAGGGGGCGCCAAACGGTGTCAGGCACTGGCGGATGGAGGGTTTGCTGTGCAGGAAGAAAATGTGCCGTCGGATGCCTCCGGCGAGCCTACCCGGCGTGATTTTCTTTTTTTGACCACAGGCGTTGCCGCCGCTGTGGGGGGCGTTGCTGCGGCCTGGCCTTTCATTGATCAGATGCAGCCGGATGCCTCGACACTGGCGCTCTCGGTAGTGGAGGTGGATGTGTCGAGCCTTGAACCGGGCATGTCGCTTACTGTCAAATGGCGCGGCAAACCGGTTTTCATCCGCAATCGCACAGACAGGGAAATCGAGGAAGCCAAGGCCGTGCCGCTTGTCGATTTGAAAGATCCGGTCGCACGCAATGCCAATCTGGCTGCTGATGCCACGGCCACGGATATCGATCGCTCGGCCGGTGACGGCAAGGAAAACTGGATCGTCATGATCGGCTCCTGCACCCATCTTGGCTGCATTCCGATCGGCCAGTCCGGGGATTTCGGCGGCTGGTTCTGTCCCTGCCACGGTTCGCATTACGATACGGCCGGCCGCATTCGCAAGGGACCTGCACCGCAGAACCTGGCTGTTCCTGTTTTCACATTCGCTTCCGACACCGTGATCCGGATTGGCTGAGGGGACAACCGATGAGTGATCATTCGACCTACGTGCCGAAAAGCGGTGTCGCCCGATGGATCGACAGCCGCCTGCCGCTGCCGCGCCTCGTGCATGACAGTTTTGTGTCCTATCCTGTGCCGCGCAATCTGAACTATGCCTATACGTTTGGCGCCATGCTGTCGGTCATGCTGGTGGTGCAGATTGCCACTGGCGTGGTGCTGGCGATGCATTATACCGCCTCGACCGACGGCGCTTTTCTCTCTGTCGAGAAGATGATGCGTGACGTCAATTATGGCTGGCTGCTGCGCTATATGCATTCCAATGGCGCTTCCTTCTTCTTTGTCGCCGTCTATCTCCATATCGCCCGCGGGCTTTATTATGGCTCCTACAAGGCCCCACGAGAGATCCTCTGGATCCTTGGCGTGGTCATCTACCTGCTGATGATGGCGACCGGTTTTATGGGCTATGTGCTGCCCTGGGGTCAGATGTCATTCTGGGGAGCGACGGTGATCACCGGTTTCTTCACCGCCTTTCCGCTGGTTGGTGACTGGATCCAGCAATTGCTGCTTGGCGGCTTTGCTGTCGGCCAGCCGACGCTGTCGCGCTTTTTCGCGCTTCATTACCTGCTGCCCTTCATGATCGCCGGTGTGGTGATCCTGCATGTCTGGGCGCTGCATGTGACAGGGCAGACCAACCCGACCGGCGTGGAAGTGAAGTCGAAGAGCGATACGGTGCCCTTCACGCCCTATGCGACGCTGAAGGATGCGCTGGGGGTAACGGTGTTCCTGATCGTCTATGCCTGGTTCGTGTTCTACCTGCCGAATTTTCTCGGCCATCCGGATAATTATATTCCTGCCGATGCGATGAAGACGCCATCGCATATCGTGCCGGAATGGTATTATCTGCCCTTCTACGCCATGCTGCGCGCCATCACCTTCAATGTCGGGCCGATCGATTCCAAGCTTGGCGGCGTGCTGGTGATGTTCGGTTCGATCCTGATCCTGTTCTTCCTGCCCTGGCTGGATACGTCAAAAGTGCGCTCGGCGGCCTACCGGCCCTGGTTCAAACTGTTCTTCTGGCTGTTTGTTGCCAATGCGCTGATGCTCGGCTGGCTTGGCTCACAGACGGCTGAAGGCATCTATGTGACCATGTCGCAGCTCGGCACGCTTTACTATTTCGGCTTTTTCCTGGTGATCATGCCGGTGCTGGGGATCGTGGAAAAACCGACCCGAATCCCCAACTCCATCACCGAATCAGTGCTGGAAAAGGCCGAACGGCGCGCGGCCAGAACCAAGACAAGCGGGGCCTGAGGGAGACGATGATGAAAAAGCTTCTCGCGCGTTTCCTTCTTGCCGGCCTTCTGGCTCCTGTCTGTCTCGGTCCGGCCCTTGCAGCGGAGGAGGGAGAGGGTGGTACACCGCATTTCCCGCTGAAACATCCGCCGTCGGAAAGCTGGAGCTTTTCCGGTCCCTTCGGCACCTATGATCGCGCCCAGTTGCAGCGCGGTCTCAAGGTCTACAAGGATGTCTGTTCTGCCTGCCACTCGCTCAATCTGGTGGCCTTCCGCAATCTGACGGATCTCGGTTATTCTGAAGATCAGGTGAAGGCGCTTGCTGCCGAATACGAAGTGCAGGATGGACCGGACAATGACGGCAATATGTATATGCGCCCGGCCGTGCCATCCGATTATTTTCCCGCCCCCTTTGCCAATACCGAACAGGCAGCCGCCTCCAATGGCGGTGCCGCACCCCCGGATCTTTCGCTGATGGCGAAGGCACGCGGCATCAATCGCGGTTTTCCGACCTTCATTTTCGACATGTTCACCCAGTATCAGGAAGGCGGGCCGGACTATATTCATGCGCTGCTGACCGGCTTTCAGGATCCGCCGAAAGGGGTGGAGGTGCCGGCCGGCTCCTACTACAACCCCTATTTCGCCAATGCCGCCACCCTTGCCATGGCACCGCCGCTTTCCGATGGGATCGTGACCTATGATGACGGGACGCCGGAAACAGTGGATCAATATGCCAAAGACGTATCGGCCTTTCTGATGTGGACGGCAGAGCCCAAGCTGGAGGCCCGCAAGCAGACGGGGCTTGTGGTGATGGTGTTCCTGATCATCCTCACCCTCTTGGTCTACCTCACCAAAAAAGCGGTCTATGCAGGCAAGGATCATTGATTTTTACGCTGCAAACGTGAACAAAAGAGGCGTTTGCCGCCGTGTTCGTCGCGGCATGCGACCTACCGCGACACCGGTGCTGCCGGCTTGCCCGCGAACGGGTCGGCAGAATAGTGGATACTGAAAGGAATTCTGGCATATGAGCGCCAAATATGAGCTGGCTGATTCAATTCGGTCGATCCCCGACTACCCCAAGCCCGGCATTATCTTCCGCGACATCACCACGCTTCTGGGCGATGCCCGCGCTTTCAGGCGTGCGGTCGATGAACTGGTTCAGCCCTATGTCGGCATGAAGATCGACAAGGTCGCCGGTATTGAGGCGCGCGGTTTCATTCTCGGCGGCGCACTGGCCCATCAACTTTCCGCGGGCTTTATCCCGATCCGCAAGAAGGGCAAGCTGCCCGACAAGACTGTGAGCATGACCTACAGCCTGGAATATGGCGAAGACGAAATGGAAATGCATGTCGATGCGATCAAACCGGGCGAGAAGGTCATTCTTGTCGATGATCTGATTGCCACCGGTGGCACAGCTGAAGGCGCGGTGAAGCTGCTGCGCCAGATTGGCGCCGAGATCGTCTCGGCCTGCTTCATCATCGATCTGGTTGATCTGCCCGGCCGCAAGAAGCTCGAAGCCATGGATGTCGAGGTTCGTTCGCTGGTTCAGTTCGAAGGCCATTGAGATTTTTGCCGGACCCTTCGCCTGCCGGCGTTGGGTCCGGCAGACAGGCTGCGCCAGCGAACGCCCCGGTATGTCAGTCTTGCCGGTCAGTCTTTCGACCGGCTTTTGCCGGGCGGCGTTGCGTCAGTGACCGGCGTTGCACCTTGATCCGCATGCGCCTGAAGGCTTCCGGCCGCTGCGCCTCGCAATGGATCCGCGCTTCTCTCCCGGTCAGCTCCGCCCGTCCGGTTTTCATGTGGCGGGCGGCAGGGCGCAGATGTTGCACGCTGCGCTGGCGCGCAATTTGATCTTTTCGGCTCCGACCCGCGTTCCGCCATTATGTTTTCGCCACTTGATCCTGCCAATCGCCGCTTCGTTCCGGGCTGAATGGGCCGTCCATCTGTTCGCTGCGGTTCAGGCCGTGACGGCTGCCGCTGAGCGGCATTGCTGCCAGCCGGGACCGGCGGGCCAGGCTGGTGGTCCGATGCACTGGTCTGTTGCTGCTCTCTGCGGCCAAGTGTTGCCTCAACCCGTGAGATCAACTGATTGGTGATGATCAGTTCGCTATAGACACATACCTGCATGATCAGGTTCTGCTGCCGCAGAAGTCTGTTTTCTCTCTGCAGATTTTCATTCTGCCGCCGCAGCCTGTCGGCTTCCACTTGTGCCACCGAGGCAATTTCCTGTCGCTCGGCCCATCGCCTGACCTGATCCCAGCCATGCTGTTCCAAGACCGGTGGCCTGCTGTTATGGCCGGGAGGCGGCCTTTGCGAATAGTGGGTGCTGGTGATCATGCCCATCCCTTTTTCTTGAAAGTTCAAGCATAATCATTGCGAAGGACGATAAAAAAATCAGTTTTCGTGAAGGCTTGCCCGTCCGGGTGGTTGGACATGAGAAAGGGTAAGGGGTGGTGGCTTGGCTGTTGCCGGCGTGGTCTCAGGCGGCAAGAGCTGCCTTGATGTCGTCTTCAATCTCTTCCGGCTTGACGGTCGGGGCGTAGCGTTTCAGCGGTTCGCCATCCTTGCCCACCAGGAACTTGGTGAAGTTCCACTTGATCATGCCGGACCCCAGAAAGCCGGGCTTGTCCTTCTTCAGATCGGCGTAGAGCGGGTGGGCTTTGTCGCCATTGACATCGATCTTGGAGAACATCGGGAAATCGACGTTGAAGCTGGTCTTGCAGAAATCAGCGATCTCTTGGTCGCTGCCCGGCTCCTGGCCGCCAAACTGGTTGCAGGGAAATCCGAGAACGACAAGACCCTGTTCGCCATATCGGCGATAGAGCGCTTCCAAACCCTCATATTGCGGGGTGAAACCGCAGCCGCTGGCCGTGTTGACGATGAGGAGGACCTTGCCCTCATAGGTGCTGAGGCTGATCGTCTCGCCGGTGATGCCCACTGCCTCGAAATCATAGACGCTCATATCTGCCTCGCATGTCTTATTGCTGTGAGGCTCAATGTGCGTCGGATGCCGCCCCCGTTCAAGGGGCGGCAGGCCTCGATCACGTGTTGAAGCGGAAATGGATCACATCGCCATCATGGACGACATATTCCTTGCCTTCGTCGCGTGCCTTGCCCGCTTCCTTGGCGCCGGTTTCGCCCTTGCAGGCGACATAGTCGTCAAAGGCAATGGTGAAGGCGCGGATGAAGCCGCGTTCAAAATCGGTGTGAATAACACCTGCGGCCTGTGGGGCCTTGGTACCACGACGGATCGTCCAGGCACGGGTTTCCTTCGGGCCGACGGTGAAATAGGTGATCAGATCGAGAAGCTTGTAGCCGGCGCGGATCAGACGGTCGAGACCGGCCTCTTCAAGGCCAAGCTCCGAGAGGAACATTTCCGCCTCTTCCGCATCAAGCTGGGCCACTTCTGCCTCGATGGCAGCAGAGATGATGACCGTCTCGGCGGACTGTTTCTCGGCCATTTCTGCAACGGCTGCAGTGTGCTCATTGCCCTTGGCCGCATCCGGTTCGGCGACATTGCAGACATAGAGTACCGGCTTGGAGGTCAGAAGGTTGAGCCCCTTGAGGATCTTGATGTCTTCCGGGTCAAGCGTGGCATTCAGGCTGCGCACCGGCTTGCCGTCTTGGAGCAGTGCCAGCGAGGCTTCCATGACCGGCAGGTTGGCGATGGCTTCCTTGTCCTTGCCGGTGGCGCGCTTGCGAGTCTGGTCGACACGGCGTTCCAGGCTTTCAAGATCCGCCAGCATCAGCTCGGTCTCGATCGTATCGGCATCGGCAACAGGGTCGATCCGGCCTTCGACATGGGTGATATCATCATCCTCGAAGCAGCGCAGCACGTGAACCACGGCATCGACTTCGCGGATATTGGCGAGAAACTGGTTGCCGAGACCCTCTCCCTTGGACGCGCCGCGCACCAGGCCGGCAATATCAACGAAGGAGATGCGGGTCGGGATGATTTCCTTGGAGCCGGCGATCTTCGCCAGTTCGGTCATGCGCGCGTCAGGAACCGCAACTTCACCGGTATTGGGCTCGATGGTGCAGAAGGGGTAGTTGGCAGCCTGCGCCGCCGCCGTCTTGGTCAGCGCATTGAAGAGGGTCGACTTGCCGACATTGGGAAGGCCGACGATACCGCATTTGAAGCCCATGGGAATGTCTCGCAGTTATTTCAAAAGGTCTGGCCCGTGGCTATGGGCGATGTTGACGGTCAAGGTCAAGGCTTGATCGCCTTTGATTGGCTTTTCCGGGTCGCATCTTGCAAGAATGATGGCAAAAGCGCAGAATACAGACGTTGCCTTTTGTCAATTTGCCGTGCAAAGACAGGCCGATTTCAGTTTTTCACATCCAGGAAGCAGGCTCCGGTCATGAGCAATCAGGGTACCGATCTCAAGAGTGCGACCAAAAGCGCGCCGAAGATCCAGCGTCCGCGATTATACAAGGTCATTCTCGTCAATGACGATTACACGCCGCGCGAATTCGTTATCGTTGTGCTGAAGTCCGTGTTCCGTACCAGTGAGGATCAGGGATATCGCATCATGATGACCGCGCATCAGAAAGGCAGCTGTGTTGTTGCGGTCTATTCGCGCGATATCGCCGAGACCAAGGCCAAGGAGGCCGTGGACCTTGCCAGGGAGCTGGGCTTTCCGCTGATGTTCACGACAGAACCGGAAGAGTAATCCGTTCAGTCGTCCTTTTTGTCGCCGAGCAATTTTTTCAGCATGTCGGCCATCGGTCCCGAGGCCGGCATTTTCTTTTGCCGGTGGTCGCGGGCCTTGTGGATATGGGACTGGGCCTTTTTGGGCTGCGGTGCAGCGGCCGGAGGGCGTGACGGTTCATTGCCGGACAGCGCCAGCTTGTTCATGAATTGCGAATCCTCGCCGCGTACCAGCATGGCAGCATTGGCGGAAAGAGCCTCCAGCAAAGCCTCAAGCCAGTCCCGGTCGGCCTTGGCGAAATCGCCAAGCACGTGGCCGTGCACGCGCTCCTTGGAACCTGGATGGCCGATGCCGAGACGCAGGCGTCGGTAATCCGCGCCGCAATGGGCATCGATCGAACGGATACCGTTATGGCCGCCGGAGCCGCCGCCGGTCTTGATCCGTGCCTTGCCGGGGATGAGATCGAGTTCATCATAGATCACGATCAGATCGGCAGTGGTGAGCTTGTAGAAGCGCAGCGCCTCGCCGACGGCTTCACCGGAGGCATTCATATAGGTCTGCGGCTTGATCAGCAGCACCTTTTCGCCCGCCAGGGTTCCCTCGCTGATCAGCCCCTTGAATTTTTTCGACCAGGGCGAAAATCCATTCTTGTCCGAGATCGCGTCAACGGCCATGAAGCCGATATTGTGGCGGTTGCCTGCATATTGTCCGCCGGGATTGCCGAGACCTGCAATGATGATCATATGATGATATCCTTTCGCAACTGGCCTCTTGGCGCCTAAAACAGGCGGCTGTCAAGCGCAAGCGGTGATTATACCAAGAGTCGATGATTGGGACCCATATGACCGGAGCGATCTTAAAAGCCGGCTAGGCGAAAACCGCAGACGTAGCCATAGCTACGGCGAGGATTTTCAACGACGCGGGCTTTCAAGATCGCCCGGCCCCGAAGGGGTGCGGCTGGCATGGCCACCGAGGGCGTCAAAATCCTCGTGCGATGCTCCGGCATCGCTCTGCGGTATTTTCCTACTCGGGCGACCATGCCAGCGCGCATCATATGAGTTCTAATCATTGACTCTTGGTATTAGTGGCTCTTGAGAATGCCGCCCGGCGCCTCGCGCTCGAGAAAGGCCAGTGTATCAGCCAGCGACATGGGGCGGGCATATAAGAAGCCCTGCGCTGACTGGATGCCGATCCGGTGTACAAGGGCGGCCTGTTCGGCGGTTTCAACCCCTTCGGCGATCATGTGACATTCCATCTTTTGCGAGATCGCGGCAATGCCCTCGATCAGGCGCTGGCTTCTGGCGCTAATCAGAGGATCGGGATCGGTGCTGGCGGTTGTGAAGGATTTGTCGATTTTAATGACGTCGACGTGAAAACGGTTCAGATAGGAAAGTGACGAAAAACCGGTGCCGAAGTCATCCAGCGCGATGATGCAGCCACTGCTGCGCAACTGTTCCAGTGCAGACCTGACCGAGGGATGGTCTTCCAAAAAGACGGCTTCGGTGATTTCGATTGTCAGCATTTCGGGCGCGACGCCGCTTTCCTCCAGTTTCTCGCTGACGAAGTCCGCTGTTTCCGCCGTCAATTGCAGGGGGGAAAAATTGACGGCGATACGACACTGGCCAGGCGGGAGTTTTGCGGCGATCAGCGGAAAACGGGTGAGCGCCTTTTCAAGGATCTGCCGGCCGATGTCGTCGATCAACAGCGTCTCCTCCGCCACTTCAACGAAATTCCCCGGTGAGAGAATGCCTTTTTGTGGATGGCGCAGGCGCATCAGAGCTTCAAATCCGATGATCCGGCCTGTTGCAAGCGCGATAATGGGCTGGAAGAAGGGTTCGAACCAGCCATTGGCCAGGCCATCGGCAATGTCGACCTCGATCATGGCCCGCTCGCGCGCGCGCTGCAGCATATTGGGGTGGAAGAAACTCACCCCGTCGCGGCCGAGCCGTTTCTGCTGATACATGGCGAGATCGGCACGGCGCAAAAGCTCGCGCCGTGTCAGGGCATCATTCGGATAAAGCGCGATCCCGATGCTGACCGAGGTGGAGACCATGATATCACCAGCCGCAAAGTCTTCATCACAGGCGCTCAGGATCTGCGCTGCAGTTCGGCGCGCATCATCGATCACGTCCTTTCCTGCGATGACGATGGCGAATTCATCGCCTCCCAGGCGCGCGGCCAGCCGTGCCCTTGCAAAAATCGGCTCCAGGCGTGCACAAAAAGCGCGCAGAAGCTCATCGCCGGCGGAGTGGCCGTGGCTGTCATTGATACTCTTGAAGCGGTCGAGGTCGATATAGAGGCAGGCAAGTCTGGTCGTGTGGTCGGCATCAGAAATGGCGTAGTCCAGCGCCTCTTCAAAGCCGACGCGATTGAGCAACCCTGTCAGGTAATCGGTGACGGCCTGATGCTCGATCCGTGCCTCCGAGCGGCGTAATTCGGTGATATCGGTCATGACGCTGAGCATTTCCACGCCGCCATTAATGGTCGATACGGCGGTTTCGACGATCAGCACGTCGAGAATATCGCCATTCGCCTTGAGCAGCCGCAAAGTCGTATTCTGGGCCGGTTCACCAATCCTGTGGTTTGTAAGGCGCCGGCGATAGATATCGCGATCCGCCTCGACCACAAGCTCGGCGAAGGGGCGGCCGATGACAGCATTTCTACGATAGCCCGTGGCGACCAGCCAATAGTCGCTGACTGCGCTGATCACACCGGTCATGGTAGAGGAAAACTGCATTGCAGGTGTCAGGTTGTAGAGGTCTGATGCGCGGCGATGCGCCTGCTGGAGAAGTTGTTCTTCCTGCTCCAGCTTGTCCTGCATTTCGTTGAAGCTTCGGGCGATTTTGGCGAACTCATCATTGGAATGCGGCGTCACGCGCTGGCGATAGCCGAGCCGCCGCGTCGTTTCCATGGCGTCTGTCAGACTGCGCAAGGGGCGGATGATCAGGTGGCGGTGAATGGCAATGGAGGCGGCAAACAGCATCAATATGCCGAGAACAAAAATCGACAGTGTCAGCAATTCAGTATGGGAGAACCCTGACAGCAGCCCCGGACGATGAAAGAAAAGCTTGAGCGCACCGATTTCTTCATAAGTCGACAGCGTTTTGTAGGCGATCGGACGGGTTAGCGAAGGGAGGCGAAGGGCTGCCTGGTCACTTAACCCCGGCTCGTTCATGCTGATTGCAATCGCACCGGTCTTGTCTGCGATGACAACACGGGCAATGTCCGGCTCGATAATGATGCGCTGCGCGATCGTGTTCACGCTTGAGCGGTCAAAATCCCAGACGGGTTTTGCAAGTGCGAGGGCGTTCATTTCAGCAAGGCTGGCCAGCCCGGTTTCGGCCTGTTCTCTGGCACGCTGCATGGAAATGATGGTCAGGCCGCCGAGCAGAAGCAGCAATACCACTGCGAGCACGATGCTCACGAAGTTCCTGAAGCGGTTTTCGATCGAACGGATCATCTATCACCGGCTGAAATGCGACCACGCCGGATGTGCCATGTCGCAGCGCATCCAAAGTCATTACCGGGTAATCATGGTAGCGTTTGCGGTCAAAAGGCAAGCGAAGCCCGGTAATATTTTACGCCTGAGTTTATTTTAGAAAATGCCGGAAATTAAAGCGTGTAGCTTATGTTTAGGGTGCGTATCAAAGGTTGCCGCGGTCTGTAGCGCGTCGGTCGATACTGCGGACAAGCAAAAAGCCGCATGCCCAAGAGCATGCGGCTTCGCGATAAAGAGCAGGCTCTGGTGAGCTTATTCTTCGGCTTCACCTTCAGCTTCTTCGGCTTCAGCAGCAACGCCGCCAGCCGGAGCTGCGATGGTCGCGATGGTGAAATCACGATCGGTGATGACCGGGGTAACCTTTTCCGGCAGGTTGACTGCGGAAATGTGAACCGAGTCACCGGCCTTGACTGTGGCGAGGTCAACGGTGATCGAATCGGGGATCGCATTGGCCGGGCAGAGCAGCTCGACTTCGTGACGAACAACGTTCAGAACGCCGCCGACCTTGATGCCGGGGCAGATGTCTTCGTTGACGAAGTGAACCGGAACGGCAACCGTAACCAGGCTCTTTTCAGAGACGCGCAGGAAATCGACGTGAACGACGAAATCGCGGACCGGATCAAGCTGGTAATCCTTCGGCAGAACCTGGTAGGTTTCCTTGCCGACTTCAACCGACATCATAGAGGTCATGAAGCCGCCACCGAAGATGCGCTTGCTGATCTCATTGGTCGAGATGGCGATCGAAACAGGAGCCTGCTTGTCGCCGTAGATGACTGCAGGTGTCAGGCCATTGCGGCGCAGTTCGCGGGAGGACCCCTTACCAACCCGATCGCGCGCTTCGGCCTTGAGCACGTAAGTTTCCTTGCTCATGGCAATTCCTTTCAGAGTGTATAGCGGAGTGTTCTGCGGCTTTGTCCGGGACAAGAACGCAAAACGGAAGTACAAGACTCCCATCCGCGCTGCCTCCAAGGGTGTCTGCACGGACGCTGCTGCTATAATCCAGAAAGGGGAAATGTCAAGCACTGACGAAGAAACGGCTGGAATCAGTCAGTCATTTATGCGATTTTTTTGAAGCAGATAACTAAAGCAGCGAAAAAAACAATGATTGCTCTGCCACAGTTGCCCGATTTGGGCAGTGGAGTCCATATTGACCCGCTTTTGGGATATGCAGTCGTGCTGCTTTTCCCGAATGTCCTTTATCGAGGTGCTGAATGACGGCCCTTGTGACCTGTCTCACGGTTCAGCATTCTCATTTTACCGTTCTGATTGCGCTGCTTGTCGCCCTGACGGGCGGGTTCTTAACCATGAGTCTGATGGAACGGGTGCGTGGCGCCGGTGGAAGTCAGTTTGCGATATGGCTTTTCCTTGCTGGTTTCGTCGGCGGCGTAACGGCCTGGTCAACGCATTTCATTGCCATGCTTGGCTATGTTGTCGACGTGCCACATGCCTATGACCGGGTGCTGACCTTCGTGTCTCTGGCAGTTGCAATATGCACGACCGTGTTTGCCATTTTCGTCGCCTTTGCGGCGCGCGGCAGCGCGCTTGTCGAGGCTGCCGGCGTCGTGTTCGGCTTCGGCGTCGCGCTGATGCATTTTGTCGGAATGCGCGGCTTCAAGGTTGCAGGCTATATGGAATGGTCGGTCGCGAGCATCGTCTGGGCTCTGGCTCTGGGCAGTGTGTTTGGCGCCCTGTGCTTTTCTGTCTGTCTGCGCGCCAAGATGAAGCGCCCCGAATGGCTTGCCGCGCTGCTTTTCGCCCTGTCGGTCTTCAGCATTCATTTCATAAGCATGGCTGGGCTGTCGATTGTTCCGGCGTCCGGCATTGTGTTGTCAGGGGCGGATCTGCCGTCTCGAACCATGGTTTTCGTCACGCTTCAGGTCACGTCGATCGTCCTCATTCTGGGCGTTTCCATTCTGATTCTCGACAGCAAGACCCGGGAGGGATTTGATGAGCGTATTCTTCAGGCAAGTGCACGTGATGCTCTGACTGGTCTTTCCAATCGTGTGGGCTTCAACGAGCAATTCGCCCTGTTTTTCGAGCGCGCGCGCGCGCGCCACCGGCAATTGGCGGTGATTCATCTTGATATTTCCCGCTTCAAGCAGATCAACGATGTTCATGGGCACCTTGCCGGTGATTATGTGTTGCGTGTGATGACGTCGCGCCTGTCATCCTGTCTTGGCAGTGCCGATTTTCTCGCCCGTGTCGGCAGCGATGAATTTGCTCTTGTGGTCGAGGCCTATAATTATCGTAGCGATGCATTGCGCTTGATGCGGCGGGTTGCGGCTGAGTTCGACAAGCCGATCGATTGGAGCGGCAAACAGATCAGCGTTGATTTCAGGGCCGGGATTGCCATTTTCCCCGCCGACGGACTGGAGCCAGATGAGCTGATCGCGCGTGCCGATGCGGCGCTTTTGCGGGCCAAGCGTTCGGCCAGCGAGCGCACTCTGTTTTATGATGCGCGGCAGGATCACCATGAGCGCCGCCGCAATGCGCTCGCCTTCGATATGCGCCGTTCACTGCAGGAGGGTGAATTCGAGCTCTTCTATCAGCAGCAGCACTTGACTGATGATCGATCCATTTTCGGCTTTGAGGTTCTTTTGCGCTGGTTTCACAAGGAGCTCGGATTTGTGCCGCCGGATGAATTCATTCCAATTGCCGAGCAGACCGGTTTTATCATGGAGCTTGGTGAATGGGTTCTGCGCGAGGCCTGCATGAACGCAGTCAGTTGGAAAAAGCCTTATCAAGTGGGGGTGAATGTGGCGCCCCTGCAGCTTGCCGATGAGCGCTTGCCGGCCAAGGTGAAGGCAATCCTGGAAGAAAGTGGCCTGCCGCCGCAGCGTCTGGAACTGGAAATCACCGAGACCGGCATTATCGCTGATTATAACCGGGCATTGGCTGTGATTACCGAGCTCAAGCGGCTTGGGGTCAAGGTGGCGATGGATGATTTCGGTACGGGGAATTCGTCGCTCCGTACCCTGCAGCAGTTCCCCTTCGACAAGATCAAGGTTGATCGTTCCTTCGTCTCCGGCCTGCCCGATGATCAGCTGTCAGCGGCGATCCTGCGAGCGACCGTCATTATCGGCGAGAGCCTCGGCACGCGTGTTCTGGCCGAAGGGGTTGAGACTGATGAACAGCTCGCCTTCCTGCTTCGGGAAAACTGCATGCGTGCACAGGGTTATCTGTTTGGCCGGCCCAAGCCATTCGAAGAAATCAGATCGCTGGTGATGGCGGAGGATTGATGCCTCCGGATAGGCAAAGAGCGGCGCTTCTAACGCCGCTCTTTTACTGAAATTCGTATATGGCCCTGTTCAGTCGAACAGGCTGGACACCGAGCTTTCGTGGCTGGTGCGGTTGATCGCCTCGCCGATCAGCGACGCCGTGGTGACGACGCGGATATTCGGCGACGAGATCACGTCGCCGCGCGGCTGGATCGAATCCGTTATGACCAGTTCCTTCAGGGCGGAATTGGCGATGCGCTGCACAGCCGTTCCGGACAGGACGCCATGGGTGATATAGGCGGCCACGCTCAGCGCACCGTTTTTCAGAAGCGCTTCGGCCGCATTGCAAAGCGTGCCACCGGAATCGATGATGTCATCGATCAGGATGCATTCCTTGCCTGCGACATCGCCGATGATGTTCATGACCTCCGACTCGCCTGGGCGCTCGCGGCGCTTGTCGACGATGGCCAGAAGACAGTCCAGACGTTTGGCAAGCGCACGTGCGCGCACTACGCCGCCGACATCGGGGGATACGACCATGACATTATCAAGGTTGCGGCGTGCCTTGATGTCCCGTGTCAGGATCGGCAGCGCATAGAGATTGTCGGTTGGGATATCGAAGAAACCCTGGATCTGCCCGGCGTGAAGATCAAGCGTCATAACACGGTTCGCACCGGCCTGCGTGATCAGATTTGCCACCAGCTTGGCTGAGATCGGTGTACGGGGGCCAGGTTTGCGATCCTGCCGCGCATAGCCGAAATAGGGAAGGACTGCAGTGATCCTTCGTGCCGAGGACCGACGGAACGCATCAATCATGATGAGCAGTTCCATCAGGTGGTCATTGGTCGGAAACGACGTCGACTGGACGACAAAGACGTCCTCACCACGCACATTTTCCTGGATCTCAACGAAAATTTCCTGGTCAGCAAATCGTCTGACACTGGCTATCCCCATGGGGACGTTGAGATAGTTGCAGATCGCATCGGCGAGTTGCCGATTCGAATTGCCTGCGAAAACTTTCATTTCAGCTCGCCCATTGCCGTCGTTATGGTCGCCTTTTACCGCTCTTAGATGCGAATGCAAGTCGCTAAAGAGGTCGTGTGGTGTTTTTCCGTCGATTTATGACGAAAGGGTGTCATTTCGGTGTCGCCGGGCAGTTTCATTAAAAGTCAGCCCTGCGAGTCCAGCCAGACCATCAGGTCGGCTACGCTCTTCTGTCCGATTGTTTCCATCGTCTGGCTTGAAACTGCGCTCCAGGGGTCGTCCGCCTTTGTCGGCGGTACTTCCTGCTGGCCCTGAATGCGGTGAACGCGCTGCCCCTTGGCATCCATGACGTCCCAGACATAGATCACCGCGACGCTGTCCTCCTTGTTGACGGCCGAGAAATAGCCCTTAAGGCTGAGATCGGCACTGTCATCACTCATCGGCTCAATGGTAAGCCCGGCGGCGCGCGCGCCTTCTCCGAGACGGGAGGAGAGCGGCTGCAGCTTGTCATCCGGTGCCCCGACAATCGGCAGGAACCGGATCGAGCTGGCATTGGCGAGCGACGATGCCGGGCCCGTGCTGGCCGGACCCGTGCTAGCCGGGCTAAGTGAGGCGGCCTGCCTGGCAGGCGCGGTCGTTGTTACCGGTGGCGGACTGGACTGCTGTGCCTGCTGCTGAATGGGAGCGGGCTGTTGCCCGGTTGATGCGATGGTGGCCGCAGCCGGTACGGCAGCGCTCTGGCTGGCTGGCAGGGCTGGCGTATCATTGGCGATATTGGCGGCCTGTGCGCCGAATGTGCTTGGCGCCCTGCCAATGCCCGGCGTGCCGTTCAGTGTTGTCGCTGTTGGTGCTGTCGAAGAGGTGAGCGTGGTCGCAGCCTGGCCGTATGTGGTTGGCTGGCTCACCTGCGGCGCGGCAGAGGGCGGAGGCAGGCTCTCGCTGGTGACGCTGTCGTCGGGAACCGTTGTGGAAAGCGGGGTCGTTTGAACCAGCGTCGGCTGATCATTGCCGCCACCCACACTCTGCGGTGGCGACTGGCTCACATTCAGCGCATCACTCGTCGTGCATGCGGTGAGCGTTATGGACAACAATGCGAGGCCCGCGAATTTGCCCGCCACGTTCAACCCCTTGCTTCGTTTCTTGCGCGCAGCGGCCGATCAACAGATCTCGCCCGTCGCTCATACTTGTCTCTTTGGCCTGCCAGCTGCGAGGGCAACCGGCATCCAGATTTCCGCCCGTTGTTTACACTACTTGTCTTAAGGCTTCCTGATGCAGCCGTGCGATATTGTCATTTCTGCGGCAGTGCGGGCGATCAGTGGTGGATCATGCCGAGTGGGTGGCGTGAAAGTGGCCTTGGGGCGTTCTCTGTAGTCAGATAGGTGCGCCCGAGTGTCATCGCCGTACCCGTATCCGAATCCATGATGATCATATGAACGAAGAGCGACATGCCTGGCTCGATCGCCTGCATATTGCCGGTGTGGAACATCTGGTGCTCCATCCATGACGGTGCGAAGCGGGCGCCGAGCGAATAGCCGCAGGCATTCAGCCGGTGGCGGGAGAGGTTGAACGCGTCCATCACCTCGGCGTGGCGATCAAAGACACTGCCGAAATTATTGCCGGGTCGAAGGATTTCCTCAATCGCCTCGATGCAGTCGTGGCAGGCCCGGTAAAGTTCGCGGTGCCTGTCGGATGGTGTGCCGGTCAGAAGTGTGCGCATGGCGGCAACATGATAGTGGCGGTAGACGCCGGCCCATTCGAGTGTCAGCTGATCATCCTGATCTAAAAGTCGCCGCCCGGTTTTGGAACGGCACAGGAGTGCTGCCTCGCCGGAGCCGATGATGAAATCATTGGCTGGCGGATCGCCGCCGCCGGAATAGACGGCAGCATGCATGGCTGCCAGAATATCGGCTTCGCTGGCGCCCGGTACCGCAAGCGGCAGGGCGGCGTCCAGCGCATCGTCGCAAAGGGCGGCAGCGCTTTCAATATAGGTGATTTCCGCCGGGCTCTTGATCAGCCGCAGCTGGCTGACAAGATAGGATGCATCTTCAAGATGGCAGAAGCTCTGCAACTGGCTTTCGACCTGGTTGGCGACACGCCCGGTCATACCATGGGTATCATATTCCACCCCGACCTTTGCGCCCAGAAGATCGAAATCCGACATCAGTTCCTTGAGGTCGCGGCTCGGATCGCTCTGACCGCGATCAACCCAGATGCGGATATCGCCGATATTGGAGGTAAGCCGTGCCTGCCTTAAATCGGCTGAGCGGGTCAGGAGTGCCATGCGGCCATCGGCCGTGACGACGAGGCACTGGAAGAAGACGAAGCCGAACGTATCGTAACCGGTCAGCCAGTACATGCTTTCCTGGGCGAAAAGCAGTATGGCATCCAGCTTGCGGGCCTTTATGCCCGCCGTGAGCCGCTCCATGCGCTTTTGATATTCCTCGCTCGAAAATACCGGTTCCATCTAGCGTTCTCCAATTGCAATGGCAGAGATCTGCCGGCCGTAATCCGCTTCACGCCGATGCGTGGTTCTGCGGTAAGAAAACAGCCCGTCCTCATCGCCATAGGTGCAGTGATCAATGATCTCGAAGCCAATGCCGGCCGCGTTGAGTTTCTCGCCGACAAAGGCCGGCAGATCGAACATGGCATGGCCCCGGTTGATCGATGGCGAGAAGAAACGATGATTGTCGGTATTGTGTTCCTTGAAGGTCGCGACAAATTCCGGGCCGACCTCGTAGGCTGCGCGGGAAATGGTCGGGCCGAGGCAGGCAGTGATGTTTTCGCGCATCGCCCCCATCTTTTCCATTGCTGTAATCGTTGCCTCAAGGATGCCGGTAAAGGCGCCGCGCCAGCCCGAATGCGCCGCTGCGATGACACCGGCGCTGGGGTCGGCAAACAGTACCGGCCCGCAATCCGCCGTTAAGACACCGAGCACAAGGCCCGGTGTTTTTGTCACCAGTGCGTCAGCCTGGGGGCGGCCATCGGCAAAGGGGGCGGAAACGGCAACGGCCTCGGCGGAATGAACCTGATGAACCGTGATGAGATTGTCTGCCGTCGCCCCGAACCAACCGGCAACGCGGGCGCGGTTTTCAATGACATCTTCCATCCTGTCCTTTGAGCCGGGGCCGCAATTGAGACTGGCATAGATCCCGGTTGAGACCCCGCCCGTGCGGGAAAAAAAGCCATGACGAATGGATGTTCCTGCCGTCTTTTCGGCAAGACGGGAACTTTGCAGGGGTGCCAGATCCGGCGTCCTGTTGAGCATGGCGCGCTTCCTCATTATCGGTTTTGACAACGATGGTGGTTGGCGCGGACGCCAATGTCAATCGGCAGGTAAAAACGGTGGCAGTACAATGGCTGAACCGGAGACGGCAAGAACCTTGAACAGATCACCCATTTCGCCCGGGCCGTTGCCGGCCAGCCGCTGCGCGGCCTCGATGATCGTCTTCTGCGTCGCTGTGTCGCGACCGCGCCCCAGCTGTGAGGCGCGGGCGCCGAGACCAAGACCGGCGAGGAAATCGCCCTGCATGATTGGACAGTGCAGATGCAGTCCGGCGGCGGCGGCAACTGCGGCAAGGGCTGAGAAATCGACATGGCTGGTCAGGTCGGCTTCGCCCGGATGGGCAAGAACAGGATCATATCTGTGATGGTGAAGGGCCTGCAGCGTATCACCAAAACCGGGCTGCAAATGGCCGTAGTCGATGATCAGCGCTGTACCGTTATTTTGCTTCAGACGCTCGGATATTGTCGCCATCAACGCCTCGCGGGCAGGCGCGATTTCAAAGAGGCTCCCCACTGGTGCCGTGCCTGCGTTTGATGGCAGAGCGTGCCGATCCAGTCGCGCAGGTCCGATCAGGAAGGCAAGCCTGCCCTTGTCATCAAGTCCGACCAGCCGTTCGGAAAAGCCCTTTTCGGTCTTGATGAACTGGCGGATCGGCAGAGCGTCGAAAAGCTCGTTGGCGACAAAAAGCGTGAAGCCTTCCGGCACGGTCTCCATCCGATCGACCCAGTGCAGCTTCTGCCGGTGGCGGGCGAGCGTGCCTTCCTGCCGCCTGCGAAGTTCCGGGCTTGTTTCGAGCAGATAGACCGAAATTTTCTCGTAAAGGGTAGGGGCGAGGGTGGCGATCACCTTCAGCATGTCCGCCATCATCGTGCCGCGGCCCGGGCCACCCTCAATCAGTATCACCTGTTCCGGCCGGGCATGGGCCTGCCAGGCGGCAACAAGGCAGGTACCGACAAGTTCACCGAATAGCTGGGAGATTTCCGGTGCGGTGGTGAAATCGCCAGCGCGGCCAAGCGGATCGCGGGTCAGGTAATAGCCGAATTCCGGATCGGCAAGGCAAAGCTGGAAATAGACGCTGACCGGGATCGGCCCGTCTTCGGCAATCATGCGGATCAGCTTTTCACCAAGTGCCGTGGTCACGCCGCCATGCCCGTTTCATGCCGGTGCGCGCGGTGGATCGCGAACCAGATACCCCAGAGACCGGCGGCGAGCATTGGCAGGGACAGGATCATGCCCATGGTCAGCCAGCCGCCATAAAGATAGCCGAGCTGGATATCCGGCTGACGGAAAAACTCGACGAAAATCCGCGATAAGGCGTAAAGGCAGATGAAGACGCTCGACGTCAGTCCCGGTTTTTTCAGCGTGCCGAGGAAACGGGCGAGAACAAACAGGATCAAAAGACTGGCCAGGCCTTCAAGGCCCGCTTCGTAAAGCTGGCTCGGATGGCGCGGCAAGGGGCCGCCGGTGGGAAAGACCATCGCCCATGGCACATCGGAAACGCGGCCCCAGAGCTCGCCATTGATGAAATTGGCAATCCGGCCGAAGAAAAGTCCGATTGGCGTAACCGTTGCCATCAGGTCGAACAGGCTCCAGGTTGAAATCCGATTGCGGCGCGAAAACAGGATCATCACCGTGATCATGCCCAAAAGCCCGCCATGGAAGGACATGCCGCCATCCCATATCCTGAAAATCAGCAGCGGGTCTGCGATAAATTGCGGCAGGTCGTAGAACAGCATATAGCCAAGCCGCCCGCCAATGATGATGCCCAGCACCGACCAGGTGATGAAATCATCCAGTTTGGTCTGCGTCAGCGGCGGTGCGTCATCACGCCAGATCGCAGTCTGTTTCAGCAGGTAGCGGGCATAGAGCCAGCCGAGCAGAATGCCCGCGACATAGGCGATGCCGTACCAGTGAACGGCAAGCGGGCCGAGGCTGAAGGCAATCGGGTCGATATTGGGATAGCTGAGCGAGGCTTCGACGATCTGATCTGGCTGCAAGGGCTGAGTTCCGTTATGATGGCGGCGAAGATGGCCGGTCTTTGTGACGCGGTCAAGACGTCGCCTTGGTGGCTTTTGGTCTTGCGCCTTTGTGCGGCTGTCACTACTTGAGTTCTGGAACGGGCGCCACGCCTGCCCGGTATTTCGTAAGGGAGACAGGAATGAGCACCGGCACAAATCGCATTCTCGATGATCTGGCCAAGCTGATGACGGATGCCGCGGGCTCCGTTCAAAGCGCCGGCAAGGACGTGGAAACGGCTTTCAAGGCGCAGGCCGAGCGTTGGCTCAACAGCATGGACATCGTCAAACGTGACGAGTTTGAGGCTGTGCGCGAAATGGCCATCAAGGCCCGTGACGAGAATGAGGCACTGGCGGCCAAGATCGCCGAACTGGAAGCCAAACTCGCCGATAAGGCGGAGTAACCGTATATTACATTGACGATCCTGATGTTAGCGACGACAGCGCAATGAATCAGGGCATTCGTCCGTTTGGCATCGTCTTGGATTGACAGGAAGGCTCCGGTTTTTTGCCGGGGCTTTCTTTTTTAGGCCTCTGCCGGGTTTTTCCCACATTTCTTTCAAAAAAAAACCGGCCTGTGGACATGCCGAAAAAAGCCAGTGTCATGAATCGCTTAAGAGTCTCACCTGAATCATTTTCGCAGCTTCACGGTGGTGGCTTTGCCTTGTTCTGGCGATCGGGGGGCTTCCGTTCCCTGAGCCGCGTTATAGACTGATTTTAAAAGATGATTCGAAATTTGGAATTCGGTGGAGCGTGACTTCAGGCGCTAGTGTTCGCTACTGCGATACCGCATTGTAAGGTCCAGGTCTTCAACCTGAAAGGTGATCAATGAGCCTTCTCGAATGGGAAATGGAACGGCAGTCCAATCCGGTGGACATGATTGAGTTCGTGGCCTCCAGCAATGACTGGTCGTTTGAGCGTTCCGGTGAGGACGAGATTGCCATGACGGTTGGCGGTCGCTGGGCCGACTACCATGTTTCCTTCTCCTGGATGGCCGATTGCGAAGCGCTGCATCTTGCCTGCGCCTTTGATCTGAAAGTGCCCGACCGGCGCATGAATGAAGTGGTCAAGCTTCTCACGCGGGTCAATGGCCAAGTCCTGATGGGGCATTTTGATTTCTGGCGGCAGGAAAGCGTCGTTGTCTTCCGCCAGTCCCTGCTTCTGGCTGGCGGTGCCGAGCCGACCAACCAGCAGGTCGAGGGGCTGTTGTCTTTCGGTCTTGATTCCTGCGAAGCCTATTTCCAGGCGTTCCAGTTCGTGGTCTGGTCAGGTATGGCAGCCGATGAGGCGCTCGCCGCCGTTCTCTTCGAAACCGTGGGGGAAGCCTGATATGTCGTCACTTGCAGGACTTGGCAAACTGGTGCTTGTCGGTGCCGGTAATATGGGCGGTGCAATGCTGTCCGGCTGGATTGCCGGTGGTATACGGCCCGACAATGTTCTGGTGATTGACCCCAACCCGTCCGATTCCATTCGTGCGCTGATGGATCGCAGCGGCGTCCGCTATGCCATGCTGCCGCCGGAAAATGTTACCGCCGATATTCTTGTGCTCGCGGTCAAGCCGCAGGTCATGTATGCGGTTCTTGAAACGCTTGCGCCGGTGATCGGCCCGGACACGCTGGTCATCTCGATTGCCGCGGGAAAGACGCTTTCCTATTTTGAGGAGCGTCTCGGCGCGCTTGCAATGATCCGAACGATTCCCAATACGCCAGCCATGGTGAAAAAGGGCATGATTGGCGCTTTTGCGAATGAACGTGCGGGCGATCAGCAAAAGGCTGATGCCGAGACGCTGCTTTCAGCGGTCGGTCAGGTCGAATGGGTGGAAAAGGAAGCCGATATCGATGCTGTGACGGCCGTTTCCGGCAGCGGCCCGGCTTATGTCTTTTATCTGGTCGAGTGCATGGCCGAAGCCGGTCGCAAGCTTGGTCTGCCGGAAGATCTCGCCATGCGGCTTGCGCGCGGCACGGTAATTGGTGCTGGCGCGCTTCTTGAAGGTGCGGGTGATGACGCTGCGACCCTGCGCAAGAATGTCACCTCGCCGGGGGGCACCACGGCTGCAGCCCTTGCTCATCTGATGGCCGAGGACGCATTGCAGCCGGTGTTTGACAAGGCGCTTGCCGCTGCCCGTGACCGTTCCGAGGAGCTTTCCGGCTGACCGTCAGACGGTTCACTTTTAAATCTCCTGCAGGAAAGAGTGCGCATGGCTTCCGACGAAATCAGCTTTGATGACTTCATGAAGGTCGATATCCGTGTCGGCACGATTGTCGAGGCAGAGACTTTTCCCGAAGCGCGCAAACCTGCCTACAAGCTTCGCATTGATTTTGGCAACGAGATTGGCATCAAGCGTTCATCGGCGCAGATCACGGTGCATTACACACCGGAGCAGCTGGTCGGGCGTCAGGTTCTTGCCGTGGTGAATTTTCCGCCACGTCAGATCGGCCCGGTGCGCTCCGAGGTGCTGACGCTAGGTTTTGCCGATGAAGATGGCGCCATCGTACTGGCCGGTGTTGATAAGTCTCTGCCCAACGGCCAGCGTCTGATGTAGGGGTGCTCTCCGTCTTGTTTACACCGGAATTGCGATCACGGCGCGTAGACCGCCGAGCGGGCTGTCATCCAGCGTGACATTGCCGCCATGGCTGCGGGCGAGGTCTCTGGCGATGGCAAGGCCGAGGCCGGTGCCTGATGAATCGAGGTTGCGCGCATCATCGAGCCTGAGAAAAGGCTTGAAGACATCCTCGCGCTTTTCGGCCGGGATGCCTGGTCCGTCATCGTCAAAGATAATGGTCACCCATTTGCGCTCGTGGCGGACGGTAATGTCCAGCCGGTTTGCGTAACGCCGTGCATTGGATGCCAGATTGCCGACAAGCCGGGCAAAGGCATTGGGGCGCACTTCGATCTCGTCCTCGCCCTCGATTGTGTAGTTCAGGACTTTTCCGTGGAGTTCGAAATCTTCCTGCTGGCGTTCCATCACCGCGCCGAGACTGACGGTGTCGGAGGTTTCCTCGCCGTCACCGCGGGCGAAATCGATATAGCCCTGCAGCATGCGCTGCATTTCCTCGACATCGTCGTTGAGCGCTTCGATCTCGGGAGAACTGTCGAGCAGGGCGAGCTGCAGCTTGAAGCGCGTCAGGATCGTGCGCAGATCATGGCTGACTCCGTTCAACATGGTGGTGCGTTGTTCGATCTGGCGTTCGATGCGTTCGCGCATCAGGACAAAGGCGAGGCCGGCCCGGCGAATTTCCACGGCGCCGCGCGGGGTGAAGGGGGCGGTCGATCTCTGGCCCTTGCCGAAACTTTCCGCAGCACGCGTCAGTGACAGGATCGGGCGGATCTGGCCGCGCAGGAACAGTGTGGCAATGCCGATCAGGACCAGCGATGTGCCGACCATCCAGAGAATGAAAATATGGGTGTTGGAGGCATAGGTCATGCTGCGCCTGGCGAAGACGCGCAGAATGCCCTTGTCTAGTTTGACCCGGATTTCGACGAGGCGGGAATTGCCGACCGTGTCGATGAAGAAAGGACGCCCGATCCGTTCGGAGATCTGCTGGGCAAGCACCTGGTCCAGAAGGCCGAAGAAAGGTTTCGGCAGCGGCGGGGGCAGCTGTCCTTCCGGCTCGATGGCGACGCGCAGGTTCATGTCCTCGCGGGCAATCCGGATAATATCATCATAAGTATCCGGGCTGGTGCTCTCGATCAGGTCGATGATGGCGGCGATATCGCCGGTCACCGCAGCCGAAAGGCGTTCGGTCACCATCTGCCAGTGACGCTCCATGAACACCGTGGCGATGACAGCCTGCAGCAGCAACATCGGCATGATGATGATGAGAAGCGAGCGGGCATAAAGACCACGCGGCAATCGATGATGAACGAAGCGTGCGAAGGTTTTGTAAGAGCCAAGGATCTGTCGCCCTGGCGGCACGGTCTGAACCGTACACAGGCTGGTCCAGAGCCGCCGGTTAAGGTTTCGCCATCGGCGGAAAAAGGTGAGCAGCCCGTGCTTCAATCGCGACACCATGCGCTAGTCCCGGCTCAGACGGTAACCGATGCCGCGCACCGTTTGAAGGTATCGGGGATTGGCCGGATCGGTTTCGATCTTGCGCCGCAGACGGTTGATCTGCACGTCGATAGTGCGCTCATTGATATCGGAGGTCGAACTGGCAAGATCGAGCCTGCCGACGGTTTCGCCAACCTCGGCTGCCAGCATGGACATGATATCCTGCTCCCGGTCCGTCAGCCGGATGAGTTCGCCGCCTTTTTTCAACTCCTTGCGGGCCAGGGAATAGGCATAGGGCCCAAACATAACCACTTCAATGGCCGGTGTCTGCGGTGTCTGGCTGCGGCGCAGGATATTGCTGATTCGCAGCAGAAGCTCCCGTGGCTCAAAGGGTTTGGCGAGATAGTCATCTGCGCCTGCCTCAAGGCCGGCAATGCGGGCATCTGCCTCCGCCCGGGCCGTCAGCAGCAGAACCGGGACATCGCGAATCTTGCGGAGGCTGGCGGTGAGCGACAGTCCATCCTCGCCAGGCATCATCACATCAAGCACCAGAAGGTCGAATTCCAACCCGTCGAGTTTGCGGCGCGCATCGGCCGCATCGATTGCCGTCGTCACCCGGTAGCCGCTTTCACCCAGATAGCGTTTCAGAAGGGTTCGGATGCGGGTGTCGTCATCAACGATAAGAATATGGGCGGCATCGTCGGCCGGCATGGTACTGCTCATCGGTTCAACTGGCCTCCGGATTGTTGTCGTCACCGCTCAGCATTTCTGCCGGGTCGTATCACACATTTTATCGAGAAAGTTGAATATGGTCTCGCGGTCCTCCGGCGCAAGCTTTTCCATCGCGCCCTCAACGCGCTTAAGCTGGGGGGCAACAAGCGTACAGCGCAATCTTTCCCCTTTTTCCGTCAGGTAAAGGCGGCGCTGGCGCCGGTCGCTCGGGCCCGCAGCCTGTCGCACATAGCCCATGTCGATCAGCTGCTTTAAGACGCGGGCAAGACTCTGCTTGGTGATCTTGAGAATGTCGAGTAGGTCGGCGACGGTCATGCCGGGATGACGGCCGACAAAGTGGATGACGCGGTGATGTGCACGGCCGAAGCCAAGTTCGGCCAGGATGACGTCAGGATCCGAAACAAAATCACGATAAGCGAAGAACAGGAGTTCGACGATCCTGAATTCATCCGTTTCCTCCAAGGCAATATCCACGCTTCCGGCGCTTTTTCTGGCTTCATTCAACACGTTGTTCCCATCCCGATCCTCGTCACCCCTGCTGTATTCCGGCACTTGGCAGGAACAGTCATTATGACATAGGTTTAGCGCCGTTCGACGTCGGTGAGAAGGGCATTGGACCGGCTTTCCGGGGGCAAGGAAGACATGAGTCGCGCTTGCGGGCGCGAAGTAATAGAGAGGGCCAGTCAGATGGCAAAGCTTCAGGCCGGGATCATTCCGGTAACGCCGTTGCAGCAAAATTGCACCGTCATGTTTGATGCCGAGACCCGTCAGGGTGTGATTGTCGATCCCGGCGGCGATGTCGATGTGATCGTTCAGACGCTTGAAGAAAACGGACTGACGCTGTCGGCGATCTGGCTGACCCACGGTCATCTTGATCATGCCGGCGGTGCCATGGAACTAAAGCAAAGGCTCGGGCTTGAGATCATCGGCCCGCATGAGGCCGACAAGCCTCTTCTTGAAAATATTGAGGAGAGCGCCAAGCGTTTCAACATGGAGGGTATGGTTCACAATGCCTATCCCGACCGTTTCCTGAACGATGGCGAAACGGTCAGCTTTGGCGATCATGTCTTCGAGGTCTATCATTGTCCCGGTCATGCGCCTGGCCATGTGATCTATTTCAACCGCGAGCAGGGCTTTGCCCATCTCGGTGATGTGTTGTTCAACGGCTCTGTCGGACGCACGGATCTGCCGGGCGGCGATCACCAGACGCTGATGAATTCGATCCGGGACAAGGTTTTGCCGCTTGGCGATGAGGTCGGCTTCATCTGCGGGCACGGGCCGGGTGGACGCATTGGCGAGGAACGCAGGACCAATCCCTTCCTCAAAGGGTTGTGAAGCCCGGTCCGGGGCCAATTTCGATACGCGAGGCATGGCCGCCTGTTCCGGCGGCCTCAAAGCGCTTCCCTGACGGGAAGCGCTTTGAGTGTTGACAAAGTCATTCAGATTGCCTGCTCGGGGTCACAGAACTAGCCCCCTCCGTCGTCATCCCCGCGCTTGTCGCGGGGATCCAACTCCCTAAGTCATTGAACAAAAAGAACCCTTCGCCGTGCCGGCGCACGTCCGCTGGATGCGTGCGGGACCAAGCACAGGCATGACGTCAGAGGGTGCAGATCGGTTTGTCAGAAGTCTGAGCGCTTCCCAGTTGGGAAGCGCTTGCAGTTTTTGTTGATCACGGACCAGAGTGACCGCTGCCGCAGGGGCAGGCAGGTGAGTAGGCCGTCAGTGCTTCATGTGTTCGGGCAAAGCAAGACGGCCTGAATGTTCCATGCCAAGTGAACAGGTCAAACGACCGACGAAATGCGCCAGATCAATGCAGCGCAGTCACAAGGCATGCCTTAACAGTCGCAAGAGCATAGGAGTTTTGCAGAAATCGCGTCGCGGTAGGCGCGGAGTGCAAGCGAAGTCAATGCGGGATGGCCTGATCCCTTCGGATATTCGGCACATAAATGCAGGCGCCTGCGCACGAAGCGCCCACGTTTGACGAAACGGCCTGCGTCTGTCGCGAAACATGCGCTTCGCTTCAGCTATGCAGCCGGAAGGTGCCGCAAAACCGATCCCGCAGACGCCTGGTCTCCAGCATTAAGGTTTTGGGGTTCAGGTCTGTTTCAGCCTGCGATCTGCAGGTTGACGGCCTTCGGGCCCTTGCCGCGACGATCTGGCTCGGTGTCGAAGCTGACCTTCTGGTTTTCAGTCAGGCCGGTCAAACCGGAAGACTGAACGGCGGAAATATGGACGAAAATGTCCGCGCCGCCATTGTCCGGCTTGATGAAGCCGTAGCCCTTGTCTGTGTTGAAAAATTTTACAATGCCTGTTTCGGCCATTCTCTGGGTCCTTTGCTCTCCGCCTCCGCTTTCTCTCGGAGGGGGATCATTCCAATGCTCGATCGCCCGTGAAGGGCAGCGCAGGCAGTTCTTGAATTGTGAGGAAAGGTACCGTTGTTACCGCGGCTCTCGATCATCCCGGGATACAACCTCAGGTTAACCTTAAAGAGATACCGCCCGGAATATTAGCGTTTCCGGCGCGCATGGATTATTGGTCTTCCCGTGCTCGCAAAATGCCCGAACACCGTTACAATGCGGTGTTTGCTGGACATTTGCAAGCGAAACTTTGCAGCAAAAGTCATGGTTGCGGCTTTTTCCGGTGTCGGTCTTGCACATCGTGGTTGTTTAATGGTGCGCGACAAGGTCATTTGTCTTTCGGGCTCTTCGTAATCTCGAAGATGCGCAGAAATGATATTGCTCAGGCCGGGTTTTGTTTTTTTCGTCCAAGTTCAGGCAGAAGCTCAACCATGATGATCGCCAGAAACATCAGCGCGCAGCCGAGATAACCTGCGGGGACAAGCCTTTCATCAAGAAAGATCGCAGCGCCGAGCGCGCCGAATAGTGTTTCCATTGACAGAAAGATTGCAGCCTGTGGCGCGGTGGTATAGCGCTGGCCGACCACCTGCAGGGCGAAGGCGAGTCCGGATGAGATGATGCCGACATAGAGAATTTCGCCCCACGATCCGGTGATTGAAGCCAGGCTGACAGGTTCGCCGGTAACAAGACCCGTCGCCATGCCGAGCAGGCCGCACACGAGAAATTGTACTACCGACAGCATTAGCGGCCTGCCGCTCGGGCCAACGAAAACTCCGACAAGGGTCATCTGAGCCGCCCAAAAGAGTGCGCAGAAGATTGTCAGCCAGTCACCGATGTTCAATCTTGAAAGGTTGCCGCCTGAGAGAAGGTAGATACCGCCAAGCGCCATAAGGGCTGCCGGCCAGACGACCGGGTGGGGCGGCTTTTTCAGGACCAGCAGGGCTATTGCCGGAACAGCGAGCACATAAAGGCCGGTGAGAAAGCTGGAATTGGTGACGCTGGTATGGATGATACCGACCTGCTGCAGCGCCGAGCCGCCGAACAATGCGACGCCGATGAGCGCGAAATGGCCATAATCGCGGCGGACAAGGCGTCTTTCAGATCTGGCACCTTCGGCAAGCGCGAAGGGCAGAACCACAGCGGCCGCCAGCAGGAAACGGATACCGATGAACCAGTATGGCCCTATATAGGTCATGGCGGTGGATTGGGCAACGAAGCCGCCGCCCCAGATGGCTGCTGCGAGGAGAAGGACACTGTTTGCTTGTAGCCGGTTCATCTGTGGTTCATGCAGTTTGTTGATAAAGTCGCCGCGTCGTTGCGCTTTTTGCTGAAAAAGGTGATTTCTGCGTCGCATAAACACAGCTCTGCACGAAAGCAAGGATGAACCGCTTCAGGGGCGGCAGATCCGGGGCGTGCGGCCATTGCTGCAACGCAATTGGTTCGCCATATCGTGGCGAATTTGCTAGAAGGCATGTTTGAAAATGCGAGTGGCATTGGAACTGGCGCGGGTAATGGCAGGAAAGAGGACGCGAGGGATGAAGATGTGCAAAGCTCTGGCCGGGGCTTTTATTGCTGTCGGCTTGAACGTCGTGAGCCTTGTCGTACCCGCATCGGCCTTCGAGTTCCGCCAGTTCGGTGACTGGGGGGTCAGTTGCGACAATGCCTATGATTGCACGATCTCTTTCAATCCGGCCACAACGCCGACCGACAAGTCAGGCCTGAGCGGGTTGCAATGGCATCGCACCATTGATCCCTCTTCGCCGCTTTTGATGTCGTTGCCGTTTCCCCCCGGTCTTTCGCAAAAGGCCGATGGCAAGGGGACTTTCTCCATCGCGGTGGATGGCGTCGAGCGCTACAGCGTTGCGATCAAGGATCTCAGCCGTGATGATGTTCTCGGTACCTTTGGCGTCAAGGAGCCGGATGGGCTGCGTGCATTGTTCACGACCATGACCACGGGGCGGGTCGCCACGATCAGCTACAGCGGTGCTGCGGGCGATTTTTCCAGCCAGATCAAACTTGACGGTCTGGACGCGGGCGGTCGCTATGTCGATCGGCTTCAGGAACGCAATGGGCGGACTGACGCGCTTATTGTTGTCGGATCAGTGCCGCCGCCGGCCAATTCAGCGGTACACGCCATCGACAGCCTGTCGCAACTGCCGGATTCGGTTTTGCGCAATCTGACCGATGAGAAGAGTGTGTGTTACACGACCGAGGATCAGCTGGCGCAGGCCGACGCCTTTGCCTTCGATACCTCGGCAGGCTCGGCCATCGTCCTGCCATGCGGTCCGAGCGGGGCTTATAATCAGCCCTATCAGATCTATGTCGGCAATGATGAAACGTATCATCGCTCTGAGTTTCCCAATGTCAGCGATACAGGTATTACGGTTCTGGAAACGGTCTACAATGTCAGCTTCGATCTCAGGGAACGCAAGCTGACCTCGGTCTATCTTGGTCGCGGGCTCGGTGATTGCGGTGTCGCCCATTACTGGAAGATCGATGACAAGGCCACCGGCAATCCGCTCGTCCTGACCGAGGAGCGTGGAAAAAACGCCTGCGACGGAAGCGGCGTTGGTGCCGATAAGTGGCCGGTTACCTGGTCGGCAGACCAGCGCGACACGACAGAGAAATAGCATCGGCAATATCCCGTCGGTGCCGTCGCTGCATTTGGAGTGCTTTTAGATCTGAATGAGTGAGATCGGCGCTCTATCCGGTCGCTTCTTGCCGTATGGTCTTGATGATCCTCGCCTGGCTCCGGTCGGGTCAACCGCCAGCGGGCGATTGACACGGTCGTTCTCATCGCCTGTGGCGGCGGATCGGCAACACATGATATCCCGCCTTGAATAGTGCGCGCTTCACGCCTCTGTTCAGCGTCCAGCTTCTCTGAAAGAAAACTATTCTCAGCAATCACCATGCACTGGCATGGGGCTGATGATTTGAGCTGGCGGTGGCTCACCGTACAGATCTGCGCCAGAAGGTGCCGTTGAGACTGCTGGCAGTTCGGCTGACCCTTTTGACGCTTGCGCTAGAACAGGCCGGCGGCGTCGCGGTTGCGGCGTTCCTCATCCTTGCGCAGTGAGGACATGCTTTCGCGCCAAAGGAAGGAGGCGCCCAGCACCATGGCGACGAAAGTGGCCATCAGCAGCCCCATGACGAGATCTCTGGTCAGCATGTCTGAGGTGAGACCTTCCGGCGCCGCAATCGTCGCGCCCTGCGGGAAGGTGAGGTAGTAGTTGAGCAGCAGGGCTGAAGGGTGCTGCAGGGCCGTTACACCGTCTGCCTGGGTCAACGGTGCGATATGGTGGTCGACCGGCGCGGCCAGGGCCGGTGTTGCGGCGGCCAGAAGGCCGAGCGATGCCAGCAGCATTTTCGTCCTGCCGATTGGGGCGGAAACGATGCGGGCAGCATATCTTTTCAGTTTCATGACCCGTTTCCTTTCGAACAGCCTTTCGATGTCGATTAATTAACCAAGAGATTGCGTTCTGAACTGGGCCAAAACAGGGGTGTTGCAACGGTTTTTAAGGCAAATTTATGATTGTATTAACGTCAGGTTAAATTGGCGTGGACTGACCTAGTCTTTCAAGGCTTTGAGCCTGTGGATATTTCCGTATGCCCTTACTGTCCGATTGCAGGTCAGCGCTGCGGCGGCAGGCGGATTGTGGCTGATCCGTCAAGAAAGAGGCCGAAAAAGAGGCCGTCGGGAAACTGGCGCACCGATTGCTCTTGAAACCGGCGCAAAAGTGCGATTAGACCAATGACGCTGAAAAGATAGATGTGAAACTGGCTTTTCAGATGACAAAACCTCAATTCAAATCAGGACACTGATCATGGCCTTTCTTGCAGACGCCCTTTCTCGTGTGAAGCCTTCCGCCACTATCGCCGTGGCCCAGAAAGCACGCGACCTCAAAGCGAAAGGTCGTGACGTGATCAGTCTTGGCGCGGGCGAACCCGATTTCGATACGCCGGACAATATCAAGGAAGCCGCGATCGAAGCGATCAAGCGCGGTGAGACAAAGTATACGCCCGTGCCCGGCATCCAGCCGCTGCGTGAGGCGATTGCCGCCAAGTTCAAGCGCGAAAACGACCTTGATTACAAAGCTTCGCAGGTGATCGTCGGGACCGGCGGCAAGCAGATCCTGTTCAACGCGCTGATGGCGACGCTGAATGCCGGGGATGAAGTGATCATTCCGGCACCTTACTGGGTCTCCTACCCGGAAATGGTCTCGCTTTGCGGCGGTACGCCGGTCTTCGTCGCCACGACGCAGGAGAACAATTTCAAGCTTCAGCCGGAAGATCTGGAAAAGGCTATCACGCCGAAGACCAAGTGGTTCATCTTCAACTCGCCGTCCAATCCCTCGGGTGCGGCCTATTCGCATGATGAGCTGAAGGCGCTGACCGACGTGCTGATGAAGCATGAAAATGTCTGGGTTCTGACCGATGACATGTATGAGCATCTGACCTATGGCGATTTCAAATTCGTCACGCCGGCCCAGGTTGAGCCCGGTCTCTATGACCGTACGCTGACGATGAACGGTGTTTCGAAAGCCTATGCCATGACTGGCTGGCGTATCGGTTATGCGGCCGGTCCGGCGCCGCTGATCACTGCGATGTCGACGATCCAGAGCCAGCAGACGTCCGGCGCGTGCTCGATTGCCCAGTGGGCTTCGGTCGAAGCGCTGAATGGTCCGCAGGACTTCATTCCGATGAGCAAGGTCGCCTTTGAGAAGCGTCGCGATCTGGTGGTCTCGATGCTCAACCAGGCCGTTGGTATCGAGTGCCCGAAGCCAGAAGGTGCATTCTATGTCTATCCGTCCTGTGCAGGGCTGATGGGCAAGACCGCCCCGTCAGGCAATGTTATGGAAACGGACGAGGATTTCGTCACCGAACTTTTGGAAGCAGAAGGCGTTGCCGTCGTTCACGGCTCGGCCTTTGGCCTCGGTCCGAACTTCCGCATTTCCTACGCAACATCGGATGAACTGCTGGAAGAATCCTGCCGCCGCATCCAGCGTTTCTGCGCGGCTTGCAAGTAATATACCGCTTTCATAGCGGCTGATCGGGAGGCGGGCAGCAATGTCCGCCTCCTTTGGTTTTGGGGCGCTGGGTTAACAACTTGCGGAAAAGACGCTATAGCGGCCATATATCCCATATCTTCAACAGGTTGCCATCGCCGCTATGTCTGCCGTTTTGTTACTTTCTGCCCCAGCTCGCATTGCGTGTTATTGGACGCGTTTTACCGTTTGCCTGGTCGCGTTCCTGGCGCTGGGTATCGGCCTCGTGCATGCTCAGCAGGCGAATACGGCCGCGCCATCGGTTGATACCGCTGCATCGGGCGGCACCGAGCCGCATCTGGTGATCGGTACGCATGCCGCGCCGCCATTCGTCGCCCAGCGCTCCGATGGCGGCTGGTATGGCATCAGCATCGATCTCTTGAATGAGATCGCCGATGAGGTCGGCTTCACTTATAAGCTTGTCGATCTTGATAAGGATGAACTTGTGGCAAGCGTTGCGAGCGGCAAGATCGATGCAGCCATCGGCGCGGTGCCGATCAACGGAAAGGATGAGACGCGGATCGACTTCACGCAGCCCTATTATCACAGCGGCATAGGTGTCGCGGTCCATGATGCCAATCCGGTCGAGCTGGCCTTCATTTTCAAGCTGATGACCTCGCCGGCCTTTCTGTCAACCATCAGTCTGCTGATCGGGCCTGTCTTTTTCTTTGGTGCGCTGATCTGGTTGCTGGAGCGGCGCGCCAACCCCCAGCAATTCGAACACCGGCCCGGACGCGGTGTGTTCAGTGGCTTTTGGTGGGCGACGGTAACAATGACCACGGTCGGCTATGGCGACAAGGCGCCGGTCACCTTTCTTGGCCGGCTTCTGGCGATGGCATGGATGTTCATCGCCCTTTTGCTCGCCAGTGTTACCACTGCGCAGCTGGCGGCCGGTCTGACATCGAGCATGCGTGAAACCGTGGTGGCTGGCCTCGGTGATCTGGGACATGTCCGTGTCGGCACGGTTTCCGGGTCTCCGGCCGAAGTGGCGCTGAAGGCGCTCAGTATTCCCGCTTCCGGTTTTGACAATGTCGATGCTGGCCTTTCAGCGCTTTCCGCCCACAAGATTGATGCCTTTGCCTATGACAAGCCGGTCCTGGATTGGGTGACGCAGTCCAGGTCCGGTCTCAAGGTCAGCGATATTGTTTTTTCAGAGGAGAGCTATGGTCTGATCCTGCCGCAGAAGGATGCGCTGCGCGAACCGATTGATGTTGCCATTCTGAACCTGCTCGATACCAAGCAGTGGGATCTGGTTCTCAAACGCTACATGCCGGATCTGTCTGACTGATCGTCTTCACCGATATAAGCGCGCATGCCTGCATAAAGGGCGTCAAATGTTGCGCGGCAGCGGGGCGAATGCCTGAGGTCCTCATGCATGGCGATATAGACCGGCAGCGTCAGCGGTATGGCGCCTTCAATGACTTCGACCAGATCTTTCTCTCGCCGGCCGAGCTGCAACTGGCAAAGACCGATGCCAAGGCCTGCGCGGATGGCGGCAAGCTGGGCAAGATTGCTGTCGGTTCTGATTCTGAAATGCGGCATGGCGATATCAGGGAAGGCGCGCATGCTGTCGCGGACATAGCTTAGTTCGCGGTCAAAGCCGATAACCGTATGGCGGGCGAGATCGTCGAAGCCTTGCGGTATGCCATGACGTTCGAGATAGCGACGATGGGCAAAGCAGCCAATGCCGATCCGGCCGGCAAAGCGCATTCTTAGCGCTTCCTGCGTCGGCTCAATCATGCGCAACGCTATATCGGCCTTGCGCAGCAATAGATCCTCCACCGAATCGGAGATCGAAAGCTCCACTTCGAGCGCCGGATGGGCCGCAAGCAGCGGTTCGAGCACCGCAGGCAGGACTTCAACGCCGATCACCTCGCTGACACTGATACGCACTGTACCCGAGACCTGACCGGCTTGCTGCGATGCCGCACGACCAAGTGCCGATGCGGTTGCCGCCATGGCCTCGGCCAGCGGCTTCATCGACAGCGCGATCTCTGTTGGCTGCAAGCCCTGCTGGGACCGGGTGAAAAGCGGCTGGCCCGCCGCCGCTTCCAGCGCGGCCACATGCCGCCCTATGGTTGGCTGCGTCAGCGCAAGCTCGCGCGCTGCAGCGGAGAGCGAGCCTTTCTCCAGCACGGCCAGCAAAGTGCGATAATGGTCCCAGCTCAGTTCGCTCATATATTTATGTATAGCATCGGCAACATTTTATGCAATTCCGTATGGCCTCATGTCACGGCATTATTGTTCCATCAGGAATGATGTGGAGATGTGAGATGACTGAGACAAAGGGACGTGAGCGGCCCGTAGCACTGGTTCTGGGCGCGGGCGGCGGCATTGGCGGGGCTGTGGCAAAGGTGCTGGCTGCGCGTGGCTTCAAGGTAAGGGCACTGTCACGGCGTGCAGCGGAAATGCGAGTAGCGCGGCCCGAATATGACTGGGTTTCCGGCGATGCCATGAACGGCGCGGATGTCCGCCGGGCGGCGGAAGACGCGACGCTGATCTTCCATGGCGTCAATCCGCCGGGTTATCAGAACTGGGAAACGCTCGCCGTGCCAATGCTCGACAATACGATTGCCGCCGCGCGTGCGAGCGGGGCGCTGATCCTGTTTCCCGGCACGGTCTATAATTTCGGCCGCGAGCAATTGCCGGAACCTGCCGAGGATGCAGTCCAGACGGCCACGACCAAAAAGGGGCGGATCCGTATCACGATGGAGAACCGCCTGCGCGATGCCGCTGCGGCCGGAACCCAGGTCATCATCGTCAGGGCCGGGGACTATTTCGGGCCAGAGGTTGCCAATAGCTGGTTCAGCTATCTGGTGAAATCCGGCAGGCCGGTCCGTTCCGTCACCCGGATCGGCCGCAAGGGCGTCGGTCACCAATGGGCCTATCTGCCGGACGTGGCCGAAACGATGATGCAGCTGGTAGAGCGCCGATCCGAGCTGCAAGCCTTCTCGGTATTTCACTTCGAAGGGACGTGGGATGCAGATGGTGAGCGGATGATCGAAACCATTGGCCGGGTTGCGGGGCGCGACAATCTGGCGGTCAAAAGCTTTCCCTGGTGGATGGTGCCGTTTGCCGCGCCCTTCGTTACTGTGATGCGCGAGGTGCAGGAAGTGTCCTATCTCTGGCGTGAGCCTTTGCACATGCGCAATGACCGGCTCGTTGCTGTGCTTGGTGCCGAGCCGCGGACCCCGCTGGAAACGGCGATCCGTGCGACGCTGATCGGGCAGGGATGTTTGCCGGGGCCGGATGGGCTCCCCTTTACAGCCCCAGCACGGACAGCATGAGGAAGGTGGCGAACAGCACGAAATGCGTCATGCCCTCGATCGCGTTGGTTTCGCCGTCATTGACGTTGATGGCGGCGGCGACCAGCGTGATGGCGACCATGGTGATCTGAACCGGTGTCATGGCCATGATAAACGGCTGGCCGGTGAAAAGCGCAATCGCCTCGACCACGGGCACCGTCAGAATGACGGTCGAAAGCGATGCGCCGAGGGCGATGTTCATGACCGCCTGCATGCGGTTGCCAAGTGCGGCGCGCAATGCGGTAAGGATTTCCGGTCCGGCCGAGATCGCGGCGACGAGAATGGCGGTTAGCGCCAGTGGCGCGCCCGTGCCCTCCAGTCCGTGATTGAGGAAGGATGACATGAATTCCGCCAGCAGGCCGATCAGAACGACGCCAGCGATGATGATGCCAATGGAGAAGCTTGTTGATCCGCTCTCGTCGTCTTCTCCATGTTGCTGGCCGTCTTCTGCAATGACATGCTGTTTTTTCGGAGCGCGGTAGGAGAAGAAGTAGCTGTGCTGGCCAACCTGCATCTTCAGGAAGAGCGCATAAAGGGCGAGCATGGCGACTATGGTGAAGCCCGAATAGAAGTGCCACTTCGCCTGGGGAACGAAGTCGGGCACGATCATCGATATGCCCATCGCCGTCAGGATCATCACGGAATAGGTCTTGCCTGAATCACTGTTATAGGGCTGTTCGCCATGCTTCAGCCCACCCAGGAGCGCTGCCAGGCCGAGTATGCCATTGATATCCAGCATGACGGCTGAATAGATCGTGTCGCGCACCAGCGTGGGCTGTTCGCTTTCCGCCATCATGATCACCAGGATCAGCACCTCCACCATCACGGCGGAAAGGGTGAGGATCATGGTCCCGTAAGGGTCGCCTGCCTTTTCCGCGAGAATTTCCGCGTGATGGGCGACGCGCAGCGAGGCGCAGGCAATGGAGGCCACCAGAAGCGCTGCAATGAGCAGCAGGACCGGCCTCGACGCATGGGCAAGCAGATGTTCGAGATAATAGGCGATTGCCGCCGCCGGCAATGCCTGAAGCAGTAAAAGCTCGCCTTTCAGCGCGCGCAGCATGGCATATCCCCAAAGCGAGGTTGATGTGATCCTGTATCCACTATCAACGTGGCACGCTGACAAAGGTTTCTGCGCGCCACCATCCTTGTCCCCGGTTTTCAGCCGCCGAGGAACGGATAATCAATATAACCTTCCGCGCCGCCGCCATAAAGCGTGCGCTGGTTCAGCGGATTGAGCGATGCATTGATCCTGAGGCGTCTGACATAATCCGGATTGGCAATGAAGGCACGGCCAAAGCCGATCAGATCGGCATGTTCCTTCTCCAGCGCATCAATGGCCAGGTTGCGGTCATAGCCATTATTGACCATCCACGCGCCGGTTCCATCGGTGCGGTAGTAAATCTGGCGCATCTCGTCGTAATCGAAGGGCCGCCCGCCCTGGCTGAAACTGCGTTCGCCGCCGGTGGCGCCCTCGATCACATGCACGTAAGCGAGATCATAGGCGGAGAGCTGGCTGGCAATATAGTTGAACAGGCTCTGCGGGTCGCCGTCCTGGACATCGTTGGAAGGTGTGACCGGCGACAGCAGCACGGCGGTTCGGCCGGAGCCGATCTCGCGGCTGACAGCACCGACAATGTCGAACAGGAAGCGGGCGCGATTTTCGATCGGTCCACCATAAAGATCGGTGCGTTGATTGCTGCCGGAGCGCAGAAACTGGTCAATCAGATACCCGTTGCCGCCATAGACCTCGACACCGTCAAAGCCGGCTGCCATGGCGTTGCGGGCGGCCTTGCGGTAGTCGCTGATGATTTCCGAGATTTCGAACGGCTTGAGCGCGCGCGGCATCGACGTCTCGACGAAGTCACCGGTTCCGTCCGGGTAGACGACAAAGGTTTTGGCCTTGGCCTGGATCGCCGAAGGGGCGACGGGCGGGTCGCCGAAGGGCTGGAGCGATTTGTGTGAAATACGCCCGACATGCCAGAGCTGGCAGAAGATTCGCCCGCCTGCCTCATGGACAGCACTGGTGACCTGGCGCCAGCCGGCAATCGCTTCATCCGTATAAAGACCGGGAACATCGGAAAAGCCCTGGGCCTGTTCGGTGATCGCGGTTGCCTCAGAAATGATCAGGCCGGCGGTGGCGCGCTGCCGGTAATATTCGACATTCAGTTCATTGGGAACCGCTTCGGGGGAACGGTTGCGCGTCATGGCAGCCATGACGATGCGATTCTCCAGCGTGACATCACCGATGGTGATTGGGTCAAAGAGATTGGCCATGTATTCCCTTTCAGTGCCGACCGGCCGCGATTGCCGTTACGAGAACTACATGATGGTCTCGCGCGGCGCAATTTCTCATCAGATACATTTACCGTTACAGCGCTTGAACCGGAAAAATCCGGATCGCATGGCGACGTTTCGTATCGTAAGACCGTTATCATAGGGAAAAAGCGGTAAGAATTCGTTTACTCAGATTCGAAATTTTGCCGACTTTGAAAAACGCAAAAAAAAAGGACCACCAAATCGGGGTCCTTATGAGTTGTGAAGGTAAAACCTCCAGAGGGGAACAGCTGCTGCAGCGGGACTGGAGAGCCAACCGCCAGACGCATCAGCTATTAGTGGATATGGTTCTTTTTTGTGCGCATTGCAATAGTTTTCAGCGGGCGATGCGAAAAAAAAGTTCAGACCCCGCTGAAGCGCAAAAAAAAAGGGCCTCCGAAACCGGGGCCCTATAAGTTAGAAGGCTTCTCAAAACCTCCAGAGGGGAACAGCTGCTGCGGTGAGCCAGGGAGAAGTTGGCCACCAACTGCATCAGCTATGTGCGATATGCTCTTTCATTAGGCAATTTTCAATATTCTATTGTGCATGGCAGCTATGCATTTCACGAAAAATCATTACTATTATGACTAAATTCAAGTCACCTTAGGTGTCGGCCTAAAATATAGGCATTTTTAAGGCGCTTGGGGTCTGCCTCGCTGCTATCGCCTTTCGAAGGAAATAGCGCGGACTCGGTCAATCTGGCCTGATTCTTGCCCTGCGCGGCGTATTGCGGCCCGCACCGCCTTTCCGATTGCCTGGAATGAACACTACGCACAAGCGATTCGGCAATTGCAACCGGTGAAGCCGGTTTGACGATTGTCGTCTTGTCTGCCTGCCGGTGCTCAGAAGCTCCAGTTGCGGGCCTTTGACACGATGAAATCGCGGAAAACCTTCAGCTTGGCCGAATTTTTCATTTCATCAGGATAGCAGAAATAGGTGTCGAAGGTCGGAACATCGGCATGGGTGACGAGCTGCAGCAGGCCGGGATCGCGTCCGACGATATAATCGGGCAGCATGGCGATGCCGATGCCGAGCAAGGCAGCACGCTTGATTGATGTCAGCGAGTTGATCTGCAAATGCGCCGGGCGCGGATTGTCGGATGAGCGTCCTGCGATCTCAAGCCAGTTCACATCGAGCAGGTAGCTCGGTGCCGGCTCACCGAAGGAGATGATTCGGTGATTGTCGAGATCCTCGATGGTCTGCGGCTCGCCATAGCGGTTGATATAGGAGGGCGAGGCGTAGACATGCATATGCACGGTGAACAGTTTGCGCTGGATCAGATCCGGCTGCTGCGGCTGGCGCAGGCGGATGGCGCAATCGGCGTGGCGCATGTTCACGTCCAGCTCTTCATTGTCGAAGATCAGCTGGATCTGCATGTCGGGGTATAGCTGGAGAAATTCCTGCACCTTGTCCGTCAGCCAGCCCTGTCCGAGCCCGACCGTGGTTGTGACGCGCAGCTTGCCGGACGGCTTTTCCTTGGTCTCCGTCAGGCGCATGCGCACGCCTTCGAGTTTCAGGAGCACGTCATGGGCGGTACGGTAAAGCAGTTCGCCCTGTTCCGTCAGGATCAGGCCGCGCGCATGGCGGTGGAACAGCTTGACGCCGACATCCTGCTCAAGCGCGCTGACCTGACGGCTGATGGCGGACTGGGAAAGATGGAGCTTGTCTGCCGCATGGGTAAAAGAGCCCGCCTCGGCTGCAGCATGGAAAATGCGCAGCTTGTCCCAGTCCAGAGGCATTCCTGAGCTCTTCATGTCCGTCTACTCCGCAGCGGCGAGCGTTCCCGCTTTCTGGGCAGTGAGGAAACGATCCGCTTCCAGCGCTGCCATACATCCCATTCCCGCCGCGGTTACCGCCTGACGGTAGTTGTCGTCCGTAACATCGCCGGCGCCGAAGACCCCTTCAATGCTGGTCTTGGTCGTGCCGGGCTCGGTCCAAAGATAGCCATTCGGCTTCAAGCGTAATTGATCCTTGACAAGATCCACCTGCGGAGCGTGGCCGATGGCGACAAAAACGCCGTCTGCCGCGGCTTCGCGGGTTTCGCCCGTCACGACGTTTTTCAGTCGTGCTCCGCTGACTGTCGCGGGCAGGGGAGGCACTGCACTGGAACCGAGAATTTCGTCAATGGCGTGATTCCAGATTACACGCACATTCTCAAGCGCGAAAAGCCGTTCCTGCAGGATTTTCTCGGCCCTGAAGCTTTCGCGGCGGTGAACGACCGTGACACTCTTGGCGATATTGGCAAGGTAAAGCGCCTCTTCGACGGCGGAGTTGCCGCCGCCGACAACAATCACATCCTTGTTGCGATAGAAGAAGCCATCGCATGTGGCGCAGGCGGAAACGCCGCCGCCCATGAAATGTTGTTCGCTTTCGATGCCGAGCCATTTGGCCTTGGCGCCGGTTGCCAGGATCACCGTATCGGCCGTCCAGGTGACGCCGGAATCCGTCGTTGCGACAAATGGCCGCTTGGTGAGATCAAGCCCCGTCACGATGTCGTTGACGATCTCGGCGCCGACATGTTCCGCCTGTTCCAGCATCTGGCTCATCAGCCAGGGACCCTGGATAGGATCGGCAAAACCCGGATAATTTTCCACGTCAGTCGTAATCATCAGCTGTCCGCCCTGATCAAGGCCGGCAATCAGTACAGGCTTCAGCATGGCGCGGGCGGCGTAAATGGCAGCGGTATATCCGGCGGGACCGGAGCCGATGATCAGCACGGGGCTGTGACGATCGGACATATCAGTTCCTTTCAATGACGGCCTGGCCGCAGCAATGGCGGCGCCTTCCGTCCGTAAATTCTGTTTCCCTCATTTATGGCTGCTCCCCCCCAGCTTTCAAGGTGGTGATCTTCGCTACCAACAGAGCATTTCATACAGTTGAAAGATTCATACCTGTTGTTGTAATATTATTGCGCAAATCAGGGTGGCTTCTAATCGCCAATCTCACATCATGAAGGAATATGGTATGCGCGCCGATCTCGATGCGGTCGATCTGAAGATTTTGCGTGAATTGCAGCGCGACGGGCGTATCACCAATGTCGATCTTGCCGAACGGGTTGGCATTTCCGCACCGCCCTGCCTGCGCCGGGTTCGCCGGCTTGAGGAGGCTGGCATTATCGAGGGCTATCATGCCATGCTGAGCGCACCAAAGCTTGGCTATGATCTGGTCGCATTCTGTATGGTTGGTCTGAAGCACCAGTCCGAGGCCGAGCTCAAGGCCTTTTCCAAGGCCACGGATGACTGGCCGATGGTGCGTCAGGCCTGGATGACCTCCGGCGAAACCGATTTCCTGCTGCATTGCGTTGCCGAAAATCTGATGCAGTTTCAGGATTTCGTCATCGAGGTTCTGACCAGCCATGAGCATGTCGACACGGTGCGCACCATGCTGACGATCCGCCAGGTCAAGAAGGTGGGGCTGGTGGCGCTTTAGCGACCGTCCCTGTTCATGATTTCCTCGAGCCGCTGATAGGCGGAAAACTCCTGTTCCAGCATATTCTGCGTGGTAAAGTGGGCCAGTACATGACTGCGGCCGGCTTCTCCCATGCGCCGACATTCGTCCGGCGCGTCCAGCAGGCGGTCGATGGCCTCTGCCATCGCATCGGCGTTGCCAGGCGGCACAAGCAGGCCGGTTTTTCCATCGATCACGGTTTCCAGGCTGCCGCCATGGGCGGTTGCGATGATCGGCCGCGCCATGGCCTCGGCTTCAATGGCGACCCGGCCAAAGGCTTCCGGGCGCACCGAGGCGGAAACGGCAATGTCGCAGGCACTCAGTACTGCGGGAATATCGGAACGGCTGCCGCAAAGCCTGACCCTGTCGGTCAGGCCGCATGCGGAGATCAGGTTTTTCAGACTATCTATGGTCGATTCCTGGCCGCTGCCGACGATGGCCAGCCGGGCATTGCCATGGCGGCTCCTGGCCAGCGCCTCGACAAGGAAGCGGTGCCCCTTCCAGTCGGTCACCCGCCCGACAATTACAATCAGCGGCGCATCGGCCGTGCCGCCAAGCTCGACACGAATCCGGGCAATGCTGTCCGATGCGATTTTCGCCGGGTCGAACTGCTCCGGCTCAACTCCGCGCGGGGCAACGATGATCCTGTCTGCGGGGTAGCCATAGACGGCAATGATGTGATCACGGATAAAAGCTGAATTGGCAACAACCATCGGCCCCTTCAGCATGACGCCGTTATAGATCCGTTTCAATCGGCCTGAATGGCCGTAAACGCCGTGGAAGGTCGTGAGGAAACCGACCTTGCGCCGGGCCATGCGCGTTGCCCAATATCCCGCCCAGGCCGGGGCCCGGCTTCTGGCATGAAGAATATCAATCCCTTCGTTGTCGATGAGGGCGGCGAGCTTCCGGGCGTTCTGCCAGATTGCCAGCGGTGATTTGGCGCCCACAGCAAGCTGAATGTGGCGCGAACCGGCCTGTTCAACCGCCTCGACCAGACGGCCGCCAGCGCTGACGACGATATTTGTGAGGCCGCGCTGTTGCAGGAATGCCGCCATTTCGATGGTTCCGCGCTCGACGCCACCATCGCCAAGTGCGGGCAGGATCTGCATGATGCGGGATTTGGTCATGGCGTCACTCCGGGAACTTCGTGCTGATGACGCCTATCAATGTGGCTCGTGCTAGGCAAGCGCTCATGCTCGCAGGTAATATATTGGCATTCCCGAAGCCGATGGGATATTGAACGGCCGAAAGCTGAAACGGAGTGATGAGCGTGCAGACCATCGTGTGCATGAAATGGGGAACGCGTTACCCGGCCGATTATGTCAATCGTATGTGGTCGGCGATCAAACGGAATACCGAGCGTGAAACCCGCCTGGTCTGCTTTACCGATGATCCGGACGGTATTGACCCTGCGGTGACAACCTTCCCCCTGCCGGACATTACCATACCCGAGGTTCTGGCCTGGACGCCCTGGCGCAAGCTTTCACTCTGGCAGGCGCCGCTTGCCGATCTCGAGGGCGATATCCTGTTTCTCGATCTCGACATCGTTATCACAGGTAATCTTGATGATCTGTTCGATTTTGCGCCTGGCAAATACTGCGTCTGCGAGAACTGGACTCAGAAGGGCAAGGGCATCGGCAATACATCGGTTTTCCGCTGGCACGTCGGACGCAACACGCATGTTTTCAATGATTTCAATGCGGACGGCTATCCGATCTTTCAAAAATACCGCATCGAGCAGACCTATATCTCAGACGTTGTCGATGACATGGTGTTCTGGCCCCAAGAATGGTGCGTCAGCTTCAAACATTCACTCGTTCCCGCCTGGCCGCTAAATTTCTTCAAGGTGCCGCCGCTGCCGGCGGGGACCAGGGTCGTCGCCTTTACAGGCAAACCCGATCCCGATGAGGCCGCAATTGGAAAATGGCCAGCGGGCAAGGCCTGGAAGAAGCTTTACAAGCATGTCCGGCCGACACCCTGGATTGGGGAAAACTGGCGCTGAAACGTCAGCCCCGGATGATGTTTGAAAGCCGGTTTTTAAAATGCAAGGCTTCGCGGAAGACTGCCGTAAACAGCGCTGACAGAGGATTGGAATTTCGGGTGGCGCGGTAGGATTTGATGCTGGTTGCGCCGGGAATGTAGCCGGTATTTCTGTTTTCGGTGACGATATTGGTCACCAGCGTGAAGCAGTTGTAATCCTCGATCACCCGTCTGCGTGCTTCAATGATCGCCGGCAGGCGCTTTTCATATTCATTGTTTTCAATCGCCGCCTTTATGATCGCCACAGCCTCGCCCGGCTTGCGGATATCAAGTGCGATGAAGCTTTCTGCCGGAAAATAGTCGGCTGCGTTGGGCGCACCGAAATAAAACGGCAGCGCCAGACCTAAAAAAGCATCCGACAGTTTTTCGGTGATGTGGTGCGGGGCCACATGGTTCTCGATGGCCAGGTGGTATCTGAATGGATCAATCGCTTCGGCCTTGTCGCCCATAGGCTTGCGACCATGTCCGAAGACGTCCATTTCGGGCAGGGCTGTTGCTGCAAATTCAGTAAAGTCGTAACGCAGCCGGTGTAGGGTGTGCCCCTGCCGTTTCGTAGAGCAGACGGTTGAGAGTTGCCGGCTTTTTGCGGGGAAACTATTGGCGATCATGTCGGCAGTTCGGTTCGGTCCGCCGCCGGTTCCGTAGAACCAGAACAATCCGACCTGGTGCCAGATCCGCCCTGGATGCCTCAGGGCAAAGGGTTCCTGGCTGGTCAGGACATGTCCGAACTGGCGGGTGAAGGCGTGATTATATATCCGCACCCCGCTTGGCTCGCCGGTCAGGAGGATCGTGTTTTGTGATGGGCAGGCGAGATGTTCCACACGGCCCATGCGACGCTTGTCAACATCGACCGGCAGATCGTCATAGACGACGAGCCAGTCATAATCAGACGCGTCGGCATCGAAGATAAATTTCACGCCTCTCGTCTCTTCGAAGCCCGGAAGCAACTGCCTTGTAAAAGCAAGTTGCGGTCCCTTCAGCATGGGGCCACGGGCGACGAATTTGATACGTATGGGCTGGGGGTCGTGCATGCTCAGCGGCTCAGCATGTCGAAATGGCGGCCGAGAGCCGCCAGCGACAGCTTATTTCCAGAGGACTTCGAGAATTTCATAGGAGCGGGCGCCGCCCGGTGCGTTGACTTCAACGCTGTCACCCTCTTCCTTGCCGATCAGTGCACGTGCAATCGGGGACGAGATCGAGATCTTGCCTTCCTTCACATCAGCCTCGAAGTTGCCGACGATCTGATAGACTTTTTCGTCGTCGGTTTCTTCATCGACGAGCTTCACGGTCGCGCCGAATTTGACCTTCGAGCCCGACATGGTCGCCGGATCGACAATTTCCAGACGTGCGGTCACATCTTCCAGCTCGCCGATGCGCCCTTCATTGTAGCTCTGGGCTTCCTTGGCGGCATGATATTCGGCATTTTCCGAAAGGTCGCCATGCGCGCGCGCTTCCGCAATTGCCTGAATGATGCGGGGACGTTCTTCCTGCTGGCGCCAGCGCAGTTCCTCGACCAGCTTTCCGGCGCCGCCCCTCGTCATCGGTACTTTTTCGACCATTTCAAATTCCTTTGGCCTATTGTCCTCACGGCGGCGGGCAGGCTGTACTCCCACGCCTGGCAACGCCGCGCGTTTTCAGTTTAAACTTTCCTCGGCCGCGAGACAGGGATGAAAGACAGCGCTTTCCTCGCCTTTGCAGCACACAAAAAGAAACAGGTTCCAGAGCAAGAGCCCGGAACCAGTCTCAAATCACTGCGGAATCTATAACAGAAGCCGGGATGCCATTTCCAGACAATTCGTGGCGCGGCTTCGCGAATGCAAACAATACCCGTTAAAAGGCCAGGTTTTACGGGCTTTTACGTCGTATTGATGATGATGCCGGCACCATGTTCCGGAACAGTCCTGGAAAAACGCGGTAAAGCGGTTTGAAAATCAAAAGGGCGTTCTTTACGAAAGCGATGTCTCCTGTTTATCATCACATCGCTGCCGGAGCATCGATGGCGTCGTTTGCAAGAACCGGCCGCGCTCATCTCATGATGATGATGTGTCCTGCACGCCCGGACGTTAAACCGGGCTGATGGATGGATCCCGCCCGGTCTGGACGAGGATTGCTCCATGACAGAAATGCCCGAACGCCCGCGTTATTTTTCGCTCAAGAACGGCGACAAGGTGGCTTTGCCCTTCTCGAAGGGTGAGTATGAACGGAGGCTCGCACGTCTGCGTGCCATCATGGCGCGGCATGATCTTGATGCCGTGTTTCTGACCTCCATGCATAACATCGCCTATTATTCCGGCTTTCTTTATTGCAGTTTCGGCCGTTCCTTCGGCTGTGTCGTCACCATGGAGACCTCAACCACGGTCTCAGCCAATATCGATGCCGGCCAGCCCTGGCGGCGCAGCCATGGCGACAACATCATTTATACCGACTGGCGCCGCGATAATTTCTGGGGTGCCGTAAAGTCCCTTGCCGGCTCGGCCCGCCGGATCGGGATTGAGGGCGACCATCTGACCCTTTCAGCAAAGGCGGCGCTGGAAGATGCGTTTGGCGCGGTCGCGCTTGTCGATATCGCCCCTGACACCATGCGCGCGCGGATGATCAAATCTGATGAAGAGATTGCGCTCATCCGTGCAGGCGCCCGCATCGCTGATATTGGCGGGGCGGCGATCCGTAAGGCGATTTGTGAAGGCACGCGCGAAATCGATGTTGCAATCGCCGGGCGCGATGCCATGGAGCTGGCGATTGCCGAAGCCTTTCCCGGCGCTGAATATCGCGACAGCTGGGTCTGGTTTCAGTCAGGGTTGAATACCGATGGCGCCCATAACCCGGTCACCGCGCGGCAATTGCTGAAGGGCGATATTCTCAGCCTCAACTGTTTTCCGATGATCTCCGGCTATTATACCGCGCTTGAGCGCACGCTGTTTCTCGGCGAGCCGGACGCCCGCTCGCGGCATATATGGGAGGTGAATGTCGCGACCCATGAGCTTGGATTTGCGCTCATTCGTCCGGGGGTGAGCTGTGCGGTAATTACGGCGGAACTCAACCGCTTTCTTGCCGGGGAGGGCATGCTGCAATACCGCTCCTTCGGCTATGGCCATTCCTTCGGCATGCTCAGTCATTATTATGGCCGTGAAGCAGGGCTGGAACTGCGCGAGGATATCGAGACCGTGCTTGAACCGGGCATGGTTATCTCGATGGAGCCGATGCTGTGGATCCCCGAAGGCGAGGATGGGGCCGGAGGCTATCGAGAGCATGATATTCTGGTTGTCGGCCCGGATGGTGCCGAGAATATCACCGGTTTCCCCTATGGCCCTGAACACAATATCATCGCGGCATAGGGCAAGGCGGTGGCGTGGCCTCAGTCTGCCACCGTCTTGAGCAGGGATGCGAGGCGATCGAAGTTCTGCTCATTGGCAGCGCGGAACAGATGACTGATCGCCTCGGTTTCTTCGGTCCTGTCGAACAGCATGCGCCATGAGAGGCGCGCGCCGGCATCTTCATCGGCAAAACGCATTTCCAGGGTGAAGGCGTGGACCGGTTCATGATGGACTGCGCGGATAAACTGCCCGGCGACGACATCGGTGAAGGACCAGCGATTGTCGAAATCCGTGCCGTTCGAGGCTGTCATGGTAATCAGCCAGCTGCCGCCGGGACGAAGTTCAAAATCGGTGATGCTGTTGGAAAAGCCGTGCGGTCCCCACCAGCGCTCCAGCATGTCGGGATCGGCAAAGGCTTCATAAAGCGTTTCGCGGGAAACGGGGAAGACCCGTTCATTGAGGATTTCGATCTTGTCAGTCATGCTGCCGGTATCCTGAATTTACACGGATAAAAAAGGCGGGCTCTCGCCCGCCTTCATAGCACGATATCGCGCATATATAAGCCTCACAGATCAGGCGTAGCTCTGCAATGGTGCGACTTCCAGCTGGCCCTTCTTCAGGGCCCGGATCGCCTGCGCGGCGGCGAGCGCGCCGGACATGGTGGTGTAATAGGGCACCTTCTGCGTCAAGGCGGCGCGGCGCAGCGATTTCGAATCGGAGATTGTCTTGTCGTTACTGGTCGTGTTGATGACCAGCTGGACCTGACGGTTGCGGATCGCATCCTCGATATGCGGACGGCCCTCGCGAACCTTGTTGATCTTGATGGCGTCGATGCCATTTTCTTCAAGGAAATCGCGGGTGCCGCCGGTTGCCATGACCTTGAAGCCTTCTTCAACCAGAAGCTTGATCGCCGGCAGAACGCGGGCCTTGTCCTCCTGCTTCACCGAAACGAAGACACAGCCCTGACGCGGCAGGTCGACGCCTGCGCCGAGCTGGGCCTTGGCAAAGGCAATGGCGAAATCGCGGTCCAGGCCGATCACCTCACCGGTGGAGCGCATTTCCGGCCCAAGCAATGTGTCGACGCCGGGGAAGCGGGCGAAGGGGAAGACGGCTTCCTTGACGGCAATGTGATCGAGCGCGCGCGGATGCGGCTTCTCGCCATATTCGCCGATCGCCGCGTCGAGCCCTTCACCGGCCATGACGCGCGCGGCAATCTTGGCAATCGGCGCACCGATGGTCTTGGCGACGAAGGGAACGGTCCGCGACGCGCGCGGATTGACCTCAAGGATGAAAATCGTGCCGTCCTTGATGGCATATTGCACATTCATCAAGCCCTTGACGTTCAGCGCCAGCGCCAGTTCGCGGGTCTGCACTTCCAGCTCATCGAGAATGGTGGCGGAAAGCGTATGCGGCGGCAACGAGCAGGCACTGTCACCGGAGTGGATACCGGCTTCTTCGATATGTTCCATGATGCCGGCAATGAAGACGTTCTTGCCATCGCAAAGGCAATCGACGTCCACTTCTGTGGCATTGGTCAGGTAGCTGTCGAACAGGAGCGGGTTCTTGCCCAGCATCGTGTTGATCTGACCGGTCTTGTCGTTCGGATAGCGCTGCTTGATGTCTTCGGTCACCAGTTCCGGCACGGTTTCCAGAAGATAGGTCGAAAGTCCGGCGTCGTCATGGACGATCTGCATGGCGCGGCCACCAAGAACGTAAGACGGGCGCACGACCAGCGGGAAGCCGATCTCACCGGCGACGAGGCGCGCCTGCTCGACCGAATAGGCAATGCCATTTTCCGGCTGGTTCAGTTCCAGCTTGACCAGCAGTTTCTGGAACCGGTCGCGGTCTTCGGCGAGGTCGATCATGTCCGGCGCAGTGCCAAGGATCGGAATACCGTTCTTCTCCAGCGCTTCGGCAAGCTTCAGTGGTGTCTGGCCGCCAAACTGGACAATCACCCCGACCACTTCGCCGTCTTCCTGCTCGGCGCGCATGATCTCGATCACGTCTTCGGCCGTCAGCGGCTCGAAATAGAGGCGGTCGGATGTGTCGTAGTCGGTGGAAACCGTTTCCGGATTGCAGTTGACCATGATGGCTTCAAAGCCCGCATCCTTCAGCGCGAAGGCGGCATGGCAGCAGCAATAGTCGAACTCGATACCCTGGCCGATCCGGTTCGGGCCGCCGCCGAGAATGACGACCTTTTTGCGATTGGAGATCTGGGCTTCTGACCGGGTGGCGCCGGCAAAGGGCAGTTCATAGGTCGAATACATGTATGCCGTCGGCGAGGCGAATTCGGCCGCGCAGGTGTCGATACGCTTGAAAACCGGGCGCACGCCGAGACGGTTGCGCAGCTGGGCCACTTCCTTCGGCCGGCCATGGGTGAGGCTGGCAAGCCGTTGGTCGGAAAAGCCCATCGATTTCAGCATGCGCATATTGTCGGCATCTTCCGGAAGGCCGTGCTTGCGGAGCTTTTCTTCCATATCGACGATGCCCTTGATCTGGGCCAGAAACCACGGGTCGATCTTGGAATGTTCGTGGACTTCTTCTTCGGAGAAGCCGAGGCGGAAGGCTTGGGCAACCATGCGCAGGCGCTCCGGCGTCGCCGTGCCGATGGCCGCGCGTACGGCGTTGAAGGGCTCGCCGGTGTCATAGCCGGGGATTTCGATCTCATCGAGACCGGTCAGACCGGTCTCCAGACCGCGCAGTGCCTTCTGCAGCGATTCCTGGAAGGTGCGGCCGATGGCCATGACTTCGCCGACCGACTTCATCGCCGTCGTCAGCGTATGTTCGGCGCCGGGGAATTTCTCAAAGGCAAAGCGCGGGATCTTGGTGACGACATAGTCGATCGACGGTTCGAAAGAGGCCGGTGTGGCGCCGCCTGTAATGTCGTTTTCCAGCTCGTCCAGCGTATAGCCGACGGCGAGCTTGGCCGCGACCTTGGCGATCGGGAAACCGGTTGCCTTGGAGGCGAGTGCGGAGGAGCGCGAAACGCGCGGGTTCATTTCGATAACGACCAGACGTCCGTCCTTCGGGTTAACGGCGAACTGAACATTCGAGCCGCCGGTTTCAACGCCGATCTCACGCAGCACCGCAAGCGAGGCGTTGCGCATCATCTGGTATTCCTTGTCGGTCAAGGTCAGCGCCGGTGCAACGGTGATCGAATCGCCCGTATGGACACCCATCGGATCGATATTCTCGATCGAGCAAATGATGATGCAGTTGTCCGCCTTGTCGCGAACAACTTCCATTTCATATTCCTTCCAGCCGAGGACTGATTCTTCGATCAGCACTTCGGTGGTGGGGGATGCATCGAGGCCGGAACCGACAATCTCGAAGAATTCCGAGCGGTTATAGGCAATGCCGCCACCCGTGCCGCCAAGCGTGAAGGAGGGGCGGATAATCGCCGGCAGGCCGATCACGTCAAGCGCCTGGGCGGCAATCGCCATGGCATGCGCCATATAGCGCTGCTTGCGGTCGGTATTGCCGAGGTTCCACTTGTTTTCCAGCGCATCCAGCGCCGTGTCGAGAGCATCGCCGGACAGTGTGGTGCGCAGCTCTGCGCGTTCGGCCTCGTGTTCCTGGCGATCCTTGTCCTTGATCTCGGTGGCATTGGCGAGCATCGAACGCGGCGTTTCCAGCCCGATCTTGGCCATGGCCTCGCGGAACAGTGCGCGGTCCTCTGCCTTGTCGATGGCATCCGGCTTGGCGCCGATCATTTCGACATTGTAGCGCTCGAGAACGCCCATGCGGCGCAGCGATAGTGCGGTGTTGAGCGCGGTCTGGCCGCCCATGGTCGGCAGCAGCGCGTCAGGCCGTTCCTTGGCGATGATCTTGGCGACGACTTCCGGTGTGATCGGCTCGACATAGGTCGCATCCGCAAGGCCGGGATCGGTCATGATCGTCGCCGGGTTGGAATTGACGAGGATCACACGATAGCCCTCGGCGCGCAGCGCCTTGCAGGCCTGTGCACCGGAATAGTCAAACTCACAGGCCTGGCCGATGACAATCGGCCCCGCGCCGATAATGAGGATGGACTTGATATCTTGGCGCTTTGGCATGGGTGCTTCCGTTTGTTCTCGTTCCTGCATCAAAAACCGGCACGGAAAACCGGCCGGCTTGAGCGTCGTCGCAAATTTCTAGGCTAGGAGGGCCTTATAGGCAAAACATTACCCGAACGGAACCCCGAAAATGGCCGAAATTGGGGATTGGGCAGGCAAATGCCGAACCGAAGCCTGTCCGACCGGGACTGAAACCGGGCAAATTTTCGTGAAAGTCGGATCTGACAAGCTTCGTGGCAAAGGGATGTGCAGAGTTGATCTGGGCGAAAAGAATCACATTTGCCAAATCACAAATGAACCAAATCACCGCCAGCAACGTTTACAGAGCAAACAAGAGGAGTAACAACATGATGGAATATCTGCCTCTCATCGCTTTTCAGTCGCTGTTTGCCGCGGCCGGCCTCGGCGTGCTCTACCGCATCGTCGCTACGAAAAATACTGAAGCGGGGCGCGCACGCCACCTGCGCTGATCCGGCCTGTGCTTTCGGATGGCAGGTCGTTCCGGCCTGCCATTCTGCTTGACTTGACGCGAAGGCATCATGATCCCATCTCAGGCTTACCTGCCCATTGAAGGTTTCGCGTCATGATCCTTGTTCATTATCTCGAAGATTCCCGCGCCCACCGCATTCTGTGGCTCCTGGAGGAACTTGGTGTCGATTACGACATCCGTGTCTATCGCCGGGCTGAAGACATGCGTGCGCCGGACGAGCTAAAGCAGGTGCATCCGCTCGGCAAATCACCGGTTATCGAGGACGGTGACCGGGTTATCGCCGAAAGCGGCGCGATCATTGAATATCTTCTCGATACCTATGGCCAGGCTTCCGGTCTCCGGCCTGAGCCGGGGAGTGAAGCTTTGCAGCGCTATCGCTACTGGCTGCATTATTCGGAAGGCTCGGCCATGCCGCTCTTGGTCATGAAATTGGTCTTTTCCAGGCTGCCTGAGCGGGTTCCCTTCCTTTTGCGTCCGGTTGTCCGGGCGGTGTCGCGTGGCGTTATGGGAGCCTTGACGGATCCGCAACTGAAGGAACATGGCGGGTTCTGGGAAGAGACGCTTGCCCGCAGTGGCTGGTTTGCCGGTGATCAGTTTTCGGCGGCTGATATTATGATGAGTTTCCCCGTCGAAGTTGGCATGGAGCGCGTCCCTTTCGATCAGCGCCCGCAGGCCGTTCTTGGCTGGCTGGCCGAAATCCATGCGCGGCCCGGCTATCGCCATGCGATCCAGCGTGGCGGTGCCTATCGCTATGGAGCAAAGGCAGAGTAGCTTTCGCAAAAGAAAAAGGATATGGGAGGGAGCCGCTCGGGCCCCGATATTGCCTGGCCCCTGCGTGTCAGTTTCAGGTGCTCTCATGTCTGTCACAATGCCTCCTGCGCAAGCAGCCGGTCATTCGTGGTCTCGCCATTTTCGCGAAACGCTTTCCCTTGGTATTCCGCTTATCGGCGCGCAGCTTGCCCAGCAGGGAATCAACACCACCGATATCGTTATACTGGGCCAGTTGAGCGCCGTGGATCTGGCCGCTGCCGTCATCGCGACCCAGTATTTCTTCACGCTGTTCATTTTCGGCTGCGGTCTGGCGATTGCGGTGATGCCGATGGTGGCCCAGGCCTATGGGCGCGGCGATGAAGTGGCGGTGAGGCGTTCGCTGCGCATGGGCATGTGGGCATCGCTCGCCTTCGGACTGATGGTGCTGCCGCTGTTTTGGTATTCAGAGCCGATCCTTTTGGCCATCGGCCAGGAGCCGGATGTTGCAGCAAGGGCGGCGATCTATTGCCGCATCGTCGCCTTTGCGATGTTTCCAGCGCTGCTGTTCAATGTGCTCAGAAGCCTTGTCAGCGCCACGGGCCGTGCCGGGATCGTGCTTTGGGCGACGATCCTGATGCTGCTGTTGAATGCGGCACTCGCCTATATCGTCGTGCTTGGCCATTTCGGCCTGCCGCGTTTCGGTATTGCCGGTGCGGCGGTGGTTGCCTTCACGGTGCAGCTTGCCGGTTTTCTGTTCCTGGCCATCTATATCGAGCGGGACGCAGAAATGCGGCGCTATCAGCTTTTCGTTCGTTTCTGGCGGCCCGACTGGGGAGCCCTGCGCGAAGTTGTGGCGCTCGGTCTGCCGATCGGTGTTGCCGTTCTGGCGGAAGTGTCGATGTTCACCGTTGCCTCGCTGATGATGGGCCGTTTCGGTGCGATTCCGCTTGCCGCCCACGGCATTGCCATGCAGCTTGCCGCGATCACCTTCATGGTGCCGCTCGGCCTGTCTCAGGCGGGAACCGTTCGGGTCGGGGTGTTTCACGGGCAGGGGGATTTCGCCAATCTGAAGCGGGCCGCCATCGCCGTTGTCGTGCTTGGCCTTTGCTTCGCCATGATTGGCACCATGGCCTTCGCCTTTCTGCCCGCACAGCTCGCCAGCCTGTTCATCGATACCAAATTGCCCGAAGCGGCCGCCGTCATCGCCTATGCCGTGCCGCTGATCATCATTTCCGGCATGACACAGCTGGTCGATGGCACGCAGACGATGATGAGCGGTTTGTTGCGTGGGTTGAAGGATACGCGCATCCCGATGGTTCTGGTGCTGATTTCCTATTGGGGCATTGGTCTCGGCTTCGCCTTTGTTCTGGCATTTCCGTTTGATCTCAAAGGGATAGGAATCTGGATCGGCTTCATGTTCGGCCTCGCATCAGCGGCAGCGATGCTGGCCGCGCGCCTTTTGGTTCTGCTGCGGCGCGAGCGTAACGCGCTTCTTGCCTGAGGTCCGTGTCACGGCTAGTCTCGCCGCTCTGACGGGAGGATAACGATGCGTAACGACATCATCTTCGGGGCTTTGCTACCCTATCTGACCTTTGTGCTCGGCCAGCATTTCGGATTGTCGATCGTGCATGCGCTGGCGCTCGGATCTCTGTTTCCGATTGCGACGATCATGGTTTCCTATTTCGTCAGCCGTCGGATCGCCGCTGTCAGTATCATCACACTTTCGGCAACGCTGGCGTCGCTGGCGGGTAGCCTCTGGTTCAATAGCGCCTATCTGGCGCTGTTGAAGAATTCGCTGATTACCGGTCTGATCGGGCTTGTCTTTCTCGGTTCGCTGTTTGCGCCGAGGCCGCTGATTTTCTTTCTCGCCGCCGAGGGAAACCGGGAAAAGCAGGAAAAATATGAGGGTTTCTGGCAGACCCGTCCCGGCTTTCGTCGCACCATGCGGGAAATGACGGGCATATGGGCAGCAGCCCTTCTTGGCGAGGCCATCCTGCGGGCGGTTTTGATCCCGCTTCTGCCGATCAATATTTTTCTGGTTGTCAGTGAGGTGATGTGGATTGCCGTTTTTGCCGGCATGATGACCTGGAGCATCCGCTACGGCAAACGCCGGTCGAAACAGCTGGAAGATCAATCTTCATGAAAAAGGGCGCCAAAGCGGCGCCCTTCCTCTATCACGGATCTGTCAGGCTTCAGGCGCGCTCGGTCAGAAGAGCCTCGCCCTTCTGCTCGCGTACCATGTTGATGAAGCGGCGGAAGAGGTAGTGGCTGTCCTGCGGGCCGGGTGAGGCCTCGGGGTGATGCTGGACCGAGAAGACCGGCTTGCCGACAAGGCGAAGGCCGCAGTTCGAACCGTCAAACAGCGAGACGTGGGTTTCTTCCACGCCATTCGGCAGGGAAGCCTTGTCCACGGCAAAGCCGTGGTTCATCGACACGATCTCGACCTTGTTGGTGGTGAAATCCTTGACCGGATGGTTGGCGCCATGATGGCCCTGATGCATCTTCACCGTGGTGCCGCCGAGCGCCAGTGCCAGCATCTGGTGACCGAGGCAGATACCGAAGACCGGCAGGCCGCTGTCGATCAGCGCGCGGATGACCGGAACGGCGTATTCGCCCGTCGCTGCCGGGTCACCCGGGCCGTTGGACAGGAAAATGCCATCGGGGTTCAGCGCCAGGATGTCTTCGGCCGAGGTCTTGGCGGGAACCACCGTGACCTTGCAGTCGAGGCCGGAGAAGAGACGCAGGATGTTGCGCTTGACGCCGTAATCGATGCAGACGATGTGATAGGCAGCAGCCGTATCTTCAAGGCTGCCATAACCTTCATTCCAGACCCAGGGCTTTTCACGCCACTGTGAGGACTGGCCTGAGGTTGCCTCGATGGCGAGATCCAGACCTTCCAGGCCGCTCCAGGCTTTTGCTTCCGCCTTCAGTGCTTCGATGTCGAAATTGCCGGAAGGGTCGTGAGCGATAACGGCGTTCGGGGCGCCATGTTCGCGGATCCAGGCCGTCAGCGCCCGCGTATCGATGCCCGAAAGGCCGATAATGCCACGTGCCTTCAGCCACTGGTCGAGATTTTCGCTGGCGCGGTAGTTGGATGGATCGGTGATATCGGCCTTGAAGATCGTGCCGACCGCGCCGCGTCGTGCGGCCGGTGTCAGGTCTTCAATATCCTCGGCATTGGTGCCGACATTGCCGATATGGGGAAAGGTGAAGGTAACGATCTGTCCGAGATAGGAGGGGTCGGTGAGGATTTCCTCATAGCCGGTGAGGGCGGTATTGAAGCAGACTTCCGCCTGCACCCGGCCCGCAGCGCCCATTCCCTTGCCAAAGATAACCGTTCCGTCTGCGAGAACCAGTACGGCGGTTGGCTTGTTGATCGTCCATGCGGATTGGCTAGTCATCATCGTCCTTTGCGCTTCCAGCTTATCCTTGCCGCTTGTTCTTCGCGGTGCGGATCGCCACATATTGGCCGCATGATCAGGGGCGTCCGGCTGCTTTTGCAGCGGCGCGTGGCAAACACGACCAATTCTGATGCGGTTGCCGGAAAATAGTCAAACCCGGCTTGCGGGTCAATTGCCGAGGGTGCACAGTGCACCGATAGACAAAAAAACTTCGCTGACGAAAACATTTGATTTGATCGTGGACGCTGAATTCGCTACACGCCCCCGCTGTTCACGAGGAAATGCCGCTGCAATCAACCCCCCGGCTTTCCCAGGAGATATGTATGTTGCGCGACAAGCTCGCTTCCGCTCTGAAAGATGCCACGAAATCCCAAAAACCGGTGTGCCTGTCGACCCTGCGTCTGGTCCAGGCGGCCATCAAGGATCGGGATATCGCCCATCGCAGCTGCGGCAAGGATCCCGTCACCGACGAGGATATCACGGGTATTTTGGTCAAGATGGTCAAACAGCGCGAGGAATCGGCACGTCTTTACGATGAGGCCGGCCGGGCTGATCTGGCCGCGCAGGAGCGCGAAGAGATCTGTGTTATCAAGAGTTTTCTCCCCGCCCAGCTGTCGGAGGAGAAGGTGCGTGAGCTTTGCGCCTCCGTGGTTGAGGAAACCGGCGCCCAGGGGCTTCGCGATATGGGCAAGTGCATCAAGGCCCTGAAGGACCGCTATTCCGGGCAGATGGATTTTTCCAAGGCTTCCGGTGTTGTCAAGGAAATGCTGAAATAGCATTTCCGTTTCCGGCGGTTGTTTTCGCCGGTGATGGTACTTTTCCGGTATTATCGTTATGGTGATGGCTGCCCGTCTGGTGAAATGCAATCCGGATGGCGGGCCAAGAGGTATCAATGCGTTTTCCGCCTTCCTTTCTTGACGAGATCCGCGATCGCGTTCCGATCTCGAACGTGATCGGAACGCGCGTGTCATGGGACCGCAAAAAGACCAATGCCGCGCGCGGTGATTACTGGGCCTGTTGCCCGTTCCATGGCGAAAAGACCCCGAGCTTTCACTGTGAGGATCGCAAGGGGCGCTACCATTGCTTTGGCTGTGGCGTGACGGGCGATCACTTTCGCTTTCTGACCGAGCTGGACGGCATGAGCTTTCCCGAAGCCGTTCAGGCTGTCGCCGATCTTGCCGGCGTGCCGATGCCGGCCCCCGATCCGCAGGCAGAACGGCGCGAGCGCGAACGCCGCAGCCTTGTCGAGGTGATGGAGCTGGCGACAGCATTTTTTCAGGACCAGCTGCAATCTGCAAGCGGCAGCAGGGCACGGGCCTACCTGCGGGAACGCGGGCTTTCGGCGCGTACCATCGACACATTCCGTCTTGGCTTTGCCCCCGATAGCCGCAACGCGCTGAAGGAATATCTGGCCGGAAAGGGCGTGGAAAAGGAACAGATCGAGGCCTGCGGTCTGGTGGTGCATGGCGCCGATATTCCGGTTTCCTATGACCGGTTCCGTGACCGGATCATGTTTCCCATCCTGTCGTCGCGCGAACAGGTGATCGCCTTTGGCGGCCGCGCCATGCGGGCTGATGCGATGGCGAAATATCTCAATTCCAACGATACCGAACTGTTTCACAAGGGCAATGTCCTGTTCAACTTCGCTCGCGCCCGCAAGTCGCTTTCCGGCGCCGATGGCGCCAAGACGGTGATCGCTGTTGAAGGCTATATGGATGTGATTGCGCTCGCCCAGGCCGGTATCGGCAATGTCGTTGCGCCGCTTGGTACGGCGCTGACCGAGGCACAGCTCGCTCTGCTCTGGCGCATGACACCGGAGCCAGTGCTCTGTTTCGATGGCGATGGCGCTGGCATTCGTGCCGCCGAGCGTGCTGCCGGTCTGGCGCTGCCGCTGATCAAACCCGGCCATTCCTTGCGTTTTGCGCTGCTGCCGGACGGGCGTGACCCGGATGACCTGATCCGCGATGGCGGACGACAGGCCTTTGAGGCCGTCATGGGGCAGGCCCGGCCGCTCGCCGACATGGTGTTTGAACGCGAAGTGGGCTCTGCCCGCAGCGATACGCCGGAAAGCCGCGCCGCCATCGAGGCGCGGGTAAATCAGCTGGTTCAGTCGATCGCCGATGAGAATGTACGCCGCCACTACCAGCAGGATTTCCGCAACCGGCTTTATGCTCGGTTTCGCGGCAATGGCGGCGGCGGGCAGCGCCGCGAGGATCGCGGCCGGCAGGGCGGGCGCAGCCGGGCAGGCGGCGCATCCTTTGCTGGGTCAGGGTCCTTTGCCGCATCCGACCGTCTTGCCCGCTCATCGCTTGCCAGCGCGCAGTTTCTGGCCAAGCCTTCGTTCCGTGAGTGCCAGATCGCGCTTTGCCTTCTGACCCATCCCGCTCTTGCGCGTGAGGAGTTTGACAATATCGCCACCCTGACCTTCGAAAGTGCGGATATGCGTGCTTTCTGGGCTGCCTTCATCGCCAATGTCGCACGTCCCGGCATGGATTATCAAAGGCTGGACGAGCATTTGCGCGGTGCAGGCTTTGCCATGATGCTGGATCATTTCCAGGTTCTGGTGCGCCAGAATGTGCCCTGGATTGCCAGTCCCGATGCGGCTCTCGATGATGTGCGCGAGGTCTTTCATCAGGCTTTGTCGTTTCATAATCGTTCGCGCTCGCTGGAGCGTCAGCGGCTGGAACTGGAGCGTGAAATTGCCGAGGCGATCGAGGAAAGCGATATCGAACGCCACGACCGGCTGTTTGATGCACTGCGTGCCGTGCTGAATGAAATTTCCCGGATCGAGAATCAGGAAGCCGATATTGATGGCTTCGGTGTCATGTCCGGCCGAAACGGCCAGGTGGGTGAGGCATCGTGATTCGTTTCCTGCATGTCACAGAGCGTAAAAATTGCCGATGCCTGTCAGGATTGCAGCAAAGAGGGGCTTGTATTTGCCGGGTGCGATCCTAAATGAGTGTCTTGCGAGAAGCGCTCTATCTAAGGATGGAACCTGCTGCGCGGTCTGTTGCGTTGTGAATAGAGCGGATTTTTCGAATAAATCACGCGTGAAATGGATTGAACGCTTGACTGACAGTGAATTTCTGGGAATCACCATTTCAGATGGCAAAGCGCAGCGAAATTTCACGATAGGTACTATGTGCACCCGGGGCCAAGGCTCCGCAAGGGTGCATTTTGTCCTGTTTCAGGGTTTGCGGATGAAATGACTGGCCGGATGCCGTTGTCTCCTTGGAGACTTTGTTAAGCATTCGCCATTAAGCCGCTTCAGGCCAGCGGCAGAAACGTCAGGGAAGCAAAGTACATGGCAACAAAAGTCAAGGAAAATGAAGAAGCCGAAACGGAGCGCGAAGGCGGTCATGACGGACCTCTTCTGGACCTTTCCGATGACGCTGTAAAGAAAATGATCAAGACCGCGAAAAAACGCGGTTATGTGACCATGGACGAGCTGAATGCTGTTCTGCCGTCCGAAGAGGTGACGTCGGAGCAGATCGAAGACACGATGGCCATGCTTTCGGACATGGGCATCAATGTTATCGAGGACGAAGACGAAGTCGATCACGACAACGACACTTCTTCTGACGACAGCGAGAGCGAAAGCGACAGCACGGAACTGGCAACCAGCACCGGTACCGCCGTCGCCGCGACGAAGAAGAAGGAACCAACGGATCGCACCGACGATCCGGTGCGCATGTATTTGCGCGAAATGGGTTCGGTCGAGCTTCTGTCGCGCGAGGGCGAAATCGCGATTGCCAAGCGGATCGAATCCGGCCGCGAGACGATGATCGCCGGCCTGTGCGAAAGCCCGCTGACCTTCCAGGCGCTGATCATCTGGCGCGATGAGCTCAATGAGGGCACGACGCTCTTACGTGAGATCATCGATCTGGAAACCACCTATTCCGGTCCCGAGGCCAAGGCTGCACCGCAGTTCCAGAGCCCGGAAAAGATCGAGGCTGACCGCAAGGCTGCCGAAGAAAAGGAAGAAAAGGCACGTCGCAGGAAGCCTGCCGACGATGTGACCGATGTCGGCGGCGAAGGCATGCCGGCGGAGGAAGAGGAAGAAGACGAGGACGAATCCAACCTGTCGCTGGCAGCCATGGAAGCCGAACTGCGTCCGCAGGTCATGGAAACGCTCGATCTGATCGCCGACACCTATATCAAGCTGCGCAAGCTGCAGGATCAGCAGGTGGAAGCCCGTCTTGCGGCGACCGGCACGCTGACCAATGCGCAGGAGCGCCGCTACAAGGAGCTGAAGGAAGGGCTGATCACGGCGGTCAAGTCGCTGTCGCTCAACCAGAACCGTATCGACCTTCTGGTCGAGCAGCTCTACGACATCAACAAGCGCCTTGTTGAAAATGAAGGCAAGCTTCTGCGCATGGCGCTGAACCGCGGTGTCAAGCGCGATGACTTCCTGGAGCATTATCAGGGTGCCGAGCTTGATCCGAACTGGATGAAGTCGATCGCCAATCTTTCCGGCAAGGGCTGGAAGGATTTTGCCCGTGAAGACGGCTCGCTGATCAGGGATCTGCGCATCGAAATCCAGAGCCTTGCAACGGAAACCGGCATTTCGATCGCCGAATTCCGCCGCATCGTTCACATGGTCAAGAAGGGTGAGCGCGAGGCGCGCATCGCCAAGAAGGAGATGGTGGAAGCCAATCTTCGTCTGGTGATCTCGATTGCGAAGAAATACACCAATCGCGGCCTGCAGTTCCTCGACCTCATTCAGGAAGGCAATATCGGCCTGATGAAGGCGGTCGACAAGTTCGAATATCGCCGCGGCTACAAGTTCTCCACCTATGCGACCTGGTGGATCCGGCAGGCGATCACCCGTTCGATCGCCGACCAGGCCCGCACGATCCGTATTCCGGTGCACATGATCGAGACGATCAACAAGATCGTCCGCACATCGCGCCAGATGCTGCATGAGATCGGCCGCGAGCCGACGCCGGAAGAGCTTTCCGAAAAGCTCAACATGCCGCTGGAAAAAGTGCGCAAGGTGCTGAAAATCGCCAAGGAGCCGATCTCGCTCGAAACCCCTGTGGGTGATGAGGAGGATTCACATCTCGGCGATTTCATCGAGGACAAGAACGCGCTGCTGCCGATTGATGCGGCCATTCAGGCGAACCTGCGTGAGACCACGACCCGTGTTCTCGCCTCACTGACCCCGCGTGAAGAACGCGTGCTGCGCATGCGTTTCGGTATCGGCATGAACACTGACCACACGCTTGAAGAGGTCGGTCAGCAGTTCTCGGTCACCCGCGAACGTATCCGCCAGATCGAGGCCAAGGCGCTTCGCAAGCTGAAGCACCCGAGCCGCTCGCGCAAGCTCAGGAGCTTCCTGGATAGCTGATCCAGTAGAACGCTGATTTCGAATGAAGAAAACCCGGTCTTACGGCCGGGTTTTCGTTTTTATCTCAGAACATCTATCGATACTGGGCGTTATCCTCGGGCTTGATCCGAGCTTCCAGACGTAAATTGCCGGTAACGCTTTTGCTGGCTTTCAAGTGGCAAATAAGGCGCTGAAACAATTGTCTTTAACCCTGCTATGCGTAAGACTACCCACAAAAGCTATAGGGGCAGGCAATGGCAAATGCTGGGGCATCGGGTTCTCGTGGAGATGGCAGACCGGCGTTGCCGGAATTTGGTGACGATGATCAAATCAATCAAAGACGTCTCGGAGAGTATTTGCAGAATTGCACGCGAGATGAAGTTTCTCTTGTCTCCTGGCGATCAACCTTGCGAGTCTTTCCTATTCTCTCGCTAGGAAGATACCCGGAGCCCCATAGTGACGGGCAGGATTCGGTGCGTTCCGGTCTTTTGGTGTTATTTAGATGGAACTTTCTGTCTTGGGTTGGGCATTCATATCCAGATCAGAATATAGCTATTTCCACAAATGCTGGCTCGAATTTCGAAGGTTCCACCTTCGCGAATTTCACTTTCGCGGAGGCTGACGATTCCACTCCCGGCGGAGCGTCTCAAGCCGTAGCCCATCACGTATCTACTGCGAGGAGCTTTTTCTCGGGTTTTGATAAATCCTTCGGACCTGCGTTTGGTAGTTCCCGGTCTATCGCCATCGCTAAGGCAATTTGGGCACGCGTGCTGGCAGACCTAGAGCTGCTCCAATCCCGAACCACCACCGCTTTGCTTGCGGCGCCGCTTTGGCATGACGAAAAACCCGTATTTTTCGCGTCTGTCGAGGCGCAGCTTAACGACCGATGCCGAGAGCTTGGATCTGACTGGACGCTTGTTTATGCATTCTATATTGCCATGCGAGATGGAGTTGACCCCTTCGGGCTGCATGGCGATGACTTGGAGAATTTTGTCGTTTCGCTTGCAAGCGAAAATGATGCTTTCTGGGATCGCACCGAAAGCCGAGGCGGTCCGGATGCTGTGGTGGCTGATATTGCCGCGCGTTTGCAGTCTGCGCAGGCAGGTATGGGGTCTGCGCATTATCTGAATGCAGATGGGATTGATGCCTCTGTCGATGATCTTGACCGTGCCAGCCTGGCATTCGCGCTGGCCGGGCGGCTCAACCTGATCTGGGATGCTTTGAATCCTGTTGAGGGCGGCAAGGAACAAAGTCTTCAGCCCGGATTTGTGGTTCATCTTGACGCGCCATGGGGTGGCGGCAAGACCACATTCGCGGGCTTCCTTGAATACATTCTCAATCCTTTCAAGCATTATGTATGGCCCGGTTGGCTTGAGAGAATACTCCTCCCACTGGATGGAAGTATCTGGCCAGCCAAGTTCCGGCGACCATGGCATATCGTTCATTTCAATGCCTGGCGACATCAGCATGTGAAGCCGCAATGGTGGACCTTTTCCGAGGCCATTCGCAAGCAATGCACCGAAGCGGATTATCGGGAGGTATGCAACAACAAGTGCAGGCTGGACATGCCCGTCGCGCCGTATGAGTATCGTGACGCTCCTGTTCCTTTTCTTCAGTATTGTTGGCGTTGGATTCGACAAAAATACTGGGAAATTTTTACGCCGGATGTGCTGAGCCAAGCGATCGCAGCAGTTCTTTTTCTCAGTGTAGCTGCAGGGCTGTATTTATTCGGTTTTCTGGGTGATGAAAAATGCAGATTCAACCTTTCTGTCAATGCAACGGTGTTTGCTTTTTTCGCGTTTTTGGGTGGTGCATCTGGCGTCTGGGCAATCTTCAAAACGGTCACCCGTAGCTTGTTTCCCGGTACGCCTGCAGCAGCCAAGGCTTATGCGCTTGGTGCAGGTGACCCACTGGACCGGTTTCGGACTCACTTTGCGAAAACGATCAAAGGATTTCGTCGCCCAGTTCTGGTTATCGTTGACGATCTGGACCGCTGTGATCCGGAATATGTTGTTTCGCTGCTTCATGGCATGCAGACAATCCTCACCAGCCCCCGCGTGATCTATCTGTTGCTTGGTGATAAGGACTGGATCGAGCAGGCCTTCACCCAGGTTTACAAGAAGCTTGGAGACATTGAAGTCGGTTGCGAGCACACGTTAGGTGCGCGCTTCGTGGAAAAAGGGATTCAGTTATCGCTTGTCTTGCCGGATTTCGGAGAGAAGGAGAAAGTGAGCTATGTTCGCAGATTGCTCGGTGTGAGTGCCCAAGTTGATCCCGAAGATAGGTCAGAGAAAGATCTGAGCCTGACCGATGAGCTGAATGGGGTTCTGAATGAGAGATCTCTCATACTGCGTGAGCAGAAAGCGAAAGAATTCGCCAATAACCGTGGGATCAGCTCCCAGCAAAAGCGTGAGCTTAACCGTCAGCTCTCGATCAAGGCTGCCTATGATGAACAGAGCGAGCAATTAACCCGTCATGAGCTTGAAGGGCTGGTTCCGTTGTTGCCTCCCAATCCACGACAAATCAAGCGGATTATCAACACTGTCTCTCTGATGACCGAAGTGGGGCGATTGGGCCGCGCGTCCATTTCGTTGGGTTCCCGCGACTGGAAAATTCTGGCGCGCTGGGTGGTCCTGTCGGTCGAATGGCCGCGTTCGTGGTTTACGCTCAGTAAGCATCCAGAACTGGCGGATCATCTCGCAACGAACGATATTGATGCGCTTGAGGGTATCAGCGCACGCGACAAGGCAATCGTGAAAACTCTTCAGAACTCGGACTTTGTGCGACGAATTCTGGTTCCTGAAAACAGCACGTCCGAGTGGTCCCCCGAGCCAATCCTCTCTGAACATGTCAGATGGCTGCGCGAGCTGATGCCACCGACCAGCGGCGCGGAATTGGATGTCGATTCAAAATGAGACGATCTTCTGCGTCTCATTCAGTCCGAAGCCCTTTCCAAACACCGCCCTCTCACCCTCCATCCGGACCTTGCCCTCGGCGAAGCGCTTCAGTGCTGCCGGGTAGAGCTGGTGCTCGACGGTGAGGATGCGGGCGGCGAGCGTTTCGGCGTCGTCGCCGGGGAGGATCGGCACGGCGGCCTGGCCGATGACCGGGCCTTCATCCATGCCTTCGGTGACGAAATGCACTGTGCAGCCAGCAATCCGCATGCCGGCATCGATGGCGCGTTGATGCGTGTGGAGGCCCGGGAAAAGCGGCAGAAGTGACGGGTGGATATTGATGATCCGTCCTTCATAGGCGCGGATGAAATCGCCGGAGAGAATGCGCATAAAGCCGGCAAGGCAGATGATGTCCGGATTGAGGGCTGCCAGTGCTGTCAGCATGGCGGCTTCGTGGGCGGCCTTGCTGTCGAACTGCTTTCGCGGGAAGGCGAAGGTTTCAAGGCCAAGCGCTGCTGCTTTTTGCAGGCCTCCTGCGTCGGGCTTGTCGGCAATGACAGCGACGATTTCGGCCGGAAAATCCGGCGACTGACAGGCTTCGGCAAGCTTCACCATATTGGAGCCGCTTCCGGAAATAAAAACGACAACCCGTTTTTTCGACCCGCTCATAGGTTGATCATGCCCTTATAGACCGTTCCGGCTATATCGCCGCTGCGTGGCACGATCTGACCAAGCCTGAAGGCGGTTTCACCTTCATCGGTCAGAACCGCAAGCACGACATCAAGCTTGTCTGCGGGGCAGACGCCAATCATGCCGACGCCGCAATTGAAGGTGCGCAGCATTTCCGCAGGCGCCACGCCGCCAGTGCGCGCCAGCCATGAGAAGACGGCTGGAACCGGAATGGACGCAAGGTCAATCTCGGCGGAAAGATGGGCAGGCAGGACGCGCGGAATATTTTCCGGGAACCCACCACCGGTGATATGGGCCAGTGCCTTGATGCCGCCGGTCTGGCGGATGGCCGCCAAAAGCGGCTTCACATAGATTTTGGTCGGCTCCAGCAGGGCTTCGCCGAAGGTCTTGCCCGGCGCGAACGGGGCGGGGGCCAGCCAGCCGATATTGGCCAGTTCGGCAATGCGGCGCACCAGCGAAAAACCGTTGGAGTGAACACCGGATGAGGCCAGCCCAAAGATCACATCGCCCACCGCGAGGTCTTCTGACGGCAGCAGGGTGCCGCGTTCGGCAGCCCCTACGGCAAAGCCGGCAAGGTCATAATCGCCCTTGGCATACATGCCCGGCATTTCGGCGGTTTCGCCGCCGATCAGTGCGCAACCGGCCTGGCGGCAACCTTCGGCAATGCCTTCAACAATGGCAGCGCCCTGATCGGGATCGAGTGCGCCGGTTGCGAAATAATCGAGGAAGAACAGTGGTTCAGCGCCTTGCACCACCAGGTCGTTGACGCACATGGCGACGAGATCGACACCGACCGTATCATGCTTGCCGGCTTCGATCGCGACCTTGAGCTTGGTGCCGACACCGTCATTGGCGGCAACGAGAACCGGATCGGAAAAACCGGCGGCCTTGAGGTCGAACAGGCCGCCAAAACCGCCGATCTCGCTGTCGGAGCCAGGGCGGCGGGTCGATTTGACCGCGGGCTTGATCTTTTCCACCATCAGGCTTCCGGCATCGATATCAACACCGGCATCACGATAGGTCAGTCCGTTCTTTCTCGTATCGGTCATGGGCGCATCCCTCATGAAAATATCAGAAGTGGGCATTGCATGGCGCGCAAGGTGTTGCAAGAGCGCGACCGCATTCGCAGGGCGATATTGACAGTTTGAAAGGCGCTTTTGCGGCTTCAGCGGGCAAAATCAGCGGATTGGCCTCTTTTTGCCGCCAGTCGCAGTCCGGCGCGCATATTGGCTGTCAGAAGAGTAAGCTGTATCAGCCCGGCCGCAATCTCAAGGAACTGGACGGTTACAAAGGCCAGGTCGAACTGCTGCGCTTCGGCTTTGTGGTCAAGATAGATTGCAGCCGGCAGGAGGATCAACACGCCATTGGCGGCGATCAGGCGCATGCGGATCAGCTTGGCCCGGATTGCCGGTCCCTTCATCCTTCGCGCCAGCGACAGTCCGGACGTGCCTGTGATGATCAAGAGCGGTATCAGCAGGGCAATGCCGAACAGGATGGCACGCTTGACGCCCGGCACGGCGGTCTGGCCGATCAACAGTTCGCTCGTCAGCGTTGCTGTCAGAAACATGGCGACGAGCAGCATCGCGCCGCCGCCTGCAAGGCGGTGAGCAATTTTGGGCATGATATGGTCCTCCCGGTCTCGGTCTATTGCGCTGGAAGGGGTGTCTTTTGAAGCGTTTCACCGAGCTTTTTAAGGGTTGTCAGTGTCGTTTGAAGGTCTTCGCCGGCAATGGTTTCGACCAGCGCATCGGCCCAGATGGTTTCAAGCGCCATCACCCGGGCATAGGTCGTGGCCCCCAGCTCTGTCAGAATGTAAAAGGGTGAACGCATATTGCGCGGATTGGCGCGGGCCTCGATCATCTTCTCTTCCACGAGAAGATTGATCTGTCGCTGCACCCCTTGACGGGTCATGCCCATCATGTCGCCGATCTGCGGCGCAGTCGGCCTTTCCGTTGAAAGCGCGATGGCGCCGAGGATCTGCCAGCGTGTGCTGGTCAGGCCGAGTGGCTCGCTGAGGCGGTTGCCCTTGTCGATCAGCGCACCGTTGAGATGAAAGATGGCCAGCATGATGGCGGTCGCTGTGTCTGACTTTTCAACCATCTCGTTGCTTCCATGTTTGGTAAAATATTGTCTTGTTGGAAACTTATTACCAATATTCTGACTTTGTCAACAGATGCTCTTTGACGCGCTCCCCGCGGAAGGCCCTTGGCCGCAGCGCGAAAGCTCTGTTTGTGCACACTGTCCACAGCCTTGCCGTTGTCTCGCCGTATTCCTTTGTCGCAGCCGATAAGGAGTGTTGGAAGGGGCCGGGTTTGCCGGTATAAGCCAGACAGGTTGATCGGGGAGTTTTCCATGTCGGAACGCATGACGGGCGCAGGCCTGAAAAGACAGATTTATTTCTGGCTGCTATTTGCCGTTGGTGTCGCCATTTTCCTGTTTGTGTTCCGCAGCATTTTGCTGCCCTTCGTCGCTGGCATGGCGCTTGCCTATTTCCTTGATCCCCTGGCGGACCGGCTGGAGCGGATGGGGCTTGGACGCGCCACGGCGACCAGTCTGATCATGCTCTTGTTTATTGTGCTGTTCATCGCCGTCTTGCTGGTGGTCATTCCACTGCTTGTCAGCCAGGCGGCAGAGGTGGCGCAGAAGCTGCCGCAATATGTCGCCCAGCTTGAGCACTTTGTGCAGACTTCGCGGCTGCATAATCTTGTTGACTGGGGCAATAGCCAGATTTCCGAGTTGAGCCAGAATATCGGCAAGGTGCTCTCAAGCGGCGTTTCCTTTGCCGGCACGCTGTTTGGCGGCATCTGGAGTTCGTCGATGGCGGTCATCAATGTGGTGTCCTTCGTCGTTCTGACGCCGGTTATCGCCTTTTATCTTCTGCTCGACTGGGACCGGATGATTGCCAAGCTCGATCGCTGGACGCCGCGTGCCTATGTCAAGGATGTGCGGTATCTGACAACGGAGATCAACAAGGTCATTTCCGGTTTTGTCCGCGGGCAGGGCTCGCTCTGCATCATTCTTGGTGTGTATTATGCCGGTGCGCTGTCGCTTGCGGGGCTCAATTTCGGGGCTCTGATCGGCCTTTTCGCTGGCTTTGTCAGCTTTATTCCCTATCTCGGTTCGTCATCGGGCTTTGTTTTGTCGATGGGCGTGGCGCTGGTGCAGTTCTGGCCGGAATATGGCCGTATCGCCATCGTGCTCGGCATCTATCTTTTCGGTCAGTTTCTTGAAGGCAATGTGCTGCAACCGAAGCTGGTCGGGTCGAGTGTGCGGCTGCATCCGGTCTGGCTGATGTTCGCCCTGTTTGCTTTCGGCGTCCTGTTCGGCTTTGTCGGTCTTCTGGTTGCTGTTCCCGTATCGGCGGCTGTTGGCGTTCTGGTGCGCTTTGCCATTGACCGGTATCTCGAAAGCGATCTTTACTGGGGTGACAAGGAACAGAGAATTGCCGCCACGGATCTGGCCGATGGCCAGGAGGGAAAGGCTAAGGGCAAGCCCTGAAATGGAAAAGCGCAGTCTGCAATTGCCACTTGATCTTGGTGCTCACGAAATGTCGGGGCGCGATGATCTTCTGGTGTCGCCGTCGTTGGCGCCTGCGGTGGAAATCATCGATCATTGGCCGGACTGGCCGGGACCGGTTGTTGTGCTTGTCGGCCCACCAGGATCCGGCAAATCGCACATTGCCAATATCTGGCGTCTTTTGAGTGGCGCAACCGATGCCGGTGCCGCGGTCGTCTCCGGTCGGGTGCTGACGCCGGCCAAGGCTTTTCTGGTTGAAGATGCCGACCGGATCGGCATTGACGAAACGGCGCTGTTCCATCTCATCAATACGGTGCGCCAGCATAAAAGCCATCTGCTTTTGACCGCGCGCGGCATGCCATCATCATGGAGGGTGAAGCTGCCGGATCTGCGCTCGCGTCTTGCTGGCGCCACGATCGTGGAAATCGGCGCCCCGGATGATGTGCTGTTATGGCAGGTCGTGTTTAAACTGTTCGCCGATCGCCAGATTGAGGTGGATGACCGGGTTGTCGCCTACATTATCGCGCGCATGGAGCGCTCGCTGGAGGCGGCACGGCTTATCGTTGAGGCAATCGACCGGCATGCTCTGGCAAAGGGCAGGCGGATTACGCGGGCTCTGGCGGCTGAGGTGATGGAAACGCTTGACCTCGACCACGACCGCAAGGAGCCTTGAACGCGGCGCAAGTGCACGCATTCAGTGTCCAGCGGCTGCTTTGGACGTGAGAGTGGCATTCTGTCATCGTTCCGTCGCCAAGTTCGGGTAGTCGGTTGCAAGAGTTGAATGTTTGGAGAGGTTGACTTTAGCTTATGGAAAACACGGCTTCGATGATGTCTGGCGATGGTTTTACCGGTGGTGGCGAGGATTTGCGCACAAGTCCGCAGCGCTTCGTCAATCGCGAATTTTCCTGGCTGCAGTTTAACCGCCGTGTGCTCGAGGAAACCCTCAATCCGGCGCATCCGCTGCTGGAGCGGGTCCGCTTCCTCTCCATTTCGGCGGCCAATCTCGATGAATTCTTCATGGTCCGTGTGGCCGGGCTGGAAGGTCAGGTGCGGCAGGGCGTGACGATGATCTCCGCCGATGGCAAGACGCCCGCAGAACAGCTTTCCGATATTCTGCGCGAAGTCGATAATCTGCAGATGGAGCAGCAGGCGGCCCTTGCCGTTCTGCAGCAATACCTGACCAATGAAGGCATCCAGATCGTTCGCCCGGGCGCCCTTTCCGAAGAGGACCGGATCTCGCTGACGAGTGAATTCGAACAGGGGATCTTTCCGGTTCTGACGCCGCTGTCGATTGATCCGGCCCATCCTTTCCCCTTCATTCCCAATCTCGGATTCTCCATGGGGCTGCAGCTGGTCAGCCGTGTCGGCCGCAACCCGATGAATGCGCTTCTGCGCATGCCGCCGGCACTGAACCGCTTCGTCCGCCTGCCGGATATCGACGGTGTCATCCGCTTCATCACCATGGAAGATCTGATCGGCATGTTCATTCACCGGCTCTATCCGGGCTATGAGGTGCAGGGTTACGGCACGTTCCGCATCATCCGCGACAGTGATATTGAAATCGAGGAAGAAGCCGAAGATCTGGTGCGCTATTTCGAGACGGCGCTGAAGCAGCGTCGCCGCGGCTCGGTGATCCGCGTCGAGACGGATTCGGAGATGCCGGCTTCGCTGCGCCGTTTCGTGGTGGAGGAACTTGGTGTTGGTGAAGATCGTGTTGCGGTTCTACCCGGGCTTCTGGCGCTCAACACCTTGTCGGAAATCACCAAGGTGCCGCGGCTGGATCTCCTGTTCAAGCCGTTCAACCCGCGCTTTCCCGAGCGGGTGCGTGAGCATGTCGGCGACAGTTTCGCCGCCATCCGCGAAAAGGACTTTGTGGTTCACCACCCTTATGAATCTTTCGACGTTGTGGTGCAGTTCCTGATCCAGGCTGCGCGTGACCCGAATGTTCTGGCGATCAAGCAGACGCTTTACCGCACCTCCAATGACAGCCCGATCGTGCGGGCGCTGATTGATGCGGCAGAAGCTGGCAAGTCAGTGACGGCGCTGGTGGAACTGAAGGCGCGCTTCGATGAAGAGGCCAATATCCGCTGGGCGCGCGATCTGGAACGCGCCGGCGTGCAGGTGGTCTTCGGCTTCGTTGAACTGAAAACCCATGCCAAGCTTTCCATGGTGGTCCGGCGCGAAGACGGCAATCTGAGGACCTATTGCCATCTGGGCACCGGCAACTATCACCCGATCACGGCGAAGATCTATACGGACCTGTCCTATTTCACCTGCAATCCGAAGATTGCCCATGACGTGGCGGAAGTGTTCAACTTCATCACCGGTTATGGTGAGCTGGAAGAGAATATGAACCTCGCCGTCTCGCCCTATACGCTGCGGCCGCGCATCCTCCAGCATATCGAGGAGGAGATTGAGCATGTGAAGAACGGTCTGCCCGGCGCGATCTGGATGAAGATGAATTCGCTGGTCGATCCGAAGATCATCGATGCACTTTACCGCGCCAGCGGCGAAGGCGTCGAGATTGACCTGGTGGTGCGCGGCATCTGCTGCCTCAGGCCGCAGGTTCCGGGTTTGTCGGAGAATATCCGCGTCAAGTCGATTGTCGGCCGCTTCCTTGAGCACAGCCGTATTTACTGCTTTGGCAATGGCCACGGTCTGCCGTCGGAAAATGCCCGAGTCTATCTCGGTTCGGCCGATCTGATGCCGCGCAATCTCGACCGGCGGGTCGAAGTGATTGTTCCGTTGACCAATCCGACTGTGCATGAACAGGTGCTCTCACAGATCATGCTGGGCAATGTGATTGACAACCAACAGAGCTACGAGATACTCCCGGATGGTACTTCCCGCCGGATCGAACCGCGTGAGGGCGAGGAGCCGTTCAACGCGCAGGAGTATTTCATGACCAATCCCAGCCTTTCCGGCCGTGGTGAGGCGTTGAAATCAAGTGCGCCAAAGCTGATCGCCGGACGTATGTCCGGCCCACAATAGTAGCCGGGTCTCAATGGTGGAATCTGAAGCACAGGGACGGCTTCCGGGCATTTCCCCTGTCTCCGTGGTCGATATCGGATCAAACTCTGTTCGTATCGTCATTTATGAGGGATTGTCGCGCTCGCCGACAATCCTGTTCAACGAAAAGGTCCTGTGCGGGCTTGGACGTGGCATTGCCGTCTCCGGCAAGATGGATGAGGACGGGGTGGAGCGGGCGCTGAAAGCGCTGAAACGCTTCGCGGCACTTTCCCGTCAGGCCGGTGCGGTGAAAATGTATGTGCTGGCCACCGCTGCTGCCCGCGAGGCGTCGAACGGGCCGGGTTTTATTTCGGCCGCAGAAGCAATCCTTGGTGAGGAAATTCGCGTTCTCACAGGCCGCGAGGAAGCGCTTTATTCCGCCTATGGCATTATCTCCGGCTTTTTCGAACCGGACGGGATTGCTGGCGATCTCGGTGGTGGTTCGCTGGAGCTCGTCGACATTTCCGGCAATGCCTCAGGGCAGGGGATCACGCTGCCGCTCGGTGGCATCAGGCTTTCAGAACTGTCAGAAGGTTCACTAGTCAAGGCGCGTGCCTTTGCCCGTAAGCAGGTCAAGAAGGTTGAATTTCTTGAGACCGGCAAGGGCCGCATCTTTTATGCTGTCGGTGGTACCTGGCGTAATATTGCCCGCCTGCATATGGAAATGACCGGCTATCCGTTGACCATGATGCAGGGCTATGAACTGCCGACGGAAACTGTTCTTGCCTTTCTTGACCGGATTGGTGAGGACGAGGACCAGAAGGATCCGGCCTGGTCTGTCATCTCCAAGAACCGCCGTCAGCTTTTGCCTTTCGGTGCCATCGCCATGCGCGAAGTGCTGAATATCATGCAGCCGAAAAGCGTCTGTTTTTCCTCGCAGGGCGTGCGCGAAGGCTGGCTCTATTCGCTTCTGAATGTCGAAGAGAAACGGCAGGATCCGCTGATCGTGGCCGCGCAGCAGCTGGCGATCCTCAGAGCACGCTCGCCGCGTCACGCCAGCGAGATTGCCGAATGGACCGGCCGCATGGTGCGGCGCTTCGGCATTGAGGAGACCGTGGAGGAAATGCGTTACCGCGAGGCGGCCTGTCTGCTGGCAGATATTAGCTGGCGGGCCCATCCTGATTTTCGCGGTCCCCAGTCGCTGAATGTGATCGCCCATTCCTCGCTGGTGGGTATCACCCATCCTGGCCGCGTGTTCATCGCCCTGGCCAACTACTACCGTTTTGAAGGGTTGCGTGACGATCACATGACCGATGGTCTTGTGGCGATCACGACACCGACCTTTCTCGAACGGGCCAAGCTTCTGGGCGGGCTCCTGCGGGTGGCCTATCTCTTCTCCGCCTCCATGCCCGGTATCGTCGGCGATCTGGATTTCGTGCCGAGCCAGAACCCGGATCTCGATCTGGAACTGGTGGTGCCGGAAAGATACGCCGATTTCGTCGGCGAACGTGTCGAGGGCCGGTTGCAGCAGCTGGCCAAGCTGACCAATAAACGGCTGGCCGTTGCCAGCGCCTGACGGTTGTTTTCGGACCTGAAAAAAGCCCGGGTGTCGCACCCGGGCTGAGCTTGCTGACAAAGTCTAAGCCCCTCTCTAACGTCATGCCTGTGCTTGTCACAGGCATCCAGCCGACGCGCGTCCGCGCGGCGAAAGACTCCGCTTATTCAAATCCTTAAGAGTATGGATCCCCGTGACAAGCACGGGGATGACGACGGAGGCAATGGCTATTCTACCCCAAACAGACAAGCTGAATGGCTTTGTCAGCAGGCTGAGCCCGGGAGTTACACCCGGGCTTTTCGCGTATCAGCGGCGCTTGTGCAGGCCGGTATCGGCATCGCGCATGGCGGACTGGATGAAGGAGATCGAAGCGTTGAGCTTTTCCGTTTCCCACGCATTGAGCGTGACCGGCAGCTGGCGCAGTATACCCTCGCGACCGATCATGCAGGGCATGCTGAGCGCGACATCGCCATCATGGCCATACTGGCCGGACAGTGTCGTTGAGGCAGGATAGATACTGCGCTCGTCGAGAAGGACCGCACGCGCCATGGTGATTGCCGATTGCGCCACGCCCGCATTGGTCCAGCCCTTGCCGTTCAGAACATCATAGGCTGCCGAAATAATCTTTGCCTTGACCACATCCGGATCGGAAATATCCGCAGCGGGTTCAAGATAGTCATTGAGCTGGGCGAAAGGAATACCGGCGACATTGACATGGCTCAGAACCGGGAAGGCGGTGCTGCCATGTTCTCCCATCATGAAGCCGGTCACCGATTTCGGGTCGATCTGATAGGTCTCGGCGATGAGTTTGCGCAGCCGCGCTGAATCCAGCATCGTGCCGGTGCCGAAAACGCGGCCCTTGGGGTAGCCGAATTCGTTCTCGGCGATATAGACCATGGTATCGAGCGGATTGGTGATCAGAATGACGATTGCATCGCGGGTATATTGCGTGATGCCGGCCATGACCTCGCGAATGACGGCGCAATTGGTTTTGGTCAGCGTGGTGCGGTCCGGTTCGCCCTTGGGATCGTTCGGATCCGGCATAACGCTTGGGCCTGCTGCAACGATGATGACATCGGCATCTGCGCATTGTTCATAACCGCCGGAGGTGACCGTGACATTGGTCATATAGGTGAGTGCGGTGGCCTGGGCCTGATCGAGCGCCTCGCCAAAGGCTACATTCTTCAAAATGTCGATCACGCCGATCTCGGCAAACAGGCCGATTTTCATGGCATCGGCCAGGACATAGGAACCGACATGTCCAACACCGACGACGACGAGCTTGTTCTTGTGCATCATTTTCTCTTCGTATTTTACGCAGCTGAGCCCGGCGGACCACGCACCACCGCGCGTCGGGCTTTCAGCCTTTGCCGTCTTCAGTCAGGCGGCTTGCTGTTCGGGAACTGACGGGTGAGCGAATGCCATCCGGGCCTGACGATCAGGTCGGGGGGAACCTAGCACAGTGCGGGCGCGACAACATTGACTATTCAGGAATTTTGCGCGTTTGCCGGCGGGCGGGCTTTCAGAGTGCGTATCGCGAAACCAGCTTTTCCAGCGTTTCGTAAAACAGGCCATAGCCGCCGCTACGCCAGCCAAGTGCATTGAGCCGCGTTGTCGTCATCAGGCTGACCGTGTCATGGGCAGCGCGCGCGGGCAGGGGATGCGGGCAGGCTGTCGCTGCCTTGAGTGGCGCCAGAATGGCATGGGTATCGGTGACGATATCGGTGGCATTGAAGCTCAAGCCGGAGACCTTGTGCGCTGGTGCCTGCGACAAAAGCAGGGCGGCGCTGGCGAGATCGGCGCCATGAACCTCGCTTGCCGCGCGCGGCGTGATCATCTCACCGGCGAGATAACGGGCAAAGAGATCATCCCATTTATTGGGGCTGAGATGACCATAGACACCGGTTGCCCTGAGGCTTGCGGTGACGAATTGCGGGGTGGAAAGCGCGGCGAGCGCCTGCTCCGCCTGATATTTGATCTGGCCATACAGGCTGGTCGGTGCCGGTATGAGACTGTCATTGAGTTCCGTGCCGGGCGCAAAGCCGTCATAGACGGCGCGGCTTGATAAAAACAGGCAGCGCTGAACACCTGCGGCGCGGGCAGTCTCGAACAGCGCGACACTGCCATCGAGATTGGCGCGGATAAAGCCGGCCGGGTCGTCGCCCTCACCGCCGCGATAGCGGCCCGGTTCATGCAGAAAAGCGGCATGGATGAAGATATCCACGCCGTCGAAGATACCTGATTGATCGCGGTCTGGATCAAGGGTGAGCGGGCGATAAGCGGCAGCGGCGGCGAACGTCTCCGGCGGTGGCGGTGTTCTGCCGGCCACGCTGACAAGGTGGCCGCCAGCGCGAAAGGCTTCCACCATATAACGGCCGACAAGGCCGGTACCGCCGGAGATGAGGATATGCGTCATGGCGTCGTCGGATTTTTCAGGCTGGCAATTTCGGGGATATCCTCGCCGTCGAAATAGGCCCACCACAGATCGATCAGCGGCTTGAGCTGCTCGGCACGGGGATGGTCGTCTTCCCAGGGCTTTTCATACTGATAATGTAGCACGCCGATCTCGTCCCAGCACCACAGCTCCGGCAGGTTGAACCAGACATATTGCAGCATGTTCATGAAGACCGGCAGGCCGTGCCAGTCAGGAAAGAATTCCTGCAGGAAGGTCTGGTCGGTGCGCCGCCAGAAGGCATCCGGCGCATCAAGGGCTTCCAGCATGGCGTTGAAGGTTTCAAGATCCGGCCGGGCGACGAAGACGCCGGAATTCAGCCGGTGGAAATCGGCGATCGTCTCATAGACATTCGGGGCGGCGGAGAATTCCGGGTAGAAGAACAGCTTGTCGATATTCTTCAGCACCAGCGCATCGGCATCAATGAAGATGCAGGCGTGATATTCAATGAGCTGCCAGAGCCTCAGCTTGCAGAAATTGTCGAGCGGCGTGTGGAAATCCGGTTTGCGACCCTTGGTGAAGGGGGCGTTGTCATGGACCTTTTTGCGGGCGTGGCGCTCATTGAAGCCATCGGAAAGCGGCAGGTGATCGACGGCGATCATCCGGCAACCGATGATTTCCAGCTGCTCCAGTGCGGCATCCGGCGTGCCGCCGGTATAAAGCACGACGATATCGGCGGGCGTTCCCGAAAGCTGGATCGAGCGGGCAAGCGCCAGTGCGCCCATGGCATAATCGCTGTTGGTAACCAGCGTGACATAGGCAAAGGCATATCCGGCATCCGCACTGCGGCGGATGCCATTTTCACTATCGGCTTTGATCATGGTGTCAGGAAACAGATTTCAGCGACTTGCCTTCGGGATCGTGATTGATCGTCTTGGCAATGTCCTTGGTCCATGCCGAGATGGCCGGAACGCGTTTGCGATCGACGCGATAGGCGAATTTCTTGGCGACATCGACGATTTCGCCCAGAAGCCCTTCCTTCAGCGTGATCGGGTTGAGGCCAAGCCCGATGAACTTGTCGTTCTTGACGATCAGGTCGTTTTCTGCGGCCTCCTTGCGTGGGTTTGGCAGCCAGGCGATTTCAACGCCGGTCATCTCCGAGATCATCTTGGCCAGATCGCGCACGCGGTGGGTTTCTGTCATCTGGTTGAAGATCTCGACGCGGGAATTGCGGGCCGGCGGGTTTTTGAGCGCCAGTTCGATACAGCGGACCGAATCCTGAATATGGATGAAGGCGCGAGTCTGGCCGCCGACGCCATGCACCGTCAGCGGATAGCCGATCGCGGCCTGGATCAGGAAGCGGTTCAAAACCGTGCCGTAATCGCCATCATAGTCGAAGCGGTTGATCAGCTGCGGATGGCGCTTGGTCTGTTCGGTATGCGTGCCCCAGACAATACCCTGATGCAGATCAGTAATCCTCAGCCCGTCATTCTTGGCATAGAAAGCAAAGAGCAGCTGATCGAGGCACTTGGTCATGTGGTAGATCGAGCCGGGATTGGAGGGGTAGAGGATTTCCTGGCCGACCATATCGCCGTTGGAGGCCTCGAACTGGACGGGCAGATAGCCTTCCGGGATCGCCGCACCAACGGTGGAATAGCCATAGACGCCCATGGTGCCGAGATGGATCAGATGCGAATCAAGCCCGAGTTCCACCAGCGCATTCAGAAGGTTATGTGTGGCGTTGACGTTGTTGTTGACCGTGTAATTCTTGTGGCGGTCGGTTTTCATCGAATAGGGCGCGGCGCGCTGTTCGGCAAAATGGATGATGGCATCCGGGCGCTCTTCGGCGAGCCACTGCTTGAGGATCTCGTAATCCCCGGCCAGATCAATCAGGTGGAAATGAATGCGGCGGCCGGTTTCGGCATGCCAGATACGGGTACGTTCCTGGATCGAATCCATCGGCGTCAGCGACTGAACACCGAGCTCGGTATCGATCCAGCGTCGCGACAGATTGTCGAGAATATGGATCTCATGGCCAGCATCCGACAGATGAAGCGATGTCGGCCAGCCGATGAAGCCGTCGCCGCCCATAACCGCAATTTTCATGGATTAACTCCCGTCCGATTCAAACACAGATATGCCTAAGGTCTGCATTAGTATGACACGATTGCAATGATTTTGTTACGGGCTATCGGAAGAGGACGCGATACACGGCGTGTGCAGTGCACCGCGAGGATGGTGCCGAAGGGGGCTCAGTTTCATTCGGTGAGGGTCGCCCACGTGCCCGGCAGGCCGCGCCGTCAATGCCAGTTCCGTGAACCGCGTCGAGGGGAGGTTTCGACATGGTCTGAAAGCGGGATGTGGTTCATTGCCTTGCAATTGCCTATGCTGTCTGGCATCGCCGGTTTCGAGCCAGCGGCGGTGAAGACAGGATGAGAATGAGCATGACCGAAGACATCATAGATAATGAACTTTCCGCAGCATTCGGCGGACGTCTCGAGAACGGGCTTCATCGCCTTGTGCAGCGGGTTTACTATGAGGATACCGATTTTTCCGGCGTGGTTTATCACGCGCGTTACCTGCAATTTCTGGAACGCGGCCGGACGGAGTTTCTGCGTTGTCTCGGCGTTGGTCAGGCAAAACTCAGGGAGATCGATGAAGAGGGACTGGCCTTTGCCGTGCACCACATGGACATCACCTTCAAATGGCCCGCGCGAATGGACGACATTGTCGAGATCCGAACGACCACGCGAAAGACGACCGGTGCGCGCATGGTGCTCGATCAGGAGATCCGGGCCAATGGTGTGACGCTCATTCTGGCGACCGTCACCGTTGTGGCTGTCAACGCGAAGGGCAGGGCACGCCGTCTGCCGGATGACCTCGCCGCGACCATGGCGCGCGGTGCAGGTCTTGATTAAACCTGAGTATTGTGTGAAGGATTTTTTGCTTCGAGTCCGGGGCGAAAAAGGCCCTTATTGCTCCAAAATCCGGACATAATCCTGTCTCGGCGGTGCAACAAAGTAATGATCCCTTAACCATAATGTAGTTTTATGGTGAATACGGGATTTGCCGGCCTTGTGCCTCCCTTTCACCACGATTCCGGTGAAAGAAGGTCTGAGAAACTGGGCAATCCGGTACATGCCGGATTTCCGGCCCGGACTTGCAGGCGACCTTAAACTGTACCCACGCCCGGGTGAACGGGCTTCTTATCAAGGACTTGGATTTAAATGGAACAGCTTGGGTTGGACGCGACGACGGCGAATATCGGCCTTTTGGCGCTCTTCTGGCAGGCGGGGCTGATCGTAAAGATCGTGATGCTGGGATTGATCGCAGCGTCGATCTGGACATGGGCGATCGTGATCGAGAAATTCATCGCCTATAACAAGGAAAAGCGCGCCTATAACCAGTTTGAAGATTCATTCTGGTCAGGAAATTCGCTGGAAAAGCTTTATGGCAGTCTGGCGGAGCGCAAGACCAGTGGCATGGCGGCGATCTTTGTTTCGGCCATGCGCGAATGGAAGAAATCCTTTGAGCGCGGTGCACGCGCGCCGGTCGGTCTGCAGATGCGTGTTGAAAAGGCGATGGATGTTGCCATTCAGCGTGAAAGTGAAGCGCTCGAAGCACGGCTTGGCTTTCTCGCCAGCGTCGGTTCGGCCGCGCCTTTCATCGGCCTGTTCGGCACGGTTGTCGGCATCATGACCTCATTTCAGGCGATTGCCGGTTCTAAATCGACCAATCTTGCCGTCGTTGCACCGGGTATTGCCGAGGCGCTGCTGGCAACGGCGATCGGCCTTGTCGCCGCTATTCCGGCGGTTATTGCCTATAACAAATTCTCAAGTGATGCCGGCAAGCTGACGGCGCGGATGGAAGGTTTCGCGGATGAATTTGCCGCGATCCTCTCCCGCCAGATCGATGAGAAACTGCAGCCGCGCCAGGCCGCTGAGTGACGACCAAGCGATAGAAAGGCTTTAACTATGGCAATGTCCGTAGGAGCGGGTGGAGCAGGCGGCGGTCGCCGCGGCCGCCGTCGCGGTCGCAAGCGGCCGATGAGCGAGATCAATGTGACGCCGCTCGTCGACGTCATGCTCGTTTTGCTGATCATTTTCATGGTCGCTGCACCGATGATGACGGTGGGTGTGCCGATTGACCTGCCTGAAACCCAGGCTCAGGCGCTGAATTCGGATACGCAGCCGATCACCGTATCGGTCAATTCCGACGGCAAGGTCTATCTTCAGGAAACCGAAATCCCGATTGATGAAGTGGTGGCCAAGCTCGAGGCCATTTCCAAGACAGGGTACAATGAGCGTATCTATGTGCGCGGCGACGCCAATGCCGATTATGGTACCGTCATGAAGGTGATGGCGCGGATCTCGGCTGCCGGTTTCAAGAATATCGGCCTCGTCACGCTGCAGGAAAAGGACAGCTGAGCGTCGCCATGAAGCGCAGTGTCGCCATTTCGTTTATATTGCACTGTCTTGTGATCGGGATGGCCGTGCTCGCGCTCGGCTCTCCCGATGCATTCGAAGTGGCAGACGTCAATGCCCTGCCGGTGGAGCTTATCCCCGTTCAGGAGATTACCCAGATTCAGCAGGGTGACGACAAGGCTGATCTCGCCGATATCGCCGCACCCGTGCCGACCAAACGGCCGGACCCGGTCGAGGATGCGCAGAATGTCGGCGACAATACCGTTGATCTGAGCACGCAGAAAAATGCCCAGGCGGCAACGCATGAGCAGAAGGCTGCCGCCCCGCCTAAGCCTTCCGAGGCACCGGCGCCCGAGCCGCAGCCGACGCCTGAGCCAGAGCCTGCACCGGCGCCAGCCCCGACGCCGGAGCCCGCACCTGCACCAAAGCCAGCACCTGCACCGGCGCCGAAACCTGCCCCTGAACCTCAGCCCGAGCCCAAACCGGAACCGGCGCCTCAGGCGGTGGAGACGCCTGATCCTGCACCCGCTCCGGCGGAGCAGACGCCAGACGATCTGGTTTTCCCTGATCAGGCGCCATTGCCGCAGAAGCGCCCTGATACGCAGGTCGCGGAAGCAAAACCAAAGACCGAGCCGCCGAAAACCGAGCCCGTGAAAACCCCGGATCAGGCTGAAAAGCCAACGCCGAAGCCGACGGAAAAGCCGAAGGCCGAGAAGAGCGAAACGGCGACCGACAATACCGAGAATTTCGACGTCGATCAGATCGCGGCCCTGCTGAACCGTGATGCAGCCCAGGGCGGCGGCGCCAAGCGATCCGAGACGCCGGCAGCGCTTGGTGGCCAGAAGACGACAACCGGTGCTCAGTTGACCCAGAGCGAGCTTGATGCGCTGCGCGGCCAGATCCAGCGCAACTGGTCAATCCTGGCCGGTCTTGACGGTGCTGATGGCGTGCGGATCCGCATCCAGATGAGCCTGGACCAGAATGGTGCGATCATCGGCGAGCCGCAGGTCACGGCGACCGGTGGTTCCGATACGGCCCGTCAGATCCTTGCCAGCGGTGCCCGGCGTGCGGTGATGAAGGCTTCACCCTTCACCCAACTTCCGCCTGAAAAATATGAAGCTTGGAAAGAAGTCGTTGTGAATTTCGACCCAAGTCAGATGCTATGATTTTCACCGCCGGTGTCAGCGGGGGAGGGACCCGCTGCCCCTGAATGCGATCACCGGTCAAAAGCTGAAAGGCCCGTCCGATTATGCTAAAACGCTGCCTACTTCTCATCTCGCTTGCCTATGCCGGGTTGAGCATGATGTTTGTCGCACCCGCCAATGCTTTGGTCGAAATCGATATTTCTCAAGGCAATGTCGCTCCGCTTCCGATCGCGATCACCGATTTTGCCTCCGATGACGGCATCGGCGCGCAGATCTCCGATGTGGTGAGCGCGGATCTGAAGCGGTCGGGGCTCTTCGCTCCGATCGACAAGGCGGCCTTTATTCAGAATATGACCGGTCCTGACGAGACGCCCCGTTTCCAGGACTGGCAGTTGATCAATGCCTCGGCGCTTGTCGTCGGCCGGATATCGAAGGAACCGGATGGCCGTTTGCGTGCCGAGTTCCGCCTGTGGGATACCTATGCCGGCCAGCAGATTGTCGGCCAGCAGTTCTTCACCAAGCCGGATAACTGGCGACGTGTGGCGCATATCATCGCGGACCAGATCTACAAGGCGCTGACCGGTGAGGACGGCTATTTCGACAGCCGGGTTGTCTTCGTCTCCGAAAGCGGCCCGAAGAATGATCGCAAGCGCCAGCTGGCAATCATGGATCAGGACGGCGCCAATGTGGAGATGCTGACCAGCGGCGACTATATGGTGCTGACGCCGCGCTTCTCGCCGAACCGGCAGGAGCTCACCTATATGTCCTACGAGAACGACCAGCCGCGCGTCTATCTTCTGCAGCTGGATTCCGGTCAGCGCGAAGTTGTCGGCAATTTCCCCGGCATGACCTTTGCGCCGCGCTTCTCACCGGATGGCCAGCGGATCATCATGAGCCTGCAGCAGGATGGCAATGCCAATATCTACACGATGGATCTCAGAACGCGTGCAACGACGCGGCTGACCAGCACGGCGGCAATCGATACCTCACCATCCTACTCACCCAATGGCCAGCAGATCGTGTTCGAGAGTGACCGCGGCGGCCGCCAGCAGCTTTATGTCATGAACGCGGATGGTTCGAATCAGCACCGCATTTCCTTTGGCGACGGCTCCTATTCGACACCTGTCTGGTCACCGCGCGCCGATCTGATCGCCTTCACTAAACAGTCGGGCAACACCTTTTCCATCGGCGTCATGAAGCCGGATGGCAGCGGCGAGCGTATCCTGACCTCAGGCTTCCACAATGAAGGCCCGACCTGGTCACCAAATGGCCGCGTGCTGATGTTCTTCCGGCAAAATGCCGGAGAGGGCGGCCCGCATCTCTATACGATCGACCTGAGTGGCTATAATGAGCAGGAAGTTCCAACCCCGCAATTCGCATCGGATCCGGCCTGGTCACCGGTGCTTGACTGATGCTGATGCCGGGCGCGCTGTCTTGTGGAAAGCCTGCGCGCAGGCGTGACTGGTGTTGAATAGAGGCGGCCTGAACCTGAGAGATGCATGCTGTTAACCATCTTTCTTGAGCAGGCGTTAACGCCAGAATGCGATAGAGGGAACGGAAAATTTACTGTCTTTCTTTCGCAGAAACGGACTATGCGTTAACCCCGGGCAAATCAGTGCCGGCGGGTTGACGCGGACTGAAACGGTTTTGGAAGGGCGTGCGGAGTTCTTTCCTTCTGATCCGGGAGATGGTGATGATACGTTCCGGCCTTACCGGCTGGCGGCGGTGTCGATCCGAATTTGGAACGAGGATCCTATTCGTTAAGGAGTGCGGCGATATGAGCCGAGCAATCATCGGGGCTTCCAGCCCGCATATGAAATTCTTCAAGCCGACGGTCATGGCTATCTGTGCTGTCGTCGCACTGGGGCTTGCCGGCTGCGCCTCCAAGGACCAGAACCTGCCCGGCAATGGCGCAAATGGCGCTTACGGCACGGCCGGGTCGGCGACGCCCGGCTCTTCGCAGGACTTCGATCTGAATGTCGGTGACACGATCTATTTCGAAACCGATTCGACCTCGATCACGCCCGTTGCCGCAGAAACGCTGAACAAGCAGGCGCAGTGGCTGCAGCGTTACCCGCAATATGGCATTCGCGTCGAAGGTCATGCCGACGAGCGCGGCACCCGCGAATATAACCTCGCACTTGGTGCGCGCCGTGCAACCGCGACCAAGAACTATCTGATTTCGCGCGGTATTCCGGCCAATCGCATCAGCACGATTTCCTACGGCAAGGAACGCCCCGTCGCGACCTGCGACAATATCAGCTGCTGGTCGCAGAACCGCCGTACCGTTACGGATCTTCTCGGCGGCAACTGATCTCGTTGCGTTACAGAAATGGCGCCGGCTGTGATGGCCGGCGCTTTTTTGTCTTCTGGCGGCCGCAAAACGCACTCAGAGGTTAAAAATAATTTGAATCGTTCCTATAAAGGCCAGAATGTCTTCCTAGCTATAGGCTAGGGATATTCGGATATATGTTTTATTGATTGGGACGAAGGACGACATGAGGAAGACACTTCTCGCCCTGCTTGCCTGTTCGGTTCTGGCGATTTCGCAGCAACAGGTCATGGCGCAGGGCTTTTCACTGTTTCCGAACCGGCATGCAAGCGAGACGGCCGCAACACAGCCAGTGACCAAGGTGCAGGCAACCGATCCAAGCATGCAGATCGATGAACTCCAGCAGCAGGTGCGTGATCTTACCGGGCAGGTGGAAGATCTGAGTTACCAGATGCTGCAGATGGAAGAAAAGATCCGCAAGATGCAGGAAGATATCGAGTTCCGTTTGCAGGACCTCGAAAATGGCGGTGGCGGATCGTCAGCCCCGGCAGGCGGCAAGACTGGTGCTGCCGAACCGGCAACGCCGCCGAGCCAGGACAGTGCTGCGGCCGCAACCCCCAGCCTGACATTTCCCGATAACACCGGCACAGGCACTGGCTCGGGCAACGGAGATGCGGCTCAGGCGCAGTTGCCGGCTGCAGCCGAAAGTGATTCCAGCGATGCCCAGTTTTACAAGGTCGCGTATGATCTGATCCTTTCGGGAGACTATCCCCAGGCAGAACAGGCCTTTGGCGAATTCGTTCTCAGCTATCCCAACAGTGCACTTCTGCCGGATGCGAGCTTCTGGCTTGGCGAGGCAATGCTGGCGCAGCAGAAATATAATGATGCCGCCAAGACCTTCCTGAATGCCTACAAGGCCTATGGCTCTTCCGACAAGGCGCCGGAAATGCTGCTGAAACTCGGTGAATCGCTGGCGGGCCTCGACAACAAGGAGACAGCCTGCGCCACCTTCAAGCAGGTTCCTTCCCGCTATCCCGATGCCGCACCAGCCGTTTTGAGCAAGGCTGCAGCCGATATGAAGAAGCTTGGCTGCTGATTGCGATGGACATGAGTGAAACCATTGGCCCGCGTGATCCTGATGCGGTGGCCGATGCGTTCATCGCAAGCCTCAGGCCTGCGGCCTCATCATCGGTGACCACTCTGTTGGTCGGCGTTTCGGGCGGCAGTGACTCCGTCGGCCTGATGATTGCCCTGAAATCTGCGATAGGGCGCCTGAAGCGTGATGATATCAGGCTCGTTGCGGCCACAGTTGATCACCGGTTGCGCGCCGAATCTGCCGATGAGGCAAAGGCCGTCAGCGAAATTTGCCGGCAGATGCAGATCGAACATGAAACCCTTGTCTGGAACGATGCTGCCTCTGGTGCGAGCGTCTCGGACAGGGCGCGCAATGCGCGCTATCAGCTGTTGCAGGATCTGGCCTCGCGGATAAAGGCGCAGGCAATCATCGTTGCCCATACATTCAACGATCAGGCTGAAACCGTTGCCATGCGCCAGATGCGCGCGCGTGAAGGCGAGGGGCTCGCCGGTATGGCGCCTGCCGTGCTGGTCGGTGGCCGGCACTGGTTGTTGCGGCCGTTTCTATCGGTTTCGCGTCAGGACATTCGCGACGGACTGATAGCGCGCGGTCAGGCCTGGATCGATGATCCGACCAATGATGATTGCCATTATGAGCGGGTGCGTATGCGCCAGAGGCTTGATGAGGCCGCGCGGACGAAACTGGTGGCGGTGGCCCGGCGACAGGCAAAGGAACGCCAGGATGTGGCCGAACGCGCTGCCCGGTTGATCGAACAGGCTGTGACGGTTCATGGGGCCGTGCTGGCCGAGGTTGATCTTTCGGTTCTGGGAACCGCCGATGCGGGTGTTGGCAGCCTTGTGCTGAGAAGCCTCGTTGCGGTTTGCGGCGGCCGGAGCTTTGCTGCGGGCCGTGATGTTCGTGAGCGGCTGATGGACGTGGCGATGTCTGCCGGTGATGGCAGGATGACGGCGGGGCGCTGTGTGATCACCAAAAAGCGCGACCGGCTCTTTATTGTCAGGGAAAACCGCAATCTTCCCGTGCTGACACTCGATGCCGGCGAAAGCGGTTGCTGGGATGCGCGTTTCATCATCACGAATCGCACGGCGTCGCCGGTGCGGATTGCCGCAGGGCAAATTACCCCGGAAGAGGGGGATGGCTGCGGATTGCCGGCTTCTGTTGCGGGGCAGTTGCGATGCGCGACCCCCAACCTATCCATCGGTGGTGGTATGGCGGAAGGGCAGGGATGCCGTGATATTGTGGTGGAGCCCTATCTCGCTCCTTACGAAAAATTTCTTCCGCTCTTTGATCTTGCGCTCGCCAATGCTATCGCGACCTTGTTTCGTCGCACGTCATTTGCGGAGGCCGCAATGGTTGAACATACCGTGGAAATTGCCTCTTGAAACAATGGTTGTCTTGGCAATAGCTGATGGCGACCCTATGTTAGGCCTAATTCCACGGCGGATATGACGCCGAACTTATGATTTCGGGGATTTTGATGAACCCAAACTTACGTAACATCGCGCTCTGGGCGATTATCGCGCTGCTGCTTATCGCGCTGTTCAGCATGTTTCAGTCGACGCCATCACATAATGCGTCGAGCCAGATAGCCTATTCCCAATTTGTCAGCGATGTGGATTCCGGCCAGGTTCACGATGTGACGATTACCGGCAACACGATCACGGGGACCTATTCGCAAAAGGCGGGGCAAACCTTCCAGTCCTATGCGCCGGTGATCGATGACACGCTTTTGAACAAGCTGGAAGCCAATAACGTCATCGTGGTGGCACGTCCTGTCAGCGATGGTTCGGGCGGGTTCCTGAGCTATGTCGGCACACTTCTGCCCATGCTGCTGATCCTCGGTGTCTGGCTTTTCTTCATGCGTCAGATGCAGGGCGGTTCGCGCGGGGCGATGGGTTTCGGCAAGTCGAAGGCCAAGCTTCTGACGGAAGCCCATGGCCGGGTGACCTTTGAGGATGTCGCCGGTGTCGATGAGGCCAAGCAGGATCTTGAGGAAATCGTTGAGTTCCTCCGTGATCCGCAGAAGTTTCAGCGCCTTGGCGGACGCATTCCGCGCGGCGTTCTGCTGGTCGGCCCGCCTGGTACCGGCAAGACGCTTCTTGCCCGCTCGGTAGCAGGCGAGGCCAATGTGCCCTTCTTCACCATTTCCGGTTCGGACTTTGTCGAAATGTTCGTCGGTGTCGGCGCATCGCGTGTGCGTGACATGTTCGAACAGGCCAAGAAGAACGCACCCTGCATCATCTTCATTGACGAAATCGATGCGGTTGGCCGTCATCGCGGAGCCGGTCTCGGCGGCGGCAATGACGAGCGCGAGCAGACGCTGAACCAGCTTCTGGTCGAGATGGATGGTTTCGAGGCCAATGAGGGCGTGATCCTGATAGCTGCCACCAACCGTCCCGATGTTCTTGATCCCGCCCTTCTGCGTCCCGGCCGTTTTGACCGTCAGGTCGTTGTGCCGAACCCGGATATTGTCGGCCGTGAACGCATCCTCAAGGTTCATGCCCGCAATGTTCCGCTGGCACCGAATGTCGATCTCAAGGTGCTGGCCCGCGGCACGCCCGGATTTTCCGGTGCTGATTTGATGAACCTCGTCAATGAGGCGGCCCTGATGGCGGCTCGGCGCAACAAGCGTCTGGTGACGATGCAGGAATTCGAGGACGCCAAGGACAAGATCATGATGGGCGCAGAGCGCCGTTCCTCGGCCATGACCGAAGCGGAAAAGAAGCTCACCGCCTATCACGAGGCCGGTCACGCCATCGTGGCGATGAAGGTGGCGGTTGCCGATCCAGTCCACAAGGCGACGATCATTCCGCGCGGCCGTGCGCTTGGCATGGTCATGCAGCTGCCGGAAGGCGACCGCTACTCGATGAGCTACAAGTGGATGGTCTCGCGTCTTGCCATCATGATGGGTGGCCGCGTTGCCGAGGAAATCACCTTCGGCAAGGAAAATATCACCTCCGGCGCGTCGTCCGATATCGAGCAGGCCACCAAGCTTGCCCGCGCCATGGTGACGCAGTGGGGCTTTTCCGATGAGCTTGGTCATGTCGCCTATGGCGAAAACCAGCAGGAACTGTTCCTCGGCCATTCGGTATCGCAGTCGAAGAATGTTTCGGAAGCCACCGCCCAGAAGATCGACAGCGAAGTCCGCCGTCTGATCGATACGGCCTATCGTGAGGCGACCGATATTCTGAAGGACAATCACGAGGGTTTTGTTCAGCTGGCGGAAGGCCTGCTGGAATATGAGACGCTCTCCGGCGACGAGATCAAGGCGCTTCTTCAGGGTCAAAAGCCCTCGCGCGATATGGGCGACGATACGCCGCCGTCACGCGGATCCGCCGTTCCGACCATGGGCGGGCAGAAGAAGGAAAGCGACAAGCCTGCCGGTGACGGTGATGCTGACAGCAAGGGCGGTTTTGAACCCCAGCCTCACTGACCTGTTTGTCTGTGTTGACAAGAGTTTGGAAAACGCCGGCCTTGTGCCGGCGTTTTTGCTGACTGGGTTCAATAGTCCTGCTTCCGCCATAATCGGCGGGTCAATGCTTCTGGTAACGTGATGTTAGCGACGTTGACGTTAATTTAAGTGTCGCTAAGCGATAAATCTGTCAGAAAATGACGAGTTACGATGTGAAGGCGCGTTGCGCGAGACCTGCTACATCACAGATATAAGATGATGGAGCTTACGGGCTCCCTGCAGTGAAACGGAAGAACAATGGCACGCAAATATTTCGGAACAGACGGTATTCGCGGACAGTCCAACAGCTTCCCGATGACCCCTGACATTGCCATGCGGGTCGGGATTGCCGTTGGTACGGTTCTGCGTCGTGGTGATCACACCCATCGGGTTGTCATCGGCAAGGATACGCGCCTTTCGGGCTATATGCTGGAAAATGCCTTGGTGGCGGGCTTCACCGCAGCCGGGCTCAACGTCTATCTGCTCGGCCCGATCCCGACACCGGCCGTTGCCATGCTGACGCGCTCTCTGCGCGCCGACGTGGGCGTGATGATCTCGGCATCACATAATCCTTTTGCCGATAACGGCATCAAGCTTTTCGGCCCCGACGGTTACAAAATGTCGGATGAGCTGGAAGCCCGGATTGAAGCTTTGCTCGATCGCGACGATTTTTATCCGCAGCTGGCCAGTTCCAATAAAATTGGCCGTGCCCAGCGCGTCGACGGCGATATCTATCGCTATATCGAATTTGTGAAGCGCACGCTGCCGCGTGATGTGACGCTGCATGGGTTGCGTGTTGTCATCGACTGCGCCAACGGCGCCGCCTATAAGGCCGCACCGACGGCGCTGTGGGAACTAGGCGCCGATGTGGTGACCATCGGCACGGAGCCGAACGGTCTCAACATCAACAAGGAATGCGGCTCGACCTATCCCAAGACCTTGCAGCAGAAGGTGCATGAAGTGCGCGCCGATATCGGTATCGCGCTTGATGGCGATGCCGACCGGGTGATCATTGTCGATGAGAAGGGTAATATCATCGATGGTGACCAGCTGATGGCGGTGATTGCCTCGATCTTCCACGAAGATGGATTATTGCAGGGCGGTGGCGTTGTTGCGACTGTCATGTCCAATCTCGGCTTTGAGCGCTATCTGAAAAAACAGAAGCTTGATTTGGTGCGCACCAAGGTCGGCGATCGCTATGTGGTCGAGCATATGCGCAACCACGGCTACAATGTTGGTGGTGAACAGTCCGGCCATATTGTCCTGTCGGATTTCGGCACGACGGGCGACGGTCTCGTGGCCGCGCTGCAGATCCTTGCTGCCGTCAAGCGCTACGGCAAGCCGGTGAGTGAAGTGTGCAACCGCTTCGAGCCTGTGCCGCAGCTCCTGCGCAATGTTCGCATCAGTGCTGGCACCAACCCGCTTGGTGAAGCGCTTGTGCAGGAAGCGATCCGTGATGCCGAGGCCGAGCTTGGCGAGAAGGGCCGTGTGCTGATCCGTCCCTCGGGTACCGAGCCGCTGATCCGCGTGATGGCTGAAGGTGATGATCGCGGCCAGGTCGAGCGGATTGTATCCAGTCTGATCGATGTGATTGGCAGTGTACGCGACGCGGCCTGAGGCTGGCGGATCAAAACGGACAATTTGAAAGGCGCGTCTGCAATCCGGACGCGCCTTTTCCATGCGCTTCATTCAGCCGCAATCGGCGGTCCGGTTCGTTCCACTGTCGTGCGGATCAGCTCGATGAATTTTGCGACATTGGGATCAGACCGCCGTTCGGGCAACACATAGATGCCGAGCAGCCATTGCGGCACCATTTCGCCGTCAAGCGGTTCGACCCTGCCGAGCCCCTGGTCGAGAAAGCTATCGGCAAGCAGGGCGCTGTGGATCAGCACGGTATCGGTGTTGCGGATGAAGTCCGTGCAGGCACGCATCGAGTTCGAGGTAAAGGACAGGCCTTCGCGATTGGGCTGCGGGCCTTCGAAGCCGGCATCAACCAAAAGCCGCTTCAGTCGCGCCTCCGGCGGAAAGGCCATCGCCGTCGGCCAGGCAAAGATTTCCGACAGCCGACGCGGCGCTTCAAGCAAAGGATGTCCCGGCCGGGTGAAATAGCCGTCACGCGCCGAACAGAGCGGTATGAAATCAATATCCACCTCGCGCGCCAGATTGGCGATCTGGTGGCCGACAAACAGCGAGATATCACCGGCCCACAGCTGATCCATGCAGCGCATCGCATCGCCGATCGAAACATTGATCGGCGCATTGGGGTGCTGGCGGAAATGCTCAAGGACAAAGTCCTTCAGAAACAGCGTCCAGGACGAATAGCCGGTGCCGATGGAAATGCCATGATCGATCTCGGCCTGCTGGCGTTCGATGGTCTCCAGCGCATTGTCGTAGAGGCGGCGCATCAGAGCGGCATTCTTGTAGAGTGTTTCACCAAAACGCGTCAGACGGACCCCGCGGGACGAGCGCTCGAACAATTTGGCGCCAACCGTCCGCTCCAGCTTCTTCATGGCGTAGGTCAATGCTGGTTGAGAGACAAGTAATCGTTCGGATGCAGCTACGAATGACCCCATTTCTGTCACCGCGAGAAATTGCTCCAGCGCCTTGTCCATTTCATCTCCTCCGTGCCGTTATCAAGCCGGTCGATTTCTCAATGCCAATATTGATATAAAATACACTTATAGAAGTCGACATTTTTTGTATTTGTTTTCGAGTTTTGGCCTCGCTAGGTTTTCCACATCAACCGGTCCGCATCATGTGGCGATGCCCTGCAGGGAGGTTTGCAGGTGAGCCCGGTTGGGCTGCTGCGCTGGTGAGTGGCGTAGCTATTGAGTGACATTTCAACCGTTGAATTGCGAATGGGAGGAGAATCATGAGCAATTTGGTAATGAACAGGCGTCGTTTTCTCGGTGCGAGTGCAGGTCTTGCATCCATGCCGCTCTGGGCACCGGGTTTGGGGCTTGCCGCTGACGCTGCCAATATCCGCATGGTGTGGTGGGGCTCGGAGGAGCGTGCGCGGCGCACCACGGATGCGGTGAAGGCGTTTGAGGCAGCCAATGCCGGTATCAGCGTCGAAACCGAATCCATGGGCTGGGACGATTACTGGACCCGCCTTGCGACCCAGGTTGCCGGTGGCAATGCGCCCGATTTCATGCAGATGGATTATCGGTACGTCTCGGAATATGCCCGGCGCGGCGCAATCCTGCCGCTGGATGACTATCTCGGTTCGGTGCTGAAGATTGAGGACTTCGGCAAGGTCAATCTGGATTCCTGTTCCGTCGACGGTAAGCTTTACGGCGGCAATGTCGGTGTCAATTCCTTCGGCACCATTCTGGACCCGCAGCTGTGGCAGGATGCCGGTGTTGAGCCGCCGACCTATGGCACGAGCTGGGATGAATTTACCGAGAAGTGCAAGGCCTACAGCGCCGCCACCAAGGCCAAGGCCAAATATGCAACGGCTGACGCCAGCGGCAGTGAGAACCTGTTCGAGGGCTGGTTGCGCGAAAACGGCAAGGCGCTTTACACCGGCGATGGCGAAATCGGTTATGATGCCGATGATGCGGCGAAGTGGTTCACCTACTGGGCGGATATGCGCAAGGCCAAGGCCTGCGTTCCGGCTGATATTCAGGGGCTCTACAAGAATTCGATCGAAACATCGCCGTTGACGCTCGGCTATTCGGCCTCCGACTTTGCCTTCTCGAACCAGTTTGTCGGCTTTCAGAAGCTGAACCAGCCGACGCTTGAGATCACGGCGCAGCCGGTGACCCCGGATGGCAAGCCTGCGCATTATCTGAAACCGTCGCAGATGTTCTCGATCTACACCAAGTCCAAGGTTCCCGAACAGACGGCGATGCTGATCAATTTTCTGATTGCCGATCCGGCAGGCGCGCTGATCCTCGGTGTTGAGCGCGGCGTACCGGCGTCGCCTGCTATTCGTGAGGCTTTGATGCCGACACTGGACGCGCCAAGCGCCAAAGCGGTTCAGTTCATTTCTGATCTTTCGCCCTATGTCGGTGATCTGCCGCCCGCTCCACCGCAGGGTGCCGGCGAAATGAATGCAGTCCTTATCCGCATCAGCCAGGAGGTCGCATTCGAGGCCTCGTCGCCGGAAGATGCCGGCAAGGCGCTGGTCGCCGAAGCACAATCCGTGCTGAAGAGGGGGTGAGGCATATGGCGATCAGCGAGCAATCGCGCGCCACGGTCCTTGAGGGCGGGGGAAATCCCCCCGCCCGTTCCATCGCAGGCGTCTTCAGAAAAAACGCATCGGGCTATTTCTTCCTTGCCCCCTGGCTGATCGGTTTTTTCTGTCTGACGATCGGACCGGCACTGGTGTCGCTCTATCTGTCCTTCACGGATTTCGATCTCTTGCAGAGCCCGCATTGGGTCGGCATGGCAAATTATGTCCGCATGGCCACGGCAGATCCGAAATTTACCGCGGCCATGCATGTCACCTTCATCTATGTCATTTTATCGGTGCCGCTGAAGCTTGCTTTCGCGCTGGCGGTTGCCATGGCGCTCAACCGCGGCCTGAAGGGGCTGACGGTCTATCGGGCAATCTTCTATCTGCCCTCGTTGCTCGGCGCCTCGGTCGCCATTGCTGTTCTGTGGCGGCAGCTTTTTGCCGCTGATGGTATGGTCAACAGCGTGCTTGCCATCTTCGGCATCGAGGGGCCCAGCTGGATCTCCAATCCGCATTATGCGCTCTACACGTTGGTGATCCTGTCGGTGTGGCAGTTCGGCTCGCCGATGATCATCTTTCTGGCCGGTCTCAGGCAGATCCCGACGGATATGTATGAAGCGGCAAGTCTCGATGGCGCATCGGCCTTCCGGCAGTTTTACCGCATTACCCTGCCGCTTCTGTCGCCGGTGGTTTTCTTCAACTTCGTCATCCAGACGATCGAGGCCTTCAAGGCGTTCACGCCAGCCTTCATCGTCTCCGGGGGAAGCGGCGGGCCGATCAATTCGACGCTTTTCTACACGCTTTATCTCTATCAGGAGGCTTTCGGCTATTTCCGCATGGGCTATGCCTCGGCGCTGGCCTGGGTGCTGGTGGTCATCATCGCGATCTTCACCGCCTTTTCCTTCCTGACGACAAAATACTGGGTGCACTACGATGAGTGATGAAGCCCGCATTCTTCCCGGTCAGCAAAGCGATCATCCCTATCTCCGCTCGACACTTCTTCATGCCGTGCTGATGGCGGTGTCTTTCGTGATGCTCTATCCGATCCTGTGGATGCTCGCCGGGTCACTGAGGCCTGCCTCGGAACTGTTCGGTGGCAATACCTCGCTGATCCCCTCACAGGTGACGCTCTCGGCCTATCCGGATGGCTGGTTCGGCCTGCAGGTGAATTTCGGCCGGTTTTTCTTCAATTCGCTGGCGATTGCCACTCTTGCCACGCTTGGCAATGTGTTCGCGGCATCGCTGGCCGCCTTCGCCTTTGCCCGGCTCAACTTTTTCGGGCGCAGTTTCTGGTTCGCGCTGATGCTCGGCACGTTGATGCTGCCCTATCACGTGACGCTGATCCCGCAATATGTGCTGTTCTTGAACCTCGGCTGGGTGAATACCTGGCTGCCGCTGATCCTGCCGAAATATTTCGCGGTCGATGCCTTCTTCATCTTCCTGATGGTGCAGTTCTTCCGCGGTATTCCGAAGGAACTGGACGAGGCGGCGCAGATGGATGGCTGTTCGCCCTGGCGGATCTACCGCAAGGTGATACTGCCGCTGTCGATGCCGGTTCTGGCAACAGCGGCGATCTTCTCCTTCATCTGGACCTGGGAGGATTTCTTCGGTCCGTTGATCTACATCTCCGACATGAAGAAATACACCGTGCAGCTTGGCCTCAGATCCTTTGTGGATTCCAGCGGCACATCGAGCTGGAACGAGCTTTTCGCCATGTCGATCCTGTCCCTGATCCCGATCTTCCTGATCTTCCTGTTCTTCCAGCGGTTGCTGATTGAAGGCATCGCCACCACCGGAATGAAGAGATGAGGATCACGCGGTCATCGCCAGACCCTGATGGGCAGCAGTGATGCCGCGACGAGAAAGAGAGTAACTATGTCAACGAGCATTCAACTCAGCAAGGTGACGAAGCGGTTCGGGTCGCTTGATGTGATCCGCGGCATCGATCTTGATATTCGCCCCGGTGAATTCACCGTCTTCGTTGGCCCTTCCGGTTGCGGGAAGTCGACGCTTTTGCGGATGATCGCAGGCCTTGAGACCATTTCCGGCGGCGATCTTCTGATCGCCGGAACAAGGATGAATGATGTCATGGCCTCGAAACGCGGCATCGCCATGGTGTTCCAGTCCTATGCACTCTATCCGCATATGACGGTCTACAAGAACCTCGCTTTCGGTCTGGAGACCGCCGGTCTCAAGCGTGACGAGATCGACCGCCGGGTCAAGGAAGCCGCCGAAACCCTTCGCATCAGCGAATATCTCTCCCGCCGGCCCAAGGCACTGTCCGGCGGCCAGCGCCAGCGTGTGGCGATCGGCCGGTCGATCGTGCGCGATCCGAATATTTTTCTGTTCGACGAGCCCTTGTCCAATCTCGACGCCGAGCTTCGGGTGCAGATGCGCGTCGAGATTGCCAAGCTGCATGAGCGGCTGGGTAATACCATGATTTACGTGACCCATGATCAGGTTGAGGCCATGACCATGGCGGACCGGATCGTGGTCTTGAAGAGCGGGCAGGTGATGCAGGTCGGCACGCCGCTCGAGCTCTACAATACGCCTGCCAACCAGTTCGTTGCCGGCTTTATCGGCTCGCCGAAGATGAACTTCCTTGAAGGCAGGCTTGGCAGCAATGGCACGCTTTCCGTTGCCGGAACAACGGTCAGGCTAAGCGGGGCAGCGGCAGGACTTTCGGTGAGCGGCGAGACGGTCACGTTCGGCATCCGGCCGGAACATATCGTTCTCGGCGAAAGTGCCGGTGAAGCGCTCGGCGAGGCTCGGGTCGAGCTGGTCGAGCATCTTGGCGGCACGACGGCACTTCATGCAACGACGTCAACGGGTGAGAGCCTGACCGTTGTTGCACCTGGTCAGTCAAGGATCGCCCATGGCGATCTGGTTCCCATCGGTTTCGATGCGGAAAACGGCCATGTCTTTTCGAAGGACGGGGCAGCGCTCCGTCATTGAAACGCAGTTAATTCCCCGGCCATGTGAGGCCGGGCCATCAAAAGGGCAAGACAATGAAATACGCAATCGTTGGTACGGGATCGCGGCACAAGATGTTTCGTGGCGCCGTTGCCGATACCTATGCTGACAAGAACGACCTCGTGGGCCTGTGCGACATCAACGAGAAGCGACTGGCGCTCTCGGCTCTGGCCGTCGACAAGGGAGGCAACGGCATTGCAACCTATCGCGCTGAACAATTCGGCGAGATGATCGACGAGCAGAAGCCGAATACCGTCATCGTCACCGTGCCGGATTATCTCCATCACGACTACATCATCGATGCCATGCGGCGCGGTTGCGATGTGATGACCGAAAAGCCGATGACCATCGATCTGTCCAAGCTGAAGGCCATTCTCGATGTGCAGAAGGAGACTGGCCGCAAGGTGACCGTCACCTTCAACTATCGCTACACACCGGCCCGCACGCAGATCAAGGACATATTGATGTCGGGTGCGATTGGTGATGTGACGGCGGTTTCCTTCCGCTGGTATCTCGACCGCGTTCACGGCGCCGACTATTTCCGTCGCTGGCATCGCTACAAAAATCAGTCCGGCGGTCTGCTGGTGCACAAGTCGACGCATCATTTCGATCTCGTCAACTGGTGGCTCGGTTCGTCGCCGACAAATGTCACCGCCCATGGCAGCCGGGCCTTCTATCAGCCGGAGATGGCCAAACAGATGGGGCTCAGCGAACGCGGTCCGCGCTGCTACGGCTGTCCCGTGGCGGAAAAATGCGATCTGAGGCTGGATCTGACGGCCGATGATGCCCTGCGCGAGCTCTATCTGGAAGCCGAGGATGATGATGGCTATCTGCGCGATCGCTGCGTCTTTGACGAAGATATCACCATCGAGGACACGATGCAGGTTCACGCCACCTATGCCAATGGGGCGATGCTGAACTACACGCTTTGCGCCTACAGCCCCTGGGAGGGGCTTGAGGTGAAGTTCTACGGCACCAAGGGCGAACTGTCGCATCGCCATGTCGAGGTGCATGGCGTTTTCGGCGGCGAACGGGCCAAGGCGGAAGGTTCCGAAGCCATGACCACGACGCTTTATGTCGCCGGCAAGCCCGCGGAAGATATTCCGGTGTGGGAAGGGGCAGGGGCCCATGGCGGCGCTGATCCGGTCATGCTTGGCTATCTGTTCGATCCGGAGATGGGGCATGACCGCTATGGGCGCGGATCGACCCATATTGACGGCGCCTGGTCGATCCTCACCGGCATTGCTGCCAATGCCTCGATCGAACGCAACGAAACCGTGCATATCGACAGTTTCCTGTCCGAGCACGGTATCGTCCTGCCGAAGAAGGAATGGAAATTCGGCTGATTTGAAAAAGGCCGGCGGAGCGATCCGCCGGCCTTCTGACTGCTGACAAACCGCATCCCTTTTCGCTGACGTCATGCCAGTGCTTGGTCCACAGGCATCCAGACGCACGGCGAAAGGCTCTTATAATCAATGCTATGAAGAGCATGGATCCCCGTGACGAGCACGGGGATGACGAAGGAGGGCGCGGCTATTCCGCCCCGAACAGGCATTCTGAACGACTATTGTCAACAGTCTGAGGGCCGGTGGAGCGATCCGCCGGCCCTGATCAAACTGCTCTGAAGCTAGTTCAGGCAGCGGCGCAGCTGCAATTCGTAGGCACGGGCCATTTTCTGGGCGCGGGCAGCGCCATTAAGCGCAACCGGGCGGTTTTTGTAGGCGCCGCGGGCATAGCCCGTCTGGCCGCTGTGATAGGCGAGGTAAAGGTCGTAGGCATCATTGAGCGGAATGCCGTTCCTGACATGGCTCTGATAGTGATACCAGGCAATGAATGTGATCGAATCGCCGAAATCGGTGCGGCTTGCACCGCGGTTTCCGGTCTGACGCTTGTAGTCATCCCAGGTGCCGTCAAGCGCCTGGGAAAAACCGAGCGCGCTGGAGGGGCGGGGACCGGGAAAAATACCGAAATACCATTTGCGCGGCGGGCGGGCATTGGAATCGTAGGACGATTCCACATAGACCGTCGCCATGAGAACCGAGACGGGCACGCCATACTGGTTGGATGCACGCTTGACGTCGCGTGACCAGTTCTCGAAAATTCCGTTCTTCTGCGCCAAAACGGCGCAGCTGTTTTCGGTATTGCTGATCGTAGTCGAGCAGCTCGACAGAACAGCAAGGCTGAGCAGGGCAAAAATGGCCGACAGAACCGATCTCTTCATGCTTGCTGCTAATAGGTAACAGACCTTAAAAAACCGTTGGGAAACACGGTTAATGCCACATCCGGCGATCCGGCACTTGATCTTGGCGCCCGCTCGTGCTGAAGCTTGCGCCAGGCTTGCCTGAAGCGGGGAAAGTTTGGCTTTGACATACGTCCCCCCGCACTATAAGGGGACCGCCTGATAACCAGAGCTGTAAATTTCGGCTCGACGGCTTGAATGCCGGTCTTCATCCGGAGAATCACGAGGGTATTGACGTGGCCAAAGCGGAACTTGGAACCAAGAGAACCTGCCCCGATACGGGCAAGAAATTCTATGACCTGAACAAGGACCCGATCGTGTCGCCCTATTCGGGCAATTCGTGGCCGCGGTCCTTCTTTGACGACACGGCCATCAGCAAGGTCCTTGAGAAGGAAGAGGAAGAAAGCGACGTCCAGGAAGTCGACACCGAAAACGGTGATGTCGAACTGGTTTCGCTTGAGGCATCGGACGACGACAGCCCCTCTGACAACATGCCGGACATTGATGGCGACGAAGATGATGATGTCGATATCGGCGATGACGACGACGACACCTTCCTCGAAGAAGACGATGATGACGATGATGACGATGTTTCGGGTATTATCGGCGTATCGGATGACGACGAGGAAAACTGATCGCGCATGGGCGTGAACAGATCAGGCGTTTTTGAAAACCCGCGCATCGGCGCGGGTTTTTACATTCGGGTGGCGTGACGTCTGGCAAGTGCGGGAAAGGCCGTGCCGAAGCCATGACAACGGTTCAGTTGCGCGGCCAGCAGTGCGGCGGCGGCTTTCGGCTGGTGGATTGCCGTATCAATCTCGATATCGTAAAGCCTGTGAGCGTGGACCGCATCCTGCCAGGCAAGCACCGGGGCAGGGATCTCTCCACTGTCATCAGAGACGAGATAACTGTTGCCTGCCATGGCGCTTTGCCGGCGTCGGCGCATGATCTCGGCAAGCGGGCAGAAAATGCCTGCGAACAGAACCGGCAGCCCCGTGAGCCGGTTTGCGCAATCGTTCAATATGCCGAGTGGCTGGCTGTAGCCATCGTGATGGCCGACATCGACAACCACGTTGAGACCCTGCCTGCTATGGGCGGCAATCGTCTCATAAAGGGCCGCATAGAGGGCAGGAAGCCGGGGTTCCAGTGCGGGCATCTCGCCGCCGGGGCGCAGGCCGATGCCGGGCAGGAGCCGTTTCGGCAGTGTCTGCATGTGGCTGTCGACACCGAGATTGATCCAGTCCCCGTCAAAACTGTCCTGTATGGCGCGGGCGATGCTGGTTTTGCCGGAACGTGGTGCCCCGTTCAAAATGACGATCCGGCCCTGCTTGTTCGGGGTCATCGCGCCTGCGCAGCCTTGACGGCTGCAAGCAGGCCCGCCGATGGGCTGGTGAAAGCCCTCGGGCCCGCTGCGGTGCGTTCAGCTGCCGCCGCCATGGTGGCCTGGGCAAGGGCCACATGGTCGGCGCCTTGCGCATAGGCCCTGTCTATCGCGGCGGCGATGTCGCCTAAATAGCCATCGAGATCGCCCGCCTTGCGCTTGTCCCAGGCGCCTTCGACGAGCAGAATTGCAAAGTCGCGGCCGGATGGTTCAGCGATATGGGCAAAGAGCGCGCGTGTTGGCTCCATCGTGGTCGGTGCGGCGCAGAGAACGACAAGGTTGCCACCGGCGGCAAGGGCTTCAACGGCCAGGGCCTCGTCGACGCGCAGGACAGGACTTGCGGCCTGCCTTGCCGCCGCGCTTGCCGGCCCAAGCGTCGAACAGGTCAGCAGGACGGCATCGGCAGAGCGTGACAGCGCTTCGAGCGCACGGGCCGCTTCGTCGCGGATCGGCGTGGTCAGCGCACCCTCTTCTTCGGCCCGCTGCAGAAGATCGGGACGCACCGTATGGCTCAGCGTCAGGCCATCGATGCCGAGCGCGGTTGCCGCCGCGTCAAAAACGGCGATATTGCTTTCAACGGTATGGAGGCAGGCGACATGCATTTTCTTCTCCGCTCGAATCGTCAGTGACAGGTGAACGCTATAGCAGCGCGATGACGGTTTCATGGCCCATCTTTTCGATCGTCCCGCAGAGTGGATAAACTTTCTTGCGAAGCAGAGTGCCTGCGTTTCGGCACTTTTTCCTCCGCCGATGAATTTTTTGCGACGCAAGCTATTTTTGGGGCTTGCATCCGTCCAGAAAGCAAAGTAACAAGCCGCCATCCGACGCGAACAAGCGCCGGGCGGGTCGAAAAGAAACCAGCTTTCGATCTGTTTCGTGGGGCTATAGCTCAGCTGGGAGAGCGCCTGCATGGCATGCAGGAGGTCAGCGGTTCGATCCCGCTTAGCTCCACCAAATTCCTTTCTCTCTGTAAAACATCATATAGTTTGAACCTTCCGGACGGGCTTTGACCGTTTTGGTCACGTCGCTTGAGCTTTTTCGCACCTAAAGCCCTGATGTGTTTTGGCTATCTGGCATTCGGCAAGAGGAGCGGCGCGTTCATCCGCCGTTCGAGACCGGCGCGATTTTGGCGCAAACAGCGCTCTGCAGAAGAAAAGATTGTGGTCAAAGCCCAAGGGAGGCTTCGTCCGTTACATGACTGCAATGCGCCCCCATTTCCGACGTTCAGCGCCCTTCGTACCAGCTCCCGAAAGCGGACGCTATGTTTGCGCTCTGCACTGTTCTCTGCCTCACCAGCCGTCGCGAAACCACATACAATATATGCTTTGGCCAAATCAAAACGCAGTTTCAACCTCGCGGAAACCTACATCTTCTATATTATTCCTTCAAATAGATTGACACAACCTCTCATTTCCCCAAATAATATTTTCATTCGATCAAACAAGTACAGTGAAAATTCGCCAGGAGGGCGGATTATGGAATATTTAAAACTATTTATAAAAATTTCTTCATGCATATTAATTTTCGGCTTATTTATTGCCTCTCAGGCAATAAGTGAAGTCGTGGATAAGCCGGAGATTTGGGCCCCTGAAATTCCCAAGGCGTTGGCGGGGCCTTATATTTCCGACCCGGCAGTAATGGTTCGGCTCGACCGACCCGCCAGTGGAGGAGATTGCAGCGATGCTGGCCCTTTGAACTTTCAGTGCCTCGTGTTTAGGGACCGCCGTGCTACGATGAGTGCTGACGATCTCTCGAACAACCCATTTATGCTTTCGGTCTTCGAGACTGTTCGTGACGTCGTCAGAAATGACCTCAAGGATCAGACCGCAGATCACCTATCGCCCAAATTCCTTGATTTTCCCGGAGCCAAGATCGAACTGGTCGGTGTGGTTAACCGCATGGACCGGCAGTTCAACAGGGATATCGTGCCGGAGCGCGGCACGCGCCTTGCTTGCGGTGAAATAAGTGCGATCTATCGCTTTGCCTATCAGGGCGAGCTGAACAGCGGACCCGTGGAAGATCGGCGCTATCAGTCTCGCCTTCCCGTCACACTCAATGTTGTGTTTCCTGCGCAACCTTGGTCCGGTTCGCCGGACTGCAGGACGGTTGCCGGCTTGTGGCGCAACTATGTCAATGCAGTCAAAGCCGGTGCGACACCTGCGGACCTCTCCGAGCAAATCGATCTGCTAGTTTCGTCGCTCCGCCCGGCGGATATAGACCGGATCGAATTGAATATGCAGGGTTCCCGCATTCCCGCGTCTGTCGACAAAACCGGCTTTGGTACGTTGGCGACCTACATTATCCGCGTGTTCCGGTGGCAGTCAGGCAACGACGGCAAGGGATATTGGGCGGTCAGCTATCTTTCGAACCAAATCGATCGTGCGCGGCTATTGGGAAACCCTAAGGGTGACGAGAATACTTGTCCAGACCGGCGCGGAAAAGCGATCTCTCGCTCGGCTCTCGCGAAATACCTGCTTGCCGATGCTGGCATAGCCGACGTCGATCTCGGGCTAGTTAATATCCCCGTCGAATTCCTCGCATGCAGGGCGGTTTCCATCTCTCCAGGCGGCGCCAGCCGGTCTGCCAACCAGCCGTTCTGGAACGATAGAAAACATCCCATTCTGAGCGATCAGGAAATCACGGCCGCACTGGCTAGATACAGCAAGCGTCACCCCGATACCCTCAACTTTGTCGGCAATTCCGACGAATTCCGGATGCGCCTGAACGAGGCATCCTGTTCCGGCTGCCACCAGAGCCGGTCGATCGCGGGCTTTCATTTTCCCGGCGCCGACAGGCCGGGAACCGCAAGCGTCAATGCCATCTACCTACCCGCTTCCGCGCATTTCTTTGGCGACCAGCCGCGCCGCGTCAAAATTATCGAGGCATTGGCATCGCTCATGGACGATAAGACAGTCGCCCGGCGCTTGGTGGCCACGAGCTATGCCATTCGTCCGCAAAACATCTACCGGGAGCTGAGGCCCTCAGGCAGAGACAATATCCAGCTGTTGGCCGGGTGGGGTGGCGCCTGCCTGATGGTGGCCCCGCCGGGCGGCCGGCGGCAATGGGGGTGCGATGGAAATCTGCGCTGCGAACCCGTTTTCGCATCCGTTAACCAGCCCGGTATCGGCATGTGCGTGGGATCACAGGCCGTTCCCATGGTCGGCGAAGTAATGCAGTTAGGCACCGTGAGCAGTTCGAGGTTCGGTTCGGACGAATACCATAGAACGCCGAAAAATACCGATCCCGAGGATACGACAATCTCGATCGATCATCTGCCTCCGCTTGCCACCAACGAATACATTAGCTCTCATCAGGAATATTATAAAGGAATCGGCGACCTTGACCGAAACCCGGGCGAGTCCGACGAAACCTATGCCCGACGTGTTCTCGAGCAGCAGACGGGCGGTTTTCCGGGCGGCGCCCTTCGGCTTGGGCAATGCCGGGACCTGCCCGAAGAAGCAACCTGCGGCCTGCTGGCCTCGACAGGCTTTTCCCGATGCATGAGCGACGCAGGCGGCGGCAAGCGCACGGTGGAAAGCTGTTTCCGGATCTACACAAGCTATTCCGGTGTACGCGCCTGTGACCCCGCCAGTCCGTGCCGTGACGACTACATCTGCATGAGCCCGCTGGGATACACCAAGGAAAATGCCAAGATACTGTTTGATCGTCGCGCCGCAGCACGCAAGGCCGAGCAGCTTTCATTTCAGGCGAGCGACAGCAGGCGCAACTACTTCGCATCGACCTTCTTTGGCCAAGACATGCCTGACGACGCATGGTTGAACCGAGAAGATCATCGCGGCGTCTGTATCCCGCCTTACTTCGTTTTCCAGTTCAAGGCGGACGGCCATGTCGTACCGCCTAATCCGTAGCCGTTGGCGGCGAAGAAAGAGACGTCGCCAAACCGTTCTGAAAATCGAATTCATATCAACCAGTCAACTCTGGCCGTTACTATGCCCTATGCGCGCCGATACAAGTGGAGAACAATATGAAAATCGCATCAAAGAGCATCTGTGTGGCCTCACTTGTCGCCGTCTCCCTGTCGTCAGGCGGCAGCATGGCGATAGGCTGCGATGACAAACCCTACAATGGGAAATTCGCCGATGGCTCGCTGATCATGACGACACGAATGAACGTCAATCCGGACGGAACGAGCGCATCCTACACGGTTGGCGACCACGGCTATACCTATATCGCTAACGGCGTAAACCTTCACCTCGACGGTAAGAAGATCGCCTGTTCCATAAAGGAAAAAAACCGGCTTTGTCGGAAAAGGTGGATCGAGGCGGAACGCGCAGATTTCCTGGCTGGCTCTCCCGAATTCTGTGTCTTTGCCCTAGAAGTGGAACCGATCATTCCCGGGACAAAGCTTGAGGAATGCGAGGAGAAAGATGCGGGCGGCCGCTACATCGTTGGAAACGGCAAGGGGCGCCCCAAGCTAGGGAAGCTGGTTCCTCACAGTATCAACGGAGACGTTCAGACCTATGTCTCGACAACGGCCCTGACGCACATCGTTGATGGCAAAGTCGTCTCGATCGACGCCGCAACAGTGCCTGGCCTTGTCGTGCCCAAGGGGAAATCGTCCTTGCTCGGATCGGTTGCCTGGGTTCGGTACGGTGACCACAGTGTTTTCGCGATCGTAACGGATATCGGACCCGGCTTTGGAGAAGGGTCCATAGCCCTCCATGAAATGCTGCGATACGGCGCACTTCAGAGCAAGCGCCCGATCGGCCCGATCTCTAGGGAGCAGCGATGCACTAAAGCTGAGACCAATCTCAAGGCGCCATATCAATCACGGCCGGACTACGGGGACGACGACAAGTGCAGGAAGGGACATAAGCCGAAAGGCGGCACGGATATCCGCGCCTACGGCGGTATCAAGAGCGGGGTGACATCGATCATTCTTCCCCTCAAACCAGAGATGAATGGCCGCACCGTTCGGGCAAATCTGAACACTCTTTCTCTAAGAGAGATCGCTGACACAGCAGGCTACAGCGAGGAAAAGCTAAGGCAGATGGCTGCGTGTGGTGCCAGGGTGCAGTGATCGGAACCTCCTGATTGCGAACTAGATCAGCACCGTGGACAGCGGTTGATAGATGCCTTTCTGATGTGCAGACCATGACCGCTTTCGTCGGGCTCAAACCGAAAGCTGCCAGTCCGCTCCCGGCCCCTTAGCCGTCGTTCAAATCTGAAACCTTGAAGCCCGCTTTGCGCTTATTAAATCGGGCGATACGTTAGGCATGAGCCCGCAAGAGATCCGTATTCGTGACCTGATCCCCGTCGTCTTTCCTCCAGCCATTGGGAGAATTCGAGGGGCGATTTTTGGTCTTGTGCGGCTTGTTTTCCCCACGCTATTTTCATTGCGAATTCGTTGGCTGTGATGTTGTCCGGCGATGCGTGTGGTCTTTCTCCGTCGTCGTCGTGCCATGCGTGGATTTCTGCGCGTGCGTGTTTAATTTCCCGATGGTGCCGGACTGATGGTTGGTTGGTGCCGGACAAACCAGGCGCCCCAGAACAGGCTGGCGAAAAAGCGTAAAGGGGCGCTGAAGCCCGCATCGTTCAAAAGGCTGGCGAGCGCATCCTCGGAGCGGGGCGGCTCGGCGCCCTTCAGGATGCGCGCCATCTTCTCCTGAATTTCCGCATCGCCAGCGCCATGCATGCGCCAGCGATTGGCCCAGGCGGCCATGAAAAGGGGCTCTGAGCCATAGGCGCGGGCATTGCCGGCGATGATCATGGGGGCTTCCGGCTTCAGCCTTGCGGCGATGTCGCGCAATAAGGCGCGCTTGGCCGCATCGCCTGGAAGGTGGTGGATCACGCCGATCATGATTGCTGCATCGAAGGGCTGCGATTGCGGCAGGTCGCAAACCAGTCCTTCGACGAAGCTGACCCGTTTGCCGAGGTTCTCCCCGGCAATCTGTCGCTTCGCCAGTTCAAGCATTGGCGGTGAGGGATCAACCGCGACAAAGGACCAGTGCGGCTCCAATGCTGCGGCCGCTGTGATCTCGCCCGCAGTGCCGCCAGCGCCAACCACCAGCAGGCGCGCTTGTTTACCTGGCGCCAGCGCGGCGGACAGCATGCAGGCTGACAAGGCATGGCAGGCATCGTAGCCAGCCAGCGCAATACGGCTCTGGCGGGCATATTCTCCGGCGCGATCAGCATCGAATTTGGCGGCGGGGAATTTGGCGGCGGGTGTCTGGCTCACGGGGACGCTCCTGATCTCAAGGGTTCTGGTGTGCATGTTTCCTCCAGGGTAGAGTATTTTGAGCCAGGATATTGTGAGAATGCATGATCGAACGTTCTGAAATGCGAGAAAGATATGATCGGTTGTCGGCCTTCCTGAAGGCCTTTGCGCTCAGTGCCTCCTATCTGGAGGCGGCGGACGAGGCCAATCTTCTGATTGTCGACACGCTCGGGGAGGGGTACCCGACGGAACTCGTCTATCGTGCCCGATCTTCCGGGCCTCTGCCTGAGGGCGCACATCTGCTTGCTGCCGCGCGGGTGGAATTCGGCGGCAGTGCCAATCCTCTGATTGGTGCGCTGCCGGATCAGCTATGCTTTTCTCTGGCCGGGGCGCCGCAGCTTTACGGATTGTCCGAGCTGATCGTGGCGGAGGTTGCGACGGCCCGTTGTGGCGGCGGAACGATCAAGGCGCGTCTATGCGAGGTCATTGTCGTTCTTGCGATCAGAAGAGCGATTGCGATTGGCACGGTCAATGCGGGTCTGCTGGCCGGTCTGGCGCATCCCGCGCTCCACAAGAGCCTCGTTGCCATGCATGATGCGCCAGAGCGGCGATGGCTGGTGTCAGACCTTGCCGCCATCGCCGGCATGTCACGCGGGACATTCACATCGCTTTTCAGCATGGTCGTGGGTGAAACGCCAGCGGCCTATCTGAATGGCTGGCGTCTGGCGCTCGGGCGTGCCGAATTGCTGTCGGGGCGCAGCGTCAAGACGGCCGCAGCCCGTGTCGGCTTTGGCAGTGCGGCGGCATTCTCCCGCGCGTTCACCCGCAAATACGGCTATCCGCCAGGTCGCACAGTGGCAGACGGGGTATTGTGATCCGGCCGGCAGTGCAGGCGTCTTTCTGTCGTCTGGCAAGGCCTGCTTTGGCCGCCGGTTTTCTGTCTCAACGGAAGAGTATGGTCCTGATGGCAACGCCATTTTGCCAGCGCGCGATGGCATTGCGTATCTTGGCTGATCTGCGCTTCAGTTTCCGCATCACGAAATTGCCTTCGTAGCGCGCCTTGCCACCGGTTACCGAGCCGCGTTCGTCAACCGATTTCGTGATTTCGGAAGCAATCTCCATGCGCCGGGGGTCATTTGCGGGCAGATAGAAATCCTGAATACAGATCGCCGGATCAAGCTGGTAGATAACCAGCTTCGAGAAGACTGAAGACCCTGGGAAAAACATGAATTCATCGACTGGTTGACGCAGCTTGTCGCTGGCCGCCGAGAGTGTTTCCATGCCTTTCCGGGTAATGATGTAGCCGGCCGTTCCCCAATGGAAATCATGAAGCCGTCGCAGACCGCGTGTCTTCGTGACCCTTTCGCGCTTGCGGCCCACGGTTGTTTTCCACCGGGTCGTTTCAATCTTTACCAGATCGCAATCCTTCGGGATCCAGCGGTCTGCACTGTCCAGCACGGTTGCGGCGTCGTCGCTCAAGTGAATATCGTCTTCAAAAATACAGATCCATGGCAGGTTTCGTTCAAGTCCTTCACGCCACAATCTGAGGTGGCTGAGGTAACAGGCAACTTCACCGGCATGGAGCGAGCGTCCGCGGGTCTGAAGCGAATCGGTGATGTCGCTGATTTCATCGGGAGCGAGTGTCTTGGCGTCGACGGCGGCAAATCGCTCGAATGTGAGAGACTGAGCGGACAACAGCCGTTCCATACGGGCCATGCGGTCCGGGCTGCGGTCCAGGTTAATCACAAAAATCGTCATGCTCAGTGCACATCTCCAGCGCCTGTTGATGCGATCATATTATCTGAATGTGCCTGAAATGATATTGATAAATATTGTAATTTACCTGTATTCGTCGTCGCATTTGCCCGTCTGGTAATGTGCCGTTTATATTTGCCTTCTCGATTTGCGAGTGCTAGCTGGGCCACCGTGTCCGGTGCGCTTTCAGTGAGCGCCGGGCGTTTGAGCGGACGCGATTTTCGGGGTGTTGAGGAGCGTGCATGGGAAAGCGCTTTACCGTGATGATCTGTACACGTCGCCGCCAGGAACAGCTTTATGCCTGTCTTCGCTCTTTGCTTCCGCAGCTGGATGGGTCGGGCCATGTCGTGGTCGTGGTCGAGAATGACAGTGCTGAATACAGTCGCCGGGTTGTGGATGAATGTTCACGGGCTCGGCCTGATGTAACCTTCATCTATGCGCTTGAGACAGAGGTAGGCCTGTCTTCGGTGCGCAATAAGTGCCTGACGCTGGCCCTTGAGCAGGCACCCGAATGGCTTGTTTTCATTGATGATGACGAAACGGCCCGGCCGGGCTGGCTTGAGGCTGTGGCGCGCGGGATTGACACCTTCGATGCTGATGTTCTGGCAGGACCTGTGCAATATGTCCTGCCAAAGGAACTGCCACTTTTCTATCAGCCGCCGAAACCTTTACGCAACGCTCATGGCAAGGTCATGAAAAGTGCAGCAACCCACAATGCCGCAATGCGCAAGGCTTTCCTGGGCGGTCAGGCGGAGGGCCTGCGGTTTGATCCGCTATTCCAGTTTCTCGGCGGCGAAGATGTTGCATTTTTCCGCCGTGTGACGGCTGTCGGTGGCCGCATCATCTGGCTTGATGATGCCGTGGTTGAGGAGATCGTGGTTCCGTCCCGTATCTGCCTGTCCCACAATTTCGCCTGCTGGCAGAGAGGCGCGTCGTCTGTCATGGTCGAAATCATCGCTGAGAAGGGCCGTTTGAGCGCGCTTTTCAGATTTATGCCGCGCATCGTTGAAGCGACGGTTTTCGGTTTTGCCATGACGCTTGCGGGAGCGGTCATCATGATATTCACGCGCCGCAAGGGCGTAGACATCATTTTGCGGGGCCTGAAGAAGGTTGTGGCTATTGTCGGCTGGTTTCGTGGCTTTTTCGGCCTTTCACCGCAGCCCTATCGACGCGACGCAGCCTAGTCTTTCAAAGGCGGTATGCACTCCATATGTCCGCTCAGCATTCCCGCTTGCTTCGGCTCCCATATGCAAACATATCCGGACTGGCGAAGGTTGTGGATATGCAGCACCGCCGTCATATGCCGACAACCTGTTGTGGGCGGCCTGCCCTAAACTGGGAAATTCAACCGTTGCTGGTCACCATTTCCGGTGACGCCGATGACCGTCACTGTGCCGGCAAACGCGGAATTCAGCCCTTGTGCTTAGGCTCCCCCCTTCCTTCGTACCCGAATTTCAGGGGTTTTCGAGGCGCTGTTTCCAACTCGATAAAAGTCTTGCCCGTCACGGTCGTCGCCACTTGGCTGCACGCCATGCGTTGTCGGTGGCCAGCCTGACTGATCACGAAATGCACTTGCCGTGTGTCAAACAGTGATTATCGCTTCTGTATCATATATTATCTGTCTATTGATCTATAGATATTTGTTATTATTATCAATTATCTGAGGTGCCCCGATCTGCCCAGGTGCGCATGGCTTCGGTTCGGCCGTTCGCTCCTGCCGGGGTTAGCTGCCGATTTGTCCTGTGCGTTTCCCGTAAATGCCTGGTGATTTGGGCGTAACTGATTGTCCGCGCGAATGGGGCGTGAATGGAAAAACGTTTTACGATCATGGTTTGCACGCGTCGTCGCCAGGCGCAGCTTCAAACCTGTCTTCGCTCGCTTCTGCCGCAGTTGGACGGATCTGGCCATGTCGTGGTCGTGGTTGAGAATGATAGTGCTGAATATAGTCGCGACGTTGTGGAACGGATTGCCGAGACCCGGCCTGACGTGACCTTCATTTACGCGCTTGAGACGGAAATTGGCCTGTCTTCGGCCCGGAACCGGGTTTTGTCCATTGCGCTCGAGCAGGTCCCGGAATGGCTTGTCTTCATTGATGATGACGAGACGGCGCGGCCGGACTGGCTTGCTGCTACGGCCCGCGGTATCGATACCTTTGATGCCGATGTCTTGACCGGGCCGGTGCATTATGTCCTGCCGGAAGAACTGCCGCTTTTCTACCAGCCGCCGAAACTTGCGCGCAATGCTTATGGTGACGCGATGGAAAGTGCCGCGACCAACAATGCGGTCATGCGCAAGGCCTTTATGCATGAAGAGGGCCGGGGCTTGCGGTTCGATCCGCAATATCAGTTCCTTGGTGGGGAGGACACCGAGTTCTTTCGCCGTGTTACGTCTGCGGGCGGACGTATTGTCTGGCTTGATGACGCTGTTGTCGAAGAGATTGTCGCGCCGTCTCGTATCGGCCTGTCTTATAATCTTGCTTCCTGGCAGCGGGTGACGTCGGCTGAAATGGTCGATTTCATGCGCAAGCATGGCCGGCTGAAGGCGTTGCGCCGCTTTCTGCCGCGCGCTGTCGAGCGCGGTGTCTCTGCAGTTGTCATGCTGGGATTTGGCGCGGTGGCAATGGTATTTTCACGCAGGAGAGGTGTTCAGACCATTATGCGCGGCCTGAAGAAGGCCATGGCGGTTGTCGGCTGGTTTCGCGGCTTCTTTGACCTGTTGCCGCAACCTTATCGGGAGAAGACAACGCCGGCCATCCATGTCGGCAAGGCCAGTCGTTCGCTCAGATGATGTGTCAGAGACGCAGCGTCCGGGGAAGGTGCAGTGTGAGCCTGGCTATTCCGGCTCTTCGTTCGAAGCTGATTTCTGCCCCGATACTGCGTGCCCGTTTGGTCATGTTGGCGAGACCGTAACCTTTTGAGAGGGTGGCCTCCGTGGCGACATCGTTCTCAACAACCAGAATGGCTTCCCCCATTGCATCGGTTTCCGCACGGATCGCTATGTTGGTTGCAGGGCCGTGCTTGACCGCATTGGTGACGGCTTCCTGAAGAATGCGCAATATTGTGAGTGCACTTGACGGTGTAATGCCCGAAACCGGCGGCATGGCCTCGGTGGACCAGTCCAGAACAACGCCGATCCGCCGCAATTGTGGCTCGCAGCGCTCTCTAAAGCCGGCGAGGGCCACGCGCAGGTCGTCGTCACCGAGATCAAGCGATTGTACGACCAGGCGGAGATCGTCCAGTGCTTCCCGCGCCGAAACGGTGATGGCTCTGCGGTCGGCATCCGATTTTTCCGATTGTGCGATAATCGAGACAAGATGGCCGCTCAACCCGTCATGGAGGTCGCTCATCAGCCGAGCGCGCTCCTGGTCCAGAATGGCCAGGGCGTTGCTTTCACGCTCTTTTTCGTGCAGGCGGCGCAGTTCGTTTTCCTGTTCGGCCAATTGGTGCTGAAGCGATGTATTGGCACTGTCAACCTGCCGCAGGCTCAGAACAAGTCTGCCTGTGAGAATCGACATGATCGCCAGAGGAGCAACTGCCGGAATATAGGGCGAGAGCATGCGGGTGCCCTGAGTGATGCCGAACATCATGCCGAGATCATTCAGGCCGAACAGGATGGCGAGGCCAAACGGGATGGCAATAATGCCCGAGATCCAGTCCCGTGTGCGTACATAATGTTCCAGCACGATAACCGACGAGAGTACCATAATGGCAATGCTCAGAAGTGCAGCCAGAAGGATTGTGACCGGGACCGCCAGAAGTTTCTGGCTGGCCAGAACGAGAAGCATGGCGGGCAGGGCAACAATCGCAATCGAGAGTTTGACGGGGCGTGGGCGTTCGGCAAGTGCCAGCGCCAGGCCAATGGTCAGCAGACTGACAGTCATCTGGGTCAGCCCCAGATAGAGCCGCATGGCTTCGGTTTCTCTGGCGGGCAGGAGATAGCTGACAATGTTGGACAGGACGCTTACCAGCGTCATCAGGCTGAACCAGAAAAAGACCTTGTCGTGCGGACGCAACATGGTCACGGCGATGACGCTGACCATGATCATGGCCTGCAGTGCCAGTGAGGCGGCTCGCCATTGCTCGATGATGAAATCGTAGTATTTCCTATAGGGATGCAGTGCCTCGGCCGTGGTCAGGTAGACGGGTGAAAGATAGGCAGAAATCCAGCCATCGACACGTTTCTGGCTGATATCAAGTCTGTTGCTGTCTGGCCGTAACAAATCTTGCGGGATCGCCGCCAGATAGTAGCTGCCATTGCGCTCGGTGGCGAAGATGCTGCTGGCCTGTGGCTCAAGCAGGGTGCCGTTCAGCCGCACCTCTACAGCCTGACGTATCGAGGGGATGAAGATAACGGCATCGGCTTTGGGAACCAATGCTGCCGGCAGAGCCAGCTGATAGGTGATGGTGGCATTCTTTGCCTGGCCAAATAATATCCAGCTTTGCGGCAGGACGACGGTCGCCGGCTGGCCGACTGCCTTTTCGATGGTTGCCTGGCTGAGAACGGCGGCTCCTGGTGGCAACGGCAACGCAATGATATGGGGGAGGGCTGCAAGAAACAGGGTGGCGAGAATGACTGGCAAAAGGGTGTAGACCATGCTGCCGCGAAATGCGCGCCAGCTTGCCCGGATTGGCTGAGCGGCTGTGATCAGTGTATTCACAGTTTGATCAGTCCCTGACGCGCGGCTTCAAACACCGCTTCGGAGCGATTGGAAACCTGTAATTTGCGATAGATGTTGCGAATGTGAACCGGCACGGTCTGACGGGAGATTTCCAGTCGCTGGGCGAGTTCAGCATAGGTGAAGCCTTTTGAAATCCCCCAGAGAATGTCCATCTCCCGGTCGGTCAGTCGCGGACCGCCCTCCGGTATACTTGCTTCCGGTGACGTTGCGGAAAGGCGCTTCACCAATATGCGGGCGATGCGGGAAGAAATCGGCGAACGGCCAGCCATCAGGTCCGTGATCGCTTCGATGAGATCGGTGAAATCCGCATCTTTCAGCAGATAGCCGGTGGCGCCAGCCTCGATCGAGTTGAGAACAGTCCTCTCGTCTGCAAGGACCGAGATGACCATGGCCTGTGCTTCCGGCCGTGCTGTCCGAAGCGCCTGAATAGCCTCAATGCCGTTGCCATCGGGCAGATTGAGGTCGGTGATCAGCAGGTCCAATTCATGGTTGTTGATCGCATCGATCGTCTCTGCGAGCGTGCCGCAGGAGGCGAGCAGCATGCCGTCCTTCCAGGCCGAAATCAGATTTGACAGCCGCTCCCGGATTGCCGGCTCATCTTCGCTGAGAACGATCCTGCACGGGGACCGTTCCCGCGCCTCCCGGGGCGAAGGTGAAGGATGTCTATCACGCTCTTCCGGTTTGATTGTCATCCTGGAACACTCGGCGTCATACCTTGCGTGCCGGCTAAGGGGGAATGTCGCATCGGCACCGATGTCTCGCGTCTTTCGCCGATCGTTGTGACACGCAGAGCCTCCGCCGCCAATACCATAAACATGGTATTTTATCAATTTTGCGGCGGGCCTATCTCTTTACATGTCGCAGCCTTCTGGCGCGCCATTGCCGCCCTGTTCACGGACGGCAGGTGCCGTCACAACCGGGCAAATCAATCGAGGAATGAATGTCATGACATCTGCTGTCAGGACCAGACAGACAAGTTCTGGCGTGTCGAAGAAAACGACGAAACGCCTGTTTGGTTGTGAATGCGGGCATAAGCTACGCCTTGGCGCATCGCGTTGCGGACGGTGTTACCGTCCCACACCTATTTATAATCGGCGCTGGTTTTATCTTCTTGCTGTCTTCGGTGCCGTGCTTGGCGTTTTCATCGTCAAATTGTGAGCGGTGCTGTCTCCGAATACTAAAGCTATTTTCAAAAAAACATATCAAACCTGATACCCATTGAAACAATAACCACTATCAATATTAGCTCCTGAAGATTGGACTATTCATACTGCAGTGCGTCTCCGCCGGCCGGAAGCTTTTATATCTTCCGACCGGCGGAGGCTTTTTGGCGCTGCGGTTTAGAACCGGTAGCCGAGCCGGATGGAGCCGACATGGGACTGATAGCCATCGGCGAAGCTGCCGTCATATTCGAGCTTCACCTGCAATCCGTGAATGGCCTGGA
>NZ_VHLG01000043.1 GCF_006516955.1 Martelella alba
CCATGGTGAGTGGCTCCTCTCAAGGTTCAGCAAAACCTATTTTGGCACATTCGATGCCGTCGGAGGGCGCCATCCACTACATCACGTTAAGCGGCTTGCAGCGGTTTTTGATTGCACATAGATTTTGGCGATGCGGACGTCCGGTATCAGCTTCAAGCGTCATCGTTTTCCGCCACAGATTGTTTCACATGCGATCTGGCTTTACCTGCGGTTCAATCTGAGACTGCGTGAAGTCGAAGAAATGCTGCTTGAGCGTGGTATCGACGTTTCCTATGAGACCGTCCGTCGCTGGATCGCCAAATTCGGGCCGAAGATCGCCGGCAAGCTGAGACGCCGCCAGCCCCGCCCCGGCGATGTTTGGCACCTGGACGAAGTCGTCGTGAAATGCGCTGGAGAAAAGTTCTGGCTCTGGCGTGCGGTCGATCAGCATGGTTTCGCTCTCGAAGAAATCCTGCAGAAGCGCCGTGACAAAAGGGCGGCCAGGCGTCTTCTGGTCGCGCTTATGAAACGCTATGGCTTTGTTCCCAAACGGATCATCACCGACAAGCTCCGCTCCTATGGCGCAGCAAAAGCGGATGTGGCACCAGGCCTTGACCACTGGTCCCACAAGGGCCTCAACAATCGAGCTGAGAATAGCCACCTGCCGTTTCGAAAACGGGAACGAACCATGCAGGGACATCGATCGCCAGGAGCCTTGCAACGGTTCGTGTCCATGCATTCAGCGACCCGCAATTGCTTTTCAGTTCCGTCCCGCCGCCGCATCTCGAACCGATACACGGGCAGTGCGCTAACGCGCGATTGCAACGAACAAATGAGCCTCTTGAGGCATCACAAGTGTTTCGCCCTGTCGGAACACCTCGGCCCCCTTCAGGATTTCTGATGCAATCAATTCGACAGAATCTTGCCCGGATGCCCGCAACGCTGCCTCGTTTGGAGTGGCAAGTATCTCTGCGACCATCGTTTCTTGATCCGCAGGCATACGGCGCGCAACAGGAAGCCCTTTGGGAACCTGGCAGTCAAATCCTGCCTCAGAGATAAGGTTTCCAATCTCTTCAGCATCGTTCCAAATGAATGGTCGGATGGCGGTGGTTGCAGCCGTCTCATCGAGATACGTTCTGTAGACATCTGCAACCACCTCGAAAAACGGTGGGACCGCACGCCAACACGAAATCACAAGCATGGCGCCAACACCCAAAACCCGTCTGGTCTCTCTAAGTGCGGCCGGCTTGTCCGGAAAGAACTGCAAGCCGTGCTGACAAAACGCCAGATCGAAGTCACCGTCACAAAAGGGCATCGATTGCACTGGAGCTGCAACCCACTCAAAGCTATGAATACCGTCGTTCGTATTCGCTCGTGCGACGTCTATCATGGCATGGTTCAAGTCACAGCCAACGATGCGGCACGGTTCCGTCAATCGGGCCGCAACTGCCCGCGCCATTGCACCCGTGCCACAGGCGACATCGAGGATTGTCTTGCATGTCGGAAGCTCAATCGCGTTAAGGGTTGCCTCGGCCATCGGTCCGAAGATTGCGGGAACCCGCTGGTTTTCGTAGGTCTGAGCGGCATTCTCTGACAAATCAAAAGCGTTCGGTGCAGACATATTGCGCTCCAATTCATTGGCCGGGCTTGTTCAAAGCTTGGGCACTTCGGAATAAGGAGTCAATAAAACCCGAACTGGCATTGCCAACTTAATTTGGTCAGCCCGATTGTGTTCCCTTTTTTGCGGATTTCAGGCGTTCATCTCGCCGGCGTAGTCCTGCCATAGTC
>NZ_VHLG01000044.1 GCF_006516955.1 Martelella alba
AAAGCACCCCACAAAACCGCGCAATCTGGGGCTTCGGCTTGTGTCTTCTAAGCCGACGGTCGCAGGTTCGAATCCTGCAGGGGTCGCCATTACTTTGCTATTAATCCCTAAGTGATTGCTTATTAATTGTTTTTTTTAGGGTGCGGGGATTTTAGGTAAAGGTGCGGGGATAGCGCGTTCTCGTTTAGTTTTTTTGATGCCTGTTTTGCAAGGCGGCGACGGTCCGCTTCGCGGGTATATAGGCCAGCCATAGCGTCAGATTTCCAGCCAAATCGCGCTTTCAGTTCTTCGGTTGTTCCGCCAAGTTCAGCCAGGTCAATCGCACCTTTCTTTCGAAGTCCGTGAGCACGAGGCGAAATTCCAGCCTCAGCGCACATTTTGCCGAACCAGTTGCCAAAAGAAGCAGCGCTTTTGAATGGGCGACCGTGAACAGGAGTCGTCAGGAAGGCGAGGTGATGCGTTTCGCAGGCGTCCAGTGAACGCGCCAACGATGGTGAAATCTCGATATAGACCATCTTCGCGTTTTTGCTTGCGCGAAATTCTATCACGCCATCCCTGATGTGCTGAGGCCCAAGGCGAAACATGTCTCCCCGGCGTAGGCCGGTCCAAAGAAAGAGATCTATCGCAAGTCGCGCCATGCTGCCGAGAGGATGCTTCTCATAGAAGGCACGAATGTCGTCATCGGTCCAAGGCATGAAACCTTCGCTGCGGATTTTCGGACGCTTGACGCCGCGCACAGGATTTGAACGCATGTATCCTGCATCTACTGCGAACTCGAAGAGATAACCCATCACTTTCATGAAGTTGATTGCTGCATGTGGCGTATCTGCACGGCGGTCTCGGCCACTGGCTATTGTTTGGCGGGTAATTTGCGTCAACACCAGCTTGCCTCCTGTTTGGCAGACTGATTTCAAGATGTTTTTTCGCATACGCTGTGTGGATGGTGCGAGACCTTTAAAGGCAGCACTTTCGTGATAGCGATCCACCAGCCATTGAAGCGTATTCTTTGATGCTTGGTCTGGCATCGTCGTTTCTGCGCTTGCAACAAGAGTTCGCCATTCGGCTACGAATTGGTCTGAGCCATATTCGCCATGTAGCCGTGTGCGTTTACCGTTGCCGATTCGAAAATACCATACGGTTCTCCCGTGGCGGCTCGTTTCCTTTTGGACGTATTGGTAGCGTTTGCGTGACATATTCATGATCAGAGATAGCCGTTTCTGCTTTCTTCCAGCATTTTCTCGGTGAAATCTCCATTTTCTCCATTGATCACGACAGTACCATCGGGGCGTACGCTGATGGTTCTTACATTGATTCCAGCCGCCTTGACGGCAAGAATAGCGCGCTTCACAGCACCTTGCGTAAAGGGAGTGGTTTGCCGGCTCATCTATTTGTCCTTACTCTTTTTCTCATCCTCTGATTCTCCATGCGTCAAACTCTTTCACCATCTCGCGCCATCGAGCTGCCGCAGCGGAATCGGTGTTCAATTGACTGCGGCTTGTAATGGAGAGTATCGACCGCACTCGCGTCGCGGCTGTCTTGTCCGTCGCTGGATGCGGCAGGTCGTGCTGTTCGATCAAAAATCGCATGAAGGCTGGTTCTGTGAGAGCGGCGGTGCAAAAGTCGGCTACGGAAGCGGCGGGATAGTCCTGCTGCGCCGGAGTAAAACCCGGCCACCTATTTACCCTTCTGTG
>NZ_VHLG01000045.1 GCF_006516955.1 Martelella alba
GAAGACGCGACCGTGTCACCTTGAACCCTGCAAGGCCGCCAAAGCCGCAAAGCGGTCGGGGGAAGGCAGGTGACTTTCCGGTGTTCGGCGGATCGCAGCGCCGTCAAACAATCCCCCGATCAGCTAACCGGGCGCTCGCAAGCGTTACCGGTGATCAGAACGGCCGAGACCGCAATCGACGTGCCGCCAGCCTTGGCAAGGGCAAGCCGCAGGTAACGGCAATTGCCGCGATAACCGACCTTGACGGTGGTCGCTTCAGCCAGGCTTGCCGGGAAACTTCCGTCCATGTCGGTGGCAGCAACGTCCGTGAATGCCGCGCCGTCGTCGCTCTCCTGAAGGCTGACGGCAAAGTCGCCATCGGCTTCAATCGCCCCGGTCGTCACTGCGATTGCAGCAGAGCCAAAGCCGAGAAGATCCAGCACCGGGCCAACCGCCGCCGCAGTGAAGACGGCAGGGGCCAGAGCCTGCCGGATGCCGATATTGTTCTTAAGATCACGCATGTTTGTTGTTCCTTTCCGTGTCCGGCGCTTACTTCGCGGCCATCTTCAGTTTCTTGAAGCGCGCCGGCTGAAGCACACGGCCACCGACACGGCGGGTCGCGTGAATGCGGGTCAGGCCCGTGGTGGCGAGCAGATAGGGATTGACCAGAACCGAAAGGCCGATCCGGTCGACAATGCGGTAGGCCGAGAAGTCGCCATAGATGATTGGGCAGGCATCCTCTTCCATGTCCGGCATATCGACCATTTCGACCACCGGACGGCCGAGCAGCGTTTCCGGCTGGCCTGCCTGAAGCGAGGGCTGCCAGATGTAGTCGCCCTGTGCGTTCTGAATGCTGCGCAGCCAGCCAAGCGTCGTGCCGTTCATCGCCCATGTGCCGCGATTGCGGTAGGTCGCGGGCAGCGAATAGAGAAGCGCAATCAGTGCGTCCCCGCTGATCCGGTCAACGGCACCATTAGCAATGGTCTTGATATCGGCGTTGCTCATAAAACCTTCGGGCTGAAGCAAACCATTGCCGTTGACGAAGGCCGAGCCTTCCTTGACGCCAAAATCTTCCGACAGCGCCAGATTGACCTCGCGCTCCACCTGCCCGGCACTGTCAGCCAGCAACTGGTTCGAGATATCGACATAGGTCTTGAGTTCCTTGACCGGGATTTCCGCCTGACCGAAGCCGGGTTCCGATCCCGTCTGTTCCTGTGTCTCACCGCCCCATGTGGCATTGGTGATGCCGGTGCGCTTCGGATAGATCACCGACGGCGCGCCGGTCGAAGACACGGTTGCGATGGAACGGACCGGCGAGAACTCATGAAGCTCGCGAATGAACTCGCCCGCCATCTCTGCCGGTGCCAGATAGCCGCCGCCCGGATCAGACGAAACCGTCAGAGCCTTGCGCTCATCGGACGGCAGGGCATCGCCACGGGAGAGATAGGCGGCAAAGGCCTTGCGCTCTTCGGTGATCTGATCGCCGCCAAAGCCCGCGCCGCCGTCCGGCC
>NZ_VHLG01000046.1 GCF_006516955.1 Martelella alba
TTAACGTGATGTAGTGGATGGCGCCCTCCGACGGCATCGAATGTGCCAAAATAGGTTTTGCTGAACCTTGAGAGGAGCCACTCACCATGGATAAGATTGTGACCATTGGACTCGATATCGCAAAGAATGTTTTCCAACTTCATGGAATTGATGCGAGCGGGCAGATTGTCCTGCGCGAGCCGCTGCGACGCGGGCAGATGCAGCCGTTCTTTGAGAAGCTTGCTCCCTGTCTGATCGGTATGGAAGCCTGCGCGACAGCTCATCACTGGGCGCGGATGTTGATAGCTGCTGGCCATGAGGTGCGGCTGATTCCACCGAACTACATCAAGCCATATCTGAAGCGACAGAAGAACGATGCTGCAGACGCCGCAGCAATTTGTGAAGCCGTTATGCGCCCATCGATGCGGTTTGTCCCAGTCAAGAGTGAGGATCAGCAGGCGACATTGATGCTGCATAGCGCACGCGAACTTCTGATCTCTCAGCGGACGGCACTCATCAATGCCTTGCGTGGTCATTTCGCTGAACTTGGCATTATTGCGGCACAGGGAGCTCGCAATGTACGGCAGCTAATAGCCATTCTGGACGATGATGAACAATACGCTCCGCGAGCCGTTCGTATTGCTCTCAGACCGCTGGCGACAACATTGATAGAGATCGAGGTGCAGATCGCAAAACTCGACAAGGCGATCCTTACGGCGCATCGTAACGATGATGTCAGTCTTCGGCTTTCGACAATTCCCGGAATTGGTCCCGTCATCGCCACCTGCCTTTCTGCCAGCGTACCGAACCCAAATCTATTTGAAGGCGGGCGAGAGTTTGCAGCCTGGCTAGGCCTCGTGCCCAGGCAGCGTTCAACGGGTGGAAAACCAAGGCTGGGTTCCATTTCTAAAATGGGCAACAGACGCTTGCGCAAACTTCTTGTGGTTGGAGCACATGCTGCACTTTACAGGATGAAAAATGGCAAGGCCCGATCCCCGCTGGCGGACTGGGCGCGAACCTTGTTGGCGAAGAAATCCTTCAAGCTTGTTGCGGTCGCCCTCGCAAACAAGATTGCCCGCATTGCCTGGGCGATCATGGCGCGGAATATACAATTCCAGCGGGACTTCGTGCCGGATCACCGAGGGACAGCTTCAGTGTAGGCATCCAGGAGCGAACAAGACTTGCCTTGCGGGGCAACACAGTTGGCGGAGTGACCATGGTATGATGTGACAGCAAAGCGGAATGGACCGCACGAACCGAAGAACCCGTGGCGTTGTCTTGCGCATCAAAAGCGCGATAATGTGATAGGGATCGGTTCAGGTGGAAAACATCAGGGCCAGCGGTCACTTCGCGCCGCATAAACAGGCCGGAGACATGACTGCACCCGACCCGCAAAGCTAAACATCAGACAAAATCACCTTGCCAAACGGGCGCCATCCAGACATGACAAC
>NZ_VHLG01000047.1 GCF_006516955.1 Martelella alba
CGGACCAAAGTCTAGATGGGGTCAGAACAAGAACTGTGCGAAATCGTACGCGGCCTTTATCAACCAAAGACAGCAAAAACCTTGTAGCATATTGCATTCGATGCGATTCTCTTCGTGATAATTGCGGGAGATCAATATGTCCGAAATGATACTGGCCACGCTTTCCAATATTCGTACAGTTCAAGACATGATCTTGGCATTCCGGGACGAAGACCATTGCCGTCGTTTGTTGGAAAGCATGGTCTGGCCGCATGGCAGGGTTTGCCCTGCCTGTGGCTACAGGCGCTCCATTGCAATCGCTGGCCGGGACGTAGGCAAGCGCCGTGCACGGCCAGGCCTTTATCAATGTTCCAGCGGCGATTGCCGGTTCCAGTTCACAGTGACAACGCACACCCCGATGCATTCGACTAAATTGCCTTTGGGCACATGGCTCAAGGCGATGTGGCTTCTGTTGCAATCCGACAAAGGAATGTCATCGGTGCGCCTCGCTGAAACACTTGGGGTCAGTCAGCCCACCGCTTGGCGGATCGGACATGCGCTTCGTCTGATGGTGGCGCGCGAAAACATGCTCGACGGTACGGTTGAGATTGATCATTTCTATCTCGGTGGCAGACCGAGAAAACAACCGGACAAACCACCGTCAGGGCGAGGCCGAAAAGGGCAGAAGAAGACGGAAAAGACGCCGGTTGTCGCGATTGTACAGCGACCTGATGCTGCTGCTCCAGGCTCACCCGCTGGCGATGCCCGTGCATCCACCGTTTCAGGCCTATCGTTACGTGCAGCCGTTGGCGCGGTCGCAACACAAGTCGAGCTCGGTTCTCATCTGATGAGTGATGAAGCCAAAGCATTTATGGCGATTGGCGAAAGCTTTGCCGAGCACGAGACGGTCAATCATTCCAGTCGTGAATATGTGCGGGATCAGGTGCATGTAAATTCAGTTGAAGGTTTCAATGCCCGGGTCCGCCGCACCATCGCCGGCGTTTTTCATCACATCAGCCCAGAACTTGCCGATCTGTATTTCCATGAAATGGGCTTCCGCTGGTCGCAGCGTGTCGTTTCAGGCCAAGCGATACGAAAGAACCGAAATGGCAAGGAAAGCTTGAAGGTTCTGTGGTCTCGCGTGCCACCCGCGCTGCAATTGTTGCAGGTGTTCCGTTCGGCAACCGGACGCCAAATGCGCCGAAGCCCCCCTGGCGGCATCACCATCAAATCAACAGTGGCTGTCTTTCGTTGATAAAGGGCTCGTACGATATTTAGCAAATCTTGTTCCGACGCCAGTTAACGTGATGTAGTGGATGGCGCCCTCCGACGGCATCGAATGTGCCAAAATAGGTTTTGCTGAACCTTGAGAGGAGCCACTCACCATGGA
>NZ_VHLG01000048.1 GCF_006516955.1 Martelella alba
TTGTTAACAATGTAGGTTTCGAATTCGGCGGCGGATTTGCGCAAGGCCTTGAAGCTCGAGTAGTTGGTTTCGATCTCATCCAGTTCAACGAACAGATCTGAGATTATTGTCTGGCCGTCATGTGGCTTGCCGTGCCAAAGGAAGCCTTTGATTTGGCGGAGCAGGCGGGAGATAACCTCAGCTTCTTCTGGATTGTTGTGAGCCAGCCCCTTCACATATTGCAGCATCACCGTGATGCGCATGGTGATATGAAACCAGTCGAGGATGTGTTCCGAGGCTGGCGCCATATGGCGGGCCATTTTGATGACTGTATCGCCGCCATCGGTCATGAATGTTACCATCTGGTTTTCCTGCCAGCCCTGATCTTTCAGCACTTCATGCAGCCACCGTTTCGGTTTGACATCATGGCTTTGAACGAGGCCCAGGTAGCGACTGGGCCGATTTGTCGGGATCGACTTGCCCACCGGCACCTCAAAATGCAACTGGCCGACATCACGGGATCGAACATAACCGCCATCAATTCCGACCGTAATCGGTCCTTCCGGATTGGGGCGTTTTGCCCGCTGATGAGCGTTGGTGCTGATGACGCTGAAGCGCTCGTCAGCCAGATCGGCTTCCATTCGACCCGCCACCCGCCCCAAATGTCGGCGGATACTGTCCGGACTGAGGTTTTTATCAACGGGCAAGACATCCTTCAGAATGTCAGCTGTCACCCCGAAAGACACCAACGATGCCCATTTCGTTTCCAGCCAGAGCAGTTCTGGGACAATGTGGTCGGGCAGAAGCTCGGTTAGGGGACTGAAGGTCTTGGACGGTCCATCGTGGCATTGGCAATGGTAGAAACGGGGACTGTCGATACCGACGTCGCCGAAAACCGTGCGGTATCTGACTTGTCGATGCGCTTTGCACCGCAGTTTTCGACCGCAGCACTGGCAATATGCGCGCTCGGCGCAAAAGGCTGCACACTGCGCGTCCACAATCTTTTGCTGGATATTCAGCAGAAGCGTCTTGCTTTCGTCAATGCTCAGTCCGATTTCGCCGATCGTTTCGAACCCTTTGGTGAGCTTACCCATCGTGTCGGTGTGGGATGTGCCGTCCGGGGCGGTGACTGTGACCTTGATTTCAACATCCATGCTCGTACTTTCCTGCCAACTTTTTATGCCGTTCGTGCGCCTCAGTGCGTGAGGAGTACCCGCAAACCCTGAAAGCAGGCTACGACGCCCGCAGTGACGCCCACTTGAAACCCACTGCTTCTATTGCCTGAAGCTGGTTTCACAGGGCTGGTTCATGGATGAATTTGAGTATGAGGCTCGGACAGAAAAGCGAAGAGCCAAG
>NZ_VHLG01000049.1 GCF_006516955.1 Martelella alba
TGACCTGCCACTGAATTTTCATCCGGCTGCGATTAGAGCCTGGGCGTTTTTTGAACTGCCCCAGGTTTCTGGACCAGCGGAGGCTGGAGTTTTCCGGCTTTCATTCAGGGAGGCGGGCTGGTTGAGCCTCCCGAATTCATGAGCGCGATCGGCACCTTGTTGCCGATTGCGCCGTGTGGCCGAACCTCGTTGTAGTCCCTACGCCAATCCTCCATCTTTTCGCGGGCATCCGCAAGGGTCAGAAACCAATGTTGGTTCAGGCACTCCGCCCGAAAGCGGCTGTTGAAAGCCTCGATGAAGGCATTGTCAGTGGGCTTGCCCGGACGTGAGAAGTCCAGGATTACGCCCCTGGCATAGGCCCATAGGTCGAGATCGCGTGACACAAACTCCGTTCCCTGGTCGACACGGATCGTCTTCGGATAGCCCACCTGGCGGCATATCCGTTCGAGCGTTTGCACCACGTCTTCACCGCGATAGCTGTGTCGCGGATCAAGAACCGGAACATAGCGCGAGAAAGTATCGACCACGGTCAGAACACGCAGTTTCTTGCCGGTCGCGAGTTGGTCATGCACGAAGTCCATCGCCCAGACATCATTCGCCTTTTGCCGATCCTCCCGTAGCTTCGCCTTGACCCTACGTTTTGGCGTCTTGTTCCGCAGTTGCAAGCCCAAGTCCCTGTAAATGCGGTAGGTTCGCTTGATGTTCGTGCGCCATCCCTCGCGCTCCAGGAGCACTTGCACACGGCGATAGCCATAACGCACACGCGTTTCGCAAATCTCGCGGATGCGTCGTTCGAGACCGGCCTGATCGGAGCGGCGAGAGGTGTAGTGGTAGGTCGATCGATCGAAGTCCAGAGCCCCACAGGCACGCCGGATTGAAATCGCCCAATCCTGGCACATGCCTCTAACCATCTCCCGTTTCCGAGCAGGCCTTAGAGTTTTCGGCGGATAACATCCTGAAGCATTTCGCGATCAAGGGTCAGGTCCGCGACGATCCTCTTCAGACGCGCATTCTCGTCCTCGAGCTGCTTGAGCTTCTTCATCTCCGCCGGCAACATGCCGGCATACTTCTTCTTCCAGTTGAAGTAGGTCGCCTGACTGATCCCCGCTTTGCGGCAAATCTCCGCAACGGGCACACCCTCGTCGCCATGCTTCAAGACGAACGCCTTCTGGGCGTCCGAAAACTGCGATGCCTTCATCGTCTTCCGCTCATTTCCCAGCCGGGAAAATGCACCGGAAAACTCTAACCAAATCTGGTCCAGTTTAAAGGGGGCAGAGCAC
>NZ_VHLG01000050.1 GCF_006516955.1 Martelella alba
GGCATTGCCAACTTGTTGCTCCCACCTGGATTTGGTAGGTCGTTGAGATGTCTGAGCGTCTCGATTTGCCGCGCCTTAAGGGCTTCCGTTTTCCCAGTGCGATCATTTCTTATGCAGTTTGGGCCTATCATCGGTTTGCGCTGAGTACGGCGGATGTTGAAGACCTCCTGGCGGAGCGGGGTATTTTTGTCAGCCGGGAAACGATCCGCAAATGGGTGAATCGGTTTGGCCAGCATTTCGCGCACTGCATTCGCCGGGATCGGCCAAAACCCAACAGCAAGTGGCATCTGGATGAAGCGCTGATTGTCATTGGCGGTGTGAAATACTGGCTGTGGCGGGCAATTGACGGGAACGGAGACGTGCTCGACATTCTGCTTCAACCTCGCCGAAATGCAAAGGCGGCCAGGCGTTTCTTTGGTGCGCTGGTCAAGCAGTTTGGCCAGCCCCGAGTGGTGGTGACCGACAAATTGCGCAGCTACGCCAAGCCGGTTCAAGCGCTGGCGCCGGATGCCTATCATCGCGCTCACAAGGGGCTGAACAACAGGATTGAGAATTCCCATCGTCCGACCCGGAAACGGGAGAAGATCATGGGCCGTTTCAAGTCGCCTCGGCAAGCTCAACGGTTTCTATCCGCCCACGATCAGATCAACACGATCTTCCGGCTCCGTCGATACACCTTGGCGGCCGCCTCATACCGGCACGCAAGGGCAGATGCATTCAGACTATGGCAGGACTACGCCGGCGAGATGAACGCCTGAAATCCGCAAAAAAGGGAACACAATCGGGCTGACCAAATTAAGTTGGCAATGCC
>NZ_VHLG01000051.1 GCF_006516955.1 Martelella alba
ATAATATAATTGATAATGGAAATTCACATTGACAAAAGGCAAATTACACACTGACTGGGCAAAATAAATAAAAAAAAAACAGAGTCTCTCAAAAGCAATAATAATTTAAACACAACACCACCTTGAGGAGACACCCCAAAAATAAAGCAGCAAGCTCTTACTGTGACCACACACACACACACACACCCAATTTTTATTATAGAATAAATCTAAGATGATGGATGATGATGCTGATGTTGATGCGTCACATAAAAGTTCATTAATTTAATCGCTGTCACTGCTGCTGCTGCTCTCGTGTCCGTCCTCGTGCTTCTTCTTCTCCTTCTTCTTTTTCTTCTTCTCTTCACCGTGGGCGGCGCCCTCGCCGCCGCCAACACCGGGGATCTTCTGCTTGATCTTGTCCACCAAGCCCTCCTTGTGTTCGCCCTCCCTGTGTTCCCCGCCGTGATACTGCTGCTGCTGCTGCTGATGGTGAACATCAGTAGTACCGACACCGGGGATCTGCTGCTTGATCTTGTCCACCAAGCCTTCCTTGTGTTCGCCGCCGTGATACTGCTGCTGATGGTGAACATCAGTAGTGTGGTGGTCCCCACTATGGTGCTCACCCTTGTGCTTGTCCTCCTCCTTTTGCCCTCCTCCCATGTGAAGGGCTTCTCCGATCTTGTGAATAACTCCTGACATTTTCCCTTAAAATG
>NZ_VHLG01000052.1 GCF_006516955.1 Martelella alba
CCGCCCATGGAGCGGGTGAAGCCGTATTGATCGCCGGTCGGCTGCTGGATGGTGCTGCCGCCAAGCCCCTTGGCCCAGACACAGGAGCCATCCGTCAGCATGATCCCGTCGCCCTCGAAGGCGGGGCAGGAAAGCACGCTGTTGGCCGCGGCAATGGCGGAAGCGGGCGACAGCGCCACACCGGCGGCTGCCGTCTGCGAGGCGAGCTTCTGCAGATCGTCGGACAGGCTGTCATTGGTTGACTGCTGGAAGGAGCCGAAGATCTGGCCGATGGTGATCTCGTCGGATGCGGTGGCAGAAGCTGTCTCGCCCGCCGAAAGGCGATCCCAGACCTCCTGCAACCCGCGCGAAACCTCAGAGGCATTCTTGCCGAGCGACAGGCCGGTATCGGTGAAATGGGCGCTGTCGACCGAAAAGCCTGCCCAGCCATCGCTATCCGTCGTCACATCGGTGAAGTCATAGATCAGCGATGACAGCACGGTGATATCGGAAAGATCCGTGCCCTCGACCTTGAGGAAATCGGCCCTCGTGTTGGGAAGAAGCGTGGCCGCATGGACATCCACGCCCCAGCTGCCGGCGAAATCGCCTTCGACCACCAGCGTGTCACCGGTACCGCCCTCCATGTCGACATCGAGGCCGGAGATCAGGCCGCCACTGCTGGA
>NZ_VHLG01000004.1 GCF_006516955.1 Martelella alba
GCTTATAGACCTACCTAACCAATACCGTCAACGCATATTCCAAACTTTTTCCTAAAAATCGAATAACGCATTGGTTTTAAATCTTATTTTTGAGATCCCGGTCATGTAAAGCCCGCTATTGACGTTTACGCAAGCAGCGGCGAACCGCTTGCCTGGCCCTCGCCTGGCTCATCTGACTGTGGATGTCGGGAGCAAAAAAAGAAGCTCGCCTTCAAACCGCCTTTTTGGCATCCTCTTTTTGGGTTGGTATAGAGATTGCGCGCGCGTGATCGCCCGTTATATGGAATTATCGGGGGCCCGGCATGGGCGGTCGCATGGGCCTGGCAAGCCATGCGGTTTGACTTTCAGGGTTATTTTAGGCAAATGGGGCGTCAATCGATCCTGTTCGAATGACTGGCCACAAGACGGCAGCTAAATGAAAAAGAAGAAGAATCCGGTCCGTACTTTCGGCACGCAGCGGCCCATCCTTGCTGACGGGCGCCGTGTTCCGGATCGGCGTGAAATTTCGTTGCGCTGGCTGGCGGGCGCCTGCCTGACGGGCGTCACCAGCACGGTCCTGATGGCTGTTGCCCTTTCGGCCGCCGTTGACGGACGGCAACGCCTTGCCGCGCCTGCGGCCGCCTTTGCAAAATCCCGCATCCCGGATGCGGAAATTGATGGCAATGGCCAAACGCGTGGCAATCGGCTCGTTGCCATTCCCGTCTATGCCAAACCGTCCAACAAGCGCATTATCAACGTGCCGACCGTGGTGAAACAGGCTGATCGCGATGTTATTCATTACGAGCCTTTTTCCGAAGTGAAGATGGCACTCGCCGCCAACTACGGCGATATCCCGGATTATCCTGCCTTTGATCCTTTCGCGGTCTTTTCCACCGGCAACAAGACACCCTCTGCCTCGAGCGGTGACGTGATCTACGATGCCGACGTTGAAGGTGAGGTCGAGCTGAAGACCGTGGACTTCCCGCTTTCGGGAAGCGATATGCCCTTCGCTGGCTCGATGAGTGAGGACGACATCGCCGCGGTCATCACGCAGAACGAGAATGCCATTAGTGATGCTGCTGACGACGTATCGATGCTGGGTTATGTCGACCCCGACCGTTTTGATCCGGTTCCGGCAAGTGTCACGGCGATCGCGCCCGGCCTTGCCGCTCATGTCGTCAATGAAAACGTATCGGTCAGCCCGCTCCAGACGGTCATCACCCAGGATTTCAGCGATGACGTCCTGGCCGTCCGGCAACCGATCGACGCCAGTACCTTTTTGAAGGCGGCCGGCTATCCACCGCAACAAGCCGATGACATCGCCAGGATGTTCAAAACCCAGATAAGCTCATCGCAGCTTGCTGAAGGCGATGTTGTGCGGATAGGCCTTATCCGTTTCGGCAGGAATGTGCGCGTCGCCCGCGTCAGCCTCTACCGAAAAAACCGGCACGTCCTGACCATGGCGCTCAATGACAAGAACCAGTTTGTACGCGGAACCGAACCGGCTCTTTCAGAGGCCGTTGCCAATGCGGCAAACAGCCCTGATGACTTTATCATCGGGACGTCGCAAAAGCCCGTCAAGGTCTATGACGGCATATACCGTGCAGCCCTCTCCTATGGCCTGACGGACGACATGATCGCGGAACTGATCAGCCTGCTCGCCAGCAAGGTGGATCTACAGGCAACGGCCGGTCCTGACGATCATATGGAACTGTTCTTCTCGGACGCAGACCCCGAAGGCCGGGCCAGCGCGTCATCGGAACTTTTCTATATTGACGCACGCATCGCCGACAATGACATCCGGCTCTATCGCTACCGCGACCCGAAAACCGGCGAGGTCGACTATTTCGACCAGAATGGCGAGAGCATCAAACAATTCCTGCTGCGAAAGACCGTCCCCAACGGCGTCTTCACTTCAGGGTTCGGCATGCGCCGCCACCCGGTGCTCAAATATGCCCGCATGCATCCCGGCGTCGACTGGGCCGCTCCGGTCGGTACGCCGATCATCGCCGCCGGCGATGGTGTCGTGGAAAAGGCCGGCTGGGATGGCGGCGGTTATGGCAACCAGACCATCATCCGCCACGCCAATGGCTATGAGACGTCCTATAATCACCAGAGCAAGATCGAGTCCTGGGTCAAGCCCGGCGTGAAGGTTAAACAGGGTCAGGTGATCGGTCGTGTGGGCGCAACAGGCCTCGTTACCGGCGCACACCTGCATTATGAAGTCATCGTTAACGGCACGAAGGTGGACCCGATGAAGGTCCGCTTCCCCAATGCCGACCCGCTGACCGGCGATGCGCTGGTCCGCTTCGATGCCGAACGGGATCGGATTGACGCCCTTCTCGGCAATCAGAGTGACAACAAACTCGCCAGCCGCTGATCCCGTCGTCAGTTCTGCCCCCGGCACGACAGAAATATCTTACAGCTAAAGACGGTCTCAACCGCGCCTTCGCGCGATAGACCTGTGCCAAAAACCTGTTTTTATCTTTTTGTTTCCCGATTATGGCCAAAGATTGCCAGAATTTAATAATCGCAACCTCACTTTATTTGAACGCCCCCACCCCTTGAAACAATTGATTTTGTGAGCGGAACGCGTCTTCCCGCACCGATCAAGATGAACACTTGTTAATATTGTGGCCGGACTTTCGCCAAAATCTCGTCACGTAAATTCCGGGCGACGTCGCAGTCAGAAACGCCATGGCATCAGATCCAAACGCTTTCACCAGAAGAAGGGGAAGAAGCGATGAATAAGTTTTGCCCGATGCTGGCGGCCACAGCCGTCGGTACACTCATGCTTGCGTCCACGGCGATGGCCGACAACATGCAACCGACCGGCCTGTGGCTGACCACGGATTTTCCCGCGATCACGGAAAGTCTCGGCAAAGACGCTTCGATGGAGCTTTCGCTCACCAATTCCAACCTCCCGCCTGCCCGGGTCAATTTCGATGTTTCGGGACTTCCCGCCGGCTGGAATGCCGAATTTGACGGTTCGGGCAAGCCGGTCAACGCCGCAATGGTGGCCGAGGGCAAGAGCGAGAACGTCACGCTCAAGGTGTCCCCGGCTGGCGATGCCAAGGCCGGGACCTATCATTTTACTGTTGAGGGCAAGACCGATAGCGGCGAAATCCTGAAACTGCCGATCGCCATGACGCTAGCTGCGGGTGAACCCGACCATATCGATCTGTCGGCAAAGCTTCCGGCTCTCAAGGGCACGCCGACGTCCAATTTCGATTATGACGTCACCATCGACAACGACAGCGCGGAAGCAGCAACCCTGAACCTCGTCGCCGATGCACCGCCCGGCTTCACCACGGTGTTCAAGGAACAATATGGCAGCCAGGAACTGACCAGCCTGCCCTTCAAGGCTGGTGAATCCAAGACCATCAAGGTTTCGGTAAAGCCGCCGCGCGGTGCATCTGCCGGCCAGTATCCGGTGGTCATCAGTGCCGCAAGCTCGAAGACAGAAGGCAAGACCCAGCTGGAACTTGATGTCAGCGGCCAGCCCGAAATCGCACTTTCCGCCAAGGACGGCTTGCTTTCGGGCCGTGCCGAAGCCGGCAAGGAGCAGACCTTCAACTTCACAGTCGCCAATTCCGGCTCCGCCCCTGCTCAGGATGTCAAGGTCGCAGCCTCTGCCCCGAATGGCTGGAAGATCACCACCACGCCAGCCTCTGCCCCTGAAATCGATCCCGGCCAGTCGCAGGATTTCACTGTCGCCATGACACCGGCCGACAAGGCGATTGCCGGTGACTATGTCGTCAATATCCGTGCCGCGGGCCAGGGCGTCAATGACAGCCAGAAATTCCGCGTTACCGTTGCCACCTCCACCGAGTGGGGCATTGCCGGTCTTGGCCTGATCGCCGCCGCAGTCGTCGTGCTTGGTGCCGCCGTCACCCGGTATGGCCGCAGATGAGCGCGCCCGTCATCGAGGTTGAAAACCTCACAAAGCGCTACAGGAATACCGTCGCTGTCGACGGTATCAATCTCACCATCGGGCGGGGCGAGATCTTCGGCCTGCTCGGCCCCAATGGTGCCGGCAAAACCACAACGATCCTGATGTTGCTCGGCCTCACCGAACCGACCTTCGGCTCGGTACGCATTCTCGGGCATGACCCGCTGCGCGAGCCGCTCGAGGTCAAGCGCCGGGTCGGCTATCTGCCGGATGCAGTCGGTTTTTACGACCAGCTTTCGGCGCGTGAGAATCTGGCTTTCACGGCAAGGCTCGGCGGAATTGGCGCCGAGGATGCAAGCGCCAGGATCGAGCAGGCAATGGCACGAGTGCGCCTCACCGACGTGACAGACCGGCGGGTTTCGTCCTTTTCCCGCGGCATGCGCCAGCGGCTCGGCATCGCCGAGCTTCTGGTCAAGGGCAGCGAGGTCGCCATTCTCGATGAGCCGACGGCGGGTCTCGACCCGCAATCGACCCAGGAACTGCTCGAACTGATCGTCACCCTGTCGCGCGAAGGCATGACGATTGTTCTGTCCTCGCACCTTCTTTCAATGGTCCAGGCCATCTGCACCCGCGTGGCACTGTTCAACAAGGGCAAAGTCGGTCTTCTTGGCCGTGTCCCGGATCTGGCGAGCCAGGTCCTTGGTGGCGCCTATGTCATTGAGGCTGAGATTGCAGATATCGATCCTGAAGCCACGCTTTCCAACCTTGAGGGTGTCACCCGCGTGTCGCCAATGCAGTCGGGCCTGACGCGCATCGACGCCACCGGCGATGTGCGCAGCGCCGTCGCCAGAACGGTCGTCGAGGCAGGCGGAACGCTGAAGAGCCTGTCAATCAGCCGCTCCGACCTTGACGATGTCTATGCCCGCTATTTCGAGGAGGTGTCCCATGCCGCCTGACGCCACCACTGCCGATCAAAGCCCGGCCGTGCTTTCCGGCACCGGCCACAAGCCTTCGAAAGGATCACCCTTTCAGGGGCTCGCCACTGTTGCGCTGAAGGAAGCGGCCGATCATATGACCTCGCCGCGCATGCATCTGGTCATGTTGCTGATGGTGCTGACAGCGATCGGCGCGATCTATGCGGCGATCGGTCAGATCAAGAACACGGTGAGCGAGGATCCTTTCCTCTTTCTCAACCTGTTCACGCTCGCCAAACAGCCCTTCCCTTCCTTTGTCGCCCTGCTCAGCTTTCTCTTGTCGCTGGTCGGCATCACGCTGGGCTTCGACGCGGTGAACGGCGAATATAATCGCCGCACCATGAGCCGTATCCTGTCGCAACCAATCTATCGCGACGGGCTGCTCGCCGGCAAATTCCTCGGTGCATTGCTGGTTGTCGCCATCAATCTGATTGCGCTGTTCCTGCTGGTTACCGGCATGGGCATTCTGATGCTCGGCCTGCCGCCGTCAGGCGAGGAGGCATTGCGCGGTCTCGCCTTCCTGATCACCTGCCTTGCCTATTCCGGTGTCTGGTTGGCGGTGGCGATGCTGTTTTCAACCGTGTTCCGAACGCCGGCCACCTCGGCACTTGCCGCCCTCACGCTCTGGCTGATCTTCACATTGTTCTGGAGCATGATCGCACCGGGTGTCGCCAGCATCATCGCCCCCATCGATCCCTATAATCCGATGACGGCCATTCATCAGGCCGAGATCACCCAGGTGATCTCCCGCTTCTCGCCATCCACCCTGTTCGGCGAGGCGGCGACCGGGCTTCTCAACCCGGCAACACGGTCACTTGGTCTGGTCTTCATGAGCCAGATGCAGGGCGCCATCCCCGGCGCTCCGCTGCCGCTGGATCAGAGCCTGCTTCTGGCCTGGCCGGAGCTTGCCGGCCTGATTGCCGCCATGGTGATCGTTTATGCCATCGCCTATATCGCCTTCCAGCGGCAGGAAATCAGGGCCTGACACCGCAAGCGTCGTGCGATAGCGCCCCGTCGGATCGCGGTCCGGCGGGGCTTTTTTTGCCCGCTAACATTGATGCAAAAAGACCGCGCAGACAAAGCTGCGCGGTCTTCCTTCATTTGGCAAAATCGGCCCTTAAGCGACATCTTTCATGCTGCCGCTGACATAGAAGATCAGACGGTCCGAACCGGCGCTGACCTTCACATGCGCGCCATCCTCGATCTCGCCGCCGAGGATCTTTTCGGCCAGCGGGTCCTGGACGGTCTGCTGGATCACCCGCTTCAGCGGGCGGGCACCATAGGCCGGATCATAGCCCTTGTCCGCCAGCCAGTCGCGGGCGTCAGCCCCGAGATCAAGCGTGATCTTGCGATCGGCCAGCAGCGCTTCCAGACGCTTGAGCTGGATATCGACGATCGCGCCCATATCCTGACGATGCAGCCTGTGGAACAGGATGATGTCATCGACGCGGTTCAGGAATTCCGGCCTGAAGGCCGCGCGGACAACGCCCATGACCTGCTCGCGCGCTGCTTCCGAATCCTCGTTTTCGCCGAGCTGGGTCAGATATTCGGCACCGAGGTTCGACGTCATGATGATGATCGTGTTGCGGAAGTCGACCGTGCGGCCCTGGCCGTCGGTCAGACGCCCGTCATCGAGCACCTGCAGCAGCACGTTGAACACATCCGGATGCGCCTTCTCGATCTCGTCGAACAGCACGACCTGATAGGGACGACGGCGAACCGCTTCGGTCAGCGCGCCACCCTCGTCATAACCGACATAGCCGGGAGGCGCACCGATCAGCCGGGATACGGAGTGCTTCTCCATATATTCCGACATATCCATACGCACCATGGCCGTCTCGTCATCGAAGAGGAAGCGGGCCAGCGACTTGGTCAGCTCGGTCTTGCCGACGCCGGTCGGTCCGAGGAAGATGAACGAGCCGATAGGCCGGTTCGGATCCTGAAGCCCGGCCCGTGCGCGGCGCACGGCGCGCGAAACCGCCTGAACGGCATCGCCCTGACCGACAACCCACTGCGCCAGTTCATCTTCCATCCGCAGCAGCTTCTCGCGCTCGCCTTCCAGCATCTTGTCGACCGGAATACCGGTCCAGCGCGAGACGATCTGGGCGATGTTGTCGGGGGTGACAACCTCCTGCAACATGGCTTCCGCCGTCGTGGAATGATCTTCCTGCTCCGCTTCGGCCAGCTCTTTCTCCAGCTTCGGGATCGAACCATAGGCCAGTTCACCGGCCTTCTGGTATTCACCACTGCGCTGGGCGATCGCCAGTTCGTTGCGGGCTGCATCAAGCTGCTTCTTCAGATCGGCCGCCCGGTTGAGCTTGCTCTTTTCCGACTGCCAGCGCGCCGTCAGCGCGTCGGCCTGTTCGGTGAGCGAGGCAAGCTCGCCTTCGAGCCGGTCCAGCCGGTCCTTCGAGGCCTGGTCCGTCTCCTTCTTCAACGCTTCCCGCTCGATCTTGAGCTGGATGATGCGCCTGTCGAGTTCATCAAGCGCTTCCGGCTTGCTGTCGACCTGCATGCGCACGCGGCTTGCGGCCTCGTCCATCAGGTCAATCGCCTTGTCCGGCAGAAACCGGTCGGTGATGTAGCGGTTCGAAAGCGTCGCGGCCGCCACCAGCGCGCTGTCGGAGATGCGCACCTGATGGTGCTGCTCATATTTTTCCTTCAGACCGCGCAGGATCGAGATCGTGTCTTCCACCGTCGGCTCGTCCACCATGACGGGCTGGAAACGACGGGCAAGCGCCGGGTCCTTTTCGACATGCTGGCGATATTCATCGAGCGTCGTTGCACCGACGCAGTGCAGCTCGCCGCGGGCAAGCGCCGGTTTCAGAAGGTTCGACGCATCCATGGCGCCATCAGCCTTGCCGGCACCGACCAGCGTGTGCATCTCGTCGATGAACAGGATGATGTTGCCGTTTTCGGACTGAACCTCGTTCAGTACCGCTTTCAGCCGCTCCTCGAACTCACCGCGATATTTTGCCCCGGCAATCAGCGCGCCCATATCGAGCGCCATCAGCTTCTTGTCCTTCAGGCTTTCCGGCACATCGCCGTTAACAATGCGCAGCGCAAGACCTTCGGTGATCGCCGTCTTGCCGACGCCGGGTTCACCGATCAGAACCGGATTGTTCTTGGTCCGGCGCGACAGAACCTGGATCGTGCGGCGGATTTCATCATCGCGGCCGATCACCGGGTCAAGCTTGCCGTCTCTGGCCTCTTCGGTCAGATCGCGGGCATATTTCTTCAGAGCGTCGTAGGACTGTTCGGCACTGGCGCTGTCGGCCGTGCGGCCCTTGCGGATTTCGTTGATCGCCGTATTGAGCCCGTTCGGCGTGACACCGGCATTGGCAAGCGTCGTCGCCGTTGACGCGCTTTTTTCAACCGCAAGCGCCAGCAGCAGCCGTTCGACGGTGACGAAACTGTCGCCGGCCTTTTTGGCAGCGTCTTCGGCGGTGTTAAAAACCTTGGCGAGCGGCTGCGCCAGATAGACCTGGCCATTACCACCAGCCACTTTCGGCAATTTGGCAAGCGCTGCATCATTGGCGAAGCGCGCCTTGGCGGGATCACCGCCAGCACGCGTGATCAGCGACGCGGCCATGCCCTGCTCGTCATCGAGCAGAACCTTCAGAAGATGTTCGGGCGTGAACTGCTGGTGCCCTTCACCCAGCGCATAGGTCTGCGCTGACTGCAGGAAACCACGAACGCGCTCCGAATATTTTTCGACATTCATGTCTGCCTCCGTTCCCGCTCCGTCCTTCATCAAGCAACGGTGCGATCCATGAGATTGACCCCCAGTTCAAGCGGCGGGCCGTTTCAAGCCGACGGGCGAATACCCGCCGTTCGGATCAGATATGGTGGCGCGTTTCTGGCGTTTAAAGAGGGGCTTGGCGGATTTTGTTGCCGATATGCAACAGCACTTATTCGTGCCCTTAAGTATGGGCAAAAATGTCATTCTGGTCCCAGCCGGCAAGGTCCAGCCTGGCACGGGTCGGCAGGAATTCGAAGCAAGCGCCGGCAAAATCCATCCGCCCGTCGCGAATCAGCCGTTCCATCAGCTTGTCGCGTAAGCCATGTAGATAGAGGACATCGGAAGCCGCATATTGCAGCTGGGCATCCGACAGCGTCTCTGCCGCCCAGTCGGAGGATTGCTGCGCCTTGGAAATATCGACCTCCAGCATTTCCCGGAGGTTATCCTTCAGACCATGGCGATCGGTATAGGTCCGCGTCAGCTTCGAGGCGATCTTTGTACAGAACACATTTGCTGTCATCACGCCGAAAGTGTGAAACAGAACGGCAATATCAAAACGGCCGTAGTGGAAGATTTTCTGGCGATCCGGATCCGCCAGCATGGCGGTGAGATTGGGCGCTGCCGTCTGTCCGGCAGCAATCTGGATCACATCGGCCGTACCGTCGCCTGGCGACAATTGCACGACACACAGCCGGTCACGGCGGGGGATAAGGCCGAGCGTCTCGGTATCGATGGCGATGGCGCCGGTGTAGCGGGCGGCATCTTCGGCCGTAATGTCTTGTTTATGGACGCGGATTTGTGCTGCCATCCGTCTTCTCCGTTTCAATCTGCCATATTGCTGATCGGGTCATACCCTATCGAGCCCGGGCGCGAAAGCCGACGGCAGGACGTGGGCTTGCGCTTCACCTTGCGGCACGGCATTGTCCGTTCCGCCATTCAACCCCAAAGGGCGGCAGCATGACAGTGAAAGTCTACATGGCGGGTCCGGAAATTTTCTTCGAAAACGGGCTCGAAATCATCAAGATCAAGGCGGATATGGTGCGCGCGGCGGGGCTGGAGCCGCTTTCGCCCGGCGACAGGCCGCTGCCTCCCTGCGAAACGCCCTTCGAAACCGGTATGGCCATCAGCGCCTCGGATGAGGAGATGATGCTCGAATCCGACGCCATCATCGCCAATCTGACTCCGTTTCGCGGTATCTCTGCCGATCCCGGCACCATTTTCGAGGTTGGCTTCATGTGTGCGCTCAACAAGCCCGTCTTTGCCTATTCCAACATCGCCGACGGGCATACCGCCCGGCTGATGGACTATTATCGCAGCGCGGTGACGCGAGCCAGCGACGGATTTCTGCGTGGTCCTGACGGAATGATGGTCGAGGATTGCGACATGACCGAAAACCTCATGGTCGACGGCGGTATTCTGCGGCGACACGGCATCCTCACGGCAGCCGAAGATGCAACGACAGCCGCACTTGACGACCTGACGGAATTCCGTAAATGCCTCGTCAAGGCATCCGCGCGCCTGAAAGCGCTCGCCTGAGGGAGGAAAGCAGGGCAAAATCGGGCGGGACAGAACAGGAGGCATGCGATGACATTTCCGTACAGAACGCTGTGGGTACGCTATCGCGGCCTGTCGATCGCATTTCTCGTCACCGCCCTGCTCACGCTGGTCTTCGGCCTTAAATTCATTCTGTCCGTTTATTACTGGCATAATCCCGAACACCAGAGCATGCAGATCAGGGGCTGGATGACACTCGGCCACGTGGCGATGATGTACCATGTCAGCCCGGACGATCTGGCAGCAGAACTCAATCTGGCGCCCGGCAGTTTTCACCGTCAGACACTGGACCAGCTGGCGCGCGACAAGGGCATCACCACCGGCGCGCTTGAAGAGCAGATCATCATGATTCTGCCCGCGCTTGACGCAGACAAGGACCACCCGCATGAGTGACCAGATCCTGGCGCTGGTGCCACTCTATGGGGTGCCGGTGCTGGCACTTGCGGTGATGTTGTCCTGTATCGGCATTCCGATACCGGCTGCCCTTGTCATGCTGATCGGCGGCTCGATGGTGGCAACCGGGGAAATGAGCCCCGGCCCTTCTTATCTGGCCTCGCTGCTGGCCGCCACGGCGGGTGACCAGATCGGTTTCTGGGTCGGACGGCTCGGCGGCCGGCCAATGATCGAGAAATTCACACGCGACCGTCCGAAACGCGTGGCCATGGTACAGCGGGCCCATGATTTCACCGAGAAGCGCGGCGCATTGGCAATCTTCCTGACCCGCTGGCTGCTGGCGATGATCGGCCCCTATGTCAACCCGGTCGCTGGCGCTTCTGACATGCGCTGGCGAATATTCTCCATCGCCGCCTTTGCCGGCGAGATCATCTGGGTCGGCATCTATATCGGGCTCGGCTACACATTCTCGCACAACATCGTCGCCGTCGCCCAGATTGCCGGCAATGCCAGCGGCTTCGTCGCTGCCGGCCTTGCCACGCTGTTCCTCGGCTGGCGCATCACCCGTGTGCTGCACATGTCTTTGAAAAACGGCAAGCGGCGTTTCCTGAAGCCGCGTGGCCGGCGCTAAACAGCTAAACCGTCGATTTCGCCGAAACATAACCAAGATCGCCAGGATCCTGCAGCCTCCAGTAACGCTGAGGCTGCCGGACGGTTTCTGCCAGAAGCAATCGCCTCCCGGAACGCTCCGATTGCAGTGTGCCCCCCTTTGAAACATCCACCTTGGCCTTCCTGAATAGCGCTTTTTCAGCATCTCCAGGAGTGCTCCGCGCGATCCTCACCGTCTATTCCAGCAACAGGAAAAACCCCCCACCGGTTAGCCAGAGGAAATAATAATACATAATATTATTATCTCTTATATAATATATTTCAGAAAAATTGATGGATATAATAATCAATAAAAATTGTTATTTCGATTTTATACCTGTATTCTGATATCCACATAAGTCACAAGCAAGGAAAAACTGTGGTTATCTCAACCGAAACTCGTGGTATAAAATTACCGCATCGAAACGCACCTGCAGAACCACAACGTCAGGTTGCTTGCAATTCAAGAGGACCTCTCGTCGAGCTTGCCAGACGCGCGGGAAACAAGGAAAATGTCGCCCCCCGTACAGACAACCAGACGGATGCCCTGAGGCTGACAAACAATAACTGCAAGGCAATCGCAAAAGGCGGCTTTGGCCAGGTCTTCAGGGCCTCGGGCACCCCCTATAATAACGGCAATCCAGTCGCGATCAAAGTTCTGCACCGCAACGACGCAAAAGCTGTTGTTGAGATGGACAGGGAGGCAGCGACCGGACAAAAGCTCGGCCAAAGCGACAACATCGTCAAAATCTTCGGTAGAACCAGAGTCGTTCCGCCCGGACACGAGGCGGCATTTGGCCCTGTCGAAGCACTGGTGATGGAACATATTGATGGCCCGACACTCACTGAACTGCAGACACGTGCCAAGTATTTGTATGACCACAACATCATCTCGCACGAAGCATACTGGAGCGCGACCCAGTTCCTTCTGCGCGGCGTTGCCAAGGGCCTTTCCGACATGGCTGAAAAGAATTTTGTCCACACAGACATGAAAGGGGATAATGCAATTTATGACCGCCATAGCGGTACGGTCAAACTGATTGATCTTGGCGGTGCAGTAAAGACGGATCAGACAAACCACATTTGCTATACACCCGTGTTCGCCTCGCCGGAACAATGGAAATCCATGAATCTGGGGCACCCCTTGAGACCGGAAGAAAACCGCACGATCGATTCCTTCCCCGTAGGGCAGATGGCATATTTCGCCGGAGAAGGTCACCAGAGATATTTCGGCATCAGGCCAGACAAAGGTCACCGCAACTTCAAGGCCCAGGTCATGAATGAAATTCAACGGCGCGACGTCAGCCGCTCACATTGGCACCAGCCGTCCATTCCGATTGACCGCAACGCGCAGAACATGAATGGGCAGGTTTTACCCGCGGGCACCCATGGTGCGGATACTGCATATACGAGCTTCGTGAACAACGCGACGGCTTACTCCGCGAGATACCGGCCACCACCGCAGGACCTGGCAAAAGCGAAGTTTCTATCAGATCCGATGCTCAGCGACGACAAGGTCAAAGACGTGATAGAGCGCATTATGACCTTTGCAAACGCCGAAGTGAGGCCGCTCGTCAAGCCAAATCGCGACCGACCCAAAGCCGCAGAACCGGTATTATTCGAGCAAATGGTGCCGCGCCGGAAAAAACTCGAGCTCGCCGCCGTCGCAAATGCTGCTGCCAACAGTGCCCGCGCCAGAACCGCCCGAATTGCCGCGGCCGAACAGGCCCGTGCCGCAATCCCGCGAAAGGCTGTGGCCGAACATGGCCCCGCCAGAGAAATGAGAAATGCCGCGCCTCTCCGCCGCGACACCCCACAGGCGCCACCCCGTCTCAAGCGGGAGACGGTCGTCTAGCGCATGATTGCGAGAGCAGGCCTTGCCGTTCGGCAAGCATGAAATCAGTTTCAAACCCCTGGAACGCGGTGTGCCCGGACGGCCATGCCGCGTTCCTGTTGCTGCCAAAGACGGCAGACCGGCCATTCACCCGGCCCCCGCTCATACGCAGCGGAGAAATGTCTGATCCGCGCGCGGGAAGCGAGACGCTGGCGGCACAGACCGCCCGCACATAGCCGATAAACCTTCTTTCGCTTCCGCGTTTTCACAGGGTGACCGCCGCTTAAGGACACAATGCCGCGCAGTGACGGCCTGTCATCCCTCTGTCACTGCACGGCGCTAACCAGACCGCGCAGCCAAATTTTCAACGCATCCCGGAAAAGGTCATCATGCGCGCTCGTCTCACCCTTCTCGCCGCCGCGACATTTCTCGCCGGCACCGCCAATGCAGCCACCATCTACCCGCTCGACAGGGCGACCGTTCTTGTCGGTTCGCCGTTCGACTTCAAGGTCGAGCTGGACCAGACCTATACGCCAGATCAGGTCGAGGTCACGGTCAACGGCAAGCCTTATGCCGATATCTTCGGTTCTGAAGCCGAATTCATTGCCGATGAAAAAGGCAAAGACGATGCAAGCCTCGGCTCGGCGCTGATCCTGCGTGACCTGAGCCTCGCCGAAGCCGGAGACTACACCGTTGCCGTCAAGGCAGGTGATGAGGAAAAGACCGTGACCTGGACGGTCTATGGCACACCGGAAAAGCCCGTTGCCAAGAACATCATCTTCTTCCTCGGCGACGGTCTTTCCGTCGGTCACCGCACCGCCGCCCGCATCATGTCCAAGGGCATGACCGAGGGCAAGGCCGATGGCCGCCTCAACATGGATGATCTCGACCACATGGCCTTCATCGGCACCTCGTCGACCCATTCGATCGCCACCGATTCGGCAAACACCATGTCGGCCTATATGACCGGCCACAAGAGCCGGGTAAACGCACTTGGCGTTTATGCCGACCGCACCCCCCCGAGCCAGGACGACCCCAAGGTCGAGACCATTGCCGAGGCGCTGCGCCGCCAGACAGACAAATCGATCGGCGTCGTCTCCACCGCTGAACTGGAAGATGCAACACCGGCCGCGACCGTTTCCCACACCCGCCTGCGCGGCGACAAGGCCGATATCGTCGGCATGTTCTACAAGGTTCAGCCGGACGTCATGCTCGGCGGCGGCTCTGCCTATTTCCTGAATTCCGACGTGCCCGGCTCGAAGCGCAAGGACGACAAGGATTATATCGCCATGTTCAAGGACGCCGGCTATACCGTCGTCTCCACGGCAACCGAAATGAACACCGCAGATCAGGACGGTGCAACGAAGCTGCTCGGTCTGTTCCATCCCGGCAATATGGATGTGAAACTCGATCGTTCCTTCCTGAAAAAGGGCACTGTCGAGGAATATCCCGATCAGCCCGGCCTGCCGGAAATGACCAAGGTCGCGATCGACAATCTGTCAAAGAATGACAACGGCTTCTTTCTGATGGTTGAAGGCGCTTCCATCGACAAGATGAGCCACCCGATGGACTGGGAACGCTCAATCGTTGACGTTATCGAATTCGACAAGGCGATCGGTACGGCAATGGAATTTGCCAAGACCCATCCCGACACGATGATCGTTGTCACCGGCGACCACACCCACGGCGTCTCGCTGATCGGTACAATCGATGACAGCGTACCGGGTGATGACATGCGCGAAAAGGTCATGACCTATGACAGCGCCGGTTTCCCGAACTATGTCGATGCCAACAAGGATGGCTATCCCGACAGCGTTGATGTTTCGCGCCGGCTCGCCATCTTTGCTGCCGACTTCCCGGATTATTACGAGACCTGGGGGCCGAAGATGGATGGCCCGTTCGAGCCGACCGTCAAGGATGAAAACGGCAATTACGTCGCCAATGACGCCTATAAGGATGTTCCCGGCGCAACGCTGCGGATCGGCAATATTCCGAAGAATGCCTCGACTGCCGTGCACGCCGTCGATGACGTTGTTCTGCAGTCGACTGGCCCCGGTTCGGAAGGCTTCAAGGGCTATATGGAAGAATCGGATGTCTATGGCGTGATGGCGGATGCTTTCGCGCTGGGCACCAGCCAGAAGCAGGCCGATTAAGGCTTTGTCTCAGAAAACCGGGCGGGCCGCCCGCCCGGTTTTCTGAATTTCCAGACGGAACACCATGATGACGACGAAGGCTACCTCTCCCGTACTTTATTCGCGACGGCAGACGCTTGTTCTGAGCGGCGCGGCTTTGATCGCAGGGATCGCCCGCCCTGCCCTTGCCGCACCGCCGATTCTGGCCTTTGACGAGATTTACGGTGCCTATTCACCGCTTGGCATGACCTATTCCGACAAGACCAAGGCACTCACCGGGGAAGAGATCCGTATCCGCGGCTTCATGGCTCCGCCGCTGAAGGCCGAGGCGCAGTTTTTCGTACTGACGGAAATCCCGATGTCGATCTGCCCCTTCTGCTCGACCGACAGCGACTGGCCGGACAATATCATCGTCGTCTATCTTGACCGCCGGCAGACTTTCGTCCAGCCGAACCAGATGATTGAGGCAAAGGGCCGCCTGGAACGCGGCTCATGGAGCGATCCCGACACCGGCTTTGTCAGCCAGCTGCGCCTGCGCGAGGCGCGTTATTCGAAGGTCTAGACCCCGCCACCGTCATCTGGAAACATCCCATGCCCGCCCTTGAACTTCGCGATATTGCCGTTTCCTTTGAAGGCCTTGCAACACCGGTGCTTGCCATCGACAGGCTGGAAATTGCCGCCGGCGAGCATGTTGCCATTTCCGGTCCGTCCGGTTCGGGCAAATCCACCTTCGTCAACATCGTCACCGGCCTTGAACGCCTCAAGGGTGGACAGGCCATCTGGGGTGAGACCGACCTCGCCACGCTTTCCGAGAGCAGACGCGACCGCTGGCGCGGCGAAAATATCGGCCTGGTGATGCAGGATTTTCATCTCTTTTCCGGGCTTTCAGCGCTCGAAAACGTGCTTTTGCCAGCCCGCCTTTGCCACCGGCTCACGCCCGCGCTCAGGGATCGCGCGGCAGCGCTTCTCTCCGACGTCGGGTTGACCCGCGTCCGCCAGCAGGTCGAAACCATGTCACGCGGCGAGATGCAGCGCGTTGCCATTGCCCGTGCATTGCTGCGCGAACCTGCAATCCTTGTCGCCGACGAACCGACCGCCAGCCTTGACGCAGAGGCTGGCGCAGCCGTCGCCGGCCTGCTGCTTCAGCTTGCCGCCCGCCGGGAGACGACGTTGATCGTCGTTTCCCATGACGAACGCCTGCTCGAACCGATGCAGCGCCGTCTCAGATTCCGCACCGGCCGGATCGTCGCCGACGAATGGAGGCCCTGATCATGCTCCGTTTTATTGCCGCCGATCTCAAACGTCTGTGGGCCGGATCACTGGTGATCATTCTTCTCGTCACGCTTGCAACGGCACTCGGCGTTACCGTCACCCTGTCAGAACGAGCTCTGCGGCTCGGCAGTGCCCGCGCCTCTGAGAAATTCGATCTGATCATCGGGGCACCGGGCAGCGAAACCCAATTGGTACTGTCATCCGTCTTTCTGCAAGCCGCAGACCTGCCGTTGATGCCGGGTCATGTTCTCACCGATCTTGCCAGCAATCCTCAGGTCGACTGGGCAGCCCCAATCGGCTTCGGTGACAGCTATCAGAGCTATCCGATCGTCGGCACGACCAGCGCGCTGATTTCCGCAACAACGCCGGGTTTTATCTCTGGCGGCATGTTTGCCCATGAGGGTGAGGCCGTGATCGGCGCCGCCGTCAACCTGCCGCTCGGCGCTGAAATAAAGCCGATGCATGGCGATATCGAACATGGTGGCCACACCCATTCGGAGCTCGCCTATCACGTGACGGGAAAGGCGGGTTTCACCGGCACCGCTTGGGACCGTGCCATCATGGTGCCGATCCGCGCCGTCTGGGATATTCACGGGCTGGAAGAAGAACATGAAAACGAGGCCGATCATCCGGCCGATGGCGCCCATGAGGATGAACACCACGAAATCGACTCGACTGCTCCGCTCGATGAAGACTTTTCCCGCGCCGAACCACCGGGCCTGCCTGCCATTCTGGTGAAGCCAAAAACCATTGCCGATGCCTACAAGCTGCGCCAGTCCTATCGCGAGGATCACGAGACGCTGGCGGTGTTTCCCGCCGAAGTGCTGACGAAACTCTATGCCACGATGGGGGATGCGCGCCGCGTCCTCTCGGCCATTGCCATTGGCGCACAATTGCTGGTCGCCGCAGCGCTGATGATGGTGACCGTCATTCACATCGCCCAGCGCCGCCGCCAGATCGGCGCGCTCCGCGCCTTCGGAGCGCCGCGCGGCGCCGTTTTCACCATTGTCTGGAGCGAGTTGTTTGCGCTTGTCGGCACGGGCATTCTGCTCGGCTACGGCGCGGGATTTTGCGCTGCAAGAATGATTGCCGACAGCATCGCGACCGAACGCGGCTTCGCCCTGCCTGTCAGCTTCGAACAGGCAGATTTTGCTGGCATCGCCACCGTGCTCGCCGTTGCCGCGCTACTTTCGGCGCTTCCCGCACTGATGGCCTATCGGCAACCGCCCGCCGCAGCGCTTCGGGCTTGAATATTGCGCCGCGAAATCGATTTCGCAACTGCGAGATGGCGAGCAAGGCTTGACTCCCCTTAAACGTGGGAACATTTTCCCTCTGCGCCTGACCTATGCCCGCATTTTTGCGCCGTGATCCCTCCCAAAGCAGGCCCGAGCCCGAAAGTTTCCCTATGCAAGACATCGTCAATAGCGTCCTGCCTCTCTTTATCCTCATTCTGATCGGTTGGGCCATCGTCAGGATCAACTATTTCAAGGCCGACCATGCGGGCATGCTGACGAGCTTCGTCTTCAAAATTGCCCTGCCCATGCTTTTGATGCGCACCGTAGCGGAAGCCAATTTCGCCGATGCCAAGCCGCTGAAGATCTGGCTCTGCTATTTCGCGGCGATCGCCGTTTCATGGACGACGGCAGCATTGATCGCGCGCCGCTTCTTCGGCCGCGACCGCGCCTCCGGTGTTATTATCGGCCTTTCCGGCACCTTCGCCAATGCCGCCTTTATCGGCATTCCGCTGGTCAGCCACGTCGTCGGCAGCGAAGGGCTGATCGTGCTGTCGCTGGTGCTCGCCATCCACATGCCGGTGATGATGGTCACGGCGACCGTACTGGTTGAACACGCCAAGAGCCGCGAGGGCGGCGCGGTCAGCGCGCCGCGCCAGATCGCCTATACGGTTGCCCATAATCTGGTGACGAGCCCGATTGTCGTCGGGCTGTTTTTCGGTGCGATGATCCATCTGTTCAATATTCAGCTTGGCGGACCGGTGCTGACCGTGATCGACATGATCGCCAGCATGGCGGCCCCCGTGGCGCTGATCGCCATCGGTATGACGCTGACCCAGTACAAGGTCTCGGGCAATGTCGGGCTTTTCTCGGTCGTCACTTTCATCAAGCTGATGCTGGTGCCAGCGCTGGTCTATCTCTTCGCCGTACTGCTCGGCCTGCCGCCAGCGGCCAAGGCGGCGCTGGTGTTGACCGGCGCAACGCCTGCCGGCGTGAATTCCTTCGTGCTCGCCAACCAGTTCGGCACGGGCAAGAATGTCGCCGCCTCAACCATTACGCTGACCACCGCGCTCGGCGTCTTCACCGTCAGCTTCTGGGTGCTGATTCTGGGGCTCTGAGGCGTCCTATTCGCTTTTTGCCGGCGCTTCAGCCGCATCTCCCGCCGGCGCCGCTGCGGTATCGGCCGGCACCTGCACCTCGGGGAACGGCACGGGTGCATCCGAGGCTGTCTGCAGATAGGCCAGAAGATCCGCGCGATCCTTGTCGCTGGAAAGCCCGGCAAAGCCCATGGCCGTACCCGGCACATCCTTACGCGGCGCGGTAATGAAGGCATTCAGGTTTTCATAGGTCCAGTGTTTCTGCCCGCCTTCGGCGAACTCCTTCATCGGCGCCGAATAGGCAAAGCCCTGATGGCTGGCGACCGGCCGGTCGACCACACCGTAAAGATTGGGACCGACCTTATTCGGTCCGCCGCTTTCTATCGAATGGCAGGCCTGGCATCGCTTGAAGATCTGCTGCCCCTGATCCGCATTGGCATGGGCCAGCAGTTCGGCCAGCGGCGTTGCCGCAGGTCCCTTTGCTTTCGGCGTTTGCATCCCCTCCGGAACGGCGATTGCAAAGCCTTCCTTCTCCGGCAGGCGCGGGTCGAAAATCGCCTCGGAGACGAAAGAAACCGACATGAGCACGAATAACGTGCCCAGTAGCGCCGCCAGCACCATGTTCAGGTTAAAATTCATCGCTGTCCCGCTCCCTTGCGCCCGGCCCCTCAACCGGTGTCCCTTGCAATCTTATAGAACCTATGTCTTTTGATGCAGCGATGCAACGGCCATGGACAAGGAGCGCGTGAAGCGCCCTGGCTCAGACCACAGAAACAAGAGACATTCCGTGAGCAGTAACCTTTCCGACGAAACCATCATTCTCATTCCGGCCCGCATGGCTTCGACCCGGCTGCCCAACAAGCCGCTGGCCGAAATCGACGGCAAGCCGATGATCGTTCAGGTCGCCGAACGCGCCCGCGAGGCCGGCATGGCGCGCGTGGTCGTGGCCGTTGACGACGAACGGGTCTACAACGTGATCGCCGAAGCCGGCTTCGAGGTCGTCATGACCGGCAAGCACCATCAGTCCGGCTCGGACCGTATCTATGAGGCCTTGAAGAAAGTTGACCCGGAAGGCCGCGCCAAGACGGTGATCAACGTACAGGGTGATCTGCCGACGATTGATCCGAACACGATCCGTGCAGCGCTCAGGCCGCTTGAAAACCCGGCCGTCGATATCGCGACGCTGACCGTGGAGATTACCGACGAGTACGAAAAGACGGCCTCGCAGGTGGTCAAGGTTGTCGGCGCGCCGATCGGCGCCTACCGTCTGCGTGCCCTTTACTTCACCCGTGCAACCGCGCCCTGGGGTGAAGGTCCGCTCTATCATCACATCGGCCTTTATGCCTATCGCCGTGCGGCCCTGGAGCGCTTTGTCTCACTGCCACGCTCCTTCCTGGAAGAGCGCGAGAAGCTGGAACAGCTGCGCGCACTGGAACATGGCATGCGTATCGATGTCGAGATCGTCAACACCGTTCCGCTCGGCGTCGACACGCCGGAGGATCTGGAAAAGGCGCGCGCCATCCTTGAAAACCGGGACATTTCGGAATGATCACCAAAACCAATCGCATTTCATTCCAGGGTGAGCATGGCGCCAATTCGGACATGGCCTGCCGCGACGTCTATCCCGATATGGAGCCCTTGCCCTGCAAGACCTTCGAGGATGCTTTCCTGGCGGTTGAAAATGGCGATGCCGATCTGGCAATGATCCCGATTGAGAACACGCTTGCCGGCCGTGTCGCTGATATTCACTACCAGCTGCCGGATTCACGCCTGTTCATCGTCGGCGAATATTTCATGCCGATCCGCTTTCAGCTGATGGCGCTGCCGGGTGTCCAGCTTGAGGAAATCCGCACCGTTCACAGCCATATCCACGCGCTTGGCCAGTGCCGCAAGATCATCCGCCGCAACAAATGGAACCCGGTGATTGCCGGGGACACGGCAGGAGCAGCCATGCTGGTGCAGGAAAAGGGCGACCGCAGCATGGCGGCGCTCGCACCCCGGCTTGCATCCTCGCTTTACGGTCTGGATATCCTGGCGGAAAATGTCGAGGATTCGGAAAACAACATCACCCGCTTCGTCATCCTGTCGGACAAGGAAAAATGGGCCGTCGCCGGCCCGGACAAGAAGATCGTCACCACTTTCATCTTCAATGTCCGCAATATTCCTGCAGCACTCTACAAGGCGCTCGGCGGCTTTGCCACCAACGGCATCAACATGACCAAGCTGGAAAGCTACCAGATCGGCGGGCGCTTCATCGCAACCCAGTTTTATGCCGATATTGAAGGCCATCCCGACGAACCCGCTGTCGCGCGGGCGCTGGAGGAGTTGCGCTTCTTTTCCGAAAAAGTGCGCATTCTCGGCGTCTATGAAGGTCACCCGATGCGACGCCAGCTCCAGGCAACGGGGGAAGCCTGAAGCTGGCGCAGACCACCTCCAAGCGGGAAGGCGGTCTGAAAGCGTGCTGGCAAGCCATCCGTAATGGATGCGGCAGACCGGCAAGGGGTGAGGCGATTACGGACGTCAGCGACAATTTCGCCATTTCCGTTCACCCCTGAACACCTGTTGCAAAAATCGCAGAAGATCATGACGAAAAATGTCCCGAACCTTGATTGTTTCGGGACATTTATTTTTATTTTTCAAAAAGTTACTAGATATGAAAAGGCCTTGTCCGCGCGGCGCGAAAATCCGCAACGCGCGCCAGCCAAGGATCAGGCCGGCCAGTCGATAAAATCACGCATCAGCCGATAGGCGATCGCGCCTTCCGGCGGCGCATTGATGCCGTCAGGATGCCTGTCTTCCAGAATGGCTTTCAGTTCATCGCGCGAGAACCAGCGGCAATCTTCAAGCTCGGATTCATCGCGGGTGATGTCAAAGCTCTCCGCCTTGCCATAGCAGCCCAGCATCAGCATATGCGGCATCGGCCAGGGCTGGGAGGCGTGATAGCGCACCGGACCGACGCGAATGGCCGATTCCTCGAAGGTTTCGCGGCGCACGGCATCCTCCAGAGTTTCGCCGGGTTCCAGAAAACCGGCAAGGCAGGAATAGCGCCCCGGCTCGAAGCGCGGCGAGCGACCAAGCAACACACGGTCGCGTTCCTCATCCACCACCAGCATGATCGCCACCGGATCGGTGCGCGGAAACATCATATGACCGCAGGCCGTGCATTGCCGGCGAAAGCCACCGGCTGCCCCCTCGCTCGGCGCACCGCAGACACCGCAGAAACGATGATTGCGGGTCCAGGCAGACAGGCTGCAGGCCAGCGCGAAAGCGCCGAGCGTCGCCTCGTCGAACAGCCCCTCGGAATACATCGACCGCGCGCTTGTGGCCTTCAGATGCGCCGGCAGTGCCGCCGGGTCGAGATCAAGATCGATGGAAATCAATGGCGCGCCGGAAGGTGCGTGGCCGATGAGAACGGCGCTTGAGCGATCCGGCGACAGATCAACCAGTTCGTAACGGGCGAAATAGGGGTCAAGCACCTGGCGTTCGTGCTTGACCACGACCTTGCCATCGGCAAAGGCAAAGAAGCGCGCTTCGGGATCGGCAGCGGCCTTTTGCAGGGCATCTTCTCCACGATGTTCAGAATCACGAATGATCCGGCAGCCGGCAAAGGCCGTCAGCGCACTCGCATCACGGTGCGGCCCATAATTTTCGAAGAGTGGTGTCATTTGCTCGACAGAGCCTCCAGAAATTGTCGCGACAGCGCATCCATATCCTCCGGCGCGCGTGCCTTGGCCTCGCCATAGCCCCAGATCGGACCCGGCCAGTTTGTATCACCCTCGAACCGGGCGACGATATGAACATGAAGCTGACGGACGATATTGCCAATGGCCGCAATATTGATTTTCTCCGCGCCTGTCATCTGTTTGAGCGCCGCTGCCGCCTCGTTGATTTCAAAGGTCAGCATGGTCTGGTCAAGCGGCGTAAGGTCGAAAATCTCCTCAACATCCTGACGCTGCGGCACGGCAATCAGCCAGGGCCAGCGCGCATCACGTGAAAGTCGTATCTGACAGAGCCCGAGACAGGCGACGAGAACGCTGTCCTCGGCCAGACGCTCGTTGATTGTAAACCGCTCCATGCCCCTCGCGCTCCTTCACTCCCGTTCTTATTCGCGCCGGCCGCTCCCCCCCGGAAACGGTAGACCGGCAGTGACCCTGCTCGTCTCGCCAAGGCTTTGGATTGATTGAACCACTGCGACGGCAGCCGATCAAGCAAATAGCGATATGGCGGCGCCGAACAGCCGCCAATTCGCCCCATTGCGGGCCCCGGCCTGTCAATCCCAAAGATTTTTCCACTGAACGCTTGCATTCAACAGGCAAATTGCCGATATGTGCCGCGGGAGGTTGGTGGTGGACGAGCCACTCGCCAACCGGGTCAGGTCCGGAAGGAAGCAGCCCTAACGAGCCCGGCACGGGTCGCCGTGCCAGCCTCCCACCTTGTCAAGCCGGGCGTTGAAACTTGCATTTCCCTGTCGCAATTCACGCTCAGCTCTGCCAGACTACCTGTCGGGCCGGCCGACGCTGACATGCGCCTCGGGCCGCTGGACAGGCCGGCAACCGGCCTTTTGGCCCGGGAACAACAGGAACCTGGCGACGGTTGAGAATGGGCGAAGACAAAACCACGGACACGACCAGCACGAATTCTTCCGCCGGCGGATATCGCGTTCTTGCGCGTAAGTACCGCCCCAAGGATTTCTCCGATCTCATGGTCGGTCAGGAGCCGATGGTCAGAACCCTGACCAACGCCTTTGAGACCGGCCGCATCGCCCAAGCCTATATGCTGACGGGTGTGCGCGGCGTCGGCAAGACGACGACGGCCCGTATTCTCGCCCGTGCTCTGAATTACAAGACCGCAACCATCGACCGGCCGACAATCGCGCTTTCCGAGCTTGGCGAACATTGCCAGGCGATCATGGACGGCCGCCACGTCGATGTGATCGAAATGGACGCCGCCTCTCATACCGGTATCGATGACATACGCGAGATCATTGATCAGGTGCGCTACCGGCCGAGCATTGCGCGCTACAAGGTCTACATCATCGACGAAGTGCACATGCTCTCGACCCAGGCCTTCAACGGCCTTTTGAAGACGCTTGAAGAGCCGCCGGAACATGTGAAATTCATCTTCGCGACCACGGAAATCCGCAAGGTTCCGATTACCGTTCTGTCGCGTTGCCAGCGCTTTGACCTGCGCCGCATTCCGGCCGCCGATCTGGTAAGGCTTTACACCACGATCTGCGCCAAGGAAGGCGTGACCATCGAGGACGATGCCGTCGCCATGATCGCCCGCGCAGCCGAAGGTTCGGCGCGTGACGGCCTGTCGCTGCTCGATCAGGCCATTTCCCATGGCGGCGGACATGTAGAAGCAGCGCAGGTGAGCAGCATGCTCGGCCTTGCCGACAGGGCGCGCATCGTCGATCTGTTCAGCCATATCGTCTCCGGCGATGTCACCGCGGCGCTGGCGGAATTCGAAGCACAGTATGAAGCCGGGGCCAATCCGGTCATCGTGCTGACGGATCTTGCCGATTTCACCCATCTGGTGACACGGCTGCGTTATGTGCCCGATGCCGGTTCTGATGTTTCGCTGAGCGAGGTCGAGCGCGAGCGAGGTCTTGAATTTTCAACGACAGTGCCTGTTTCGGCGCTGTCGCGCATCTGGCAGATGCTGCTGAAAGGCATTCCCGAGACGGAAAATTCCGCGCGCCCCTATGGCGCCGCCGAAATGGTGCTGATCCGGCTTGCCCATGCGGCTCACCTGCCCTCGCCGGAAGATGCTGCCCGCCGTTTGCTGGCGCTTGAAAATGGCGAGGCCACAGCACCGCCGCGGCCCAATGGCAGCACAAAGGCAGGCGCGACCGGTGGCGGTGGCGCGGCAAGCGCCGTCTCATCCGCCAGCACGGCTGCGCCCGCCCGCCCCTCCGCCACCGTGACCATGCTGCGCCCGGACCGCAATACCGTCGTCGTGCCGGAAATTGCGGTCAGGCCGGAACCGGAGCCGGAACCCGTTGCCCCGCCGCCACCGTCAGAGCCTTCGCGCAAATTCAACCTGCGCAATCTCCAGGATGTCTGCGACCTGTGCAGCAAGCACCGCTCGATCAAGCTGCGTGCCGAAATTCGCAATTTTGTTCATCTGGTGCGCATGGAACCGGGCCGGATCGAGGTCAATCTCGAAGAGGGCGCGCCGCGTTCGCTGACCCAGGAGCTGGGATCGAAGCTGAAGGAATGGACCGAGGAAAGCTGGTTCGTTTCCATCAGCAATGACCAAGGCCAGCCGACACTCGTCGCGGCAGAAGCCGCCGCCCGCGAGGCGCTGTTCCGCGATGCCCGCGCCGATCCCGATGTGATTGCCATTCTCAAGACTTATCCCGGCGCGGTGATCCGCGATGTGCGCATCCGTCCGGGCGAAGAGAGTACGGAACTTGAAGAAGGTGCACCGGACGCTGCCGTCAACGAAGACGGTGATGTGCTGCCCGGCGACGATCTTGACGACGACAACTGACAACAGAAAAACACGAAGCAGGAGATTTTCATGCGCGATCTCATGGGCATGATGGGCAAGATGAAGGAAATGCAGGCCAAGATGGAGCAGCTGCAAAGCGACATCGCCGCAATCGAGGTTGACGGCGTTTCCGGCGGCGGCCTTGTCAAGGTCAAGATGACCGGCAAGGGCGAACTCATCTCCATCAAGATAGACCCTTCGCTTCTTTCCGAAAGCGAAGGCGAAATCCTCGAAGACCTGATCGTTGCCGCCCACCGCGATGCCAAGGATCGCGCCGAGGAAGCCGCTCAGGAGATGACCAAGGAACTGACCGCCGGCCTGCCGATCCCGCCCGGCATGAAGCTTCCTTTCTGAGGCAAGAGCCATGACAATCGCAGCGCTCGCCCTTTTCGCCATTACGCTTGTGGTCGCCGCCGGCTCGCCGGGGCCGAGCGTTGCAGCCCTTGTGGCCCGGGTTCTCACCCGTGGCGCGAGAGACGTGCTGCCCTTTCTGGCAGCCATGTGGCTGGGTGAAGCGCTGTGGTTGACGCTTGCCGTCTTCGGCCTTGTGGCCATTGCCGAGCGCTTCCACGATATCTTCGTCGTGATCAAATGGGCTGGCGTCGCATATCTCGCCTATCTGGCCTGGAAGATGTGGGTGAGTGACCCTCAAGCCCATGGCGAGGACCTGCCGCAGGCAACCTCACCGATCAAGATGTTCCTGACCGGGATGAGCGTGACGCTCGGCAATCCCAAAATCATGATGTTCTATGTCGCCCTTCTGCCAACCATCATCGATCTCAACCGCGTCAGCGTGCTGGGCTGGGCCGAACTGACGGTGACACTGCTGCTGGTACTTGCCTGTGTCGACCTGTCCTGGGTCTTCATGGCGTCGCGGGCGCGGCGCCTGCTTAAAAGCCGCCGCGCCATGAAGATCGCCAATCGGGCCAGCGCCGGTGCCATCGCCGGTGCGGCCGTGGCGATTGCCAGCCGCTGACGGCTGTCATGTCGCTTCTGGCGTGCCGTCTCGTATTGCATCGGCAAAAAGGCACAGCATCCGCTCGAAATCCGCAACATCTGCGTCACTCCAGCCCGAAAACAGCGCGGCCATGAAACGGTCGCGCGTCGTATCGATCCTCGCAAGCATCGCGCGCCCTTCTTCACTCAGAAACGCCTCGCGCACCCGGCGGTCCTGCCTGCCCGCCCGCCGCTCGGCCAGACCAAGCGCCTCAAGCTTGCCGATCTGGCGGCTGACCGTGGTGTAATCGCGGCCGACGCGATCAGCGAGTTCGACAACGCCGATTGGCCCGTATCGCCCGGTCAGAACCAGAAGCGGGAACAACGCCCGATCAAGATCAATGCCGGCCGCCTCAACCATCCGCTCATCGCGGTCCGGCCTGTTCATCACGCCCATGATATCAAGAATGGCACCATGAATGGCACGCATTCGCGCGACATTGTGTGTATTTTGCACATTTTTTCCTTGCAGGCTTCCAAATTCGAAACTATGTGTATTTTGCACATTTAAAAGATTTCGCCAAGCAGGCAGTTCGCACCACTGAAGTGGAAGGAAGACCCCATGAAGGCAGCGAAAGTCACCGGGCCCGACAGCCCTCCCATTCTTTCAGAAAGACCGCTTCCCGAGCCGTCTGACGGCCTCCTTCGCATCCATGTCAGCGCTTCAGCGATCAGCCAGGTCACCCGCAGTCGCGCCGCAGGTCGCCATTACAGCGCCTCAGCCCATTATCCTTTTGTCCCAGGGGTCGACGGCGTTGGCCGCACAGAGACTGGCGCACGAGTCTATTTCCTCTTTCCTCAAGCGCCGCATGGCAGTCTGGCGGAGATGACGCTGGCCACGCCGGACAATCTCATCCCCCTGCCTGACAGCATTGATGATGTGACCGCCGCCGCGCTCGCCAACCCCGCCATGTCCTCCTATGCGGCACTGACTGAACGCGCACGGATCCAGCCCGGCGAAACCGTGTTGATCAATGGCGCCACCGGCACATCAGGTCGTCTCGCAGTCCAGATCGCACGCCATCTCGGCGCCTCACATGTCATCGCCACGGGCCGAAACGCCAGCGCTCTGCAGGAACTCAAGGCGCTGGGCGCGGACCGAACTGTCAGCCTCGCCCAGGCCCCTCAGGCTCTTGCAGCCGATATCGGGGATGTTTTTTCAGCCGGCATCGATATCGTTCTCGATTATCTCTTCGGGCCCAGTGCCGAGACCATTCTTGCGGTGGCATCAAAATTTGCTCATCCGCTCCGCTACGTCGAAATCGGTGCGATCGCTGGCGCTGAAATCACCCTGCCGGGGGCATCCCTGCGCGCATCCGCCATCACGATGATGGGCAGCGGCTTCGGCAGTGTCGCACCGGAACGGCTGCGCGCAGCAATTGTCGGCGTGTTCGCGGCCTTCAAGCCGGCTGGCCTTAAAATTGCGACAACAACATTCCCGCTAGAACAGATCGAACAGGCATGGGCGAGTGACAACCCCACAAGCCGAACGGTGATAACCGTGGGCTGACCAAAGCGCCCCCTTTCATTCGTTGCAGAACCGCTCTATTTGAAGGCCATGGCAAAACGAGTCACCGGCCCTGAAATCGAAAAACTGATCCAGCTCCTGGCCAAGGTTCCGGGGCTTGGCCCCCGTTCGGCCCGGCGCGCGGCGCTGCATCTGATCAAGAAGCGCGATCAGCTGATGGGGCCGCTTTCAGGCGCGATGCAGGATGCCTATGACAAGGTCAAGATCTGCTCTACCTGCGGCAATGTCGACACGACCGATCCCTGCACCATTTGCACCGATCCGACCCGCGATCATGGCCTGGTCATCGTTGTCGAGGATGTCGGTGATCTCTGGGCGCTGGAACGCGCTGGCGCCATGAATGCCGCCTATCACGTGCTCGGCGGCACGCTGTCGCCACTGGATGGCATCGGCCCCGAGGACCTGACCATTGCCGCCCTCATCAATCGGGTGAAGGATGGCGCGGTTCGCGAACTGATCATCGCCGTCAATGCCACGGTCGAAGGTCAGGCGACCGCCCATTACATCACCGATCAGCTCGACGGGATCGACGTGAAGATCACCCGGCTTGCCCATGGCGTGCCGGTGGGCGGCGAACTGGATTATCTCGATGAGGGAACGCTGGTGGCAGCGCTTCGCGCCCGCACCTCACTGTGAGCCCGTCACCCAGACCGGGACCATTTCTGACCCATCTTTGGTAAATCACTGAAAACGCTGTGTCTGGCATTTTCACCTGTGTTTTTTTCGTTAAACTCTTACCTGTAACAATGCGCGGACCTGCATCAGGGTCTTTGCAGACAAGAAGACGTGAACGGATTACCGGGGGAGAAGCTCTTGCCAGCAACCATTTCATCCATTTGGCCGGGTAACCTGCTGCTTGCTGTCCTTGCATTCATGATCTGGCTGCTGCCCTGTCCACCGATCCATGCCGAAGACCTCCTCGTCGCCCAGGCCGCCACAGCCGAAACCGACGCCAAAACCGAAGCAGCCCTTAAGATCGACGATCACAGTCCGCTTTATCGCCAGATGATCGGCAACCCGATCTCGCCGCCAGACACCAGCTCACCACGGGCAACGCTGGAGAGCTTTCTGCTGATCATGCATGAGGCCAACAGCGAGTGGATCGCAGTGCGGAATCACTTCTTCGACAGCAAGGAATTCTTCCTCTCCGGCGCCGAACGCAGCAAGCTGACCCAGGTCCGCGCTTTGCTCGACAAGGCCAGTGAAACCCTGGATCTGTCGCAGATACCCGCCACAGCCCGTGATCGCGCTGGTGTGGAGACCGTGCTGCAGCTTCAGGAGATCCTTGATCGCATCTACCTACCATCGCTTGAAGATGTTCCCGGCGAGAGCCCCGATGCCGAGGCAAATGCATCGGAAAGCGACAGCGCCAGCCTGCCTGAGCGCTGGAAGATACCGGGAACCGACCTCGTCATCGCCAAGCAGACTACGGGCGAGGATGTGGGCAAATATCTCTTCACCACCGATACGGTCGGCCGTATTGGCGATGATTATAATCTCGTCCGCGCCCTGCCTGTGCAAGCCGATCACGGCGAAGATCTTTATGACTATTATGTCTATACGCCGGGCAATCTGGTCGCGCCTAAATGGTATGACTACATCCTCAAAGGTCCCAAATGGCTTCAGAACAAGAGCCACGGGCAAGCCGTCTGGCAATGGATCGGCCTCGTTGCGCTGTGCGGCCTCTTTGTCATGACTATCGTGCTTTATACACGCTGGCGGCGGATGCGCGCCATCCCGCTGAACCAGTCGCTGCGCCAGCTGCGCCATGTCGTGCAACCGGCGCTGGTCATTATCGCAGCCAATCTGTTCCGCTATCTGTGCGAGGAACAGATCAACATCACCGGGCCTCTACTGCAATTCACCACAACGGCAACCTCCGCCATTGTCTGGGCCTCCTGCGCCTGGCTCACCTATCAGATGTTGCAGCTTTTCTATCTCTGGGCAGTGCGTAGTCAGGCGATCACCCGCACCAGCCTTGATGCCAGCCTGGTGCGTACCGGCTTCCGCGTGCTTTCCTTTGGCGTCGCCATTCTGATTGCGGGTTATGGCGCAACCCGGATCGGCATTCCGATCTATGGTGTTGTCGCCGGTCTCGGCGTCGGTGGTCTCGCCATCGCGCTGGCCGCCCAGCCGACGATCGAAAACCTGATCGGCGGCGTGATCCTCTATACTGATGGGCTGGTCCGGGTGGGTGAGTTCGTCTCCTTTGCCGATGTATCCGGCACGATCGAGGAGATCGGCATCCGTTCGACGCGGATCCGCGCACTGGACAGGACGCTGATCACCATCGCCAATTCCGATCTCGCCAAGACCAAAATCATCAATTACAGCCAGCGCGACGTCTTCCTGTTCCGCCATGCCATCGGCCTGCGCTATGAGACCAGCAATGCGGCGCTGACAGCGATCTGCGAAAAGATCAAGGCGATGCTGGAGGAACACAAGGATGTGCGCCCGGACCCCTTGCGCGTGCGCGTCGTCGGCTATGGCGATTTCTCGATCAATATCGATGTTTTCACCACCGTACTGGCCTCAGATATGAACGCTTTCCTGGCTATTCAGGAGGAGCTGCTGCTGTCGATCCGCACCATTGCCGAAGAAAACGGCAGCGGATTTGCGTTCCCTTCCTCCACGCTCTATCTCACCCGTGACGATGGCGTCGGCGAAGAACCTGACTTCACAAAGGACGTCGCAACGGAAACCGAAGCCGAGGCCCCGCCCAAGGCAACCTCATGAGAAAAGCCGGCGGTTTCCCGCCGGCCCAGAGCGCTGACAGACCTCGCCCCCTTCGCTGACGTCGTGCCTGTGCTTGGTCCACAGGCATCCAGCGTCCTCGCAACGAAAGACTCCGCCTATTCAACGTCTTATAGATATGGATCCCCGTGACAAGCACAGGGATGACGACGGCGCGCGCGGCGGCTCCACCCCAAACAGGCAAGCTGAAGGCCGGTCACAAATGACCGGCCTTGCCTATCCTTTCAACGTCAAAACAGCTTACTTTGCGTCCGGCCAGGCGGTCGGATCGGTATCAAGATCCGGGAAGTTCTTCGGATCGAAGACCGGACGATGATTGCCTGCGGCAAGCTGCGCGCGGAAATCATTGATCAGCCGCAATGCGATCGGGAACAGCATCATCATCGCCAGAAGATTGACGATGGCGAGCACGCCCATCATCGGATCGGAGAAATTGAACACCGCCGTTGCGCCCGGCGCCACAGCGCCAATGAAGACAATGACGATAACGGCAAGACGGAGAATATGGGTCGCCACCTTCTTGCCTGTCATGAAGGTCAGGGCATTCTCACCGAGATAGTAGTTGTAGATGATCGACGAGAAAGAGAACAGGAAGATCGCCACCGTCAGATAATATTGCGCCCAGCTGCCGACATGGCTGACCATGGACTGCTGGGTAAGGGCGACGCCATCGACATTTTCCGCACCCGGCTGATAGACATCGCCGAGCAGAATGATGAAGGCGGTGCAGGAGCAGACCACCATCGTATCGATGAAGACCGAGAAGCTCTGGGTGATGCCCTGGCTGACCGGATGGCGCACATAAGCCGTCGCGGCGACATTCGGCGCTGAACCAAGACCTGCTTCGTTGGAGAACAGACCGCGACGCAGACCATTGGCAACCGCCGCCCCGACACCGCCGGCAACCGCCTCACGAATGCCGACTGCATTGGCAACGATCTCCCAGATCACCGCCGGCAGCGAGGTGATGTTGAGCAAGATGATCAGCACCGCCATGGCGATGTATCCAAGGGCCATAACCGGAACGATGATATCCGAGGCCTTGGCAATGCGATGAATGCCGCCATAGATAATGCCCCCGGTGATGATGGCAAGGAAGATACCGGTGGCGAAGCGCGGGATGCCGAGGCTGTCAGCGGCAGCACCCGCAACGGTATTGCCCTGGAAAGCATTGAAGCCGATAGCGAAGGAGGCAATCAGGCAGATTGCATAGATCACGGCCAGCCAGCGATAATTCCTGCCAAGGCCGTGAATGATCGCAAAGGCAGGACCGCCTCGGTAATCCCCGCTTGGCATGGTGCGCTTGAAGGCCTGGGCCAGCGTCGCTTCGATCAGACCTGAACACATGCCGATCAGGGCAATGACCCACATCCAGAACACAGCGCCCGGCCCGCCGGCTGTGATAGCAACGGCAACACCGGCAATATTGCCGCCGCCGACGCGGCCACCGATCGAAACAAACAGCGCCTCGCGTGCACTGATCTTCGACGGATCTCCGTCCTCATCGCCGAACAACACACCGAACATCCGCTTGAAGAAGCGGAACTGAACGAATCCGGTCGAAATTGTAAAAAACACACCAAAGATCACCAGAAACGGGACAAGCGCCCATCCCCAGGTCAAATTATTAATGGCGTCGAAAATGGTATTGAAAAAATCCATGCACTTGTCCCCTTGTAACGCACGAACGGCCAATAGGCATCCGACTGCGGACTTACTTTTTTATGAGAGTATTTCCTCGCCCGAAAGCTCGTTTATTGGCCTGTTTTACAGCGTAGCAGACAAACGCTAGCGCTCTCCATTCTCGAGAGCAAGCTCTACCAATCTCAATTCAGACCCATTGTGGCCTGTGTCGCCGCATCGGGCGCCTTGCAGCCATAGACCTCGCCCCAGCGGCATACATCTTTAAGTTCGCGGGTCTTTTCGTCCGACCAGTCCGGCGGATTCAGGATTTCCAGCCAGGCATCGATATAGTCGCGCGCGACGTAATTATGACCGTAACCTTCAGGTAACGCTTTGGAAAGTGCCATATCGACCGCAAGCTGAAATTCTGTGACGATTGGAAAATATCTGAGTTTTTCGGATACGTCGGGCGCAGGCGGCTCACGCATCCAGCGCGGCTTGTGGAAAAACGAGTCCGGCTCGAAAAAGACAATCGGATCGGAAGCATATTGCAGGAAAATGATTCGCGTTCTGCCCCAGTCGGGGCCCTCGCGGGCGGCCTGAGCATATTGAGAGGCGAAGCGAACCACTTCTCCCGTGCCGATCTGCGGCAGGACATAGGGCGACCCCGGATCACGGCTATCAACAGTGCGGTTCCACAAATCCGACGGAAAGGGCGGCCCGGCCCAAAGCGCGCCATCAACCGGCTCGTTGATCATATCAAACATATCGAAGGAATACATGGACGACCAGGCGCCGAGGCTGATCCCGTGCATATAGAGCTTGGGACGATGATCGGCCGGCAGGCTGCGCCAGTAATCATACACGACCCGCATTGTCGCGGTTGCCTGATCCAGCCCGGTGCGGGTTTCAAAGATCAGCGCCAGCGGCGACTGCAGATAGGAATATTGCACGGCAACGGAGGCCGCATCACCGTTTTCGATATATTCAAATGTATCCAGCGCACCCGGATCGAGCCAGCCTGTACCTGTCGGGCTCATCACCAAAAGCGCCTTGCGGTCAAAGGCTTTCAGTCGGATAAGCTCTTTCAATGCGAGTTCTGCCCGCGCCATCGGATCATCATCCTGAGAGCGCCCGACATAAACGCGGATGGGCTGTTTCGCCGGCGTGCCGGAAAAGGCAGCGATATCGGAGCTGTTCGGCGCCCCGGTCACATAGTTCCGGCCCGGCTGCCCCATTGCCGCCCAGCTGACAAGCGAGGCGGCACTGCCGGCAATCATCGGGTCGGTTGGCTGCGGCGGCGCCGTCTCGAACAGATCCTGCGCCGTCTCGTAGCTATTGTCGAGAAAATCGATCACCGCAGGCAGCACCCAGTCGCGCGAGGCGAAAAAACTGACGAAGAGTACGATCACCAGCCCAAGCAGGCTCGCCGCACGCGGACGCATGATCCGGTAGAGCCGGAAGCGCAGCAGGTCGAAGACCCGTTGCACAAGCGTTCCGATGACAAACAGAACGGCGAAGATGACAATGGCCAGACCGAGAATGCCGAAATAGGCCGTGTTTTCGACCGGCTCCATGCCAACCCGCAGACGCACCGAATTCTGCCAGTCCGGTGCCATCGCCATAAAGACGATCAACAGGATGAGCGCCAGCACAAGGATACCAACGCGCAGATAAAGCCGCAGCGCGCCGCGTGGCTCCCAAAGTTCCATGCCGCGCCAGACCGACACCGTCAGGCGGCCGATCATATAGCCAATTGCGGTAACAAGCCCGGCCAGCGCCCCCTGAACAGCATAGCTGCGCGGAATCAGCGACGGGGTGAATGAAAAGGCAAAAAAGACCAGTCCCAGCGCCAGCGAAAACAGGCTGATTGACAGGAAACTGGCTTGATTGTCGTCGTCCGTCACTGCTCTTCCCTCTCACTTTGCGCCGTATTTCTGCGCGAACCGTTATAGTTCCAGAAGTGCCGCAACCTTGTGTTTGAATGCATCGCGGCCCGTATCGGCAGCCGTCAGAATTGCTTTCACGTCAAAAAAGTCCATCGTTGCGAACTGACCGACCGGCGGGGCGACATAGAGATCCGGCCCTCCGCATTTCAGCTTTTCAAGCACGATCGACCGCTGGGTGATGCTAAACGAGCCCGCCCAGGTCTCCAGCGAACCGGGAATATCGGTCCCGTCGCGCGGAAGCGATCCCGTCACATCGATCCCGACGGTGACATAACGCTCGCTGTCGAGCACATCAAAAGGCGTCGGATTGACGAAGCCGCCATCAATCAGAACCTTGTCGCCGATGACGACCGGCGTCAGAAGCACTGGCAGCGCCGCCGAGGCGGAAATGGCCGGCAGCAATGCGCCACTTTCCAGAACAGCCTGGCTCTGGCGATAGAAATCGGTTGCAACCACACGGAGCGGGATTGAAAGGCCAGAGAACATCTCCGGCAGAACAGGCGGCAGAACCGCCTCGAACAGGACTTGCGGATCAATAACGGCTGGTCGCATGAGATTGAACAGCGAGGCCCAGGTATTGGTGCCGTTGAGCAGGAGTTTGCGCAACAGCGGCTCTTTCTCGTCAAACAGTTCCAGCGTGCTTTCGCGGATTTCCCTGCCGCTCATGCCCGCAGCGTAAAGCGCCGCCATGATGCCGCCCATGGATGTGCCGGCAAGCTGCGCCGGACGCACGCCCATCTCGTCCAGACATTCCAGATAGGGGATGTGGGCAAAGCCCTTGGCCGCGCCGCCGCCAAGCGCCAGCGCGATCCCATTTTTCTTGGCAACCGGAAGCGGCACCTCCTCGGCCCTTGACCGAGACATGGCTCCACTGGCCACCACGGCAGCACCAGCAGCCATCAGAAAATCGCGTCGCTCAAACATATCGCCTTGAAACCAATTAAAGAAATGCCTTTCGACTATAGTAAGCAGCTTTAGCGGAGGCAAGCACCCTGCAGGCTGGAACTATAGCTGAAACACGTCTTCTATATTGATTTCACAGCAAAAAACGAAAAGCTGGACTATTTTTGACTGTCGATCGGCCCGATACTGTCTTTAGCGCCAGCCAAGGCCAGGTGCGACATATTTCAGGATCGCTTCGATGACATGGGCATTATAGGCAACGCCAAGCTGGTTTGGCACGGTCAGAAGCAGCGTATCCGCCTCGGCAACCGCCTCATCACCTTTCAGTTCCTCAATCAGCCGGTCCGGTTCGGCGGCATAGGATCGCCCGAAAATCGCCCGCGTATTCTCGTCGAGATAGCCAATCGAATCCTGACTGTCGCCGCGACCGAAATAGGCGCGGTCCATATCGGAAACGAGTGCGAAGATAGAGCGGGAAACGGAAACCCGCGGTGTGCGGTTATGTCCGGCCTCCTTCCAGGCAGCGCGATAGGCGCGGATCTGGTCGGCCTGCTGCTTGTGGAAGGGTTCGCCCGTCTCATCGTCCTTCAGGGTCGAGCTTTGCAGGTTCATGCCAAGTCTGGCCGCCCAGACAGCGGTCGCATTGGAACCGGCGCCCCACCAGATACGCTCACGCAGCCCCTCGGAATGGGGCTCCAGACGCAACAGGCCTGGCGGATTGGGAAACATCGGACGCGGATTGGGCTGGGCGAACCCTTTGCCCTGAATGACATCGAGAAACACTTCGGCGTGACGGCGGGCCATGTCGGAGGCATCCTTGCCCTCCTCGGGCGCATAGCCGAAATAACGCCAGCCATCGATCACCTGCTCGGGTGAACCGCGTGAAATGCCAAGCTGAAGCCGCCCATTGGCAATCAGATCGGCAGCGCCGGCATCTTCAGCCATATAGAGCGGATTTTCATACCGCATGTCGATGACACCCGTTCCGATCTCGATCGTGTTTGTTTTGGCACCGACAGCAGCCATAAGCGGAAAGGGCGACCCCAGCTGGCGGGCAAAATGGTGAACACGGAAATAGGCGCCATCGAGACCGAGTTCCTCGGCGGCAACCGCAAGATCGATCGACTGCAACAAGGCATCCTGCGCCGAGCGGGTGCCCGATTGCGGCGAATTCTGCCAGTGGCCGAAGGAGAGGAATCCGATTTTCTTCATGGCAATGGGTCCGCGCTTGTCAACATTTTCGCCTTTCATCGCATGATGCGGCGGCCTTCGGCAACGACTGACCACGTCACCTGCGGTAAACACAGCGTCACCGGACATAGAGCGCCCGGCAAGGGTCAGTGCGGCTGCATTGCGACATCATGGCGCAATCTTGCCGAAATCGGCACTGCTGTGGGCTGCAGATCATGTGACACAGCGCCTGCTACCGGCCGCCCACGTCATTCATAAACATATTTTTAAAAATCAAACCAAAAACCTATCTATTTGTATTACACTCATATTCCTGTCTTTTCATGGCCCGTTTCCGCCGGCTCAGACGCGCAGTGCACGACCGACAGCCCCTGCGGCCATGTTTGCGCCAAACAACAATTTCCTATATCCGCGTGATAGCGGGCCGCTTCAGGGCTGCATACCGATTCTGCGAAAGAGCCCATGACAACAAAGAAAACGGCAGAAAACAGCAAAAAGGTAGGGAGACTGCCCGCTCTGGCACGCCGGCGCGGCGTCAAGGGCATTCTCGTCGTGATCGTTCTGGCTGGTGTGATGATTTACCACTTTGCACCGGATTTTCTGCCGCAGGACGTCATGAAAAAGCAGGTTGAGGCGACCCTGAGCGACTGGGTCGGCGCCAAGGTTGTTGTCGGTGGTGATGCCGAGATATCCTTTCTGCCGCGCCCCAAGGTGACCGTAACCAGCATTGCAGCGGCACGCCCGGACGGGGCAGGCCCTCTCATGTATGGCAATGCCAAAAGCATGACGGCGCATTTCGGCATTTTCTCGGCACTGCGCGGCAAGGCGGTCCTGTCCGACCTGACGGTCGATGGCGGCGTGCTTGTCATCGAGGATACATCTGGCTCAACCGGCGCACCACAGGGCATGCTGGCCAGGATGGTCGCCAAACCGTCTGGCTCGGGCATCACCAAGGCCCTCGGATCGGTCAAGTTCATCGAAACCAAACTCGCTCTGGACCATCAGGGCAAGACCCAGATCATCAACGGCATTAATGGCGAACTTAAATGGGACCGGGTTTCAGGCCCCGTTTCGGCGACGGGCAGCGCGCTCATCGACGGCACAGCAACCCATTTCGAGATCAAGGCCGACACGCCATTCGCGCTCTTGCGCGGTGACCAGAGTTCCATCTCGCTCAAGGTTTTCGATGATCAGATCACCACAAGTTTCAACGGCCACGCGACCCGCGCCAAGCCCTATTTTCTTGATGGAACCGTCTCGGTCGAAACCAGAGATGTGAAGCGGCTGGAAGATCTGTTGCAGATTCCGATGCCGATGCTGGACAATGTCGTCAGCATGTCCGTCTCCGGCACGCTTGGCCGCAGCGACAGCTCGCTGCGCTTCTCGCCTGCGACTGTCGTAATTGACGGGACGTCCGGCAACGGCATACTCGACATTGCCCGCGATGAGGCAAGCGGCACTCTGCGCGGCATGGCGACGCTGGCCTTTGGCGACGTGAAGCTCCCCAATATCCGCACCACCCTGCCAGGCTGGATCGACGACGTGACCGCCTTTGCCGGGCGCGGCGGCCGCAATGCACCGGCTCTGCCCGCGCTTGATCTGCGGCTCTCGGCGCCAAGTGTCGCGCTTGGCGACATCACCCTCAAAGACGTCGCCGCCAGCATTTTCCGCTCCACAACGCAGACCAGCTTTGATATTGCCGACAGCCAGCTTGGCGAGGGAACACTCTCGGCCCATGTTGGCATTACCGCCGGCAAACAGGGGGCCATACAGTTCACCGCCGACAATGTGGATTCGTCCACCTTCCTCCGCCAGCTCGGCGTCAGCTTGCCAATCACTTCGCCGCATCTGAGCATTGATGCAGCCCTACAGGCACCCGTGCCCTTCTCGGACCTCGATCGCAAGAAAATCAGCGGTACCGTCAAATTTTCCGCCACCGACGGGACGATCTCCGGACTGGATCTGGCACAGCTGTTCAAGCGCGCGGAAACCCAGCGCGCCTTTTCGCTTGGTTTCGACAGCAGCGTCAGCCTCCCCTTCAGCAAGCTCACCGGCACCGCCAGGATTGATGGCGTGATTGTCACGCTTGCTGGCCTCAAGCTCCAGTCGGACATCGGCATCATCACGCTGAGCGGGACGCTCAATACGCTGAACGGTGCCTTCGACATCACGCTCAGCCACGTGACCGACGAGAACACCGGCACAGAACCGGTCGTCGTCAAAATCAGTGGCAATGCGATCGCCGCCCTTGCCATCAGCCAAGCGCCAAAGCAGCCCTGACAGCCCGTGCCCGGAGCATAGGTCAAAAGTCAAAGCGAGACAGGCCGCCTGTCATATCATCAAGCGCCAGCGGCCGCGTGAGAGGAGGCTCTGCCCGCGCGAGACATCCTGGCCGCTCGCAAAGGCGGCAGGCCGGGCCTATTTCCGTCGCGCCGCCCGCCCCTGGCAATGCATCGGCGTAAACCACCTCGTCAGAACGCTCCGCCGCCAGTCCGATGAGAACCGCAGTGCGCCGGACCGGCTCGGCAAAGCCGGCCCTTGGCCCATCCAGCGTCCGCGAAAGCGTGAGATAACCTCCCCCATCCGGCAGAACCGTGCGGGCTATGTCGATCCGGCCTGGAGAAGAAAAAGCATCATAGATGCCGAGTTTTGGACACTCACCGCCAAATTTCTCATGCGGAAAGCCCTTTGCACCCAGACGGCGCAGCACGTGGCCTGCCTGATCGACCTCCATCAGGAAAAACGGAAGGCCCGCATTTTCCGGACGCTGCAGGCTGACAAGCCGCGTCACGGCCTGCTCAAACGACACGCCAAAGCGGCTGCGCAGGAGATCAATGTCAAAGTGGACACGGCGCGCCGCCTCGACAAAGGCACCATAGGGCATCAGCAACGCCAGCGCGGCATAGCGGGCAAGCTCATGGCGCAGCAGGCGGCGCTCCTCGTCGCCCGAAGGTGAGAGCGCCTGAATGGCGGTTTCAAGCGCGGCGGGCATGGCAAGAAACACAGCTTCGATGGCAAGTTCACGCATTTGATCGGCCGGCGACAATCGCCCGGAAATGAACAACCGCATCGTATGACGATCAAAGCGCCGGCTATGGTCGCTCATGACGTCGGCCGGCAGCACCCTGACCGCAATACCATGCGTCTGCCGCAACCATGCCTTCAGCGCCGCCGCCATGTCATCGACCGGACCGAGCGCGTGATGCATTGCCTCGGCCTCGCGATCCAGCGCATCGAAAAACCACGGATGACGGGAAAGCGTATCGCGAACGGCATCATAGGGCAGCCGCGCGGCGGCAAGCTCCGTCTCATGCCCTTCGCGCGCCAGAAGTGCGGCAAGATCCGAAAGCCGGTCGGACTGCTCTCGATAGGCCCGATACAGTTTGACAATGCCGATCGCCGCATTGGGTGCGGCTTCGGCCACTTCAAGCAATTCCTGATCCCCCGGCAACTCCCCCACCAGAAGCGGATCGGAAAAGACCGCCTTCAGTTCCGCCATGGCCCCGCCGCTCTCTCCCCTGAGCGCGGTAATATCGACATCATAGACCGCTGCCAGCTTCATCAGCAACTGCACCGTCAAGGGCCGTTGATTGCGTTCGATGAGATTGAGATAGGACGGCGAAATGGCCAGTGCCTCCGCCATGGCCGTCTGGGTCAGTTCGAGACTGTTGCGAACACGGCGCAAACGCGGCCCGGCAAAAATCTTGTTCTCAGCCACCCTGCACCTCCCAGTCACAGAATGAGACAAAACATATTTCCAAGGATATTTACATAATTTACAAATTAACAAAACACAATTGCAAAGCCTGTGACAACATAACCCGTTTTCCGGCACCGATATTCGCTCTCTTCTCGCAGAAACGCAGCGCATGCTGTAAATATTGTCACATCGAAAACTGACGATGCGCAGTTTCAAAACCCTCTGGATACGGGAGACAGAGGGCGTGATTTTAAGGAGGAGAGAGATCATGACCGATTTTTACAATCTTGTTGAAACAGCCCCTGCCGGCCGCTTTGACGGTATCGAACGCCCCTATGGGATTGACGATGTCCGGCGGCTGCGCGGTTCGGTTCCGATCCGCTACACGCTGGCCGAACAGGGTGCCAACCGGCTCTGGCAGCTCATCCATTCGGAAGACTTCGTCAACGCACTCGGCGCGCTTTCGGGCAATCAGGCCATGCAGATGGTCCGGGCTGGACTGAAGGCGATCTATCTGTCTGGCTGGCAGGTTGCCGCCGATGCCAATACCGCTTCCGCCATGTATCCGGACCAGTCGCTCTACCCGGCCAATGCCGGTCCGGAACTGGCCCGGCGGATCAACAAGACGCTGCAGCGTGCCGACCAGATCGAGACATCGGAAGGCGGCGGCCTTTCGGTCGACACATGGTTCGCGCCGATCGTTGCCGATGCGGAAGCAGGCTTCGGCGGCCCGCTCAACGCCTTCGAGATCATGAAGGCCTATATCGAGGCGGGCGCGGCCGGTGTTCACTTCGAGGACCAGCTGGCCTCCGAGAAGAAATGCGGCCATCTCGGCGGCAAGGTGCTGATCCCGACGGCGGCCCATATCCGCAACCTGACGGCAGCCCGGCTTGCAGCCGACGTCATGGGCGTTCCAACCCTTGTCATCGCCCGCACCGATGCCGAGGCCGCCAAGCTCCTGACCTCCGACATTGACGAACGCGACCGGCCGTTTGTCGATTACGACAAGGCGCGCACGCCGGAAGGGTTCTACCATGTGAAGAATGGCCTTGAAGCCTGTATCGCCCGCGCCGTTTCCTATGCGCCCTATTGCGATCTGATCTGGTGCGAGACGTCGAAGCCGGATCTGGACCAGGCACGCAAATTTGCCGAAGGGGTCCACAAGGTCCATCCGGGCAAGCGTCTCGCCTATAATTGCTCGCCCTCGTTCAACTGGAAGAAAAATCTGGACGATGCGACCATTGCCAGGTTCCAGCGTGAGCTGGGCGCCATGGGCTACAAGTTCCAGTTCATCACCCTTGCCGGTTTCCATCAGTTGAATTTCGGCATGTATGAGCTGGCCCGCGGCTACAAGGACCGGCAGATGGCCGCCTATTCGGAGCTGCAACAGGCCGAATTTGCCGCCGAAGCCAATGGCTACACCGCTACGAAACACCAGCGCGAGGTCGGCACCGGCTATTTCGACGCCGTTTCGATGGCAATCACCGGCGGCCTGTCATCCACCACCGCAATGCATGATTCCACCGAGGCCGCCCAGTTTCAGCCGGCAGCAGAGTAAGACCCGCAAAGCCCCGGCGGGAGCGGGGCCGTAAAACCCTATGGCAAGGAGGAGCAAGCCATGAACCCGAAGATCAACGTCAAGGAAAGAACCGAAACCCAGGGCGCCACCATGAACGCCGAGCGCCAGGCCGCAATCCGCATGATCGCCAATGATCTGCACCGCCTCAATCAATCGGTCATGCGTGCGGTGGAGGCAGGCCTTTCGGTCGAACTCATCCGCTCGGCACGCCATCACGGCGGCAAGGGGAATTGGGGGGACCTGATGGTCCCCGTCATTTTCGCCGACGACACGGCAGAACCCGACGACCTCGAAAAAGTCTGATCCTCCGGGGGTATCCCTGCTGCCCCCGGCAGATCCGGCCGCCACCAAAGGCGGCCGGGTTACCCCTGCATCAATCTGACACTATTCAACGGTACAAAAGCACCATGATCGGCGCTATACTTACCTGTAATTGCCGATGTCAGGAGAGGGGAAACAGATGAGCGATACCACACCATCAGGCCGTGCCCACCGCGTCGTGGGATTTCAGGACGCATTCAAACTTGTATTTTCAAACTACGCCAATTTTCGCGACCGGTCATCGCGGGGCGCGTTCTGGTACTGGGTGCTGGCAAGCTGGATTGTCAGCGTCATCCTGTCGATGATTGACTACGGCCTCCTTGGCGCATCCGATAATGTCGGCATTCTGGGCGGCATCTGGAGTCTTGCCATCATCGTCCCCAATATCGCCATCGGCGCCCGCCGCCTGCACGATATCAACCGCACCGGCTGGTGGCAGCTTCTGGCGCTTACGGTTATCGGCTCGCTCGTTCTGATTTACTGGTTCTGCCAGCCGGGACAGGCCGAGGCAAACCGCTTCGGTCCGGACCGTGAAGCCGGGCGCGACTGAGGCTGTCTATTCCTCCTGTTCGCCAGCCGCACCGATAGCCGTGCCGGCAGCAAAGCCGGAAGACCAGGCCCACTGGAAATTATAGCCGCCAAGCCAGCCGGTGACGTCGACGCATTCGCCGATGAAATAGAGCCCCGGCACCGTCTTCGCCTCCATGGTCCGGGAGGACAGTCCGCGCGTATCGACACCGCCAAGAGTGACCTCGGCGGTGCGATAGCCCTCCGTTCCGGCCGGCTTGATCCGCCAGTCCTGAACCGAGGCTGCAAGTGTACGCAGGGCCTTGTCCGGCAGATCGGCAAGCGCACCGGAAAGCGCGGCCCTTTCGGCAAAAAACTGTGCCAGCCGCTTCGGCAGATGGGCGGCGAGCGCCGTTACCGGGGTCTGCCGGCCATTGTCGCGCTTGGCCGCGATCAACGCGTCTGCCAGATCGAGATTCGGCAGGATACGGATCACGATCTCTGCACCCGGTTGCCAATAGGATGAGATCTGCAGGACGGCAGGTCCGGACAACCCGCGATGGGTGAAAAGCAGCGCCTCGCGAAAACGCGTTCTGCCGCAGCCAAGCTCCGCCGGAACGCCGATACCGGCAAGCGGTGCCAGCAGCGTCTGCAGGCCGGGCTCCAGCGTGAACGGCACCAGACCGGCCCTTGTTTCGACGAGGCCAAGACCAAACTGTTCGGCCACCTGATAGGAAAGCCCGGTTGCCCCCATTTTCGGGATCGACTTGCCGCCAGAGGCCATGACCAGCTTATCGGCCGTGATGTCGCCCGGCCCCGCCATAAAGCGAAACCGGCCGTCGGCATGGGTAATTGCACCGATCTCGGTCGCAAGCCTGAGATCAACCCTGGCCCGGCGGCATTCGCCGGTCAGCATATCGACGATTTCCTTCGCCGAACCATCACAGAACAACTGGCCAAGTGTCTTTTCGTGATAGGCAATGCCGTGGCGTTCGACCATGTCGATAAAATCAGCTGGCTGGTAGCGCGACAGTGCCGATTTGGCGAAATGCGGGTTTTCGGACAGGTAATTTTTCGGCCCGGCGTGAATATTGGTGAAATTGCAGCGGCCGCCGCCGGAAATGCGGATCTTTTCCCCTGGCGAACGGGCGTGATCAATCAGCACGACGCGCTTTCCCGCCTTACCCGCTGTCAGAGCGCACATCAGCCCCGCCGCACCGGCGCCAATGATCGCGACATCAAAATATTCCATGGCCTGTCCTGCCTTTTACCGCCATCAGGCTTGTCCGTCGGGACGCAAAGAAAGTCAACGTTTCCCCTCGCCAAGTCGCAATGCGCCGCTATGATAGATTGAGATAGCAAACCGCGACCGGCGAGAATCATGCCCAGCAAAAAACCGACACTGAAAACAGCAGGCAAAATCAGCAAATCAGCGGCCACGCCGCCCTTCGTCAGAAATCTCCGCGGCGTTGAGAGCTTCAAGGATGCCGCCAAATGGCTTGGCTATCGCGGCATTGAGGATATCGAATGCATCACCCCCGATCTCGCCGGCGTGCCGCGCGGCAAGATGATGCCGACTTCGAAATTCACTTCCAACACCTCGCTCGCCTTGCCCTCGGCGCTTTACCGGCACACGATCTCCGGCGATTACCCGGAAGAAAGCGGCAATTTCCGCTATGAGCCGCGCGACAGCGACCTGAAACTGGTGCCCGACCTGTCGACACTGTCCGCCGTGCCGTGGGAATCAGACCCGACCGCGCAGGTAATCTGCGATGTCGTTGGCGCCGATGGCCGCGAAGTGGCCTATACACCGCGCAGCGTGCTGAAGCGGGTGATCGACCTTTATGCAGAGCGTGGCTGGAAGGCGGTGGTTGCACCGGAAATCGAGTTTTACCTCGTCGCCCGCAATGATGATCCGGACCTGCCGCTGGCGCCGCCGATCGGCCGTTCCGGCCGGCCGATCGTCGCCGGTCAGGCCTATTCGATCGCCGGCATCAACGAATTCGACGAGCTGATCGATGATATCTATCATTTCTGCGAGGGCCAGGGGCTGGAGATTGACACGCTGATCCATGAGGAAGGTCCGGCGCAGCTGGAAATCAATCTGCGTCACGGCGATCCGCTGGAGCTGGCCGATCAGGTATTCTTCTTCAAGCGCACGATCCGCGAGGCCGCGCTGAAACACGAAACCTTCGCCACCTTCATGGCGAAGCCGATGCAGGGCCAGCCCGGCTCCGCCATGCATATTCACCAGTCGGTCGTCGACATTGAAACCGGTCAGAATATCTTCACGCTGGATAATGGGGATCCGTCACCGGAATTCTTCCATTTCATCGGCGGCATGCAGAAATATGTGCCCTCCGCGCTGGTGATGATGGCCCCCTATGTGAACTCCTACCGACGCCTGACACCTGACATGGCCTGCCCGGTCAACACGGCCTGGGGCTATGACAACCGTACAACCGCCTTCCGCATTCCAGTTTCCGAACCTTCGGCCCGGCGGATCGAAAACCGTCTGCCCAGCTCGGACGCAAACCCCTATCTGGCACTGGCGGCGTCGCTCGCCTGCGGCCTGCTCGGCATCATGAACGCCGTTGACCCATCCGCCCCATCGGCAGACACCGCCAATGAAGGCGCGATCGATCTGCCGCGCGGACTGCTGGAAGCCGTGGCGCTGATGGAGAGCGAGCCGGCACTTGCGACCATCCTGTCCCAGGAATTCATCGATCTTTACGCCGGCATCAAGCGCGGCGAATTTGAGACATTCATGCAGGTCATCAGCCCGTGGGAGCGTGAATTTCTGCTACAAAGTGTCTGAATCGGTTGTATTTTGGCGCAACACTTGCGTTTGGTTAGAAATGGCGACATGTCTGGAGTGAGGCCGGACGTTTAGAAAGGACCGCTCCTGGAACAATGGAACGGCCGGATGTGTGGAGTACCGAGCGATGAAATGGCAAAGTCCGATTGCACCGGGGCTTTCCTGGTATCAGGCGACTGTGCCGGAACGGCTGACCTATCCGGCACTTGACGGTTCGACCAGGGCCGATGTTGCCATTGTCGGCGGCGGTTTTACCGGTCTTCAGGCGGCCTGCCAGCTTGCCAGAGATGGCACCGATGTCGTGCTGATCGATGCAGCCCGCTTCGGCGACGGCGCATCAGGGCGGAATGGTGGCCAGCTCGGCACCGGTCAGAACTGGTGGCCGGAAGAGATGGAAAAGAAGATCGGCTTCGAACGATCCCGGGCGCTGTTCCGGATGGCCGAAGATGCCAAGAGCTTCGTTCTTGATTTTGCCAAGCAGAACGATATTGCCGTTGATTTCAGGCTTGGCCAGATCTCCGTCGCGCACAAACGCAACATGGATTACGACTTTCATCACCATGTTGATGCCATGGCAGAGCGCTATGACTACCCGCATCTGGCCTTTTTAAGCCGCGCCGAAACGGCGCAGAAAATCGGCTCGAAGCGCTATTTTTGCGGCATGCGCGATGGCGGCACCGGCCATATTCACCCGCTAAAGCTTCTGGTCGGCATTGCCAAAGTTGCGGCCAGCGCCGGTGCGCGCCTCCATGAAATGACCAGGGCGGATGATATTGAACAGCGCGACGGAAAGCTGGTGGTCAAGACCGAAACAGGTGAGATTACCGCCGATCGCGTACTGATTGCCGGCAATGGCTATATCGAACAGCATTTCGACGCCAAGACCGCGGCGCGGGTCATGCCCATACGCTCCTTCATTGCCGCCACCCCGCCGCTGAAGGATCACAAGTCGATTCTGCCGGGTGGTGAGTCGGTCGATGACAGTCGCTTCGTCGTGCGCTATTTTCGCAAGACCGTCACAGGAGAACTTCTTTTCGGCGGCCGTGAGGCCTATACGAAAGATGCGCCGGGCGATATTTCCAAACATCTGCGAAGGCAGATTGCTGAAATATTCCCGCAGCTGAGCGACGTGGAAATCACCCATGCCTGGGGCGGTACGATCGGCATCACCATGCCGCGCAAGCCGCTGGTTCACGACATCATGCCCGGCGCTACGGCGATTGGTGGCTTTTCCGGCCATGGTGTGATGCTGTCAAATTACTGTGGTAAGCTCTATGCCGATGAAATCAGCGGACGCAGCACAAGTCTTGAGCTTTACCGCGAACTGGAGATCCCCGCCTTCCCCGGAGGCAGGGCTCTGCGCCGACCGTTACTGTTCCTTGCGCTCAGTTGGTTTGCGCTCCGTGATCGTTTCTGAGACAGCCGTTTTCGAAAAGGGCTGGCTTTTTTAAATCGATTTGATAATAAGTGATCAACCGTTGACGATTGAGAGAACATATGGCCACCAGCAGTCAAATCATCCCCGTCGAACCCTTTGACTATGTGGTTTTCGGTGCCACCGGAGATCTCACCGAGCGCAAGCTCCTGCCTGCACTCTATCACCGACAGATCGCCGGCCAGTTCACCGAGCCGACCCGCATCATCGGGGCGTCCCGCTCCGAACTGACGTCGGAAGACTTCCGCAAACATGCCCAGAAGGCGCTGAAAGAGCACCTCATGCATGGTGAATATGATGATGAGGAAGTCAGGAAATTTCTTGCCCGCATCGAATATGTGCCGGTTGACGCTACCAGCAGCAAAGGCTGGGACGCGCTGAAAAAGCTGCTCGACGAGGGCAAGGATCGCGTCCGCGCCTTCTACATGGCCGTAGCTCCAAGCATTTTCGGGCCGATCTGCGATGGCATCCGCGACCATAAGCTGATCACCAAGCAGACCCGTATCGTGGTTGAAAAGCCGCTGGGGCGCGATCTGGAATCGGCGCTCGCGCTCAACAACATGATCGGCAAGGTCTTCCACGAAGAACAGGTCTTCCGTATCGACCACTATCTTGGCAAGGAAACGGTGCAGAACCTGATGGCACTGCGCTTTGCCAACGCCCTTTACGAGCCGCTGTGGAACGCCAACCATATCGACCACGTGCAGATCACGGTCGCCGAGGAAGTCGGTCTTGAGGGGCGCGCGGGCTATTACGACAAGTCCGGCGCACTGCGCGACATGGTGCAGAACCATATTCTCAACGTGCTCTGCATGGTCGCCATGGAAACCCCATACTCGATGGATTCCGAAGCCGTTCGCGATGAAAAGCTGAAGGTTCTGCGCTCGCTGAAGCCGATCAATGCCGACAATGCCGGCTATCTGACGGTGCGTGGCCAGTATCGCGCCGGCGCCTCCAAGGGCGGTCCGGTCAAGGGCTATCTCGAAGAGCTTGACGGTGAGAGCAATACCGAGACCTTTGTTGCCATCAAGGCCGAGATCGATAACTGGCGCTGGGCCGGCGTGCCATTCTATCTGCGCACCGGCAAGCGTCTTGCCAGCCGCGTCTCGGAGATTGTCATCACCTTCAAGCCGATCCCGCACTCGATTTTCGAACCGGCCGCCGGCCGCATCGTCGCCAACCAGCTGGTGCTGCGCCTGCAGCCGGATGAAGGCGTGAAGCAGTGGCTGATGATCAAGTCGCCGGGCCCGGGCGGTATGCGCCTGCGCCACGTTTCGCTCGATATGGCTTTTGCCCAGGCCTTCGATGTGCGCAATCCGGATGCCTATGAACGGCTGCTGCTCGATGTTATCCGCTCCAACCAGACGCTGTTCATGCGCCGCGACGAGGTTGAAGTGGCCTGGAACTGGGTCGATCCGATCCTGAAAGCCTGGGAAGAAACGAGCCAGCCCGTGCAGGGCTACACAGCCGGCACATGGGGGCCGAGCAAATCCATCGCCCTCATCGAGCGTGACGGCCGGACCTGGCACGAGCCCAACTGACCACAGGACAAAACAGTCAGGATTCGAGATGACCAAGACAATGCACAGTTTTAGCGACCGGTCGGAACTGGCCACCGCCCTGGCCAATGCTGTTGCCGCAAAGCTCGAACTGGCAATTGCAGCAAAGGGAACCGCGTTCATCGCGGTTTCCGGCGGCTCTACGCCGAAGATGTTTTTCCAGACCCTGGCAAACGCACCGATTGACTGGCCGAAGGTCACGATTACGCTTGTCGATGAGCGCTTCGTGCCGGAAGACAGCCCGCGCTCCAACCATAGGCTTCTGACAGACAATCTTTTGACCGGTCCCGCAGCAAAGGCCAGGATACTACCGCTTTACCAACCGGTTGATACCGCCGAACAGGCTGCAGAGATCGTAACCGGCAAGGCGGCAGAGCTTGCGCCCTTCGATGTCGTGATCCTTGGCATGGGAACCGATGGCCACACGGCCTCGTTCTTCCCCGGCGGCGACACACTGGCACGCGCTCTGGACAAGAACACGCCGCCCGGCGTCATGGCACTACATGCCGATGGTGCGGGCGAAGCACGTATGACCTTCACCTTTTCCTCGCTCGAGAATGCGGGCCTTCTGGTTCTGCATATTGAAGGGCAGGAAAAGATGGATGTCCTGAACAAGGCCCTTGATGGCCAGGACGAGACCGAAATGCCGATCCGCGCGGTACTGATGCGGGCCTCGTCTCCCGTGGAAATTTACTGGGCGCCCTGAGCGAAGTATTCATTCAGCCGGGCGCGTCCTTCATCTAACTGATACAGGAAAGCCCATGTCCGCCGATCCTCGCATAGCAAAGATCACCGCTCGTATCATCGAACGGTCAAAACCGACCCGCGAAGCCTATCTTGACCGTGTCAACCAGGCCGTTTCCAAGGGCGTCCATCGTTCTGTCCTGTCCTGCGGAAATCTCGCCCATGGCTTCGCCGTCTGTTCCCCCGCCGACAAGCAGGCATTATCGGGTGATAGCGTGCCCAATATCGGCATCATCACTGCCTATAATGACATGCTGTCGGCACACCAGCCCTTTGAGACCTTTCCCGCACTGATCCGCGAAGCCGCCAGCGAAGCCGGCGGTGTTGCCCAGGTCGCAGGCGGCGTGCCCGCCATGTGCGATGGCGTCACCCAGGGCCAGCCCGGCATGGAGCTATCGCTGTTCTCCCGCGATCTGATTGCCATGGCTGCTGCCGTCGGTCTCTCGCATAACATGTTCGACGCCGCCCTGTTCCTCGGCGTCTGCGACAAGATCGTTCCCGGCCTTGTCATGGCGGCGCTGACCTTTGGCCATCTGCCGACGATTTTCGTACCGGCAGGCCCGATGACCTCCGGCCTGCCCAATGACGAGAAGTCGCGCATCCGCCAGCTCTACGCTGAAGGCAAGATCGGCCGTGCCGAACTGCTTGAAGCAGAATCGAAGTCCTATCACGGCCCCGGCACCTGCACCTTTTACGGCACCGCCAATTCCAACCAGATGCTGATGGAGATCATGGGGCTGCACATGCCCGGCTCCTCCTTCATCAACCCGAATACGCCATTGCGGGATGCATTGACCAAGGAAGCCGCAAAACGTGCACTTGCCATGACGGCGAGCGGCAATGAATTCACCCCGGTCGGGGAAATGCTCGACGAGCGCTCCTTCGTCAACGGCGTTGTCGGCCTGCATGCCACCGGTGGATCGACCAACCACACCATGCATCTTGTTGCCATGGCGCGCGCTGCCGGCATCAAGCTGACCTGGCAGGATATTTCGGAATTGTCCGATGTCGTGCCGTTGCTGGCGCGCGTCTATCCTAACGGCCTTGCCGATGTGAACCACTTCCACGCCGCTGGCGGCATGGGCTTTCTGATCAGCCAGCTGCTGAAAGCAGGCCTGCTGCATGATGATGTCCGCACCGTCTTCGGCGAAGGCATGGCGGCCTATGCAATCGACGTCAAGCTCGGTGAAAATGGCACGGTCAAGCGCGAGCCGATCGGCGAAACCAGTGCGGACCCGAAGGTTCTCACGACGTTTGACAAGCCGTTCCAGGCCAATGGCGGGCTGAAAATGCTCTCCGGCAATGTCGGCAAGGGCGTGATCAAGATCTCCGCCGTCAAGCCCGAACGCCGTATCATCGAAGCCCCCGCCATGATCTTCCACGATCAGCAGGAGCTTCAGGATGCCTTCAAGGCCGGCAGGCTGGACCGCGATTTCATCGCCGTTGTCCGGTTCCAGGGCCCCAAGGCATGCGGCATGCCGGAACTTCACCGCCTCACGCCGCCGCTTGGCGTACTTCAGGACCGTGGCTACAAGGTTGCGCTTGTCACCGATGGCCGCATGTCAGGCGCATCCGGCAAGGTGCCCGCCGCGATCCATGTGACCCCGGAAGCCAAGGATGGTGGACCGATCGCAAAGATCCGAGAAGGCGACATGATTCGCCTCGATGCTGAGACGGGAACACTCGAAGTGCTGGTGCCTGCCGAGGAGTTTGACGCAAGGCCGGCCGTTACCGCGGATCTGTCTCAGAATGAGTATGGCATGGGCCGCGAACTTTTTGCCCCTTTCCGCCAGCATGTCGGCACAGCCGATGAAGGCGCCAGCGTGATTTTCGCCTGACAAGACCATACGATCCCGAACATGAAAGAGGCGCCCGCTACGGGCGCCTTTCCTTTTGCGTGATACCGCGTTTCTTGTCAAAAAGCCCAACAGCCTGCCTGAACACGCTGAAACGGTGATGGTGGCCAGCAGTTCAAAAGAAGCGAAGAACGTCAAAATCATAGTTTCTCCCCATCTGAAACATAGTCCAGCCACTTTTCAATGCATAATGTGTTAGTATAGTTATATCTTTAATATATTTTTACTGTATCACTTAAGCAACACATTGGGATTACAGCAATAGAACGTCGCAAATATAATTGCCTCGACGAAACAACGCTCCTATTTGATCGTTATCGAAATGAACGACAACAGGGAGTTCACTCAATGAAAAAGTTTCTTCTTGCCTCCGCCGCACTGGCCACCATGACTGGCTCCGCTTTTGCCGCTGACATCGTTACGCCTGCTCCGGTTTACACACCGCCGCCGGTATCCACCCCCGTTGCGCAGCAGTTCAACTGGTCGGGCTTCAAGGTCGGTGCCACGGGCGGCTGGAACTGGAATCAGCAGAAGTTCAGCGCCAAGGACATTAATAGCAGCAGCCACGAGAGCAACAGCGGCACGATCGGCGCCTTTGCCGGCTACGATTACCAGTTCAGCAATAATGTCGTCCTCGGTGTCGAAGGTGATGTCACCTACAACCCCGACAACAATGCCAAGTTCACCTACGCACAGGGCCAGAGCGGCAAGATGGGTTACGACTGGGAAGGCTCGATTCGCGGCCGCCTCGGTTACGCCTTTGACAACACCCTGCTCTACACCACGGGCGGCTGGGCCATCGCCGATGGCTACAACCTGGCGAATGGCACCAAGAAAGAAGACACCTACAATGGCTGGACCATTGGTGCCGGTGTTGACTACGCCTTTACCAACAACATCTTCGCACGTGTCGAATACCGTTACACCGACTATGGCAACGGCAGCAGCAGCGACCATGGCAGCCTCGCAGATGTCCAGGGCAAAGACCTGACCTCCAACCGCGTTATGGCTGGTATCGGTGTGAAGTTCTGATTTTGGCCAGCGAACGCGGAGCGCGTTTGCCAGCCAAGCAGGCGGCCGTCCTCCCGGCCGCCTGATTTATACATGGATTTGTAAAATAGCTCCGAGGGGGGGGCTCGGCGCCGTTGCGCCGATGTTGTGGAAAGGCCTGGAGCTTTGCTCCGGGCTTTTCCCGTATGGATTAACTGTCGCCTTTCCCGGCCCAGACAGTCCAACGCAATCTTGCACACCCGCCCCCCCCTTCTGCCAAGGACTTGGCGCCAATCGCAAAAGCCAACGCGAAATGAAAATTTCGAAAAGATACCAACTAAATAAAATTGAAATAACCATAATACATTTCAGTTATATTTACGTATCAATTGAGCAACACAGTCTATTTTAGACCGTATATATTTATAATTATATTTGTTAAATAACATCCTCGCTCATAATCGGTCCTCATCGAAATAAATGATGACAGAAAGCCCGAGAAATGAAAAATATACTTTTGTCTACCGCAATATTAATGACCATGACAGGGTCAGCATTTGCAGCAGATTTTATCACCCCCGAACCGGTCTACACACCCCCGCCGGTCTCCGCTCCCGCCTATAGCGGCCATAACTGGACTGGCTTCAACATCGGTGTCATGGGAGGCTGGAACTGGAATCAAAGCAAGCTCAACCGTTCGAAAACCGGAGATCTGGTCTCCAAGAAAAACAACAATAGCGTGTTTGGCGCATTTGCTGGCTATGACTACCAGTTCAGCAACAATGTTGTGTTGGGTGTCGTTGGTGACATCAACTACAATCCAAACAACAAGACAAGATACTTCAGTTCAACTACCTTCGAAAACCCTCATTTCCAGATATCATCAGCTGCTGGTAACGGCTATAATTGGGAAGGCTCTGTTCGCGGTCGCCTGGGTTATGCCTTTGACAACGCCTTGATCTACGCCACGGGCGGTTGGGCGTTCGCCAACAATATGGTCAGCACGAGCTTGACGGTTAACGATACAACATCGGGCAGCAAACACAGCAGCTTTGACAATGGCTGGACGTTTGGCGCCGGCTTGGATTACGCCTTCACCAACAAGCTCTTCGCCCGTGCGGAATATCGCTACACCAATTTCGGCGAGGGCACCCCTTACTTCGGCGTCAGGTCCAAAGATTTTGTTTCAAACCGCGTCATGTTTGGCATTGGTATGACATTCTGATCGAACAGGGGGGTGACCTGAAGCCATCGCCGCCTGATCTCTCGCCAAATTGTGGGGACAATTTCCCTGGGGGACGTGCGGCGTCTATGATGCCGATACAAGGGAAAGGCCCGGGACATTCTGCTCCGGGCCTTTCCTGTTTTCCGCTCTGGCCTCAAGGGACCAAATGATCAGCCCTTCGGATAGAGATAGCTGCGGCCGCTTTCGTCAAACAGATGCAGCTTGTCAGGCTCGGCGACAAAACGCATCGGATCGCCCGGCTTACCGCCGTGAATGCCCGGAAGCTTGACGATGATCGGGTCATCATCAACCAGCTTGCCTTCAATATAGATCAGCGTCACTTCGCCAAGCGCTTCAAGGATCGAGACGGTTCCCTCAAACAGGAAGTCCTCGCCGACGGCAGCCTCCTGCACATCTTCGGGACGAACACCGAAGGAAACAGGCTTGCCGACATCGCTTTCCGGCGTCTTGACCGGCACCTCGACACGCTTGCCGTCCCTGAGCTCGATCTCCGTTGTGTCTCCGGCCCGTGTGATCACCGCCGGCATGATGTTCATGGCGGGCGAGCCGATGAACTGAGCAACGAAGAGATTGGCCGGACGTTCGTAAAGCTCCAGCGGCGGGCCGACCTGCTCGATATAACCGCCAGACAGAACGACAATCCGATCCGCAAGCGTCATGGCCTCGACCTGGTCATGCGTGACGTAAATCATCGTTGTGTCGGGCATGGAATCGTTGAGCTTGGCAATCTCGATACGCGTTGCGACGCGCAGGGCCGCATCAAGGTTCGACAGCGGCTCATCGAACAGGAACACTTTCGGATTGCGGCAGATCGCACGTCCGATGGCAACACGCTGGCGCTGGCCACCCGAGAGCGCCTTGGGCAAACGATCGAGATAGGGAGTGATCTGCAGCATATCAGCTGCCTTGCGCACCCGCGCATCAATCTCCTGCTTGGTTTCCTTCGCGATCCGCATGCCAAAGGCCATATTGTCATAGACAGACATATGCGGATAAAGCGCGTAGGACTGGAACACCATGGCAATTCCGCGCTTGGATGGCGGAATGTCGTTGACCACCTGTCCGTCAATGAAGATCTCGCCGCCGGAAATTTCTTCCAGCCCCGCGATCATGCGCAGAAGGGTCGACTTGCCGCAGCCCGAAGGCCCGACAAAAACGACAAATTCACCAGGCGTGATATCGAGGTCTACACCATGGAGCACCTCAACCTTGCCATAGCTTTTCTTGACTTGTTTCAGCGTAACGCCAGTCATGTTTCGCCCCTTTCCTTCAGTTTCCAAGGCGGGCGAAGAAAGCGCCCCAGGCCGGAAGTTCAATTGTGCCGCCATCGACCCTGCTGCTAGCAAAGCCGTGCTCCTCCGCACTGAAGGCGACAAGGTTTTCATCTGGCAGGTCCGCCGTCTGGGCTTTTTCTGCCATGTTGAAGAGTGCACAAACAGTTTCACCTTCGAAACTGCGCGTAAATGCCAGTAGCGTGTCGCTGCCTGTCGTCAGGAAAGTGATCTCGCCCTTGGCAAAGGCCGGGTGCTGCCGGCGGAATGCAATGAAACGACGATACTGCTCCAGCACCGAAGCCGTATTGCCCTGCTGCACGTCTACTGACTTCATCACATGTTCAGGCGCCACGGGCAGCCAGGTCTTCTCGGCCGTCGAAAAGCCGGCATTATTGGCGCCGGACTGCCAGACCATCGGCGTGCGGCAACCGTCACGCCCCTTGAACTCCGGCCAGAATTCGATGCCATAGGGATCCTGCAGATCTTCATAGGCAATATCGGCCTCGGTCAGGCCGAGCTCCTCGCCTTCGTAGATGCAGACAGACCCACGCAGCGTCATCAACAGGGCGCCCAGCATCTTGGCATAGGCAACCTCGTCTTCCACCCCCTCGCCCCAGCGCGTCAGATGGCGGATAACGTCGTGATTGGAAAAGGCCCAGCAGGCCCAGCCTTCAGGGGCTGCCGCGTCAAAGGCATTGATCGATTCAATCACCCGCTGTGGCGTCACCTTCTGCGGGGCCAGGAACTCGAAGGCATAACACATCTGCATCTTGTCATTGCCGGACGTGTATTCGCCGACGATCTCAAGCCCGCGCTGCGAATCGCCCACTTCACCCACAGCAGCAATCGCCGGATATTCCTCCATCACCGCCCTGAGACGCTTCAGGAATTCCAGGTTTTCCGGACGGCTCTTGTCATAGACATGAAGCTGATAGTTATAGGGATTAACCGCAGGGGCCGTGCTGTCATTGCGCAGTTCCGGCGCAAGCGGCGGGTTGTCACGCAATTCCTTGTCGCAGAAATAGAAGTTGATCGTGTCGAGGCGAAAACCATCGACACCGCGTTCCAGCCAGAAACGGGCAACATCCAGCAGCGCGTCCTGCACCTCCAGATTATGGAAGTTCAGATCCGGCTGCGAAACCAGGAAGTTATGCATGTAATACTGCAGCCGGCGCGAATCCCACTGCCAGGCCGAGCCGCCGAAGATCGACAGCCAGTTGTTTGGCGCCGAACCGTCGGGCTTGGCATCGGCCCAGACATACCAGTCCGCTTTGGCATTATCGCGGCTGGCACGGCTTTCGACGAACCATGGATGCTGCTCGGATGTATGCGAGAGCACCAGATCGATCATGATCTTGAGGCCAAGACCATGGGCCTTGGCGATCATTTCGTCAAAATCGGCGAGCGTGCCGAACATCGGGTCGATGTCGCAATAATTAGAGACATCATAGCCGAAATCCTTCATCGGCGATGTGAAGAAGGGCGAAATCCAGATTGCATCAGCACCGAGCCCGGCAATATAGTCGAGCCGGTTGGTGATGCCCTTGACGTCGCCGATCCCGTCGCCATTGGTGTCCTGAAAGGAACGCGGATAGATCTGATAGATCACCGCACCGCGCCACCAGTCCTTGTCGACACCCTTGGTTGCTTGTTCGTTGATTGACATTTTCTTGTTCTCGAAACGGTTGAAGCTTTGGGGCCAGGGGCGTTTAGCCGCCCTTGACCGAGCCAGACAGGAGACCACGAACCAGGAAGCGGTTCAGCGCGAAGAAGACACAGAGCGGCACGATCATCGAGACGAAGGCCGAGGCCGTCAGGATTTCCCAGTTGCCGCCACGCGAACCGAGCAATTCGCGCAGGCGGGCCGTCAGCACCAGGGTCTTTTCGCTGTTATCCAAAAAGACGGTTGCAACCAGAAGGTCGTTCCACGTCCACAGGAACTGGAAAATTGCGAAGGAGGCCAGTGCCGGATAGGATAGCGGCAGGATGATCTTGTTGAAGATGGTGAAGTCATTCGCACCGTCGACACGGGCCGATTCCATGATCTCGCGCGGCAGACCGGCGATATAGTTGCGTAGCAGATAGATCGCCAGCGGCAGACCGAAACCCATATGCGCCAGCCATATGCCGACATAGGTCTTTGAGGGCACGCCAAAGAAATTGCCAATGCCATTATACATTCGCAGCAGCGGGATCAGCGACATTTGCAGCGGAACAACCAGAAGACCGACAACAATAGCCAGCAGCAGGTTGCGCATCGGAAACTTCATCCATGCCAGTGCATAGGCTGCATAGGCGGCAACCAGAATCGGGATCACCGTCGATGGCAGCGCCACCGTGAGCGAGTTCAGGAAGGACTGGCCGATGCCCTCAGAGCCAAGAACATTGCGATAATTATCCAGCGTGAAAACCGGCGGCGTCGTTGCCGTGATGAAGATGCGCTGGCCGCGCTTGCCCTCAAAGGCGGTCGGCGAGGCGATGGTGAAATCGCCATTCTTGGCCACAGTCAGCGTCTGGCCGTCCTTGAGATCGGCCGTGTCGCCAACATTGTACTCATCGGGCTTCAGCGACGATGTGCCGAAATGGGAGACATGGCCCTTTCCGCCTTCCAGCGCATTGCCGGTGATGATGAAGGTGCCGTCTGCCTGCTCGATCTGGGCATCAGCGGCTGGAGCGCGGTAGACGAGGTTCTGCGTCGAGGACGACAGCGCCGTCCACCAGCCGGACGCGACGATCTGATCCTTGTCACGCAGCGACGTCACAAGCAGACCGAATGTCGGCACCGTCCACAAGATCACCAGCAGAAGCACGGTGATATGCGAGAACCAGACCAGGGGCGATTTTTTATGGGCATGCATATCAGCGCCCCTCCATCTGCTTGTTCGCATTGCGAATGTTCCAGACCATGATCGGAATGACGAGGACCATGATGACAACGGCGATTGCCGCGCCACGGCCAAAGTCACCGCCACCGCGGAACATCCAGTCGAACATGAGATTGGCAAGCACCTGCGTATTCCACTGGCCGTTGGTCATGGTGAGAACGATATCGAAAACCTTCAGCACGGTGATGGTGATCGTGGTCCAGACCACGGCGATCGTCGGATAGATCTGCGGGATCATGATCTTGAAGAAAATCTGAAAGCCGTTGGCGCCATCGATAACGGCCGCTTCGATCGTTTCTTCAGGAATACCGCGCAGCGCCGCTGACAGAAGCACCATGGCGAAGCCCGTCTGGATCCACAACAGGATGATCATCAGGAAGAAATTGTTCCAGAATGGCGTCGCGATCCACACCTGTGGATCACCGCCAAACCCGACAACAATGGCGTTCAACAGGCCGATCTGGTCACTGCCAGCACCGCGATAGTCATAGACGAACTTCCAGATCACCGCCGCACCGACAAAGGAAATGGCCATCGGCATGAAGATCATCATCTTGGCGATATTGCCCCACCAGATGCGGTCGGTGAGCCAGGCGATAACGAGCCCGAAGAAGGTCGACATGGCCGGCACAAAGACCAGCCACAGCAGATTGTTGATTACGGATTCACGGAATTCGGTATCCCCGAACATCCATTTGTAATTGGCGAGACCGACCCAGTTATTGCCCGAAGCATCGCTCAACGAATATCCGACCGAGGCTACGACGGGATAGACGAGATAGACACCGAGCGAGAGAAGCGCCGGGCCGAGAAACAGCCAGGGGCGGATATAGCCAGAGACACGCAGATTGCGTGCGCCGGTGGCCGGATCGGGCGTGTTCGACGGAAAGATCAGGTCCAGAACCTTGTTGGTGACATAAAAATAGGCCACCGCCGCAAGGACACCCACCACCATCGTCGTTAAGGCAAAGAGGATTTGTTGCACGAGTCTTCAACTCCCTAGGTTCGCCTGCTTTCTTCGAGCGGGAACGACACCCATTTGAAAACCTCGCCAGGCCTGAAGCCAACCGGGCCGGTCGAAACCGGCCCGGGGAATTTCAGCATCCTGACAGAACTAGCAGTTTACTGCTTGATGGCGTCCCAGGACTTCTGGATCTGGTCAGCAACATCTTCGGCACTCTGGCCGCCGACATAGTCTACCATACCCGTCCAGAAAGCGCCCGCACCGATCTTGCCCGGCATCATGTCGGAACCATCGAAGCGGAAGGTCGTGGCCTGTGTCAGGATCTCACCTTCGCCGCGCAGCGTGTCATTGGCATAAGCCTCGGGATTGACACCCTTGAACGGCGTCAGGAAGCCCGACTGAGCCATCCAGACTTCATGCGCAATCGGCGTTTCCAGGAACTGGATGAACGCCTCGGCTGCCGGGCTGTCCTTGGTGATACCGAACAGCGTGCCGGCACCTTCTACAGGCGAACCAAGATCCTTGCTCTCATAGGGCGGGAAGTAGAAGAAATCGGCATCCGTGCCAAGCTCCACATCATCCGGGAAGAAGGACGGGATGAAGGATGCCATGTGATGCATGTAGCACTTCGGCGGCGAGGTGAAGAGACCCTTCGGACTGTCGCGGAAGTCGGTTGCGGCAACGGCTGCCGTACCGCCGTCTACGAACTTGTCGTTCTTGGCGAACCAGCCGAAATCCTTGATCGTGTCAACGACACGCGGATCATTGAAGGGGATTTCGTTGGTGACCCACTGGTCATAGACTTCCGGCGGCTGATTGCGCAGCATCAGATCTTCCACCCAGTCCGTTGCCGGCCAGCCGGTCGCAGCGCCCGAGCCAAGCCCGATGCACCAAGGCGTGCCGCCATCGTCAACGATCTGCTGGGTCAGCGCCTTCAGCTCTTCCATCGTCTTTGGTACTTCATAGCCGGCATCGGCAAAGTTGTCCGGCACATACCAGACCAGAGACTTCAGATCGGCCTTGTAGGGGAACACATAGAGAGCCTTTTTCCCGTCAGGACCGGGATAGGTCGAGAGGCTGACCCAGCTTTCGCCAGCAGCGTAATTGTCCTCTAGGAACTTCGCCGTATCGGCCGGAAGCGGCGTCAGCAAGCCCTTGGCTGCAAGGTCAGCGGCAAGGCCCGGCTGCGGGAACACGGCAATATTGGCCGGGCTGCCCGCCTGGGTATCGATCACGATCTGCTGTTCGAACGAGTCCGAGCCGGCATAATTGACCGTGACACCCGTCGCTTCCTCGAAATAGGCCAGAACGCTCGTGAAGAGGTCCTTGTCAGGACCGAGCCAGGGACCGAAAATCGACAGGGTCTGCCCCTTAAGGTCCTGATGATCTTGCGAAAACTGCGTGAAGCTGTCCCAGTTAAAACGGGAATCTTCACCAGGTGCGAATTTGAGATCGGCGGAATGCGCGGCACCAACAAACAGTGCCAGCGTGGCAGCGCCGGTCAGAAGAACTTTTTTCATGTGATTTACCTCCCATCACATTCAGGCCGAAGGGGCCAAATCTTGTCATTAAACGCTTTCTCCAAAGCGCTTTGACAATAGCTGAGAATTCTCGCCTGCGGCCTCCGAGTCAACCCCTTTCGCGTAAAATGACCATTTTTTTGCCAAACACAGTCCAAAATTGCGGAATTTCCCATTCCTTTGTGATATTTTCCCTTTTCCCCTGCCCCATTCCATTGTTAAAAACTCAAAACGCTTTGAAGAATGCGGGAACGTTGGAGCATCTTCGATAGCGTCAAGGAGGATGTGGGAGTGAACCTTAAGCAACTGTCTTCGCTGCTCGGGCTTTCGCCGACAACGGTGTCGCGCGCACTGAATGGCTATCCGGAGGTCAATACCGCGACGCGCGAGCGCGTTTTGAAGGCTGCGCGCGAGACCGGCTACCGCCCGAACCGCACGGCCCAGCGCCTTGCGACCGGAAAGGCCGGATCCATCGGCCTGTTGATGCCCGTCGGCGCGGATGTCATGTCAGACCTCCATTTCGGCGAGTTTCTGAGCGGCGTCGGCGAAACCGCACGCGAGGAGGATTTTCACCTCGTCATCATGCCGTCCGACCCTGCAGACGAGGTCAGCGCATTGCGCAGCCTTGCGACCAGCGGCAATGTCGACGGCCTGTGCCTGGCCTATATCCGCGAGAATGACTCACGCGTCGACATGATGCATTCTTTTGGCCTGCCCTTCATCGTGCATGGGCGCTTCTTCGACACCAACCTGCCCTATCCATGCCTTGATGTCGAAAATGAGAATGCCTTTTATGATGCGACACGCCTGCTTTTACAGCTGGGCCATCGGCGCATCGGCCTGATCAATGGCGATGAACAGTTCGGCTTTGCCATCCGCCGCCGCGACGGCATGATCCGCGCTCTGACGGAAATGGGGCTGAGCCTGGAACGTGAATTACACATGCCTGTCAAAATGACGGAGGCCGCCGGCCAACAGGCCGCCATGACGTTTTTGTCACTTCCTGACGCCCCCACGGCCATGCTGTGCTCCAGCATGGTCCAGGCGCTTGGCGCCGTGCGGGCCGTCTCGCAGGCAGGCCTGGTGCTCGGCCGCGATGTCTCGTTGATTTCCTACGACGATGTCCTGCCGCTTCTGCGGCCGGAAAATTTCATTGTTCCGTTGACGACCACGCGATCATCGCTCAAGGCCGCTGGCAGGCGCATCGCCGAAAGATTGATCCTTCGGATCAATTCTATTGAAAAGGATGATTTTCAGGAGCTGTGGCGCCCCGAGCTTATTGTGCGGGCCTCAACCGGCCCGGCACCGCATTAAGTCTACCCACGGGCCAGCAAGGGCCCGAGGGCAGCCCGGTCAAAACTGGTGAATCCACACACTCAGCTTGGCAAAGCCTTCGGGGTTTATCGAATAGAACCGCTTTGTGCCGACCGGCGTTACGCTGACAAGATTGCTGTCAAGCAGGGCCTTGAGATGCTGAGAAACAGCAGGCCTGCTGATTGGCAACCCGTCAGAGAGTTCCGTGACGGTTTTCGGTTCGCGCCGCAACGCCATCAGCAGATGGCGGCGGTTTGGATCGGAAATAGCAACAAAAGGATCGAATCGGGTCATGGGGCGCAATTTACGTAAAAAAGATACAACCCACAACTAAAATTTGATCGACATGCAACCTTAGAAACGACCGCTGTCGAAGTTCGTGACAGAAGGTGAGCGACGGGGCACATGGCCCGGATCAAGCACCACAGCCGCCTCGGCCCGTGCCGGCCCGAACAGCTGTCTCTTCGGCGTTGCGACAGGTCTCTCAACGGCGACAACAGCATAATCCGCGTCGCTGACGCGTCCGCCACGGTCGACGTTTACATTTCCACTTTGCAGTGCAGCAAGTGCAACATCAGACTGGAAAACGCTTCGGAAATCATCTGCCTCGGCATTTGCGGCGGCAATATTATCCATCGCATCCAGCTGTTCTGCCAAGGCGACACGGGCAGCGACCCGCGGATCGCGAATCGGCATCGGCACATCTGCAGCGTCGGCGAACACGGCGGTCGCAGTCGGATTGATCGCTGTCCCCGCCTCGTCCCCCACACGCGGGCTTGGCAGTGGCACAGCATCGCCACCACGCATGATCGCGGCGTCGGCAGCAGCCTCGCCTTCATCCAGCAAGGCAACCTCAACCGGTGCCCCGGCATCAATCGTCGTCCCCGACGCAGTTTCAAGCGCAGAGGGCCGCCCCGCCGGCAGCGGCACAGCAGCAAGGGCGGCAACGGCCGGCGCAGCTTCCGATGGCGACGGATCGACCAGCGCCAACGCCGCTCCTGCCCCGGTTTCAACAGAACCCGGACGCGCCTGTGGCACCGGCACATCGATACCATCAAAGGAAACGGATGCGGTCAGCACCTCGACCGGATCAGGCGCGGGCGCGGGCGGCGCAGGCTGCGCTGCGACCGCCGCGGCCGGCTGAGGCCGGCTCTGCGGTGCTGCAGGCTCACTCTTGTTGTTGCGACCGAATAGCCGCGCAATCAGGCTCGGGGATTCATCTTCGTCACCATCATCGGCGCTTGCAACGAGAATGGCACCGGGCGTGCTGACAGAGCCCTTGGCCTTATATTCGGCCAGCGCCTCGGCATAACCTGGCAGCGGCTTTCCGTCGGCCGGCAGATGCAGCGTGTGGCCGTTGGGAAAGAGCTGAACCAGTTCCGACCGGCTCATCCGCGGCCAGGCCCGGACGCTTGCCACATCCAGATGGACGAAAGGCGAGCCCGAGGTCGGATAATAGCCGACGCCACCATCCTGCATTTTCATCGCCGTTGCGCGCAGGGTTTTCAGCGGAATGCCGGGAATGAAGAAATCCATCGCCTTGCCCTGCATATGCTGGCTGTTCTTGGCGACACCCACCGTGGTCTTGCGCAGCATCGAATTGGTGGCCGGAGAACGGTAGGCCGAAACGACGTTGATATAATCCTTGGCGCCGACCTTCTGATAAACTTCCCAGACCAAATCAAACAGGCGCGGGTCCATCTTCGTCGGCTCGTTATGGCGCCAGTCGCGCAGGAACCAGTTGAGCTGCTCGAGCCCCTTCTTGTCATAGCGCCCGTTGCGCTTGAAGGTGATCTCGGCCTTCTCGCCGGTGTGAATATAATAGAGTTTGAGCGTGCGCGTCTCCGCCCGTGCACCGGCTGTTCCGAAACCGCACAGGCAGGCGAGCGCGAGCGTCACGATCGCGAGAAGCCTTGCGTGCGTTGCAAAGAATTTACCGATGAGCAAAACCCAAACTCCCTCTCGGGCGCACCAGACCATCTTCGGTTCCCCACACCGGTACAGTCAGTCTGCAGCCACGAATACGCAGTACAATCTCATTGTTTGCCGTTCCAATGAGGCGCAAACGCGGCAACAAAGCCCCCCATCACTTGTCCCAAGTCGTTATGGTCAACATTGGTTTAACGGCATTAGAGGATTTCTACAATCTTATCCTTTAGTAACCGTTAAACGCCGTGACACGTGTCAATGCTTCGAAACATCCCTTGCGAGGGGAACGCCGAAACCATAAATCTGCCTGACGAACGCAATAACACGTCCGATACAGATGAAAGGCAGATCCGATGATGCACCCACATCCCCCCTTCGCCGCGACTGAAACCTCTGCCGGGGCAGAAACGGAAGAGGCTCTGGGTCAGCTTCCCGTCTGGGATCTCAGCCACCTCTATCCTGCACCTGATTCTGTCGAATTCAAGCAGGCATTCGACAATGTCTCCACTCAGGCGCGAGATTTTTCAGCCCGATTTCGCGGAAAACTCGCTGACGCCGCAACGGCAACGGGTCCGGACGGGCTTGGAACGGCCGTTGCCGCCTATGAGGCGATTGGCGATACGCTCGGACGGATCGGCTCCTTTGCCGGCCTGGCCTATTATGCCAATGCGGCCGATCCGGAATTGCGCAAATTTTTCGGCGACACCTCCGCCCGCATCACCGAAATCTACAGCGACCTGCTGTTCTTCGAACTGGAACTGAACCGGCTGGATGAAGAGGTCGTCGAAAAGGCCCTGAAATCCGATCCCGCCTTCGGCCATTACCGCCCCTGGGTGAGTGATCTGCGTCTGGAAAAGCCGCATCAGCTGGATGACAAGACCGAGCAGCTGTTCATGGAAAAATCCATGACCGGCGCCCAGGCCTTCAACCGGCTGTTCGACCAGACCATGGACAGCCTGCGCTTTGACGTTGACGGAACAGAAATGCCGCTGGAAAAGACGCTAAACCTTCTGACCGACACCAAGGAGCCGGTGCGCCACAAGGCCGCGGATGCGATTTCGAAGACATTGCGGACCAATCTGCCCACATTCGCGCTGATCACCAACACGCTGGCCAAGGACACCGAGATCAACAGCCGCTGGCATGGTTTTGAGGATATTGCCGACAGCCGGCATCTTTCCAACCGCGTCGAACGCGAGGTTGTCGATGCGCTGGCAACCGCCGTGCAGGAAGCCTATCCGCGCCTGTCGCACCGCTATTATGCCATGAAGGCAAAATGGCTCGGCATGGAACAGATGAATTTCTGGGATCGCAACGCGCCGCTGCCGGAAAGCAATGAGCGGCTGATCGGCTGGGATGAAGCCCGCGACACCGTGCTTTCTGCCTATGGCGCCTTTTCGCCCGACATGGCGGCAATTGCGAAGCGCTTCTTCGACGAGCAGTGGATTGATGCCCCCGTACGCCCCGGCAAGCGCACCGGTGCCTTTGCCCATCCAACTGTCCCGTCAGCCCATCCCTATGTGATGCTGAACTATCTCGGCAAACCGCGCGATGTCATGACGCTTGCTCACGAACTCGGCCATGGCGTCCATCAGGTTCTCGCTGCACAACAGGGCGCGCTGATGTGCTCCACGCCGCTGACACTGGCCGAGACCGCCTCGGTCTTCGGCGAGATGCTGACCTTCCGGGCATTGCTGAACCAGACGACAGACAAGGCGACCCGCAAGGCGATGCTGGCGCAGAAGGTGGAGGACATGATCAACACCGTTGTCCGCCAGATCGCCTTCTACCTGTTTGAGCGCAAGGTCCACACCGCCCGCCGCGAGGGCGAGCTGACCGAAGACCAGATCTGCGACATGTGGATGTCGGTTCAGGGCGACAGCCTCGGTCCGGCGATCAAGCTCAGCGAGGGCTATGAGACCTACTGGGCCTATATCCCGCACTTCATCCACTCGCCCTTCTATGTCTATGCCTATGCCTTTGGCGATTGCCTGGTGAACTCGCTCTATGCGGTCTACCAGAATGCCGAGACCGGCTTCCAGGACAAGTATTTCGATCTGCTGCGTGCCGGCGGTACCAAGCATCATACAGAACTTCTGAAGCCGTTCGGCCTTGATGCCTCCGACCCCGCCTTCTGGGGCAGGGGCCTGTCGATGATCGAAGGCTTGATCGACGAAATCGAAGCGCTCGACCGCGCCTGATCACACTTTCCACATCGCCTGCGGCTGGACCGTCAAAATCCGGCCGCTGGCACCCTCCGCCATATTGCGCAGAAGCGTCACTTTGCGCAAAACTCCCCTCACATGATCGGCAGCCTCGCCTGGATGCCGCAAGCAGGGGAAATTCAGAAATGCCCGTCGCCGAAGAAGCAAGCCTGCCCCGCCACATGCCCTATGGTGGCACGCAGAGGCCTTTTTCCATCGGCCTCTCCGCCCTGCCCCCGAGCCAGTGGATCGAGCCCGATCACGAACTTTCACGCTACCTCGATGAGAAACGGCAGCTCCTGCAGCAGGATTTTTCAGGCGTGTTCCGCGCCACGGAAGACAGCCAAGCCGCACAGGCCGAGGCGCTTGCCATGCTGGCCGATCATCTCGCCACCGACCATGCCGACATTTACCGCCGCGATGGCGGCCACATGACCATGGCGGGTCAGACCGTCGATCTCTGCGACAACACCTTGCCGCCTCTGCTGCGAGCCGGGTTGATGGTGCAGGACGATCTGGCAATCCTCATTCGCGATCAGGACAGCTGGCGCCTGGCCGCCGGCTTCGTCGCCTTTCCCTCATCATGGTCGCTGGCCGAAAAGGCCGGCCGGCCGATGGAAGAGGTTCACGCCAACGTTCCGGGCTTTCAGAGCGGCACGCGCAACGCAAAGCTGGTGAACCGGATCTTTGACAATCTCCAGACTGATCTGCCGGCAAGCCGCCTCAACTGGTCTTTCAAGGGATCGCCAAGCCTTGCCATGCCGGTTTCCAAACATCTCCGGGATGATCCCTTCAAGCCGGTCTTTCCAATCGAAAACAACTTCCTGCGGGTCGAGCGCCAGACATTGCGCCGCCTGCCGGAGACAGGTGCCATTCTCTTCACCATCCGCATCTATGCCGATCCGCTGACGGCCATTGCCCGCCACCCGGACAAGAGCGCAATCGCGGCAGCGATGATCGCCAAGCTTGAAAATCTCTCGCCCGAAGAACGCAGCTACAAGGACATGTCCGACAGCAATATCGCAGCGCTGATCGCCTATCTTCAAACCTTGCTCTGAGCCTCTGTCAGGCTCTTCGTCGCAGCGGGATCCACCGCGCCGACAATCCGGCGCAGAAGATCGAACCAGAAGGGCGCGCCAAGCGAAATGGCAACGGCCGTCAGCGTGAGGCCGAATATCTTTCGCAACCCGGCCAGCAGCAATTGCCAGCCCCGGGTGGAAAGAAGCGGATCGCCACGCCAGCCGAGCGAGGCCGGCGACACGGCGGCGAGCATCGTCTCAGCCTGTGCCCTGTAACATTTCATCTGATCCAGGTCGCTGTGAGCCGCCTTCACTGCCGGCGTGGCACAGTGATCTGCAAGCAGCCTGTCATTTCCGGCAAAATCCAGCGCCGCCGTCACCATCGCATCACGCGCTCCGGCATCAATGGAGAGATGGTCCACCATGCCCAGCGTATCGGCATTGAGCGCGGTGGCGAGCCCAAATCCCAGCAGAAAGCAGACGAGACGCTGCCGCCGCCGATAGGCATCAGACAGGCGCGTCATCGTCGCATCATACCAGTGGCCGAGATCCGCCTCGACCGCCTTCATCGTGCCTTCCCCGGTAGCCATAATGGCACGGAGCGCGCTGCCGAGATTTGTCTTCTCCGACACTTTGCTGGCCGCCAGCCGCAGCCGCGCGACTTCTGACCCGGCCCTCTGCCCCTCATCCTCCACCGTTTCCATCAGGGCTGAGAGCAGCGCGCGCGCAAAAAGGGCAGTATCGATAAAGGCGGGATAGTGCGTCGTCCGGCCAGCCTTTTCACCCCCGCCACCTGAGGAAACCCCGCCCGGCACGAGACCACAGCGCATGGTCCGCTCGCGTATCACCGCATCATCAATCATGGCCTCGATAGCGCTTCTCAACATTTTCTCCCTGTCACGCAACACCGCCGACAGAACGGAACTAGCTGAGGTCACAACAAGGCTCAGAACAAGAAAAATGGCAATAATAGAAATCGCGACACCGACGTAAATACCCATCAATCCCCCTCGATGGACATGTATTTTTTTGGAAAAATACTACAAAAATGCAAAACATCATTCACATAAAATCGAATTTAATGGATTTTATGGCAAAAATTCAATCACATGAACCGATAATACTCTCTTCTTGATCCGCATTGTCGCAGACAGCAAAAGAGCATCCCGCATCGTCAAATATGCTTTACTATCGCCCTATAGTGTGGTTCCGCTAAGCCGGAACAGACGGCAGGCGGCTGAGCCTTGTCATTGATTTCGCAGCATGTTCAAATTCACCGGTCATGAACCGGGAAGAGCAGAAGGACAGGGAAATGCAAACAGACTACCCGATCTACGCCGAAATCACCGGTCCCATCGTGATGATCGGTTTCGGTTCCATCGGCCGCGGCACGCTGCCGTTGATCGAACGCCATTTCCGCTTTGACAAGTCCCGCATGGTCATCATTGATCCTAATGAGGAAGCTGCGAGCCTGGCAACGGCCCATGGCGTGCGCTTCATTCATGCCGCCGTCACCAAAGACAATTACGAAGAACTGCTCGAGCCGCTTCTGACCCAGGGGGGCGGACAGGCCTTCTGCGTCAATCTGTCGGTCGATACCTCCTCGCTTGATATTCTGAAGCTGTGCCGTTCCGTCGGGGCGCTTTACATCGATACCGTCGTGGAACCCTGGCTTGGCTTCTATTTCGATACCGAGGCTGGCAATGAGGCCCGGACCAATTACGCGCTGCGTGAAACCGTGCGCAAGGAAAAGCGCAAGCACCCCGGCGGCACGACAGCTGTTTCCTGCTGTGGCGCCAATCCAGGCATGGTCTCCTGGTTCGTCAAGCAGGCACTGGTGGATCTCGCCCGCGAAACCGGCCGCGATTTCATCGAACCCGCCGCCGATGATCGTCAGGGCTGGGCGGCGCTGATGAAAGATGTCGGCGTCAAGGGCATTCACATTGCCGAGCGCGACACCCAGCAGTCGAAATTCTTCCGCCCGACCGGCGTTTTCTGGAACACCTGGTCCGTTGAAGGCTTCATCTCAGAAGGCATGCAGCCGGCCGAGCTTGGCTGGGGCACGCATGAGGAATGGATGCCGAAGAATGGCAAGACCCACAAGAAGGGCTGCAAGGCGGCGATCTATCTGGAACAGCCCGGTGCCAACACGCGGGTGAGAAGCTGGTGCCCGACGCCAGGCCCGCAATATGGCTTCCTCGTCACCCATAATGAATCGATCTCGATCGCCGACTATTTCACCGTCCGCAATGACAAGGACAAGGTGGTCTATCGCCCGACCTGCCATTATGCCTATCACCCGGCCGATGTCGCAGTTCTTTCGCTTGACGAAATGTTTGGCAATGGCGGCAACGCACAACCCGAGCTGAAGGTTCTGGAAGAGCCCGATCTTTTGACCGGTATCGACGAGCTTGGCGTACTGCTCTATGGCCACGAGAAGAATGCCTACTGGTACGGTTCGCGCCTGTCGATCGAGGAAACCCGCAACCTCGTTCCCTATCAGAACGCCACCGCCCTGCAGGTAACCTCGGCCGTACTCGCAGGCATGGTCTGGGCGCTGGAAAATCCCGAAGCCGGCATCGTAGAAGCCGATGAGATGGATTACCGGCGCTGCCTTGAAGTGCAGATGCCCTATCTCGGCCCGGTCGAAGGTCACTACACCGACTGGACCCCGCTCACCGACCGTCAGACCCTTTTCGCCGAGAAGCGCGATGAAAAGGATCCGTGGCAGTTCAAGAACATCCTGGTTCAATTCTGAACCGTCACCGCAGGAATGGATAAAGACCGCCGGACAAGCCCGGCGGTCAGACTGCTGACAAAGCTTTCCAATCCCCACTGGCGTCATATCTGTGCCTGACACAGATATCCAGCAGCCGTGCGTCTGCACGGCGAAAGACTCTTTTAGTCCAAGGCCTCATGAATCTGGATCCCCGTGACAAGCACGGGGATGACGACGGTGGGAGGGGCTATTCTACCTCAACCATGCAATATGAATGGCTTTGTCAGCAATCCGAAGACAGCCGCCAAGGCCAGCCTCACCCTGCCCGAAAATGTTTCGACAGCTTCAGCCCCTGGGCCTGATAATTCGAGCCGAGGCCGGAGCCATAGAGATTTTCCGGCTTGTCCATCATATGCTCATAGACCAGCCGGCCGACAATCTGGCCGTGTTCGAGGATGAAGGGCACTTCGTGGCTGCGCACTTCCAGCACCGCGCGCGCGCCGCTGCCGCCGGCCTCCGCATGGCCGAAACCCGGATCGAAGAAACCGGCATAATGAACGCGGAATTCCCCGACCAACGGGTCAAAAGGCGTCATTTCGGCGGCATAAAGCGGCGGCACATGAACCGCTTCGCGCGAGACCAGAATGTAGAACTCGTCCGGATCAAGGATCAGTTCGCCCTTGCCGCGACCATGGATAGGCTCCCAGAAATCGAGAATATCATAGCCTGCCTTACGATCGACATCGATGACGCCGGTATGATGCTTGCCGCGATAACCGATCAGGTCATCACCGTCCCGGCCTTCAAGATCGATCGAAAGCGCAATGCCGCCGCCGGTGATGTTCGGCACATCGCTGGCCACCAGCATTTCCGCCTCATGCAGCGCCAGAAGCGAAACCTCACTCAAAAGCGCATGACCGGCACGGAAGCGGATCTGCGACAGGCGCGACCCCCGCCGGACAATCACCGGGAAGGTGCGTGGCGAGATTTCCAGGTAGAGCGGCCCCTCATAACCCGGCGGAATGACGTCGAACTCCTGGCCATAGTCGCCCATCACGCGGGTGAAGATATCAAGCCGGCCGGTCGAGCTTTTCGGATTGGTGGAAGCCGACATATCATTGCCGAGCTTCAGCCCTTCCATCAGCTCGACGATATAGACACAGCCGGTCTCCAGCACCGCGCCGTCGGTGAGATCAACCGTATGCAGCGAGAAGCGTGCCAGCTTGTCGGCAACCTTGTGCGCCGGGCCGGGCAGAAAGCTTGCGCGCACGCGATAGGCCCTGGCGCCAAGGCGCAAATCAAGGCTTGCGGGCTGGATCTGATCATCATCCAGCGGCGCCTCGGCGTGAAGCGCGCCTGTTGCAAAAAGCGCGGCAATGGCGGTATCGGCGAGAATTCCGGGTCTCTGGGACATAATTTTGCACCTCTTGGCCGACAAAACCAATCTTTGAGAATTGACGCAAGCACCTGAACGGACTATGCCCGATTTATCCCGTGGTGATTTGGCCGGTCGGCTTGCAGCCACGTAAAACAACTTGCTAAAAGACCGGGTGAAGCCGGTCCGTTCAAGACCGGCTTTTTTTGTTTGGAGAATGATATGAAGAAATCCTGGCGTCCCCAGACCAAGCTCGTTCACGGCGGCAGCCTTCGCTCGCAGTTCGGCGAGATGTCCGAGGGCATCTTTCTGACCCAGGGCTTCCTCTACGACAATTCTGCCGCAGCGGAAGCACGCTTCAAGGGTGAGGATGACGGCTTCATCTATGCCCGTTACGGCAGCCCCACCAATGACATGTTTGAAAAACGCATGTGTGCCGTGGAAGGTGCCGAAGAAGCCCGCGCCACCGCCTCCGGCATGGCCGCCGTCTCGGCAGCCCTTCTCTGCCAGCTCCAGGCAGGCGATCATATCGTTGCCGGCCGCGCCCTGTTTGGTTCCTGCCGCTGGGTGATCGAGACGCTGGCACCCAAATACGGCATCGAATTCACCCTGGTCGATGGCCGCGATCTGAAGAACTGGGAAGCGGCAATCCGCCCCAACACCAAGGTTTTCTTCCTTGAAAGCCCGACCAACCCGACGCTGGAAGTGGTCGATGTGGCAGGCGTTGCAGCACTCGCCCACTCGGTCGGCGCCCGCCTGGTGATCGACAATGTCTTTGCGACACCGCTTTTCCAGAAGCCGCTTGAACTGGGGGCAGACGTCGTCGTCTATTCGGCCACCAAGCATATTGACGGCCAGGGCCGCTGCCTCGGCGGCGTCGTCCTGTCGTCAAAGGACTGGATCGAAAATGTCTTTCAGGACTATTTCCGCCATACCGGCCCGGCGCTCTCGCCCTTCAATGCCTGGCTGCTGCTGAAGGGGCTTGAAACCTTTGCGCTGCGCGTGCGCCAGCAGACAGCCAGTGCTGCAAAAATCGCTGATTTTCTTGCGGCAAGCGACAAGGTTGCCCGGGTGATCTATCCCGGACGCGCCGACCATCCGCAGGCCGATATCATTGCAAAGCAGATGTCCGGCGGCTCAACCCTGATCGCCTTCGAACTGAAGGGCGGCAAGGAAGCAGCTTTCGCCCTGCAGGATGCGCTGGACGTCGTGTCGATCTCCAACAATCTTGGCGATGCCAAGAGCCTGATCACCCATCCGGCGACGACGACACACAAAAACCTCTCTGAAGAAGCCCGTGCCGAACTCGGTATTTCTGGCGGAACGATTCGTTTCTCGGCCGGTATTGAAGACACGGATGACCTGCTTGAGGACTTCGCAGCTGCACTCTCGAAGGTCAAAGGCTGAAAAACACCCCCGCATTCTGCAATTTAGCCTTACCAGCATATTGCATTTAACGAATTGCCAGCTATTCTCGACAACACCGTTAAATAGTTACAATATAAGAACCACAACCAACGGGTAAGCGCTAACCATCAGAATGCGGGGGCTTCTGAATGCTTTTTTGTGCGCGAACACGCGATATCGAAGTGAAGGTAGAGCCGCTTTTCCAGACGGATCTCTCACGACCGCAGGACAATTGCTATGTCTGGTCCTGCTCGGTTGAAGTCATCAATCATGGCGATCGCCGCATCTGTATTGTTGCACGGCACTGGCATGCTGCCGATGAATTCGGTCTGGTTCGTGACTTTGGTGATAGCGCTACCGTGATCGGTCAGCCAGTACTCGATCCAGGTCAGCATTTTCAGTATCGCTCAGCCGGTCCGCTGAAAACGCCAAGCGGCGTCATGTTCGGCCATTGCCTGATGCAGATGGAAGATGGCGAACTGCTTGAGATTGCGCTGCCTGGCTGCTCGCTGGATTCGCCCTATGCCGGGCACAGAATGAACTGAACTCTGGCTGACGTGAGCGTTTGCCTGGCAATCGTGATTTTCTGCAAAGAAAGGGCCTGTCTCGCAACCGCCCCCTCAGACTGCGGACAAACCTGGTCCCCTTTTCTAGCGTCATGCCTGTGCTTGGTCCACAGGCATCCAGCCGACGCGCGTCCACGCGGCGAAAGACTCTGCCTAATCAAAGCCTTATGAAACTGGATCCCCGTGACGAGCACGGGGATGACGACGGAGGGAACGGCATTTCACCCCAAACAGGCAATTTGAATGACGTTGTCAGCAATCCGGGGGCGGCCTTTCGACCGCCCTCGATTTCCGTATCCCGTCTGCCATGACGGCTGAATATCTCAGCCCATGGCCTTGACGATATCTTCCGTCATCTTCTTGGCATCGCCAAGCAGCATCATCGTGCCGTCCTTGTAGAACAGCTCATTGTCGATACCGGCATAGCCGGAGCCGAGCGAACGCTTGACGAAGAGGCAGGTCTTGGCCTTGTCGACATCAAGGATCGGCATGCCGTAGATCGGCGAGGTCTTGTCATCGCGGGCGGCCGGATTGGTGACATCATTGGCACCGATCACATAGGCGACGTCGGCCTGGGCGAATTCGGAGTTGATATCCTCAAGCTCGAACACCTCGTCATAGGGCACATTAGCCTCGGCCAGCAGCACATTCATATGGCCCGGCATACGGCCGGCAACCGGATGAATGGCATATTTGACCTCGACGCCCTTTTCCTTCAACAGATCAGCCAGTTCACGCAGCGCGTGCTGCGCCTGGGCAACGGCCATGCCGTAACCGGGCACGATGATGACCTTGGAAGCATTCTCCATCAGGAAAGCCGCATCGTCGGCTGAACCGAGCTTGACATTGCGATCGCCCTTGTCGGCAGCACCTGCCGCCGCCGCGTCCCCTCCGAAACCGCCAAGAATGACGGAGATAAAGGAGCGGTTCATGCCCTTGCACATGATGTAGGACAGGATCGCACCGGACGAGCCGACAAGTGCACCGGTGACGATCAGCGCCATATTGCCAAGCGTGAAGCCGATACCGGCAGCAGCCCAGCCCGAATAGGAGTTGAGCATCGAGACCACAACCGGCATGTCGGCGCCGCCGATCGGCACGATCAGCAGTATGCCGAGCACCAGAGCGAGGATAACGACCAGCCAGAAGAAGATCGGCGAGGCCGTTACCGTCAGCGCGATGATGAAGATGACCAATAGCGCCAGCAGCACGATATTGATGGCATGACGCATGGGCAGCATGATCGGCTTGCCGGACATGCGCCCGTCAAGCTTGGCAAAGGCGATGATCGAACCGGTAAAGGTGATCGCACCGATGGCGGCACCGAGCGCCATTTCGATCAGCGCGCGAAGGTGAATATCCCCGGCAACGCCAATGCCGAAGCTTTCCGGTGCGTAGAGCGCAGCAGCCGCCACAAGCACGGCGGCAAGGCCGACCAGCGAGTGGAAACCGGCCACAAGCTGCGGCATCGCTGTCATGGCGATGGTACGGGCGATATAGGCACCAATCGAACCACCGATCACAAGCGCCAGCAGGATGAAGACCAGTGCGGTGAAAGAGGGCTGCGCCAGCCATAGCGTGGTGCCGATGGCAATGGCCATACCGACCATGCCGTAGACATTGCCCTTGCGGCTGGTCGATGGGTGGGACAGTCCCCGAAGCGCCATGATGAACAGGACAGCGGAGACGAGAAACAGCAAAGCTGCAAGATTAACGGACATTGCTCAAACGCCTCACTTGTCCTTCTTCTTGTACATGGCCAGCATGCGCTGGGTGACAAGAAAACCGCCGAAAATATTGATCGAAACGAGGATCAGCGCGACAAAGCCGAAGCCGGTCGCAAGGCCGCTCGCCGAAAGGCCGACGGCCAGAAGCGCGCCGACAACAATGACGGAGGAAATGGCATTGGTGACAGCCATCAGCGGGGTGTGCAGCGCCGGCGTGACCGACCAGACAACATAATAGCCGACGAAGATCGCCAGAATGAAGATCGCGAACTGGAAGACGAAGGGATCAATCGTCCCTCCGCTTGCACCATGGGCGAGATTGGCGACCGCGCCGGAATCGAGATTGCCAAGCGCCTGGCGCGCCTGCTCAAGCGAATTCACCGCACTGTCGATGGCCGAATTGACATCAGAAACGGACATTATGCATCTCCTTCAGCAGGGACTGCACCAAATTTTGGATGAACCACGGCGCCGCCATGGGTCAGAAGCGTGGCTGCGACCAGTTCATCATCCTGATTGATGGTCACTCCGCCGGTCTCCTTGTCGACCAGCGTCTGGAAAAAGGTGAGAAGGTTCTTGGCGTAGAGCAGGGTTGCACTGGCGGCGATCCGGCCCGGCAGATTGACATAACCGACGACTGAAACGCCTTCGACATTGGCAATGCCACCGGCTTCAGCACCTTCAACATTGCCGCCACGTTCGACCGCAAGGTCAACGGCGACGGAGCCGAGGCGCATGGAAGCAAGCATGGACCGCGAGACGAGCCGGGGTGCCGGGCGTCCCGGGATCAGCGCCGTTGTGATGACGATGTCCTGCTTGGCAATGTGGGATGCGACCAGTTCGGCCTGCTTGGCCTGGTAGGCCGCAGACATTTCCTTGGCATAACCGCCAGCGGTTTCCGCTGCCTTGAACTCATCATCTTCGACAGCGATGAATTTCGCACCGAGCGAAGCCACCTGTTCCTTGGCTGCCGGGCGCACATCGGTTGCCGAGACGACGGCGCCGAGACGACGTGCCGTCGCAATGGCCTGCAACCCGGCAACACCTGCCCCCATGACAAAGACACGGGCAGCCGGCACGGTGCCCGCAGCCGTCATCATCATCGGCATGGCACGATCATAAACGGATGCCGCCTCAATCACGGCCTGATAACCGGCGAGATTTGCCTGGGAAGACAGAACGTCCATCGACTGGGCGCGCGTGATGCGCGGCATCAGCTCCATGGCAAAGCTGGAGAGCCCCTGTGTCGCCATCGCGGCAAGCGCCTCTTCCTGGCCATAGGGATCCATCATCGCAAAGACTGCGGCACCGGACATATAGGAGGCAAATTCATCCGCCTCCGGCCGGCGGACCCTGAAGACAACATCCGCCGAGGATACCGCTTCCGGCCCGGCGATTGTCGCACCGGCGGCCTCAAAATCGGCGTCACTGATCTGCGAAGCCAGCCCCGCACCCGTCTCGATCACGACGGAAAAGCCGAGACCACTCAGTTTCTTGACTGTGTCGGGTGAGGCAGCGACGCGGGTTTCCGCAAGCGCCCTCTCCTTCGGCACAAAAATTGTTTTGCTCACCATCTACTCCCAAAGCCAGGGTGAAACGCTTGTCGCCGGGACGTGCCCGCCCCGACGCTGCACACCAGTCAAAACCTGATGTGACAGACCGGCAGAAAGACCGGTTAGCGAAAACTATAAAGGCCGATTGCGCTGGCGAATATGAAAAGGATCAAACCGCCAAGAAAACCGAACGGGCCGATCAGGCCCGCCGCCATGCCGAGAAGCAGTGCAATCACCAGCACTGTCAGAACCCGCGTCCCGCGCAGGAACATCCGGTAGGTTCGTTCATGTTCGGCAAAATCATCGTGTTGTGCCACTGCGGCATCATTCATGTCAGCATGCTGCATCAAGTCCTCCACCCATGCATTGCCTTCATCCTGGCGGACCGGTTCTCCCTTTGATCCTTCGCGAAACTACCATAACCGCCAGTGCCCCAACAACAACAGGTTTAGCCGCGCGATGACGACGCCAAACATCCATGTCTGATGGACTAAAATGGAAAAATGCTGAAAAACCCGTTTTCGCGGCCGCTTCGCACCATATTTGTTGCCTTTTTGCCCTTGCAGAGCGCCTGCCGATGGCGCTATCAGCAGCTCCGACAATTTGATTAAGTGAAGGTCGACGCAATAAATGATCGTCCTCCGGCATGTTCGCATACCGAAAACTTCACGAAAATCGTATCTTTCCGGCCGTATAGTACCAAAGGCATGTTGCGCGGCCTTGACAACTTCCGTTAAGGAGGTCGGACGGTTTGGAGGACCCCATGGAATTACTGTTGAAGCTCAGCCGGTTGATCGACCGGGTCAATGAGTTCATTGGCAAATCGGTCTCCTGGCTGCTGCTGGCTGCCATTTTGATCAGCGCAGGCAATGCGATCAGCCGAAAGCTTTTCAGCCTGTCGTCAAACGCCTGGCTTGAGGTGCAATGGTATCTTTATGGTGCCGTTTTCATGCTGGCGGCGGCCTATGCGCTGTTGAAAAACGAGCATATCCGCATCGATATCCTGTCCAGCAACTGGTCGAAGCGGACCCGTGACTGGATCGACCTGATCCTGCACATCTTCTTCCTCGTGCCATTCGCCGCGATGATGGTCTATCTCTCCTGGCCCTGGTTCCTGCGCTCGTTTCTGACGGGCGAAATGTCGACCAATGCCGGCGGGCTGCATCTGTGGCCGGCAAAATTCTTCATCCTGTTCGGGTTCTTCCTGCTGCTATTGCAGGCCTTTTCAGAAATCATCAAGCGTATTGCCGTGATTTCGGGCCGTCTGCAGGAGCGCGATACGCTCTACTCCGATAACAGCCACGCCATGCCCCTTAAGACAGCGGACGACGAAGCATGATCGATCTCATCGCCCATAATCTTGCGCCCATCATGTTCGCTTCCGTGATGGGTATGTTGCTTCTCGGCTATCCGGTTGCCTTCACACTTGCCGCTGGCGGTTTGATCTTCTTTGTCTTTGGCGTCGAGCTTTCATCCTATTCGCCGCAGATCCACCTGTTCTGGCCGCTTTTGCAGTCACATCCGGACCGTTTCTTCGGCGGCATCATGTCGAATGAAACGCTGCTGGCGGTGCCTTTCTTCACCTTCATGGGCATTATTCTTGAACGCTCGCGCATGGCCGAGGATCTGCTGGACACGATCGGGCAGCTGTTCGGACCGGTGCGTGGCGGCATCGCCTATGCCGTCGTGCTGGTCGGTGCGCTTCTGGGCGCCACCACCGGCGTCGTTGCCGCATCCGTCATGGCCATGGGGCTGATCTCCCTGCCGGTGATGCTGCGCTATAATTACAGCCGCCCCTTCGCCACCGGCACCATCGCCGCCTCCGGTACGCTGGCGCAGATCGTCCCGCCGTCACTTGTTCTGATCGTCATGGCCGACCAGCTCGGCCGGTCCGTCGGAGACATGTATGTCGGCGCGCTCTACCCCTCGCTGATGATTATCGCGGCCTACTGTCTTTATGTCTTCATCGTGTCGATGGTCAGCCCGAAATCTGCGCCTGCCATGCCGGCTGAGGCCCGCACGCTCGGCAATGGTATCACCTCGCTTTTCGTGATGATCGCACTCGCCGTTGCCCTTTATTTCCTCGGCTATCATGTGCTATTTACGGCAGCTAATGACGCCTGGCGTCTGGTGGCGGCTTTGTGCTTTGCGGTGGTTGTGGTCTATCTGATCGCGATTGCCAATGAGCGGATGAAGCTCAACATCCTGTCGAAGCTTTCGCAGCAGGTCATCATCGTTCTGGTGCCGCCGCTGGCGCTGATCTTCCTCGTCCTCGGCACCATCTTTCTCGGGATCGCAACCCCGACCGAAGGCGGCGCCATGGGCGCTTCCGGCGCACTGATTCTGGCGCTGGCCAAACGCAGGCTGGATATCAAATCGCTGAAGCAGGCACTTGATTCCACCACCAAGCTCTCCGCCTTCGTCATGATGATCCTTATGGGCGCGCGCGTCTTCAGTCTCACCTTCTACGGTATTAACGGCAATGTCTGGATCGAGGACCTGCTGACCGGCCTGCCCGGTGGCGAATATGGCTTCCTGATCGTGGTAACGATCATCGTCTTCATATTGGGATGCTTCCTGGATTTCTTCGAAATCGCCTTCATCATGGTGCCGCTGCTGGTTCAGCCCGCCCAGGCTCTGGGCATCGATCTGATCTGGTTCGGCATCATTCTCGGCATCAACCTGCAGACATCCTTCCTGACGCCGCCCTTCGGCTTCTCGCTCTTCTATCTCCGCTCGGTCACCCCGGCCGGCGAATGGGTCGACAAGGCGACAGGTGCCAAGATGAAAGGCGTGCCGACCATGTCGATCTACAAGGGCATTATCCCCTTTATCGCCATTCAGGCCATGGCAATCGTTGCGGTCATTTCCTTCCCGCAGCTTGTCACCCACTACAAGGACGAAGCGCCGACGGTGGATCCGGCCTCCGTCACCATTACCGTGCCTGGCTTCGGCCTTGGCGACAGCGGCGGCCTTGCTCCGCTTGATGGCGATGCCAGTGGCAATGACCCCTTCGGCCTGCCGCCGCTTGGCGGAGACCTGGGTGCACCACCGGCGCCGGCACCGGCGCAAAGCGAGGATCTCTCGCAACCGCCCGCCTTCAACTGATCATCACTTCCCGAGAATGGCCGCGTTCACCACGCGGCCATTTTTCTTGCATGTGTGTTGAAGATCGTCCGATGATGACCCGAGCCGTTCGGGCGGGGGTGGAGCCCGGCCAGCGGTGGATCATGAGGAGGATTTTATGCGATTTCTGGCGATCATAGCCGCGGCGCTGCCGCTCCTGGCAACACCTGCTGTATCCGGCGATTTTTTCTGTCCCTCCAATACAAACGGCTATTGCGCCGCGCCGGGCTCACGCGTCTGCGGGCCGGACACGCAATGCGTGGATAAAGACGCCCAGTGCTTCGCCGCCAATACCTGCGACATTCGCGGCTTTGTCTGCAAATCGGACATGATCGAGGTGATTGACGCCTATAATGCGCTTCAGGGCGATCACGATGCGCTGACAGCGCGCTACAATCTGCTGGCCCGCAAGAACAATGATCTGCGCGACTGTGTCAACCGTGCAGGCTCCGCGCTTGAGGCCAGGGCCTGCCTCAGTTTCTGAGGGAATGTCAAAGGCCCCGCCGGTCGGAACCGGCGGGGCCTTCTGCATTTTCAACCAGGGATGTTGATATGCGTTATGCCAGCGGCTTCAGACCACCGGCACGCTGCTGGCGCATCATGAAGGTGTCGTAGCTGTATTCGGCGATCTGCAGCCACAGATAGGCCTCGTTCGAGAAGGTGATCTGATCGTTGTAGATCTTCTTGAAGTCGGCATTCGAGGCGCCGAGATCGGCATAAACCTTGGTGGCGGCATCAAAAGCAGCCTGCATGATCTCTGTGCTGTAAGGCTTGAGCACAGCACCATCAGCAACGAGCTGGCGGATTGCGACCGGGTTTTTCGTGTCGTATTTCGCCATCATATTGGTGTTGGCGAAGGCACAGGCATCCTTGAGTGCTGCCTGATACCCCTTGGGCAGGGCTTCCAGCTTTTCCTTGTTGAAGAAGGCATGGATAACCGGACCGCCTTCCCACCAGCCGGGATAGTAGTAATATTTCGCCACCTTGTAGAAGCCGAGCTTCTGGTCATCATAGGGGCCGACAAATTCGGCAGCGTCGATGGTGCCCTTTTCCAGCGCCGGATAGATATCACCGCCGGCAATCTGCTGCGGTACGACGCCAAGCTGTTCGACCACCTTGCCGGCAAGACCGGCAATACGCATCTTCAGCCCCTTCAGGTCATCCAGCGTGTTGACTTCCTTGCGGAACCAGCCGCCCATCTGCACGCCGGTATTGCCAGCGAGTTCGCCAACGACACCATATTTGGCGAAGAAGTCATTCATCAGCTGCGAACCATTGCCCTGATAATACCAGGCATTGGTCAGCCGCGCATCAAGGCCAAAGGGAATGGCTGTGCCAATAGCAAAGGTCGGATCCTTGCCCCAGAAATAGTAGGAGCAGGTATGGCAGGATTCCACCGTGCCGTTCTGCACCGCATCCAGGGCCTGAAGGCCAGGCACGATTTCGCCGGCAGCATAGGTCTGAATGGTGAAATTGCCGTCAGTGGCTGCGGCAACATGGCTGGCGATATCGTCCGCCCCGCCATAAATCGTATCAAGCGATTTGGGGAACGACGACGTCATGCGCCAGGTGATTTTCGGGTTTTCCTGCGCAATGGCAGGGGCGGCGAGTGCAGTGGCAGCGACAGCACCAACGCTGCCCGTGCCGACCTTCCTCATGAAAGAACGACGGTCCATATTTTCCTCCCAATGTGCCAGTCCGCTATTCCTCCTGAACGGACAGCAAGGTGAGGAAAGCATTTTGCGCCCCGCCTTTCAAGCACGCGCCAGGGTCGAAAACCCTCTTTTGCGTCGCAAAATAGCAAAGCTTAAACCAAGGTATAATGAGCAAATGTCATTTTTTACGGGCGCCAGCCTTACGAAGCGCAATTTGGAGCCGCAACAGGCCGATTGACAGCAGTGCAGCTTCGCGCCAATTTCGCCAGCGCAAATCCCTGTCCCAAGCCTCGAGTCCAACATATATGTCCAGACCCATCATCGCTGTCCCCGCAGATACCTGTGAATTCCAGGAAGCCACCTGGCACGCCGCCCAGCAGCAATATGTCGGCGCAGCGCTCGACGTTGCCGGCGCCATGAGCTTCATCATCCCGGCTTTCGAAAATGGCAATGACATTGAAGCCATTCTTGACCGCGTCGACGGTGTTTTGATCACCGGCGCACGTTCCAATGTCCACCCGTCTCTTTACGGCAAGACGGCAGAAGACAGGGATGGGCCATTTGATCCGGGTCGTGATGCCACCACCCTGCCGCTCATCCGTCGCGCGATTGAACGCGGTATTCCTCTGTTTTGTATCTGCCGCGGCATTCAGGAACTCAATGTTGCGCTCGGCGGTACACTCTTGAGCGAGGTCCAGGACCTGGAAGGCCGTATGGACCATCGCAAACCTGAAACGGATGATCGCGATGCTGCCTATGTAATCCGCCAGACCGTCACGATTGCAGAAGGGTCCTGCCTCGCCGGCGTTCTCGGTCCAGGCGACATTACCGTCAACTCACTGCATCGCCAGGCGATCAATGCATTGGCGCCAAGCCTTCAGGTTGAAGCCATCGCTCCCGATGGAACGGTGGAGGCGGTTTCTGTCATCGGCGCGAAAGCCATGGCCGTCGGCGTTCAGTGGCACCCGGAATACTGGGCGACCACTGACGCGCCATCCCGCAAGCTTCTCGAAGCCTTTGGCGACGCCATCCGCGCCTATCAGAAAGAAGCTGGCCGCGCCTGATACCCCAAGACAGCAAGGGCGGCCTCACGCCGCCCTTTTCTCATTCCCGCTCAGCCCCTCGGCGTGAAGGGCGTCTCCGGCACAGGCGTCAGCGGCGCGCCCTCATTGAACCAGCTGCGAATATTCTCGCCGACCAGATTGCCCATATCCGTGCGTGTCGGCACGGAGGCGGAGGCGACATGCGGCAGCAGGCTGACATTGTCGAATGCCATCAGCGCCTCGGGAACATTCGGCTCATCATAGAAGACATCAAGCCCTGCGCCGCCGATCTCGCCCTTTTCCAGCGCAGCAATCAGATCATCCTCATTCACGGTCCAGCCGCGGCCGACATTGATGATGACGCCGGTCGGGCCGAGCGCCTTCAGAATCGCAGCATCAATGGTTTTGTGGGTTGCAGGCGTCTTCGGCACAATGGCGATCAGCGTGTCGACAGCCTCGGCCATTTCAGCCAGCGAGGCGTAATAGGTGTAGTCGACGCCGTCCTTTTTCGAACGGGTATGATAGGAAATCTCCACCTTGAAAGGCTCAAGCCGGCTGGCGATTTCAAGGCCGATGCGGCCAAGACCATAAAGTCCGACCTTGCGGCCCTTCATCGAAAACGGCGACAGTGCGAAATTGCCGTCGCTGGCCCACCTTCCATCACGCACCCATTTCTCCGCACTGTAAAATTTGCGAACAGTGTTCAAAAGCAGCGCGATCGTCGTGTCAGCCACTTCGTCATTCAGGACATTCGGCGTGTGAGTAACAATGATCCCTTTCTTTGCCGCATGAGCCGTATCGATACCGTCATAGCCAACGCCGGGACAGGCAATGATTTCAACATTCGGGAAGGCGTCCATCAGCGCTGCGGAAAACCCGCCAAAGGCAACGACGGCACGAATGCGCGCAATCGTTTCAGCCGCAAGCCCCGAAGGTCCATCTTCCGGCATGGCAATCAGATCGAAATCGTCACGCAGTGCGGCCTGGACGAATTCATTCAAATTCTGCGACAGCAGAACGGCAATCCTGGACATGATGTCTCCTGAAAAGGCAAAAGAAACGCGGGTCCAACCGGTTTAAAAGAGAATGCCACGCTTGAAAACCATCAAACGCGTGCAAATTGGCCCGCCAGGCCATCGCTGAACTTTCGGACAGATCAGATTGCGTAACGGCTCTCCGCCATCTCGCGATGCGGGCCGGTGGACTGGCGGATCCGCATTTCCGGCTTGATCAGATGCATGCCGTTCGGCGCATCGGAACCGGCCAGCTTGTCGAGCAGCGCCCGCGCCGCCAGCCGTCCAACCTCGGCCTGCCCATTCCAAACCGTGGTCAGCGATGGCGTTGCGATCGAGGCCTCCTCCAGATCATCATAGCCGGTAACAGAGATATCGTGACCCGGCACCAGCCCCGCCCGCGAAATGCCATTCATCAGACCGATGGCAACCAGATCATTCCAGCAGACCGCTGCTGTCGGCTTTTGCTGCAGCGACAGAAAATGCACGGCTGCTTCGAAACCGCCCTGTTTGGTGCGGGGGCCGGGAATGCGCAATGCCGGATCGATCTCTATCCCTGCCTTGCGCAGCGCATTGACATAGCCGGAATAGCGATCACGCCCGGTGGACGTCTGATCCGTGCCGCCGATCATGGCAATGCAGCGATGGCCGAGGCCGATGAGGTGATTGGTCGCGAGTGCGATGCCATAGCTGTCATCACCGCGATAGGTCGGGATATCGAGTTCTTCCATCGAGCGGGCGACGAAAATCGCCGGCATGCCATTATCCTCGGCAAGCATGACATCTTCCGGCGGGGTGCCGATGGCGGGCGACATGATCACCCCGTCACCGCCAAGCTGCAGCAGGGTTTCAATGAAGTTGCGCTGCTTTTCCACCGAGTCATAGTGATTTGAGAGAATGAAGGTATGCTGGTTGCGGTCGAGTTCACTCTCGATCGCCTTCAGGATCTCACCGTAAAACGGGTTCATGATATCATGAACGACAACGCCGATAATGCCCGAACGCGATGTCCTGAGCGAGGCCGCGCGGCGATTATAAATATAGCCGAGTGCGCGCGCCTGCTCCTTGATCCGCTCCCGCGTCGTTGCCGCAACAAGCGGACTGTCCCTGAGCGCCAGCGATACGGTTGCCGTGGAAATTCCAAGCGATTCCGCGATCGTCGAAAGTTTTACCTTTTGCGCCATGCATTCCGCTCCTCAGAGACTTGAACTCATATCCGGTGACGGTTTCGAGCGCCGACACCTAATTAAAATTTTTAAATCAGTTTTGTCCAAAATTTCAACATAAAAGTCCTTTTCGCATGAAATGAACGCGGTTCGGCAGGCTTTTCCACCGATATGCCAGTTGGGATGACGAAATTTCCGAAATCCGCCGTGATGGAACGGAGCCGGACCGGAATCCGCCGGACCGCAAAGCAAGACAAGATCGGAGCGGCAATCCCTTACACTGCCTTGCCCCCAGGTTCGCCACTTCTTATATAGGTTTTCAAAATCTCAAGGAATTTGCCATGACAGACACGCAAACGACGTCGCCCATTCCGGTCACGGTTCTGACCGGTTATCTGGGCTCTGGAAAGACCACGCTTCTCAACCGCATCCTTTCCGAAAACCACGGCAAACAATATGCCGTCATCGTCAACGAGTTCGGCGAGATCGGCATTGATAACGACCTGATCGTCGAATCCGATGAAGAAATCTACGAAATGAACAATGGCTGCGTCTGCTGCACGGTGCGCGGCGACCTGATCCGCGTTGTCGAAGGCCTGATGCGCCGGCCGCGCCGTTTTGACGGAATCATCATTGAGACCACGGGGCTTGCCGATCCGGTTCCCGTTGCGCAGACATTTTTCATGGATGATGACGTGCGCACCAAGACCGCGCTCGATGCCGTTGTGACGCTGGTCGATGCCAAGCACCTGCCCCTGCGTCTGAAGGACAGCCGCGAGGCCGAGGACCAGATCGCCTTTGCCGATATCGTGCTGTTGAACAAGACAGATCTTGTGACCCCGGAAGAACTGGCCAATGTCGAAAGCCTGATCCGTGCGATCAATCCTTCGGCACGCATTCACAAGACCGAGCGCTCCAGCATCGATCTTTCCAGGGTTTTGAACCAGAGCGCTTTCGACCTGAAGCATGTTCTGGAAAACGACCCGCATTTCCTCGACCATGATGATCCGGACCATATCTGCGGCCCTGACTGTGATCACCATCATCACGATCATGACCACCATGACCACCATGACCATGATCACCACCATCATGATCATCAAGAGCATGACCATCATCATCATGGCATGTCGGACCACCACGACATCACCGTGACCTCGGTATCGCTTCGCGCCGGTGAACTCGATCCGAACCGCTTCTTCCCGTGGATCCAGTCGGTCACCCAGAATCAGGGACCGAATATTCTCCGCCTCAAAGGCATTCTTGCATTCAAGAATGACCCGGAACGCTATGTGGTTCAGGGCGTTCACATGATCATCGAAGGTGATCACCAGCGCGCCTGGAAGGATGGCGAGCGCCATGAAAGCCGGCTGGTCTTCATCGGTCGCGAACTGGATGCCGAGAAGCTCGAAAAGACCTTCCATGCCTGCGAGGCCGCGCACTGATGGCCAGTGTCGCGCCTTTTGATCTGGACGATCACATCGTCGCCGCCCATTTCGTCGGCGACGTTCCCTTCTTTGCCGGTGCCAGCGGCGCCATCCATCGCCTCGATGACGGTGCAAAGGTGACAGAAGCCCATGATGGGCTTTTGACCTGTATCCGCGATCCTTTCAGCCCCAGCCTTGTCACCGGGGGAGAGGATGGCCGGGTCCTGCGCATCAACGCCGACGGCTCGCTCACCGGGATCGCCGAGCAGCCGCGCAAATGGATTTCCGTTGTTGCGGCTGGACCGCAGGGCGCCGTTGCCTATGGCCTCGGCAAGGAAAGCCACGTCGTTCTCGATGGCCAGGAGCAGGTCTTCACCGAGGAGCGCAGCGTCGAGGCGATCGCCTTCGCGCCGAAAGGCTTAAGAATTGCCGCTGCCCGATACAATGGTGCCTCGCTGCACTGGGTCACCACCAGCGCCCCGCCGGTCGATCTCGACTGGAAGGGCGCGCATATCATGGCCTGCTTCTCACCTGATGGCCGCTTCCTTGTGACATCAATGCAGGAAAATGCCCTGCATGGCTGGAAGCTTGACGTCAAGCCGGGAACCGAAGCACGCCATATGCGCATGTCGGGCTATCCCGCCAAGGTGAAGTCCTGGTCCTGGTCGCCACGCGGCAAATGGCTCGCCACATCCGGTGCGCCCGCCGCCATTGTCTGGCCCTTTGCCGGCAAGGATGGCCCCATGGGCAAGGCGCCTCTGGAGCTGGGGACCCGCGCCGACATCATGGTCACCAGCGTTGCCTTCCACCCGGCAGACGAGGTTCTGGCGATCGGCTTTGTCGATGGCATGGTGCTGGCAGTCCGGCTTGCCGACGAAAAGGAAGCCCTGATGCGCCGTCCCGGCAAGGGCGCCATCACCGGCATGTCCTGGGATCAGAGCGGCAAGCGCCTGGCCTTTGCCTCCGAAGCCGGCGATTGCGGTATTATCGACCTGTCAGCCTGAGAAAGACGCTTCAGCGCGATTGTTGCTTGTCCAGAAACGCACCGATTGACTGCGCCGCAACCGGGCGGGAATAGAGATATCCCTGCCCGGCAACACCACCCTGATGGCGGATCCAGTCAGCCTGATCTTCTGCCTCAATCCCCTCTGCCACGGTTGGCAGGCCGAGTGCGGCACAAAGGCCGAGCATCGAGCGAACGATCTTTTCGCTCTCCGCATCATGCCCCAGCCCGGTCACGAAGGAACGATCGATCTTGACCCGGTCAAAGGGGAAATCACGCAAGTGCCTGAGGCTTGAATAGCCAGTTCCAAAGTCATCGAGTGCAATGCGAACACCGATATCCCTGAGCCTGGAAATATTGGCATGCGCCATCTCAATATCCTCGACAAGAGCAGTTTCCGTGACCTCAATCTCCAGACGTGCGGGCGGCAGACCCGTTTCATCGAGAATTGCGATTGTCTTGTCGCTAAGCGCCAGGTTCCTAAGCTGGCTCGGCGCCACATTGACCGCGATCGGAACCTCAGAAGGCCACGTCATCGCATCACGACAGGCCGCCGTCAGCACAATCATATAGAGGTCGTCAACCAGACCGGCATCCTCTGCGACGGAAATGAACTGCCTCGCCTCAAGCAGGCCAAGCCGCGGATTTTGCCACCGCGCCAGAACCTCGACCGCCGACACTGTTTCGTCAGCAAGGTCAACGATCGGCTGATAGAACGGCACGACTTCGCCACGCACCAGTCCTTTGCGCAATTCTTCCTCAAGTGTCAGCCGCTCACGGATCCGGACATCAAGCACAGCGTCGAAATAGGCGCAGCGATTGCGGCCCGCCGATTTGGCCTGATACATGGCGATATCCGCCCGCTGAACCAGTGTCTGCCAGTCTGACGCATCCTGCGGGTACATCGCGACGCCGAGACTGACCGTCGTATCGATTGCCCGGCCGCCAGCAGCAACCGGCCGTGCCACCGCCGCAAGGATACGCTGGGCAAGACCGGCAACAAGCTCGTCATCGACATCTTCGTCCATGATGATGGCAAACTCATCGCCGCCGAGACGTGCAACGAAATCATAGGGTCTCAATGCGCCCGTCAGGCGTTCTGCCAGTGCCTGCAACAGCTGATCACCAACGGCATGACCGAGATTGTCATTCACCTGCTTGAAGCGATCAAGATCGAGAAATATCAGCGCCATCACATGACCGCGCCGCCGCGCCCTGAGCATACGGCGCTCACACTCCTCCTCAAACAGCCTGCGATTGGCAAGGCCGGTCAAGGGATCATGGCGCGCCATCATCGCAGCCTTGCTTTCGGCCAGTCGCCGACGTTGGACTTCACGCCGAAGCGTTCCCGCGCGGATAATCAACTGAAATGCCAGCGCGAATGAGGCGACCATCAATGCCGTGAAGAATTCATCGAGCTGCCAGTTCTCATGCGCACGGGAGAACTGATAGAGGCGCTCGAAGGAATCAATGGACAGAAGCAGCACAAAAATGCCGAGCGACGCAGCCGTTATGAATAGATAGGGCCAACCGCCCCGCCTGAATTTTCGAAAGAGTAGCCTGTTCCGTCGATGCCGCGGCAACACCTGCCCCACTTCCCATTTGAGGCGCTGACTCCCTCCGCCAGCACCGGTAAAAATACAAATTTGGTCGTAATTTAAACCAGTTCAGCAGATTTCCAAACAAAGAACCGTCAAACCAGCCCCGTTCGCATCATCGTTTCCGCCGGCCCGTCGCTCCAGAGGCAAAAAAACCGCTGCCAGACAGCAGCGGTCTTCATATTCGCCAGTTCATTCGCCCAAAATCAGGCTGGCAGAACCGTCTTGTTCAGCTGCGTCAACTCACCCAGCAGCTGTTCAATCGCGCTCTTCTTTTCATGCTGGGCATGTTCCAGATCAGCGCGCAGCTGCTTGATGCGCTTTTCAATCGCATTGCTTGCTTCGCCGACGGGAACCGCCGATTCGGCCAGCACTGTGCAGTTTTCGCCCTGGATATCGGCAAAGCCACCAAACACCAGAAACTGAACCACATCACCTTCCGGCTTGCGGAACTTGACCATGCCAGCTTTCAGCGTTGTCATCATCGGCGCGTGGTGTGCCATCACGGTCACTTCGCCTTCGCTTGCCGGAATGACCACAGAGCTGACCTCCGCCGAAGCAAGAAGGCGTTCCGGGGAAACAAGTTCGAAAATCAGCGTGTCAGCCATTGTGCTCTCGTCTCTTGTCTGTTTTCCCGTCGACAAACGCGTTCGGCTTCAAGGCCGTCAGCGCAATGACCCTTATCATTGTCGTCCGGGCGCGCGGTCCGCGCCAACCAGAACCTGTCCGGTCGGCGCAGCACCTTGTTCAAATCAGGCGGCAGCCGCGAGCTTCTTGGCCTTCTCAACCGCATCTTCGATCGTTCCGACCATGTAGAAGGCGGCTTCGGGAAGGTGGTCATATTCACCTTCGACCAGTCCCTTGAACGAACGGATCGTGTCTTCAAGCGGAACAAGCACGCCCGGCGAACCGGTGAAGACTTCAGCCACGTGGAAGGGCTGCGACAGGAAGCGCTCGATCTTGCGGGCGCGGGCAACCGTCAGCTTGTCTTCTTCGGAAAGCTCGTCCATGCCAAGAATGGCTATGATGTCCTGCAGTGACTTGTAGCGCTGCAGCGTCGACTGAACGGCACGGGCAACTTCGTAATGCTCTTCACCGACAATCATCGGGTCCAGCATACGCGAGGTCGAATCGAGCGGGTCGACGGCCGGGTAAATGCCCTTTTCAGCGATCGAACGGTTTAGCGTCGTCGTTGCGTCAAGGTGGGCAAAGGAGGTGGCCGGTGCCGGGTCGGTCAAATCGTCGGCGGGCACGTAAATGGCCTGGACCGAGGTGATCGAACCCTTGGTGGTCGAGGTGATACGCTCCTGCAGGGCACCCATATCGGTCGCCAGCGTCGGCTGATAGCCAACGGCCGAAGGAATACGGCCAAGCAGAGCCGAGACTTCGGAGCCGGCCTGGGTGAAGCGGAAGATGTTATCAACGAAGAACAGAACGTCCTGGCCCTGATCGCGGAACGATTCAGCAATCGTCAGACCGGCCAGAGCGACACGCGCACGGGCGCCCGGAGGCTCATTCATCTGACCGTAGACCAGAGCGCATTTGGAACCGGCAGCAGAGCCGTTGTTCTTGTGCGGGTCGACGTTAACATTCGACTCGATCATTTCGTGATAGAGGTCGTTGCCTTCGCGGGTACGCTCACCAACACCGGCAAATACCGAATAACCACCATGGGCCTTGGCGATGTTGTTGATCAGTTCCTGAATGAGAACCGTCTTGCCAACGCCGGCGCCGCCGAACAGGCCGATCTTGCCGCCCTTGGCGTAAGGCGCCAGAAGATCGACGACCTTGATGCCCGTTACCAGGATCTCGGCTTCGGTCGACTGTTCGATATAGGGCGGTGCTTCCTGGTGGATGCCGCGGCGCTCGGTGGTTTCCACCGGTCCGAGTTCATCAACAGGCTCGCCGATCACGTTCAGGATACGGCCAAGCGTTGCTTCACCGACCGGAACCGAAATCGGAACCCCCATATTGGTTACCTTCTGACCGCGAACGAGACCTTCGGTCGCATCCATGGCGATGGTACGGACTTCGTTCTCGCCGAGGTGCTGTGCAACCTCGAGCACGAGACGATGACCGTTATTTTCGGTTTCAAGCGCATTCAAGATCTTCGGCAGCTCACCGTCGAAAGCTACGTCCACGACGGCGCCGATGATCTGCGTTACTTTACCGACAGAGGCCTCAGCCATGTCAAAACCCTCTTTTTAGTGTCAGAGCGCCTCGGCGCCCGCAATAATCTCAATCAGTTCCGTGGTGATCTGTGCCTGACGCTGACGGTTAAAGGACAGCGTCAGCTTGTCGATCATCTCACCGGCATTGCGCGTCGCATTGTCCATCGCCGACATCTTGGCGCCCATCTCACCGGCCACATTTTCGAGCAGTGCCCGAAAAATCTGCACGCGGATATTGAGCGGCACAAGCCGGGTCAGAATGCTTTCCGCATCCGGCTCGTATTCATATGGCGTCGTCGCTTCACCGCTCGCCGCTTCGGCCGTTTCAGGCGCTGCAGCCGGGATCAGTTGCAGGCCGGTCGGCACCTGGGAAATGACCGACTTGAATTCAGCATAAAACAGCGTGCAGACGTCGAAATCGCCATCGGCAAACATCTTCATGATGCGATTGCCAATATCCTCGGCATTCGAAAAGCCGATCTTGCGGACTTCGCGCAGATCCGCGCGTTCCACCACCAGCTCGCCAAATTCGCGTCGCAGCGCATCATAGCCCTTGCGGCCAACGCAGAATAGCTTGACCGTCTTGCCCTCGGCAATCAGCTTGCGGGCATGATCGCGCGCAAAACGCGCAATCGAAGAGTTAAAGCCACCGCAAAGTCCGCGTTCTGCGGTGCAGACAACGAGAAGATGGACATTGTCCTTGCCATTGCCCTTCATCAGGGCGGGCACATCCTCGCCATTGCCGACAGCAACCGAAAGGTCAGCCATCACCTTGCTCATGCGCTCCGAATAGGGCCGCGCATGCTCCGCCGCCTCCTGAGCACGACGCAGCTTCGCCGCGGCGACCATCTGCATCGCCTTGGTGATCTTCTGCGTCGCCTTCACCGAGGCAATGCGAAGCTTCAGATCCTTCAATGAAGCCATGGATTCACGATCCTCGCTCTAGCACCCGGTTTCAGGAGAAGTTCTTGGCGAATGCTTCAATAGCCGCCTTGAGCTTGCCCTTCAGTTCATCATTCAGTGCCTTCTGGGTGCGAATGCCCTCCAGAACGTCACTGGCCTCACCGCGCAGATAGGCCAGAAGGCCCTGCTCGAACTTGCTGACCTGATTGACCGGCAGCTTGTCGAGATAGCCGTTCACGCCGGCATAAATGACAGCAACCTGTTCTTCGGTCTTCAACGGCGAGAACTGCGGCTGCTTCAAAAGCTCGGTCAGACGCGCACCGCGGTTCAGCAGACGCTGGGTCGCGGCGTCAAGGTCGGAGCCGAACTGGGCGAAGGCCGCCATTTCGCGATACTGAGCAAGCTCACCTTTGATCGAGCCGGCAACCTGCTTCATCGCCTTGATCTGAGCCGATGAACCAACACGCGACACCGACAGACCAACGTTAACGGCCGGACGGATACCCTGATAGAAAAGGTCCGTTTCAAGGAAGATCTGGCCATCGGTGATCGAGATCACATTGGTCGGAATGAAGGCCGAAACGTCGTTACCCTGGGTTTCAATAACCGGCAGAGCCGTCAGCGAACCGGCACCGCGATCTTCGGAAAGCTTGGCAGCGCGTTCCAGAAGACGCGAATGCAGATAGAAAACGTCGCCCGGATAAGCTTCACGGCCCGGCGGGCGGCGCAGGAGCAGCGACATCTGGCGATAGGCCACAGCCTGCTTGGAAAGGTCATCATAAGCGATCAGGGCATGCATGCCATTGTCGCGGAAATATTCACCGATCGCGCAGCCAGCAAAGGGCGCGATATACTGCATCGGCGCCGGATCGGACGCGGTAGCGGCGATCACGACCGAATATTCCAGCGCGCCACGCTCTTCGAGCACCTTCACGAACTGGGCAACGGTCGAACGCTTCTGGCCAACGGCGACATAGATGCAATAAAGCTTTTCCGAATCCGGGCCGGAAGCATGGATCGGCTTCTGGTTCAGGAAGGTATCGAGAATGATCGCGGTCTTGCCGGTCTGGCGGTCGCCAATGACGAGCTCACGCTGGCCGCGGCCGATCGGGATCAGCGCATCCACAGCCTTCAGGCCGGTCGACATCGGCTCATGCACCGACTTGCGCGGAATGATGCCCGGTGCCTTGACGTCGACACGCGAACGCTGATCGGCAACGATCGGCCCCTTGCCGTCAATCGGGTTGCCCAGCGCGTCAACAACGCGGCCGAGCAGGCCCGGACCAACAGGAACGTCAACGATGGCGCCGGTGCGCTTGACGACGTCACCTTCGCCGATATCACGGTCAGAACCGAAGACAACCACACCAACATTGTCTGCTTCCAGGTTCAGAGCCATGCCCTGCACACCAGAGGAAAACTCAACCATTTCGCCAGCCTGAACGTTGTCCAGACCGTAAACACGGGCAATACCGTCACCAACCGAAAGGACCTGGCCGACTTCCGAGACTTCAGCCTCCTCGCCGAAATTTTTGATCTGCTCTTTCAGAATTGCGGAAATTTCCGCGGCCCGGATATCCATCAGCCAACCTCTTTCAGTGAAAGCTTAAGTTTGGAGAGTTTCGTACGCAGGGATGTATCGATCTGGCGTGCACCGACCTTGACGATCATGCCGCCGAGAAGCGAAGCATCCTCGGTGAGGGAAAGGCTTACATCCTTGCCCGTGACACCTTTCAGCGCCGTCTTCAATTCTTCCTGTTGTTCATTGGTCAGCGCATGCGCGACCGTCACCTCCGCCGTGAGTTCGCCGCGCTTTTCAGCCACAAGCGACTTATAGGCGGCTATCATGCCCGGAAGGGCAAAAAGCCTGCGGTTTTTGGCGACCAGCTTGACGAAATTGGCAGCCAAGCCTGAAACGCCAGCCTTATCAAGCACAGCCACGATCGCGCGGGACTGTTCGTCAGCGCTGAATACGGGACTTGCGACAAGCCGGCGGAAATCCGCACTTTCCTGGTAAAGCGAATCGATGTTCTGAAGCGCAGCGCCGGTCTCATCGATGCTGCTGGCTTCTTCAGCAAGCTCGAATAGCGAAACGGCGTAACGCCGCGCCACGTCGGAAACGGGTTGCGATGCGTCTGTCACAGGCACTTAATCCCCTCAAACCTAAGGCCACCCTTACCCCGCTCCCCATGCGGACAAGTGACCTGTAAACGATCAGAATATCCTCGAGAAACAGCAAAAAACAGCCTTGCTCTTTCAATAGTCGGCCTCCGTCTAGCACAGGAAACCCGCCCTCGCAACACAGGTTTAGCCGCTTTCAAGGCCTCTGTGAGCTTTCTCGGACATAAGTAGAATATGGTCAAAAACAGAGCGCAAAAAGAGCGCCTGTCAGAACCAGCCCAGACCGTAAAGCAGCATGAACACGCCACCGACGATCTGAAGAACCAGAAAGATGCCACCCCTGACCGAACGATCCTTGAGCGTTGCCATCCACAAAAGCCGTGTCAGGAAACCGAAAATCAGCGCCAGCCCGATCGTGCGATAGACCATCTGCTGATTGAAGAGCAGCGCCATCAGCGAAAGGCCGGCATAGGCGCCGCCGATGAATGAACGCACCTGAACGCTCTGGATATTTTCTTCACGCAGACCGGAAAAGCCGACCATGGCAAGCATGCGCAATGGCGCAAGCGCAACAATCAGCCCCCAAACGAAAATCACGATCGCCATGAAAAGCGCAATCTGTCCGACAAAGCTGTCAGGCCAGTAAAGACTCATCATCTCCTCCACACCATTACACATCCTGTGCCGGGCGAATGTCGAGGCGACCGGCATTTTATCCTTATTAGTTAGAGGAAGCTTTGGGGATCAATGTCAAGCTGAACATGAACGGAACCCCGCTCTTTTGGCCCATTCGCGATCATTGTCCCGAGATAAGTCTGAATATCATCCGCCCGGCGTCCATGCACCAGCAGGCGGAAACGGTGACGGCCGCGTATCAGCGCCAGCGGCGCCTCCGCTGGCCCGAGTATGGCAATCGTGGCCGAGAAGGGGGCTGCTGAACGAAGGCCGCGCGCATGCTGCTCGGCATCCTGGCGCGTATCTGCCGAGACAATCACCGAGGCAAGCCGGCCAAAGGGCGGCAATCCGCCCTTTTCCCGCTCATTGATCTCGCGCTCGTAAAAAGCCTCGGCGTCGCCCGAGACAATGGCCTGCATCACCGGATGCATCGGCTGATAGGTCTGGATGAGACCAAGGCTCTTCCGCCCCGTACGCCCTGCCCGGCCGGTCACCTGCGACAGGAGCTGGAATGTCCGTTCGGCCGCACGGGGATCTCCGTTGGACAGACCGATATCGGCATCGACAACCCCGACAAGCGTGATCAGCGGAAAATTATGCCCCTTGGCGACCAGTTGCGTGCCGATAACGATATCCGCCTCGCCTTTGGCAACCGCTTCAAGCTCCAGCCTGAGCCGCTTGACCCCGCCCGCCAGATCCGATGACAGGATGATGATCCGCTTTTCGGGAAAATGCTTCTCCGCCTCCTCGGCGATGCGCTCCACACCCGGACCGCAGGCGGCCAGATGATCAAGCGTGCCGCATTCCGGGCAGGCTTCCGGCACACGCTCGGCATAGCCGCAATGATGGCACATCAGCTGGCCGCGAAAGCGATGCTCCACCAGCCAGCTGGCGCAGTTCGGACACTGGAAGCGATGGCCGCAGACGCGGCACAGCGTCAGCGGCGCATAGCCGCGCCGGTTCAAAAACAACAGCGCCTGCTCGCCGCGCCCGACGGTCTTGCCGATTTCCTCCAGCAGCACGGGCGACAGAAAGCCGCCGCGCGCCGGCGGATGACGCCTGAGATCGACGGTCTTGAGATCCGGCAGCGCCGCTTCGCGATAGCGCCCCGGCAGGTGGATCCGCTCATAACGACCGGCCAGCGCATTGACCTGACTTTCCACCGAAGGCGTCGCTGACACCAGAACCACCGGAAAGCCGCCAATACGCGCCCTGACAACAGCCATGTCACGGGCGTTGTAGAAAACCCGGTCTTCCTGCTTATAGGCAGGATCATGCTCTTCATCGACGATGATCAGTCCGAGATCGGCAAAGGGCAGGAACAGAGCCGAGCGCGCGCCTGCCACAACCCGGATTTCGCCCTCCGCAGTCTGCCGCCAGACCTTTTCACGCATGCGCGGCGGAAGATCGGAATGCCATTCACCGGGCTTTGCGCCGAAACGATCCTCGAAGCGTTCAAGAAAAGCGGCCGTCAGTGCAATCTCCGGCAGGAGAATCAGCACCTGCTTGCCCCGTTTCAGCGTCTCGGCAATTGCTTCGAAATAGACCTCGGTCTTGCCGGAACCGGTGACACCATCGATCAGCGACACGGAAAAGGCGTGTTGTGCGGCAGCATGACGCAGGGCCTCACCCGCTTCAAGCTGGTCACCGGCGAGATCTGCCGGCGCGTGATCAGGATCAGGGGTTGCGACAACCGGCGGCGGCGGCAAAAACTCCGTATCGAAGACACCGGCCTTCATCAGCCCGTCAACCACGCCAGGCGTAACGCCAGCAGCGCGGGCGAGGCCAAGCCGCGTCCAGCCGGTGCCATTTTCGGCAAGTTCCAGAACACGCGCACGCGCCGGTGTCAGCCGCTCCGGGCGCGCATCCGTCAGCACCAGCCCCTCGACCATCGGCTCCGGCTCAAGCGCTGCCGGTGCGCGCATCGCCATGCGGGCAATCAGACCCGGCGGTGACAGCGTGTAGGCCGCCACCCAGTCGATAAACCGGCGCATCTCATCTGAGACCGGCGGGCAGTCGAAAACATGGGTGATCGGGCGCAGCTTTTTCGGGTCGACGCCATCGCCATCGCCCTGATCCCAGACAACGCCGATCAGCTGACGCGGGCCGACCGGCACCTGAACGATACTGCCCGGCCCAACGGCCATGCCCTCCGGCACGGCATAGGAATAGGGACCAGCGACCGGCAGAGGCACCAGAACAGGCACCGTGCGCTTCAACACCGGCACCTCACCGAAAAGATCAAGCAGTTCGTTCGTCATTGGCCCTGGAGATTGCCTGTCACGACCCCGAAAGTGAAGCGGACGCTTCACGAACGGGCGCTACCCGCCTCAAGCAGCGGATTTGAAAGAGAAGACAGCGTCCGGATTATCCGCCAGCGCGTGGACCGTGTGATATTCCAGCGCCGCCGTTGCAGCCTGCGGATCACCATCCAGCTGATCCGGCATGATCATATTGCCGATGGTGAAATCGAACCGATCGCCCTTCTTGTTCAGCAATTCATGAAACACGGTCATGTCACGAAGCTCGGTCGACCATTTGGCGAACCAGTAGAACAGGCCGGAATTGCGTGCCTTCAGGTTCACCGGCAGCACCGGCAGATTATATTTGCGCGCGAAGCCAACAGCCGAGGTTTTCCACGGGCGTTCATTGAGCTTGCCATTGGCCCAGTAGGCAATGCGCCCGGAGGGAAACAGCACTGTGGCCTTCTCCTCCTTGATCGCCCGATTGGTGACCTGCAGCGTCTCGCGCGCCTTGAGCTTGCTCTTGAACTCCTCGCGCCACTCCACCGGAATCACCATCTCGACAAGGCGCGGATTGACCCGGACCGCATCCCGGTTGGCGAAGAACATCATATCCGGCCGGCGTTCCTTCAGCAGATCGAACACCGCCACACCGTCAGCGATCCCCGTGGGGTGGTTGGAGACCATCAGAAAACCGCCGGTTTCAGGAATCCGCTCGCGCTGCTGGCAATAGATATTCAGCTTCAGCTTGTTGCTGAGATATTCCATCACCTGATAACCGCCCATGGACTGGGTGTCATTGGCAAACTCGATGGCACGCCCATAACCGAGCATGGCATAGAGAAACGGCCGCATCACCGGCCAGAAAGGGCTGTGGACAATCTGCTGGCCGCGCTCGGCAATCAGGGTATCAACGATATGACCGGGCCGCCCCTGAGACACCAGGGCAATCGCCTCGGCGAACTGCGTCAGGGCTGATGATGACTCACGACGCGCCATTGGAATTCCCGCATCCTCCGAAGGATTCGCATGTTATTTCAATGTGAAAGAACAATGACACCTCCCTCTGATCCGTTAGTCTTTTGCTAACACACTTTACTGCAAAATCGTCAACCGGCAAGAAATTCCTTGGACGGACAACGTATGGAAAGATTTCTCATTCCCGCTGATGCGGCATTGAATGCGCTTCGTCAAGACTGGCTGTCATCGCTAACGGAAGAACGAAGGCTATCCGACAACACGATGATTGCCTATGAGCGTGACACGCGGCAGTTTCTCCAGTTCCTCTGCGGCCATCTGGCCCACCCTGTCCGCCTTGCCGATATTGCAGCACTCAGACCTGCGGATCTGCGTGCCTATCTTGCCTTTCGCCGCAAAGGCGGCGTGGAGGCACGAACACTGGGCCGCGACCTGGCGGGTCTGCGCTCTTTTCTGCGTTGGCTGGAAAAAAAAGACCTCGCCAATGCTGCAGGCGCACGCGCCATGCGCTCGCCGCGCCAGCCGAAATCGCTGCCAAAACCACTGGCACGCGATGAGGCGCTTCTGGTGACCCAGGCGACCGCCCAGCGCGCCGAAGAACCCTGGATTGCCGCCCGCAATGCCGCTATTTTCTGCCTGCTCTATGGCGCGGGCCTGCGCATTTCCGAGGCGCTGGCGCTGACACCTGACGATTTTGCCGGCCGCCCGACCTCGCTGCGCATCCGCGGCAAGGGCAACAAGACACGACTGGTACCGCTGCTCGAAATCGTGCTGGACAGCGTTGAGGATTATATCAGGCTCTGCCCCTATGCGCCCGGCCCTGATGACGCATTGTTTCGCGGGCAAAAGGGCAAGCCCCTGCAACCGGCCATCATCCAGCGTGAGATGCAGGCCATGCGCGGCGCGCTCGGCCTGCCGGACACAGCCACGCCGCACGCGCTGCGTCATTCATTCGCCACGCATCTGCTGGCCGCTGGCGGCGATCTCAGAACCATACAGGAACTGCTTGGCCATGCCAGCCTTTCGACAACCCAGATCTATACCGGGGTCGACACAGGTCACCTGCTCGATATCTATGATCGCGCCCATCCACGCGCTTAAAGCGCCGATCTGAAAGAAGCAGATCGGCGCTCGATCCAGTTGTTTTCGCCGCACGATCCTGTCGATCCTCGCTTCGCTCCGGTCGGATCAAACGCGAGATATGGGCTTTCGGAATCTAATTGGCGGCTGGTTTCGTGAGCCCGATGGCAAAGCCGGGAAGCTGGAACATCGGAGAAAACCTCACCTGTCGAGAACGCCAGACGCAAATGAGCCTCGCGGCAAAGCTGCCAGGCTCATGTCACCGGACAATGACAACGGTCAGTGCCTCTTATCATGCATGTCAACCAGCTTGAACGTGCCGGAAGGCCCGACGCGATAGGTTTTCACGACATCCTCGTCCATGATTCCCTTCCCCTCAACCGACACAAGATCGCCGACCTTTGCATGCTTTTCAAGCGCGACCTCGGCAACGCTCCTCTCCGGCTCCGCCTCGCCAGCAAAGCCGGTACCGGCACTGGCGGCACAAACGAGAACCGACAGCGTGATCAATTTCCTCATGTTCATTTCCTGCATAACTATTTTCAGATCATGCTGAGCGTGGATTGCTCACTGTCATTATTCGAACCTATTCAATTTATAAAATGATATATCAGTATATAATATATATATAATTATAATTTACATGAATCCACGTAAACACAGACAAAATTAAAGAACCTCCGCAGACATATTCTGCGGAGTCTCCCTGTAAAACAGATATACTCGGCCTGTTTTAATGCGCAGAGTCGAGACGCTGCTGATAATCAACCAGCTTGAACGTGTTATTCGGGCCAACGCGATAGGTTTTTGTCATCGGCTTGCCGACAATGTCCGTGCTCTCGACGGTAACCAGCGAACCAACAGCGGCCTGCTGCTCGGCGGCAACCTGGGCCGGTGACTGTTCGATCATCGGCTGCGCAGCAAAAGCTGCGCTGGTGCCGGCGATCAGAGCGATAGCGGATGCTGCAATAATCTTCTTCATGTCTGTTTCCTTGGATGTATTTTTACGCGACCTTCTTGGTCGTCTGAGTTTTATTTAGAAAACAGATAGGTATTATTCAATAAAAAATACAACAAAAAGAAAATAAAGTAATTATATTAATTATTTCTTATATCGAAAAAGCAATAAATAATAGTAATACTTTGATTCATCCGCCATGTCAGGCAACTCAGCCGCGTGTCATGCGCTTCAACACATCCGTTTTCCACCAGTATTGATGCACGACCACAGCCGCGACATGGGCGACGATCAGCGCCCAAAGCAGAACCTTCAGCGGTCCGCCATGAACTTCACCCGCGATATCGACACCGCCGTAATAGGCCAGAATGCCACTGATCGGCATCAGGAAAAACAGGATGTAAAAGGTCCAGTGTGCGATTCGGGAGGCGAGCTGTAGAACCGGCGGTTCTTCTGCCGGCTCTGCCGGTACGCCCTCAGTCAATCTGAGCGCCAGCCGAAGCAAGGCGAGGACGAGAATCGCGATGCCAACATAAGCATGGATATTGGCTGAAGATATCTCGTCAGGCGTCGGCGTCTGCCCCTTATAGATCAACCGGGACCAGTGTTCCATGCCGTCGGAAAAGATAAGATTGAAGAAAATCAACAGCATCATCACCCAGTGAAGGATGCGTTGTGACACTGAGAAGGAAAGTGGAGTAGCAGACACTATTTTTCTCCGATTTTTCAATTAGATAGACGTGTCGCCAGTAAATAAAAATGCGGCCCGCAAAGCAAGCCGCATTTTCGTCTTCACTAATTTAGCCGTCTGATTACATATGGATCGGCTTGAAGAAAGTCGCCATGGCCGCTTCCTTGACGGCTTCCGACATGGTCGGATGCGCGTGGCAGGTGCGTCCCAGATCTTCCGACGAGCCGCCAAATTCCATCAGAACCGCAGCTTCGTGGATCATCTCGCCAGCGCCGAAGCCGACGATGTGAACACCAAGCACACGATCGGTTGCCTTGTCGGCCAGAACCTTAACGAAACCGTCTGTCACTTCCATGGCGCGCGCACGGCCATTGGCCATGAAGGGGAACTTGCCAACGCTGTAAGCAATACCAGCAGCCTTCAGCTCTTCTTCGGTTTTGCCGACGGCAGCCACCTCCGGCTGGGTGTAGACAACGCCCGGAATCACATCATAGTTCACGTGACCAGCCTGGCCGGTCAGGATCTCGGCCAGAGCGACGCCCTCATCCTCGGCCTTATGCGCCAGCATCGGGCCCTTGACGACATCGCCAATGGCATAGATCCCGTCGACATTGGTCTTGAAGTGATGGTCGATCTCAACCCGGCCGCGCTCATCAAGCTTTACACCGGCTTCTTCGAGACCAAGGCCAGCCGTATAAGGCTTGCGGCCGGTCGCAACGAGGACAATATCGGCTTCCAGCGTTTCCGCGTCACCGCCCTTGACGGGTTCAAAGGTCACCTTGGCACCCTTCTCGGCCTTTTCAACGGCGGTCACCTTGGCAGACAGCTTGAAGTCCAGACCCTGCTTGGCCAGCATCTTCTGGAACTGCTTGGAAACCTCACCGTCCATCGGGCCGAGGATCTTGTCGAGATATTCGACAACCGTGACCTTGGCACCAAGCCGCGACCAGACCGAGCCGAGTTCCAGGCCGATGACACCGCCGCCGACAACGACGAGCTTTTCCGGTACGGACTTCAACGCGATAGCGCCGGTGGAGGAGACAATCGTTTCCTCGTCAATATCAACGGCAACACCGGGAATGCCAGCCACATCCGAACCGGTGGCAATGACGATATTCTTGGCTTCGAGCTCCTGAACCGCGCCGTCTTCAGCCGTCACGGAAACCTTTCCGGCCGAAACAATCTTGCCCGTTCCCTGGAAGGCATCGATCTTGTTCTTCTTGAACAGGAAGGCCACACCGTCGACATTCGACTTCACGACGCTGTCCTTGTGCGCCATCAGCTTGCCGTGATCAAGTTCGACACCGGCAAGCTTCACACCCAGGCTCTCCATGCCATGCGCCGCATGGGCATAGGTCTCCGAGGCATGCAGCAGGGCCTTTGAGGGGATGCAGCCGACATTGAGGCAGGTTCCGCCATAGGTGGCGCGCTTTTCGACAACAGCCACCTTCAGCCCGAGCTGCGAGGCCTTGACCGCGCAGACATAGCCGCCAGGGCCGGACCCGATTACAACAACATCATATGCCATGGAACTTCCTCTTCTTATCCCGGTGAACCGGACCGGCCTGACGCTTTCTGCGCCGCCCGATACCATGGTCCACCCGTTTGAAAAACAGTTAAACCAAACCTTCCCCGACCATCAGCCCGCCTTCTCGGTGGCAAGCTTCAGCCCGAAGGCAATGAACACGGCGCCGCTGGCGCGGTTGATCCACGTGCTGGCCCGCTCAAAGCCTGCCCGCATCTGCGGCATCGTCAAAAACAGCGAAACGCCGACAAACCACGCGATCAGGCAGCTCGCCATCACCATCCCGTAACCGAATTTCACCGCCGAGGGCGTCGACAGGCTGACGACGGCGGAGAAAATCGAAAGGAAGAAAATCACCGGTTTCGGGTTCAGCGCATTGGCCAGAAAGCCAAGCAGAAAGGCGCGTCTGGCGCTTTGATGGGCGGCCGGCACAGCGGAAACATCCTGCTGCAGCGACACCTTTCCGGCCCGCAGCGACTGAATGCCGAGAAAGATCAGGTAGGCCACGCCGAGCCATTTGACGATATTGAACAGCAGGATCGATTTCGAGATGATCAGCCCAAGACCAAGGATCGTGTAGCTGACGTGAAACATCAGCGAGGTGCCGATGCCGAAGCTGGTCAGGATGGCCGCTTTACGCCCGTGCAGCACCGCCTGGCGGATCACCATGGCCGTATCGGCACCCGGTGCGACAATGGCAAAGGAAAACACCGCCATCAATGATGCCAATTCGATCAGATACTGATGCAGCACGCTCTAAACCTCCGACTGGACCCTGTCACTGCCGCGCGAGCGCAAGCTTCAAACCGAAACCGGCGAAGGCGAGCGCCACCGAACGGCGCATCCAGACCATCACCGCCTCGCTGGAAAGAACGCGGTCGCGCATCAGCGCCGACAGCTGACCATAGATGACAAAGACGACGAATGTCATCACCATGAAGGTCGCAGAAAGCGCAAGCATCTGCAAAAGCGCATCGCCGCGCCCGGCGTCGATGAACTGCGGCAGAAAGGCGAGAAAGAACACCGACAGTTTCGGGTTTAAAATATTGAGCAGAAAACCGTCGCGCACGACGCCAAACACGCTGCGCGTCTTCATGCCGGAAGATGAGACCGCCATGGTGCCACGCTCTTTCAGCGTCATCCAGGCAAGATAGATGAGATAGGCGACGCCGGCGATCTTGACCGTCTGAAAGGCGATCGCGCTGGTGTGAAACAGGGCAGCGAGGCCGAAGATCGACGCGGCAATGGCCGGAACAATGCCGAATGTACAGCCAAGGGCGGCAGCGATGGAAGCGCGCCGCCCTTGTGAGAGACCAATGGCAAGGGTGTAGACGACACCCGTGCCGGGGATAAGGACCACGACCAGCGCAGTGATGAGAAATTCGATGCTCATGGTCCTACCCCCAATGCGACCAGCTTTTAGAGATCGAGAACCAGACGTTCCGGATCTTCGAGGCTCTCCTTGACGCGAACCAGGAAGGTCACCGCTTCCTTGCCGTCGACCATGCGGTGGTCATAGGACAGCGCGATATACATCATCGGGCGGATGACGATCTGGCCGTTGACGACCATCGGGCGTTCCTGGATCTTGTGCATGCCGAGAATGCCCGACTGCGGTGCATTCAGGATCGGCGAGGACATCAGCGAGCCGTAGATACCGCCATTGGTGATGGTGAAGCTGCCGCCCTGCATGTCGGCCATCGAAAGCTGGCCATCACGGGCAGCCTTGGCGAGGCGGGCGATATCGGCTTCAATCTCGGCGATCGACATCTGGTCGGCATCGCGGACAACCGGAACAACCAGGCCCTTGTCTGTGCCAACGGCAACGCCGATATTGCAGAAGTTCTTGTAGATGATGTCGGTACCGTCGATCTCGGCGTTGACAGCAGGCAGCTCCTTCAGCGCGTGGGTGACGGCCTTGGTGAAGAAGCCCATGAAGCCGAGCTTCACATTGTGCTTCTTGAGGAACAGGTCCTTGTACTTGTTGCGCATGGCCATCACGGCCGTCATGTCCACCTCGTTATAGGTGGTCAGCATGGCTGCAGTGTTCTGGGCATCCTTCAGACGCTTGGCAATGGTCTGGCGCAGGCGGGTCATCTTGACGCGTTCTTCGCGGGCGGCGTCTTCAACCGAAGACGGTGCGCGCGGCGCGGCAGCGGCAGGCGCAGCAGGTGCGGCCGTGCCCTTGGCAACGGCGGCAATAACGTCGCCCTTCAGGATCTGGCCACGCTTGCCCGAACCGTCAACATCACCGGCAGCAATGCTCTTTTCGGCCATCAGCTTGGCAGCAGCCGGTGCAGCCGGCATTTCGCCCGATGCAGCAGCAGGGGCTGCGGCGGGTGCAGGCGCCGCGGCGGCAGCCGGAGCGGCGGCGGCAGCGCCAGCACCTTCGGCGATCTGACCCAGCAGCGCGTTCAGCTCAACCGTGTCGCCTTCGTTGGCAACGATCTCGCTCAGCGTGCCGGCTGCGGGTGCCGGAACTTCGATGGTCACCTTGTCGGTTTCCAGTTCCAGGATCGGTTCGTCGACAGCGATCGCGTCGCCGACCTTCTTGTACCAGGTGCCGACCGTCGCTTCAGTAACGGATTCGCCCAGAGTGGGAACACGGATTTCAGTAGCCATTGTTTCAATCCTGAATTGACTGTTCGTTTTAGCAGCGTCTTCCCGCCGCTGCAGAAAGACCGAAAGCATCTAAAGGACGGCCCCGGCATGATTGGCCGGGACCACTCTATATCAATCGCCGAGCGCGTCGTCGAGGAAGGCGGCAAGCTGCGCCAGATGCCGCGACATCAGACCCGTCGCAGGCGATGCGGAAGCCGGGCGTCCGGTATAGCGAACGCGGGTGTGCTTGGCATCGATATGGGTCAGCACCCATTCCAGATAGGGCTCGATGAAGGACCAGGCACCCATATTCTTGGGCTCTTCCTGGCACCACACCATCTCGGCATTCTTGAAGCGCGACAGCATGTTGATCAGCGCCTTGGCCGGGAACGGATAGAGCTGTTCGACACGCAGCAGGTAGACATCGTCAATGCCGCGCTTCTCGCGCTCTTCGAACAGATCGTAATAGACCTTGCCCGTGCACAGCACGACGCGACGGATCTTGGCGTCCTTTTGCAGTTTGATCGGACCGTCCTGCTCGACGGCATCATCCCAGAGCAGGCGATGGAAGGCGGTTTCGCCTGCCATATCGGCCAGCGTCGACTGGGCGCGCTTGTGACGCAGCAGCGACTTCGGCGTCATCAGGATCAGCGGCTTGCGGAAGTCGCGCTTCAGCTGACGGCGCAGAATGTGGAAGTAGTTAGCCGGCGTCGTGACATTGGCAACCTGCATGTTGTCTTCCGCGCAAAGCTGCAGCCAGCGCTCCAGACGGGCCGAGGAATGTTCCGGACCCTGACCTTCATAGCCATGCGGCAGCAGGCAGACGAGACCGGACATGCGCAGCCACTTGCGCTCACCCGACGAAATGAACTGGTCGAAGACCACCTGGGCGCCATTGGCAAAGTCACCGAACTGGGCTTCCCAGAGCGTCAGCGCATTGGGACGGGCCAGCGAATAGCCATATTCAAAGCCAAGGACGGCTTCTTCCGAGAGCATCGAATTGATGACCTCATAGCGGCCCTGACCGGAACGGATATTCTGCAGCGGGATATAGCGCTCTTCGCTTTCCTGATCATAGAGAACCGAGTGACGCTGCGAGAAGGTGCCGCGCTCGCAATCCTGACCGGACAGACGAACCTTGAAGCCCTCATAGACCAGCGAACCAAAGGCAAAGGCTTCCGCCGTCGCCCAGTCGATCCCCTCGCCCGTCTCAACCATATGAGCGCGGTTATCCATGAAGCGCTTGATGGTCTTGTGGGCGTGGAAGCCTTCCGGAACCTCGGAAAGCTTCTTGCCGATTTCCTTGAGCGTCTTCATCGGCACGGCCGTCTTGCCGCGACGCTGCTCATCGGCATTGTCGGCGGTGCGAAGACCGGACCATTCGCCATCCAGCCAGTCGGCCTTGTTCGGCTTGTAGGACTGACCCGCATCGAATTCCTGATCGAGATAGGCCCGCCAGTCGGCCTGCATCTGATCGAATTCTTCGCGCTTGATCAGGCCTTCGGCGATCAGCCGTTCGGCATAAAGCTCGGTGACCGTCTTGTGGCCGCGGATGACCTTGTACATCTTCGGCTGCGTGAAGGCGGGCTCGTCACCTTCATTGTGACCGAAGCGGCGATAGCAGAACATGTCGATAACGACAGGCTTGTGGAACTTCATGCGGAATTCGGTCGCAACCTTGGCCGCGTAGGTCACCGCTTCCGGATCATCGCCATTGACGTGGAAGATCGGCGATTCAATCATCTTCGCAACATCCGAGGGATAGGGCGAAGAGCGCGAGAAGGCCGGATTGGTGGTGAAGCCGATCTGATTGTTGACGATGAAGTGAACCGTACCGGCGACGCGGTGGCCGCGCAGACCGGACAGGCCGAGAATTTCGGCAACAACGCCCTGGCCGGCAAAGGCGGCATCGCCATGCAGCAGCATCGGCATGACCTTGGCGCGCTCGTCCAGCGGCACGATCTCGCCTTCGCGACGCGTGGCAATGATGTCCTGCTTGGCGCGGGCCTTGCCCATGACAACGGGGTCGACGATTTCCAGATGCGACGGGTTCGCCGTCAGCGACAGGTGAACCTTGTTGCCATCGAATTCGCGATCGGAAGAGGCGCCGAGGTGGTACTTGACGTCGCCCGAACCTTCCACTTCATCGGGTTTGAAGGAACCGCCCTTGAATTCGTGGAAAATGGCGCGGTGCGGCTTGGCCATGACCTGGGACAAAACGTTCAGACGGCCGCGATGCGGCATGCCGAGCACGATTTCCTGAAGGCCAAGCGATCCACCGCGCTTGATGATCTGCTCCATCGCCGGGATCAGCGATTCACCGCCATCAAGGCCGAAACGCTTGGTACCCTTATATTTGACGTCAAGGAACTTTTCGAAGCCTTCCGCCTCGATCAGCTTCTGCAGGATCGCCTTCTTGCCGTTTTCGGTGAAGAAGATGCCTTTTTCCGGGCCCTCAATGCGCTCCTGGATCCAGGCCTTCTGCTCCGGATTGGAAATATGCATGAACTCGACACCGAGCGTCGAGCAATAGGTGCGGGTCAGAATGTCGACCATCTCGCGGATGGTGGCATATTCGAGACCAAGAACATTATCGATGAAGATCGGACGGTCGAAGTCGGCCTCGGTAAAGCCATAGGCCTGGGGCGACAATTCGTTGTAATCGTCATCGGCCATGCCGGCGAGGCCGAGCGGGTCGAGATTGGCATGCAGATGGCCGCGCATGCGAAAGGCGCGGATCATCATGATCGCGCGAACCGAATCGCGGGTGGAGCGCAGCAGGTCTTCGCTCGAAAGCTTGCTTCCCGCGGCGGCGGCCTTGTCCTTGATCTTCTTCTCAACGGTCTTTTCAACCGTACCCCAGTCACCGTCCAGCGCCGCCGTCAGGTCATCCTTGGGCGTGACGGGCCAGTTGGCCTTTTTCCAGGAAGCACCGGCGGCAGACTTCTTCACTGCAGCCGGGTCGTCACCGAGCGACTTGAAGAAATCGCGCCATTCCTCGGAAACGGAGTTGGGGTTGTCCTCATAGGCCGCATAGAGCTGCTCGATATAGGTCGCATTGGCGCCATCGAGAAAGGACGTGAGGAGAAATTGTTCGTTGGCTTCCTGTCTTGCCATGTGCACCTTCGCGGACCAAACCGTCCGCCTCCCGCTTCAATTCGCTTTGCCGGCTTCATTGCCGGGCAAAACGGCGTGGGTTGAAAAAACCCGTTTTCCGGACCGTGCTTCAAATCCCGGAAAAAACGGTAAATGCATGGCGGAAATCATTCCGCCATGCCTCTTATTCACAAAATGGTTCAGCCCTTGAGAACTTCAACCAGGGTCTTGCCAAGACGTGCCGGGGAAGGCGAAACCTTGATGCCGGCCGCTTCCATGGCCGCGATCTTCGATTCTGCATCGCCCTTGCCGCCGGAAACGACAGCACCGGCATGACCCATGGTGCGGCCCTTCGGGGCAGTCCGGCCAGCGATAAAGCCAGCCATCGGCTTGCTACGGCCCTTCTTGGCTTCGTCGATCAGGAACTGGGCTGCATCTTCTTCAGCCGAACCGCCGATTTCACCGATCATGATGATCGATTCGGTGGCATCGTCTGCAAGGAACATTTCCAGCACGTCGATGAATTCGGTGCCCTTGACCGGGTCGCCGCCGATACCGACAGCGGTGGTCTGACCGAGACCTTCATTGGTGGTCTGGAACACGGCTTCGTAGGTGAGCGTACCCGAACGTGAAACGATACCGACCGAACCCTTGCGGAAGATCGAGCCCGGCATGATGCCGATCTTGCATTCTTCCGGCGTCAGGATACCCGGGCAGTTGGGGCCGAGCAGGCGCGACTTGGACTTTTCAAGCTTGGCCTTGACCTTCACCATATCCATGACCGGGATACCCTCGGTGATGCAGGTGATGAAGGGGATCTCGGCTTCAATCGCCTCGATGATGGCAGCCGCAGCGCCCGCCGGGGGAACATAGATCACGGACGCATCGGCGCCGGTCTTGTCCTTGGCTTCGGCAACGGAGGCGAAGATCGGCAGTTCCGTGCCGTCAACGCCCGAGCTCCAGGTCTCGCCACCCTTCTTGGGATGAATGCCGCCGACCATCTTCGTGCCGTAATAGGCAAGTGCCTGTTCGGTATGGAAGGTGCCGGTCTTGCCGGTGAGGCCCTGAACCAGAACCTTGGTGTCTTTGTTTACGAGAATAGACATATATCAGGTCCTTCCAGATTAGCCGTTGATCGCCGAAACGATCTTCTTGGCTGCGTCGTCGAGATCGTCAGCAGCCGTAATCGCAAGGCCGGATTCGTTCAGGAGCTTCTTGCCGAGGTCGACATTCGTGCCCTCGAGGCGAACGACGAGCGGAACCTTCAGGCCGACTTCCTTCACAGCTGCGATCACGCCTTCGGCGATAACATCGCAGCGCATGATGCCGCCGAAGATGTTGACGAGGATGCCCTCGACCTTCGGGTCAGCGGTGATGATCTTGAAGGCCGCAGCCACCTTCTCCTTGCCAGCGCCACCGCCGACGTCGCAGAAGTTTGCCGGCTCCTTGCCGTAAAGCTTGATGATGTCCATCGTCGCCATGGCGAGACCGGCACCATTGACCATGCAGCCGATATTGCCGTCGAGAGCAACGTAAGCGAGATCCCACTTGGAAGCTTCGATTTCCTTCGAATCTTCTTCCGTTTCGTCGCGCAGCGCCCGCACGTCATCGTGACGGAACAGCGCATTGCCGTCGAAGGAAACCTTGGCGTCGAGAACGCGCAGACGGCCATTTTCCATGACGATCAGCGGGTTGATCTCAAGCAGGCTCATGTCCTTTTCGACGAAGGCCTTGTAGAGGATCGGGAACAGACGCTCGGCGTCGTTCACGGCTTCACCTTCAAGCTTCAACGCTTCGCAGAGCGTCTTGACATTCGAAGCCGTGACACCGGTTTCCGGGTCGATCGCAACGGTGACGATCTTTTCCGGGGTCTCTTCGGCAACAGCTTCAATATCCATGCCGCCTTCGGTCGAAACGACAAAGGCAACCTGGCCGACCGAACGGTCCACCAGCAGCGAGCAGTAAAGCTCGCGATCGATATCGGCGCCATCTTCGAGATAAAGGCGGTTGACCTGCTTGCCAGCCGGACCGGTCTGCTTGGTGACCAGCGTGTTGCCGAGCATCTCGTCAACGAAGGCCTTGACCTCATCGACCGACTTGGCCAGGCGAACGCCACCCTTGGCATCGGGACCAAGTTCCTTGAACTTGCCCTTGCCGCGACCGCCGGCATGGATCTGGCTCTTGACCACGTAGAGCGGGCCCGGAAGCTTGCCAACGGCAGCTTCGACCTCGTCCTTGGTCAGGATGGCAACACCGTCAGCGACCGGTGCGCCGTAACCCTTGAGCAGGGCCTTGGCCTGGTATTCATGAATGTTCATACGATATCCGTCCTCTTAGAAAGGGATTTCGGCAATCACTTGGTGTTTGGAGCGGCACTTATTTCAAAGCGGGCGCAATTTCCATGCAGGCGTCGCAAAGGCCCTTGACGGCCTCGACCGACTTATTAAAGCCAGCCTTGTCTTCGCCCTGAAGATCGATCTCGACGATGCGCTCAACGCCGCCTTCACCGATGACGATCGGAACGCCGACATACATGCCGTCAACGCCATACTGACCGGTCAGGTGAGCGGCAGCAGGCAGAACGCGTTTCTTGTCCTTCAGGTAGCTTTCAGCCATGGCAATGGCGGAAGCAGCCGGAGCGTAATAGGCCGATCCATTCTTCAGCAGGGCAACGATCTCGCCGCCGCCCGAACGGGTGCGGGCGATGATGGCGTCGAGCTTTTCCTGGGTGGTCCAGCCCATCTTGACCAGATCGGGAAGCGGGATACCGGCAACGGTAGAATACTGGGCAACCGGAACCATGGTGTCGCCATGGCCGCCGAGAACGAAGGCGGTGACATCTTCAACCGAAACGTTGAACTCTTCCGACAGGAAGTAGCGGAAACGGGCCGAGTCAAGCACGCCGGCCATACCGACAACCTTTTCGGCCGGGAGACCGGAGAACTTCTGCAGAGCCCAGACCATCGCGTCGAGCGGGTTGGTGATGCAGATCACGAAGGCATTGGGAGCATACTGCTTGATGCCAGCGCCAACAGCTTCCATGACCTTCAGGTTGATGCCGAGAAGATCGTCGCGGCTCATGCCCGGCTTGCGCGGCACGCCAGCAGTGACGATGCAGACATCCGCGCCTTCAATGGCGGAATAGTCGGATGCACCGGAAAGCTTGGCATCGAAGCCATCAACCGGGGACGACTCGGCGATGTCGAGCGCCTTACCCTGCGGCAGGCCATCAGCGATGTCGAAAAGAACGACGTCTCCCAGTTCCTTCAGCCCGGCGAGATGCGCGAGCGTACCCCCAATCATTCCGGACCCGATAAGTGCGATTTTATTGCGCGCCATGAATGTATCCTCTGAAAAGTCATCCTAGACGAACGTCAATGTCCGCCAGTTTCGAAATGGGGGATACATGCTCTTGTCAGAAAATTCAACCGATTTTTCTGACATTAATAAATTCAAACGGTTAGATGTATTTTAGTTTACGTACACGTCAATTAACATGAAATAACTGTCATGAATTGACATATTTTTCATTGTGCAGCGCAAGATAATCAGAACTTCTCATTTCGAAAAGACGCGAGACCGTACGGTCAAATTCGAAGCCCTCCCTGCCCTTGCGTTCTGTCAGGAGATCCTCCGGCATGACCTCTGCAGAAATGACGGTGCGGATGGTGCGGTCATAAAGCGTATCGACCAGAATGATGAAGCGCTTAACCTCGTTTCGCCGGTCGGCGGAGAAAACCGGCACATGCTCTATAAAGACCGTCGTGAACCGCTCGGTGATGGCCATGTAATCCGACGCGCCAAGCGGCTTTTCGCAAAGATCGGCAAAAGAAAACCGCGCGATCCTGCCAACTGCATGTGGCACATGGACTTTTCGCCCCTTCATCTGAATTTCCACGGCGCCGCCTTCGCGTCCGCCGGTCAGAAAATGCCAGCCTGCCTCGATCTGACGATCGGTTTCCGGCCCCAGCGGCGTCAGGTAAACCGGCCGGCCTTCGAACTTTTCCATACGGTAGTCGGTATCGGAATCGAGCGTCGTAACGGCCACATTTTTCTTCAATACGGCGATGAAAGGCAGAAAAAGCCCGCGATTGAGGCCGTCCTTGTAAAGATCATCCGGCGCAACATTGGAGGTCGCCACCAGCACGCAGCCGCGCTCGAACAGGGCTGAAAACAGCCGTGAAAGGATCATCGCATCCGCAATATCGGTGACCGTGAATTCATCGAAGCACAATAGCCGCGTTTCGGCGATAATCTGGTCGGCAACGGGGGGAACCGGGTCCGTTTCCTTTGTTTCGCCGCGCTTCAGCTTCTGGCGATGGAGATTGATGCGATCATGCACATCGGCCATGAATTCGTGGAAATGCGCCCGCCGCTTGTCGCGGACCGGCGCCAGTTCAAAAAACATGTCCATCAGCATGGTCTTGCCGCGCCCGACACTGCCATAGACATAAAGCCCGGGCGTCACCGGCCCTTGCGCCTTGCGGCTGGCGCGAAACAGCCGCTTCAGTGCGCTGCCGGATTTCTTTGGTGCAGCCAAAAGCCCCTTCAAAACTGCGTCCAATTGCGCGGCAACAGCCAGCTGGGCTGGGTCGGCCTTCAGCGCCCCCTCTTGTGTCAGGGCTTCAAGGCGTAGCAGAACCGTATCCTGGGTTCGTGAGGCTTCAGTCATGCGAAATCCGTTCACGTCTCTCGGCGCGTGCCGAGACGATGCTGGCCGCACTGCGCAAAGGCTGATCCCGACGGGTTGCCTCCCACCCGCCATTCACATCCGGATCATCGCCCGGCGGCAGCCCTTGACATATTCAAACAGGAAAGCCCCATCGTAAAGACGGGGCCAGGAATCAAGCTCAGCGTGAAAGCGTCAGTTGCTGGCCGGTACTGGAAAGGCCGCTGACAGCATTGGCCGCCGTCATATAGAGCCGGCCGATCACATAGCCATTGGCATCCTTGAGAATAACCTGATCGCCGTTAATGCCCCAGGATTTCATCGACGTCAGCGGACCGGAACAGCCGCGCGTTCCGCCACGCTGTCCATCGCCCAGATTGGTGAGCGTCAGGAACATGTCGCAGGTTCCACCGCCATTATCCACCTTCCAGCTGCCGACGAGCGCAGAGGCTGAAACCGGCAGGGCACCGGGTGGTGGCGTGATGTTGTCCATGTCACCAGCTGCGGCGACTTCCGTCGGCGCAGAGGGTGCGGAGGGGAACTGGGTGTTGGGATCGACCGTTGGCGAACCGCCTGCCGTATTATTGTAGGTCCCGTCTCCATAGGTTCCCGACGTCGTTCCGGGCGGCGGCAGGGAGCCGCTCTGAACCTGACCAACCGGCTGAGCTGCCAGCGGCGGTGGCACATAGGCGGCATTGTTCTGATAGGACGTTCTCTGGCAACCACTGGCGGCCAGAACCAGGCCAAAAGCCGAAGCGACCCAAATCTTGTGAACCATATCAACGAAACTCCTGGCTGCTAATATAAGAGGCCAATATTTTTCAATCTGACGGGCGGACATTTCTTCAGGGCGCAGGTTCTTTACCCTTTTCGCCCTTCTAGATAGCGAGAAAAGCCGCAAACGGAAAGCCATAGGCCAAAAGAAAAACTTCAATCTTTGCACGATCTGTGATTGTTTTCCTATGGCTTTGACTGATAGAGCCACCATACGCAAGACGCACAGGCAGACCTGATTGGACGGCTCCTTCCCCAAATGCCACAGGAATATGAAGATATGCAGCGCCAGATGAAAATACTTTTGGTTGCAATTGCACCGGCGCAGACCTTGCCCAGGCCAACGCTGCCGCGCCGGCCGGATCAGGCCCCAGACCATCTGGCGACCCACCTGAATCGCCCGATGGCCTGGAGCCTGACTTGACGCATCGGTTTACCGATTAACCGGCAACCACTTTCCAGCCCTATGCCCTACGCATCGTCCTTTGTGCATCTGAATGGATGCACGGCGCTCTAGAAACGGGCGTTGAGGTCAGTTTCATTTTCTTCGGATAAAGTCGTCATGCTAGCCGGAGACGAAGTGCTGCCTGATGTCGAGGCCAGGGTCATAAGCCCCGCACTCTGCCCCTCGGCATCAATGCGGGCCGCAACAGACGCATCCTCATCTACGGCTTCATGGATGGTATGCTGCCAAAGCTCCAGGAGCTCATTCCTCATCTCATGCGCCACCTGCCCGATCTGAGCCGAATCCGTTGACAATCTGTCCAGCGCCTCGACCTCGCTTTGCAGGGTGCGGATAAGATCACGCGCCAGTTCAGCAGAATCTTCTACCCGGTTCCGCCGGATCATGCGGTTTTTCAGCGTCACTTCATCCAGCAGGCCGGGACCAGCCAGCAGCGCATCGAGCTTGCGCAATTCGTTGCGCGCAGTCAAGTTGCATTTGGCCTGCTCCTCTTCTGGCGGGGCCTTCTTGTCACGCGCACGGTAGATTGCCATTTCCGCTACCTTCTTGCCCAGATTCACCAGCAAGCCGTAGCCCAGGATGTCAGCAACATAGCCGCCGCCATCCCAAGCTGCACGGATGGCCTGCTGGGTCACGCCACCGACGACAAGCTGCGCTGCCTGCTTGCTGAAATATCTGGCGTGCTCGCTTGCATTCGGCATAGCTCTGTCACGCAGCAGATCAATACCGCTTTCGATCACCGTTCCCGAGAAGTGAATTGAAACCGCGCGCGCCAGACTTTCAAGCCACGGAACCTGGTGGGCAACATTGGTCACGAAATCAATTGTGGCACCGAGCGCCGCCGTCGCGCTATGGATCCCCAGCACGATCGCAACATTCAGCATATGGGAGAGTTCCTGACCACTCATACTCTGCTGCTGAAGCCGCCGCTCGTTAAAGGCCCCGAGCGCACTGCCCAAGACGCCAGGTGCAAAGTTAATGGCGAAATCACTTCCCAGAGCAGCCCCCGCCGGCGTACCAGGCGGCAAATAGGCGCTCTGGATCTGGTCGGCGGCCGAACAGCCCGTCATCTGTCCCGTCGCTGTCTCATTATAGTGATTGCTGGCGGCATCGCCCCCCGCCCCTTCACATCCTGTCGACTGAAAAGAGGCAAATGCGATCTGGCTCAGCATCGCTATGGTCGACGCCCACAGAGCACAAGCCACAGCACGCATCATCTCGGAACTAATCGCATTCTGTTTGGCCAGATGATAGGAGAAATTCATACAATGTTTGAACTTGTCGAATTCCTTCTCCACGAGCAGCCCCTTCAGCTTGGTCTGCTCGGTCTTCGATTTTTCGATTTTTTTGCTGAAATTCGTATAATACTTGTTCAGGCTCGCCTTGAGCTTGCTGCTGGACTTCAGATTATCAAGAATCAAGGCCACAAGTTTTCTGAGCTCATCGCCTTCCGCCATCTGGAACGCCTGAAGGCGGCGACTGATCAGCTCTTCCCTCAGCGTGGAAATCTTCACCAGTTTGAGCATTTTTTCAGTCGCTTCCCGCGCCTCATCGCTGGTTGCCGGCACAGGATCGCGACGTGGAAACTCAGCAGCGTTGGCTCGCAAAAGTTCCGAAACCGAAGGCCGCTCCCTTGTAAGTGCTGTGCCTTCACTTCTGCCGCTGAGATTTCGGTCCACATTCGGCGGTGCTGCGCCGAGAGATGGCGCGCTCAGCGATGGCGGCAAGGCCCCGGCCCTGTGGCGGAGTGTTCCCGAATTTTCCTGGATTAGCACAGATATCCCCCCTTTATTCTGATCTTTTAGTGCTGTTCACCTCTCTATTCCTACATGTGATGCAATCGATAATATCATCGAAAAAACAAAATATTGCCGTAGTTCGCCATAAGCAAAAAGCGCGACCCAAAGGCCGCGCTTCAACGCTTGTCAAATCAAGGTTTTGCAAAAACCTCTTTTGTCTGATCACACCGCGCGTTCGACCAGCATCTTCTTGATGCCGGCAATCGCCTTGGCCGGGTTCAGCCCCTTCGGGCAGGCCTGGGTGCAGTTCATGATCGTGTGGCAGCGATAAAGCCGGAAGGGATCTTCCAGATTATCGAGACGCTCGCCGGTTGCCTCGTCACGGCTGTCCATCAGCCAGCGATAGGCCTGCAGCAGAACAGCGGGACCGAGATAGCGGTCACCGTTCCACCAATAGGAGGGACAGGAGGTGGAGCAGCAGGCGCACAGAATGCATTCATAAAGCCCGTCGAGCTTCGACCGGTCATCATGGCTCTGCTTCCATTCCTTGGCCGGGGCCGGCGACACCGTCTGCAGCCACGGCTCGATCGAACGATGCTGGGCGTAGAAATTGTTGAGGTCCGGAACCAGATCCTTCACCACCGGCATATGCGGCAGCGGATAGACCTTGACGGTGCCCTTGACCTCATCCATGCCCTTGGTGCAGGCCAGCGTGTTGGTGCCATCGATGTTCATGGCGCAGGAACCGCAAATACCCTCACGGCAGGACCGCCGGAGTGTCAGCGTCGGATCGATCTTGTTCTTGATATACAAAAGCGCATCAAGAATCATCGGTCCGCAGTCGTCAACATCGATATAATAGGTGTCGATGCTGGGATTTTCGCCCGTATCCGGGCTCCAGCGATAGATCCGGAACTCGCGAAGATTCTTGGCACCCTCCGGCTTCGGCCAGGTTTTGCCTTCCTTGACCTTCGAGTTTTTCGGAAGTGTGAATTCTACCATTTCCTGTTCCTCTCGATCAGTAGACGCGTGCCTTGGGGGCAATCTTCTTGATATCGATGCCATCGGCAATGAGGTCGGTGTGAACCGGACGATATTTCAGCGTCACATCGCCTTGCGGGCTGACCCAGGACAGCGTGTGCTTGCGCCAGTTCTCATCGTCACGGCCAGCGAAAGGACCATCGACATAATCTTCACGCGCATGCGCGCCACGGCTTTCCTTGCGGGCTTCCGCGCCGAAGACCGTGGTGATGGCGCAGGCCATGAGGTTTTCCAGCTCCAGCGTTTCCACCAGATCGGAATTCCAGATCATCGAACGGTCAGTGACCTTGACATCCGGCAGTTCCTTCCAGATCTCGCTGATCCGGCGGCAGCCGGCTTCCAGCGATTCCTGGGTACGGAACACGGCTGCGTCTTCCTGCATGGCACGCTGCATCTTGTCGCGCAGCACCGCAGTCGGCTGGGAGCCGGCGGCGAAGCGAATGCGATCAAAGCGTTCCATGATCCTGTCGCAGGCGTCAACATTGAGCGCCGGAATGGGCGCATCTTTGTCGATCACCTGACCGGCGCGGATGGCGGCGGCACGGCCGAAGACAACAAGGTCGATCAGCGAGTTGGAGCCCAGTCGGTTGGCACCGTGAACCGATGCACAGCCCGCTTCGCCGACGGCCATCAGGCCGGGCGCGACGCGTTCGGGGTTCTCCGGATCAGCGTTCAGCACTTCACCCCAGTAATTGGTCGGGATACCGCCCATATTGTAGTGAACGGTCGGCAGAACCGGGATCGGCTCGCGGGTCACATCGACACCGGCGAAAATCTTGGCGCTTTCGGAAATGCCCGGAAGACGTTCGGCCAGAATTGCCGGATCAAGATGATCGAGATGCAGGAAGATGTGATCCTTGTTCTTGCCGACGCCGCGGCCCTCACGGATTTCCATCGTCATGCAACGCGAGACAACGTCACGCGAAGCCAGATCCTTGGCCGACGGTGCATAGCGTTCCATGAAACGCTCGCCCTCGGAATTGGTCAGATATCCGCCTTCTCCGCGTGCACCCTCGGTAATCAGGCAGCCCGCGCCATAAATGCCGGTCGGATGGAACTGAACGAATTCCATGTCCTGCAGCGGCAGGCCGGCACGTGCAATCATGCCGGCGCCGTCGCCGGTGCAGGTGTGCGCAGAGGTCGCCGAGAAGAAGGCGCGACCATAGCCGCCGGTGGCGAGAACCACCATCTTGGCGGAGAAACGATGGATCGTGCCGTCGTCAAGATTCCAGGCAACAACACCGGTGCAGACGCCATCATCGCTCATGATCAGATCGAGCGCGAAATATTCGATGAAGAATTCGGCATTGTTTTTCAGCGACTGGCCATAAAGCGTGTGCAGAATGGCATGACCGGTACGGTCGGCTGCAGCGCAGGTGCGCTGAACCGGTGGGCCATCGCCATAATTCTGCATGTGGCCGCCAAAGGGACGCTGGTAGATCTTGCCTTCCTCGTTACGCGAGAAAGGCACGCCGTAATGTTCCAGCTCGTAGACGGCCTTTGGCGCTTCCATGACCATATACTGCATGGCATCAACATCGCCGAGCCAGTCGGAACCCTTGACGGTGTCATAGAGATGCCACTGCCAGCAGTCCGGCGTCATGTTGGTCAGCGAAGCCGCGATACCGCCCTGAGCGGCAACCGTATGCGAGCGGGTCGGGAAAACCTTGGTGATGCAGGCGGTCTTGAAGCCCTGTTCGGCCATGCCGAGCGTGGCACGCAGACCAGAACCGCCGGCACCGACCACGATCACGTCATAGGAGTGGTCGACATAGGTGTAGGCCTTGCCGCCCTGTTCGTCAGATTTAGGTGTAGCCATTTGTGATCACCCCATAAATGCAATCTTCACGATGGACAGCAGACAGAGCGCGCCGATCAGAACCATGAAGCAAGTGTTTGCCATCAAGAGAAGAAACTTGATGAGATCGTTGTGAACGTAGTCGACGATGATTTCCTGCATGCCGATGTGAACGTGAAACAGTCCGGCAATAACCATCAGACCCATCAGGGTCGCGACAAACGGATTGGAAAGACCCGCAATAACCTCGGCATAGGGTGCCCCGGCATAGCGGATCAGGAAAATGAAGAAAAAGACCGTCAACGGCACGAGAGCCAGCGCCGTCATGCGCTGAACCCAGAAATGGTCAGTCCCCTTGCGCGAGGTCCCCAGACCGCGAACCTTTTTCAGCGGTGTGCGCATATCCATGGATAGATCCCCTCACTCAGATGGCCAGGCCAACGATCCAGATCACCAGGGTCAGACAGACCGAAGCAACCGGAAGCGCAACCGCGACCTTGGTGGAAAAATGCTTTTCAAGCCCGTAGCCCATATCCCAGCCGAAATGGCGGAGGCCACCGAGAAGATGGTGAACCAGAGCCCAGGTGTAGCCGAACAGGATCAGCAGTCCGAGCCACGAACCGAAGAACCAGTTGACGATGTCGAAAGCCCCCTCGCCCGACGCCGCGGCAATCAGCCAGGCAGCAAGCAGAATGGTGCCGAAATACATCGCCGCACCGGTAATGCGGTGCAACGTCGACATGATCATCGTCGGGATGAATTTGTAAACTTGAAGATGCGGCGACAAAGGCCGATTGCTGGTTGGACTGGCCATCAAAACCTCGCGGCGTTTTTAAAAGGCGCATTTCCGGGCATTCGCTAGCCAGATCAGCCGAACCGGACAGAACCGGGTGTCTTGGCGCGCGGTGCCAATGCTCTGTGGTGGTTTACTCATCACAAGCGCCTGCGACAAGCCCAATTGCCCCCCTCTGGCGATTTAATCGGTTTGACGGATGCCAGTTTCAGCTTGCAGGTTGGTACGGAGACGCGAGTTGAGACCAAAGTTGCACAAAAAAACGCCGAAATCCATGCGCATCGTTAAGTTTCAATGATTTAAGTTGCCTTTCGAAATCAAGATAAATCAGAGACTTGGATTGCCCATACCGACAATGCCATTTCTTTAGCCACTATGCGGAATTGCCCGCGACTCAGTGCCGATCCGGTCCAAACGCTCCGCCCGGCAGCGAAATCCAGGCGACGCAGACTGGCATTCGTCATTTCGGCCTCTCAACGATATCAGTGAAAGAATCCGATCATGATCCCCATGATCGCCGCCGAACCGAGCCAGTGACCGGCATCGAGCAGAAGCAGAAAGACAGGCCGATTGTAAGGAACAGGATGCGCGGCCATGGCCGTGACACCAAAACCGAAACCGACAAAGACCGACCAACCGATACCACCATAAAAGGTCAGCGCCGCAGGGCCCAGCCTGTAGAGCAGCATCGAAAGAAAGATGGCCATGACCAGTTTGGCGGTGAGATCCCGTATGAGGGTGACGCAACCAGTCTGCGTTCCACCCGCCGCCGAACCGGCCAGACGTGCCCGCAGGCGGCCGAAGGCCAGATGGTAGAGACAGCCGAACAACAGCGTTGCAGCCGTGGCCGCAACAATGCCGATGATGATCATGAAAAGCAGAGCCGCCCCCTTCAGAAAACAACCTTAGGACTACATTAAACCAAAGAAAGCAGCAAGTCATGCGTGTAATTCAAGTAAGGTTGCCCTGATCACAGTCCTGCCTGAGACGTGAATGCCCATACGGTGGTCTTCTTGATCTCGCTGTCCTCCAGCACCCGCGTCACCGGCACCTGATAGCTGGCAAGCGCGACCAGCCCTGTCTTTGGCAGATAGGCCCGCCCCGGATCGCCGATCAGCACCGTCATGCCGTCCGCCGCCAGATCGCGGAACCAGGGCAGAAGCCTTACGGCAAATTCCCGATCATAAAAGACGTCACCGGCGAGCAGGACGTCAGCGTCGGGACGCGTGCCGATCAGATCCATTGTGCAGATTTCCAGCGTGACAGCGTTCAGCGCGGCATTCAGCGCCATAGCGGCAGCGGACCAGCGATCGATATCGGCAGCCAGCACCGATGACGCCCCGGCCCTGGCCGCAGCAATCGCCACAAGCCCTGAACCGGAGGCAAAATCCACCACCCGCTTGCCTTCAACCGCTGCCGGATGATCAAGGATATAACGCGCCAGCCCCTGCCCGCCGGCCCAGGCAAAAGCCCAGAATGGCGGCGGCAGGCCGATTTCCTGCAGTTCCTCTTCGGTTTTCAGCCAGAGATCATGCACCTCACTCGCCAGCCGCAACCTGATCTCAGGCACATGCGGCGGGGTGAGGATCTCAGTATTGTCCAGAATGAAGCGGCCAGTGTCGCTCATCAGGGCATGAAACCTCAGTCACGATCAACGCGCGGCCAGCGCGTCGTCGCCATGACCCAAAGCCCGATAATATTGCCGAGCGGCACGAAGCAGAGCAGCACCCAGAAGCCGGAAAAGCCCATGCGCCGCAGGATCTTTGCCACCGGCCAGCCAAAGATCAGCCACCAGAAGACAAAGACGATTGCCAGCTGCCAGAGGCCGAAATGCGCCAGCATCCAGAAACTGTCGGAATATCCATGTCCGTTCACGGCCTTATCTCCCTGTCCGTCAGACTGAAAACCGGATCAGACGCTAGTCCGCCAGCGGCGGGTTGTCGAGACCGCCCATACGGCAGACTTCCAGCCATTCGTCCCTGGTTACCGGCTGTACCGAAAGCCGCATCGAGGTGACCAGCGACATCTCGGAAAGCTTCGGATTGGCTTTGACATCCTTCAGCGTCACGGGTTTTGGAACCTCGGTCACCGCGCGGATATCGACGCATTCCCAGCGCGGGTCATCCGTCGTCGAATCGTGGTGTGCAAGTGCGCAGACCTCGCAGATGCCAACGACTTCCAACCCCTCATTGGAGTGGTAGAAGAAGCCCTTGTCGCCGATTTTCATCGCTCGCATATTGTTGCGCGCCTGATAGTTGCGCACGCCATCCCATTCCTCGCCGTCAGCCCCCTTGGCCTTCAGCATCTCCCAGGAAAACTTGAACGGTTCGGATTTGAAAAGCCAGTAGGCCAAGAGATCACGCCTCCTCGGGATTGTTGTAGAGCCACTTGAAGGGGCGCACTTCCGTCTTCGCGAAAAGACCGGCCCTGGCATAGGGATCTTCAGCGGCAAGCGCTTCGGCATCGGCCTGGCTACCCGCTTCGATCAAAAGCATCGAGCCACAGGATTTGCCCTCATCATCCAGAAACGGCCCGGCAATCTTCAAGATGCCATCGGCATTGAGCTTATCAACCCAGGCGAGATGGGTCGGGCGTGTTTCCATGCGCATGGAAAGATGGTCGGGCTTATCGGTGCAGATAACGGCATAGATCATGACTGTTCTCCCTGATGCCTCATTCGGTGGTGATCGGGCGCGCCATCAATTCTTCAAGCGCTGCCGGAATGGACAGCTTGCCGTCGAGAATACGGGCGACCGCATTGCTGATCGGCATCTGGACGGAATGGCTGGCGGCAAGTTCGGCCGCGACAGAGGCAGAAAAGACGCCTTCGACCAGCGCAGAATTCTCATCCGTCCGCCCTTCGGCCAGCTGGACGCCATAGCGGAAATTGCGTGACTGGCGCGACGAGCCGGTCAACACCAGATCGCCGAGACCGGACAGGCCGCGCACCGTCTCCGCCTCGCCGCCCATGGCAACGGCAAGCCGCGACATTTCCGCAAGTCCGCGTGAAATCAGCGCCGCACGCGCCGATTCCCCAAGCCCTGCCCCTTCGACGATGCCGCAGGCAATGGCCAGCACATTCTTCAGTGCTCCTCCGATCTGCACACCAACCGGATCGCCGGAACCATAAATCCGGAAGGTCTTGCCTGACAGGATTTCAGCCGTATCACGCGCAATCTGGCGCGAGCGGAAGGCCAGCGCCATGGCGATCGGCTTGCCAGTGGCAAGATCACGGGCAAAGCCCGGCCCCGAAAGCGCTCCGGCGCTGTGATGCGGCAATTCTTCATTCAGAACATCGGTAATCAGCCGTCCGGTGGACCGTTCGATCCCCTTGGATGCTGAAATGATCACCGCATCTTCTTTGTAATAAGGGCCATAATAGCGAGCCGCTGCGCGCTGCGCCTGGGCCGGTACGGCAACCACCACCGTGTCGGCCGTGCGCAAAACCTCGGCATCATTGGTGAAGATCAGCGCTTCCGGCAGCTGCACGCCCGGCAGGGAGCGTTCGTGAATGCGGGTTTTCTTCAGCGTTTCGATCAGCGCCGCATCCCGGCCGAGCAGCGTCACCTGATCCTCGCCCTCACGCGCGAAAACCGCCGCCAATGCTGTTCCGAACGAGCCGGAACCGATCACCACAGTCTTTTTTGTCTCATTCATGCCTTGGCACCTTTCCGGCCGCTGCCGATCAGCGCAACCGCCTTTTGATCCAGCGGCCAGCGCGGACGCGGCGCAATCTTAAGCCCATCGGCGGGCTGCCCCGCCGCTTCCCGTTCCAGCCCCGCCCAGGCAATCATCACCGCATTGTCGGTGCAGAGCCTCAAGGGCGGCGCCACGAATCGAAAACCATATTCGCCGCATAATTCGGTCAATGTCTGGCGCAACGCCCGATTTGCCGCAACCCCGCCAGCCACCACCAGCGCCGGTTCACGCTGGCTATCGCCATATTCGGCCGCAAAACGCCTGAGCGAACGCGAAATCCGGTCGGAAAGCGTGTCGGCAACGGCCTTTTGAAACGAAGCGCAGAGATCCGCCACGTCCTGATCGCTCATCGGGGCGGCGGCCTCGGCCGCCTGGCGCACCGCCGTTTTCAGGCCGGAGAAGGAGAAATCAAGCCGGTCCTCGCCACGCATCGGCCGCGGCAGGCGAAAGCGGTCGGGATCGCCCGTTTCGGCCGCCTTTTCCACCGCCGGACCACCCGGATAGGGCAGCCCCAGAAGCTTGGCAGTCTTGTCGAAAGCCTCGCCCAGCGCATCGTCGATCGTGGTACCCCAGCGCTCGTAATCGCCGACACCCTTGACCAGCACGATCTGGCTGTGACCGCCGGAGACGAGCAGCATCAGATAGGGGAAAGAGACCCCATTGGTCAGCCGCGCCGTCAGCGCATGGCCCTCCAGATGATTGACGCCATAAAAGGGTTTGTCCGCGGCATAGGCGATCGCCTTGCCACTCATCGCACCGACAATCAGCCCGCCGATCAGCCCTGGCCCGACCGTTGCAGCAACACCATCGAGATCGGCAAGCGCGACGCCGGAACGCTCCAGCGCTTCAGCGATCAGCCGGTCCATCGCCTCGACATGGGCACGCGCGGCGATTTCCGGCACCACGCCGCCAAAAGCTGCATGTTCATCCAGCTGGCTCAGCACGACATCGGCCAGCACCGCGCCGCTGCCATCCGGCCGGCGCATGACAATAGCGGCTGCGGTTTCATCGCAGCTCGATTCGATACCGAGAAAGAGTTCGTTTTTATCCATGGTTCCAAGCGATGGTTTGCGGTCCGTCGCATTCCGGTTTACGAAACCCTCCGGTAACAACGGTGAGTGCAGGATGCAAATGAAACCTTTCCGGATCGGCACACGTGGCAGCCCGCTGGCGCTGGCGCAGGCCCATGAAGCCCGTGACAGGCTGATGGAAGCCCATGGCCTCGGCGCCGACATGTTCGAAATCGTGGTGCTTTCGACCAAGGGCGACCGGATCACTGACCGCGCCCTTGCCGAAATCGGTGGCAAGGGGCTTTTTACCGAGGAACTGGAAGCACAGCTTTCCTCCGGCGCACTCGATTTCGCCGTTCATTCCTCCAAGGACATGCCGACCGTCCTGCCGGATGGCCTCACCCTTTCGACCTTCCTGCCGCGCGCCGATCCGCGCGATGCCTTTATCGGCAGGACGGCAAAGCGTCTGATCGATCTGCCGCAAGGCGCCGTGGTCGGCTCGGCCTCGCTGCGCCGTCAGGCGCTGATCCGCAAGCTTCGCCCCGATATCAAGGTGGTGATCTTCCGTGGATCGGTGCAGACAAGGCTCGAAAAGCTGGCAGCCGGCGACGTTGACGGCACCTTCCTCGCTTTTGCCGGGCTCGCACGGCTTGGCCTTGGCGACAGGGCAACTGAAGTCCTTGATGTCGATGAATTTCCGCCCGCTCCAGCACAGGGCGCGATTTGCATCGAGCAACGTCAGAACGATGAGCGCGTCGCAACGCTTCTGGCAAAAATCAACGATCCCGCCACCCATGACGCGGTCATCTGCGAGCGGGCCTATCTCGCCGTGCTAGACGGCTCCTGCCGCACGCCGATCGCCGGTTATGCAACGATTTCCGGCGACCGGCTTGCCTTTTCCGGCATGATCCTGACCCCGGATGGCACCATCTACCATGAGGTCGCCACTGACGGCCCGCGCAGCGACGCCGAACGGATCGGCCGTGAGGCAGGCACGGAACTGCGCCGCCGCGCTGGCCCCGGCTTTCTTGACGGCTGGAGCTGACCGCCATGCGCGTGCTGCTGACAAGGCCGGAACGACGCGCACAGCAATCGCTTGCCCAACTTGAGGCCACCGGCCATGCCGGCAGGAACATCGCTCTTACTTATCCGCAGCATGATCCTGCTGCGGTGAGACTTGCGCTCGCAGCACCCTTCTCAGTGCTGGCTGTCACCAGCGTCGAGGCCATTCGCGCGCTGGCTCTGGCGAATATCAACAGCGACATCCTGTCGCGCTCGCTCTTTGCCGTTGGGGCGGCAACGGCTGCAGCGGCGCAGCAGGCCGGTTTTCACCGGATCATCACAGGGCCGGGCGACGGCCGCGGGCTGGCCGAAGCCGTTGCGGCAAGCGGCCTTGTTGCTAAAGACGGCCCGGCTCTTCTGTATCTTGCCGGTGAACCGCATACAAAAACCTTTGAAACAACACTGGAGCAAGCCAGGCTTCAGGCCAGAACAGTGACTGCCTATCGCATGATGCCTGTCGATTTTGGCGAACAGGACCTGATCACTTTACTTGATGGGTTCCAGCCCGATGCCATCGCCTTTTACTCGCAGGCAACTGCCGACCGCTTCTTTACTTTGTTCGGTCAGGAGATCGCAGGGCCAGATATGCAGAATATAATCTTTGCCTGTCTCAGCGCGACGGTCGCCGCCGCAATCCCGAAAGATCTGCCAAATCGGGTTCTGATTGCCGAAACACCGCACGAAACGGCGCTTTTTGCGCGTCTTTTCAAATGCGGATAAGCGGCGCTGCCGGAAACCAGGTCTGGAAAGATTACAAACAAAAACCTTTCTTTAACGCCAGTCGGACACTAACTTACAACCGACCAGCGCGAGAGAGGTTATCATGGTTCCGGACAATTCATCGCGACCCGAACAGAATGAGAAAAATGAGACGGGCGCCGGGCCCGCCCCGATGAAGCCGCGCGACAATGAGGAGGATGTGAAGGCCGCCATGGCCGATATTGCCGCAGCGATCCATCGCCACGGCAATGGTGATCTGGAGCCTTCGCCGACAAAACCTGAAACGGAGGAGACGGACATGCCCCGCCAAGCCGATGCGCCCACGGCAGATGAAGCCGCATCCGAACCGGAAAAAGCTGAAAGCATAGCGCCCACACCGCCTATGCCGGCAAGAGGGCCGGGTTCCGCCGGCTATCTTGCTGCAGGCATTGCCGGCGGGATCGTGGCTCTCGCCTGTGCTGGCGCCCTGCAATATGCAGGTTTCCTTGGCATGCCAGGCGGACGGCAGGCGGGAAGCGAAACCGCTGCCAGCATTGCGGCACTCCAGAGCGATCTGGCTCAGATGAAAGCCTCGCTTTCGGCAGCACCGGCCGAGGCTCAGACCGCCCTTTCCTCTCTTGGCAGCCGCCTTGACACGATGGATGCGAAGATCGCCGACCTATCGTCGCGCCCAACCGGGGAAAGCGGTGGTTCAAGCCAGGCTATCGACGCACTGAAGGCCGACCTCGCCACACTATCGACCACGGTTCAGGCCAATGCGACCAGCCTTGCCAATCAGTCTCAGGCAGAACAGGCACAGGGCGATGTCCTGAGCAAGCTTGAGGGCCAGGTCGCAGCGCTTGACAAGAAGGTGAATGATCCCGGCAAGGAACTGATGATCGCCCGTGCCATCGCCGCAGCCGGCCTCAAGGCCGCGATTGATCGCGGCGGCAGTTTTGCCAGCGAATTGCAGACCTATGCCAGCGTCGCGCCGGATGACCCGGCACTTGGCGCGCTGAAAAGCCTTGCTGCCAGCGGCATTCCCACCCGAGACGCGCTTCTCGCCCAGTTCGAAACGCTGGCAACGCCGATCATCAATGCCGCCGACGCACCGCCTGCCGATGAAAGCGTGACGACGCGGCTGTGGAACTCCGCCCGACACCTCGTCAGCGTTCGCCCTGTCGGCGATGTCGAAGGTACATCGACCGGCGCGATCGTCGCACGGATCGAGAATGATCTTGAAACCGGCAAGCTTCAGGCTGCCGCGAAGGAATGGTCGAGCCTGCCAGAGGCCGGTCAGGCCGTGTCAGTGGATTTCAAGACCGCCCTTGATGCCCGCATCAAGGCGGAAAGTCTGCTTGGCCAGATGCTGAGTGATGCCGCCACTGCCGGCCAGCCGGTCGATACCAGCGCAGGAGGCACAAACCCATGATCAGGCTGCTCGTCTTTGCCCTTGTTGTCCTGGGCTTCGGCCTCGGTTTTTCCTGGTTTGCCGATCGCCCCGGCGAATTGTCCCTGACATGGCAGGGACAATTGTTCCAGACCCCGTTGACGACAGCACTTGCCATGCTGGTGGCGCTGATCTTCGTCATCATGCTGATCTGGTGGCTGATCCGCGCCATATGGACCTCGCCGCATTCCGCGCGCCGCTACTTCCGCGCCCGAAAGCGCGATCGGGGTTATCAGGCGATTTCCACCGGACTGATCGCCGCAGGCTCCGGCAATCTCGTCATGGCGCGCAAGATGAGCGCGCGCGCCCATGCCCTTCTGAGCGCTGATCAGGAACCGCTGATCCACGTTCTCGATGCACAGGTCGCCCTGATCGAAGGAGACCACGACAAGGCCCGCAGCCTGTTTGAAGCCATGGTCGACGACCCGGAAACGGAAGAACTCGGCCTGCGCGGCCTTTATCTCGAAGCCCGTCGCGCCGGCGCCGATGAGGCAGCCCGCCAATATGCCGAACGCGCCGCCGACAAGGCGCCCTATCTGACCTGGGCCGCCAAGGCGACGCTTGAGACCCGCTCGCGCCAGGGTCGCTGGGACGACGCCTTGCGGCTGATCGACCAGCAGCGCGTCGCCAAGGTGATGGAAAAGGATGAAACCGCACGGCTGAAAGCGGTGATCCTGACGGCCCGTGCCGAAACGAAACTGAATGACGACCCGAAGGCCGCCATAGCCGATGCACTGCAGGCGCTAAAGCTCCGGGACGATTTTCATCCCGCCGCCATCATCGCCGCCAAGGCTTATCTCGCCCAGGATAATCTGCGCAAATCGGCGGGCGTGCTTGAAACGGTCTGGAAAAAGGAAGCCCATCCGCAGGTCGCCGCCCTTTATGTCCGCGCCCGTGGCGGCGACACGGCAACCGACCGGCTGAAGCGGGCAGAAAAGCTGGAAGCGCTGAAACCCAATAATGCGATTGCGATGATGGCCGTCGCCCGTGCAGCCCTTGATGCACGGGAATTTTCCAAGGCCCGTGAAAAGGCTGAAGCCGCTGCACGGATGTTGCCACAGGAAAGTGCCTTTCTGCTGCTTGCCGATATTGAAGAGGCAGAGACCGCTGACCAGGGCCGGATCCGCCACTGGATGGCACAGGCGCTGAAAGCATCGCGCGACCCGACCTGGGTTGCCGACGGGCTCGTATCGGAAACCTGGCGCCCCTTCTCTCCCACCAGCGGCAAGCTCGACGCCTTCCAGTGGAAAGTGCCCTATGGCGAGATCGATGGCCCGGTTGAGGAAGGCCAGGCATCGCGCCTTGATGCAGCGCTCAAGACTTTGCCGCCGGTCGGCGGGATCAGGGCCGATGCGGAAAAGGCCGGTGACGCTGATATCGGCGCAGCTGCGACAACACAGGAAGCCCTCGAAGAGACGCCCCCCGTTAGCCCGGAACCGCCAACAGAGCCCGTGCCCACAGAGCCCGTAATTGTCGAACATGAGAGCGAGGCAGAGGCTGCGCCCGCTCAAACCGCAGTGCAGAAGCCGCCGTTAACCATCGACGACACGCCTGCCAGTGCAACCCGGGCAGCCGAACCGTCAGCACCCGATATCGCGGGCGAAAAACACATTACCGACGATCCGCCGACAACGCCCTTTGGCGGCCGGGCACCGGATGACCCGGGGGTGAGGGCCGGGAAACCGCCTGAACCGGCGCCAAAGAAGAAACTGGGACTGTTCTAGTTTGACGAAAACCAAGAACTATATGAGAGAATGACAGGGTGAGAGCCGCTTTTTCGGCCCAATCGCGCTCTAGTTGATGAAAAACGCAGGACATGACCGGAATGTTTGAAAAGATCAGCCGCTTTCTCCAGGAAATGACAGGCGATGAAGGCAGCAGGCAACAACAGCCCGACGACGCCCGCATTGCCGTGGTCGCGCTGTGCTTTCAGGTCATGGAAGCCGATGGCCGGATCAGCGACAGCGAGCAGAAGCGGCTGCGCGATCTTTTGTCAGAAAAATACGGCATTGACGGCGAGAGCCTCGACAAGCTGATTGAAGCGGGTGAGGCAGCCGGCAGCGAGGCCGTCGATTTCTACCGCTTCACCTCCGATGTAAAACGCCATCTCGACGAAGAACAGCGCATCGGCTTGATCAGCCTCTTGTGGGACATCGCCTATGCCGATGGTACACGCAGCGAAATCGAAGACAATGTGGTCTGGCGGATTGCCGAACTGATGGGCGTTTCCGACCGTGACCGTGTGCTGGAACGCCAGGCCGCAAAGCAGCGCGCCGGACTAGAGACCGAAGGAGATATGCATGCCGGGGATCCCGGAGACAAGTGAGCATCGCCGACCGATCCTGATCGTCCTCCACCAGGAACGTTCGACGCCTGGCCGTGTTGGCCAGATTCTGATGCAGAAGGGTTATGCCCTCGATATCCGCCGCCCGGCGCTCGGCCAGAGCCTGCCTGACACGCTGGAACGCCACAGCGGCGCAGTGATTTTTGGTGGTCCGATGAGCGCCAATGACGGCGACGATTTCGTCCGCTCGGAGATCGACTGGCTGTCCGTCCCGCTGAAGGAAAACCGTCCCTTTCTCGGCATCTGCCTCGGCGCACAAATGCTTGCCCGCCAGATCGGCGGCACCGTCTGCGGCAATGGCGATGGTTCGGTGGAGATCGGCTGGTATCCGATCCGCCCGACAGAGAAAGGCCGGTTGATGATGAAATGGCCGAAAATGGTCTATCAGTTTCACCGTGAAGGCTTTGAGCTGCCCCACAGCGCAGATCTTCTGGCCGAAGGCGACATCTATCCCAACCAGGCTTTCCGCTATGGCGAGAAAGCCTATGGCGTGCAGTTCCATGCCGAACTGACCCGGATGATGATGCATAGCTGGGTCGTGCGCGGTTCCTCGCGCTTCACCCTGCCCAAGGCACAACCCGGCGCTCAGCATCTGGAAGGCCGCATGCTGCATGACCGTGCGCTCAAGGCATGGCTGTGCGATTTTCTCGATGTCATCTTCACAAAAGAAGAGGCGCCCGCGCAAAAACCGGTCCCGCTTGCCGCCTCCTCATAGCCAATCAGCATTATTGCTGGTGGCTGTGATCCGGGGCATCGAGGCTGTCAATGGTTCTGAGCTTGGTGAAATGTGCAGCCCAAAGCCCTGCCACGACCAGCGAGCCGATACCGCCGAAGACAACCGCAGGAACCGCACCGATCAGCGATGCCATGGAACCGGCGCGGAACTCGCCAAGCTCGTTTGACGCGCCGACAAAAACGGAATTGACGGCGTTGACGCGGCCGCGCACCTCATCCGGTGTCCACAATGCGATCAACGTTTCGCGGACATAGACCGACACCATGTCGGCAGCCCCCATGATCATCAGTGCTGCAATCGACAGCCAGACACTGTGCGACAGGCCGAAGACCACAGTCGAGGCACCGAACAGCGCGACACCGAAAAACATGAAGTGACCGGCATGATGGCGGATCGGGAAGGACGCAAGCATCAGTGCCACAACAATAGCACCGATGCCGGGAGCTGCCCTGAGCAGACCAAGCCCCCAGGGTCCAAGATCGAGAATATCGCGGGCAAAGATCGGCATCAGCGCGACAGCGCCGCCAAGGAGCACGACGAAAAGATCGAGCGAGATCGCCCCGAGCACGACCTTCTCCCCCCAAATGAAGCGGAAGCCCGCGAGAATGGTCTCCTTGGTCACAGCACCGGCAGCGGAACGCTGGACCGGCTTTTCAACGAGCAGCATCAAAAGCGCGGCACCACCAAAAAAGGCCAGCGCCACACCATAGGCGACAGAAGCTCCAATGCCATAGAGCAGGCCGCCAGCCACCGGACCGACAATCGATGCTGTCTGCCAGGAGGAGGAATTCCAGGCGATCGCATTGGCCAGATCCTTCGCCGGCACAAGATTGGGCGCCAGCGACTGCACCGCCGGGTTCATGAAAGCGCGTTCAATGCCGAACACCAGCAATATGGCAAAGACCAGCCAGGGCGAAAATGTCCCCGTCAGCGTAATCGCAAGCAGCACCGCAGCGCAGCCGGTTGAAACGGCAAAGCAGAGCGCGGCGATGGCGCGGCGGTTATAACGGTCGGCCACCGTTCCGGTGACAAGGGTCAGCACCAGCGCTGGCAGGAACTGGAACAGGCCGATCAGGCCGAGATAGAGCGCACTGCCGGTTTGGTCATACATCTGCCAGCCGACCGATACCGAAACAATCTGGATCGCAAAGGTCCCGAGAAAGCGCGCGAAGAAAAAGCGGGCATAGGATTTGTGCCTGAAGGCGGCAAAACGGGCACCTGGTTCGGAAGAATGCATCACATGGTCCATCACTGTCGGGCCAAAGGCGGCCGGGGCTGTTGCCGGGCGCACAAAAGACCAATCGAAACGGAATCGAAGCTAAAGGAACTGGCAACCCTTGTCCGTTAAGTCGCTAATGTCTAAATGACTGTCAAGCTGGAACCGGAGACCGATAAATGTTTGCGCTATTCAAGACGATTGATCTTGTGCTGAATCTCTACACCTGGATCATTATCGCCAGCGCGATATTGTCCTGGCTTTACGCCTTCAACATCGTCAATGCCTCCAACGGTTTCATCAACACCGTCGGCCGCATGCTCTATAATCTGACGGAACCGGTCTATCGCCCGATCCGCAATATCCTGCCCAATCTCGGTGGCATCGATATTTCACCGGTGATCGTGCTGATTGCCATCTATTTCATCCGCGTCTTGATGTGGAGCTCGATCTGGCCGATCTTCGCACGGATGGGCTGAACGCCATCACGCCTGCCGAAAACCATGTCGACATCACCATCCGGCTGACACCGAATGGTGGTCGGGACGAGCTTGCCGGTATCCGAGAGGATGCTGCAGGCTCTGCCTATCTGACCGCACGCGTCACGGCCGTAGCTGAGAAGGGCAAGGCCAACAAGGCGCTGATCGCCCTTGTTGCCAAGAGGCTGGGTATTGCCAAATCCTCCATCAGCATCATCAGCGGGGAAACAGCGCGCATGAAAAAACTCCGGATCGCGGGCGATCCGGAGTTTCTGATGGAAGCGCTGAACCGCGCAACGCCGTGACCGGCGGAAGGGCTCAGCCCTTGGTCTTGGCACGCTCAATTGCGTCAACGATCAGCTTCTTGGCTTCCTCGGCACCGTGCCAGCCGAAGATCTTGACCCATTTGCCGGGTTCCAGATCCTTGTAGTGTTCAAAGAAATGCTCGATCTGCTTCAACTGGATTTCCGGCATATCCTGATAATCGCGGATCTTGTTGAAACGGGCACTGACATTTTCCGACGGCACTGCAATAATCTTCTCGTCCTTGCCGGAATTGTCTTCCATCATCATCACGCCGATCGGACGGACATTGATGACGCAGCCGGGAACCAGCGGGCGCAGATTGCAGATCAGAACGTCGATCGGATCGCCATCATCGGAAAGTGTGTGCGGAACGAAGCCATAATTGCCGGGATACATCATCGGCGTGTAGAGAAAACGGTCGACGACCAGAACACCGGCATCCTTGTCCATCTCATATTTGATCGGCTGGCCGCCAAGCGGAACCTCGACGATGACGTTGATATCTTCCGGGGGATTTTCACCGATCTTGATGGCATCAATACGCATTAAGCTTCTCCATAGGGGATTGGAAATTTTGCCACTTGGATAATCAAAATCGCCCTATAAAGCAACCAGCCGAACTGACTTCGGCAAATTTCACCAAAGCGTCATCAGCAGCAAAAGATCAGAATTCCGTTTCAAACGATTAGCAGCGATCAACCCCAGGCGAATCCAACCTTGTCGAGGCGTTTCTCGCCGAAACGCTCGACGCTGAGCGCCTGCCTGCGCCCGCCAAGTGCGGCGAAAAACCCGGTCGCCTGATCGAGATCTTCCAGACACCAGGCGATCACGCCCTGGCAGCCAAGCGAGGCCAGAAGACGCTGAGCCTCGCGAAACAGCCGTCGCCCATAGCCCAGACCCTGATAGGTCGGCAGCAGATAGATCTCGTAGATCTCGCCTTCCTGCGGCAGCGAACGCGCACGGCTGAGCCCGACGGTCGCGTAACCGACCACGCGCGCATCGACTTCCAGCACGAGCAGTGTCGCCGGTCCGTCTATTGCCTTCAGCCACCACTGACTGTTGCGCCGTGTCAGCATATGCTGCAATGCAATATGCGGAATAATCCCAGCATAGCCATGCTGCCAGGCCTGCCAGTAAACACTGGCAACGGCTTTGGCGTCCGCCTTTTCTGCACGACGGACGTCACTCGAAAGGATCGTCATCGTTTTCCACCGGATCTGATACTGTTTCTGCCTTTTGATAATACGGCAATTGGCCGCAATTGCCATTCAATTTGGATTGAAACCGGTCTTTGAAGCGCCCATACGCCGGGAAAAGCGCTCAACTGCTGTGGCGACAAGCTCTTTTGCGGCTTCAGCTTCAGCAAAGACCATGTCAATCTCAAGCACATCTGCTGCAGTCGCCAATGCCTGCAGGGCCGGATCGGCTGCCCCTTCAAGACGCGCCATATCCTTCGCTGTCGTCACCACAGCGAGCCCGGTCGCTTCAGCATCGGCGCAAATGGCCCGGGCTGTGTCAGGCGCAATCGCCTGGTGATCGGCAAGCGGCACCGCTTTGACAATCTCAGCACCTGCAGCGCGCAGCGTATCGAAAAATTTCTCCGGATAGCCAATGCCGGCAAAGGCAAGGACCCGCCTGCCCGAAAAACGCGCGGCATCACGCGGACGGATCGCCGCATCAAGCGCGGCAAGCCCTGTCTGCGCGACAAGCGCCGCCGTGTTGCCCGTCTGGTCTGCCCCGACAAGGATCAGCCGGTCCGTCTTTTCCAGCTGGACGGCAAGCGAGGCCCGGAGAGGGCCGGCCGGCAAGACAAGGCCATTGCCAAGGCCGCGCTTTCGATCAATCACAGCCAGGGCCAGATCCGGCTTCAGCCGGCCGCTTTGCAACCCGTCATCCATGATGATCATGTTAACGCCGGCCTGAACCAGCAGATCCGCTGCATCATGCCGTCGAGGCGAAACCGCCACGGGTGCAACGGCGCTCAGCATCAAGGCCTCATCCCCGACATCGCCGCTTTTGTCACGGCCGGCTTCAACGATCTGCGCGGCACCGCCCTGCCCGCCGAAACCGCGCATGACAATGCCGGGCTTATGCCCGAGCGATCGCGCTGCATGGACCAGCGCTTCAACAGTTGGGGATTTTCCCGCACCACCGGCAGTGAAATTGCCGACACAAATCACCGGCACAGGCAGACTGGCTCCTTTGGCAGCGCGCATGCGCCTGTCAGCAATCGCGGCGTAAATCCACGACAACGGCATCAGCACCACGGTGAAGGGGTGATAACGCTTCTGCCAGAAATCGGGAGCCCTGAGCAGCGATGTCACATCCGCTCTCCCGTCACCACCAGCCCCATGCTAGCGCGACGCGCGCATGCGGCCATGCATCGGCGTATCCAGATCGCTGCCAGCCTGCGGTGCATTGCCGCCCTGCGCGGAGAGCCGCGCACTCAGCCGCGCCTCCAGAACCAGCGGCGAAAGATGCCGGTCAAGATGCTTCATCGTTTCGGCAAGCGCACCGCGCATGGACTCTACCGTGCGATAACCGGCGACAACCATCTCATCCCGGGCTTTTTCCACACTGAGAAGCTGGTAGACATTGCGCGCCAGCTGTTCGACCGTATCAGCCGTGCGCGCCGCGCCGGCTGCCCGCAGTTTCTGGTAGGTATCCTGAAAATTCTGCACATGTGGGCCGCTGATAATGGCAGCGCCCAGCATGGCTGGCTCCAGCGGGTTCTGCCCGCCCGTCGCCGTCAGTGACCGACCAACAAAGGCAATTCTGGCGAGACGCAGGTAAAGCCCCATCTCACCCATCGTATCGCCGAGCAGGATATCGGTCTCAGCGGTGATGGCCGCCCCCTCTGATCGGCGAACGACATTCAGCCCCTTGGCCTGAAACAGCGCAGTCAGCTGATCACAGCGCTCGGGATGACGCGGAACGATCACCGTCAGCAGGCCCGGCACGCGGCTTTTGAGTACGCGGTGCACGTTGGAGACCGCCTTTTCCTCACCCTCAAAGGTCGAAATGCCGGCCCAGACCAGCCTGTCGCCAATTTCACGGCGCAATGTCGCCAGCACCACCTCATCGGCGGGCGGCGGGTCGCGATCAACCTTCAGATTGCCCGTGACCGAAACGCGCATGGCGCCCAGCTCACGAAACCGTTCACCGTCAAGATCGCTCTGCGCCAGAACGCTTGCAATCTGGGAAAACAGGCTGCGGGCGAAATCGCGCCGCTTCAACCAGCGATCATAGGACTTGTCGGAAATCCGTCCATTAACGAAAATCTGCGGAATGTTCCGCTTCGATAGCTGACCCATAATGGTTGGCCAGATCTCGCTTTCGACATTGATGGCGACGTCAGGCCGCCAGTGATCCAGAAAACGGCTCACCGCACGCGGCACATCGAAGGGAACATATTGGTGGATCACCTGATCGGGAAAACGCTCTGCGGCAAGCTTTGCCGAGGTGACCGTTCCCGTGGTCAGCAGCACGTTAATGCCAAGCGCCGCGATTTTCTCCATCATCGGCGCGACGGAAAGCGTCTCGCCAACACTTGCGGCATGAATCCAGACCAGTGGCCCATTCGGTCGCGCGACGCGCGTGCGACCGAAGCGTTCGGCCTTGCGGGCCCGTTCTTCCTTGCCCCGGCGCGCGCGTCGGCGATAGATGAACGGCAGCAGTGGATAGACCGCCACCCCGGCAAACCGGTAGCCTTGCGTCGCCAGCCATGTCGAAATACGCGCCGTCATCGTCAAAACCAGATGCACTCCAGAAATTCGTCCGTCCGAAACGAACCGCTTCGTCAGGTTACCACTTAATCAGCTGATTGCACACGCAATGATGGCACGGCTGACTGAAGGCCCGCACCACGAAAAGAAGAGGCGTAAAATCAACAATTTACGCCATCATATTGCGGGCAGAAGAACCTCTAGACTGCTCTTAGCCGTAAACAGCGGCCGAATTTGGACCTTTGATCGCACGAATCAGTCTTCGGGATCGAGCAGGCGATGCAGGTGGACGATGAAATAACGCATATGGGCATTGTCGACAGTCTGCTGAGCCTTGGACTTCCATGCCGTATGCGCCGCAGCGTAGTTGGGATAGATGCCGACAATGTCCAGCTGGTCAAGATCGGAGAACTTGACGCCGTCCAGCTGCTCCAGTTCGCCGCCGAATACCAGGTGCAGAAGCTGTTTGTTTTCAACCGTATCGATCATGAGAAACCTCGCTTGCAAAAATCGTTGCAGATGCGTCCACTCGTGTCGCGGTAATTGATGCGGATGTCAAGCAAAGGGTTTGCGATCAAAGTGCCGCAGCAGCATATCAACCAGATCCGATGATCCGGCAAACAGCGTTTCTTTGGAGACATCCGCCAGATTATAGCGCGGCGCGACGCCGTCTCCATCGACCAGCTTTGCCCCGGCACAGCGCAGGATCAAATCAGCAGCTGCGATATCCCAGTCATGGGAATCCGTCCTGACCAGCGTGCCGTCAAGCCGGCCCTCTGCCACCATGGCCAGCCGATAGGCCAGCGAAGGAACATGGCCGGCGCGGTGAATACGCTTTTGCATGGCAGGCGCAAGCCGTTCCACCAGATTGCCCGGCGCAGCAAAATCGAGCATATCCCCGGCGCCCGCGAGGCGGCAGGCAATATCAGCGCCGTTTTTGGCGGCGGGTCCGCCCTTGCAGGCAGTAAAGAGCTCGTCCAGCGCCGGAGCGAACAGAACGGCGGCAACGGGCTCCCCCCGGTTGACCACTGCAACCGACACGACCCAACGCTTGTCTCCGGCCAGGAAGCCACGGGTTCCATCGATCGGATCGACAACGAAAGCGCGTTCACAGGAAAGCCGGGCCGGGTCATCCTCGCTTTCTTCGGAAAGCCAGCCATAATCGGGCCGGGCATGGCGCAACAGTGCTTCAAGCCGGCGATTGGCGGCGAAATCCGCCTCGCTGACCGGAGAGGCGCCATTATTCTTCCACCAGGTCTGCGGCGCCTGACCGAAATAGCCAAGCGCGACGCCGCCAGCATCGCGGGCCGCCGCTTCAATCAGCGCCAGATCATCCAGCCAGCGGTCATGCTCCGTTGCGTTGATCATCGTGTCAGGCACCATTTCAGCGCCCTGCCAGCGTCAGTCCCTCGACCAGAAGGCTGGGCGCTGCAATCGAATAGCGACGATCAATATCGCTGGCCGGCGTCATGTTGAGATACATGTCCTTCAGATTTCCGGCGAGCGTCATCTGCGAGACGGGATAGGCAATCTCGCCATTTTCGAACCAGAAGCCGGACGCGCCGCGCGAATATTCACCAGTGACCATATTGACGCCATGACCGATCAGCTCGGTCACCAGGAAACCCGAACCGAGCGCCTTCATCATGGCTTCCGGCGTGTCCGCACCCGGCTCCAGAATGAGATTGGTACCCGTGGCCGAGAGCGAATTGCCGGATCGCACCCCGCGACCATTGGTCACAAGCCCCAGCTCCCGCCCGAGTGCTGTCGACAGGAACCATTGCTTGAGAACGCCATCACCGACCATGGTCAATTTCTGGCTTGCCACGCCTTCGCCGTCGAAAGGCTGGGAACCGGACCCGCGAAGGATGCTCGGATCATCGATCAGGCTGACCCCGGCCTTCAGCACCTGCTTGCCGAGACGGTCTTTCAGAAACGACGTTTTGCGCGCAATCGCACTGCCGGAAATGGCACCGGCAAGGTGACCGACAAGGCTGGTGGCAACACGCTGATCGAAGATGATGCCAATACCGTGCTGCGTCTCGAGCTGGCGCGGATTAAGGCGCGCGACGGCGCGTTCACCCGCATTGCGGCCGATCTCTTCGGGTGTCGTCAGATCGGCATCAAAGGCGCGGGCCTCGGAATCATGATCGCGCTGCATCGCCGTACCGTCCCCGGCAACCGCCGAGGCCGAAACGGAAAAATAGGATCGCCGGTAGCCACCGGCAAAACCGCCGCTGGTGACAAGCGCGAAGGCAATTTCGCCGCTGGAAGCACTCGCCCCGGAGCTTTTGCTGACACCGGGAACCGCAAGGGCTGCCGCTTCCGCTGCAAGCGCCCGCTCGGCCAGCCTTTCCGGTGAAACACCGGTCGGATCGTAAAGCTGCAGATCGGGCGTTTCATCGGCCAGCCGATCGGCATCCGCCAGACAGGCGTAAGGGTCTTCCGGCGATACCTTCGCCATGGCGATGGCACGTTCGACAAGAGCCGACACATCGTCAGCGGAATTGGTCGACACGCTGGCAATACGCTTGCCGATAAACACGCGCAGCGACAATCCCCGATTTTCGGAAGCCTGTGCATTCTCACGTTTGCCATCGCGAACAGAGATGGCGTTGGAGACACCTTCCGACACAACCACATCTGCGGCATCGGCACCCGCCGCCTTCGCGGCATCGACAATCCTGGAAGCGTTCCTGATCAATTCACTGCTTGCGTCATTCACAGACATGGCATGGCCTTTCCTTGCGCTTCCATTTATTGTTCGCTTTGTATTCCATCAAGTGCCGTTTTGATGACGCTCGATTTTTATTAACCTATAGGGGGCTATCCACATTATGGCGAGCGAGGCGAGCATGTTTTCCGAATTGCTGTGGATGCTGGGAGGCGCTGCCATCGCCGCCCCTGTTTTCAAGCGCCTCGGTCTCGGCACCGTTCTGGGTTATCTGGCCGCCGGCGTGATCATCGGGCCCGTGTTCAAGCGCATCACCAATGGCGAGGAAGTCCTCAGCGTCGCCGAACTCGGCGTCGTCTTTCTCCTGTTCATGATCGGACTGGAACTGAAGCCCGCCCGGCTATGGACCATGCGCAAGGATATTTTCGGCCTCGGCTTTGCCCAGGTGCTGCTGACGGGGGCGATCCTGACGCCACTGGTCATGCTGACCGGCAAGTTCGACTGGAGCGCCGCCATCATTGCCGGCTACGGCCTGGCGCTGTCTTCCACCGCCTTTGCCATGCAGATCCTCGACGATGCCGGTGACGTCAACACCCGTTACGGCCAGCGCGCCTTTTCCATGCTGCTGTTTCAGGATATCGCCATCGTGCCATTACTGGCGCTGCTGGCCATTCTGTCCGGCGGTGCGGAGGGAACGTCGGGAAGTGACATGCTGGCGAACGCTGCGCTTGCGCTGATGGTGATCGCGCTGATGATTGCCGCAGGCCGCTATGTGCTGACGCCGGTCTTCCAGATCATTGCCGCCACAGGCGCGCGCGAAGTGATGATCGTTGCCGCCCTGTTCATTGTCATCGGCGCGGCAACCGCCATGCATCTCGTCGGCCTTTCCATGGCCATGGGGGCATTTCTTGCTGGGGTGATGCTGGCCGAATCCTCCTATCGTCATGAGCTTGAGGCCGATATCGAGCCCTTTCGCGGGGTCATGCTCGCCATTTTCTTCATCGCCGTCGGCCTGTCACTGGAACTGGATGTGCTGTGGGAAAATATTCTCCTCATCATCCTGGCCGTACCGGTGCTGGTCGCGATCAAGGCAGCGGTGATCTATCTGCTCTGTCGCATCAGCGGCTCCTCGCATGCCGACGCAATCCGCATCGCCGCCCTTTTGCCGCAGGGCGGTGAATTCGGCTTTGTCATGTTCTCGACGGCGGCAGCCGGCGGCCTGTTTACCAATGCCACCGCCTCCCTGCTGATCACCATTGTCACGCTCTCCATGGTGGTCACGCCGCTTTGCGTACGGCTTGCCGCAAGACTTTACCGGACAGAGACCCATCACGAGGAGATGGAGGAGGATTTTGCCGGCGCCGGCGCCGATGTGCTGATGGTTGGTTTTTCCCGTTTTGGCCAGATCGCCGCGCAGATCCTTCTGGCAAGCGGCCGCGATGTCACCATCATCGACTATTCCGCCGAACGCATTCGCCAGGCATCGGCCTTTGGCTTTCACATCTATTTCGGCGACGGTACCCGCAAGGACGTGCTGATTTCAGCCGGTATTGAAAAGGCCAAGATCGTTGCGGTCTGCACCCAGAAGCGCGAAATCACCGATCAGGTGGTCGCCATGATCCAGGAGAACTTCCCCCGTGCTCACATCTATGCCCGTTCTTATGATCGCGGCCACACGCTGGCGCTCAGAGCCCGCGGCGTTGAATATGAGCTACGCGAAACACTGGAATCCGGCCTCACCTTCGGCCGCGAGACCCTGATTGCGCTCGGAACCAGCGAGGAGGACGCCCAGGCGATCACCGACGATATCCGCAAGCGGGACGCCAAGCGGCTGGAAATTCAGGCGGTCGAGGGCATTCTGGCCGGGGCGGACATGCTGCATACCGAACCTGTGCGCCCCGAACCGCTGATGCGCCCCAAGCGGCGTCTCGCCGCCAATGATATCGATGTAACCGGCCGCGACATGGCGTGAGGGGACAGTGCGGGCGGATCAGGCGGGCCGGCGGCCGTGACGCAGAACAAGAGCACATTCAAGCACCGCAGCAACGGCATAGGCACCAGCCAGGAACAGCAGGCCAACCGGGTCTGTCTGAAAGGTGTGCCAGACAAGGACGAGGAAACTCGCGAAACAGAGCAGGCAACCTGCCAGCGGTACAACCGGCTTGATGGCGATTCGCCGCGACAGCCTGAAGGCCGCCAGATTGACCGCAAAAAAGATCAATAGAAATGTGGCGCTGGCAAAGAGAGAAATCTCTTCAAGCGGCGCGAGAACCGCAAAGGCGAGAGATAGAACTGTCAGCACGATCAGTGCCACGTAAGGTATCGGCCGGTTGCGTTCGCGCATCGAGAAAATCGCCGGCAAGGCTCTTTCGCGCGCCATGACCATGGCGAGCCGCGCTGCGCCGAAAAGCGTTGCATTGATCGCCGACGCCGTTGACAGGAGCGCGGCGGCCGCGATCAGCGTGAAGCCGAACTGTCCGAGCATCGGCCGAGCGGCAACAGCGAGAACATATTCCTGATCCTTTGCGATTTCCGCCGGTGTCAGATTGCCCAGCGCCACGACCGCCACAGCCACATAAATCAGCGTGGTGAGGCAGATGGCAATCACGATCGCTCGTTTCAGGTTCCGCTCGGGCGACGCCATCTCGTCAATGGCGTTCGGGATAAGCTCAAATCCCTCATAGGCGACAAAGATGAGCGCCACGGCGGAAAGCGCCGCCGGAAAGCCGTGATCAAAAACCGGCGTGAAATGCGACGCCTTGATGCCCGTGGCGGCAATCACTGCAAAAAGCGCCAGAATGGCAAGCTTGATGGCAACCACCCCAAGCTCGACGCCGCCCGACAGCTTGGCGCCAACGAGGTTGATCACCAGAAAACCGGTGAGCACCACGGCCGCCAGCACACCAGCATTGACTGCACCTTCAGGCAGAAACGTCGCGCCATAGGCGCCGAAAGCCGATGCGTAAAGCGCCAGGGTGCCGACATAGCCTGCGACCAGCAGCCAGCCGGCGAAACCGGCAATGCCCGGTGCCGTAAAGGCTTTTTCGATATAGGTGAAACTGCCGCCGTCATTTCTGAATTCAAGCCCGAGATGGGCATAGGAAATACCGGTCAGAAGCGCGATCACGCCACCGGCAAGAAGGGCGAACGCCACAGCATGGCCAGCAACGGCTATGGCAAGACCGAGCACGGCGAAAATGCCGCCACCGATCATCCCGCCAATCCCGATTGCCGTTACCTCGGCCAGGCTGAGTTTTTTCTGCACGGTGTAAACCTCTCGCAATGAATGAAGGAGAGATACCGGTCAGCATGCAACCTTTTCAAGCCTCAAGTGGAAAGGAAGCGGCCGCAGACTGTCAATGTTCGGCGACCATGCGCCGTCTTTTCGCAAAAGCATGCGCTTCCGATGGCGTAGCGGCCGCATTGCGCTCCATAAGGACAATCTGGTCACGACCATGCATTTTGGCCTGGTAAAGGGCACGGTCGGAAAGCTCCAGCGCCGTCTCCATCGGCAGGCAGGCGTGGCTCCAGCACACCCCGATGCTCGTCGTGATGGCGAGCGCATCAGCATTGTCCGGGGCAGAAATTTCCGCCATGGCGCTGCGCGCCCGCTCGGCAATTTCACGCGCTTTCTCGCGCCCGGTATTGGGTAGAAAGACAGCGAATTCCTCGCCACCTAGCCGCGCTGCCAGGTCCGTGCCACGCAGGCTTTCGCGCAGCAGCTCGGCCACGGCGACGAGAACCCTGTCGCCGACGGCATGGCCATAGGTGTCGTTAACCTTCTTGAAATGATCAAGATCGATCAGCAGAAGCGCCGCTCCGCGCGGTGTCTGGCGCAAGGCGGCAACGCGATAGGCTTCCTCAAAGGCGCGGCGGTTGAAAAGCCCGGTCAACGGATCGACGGATGCCTGAACGCGCAGCGCCTTTTCCCGCAGGTCCCGCCGGCGTTCACGCTCCAGAAAGCCACCCAGGACAAAGGCGCCGATGATATTGGTGACGACGAGGAAGGGAATGGCATATGAAAAGACCGGCGCCCAGTCCGAACGCGGCAGCAAAAAAGTGCAGACAAAGGAAAGGCTGATCGCCGGACCGAGCAGCAAGAGATGGATCCTGGTCATCTGACCGGAACGGCTGACCATCAGGCGCCAGACGAGGCCAAGACAGGTGGCGAGGAACAGCGAAAGCACGCAGACATTGGCAGACGGCCCCTCTTCAAGATAGCGCGTCGCTGCCGCCATGGTGAAGCTGATCAGGCCACCAATCGGCCCGGCAAAGGCACCAGCACAGCCGACAAACAGGTTGCGCGGATCGATCTGCAGCCCGTTGATGTGCATGACCGGCTGAAAGGATACCAGCGTGGCCCCCAGCCCCAGAATGAAACCGAGGAGAACCTGTCTTGCGTAGGCGACCGTCACCGAACGCATAACAAATGCGAAGGCGATGGCTGTCAGCGCCATCATTCCCGCAAAATTAACGATCAGAATCAGGTATTGCGACATCGTCTGGTTTTCTTTTCTTCAAAACCGCCGACAACGGCATTTCCAGCGCAGGGTGCTTCGCTTTTACGTTTTGATCAAGCCTATTGGCGCGAACCGGCCGAAAACACAATCATCACAAGTGCAAAATCGCCCGGATTTGCGGTCATTTTCTGACCGAAAGCAAAATTTTACCGTTTGATAAAATTTTCAAACCGGGTTAGGCTTTTCCCAGAAACAAAAAAGGGGAACCCTATGCAAGACACCGAACCCGCCCGCGCGGGCGGGCGTCTGACGCCTGCCGATTACGAGCGCAACTTCTCTGACCTGCATCCGCCGTTGCAAAAGCATGAGGCAGCCGTTGAGGCTGACCGCTGCTACTTCTGCTATGATGCGCCGTGCATGACAGCCTGTCCGACGGCGATCGACATTCCGCTCTTCATCCGCCAGATATCCACCGGCAATGCCAGCGGCGCGGCGAAGACGATCCTTGACCAGAACATTCTCGGCGGCATGTGCGCCCGCGTCTGTCCCACCGAAACGCTGTGCCAGGAGGCCTGCGTGCGCAATACGGCGGAGGAAAAGCCGGTCGAGATCGGCCTGCTGCAGCGCTACGCGACCGACACCGTCATGGTCGAAGGCACGCAGTTTTATGGCCGCGCTGCCGCCACCGGCAAGACGGTCGCCGTGATCGGCGCTGGCCCGGCAGGCCTTGCCTGCGCCCACAGGCTTTCCATGGCCGGTCATGATGTCGTGATCTTCGAGGCCAGGGCCAAGGCCGGCGGCCTCAACGAATATGGCCTTGCGGCCTACAAGACCACCGGTGATTTCGCCCAGCGCGAGGTTGAATATCTGCTGGAGATCGGCGGTATCGAGATCCGCAACAATATGGCACTTGGCCGCGATTTTGCTCTTGGCGACCTTACCCGCGATTATGACGCTGTCTTCATCGGCATCGGTCTTGGCGGGGTCAACGCGCTCGGCATCCCCGGCGAGGATCTGGACGGCTGCGAAAACGCCGTCGACTTCATCGAGACGCTGCGCCAGGCCGAAGACAAGGCCTCCGTCAAGGTTGGCAGCCATGTGGTTGTCCTCGGCGGCGGCATGACCGCCATCGATGCTGCCGTGCAGGCAAAGCTTCTCGGCGCCGCCGAAGTGACGCTTTGCTATCGCCGCGGTGCAGAGGCCATGGGCGCATCCACCTTCGAGCAGGAGCTTGCCGCCTCGAAGGGCGTCTTCATCCGCCATTATCTGGCACCGAAGGAAATCCTCGGTGAGAACGGCGCCGTTTCCGGGGTGCTGTTCGACAACACCGCCAGCGAGAATGGCAAGCTAATCGTCACCGGTGAGACCGGCATTATCGCCGCAGACCATGTGCTGAAGGCCATCGGCCAGACCTTTGTCACCGACCATCTGGAAGGCCTGAAACTTGAAGGCGGCCGCATTGCCGTAGACGAGGACGGCCTAACATCGATTGCCGGCGTCTATGCCGGCGGTGACTGCATCAAGCGCGGTGAGGACCTGACTGTCACCTCCGTTGCCCAGGGCCGCGACGCGGCTATTGCCATCAACAGGATGCTTGCCGGCGAAACGCGCGCAAGCGCCGTCGCCTGAAGGGAGGGTTGAAACATGGCTGATCTTTCCAATAATTTCGTCGGTATCAAATCGCCCAACCCCTTCTGGCTCGCCTCCGCACCGCCAACCGACAAGGCCTATAATGTCGAGCGCGCCTTTCGCGCCGGCTGGGGCGGTGTCGTCTGGAAGACGCTCGGCGAGGAAGGCCCGCCGGTCGTCAATGTCAACGGTCCGCGCTATGGCGCCATCTGGGGCGCCGACCGCCGTCTTCTCGGTCTCAACAATATCGAGCTGATCACCGACCGCGATCTCTACACCAATCTGCGCGAGATCAAGGAAGTCAAGCAACGCTGGCCGGACCGGGCGATCGTCGTCTCGATCATGGTGCCCTGCGAGGAAGAGGCCTGGAAGGCGATCCTGCCGCTGGTGGAAGAAACCGGCGCCGACGGCATCGAGCTCAATTTCGGCTGTCCCCACGGCATGTCGGAACGCGGCATGGGCGCCGCCGTCGGCCAGGTGCCGGAATATGTCGAGATGGTGGTGCGCTGGTGCAAGCAATATACCCGCATGCCGGTGATCACCAAGCTGACGCCGAATATCACCGATATCCGCCATTCCGCCCGCGCCGCTTTCCGCGGCGGCACCGACGCTGTGTCGCTGATCAACACGATCAACTCGATCGTTTCCGTTGATCTCGATGCCATGGCCCCCGTTCCGACCGTTGGCGGCAAGGGCACGCATGGCGGCTATTGCGGCCCGGCCGTCAAGCCGATTGCGCTCAACATGGTTGCCGAAATCGCCCGCGATACGGAAACGCCGAACCTGCCGATCTCCGGTATCGGCGGCATCACCACCTGGCGTGACGCAGCGGAGTTTCTGGTTCTCGGCGCCGGTAATGTTCAGGTCTGCACCGCCGCCATGACCTATGGCTTCAAGATCGTCGAGGAGATGATCACCGGGCTTTCCAACTGGATGGACACCAAGGGCTACCGCACGCTGGACGATATTTCCGGCCGCGCGGTGAAGAATGTCACCGACTGGCAATATCTCAACCTCAACGCCATCGCCAAGGCCAATATCGATCAGGACGCCTGCATCAAATGCGGCCGATGCCACATTGCCTGCGAGGACACCTCGCATCAGGCAATCACGGCGATCGTCGATGGCGAACGGCGCTTCGAGGTGAAGGAAGAGGACTGCGTCGGCTGCAATCTCTGCGTCAATGTCTGCCCCGTCGCCGACTGCATCACCATGGTGCCGCTCGAACCCGGCGCCATCGACAAGCGCACCGGCAAGGTCGTCTCTGCCGACTATGCCAACTGGACCACCCATCCGAACAACCCGATGGCCCCGAAGGCCGCCGAGTAATACCCGCCTTTGTTCCTTTTCTCTGGTAACTCGCCCCGGCTTCGTCCGGGGCTTTTTTTGCGCGATCACGCCCGCAGCCATGACGTCGCTTGCCTAAGGGTTGCAACAAATAGGCTTATCACCCTATTGATTGAAAAAACATCCTCTTTGTGAATACTACAGCAGCAGATGAATGGAGACGTGCACATGGAGCCCGCCATCGATGATGAGCCTCAGAAGCACAAATGGTGGCAGCCGACATCCGGTGACCTGCTGGCGCTTGCTGTTGTCATCCTCGTCGCCATTGCAGTCATCTATTTCGACCGCATATCATCGCGCGACTATCGCAACAATCTCCGGCTCGAGGTCGCAGAAACCTCCGCGCTCGTCAGCACCCGGCTTGCCGGGCAGATTACGGCCAATGTTGCACTCGGCCAGGGACTGGCATCGGCAATTTCGACCAACCCGGCGATTGACGAAGCCGCATTTTCCCGCCTCGCCAAAAGCATGCTCGCCACGCCATCAGCCATTCTGTCCGTGGCCATTGCCCGCAACAACAGGATCGAGATGGTCTATCCGCGGGCTGGCAATGAAGCAGCTATCGGCCTGAACTACAACGACCACCCAGAACAGGCAGCGGCCGTGGCGCATGCCATCGCGACCGGCGCACCCGTCGTCGAAGGGCCGATTGCCATCGTTCAGGGCGGTTCGCAGCTGATCGCCTATTATCCCCTCATCGACGGCACAGACCACACGGTCTGGGGCGTGATGTCGACGATCATCGACTTTGAACGCATCCGCAATGACAACCTCGCCCACCAGCTCAAGACCCCGCTGCGTGTCAGCATTATCAGGATGAACCCGGTCACGCAGGAGGCAGAGCCTATCTTCGGCAGGCCGGAGGTCGTGGCAGAAAACCCGGTGACGCAATCCATCGACTTCACACAGCGAAAATGGATCATGGCAGCAGTTCCGGCCCTTGGCTGGGAAGAACCCGTGACCCATTCGCTCGCGCGCCGCATCCTTGTCGGCTCGATCGGCGCCATTCTTGTTATCAGCGTGATTGGTATTGCCATGCTGATGCGCGAACGGCTGGTCCATTTCAGAACCTTATGGCACCGCGAACGGCAGCTTGAGCGCCTGTCGACCCGGATGCAGCTCGCCCTCGATGCCTCGAGCATCGGCGTGTGGGAATATGACCTCGACAGCGGTGTAGTCGTCTGGGACCAGCGCATGTATGCGCTTTACGGTATCAGCCCTCAGGAAAGACCAAAGGACATCTCGCTGTGGCGCGACAGTGTCTACCCTGATGATATCGACCGGGAGCGGCGGGCATTCGCCCGCATCCTTCAGGGCGAAAGCAATGAATATCACTCAACCTTCCGGGTCACAGGTCGCGATGGCACGCTGCGCCACATCCGCGCTTTCGGCATGCTGAGCACGCTCAAGGATGGCACACGCAGGGTAATCGGCGCCAACTGGGATGTTACCGAAGACATCCGCCTTCAACAGGCGCTGCGCGACGCCAATCGCGAGACGAAGGAACAGAATGCGGCCCTGGAACGTGCCCGTCGCGGGCTGGAATACCGCGCCCTTCATGACGGGCTGACCGACCTGCCCAACCGCCGTTATCTCGAAGATCTCCTGTCAGGCGCGCGGCGCGAGGCTTCGTTGACCGCGCCCTTTTTGTTGCTGCATATCGATCTCGACAGGTTCAAGGAAATCAACGACACGCTCGGCCATGAAGCAGGAGACAGCATCCTCCGGCATACGGCGCGCACCCTGAAATCCCTGGCACGCGCTGGAGAGTTTGTCGCGAGAATCGGCGGCGACGAATTCGCGATCCTGTCGCATTGGGACGGCAATGCCGAGGGCGCGGCAAGGCGGGCCCGCTCCATCATTGCAGCGCTGAGCCGCCCCGTCCGCCTCGGGCTCCATAACTGCCGCACCGGCGCCAGCATTGGCATTGCCTGGGCCGATCAGGAAAGCAGCGATGTCCTGGCCAATGCCGATATCGCCCTCGACGGCGCGAAGAAGGCCGGCCGCGACCGCTTCACGGTTTTCAACGCCTCGCTTCGCAGCGCCGCCGTTGAAAGCCGCCGCATCGCCGATGAGATCCTGGCCGGTCTCGATCGCAATGAATTCGTGGTATATTATCAGCCGCAGCTCAATGCCAAAAGCCTCGCCCTTGAAGGCGTCGAGGCGCTGGTGCGCTGGCACCACCCGACCCGGGGCCTGCTGGCGCCGCAACATTTCCTCACTGCCGCTGAAACCGTCGGCGCCATATCCCGGATCGACAGAGCCGTCATGGTAGAAGCTGCCAGACAGTACCACCGCTGGAACAATAGTGGCATCATTGTGCCTCATATCGCCGTCAATATCTCCGCTCAGAGACTGAGCGACGGCAGTATTTTCGAAGGCCTCGACGCGCTCGACATTCCGCCGGGCGCACTGTCCTTCGAACTGGTCGAATCGATCTCCTTCGATACATCGGACGGTGTGTTTGAGAAGATCGTCCGGCAGCTCAAACGCTATGGTATCGACATCGAAATCGACGATTTCGGCACCGGCTATGCGTCAATCATTTCGCTGCTGGCCCTGTCACCGAAACGTCTGAAAATCGACCGGCAGCTCGTAACCCCCATTGTCCATTCACAAAGCCAGCGCCGGCTGGTCAGTTCGATTGTCGAGATCGGCCGGGCGCTGGGAATCGAGATCATTGCCGAAGGCGTGGAAACCTCCGAGCATGCGCGCATTCTCGCTGAACTCGGTTGCGACGCGTTGCAGGGCTACCTCTTCTCCGAGCCGCTTCCTCCGGCGGATTTCGAACGCTGGGTGAGGCAGCGTAACATGCCTGTGCGAGACTAGACCTGCCCGGGCGGAATGGAGCAAGGATCGACAGGATCATGCGGCGGCAAAACGGCAAATCAGAGCAGGATTGCGCGAAACCGGGGCGCTGCCGCGCCACTGTTCAGCGGGCGCGCTGCGAGGGGGAAAACTCGGCAACCAGCGTGTGCATGTCACCGGGATAGGTCAGCCGGACATGGGTGATGGCGCCGGCGGCGTTCCAGGTGCGGCGGCTGATGATGAGACAGGGCGTGCCAGGCGCAAGTTCAAGTGCTGAAGCCGCCCTGCCCTGCGCACCGATCGCGCGGATGCGATGTTCGGCAGCACTCCATGGCACCTGTTCCAGAAGCCATGTACCGGGCGGCGTCAGGTCAAAATCAGCCTCCCGCGCGGCCGGCACAACATCGAGATTGATCAGCCGCTCTTCGTAACAGAAAAGTCGCTCACCGGCCTTGTGCAGGCTGGTGACGCAAAGAACCGGAACCGGCCTGTCGATAGACAGACGTGTCACATCCTCAACACTGGCAAGACGTTCCAGCTGCGCAAGCCGCCGGAAGGAATAATGCAATCCGAGAGCGGTCACCTCCCGGTCAAGCTGATGGATCTCCATCACTGCTGACAGCACTTCCGGCTGACAGACGAAGGAACCGGATTTGCGGCGACGCTCAATCAATCCCTTTTTTGACAATTCGCTGAGCGCCTTGTTCACGGTCATGCGCGAACAGCCATAGGTATCTGTCAGCTCATGTTCGAAGGGAATCCGAAAGCCAGGCGGCCATTCGCCCGACATGATCTTGCTTTCGACATCATGCTGGATCCGCGCATGCAGCGGCAGTTTCTCGCCCTTTTTGCCGTTCTGCCCCCCAGCAACCATGTCCTGCCCCTTTCAGCCCATGATCAGCCGCGCGCAACGGCAGCGATAACCTCGGCACGGATCTCTTCCGTGAGCTTCAATCTGAGCCGCGCAAATTCCGGATCCGCCTTCAGCGTATAGTCACGCGGATGGCCGAAATTGACCGGTGTAATCGAAGATATACGCCCCGGCCGGGCCGACATTGTGACAACCCGCGAGGCCATGAAGACCGCTTCCTCGATGTCGTGGGTCACGAAGATGACCGTCTTCTTTTCCCGCTCCCAGATGCCGAGCAGAAGCTCCTGCATCAGGCCGCGGGTCTGGTTGTCAAGCGCGCCGAAAGGTTCATCAAGCAGCAGGATCTTGGGATCATTGGCAAGTGCGCGGGCAATCGCCGTGCGCTGCTGCATGCCGCCGGAAAGCTGCTTCGGCCAGTGATCGGCAAAAGCGGAAAGCCCGACACGATCGAGATAGTGATCGACGATCGTCCGGATCTCCTTGTCCTTCATGCCCTTTTCGCGCAGGCCGAAACCGACATTCTGGCGGATCGTCAGCCAGGGAAACAGCGTGTAGGACTGAAACACCATGCCGCGATCGGCGCCAGGCCCGGTGACGACATTGCCATCCAGCAAGACGCGCCCGGTGGTGGGCTTGTCAAGGCCGGCAACAATGCGCAAAAGCGTGGACTTGCCGCAGCCTGACGGACCAAGAATGGTGACGAAATCATTCTTTTCCAGCGTCAGATCGGTCGGCGCCAGCGCCTGAACCGGCTCACCGCCGCGATTGCCGGCAAAGACGCGCGACACGCCTTCGATGACGAGCTCAGACGCGCTCATGCGAACCTCCATGCAAAAAGCCTGCGATTGATCATCTTGAAGGCAACATCGGAGATGAGGCCAATCACGCCGATGACGATGATGCCGAAAATGATCTGGCCGGTTGCCATCAGCGACTGGGAATTGATGATCATATAGCCGATGCCGGAGGAGGCACCAATCAACTCGGCGACGATGACATAGGTCCAGGCCCAGCCGAGCACGAGACGCAGCGTTTCGGCGATATCAGGCGCACTTGCCGGCAACAGAACCCGCCGCACGACGCTGGAATTGGATGAGCCGAGCGTATAGGCAGCCTCCACCAGATCACGCCTGGTATTGGCGACATAAACAGCGATCATCAAGATGATCTGAAACACCGACCCGATGAAGATGACGAGCAGCTTCTGCATTTCGCCGATACCGGCCCACAGGATGAGCAGCGGCACGAAGGCAGAGGCCGGGAGGTAGCGCGCGAAGGATACGAAAGGCTCGAGAAAGGCCTCGATCGGCTTGTAGGCGCCCATGGCAATGCCCACCGGAACAGCGACAATGGTGGCCAGCACGAAGCCGCCGACAACACGCCAGACAGTCATGCCGATATCGCCAAGGAAATGCCGCTTGGTCAAAAGCCACCAGCCATCGCTGAGCATGGTCAGCGGATCGGCCAGGAAGGTCTTCGAAACAAAACCGCCGAATGTGGCAACGCCCCAACCGGCAAAAAAGATGACGAAGAACAGTATGCCGAGGGAAATCCTCAGCTTCGGATCGATAGGTTCGAGGGGTTTCATCGCACTTCCGTTTCAAACGGCAACGGACGGGGGCTGACCGCAATCAGCCCCCGCCGGTAGGATCTTGAATTACTGCTGGATATAGCTCGGATCGGCCAGAACCGTCAGATCCGGAATTTCCTTGATGACACCGGCGTCGAGCAGAAGCTGGGCGGCATCTTCAGAAAACTGCTTGTAGGGACCATCGAAGAAGGCAATCGCAGCATCACGGTCCTGCCATTCCAGATATTCTGCCGAAGCCTTGAACTCGTCGGCCGTCTGGTTCACATCGGCGCCCATGATTTCATAGGATTTTTCCGGTTCTGCAGCGATCATGTCCAGCGCCTGATAATAGGACGTGGCCAGCGCCTTGGCAGCATCCGGATTGTCGGCGAGGAAAGACGGCGTGCAGCCGAATGTGTCAATCACGGCCGGGTAATCAACGGTTGTCGCCATGATCTTGCCGGCGTCGCCCGCATCACGAACCGAAGAGAGATAGGGCTCATAGGTCATGGCCGCATCATTCTGGCCGGCAAGGAAGGCCTGGGCTGCCGGGCCCGGCTCAAGGTTGACGACCTTGACGTCATCCATGGTCATGCCGTTCTGCTTCAGCATGTAAGCGAGCAGGAAGTAAGGCGAGGTGCCAGGGGCGGAGGCCGCGATGGTCTTGCCCTTCAGATCAGCAAAGGAGGAAATGTCGTTGCGCACGACAATGCCGTCAGCACCGTGGGACTGATCAAGCTGGAAGATCTGCGTGGTGGGAACACCGGCTGCAGCCCAGACGATAAAGGTCTCGGTGGTGGTGGCCGCGCACTGGATATCGCCGGAGGCCAACGCCAGATGGCGGCTTGCCTGCGGGATCTTGACCAGCGTGACATCAAGACCGTTCTTCTCGAAAATGCCGGCTTCCTTGGCCAGTGTCAGCGGTGCAAAACCGGTCCAGCCGGAAAAGCCAATCTCAACCTTGGTATCGGCGGCATGGGCGGCGGTGGCCGCCATGAAACCGCAAAGCGAGGCTGCGGCAATCCACTTCATGTTCATATTCGAACCCCTCATTCTGTGAAATTTTATGCAGGCGGGCATTCTGCCCCTTCCATGGGCATACTAGCCATGGCCTATATATTTTGTCTAGACAAATTACAGGAAGTTTGTGCGCTGCGATGCCATCACATCATGTGTTGTCATTTGCGGTACAAAGTCATTTTATGTATATACAAAATAAGACAATGGGGATGAGGCCGATGACACGGATCTTTGCCGAGACGATATTGACGCGAAACGGCCTGGTGAGCAATGCCCGGCTGACGGTTCGCGATGGGCAGATCGACACGATCGCAACAGGCGTTGCGGCCGAGCCGGTCGACGAGCGGCACAGCCTGATCATTCCCGCCATTCCCAACCTTCACAGCCACGCCTTCCAGCGCGCCATGGCCGGGATGACCGAGCGGCGCGGCATGACGGCTGACAGCTTCTGGAGCTGGCGCGAGCTGATGTATCGCTTCGCGTGGAAAATCCGGCCGGACGAGGTCGAAGCCATCGCGGCACAGCTTTACATGGAAATGCTGGAAGCCGGATTCGGCCGGGTCGGAGAGTTCCATTATCTCCACAACGACGAGGATGGCACCCATTACGACAACATTGCCGAGATGGCCGAGCGCATCGCAGCGGCAGCCAGCACGACCGGCATCGGATTGACACTTCTGCCGGTCTTCTACGCCCAATCCGGCTTTGGCGGCCTCGCCCCGCATGAGGGGCAGCGCCGTTTCATTCATGACACGGAAAGTTTTGCGCGGCTGATGGCGGCGGCCCGGCAGGCGCTTTCCCCGCTTCCCACATCACGACTGGGTGTCGCACCGCACTCTCTGCGCGCCGTCACGCTTGAGGATCTGGGCAGGGTCGCCGCGCTTGCCGGCGATGGACCGATCCACATCCATATCGCCGAACAGCTGAAGGAGGTCGAAGACTGTATCGCCTGGAGCGGTACGCGCCCGGTCTCGCTGCTGTTTGACCATGCCGACGTCGACGCGCGCTGGTGCCTGATCCACGCCACCCATATGAGCGCGGAAGAAACCGCCCGCTTTGCCCGCTCGGGCGCGGTTGCCGGTCTCTGCCCGGTCACAGAGGCCAATCTGGGCGACGGCACCTTCCCGGCCGCCGCCTTTCTGGCGCAAGGCGGGCGGCTTGGCGTCGGCTCTGATTCCAATGTGCTGATCGGCCTTGCCGATGAATTGCGCCAGCTTGAATATTCAGCACGCCTTGCCGAACATGCCCGCAATGTGATCGCCCCGGCGGGTGGCTCCACCGGGCGCCACCTCATCGATCTCGCTGTCGATGGTGGCGCGCGCGCCCTTGGTGCTGCGGCGGCTATCACCGAAGGCAGCGCTGCCGATTTCGTTTCCCTCGATACTTCTGAAGCCCCGTGGCTTGCGGGTGACGCAGCCCTTGACGGCTTCATCTTTGCCAATGCGGTGAAGGTTGACGGCGTCTGGATCGCAGGCGAGAAACTGGTGGAAAATGGCCGCCATCGCGACAGGGGTGCCATCACCGCACGCTTCCGCCGGGCCATGACGGCACTGACGGCCGATTAGGGACATCAGGCACTTCCAGCCTGCCAGCCCGGCGTGATAACAAGACGGCAATTCCAGCCCTGCCGCCGGGAGCTCCTGTCCGGACGGCTTTTTCAGGAGGTCTGCCTTGTCCGAGGAAATCCGCCGGCCGCGTGCCGATGAACTGCCCTATCGTCCCAATGTCGGCGTCATGGTGCTCAATCGCGATGGCAAGGTCTGGGTTGGCCGCCGCCTTTCGGAAAACAATAGCGAAAGCGATGGCAGCCCGCAGCTCTGGCAAATGCCGCAGGGCGGCATTGATGCCGGCGAGGCGCCATTGCCTGCCGCCATGCGCGAGCTTTACGAAGAGACGGGCATGAAGACCGTAACGCTTCTGGCCGAGGCCTCGCGCTGGATCAATTACGACCTGCCGGAAGCGCTGATCGGTATCGGCCTGCGCGGCAAATATCGCGGCCAGACCCAGCGCTGGTTCGCCTTCCGCTTTGAGGGTGATGAGAGCGAGATCGCGATCGATCCGCCACCTCAGGGCCACATGCGCGAATTTGATGCCTGGCAATGGGTTGATATGGAGACACTTCCCGCGCTGATCGTCGAATTCAAACGCGCCGTTTATGAAGACGTTGTCTCCGAATTCCGCCACCTGGTGGCCTGACGAAAAACCCCGGCCTCATGCGGGCCGGGGCTCTCTTCTATCAATGATCCGGCTGCACTGCAGCATAGATGATCAGTCTTCCGCCTCATTGGTCGCGGCAGCATTGAGCATGGCGTATTTCTTGTCGCCAAGCGTGTCCAGAAGCTCAAGCTGGGTTTCGAGGAAGTCGATATGTCCTTCCTCGTCGATCATCAGCTCTTCAAAGAGCTTCATGCTCACATAGTCGCCAGCTTCGTGACAGACATCGCGGGAAGCCTTGTAGGAATTGCGGGCTTCGTATTCACCGGCAAGGTCGGCTTCCAGCACTTCCTTGACATTCTGACCGATGCGCAGCGGCGCAAGCGTCTGCAGATTGGGATGACCTTCGAGGAAGATGATGCGGTCTACCAGCTTGTCGGCGTGTTGCATTTCCTCGATCGATTCGGCGCGCTCCTTGGCGGCGAGCTTGGTTAAGCCCCAGTCCTCCAGAAGACGGTAATGCAGCCAATACTGATTGACCGCACCAAGCTCAAGAAACAGTGCTTCGTTCAGCCGCTCGATGACTTTTTTGTCGCCTTTCAATGTCCGCTCTCCTGTTTTGTTCATGGAACTGTTTGAGGCGGCTCATAAAATCAAAAATCTCCGCCTCGGTCGAGTCACGTTTCAGATGATACGCCTCTGTCGTGCGGATGATAATGTCGACGACATTCGGAAAGCAACCGCAGCAGCGACCGCGTTTCGCCATACGATGATAGACTTTCGCCGGTACGATCAGCTGCCAGCAGTCTTCTGCGAGGAGCTCGTTAACCGTGTCCTCGATTTCCTTTTCAGTGATGAAATTGCAGCTGCAGACAAGCATGACCTTAACCGACGACAGTTAAACCTTCCTTTTCCAGGTGACTTTGCAGAAAGAAGGTGATCGTTGTCAAGATTTTTCTGGAGTATGAAAGTTCACATTTAGGCGACGCAGTGTTCATGTGGACGCGGCCGATGACGCTTAAGCGGCTTTTCAGCGACCGGGCGACATGCTGCCCGCCAGGCCTCCCTCCTCTCAGACGCGCGACAAAATACCGCATGCCCCATGGCAGCGGATTTTACATGCAGAGCAGGAAGAAGGGAGGAAATGTTCTGTTCCGATCCGCCCCCAGATCAGAATTGATCAGTGAATTGCTGCAGTCGCACAAGGATCGATGCCATAGGCCGGTGCACAGCCATCCTTGCCGGCAGCGACCGTACCTGGCGCAGCTAGCGAGGCGGCGATGATAACCAGCGCAGCACCAACAAAGAGGAAGGCAATCGATTTACCCATCGCGAAAGACCTTTCAGTATCTGATCGCTCAATCATGATCACGCCCAACATGTCAACAAAGCGTAAACGACGTTACCTTTGTGACAGCAGTATCACTACGTCTATGACGCAGAGGTGAAAATTTTGTTCCAATTATGATGCCACGAAGCGCATTTTGCCCTCAGGCGACGCGCCCGAACTGACCGTGCTCGCGGTACTGCACCAGATAGCCCGGCAGGACCGAGCCAAGCACAACCGGGGTAATGCCCGCCGCCTCAAGTGTGCGTCCTTCCGCAATCGCCTCGGCAGATACGACACTGTCTTGCTTCAAAAGCCGAACCTGATCCGGCGTCACCGGCGGTTTGATCAGCGGGATCGCCGAAGCAATACCGGCAAACAGCGAGGCCAGCCCGAAAGGTATCGACACAAGCCGCCGCTTGCGGCCGGTGATCTTGAGGATCATTTCAAGACACTGGCGGAAATCGACAACATCGCGACCGCCAAGCTCATAGATCGCGCCCTTGACGAGCTTGCCCTCGACAGACAGCGCAACAGTCTCGGCCACATCGCCGACATAGACCGGCTGAAACTTCGTCCGGCCGCCGCCAATCAGCGGCAGGAAAAGCGAGGAAAGGGTCATGGCCGCAAATTTGTTGAAGAACTGGTCTTCCGTGCCAAAGACAAGCGACGGCCGCAGGATAACGGTATCGCTGAGCGCATCCTGCACCGCCTTTTCGCCTGCAGCCTTGCTGCGCGCATAGGAAGACGGTGATCCGGCGCTGGCGCCGATGGCGGAAATATGGGTGAGCCCAGCACCTTCATCCCGCGCAGCCTCAGCGACAAGTGCCGCGCCTCTGGCCTGAACGGGATCGAACTTGTTCTTGCCGCTCTCAAACATGAGGCCGACACAATTGACGACATGCGAAGCACCGGAAACGGCATTTTTGACCGAATCGGGATAACGCAGATTGGCCTGAACAAACGTGATCTGTCCGACATTGCCGAGCGGCTGCAGGAAACCGGCCAGATCCGGCCGGCGCACGGCAACACGAATGCGATAGCCACGCTTGGCAAGCGCACGCACGACATAGCGCCCGAGAAAACCCGACCCACCGAATACCGTCACCAACGGGGGAATATTCGAAAGCGTCATGGCTCGCTCCTGACTGCACACATGTTCATGATAGATTGCAATTCCCTTAGCCCAATCCGGCAGCAAGGTGAAGTGCCTAACGCCGCTGCGGCCCAAAAGGCAGTGTTTTTTCCGCCTCGTGGCTTTGCCGTCACAGATAGTTAATGGCTGACTTACCGGTTGGCCGGCCAGATCGCCGTTTCAACTTCTCCGAGAATGGCGCGGGCTGCAGCCTTCGGGTCTTCTGCCCGGACCACAGGACGGGCGACGACCAGATGGGAGGCACCGGCCTTGACGGCGTCATACGGGGTGACAACCCGCTTCTGATCCCCCTGATCCACGCCGAGCGGACGGATGCCAGGCGTCACGACCGCCATGTCCGGCCCGACGATCTGGCGCACAATGTCAGCCTCCGCTGCCGAACAAACGATCCCGCCCATCCCCGCTTCAGCCGCCTGGGCCGCGCGCTTTTCCACGAGGCTTTTCGCATCGACCGCATAGCCGGCCTCGACCAGATCCTCGTCATCCATGGAGGTGAGGACGGTAACGCCGAGCAGGCAGAGCCCGGAGCCCTCGGCGGCGGCAACGGCGGCGCGCATCGCCTTGGGATAGGCGTGCAGCGTCAGCATCGTCATGCCCATCTTGGCAATATTCTCGACACCCTTGGCAACCGTGTTGTCGATATCGAGAAGCTTCATATCAAGGAAGATCTTCTTGCCATCGGCGGCGAGCTCGCGGGCGAAATCCAGCCCGCCTGCGAAAACCAGCTGATAGCCGATCTTGTAAAAATCCACCGCATCGCCCAGCAATGTGACCATGGCTTCCGCCTCGGCCACCGTCGGAACATCAAGCCCGACAATCAATCGATCCTTCGCACTCATTTCGGCCATCCTTCCCACAATTCCATCGGCGTCCAGTCGCATAAAAGCGCGCAATCGGAAAGGCTGAAGCAGAAAATATTACCGCCACCACCCGGCTGATCCTCATCAGCACTGATCGCGCCCCCTTTCAGATGGCATTTCAGCAGTGTTCCAACCGCTCCATGGCCGACAAAGGCAATGGGACGCTCCCACTGCCGAAGCGCAAGCACGGACTGAACGGCCTTGACGATGCGCGCTTGCGCATCCTCAGCCCGCTCCCAGCCGCGATAGGAGACATCCGGCTGGCCGAGAAAGGCGAGCCGTGCAGCCTCGAACTCACCACCAGCCAGATAGCCGGTGGCCGAGCGGTCATTTTCATGGGTTTCTGCAACAATCTCGACACCAAGCCCCGTCGCAGCCGCCAGAATGCCTGCGGCCTCAACCGCCTTGGTTTCAGCACTCGAGACGATATGGCCGAGGTCCTGCACGACTGAGCGCGCGGCAAAGGCCGCCATGCGCTGGCGCCCGAGAGCCGAAAGCGGCCATTCAGGCACCGGCACGGCCGGATCCTGCGCCACCTGGGGATGGGTGATGTAGAGTGCGTAAATCCTTCCCTCCCCGGTGGTCGGCCTAAACACGCATCGGCATCAGAACATAGAGCGCTTCGGCGCTGGCCGTATCGCGGATCAGCGTCGGCGATCCGGCATCGGCAAACAGGAAAACAGCATCCTCGCCGGTCAGCTGCGAGGTGATATCGAGCAGATATTTGGCGTTGAAACCGATATCCATCGGCTCGCTGTCATAGGAGACGGCGAGTTCATCAGTGGCGCTGCCCGAATCGGGATTGTTGACGGTCAGCGTCAGCTGTCCTTCGGAAAGCGAAAGCTTGACGGCGCGGCCGCGCTCCGACGACACGGTCGAGACGCGGTCAACGGCCTTGGCAAAGCCCTGGCAGTCGATGCGCATTTCGCGGTCATTATTGGCCGGGATAACGCGCTGATAATCCGGGAAGGTGCCGTCAATCAGCTTCGACGTCATGACGATCTCGCCAATGGTGAAGCGGATCTTCGCATCGGAAACCTCGACCTTGACGCTTGCTTCCGGGTCATCAACCAGCTTCTGGATCTCGCCGACCGTCTTGCGCGGAATGATGACGCCGGGCATGTTTTCGCACCCCGCAGGCGCCTCGATCTCGGCGCGTGCCAGACGGTGGCCATCGGTGGCAACCGCGCGCAGTTTCAAGGACGATCCCTCGCTCATGGCGTGGAAGAAGATGCCGTTCAGATAATAACGGGTTTCCTCGGTGGAGATCGCGAACTGGGTCCGGTCGATCAGCATCTTCAGCTCGGAGGCCTTGATGGTGAATGCATGGCTGAAGGTGCCGGCGGTCAGATCCGGAAAATCGGCTTCCGGCAGGCATTGCAGCGAAAACTTCGACCGGCCCGAGGCAACCGAAATCGACGCCCCGTCGGGATCGGTCGCCAGCATGACTTCCGAACCGTCTGAAAGCTTGCGGACGATTTCATAAAGCAGATAGGCAGGCACGGTGGTCGCACCGGCCTTTTCCACCATGGCAGCCGTTGCCTCGGTGATTTCAAGATCCAGGTCGGTCGCCTTCATGGTCAGGCTGTTGCCCTCTGCCTTCAGCAGCACATTGGAGAGAATCGGTATCGTGTTGCGCCTTTCGACCACGCGATGAACATGGTTCAGGGACTTCAACAGGTTGGACCGCTCCAGGGTGATACGCATGACTTTCGCTTCCACTCAATCTCCGCCGCATGGGCGTTTGGAACCCGCAGCCGCCCAAAATGGCCTGCGGGTTTGGGGGCTCAAATTGACAGGAAAGCCGGGTGAAAGGCAAGGGGCGGTTTTCACGCCATACCCATAATTCACATGAGGACGGCTGCAATATCCTTGTCGCCAGGGCAAAGCCGTGATCATAAGAAGGCATGAACAGGGACAAGAACCATGCAGGATGACGCCAGCGCACCAACCTTCGAGATATCGGGGCGCAAACTTGATGCCCGGCCGCTTGCGCCTGGCCTCTATCTGGTGGCAACGCCGATCGGCAATCTCGGGGATATTACCCTGCGTGCGCTGGAAACGCTCGCCGCCGCCGATATCCTCGCCTGCGAGGACACCCGCGTGACCCGCAAGCTCATCGACCGCTATGTCATCCGCGCCCGCCCCTTTGCCTATCACGAGCATAATGCCGAAGAGGCCGGTGAAAAGCTGCTGGCAGCACTGCGCGAGGGAAAATCAGTGGCGCTGGTGTCCGATGCCGGAACGCCGCTGGTCTCCGACCCCGGCTACCGCCTTGCAAAGCTGGCCATTGCCGAAGATTTGCCGGTCTTTCCGATCCCTGGTGCCTCGGCGCCGCTGGCAGCCCTTGTCGGCGCCGGTCTTCCCAATGACGCTTTTTTCTTCGCCGGCTTTCTGCCCTCCAAGGACAAGGCACGGCGCGACCGGCTTGCAGAACTCAGCGCCGTCCCGGCAACGCTGATCTTTTTCGAATCACCGCACCGGATCGCAGCAACGCTTGTTTCAGCCGCCGATGTGCTGGGCGCCGAACGCCCCGCCGCCGTCTGCCGGGAGCTGACCAAGACGCATGAGGAATTTTCCCGCGACACGCTCGGCCTTTTGGCCGACGCCTTCGCAACACGCGATGTGAAGGGGGAGATCGTACTGGTCATCGGCCCGCCACTGCCAAAGGGAGCCCCGGCAGAAGAAGATGTCGATGTGCTTTTGAAGCGCCTCGTCGCCGAAATGCCCGCAGGCAAGGCAGCGAGTGAGGCCGCGCAGATGACCGGCCTCGCCCGCCGCGACCTCTATCAGCGACTGCTAGCCCTGAAGGACAGCGATGACGCGTGAGCCCGCCCCGTCCCGCGTCAAGGCAGAACGCCGTGGCCGGCGGGCGGAATGGATCGCCGCGCTTTATCTGACATGTAAAGGATACCGCATCGTCGCCATGCGCTACAAGACGCCATCGGGTGAGATCGACCTGATTGCCCGCAAGGGAGATCTGGCGATTTTCATCGAGGTCAAGGCGCGCAAAAGCCGCGAAAGCGCCATTGATGCGGTGTCCTATGAGGCCATGCGGCGCATCCGCGCGGCGTCCGACTTATGGCTCAAGCGCCAGAAGAACTGGCACGCGATTTCCTCGCGCTTTGACATTGTCGCCGTTACACCCGGCAGGCTTCCCCAACATATCCCCAACGCATTCTGACAAGCATCAGGCCAAGGCGGCCATTTTACAATTCTGCCACAAATCCGTAGCGGCACCGTCATGAAGACCCGCTAACCGTCCCGCATTCGAAATTGCAGTTTTCCTACTCTTCGAACGGGGACATTCATGATCAAGAAAATCGCTCTCGCCGCTCTGGCTCTCGGCCTGTCGGCTTCCGTCTCGCAGGCGGCAACGCAGATCCAGTGGTGGCATGCCATGGGTGGCGAGCTCGGCCAGAAGCTCAACGAGATCGTTGCAAATTACAACGCATCGCAGGACCAGTATGAGGTAGTTCCCACCTACAAGGGCAACTATGCTGAAACCATGACCTCAGCCATCGCTGCTTTCCGCGCCAAGGAACAGCCTGCCATCGTTCAGGTCTATGAGGTTGGTACCGGCACGATGATGGCCGCCAAGGGCGCGATCTATCCGGTCTACCAGTTGATGAAGGATAGCGGCGCCAACTTCGACCCCAAGGCCTTCCTCCCGGCCGTTGTCGGCTACTACACCGATACCGATGGCAACATGCTGTCCATGCCGTTCAACTCTTCGACGCCGATCCTCTATTACAACAAGAATGTGTTCGAAAAGGCCGGGCTTGACCCGAACCAGCCGCCCAAGACCTGGGAAGATATGGAAGCCTATTCGAAGAAGATCGTTGAAAGCGGTGCTGCGCCCTGCGGCTTCACCACCGGCTGGGTGTCCTGGATCCAGACAGAAAACTTCTCCGCCTGGCACAATGTTCCACTCGGCACCGAACAGAACGGTTTTGGCGGTCTCGATACCGAACTGACCATGAATGGTCCGCTGCAGGTCCGCCACTGGGGCAATCTGAAGAAATGGGCTGACGAAGGCCTCTACCGCTATGCCGGTGCAGAAGGCGGCGCCGATGCCCAGCCGATGTTCTACGCCCAGACCTGCGCCATGATGATGAACTCGTCCGCCTCGCGCGCCGGTGTCATGGCCAATGCCAAGGATTTCGACGTCGGCTTCGGCATGCTGCCCTATTACAGCGATGTTGAAGGCGCACCGCAGAACTCCATCATTGGCGGTGCAACGCTGTGGGTGCTGCAGGGCAAGGATGACGCTACCTACAAGGGTGTCGCCGACTTCTTCTCCTACCTGTCCTCACCTGAAGTTCAGGCCGACTGGCACCAGTTCTCCGGCTACCTGCCGATCACCACGGCAGCCTATGAGCTTGGCCAGAGCCAGGGCTATTATACCGAAAACCCGGGTGCTGATGTCGGCATCAAGCAGATCACGCTGAACCCGCCGACGGAAAACTCCAAGGGCCTGCGCTTCGGCAATTATGTCCAGATCCGTGGCATTATCGACGAAGAATTCGAAGCCATGCTGGGCAATGAAAAGACCCCGCAGGAAGCGCTTGATGAGCTCGTCTCGCGCGGCAATGCGCTGCTGCGCGAATTCCAGGCTGCAAATCAGTAAGCCTTTCTTTTCCGGTCTCGGGGTCCGCGCAAAACTGTGCGGACCTCCTTTGTATTTCCGGCTGGCGACTGCCGCCCAAACGAAGTCCGTCATGACGACCAAGCGCACCATATTCAAAAATCAGCTGCTGCCCTATCTGCTTCTGGCGCCACAGCTGGCGATCACCATCATCTTCTTCCTCTGGCCGGCCGGTCAGGCCGTATGGCAATCCTTCCTTCGCGAGGACGCCTTCGGCATTAAGACGACGTTTGTCGGGCTCGACAATTATGCCCGCCTGTTCGCCGATCCGACCTATCTCAATTCTGTGGGCGTGACGGCAATCTTCGCCATTTCGGTGACGATCCTATCCATGGGCACCTCGCTGCTTTTCGCCGTCACCGTTGACCGCATGGTCCGCTCGGCCTCCACCTATACCACGCTGATCGTCTGGCCCTATGCCGTCGCACCTGCTGTTTCCGGCCTGCTCTGGTGGTTCATCTTCAATCCGACCATCGGCATCGTGCCCTATCTGCTCGATCTGGTCGGCTATCGCTGGAGCCATACCTCATCCAAGCTCGATGCCATGATCCTGGTGGTGATTGCCGCAAGCTGGAAGCAGATCAGCTACAACTTCCTGTTCTTCGTTGCCGGTCTCCAGGCGATTCCGTCATCGCTGCGCGAGGCAGCCGCGATTGATGGCGCGGGCCCGTTCAAGCGTTTCTTCACCATCACCTTCCCGCTTCTGGCGCCCACCACCTTTTTCCTTCTGGTGGTCAATGTCGTTTACACCATGTTCGACACATTCGGCGTGATCGACGCGACGACCCAGGGCGGCCCGGCCCAGGCGACCAATATTCTCGTCTACAAGGTGTTCCGGGATGGCTTCATCGGCCTCAATCTCGGTTCGTCGGCGGCGCAATCCGTCGTGCTGATGATCATGGTCATCGCGCTGACCGTGGTGCAGTTCCGCTACATCGAACGCCGCGTGGAATATTAGGAGCCCGTCATGGTCGAAAATCAGCGCTGGCTCGACATTCTGTCCCATGCCATTCTCATCCTCGGCGTCATCATCGTCGCCTTTCCGCTTTATATCGCCGTCATTGCCTCCACCCATGAAACATCGGATTTCATGACCGGGACCATTCCGCTTCTGCCGGGCGGCCATGCCATCGAGAATTATTCGACAATCCTGTTTTCCGGGTTGAAGAACAACGGCACGCCGCCGATCGCCATGATGATGCTGAACAGCCTGATCATGGCGCTGATCGTGGCCCTCGGAAAGATCGCCATCTCGATCACCTCGGCCTTCGCGATTGTCTATTTCCGGTTCCGCTTCCGCATGCTGGCTTTCTGGCTGATCTTCATCACGCTGATGCTGCCGGTAGAAGTGCGCATCATGCCGACCTTCAAGGTGGTTGCCGATCTCGGCCTGCTCAATTCCTATGCCGGCCTGTCAATCCCGCTGATCGCTTCGGCAACGGCGACCTTCTTGTTCCGGCAGGTGTTTCTGACCATGCCGGACGAGTTGACGGAAGCCGCCCGCATTGATGGCGCAGGGCCGCTGAAATTCTTCCGCGACATGCTGCTGCCGCTGTCGCGCACCAATATCGCGGCCCTATTCGTCATCCTCTTCATCTTCGGCTGGAACCAGTATCTCTGGCCAATGCTGGTGACGACCGACCAGCGCTTCTACACCGTGATCATGGGGATCAAGCGGCTCGCTGACGTTGTCGACGGCCGGCCCACCTGGCATCTCGTGATGGCGGCGGTCACCCTTGCCATGCTGCCACCCGTGCTCGTGGTGATCTTCATGCAAAAGCTCTTCGTCAAGGGCCTCGTCGAAACGGAGAAATAAGAAAATGGCTTCGATATCGCTTCAAAACATCTCCAAGACTTATCCCGGCGGAACAAAAGCCGTGAGCAATGTCGATCTCGAAATTGCCGATGGCGAATTCATTGTACTTGTCGGCCCGTCAGGCTGCGGCAAGTCAACGCTTCTGCGCATGGTGGCAGGCCTTGAGACTATCACCGATGGCAAGGCCCTGATCGGTGACCGGCTGATCAATCAGGTTGAGCCCGCCGACCGTGACATCGCCATGGTGTTCCAGAATTACGCGCTTTACCCGCATATGACGGTCTATAACAACCTCGCCTATGGGCTGAAAAACCGTGGAACGCCGAAAGCGGAAATCGCCGCACGCGTTGCAGAGGCGGCGAAAATGCTGGAGATTGAGCAATATCTCGAGCGCAAGCCGCGCGCGCTTTCCGGCGGTCAGCGCCAGCGTGTGGCCATGGGCCGCGCCATTGTGCGCAAGCCGGCAGCCTTCCTCTTTGATGAACCGCTATCGAACCTCGATGCCAAGCTGCGCGTGACCATGCGCGGCGAAATCAAGCGTTTGCAGAAACGCCTCGGCACCACCTCGCTCTATGTCACCCACGACCAGCTTGAGGCCATGACGCTGGCCGACCGGCTGGTCGTCCTGAATGCCGGGCGTATCGAACAGATCGGTACACCGCTCAAGGTCTATCACGAACCGGCATCCACCTTCGTCGCCAGCTTTATCGGCTCGCCGGCGATGAACCTCATGCAGGGCTTGATTGAGGGTGACAGTCTGAAAATCGATGGCCAGATGATCAGTCTTGGCGCCAGCGCACCCGGCATTTCAGGCCCTGTCACGGTTGGCATTCGCGCCGAGGACCTGCAGCCCTTTGCCGGAGAAGGCGCTACACTCGATCTCAACTTCGATTATGCCGAAGAACTCGGTGCACTGCGGCTTGCCCATTTCAGCCTTGACGGCAAGACATTGACGGCAGCGCTTTCACCGGCCCTGCCCCTCACCGACCGGATGACCCTTGGAATTGCTGCTGAAAAACTGCATTTCTTCGATGCCACCAGCGGCAAGCGGATCTCGTCTGTGAAATCTGCCGTGGCAGCGTGAATGTGCAAAAGGCCGGATCAGCGGCATCCGGCCTTGCCTGCCCCGTTGCCAAGCAGCAGGACCACCATTACATATCTTCCCGTTTGAATGACATTAACGCGGAAACAGTGCTCTCATGGCCAATATCAGGAATGTCGCGGTCCAGATGGACCATATCTCCACGGTGAAGATCGCAGGCGATTCCACCTTTGCCATGTCGCTGGAAGCCCAGGCGCGGGGCTATAATCTTTTCCACTATACGCCCGACCGGCTTTCCATGCGCGATGGAAAGGTGTTTGCCGAAGTCGAAGCGATGACGCTGCGCGATGTCGAGGGCGATCACTATGATCTGGGTCCCCGCGAACGCGTCGATCTTGCGACCATGGATGTCGTGCTTCTGCGCCAGGACCCGCCCTTTGACATGGCCTACATCACCACCACCCACATGCTGGAGCGCATTCACCCGAAAACACTGGTGGTCAACGATCCCGCCTGGGTGCGCAATTCACCGGAGAAGATTTTCGTCACCGAATTTGCCGATCTGATGCCGAAGACACTGATCACCAAGGACCCTGGTGAACTGGCCCGTTTCCGCGACGAAATGGGTGACATCATCCTGAAGCCGCTTTACGGCAATGGTGGTGCCGGCGTCTTCCATTCCGCCCGGGACGACCGCAACTTCACATCGCTTCTGGAAATGTTTGGCCAGATGTTCCGCGAGCCCTATATCGCCCAACAATATCTGCCGGCCGTGCGCAAGGGTGACAAGCGTATCATTCTCATTGATGGCGAATTTGCCGGGGCGATCAACCGCGTCCCCGCCGAAACAGACAGCCGTTCCAACATGCATGTCGGCGGACGGGCGGAACCGACAGAACTCACGAAACGCGAAGCGGAAATCTGCCGACGGATCGGTCCCGCTCTCAAGGAGCGCGGCTTCATTCTGGTCGGCATTGACGTCATTGGCGACTATATGACCGAGATCAACGTCACCTCACCGACCGGCATCCGCGAGGTCCAGAAATTCGGCGGCGCTGATATCGCTGCGCTCTTCTGGGATGCCGTTGAAAAGAAACGCGGCTGAGCAACACCAGCATTCCCTGAAAGCAGGACTTGCAAAGGCTTCCCCACTCTGTGGGGAAGCCTTATCTGTGACGTGCCCGGCTGCCGCTGCACGGCAGCACAACCTCATTACATCCGACAACAACCATACCGGACAATGCAAAATACGGCCCGGGCGCGATACCCCGAAATTACCGACGGAAATGATCCGCGTTTGTTCCAGGCACACAACCAAACACAACCCATACACAACCCATAACAGGCAAAAGTTCTATATTTGTTCTTGCGCAAGGGTGATATTCATGCAAGAGTTGCAGCATAATTTTGTTTCGCGCAGGCTTCGGGGGCGGCGGGCTTATGGTTTCGAGGGTAAACACGGTTGCATTTCAGGGGATAGAAGGCGTTCCGGTGGATGTTCAGGTGATGGTCGCCCCCGGCAAGCTCGGCATGCAGATTGTCGGCCTGCCGGACAAGGCGGTGGCGGAGAGCCGGGAGCGCGTTCAGGCGGCGCTGCATGCCTCGGGTCTTGCCCTTCCCGCCAAGCGCATCACCATCAATCTTGCACCGGCAGATCTGCCGAAGGAAGGGTCGCATTTTGACCTCGCAATAGCACTCGGACTGATGGCCGCTCTCGGCGCGATCCCTGCCGATGTGCTTGCCAGTTTTCTTGTCATCGGCGAACTTAATCTAGACGGCACGATTGCCGCCGTCGCTGGTGCCCTGCCCGCCGCCATGACCGCCAATGCCCTTGACAAGGGGCTGATCTGCCCGGCCGATTGCGGCCCTGAGGCAGCCTGGGCGGGCGGTGACCTCGATATTCTTGCACCGCGAAGCCTCATCGCCGTTGCCAACCATTTCAAGGGCACGCAGGTGCTTTCCAGACCGCAGCCGGCGATCCGTCAACCTGGCGGGCTTCCGGGTGACTTCTCCGAGATCCGCGGCCAGGAGAGCGCCAAACGCGCCCTGGAAATCGCTGCTGCCGGTGGCCATAACCTGCTGATGATCGGCCCGCCGGGCGCCGGAAAGTCGATGCTGGCCTCACGGCTGTCCTCCATTCTTCCGCCGCTTTCCCCGCCGGAACTGCTCGATGTATCGATGATCCACTCGATTGCCGGACAGATAGCCGGCGGAAAGCTGTCCGACCGTCGGCCCTTTCGCGCGCCTCACCACTCCGCCAGCATGGCGTCACTCGTCGGCGGCGGACTGAAAGCACGGCCGGGCGAGGCCTCACTCGCCCATCATGGCATCCTCTTTCTCGATGAATTGCCAGAGTTTTCACCCCAGGTTCTCGATGCATTGCGGCAGCCGCTCGAAACCGGCGAATGCGTGATTGCCAGGGCCAATCATCGCGTTTCCTATCCCGCACGGTTCCAGCTGATTGCCGCCATGAATCCCTGTCGCTGCGGCATGGCAGGCGAGCCGGGCTACAGCTGCGCGCGCGGTGACCGCTGCGCCAGTGACTATCAGGCCCGGATTTCCGGACCGCTTATGGACCGCATCGATATCACCATCAATGTACCGGCCGTTTCCGCCCTCGACCTGATGGGACCACGCAGCAGCGAGCCAAGCAGCGAGGTTGCCCGCCGTGTGGCCCGGGCCAGATCGGTTCAGACGGAGCGCTTCAGCAAGACCGACCCGACCGGAACCAATGCCCGCTGCAACGCTGGGCAGATCGAAGAGATCGCCCTGCCTGACCGTGCCGGCACTGCATTGCTTCAGGAAGCAGCCGAAAAGCTTCAGTTTTCCGCCCGGGCCTATCATCGCATCCTGAAAGTGGCGCGCACCATCGCAGATCTGGACGGCAGTGAGCAGGTCGGAAGGGCTCATATCGGCGAAGCAATCGCCTACCGGATGGCAATGCGTCAGCCAGCTACATTGCAAACAGCATAAAGCGCCTGAGCCTTGAAGGCGGGTCATCCACGACCAGCAAAGATAGTTTGGCGGCGATCCACGTTGCGGCAAAGCTATGGTCGCGCAGTCGCAAAAGGCCTTTGCAAAACAGCGAAGCCTCACAATGCACAGTATCAGACTATTGTCTGATCTTGGAAACAAACACTGCACCAGCTGGGCAATGTCCGCCAGCGGTAAGGAAAGCCATAGCCGTCCCGCTGCAGACAGGCGGGAAAATCTCACCAACCTTTATCCCCGGCTCCACCGAGCCGTTTAAGCTTGGCCCTGAAACGATTTCTCAATGGAGACGGCCATGTCGGATAACACTGCCAATCTTGCACTCCCTTTCATCTTGCCCGCGCAGGCGCAAAAACATGTGACCCATAATGAAGCGCTCCAGCGGCTTGATACCGTTGTACAACTTTCCATTGTGTCGACAGCTGCAACGCCGCCGTCGGCCCCGACAGAGGGTGACCGCTATCGTGTTGGCCCCGGAGCAAGCGATGGCTTTGCCGGTAAGGACGGCAAAATTGCCGTCTATCAGGATGGCAACTGGGTCTTCATCACGCCAGCATCTGGCTGGCTGGCATGGTTCCAAGATGACGAATGCCTGCTTTGCTATGACGGAGCCGCATGGACAGAACCACCAATGCCCTCGGCTGCCAGTTGCAACATGCTGGGCGTTAACGCAACGGCCGACAGCACCAATCGCCTGGCCGTTTCCAGCGCGGCCACACTCTTGAACCATATAGGCAATGGCCACCAGCTAAAGATCAACAAGGCGGCCAGCACTGACACCGCGTCACTGCTGTTCCAGACCGGATGGTCCGGCCGCGCTGAAATGGTCCTTGCGGGCAACGACGACTTTTCAGTCAAAACCAGTGTCGACGGCAGTTCATGGGTTGATGCCCTGGAGATTGCCGGCAATGGCACCATATCCATGCCGCAGCGCCCCATCGTTCGCGCAGCCCCCGCGCCTTCATCGGGCGTGATAGCAGATGGCAGCGAGACTGGATTTGACACGCTTCATCTGCATCAGACCGGTTTTTCGCTGGGAAGCGCCTGTGCGGGTGGCGGCTATGCATTGCAGGTGAGCGAAACCGGCTATTATCACCTCTCCCTTTTGATCACCGCATCGGCAACGGCTGCCCATTCGGTGGATCTGCGCAAAGACAGCTCGGAAACGGTCTTCGCTCTGGCGGGCGCTGCCAGCAGCGGCGTATCCTCCAGCCAGGCAGGCAGTACGATCGCCTATTTGAGCGCAGGTGATACATTAACGCTTCTGCACCATGGTGGCGCCAGCTATGACCTTGGTTACGGAAAAACGGAGATCTCCATTTTTCGCCTCTAATGCATCGGGCAAAACCCGGAGACCGCTTAGCGACCCCCGGTCGTATCAGGAAGAAAAGTCGAAATCATCACATAAACCCGACCAGAGGCCCGCAGCCGTCTGCTGCGGGCCTCTGTCCGCCCTCGAGAAAGGCCTGCTCACGACGCCGGGTCACGGTTGAAGGCATCGCCAAATGTGGCAAGTTCGCCACATTCGAAGCTATGCATTACACGCATATCTCCCATTCACATTTAGTGATCGTCGGTAGGAGCCGCATCCCGAGCAGTTTATCACCATAAATACAATATGTTAAAACTTGGTTGCCAGGTTTCAGCATGGTGCAGGCGCTCCTCTCGCCGGAGAATGACGTTAATCATTTTTCGCATCACACAGGCCGCCTCTTGATTTGAGGCTTTTTCTTGGTGACAAAGATATCGGAAGATATTAAAACACTTCCACATCAGGAAATTCTAATACAATTTTTATTGAGGGTATTTCCTTGACCGTGACAGATTTTCAAAATTCGATCTATTTTTCAGATATCAATACATTGCCAACTCGCGCCTTTGGACACGAGGTTTGTGTTGCAACGTCATCGAAGAAACGGACCGCCCAGTTGATGGTCAAGCGTGTTTTCGATCTCGCTGTCTCGCTCTCCGCTCTCATCGCTTTGTTCCCGCTGTTCCTGATCGTCGCAACGCTGATCAAACTGGACAACCCGGGGCCCGTTTTCTTTACGCAGACCCGGTGGGGCCAGGGCGGAAAGAAGATCAACATCTTCAAATTCCGCTCCATGCGGACCGATCTTGGCGACAAGAGCGGCGTTCAGCAGACCATTGCCAATGATCCGCGTATCACCAAGATCGGCGCATTCATGCGGCGCACAAATATTGATGAGCTGCCGCAGCTGATCAATGTCGTGAAGGGTGACATGTCGCTGATCGGACCGCGCTGCCACGCAGTCGGCATGCTTGCTGGCGGCATGCTCTATGAAGAGCTGGTCCCGGAATATCACATGCGCCATTTGATGAAGCCGGGACTGAGCGGGCTGGCACAAATTCGCGGCTGGCGCGGACCGACGACACGCAGAGGTGAAGCCCGCGCAAGAGTGATGTGCGACCTCTATTATGTTTCGAATTTCAATCTTCTGCTCGATGCCAAGATCTTTTTTGCAACCATCCGCTCCGAAGTGGGCCGCGGAACCGGTTTCTGACGTCGATCTCACGCACCGCCATCCCTACCTGAACGGCTCGCACCCCGGGCCGTTCTTGCTTTGCTTTCGACACACACTCACGGAAAGCCGTCAGATAAAGCTTTCGGCACCAAGTCCGCATTGCCCCCTCCATGAACATACCCAATTTACCGGCCATCCGACGCGGTGTCTGGTTACCGGAAGATTACCGCCCCCTTAGGTAAATCTTAAAAATGTGGCGCTAGCGTCTCTCATGTTGGTTGTGAGTTTATGTAGAGAGTACGATGACCGAACTAGTCCGCTCCCGCGCGAAGTATGTTATAGGCCCTGACGGAAGCCCGCTGACTGTTGCCGATCTTCCACCGGCCAATACCCGCCGCTGGGTCATCCGCCGCAAGGCAGAAGTTGTAGCCGCAGTACGTGGCGGCCTGCTCAGCCTTGAAGAAGCCTGTGAGCGTTACAGGCTGACGGTGGAAGAGTTTCTATCCTGGCAGACATCCATCGATGATCACGGCCTGGCCGGCCTGCGGACTACACGGATCCAGCAATATCGAAACTGATTGAGTGCGCGCCATCGCCAAAGGACCTTCAGGCGCGTCGCCCATTATTTGATTCGCGTGATCAGGGGACCTGTATCAGCGCGACGCTTCCAGAACTTGAGGGCAGTGGCAACGAAGACAAAATGTTGCCATGCACCGGGCTTTAGCCATTCCGCCGCATCGACCGCCCAGCCTCCCCTTTGCCAACACAGCAGGCGGCGCGGTGAGCCATCGCACCTTTGGGACCACGCAAACGGCTCAGTCCAGTTGGGCACCACACCAAATACTGACGAAAAAGGGACCGCATCATATCAATGCGGTCCCTTTTTTCCTGGTCCGGATGCCAAACGCCTCAGGCGCGTTTCCGGCTCGCCCCGTCACGATCCTCCAGCGCCGCGAGACGCTGATATTCCGTGTCGAGCTCAAGAAGCTCACTTTCGCCGACTGCCCTTTGCTCCAGAAGGTCACGGACAGAAACGTTCAGGTTATCTGCCCGCTGCCGCGCTGATTTGGCGAAGGTGGAATAGGCGAAATGCGTGGGATCCGAGATCCCCGTCTTCTGCTCTTCCGCGTCAATCTGTCGCTTCAGCTCATCGGACATACGCTCGAACTCGTCGATCATAAGCTGCAGCTGCTGCAGCTGCCGCTTTTTTTCTTTCACCTGAAACGCCTTTAGGCGCAACAGACTGTTTCGTGCCTTCATACGCAATACTCCCCGGCTGACGAACGCATATCCGAAAGGGTCCCCCAACATTTGATTCGCTCCCACGTCAGCCGGATATGCTTAACGAAAAACGAATGCTGGTAACCTTTCGTTTACAGCCATGGCAGATCATAGGCGACATGACTTAAGGGTCGGTAAACCCGGAGCGCGGAAACAGACGAAAACTTGCGAGTCTATTGAATCACTTAGCGATATTTTCTCACCTGTTTTCTCGGCACTCAGGCACCTGAAATATGTGTAAAATCATAAGGCTGACGAATAAAATTAATAAAATCTGACCATCTTGCCAGAGAGAATCAGAATTTGTTAACCATTAGCTGTCAGCTTCACGTCAGGTCATCACTGAGTCCGTATCGCGTCCGGGGCGAGATCAGACCTTTTAATAGCGGCGGTTTAAGGGGAAAGACATGCGGGTTCTTTTAATCGAAGACGACAGCGCTACGGCTCAAAGCATTGAGCTGATGCTCAAGAGCGAAAATTTCAACGTCTATACGACGGATCTCGGCGAGGAGGGTGTCGACCTCGGCAAGATCTATGATTACGACATCATCCTTCTGGATCTCAACCTTCCGGATATGTCTGGTTATGAGGTTCTTAAAGCCCTTCGCGTTGCCAAGATCGCAACGCCAATCCTCATCCTCTCCGGCATGTCCGGTACGGATGACAAGGTGCGCGGCTTCGGCTCGGGTGCAGACGATTATCTGACCAAGCCGTTCCACAAGGAAGAACTGGTCGCGCGCATTCATGCAATCGTGCGTCGTTCCAAGGGCCATGCCCAGTCGGTGATCACCACCGGCGATCTGACGGTCAATGTCGATGCCAAGACTGTGGAAGTCGGCGGCCAGCGCGTGCATCTGACCGGCAAGGAATATCAGATGCTGGAACTGCTCTCGCTGCGCAAGGGCACGACGCTGACCAAGGAAATGTTCCTCAACCACCTCTATGGCGGCATGGACGAACCCGAGCTGAAGATCATCGACGTCTTCATCTGCAAGCTGCGCAAGAAGCTGGCCAATGCTGCTGGCGGCACCAATTTCATCGAAACGGTTTGGGGACGCGGCTATGTGCTGCGCGATCCTGAACAGCAGGACATTCAAAAGCGCGCCTGACCGGTCACTTTTGAGGGCTTCAGGCAAAGAGCGTCGCGAGCCAGCCGGCTTCCGGCGCTCTTTGCCTTTGTGCTGACACGGCCTTCTTCCTACCGCCCCGGCGGCGGCAATGTCAGGCCTATCGGTTTCCTTCGCGGATGACCGGCGCCGCGCCCGAAAAGAGGACGCCAGCTTTTCGGGCAAGGTACAGAAGCGGGAAATGTGAAACAGCGGGCGACTGCCCGCACAGATTGCTGACAAACCCTGTCCCCTTCTCTAACGTCATGCCTGTGCTTGTCACAGGCATCCAGCCGACGCGCGTCCGCGCGGCGAAAGAACCTGCTTATTCAAATTCTTAAGAATATGGATCCCCGTGACAAGCACGGGGATGACGACGGAGGCGATGGCTATTTCACCCCAAACAGACAAGCTGAATGACTTTGTCAGCAGCCAGAGCGGGCGACTGCCCGCACATTTCAGCTGAAATCACCTTAGCCGGCAGTTTTGCCCTCAAACAGCACCTCACCCTCATTCAGGGTGAAACGGATATCCGTGCCGGTCAACTCGGCAAGAAGTGCCGTGTAATAGGGCTGCACATTATGCGAGGTGACGGGCTGATCCATCACGCCGGAATGAATGCGGGCAAATTCGGAGGGCGGCTGAATGTGGCCACCGCGCGCGCGAATGGAAAAATGGAAGGGCGCATCGACTGATTGCAGCGTCACCTCGATCGTGCCGCCGCGCGGGATCGTTGCCATGGCGACAAGCAACAGATTGAGAATGAGCTTCACCCGATCCTTGTCCGCATTGGCGTGAGGTCCCGTCCATTCAATGACAAGGCGTTTGTTGAGCGCCACCAGATCGCATGCTGCACGCTCGGCCTCACCGGTATCCAGCGGGGCAGCAATCGTGCCGGATGCGCCGAAAGCGAGGCGGGCAAATTTGAGATGCGTGGCGGCACTGTGCGTGCTCTGGCGGATAAGGCTCAACGCTTCCTCATCCATGCCCCCTTCATCAAGCAGCTCCAGCCCGTTTCCAGCCGCACCGATCGGGTTAACGACATCATGGCAGATGCGGCTCGCCAGCAATGCAGCCAGATCGGGCCCGCTCAGCGTCAGATTGGGGTTCCTTGCCATCATGTATTCCTTTCGGTTTCTCACCTGCGGTCCAGCTGCCGGAACCATCCGGTCGCTGTCGAGCCCTTTGTGGCGCCACACTCTGAAAAACACCACATTTGGTAAATCCATTGTTAAGAGGTGGTTGTCACAATGAAGTTCGAGCACACGCTTGTCAGATTCGCGAGAAATCGCAATGCCCGATCATGAAAAGAATGGAACTGCCATGCGCGCAACCCCATCCCCGATCCTAAAGCCGATCACGATGATCGCGCTTTTTCTTGCCCTTTGCGTTGCGCCGTCCGGAGCGGCCTTCGCCCAGCAGGCTCAACCCCAACCGCAGCAGAGCAACAGCTACTCGGCTGACGAAATCGTTGCCGCAGGCAGCAATTTCTTCGGTGAAGCCAGCGCTGGCCTTGCCACCGCGCTTCAGAACGCCTTTTCCAAATATGGCTTGCCAAATGGTTATGTTCTCGGCAAGGAAGGCTCCGGCGCCTTTATTGCCGGCCTGACCTATGGCGAGGGCACGCTCAACACCAAGAATGTCGGCCAGCACCAGGTCTTTTGGCAGGGCCCCTCCTTCGGCTTCGATTATGGCGGAGACGGCTCGCGCGTGATGATGCTGGTCTATAACCTGCCGGCCGTGAGCGAAATCTACCACCGTTTCGGCGGCGTTTCCGGCTCGGCCTATGTCGTCGCCGGTTTTTCGATGCAGGTTTACAAGTTCGGCAATATCATTCTGGTTCCGGTTCGCTCCGGTGTCGGCGCCCGGCTTGGCGTCAATGTCGGCTATCTGAAACTGACCCAGAAACCGACCTGGAACCCCTTCTGACCGCGAGTTCCCATGCGCAAAACCAGAGACGATGCATTGAAACAGGAAATCGAAGGGCGCAGCCGCGCCCTTCGCCTGTCGATCGCCCAAGCGCGAGACAGCCGGGACGACGATGCCCTGCGACAGGGGTTGGCCGAGCTTGGCGCACTGATGATTGCCCATACATGGCTGATCGAAGGGGCCGATCCAGCACTTGCCAAGACCCTTGAAACGGCTGCCTCTCATGGCGACCGGAAAAGCCTGGCCGCGCGGGCCGCAGAACTGATCGCCGCCCTTGAGCGCTGACGCGCCGCTACGGGCATCTCAGCCGATACGCTGCTTTTTCAAGGCCAGCTCATACAGTGCAATCCCCGCCGCCATGGACACGTTGAGACTGTCAAGCTCCGGCGACTGGGCAATACGCACAGGGCTGAAACGCTGCATGATTGCAGCCGGCAGTCCATCACCTTCCGTACCGAGAACCAGCGCTGTACGCCTTGACGGCTGAAGGTGATCAATCGTCGTTTCCCCGGCAGGTGACAGGGTGAGGATCTGAAAACCGGCCTCCGCCAGCATTGTCAGCAGGTTCTGCCCGTTTCCAGCCCTTATCCACGGCATCCTCAGTACCGAACCGACGGAAACCCTCAGGCTCTTGCGATAAAGCGGATCGCAGGACGTTTCATCCAGCAGCACGGCATCAGCGCCAAAGGCCGTCGCATTGCGAAACAGGCTTCCGGCATTGTCATGATTGGAAAGACCGATTGCCACCGCGACAAGCGCGTCCTCAGGCAGGCTTTCAACAAGCTGCACGGGGTCAGCGGTGGCTGATCGTGTTCCAAGAGCCAGAACACCGCGATGCATATCGAAACCGGCAATGGCATTCATCACGCCTGCATCGCAGACATAAACGGGTACATCGGCCGGAAAGTCCGCAAGAATATCGGAAATGCCGGAAAGACGGTTTTCCAGAACCAGAATGCGGTCTGCCCGAAAGACCCGGCCATGAACCTGAGACAGGACGCGAAGAACCACCGTGCCTTCGACAATGAAATGACCGCGCCGGCCGACAAGATCCCGTTCGCGGATGGCACGGAACGGCGCAACCCTCTCGTCATCCGGATCCGTAATCGTCTCGAAAGGCATGACGGCGTCAGGGAATGGAAACCGTTGCCGCCATGCGGCCGGTCGTCAGATCGAAAATATAAACGGCCTGCCTGCCATCGGCACGGGTACCGAAAAAGGTAACGGAGCCATCACCATAGGAAACCTGCTCAACCTTGAAACCATCCGGCAGTGGTGCAACAAATTCCAGCGGCGCCCCCGAAGGCACGGCAAGCGCATGACCGGCCGGAGCCGTGTCATCCGCGCGCGAGGAGATCTTGTAAATGATGGCACCAAAAACCGCGAACAGACTGACAATCATGATCACGGCAGAGATAATCTGCAGTCTCAACATCTTGCGACGAACGATATCGAGTGCCGGGTCGAGCGGCTTTTCATCCTCGGCGTCGTTGCGATCATGTGCCATAGTCAATTGCCCTTGAGCCTTGTTTGCCGTAAAAGCGCCAGTTCCTCAATGTCAGGTCCAGAAAAGAAATGACGGATAAAGCCCCCTTTAAACAAGCCGAGCCCAATAGAAAAGACTTTCTCGTCGAAGAAGACGGGAAAGAGCGGCTTGACACGTTTCTTTCCCGCCAGATGGGCGACGCCGTATCGCGCAGCCGGATCAAGGCCATGATCGTCAAACAGGCCGTGACCATCAACGGCGCGGTGTGCACCAACCCCTCACGCAAGCTGAAGCCGGGCGAAACCGTTGCGCTGGATGTGCCGGAGCCGGAAGACCCGACCCCCTTGCCGGAAAATATTCCGCTCGACATCCTGTATGAAGACGACGACCTGATCGTACTCAACAAGCAGGCCGGGCTGGTCGTGCATCCAGGGGCTGGCAATTGGACGGGAACGCTGGTCAACGCCCTGCTCCATCATTGCGGCAACACGCTGTCCGGCATCGGCGGTGTGAGACGGCCCGGCATTGTGCACCGGCTCGACAAGGATACGACGGGCGTCATGGTTGTCGCCAAGAATGACCGCGCCCACCAGTCGCTGTCTGCGCAATTTGCCGATCACGGCCGCACCGGACCGCTGGAGCGCGCCTATCTGGCACTTGTCTGGGGCCGTCCGAAAACCCTGACCGGCACGATCGACGCACCGCTCGGGCGCAGTGGCGACCGCGTGCGCCGCGCCGTCAAATCCGCTGAAAGCGCCGATGCCGATTTCGCCATCACGCATTACACAGTCGTTGAGCGCTTCGGTGAAAAGGCGGATGGAACCGCCACGGCAAGCCTGGTTGAATGCCGGCTGGAGACAGGGCGCACCCATCAGATCCGCGTCCACATGGCCCATATCGGTCACCCGTTGATCGGCGATCAGGCCTATGGTGCCGGCTACAAAACCAAGGCCAACAAGCTCGATGATGAGGCCCGTATCGCGGTGACGGCATTTCCGCGCCAGGCGCTCCACGCCTATCTGCTGGCCTTCGAACATCCCGCAACCGGTGAGACAATCCACTTCGAAGCCCCGCTGCCACCCGATATGGAAACCCTTTGTGAGGCTTTCAGGCAGGCCCGGACCGCCAGCTGAGCCTCTTGAAAGATTGAAGCGGCGACACCATATCTGAATTTCCCTTCGCGCGGTTCGCATGAACGCGCCTAACCTTGGAACCTGCTGAAGCTTCAATCATTCCGTTTGAAAATAGGGGTTCAACATACAGGGGTCTCTGCATGGCTAACAATATTATTCCCAGCATCCGTGCCGGCGAGAATGGCCTTAATCGTTATCTCGAAGAAATCCGTAAATTTCCCATGCTGGAACCGCAGGAAGAGTACATGCTCGCCAAGCGGTTTCAGGAACATGATGACCGCAAGGCTGCCCACAAGCTTGTCACCAGTCACCTGAGGCTCGTTGCCAAGATCGCCATGGGGTATCGCGGCTATGGCCTGCCGATCGGCGAAGTGGTTTCCGAAGGCAATGTCGGCCTGATGCAGGCGGTGAAGAAATTCGATCCTGAACGCGGCTTCCGCCTCGCAACCTACGCCATGTGGTGGATCAAGGCCTCCATTCAGGAATATATCCTGCGCTCCTGGTCTCTGGTGAAAATGGGTACCACCGCCAATCAGAAGCGCCTGTTCTTCAACCTGCGCCGCCTGAAGGGCAAGATCCAGGCCATTGAAGATGGCGATCTGAAGCCCGAACAGGTCAGCGAGATTGCAACCAAGCTCAATGTGAGCGAGGAGGAAGTGGTCTCCATGAACCGCCGCCTCTCCGGCGACGCCTCGCTCAATGCGCCGATCCGCGCTTCCGAAGGCGATGCCGGGCAATGGCAGGACTGGCTTGTCGATGATAGCGACAGCCAGGAGCAGATGCTGATAGATCAGGACGAGCACGACACCCGCCGGCAGATGCTGGTTGAGGCGATGAATGTGCTGAATGATCGCGAAAAACGCATTTTCACCGCTCGCCGTCTGAGTGAGAACCCGGAAACGCTTGAGGAGCTTTCCGCCGAATTCTCGATCAGCCGCGAACGCGTCCGCCAGATTGAGGTCCGGGCTTTTGAGAAGGTGCAGGAAGCGGTTCAAAAGCAGGTCCTGGCCAATGCACGCGCGTTGCGCGCCGTGCGCGAGGAAGAGGCCTGAGCCTCAGCCCGATCGATCATATGAAAAAGCCGCGGCGTGAAATCGCCGCGGCTTTTTTGCTGTTTTCGTTGTGGCGCCAGCAATCAGTCGGAATAATAGCCGGAATAATAGTAATAGTAGTTGCCAAACAGATTGGTCCGTTCCAGCTGATTCATGATCGCCAGTAGCGAGCCGTCATCCTTCATATTGGCCCGCAGCGCATTGGTGGAACGGCGTGCGCTCTGCTGCGAGGTGCTGGCCCACTTGATGACATATCCAACGACATCGGCGAAACGGGCAAGATACAGCCCGTCGACAACCGGCTCAATCGGCGGCGTATCAAGAATGATGAAGTCAAAGTGGCGACGCGCGCTTTCGAGCAGCTTGGCGATACGCTCGCCCATGAAGAGCTCATCGGTGGCAAAGTCGGTCCGGCGGCTGCCAAGCAGCACTGTCAGCCCCGTCAACGGATCAGTGACCGTGAGATTGGCAAGCGAAGATCCCGCCGAGGAGCCACGCAGGAAATCGACAAGACCAGAGCTGGGTTCCATGCCAAGGTAACGGTGCACACTCGGTTTGCGCAGGTCGCAATCGATCAGAAGCGTCTTCTTGCCCGAAATCGCATAGGTCCGTGCCAGAGAAAGCGACATGGTCGACTTGCCTTCACCAGGAACAGCCGACGTCATCATGACAATGGTCCCAAGACCGTCTTCATGATCCGTCGGCTGGCCGGCAGCGAGTGCGGCCTTGCGTTTGTTATATTGTGCCTGTTCAATCGCGACGCGCACACGCCGGATCGATTCGGCAAAAGTCGACAGCGGCGATTCAACCACCAGATTGGCGAGCGATGTCCGTCCGCCAGAGCCATCCTTCATATCTTCATTGCCCGCAGAGGAATTCTCACGCGGTGTAAGTGTCGCCAGCGGCAGGTGAAGAACCGATTCCACCTGCTCCTCGGTGGTAAACCCGCCAACATAGTGTTCACGAATGAAGGCAAGCCCCAGACCAATACCGAACGACAGCAGCAGAGCAGCAGCAAAGATAAGCTGCTTGTTGGGATAGGATGGGCCGGCCGGGATCATCGCCCGCGAAACAATGCGGCTGTCGGCGATCTGCAGCGACGAAAGGTTGTCGAGTTCCTGCTGACGCGACAGCAGGTTCTGATATTGCGTACGGGCGATATCAGCCGACTGGCGGAGGCCGTAAATTTCCGTCAGGACTTCGGGCGGCAGGTCACTCTGCAGCACGGAACTGCGCAATTGCGAACGCAGATCTTCCGATTGCGTTTGCTGGACGCTGATCTGATTGCGAAGATCACTCGCGGTATTTTGCGCCTGTTCCTTCAGCGAATTCTCGATCTTGGCCAGCTCAGCCCGCAAATCAACGGCGCGTGAACTGTTTTGCGGAGCATCGCCAAGCTCGGCATTGACCTGCTGCCACTGACCCTGAAGCGCCGAAGCCGCCTCCGTCTGCAGCGAAGCAACAAGCGTCGAAAAATCACTGGTGCCAAGACTGCGGTTAATGATTTCCAGACGCGACTGGTCGTCACTGCTCTGCTTTGAAAGGGTATTGAGCTGATCGCGCAGGGCAGCAAGATCGGAAGAGCCCGTCTCATCCTGCAGGCTGTCAATGTTGTCGAGAATATAGTTATCAAGCTTTTTCTCGGCTTCAACAACGGCCTGGCTAGCCGTCGATACACGGGACTGGATAATGTCACGTGCGGCAACGACCGAAGAAATCTTGGCCTGCACCTGCTGCTTGATATAGGCATCGACCACAGCATCGGCCAGCGTCGCAGCCTTTTGCGGATCCGTTGACGTGACGGTCACCGAAATCAGATAGGTCAACCCGCTTCGGCTGACAGAAACGGCCGTCTTGAAACGGTTGAGAACCTTGGACAGGGCGTCGGGGCCCTGAACGGAACTGGCGTCTGACAGGTGGAGCTTGCTCAAAACCCTTTGCATAAGGGAGATATGAACACCGAACTCCGGATCCTGAACAAGGTTCTGATCATTGATTACCTGCAGGAGCACACTATTCGAGGAGAGGATCTTAACCTCGGATTCAACCCTGGCATTATCACCCGATGCAGCACTGTAAGAGGTCTGCGGATCCAGCAGATTCTTCGAACTCGTATCGACAAAAACAAGTGCGGTCGCCGAATACTTAGGTGTAATTGAGTAAACAGCGGCTGAAGTGATTACCGTTATGCCAATGACCACTGACAGGATGAGCCAGATCTGCCGCCTGATCATGGCTACCAAGCTGCGAATATCAATTTCATTATCCATAATGCACTCAACGTTTCGAAAAGGTAATGACAGGATAATTCTGGAAAAAATTTACATAAGCAACATTCAATACCAGAATCCGATGCGGAGTAAACTCTTATCAAGAACCACTGCCACCAACCTCCAGCACGGCATCGGGCTTGCCGTAAGAAAGTTTCAGACAGGAAAGGCGACCGGAAAAATAGGCACCGGTATCCAGGTTAATGCGATTGCCGATCCGCTCCACCTGCTTGACAGGCGTATGCCCATGGACAACGACAGGCCCATCCGTCACGGGACCACCATGTTCGGCTTCCTCGCGATCCGGCCGGATCCACAGGAGATCGGCATCGACCTGATCTTCGAGCGCAACGCCATGTTTCAGGCCGGCATGCACGAAACACAGACCGGGAAACCTGATCATCGATGGCAGCCCCTCAAGAAAATCGACATGTTCTTCCGGAATATGGCTGGCAACAACAGTATCAAGATGCTTCCGCGCACGCTGCATATCCTGAACACCATAGGATTTAAGCGTCTCTTCACCACCGAAATTAAGCCAGTGATGATCACTCGCCGGCCGCCGCATGAAAGAGAGCATCTGCTCTTCATGATTACCGGCCAGACACAATCTGCGCAACCCCGCCTGCTGTCGCGCCATCAGGAAGTCGATCATCTGTGCACTTGCGTGCCCGCGATCGACATAGTCCCCGAGATAGACAATCCAGGTTTCACCGGCAATATTCTGCGCTGCGTGAGCAATTTCAGCTTCCATCTGACGGGCAAGATCAATGCAGCCGTGAACATCACCGATGGCGAAAATCGCAGCCGGCACTTTATCAAAGACCATATGGCGCCTGCCAGCAATCTGCTCCGGCTTCTTTTTGAACAACTTGCCCAGAAACTGCATATTCAGGATTCTTTAGCCTCCGCCGTCGCGTCGCGCTCACGCGGCAATCGTGTTTCGCCAATACCATTGGCAAGAATCGCCACGAACAGCAAGGTAACACCCTCCATTTCGAGACTGAAATCGACAGTCGAATGAACAGCCGCCGTTACGATGACGCCAATGGCAGCAATACTACCAGAAGGATCTTCGGCCAGAGAGAAGTCAGATCGGAGAATACGCCAGAAGACAAGTGCCACGATGACCAGCGGCATGGACCCGAAAATCAACCCATATTCACTCCACAGCGCCAGATAGGTGGAGTGGGCAAGATCCCAGAGATAGTCTGCCGACAACGCATCCTGATGGAACAGCGGAAAGGCAAATTCGAAGCCATTGCCACCGAAGCCGAGCAGCGGACGATCCATGAACATTCGCCATGTCTGTTCATAAAGCGCCGCGCGAACTGCAACGGAGATCGAGGCGGTGTCATAACTGAAGCGGTCCACAAGTGAAGAGCCGTAAAACGCGACCACGAGACCAAAGGCGGCCAGCAGAACAGCAAGAAGACCAACGATACTGCGTGTCGTGACAGCAGATCTGAAATTGGCCGCCATGATTGCACAGGTCACGATACCGCCCAAAAAGGCCGCGATATTGCCCATGCGCGACTCCGTCGCGACGAGAGCCATAACGACCAGAAGAAGGCCCACAACATATAGGATGACCCCGTCGCGCGCGGTCAGCAGATCAATCAGCTTGCGTCCGCCATCGCGCCGATATTTGGACACCCGCGTTCCGATAAGCGCGGCTCCCAGCGGGACGCCAAAGGCCAGGAAGGTGGCAAAAGAATTTCGATTGACGAAACCGCCTGTCACCGATCCGGTATAGGCCCATTTATGTACGAAAAGGATCTTGTCGCCGAACTGGAACCGCAAAAGCAGGCCATAAACGGCGTGGGCGACGATAATGGCAAACAGAACCCTGGTGAAGAATGCCGAGCGCCCCGGATTGGCCGCAATCTGCAGCACCAGATAAAAGACGGAGCCATATGTCAGCCAGCGCAGGAGCGCCAGAAAGGTATCCCCCGGGGCAACGGAAATTGTGTCGCCGCCGCCATAACCGGAAGGAAAGGCCAGTATGTTGTTCGACAAAAAAGAGAACACAGGCATGACCTGAACCAGACAGTAGGCCGCGAAGGCGAAGAAAAGCCCCGCAATCAACGGGAATTGTGACGGCAGTACACGTGGTGTTATGTCATAGCGCATGACGCGCCACACGTAGAGCACCATCCACCCGAAGACTACGGTGGCATCCAGCGCCCATACTGCCGGGCGGTTCCCGCCCAGCATGAGCGGCGTAACCAGCAGCAGCACAGCCAAAAAGAAAAGTGTCCGGTTGTTCAACACGGACCGCGCCTGACGGCTTGGTTTGGATTTTCTCTTACTCATGTGCGATTTTCGATTTTTCCTGCCCCATATCTACAAGCTCTGCCATCCCCAGTCATTGACCGGATTGCTCTTTTGCAAGGACCCTGACACGAGTGAGAAAACGCCTCTGTTCTGTCTGCGTAAGCGTTTCGACAATATCCACCGCGCGCGCCCGGAATGCTTCGTTGGCGACATAGCGGCGCGCCAGCATATTGCTGCCATTGTAGGTACTTGCAAGAAGCGCAATATCCTTGTCTTCCAAGGCAAGGTTCTCCTGCGACATCTGATCACGATAGGTTTCCACGAACCAAAGCCGTTGGTTTGCCAGCCAGCCCTCGTTGGGACCAAGTGCAAAAGCTTCGCTCAACAACGCGTTGGACAACTCGACATTGCCCTCAATCATAGCAGCATAGGAGCCAACGAACCGGGCAAAACTCATCGAGGGCATAACATCGTCAATCGCTGCAGCCGTCTGAACGCAGTTCGCAGCGAGCTGATTGACCTGCTCCTCGGTTGCGGCATAGCCGGACCGGCGCTGCAATACGTTGTAGCAGCGTTGCAACACCGCCTTCTTGGAGCGGGACGACGGTGCAAAAGCAAGCGGCCCCGAAAGAAGGGCCGTACCGTAAATCGGCTCGGACGCATCCGGGGACAGGATATCCTCAAATTCACGCCAAAATGTCGCAGCTGAAAATAACACAGCAAAAACAAAGCCTAAAAGAGCGGCCCAGCGCCAGAACTGCACTCTCGCCTTCACCATCGGCCTCCCAAGACGAACATGTCAGACATACATCCAGGCAACGATATATGGTTCAAACCAATACTCCTGTATTCCGACGCGACTGGCAAATGCCTGCAACATCTGGCCCGTTCAATGCCGGCACCGAAATCATCAACTGAAACCTTTGTTCATAGTTCGCTCATATACGGTGAGTGAACAAATTAGTACCCGAAATTCAGGTCTCAATGACAGACAGCGCTACCAAAATCAAAAAAAAGCCTGTCACGCCTCCTTTGGCTTACCTTTCTCGGCAATTGCAATACCTGTAATTGCAAGGGCAAGCGCAACAATATGAAAGAGTTGCAGCTCTTCACCAAGCAGGAAAACAGCCAAAAGAATACCAAAGACGGGAATCAGGTTGATAAACAGGCCGGCGCGGTTGGGACCGATCAATTCCACACCGCGAATGAAAAGCGCCTGAGAAACCAGCGACGGCAGCAGCCCGGTATAGATGACGGCGAGAATGCCGACCATATCCGTCGGCACCTGCAGTTCACCGCTTCTGGCTTCGATGAAAACCATGGGCAGGGCAGCAAGGAAAGCGCCGGAGCAACAAGCCATCATCATGGATCGCCAGTTCAGCTTCGGTTTCCACCGCAGCGAGACGGTGTAAAGCGAATAGCACAGGACAGCCATCACCATCAGAAAATCCCCGAAGTTGATGGTGAGGCGGGCAAGGTCGGCTGGCTGTCCGTGGGTTACGGCGATAACGACGCCGACAAGGGTCAAGAAGAAGCCAAAAAGCTGTGCGACGCTGGCTTTGATTCTGAACAGCGCAAAATTGAGCAGAAAGATCATCAGTGGAATGCCCGCCTGATCAACAGCGCCATTGATGGCGCCGGTATGTTTCAGCGCGGAATAGAGAAATGCGTTGAAAGCCGAAAAGCCGATCGCGCCATAAGCCAGCAGCAGCAACCAGTTGGCACGGATGACAGACCAGTCCCGGCGGATTTGAGGCAGTGAGAAAATCGTGACGGCAATGGCCGCGATCGCCCAGCGCGATGCATTGAGCATCATCGGAGACACATGACCGACAGCAAGCTTGCCCGCAACCAGATTGCCCGCCCACAAAAGCGTGGTTATCGTCAACAGACTATAGGCCTTGATCTGCATGGATGATTCGCTCCCGCCCGCGATGGCCGCGCCTGAAATGCCGCCAAAGGTGTGTTTTTATTTGTTTCCGGCCTTCGAATAGACTGCCGCTTGTGCCATTGTCACGCGAAAACATAGCCGGGTCATCTTGAAAGAGTCGCATTCTTGGACACAGGTCTTTATACATGCGCACGTTTTCAGTATCCGGGACAGACGGTCCTTATAGGTAGGTAAAATGACGAATGTTGTGGTGGTCGGCTCGCAATGGGGCGACGAGGGCAAGGGTAAAATTGTGGATTGGCTTTCGGAGCGTGCCGACATCGTCGTGCGCTATCAGGGTGGCCACAATGCCGGTCATACGCTGGTGATTGACGGTGTGAGCTACAAGCTCTCGCTTTTGCCTTCCGGTGTTGTACGACCCGGAAAACTCGCAGTTATCGGCAATGGTGTTGTCGTTGATCCCCATGCACTGATTGCCGAAATCGGCCGCCTGGAAGCCCAGAACGTCAAGGTTTCACCCGAAAACCTGCGGATCGCAGATAATGCAACGTTGATTCTGTCACTTCATCGCGAGCTTGACGGCATGCGCGAAGACGCCGCCTCCAACAGCGGCACGAAGATCGGCACGACACGCCGCGGTATCGGCCCGGCCTACGAAGACAAGGTCGGACGCCGGGCGATCCGGCTGATGGATCTGGCCAATCTCGAAACACTGCCGGCCAAGGTCGATCGCCTTCTGACACACCACAACGCACTGCGTCGCGGTTTTGGTGCACCGGAAGTCAGCCATGAGACCATCATGGAAGAACTGACATCGGTCGCTGATCGGGTGCTCTCTTTCCGCGAGACGGTCTGGCTGCTGCTCGACAAGGAGCGCCGTCGCGGTGCGCGTATCCTGTTCGAAGGTGCCCAGGGCAGCCTGCTCGATATCGATCATGGCACCTATCCCTTCGTCACCTCGTCAAACACGGTCGCCGGTCAGGCTGCGGCCGGGTCCGGCATGGGTCCGGGCGCGCTCGGCTATATTCTCGGCATCACCAAGGCCTATACGACCCGCGTTGGGGAAGGCCCCTTCCCGACCGAACTCACCGATGAGGTCGGTCAGTTTCTGGGAGAGCGCGGTCGTGAATTCGGCACAGTCACCGGGCGCAAGCGGCGCTGCGGCTGGTTCGATTCCGTTCTGGTGCGCCAGGCAGTCGCAACCAACGGCATTACCGGCATTGCGCTGACCAAGCTGGATGTTCTCGACGGTCTTGATGAAATCAAGATCTGCGTCGGCTATGAGCTGGACGGTAAAACACTGGAAAGCCTGCCGGCAAGCCAGGGCGATCAGGCGCGCGTCAAGCCGGTCTACATCACCCTAGAAGGCTGGAAGGAATCGACCGTTGGCGCCCGTAAATGGGCCGATCTGCCAGCGCAGGCGATCAAATATGTTCGCCAGATCGAGGAGTTGATCGGCGCGCCGGTTGCCCTTCTTTCCACCAGTCCGGAACGGGACGACACGATTCTCGTCACCGATCCATTTGAAGACTAGACATAGTCAGATTATTGTTCCGGCCCGTAACCGGGCAATTGGGGTTTATGCATGGCGGATTTCGCTTCAGTCATTCGGCGGGCGGTAGAAGGATTACCGGAAAACACGCCCGAACTGCGCGCGCGCGTTTATGAAAAAGCGCGGGCCGCAGTGATCAGGCAATTGGAGAACATGTCTCCAAAGCCTCCCGAATCCTTGATGAAACGGCAAATCGACAAGATTGACACGGCGATCGCCGAGGTTGAGAGCGAATTTGCCGAGGCGATTGGCGAAGATGAGGTGATTGACGCACCTGACGATGCGCCGCCGCCCGTGGCCGAAATGCCCGTACCCGCGCCAGCCCCCGCCCCCCCAAAGGCCCCGCCGGCGCCGGAACAATATGCACCCGCCCCGCCTGTGCAACGCATCGAGCCGGAAGCGCAGCCGGAGCCGGTTGAACAATGGCAGGAACCGCCACCATCGCGAACGCCGGAAAGATCCTGGCCTGCACAGCACCGCGACGTATGGGAAGAACCCGCAGCGGCTCCGGAACAGGAAGAGCCATCCCCCGAGCCGGAGGACCAGGGCGAGGATTATGACTTCGATGGTCGCCGCTCAGTGCCAGCACCGCCGCCTTCGCCGGAACCTGTTGAAGAAGAAGATATTTTCGGCCAGGGGCATCACGCGCGCAGCATGAGCGAACCGCTGGCGCGTGCACCGCTAACGCCGAGCCAGGATGAAGGCTGGGGCGGCACGGATGAAAGCGATGCGCCATCCGATGACGATGGCTGGCAGCCCGAAACGCCGCAGCGTCATGCTTCGCAGCCAAAATCTGCATCGCGAAATGACGCGGAAGACGACAGCTTCGACAGTGCCTATATGGCCGGGTCGATCCCACTGGCCCCTCCGCCGCCGGCACGCCCTGCCTCAAACGCAGAATGGGACCATGTCGATACCATTCTTGGTCTGGCACCCGGTGGCACCCATCCGGATTTTGACGATCTTGATGACGAAGACGACGACACGCCGTGGCATGATGACGACGAGCCCGGCCGGAGCAAATCCATTCTGCGCCGGATGCTTCTGCCGGTTATTGCCCTGGTTGTCGTGATAGCGCTTGGCATTGGCGGATATTTCGGCTGGATGCACCGCGACCAGCTGCAAAGTCTTGTTGCCAGCGGTGAAGGCACGCCTGCCACCGAAACGGCAGCACCGGCGGCATCAAGCCCTGCCACCTCCGACGATACGCCCACAGTTGCTGCCAGCGAAGGCGGCACGATCGACAAGCCTTATACGCAGCGCCTGCTGCCCGATGGCAACGAGGTTGATGAGGGGCTGCCCGCAGAAGGCTCAGGCAGCGGCACCACGCAGAGCGTTGCGGCACAGACCACGCCGAGTGCCTCGGCTGTGCCTGAGGGAACGGATACATCGACGACGCCGGCTCCACCGGTTGGCTCAGCCCAGAAAATGTATCTATATGAAGAACAGCTCGGCCAGTCCGTGCCGTCGGCCTTCCAGGGTACTGTGGAATGGAACCTGAAGCAGCAGAACAACAATACATCGGTCCCTGAACCGGTGATCGAAGGCAAGATGAGCGTTCCTGATGCCAAGCTTTCCGGTACGATCACCATTCGCCGCAATGATGATCCCTCGCTTCCGGCCAGCCATCTGATCGATATTTCGTTTGATCTTGGCGATGGTTTCGATGGCGGCGCCATCGACAATCTGCAGCGCATCTCGCTGAAGGAAACCGAAGCAGCCCGTGGTGATCCGCTGGTGGCGGTTTCGGCCAAGATTACCGACAATCTCTATATGGTCGCTCTCAATGATTTCGATCAGGCGCGCAACCAGAACCTGACCCTGCTGCAAGACCGTAACTGGATCGACATTCCGGTCACTTACAGAAATGGCCGGCGCGCACTGCTGACGCTCGAAAAGGGCACGACCGGTGAAGCGATCTTCGACCGCGCCATTCAGGAATGGCAGGCGCTTGGAGACATCACCAGCGGCAGCAACTGATCCGCAGGAGACCACCAGAGGCAGGCCCTCTGACCCTGTCTCATCAATCGCCCGCCGGCAATGCCGGCGGGTTTTTGCTATCGGCGATGCGCCGGCCTGGATCTCCCGATAGGAGCATTTGCGATTCTGCTCTCTATTTGGCATCACGCGGAGCGCAAAACGATGCTTTTGTCCGCCCTGCATTTTCCCTAAGCCTTGATCAGACGCAAAAACGCTCCGATTTACCCGGTCCGGCACGCCTGCCGGGGCGGACAGAACCTCAATGCGGTAGGGAACCATGGCAAAACGATTTTACTGGAACGAACTGATCAGCCGCGAATTTGCAGCGCTCGACCCGAATACGACAATTGCGGTTCTGCCGGTCGCTTCCACCGAACAGCATGGCCCGCACCTTCCCGTTGCGACGGATGTGGCGATCGCCCGCGGCATGCTGGATGCGCTTCAGGCGCGCCTGCCGGAAGACCTCGACGTGCTGGTGCTGCCCGTTCAGGAAGTCGGCAAGGCCAATGAGCATATTTACGGCCCCGGCACCCTGTCTCTGCCGGCAGAATTGCTGATCCAGGCCTGGACCACAATTGGCGAGAAGGTTGCCGCAGCCGGCCTGCGCAAGATGGTGATCATTAACAGCCATGGCGGCAACCTTGACGTCATGAACATCGTCGCCCGCGAATTGCGCGTGCGCTACCAGATGGCCGTGGTCGCTACGCAATGGGGCCGGTTCGGCCATCCGGAAGGCTTGATCAGCGAAGATGAGCGCACTTTCGGCATCCATGGCGGTGAGGTCGAGACATCGCTCATGCTCAAGTTCCGCCCGGAACTGGTCAGCATGGACCATGCCAAGGATTTCGTTTCGCTTGCCAAGTGGCAGAAGGAAAATACCAAACATCTTCAGCCGACCCCGCCACATACGCTTGCCTGGATCGCCCATGACCTGAACCCTGACGGCGCGCTCGGCAATGCTTCGATCGCCACCGTGGAAAAGGGAGAGGCCATCTGCGCCCACCAGATCACCGGCGTGATCGAACTGCTTTATGATCTGAAATCCTACCCGCTCGACAAGCTTTACAGCCCGGCCTGAGGCTGGCGAGAGGCTTTATTGCGCTGGCGGCGGCAGATGTTGCTGCTGCTGCAATTCCTCGATCATCGCGACCAGCTCCTGCAAAAGATAATCAACGAAAAGGCTGGTCGCGGCATCAAGTGGTGCCCGCGACCGCGAAAACAGTTTCATTGGCTGATGGCGCATATGGGCATCGGCGAGCGGCCGGAAAACCAGCTCGCCGCGCCTGCATTCCGAATAGACATCCAGCGGATTGAGGAAGGTCAGCCCTGTTCCCGCCTTCACCAGCAGCTTCAGCATCTCCGAGGCATTGGTTTCCAATACCGGCTCAATCGGCAGCGACAGAGGCGACAGCGCAAGATTGATGACATTGCGCAGGCTGGTGCCCGATTGTGCCAGCACCAGCGGCTCCTGCACCACATCCGAAAGATTGACCTTTTCGGCCGACGCCAGCGGGTGATCCGGCGGCATGACGACGCCGATCGGCACATCAAAGGACGCAAGCGCCCGGATGCCGGGCGTTGCCGGAATGTTGAAGCCGAGCCCGATATCCACATCGCCGGTCAGCACCATGGCAATCGTCGTCGTTCCACCATCGGAGCGCAGATTGATCCGCACACGCGGATTGTTTCGGATAAAACGGGCAATCACCTCTGGCAGCGGCCCGGCAGCCAGCCCCACCGTGGTCACCAGCGTCACCTTGCCGGCCTGCGGCATTTTCAGCGCCCTTATCCGGCTTTCCAGCTTTTCATAGCTCTTCAGCACTTCGCGGATATGTTCGACGCACATCTCTCCGGCCGCCGTCAGCCGCAATCCGCGCGGCAGGCGTTCAAACAGGGGGGCTCCCAGTTCTTCCTCCAGCGCAAGGATCTGTCGATTGACCGCAGACGAGGCCACATTCAGCCGCGCCGCCGCCTTTCTGATGGAGCCACAACGGGCGATTTCATCAATATATTGCAGTTTTCTGGAATGCAGCATGTCAGCACCCGCGACCCTCTTTGGCACGTGTCCGCGCATGCTTAGCGCAATTTCGCGACAGCTGCAAAAAAAGCATCGTCTCGCTCGATTTCAGGCACTTCCCAAGACGCACGCAAAACGTTCATATGATTTTGCTGATAATCAATTCCAACAGACAATAACGGGGAACAGCGGAATGATAAGACATACAAAGGCAGCGGCCCTTTCGGCCACGGCCATTCTCACCCTATTGGCCGCAAGCGCGCCGGCAATGGCGCTCGACAAGGTCAAATTCGGCACCAACTGGCTCGCCGAAGCCGAACATGGCGGTTACTACCAGGCGGTGGCTGATGGCACCTATGAGAAATACGGCCTTGATGTCGAGATCGTCCAGGGCGGCCCGCAGGCGGCCAACAGCGCATTGCTGATTGCTGGCAAGATCGACTTCTACATGGGCTCGCCGCAGGGTTCGATCAACGCGATTATCCAAGATATTCCGATCATGGACGTTGCCGCGATTTTCCAGAAGGATCCGCAGATCCTGATGGCGCACCCCGATCAGGGCATCGAAAAATTCGAAGATCTCGCCTCGCTGCCCACTATCCTGATGGGCAAGGACGGCTTTTTATCCTATTTCGAATGGATGAAAGCCAATTTTACGGGCTTCTCCGACAGCCAGTACAAGCCCTACACCTTCAATCCGGCCCCCTTCATTGCAGACCCGAAGTCGGCCCAGCAGGGCTATCTGACCTCGGAACCCTTCGCTGTCGAACAGCAGGCCGGCTGGACGCCCAAGGTCTTCCTCTTGGCAGATCAGGGCTATTCGCCCTATTCGGAAACCATAACCGTGCAGAAAAAGCTGGTGGAAGAGAACCCGGATCTCGTCCAGCGCTTCGTCGACGCGACGATCATCGGCTGGTACAACTATCTCTATCACGACAACAGCGCCGCCAACGCCCTGATCAAGAAAGACAATCCTGACATGACGGACGAGCAGCTCGCCTATTCGATCGCCAAGATGAAGGAATATGGCCTGGTCGAATCGGGCGATGCCGATGAAGGCGGTATCGGCTGCATGACAGACGCACATTACAAAAAATTCTACGATGAAATGGCCGCTGTCAGCCTGTTTGAAAGCGGCGTCGAGTTCACCAAGGCCTATACGACCGATTTCGTCTGCAAAAATGTCGGCGCCGATCTGAAACCGTAACAGATCGATCACATTTTGCGTGCACTGCCTAAGCGCATGACGACGCGCTGCGACATCGCTATCACGCCCGGCCTCCGGGGCTTCCATCTCGCCGGAGCATTTATCCTGACTAAAAATACACGCATTACAGATCATCGACATATGTTTACTTTTCATAGGTTGTATTTTCACCATTCGACTTCAGACATACTGTGTTTCTGCTGCGACATCTCAGCACGTAAATGCGGCGATCGGCATAGTTTTCAAAGGAAAATCGGGCTGATACGACCTCAAAGAACCCAGCAATTAAGCAGGTGCTGTTCAATTTTTACGCAGAACGAACACAAAAGCTTCATTTTACCAATTGGTGCAAAAAAGAGAGCGATGTGAACGAATTTTGGTGCTTCTCAAGGCGCAGTCCAGTCGCTCAAATAGACTTTCGGATCGTCAATTTCGTGACACCGTTACAGCGAAGGGGAATAGCTAAATGTCCATTTTTTCGAAAACCAGTTTGCTTGGCGCAGCAGCAACCGTTGCCGTAATGGCAGCGGTATCCAGCCCGGCAATGGCGCTCGACAAGGTCAAGTTCGGCACCAACTGGCTCGCCGAAGCCGAACATGGCGGTTACTACCAGGCCGTTGCCGACGGCACCTATGAAAAATACGGCCTTGATGTCGAGATCGTTCAGGGTGGCCCGCAGGCTGCCAACAACGCGCTCCTGATCGCCGGCAAGATCGACTTCTTCATGGGCACGCCGCTGACCAATCTGAACGCCGTCGCCGAGGGTATCCCGATCGTCGATGTCGCCGCGATCTTCCAGAAAAGCCCGGAAATCCTGATGGCCCATCCCGATCAGGGCATCGACAAGTTCGAAGATCTGGCAACGCTTCCGACCATTCTGATGGGCAAGGACGGCTTCCTGTCCTATTTCGAATGGATGAAGGCCAACTTCGAAGGCTTCTCCGATAGCCAGTACAAGCCCTACACCTTCAACCCGGCCCCCTTCATCGCCGATCCGAAGGCTGCCCAGCAGGGTTACCTGACCTCGGAACCCTATGAGATCCAGAAGCAGACCGGCTGGGAGCCGAAGGTCTTCCTTCTCGCCGACCAGGGCTACTCGCCCTATGCCGAAACGATCACGGCCCGAACCAAGCTGGTTGATGAAAACCCGGATCTGGTTCAGCGCTTCATCGATGCCTCGCTTGAGGGCTGGTACAACTACCTCTACGGCGACAACGCCGCTGCCAACGAGCTGATCAAGAAGGACAATCCGGACATGACGGATGGTCAGATCGAATATTCCATCGCCAAGATGAAGGAATATGGCATCGTTGAATCCGGTGACGCTGACGAAGGCGGCATCGGCTGCCTGACCAAGGCCCATTATGACGGCTTCATCGCTGACATGGTCAAGGCCGGCGTTGTCAAGGAAGGCCCGGATTACACCGCAGCCTACGATACGGACTTCGTCTGCAAGAAGGTCGGTATGGACCTGAAGAAGTAATTCTTCCCATCTGAACGCCGCTGGCCCGCACCATATTGCGGGCCGGCTCCAGCAACGCCCAAGAAACCGGATCGAAGCGAATGTCGCAAACAGGCGCCGCACTTGCGGATACTACTCCTCCATCGCTCGCCAAACCGCTGGTCAAGATGGAGCATGTGAGCAAGGTTTTCTCCAACGGAACGCTCGCTCTCAACGATATGTCGCTCACCGTGGAACGCGGTCAGTTCATCAGCCTTCTCGGTCCCTCGGGCTGCGGCAAGTCAACGGCGCTGCGCATCATGTCGGCACTCGGCGATATCACAACGGGCACGATCGACTGGCCGAGCTCGCGCATTTCCTCCAAGGGCCGTCCTGAAGGCGATATCAGCTTTGTCTTCCAGGAACCGACGCTGATGCCGTGGAAGACGGTGTTCGGCAATGTCTATCTGCCGCTGAAGCTGCGCGGCATCACCAAGGCTGCCGCAGCACCGGAAATCGAAAAGGTCTTGAAGACCGTCGGTCTGCAGGACTTTGCCGATGCCTATCCGCGTGAACTGTCCGGCGGCATGAAAATGCGCGTCTCCATCGCCCGTGCGCTTGTGACCAAGCCCAAGCTGCTGCTGATGGATGAGCCCTTTGCCGCCCTTGATGAAATCACCCGCCAGCGCCTCAATGACGACGTGCTGAAACTGTGGCGCGAGACCGGCATCACGGTCATCTTCGTGACCCATTCCGTTTTCGAATCCGCTTATCTTTCCAGCCGCATCGTTGTCATGCGCGCGCGCCCCGGCCAGGTTTTTGACGACTTCCCGCTCGTCACCAGCGCCGAGCGCGACGAAGACTATCGTACCTCGGAAGAATATCGCGCCGCCTGCGAGAAGGTTTCACACTCGCTGCAGGGCGCCATCCAGGCAGCCGGAGGACAACACTGATGAGCGATCAAGCCATTGAAGCCGTCAACATGCGGCCACAGCAGACTTTCTTCACCAAGAACAAGGATATGATCCTGCAGATCGGCATTCCGGTTCTGGTTATCTTGTTCCTCGTCTTCGTCTGGCAGATGATCGTTATCATCTATCAGACGCCGCCCTATATCCTGCCGGGCCCGACGCTGGTCGCCGAAGCCTTCGTGCGGGACTGGGGCATTCTGGCTCCGGCACTGTGGGTCACCACCAAGATCACCTTCATCTCGCTGTTCCTCGCCCTTGTCGGCGGTGTCGGCCTCGCCGTGATCATGGTCCAGTCACGCTGGCTGGAGCTGGCGCTCTACCCGATCACCGTCATCCTGCAGGTCACGCCGATCGTGGCGATCGCACCGCTGATCCTGATCTATACGCCGACCACCCAGGTCGCGCTTCTGATCTGCGCCTTCCTCGTCGCCTTCTTCCCGATCCTGTCCAATATGGCGCAGGGCCTGAAGAGCGTCGATCACAACCTCATCAATATGTTCGAACTCTACGGCGCCTCACGCTGGCAGACGCTCATTCATCTGAAGCTCCCGGCCTCGCTGCCCTATTTCATGACCGGTCTTCGGATTGGTGGCGGCCTTGCCCTGATTGCGGCTGTCGTTGCGGAATTTGCCGCCGGCTCTGCAGGCGCGGGCTCGGGCCTTGCCTTCCGCTTGCTGGAGGCACAGTTCCGCCTTAACATTCCGCGTCTCTTTGCAGCGCTGATCATGCTCGGCATGCTGGGTGTCGCAATCTTCGCGCTCACCTCCTTCATCGCCTGGCTCAGCCTGCATCGCTGGCATGAGAGCAGCATCAAGCGGGAAAACTGATGTCCATGAATTTCGTCGAACTTCCTTCAGCGCGTCGTTTCGCGCTGAAGCATTGCACATTGCCGAAAATTGCCGTGAATGGTGCCGATGACTTCACGGCCCGCGAAGGTCTGATCAAGGCTGATCTCATCATCGCCGATGGCAGGATCGAACAGATCCTGCCCTATGGCGCAGCTGATGCCGGACTTCCCGCAGCCGATCTGCGCGACGGCATGGTCTGGCCCTGCTTTGCCGAACTCCACACCCATATCGACAAGGGCCATATCTGGGAGCGCCGCCGCAATCCCGATGGCACCTTCATGGGCGCGCTGGAAAATGTGAAACTCGACCGCGAGGCCAACTGGTCGGCGGACGATGTGGCCGCGCGCATGGAATTCTCGCTGAAGACGGCCTATGCCCACGGCACCGCCCTTCTGCGTACCCATCTCGACAGCCTGCCGCCGCAGCACCGCATCTCCTTCGAGGTCTTCTCCGCGATGCGCGAGAAATGGAAGGGCAGGATCGAGCTTCAGGCGGTCGCGCTTTTCTCCACCGAGATGATCTTCGAGCCATTTTTTGACGACCTCGTTCAGGTGATCCGCACACATGGCGGCCTGCTTGGCGGCGTCACCATGATGCTGCCCGATCTCGACGCCCAGCTCGACAAGATGTTCCGCACCGCAAGCGATAACGGTTTCGATATCGACCTTCATGTCGACGAGACCGAAGAACGCGAAGTGCTGACGCTGAAAAAGATCGCCGAAGCCAAGATCCGCAACGGCTATGAAGGCAAGGTCACGGTTGGCCATTGCTGCTCGCTGGCGCGCCAGGATGAGGAAACGGCGAAACGCACCATTGATGTGGTCGCCAAAGCCGGTCTTTCAGTCGTCTCGCTGCCGATGTGCAACATGTATCTGCAGGACCGGCACCCGGGCCGCACACCACGCTGGCGCGGCGTCACCCTGTTCAAGGAACTGACCGCCGCCGGTGTTCCAACCTGCGTTTCCTCCGACAATACCCGCGACCCCTTTTACGCCTATGGCGATCTCGACGGTGTCGAAGTCGTTCGTGAGGCGGTTCGCATTCTTCAACTCGACCACCCTCTCGATGAGGCCGCGCGCATCATGACCCGCACGCCGGCCGAAATCATGGGGGTTGCCGACCGCGGCGTGATCGCCGAAGGCGGCCCCGCCGATCTCGTCTTGTTCAGCGCCCGGCGCTGGAGCGAGTTTCTGTCCCGTCCGCAGGCTGACCGCATCGTGATGCGGAATGGCATGGGCATCGACCGCAGCCTGCCGGATTATCGCGAACTTGACCCGCTCATGGATGAGTGAACATGACTGACTATCAGCAGATCAAGGCCGAACTTGAAGGCATTGCCATCGAAGACAATCCCGCAATGGTTCTGCGCAAGAGCCGGGACTTCTACTGGTATTCGCCGATCCTCAAGGCCCAGCTCGAAAATGTGACCGGTGACCTGATCATCTCGCCGGAAAATGAAGACGAACTGATCAAGGTGCTGAAGGTTGCCTTCAAGCATGACGCGCCCGTGACCGCGCGTGGCGGCGGTACCGGCAATTACGGCCAGTCCATGCCGCTGTCCGGCGGCATCGTGCTCGACATGACCAAAATGAACCGGATCAAGCTGATCGAGCCTGGCCGCGTCATTGCAGAACCCGGCATCATCTGCGCCGAGCTTGATCGCCAGACCAAGGCCCATTCCGGCCAGGAACTGCGGTTTCACCCCTCCACCACCGGTCAGGCTACCCTCGGCGGCTTCATCGCCGGTGGTTCGGGCGGCGTCGGCTCGGTTCACTGGGGCGGTCTGCGTGACCTCGGCAATGTGCTGCGTCTCAGGATCGTCACACTGGAAGCCGAACCGCGGGTGATGGAGCTGACCTCGCTTGATCTGCTCAAGGTCTCCCATGCCTATGGCACCAACGGCATCATCACCGAAGTGGAAATGCCGCTGGCACCTGCCTATGAATGGGTGGATGTGATCGTCGGCCATGACAGCTTCATGGATGCCGTGCGCTTCTCCGATCATCTGGCAAGCTCTACCGGCATTCTCACCAAGGAAATCGCGCCGATCGCGGCACCGGTTCCCTATAGCTACTTCACCCGGCTGAAGCCTTTCCTCGAAGAAGGCGAATCGATCTCGGTCGTCATGGTAGCACCGCATTCGATCGAGCCGTTCAAGGCGCTGGTCGAGGTTCATGGCGGCACGATCCGCTACCGTTCCGATACGGCTGAGAACACCAAGGGCGTGCCGCGCGCCTATGAGCTTGGCTGGAACCACACGACGCTGCGCGCGATGAAGATGGAGCCTGACAACTTCACCTATCTTCAGGTTCAGTATCCGAGCCCCGGCCATGTCGCCAAGGTTCAGGAAATGTGCGAAATCTTCGGCGACGAGGTAATCGGCCATCTGGAATTCCTGCGTTTTGATGGCGCAATCCAGTGCTCGGGCCTGCCGCTGGTGCGCTACACCACGCCGGAGCGCCTGGAAGAGATCATCCGTATTCACGAAGAAAACGGCTGCCCGGTCTTCAATCCGCACCGCTACACGCTGGAAGAAGGCGGCATGAAGCAGACAGATGAGCGTCAGCTGGAATTCAAGAAGGAAACCGATCCGAAGGGTCTGCTGAACCCCGGCAAGATGATTGCCTGGGACGACCCGGAATTCGATTTCAAGGCCGGCAAGAACTACCTGTTCAAGGGTATCACCGCCGTTACCGGAGAATAGCATGCGCGTTCTAGTCCTCTTTTCGCATCCGGTGGAGACCAGCTACGGCGCGGCTCTCCACCGCCAGGTGGTCGAAAGCCTGACGGCGGCCGGCCATGAGGTCGATGATTGCGATCTTTATGCCGAAAATTTCTCGCCGGTTCTGACCCGTGAGGAGCGGATGGGCTATCACACCTATCCGGAAAACACCGAACCAGTGAAAGGTTATGTCGAGCGGCTGAAGGCGGCGGAAGCGCTTGTCATCTGCACGCCGATCTGGAATTTCGGCTTCCCGGCGATTCTCAAAGGTTATTTCGACCGCGTCTGGCTGCCGGGTGTCAACTTCTCGATCGAAAACGGCAAGGTGCAGCCGTCGCTACGCCATATCCGCAAGATCGCCGCTGTCTTCACCTATGGCGGCGACCGCAAGCGGGCCTTTCTCGCTGGTGATCCGCCGCGGAAGCTGTTCATGCGGGCGATCCGCGTTCAGGTGAAGCTTGGTGCGCCGGCGAAGTTCCTCGCCCATTACGATATGAACAACTGCACACCGGAAACACGGGCGAAATTCCTCGCCAAGGTGAAGCGGGAAATGGAAGCTTTCTGATAGTTTTCTTGCGCCCGCCCTTTACAAAGCGGGTCATCTGACTAGGTCTTAAAGAGGCCCTGCCGTCATCAAACCACGGCAGGGCCTCTTGAACGTTTGTGGGAGGGGAGACGGAAAGGAAGAGAATGGCCGATCAGTTCATCGTCGACGAAAGCCGGTTGCGGAAACTCCGCGGCCATGTCCCCGTCAATGCCGTGCTTCACGTCTGGCTCAAGGCGACACAGCCGCATGCGGCGGCCGAGCTTCGCCTCGCTCTCAATGACCGGATTTTCGGCAATGTCTTCGTCGAAAATGCCGAGGAATATGAATTCCGAATGTTCTTCATGCCCCATGGCGGCGAGCTGGAATGTGCCTATGATCCCGAAACCACGACGATTTCGGTCGCCTACTGGTTCACCGATGCCTCGGTGCTTGAGGAAGGCATCACGGTTTTGCGCACCCATGCCGCCAATGCACCGGCGCCTGCCCCCGGCAGCTATCATTTCCGTCCGCCCTTCGGCTGGATGAATGATCCGAACGGATTTGGCCGCTTCAACGGCTCGGCTCACCTGTTCTACCAGCATTACTCCCATGGCCTCACATGGAACACCATGCATTGGGGTCACGCCATTTCCGAGGACTTTCTCCACTGGCGGCATCTGCCGATTTTCCTGTTTCCGTCAGAAGACCTGACCCACCGGCCGGACCGGCGCGGCGGCGCCTTTTCCGGCTCGGCCATTCCACTCGAAGACAGCGCCGGTATTCGCGTCTTCTTTACCGAACATGTCATCGAACGCGCGCCCGAACGCGAAATCCAGATGATGGCGACCTCACAATCGCTGATCTTCGCCGGCGCGGCAAAGCTTCTGATCGGCGAGCGGCCGGCGGACCAGAACCTGACCCAGGATTTCCGCGATCCTTATGTGTTCCGCGGGCCCGATGGCTACTGGAAGATGCTGCTCGGCAGCCGCAGCGGCGAAGCCGGTGTCGTGCTGCTCTACGAAACCGCCGATGTCACTGCGGCGTCAGGCTGGGAATTTGTCTCAATTCTGCATTCCGACAGCCGCTTCAATACCCAGGTGATCGAATGTCCCTGCCTGCTGCCGCTTGACGGCCCTGCGGGTGATCCGGCAACCCACTGGGTGCTGATTGCCGGTCTGATGCACAGCCATGACGCGGTGACGGGGCGCAAAAACCTGACCTCTGCCACTGTCGGCCATTTCGATGGCAAGCAATTCACGCCGGACTTCGAACAGGAACTGGATTTCATCGCCGACAATTATGCCTTCCAGGCCTTTCTCGATCACGGAACGCCGGTCGGCATTGGCTGGCTTGCCAACTGGGCCGATGCCCGCCCGGAAATCGATTTCCCGACGGCCATGACGCTGCCGCGCAATATCGTCTACGAGGACGGTGTGCTGAAAACACCGCCGATCGCTGGCGTCGAAGCCTTGCGCGCCGCACTGGTCGACGAGAGCGCTCTCGCCAGCGGCGAAGCGGTGGAGCTGGAACAGGGGCAGGCAGAGATCATCATCACGCTCCATGACGACGACGCGCCCTTCGAGCTTGATCTCTACCACCACAATCTGGAAATCATTCTCCGGCTTGACGGTGATGGCCTGCGCCTCACCTATCACGACGACACGCATCAGCCGAAGCCAGACTATGTCGCCCCCGGCGCCAGGCCGCGCGAACTGCGTATTTTCCTTGATATCGGGTCAATCGAGATCTTCGCCGATAATGGCCGCTGGACCGGAACCAAGCGCATTGCCGGCTTCGACCCCGTCCATTCACTCAGGATCCGCGAGGGCAATATTGCCTCGGCAAAGATCTGGACGCTGGCACTATGATGAAAAGGCGCCCTAAGGGGCGCCTCAGGCTGCTGAAAAACCTCGCCACCTTTTCTGGCGTCATGCCTGTGCTGGTCACAGGCATCCAGCCGGCGCGCGTCCGCGCGGCGAAAGAACTTTTCTATTCAATGCCTTATGAATCTGGATCCCCGTGACGAGTGTACGGCCTTGATACATACCTGACAGATGTTCGGAGACATGCCTGACACTTCTCGGATTGCAATCTGGGAGGTTCGGATGGGGTGGGAGACGAAGTCTTTGGTGGATCAGCGGTTGGAGTTTTGCCGGCTTTGTGCGCTTGAGGGCGCGAATGTTTCGCAATTGTGCCGACGTTTCGGGATTTCTCGCCAGACGGGCTATGTCTGGCTGAAGCGTTTCAGGGCCTGCGAGGGGATGCAGGATCGCTCGCGGCGGCCGCATGCCAGTCCGCGGCGCACCGATCAGGCGCTTGAACAGGCTGTGCTTGAGGTGCGCGATGCGCATCCGGCCTGGGGCGCCCGCAAGATTGCGTGCCGGCTGGAACGAGCGGGGATCGATCCGCCGGCGGCGTCGACAGTCCATGCCATCCTGGTCCGACACAAGCGGATCGCAACGCCTGAGGGCGCCGGCCCGGCCTATGGACGTTTCGAGCGCGAAGCGCCAAACCTGCTGTGGCAGATGGACTTCAAGGGACGTTTTCAGCTCGTCTCGGGAGACTGGTGTCATCCGCTCACCGTCCTCGATGATCATTCGCGGTTTGCCCTCGGGCTTGAGGCCTGCGCCGACGAACGGATGATGACGGTTCGCAGACGGCTGGAACGCATCTTTCATCACCACGGGCTGCCGATGGCAATCTATACCGACAATGGAAACCCTTGGGGAACCGGCGTTCCGCACGGCTGGACACGCTTGCGCGTCTGGCTCCTCAAGCTGGGGATAGAGCTCATTCACGCCCGCCCCTACCATCCACAGGGACGCGGCAAGAACGAACGCTTCCACCGCAGTTTCAAGGCTGAAGTTCTCGCCTTTCAACCGTTGTCAGACTTCAGGCAGGCGCAAAGGGCGTTTGATCGCTGGCGTGAACTCTATAACCATCATCGGCCGCATCAGGGCATCGCCATGGCCGTGCCCGCAAGCCGCTACAGCCCGTCGCCCCGAAGCTTTCCCGCCACTGTTCCCGAGCCCGTCTATGATCCAGGCGAAATCGTCAGGCGGGTCAGCAGCACAAAGGCCTATGTCGCATTCAACGGCAAGGCATGGCGTGTGCCGAAGGCCTTTCAAGGGGAAACCCTTGCCATCAGGCCCCTCGAAATCGACGGCCAACATGGCGTGTTCTTCGCAGCAAACCAGGTCGCCCTAATCGACCTCAACAAAGACGAATAACTGTCAGGCATGTCTCCGGGCTTTACAACGAGCACGGGGATGACGACGGAGGGGGCGGCCATTCCACCCCGAACAGGCAATCTGAACGACTTTGTCAGCAGGCTGAGACGCCCGAAGCGGCGCCTCATCAGTTCCGTTCAAAGCACCTTTGCCGCTGTGACTTCCACTTCGACGAGGAATTCTGCACGGGTAAAGCCGCCGACAACCAGCAGGGTCGAGACCGGCAGGGGATCAGACGTATAGCGGTCGCGCACTTCCATATAGGCCGGAAAATCCTCACGCATGGTGACATAGCCATTGATGCGGATGACATCGGCAAAGCTCATGCCGCCTTCTTCCAGGATCTTGCGGATCGTCTCGAAGCACAATTCGGCCTGACCCGTAACTGTACGCGGGATCACATCATCCGGCCCGATGCCGAGCTGCCCGGAGGTGACCAGCAGTGATGCGCCTGGCGGCACGTAAAGGCCATGGCTGTAATGGCCGAAAGGTTGGCGCACGCCGGGCGGGTTGATGCTCTTTTTCATCAGGATTGCCTCCGAAGCCAGCACATCGCCGATGAAGCCTGACGGCCGTCTTCGGAAAACAATGTGCAATCTCACGATGTTGTTGCGGCCCATATGCACCCGACCGGGCGATATGGGCAGCCTTTATGTCAGTCACGCATGGCCGGGATGGCCGCTGCTGTCAAGCTTTTCCCACACCCTGCCGGGCCTTACGCGCCATAGCCGCGCACGCCCTTGATCTCAAGAAAATCATGCATGCCCCAATCGGCAAACTCCCGACCATTGCCGGATTGCTTGTAGCCGCCAAAGGGAACCTTGGTGCTCCAGGCCGGACCATTGATCGAGACATTGCCGGCGCGCAGCTTTGCAGCCACATCGCGCGCATGGCCAAGATCGCCGGACTGGACATAGGCGGCCAGCCCGTAAACCGTGTCATTGGCGATCGCGATTGCCTGTTCTTCGGTTTCATAAGGCAGAACCGACAAGACCGGACCGAAGATTTCCTCACGTGCAATCGTCATGTCATTGGTGACGCTGCCGAAAATGGTCGGGCGGACATAATAGCCGCGATTGAGCCCATCCGGGCGGCCGGGGCCGCCGGTCACCAGTTCGGCACCTTCGGCAATCCCCTTTTCGATCAGCCCCTCGATCTTGTTGAACTGCACTTCGGAAACGACGGGCCCGAGATCCGTCCCTTCATTGGCCGGATCACCGGTCACAAGAGCCTCCGCCGTCGCCTTGGCGATGGACAGCGCCAGATCATGCCGGCTTTCCGGCACCAGCAGACGCGTCGGCGCATTGCAGGACTGGCCGGAATTCTCGAAACATTCGGTAACGCTGTAGCGCACGGCCTTTTCCAGATCGGCGTCGGCCAGGATGATATTCGGCGATTTGCCGCCCAGTTCCTGGCAGACGCGTTTGACCGTATCCGCGGCCGTCTTGGCGACAATGATGCCCGCCCGGGTCGAACCGGTAAAGGATACCATATCGACATCCTCATGACCGGCCATGACCTGCCCGACATCGGGACCGGTTCCGTTGACGAGGTTGAACACCCCCTTCGGCACGCCGGCCTCTTCCATGATCTCCGCAAAGATCAGCCCCGTCAGCGGCGCCACTTCCGAGGGCTTCAGCACCATGGTGCAGCCGGTGGCGATCGCCGGTGCCACCTTGGCGGCAATCTGGTTCAGCGGCCAGTTCCACGGCGTGATCAGGGCACAGACACCGATCGGTTCCCTGAGGATCATCGCCTCGCCGCAAGGGTCTGAGAAGGAAAATTCCGCCAGCGCTTCCAGCGTGGATTTGATATGCGATGCGCCAACCGGAACCTGCGAGCCTTTCGCAAGGTTGACCGGAGCGCCCATTTCCAGCCGCACAGCTTCGCTGAGATCGTCAAAGCGAGCCATATAGCAATCAAGGATCTTTTCCAGAAGCGCCATGCGCTCTTCCCGGCTGGTCTGCGAGAAGCTGGCAAAGGCGCGCTTTGCCGCCTTCACGGCAAGATCGGCATCTTCCGCCGAACCGCCGGAAATTTCCATGAAGGGCTCTTCCGTTGCCGGGTTGATCACCGGAATGATCTTTTCCCTGACGGGTGAAACCCAGCTGCCATCGATAAAGAATTTCAGATTATTGCTCATGGAGTGCTCCCTCAATATCACGATGCGGGCCTGATGCCCGGCCTTCATGCGCCGCTTGAAAACCTCAGCCTTCCGGATTTTCCGGAAGCTGCCAGTCGATCGGCTCCATGCCATTCTTTTCCAGAAACGCGTTGGCCTTGGAAAAGTGCCGGCAGCCGAAGAAGCCATTATGCGCGGAAAGTGGCGAAGGATGTGGCGCTGTCAGCACCAGATGGCGATTGCGGTCGACAAAGGCCGCCTTCTTCTGTGCATAGGCGCCCCACAGGATGAAGACCACATGCGGGCATTCCTCGTTGACGATGCGGATCACCTGATCGGTAAACTGTTCCCAGCCGCGTCCGCGATGTGAGGCGGCCTGCGCCTGCTCGACCGTCAGAACGCTGTTGAGCATCAGGACGCCCTGACGCGCCCAGTGTTCAAGAAAGCCATGGCGCACCGGTTTGAAGCCGATATCACTCGCCAGTTCCTTGTAGATATTGACCAGCGACGGCGGCGTGCGCACGCCGGGCTTGACCGAAAAGCAGAGCCCATGAGCCTGCCCCGGCCCGTGATAGGGATCCTGTCCGAGAATGACGACACGGACATTTTCAAGCGGCGTCAGATCGAGCGCGCGAAAATATTCGGACCCTTTGGGAAAAATATGCTTGCCAGCCTGTTTTTCCGCCGTCAAAAAAGCGCGCAGCGATTGCATATAGGGACTGGAAAATTCACCGGAAAGCCGCGTTTTCCAGCCTTCTTCAAGCCTGACCTCGCTCAAGGTGAGCCTCCCGTGATTCACGTTACGTCACATTCTTCGCAATTGGTTAGCGCCCTCACCCGGCAAATGCAAATCGACAACCGGTCAGGACACGTCTTTGCCTTGCTTTTCGCCAAGAGATGCAACGACAAAGATGTACAAGCAGGGCCGAGAACGATTGACCGGGCGAACGCTGCGCGCCAAACTGCCGCGCGTGATCAATCCCTACGAGAAACAATCCTGACACAAGGATTAGAATTATGCGCATGATGAACAAGACGATGCTGGCAGCTGTCGCCAGCCTGGCGCTTTGCGGCCTTGCCGGCCCGCTTGCCGCACAGGATGCAACCGAGAAGACCGTGGCCATCACCTATATCGTCGAGCACCCGGCTCTCGATGCTGTCCGCGAAGGCATCGTTGAGGGGCTCGCAGAGGCCGGCTTCACCGAAGGTGAAAACCTCAAGGTCGTGGCTCGCTCGGCCCAGGGCAATATGACGACCCAGACGCAGATCGCCGATGAGTTTGCCGGCCTGAAGCCCGATGTCGCCGTTGGCATTTCCACGCCGTCCGCCCAGGCGCTCAAGGCCTCCATGGGTGACAGCCCCGTCGTCTTCGCTGCCGTGACCGATCCGGTCGCCGCTGGCCTGGTCACCGACAAGGAAAAGCCTGAAGCCAATATTACCGGTACATCGGATCAGCAGGATTATGCGCCGATGCTCGCCCTGATCAAGACGCTCCTGCCTGATGCCACCAAGATCGGCGTCATCTACAATCCGGGCGAAGCCAATTCGGTCGCGCAGGTTGACGGTATGAAGGCCGTCGGCGAAACCATGGGCTTCACCATTGTCGACAGCCCTGCCGCCCAGTCGACCATGGTTCCCGATGCCGCCCGCAATCTGGTCGGCAAGGCCGACGCTATTCTGCTGCCGACTGACAATTCGGTGATTTCCGTGCTTGAAGCCATCATCACCGTCGGTGAGCGCGCCAAGCTGCCGGTCTTCACCTCCGATACGGAATCGGTTGAACGTGGGGCCGTCGCCGCCCTCGGCTTCAACTATGGCGAGATGGGCAAGGTCACCGGCAAGATGGTCGCCGACATTCTCAACGGCACGCCGATTGCCGATATCCCGGTCGTCGTTCCCGGCAACCAGGACCTCTATCTCAACATGAAGGCCGCAGCTGGCATGGGCGTCACGATCCCCGACGACATCAAGGCATCGGCCAAGAAGGTCATCGAATAATATGACGCTTTTCGCTCTTGCCGGTGCGCTGGAAACGGGGTTGCTTTACGCGCTCGTCGCTCTCAGCATCTACATGTCATTTCGGGTTCTTGATTTTCCCGATCTGACGGTAGACGGCAGTTTTCCACTGGGGGCGGCCGTTTCGGCCGCTGCCCTTATTCACGGCATTGACCCGTTTATCGCGACGTTTTTCGGCGCGCTGGCGGGAGCGATTGCAGGCTTTGTCACCGCATTGCTCAATGTGCGGTTCAACATCATGAACCTGCTGGCAGGCATTCTGGTGATGGTGGCGCTGTTTTCCATCAATCTGCGCATCATGGGACGACCAAACCTGCCCGTATACGGTCATGATACGGTCTTCACCCGCGCCGATCACCTGTTCAATGCGGGGCTGTGGAGCAACTCGATTCTGCTTCTCATCATCGCCGTTGCCGCCAAGCTGATTATCGACTGGTTCTTGAAGACCGAGCTCGGGCTTGGTCTCAGAGCATCGGGAGAAAACCCGGCCATGGCAGAGGCACAGGGCATCAGAAATGGCGCGATGACGCTTTTGGGCATGGCGATCGCCAACGCGCTCTGCGCACTTGCCGGTTCGCTCTTTGCCCAGATGCAGGGGGTTGCAGATGTCACCATGGGTGTCGGCACCATCGTAACCGGCCTTGCCGCGCTGATCATAGGTGAGGCGATCCTCGGCCGTCGCACGGTGTTTCTGGCGACACTCGGCTGCATTATCGGCGCTGTCGTCTATCGCGTCTTCATCGCACTGGCGCTTTCGGCCGGCTTCATCGGTATTCAGCCACAGGATCTCAATCTGATCACCGCCATTGTCGTCGCCGTTGCCGTCGTGCTGTCGCAACGGCGCGGCCGTAAGGGGCGTATCAAGCCGCTGTTCAATTTCCGCCTTGTCAAGGCGCCTGAACAGGCTGAGGAGAAGGTGGACTGATGCTGCGACTGACCGATATTCACATCACCTTCAACCCCGGCACTGCCACAGAAGTGCGGGCGCTGCGCGGCGTCAATCTCGATATTCCCGAAGGCGAATTTGTCACCGTGATCGGCTCCAACGGCGCTGGCAAGTCGACGCTTCTGTCGGCGGTTGTCGGCACAGTCCGCCCCGATACAGGTTCGATCTGGCTCGACACCGATGATGTCAGTGACTGGCCCGCTGCCAAGCGCGCCCGCCATGTCGGCCGCGTGTTTCAGGAGCCGCGTCTCGGTACATGCTCATCGCTGACGATCGAGGAAAATCTGGCGCTTGCGGCTGCGCGCGGCAAACACCGCTCGCTGAAGCTAGCACTTGGTGGACGCGGACAGAAAAAGCTCTTTGCCGAACAGCTTGAAAAGCTCGGCCTTGGCCTGGAAAACCGCATGGGCACGCCGATCGGCTCCCTCTCGGGTGGCCAGCGCCAGGCGGTCAGCCTGCTGATGGCAACGCTTCTGCCGATGAAGATCCTCGTTCTCGATGAGCATACGGCAGCGCTCGACCCGTCTGCGGCGGAAAAGGTGCTGACGCTGTCGGCAGAGATTGCCGAAACCCGAAAGCTCACCACGCTGATGGTCACCCATTCCATGCGCGATGCCCTTGCCTATGGCAGCCGCACGCTGATGATGAATGCGGGCCGGATCGTGCTCGACATCAAGGGCGAGGAACGGGCGAAGCTCACCGTCACCGACCTGCTGGAGCGCTTCGGCAAGGCGGCAGGCACCGTGATCGACGACGACCAGTTGATGCTGGCCTGATCGCCTCTCGACGGTCTGCGTATTGAAGCGCCGCCTCCGGGCGGCGTTCAGCTTGCTGACAAACCCTATCCCCTTCGCTAACGTCATGCCTGTGCTTGGTCCACAGGCATCCAGCCGCCGCGCATCCGCGTGGCGTAAAACTAAGCTTATTCAAAGCCTTAAGAATATAGATCCCCGTGACAAGCACGGGGATGACGACGGAGGGGTGGTTATCCTTCCCCCCAAACAGACAAGCAGAATGACTTTATCAATAGTTTGACGCCGCCTCCGGGCGGCGCTTTTCTTTTGCGCGAAAAAAGGGGCGGCCGGTCCCAAGCCAGCCACCCCTTCGCAGGAAAGCATTTCGGTGTGCGCGGGCGATCAGCCCGCCGCGCGCAACACTTCGGCAAAGGCCATCATGAACGGCCCGACGCCCTTGATATCGTCCGGATTGATCATTTCCGTCAGATAATAGCCCGGCGTGCCGTCACGGAACACACCGCCAAAGCCACCGAGACCCGCAACGCAGACGATCTTGCCAAGCACGCGCCGGCCTTCGGCACTGGTTTCGAAGGCATGGGCATAAAGCGCATCAAAAGCGTTGCGACCGATTGCCGGATCAACGCCCGTGAGGCCAAGCCTGCCGCTCTTCATATAGGCATAGGCGAACATGACCGAGGCCGAGCTTTCGGCATAGTTGCCGCCGAGCTGCGGCATGTCGGTCACCTGAAGCCAGCGGCCATCTGCCGTACGCAGTTCGGCGAGCCGTGCGGCAAGCGCCGTCCAGCGCGCAATCAGTTGATTGCGTTTTTCACCTTCGGGCAGGCACTCGATCTCATCGACCAGCGCCATGGCGAGCCAGCCGATGGCACGCGACCAGTGCGCCGGCGCCTGACCGGTTTCCTTGTCAGCCCAGGGCTGAACCTTTTTGGAATCATAGGCATGACGATAGAGCCGGCTTTCAGGATCATAGGTCAGATCGAGCCCGGTCAGCAGTTCATCTACCGCTTCCTCCACGAGCCCGGCATTGCCATAGGCCTTGCCATATTCCAGCTTGAACGGCAGCCCCATATAGAGCCCGTCAAGCCAGACCTGTTCGGGATAGCGGAACTTGTGCCAGTGCGGCCCCTCCGCGGTGCGCGGATGGCGAGACAGCTGAAGCGCCAGCGTATCGGCGGCCTTGCGGTAACGCTGGTCGCCGGTCTTTTCCTCAAGCCAGACAAGGGCCCGGCCGGACAGTACATTGTCGATATTGAAATCTTCCAGCGTATAGCCGGCGATTTTGCCGTCCTCGCTGATCTGGCCGTTGACCAGCCGGATCAGATGCGAAAGCCAGCGCTCCTCGCCCGTCACCTCATAAAGCGAGATCAGACCGCGATAGAGGCAGCCATCCTCATAGCACCAGGAGCCGCCCTTATAAGGGCTGTAGTCGCGGGCATAGTCATCGCAATAGCGCAGTAGTGCCTGCTTGTAGAAGGGCGTCGTCGCCCCCTCGCGCTCGAACACGATATTGGTGGCAGAGACGAAAGCATTTTCGGCAATGATGCCGCCATGGCGAACCGGATCGATATCGCAAGCCATAACCGGTGGCTGGGCGACGGCCTCAGGGGCAAAGGAAACCCGGTAATCTTCGATCGTGACGTTCTCGATCGGCATTTCCGGCAGCCCGTAAAAGGCGGCAGCGGCCGTGTGGACATTGCGGGCAACGATCCGTTTGAAGGCGATATCGGCCATCAGCGGCGTGCGCTCATCAACGGGAAGCAGATCGCGCGACTGAACATAGTCAGACTTGCCATCGGCATCGCAGAAATAAAAGCCGTTCATGACGAAGGGACTGGCGACATTGTCCATGACGCAATCCTCAACGAGAATGCGAGAGACAAAACCGCCACGGCCACGCCGCGTCTTGACGCGCAGGCCACGATCCGTGTCGCGCATTTCACAGCGGCGAACCGTGACACCGGACACCGAGCCGCTCATCTCCGAGCCGATGACGATGCCGCCATGACCGCGTTCCATGAAGCAGTTCTCGATCGTAACATTGCGGGTCGCACCCTCAAGGCCACCTTTGGGATCGCGCTTGCCCGCCTTGATGGCGATGCAATCGTCACCGACAGAAAAGCGGATGCCGCGCATGGCCACATCGGTGCAGCATTCCGGATCAAAGCCGTCCGTATTCGGCGAATGGGCATCGCTTTCGATCTTGATGTCGGCCGCAAGGATGTTACGGCAGTAAACCGGATGCACCATCCAGGACGGCGAGTTGCAAACCGTAAAGCCGGTCAGTGTCAGATTTTCACAACCCGACAGGAACAGTGAGCGGGCGCGGCGCGCGCCATTGCGGCTTTCCTTCGCCCAGCTCCACCAGTCACCCCGGTCGCCACCGGCGTCAATGCGCCCCGGACCGGTAATGGTAATATTGTTCTGATCAATGGCGGTGATCAGCGAGGCATAGCAGGGCTCGGCCACACCTTCCCAGGTGCCCAGCACCCGGCCATCTTCGTGGCGGGCCGGCAGGATCTGGTACTGATCGCGATCGGCAATACCCCAAAGCACCGCACCCTCATCCAGAAGAACCGTGAGACCGCTCTTCAAAAACAGCGGGCCGGACTTCCAGACGCCCGCACCGATCCGCAGCGTTCCACCCGCAGGCAGACCATCGATAGCCGCCTGAATGGCGCTCGCATTGTTTTCAGAGACCGTTGTCGCGCCGTGATCGGCGATATCGGCAAAACCCGTCTCTTCGGCCGTTGAAAATTCAAATGTCTCGCCGGCAATTGTCAGGCGGTATTTCGTGTCCGGCTGAAGGCCGGTCACGGTGAAGATTGTTTTCTCGGTCCTGCCCGTTTGCCGAACCTCGTCAAGCGTTTCGCTGACGATGTGCCAGTCAAGCGGCTGCTTGAGAAAATAGTGATTTTGCGACGAAAAAGCAGCAAAAGTCGCCGTCCTCGCCGAAGCGGCGAGCAGCTCTATGGCAGTCATGTCCTTGATCCAACTTGGAAAACCGGGGCGGCAACAGCAAAGGCCGCCGCCCCTTCGTTGACGCTATCAGTTATTGATGCTGTCGAGGACGTCCTGAAGGTTATAGACGATTTCCTCGGCAGCCGTTTCGGAGTCGATCTGACCGTAGGCGAATTCTTCCATCACGTCGCCAAAGGCCTGAACGACCTGCGGGTGCTCATTGAGCGGCGAGATGGTCGGGCCGGTGGCATCCATGATGATCTGATGTGCTTCGATCTGTTCCGGTTCAATTTCGCCGGCAGCACTCAGCTGATCAAAAGCCTTCTTGGAGGCCGGAATACCGCGTGTGGTGCCCAGAATTTCAACGGCCTTTTCGTCGTTGAGCAGGCAGTTCACCACAGCAGCAGCATCCTTCGGGTTCTTCGAATTCTTCGAGATCGAGAACAACATGGAAGGCTTGCGATAGACACCGTCATTGGTGGCACCGTCAGCCAGCAGGATCTTGTGCGGCACCAGCTTCTGGCCTTCCTGCAGCGGATCGGAGATCTTGAAATAGACCGTATCCCACTGGAAGGTACCGGCAATGTGACCGTCAGCCCAGTTCGGGTTTTCGTTCAGAGCCAGGTTACCGGCAGCCGCGACGTCCGGCCACGGAATGATGACGCCTTCATCCTCGAACTTCTTGTAGAGGTCGAGCGCATCCTTGAAGTCTGCCTCGGTGTAAAGAAGTTCACCCGTACCGGCATCGATCATGGTCTTGCCGGTCTTCTGCGTGAGGTAGGCCATCATCAGAAGGCGGGCATCGAGACCGTCCTGGCCGGTTGCTTCATAAGGGAAATAGTTGTCGCCAAGCTTTTCCTTGAAGGCCGCGGCTGCGGTTTCCAGATCGCTCCAGCTTTCCGGCAGGGCCACACCGGCCTTGTCGAAAGTGGTCTGGTTGAACCAGGGCAGACGACCGGTGGTCGACAGCGGAATACCCTGCAGGTGACCATTGACGGTGGACGAAGCCAGATCGGCATCGGAATACTGCGACAGGTCGATGATGTCGGCGAAGTCGTTCAGATCGGCAAAGCCCTCGCCGGTCGGCGTGAACAGCGGCAGCCAGGGCCAGTTGATCTGCATGATGTCGGCTTCCGTGCCGCCAGCAAGCTGCGTGGTGATCTTTTCCTGATGGCCCGACCAGCCGGTGAATTCCGGCGCGATCGTGTCGCCAAGTTTCTCCCCGCAATATTTCAGCGCTTCCTGCGTCGCGACGTGGCGGCTGTCGCCACCCCACCATGACATGCGCAGATCTGCGGCATGGGCTGCGGAAAGGCTGGTTGCGGCCATCAAAGTGGCCAGTACAGTCATCTTCAGTTTCATAAAATCCTCCCTGAAAAGATGAACATTGCGATAATCAGGCCGACAGCGAGATATTCTCGCCCGAACGGCGGTGGAAAATGTGCATGGCGTCCTCGCGGGGCGCGATGCTGATCTGCTGGTCACGCAGATATTGCTGACGGAAACCGGTGGCAGGCACCACGACAGTGAAGCTCTGATCCTCGATCGTCAGATAGAGGAAGATTTCATGGCCCATGAACTCAACATGGGAGACGCGGCCGTTAAGGCAATTGTCTGCACCGGCTTCAACGACTTCGAAATGCTGCGGACGAAGGCCATAGGTGACCTCGGTCGGGGCATCCTTGTCGAGACGGGCAAGCGTCTTGTCATCAAGCTTCAGCGTCTGGGTGCCGATCTTGATCGTGCCGTCATTGCCAAGCGTGGCATCGCCGATATTCATTTCCGGCGAACCGATGAAGCCGGCGACAAAGGCGTTTGCGGGCTTCTGATACAGCGTGTAGGGGTCGGCTACCTGCATGATCCGGCCTTCCTTCATCACGCAGATGCGGTTGCCCATGGTCATGGCTTCCGTCTGGTCATGGGTGACATAGCAGACGGTGGAATGCATGCCTTCCGCGAGAAGCTGCTTGTGCAGATCGGTGATGCGCACACGCATCGAGGCACGAAGCTTGGCATCCAGGTTCGACAGCGGTTCGTCAAACAGGAAGACCTGCGGCTTCTTGATCAGCGCACGGCCAACGGCGACGCGCTGGGCCTGACCGCCGGAAAGCTGCTTGGGCAGACGTTCCAGATATTCCTCGATCTCGAGAATATGCGAGACATCTTCAGTCGCAGCCGCGATCTGATCCTTGGGCGCGTGCTTCAGACGCAGACCGAAGGAGAGATTGTTCTTCACCTTCATATGCGGATAAAGCGCGTAGTTCTGGAACACCATCGCGATACCGCGCTGGCCGGGTGCCTTGTCGTTGACGAGGTCTTCACCGATGCGGATTTCACCGCCGGAGATCCGCTCCAGGCCTGCGATCATACGCAGGGTGGTCGACTTGGCGCAGCCCGACGGGCCGACCAGCACCATGAATTCACCGTCCTGGATTTCAAGGTTGATGCCATGCACTGCCTTGAACTTGCCGTAGACTTTTTCGAGATTCTTAAGCTCAACTCTGGCCATGGTTGTTATCCTTTGACTCCGCCAGCGGAGATACCTTCGATGAAATACTTCTGTGCCATGAAGAACACGATGAGGGCGGGTGCGATCGCGAGCACGGACATGGACAGGATCTTGTTCCAGTCAAATGCTTCCGTCGTATCGATCGACAGTTTCAGCGCCAGCGAGACCGGGTATTTGTCGACCGATGACAGGTAGATCAACGGGCCGAGGAAGTCGTTCATGGTCCACATGAACTGGAACAGGCAGACCGAGATCAGTGCCGGTGTCAAAAGCGGCACGACGATATAGACCAGCGTCTGCCAGCTCGATGCACCATCCACACGGGCCGCTTCTTCCATATCGCGCGGAATGGCGCGCAGGAACTGAACCAGCATGAAGACGAAGAACGCATCACCAGCCAGCGCCGAGGGAACCCACAGCGGCAGGAAGGTGTCCAGCCAGCCGAATTCGCGGAACAGCAGATATTGCGGAATACGGGTGACGACGTTGGGCAGCAGCAGAATCGCAATCAGCGATGCAAACAGCGGGCGCTTGCCGGGGAATTCGAAACGGGCGAAGCCATAGGCCACAGCCGTTGCCGAAATCGCGGTTCCGATCATCTTCGGGATCAGGATCCAGAAGGTGTTCAGGAAGAACCGGCCGAACGTATAGGGCGTCGAGGTCTTCCAACCTTCGATATAGCCCGACAGCGTCGGATTTTTTGGCAAGAAGCCGGCACTGGAGAAGATCTCCGCATTGGTCTTGAACGATGCGCCCACCAGCCAGATCAGCGGATAGAGCATGATCAGACCGACTGCGAACAGAACGATATAGCGAATGATCGACGAGATCAGCATTTTACGCTGTTCCCGCTTGCGGGCCTCAATGGCCTCAAGATCGCGGGCGCTCATGGTTGATGACAAGGTTTGCTCGGTCATGATCAGCTCCTCTTGTCGCCGGCATAGTAGACCCAGTGACGCGACGACCAGAAGGCGACCAGCGTCAGGACCATGATGATGGCGAACATCACCCATGCAATGGCCGAGGCGTAGCCCATCTTGAAGTGCTTGAAGGCCTCGTCATAAATGTAGAGCGGCAGCAGATAGGTAGCCTTGAGCGGCCCGCCCTGGGTGATGATGTAAGGACCGTTGAATTCCTGGAACGCCTGAACCGTCTGCATGATCAGATTGAAGAAAATGACAGGCGTGATCAGCGGCAGGGTGATGAAGAAGAAGGTCCGCCATTTGCCGGCACCATCGATGGCCGCAGCTTCGTAAAGCGAATTGTCGACGCTCTGCAAGGCGGCCAGGAAGATGACCATTGCCGAGCCGAACTGCCACAGACGCAGAAGCGTGATGGTGAACAGCGCATTGGTGGGATCGCCGAACCAGTTGACCGGATCAAGGCCCAGGCCCATCAGCGCCATGTTGACGAGGCCTTCATGGCCCGCGCCCGACTGGAACAGATAGCGCCACAGAACCGCAATCGCGACCGAACCGCCGAGAATGGACGGAACATAGAAGGCCGTGCGGAAGAAGTTGATGAACTTCAGCTTGTAGTTCAGGATCACCGCGATGAAGAGGGCGAAGGCCAGCTTCAAAGGAACGGTACTGAACACGTAGATCAGCGTGACGTTCAACGACTTGGTGAAGGTACGGTCATGGGTGAAGAGCTTGATATAGTTCTTCAGTCCCACCCAGTGGGGCGCACTCATCAGACTGTAGTCGGTGAACGACAGCACGAAGGAAGCGATAAAGGGCACTGCCGTGAAAAGCAGAAGGCCTATGATGTACGGAGACAGATAAGCCAAGCCCATGAAACGATTTTCGCCGCTCATGACTTAGTTCCCATTTCTGCGGTCGCGCCAACTTTGTTTATTTGTGAGGTCGCGACCAGTTCGCCCGGCATCGTGATGGCCGTGTCAGGACCGATGAGGGCAGTGAGTGGATCGGATGCAACGAGCCTTGAGGGCCGATTGCAGGCGTGTGCCGATGCGGCGTCGAGAACCTGATGCAAGGGCTCTTCCGGCAGATGCACTGGCACGGGGAAAAAGGCAGCGCGGAAGCCGGCATCAGCATTCCGACCGCTCAAACCCGGATCACGGGTATTGGGTCCGGCAGCGCCGGGGGCAAAAGCCCCCGGATCGCGCCGGTTACTCAGTCCGACCGCGTCAACGGTCCTGCCAGCCGTCAGTACGGTGCACGCCGCGCCGGCGATATGCTTCGCCTTGACACGATCAACACCTGGGAGGATGGCCGCGGCGGCATAGCCGGCGCCGGTCGGGACTGCAGAGCACCGGGCATCCTTCTGGACGCGCGGCAGCGCTCTGGGAAAAACATGCGGAACCTGATCGCGGTTACGCGTAACACTTTGTGCGGGAGCGAAGCTTATGCCATAACGAAGGACGGGGCCACGAAGATGCCCGTCACGTGCCAGATCGCCCGAACGGAAAGCCATCCGCTGACAAGCGACGGCGCCAAAAACGGCGAAATTGACTGCTTCGATATGGTCTGAATTGTGCATGACACAATCAGGTCAACAGGGCGTTCTAAACCGATTTAAGGTTAACCTTTGCCACGCTGACCTCTTCCTCCCGATGAATATTTCACTCCTACACCGGTTTTCCGGTGTTCCTGAGGGTAATATCCTAGTTTATTACTGGAATGAAAATAGAGGGTTTGGGACAAAAGGATGGAGAAAATCGAAGGAGGTGTGCTGGATGGTATCGCTGTGAACGCGCTAAACCTCACACTTACGCGTTCGGCCATCAAAATGCTCCATACACAGACCTGGAAAACCGACAAGATCAACCAGGTTCACGACCTTGCCATCTGTCTGACCGGCTGTGCGGAATATACGATTGCCGGAGAGACTTTTAACATGCAACCCGGCCGGGCACTACTGATCCCTGCAGGCCAGCGTTTTGTCGGCAAATCCCTGTCCGAAGAGCTTTATACCGGGGTTGCCCAGCATTTCACCGCTGAAGTTTTCGGCAGAATGGATCTTTTCGACCAGATGGAATGCCGCATGTGGGCCGATCTTCCGCGCTGGGACATGATGGAACCGCTGGTGCGCCACTATCGCGAATCATCTCCGCTTTCCTCCACCACCTTCACCCAGCACCATCTCTTCATGGTGCTGCTGATCGAGTTTATCGAAGCCGCTTTCATTCGCTGGCGCCCGCAGCAGGATGTGTCGGTGAACAATCCTGACAGCCTGTCGCTGGCCGTCATGGTGGCCGCCAGCCAGATCGCCTCCGACCCGATCAGCGATGACACGGTAGAGCGCGTGCTCGATGGCATTCCCTATAATGAAGATTATTTCCGCCGTGAATTCCGCAAGCAGGTCGGTCTCACGCCACAGAAATATCACGAATTCAAACGTATGGAGCGTGCCATGGCGCTTCTCGCCAGCGGCCAGTCGGTCAAGCAGGCCTCCGCCTTTGTCGGCTATGGCGATTCCTATTATTTCTCACGCATGTTCAAGCGCTATATCGGCGTCAGTCCGGCCGGCTATAAAATGCTGCAGAAACGCCACCAGGAAGGCGGTTTCCCACGCGGTGAAGAAGACGGCATGACGCCATTCCCACTGCTCAGACCGAAGCTCTGACACGAAAAACCGGCCGGACATGACTGCCCGGCCGGTCTTGAATTCCCACACCTGCCACGTATCAGGCGACGGCATCTTCCACGAGCGCACCGCGTGCACCGATGACCCGCGCCGACAGTGCCGAGCCCCTGGCAAGGGCATCCACCAGCGAATGACCGGTCATCAGCGCCGAAATCATCCCGGCGTTGAAGCTGTCACCGGCCGCCGTCGTATCAACGACATTTTTCGACGGCGTTGGCGCGAAGGTAACCGGGCCTTCCACGCTGTCTTCGGCATAGATCGTCTCCGGCCCGTTCTTGACGATGACGGTATTGACGCCGATGGCGCGATAGCGGGCAATTGTTGCCTTCGGATCGGCATCGCCAAAGATCACACCATCCTCATCGAAAGAGGGCAGCACGATATCGCTGACGGCAGCCGATTGCATGATTGTCTCGGCCATGACCTCCTTGCTCGGCCACAGCCGGGCGCGCATGTTCGGATCAAAGGCAACAACCGTGCCCTCGGCCCGGGCTTCCGACAGGACATCGAGAAGGTTCTGGCGGTGCTCGGCATAGATGACGGCCATGGTGATGCCGGAAAACAGGATCATTCCCCTGCCCTTCACGGCAGCACGCAATGCATCCTTGTCTTCGGCCAGAAGCTTGGCAGCGGAAACATCGCGCCAATAGGAGAAGGAACGCTCGCCGTTTTTCAGCGCAATCATGTAGAGCCCGACCGTGCGATCGGCGATGCGGCGGATCGACGAGGTGCCGACGCCAGCCTTTTCCATGAAGGAAAGCATTTCGCCGGAAACGGCATCATTGCCAGCGCCACTGAAATAATCGACCGTGAAGTGATCCGGCAGAACCTTGGAGAGATACCAGGCGGAGTTGAATGTATCGCCGGCAAAGCCGCGATTGTAGGCGCCATCTTCGCGCGGCGCCATTTCGACCATGCATTCGCCGATGCAAAGAATGTTTTCGGGCAGTTTTTTCATTTTTCGTCCATTTCGAAAAAGGCAGGATGACTGAGATGGATCCGCTCGACGATCGTGCCGATCCTGGACAGGTGATCTCGCATCGCTTCTACAGCTGCAGTTCCGTTCCCCGCCTTGATCGCGCTCACGATGAATGCGTGTTCGTCAATGGCTGCCTGCGCACCGAAGGAAAGACTGAGATAACGCACCCGGTCCATATGCGCCTTATGGTCGCGGATCAATGACCAGGCATAACCATGGCCGGAAATTTCGCTGATGAGTTTGTGAAAATTGTCGTCCAGCTCATGAAAACGCAGCTTGTCACCGGCGGCCAGAGCCAGTTTCTGCTCCTCAAGCAATTGGTCAAGCGCCTCACCATCATCTGCGGATATCGCATCTGCCGCAGCCTGAACAGTAGCCATTTCCAGTGCGGTTCTGATAAAGTGGGCCTGCATGACCGCTTCTTCGGAAATATGGGTCACCAGCGTGGCGCGCTGCGGCCTGATCAGAAGAAAGCCCTGCTGTGACAGGCGATAAAAGGCGTCGCGCACCGGCTGGCGCGACACACCGAGCTGACGGGCGACCTCGACTTCGGACAGCTTCGCCCCCGGCGGCAGTTCGAGACCGACGACCTGGTTATAGAGGTGCTCGTAGACCAGATCAGTGACCGAAGGCAGACGCTGAGGTTCAAGCGAGCCAATTTTAAGTTTCTCGGCCATGCGACCTCCATTGACACTCAATGCATACTAACATATTAGTTTTCTGGTAAATTGCAATCGCGCTTTTTCAGCGTGAGACGAAAGCCCTTTAGGGGAGGCCAAAAAATGCTCGATAAAGACCGGCTTTTTCCGATCGAACCTGGCGCGCGAAACATCGCCCGCGCCCTCTACAATGAAATCGCAGACCTGCCGATCGTGTCGCCCCACGGGCACACCGATCCGCGCTGGTATGCCGAAAATCTTCCCTTTCCGGATCCGGCCAAGCTCTTTGTCGTACCCGACCATTATGTTTTCCGCATGCTCTGCTCGCAGGGCGTTGCCCTGACCGATCTTGGCGTTCCGCGCATTGACGGCGGACAGACGGAAACCGACAGCCGCAAGATCTGGCGCCTGTTTGCCGAAAACTTCTATCTGCTGCGCGGCACACCGAGCCGCGGCTGGCTTGAACATTCCTTCGAACATGTCTTTGGTCTCACGAAGCGCTTCGGCCCGGATACGGCCGACGAGTTTTATGACCATATCAGCGACTGCTTGCAACGGCCGGAATTTCTGCCGCGTGCCTTGTTTGAACGTTTCAACATTGAAGTGATCGCCACGACAGAAAGCCCGCTCGATGATCTGAAATGGCATCAGATGATCAATGATTCGGGCTGGACCGGCGGCAAGGTCGTCACAGCCTACCGTCCTGACCCGGTTGTCGACCCGGATTTCGAAGGCTTTGCCGAGAATATCGAGAAGTTCGGCGAAATGGCTGGCATCGATGCCACCAGCTTCGACAATTATCTCGAAGCCCACCGCATCCGCCGCGCCTTCTTCAAGCAGTATGGCGCCACCTCGACCGACCACGGCCATCCGACGGCGCGCACCGAAGATCTGCCGAAGGCAGAAGCTGCAGCGCTCTTTGACAAGGCACTGGCCGGTAAATGCACACCAGAGGAAGCTGACGCCTTCCGCGGCCACATGCTGACGGAAATGGCCCGCATGAGCATCGAGGACGGCCTCGTCCTGCAGATCCATCCGGGTTCAACCCGCAATCATTCCGATGAGGTCATGGCCCGTCACGGCCGCGACAAGGGCTTCGATATTCCGAGCCAGACCAATTATGTCACGGCGCTGCGTCCGCTTCTGAACGCTGTCGGCATGAACCCTGACCTCACCGTCATCCTGTTTACACTGGATGAAACCGCCTATTCGCGTGAACTTGCACCGCTGGCCGGCGCTTATCCGGCCTTGAGGCTCGGTCCCGCATGGTGGTTCCACGACAGCCCCGAAGGCATGCGCCGCTACCGTGAAATGGTCACGGAAACGGCCGGCTTCTACAACACGGTCGGCTTCAACGACGATACGCGGGCATTCTGCTCGATCCCCGCACGTCATGATGTCGCCCGCCGTGTCGACTGCGCTTTCCTGGCGACCCTGGTCGCCACGGGGCGTCTCGCTGAGGACGAGGCCCCGGAAGTCGCGCGCGACTTGACCTACAATTTGGTGAAGCGCGCTTACCGGCTGTAACAACAGCCATTTTCAAGCTGGAGGACAAAATGAGACGCTTGAAAGAACTGGGAGTGGGAATATCAATCGCAGCCGTCGCCATCGCGACGACTGCAGTTTCGGCGGGCGCAGCGGAGATGATGCTGCGCTCCTCCGATACACATCCGGCCGGTTATCCGACCGTGGTGGCAGTTCAGCATATGGGGGAACTGCTCGAACAATGCACCAGCGGCAAGATCGGGATCGAAGTCTATGACTCGGCCCAGCTTGGTGAGGAAAAGGATACAATCGAACAAACACGGTTCGGCGTTATCGACATGCTGCGCGTGAGCCTTGGGCCATTCAACGGCCTGATCGAGGAAACGCAGATCCCGTCCCTGCCCTATATCTTCCGCTCCACCGACCACATGCACAAGGTCATGGATGGCGAGATCGGCCAGGAAATCCTGGACGCCTTCCAGCCCTATGGCCTCGTCGGCCTGGCCTTTTATGATGGCGGTTCACGTTCCTTCTACAATCGCGAAAAGCCGATCACCTCGATCGACGATCTGAAGGGCATGAAATTCCGCGTCATGCAATCGGATATCTTCGTCGACATGGTCGATGCGCTCGGCGCAAACGCCACGCCAATGCCCTATGGCGAGGTCTATTCCTCGATCCAGACCGGCGTTATCGACGGTGCTGAAAACAACTGGCCCTCTTACGAGTCATCCAGCCATTATGATGTCGCGCCCTATTACACGCTCGACGAACACCTGATCGTTCCGGAAGTCCTCGTCATGTCGAAGACCACCTGGGACAAGCTGACGCCTGAGGATCAGGCCTGCGTCAAGGAGACCGCCAAGCAGTCGGTCGCCTATCAGCGCGAGCAGTGGCAGGCCCGTGAGGCTGAATCCGAAAAGGTCGTGGAAGCCGCAGGCGTTCAGGTCGTCACTGACATCGACAAGACCCCGTTCATCGCGGCGATGCAGCCGATCTACGACAAATATGTCACCAGCGACAAGCTGAAGGACATGGTCGCTCGTATTCAGGCTACCCAGTAATCCCGACGGACGCGGCAGTTCACCTGCCGCGTCCGCTCCTTTTGAGAGGGGAGTAAGCATCGTGCAAGAGACTATGAAATCGATTGCCAAGGGATTGGGCGTCCTGTCTACGATCGCGCTTTGGGGCGCTGCGATCGGGCTGGCACTCATGACAGCCTTCATCGCCTGGCAGGTCTTCGGACGTTACATTCTCAACAACACGCCGATCTGGACGGAACAGACCTCTGTCCTGCTGATGGGCTGGTTTATCTTCCTTGGTGCTGCCGTCGGCATCCGCCAGGGCTATCACTTGAGCTTCGACATTCTGCTGCATGTCATTCCGCGCAAGGTGAAGCTGGTCTTCTACACCATCTCCGACGTCTTCGTCATAGCTTTCGGCCTTGGCATGGTTGTCTATGGCTCACAGCTCGTTGCCGGCACATGGGGGGCAACCATGCCTTCGCTCGGCATTCCCGATGGGGTCGGTTATCTTTCCATCGTCGCCGGTGGCGGCCTGACCGTGCTGTTCTCGCTGGAGCGCATCGCGCGCCGCGCCTGTGGCCTGCCGACGGCCCGCTTCGGCGAAACCGATCTGTTCGAGGATTAAGCCCATGGAACTCCTCGTCCTTTTCGGAACTTTCGCCGTGCTGCTTTTGATCGGCACGCCGGTGGCCTTTTGCCTCGGGATCTCGTCCTTTGCGACGATCCTCTATCTTGGCCTGCCGCCGCTCGTGGTCTTCCAGCGCCTCAATTCCGGCGTTTCGGTCTTCGCGCTGATGGCCATTCCCTTCTTCATCTATGCCGGCGAAATCATGGTTCGCGGCGGTATCGCCCGCAGGCTGGTAGCACTGGCAGGTGCGGTGGTCGGCCATTTCCGTGGCGGCCTCGGCCAGGTCAATATCGCCGCTTCCGTTCTGTTCGGTGGCATTTCCGGTTCGGCTGCTGCCGATGCCTCGGCCATTGGCGGCTTGATGGTGCCGCAGATGAAGGAACGCGGCTACGATCCCGACTATGCGGTCAACATCACGGTCACGGCGGCAATGATCGCCTTGATGCTGCCGCCGTCGCACAATCTGATCATCTATTCGATCGCCGGTGGCGGCCGCATTTCGATTGCCGACCTGTTCACCGCAGGCATCATTCCCGGCATCGTGCTGGCAATGTCACTGATGGTGGCGGCCTGGTTTGTCGCCACCAAGCGCGGCTACCCGACCGAAAAGTTCCCCGGCATGAAGATTGCCGGTGCGCTCTTCATCGATGCCATTCCTGGCCTGATCCTGATCGCGATCATCTTCGGCGGCGTACGTTCGGGCATTTTCACGGCCTCGGAAAGCTCCGATATTGCCGTTGTCTATGCGCTGGCCTGTACGCTGTTCCTCTACAAGACCATGGATTTCAAGGCCTTTGTCGAGGTAACGGTGGGCGCCGTCAAGACCACAGCCATGGTGCTGCTGGTAATCGGCTGCGCGGCCTGCTTCGGCTGGCTGATGGCCTATCTCAGGGTACCGGCCAATATCGTCCACTTCATGCAGACGGTATCCGACAATCCGATCATCATCATGCTCCTGATCAATGTGGCGCTGCTGATCCTCGGTACATTCATGGACATGTCACCGTTGATCGTGATCACCACGCCGATCTTCCTGCCGGTCGCCTCCGCCTTTGGCGTCGATCCGGTTCAGTTCGGTGTGATCATGATCCTCAATCTCGGCATCGGCCTGTGCACACCACCGGTTGGTTCAGTGCTGTTTGTCGGCTGCGCCGTCGGCAAGATCCCGGTCTCGCAGGCTATCAGGACGATCTGGCCCTTCTATCTGGCGGCCGTCGTGACGCTGATGCTGGTGACATACATTCCGGCGCTGACGCTCTGGCTTCCGGCCCTGTTCCACTGAGGAATGGCGGCCGCGGCCAGGACGCCGCACCTCGCGAATTTCCCTCGCCTCTGGGCGGGGGGAGAAAACAAGAACCGGGGCATCCCACCCGGAACAAAGACCCGTTACCAAGGAGAAACTGATGCTGAATATCGAAATTCGCCATGCCATTGACCCCGTCACGGCCAGCACCTTCGGCACGGAGGAACTCCGCGATCACTTCCGGGTCAGCGACATATTCGTCGATGGCGAAATCAACCTTATCTACACCCATTATGACCGCATGATCGTCGGTGGCGCTGTCCCCGGCGATGCCGAACTCGAGCTTGACCATGTCGCCCCCTGCGGCACCGCGTCGATCCTTGATCGCCGCGAGATCACCATCGTCAATGTCGGCGGTCCCGGCAAGGTCGTGGCTGACGCCGAATATGACATGGTCAAGGGTGACATGCTTTATCTCGGCATGGGCGCCGGCAAGATCACCTTTTCCGGTGAAGGCCGCTTCTACATTCTCTCCGCCCCGGCCCATCAGACCTATCCCTCACGGCTGATCAAGATCGCCGAGGCCGCCAATGTGACGCTTGGTTCGAAAGAAACCTGCAACGAGCGCACCATCTACCAGTTCGTCCATCCTGACGTGATGAAATCCTGCCAGCTGGTGGTTGGCATGACCAAGCTTGCCGCCGGTTCGATCTGGAACACCATGCCCGCCCATGTCCATGACCGCCGCATGGAAGCTTATCTCTATGTCGATGTGCCGGAAGGTCAGCGCGTCTTCCACATGATGGGCGAACCCGACGAGACCCGCCATCTGGTGCTGAAGAACGAAGAGGGCGCGATCTCGCCGCCCTGGTCGATCCATGCCGGCGCGGGCACCGCGTCCTACACATTCATCTGGGCCATGGCCGGCGACAATATCGACTACAAGGACGTCGAAATGGTCTCGATGGAGACGCTGAAGTGATTTCTTTTGCGGTCCCCAAGCGCTGAAAGCCTGCCTGCGGACCGCGAAGCAAACGACACCGGCGGCAACCCCGCCGGCGCCATCCCCGGACGGCTTATGGCACCCTTTTCTGCCTGCTGCCCGTCGATAAACGCGACGCGCCATTTGCGAAATGACGATCTGCCGCATCAACAACAATAACTGAAATTCCCAATCTCTATGGAGGCTGGCTTGGCCGATAATATTCAGGATCTCCCCCGTCTGAAGCGCCCCGACGTGAAGCGTCCGGGCTCCGGGATCGTTCACCTGGGCCTGGGAGCGTTCTACCGCTCGCATGGCGCCATCTATTTTTATGAAGCAATGCAGAAGTCCGGTGGCGACTGGGGCATTGTCGGCGTCAACCTGATGACCCCGCCGAAGCAGCGCGAAATTTTCGAGCCGCAGGGCTTTGCCTATACCGCCGTATCGCTGGCGCCCGATGGCATCAAGCCGCAGGTCATACCGGTTCTGAACGACGTCATCGACGCACCGGATGATCCGGAAGTCGTGCTGTCGCTGATGGCCGATCCCAAGATCAAGATCGTCACCTCGACGGTCACCGAAAAGGGCTATTGCCATTTCCCCTCCACCGGCAAGCTCAACCGCGAACATCCCTTCATCATTGAAGACCTGAAGGACCCGAACAAGCCGAAATCGGCAATCGGCTACATTGTCCGTGCGCTCGACCGCCGCCGCAAGGCCGGCATCCGCCCCTTCACCATGATGAGCTCCGACAACCTGCCCAACAACGGCCACGTCGTTCACGCCGTCGTCGTCGAGCTGGCTGGCATGATCGATCCCGAACTGCAGGCCTGGATCGAGAAGGAAGTCACCTTCCCCTGCACCATGATCGACCGCATCGTTCCGGCCACCAAGCCGGAAGATATCGTCCGCGTTGCCGAACTGACCGGCGTTTATGATCCGGTCCCGGTCATGCATGAACCCTTCCGCCAGTGGGTTGTCGAAGACAAGTTCGTTGACGGTCAGCGCCCGGATATCGGCGCCGTCGGTGCCCAACTGGTCGAAGACGTCACCCCCTTCGAGCACATGAAACTGCGCTGCCTCAACGGCACGCATTCCTCGATTTCCTATCTTGGCTATCTGGCTGGCAAGGAAACCATCTTTGACACGGTCTCCGACCCGGTCTTTGCCGCCTATTGCAAGTTCCTGTGGGAAAAGGAAATCATTCCGGCCGTTGATGCCCCTCCCGGCGTCAGCCTCGAAGAGTATACGGCTGCCCTGTTCGAACGCTATTCCAACCCCTCGATCCGTCACCTGACCTGGCAGATTGCCATGGACGGCTCGCAGAAGCTGCCGCAGCGCATTCTCGAAACCGTTGCCGAAGATATCGCCGCAGGCCGGCCAATCCCGGGCCTGACGCTCGCGGTTGCGGCATGGATGCGCTATGTCGGCGGCGTTGATGAAAAGGGCAACCCGATCGACGTTCGCGACCCGCTGGCCGAGAAGTTCAAGGCCCTGTCGGATGCAGGCGCTACGCCGCGCGCGAAAGTCGAAGCCCTGGTTGGCGTCTCCGACGTCTTCCCCAAGGCGCTGCAGGACAACAAGGCCTTTGTCGAAGGTCTGGTTGCCGCCTATGAGGGCCTCGTCACCAAGGGCGCCCGCGCCATGGCTGAAGAAGTCGTCAAGTAAATTTGACGCAGGAAGCCGCCTTGCGAAGGCATTGGCGGCTCCCTCTACCGACAAGATAAACATGCCGGTTTGCTGCGCCTCCCCCTGATGCGTCAATGAACCGGATAGGAAGAAAATCGCTTCCAAACTCAATCGCCGGGCAATCCCCCCCAAACGCCCGCCTGGAGGTCTATTGTGGCTGAACATTCCGACTGTCTGAAACTGCACCCCAAGGATACGGTCTCGATCCTGACGGTGCGCGCCGATGCCGGCGCAACCCCGCTCGGCTACGGTGTACCACTTGAAAAACCCGTGACACGCGGTCACAAGATCGCCAATGTCGATATCCCTGAAGGTGGCGAAATCTACAAATTCGGCCAGCTGATCGGCTATGCCGCCCGCGACATCAAGGCTGGCGAGCATGTGCATGTGCATAACTGCACCTTCGGCGATCATGGCCGCGACTATCAGATCGGTGCCGATCTTGAAGCCGCCAAAGCCGCCATTCCCGACGTCAAACCGGCGTCTTTCATGGGCTACCGCCGCGCCAATGGCGCTGCCGGCACCCGCAATTACATCGCCATTTGCGGTACGGTGAACTGCTCGGCGACGGTCATCCGCCGCGCCGCCGACATCATCAATCATTCCGGCATTCTCGATCAGTACCCGAATATCGACGGTATTGCCGCCTTCGCCCATGGCACCGGCTGCGGCATGGCCAATTCCGGTCCGGGCTTTGACAATCTGCAGCGTGTTCTGTGGGGCTATGCGACGCATCCCAATGTTGGCGCTGCGCTCTTTGTCGGCCTTGGCTGCGAGCAGATGCAGCTGGCCCGGATGCGCGAAATCCATGGCGAGATGGATGAAAGCCGCTTCTTCCAGATGACCATTCAGGAAAATGGCGGCACGATGAAGTCGATCAACATGATCGTCGATCACATCAAAGCACTGTTGCCAACGGTCAACGACGTCACCCGCGTTGAAATTCCCGCTTCCGAACTGAAGCTTGCCCTGCAATGCGGCGGTTCGGACGGCTTTTCCGGCATCACCGCCAATCCGGCCCTCGGCATCGCCTCCGACCTGCTGGTCGGCATGGGCGGCACCGTGATCCTGTCGGAAACCCCGGAAATCTACGGTGCGGAACAGCTGTTGCTGCGCCGTGCCGTCAGTGCCGACGTTGCAGAGAAACTTCTCACCCGCATCAAGTGGTGGGAAGATTACACCGCCGCAGCCCATGGCTCGATGGACAACAATCCGAGCCCCGGCAACAAGCAGGGCGGGTTGACCACGATTCTTGAGAAATCACTCGGCGCCGTTGCCAAGGCTGGCAGCACACCGCTTGCCGATGTGCTCGAATATGCCGAGCAGATCCGCGAAAAGGGATTGCTCTTCATGGACACCCCCGGCTATGACCCGGTTTCGGCCACCGGCCAGATCGCCGGCGGCGCACAGATGCTGTGCTTCACCACCGGGCGCGGCTCTGCCTTCGGCTCCAAGCCGACGCCGACTATCAAGATCGCTACCAATTCTGCCCTCTTCGCCGCCATGCCGGATGATATGGACCTGAATTGCGGCGACATCCTCTCCGATGGCGCCGATATCCAGGTGAAGGGTCAGGAGATCCTTGATTTAATCCTGAAATCGGCCTCGGGGCAGAAGACCAAATCCGAAAGCATGGGGCTTGGCGACAACGAATTCGTGCCATGGCAGGTCGGCGCGGTGATGTAATCGCTGCGTGCAGGATATGCGATAAAAATGTTTACGAGGCCGCCGGGGCAGTCCGGCGGCCTCTTTCGTTGCACAACAAGACGGTTGTCGAAAAATAGAAATGGAATAATTCTAAAATATCATACGGTTATAAAAAGCTTCTGCAAATAGTTAAGTCTGTTGCGCCTTTTCACTAAAAGTGTCATAGATCGGAGGAAGATTTAAACAGGTGGATCTGGCACCAGTTTGAAGCGCACAAAGCCTTTCAAATAGCGCAGCCAGAAGATTTCCAGGACTGGAACTGCCCATGCTAAACAATCCTGCCATGGCAACCGCCCTTGAGGGACGCATCATTTCTCTCGATATGCTCGAGCCGGGCGAAAGCGGCATTGTAGAGATTGTCGACAGTGGCACCTGCGAAATCGGCCTTTCCAACCGCTTGAAGGCACTCGGGCTTTCTGCAAGTCATGAAGTCTCGATGCTCCGCCGTGGCTGGTTCGGTGGTCCGCTTGTTGTGCGCGCCGGCCGGACAACCGAGATCGCCATCCGTCGTTCCGAAGCCGCTATGGTGCGGGTGCGCAGAAGCGAAAAATAGTCACGCAACGCCCGATGCCAAGCGGGCCTTTCTACAACATGCGACAACAAACAACAGGGCGGCCACCCTTTGAGGCAAGCCAATCCGCTGACGGCACGTTTGCGATAGGCTATTGTCCGACAGATGCATCATCGGAATAGCCATGTCACATTGTTCGCCTGCCGAAGCCAACCTCTCCGAAAATGACGTGCCACGCATTGCCGTTCTGGGCCAGCCCAATACCGGCAAATCGATGCTCTATAACCGCATCACCGGCGCCAATGCCTATGTCGGCAACTGGCCGGGTATCACGGTCAGCCTGTCCAATGCGCGGGTGAAGCTTGGCGGTCAGACCGTGGAAATCGTCGATCTGCCAGGCATTTATGATCTGGAAGGCTATTCCGAAGACGAGACCATCGTCGCGGAATTCCTGAAGACCTATCCCGTCGACATGGTGATCGTGGTCGTCAATGCCAGCCAGATTGACCGGCAGGTGCTGATGCCGCTGCAGATTGCGCGTCTGAAATTGCCCGCTGTCGTCATGCTCAACATGGCTGACGAGGCACGCAAGAATGCCATCAGCATTGATTCGGACGGCCTGTCTGAACGCCTTGGCATGCCGGCCCACCTGATCAGCGCAAAATATGGTGAAGGCTATCCGGCCGCCATGGCCAGCGTCAGCGCGGTTCTGGCGGGCCGCGCCGGGCTGCCCCCGGTTATGGCCGATTATGAAACACTGCGGGCAACGCTGATTACCGAGGAAACCCTGCGGGACACGCTTGATGGCGTTGTCACCTATCCCGAGACGCCGCCAAAGACGCTGACGGAAAAGCTTGATCGCGTGCTTTTGAACCCCATTTTGGGGCTGCCGCTCTTCTTCGCTGTCATGCTCGGCATTTTTTACCTCATCTGGTCGATTGGCCTGCCCTCGCAAGGCGTGGTCGGCACCCTCACCGACTGGATCCAGGCGCATATGCTGGAGCCGGTGCTCCATCTGGGGCCTGCCTGGCTTGAGAATTTCGTTGTCAACGGCATCTGGCTCGGCGTTGCCACAGTTGCCTCCTTCGTGCCGCTGATCATGCTGTTCTTCTTCTGCATGGCAGCCGTCGAAGACAGTGGCTATCTCTCCCGTGCTGCCTATCTGATGGATGCCTGGATGGGGCGGATCGGGCTCGATGGCCGCGCCTTCGTCATGCAGATGATGGGTTTTGGCTGCAATGTGCCGGCCCTGATGGGCACACGGGTGATGCGCTCACAGCCGCTCCGCTTGTTGTCGATGCTGATCATCCCCTTTTCGCTCTGTTCGGCGCGGCTGGCGGTATTCGTCTTCATCATTGCTGCTGTTTTCCCGCCCGCTCATGGCCCGCTGGTGCTGTTTTCCTTCTATGTCATCAGCTTTGCCTCGGCTTTTCTCGCCGCCGCAATCTTCTCGCGCTCGAAACAGTTCAAGAACACCGAGCCCTTTGTGCTGGAACTGCCGCCCTACCGTGTGCCAACGCTGCGCCAGGTCTGGCTGCGCGGCTATGGTGAACTGCGTGAGTTCCTGCGCCGCGCTACCCGGTTCATCATTGTCGGCACCATTGCGGTCTGGTTTCTCACCAATTTCCCGACGGATGCCACAGGACTTGATACCTGGGGCGGCAAGCTGGGCGAACTGCTGCAGCCCGTCATGGCGCCCATCGGCGTCAACCCCTATCTGACGCTGGCGCTGATCTTCGGTTTCATTGCCAAGGAAGTGGTGATCGGCTCGCTGTCAACCATCTACGCCATGTCGTCCGGGCTGGTGGCGCATCAGATCGCCATCACGGTGTCGCCGGTCGCGGCCTATTCCTTCTGTCTGTTCTGCCTACTCTACACGCCGTGCCTCACCACGGTCGCAACGGTGAAATCCGAAAGCCGGTCATGGCGCTTCACGGCATTCACGCTGATAACCTCGCTGATCTATGCCTGGCTGGTCGCGTTTATTTTCTATCAGGGTGCCCGACTTCTGGGCTTCAGCTGAGGCTTTTCAGCCGCATTTGCGCTGCCTTGCACGTCAAGCATGTCTGCTGATGGCAAACTCGCTCTTTTGTTTTTATCAAAATGTGTGTATGAGCAGGCCCAAGAGCAACTGGCGCCTCCTCCCAATGTGACTGCGCCCCAGCCCCAGAGATACATTTATGGCTATCCGCAATATCGCGATCATCGCGCATGTTGACCATGGCAAGACGACCCTTGTCGATGAACTTCTGAAACAGTCCGGTTCCTTCCGCGAGAACCAGCGCGTCGACGAACGCGTCATGGATTCCAATGACCTGGAAAAGGAACGTGGTATCACGATCCTTGCCAAGGCAACTTCGGTTGTCTGGAAAGGCACACGCATCAACATCGTCGACACACCCGGCCACGCCGATTTCGGCGGTGAGGTCGAGCGCATCCTGTCTATGGTGGACGGCGCCATCGTTCTGGTGGACGCTGCCGAAGGCCCGATGCCGCAGACGAAATTTGTCGTCGGCAAGGCGCTGAAGGTTGGCCTGAAGCCGATCGTCGCCATCAACAAGATCGACCGCCCGGATGCCCGTGCGGAAGAAGTGGTCAACGAGGTTTTCGACCTTTTCGCCAATCTTGACGCGACCGACGAGCAGCTCGATTTCCACATCCTCTATGGCTCGGGCCGTGCCGGCTGGATGAACACCTCGCCGGAAGGTCCGACGGATCAGGGCCTCGGCCCGCTTCTTGACCTCGTTGTCGATCACGTTCCGGCTCCCAGCGTCGGCGACGAAGACGGCGCCTTCCGCATGATCGGCACGCTTCTGGAAGCCAACAACTTCCTCGGTCGCATCATCACCGGCCGCATCCATTCCGGTTCGATCAAGCCGAACCAGGCGATCAAGGTTCTGAACGCAGATGGCAAGACGGTTGAAACCGGCCGTATTTCCAAGATCCTCGCCTTCCGCGGCATCGAGCGCCAGCCGATCGATGAAGCCCATGCGGGCGACATCGTTGCAATCGCCGGCCTGTCCAAGGGCACGGTTGCCGATACGTTCTGCGACCCCTCGGTCAGCGAACCGCTGCATGCCCAGCCGATCGATCCGCCGACAGTGACCATGTCCTTCCTCGTCAATGACAGCCCGCTTGCCGGTACTGAAGGCGACAAGGTGACGAGCCGCGTTATCCGCGACCGTCTGCTGAAGGAAGCCGAAGGCAATGTCGCGCTGAAGATCGAAGAGGCAGAAGGCAAGGACAGCTTCTACGTCTCCGGCCGTGGCGAATTGCAGCTCGCCGTTCTGATCGAAACCATGCGCCGTGAAGGCTTTGAACTGGCTGTATCGCGTCCGCGCGTCGTCATGCACAAAGATGAAAACGGTACACTGATGGAGCCGATGGAAGAAGTCGTCATCGACGTCGATGAGGAACATTCCGGTATCGTCGTGCAGAAGATGTCCGAGCGCAAGGGCGAGATGGTCGAACTGCGTCCTTCGGGCGGCAACCGCGTCCGCATGGTCTTCTATGCGCCGACCCGTGGTTTGATCGGCTACCAGTCGGAACTTCTGACCGATACGCGCGGCACGGCGATCATGAACCGCCTGTTCCACGACTACCAGCCCTATAAGGGTGAGATCGGTGGCCGCGTCAACGGCGTTCTGCTGTCGAACCAGGCAGGCGAAGCCGTGGCTTATGCCATGTTCAACCTGGAAGATCGCGGCCCGATGATCATCGAGCCCGGCGACAAGGTTTACACCGGCATGATCGTCGGCATCCACTCGCGCGACAATGATCTCGAAGTCAACGTGCTGAAGGGCAAGCAGCTCACCAATATCCGCTCGGCCGGCAAGGACGAAGCGGTGAAGCTGACGCCGCCGATCCGCATGACGCTGGACCGTGCGCTTTCCTGGATCCAGGATGACGAGCTGATGGAAGTGACGCCGAAGTCGATCCGCCTGCGCAAGCTCTACCTCGACAGCAATGAGCGCAAGCGTTTTGAAAAGGCCCGCGCCGCCAGCTGATCGGCCGCACAAGGCTTCTGAATTTGAAACGGGCGCCCCATGGGCGCCCTTTTTCATGCATCCCAGTCCATGACTTTCAGCTCCGGCCATAAGGCCTGCCAGCGTTCGGACTTATGCTCATAGACCGTCCGCGAAACCTGTGTCTTGTTTGGCCGGACGATGCCGGACACCAGATCGCCAAGCCCGAATGGTGCTTCATGCTCGAAGCCGCCGCCATCAGCAGGTCGCAGGGCAACCGTTGTCGCTGTCGTCGGAAAGGTCGCGATTGCATCGCTCACAGACTGATAGGGGGCAATCTCGTAACCGAAGCGGCTTGCATACCATAAATGCACCCGTGCCTCGTTCTTGACGTCGATCCAGGCGGGGATGCCGGCAAAGGCCTCGCGAATCCGGGCCGCATGACGCGCCTCGCCCCGCTCGGACAGATCATCCGGATCGAAATAGACAATATCGATATCAGCAATGCCATGCCCCGCTTCGAAGCCGAACATTCGGTTCCACAATGTCTGCGCCAAAGCACCGGCCACAAGCCAACAATGCGGCAGATCCACAAGCGCCCAGTTCTCCAGAATGGGAGCGAGCAGCGGGCTCTGGCGCGCGGCATCGATCAGCAGCGACAGTTCATCCGTCATATGATCGCGGCGTTCGGGCCCTTCCCGGTTTGTGGCAGATTTAAACGACAACAAGGCAACCCCTTTGATCAAAGTTTAGCGGGATCGATCGCATGGTCCAGCTTTTTGACATCAGAAAGATAAGCAAACAGACGAAAGCGGAATCTTTCAGGCACAGCTGAGCGATTTTCTGGCAAACATCAATTGTCGCGCCTCCATACGCATTCGCACCAGCAAATCCTTTGAAAAACTTCACCTTTTGTCGCTCTTGAAATCGGCATGACAAAGCCCTTTCTTTAGGGAGGGATGAGGCCGACGAGAAACGCCACCGCCCATCCCGCTTGCCACTCAAACCGGGGGCAGAAAGGAAGGCGTAAGATGATTTCCACCACTATATTCCCCAGCCGCTATGTTCAGGGCGCCGGTGCGCTTGAGCATCTGACGGAAGAAATTGCCCGCCTGGGCAGCAAGGCATTGGCCATTGTCGATCAGGGTGTTGCCACCTTTGTCGGTGCTTATGTGAAAAGCGATGACAGGGCCGCCATCACCACGGAAATGTTCAAGGGCGAATGCTCGGATGAGGAAATAGAGCGGATCGGCAAGCTGGTCGGTGCGGCCGGTGCCAATGTCATCGTCGGCATTGGCGGCGGCAAGGCGCTCGATACCGCCAAGGCCGTTGCCCATCAGGCAAAAGTCCCGGTGGTCATCGCCCCGACGCTTGCCTCCACCGATGCACCCTGCAGTGCCCTGTCGGTGATCTACACCCAGGAGGGCGCCTTCAAGCGCTATCTGCTCTTACCGCATAATCCCGACGTGGTTCTGGTCGACACCAAGATTATCATCGGTGCGCCGGTGCGCCTTCTGGTCGCCGGGATGGGCGATGCGCTGTCGACCTTCTTTGAAGCCGATGACTGCCGCATCTCCGGTGCTGCCAATATGACCGGCCGGCCAGGCTCTGCCACCGCGATCGGCCTGGCGCGCATGTGCTACGACACGCTTCTCGCCGACGGACCGGCCGCCAAGGCTGCCGCCTCGCAGAAGATCGTCACGCCCGAATTCGAACGGATTGTCGAAGCCAACACGCTGCTCTCAGGCCTCGGCTTTGAAAGCGGCGGCCTTTCCGGCGCCCACGCGATCCATAACGGGCTGACGGCACTTCACGGAACGCACAGCTTCTGGCATGGCGAAAAGGTGGCAATCGGCACAGAGGCTCTGCTCTTCCTTACCGGCCGGCCGCAAAGCGTGATCAACGAGGTCTTTGGTTTCTGCGAGGCGATCGGCCTGCCGACAACGCTCGCCGATATCGGTATCGGTGACGCCAGCGACGCCGACCTCATGGCCGTCGCGAAGCTGGCCTGCACCGAGGGTGAGACGATCCACAATATCGATGGCGACGTGACGCCCGAACGCGTAGTCGCAGCGCTGAAGGCCGCCAATGCTGAAGGCATGCGCCGCAAGGCGATGAAACTTGTGGCGTAATCAGAGGGCATAGGACCGGCCGGACTGATGTCGGCCGGTCCTTACACGATCCGTTCAGCACGGGTGAAGACGGAAAAACCGTCGCGCCGGGCAATCGCCACAAGCGTGATCCCGGCATTTTCGGCCGTCTCGATTGCAAGCGCCGTCGGCGCCGAAATGGCGATCAGTACCGGTGCGCCGCAAATGGCGGCCTTCTGTACCATTTCGACGGAAAGGCGTGACGTCACCACGATTGCACCATTGGCGGCAGAAATGCTGCCGCGGGCCATGCCACCAATGAGCTTGTCGAGTGCGTTGTGCCGCCCGACATCCTCACGAACCATGACAATGCCGTGGTCGGGATGGAAGAAGCCCGCCCCATGCACAGCGCGCGTTTCGGCAAACAGCGGCTGAAGTGCGGAAAGCCCATCGACCGCCCGGTGGATGTCAGCCTCAGTCAGCCGGAGACCCTTTTCGGCGACAGCAGGCACGCTCCGCATGGCTGCATCCAGCGATTCCAGACCGCACAGCCCGCAGCCAACCGGCCCCGCCATAGACCGCCTGCGCCGGACAAAGGCATCGCCTGGTTCATCGGCAAGCGAAATCTGCAGTTCGATCCCGGCCTCAAAAGCCAGCACCTCTATCCCGGTGATCTCGTCTGGATGGTCGATAATCCCCTCTGTCAGGCTGAAACCGACGGCAAAATCCTCAAGATCGGATGGTGTCGCCATCATGACGGCATGGCTCGATCCGCGATAGGACATGGCAATCGCCGCCTCTGCGGCAATGACACGCTCCGTGTGCCCTGCCCCATCCGGACCGTGGAAAGCCGACGGCACCGTCAGCGAAATCGGGATCGTGTCCCTATCCATCATGGTCACGCCATCGCCTTGCGGGCATTGGTCCTTTCCCGCAACATGCTGGCAAGCATGCCGAGAGACGACGTCAGATCAAGTTCGGTCGTTGCCGAAAGCGAGATCCTGACGGCGGCGTGTTCCATCGGCAGGCGGCCGACATGGAAGGTAGAACCGGGAGCAACGATGACACCACGCGCGCGTGCAGCCTGAACGAAAGCCTCTTCGCGCATGCCGGAGGGCAGCGGCAGCCAGAGATGCAATGCCCCCGGACTGGTGCGGTAATCCACGCCTCGCAATGCAGCAGCAGCAATGCCATGACGGCGCTTCAGCGCCATGCGCTGCCAATTGATCAGCTCCATCGCCGTACCATCGACAATCCAGCGGCTGGCAATTTCGGCAATGGCCGGAGTGGCGATCCAGTTGGTCGCCAGATGCCGGTTGGCAACGGCTGCCGCATAACGTGGCGGCGCGGCCAGGAATCCCGTCCTGAGGCCCGGGATCGTGTTCTTGGAAAAATCGGTGATATAAAGCGTACGCTCTGGCGCAAAGGCTGCCAGCGGCGGCTGGCGGTTCTCGATCAACGGACCAAGAACATCATTTTCGATGATGGCAAAATCGCGCCGGCGGGCAATCGCGGTGATGGCCCGGCGGCGTGGCGCACTCATCAGCGCCGCATAGGGACCGGCAACCGAGGGCTGGACGAAAACCGCCCGCAGACGCTTACGCCCTGCCGCCTGATCAAGCGCTTCGGGAATCAGCCCTTCCTCATCCATCGGCAAAGGTTCGAGATCGAAGCCGAGATAGCTCGAAAGCGGTTTCAACATCGGGTGGGTCAGTTCCTCTGCCGCCACGACCGAACCGGGCGGCGCAACCCCCATCATGGCCGCTGTAATGCCTTCGCTCGCGCCATTGGTCACCGTGATACATTGCGGCGGCGCCTTCAGTCCGCAGGCGGCCAGCCAGTTGGCCCCGACAAGGCGGTAGCGGTTGAACAGCGCATTCGGCATCATCGAAAAGGCCAGTTCGGGGGGCATATCCGCCCCAAGCGCCGAAAAGGCGGCCGAAAACTTCGCCAGACTGCGGCTTTCGCAGACCGGCTTTAAGATCGACAGATCGACCAGATCACCATTGCGCTCATACATGTGGAGCTGTTCGGGCTCACGGGACTGCGCCCGGACATAGGAACCGCGTCCAACCTCACCGGTCAGAAGTCCGCGCCGCGTGAGTTCTTCATAGGCGCGACTGACGGTCTGCACCGAAATCTTCAGGTCCGCCGCCATCTGCCTTTGTGGCGGAAGCCGCATGCCGTTGATCAGCAGGCCATCACGGATTGCGCCGGAAATCTGCTCTGCGAGCGAAAGATAGGCGGGACGACGGATCAGGCGGGGATTGGGCTTCCAACTTGTCATAATGCGATTGTTGATCGAATTGCCGCAACTTCACAAGCAGAATTGTTTCAATCAGTTGCAGCAAGATTGAACAACCCGCACATTGTCACAGTTTCATGCGGGCCGAAAATTCACGCCTTGCCCAGATGCTTGATCCGCGTGCAGAGCTTGTCGGCCAGCATCAGCGAACCGGCTGCGGCTGCGACCATTTGCGGCAGGGTCAGCCATTCCAAGGTCCAGGCAGCGCCGGAACGCTCCTGTTCATGCACCAGTGCGGTATGCATCGCCGAGAGATTGGCAGCGTTGAAACGGGCCAGCGACACTAAAACTTCGGCGGCAACCGGATTGCGCTTGCCCTCGATATCGGAGGATTCACCGCCTTCGATCAGTTCAATTTCATCCCCCATTTCCGCCAGAAGGGCGATATCCAGGCCGAATTTGCCAAGATTGCCGCTGATCTGCGACATGCAGGACGCAAATTCTGCCAGCACATTGCGCTGGTTCTGCCATTGCGGCGCATCGATAAGGCCGAGGAGATCTGCCAGGGTTGCGCGGACTTCCACGCCCTGTTCCGGCAATTTGTCGAGCGTACCCGCCGCGCCACCGAACTGCACGGCAAAAAGCTGGCCATCCAGACGGAGCAGGAACTGGCGCAGATAAAGAACCGGCTCGCGCCAGGACCGCAACCTGTCCGAAACGGTGATCGGCAATGCGGGCTGCATGCGGGTGCGCGCCATCAGCTGATTGGCGCCAAAGCGGGCATCCAGCGTATCAATGCGCTGGAACAGATGATCGAGCCGGTCGAGAAACAGCGAGGACACCGTCGACAGCCGCATCATCAACGACGTATCGATCACGTCCTGGCTGGTGGCACCGAAATGGACATAGGCTGCCGCATCGCCGCCAACGGCCAGCCTGAGCTGGCGCACCAGATCCGGCACGACGATGCCGTCTCGGCTCGTCGCCTGCCTGAGCGAACCGATATCGGGTGCAAAGCCGGCACAGACTGCGGCAATACGGTCCGCGGCGTCCTGCGGGATTGCGCCGACACGCGCCTCAGCCTCGGCAAGGGCCGCCTCGAAAGCCAGCATCGCCTTCACTTCCGCATCAAAGCTGAAGCAGGCGGCAACTTCATCGTCACCGACGAGACCGGACAGAACAGGATGGTCAAAGGCAGAATAGCTCATGGAAAATACGATCATTCATGAAGTTCGGCATGAATGACCGGCCTCACACCCGCCACCACGCCGCAAATGCCTCAAGGCATTGCGTTGGACCCTTTTGCGCCGCTTTCCATGGCGCAGTCTTGTTAACGCGTAACTTGCGCCAATGAGGCGATTTACGCAAGTAGGACGGCACGTCTTGTTGCAATTGCGAAGTTCAGTGCTTCAACCCGCCAGATCATGACGCTTTGCGAAATCGACAAGAAGTCCGGCATAGAATTCAGGCCGCTCGACGCAGGGGATATGCCCGGCGCCCGCAATCACGGTAAAGGCTGCACCCGGTATCGCATTGGCGGTTTCCTTAACCACCTCCGGCGGTGTTGAACTATCCTCATCGCCAACGAGGCAGAGAACAGGGACGGTAATGGTCGGCGCCACATCCCGGTAATCAGCGTCACGGATCGCCGCGCAGGTGGCGACATAACCTTTCAGCGACTGGCGCACCAGCATGTTCGACAGCCCCGCAATCACTGCATTGTCGGGCCTGCGGAAGGCCGCAGTAAACCAGCGCTCCATGGTGACATCGACCAGACCGGCAATGCCTTCACGGTTCAACAGCGAAATGCGCTCGTTCCAGCTTTGCTGCGTGCCGATTTTCGATGCGGTGTTGGACAGGACCAGCCCCGGCACCAGGTCCGGACGCCTGGCCCAGAGCGCATGGGCGATGAGGCCTCCGACCGAAAGCCCACAGACAAATGCCGGCTTCAGGGACAGGTGATCGAGCAGCGCGATCAGATCGTCGGCATGGTCATCAATCGACTGCGGCGTCTCACCGAGATCCGAAAGCCCATGCCCGCGCTTGTCATAGGTGAGGAAGGAAAAGTGCTCGGCAAGATAAGGGATCATGTAATCCCAGAGCCTGAGATCGGTTCCGAGCGAATTGATCAGCACGATCAGCGGCTTTTGCGCCGGATCGCCATGCAGGCGATAGTGAAGCGTGACCGCGTTCAGCCGCACGAATTGCATTCTGTTTCCTCCCCGGATAGCCCTGTTCGTCAATATCAAAAGAAACGGCGGCTGCGACTATAGCGCAACCGCCGTATCCGTTAAGTCCTTTCGAACGAAGCCGGAGCCATCAGGCCCAGTCGCGAATATCGACGAAATGACCCGCAATCGCTGCGGCCGCCGCCATCGCCGGCGAAACCAGATGGGTACGCCCCTTATAGCCTTGACGGCCTTCGAAATTGCGGTTCGACGTCGAGGCGCAACGCTCTTCCGGCTTCAGCCGGTCGTCATTCATTGCCAGACACATGGAACAGCCCGGCTCGCGCCATTCAAAACCGGCTTCGAGGAAGATTTTGTCGAGGCCTTCGGCTTCCGCCTGTTCCTTGACCAGTCCGGAGCCCGGAACAATCATGGCGTTGACCGTTTCGGCAACCTTCTTGCCCTTGGCAACGGCAGCGGCTGCGCGCAAATCCTCGATACGGCCATTGGTGCAGGAACCGATGAAGACGCGATCAACAGCGACATCCGTCATTTTCGTGCCTGGCTCGAGCCCCATATATTTCAGCGCCCGCCACTTCGAAGCCCGCTTGGTCTCATCGGCGATATCATCCGGGTTCGGCACGGTCGCGGTTACCGAGACGACGTCCTCCGGCGACGATCCCCAGGTCACGATCGGCGGCAGATTTGCGGCATCGAGAACGACGACACGATCATATTCAGCGCCCTCGTCGGAGACGAGCGACGACCAGTAGGCAATCGCACGCTCCAGCGCCTCTCCCTTCGGCGCGCGCGGACGCGACTTGATATAGTCGAAAGTCTTCTCGTCAGGCGCGATTAGACCAGCGCGGGCACCGCCTTCGATCGTCATGTTACAGACGGTCATGCGGCCTTCCATCGAAAGCGAACGGATCGCCTCACCGGCAAATTCAATCACGTGGCCCGTGCCGCCAGCGGTCCCGATCTCGCCAATGATGGCAAGAATGATATCCTTGGCCGTCACGCCTTCCGGCAGCTGGCCATCGACACGCACCAGCATGTTCTTGGCCTTCTTCTGGATCAGCGTCTGGGTCGCCAGCACATGTTCAACTTCGGAAGTGCCGATACCGTGCGCAAGCGCACCGAAGGCGCCATGGGTCGAGGTATGGCTATCGCCACAGACAATCGTCATGCCCGGCAGGGTGAAACCCTGTTCCGGCCCGACGATGTGGACGATCCCCTGACGCTTGTCCTTCTCCGAATAATATTCAACGCCGAATTCAGCGGCATTGCTGGCAAGGGCTGCCACCTGAATGCGGCTTTCCTCGTTCTTGATGCCATTGACGCGATCGGGCGTGGTCGGAACATTATGGTCGACAACAGCCAGCGTCTTTTGCGGCGCATGAACCTTGCGGCCGGCAATCCGCAGCCCTTCAAAGGCCTGCGGCGACGTCACCTCATGCACGAGATGACGGTCGATATAGAGAAGACAGGTACCGTCATCCTGTTGATCCACCAGATGATCGTCCCAGATTTTGTCGTACAGCGTGCGGGCTTTGCTCATGATCGTTTGAACCCTGTTCTGATTGGTATAGCAGGCATGGGCGACGGAACCGTCGCCGCTGGAATTCAGCGCGATCAGCTAAGTCGGGCGTTCAAGGCGCCGGAAATCATCGCAAAGAAACGGCTCGGCAGGCGCTTGTGGTCCTGCAGAACGAAGGCCCTTACGAAACGGGCATCCTTGCGGTCTGTCATCCTGATCATGGGCTGCTCATACCAGCTTTCATGACATGCGGCAATTCAAAGATTTCTGCGTTTTGGCGAACACATTATCGCCATAATCAACGATCGCCGTCGGGGAATTTGATCGAAGCCAAAACCAGCGCTGTGATCTGACAATAAGCAATTGATCGCGCTCGATAATCGAAAAACCTGATGAAATTTAACTCAGATTAGAAATGTCATCTTTTGAAATCTACCATTGATTGCATTCATGCAATCCGAAGTCGTAAAAACCTGTATGATGCAGCAAATTGTGGCAAAGTCTGCCTTATTAGTCACACGCAACTGTCATCAACCGGTCCTAGCTTCCGCATCGTCCGACGGAAGGGCGAGGTTCCGGGCCAGTTGCCGTCGCTGCGGTGTGCAGCAATTGGCAAGCGGCATTATGGAACTGTCATGCGCCGGGCGATCTGTTCCAACCAGAAGCAAGGAAATCCTCATGTCTTTCGTTTCTCGCCGCGCAGCCCTTGCTGCCTGCAGCGCGCTCGCCATCGCCTGTCCGCTCAGCGTCCATGCCGCCGACACTGCCAATCGCAACACGGCAACGCCGATCAAGCATCTGGTGGTGATCTTCCAGGAAAACGTCTCCTTCGACCACTATTTCGCGACCTATCCGAAGGCCGCCAATCCGGAGGGCGAACCGGCCTTCACCGCCGCCGCCGACACGCCGAGCGATATCAACACGCTTGCCCATGCAGGCCTACTCGACAATAACCCCAACAAGACCAATACGGATAATGGCGAAGACGCTGCGGCGCCCTTCCGTCTTGACCGCACCCAGGCGGCCAGTGCCGACCAGAACCACGGCTACACGGCAGAACAGGCCGCCTACAACAACGGCAAGATGGACCTGTTCCCGAAATATACCGGTCGCGGCAGCAAGGGCGGCGCTGGTTCCTTTGGCACCAAGGGCCAGGTCATGGGCTATTATGACGGCAACACCGTCACGGCACTGTGGAACTACGCCCAGCATTTCGCCATGAGCGACAATGCCTTCTCCACCCAGTTCGGCCCCTCGACCCCCGGTGCCATCAACCTGATTTCCGGCCAGACCAACGGCATGGCACTGCCGCCCGGCTACCAGCTGGAAAAGGACGGTACCTATGATGGCGGCCGCGTCGTTCCTGACGGCAACGGCAACTGGACGATGATCTCCGACCTCGATCCGACCGACGATGTCTGCTCCAATCCGAAATATCCCACCGCCTTGATGACCGGCCGCAATATCGGCGACATGATGAATGACCGCGGCATCAGCTGGGGCTTTTTCGAGGGCGGCTTCGACCTGACGCTGACCAATACCAATGGCACGACCGGCTGCGCCCGCACCACCATGTCGGATGTCACCAAGTCAGCCGAAGTTGATTACATCCCGCATCACCAGCCATTCCAGTATTACCCCTCCACCGCCAATCCCAAACATATCCGCCCGGCCTCACCTGAGGTTGTCGGTACCAGCAACGATGGTGGCGCCAACCACCAGTATGACATTCACGATTTCTACGATGCGCTCAAAGCCGGCAACATGCCGACAGTCAGCTTTCTCAAGGCGCCGGGCTATCAGGATGGCCATGCCGGCTATTCCGATCCGCTTGACGAGCAGGAATTCGTGACCAACGCCGTCAACACGATCGAAGACAGCCCGTTCTGGAAGGATACCGCCATCGTCATCATGTATGACGATTCCGATGGCTGGTATGATCATGCGCAGGCTCTGGTGAACCCGTCCGACATTCCGGTCGCCGGCTACGATGTTCTGACCGGCGACAGCTGCGGCACCGGCACCCCGCTTCCGGGCGTCTCCGGTCAGCCGGTTCAGGGCCGTTGCGGCTACGGCACGCGCCAGCCGCTTCTCGTGGTCTCGCCCTATGCCAAGGTCAATTTCGTCGATCACACGCTGACCGACCAAACCTCGGTCATGCGCTTCATCGAGGATAACTGGATGGGCGGTCAGCGCCTCGGCCAGGGCTCCTTCGATGCCATTGCTGGCTCGCTCGACACCATGTTCGACTGGACCAAGGGCGATACGGCAGCGCTGAAGCTAGACACCAAGACCGGCCAGGCGATGTAACCCTGAAAGAGGCAAATATGCTGCACCTGTTCAAGCGGGTGCAGGTCCTGCCCGCCATCGCACTCGCAAGCCTTGCGCTTGCGGGTGCCGTGGCCGCTCTTGCCGACAGTGACCTGCCCTCTTCCGACCCGAGACCGGCTGATGCCGACCAGAAGCTTTCCGCCGTGGCCCGTCTGGGCGAGGACATGTTTTTCGACACGGGCCTGTCAGGCTCCGGCGCCATGTCCTGCGCGACCTGTCATGACCCGAAGAACCACTACGCCCCTGCCAATGACCGCGCCGTTCAGTTGGGCGGCCCCCAACTTGACCAGCCTGGCTACCGCACCGTGCCGACCCTGACCTATGCATTCGAGACCCATCCCTTCTCCATCGGGCCGCTTAGCGCCGCTGAAGAGGTCAATGAGGCCGCTCCGATGGCGGTTGCCGCTGGCGGACAGGCATCCTCTGCCAGTGCCCCCCTTTCCTCAGCCGGTGCCAGGCAGCCCAAGGCCGCCAATATCGCTCAGGCGGCAGCAGCGCTGGTACCGGAAGGCGGGCTGTTCCGTGACGGGCGCGTCGATACGCTGGAGGAACAGGCGCATGCGGTATTGCGCACCCCTTTTGAAATGGCCAATGACAGCGATCATGCGCTCTATCAGCGCATCAGCGCGCATTATGGCGAGCGGATCGCGGCGCTTTTTGGCAAGAATGTTCTGTCTGACGAAAGCATGACCATTGCAGAAGCCGCCTTCGCGCTTGCCCGCTACCAGAGCGAAGCACCGAGCTTTCATACCTTCGACAGCAAATATGATTTCTATCTGCGTGGCGAGGCGGCGCTTTCGGCGGCAGAGACACGTGGCCTGAAGCTGTTTGACGATCCGGCCAAGGGCAATTGCGCCTCCTGCCATATCGACACGCCCTCGCGCGACGGCCGTCCGCCGATGTTCACCGATTATGAATATGAAGCGCTCGGCGTACCGCGCAATCCGGAAATCCCGGCCAATGCCGATCCGGACTGGCATGATCTCGGCATATGCGGGCCGATGCGTGATGATGCCTATGCCAGGCAGCCGGAAAATTGTGGCCTCTTCAAAACGCCGACGCTGCGCAATGTCGCCACCCGCCACGCCTTCTTTCACAATGGCCGCTATCACACCCTTGAGGATGTGCTGCATTTCTATGTCGAGCGCGACACCGACCCGGCGAAATTCTATCCGAAAAACGCCGATGGCACGGTCGACAAATATGACGACCTTCCAGCGCAATATCGCGGCAATATCGATGTGATCGACGCACCTTTCGACCGCAAGCCAGGAGACACGCCCGCCCTTGACGAACAGGAGATCAAGGATATCGAGGCCTTCCTTAACACATTAACGGATGGCTACCGGCCAGATGGATCGGCTGAGTGATACCCGTCAGCGCCTCTGGGCGCGCATCCGCGCCTCCAGGCGGCGCAGAATGAGCGACAGGCCGATGGTCAGCAGCAGATAGACATAGGTGACGATCGAATAGGTCTCGAAAAAGCGAAACGACGAGGCGGCGTAAACCTTGCCCATCTGGGTGATATCGGCCACGCCCAGTACCGAAACCAGCGACGAATCCTTCACCATCGAGACGAAGTCATTCGACAGAGGCGGCAATATGGTGCGGATCGCCTGTGGAAAGATGATGAAGCGGAAACGGTGAAACCGGCTGAGGCCCAGCGCCTTGGCGGCTTCGATCTGGCCGATCTCAACCGACTGGAATCCGGCCCGGAAGATTTCAGCGATGAAGGCAGCATAGCCGATCATCAGCGCCAGAATGGCGCGCCACATCAGCGAAAAATCGCGGATCACGAATTTCGTCATGGCCCCGGCATCGATCAGCGGCGTGCAGAGCGTGTTGACCAGCGCGATGATCGCCGGTGCACCGACAAAGGCGACGTAAAACAGCAGCACCAGGATCGGAATGCCGCGGATGATCTCGACATAAAAGCGCGAGACCTGCCGGGCAACAAGACTGCCGGAAAGGCCCAGAAGCGCAATGCCAAGCCCCAGAGCCGTTGCCAGCGCGAAGCCGGTCAGCGTGACGAAAACGGTGATGCCGATGCCCTTGGAAACGATGCCGAAAACCTCACGGTAGAGCCCGTTTACGGCAATCAGCACGCCACCTGCCAGCATCAGCAGCACAAAGGCATAGAGCCACCAGGGGCGGTCTTCACCGGCAGATCCGGGCATTACTGCCCCATCTTGTAATCAACAAACCATTTCTGGTTCAGCGCATCCAGCGTGCCATCCGCCTTCATCGCTGCAATCGCCTGATTGACCGGCTCTTCAAGATCGGAGCCGATCGGGAAGATAAAGCCGAAATCTTCAGCCCCGAGCGGATCACCCGTCAGCTTCAACGCGCCGGAAGAGGCGTCGACATAGCCATGCGCTGCCGTGCTGTCGGTCAGCACCAGATCGACATCACCGATCCTGAGCGCCTGAACGGCCGCGCCGATGGTCTCGTAGAGCTTGATACGCGGATTGGCCTCATCGCCATCCAGAACATCATAGACGGCCGTATAGAACGGTGTGGTGCCGGCCTGGGTGCCAATCAGGCCGTCGGACAATTCGGCAAAGCTCGCTGCATTGTCAAAACGGTCCTCGTCGGAACGCACCAGCATCAGCATTTCCGAATGCATATAGGGCACAGAGAAATCGACCATTTCTGCACGATCTTCGCGGATTGTAATACCGTTCATCGCCATGTCGTACTGCCCGTCATGCACGGCCTGGATCATCGTGTCCCAGCTGGCATTTTCGATCTCGACATTGAGGTTGAGGCGTTTGGCGATTTCGGCGACCGCGTCATATTCCCAGCCGATCGCCTTGCCCGTCTTCGGGTCGATGAATTGCAGCGGCGGATAGGTGTTTTCTGTCACGACCGTGATCGTGCGGCCTTTCAGATCCGGCAATTCGTCAGCATTGACCGGACCGACAACGGCACCAAGTGAAATGAGAGCAAGAGCGCCGGTAAAAAAGGCGCGGCGGGAGATCATGAGCCCCTCCAGGATTGTTTTTCGTTCTGCCCCTGAAATGGCACCAGCCATGGCAGGGCAAGGCACCCTTTGGCTCATACGACAAAAGGCGCTTCCAAAGAAGCGCCTTTCATAAGCAAATTGGCAGTCTCGCAGATCTTATTCTGCGTTTTCAGCCTTGGCGGCTTCCTTGGCAGCCTTGGCGGCTTCGCGCTCGGCAGCTGCGATGTCACGGGCTTCGTCGTTGAGGCGACGGGCGCGAACGCTGCTGTCTTCGGCGATACGGGCAGACTTGCCGCGACGGCCACGCAGGTAGTAGAGCTTGGCGCGACGGACCTTACCGCGGCGAACAACTTCTACGCTTTCAACCTGGGGCGAATAAACAGGGAATACACGCTCAACACCTTCGCCATAGGAGATCTTGCGAACGGTGAAGCTTTCGTTCAGGCCGCCACCCGAACGGGCGATGCAGACGCCTTCATAAGCCTGTACGCGGGTGCGGTTACCTTCCGTCACGCGGACATTGACGCGAACGGTGTCACCAGCGGAAAATTCCGGGATCTTGCGCTGCTCCTGGATGCGGGCGCTTTCTTCAGCTTCGAGCTGTTCGATGATGTTCATCGGTTCAACCTTTTCATTTCTTGCTTCAACAGCCAGAGCGCCCAGCGAAAATCCTTTGGTCAATGCCGCCGGATGTGCCACGCTTTCCGTGACGGGAGCGAATACGCGGTTCTTCATTCAGGCGACCGGCATCTCCGGTCAGCGCGGGTCCATAACGCAATTCAGCGTCGCTGTCACCCCCTTGCGTGCATGGATGCCGCCTTTTCACCCTCAAGCGGGCTCAATTTCCACCGTCAGGTGCGCAAGACCGTTCAGGCTAGCCAGTTTTTCGCGGTAATAGGCAGGTGACTTCGGGTGAGCGGAGACAAGCGACACGGCCGCCGCCTGATGGCCGGGGCCCAGATACCAGACATGGAGATCCTGCACCCGGTCGCCCTCTTTCTCGATCGTGGCACGGATTGCCGGGGCAAGCCCGCTGTCTTCGTGGTTGAAATCGACAAGAATCGCACCCGTATCGCGGATCAACGTCCAGGACCAGCGCGCGATCACCACCGCGCCGACAATGCCCATAAGGGGATCAAGAAAGGCCCAGCCCCAGATCCGGCCGAAGGACAAGGCGACAATCGCCAGCACCGAAGTCAGCGCATCGGCCAGCACATGAAGATAGGCGGCCCGCAAATTGTGATCATGCTCGCCATGGTGATGCCCGTGGGCGTGACCGTGGCTGTGGCCATGATCGTGACTTTCATGCAGTAGCACGGCGCAGACGAGATTGACGACAAGGCCGATCACCGCCACCAGAATGGCATCGCCGAAATTGATCTCGACCGGGTTTTTCAACCGCACCAGGCTCTCCCAGCCGATCAGAAGCGCGACCAGAGCCAGAACAATGGCGCTGCCGAAAGCGGCCAGGTCGCCGATCTTGCCTGTACCAAAAGTAAAACGCGGGTTCTTCGCATTGCGTCGCGCGTAAAGATAAGCCAGCGCGGCAATCAGCATCGCTGCGGCATGGGTGGACATGTGCCAGCCATCGGCCGTCAGCGCCATCGAGCCGAACAGCGCGCCGCAGACAATCTCGACCACCATCATCGTCGCGGTGATCGCTATCACCACCCAGGTGCGTTTCGCGTTTCGGTCATGGTTTTCGCCGAGAAAGACATGATCGTGATGCGCGGTCAGCACTGGCCCATGATGATGTGCGTGATCATGGTCATGGTCATGGTCATGGTCATGGTCATGGTCATGGTCATGGTCATGGTCATGAGGGTGTTCGTGGTCGTGGCTCATTTCAAGTAACGCCTTATGACATCCATGAGTTCATCGGCTCCGGCAGCACTTTGCTCATTACCGGGCGACATGGGGGCAATCACATGCTCGCGCATATGATCCTCGATCAGTTCCAGCGTCAGCCCGTTTGCCGCCCCGCGCACCGAAGCGACGAGATTGAGAATGTCGACGCAGGGCGCTCCGCCCTCAAGATGCCGCTCGACCGCCTCGATCTGCCCTTTAAGCCGCCGGACGCGGGCAAGAAGCTTTGCCTTGTTATGCTGAGTATGTGTCATAGGATAGGAGGGTACCCTATATTGAACCAGCTTACAATGGCGCATCTCGCCAGAACCGCACGCGCCGATCAGAGATTTCCGATTTCCCAATCCTGCCTGAGAATAGCCATCACACCAGTATTCCAGCGCTCATCCCCGAAACGGGCCGATGACCGGCGTATACCTTCCAGCTGAAAGCCGGTCGCCTGATAGGCATGGATCGCCGCGCTGTTGAAGTCATAGACATTGAGCTCGACCCGCATGATCGCCTGATCGCCGAAGGCCATATTCAAAAGAGCAACAAGCATCGACCGCGAAAGCCCTTTTCCGCGCTGCTCAGGCGCAAGCGCAATCCGGCAAAGCCTAGCAACACCGTCATTGCGATCGAAGAAAATCTGGCCGTGACCAACCACAATCTCGCCCAGCATTGCGGAGAATAGCGCCCAGCTTGGGGCTTCACCGTCGCAAAGAGCCAGCATCGCATCCAATTGCCGATCATCCAGAGGGAAGGAAAGCCGCGTCCCACCCCATTGGGCAAGGGCTCTGGCCTCTTCAAACCAGCTGCAAAGCACTGGAAAATGCGCCCTGGAGAAAGGTTCAAGGCGCAGGGTTTCAGTCATCGTCGCGTTCCTTTTGCAGAAGATCCGGTCGCCGCGCCACCGTCAGCTTCAGCGCCTCTTCATGCCGCCATTTATCAATGGCCGCATGGTTGCCCGAGGTCAGCACATCCGGGATCATCCGCCCTTCCCATTCGGCGGGCCTCGTATAATGGGGATGTTCCAGCAACCCGTTTTCAAAGCTTTCATGGGTGCCGGATTCGAAATTGCCCATCACGCCCGGCAGAACACGCACCACGGCATCAAGCAGTGTCAGTGCCGCGGGCTCGCCGCCAGACAGAACATAGTCGCCGATCGAGACCTCTTCGAGACCGCGCCCATCGATCACCCGCTGGTCCACCCCCTCGAACCGGCCGCAGACGATCACGGCGCCGGGCCCTTCGGCCAACGCACGCACACGCGCCTGGGTCAATGGCTGGCCACGCGGGCTCATCAGCAGGCGCGGTCTGCCGTCATCACCTGAAACCGCATCAATGGCAGACCCCAGAATATCGGCGCGCAACACCATGCCGGCTCCGCCGCCTGATGGCGTATCGTCGACGCTTCGATGCCTGTCGGTGGCAAAATCGCGAATATTGACGGCATCAAGCGACCATTGCCCGCGCTCAAGCGCCCGGCCGGCCAGCGACATGCCGAGATGGCCGGGAAACATTTCCGGGTAAAGCGTGAGAATAGTGGCCCTAAAGGTCATTGCTCAGGCGCCGTTGCCGCCGGAAAAACCATCGCCATCATTATCATTATGATCGATCAGGCCTGCAGCTGTCGGGTCGACAAGGATCCGCTTTGCTTCGAAATCAACCTCCAGCACCGCACGCTCATTGAAGGGGATCAACACCGGACGCCGGCCAGGGCCCTTCAGTTCCAGCAGATCGCCAGCGCCGAAATCAAAAATCGCGCTGACCGAACCATAGCTGTTGCCACCGGCATCGAAAACCTCCAGCCCTTCGAGATCGGCGTAGAAATATTCCTCGTCATCCAGCTCATCATCCGGCAGATTGTCGCGCTCCAGATAGAGCGACAGTCCACGCAGCGCCTCGGCCGCGTTGCGATCATTCACGCCGCGAAAGCGGATCACGACCATATTATTCTTGCCGGGCCGAATTTCGAGCACTTCGAAAACCCGGCCATCTTCAGCATGGAGATTGCCGTAATCGCCAACGGAAAGCGGGTTGCCGGTAAAGCATCGCACGCGAACATCGCCGCGCAGCCCTTGAGCTGCTCCGATTGTCGCCAAAAGAACGGGGTCTTTAAGCTTCGTCATTATCCCTGCCCGCCTCGCTTTTCATCTGCCCGCTTCTAGAACGCCAGAGAAGCGGAGTAAATGTTTTTCGCCGCATTCTACGGCCTCTCATCAAAACGAAACGGACCGCACGGCAAGCGCGCGATCCGTCGAAAGCTCAAGTCAACACCGGCATGCCGGTCGTAAGACTTACTCGGAAGCTTCAGCAGCGGCCTCAGCGGCAGCGGCAGCAGCTTCTTCAGCCTTCTGCTTCTTTTCGGCTTCGCGCTCGATGGCCTTCTTGCCCGGCTTTGCCTTGTTCGGGTTCGAACGCTCGGCACGCTCGGCCAGGCCAGCCTCGGCCAGGAAACGCAGAACGCGATCGGTCGGCTGGGCGCCGGTCGACAGCCAGTACTTGGCGCGCTCGGCATCAAAGACAACACGCTCAGCCGAATCCTTCGGCAGCATCGGGTTCCAGTGGCCGAGCTTTTCGAGGAAGCGGCCGTCACGCGGTGCGCGCTCGTCGGCAACGACGATGTGGTAGTAAGGACGCTTCTTGGAGCCGCCGCGGGCGAGACGAATTTTCAGTGCCATTGTAATTCTCCTTCAAGGCATTTCACCGCTTCGTGGGCGGTTCTGTTCTTATGTTCGTTGCATTTCAGGGCGAAAGAACCGGTTTGAGCCTTCCGCCGGTTTCAGTTCAGCCACCGTGTTCGGCAGCAATCTGCTCATGGTGCCGGATCACTTCCTTGATGATGAAATTCAGGAAGGTTTCGGCGAAATCCGGATCAAGGTCGGCACTCTTAGCCAGCGCCCTGAGCCTTGCAATCTGTGTTTCCTCGCGGGCCGGATCGGCCGGCGGGAGATCATGCATTGCCTTTAGATGCCCGACTGCCTTGGTGCAGCGGAACCGTTCTGCCAGGACATGCACCAGTGCAGCGTCGAGATTATCGATCGACTGGCGGTATTGGGTGAGCTGTTCCTTGACCTTGGGATCAATCATTTCTTTTTCCCCTTGCCGAGGCCCGGCATGCCGCCAAGACCGGGCAGTTTCGGCCCGCCAAGCCCCGGAAGACCGCCCGGCAGGCCACCACCGGGAAGCCCGGCCATGCCACCGCCAAGGCCGGAGCCTTCGGCCTGCTTCTGCAGTTCGGCGAGCTGGCGCGCATCAAGCTTGGACAGATCCGGCATGCCGCCACCCATGCCGCCAAGCCCCATCTTGCCGCCCAGAGCACCCATCATCTTCTGCATGGCGCCGGCGCCCTTGCCCTTGCCACCCATGGCCTTCATCATATCGGCCATCTGACGGTGCATCTTCAAAAGCTTGTTGATATCGGCCGCCGTGGTGCCGGAGCCGGCGGCAATGCGCTGCTTGCGCGAATGCTTCAGCACATCCGGATTGGTGCGCTCCTGCCTGGTCATCGACGAGATGATCGCCAGCTGTCGCTTGAACACCGAATCATCAAGACCGGCAGCGCTCATCTTGTCCTTCATGCCGGACATACCGGGCATCAGCCCCATAATACCGCCCATGCCGCCCATCTTCTGCATCTGCTTCAGCTGCTCGGCGAGATCGTTCATATCGAACTTGCCCTTGGCCATCTTCTGGGCCATGGCCTGCGCCTTTTCGGCGTCGATCGTCTCGGCCGCCCTCTCGACCAGGCTGACAATGTCACCCATGCCGAGAATGCGGTCAGCAATGCGCTTGGGATGAAATTCCTCCAGCGCATCCATCTTTTCGCCGGTACCGATCAGCTTGATCGGCTTGCCGGTGACGGCGCGCATGGAAAGCGCAGCACCGCCGCGTCCATCGCCATCCATACGGGTCAGAACCAGACCGGTAATGCCGACGCGCTCATCAAAGTTGCGGGCCAGATTGACGGCGTCCTGACCGGTCAGGCTGTCGGCCACCAGCAGGATTTCATGCGGGTTCGACTGCTTGCGGATGTCGGCCATCTCGACCATCAGCGGCTCGTCGATATGGGTACGGCCAGCGGTGTCGAGGATCACGACATCATGGCCGCCAAGCTTTGCGGCCTGCACGGCGCGCTTGGCAATGGCCACAGGATCCTGCCCGGCGATGACCGGCAGCGTATCGATGCCGGTCTGGGTACCGAGCTGCTTGAGCTGTTCCTGGGCGGCCGGGCGGCGCGTATCGAGCGAAGCCATCAGCACTTTCTTGCGATCGCGCCTGGTCAGACGGCTGGCAATCTTGCCCGTGGTGGTGGTTTTACCCGAACCCTGCAGACCGACCATCATAATGACAACGGGTGCCGGGGCGTTCAGATCGATGGTGACGCCCTCGGCGCCCAGCATGTCGACAAGCTCGTCATGGACGATCTTGACGACCATCTGGCCGGGCTTGATCGACTTCAGCACATCCGCGCCAATAGCCTTTTCGCGCACGCGATCGGTGAAGGCGCGCACGACCTCCAGCGCAACGTCAGCTTCCAGCAGCGCGCGGCGTACTTCACGCAGCGCGGCCGCAACATCGGCTTCCGAAAGCGAGCCGCGTCCAGTCAGTCCCTTGAGGACGGAACCAAGGCGGTCCTGGAGGTTTTCAAACATACCTGTCTTCCCTTGTCGTTTCGGCTTAAATGTCAGACGAAACGTTGGCATCCTCGCCAGCAAATGCAAGACGCAAAGCAAAATTGCACCCGAGGGCGCAACGCGCTGTCGGATGTTGACCTCCGGGCTCTCTTTATACCTTTACGGGCCCCGGTCGGCTGCTGAACGTCTTCAATGCCAGCTTGACTGGCGGCGTTAAACAGGAAAGACCGGGAAAAGTCAAGTCCGGCATCCAGTGGTGGCATGAATGCCGCCATTCTTTTAAAAGTAGTATTTCACCATAGGCCGTTCATGCTTTATTAACAGTCTTTTCCATTCCCTGTCCGTCAGTGAAACCGCAGTCAGTTTTCCGGCATTCGAGCCTTGCAGCCGATGACGAAAGAGCGTCAGACAAAAACATGATTTTTTCAGGAACCAAAAAAAGCGCCAACCGCTACTATCGCGGCCCCAAAAGCGATCATTTCGACGGGCAGCTGTTCTTCAATCCCGGCGGCAGCGCCCTGCCCGGTTTCCGCGACATCCTGAAATGGCGGTTCCAGTCAAAGCGTGCACGCTGGCCCGCCCGTTTCGACAGCCCGTTTTCGCCTTCTTTGCCGAGCCAAAGGGTCGGCAGGGATGAGATGAAGGTCACCATGATCGGCCATGCCAGCATGCTGATCCAGGTTGCCGGCGTCAATATCCTGACCGATCCCGTCTTTGCCGAACGGGCCAGCCCCTTCACCTTTGCCGGTCCCCGCCGGGTTGCCGAACCGGGCGTGCGTTTTGATGATCTGCCGCCCATTGATGCCGTATTGGTGACGCATAATCATTATGATCATCTCGATATTACCTCACTGAAGCGCCTTCAATTCCGGCACCGGCCGCAATTCGTCACCCCGCTCGGCAATGACAGGATCATTCACCCGAAGATCCCCGATGCCGAGATCTCCATTCTCGACTGGGATGACCACGCCATGCTGTCCGGCGGACTGAAAGTCACGGCAGAGCCCTGCCATCACTGGTCGGCGCGCGGCATCCGCGACCGGCGCATGGCGCTCTGGGCCGCCTTTGTCATTGAGACGCCCGCCGGCGCGATCTACCATATCGGCGATACCGCTTTCTTCTCGGGCCGGAATTATCGTGCGGCAGCGGCAAAATATGGTGGCTTCCGCCTCGCCAACCTGCCGATCGGCGCCTATGAACCACGCTTCTTCATGGAAAGCGCGCATCAAAACCCGCAGGAAGCCGTCAAAGGCATGAAGCTTGCCAATGCCGCCTATGCCGTCGGCCACCATTTCGGCACCTTCCAGCTGACCGATGAGGCGATTGATGCTCCGCTCAAGGCTCTGGAAGAGGCGCTGATTGAGGAAGGCATCGAGACCGGGCGCTTCCGCCCGCTTCTGCCAGGTCAAAGCTTTGACGTGCCGCCGCTCAGATGACGGCTACGGCTTCAGCCGCGCGATCAGCTTATCCGATGTGAGAAACCTTACCGCATCGCGGCCAATCCAGCGTGCCGTTGGATCCGCATTAGCAGAAAGCGCCTCAGCCACCGCCAGTGCCTCCCTGTAACAGGCCGTGTTCCGCTTGCCGATATTGCGAAGTGCCCAGTTTACGGCCTTTTTGACAAAATTCCGCCCATCCCCGGCATAAGCGACAATCAGAGGCAACTGCGCCATAAACACCGTGTCTGCCGTTTCCTTCAGATGGACAGCGGCGCTGGCAATCATGGCAAAGGCGGCTCGGCGGACGAATTCGCGACCGTCTCTAGCAAGCGGCGCGACCAGTTGCGGAAACAGGCCGGCGGCAACGAAGCGATCGGCAGCCTCGTCCACGATTTCCCATGAGGCGAAGTCACCGGCAAGCATGAACGCTTCCTCCGGCGTGAGCTTTTCCGGCTCAAGCGTCATCAGCGCCAGAAGACGCGCCTCCCTGAGCGGGCTTTGCCAAAGCGTGAAGGCACGCACATGATCGCGACCAACCGCCTTGACCAGCGCCCGCAGATCCGGATTGGAAATGCCAATAGCATCATCTGTTGCAATGCCGACCCGCGCCATACCGGCAATGATCGCCGGGTCTGCCATGGCGCGCAGCCTGTCTTCGATCTGTGCCGCATCCAGTGCCGCCAGTGGTTTCTTCACACCCATGACTGACCTCCCTCAGCCCGGGCATCCGGCCGCTGTCATAAAGCCGCCAGACGTTCCCTTTTCTTGACCTGGTGCTCGCGCCAGATCGTGAAGCCACCGGCGATCACGACGATCACCGATCCGGCCATCATATGCACGGTCAGCTTTTCCGAGAAGATCAGCACGCCATAGATCGAGGCATAAACAAGCTGCAGATAGGTCACGGTCTGCACCGTCACCGCCTCGGTCAGCGCCAGGGCCTTGATCATCAGATAGTGACTGGAAATACCCGTGAAGCAGAGTGCGATCAGCCAGAACCAGTCGACCGGCCGGACACTTTCCCAGAAGAAAGGCCCGATGATACTGGTGACAATCAGACCGACAAGCCCGGTGTAGAAGAAGCTGACCTCGGCGCTGTCATAACGCCCGGCCATGCGGGTATAGATCGAATAGAGCGAAAAGGTAATGCAGCAGACAACCGCAATCAGTGTTGTCGAGGTAAAGTCCGCGCCCAGCGGATTGATGATCAAGAGCACGCCGCAAAGCCCGACGGCAATGGCAAGCCAGCGGCGCCAGCCAACCTTTTCCCCCAGAAGCGGTACCGACAGCAGCGCCACCACGAGCGGAGCAGCTGCAAAGACCGCCTGGCTCTTGGCAAGCCCGACATAGGCGAAGGACAATATCGAAATCAGGATCTGCGCCACCAGAAGCAGGCTGCGCCAGATTTGCAAGCCGAGATGCTCGGTCCGGATCGCACCGAAAATGCCGATCTTGGAGCGCGAGGCAATGTAAAACGCAAAAAGGCCGAAGGCCCAATAGCGAATCATCGAAATGAAGAAGGGCGAATAGAGCGGGCCGAGATGACGGCTGATGGCATCCTGGATCGAAAAAATCGTCACTGCGCCGAAAGCATAGAATATACCGGACGCCTTCATTTGGTGCTGGCCTTTTCGCCCCGGCAGGAAACACGAATACGCGACAACCCAGCCAGACGGGGACTGGGCGCGGGACGACGGGCGACAAGGGCAGTCATGGAATAATTCTTTCGATCTGGGCAGGCCAGAGGTCAAAACGCATGGAATGAGCGAAACGGAAACCGTTTGTCACGAAGAACGTTTTTCGATGCGGAGAGCCTGTGGGCGGGCCATGGGGCAGCAGCATGCGTTCAGTCAAAACGACGCATACGTCCATTAAGCACGAAATGACCGGACGGCAAAGTGGTCCGTAACGCTTTTTTACCGGCGTCGTTTTGCTGCAACACCGCCGCAACAATGCCCGACACTCTGGTAATGCTCGTATTTTTACGCCATATAGGCAAAAAAGATGGACGTGATCATGACAAGTGAAATCGCAGGCGCACCACTTCAACGCATGAACGGACTTGGCAACAAGATCCTGGTCATCGACATGCGCGGTCGCTCCGACAAGGTCACGCCCGAAGCGGCCATCCGCCTCAATGCCGACCCGGAAACGACCTTCGACCAGATCATGGCGATTTATGATCCGCGGCCCGATGCGCCTGATGGCTGGATCGACATTCTCAACTCTGACGGCTCCATGGCCCAGGCCTGCGGCAACGGTACGCGCTGCGTCGTTCATTATCTCAACGGCCAGAGCGGCCGCCGACATTTTGATTTTCGCACCATCGCAGGCGCGCTTGAAGCCAATCTGCTGGAAAATGGCCTGATCTCGGTTGATATGGGACCACCGATCTTTGACTGGGAAAAGATCCCGCTTGCCGGTCGCCCGGCCGATACAAGCGACATCACCCTGCCCGAACCACATGAGGCCGATCCGGCGCTCAGGCATTTCTCTGCCGCATCCATGGGCAATCCGCATGCGGTTTTCTGGGTTGGACGCGACGTCAACAACTATCCGATTGCAGATTTCGGACCGCGCTACGAGCACCATCCGCTGTTTCCCGAACGCGCCAATATTTCGCTCGCCCAGGTCACCTCGCCCTCATCGCTGGCGCTGAAGACCTTCGAGCGTGGCGCCGGACTGACACTTGCCTGCGGCTCGGCCGCCTGTTCAGCCGCCGTTTTGGCCGCCAGAACCGGCCGCACCGGCCGCAAGGTCACGGTTTATCTGCCGGCCGGCGATCTCGAGATCGACTGGCGCGAGGCAGACGATCATGTGATCATGACGGGACCGGCCGAACATGAATGGTCGGGAACAGTTGATCCTGCCACCGGCCTGTGGCAGCGAAACTGATCGTTTCTGGCCGCGTTTCGCGCAGTTTTGCCACTATTAGATTATAATACCCTTATAAATTGAAATATTGAATTCCTCTGCTATTGCTTGGGCATGAGCAGACAAACTGATGACCAAAGCAGAACAATGGCATGGCCCGGAGCGGGACGGCGCGCCACACTTGGCAGTTCGCGGCACCTTTTCAGCCATATTTCCAGAACTGAGGTCAACGCGCTGTGCCTGATCAATATCGCAGCGCCCGTTCTCTACGCTTTCATCATAGACGCGCCACTGAGCGAGCTTAACTTCATGCTCGCCGCCATGCGGGCAGAAATGCGCCAGCTTCCCGGAAGCATGTCCGAAACCGCAGATCTGATCAGGCTTGCGGCCTTTATCGGCATCCAATGTCTCAACCTTTATGCCGCTTGCCATTTCGGCAAGCACAGACTTGCCTTCCTGGCTTTGTTTGTCCTGAATTTTCTCGCATTGCCGGTGGCGATGATCGGGTTTGTCCCGGCCCTGCCAGAAATCCTCCAGCATGCGCCTTTCGCCCTTGATGGCCGTCTCGCCCCGGGCACGCATCAGTCTCAGGGGCAGTTTCTGCTCACGCTCATAACCGCTATCCTCTATCGATGAGCTGAACGCATGCACGCTCCAAGGCTGACAAGTATCTTCCACCTCGGCCCGGTCCACTCCGAACCGAAGACGCAGACTGGACGCCGGGTAAACTGGCTGATCCGCACGAGCCACCGCTTTGAGGCAGTGCATCCGGCGCTCAAAGCCTTTCTGGCGATCAACCTTCTGCTGCCAGCGATTTATACATTCTATATCGTTCCGCTGAGCCGCTATCCGCAAACATCCATTCTGGAACACTATAACAGGCAACTTCTGGACGGGCTGACCTCAGAGGCAGATCTGCTTGAACGGCCGGAACATATGCTGGTGCCGGTCCTGCTGCCACTTGCAGTCCTTCTCGGTTCCTTTCTCATGCTTCAGGCACTGAATCTGGTCTGCATCATGCATTTCAGCCGCTACCGTTGCCTCTTCTGCCTGACCACGTTTTTGAACCTGCTGGCGCTGCCGCTCGGCCAGATCAGCTTTCCCGCCATTGCCGCCAGCCTGCCCTTCATCCTGTTCGGCCTTGTCCATATCTGCTGTTGACCACAAAGCCTGCACGGCACACCCTTTTCTTTCCGCACGGGCTTTGCCATATAGGCGCTGAACAGGGTGCCTGCTGAAGCAGACTGCCCCATGGAGAAGATCTGACGGCCGTTGCGGGCCCCGCAATGCCATGAAGTGCTTTGATGACGATCACAACCCTGACATTCGGCTGCAGGCTCAACACCTATGAAAGCGAGGTCATGCGCAAGGCGGCAGAAGATGCCGGTCTTGAGGATGCCATCCTCGTCAATACCTGTGCGGTGACGGGAGAGGCCGTGCGCCAGGCGCGTCAGGCCATCCGTCGCGCGCGCCGCGAAAACCCTGAAGCCCGCATCATCGTGACCGGCTGTGCCGCCCAGACGGAAAGCAAAAACTTTGCCGAAATGCCGGAAGTCGATGCCGTGCTCGGCAATGACGACAAGTTGCGATCCGACGCCTACAGGACATTGCCGGATTTCGGCGTTGCCGCCGACGAAAAACTGATCGTCAACGATATTATGAGCGTCACGGAAACAGCGCCACAGATGGTCCAGTCGATCGACGGCCATGTACGCGCCTTCCTGCAGGTGCAAAATGGTTGCGACCATCGCTGCACATTCTGCATTATCCCCTTTGGCCGCGGCAATTCACGCTCCGTGCCGATGGGCGCCGTGATTGATCAGGCCCGAAGCCTCGTGACGAACGGCTATCGCGAAGTGGTGCTGACCGGCGTTGACGCCACCTCCTATGGCGCCGATCTGCCGGGAACACCGACGCTCGGCTTTCTGGCGAAGACCCTTTTGAAGCAGGTGCCCGAAATCGCCAGACTGCGGCTTTCTTCCATCGATAGTATCGAGGTGGATCGCCATCTTCTGGATCTTATCGCCGATGAACCGCGCTTCATGCCGCATCTGCATCTCTCCTTGCAGCATGGCGACAATCTGATCCTCAAGCGGATGAAACGCCGCCACGCCCGCGAAGATGCACTGGTCTTTATCGAAAAAGCCCGATCACTGCGCCCGGGCATGGCCTTCAGCGCCGATTTCATCGCCGGTTTCCCGACCGAGACGGAAGCCCATTTCGAAAATACGATGGCCCTGGCGCAGGAAGCGGGCCTTGCCCAACTGCACGTATTCCCCTTTTCGCCCCGCCCCGGCACACCCGCCGCCCGTATGCCACAGCTTGACAGGGCACTGGTCAAGGAGCGGGCGCGCCGCCTGCGCGAAACCGGAACCGAGCTTGCCGAAGCCCATCTGGCATCCATGGTCGGAACGCATCAGCTTTTGCTGACAGAGCGCGGTGCGATCGGCCATACCGAGAATTTCACCCCGGTGAAGCTGCCACCGATCGCGTATGGACAATTGGTCCCGGCCTTCATCTCATCGAAACGCGATGGCATGCTTGTCGCCGAATTTGATCGCTGATCCGTCGCTAAAAAGGTGAAAACGACCGTTTCCAATTCATCCGATACGCTATAATAATTCCAGAAAACAGGAATTTCCGACCGCATCGGGTGCCCGACCGCCAAAGCGCTTCCAGGAAAAGCGGATACCGGTTTTCCGTCCGGAAACGCGAAAAAACATAGAGATGGAGCGCTTTCGCATTTCGGAGAAATACGGAAACGCTCTAAAGGTAAGGTCAATCGAAACCTGTTCGGTTGCATGGAAGGATATCGATGGCTCTCGGCTTCCTCAAAAACGTCTTCACCTTCGGCAAGGACAACAAGCCTGAGGATCCCGATAGCGAGACATCCGGTGTGGAAACCGCTGCGGAGACCAAGCGCAAGGCCCAACATGACGCCGCAAGCGCGTTTGAGCGCGACCTGCTAGAGGATGATGCCGCAAAACAGGCACTGCCGGCGCTGGAGGACGATATTTTTGCCCCGGCTTCGCAGGCAATGGGCGAGATGCCGCAAGCCCCGGACGCCGATAGCGCCGAAACCATGCCCGAGCCTGCATCACAAGAAGTGCAAGCGCCTCATCTCGATCCAGCCATCCCCGATACCGATGTCCCAGGCGAGATCGTGCCGGAAGATGTTCAGGCCGAAGCGCCCGTGGTAGAAGACGACCGTGCTGATACGCCCGCGCCGCATCCGGTCGCAGAGGGCTTCTCCTTCGAAGAACAGGCCGTACCGGAAGAACCCGAAACGGTCCCGACCGTCCGGCTTTCCTGGTTTGAGCGCCTGCGCGCCGGGCTTTCGCGGACATCTCATCAACTGGCCGGTCAGATCGCGTCGCTTTTCACCAAGCGCAAGCTGGATGAGGCAACGCTTGAAGAACTGGAAGATCTGTTGATCCAGGCCGATCTTGGCGTCGAAACGGCGATGCGCATCACGGACACCCTGTCTTCGGAGCGTTACGGCAAGGATGTCAGCGGTAACGATGTCGCCCGCATCATGTCCGGCGAGATCATCAAAGTGTTGAAGCCGGTCGCAAGGCCCCTGGCACTCGACCTCAAGCATAAGCCACATGTCATTCTGGTCGTCGGTGTCAACGGTACAGGCAAGACCACAACAATCGGCAAGCTGGCAGCGAAGCTGACCCGGTCCGGGCTGAAGGTGACGCTCGGCGCTGGCGATACGTTCCGCGCCGCGGCCGTCGAACAGCTGAAGATCTGGGCTGACCGCACCGGCGCTGAATTTGTCGGCACAAAGCTTGGCGCCGACGCGGCAGGCCTTGCCTATGACGCTTTCGAACAGGCTCAGGCCAATGGCTCCGATGTCCTGATCATCGACACCGCCGGACGGCTTCAAAACAAAGCCGAACTGATGGCCGAGCTTGAAAAGATCGTCCGCGTTCTGGCCAAGCTTGATCCCGACGCACCGCATACCGTGCTGCAGACGCTGGATGCCACCACCGGGCAAAACGCCATGAACCAGGTCGAGATCTTTCGCAATGTCGCCGGTGTCTCCGGCCTGATCATGACCAAGCTTGATGGCACGGCGCGGGGCGGTATTCTGGTCGCCATCGCCGCCAAGCACAAATTGCCGGTCTATTTCATCGGCGTCGGCGAGGGCATTGACGATCTTGAACCCTTCGAGGCAGAGGAATTTGCCGCCGCCATTGCCGGGACAGAAACGCCGGAATAGTGCGAAAAGGCAAAAAGATAATCAGTGCTTATAGTCACATTCGAAAATCTGCCACTTTTCCGATTGATGACAGACACTATATCGTGCTTCACCGGCATCGCCGGAAATAAAACGGCCGGGCATGATCGAATGGCCAGTACCGCATAGCGCGGAGGGCACAGACGATAAAAAGGATTTTTTTAAAGCGATGACAGCCGAGAACGAGCAGACAAAGACCGTAAAGCGCAAGGAAGATCCGGTCCTCAAACTGGTTCTCGAGCTCGGGCCGCTGATGGTGTTCTTCTTCGCCAATCTACGCGGCGCCTGGCTCGCCCATCTCTTTCCCGCCCTCACCGCCATTGGATCGCCGCTTCTGATCGCGACCGCGCTGTTCATGATCGCGACCGTCATCTCGCTGATCGTCTCGCGCGTCCTGCTCGGGCATCTGCCGATCATGCCACTGGTCTCAGGGGCGGTGGTTCTGGTTTTCGGCGCGCTGTCGATCTGGCTTCAGGATGAAACATTCATCAAGATGAAGCCCACCATCGTCAACAGCCTGTTTGCGCTGGTGCTGCTTGGCGGGCTGTTCTTCGGCAAGTCACTGCTGGGTTATGTCTTCGACAGCGCCTTCAAGCTGGACGAGGAAGGCTGGCGCAAGCTGACGCTGCGCTGGGGCCTGTTCTTCGTCTTTCTCGCCATTCTGAACGAAGTGGTCTGGCGCAACTTCTCCGCCGACACCTGGGTGGCCTTCAAGGTCTGGGCGACGATGCCGCTGACCATCATCTTCACCCTGTCGCAAATGCCGCTGATCATGCGCCATTCGCTCGAACCGCTTGTCGGTGAGAAAAAGCCTGAACCTGAAAACGAAGGCTGAGCCCTTCAGTTCATCAGCCGTGATGCCGGGCCGATAGTCCGGTTGATGACGGGCAGGATCTCATCATTGTAAGACTGGATGTCGATCGGGCCGATCTTCTTGAAGATGATCGTGCCATCCGGGCTGACGATAAAGCTTTCGGGAATCCCGTAAACACCCCAGTCGATTGCCTCCGCGCCATTTTTATCGACCCCGATCGCGGCATAGGGATTGCCCATCTCGCCAAGAAATCGCAGCGCATTGTCCGGATTGTCCTTGTAGTTGATACCGACAACATTGATGTCGGGATCTTTCGACAGGGCCATGATGAAGGGATGCTCCTGCCGGCATGGCACGCACCAGGACGCAAAGACATTGACGATGGTGAGCTTACCGGAAATCTCGGCCGAGGTCAGTGCCGGGCGTTCACTGCCCTGAAGCGCTGGCAGATCCATGGCAGGCGCTGGCTTGCCGATCAGCACCGAGGGGATTTCGGACGGATCCCCGGACGACAGGATCTGAGTGGCAAAGGCGACCGCAAGACCCGCAAAGACGACCAGCGGAATGGCCGCAAGCACGATCCGGCGTTTCGATTGCGACGGCGGCGGCTGCAGATCATCACTCATGGATTGCCTTCACCGAACGCCGCCGCAGGCCTTTTTCTTCCAGAGCCGCCAACTCCCGCCGCCGGGCCCGTCCGTCGAAAAACAGCCATGCAATTAGGGCTAGCATCACCGAAAGACTGGCTCCATAGGCGCTGAAAACGAAAAAAAAGTGATCCATGGCTCTACCCCTCTGCCCGTCGCGCGGCGAGCCTGCGCATTGCCGTCACGCGCCGCCTCAAAATCTCGTTGCGCATGGCGACGAGATGCATGGCGATGAAGGAAAGCGTGAAGGCGGCAGTCATGACGAAGAGCGGACGCAGGAATTCGATATCAATGGCCGGTCCGCCCTTGCGAAAGATGCTTTCCGGCTGATGCAGCGTATTCCACCAGTCGACCGAGAACTTGATGATCGGGATATTGATGACTCCGACCAGAATGAGGATCGCCGCCAGACGTGCGGCGCGCCCCGGATCATCCACCGCGCGATGCAGTGCGATAATGCCGAGATACATCAAAAAGAGCACGAAAAACGAGGTCAGCCGCGCATCCCAGACCCACCAGGTCCCCCACATCGGCTTACCCCAGAGCGAACCGGTCAGGAGAGCCAGAAAGGTGAAGGCTGCACCGATGGGCGCCGCCGCCTTGTGGGCGACATCGGCCAGCGGATGACGCCAGACCAGCGTGCCAAGCGCCGCCACCGCCATGAGCATATAGCAGAACATCGCCAGCCAGGCCGACGGCACATGCACATACATGATGCGCACCGTATTGCCCTGCTGATAGTCCCCCTCGCTCGCGAAGCTGAGATAGAGGCCGGCGGCAAAGCACAACAGGCTGAGACCAGCCAGAACCGGTACGACCCGGCCGCTCAACTGAAGAAAGCGCGTCGGATTGGCAAGAGCGGTCAAACCGCCTGTGCGTGCGCTGGTCTCGCTCATCCTGTTTCCACTCTGACTATATTCTCCTCCGGTTTGGCTCATTCGCCCCCCTGGCGCAAGGCCAGAGCGGCAGCTGCCGTGCCGACCACCGCTAAAATCATCGTGATGGCGACAAGAATAAGGAAGGGCGGCAGAAAGGGCTGGGGGGCGGTCACCGCCGCATAGGTCGCGCCCACGCCGAAAATCAGCACCGGGATCGACAGCGGTAAAACCAGAACCGGGACCAGCAACCCGCCGCGCGGCAGCGATACCGCAATCGCCGCGCCGGCAGCACCGATGAACGTCAGCGCCGGTGAGCCGATGAGCAGTGTCAGTGCGGCGGCACCGATCGCCAGTGGCGCCATATTCAGCATCAGCCCCATCAGCGGCGACAGCACCACCAGCGGCAGAACATTCACGCTCCAATGCGCCATGCATTTGGCGAGAATAACGGTGACAAGCGGACGATCGGACATCAACAGAAGGTCAAGTGAGCCGTCCTCGAAATCGCCCTTGAACAGCCGTTCCAGCCCGATCAGCGTCGAAAGCAGCGCCCCGATCCAGACAATCGCCGGGCCGATGCGTGCAAGAAGCGCCAGATCCGGACCAACGCCGAAGGGGATCACCGCGACCACGGCCAGGTAGAAAACAAGGCCGGTCAGCGCACTGCCGCCGGCACGCATGGCAATCTTCACATCCCTGAGATAAAGCGCCAGCATCGCCCTAGATCTCCATGCCGGCAAGAAAGGGATCGTCTTCATCGGCGGCCGGGCGGACAAGTTCCAGCACGGCTGCAGGTTCAAGCGCAAGCGGTTCATGCGTTGCCGCGACGATCATGCCACCATTGCCGAGATGCGCAGCCATCAGCGCCGTCAGCATGCCCCGTGCCGCCTGATCCAGCGCGGTTGTCGGCTCATCAAGCAACCAGACGGGCCGTCTCACCACCAAAAGCCTTGCAAAGGCGATCCGCCGTTTCTGCCCCTGCGAGAGATAACCGAAGGGTAGATCGAGAACCGCATCGAGACCGACCGCTCTTGCTGCCGCCTCAATCGCCATCCCTGGCCCCGCGCCGCGTATGGCATCCTCCCCGCTCATCAGAAAATCGCGCCAGAAGGAAAGATTGTCGCGGACGGTCAGCGCGCGGTTCATGCCATCGAGATGACCGAGATAGTGACTGACAAGCGTAAGCGGCAGCGAATCGCCAGTTTGCGAATCGTGAAAAAGACAGCTTCCCGCAGCGGCCCGGAGAAGACCGGCGATTACACGCAAAAGGGTTGATTTGCCTGCACCATTCGCGCCGCGGACGATAAGTGCATGGCCTTCCTCAACGCTTACCGACAGGTCGTTAAGGACGCAAACCCCGCCCCGACGGGCAGAAAGCCGCTTAATCTCTATTTTTTGGCTCACATGGCCCCCTTAGCTGCGACCTCTTGGCAGTTCCATAAAAAAAATCAATTTTGGCCCTTCGTTGATCTGGCACCTTGCGGAGAAATTATCTATAAAACGCCCAATCACGCCAGCGGTCGGCGTGAAATTCATCCTAGCGCCGAACATGATGCCGAGGGAACGGTGTCACGTGCGGACAGCGGAAATGATCGCACCCGCATCCTGATGTCTTAAGTACATAGGCGTTCGCACGACTTATGTTGGCTAATCAGAAGAAGCGGGGTTTTATCCGTGGCCAAATCCATTGATAGCTTCAACTGTCGCTCCACACTTTCCGTGGACGGCAAGGAATATGTTTATTACAGCCTGCCGAAGGCCGAGGAAAACGGCCTTGCCGGCGTTTCCAAGCTGCCCTTCTCGATGAAGGTTCTGCTTGAAAACCTGCTGCGCAACGAAGACGGCCGCTCGGTCACCAAGGCCGACATTGAAGCCGTCGCCGCATGGCTTTCCGACAAGGGTTCGGCTGGCGCCGAAATCGCCTACCGCCCGGCACGCGTGCTGATGCAGGACTTCACCGGCGTTCCCGCCGTTGTCGACCTTGCTGCCATGCGCGATGGTATCGTCAATCTCGGCGGCGACCCTGAAAAGATCAACCCGCTGGTTCCGGTCGACCTCGTGATCGACCACTCGGTCATCGTTGACGAGTTTGGCACACCGCAGGCTTTTGCCCGCAATGTCGAGCTTGAATATCAGCGCAATGGCGAGCGTTACCGCTTCTTGAAGTGGGGCCAGCAGGCATTCAAGAACTTCCGCGTTGTGCCGCCCGGCACCGGCATCTGTCACCAGGTCAACCTTGAATATCTGGGCCAGACGGTCTGGACCAAGGACGAGGACGGCGAAACCACTGCCTATCCCGATACCTGCGTCGGCACCGACAGCCACACCACCATGATCAACGGTCTTGGCGTTCTCGGCTGGGGCGTTGGCGGTATCGAAGCCGAAGCCGCCATGCTCGGCCAGCCGGTCTCCATGCTGCTGCCGGAAGTCATCGGCTTCAAGCTGACCGGCGAACTGAAGGAAGGCGTCACCGCGACCGACCTGGTTCTGACCGTCGTGCAGATGCTGCGCAAGAAGGGCGTTGTCTCGAAATTCGTCGAATTCTTCGGCGAAGGCCTGAACAACATGACGCTCGCCGACCGTGCCACCATCGGCAATATGGGTCCGGAATATGGCGCGACCTGCGGCTTCTTCCCCGTCGATGGCGAAACGCTCCGCTACCTCGACATGTCGGGCCGTAGCAAGGACCGCATCGCGCTGGTTGAAGCCTATTCCAAGGCTCAGGGCATGTTCCGCGAAGGCGATGGCTCCGATCTGGTCTTCACCGACACGCTGGAACTGGACCTCGGCGACGTTGTTCCGTCCATGGCCGGCCCGAAGCGCCCGGAAGGCCGTATCGCGCTGGAAAACATCGCCTCCGGCTTCGCCGAAGCCATGGTCAGCATGTATGGCAAGAGCGAATCCGACCTGCCGAAGCGCTATGCCGTTGAAGGCACCGACTTCGATCTCGGCCACGGCGATGTTGCCATTGCTGCGATCACCTCCTGCACCAACACCTCGAACCCGAGCGTGCTGATCGCTGCCGGCCTTCTGGCCCGCAACGCCGTTGCCAAGGGCCTGAAGACCAAGCCCTGGGTCAAGACCTCGCTGGCACCTGGATCCCAGGTCGTTGCCGAATATCTTGAAAAGGCCGGTCTGCAGAAGGATCTCGATGCGCTGGGCTTCAACCTGGTCGGTTTCGGCTGCACCACCTGCATCGGCAATTCCGGCCCGCTGCCGGGCCCGGTTTCCAAGACCATCAATGACAAGGGCCTGATCGCTGCCGGTGTCCTGTCGGGCAACCGTAACTTCGAAGGCCGTATCTCGCCGGACGTTCAGGCCAACTACCTGGCTTCGCCGCCGCTGGTCGTTGCCCATGCGCTTGCCGGCACGGTCACCAAGGACCTGACCAAGGAGCCGATCGGTGAAGACCAGAACGGCAACCCGGTCTTCCTGAAGGATATCTGGCCGTCGGCCAAGGAAGTTCAGGACACGATCGAGAAATACGTCACCCGCGAACTTTACGAATCCAAATATGCGGATGTCTTCAAGGGCGATGAAAACTGGCAGGCCGTTCAGGTTCCCGCCGGTCAGACCTACACCTGGGACGATCAGTCGACCTATGTGCAGAACCCGCCTTACTTCGTTGGCATGGGCAAGTCGGCCGGCGGTGTTTCGAACATCGAAAACGCCCGCGTTCTCGGCCTGTTCGGCGACAAGATCACCACCGACCACATCTCCCCGGCCGGTTCGATCAAGGCGGCTTCGCCTGCCGGTGCCTATCTCATGGATCATGGCGTCGGCGTTGCCGACTTCAACCAGTACGGCACGCGTCGCGGCAATCACGAAGTCATGATGCGCGGAACCTTCGCCAATATCCGCATCCGCAATCACATGCTCGGCCCGAACGGCAAGGAAGGTGGCTACACCATCCACTACCCGTCCAAGGAAGAGATGTCGATCTATGATGCGGCCATGCAGTACAAGGCCGAGGGCGTTCCGCTCGTCATCTTCGCCGGTGTCGAATACGGTAACGGCTCCTCGCGTGACTGGGCTGCCAAGGGCACCAACCTGCTCGGCGTCCGCGCCGTGATCGCCCAGTCCTTCGAGCGTATTCACCGTTCGAACCTGGTCGGCATGGGCATCGTTCCCTTCGTCTTCGAAGAAGGCACGACCTGGGCATCGCTCGGCCTGAAGGGTGACGAAGTGGTGACGATCGAAGGTCTCGACGGCGAAATCAAGCCGCGCGAGAAGAAGATCGCCAAGATCACCTATGGCGACGGCACCGTGAAGGACGTTCCGCTGATCTGCCGCATCGATACGCTTGACGAGGTTACCTACGTCAACAATGGCGGCATCCTGCAGACCGTTCTGCGCCAGCTGGCTGCCTGAGCCAGACCGCGTTCAGCACTGACATTGAGAACCGGGCGGCCAAAAGCCGCCCGGTTTTCGTTGCGACGCACACAAATAAGGTCTAGCCAGAAAGAAAGGGTTTCACTTCTGGCGGGAGGATATTGCCATGGCCCCGATACAATTCGCTGTTGTCGGCTCGGGCTGGCGGGCGGAATTCTTTCTTCGAGCGGCGAAAGCCCTGCCCGCGCATTTTGCCGTCTCGGGCATTGTCACCGGTCGAGATGCAGCCGATCGGAACGCGCTTTCGAACCAGTGGCAGACGCCAGTCTTTGCAACGATCGAAGACCTGCTTGCCGCCACGAAGCCTGCCTTCACCGTCCTGTCGGTCAAGCGCGAGGCGATCTTTGCACGCATGGCCGAACTTGCCTGGGCCAATATGCCGATCCTTGCCGAAACACCGCCTGCGGCAGACCTTGAGGGCCTGAAACAGGTTCATGATCTGGTTCAGGCCGGCGCGAAGATCGAAGTCGCCGAGCAATATTTTCTCCACCCGGTTCTGACCGCCATGCGCACCCTCATCGGCGAAGGCATGATCGGGACGCCGAGCTATGCCCATGTTTCGATCATGCAGACCTATCACGGGATATCGATGATGCGGAAGCTGCTCGGCATCGGTTTCGAGAATGCGACAGTCACCGCAACGCGAGTGTCGCTGCCGGTGGTCAAGGGGCCGGGCCGCTACGAGCAGCCAGCGCAATATGAGGTCATCCCTGCCGATCAGACCATAGCCACCTTCGATTTCGGCAGCCAGATCGGCCTTTATGATTTCGCCGACAGCCAGCACCGAAGCCGCATCCGGGCGCCGCGGATTACCGTGCGCGGGGAACGCGGCGAAATCACACCGGAACGGCTCGATCACCTGCTTGACGAACGCACGCCGGTCTCACTGCCGCTGATCCGCAAGGACACCGGTCATTTCGTCAATTTCGAGGGCTACCGCCATGCCGGCATCATGGCTGGCGACCGCTGGATCTACCAGAACCCGTTTGCCGACGCCTCAATGGCCGATGACGACATCGCCGTTGCCACCTGCCTGATGAATATGCGCCGCTATGTCGAAGACGGAATATCGTCCTACAGTTTCGCCGAGGCTGCACAGGATTGCTATCTGGCCGAGGTCATGAACCAGGCCGCAGCGACGAAATCCGCCATCACCACCACAAGCCAGATCTGGGCTGGCGCATTTTCGCGCTGACGCGCGTTTCACCCCTTCGTGACTTTCTGTTGAAATGCGAAACAGGTAAGCTTGCGGCAATCAAGGCACGACGTATCATGTAAGTTCATGCCTGAAGCAGCTTTACCCCTCACAAGAAGGGTCTGGCTGTGCCAACGGGCAGGATCAGGCCGGAAAGGCTCCGGCTGGGTTCTGCTTCAACAAATAACGGCAAAAGCCAAAGACCGTATCATTCTGACCGGTCGCAGCTGGTGCCACGGGTCCGGGTTCTTCCATGGTGCTGAAACATGCCATCGCCATTGTCATGCTTCTTCTCGCCGCCAGCGCAACAGCGGGCGAGATCAGCCGCCCCATCGGAGTGGTCGAACTGTTCACCTCACAAGGCTGTTCTTCCTGCCCGCCGGCGGACCGAGCCATGGCCGACCTTGCCGATCGCGATGGCATCATCGTCCTGACCTATCATGTCGATTACTGGAACTATCTTGGCTGGTCGGACACGATGAGCACGGCGCAAAATACCCAGCGCCAATATGGCTATGGACACACAATGGGCCGCTCCGGTGTTTACACGCCGCAGGTGATCCTCAATGGCCGCCAGCAGATGAAGGGCACCAATGCCGACAAGATTTCGGCAACGCTTGCTGCGATGACAACATCCGGCAACGGCCCCGACGTCCCTATCAGTGCCCACATGAACGGCGATGAGCTTGACATTCATATCGGCGCCGGCACTGGCAAGGCCGATGTGGTTGTCGTCTATTTCGCCAGTCATGAGGCGGTCAAGATCAATGCCGGTGAAAACAAGGGCAAGATTGTCGACTATCGCAACATCGTCAATGATATCGAGACCGTTGCCATGTGGAACGGCAGCGAGAAGAATATCACCCTTCCGGCCCGTGTTCTCGAACCGCGCAAGAGCGACGGCTGCGCCATCTTGCTGCAAAAGACGGATAAGGACGGCAATCCTGCCGCCATTCTCGGCGCCGCCCTTTTGACATCGCCGCAGAGCTGACGCCCCGTTTTTGCCCGCTTGCCGATGAACACCCGCCATAATCCTCACCGGCGCGTGAACAAAGTTAACGTCTTTTTTACCATGTTATCCGAAAGCTATTGAGAACGATCACGAGACCGGAAGGGTCCGCTGCAACTGGCTTTGCTCAAGCCCAGCCACAGCCGTCCTGCCGCAGAAAGGTCTCGCGTCCCGAAGGCGGCCAGGATGATGGAAAAAAGCATGAGAACCGAACGAACAGGCGAACGCTCCTCTCTTGATAGCCTGAACCGTACGATTGAGGGGCTGGAATCCAGACTGAGCGCCCTGATGTCGACCGATGAGCATATGCCGGAGCACCGCGCTGAATATCGCCCGGAAAACCGCCAGGAATATCGCAATGAGGTCCGCCGCAGCCGTTCACAGCTGGAAGAGGAATTTTCGAGGCGCGAACCGCCCCGCAGCCAGCAATATCGCGATGACCTGGCTCGCAGCGAAAACGCGCAGGCTGAAATGCAGGAAATTGCCCGCGCCCTTCGCGACATGCGCGTGCTTGTCCGCCAGGATTTCACCCTCAGCCTCAAATCCGAGCTTTCTGCCCTCCATGAGGCTCTGAGCGATATCAGCGAACGCGCCGGTTCTCGCCGCCTTGACGAGGAAACCCGCAATGAGCTTGCCCGGATTGCCGGCGGGATCGACTGGCTGATTACCCATCAGACGCCGGAAGACGACCCGCGGCTGATGGCCGAATTCGACCATCTGAAGGAATTGTTGACCGGTCTTGCAAGTGCGCGGGCTGTCGAGCGTGTTGAGCTCCGGGTCTCCGATCTGCAGGACCAGCTACGTGACTTTTCTCCGCAGAAGATCGACGCCAATATCGCCGCCCTCAATGACGGGCTGATCGAGATTGGCGACCGGTTGGACCGCGATACCAGCCGCCGCTCTCTCACCGAGATTGAAGGCCGGCTGACGGCGCTGGCAAGCGCCATGGAAAAGCTCTGCACCCACTACCCGCTTTCCGAGCGCCGCTTCGATGAGCAATTTTATGACCTCGGCCGCCGCATTGAGGACATTGGCCAGACCCTGAACAGACTTCAGGCCGGCACGAGCTACAAGCGTGACAGCGATCTCACCCGGATCGAACAGAAGCTTTCCACCCTGTCCGATCAGGTCACCACGATCGAGCGCTCAGCCAACAACAATCGCGCCGCCGAGCGCGCCGTGGTCGAACGTCTCGAAGCCCATGCCTATCGCCTGGAACAGCTCGGCAAGGGCGGTGATTACAGCCGTCTTGAAAACCGGGTCGAGCAACTGGCCGGACTGCTGGAAAAGCAGTTGCGTCAGCCCGCCTATCCCGCAGAGCTCAGCAGAGCCATCGAAGCGCTGAGCCATAAAGTCGACAGTTTTGATCCTGAGCGAACCGGCGATCGCATCATGAAGCAGCTTTCTGCGCTCGATCTCTCCGGCAAACCGGTCACATTCGACTTTTCTGAAACCGAAAGACGGATCAGCGAGAAACTCGATGCGATCGATCTTGGCGCGACGGAAAAACGCCTTGCAGCCCGCTTTGACACGATCGATCTCGACGGGCTGGAGGGGCGCCTCTCCGATCAGCTCAGCGCGGTTGCCGCAGGGCTTCAAACCGGCCGTTCAGCCGGTGAGGAAAAGGCGATGGAACGGTTGCAGCAACAGGTCGCCGAACTGACCACCATGGTCGGCCGCCCGGCCCCGACCCTGCCGCTTGACGATATGGAGCGCCGGATCGGCGAGCGCATTGACGGGCTGATGGCCAGCAATGACGATTATATCATCGAGGCCGCCCGCCATGCCGCTGAAGAGGCATTGCGCAACCACACGGCTGGAAGCGATCCCGCCGTCAATGAGCAGCTTGCCGTGCTCGGTGCGCTCGTAAACGACCTGAAACAGCTTGAAACCATGAGCCGGACCGGAGCCGGCGAGGTCGAGATTTCCGACATTCATGCCACGCTGAACCGGATTGCCGGCCGGCTGGATACGCTGGAAGGCGATCACGACGACATCAAACCGGTCGCGGATCAGGAGCGGCCGCGCTCCAGTTTCGCCGTTCTGGACGCCATCTTCGCTGCCAATGGCGACGATGACGAGATGAACGATCCGCAGCAGCAGCTCAAGGTAGATGAAGCCAACCAGGCAGACGGTGAAACGGTATCAGCCGATCCCGGCAGGAAGCGCACCAGCCTGCCGACGCTGGACGCAATTTTCGCCGGCGACAAGGATGAGAGCGAACAGCCGGCTACAGTGGAAGCGCCTCGCGCAACCGAGGCCGCCGCCGCAGAACCGGTTCAGTCAGCAGAAACAGCGGATGTGCTCAGCATCATCTCACGGGTTCGCGCCCAGCAGCTCGCCAAGCAGCGCAGCAATGAACCGCCTGCCCGTGCTGAAATCGGCAGCGCACGCAAGCGTGAGCCGGGCCGTCCCGCTGGCCTGAAACATGTCGAAAGCAACACCGTTCCGCGCCAGGATCTGATCGCTGCTGCACGGCGTGCCGCCCGTTCTGCCACCAGCCACAGCGCGGAAGCCATGAACGGTGCTGGCGGACGCAAGGACAAGAAAGATGGCGACGACGACAGTGCCCCTGCCGGCAAGGCAGAGAGCGCCCGCTTTCGCCGCCCGGTTTTCCTCGCCGTTGGTGCCGTGCTACTTGCCATCATGGCTCTGCCAGCCGGTGGCCAGCTGGTTTCGCGCGTTCTGAAGAGCGCACCGGAAGCGCCTTCAAATGCGGCCACAAATATTGGCAGCGCAGACGCGCCGGCAGCCCCCGCCCAGCCGGCCAGAACCGAAATTATCCGTGCGCCCGCCATCACCGCGCCAATGGCGGCCGACGGCGTCCAGCCGGGTTTCAATGCCGACGCCAAAACACCCGACGCAACGGCATTCAACATGAATGGCCCGGACAAAAACATCGTTACCGGCAGCATCAGGCCGGATCAGCCATTGACCGACCAGACCGCGGAAACGGCTAACGAAAAACCTGAGGGCGAAATTTCGGCAAAGACGGCACCTGCCGCAAGCGATACCGCTGACACTGCGCAGGTCACTGCCACTGCGACAGCACATGATGATACCGTGATCAACAGCAAGACCGTGCTGGATACGCTGGCGGCAACGGCTGAAAAGCCAGTGCCGGAAAAAGCCCCTGCTCTCGCCATCCCCGATGGCCTCGGCCCCGCACCGCTCGTCGCTGCGGCAAAGGCTGATGATCCGCGCGCCTTTTATGAGATTGCCGGTCTTTATCAGGCTGGCACCGCCTTGCCGAAGGATCTGAACGCTGCGCGCGCCTGGTTCCAGCAGGCGGCCGATGGCGGCCTGACCCCGGCGGATTTCCAGCTTGGCAGCATCTATGAAAAGGGCATCGGCACAGCCGCCAATCCGGTACGCGCCGTCGATTATTATCGAAAAGCCGCTCAAGCCGGCAATGTCAGTGCCATGCATAATCTTGCCGTGATGCTGGCCAATGGTGCCTCGGGAACGCAGAATTTCGCCGAGGCCGACCGCTGGTTCGAGGAAGCTGCCAATCATGGCGTCTCCGACAGCCAGTTCAACCTCGCCATTCTCTATGCACGCGGCGCCGGCGTAGCGCAGGATCTTGTACTGTCTTATAAATGGTTCGCCATTGCCGCTGAAGGCGGCGACATGGTTGCAGAAGCACGCCGCGATGAAGTCGCCGCCGCGCTTTCAAAAAGCGAATTGACGCAAGCCCGCAAAGCCGTTCATGACTTTCATGCCGAAGCCATTAATGCCAGCGCGAACACGGTCGACATTCCTTGGGACTGGCAGCAGCCCCGCCCCTTGACCGAGAAGGAGCGCCAGAATGTGGTCAGCCAAGTGCAGAGCCTGCTCAATCAGGCCGGTTTTGACGCTGGCCCGGTGGACGGGCTGATGGGAGCGAAAACGGCAGCGGCCGTTATGGCTTACCAGCGCTCGCTTGATCTGCCTGCCAATGGCGATGTGACGCCAGAACTGCTCGATCGGCTGAAATCCGGCAAAAGCGCCTGACAGCAGAAAAGCTTGCGCTGACAGCCTTTCCGGATTGATTGACTTGCCTGCCCATCAGGCGCATTAAGAACGGACCCGCCCGATCGCCAGGTCAATGGAAGCATCGGCCCCAGGCGCGTGACAACGGGTTCAAACCGTGCATTCGAGGAAAGTCCGTGACGATCTATCTTCCGATCGCCGAACTGTCGGTCAACATCTTTGTCATCCTCGGCATGGGAGCAGCTGTCGGGTTTCTCTCAGGCATGTTCGGTGTGGGCGGCGGGTTCCTGATTACACCGCTGCTGATTTTCTACCACATCCCGCCCGTGGTCGCCGTTGCAACCGGCACCAGCCAGGTCGTCGCTTCCTCGGTTTCCGGGACCATCACCCATTTCAGGCGTGGCTCGCTGGATCTGAAACTGGGATCCGTGCTTCTGACCGGCGGTATTGCCGGTGCAACACTCGGCATCTGGGTCTTTGCAACATTACGGCGTCTCGGTCAGCTCGATCTCGTTGTCTCGATCCTCTATGTCGTGCTGCTGACCTCCATCGGCGCGCTGATGATGGTTGAAAGCGTGCGCGCGATCCGCCGCGCTGCGATGAAGCAGCCCGTGCAGCTGCGCCGGCCCGGCCAGCATAACTGGATCCACCGCCTGCCCTTCAAGATGCGTTTCAAGAAGTCCAAGCTCTATCTCAGCGTCATTCCGGTGCTGCTCTTGGGCGCAACAATCGGTGTCATGACTTCCGCGCTCGGCATTGGCGGCGGCTTCATCATGGTGCCTGCCATGATCTATCTGTTGCGCATCCCGACGAATATCGTCGTTGGCACGTCACTGTTCCAGATCATCTTCGTCTCCGCCTATACCACGGTCGTGCAGGCCACCACCAACTATTCGGTCGATATCGTTCTCGCCGCCACGCTGATGATCTCAAGCGTGGTCGGTGCGCAATATGGCGTGCGCGTGGGCCAGAAGCTGAAGGGCGAACAGCTGCGTGCGCTGCTGGCGCTGCTGATCCTGGCGGTCGGCATTCGCCTCGCCTTCAATCTGGTGGTGACGCCGGGAGATTTCTATTCGGTCGTTTTTGCGGGGGCGCCGGAATGAGAGCTCTCCTTGCTTTGGCCCTCTGCCTGCTGCCTCTTGCCGGGATCGCCCATGCCCAGGTGCCAACCGCGCCGCCAGCCGATACCACCGCCATACCCGCGGAATCGCTGGAACTTGGCACATCGACCAGCGAGATCGCCATCACATCGGATTTCTCCGGTGCAACGCTGACCGTTTTCGGCGCCATCAACAATGCCCGGCCTAAGCTGCTGAAAGAAGGCGCCTATGACATCGTCGTGGTGCTGGAAGGCCCCAAGGCGCAGGCTGATATTCGCGAAAAGGACCGCGTCTTCGGCATCTGGATCAACCGCAAAGCCGTGACCTTTGGCCAGGTGCCGCGTTTCTACTCCATCTCCAGCACCAGGCCGCTGGACCAGATTTCCAGCGAAGCCGCGATGATCAATCAGGGCATCGGCATCGACAACCTCAGACTTCCGGCGATCAATTATGTCGGCGAGGCCTCAGATATCCCGCAATTCCGCGATGCGCTGCTCCGGCTCAACACCAGCCAGGGCCTCTATAATGCCGACGAACATGGCGTGAAATTCGTCTCCAACAGCCTGTTTCGCGCCAGCCTGATGATTTCGGTCAACATTCCCGAAGGTCCGCACAGCGTTGAAGCCTTTCTTTACCGCAATGGCGAGCTGATCGCGACCCAGGGCCTGCCGCTGCGCGTGGTCAAGACCGGGCTGGAACAACAGCTCACCGAGGCGGCCCATAACCACCCCCTGCCCTATGGGCTGGCAACGGTGGCGCTTGCGCTGATGTCGGGCTGGCTCGCCAGTATCCTGTTCCGCAAGCCATGACGCATGGTCAGCCGGAAAGCCGGTTGAAAGGCAGGGTATAGACCCGGTCAGAACCGAGCAGATGCACCATCAGCTGCTGCCGTTCAAACAGCCCGGCAAAGGCCCGGTGCTTCAAATCCAGCCCACCGGAAAGCGTACCAAAAGCGGGAAGCATCAGCCGTTTTTCATCGATCGCAAAGCAGGGACGGCGGACATTTTTGTCGCGGCGGCGGAGCGTTGCAGACGGGTGGAGATGGCCGCAGATTTCGGCAATGCCCGGCCCCGGTTCATGACGAAAGCTGAGCCCGGCGAAACTCCACTGATCCAGGGCCAGCCCGGCAAGACCCGCCACGCCATCGGGATCATGATTGCCGTTGATCCAGATCCAGTCACGTCCTGCGATCAATGCGCCAAGCGTTTGCCGGAAATGATCCGGCATTTCGGCGGAACCGCGCCGGTCGTGAAAGCTGTCGCCGAGTGAGACGACGCGCTGCGGCTGGTAACGGCCGATAACGGCAGCAAGGCGCGACAGGACAAGAGATGTATCATAGGGCGGCAGAAGCGAGCCGCGACGGGCATGCGCCGCACCGCGCTCCAGATGCAGATCGGACACGACAAGCAGAAAGAGCTCCGGAAAGAAGGCCGCACCTGAAGGATCCAGCACGATGGAATGGCCGCAAAAGACCGTCTCCGCCTGCTCTTCCGTTTCGCGCCGTGTCGCACCCGTTCTCATATATCCGTCTCGCCGATTGCAGCCAGAATGTCCTCGACCGCCTCATGTAGCAGCTGGTCGCCAGCGCCGCCATTCACACTTTCGCGTCCAATTTCCAGCAGAACCGGCACGGCCAGCGGCGAGACACGTTCCAGCCCGAAATGGGTCAGATGCCCTTTGGCCCGTTTCAGCATGGTGCCAAGCCGGGCGATATCCAGCAAGCCAGCCGCAGCATCGGCGCGCGTGGCTTCAAGCAGGATGTGGTCAGGTTCATGACTTCTGAGCACGTCATAGACGAGATCAGTGGAGACCGTCACCTGCCGTCCGTTTTTCTCCTTGCCCGGATGACGGCGTTCGACGAGACCGGCAATCACCGCACAATTGCGGAAGGACCGCTTCAGCATGAAGCTTTCATCAAGCCAGGCTTCCAGATCATCGCCCAGCATGTCCTCGTCAAAAAGCTCAGCCAGCGTGAGATCGCGGGCGGCGATCATCGCACCGAGGTCCTCAAGGCCCCAGACGGCAATCGAATAGTCGGTCGAAACGAAACCGAGCGGCTTCGCGCCAAGGCGTTCAAGCCGCCGGGTCAAAAGCATGCCGAGCGTCTGATGCGCAAGCCGCCCCTCAAAGGGATAGGCAACCAGATAAAAACGGCTCGAAAGCGGGAAGGTCTCGATCAGAAGCTCGTCACGTTTCGGCAGATGCGAATGCGCGCCCTGAAGCCTCAGCCATTCACGCACGGAAGATGGCAGGACAGCGCGGCGCGCGGGATCATCCAGCATGGCGCGCACGCCTGCCGCCAGATAGGTCGACAGCGGAAACTTGCCCCCGGCATAGGTCGGTATTTTCGGATCGGATGAATAGGCGGCCGAGGCCAGGCATTCATTCTCGCGCAGGCCTTCGAAACGCAAGACCTTGCCGGCAAAGAGGAACGTATCGCCCGGCGTCAGCCCCTCGACGAAATATTCCTCCAGCTGGCCCAGTACCGGGCCACCACGCGCCGCCGCACTGCGTTTGCCCGGCTTCACCATGCGGATGTTCAGCATCGGCATTTCGATGATGGTTCCGATATTGAGGCGATATTGCCGCGCGATTTCAGGATTGGCGACCCGCCAGAGCCCATCCTGGCGACGGCGGATCCTGGCATAGCGCTCATAGGCGCGCAGCGCATAGCCACCGGTGGCGACGAAATCCACCACGCGTTCAAAAGTCTGCCGGTTCAGATGCCGGTAGGGCATCGCCGAAATAACCTCGGCAAAGAGATCGGCAAGGGCAAAGGGTGCCGCACAGGCCATGCCGAGCACATGCTGGGCCAGCACGTCAAGCGCGCCATCACCGATGGGGCTGGTATCCTGCGCACCGACATAATTGGCATCAAGCGCCGCTTGACATTCCATCACCTCGAAACGATTGGCTGGAACGAGAATGGCGCGGCTCGGTTCATCCATGCGGTGATTGGCGCGGCCGATACGCTGGGCCAGCCGGCTCGCACCCTTCGGCGCACCGACATGGATGACGAGGTCGACATCGCCCCAGTCAATACCGAGATCCAGCGTCGATGTGGCAACGACGGCGCGCAATCGCCCCGCCGCCATGGCCGCCTCGACCTTGCGCCGCTGCCCGGCATCCAGCGAGCCGTGATGAAGGGCAATCGGCAGATTATCTTCGTTGATCGTCCATAATTCCTGAAACAGCAACTCGGCCTGCGAACGGGTGTTGACGAAGATCAGCGTCATCGCCCGCCGCTTGAGTTCGGCGTAAACATCAGCCACGGCGTAGCGGGCCGAATGGCCGGACCAGGGAATACGCTCGGAGGCTTCCAGAATGGTGATCTCCGGTCGCGCGCCACCGGCAACCGTAATCAGCCCGGCATGCGGCGGGTGGTCCTCATCGCCATCCTGCGGCTTCAGCCAGCGCTGCAATTCCATCGGATCGGAAACGGTTGCCGACAGGCCGATCGCCGTCATCTTCGGTGCCAGGCGGCGCAGCCGGGCAAGCCCCAGCGCCAGAAGATGGCCGCGCTTGGAGGTTACCAGCGAATGAAGCTCGTCAAAAATCACATAGCGCAGATCGGCAAAGAAACGATCGGCATCGGCGCCCGCAATCAGCAGGGCAAGCTGCTCCGGTGTGGTCAGCAGGATATCCGGCGGCTTCAGCTTCTGACGCTGGCGCTTGCCCTGCGGCGTATCGCCGGTTCGGGTTTCGATCAAGACAGGCAGCCCCATCTCCGTCACCGGCGTTTCGAGATTGCGGGCGATATCGACGGCCAGTGCCTTCAGTGGCGAAATATAGAGTGTGTGAATGCCGGGCGCCCGCGTGCCGGGCTTCGGCTTTTCCCGCGCGGCGAGATCCACAAGGCTTGGCAAAAATCCGGCCAGCGTCTTGCCTGCTCCCGTCGGCGCGAGCAGCAGCATGTCCTCGCCTGCGCCAGCGCGCGCCAGCAGTGACAGCTGATGCTGGCGCGGTTGCCAGCCCTTGGCTTTGAACCAGCGGGCAAAGCGCTCCGGCAGAACCGCCATGGCGGAAAGCGGGATTGTTTCCGTTTCGTTCATGGCGTCACCATGACAGAAGCCGCAGCAAATACCAGCGTCAAATCGCCCTACATGGCGATATAGCGATCGCGACGGTGGTTGATGGCCAGCACGAAATTGATCACCACCGCACCGATGACCGAGCAGATGATGATGAAGGGACTGGCGACGAAGAAGGAGGCAATCAGCACCATGCCATCAAGGCAAAGCTGGATATAGCCCGCCTTGATGCCGAAGCGATCCTGAATATAGAGCGCCAGAATGCCGAAGCCGCCAAGGCTGGCGCCATGGCGAAACAGAACCAGCAGCCCCGCCCCGACGAGGATGCCGCCAAACAGGGCACCGGCCAGCGGATGGGTATCACCGAGCACCAGAAACCGCGGCACGATCGCCGTCAAGACCGAGGTCAGACCGACAGCGGCAAAGGTTTTGAAGGTGAAGAACAGGCCGAGCCGGCGCCAGGCAAAATAGTAGAACGGCAGATTGACGACGAAGAAGGCGAGGCCAAAGCTGATACCCGTCGCATAAAAAGCCAGAAAGGCAAGGCCCGCCGTACCACCGGTCAGAAGCCCGCCGGCTTTGAGCACCAGAATGCCCATGCAATTGAGCATGGAGCCGGTGACGAGCCCCTGCAGGTCCTCCAGAAAGGAATGATTTTCAGGCGTCGAAATGGTGATGCCGGACAAGAATCTGTTCTCGGACAAGGTTTTCTGGCTCCGATAAGGGCCGTCTGGCGGCCGGTTTCCCGGCCCCTTATTGGCGCGAAACGTGTCTGAGGTCAAACAGCTTCACACCGCCTGGCAACGGAAGGATCAGCGCAGGGCGATATAGCGGTCGGCACGGTGATTGAAGGCGATGAAGATATTCATGATCGCCGCTGAGATGACGGAGAGTGCGACCAGTTTCACATCCGCCACGCCGAAAGCCGCCGCCATGACGCCGGCATCAAAGGCTAGCTGCACGAGACCGGCGCGAATTCCGAAACGCTCCTGCACATAGATCGCCAATATGCCCATGCCGCCAAGGCTGGCGCGGTGGCGATAAAGCGCAAGCAGGCCGTAACCGACAAGAAGCCCGCCAAGCACAGCCCCCCAAAGCGGGTGAATAGCGCCGATTTCGAAAAACCGCGCCTGCAGATCCGTCAAAGCGGAGGTGATGGCAATGGCGATGAAGGTCTTGAGGGTAAAATCCAGTCCCATGCGCCGGAAGGAGAGCCAGTAGAAGGGCAGATTGAACAGGAAGAACATCAGCCCGAAATTGAGCCCCCAGCCATAATGGGCAAGAAAGGCAAGCCCCGCCGTGCCGCCAGTCAGAAGTCCGGCCTTGCCGAGAATGTAAAGCCCGAGCGCCGCCACCATGGAACCGGTGAGAATACCCTGAACATCTTCCGCAAGCGTGTGGCGCGCGGGATTGTCATTCCAGAAACCGGCGTTGATATTCGCCATGAATACACTCCGTCCGTGGGCCCGATCGCGAAAAAAGCGATGCCCTGCCTCTTTTCATGAAATGCGTTATGCCCGTCCCGCCGCCCGTGCGGCTGAAGGTCCCGTCCCTGAGACCGGATCACCTGTTTCGGTGTCTCTATGGCTTGATGATGCGCAAACTCTCAGGCGATTGCAAGCAATATAAGTCAGCAAGCCTGACCTATCTTGCAATTGGCAATTTTACTGCGTCTGATCCGTTCTGGCCGCAAGAAACAGGATGCCATGCACCGGTTCGCCGCCATCCTTGCGCAAGGCGGCTCGCTCTTCCGCCAGAACGACAAAACCATAATCGGCCAGTGTTGCGGTGATGTAGCGATGCGCATGGGCATAACGCAGCGAGGGTTGCAGGGTAAAATTGGCCGTCGCACCGCCATCTTCAACCGAAAACAGCAACAGGCCATCCGGTGTCATCAGCCGCATGACATTCTGGAAACAGGTCTCCAGCGCACCGAGATACATCAGCACATCGGCGGCAATCACCAGATCGGCCCGCCCTTCGCCCCCCTCTTCGAAAAACAGGCCGCTTGAAAGCGGTGGCGCCAGAAGATCGGCCTGGGCGAGATGATCGTAGAGGCCTTTTTCCGCGGCCTTGGCCAGCATGTTCTGCGACAGGTCGAAGCCTTCCAGCCGCGCAACACGCTCACGCAGCACCTCGCCGGAAAGCCCGGTTCCGCAGCCTAGATCGACGGCGCATGAAAAGCAGCGCTCCGGCCCGATCGCAGCATTCAGCAGCCGCGCCAGCCGTTCCGGCGACGAATAATCGAGCCGTTCGACAAGCGCTTCATCAAACCGGTCGGCATAGCTGTCAAACAGTGCCTCAACATAGCGGCCGGGCGGATGACGCGGCGCGCTGGTAGCCCCCAGAACCGCAAGCTTGAGCCTGGCCGCAAAGATGTCCTCACGGTCGAGCTGATCGAGCCGCGTCCAGCTGGCGATTGCACCGGCAATGTCACCGGCATGCTCATGAAAGGCTGCCAGCAGCGCCAGTCCCGCCGGCCAGTCGGGAACAAGCTCAAGCGCCTGCAGCATCAGATCTGCTGCAGCGGGAAAATCGCCCGCCTCGTCAAGCATGCGGGCATAATCGGCGCGGCGATCTGCAATCAGATCACCAGAGGAAAGGAAGGATGCATTCATGTCAGAAAAACCGATGGAAGCTGAAAGCCATTCGCCGATACCACGTCAAAAGGCAAGTGCTTTTCACAGGTCGCAGGCGCCATCTTGAATGGGCCGCAAAGGCGCTTTATCTGTGGCAGGAAAGGGAGATCAAGCCATGGGCAACAACGTGAACAGATTTCTGGGCGGCACGGTGATCGGAACGATCGTCAAGCTGCTTGTATTGTCGCTGATTGTCGGCTTCGTGCTCTCCGCGCTCGGTATTCACCCGGCCGATCTTTTCTATGGCATCATCGACTTCGCCCGCAGTCTCTGGTATCGCGGCTTCAACGCGCTTGGCGAGATCGGCAGCTATCTCGTGATCGGGCTGAGCGTCGTGCTGCCAGTCTTCATCGTCATCCGTATCCTGAGTTATCGCCGTTGACCATTTCCGCTCCCCTTGCCGGCCGCCGCACCATTCTGGTCGGCAGCCTCGCCTTGTTCCTGTCCGGCTGCAGCCTGTTTTCAGGCTCCGGCAATGCGCCCATGCCGTCCGGCAGCGTGCGTGCCGAGGATATGACGGCAACCTTCCTGCCGATGGTCAACGCGCTGCGCCAGCGCCACGGATTGCCGCCGCTCAGCGCCTCGCGCGTCTCAGCCGCAACCGCGATCGATCAGGCCAAGCGCATGGCGCTCGCCGACAAGATGAACCATGTGACGAGCCGCAGCGAGAGCCCGCTGCAGCGCTTCAAGCGCATGGGCGTACCATTGCCGGCGGCTGAAAATATCGCCATGCATCAGGCAACGCCGGAACGCGCCTTTCAGGCCTGGGTCAATTCGCCCAAACATCTGGAAAACATGCTCGGCGACTATCGCCATGTCGGCGTTGCCCGGGCTGACAGCCCCAATTCGGGCAACCAGAACTTCTGGTCCATGTGCCTGAGCCAATAGTCTCGCAGCAAGAAGGGGCTGCGTCAGAACCGCTTTTCGGCCCATTCTGCGACGCTTTCGTCACGCAGCGCGCGAAGATTGTCCGCACCGGCCTTTTCCAGCGCCGCAACCATCGCCGAAAGCCCATCGGAGATCAGCTTCGGTCCTTCATAGACCATGCCGGAATAAATCTGCACCAGATCAGCACCGGCACGGATTTTCTCCAGCGCCCGCGCGCCGGTGGAAACCCCGCCGACACCGATGATCGCCATATCAGGCCCAAGCCTCTGGCGCATGCCAGCCAGAACCGCCGTTGAGCGCTCGAACAGAGGTGCACCGGAAAGCCCGCCCGCCTCACCGGAAAGCTTTGCCGATTTCAGCCCGTCGCGCGCAAGTGTGGTGTTCGACACGATGATACCATCAAGCTTCTGCGCCAGAACCTCTGCGGCAATGTCGTCCAGCTCGGCCTGATCCAGATCGGGCGCGATCTTCAGAAAGACCGGCGGCTGCGCCTCGGCGGCGGCACGGGCTTCAAGCACGCGTGACAGCAGGGTCGCAAGTTCGCTGCGCGCCTGGAGATTGCGCAGGCCCGGCGTGTTGGGCGAGGAAATATTGACCGTCAGGTAATCGGCCATGGCGGCAAAACGCGTCGTACCGGCAACATAGTCGGCAATACGATCCTCGCTCGCCTTGTTGGCACCGATATTGATGCCGAGCACACCGCGACGCTTGGCGCGGGCGACATTGGCCGCCAGCGCTTCATGGCCTTCATTGTTGAAGCCCATGCGGTTGATCACCGCCTCATCCTCGACCAGCCGGAACAGGCGCGGCTTCGGATTGCCGGGCTGCGGCTTCGGCGTCACCGTGCCGACCTCGACATGGCCGAAGCCGAGGCCGAACAGCCCGTCAATCGCCTCGCCGTTCTTGTCGAGACCGGCAGCAACGCCAAGCGGATTGGCGAAAGACAGCCCCGCCAGCCGGACGGCCAGGCGCGGGTCAGCCGCATGGCGGGCGCGCGGCAGAAGACCGGTACCGATCCCTGTCAGGGTCAGCGCATGGGCGCGCTCGGGGTCCAGCAGAAAAACGGCCTGGCGCGCACCAAGCTTGAACGGATTGATCATGGCAGAAGTCCCGTGAAATCATGAAGCCCATCGGCACCGATGGGCAGTGCGCGCTCCAGCACAACAGCGCCGAAATCAAGCGGCGCATAGAGATGGGGAAAGGGCTTGCCGCCGCGCGAAATCTCGTATTTCAGCGCCGGCCCGAGAAGGGCGGCATCGACACCGACAAGCAGCAAATCAGCCTGGCCGGAAAAATGCCTGTGCGCCGTTTCCACCACCTGGCTCTCGGTTGAAAAATGAATGAAGCCGTCAGACAGATCAATGGCGGCGCCATCGAAACATCCGGCGGCCTTTGCCGCCCGCCACTCAGCGGCCGAAACGATCTTGTAGATCACACGATCCATGGATCCGGCTCCCTTTCCATCTTTGCGCCAGCATGTGCCGCATTGCGCGCTGAAAGTCCATGCGGCAACGCAGAAAAACGGCTGACAGGCACACCTCCCCCGCGACAGATCGACGCATTTACGGGGATAAACATGACATTAGCTGAGAATTTGCCCCCTATGCCGGCCCTTTTATTGAAATCCGCTTCAATTAGAGCTAAGGAATGGTCTTAAGACCTTGGTTGTACAACTGCCTTTGGGAGGGGGCACGAGATGGCCGCACAAACAATTCTGATCGCTGATGACCACCCGCTTTTCCGCGGTGCACTGAAACAGGCCATTAGTGGCATGGCCGCCTATTACGCCGTCGTTGAAGCCGGGGACTTTGAGGGCGCGCGCGCTGCAGCTGCCGAAAATCTTGATGCCGACCTGATGTTGCTTGACCTTTCCATGCCCGGTGTCAGCGGCTTTTCCGGCCTGATGACATTGCGTGCCGAATATCCATCGCTGCCAATCGTCGTCGTTTCCGCCAGTGATGACAGCGCCACAATCCGGCGGGCGCTCGCCCTTGGCGCATCAGGCTTCATCTCGAAATCCGCCGGACTTGACGAATTGCGCACGGGCATACGCACAGTATTGAGCGGCGGAACCTATCTGCCGGAATCCTATGACGGCTCGGCCGAAACAGACCCTGACGTCGCCGAGATGCTTGAACGGCTGAAGAGCCTCACCCCGCAGCAGTCCCGTGTGCTGCGCATGCTCTGCGAAGGCCTGCTCAACAAGCAGATCGCCTATGAGCTCGGCGTCTCCGAGGCGACGATCAAGGCGCATGTTTCCGCCATCCTTCTCAAACTCAATGTCGACAGCCGCACCCAGGCGGTCATTCAACTCGGCAAGGTCAATATGGCCATGGTCGCCTGACGGCAATGGATGGGGACAGGATTTTATTCCTGATCCCATCTTTACGAATCTCTCCGCCTTGTCTAGATTTCAACGATTGAAACAGTGATTTGAAGACGGCTTGACCGAAGGCGGCGCCAATGCTTTCGCATGATATGATCTGGTCCGCGATCGACACGCTGGCCGCCCAACACAAGTTGACGGCTTCCGGGCTCGCGCGCCGCGCGGGGCTGGATCCGACATCATTCAACCGCTCGAAACGGCTTGGCCCCGACGGCAGGCTGCGCTGGCCGTCAACGGAATCGCTGTCAAAGATCCTTGAGGCCACCCAGACCGACCCGGAAGTATTCTTCGCGCTCGCCCGGCATGATCCCTCAGCGCCCTCCGGCAGCTTCCCGCCGCAGCAGAGCACGATTCCGCTGCTAGGCTTTGCCCAGGCCGGCTCCGGCGGCTTCTTTGACGATGGCGGTTTTCCGGCTGGGCAGGGCTGGGACATGGTCGACTTTCCAACCTCGATCGGCCCGGGACCAGGGGTTTATGCCCTGGAAGTTCAAGGTGACAGCATGATGCCGCTCTATCGGGACGGCGACGTGCTGATTGTCGACCCGAACAGCCAGACCCGCAAGGGCGACCGAATCGTCCTGAAGACATGTGAAGGCGAGGTGATGGCCAAGGTGCTGGCGCGACGCTCAAGCGTTCAGGTCGAGGTTATGTCGCTTAATCCGGAACACCCCAACAGAACATTCGACCTGACTGACGTCGAGTGGATTGCCCGTATCATCTGGGCCAGCCAATAGAATTTCAGGGACATTGCACCATGCAGAACACCACAAGGACACCGCTCAATCACTACGATGCCCTCATCTATGTCATGGTGATGGCCTCGGCCGTCGACAACGGCATGAGCGACAGCGAACTGCGCCGGATCGGCCTCGTCACCCGCTCATTGCCGATTTTCGAAGGATTTGACGAAGAGCGCATCACCGATGTTGCCCATGCCTGCGCCGAAATTCTCGCCGGCCCCGAAGGCATGGAGATCGCGCTTGAAATCATCAAGGATGTTCTCCCGGCAAGGCTTTACGATACGGCCTATGCTCTGGCCGTTGAAATCATGGCCGCCGACCAGAAGGTCCGGCCTGAAGAAATCCGCCTGCTTCAGCTTTTCCGCGACCGTTTCGGGCTCGACAAGCTGACCTGCGCCGCCCTTGAACGCGGCGCGATCGCCCGCTATCGCCACATCTGAGGCGAAGCCTCACAGACTGTGCTTCACGGTGTTGGTGCCGCCTTTCACGGAAGGCGGCACTGAATCTTATGCGTTTTTCTCTCCAGAAGAGCGATGGTCGCACACGAAAATCCTTCACGACCAGGACCACATCTTCGCAACCGCATAAATCAAAATAGTACATACAATAATAAAAGTTATGTTTATTTAATGATAAATTTAAAAATATAGATCTATCCAAATATCTGAATTTTATATCAATATATACTTGAAATATCATTTAATTAATCTAAAAATAAGATCAGGAGATAGATCCTTGGGGGTGATCTGCTCCCCGGGGGCGAAAATGACGGCGTCATTTGCGAATGATGCAATCGGAAATACAATTCCGATTGCGGAAACTTATTGCCAATCGCGTAATTTATTACTAACAGAAAGAGCCTTACTGAAGGCGCTGAATTATACGCAACCCACAATTGATGCCGCCAGCCGCAAGGCCATCGCGAACCAAACCTCTATCGAGGAGGAGTTGCTGGCCGGCGGGCAGCCGGCAGAAGATCACTATCGCCGCTTCGCCGACCATCTCGGCCTGCCCTTCGCCACATCCTTTGCCCCCTTTCACCTGGTAGACAGGCCGAAGCTTGACACGCAGATGGCCAGACCAACAGCCATCCGGCTGGAAGGCCGCAGTGGCGAGAGCCGGATTGCCATCATTCCTGTCGCCACCAAGGCAGAGGCCCTGCACCGGACATTGCGGCGCTTTCCCGAGCTGGCCGAACGGCTGATCGTCACGACCCCCGAGGCAATGCGTCAGGCAATCTGGCAGGCCGGCGAGAAACGCCGCACTTTCCGGGCCATCAACCGGCTCATCACCTGGAACCCGCATTTTTCTGCACGCGTGGTTTTCTGGGGCAAGCAGGGCTTTGTGATCGGCAGTCTGTTCGTCACGCTTTGTGCGCTGCTGGCAGCATTTCCGGTAACAACACTGATTTGCCTGCACGTCGCCATGTCGGCATTCTATTTCAGCTCGCTGATTTTCCGCGCGGCGGCCATGACCATGAGTGCGCCGCCGTTTGAAGCGACCCCACCACCCAGAGACGGAAACCTGCCGGTCTATACGGTTATGGTCGCACTTTACCGTGAGGCCGGCATGATCGAACAGCTCACAGGCGCATTACTGGCACTCGACTGGCCACAGACAAAACTGGACATCAAGTTCGTCTGCGAGGCAGACGACCTGGAAACCATCGCGGCCATCAAGGCATGTCGGCTGCCACCCTGCTTCGAGCTGGTCTGCGTTCCACCATCCCTGCCGCGGACAAAGCCGAAGGCACTCTGCTATGCGCTTGCCGGCGCGCGAGGTGAATTTCTGACCCTATATGACGCAGAGGACCGGCCACATCCACAGCAACTCCGCGCCGCCTATCAAACCTTTTCCCGCGCACCCAAACGGCTGGCCTGCCTTCAGGCCCCGCTCGACATCACCAATGGCAACCAGTCCTGGCTTTGCGGCCTGTTTGCCCGCGAATATGCGGCGCTGTTTCGCGGCATCTTGCCGCTTCTGGCGCACAGCGCGCTTCCCATGCCCCTTGGCGGCACATCCAATCACTTCCGAACGGATGCATTGCGGGCCGTACGCGCCTGGGATCCCTATAACGTCACCGAGGATGCCGATCTTGGCCTGCGCCTGCACCGCCTGGGTTATCGCTGCGGCGTAATCGGCCCTGCAACGCTTGAGGATGCCCCGACAAGTCTGCGCGGCTGGACCGGTCAACGCACACGCTGGTTCAAGGGCTGGCTGCAGACCTTTCTCGTGGCAACACGGGATCCGATCGCCCTGTGGCAGGAGCTCGGCGCTGGCGCCTTCGCGATCTTCATGCTCAATAGCGGCGGCATGCTTGTCTCCGCCCTGCTCCATCCGATCGCCTTCCTGTCTGTGGCCGCCAATCTTGTCCTGCTTGCAACCGGCGGACTCGCTACGGACACGCTGCATATCGCCCTGACGGCTGTCGACATTGCCAATATTGCACTCAGCTATGCCATCTTTCTTCGCCTGGGACAGAAGAACCTGCCGCCGGAACGGACCAGAACCCTGAAAGGCAGCCTGCGACATGTGCCGCTCTACTGGCTGCTCCTCTCCTTTGCCGCCTGGCAGGCGGTGATCGATCTCGTGCACCGCCCGTTCCACTGGAAAAAGACCGAGCACAGCCCCGTCACGCAAAAGGCACCCGGCTAAACACGCCTGCCTCCCCTATATTTCGTTTTATTTCACGTATTTACAGATGCGCGACCAGGGAGCTCCCGCGCGCGGCAGGCCCGTGTCGCGCGTATTTCGCTGCCGGCACGACAGGTGTCTGCAGCCTTAAACCTTGATTTTCCGCAAAACTAAATTATATAGCCTACTATCTATTAGCCCATTATCAGATAGTCAGCTATTAATATGTCCAGCGAAATAAACAGACAGGCCATCACCTTCATGGAGACGATGACCGTCGCCAGCCGAAAGATGCGCACCTATTACAACGCGCAGGTCTCCCGTTACGGGCTGACCTTTGCCCGCGCACGGGTGATCCTGCTGCTGTCAAAAAACAAGGTGATGAACCAGAGCGCGCTGGCCTGTGAGCTGGAACTCGAAAAGCCGACTGTCGTACGCATGCTGGACCGGATGGAAGCCATCGGGCTGATCAGCCGGTCGCCGGACCCCAATGATCGCCGCGCCAATCTGATTTCGCTTTCCGAGCACGGCAAGGCCATGGCGGTCAAGCTTGACCAGGTGCGCGTCGAATTCTTTGACGCCCTGTTTGGCCCGGCTGATGCACAGAAGCTTGCCGGCGGCATTGCGGTTTTCGAAACGATCATCGCCCGGATCGAGAAGCTGGAGGCGCATGATGGCGACATCTGAGCCAGAAACGACCTCTCGGCCCCTGCCCGCAGAGAACGAACAGCCAGCGCCGCCGCCGCGGCCGCTTTATCCCGGCGCTCCGCCGCCGCAGCCGCCAAAACCGCTGCCGCTGCTGCTGCTCTATATGTTTGCCGCAACCGTGGTTGGCATCACCCAGGGCGTCGGCATGTCCTTCATCTCAGTCACGATCCAGCAGATTGCCGGGCCGCTGAAGGCGACGACGGCCGAAGCCAGCTGGTTGACGGCCGCCTATCTGGCCCCCAATGCGGTATTGACCCTGATGCTGTTCAAGATGCGTCAGCAATTCGGCATCCGCCGTTTTGCCGAGGTCTCGATCGTTGTCTATGTGCTGGTCAATCTCTGCCATCTTTGGGTCGACAGCTTCCAGTCGGCGATGATCGTCCGCTTCTTTGCCGGCATTGCCGCCGCGCCGATGTCGTCGATTTCGATCCTCTACATGCTTGAGGGACTGCCACCGCAGAAGAAGATTTCCGTCGGCATTACCGGCGGCATGACCGTCATGCTGCTGGCAACGCCGCTTGCCGGCCTGACCGCGCCTTATCTTTTCAACCACGGCGGCTTCAAGGCGCTCTATATCTGTGAGCTCGGCCTTGCCATGCTATCCCTGATGCTGATCTTCAAGCTGCCGCTTGTCTCCGGCGAGCGCGTCAAGGTCATCAACCGCAAGGACCTGATCTCGTTCACTTTCCTCGCCCTTGGCATGGGTGCGATCACCGTTGTGCTCAGCGTCGGGCGAATCTACTGGTGGACAGAAGTGCGCTGGACCGGCCTGCTGCTGATCCTCGGCGTGGTCTGCCTGATGCTGATGACGCTGATCGAACTGAACCGGCGCGACGAGCCGCTGATCGATATCCGCTGGCTTACCTCGGCGGAGATTATCCACTTCACCGGCGCGCTGATGATCTTCCGCATCATCCTGTCGGAACAGTCGACCGGCGTGCGCTCCTTCTTCATCATGCTGGGGCTCTCCAATGATCAACTGGTCGGTCTCTACGCCGTCATTTTAGGCGCAACCATTGCTGCAGGCGTCGCATGCTCATTGATCATAAAACCCGGCCGGGTGGCGGCCATGCACGGCTTCGCGCTTGTCCTTCTCATGATTGGCTGCTGGCTCGACAGCCAGTCGACCAGCCTGACGCGGCCAAGCGACATGTTTTTGAGCCAGATCCTGATCGCCTTTGCATCCGGCCTGTTCATGCCGCCGGCCATGTTGATCGGCTTTATCGCCGCATTGCGGCGCGGCCCGAACTATATTCTGAGCTTCATCATCGTCTTCCTGACCACGCAAAGGGTCGGCGGCATTCTTGGTTCGGCCATGTTCGGATCCTTCGTCACCTGGCGCGAAAAGATCCATTCGGCAGCCCTCGTTCAAGATCTGACAGCCGGTAACCCGCTTGTCGCGGCCCGCATGAGCCAGCTTTCAGCATCCTATGCCTCTGTCATTCCCGATCCGGTGATCCGCACGGCCGAAGGTGCCGTGCTGCTGGCCAAACAGGTGACGCAACAGGCCTATGTGCTGGCCTATAATGACGCATTCCGTTTTGAATCCCTGCTGGCCCTGCTGGCGCTGATCATTCTCCTCATCGATGTCGCATTCGAGAAGTGGGAGCACATCCGCGCGCGGGCCGAAGGCCTCCCGGCCTGACTCATCCCCAAGGACATCCATCATGACACGTGCACTCCGCTCAATCGCCTCCTATGCAACGCTCGCCATCGGCCTTGCCGGCATTCTTGCCCTGCTGTTTGCCTGGCAGCTTCCGCCCTTCAATTTTTCCGATGCCCGGACAGATAACGCCTATATCCAGGGCCAGGTCACCCTCATGTCACCGCAACTCTCCGGCATTGTCGCCGAAGTTCCGGTTCAGGACTTCCAGAAGGTGAAGAAGGGCGATCTTCTTGTGAAGATCGATGATCGCATTTATCGCCAGCAACTGGCAGAAGCCAAAGCCGCCCTTGATGCTGCCAACAATGCGCTGTCTGCCAACGCCCAGACGCAGGAAACCGCCAAGGCGCAGATTGCCTCCGCCAAAGCCGATGTCGACAGCGCCGAGGCAACACTTGCCAATGCCAGTTCGCAGTGGCAACGCATCCAGACGCTGAGCGAAAAGCAGGTCGCGACCCAGAGCAGCCTAGATACGGCACGCGCAACGCTTGATCAGGCCAAGGCGTCGCTCGCCAAGACCAAAGCCGCACTCGACGTCGCCAACCAGACCCTGAAATCGGCCATCATCAACAGGGATACGCTGAAGGCCAATGTCGCCTCGGCCAAGGCTGCCGCCACTCTCGCCGAGATCAACGTTGACAACACGGAAATCACTGCGCCGCGCGACGGTACGCTTGGCCAGATCAAGACGCGGGTCGGCCAATATGTCTCCGCCGGCACCCAGCTAACCTCACTGGTTCCCGATACTGTTTGGGTCGTGGCCAATTACAAGGAAACGCAGCTGCCCGGCATGAAGGTCGGCCAGCGGGTTACATTCACCGTCGATGCGCTTGACGGCAAGAAATTCAACGGCCGCATTGAGCGCTTCTCGCCGGCAACCGGATCCGAATTCGCCGTGATCAAGGCTGACAATGCCACAGGCAATTTCACCAAGGTCGCCCAGCGCGTGCCGGTCCGAATTGCCATTGACCCCGACCAGGCAGAAGCCGACAAGCTGGTTCCCGGCCTCTCGGTCATCACCACGGTTGACATGAAGGACAGCGGCGATGGTAATAACGCGCTTGCATCGCGCTGAAGCTGCAAAAGGCTTCGGGCGGCGACTGAAGTCACCCGCCCGCGGCCGCATTGCTCAGTCTATGTCACGATGGATCTCAAATCCGAACTGCCGGTTTTTACGGGAGGCAAATTTGCAAAACCGCCCCTCGGAAAGATGGACCAGAACACCAAGCACAGCCTGATCCTGACGATGGTTTGAGCGATCGGATCCCTCGGGGGCAATCACATCTCCGTTCTGGGCTAACACCGCCCAACGTCTAATCAAAGCCGAAGCCTCCGGATCCCACGCATCAAAACCCACACAGGCGCCGTTGACATTGGCACGCCCCTTTGCCCAGACCTTGTCCTTGGAAAAGTAACGAAGCGTTGCAGCATCGGTCCAGCGTGCCAGATCATGCGCCGTTCGCGTCGTAAAAAAGCCATCGTGAAGGATTGCCCGATAGAGCCTGTTCAACGGCTTGTTGAGCAGATTTCCCGCATCCATCCACACAACCGGCCCATCAGCACGACCGATAAATGAACTCAAAATGACCGGCTTCCAGGCATATTGGCCGGCCTGCTTCCGGATATCAAACCAGTCCGGATAGTTTTCGTAGTCAAAGCGCTCAATGCGCGCCTGCGGCGCCGCAGCCTGAACCCCACTGCGCGCTTCGCGCGTCAGCCCCAGATCATAGATCACCAGTTCAGACTGCGCTTCGTAACGCCCGACACTCTCTACAAATTGGCACAGTGACTTCGCATGCGAGGTATCAGCACCCGTAACAATTGTCAGCCGGCTCTTTCGCTTTGTGAAACGAAAAATATTACTCAGATTCATGCTTCATCAATTCGTTGCTATTTTTTTATAAAGACAGCAACGAATTAGTTATAAATCAAATATAAAATACGAAATATTGAAAAATTCGATCTTAAAATTATAATATTTATTTAATAATAAAGAAATACTATAATTTTAAGACTATATATATAACTCTATATGTATTCGTATCTGTCCCTCACGTTGCATAGAACGCGTTTTTGCAGAACAGGACTGGGATTATTGGAGCGGGTAGCGGGAATCGAACCCGCGCGTTCAGCTTGGGAAGCTGACAGGCTACCATTACATCATACCCGCAGGCAGCTTCTGCTCCATAGCACTGCCGCCCCCTGCCCGGCAAGCGCAAAAAGCGCCCTCAGCGCACGGCGGCAGACTGCAACCCGTTGGCAAGGGTTGGCAGCAGTTCGGCAACTGTCGGGTGAATGGGAACGGCCCATTCAAGATCGGTAATATGGGCGCCCATGCTGATCATGTTCGACAGGGCATGAATGGCTTCGTCACCGCCGGGGCCTAAAATGGCGCCGCCGAGCAGAAGGCCGCTGTCGGCATCGGCCACGAGCTTCATCAGGCCCTGGGTTTCGCCACGTTCGCGGGCACGCGCGACGTTCGCCATCGGCCGGCTCGACACGCTGACATTCAATCCACGCTTTTTCGCCTCGGCTTCGCTCAGCCCGGCCCGGCCCAGTGGCGGATCGATATAAAGCGCGTAGCCCGCGACCCGATCTTCCACATGCCGCTTCTCGCCGTTCAAAATATTGGCAGCAACGATCTCATGATCGTTGTAGGCCGTGTGGGTGAAGGCGCCGCGACCATTGCAGTCACCCAGCGCAAAAATGCCTTTCGCACTGGTTTCCAGAAAGGAATCAACGGTGATATAGCCGCGCTTGTCGACGGCAATCCCGGCCTTTTCCAGCCCAAGATCATCTGTATTCGGCCGCCGCCCGAGCGCCACCAGAACATCGGACCCGGAGACTATTGTCTCATCAGCACCATGCCTGACGGTTGCACATATACCGGCGCCATCCGGCGCGAGCCCGATACAGTCGGCACCGGTTAAAATGGTAATGCCTTCCGCCTCCAGAATGTGCCGCACCGCGTCGGCAATCTCCGGGTCCTCACGGCCGATCAGCCGTTCACCACGCTCAATCACCGTGACGCGCGCACCGAAACGGGCAAACATCTGTGCAAATTCCAGCCCGATATAACTGCCGCCAAGCACCAGCAGATGTTCGGGCACCCGTTCAAGCCGCACCATATCGGCATTGGTGAGGTATTTGATCTTGTCGAGGCCCTCGATCGCCGGGATAGCGGGCCTGCCACCGACATTGATAAAGATCCTTTCCGCTGAAATCACATCTTCATCGATGATCAGCGATCGCGGTCCGGAAAACCGGGCATGGCCATGCAGCAGCGTGAGATTTTCCATCCCGTCAAGCCAGGCCTCGAGTCCCTGGCGCGAGGCCGAGACGACCGAACGCGCCCGTTTCATCACCCGTGTCATGTCGACTGAAACGTCACCGACAATATCAACGCCGAAATCACCGGCCCGGCGCGCCAGATGTGCCATGCGCGCGCTCGCCACCAGCGTCTTGGTTGGCGTGCAGCCGGTATTGACGCAAGTGCCGCCCAGACGATGCCGCTCGACCAGCGCAACCTTCTGTCCCGCCGCAACCAACCTTCCGGCCAGCGAAGGCCCCGCCTGCCCCGCCCCGATGATAATTGCATCGTAATATGTCGTCATGCAGCAACCACAATCAAAAGTGCCCCCAGTAAGGCAATGGCATCTTCAATCAGGGCCGCGGGCCGGTCTTGACCAAATTTACGGGCAAGTGCGCCGCGGGCTTTGGCACCGCCAAGCGTTCCGATCACCGCACCGACGAGGCCGGCGACCGCGCCGGGACCGAAACCACCGGCGGCAAAGCCGAGCGCAGTGCCGGCAATGGCACCCATGACGATCCGCGCGCCAAATTGCGGCGGCACGGTACGGCTCGGCGTTGTCGGCAACTGGTCGGTCACAAGTTCGACCAGGGCAAACAATGTCAAAACGCCAACCGCCCAGACCGATCCCATGAAGGACAGGAACGTATGCGACAGATCAATCCAGCCGAGATAGGCTGCCCAGGCAATGGCGGCAGGCGCGGTCATGGCCCTGAGGCCTGCAACCACCCCGATCAACAATGCAAAAAGTAAAGACATCGAGGCAACTCCTGTCAGACAAACGCAAGGTTGCAAGAAGATGACGATAACATAACCGGATATAAACGCACCACAAATCTGACATTCGTCAGTCAGATCAACACATGTGACTGATTTCGTGACACTAATCGGAACCCACTCTTGACGTAGCACTTCGAGCGATTACATTATGGCGTATCCTGGACCTTTCAGCATGAAGGCCAGAAACCCGGTACCGGGCCCCTCTGGCGAGAGTTCGACGGCGCTCTCGTGATGTCGGTACCGTCCGCAGATGAGCCGGCGGACATTGATTACAATGTATCAGAACGGAAATGCCGAGGCGCGGCTCATCGGGCCATCGGCTGTGTGTGCCCTCTCGACAAGCAAATTGGCAGGGACAGATCCGCGCCATTTGCCTTTTACGGGGGCACGGCCATGACACCGTCTTCAAGACCGCTGCACAGCTATTTTCACGGCGCTTTCATCGTCACCGCCATCGGGCTTGGCGGCGCAGCACTCTATGGCTATCTCAGTTTTGACGGGCTGGGCGGTGCGCTCGCATTTCTGTTCATCACGGCCGTGCTTGCTGTTCTGGAAATCTCGCTGTCCTTTGACAACGCCATTGTCAACGCCAACAAGCTCAAGGATATGACAAAGGCTTGGCAACGCCGCTTCCTGACCTGGGGTATTCTGATTGCCGTCTTCGGCATGCGGCTGATCTTCCCGCTGGCCATCGTCGCCGCTGCAGCGCATATCGGCCCGCTCTCGGCGCTTGAACTTGCCGTCTATGATCCGCGCGCCTATGCCGCGATCATGCATGAGGCCCATATGCCGATTGCTGCCTTTGGCGGGACCTTCCTGCTGATGGTCGGGCTTTCCTATTTCTTCGACGGTGACAAGGATATTCACTGGTTGCCAGCGGTGGAGCGCCCCATGTGCCGCTGCTCCTCCATCAAGGGAATCGAAATCGGTCTTGCGCTTGTGCTTGTGCTGTTGTTTTCAAGCCTTGTTCCCGATGCCCGCGCCGCTGATTTCCTCTATCCGGCACTTTACGGCCTTCTGACCTTCCTTGGCGTCGAGGTCTTGAGCGGCTTTCTCGATGCCAGCCAGAAACAGGTTGCCCGCGCCGCCGCCCAAGGCGGGCTTGGCGCCTTCATCTATCTGGAAATTCTCGATGCCAGCTTCTCATTCGATGGCGTCGTAGGTGCCTTCGCGCTGACCAAGAACCTGTTCATCATCGCCGCCGGTCTCGGCATCGGCGCCATGTATGTCCGCTCTCTCACCATCATGCTGGTGGAACGTGGCACGCTGAGCGAGTTCCGCTTTCTCGAACATGGTGCCTTTTATGCGATCCTCATTCTGGCCGTGATCATGTTCTCGCAGACGCTGTTCCACATCCCCGAAGCCGTGACCGGTCTGGTTGGCGCCTCGCTGATCGCGCTTTCGCTCTGGTCATCTATCCGGTGGCGCCGCGCCAATGGCCAGATCGCCGGAAGCAGCTGAGGCTCAGCGCCCGGCGACCCGGTGGAACCTGGCGATCTGGCTTAGGAAAGCCTTCAGATTGACGGTTTTCACCGGCTTGTGCTGAAGCGCCATATCCTCTTCAAGCGCGGCATCGCGCACCTCGCGGGTGCGATCCGCCGTCAGCAGCATGGCCGGGATATGGCGGGAGAAGTGCTCGCGCACCGCCGTCACCGCGTCAATGCCATTTTCATGATCGAGATGATAATCGGCGATGATCACATCAGGAATAAAACCTGAACCGATCGCGTCCTCCCCCGTCGCTGCCGTTTCCACCACACCGCCCCAGCCTTCGACCAGAAGCCGCATGCCTTCAAGAATGGCCTCCTCATTATCGATGCACAGGACTTTCAGCCCGGAAATCGCCTCGACACCGGCAGCATCGATCGTGATCGGCTGATCATGCTCGCTCGCCTCCTCACCTTCGGAAAGCGGCAGGCTGACCCGGAAGACCGTGCCCTTGCCAACGCTGGAATCGATGCTGACGGGATGCGACAGCATACGCGCCAGCCGGTCGACGATGGACAGGCCCAGACCCAGGCCCTGCGCCGTTCGCGCGCCTTCTTCCAGTCGTGTGAATTCCTTGAAAATACTCTCGATCTTGGTCTCCGGTATACCGATCCCGGTGTCGATCACCATCACCGTGGCGCGGTCACGATTACGTCGGACGCCAACCAGAACCTCGCCCGAAAGCGTGTATTTGATCGCATTGGACACCAGATTCTGAATGAGCCGGCGCAACAGATGCACATCGGAGCGAACTTTCAGATGCGAGGGCACGACAATCAGCTTCAGCCCGCGTTCCTGTGCGAGCGGCTGGAAATCGGTCTCAACCCTTCTGAGCAATTCATCAAGCGCGACGGATGTGAAATGCGGCTTCATCGCCCCGGCATCAAGCCGCGAAATATCGAGCACGGCACCAAGAATATCCTCAACCGATTGCAGCGCCGAATCCACTTTTAGCGACAGCACACGGTTGTCGCTTTCGGCTGGCATGCGCTCGCCAAGGGCGGCTGCATAAAGACGCGCGGCATTGAGCGGCTGAAGGATATCGTGACCGGCAGCGGAAAAGAAGCGCGTCTTGCCGATATTCGCCTCATCAGCGGCCCGTCGCGCCTCACGCAGTGCCTCGTTCACCCGCGTCAGCTCGGCGGTGCGCTCATTCACCCGCAGTTCCAGCGTTTCATTGGCCTGTTTCAGCGCCAGATCGGCCGCCACGCGCCGGGTGATATCGGTAAAGGTAACGACCATGCCCTTGTCCGGCATCGGCCGCGACTGCACTTCGATGATGCGATGGCCGCTCTCCAGCACCATGGGGAAGGCCTTCTCATGCCCGCGCAGACGCTTGAGAATATCCTCAGCCTCCTGGCCCGTCAGATCACCGCGTGACGACAGCCGGCCGATGATATTGATCAGCGGATAGCCGACCTGTCCCGCCTCGTCCGGCAGGCTTAAAAGCTCGCGGAAACGTCTGTTCCACACGGTCAGCCGGTTGGTGGCGTCAAAAACGGCAATCCCCTGATCCATATGGGCCAGTGCCGTCTGCAGCATGCCCTGATTATATTGCAGCGCCTCGCTTGCCTGATCGAGCAGGAAGGCCGCATCGCCGGTTGCCGCCTCGGCGCGCTGCAGCACCAGCGACAGCACAAGACGTGCCGAAGACGAGCCGATGGCAGAGGCCAGCAATTGCTCGGAGAAATGGATAAGCGCCATGTCGGCCTGATCACCATCATCAAGCCTGCGCCCGGCACTGTTCTCAAAGGTGGCAAAGGAGCGCAGCGTGCGCTCATCCCCCAGATAGCCGGTGATCGCATCCTTGAGGGCGCCAACCGAAACACCGGTGCCAAGCCCACGGGCCGAGGACTGCCAGCGCGCCTGACGCTTGACGAAAATACCCGACTGGATCCGCTCCAGCGGGCTGGAGGGCCGTGACAGCGAGCCCAGCACCAGGCCGAGAATATTCAGCGACAGGGACAGGCAGGTAACATTCAGCAACGGATCAGCGGCAGGCCCGGTGAAAAGCCCCGTCCCCGGAATGAAGACATCGAGAATATCGCCGGCAAGAGCGGAATGGTCGGGGCCGCCAAGGCTTGGAATGAACAGCAGATAGGCCCAGACGAGGAAGCCGAGCGACAGGCCGATAATGGCGCCACGGGCATTGGCGCGCCGCCAGACCAGCCCGATAATCAACGCCGGGGCTACCTGCGCGATGGCGGCGAAGGCCAGAAGCCCGATCGAAAACAGCCCGCGATCACTGTCGATATGCCGGTAATAGACATAGCCCAGCAGCATGACCCCGAGAATTGAGGCCCGGCGGATATTGAGCAGGAGATTGGAGAAATCCTGCTTGCGCCCAGGGATCGCCGTCATGCGCCGTCTGAGGAAGATCGGATTGACGATATCGTTTGACAGCATGATCGCCAGTGCCACCGAGGAGACGATGACCATGGCTGTCGCCGCCGAAAATCCGCCGATAAAGGTAATCAGCGAAATGAACGGCATGCCCTCGGCGATCGGCAATTGCAGCACATAGAGATCGGCATCGACATGGGGCCCGAGGATCATCAGCCCGCCGAGTGCCACCGGCAGGACCAGAATATTGATCGCCACAAGGTAGAGCGGGAACAGAAAGCGCGCGAGGTTGAGCTCCCGCTCCGAGCGGTTTTCCACCACAGTGACATGAAACTGGCGCGGCAATAGCAGGATCGCGCAGGCCGACAGCAGGATCAGCAGGATCCAGCGGCTGATCGGCGTGTCATAGGACAGAGCGGTCATGGCGGCCGAATTCTCCGCAGCCTTGGCAAAAAGATCGACCGGCCCGTTGAACAGCACGAACAGCACGAAAAAACCAACAGAGCCGAAGGCAATCAACTTGACCACCGATTCCATCGCGATTGCAAGTATAAGCCCGTCCTGATGCTCGGTCGCGTCGGTGTGGCGGGTGCCGAAGATGATGGCGAAGGAGGCCAGCACCAGCGTCACCGCAAAGGGCAGACCGATCGGCAGGAAACCGGCACCGGTGAGCGTGCCATAGGGCGTGCCGACCATGGCCGCAACCGAATCGGAAACGGCCTTCAGCTGCAAGGCGATATAGGGAATGGCGGCCGCCAGCGAAATCACCGCGACGAGGCCCGCAACCGTGGAATTCTTGCCATAGCGGGCCGCGAGGAAATCAGCTGCCGAGGTCAGCTTCTCCGCCTTGGCAAGACCGACCATGCGGCGCAGCAGCGGCATGCCAAGCGTAAACGCAACAATGGGACCAAGATAGATACCGAGAAATTCCAGCCCACGATCCGCCGCAAGACCAACACCGCCGAAATAGGTCCATGAAGTGCAGTAGACAGCCAGCGACAGCGAATAGACGAAAGGCCGGCCGGATAAGGGCGCAAGCTGGCGTTTTGCCCGGCGGTCGCCAAAACTGGCGACCACGAAGAGCAGCAGAATATAAGAAAGCGCCACCAGCAGGATGAGCCAGCTCGGCAACATCGACAGTCCTCCCTGAAGGCCCCGACCTTAGGCGATTGTGGCAGATTTGGGAATGCCTGCCTTTCGACCGGTTTCCGATCACAAAAATCAATGATTCACCGGTGATTTTTCATGTCATCGCCGCGTTTCTGCGGCTAAAAGAATGCTGTCCAAGGAGTGCACCATGACATTGACCGAAAGCCTGAGCGAGCGCTCTCTCAACGCACCCGAGAGCGGTATTGTCGAGATCATCAATTACGCCTTCGGGCGTGACGGGCTGCTGCCGCTCTGGGCCGGCGAAGGTGATCTGCCGACCCCCGCCTTCATCCGCGAGGCCGCGGCCAAGGCACTGGCCGATGGTGAGACCTTCTACACGCTGCAACGCGGCATTCCCGAACTGCGCCAGGCGATCGCCGATTATTACGGCCGGCATTTTGCCAAGACGCTGGCCATGGACAATATCTTCGTAACGACATCCGGCATGCATGCGATCAAGCTGATGGTCGAAGCGCTGACGGAAGTGGGCGATGAGGCAATCTACTTCACCCCCGCCTGGCCGAATATCTCTGCCTCGCTTGGTGTCTGCGGGGCAAAACAGATCGGCGTGCCGCTGGATTTCAGGGATGGCCGCTGGCAGCTCGACCCCGGCAAGGTCGAGGCGGCGATTACCGAGAAGACCAGCGTCATCTTCGTCAACTCGCCCTCCAACCCGACCGGCTGGACGGCGAGCGTCGAGGATCTTCGCGCGCTTCTCGATATCGCGCGCAAAAACGGCATCTGGATCATCGCCGACGAGATCTATGCGCTCTATCATTTTGGCGGCGGCCGCGCGCCCTCCTTCATGGATATCATGGAGGATGATGACCGCGTCGTCTTCGTCAATTCCTTTTCCAAGAACTGGTCGATGACGGGCTGGCGTATCGGCTGGATCGTCGCCCCCGCCGAAATGGGCGATGTCATTGAAAACCTGGTGCAATATACCGTTTCAGGGGTGCCGCAATTTCTGCAGAAGGGGGCTCTGGCAGCCGTGCGCGACGGCGACGGTGTGATTGCTGAAAACTTCCGTCGCGCCAGCCTCTCGCGCGATATTCTCTGCGACCGCCTGCTGGCCACGAACCGGGTTCAGACGCTGAAGCCTCAAGGCGCACTCTACGCCTTCCTCAAGGTCGACGGCATTACCGACAGTCGCCGCGCCGCACTTGATATCGTCGACAAGACAGGCGTCGGGCTGGCACCGGGATCGGCGTTCGGGCCGGGCGGCGAAGCCTTCCTGCGCGCCTGCTTCCTGCGCGATCCGAAGCAGATTGAAGATGCGGCTGACCGGCTCTGCGAATATATCGCCAAGCTTTGAGGCACCGCCTCAACCGGCCTTGACGGCGTGATAGCCGACCAGCGGCAGGAAAACCGTGTCGACAATATCGATGATCACGGCATCCGAGGTCGGTTTCATCGTCATCATCATATCCTGACGCAGGAGATCGACCGGCAGGGAAACGATGCGCGGCGCGATCGCCTGGTCTTCAATCTCGCCACGGGCCGTCGCCCGCGTCAAAAGGATCTCCATCGTATGCTGATCGCGCGAAACGATCTGGCGCTTCAATTCCGCCGGACTTGAATTGGTTTCACGAAAATAATCCGTGAGTTCCACCGAAATCAGCGATCCCATGCGCGACCGCCGGTCGACGATATGCTGCAGCAATGCGATCACATCGTCTCGCAGATCCCCCAGATCAGGAACGATGATCGGGTTCGCCTCGACGTGATAGCGCATGGCGGCCACGGCCAGGTCGGGCCGCGACGCCCAGCGGCGATAAAGCACCGGACGGCTGGTGCCTGCACGTTTGGCCACCGCCTCCATGGTCAGTCCGCCATAGCCCTTCTCCAGCAACTCGTCCCAGGCCGCCTTCAGCAATGCGCTTTCAAGCTCTTCGCCACGCCTTCGTTCCGTCGTCTTCTTCGTCATTCCACAGTCCATAAGAAACACTGACGAATCCTATTGACAGAATTCGACACGAATATTAGATACATCAATGTATCCTAATTGCCAAGGATCGATTACCGGTCCCGATTGGCACAAGCGGATGACCCCATTTTACGTCCGCCATGGCGGTTTGTCTTATCAGGAAAACACATTATGAACGCTTCTTCCGAGCAGAAGCCCGCAGAGGAACTGTCACCTTCCGACAGCGACGTCACCATCGTCAAGCCGAAGCCGCGCCGCGCCGGCCGTTTCATCCTCATGGCCTCAGTGCCCGTCATCCTCGCCGTTGCCGGCTCCTATTTCTATGTCACCGGCGGCCGTGTTGTTTCCACCGAAGATTCCTACGTCGATCAGGATGTGGTGAAGATCGTGCCGGAAGTCTCCGGCAAGATCGTCTCCGTCGGCCCCGGCGAAAACGACGCCGTCACCAAGGGCAGCCTGCTCTTCGCCATTGATGATTCGGTCTATGTGAATGCCGTCGACCAGGCGAATGCTGCCGTGGCTTCGGCACGCCTCGATGTGGAAAAGCTGAAATCGGCCTATCTGAAAACCGAGGCAGAACTTGAAACGGCCGGCGAGGCACTGACCATCGCCCGGGTGCGCCAGCAGCGCCAGCAGAACCTTCTGAAACAGGGCGCCGTCAGCCAGACCGCGCTGGATGAGGCAGACCTGACGCTGAAGAACGCCGAAGGTGCCGTTGTCAGCGCCAGGCAGGATGTCGCCAGTGCCAAGGCCGCTCTTGGCGGCAATCCCGATATTGCCACCGACAGCCATCCCGAAGTGATGGCCGCTCTTGCCAAACTGGATGCCGCCAAGCTGGATCTGGCGCGCACCAAGGTCGTCGCACCGAGCAATGGCATCGTCACCCAGACCACATCGTTGCAGGACGGGCAATATGTCTCGACCTCATCTTCGGTGCTGACGATCGTCGACACCGGATCGACAGTGATCGAGGCCAACTTCAAGGAAACCGAACTCACGCATATGAAGGCCGGCCAGCCGGTCGAAGTGCGTGTTGATGCCTATCCTGATGTGACGATCAAGGGCACAGTCGAAAGCATCGGCGCCGGCACCGGCTCGGCCTTTTCGCTTATCCCGGCCCAGAACGCATCCGGCAACTGGGTCAAGGTGGTGCAGCGCGTTCCCGTGCGCATTGCCCTGGAGCTGACGCCGAAAAGCCCGGATCTTCGCGTCGGCATGAGCGCTCTTGTCGAGGTTGATACCGGACATGCCCGCGGCATGCCTGACTTCGTGAAGAACAGCCTTGCCGCCATCGGCTTCGGCGAACCGGCCCTTGCTGCCGACGGGGATGCTGACTGATGAGCGCCGCCGTAACGGCAGAGCCGGATATGACGAAGGTTCCGTTCAAGGGGCTTTTGACCATATCGATCATGCTCGCCACCATCATGCAGGTGCTCGACACGACGATTGCCAACGTTGCTCTGCCCTCCATGCGTGGTTCGCTCGGCGCCAGCCAAGACCAGGTCACCTGGGTGCTGACATCCTATATCGTCGCTTCCGCCATCATCACCCCGGTCACCGGCTGGCTGTCGGAACGCTACGGGCTCAGGCAGATATTCATCGTCTCCGCCGCCGGCTTCATTGTCACCTCCATGGCCTGCGGCATGGCCTCCAGCCTCAACGAGATGGTGGCCTTCCGCGTGCTGCAGGGCCTGTTCGGCGCCTCGCTGGTGCCGCTGTCCCAGACTGTCCTGCTCGATATCAATCCGCGCGAAAAGCACGGCCAGGCCATGGCGGTCTGGGGCATGGGCGTGATGCTGGGCCCGATCATCGGCCCGACGCTGGGCGGCTGGCTGACGGATAACTGGGGCTGGCGCTATGTCTTCTATGTCAACCTGCCCATCGGACTGCTCGCCCTTGCCGGCATGGTGCTGTTCCTGCCCAAGGCGCCGACCCGCATTCGCCGTTTCGACTTTTTCGGCTTTGCCATGCTATCGATCGCCATCGGCGCGCTGCAAATGATCCTCGACCGCGGCCAGGCGCAGAACTGGTTCCAGTCAACCGAGATCTGGATCGAGACGGGGCTTTTCGTCTCGGGCCTGTGGGTCTTCACCATTCATATCCTGCGCGCCAAGGATCCGTTCATTTCGCTGGCCGTGTTCAAGGACAAGAACCTGCTGATGGCCCTGATCCTCGCCGCACTCGTCGGCGCTATGGTGCTCGGCGGTTCGGCACTGCTGCCATCGCTGCTGCAGGACGTGCTCGGCTATCCGGTGGCCCTGTCAGGCCTTGTCATGGCCCCGCGCGGTTTCGGCACCATGGCCTCGATGATGCTGTATGGCCGGCTTGCCAACCGGATAGACACACGCGTCGCCATTGTCACCGGCCTGTTGCTGACGGCATGGTCGATGCAGATGATGACCGGTTTTTCCACGACGATGGGCAAGGAACCGGTGATTGTCAGCGGCATATTGCAGGGTTTCGGTCTCGGTCTCGTTTTCGTACCACTTTCGGCGCTTGCCTATGCAACGCTCGAAGCCCGATACCGCGCCGAAGCCGCAGGCCTGTTCAACCTGGTGCGCAATATCGGTTCCAGCGTCGGCATTTCACTGCTCTCGACGGTGCTCGCCTGGAACGTCGCCACCAACCGCACCGAGATGACCGCCAAGATCACCGAGGCGGGGCCGCGTCTGGCCGATATTGCCGAGAAAACCGGATTTTCCCATGATATTCTGATCTATCTGGTCAATTCCGAAATCAATGTTCAGGCGGCCCTGATCGCCTATGTCGACGATTTCAAGCTGATGATGCTCGTCACCTTCGCGCTGATGCCGCTGGTGCTGTTCATGCAGAAGCCGAAACCGCGGCCGGTGAAGGTTTCCGAATAGGCCTCACCGAAAAAGGGCCCGCCGATCTGGCGGGTCTCCGACTGCTGACAAACCGCGCCCCTTTCGCTGACGTCGTGCCTGTGCTTGGTCAACAGGCATCCAGCCGACGCGCGTCCGCGCCGCGAAAGACTCTGCTTATTCAAAATCTTAGGAATATGGATCCCCGTGGACCAAGCACGGGGATGACGCCGGAGAGGGCAGCTATTCCACCCCAAACAGGCATTCTGAACGACTTTGTCAACAAGCTGAAGGCCCGCCTATCTGGCGGGCCGTTCCGATCGATCAGGCCTGCAGATTACTGGGCCATTTCCACCGCGCGTTCGGCATCCACCTTGGCCTGCGCCGCATCAACAGCGGCGGTAAAGCTGGCGTAGATATCGGCGCCGCCAGGGACATTGGCGGTAAACCAGTCAAACACCGGAGCCGCCGCATTGCGGAATTCAGACTTTTCATCATCCGTCGGCACGTAAATCTCGCCGCCATCCTTGATAAATTCCTGATAGGCGGCGATTTCCTTGCGCTTGGGGCTGGCAAAGGTTGCCTGCTGCAACGCCTTGAAACCATCGACAACGACCTTCTGCTCTTCAGGCGTGAGGCTGGCGAAGCGGGCGCTGCCCATCCACCAGAAGGCGGCCATGTAGGAATGCCGGTCGAGCGTGATATATTTTAGCCCGGCATCGGGAAACTTCATGTTCATGATGTCGGTGATGCCGTTGGCCGTGCCCTCGACAACGCCGGTCTGCAGCGAGGTAAACAGTTCCGACCACGGCATCGGCGTCGGCGCACCGCCCAGTGTCTTGACCAGTTCCTGCGGCAGTTCGGCGGGCACGGTGCGCATCTTCAGCCCCACCATATCGGCAGGCGTGTGAATGGTGTGCTGGGTATTGGCGAAATTGCGCCAGCCACCGGTATTACCGATGGTCATCAGCCGGATCGCGCCGCCGCTGTCTTCAAGCGCCAGATCGCGCAACTCGGTGGTGAAGGGACCGTTCAGCACGGTCTCGGCAATCCGGTCATCATCCATCAGATAGGGCAGATCCAGAACCTGCAGATAGGGAAACAGGCCCGCAGCACCTGCCGTGGTCGAGACATAGACGTCAATCGTGCCGTCGGCGATGCCCTGCAGGCATTCCTCGCCCGTACCGCAGATCTGCGTACCGAGGAAAATATCGACGGCGATCGCGCCATTGGAGGCGTTTTCGACATAATTCTTGAAGACGACGAGGCCATCATAATCCTCATCCGCTTCGTTGGAATTGGCCACCGCACGCAGCGTGATATCCGCAGCTGCGGCCATGCCGCCAAAGGCAACAAGCGAGACTGCTCCCGCCAGGAGCGAGGCCTTGAACATATGTTTGAACATCAATGTCCTCCCATTTTGCCGGGATCCGTGATCGGTTGATCCCGCTTTCAGTCAATCGAGAAAGCCGAACAGCCTTGGCAGGGTCAGGCTCAGAGCCGGAACATAAGTGATCAGGAAGATAACCGCCACCTCAACCGCAAGAAAAGGCAGAGCTGCACGTGCGACCGTTTCGACCCTGAGTTTCGAAACGGAAGATGTAACGAACAGAACCAGCCCCATGGGCGGCGTCAGCAGGCCGACCGTCAGATTCACCGCCATGATGATGGCGAAGTGCACCGGCTCCACGCCCATGCCGGTAAAGACCGGTCCCAGAATCGGTCCGAGCACGATGATGGCAGGCCCGGCATCGAGAAACATGCCGACAACGAACAGTAACAGGTTGATCAGAAACAGCAGGATCAGCGGATTATCGGACAGAGCGAGCACGAAAGAAGCCAGCATTTCCGGCGTATGAGCCAGCGAGGCCACCGTCTTGAAGGCCATGGCCGCGCCCACCAGCAGCAGCACCACGGAGGATGACAGCGCCGAACGGGTGAGAATGCCCGGCACATCGCCTATTTTCAGCGTGCGCATGACGAAAAAGCCGATGACAAAGGCATAGGCGACAGCGATGGCCGAGGCTTCGGTCGGTGTGAAAACGCCGCCAAGAATGCCCCCCAGAATGATGACCGGCGTCATCAGCGGGAAGAAGGCCTTGAGGCTTGCCCGGCCGCGCTCACGCAGGCTTGCCCGCGCTGTCGCTTCCGGCAGGCCGGCGCGGTCCGCCATCAGCCGGACCACCACCATCAGCGCCAGGCCGATCAGGACACCCGGCACGATCCCAGCCAGAAACAGCGCGGCAACGCTTTCCCCCATGACATAGGCGTAGATGATCATGATGCCCGATGGCGGGATGATCGGACCGATAATGGCGGAGGCTGCGGTCACGGCGGCAGCAAACTTGCGGTCATAACCCTGCTTTTCCATGGCTGGAATCAGCATCGAACCAAGTGCCGAGACATCGGCGACCGCAGACCCGGAAAGCCCGGCAAACAGCATTGATGACAGGATGTTGACATGGGCCAGACCGGCGCGGAAATGACCGATCATGGCCTGTGAGAATTCCACCAGGCGCTCGGTGATCCGCGCCCGGTTCATCAGTTCACCAGCCAGCATGAAAAAGGGCACAGCCATCAGCGGAAAGCTGTCCATGCCGTTATAGACATTGCGATAGAGCAGCACGATGTCGCGTTCCTGCCCGTTCAGCGCCAGCAGCACGGCCGGTGCTGCCACAAGGGCAATCACGATCGGCAGGCCGAGAAACATCAGCACCAGAAACAGCGGCAGAAACAGGCTCAGCATCACTCCGTCTCCAGCCCGATCACCGGCGCCAGCGGATCGAGCCGCTCTGCGCCACCGGCCAGCACCACCAGCTGGCGCAGCATCAGTTCCAGCGAAACAGAAAGCATGGCCGTTACGCCAACCGCAAGCGAGGCCATCATCGCCGCACGCGGCACGCGGATCCAGACGGAGAAATCGAACGCACCCGGTACTTTCAACGCCGGCATGGCAAAGCGGCCGCCAATGCCGCCCACCTCGGCCCAGCCAATCTTGGCGGCGAAGGCAAACAGAATGGCGGAAAATACGAGCAACAGCAAAGAGAGCAGGCTGGCGAGACGCTGAGGCAGAAAGCGGGTGAGCATATCGATGCTGACGAAACCGCCGTGGCGCCAGGCGATCGGCGCCATCAGCCCAACCATCCACAGCATCAAAAAGCGCGACAGTTCTTCCGTCCAGCTCAGTGCGTCATTCAGAAGATAGCGGAACACGACCTGGGTCAGGATCACGAAAACCATGACGCCAAGCGCAGAGGCAGCGATATGGCGAAAAACCTTAAGCACTATGGTGTTCAGCACGCCCCACAGATGAGAGAGCGCCACGAGGACATGCATCGCGTCTTTCCGTTTCGAGTTCCTTAAAAGCGCGGCGACTATGCCGCAATTGCCTCGCCAATACAAAGGAATAGCGACGATTTGCAGGGCTACAAACAGTTTTGACGGGTAAAATCAAAGCGCCGCAAACCGTGAGCCGAAACTCACCGACCGGTCTATCGCAAGGCTGATTTGTCAGGAAAAAGAAAGATTTGTGTGCTTTCACACAAATTGAACTGGTGCCCAGAAGAGGACTCGAACCTCCACACCCTTGCGAGTACCAGCACCTGAAGCTGGCGCGTCTACCAATTCCGCCATCTGGGCAACGAGGAGCGATTTAGAGGGCCAGCACGGGGAAGTCAACAGGCTATTTGACGTTTTCGTGTCAATTTTTTCTCTGACACGAAATTCTTGCATGAAAGCCGTTGAAAACCCCGGTCACGCCGGATCGGAACGATCGACATGTCCGAGATCGCGATCCGGGTCGACCACATCACGCACCAGCTGCTTCAGCTGCTTCGGGCTTGGAAAGCCGCCATCGCGCTTGCGTTCCCACACCAGCTTTTCATCGACATAGATCTCGAAAATGCCGCCCGATCGCGGCTCAAGCGTCACCGCATGCAATTCCTGCGAAAATGTCGAAAGCAGTTCCTGCGCCATCCAGGCCGAGCGCATCAGCCAGTTGCACATGCTGCAATAAACGAACCGCACTGAAGGCTTACCGGTCATGATCTTTCCTTAACTTGAGTTTTTTAATCCATATTATTCGGACACAATCATGGCAATGTGAAATTGACGAATCCGCTTGCCCGGTTAGGGGGGCCATGCTTTGTGTTTCAGCCAAAGACTGGAGTTTTGTCATGCGTGTCGCAATCGTTGAGAATATGGATGCCACCGGCCTTGGCACGGTTGGCGCGGCGTTGAGCGAGGCCAATGCCGAGATCGCCATTTTCCGACCGTGGCAGGATGATCCGCTGCCCGCGCCTGATTCCGATTTTGACGGCCTCGTCGTCTTTGGCGGTGAGCAAAATGCTGTTGACGACGCGGCGCATCCCTATCTGCCCGCCCTTGCCGGGCTGATGCGCGACTATGTCGAGAGCGGACGCGCCGTCATCGGCATCTGTCTTGGCGGCCAGATGCTGGCCCGCGCCTTTGGCGGGCGCAACATTATCGGCGGCGCCAGCGAATTCGGCTGGAAAGCGATTGCCCTGACGGAGGACGGCAAGGCCGATCCGGTGCTCTCCGCTGCAGGCAACAGCTTTGCAAGCTTTCAGTGGCATGACGATACCTTCACCCTGCCAGCAGGGGCGACACGGCTTGCCGGCAATTCCAGCGTCATGAACCAGGCCTTCCGCATCGGCCGGGCAGGCTATGCGACACAGTTTCACTTCGAGGCAGACCGCGCGCTGGTGAAGGAATGGAGCGCCCATTTCGCCAAAGCCGTTGCCAGACATGATCCCGACTTCATGCAGCATTACGAGGCACTGTCCGATACGCTGGGGCGACAGGCCGACCAGGCGGGCCTGGCACTGGCACGCGCCTGGGTGAAAATCATCTGATCACCAAGCCCAGGGGGAGGAAAACGTGGAGGCTGCGATTTTCGAGGGCGGCGGCTTTTGCGGCGGCATTCGTTTTCGCATGCATGGACGGCCGGTGTTCATTCACGCCTGCCATTGCAAAGACTGTCAGCGTCGGACCGGCGACGCTTTTGCCATGAACGGCCTGCCCGAGAATGCGTGCAACTTTGCCTAATGTGACGACATGAAGCAGGACTGGTTGCCGGAAAGCCTCGCCCGGCGCGAAGCCGCGCGCCACAAAGCGAACGCAAAGCGCTGAAATCTTTTGATCGCGACAGGATGCTGTTGCAATTTGAAGCCAGATGATAACAATCATCTACAAACGAAACACGCTCGAATGAGACTGCCCGTGAAAACGAAAACCGCTGTGCTCGTGGCCGGATTTGCAAGCCTTCTTGCTGGCTGCTCGACCTATCAGACGCCATCGCCAAGCCAGGGCATGCCGACCTATTCGCCGGCCAGTGCGGTGGACGGACAGTGGCTGGACCAGAATGGCATTGTTTCGATCTTCACCAACGGACAGTTCCAGACCCGCACCGCCGACACCAATCAGATGCTGGCATCCGGCACCTATACCGATCTCGGCAACAATGTCATCGAGATCGACCTGACTTCTGTCATCCGCCAGACGAAAGCCCGGGTCAACTGCGCCGTGGTCAGCTCCTATCTGATGAACTGCACCCCCAACCAGGGCGCCCAGTTCCAGCTCTACAAGCCCGCTGCCGCACCGCCCGGCTATGTTCTGCCTTCCGCAGCCGCTGCTGCAGGAACAGGCGGCGACACGGCAACCGGTGCGTCTGACTTGCCGCAGCCCTATACGCCGCCGACCTATAATTCGACATCCATGTGATGGCGATAGAAGGCCGCCCGCAGGCGGTCTCCAACTGCTGAAAAGTCGTTCAGATTGCCTGTTCGGGGTGGAATGCCTGCCCCCTCCGTCGTCATCCCCGTGCTTGTCACGGGGATCCAGAATCATAAGATACTGAATAGACGGGTTCTTTCGCCGCGCGGACGCGCGTCGGCTGGATGCCTGTGACAAGCACAGGCATGACGCCAGAAGACGGGGGCCAGGTTTGTCAGCAGCCTGAAGGCCGCCCACGGGCGGCCTTTTTTCATTCGGCCTCAGGCAATACCGCCAAGGCAGATATATTTCAGCTCCGTATAGTCATCGAGACCATATTTGGAGCCTTCGCGACCGGTACCGGACTGCTTGATCCCGCCAAAGGGTGCAACCTCGGTTGAGATGAGGCCGGTATTGACGCCGACAATGCCATATTCCAGCGCCTCGGCCACGCGGAAGATCTTGGCCATGTCTTTCGAATAGAAATACGAGGCCAGGCCAAACTCGGTATCATTGGCCATCGCCACGACATCTTCTTCCGTCTCGAACCGGAACAGCGGCGCGACCGGTCCGAAGGTCTCTTCCCGCGCACAGGCCATATCACCGGTAACCCCGGTCAGGATCGTCGGTTCGAAGAACAGGCCGCCGAGATCATGCGGCTTGCCGCCAAGCTTGACGGACGCGCCTTTCGACACCGCATCCTCGATATGCTCCTTGACCTTTTTCACCGCATTTTCGTCCACCATCGGGCCAATCTCGACATTTTCGGCCAGACCATTACCGACCTTCAACCCGGCAACCCGCGCAGCCAGCTTTTCGGCAAAGGCATCATAGACCGCAGACTGGACGTAAAGACGGTTGGCGCAGACGCAGGTCTGGCCGGCATTGCGATATTTCGAGGCAATGGCACCTTCGACCGCAGCATCGAGATCAGCGTCATCGAAAACGATGAATGGCGCATTACCACCAAGCTCCAGTCCCATCTTCTTGATCTGCTCGGCGCCCTGACGCATCAGGATCCGGCCGACATTGGTCGAGCCGGTGAAGGTAATCTTGCGAACACGCTCATCGTCGGAAAACACCTTGCCGACCATCGACGAATGCGTTGAGGTCAGCACGGAGAGCACACCGGCAGGAACACCGGCGCGTTCCGCCAGAACGGCCATCGCAAGGGCCGAAAGCGGCGTCTGCTGTGCCGGTTTGGCAACCATGGCGCAACCTGCCGCCAGCGCCGGTGCCATCTTGCGCGCCAGCATGGCATTGGGGAAATTCCACGGCGTGATCGCACCGACAACGCCCACCGGCTGGCGGATGACCAGCAGGCGCTTATCCGCTTGATGGCCGGGAATGATGTCGCCATAGGCGCGCTTGGCTTCTTCGCCAAACCATTCGACATAGGCGCCGCCATAAAGGATCTCGCCACGTGCCTCGGCAAAGGGCTTGCCCATCTCCATCGTCAGGATCGTAGCCAGATCATCGGCATTCTCAACCATCAGGTCGTAGAGGCGGCGCAGGATCGCAGCCCGTTCCTTGCCGGTCTTCTTGGCCCAGGCCTTTTGCGCTTCATAGGCCGCCGTAATGGCCTGATCGAGCACGGTCTCGTCGATATCAGGCAGAACCGCCAGTTCTGCGCCATCGGCCGGATTGGTGACAGTAAAGGTCTGATGCACCTCATCAGCGCTGAGCCACCGTCCGGCGACAAATGCCGCGTCAGCCGCCAGTGAAGGATCTTTCAGCCTGTTTTTCAGTTCGCCAGCAATCGTCATGTCTTCTCCCTTCGCCAAATGCCCTGAAGCGAAATCGCACACCGCAGAATTCTTTGTTCAACACCGATGAATTCAGCTATTTCGCGCGTGCGCACATTAATATTTCGAAGCTTCGTCGACAAATGGCGCATTCTTGTCAACCATCAATCCGCTGCACAAGGCAATCCTATCGCATAAACTTCATGCGGCAAGACTGAAAACCCTGAAAAAGCCTGCTATAGCTTCTGCAACGAAACGAAGCGCAACAGCCGAGAGTTCCACCATGCAAACCATTTTCGTCCAGTTCAAATGCCTCTCCGGCACGGCCTATGATGTCGCCGATCTCATCGTGCGTACGCTGGAGGAAACATCGGAGATCTACTCCACCTCTGGCCATTACGATCTTCTGGCCAAATTCTATCTGCCCAAGGACGCCGATATCGGCCATTTCGTCACCAGCAAGCTGCAGACGATTGAGGGCGTGAAGGATACATTCACACTCGTCACCTTCAAGGCCTTTGCCTGACTGAAACCGGGTCAGAACCCGCGATAGGCCCGCGGTGCCAACAGAAAGCTGACCACCAGCATCGGCAGCAGCAGCAGGAAGGTCACAGTCAGCCCGAAAGCTTCGGCAACCGTTCCCATCAATGGCGGAATGCCGATGGTGGAGATGAGCAGCGCCAGCGACATGGCGGCCAGATTATCGGCCGCCGAGCGCCCCGGAAGCTGGGCGACGGCGGCAACGGCGAGCGGCATGTTGAGCGCGATCCCCGCGCCGATGACCGTCAGGGCAACCGCACCGGTGAAGACCCCCGGCACGGCGACAAGAAAAATGATGCCGCAAAAGACGGATACGACCGAGGCCTGCAACAGGCGCACCGACGAGAAACGGCCGCGCAGCTGATCACCGAGCATCCGCATCAGCCCCATGGAGGCCGTGAAACAGGCAAACAATAATCCTGCCGTTGCCGGGTCGGCACCAATCACCGAGCGGATGTAGAAGATCCCCCAGTCATAGATCGTGCCCTCCGCAATCGCCAGGCCAAAGACAATGGCGCAGACCAGAAGCACCGCCTTGCCGGGCAGGACGAAGATCCGTCGCTTGCCACCTTCATCGGCTGGCTGCGGCGCCAGGGACGGCAAAAGCTTCAGCTCCACGGCGGCCAGAACAACGATCAGAGCGGAAATGATGGACAGATGAATAAAAGGCGCCACGCCGCGACCGGCCATAAAGCCGCCAAAGAGCGATCCCAGAAGCAGGCCGATTGACCAGAAACCATGACTGCGCGACAGAACCTTCACACCGGCAAGCCGCTCCGCCTCCATGGCGACCATATTCGCCGCAACATCAAGCAGCGTCCGCACGAAACCAAAAATCACGAAACAGATGAAGAACCACTGATAGCTGACCACACTCATGATCGGCATCAGCGGGCACATGGCGGCCAGCGAAATCGCCGCCGTCACGCGCGGGCTCAGGCGGTTTGTCACCCGGCCGGCAATCGGCAGCGCCGCCAGCGTGCCGATGGACGCACCGAAAATCGCCACGCCGAGCGCAGCTTTGCCAATCCCCATCGCGCCGGCGATTTCCGGCATCCGGATGAAGAGCGAGATGTACAGAAGGGCGTTGCCCAGGAACAGAAGTGCCGGCGGCAGAAAATGGGGCATGGCAAAATGCTTCATCGGGCCGGAGCGGCCGGGCGCGTTTTAAGGAATTGGGGAGCAGATCGGCAATCAATGAATGACCCGCTACCCTAGCCTGTTACACTGCGTTTCCCCGCCTTGCAAGACGGCACGATGCTAAAGATTTTGCCTGCCTCTCACGCATTTTTAAAACTGCGGCGCCTCGACACCTGCTGCACGATGGGCAGCGATCACCGTATTGGCCATCAGCATGGTGATCGTCATCGGACCAACGCCGCCCGGCACCGGCGTGATCGCGCCGGCGATCTTTTCGACGGCGGAAAAATCAACATCACCGATCAGCCGCGTCTTGCCCTCACCCTTTTCCGGCGCCGGAACACGGGTGATGCCGACATCAATCACTGTGGCACCCGGCTTGACCCAATCTGCCTTGACCATTTCTGCCCGCCCCGTGGCCGCGACCAGAATATCGGCCTGACGGCAAACAGCGGCCAGATCAGCGGTACGTGAATGCGCCATGGTGACTGTCGCATTGGCAGCCAGCAAAAGTCGCCCCATAGGCCGCCCAAACAGGTTGGAACGGCCGATCACGACGGCCGACAGGCCCGAGAGATCATCGCCCCGTTCACGGCGCACAAGCACCATGGCACCGGCAGGTGTGCAGGAAATCAGGCCCGTCTTGAAATCGCCCGTCGCAAGCTTGCCGGCATTGACGACATTGAGGCCATCGACGTCCTTTTCCGGCAGGATCATCTGCACCACCCGGTCCTCGTCCAGATGACGCGGCAACGGCAGCTGCACGAGGACACCATGGACCGAAGGATCGGCATTCAGCGCCGCGACGTGGGCTTCAAGATCCGCCTGACTTGTATCGGCATCAAGTGTGATCTGTATTGAATGAAACCCGCATTCCTTGGCGCGACGCCCCTTGGCGGCAACATAGGTATGGCTTGCCGGATCATCGCCGACAATCACCACGGCCAGGCCCGGCACGACGCCTGTTCGCTCCGTCAGAGCCTGCGCGGAAGCCTTGATATCTTCGATGATTTCGGCGGCAACCGCCTTCCCGTCTATCAACTTCGCCATAGCTGCCACCTTTCAATTCTCTCGTTCACGCATCGCCGCATTCGCGGCTTGCGGAATTTATGGACGAAAAACAAAAAAGCAAGCGCGTGAGCGCTTGCTTCGAAATCTTCAAACCGTGTCCGGTTCAGTTCAGCCTCGCCTTGACCTCTTCAACAGACTTGGCAAAAAGCTTGGCCTGAACGGCATCGGTGGACTTCTTTTCCAGAACGCTTCGCGCTGCCTCGACCGCAAGATCAACAGCCGCACCGCGCACAGCCTCCAGCGCTTCGCTTTCGGCCTGACGGATCTTCTGTTCCGACAGAACCGTACGACGGGCAATGTAATCTTCTGTCTTCTGCCGGGCTTCTTCCTTGATCGAAGCGGCCTCACGTTCGGCAGCAGAGATGATGCCCTTCGCCTCCTGCTCGGCTTCGCGGCGCTTGCGCTGATAGTCGGCCAGCAGATGCTGTGCCTCTTCACGCAGACGCTTGGCCTCGGCAAGCTCGGTACGGATGCTTTCCGCCCGCCCGTCCAGCGACTTGGTCATCATCGCCGGAACTTTCAGATAAACGATAGCGACGACAAAAATCGCCAGGCCGACGAAGGCGAAAAATGTTGCATCAAATTCCATGGATCAGCCCTCCTTGGCCGCGGTAACGGCGCTGGCGACATCCGCCTTGGCAACGCGACCGCCAATCAGGTGGGTAACGATCAGAGCCGTCGTTTCCTCGGCAATGGCACCGACTTCGGCCAGCGCTTCGGCGCGGACGGCATCGATATGTGCACTTGCTCCGGCAATCTTCTCAGCCAGCTCACTTTCAAGCTTCTGCCGCTCGGCATCCGCTTCAGCGCGCGCTTTTTCAGCTGCCGCAGCAGCGATATCCCGGGCTTTGGAACGTGCCGCTGCCAGCTCGCGCTCATAGGCCGCCATGGCCGCGCTCGCTTCGGAATTCAGGCGGCTCGCCTCGTCCAGATCCTGGGCGATCCGGTCGTGCCGGTCTTCCAGAATTGCGCCAACGCGCGGAACGATAACCCTCTTCATCAGGAAGTAGAGAACGCCGAACGTGATGACCAGCCACAGGAACTGCGACGGAAAGGTCGACACGTCAAAAGGCGGGAAGACGATCTTATCCGCATGGGTGGTCGCTTGTTCCAGCGCCGTTTCCGTTCCGGCGGCTGCACCATGAGCCGTTTCGGCAAATGCCGGTGTCACGAACATACTCATCTCCAAAAGTCTTTGCCGAGACCGGCCACGACACTTTAGCGCACCGTGGCCGTCAATGGCCCTGTCTTAATTTCCGGTTTGGAAATCAGACGGCAAAGAGCAGGATCAGGGCAACCAGCAGCGAGAAGATGCCCAGAGCTTCGGTAACGGCGAAGCCGAAGATCAGGCGGCCGAACTGGCCGTCAGCTGCAGAGGGGTTGCGCAGAGCGCCGGCGAGGTAGTCACCGAAGATACGGCCAAGACCCATGGCTGCACCGCCCATGCCAACGCATGCGATACCGGCACCGATGTATTTTGCTGCTTCCGCGTCCATAAGTTAACTCCTTAAGATGGGTTGTTGCGGCTTGTTGAGCGACAGGCGAACCGACAGAAGAGCCGAAACGCCGTCATTCCCGGATCAATGGCTACCGCCATTGACCGCGTCATTGAGATACATGCATGTCAGCACTGCGAAGACATAGGCCTGCAGGAAAGCGACAAGCAGTTCCAGGGCCGTCAGCGCCACGGTCATGGCGAGCGGCAGGATCGAAACACCGACTCCGACGGCACCGAGTGAACTCAGCGCGACGATAAAGCCGGCAAAAACCTTGAGTGTGATGTGACCGCCAAGCATGTTTGCAAAAAGACGGACGGAGAGGCTGACGGGCCGGGTCAGGAACGAGATCAGCTCGATCAGGAAGACCAGCGGCAAAAGCAGCATCGGCACATCCGGCGGTACGAAGATCTTCATGAACGCAATGCCATGCTTCTTGAAGCCATAGGCCGTGACAATGACCATCACCAGCAGCGCCAGCGAGAAAGTCACCAATATCTGACTGGTCACCGAATAGAAATACGGGAACATGCCAATCAGATTGGCAACCAGAATGAACATGAACAGCGTCAGCACGAATGGGAAGAAGACCATCCCCTTCGCGCCCGCGCCCTCCCGCAGCATCGATGCTATGAATTCATAGACCAGTTCGGCAACCGACTGCGAACGCGACGGGATCAGCCCGCGCTTGGCGGTTGCAAAATACATGAAGCCGGCCGTGACGGCCACGGTAGCGACCATGTAGAGCGACGCATTTGTAAAGGAGAGGTCCACCCCGCCGACATTGATCGGCACAATATTATGAATCAGAAACTGATGGGTCGGATCGTTTGACACCTTGAGCTCTCTCTTTCATCACACCCACCCGGAAAGGGCAGGCAAATCCATCCGTAACGGCGCCCTTTGGCGAAACCGGCTATTTATCGTCCCCATCTAGCCGATCCTCGGGCTGCCTGACAACGCCAATGGCGCGTAAAACATTCAAAACGCCGGCAACAAATCCGAGAAGAATGAAAATCACCATCCCCCATGGACCTGTACCGGCAAAGCGATCGAGAAGATAGCCTATCATGAAGCCAACGAAAACCGCCGAAATGAACTCACTCGACAGTTTCAGTCCCTGCGACATCTGCTTTCTGTCGCTGACCTTTGCAGGCGCCTCCGGCTCGTCCCCGTTCCCTCTTTGCTTGCGAAGCGCCTCGACCTGCTTTTCAAGCTGGAAACGACGCTTCTCAAGACTTTCTTCGTCCTCATTGCGCGGCATGGCCACCTCGTCCCTATCTGCCGCAGAGATCATAAACCGGAAAATGCAGCATAAAGCGCATAATCACCCTTATGAAAGTCGGCCGCACCATAGTTTTAGGTTACCCCCTAGTCAAGGCGTTGACGACCTGCCATCGCGCCTTACCTGTACGACGAAAGTCGTGTCTTAACAGATGTCTAGAACCAGCCGCGCGAGCGAAGCCAGTAGATTGCGAAAAATCCTGTGAGAAACATCAGCGCCAGCGCCGCTGGATAGCCGAAACTCCAGTGCAATTCGGGCATGATATCGAAATTCATCCCGTAGATTCCGGCGATCAGCATCGGCGGCGCGAAAATGACGGAAACCACGGAAAATAATTTCATAATATTGTTCTGTTCCAGGTTGATCAGGCCCAGCGCCGAATCAAGCAGGAATGAGATATTGGATGAAACAAAGCCCGTATGCTCGCTCAGCGACTGGATATCGCGCGCGACGATGCGGCAGAGATCCTTGGTATCCTTGTCATCCTTCACCCGCCTCAGCGACTGGAGATAGGTCGACAGCCGCGACAGTGTCGTCAGGCTGTCGCGGGTCTTGCTGACAAGGCGATGATAGGAGGAGATCTCGATCAGCCTTTCCTCAAGCTCTGCCGGCGGCCGCCGCCGCCCCCTGGCGCCCTCGCCGAAGACGGCAATCGAGATATTGTCGATCTTGGCCACCGCCAGTTCAAGGATTTCGGCCGTCCGGTCGACAATCGTCTCCAGAAGGCAGGCCATCACCTTGACACCCTGCCCGGGCGCAATATCGAGCCGGCGCATATCGGCAGCGAACAGGAAGAAGGGTTTGGGTTCGGCATGGCGGATCGTGATCAGCCGCCCGCCAGTCAGGATGAAACCGACATCGGTCAGATGGGCCAGCCCGAAATCCACATTCATCACTAATGATGCGGTCATATAGACGGTGGAGCCTTCGGTATAGAAGCGGCTCGACGGCTCGATATCCTTCAGTGATTCGCGTGTCGGCATCAAAATGCCAAGCAGGCTTTCAACATGATGAATATCCGCCTCGGACGGATCAAGCATATCGATCCAGACGACATCGTCGTCCAGCGGCAGGGCGGGACCGGAGCTGGCCAGAACACTGCGCTCGCCACCGGCTTTATAAAGATGGATCATGGGCCTCCAGCAGCCTTTCAAAAGGTCGCGTCTTTTAAAGCTATCCAAGCAGCCCCGCCCGCGCAAGCTGCCTTTTTTGAAGTTTCCGCGACAGCTCCGCCCCGGTCCGCCCCGGCATCCACAAACAGATTTTCTTCACCGCTGCGCAGAAGAGGACTCGACAAGTCACAGGATTCCGGTCATGCTTGATTAAACGATTAATCACCTATTGAACCGATGAAGCGACGCAGCGCCAGCCTTTCAGAGATTGCCGCACGATTGCAGATCTCCACTGCCACCGTCTCCAATGCACTTTCGGGCAAGGGGCGTGTCTCGGTGGAGCTTGCGTCGCGCGTTCGGGCGGTCGCGGATGAGATCGGCTATGTTCCAAGTTCCTCGGCGCGCGCATTGCGCACCGGCCAGACCGGTGTCATCGGCCTGGTGCTGCCCGATATCGCCAATCCGCTTTTTCCACAGATAGCCCAGGCCATTGAACACGCGGCCGCTGAAATGGGTTTCGGTGTTCTGATTGCCGATTCGCGCGGTGCGGTGCGCACCCAGACCGAGGCGATCCAGAGATTGGTCGACAGGCAGGTGGACGGCCTGGTCGTCATTCCACGGCGCGGCACCCGCATCACGGCAACGGGCTGTCCCGTGGCAATGATTGATTCGCCCTCCACCCCCGGCAACACGGTTGCCGCTGATCACTGGGAGGGCGGCCGGATGTTGGGCCGGCATTTGAAGGATCACGGCCACCGCAAACTGCTTCTGGTTGGCAATAATCCCGATTCCATCGTTCAGAATGACAGGCTTGGCGGCATTCGGGCGGGTTTTGAACATTTCGGCATCGTCGAAACCGTCTGGATGGATCATCTGAGGCGCTTTCACGGCGCCAATGCGGTGCTCAATCCGGCAGGTTGGCACGCACGCGGTTTCACCGCCTTTGCGGCGACATCGGATCTGCAGGCACTCAGGATCCTCACGGAACTGCAGCATGCCGGCATTGCCGTCCCGGCCATGGCCTCGGTCGCCGGTTTCGACGACCTCGTCTTTTCCTCATCCGTCATGCCGGCTCTGACCAGCATGCGCATGGATATGGGTACGATCGGCCGTATCGCCATCGCTGCCCTGAAATCGGCCATCGAAAAGGGTGGCCATTCCGAAACGGGCTCCGACACGGTTCTGGCCGACCCCGACCGTGTTGCCATGGAGCTTGTCATCCGCCGGTCCACCGGGCCGGCACCAGCAGAAGACGGCAGCAAAGCCGTCCCTGAACCTCTCGTGAAGGAGAACTGAAACAATGCGCAAGACATTACTTCTGGCAGGCGCAGCACTTGCTATATCCGCCTCCATGGCCTCGGCCGAGGACAAGACACTGACCATCTCGGTCTATGCCTTTTCCCAGGATGAGTTCAAGGAACTGGTCTACGATCCCTTTGAGCAGATCTGCGGCTGCAAACTGGTTGTCGAAACCGGCAACAGCATCGAGCGCCTGGCCAAGATGGAAGCCAACAAGGAACATCCGGTCGTCGACATGGCCGTGATCTCCATGGCCGATGCGCTGCAGGCGGCCCGCCAGGGGCTGATCGCGCCGATCGACTATTCCAAGCTTTCCAACTACGACAAGCTCTATGACATTGCCAAGGATCCGAATGGCGACGGCATGAGCGTCGGTTATACCTTCTACGGCACCTCGATCGTCTACCGCACCGACAAGGTCAAAATCGACAGCTGGGCTGACCTTTTGAAGCCGGAACTGGCCGGAGAAGTGGCTTTCCCGAACGTCACCACCAATCAGGGGCCGCCGTCACTTTACATGCTGGGTCTTGCCATGGGTGACGACAGCCCGAGCCTTGAAAAGCCGATCGAAGCCATTGGCGAACACAAGGATGATTTCGTCACCTTCTACGTCAAGTCATCGCAGCTGGCACAGCTGATGGAACAGGAAGAGATCTGGGCGGCGCCGATCGGCCGTTTCGCCTGGGGCATGTTCAAGAACATGGATCTGCCGCTGGCATGGGCAACACCGAAGGAAGGCCAGACCGGCGGCATGAACGTCATGGTCATGACCAAGAACTCCGGCCATGAAGAACTCGCCGAACAGTTCATGGATTACTGGCTCTCCACCGACGTGCAGCAGAAGCTGGCCAATGCGCTGGTCGACAGCCCGGCCAACAAGGAGGTCAAGGTTTCCGATGAGGTCGCCAACAGCATCACCTATGGTGCGGATACCGCCGCCAGCCTGAAGCTGATCCCCTCGGCCACCGCACTCGACTATCGCGACCAGTGGCTTTCCGAATGGAATGACAAGGTTGGCCAGTAAGGCCTGACAATCCGGCTGACGGCTTTGCGGCCGTCAGCAAGCTTCAAGACACACGGCGGATGAGACCTGCCGTGTGTCCTTTCAAGGGTTATCGACACATGTTCCAAAGCCGCGCCGAAGCCATGGCGCTCGTCCTGCCGGCCGCGCTGTTTGCCGGGCTGGTTTTTCTCGTGCCCGTCATCGTTCTGCTGTCGCAGGGCATCCATATTGACGGACAATGGACGCTTGCCGCCTATATTGACTTCTTCTCCAAGACGCTGAACCAGGTCGTGTTCCTGAGAACACTGCGGCTTGGCGTGCTGGTGACCTTTCTTGCCGCGATCATCGGCTATGCTGCGGCATTGTCGATCGTCAGCCTGCCACCGGCCTCCAAGGGCCGCATGGTTGGCCTCGTCGTTCTGCCGCTGATGATCTCGCCGGTCGCACGCACCTATGCCTGGATCGTCATTCTCGGCCGCACCGGCATCGTCAACAAGGCGCTGGTCGCAATCGGCCTCACCGACGAGCCGATCCGCTTTCTGTTCACCGAAACCGCCATCACCATTGGCCTGCTGCAGCTCTTCCTGCCGCTGATGATCATCTCGCTGGTTTCAGCGCTTGAGAACATGCCGCGCGATGCCATTGCCGCGGCCCGCGTTCTCGGTGCCAACTGGTTTCAGGTTTTCTACAAGGTAGTGCTGCCGCTCACCCGCGAGGGCCTCGTCATCGGCGGCACGCTGGTCTTCACCGGTTCGCTCACCGCCTATATCACCCCCGCCATTCTCGGCGGCTCCAAGGTACTCATGCTTGAAACCCTGCTTTACCAGCGCGTCACGGTCGCCAATGATCTCGTCACCGCAAGCGTGATCGCCTTCATCCTCATGGTCATGAGTTTCTCTGCCAATATGGTGCTGAAGCGGGTTGCAGCAGCGCGAGGTGGAAAATGAGAGCCGAACGTTTCGCCACCTATCTGACGCTTGCCGCCGTTCTTCTGTTTCTGATCGGCCCCTTTGTCGTCATCGTCATGGCCGGGCTTTCCTCCGGCAACAATCTCGCCTTTCCGCCGCCTGGCCTGTCGCTGAAGTGGGTCTACAAGGTCTTCACCATCGACAGTTTCCGCGCCAGTTTCGGCGTGTCGATGTTTCTTGCCATTTTCGGCACGCTGGCCGCTCTCATCCTCGGCGTTCCGGCAGCTTATGCACTGTCGCGCTACAAGGTGCCGGGCGCTGAGGCCGTCAGGTTGATCGTTTCCTCGCCGATCATCGTGCCGGGTATCATCGTCGGCCTTGCGCTGCTGCGCTATTTCGTCGTGCCGCTGCAGGTGAAGGTGTCGCTGGCGCTGTTCTGCGCCCATACGGCGCTGATCATTCCCTATGCGGTGCGCGTGGTCTCGGCCAGCCTGCAGAACCTGCGTTCCGATATCGAAGAAGCGGCCGTGCTGCTCGGCGCCAGCCGGGTCGGTGCCTTTTTCCGCGTCATCCTGCCGAATATCCGTGGCGGTGTCCTCTCGGCCTTCATTCTCGGTTTTGTGACGTCATTCAATCAGGTGCCGGTCTCGCTGTTTCTCTCAGGCCCCGGCATCCATACGCTTCCCGTCGATATGCTCGGCTATATGGAAACGACCTACGACCCCTCGATCGCCGCGCTTTCCGCGCTTCTCGCATTTCTGTCGATCGGCATCGTCATGATCGCCGAGCGCTTCCTGGGCTTTACCCGCTATGTCTGATCTTTCTTATCTCTCGCTCGAAAAGCTCACCCTCTCCTATGGCAAAACGGTTGCCGTCGACAGTCTCGATCTTTCCATCGACAAGGGCGAATTGATCGCGCTTCTCGGACCGTCCGGCTGCGGCAAGACCACGACCATGCGCGCCATTGCCGGACTGATGAGCCCTACCGCCGGCCGGATCATGCTGGATGGAACCGATATCTCCCGCGTGCCGCCAAACAAGCGCGCCGTCGGGCTGATGTTCCAGTCCTATGCACTGTTCCCGCATCTCTCCGTCTATGAAAATGTCGCTTTCGGCCTGCGCCTGAAGGGCATGCGCGGCGGCGAACTGGATGCGAAGGTGAAGGGCGGCCTTGAAACGGTTGGCCTGTCGCATCTTTCAGACCGCAAGCCAGCCGCCCTTTCCGGCGGCCAGCAGCAGCGCGTGGCGCTCGCCCGCTCCCTGGTGATGGAGCCGAAAGTGCTTTTGCTTGATGAGCCGCTGTCCAATCTCGATGCGCGCCTGCGCCTTGAAATGCGCACCGAATTGCAGCGCGTTCAGCGCGAAAGCGGACTGACGATGATCTTCGTCACCCATGACCAGTCGGAAGCACTGTCGCTGGCCGATCGGATTGTCGTCATGCATGACGGGCTGATTGAGCAGATCGGCACGCCGGAACAGATCTACCGTCATCCCGAAACCGGTTTCGTTGCCGATTTCGTCGGCTTTGAAAACATCTTCAGCATCGCGGGCGGCATGCTGAAGGGCAAGGGTGAAGCCTTCTCCCCCGAAGGCGCCTTGCCTGACGGCGCCGCCGGTCTTGCCTTCCGCCCGACCGCCGTGCGCCTTGGCGAGGGGCCGCATCGCGGCACGATCATGGGCGCGGCCTTTGTCGGCGAACAGCGCGAATATGTGCTGCACACACCAATCGGCCCGATCAAGGCCGATATCGACGCGACGCTGCCCGCCTTCACCATCGGCGAAACCGTCGCCTTCTCGCTGCCGGTTGCAAATGCCGCCGTGCTGAAGGCCTGAGATCATGGGTATCTGGATCGATACTGATATGGGTTTCGACGACCTCGCAGCGGTTTTGACCGTGCGGGCGTCAGGGCTTGATATCGATGGCCTGTCGCTGGTGTTCGGCAATGCACCGCTGGCCCAGGTGCGTGCCAATGCGGCCGCGGCCGCGCAGGCCTTTTCCTTCCGTTTTCCGGTTCATGCCGGAGCGGATCGCGCCATTCTCGGCGCGGTTGAAACGGCCGAAACCATTCTTGGCAAGACCGGCATGCCGAGCACCGGACGCCAGCTCGAGCCGGCGCCGGAAGCGTTTTCCGGCCCGGCGCTGGACGGGCTCTCGCGCTGGCTTGAGACAGCTGAAAGCCCGCGGCGCGTTCTAGCGCTCGGGCCGCTCACCAATATCGCCATTCTGTGCCTTGCCCGCCCCGATCTGGCGGCGAAAATCGATGAACTCGTCTGGATGGGCGGCGGCGCGACGATGGGCAACCATACCGCCTCTGCCGAATTCAATGCACTCGCCGACCCGGAAGCCGTTGCCATCGTGCTGACCCGCGGCCTGCCGCTGAAAATGGCTGATCTCGATTTCTGCCGGAAGGTGACGATCGGCGCGGAGGATGTCGCGGCAATCCGGGCAAAATCAGGCGCAAATGCCGCTGTGCTCGGCGATCTGAGCGAAGGCTTTCTCGACATTGCCCGTTCGCGCGGGCGCAGCCGCATGGCCTTCTTCGACCCCGCTGCCGCCGCGGCGCTGGCCCGGCCCGCTCTCGTCACCGTGCAAAAGGTCCGCATCGATGTGGAACTGGCGGGCCACCTCACCCGTGGGCGCACTGTGGTCGAAAACCGTCCCCACAAGGCCGCGCCCAATGCCGAACTGCTTGTCGGCATCGATGAACAGGCCGCCCATAGCCTGATCATGGCGGCGCTTCTGGCGGAGGCTGCCCCATGACGGATCTGCACAGTGAACCGGCTGATCTGAATGATGACCGCTTGCGCAGCCGCGCCGTTGCCGCCGCGCGCGGTGATGCTCCCTTCGATCTCCTGATCACCGGCGGCAGCCTCGTTGACGTCGCCACCGGTGAAATCCGTGCTGCTGATATCGGCCTTGTCGGCCCGTTGATCGCTTCAGTCCACGCGCCATCAGCGCGCCGTGATGCAGCGGACATAGTCGATGCCACAGGCAGCTTCATTGCGCCGGGCCTGATCGACAGTCACATGCATATCGAAAGCTCGATGGTCACCCCCGCCACCTACGCGAAAGCCATGCTTTCGCGCGGCGTCACCACCATCGTCTGGGATCCGCATGAATTCGCCAATGTTCACGGACCTGCGGCCGTGCGCTGGGCCATTGACGCCATCCGGGCGCTGCCGCTGCGCGCCATCATCCTCGCGCCCTCCTGCGTCCCCTCGGCACCGGGCCTGGAACTGGCCGGCGCCGATATTGACGGGAAAGCCATGGCGGAAATGCTCGCCTGGCCGGAAATCGGCGGCATTGCCGAAATGATGAACATGGAAGACGTGATCGCCCGCCACCCACGCATGAGCGCGATCATGCAGGCAGGGCTTGCCGCCGGAAAGCCGGTCTTCGGCCATGCGCGCGGGCTTGAAGGCGGCAGGCTTGCAGCCTTCATGGCCGCTGGTGTCTCCTCCGATCACGAACTTACCTCTGCCGCGGATTTTCTCGAAAAGCTGCGCGCCGGGCTTTCTGTCGAGCTGCGCGGATCGCATCCCTATCTGCTGCCGGAAATTGTTGACGCGCTGAAAGGCTTGCCGAACTGGCCCTCGACCATGACGCTCGCCACCGATGACGTCTTCCCCGATGACCTTGTGAGGGAAGGTGGGCTTGACGCGCTGATCGGCAAGCTGACAGCCCTTGGCATGAAACCGGAACAGGCCTTGCAGGCGGCAACGCTGAACGCGGCGCACCGCCTGTCCCGTCCTGATCTCGGCCTGATCGCCGCCGGCCGCCGTGCCGATATCGTGCTGTTTGAAGACCTGACCGCCTTTTCCGCCCGCACGGTCATTGCCAATGGCACTGTCGTTGCCGCAAACGGCAAAACACTGGCGGCCTGCCCGGATGTCAAAACTGAACTGCTGACAGGCTCGGTGAAGGTTCCAAAGCTCACACCGGGTGACTTCAAGCTGAAGGCAGAAGGCTCCCGCGTCGAAATCGCCACCATCGACAAGCCACGCTTCACCCAGTGGGGAAAGATGGAGGCCAGGGTCGAAAACGGCGTGATCGTCAAACCCGACGAGACCACACTGATTTCGGTGATCCATCGCCATGGCCGCGCGGCAGCCGTGCCGCGGACCGGATTTCTGCGCTTCTGGGGCCGATGGAACGGGGCGCTTGCCACCACCATTTCCCACGACAGCCACAACCTCACCGTCTTCGGCGGCAACGAGGAAGACATGGCGATCGCCGCCAATGCGCTGATCGAAGCCGGTGGCGGCATGGCCATTGCATCCCAGGGAAAATTGACCGCGCTTCTGGCCCTGCCGCTTTCCGGCCTCGTCTCCGACCGGCCGCTGGAAGAGGTTGCCCATGACTTTGCCGCGTTGCGCGAAGCAGCCGGCGCAGTCGTCGAATGGCAGCCCCCCTACCTCACCTTCAAGGCAACGGTGGGTGCAACGCTTGCCTGCAATGCCGGACCGCACCAGACGGATCAGGGTATTTCGGATGTCGTTGCCGGCACTTTGTTGAAAGATCCGGTGCTGAGGGTGTTGTGACCCTCAGCCCGCCTTCAGCTCCGTCTCGGTCAGAGACACCCAGAAAGCGGCGCCCGGGATGATGGCGTCGTCGTTGAAATCATAGCCTGTATTGTGATGCAGCGCGCCATCGCGCGCCGGACCATTGCCGAGCCAGACATAACAGCCGGGGATTTCCTGACCAAAAAAAGCAAAATCGTCGCCCGCTGTCGACGGCGGAAAGGCCGTGCGGGTCTTGTTCCCGAAAACTGCCCGGGCCGCCTCAAGCGCGGTTGCCGTTGGACCGGCAGCATTGACGACCGGCGGAATGCGGCGCACGAAACGATATTCCGCAGCAATACCGAAGGCTTCGGCCGTGCCGCGCGCCAGCCGGCCGATCTCTTCCTCCAGCTGATCACGGACATGGGCTGAATAGGCCCGCGCCGTGCCACCGATCTCAACGAAATCCGGGATCACATTCAGCGCCTTGGGATCACCCGCCTGCACCGAGCAGGCCGAAACCACCGCTGGCTGCAGCGGATCGACAACCCGGCCGATGATTGCCTGAAGATTGGCAAGGAAACTGCCCGAAGCCGTCACCGGATCGCGGCCAAGATGCGGCTTGGCGCCATGGGTGCCAACACCCTTCATCGTCACATACCAGCTGTCGGATGAGGCCAGCTGCGGGCCTTCAACCACCGCCATTTCATCGGGATCAAGCCCCGGCATATTGTGAAGACCATAAACGGCATCGCAGGGAAACTGACGGAACAGCCCGTCCTCCACCATCTTTTTCGCCCCGCCCCGGCCTTCTTCAGCCGGCTGGAAGATGAAATGCACCGTGCCGGAAAATTCTCTTGTCTGAGCCAGGTGGCGGGCAGCAGCCAGCAGCATCACCGTATGACCATCATGGCCGCAGGCATGCATCTTGCCGGGGACCGTGCTCTTGTAGGGACGCTCAGCCGTTTCCGGCATGGCGAGCGCATCCATATCGGCGCGCAGGCCGATCGCCCTGGTGCCATTGCCCACCTGCAAAGTGCCGACAATGCCGGTGCCGCCGAGCCCGCGGGTGACGGTGATGCCGTCCTGTTCCAGAAGCTTGGCGACGATGGCGCTGGTGCGCTCCTCCTCGAAGCCAAGCTCGGGATGGGCATGGAAATCATGACGAAGCGCGGTCCAGAAATCGAGATCGGCGGCCAGCGCCGCGTCAATGGTTTCAAGCTTCGTCATTTCGTCCCTTTTCCTTCACCTGAATACTGCAAAACAGAATGCTGCTGCTATAAGACAGTCAGCGCAAGAACACAAAGAAACAGGGCCGGTTTTCCGGCATGGCATTCATGGAACCGCATCATTTCTGGCAGGAGATCCATCCCGCCGCAAGTTTCAACGCATCAGCACCGCTTGACCGTTTTTATCCAGCAACCCTTGCCGATGGCCGCCAGCTTCTGCTGCCGATCCGCCCGCTTTCCGATGGCAGGTCGGCGCTGGCCTCACTGATCGTCAATCAGGCCTCGTTTTCCGTGCTGGATGCCCTTTCAGGCGATGTCGCCGAACGGCTGAAACCCTATGCCCCGGAAGTGATTGTCGGCCTGCCGACACTGGGTTTGACCCTTGCCGCACCCGTTGCCCACAAGCTTGCCCATGGCCGCTATGTGCCGCTCGGCACCTCGAAAAAATTCTGGTACCGCGAGGAGCTTTCCGTGCCGATCTCATCGATCACCACGCCGGAGCAGCAGAAACGGCTCTATGTCGATCCGCGCATGCTGCCGCTGCTCGAAGGACGCCGCGTCGTGCTGGTCGATGATGTGATTTCCTCGGGGAAATCGATCCTTGCCGGACTTGAGCTGCTGAAATCCTGCGGGGTGAAGCCAGTGGCCATCGCCGTTGCCATGTTGCAGTCAAGGCGTGGCCTGGAGGCCATCGAAGCCTTTGACGCAGGCCTTGTTCCAAATGTTCATGCCGCCTTTTCCTCGCCAATCCTGACAAAGGGCGAAGACGGCTATTGGCATGCCTGACACGCAAAAAGCCCCCGCCGGAGCCACGCTCCGGCGGGGGCAATCTCTTTAACCGCGCCAATCAGTTCAGCAGAACCTTCGCTGGATCATTATGGAAAGCATCCGCGCTGTAGGCGACATGATCCTTCAGCGTATTCTGGTCAAAATCGGTATCGATGACCAGATTTCCGTCCTTGTCCTTCATGATCGTCACCGCAGCCGGCGCAATCGCCACCGGCTTTTCGCCGACGCCGAGGAAGCCGCCGACATCGGCGACATAGGCTTCAATACCGTCATTGCCCATGATCACATTCGATACCTCGCCGACCTCATCGCCGCTTTGCGACAGAACCGGTGCGCCCTTCAGCTGATCAGCACTCACGCCGCCCGGCGCCACCGGCGTCATCTGCGCCATGTCAGTCCCGCGCACAGGTCTGCCTTCAACAGAGGCCGTCATGTCCCTGGCGGTGGAGGCCATGCTGTCAGATGTTTTCTTCAACGCATCGCCTGTCTTGTCGGCAGCATCGGCAAGACCATTTGAAAGACTGTCATAGGCCGTACCAGCAGCGTTCGAGACGTTGCGGGCAGTCTCGTGGTACGCTTTTTCGAGACTTTCCATATTCACCGCGCCAACCCGCAGGACATTTTCTCCATCCGGCTTGAAGGCAGGGGCATTTTCAAGATCCTCCCTGGTCGCATCGACCGAAAGATAATTGCCCTCTTCGCTCGCCTTCCAGCTCACGCGGTCGACGTCCACGGCCACATTTTTCTCACCAACGCCGAGAAAGCCACCGACACCGATCACCAAAGCCTGGGCACTGCCATCCGGTGCCATGACGATGTCGTTAACATCACCGATGCTCTGCATCTTGTTGTCTTGCGTGCTCATGCCGTAAACGGGCCAGCCCAGAAGCGTGCTGGCAAGGATCTGATGATCGCCGGCATCAAAGAAGGATGAACCATTGCCGCGCATCCGGTCGTCAGGAAAGAGCGGGTTGGCAGTGGCATCCGCAGGAGCCTGCACCGCTATAGCTGCATCGCCCTTGGCTGTGCTGTCCTGAGCATGGGCTGCACCGGTTGCCAGAAGGGCGACAATGGCGGTGGTCGAAAGAATCTTGCGAAGCATATCAAACTCCTGTTTTCTTCGTTCATCTCAAGCGGGCGTTGTTTCAGCTGTTTTTTCCTGCCCGCCTTTCGCTGGTGGGGAAAACGTGCCGGGGCCTTTCCGGTTCCGAAAAAATCGTGACCAGCCATCAGCCATGGACGGCGTTCCGCCCCGACCACGGGCCGTCAAGCACGGCTTTCCAACGTTATGGCTTACGCGGAACAATGTTGTTTTTAAGATTGTCTTCGCCGCAGGACCGACCGCTATTCAGCGCATTCTGAGCGGCATGTTGATATGCACCTTCAACCCGCTTTTCGCATAGACAACATCCACCCGGCTGCCGACGACCTTGTCGAGGCTGCGTTTGATCAGAACCGAGCCGAAGCCCTGCTGATCGGGCACCGTCACCGGTGGTCCGCCGACCTCCTGCCAGGTCAGGTCGAGATAGCGCCCCTGCTTTCCCACGACACGTTTGACGGCAATGTCCACCATGCCACGCTCGGCCGTCAACGCCCCGAATTTAGCCGCATTGCTGGCAAGCTCATGGATCACGAGGCCAAGCGCCAGCGCCTCATCGGGATCGAGATAGACCGTGTCGCCATTGATGGCGATCTGGCGATCAAAACGGTCCGTATAGGGCGCAATCTGCGAGCGCAGCAACCGCTCCACCTCAATCGCCCCCCATTGCTCATCCGAAAGCAGGGTATGTGCCAGCGACAGAGCCTGCAGCCGCGCCGAAAAGGACATGGTGAACTCGGCGGATGAACGCGACCGCCTGAGCGTCTGGCTGGCAATGGACTGGACGATGGCAAGTGTGTTCTTGACCCGATGGTTGAGTTCGCGCAGCAAAAGCCGCGTCTTTTCCTCGGAGGCCTTGGTGGCGGTGATATCGACCACAACGCCGAAAACCGGACGGATGCCGCCGCGCGCGCTGACCGGGTTGTCATAGGTCCGGCCGAGCGCCAGAAGCCAGCGGCCGGAAGAGCTGACCCTGATCTCACCCTGATATTCCTCGCCACGCGCAAGCGCGCCCTTGAAGGCGCGCATTGTCGCCCCCCGCATGGACGGCGCAATGGCATCAAGCGCGTTTCGGAATGTCACCGGTTCGCCAACCGGCAGGTCCAGCATGGCGCGCAGGGTATTGTCGCATTCAATCGCCCCGGAGGTTCCGTCCCAGCTCCAGGCAGCGATATTGGCGGCTCTGAGCGCCAGCGAATGGCGCGTTTCCGCCCGTGACAGTGCAAGATCGGCCGAAGCCTTGCCGCGCGCCGCATCCTTCAATTCATAAAGCGAACCGGAAAGATCCGCGAGCCGCCTGAGGGCAACCAGCGCCTCGACAGGCGACTTTTCATGCGGCTCGGTATCAAAAACACAAAGTGTGCCAGCCTTGACGCCCTGAACATAGACCGGCGCACCGACGAAAAACATGGCTGGCCGGCCCTGATATTCCGGTACTGAATGTTCAAAGCGCGGATCATCCTGCGGATTGTGGATTTCAAGTGCCGGTTCCACCCCACCGGCAATCGGATAAGCACTGAGCCCCTTCCCGGTTTCAACCTCGGACATTGCCATGCCGAAAGCGGACTGAACCCAGTTGCGATCAAAATCGATGACCATGAGAAAGGCGAATGGCGCAGAAAAGAGCCTGGCGGCCTGCCCCGTAACGGTATCAAAGTCCGCATCTCCATCCTCTGAACGCAATATATATTGCGACAGGATCTTCAGACGCGTCTCATCCTTGATCACCTCCACGAGTTCCTGCGGTAAATGTTTCACTGTCCTGGTCTTCTTCTGTTTCGGCACCACGGGAAAATTCCGCGTCAGCCGCTCAAGCGCATTTCCGGCAGTCGATGAACGCAAGCCTCGGGCGTGAAACGCAACGCATGCGCTTTGGTTCCCGGCCTGAAACTTTTTTTTGCCACAATGCAGACCTCGGCCACAAGGAACAAGTCCACGACCTCATTCGTTGTTTTGACAAGCGCCCGGCGACAGTCTTGCGGGCACAAAAGCGAAAGGAGACATGAATATGGCTAATATTGCTGCCGTTCTGAAACCAAAATCGCATGAAAGCACGATGAATACCGGTCTTTCGGAGCATTATCGCGCCGAGATGGCCGATCACCTGTCGAAGATCCTTGCCGCCACCTACCGGCTGACGATCAAGAGCCATATCTACCACTGGAATGTTGTCGGTCCACTGTTCCGCTCGCTGCATGAGCTAACGGAAGAACACTATAATGACCTGTTTGCGGCAACCGACATCATCGCCGAGCGCATTCGTGCCATCGGCTTTCTCGCACCTGAAACCGTCAGCGCAAGCAGCAGTTTCGCGCCGGATGGCAAGACCATAAGCAGCCTTTCGGCAGATGCCATGGTCCGTGATCTGATTGATGAACATGAAGCCGCTGTCCGCCAGATGCGCATGGCAGGCGAAAAGGCCGGAGAGGCCGGCGATCTGGTCAGCGAAGACATGCTGACCCAGCGCCTGACTTTTCACGAAAAGGCGCTCTGGATGCTGCGCGCGATCATCAGCGACTGACCCAGGCCGTCTTCATCTATGGCGCATAAAGACCGAGCCGGCCATCCTGCGATGGCCGGCTTTCCCATCTTCCCGGAGTCAAACAAAAAGCCACGCCGGAGCGGCGTGGCAGAGGGACAGGAACTGTCGGGAATTGGCGTCAGGCGCTCCGCGTCGTCGCGGCGCCGGTCATGGCGGCGGCCGAATAGGCATCCGGCCCATAATCGCCTTCGCCCTCAATCGACAGCATGTCCTGAAGCTTGGAGCGCGCCCGGGCAATGCGGCTCTTGATCGTGCCGATGGCGCAGCCGCAGATTTCCGATGCTTCCTCATAGGAAAAACCGGAGGCTCCAACCAGAATGATTGCTTCGCGCTGATCATTCGGCAGGCTGTCTAGCGCCTTTCTGAAATCCTTGAGATCCATTACCCCATGCTGCGCCGGATGGATCGACAGCCGGTCAGTGAAGACATTGTCGGGGTCCTGAATCTCACGGCCGCTCTTTCGCATCTGGCTATAGAACTCATTGCGCAGAATGGTGAACAGCCAGGCCTTGAGGTTGGTCCCGACGGTGAAGCTTTCCTGCTTGGCCCAGGCCTTCATGATCGTATCCTGGACGAGATCGTCGGCGCGGTCCTGATGCCCGCACAGCGACACCGCGAATGCACGCAGGCTGGGCAAGGTCTTCAACAGGTCCTTTTTGAAACTCGGATCATTCGTCGTCATATTGCCTCAACCCTCTTTTGCACTGCGCGCTGCCTCTTCGGCGGCATCGAGCTTTTCAAGAAGATCAAGAAAGCGATCGGGAATGTCCTCCTGCTCTATCGATGAATAGAGCGCTTTCAGTCGCCGGCTGATGGCCTCGTTCGGATCGTCCGAGGCGCCGGGCATCATCATGCCTTTCTGCAGGCCAATCGTCTTTTTCACTTTATCGCCTCGCTATGGTCGAATTTATTGTCCTGTCGTTCAAACGTGGCGTCTCAGAAAAAGTTCCGGCGCGTGGAACAAATTTCGCACTCACGCATTTTTAACGTTTGAAGGACTGTTTCTAACTGCAATTCATACCACACGACGATAATAAGGCAGGAGACAATCAAACATGTCGCTTTCTACTCGTATCGCTGCGCATCTGCCGTATCTGAGGCGGTACGCTCGCGCGGTCACCGGCTCCCAGACCTCCGGAGACGCCTATGTGGCAGCTGTCCTTGAAGCCCTGATCGCGGATGTTTCTCTTTTTCCCGACAAGGGCGACGACAAGGTCGCACTGTATAAACTTTTCACCACTTTATTTGGTTCCACGACAATTGAAATCGGCGAGATCGACTCGCCCTTTTCCTGGGAGAAACGGGCGGCGGCCAATTTGCTCGCGCTTCCGGCCAAACCGCGCCAGGCCTTCCTCCTGGTATCGCTCGAGGGATTTTCGGCCAATGAGACCGCGGAAATCCTTTCGGTATCACCGGACGATTTCGGCGCCCTTCTGGATGAGGCCTCTACGGAAATCTCCCGGCAGGTTGCCACCGATATCATGATCATCGAGGATGAACCGCTGATCGCCATGGATATCGAGGAAATGGTCGAAAGCCTTGGACACCGCGTCACCGGCATTGCCCGCACACATAAAGAAGCGGTCGAACTCTTCGCGCAGACGCAGCCGAAAATGGTGCTGGCCGATATTCAGCTGGCCGACGGAAGCTCCGGCATTGACGCCGTCAACGAGATTCTCGCCAGCCATTCCCTGCCGGTCATCTTCATCACCGCCTTCCCTGAAAGGCTGCTGACCGGCGAACGCCCGGAACCGACCTTTCTGGTGACCAAGCCCTTCAATCCCGACATGGTCAAGGCACTGATCAGCCAGGCACTGTTCTTTGAAGAACACAGCAGCGCAGAGGCCTGACCGGACACGCGATCTCCGGAAGATGCGATCATCAGAAACGGGGGCCAACGTGCCCCCTTTTTGATTCTGCCCCGCAGCGGAACCATTTTCGCCAGCCGCCGTTATCCCTCCAGGCACAACAAGCCAGACAAACAAGGAGGTATACGATGCTTCATTATGCGCTCGTCTTCTTCATCATCGCGCTTGTGGCGGCAGCCCTCGGCTTCGGTGGCATTGCAGGCGCGTCAGCGGGTATCGCACAGATCCTGTTCTTTCTGTTTCTGCTATTCTTCGCCGTGGCCGTCATCGTCAATTTCGCGCGACGATAGCCGGAAGAAAACAAAAGAAACGGGCCGTTCCCACAGGGGATACGGCCCGTTTGTTTATCGGCGGTCAGTACCGCCGCAATATGCATCCGCCGCAGATCCGCCAGAATGGCGGGCCGCAGACATGTCATTAGTGATGACGGTTGGCCAGCCAGGAATTCAGCTCGGTCTCGGCCTCGTCGCGGCCACGGACATAATGCTGCTGGATCTTGGAGATCAGCTTGTCGCGGCTGCCGGCAATGAAGTCAAGATCTTCATTGGAAAGCCGCGTCCACTTGGCGCGAACTCTCATCTTGCGTTCCGTCCAGTTATGTTCAACATCCTGCCATGCCATGGTCTTGATCCTTTCGAAAACGGGGACCCCATTTCCAGGCTCTTTGCCACGTAAAACGCAGACTGCGGGTCTGATCCGGGATCTTTCAAGCGGCGCCAGAAATATGTGGCCGCCTTGACTTGTGTCATTATGATTTATGCCCAATCTGGCAAAATGCAAGCGATCGCGAACATTTGGTCCGCATGGCAGCTATGTGCAAAACTCATATATTTGCAAATGCTTAGGCAGCGGGCAATTGCACTTGCTTCTGCGCAGAGAAAAGGCAGCCACGCCCAGCGCAGCTGCCTTTTTCCAAATCGTGGCCTTCCCCAGCCGGTAGCATGGCTCATCAGTGACGCGACATCCATTCATCGACCTCGCGGGTCGCGTCCTCCTCGGCCTTACCGTAACGCTCCTGGATCTTGCCGATCAGCTTTTCGCGTTCCCCAGCCACAATATCAATGTCATCTGAGCTCAGCTTGCCCCATTGGGCCCGGATCTCGCCCTTGAACTGCTTCCAGTTACCCTCAAGCCGGTTCCTGTTCATGATCTTCTCCTTCCTTGTTTCTGTCTGTCACAGAGTAAACGATCGAGTTCTCCGAGAGTTCCCGGTCAGAACAACCGCGCGACACAGGTGAAAGCTGGTGATTAAATTCACCTGACCGTACAAAGAAGGAACACCTTTTCCAAAAAGCGATTGTATTGCGCAACTTAACCTGTCATCAAAACATATATCGTTACGCCGTCGCAAACGATGCCGGACCGTGAAACAGCTGTGAAACCTTAGGTTTATCAATATATACTTAACATAACTAGAGCGTGTCATTTCAGCTTATCGCCTGCGATCCCGTCGCTTCACAGATGCCCTGCGCGTCATCAGCCGTCCGCCCCCTGGAGTTTTAAAGTGAACCGATTCCTCCCAGCCCTGGTCTTTCTCGTCGTCGCGGCGATCGGCCTTGGCATGTCGCTGTCGCTTTACCGGGCTTCCGAGGTCAAGCGGGTCGCCAAGTTCGAGGCCTATGCCGACGAGGCCGCCGCACGGATCGTCGGCCGCTACAAGCAGCATCTTTCCCTTCTCGAAGGCACCAAAGCGCTGTTCGAGGCGAATGCTGGCGCCATCAACCATACGGCCTTCAAGACCTATGTCGGCGGTCTCGACACCGAGGGGCGCTATGACGGCATTCAGGGCATCGGATTTGCCCGTTTGATCCATACCGGCAACGAGGCCGTCATCGAAACGGAAATCAAGCGCAATTACGGCAAGGAACGGAAGGTCTGGCCAGAGGCGACCGATCAGGACTACCGCACGCCGATCGTGCTTCTGGAGCCGAATGACGTCCGCAACGATGTGGCGCTTGGCTACGACATGTACAGCGATCCGGTCCGCCGGGCCGCCATGTCTAAAGCCTTTGCCACGGACACACCGATGGCAAGCGGCCCGGTCCAGCTGGTTCAGGAAATCACATCGATCAAGCAGACCGGCTTTCTGATCTATGTGCCGTTCAAGGTGGAAGATGACGACAATTCGCTGCCGCTTTCAGGCTTTGTCTATGCCCCTTTCCGTGCCGGCGACCTTTACCATGCCATCAGTATCGAAGAGCCGGTTCTACCCTTACAGATCAAGGCCATTGACGTGGAAACGGATATTGCCATGTTCCAGTCCGATGACTTCGATGGTCCAGGTGCCGCCTCGCGCCTTTCAGCTACGCGCGACATCGACATTGGCGGGCGCAAATGGACCCTCGATATCCAGGCTGATCCGGGTTTCCGCGCCGACCAGTTTGATGTGACGCCCTTTGTCGTCGCTGCCGTTTCGCTGCTTTTGGCAGTGGCACTGGCGCTGTCGGCCCAATCGCAGATCAAGGCGCTTTCGGCAGCCCGCGCCATGCATGAACTGACCGAAAAGAGCCTTCAGGAACGCGATCTGATGCTTCAGGAAATGAAGCACAGGATCAAGAATTCCATTGCCCGCGTTCTGGCCATGGCCCGCCAGACAGCACGCCATTCCGATGATCTGAAGGGGTTCATGGACAGTTACACGGCCCGCCTCCAGGCCATGTCAACGGCGCAGGATGTCCTGACCCGTTCCCACTGGCAACGCGCAGATCTGAAGGAACTTCTGAGCAAGGAGCTTGCCCAGGTTTTTGGCGAAACAGACAAAGATTATGACATTGCCGGACCGAGTGTCGAACTGGACGAGAAGGCAACGCAGGCCTTCAGCCTGACCTTCCACGAACTTGCCACCAACGCACTGAAATATGGCGGCGTTTCCGAAGCCGGTGCCAGCCTGAGCGTGACATGGGCCTATGAGGATTCCGGCAAGAAGCGCAAGCTGCGGCTCTCCTGGCGAGAAGGCGGCACTGAACCCATCACTCCCCCCACCAAGAAAGGCTTCGGCACGCGGCTGATTGACGCCAATATCATTGGCGAGCTGAACGGCATGATCGAGCGCCACTATCAGGAGAAGGGGCTTGAGATCGAGATCACCGTGCCGGCTGCCGAGATGATCACCAAGCGGCGCTGGCGGCGGCGCAGACGCTCTGGTGAGGAAGCCGTCTGAACCGGACCGCCCGTCACGATCATTTCAGCAATGCATCAAGCCCGATATAGCCGGTCGGATTGTCCGGGCAGAGACCGAAGCCGCATTCGGCAAGCGTGGAAATGCCATTGCCGACAGCCATAAGCGCAAAGAGCCCTAAAACGGCAATGCCAAGCCCGGAAAGACCGCCAATGGCACCTTTGCCAGCCGGACGCGTCAAGAGCAGCATCAGCCCTGAACCGAGGCAGACCAGCACGAAAAGAATAAAGGCCCAGCTATAGAAATGCAGGCCGAAAAACGGAGCGCCGTAGGCGCCGGTGCCCGGAATGACATGCAGAGCTACCTGTCTCAACGCCACTGCGCCTCCGACGACTGCACCGATGATCATCACGCCATAATGGCGGGCTGCCGAACCGAACAGCACGTTCAGCGCCAGGCCCGTACCGACAATGACAAAGCCCGCCCGCTGAAGAATACATAAGGGACAGGGCAATTCGCCGCCATAGAACTGATCGGCAAAGGCGAACAGCAAAACGGCCGAAATCGCCAGAAGTCCGAGAACATTCAGATGATAGGCTATCCGCTCCGACATATCCGCCCCCTAAAGTTCGATTGCCAGTGGATCAGTGGAATGCAGCTTGAGCAGAACCACCAGCGCAAGCGTTGCCGCAACGGCGACCCAGACCGCAGGCGCGCGATGGCCACGCCAGGCGAAAGCAAGTGAGATCGCACAGGCAAAGAATGGTATTGTCATCATGTTCCCGTCCCTCCATTGGCTCGATAACGGCACAATTTCAGCCTGTTATCGCAAGCGCAATCCCAAAGCGCCGCCGTGCACGACTTTCACCGCTTGTGCCCTTAAGCCCCTAACTGACACGTCAGAGGTGCAAATCCCCGGACTTTTTCTGACGATTTGGCCGATCCCCGTCATTCTGCACCTGTTCTGCCCGTTTCAATGTCACTCGGCAATTGCGCAGATCCGCCGTGGGTGCAATATCTGTCTGAAACATGACATGAGAACAGCCGCTGCGCCGGAATGCGGATGGCACCAGGCTGACAGACCAAGAGAGAATGCGACATGAGTGAAGGCCAGCAGCCGCCCCTTTTAGAAACCAGCGGCCCGGCCGAGGAGACTGCAAGCGCCGAACATGGGCAGGTTCAGCCGGCAGATGCGCCCGGCTCCGCTCCGGTTGCCGCCGAAACGCTCCAGACCAATGTCACCTGTTCACGCGGTTTTCCGCAATGGCTGGCGATGAACAATTGCTCTCTGGCCTTCACCTCCTATCAGACCGGACAGCTCTTCCTCGTTGGCACGCTGCCGAACGGCTCACTGTCGCTGCACCAGCGCAACTTCGTTCGAGCCATGGGCCTGATTGCCGATTCCCAGCGCATGCTGCTGGCGGGCCTTGCCCAAATCTGGCGCTTTGAAAATGTTCTGGCGCCGAATGAGCGCGCCAACCAGACTTTCGACAAGCTTTATGTTCCCCGCCGCGGTCAGACGGTCTCCGATCTCGATGTTCATGAACTGGGCGTTGACAATGCCGGCCGCCTGCTGTTCGTGAACACGAAATATTCCTGCCTGGCCACCGACAGCGTCGTGCACTCGTTCAAGCCGGTCTGGCGTCCGCCCTTCATTTCAAAGCTCGCACCGGAAGACCGCTGCCATCTCAACGGGCTTGCCATGGACAACGGCGTGCCGCGCTATGTCACGTCAGTCTCCACCTCCGACATCGTCGATGGCTGGCGCAGCCAGCGCCGTGATGGCGGTGTGATTGTCGATATCGAGACCGACGAGATCATTGCAGAAGGGCTTTCCATGCCGCATTCGCCGCGCCTGCATGACGGCGCGCTCTGGTTTCTCGATTCCGGCAATGGCTATCTGACGCGGCTTGACCTGCAGAGCCGGCAGAAGGACCGCATCGCGTTTTGCCCCGGCTTTCTGCGCGGCCTGTCCTTCTATAACGGCCATGCCGTCGTCGGCCTTTCACTGGCCCGCCGCGAAGGCGTATTTTCCGGCCTCAATCTTCAGGACGAGCTGGAAAAGCGCAAGGGTGAGCCATGGTGCGGACTGCAGGTCATCAACACCAATAATGGCGACATCGTCGAATGGCTGCGGCTGGAAGGCGGCATCAAGGAACTCTTCGATGTCCGCGTCATTCCCGGCGTGCGCTGCCCGATGGCGCTGCCGACCTTCGGCCCGGATCTTGCCAGCTTCATCACCATCGAAGCCCCGGACCGCCCACTGTCAGAGCGCGGCTTCCAGGCAGCAACACTACCGCAATGACCGACATGGCTTCGCGGCCATATCTCAGACCTGGCCGCTCAAAGCAGAGAAAATCGCGATCAAAGGCCAAGTTCCGCGTGATAGTTCACCAACGTTGAAAACATGTAGCGCCGAGCTATCACGCTGTGGTTGTCGGCACGGATAGCAGCTACATAGCCCTGCACATACTTCTCAAATTGCACGCGAATGAAGTGCGACTTCTGGCGAATCAGAGTATTCTCTGAATTAGGGATTTTGAAAGACCGCTCCGAAATATAAGCATCTTTGATCAACAAAACTGCTTTGCTGTAGTCAAGACCTTTTGTCTCAACAGTTAAGAAACAATGTTTGTGTTTGATATGAGAACGAAGAGGTATTCCGAACCGCAACTCCCGAAATTCAATCAGAACAACACCATAGCCGCGCGTTTTCTGTGGCGTCCATTCTCCATCTGATTTGTCGAGGACTTCTGCGAGATGCGTGTTTTCGTCATAGAAAACGTTCGTGAGTTTCCTGATCTCCACACCAGCTCCTTCGAGCAGATATGAAAAAAGCCCCTTTCAGGGCCTTTTTCATCATTCTTACTGTTCGCTTCTTCATTTTACGTGGCGCCGAACTACGACCACATCATTCAAACTGGGCACTTCTTTTTTTAACGTGGGGAACACCCTTCCGCCACATCACATAGAGAATATAGATATTAGCGCGTCGTTAGTCAACTTTTTGTTGACCGCCTTCGCTTCTCAAACCTCTTTTCAGAGCTTGGAATAGCCCACCACTGATGTCCCCAAACGCGCTTGTTCACAAACGAATCATCTGATTGTGTCAGGGTAATTTGGTGCCCCTTGCCGGGATCGAACCAGCACTCCTCTCGGAACCTGATTTTGAGTCAGGCGCGTCTACCAATTCCGCCAAAGGGGCCCCTCAAGCGTGGTTTGCGGCGCGAATATACGAAGCCTGCGGTGGAGGTCAACCGGAATTTGATCTTGAACATATAAATTACCGCCGTCACGCAGTAGTGATTGATTGTGTACACGCTCGGGATTTATCATTGGTTACGCATATTTTATTCGTTCAACCGCCAATGTTTCAGGATATCCATGCTGCGCCGCCTTTACGACTGGACCATGTCCCTTGCCTCAACACGGCACGCCGAACGCGCGCTGTTCGCCGTTTCCTTTGCGGAAAGTTCGTTCTTCCCGATCCCGCCGGATGTGCTTTTGATCCCGATGGTGATTGCAAAACCGGCGAAATGGCTGAGGATCGCCCTGATCTGCACCATCGCCTCGATCCTTGGCGCCATGCTGGGCTATGCCATCGGCGCCTTCCTGTTCGATGCAATCGGCAAGCCGATCCTGGCCTTTTACGGCAAGGAAGGCTCCTTCGAGAAGATCGCCGAATGGTACAATACCTGGGGCGGCTGGGGCGTGCTCTTTGCCGCCATCACGCCCTTCCCCTACAAGGTGCTGACAATCTTCTCCGGTGCGACCGGGCTCAATTTCGGGATATTTCTGCTGGTCAGCGTCATTGGCCGCGCCTTCCGCTTTTTTCTTGTCGCTTTTCTGCTGCACCATTTCGGCCCGCAGATCCGCGATTTCATCGAGAAATATCTCGGCATCCTCTTCACTGCCTTCGTCATATTGCTTGGCGGCGGCTTCTATCTGGTCAAATTCGTCTTCTAGGATAAAGCATGATCCCGTCCGTTATCAGCGCCCATCGCCGGCTTGTCGGCCTTTCCCTGACCACACTTGGCATGGCGGTTTCCGTCGGCTCGGCGCTCGGTTTCGAACATCTCGGCGGCTACATCCCCTGCCACCTGTGCCTTCTGGAGCGAAACCCCTATTATATCGGCATCCCGATCGGCATTATCGGCCTTCTGGCCTACCGTTTCGGCTGGGATCTTCTGGCAAGGCTCTGCCTTTTGGTGATTGCAGCGCTGATGATCTGGGGCATGGGCATGGGCATCTACCACTCCGGCGTCGAATGGCATTTCTGGGCTGGCCCCACCGATTGCTCCGGCTCAACCGCCGGTGTCACCCGCAATGCCGCCAACCTGCTTGGCGACCTCAACAGCATCACCGGCCCGAAATGCGATGAGGCAGCGCTGCGCGTGCTTGGCCTTTCCTTCGCCGGCTGGAATGTCGTCGTCTCGATCATCATCGCCGCCATCGCATTCTGGGGCATGCTCGGCGGCAAGAAGGCTGCCTGATCCCGCTTTCATGCGAAGATGACAAAAGCCCCGGCGCACTGCACCGGGGCTCAGGCTGCAGACAAGCCTTGCCCCCTTTTCTGAGGTCATGCCTGTGCTTGGTCCACAGGCATCCAGTCAACGCGCGTCCGCGCGGCGAAAGGACTTGTCTATTCAATGCCGTTTGAATCTGGATCCCCGTGACAAGCACGGGGATGACGACGGTGGGAGGGGCTGCTCAGCGCACGGCCGAAACAACAACCTCGATCAGCACGTTCTTGCCCAGTTCAGCCACGCCGATCGTAGCGCGGGTCGGCAGGTGTTCAGCCGGAATCCAGTTGAGCCAGGCTTCGTTCATGCCTTCCTTCTGGTCGAAATCGGTGATGTAGAGCATCGCCGTGACCAGCTTTTCCTTCGATGAGCCAACTTCGGCCAGCAGCTTGTCGATCTTGGCGCAGATCTGCTCCGTCTGTCCCTTCATGTCAAGCGACAGGTCATCGGCAATCAGACCGCCGAAATGCAGAATACCGCCAGCCTCGACGACACGGTGATTGATACGGGTTTGGACATAGCGATTGAGCAAGGTCTTCTCCTTCTTGGCTACTCAGATTGTGTTTGGGTGCGGCGGAGCGCTATAGGGCGGCTTCCGCAAAACGGGAAATTGAAAACGGCGCAATCGGCGCATTGGTCTTGCCGGTGGCGATCAGCTCGGCCATCAGTTCCCCGACACCGGGGCCCATCTGGAAGCCGTGGGCGGAAAAGCCGAAGGCATAGAACAGATTGTCATGGATCGCCGAAGGGCCGATCACCGGAATGTCGTCAGGCATGCGCCCTTCAACGCCGGACCAGCTTCTGACAATCGTTGCGCCACGCATGATCGGAAAGATCGACATGGCGGTCTCGGCGGTCAGCTGCAGATTACGGAACAGGATTTCCGACATGTTGCTGTTTCTGTCCGCCCGGCCGCGCCGGCCGCCGCCGATGACGACGGTTCCATTCGGCATCTGCTTGAACGAGAGCGGCCTGCCAGTCGCCCCGACGACAGCATCGCAGAAATGCGGCAGACGGGCCGTCACGATCATCATCGGCGCGATCGCTTCCACAGGAGCGGGCTCGCCAAGCATTGCGGAGAGTTCGCCAGCCCAGGCGCCACCGGCGATCATCAGCTTCTCAGCTAAAAATTCCCCGCCTGTGGTGCGGATCTTCCACACCCCGTCGCCCTTCGTCACGGACAGCGCGCGGGTGTTTTCAAAAAACCGCGCGCCCTTTTCCTGCGCCTTGCGCTGAAAGGCAAAGGTCGTCTGAAACGGCTGGGCGAAGCCATCCTTCAGGCTCGCCAGACCGCCAACCGCATGATCGGCAACGGCTGGAAGATGAGACCGCAAGGCATCGCGATCGAGGATCACCTCGTGCTCAAACCCCATGCTGCGCAGATCAGCGGCACGGGCTGCAAGTGTTGCAAGCTCGGCCTCCGTTTCGGCGACCTTGATCTGCGGCGCAACCTGAAAGCCGCAATCATCATCAAGCAGATCGGCAATACCGTACCAGATCTGCATCGAGCGATCCGAGATCGGCACCTCGGCATAATGCCGACCCAGACGGCGCACGCCGCCGGCATTGACGCCGGAGGCATGGCGGGCAACCGTGTCCTTTTCGATCACCACCACCTTGAGCCCGCGCATGGCCGAGAAAAGCGCTGCCGAAGACCCGTGAATGCCGCCGCCGATGATGACGAGATCGGCAGTCCGGGCAGTATCCGGCAGGCGCGGATCGGTGCTCATTCGGCTGCCACGCCGCTCTGAGCGGTCTCTTCCGGTTCGTCGGGATGATAGGCTGCAAGCTCTGAAAGCGGGATCGGCTTGAGCGGCGGACGAATGCGGTAATAGCCCGTTTCATCAGGCGTTTCGCCCTTGCGATCGGCAATGATCCCAGCCACCGCCAGACCGCAGACGCGGCCCTGGCACGGCCCCATTCCGGCGCGCAGCATGGATTTCACCTGGTTTGGCCCCGGTGCGCCCAGATCAGCCATTTTGCGAATATCACCGGCCGTGACTTCCTCGCAGCGGCAGACGATTGTCGCATCGGCCGGTGCCAGGATCTCCGGCGCCGGCGCATAGATCTTCTCCAGCATCGGCCGGACCGAAATATCCCGTGCGATACCGGCTTCAAGCCGCGCCATACGTTCAGGCGAGACGGCGATCCCATGCGCCTTGGCAATGTGAAGCGCGGACAGCTTTCCGGCAAGCGCTGCCGATTTGGCGCCGTTGATCGACGCCCCGTCACCGGCGACATAGACGCCCTTGACGCTGGTCTCTCCGGCATCATTGAGAACCGGGCGGAAACAGTGCTGCGATGCGTCCCATTTGTGCTCTGCGCGCACAAGCCGCGTCACCTGCTGGTTTGGCACCACCCCCTGATGCAGCGCAATCGCTGTCGCCTCGATGCGATGTGTCTTGCCGCCCTTCTTGAAGGTGATCGCTTCTGCTTTCTCCTCGCCTTCGATAGCAAGATCGGAAGCGCCTGAATGGATCGGCACACCGGCCGCCTTCAGCCGCGCTACCATCAGCGCACCCTTGATCAGATATTCGCGTGCTCTGAGCGCTTTCGGCACCAATGACATGGCCGACATCACCCGGCCCTTCGGCAGGTTCTCGATGATCGCCTTGGGCGGTGCGCCAGCATTCAGCATCTGCACGGCAACGAGCCAGAGCAGCGGTCCGGCACCGGCGAGCACACAGTCTTCCCGCACCACACCGGCCGATTTCATCAGGATCTGCAAAGCGCCTGCCGTCGTCACACCGGGCAGCGTCCAGCCGGGGACAGGAACCGGACGTTCCAGCGCACCCGTGGCCACCAGAATGGATTTGGCGACAAGCCGGGCTGCCGCCCCTTCCCGGCTGTAATCAACCGTCTTGTCGGAACCGATATTCCACACCAGCGTGCCGGGCAGATAATCCACCTCCGCCTGGCGGAAGCTCTCGACCAGCGAACGGCCCGCGCCGTAATCCTTGCCGAGAACCTGCAGCCGCTTTTGCGATGCGGTTTCGATACCGCGATAGATCTGGCCGCCGGGCCGCGGCTGTTCGTCCATGACGGTGACGGTAAGTCCGGCTTTCCTGGCTTCAACGGCTGCTGCCATGCCCGCAGGCCCCGCGCCGATAATCAGCAGATCAACTTGCCTGACACTCATAGTTCCAGCTCCGCACTGCCCTTTTGACGCTTTACCACGAGGCCTTCGGTTACCTCGGTCATGCAGGCCTGACGGTTCGGCTGACCGTCGACATCGACGAGACAGTCGAAGCACGCGCCCATCATGCAATAGACGCCGCGCGGACTGCCCGAGACGACCGATGCACGGAAATCGGTAATGCCAGCGGCCGTCAGTGCGGCTGCGACGCTGTCACCGGCCTGAGCGGTGATCGTCTCGCCCTCGAAGGTGAAGGTGAGCGTATCGGCACTATCAATGCGCCGCGTTTTCGTCGGTGCCATGACCGAACCTCCTTGCAGAAAAAACGTCCATGTCCGGGTCGAGCGCGCCCTTTGCCAGCATCGGCGCCAGCACTTTCGCGTGGACACCGGCAAGCGTGACACCGGAATGGCAATTGATCGAGAATGCACCGGGATGGCTCTCTGACTGCTGATAGATCGGGAAGCCATCGGGGCTGAGCACGCGTACCGCCGCCCAGCTGCGGATGATCCGCGCCTTGGCCAGAACCGGCAGCGTCTTGACCGCATCACGGGCGATCCGGGTCAGTTCCGGCACGCCGCTTTCGGTGGAATAGCCGGTGTTTTCATGACTGTCGCCCAGCATCACCGTCCCCTCCTCCGTCTGGCGGAGAATATGGGTCGGCATCGGCAGAAGCGGCTTGAGCCGTTCGGTCACCAGGATCTGGCCCTTTTCCGGCACCAGCGGCACGTTGAGGCCGACCGAGGGACCGAGCCATTTATTGCCATGGCCGGCGGCCAGCACCACCTTGGCGCCTCTGAAGGTCCCTTTGGCCGTCGTGACCTTGAAACCAGTGCCATCCCGTTCGACCGCCTCGACCTTTGAGTCCGAGACATAGCGCACGCCATGGGCCGCCATATCGGCATGCAGACCGCGCAACAGCCTGAGAGGGCTCGCATGACCGTCATGCGGACAGTAGCTGGCCCCGACAACGGCCGGCCCAAGGCCCGGCACGAGTTTCAAAAGCTCGGTGCGATCGATGATCTCGGCACCGTAACCGGCAGCGCCATTGACATTATGCATCCGGGCAATATGCGCCTTGCGGGTCTCGACCTCTTCTTCAGAGAAGAGAAACTGCAGGCCACCGGGCTTGTGATAGTCAGGCGCAATACCGCTCGCCTCTGTCAGTTCCTCGGAAAACTGCGGCCACAGATCCGCCGAACGACGTGTCCAGCGCGCATATTCGGGCATTTTCTCGCCCTTGGACTGGACCCAGACAAGCCCGAAATTGCCCCGGCTGGCACGCAGCGCGATATCGCCCTCGTCCAGCACGGTCACGCGCTCGCCAGCACGCGCAAGCCCGTAGGCAAGGGCTGCGCCCACCAGTCCACCACCGACGACCAGCGTGTCGGCGGCACTCACATTTTCAGACATGTTTCCCTTCTCCGATCAGAAGCTTGTCCAGTCCATAAAGCCGGTCGACCAGCACCATCACGCCGACGGTGAACAGTACGGCAACAGCCGAAACCGATGCCACCAGCGGATCGGTGGTCTGGGCGATATGCGAGAACAGGCGGACAGGCAGGGTGGTGGTCGACGGGTTGACGATGAAGATGGTCACCGTCACCTCGTCGAAACTTGTAATGAAAGCCAGCACCCAGCCGCCGACAATACCGGGCAGGATCGATGGCAGGGTGATGCGATAGAAAACGGTCCAGTGCGAGGCACCGAGCGAGATGGCCGCCTTTTCGACCGTGCGGTCGAGGCCGGTCAGCGACGCAAGCACCAGCCGCAGCACATAGGGTGTGATCACCACGGCGTGGCAGATAACCAGGCCGGTGAAAGTGCCATTCAGACCGATAAGCGTCAGAAAACGCAGGAAGGCAATACCGAGCACGACCGTCGGCACCATCAGCGGCGACATCAAAAAGGCCAGCAATGCCTCACGCCCGGAAAAGCGTCCGCGATCAAGCGCCAGTGCCGCCGGCACAGCAACGATTGTTGCAAGACAGGCCGCCAGAACGCCCAGTTCCAGACTGTTGACAGCCGCCTCGATGAATTCTGGATTATCGAGGATCGCCCGGAACCAGCGGAACGAAATGCCGCTCGGCGGAAATTCAAGATAGCCGGTGGGCGTGAAGGCGACGCCGATGACGACGATGATTGGCGCCAACATGAAGGCGGCGAAGAGAAGATTGAAAAGCGTTGCGAAAGCGCCATTGCGTCTCATGCGTAGGCCCTCCCGAAACGGTTTTCCACCAGCCGGTTCCAGGCGACCATGACCACCAGAATGGCGACCATCAGCAGCATGGCAATGGCAGCACCCAGCGGCCAGTTCAGCGTGTTCATGAACTCATCATGCACCGCTGTTGCCACCACCTTGACCCGGCGTCCGCCGAGAATGGCGGGCGTGGCAAAGGCCGAAGCCGAGAGCGAGAAGACGATCAGCGAACCGGAGAGGACACCGGGCACCGCCTGCGGCAGAACAATGCGCCAGAAGATGGTGAGCGGAGAAGCGCCGAGGCTTTCGGCAGCAGCTTCGGTTGACGGATCCTGACGCTGAAGCGCGGCCCAGACGGCCAGAACCATGAAAGGGATCATCACATGCACCAGTGCCAGCACGATGCCGCCGGAGGTGTACATCATCTTGATGGGCCGTTCGATCAGGCCGATATTCATCAGGAAATTATTGATCACGCCCTTGTTGCCGAGAATGATCGCCCAGCCAAGCGTGCGCACCACCACCGAGATCAAAAGCGGGCCAAGCACAACAAGGATCATCACCGAACGGGCCGCCGGGCGCATGCGGTTCAGGAAATAGGATGCAGGCACGCCAATGACGATGCAAAAGAACGTTGTTGCCAGCGCAATGGCGAAGGTGCGACCGAAAATCTCGTAGAAATAGCTGTCGCCCAGCACATCGGCATAGTTTTTCAGGCTGTAGCTGTCATCGATGCCGCCATAGAAATCGAACTGGTGGAAAGCCAGAATAAATGTCATCACCAGCGGCGCCAGCAGGAAAACTGCAAACAGGATCAGCGCCGGCGCCGACAAAAACCAGTGGCCTTGCTTGGAGAGCGTGCTCATGCCTCGGCCTCCTGAACCGGCAGCACCCGCATATCTTTCGGCGTGAAGGAAAGGCCGACCGTATCGCCGATACCGGCCTCGTTCATGCCCATATTGCGCCGGACCACCAGCAAGTCACCAATCGGCGTTTCGATGGTCAGGAGCCATTGATTGCCGAGGAAAACGCGCTCCCGCACGGTACCGGTAAAAAGCGGATTTTCAGCGCTGAACTGAATACGTTCCGGCCTCAGCGAAATCAGCGCTGGACCGGGGCGGAGCTTGACGGGAAGGCCATCAAGACGCGTCCCGCGACAGTCCAGCACCGAGCCCGCATCACTGGTCGAGACAAGCGTAGCGGAGAGCAGATTACTCTTGCCGATGAAGGACGAAACGAAGGCAGTCCGCGGCGTGTCATAGATCTCGAAGGGAGCTGCTTCCTGTTCGATGCGCCCCTTTTCCATGACCACGACGCGGTCCGAAAGTGCCAGCGCCTCGGCCTGATCATGGGTGACCATCAGCGTCGTAACACCAGCCTCGCGCTGGATACGGCGCAGCTCGATCTGCATTTCTTCACGCAGTTTGGCATCAAGATTGGAAAGCGGCTCATCGAGCAGCAGCAGTTCCGGCTCAATCACCAGCGCGCGGGCAAGCGCCACACGCTGACGCTGGCCGCCGGACATGGCACGCGGATAGCGGTCTGCCAGATGGCTGAGATGGACCAGATCCAGCGCCCGGTCGACGCGTCTCTTGCGCTCATCCTTGGCAACCTTGCGCATCTCAAGCCCGAAGGAAACATTTTCCGCCGCCGTCATATGCATGAACAGGGCGTAGGTCTGGAACACGATGCCAAGACCGCGATGGCGCGCGGGAATGGCGGCAAGATCACGGCCGTTCAGCGTGATATGCCCGGAGCTGACCTCTTCGAAACCGGCGATCATCTGCAGGGTCGTCGTCTTGCCGCAGCCGGAGGGCCCGAGCAGGGAAACGAAACTGCCGCGTTCGACATTGAAGGAAATACGGTCGACAGCGGTTGTCGGACCATAGCGCTTGGTCAGCGCGTTGAGTTCAAGAAAAGCCATCTCGCCGAAACTCTCAATCTCAGGAAAAACGATCGCATCGCCGTTTCGGCCTTCCCGCCGGTATAGCGAGGGGGAAGCATCAACGGGAAGGCCGTAACCGGCATCGCCATGAAGCATGGCGCGCCCGATCCGATCTGTGCAAGGGGAGAGATGCCCTGCCGCACCATATTGTTGGCGACAGGGCAATCCTCATGCGATCAGCGTTCGACTTCGCGGTTCCAGCGCGTCGTCCAGTCCTGACGGTTGGGGTTGATGACATCCCAGTCAACCGTGATCAGCGAGTTGATCTTGTCGCCATAGGGCAGCGTTTCAGCCAGTGCCGGCGGCAGTTCTGCCTTCTTGTTGACCGGACCGGCGCCCATGGCGTCAGCCAGTTTCACCTGGACTTCCGGATCCAGAAGGTAATCGATAAAGGCCTGCGCCTCTTCCGAAACGTCACTGTCAACCACCGGACAAGCAGCCAGCATCAGCGCAACGGCGCCTTCCTTGGGATAGATGAATCCGGCCGGGAAGCCGGTATCGGCCAGCGACTTGGTACGGCCCGAACCCCAGACCGAAAGGGCAATTTCGCCCGACTGGAACAGTTCCGACATCTTGCCCGAAGACGGTTCGAACACCAGAACATTCGGCGCAACCTCATCGGCCATGGCCTTGAAGCCCGGATCGATATCGTTTTCACCGCCGCCGGCATCGCGCGCCAGCATCACCAGAGCATGCAGGCCATAGGTGTTGCTGATCGGCGGAACCGAGAGGATCTGATCATATTTCGGATCCTTAAGATCTTCCCAGCTGGTCGGCAGATCCCAGCCTTCCTTGGCGAACCAGTCCTTGTTGTAGGTGAAGCCGGTGGCGACAAAGCCGATGCCGATCGCATCCGGGCTGAACTTGGCGATGTCGTAGACATCGTCCTTGGCAGCCGACTTGGTCATCGGCGCGCAGAAGCCAAGCGCATCCGCCTGATACATCGGGCCGTCATCAAGGATCACGACGTCGAGTTCCTGAGCACCTTTCTGCGCCTGCAGGCGGGCCAGGTTCTCCGTCGAATTGCCGGCGACGAAGGCAATCTTGACGTCATGGGTCTTTTCGAATTCCGGGATGATCAGCTCTTTCATCAGCGTTTCAAACGAACCGCCATAGCCGCCAACTGTCAGCGTTTTCGTTTCTGCAAAGGCACTCGTGGCCAGCAGCGATGCAGCCGCTGCCAGCAAAATTCCGCTCTTCTTCATCTTTGTTCCCCTTATCGGTTTTGTATGAAGCAAAGAGAGTTTCCATGGACTATTGATATTCGGCAAATGATTTTAGTTTGCCTAGCCATAACCATTGGTTATATTACTCTATATGGCCCGCGCTAACATCCGACAGATCGAAGCTTTCAATGCCGTGATGAAAGGTGGCTCCATCACCAAGGCGGCCGAAGCGCTGTTCATCTCGCAACCCGCGGTGACCAAGCTGATCCAGGCCTTCGAGCAATCCTGCGGTTTCAAGCTGTTTGTGCGATCGCAGGGACGGCTTTTGCCAACACAGGAAGCGCGCCGCCTTTTCTCCGAGACAGAAGGCTTCATGACCGGTGTTGAGCGGATCGAAAACACGGCCAACGCGATCCGAACATCAGAGCGTGGCGATATTTCGGTGGTTGCCTATCCCGCTTTGTCGCTCAGGCTGTTGCCGCGTTATGCGGCGCGCTTTCTCGCGGATCGGCCGGAGGTCCGGCTGACGATCCTGACGCGCAATTCCACCGATATTTCCAATTCGATGCTGGCGCGCGCCGCCGATTTCGGCATTTCGCTGCGACCAACCCAGGATACCGGCATCATCTGCCGGCCTTTCCGGGAGAACTGGATGTGCTGTGCCCTGCCCGCAGGCCACAGGCTGGCCGAAAACGATATCATCGATCTGACCGAGATCGAGAACGAGCAGCTGATCTGTCTCGGTCAGGACGACCAGTCCCGCCGGGTAACCGATGATGCCCTGGCACGTTTCGGCGTCAAGGTCCGCCGAATGATTGATGTGCAAATGGCCGATACCGCCTGCATGCTGGTCAGCGAAGGGCTCGGCATTTCACTGGTTCCCTCCATCGCCTCGATCGGCTGGGAAGGACAGAACATCGTCTTCCGCCCGATCGCCCAGCCCTTCAGCACGACGATGTGGCTTTACACATCGGCCTGGGAAGATATGTCGGAACTGGCCAAACTGCTGCTGGAGGCGGTTGAAAACGGCCTTGAAGAGGTCGAACAGGCCCTCTGACCCCGCCCGCCGGACAGGGTCAATGGCTTGATACGCCGGCTGTCTGCCAAGTGTGGCGATGGCCTCAATCCAGCGAGAAGATCACATTGGTCTGGCCGGTGCCCGAAGACGGGAAATAGTCGGTCACGACCTCGCCTTTGCCCTTGTATTGATCCCAGCCCAGCGCACCGAACAGCATGACCGTGTCATGCATATCGCCCTCGCCATCGCAATAGCGGGCATAGTCCGGCAGCATCTGCAGGAAAAGCTCGGTTTCGCCATTCTGCCACATCTCCAGCACGCGGCGGTCAACCACCTCGTTGAATTTCGAGGAGATGGTGAAGGTGCCGTTATTCTCCGCATAGATATCGTTCGGCCAGATCCTGTGTGACAGCGACCCGGAAGCAATCAGCGCAACATTGCTGTCTGAGGCTTCAATCGCTTTCGCAATCGCCTCGCCGAGACGCCGGGATTTTTCCAGACTGTGAACGGTGCACATGGCCGCCACCGAAACGACCTTCAGTGCCGCATCCTGGTTCATATAGCGCATCGGCACCAGCGTTCCATATTCCAGATCGAGACTGTCGACCTGATGGCTGAGCGTATAGACATCCATTGCCCGCGCCGTTTCGGCAATCAGATCGCCAAGTGCGGCATTGCCCTCATATTCATAGGGCAGGTCCTTGATGAATTGCGGAAATTCATGCGAGGTGAACAGCCCCTTGAAATGATGATTGGCGTTGATGTGATAGCCGGCATTGACCAGCCAGTGCGTATCCAGCACGACGAATGTATCAGCGCCGGCCTCCCTTGCACGGCGACCGATTTCGGCATGGCCATCAATGGCCGGCTGACGCAGGCCCTTCAGCGCGCCCTCCTGTTCCGACATCACCATCGTTGGAACATGGCTGACCTTGGCAGCCAGTACGATTTTACCCATCTTGCATTTCCTCCACTTTGTCAGTCTCAAAAACGTTGGCGCCAGACCCCGCCCGATGCCACCGTCAGGTCAGGGCAAGCGAAATCGCCGGAATTGCGATCAACAGGGCCAGACGAAAAATGTCGGCGATCCAGAATGGCAAGATCCCGCGGAAAATCGTCTTCAGCGAAACATCCGGCAGCATCGCATTGAGCACGAAGACATTCATGCCCACCGGTGGTGTGATCAGGCTGACCTCGGTAACCACGACAACGATGATGCCAAACCAGATCAGCACGGCTTCGGGGTCCGAGAGGATGCCGAGGCCGAAATCGAGCTGATACATCAGCGGATAGAAGATCGGCACGGTCAAAAGGATCATCGACAGGCTTTCCAGAACACAGCCGAGAATCAGATAGATGACGATGATGATGCCGAGCACGACCCAGGCATTGATGTTCAGCGCGTAGACCAGATCGGCCAGCGCATCGGGCAGACCCGCCAGATTGATGTAGTTTGAGAAAACCTCGGCACCAATGATGATGGCAAAGATCATCGCGGTTGAAACGGCGGTTTCCGTCAGCGAACGGCCAACATCCTTCAGGCTGGCATGCCCGGTTGCAAGAACCATGATCAGCGCCGCCCCCGCCCCCATGCCTGCCGCTTCGATCGGGGTGAAGAAACCGCCATAAATGCCAACCATGATGAAGACGAACAGACCGGCGGCAAGAATGACACCATAAAGCTCCTGGCCAAGATGATGCTCGACTTCAAAATCTTTCGGCGCCAGCTTGGGATTGACCTTCACCGCAACCGCGACCGCCAGCACATAAAGAGACAGGCCGAGAATACCGGGAATAATGCCCGCCAGGAACAATTTGCCGATGTCGCTTTCTGTCAGGATGCCATAGATGATCAGAATGACAGAGGGCGGAATGAGAATGCCGAGCGTACCGCCAGCGGCAATCGAGCCGGCCGCAAGACTGTCGGCATAGCCGAACTTCCTCAAGGAAGGCATGGCCACCTGCGACATGGTCGCAGCCGTTGCCAAAGACGACCCCGAGACCGCCGAAAATCCGCCACAGCTCAGGACCGCAGCCATGGCCAGGCCACCGGGCAGACGGCGCACAAGGCGCTGCGTGGCGGCGAAAAGCCCGCCGGCAACGCCGGAATGCGCCAGAAGATTGCCCATGAAGATGAACAGCGGAATGACGGACAGCGAATAGGAGAAAATCGTGTCGAACGCCGTGGACCCTAACATGGTCGCTGCCGGGCCGACGCCACGCAGCGATGCAAAACCAACCGTTCCGACAAGGACCATGGCAAAGGCGATCGGCACACGGAACATGGCAAGTCCCAGAAGGATCACCATTGCGATAAGAGGCTGAACCATTTCAGTCTGTCCTCCCGATAAGATCATGTGGCAGGAGAACGATCAGGCCGCTGACAACAAATGTGAGCGCGCCGAGCGCTGCTGCGGGCCAGACCGGAAAGTTGAGGTCATTGGTCACCGCACCATCCTCAAACAGCGAATAGCCATGAGCGGCAACGGTGCAGCCAAGCGCAAACAGCACCAGCGCGCTGACACCGGCGCCAAAGGCACCGAAGATGCGGGCGGATCTTTCCGACCAGCTGCTGGCGAGAATGTCGACCTCCACATGGCCGCCGCGCAATGTCGTGATCGGCAGACCGGCCAGCACCAGATCGGCCAGCAGAACCTGCGTCAGCTCAAACGCGCCCGGCAGCGGCGCATTGAATAGATAGCGCCCCACGACATCAACCACGGTTACAACCACCATGGCGAGAAGCAGCCCGCCACAAACGGCAGGAAGCACCCGCAAGACAAGGAAGCGAAGCCCGATCAGGGGCTTCGCGAGGGGCTTTTGCGCACTCATGGTGCTGGCTTCATGGTCTGCATTTTCGCAAGCGCCGCCGTCGCGTCAAAGCCTTCCGCAGCGACAGCATCAATCCAGGCCTTTTCAAGCGGTGCGCCGGTCGAAACGATATCACCGAGCACATTGTCATCCACCTGATAGATCGCGATCCCGGCATCCTGACAGGTTTTGATGCCGACCTTGTCCGCCTCGTTCCAGGCATTGCCCGCAAGCTCGGAGAAGGCCGGGCCGGAAACCGACATGATGGCCTGCTGGTCTTCAGCGCTCAGCCCGTCCCACTTGCCCTGATTCATCACCAGGAACCATGACGTATTGTAAAGCCCGCCCGGTACGGTCATGACGTCGGTGATATATTTCTCAAGCTTCAGAGCCTGCACCGAATCCATCGCCATGCAGACGCCATCGATGACGCCGCGCGAGAGTTTCTCATAGACTTCACCGGAGGACATGAACAGCGTCGTCGCGCCCAGCCCGGACATCAGATCCCCGGAATAGCCGCCCGGCGTGCGGACCTTGAAGCCCTGAAAATCCGATGCAGCGGCGAATTTGCGATCCTTGGACAAAAGCACGCCCGGCCCATGGGTGAACAGGCCGAGGATCTTGGTGCCTTCATGCTCGGAAGCCGCATCAAGATCTTCGGTATAGACGTTCCAGAAATTCGTTGACGTTGTGACGGCATCATCGCCGAGGAAGGAAAACTGGCCGACGCGCGAACGCATGAAACGGTCATCACTGGTGAAGGAGTGCAGACCATAGGTGATATCGGCCACGCCATCATGCGCCATGTCAAAATGGGCCGGCGGGGCGCCCAGCGGCTTGGACAGAACCCGGATCCTGACCCGACCATCCGTGACCGCCTCAACCTTGTCGGCCCAGGGCTTGATGGCACCGATCACCAGCGGGTGACGCGGCGGCAGCCAGCTTGATAGCACGAAGGTCGTGGTCGCGGCATAGGCCGGAGCCCTGGAGATTGCAGGCACTGCAAGCGACAGGGCTGCGCCCTTCAGAAATGTGCGTTTGGTAAGCTTCATCTTTCCTCCCTTTCGAAGCCAGGCTCAAAAACCGAAAGCACGGCCGTTGAGCAGTTACATCGTCGCCCACCCCGCCGGGGTCGGTCGACAGGTCAAAATGCCGCCCGAAGGGCCCTCAACCCCTTGAGCAGCACACCGACATCGGAACCGACGGCAAGAAAATCCACGCCTGCTTCAGCATAGCCGGCGGCCAGTGTCATATCCGATGTCAGGATTCCCGAGGCCCGGCCAGCTGCCTGAATGCGCTTCAGCGCATCATTGACGACGACCTGCACCGCCTCTGCGCCAGGCTGGCCGAGATATTCCATATCGGCGGCCAGATCGGCGGGGCCGATGAAAACGCCGTCAACACCCTCAACCGTCAGAATGTCATCAAGCGCGGCAATGCCGGCCATGGATTCCACCTGAAGCAGCAGGCAGACCTCGTCATTGGCGGTGCCGAGATAATCAGAAACGGTATTGTAGCCGGAGGCGCGGGCCAGCGCCGCGCCAACACCACGCACGCCTTTCGGCGGATAAAGCACCGAGCGGACCGCCTCGCGCGCCTGATCGGCGCTTTCGATCATCGGCACCAGCAGGGTCTGGGCGCCAAGATCGAGCATCTGCTTGATTTCGGCGCGGTTATCGTCGCGCACCCGTACCACGGGATGCACCGGGGCCCCGGCAGAGGCGATCGCGCGCAGCTGAGACAGGATATCGCGCAGCCCGTTGGGGCCATGTTCACCATCGATCAGCAGCCAGTCATAGCCGGTTCTGGCGGCCAGTTCTGCGACCGAAGCATCGCCGAGACCCAGCCACAGCCCGATCTGGGTTTTGCTCTCACGGAGCCCCTGCTTGAAAATATTGCTTGCTGCGGGCATTACCCAACCTCACTCAAAATCAATGGAAACGGCACCGAATGTGCCGAAATCCGCGTCGATACGTGTGCCCGGCGGGCACTCGATCGGCGCGATGAACGAACCGGACAGCACCACCTGGCCGGCTTCGATCCGCTGGCCATAGGCGCTCATCCGCCGGGCCAGCCAGACCAGCCCCATAACCGGATCATCGAGAACGCCAGCCCCAAGACCGGTCGCTTCCACGTCGCCATTCCTGCGGACAATTGCGCCGACCCAGCGCAGACCAAAGGCTTCCGGTGCGTGGCGCTGCGGAGCAAGAACAATGCCGGCATTGGCGGCATTGTCGGCAACGGTGTCGAAGATCTTGCGGGTTTTGCCGCTCGCCTGATCCTTGCGAACGATGCGGGTGTCGAGGATTTCAAGCGATGGGATCACCGCTTCGGTGGCCGCCAGCACATCCTCCCGCGTGACATCGCCTTCAAGCGCCCGCCGCATCAGGAAGGCGATCTCGCATTCGACGCGCGGCTGGATGAAGCGTCCGGCCGGTACGGTTCCGCCGCTTTCAAACAGCATGTCGTCATAAAGGACGCCGCTGTCCGGCGTATCGATATCGAGCGCCTGCTGCATGACTTTCGAGGTCAGGCCGATCTTCCAGCCGATGATCTTGCGGCCACTGGCGAGCTTCCGGTCGATCTGCGCCTTCTGGATGGCATAGGCATCATCCAGCGTGATCTCGGGATATTTCGCCGACAGCAGCCCGGTCTGGCTGCGGGCCGTCTCGGCTGCAAGAATATCCGCGGCGGCGGTCTGGATTTCGCTCTCGCTCAGCATTTTTCGTCCTCGACACCGTTCTTGAGAACGCCAATGCCGTCGACTTCGACCTCAACCACATCGCCCGGCTTCAGCCAGACCGGGGGATCGAAGCGCGCGCCTGCACCGGTGGGCGTGCCGCAGACGATGACGTCGCCGGGAACCAGCGTGCAGAAGGTCGAGACGTAATTCACGATGAAGCGGAAATCGAACATCATGTTCGATGTGCGGTCGTTCTGACGAACCTCGCCATTGACGCGGGTGGTCAGTTCAACGTCATCCAGCTGATCAGCACTTGTGAACGGCACCAGCCAGGGGCCGATCGCACCGGAGCAATCCCAGTTCTTGCCCTGCGTGACATTGAACTTGGCATGCCGCACCCAGTCACGGATCGTGCCTTCATTGCAGAGCGTCAGTGCAGCAATGTGGTCATAGGCATCTTCTTTCGGGATACGGCGGCCGGCCTTGCCGATTATGATGACGATCTCGCCCTCATAATCAAGCTGCTCGCTTTCCGGCGGGCGGACGAGATTGCCGTTATGACCGGTGAAGCTGGAGGGGAAGCGGATGAACATGGACGGCTTTGTCGGCTGCGACTGGCCGTCCTTGTATTCGGCATTGCGATCGGGAAAATTGACGCCGATGCAGATCAGCTTTTCCGGTGCGGCAATCGGAATCAGATAATCAACATCCGCTTCGGCAAAGGCCGGCTTGCGGCCTGCTGCCGCAGCAATCACCTCGTCCAGCGCCCCGGCCTCGATAATCTGCTGCAGACCTTTGAAGCGGGCGCCGAATTCCGGCGTCAGATCGATAATGCCGTCATCGGTGACAACGCCATAACGGTCAGTACCATTAGCACGGAAGGCTGCAATGCGAGCGGGAATGGGTTTCATGATCGTCTCCTCACGCAATCCCGCCGAAGCAGAGATATTTAATTTCCAGAAATTCCTCGATGCCGTAGCGTGAGCCTTCGCGGCCAAGGCCGGAGCGTTTCACGCCGCCGAAGGGGGCTTCAGCCGTCGAGATCAGCCCGGTATTGATGCCGACCATGCCGTATTCAAGCCGTTCTCCGATGCGCCATGCGCGCGCCAGATCGCGGGTGTAGAAATAGGAAGCGAGGCCGAATTCGGTGTCATTAGCCATGGCGACAACGTCATCATCGCTGCCAAAGCGGAACAGCGGTGCGACCGGGCCGAAGGTCTCCTCGCGGGCAACGGCCATGGTCTGGGTCACGCCAGTCAGCACAGTCGGCTCGAAGAACGTACCGCCCAGCGCATGACGCGCACCGCCCAGCACCACCGCAGCCCCCTTCGCGGTCGCATCGGCGATATGCTCCTCGACCTTTTCGACGGCTGCCGTGTCGATCAGCGGGCCGAATGTCGTATCCTCATCAAGACCGTCCCCAACCTTCAGCGCCGCCAGCCGGTCGCTGAGCTTCATGGCAAAGGCATCATAGACATTGGTCTGAACATAGATCCGGTTGGCACAGACGCAGGTCTGGCCGTTATTGCGGAACTTGGAGATGATGGCACCTTCAACGGCCGCATCGAGATCGGCATCATCAAAGACGATGAAGGGCGCATTGCCACCGAGTTCGAGCGCCAGCTTCTTCACCGTATCGGCCGATTGCCGCATCAGATGAATGCCGACCTCGGTGGAACCGGTGAAGGTGAGCTTGCGGACATCTGCGCTCCCGGTCATTGCCCCGCCAATGGCGCGCGCGGACCCGGTGAGCACAGAAAACAGCCCCTTTGGCAGCCCGGCGCGCTCAGCCAGAACGGCAAGGGCAATGGCCGAAAACGGTGTCTGCATCGCTGGCTTCAGGACGATGGCACAACCGGCAGCAAGCGCAGGACCTGCCTTGCGGGTGATCATCGCATTGGGGAAGTTCCACGGTGTGATCGCCGCAACGACACCGATCGGCTGCTTGATCACGACAATCCGCTTGTCGGTGGCATGGCCGGGAATGACATCCCCATAGACGCGGCGCGCCTCTTCGGCAAACCATTCGATAAAGGAAGCGCCGTAAAGGATCTCACCCTTGGCCTCGGCCAGCGGCTTGCCCTGCTCCATCGTCAGGATCAGGGCCAGATCATCGGCATTGGCAATGATCAGGTCATACCAACGCCGCAGGATCTCAGAACGTTCCTTTGCCGTGCGTTCCGCCCAGGCCCGTTGAGCGACGACGGCTGCGGCAATCGCTGCTTCCGTTTCCGATGCGCCGAGATTGGGCACGCGTCCAATTTCGGCTCCACTTGCCGGATTGGTTACGGAGACACCATCCTCGCCGGCAGCAAACCATGCGCTGCCGACAAGTGCTGCCTGTTTCAAAAGGCCCGGATCCTTCAACATTGGCTCGGGCCTCAAGGTGCGATGATCGGTGAGGCTTCGAGCGCCGATTGCTGCGCCTCGACCCCCTGAAACAGCGAACCGTGCTCGAACCAGCTGCGCGGCGCAGGCGCGCCCCAGAGCGTCTGGCGCTGCGGGTCTTTCAGGTCCCACTTGATCGGCTCGAGATCGGGATCGACCGTCTGATAATCCGAGCAGTAGATCTCGATGCGATGGCCATCGGGATCGAGAATATAGAGGAAGAAGGCATTGGAGATGCCATGGCGGCCGGGACCGCGCTCGATATTGGCCACATAGCCGGTGGTGGCCATCAGGTCGCAAAGATCAATGATGTTGAGCGGCGTCGGCACCCAGAAGGCGGTGTGGTGCAGACGGGGGCCGAGACCATTGGTAAAGGCGATATCATGCACGCCGCCCTTGCGGTGCGTCCAGGCTGCCCAGAGCTTGCCGCTTTCCTCGTCCTCGGTATATTCGGTGACGCGGAAGCCCATCTCATTATAGAAGGCAACCGCCTGATCGACATCGGCTGAAAAGCAGTTGAAATGGTCGATACGGAGCGGCTTCACCCCCTTGTAGAGTTCATATTTCTGATGAATGGGCTGAAGCCGCTTCATCTCGAAATAAAACTCGATCGGCATGCCGAAGCAGTCATGGGTTCTGAGTGTGCGGCCCTGATAGGCACGCTCCACCCATTCAACCACATGGCCCTTGGCCTTGAACCAGTCATAGGCCTTGTCGAGCTCGGCCTCGTCAAACACCTTGAAGGCGAGGCAGCGGATTTGTGCACTGTCGTCCTTCTTCAGGACCAGCGAATGGTGGCCGCGTTCTTCCAGCGCGCGCAGGAAAATGTGGTCCGAATCTTCATCTGTCACCTGCAGGCCCAGCATATCGGCATAAAAGGCACGGCTGGCAGCCAGATCCTTGACGCCGAAAACGGCATGGCTCAGGCGGATGATATTGAAGGGCGGGTAAAGATTGGCGCTAGGGATAGGCATTGAGGTCTCCTCCCGGGGAGTATGTCAGTGGGCGCTGAAAGATCAGGCGCCGAGTTTCGGTATTTTGTGAGATGTGCGCGGGAAGCTGACATTGACGGTTTCCATGTAGAAATCGAATGACCAGTCACCGCCGTCGCGGCCGATGCCGGAGGCTTTGACGCCGCCGAAGGGCGTTTCGAGATGGCGCACATTTTCGGAATTCACCCACATCATCCCGGCTTCCAGCTGATCGGTCATCCGCATGGCGCGATCGAGATTTGCGGTCCACAGATAGGCGGCAAGGCCGTATTGCACGTCATTGGCAATGGCGATGGCCTCATCCTCATCCTTGAAAGGAATGGCAGTGAGAACCGGGCCGAAGATTTCCTCCTGCGCCACAACCATGTCGTTGCTGGCATTGGTGAACAGTGTCGGACGCACAAAGCAGCCTTCCGCGCCGACCTTTTCGCCACCAGCTGCGATCGTCGCGCCATCCGCTCTGGCCTTTTCGAAATAGGAGAGAACCTTCTGCTCGTGTTCGGGATGGATCAGCGGCCCGACCACGGTTTCAGGATCAAGCGGATGGCCAACCTTGATGCGGGAGGCAACCTCTGCAACGCGCCTGGTAAACTCGTCATAGATCGTCTCCTGCACCAGAAGGCGGGACGACGAGGTGCAGCGTTCGCCATTCAGCGAATAGATCATGAAGCTTGCTGCATCGACGGCGCGCTCAAGATCTGCATCGTCGAACACGATGACCGGGTTCTTGCCGCCCAGTTCGAAATGAACACGCTTCAGCGTCTTGGCGCCCTGCGCCATGATCATCGATCCGGTGCGACTTTCACCGACAAAGGCAATCGCCTTGATTCCGGGGTGCTCGGTCAGGGTCTTGCCCGCATCCTCGCCAAAACCGTTGACCAGGTTGAGAACACCCTTCGGCAGCCCGGCGCTTTCGGCAATCTCGACCAGAAGCTTGGCCGTCATCGGCGAAAATTCGGCCGGCTTGTGAACAACGGTACAGCCTGCCGCCAGTGCCGGCGCGATCTTCCACGTGGACAGCATGAAGGGTGTGTTCCACGGGGTGATCACGCCGACAGGACCGAGCGGTCTGCGGGAGGTAACATTCATCTGGGTCGGGGTTCTGAGCGCCTTGCCATCTTCGGCGGACGGCGCCTGATCGGCAAAGAAACGGAAATTTGCAGCACCGCGCAATGCGGCTTTGGACATGAAACGATAGGCCTGCCCGGTGTCCATGCATTCGGTAAAGGCGATCTCTTCGGCGCGCGCCTCAATCGCTTCCGCCACCTTGATGAGAATGGCGCGACGCTCCTTGCCCGGCATTTTGCCCCAGCTTTTGAAGGCTTCTTCTGCGGCTGCGACAGCGCGGTTGATATCCTCCGCGCCGCCCCTGGCAACCTTGGCCAGCGGTTTCAGATCAACCGGCGAAATGGTCTCGAAGGTTTCACCGGAGACAGAAGGCACCGACTGGCCGCCAATATGGTTCATGACGCCTTCAGCGCGAAACTTTGCAAGATATTGTTCAGCGCGGGCAAGATTGTCGTTGAGAGCGCTCATTGAAAGGTCCTTCACTTCTGTCCCGACAGGCGGGTATGAATGGGCGTGTCCTTCCAGCTCAGCTCCGGATCGATGACGCGGATCTCAAGCGAAAGGGCGAAATGGGTGGTGGAAAGCAGGTCGGCAAGCACGGACTGGGCCGCTGCGAAGATGATGTCGCCCGCGACTTTCAGCGCCTCGGCCGGACGTCCGGCGCCAACGGCAAGCGTCATCGCGACGAAATCATTTTCCGGCAGGCCATCGGCGACAATCGCAAAATCAGCGCAATAGGCCCGGACACGGATCCCGGCCAGCGGGAAGATCTCCGTATCAATCATCGCTGCATGCAATGCGCGGCAAAGTGCAGAAATCTCTGTCCGGGACGATACGCCCGGCGAATACTCAACGGCCAGATGTGGCACGAGTCTCCTCCCTCGAACCTTTTTTAACGTGTTAAGTTATCCGGCAGATAACCGCGTCACGTCCTCAAGGGTCACAATATCATTAACATGCTAAATAAAAACCCCAAAAATTCATAAACACTACAAAAGTCTATATTTTATCTGTTGAAAAAAAATTTCGCGTGTTAATTCATAGAGGACAAACAATGTTGGTCGGCATCGGTTTCATCGGTGCAGCGATTGGGAGAGGGAAAACAATGCAGGCCAATCTGCGCGACGGATTTGAACTGGCTGACACGCACCGGACGCTGCCCATGCTGTTACTGCGGTCGCGCGAGGCGGTGATGGAGAAGTTCCGCCCGGTGCTCTATGCCCATGATATTACCGAGCAGCAATGGCGGGTGATCCGGGTTTTGAACGAACGCGGCGAAACCGATGCCTCGAAGCTGGCCGAACTGGCAAGCGTGCTCGCTCCTTCCCTCACGCGGATGCTGCGCTCGCTGGAGACCCGCAAGCTGGTGATCGTCCGCAAGGATGCCAGCGACGGACGACGAAGCCTGATTTCTCTGACAGACAAGGGCCGCGTCTTCATCGCGACGGTTGCCCCGACAAGCGCGCAGATCTATGCAGATATCGAAGCCCGCGTGGGAAGCGAATTGCTGGAGCGGCTTGTCAACGACCTACAGGCGCTGCAGGCCGCCCTTGGCGAAATGCCGTGACAGGTCAGAAGCTGGCCGGGGCAGACCGGCCCGCGGATCAGGGCTCCAGTTCGCTATCCCAGTAGAGATAGTCAATCCAGCTTTCATGCAGATAGTTGGGCGGAAACAGCCGGCCATTATTGTGCAAATCCTGCACCGTCGGCTGAAATGGCCTTTGATGCGGGATCATGCCGGCCTGTTTCGGCAGTTTCGATCCCTTCTTCAGATTACAGGGCGAGCAGGCCGCAACGACATTGTCCCAGGTAGTTTCCCCACCGCGACAGCGCGGGATCACATGGTCAAAAGTCAGGTCATCGCGCGAGCCGCAATATTGGCACTGAAACCGGTCACGAAGGAACACGTTGAAGCGGGTAAAGGCCGGATTGCGTGAAGGTTTGATATAGTGTTTCAGACAGACGACACTCGGCAGCTTCATGGAAAAACTGGGCGAGCAAACTTCCTGATCATATTCGGCAATGATATTCACACGGTCAAGAAAGACCGCCTTGATCGCGTCCTGCCAGGACCATAACGACAAGGGATAATAGCTCAGTGGCCGGTAGTCAGCATTTAGCACAAGCGCTGGCAGGGCCTGAGGCGAGACTGCAATCGTCAAGGCACTCTCCTGATCGATTCGGCATCTACATCCTGTATATTAGGCCTGTTGTTACAGCATTGTGAAGCCTGATTAAATCTTCAGTGCAATTCTCTTTGTTTCGCAATTTCAGCCAAGTGGCAGCACATCGCGTTTCATTTCCCGCGCGTAATAGGCCCAGAAAAGACGTGCTGCCACGGAGCGATAGGGCGCCCAGCCAAGTGCCATCGCCCGGACGGCAGCGATCGACGGCCGCTCGGGAAGCGCAAAGGCATGCGCCAGCGCTGCGCGCAGGGCAAGATCGCCAGCCGGGAAAATATCGCCATGCCCGGCCGAAAACATCAGATAGACCTCAGCACTCCACGGGCCGATCCCCTTGAGCTTTGTCAGTGCCGCCATGGCCTCTTCGCTTTCCATCGCGCCGATCGCCGCAAGATCAAGCCGCCCCTCAATGATGGCAAGGGCGAGGTTCTCCAGCGTTTCCCGTTTCGCCCGCGTCAGGCCGAGCGCCATGCGCTGCGCCGGTGAAAGTGAAAGGAAGCGCTGCGGCGTCAACGCCCCGCAAGCAGCGGTGATCCGTGCCAGAATGGCGCTGGCAGCCTGTTTCGAAATCAGCTGACCGGCAACAACGCCCACCATTCCGGCAAAGCCCGAAGGTGCTCGTCGCGGCGGCAGCAGACCTGCCCGCGCGGCAACGGGAGCGAGCGCGGGCGCAAGGGCGAGAAGCCGCGAAAGCTCGGCCTCGATATCCTTGCTGTTGTAAATCGCGGCCATTGGCACTACCCGTTGATTGATATCAGAGATCCCTGAAACCTTATTTGACATGACCGCTGCTGCTGATCGACCCGTTTTTCGCTTTGCCCCCAGCCCGAATGGCCAGCTTCACCTTGGCCATGCGCTCTCAGCGTTTGAAAATCAGCACTGGGCGGAGAAAACCGGCGGCCGGCTGCTGCTCAGGATCGAGGATATCGACCGCACCCGCTGCACGACCGCGCTTGAGGCCGGACTGATCGCGGATCTGGACTGGCTCGGCATCGCCTATGAGCGGCCCTTCAGGCGGCAGTCCGAGCATTTCGATGACTATCGCAGGGCGCTCGACCGGCTGATCGGCATGGGGCTTGCCTATCCCGCTTTTCTGACCCGTGGTGAGGTCCGCAGCATTGTCGAAGCCCATGAGACAGGCGGCACATGCTGGCCGCGTGATCCCGACGGAGCGCCGCATTATCCGGACGGGGAACGCCATCTCGATGCCGCAGCGCGCGCACGGCGCGCCGCAGAAGGAACCCGCCACGCCATCCGCCTCGACATGGAAAAGGCGCTGAAGCACATCAACGCACCGCTCTACTGGACCGCTTTTGACGAAGGCGGCACGCATCGGATCGAAGCCCGGCCGGAAGACTGGGGCGATATCGTGCTGTCACGCTCCGACGCACCATCGAGCTATCATCTGTCCGTTGTCGTCGACGATGCGCTTCAGAGGGTGACCCATGTGGTGCGCGGAAAAGATCTGGAACTGGCGACGGCAGTGCACCGGCTGCTGCAGGAGCTGCTCGGCCTGCCGGCACCGCTTTATCACCACCACCGGCTGATCAGGGGCGAGGACGGCCGCAAGCTCTCCAAGAGCCATCACGACACGGCGCTCGGCGCATTACGTGACACAGGTGCCTCAGCGCTCGACATCCGGCGTCTTTGCGGCTTCTGACCGGCGCGGGCGGCGCTCAATATGGCTGGCCCAGGGCACATCCTTGATGACATCATATTTCAGCAGAGCTGCATTTATCTCCGCGCCCAGAAGCAGGATGACGCCGATCGTATAGAGAAAAACCAGCAGGATCATCGGTGTGGCAAGGCCGGCATAAGTCGCCGAATATTGGGCGAAATTGGCCAGATAATAGGTGAAGACATAGGCGAAGATCGCCCAGAAGATCAGCGTCAGCACCACGCCGGGCAAAACATCGATCAGCCGTCTTTTGCCCGCAGCAAGGTTCAAATGCGCAATCATCAGTCCCAAAAACAGGACAATCAGCGTGCCGGCGATACGGTTTGACGACAGGGTCTGCAGCAGGTCCTCAAGCCAGGGAAACCAGCGCTCGGCAAAATGCAGCGCAATCGGCACCGCGACAAGCATGAAGCTCATGAAGACGAAAATGATCACCGACATGATGACATAACCGAGGCTTTTCATCCGCAGCCACCACCAGCTGCGATTTTCCTCCACCCGATAGGCGCGGTTGAGCGACAGACGTACCGCCTCCACCCCATTGGAGGCGAAATAGGCCGCGGCCAGCACCGAAACCGTCAGCAATCCGCCGCGCGGCACTGTCAGAACCTGACGGATCTGCTCGGCCACCGGCTGGGCAATTTCCTGCGGCCAGGAGGTCAGGATCAGATTGACGGCGGCATCGGCGAACTGATCAGCGCCGAGAAAGCCCGCCAGTGCCGTGCCGAAAATGACGAAGGGAAACATGGCCAGAAGCGTCGACAGGGCCACATGGCTCGCCATGGCCCAGCCGTCATCCTCGGAAAAATGGTATAGCGCGTCATAGGCAACGCGCAGTGCCGTTCGCACGGGCTTTCTCATTACGTCTCCCCGGAGGCGATCCAGTCGGCCCCCCGCATGGATTCGCCATTCACTCTAACTGTGCTCAGCCTATATAGAAAGACCAATGCATGAAGCCGCCAGGAGGATCCCTTGCACAACAAACCGGTCATCATCATCACGGGCTGCTCATCGGGCATCGGCGCATTTTGCGCAAGGGCGGCCGCCCGCGACGGCTGGCGCGTCTTCGCCACGGCCAGAACGCCCGGCGATCTGGCAGCGCTGGAGGCAGACGGACTTGAAGCGCTCTATCTCGATTATTGCGACGAAGCCTCGATCGAAGCGCTGGTCGATGAGGTGACAAGCCGCACCGGCGGAAGGATCGATGCGCTGTTCAACAATGGTGCCTATGGCCAGACCGGCGCTGTCGAAGATGTGTCAACCGCGGTGCTGCGCGCCCAGTTCGAGGCGAATTTCTTCGGCTGGCATTCGCTCACCCGCAGGATCATTCCGGTGATGCGCAAGCAAGGGTCCGGGCGTATCGTCCATTGCTCCTCGATCCTCGGCCTGCTGCCCTACCGTTATCGCGGTCCCTATACGGCGTCGAAATACGCGCTTGAGGGACTGATGCTGACCCTGCGCATGGAGCTTGAGGGCAGCGGCATCTTCTCGTCCCTGATCGAGCCCGGCCCGATCGCCTCACGCTTCACCGCCAATGCGCTGACGCATATTCGCGCGCATATCGATCTTGAAGGCTCGGTTCACGCCGAAGACTACCGAAGCCAGCTCGCCCGGCTTGAAGGCACAGGCCCGAAAAACCACCACAAGCTGGAACCGGATGCCGTCTATCACGTGCTGAAACATGCGCTTAACGCCAAACGCCCGAAGCCGCATTACCCGGTGACGACACCGGCAAAGCAGGGCCTCATCCTGAAACGCTTGTTGCCGGCCGACTGGTTCTACCGGCTGATGGCGAAGATGAGCTGAAAGATCACGCGCCCTTGCCAACGGCCAGAAATTATCGTCAGATACGGTGACGGGAGCATGCCTGGGGAGGAACCTCATGTCGACATTCACCATCATTTTGCTGCTGATCGTGATGATGCTGGTCGTCCTCGTGCTCGGCCGCGGACTCGTCAACATGATGCGTGGCGGCAGCGGCAATGTCTCCAACCGGCTGATGCAGGCGCGCATCGGCCTCCAGGCGCTTGCCATTGTTCTGATCATGCTGACGCTCTGGATCGTCCAGAACGGGCACTGATCCCTGCAAACTTGAAAAAATTCCGGATAAAATGGTCAAACTGAACAAGATTTACACCCGCACCGGCGACGACGGCACGACGGGGCTCGTTACTGGTCCCCGCCGCAGGAAATGCGATACCCGCATGGAAGCCATCGGCGCGGTGGACGAGGCCAATGCAGCCCTTGGCCTTGCCCGCCTGCATGTGGCCGGCTTTGAAACGCTCGAAGCCGCGTTTACCCGTATCCAGAATGATCTTTTCGATCTCGGCGCCGACCTTTCCACGCCGGAGACCGGCGAAAAACTGAGCTGGGAACCGCTGCGGATCGTCGAAGCACAGGTCACCTGGCTTGAAGGCGAGATCGATCGGCTGAACGAGAAACTCGAACCGCTGAATTCCTTCATTCTGCCGGGCGGCAGCGCGCTTGCCGCAAATCTTCATCTTGCCCGCACGCTGACCCGTCGTGCCGAGCGCGCCATGGTGGCGCTCAGCGCGGAAGAAGCGATCAGCAGACCGGCGCTTGCCTATATCAACCGCCTGTCGGACTTTCTCTTTGTCGCCGGTCGCCACGCCAATGATGACGGACGTTCCGATATCCTCTGGATACCGGGCAAGAACCGTTGATTTGCGGAAAATGACCGCGATTGAGACAATGATTCTTTGTCAAAGGCGGCAAATGAAATTATTCATGTCGCCGATTGGCAAGTGAGCGCGTCGAAAAGACCGCAAGCTTTACCGAATGCCTGCCGTGAACCGGCTGGTCTTCAGATGGAAATTCAGTCCCGGCCCGAGGCTTTACGTCTTCGGCCCTGTCCTGGAGGATGCAATGAAAATTCTGGTCCCGGTCAAACGGGTTGTCGACTACAACGTCAAGATCCGTGTCAAGGCGGACGGCACCGGCGTCGAACTCGCCAATGTGAAAATGTCGATGAACCCGTTCGACGAGATCGCCGTTGAAGAGGCGCTGCGGCTGAAGGAAGCCGGCAAGGCCGATGAGGTGGTTGTGGTGTCAATTGGCCCGGCCAAGGCGGAAGAAACGCTGCGCACGGCGCTTGCCATGGGCGCCGATCGCGGCATTCTGATTGCAACAGATGACACGATCGAGCCGCTTGCGGTCGCCAAGCTTTTGAAGGCCGTCGCGCTGGACGAAGATCCGGGCCTCGTCATCCTTGGCAAGCAGGCAATCGACGACGATGCCAACCAGACCGGCCAGATGCTCTCCGCCCTTCTCGGCTGGGCCCAGGCAACCTTCGCCTCCAAGCTCGAACTTGACGGCGACACCGCCACCGTGACCCGCGAGATCGATGGCGGACTGCAGACCATCAAGGTGACGCTGCCAGCGATCATTACTGCCGATCTTCGCCTCAATGAGCCGCGCTATGCCTCGCTGCCCAACATCATGAAGGCGAAGAAAAAGCCGGTCGACAAGAAGACGCCGGAGGATTTCGGTGTTTCGACGGCTGCCCGCCTTGAAGTGCTGAAGACCGAGGAACCGGCCAGCCGCAAGGCCGGTATCAAGGTGGCCAATGCCGCCGAACTCGTCGACAAGCTGAAAAACGAAGCCGGCCTGCTCTGAGGACAAGTGATCATGACCATTCTTCTTCTCGCCGAACATGACGGCAATAAAATCTCCGACCAGACCGCCAAGGCCGTGACGGCTGCGGCCGAAATCGGCGGTGACATCCATGTGCTTGTCACCGGCAAGGACTGCGCCGCCGCTGGTGCCGATGCCGCCAAACTGGACGGTATTGCCAAGGTGCTTGTCGCCGATGCCGAGGCGCTTTTCGAAAATCTCGCCGAGCCGCTGGCTGCCGAAATCCTAGCGCTTGCCGATGGATATGACGTGATCATGGCGGCAGCCACCTCGACCGCCAAGAGCGTGATGCCGCGCGTTGCAGCACTTCTGGACGTGATGCAGATCTCCGAAATCATCGCGGTCGTCGCGCCCGATACCTTCAAGCGCCCGACCTATGCCGGCAACGCCATCCAGACGGTGAAATCGCACGACGCGAAAAAGGTGATCACCGTGCGCGCCGCAAGCTTTGCCGCAAGCGGCATGTCCGGATCCGCGCCGGTTGAGACCGTGGCCGTTGCCGCAGACACTGGCCCCTCCTCCTTCGTGAAGAACGATCTTTCCGTTTCCGAACGCCCGGAACTGACCTCCGCCAAGGTGATCATTTCCGGCGGGCGGGCGCTTGGCTCGGCGGAGAAATTCCGCGAAGTCATTCTGCCGGTTGCCGACAAGCTGAAGGCTGCTGTCGGCGCATCGCGCGCCGCCGTGGACGCCGGCTATGCCCCCAATGACTGGCAGGTTGGCCAGACCGGCAAGGTGGTGGCCCCCGATCTCTACATCGCCTGCGGCATTTCCGGTGCCATCCAGCATCTGGCCGGCATGAAGGATTCGAAGGTGATCGTTGCGATCAACAAGGACGAGGAAGCGCCGATCTTCCAGGTTGCAGATTACGGCATCGTCGGCGATCTGTTCGAGATCCTGCCTGAACTGGAAAAAGCGCTCTAGAATTAAGAGCCTGACCGCATGAGACAAGACGCCGGCAGCCCCTGCCAGCGTCTGGTTGCTGACAAGGTCATTCAGATTACCTATTTTAGGGTAGAATAGACGCCGCCGCCGTCGTCATCCCCGTGCTCGTCACGGGGATCCAGGGACTTCATGGCATTGAACTAAAAGGGGTCTTTCGCCGTGCAGACGCATAGCGGATGGATATCTGTGTCAAGCACAGGTATGACGCCAGTGGGAGTTGGCAAGCTTTGCCAGCAGTCTGACACCGGCCTTGTGCCGGCGTTTTATTTACCCTGCAGCGCCAGCAAAGGTCTTGTGCGCCAGCCCCGGAAGCATTAGCCGGAAGGCAACCGAGCGCATGCCGACAAAGATCAGCATGGCGATCCAGAGCCCGTGATTGCCGAGAAGCGGCTGCAGCACGGCGAGGGCTGCGACGTAAGCTGCGAGCGACAGCAGCATCAGATTGCGCATGGCAACCGACCATGTGGCACCGATGAAAACACCATCCATCTGGAAGGCGATGACGCCGACAATCGGCATGATCGCGGCATAGGGCAGAAAGCGCGTCGCCAGCGCCTGGGTTGCGGCGTCCGGTGCAATCAGCGCCACGACATGGGGGCCTGACACAAAGAACACCAGCGACACCGCAATGCCAAAGGCGAAGCCCCAGAGCGTGGTCAGCCGCAGAACCCGGTCGAAGGCTGGCCGGTAAAGTGCGCCGACGGCGCGGCCGGCAAGCTGTTCCGCTGCGGTGGCAAAACCATCAAGAAAGGCGACGCCGAAGAAATAGAATCGCAGCAGGATCGTGTTGGCGGCCAGTATTTCCACCCCCAGCGTGCCGCTTTGCCGGGTGAAGAGCGACAGGCCGATCAGCAGTGCGAAAGAGCGGATCATCATGTCGCGATTGACCGAAAACATCCGCTTCAGCGCGGCAAAATCCGGCCGCGACCATGAAGATCGCTCGGTGCGCGACAGGATCAGCCAGCAGCCCAGCAAAGCGGTGACCGCCTCCGCCGCGAGACTTGCCGCGCCCGCGCCGGCAAGGCCATAGCCCATGCCCAGCACCCAGAGAAAACTGAGCGCGATGTTGAGCCCGTTCAGCACCAGTTGAAGCAGGAGCGCCGAAACCGCCTCGCCCCTGCCGATCACCCAGCCGAAGACCACGAAATTGAACAGCGCAAAGGGCGCGGAAAACACCCGCCAGACATAATAGGTCCAGGCAGCCTCCCCTACCTGACCATTGGCGCCGAGTACAAACAGGCCGAAATGGCCAATCGGCACATGAAAAACGACAATCACCAGTCCGGCAACAAGCGCAATCAGAATGCCGCCAGCGAGCATGCGCTGCTCGCCCTCGCGATCCCCTGCGCCGACCGATTGGGCGGTGAAACCCGTTGTTGCACCGCGCAGGAAATTGAAGGTGGTAAACAGGACGTCGAAAATCACCGCCGCCAGTGCCACGCCGCCGACCAGAACCTCGCTTTTCAGCTGGCCGATAACGCCGGTGGCAACAAGGCTGACAAGCGGCGTCGAAAAATGGGCAACCATCATCGGCAGGGCGATGGCGAGCACCAGCCTGTGGGTAACGATAAAGGCGCGTCCCTCAGCGCCTGCACCTTTTGACATGGGCAGCGGTTTTCTGTTTTCTCGACAATGGAAAGCCTTTGATCTGGAAAAGGATTAAGGCCAGCACGGAAGATTGACCTCGCCATCCCCGGCAAGGCGGCCCCAGTATGCCTGCGCCACATCCGGCGTCAAGACGCCAGCGGAGACCTCATATGCCACAGACACGGATTGCAATCGAAACCCATGGACAGGGGCTTTATGAATTCACCCGCCACGCTGCCGATTTTGTCGCGCGGCACAAGCCAGATGAGGGCCTGCTGACCGTCTTTGTCCGCCACACCTCCTGCTCGCTGACCATTCAGGAAAATGCCGACCCGGATGTGAAGCGTGACCTTGCAGCCTTCTTCGCCCGCCTTGTGCCACGCGCCACTGATCCTCAGATGGCCTATCTCATCCATCGTCTGGAAGGCCCCGATGATATGCCCGCCCATATCAAATCCGCCCTCACCCAGACCTCAATCGGCATTCCCGTGGCATCCGGCCGTCTGCTGCTCGGAACCTGGCAGGGCATCTATCTGTTTGAACACCGCGACCGGCCCCACCGCCGCGAGGTCGTCCTGCATCTTTCCGCTTAATCTAAGCGATTGATATCGCTAACAAAGATGAACGCCCTCTGAACACACCGTTCCGGCTCCATTCATTCAAACCTCCTAATATAGCTACAAGCTTATCGAACAGACGATAGCTGCAACGCAAACGGAGGTTCAGACCATGGGACGCATGCTGACAGCAACATTCACCGCCCTTGCGATCCTTGCCGGTGCCACGATGCCGGCAGCGGCCGGCGGATTTCACGATGGCCCCGGCCAGCAACACTGGCGCGCTGACGCCCCGCGCGGGCATGGGACCGGCAATATCGACCGCCGCCAGCCGATGCGGGCCTGCGACCCGCGGGAAGCGCTCCACCGCGCCAAATGGATGGGCATCCGCCATGCCCGCGTGGTCGATGTCGACCGGCGCACAGTCACGATCTACGGTCACGCCCGCCACGGCAGGGTCAATGTGAACTTTGCCAATCGCCCCGGCTGCCCGGCCGTCATGGGTTGGTCCTATCGCTGATCGCAATGCAAAAGACCGGCCGCCCAAGGCGGGCGACCGGTCCTAAAAATGTGCCATCCGGTCTTTACTGGCCAATGGCAAAGGTCATGTTGACCGTAACATCATAGTCGTTTTCACCCGTGGCGATCGGCACCGATCCCATATCCTTCATGGCAAAACTGGCCGTACGCAGCAGCGGCTGCGGGGCACTACCGCCCTCGCTGATCGCAAGGACATTGCCGAGCGAAACACCGGCAGCATCAGCGAGCGTTTTCGCCTTTGCCATGGCCTTGGCCACGGCCTGTTTGCGGGCTGCCTCCTGAGCTGCACTCGGATCTGCATTGGTGAAGGTGATATTGCCGCCGGAATTGACACCAAGCTTGACCGACTGATCAAGCACGGCGCCCAGATTATCAAGCGCACGAACGGTCACATCAAGCCCGTTGACCACCTGATAGCCATCGATGACGCGGCTTTCCGAGCCATCATCACTCGTCACCTGCTTATATTGCGGGTTGATGGAGAAATTGTCGGTCTGAATATCCTTTGCCGCAATGCCCGATGCCTTCAATGCGTCGAGCACTTTCTGCATCGACTGATTGTTGTCGGTCATTGCCGCCTCTGCCGTTTCAGCACGCGACACAACTGCCAGAGAAACAATGGCCATGTCCGGCGCGACACTTGCCGTGCCTTCGGCAGCAACGCTGATGGTTGCAACCGGAGCCGACATGGCGCTCTCCTGTGCTAAAGCCGGTGATGCGACAAGCGGCAAAGCAACAAACGCTGCCGCGGCGAACTGACGTCCAGAAAAGAACATTTGGTTTTCCTCCATTGCGGTCATTGCCCGCTCATGGCGGGTAAATGTGAACCCATTACGGCAGGCTTGCCGAACGGCGCGAATTAGGGTAGTTCGAATGACCGTGCCGGGTGCCATTGCCCGGATTACTACCTTTACGGGTGATTCTGTTTTGTCGCTGTACAACAGATTATCCGCAAAAGGGCCTGTAGCTCAATGGTTAGAGCCGGCGGCTCATAACCGCTTGGTTGGGGGTTCGAGTCCCTCCAGGCCCACCAAATCGCACTTCGGGTGTATGCAGCTTGACGCGGCCTTTTGCAGTGATCCAATTTTCTGAGCGAGCACAGCGCCTATCTCTTTCGTCTCTTCTGGCGCTCTTCAACTGAGCTATCCCCACCGTGAATTTGGCAATATCCACCGTCTAGCTCTCTTTCCATTCTCCAAAGCTGCGTTGCCCACCACCGCTGACAGACAAAGAACAACGCTTTCCTGTCGCCGTAAGCGCACTAAAAAACGCGAACCCCAAGGGGAGCAGGTCATTGGCGTGGGCGCTGGAAGCGTCGCCGGCGGAGTTGATGGCCGGGTACACTTCCCAATATAGTAGAATTACAGTCTAATCATCCGACCATAAAACAGGAAAAAGTAGCTTTCAAATATGAAAAACCCGCTGCTCTCAAATCTTCACGATTTTCATCACCGCAGAGTAGAGGCAACATTCCCTGACCTCGGTGCAGAGAAAATTCGTTCGGCATCAGTTTTTCATAAATACCTCGAATCTCGTCCTGAAAAATTCTTCTCGAAAAGCGCATATCATGCCCTCCTGCATGAACTGCGTAGGGTAGACAACTGCTATGCGAAAGAACTGTTTGCATACCTCAAGGATCACAGGTTCACTATCGACAATGCATTTCGGCATGCGCAGGAAATTAATGCGTTCGGATGGCACGATCAGGAAATGAAAGGTGAGAATGATTACCTGTCGTTGATACTCATAGACCGGGAAGTCCATCCTGCGTATTTACGATTGGTAGAGGGCGTATTCCAACCAATGCTTAGGATCGTCGCCCACTTCTCCAGACTTTCTGCAAACAAAGGCACGGAGGGATTGAACCTCTACAGTATTGTTGCGGAGCTTCCCGATCATGACTTTGCTGATGTGAAGGCGTCATACGTTCACTTGATGCGAAATGGCATCGCACATGGCGGCATTATGCATTCTGGGGATGGAATCATCTACAGAGATAGTAAAGGCAGCGAGCTTGTTCTGAGACCACGCGATACCCTGCAAAAGTTTGATGACATGTTGGACATATGTAACGGCCTGCTTCTTGCATATTCGGTATTCGCCTTTTCTCATAAACATTCTGAGAATTTTGTGCCACAGAATCTTATGGTTGAAGCTCTGTGTGAAGAAACTAGAACTCCCTACTGGGCTGTTACTGGAGCATTGCCGTCTATAATTTTGGGTGATCAAAGCCAGTTGATTATCTATTGCAATGTTCGAACGATGGACGACTTGAAAGTCAAATTTTCCGCTATTCAAACAGCCATTCAAGCTGAGCGGGCAGCTCCAGATTATGACCGTTACTTCATATCCATGAAGGCAAAAAACGGACTGCCGGGATGGGCGAGATTTTCCGGGGCAGAGCTTAAGAAGCATCGACTAAATGACGACGATATCGAACAATACAATGACGCTCTAGAGGAATACTTGCCACTTTTCCTAGGCAAAAGACATATCCCTCGCATTATCCACCGAATGGCAACAATGAAGTATGCTATGCAAGTTGGTTGGCCAGTCATTGTAGCAGATTACCGCGCACGGCTAGGGAAGCCAAATCTTACAATTCGAAATTCAAGCATCCATCGTAATTCATGGGCAGCAGTTTTGAATGCCGATGTAGTCATTGAAGCGGATGGTCAAGAAATCAATCAAGACATCGTTCGAAACAGCAGTCGAGCGGCAATAAAAAGCGCAGCTAAGCACGCTCGACGTCAACTATCTCGGTTCAGCATCGCCAGATATCTACCTTTGGATTTTGCCCAAATAGACGTTTATTGCACTGATTATCGTAGAAGGCGACTGCATGGATTTGGGCTTGGCAAAGACCTTGTCGGTACTATTCGGCTTCAACGGCTTCGCCGAATTCAGTCTCCAGATATCTTAGGGGCAACTATTGAAATTTGGAGAGGCTACAGGTTGGCATGGAACCGACGTTGGCTTGAACGCTGAATCAAACCCGAGCTAAACGGCAAAGTAAGTATTACAGATTGCTTTCAAACCATTCCCGTTTTTCTGATCGGCACAAGCTTAGTCAGCGTCGTGTCGTTGGCACAATAAGCGCCCCACGCCTGCATCAAACTCCGGCGCTTATCGAGCAATCCGCCACGCTGGTGGGCCCGTTCAACCTCGTTGGGATTCTGGTGCACCAATGTGGCTTCCACCACCTCTCCGGGACAATTGGTCGCCTCGGCTACCCATGTGCGGAATGAAGAGCGGAAACCATGACCTGTTACTGGCTTCTTCATCCGCCCCCCCCCCAACAAAGCAATGTCGGACATTACGCGACAGTCTGAACCGGGAAACACATGATCGGTCGTTGTCAGCCGGACTGCCGCAGTGCTTCGCAGCACGGCCAAGGCGTCCGGCGAAAGCGGCACGACAAGCTCACGCTTCACGGCGGGCACCTTCAAGAGGCCGTCACCATCGCCATAGGTTCCGCGCTTGCCCAACACAGCCTTAACTTCGTTCGCTGTCAGCCGGCCCATCTGCGCTTCCCCACACTTTTGGGTCAGCCCTTCCCGATACAATATCGTGGTTGTAGGCGGTCAACAACGAACAACAGCGGGCTACTGCGTCCCAGTTTTCCGTGTAAACGCGGCGACTTATGCGGTCACTGGCGAATGGTTATGAATGTGAAATGGCGGACAGAGAGGGATTCGAACCCTCGATACGGTTTCCCGTATACACGCGTTCCAGGCGTGCGCCTTCAACCACTCGGCCACCTGTCCTTGATACCGCCCGAACCGGGCAGGTCGGCGCGATATATACCGATGGCAGCGCGCTTATCAACCCGAATCTGACAGATTTTTGAAATCATGCGTTAAAAGTCGGTCGGCGCGCCACAATCTCCTGTGTTTTGCGGGCATCCACGCAAGAGCGGCACCAGCGATGCGCGATCTTGCCGCAGGCCCTGTCAGGCACTACCTATTGAGACAGACATCAGGCGCTGGGCGTGCTGCAAACCTGTGCCCGCCTGCGCCAGAAATTTTCCAGGAGACCGCTATGCTTTTCAATGCGCTGAAACGCGACAAGCTTTCCCTGCCCACCGCCGAGACCGCGCTCACCGGACGCGCCCTGCCGATCCCGACGGCCAGGACCCATTTCGTCAGCGGGCGGCCGCTTGCCCCGCCCTATCCCGATCACCTGAAGGAGGTGATGCTTGGCATGGGCTGTTTCTGGGGCGCAGAACGGCTGTTGTGGAACACGCCTGGCGTTTACGTCACGGTTGCCGGCTATTCCGGTGGCATCACCCCGAACCCGACTTACGAGGAAACCTGCACCGGGCTGACCGGCCATACGGAAGTGGTGAAGGTTGTCTATGATCCCGCGATCATCTCCCTGAAGGCGCTGCTGAAAATCTTCTTCGAGGCGCATGATCCGACCCAGGGCATGCGCCAAGGTAATGATATCGGAACAACCTATCGTTCCGCTATCTACTTGAACGATAAGCAAGAACTGACGGAAGCGCATGCTATCGCTGCAGCCTTCGAGAACGCACTTGCCGAAGACGGGCGCCCAGATAAGGTTACAACCGAGATCGCCGAGGCCGGTCCTTTCTACGCGGCCGAGGATTATCATCAGCAATATCTGGCCAAAAACCCCAATGGCTATTGCGGTCTGCGCGGCACCGGTGTCAGCTGCCCGATCGGCTGATCGACGCGACCTGCCGGATCTGCACTGATAGAATGAGGAAAAGGGGCTTTGCGGCCCCTTTTCTTTTTCTTCGCGACTGCGGCAAAATTGGTCGTGTAAATTTTGACCAGTCAGGAAATTTTGTGATGAAATTTTGTCAAAGCCGTGCAACGATGCTTACGGCCTGGCGGATTTCTGCCGGGGGGACGCGTTTGAACTTCCCGTATAGATCGGGACAATACGCGCTGGACCAAGATCTATTACAGGGAACAGAGCTGCAACATGAAAAAAATCATCCTGAGCCTTATTGCCGTTTCGGCCTTGTCCTCGACAGCACTTGCTGCGGACATCAAGCCGGCCATCGTTTACGGCACCGGCGGCAAATTCGATAAGTCCTTCAATGAATCGGCCTATAACGGTGCTGAAAAGTTCAAGGCTGAGACCGGTGTTGAATATCGCGATTTCGAGCCGACTGACGACACCCAGGGTGAGCAGGCGCTCAGAAACTTCGCCTCCAAGGGCTTTTCGCCGATCGTCGCCGCTTCCTTCGCCTGGACTTCCGCTGTCGAGAAAGTTGCCGCTGAATTTCCCGACACCCAGTTCATCCTGATCGATTCCGTCGTTCCGGCTGACAATGTCCGTTCGGTCACCTTCAAGGAAGACGAAGGTTCCTACCTCGTCGGCCTTCTGGCAGCGATGCAGTCGAAATCCGGCAAGCTCGGCTTTGTTGGCGGCATGGACAGCCCGCTGATCAACAAATTTGCCTGCGGTTATACCCAAGGTGCCTCCGCTGTTAACCCCGACATCGAAACCTTCCGCGTGATGACCGGCACGACCGGCGCTGCCTGGAATGATCCGGTGCGTGGCGGCGAGCTGGCCAAGAACCAGATCGACCAGGGTGCCGACGTGATCTATGCGGCAGCAGGTGCCACCGGTCTTGGCGTGCTGCAGACGGCAGCCGACAATGGTGTCTACTCGATCGGCGTTGATTCCAACCAGAACTACCTGCATCCGGGTTCGGTTCTGACCTCCATGGTCAAGCGCGTCGACAATGTTGTCTATGACGGCTTCAAGGAAGCCATGGATGGCACCTTTACCACCGGCGTCCAGAGCCTCGGCCTTGCCGAAGACGGTGTTGGCTATGCTGTCGATGACAACAACAAGGACCTGTTGACCCCGGACATGGTCGCAGCCGCTGAAAAGGCCAAGGCCGATATCATCGCCGGCACGATCACCGTGCACGACTTCACCACCGACGACACCTGCCCGGGCTGGTAATCGGAAAATGGAAAGCCCGCTCCTGCCCTGCCACAGGGGCCGGAGCGGGCTTTCCCGTTCACCTGCGTGACCGGCCGCCATTGACGTTCCGGTCCTGACCACGACGACGGGTCGTTCCGGCAGCATCGTGCTGACCGGAAGCGTCGTAACGCTTTTCAGGGGCAAGCTTATTGACCACTTCACCCGCTATTGAACTGATCGGCATCGACAAGAGCTTCGGCGCAGTTCACGCCAACAAGAATATCGACCTCAAGGTCGAAAAGGGAACGATCCACGGCATCATCGGCGAAAACGGCGCTGGCAAATCCACGCTGATGTCGATCCTTTACGGCTTCTATCAGGCCGATTCCGGCAAAATTCTCGTCAATGGCAAGGAGACTACCATTGCCGACAGCCAGGCCGCCATCGGCGCCGGTATCGGCATGGTGCACCAGCATTTCATGCTGGTCGAAAATTTCACAGTGCTGGAAAATGTCATGCTCGGCGCCGAGGACGGCAGCCTGTTGAAACGTGGCATCGCCAAGGCACGTGCCGAGCTGAAAAATCTTGAGGAAAGCTACGAGCTCAAGGTCGACCCCGACGCCATCATCGAGGAACTGCCCGTCGGCCTGCAGCAGCGCGTCGAAATTCTCAAGGCCATGTATCGCGGTGCCGAGATCTTGATTCTCGACGAACCGACCGGCGTGCTGACACCGGCGGAAGCCGACCACCTGTTCCGCATTCTCGCAGTGCTGCGCGAACAGGGCAAGACCATCATCCTGATCACCCATAAGCTGCGCGAAATCATGGCGATCACCGACAATGTCTCGGTCATGCGCCGCGGCGAGATGGTGGCAACCCGTAAAACCGCCGAGACCACGGTGGAAGAACTGGCCGAGCTGATGGTCGGCCGCCGCGTGCTGTTGCATGTCGACAAGGGCCCCGCCAATCCGGGCGAAGTGCTGCTTTCGGTGCGCAATCTCACCGTCAAAGATATGCGCGGCGTCACCATGGTCGACAATGTCTCCTTTGATGTGCGCGCCGGTGAGCTTGTCGGCATTGCCGGTGTTGCCGGCAATGGCCAGTCGGAACTGCTGGAAGCCATTGCCGGTATCCGCAAGCCCCATTCCGGCGAAATCTATGTCAATGGCCGCAAGCTGGAACGCCCCGACCCGGCGCTGATGCGCAGGCTCGGCCTTGCCCATATTCCGGAAGACCGTCACCATATGGGCCTCGTCCTGCCCTTCGAGGAGCAGGAAAACGCAATCCTCGGCTATCACAATGATCAGCGCTACGGCAAAGCCGGCATGCTGGATCGCCGCGCGGTCCTGAAGGATGCGCGCGACAAGATCGAGAAATACGATATCCGCCCGCCATCGCCGACGCTCAAGACCGCCAATTTCTCCGGCGGCAATCAGCAGAAAATCGTCGTTGCCCGCGAAATCGAGCGCGATCCCGATATTCTGGTGATCGGCCAGCCGACACGCGGTGTCGATATCGGTGCGATCGAATTCATTCATCGCCGGATCATCGATATGCGCGATGCCGGCAAGGCGGTGCTGCTGGTCTCGGTGGAACTCGACGAGATCCGTTCGCTCTCCGACCGGATTCTGGTGATGTTTGCCGGCAGCATTGTCGGCGAGAAGACGCCGGATGCCGAAGAACAGCAACTGGGCCTGATGATGGCCGGCATCGCGGCGTGAGGACGAGATGAGTACTGACAGTAAAAGCATTCCCGGCTGGATCAATTATGCGCTGATCCCGCTCGTAAACCTCCTCTTCGCCTTCTTCATTTCCGGCATTGTCATCTTCATCATCGGGGTTAACCCGTTCTACGCACTGAAGATCATGGTTCAGGGCGCCGTCGGTTCCGGCATGGGGCTGGGCTTCACCCTGTTCTACGCAACGAGCTTCATCTTTACCGGGCTTTCGGTCGCCGTTGCCTACAAGGCGGGTCTGTTCAATATCGGTTCCGAAGGTCAGGCCTATGTCGGCGGTCTTGGTGCGGCATTGGTGGCGCTGGCGCTTGATCACTACGTGCCGTGGTATGTTACCATGCCTTTCGCGATCGTTGCATCGGCCGCCTTCGGCGCGGCCTGGGCCTTCATTCCGGCCTGGCTGCAGGCCACCCGCGGCAGCCATATCGTCATCACCACGATCATGTTCAACTTCATCGCCGCGACGCTGATGGTCTATCTGCTCGTCAATGTGCTGAAGGTTCCCGGCCGGATGTCGCCGGAAACCCGGACCTTCCTGCCCGGCGGGCAATTGCCCGATCTTGGCTGGCTGATGGCGCTGTTCGGGCTGAAGCTTGGTCCTGCGCCCTTCAACGTGTCATTCCTGATCGCGCTCGCCATGGCCTTTCTCGTCTGGCTTTTGATCTGGAGAACCAAATTCGGCTATGAGATCCGCACGCTCGGCGCCTCGCCGTCCGCTGCCGTCTATGCCGGCATTCCCTATGTTCGCACCGTGATCCTGACCATGCTGATTTCCGGCGGGCTCGCCGGTATGATGTCACTCAATGTGGTGATGGGCGCCTCGCAGCGCCTGCAGGTCGATTTCGTCTCAGGCGCCGGCTTTGTCGGCATCGCCGTGGCGCTGATGGGCCGCAACCACCCGATCGGCATCATTCTTGCGGCCTTCCTCTTCGGCGCGCTTTATCAGGGTGGCGCCGATCTCAACTTCGAGGTACCGGCGATCACCCGCGACATGATCATCGTGATCCAGGGTCTGGTGATCCTGTTTGCCGGTGCGTTGGAACACATGTTCCGACCGGCGATCATCCGCACCTATCTGCGACTGACCAAGGCGTGAGGTGAGCATCATGGAACACTACGAAATCTTCATCAGCGTCCTTGCCTCCACCATCCGTCTCTCGGTTCCGCTGATCTTCACGGCCCTTGCGGGCCTGTTTTCCGAACGCGCCGGCATTGTCGATATCGGCCTTGAGGGCAAGATGCTGGCATCGGCCTTCGCCTCGGCCGTTGTCGCCTATCTCACCGGTTCCGCCTGGGCCGGGCTCGGCGCAGGCATCCTCATTTCCATCTGCTTCTCGCTGGTGCACGGCTTTGCCTCGATCACCCATCGCGGCGATCAGGTGGTTTCCGGCGTGGCGCTCAATTTCGTTGCGGCCGGGCTTACCGTCGTGCTCGGCAATGCCTGGTTCCATCAGGGCGGGCGCACACCGTCGGTCAGCAATGATGCCCGCTTCACCGGCATTACCCTGCCCGGTGCGGATGCCATCAAGGATGTCCCCTTCATCGGCCCGCTCTATGCCCAGGTGATCTCCGGCCATAACATCCTGACCTATATGGCTTTTGCGGCCGTGCCGATCGCCTGGTGGATCCTGTTCCGCACGCGCTTCGGCCTCAGGCTCCGCGCCGTCGGCGAAAATCCCGGCGCCGTCGATACCGCCGGCATTTCGGTGACGCTGCAACGCTATCAGGCACTGGTGCTCGCCGGTTTCATGGGCGGCTTTGCCGGAACCTATCTGTCGATTGCCCAGTCCGCCGCCTTCGTCAAGGACATGTCGGCCGGCAAGGGCTATATCGCACTGGCAGCGCTTGTGTTTGCCAAATGGAAGCCGGTTCCGGTGATGTTTGCCTGCCTTCTGTTTGGCTTTCTCGATGCCTTTTCCAATTTCATGCAGGGCAAGCCGCTGCCGCTGATCGGCGTGGTGCCGGTGCAGGTGTTCCAGTCCCTGCCCTATATCCTGACCTGCGTGCTTCTGGCCGGCTTTATCGGCGTGTCTCGCCCGCCCAAGGCGAGCGGCCAGCCCTATACCAAGGAGCGTTGAGATGAACACCACCGAGACGCTGTTCAAAGCGGCAAAGGCTGCAAGCAGCAAAGCCTATGCGCCCTATTCGAAATTCTCCGTCGGTGCGGCCATTCTTGCCGATGACGGCATCCTCTATGCCGGTGCCAATATCGAAAATCTTGCCTTTCCCGAGGGGCTATGTGCCGAGGGCGTCGCCATCGGCCACATGATCATGGGCGGGGCGAAGAAGATCGCCGGTATTGCCGTTTATGCGCCGAAACTGGCACTTTGCCCGCCCTGCGGCGGCTGTCGGCAGAAGATTGCCGAGTTTGCCGATACCGAAACGCGGATCTATCTGTGTGATGACGGTGGCGTTGCCAAAGAGATGACGATTGCGGAACTGCTGCCGCATGTCTTTGAGACCGGTGCGATCGGATGACCACAGCTGCCGACACGCTTCGCCGCGCGCTCGGCGGCTTTTCGGCCCAGACAGCGCTTATTCTCGGCTCGGGCCTCGGCGGGCTTGCAGCCGAGATCGAAGAACCGAAAAGCTTTGATTTCGCCGATCTTCCGGGTTTTCCGCTAAGCCATGTCAGCGGCCATGCGGCCCGGCTGATTGCAGGCACGCTTGCCGGTACGCCCGTAATCGTCCTGTCCGGGCGGGTGCATTATTACGAGCAGGGCCAGGCCGATGCCATGCGCGTGCCGCTTCAGACCCTTACCGCCCTCGGGGTGAAAAATCTTGTTCTCACCAATGCAGCCGGTTCGCTGCGCGACGACATGCCGCCAGGTGCGGTGATGCTGCTGTCCGATCACATCAATTATTCGGGCATGAACCCGCTGATCGGCGAAAAATCCGATCATCGTTTCGTCGGCATGACGCATGCCTATGATACCGACTTGTGCGAAAGCTTGCGCAAGGCAGCGCGAACATGCGACATTGACCTTGCCGAAGGCGTCTATATGTGGTTTTCCGGTCCGAGCTTCGAAACGCCGGCTGAAATTCGCATGGCACGGATACTCGGCGCCGATGCCGTCGGCATGTCGACCGTGCCGGAGGTCATTCTCGCCCGCTTCCTTGGCCTCAAGGTTGCCGCGGCCTCGGTGATTACCAATTTCGGAGCCGGTATGACGGCCGGCGAACTCGGTCATGATGAAACAAAGGAAATGGCGCCTGTCGGCGGTCTGAAGCTGACAGCCATCCTGAAACAGGCTCTAGGGGGATAACACCATGAATAATCCCAGTCTGCAGCAGACCGCGTCTGTCTCGCTTTCGCTGCTCGATCTGACCAATCTGCAGGATGAGTGCACAGACGCTGATATCAAGGATCTGGTGGCCCGCGCCCATTCGCCCTACGGTCCGACAGCGGCAATCTGCATCTGGCCGCGCTTTGTCGCGCTCGCCCGCCAGATGCTCGGCGATGACCATATGATCAAGATCGCAACCGTGGTGAATTTCCCCGGTGGCAACCTGCCCTTGTCCGAAGTCGAGGAAGAGACCGAACGCGCCATCCGCGACGGGGCGGACGAGATCGACCTCGTCATCCCCTACGAAAAGCTGAAGGCCGGCAATGAATGGGCTGTCAGCGAGATGGTGCGCGCCATCCGCTTCCAGTGCCGCGAACCCGTTCTGCTGAAGGTGATTCTGGAGACCGGCGAGCTTGGCGATGCCGCACTCATTCGCCGTGCTGCCGAAATTGCCATCGAGGAAGGGGCGGATTTCATCAAGACCTCGACCGGCAAGGTGGCCATCAACGCCACGCTTGAGGCTGCCGATATCATGCTCGGCGTGATCCGCAACACCGAACGCCGGGTCGGCTTCAAGCCCGCTGGCGGCATTTCCAGTGTGGCTGATGCCAGGCTCTATCTCAGCCTTGCCGAAACGGTGATGGGCGAAGGCTGGGTCTTGCCGTCAACGTTCCGCTTCGGCGCTTCAAGCCTGATGACCGATATTCTCAACATTCTCGATGGCCGCCAGTCGACCGCCATTTCCGGCGGATACTGACAGCGATGCTGCCGCAGGAGACCATTCGCCGGAAACGCGATGGCCTGACGCTTGATGAGGGCGAAATCGCCGCTTTCATCACCGGGCTGAGCGATGAAAGCGTCACCGAAGGCCAGGCGGCAGCCTTTGCCATGGCGGTCTATTTCAGCGGCATGAACCGTGCCGAGACCGTGGCGCTGACCAAAGCCATGCGTGACAGCGGCGATGAGCTGACCTGGGCGAAGAGCGACCGGCCGATCGCCGACAAGCATTCAACCGGCGGTATTGGCGACAATGTCTCGTTGATGCTGGCGCCGATTGCCGCTGCCGCCGGCCTTGCCGTGCCGATGATTTCCGGGCGCGGTCTCGGCGCCACCGGCGGCACGCTCGACAAGCTTGAATCCATCCCCGGCTACAATACAACGCCGGATGAGACACTGTTCCGCAAGGTTGTGGCTGAAACCGGCGCGGCGATCATCGGCCAGACCAGCGACCTGGCCCCGGCCGACCGCAGGCTCTATGCCATCCGCGATGTAACGGCGACGGTGGAATCCATGCCGCTGATCGTCGCCTCGATCCTGTCCAAGAAACTCGCCGCCGGTCTCCAGACACTGGTTCTTGACGTCAAGAGCGGGAGCGGCGCTTTCATGGACACGCCGGAAAAGGCGGCAGAGCTTGCCCGTCTTCTGGTCGAGGTCGCCAATGGCGCCGGGCTGAAAACGACGGCGCTGATCACCGACATGAACGAGCCGCTTGCCGATTCCGCCGGTAATGCCGTGGAAGTGCGCAATGCGCTCGCCTTCCTCAAGGGCGAGAAGACGGGCTCACGGCTTGAAGCCGTCACCATTGCCCTTGCAGCCGAGATGATTGCCGGTGCGGGCCTCGCCCCGACGCTTGGCGAAGCCGAAGCGCTGGCGCGCCGGGTTCTGGCCAATGGATCGGCACTCGACCATTTCGCCCGCATGGTCACGGCCCTTGGCGGCCCGCATGATTTTGTCGAGCGGCCCGAACTCCATCTCGGCCTGTCACCGGTCACGCGTGCGGCCTCAGCCCCCAGGGCCGGATATCTCTCACGCGTCGATGCCCGGGCCGTCGGGATGAGCGTTGTCGCTCTTGGCGGCGGCCGCACCCGTCCCCAGGACAGGATTGACCATTGCGTCGGCTTTTCCTGCCTGCTGCCGCTCGGCAGCTTTGTGGAGAAGGGCGATCCGCTCGCCCTTGTTCATGCCCGCAACGACGATGACGCCCATCAGGGCGAAGCCGACATCATTGCAGCTTATACGCTCAGCGATGAGAAGCCTGCGGAACGCCCGCTGATTGCCGGGCGGTTTCAGTGAAGGGTCAGCTCCCCTGAGAGCTGCTGGCATTCATCCGGACCAATCAGCCGCTGATGCGTATAACGCACCGAATGCAGCGGTCCATCGAGATTTTCTTCCCAGAATTTCAGGAATTTACGCATTGCGGGAAAATCCGGCGCGACGTCGTAGTTTTGCCAGATGAAGCTTTGCAGCAACGTTTCGAAATCAGGAAGGCGATAAAGGATATGCGCGGTGGTCAGGCCGTAGCCTGCGACAAGCAATTCACGTTCAGATGCCAGATGCATGCAGATGTCCCCTTTTTCTCAGAAGCAAGGCTTCCGTTTCATGTTGACATTTGCCAAGCCTGCCGTATTTTCCCGGCGGCATCAATTGATAAATAAATTTTCCTGTTAAAAAACAAATGTTTAGCAGCACACTAAGGCGAGTGCTGCTAAATTTTCATAACCTCAGTCGAAGGTCGGGCCCCATTCCGGGCTGACAATGCGTGCGCCGCTGTCGAGGCCCTTGAGTCGTTCCATTTCTGCCGCAGACAGGCTGATATCGGCAGCCGCCAGGTTCTCCGCCGCGCGGCTTCTGTTGCTCGATGTGGGAATGGCGATGATGCCCAGATGCAGGAGATAGGCGAGCGCGACAGCACCGGCGGAAACGCCATGCGCTTTGGCGATCTCGTTCAACACCGGATCATCCTTCACCCTGCCCTGCGCCAGAGGTGAATAGGCGGTGATCGGGATGTTGCGCTCTGCGCAGAAATCGGCAATCGGGCGGTTGTTCATGAAGACATGGCATTCGACCTGATTGGTGGCGATCTTGCGATCCCCGAGCAATGTCTCTGTCTCGGCAATCAGCGCTTTGGTGAAATTCGAAACGCCGATCCGCTTGGCGAGCCCGGCATCATAGACCTCGGCCAGCTGGCTGACATAGGTTTCAAGCGGCACCTCGCCATGCTTTGAAGGCCAGTGCAGCAACAGCAGGTCGACATGATCGACCTTGAGTTTTTCGAGACTTTCATGAACGCTCGGCATCATCTTGCCGGCACCATAGTGATCCGGCCAGACCTTGGTCGTAATGAACATTTCCTCGCGCGGCAGACCGAAATCGCCAAGCGCCTGTCCCACCTCGGCCTCGTTTTCATAGATCTGCGCCGTGTCGACATGGCGGTAGCCCGCCTCAAGTGCAGCGATCAGCGCCTGATAGCCCTCATCTCCCTTGCGTTTCCAGGTGCCGAAACCAAGCTGCGGAATACCGTTGATCATTGCGATCTCGCTCATGATAGTCTCCTTCAGGCAATATTTCCGGGAAAGGCCATTCAGCCCTTCGGCAAAACGGGGCCGGTTCCGGCGCCGGTCTTTTTAATGGCAGCGGCAATTTCCGCCATATCCTCATCCGTCAGCTCCAGCGAAGCTGCGTCGATCCAGCCATCGATCTGTTCGGGCGCGCGTGCCCCGACAATGGCGCCGGTCAGTCCCGGCCAGGCCAGAACCCAGCCGATGGCAACCGCTGCCTGGCTGACGCCATGACGTTCGGCGACCGGCTTCAGCGCATCGGCCAGCGCCAGATTGGCGGCAAGCTTTTCACCGTTGAACTGCTGATTGTTGCGGCGCCAGTCATTCTCCGGCAGGCTTTCGGCACGTTCCTTGCTGAAACGCCCGGTCAGAAGCCCGGCCTGCATTGGCGAATAGCAGATCACGCCGGTCTGATTCTCCAGGCACCAGGGCAGCAATTGTTCACCGCTATCGCGACGGATTGCCGAAAACGGCGGCTGCAGCGTATCGACATGGCCGATGGCTTCGGCCGCTTCCAGCTCGGCAACGGAATGGTTGGAAAGACCGGCGGCCCTGACCTTGCCTTCGCGACGCATCTCGCACAGCGTACCCCAATAATCTGCCAGCGGCACATCGCCGGAGGGCCAGTGGACCTGGTAGAGATCGATCTGTTCGACGCCAAGACGTTTCAGCGAAGCTTCCAGTTCGCGCCTCAGACTATCGGGATGGCCGATCCGCTTTGGCGGGGCGGCATGATCAGCCTCATCCCAGACAACACCGCATTTGGTGAAGACATAAGGCCGTTCGGACAAAGGAATATCAGCAAGCGCGCGCCGCACCACATCCTCTGAATGGCCGAGGCCATAAACGGCAGCCGTATCGATCCAGTTGACACCAAGTGCCACGGCGCGACGAATGGCAGCAATTGATGCGCTGTCATCCTGATCGCCCCAGCCGGAGGCCCAGTCGCCACCACCGATCGCCCAGGCGCCGAAACCGGTGCGGGTGATCTTCATATCCGTCCTGCCAAATGCACGTTTGGGCAGATCCTGCCCTGTTCTTGCCGATTGTGCCATGACCTGTCTTGCGCGGCAGATGCCACGTCCCCTCCTCTTTGAGACTGCAGTGAACGAGACCGGCGCGGAAGGCGCGGCCCAAAATGAATATCAAGACTAGCGGACCGGCAACGAACGGTCCATGCGGTCCGTCAGAAAGACGAAGGCCGGGATCAGCTGTCCCGGCGCTTTTTACCCGTCGCATTGCGGGTGAACAGAAAGGCAAGGCCGGCGATGGCGGCCAGGCCGGAAATCGGCCTTTCCCTGATGATCGCCGGGAACAGCCCAAGAATGCCGCTCAGCATTTCGGCATTGGCGATACGGGCCTCCTCATAACGCAGCTTGTCCGCCCGGTTCATCAGCATGAGCCAGACGAGCGCAAAAAGCGCCAGCGCCAGAGAGGCAAGCGCCAGGGTCAACACCGCGCCCAGCGCACCGAGCTTTGTCGAAAGCCAGATGGCAAGCGCGGCAACGCCCCAGCCATAGGCTGAGAGAAGCAGGACGAAAATGATCGCGCCGGCAATGGCATTGCGTCGTGCCGCACGGCCAAGGGTTCGCCCATCCAAGCTGAGCGCAATGGCCGCAAGGTCGATGATGCGATTCATGGCTCAGCGCCGGGTAAAGAGCGCGGCCAGAAAACCAATGCTGGCAGCAATGGCAACCGACTGGATCGGCTTCATGCGGATCCGCTCCTCGACCTCTTCCTCAAAGGAAATTGCCTCCTCCCGGGCGCGTTCATAGGCGTCCTGGGTTGCCGCATAGGCCTCATCACGAATGCGTTCGGCCCGCGCCTTGGCGGATGCCACGCCCTCTTCGGCGCGCGCCTTGGCCTCTGCTGCCTTTTCCGTGCCGAGGTCGCCAATCACCTTGGTCAGCTTGGCGATATCGTCGCGGAGCTGATCGATCTGAAGCTGGATATCCTCAGGCGTGGTCTTGGCCGTTTCGCCCGTATCCTTCGCCGTCGCTTTTGCTGCAACCATGTTCTTTCTCCGTCGTTGAAACTGGCAACCTAACTGGGAAATGCGCAAGCTGCCCTGTCAGTTCCATCACGAGAAATGCGCATTCCTCAGATGCTCAGAAAAACATATAGGAAGTGCTGACGATCTTCACAGACTTCTTTCGCCGGACGGGGCGAAAAAACATGATTTCAGCCGGCCGCAGGCAGCGATATTCCCTCGACAGTGCCCTTGCCGACATGTGCCATGATCGCACGGCGCAGATCATCCATCGTGTCATAAATCCGGCCATCAAGCCCATGAACATGAAATTTCACCGCGACAAAGCGCAACCGCCCGTCATCGGGCACGACAATTCCCACCGGTTGCCCGGCATATTCCACCATCTGCTTTTTCATGAACGTATCCGGCCATCGCCAAGCGACAGCCCGCCCTTTCGATTTTCAACCTTGAGGAGTTTCCTGCGATTATTTCGTAAGCTGAAGACAGCACATTCGCATGGTATTCCGGCGACGGAAGGTGCACGGAATCGATATTTTGCGCATCATGGTAGACATCAAGCGCTCCCTCTTGCAGTCGTTTCGACGGCGGTTCACATGGTTCTTTATAGACCGAACCACGCGCCACGAACAGAATTGTAAATCGTCTGTGTGACGGATTTCTTTCGGAAAATTGTCAAAAACCCGGCAAATCCTAAAAGAAAATTTTAATTTTTTGGACAGTCGGAAATTCGCTCCGCCCGTTCAGCGGAGAAAATAGGCGCAAGGCCAATCATAACAAGAGGGCGCCGACAGAAAAACCCACCCCCTCGTACAAATACAACCCTAAGGTTTACATTTTTTTACCCGTAAATAGCTCAGCCCATACGTTCCGAAGCATAGGAACCGGCCGAAGGCGGGAAGACAACCGTGCGGTTGCCATTGATGAAGACGCGGTGATGAATATGGGCATGGACGGCGCGGGCCAGAACCAAAGCCTCGACATCGCGACCAAGCGCAACATAATCATCCGCGCTCTGGGCATGGGTGATGCGCACCGTCTCCTGCTCAATGATCGGGCCTTCATCCAGCGCGGGTGTGACATAATGCGCTGTCGCCCCGATCAGCTTCACGCCGCGCTGATAGGCCTGCTTGTAAGGATTGGCACCCTTGAAGGACGGCAGGAAGGAGTGGTGAATATTGATCACCTGACCTTCCATGCGCTCGCAAAGCCTGTCGGACAGGATCTGCATGTAGCGCGCCAGCACGACGAGTTCGGCCCCGGTTTCATCGACAAGCTCCAGCAGCTTTTCCTCTGCCGCCGCCTTGGTCTCCTTGCGCACCGGAATATGATAGAAGGGGATATCATGATTGACGACGAGCTTCTGATAATCGAGATGGTTCGACACGACGCCGACAATATCGATCGGCAGAGCACCAATGCGCCAGCGGTAAAGCAGGTCATTCAGGCAGTGACCGAAACGCGAAACCATGATCAGCGTCTTGATGCGATGCTCGCCATCATGCAATTTGAAATTCATTTCAAAAGGCGCAGCGACCGCCTCAAAGCCCTCCCGGAGGCTCTCCAGACTGGCGCCTGTCTCCGGAATGAAGCTGACACGCATGAAGAACTTGCCGGTCTCAAGATCGTCAAACTGCGAACTGTCGACGATGTTGCAACCCTCATTGGCCAGATAGCCGGAAATGGCGGCCACGATCCCACGGGTGGAACGGCAGGTTACGGTCAAGACATAGTTCTTCATTTCAGGTCCCATCTAAACCCGCCCGACATGGCGGCAATCCGCTCTAGAACATCGCAATCAGGCTTGCAACCGCAAGACCGCCCGATGTGGCTTTACAGCCCCATCAAACATGGCAAGGTCTGGACAGGCAGCCACGTCCGCGACGTGAAAATGCGTGTCACCGTCATTTTCCTGCGTTGGGATCAGCAAAAAAGACACCGCTTTCACATTTATTTGACCTTTTCTTTCGACTATTCTTTTTGAGTAAGTTTGCCCGGACATTTCGGGCTGAGATGGAGTAAACGATGCCCACGGGATTTCGGCCATGGACCTTCCCTTTGAGACATTACCGGAAATTTGCACATATGGCGCTTGCCGCAGCATTGGCCTTTGCGCCGTTTTCATCGGCGGCAGCCTGTGAGATGAGCCTGCGCGGGATCAATCTGGCCAGCGCCGAATTCGGCGTTCCGGGCGATGCCTATGGCACCGGCTATATCTATCCGACAGAAGCGGTGATCGAGAAATTTGCCGATGCAAAATTCAATACGATCCGCCTTCCCTTTTTGTGGGAGCGGCTGCAGCCCACACTCATGCAATCGCTCGATGCCGATGAACTGAACCGGATCCGCGATACGGTGAAGCTGGCGCATAAATATAATATGGCGATCATTCTCGATCCGCATAATTATGCCCGCTACTATGGCAATCTGATCGGCAGTCCGCAGGTGCCGGTCGAAGCCTTCGCCGATTTCTGGAAGCGGCTCGGCGCTGTCTTTGCCAATGATGACGGTGTGATCTACGGGCTGATGAACGAGCCCTACGACATTGAGGCCAATGACTGGCTGACGGCTGCCAACGCTGCCATCAGCGCCATCAGAACGATCGGTGCCGGCAATTTCCTGCTCGTGCCCGGTACAGCATGGACCGGTGCACATAGCTGGGAACAGACCTTTTACGGCCCGTCCAATGCCTCGGTGATGACCGGTGTTGTCGATACCAGCAACAATTTTGCCTATGAAGTCCATCAATATACCGACAGCGATTATTCAGGCAAAGCGGCTGACTGCACCAATATCACCGGCGCTGTCGACAGCCTGAAACAGTTTACCGACTGGCTCAATGCCAACAATGCTCAGGGTTTTCTCGGTGAGTTTGGCACGACCGATGGCCTGAACTGCCTGATAGGGCTGAAGCAGATGGTTGATATCATCCACAACGATCCCAAGGCCTGGGTTGGCTGGGCCTACTGGGCCAGCGGCGACTGGTGGCAAAAGGGCACGCCGATGATCATCCAGCCCAATCCCCGCGATGGCGGCAGCCAGCAGTTGCGCACACTGGAGCCAATCCTGAACGATCCCGATACGGACAGAACCAGCTGCAACGGCTGAGCATGATCCAGCTATTCGGCAACCGGTGCCCACAACACATCCTCGATGCGCCGGGCACCGGTCGCCAGCATCACCAGCCGCTCAAAGCCAAGCGCAATGCCGCTGGCCTCCGGCATGAATGACAGGGCGGCGAGAAAATCCTCATCCAGCGGGTAGGTTTCGCCATAAATGCGCTGCTTCTCGGCCATATCCGCTTCAAAGCGACGGCGCTGTTCCTCAGGATCCGTCAATTCGCCGAAACCGTTGGCCAGCTCCACGCCCGATACATAAAGCTCAAACCGTTCCGAGACACGCGGATCGGCGGCATCCTTGCGCGCCAGAGCGGCCTCGGGTGCTGGATAGCGATCCAGGAAAGTCGGCCTTCCATGACCAAGATGCGGTTCGATGCGCTCGACCAGAACGCGGGTGAAGAGGTCCGACCAGGTGTCATCCTCGGCAAAGGCAATACCGGCGCCTGTGAGCCCCGCGGCAAGGCGGCTGCGATCTGTCGTGCCATCGGGCGCGATCGTTGCAAGAAGATCGATCCCGGCATGACGGAGAAAGGCATCGGCAACGCTGAGGCGCTCCGGTTCGGCAAAGGGATCGCAGCCAATACCGCGCCAGTTGAATGCCGTCACACCCGCAGCATCGGCGGCCATCCGCATGATCGCACAGCAGTCCTCAAACAGGCGCTGATAGGGTTCTTCGGCGCGATACCACTCCACCATGGTGAATTCGGGATGATGCAGCGGTCCACGCTCGCGGTTGCGCCAGACATGGCCGAAGGCGAAAATGCGTCTTTCGCCAGCCGCCAGAAGCTTCTTGGCGGTGAATTCGGGCGATGTGTGCAGATAGCGGCGCTGCGGCTGCCCGTCATTGCCGATCATATCGGTGGCAAAGGCGTGAAGATGGGTCTCATTGCCGGGTGATATCTGCAGTGCCGGCACATCGACACCGACAAAATCCTCATTGGCGAAATACAGTCTAAGACCGGCCTCGATGCGATTGCGCGCCATAAGAATGGGGCGGCGATCGGCATGCCGGTCCGGATGCCACCATTGAGAAGGCTTAACTTCGCTCATTTAAGCTGCTTTCTGTCGTTCACGGGCTTTGCAGGCTGGAATTTCTTTCCGTTTTGCGTTAGTCCCCGCCCAGGTTTTAAGTTTTGCGGGCCGCGTTGCTGATCCAATAAGCAGATCGCGCCGACGTTACAAGGAAGTCTCATGGTCAAGGTCATCGCCTCTTCGCTGCGCAAGGGCAATGTCGTCGATGTCGACGGCAGGCTCTATGTCGTTCTCACCGCCCAGAATTTCCACCCCGGCAAGGGCACGCCCGTCACCCAGGTGGATATGCGCCGCATCGCCGATGGCGTGAAGGTTTCGGAGCGCTGGAAAACGACCGAGCAGGTCGAGCGCGCCTTCGTGGAAGACAGCAACTTCACCTTTCTCTATTCGGATGGCGAAGGCTTCCACTTCATGAACCCGGAAAGCTACGACCAGGTGACCATGAGCGCGGACGATGTCAGCGATGCCGCCTCCTACCTGTCGGAAGGCATGGCGGTCGTGCTCTCGATCCATGAGGGCAACCCGATCTCGCTGGAACTGCCGCGCCATGTCACGCTGGAAATCACCGAGACCGAACCGGTCGTCAAGGGCCAGACGGCGTCGTCGTCCTACAAGCCTGCCATGCTGTCGAACGGCGTGCGCACCATGGTGCCGCCGCATGTCACGGCCGGCACCCGTGTCGTCATCCTTACCGAAGACGGCTCCTATGTGGAACGCGCCAAGGACTGATTACCTGCCTCTTGCTGGTTCTGTTTTACGACCCCGGCTTTTGCCGGGGTTTTCTTTTGCCTCCTGGCGACACGGATCTGCCGGAAAACGATAACGCGCTGAAATTTCGCGGCAAAGATAACGACGGACCAATTCATCGCTTGACGCCTGGCAGGGAAGTACCGTCATATTCAGGGCGTAAAACAGATCCGGTTCTGGAGGGAAACGGCGGCCTGTCCGAGGGGGCTGGCCGGAGACCGGATTTCGCTCTTTCCCCTGATCAAGAGGAGCTTTCCATGACGAAAATCTTTGCCGCGGCGCTTGTTGGTGTGTCCGCCCTTGCCATCTCTGCAGGATCGGCCTTTGCCGAATATCAGCTCAACATCCTGCACACCAATGATCTTCATTCCCGTATCGAGCCAATCACGAAATATGATTCGACCTGCGCACCGGAAGACGATGCTGCGGGCGAGTGCTTTGGCGGCGTTGCACGCCTGAAAACCGCAATCGACCAGACCAGAGCCGGTCTTTCCGGGCAGAATGTCCTGCTTCTGGATGCAGGCGATCAGTTTCAGGGGTCGCTTTTTTACACCCAGTACAAATCCGGCCCGGTTGCCGAATTCATGAATGCCATGGGCTATGACGCCATGGCGATTGGAAACCACGAGTTCGACGATGGCCCGGAAGAACTGCTCAAGCTTATCGATGCCGTCGATTTTCCGATTATCTCAGGAAACACCGTTCCGACGGACGACAGTATCCTGAAGGACAAATACAAGGGCTATGTCATCAAGGATATTGGCGGTGAGAAGGTCGCCATCGTTTCAGTTCTCGCCACCGATACCGGCGAGACCTCGTCTCCCGGCCCGACAATCACCTTTGAAGACGATATCGCCTATCTGAAAAAAGCTGTCAGCGAAATTGAGGCCGAGGGCGTCAACAAGATCATCCTTCTGTCGCATGTCGGCTATCCGCGCGATCAGGAAATTGCCGCGCAGGTCGATGGTATCGACGTCATCGTCGGCGGTCATTCCCATACGCTTCTGTCGAACACTGACGACAAGGCCGCCGGCCCATACCCGACCAAGGTCACGAACCCGGCGGGCGTTGAGGTGCCAATCGTCACCGCCTATGCCTATTCGAAATATCTCGGCGACCTGAATGTCACCTTCGATGACAACGGCGTGGTTACTGCCGCATCCGGCGACCCTATACTGCTGGATGCGAGCTTCCAACCGGATGAGGCAATCGCCGCGCGGGTCGAGGAGCTGAATGGCCCGCTCACCGAGATCAAGAAAAAGATCGTCGGCGAGGCGACAGCCGAAATCGTTGGTGACCGCACTGTATGCCGCGCTGCCGAGTGCCCGATGGGCGATCTGGTTGCCGATGCCATGCTGGATCGCGTTGCCGATCAGGGGATCACCATAGCCATCCAGAACGGCGGCGGCGTCAGGGCATCGATTGGCGCCGGCACCGTGACCATGGGTGACGTGCTGACGGTTCTGCCCTTCCAGAACACCATCGCCACATTCCAGCTCAAGGGGTCGGATGTCGTCGCAGCGCTCGAAAATGGCCTGTCCCAGATCGAAGACGGCGCCGGCCGTTATCCGCAAGTCTCGGGCCTGAACTACACTTATGACTCCACCAAGGCACCGGGCAGCCGGATCGTCTCTGTCGAAGTCGATACCGATGGCGACGGCGATTTCAGCCCGATCGAGCCAGACACCGTTTATGGCGTTGTCAGCAACAATTACATGCGCGCCGGTGGCGACGGATATTCGATTTTTGCCGAAAAGGGCATGAATGCCTATGACTTCGGCCCCAATCTCGAAGATGCCGTTGCAGCCTATATCGGCGCCAACAGCCCCTACACACCGGCGATTGATGGCCGGATCACGGATGTTTCCAAATAGGCTGTTCGGTTGATGATTTTCAAAGGGCCCGGTTGCTGCTGCAGCCGGGCCCTCAGCTTGCCGACAAAGTCATTCAGCTTGTCTGTTTGGGGTGGAATAGCCATCGCCTCCGTCGTCATCCCCGTGCTTGTCACGGGGATCCATACTCTTAAGAATTTGAATAAGCAGAGTCTTTCGCCGCACGGACGCGCGTCGGCTGGATGCCTGTGGACCAAGCACAGGCATGACGTTAGAGAACGGGCTAGGGCTTGTCAGAAATCAAAAGGCCCGGTTGCTGCTGCAGCCGGGCCTTTTTCGTAGACGCCCGTTTTCAGGCATTTCAGAATAATCAGTCAAATCTGAATCTTGCCGATTGTTAACATTGTGATCACGATTCAGCTCTTGTCGAAACGCAAAACGAGGCCTATTTAGTTAATCAGTTGAACAATTTTAGCCGATATGGAGTCTGTCATGATGAAACTGACCGCTTCGCTGGCTCTCGTTTCCTTCGTTGCTTCTGATGCTTTTGCCACCGAGATTGCCTCTAGAAACGCCAGCCTGATGCCAATTGAGAATGAAAGCAGCATCGTTGAAATGGCTGCCGAAAGCCCTGTTGCCGATGATGCCGTCGTAGCATTCGACGCGGATATTATCGACTGAAGGCCCAGTTAACGCCCGTTCAAGCCCATCGCGCGATATTCCCCCTGCATCGCCTTTGGTTCAGGTGAACGGACGTCAAAGCCGGACAAGTTCTGACCTCCCCCCGCTTGTCCGAAAACACGAAGCCCGGCCCTCCCCTCGGCCGGGTTTTGTGCATTTTCAGAGATGCCTTCTTCCGGCAATTTCAACCCGGGCCGATTGCCGCAGGAGGAAACCTTCGCCGCGACTTCAAGTAACGCTCCACCTTCCTATATAAGGGTGTACCAAGCCCGCTGCGCATGCCGGGCCGACATCAGAGGAGCGTAATGTCAGAGATCCATTCAGCCTGGCCGGACAATCACCCCACCGTCGCCTTTGGCAAGGTCGGTGTCCTTCTTGTCAATCTCGGTACGCCGGACGGAACCGATTACCGTTCTATGCGGCGCTATCTCGAAGAATTCCTCACCGACAAACGCGTGATCGAATGGCCGCGCTGGCTCTGGTACCCGATCCTCTATGGTATCGTGCTGTCACGCCGTCCCGGCAAAGTCGGCAAAGCCTATGAGACGATCTGGAACAAGGATCTGAACGAAAGCTATCTGAGGACCTATACACGCAACCAGGCCGAAAAACTGGCCGCCCATTTTGCCGACCGTCCGGCACTGGTCGTTGACTGGGCAATGCGCTATGGCACGCCTTCGATCGCGGCCCGTCTTGACGCATTGAAGTCGGCCGGCTGCGAGAAAATCCTCGTCTTCCCGCTCTACCCGCAATATTCGGCCTCAACCACGGCCACCGTCAACGACAAGGTTTTTGAGGCGCTTTTGAAGATGCGCTGGCAGCCGGCAATCCGGACCGTGCCGCCCTATCATGATGATCCCGCCTATATTGATGCGCTCGCCAATTCGGTGACGACCCATCTTGCCGGCCTCGACTGGGAGCCGGAGGTGATCCTCACCTCCTTCCATGGCATCCCGCAATCCTATTTCAAAAAAGGCGATCCCTATCACTGCCACTGCCAGAAGACGGCCCGGCTGCTGCGCGAGAAACTCGGTCTTTCCAAGGAAAAACTGATGATCACCTTCCAGTCCCGCTTCGGGCCGGAAGAATGGTTGCAGCCCTATACAGACAAAACCGTCGAACGGCTGGCAAAGGAAGGCGTGAAGCGCATCGCGGTGATGAATCCGGGCTTCGTCTCCGATTGCCTGGAAACGCTGGAAGAGATCGGCGAACAGGCGCGAGAAAGCTTTCTTGAACATGGCGGACAGAATTTCACCCATATTCCATGTCTGAACGACAGCCCGTCGGGAATGGGTGTGTTGTCAGCAGTTGTTCAACGTGAAATTGCCGGCTGGATCTGATATTATCGCCGCATTCGGGGAAAAGCCCGAACGGACTTCGAAAGGATAGCGAAATGGCAGTGCTTACGGGCTTCTCCATCACCATCATCATCCTTGCCGTGCTCGTCATCCTGACGCTGGTCGCCGGAATCAAAACCGTGCCGCAGGGTTATGGTTACACGGTGGAGCGGTTCGGCCGCTACACGCGCACGCTGACGCCGGGCCTCAACCTGATCGTGCCGTTCATCGATCAGGTCGGTAAACGCATCAACATCATGGAACAAGTGCTTGATGTGCCGACCCAAGAGGTGATCACCAAGGACAATGCCAGCGTCGAAGCCGATGCGGTCGCCTTCTACCAGGTGCTCAACGCCGCCAAGGCCGCCTATCAGGTGGCCAATCTCGAGCTTGCCATCCTCAACCTCACCATGACCAATATCCGTTCGGTGATCGGTTCGATGGATCTTGACGAGATGCTATCCAACCGTGATGCCATCAATGAGCGGCTCTTGCGGGTTGTCGACAATGCGGTTGAACCCTGGGGCATCAAGGTCACCCGTATCGAGATCAAGGATATCCAGCCACCGGCCGATCTGGTTGCCGCCATGGCACGCCAGATGAAGGCCGAACGTGACAAGCGCGCCCAGGTGCTTGAGGCTGAGGGACAGCGAAATGCCCAGATTCTGAAGGCCGAAGGTGCCAAGCAGGCCGCCATTCTTGAGGCCGAGGGCGAGCGTGAAGCGGCCTATCGCCAGGCTGAGGCACGTGAAAGACTGGCGGAGGCCGAGGCCAATGCAACGCGGGCCGTTTCCGACGCCATTTCCGGCGGCAATGTCGAGGCGATCAACTATTTCGTTGCGCAGAAATACACTGAGGCCATGGCCTCGATCGGCACGGCCAAAAATGCCAAGGTGGTGCTGATGCCAATGGAAGCCTCCTCGCTGATCGGTACACTGGGTGGTATTGGCGAAATTGCCCGCTCGGTTTTCGGCAAGGATGGTCTGGGCGGCAGCGACGAGCCCCGCCCGGTCCGCTCGACACCGTCCATCCGCAACGAACCGGAAAGCTGAGGGGTTAAGCAATGGAAGGGCTCATTGGCCTGCTCGATCCCTGGCTCTGGTGGATTGTCGGTCTCGTTCTGCTGATCGCCGAACTGTTGCTGCCGGGCGTTTTCCTGATGTGGATCGGTATCGCCGCGCTGGCACTCGGCATCCTGTCGCTGGCCTTTTCGTCCTTCGCGTTCTGGGTTTGGCAACTGCAGCTGTTTCTGTTCGCCGTCTTTTCGGTGCTGGCGATTCTCGGCGGCCGCAAGCTGCTTGCCAAGGGCGACGCACCGCCGGATGAACCTTATCTCAATCGCCGCACCGCCAGCCTTGTCGGCCGCAGCGGTGTACTGACGGAGGCAATCGAAGGCGGGCGCGGACGCATGCGCCTCGACGATACGGTCTGGATCGTCGAAGGCCCCGACCTGCCGGAAGGCACCCATGTCAGGGTCATCTCCGGTGAGGGTGAAAGACTATCGGTCGAACCGGGTCCAAAAATCTGACGCTGGCTTCAGGCCGCGCCAATCTTGAGAAAATCGTGGAAATGGACGATGCCAACCGGGCGGTTGTCACCATTGACGACCATGAGCGCGGAGATATTGTGCTTGTGAATCAGCGCCAGCGCGCCGGACACCAGCATGTCCTGACGGACAACCTTCGGGTCCTTCGTCATGATATCGTCGATTTTCAGCGTGCTGACGTCACGCCACAGATTGCGCGCCAGGTCGCCATCGGTGACAATGCCGGCAAGCCTGCCAGCATCATCCACCGCACCAACACAGCCGAAACGTTTTTCCGACAGGACCATGACCGCCTCCGGCAGTGGTGTGCCGCACTTCACCAGCGGCATGGCGGTTCCGACATGCATGATATCGGCCACCTGGGACAAAAGCGCCCCCAGTTTGCCGCCGGGATGGTAGACCTTGAAATCACCGGCAGAAAAACCACGTGCTTCCAGAAGCGCGATCGCCAGAGCGTCGCCGATGGCGAGCTGCATTGTCGTTGATGTTGTCGGCGCCAACCCGTGCGGGCAGGCCTCTTCGGCTTTCGGCAGGGCCAGCAGGATATCGGCAGCGCGACCAAGCGTTGACTGAGCACCGGCGGTGATCGCAATCAGAGGAATGGCAAAGCGCCGGGTATAGGCCACAAGCGCCGACAATTCGCTGCTCTCGCCGCTCCAGGAAAGCGCCACAACCGCATCCTTTTGTGACACCATGCCGAGATCGCCGTGATTGGCCTCGGCCGGATGAACAAAGAAGGATGGTGTACCGGTGGAGGCGAAAGTGGCGGCGAGCTTGGAACCGATATGGCCGCTTTTGCCGACACCGGACACGACCACATGACCTTCAATCTGCTTGAGCATGGCAACGGCGCGGCCGAGCGGCGCGCCAAGTCCATTTTCAAGCGCGGCGGATACCGCTTCAAGTCCCTTGCGTTCAAAAGCAAGCGTTCTGAGCGCCGAGCGACCCGCCTCGGCCACCATCTGCGTATCTTCTTGTTCAACCATGGCTGTTGCTGTTAGCCCCTTCATTGCGTGCAGGCAACCGCTAATGAGCGCGCAAATTGTTCAAAATGCGAAACCGGAAGATCAGATTTTCCGCTTCATCCAGTCGAGCGCAAGAACCGGCCAGGCCGCCTGGGTCCCGTCCAGTGCGCGAAGGGCAAAACCATGCGGCGCTTCGCCAAAAACATGGGCATCGACCGGCAGTTCCGCCTGCGTAGCCGTTGTCAGGAAATTCAACGCGTGCTGCAGCGGAACGGATCTGTCGTTCAGCGCATAGGCCAGAAAGACCGGCGTTTTCGGCCAGCCATGCGGCTCTCCGGCAATGCCGATGGGCCAGTCATCGTAAAAAGCCTGCTTCTCGGCCGGCGGATAATCCGGCTTGCCCGGCGGAAACTTGTGATCGCGATGATTGGCATTCAGTGGCGCGTAGGCGATGATGGCACCAGCCGCCTTGAGCGTGTGATCCTGGCAGGCCATGACACCGGCGAGATGGCCACCCGATGACAGGCCGACATGGAAAAGCGGCAGACCAGGCTCAGCCTTCACCAGATGATCGAGCGCCGAAAACCCGTCGCCAAGCGCGATATCCTTCGCATTGACCCCGCCCTGCCCGTCATCCTGACCCGGCAGGCGATGAATAAGGATATGAGCCTCAATTCGATTTGCCGCAAGCCAGAGCGCAACATCCGTTCCCTCCTTGTCATAGACAAGCTTGGTGTACCCACCGCCGCCATAGACAATCGCCCTGGCCAGCGGGCGTTCTACGGGAAAGGAATGAAGTTCGGCGCGGCTGACAGTGGCGAACTGACGATCGGGCCAGATGCCGGCAATCCGGTTTTCAACGCCTTCACTCAGGATCGTGACGACCGGTTGCGGCGGGATTTCGGGAAGCGAATTGACAGTTTCGGACATGGCACTTTTTTGAAAATGAAACGACGGCGCGAAATGCGCCGCCGGACTATAGCACCACAAAGGGATCGATGGCTATTTCAGCGCAGCGATCAACGCCTTCAATTCGTTTTCAACCTTGGGACGGATATCCGGACGTTTCAGCGCCAGTGCGACATTGGCGATGATGAAACCTTCCTTCGAACCGCAGTCATAGGTCTGCCCATCAAAAGCATAGCCGTAAAAGGCTTGATCCCTGGCAAGCTTCAGCATCCCGTCGGTGAGCTGGATCTCATTTCCAGCACCCCGCTCAAGTTTCGCGAGGATCGGAAAAATTTCCGGCTGCAGAATGTAGCGGCCATTGATGAAATAGTTGGACGGCGCGGTTCCCGGTTCCGGTTTTTCAACCATTTCCGTGATCTTGAAGCCGCTGCCGACGCTCTCACCCACGCCGACGATGCCATATTTGTGAGCCTGGGCTGGATCGCATTCCTCTACCGAAATGACATTGCCACCGCTGACATTATAGACGTCCATCATACCCTTGAGGCAGGGCACATCCGATGCCATGACCATGTCCGGCAGGATCAACGCGAAGGGCTCGGGACCAATGATTTCACGGGCACACCAAACGGCATGGCCAAGACCATGCGGCTCCTGCTGGCGGGTGAAGGTGGAGGTGCCGGCCTTGGGCAGCATGTCGGTGAGAAGGCTCAGCTCTGCCTTCTTGTTACGCGCCTTCAGCGTGGCTTCCAGCTCATACTGAATATCGAAATAGTCTTCGATGACATGCTTGTTGCGCCCCGTGACGAAAACGAAATGCTCAATCCCCGCAGCAATGGCTTCATCGACCACATATTGAATGATCGGCTTGTCGACGACCGGAAGCATTTCCTTCGGCACGACCTTGGTCGCCGGCAAAAAACGTGTCCCAAGCCCGGCTACAGGAAGAACGGCTTTACGCACCTTACGGAATTCAGACAAGTAAACCTCCAGTCAAATTATCAGCCTCAAGATATAAATATTCGTCGCCAATATACACATTTGATAACAAAATCAGAGCAATGGTGCAATCAGACCAGCCCAACTGAAACGATTAAATACAAACGAAAACGGGAGTGGAAAGCTCCACCCCCGTTGAGATCTTATTACCGTGGCAAAAGACTGGTGCCCATCAGCGTTTCATCGATGGCGCGCGCCGCCTGCCGCCCCTCCCGGATTGCCCAGACAACCAGGGACTGGCCGCGCCGGATGTCTCCTGCCGTCCAGAACTTGTCGACGGATGTCTTGTAGTCCGTGTCATTGGCAACGACATTGACCGAGCCGCGGCTGTCGGTGTTCAGCGTCAGGCGTCCTTCCAGTTCCGACAGGATGCCGGTCTTCAGGGGACCACGGAAGCCGATGGCGATGAAGGCGAGATCAGCCTTGATGACGAATTCGGTACCGGCGATCGGCTTGCGCTTTTCATCGACATGGCAGCACTTCACGCCCGTCAGCACACCTTCCTCACCGACAAATTCCAGCGTTGCGACCTGAAATTCGCGGATTGCACCTTCAGCCTGCGAAGACGAGGTGCGCATCTTGGTCGCCCAGAAGGGCCAGACGGCGAGCTTGTCTTCCTTCTCCGGCGGCTGCGGGCGGATATCGAGCTGGGTGACTTTGACAGCGCCCTGACGGAAGGCCGTGCCGACGCAGTCAGACGCCGTATCACCGCCGCCGACAACAACGACATGCTTGCCGCCAGCCAGGATCGGTTCGGACGGCCAGCCGGTTGATTCAATGTTTTCCCGGCCAACGCGACGGTTCTGCTGCACCAGATAGGGCATGGCATCATGCACGCCATGCAGCTCTTCGCCGCCAATGCCCGATGCGCGCGGCGTTTCCGAACCGCCGCAATAAAGAACGGCATCATAATCGGCAAGCAGCTGCTCGACCTTGACGTCTACGCCGACATTGACACCGCAGCGGAAGGTGACGCCTTCGCCCTTCATCTGCTCGACACGGCGATCGATGAAGTTCTTCTCCATCTTGAAGTCGGGAATGCCATAGCGCAGCAGACCGCCGGGCTTGGATTCGCGCTCATAGACATCGACATCGTGACCGGCGCGGCCAAGCTGCTGTGCCGCTGCCATGCCGGCGGGGCCGGAACCGATGACGGCAACCTTCCTGCCGGTCTTGACCGTCGCCGGACGCGGCACAATGTAGCCAAGCTCATAGGCCTTGTCGGCAATCGCCTGTTCAACCGTCTTGATCGACACCGGAATGTCTTCCAGATTCAGCGTGCAGGCTTCCTCGCAGGGCGCCGGACAGACGCGGCCGGTAAATTCCGGGAAGTTGTTGGTCGAATGGAGATTGGCGATCGCCTCTTTCCAGTTGCCATTATAGACCAGATCGTTCCAGTCCGGGATCTGGTTGTGAACCGGGCAGCCGGTCGGACCATGGCAATAGGGAATGCCGCAATCCATGCAGCGGGCTGCCTGTTTCTGCACTTCCGGATCCGACATCGGAATGGTGAATTCGCGAAAATGGCGAATGCGGTCGGAAGCCGGCTGATACTTCGCGGTCTGCCGGTCGATTTCCAGAAATCCTGTTACCTTGCCCATCTCTGCTCCTGCAGCTATTCAATCACAACGGCCGTACCCGAGGCCGAAACCATCAACATCGCACCGTTGCCGGAATCGATGTTCTCATAATCAATATCCACGCCGACAACTGCATTGCCGCCCAGCTTTTCAGCTTCACGCTGAAGCTCGGCAAAGGCGATCTCGCGTGCCTCGCGCAGCGACTTTTCATAAGCGCCTGAACGCCCGCCAACAATATCGCGGATGCCAGCCATGAAATCACGGAAGATGTTGGCGCCGAGGATTGCCTCACCCGTAACCACGCCCTTATAGGCGCGGATGGTCTTTCCCTCGACCGACGGTGTCGTCGTCATCAGCATGTAAAACCCGCCTTCCCTTCAGCATCAGCCCGGTCCGCCACCTGGAGGCGGCAACCACCCGTTTTACATTTTGAGCAGAAAATACGGGCCGTCCACATCTTTTGCGCCTGTCTCCTTACTTCCTTCTACGGAGGCGCGAGTCAAGCCTTGCGCACCGTTTGAAGTCCATAAGCAGGCACACCTGCCCGGCAGACGCGCTGCCAGACAGGATTTGCCGGTTATTCCGCAGCCACACCCATGCGCATGCGCTCCATATCTTCAAGCGCACGGCGATATTCAACCGGCATGACCTTGCGGAACATGGGGCGATAGGTTGCCCAGTCGTCCAGGATCGCCTTGGCGCGGGCCGAGCCGGTATAGTGGAGGTGTTTCGAAATCAGCTGAACCAGACGCTCCTCGTCATGGCGCGTCATGTCTTCGGACACATCAACGCGGCCCTTGTGCATCAGGTCACCGCCATGATGGTGCAGCTTTTCCAGCATGTCATCTTCTTCCGGCACCGGCTCCAGCATGACCATGGCCATGTTGCAACGTTCGGCAAAATCGCCGCTCTCATCGAGAACATAGGCGACGCCACCGGACATGCCGGCCGCGAAGTTCCGGCCCGTAGGCCCAAGAACGACGACGACCCCGCCGGTCATATATTCGCAGCCATGATCACCGACACCTTCGACAACGGCGATCGCGCCGGAGTTACGCACGGCAAAGCGCTCGCCTGCAACACCATGGAAATAGCACTCGCCCGTGGTGGCGCCGTAAAGCACGGTATTGCCGACGATGATCGACTGTTCGGGAACGATCGGTGAATTTTCCGGCGGACGGACGATGATCTTGCCGCCCGAAAGCCCCTTGCCGACATAGTCATTGCCATCGCCGATGAGATCGAAGGTGATACCATTGGCAAGGAAAGCACCAAAGGACTGACCGGCTGTACCATGCAGCGTAACCGAAATCGTGTCTTCCTTGAGCCCCTTGTGGTTCCAGCGCTTGACCAGTTCGCCCGACAGCATCGCACCCGCCGAACGGTCGACATTCTTGATGTCGACATCGAAGGCGACCGGTTCCTTGCTTTCAAGCGCCGGCATGGCCTTCTCGATCATCTTACGGTCGAGAATATCGTCGATCGGATGCTTCTGGCGCATGGTCCAGCAGGTTTCGTCCTTTTCGGCCGGAACCCGGTGGAAGATGCGGGAGAAATCAAGCCCGCGGGATTTCCAGTGGGCGATCGCCTCATCCTTGTCGAGGATTTCGACAGCGCCGATGACCTCATCCAGACGGGTGAAGCCGAGCGATGCCAGGATCTCGCGCAATTCTTCTGCAACGAAGAAGAAGTAGTTGACCACATGTTCCGGCGTGCCCTTGAAACGCTTTCTGAGCACCGGATCCTGGGTGGCAACACCCACGGGACAAGTATTCAGATGGCATTTGCGCATCATGATGCAGCCCGCCGCAATCAGCGGCGCTGTGGAGAAGCCGAATTCATCGGCACCAAGCGCTGCGCCGATCAGCACGTCGCGGCCGGTCTTCAGACCACCATCAACCTGCAGCGCGATGCGCGAACGCAGGCCGTTCAGCACCAGGGTCTGCTGGGTTTCGGCCAGGCCGATTTCCCAGGGACTGCCAGCATGCTTCAGCGAGGTCAACGGCGAAGCACCGGTACCGCCATCGAAACCGGAGACGGTGATATGATCGGCACGGGCCTTGGCAACACCGGCAGCAACCGTGCCGACACCGACTTCGGAGACCAGCTTGACCGAGACATCAGCCGTCGGGTTGACGTTCTTCAGGTCGAAGATCAGCTGTGCCAGATCCTCGATCGAATAGATGTCATGATGCGGCGGCGGCGAAATCAGGCCGACACCCGGGGTCGAGTGACGGGTCTTGGCGATCGTCGCATCCACCTTGTGGCCGGGCAGCTGGCCGCCCTCACCGGGCTTGGCGCCCTGCGCGACCTTAATCTGCATCATGTCGGCATTGACGAGATATTCCGTCGTCACGCCGAAACGGCCGGATGCGACCTGCTTGATCGCCGAGCGTTCGGCCGGATGCTGGCCATTGGCGAGCGGCAGATAGCGTTCGGCTTCCTCGCCGCCTTCCCCCGTGTTCGACTTGCCGCCGATCTGGTTCATGGCACGCGCCAACGTCGTATGGGCTTCACGCGAGATCGAACCAAAGGACATTGCGCCGGTAGCGAAACGCTTGACGATTTCGCTGGCAGGCTCGACATCTTCAACCGAAACTGGCTTGCGGCCAAGTTCTTCCGCCGACTTGACGCGGAACAGGCCGCGGATGGTGTTCATCCGCAGTGCGCTCTCGTTTTCCATCCGCGAGAAGGCGTCATAGCGGTCGCGGGCATTGCCGCGCACAGCGTGCTGCAGCTCGGCAACCGCATTCGGCGTCCAGGCATGGGCCTCGCCGCGCATACGATAGGCATATTCGCCGCCAATATCGAGCGTCGAGGACAGGATCGGGTCCTTACCGAAAGCGGAGCGGTGACGCATCACCGTTTCCTCAGCGATTTCGCTGAGGCCGACGCCTTCGATCATCGATGCCGTGCCGAAGAAGAAGCGTTCGACAAATTCCGCCGACAGGCCAATCGCGTCGAAGATCTGCGCGCCGCAATAGGACTGATAGGTCGAAATACCCATCTTGGACATGACCTTGAGCATGCCCTTGCCGATCGCCTTGATGTAGCGATAGATCACTTCACCGGAATCGACCTCCTTGGGGAACAGGCCTCGGGTGTGCATGTCAGCCAGCGTATCGAAGGCGAGATAGGGGTTGATGGCCTCGGCGCCATAGCCCGCCAGACAGCAGAAGTGATGCACTTCGCGCGGCTCACCCGATTCCACCACGAGACCAACCGAGGTTCTCAGCCCCTTGCGGATCAGGTGATGGTGGACGGCAGCCGTCGCCAGAAGCGCCGGCAGCGCGATACGATCCGGCCCGATCTGGCGATCCGACAGGATGATGATGTTGTAACCGCCGCGCACGGCCGCTTCCGCCCGCTCGCACAGCCGGTCGATCATCGCCGGCATGCCCGCATCGCCCTCGCTCGCATCATAGGTGATATCGAGCGTCTTGGTGTCGAAACGGTCCTCGGTATGGCCAATATTGCGGATCTTCTCCAGATCGCCATTGGTCAGGATCGGCTGACGGACCTCAAGACGCTTTTCGCGCGAGGCGCCATCGTGATCGAGAATATTCGGCCGCGGGCCGATGAACGAAACCAGACTCATCACCAGCTCTTCGCGGATCGGATCGATCGGCGGGTTGGTGACCTGGGCAAAGTTCTGCTTGAAATAGGTGTAAAGCAGCTTCGACTTGTCAGACATGGCCGAGATCGGCGTATCCGTGCCCATTGAGCCGATCGCCTCCTGGCCGGTCGTCGCCATCGGCGACATCAGCAGCTTGGTGTCTTCCTGGCTGTAGCCGAAGGCCTGCTGGCGGTCGAGCAGCGACACGTCACGGCGGAGCGCACGCGGTTCAACCGGGTTCAGCTCCTCAAGGATCAGCTGGGTGCGGGCCAGCCAGTCCTGATAGGGGTGCTTGCCAGCCAGTTCCGACTTGATCTCCTCATCAGAGACGATGCGGCCCTTGTCCATGTCGATCAGCAGCATCTTGCCGGGCTGCAGGCGCCACTTGGCGGCGATGTTTTCTTCTTCAACCGGCAGAACGCCAGCTTCGGAGGCCATGATGATACGATCATCCTTGGTGATCAGATAGCGGGCCGGGCGCAGACCATTGCGGTCCAGCGTCGCGCCGATCTGGCGACCATCGGTGAAGGCAACGGCGGCGGGACCGTCCCACGGCTCCATCAGCGAGGCATGATATTCGTAGAATGCCTTGCGTTCCGGGCTCATCGACTGGTTGCCGGCCCAGGCTTCCGGGATCAGCATCATCACCGCATGGGCGAGCGAATAGCCGCCCTGCACCAGGAATTCCAGCGCGTTGTCGAAACAGGCCGTATCCGACTGCCCTTCGTAGGAAATCGGCCACAGCTTGGTGATGTCGTCACCGAAAAGCGGCGAGGAGACCGAGGCCTGACGGGCAGCCATCCAGTTCACATTGCCACGCAGCGTGTTGATTTCACCATTATGGGCGACCATCCGATAAGGATGCGACAGCTTCCAGGACGGGAAGGTGTTGGTCGAAAAGCGCTGATGCACAAGCGCCACGGCCGTTTCCACCCGCGGATCAGACAGATCCTTGTAATAGCTGCCAACCTGATAGGCGAGGAACATGCCCTTATAGACGATGGTCGATGATGACAGCGACACGGCGTAAAAGCCGGTTTCCTCGCCATTGCCCTCATTATAGATAGCGTTGGAGATCACCTTGCGCAGGATGAACAGCCGGCGCTCAAAGGCAGCATTGGTATCGGCCCGCTTGCCGGCACCGATAAAAACCTGCAGGTGATAGGGTTCGGTTGCGGCAATTTCCGGCGCCTTGGACAGCGAGGAATTGTCGACCGGCACTTCACGGAAGCCGATGAAGACCTGATCTTCGTCTTCGATGACCTTGCGGATCACGTCCTTGTAATGGGCGATCTTCGCGTCGTCACGCGGCAGGAAGAAATAGCCAACGGCATATTCGCCGACCTTGGGCAGCACGATGCCTTCCGCCGCCATCTCTTCACGGAAAAAGCGATCGGGGATCTGCATCAAAATGCCGGCACCGTCACCCATCAGCGGATCAGCGCCGACAGCGCCGCGATGGGTGAGATTTTCGAGAATGAAAAGACCGTCCTTGACAATCTGATGCGACTTCTCACCCTTCATATGAGCGATGAAGCCGACGCCGCAGGCATCATGTTCGTTGCGCGGATCATAAAGGCCCTGACGTTTGTTCAGACGGCCTTCGGCAGCTTTGTTGGCGGCAGCTTTCACATCAACAGCAGCTACGTTTTCACCAGTGAGCGCGGATGGCGTCATCTTCGTCATTCAAGACCTCCTTCAAGCCTGACACAGGCAGGCGTTACCGGACCGCCCGGACTTCGGCAGTGTTCCAAACACAGCTCACCGGACGTTGCACGTAATTCTTATTTCCCTGATACCGGACCCGACCAGAAACCGAACCGGTTCGTCACACGACCGGCCGATTTTTTCAGCCACGCCGCAACCTTGCCGCTTCCGGTTCGATTATAGACGCAAAATTCGGCCTGCGTCAGCCCCTCGGAAATGTTGCGCGACAATTCTGCTACTCCAGACAGAAAAATAGGACAGCATAACTGTCCTATCAGCATTTGATATGCCAGAAAGTTTTGACCATGGCAAGCGAAATCGCAAACATTCTGTCGCCAATGCGAGCGTAAATTACCAAACATAACCCATTCAAGCAACATTCTTGCGCAATTACCACCCATGCGGGACAGAGTGAGAAAATTGCGGCTGAATATGCGCGAAATTCAGTCCAAACCCGGCGCTTGCGCAATTTCCTGCATCATCCCACTTGCGGCGGTTTGACAGGCCTCGTCAAGCATTGGCCCTTTTCTTCGATCAGAACTTGGCCGATAGTGCCGCCGCCCTCCCGAGCAGACATCGAATATTAAGTCAGGATTGATCATGTATTTTGCCTCCGACAACTGGGCCGGCGCCCACCCCGCCATCGGCGAGGCTCTTATTCGCGAACAGTCGGGTTTTGCCGCAGCCTACGGCACCTCAACGTTGGATCGACGCATCGAAGACCGCTTCAACGCGCTTTTCGAACGCGAGGTTTCCGTCTTTTTCGTTGGCACGGGAACGGCGGCCAATTCACTGTCGCTTTCCGCCATCGGTCGGCCCGGCGGTGTGGTCTTCTGCCACCGCGAGGCCCATATCGCCAACGACGAAGGCGGCGCACCGGAATATTTCACCACCGGCGGCAGGCTGGCGACCGTATCCGGTGCTGACGGCAAGATTGAACCGGCTTCGCTGGAAAAGACCATAGCCCGCTATCCGGCCGGCTTCATTCATCACGGCCAGCCCATGGCCGTATCACTGACCCAGTCGACCGAGATCGGCACCGTCTACAGCCTTGACGAAATTGATGCGGTGGCCGACATCGCCCGCCGCCATGAATTGCCGCTGCACATGGATGGCGCGCGTTTTGCCAATGCGCTTGTGGCGCTCGGCTGCACGCCGGCCGAAATGACCTGGAAGCGCGGCGTCGACATTCTGTCCTTCGGCGGTACAAAGAACGGCTGCTGGTGTGCAGAAGCAATTGTCTTCATGCATCCGGAAAAGGCCAGGGAAATGCCCTATATCCGCAAGCGTGCGGCCCAGCTTTTCTCCAAGACGCGTTTCATCTCGGCGCAGTTTGACGGCTATTTCGAAAATGATCTCTGGCTCGATCTCGCCCGCCATTCCAACGCCATGGCCGACCGGCTGCGCGCCGCCATCACCGCGTCAAAGACCGCAAGGCTTGCCTGGGACACGCAGTCCAATGAGGTCTTCGTCATTCTGCCGGAAAAAAGCGTTCAGGACGCCTGGGGGGCCGGTGCCCGCTTCCATGACTGGCCGGTCCCTGTCGACACTCCTGATCTGGTCAAGCCCGGCGAAATGCTGGTCAGGCTGGTGACAAGCTTTGCCACGACCGGACAGGAAGTCGACGACGTGCTGTCCTACATGAAATAACACAACGTTCACGTGCAGGTGAACCACCGTGTTCGCCGGATGACAGGCGCGTCATCCGGCGTGATGGCTGAGTGCCGCGGCATTGATTTCCAGTTGAAGTTGAAACGCGTCATACATCTTCTCGCAGGCAAGTTGCCTGAAGGACGGTCCATCCCGGGCCGGAAACGAGGAGAAGATCATGACCGATACCAAACTGACCGCCACCGCCCTTGCCGGTGCCCTGCTGGTTGCCGCAGCCGGCCTTGCCACCGCATCTCCCGCCAGTGCTGCCAATGTCAAATGCTATGGCGTCGCCCTTGCCGGCCAGAATGACTGCGCCGCCGGCCCCGGCACAACCTGCGCCGGAACATCCAAGGTCGATTACCAGGGCAATGCCTGGAAATATGTCGCAGAAGGCTCCTGCACCAAGATGATGCTGCCGGGCGACCGCACGGGCTCGCTCAGCCCGCTGATGCGCGACAAACCCGAAATGTGATCCCCGCCGCAGACCGGCGCGCGCACCGTGCCGGTCTGCGCAGGCGGCAGGAGGATACCATGCCGAATTTCCAGCATAGTGCGACCATTCCCGCCCGCGCGGGCGCCGGATTCAAGACCAGCCATGCCGACGCCATTCTCGCAGCGGAGCACCGGATCGGCTTTCTCGAGATCCATGCGGAAAACTATATGGGCGCCGGTGGCCATCCGCACCGGATCCTGGCGCGCATGCGCGAAGACTTTCCGCTGTCGGTCCACGGAGTCGGCATGTCGATCGGTGGCACGCGCGATCTTGATACCGCGCATCTTGAACGGCTGAAACAGGTCGTCACTCGCTATGAGCCGGGGCTCGTTTCCGAACATCTGGCCTGGTCCACCCATGAGAGCGCCTATTTCAACGATCTGCTGCCGCTCCCCTATACCAGGGAGACACTCGACCGCGTCGTCGCGCATATCGACCAGGTCCAGACTGCGATCGGCCGGCCGATCCTGCTTGAGAACCCGTCGAGCTATCTCGTCTTCGACAGTTCAACACTCAGCGAGACCGAATTCCTCGACGCGGTGAGCCGGAGATCCGGTTGCGGCCTGCTTCTCGACATCAATAATGTCTATGTCTCGGCCATCAATACCGGCTTTGATCCGCTGACCTATCTGAAAGCCTTTCCACTGGAGCGCGTTGGCGAGATCCATCTGGCAGGACATGCGGCAGAAGAGGATGACGACGGCCACCCATTGCTGATCGACGCACATGACCGGCCCGTCGCCGATCCCGTATGGGCGCTTTACGCCTTTGTCATCGCCCGAACCGGCCCGCTGCCGACACTGATCGAATGGGACAATGACATTCCCGACTGGCCGGTCCTGATGCGCGAGGCAATCCATGCCGAAACCATCATGAATGAGGAGGGCAACAGCCTGCTTCTGGGTGCGCGTCATGGATAGACCGCAAGACACTGGATCTTTCGCCGCCGCCCTGCTGGATCCCACAGCTACAGCCCCGGACAGTTTAAAACACCCATTCGGCGGCGCTGCGGCCTCCCGTCTTGCGGTCTACCGCAACAATGTGACGGTCGTCCTGGCGGGGGCGTTAAGCGATATTTTCCCCGCAACCGCAGACCTTCTCGGCGCCAGGACATTTTCGGCAATTGCGCGTGATTTCATCCGCGCGAACCCGCCAGTCTCACCGGTTCTGGCGGATTACGGGCATGACTTCCCCGCTTTCCTTCAACATCTGCCGCTTTCCAGTTCACTGTTCTTTCTCGCGGATGTCGCCCGGGTGGAACGCGAGATGCTGACAGCCTTTCACGCCGCAGACAGGCAAGCCCTTGCCGCCGCAACCCTCACCGCTTTAGCCCCCGAAGCGCTTGGCAGCTTAAGGCTTGCAACCCATCCGGCAACGGCACTTCTTTCCCTTTCTTCTTCAGCGGCGACCATCGTGCAACGCTTCAGACAGGGCATCCCCCTTGACGGCTTCGACCCGTCACCGCCGGAAACGGTGCTGGTGACGCGCCCTGCCCTTGATGTGGCGCTTGACGTGCTGGCAACGGGCGCTGCCCCGTTCATCGCCACACTGCTTCAGGGTGAGAGCATTGCCGAAGCCCTTGCCGCAGCTCTGGATGTTGACGCGGACTTCGAACCGGCGACCGGCTTCTCGCTGCTTCTTTCATCCGGCGCCTTTGCCGCCATCAAGCAGGAGACGCAATCATGACTCTGACCTGCCGCATCAAACGGCTTCACACCTGCGCGGTCGAGCAGGCGGACAACATGCTGAAGGATTGGTTTCCCGGGCTTTTTGCACGCTTTGCCTTTGCCGCTGTGCTGCTGCCTTTCTTCATAAGCTCATTCCGCACCAAGGTGGAGCCAGGATTTTTCGGCTTTTTCCATGTCCGTGCATCGGCCTGGTACCAGATCGCCCTGCCCGCCGTAGACGCAGCCGGTGGCGATCTTTCAAAAATCGGCTTCTTTCCCTGGGGAATAATCGTGCTGCTTGGCACCTATGCGGAAATCATCTTGCCGTTTCTGATCGTGTTCGGGCTTTTCACCCGGATCGCGGCCCTTGGCATGATCGGCTTCATTGCCGTGATGAGCCTTGTCGATATCACCGTTCATCAGGTCGATGCTGCAACGATCGGTTCGCTTTTCGACCGCTTCCCGGATGCGACCATTCTGGATCAGCGTCTCTTGTGGACGATCCCGCTGGTGCAACTCGCCTTTTATGGCGCGGGCGCGATTTCGCTGGATCGCCTTCTGTCGCGATTCTGCCGTGCAGCTTGATAAAATGGAAACGGCGCCCGCAAGGGGCGCCGTCAGATTTCTGACAAACCTTAACCCCTTCTCTAACGTCATGCCTGTGCTTGTCACAGGCATCCAGCCGACGCGCGTCCGCGCGGCGAAAGACTCTGCTTATTCAAATTCTTAAGAGTATGGATCCCCGTGACAAGCACGGGGATGACGACGGAGGTGATGGCTATTCCACCCCAAAATGACAAGCTGAATGACTTTGTCAGCAAGCTGACGGCGCCCGGAAGGGGCGCCGTCACAACAACCTGTCAGATCAAAAGGGGCCGTATCAGGCTGCCGTCATGGCTTCTTCGCGTTTCACATCAGCCGGAATGGTTTTCATTCCCTCGCCAGCGCTCGTTTCAATGGCGATACGGCGCGGCTTCATCGCTTCCGGGATATTGCGGAGCAATTCCACGTGAAGCAGGCCATTTTTCAGCGAAGCGCCACGCACTTCCATGTGATCGGCAAGCTGGAAGCGGCGCTCAAAAGCGCGCTTGGCGATGCCGCGATAAAGATATTCGCTGCCTTCATCCTCTTCCTCAAGCTTTTCACCCTTGACCGTCAGCACATTGGCATGGGCTTCGATCGAAAGCTCGTTCTCACCGAAACCGGCAACAGCCATCGAGATGCGATAGGCATTCTCGCCGGTGCGTTCGATATTATAGGGGGGGTAGGCAGGCGACTGGTCAGGCTGGCCCATCGTGTCGAGAAGATTGAAAAGACGATCGAAACCGACAGTGGAACGATAGAGAGGCGAAAAATCAACGTTACGCATGGTGTCCTCCTTTGAGCGACTTTGCGATGTTAACCAACCGGCGTCCCGTAAGCGGCAACGACCGGTGGCGGATGCGAACCCTTATCAGCATCCGCGTATCGAAAAGTTGGGTATTGCCTCAAACCATTTCAAGAGGCTACAATCCCAGCCGGACAAGAGGGGCGGAGGATCGAACTGCAACCGGCAATAGAGGCATTTTTCAAAGCGGTTTGGGTTTTCCTGAACCGGATATGAATGGCACGTTGTTGTTGTGTTCAGCTTATCTGTTGCATCTCTTTCTGGCCGGGATTACGGCGCACCCGTCCCGGCGTCGTCAATACTCTTGACCCAGTATTGGCGATTTCCTTGACCGGAGCCTCTCGCTTCTACCCCTGTATAAGCGGATGGTTCCGGTTCTTTTCTTCCGTTGTTCCATGATTGACTGAAACATCTGCCAAAGCGACTATATGCCGGTTTCGCTGTCCTTTAGCCGATGGCCCATACATGAATATGTTGACAATGCCACTGCAAAACCCACCCCCTGAGAGCCACGAGACAGGTCTGCTTTCCCGCCCTGACGGGACCTGTCTGCGCTTTGGTCTTTTCCCAGCATCCACTGCTTCCGGCACGGTGCTGATCGTTACAGGGCGTTCCGAATATATCGAGAAATACCATGAGACCGCAGCCGATCTCGGTCAGGCCGGTTATGCGTGTGCCGTACTTGATCTGCGCGGCCAGGGCGGCTCGACACGGATCATCGCAGACCAGCGCGCAGGACATGTTGACCGCTTTTCCGACTATACCGAAGATCTCCTGGCCTTCATCAGAAGCGTTCAGACGGCAGGACTGCCTGAGCCCTTCTTCCTCATGGGCCACTCGCTTGGCGGGCTGATCGCGCTTTCGGCAGCAGCACAATTGCAGGAAAGCCTTGCCGGACTGATCCTCTGCGCGCCCTTTACCGGCCTTGCTGGACGGCCGCTGCCCGAGAGCATGCTGCGCCCGATTGCCCGCGCTTTTGCGCTGGCTGGCCTTGCGAAGCGTCCCGTCGGCCGCCATGAGGAGCCCCGCAGCTTTCACCAGCAATCCCTGACATCGGACAGCCGGCGCTATCAGCGCAACATGGAGGCCGCACGCGGCACGAACTACCTTCTCGGCGCACCGACCTTCGGCTGGGTCGCAGAAGCGCTCGGGCAGATTGCCCGCATCACCCGCCCGCATGCCCTGGCCCGCATCGATCTTCCTGTCCTCTTGCTGTCTGCCGGACGCGATACGATCATCAAGCCCGCCACCCAGCGCCGCATTGCCGGACAGCTGAAGACATGCAAGCTGGTGGAAATCCCCGGGGCGGGCCATGAGATCCTGCAGGAAACCGACCCGTTGCGGGACAAGGCGATGGCCGCAATTATCGATTTTCTTGGTGAAAATCTCAGACGTTGAGGATCGCCAGCGCCTCGGCATGCAGTGCAGCACTTCCGGCGGCAACGATATCGCCCCCCTGTTCCGGCCGGCCGCCGCTCCAGGTGGTGACCACACCGCCAGCCTGCTCGATCAACGGGATAAGCGCTGCAATATCGTAGGGCTTCAACCCGCTTTCGACCGCCAGATCCACATGTCCGGCAGCCACCATGGCAAAGGCGTAGCAATCCGTGCCGTAGCGGGCGAGACGCACCTTATCCTCCAGCCGGTTATAGCGCTCCAGCGCCGAACCTTCGATGATGCGGGGCGAGGTGGTGAAGAGCGTCGCATTGGCCAGCCCGCCGCAATTGCGCGTTTCAAGGGTCACATCACCGCCCGGGCCGGAGAAATGCGTTGCTTGGCCGTCGGCAAAGAAGCGCTCACCGGTGAAAGGCTGATCCATCAGTCCCATGAAGGCGCGCCCATCGCGATATAGTCCGATCAGCGTACCCCAGACCGGCAGGCCGGAAATGAAGGCGCGCGTCCCGTCAATCGGGTCAATGACCCAGACATATTTGCGATCAAGGCCGATATTGCCATGCTCTTCCCCCAATATGCCGTGATCGGGAAAGGCTTCGGAAATCAGCGCCCGAATGGCCGCTTCGGCAGCGCGATCCCCCTCCGTCACCGGGTCGAACCCGCCTTCTTCCTTGTTGTCAACGTTGAGCCTGCTGCGAAATCGCGGCAGGGTTTCGGCCCGGGCAGCATCTGCCAGGCTGAAAAAGAAATCACGGTCGGGGAGCATCGGGGAATTTCCTTGGAGAAGTGATCATCGGTCGCGGCGATACTAGAGCGGTTCTGCGGGAAACGAAAGCATTCAGCCATGACGTTGAATTTCATTTGGCCGACGTCTTAACCAGACTCCCGGATGAAAGAAAGGGCATGAAGCTTAAATAATGTGCAACAATATCCTTTGCGTAAATTTCAGGCATTAAAGCTTGACATTCCGGCAAGACGACAGTAATGTGAAATTACAGTCTTTCGACTGTGAATACCCTCCTTGGGTGTTTCCTCCCTAGACTTAACCGCGCCCGAGGCGCGGTTTTTTTTCGAAACATCATCAAGCGACGCAGGGTTATTCAGCAGCCAGACGCGGCGTACCCAGAATTTCGCCAGCCTGCAGTGCAAATTCTGCAATGAAGAGTGACAGCGCCTGTTTTAACGCCGGAAATTCTGGCCGCCGCTGCAGCGTTTCCTCATCGACATAAAGCCGCCGCGAGACTTCCACCTGAAGGGCGTGAACGTCATTGGCAGGGCGGCCGTAATATTCTGTGATGAAACCACCGGCATACGGCTTGTTGTAAACAGTCGAAAATCCCATCCGCTCGAAAATTGATACCGCTGCATAAGAAAGCGCCCGCGAGGCGCTGGTGCCAAACCGGTCACCAATGATGATATCCGGCTTGCGGCGATAGCTGCCGGCGGAAACCGAGCCCGGCATGGAGTGGCAGTCCACCAGTATGGCATGCCCAAAATCACGTTTGGTCTCGCGCAGCAGCCCCTTCAGGCTGGCATGATAGGGCTTGTAGATATTGTCGATGCGGAACACCGCTTCTGCCGCTGGCAGCCGGTCTTCATAAATATCCATATTCTCGGCGACAATACGCGGGATGGTTCCAAGGCCCGCTGCGACGCGCACCGATGTCGTATTGGCATGGGCCGGCAGATCACCATCAAACATCCGCGGATCAAGCTCATAGGGCTCCCGGTTCACATCGATAAAGGCACGTGGAAAGAAGGCGCGCTGCAGCGGCGCCCCGCAGGCCGGTGCTGCGGCAAAAAGCTCGTCGACGAAGACATCCTCCGAGCGCCGTACCTCATGCGCATCCAGGCGCGCGGCAGCCAGAAAGTCCGGCGGATAAACACGCCCCGAATGCGGCGAGTTAAAAACCAGCGGCACCGTCTGCTCTTCCGGACGGATTACCTCGAAATATAAAGTCTCACCTGCAGACGCACCGGCGCCCTCATGATCGTCGTTCATGTTGCCTTCTGTCACTGTTTTCGGCATGAAATCTTAAGCGGTCGATTCGCCGCTGCCAAGCCCTGCCCTTATGGGGGGCCATGCAGCGTCTTCACGGCTTGTTTACCCGGCCGGGCCTATCAAGGGGGCTGGGATAAATGCCGGTATTCCGGGGATGGTTAAGCTCAATGGTACTCAAGATCCTTCTTGCCGAAGATGACAATGATATGCGCCGCTTTCTGGTCAAGGCGCTGGAACGGGCGGGCTATCAGGTCGCCTCGTTTGATAATGGCGCCAGCGCCTATGACCGGCTGCGCGAAGAACCCTTTTCTCTGCTTCTGACCGATATTGTCATGCCGGAGATGGACGGGATCGAACTGGCACGCCGCGCAACAGAACTCGACCCCGACCTCAGGGTCATCTTCATCACCGGCTTTGCCGCGGTTGCGCTCAACGCCGATTCGCAGGCACCGCGCGACGCAAAGGTGCTGTCCAAGCCCTTCCATCTGCGCGATCTGGTTGACGAAGTGGAAAAAGTTCTGGCGGCCTGAGCGACGCTTTCGCCTGTAATATCGGCTACCGACAAAAAAGCTTCAAAAAGCTATTGACGCGGCGGCCAGATTTTGAAATACACCGCGCCACGGATGGGCGTGTAGCTCAGCGGGAGAGCACTACGTTGACATCGTAGGGGTCACAAGTTCGATCCTTGTCACGCCCACCATCCAATTCTTTGTATCAAAAAGGCTTTCGTGAAAACGAAAGCCTTTTTGCTTTCCGTCGCCTCCCTGACCAAAAGCGCCACACGCAGCGCCGTTTCAATATTATGCAGCAATAAAATTGACGGTAATCCCATTGTCGGCATTGACCCCTGAAAATCTATGATGTCACCGTTCAGCGCCCCTGCTGAATTTCAAACGAGAACAGGAAAAGGCGTGATCATGGACGAAAACCAAACCGGTGACATGGCGGCCGATGCGATTATCGTGATGGGGGTCAGCGGCTGCGGCAAATCCTCGACCGCCGCTCTTCTGGCAGACCGCATCGGTGCCCGCTTCATTGAGGGCGATGCGCTGCATCCACGCGCCAATATCGAGAAAATGCGCCAGGGATTTCCGCTTGATGACAACGACCGCTGGCCCTGGCTGGATCGGATCGGTGCGGTTCTTGGCGAGGCGGTCGCCAGTGGCACGCCGGTCATCATCAGCTGTTCAGCACTGAAAAAGGCCTATCGCGACCGGCTGCGCAAAGCGACCGGCGGACCGCTGGCCTTTGTCTATCTCGAGGGCCCGGAAGAGATCCTTGCCGACCGGATGAGCCGGCGCGAGGGCCACTTCATGCCGCTATCACTGCTGAAAAGCCAGATTGCGACGCTGGAAGTGCCAAGCGGCGAGGCCGGTGTCGTCACCGTGTCGATTGCCGGTACACCCGAGGAGATCTGCACTGCCGCCCTTGAGAAGCTGATGACACTGCACTTTGCCTGATCAGAAGGTATGATGTCTGGTCGCTCAGCCGGTAATGATCGGCGGATCACTCTCGCCTTCGACAAGCACCATTGGCCAGACGATCTGCTGCGGCGTTCCGGCATATTCCTCGGCAAAGGCCGGCAGGGTCGCCAGCAGGCTTTCACCAAGCCGTGTCCCTACCGCCTCGGCATCGAGGCGGAAGCAGGTGACGCGTGGCAGCAGGAACCGCCCGACCGGGCTCTCGCGTTCGGCGATGATGGCAAGATCACTGCCCGGCACCAGCCCCTCCTCGCCGAGCCGGCGGTAAAGCCCGACCGACATCATCTCTGCATTCAGGATGACGGCTGTCGGGCGCGGCTTCAGGGCAATGATATGGCTGGCAACCGCATAACCGCCGCTTTCCTGCCCCACCGCACGAAAGACAAGTGACGGGTCAAAGGTGAGGCCGCGCGCGGCCAGGCCGCGGCGATAGCCTTCGAGAAACAGCTGACAGAGATTGACATCGGTATCGGGAACAGCAACCGCGATCCGGCGATGACCACGATCAAAAAGCCGCTCGACCGCCTGCTCGGCAATACCCTCGAAATCGAGATCGATCCAGCGCGCCCCGGCTCCGGCCGACTGGCTGCGCCCAAGCGCGACGAAGGGCATGCCAGCCCGTTTCAGAAAGGCAAAACGTGGATCCTCAACGCGGGTCGCGGAAATGATCACGGCATCAACGATCCGGCGGGCGACCATGCGTTTGAGATAGGCATCCTGCGCTTCGTCACGCGGACAGAGCAGCAGGATCAGATCAAGACCGTGACGAGCCAGCACCGCCTGCAGACCAGAGATCACACGCGGGAAGAAATTCTCGCTCGCTGAACCAACGGCCGAATCCTGCTCCAGGATCAAACCAACCGTCCGGCTCACCCCCTGTCGCAGGCTCCGCCCGGCCTGATTGGGGACATAGCCGAGCTGCTCTGCCGCCTCCAGCACGCGCCGCCGCGTTTCGGGATTGACATCCGCCTTGCCGTTCAACGCCCGCGACACCGTTCCGATGGAAATTTCGAGGTGCTCGGCAAGCTGTCGAATTCCTTTCATTCCACGTTTTCCTCCCATGAGTGACGTACATCTATTGACACTTCGCATAGCATAGGTCTAACGTCGTAAACGTTTACGGCGCACATATCGAGCAGTTTCCTCCGGAAAGGGCCGATTCGGCCCTGCTTTTCAACAGACGGGCCGCGAACCGGGAGGATCGCCTGAAGCTGCGCTGACTGACCATTTCAATGACAGAAGTTTCGGGAGGACCTTCATGACGCATTTTCACAAGATCGCATTGACAGGCGTGGCACTGGCCGGCCTTGCAATCGCCGCTCCGGCCTTTGCCGATCCGGTCGATATTCAACTTTGGGCGGTAGACCGCGACGGTCAGCCGGCGCCGCAACTGGTTGACGAATTCAACAAGAGCCAGAGTGATATTCATGTTGAATACCGCCAGCTCCAGTTTTCCGATCTGCTGAGCGATGTCATGCGTGCCTACGCCATTGGCAAGGCGCCGGATATCTATGCCGTGGACGTTCCCTTCAACGCTATGATGGCCTCCAAGGGCGCACTTTACGACATGACCGATCTGGTCAAGAATTCCGATGTCCTCCATATCGACGACTATTATCCCGGTCCCGTCGCCTCGGCGACCTGGGACGGCGAGCTTTATGGTGTGCCGAAATCGACCAATACGATCGCCCTCTACTACAATGAAGACATGTTCAAGGCTGCAGGCATCACCGAACCGCCGAAAACCTGGGACGCGCTGATTGCCGATGCTCAAAAGCTGACGGACAAGGACAAGGGCGTTTATGGCCTCGCCTTTTCAGCCGAGGCCACCGAGGAAGGCACCTTCCAGTTCCTGCCCTGGGTTCAGATGGCCGGAGGCAGCTGGCAAGATGTCAATGGCGAGGGCGGCGTGAAGGCGTTGACCACCTGGAAGACCATTCTTGATGACGGGCTCGCCTCCCCGGACACGATCTCGCGAAGCCAATGGGATTCCACCTCCACCTTTATCAGCGGCAACGCCGCCATGGCGATCTCCGGACCCTGGGAGCTGGATCGCATGGCCAAGGAAGCCAAGTTTGACTGGAAAGTCGCGCTGCTGCCGGTTCCGGAAGATGGGGCAGAGCGCTCTTCCGCCATGGGCGATTACAACTGGGTGATGTTCAAATCGACCAAGCACCCGAAGGAAGCCTTCAAGGTACTGGAATATCTCGCCTCGAAGGACCCGGAAATGTTCCAGCGTTTCGGCCAGCTGCCGCCGGAGGAAAATGTCGACATTCCCTCCACCGGCAATCCGAATATGGATGAAGCGCTGAAAACCTTTCAGACGCAGTTGAAATACGCCCAGCCGCGCGGTCCCTCGCCGGAATGGCCTGCCGTTTCCAAGGCGATCCAGGATGCGCTCCAGCAGGCGCTGACCGGGGCGAAAACCCCGCAGGCCGCCCTCGACCAGGCCCAGGCCAAGATCGACAAGGCTCTCAACTAACCTCCCGGGACGTGACACACACGTCGATGACAGCCCGCACCCTGCACGGGGTGCGGGAGCGGACCGGCCTTGTCTTCGGCCCATAGGAGTTTCACCGCCATGCGCAACCGAATATCGACATTATGGGACGGGCGCGGATTCGACCTCATTTTGATCGGCATACCGCTGATCTTTCTGATCGCCATCTCCGGCAGCGCCATTGTCTACAATGTCCTGATGAGCTTCCAGAGCGTTGACATGTTCAGCCTTGGCCAGCTCATTCGCCCCTTTGTCGGGCTCGACAACTACAAGCGGATCCTGTCGGATCCCCAGACCTGGCCGATCTTCGGCAACACGCTGATTTTCGTGGTCGGATCGATCCTTGGCCAGTTTCTGCTTGGCCTCGGCCTCGCCCTCTTCTTCCAGCAGCGCTTTCCCGGCTCGACCTGGCTGCGCGGCCTTTTCCTCGTGTCATGGGTCATGCCCGGCCTTGTTGCCGGCGCAATCTGGAACTGGCTTCTGTCGGGTGATTTCGGCGTGATCAACTATTTTCTGATCAATCTCGGCATTATCGATCAGGCAATTTTCTGGCGCTCAAACCCTGATTTCGCCCTTTGGAGTGTGGTCGTTGCCAATATCTGGCTTGGAACCTCCTTCAACATGATCCTGCTTTCCGTCGGCCTTGCTGGCATTCCGAAGGATCTTTATGAGGCAGCGGCACTTGATGGCGCCGGCCCGTTTCGCCGTTTCTACACCATCACCCTGCCGATGATGCGCGCGACGATCGGCGCACTTCTGTCGCTCGGCCTGATTTTCACCCTGCAGCAATTCGACCTGTTTGCCTCGATCACCGATGGCGGGCCGAACAATGCCTCCAATGTTGCCCAATATTGGGCCTGGCAGCTGTCCTTCCAGGAATTTGATTTCGCTGGCGGTGCCACCGTCTCCGTCATGATGATCGTCATCGTGATCGCCGCTGCGATCTATTATGTCCGCTCGACGCGGCAGGAGGTTCGGGGATGACCCATACCAGCCTTCGCAACACCATCCTGATCATCGGCGCCCTCCTCCTGGCAGTCATCTACCTGTTTCCGCTCTACTGGATGTATGTCACGGCGATCAAGACGTCTTCCGAAGCCTTTGCATCACCGCCGATTTTCATCCCCACCCATGCGCAATGGCACAATTTTGTTGATGTCTGGATCAGTCGCGGCATGGGGCGCTATCTGTGGAACTCGTTCTACATCGCGACATGGTCCGTCGTGCTCATCGCCATTCTCGGCTCGGGTGCGGCCTATGTCCTGGCGCGCTACCGCAATCCCTGGATCGATATCGGACTGTTTCTGATCCTCATGCTGCAGGTTCTGCCGCCATCCTTGATGGTGACACCGATTTTCGTCGGCTTCTCGCAGCTCGGCATTCTCGACTATCCGCGCTTTGCCACCGTACTCGGCATCACCGCCAAGAGCATGCCCTTCTTCGTCGTGCTTGTCCGCGCCACCTTCATGAGCGTGCCGATGGAGCTTGAAGAAGCTGCCCTTGTCGATGGCAATTCCCGGATCGGCGCCTTCTTCCATATCGTCCTGCCGCTTGCCCGCAACGGCATCCTGGTCAGCGGCATCCTCATCTACATGCAGGCCTTCGGTGAATTCGTCTATTCCAAGACCTTCATTGCCGATGCCATCTACCAGCCGGCCAGCGTCGGACTGAACACCTTCATGGGCCCCAATACGGTCGAGTGGGACAAGATCATGGCCTATTCCTCAATCTATGTGACCCCCATTCTCGCCGTCTTCGTCCTTCTGCAGCGCAGAATCGTCTCCGGCCTGACTTCAGGAGCTTTGAAATGACAGCCCAGATCGAATTTGACGCGGTCGAGAAATATTACGGTCGCTACCACGCTCTGAAAAACATCAATCTCAGCATCGAAAAGGGTTCGTTCGTCGCCCTTGTCGGCCCGTCGGGCTGCGGCAAATCCACCCTTCTGCGTTCGCTCGCCGGGCTTGAAAAGATCAGCCATGGCGAAATCCGCATCGCCGGGGCGCGCATGAATGAGGCACCGCCACGCCGCCGTGACATCGCCATGGTGTTCCAGTCCTATGCGCTTTATCCGCATATGACGGTGGAGGAAAACCTCACCTATAGCCTCAGGACCCACGGGACGAAGAAGAAGGAGGCCCAGGCCAAGGCCCGCGCGGTTGCCGAAACGACCGGGCTTTCCAACCTCCTGACGCGCTATCCGCGTGAATTGTCGGGTGGCCAGCGCCAGCGCGTTGCCATGAGCCGGGCCATTATCCGCGACCCCAAGGCCTTTTTATTCGACGAACCGCTGTCGAATCTCGACGCCGCCCTGCGCGTCCATATGCGCAAGGAAATCCGCGGCCTGCATGACCGGCTTCATGCCACATCGGTCTATGTCACCCATGACCAGATCGAAGCCATGACCATGGCCGACAAGGTGGTGCTGATGCGCGCCGGTGAAATCGAGCAGCAGGGCGCGCCGCTTGAACTTTACGACAATCCCGTCAACCGTTTCGTGGCCGGCTTTGTCGGATCCCCGGCAATGAATTTCATTGCGGCAACGGTCGGTGATGACGGCCAGACGCTGAAGCTGGAGATCGCCGGTGGACAGACGCTTGCCTATCCCGGACGCCTTGATGCCGGACGCCGCGTGACCGTCGGCCTCAGGCCTGAACATCTTATGCTGGTGCGTGAAGGTGAGGCACAGCTGAAACTGAAACTGCGTCTTGCCGAGGCGACGGGTGCAACCACCTTCCTGTTTACTGACAGCGACCCGGAAGTCGCCATTGTCGTCAATGACCGGGAAAGCGTCACCCCCGGCGCGACACTTAGCCTGCGGATCGATCCCGAACGCATTCACCTCTTTGACCAGGAGACCGGCGTCAGAATCTGACGCCCTGGCCGTTGCGCAGCCAGGTCTTTGCGACGGGGATGGCCGCAAACCTCCGGCTGCATGAGGATACAAGGAACGAACACGATGAAATTTGCTGATGGAAACTGGCAGGTGCCAGACAGTCTCGACCTGATGCATCCGGTCGATTTCTACGAGGCCGAGGAGCGCGACGATACGCTCATTGTCTACGCCTCAGCCTGGCCGCTTGCAGAACGTGCCGCCCAGATCAACGCCCGGCTCTTCACCATGCGCTTCTTCTCGCCGATGGAAGGGATCATCGGCGTTCGCACCGAGCACTTTCGCGGCGGCCTTGACCGCAGCCCGAAATATGCGCTCAGCCATGATGAAGGCTTTGCGCCGAAAATCGCGATCGGCGACGAATATGTGTCGCTGACCTCCGGCAGCCTCACCGTCCGCATCAGGACGAAGGGTCCCTGGCGGCTTGATTTCCTGCGTGACGGCAAGATCATTTCCGGCAGCGACTACAAGGCTGGCGGCTATGCTGTCGACCATGACGACAACGATCGCAAGCATGTATTCGAACGGCTCGATCTGGGGGTTGGCAGCCTGGTTTACGGCCTTGGCGAGCGGTTCACCAATTTCGTGAAAAACGGCCAGAGCGTCGAGATGTGGAACCGCGATGGCGGCGCCAATACCGAGCAGGCCTACAAGAATATTCCTTTCTTTCTCACCAATCGCGGCTGGGGCGTGTTCGTTAATCACACCGGCCGGGTCGAATTCGAAATCGGTTCGGAGAAGGTCTCGAAAGCACAGTTTTCCGTGCCAGGCGAGGCGTTGGAATATTTCATGATCGACGGCCCGGACCCGAAGGCCGTCATTGACCGTTATACACGCCTTACCGGACGGCCCGCCCTGCCGAAGCAATGGTCCTTCGGCCTGTGGCTGACCACCTCCTTCACCACCGAATATGACGAGGCAACCGTTACCGGCTTTCTCGACGGCATGAAGGCGCGTGACATTCCCCTGCATGTCTTCCATTTCGACTGCTTCTGGATGCGCGGTCTGCACTGGTGTGACTTCGAGTGGGACCCGAAGACCTTCCCCGACCCGGAAGAGATGCTGGCCCGTTACAAGGCGCGCGGCCTTCACATCTGCGCCTGGATCAATCCCTATATCGCCCAGCGTTCACGCCTGTTCGATGAAGGCAGAGAACATGGCTATCTGTTGAAGAAACCGGATGGATCCGTCTGGCAATGGGATATGTGGCAGCCGGGACAGGCCGTGGTTGACTTCACCAATCCGGAGGCCTGCGACTGGTACGCCTCCTATCTGAAAGCCCTGGTGGCCCAGGGTGTCGACTGCTTCAAGACCGATTTCGGTGAACGCATCCCCGTCGACGTTGCCTATCATGACGGCTCCGACCCGGAGGAAATGCATAATTACTACACCCACCTCTACAACAAATGCGTCTATGACGCCCTGGAAGAAACCAAGGGCAAGGGTGAGGCTGTGCTGTTTGCCCGCTCGGCGACCGCCGGCGGTCAGCAATTCCCGGTTCACTGGGGTGGTGACTGCTATTCCGACTTCGATTCCATGGCCGAAACCCTGCGCGGAGGACTGTCACTCGGCCTTTGCGGCTTCGGTTTCTGGAGCCATGATATTGGCGGCTTTGAAGCAACGGCTGAAGCCGATGTCTACAAGCGCTGGTGCGCCTTTGGACTGCTTTCAAGCCATTCGCGCCTGCATGGCTCCAAATCCTACCGCGTGCCGTGGCTCTATGACGACGAAGCTGTCGATGTGCTGCGCTTCTTCACCAAGCTGAAACTCTCACTGATGCCGACCATTTATGAGGCTGCGGTCGAAGCGCCGAAAACAGGACTGCCGGTGATGCGGGCCATGATGCTGGAATTTCCCGGCGACCGGGCCTGCGATCCGCTCGACCGGCAATATATGCTGGGTGAAAAACTGCTGGTGGCCCCGGTTCTCAATCATTCAGGCGATGTCGAATATTATTTGCCGAAGGGGCAATGGACCCACCTCCTCAGCAACGAGGTGGTCGAAGGCGGCAGCTGGCGGCTGGATCATTACAGCTTCATGAGCCTGCCGCTCTTTGTCCGGCCAAACAGCCTGATCACATGGGGCGGCCGCGACGACGTGCCCGACTATGACTATGCCGAGGGGGCGACATTCGCGCTCTATGCCCTTGAGGACGGCAAAAGCGCAACAGCGACAATCTATGCCGAAGGCGGCGGAATTGCCCAGTCCATCACGATCGACCGCAAGGGCAGGACTCTGACCGTGACAGCCAGCGACGGGACCCGCCCGTGGCGTCTCCGCCTGCAGAATATCACAGCCGTTGCCGCCGTTGGCGCCGGCATTTCACAAACGGCGGAGGCAGAGGGGCTTCTCCTTGAAGGGAGCGGAGATACGGTCATCACGCTCTGAGCCTCAACAACAGGAATGCAACAAAGGGGCGGGAAATGCCCGCCCCTCAGACTGTTGAGAAAGCGTTCCATTCCCCACTGGCGTCATATCTGTGCCTGACACAGATATCCAGCCGCCGTGCGTCTGCACGGCGAAAGATTGTTATAATCCAAGACCTTGAAGCGCCTGGATCCCCGTGACGAGCACGGGGATGACGATGGAGGGGCCCAACCTCAAACAGGCAATCTGAATGACTTTGTCAGCAAATTGAGGAGCGGGAAATGCCCGCCTCTTTGCCATTTTCCGGTCGCATGCAGTCCCTCAACTTCCGGGGCAGGGATAGGGTGTCTTGCGGCCACCGTCATAGCTAACGGCAAGCCCCTTGAGCAGCAGCGTACTGGACAGATTGCTGCGGTCGGTCAAAGTAACGTCGGCGACCACGCGGCCGAAATATTTGTCGCCGGAAATCTTTTCAAGCTCCACCTCATCACCGTCATGGACCAGAGAAGCCACCATGTCGCGTGCCTCACCCGCTGCGCGCCGCTCATCGGCACAGGAGGAATGCAGCTCCGGCGTATCAATGCCGCGCAGACGCACATAGGTCTCGATAATCTGTCCCGGCCAGGGCCGCGCGTGAACCAGGATCGTGTCGCCATCAACGATGCGAACCACCTCGGCCCGAACAGGACCGCTAAAGACATCCTGCGCTGCCGATACCGACTCGGCAGCGGCAAGGACGGGAAAAACCAGCAAGGGGATCAGACTCAGACGTTTCATGACAAGGAATATATTCCTTGTTTTGCAGTACCGTCAATGGGATTTATTTCCCAATGTGGTTAATATTTTCCTAATATGATCAGAAATCTATGGCCCGACCCTTGATTTCCCAATCGCCGAAACGGGCAGGATCAAGGCCACCGCGTCCGCCGACTTCCTTCGGCCGGGCAGCCTTCTGTTCGGCGGCGCGTCTTTCCTCGGCTTCTGCGAGCGCGCGTTTGGCGGCGTCCGGCAGGCGTTCGCGGCGCTCCTCATAGGTCTCCTCAGCCACAGGCATGTCATTGCCTGCAGTGAGAGCCGCCAGCGCAGCCACATCGGGCGCACCGGCTTCAGAGCCAGGCTGCTCGGTCTCTTTCTCGTTTTCCTGCATGAAACGCACCTTTCCGAAAGGTAACAGATAAGACCGGCCTGACATTATTGATCTGGCAGCCTTCGTAGACCATCTATATAGAACAACGCAGCTCAGGGCGTAAACCGCCTTGCGACCGAACCACGGAGACCTTGATGAATCTGGTGCGAACGGCCATGCTACTGGCCTTCATGACGGCCCTTTTCATGGCGATCGGATATATGATCGGCGGACAGAGCGGTATGTTGATCGCGCTCGTCATCGCTGCTGGCATGAATGTCTTTTCCTACTGGAATTCTGACAAGATGGTGCTGCGCATGTATTCGGCCCGCGAGGTCAATGCCCAGACAGCACCGGATTATTACAACATGGTGGCTGAATTGACGCAGCGCGCCGGCCTGCCCATGCCGAAGGTCTATCTCTACGACAATCCACAGCCCAATGCCTTTGCCACCGGCAGAAACCCGCAAAACGCTGCCGTTGCAGCTTCCACCGGCATTTTGCAGATCCTCTCGCGCGAAGAACTCGCCGGGGTGATGGCACATGAGCTTTCCCATGTTCAGCACCGCGACACGCTGACCATGACGATCACGGCAACGCTTGCCGGTGCGATCTCGATGCTGGGACATTTCGCCTTCTTCTTCGGCGGTGCAAGGCGCGACAACAACAATCCCTTCGGCTTTGTCGGTGTGCTGCTGGCGATGATCGTGGCGCCGATGGCGGCCGCCGTGGTTCAGATGGCGATCAGCCGAACCCGCGAATATGCCGCTGACAAGCGCGGCGGCGAGATCTGCGGCAACCCGCTCTGGCTTGCCTCGGCGCTGCAGAAGATCGCCCATGGCAATGCCGTGGTCCACAACCCGCAGGCCGAGCGCAATCCGGCAACCGCCCATATGTTCATCATCAATCCGCTGGCTGGCGGTGGCCGGGACAATCTTTTCTCTACCCATCCCGATACCGGCAACCGGATCGCCGCGCTGACAGAACAGGCCCGCGCCATGGGCATTACCGGCATGTCTTCTTCAGCCATGTCTTCCAATGGGCCAATGCCCGAACCCTCCCCCATGGTCGAACCCGGCCGGGCAACGCGCGCCTCGCGCTCCGTGCCCACGACCGGCCGCGGCAAGGATGGTGAACCACCGTTCAAGGGGCCGTGGTCGTGAGTGCCGAACAGATGAAAAAAGCCAAGGGCGGCCGTAAACCCGCTTCACCTGAGGCAGAACCCCGGCCGGAACTGAAGCCCGGCTTTGGCGTCCGCGCCGCAGCTTCGAAGATCCTTTCAGCCGTTGTCGACCGCAAGGTGCCGCTTGATGGCATGCTCGATGTCGATCACGGCAACGCCGCCTATCTGGCGCTTACCGGTCCCGACCGGGCGCTCGCCCGGATGATCATCACCACAGTACTGCGCCACAAACCGCAGATCGATGCCGCCATTGACGGGCTTCTGGAGCGCCCGCTGCCCTCCGGCGCGCGCGCGCTGTCCCATGTGCTGAGCGTAGCCGCCGCACAGATCCTCTATCTCGATGTGCCCGATCATGCAGCGGTCGATATTGCCGTGGAACAGGCTGGTGCCGATCCCCGCAACCGTCGCTTTGCCGGCCTGGTCAACGCCGTCCTGCGGCGACTGTCACGGCAGAAGGACCGTATTCTGACCCGCATCGCCGATGTTCCGGCCATGCCGCAATGGTTCTACGACCGGCTGGTTGCCGTCTATGGGGAGAATGATGCTGCCATCATCGCCGATGCGCAGCTGACCCCGCCGACCATCGACCTTTCCGTCAAATCAGATGCTGAAGGCTGGGCCGAAAAACTCGGCGGCACCGTCCTTCCGGGCGGCACTGTCCGGCTGGCAACGATTTCCGCGCCCGTACCGCAATTGCCCGGTTATGAGGAAGGCGAATGGTGGGTGCAGGATGCCGCAGCGGCCATTCCCGCCCGGCTGTTCGGGGATCTCTCTGGAAAACGCGTGATCGATCTTTGTGCCGCACCCGGCGGAAAGACCGCCCAATTGATCCAGCAGGGCGGCGAAGTGACGGCGCTCGAACGCTCGAAGAACCGGCTGAAGCGGCTCAATGAAAATCTTGACCGGCTGAAGCTTTCTGCGATCACGGAAGCTGCCGATATGCTCGACTATAAGCCGGATGCCCTGTTCGACTGCGCCCTTCTCGATGCCCCATGCTCATCGACCGGCACAACCCGCCGTCACCCCGATGTTCTGTGGACAAAGGACGACGCTGATATCGAAAAGCTGGCCGAGGTGCAGTTCACCATGGTCATGGCCGCGCTCAAGCTGATCCGGCCCGGCGGTATGCTGATCTTTTCCAACTGCTCGCTCGATCCGCGCGAAGGTGAAAATGTCACCGCGCGCGCCATCGCTGAAGGTGCGGTGCAGATTGCCTTTCCTGAAGACGGCCGTGCCGGCCTTGAGACACTTCTCAATGAAACCGGTGCGATCCGCACAACACCGGCATCACGGCTGGGAAATGCAGCGGAAGCTGCGCTTGACGGCTTTTACGCCGTTGCTCTTACCCGTAACTGATATAATCTGTTAACCTCTTGTTTGGACGGTTGCTTTAGTCCAGAAGGGATTTTCGGAACGGCTTCGCGTTCCGCATAAGAACGATAATAATCAGGGATGGGTCAATTGGCTTCTGGCTTGGCCGAGACATGGCGCTATGCTGGTCTTGTTGTGCGCGAGACATGGCTGCGGACCACGCGCCGCGGCGCCATTGGAAGGCTGACCGCAATCAGCTTTGGTGGCACGCCGCCAAATCGCCTTCTTGTCGCTCCGACGGACCTGCATGCCGCCGATCCGATTGAGGCGGATCACCTCTTGTCCGGTATATTTTCCCTTGCCGATGGCGTTCTGGAGACGGATGGCGCCTCGCCCTTCGAACTCGAACCGCCCACGGAAGCTTTTGCCGAAGCGCTTATGAGCTTTTCCTGGCTCAGGCAGTTGCGCGCACGCCGTGACGAGGAAACAGGCCTTTACGCCCGTCAGATGGTGTTGAGTTTCCTGCGCCATCACGGCCGCATTTCAGGCCCGGCCTGGCAAACGGACGTGGTGGCGAGGCGGCTGATTGCGCTTCTTTCGCATTCCACGGTGATCCTGCGTGGTGCCGATACCGGTTTTTATCGCCGCTTCCTTAAGGCGATTGGCCGGCATGAGAGACATCTGCGCGCCGAATGGCGCACAATGCCGATTGGTGAGACCCGGCTGAACACGGCGATTGCGCTGGCCATGGCCTCGATCTGCGTTGATCTTCCCGAGACCCGGCGCAATGCAGCGGCCCGGCGACTGGATTTTGAGCTGGAGAGCCAGATCCTGGCCGATGGCGGCCATGTATCGCGCAACCCGCAAGTGCTGCTCAGGCTTTTGTTCGAACTGCTGCCGCTGCGCCAGACCTATATCAACCTCAACCTGCCACTGCCGAAGCGCCTGGTACCCGCCATTGACCGGATCTACCCGGCATTGCGTTTCTTCCGCCATCGCGATGGCGATCTCGCCTTGTTCAACAGTGCAACACCAACGCTTGCGACCGAGCTTTCAGCGATCCTTCGCTATGATGAAAGCGGCGGCCACCCCTTCAGGGCGCTGCCGCATACGGGCTTTCACCGGCTGGAAGCGGGTGCCACCGTGGTGATTGTCGATACCGGCGAGCCGCTGTCGATCGAATTGTCAAAAACCGCCCATGCCGGTGCAAGCGCCTTTGAAATGTCTGCAGGCAGCAGCCGTTTCGTGGTCAATTCAGGCCTGCCGCATTTCGCCAGCGCCGAGATCCGCTCTGCGGTGCGGGCAACGGCAGCCCATTCGGCGGTGACGCTGGAAAACACCTCCTCCATGCGGTTTTCGCATTCCGATTACCTCGGCCCCGTAGCGACGAGCGGCGTCTCCATCGTGGAAGTCGCCCGCGAAAGCGATGCTGATGGTGAAGACCAGCTTCGCATGCGCCATGACGGCTATCTCGGCCGTTTCGGCCTGTTCTGCCGCCGCACAATCTCATTGTCGGCCGATGGCGGGCGGCTGACCGGGCGCGACAGCTTCACCCGCAAAGCCGGCGGCCCGCCGCCTGAAAATGAAGAAGCGATCGCCGTTGCCCGCTTCCACATTCATCCCTCGATCTGGATCACCCGCGAAAGCGAAAGCGAGATACTGCTGACGGCCCCTGACAGTACGAGCTTTTTGTTCTCCGTGCCGGGCGCAAATGCCGATATCGAAGACGATGTCTTCTTCGCCTCCTCTGCCGGACCGCGCCCCTCGCGCCAGATCGCGGTCCCGTTCCGGCTCGGTACTTCGCCCGAAATTCTCTGGACTTTCGAAAGACAGAGCTGAATTTGGCAGAAGCGGTTCCTAAAGCGCCAAAGGCGTGATAACGCCATGTCCGGAAGATGACGGGCGGGCAACGGGCAGAACCCTGCTGCCGGGATCAGATCACCGAACCGCTCCATTTGTCTCATGTCCTGCAATTCCCGACAGGCTTTGACGGCCTGTTTCGGCTGATGAATTGCCCGAAGAAGGAAAGTGCCATGGCTGTTGCCTCGAAGAAAATCCCCGCCCCGGATCTCGTGACCGTGAAGACCGCGCTTCTGTCCGTCTCTGACAAGGCCGGTATTGTCGATTTTGCCCGGGCGCTTTCAGCGCGCGGCGTCAAGCTTCTGTCCACCGGCGGCACCCACAAGGCGCTTTCCGCAGCCGGCCTTGATGTCACCGATGTTTCCGAGGTCACCGGCTTTCCCGAAATCATGGATGGCCGCGTCAAGACGCTGCATCCCAATGTTCATGGCGGCCTCCTCGCCATTCGCGATGATGTTGAGCATCAGACCGCGATGAAGGAACACGGCATTGAGGGGATCGATCTCGCCGTCATCAATCTCTATCCCTTCGAAGAGGTGCGCGCTGCCGGCGGTGACTATCCGACAACGGTGGAAAACATTGATATCGGCGGCCCGGCGATGATCCGCGCGGCGGCCAAGAACCATGCCTATGTGACCGTCATCACCGATCCGGCCGATTATGCTGAGGTCACCGCCGCGCTTGAGGCCGGTCACGGCAAGATCGGCTACCAGCTGCGCCAGCAGCTCGCCGCCCGCGCCTATGCCCGCACCGCCGCCTATGACGCGACGATTTCGCGCTGGTTTGCCGAGACCCTGGAAATAGAGACCCCGCGCAATTTCTCGCTCGGAGGCACGCTGGCCCAGGAAATGCGCTATGGCGAAAACCCGCATCAGCATGCTTCCTTCTACGTGACGGGCGACAAGCGTCCGGGCGTCGCCAATGCTGTCCAGCATCAGGGCAAGCAGCTTTCCTACAATAATATCAACGATACCGATGCCGCTTTCGAACTGGTTGCCGAGTTTGACCCGACGCTCTCGCCAGCCTGCGCCATCATCAAACATGCCAATCCTTGCGGTGTCGCCCGTGCAGCAACGCTGAAGGAGGCCTATGGCCGTGCCCTTGCCTGTGACAGCCAGTCGGCCTTTGGCGGCATCGTCGCCCTCAACCAGGCGCTCGATGCTGAAACGGCAACCGAAATCGTCAAGCTTTTCACCGAAGTGATCATCGCACCGGAAGCCTCCGACGAAGCCAAGGCAATCATCGCGGCGAAGAAAAACCTGCGCCTTCTGACCACCGGCGGCCTGCCCGATCCGCGCGCCAGGGGCTTCAACCTGCGCACTGTTGCCGGCGGCTTCCTGGTTCAGGGGCGCGACAATGCCATGATCGATGCAATCGAGCTGAAGGTCGTGACCGAACGTGCGCCAAGCGAAAAGGAACTGGAAGACCTGAAAATGGCCTTCGCCATCGCCAAGCACGTCAAGTCAAACGCCATCGTCTATGTCAAGGACGGTCAGACAGCCGGTATTGGCGCCGGTCAGATGAGCCGGATCGATTCCGCCCGTATCGCCGCCATCAAGGCTGAGGAAGCTGCAAAGACAGCGGGCTGGGCCGAACCGATGACCAGGGGATCGGCAGTTGCCTCGGAAGCCTTCTTCCCCTTCGCCGATGGCCTGCTTTCAGCCATTGCCGCCGGCGCCACCTCGGTGATCCAGCCGGGCGGCTCGATCCGCGACCAGGAAGTGATCGACGCAGCCAATGAACATGGCGTCGCCATGGTCTTCACCGGCGTCAGGACCTTCCGCCACTAAAGCCGCAGGCGATTGGGCGGCATCGTCCGGAACGCTCGATTATTTTCTTTGAAGCGTCGGGATATCGAAAAACCGGTAGCCACCTTTTCGCCCGGCGCTTCACGACCGATCAGCGGCCGGGGGCTCTGCCCCCGTCCCGTCCGACTGTCAGGAAAATGGCAAGCCCGCCAAGCAGGAAGATGATGATCGTCGCCATGCCGGCACTGGCCGAACCCGTAAGCCCGGTGACAATGGCAAAGGCGCCCGTACCAAGAAAGCTGGTAATGCGCCCGGTCAGCGAATAGAGGCCAAAATAGCGCCCGGCCTCGGAAACCGGTACAGTGCTGGCCAGGAACGCGCGCGAGGCGGCCTGCACCGGCCCGAAAGCAAGCCCGATCAGCAGGGCAAAGCCGATACAGATCTTCTCTGCACCCGAGTCGAACAGCGCGCCGGTATCGGAAGGCATGGCAAACAGCCCGAACAGCATCCCATCCTTCGACATTGATACGAAACCAATGGTGGCGAAGACCAGGATCATCAGCGACACCAGAACCATGGCCCGGGCGGTGAGATGTCTGGAAAGCGCGGCGGCAATGAAACAGCCGGCAAGGGCAGACAGGTTGATCAGAATGCCGAACAGACCGATCTCCACCACATTCCAGCCAAACAGCGCTGCGGCAAAGGCAGGTCCAAGCGTCAAAAGTGCGTTGACGCCGTCCATATAGAGCATGCGCGCAATCAGAAACCGAAAGGTGCTCCGCCGTTTCGACAGGACGGAAACCGTCTGCCGAAGATCGGCAAGGCCAGTTTTCAAGGCCGTTTTCAGCGGCAGTGATCTGGTGGGATCCGGTGTAAACAGAAACAGCGGCATCAGGAAAATGAAGTACCACAATGCCGAAAGCGGCCCCGTCAACCGTTCCGCGTCACCACTCGCCGGGTTGAGGCCGAACAGCGGTTCAAGCCCGATCATGGTCACGCCGCTTTTCGGATCAGCCGACATGAACAGAACGAAGAAGACAAGCGGGATCATGCCACCGAGATAACCGACGCCCCAGGCGATGTTAGAGACGCGGTTGACCGCCTCTTCCGGCACCAGACGCGGCAGCATGGAATCGTTGAACACCACCGATAGTTCAGCCGCCACCGTCGCGATGACAATCATCAGCGCCGGCCAGAAATAGCCTGTTCCAGGCGCAGCAACCCAGAGCATGGCAAGACTTGCCATCTGGAAGATCGCCAGAAAACCGATCCAGCGCTTATTGGCGCCGGTCCGGTCCGAAATTGCACCGGCCAAAGGAGCCATGACCGCAAGCAGAATGCCGGCAATGGTTGCAGCATGCGCCCAGATCTCCTGCCCGGCGACGGGATCACTGCCAAGCCGGGTGACGAAATAGGGCCCGAAGATAAACGTGATGATGATCGTGAAGAAAGGCTGTGCTGCCCAGTCGAAAAGCATCCAGCCCATCAGGCCAAGCTGGCCAGCTTCCGTTGGCAATGCAGCTGCATCTTCCTCCAAAATCGCCATGATCTGCCCCAGATATTCGTCTCTTTTCTCAGGCCTTACATGCTTTATTTGTCAAATGATAGATCTTCGCATGCGGCATATCGGGTGAAAAGCTAAAACTATTTTCGCCCGATATGCCGGAGCCAGGGATCTAGACCGAAAGCTCGCGTGCCATATCCGACAGCAGACCGGCTGCCACCGTGATACGCGCCAGCGAGATATCACCACTCTCGACGAGCTGGGCAAGCTGCTCGGTGATCTGATCGATCCGCACCGCATATGCGGATTTCAGCGTCGTCACCGGTTCGCTTTCCTCTCCATAACGCAGCAGGGCGATGGCAGCGAGGTCACGCCGCGCCGCAGAAATCTGGTCCATGGAGCGCAGCAGCGCCATGCTTTCATAAAAATCCGAAAGCGAAATCCGGCTGGCGGACGTCAAAAGTGCCGAAACACCGAAGGCGCGCGTCACGGTGAAATAGGTGTCCGCTGCCTTCTCCAGTGACACATCCGCCCGTCTGGCAATCTGCAATGCCTCAGGAACGAACAGCATGGCGACGTGACGGGCGATATTGTCGGCGATCTCATCCGGCACCCCCGCCTTGGCCCAGCTGGCCCGCTGATCATGCAGCCATTGTGCCCGCGCATCGGGCAACAGCGTATCGGCATGATCGCGGAAGATCAAAAGGGCCTGCGAAAGCTGCGCGATGGCTGCGGGAATATCGCCATCGGCAAGGCCGTTCTTCAGGAGAAGGTGGGTCAGCACGCTGTAAAGATAGCGCAGCCTGGCATAGAGCGCATTCTGCACCGCGCCATCGACCTGGCCATCAAGACTGTCGACCGACTGCCACAGCGCTTCCAGCCCGAAACCGTCACGCACGATGATCGCGGCCCTGACCACCTGTTCCGGTGTCATGGCGGTCGCATCGCAGGCCTCGATAATAAAGGAGGCACCGCCGCGATTGATCACATCATTGGCAAGCCGCGTCGAAATGATTTCGCGCCGCAGCCGGTGGCTCACGATATCCTCGGCAAAGGTCTCACGCATGCGCGCCGGGAAATAGGCCGAAAGCGTCTCGGCGAAATAGGGCTCATCCGGCAGATCACTGGCGAGGATCTGGTCAAACAGTACGATCTTGGCATAGGACAGAAGCACGGCGATTTCCGGCCGTGTCAGACGCTGCCCGGCCTGGCGTCGCGCCTTCAGCCCGGCACGGTCCGGCAGGGTCTCGACCTTGCGATCAAGCTGACCGGCCTTTTCCAGCACATCCATCATCCGCGAAAGCGACAGGACGCCGTTGTCTCCTTCATCAAGGGTCAGCGAGATGGACAGCGTCTGGCGATAATTGTTTTCGAGGCAAATGGCTGCAACGTCATCGGTCATGGCCACCAGAAGCTCATCACGATCGGCACGGCCGAGCCGGTCCGCCCGCATGGCCGAGGCAAGGGCAATCTTGATATTGACCTCGACGTCGGAGCAGTTCACCCCGGCTGAATTATCGATCGCATCGGAATTCGAGCGGCCACCCTTCAGCCCGTAGGCTATGCGGCCCTTCTGGGTGACACCGAGATTGGCGCCCTCGCCGATCACTTTGGCACCGACCTCATCGGCATTGATGCGGATCGCATCATTGGCGCGGTCGCCGGCCGCTGCATTGCTTTCCTCCGCCGCCTTCACATAGGTGCCAATACCGCCAAACCAGAGCAGGTCCACCGGCGCCTTGAGGATCGCCGTCATGATCTCGAACGGCGTGTACTGGCCCGGAGCCAGACCGATGGCCGTAGCCGCTTCCGGCGAAAGCGTCGCCGATTTCAGCTGGCGCGAGATGATGGTGCCGCCCTGAGACAGGCAGGCAACATTATAGTCCTGCCAGCTGGAGCGCGGCAGTTCGAAAAGCCGCTTGCGCTCGGCAAAGCCGATCGCCGGATCCGGGGCCGGATCGATGAAAATATCGCGGTGATCGAAGGCGGCCACAAGCCGTGTCTGTTCCGACAGCAGCATGCCGTTGCCGAACACATCGCCCGACATGTCCCCAACGCCGATCGCGGTGAAGGGTGTTTTCTGGATGTCGATATTCATCTCGCGGAAATGGCGTTTCACCGCTTCCCAGGCGCCGCGGGCGGTAATCCCCATCTTCTTGTGGTCATAGCCAGCCGAACCGCCAGAAGCGAAAGCATCACCAAGCCAGAACCCCGCCTCGTCTGCAAGACCATTGGCGGTGTCGGAGAAAGTCGCTGTTCCCTTGTCGGCTGCAACCACGAAATAGGGATCATCACCGTCTCGTCTGACGGTCGACGCCGGCGGCAACACCGCCTGACCATCAATATTATCGGTGACGGACAGCAATGTGCGGATATAGCTCTTATAGGCCTCCCGCCCGGCTTCAAACACGGCCTCGCGGCTGCCACCTGCCGGCAGGCGGCGCGGAAAGAAGCCACCCTTGGCACCCACCGGCACGATCACGGCATTCTTGACCTGCTGAGCCTTGACCAGGCCCAAAACCTCGGTGCGATAATCCTGGCCGCGATCCGACCAGCGCAAACCGCCGCGGGCAACCGGCCCGAAACGAAGATGCACACCCTCGACCTCGGCACCATAGACAAAGATTTCACGGAAAGGACGCGGCGCCGGCAGGATCGAGATCGAACGCGAGGCAAATTTCAGCGCCAGATTGGCCGGCGCCCCGCCCGTGGCGCTGCGCTGGAAATAATTGGTGCGCAGCGTGGCATCGATCAGCTTGACATAGAGCCGGAGGATCCGGTCATCATCGAGGCTCGGCACAGCGGCAAGCCCTTCATCGATGGCTTTGTGAAGCCGGCCGAGCCATTCCTGCCGTTCGGCCTCGCCCGGGCCGGGAGTGAAGCTTGCCGCAAACAGCGCAAACAATGAACGGGCCAGCTGCGGATAGAGGCAGAGCGACTGGGCGATATAATCCTGCGTGTAGTTGATGCCAGCCTGACGCATATATTGGGCATAGACGCGCAGCACATTGGCTTCGCCCGCTTCCAGCCCTGCGACCAGAACCAGCCGGTTGAAGCTGTCATTATCGATGACACCGGACAGTACATCCATGAAAGCGCGTTCCAGACGCGCAGCATCGGCGACAAGATCAACCGGCGTCAAAGCCTCGACCATCAGTTCCATGTCATGCAGCACCAGATCGCCCGGCGGATCGAAACCATTATCCAGCGTCAGATCAAATGTACGTTCGGACAAAACCGTAAAACCGAGATTTTCAAGCAGCGGCACACGTTGCGACAGAGCGAGCGGCCCGCCAGCCTTGAAGATCTTCAAACGCAGTTCATCAGCGCTGTCACCGTCAGCCGGACGGTAAAAGGCAATCCGCGGCGCCCCGCTCTCGCCAGCCGCAACGATGCGATCAAGATCGGCCACCGCCTCGTCAGGCCGAAAGGCGGCACGATAGGCTTCCGATACACCAAGCCGCACCGCGCCCGGCCCGGCGAGATGGCGGAAGCGCTCGCTCCAGTCGGAGGCAAGATTGGTAACCGTCTCTTCCAGCACAGCCTGGGGGATCTCCGGGGTTTTCTCGGCCTTGTGCCGCGCAATAATGAAATGCACACGCGCTGAATGACCTTCGGGAAAGCCAGGATAATAGGCTGCCACCCGCCCTTCATAGACCCGGGCCAGATAATCACCGATCTGTTCGCGCAGGCGCGAATCGTAAAGCTGACGCGGGACAAAGACCAGAACGGAGACAAACCGGTCAAACCGGTCAACACGCGTCAGAACACGGATCTTCGGCCGTTCGGCAACCTCAAGGATCTGTCCGCAGAATTCAGTCAGCGTTTCAACCGGGGTCTGAAACAATTCGTCGCGCGGATAGGATTCGAGAATATTCTGCAGCGAGCGGCCGGCATGGCTCTTTTCCTCGAAACCGAAACGCGCCACTACCTGATCGACCTTGGCGCGCAGGAGCGGAATGCGCCGTGCCGCCTGGGTATAGGCTGTGAAGGTGAAGAGGCCGACAATGCGCAATTCACCGACCACACGGCCTTCGGCATCGAGGCGCTTGACGCCGATATAGTCCATATGGGTCCGGCGATGCACGGTAGAAGTGGTGTTGGCCTTGGTCACGATCAGATAATCGGGGCCTTCAAGAAAGGCCAGGATTTCCGGAGTCGAGGCCACGGGCTTGGCACCGCTGCGCAGAACCCGCATGTCGGGATCGGCGAGAATGCCGATACTGGAGCCCTCCACATGTTCGACGCGGCCACCGGCTTCATCGGAGACATAAAGAAGATCGCGCATGCCGAGAAAGGTGAAATTGCCGTCGCGCAGCCATTCCAGAAAGGCAAAGGCCTCATCGCGCACCTCCACCTTGGCCACCGGCACACGGCTGGCCAGTTCTCCCATCGCCGCTTCAAGCTTGCCCAGCATCAAAGGCCAGTCGGAAACCGCCAGATCAACATGATGCAGAACCTGTTCCAGCCGCGCTTTCAGCCGGTCCGCAAGCCCCGGACCGAGGCGGGCGATATGAACCTGAACATGGGAAATACGCTGTTCGGCATCATGCGGGCGCTCCGGCGAGAAAGCCTCGACTGCCGCATCCGGCGTGACGACCAGAATAGGGTGGATGGCAAGAAGGATATCGGCCGTATGTTCGGCGATCTCCGCCATGACGGAATCATAGATGAACGGCATGTTGGCAAGCGTGATCGCGATTACATCAATCGCCGCGCCACCCGGCGCCACGCCTGCAACCGGACCGATGCTGACCCGTGGTGCACCTGCCTGCCAGGCCGAAAGCTCCGATGCAGCATGGGCGGCGACAGCGCCGAGCATGGCCGGTTCGTAGCGATCAAGATCCTCGCGGCTGGCCCGTGCGAACATGATGTCCGGGCTGATAAAGCGCAGGCCGGAATTGCGGGCGCTCTCCTCGGCCGCCTTCAACTTCTCCTGACGCTTCGTATCATTGGTCGTGTACATGTTTCCTCCTGGCGATCTTCGCCATGCCGCGCCGTCTCTCCCGGCCATCCGTCAGGCGTATCCGTAACCGGATGCAATTTTGGAGCGCTTCTTCTTCGCTCTTTGCGTCATTCTGTTGACAGGATTGCGCCAAACACGGTTTAGAGCAGATTAACTTCCTGTCGGATAGCTGCCGCCTTCTCCACCCTAAGGTAGAGCGGCATTAACGAGGACACTTTATGATAAACACACCGGACGGCGCAATCGTCGCGATTTCCAGCCATGTCATGCGCGGACGGGTCGGCAATCGGGCAATCGTCTTCGCGTTGGAAGCACTCGGCTTCAATAGCTGGGCAATCCCCACCGTCATACTGCCCTTTCATCCGGGCCATGGCGCCGCCGCCAGACTGACCTTCGATACAGCCGGATTTTCTGCCGCACTTGACGATCTCGCAACGTCGCGCTGGCGAGGCGAGGTCCGCGCTGTCGTTTCAGGCTATCTCGCAGATGCAGCCCAGGCCGAGGCGATCGCCGGCTTCATCGCCGCATTGCGTAAGGAAACCCCCGATCTCGTCTATCTCTGCGATCCGGTGATCGGTGATTCCGGCGGTCTTTATGTGAAAGAAGAAACCGCAATTGCCATTCGCGACCGCCTGCTGCCGCTTGCCGACATTGCCACACCCAACCGTTTTGAGCTTGCCTGGCTGACGGAAAGGCCTGTCGACGACAATAATGCCATTATCAATGCCGCGCTTTCGCTTGCGCCAGCGGCCGTGGCTGTCACCTCAGCCCACGCCATGATCGCCGACAGTATCGCCACGCTCTATGTTGACGATCGTCAGGCAATTCTGGCAGAACATCCATTGACAAAGAACCCGCCCAACGGGCTTGGCGACCTGTTTTCCGGTCTGTTTCTTGCCCGGCATATGGCTGGGTTGCCACTTGCCGAGACACTTGAAAAGGCAACGGCCAGCGTCTTCGAAGTGCTGGCGCATGCCGTGCACGCCGGAGCCGACGAACTGATGCTGGAAAAGGATCAACAATCGCTGCGCACACCGATGGTAAAAGTTGGACTGCGTCAATTGATGCATCCTTCGCGGCGGCGTAAAAGACAGTAAGGTCGCGGCGAAAAAAGACGCGCGACCCCTATAAAAAGGGATGATATCGCATGGAACTGTTCCCCAAGCCGCTTCTTGACGGCTACAAGAATTTCATGTCCGGCCGTTATGTCGAAGAGCGTGAACGCTATCGCACGCTGGCCGAGGAAGGGCAGAAACCGCAGACATTGATCATTGCCTGCTGTGATTCGCGCGCCGGACCGGAAATGATCTTCAATGCGCGACCGGGTGAACTCTTCGTGGTACGCAATGTCGCCAATCTGGTGCCGCCCTATCAGCCTGACGAGCACTATCACGGCACCTCTGCCGCCGTCGAATTCGCTGTCGAGGGCCTGAAGGTCAAAAACATCGTCGTGCTCGGACACGGACGCTGCGGCGGCATCCATGCTGCACTCTCCCCGGAGGCCGAACCGCTTTCACCCGGCGACTTCATTGGCAAATGGACCTCAATGTTGCGCAAGGACGCCCAGCAGATCAATTCCAACGGGATCATGACCCCTGCCGAACGGCAGACGGCACTGGAGCGCGTGTCGATCCGCAACTCGGTCAACAATCTGCGCTCCTTCCCGAACATTGTCGACGCGGAGAAGCAGGGCAAGCTGAAGATCTACGGCGCCTGGTTCGATATTTCCACGGGCGAATTGTGGGTGATGGACACCAAGACAGGCGATTTCAAACGCCCTGACTGAGCGCTTTTTCAAGACATGATAAAGGCCGGTCCGACAGATGTCGGGCCGGCCTTTATCATGCAAGCTATATTATTCAGGACCCGACGCTCAACGGCCAAGTTCCTGATCGGCACTTTCCTCGATCCGTTCCATATCATCATCGGAAAGGCCGAAATGATGGCCGATCTCATGGATCAAAACATGCGTGACGATATCGCCGAGCGTTTCTTCATTTTCCGCCCAGTAATCAAGGATCGGCCGGCGATAAAGCGTGATCCGGTTGGGCATCTCGCCGGTTTCCACGGTAAAACGCTCGGAGACGCCACGACCCTCGAAAAGACCGAGCAGATCAAAAGGGGTCTCCAGCGCCATATCCTCGAAGACGTCATCGCTTGGGAAATCGGCAATTTCAATGATGATATCTCCGGTGAGCGCGCGAAAAGTCTCCGGCAGCTTGGCATAGGCTTCAATTGCCAGAGACTCGATTGCCTCCAGACCCGGTGCATAACGCTCGCGCCAGTCTTCACTCTTGTTCATGCGGCCCATTGTGTCTCCTTGGATGGAGATCATATAGAGCGTTTCCCGCGCCATTTCGAGACGCAATCGCCGGCTTTCTCGCGTATTGGGCCGCTTTTGGGGCGGCTTTTGCCGAAGAAGACAACAAGTTTGTCAGCGCCAGCGAAAAAAGGCTCCATAAATCGCAAGCGCTACGCTTGACACCCCGCCTGCAAGGCCCTAATAACGCCGTCGTTCCGGGCGCCGACGCCCCGGACATGACCCTGACAGCGCACTTTTCATCACAGAAAAGAACGCCCGGTCTGGCGGAGTAGCTCAGTAGGTTAGAGCAGAGGAATCATAATCCTTGTGTCGGGGGTTCGAATCCCTCCTCCGCTACCAAATTTTATTGATAAATTTGCAACAACAGAAATTCTACCCACAATACACCCCAAGCCGAACGAAGTTCAGGCGGGAACAAGATTGGCAATTCGCGCAGCGGGCCAGTTGTAACCGGATGTGCTGAACGCGCGATGCGACGACACCTTTATCAACAGGTCTTCGGCCCCGTACGGCCCCTCCAAGGTAAGTTCCTTGAAGCGTTTGGAGTACTTCCAGAACCCGCCGCCGTAGTTTTCTTCGCCACCTTCTGAATACCACGTCGTTTCTTCAACGTAGCTTTGGTGCCCTGCGAGGCGACCTAGCCAAAATGCCTTGTCTTTCGGGTCGTACATCCACATGCCGTTTTTGCCGTTGAAGCCGTGAACCCACCGTTCGAAGGTGCGAGGCGAGTAACGCTCGACAAACCAGCCGCCATGTCGTGGCGTGCCTTCGTCCCAAACGTTCGACTTGAGGAAGGGTATCCAAATTTGAGCGATGCCCGCACGCGCGTATGACGAAGCGCGGCGCTCGATTTCGTCTAGACCTATCGGGGTGTGTTGCAGTTCGAACGCGATTTGAAGTCCCTTCGGCGACCATGCCATAACGTCGGCGCGGCGGTCGCCCGGCAAGGTGTTGACGATGAATTCAACTTCCGCCCGTAGCCCCCGCACCTTGAGCGCGTCCGACACAAGAACCTTTGCTTCCATATGGGCGCGCGTCTCGCCTGTCGCCCATGTGCAGTCTGTCGGCGGCTTGTGCGCGAAGTGGGGAACGACCTTCCGGCCCTTCTTAAGCACGACCTTACCACGGCACTTCGGACAATGATAAGTTGGCCCGCGTTCGGCGGAAAATGCGTCGATTCGGCACCCCTCAAGTTCAGCAACAAGCATCGCCACCCCTGCATATCGTCTACGGCGGTGATAATATCATAGATATTGTGGTGAAACGAAAAAGACCGCGCCCGAAAGCGCAGTCGCTGGCACTTGGCCTTGTTTTTACTTGTAATCCTGAAAGCCCGAATATGTTGGACTTCGGCCCGCGATGCTTCAACTTCGGCGATGCCGGCGGGGTTGTCGTTCGCCGCGTGAATGTCGCCGACAAGCAGTTCGTCGTTTTTCAAGGTCTTCTGCACGCCCGAGCCTTCGTCGAGCGCCTTTTAGCCGTCCCGTGCCGTTAGCCCGGCGATGCCGCCTGCCTTGATCGTATCTATGTCCTTGCAAATCCATATGGGGGCAGCCGAGCTTGCCCACAGGGCAGTGTTTCAGCAAGCCGGCAATCACAATCTCAGGTCAAGTAACCAAAAGTGGCACCAAAAACTTGACGTAATGCATCAAAACCACAGCAGCACAAAGACTTGGAACCTATTCAGCCGTCGAATTTTTCCTGAAAAAACAATGCAATACTCACAAACGTGGAGAATAGTTCATCTTGCCATCAAGTTGCCAAGAAGAAACTGAACAAGACGAAAATAATTCAATTAGACTGTGGCCGCGCCCCATGGTTGAAGCCACGCTCGACAGAATGTTCACCAAGAAGACGGCCAGGGCCGAAAAGAGAACTCAATGATACACGCAGAACCACCCAAAGCGGCGACGGAAACCTGTGCCGACAGGGCCTACGCCTTCATCCGCGGACAGATCCTGGATGGCGAGTATGGCGCCGGCATGCTGCTCAATCCTGCAGAAATCGCGGAAAAGCTGGTTTTCAGCGTGATCCCGGTCCGCGAGGCCATGATCCGACTGAAGGCACGTGGCCTGCTGACCCAGAGCGGACGTTCTGGCTATTGCATCGCCACGATCGAGCCAGCAGAAGCAACCATTATCTACAAGGCACTCGCAGCCATCTATACCAGCGCCATTGAACGCTACATCGATACCCGCAGAATGACGCTCGGTGCAATCGACATAAATGCGCTTCAGGGCGAAGACGGCAGCTTCGACAAGCGGGCCTATATCGCCCTCTCACACGAGGTCAGCCGAGCACTCCTGACCAAGAACGAATATGAGGTCACACTGGTTCTGCTCGACAGGCTCTGCGTTATCAATGCCTGTCTTCTTCGACACTCCGATGTGCTGCAAAAAGGCTGTACCGATCTGGTCAAGGTCTGTGAGCTGACCCGCAGCTATAGCCTGGAGGCCGTCGACTATTACAAGAAAATGATTGCCTATATCGTCAATATAATTGCCACTGAGATTGCACCCAAATGGGTCTCCTGGTGAACCCCGTGTGGCATGCCGGGGGAGCGTGCCCGAACGGAATATGACTTATCCCGTTCCGGTAAAGGCTCTGGCACGGCCCCGGGAGAGAAAATCAAGCCCCGAGGCCTGATCGGCTGCGATTACTGTCCCGTCTCGCGAAAGCGGGGCAGCGTCGAAGGCGTATGCATCTGACCGTAAAGCGCAGCCCAGAAGGTCGGACGCTCCTCCCGCGCAACGCTCTGCCAAACCGCGTCCACGGCACGTTCGCCGGCCCAATAGGCATAGACAAAGGGTGCTCTCAACCCATGACTGAGAAATGCCAGTCGGCCAGAAACCGTTTTTGCCGACTGAAAGCCCGCTTCCGCGATGGCTGGCACAATATCTTCAAGCAGCTTGCCTTCCTGATGCATCATCCAGGCCGCATTGCAGCGCAATGCGCTTCTGAGCCGCTGCAGTGCAATGGCAACGGCATCGTCAGGCGTATCGTCCCAATCGAGGAAAGCCATGCCATTATCGGCAATCCCCTCAAAAAGCGCACTTGACGCCGAAGATGTGACCACCTGGGCGCCATCCAGCGGCATGATCCCATCGTTGACATAGGCCTCGCGCAGGCCCAGGTGAACCAGATGGCCCGGAAACGCCTCATGGGTTGCCAGATGCTTCAGGTCATAGGTCGTATAGGGGAAATCAAGATTGAGCAGAACCTTGCGGCCGAGATAGTCACAATAGGCTGAAAATGGCTTGTCCGTGACGCCAACAGGTTCGATCCATTCCTGTGAAAAATCATACATGGTCTGGACGGTGCGTTGCCGCGCCTCGACCATGATCACGCGCAGGACTGAGATCACGTCGTCGGGCGCAACCCGTCTGGCCTCTTCCCAGCGGCAGATGTCGGTCGCAAGATCGCCGTCGCGAAACCCAAGTTCATCGAGCGCCTGACGCATGGCCATGCGGTATTCACCAAGGATTTCATCCGATACGGGACCCGGCTCGATGCGGATCTGCCGCCGCAACCGGTCGGCGAAGCTGATCGGCTTCGCCTCGAATGTATCGATCAGCGCATCAAGCGAGTCGACCATCTCCAGCACGTAATCACGCCGGAGCGGCACGATGTCGGCGACCGTCACGCGCTCCGCAAGGCTGGCAAGTGCATCGCGTGCCTCGGCATAGTCCGTGAAGGAACGGGCGTCGACCGGCGCGACCGAAACAGGGATCAGCCCTTCCGCATTGAGAAAACCATCACCACTACTCAGACTGCGATAAAGCTGATCCAGACCGGCGGTAATTTCCGCAAGCTCCCGGCCACTGTCCATCATGACACGCCCGCGCTCAGACATGGCCGGCGACCTCCTTGGGGTGATAGGGCGCTTCCATCAATGCAATATCCTCGTCGCTCAGCGACACCTCAAGAGCGGCGACGGCGGCATCGAACTGATGCAGCTTGGATATGCCGACCAGCGGCGCGGTGATACCGGGGCGCGTCGCCACCCAGGCATAGGCGATTTCTGCCATCGAACGGCCGTGACGCCCGGCAACCGCCCGCACGGCTTCGATAACCTGGCTATCCTGCGCGGCGGTGCGGTCATAAAGGGCGCCCGCCGTGCCATCGGTTTTCGACCGCGTCGTGTCGCCGCGTCCGGCAAGACGGCCACGGGCCAGCGGGCTCCATGGGATAACACCAATGCCCTCAGCCCGGCACATCGGCAGCATTTCGCGCTCCTCCTCACGATAGATGAGATTGTAGTGCGGCTGCATCGACACGAAGGGCGCCCAGCCATGGGCGCGCTGCAGGCCAAGCGCCTTCATGAACTGCCAGGCAAACATCGACGACGCGCCGAGATAGCGGACCTTGCCGGAACGCACGACATCATTCAGTGCATCCAGCGTTTCCTCCAGCGGCGTTTCATAATCGAAGCGGTGCAACTGCCAGAGATCGAGATAGTCCGTGCCAAGGCGTTTCAGACTGCCATCAATGGATTCGAAAACATGCTTGCGCGACAGACCGCGATCATTCGGATCATCGCTCATCGGGTTATAAAGCTTGCTGGCGATCACCAGCTTGTGACGGGGAAGCCCGGACAGGAGATTGCCCAGCACCGTCTCGCTGGCGCCACGCGAATACATGTCAGCCGTATCGAAGAAATTGATGCCGAGATCGAGCGCCTTTTCGACAATCGGGCGCGCACCGCCTTCATCCAGCACCCATGGCGCCCATTCCGGTGAACCGAAGGTCATGCAGCCAAGCCCCAGCCGCGACACTTTCAGACCCGTTTTTCCCAGAGAGACATAATCCATTAGTACACCATTTCCCATTCAACAACCTGTATCGGAAAGCGCTTTCCGCCACGAAAGCCAAGCTTCCGTCAAATACGACCCCTATTCAGCGCTTGAGAGGGACATAAGTGCACAAAATTGACGCGTATGCAATTTGTATTCAAAAATTAGGCAGTCCCTCTTGCCAATTGCAAAATGCTTGCTAGGCTGTAGGTGTATCAATTGGAAAGAACACATGTTCCCGATCGAAGCTTCCAGTATCGACAAATCGCTGCCGGTCCCTGTGGGGACCCAATTGCACGGACTGATGAGCTACACGCTTGCTTTCGGGAATATTCCGCACGGCACGAAATTGCCTTCGGTCCGCCAGCTCGCCAATGATCTCGGCATTGCGCCCATGACAGTTGCGGAGGTCTACAAGAAACTGCGCGATGCCGGCCAGGTGGAGATGCGCCCCGGCCTTGGCGCCTATTCGGTACTCGGCGCCCACCACAAGAACCGCGACGCTCTGCCGATTGATGATCTCAGGGAGGATATCGCCCGGCTGATCGAAAAGGCGGAAAGTTTCGGCCTTTCAACCATGTCGCTGGTCTCTATGATCAATGCCCAGGCACGCCTGCCGAAGGCGGAAGCGACGCTGGACATCATCTTCGTCTGCATTTTTGAAGGGCCGGGCCGCGACTATGTCGAGGAATTGAAGCCGGTCTTTGCGCCTCAGGACCATGTGCGGCTGGTGCCGCTGGACCTGCTTGCCACGTCTGAAGAATGGCGCGAAGCCTGTGAAAAGGCCGATCTCGTCCTGACTTTTCTGCATCGCGAAGCGGAAGTGCGTGGCCATGCGCCAAACGCCAATGTTTTGGGCCTGCACTTCATTCCCTCGCAAAAAACGCGACAGAATCTGGCCGGGCTTGATCCGCGCGCCCATGTCGCCGCCGTCACCCATTTCAAGGAATATATCGCGATCATGCGACCGAGCGTGCGCGAATTCGCGCCCCATGTCTCCGATATCACGGTGACGTGGTCCTCGGCACCGGACCTGAAGGAAACGCTTTCCCGGTGCGATGCCGTGGTTTTCGCATCCGGTGCTGACGAGGTCGCAGAACGCGCAGCCCCCGGCGCCTTCTGCTTCGAATACCGGCACGCGCCGGATCCGGGGCATATCGAAAGTGTGCTGACGCCTCAGCTTGCCCTGCTCCGGCGCCAGCACATGTCAACCGAAACTGCTGAGCCGCGCAGCCCGCAAAAGAAGGCGGTCGCCTCGGCGCTTCGATCCTAACCAGAGGGACTTAGATGAAATCACTCCTGCTTTCCACGACTTTCGCGGTGGCATTGGCACTTGGTGCAGCCCATGGCACCTTTGCCGCCGGAACCGACACCATCGTCATCGGCACCGATGTCGATGCCGGCACGCTCGATCCGCGCCTTACCCGCGACACCACCGCCCAGCGTACTGCCAATCTGATCTATTCCGGCCTTGTCGACCTGTCGTCCTCGCTGGAACCCAAGCCGGAACTGGCTGCAAGCTGGGAGAGCCCGGATCCGACCACGATCATCTTTCACCTGCGGCCCGATCTGAAATTTTCCGACGGTTCGCCGCTGACGGCCGATGACGTCGTCTACACCTATCAGACGATCCTTGATCCGGATTTCAACGCGCCGCAGCGCACGCTCTACACGCCGATCTCCGCCGTCGAGGCCGTTGATCCGCTGACGGTCAAATTCACCCTTTCAGCGCCCTACGCTCCGCTCCTGTCCTATCTCGACATGGGCATCGTCTCAAAGGCGGCAGCGGAAGGCGGCAGCGATCTTGCCACCAATCCGCTTGGTGCCGGGCCGATGAAGCTTGCCGCCTGGAACCGTGGCAGCGATATCGAACTGGAAAAGAACAACAATTACTGGGGTGAGGCACCGAAGGTTGCCGATGCCAAGATCCAGATCATCGCCGACAACACTTCCCGCGCCCAGGCACTGGAAGCCGGTGATCTGGATGCCATCCAGTCGCCGCTGTCACCGCAGGATATCAAGCGGCTTGAAGGTGACGACCGTTTCGGCAATGCCATCATGCCGGGCCTTGGCGTCACCTATCTGAACTTCAATGTTTCAGACCCGATGCTGTCGGATCCTGACATGCGCCAGGCCTTTGCCATGCTGGTCGATCAGGATACGATCGTGAACCAGATCTATCAGGGTGTTGATGCGGTTGCGACCTCGGTTCTGATGCCGACCTCCTGGGCCTATTCACCCGATATCAAGCAGCCGGCTTTCGATGTTGAAAGCGCTGTTGCCAAGTTCAACGAACTCGGCTGGAAGGATACCAATGGCGACGGCATTCTCGACAAGGATGGCAAACCGCTGAAGATCACGCTGTCCACCCATTCGGAAGACCCGAACCGCGTTCAGTCGGTGGAATATCTGCAGGCCGTGTTCCAGTCCGCAGGCATTGATGCCGAAGTCAATATTTCCGACTGGCCGACCTTCTCGACCAATTATGTCCAGAAGGGCGAACATCAGATCGCACTGCTCGGCTGGCTCAACATCGTCGATCCTGACCGCCTTCTCTACGCGCAGCTGACCACCGATGGCTCGACCAACTGGGGTGGCTATTCCAACCCCGAGGTTGACAAGCTGCTGAACGAGGGTCGCTCGAGCCTTGATCAGGCGGTGCGCACCGAAGCCTATCAGAAGGCTGCGGCGATCCTTGCCAGGGACCTGCCCTATTACATCATCTCCGACCAGGGCTATCAGCTGTTCTATTCCAAGGACATCGCCTACCCGGTCGTCGCCAATCCGCGCGGAACGTTCCGCGGTCTGATCGGCATCGGCCAGTAACACAACATCATAACCGGCCGGGCTTGTCCCGGCTGGCCTCCCCTTCCTCAATCAGGGTGACAGACCATGGCCTTCAAACAGGTTCTCGGGCCGGACTTCTATGCGAAAGTGCATGCCGATATCCGGGCGAAAATGGCAAAGGCAGAGATTGACCTTCTGCTGCTCGATTCCAATGACGATGTGATCTACACAACCGGCTTTTCGCATTATACGACCGAGCGCCCGGTGGTCTTCGCCATCACCAAGGACCGCACCTTCCTGCTGATCCCCAAGCTTGAGGAAGCCCATGCGGCGCATCAGAACATCGCCGCCGAGCCAATCATCTATTTCGAGTTCCCCGGCATCGATCCCTGGGCCGCCGTTCTCGGCCGCGCCCTTGCCGATGTGAAGGGCACGGTCGCCCATTCCGCCAGCATCTCGCTTGCCCGGATCGCCCCGATAAAGGCCGCCTTCCCGCAGGCAGACCGGGTGATCGCGACGGATATTGTCCAGAAGATGCGGCTGAAGAAATATCCCGAAGAAATTCTGCTGCACCGCGAGGCTGCCCGCATTTCCGACGAGATGGTGAAGGCCGGCGTCGCCCTGATCGCCGACGCGATGGCCTCCGGCGGCACGCTGCCAAGCGAGATCGAAATTGAATCCTATGTGTCGCGCCATGCAATGAAGATCATGCATGAAGAGCATGAAAGCGTGATGCTGGTGCAGGGCCTTGCCAGCGGGCTGGTCTATTCCGGCGCGCGCTCGGCCTTTCCCCACGGCATGCCAACCGGCAATCCGGTGAAGCGCGGCGAAAGCATTATTCTCTCGCTCGGCTGCCGGGTTGGCGGGCGGGCGGCGGAAAGCGAGCGCACGCTATTCATCGGCGAGCCGACAAAGACGCAGCAGGAGCACTATGCCGTCGCCTTTGAAGCCCAGCGCCTCGGCACGGCGGGCCTTGTCGCCGGCCAGACCTGCGCTTCTGCCGATAATCGCGCCCTTGCCTATATTCGTAGTTCCGGCATGAGCGATTACCTGCTGCACCGCGTCGGTCACGGCATGGGTATCATGTTCCACGAGCCGCCATGGGTGGAAGCCGGCGATGAGACCATTCTCGAACCCGGCATGATCACCTCGTCGGAACCTGCGATTTTCGTGCCAGGCTTTGCCGGCTACCGCATCGCCGACACGGTTCTGGTGACACAGGAAGGCCCCGACAGCATGACCCATTATCCGCGCGCATTCGAGGAGGTCATCATTGCCTGATCGCGTCAGAGAAAGAGCGGTGCGGAAGGTAGAGCCATGCTAGCCTATATTATCAGACGCATTCTGCTTTTGATCCCGATGGCGATCGGCACGGTGATCGTCACCTTCTGTCTCCTGTTGCTGATCCCCGGCGATCCAGCTGCCGTTCTGCTCGGTCAGGAAGCAAGCCCGGAGGCGATTGCCAGCCTCAGATCCGCCCTCGGCCTTGATCTGCCCTGGTATCAGCGGCTGCTCGCCTATTTCGGCGATCTCCTGCATGGCGATATGGGCATGTCGATCTTCCAGAACGAGCCGGTGGCGAAAATCATCGCCGGCCGTCTGCCCGCTACGCTGGAACTGGCCTTTGTATCGCTCATCATCGCTGTCGCCATTGGCATGACGCTCGGCGTGCTCTCCGCCATGCGCCAGGGGTCCTGGATCGACACGTTTGCCATGCTGTTCGCCCAGCTCGGCGTATCGATGCCGGTCTACTGGCTCGGCCTGCTGCTGATGCTCGCCTTCGCCGTCCAGCTCGGCTGGCTGCCGGCGGTCGGCCGCGGCGAGGGCATTGTCCCGGCCCTTGGTGACGCCTTTACCGGCAATCTGACGCCGTTGACCGATTCCCTAAAACATATCGCCCTTCCGGCGCTGGCGCTGGCAGCCAATTCGGCGGCTGTGATTTCGCGGCTGGTGCGCGCCTCCATGCTCGAAGTCATGCGCGAGGATTTCGTTCGCACCGCCTATGCCAAGGGCCTGCGCCGGCCGCGCGTCGTCATCCGTCATGCGCTCCGAAACGCGCTTTTGCCGGTGCTGTCGATCATCGGCCTGCGCTTTGGCGCGCTGCTGGGCGGCGCAGTGCTGACGGAAAGCATCTTTGCCTGGCCGGGTCTTGGCCAGCTGACCATCACCGCGATCTCGCAACGCGACCTGCCGCTCATTCAGGGCATCGTGCTGACTTTCGCGATTTTGTTCGCGCTGATCAATCTGATCGTCGATCTTCTTTATGCCGCGGTCGATCCGCGCATCAGGCTGGGGTAACGGTCATGCGTGTTCCAAAAGCTCTCCGCAACACCTCACTCGTCATCGGTGCGCTGATATCCGGTGCCATCGTGCTGGCCGCGATCTTCGCGCCCTATATCGCCACCTATGATGTGGCGAAGATGGACATGATGCATCGCTTTGCCTGGCCCAGCGCCGGTCATATTCTCGGTACGGATAATTTCGGCCGGGATCTGTGGTCGCGCCTCGTCTTCGGTGCCCGTGTCTCGATGTCGATCGCGCTGATTTCGGTTCTCGTCTCGGCGATCATCGGCACCATTATCGGCCTTGTGTCCGGCTATTTCGGTGGCTGGGTCGATAATGTGCTGATGCGCATCACCGATGTCTTTCTCGGCTTCCCGCCGCTGATCCTGGCGCTTGCCATCGTCGCGGTGATGGGACCCGGCATTCTCAACATCGCCTTTGCCATCATCGTGGTGAACTGGACAGAATATGCCCGGGTTGTGCGGGCCGCGACACTGGTACTGCGCGAACAGAATTATGTTCAGGCCGCAAAGGCGATCGGCGCCAGCCCCGCCCGCATCATTTTCCGCGAGCTGCTCCCCAACACCTGGGGGCCGATCATCGTGCTCGCCTCACTTGGCGTCGGCACAGCGATCATCTCCGAATCCGCACTCAGCTTCCTTGGCTTCGGCCTGCCACCACCGACGCCGACCTGGGGCTGGACGCTTGCCTATGGCACCCGCTTCATCCGCGATGAGCCGTGGCTTTCCATCATTGCCGGCGCCACCATCATGGTGAGCGTGCTCGGCTTCAACCTGCTCGGCGACGGGCTCAGAGATATCCTTGATCCGCGCCAGCTTACCCGCGGCGGCGGCAAGGCGAAATAAGATTTGAAAATAAGGACTGCATAGACATGGTCAAATCCATTACCCCGATCCGCAAGGTCTTCACCCATCACGCCAATGGCAATGAGGCAGCACTTTTGATGCATGAGATTGCCGGTGAAACCGACGGACCGACAATCGGCATTTCGGCCGCCATCCACGGCAACGAAAACACCGGCTCGCAGGCGATCCTCGAGCTTTACCGGATCATCAAGGATCTGCCGCTGAAGGGAAAGATCGTGCTGGCACCGGTCGTCAATCCCTATGCTTTTGCCGTCAACCATCGCTACGCGCCGAATGACGAGAACGATCTGAACCGCCAGTTCCCGGGCACGCCGACCGGCACCTACAGCCAGCAGCTTGCCTACTGCTTCGCCAATGAATTCCTGCGCAAGATCGACGTTCATATCGACCTTCACTCCGGCACGGATCGCCCGACGGTCGACTATGTCTATATCTGGAACAATGACGAACTTTCGCGTTCCTTCGGCTCCACCGTGCTCTACCGCCCGACCAAGGGCAAGGGCGGCACGGTCTTTGGCGGCACGACGACCGCAGTTACCGTCCAGGAGCGCAATATTCCCGTTGCCGTGATCGAGCTTGGCGGCGGCATCGTCGATCAGCGTCCCTATATCAAGCGCATCGTCGACGGCCTCCTGAACATGCTGAAGACGCTGGGCGCCCTTGAAGGCGAACCGGTTGCCCCGCCGAAGCAGACGGTCGTGACCGAACTGACCGGCATCCGCCCGACCCGCGGCGGCTGGCTGGAGCCGCTCTGCCCGGCCAATGGTGAATTCATCAAGGGCGGTGATCTGCTCGGCCGCGTTGTCAGCCCCTTCACCTTTGAGGTGCTTGAGGAAATCAGGAGCCCTTACGAAAACGGCATCATGATCATGCAGCACCTGACGCGCAACCTCGTCGAAGCCGGTGATTATGGGTTCATGGTCGGCAATCTCGACGGATCAACCGACTGACAGAGTTCGGACCGTGGTGAGGAAGGCTCCCCCCTTTCACCTGCCTCATACCGGTCCGTTCGCCGGCCACCTGGAGACCCGAAACGGGTGGCCGGCTATCTTTGAGAAACAGGAGCGCAGATGATGCAGACAGAAGCAGAGGCCGCACCGGCGATCCGCGTTGTTGATCTCAATATTGAGATCCGCAGCGATCGCGGCAGCTTCCCGGTCGTCTCCGACATGAACCTTTCGGTCGCGCCCGGCGAGACGCTCTGCATCGTCGGCGAGAGCGGCTGCGGCAAATCCATGACCGCCCTTTCGCTGATGCGGCTGCTGCCGGAAGCCGCCCGGGTGACATCCGGCAGGATCGAGATCGACGGGACCGATTTTCTGTCGCTGCCGCAGCGCAAGGTGGAAGACTGGCGCGGCGAGCAGATCGCGATGATTTTCCAGGAGCCGCTCACCGCGCTGAACCCGGTGCTGACCATCGGTGAACAGATCGTCGAAGCTGTGCGGCAGCACCGCCGGACCTCGCGCCGGCAGGCGCTTGCCCGTGCTGTTGAAGTCCTCAAGCTGGTGCAAATGCCGGATCCCGAACGCCGGGCCAGACAATATCCGCATGAACTGTCCGGCGGTATGCGCCAGCGCGCCATGATCGCCCTTGCGGTCGCCTGCGACCCGAAGATCATCATCGCCGACGAACCGACCACGGCACTCGACGTCACCATTCAGGCCCAGATCCTCGGTCTGATCTCCGAGCTTCAGAAGCGCCTCGGCACGGCCCAGATCCTCATTACCCATGATCTTGGCGTGGTCGCCGAAGTCGCCGACAAGGTGATCGTCATGTATGCCGGCCGCCGGGTCGAGGAGGCGAGCGTTTACGATCTCTTCGACCGCCCGCTTCACCCCTATACGCGCGGGCTGCTCGGCGCCATGCCGCGTGCCACCAGCATCGAGCGCGAGGATGGACGGCTCACCGATATTCCCGGGACCGTGCCGCCACTCTTTGATCTGCCGAAAGGTTGTGCATTTGCGCCGCGCTGTCCGGCTGCCTCGAAGCGCTGCCTTGAAGAGCGCCCGCCCTTTGAAGAAAAGACCCCCGGCCACTGGGCCGCCTGCTGGGAGCATGACAATGCCGCATGATGAAGCCCCCCTGCTAGAGGTTCAGGACCTGGAAGTGCATTTTCCGATCCGCGCTGGCGTGTTCAAGCGGCAGGTCGGCGCGGTGAAGGCGGTCGACGGCGTGTCCTTCACGCTCAAGCGCGGCGAAACGCTGAGCCTTGTCGGCGAATCGGGCTGCGGCAAGTCGACCACCGGCCTGGCGCTGATGGGCCTCGTCAAGCCGACCGGCGGCAGGGTCCGCTTCGAGGGCAAGGAGATCGACGGGTTCAGGCGTGCTGCCGTCAAGCAGTATCGCCGGCGGATGCAGATCGTCTTTCAGGATCCTTTTTCATCGCTCAATCCGCGCCACAAGGTGCGCGACATCATCCGCGCACCGCTTGATGTCCACCATATCGGCACGCCGGCGGAGCGCGAGCGAGCGGTTGCCGAGCTGATGCAACGCGTAGGCCTCAGACCCGATCAGGCCGATAATTACGCCCATCAGTTTTCCGGCGGCCAGCGCCAGCGCATCGGCATCGCCCGCGCTCTGGCGCTGAAACCGGATGTCATCGTCTGCGATGAACCGGTCTCGGCACTCGATGTTTCAGTGCAGGCGCAGATCCTCAATCTTCTGATGGATCTGCAGCGTGATCTCGGCATTTCCTATCTTTCGGTTTCCCACGATCTCGGCGTGGTCGAGCATATCTCCACACGTGTGGCGGTGATGTATCTCGGCCGCATCGTCGAGATCGGTTCGAAAGCGCAGCTGTTTGACAAGCCGCTTCATCCCTATACCGAACTTCTGATGCGCTCGGCGCCGTCGCTCGACCCGCGTCATCGCCACAGCTTCTCCACATCCAGCGACGATATCCCAAGTGCCACCAACCGGCCTTCGGGCTGCGCCTTCCATAAACGCTGTCCACTGGCGACCGACCTCTGCCGGACCGATGATCCGCCGCTGACGCGCCGTGAAACGGCTGACCACCGCGTGGCCTGCCATCATCGTTGAACGAAACGGATAATTCCCATGAACAATTCCACGTTTTTTACCGGCGGCCGCATTCTGGACCCGCATTCAGGCACACTTGTTGATGGTCTTTCGGTGCTTGTTGAGGGCGATCGCATCAAGGCAGTTGGCGCCGATATCGAACCGCCGGCCGACGCGCGCGAGATCGCCCTTGGCGGCCGCACTCTGATGCCCGGGCTGATCGACTGTCATGTTCATGTCGGCGCATGGTCTCTGGATCTGTGGGGCAACATGATCGTGCCAGGCTCACTTGCCGCCCTTCGTGCTGCGAAGGTAATGGAAGAGGCGCTGGGGCGCGGTTTCACCACGCTGCGCGATCTCGGCGGAGCTGACGCAGGTCTTGCCCGCGCGGTGGAGGATGGCCTGATCAATGGTCCGCGCCTGATCGTCTGCGGCAAGGGGCTGACGGTAACCGGCGGCCATTCGGATTTGAGAACCCGTAGCGACAACCGGCCGGGCCTCCTGTCGGACCGGGTCGGCTCCATGGGGCTGATCGTCGATGGCGTCGATAATGTCCGCGCCGCCTGCCGGACCATGATCAAGGAAGGCGCGAAATTCATCAAGGTCATGGCCAATGGCGGGGTTTCCTCGCCCAATGACCCGATCCACTCGATCCAATATTCGCGCGACGAGATCGCCGCGATGGTCGAGGAAGCCGACAATGCCGGCTTTTATGTCGCAGCCCATCTCTATACCGACAGGGCGATCGAACGCTGCGTCGAACTTGGCGTGCGCTCGCTTGAACATTGCAATCTGATCACGGCCGAAACCGCGCAGAAAGCCGCAGACAGAGGCTGCATATCCATTCCCACCCTCGTCGCCTATGAGGCGCTGGCGTTAGAAGGCGAGGCCCTTGGCCTAGGCGCTTCAGAATTCGCCAAGATCGAGACGGTCCGACAGGGCGGGCTCGCCTCACTGGAAATTATGCGCGACGCCGGTCTCAAAATGGCTTTCGGCTCGGATCTTCTCGGTGAGTTGCGCAAATATCACTGCATGGAGTTCGAAATCCTCGCCCGCGTTCTGACACCGGCCGAGATCATTCGCTCGGCAACCATCGTCGGTGCAGAACTGTGTCAGATGGACGGCCAAATCGGCGTGATCGCCGAAGGCGCTTTAGCCGATCTTCTGGTGATCGATGGCAATCCGATTGAAAACATCACGCTTCTGGGCGGCGACGGCGCTCACATGGACATGATCATGGCGCGGGGACGTATGCATAAACACATCATCTGAGAAACGCGAATGACCGTTCTTCCAGCGGTCGCAGCATCTCCAAAGTGTCATTGCGACCACATTCCGGCCACCGCTTGTGTCCTCGCTCAGTCGAGATCTTCTTCGTCCGCACCGCCTGATGCAGGCGCTATTGATCAGAACCGGGCATCGGCCTGCTCTTTCACTTGATAGAGGTAGCGCCAGAAACGACAAAACCCCTGCAGCTGGACTGCAGGGGTTAAAGTGATACCGTTGGTTGCGGGGGCAGGATTTGAACCTGCGGCCTTCAGGTTATGAGCCTGACGAGCTACCGGGCTGCTCCACCCCGCGTTATTGTTCGAGC
>NZ_VHLG01000053.1 GCF_006516955.1 Martelella alba
ATCGTATCCGCGCGGTGATCCGCAGAAACGGAACCTCACTGAGCATGTCTTTCAATGGTCTAGCCATTGCCAGCGCCACGCTTTCGGCTGCGATGCCGGTTCTTTCTGTGTCACGTTTCGGGGCACTGATTGCCGGCAGCGGCAGCACGCTTGACCTGCGCATCAATGAATTTGGCCTCTGGCCGGATGTGATGAGCGATTCCGAACTTGTGGCACGGGGGACGATCAATGCGTGACGTCTGGCTGAAATTCGACAACGAGACCGCAGCGCTCGCGGCTCTGGCTACGGCCGGCATTGTCCCCGTCGCCGATGAGGCGGGCAATTCCGCCCTTCCGACCAAATCCCGGCTTGCAGACGGCACGCGTTTCGGCCTGTCAATCTGCGGGCAGGGGACCGGAACCATCTATGAGCCGACCGGCGACATGGTCACCGGGACCGACGAAACCGGCAACACCGTCGAGACCGAGGGCCGGGCGCCGGTGCCCGGCTATCACATCAACATGCGCTTTGACGGCGATGTTCCGGCAGGTCTTGCCGGTTTCGATATCGCACCGCAAACCCCGGCCGAGCGCTTCGCCTGAGGCGAGAACATGCGTTCTTATCTCTGATCTGGCGCATGTAAACGTGACCAATCCGGCA
>NZ_VHLG01000054.1 GCF_006516955.1 Martelella alba
ATCGTATCCGCGCGGTGATCCGCAGAAACGGAACCTCACTGAGCATGTCTTTCAATGGTCTAGCCATTGCCAGCGCCACGCTTTCGGCTGCAATGCCGGTTCTTTCTGTGTCACGTTTCGGGGCACTGATTGCCGGCAGCGGCAGCACGCTTGACCTGCGCCTCAATGAATTTGGCCTCTGGCCGGATGCGATGAGCGATTCCGAACTTGTGGCACGGGGGACGATCAATGCGTGACGTCTGGCTGAAATTCGATGATCAAACCGCCGCCCTTGCCGCACTGGCAACGGCCGGGATTGTTCCCGTTGCCGATGAGGCGGGCAACTCGGCGCTACCAAGCAAATCCCGGCTTGCAGACGGCACACGCTTCGGCCTGTCGATCTGCGGGCAGGGGACTGGCACGATTTATGAGCCGACCGGCGACATGGTCACCGGGACTGATGAAGACGGCAACACCGTCGAAACCGAGGGCCGGGCGCCGGTACTCGGCTATCATATCAATATGCGCTTTGACGGCGCAGTGCCGGCAGGCCTTGCCGCTTACGACATTGCACCGCAAACCCCGGCCGAGCGCTTCGCCTGAGGCGAGAACATGCGTTCTTATCTCTGATCTGGCGCATGTAAACGTGACCAATCCGGCA
>NZ_VHLG01000055.1 GCF_006516955.1 Martelella alba
ATTACTTGATGATCGAGGCGACGATGCCGGCGCCGACGGTGCGGCCGCCTTCGCGGATCGCGAAGCGCAGCTTTTCTTCCATCGCGATCGGAACGATCAGCTCAACATCAACCGTGACGTTATCGCCAGGCATAACCATTTCCGTGCCTTCCGGCAGCGTTACGATGCCCGTAACGTCCGTCGTGCGGAAATAGAACTGCGGACGGTAGTTGGTGAAGAACGGCGTATGACGGCCGCCTTCTTCCTTCGTCAGGATATAGGCTTCTGCCTTGAACTGGGTGTGCGGCGTAACCGTACCCGGCTTGCAGAGGATCTGACCGCGCTCAACGCCATCACGGTTAACACCGCGGATCAGCGCGCCGATGTTGTCGCCAGCCTGGCCCTGGTCGAGCAGCTTGCGGAACATTTCAACGCCGGTAACAGTCGTCTTCGACGTCGGCTTGATGCCAACGATTTCGACTTCTTCACCAACCTTGATGATGCCGCGCTCAACACGACCGGTCACAACCGTACCACGACCCGAGATCGAGAAAACGTCTTCGATCGGCATCAGGAAGGGCTGGTCAACCGGACGCTCAGGCGTCGGGATGTAGGCATCAACAGCAGCCATCAGTTCACGAAC
>NZ_VHLG01000005.1 GCF_006516955.1 Martelella alba
TTGCTGGCGCTCATCGCTTGCTGTTGACCCTGATATAGGCCTTTCCTCACAACTCAGGCAGGTGGTTTGCCTCAACGCGGCTATGCGTCTGGCGCAATCCTTGGCGAAAACGGGTATTTTGACAGAGTTTCATGCATCATTTCTGTGCAGGGCCGGTTGGCTCGCGCGCAAAAAATAACGCCCGCCGGGGGAGGAACCGGCGGGCGTTTCATGTGGCGACAATCGGGAGGAGGGATCGTCAGCCTTTGTAAAGGTCTTAGAAGGAAGCCTTGCGGGCAACGCGGCGAATGTCTTCGCGGTTGACGCCGAGGTCAGCCAGATCGCGGCCCGACATGCGGTTCAGTTCGCTGACGGTCTGACGGTACTTCATCCAGTTGTTGAAAGAACGTGCCATGCTCATTTTCGATCTCCTCGTGAATTGGGTTTCAGCGTGTCGCTCAGGTCTTGCTGGCGCTCATCGCTTGCTGTTGACCCTGATATAGGCCTTTCCTCACAACTCAGGCAGGTGGTTTGCCTCAACGCGGCTATGCGTCTGACGCAATCCTTGGCGAAAACGGGTATTTTGACAGAGTTTCATGCATCATTTCTGTGCATGAGGCGGAGCGTTGCGAGAAGGGCTTGCATCATCTGACGGTTTCATCATCTCATTTGCCGAACAGATATCGGGAGATGAAGATGGCGGTTGACGAGGAATTGGCGATGAAGCTGCGTGAGCGGCTGGAACCGTTGCAGGGTTTCAGCGAGAAGAAGATGTTTGGTGGCATCTGCTTCATGCTGAACGGTCATATGGTCGGCGCGGCAAGCGGCCGGAAGGATAGCGCCCGGCGCTTCCTGTTTCGTATTGGCAAGGAAAATGATGCAGCCGCAGCGCAGTTGGGGGCTGCCGAGCCGATGATGCAGGGCGGACGGAAGATGCGCGGCTTTTATTTTGTCGACGCCGAGACCCTGTCGGATGACGCCTTTGACGAATGGCTTTCGATTGCCATCGAAAATGCCTATTCGCTGCCGCCCAAAAACTGATCCGGCAAGCGGTTGCTGACATGTCTTGTTTCGGTCATTGATGCCGTTATCATCCCTATTTCGTTTCATATGCCAGCCAGGCGATCATCATGTCAGTTCAGTCATCCTCCTCCAATTCTCTCGGGGCGCTCGATATCCGGCTTCTGCGGATTTTGAGCGTATTGCTGGAGGAGGAGAGTGTTTCGCGCACCGCCGAGCTGATGGGGCAGACCCAGCCAACGATTTCTGCGGCGCTGCGCCGGCTGCGTGACATTCTTGGCGATCCGCTGCTGGTCCGAAGCGGCACGCATCTGGTTGCGACAGCCCGCGCGGTGGAACTGCGGCCGGCGGTGATGCGCATTCTTGCCGAGATCGATGACCATTTTGTCGAGCCGGGGCTGTTTGTACCGGAAACGAGTGAGCGCCGGTTCAGCCTGATTGCCGCCAACAGTCTGGGGCCGATCTTCCTGCCGCGTTTTGTCGCCCGCCTCAGGCGGCTTGCTCCGGGGATTACGGCAGATCTCTGTCCCATTCCCGCCGATGGCAATGTCGCAGCGGCCCTCGAAACGTCCGAACTCGATATTGCCGTCGTCAATGCGCCGATCGAGCCCGAAAGCCTTAGAATAGCGCCGCTGATGGCAACGGATCTTGTGTGTATCATGGGGCGCGCGCATCCTCTGGCGGGGGCAGCATCGCTCTCGCTTGAGACCTATCTGACGCTGAAACACATTACCCCGACTCCGCTGAACCTGGCTGCCACAGCACCTATCGACAGCCGGTTGAAGGCCCTTGGCCATAGCCGTCAGATCACGCTTTCCGTGCCGGAATTCGGGGTTATTCCCTTTATCGTCGCAGAATCCGACCTTGTTTTCACCACCGGGCGGGCTTTTGCCGAACATTTGTCGGAAACGCTGCCGATCGCGATTGTTCCGGCACCTGAAGCGCTGTCACGGATGAAGTTCCAGATGCTTTGGCATGAACGTCAGCATCGCTCGCCCGCCAATCGCTGGCTCAGGGAGCAGGTCAAGGCGACATTTGCCGATATTGCTGTCGAGATGGAAGCTGGCGAGCAGGGCTGAGCCCTTCAGCGCTTGAGCCCCATGCGGGCTAAAAGCAGTTTCTCCGTGGCGCCGAAAACGGCGTAGATCGCAACGGAAAGCCCCGTCACCAGCGCCACCGATGTCCATAGATCGTCGGCATTGAACTGGGTGACATCGATCTGCATGCGGTAGCCGAGGCCATCGCCCGTGGCGAGCCATTCGGTGAGAAGTGCGCCGATAAAGGCACCCGGCACAGAAATGCGGGCGGCGGTAAGGATCGACGGCAGGGCTGCCGGTAGCGCAATGCGGTGCAGATAGGTGAAAGTGCCGCCACCAGCGCTTCTGACCAGATCGAACCACAAGGGCGAGCCGGAACGCAGGCCGAGCACCACGTTGATCAGCACGGGAAAGATCACTACAAGTCCGCCGATCACCGCGACCGAGCCAAGACCACGCCCGAAAATCAGCGTGATCAGCGGCGTCATGGCCACCAGCGGGACCGAGCGCAGCACCAGCGCCAGCGGCATCATGGTGCGTTCCGCCACCGGCCAGATGATGAAGCTTGCCGACAGAAGAGTGCCGATCGCCATGCCGGCGACAAAGCCGAGGCCGGCATGGCCAAGCGAGATCCACATATCGGCCGCCAGTGAGGCGCGATTGGCTGCAGCTGCTGGACTGGCGAAGGCATAGTGCCAGACGTCAAGCGGCGTCTTGCCGACAAAATTATTGATGTCGAAGATGATGAGATAGCCCCACCAGAGCGCCAGCACGACGAGGATTGACGCCAGAGACATGGCTAGTGCCGAAAGGGCTTTGAGTGTCATGGACAGGAAAGTGTCTCCCATGCTTATGCCCCTCCCGCATTTGAGCGGTCCCAGGGCAGAAGCAGATGCCCTGCAAGCCTTATCAGCGCATAGACAGCACCGGCGATGATTCCGCTCAGAAGCGCGATGCCGAAGGTCCGGTCGGCCAGCATCTGCTGCATGGCAACGACCATGGCGATGCCGAGCCCTTCCTGTACTGCACCCAGCCATTCGCCGATCACGGCGCCGAGAAAGGCGGCAGGGGCGGCAAGCGCCAGAGCCGCAAAAAGGGCGGGAAGGGCGGTCTGGAACCGGATATAGCGCAGGGTCGCAAACCGTCCGCCGCCGGAAGCACGCACCACGTCGATTGCCGCCTGATCTGCCGCCTTCAACCCCATCAGTGCGCCGACAAGCGTGGTGAAGAACACGGAAAGCGCCGCCAGTGTGATCATCGGCTGCTGGCCCGACAGCGTCAGCGACAGGATGGGGCCGATCGCGATTAGCGGCACGCAATAGGAGATCACGGCGAGCTGGACCACGAGACGCTCCAGAACAGGGATCATCATCACCAGCAAGGCCAGCAGGATCGCCAGTCCGTTGCCCCACAGATAGCCGAGTGCGGCTTCGTAGAGCGTGGCGGAGACATTGGGGCCGTAGAAGGACCAGCCATCGGAGAAAAGCCGGATGACAACAGCCCCCGGCGTCGGCACCATGCCGCGCGCCAGATGCAGGGCGCCTGCAGCCCACCAGAGTGCGATCAGGATCACAAGACCGGTCAGCCATTGCCGTGCCTTAGTCATGATCGACCCCATTGCCGAACAACAGGTCGCTGACCTGGTCGACCAGCGCATGAAATTCGGGCGTGCGCATGATCTCCGCATCGCGTGGACGCGGCAGGTTCACCGGAATCGTTGCGACAATCCGGCCGGGCCGGGCGGCCATGACGACAATGAAATCGGAAAGCAGCACCGCCTCGTCAATGCCATGGGTCACCATCAAAACGGTTGCTGCCCGGCGGGCGAGAATACGCATCAGCTCAACATTGAGCCGCCGCCGGGTCATATCGTCCAGTGCACCGAAAGGTTCGTCGAGCAGCAATACGGACGGTTCCAGCACCAGCGCGCGGGCAATCGAGACACGCTGGCGCATGCCGCCGGAGAGCTGGGCCGGTCTGGCACTGGCAAAGGGCGTCAGCCCGACAAGTTCGATGAGATCAGCGATCCTCTTCCTGTCGACCGGTCGTCCGGCCACCTGTAGCGGCAAAGCGATATTGTCGGCGACACTGCGCCAGGGCAGAAGGGCGGAATCCTGAAAGGCAATGCCGAGTTCGCCATTGGCCACCGCCTCGGCCGGTGTTTCGCCATGGATCAGCACCCGGCCGGAACTTGCCGGTTCAAGGCCCGCTGCAATTCTGAGAATGGTCGACTTGCCGCAGCCCGACGGGCCTATCAGTGAGATGAAGGCATGTTCGGGCGTCTTGAGATCAATGTTCTCGATCGCCGTAACGCTTTTGCGCCCAAGCCGGAAATGCTTGGACAGTCCCTCAATATCAAAGCCGGTACCGGCGGGCCTGAAGGGCCCACCGGTTGGCGCGGCATTGCTTGCAACTTGATCTGTCAATGGCAGGTCCTCAGGCCTTGAGCGAGGGATCTTCTGCATAGACCTCATCGAGAAGCGACATGTCGAACAGCTGGTCTGCGGTCAGGTCAAAGCCATTGGCCTTCAGGATCTCGATATTGCGGGCGATCAACTCCGGGCTGATCGTCAAAATACCGTGTGCATCGGTATAGGGGCTGACAAGAAGCTCATTCTGGGCTTTTGCCTGCATGATCTGTTCATCCATCGGCAGGCCGAGCGATTTTCCATAAACCTCAACGGCGAGTTTGGCGGCCCCTTCCGGATCCTTCAGCGCCTGCTTCCAGCCAAGAATTTCGGCCTTCAGCATCGCCTTGACCTTGTCGCGCTCATTGGCGATCGAGTCATTGTGAACAACGATGGTTTCCGACACCAGTTCGAAATTGTGGTCGGCAAACATCATCACTTCGGTTTCAACACCCTTCAGCGCCAGCGAGATCGGCTCATTGGTCGAAAACGACATCCAGCCATCGACATCACCAACGGCCAGCGGCGTCGGATCAAACTGGGCAGGGATCTTGTTGATCGAAGCGGGGTCGATATTGTTCAGCTTCAAAAACAGGTTCCATGTCGTCTCATTGACGGCCTGAACGCCGATCTTCTTGCCGATCATCTCTTCCGGCGTGGTGATCGGATTGGATTTCAGCGAGGCAATGCAGAAAGGGTTTTTTTGATACTGCACGCCAACGGTCTTTACTGTGGCGCCCTTGGCAATCGCGGCCGCGGTCAGATCCGGCAGCGAGATGCCGTAAAAGACCTTCTTCTGCATCAGGCCGATTTCGGCCGGTGCGGCAGAGGGGCCGCCGGGAATGATGTCGACGCCGGTAAAGCCCTGATCCTTGTAGTATCCATTGGCATCGGCAAAGAATTCGCCAGCGAATTCAGTGTTGGCGACCCAGGAAAGCTGGACGCCGATCTTGCCGTAATCGGCAGCGCGCGCCGGCGCTGACATAAATGCGGGTATGGCCGCAAGCCCGGCAAGCCCTGCTCCTGCCTTGAGGAATTGACGCCTGCCTGTCGATTTATCGAGAATGTTCATGACTTCTCCGTACCGTTCTGGTCGTTGCGTTGTCTGGATAAGGTGTTGTTATTCGGCGGCCTCGGGCTGCATTGCCTTGAAGGACAAGCGCAGCTTCTTGCGCATCAAAATGCCGGGCCTGTCCGATGGCATGGAGATTTCCACGCCCTCGGAGGCATCGAGAGGCACTTCATCGTCGGTGGTTTCGATCACGAATTTGTCTTCATCCGAGACGGCACGGTCGAAAGCGATGACCTTTTCCGGCGCGACATCGGCATCCGTGTCATTTCTGAGGACGAACTGAATGCGCTGGGTGCGGCCCTCGTCAATCGGCGTTGCGAATGTGCAGTGAATGTTGGTGAGCCCGTTTGGATAAAAGATCCGCCCGGCGCGCGAAAAGGGCAGGAAGAACTGGTTGGCATTGTTGCGGACGGTCTTTTCTTCCGTCGTCAGCAGTGCTTCACGGTTTTCTTTCGGGTTTTTCACCGGCACTTCATTATAGCAAATGAAGCCGTCTTCGGTGTCCTTGAAGCTGTTTTCTGCCGGGATCGGGTCAGCTTCGGCAAAGGTTCCCTTGTGCACGAAGGCGATATGCGAATTGTCGAAGCTGTTTTCGACAAGGCGCAGCGGATTGCAGGTCCAGATCTCGCGGAACTCCTTCACCTGGCGAAAACGGTCATCGTAGAATTCCGGCAGATGCGGAATGTCATGGAGCGGCTCTTCCAGTGCGACCCAGACATAGCCATAGCGTTCATCGCAGAAATAGCCCGGTACGCCAAAGGGTTTGGGGCGGTGGTCGACCTCCTGCGGCACCTTCACGCAGGCGCCTTTGCCGTTGAAGGCCCAGCCGTGATAGGGGCAGATGATGTTGCCATCCTCGACATAGCCAGCTGAAAGCTTGGCGGTGCGATGAAGACAGCGGTCCTTAACCGCGCGCGGTTTTCCCTCGCCATCAAGCCAGAGCACGATATTTTCAGCCAGAAGCCGGAAGGGTTTCGGTCCGCTTTTGAGATCGTCAACCGGCATGATGCAGTACCAGAAGCGGCGAAGCTCGGGCCGTTCGGTGACGCGCATGGTTTCAACTCCCGTGTGGTGAAGTGACAATGTGTCGTGCTGAAACGATAGTGCCAGTCACGCAGACTTGAACATCGTCAATTTCCCATAGACTTCATTGACCAAATGCCATGAACCCTGTCCTCCCGGTCCGAACGGCCCGGATTTCGGGCGGCATGGCTTCCGTCTATAGAGTCTATTGCCCCCGGGGCGCTGCCAGCGGCGCGATCGCCCGGCTAGTCTTGTTGCAAAGGCCCTGTCCTTTCATGACTGACAGACGAAATGGAGAACCACATGTCCTACCCGCCCTCATTCACGGAGCTGGCCCTAAAGGCAAAGCATGCCCTGATCATTGGCGTCGGCGGCGGCGGTGATGTGATCCAGTCGATCCCGGTCGGAAACTATCTGAAGCTGCTTGGTGTGGAAAAAATCACCGTTGGCGGTGTCGGTTCATCCTGGTGGATGCCCGAGGGCGATCCGATTTCAGCCGATCCGACCGCCATGACCTACGGCCCGGTGGTTTATGATGTCGGCGCACTCAAGCCCTCGCGTGAGTGGGTGCCGGGCATCGTCGGCGTCGGGATCGAGACCACTTACGGCCAGTCCTGCAAACCGGCCGAAGCGGTGCTGGCAGATCTTCTGCCGGGAGAACCCTTCGTTGCCGGGCTGACAAAGGGGGCAACGGGCCTGCGTGATGCGCTTGCCGCGCTGATCGAAAAGGAAGGGATCGACCTGATTGTCGGCGTCGACATCGGTTCAGATTCATTCCATGACGGAAAGGAAGTCGTCCCTGCCCAGACCTCACTCATTGATTTCATTGTGCTGGCGGCGTTGACACAGCTTGAAATTCCGGTGGTCTATGGCCTTGCGGGCTACGGCTCTGATGGAGAAATGCGGCTTGAGGAGCTGGATGAACGTGTCAGCCGTGTGATGGCGGCCGGCGGCTATCTCGGCGCCATCGGGCTCAGCCATCGCGACGTCGCCGAAATGCTTTCAGCCTGTGAACTTTATCCCGATCCGATCGAACATTATGCCGCGCTCGCCGCGCGCGGCGAATTTGGCTATCGCCGGGTTCAGACTCACACGCCATGGGGCAGTGCGGTGAAGATCACACCGCTTGCGGCAACCATTTTGTTCTTTGACCCGAAAGTGATGGTCGAGGTCGCCTGCCATGGTGTGAAAGCCCTTGCTGACACGACAAGCCTTGATGAGGCTGAAGAGATCTTTGCCGCCTCCGGCGAAATTCCTGAAACACGGCTGGAGCCGGTGATCCGCTTCATGCGGCCGCAAAACTGAACAGTACCGACAAGAGACGACGAAGGGAGAACCCCATGCTGAAACGCGAAATCGGCAGGAGCGGCATTTCGGCGTCCGCGCTGGCGCTTGGAACCTGGGCCATTGGCGGCAGTGACTGGGGCGGAACCGATGAGGACGCCTCGATTGCCGCCATTCACGCCGGCCTCGATGCCGGTATCGACCTGATCGACACGGCGCCGATCTATGGCTTCGGCCTGGCCGAGGAACTGGTGGGCAAGGCGATTTCCGGGCGGCGTGACAGCGTGGTGCTTGCCACCAAATGCGGCCTCGTCTGGGGCGGCGAAAAGGGCGCGTTCTTCTTTCCAAGCGAGTATGGCAAGGTCCACCGCTATCTCGGTCGCGATGCCATACGCATGGAGGTCGAGGCATCGCTAAAACGGCTGAAAACCGACTATATCGACCTCTATCAGACCCATTTCCAGGAACCGACAACGCCGATTGCCGAGACGATGGAGGCCCTGCTTGAGCTCAAGCAAGAGGGCAAGATCCGCGCTATCGGCATCTCCAATGCCTCGGCGGAGCAACTGGCAGACTATCTGGCCGTCGGTCAGGTCGATGTGATGCAGGAGCAATACAGCATGGTGAGCCGGGATCTCGAAGGTGAGGTTATTCCGCTGGCCCTTAGCGAAGGCGTCGGCATCCTCGCCTATTCGCCGCTTGCCATGGGGCTTTTATCCGGGCGCATGCGTGCGGAACGCTCTTTCGGTAGCGGCGATGTGCGCGGTGAAAGCAAGCGGTTTGCCCCAGATGTTATCACCCGCGTCAACACCTTCCTCGACAGTATCGCCCCGATTGCCGCAGACCACGATATCTCCATGGTGCAGCTGGTGCTGGCCTGGACGCTGGCACGCCCCGGCATCACCCATGTGCTTTCCGGCGTGCGTAACCGCGCCCAGGCGGATGAAAATGTCGCCGCTGCCAATGTCAGCCTCAGCGCGGATGAAATGGCGGCGATCACCGCAAAGCTCGATGAGGCTGCGCTGAACGTGCCGCCGACTTACGGCTGATTGAGGCGCGGCCTCAAAAGCCGTGAAAGGCGAGTTCTTCGGGAAGCGGCTCGCCCCTGGCAATCAACTGGCCAAGGCCACGCATTTCGGTGAGCCAGTAATCCAGATCGATCGTGGTCAGGCGCCGGTCCTCGACAACCTGACGGCCGGCGATGAAGACATCGCGGACATCGGACTTGCCAGCGGCATAAATGATATGGGTCGCAAGATCATAGATCGGGGCCGCATGCGGCGCCCTGGTTTCCACCAGAATGAAGTCGGCGATCTTGCCCGGTTCGATCGTGCCGAGCCGGTCGGCAAGACCGAGGGCCTTTGCACCGTTGACGGTCGCCATGGCAAGAACATCATCGGGCTTGATCACCGTCGGGTCCTGTTGCACGCCCTTGGGCAAAAGCGCTGCCAGCCGCATGGAAAGCCACATATCGGTATCGTTGCCGGAAATCGCACTGTCTGTGCCAAGCGTGACATTGATGCCGGCATCCAGCATGGCCGGGACAGGTGCGATACCTGAGCCGAGCTTCAGGTTCGACACCGGATTATGGGCGACGGTGGTGCCGCTTTTCGCCAGACATTCGATCTCGCCGTCATCGACATGGACGCAATGCGCGAGCACCGTGCGCGGATCGAGAAGGCCGAGGTGATCCATATGGTGTATGACCGAGCGGCCATAGCGCTCCTGAATGATCTTCTGTTCTGTCGCCGTCTCAGCGGCATGGGTGGAGAAATGTCCGCCTTTTTTTTCTGCAAGCGCAAAGGCGGCCTTCAGATTATCCGGGCCGACCGTGTAGGACCCATGCGGATAGCAGCCGGGCAGTACCAGCGGGTGTCCCTGCCAACGTTCGAAAAAGGCCTCCGCGCGGGAAAGCCATTGATCCGGCGTGATCCCGCACATGCCCGGACCATCGAAAAACCAGCTGCCGGTGGCAATGCGGATGCCGGTTTCAGCTGCAGCCTCTGCAACGGGTTCGGCGATCCAGAACATGTCCATCACCGTTGTCACGCCCGACAGGAGCAGTTCGGCAAGCCCGACGAAAGCGCCGATACGGCTTGTGGCTGGCGTCAGATAGCGGCTTTCTGCCTTCCAGACTTCATCAAGCCAGGGTTCAAGCGCGAGATTTTCGATCAGGCCGCGATGTTGCGCGCAGGCGGCATGGCAATGGGTGTTGATAAGCCCCGGCATCAGGATTGCACCCTCGGCATCGACAATGCGCGTTTCCGGGCCGATATGGCCGAGGAGCGCGACATTGCTCTCAACCGCAGTGATGCGGCCATCCTTCACCGCCACGCCGCCGAGGCGGAAACTGGTCCTGCTACCCGTTCCGGTGAGAACCTGTGCGCCGCCGACGACGAGATCGGCAGGGCTGTTCGGCGGCGAAATCTGTTCCATGAAAGGGCATGCTCCGGGCGGGTATGAGAATTGGCCCATATTATCAGCGCCCGCCGCTCCGGGTAAGCAGCGGGCGATCTATGAAGTCTATAGACCGTTGATCAGGCGGGGCGTTCGCCGCGCACCCAGATACGCCACATATGCCGCTCATAGGCCTTGTCGTCATACATGCTGGCGCGGTGCAGGGTGATGCGGTCATCCCACATCAACAGGTCGCCCTTCTGCCATTTGTGGCTATAGACAAATTCGGGTTTTGTCACATGTTCGGCCATGGCCTTGACCAATGCGCGGCCCTCATCTTCCGGCATGCCGATGATTTCCTTTGCGGCACCGGTGGAGATGAAGAAGGCCTTGCGGCCATCGACGGGATGGGTGCGCACGAAGGGGTGGATGACGTCCGGATTTTCCAGCTTTTCCTCTTCGCTCAGCTGCTTGCCGTTGATGGCGCGGGTTTCCATGAACCAGTTGTAGGAATGCAGCACATCCATCTGGTCCAGCTTTTCCTGCTCATCTTCCGGCAGGGCATAGAAGGCAGCCGAGGCATCGGCGACAAGCGTTTCGCCGCCCTCCGGCGGTGTCTCGAGACAGTAGAGCAGGGTCAGCATCGGCGGGAATTCAAGATAGGTGCCATCCGTATGCCAGGTAATGCCGTCCAGATGCGCGCCGATCGGCTTGCCATCGACAATCTTGTTGGAAAGGACGTAGATTTCGGGATGGCCGGGCAGGGTGAAATCCTGGATCTTGTTGCCCTCAAGCGTGCCGAATTTGGCGGCGAAGGCTGAAAGCGTATCGGCGTCGAGTGTCTGGTTGCGCAGCACCAGCGCGCCCTTTTTCTGGAACGCATCGCTGATCGCGGCAACCTCGGCTGCACTCGCCGTGTTGATATCGAAATCGATGACTTCGAGGCCGAAGCCGGGAATGAGTTCTTCGCCTGAAATCTCGGCCAGATCCTGAACGGCCATAGCTGTTCCTTTCTTGTTGGTGGTTGATCATCGTCAACCTTGCTTTGCCCACACTAGGGGAAGGGAAGCGATGCCTGCCAGCACCAAATTCCGTCAGGGGTGCTGCTTCAACTGCAGCACCTGTGAACGCTTAGTTGCCATTTGGTGGACGCTGACCATGTGATCGGCGCTTGCCTTTTTACCGCAAGCCCTTATCTTGTGCCTGTCTTCGGGGCGGGGTGAAACTCCCCACCGGCGGTGGTGTTGTTGGTGATCTCTTCTCAAGGTCCATGCAGCTAAGTCCGCGAGCGCCTGATATCGCCAGATGTCAGGGTCAGCAGATCTGGTCAAACTCCAGAACCGACGGTTACAGTCCGGATGGAAGAAGACGAAGCAGATGGGTGGCGGTCCGGTGTTCGGAGCGCCGCGCAGCCTATGCTTTATGCCCTGGGACGCTCTTTTTGGAACCACAAAGGATGCGTTCATGTATACAGGAATTGTTCAGGCCGTTCGCCCGCTCGAGGCCGTCACCAAGAATACGGGCTATACCGAATTCGCCGTCACCTTCACCGATGAGCTTCTCAACGAATTGAAGATCGGTGCCTCCGTCAATATCGAAGGCACCTGCATGAGTGTGACCAGCATCAATGGTCATCGCGTGACCTTCGATGCCATGGCAGCGACGCTGGAGCGGACCAATCTCGGCAAGTTGAAAAGCGGCGACAAGGTCAATGTTGAACGCTCGGCCAAGCTGACCGACGAGATCGGCGGCCATGTCATGGCCGGCCATGTGGCGACCACGGCCGCCGTCGAGGAAATCTCGATCAGTGATGAGGGCGCCTATATCCGCTTTCGTGTGCCGGAAGAATGGGCAAAATACATCTTTCCGCGCGGCTTTCTGGCGGTCAATGGCTGCTCACTGACAGTCGCCGAGGCCGATGGCAATCTCTTCACCATCAACCTGATCCCCGAAACGCTGCGTCAGACCACCTTCGCGAACTACAGGCCGGGCGATCTTCTCAATATCGAGGTTGATCACCAGACCATGGTTCTGGTTGACGTTATCGAGCGCACCATGGGCCGCTTTGCCGTGCCTGCGGCCAGTGCAAAAGCCGCCTGATCTTATTGCTGTGCGGGGCTGAGACGTTCCAGGCTCGCCCCGATCTCGCCTTCGAGAACGGAGACGGCGGCATCGACCGGTCCCTTTTCGCGCCGGGCAAGGATCAATGTCTGGGATTTGAGCGTCTTGTCACGGATCGGCAGATAGGTGAGTGGACCCGCCTGATCCGTCTCCGGCACATCAATGCGCGACAGGAAGGTAATCGTTTCGCCGTCCAGTACCATTTCCCGCATGAAATCATTGGAATTGGCGAGAAAAGCGGGGCGGAATTCGAGATCTGCGCCGCGGAATGCATCCATGATCAGCTGGTAGATCGTCATCGACGGATCGCCGAGAACGGCCGGACAGGTCATCAGCTCTTCAAGCGAAACCATGCCCTTTGCCGCCAGCGGATGGCTACGGGAAACCACGGCGCCCAGCCGGGTTGCAAAACGCCCCGTCACCTTCACACCCGGCGCATCAGGTAGATTGTAGCCGAGGCCGAGATCGGCTTCACCCGCCGTCAGTGCGGCTGAGATCTCCGCTGCCAGCATCGCCTTCACCGTCACCGTGACGCGCGGATGCGAGCGATTGAAGGCGCGGATCACATCGGGCAAGACGCCGCCCATCAGCCCGCCCATGGATGCTAGCCGCACTTCGCCGCCGGAAATGCCGCGGATCTGGTCGATCTGCGTCTGGAGTTTTTCGTGCTCGCGCAGGGTGGCGCGCACATGGGCGATCAGCAATTCGCCGGTCTGGGTCAGTCGCATGCCATTGGGCAGGCGATGGAAAATCGGCACGCCCAGCTCCTCCTCCAGCGCCAGGATTTGCCGGTTGATCGAGGAGGAAGAGACGTTGAGCCGCTCGGCGGCACGGCGGATGGAGCCTGCGCGCACGACTTCGTCGAGATAGCGCAGCATGCGGGAATGCAGCATGGAGAATTATGCCCGGTCATTGGTTTCGGCCCGAGCATAATGCAGCGGCATCAAAAGGAAAATGCCCGCATTGCTGCGGGCATCCAGACTGCTGACAAACCTCGCTCCCTTCTGCTGATGTCATGCCTGTGCTTGTCACAGGCATGCAGCCGACGCGCGTCCGCGCGGCGAAAGAACTTTTCTATTCAAGGTCTTATGAATTTGGATCCCCGTGACAAGCACGGGGATGACGACGGAGGGGGCGGCCATTCAACCCGGACAGGCAATCTGAACGACTTTGTCAACAGTCTGAATGCCCGCATTTGCTGCGGGCACCGTTGGCCGTCACGCCGGGACTTCTTCCTCGCCATGTTCACGCAACAGCGCCAGAAGGCGTTTGCGCATGATCATGCCGGGGCGATCTGAGGGCATATGCATCTCGATCTTGCGCGACATGTCGATGATCGCGTCGGGATTGGTCGATTCCAGCACGTCCTTGTCTTCCATGACGATCTTTTCGTCCCAGGCGATCAGTTCCTCGGTGGAGACGTCTTCTTCCGTGTCGTTACGGTAGAGAAGCTGCACGACCTGGATGGCGCCATCATCAATCGGCGTTGCGCAGTTGAAGATGATGTGGCGGATGCCCGATGGATATTCGATATCGAGCCGGCGACAGAAAGGCATGAACCATTTGTTGCGCATGTGGCGCTTGGTGGTCGGGTTCGGATCGCCGGTGATCTTGCGGCCATATTCGGGATTGTTGACCTCGACGATGGTTTCCGCCTCGAAGCCGTAATCGGTCTCGGTGATCTCGTATTTCTCCGGGCGCGGCTGATCGATCTGGCCGAAACTGTCGCGGTGGACGAAGGAGAAATGGGCATTGTCGAAGGAATTCTCCATCAGCCGCAGCGCCGAGGTTTCCCAGCGGTCATAGAACTGGTGAATGCGGCGATAGCCATCCATGTCTTCTTCCGGCACGGGCGGAATGTCGCCAATCGGCTCGTCGAGTGCCACCCAGGCATAGCCATAGCGCTCGCGACAGAAAAACGCCTTGGCATGGGCGTTGGGGATCGGCTGTTCAAAGGGAAATTGCGGCACCATGACCAGCTTGCCGGACCGGTCATATTCCCAGCCATGATAGCCGCAGACGACATTGCCATTGCGGCACCAGCCCTTGGAAAGCTTGGCGGTACGGTGACAGCAGCGGTCTTCCAGTGCTGCCGGTGCGCCGTCTGCATCAAGGAAGAGCACGATATTCTCGCCGAGCAGCGTGAAGGGTTTCGGGCCGTCCTTCAGGGCCGAAACCGGCACGGTTGCGTACCAGAAACGACGCAGCAGCGGCTGTTTGGTGTTGAGCATGAAGGGTCCTCACTGAAATTCACGCATTCGGGTTTGCTGCTATTTAAGAAAATCATGGCGTTGCGTGAAAAGCATCAAATTCAGCGCACCCCGATGCCTCAAGCGGGACACGGGGCTCAGTCGGCCATGTCACGCATGACGCTGCGCATATGTTCGGCAAAGACGCTGGCGAGCGCGGAGAGATTGCGGCGGCCGCCGATCAGCATCAATTGCTGCGTGTCGGACTGAAACTCGCGCACCGGCACATAGGTGAGGCGGCCCATCCGGCTTTCAAAGGCGATATCAAAGGGGGTGAGGACGGTCACATAGCCTTCGCTCATGGCAAGGTGGCGCATCATTTCAATGGAATTGGCCTCGATGGCGAAATGAAGCTGCAGGTTTGCGCGGGCAAAGACCTGATCGATATGCGGTCGGATCGCCGTTGTCGGATCGGCAACCACCATGGGATAGCCGACACATTCGGAAAGCCGGATACTGGTCGAGCGCGCCAGCGGATGATCTGGGGCGACGGCGACACCAAGCCGGCCGATGGCGATTTCATGGACTGCGATTTCGATATCGGCGGGAAAATCGAAGCCAAGGCCGAGATCGGCAGCGCCACTCGTTACCGCTTCGCGGATATCATCGCCGGTGGTCATCAGTTTGAGCGACACGCGCACGCCCGGCGTTGCCCGCTGGAACAGGCCGATGGCGCGTGGCACCAGATTGGCGGCAAGCCCGCTCATCAGTGCAATCGTCACCTCGCCGCGCCGCAACCCCTTCAGGTCCTCGATCATCGCCTCGGCGCGGTTCATGCCCTTCAGCGTGTCGCGCACATGGCCGATGAGAATTTCACCCGCCGCCGTCAGCGTCAGCCGTCGCTTGGTGCGATCGAAAATCTGGGTATCGAGTTCCTCTTCAAGACTGGCAATCTGGCGCGAAATCGCCGAGGCCGAAACGTTGAGCCGCTCTGCGGTACGGCGCACCGAACCGGTGCGGGCGACTTCGTCGAGATAGTTGAGTAAACGTCCATGCAGCATGAAGGGCCATTCCAGAATTGTCTGTTTGTTGCCTTTTAGTCAACAATATATGCGAAAATAAATGCTTTTACAGCGCTGTTTTTCTGGCATTCTGAAGTTGGTACAGAAATACGCTTCCACCTTGCAGCCTGCCAAATGGCTCTAATTCCCCCCTCCGCTTGCGGCAGGTTTTCGCGTCTCTGTACCCGGCATGGACGGGCCTTGTGAAAGGTCTCCCACCACCTTGACTTAATCCGCTCCGTCCATGCCCTTTTCCATTCAATTGCTTCAGGGACCCAGGATTTTAACATGCTCAGCTATTCCTTCGAACAGGTTGAAAAGGCACAGGCCTTTCGGATTTCGCCCAAGGATACCAACTATTTTGCGATCCTTTTCGATCCGCAGAAAGACGGCATCGAGCATATTCTGGTGATCGAGATCTTCACCGTTGGCGGTGCCACGCCGCCGAACGAACATAGCCATGCGCATGAGTTTTTCTACGTGCTCGAAGGTGAGGGCATTGCGGCCAGTGACGGCGAGGAAATGCCGATCAAGAAGGGTGATGCACTGATGCTGCGTCCGGGATCCGAGCATATCGTCAAGAATACCGGTTCCTCCAAGCTCTACACGCTGACGGTGATGACGCCCAACCAGGATTTTGCCGAACTGATCCGCAGCGGTGAGCCGGTTGAGCTTGATGCAGAAGATCTGCAGGTCCTGACCGGAAAGGCGGCCTGATGACGGCGGCTGATCAACGCCTGCCGCTTGGCACATATCCGCAAACTGCCTGGAATGTCTCTGCCGAAGAGGTCGTGCTGTCGCGCCCGCAGCCGGACCCCCGACTTTTGACGGTCACCGACAAGGGCCGAAAGATCACGCTTGATCTCAATCGCACCGGCATCATCATTGTCGATATGCAGAATGATTTCTGCCATCCCGATGGCTGGCTGGCCTCGATTGGTGTTGACGTGGCGCCGGCGCGCCAGCCGATCGAGCCGCTCACCCGGCTGCTGCCATTGCTGCGCCAGGCTGCAGTGCCGGTCATCTGGCTCAACTGGGGCAATCGCCCCGACCGTGCCAATCTGCCGCCATCGACATTGCATGTCTATAAGCCTACGGGGCGTGAGACCGGTATTGGCGACCCGCTGGAGAACGGCGCGAAGGTGCTGGAAAAGGATAGCTGGGCAGCGGCCGTTGTCGATGAACTGATCATCGAGCCCGGCGATATCTCGGTCGACAAATATCGAATGTCCGGATTTCAGGACACGGCGCTTGATAGTATCCTGCGCAATCTCGGTTTGACGACGCTGCTTTTTGCCGGCGTCAATGCCGACCAATGCGTGCTCTGCACGCTGCTGGATGCAAATTTCCTTGGTTATGATTGCCTGATGGTCGAGGATTGCTCGGCCACCACCTCGCCCGCCTTCTGCATGGAGGCAACGCTCTACAATACGCGCCAGTGCTTCGGATTTGTCTGTTCGTCGGATGAAATCGTTGCGGGGCTTGCCTGATCTACCGGTGTTCCCATGACTGAAGACAAAAATGCTGCCGTCCAGCCCGTCAACGAAGCCGCCGTGCTTGAAGAGGTGACGGCGCTTTGCGATCTCTATGAAAAAGCGCTTATGGACAATGATCTCGATACGCTGGATGCGCTGTTCTGGGATAGTGAACTGACCCTGCGTTACGGCGTCGGTGAAAATCTTTACGGCATTGCCGAAATCCGTGATTTTCGCAAAGGTCGCACGGGCGGTTCGCCGAAACGCGATGTGCTGCGCCGCCAGATCACCACCTTCGGAGCCGATTGTGCTGTTTGTGATCTGGAGTTCCAGCGTCCCGGCGCTACGGTGAAGGGACGGCAGAGCCAGACCTGGATCCGCACCGCCTCGGGCTGGAAGATTGCCGCCGCGCATGTCTCGCTGATGGGCGCCTCGCACTGACAGATCAGACGGTCTGCCTGATGCCTGTAACGGGCAGGCGGCGGCGCGATCTGCGGATGGCTTTCCCACAACCGGATTAGAGCGACGTGCGTCCGTTTGGACGTACCGGAACGCTCTATCTTATTGAATCTACGCATCGCTCTTTTCGAAAAGAACGATGCGCCAGTGCAGAAAAACCAAAGCAGTGCTTGCCCTTTTGCCGGGCTTGCCGTCATCATCTTCTTCATCGGTGCGCCCCGCCCAGCCGGGGCGCACCCTTTTCGATTTTTCGCAAGAAAGACATGCCGATGACCAAACCCGCCGATGCATTCATCTCTCATTTCAATCCTGCCATCTCGCAAAGCATGCCGGGCTCGGATCTGCTGTCTGGTTTCACCGTTGCGGTGAAAGACAATTTCGATGTGGCGGGCACTGTCACGGGCGGCGGGAACCCGGAATGGGCAGAAGATCAGTTACCGGCGACAGGTCATGCAGCCGCCGTCTCCATGCTGCTTGATGCGGGTGCGACCCTTGTCGGCAAGGCGCAGATGGATGAGCTTGCCTATAGTCTCATGGGCGTGAATGCGCGCTATGGCACGCCGGTCAATCCGGCGGTTCCGGCTCGCGTTCCCGGCGGCTCATCGTCCGGCTCCGCATCCGCTGTTGCCGGCAAGCTTGCCGATATCGGACTTGGTTCGGATACCGGCGGATCGGTGCGGCTGCCCTCGTCATTCTGCGGCCTGTTCGGCTGGCGTCCGAGCCATGGGCTGGTCCCGCCGGAAGGGCTTCTGGCGCTGGCGCCAAGCTATGATGTGCCGGGCTTCATGACCCGCGATCTTTCCACCATGCGCCAGCTCGGCAAGCTGTTTGCTGCCGGGCAAAGCGTGGCTGAAGAGGTGCGGCTCTGGTATCCGGCCGATGTCTGGCATCTGTGCGAACAAGCCTCTGCCGCGCAGCTGAAACAGGCCTTGCCGGGCGGTGATCGCAATGACAGCCCGCTGCTTGCCAAGGTTGATATCACCGATCTGCTGCCGGTCTTCCGCATTCATCAGGGCTACGAGGTCTGGCAGGTTTTCGGCGAATGGATTGAAAAGCGTGAACCCGATTTCGGGCCCGGCATTCGCGAGCGTTTTGCCATGGCGTCGAAAATCACCAAGGCGGCATTTGACGATGCGGTCGAAAAGCGCAATGCTTTCAGGGCGCATCTTGAGAAGGTGCTGCAGCCGGGTGTGGTGATGGTCTATCCGACGGCCCCCGGACCGGCCCCGCTTCTGACGGCCGGTAACGACGCGGTGGAGGATTTCCGCAACCGGGCGCTTTCCATGCTGGCAATTGCCGGCCATGGCGGCCTGCCGCAGCTTTCGATTCCGCTCGGCCTTGTCGATGGTGCGCCGATCGGTCTGTCGCTGGTGGCGGCCCCCGGATCGGATCGGCTTTTGATCGAAACCGCAAAATTGTTCATGCGATAGGAAAACTGTCATCATGCTTCATGCAGCCCTTGGGTTTGAGGGTGCTTTTTCAGCACCGCATCGCGCTGCAGCGCTTGCCGGGCGCGATATTCTGCGTCAGGGCGGAACGGCGATGGAGGCCATGGTCGCCGCTGCGGCGACGATTGCCGTCGTCTATCCGCATATGAACGGCATCGGCGGCGATGGCTTCTGGCTGATCCGCCGTCACGATGGATCTGTCACCGGCATTTCGGCCTGTGGTCAGGCTGCGGGTTTGGCCACGCCTGAATGGTATGCCGAGCGCGGCCACACAAAGGCCATGCCGACACGGGGCGGGCATGCGGCCCTTACAGTGCCGGGCACGCTTGGCGGCTGGGCGAAAGCGCTTGATCTGGTCGAGGCGGATTTGCGCTTCGGGCTCGATGAATTGCTTGATGCGGCTATCTCCTATGCCCGTGATGGCATTGCAGTCACCGGCAACCAGTCGGTCTGCACGGCGGACAAGCTGGCGGGTCTCAAGGATGTGCCGGGTTTTGCCGAAACCTTCCTTCTGGATGGTGAGGTTCCTGCTGCCGGTCAGCGGCTGAAACAGCGTGCACTCGGACGGACGCTGAAGCTGATTGCCACCGAGGGCATTGAGAGCTTCTATTCCGGTGAGCTGGCGGCAACCCATGCGGCCTTTCTCGAGGATCACGGCTCGCCGCTGCGCTACGAAGATTTCACCGCCTATGCGGCGCGTGAGGTTGAGCCGCTGAAAGTCGGCACCTCGCATGGCGTGCTGATGAATATGATCCCGCCAACACAAGGGATTGCCTCGCTGATGATCCTTGCCCTTTTTGACCGCCTGGCGGTCGAGCAAGGCGAGGGCTTTGATCATGTCCATGGGCTGATCGAGGCCACCAAACAGGCCTTCATCCTGCGCAATGCGGGATTGGGTGACCCTGATTTCATGACTGAGCCGGCCCAGAACTGGCTGGACGGCGAGCGGCTGGATGCGCTGGCGGAAAAGATTCATCGCAGCCGGGCGCTTGCCTGGCCCTATGATCCGGCGGAAGGCGATACGATCTGGATGGGGGCAGCCGATCGCTACGGCAATGTGGTCTCTTTCATCCAGTCGGTTTACTGGGAATTCGGCTCTGGGCTGACCTGCCCGGAAACCGGCGTCTACTTCCAGAACCGCGGTGCTGGCTTCTCGCTCAAGCCTGGCCCGAACCTGCTTGCGCCCGGCAAGCGGCCCTTCCATACGCTCAATCCGGCCATGGCGCTTCTGCGTGACGGTCGTGTCATGGCCTATGGCACCATGGGTGGCGAAGGGCAGCCGCAGACGCAGAGCGCCGTCTTCACCCGTCACATTGTCTATGGCATGGACCTGCAGCAGGCCATCACCGCACCGCGCTGGCTGCTCGGGCGCACCTGGGGCGAGGAAACCACGACGCTGAAACTCGAGGACCGCTTCGATCCGGCGCTGGTTCAGGCGCTGAAGGATGCCGGTCACGACGTCGAGATGATCGCGCCCTTTTCCGATACGGCCGGTCATGCGGGCGCCGTTGTCCTGCATCCGGGCGGACTGATGGAGGCTGCTACCGATCCGCGCGCCGACGGCGCCGCCATCGTCGACTGAGGCCTTTCAGGCGGGTGACGAAGCTTTCCAATTTCCACTGGCGTCATATCTGTGCCTGACACAGATATCCAGCCGCCGTGCATCTGCACGGCGAAAGACCCTTTTAGTCCGATGCTTGAAGAGCCTGGATCCCCGTGACAAGCACGGGGATGACGACGGAGGGAGCGCCCCAAACAGGCAATCTGAATGACTTTGTCAGCAGTCTGAAGGCCGGTGGCTTGCTCCACCGGCCTTTTTGTTTTGGCTCTTCTTCAGCGTGCATAAAGCCTGTCGAGGCGGACGAAGCGGCCAACCAGCGCCAGCATGATCACCGTCAGCAGGATCAGCACGGTGGAGAGCGCATGGGCTGTCGGACGCAATTCGAACGAGGCTTCGGCATAGAGCCTGACCGGCAATGTTGTCATGCGCGCCGTGGTCAGGAAGCTCGTCACCGTCACTTCGTCAAAGCTCAACAGAAAACCGACGATCGAGGTGGCGAACAGGCCCGGCATCAGCCCCGGCACGATGATCAGGAAGAACCGCTTGATCCCGTTGGCGCCAAGTGAGGCAGCTGCCTCTTCCTGACTGTGGTCGAGACCAAGAACGGAGGCTGTCAGAAGCGTGATCGCGAAGGGCAGGATTACCACAACATGGATCGCCATCAGACCGATGAAGGGCGGAATGGCGATATAGATCTGCAGCAGCTTCAGCATGCCGACGCCGAGGGCGACATGGGGCAGCGACAGCGGCAGCAGCCAGAAGGCGAGCAGGGCTGAGCGGCCTCTGAAAGGAAAGCGTGCCAGCGCAAAGGCGGCCGGAACTGCCACGATCAGCGAGACAAGCAGCGAAACAAGGGCGAGCTTTACCGAGATCAGGAATGAATCAGTGTAATAGCCGTTGATGAAAATTTCCTTGTACCAGCGCAATGTGAAGCCACGGAAACCGGCCGCCGTCGCCAGTTCTACATTGTTGAAGCTCTGCACTGCCACGAGAAACAGCGGCAGGAGCAGCAGGCCGACAGCCGCCGCAAACAGCAGTTTGGAGACGATCGGGCCAGCAATATTTGCAAGCGGTTCGACAAAGCGCGGAATGGCGAGCGGACGGCTCTTGCCGCCATGGCGCCAACCCATCATCCGGTTGAGCGCCAGCGTGGCGAGGACGGCAAAGATCAGGCCGGTGGCGGTCATGATCAGCGCCAGCGCTGCAGCCAGCGAGGTATTGAGGTTCTGCATCGCCTCCTGCAGCACCAGCATGCCGGTGGTCCAGACCTTCTTGCCGCCAAGCATCACGGCAGAGACGTAGGATGTGGAGGCCATGAGGAAGACGATGATCATGCCGGATTTCAGCCCCGGCAGCGACAGCGGCAGGTCGACGGTCAGAAACCGCATCGCCGGCGATGCACCGAGGCTTTCGGCGGCCTCATGAATGCGCGGCGAGGTGTTTTGCAGATTGTCGTAAAGGGCCAGCACCATGAAGGGCATGAAGACCTGTACAAGGGCGACGACAACGGCGCCCTGATTGAACAGCATCTTGTTGAAGGAGGGAATGCCGAACCAGCCGATCACGGTGTTGATCAGCCCATCCGGCGACAAGAGCAGGATGATGCCGAGCGAACGCACCACGACATTGGTGAGCAGCGGAATGAGAATGATGGAAAAGGCCAGCGCCCGGTATTTCACCGGCAGCCGGGCAATCCAGAATGCAACGGGATAGCCGAGCAGCGCAGAAACCAGTGTCACCAGCAGGCTGAGCCAGATCGTCTCGAACACGACCTTGTAGTAGAAACTGTCCGAGGCGATGTCGATGAACTGCTGCAGCGACGGGGCCTGCAGAAGCGGCGCGAAGGGATCGGAATATTCGTGCAGCGACAGCATGACCACCGCAAGCAGCGGTGCGGCGAAGGCAAAGGCCAGCCAGATGGTGACCGGCGCTGAAAGCGCCGGCCCAAGCCATTTCCTCATCCGGCAATCTCCCGGTCGTAGATGGCCTGCCACTTGGTGCGGTTCTGGTTGATGTAATCCCAGTCGAAGTCTACCAGGCTGTCGATCTGATCGGGCATGATCAGCTTCGGCTTCAGATCATCGGCGATCGCGACATTGTTGACGGTCGGCGAGTAGTAGATACGCTCGGCATAGGCCTGCATGACCGGTTCGGACAGATGCAGGTTGATCCACTCTTCGGCGAGCTTCTGGTTCTTGGTGCCTTCGGTGATGCAGGCGACGTTCATGGCAATCGCCTGGCCTTCGGTCGGCTTGGCGAGGGCGAAATCGGGGTTGCGCTCTTCGATGTATTTTTCGCAATAGCTGCCGAATTCAACCGAAAGATCGGCGATATCCTGATCGAACATGTCGAAAAGCTGGGCCTGGCTGCCCTGAATGGCGGCAAACGGCTTCAGTTCCTTGACCTTGTTGAAGCCATCAGGCGCCATCTTGGTCTGATCGCCGAACCAGGCGATGTTGGACATCATCAGTGCCGAAATGCCTTCGGCGCCAAGGCCGCTCGGCCAGGCAATGCGGCCGGCCCATTCCGGGTTCCACATGTCCTTCCACGAGGTGATCGGGGCGGACGCCTTCTTGGTGTTGTAGACGATCGTGCAGGGGTTGATGGCAACGCCATAGCCGCCCTTCTTGGCGATCGGGTAGAGATACTGGGCGTTTTCGACCGCATCGGTCGGTGCCTGGGTCACGCCATCGGCAACAGCCTGGCGGCTTTCATAGATGTTGAGGTAGAGCACGTCGAAGCTCGGACGGCCGCGTTCAGCATAGGCGCGAGCACGGCGCTCGACGGTGCCGCCGAGAACGTAGGAAATCTTGCAGCCATACTTGTCGACAAGCACGGGCTCGATGAATTCCTTGACGATTTTTTCCTGCTCGCCGCCCCAAATGCCAACGACCAGTTCATCGCCGGGCTTGGGGTCCGGCGTCTCAGCGCGGACAAAGGAATAGGGAGCGGCAAGCGAGGCTGCGCCGCCGAGAAGCAGTTTGTTGACTGAGCGTCTTGAGATGTTCATCTGTGCTGTTCTCCGGTTTTTTTGATTTATATGAAGGTGGTGCCGCCAGCCTCGGCAGAAATGCTGCAGGGACTTCCGATGGCAGGCGGTGGGGTATCCGACGGAACGATCAGGCGGATCGAGCCGCAGGCGGATTGGATGTCGACCTCATAGGTCTCGCCAAGATAGGCGGCATTGGTGAGCGTGCCGGACACGGCAAGCGGTCCATCGCCTTCGCCGATCTTCAGCCGCGAGGCGCGCAGAACAAGTTTCTGGGCCTTCGCCGGGGCATTGGCACAGGTGAGGCCAGGTGCAACGAAGATGCCGTTTTCCACCTTGCCGTCAATCACCGTGCGGTGGCCAAGGAAGGATGCGGTAAAGGCGCTTTGCGGTGCATCGCAGAGTGAAACCGGCGTGCCGATCTCGCTCATCAGCCCCTTGCTCATCACGGCGATGCGGTCCGACATGGAGAGCGCCTCGGCCTGATCATGGGTGACGAAAATGGTGGTGATGCCGAGGCGTTGCTGCAAGGAGCGGATCTCGTTGCGCATGTCGGCACGTAGATTGGCGTCAAGGTTCGACAGCGGCTCATCGAGAAGCAGGACATCCGGCTCGATCACCAGTGCGCGGGCAAGGGCGACGCGCTGTTGCTGGCCGCCGGAAAGCTGGCCGGGATAGCGATCGGCAAAGGCGGAAAGGCCGACTGTTTCCAGCGTGCGGCCAGCGCGCTCGCGCCATTCTTTTCGCGATGAATTGCGCATTCTGAGCCCGAAGCCGACATTGTCGATGACGCTCAAATGCGGAAACAGCGCGTAGGACTGAAACACGACGCCGATATTGCGCTTGTGCACCGGCTTGCCGGTAATCTCCTTGTCATCGATGAAGATGCGGCCACCGGAGGGTTGGACAAAACCGGCGATCATCCGGAGCGTGGTGGTCTTGCCGCAGCCGGAGGGACCAAGCAGCGACAGAAGCTCGCCCTTGGGCACTTCGATCGTAAGGCCGGAAACGGCTGTGGTGTCGCCATAGATCGCCGAGACATTGTCGAGCGTGAGATAGGGCTTAGGCGCCATTTGCGTGGTCCTCTGTCATGACATGCAAGTAAAGCCGGCTGGCTGTTGCGCCGCCGTGCAGAATGGCCAGTGTTGCCGGTTGCCGGGCCATCGGGTCGGCGTCTGCCGGGTCTTCGCCGGGATAGGAAAAGGCGGACCACGCGGCGATCTGAAGCGAAAGGCGCAGACAATTTCCTTTCGCAACGGTCTGATAGATCGAACGCAGGTCGATTTTCACCGGTCTGTCTGAAACAGAGATTCTGGTCGTCCCGGTGGCAATCACACGGGCAACTCCCGAGGGGGAAACAAGCGAGAGCGAGGCGACAAGATCAAAGACCGGTTCAGCGGTCTTCACGGTGATTTCGGCCGTAAGTGGCCCGCAAAGGGTGAATGGGTTTTCCGCAGCTGCGGTGGTGTAGGTGGCGACATCGGACCGGCTGTCATGGGCTGCGCGGTCCACGGGGCCTGCCGGATCGCCCAGATGGCCGCCGACAAGCGGCGCCGGGCGGAAGGGATCGGAAACGATGAGGTCAAAGCCTCCGTCCTTTTCGGCCTCACCAAGTCTTCCATCGCCAAGATGGGTCGCGGCAAGGCCACCGGAGGTAAGGTCAAGGCTGCGCGTTTCACCAGTCGGGAAATCGGCGAAGTCGCGCCATGCATTCGTCCCCATATCATAAAGGCTTGCCGCCGGAGGGGCCTCGCCGAGGCCCTTCAGGTAAAAATCGAAGAAGGCGATCTGGTCGCGGTCGATCGCGCGGGCGGCCGTTCCCGGCAGGTGGGCCTCACCGGCGCTGGCATTCCAAGGGATATGCGACCAGGGGCCGATGATCAGATGCGTGGTTGCGGCGGATGCCTTGCGGAAGGCTTTGTCAGCGGCGAGCGTGCCGGTCAGCATGAAATCGGCAAACCCACCGGTATGCAGCACGGGAATCGCCAGATCGATATCCTTCAGCAGCCGGGCCGGGGAAGCTGTTTCCCAGTAGTCCGCGCTGTTTTCGGCCCAGAGCGCCAGATGCGACAGATCGGGGCGGGCAAGCAGGGCGCGGTAGATTGTGGCCGGATCGGTCAGGGCTGCGAGCATGTCCCAGCTTGCGCGATCCCCCTTGTGCGCCGCCTTCAGCAGTGCCATCTGCCGGGCCCAGAAGGTCATGCCGCCAAAGCGCAGCGCGCCGCCCTCATAGGCCCAGTCGTGTTCCGGTGAGAAGGAGGCCATGGCCGGTGCCATGGCATCAACACGCGCGCCGCCAGCCAGCGCCAAATATTGCGTCACCGCCTGATAGGAAAAGCCGTAAAGGCCGATCTTTCCATTGCTGCCCGTGATTGCGCGTGCCCATTCAACCGTCTCGGCGCCGTCGCGGACTTCCTGGCGCAGGCAGTCGAAATCGCCTTGTGAGCCGCCCATGCCGCGCACATCCTGCACCACAACGATATAGCCATGGGCGGCATACCAGGCGGGATGGGCGAGCGTGACAGTGGAGGCGATCTTGCGGCCATAGGGCTGGCGCATCAAGAGAACGGGGTAGTCGCCCTGCTCCGCCGGACGATAGATATCGGCAACCAGCTGCACGCCATCGGAAAGCGTCAGGCTTTCCGTTACGGGTTCAATCGGCGTGTGGCGCGGTTTGTCGAGCAATGGTTCAGCCCTTGAACATGGTTTTCTGGGTCAGGCGTTCCATCGGGAAGGCGAGCACTTCTTGGCAAAGGGCGACAAGGCTTTCGGCGGAGCGCTGGACATGGGTTGCGCCGCGTTCGGCGTCAGCGGCAGCGGCATTGCCGCAGGCACCGGAGGGATGCAGATCCTGGGTCTGCCAGCCAAAGCCGATCCGGCCCTCGGCCGTCAGCACCTGATTATCGTTTTCCATCTGAACCGACATGGGCTGGAAGTCTTCGGCATATTGCATGTCGACGAGATCGGGATGCAGATGCAGCATGGTCGAGGTTTCGGATTCGCCGCCATGAATGCCGTGCTTCAGCTCGTGCTCGCTGTAGAGATCGGACTGGCTGGCACCGGCCGAAACCCAGGATGAAACGGCGAACATGCCGCATTTGATCCTGAGTTCACGGCAGACGATTTCCATCACCTGCGGCTGACCGCCATGGGAATTGGCGAAGATGATCTTCTTGCAGCCCGCACGCGCCACGCTCTCGCCGATCTCGAACCACAGACGGGCAAGCGTTTCGTAGGACAGCGTCAGCGTGCCGGGATATTCCAGGTGTTCGACCGATTTGCCGACTGCCTGCATCGGCAGAACCATTACCTTCATGTCGTCGGGCATGATTTCGACAGCACGGGCAATGATGCCGGCATTGATGGCCGAATCGACACGGACGGGGAGATGCGGGCCATGCTGTTCAACGGCGGCGACCGGCAGGATGGCGACGAATTCCGACATGTCCATTTCGGAAAAATCTTTCGTCGAATGGTCCCACCACCAGTGCGATTTCAGCGGCATCTCAAATGTCCTTTCATAGTGTCTCAGGCGCGCGCGCCACCTTGCGGACGAGCAAGCCCGTCCGGGGCGTCGCGGAGGCGGCCGGATCAAAATTTGTGCAAATCGAATTTATGCCTGCATTATGATCATTGGAATTGACGTTCGGCAATTCCATATAGGGTTATAAGGGGTATAGGCTGACGCTTATAATGCCGTTGCCGCCGCCAGTTCCGCCAGTCCTGCATCGTTCGGATTATCGGCAAGCTCATCGCTATAGCGGCGCGAGACGTCGCGGATCAGCGCCCGGACCCAGCGATTGGCCGGTGACTGATGGGCGCGCTCGTGCCAGAGCAGATAGAGCCGCATATTGCCGAGCGTGCGGGGCGCGCCGACAACTTTCAGGCCGTAATCAGGATAGCGCGCGGCGACGAAATCGGCATAGGGGCGGGCCGTGGTGAAGATCAGGTCCGTGCGGGCAATCACCGGCGGCACCAGCGCATATTCGGGCACGGAAAGCGCAACGCGGCGCTTGGCGCCCAGCTGTTTCAGCCGTCCGCCGATCGGCGAGAAGGCGGGGCGCACCACCGAGCCAAGTGAGAGATGGGTGACGGAGAGATACTCCTCCATCGTGATTTCGTCGCGACCGGCGAATCGATGCTTCTCATTGACGATACAGGCCATTTCACAATCGAAAATGGTCGAATATTTGAGTGCCGGATGTGGCGAGGGCCAGTTGGCGACCAGAAGATCGGTCTTGCCTGAGGCGAGTTGCTCGGTTAGGTCGTCGCTTTCGGCCGGGGCGAAGAAGTCGATCGAAGCCATCGGTGCCTCGCTGCGCAACCGCTCCGCAATTGGCGGTATCAGGAAACCGCTGAAGCAGCTCATCGCCGAAACCCGCATGGTAAAGGTCGCGGTTGCCGGGTCAAAGGCATCGTTGGGTGCAAGCGCTGCCGAAAGCTCATCAAGAATATGGCGGAGCGACTGGCGAATGACCTCGCCGCGTTGGGTGATGGTCATGGCCTGGCCGCTTCTGACCAGAAGCTGATCGGAAAAGGCGATACGTGCCCGCTTCAGCGTGGCGCTGACCGATGGCTGGCTCTGTCCGAGAATGGCGGCAACGCGTGAGACATTCTGTTCGGTCAGAAGCAGGTAGACCGTATGCAGGAATTTGGCATCGATCGATCCGGTTTGGTCTGTAAACATGGCGCAGTTCTTTTTCTCGCTCGCGCGAAACAGTCTCCCAATTTTGATAAAAGCAATTTTCATTCCAATTCTGCAATGGCCTTATGGGGTTCTTTGCCGCGTTTGAATACGTTTTAGATTGTTTTATTTTGAATGATATTGTTAGTTTGTGATCGTTCAGTTGTGATCGTATCATTGCTAAGGAGTTTTCATGTCCCGCCTGACGCCAGAGACCACCAATTCCTTTCCTGCCCTTGCCAGCGGTGCAACACCGCTTGATGTGGCATCGGCGCCGGAAAATCCGTGTCTTCTGCTGCAGGACTGGGTGCATCACATCCTGTCGATCGAGGCTGTTGAGCCGATGTATGTAACGCTGGCGACGGCCAGTGCCTCGGGCGTGCCGTCCTCACGTACGGTTCAATTGCTGGCGGTTGAGGATGATGCGCTGCTGTTCACCACCAATTTCGGCAGCCGCAAGGGCGTTGAGATGCTGGAGACGGGACGGGCGGCCGTTTCGCTTTACTGGCGGGAAACGGCGCAGTCGGTCAATATCACCGGCACAATCGTGATTGCTTCTGATGCGGAGAATGACCGTCGTTTTGCTGAAGACAGCCGCCCGGTGCAGGCAGCGCGGACCGTTTCGTTTCACGGGCTGCCGCTTGACGATGAGGCGGCGCAGCTGAAGGCGCATGGCGATCTCGTCGCATCAGGCGAGATCATCCCGCGGCCGGATTACTGGCGCTGGTATCGGCTTGTGCCGGATGCCGTCACCTTCTGGGAAGGCCATCCCGAAGCGCTGAACCGGCGGGTCCATTATGCCCGCAGCGAGGCTAGCTGGAGCCATGGGGCGGTTCAGTCGTAACGGCGACTAGATACGGTAATTGGAAAATTGTGACGGCGGGTTTGCGATGAAACCCGCCGTCCGTCTTTTTATCATACCGGGCGCACCCGTCTCTCTATACGTTTGATTGTCACCAGCGGATTGTCAGTCGTTCGGCCAGGCCGACGAGAAAGATCAGCAACAGCGATGTGATGACCGAGACGAAGATCGCCACCCACATCTGTGACAGGTTGAGATAGGTGGTTGCCATGACGATGGTGGCACCGATGCCTTTCGATGTTCCCATGAATTCCGAGACGATCGAGCCGACCATGGCGGCGGTGATCGAAAGCCTTGCGCCGGAGAAGAGGTGCGGCAGGCTGGTCGGCAGGCGCAGGCGCAGGAAAATATCCGTGCGGCTGGCCGACATCGAGCGGAACACTTCCAGTGCCTGGTCATCGACGGAGCGCAGGCCAGTGATGGCGTTGATCATCATCGGGAAAAAGGCCCCGAGTCCGGCGACGATGATGTGTGGGATGGCATTGAAGCCGAAGGCGACAATGAGCGCCGGCGAAATCGCCACGATCGGTGTAACATTGAGCATCAGCGCCACGGGCAGAATGGCGGCGCGCAGAAAGGCAAAATGCACGATCAGGATGGCGAGGAAAATCGCCACCGCGCAACCGATCGCAAAGCCCACCAGTGCGGCATAGATGGTGACCCAGAGATTGTTGAAATAGAAATCCGGGCGGCTCAGAAACTCGTTTGCCACATCGCCGAGCGGCGGCAGGATGCTCTTCAGATTAAGCGCCACCCATTGCCAGCAAAGCCCCAGGATAACGAAAACGATCAAGGGCGCAATGATGGTGATCGCCAGGTTTTTCGGCTTCATTCGTCTGCCTCCCAGCCATCGCGCAGCGTATGTTTGACGGCGCGCACCAGCTGTTCGAATTCCCGCGTTTCGGTCACCTCGAATGTGCGCGGGCGTGGCAGGTCGATATCAATGACGGAATGAATACGGCCCGGCCGTGGTGTCATCACCACCACCTGATCGGACAGGAGAACCGCTTCAAAGGCCGAATGGGTGACAAAAACCACCGTCTTGCGATGCCGTTCCCAGACGGTCAGAAGCCGCAGCCGCAGCGCATCGCGGGTCAGTTCGTCGAGTGCTGAAAAAGGCTCGTCCATCAGCATCAGCGGTGCACCCTGAACGAAGCCGCGGGCAATGGCGGCGCGCTGCCGCATACCGCCGGAAAGCTCGGACGGGCGGGCATTTTTGAAATCGCCAAGCTTCAGCTCGTCCAGCACCTGGTCGGGATCTTCGGGAATACGCAGCGACTTGCCGCGCCGCTCTGCCTCGCGGTTGATCTTCTGCGACAGCAGCACATTGTCGCGGATTGTCAGCCATGGCAGCAGGGCGTTGGATTGCGGGATCCAGGCAATGTTCTTGTCGCGCGATGCTTCGGCCGGTGTCTGGCCGAACAGCGACACCGCGCCCGCCGTCTGCTCTTCAAGGCCTGCAATCACACGCAGAAGCGTGGATTTACCGCAGCCGGACGGGCCGAACAGCGTGACGAACCGGCCACGTTCAATCGAAAGATCGATATCGGAGAGCGCGCGGACCGTGCCGCGATCGCTCTCATAGATCTTTTCAACCTTTTCAACGCAGATCGAACCGAAAGCCGCGTCACGCGGGCCTTTTCTGGCCGCGCTCATGGGGTCAGGCATACGAGAACCTTTCCGAAAAATGCGCCCGATTCCAGTCGCGCTTCGGCTTTGGGATAGTCTTCGAAAGCCCATTTGCTGTCGATGACCAGTTTCAGATCACCACGGCTATAGGCGGCAACAGTGTCGGCCATTTCCTGTCTGGAATAGCCGCCATGGCCGATCAGTGACTTGCCCCAATGGAAGATGCTGGTGTTGCAGATCACAGAATCATTGCCAGCCGTGGTGCCTGACATGACGACCCGCCCGCCGATGCGACAGGCATTGATCGCCTGCTGCAGAAAGGGGCCGCCAACGTGATCCCAGACGATATCCACGCCCTTGCCGCCGGTGAAGGCCCGGGCCGTCTCGACCCAGTTTTCCGCCTTGCGATCGATTACCAGATCGGCGCCGAGGGACCTCGCCGTCGCAATTTTCGAAGGATCCGAGACCAGCGTGATAACGGTCGCACCCCGCATCTTGGCGATCTGGATGCCGGCGCTGCCGAGGCCGGAATTGGCACCGGGAATGACGACTATCTCGCCGGCTTCAAGCCGGCCTGCGCCGAGCAGGCCGTGCCAGGCCGTGACCGAGGCGACGGGAACGGCGGCCAGTTCGGCAAGCGGCAGAACCGAATCTTTGACCGGAATGCAGTTTTCCACCGGTACGGCAACATATTCAGCCAGGCCGCCATCACGGCTTGAGCCGCAGGTTCTCAGCTCCACGCAATATTCCGGCATATTGGCGCGGCAATAATCGCAAGCGTTACATGTAACGACAGGATCGGCAACGACATCCGTGCCGACCAGCGACGCACCGAGCGCCGAGCCGGCCTCGACAACCGTTCCGGCAAAATCCATGCCGGCAATATGCGGCAGGCGGAAGGTGGCGATAACGGGGGCTTTGCGCTGGAGAATATCAAGGCGGTTGAGCGCGACCGCCGCCACCTTGATGATCACTTCGTCAGCCTTTGGCTGAGGCCGGGAGACCTCTTTCATCTCCCGGACCTCTGCGCCGCCAAAGGCGGTCTGAACCCATGCCTTCATGGTGCCGGCCAGACCAGCGCACCATCGGCATAGATGGCGTCGATATAGGTGTTGTCCTGGGCTGTCTCGATATCGGGTGCCGCCTTGACCAGATCGAAGCGCACCAGCATGTCGGCTTCCGGCTGCCACTGGCCGTCGGACTGCTGCCCCGGCATCATGCCTTCCGGCAGGCTGCCCTGCATCAATGCCAGCTCGGTCTGCCAGCGCACCTTGCTCTGCTTCACGTCATAGCCGGAGGTCGAGAGCTTTTCGGCGTAAGACAGCGCCTCATCGAGATTGGCGTCGCTTTCATTGATCCAGTTGAAGGCCTTGAATTCGGCCCGCAGGAAATCCTCGATCGCGGTCGGGTTCTTGGCCGCCCATTCCTTGTTGGCGATCATGGTGTTGAAGGTCGAGTGCACGCCGTAGGCATCCGGATCCCATTCCTTCACCGTGTTGCCCTTGGCTTCGAGAACCTTCGGTTCGTTCGACTTGTAAGCGCCAAGACCCTGGACATTGCCATTGGGCAGGATGGTCGGATCATAGCCGACGGACACCCAGTTGATCTTGCCCATATCGACGCCATTGTCGAGCATCATGGCGGAAAACTGCGGGGCAATCGCGCCCTTGTAGCCGACGGTCTTGCCCTCGAAATCCTTCAGCGCCTCAATGCCGCTGTCGGCCATGGTCAGAAGTTCGATCGCGCCGACATTGCCATAGGTGGCGACGCCGACAATATCGGCGCCGTTGTCGATTGCCACCATCACGTCAGAGGCCGAGCCGACACCGGCGATCTGCGCGGTATTGGCGCTGACCAGCTGGCTGTTGGTCGAGCCGGGTTCGATGGCGACGTCGAGACACAGATCGTCAAACAGGCCGCGCTCCTTGGCGGCGACGACGTCAAGAATGCCGAGCGTTGCCGCATAGGCAAAGGAGGTGAGGAAGGTGATCTTGCCTGCCGCCTTGTTGGCCTCGCAGCGGTCCGGGCTGATCGCGGTTTCGGCATGGGCAGGTGCAACCGTGCCCGCCGCAAGAAACAGCGCCAGGGCGCTGAGGCCAGCCGAGCGGCGCGAAAAAAGAGGATGATGCATGTGCTGTTCTCCGGTTTTTTAGGTGTCCGCATCGCAAAGGCGACGGGCAAAACGCAAAGGCCGGTCGGTCGTTTTATGCCGGAAAGCCTGACCTGTTGCGCTTGATTTGAAGATTATCATGCTCGATGAAATGCACAACATTTTCGAACGATTTAGAACTTAAAAAAACACAAAGTCACAAAATGGTCGCAACAATTTCCGCACAGACAGACATGTTACGGGGCGGGATTGTCGTTTCAGTCGCCATTTGCCCGGAAAATACGCGGCGCCGGACATTCGAAGCTCGGGCGTCCCGCTTTGAAACCATGGGTCGCGGGTGCAATGGTGGCGATGGCCTCGGCCGGGCTCTCTGCGTCGAAAAGCACCAGTGTCGCGGCTGCGCCGGGTGCAATTTTCGGCGGCTGGAGGCCGAGCATCTTTGCCGCTTCATCCGTCACCATGGCATAGACGATATCGAGATCGGCGGGCGTGCCGATCTGGGCGATATTGGCGTAGAGATTGGCCATGCGCATCAGCGAGACATCGCCAAAGGGCGTGAAGGGGTTCATCACATTATTGGTCGACAGTGTCGCATTGCCGCCAGCGATGACCATCAGATGGGCAGGCGTCAGCCCGCGTGGCACGAGGTGATCGGCATTGCGGCCATTGAGGAACAGATCGGTTGCCGGCAGAACGGTAAGGCCGATGCCTGCCGCTGAAAGTTCAGCGATTTTCTCGGCAAATTCCTCAGGCGGCAGGGCTGAAAGCTTGGTGACATGGCCGATGGATACACGGCCCTGATAGCCGCGCTTCACCGTTTCGGCGATGATCGCCGGAACATTGGACCCATGCGGGTCGAGATCGAAATCAACGTGGAAATCGACCGGCACGCCGAAGCGTTCGCCGAGATCGAAGATCTTTGCGATATGGATGGCCGGATCGGGATCGGTATAGGGGCAGCCGCCCACTTGATCGGCGCCATCGGCAAGTGCCGCCGCCAGCATCTCTTCCGTGCCGGGATCGTTGGTGAGGCCCTCCTGCGCAAAGGCGCAGATGATGATGTCGATCAGCTGGGCATAGTCGCGTTTCAGCCGCTTGATGGCTTCAAAGGAGCGGAAACCGGCGCGCGGATCGATCTCGACGAAAGTCCGCATCCGGTTGGTGCCGTGGGAGATCGCCTGTTCGATCACGCGGGCAGCGCGGTCATAAACGTCGTCTTCGGTGAAAGCGGCCTTGGCTTTGGCGGTTTCGCGCACAGCCTCGGCCAGCGTCCCTTCGCAAAGGGTGCAACGGGAGATGATTCCAGCCTTGTCGAGATGGATATGGGTTTCTGTGAGGCCGGGTGTGGCGAGCCTGCCTTTCGCGTCAAGTTCCGGTGCATCGCAGCGGAAATTGCTGCCGATGGCTGCAATCTTGTCGCCGGAAAAGGCGATGTCAGTCAGCCCGTCCCGACCGGCGAGGCGGGCATTGCGGATGACGAAATCGATATCGGACATTGTCGCTCTCACGCTCAGATCAACTGCCCCGCTTCAGCAATTTTGCGTCCGGCCTTGTAGACCGTGCGCTCGCGAGAGCGCCCGGCAACAGCCTCGGCAACGGAGCCTGCCCTGATAAGCAGGAAATCGGCGGGGGCTCCAATGGCAAGCGCTTCGCTGCGGCCAAGCACAGCACCGGAGGCGGCGGTGACAAGGCTGAGCGCCAGCGCCAGATCCTCATCGGCACGGAAATCCTGCCGGTCGCAGATGATCCCGGCGCGCTCGATGAGATCGCCATTGCCGAAGGGCGACCAGGCGTCGCGGATATTGTCGGAGCCGGCGAAGACGCGCACGCCTTCCGCCTGCAATTGTTTGACCGGCGGCATGGATACGGGGCCGGGGCCGTTGGTCATGATCGAAACATTCGCCTTCGCAAGCAGCGCTGCGGTGCGGGCAAAATCATCGGTCGCCAGTTCGCCAAGGCAGAAGGCGTGACTGACGGCGACCTTGCCTTGAAGGCCAAGCGCGATGCTGCGCTCGGCAATCTGGCGCAGTTCGAAAGCACCGAGCGCGCCGCCATCATGCAGATGCAGGTCAATACCGATGCCGTGTTTGCCAGCAATGGCGAAAATGGCATCGAGGTGGCCGGAAATGTCATTGTCGATGCCGGCCGGATCGAGCCCGCCAACGAGATCAGCGCCGGCCTCAATCGCGGCGTTGAGCAGATCAGCCGTGCCAGGATCGCGGACAATGCCGGACTGCGGGAAGGCGACGGTCTGGATGTCGATGAGGTGCCCGTGGCTCTGCTTCAATGATAGCACAGCCTCAAGACCGGAAAGCTTTGCCTCGGTGTCGATATCGACATGGCTTCTGACGGCAACCGTCCCCATCGCAGCGATCTGTTCGATCAGCGCGCCGCCACGCGCTGTGACCGGCAGTGACACCGTGCGGCGCAACTCGCGCTCGGCGGCAATGCGTTTGGCCACCGTATCGCCCGGAATATGCGGGATGAAGGGCAGGCCGATCAGGGTCTTGTCGAGATGGATATGGCCGTCGACAAGGCCGGGCAGCAGCAGCAGGCCAGCGCCGTCGACCACATTTGCAAGCCCTGCGGCTGCATTCGGGCCGATGCCGGTGATGACGCCACCGGTGACGACAATGGCCGTCGGCGCGCCGTCGCTGCCGATAAGATTGTCGATGACGAGATCTGTGGCCATGCCGTCCCCCTTTATGTGTCTGTCAGTCGATCAGCTTCAGCCGTTTGGCGGCGGCAACGCGATAGAGCCGGTCGCCGCCCCAGGCCTTCTGTTCCTCCTGGGCGGAGAATGTCAGGCTTATATCATGCTCATCGTAAGATGCGATTGCCGCAGTGCGGATTTCCGGCCAGTCCGGGCAGGGGAGATTGCGCATGGTCTCTACCGCGTCGGTATCGGGAAATTGGGGGAAGCCGATTTTCGGCATCAGCGAGGCGATAACCTGCCAGAAAGCACGGTAGAGCGGTTGCTTGTCGTCCTCGTTTACATGCCAGGTGACGAGACGCATCCAGTGCATGCCGGTGAGGGCATGAAGGGCGGAGAAATCGAGCGTTGCAGCGAAGGCGACGAGCGAGACTGCCGTCATCTGCCGCACTGTGTCGGGCCGAAAGATCAGCCGGTCAATCACCGGCGCGAAACCGTCAAGGGCGGCAACGGCGCGGATATTGTGCCAGAGAAGATCTGTCTCGGTCTTGTAATCGTGAATGCCGGGAATATCGGCAATCGCGGCCAGCACGGCGGCTGGATCTTCCGTGTCGCCTGCAAAGCGGCCCGGGCCGGGCAGGGGTAGATAGGTCGTCGCCCAGTAGCCGAGTGCATGGCCGACCTCGCGGGCATCATTCTTGAGCACGCCATAGGCAAGCCGCATCAGCGGATGGGTGGCGCTTGCAGCCAGACCCTGCGTCATCACCGGTAGATAGCTGCGGATTGCCCGGTCGATACCAAGCCGCTGAACCTCTCCGACGAAAAAGCCGCGATAATCAGCCTCTCGTGTTCTCTCTCCCAGTGCATCGGTCCAGTTATAGGGATCAATGGCCGCGACCGGTTCCGGGATTGGCGGCACTTTATGGCTTTCGCGATAGGCCTCGTACCATTCGTCAAGGCGCTCAGGCGTTGCGCCCAGCCGGTCAAGCGCGATCAGTACCATCGGCACATGATTGGCGAGCAGGTAGGGAAATTCGACGCTTCCCGTCTGGGCTTTGGCAAGAACCGTGTCGAGCGATAGGGGCGTGGTCATGTCAGTCTCCTCCCGCCTCAGGCGGAAATCTTGTCGCGCGGATCAAAATGCAGCTCGCTATAATTGGCAAACTCGTCCTGCAACCGGTCGCTTTCCTGCAAAAACAGTGCTTGAGTCAAACCGTCGGCGATGCGGGCAATCCCGTATTTTACCCCGGTGATCCCGTTGCTGACCGGACCGAGGCTCGGTACGGCGCCGCCGTTGAAGATATGGACGCGGCGCACCCACTGGTCCGTTGTGCTCTTCGGGGTTAGCTCGAAACCATGGCCAAGATAGGGGAAGGGGCCGATGGCGGGGGCTTCCTCGATGACTTCTGCCGTGAACCGGTCCTCCCAGCGCAGAAAGCGGCCTTCAAGGGCTGCAAGCTCCGGGCGCAGGGTAAAGTCTACTGCATAGCCGGTGCCGAGCAAAATGTGATCGATGACATGCGCGCCGCTGACCGTGGTAACGGCAAGCCGGTCGCCCTTGATGATCATGGACTTAATGCCGCTGGCAAATTCCATTCTGAACTGCGGATAGGCACATGCGCGGTCAAACTGATCCTGCGTTGGCGGCACTTTAAGGGCGAAGAAGCTCTTGGTAAAACGCCACTTTTCGTCATCCGACAGCGATGCGTAGTGGCCGAGATAGCCGGGAAAATTGGTCCATGCCAGCGCTTCGGTGCGTGCCAGGCTTTTGGCGCGGGCCACCATGGTCACGCTTTTTGCGCCTTTCTCCAGCGCCCGGACGGCCCAGTCAAAACTTGATGTCGCCGAGCCGAGCACGATCACATCCTTATCCGCAAGGTGGCTGTCATCAGCCTCTTCAGCGCTGTGGGTCCAGAACTGTCTCGGCAGTGCTGCGATATCGGCCGGGATCAGCGGGCCGCCACAGCCATCGGTGCCATTGGCGAGGATCAAGTGGCGGCAGGTGATCTCCTTTGGAAGCGATGTATTGCCCGAAAGCGAAAGGCGCACGCCGTCTTCGCCTTCGGCAACGGCCTCCAGCCGGGTCTCGTTATGGATTTCGACGTCGATCGCATCGCGGAACCACAACATGTAGTTCATCCAGTCGGGCCGGGCGATCTTTTCGATCCCGGCAAAACTGTCGGCGCCATAGACGGTTTCATACCAGGCACGCGGCGAGAGGCTCGGAATGCCGAAATCGGGGCCGGCCAGCGTCTTCGGCGAGCGCAGCGTCTTCATCCGGGCAGAGGTGATCCACGGCCCCTCGCGCCCTGTCACGCTCTGGTCTATGACGATGACCCCGCCAATGCCGCGCCGCTTCAGCGCAAAGGCTGCGGAAAGCCCGTTCAGTCCTGCGCCGACGATGACGACATTATAGCGGTTATCCGCTTGCGGTTTTTCCAGCCAGACCGGCGCCATGCCCTCAATACATTCGATCTCATAGGTGGCGCGTGATTTCAGCGCGGCAAGCCGTGTCCTCAGGTCTTCGCTCATGGCTGAAAATCCTGTGGCGGGAAAAACATGCGCATTCTTTGGTCCGATCGGAGAATTGATTAAAGCTAAGGCAGAAAAGCGGGTTTCTGTCTCAAATTTGGGCGATAATGTTCTATTTTGTGATTTTTTACCGCAATTGAATTTTTGTCAAGTGCGCTTGAGTGCGTTTTTGTTTGATGTATAGTGATATCGATCAAGTCGCCAGGTCGGGCGTCTTAAGGTCGTAAAAAGGGGAACAGAATGAAACTTGCATCCGCAGCAGCACTGACCGCGCTCTTGCTCGGTTCCACCGCCCTTGCCCAGGACAAGCCACTTGATGGCGTGACCCTGACGCTCGCGTCTCAAAATGACCAGTTTGCCGCGGTGATCGCGGATCTGGCGCCGAAATTCGAAGAGGAGACCGGCGCCAAGCTGAATGTCGATATTCTCGACTATGGCTCGCTTCTGACCAAGACGACGGCGGATTATATCGGCGATACGGCTGGTTATGATCTCGTCACCATGGATATCGTCTGGGCCGGTGAATATGCCGAGAATGGCTATTCTGTCGATCTGACCGATCTGATCAAGCGCGATGCCGCCGAGATCGATGTTGACGACATCTATCCCAATCTGATGATGGGGCTCGGTAATTTCGACGGCAAGCAGGTCGCCTTTCCGTTTGCAGGCTATGCCAATGTCCTTGCCTATAACAAGACCATGTTTGATGCGGCAGGCCTGACGGCGCCAACGACGATGGAAGAGTTCGTTGCCGACGCCAAGACGCTCACCGATCCGGAAAAGGGCGTTTACGGCTTCGTTGCCAATGGCCAGAAGGGCCCGGCGGTCGCGCAGGACTGGATGCAGTATAATACCGAAATGGGCGGTTCGATCATGGGTGCCGACGGCAAGCCGGCGCTCAATTCGGATGCCAATGTTCAGAGCCTGACGGTCTATGCCGATCTGTTCAAGACCGCAGCACCGCCCGGCGCTGCCAATTATGACTGGGGCGGCCGTGAGGAAAGCTTCCGTCAGGGTGTTGCCGCCCAGATGCAGACCTGGTCGGTCGGCGCGCCGGGCTATTACAATCCCGACATGTCCAAGATCGTTGATGACGTTGCCATCACCGTTGCGCCACATGGCGAAAATGTTCCGCCAGCCTATGGTATCGGCGGCTGGGGCATGGCGATCAATGCCGATATTTCGCCCGAGCAGCAGGAAGCCGCCTGGACCTTCATCAAATGGCTGACGAGCCCGGCGGTCCACAAGGAGTTCAATCTCATGGGCGCGGGTAGCTTCCTGCGCAAAAGCGAGATGACCGACCCGGATCTGCTGGCGAAATTCCCCTTCCTGCCGGTTGTCGCCGAAACTTTCGAGAAGGGTGATTACAATTATCGCCCGCGTATCCCGGAATATCCGCAGATCCAGGATATTCTCGGTACGGCCGTCAACGATGTTCTGGTCGGCAATGCCGATCCGCAGGAAGCGCTGGATGCCGCGCAGAAGGAAGCCGAAGATCTGTTCTGACCGGCGTCTCCTGATGTTGTGAATTGCCCGGTGGCTGTCATTGCCGCCGGGCATACTGATCCCGAATGTGAACTGACCGGAAATATCCCGTGAGCGCAGCTGTCTATGAAACCGCCGAGACACTGATCGTGCCGAAAGGCATGTCCTTTGCCAGCCGAAGGCGGCTTTTCCTTCTCGCCATGGCTCTGCCGGTCATCGTCTATGTGCTGGTCGTTGGTGTCTGGCCGCTGGCGCAGGGCATCTTCTATTCGCTTTATGATTATAATCTCATCCGCCCGAAGCGAACCAAATTTGTCGGGCTGGAAAATTACGTTGAAATCCTGACCGACCGAACATCGCGGCAGGCGCTGATCAATACGGCGCTGTTTACGCTCGGCTCGGTGTTTTTCGAACTGGTGCTTGGCTTCATTCTGGCGCTGGCGCTGTGGAAGGATGATCGCTTCAACCGCATCGTGCTGGCGTTGATCCTCGTTCCGGTGACGATCACGCCGCTGGTGGTCGGACTGATCTTCAAGGGGCTTTTAGCCTCCGATTACGGCATGATCGGTTATTATCTGGCAAAATGGGGGCTGACGGATCCGCGCGGACTGTTTGCCGATACCCATGCGGCACTCGCAACCTTGATCTTCGTCGATGTCTGGGAGTGGACGCCGCTGGTCACGCTGATCCTGCTGGCCGGTCTGAAAGCGCTGCCCGGTGATATCCTCGAAGCGGCCTCCGTTGATGGCGCGACGGGTCTGCAGAAACTGCGCATCATCGTGCTGCCGCTGATGCTGCCGGCAGTGCTGCTGGCGCTGATCCTGAGGACGGTTGATGCTTTCCGTGTGTTCGACAGCGTTTATGTCACCACTGGCGGCGGGCCGGGCAATGCGACCAATACGCTGATGCTGCATGCGGTGAAGCAGGGGCTGGAATTCTTCAATATCGGCTATGCCTCGGCGATTGCCAATCTCACCCTTCTCATCATCGCCGTGATTGCCACCGTCTTTTCCGTGACAATCCGCTATGCCGACCGGAGGGCCAACGGACGATGAACCGCACCGCCTATCTCGATCTTGCCCGCCGGGCCTTTCTGGTTGCCATGCTTGCCTTCTTTCTGCTGCCCTTCCTGTGGCTGGCGACGACGGCCTACAAGCCTTCCGGCGACATTTTCTCCATTCCGCCGCGCTTCACCTTCTCGCCGACGCTGGATCAGTTCCGCACCGTCTTCCGGCTGTTCGATGTCTGGAACCTGCTGAAATCGAGTGTCATCATTGCCGCTGGTTCGGTGATCCTGTCGCTGCTGCTCGGCGTTCCGGCCGGCTATGCGCTGGCGCGCTCCAAAAGCCGTTTCGCCATGGCGACGGCCTATTTCCTCATGGCGATCCGGATGATCCCGTCGGTAGCGGCACTGATCCCGTTTTACATGATGATGCGCGATGTCGGGCTGCTGGGCACCTGGATGGCGGTCATCCTGATCAACTCCATGCTCAATGCCGCCTTTGTCACCTGGATGATGTTTTCTTATTTCCGCGGTCTGCCGAAGGAGCTGGAGGAGGCGGCGCTCACCGATGGCTGCCGCCAGATCGGTGCTTTCTTCAAGGTCGCGCTGCCTGCTGTCAGGGCCGGCATCATTGCCTGCGTGCTGTTCTGTCTGATGTTTTCCTGGAATGATTTTCTTTATCCGATGTTCCTGACCAAGCTCGACACCAAGCCGCTCTCCGTGGCGCTGCTGTCGGCCTATGGCACAAAGGATATCACCTGGGGAACGCTTGGAGCGCTCGCCCACTTCTCCACCATCCCGATCGTCATCGTGGTGCTGTTTCTCAACCGCTATTTCGTGCAGGGGCTCACCAAGGGCATTCACTGAAGCGCGGGTCATTTTTGGGCGACCGCGCGGTGTCAGTCCCGGATCGCGTCTTCCGTTGTGGCATCGAAGACATGGATGCGGCTCGCCTCGACGGAAAGATTGATGATCTCCCCGGCCTTTACCTTGATCTGACCATCCAGCACGACGCGCAGGCGCGGGGCGGAGATGGCACCGTCTTCGGCATCATCGTCGGAGATGGCTTTCAGATTGTCGTCGGCAGTGCCGATATCGATATGGACCAGCAGCGTGGCGCCCAGATCCTCGACGAAGACGACCTCGCCGGTGATGGTGTTGACCGAGACATCCGGGTGATCGACAGGTGTGAAGATCTCCGGGCGGAGCCCGAGCACAACCTTGCGGTCAAGCCCGCGTGCGAGACCGGGGCGGGCGTCGACATCGGCGACATCGAAGACGAAATCGAAGGGGCCGACCTTGGCGATCACATCGTGACCGGCCTCGATCAGCTCGGCGCTCATGAAATTCATCGATGGCGCGCCGATGAAGCCCGCGACGAAGAGATTGGCGGGTGTGTCATAAAGTGCGCGCGGGGTGTCAAGCTGCTGCAATACGCCATGGCGCATCACCGCCACGCGGTCGCCCATGGTCATCGCCTCGACCTGGTCATGGGTCACGTAGACGGTGGTGATGCCGGTCATCTTCTGCAGCCGGGCGATCTCGGTGCGCATCTGACCGCGCAACCGCGCATCAAGATTGGAGAGCGGTTCATCCATCAGGAAGGCCTTGGGATTGCGCACCAGTGCGCGGCCCATGGCAACACGCTGTCGCTGGCCGCCGGAAAGCTGGCCGGGCTTGCGGTTCAGATGTTCCGAAAGCTCCAGCAGTTCGGCCGTTTGGCGGACTTTATCCGCAAGTGCCTTCTTTTCGGCGCCGCGTACGCGCAGGCCAAAACCGATATTCTCCTCGACGCTTAAATGCGGATAGAGCGCATAGGACTGGAACACCATGGCGATGTCGCGGTCGCGGGGGCTGAGATTATTGGCGACCACGCCGTCGATGATCAGTTCGCCATCGGTAATGTCCTCAAGACCGGCAATCATACGCAGCGCCGTGGATTTGCCGCAGCCCGACGGACCGACAAGCACGAGGAATTCCCCGTCCTCGATGTTGAGATTAAGGTTGTCGATGGCGGCAAAACCATCCGGATAACGCTTGCCGATCTTGTTGAAGCGAATGGCTGCCATGGTCTGGTTCCCGTATGGTCTAAATTAAGTCGTCAGGCGGCTGTTGCCGTGTCAGGTCATGTAGACGCCGCCGGTGACGTTGACGCCCTGTCCGGTCATGAAGGCTGCCGAGTCCGAGGCAAGGAATATGGCGACCTTTGCGACATCTTCCGGCGTTTCGATCCGCCCGAGCGGCGTCTGCGAAATATAGTCGGCAATCACCGCATCAGGCGTCATGCCGCGCAGCTTTGCCTCCCACTGGACCTCTCGATCCTGCATCGAGGTCTTGACGAAGCCGGGGCAGACTGCGTTGACGCGGATGCCGTCACCGGCAAGCTCGCGGGCCAGCGCCTGGGTCCAGCCGAGCACAGCGAATTTGCTGGCCGAATAATGCGCCAGAAGCGGTGCGCCGACCTTGGCGGCAAGCGATGCGGTGTTGACGATCACGCCGGAGCCTTTCGCCTTGAAACGGCGGGCGGCGATCTGGTTGGTGAGGAAAATGCCGCGCGTGTTGACGTCGAAGTTGAAATCCCATTCCTCGTCGGTCAGCTCCAGTGCCGGGTTCATGGTCGAAACACCGGCATTGGCGAAGAGAATGTCGAGCCCGCCGAGCTTTTCTTCGGCTTCAGCAAAGGCCTTTTCCACCGAGGCGCGCTTGCGCACATCAATTTCCACCGCAAAGCCGTCAACTGCGGCGGCGGCCTTTTCGGCGGCTTCCAGATTGAGGTCGCAAATGGCAACGGTGACGCCCTGCCGGGCAATCGCTTCAACCAGTGCCCGGCCAATACCGGTCGCGCCTCCGGTGACGATCGCCTTTTTGCCCTTCAGTTCGGGAAAGGTCGGATGGTTCATTCTGTTGTTCCCCAATTTGTTTTGTTCGATCATATATCAACAAAAACATACACAACAAGAGAAAATAATGTTTGATTTTGTTCGATCGCGCGTTTAAGCAGAAAGAGCAAGGTGGCTGCCTCATCATCGCATGAGGCTTTTGAAATCGCGCATTTACGGTGTGGGCCGGGCATGCGCTCCAGGTTAGGCGAGGGAACGCATGGCGTCCGGACCGATAAGCGCACAAACGAACACGGAAAAGACCAAGGTTTTGGCGCATGTTCGTCATGCGCGTATTCTTGAAGTGCTTGCGCAGGTCGGCGCGCTGTCTGTTTCCGATGTGGCTTTGCAGCTCGGCGTTTCCGAGATGACCATCCGGCGCGATCTTGCCGAGCTTGAGAAAGAGGGCAAGCTTGCCCGCACCCATGGCGGCGCTGTTCGCTCTGACAATGCCGGCGAACCGGCTATTGCGCCGCAGCCTTTTCTCGGCGAGCCGGCTTTCCAGATGCGTACCGCCAAGAATGCGCTGGCCAAGCAGGCGATCGCCGCCGAGGCGGCGCGTCTTGCAAGCGCCCATCGCACAATTGCCCTTGATGTCGGCTCCACCGCGCTGACGCTGGCGCGCATGCTGACGGATCGCCAGCACGCCAAGATTTTCACCAGTTCGGTCCGCAATGCCTTCTTCCTCGGCGATGGCCTTGGCGAGGTCTATCTGCCCGGAGGGCGGATGCGTGGCGATGAAATGTCGATCACCGGGCCGGCTGCCGTCGCGGAATTTTCCGAACTCTGGTTTGATATCGCTTTTATCGGCATTTCCGGTCTTACCGCCGATGGCATCTATGACTATTCCTTCGACGATGCCGAGATGAAGCGCGTCTATCTCGCCCGCTCCACCCGCAAGGTTGTGCTGTGCGATGCCTCGAAATTCAACTGCATGTCGCTTGTTCATGTGTCGGAGCTTGCAAGTTTCGATACGCTGATCACAGATCTTCGCCCCTCAGGCGCGCTGTCACAAGCGCTCGACAAGGCCGGCATTGAGGTCATTGTCGCCAATGCGGGCAAGCGAGCAGCCTCGTGATGATCCAGCCCATTTCCCATGTTTCATGATGGAGTTTTTCAATGATTTTCGATTTCTTCGGCGAGAAGAAAAAAGCGGTGATCGCCATGGCCCATATCGGTGCGCTGCCCGGTTCGCCGCAATATGATGCCGATGGTGGCCTCGACAAGCTGATTGAGGGTGTCGCCAGTGACATTGAAAAGCTGCAGGCGGGTGGTGTCGATGCGATCATGTTCGGCAATGAAAACGACCGCCCCTATGTGCTAAAGGCCGCGCCCGAGGGCATTGCCGCCATGGCGGCTCTGGTGCAGGCGATCAAGCCGATGCTCACCGTGCCCTTCGGCGTCAATTATCTCTGGGACCCGTCGGCAAGCGTCGCTATTGCTGCTGCCACGGGCGCAAGCTTTGTGCGTGAAATTTTCACCGGCGTCTTCGCCTCCGATATGGGGGTATGGGCGCCGGATTGTGCGACACCAGCAAGGTTGCGCGCCAATCTTGGCGTCAAGGACCTGAAGCTGCTCTTCAACATCAATGCCGAATTTGCCTTTTCGCTTGATCAGCGCCCGATCGAACTTCGTGCTAAAAGTGCGGTTTTCTCCTCCATGGCCGATGCCATTCTCGTTTCCGGCCCGATTACCGGCCAGCCGGTTGATCAATCGGGTCTGCGCAAGGTCTGCGAGACGGTCAGCGACGTTCCGGTTTTCGCCAATACCGGTGTCAACAAGGACAATGTGAACGATATCCTCTCCATGGCCTCGGGCTGCATCATCGGCACGCATTTCAAGGTTGATGGCGATACCTGGAACCCTGTCGACGGCGAGCGCGTCAAGCGCTTCATGGATATCGTCGCCACCTTGCGTTAATCCTCATCCGGGCAGGAGCTGGCCATGGCCTATGTGATCGGTCTCGATATCGGCACCACCTCGACCATCGGCATTCTGATCGAGCTGCCGGCACGTGTTGTCGGCATCGTCTCCCGCCCGGTGACGCTGAAATCGCCGCATCACGGCTGGGCCGAGGAAGATCCTGCCGAATGGTGGGAAAATGTTCAGGCGATCTGCCACGAACTCATGGCTCTTGAGGCAACGGATCCGGCCGCGATTGGCGCCGTTGGCGTCACCGGCATGCTACCCGCCGTCGTGCTGCTGGATGAGGCCGGACGGGTTCTGCGCCCCTCCATCCAGCAAAGCGATGGCCGCTCGGGCCGTGAGGTGGCGGAGCTGCGTGCAGAGCGCGATGAGGCAGCCTTCATCGCCCATGCCGGCAATGGCATCAATCAGCAGCTTGTGACGGCCAAATTACGCTGGATCGAGCGCAACGAGCCGGATGTGTTTTCGAAAATTGCCACTGTTTTCGGATCCTATGACTATATCAACTGGTGCCTGACGGGCGAGAAGACGGTTGAACAGAACTGGGCGCTTGAGGCTGGTTTCGTCGATGTTGCTGCGGGTGTTCTCGATGACGATCTGATTTCATGGGCGCATGTCGCGCCGGCGGTCGTGCCGCGCAAGGTCGCCTCGCATGAGATCATCGGCAGGGTCACGGCACAGGCCGCCGAAAAGACCGGGCTTGCGCCAGGAACGCCGGTCGTTGGCGGTGCGGCCGATATGGTGGCGTCTGCCTTTGGCGCGGGTGTCAATCGGGCCGGAGACGTGCTTTTGAAATTCGGCGGCGCCGTGGACATTCTGACGGCAACCGATCTTGCGCAGCCCGATCCGCGCCTGTTTCTCGATTATCACCTGATCCCCGGCCTGTTCATGCCCAATGGCTGCATGTCGACGGGCGGTTCGGCGCTGAACTGGTTTATCGCCACCTTTGCCGGCAGGGAAGAGATGCTGGCCCAGGAAGAGGGGATTACTGTCTATCGCTATCTCGACCGCCTGGCAGAGAAAAAGCCGGCAGGTGCGGAGGGTGTGACGATCCTGCCTTATCTTCTCGGCGAGAAAACACCGATCCACGATGCGAATGCGCGCGGTGTGATTTCCGGCCTGACACTTTCCCACGATATTGGCCATCTCTGGCGGGCGCTGCTGGAATCCTATGCCTATGCGCTCAGGCATCATATCGACGTGCTGAATGATATGGGCCATCAGACCACGCGTTATCTGGTGTCCGATGGCGGCGCGCAGAGCCGGATCTGGATGCAGATTGTTGCCGATGTGCTGGGCGCGCCGGTGCAATGCCTCACGGGGCATCCCGGCTCCTGTCTTGGTGTTGCCTGGACGGCGGCCATGGGGGCAGGGCTTGCCGATGACTGGTCCGGCGTTACAGCCTTTGTCGGTACCGGCGATCTGATCGCACCCAATGCTGAAAATCGCGCGGTTTATGATCAAGGCTATGCAACCTACCGCGCGCTATACCGACCGTCAGCTTGAAGCAAAGCCGGTCCGGCAAGAGAAAAGCCCGGCCATTGGCCGGGCTCAGACTTTTGACAAAGCCATTCATATTGCATGTTTAAGGTGGAGCAGCCCCTCCCTCCGTCGTCATCCCCGTGCTTGTCACGGGGATCCAGATTCATCAGGCATTGAATAGACGAGTCCTTTCGCCGCGCGGACGCGCGTCGGCTGGATGCCTGTGGACCAAGCACAGGCATGACGTCAGAAAAACGGGGCGAGGTTTGTCAGCAGCCAAAAGCCCGGCCATTGGCCGGGCTTGATGCATTCGCTATGAAACGCGAAATTACTTGGTTGCAGCTTCGTAAAGCTCCAGCACGTAGTCCCAGTTGACCAGGCTGTCGATGAAGGCTTCCAGATATTTCGGGCGGGCATTGCGGTAGTCGATGTAGTAGGAGTGTTCCCATACGTCGACGCCGAGGATCGGCTTGGCGCCGTGGACGACCGGGTTTTCACCGTTCGGGGTCTTCATGATTTCGACCTTGCCGTCCTTGACAGCGAGCCAGGCCCAGCCGGAGCCGAACTGGCCAACGCCAGCAGCGATGAAATCAGCCTTGAATTTGTCATAACCACCGAGATCGGAGGCGATGGCGCTTTCCAGTGCGCCGGGCAGCTTGGTGCCGCCACCATCCTTCTTCATCCACTTCCAGAAATGCATGTGGTTGAAGTGCTGGCCAGCATTGTTGAACAGTGCCTGGTTGGTGCCATAGGCCTTGACCATGATTTCTTCGACCGAAAGGTCGGCAAGGCCGGCGTCGGCAGCAAGCTTGTTGCCGGCGGTCACATAGGCATTGTGATGCTTGTCGTGGTGGAATTCCAGCGTCTCTGCCGACATGAAGGGGGCAAGGGCGTCGTAGGCGTAGGGCAGTTCAGGAAGTTCAAAAGCCATGTTCAATACTCCTTTTGGCAGCCTAATTGGTGTGATTTGGCGCTTGCACCTTACATAGGAGCCACGGGCTGCGACGGCAACCTGAAAATCATCAAAAATGCGGCTGCCGGTCGAGGGATTGCTGTCTTTTCGACCGGCAGGAGGGGGTCAATGATGATGAGCTGTCGTTGTCGTTCCCGGCCTTGGGAAGCCGGTTACGGCAACCAGTGCGGATAGCAGGGCGAAGGCTGCCATGATTGCAAGCAGAGGCACGGCAGTGCCATTGTCAAACGCACTGACAAGGCCGCTGCCAAGAGCGCCGAGCCCAAAGCCGAGGGCGCCGATCAGGGCTGCCGCGACACCGGCAATCTGGCCGTGCGCTTCCATGGCGAGCATGTTGCAATTGGTCAGGATTGCTCCCATTGCCGTCATGGCAATGAAGAACAGAACCAGCATCATCCACAGATCCGCACCGATGGTAAGCTCGATGACCAGCAATGCCGCCAGTGCCAGGGCATAGAGACAGGCGGCGGTTTTCGCGATCCGGTGCGCACCGAAGCGGCCGATCAGCCGGGCGCCGCCCTGGGCACCGATGGCCATGCCAATCGCGTTCATGCCGAAGGCAAGTGAAAACATCTGCGGTGAAAGGCCCTTCAGGTCGATAAAGACGGCTGATGAGCCACCGATATAGGCAAAAAAGCCACCCTGAGCGAGCGCCAGCGTTCCGGCGAAGGGGATGAAGCTTCGGCTTTTCATAAGGCCGAAATAATAGATGATTGCATGGCTCGGATGCGAACTCAGCCGCAACTGCTCCATGCGCGTTTCCGGCACGAAAAGGCGGATATAGGCAAAACTGGCCAGGCCAAAGATCGCGAAAAAGGCGAACATCGCCCGCCAGCTGGCAACAAGCAGAATGAGACTGCCGATCATCGGCGCGATGATTGGCGCCAGACCGGTGATCATCATGATGATGGCAAGAAGCTTGGCTGCTGTTTCCCCGGTGTAGAGATCGCGCACCATCGCCGTTGCCGTCACCATTCCGACGGAACCGCCAAGGCCCTGGATGAAACGCCATACCAGCATGCTCGTGATCGATTGTGCCGTCATCGTGCCGAGTGAGCCGACGATGAAAAGGGCCAGAGCGAAATAAACCACCGGCTTGCGGCCGATGCGGTCCGAGATCGGGCCGTAAAACAACTGGCCGACGGTGAAGCCGATAAAGAAAGTCATGACCGATGAGGAAACCATTCCGGCATCGGTTGTAAGGTCGCGGGCAATGAGAGGAAGGGCGGGCAGGTACATGTCGGTTGCCAGCGGGGCCAGCGCCGTAATCGCGGCGAGCCCGACCGCCATGGTCAGCGTGTTGATCTGTTTCATGAAAGGGTCTTTTGATGAACTAAAGGACCAGTCATCCGCAAGAAAGACCAAATTGGTGACACAGAACTTGCAGGCTGGCGGGTTCAGTGACAGGTTAAACGTGAACAAATGAAGAAAGTCAAGTTTAGCACCAGCGGTTTTTCCGCAGCCTTTCCTCTGCTCTTCCACCTGTTATCCACAGGATATCGACAGGATTTTCCACTGGTGTGATTTTCGCTCTCAGTGAACCGGATCGGCGCTCAGTTCAATTGCTTTTGCCGCATCTGCTTGGTGATCCCCGTTTCGCTCCGGTCTCGGCAAGCGCTTGAGCATCGGGCGGTTGATCGGTATCGCCGCTACTCTAGTTTTGCTGTCTTCCGGGCTGACGTGCGTGGCGTGGCGGCGCATCATGGAATTGCTGCCAGACCCGGCGAAAATGGCGGGTCGAGGAAAAGCCGGCCCGCTCGGCGATCTGCTCGATTGCGAGATTGGAGCCCGTCACGAATTCGCGGGCCAGAGCGATGCGCATGCGATTGACATAGTCGGTTACGCCCATGCCGACATGGGCGTTGAAGAGCCGCGAGAGATTTCGCTGGCTTGTCCCAGCCATTGCCGAAATATGCGCCACCGACCAATCGGCGGCCGGGTCGGCGGCGATGGCATCCTGCACCCGGTGGATGACCGGGTGAATATGGTTGCGCCCTTCAAGGAACGGAGAGATCTGCGGATCCGAGCCGCTGCGACGCAGATAGACGACGAGATAGCGGGCCACTTCCAATGCTGTGCGATGCCCGGCCTCGCGGGCCAAGATTGCCAGCATGAGATCGACGCCAGCGGTGATGCCAGCGCTGGAAAAGCGTTCGCCGTCTTCCACATAAATGCGGTTTTCGAGCACGCGGGCGGTGGGCGCTTCCCGGGCGAGTGCTTCAATCGTTGCGTGATGTGTGGTGCAGCTATAGCCTTCCAGCAGGCCTGCCCGCGCGGCAAGTGTCGCCCCCGAGCAGATTGAAACGAGGCGGATGCCCGGCCGGATTGCCCGTGCCAGCCAGTCAATGATTGCCCGTTCTTCAGCATCGTCGCGGCCTGCGTCATGCTGCGGGCCGAAAAGCGGCTCATCGGCTGAGCCGGGAATGACCACCATGGCACCATCGGGAAGCACCGCAGGCAGGGGTGAAATGCCCGCAAGTGTCAGCCCGATGGAGGTGCCGGTTTCCACTGAAGGGCCGATATAGCGAACATCAAAGGCGACATCTTTCTGCACCAGATTGGCTTTCCGCAGAACTTCGATCGGGCCTGCTATATCGAGCAGCAACACGCGCGGCTGCACCAGAACAAAAACCGGGATATGCCGCGCCATGTCACGCATCTCAGGCCGCCTTTCTCTCTGCAAATTCTGCCAGAATGCTGTCCACCGTCATGATCCGGGCAAAGCGGCCGGCGAGTACCAGTTCCGTGCGGGCGCGAATCTCGTCCGCACTCCACAGCTTGTCTGCCGCATCGCGCATTGGAAAGCTGTGGGTCGCTTCGGCAACAAAATCCACCAGAAAGCCAAGGTCTGAGGCATGGCGCGTGGTGGTTTCGCAGCATTGTTCGGTGCGAATGCCGGAGATAATGAGCCGGCGAATACCGTTCTGGATCAGGTAGGTTTCCAGCCCCGTGCCGATCAGGGCGCTGTGGCGGCGCTTGCGGAAGATGGCATCTGGCGCGATGGAGAGGGGCGCGAGCGTTTCGACAAAGCCGGATGCCGGGTCGAAGGGACCGCCATCTTCCTCATGGAAAATCTGGATCACCGGGATGCCTTCATGGGTCGCACCGTCGATCAGCTTTTGCTGACGCTCGAGGTAACAGGAGAGCCCTGTTTCGGTGAAATAGGGGCGGTGGCGAAAGGATTCCTGCACGTCGATGACGAGAAGGGCGGTGTCTGCGGACATATCTTGCTCCATGTCTGTATGAACATGAAGGCATTCTAGTTGCTTGCAGGCAATGAAAAAATCAGGCCAGGCGCCCAATAGAGGACATTTTACGCCAAAATGCCGCCACCCGGAGAGGGTGGCGGTGCTACTCTTGCCGCGCTCAGTTGAGCTTCGGTGTAACGGTGATCGTGCCGTCAGCATAAGCGGCATCAAGCGGCTTGCCATCGGTATCGGTGATGCTGTCGAACTGCCCCTTGATCACACCGGCCTTGAAAACCTCGGCCGGAAATTCTGTTGCTGCAACGACCAGCGTGCCGCCGTTGATTTCGGCTTCACCCGGCAGGACAAGCCCCTGCGGGCCAAGCGTCAGCGTGCCACCGGTGACCAGAAGATCGCCAGTCCCGAGCGATGTCGCACGTTCGGCAACCAGTGTTCCCGCGTTCAGCGTGGTGCCGCCTTCATAGCTGTTGTCTCCGGCAAGGGTGAGCTTGCCCGAGCCGTTCTTGGTCAGCATGCCGAGGCCGGAAATGGGGTGGACCCAGCGGTCCTCGGCGTTGAAGTCCCCCTTGCTGCCATCCATGTCTACGGTGACATCGCCCGGGAAAGAGCCATAGCCACCGGCAGCGGCCACGAGATCGATCCGGCCCCAGCCATTGGACTTGTCGAGGACCGGATAGCCGCCACCAAGGCCGGTGGTATAAAGCACGACCCGGCGCTGAGCAGGTGTCAGATAGGGTTGGCGGGTTTCCAGCAGCACCTCAGCGCCTTTCGGCACGATCATGTCGGCTCCGGCCTGAGCTTCATCGCGCGGCAGGCCGTAGGTCATGCGCTGGCGGTAGAGCGCTGCGTTGGCTGCTGCATTGGCCCAGCGATCACCGGCGCTGGGCTGATGGGCGGCGGTCATCAGCGTTTCGCCGGGGGCAAGATTTTCCGCCATGACGCTTTGCATATTGTCGTAGGCGGCCGTCTTCAGCGCGGCAAGGCGTGGATCATTCAGATAGGCCGCGGCAACCGCCGTTGCCATGATCCGCCCGCCAATCACGTCGAGCGGTGAATGCATGCCGGCGCGAATGCGGTTTTCACCGAGTTCCGAAGCGCGGGTCAACAATTCTTCATAGCGCTCGGGAAAGGCATAGGCATAGGTGATGGCGGAGAGATAGCCGGCATTGGTATGTCCGGATGGAAAGCCGCCATCCTTGTTGCGGCCGCGGGTTTCGCGGGCATAGAGCAGCGCCGGAACAACGGCGGTGTGGCTGTCATAGGTCTCGAAATTCTTGTCGGCGATCGCTTCTGATCCGGTTTCGATGACAGCGCCATTGTCGGCCATACGCCAGGGGCGCGGTGAGGCGTAGAAATATTTCGACGGCGAGGTCGTGCCTTCCGGCCCGCGCATGGCCGCCATGAAGGCGACGAAATCGGATAGTTCAGACCCTTCTGCGCCGGCATTATTGCCCTCATCCTCTTCCTTGACCGTGATGACGGTGTCAGGGTCGAAATCGGCGAGCGTGTGTGAAATCGTCGACGTGGCGCCGGAGGCGGCGCGGTAGGCGTCGGCCATCGGACCGAAGCCGTCAATCACCGAATAGCCGTGATTTTCACGGTCGTCGAGATAGGCTTCCAGCGCCTGCTGCTTGGTGCGGGCGGGGCCGGTTACATCCAGAACATAGGCCATATTGGCGGCCCAGACGGCGGGGTTGACGATTTTGACATGGCTGTAGTCCTTTGCACCGTCGCCATTAGCACCGCCCTGGCGCCAGGCATCGTCATCAAGGTTCCATATATCATCGAAGCCCGACAGGATCATGATGACCGGGTTCTGGCTGCGGTCATATTTGTTGATTTCTTCGCCAGCTGCATTCTTGCCTGTTTGTGCGATGTAATTGTCAACCACCGGCAGGGGATAGGCGACTTCGGGTTCTGCAACCGTGAAAGAGCCAGCCGGCTGCGGCTGGGCGAGCGCAGTGCCAGCGAGGAGAAGGGCCGAGGTGGTGATGAGAGCCGAGGTTAAGCGGCGGTTGACGGGCATCATGGTGCTGTCCTTTCGCGAAAGACCGGCCGGGAGAAGGGGAGAGAGGCGTCGACGGTCGGTTTTGCGTTAGCCTGTTTCGGTGACAGTGGCGTAACAGGCGCTGGGGAAAGGTGCAGGTCACCTGCGGCTGTTCAAGAAAAACGCGCTCCGACAGGGCTTTGCGTTGACTTTTGCGCCAGGAAATGGTGTTCCGATGCGGCCTTCGAAAATCCTAGATGCAAGCGGGACCGGAATGCTTTCCACCTCGATGCCGGAATTTGCCGGCGAGATCCTGAATGAATTTACCACACGCGGCGCGACGCTCACCGATACGCCGGTGATCCAGCCAGCTGCGCCTTTTCTCGACATGACCGGAGAGGCCCTGCGCCGCCGCATCTTCATGACCGAGAGCGAAACCGGTGAAAGCCTCTGCCTTCGCCCCGAATTCACCATTCCCGTATGCCTGCATCATATCGGCGAAAATGCCGGAACACCAAGACGCTATGGCTATTGCGGCATGGTGTTCCGCCAGGCGCGTGATGATGGCGCTGCAGAGTTTTTCCAGGCCGGGATAGAGGATCTGGGCGAGGATGATTTTGCGTCAGCCGATGCGCGGGCGCTTGCCGATGCGCTAGCCGTGGTGCGCCGGGTTCTCCTGGATGCGCCGATTGTCACCACACTTGGCGATCAGGCGGTGTTCGAGGCGGTGGTTGGAGCGCTGGGCCTGCCCGGCGGATGGCAGAAACGGCTGATCCAGGCTTTTGGCAATCGCCGCCAGCTGGAAGGGCTGATGGAAACGCTGGCCAGCCCTCAGCCCGTTTCGGGGCTTGACCGGCGGGTCGCAGCATTTCTCGCCGATGGCGATGAGGCGGGACTGATCGCTTATCTCGACCAGACCATGCAGGATACTGGCTATTCCACCAATGCCAGCCGTTCACCGGCGGAAATCGCCCGGCGGCTGAAGGAAAAGCTGGCGCTTTCCGTCACCAGCCTCGATGCGGAGGCGCTTGAGGCGCTGAACAGCTTTCTGGCGCTTGAACTGCCGCTCGGTGCGGCCTCTGATGCGCTGGAGGCTTTTGCTGCAAAATTCGATCTCGATCTCGGTCCGGCTGTTGCCACCTTCGAGCGCCGGGTTGCGGCGCTCAAGGCGGCCGGTGTTGATGTTGAGGCGATCTGCTATCGGGCAGCCTTCGGTCGCCCGCTCGACTATTATACCGGCCTGGTTTTCGAGATTTCCGAACGTGATGGCCGCAAGGCGATGCTGGCTGGCGGCGGCCGCTATGACCGGCTGCTGACGCTTCTGGGCGCGACGGAACGCATCCCTGCCGTCGGCTTTTCGCTCTGGCTCGACCGGATCGCCCGCACGCGCGACAAGACTGGAGAACCGGTATGACCATTACCATCGCTCTGCCGTCCAAGGGGCGGATCAAGGAAGCCTCGCAGGCGGCGCTGGAACAGGCCGGTTTCGAGATCGAGGCAATCGGCAATGACCGCTCCTATCGCGGCCGGGTCAAGGGGCGTGATGATATCGAGATCGCCTTCCTGTCCGCATCTGAGATTTCGCGCGAGGTTGGCCGTGGTGTCGTCGATTTTGGCGTCACCGGTGAGGATCTCCTGCGGGAGGGGCTGCCGAATGTCGATGACCGGGTCGAGTTCGTCGCCCGTCTCGGTTTCGGTCAGGCCGATGTGGTGGTCGCGGTGCCGGAGATCTGGCTCGATGTTGACAGCATGGCCGATCTCAATGATGTGGCTGCCGAATTCCGCAGCCGTCACGGCCGCAGGCTTTCCATCGCTACCAAGTTCTGGCGGTTGACGCAGCAGTTTTTCACCGCCAAGCACGGTATCCAGCTCTACCGGATTGTCGAAAGCCTCGGGGCGACTGAAGGCGCGCCCATGGCTGGCCAGGCCGATATCATTGTCGATATCACCTCGACCGGTTCGACGCTCAAGGCCAATCACCTGAAAATCCTGAAGGATGGCGTTATCCTGAAATCGGAAGCCTGTTTTGTGCGTGCACGCAAAGCCGAGCACGCGGCCGATCCGGTCATTGCCGAGATTCGCGATGCGCTGATGGCAGCTGGCTGATCATCCGTCCAGCGATATTCGGTCAAAACGCGATTACATTTTGTTGCAAAATAGTGAGGTCTTTCTCAGACGCGCGGGGTTGCAAATCTGTGACAAGGGCAACATTTGTTGTGTTCTGTTATGATTCCGTCTACCTGATAAGGAGCGCAGATGTCGCGCATCTCCGATTTTCCGATCACCCGGCGGTGGCAGCCGAAGAACCCGGATGTTCTCCAGCTCTATTCGCTTCCAACGCCGAATGGCATCAAGATCTCCGCAGCTCTTGAAGAAACTGGCCTGCCTTATGAAGCGCATCTGGTGTCCTTTGCGACCAATGACCAGATGACGCCGGAATTTCTGTCTTTGAACCCCAACAACAAGATCCCGGCGATTCTCGATCCCGATGGTCCCGATGGCACGCCGATCGGGCTTTTTGAATCGGGCGCGATCTTGCTCTATCTGGCTGAGAAGTCCGGCATGTTGATGCCGGAGGATCCGGTTGGCCGCTATGAGACGATCCAGTGGGTGATGTTCCAGATGGGCGGCGTCGGGCCGATGTTCGGTCAGTTCGGCCATTTCTACAAATATGCCGCCGACAAGGTTGCCAACAATCCCTATCCGACAGAGCGCTATTCCAACGAGACGCGGCGGCTGTTGGGCGTGCTCGAGCAACGCCTGGCGGGCCGCCGTTTCATCATGGGTGAGACTTATACGATCGCAGACATCGCCATTTTCCCCTGGGTGCGCGGGCTGACAACGGCCTATGATGCCGCTGAACATCTGGGACTTGCCGCGTTCACCAATGTCAATCTGTGGCTTGCCCGCTGCCTTGAGCGTCCGGCCAGCCAGAAGGCGCTGAATATCCCGCCGCGCGACTGAGGCAAGGGCAGGCTGTAATATTGCAATCTGACGGGCCGGATTTTCCGGCCCGTTTTTTTGCATTTGATAGGTGTTAAAAAATAGATTGAATTCAAATTATTTGTATGGCATTTATATCGTCATGAACCCGCTTTCTCCCCGTTTTCGTTTCGGTCTCCGCTTTGTCATGTTGTCGCGCCAATGGCGTCACACGCTCAATCTGCGACTGGCGGAAATCGGTTTTTCCGATGCGGCCTGGGCACCGCTTGTCCATCTTGAGGCGTTCGGTGATGGCATCAGTCAGAAGGAGCTTGCCGAAAGGCTTGGTCTTGACGGTTCGTCCCTTGTGCGCACGCTTGATATCCTTGGCCGTGACGGTCAGATCGAGCGGCTGCCGGACCCGGTCGACAGGCGCGCCCGCCGCATCATGCTGACCGAGAAAGGCAAGCGTTCCGTTGTGGAGATCCGGAAGGTTCTCGTGGCGGCGGAGACGGAAATGCTGGCGGATTTCGACGATGATGAGATCGAGGCGTTGCTTGACGCCTTTGACAAAATAGATGGACGCCTGAAAAAATGACTTCTTCAACCGGTGAGACGACCGGTCACCCGCTGCGGTTTTTCATCCGTGCCGGGTTTGATCCCGAGCGTTTTTCCTTTGCCGCGAGAACCGCAATTGCTGCCGTGCTTGCGCTGTTTTCCGCTTTCGCCCTGGGGCTTGATCATCCGCAATGGGCGGCAATGACGGTCTTTGCCGCCTCGCAGCCGACGCGCGGGCAATTGGTCGAAAAAAGCTTGTTCCGCCTGGTGGGGACAGTGGTCGGCGCCTTTGCCGGCGTCTGCCTTGTCGCCTTTTCCGGCGGTAATCCCATGCTGCTTGTTCCGGGCCTGGCGCTTTGGATCGGGCTGTCGACCCTCAGTGCCAATGTCCTGCGCGGCTTCGTTTCCTATGGCGCGATCCTGGCCGGCTATTCGGCTTCAATGGTGGCGCTGCTCGATTTCGCCCATCCCGATGATGTCATGCATCTGGGGCTCGATCGGGTCGCGACCATTGCCACGGGGATTGTCGCTGCCCTTGTCGTTGGTCTCATCATGATCAAACGGCAGGGGGAGAACCCGCTGCACGGCCGGATCCGCCTTCTGCTTTCACGCGTGTTGCAGGATATGGCCTTTCGTCTTGCACGCGAGGTGCCGCCAAAGACCGGGGAACTGCCGGTTCTTTTGTCTGAGCTTTCTGCCATCGAGGATGCGCTTGGCCCGAATGGGGCAGGTTCGCTGCGCTCGCACCGCTTTGCGCGTGCTGCCCGCGGGCTGCTGATTGCCGAGGTCGAGGCGCTTTTGTGGTTGCGCAGCGGTCCCTCACGCAGCTGGCCGCCGGCTGTCTCCGAAATTCTCGGGCGCGCGTCCGCCGCATTGCAGCGTAGTGATGGCGAGGCCGAGGCGCGCCGTATTCTTGCTGAGGCGACCGCTATCTGTGGTGCTGATAGCGCGCTCGGCCACGTGCTTGGCGGGCTTGATGAAGCGCTTGGCGGCTATCTCGGTCAAGATGCCGGTTCGCCGGGTGACATAAGCTCCCAGCGCCAGGTCATTCTTCATCGCGATTTTCGCGGAGCCGCACGGGCAGGATTGCGCTCGCTCTTTGCCATGCTGCTTGTCGGAAGCTTCTGGGTTGCCACCGGCTGGCAGAGCGGCCCCTTCATGTTGCTCGGCGTGTCGATCATGCTGACGATGTTCTCGACCTTCGAGAACCCGGCGCGGATGATGCCGATCGTCTTTTCCGGTCAATGCCTTGGCGTTGTGGGTGCCTTGGCGTGCCGTTTCCTGGTCTGGCCGCATGCCACCAGTACATTCGACATGGTGGCGATGATGGTGCCCTTTATTCTGCTGGGTGCGCCGATATCTTCCAACCGCCGCTCAATGCCTTTTGGTTTCGACTATTCCATGGTGAGTCTCTTGCTGTTGAAGCCGTCATTGCCGCTGACGGGCGATTTTCGCTCATGGCTGCTGACCGGCCTTGCCGTTGTTCTGGCGCCAGCCTTTGCCTTCATCGTCTATCGCCTGGTCTTTCCGGTCAACAATGCGCGCCGCCGTGATCTGCTTATCGCCGCGATGATCCGCGAATTGCGGCTGATCGCGGCCAGTGACAATGCGCTCGAGAAACGTCAGGCCTGGCGTGCGCGCTTCTATCACCGCCTGCTAAGGCTGTTGCGTTACACCGATGCCAGTTCCGCCGCCGTCAAGGCATCGGTGGATATGGGGCTTGCGATCCTTGGCCTCGGCAATCTGGTGTTTCGCATGCATGAATGGGCTTCGGATGTGGATGGTTCGGTACGGCTCAGACGCGCTGCGCGTCTGGGGCTGGCGCGGGTCGCGCGCATTGAAGCCGAGCCGCAAAGGACTGCTGAAGCGCTTCAGCGCCTGTCCCGGCTTTTGGAGCCTTCTGTGCCGGAGGTGTCTCGAACCATGGCGCTGGCTGCAGGCGACATCATCGCCTGGCTGGGGCTGAAGGCAGATGGAAGCCGGTCAAACCGGTAAGAAAATCTGGCGGGACAGCCAGAGCGCCGGGCGAAAGCGTAGTTGCCGGTGTTTCGATGCCCCGGCGCTTCAACAAAGACCGGGGAGCCTCGGACGATGCAGACTATTCGCCCGAGGCTTTAAAGCGCGTCAAAGGGCTTTAGCCGGGGCGCTGGCCCTGTTCGGCGATGCGCCATTGCAGCGGCAAAACCGACCATAGAAAAAGGGCGATCCCGAAGGATCGCCCTTTTCCGAATATCTGACGAATGGTCAGATGAAACCGGACTGGCCGATTACATCATGCCCATGCCGCCCATGCCGCCCATGCCGCCCATGTCAGGCATAGCCGGTGCGTCCTTCTTCGGCAGCTCGGCGATCATGGCTTCCGTCGTGATCAGCAGCGAGGAGACCGAAGCAGCGTTCTGCAGCGCGGTGCGGACAACCTTGACCGGGTCAACGATACCCATGGCGATCATGTCACCATATTCGCTGGTCTGGGCGTTGTAGCCGAAGTTGTCGTCGTTCTTTTCGAGGATCTTGCCAACAACGATCGAAGCTTCGTCACCGGCGTTGGTCGAGATCTGGCGAACCAGAGCCTGCAGCGCACGGCGAACGATGTTGACGCCAGCGTCCTGATCGTCGTTCTCACCCTTGACGGTGATCTTCGTGGAGGAGCGGAGCAGGGCAACGCCACCACCGGGAACGATGCCTTCCTGAACAGCAGCGCGGGTCGCGTTCAGAGCGTCGTCGATGCGGTCCTTCTTTTCCTTCACTTCGACTTCCGTCGAGCCGCCAACGCGGATCACGGCAACACCGCCAGCGAGCTTGGCAAGGCGTTCCTGCAGCTTTTCGCGGTCGTAGTCAGAGGAGGTCTCTTCGATCTGAGCCTTGATCTGGGCAACGCGGGCTTCGATGTCAGCCTTGGAACCAGCGCCATCAACGATGGTGGTGTTTTCCTTGGTGATCGAAACCTTCTTGGCCGTGCCGAGCATGTCGAGGGTAACAGTCTCGAGCTTGATGCCGAGATCTTCGGAGATCACGGTACCACCGGTCAGGATGGCGATGTCTTCCAGCATGGCCTTGCGGCGATCGCCGAAGCCCGGAGCCTTGACGGCAGCAATCTTCAGACCACCGCGCAGCTTGTTGACAACCAGCGTTGCCAGCGCTTCGCCTTCAACATCTTCAGCGATGATGAGGAGCGGCTTGCCCGACTGAACGACGGCTTCGAGAACCGGCAGCATGGCCTGGAGGTTCGAGAGCTTCTTCTCGTGCAGCAGGATGAAAGCGTCGTCGAGCTCGGCGATCATCTTTTCCGGGTTGGTGACGAAGTAAGGCGACAGGTAACCGCGGTCGAACTGCATGCCTTCAACGACTTCGAGTTCGGTTTCGGCGGTCTTGGCTTCTTCAACCGTGATCACGCCTTCATTGCCGACCTTCTGCATGGCGCTGGCGATATCTTCGCCGACCTGCTTGTCGCCATTGGCGGAGATCGTGCCGACCTGGGCAACTTCAGCGGAGGTCGAGATCTTCTTGGCCTTGGCCTGAAGGTCCTTGACGACTTCAGCAACGGCCAGATCGATGCCGCGCTTCAGATCCATCGGGTTCATGCCGGCAGCAACGGCCTTGGCGCCTTCCTTGACGATGGCCTGAGCCAGAACCGTCGCGGTCGTGGTGCCGTCACCGGCAACATCGTTGGTCTTCGAAGCAACTTCGCGGACCATCTGGGCGCCCATGTTTTCGAACTTGTCTTCGAGTTCGATTTCCTTGGCAACCGAAACACCGTCCTTGGTGATGCGCGGAGCGCCGAAGGACTTTTCGATGACAACGTTACGACCCTTGGGGCCGAGCGTCACCTTGACGGCATCAGCGAGGATGTCGACGCCACGCAGCATCTTTTCGCGCGCAGGGCGGCCGAATTTGACTTCTTTAGCAGCCATTTGAAAACTCCTGGTTCTTCAAACCTTGAGAAGGGCGAGAGCCCGTTAGTTCACATAAAGGGGATGATAGCCCGAAATCAGGCGATAACGCCCATGATGTCGGCTTCCTTCATGATCAGAAGGTCTTCGCCGTCGAGCTTGACTTCGGTACCCGACCACTTGCCGAACAGAACGCGGTCGCCAACCTTGACGTCAAGCGCGACAACCTTGCCGGCTTCGTCACGAGCGCCGGTGCCGACAGCGACGATTTCGCCTTCCTGCGGCTTTTCCTTGGCGGTGTCGGGGATGATGATGCCACCCTTGGTCTTGGCTTCAGACTCAACACGGCGTACAACGACGCGATCATGCAGGGGGCGGAAAGAAATGCTTGCCATTTTGTCTATTCCCTCGATCAAATGACATCTGCGGCGCATTCGCAACCGCTCGAAACTTTGTTAGCACTCCCTCCATGAGAGTGCTAACGACCGCTGATTTAGGTGTGGTGTCACTTTGAGTCAAGAACAGGGGCAATAAATTTTACAACGCTCCTGTGTCTTTCAGGGCTCAGGCACCAGCCGTTTCACAATCCGGTTGCGCAATATGTTTAGGACGACCCTTATGTGTGCGCATTGAGGGTAAACTGTGGCAGTTCTGGCTGACGAAACGATCCCGTCCCTGCGAACCGCGACCATGGTCTGGCTGCGGATCGGGGTCTTGAGTTTTGGCGGCCCGGCCGGGCAGATCGCCATGATGCATAAAATGGTGGTTGAGGAGCGGCGCTGGATTGACGAGAAGCGGTTCCTGCATGCGCTGAATTACTGCATGTTGCTGCCGGGCCCCGAAGCGCAGCAACTGGCGACCTATCTCGGCTGGCTCCTTCACGGTATCAAGGGCGGGATGATTGCGGGGGTGCTGTTCATTCTTCCCGGTCTTGTCGCCATCACGGCGTTATCGTCGGCCTATGCGCTTTATCTTGATACGGCCTGGCTTGCGGCGATCTTTTTCGGCCTCAAGGCGGCTGTGCTGGCTATTGTGGTTCAGGCTCTGCTGCGCATTGCCAGCCGTATGCTGCGGGCCGATGCGGCGTTTGTTATTGCCGGCCTGGCATTCGTTTCGGTCTATGCCCTGCAGGTTCCGTTCCCTTTGATCATTATTGCCGCCGCCTTTGCCGGGGGGCTTTTCCTGAAGGGGGATCGCGGTGCCGAAGATAGCCCTGTGCCGCAGCGATCGCGCGGCTGGCTGGCGACCATGGCACCGCTTTTCTTCATCCTTGCCTGGCTGGCGCCGCTTGCGGCGATGATTGTTTTCGCTGCGCCTGAAACCATGCCTGCGGTTTTTGCCTTCTTTGCCCGGGTCGCGCTGGTGGCCTTTGGTGGCGCCTATGCCGTGCTCGCCTATGTGGCGCAGCAGGCGGTCACGCATTTCCATTGGCTGACACCAGCGCAGATGATGGATGGCCTTGCGCTGGCCGAGACAACGCCGGGGCCGCTGGTTCTGGTCCTGTGTTTTGTCGGCTTTTTCGCGCTCTATAATCATCCGCTTCTTGCCGCACCGGTTTTATCCGGTGTCCTCGGCGCGCTCCTGACAGCATGGGCGATCTTCATGCCGAGTTTTGTTTTCATCTTTGCCGGTGCGCCTTTCGTCGAGACCCTGCGGCGCAAAAAGTCACTCGCTGCCGCGCTTGCCGGGATCGGAGCTTCGATTGTCGGGGTGATGGCAAATCTTGCACTTTGGTTTGCGGTTCATGTCCTTTTCACCGAGGTTCGGGCGATTGCCCTGCCATGGAGCAGGGGAGTGGCCTTCAGCCTGCCGGTCTGGTCAAGCCTGGATCCGCTGGCCTTCGGCCTGAGTCTGGCCGCCATGATCGCCGTCATGCGTTTCAAGCTGTCGCTCATGCCGCTTTTGTTTGCTGCTGCCGTGGCGGGGCTTGCTTTGCTGCCTTTCTTATGACCTTTTGTGCGCCGTCCAGATGTCCTGCGACCCCTTACTTGCTGCTTTCAAGGAAAAATAAATGGCTGAACCGATTGAAGCCCTGAGCACCATCCATAGCCGCTATGATCTTGTTCTTTGTGATGTATGGGGTGTGTTGCACAACGGTGTGAAAGCCTATCCGGAAGCGCCGGCAGCTTTGGCCAGCGCCCGTAAGGCAGGCGTGAAAGTGGTGTTGCTGACCAATTCACCACGACTTTGCGATGCGGTTGCAACCCAGCTTCTGGCCTTCGGCATCACCGATGAAAGCTATGATGCGATTGTCACATCCGGTGATGTGACCAAAAAGCTGATCGTAGATGGCCCAAAAAAGCTCTTCTATCTCGGTCCCGAGCGTGACACGGCGCTGATTGCCGGAACGGGTGCTGAAATCGTCTCTGCCGAAGAGGCAGAGGGCATTTTATGCACCGGGCTTTTTGACGATGAGACCGAGACGCCGGAAGATTACCGCGATATGCTGACGGCGTTCCGCATGCGCGGCCTGCCGTTCATCTGCGCCAATCCGGATCTGATCGTCACCCGCGGAGACAGGCTGGTACCCTGCGCCGGTGCGCTGGCCGCGCTCTATGAAGCGCTTGGCGGCGAAACGCTGATTGCCGGAAAGCCGCATAAGCCCATCTATGATGCGGCTGTCGCCAAGGGCAGCGCCCTTGCGGGCAGGACAATCGCGCATGAGCGCATTGTGGCGATCGGTGATGGCATGCCGACCGATGTGCGCGGCGCCCGCAATTACGGGCTCGATCTGCTGTTCATCTGCGAAGGTATTCATGCCCATGACTATACGGTTGACGGTGTGGTCGATGAAAAGGCGCTCACCCGCTTCTTGACGGAACAGAAAGCAGGGCCGAAATTCTGGCTGCCGCTGCTTCGCTGAGCAGCAATCATGGGACACAGCATGGCCGGGGAAGGCTCCGGCCGGAGCGGAAGACTGGAATGACCGTATTTCATCGCAACGAGTTTCGCGAAGCCCTGCCCGAAGAGCTCAAGGGCGGGGTTGTGGCCATCGGTAATTTCGATGGCGTTCACCGGGGCCACCGGGTCGTGCTGGAGCGGGCGCTGGCGCTTGCCGGTGAGCGGGACTGTCCCGCACTGGTGCTGACATTTGAGCCGCATCCGCGATCTGTCTTCAATCCCAAGGCGCCGGTTTTCCGTCTGACACCGGCGCCGATGAAGGCACGTCTCCTGGAGTTGATGGGCTATCACGCTGTCATCGAATATCCGTTTGACCGGACTTTCTCGCAGCGTTCGCCGGAGGAATTCGTCACCACTGTCCTGCGGGACTGGCTGGGGGCAAGTGAAGTCGTAACGGGGTTCGACTTTCATTTTGGCCGCAACCGGGAGGGCGGACCGGCTTTTCTGATGGATGCCGGCAAGCGCCACGGTTTCGGTGTGACGCTGATGGATGCCTTCCGCGATGAGAATGCCGAGGTGGTGTCATCAAGCCGGATCCGCGATCTGTTGACGCGCGGCGATGTTGTGGCTGCTTCCGGCCTGCTCGGTTATCGCTATACCGTCATGGGAGAGGTGATCCATGGCGAAAAACTGGGGCGCACACTCGGCTTTCCCACCGCCAATATGGCTTTCGATCCCGATGCCAAACTCAGTCCGGGCATCTATGCCGTGCGTTATCGCCGTCCATGCGGCACGCTGCATGACGGCGTTGCAAGCTTTGGCCGCCGCCCGACGGTGGTTGAAGATGGGCGTCCGCTGCTGGAAACCTTCATCTTTGATTTCAAGGGTGATCTTTATGGTGAGGTCGGGCTGGTGTCGTTGTTCGGGCGGCTGCGCGACGAGTTGAAATTCGATGGCCTTGAGCCGTTGGTGGCGCAGATGCATCGTGACGCTGACCAGGCTCGGGCGCTGCTGTCTGCCGTGCGTCCTTTCTCCGAACTTGACGCGCAGATCGCGTTTTGAGCCGGCTGGGCGGCGCCACGGCAAAGCCCGTCCTTCCGCCATATCAGTTTTTTCTTTTCGTTTATAAGCGCCCCTTTCGTTATTTCTGAAACATATCGATGCCATGGCGGTGTGATGCTGTGGCGCAGAGTGTTTCATGGCTACCTCATTGGTGTGAGGCGGCGAGGATAGGGGAGTGCTGAACGTGCCCGATGCAATCGGCATATCTGCATATGGTTCTGTCGCGCCGGCGCGCAATATCCAGTCGTCGTCGGTGGCGTCTTCGCCGGCCCGCAGGGCAGGGGTTGCGCCCTCGCGCGCTGCGCCGTTTCTGCCTGGCAGGGATAGTCATTCCCTCAGTGAACTGCTGGCGCAGATCAAGGGGGTTCCGGTCCAGGAAAACGGCGCGCAGGGACGTAATGCCGCGACCCTGACGGATGTTTACGCCGAAAACGCTGCACGCGATGGCCGGCAATTCGACTTTGAGGGTGCTGCGAAGCGGAATGCAGCGCCTCAGGCGCAGGCCTATGCCGGTGTTCCGGGGCACACAATGGCGGATACTGATTCGACCAATGCATCCGGTGGCCAGGCGCACGATCCAGCAGGAGATGCCGGACCGGCGAATAATCGTGAGGCACTGCTGCAGAAGCAGGCCGAACTTAAGCAAACGCTGCAGCAGATCGACGAGACGGGTGAAAAATTCAAATCGGTTGCCGGAAAAGCGGCCGAGTTCTGGCGAGGGCAGTCTGAAAAACTCCGCCAGCACCGGAGCAGGCTCAGACAGGAGATGGATGAGCTTTCCAAAACCCGGCATCAGGATATGGCAAGGCATTACGAGGAACGTTTCAAAGGTTTGGCTGCGGCCTCGGCTGTTTGAACCGGTTTTCGCAAGGCTTGGCGTGATGTCGGCGATGACTGATGGCAAAAGCCTCTTTTCATCGCGCGCAAAAGACCGTAAAGAACCGCCCATGATGACTGGGTATCGGTTTCGCATGATCCGAATTATTGGCCCGGCTTTCCGTGCGGCTTGAGACGAGGCGCCGGAAGGTCCGGGATTTTGGCGTTTCGCGCCGCTCGCCGCCAATGATGAAGACAGATGACCAAGCCCGTTTGCCGGGAAAGACCGGCAGCGCGGCACAATATGATGCGAAGCCATGACCGAAAAAACTGACAAGATCGACTATTCCGCCACGCTTTATCTGCCGAAAACGGATTTTCCGATGCGCGCCGGCCTGCCCAGGAAAGAGCCGGAAATCGCCGCCCGCTGGCAGGAAATGGGGCTTTATAAAAAGCTGCGTGAAGATGCGAAGGGGCGCGAGAAATTCGTGCTCCATGATGGCCCGCCCTATGCCAATGGCAAGATCCATATCGGCCACGCGCTCAACAAGATCCTCAAGGATGTGATCACCCGCTCGTTCCAGATGCGCGGCTATGATTCCAATTACGTCCCCGGCTGGGACTGCCACGGCCTGCCGATCGAATGGAAGATCGAGGAAGAAAACTACCGTTCCAAGGGCAAGGCGAAGCCTGATCTTTCAGAACCTTCGGCGATGATCGAGTTCCGTCAGGAATGCCGCGCCTATGCGTCGCACTGGATCAAGGTGCAGACGGAGGATTTCCTGCGTCTCGGTATCGAGGGCGATTTTGAAAATCCCTACACCACCATGGCCTTCCATGCCGAAGCCCGTATCGCTGGCGAATTGATGAAGATCGCGAAGTCCGGTCAGGTCTATCGCGGCTCCAAACCGGTCATGTGGTCGGTGGTTGAACGTACCGCGCTGGCGGAAGCGGAAGTCGAATATCACGAGAAGCAGTCGGACACGATCTGGGTGAAGTTTCCGGTGAGCGAAGGTCCGGCTGAGTTTATCGGTACTTCCGTCGTGATCTGGACCACTACGCCCTGGACCATTCCCGGTAATCGCGCGATCTCCTTCTCCAACCGTATTGAATACGGGCTCTACGAAATCACGGAAACGGTGAATGATTTCGGGCCGCAGCCGGGCGAGAAGCTGCTCTTTGCGAAGAACCTTGCCGAAGACTGCGCGCAGAAGGCCAAGCTGGAAATGACGCTTCTGCGCGACGTTGAAGCCTCTGAGCTTTCAGCGCTTGTCTGCGCCCATCCGCTCGCAGATCTTGGCTACACCTTCAAGGTTCCCCTCCTCGATGGTGATCATGTCACAGACGATGCCGGTACCGGTTTTGTCCACACCGCCCCCGGTCATGGCCGCGAAGACTTTGATGCCTGGATGGAACAGGCCCGCCATCTGGAAGCGCGTGGCATCTCCGCCAAGATCCCCTTCACCGTTGGTGATGATGGTTTCTACACAGAAGATGCGCCGGGCTTTGATGGCGCACGCGTCATTGATGACAATGGCAAATGGGGCGATGCCAATGAGCGGGTCATCAAGGCGCTGATCGCGGCAGACAAGCTGTTTGCCCGCGGCCGCATCAAGCATGACTATCCGCATTCCTGGCGCTCGAAGAAGCCGGTCATCTTCCGCAACACGCCGCAATGGTTTGTCTATATGGACAAGGATTTCGGTGATGGTTCGACGCTGCGTTCGCGTGCCCTGACCGCGATCGACAATACCCGCTTCGTTCCGGCTGCAGGCAAGAACCGGCTGCATGGCATGATCGAATCGCGGCCGGACTGGGTTCTGTCGCGCCAGCGCGCCTGGGGCGTGCCAATCTGCCTGTTTGCGGACAAGGCCGGTGAGATCCTGATCGACGAGGCGGTCAATGCCCGCATTCTCGAAGCCTTTGAAGCCGAAGGGGCCGATGCCTGGTTCAAGCAAGGCGCGCGTGAACGCTTCCTTGGCGACAAGGCATCGCAAGACTGGGAGATGGTCACCGATATTCTCGATGTCTGGTTCGACAGCGGTTCGACCCATTCCTTCGTGCTTGAGGACCGTCCGGATCTGAAATGGCCGGCCGATGTCTATCTGGAAGGCTCTGACCAGCATCGCGGCTGGTTCCACTCGTCGCTGCTGGAAGGCTGCGCCACCCGTGGCCGCGCGCCTTACAACGCCGTCGTCACCCATGGCTTCACCATGGATGAGCAGGGCCGCAAGCAGTCGAAGTCGCTTGGCAATCAAGTCTTCCCGCAGGACGTGATGGAAAAGTCAGGCGCCGATATTCTGCGTCTCTGGGTCATGACCACGGATTACTGGGAAGACCAGCGTCTCGGCGGCACGATCATCCAGACCAATATCGACACCTATCGCAAGCTGCGCAACACGATCCGCTGGATGCTCGGCACGCTTGCCCATGACGAGGGCGAGGAGATCGCGCTTTCCGAAATGCCCGAGCTGGAACGGCTGATGCTGCATCGTCTTGCCGAGCTCGACCAGCTGGTGCGCAAGGGCTATGACGATTTCGACTTCAAGAGGATCGCCCGTGCGCTGGCTGACTTTGCCAATATCGAATTGTCGGCCTTCTATTTCGACGTTCGCAAGGATGCGCTTTATTGCGATGCACCGTCGAGCCTGCGCCGCCGTGCAGCCCTTTGCGTTATCCGCAAGCTGTTCGATTGCCTGGTCACCTGGTTTGCGCCGATGATGCCGTTTACCACCGAGGAAGCCTGGCTCGCGCGTGATCCCTCGGCCGTTTCGGTGCATCTCGCCCAGTTCCCGGATGTGCCGTCGGCATGGCTGGATGCGGGCCTTGCCGCCAAATGGGACAAGATCCGCGATGTCCGCAAGGTCGTCACCGGTGCGCTTGAGATCGAGCGTCGTGAAAAGCGGATCGGCTCGTCGCTGGAAGCCGCCCCGACGGTCTACATCTCTGACAAGGGGCTGTTAACCGCTCTTGATGATCGTGACTTCGAGGATATCTGCATCACGTCGGCGATCAGCATTGTTGAAGGTGAGGGACCGGCTGATGCCTTCCGCCTTAGTGAGGTTTCAGGTGTGGCGGTCGTGCCGACGCTGGCCGAAGGCGTGAAATGCGCCCGGTCCTGGCGGATTACGGCGGATGTCGGGTCTGACCCGGATTATCCGGAAGTCTCGGCGCGCGATGCCGCTGCGCTGCGTGAACTTGCCGCTCTTGGTAGGTTCTGAAACACTGTAGTCAACTGACCCGCGTCGTATTCATGCGCGGCGCGGGTTTGTAATATTTACTGCCGAATTGCAGATCGGGCACAGTTGCGCTAGAAATTGTCGCGAATTTGCCGGATTCTTTCGGCAGTTACCGATCTGTAAGCTAGAGTCTAGTCGCGCCGCGGTGCTAATGTATGGTGAGAAAAAGATGCAATTGTCTTCGAATCTCGTAAAGGTTTCCGTGGCGCTGGCTGCAACAATGATGCTGACGTCCTGCCTGAAGGCACCGACCTATGGGACCGGGACCACCGCAACGACACAGCTGATGGAAGATTTGGGCGCGGCGGTGATGCTGGTGCAGCCGGACACGCCGGATATCGATTATGACAGCCGTCCGGGATTGGTTGAGCCTCCGAAAAATGCCGATACCAAGGATCTGGCGCAACCGGTTCAGTCGGCTGCAACGACCAGCAACAGCCAGTGGCTCGAATCGCCGGAGCAGCAGCGCCAGCGTCTTTATGCCGAAGCTGAAGCCCACAAGGACGATCCGTCCTATCGCTCGCCGCTTCTGACTGCGGACAATCCGCAGGCCATGAGCGAGAAGCAGCAGCTTGAAGCTTTCCGCAAGGCCCGTGCCGATGCTCAGACCATCGACATCACCCAGACCAAATATCTGATCGATCCGCCTTCGGCCTATCGTCAGCCGTCTTCGGAGGCGGCCCTGAATGATCTCGGTGAACCCGAGCGCAAGAAGGAAGCCCGCCGCAAGAAGCTGGCAGAGGGCAAGAACCCGGACAAGTGCTTCCTGTTCATGAACTGCACCTATGGATCGCAGCAATCGAATAAGGAATTCCTGGCTGGTGATGCGCCCGTCGCGGAAGAATAAGCAGGCTGGCGAGGCACTCATGGCGTTTTCGATCCGTCCGGCAATCCGGGACGATGCAGAGACCATTTTCGGCTTCGTGCGCGACCTTGCGATTTTTGAGGAAGCGCTGGACAAGGTTGAAACAACGGCGGAAGGGCTTGCCGAAGCCATTTTCGGCGCTTCATCCGTCACCGAAGCGCTGATCGGCGAAATTGACGGAAAGCCGGCTGGATTTGCTGTCTATTTCTTCAATTTTTCGACCTGGCAGGGCAAGAACGGGATCTATCTTGAAGATCTCTATGTAACGCCTGAATGTCGCGGGTCCGGGCTTGGCCGGGCATTGATGCGCAGGGTTGCCGAGATCGGTGTGGAGCGCGGTTGCGGCCGGATGGAATGGAGTGTGCTCGACTGGAATGAGAAGGCGATCCGGGTCTATGACGGCATTGGCGGTGCGCCGCAGACCGAATGGATTCGCTATCGGCTTGAAGGCGAAACGCTGAGCGCGATGGCACGCGGCGATGATTGAGCGCCGGTCTTTAGCGTCTGTCTGAGAAGAATTCCTTCAAAAGCGCTGCGGCTTCTGTTTCACTGAGTCCGGAATAGACATCCGGTGCGTGATGGCAGGTCGGCTGGCTGTAGAGCCGTCCACCATGATCGACGCCGCCGCCCTTCGGGTCCTCTGCTCCATAATACAGGCGCTCGATCCGCGAAAAGGAAATCGCAGCAGCGCACATGGCACAGGGTTCCAGTGTGACATAGAGCTGCGCGCCGGGCAGTCTTTCGCTGCCAGCGGCGGCGCAGGCCGCTCGGATCGCCTCAATCTCGGCGTGGGCCGTGGGGTCGCATTTCTCACGCGTGCGGTTGCCCGCAGCAGCGAGAACAACGCCGTCGCGGACGATGACAGCACCGATCGGCACTTCGCCTCTTTCACCCGCTGCCTTTGCCTCTGCGAGCGCAATGGCCATGAAATCGCGTCTGGCGATCATTTTCGACAAGATTCCTCTTAACCCGTGAACACCGAACTGATAGAGGATCGACATCAACAGGCAAGGCAAAATGAGCGAAAAAGACAAGTTCAAGCGTTTCGGTGGCAAGCCGGCGCAGGGTAAAGGGCGTCCCGGACCGAAAAAGCCGGCAGGTTCAGCAGCAAAACCTGCGGCTGCGGCAGCGCAATCCGATGCCGCCGGTCAGCCCGAGCGCATCTCCAAGATCCTCGCCCGCGCTGGTGTTGCCTCGCGGCGTGATGCTGAACGGATGATCCTTGAAGGCCGGGTCAGGGTCAACGGCACCGTGCTGGAAAGCCCGGCGCTGAACGCAACGCTTGCCGACCGGATTGAGGTTGACGGAGAGCCGATCCGCGGGATCGAGCGTACACGGCTGTGGATCTATCACAAGCCTGCGGGCCTTGTGACGACCAATGCCGACCCCGAAGGGCGGCCGACGGTATTCGACAATCTGCCGAAGGATCTGCCGCGGGTCATCTCGATCGGACGTCTTGACATCAATACCGAAGGTCTGCTGCTGCTCACCAATGATGGCGGTCTTGCAAGGGTGCTGGAACTGCCGTCAACAGGCTGGCTGCGCCGCTATCGTGTGCGCGCGCATGGAAGCATTGATCAGGCAGGCCTCGACAAGCTCAAGGAAGGCATTGCCGTTGATGGCGTGCTCTATGGCGCTATTGATGCGACGCTTGACCGGACCCAAGGCTCCAATGTCTGGATCACCATGGGCCTGCGCGAGGGCAAGAACCGCGAGATCAAGAATGTGCTCGGCGCGCTCGGCCTGTCCGTCAACCGGCTGATCCGTATCTCCTATGGTCCGTTCCAGCTTGGCGATATCGCCGAGGGCAACGTGCTGGAAGTGCGCGGCCGCACGCTGCGTGATCAGCTCGGCCCCCGCCTGATCGAGGATGCGGGCGCCAATTTCGATGCACCGCTTTACAGTGACCGGCCGGACAAGAATGAAGAAGAGCCGGCGCGTCCGGCTCAAACGGCTTCACGCCCTGAGCGGGCTGAACGGCCACGGCGTGACAAGCCAGCCGACAAGCGCGAGCGCGGTCGCGACCGGCTCGACACCAAGCCTGCAGAGCAGGCCGATATTCAACGCGGCCGTGTCACGAATGTCTGGATGGCGCCGGGTGCGCGTCCGCTTGGTCCCAAGGCCAAGAAAAAGGCGGAGGACAAGGCGCGTCAGGATGCCCGTCGTGATGAGCGCCGGGCCGCAGGGCGTCGCGGTGATGGCCGGCGCAGTGCAGAGGGTGATGCGACAGAAAAGCCATTTCGTCCGCGCGGGGAAAAGAAGCCGTTTGACGGTGAAAAGCGCGGTGGCAAGTCCTTTGCCGCACGCGGTGAGGGCCGGCCAGAGCGCAAGGGCGGCGACAAGCCCTTCGCCCGGGGCGACCGCAAGGAAGGCGGACGTCCATCCGGCGGCAGCAAACCCTTTGGCAAGGGACCGCGTCCGCAAGGCGGGCGGCCCTCGGGCGGTGGCAAGCCCAGAGGCGGCGCGAAGGGCGCTCCAGGAAAGGGCCGGAGCTAATGCGGATCGTCGGCGGTGATCTGCGCGGGCGTATGCTCGCGACACCGAAGAGCCAGGCGATCCGTCCAACGACGGACCGCACCCGGGAATCACTGTTCAACATTATCGCCCACGCCTATCCCGAGGCGCTTGACGACACCAACATGCTGGATCTTTTTGCCGGAACCGGCGCGATTGGGCTGGAGGCGATCTCGCGTGGCGTGCGTATGGCGGTCTTTGTGGAAAACAGTGTCGAAGGGCGCGGCCTGCTGTGGAACAATATCGATACGCTCGGTCTTCATGGCCGAACGCGTATCATGCGCCGCGATGCGACCAAGATCGGCCAGCCGGTCCAGCTTCAGCCATTTGATTTCCTGTTCGCAGATCCCCCCTATGGCAAGGGGCTGGGCGATCAGGCGCTCGATGCCGTCGACAGGGGCGGGTGGCTGAAGCCGGGTGCGCTCGTCATCGTCGAGGAAAGAGCCGGCGTTACCCTTCGGCTGTCAGCGGGTTTTCAGCCGCTTGAAACCCGCGATTTCGGCGAAACGGAAATGCATTTCTTCCGCTATCAGGATACTGCAGGCGTCTAGAACCCCTCCCGCACCGGAGGGCATTTTGCACGGGCGCTGATGGGCGTGAAACATGTCAGCTAGAAAGCGGCGCCCGTCGCCGCCCGGACTGCTCGGTAAAGCAATCCCGAAGGCTGTGAACGCGCTGTTGATCTGACGTGTCGAGTTTCCAGTTCGGGTTAACAGCGAAGTGATATCCGGCATTTTTTGCCGCGATGATAAAGTCGTTGAGATCCTTTTTGTTTTCAATCGATCCCATGACGGGAAACTTGCCGAAGCTGACTGGACTTGCATAGGTCAGGGGGAAGTTATCCGTGTCATTGGCCGCAGGGCTGAACGAGTCGGCATTGTGATGGAACACCGGTTGTTCTTCCTGTCCTACGGCCTTGTTCAGCACCGGGATGATCTCGCGGATTCTTGGCGAGGCGTTGCCGATTTCCAGATCTTCGTGGGCGTAGAACTGGCTTGGGGTTTCGATGCCGGCTTTTTCGTGTTTGAAGCTGCCGCGGCGATGCAGATAGGCCTCGTAGGAAATGTCGCGGTTCGGCACCCTGTCGGCTTCGCCGAAGTCAGCTTCATGCGGCGCGACTGCGAACAGGTCGTAGTCGGCTGTCAGACCCTTCGATTGCGGTGCTGGAGCCAAAACTTCCACGGGCTTGCCATCCAGCCGGATCTCAACCGACTGCCGCTGGTCACCCTCTTGCGGATGGGCCGTAAAGTGAAGCACTTTACCGTCAGGCGCCCGGCTGCTGATTTCCAGTACAGCCGTGTCATCCCTGGAACCATCAAACGTGATGAGGTTTGACTGTTTCAGGCTTTCCAGACGATCCCGGGAAATGACAAGTGGTACGGCGTAGGCCTCTTTCTTCTCCAGCGAGTCGGCAACCTTCTTGTTGAACGCTGTCACACGACCGGGATCGCCATTCAGCTTGCTCAGCCGCTGATCGACCGGGATGAAGGCACATTGCGGCCCCCAATTCGAGCTCTTGCCCTTGACGTGAAACCCTTTTGTCGGGTGTCCCTGGGCGATGAGCTCCTGAGCCATTTTGTCGACGGGGCGTATGGCAAGGATGGTATTGCGGTCAACTGCGACCGCGTGAACCGCCAGAAGATGCTCTGCACTTATACCTGACTGATCGGTGGCCCTCTGCGCCAGGTCGAGCTTCTGGGATTCCTGAAGGTTTTGTGCCTTCAGCGTTGCGTCGCGGCTGGCCCGGCTCTCGGCGCAGGGACGGCAGATGCTGGCTGCGGGGAGCCGGTCAAACGGGCCGAATGGCGTTGGGGACCAGCTGCGGGCCTGTCTCGTTCCGCCCGAGCTGGCGCTACTGGTTGCTGTTGCGAAGCGGGCTCCGCCTCCATCGGGCTGTGCTTGAGGTTGAGGTAGCCCGGATGTGTGTCTCGCTCGAATATTATGCATCGTCACCATCCCTATCTAAATATAGAATAGAAATAGATCGAGGTTTTCGAAGGGTCAATATCTATTGGATACCTGAACGATATTTAATATATACAATTTATATTGTTTTATTAAGTTTATATCCGGATTTTGTATATGACGGTGACTTGGTTTTGATGATCTGCGACGCGTATCACGCAGCGCTATGCGGCAGCACGAAGGGGGTCTGATCGACTGGAACACGGTTGACCGAAAGTCTTGCCCCGAAGACTTCAAACAGGGTTTCGTCCGTCAGAACGTCGGCCGGGCTTCCGGCGGCAATGATCTGGCCGTCACGCATCAAGATGATCTGATCGGCATAAAGGGCGGTCAGGTTGAGGTCATGCATCACCGCGATGACGCCGCCGCCTCTTGCGCAGAAGTCGCGTGCCAGCCGCATGATGGCGATCTGGTGAAGGATGTCGAGGCTGGCCACGGGTTCGTCAAGCATCAGCCATCTGGGCTTGCCGTGGGCAACCGGAACTTCGATCTGGCACAGGACACGTGCGAGCTGAACGCGCTGCTGCTCGCCGCCTGACAATTCCTGATAGAAGCGGCCTTCAAAGCCGGAAAGATCCACGGCCTTGAGCGCGCTCCGTATCACGCTTTCGTCACGGCCGTCCTGGCGGCGGCTCCGACCGGTAAGGCCCATGGCCAGAACCTCTGAAACGGTAAAGGGAAAGGCCAGCGCGGAAGATTGCGGCAAGACGCCACGCATCTGCGCCAATTGCCAGGCGGGCAGGCCGGAAATCTGCCTGCCATTGATGGTAATCCTGCCATCATGAGGGGCAAGGTCGCCGGCAAGGGCGCGCAGCGTTGTCGTCTTGCCGCAGCCATTGGGACCGCAAATGGCCGTCAGGGCACCCGCGCGGGCTGAAAGGCTGATCCGGTTGAGGATGGTGCGCCCACCGAGCGCGAGCGTAAGACTGTCGGCAGTAATCATGAGCTTAAAGGGCAAGCCGCGAGCGATTGCGCAGCAGGATCCAGAGGAAAAAGGGACCGCCAACGACGGCGGTAATGATGCCGATCGGCAATTCGGCAGGCGCTGCGACCGTTCGGGCGAGAAGATCAGCCATAATCAGCATGCTGCCGCCCAGAAGGGCCGATGCGGGCAGGAGATAGCGGTGGTCCGGGCCGATGACGAGGCGCAGCAGGTGGGGTACGACAATGCCGACAAAGCCAATGCCGCCGGAAACGGCGACACTGGCACCCGTGGCGGCTGCGACGGCAAGAATTGTCGTGTTCTTCAGCCTCTGCACCGAAATGCCCATGTGAAATGCGGTTGCTTCGCCAAGAGTGATGGCATTGAGGCCACGCGCCATGAAGGGCAGGATGGCAAAAGCGGTCAGAATGATCGGGGCGATGGCGAATAGTTTCGCCCAGGTCGCGCCAGCCAGCGAGCCCATGGACCAGAAGGTCAGGTCACGCAATTGCTGATCATTGGCCAGATAGACGAGAAATCCGGTCGCCGCACCGGCAAGGGCGGAAAGGGCAATGCCGGCAAGCAGCATGGTGGCAACGGATGTCTGGCCGTGGCGGGTTGCCACCTTGTAAAGGACCAGCGTGGTGGCAAGCCCGCCGGCAAAGGCGGCGAAGGGCAGGGCATAAAAGCCCATGAGACTGTAGAGCGGGGCTGCGAGCGAGCCACCCAGCACAATCATGATGACAGCGCCAAGCCCTGCGCCGGCGGATACGCCGACAAGGCCGGGATCAGCCAGCGGGTTGCGAAACAGACCCTGCATGGTGGTGCCGCAGACTGCAAGCGAAGCCCCGACCAGAAAGCCGAGGATTGCTCTTGGCAGGCGAATATCGAAAATGATGAGCCGGTCCCTGTTGCCGATGGCATTTTCGTTGCCGGTCAAAATCGCGCCCGCAACATCAAGGAGCGAGGCATCCGATGCGCCCCAGGAAACCGAGAACAGAACCGAAAGCACGGCGGCAACCACGAGAAGCGCGATGGTCGCGACAGCCAGATCTGCACGGTTGCCGGTCTGGCGGTATCGTGCGATCCGCCGCAGGCCAGGAAGCGGTTCTGTCAGCGCCATGTCGTCACGCGCCTCCGTAAACGGCAGAGGAGAGGGCCTCGATCCCGTCGGCAAAACGTGGGCCGAAGCTCATCGTGGCGATCGGGTCGACGCGGAAGATTGCGTGGTTCTCGCCCGCCGGGGTCAGTGCCAGCGCAGGCTGCGCCAGGGCATCCTCATCCGAGACGGCATGGTTGCCTTCAACGCCGCTCATCATGATGATGACGTCCGGCGCAGCCTCGATGATGGCCTCATCGGTCAGCGCCTTGTAGCCGGAGAAGCTGCCGGCCGCATTGTCGAGACCAGCCATGGTGAGAACGCCGTTGGCGGCCGTGCCGGTGCCGGACGCCATCACCTTGCCGCCGCTGAGACTGAGGATGAAGAGCGCCTTCTTGCGGCTTGCCGCCGGGCGCGCTTCATTGCGGGCGAGTATCGGATCAAGCTTGGCGGTAACGGTCCCGGCGAGTGCCTGGGCTTCTGCCTGCCTGCCGAGCAGATCGCCGATGGCGGTGATTTCGCCGACAATACCGGCACGATCATAGGTCTCCGGAATTTCGGCAAATGTCACATCGGCATGTCTGAGCACATCCAGTGTCTCTGGCGGGCCGGAACCTTCAATGGCGATGATGGCGCTTGGATCGACGGAGAGCACCCCTTCCGGGGCGAGCTGGCGCATATAGCCGATATCCGGCAGCGCCATGGCCTGCGGCGGATACATGCTGGTTGTGTCGCGGCCGACAAGCTGATCGCCGGCGCCCAATGCATAGATGATTTCAGTCACTGAACCGCCGATGGCGACGAGCCGGGAGGGATCTGCCAGCGGTTCCGCTGCCACGGGTGAGCGGGCGATGACAAGGCCGAGCATCGCAACCAAAGCAAGGCAACGGGGGGCAGGAAGGGAGAATTTGATGGGCATGTGGTTTTCCTATGCTGCTGCCGTTGCTTTCAGGCGCGGCAGCGCTTCGGCGAGATCACGCCAGGCGGGGCGCTCGGCAAAACCTTCCTGACGCTTGCCGAAGAACTGGATGATCATGTCTCCAGCGGCGTCGAAGGCCTCGATCGAGGTCACATGGCCATCGGCGGTGGGCTTGCGCACAAGGAAAGTGCGGGCGATGTGGTCGCGGCGCAGATGAAGATGGAAGGTCGGGTCCATGACATTGATCCAGGGGCCCATCTCGACGATGTTGGAAACCGGGCCGGAATGGATCTGCACGATGCCGCTATTGGCGACAAAGGCCATGATTGGCAGATCAGGCTGGGTCGCTGCACTTTTGAACATATCCGTCACCGCGGTTTCGGCCAGTTCCTCGGCAAAATCCTCGCCAACGCTTTCAAGGGCTGTCTGGCGATGCAGCTTCATGTCGGACAGCATGCCAAAAAATTGATGCGTATCGGTCATCGCCGCCCAGCGCCCGCGCAGGACTTCGACGTCAACAGCATCGGGACGGCGCTCAAAGGCACTGTCATGCGGTGTCACGTCTTCACCGGTGAAGTTGCGCGACTGGTCGTCAAGCCGGGTTTCCGCGACAAAGCTGCGATAGGCTTCAAGGTTTGAACCGGGGCGCATATGCAGTTTGAAGATGGCGGTGCCGCTCTTGTCGAAATATTGCAGGCTCAGTTTTTCGTGGCCATCCTTATCCGTCTTGGTGACGGCGAAACCATACGCCCAGCGATTGGGGAAAATGCGCAGGTCGATATTCTCGCCGAGGACGATTGATGCCCGCGCGCCCGAGCGGATGTTTTCGAAAACGCCGATCTTCTCGTGCACGGCACTGTCATTGCGCGACAGGGCCATGACTTCGCCAAAGGCTTCAGCACGGGCCAGCAGTCTTGCCGGATCGGCAATGAGCCGGGTCGCGGTAAGGCCAACTTCAGCGGCAACAAGAGCTGCCTCGCAGATGCCGAGCCGGGTCGCAGCATCGCGCTCGCGCATGGTGGGATTTTCAGCGCGGAAGGCGCGGATCTGGTCGGGCGTGGGGCGGGGAGAAGCGTTGGGATCTTGCATGGTTCTGGCCCTATTTGTTCAGGATGAGTTTGCCCTGACGGGTGATTTTCATGTGATAGTCGGCGCCCTGATGGCGGATGATGATTTCGCTGTCGCGGCCAAAAAGCGCTGTACTTTCAATGACGCGATGGCCCTCGCCGCCATTTTCAGGCAGTGTCGTGACCGTTCTGTTTTCATTCATGATGGCCGTGTCATCCTGCGGCTGTTAAACTTGACTAAAAAATGAAGCTTACATAACTTGACTCATTAAATCATATTTGTCTATCCCCGTATTGCGCCTGTTTCGGTCAGGTCATGTGGGCAGGCAGAGCGAGGTATTCGATGTCAATTTCGAGGTGGGACATGCGACAGGTCATAGCGGTTGCAACGGCAGTCAATCTTCTTGCAGGCACCGCTTTCGCAGAGGTTGAGACAACGGCTAAGACTGTGGTTCAAGCCAAGGCCGTGATCGCCCTGGAGCTCAACGCGGCCGCCACGACCGAGAAGGGCTGCAAACTGACTTTTGTTGTGGAAAATGGTCTGACAACGCCGATCACCAGCCTCAAGGCGGAAGTGGCGCTGTTCAATGCCGATGGCGTGGTCGACCGGATGACCATGCTTGATTTTCTCGATCTTCCCGTGGGAAAACGCCGCGTTCGCCAGTTTGAGCTGCCCGGCGCTCCCTGTGAGAGCCTGAGTGGATTGCTGTTGAATGATGTGAAAGTCTGTGAGGGCGGTGGCGATCAGTGTGCGGCTTTGATTGAAACCCGTTCGAAAGCGTCGATCGGCTTTGACGGCTGAGGCTTGTCGCCGCAGTGCAACACATGCGAAAGTAAGGCGCGGCGGGTGCCTGGCGCAGCCGGTCTTTCGCTGCATCCGATCCGCCCGGCGGATTTGCGTGAACCGGATGAATGTCCATGGATTTTGACAGGTCGACCTTTGCGAATGGTTTGCCCGGTGGCGTGCGTGAGCGCCAGTCGGGCGGGCCCGACCCGTCATCTGCGCTGGAGGCCGGGACGGAGGGTGAGCGGGCAAGCGATGCCGATGGCCTGCTTGACGAGGCCGTCTTTGCTCTGATCGCCAGTGCCAGAGGCAGTGGATCTGATGCCGGTGACGCGTCCGACACGGTGGGGGAGGATACCACAGCTGCGCTTGAAGAAGCGCCGCAGGATATCGATCCGCCGAGCTTACCGCGTATCGTGCCTTTGGCTAGCAGGCTTCCTGCGCGTGGCACCGTGGTGTTTGTGCTGGCCTCGGTCATTTTTCATTCGATGCTGCTGGCCATGGCGTTGAATATCGTCCGCTCGATTCCCGAAGCGCCGGTCGAGGCGGGGAGTATTTCCGTCAGCGTCGTCATGCTCGGCGATGGCAATATTGATGCCAGTGCCGCTGGCGGTGAAGATGAGATCGTCAACCCCGTCGCAGTCGAGGCGAAGCCTGTCCAGACGGCCGAGATCTCACCTGAGCCGGTGCCGGAAACTGTTGCCCCGATCGAAACGCCTGCGCCGGAAATGCCGCAGATCCCTGAACCGGCGATATCGCCGCCGCTGATGTCCGAACCGGTGACGCCTGATGTTGCCACTGTTGAACCCGTCACAGATGCGGCGGCAGCCGCAGTGCTGCCTGCGACCGAACCGGTTCAACCGGTTACCACGCCAGCAGCAGTAGAGCCAGCACCGGTAGAGCCGGTGGCGGTGACCGAAGCAGCGCCCGAACTGGCGCCGCTCGTTCCCGATGTTCTCGCTGTTGCTCCGAGCGTTGCTGCGCCCGACGATGCGGTGCCGCCAGCTCCAGCTCCAGCTCCCCCGCCACAGCCGAAGACGGCCACCGCCGAAACGCCAGCGGCAGAACCGACAAAACCGGTTGAAACAGAAGTGCTCCAGCCCGTTCAGCCGGCAGAAGCGGCGGCAATTACGGCCGAAGTGCCGGATGATGTTGCGATGGCGGATGCCCTGCCGCTGCCCGATGCGCCGCCAACACCCACGCCGTCGCCGCGCAAAAATGCGCCTGAGCCGCAAAAGCGGGTTACAAAACCCACCAGACAGGCGGCGCAGCCAAAGCCACAAACCGCCAGCCGCGGCAATGGTGGCCAGGCTGAAGCCGATGCTCGCCGCGGTGTTGCTACCGGTGAAAAGAATGGCAAGGCTGCTGATGCGGCGCGTCAGAGTGCTGACGCATCCGGTGCCGGACAGGCGGCACGCTCCAATTATGAAGGCAGGATCCAGAGACGTCTTGCCCGTGCCATTTCGCCGTCGCGCTATTATTCAAGGATCGGCGAGCAGCTCAAGGCAACCGTTGCGCTGCGCATCGTGCTTGATCGCTCAGGCCGTGTTGACAGCATCCGGCTGACACGAGGCTCCGGCAATAGTGAGATTGATGGCATTGTGCTGCAGCGTGCCGGGCGTGCCGGGCCGTTTCCGGCCTTTCCCACCGGGGCCTATTCCGGCAACAGCAAAGGTTTTACCATGTCGGTCAATCTGGATCTCAGGTGATTTTCCGGATCTGACCGCGTCAGTCTGAAGGGAGTGAGATCATGTTGCTGGAGCTTCACCATGTGCAGCTTGCCATGCCGGAAGGCGGGGAACAGGCGGCGCGCGGCTTCTATCGTGACATTCTCGGGTTTGGTGAAATCGAAAAGCCTGAACAGTTGCGCCATCGCGGCGGTTGCTGGTTTGAGTCGGGACCGATCCGCCTCCATCTCGGGGTTGAAACCCCGTTTCAGCCCGCAAAAAAAGCCCATCCGGCCCTTCGGGTTGGCTCTCTCGAGATGATGATGGCGCGGCTGAGCGAAAAGCAGGTCAGCTTCACAAAGGATATCGATCTTCCCGGCATAAAACGCATTTATGTCGACGATCCCTTCGGCAATCGGATCGAACTGCTCGAAGTGGTTTCGATCTGAACGATGCGCCTGGCAAGGCGCATCAAAAACCCGCCGGCATCGCTGCAAGCGGGTTCGTTACTCGTCTCAGCCGTATCGGTTGCAATATGTCTCAGGCGCCATTGCCAAGCGTGCGCGCGATCCCCTGAATGGCCGGCTGATAGGTCGGATCGAGGCTCTTGGCCTTCTGATAATAGCTGGCGGCCTTCTGGAAATCACCTTCACGCTCGTAGATCAGACCGACATTGGCCCAGCTTTCAGCAATCGTCTGGTCAAGTGAAAGCGCCTTGTCGAAATTGGCCTTGGCATTGGCGTCATCATTCAGCGCCAGATAGGAAACGCCGCGACCATTATAGGGCTGCGGTGATTTCGGCGACAGCGAGATGGCGATGGTGAAGTCGGCGATGGCCTGCTCCTGCTGGCCGCGCTTCTGTTCGATCAGGCCGCGATTGTGATAGGCGCGCGGATCAGTCGTGTTCAGGTCAATGGCGCGGGAGAAATCGGCAAAGGCATCGTTGTCCTGGCCGGCTTCACGGTAGAGATTGCCGCGGCCGATATAGGCAACGTCGTAATTCGGATTGATCTGGAGCGCCTTGTTATAGTCGTTCAGCGCATCCATCTGCTTGCCAATGCTGCGTTCCATCAGCGCACGATTGGCATAGGCCTGGTAATATTGCGGGTTCAGCTTGATTGCCTGGTTGAAGTCATCCATGGCGCGGCGTGTATCCCCGGCGCGGCCATAGGCGGAACCGCGAACATTGTAGCCTGCCGGATTGTTCGGGTCGCTTGCGATGACGGCCGATAGTGAGGCGATATTCTGCTGCGAGCCCTGAGTCGAGTCGATCGCGATGACATTGTCGTTCATGGTGGCGGACTGGCAGGAGGCCAGAAGCGCCGCAACGCCGATGATCAGAACGCCCCGTGCCAGCTTGAACCGGTTACTGCCATTTTGCCTGATCATTACTGCTGTCATCTCGATATATCTCTTGGACCTGTGATTGAGTTACCCGGTCACGCAAAGTGAAAACAGTTCACGGCGTGAAGCAGGCGGTGCGAACCAAGCAATAGCAAAGAAAAAGGCGGGGGCAAGACGCTCCCGCCGAATCGACAATCAACCGTGTCGTCGGGCAACACTTAGCGCGAAATCAGGCCTTCGCGAATGGCGCGCTTGCGAGCCAGCTTGCGAACGCGGCGAATGGCTTCTGCCTTTTCGCGGGCGCGCTTCTGCGACGGCTTTTCATAGTAATCGCGCATCTTCATTTCGCGGAAGATACCCTCGCGCTGCATCTTCTTCTTGAGAGCGCGGAGAGCCTGATCAACGTTATTGTCGCGGACAAGTACTTGCACGTGTATCCCGATCCTTTGGTTTGGTGTGCCCGCGTTCAGCATCAGCCGCAGCTTCGGGCGTCAAATATCATCAACGCAAGGGCCCATGTCCTTGCAACTGGCGCCGCGAATAACAGATCGTGACGCCTATGTCCAGTCTTCCCATGTCCGCATCGCCGAAGAATCAGGGGGAGAAGCCATTTTCTTGTCTCTGGCGGGCCTGTGGCGGTGGTCGCAGGGGCGGCAAAGGGCTGGATGCCTGTTTGGCACGGTAGTGGGGCCATCATGGGCCTCCGCATGGGTGCCAGCATGGGAGAATGTGTCGCATGGCTGAGCTGCCAATGTCAAAGACGGGTTGCAAAAGCGTCGCAAAAAGACCGTTGCGTCGTCTTTGGATTTGCTTTCTCTTGAGTGGAAAGGGCCTTTTGACAGGTCAGGCACGGACGGAGGCGAGCATATGCGCAAATATTCGGTTTTCGCACTGGCGCGTGAGGCGATGCGTTCCCACAAGGGGTGGGAAAAGCACTGGGCCTCGCCGGAGCCGAAGTCCGAATATGATGTCATCATCATCGGCGGCGGCGGCCATGGTCTGGGCGCGGCCTATTATCTTGCCAAGGAACATGGAATCACCAATGTCGCGGTGATCGAGAAAGGCTGGATCGGCGGCGGCAATTCAGGTCGAAACACCACGATTGTCCGGTCCAACTATCTCTATCCGGAAAGCATGGACATTTTCGAGCATTCGATGAAGCTCTGGGAGGGGCTGTCGCTCGATCTCAATTACAATGTCATGTATTCGCCGCGTGGCGTGCTGATGCTGTCGCATAACCAGCATGATCGCCAGTCCTTCATGCGTCATGTCCATGTCAACCGGCTTTACGGTATTGATAATGAGTGGCTGAGCCCTGAAGAGGCCAAGGCTTTCTGTCCGCCGCTGGATATTTCCGCAGGTGCTCGCTACCCCATCAATGGTGCTGCGCTGCAGCGACGTGGCGGCACGGCGCGCCATGATGCCGTTGTCTGGGGCTATGGCCGCGCAGCCTCTGACCGTGGTGTCCACATCATCCAGAACTGTGAGGTTACCGGAATCCGTCGCGGTGCCGATGGCGCAGTTATCGGGGTTGAGACCTCGCGCGGGTTTATCGGCGCGAAGAAGATCGGCGTTTCTGCGTCGGGTCATAATTCGGTGGTCATGGCGATGGCCGATGTCCGCCTGCCGCTGGAAAGTCAGCCGTTGCAGGCGCTGGTGTCCGAGCCGCTGAAGCCGATTTTCCCCTGTGTCGTCATGTCGAACACGGTTCATGCCTATATCTCCCAGTCAGACAAGGGTGAACTGGTGATCGGCGCAGGGACGGATCAATATAATTCCTATTCCCAAACCGGCGGATTGCAGATCATCACCCACACGCTGGATGCGATCTGCGAGCTGTTCCCGGTCTTCCGCCGGGTCAAGATGATGCGCCAGTGGGGCGGCATCACCGACAATACACCCGACCGTTCGCCGATCCAGAGTGTAACGCCTGTGCCGGGGCTTTTCGTCAATTGCGGCTGGGGTACCGGCGGTTTCAAGGCGACGCCGGGGTCCGCCCATCTCTTCGCCCATCTGATTGCACGCGGTGCACCACATCCCCTTGCTGCAGGATTGACCCTTGAGCGCTATAATAGCGGCCGTCTGATTGACGAAGCGGCGGCGGCTGCCGTTGCGCATTGAGGGAGGATGAAATGCTCTGGAGTGTCAACAAAAAAGCAGAAACAAGTGCCGGTAACGTGGTGTGGGGATCGGCAGGCAGCGGCCCGCCGCTGGTGCTGGCCCATGGCTGGCCGTGGTCGTCATTCATATGGCACCGCGTTCTGCTGTCGCTGAGCCATGGCTATAGCGTCTACTGGTACGACATGCCGGGTTATGGCCGGTCGGAGAAGAAAGAGGGGCAGGCGACCGGCATTGATGTACAGGCGAAAGTCTTTGCGGAAATGCTTGATATCTGGGAAATCGATAAGCCAACCGTCTGGGCGCATGATCTGAGCGGTGCCGTGGCGTTGCGCGCCCATCTTCTTGACGGCGTCGCCTTCACCAATCTGATCTTGATGAACTGTGTTGCGCTCAGCCCCTGGGGCTCTGAATTTTTTGATCACGTCGGTCGCCATGTGGATGCCTTCAGGCCCTTGCCGCATCACATTCATGCGGCCATTGTCGAGGCCTATATTCGCTCGGCCCTGGTCGGCGAGATCGCCGAGACCGATCTGCATGAGCTGGTTCTGCCCTGGATGTCGCCGGAAGGGCAGGTGAGCTTCTACAATCAGTTTGCCCATGCGGATCAATCGCTCACCCGCGCCTTCGAGCCGAAGCTTGGCGATATTGATTGCCCGGTCACGCTGATCTGGGGTGAGAAGGATCCGTGGATCCCGCTGGAACGCGGAAGGGCGCTGGCCGCCAAGATCGGCGTGCCACTGCATCATCTGCCGGATGCCGGCCATTTGCCGCCGCTTGAGGCGCCCCGCGAACTGCTTGATGCCCTGATTGCGATCCCCGATACGCTGCCCGAACTCAAGGGAATGTAGAATGCTGCTGATCCGTTGCCCCTATTGTGAAGAAGAAAGAAGCGAGCTGGAATTTGCCGCTGCCGGCGAAGCCCATATTGCGAGGCCGGAGGCTATCGCCGACGTTTCCGATGCCGAATTTGCCGAATACTTCTTCATGCGGACCAATCCGAAGGGGCTGCATTTCGAGCGCTGGCGCCATCGCCATGGATGCGGACGTTTCTTCAATGCCGTGCGTGACACGGTGAGCGACCGCATCCTGCTGACCTACAAGGCGGGCGAGCCTAAACCGGATCTGGCTGCATTTCAGCTTGAGGAGAAAAAGGCATGAGCGGGGCGTTTCGCATTGCCGGCAAGGGCCGGCTGACACCGGCCAAAACCGCGCGTTTTTCCTTCGATGGTACGCATTATACCGCGCTGGCAGGTGATACGCTGGCCGCAGCGCTCCTGGCTCACGGGGTGCATCTGGTCGGCCGCTCCTATAAATACCATCGGCCGCGCGGCTTTCTGACAGCGGGACCTGAAGAGCCGAATGCACTGTTTGATATTTCCCGAGATGGCGCGCGCAGCCAGCCCAATGTGCGCGGTACTGTGCAGGAAGTCTTTGACGGCATGATCGCCGGTTCGCAAAACCGCTGGCCGTCGCTTTCTTTCGATGTCGGTGCGGTGAATGACTATCTCTCGCCCTTCTTTATCGCCGGCTTCTACTACAAGACCTTCATGTGGCCGCGGATTGCCTGGCACAAGCTCTACGAGCCCGTGATCCGGCATGCAGCGGGCCTCGGCGTGGCGCCAAAGGAAGAAGATCCCGACAGCTATGGCAACCGCTTCGCCCATTGCGATGTGCTGGTGGTCGGTGCCGGTCTTGCCGGGCTCACGGCGGCGCTGTCAGCTGCCGCCACCGGTGCCGATGTTATCCTTTGCGACGAGCAGGCAGAGGCCGGTGGCGCCTTCCATTTCGACACATCTACGACTGTCGACGGCAGGCCGGGTTATGAATGGGCGCAGGAAAAGGCGGCGGAACTTGCTGCCATGCCCAATGTGCGTTTCATGACCCGCACCACCGCTTTCGGCTACTACAACCACAATTTCGTCGCGCTCACCGAGCGCCTGACCGATCACCTGCCCGGTGACAAGGCATCTGGTCCGCGTGAGCGGCTCTGGCAGGTCAGAGCGGGTAAGGTGATCCTGGCGACCGGCATGATCGAACGGCCGATGGTGTTCGGCGAGAATGACCGGCCGGGCATCATGCTGTCATCGGCAGCGCGCACCTATCTCAATCATTTCGGTGTTACCGTCGGTCGCCGCGTCGGTGTCTATACCGCCCATGACAGCGCCTATGAAACCGCATTTGACCTCAAGCGTGCCGGTGTGGACATCGCCGCCATCATCGATACCCGCGCTGCACCGGGCGAGGGGCTTCTTTCCGAGGCGGCCGCGCTTGGCATCGAGGTTTTGACAGATCACGCGGTTGTCGGCACCAAGGGGCGGCTCAGGATTTCTTCCATTGCCGTGCGCGCGCCGGGCAGTGGCAAAACGCGCGATATCCGCGTTGATGCGCTGGTGACGTCGGCCGGCTGGACGCCGTCGGTTCATCTCTTCTCGCAGTCGCGTGGCAAACTGGCTTTTGATGCCGAAAACCAGCGTTTCCTGCCCAATCTTCACGTGCAGAATTCCGTTTCTGTCGGTGCCTGCAACGGTACCGACGCGCTTGGCGCGCTGATTGCCGAATCGGTCGCGGCAGGCGGTGGCGACCTGTCGGTGACGGCTGAGGCCGTCCATGTCTGGACCGGCGGCATGCTGGGCGCGGCAGATGGCGCAGGGCCGGACGATCATGTGAAGGCCTTTATCGACTATCAGCATGACGTCTGCGCCAAGGATATCCGCCAGGCGGTGCATGAGGGCATGGCTTCGATCGAGCATATCAAGCGCTTCACCACCAATGGCATGGCGTCCGATCAGGGCAAGCTTTCCAATATGCACGGCCTTGCGATTGCGGCAGAGATGCTGGACCGGCCGATCCCGCAGGTGGGGCTTACCACCTTCCGTCAGCCGTTTACGCCGGTTACCTTCGGCACGCTGATCAACCATTCGCGCGGCGATCTGTTCGATCCGGCGCGCAAGACGGCGATCCATGACTGGGCAGAGGCAGAAGGGGCCGCCTTCGAAGATGTCGGCAACTGGAAGCGCGCCTGGTATTTCCCGCGCGCTGGCGAAACCCAGCATCAGGCGGTGGATCGCGAATGTGTCACAGTGCGCAGGACGGCCGGTATTTTCGACGCCTCCACGCTTGGCAAGATCGAAGTGGCTGGCCCCGACGCCGAAGCCTTCATGAACCTGCTCTATTCCAATGCCTGGTCGACGCTGAAGCCCGGCAAGTGCCGCTATGGCCTGATGCTGCGCGAGGATGGCTTCATCTATGATGATGGTGTTGTAGGCCGGATCGGCCCGGACCGTTTCCATGTGACGACGACAACCGGTGGTGCACCACGCGTGCTCAATCACATGGAGGATTATCTCCAGACCGAGTTCCCGCATCTGAAAGTCTGGCTGAGCTCGACGACCGAGCAATGGGCGGTGATCGCTGTGCAGGGGCCGAAGGCCCGTGAGATCATTGCCCCCTTTGTCGAAGGGCTCGATCTCTCAGCCGAGGCCTTCCCGCATATGAGCATTGCCGAATGCCGTTTTGCCGGGCTACCGGCCCGGCTGTTCCGTGTCTCCTTCACCGGTGAGCTTGGCTACGAAATCAATGTACCTGCCGATTACGGGCTTTCCGTGTGGAAGGCCGTGCATGAGCGGGTTGCAGCCGTCGGCGGCTGTGCCTATGGCACCGAGACCATGCATGTGCTTCGGGCGGAGAAGGGCTATATCATCGTCGGGCAGGATACCGATGGCACGGTGACGCCGTTTGATGCCGGACTTGGCTGGGCTGTTTCGAAGAAGAAGGCCGATTTCGTCGGCATTCGCGGGCTCAAACGTCCCGATCTGGTGAAAGCGGACCGCAAGCAGCTTGTCGGGCTGAAGCCTCGCAATCCGAAGACGGTTCTGGAAGAGGGCGCGCATCTGGTCGCCGATCCTGGCGCCAGCCGGGTGAAACCGCTCGGCCATGTCACCTCGTCCTACTGGTCGGAAAACTGCGGCTCCGGCATCGCCATGGCGTTGATTGAAGGCGGGCATAGCCGGATCGGCGAAACACTCCATGTCGCCATGCCGGACGGGCCGATCGCCGTCGAGATCTGCGACACGATATTCTATGACAGGGAAGGGAGCCGCATCCATGGCTGATCTTGGTGCAATGGAACGCGACGTCGTTCTGGATGACATCTATGGCGGCTCAAAGGTCGCGCGGCTCTCGGCGGCAAAACCGGCCAGCCGCATTTCGCTGCGCGCCGGACCCGACGCTGTTGATGCCCTGTCTCAGGCGCTCGGGCTTGCGCTTCCTGTCTCTCCCGGACGGTCGTCTGTGGCAGGTGCGCGGACTGCCTTCTGGCTCGGGCCGGATGAATGGCTGGTGATCGATACGGATGAGGCCGATCTCGCCAGCCTGTGCTCGAGGGTTGTTGAAGCCCATGCCGCCGTCGATGTTTCGCATCGCAATGCCGCCATACTGCTGGAGGGGCCAGGCGCGGCGTCGGCTCTTTCCTTTGCTTGCCCGATGGATCTGCGCGATCGGGTCTTTCCGGTGGGAAAAGTCACCCGCACCGTTCTCGGCAAGGCTGAGATCGTGCTCTACCGGGTCGGAACGGAGCGCTATCACATCGAGTGCTGGCGCTCTTTTGCGTCCTATGTCTTCGCGCTTCTGGATGAAGGCGCACGGGATGCCGCGCGCGTCTGATCAAGCGTCTACAGGTCGCGCATTTGCCGGGAACTGGATGAGCGTGATCCAGTCGGCCGTCAGTGCCGGCTTGCGTTCATTTTCGATCTCGACCGTCACACCGTAGCCGATCGACAGAAGCTCCGCGCCGCGAAACCGCGCTTCGCGCAGCACGAAATGGCCGCGCACGCGTGCGCCGGACTTGACCGGGGCCATGAATCGCACCTTGTCGAAGCCGAAATTGATGCCCATGGTCTGTTCGCGCACGCGCGGCACGCAGTCAAAATTCATGGCCGAAAGCAGCGACAGGGTAAGAAAACCGTGGGCGATCGTGCCGCCAAAGGGCGTTTCGGCGCTGGCACGCTGCGGATCTGTGTGAATGAACTGGTGGTCAAGCGTTGCATCGGCAAAGGTATCGATCATCGATTGATCGACGGTGAACCACCGCGACACACCAACTTCCTGCCCGACAAGGTCCCTGACCTCGGCAAGCGCAATTTCCTCGGGCATGTCTGTCCTTCACGTGCAAGAGCGGCGCTGTTTTGCCGGATTAATCTTGATCTAGCGCCGTTTGCGCATTGGTGTCATTCAATTCTTCCGCATAAAACGATACGGATCGCGGTTCAAGAGCGATCTCGATCGAATTCCCGGCTTCATTGAGTAGGAGATGCCAGCCGTGATCGTCGATAACAGGAAGGTCGAAGGCCGTTTTGTCGTGCGAGCGGTTGATCAGTACGGCGAGGCGTGTCTTGTGGCCGCTCTTGCGATCAATGGTGTGCAGCACCATGCTCAAGCAATCGCAATTCGGGTTTTCCCAGTCCGCTGTTTCCATCGGTTTACCATCCGGACGCAGCCATTCGACGTCTTTCTGGCTGAAGAAGCCGGTCTCCGAAAAGACAGAAAAACGCTTGCGCAATGCACTCAGCATTGCCGTATGCTCTATCAGTTCACGGTCGAACCGGTCCCAGTCAAGCCAGGTGATTTCATTGTCCTGGCAATAGGCGTTATTATTGCCGCCCTGGCTGTGTCCTGCTTCATCGCCGGCTTTCAGCATGATTGCGCCGCGTGAAATAAACAGGCTTGAAAGCAGGGCTTTCACGTCCTGAAGCCGTCTTTCATTGACGATCGGGTTGTCAGTTTCGCCCTCTATGCCGTTATTCCATGAATGGTTCTCGTCATGGCCGTCGCGATTATGCTCGCCATTGGCGCCGTTGTGCTTGTGCGCATAGGCGGTGACATCGCTGAGCGTGAAGCCGTCATGGGCGGCGATAAAATTGACGGATCGCGTTGCTTTGGCGCCGTGATGGGAAAACAGGTGTGATGAACCGGCCAGTGCATCGGCAAGCCTGCCGGTCATGCCACCGTCGCCGCGCCAGAAGCTGCGGATATCGTCTCGAGCCCTGTCGTTCCATTCAAGGAACGGCGCGGGGAAATGACCAACCTGATAGCCACCCGGGCCGATATCCCATGGTTCGGCGATCATCAGATGATCTTTCAGCACCGGATCGGTGAGAATGGCGATCAGGGTTTCGGAATTGGTTTCGAAGCCTGTCGCTTTGCGGCCGAGGATGGGGGCAAGATCGAAACGGAAACCGTCGACACCGCCGGACTGGACAAAAAAACGCAGGCTGTCGACGATCAGCTGACGTACCGCCGGGTGGTCGCAGGCCACGGTATTTCCGCAGCCTGTATCGTTGATCAGCACCGAGCGGTCATCATCTGCGTGACGGTAATAGGTTGCGTTATCAAGACCGCGCAGCGAAAGCGTGCCGCCGAACTGATCGCTCTCACCGGTATGGTTGAAGACGAGATCGAGAATGACGCCGATGCCAGCCGTGTGGAGCGCATCGCAGGCTGAGCGGAGTTCAGCAATGCCGCCGGGGCAGATCTGCGGCGAAAGCGCCATGAAGGTGACCGGATTGTATCCCCAGGCATTGGTGAGGTTGAGAGGGCCAAGATGGCGCTCGTCAATCCATGCCGTGACCGGCATCAGCTCGACCGCATCTACGCCAAGCTCCTGCAAATGCCGGATCACCGCCGGATGCCCGAGGGCTGCTACCGTGCCACGGATATTTTCAGGCACATGGCGGTTTAGTTGCGTCAGCGCTTTGACATTTGCTTCGTAGATCACGCCGCCGGTCGGGAAGGGAATATGGGTTTGGCAGGCGGGCAGGTCTTCGACGACAATCGCGCGCGGCGTGACATCGGCCGTATCCACACCGTATTCGACAAGCTTCTGGTCAAACCGGTAAGGGCGGTCGATTGCCCTTGCATAGGGGTCAACCAGAAGCTTGGAGGAATCAAACCAGTGCCCCTTCATGGGCTCGTACCGGCCAAAGGCACGGTAGCCATAGCGGGCACCGGGCTTCACGCCCTCGACAAAGAGATGAAACAGGTTCTTGTCGCTGCTGGCCATGGGGAGACGCCGGGTTTCAGGCGCGCCGCTTTCGTCAAACAACACGAGCTCGATGCCGTTTGCCGTTTCCGAATACACGGAAAATGAGACGCCCTGATCGTTGATCTGGACGCCCGGTTTATGAAGCGATGTCGTCATCATCTCCCGCTCAGGTGATCACGGTCGGGGCATTCCGGCCGGTTCGCTTGGCAATGGCAGCAATATGCTCGGCATAGGCAATCAGTTCAGACAGCGTTTCCTGCGTATCTGCACCGTGCTTGGCGGGGTCGGGCTCGAAATGTTCCAGATAGACGCGCAAAGTCGCTCCCGATGTACCGGTTCCCGACAGGCGGAAGACAACGCGCGATCCGCTTTCGAACATGATCCTGACGCCCTGGTTCTTGCTGACAGAGCCGTCGACCGGATCGTGATAGGCGAAATCGTCTGCCTTGGCTACTGTCAATTCATTGAAGCTGGTGCCGGGCAGGATGGCGAGCTTGTCGCGCAGTGCATCCATCAATGCGTTGGCGGCCTCTGTGTCGATGCCTTCATAGTCATGGCGGGAATAATAGTTGCGGCCATATTCGGCCCAGTGCCCGGTGACGATGTCGAGTGCCGGTTCGGCGCGCACGGCCAGAATGTTGAGCCACAGCAGAACCGCCCACAGCCCGTCCTTTTCGCGCACATGGTTCGAGCCGGTGCCAAAGCTTTCTTCGCCGCATAGCGTTGCCTTGCCCGCATCAAGCAGATTGCCGAAGAATTTCCAGCCCGTCGGTGTTTCATAGGCTCCGATGCCAAGTTTCTCGGCCACGCGGTCGGCCGCCTGGCTGGTGGGCATTGAACGGGCGATCCCGGCAAGCCCGGCCTTGTAGGCCGGTGCCAGATGGGCATTGGCGGCAAGAATGGCGAGACTGTCGGAAGGGGTAATGAAAATGCCTTTGCCGACCACCATGTTCCGGTCACCGTCGCCATCGGAAGCAGCGCCGAAATCGGGGCCATCGGCGCTCATCACCTCATCATAGAGTGCTTTGGCGTGGACGAGATTGGGGTCCGGGTGGTGGCCGCCGAAATCTTCCAGCGGCACGAAATTGCGCACGGAGCCTTCAGATGCGCCAAGGCGCTTCTCGATGATCTCCTTGGCATAGGGGCCGGTGACAGCGCTCATCGCATCAAAAGCGATGCGGAAGCCGCCGGCGATCATGCTGCGGATGGCGTCGAAATCGAACAGCTCTTCCATCAGTGCGGCGTAGTCCGTCACGGGATCAAAGACCTCAACGGCCATGCCCTCGACATCATAGGTGCCGATCTCATCCAGCGGCAGGTCGGGTGTTTCTGCAATCTTGAAGCTGTCGATGGATTTCGAGCGGGCGAAGATTGCATCGGTGATCTTTTCCGGGGCCGGTCCGCCATTGCCGGTATTGTATTTGATGCCGAAATCTTCCTCCGGCCCGCCGGGATTATGGCTGGCGGACAAGATGATGCCGCCGAAAGCGCCATATTTGCGGATCATGTTCGATGCAGCCGGCGTCGACAATATGCCGCCCTGTCCGACCATAACCTTGCCGAAGCCATTGGCCGAGGCCATGCGGATCGCCGTCTGAATGACGGTACGGTTGAGATAGCGGCCATCTCCGCCGATCACCAGCGTCTTGCCTTCAAACCCCTCAAGGGAATCGAAGATCGACTGGATGAAGTTCTCCGCATAATGCGGCTGGGCAAATACCGGAACTTTCTTGCGCAGGCCCGATGTGCCGGGCTTCTGGTCTGAAAAGGGCGTGGTCGAAACGGTTATGGTCATGGTTCAAGTCGCCATAGGCTTGAGTTTGGAATAAAGGTCAAAATAAAGGGCTGCACTGGCATCCCAGGAGACATCCGACTTCATGCCCTGTTTCTGGATCTGGCTCCAGACCTTCTTTTCGGAATAAAGCCGGATTGTACGGCGGATTGCGCGGATCAGGGTTCCCGTCTCTACCGGGGCGAAGACGATACCGGTCGCAGCATTGGCCGAAAGGGCTGCGGGATTGGCATCGATCACCGTGTCCGCCAGGCCGCCGGTGCGGGCGACAACCGGCACGCAGCCATAGCGAAGGCCGTAGAGCTGGGTCAGACCGCAAGGTTCGAAACGCGACGGGATGACTATGGCGTCGGCTCCGGCCTGCAGCATGTGCGACAGTTTTTCGTCATAGCCGATGATCACGCCGACCCGGCCGGGATGGCGGCGCACTGCATCCAGAAAGGCCTGTTCCAGGTGATGCTCACCGGTGCCGAGAACGGCGAGCTTGCCGCCGAGCGCCACCAGTTCGTCGATCGCTTCGGCCAGAAGGTCCATGCCTTTCTGCCAGGTCAGCCGCGAAACGACGCAGAAGATCGGTGCGTCATCATTGTCGAGCCCGAAACGCTCGCCGACAATGTCGCGGTTCTTGGCGCGCTGGCGCAGCTTGGAAACATTATAGGGCTTGACGATCGTATCGTCGGTCTCCGGGTCCCAGACATCGGTATCGATGCCGTTGACGATGCCGCTCACCGTATCCGAGCGCACGGAGATGAGGCCTTCCAGCCCCATGCCATATTGCGGCGTCTGGATCTCCTCGGCATAGGTCGGGCTGACGGTGGTGACGGCCCAGGCCGATTGCAGCCCGCCCTTCAGGAACCCGACCGCGCCGTAATATTCGACTCCGTCAACGGCCATGGCATGGGCCGGCAGTTGCAGATAGGGGAAAATCGTCGGATCGAACTGACCCTGAAACGCGATATTATGAATGGTAAGCACGGAGGGTTTTTCCGGCACATCGGAAAAGCGCATATAGATCGGCACCATCGCCGCCTGCCAGTCATGGACATGCACGACATCAGGCGCCCAGTCGCCAAGAACACCTTCCGCGACCATGGCTGCGGCCTTGGAAAAGGCGGCAAAACGGCGCCAGTTATCGGAATAGCCTTCGCCGGTCGAGGCATTATAGGGGTTGCCGAAGCGGTTGAAATAGGCCGGGGCATCGACCACCAGAAGATCAAGACCGGCATGGTGCGCGGCAAAGATCTTCGCCGGTTCGCCGAGCAGGTTTGGAATTTCCAGGCAGGGTTCCGCTGCATCAATCGCCTTCATCACCGCCGGATAGCCGGGAATGATTGTCCGGGTTTCAACGCCAAAGCCGGTCAAAGCCAAAGGCAGTGCACCGACCACATCAGCAAGGCCGCCGGTCTTGATAAGGGGATATATCTCCGAGGCGACGGAAAGTACCTTCATTTCTTCACTTTTCCAGTTTGTCGATCATCGTCTGTGTGATCAGGCAGATGCCGTTATCCGTCCGCCTGAAGCGCTTTGTATCGAGTTCGGGATCCTCGCCAACGACCAGACCTTCGGGGATCTGGACGCCGTGATCAATCACCACATTTTTGAGCCGGGCATGGCGTCCGATATGAACCTGCGGAAGGATGACGGCGCCTTCAAGGCGGGAATAGGAGTTGGCTCTGACACCGGTGAACAGCAGGCTCTTGTAGAGCTGAGAACCGGAAATGATGCAGTCGCCGGAGACAACTGAGGAAATGGCCGAGCCGCGGCGGTTTTCATCGTCATGAACGAATTTCGCTGGCGGGGTGATTTCCGAATAGGTCCAGATCGGCCAGGATTTGTCATAAATGTCAAGTTCGGGGACGATTGCCGTCAGATCGATATTGGCCTGCCAATAGGCATCCACTGTTCCGACATCGCGCCAGTAGGACTGTTTTTCCTGGCTGGAGCGCACGCAGGATTTTGAGAAGCGGTGGGCGATCGCCTTGCCGTGCTTGACGATATAGGGAACGATATCCTTGCCAAAATCGCGGCTTGATGTCGGGTCGGCCGCATCGCGGTGCAGGCATTCGGCGAGAAAGCTGGTCTTGAAGACATAGATGCCCATCGAGGCAAGCGACATGTCCTCATTGCCGGGGATGCCGGGCGGATCGGCTGGTTTTTCGACAAAATCGACGATCAGGTCATTTTCGTCGACATGCATCACGCCAAAGCCGCGGGCCTCGTCGCGCGGCACTTCCAGGCATCCGATGGTGATGTCTGCGCCCTTGTCCACATGCTGGCGCAGCATCAGTTCATAGTCCATCTTGTAGACGTGATCGCCAGCCAGAATGATCATATATTCCGGGTTATAGGATTCGATGATGTCGAGGTTTTGATAGACGGCGTCGGCGGTGCCTTCATACCACTGGGTTTCGGACACGCGCTGCGAAGCCGGCAGGACATCGAAGCTTTCGTTGCGTTCCGGGCGGAAGAAGTTCCAGCCGAGATGCAGATGACGGATCAGCGAGTGAGCCTTGTATTGGGTCGCAACGCCAATGCGGCGAATGCCGGAATTGAGGGCGTTTGACAGCGCAAAATCGATGATCCTCGCCTTGCCGCCGAAGTAGACGGCCGGTTTGGCGCGCGTATCGGTCAGTTCCTTCAGCCGGCTGCCGCGGCCGCCGGCCAGCACATAGGCCATCGCGTCACGGGCCAGTGGGTGACTATGTCGGTTGTTCATTCCATCCTCCCGCATCTCATTCTGGTTCAAGCATGATTGTCGCCAGCGGCGGCAGGGTCACGCTTGCAGTGATTGCGCCGTCGCCCTGAACCTCGGCGCGCACGCGGCCGCCATTTCCCTTGCCGCTGCCGCCATAGATTTCAGCATCTGTATTGAGAATCTCACGCCAGAGACCGGCCTTGGGCAGCGGCACATTGTAGAAATCGCGCACGACCGGCGTGAAATTGCAGATCACGATCACAGGTTTTTCGCCTGGTGCCTTGCGCTGCCAGGCGAAGACAGAATTCTCGTGATCATCAACGATCAGCCATTCAAAGCCTTCCGGCTCGCAATCGCGGGCATGAAGTGCCGGTTTGGCCCGGTAGGTGAAGTTGAGATCGCGCACCAGCCGCCTGACACCTTCGTGCATCGGATATTGCAGCAGGTTCCAGTCGAGCGCGCGCGCCTCGCTCCATTCGCTCCACTGGGCAAATTCCTGCCCCATGAACAGCAGTTTCTTGCCTGGATAGCCCCACATGAAGGCGTAATAGGCGCGCAGATTGGCGAATTTCTGCCAGTCGTCACCGGCCATCTTGGCAATCAGCGAGCCCTTTCCATGCACCACTTCGTCATGCGAAAGCGGCAACACAAAATTCTCGGTGAAGGCGTAGAGCAGGCCGAAAGTGATTTCCGTGTGGTGGTGACGGCGATGGATCGGCTCGCGCGCCAGATAGGACAGGGTGTCATGCATGAACCCCATATTCCATTTGAAACCGAAGCCAAGGCCACCTTCATGCACCGGCTGGGATACCTTGGGCCAGGCGGTCGATTCCTCGGCTATCGTCATCATTTCCGGATGCTGGCCGTAGACCGCCTTGTTGGTTTCCTGCAGGAAACGTACGGCGGCGAGATTTTCATTGCCGCCATATTCATTCGGCACCCATTCGCCATGCTTACGCGAATAGTCGAGATAGAGCATCGAGGCCACCGCATCGACGCGCAATCCGTCGACATGGAATATTTCGCCCCAGTAAAGCGCGTTGTTGAGCAGGAAGGAGGCGACCTCTGTGCGGCCGAAATTATAGATGGCCGTGTGCCAGTCCGGATGGAAGCCCTGGCGCGGATCGGCATGCTCATAAAGGGCAGTGCCGTCGAACTGCCTCAGCCCGTGTTCATCGGTTGGAAAATGCGCCGGTACCCAGTCAAGGATGACGCCGATGCCGACCTTGTGGCAGCCATTGACGAAACGGGCGAGGCCTTCAGGTTCGCCGAAGCGCGCCGTCGGCGCATAAAGCCCGGTGGTCTGGTAGCCCCAGGAGGGATCATAGGGATATTCGGAAACCGGCAGGAACTCGATATGGGTGAAGCCCATATCGACGCAATAGGGGATCAGCCGGTCACCGAGCTCGTCCCAGGTGAGGAACGAGCCGTCGTCGCCGCGCTGCCAGGAACCCGGATGCACTTCGTAGATCGCCATGGGCTGTCGACGCTTGTCGGTGGTACCCCAATATTTGCGGTGGGCAGCATCATCCCACTTCTGCTTCAGTTCCGGTGCTGTGATCGAGGCGGTCTTCGGCCGTAATTCGCTGCGCCTTGCAAAGGGATCGGCCTTCAGGGGCAGCACATTACCGTTGGGACCGATGATCTCGAACTTGTAGGCCGAGCCATCGATGACATCGGGGGCGAAGGTCTCCCAGACGCCGGAATCGCGTCTGAGCCGCATCATGTGACGCCGTCCATCCCAGTTGTTGAAGTCGCCAACAACGGAAACGCGCTTGGCATTTGGCGCCCAGACCGCGAAGTGATAACCGGCAACGCCCTGATGCACCATGGGGCGGGCACCAAGCTTGTCGAACAGTCTCAGATGCGAGCCCTCGCGGACGAAATAATCATCCATCGGTCCGAGAACGGGCCAGAAACTGTAAGGGTCAGTGACGGTCCACTCGACATCGGCGCGGGTGGCGCGATAGCGAACCGGGACAAAGCTGTTGAGGGAGACAGGACCGGCGAAGAAACCGGCTGGATCAAGACATTTCAGAGTACCGAGCGCGGTACCGTCGAGGCTGAACGCCTCGACTTTTTCCGCGCCGGGAATGAAACAGCGGGCGACGTGACCGCCGCCTGCCGTCTGCTGGATGCCGAGGACTGCGAAGGGGTCCCAATGTGTGGCATCCAGAATTCTGTCGATGTCCTCCCGCGACGGGGTGTCGCCCCGCTCCTTGTCCGGACTTTTGGATTCCGGCTTTTTCATCAAGCTCTCCAGATCTCCCGTGCATATTGCCGGATCGTGCGATCCGACGAGAACCAGCCCATGCGGGCGGTGTTGCGTATGGCCTTGGCATTCCAGGCCGCCTTATCTGTCCAGATCGCGTCCACCTCGCGCTGGGCCGCCGCATAGGCATCAAAATCGGCTGCGACCATGAACCAGTCATGGTCATAGAGGCCGCCAATCAGGTCCTTGTAGCGATCAGGATCATCATGCGAGAAGACGCCGGAGGAAATTGCGTTCAGCGCCTGGGAAAGCTCGCGCGAGCCTTCGATGATCTCGCGCGGATTGTGCCCTTCGGCTCTGGCCTTGTCGACTTCGTCGGCGGTCATGCCGAAGATGACGATGTTGTCCGCGCCGACCCAGTCACGCATCTCCACATTCGCACCGTCCAGCGTGCCGATGGTCAGCGCACCATTGAGAGCGAATTTCATGTTTCCGGTGCCGGATGCCTCCATGCCGGCGGTCGAGATCTGTTCCGAAAGGTCTGCTGCCGGGATCATCACCTCGGCGGTGGAGACGTTGTAGTTCGGAATGAAGACGACTTTCAGCAATCCGCGTACGGACGGATCATTGTTGATGACCCGGGCAACATCGTTGGCCAGTTTGATGATCAGCTTGGCATTGTGATAGCTCGGCGCGGCCTTGCCGGCGAAGAGCTTGACCCGCGGCACCCAGTCCATTTCGGGATGGGAGCGGATCTGATCATAAAGCGCGACCGCTTCGATAATATTGAGAAGCTGGCGCTTATATTCGTGAATGCGCTTGATCTGGATATCGAACATGGCCGCTGGATCAATCCGCGTTCCAAGCCGGTTGCCGATCTCACGCGCCAGAACCATCTTGTTCTCATATTTGATGGCGGCGAATTTCTCCTGGAAGCTCGAATCTTCCGCAAGATTGTTGAGGTCCTGAAGTCTTTCCAGATCATCAAGGAACCCGTCACCGATCGCATCGCGGATGAGGGCGGTGAGCTTCGGATTGCACTCGTTCAGCCAACGCCTGGGGGTGATGCCATTGGTCTTGTTGTTGATCCGGTCCGGGTAAAGGCGGTGCAGATTGTAGAACACCGTTTCCTTCATCAGCTCGGTATGCAGCGCTGAGACGCCATTGACAGAATGCGAGCCGAGGAAGGCGAGATTGCCCATGCGCACGCGGCGCTCGCCGCCTTCGTCGATCAGCGAGATCGAGCGGATTGCGTCATCGGCAGCACTGCTCTCCTTGCGGGCCTTGACCAGGATTTTGGCATTGATGGCATAGACCAGCTGCATCAGGCGGGGGAACAGCCGTTCAAACAGCGGCACCGGCCAGCTTTCCAGCGCTTCCGGCAGAAGCGTATGGTTGGTATAGGCAAAGACTTTGGTTGTCAGATCCCATGCGGTGTCAAATTCAACGTCATATTTGTCGATCAAAAGCCGCATCATCTCGACAACGGAAATCGCGGGATGGGTGTCGTTCAGATGGATCGCCACCTTTTCCGGCAGCAGCATGATATCCTTGAACTGCTCCATATGGCGGCGCAATACGTCCTGCAACGAGGCAGAGGAGAAGAAATACTCCTGACGCAGGCGCAGTTCCTGCCCGGCGGGATTTGCATCAGCCGGATAGAGAACGCGGGTCAGTGTTTCCGCCTTGGTGCTTTCCTGCAATGCACCGATGTGATCACCGGCATTGAACTTGTCGAGCAGGATCGGGTCGATGGCCTTGGCCGACCAAAGGCGCAGCGTGTTGATGCGCTTGGCGCGCCAGCCGACGACCGGTGTGTCATAGGCCTCCGCCAGCATGCGTTCGGCAGGCTTCCAGACATATTTCGGTTCATCACCTGCCTTTTCGACGATGTCGACCGTTCCGCCGAAATTGATTTCATAGGCGGCCTCGCGGCGGTGGAATTCCCAGGGGTTGCGATGCGCAAGCCAGGTTTCCGGCAGTTCGACCTGCCAGCCATCGGCGATTTCCTGACGGAAAAGGCCGTTCACATAGCGAATGCCATAGCCATAGGCAGGGACGTCAACCGTGGCGAGGCTTTCCATGAAGCAGGCTGCCAACCGGCCAAGGCCGCCATTGCCAAGTGCCGCATCAGGCTCAAGCTTGGCGATTTCGACCAGCGAAACATTCAGATGCTCAAGCGCTTCATTGATCTGCTCGACCATCTCCATGTTGGAGATTGCATCGCGCAGAAGGCGTCCGATCAGAAATTCGAGCGAGAGGTAATAGACCCGCTTGGCGCCGGTGTCATAGGCCTGACGGGTGGATTCCATCCACTTGTCAACGATGCGGTCGCGCACCGTCAGGCTGATGGCGCGAAGCCAATCATGCGGTTCGGCAACGATCGTGTCCTTGCCGACAGTATAGGTCAGCTTTTCAAGAATATCGGCCGCGAGCTTCTTTGAATCAAAGGAGCGAGGCGTGGGAAGCGGCAGGTCGGGATTAGTCACTTGGCTCATTGTAGGGATCCGTCAATGAATAGCGATAAAGTAGAGAATGATCAGCCGGTTAGGACTGGGCCACCTGTCATGCGCGTCTTATGAAGCACAGTTTATGCACTGATGTGACGCACATGCAATAAAGCCGTATGAAACAAGATTAATTTATTTTGGCGATTGAGAGACGAAGTTTGCCCGGAGCACAATTTTTACGCTAGTATTCGGCGTCTTTTGCTTTCAGGCGGCCTCGACCGGCACGACATCAACCGCCTGGGTCGCCTGATGTTCGCCATAGGTCTTGAGCACGCCGACCACCGGTGCGACATCGGAATAATCGCGGCCATAGCCAACAACGATATGATCGCTGCTGACCGTGATATCGTTGGTCGGGTCGAATTCGATCCATCCCAGCCGCTCGCCGCACCAGACCCTGACCCAGGCATGCATGGCGTCAGCCCCTTCAAGCCGGGGCTTTCCGGGCGGCGGAATGGTTCTGAGATAGCCGGAAACATAACCGGCGGGAATGCCAAGGCCGCGTAGCGCACATATCATCACGTGGGAGAAATCCTGGCAGACGCCGCCCTTTAGCGCAAAGGCTTCTGCGGGCGAACTGTCGACGGTCGTTGCTTCGGGATCATATTTGAAATCCCGGTAGATCAGACTGCAGATTTCACGGGCGATGTGGAACACCGTCATGTCCCGCTCAATCAGCACCTGATGCCCGTAGGCGACGATCTGCCGGTCAAAGGGAATGCGTGGGCTGGGCGACAGGAAGTGGTGCGGCGAATCCGCACTTAAGGAAAGGGCGCGTCCATATTCTTCCCGCAACAGGGCGCGCGGCGGCGCATATTCGATGACGGGGCTTGGCGGCTCGACCGAGACGCGCGCCTTCATCATGATGGTGAAGCTTTCATGCGGCGGTGCAACAAGGGTCGATATCGCGGGGTGGCCGAAAAAATCGACAAAGCCTTGCTCTTCGTCGGGGCGGGGATCGAAGGTCACACTGCCGGCGATCAGCCGCTGGCGCTGGGTCCCGGAAAGCGGCATGACGCGCGTGATGTGGCGCGCCAGCGAAGCCGGTGTGTCGTAGGTATATTCCATCTTCAGTGACAGGTCGTAGAGCATGAATTCCCGTCCTCAAAGATAGGTCTGTGCCAGACAGTCGGAAAGCGCTTCCAGATCCAGCTCCAGCGCCTGAAGAAATTCCGGTGTCAGCGTATCCGCCGTCATGACTGCGAGACCGGATTGCAGCCGCATGGTTTCACGATGCAGAGGCGATATCTGCAATTGTGATGCCTGGCTCGGCAATTGTTCGACCTCGCTTAAGAGTTCGTTGAGCTGGAACAGGATTGATCGCGGGTTTTGCGGATCAAGCGCCAGAAGGTCGGTGACTGTAACCCGGTCGGTATCGACATTGTAATGCCGGCGATGGGTCATGACATTGTCGCCGATTTCCAGCAGCATGTCGAAGGCGCCATCGGGGGCATCCTCGCCGGAAAGCCGGGCAAGCAGCCGGGTCATATGCAGGCCGCGTTCGAGATAGCGCCCGATTGACAGGAAGCGCCAGCCGGTGGAGCGATACATGTTTTCGTGAACCAGACCGGCAAAGCCTGCAAGCTTACGCAGCAGGATCGTCGTCGCATGGGCGGCATCGTCGCCGGGTTTGATAATATCAACGAAGCGGCGCGTGGTCTTGGCAAGATCGCGCAGCGCCAGCCAGCCATCGGGTGAGAACCGGTCGCGGATATTGCCGGCCGAATAGACGGCGCTGTCAATATCACCCAGCAGCGCCTGGGGCAGGGCGGTCTCCGAAAGGTCGATACCGAGCGTCTCGAGATAGTCCTCGACTTCAGCCAGAAGCGGCTGCTCGCGATCGGCGATTTCGGCGAAGCGGCTGTGCCAGGCGCGCAGAATGCGTAAAGATCCTTCGGCGCGTTCGATATAGCGGCCCAGCCAGAACAGATTGTCAGCCGCCCGGCTCGGCAGGTTTGACGGGCGGTTACGCGGCACGCGCGATTCATGCGTCAAAAGGCTCGGGCGCGCGACAGGTGTCTGGCTGACGATCCACACATCGGCAGCGCGGCCGCCTGTCTGCATGGCAAGCGCCGCCACATCGGCACTGGAGCCGATCCGGGCGAAGCCGCCGGGCATGATATGCCAGCCGTTTTGGGTGCGGGCGGCAAAGACGCGCAGCGAGAAGGGGCGGGGCGTCAGCTTGCCATCGACAAAGGCGGGCGCGGTCGAAAGCTTCACGGCTTCCTGGCCGACGAGGAAGGGGCCGCGCTTTTCCAGCCAGCGCTCGACCGAGCCCGGTCTGCGGTCGGCCAGCTTCGCGCCGGTGAATGACTGGCCGTAATCGTCGAAGAAGGGCATGCGTGAATAGGCCGGGCCGATCACCATATTCTGCAGGTTCTGCGCCACATGGGCCCGTTCGGCCTCTCCACCGCACCACCAGGTGGCAACAGAGGGGACCTTGAGCTCCTCGCCAAGCAGCCGGCGTGAAATCGCCGGCAGGAAGGCGAGCAGCGCGCGGGTTTCAACAATGCCGGAACCGAGCGCATTGACCATGGTGAGGTTGCCGGCGCGGATCGCCTGAACCATACCGGGCGTGCCGATGCGCGAATTCTGGTTCAGTTCCAGCGGATCGGTGTAGGACGCGTCAAGCCGCCGCCATAGCACATTGACGGGCCGGGGCCCGGCAACGGTGCGCACCATGACGCGGTCATTGGAGACGACCAGATCCTCGCCTTCCAAAAGCGAAATGCCGAGATAGCGGGCGATATAGGCGTGCTCATAATAGGTCTCATTGGCGGGGCCCGGTGTCAGCACCGCGATGCGGCCCTCGCCATCGTTGTTTTCGGCCTGCAGCGCATCACGGAACGCGCCGAAGAACGAGGCGACGCGGTGGACATGGAGATCGCCATAGATGTCGGAAAAGGCTCGCGCCGTGGCAACGCGGTTTTCCAGCGCGAAACCGGCACCGGACGGCGCTTGGGCGCGATCGGCAAGGACCCACCAATGGCCATCGGGACCACGGCCGACCTCGAAGGACATGAAATGCAGGAAATGTCCGCCGGCCGGCTGAATGCCGACAAGCGGGCGCAAGAATTCGCCGTTGGCGGCAATCAGCGATGGCGGCAGGAACCCTTCCTGCACCAGACGGTTTTCGCCGTAAAAATCCGCGATCATCGCTTCAAGCAGATCGGCGCGCTGCTTCAGTCCTTCCGAGAGCGCTTCCCATTCACTAGCATCAATGAGAACCGGAATATGAGAGAAAGGCCAGGCCCGCGGGCCGTCCTGTCCGTCATAGGCGCGATAGAAAACGCCGGCATCGCGCAGATAGCGGTCGGCGCGGGCAAAACGCTCGGAAAGTTCGTCGCCAGTCATGGCCTGAAGCGCATCGAGAAAAGGCTTCCAGACCGGCCGCATGTTTCCTTCGGCGTCCACCATTTCATCGGGGACACCGGGAAGGGACCTATAGTCCGCAGCATTCAAATCGGAGGAGGCGTCCGGCTCGGTCGCCTTCTCGTCATTTTCAGCCACTTTGGCTGCCTGTGCTTCTGCCATTAAAGTCCTGCGGGACGCCTGAGGTCGAGGGTCGTCGGGAATTCCTGCGAAGGCGCCTCACGATAGATCGTGTGCCAGCCGCCGGTATGGCCCGAAGCCTCGAACCGCGCCAGTCGCCGCGCTTCTGCCTCGTTGCTGTTGACGGGGAAGGTCTCATAGTTCCGCCCGCCGGGATGTGCAACATGGTAAATGCACCCGCCAATCGAACGGGCCGACCATGTGTCGTAAATGTCAAACGTCAGGGGCGAGTTGACCGGCAGGACCGGATGAAGGCCCGAGGCCGGTTGCCAGGCCTTGAAACGGACGCCTGCCACTGAAACGCCGGACTTGCCGGTTGGCTTCAGCGGAACCTGCCGTCCGTTGCAGGTGACAATATAGCGGTCCGGAGCGCTGCTTTCCAGCAGCACCTGCAATCGTTCCACGGAAGAATCGACATAGCGCACGGTTCCGCCCGGCGCGCCCTGTTCGCCCATCACATGCCATGGCTCCAGCGCCTGACGCAGCTCGAGGCGGTTGCCTTCATATTCCACTTCGCCGAAGAAGGGGAAACGGAACTGAAGCTGGGCCTCGAACCATTCCGGCCGCATCTCGATGCCATTGAGCTTCAGATCGGTCAGCACATCCATGAAATCAGACCAGATGTAATGCGGCAGCATGAAGCGGTCGGCAAGCGCCGTACCCCAGCGGGTGAACTTGCCCTCCAGCGGGGTCTTCCAGAAACGTGCCAGAAGCGCGCGCACCAGAAGCTGCTGGGCAAGGTTCATGCGCGCATTGGGCGGCATTTCGAAGCCACGGAACTCAACAAGGCCGAGACGCCCGGTTGAACTGTCGGGCGAAAACAGCTTGTCGATGCAGATCTCCGCACGGTGCGTATTGCCCGAAACATCGATCAGCAGATTGCGGAACAGCCGGTCAACCAGCCATGGGAGCGGCGGCAGATAGCCCGATTGCGGATGCGGGATCTGCGACATCGCGATTTCCAGCTCATAAAGCGAATCGTGCCTCGCTTCGTCGATGCGCGGCGCCTGGCTGGTCGGGCCGATGAACAGGCTGGAAAACAGATAGGAAAGCGAGGGGTGGCGCTGCCAGTGCAGCACGACGCTCTTCAGGAGATCCGGCCGGCGCAGGAACGGGCTGTCGCCCGGATTGGCGCCACCGACGACGACGTGATTGCCACCGCCGGTTCCGGTGTGGCGGCCGTCGATCATGAACTTGTCGGCACCCAGGCGGGATTGCCGGGCTTCCTCATAAAGCGCGGTCGTGGTCTTGACGATATCCTTCCAGTTGGACGCCGGGTGGATATTGACCTCGATGACGCCCGGATCGGGTGCAACGCGGATCACGTTGATGCGCTCGTCCTGCGGCGGCGCATAGCCTTCGATATGAACCGGCAGGCCGAGCTTTTCGGCGGCACGCTCGGCCGAGGCGATCAGGTCGAGATATTCCTCCAGCGTCACCGTTGGCGGCATGAAGACACAGAGCCGGCCGTCGCGCGGCTCGACCGATATTGCCGTGCGCACGAAACCGCCGATCGACTGTCCGGCAACCGGATTGGCGGAGGTCGGGGTATCCTCGAAGGGCTTGAAGCTTGCCTGCGGCAGCGGGCGGCCCTCGTCGTGGCGGAAATCCGGCAGCGGATCGCGTTTCACCGATGGGTCGAGCGGATTGATGAAGGGATATTGGGCGGCCGGAATATAGGCAAGCGAATCGAGCGGCAGACGGAAGCCGACCGGGCTGTCGCCGGGGATCAGGAATATCCGCCCACGCCGCGTCGTCCATTTTTCCGAAACCCAGGTGAGGCCGGAGGCGCGGCCCTGCCAGGCCTGAACCGGCAGGACATAGCCGGTTGGCCGTGTCAGTCCGCGTTCGAAGACGCGGGCAATGCGGGCGCGATCCTCGGCATTCTTGAGCCTGGAGTTAGACGGATCGACATTTTCCGGCAGTGCGCCTTCACGCATGATCCATTCTGCCGGATCCTCAAAGGCGGGCGCGACCATTTCGGGTGCGATATCGAGCTCGGAGGCGATCGCCTGAAGCAGACGGCCGGCATCGTTTTCATCAATGCCCGTGTCATTTTTCTCCTCGGCAATCAGTTCCGGATTTTTCCAGATCGGCAGACCGTCCTTGCGCCAGTAGAGCGAGAAGGTCCAGCGTGGCAGGCTTTCGCCCGGATACCATTTGCCCTGGCCGTAATGCAGGAAGCCGCCGGGGGCAAAGCGCTCGCGCAGCCGCCTGATCAGCGTGTCGGCAAGGCCGCGCTTCATCGGGCCGACGGCGCCGGTATTCCATTCGTCGGCCTGAAAATCGTCAATCGAGACGAAGGTCGGCTCACCGCCCATGGTGAGCCGCATGTCGGTATCTTCAAGGATCGTATCGACCTTTTCGCCCAGCGCGTTCAGCGCCTCCCAGCTTTCATCCGAAAATGGCCTGGTGATGCGCGGATGTTCGGCCACGCGCGACACTTTCATGTCGAAGTCGAACGTCGTTTCGGCGTCGCCATAAAGGCCGCCGGAAATCGGCGCGGCATTGCGGAAATGCGGTGTGGCGGCCAGCGGAATATGGCTCTCTCCGGTCAGAAGGCCGGAGGTTGCGTCAAGGCCGATCCAGCCGGCACCCGGAAGATAGACCTCGGCCCAGGCATGCAGATCGGTAAAATCGTGGTCGGTGCCGGAAGGTCCGTCAAGCGCCTTCAGATCCGGCTCCAGCTGGATGAGGTAGCCGGAAACGAAACGGGCAGCGAGCCCCATATTGCGCAGGATCTGCACCAGCAACCAGGCGGAATCACGACAGGAACCGGAAGCGCGTTCCAGCGTTTCCTCAGGTGTCTGCACGCCCGGCTCCATGCGGATGATATAGTTGACGTCATGCTGAAGCCCGGCATTGATGCCGACGATCATGTCGACGGTGGTCTGGCCGGGCGTCAGGTCAAGCTTTTTCATATAGGCCGCAAGGCGCGGTCCCATCGGCTCGGGCTTGATGTAGATCGACAGGTCTTCGGCAATGCCGGGGTCGTATTCGAAAGGATATTTGGTCGCCTGTTCCTCGACGAAGAAGTCAAACGGATTATAGACCGTCATGTCGGCAACCAGATCGACCTCGATCTTCAGCTCACGCACCGGCTCGGGAAACACAAAGCGGGCAAGATAGTTGCCATAGGGATCCTGCTGCAGGTTCACGAAGTGATTGGACGGCGTAACCTTCAGCGAATGGGAGATGACCTTGGTCTTGGAATGGGAGGCGGGCTTTAATCTTATGATCTGGGGCCCGAGAATAACGGGCTTGTCGTATTTATAATGTGTCAGGTGATAAATGGCTGCTTTAATTGACATTATTATCCTGTCCGGCCCTGTCGGCCTCATCCCCTCATTATTACGAGGGAAAGTTTGGGCAAAGCCAGACAATAAAGCAAGCACCATTTGAGCGCATTTCGCGCTTGCAGTGTATCCGTGTCCCCGTTGCCGCACATCAGGCGAACTGGCCCCGGCTGCGTCAGTCGAGCGTGGTGTGGAAACGGGTCACGGCGATAATGATGGCGATGATGGCGATGACGGCCAGCACCATGGAATCATAGCCAAGCAGGGTGATATCGGCGCCTTTCAGCATGATCGCGCGCACGATCCGGAGATAATGGGTCAGCGGCAGGCATTCACCCAGATATTGCGCCCATTTCGGCATGCCGTCGAAGGGGAACATGAAGCCGGACAGAAGGATGCTCGGCAGGAAATACATCACCGACATCTGCACGGCCTGAAGCTGATTGGCGGCGATTGTGGAGAAGGTGTAGCCGATCGACAGATTGGTGATGACAAATAACAGCGTCAGCCCGACCAGCGACCATGGATCGCCCAGCACCGGCACGCGGAAGATGAACAGGCCGAAGGTGATGATTAGAAGCGCCTGCATCAATCCGATCAGCACGTAGGGGGTGATCTTGCCGAGCATGATCTCCAGCGGCGTGATCGGCATGGCGAGCAGGTTTTCCATCGTGCCGCGCTCGGTCTCTCGGGTCACGGCAAGCGCGGTGAAGACCACCAGCGTCATGGTGAGGATGGTGCCGAGCAGGCCGGGAATGATGTTGAGCGTCGACTTTCCGGCCGGATTGTAACGGCGATGCTGGATGATCTGATAGGGCGGATCGGTTGCCGCCTCGATGCGGACATGGCGAAGGCCCGCAACCGAGGTGGAGATGATGCCGGAAAGCGCCCCGAGTGCCGAGGATGAGGCCACCGGGTCGGTCGCGTCGGCTGCCACCAGCAGCGCCGGCGACAGGCCGCGGCGCATGTCGCGCTCGAAATTGGGCGGGATTTCCACGACAAACAGAACCTTGCCGGATTCCAGCAGCCGGTCCATGTCCTCAGGGCGGGTCACGGTTTCGGTGATATCGAAGAAATCCGTATTCTTCAGCGCGGCAATGATGGCGCGCGAAGTGTCGGTGCTTTCCGACATCATGACTGCGGTGGGCAGGTGGTGCGGCGTGGTGTTGATGGCAAAGCCGAACAGCAGCAATTGCATGATCGGCAGCATCACCATCATGCCCAAAGTCAGCCGGTCGCGGGTCATCTGGATGAATTCCTTGATGGTCATCGCCCGGAACCGGTTGAAGGAAGCGGCAAGGGATCCCCGTTCAGTCATCATCGAAATTATCCTTCGAGGCATTCATGAGGTAGATGAAGGCGTCCTCCAGCGTCGCTTCGCCCGAGACACAGCGGATATCGCTGCGCGCGGCATAGGGCGCAAGCGACTGCTGCAGAAGGGCGGCATCATGGCCGCAGACATGCAGCGAGGCTCCGAAGGGGGCGACGAGGTCGATCCCGTCAAGATGTTCAAGCTCGCCCTGCAGCTGGTGCACATCCGGCCCTGAAATCATCCAGGCGTGCAGGCCGGAAGCGGCGACTACGTCATCGACCGAGCCGGTAACGACGAGCTTGCCATAGGCCAGATAGGCGATCTCATGGCAGCGTTCCGCCTCGTCCATATAGTGGGTCGAGACGAGAACGGAGAGACCGTCAGCGGCCAGCGCATGGATTTCGGCCCAGAATTCGCGCCGCGCTTTGGGGTCGACGCCAGCGGTCGGTTCGTCCAGCAGCAGCAGGTCGGGATCGGGCAGTGTGCAGGCGCCAAGAGCCAGCCGCTGCTTCCAGCCGCCGGAAAGATTGCCGGCGAGCTGTCTTTCACGGCCGCCGAGACCGAGCTTTTCTATTGCCTGTGAGGCGCGTTTTTTCGGATCCTTCAGGCCATGAATGCGGGCGACAAATTCAAGGTTCTCGCGGATTGTCAGGTCCTGATAAAGTGAGAAGCGCTGGGTCATGTAGCCGACCCGCCGACGGATCCGTTCGCCGTCTTTCGTGATATCAAGACCAAGGCAGGTGCCGGTGCCGGAATCGGGCGTCAGCAATCCGCACAACATCCGGATCGTTGTGGTCTTTCCGGAGCCGTTGGGACCGAGAAAGCCGTGGATCGTGCCCTTTTTCACCGACATGGACAGCTTGTCGACCACGGTCTTGCCGGAAAAGCTTTTCGAAAGCTCGTGAACATCGATGACATTTTCGCCCGCATCGCTCATGGCTTCATTCCGGCTTTGGAAACGCTGAGCGGAAGGCCAACGGGCAGCGATAGCGGATCGTCAGGCCTGGCCTTCAGCCGGTAGACCATTTTGGCGCGTTCCTCGCGCGAGAAGATCTCCGGCGGCGTATATTCGGCTGATTGGGCGATGAAGCTGATGGTCGCCATTTCACCGTTACAGCCATCGCAGGACAGCGCCACCTTGTCCCCGACCTTCAAACTGGCGATGTCGCCTTCAGGGACAAAGAATTCGATATTGATATTGCCGGGCGGCAGAAGCGCCACGATCGGCCGGCCGGCGGGCGCGACTTCGCCGGTACGGTAATAGGTTTCCTGCACGCTGCCGGAGGCGGGCGCCGAGATGGTTTTCAGCGCAACAACGGCTTTGGCCGCAGCGAGATCGGATTTGGCTGCGGCGACGGCGTGTTCCGCTTCCGCGATATTTTCGTCACGTTGCGGCAGTTTGCCAAGCGCGATCTGAGCGTTGATCTTGTCGAGTGCGGCCTTTGCCTGTTCGAAGCTGCTGACGGCATTGTCGAGATTGGCTTTGGTACCGGTTTGCTGCTGATAGAGCGAACGGGCGCGCTCCAGCGCCTGTTTGGCATAGGTGAGGGCGGCTTCCGCTTCCGCCTTGGCGGCCTGAAGCTGTTGCAGCTCTTCCGGCCTGTCCTGCGGGGCTTTTGCCAGTGAAAGGGCCGCTTCCTGCCGTGCAAGCGTGGCTTCTGCCGTGTCAACAGCGGCCTGTTCTGAGGTACTTTCAAGCGTGAACAGCACCTGTCCTGCCTGCGCTTCGTCACCCTCGGTGACGCTCAGTGACGTCAGCCGCGCTGTCGATGGCGCGCCGATATAGAGCATGTCGGCCTCCACATAGCCAAGCCAGCCCTGACCGGTCCTTGGGGCAAAGAAATAGAGTGCTGCCGAAAGGCCAGCGACAAGCACGGCGACGATCGCGATGAAACGCTTCATTGCTCCGCTCCTTCAGCGGGAGAAAAGAGAGAATCGAGCATGAATGCAAAGGCGGCGCGGGCATTGAATGTGCCGTAAGGCTGAAACAGCATATCCCAGACCACGCTCATGACAATCGGCGAAAAGACGATCTGCGGGGCATCAAGCACGGCCGCCGAACGCAGTTCGCCGGTCCTGCCTGCACGCTCCAGAAGGGTCTTGAGAAGCGACAGACCGGGCCCGACCAGATTTTGATGATAGTAGGCGGCAAGTTCGGGGAAATTGCCCATTTCGGTGACGACGAGGCGCAGAAGGTCGCGCTTGCGGGTGCTGAGGATCTCGGCCTCGATCAGTCCATAGACCACCGAAAGTGTTTCGCGCGCCGAAAGATGAGACTGGGCGACGAAATCGCCCGCCCGATCCAGCATTGGCGTCATCATGGCGGAGATCAGCCCCATGAAAAGCGCCTGTTTGTCAGAGAAATAGAGGTAGACCGTTCCTTTGCCGATACCGGCGAGCCGCGCGATATCCTCGATCCGGGCATTGGCGAAGCCTTTTTCCGCAAACACGGTCAGCGCTGCATCGAGGATGATGCGGCGCCGCTCTTCCGGCGGCATGGCCTGCCGTTTCCGCTCCGTTTTGGTCACTATAATGCTATCCCATTTTCTGACTGACCAGTCAGTCATATCATGGGCGGAGCGTTTCGGCAATGAGAACCTTTATCGGTCCAAACAGTGAAGAAGGAGACAGTACGGCCGGGGATGTGGCTGGGCTAGACGAGAAGAGGCAGGAGACGAGATGGGGTGTTCTGCAGAAAGGACCCTGTGCCGGAGTACAATCAGGCCTGCGCGGCTGGCGGTTTGGAATGATCAAGAAGGCGGGAGGGGGTAGCCTCGGGTTTGATTGCAGCGATCACGCGCCCCGCGGCAATTGTTCTGTCGCGGGGATCATGAATGTGTTTTCTGAAGCCGGGCATATTGCCGGTTTCACCCGGCAGCAACGATGGAAATGCGCGGCCGTTCTCTTGTCGCTTCGTTGGCGGCAGGCGGGCGAGCGTTGGGGGTAAGGCCCGTCAGCAGCCGGAACAGCATGAAGGGCTGCGGCCAGTCGACCACCGTTGCCAGCGCCTCCCGGATTGTCGCAAGCGCTTCGGCCGCTTCCGGCAGGGAGCGCATATTGCCGCCATTGTTTATCGGCAGCGCCATCAGCGCGTTGACCCAGCCATCGGCCGCAATGGCCATGCCGCCGCCAGCATCGATGACGGAATTGGCCGCCACGGCCATGTCCTGTTCCGAGCGGCCAATAACAAGAAGCTTGCCCGGCGCGTAGGACAGCGTGGTGGCGAAGGCGCCACGCCAGCGCCCGAAGCCGGAAATGAAATGGACTTCCGGTTTTTGCACGCGTTTCGCGTGCGGATCGATCAGGGCTACCATCACCACATCATCGGGAAGGTCGAGCCGCCCTTTGCGGATTTTACCCTCCATCTGTGCGTGGGGGGCATCGCCGGGGGCTGCGGCGACCGGGATTGCGGGATCGTCTGTCTTGATGCTGAAGAGATCAGCCGAGACGTGGCCGCAGCTCAGCGGTGCGCTGCCTGTCGTGGCTGCAATGACGGTTCGCCTCGGTGCCTTCTTGCCGACAATTGTTCCACCGGCAATGACGGTGTGAATGGTAAGGTCGTTCACATCTTCAAGCAGGACGAGATCAGCCGTCCGTCCCGGTGCGACGACGCCGAGTTCCCGGCGGCCAAGGGCGATTGCAGCATTGATGGTCGCGGCCTTGATGACGTGGACCGGGGAGAGGCCGTTGCGCACGAGGCGCTGCATCAGCGCGATCAGTCCGCCCTCACGGTCAAGTGTGTCCGGCAGGCAGTGGCCACTTGAAAGCGTCAGCGTCAGCGGAAATTGCGGCAGCCGTTTCAGCGCCTTGACAAAATCGGGCAGTGCCTGGGGGTAGGAGCCGTCAATAATGACGGAAAGGCCGTCACGCAGCATGGCGGTGAGTTCGGCCGCGGAAGCTGCTATGACGAAGCTGTCATTGCCGCCGAGATCGTCAACCGTGCTGAGCAGACGCAGGTTTCCGCTGGATCCGGCGCCGTTCATCTGGGCGGATTTATCTGACGGCAGCTCGTTTGCGCGCCAGACGGCAGTGGTGACGCCGTGAAGCAGAACGGAATCGGTATATTGCTGCGGAGAGATCATGGCCGTTTCGATGCGTGCTGCCATGTCGATGAAACCGGGCGCGAGAAACAGGCCGCAGGCATCAATTTCGCGCGCGGCAGCGCCCGCGCTACCCGGCAGCAGGACAGCCGAGATCCGGCTTTCCTTGATACACACATCGGCGGCGCGCTGTTCGCCCGTAATCACGTCGACAAGCGTCGCACCACGGATCACAAGATCGGGCGTGTCTTCTTTTGGTGTCGCTTTTCTGCCGCCCGCGGTTTTTGCCGCGGATCGCATTTCCGACGATGTTCTGCCGGTCATATGGGTTTCTTTCTGTGTGACTGCGCGGGTCTTCGCACGGGATGCCGCGTAGTGTGTCTTGTCTCAGGATGGGCGCAACGGTTGTACAGACGCGCTTCTTAACGCCTAAATAGGCCGATGCTGTGTCAAATCAACGACAAATTCGTATAGCTGCGTATCAAAAAAGACTTATCCCGAGGCTATTTCGCGGAGGTCTATTGTGGTCGTAGCCGCTTGCCGCAGTGCCGTGAGCCGCTATAGAGCGATGCGACGGGTGGCGTTTCGCAATAAAAATCGCATTGGACCGCCTGTTTCGCGCGGAAAATTTCACTTCGTCAGGTAAATATGGCAAGAAAGTTGCTGCAACGCGGCAATTTCCGGTGGTGGGGGCTTGAAAGTCTGAACAAAAGTAATTAGTACCGCGCGGTACGGTACAGCCGGGATCGTTTTCCCGGCCCAGGCCCCAAGAAACATGAAGCAGGAAACCATCCATGGACCGCCGCACATTCTTCAAAAAAGCGGGCGTCGCTTCGGCGGGTGCCCTCGTCCCGGCTGCGCTGGCAGCCCCTGCCATTGCTCAGGAAAGCCCTGAGATCAACTGGCGTCTTTCCTCTGCATTTCCGCAGTCGCTTGACATTCTCTACAGCGCTTCGACTGGCATTGCCGATCGAGTGGCTGAAGCGACGGACGGCAAGTTCAAGCTCCAGGTCTATGCCGGTGGCGAGATCGTTCCGCCGCTTCAGGTTCTGGATGCCGTGCGCGACGATACGATCGAAATGTGCCACACGCCGTCCTATTACTATATCGGTCAGGACATGACCTACGGTCTTGGAACGGCCGTTCCCTTCGGCATGAATGCACGTCTGAAGAATGCCTGGCTCTACCAGGGTGGCGGCAATGAGCTGTTTGACGAATTCTTCGCCACGCAGGGTCTTGTTGGCCGTCCGGCCGGTAACACGGGTGCCCAGATGGGCGGCTGGTTCCGCAAGGAGATCAATACGGTCGAAGACCTCAAGGGGCTGAAAATGCGTATCGCCGGGCTCGCCGGCCAGGTCATGGCAAAGCTCGGCGTCACCCCGCAGCAGATTGCCGGCGGCGATGTCTATTCGGCGCTTGAACGCGGCTCGATTGATGCCAGCGAATTCGTTGGCCCCTATGACGATCTGAGCCTCGGCCTCGTCAAGGTCGCAAAATACTATTACTATCCGGCATGGTGGGAAGGTGGTCCGACCATCCACGCTTTCATGAACAAGGAAAAGTTCGAAAGCCTGCCAAAGAACTATCAGCGTATCCTGATTGATGCCTGCGATGCCGTGAACCTCGATGTTCTGGCGCAGTATGACGCCAAGAACCCGAAGGCCCTGCGTGAGCTCGTGGCCCAGGGCGCTGTTCTCAAGCCTTTCAGCGACGACATCATGGAAGCAGCCTATGCTGCCTCCAAGGAAGTCTTTGCCCAGATTTCGGCCGATAATCCGACCTTCAAGAAGATCTATGACAGCCAGATCGAATTCAAGAAGGATGCCTATCTGTGGATGCAGCTTGCCGAGTTTTCTTTCGACAAGTTCATGATGATCCAGCAGCGCAAGAACAATCTCTGATCCATTCGGGATTATCCTGATTTTGAAAAGCCCGAGCCGCAAGGCCCCGGCTCGGATTGCTGACTAAGTCATTCAGCTTGCATGTTTGAGGTGGAATAGCCCCTCCCTCCGTCGTCATCCCCGTGCTTGGTCCACGGGGATCCAGGCTCTTCGAGGCATTGGATTGTAAGAGTCTTTCGCCGTGCAGACGCACGGCTGCTGGATATCTGTGTCAGGCACAGATATGACGTCAGAGGGGATTGGAAAGCTTTGTCAACAGTTTGGGCCCGGGCCGGAAAGCCCGGGCTTTTTGCGTCAGGGGACGCTTTGCGCGCGCAGGCTGATGCCTATTTGATGGAACTGGCGGAATTGACGCTTTGGGGACGCGGACTTAAGCAGGGCAGATGAATTTTGCGATCGTGTGACAGGAGCAGGCATTGGCTGGACGTTTGGTAATCGTGGGTGCAGGGCAGGGCGGCTTTGCGGTGGCCGCGAAGCTCAGGGCGCTGAAGGATGAACGTCCCATCACCATGATCGGTTCTGAAACCGTGCCGCCCTATCAGCGCCCGCCGCTGTCGAAGAAATATCTGCTTGGTGAGATGAGCTTCGACCGGCTGATGTTCCGCCCCGAGACGTGGTACGCGGAAAATGAGGTCGATCTCAGGCTTGGTCATTTCGTCGAGGCGATCGACCGGACGGCCAAAACGGTGGTGATGCAGAATGGCGAGGTGATCGCCTATGACCATCTGGTGATTGCGACAGGTGCGACGCCGCGCAGCCTGCCGTCTGCCATTGGCGGGGATCTTGATGGTGTTTTCGTCATGCGTGACAAGGACGATGCAGACAGTCTCGCCGAGGTGATGCAGGAAGGTAAATCGCTCCTGGTGGTCGGTGGTGGCTATGTCGGGCTGGAGGCCGCAGCCGTGGCCCGGAAATTAGGTCTTTCGGTGACCGTCATCGAAATGGCCGATCGCATTCTCAAGCGCGTGGCTTCCCCCGCAACGGCCGAGATTATGCGCGCCATCCATCAATCGCATGGCGTGACGATCCGTGAACAAACCGGACTGGAACGGCTTGTCGGCGAGAACGGTAGGGTGACCGGCGCCATGCTGTCCGACGGCACGGTGATTGCTGCTGATATCGTCGTTGTTGGCATTGGCGTGACACCAAATGATCAGCTGGCCAAGGATGCGGGCCTTGAGGTCGCCAATGGTATTGTTGTTGATGACCATGCCACAACCTCCGATCCTGCGATTTTCGCGGTTGGCGATTGTACCGAACTGCCATTCCGCGGCGCCCGTATTCGTCTGGAATCGGTGCCCAATGCCGTTGATCAGGGCGAGGCCGTCGCCCTGATCCTGTCCGGCAGTGACAGGCCCTATCAGCCTGAACCCTGGTTCTGGTCGGATCAGTATGATGTCAAACTGCAGATTGCCGGATTCAATCAGGGCTATGACCGAACAGTGACGCGGCCGGGACAGCGTGAAGGTGCCGTCTCGGTCTGGTATTTCCGGGGCGGTGAACTGCTGGCCGTGGATGCTGTCAATGACGCAAAAGCTTATGTTTCTGCCAAGAAAATGCTGGCATCGGGCATCAACCCGCCCGCCGCGCTGATCGCCGATCCAGGCACAGATCTGAAATCCTTACTTGGCTGAACCGATTTATGCGCAGGTGTGGACGCGAGCGAGCTTGCTCGATTATCGCATTTTACTAATATGTATTTGTAATGAATGATTCGACAGTGCTTTCGGCAAGTATTTCGCCGGGCGTTGAAAAAAATTTGAGCACCTGATCTGTTGGAACAAATTTGGGGTGACTGCGTTGGTTTCTCGTTGAGCATGTATTGCGCCAAGGCTTTCGGCTATGAAAGATGCGGTGTCGGATCTGATTGGCAAAGCGCCGTGGGCGAATGAAAAGGGGTATGTATTTGTCTTCTCGTCAGCGTGGTGGTTCCAAGCCGAGAACCACATTGAATGATGTCGCCAATATCGCAGGTGTCAGCCCGATCACGGTTTCACGCGCTCTCAGAGAGCCCCAGAAGGTAAGCGACAAGCTGCGCGAGCAGATCCTTTCCATCGTTGACGACATTGGTTATGTACCCAATTTCGCGGCGCGGTCACTGGCCAGCCGTCACAGCGGGGTGGTCGCGGTTCTTGGTCCAATTCTCGGTTCACGCGCCTTTTCTCTTGCGGCAAAAGGCGTGGAAGATCGCTTTCAGCGCTCCGATCTGCGCACGCAATTTGCCAATACCGGCCTGAATGCGGCCGAAGAAGCGCAGCAGCTCAAGCTGTTTCTGGCCCAGAACCCGGCAGGCATCATCATTGAGAGCTTTGCCGAGTTTCCGGTGAACAAGAAGCTGATTGCCGAAATTGACTGCCCGGTTGTTCAGATGATGGATACGAGCCTTGATCCGCTGGATATGGGTGTTGGCATTTGTCATCGGGATGCCGCAGCCGCTGCCACCCGTATGCTGATTTCAAAGGGATATCGGCGCATCGCATCACTGGGTGCCAGCAAAGATATCCGCTCTCGCCGGCGGTTTGACGGCTATCGTGACGCGCTCGTCGATGCCGGGCTCTATGATCCCGCTCTGGTGATTGATTCCGAGCGCGAGCATTCACTGGAATTCGGCATGGAGCTTCTCGATCGGATTCATGCCGAACAGCCGGATGTCGATGCCGCTTTCTGTCACAGCGATGAACTGGCGCTTGGCGTCTATTTCCGTTCGCTACAGCTGGGTCTCAGAGTGCCGGAAGACTTTGGCATTTGCGGTTATGACGGAATGGGTTTTGCCGGCATGAAAAATGCGCCGCTGACGACCGTTCAGGTGCCGCTTTATGAAATCGGCGAGAAGGCTGCCGAACTGATCATCCGCTTCATGAGCGAAGGCGAAAGGCCCAATGATGCGGTCCGTCTGGATGCGACGATCATTGAAGGACGGACTACACGTTCCTGACGCCTGAACCGTGGACTAAAAACGCCGCATCTGTTGCGGCGTCAGATTGCTGACAAAGCCATTCCGCTTGCCTGTTTGGGGTGAATAGCCGCCCCCTCCGTCGTCATCCCCGTGCTTGTCACGGGGATCCAGATTCATAAAACATTGAATAGACGGTGTCTTTCGTCGCGCGGACGCGCGCCGGCTGGATGCCTGTGACAAGCACAGGCATGACGACAGAAAAAGGGGGCAGCTCTGTCAACAGTCCTACGCCGCATCTGTTGCGGCGTTTCTTAAATGTCCATGGGGCGAATTCACCGATGCTATCCGGCTGCCTGTGCCACATGCAGGCCGCATTCGCGCTTGGCATCGTTCTCCCACCACCAGCGGCCGGCACGTTCCGGTTCTCCGGGCTTGATTGCGCGCGTGCAGGGTTCGCAGCCAATCGAGGGGTAGCCGCGTTCATGCAGTGGATTGGTGGGTATGGCATTGTCGGCGACATAGGTCTTCACCTCCTCGATCGACCAGTCCGCGAGCGGGTTGATCTTGATGAGGTTGCGCTCGGCATCATATTCGGCAAAGGGCGTTGAGGCGCGGTTTCCCGACTGGCTGCGACGAAGGCCGGTGATCCAGAAACCGGCACCCTTCAGCGCCTGTGCGAGCGGCGCCAGCTTTCTGATCAGACAGCAGGCGTGGCGGGCCTCAACACTGTCATAAAAGCCATTGCGGCCGTAGCGGCTGACATAGTCAGTCACTGCTGCCACCTCGGGATGAAAACGCTCGATTGTGATGCCGAAGCGTGTCTCTGTTTCGCAAATCAGTGCGGAGGTTTCGGCAAAAAGCCGCCCGGTGTCGAGGGTTGCCACGCGGATATCGAGCCCGTTGAGGGCGATAGCGGCAGTGATGACCTGATCCTCAAAGCCAAGGCTTGTGGTGAAAACCGCGTCGCCGCCAAGACCTGCAACTAGTGCCAGCCGTTCTTCGAGCGCAAGGGCTGCGAGCTGGTCATTCAGCGTTTCAGCGGATTCAATCGTAATTTCCTGCATGTCATCGCCTTTCCGGTTCCTGACGACACTATCGCAACACTACGACAGTTTCGCCAGCCAACGGAATTTTGCGAAATGACAGTTCTCGGCAAAAGCTTGCCGTCTTCAGGGGCTGTTTGAAAAAACACTTCCCTCAAGCCGAACGCGGCGCGTCCGGCCCGTCTTTTTCCTTGGCCGGGGCACCGTCGTCGGCCGTCGTGCGCACCTGAGCGCGCTGATATTTGATGCTGTCGGCAATGAAGGCGCGGGACAGGCCATGATAGAGCGGCTCGGCTGAAATGACACGTGAAGCAATATAGCCAAGCATCGACGTGGCCATCAGGGTGATGATGCCGTCGTGATTGTCAGTCATTTCGAGGATGATGACGAAAGCCGTCATCGGCGACTGGACGACACCGGCGAAATAGCCGGCCATGCCGAGAATGGCGCCGAGGCTGACGGAAATGCCGAGCACGGTCGCGACCGAAGAGCCGAAGCCGGCGCCAACGGAAAGCGATGGGGCGAACAGGCCGCCGGGGATGCCGGAGGCAAGCGACAGGAAGGTCGCGACCAGCTTGCCGACAAAATAGCCGGGATTGATCGAACCGCCCTCAATCACGGTCTTGGCCTGGGAGTAGCCGGTGCCGAAGGTTTCACCGCCAAAGCCGATGCCGATCACGGCGATGATTAGGCCGCAAAGGCCGGCGAACAGTGCCATGCGCTTGACCGGAGCCGGCTGGGCCCAGCGCTTCAGCCGCCGGGCGGCCTTGAGCGAATAAAGTGAAAAGAGGCCGCCGAGAACACCACCGCCAACGCCGCAGATCACCACGGCCAGCCAGTCCTCCGGCTTGACGGCGATTGCCGAGGCATAGCCGAAATAGGTGTAGTTGCCTGCAAGCCCGATGGCGGCAAGACCGGAGAGCACGATGGCCGAGATCACCAACCCATTGGCGCGCGATTCGTAAGAACGGCTCATTTCCTCAATGGCGAACACGATACCGGCAAGCGGTGTGTTGAAGGCGGCGGCGATACCGGCTGCTGAACCGGCTACAATCAGCCCCTTTGTCTGGATCATTTTCCCAAGCCGCGCAGTCTGGATCATGATCGAGGCACCGACCTGCACGGTCGGGCCCTCACGGCCGATCGAGGCGCCGCAGAACAGGCCGACAATGGTAAGAGCGATTTTGCCGATAACAATTCTGAGATTGAGGAGCCGGTGCTGCAGCTGCGGCTCATGAAGGTGCCGAGCTGCGATGGCCTGCGGAATGCCGGAGCCTTGCGAATTGGGGAATACCGTGGAGGCGATATAGGAGCAGAACATGAAGCCGAGCGGCGTGATGATCAGCGGCAGATAGGGCGAGAATTCCGTCGTATGGCGTAGCGTATCGAACAGTTCCTGCGCCCGGTCGGCAGCACGGGCAAAAAGCACTGAAATGACACCGATGGCCAGAGCGCCGAACCAGAAGACCAGTCGCGGCTCCCAGATGCGCCAGGATCCCCACATCACCCGTGAACGGCGGAACATTTTCACATTCTTGTAACGAGGGCGCATGGCTGGCTTTCGGTGCTGGATTCAATCATTTCGTCCCGGCGGCGCGTGGCGCGGTCGGCATGCGCCCTTGGCCATAGGAGTGATGCCTCCCAGTTTCAAGTGGCATCTTTGCATCATCGGGAAGAATCGGTCCCCGTGCAAGTCTGATGGCGGTATCATGCGGCATTGTTCGTCAACAACCACAGTGATTTACGGTGATGACAGTCATCAATTCGAACGGGGAAAGTGTTTGTTACCGGTCGCTTGTCTGCCAGTTTGGGTTGATCCAGGGTTCCTGGCTGGACGGGGCCAAAACAGCGCGGCCAAGAATATGGTCGGCAGCTTTTTCACCGACCATGATCGAGGGGCCGTTGATATTGCCATAGGTGATGTGCGGGAAGATTGACGAATCAGCCACGCGCAACCCGTCAACGCCGATCACGCGCGTTTCAGGGTCGACCACGGCCATTGCATCATCCGCCGACCCCATCCGGCAGGTGCCGCAAGGGTGGTAGGCGCCCTCCAGATGTTCGCGCAGAAATTCGTCTATCGCGTCATCCGACTGCACATCGGGGCCGGGTGCCAGCTCGCGCCCGCGATAGGGGGTAAAGGCATCCTGCGCGAAGATCTCGCGGGTAATGCGTACGGCATGGCGGAATTTCACCCAGTCTTCCGGATCGCTCATATAGTTGAAACGCAACACCGGATCGGCTTTCGGGTCGCTGGAGCGCAATGCCACACTGCCGCGCGATTTCGACATGTTGTATCCAACATGGGCCTGGAAACCGTGGCATTTCGCCGGTGACGAGCCGTCATAGGAGATGGCCATCGGCAGGAAGTGATACTGGATATCCGGCCATTTGATACCGGCGGCTGAACGGATGAAGGCGGCGGCCTCGAAGTGGTTGGATGTTCCAAGGCCCTTTTTGAAAAACAGCCATTGCGCGCCGATAATTGCCATCCAGAACGGGTTGTTCTTTCCGTAAAGCGTGATTGGCGCGATGGATTCCTGCTGCAGGTAAAATTCAAGGTGGTCCTGCATATTGGCGCCGACGCCGGGACGGTCGGCGACGACGTCAATGCCGTGTTCTGCGAGATGGGCAGCCGGGCCGATCCCGGAAAGCATCAGCAGTTTCGGAGAATTGAAGGCGGAGGCCGCTATGATGATGTCTCGGTTCGCCATGACGGTCTCGATTTTGCCGCCACGCTCGATCTCGACGCCGATCGCGCGGCCGTCACGAATGATCACGCGGCGGGCAAAGCAGCGGATCAGATCGCAATTTGACCGCTTGAGCGTCGGTTTCAGATAGGCATTGGCGGCAGACCAGCGTCGCCCGCGATGGCTGGTCTGCTCCATCAGGCCGAAGCCCTCACCCTTGGCGCCGTTATAGTCTTTCGTCGTTTCAAAGCCTGCCTGCTGACCGGCTTTGATGAAGGCGTGGTAGAGCGGGTTTTGCACCTCGCCGCGGCGAACATGCAAGGGGCCGTCTGTCCCGCGCCATCCGTCTTCGCCGCCATGGCTCGTTTCCATGCGCTTGAAATAGGGCAGCACATCGGCATAGGCCCAGCCGCTGGCACCCAGATCCTGCCAGCGATTGTAATCCTCGGCATGACCGCGAACATAGACCAGACCGTTGATGGAGGACGACCCGCCAATCACCTTGCCGCGCGGCGCGACCATACGGCGATTGTTGAGATAAGGTTCCGGCTCGCTGAGATAACCCCAATCGTAGCGTTTCATGTTCATCGGATAGGAGAGGGCGGCCGGCATCTGGATGAAGGGGCCGACATCGCTGCCGCCGAACTCCAGCACCAGAACCGTATTCTTTCCATCCTCTGATAATCTGTAGGCGAGGGCACTACCGGCCGAGCCTGAACCGATGATCACATAATCCGCTTGCATGGCCTTGCTCTTGGTCTTTCTTTCAATAGGGGGAATCAACGGGCGCCGTGCCGACATAGACGCTTTTCAACTGCGTATAGTGCTGAAGCGCCGCATGGCCGTTCTCTCGGCCGAAACCCGACTGTTTGATGCCGCCAAAGGGCATTTCCACCGGTGTGAGGTTATAGGCATTGATCCACACCGTGCCGGCTTCCAGCCGGTCGGCGACGCGGTGTCCACGTGTCAGATCGGCGGTGAAAACGCCGCCCGCAAGCCCGAAGGCCGTGGCATTGGCGCGGGCGACCGCTTCCGCCTCGTCATCAAAATCGAGAACCGACATGACCGGCCCGAAAATTTCCTCGCGGGCAATTGTCATCTGGTCAGCGACATCGGCAAAAACGGTCGGCTCCATATAATAGCCTTCACCGGCACGGTCTGACGGAATGCCGCCGCCGGTGATGAGGAGCGCGCCCTCCGGTTCCGCCGTTGCGATCAGCCTCAGCACCTTGTCGCGCTGTGCTGCTGAAACCATCGGCCCGAGCTGGGTTTCCTCATCCATCGGGTCACCGATCCTGATGGCTTCACTGCGTGCCTTCAGCCGCTCCAGAAACTGCTCCTTGATGCTGCGCTGAACAAAGACGCGCGTGCCGTTGGAGCAGATCTGGCCGGTGGAATAGAAGTTGCCGAGCATGGCAGCGCCGATCGCGCTTTCGATATCGGCATCCTCGAACACGATCAGCGGTGACTTGCCGCCAAGTTCCATGGTGACATGGCGCAGCCCTTCGGCGGCTGTCGCATAGACCTTGCGGCCGGTCGGCACGGAGCCTGTCAGGGAAACCTTGGCGATCTCGGGATGGCTGACAAGGGCGGGTGCGACGTCGCGGCCGCCCTGAACCACATTGAATACGCCTTTCGGTACGCCGGCCTCTGTCAGGATCTCGGCGATCTTCAGCGCACCAAGCGGCGTGACTTCCGACGGTTTGAAGATCATCGCATTGCCGGCTGCCAGCGCGGGTGCTGCCTTCCAGCAGCAGATCTGCTGCGGATAGTTCCATGCGCCAAGGCCAAGGCAGATGCCGAGCGGCATACGTTTGGTATAGGCAAAGCCGCCATCGCCCAAGGGAATATGCTCACCATTCAGCGCCGAGGCGATGATCTCGCCGAAATATTCCAGACTGTCGGCACCCGACAGTGGATCGGCAACCGTGGTTTCCTGGATCGGTTTGCCGGTGTCCAGCGTTTCAAGTTCGGACAGCTCGCGGTTCTGCGCGCGGATCATCTCCGCAGCACGGCGAAGAATGCGGCCGCGCTCACGCGGGGGCGTGGCCGCCCAGCCGGCTTGTGCGCGCTCGGCCGCAGCAACAGCCCTTTCAATGATTGCAGGCGTTGCCGCATGCACCCGGGCAATCACCGCGCCGGTGGCCGGGTAGATGCTCTCGATGACGGCGCCGGCAGTGTCTTCCACATAGGCGCCGTCGATGAAATGGCTGGCTTTTGGCTGCGCGCGCATGGTTCAGGCCCTCAGTTCTTCATAGGAAACCATCACATGCTCCCGATAGGCCGGACGCTCCGTCAGGCGCTCGTAATAGGCTTCGACGGCGGGATGCGACGGCCGCTTGATCTCGTCAGCGGAAAAATAGCGATAGAGCAGATGGCCGAACATGATATCGGCAACGGTCAGATCATCCCCGGCAAGAAAGGGATGGGCGGCAAGTTCGGCCTCGGCGATATCGAGAAGCCGGGCGAAATTGGCGACAGCCGCTTCAAGCTTAACAGGATCACGCTCGGCTTCAGGCGTGCGAACGGCAAGCCAGAAGATCGGCATGGTGAAGGCAGGGGCCACCGTTGCCTTGGCCCACTCGGCCCATTTGTCGACATGGGCGCGGGCGACGGGGTCTTCCGGCCAGAATGGGGCGGCGCCATAACGGCTGGAAAGATAACGTATGATCGCGGCACTTTCGAATAAGGGCTCACCGTCATCGCCGTCTTTGAGCACCGGCACGAGGCCGTTCGGGTTCATCGCCAGAAATTCCGGAGTCCTGTTGCCCCCATATTTATGGCCGATATCGGTGCGCTCATAATCGAGCCCAAGTTCGCCGACGGCCCACATCAATGCCTGCACATTGGACGATGTCCGCCGGCCCCAGATCTTCAGCATGTTCATTCTCCTCGCGGGTAACGCTGCCTGTCTTCAAGCACGTTGAGATTCATGTGATTGCGCATATAGCGCTCTGATGCCTGTTGCAGCGGCTGGTGGTCCCACGGGTAATAGGCGCCGTTGCGCAGTGCCTCATAGACGACGAGCCGCCTTGCCTGGCTTTCGCGAACCGCAGCATCGAGCCGGGCCATATCCCAGCGCTGATCGCGCTGCTGGCGAAAGGCGGCCAACGTTGCCGCATGGGACGGATCGTCTGCCAGATTGACCATCTCATGCGGATCAGCCTCAAGGTCGAAGAGCTGGTCGGGATCAAGCGGACAATGGACATATTTCCAGCGCCCGGCGCGGATGCCGACAAGCGGGGCTTCGGACCCCTCGGCGGCATATTCCATCAGCACAGGCTCTGTCCGGCTTTCGCCGTTCATGATGGGGACAAGGCTTGTCCCATCGCTCCAGGCCGCAAGCGGCGCAGGGTCGATGTCTGCGAGCGCGCAAAGCGTCGGCAGAATATCGAGGTTTGATGTCGGCGTGTCATGCCGGCCGGCGGCAATGCCGGGACCGGAAATCATCAGCGGCACACGGGCCGATCCCTCGCGGAAGCTCATCTTGAACCATAAGCCGCGTTCGCCAAGCATGTCACCGTGATCGGAACAGAACAGAATGACGGTGTTGTCGCGCATGCCGGTTTTCTCCAGCGTTGCCAGAAGCATGCCGATCTTGTCATCGAGATATGAAATATTGGCGAAATAGGCCCGTCTTGCGCGGCGAATGTCATCCGGGGTGATGTTGAAGCTGTCGCAATCCAGCGAGCGGAGCAGGCGGCGCGAATGCGGATCCTGCTCGGCCTCCGGCAATGCACCGACTTCCGGCTCCAGCGCCGGGCAGTCCTCATAAAGATCCCAATATTGTTTGCGGGCGACATAGGGATCATGCGGATGGGTGAAGGAAACTGTCAGACACCATGGGCGGCGGTCCTGATCATCGCTCAGGCGCGAAAGCTGGTGCAGTTTCTGATTGGCGAGGAAAGCAACCTCATCGTCATATTCCAGCTGATTGGTGATCTCGGCGGTTCCAGCCCCCGTGACGGAGCCCATATTGTGATACCACCAGTCGATCCGCTCGCCGGGCTTGCGATAATCGGGCGTCCAGCCGAAATCGGCCGGATAGACATCGGTGGTCAGCCGGTCCTCAAAGCCATGCAACTGATCAGGGCCGACGAAATGCATCTTGCCGGAAAGCGCGGTGTAATAGCCCGCCCGGCGCAGATGATGGGCATAGGTCGGAATGTCGGACGCGAATTCAGCCGCGTTGTCATAAACGCGGGTGCGGCTTGGCAGGCTGCCGGCCATGAAGGCAGCACGGGCCGGCGCGCAAAGCGGTGAGGCGGTGTAGTTGCGGGTGAAGCGGGCGGCATCCTTCGCCAGTGCCTTGAGGTTCGGCGCATGCAGAAAACCGGCTGGATGGTCATCGAAGAAAGTGCCGTTCAGCTGATCGACCATGATGATGAGGATATCGGGTCTTTTGTTCATGCGCGGGCATTTTCCTTGGCTGTGCTGCCGGCCAGCTGGATATCGACATAGTTTTCCAGAAGCTGAACCGCGTCCGAACGATTGCGGACCGGGCTTTCAAGACTATGAGCGATATAGAGCCCGTCGACCATGGCGGCGATGCCCTCGGCAATAAAGCTGGCCTTGTGCGCGGGTGCGAGCGCACCAAGGACGAAGCGCAGATTGGACCGTGTCCGGCGGGCATAGGCCGAGAACAGGCGTGCGATTTCCGGATTTTCCTTCGCACTCGCAAAAAAGACCAGCCAGACGGAAATCGCTTCCGTGGTGAAATGTTTTTCGGAAAAACAGGCATTGGCGAAGGCTGAAAGTTTTTGTCTGGGGGTGTCTGCCTGGCGTGATGCCAGCAGCAGATCGGCCCGGTATTCAGCCAGAAGGCTTGTGAATGTGGCGAGGATCAACTGTTCCTTGGACTGGAAATAGAAATGCGCAAGCCCCGGCGATACAGCCGCTGCCCGTGCAATTTCAGCCATCGTGACCTTCAGCGAACCGCTCGTGGCAATGCATTGGCGGGCGGCAGCGATCAGATCCTGACGCCGCATCTTTTCCATTCCGAGTTTCGGCATGATCTCTCCTGTTTGGCCGCCACGGCGAGGATAGTGTTTTTAATTGACTAATCAATCAAAAAAACCGAAGTAATCTTCAACCTGTCTAACGGTATGATTGACGCAGTGCCGCAACCGGCTCACCCTCGCCCATGGCTGCACACCGTTCTTTTATGATCGAGATCAACGAGGGGCTTGTTCAGTCTGTTAGATCAGGGCAGGGAAGGGCTCCAAGACCTTCCCTGCAAGCTTCCCGACCTTGTTGCCGGATCACGCCATTTTGTTTCGCGAATGGTGCTGGCAGGATTGGGACACGCTTTCACGATATTCATGCGCCTGCCGGCGCGATCGAAAAGAGCCAAGAACATGCAAAATCAGAGTTTCGATTTGTTTCCGCCGCATGAAATGGCCCGCAAGGCCGAAGACATTGGCGTTGCCAAGGTTCACAAGGACAACCTGTCCTGTTTCGTCTCCGCCATGACTGCGGGGGCCTTCATCGGTATCGCTTTTGTCTTCTATACCGTCGTGACGACGGATAATGGCGCGATGGGCTGGGGCGCGAACAAGTTTATCGGCGGTCTCGCCTTCTCTCTCGGTCTGATGCTTGTCGTCGTCAACGGCGGCGATCTGTTTACCTCAACCGTGCTGACCGTCGTGGCCAAGGCCAGCGGCAAGATTACCTGGGGCGAACTCGGCAAGAACTGGCTGATCGTCTACGCCGGAAATTTCGTCGGCGCCTTCGGTCTCGTCATCATCATGCAGCTTGCCAAGCATTGGGAAAGCGACAGCGGTCTTCTCGGGATCAATTACATGGCAATCGCCCAGCACAAGCTGCATCACAGCTTCATTCAGGCCGTTGCACTGGGGGCCATGTGTAACGTGCTCGTTTGCCTTGGTGTCTGGATGTCTTATGCCGGACGCAGCCTGACGGACAAGCTTCTTGCCGTGGTGCTGCCGGTTGCCATGTTCGTTGCCTCTGGCTTTGAGCACTGCGTCGCCAACATGTTCCAGATTCCAATGGCCATTTTGACGCGGCACTTGGCCGGGCCTGAGTTCTGGGCCGCCAGCGGTGCCGATCCGGCGAATTTTGCCGATCTCACCTGGGCTAATTTTGTTCTCCACAATCTGATCCCTGTCACCATCGGCAATATTATCGGTGGTGGCGTGATTGTCGGGCTTGCCTATTGGGTGATCTATCTGCGGCCCAGTGTGCGTGATGCTGCACATTAGGCCGGTTTCAGGTTAGCGCAAATGCCTCATAATTCAGCCCTGCACACATTTCAGTGGATCGGTGGGGCTGAAACGCTTGCAGAAAGACTCAGTCCGGTTGATTCGTCTCTGGTTCGCACCTAGTGTGATCGCTATAAATGGCCAGAAGGAAAGGAATAATCGCGATGGTCTTTCTCGAGGAGGAAAAACCGGAAATCTTGCCGATACAGAAACGCTGGGGCTGGATCCTTGCATTTGGCTTGATTTTGCTTGGTTTCAGCATCGTTCTGATCGCCAATCTGTTCGTTGCAACCATTGCGTCCGTTGTCTTTTTCGGTGTCATGATTATGCTGGCTGGCGTCTTCCATCTGGTGCAGCTGATGCACGCCAAGGTGCGCGGACAGATGATATTCTGGGCGGCAACCGGGATATTGTACATTCTGGCTGGCATATTCGTGATCTACAATCCGGTGATGGCCTCGCGACTTTTCACGGTGATCATCGGTGTCTCTCTGGCCGTGGCTGGAGGCTTCCGGCTCTATCTCGGCATGTCGTTCAAGCCCGTGCAGGGCTGGGGCTGGCTGGTTTTCTCCGGCCTTGTCCTGCTTTTGAGCGCCATCATGATCGCATCGGATTTTGCGCATAGTTCGCTGTGGCTGCTTGGCCTGTTTGTCGCGGTCGATTTTCTCGTCTACGGCATTTCGCTGGTCGTTTTCGCGCTCTCGATCAAGCCGACCAACTGACGTTTTTGTCTCGATATTACCTGTTTTCAGGGGCGCCCTCGCGGCGCCCCTTTTGCATGGCCACTCTGCCGGGATAAGGCTTGCGACAGATTGACGGTTCGCCTTGGCGGTCAAAACTGCTAGCAATGACAAAACGCCAAATCAGACCGATCGCGGGAAGGGAGACAATCATGGCTCATGATGGATCGATGCGTTATGTGACGCTGAAGGGATTCGGCGATCCCGACGTCATGCAGATCGTGAGCGGACCAAAGCCGACCCCTGGTGCAAATGATGTCCTGGTCAGGGTGGCAGCTGCGGGTGTCAATCGTCCAGATGTTGCCCAGCGGCAGGGCAATTATCCGCCCCCGCCCGGCGCGAGCCCGGTTCTGGGGCTGGAAGTGGCGGGTAGCATTGTAGCCGTTGGCAGCGCCGTAACCCGCTTTTCTGCCGGAGATCAGGTCTGCGGTCTGGCCAATGGCGGCGGCTATGCTGAATATTGTGTGCTGCCGGCGGGTCAGGTTCTGCCGATCCCCGAAGGCATGGATATGCTGGCCGCCGCCGCTTTACCCGAGACCTTCTTCACCGTCTGGGCCAATCTGTTCCAGATGGCCGGACTGACCGAGGGTGAGAGTGTGCTGATCCATGGCGGTACCAGCGGTATCGGCACGACCGCGATCCAGCTTGCACGCGCCTTCGGGGCAACCGTTTTCGCGACCGCTGGCTCGGAAGAGAAATGCGAAGCCTGCCTTAGGCTCGGCGCTGACGTGGCGATCAATTACAAACGGCAGGATTTTGTCGACGTCATCAAGGATAAAACGGACAGGCGCGGCGTCGACGTTGTGCTTGACATGATCGGCGCGAGCTATTTCCAGCGCAATCTTTCCGCGCTTGCCAAGGACGGCTGCCTTTCCATCATCGCCTTTTTGGGCGGTGCACGGGCGGAAAATGTTAATCTGGCGCCCATTATGCTCAAGCGGTTGACCATTACCGGGTCTGCCATGCGGCCGCGCAGCGAAGAGGAAAAGCAGGCCATTCGTGATGAGCTTGAAGCCCAGGTCTGGCCGCTTCTTGCATCAGGGCAAGTCGCGCCGGTGATCCACAAGGTCTTTGCCCTTGAGGATGTCGCCGCCGCCCATCAGCTGATGGAGGAAAGCAGCCATATCGGCAAGCTGGTTCTCAGCTTGGCGTGAGGCTGAGCCGGGGCAGGTGCGAAACCTGCTTGCGAGGCGCGCGTGAACGTGGCAAATGCCAGTCTTCAAGGCCATGAGGAGAGATGCCGATGTCCAATCCTGTTCTGGTTGAAGTTACGCGTGGCACGCTTGTCGAGAGCCGGCATCGTGGCATGATTGCCGTCGTTGATGGTGATGGCGGCCTGGTCTATTCGGCGGGAGATGTTGACGCGGCGGTCTTTCCGCGCTCTGCCTGTAAGGCTATTCAGGCTCTGTCGGTTGTTGAAAGCGGGGCGGCGGATTATTACGGTTTTACGGATCGTGAAATCGCCTTGTCATCGTCTTCGCATTCCGGTGAGGATGCGCATGTCGTGCTGGCTCAGGCCATGCTGGAAAAGGCTGGCCGCTCAGTCATGGATCTTGAATGCGGGGCACACTGGTCGTCGGATCAGACGACGCTGATCCATCAGGCCCGGACCATGGATCGTCCGAATGCGCTCTGCAACAATTGTTCCGGCAAACATGCTGGCTTCATCTGTTCCTGCTGTCATCAGGACATCGATCCGCGCGGCTATATCGACTATGACCATCCGCTTCAGCGCGAACTGCGCGCGACGATGGAAGAAGTGACTGGCGCAATCGTTGGTGTTGACAATTGCGGTACGGATGGCTGCTCAATCCCCACCTATGCCATTCCGCTCAAGGCGCTGGCGCATGGATTTGCCCGGCTGGCGACTGGAAACGGTCTTGGTGCCGTGCGGGCGGCTGCGGGCAAGCGGATCTTGAGCGCCTGCATGGCTGAGCCCTTCTATGTGGCCGGAACCGGCCGGGCTTGCACAGAGCTGATGGAAATCGCACCGGGGCGCCTTTATGCCAAGACGGGCGCTGAAGGCGTGTTCTGCGCCGCCATCCCCGAGCAGGGCATCGGCATTGCACTCAAATGTGAAGACGGCACCACCCGGGCAGCCGAGGCCATGGTGGCCGGGGTGCTGGCGCGCTATTTCGATGGTGATATCGCTGCAGCCCTGCGTGCCCGGGCGATGACGGTGATGAAAAACTGGAATGGCCTTGCCGTTGGTGAAATCCGGGCTGTGCTTCCGGCCTGAACACTGGGAGGCAGTACTGGCCGGAAGCCATCAGATCGGTGCTTTTCAGCCGGCTTCAGCCAAGAAAAGCCCGTGCGGCGGTAAGCAGGATCCTCCTCCGCCGCCGTTGGCTCCGTCCGGGCTTGTTCCAGCCCTCAAAGGCGACGAAATCATAGCCGCGATTGATCAGCCGCGCCGCGCGGCTCTGGGTGAATTCGGGTTTGACGAATAGCCGGTACCCATCCCTTGTCCAGCGTCTGTTGCTATAGGCCATCGCCGCGCGGTGGTGCGCATCCATATAGGTGCCGATCAGCTCATATTCGCTGAAGCCGGAATTCTCGCGGAAATCGATCGAGTGGATGATCGCCTGTTCCGGGTTGAGGCCGCCGCTCCCTTGCGCGATGTCGCTCAGAAGCGTCTTGAGCCACACCGCACGGAATGGCAGGCATTGGGCGATGAAGGAGTGGCTGACACGTCGTTTCATGCCCGTCAGCCGTTCAATATTGTCGAAATAGGGCTGATGAAATTCATCTGACTTGTAGATCAGCAGGCGGCCCGCTTCATCGGTGAAATCCAGGGGGGCGAGCGGAACGGTGTCCGCATCCCAGATCACCACAAGTGCGTCATCATCACAGCGAGCCGAAAAGGAGATCTTCAGCAATTGCTGCAGATACCAGCCGAAGCGCTTCGACCCGGCATCGGTAACGGCATCGCGCAGCATGTCAAGGTAGGGTGCCGCGATCGGTCCCTCGGCAATGACATCGTAGGCTTCAGGCGATTCCTGGCGGAACAGTTCTACTGCGTCATCGGGAACGATCACGCAATAACGCCGGGCTTTGATATATTTGATCGCCATTTTGGCTGTGAAGCGCCAGACCTTGATGTCTCGCGCTGAACAGACGCTGACGAGCGTATCAATCATTTCCAACGCTCTATACCTATTCCGCTGTTGCCGCTCTTGGGGTGTATGCCAACGCCGCAAGCCGGTATCAGCCTCTGAGTTGGGCGGACAATAAGTTGAGCCGATTGAGCAAGTCAACGGCGTCTTCACGGGTGCATCCGGTTTTCTTGCCGATCGCCGCGGCGACCGTTTCGGCCTGCTTTTGAAGTGCCTTGCCTTCGGGCGTCAGCGAAATAACGACCCTGCGCTCATCACCCTCTGCGCGCTTGCGGGCGATGCGGCCGGCGACCTCCAATCGCTTCAAAAGCGGCGACAGCGTGCCCGAATCGAGGCCAAGGCGCTGGCCGATTTCGTTGACGCTAAGCGTGTCGTTCTCCCACAGAACCAGCATGACCAGATATTGCGGATAGGTCAGGCCAAGTGGAGCCAGCAGCGGTTTATAGGCATGCGCGAAGGCGTGGGCCGCCGCATAGACAGAAAAGCAGATCTGGTTGTCCAGATGCATCATTTCGGCAATCGAGGGCGTATCGTTTTCATCTGTGTTCATGGTGCCATCATAGCAGAAAAATAATATTGTGCGCAATTTAATTTTGCGCTATATAATATTTCCAACGCCGGATGGAACGATCTGCCGTTTGAGGCGTAACGCAATCAGACAGTTACAACGGCCGGAAGGCTGGAGACGAAAGGACGAAGAACATGATCAAGGCGCTCTATACGACCAAAGCAACATCCAAGGGTGGCCGCGAAGGGGTCGCAAAGTCCGAAGACGGCAATCTTGAGGTCAAACTCGTTTTGCCAAAGGAAATGGGGGGCGCTGGTGGTGATGGCACCAATCCGGAGCAGCTTTTCGCAGCTGGCTATTCGGCCTGCTTCCATTCGGCGCTTCGCAATGTCGCCATGCGCGAAAAGATCAAGCTGACGGATGACACCGCCGTGACCGCGACGGTCAGCGTCGGTCCGCGTGATGACGGGCAGGGCTTTGGCATCGACGTGGCGCTCACAGTGTCCATTCCGGGTCTTGACCGCGATGTGGCGGAAGATCTGGCCAAGAAGGCGCATATCGTCTGCCCCTACAGCCATGCATTGCGCGTCAGCTATGAGGTTCCGGTCGGTCTTGCTGACTGAAGATCTGAAACGCTCAGTTTGTGAGGGGGCCGGTGCCATGCGCCGGCCTTCAGCTTGCTGACAAAGTCATTCAGATTGCCTGTTCGGGGTGGAATGGCCGCCCCCTCCGTCGTCATCCCCGTGCTTGTCACGGGGATCCATACTCTTAAAGAGTTGAATAAGCAGAGTCTTTCGCCGCGCGGATGCGCGTCGGCTGGATACCTGTGGACCAAGCACAGGCATGACGTTAGAGAAGGGGCTAGGGTTTGTCAGCAATCTGGGGCCGGTGCCACACGCCGGCCCTTTTCCTTTGCGTCAGGTCAGGCGTGTGGCGATGATGAAGAGGCGCGGAAAGCGCAGCAGGACCTGGCCGTCAGCCATGGCCGGATAGGCGGCTGCGATGCGGCTTTGATAGTCGCCAAGGAAATCCGCCTGCAAGTCGGTTGGCACGCGATCAAGATAGGGCCTGAGCCCGGTTCCCTTCACCCATTCGACAATCGCGGCCGCACCTGCCAGCGGGTGGTGATAGACAATATGGAAAAGATCGACTTTGCAGCCGGCTTTGACGAGCCTCTGATAATAGGCTTCCGGGCCGGGCAGAGGCGTGCGCCTTGCACTGTTTTGCAGGAAGTTTTCGCGCCAGGGGCCGTGCAGGGCGGTTTCTTCCATCAGCAGATGGGTCGGTTCACTCAGATTGTCCGGCATCTGGACGGCCAGCGTGCCGCCATGCGGGAGTGCTTCTGCCAGCTCGGCCAGTATGTTCAAATGGTTCGGCAACCACTGGAATGTCGCGTTGGAAAAAATGAGATCTGCTTGTTCTGCAGGGCGCCAGCCTGAAAGATCGGCTTGCATAAACCGCGTTTCCGGCATGCGGCGGCGTGCTTCGTCAAGCATGTTTTCATCGAGGTCTATGCCAGTCAGGGTGGCATCGGGGAAGCGCTGTTTCACCAGAGCAGTGGAGTTTCCCGGGCCGCAGCCAAGGTCATAGGCCGTGCGTGGTGCAATATCGGGCAGGGCGGAAAGGAGGTCTCTGGCGGGGCGGGAACGCTCGTCTTCGAATTTGAGATATTGTACTGCTGACCACGCCATTTTTGCCTCCAGGTCGAAAACTTGCTTCCGGTTAAGCCGGAAATCCATTGCCTCTGTGCGCTTTAAAGCCCGTCCAGTGTGGGCAGAATCAGGTTCGGCCCCATGCCCTCATATTCATTGGGTGTCTGGTGCCGGTTTATCCAGACCGTGCGGAAGCCGAAATTGGCAGCACCTGCTATATCCCAGCGGTTTGATGACTGGAACGACACGGCATCGGGGAACACCCGGTAGGATGAGACGACCAGATCATAGACCTCGGGCGCAGGCTTGTAACGGCGCAATTCCTCAACAGAGAATATGTCGTCGAGCAGGTCCTCGATATGTGCCTTGCGCGCGGCCGCTTCCAGCATGGCGACCGTGCCGTTGGAGAGGATGGCGATCTTGGCACCGCGCGCCTTCAGCCTGTGCAGGACATTCGGCACTTCGGAGTAACAATCGAGCGTCCAGTAGGTGTCAAGAAGATCGGCGCGCAGGCTCTTGTCGATCAGGCCTATGGAGTGCATGGCGAAATCAAGCGACCGCTCCGTCAGTGTCCAGAAATCCTCATATTGACCCGAAAGCGTCAGCACCCATGAATATTCAAGCTGTTTGGCGCGCCAGACATTGGAAAGAAGCTTATATTGACCATTTGCGCGATCAGCATGTTTTCGCGCTGCAGCATGAACATCGAACAATGTTCCATAGGCATCGAAGATGTAAGCTTCGTGTGACATTGCTGAATCCCTCTTCGATATGCCGATCAGTCACAATGCTTGTAAGCGCTTCGTTAACCATCTTCAATCGGGTCGGACCGCAAATGCGCTCAAACGTTTCACTCCGTCCACATAAGCGTTGTTGATGCACCCATCTTTCCCCGTGAAGCATTGGCAACCATTGGGAGATGTCGTGACGAAAATCCGTAGCCAATGGTAGCAAAGACGTGTTTTCGCGCAGTTTGCGCTTGACCTTGTTTGCCAGCGTGGTCTTTCCTGCAGCATCTGTTTTGGCCGCCACTTTTCACGCCCGACCGAACTCTGCTCTGACCGGCTTCCGTCATCTTTCCGGCGCCGGCGTGATGGTGGCGTGAGATGATGTCGTGCGGCAGCGCAAGGAGAATGAAATGGCAGTCGATACTTCCCCCGCATCCACAACCTGGACCTATGTTGACGGCGAGTGGCTTCCCGGCAATCCGAAGCTGATCGGACCGACCTCGCACGCCATGTGGCTCGGTTCGACTGTGTTTGACGGCGCGCGCTATTTTGAAAACATGGCGCCCGATCTGGACGAGCATTGCAAGCGTATCAACCGTTCAGCGACCAATCTTGGTCTGAAGCCGACCCAGACATCGGAAGAAATTGAAGCGCTGGTCTGGGAAGGTCTGAAGAAATTCGATGGCGACAAGGCCGTCTATATCAAGCCGATGTACTGGGCCGAACATGGCATGGGGGGCCTCGTTCCCGCCGATCCGGCCTCAACCCGCTTCGCGCTCTGCCTGTTTGAAACACCGATGACCTCGACCACGCCGGTCAAGCTCACCGTTTCGCCCTTCCGCCGTCCTTCGCCGGAAGTCGCCATGACCTTCGCCAAGGCGGGCTCGCTCTATCCCAATTCCGGCCGCATGATGATCGAGGCGCGTTCGCGTGGCTTCGATAATGCCCTGGCCCGCGATATGAACGGCAATGTTGCCGAAACCGCATCAGCCAATATCTTCCTGGTCAAGGACGGTATCCCGATGACACCGGCTGACAATGGCTGCTTCCTGGCCGGCATCACCCGCAAGCGTATCCTCAAGCTGTTCCGTGACAATGGTATCCCGGCGGAAGAAAAGACGCTGCAGGTGAAGGATTTCATGGAAGCTGACGAACTTTTCCTGACCGGCAATTACAGCAAGGTCACGCCGGTCATTCAGCTGGACGACCGCGAATTTGCCCATGGTCCCATGGCTAAGAAGGCTATGGAACTCTACATGGACTGGGCTCGCGCCACCTGCAAGAAATAAGGCAACAAGGCTTTCAGCAACAAGAAACGCCCGGTCAGTCTGCCGGGCGTTCAGATTGCTGACAAAGTCATTCAGATTGCCTGTTGGGGGCGGAATAGCCGCGCCCTCCTTCGTCATCCCCGTGCTCGTCACGGGGATCCAGGCTCTTCATAGCATTGATTATAAGAGTCTTTCGCCGTGCAGACGCACGGCGGCTGGATGCCTGTGACAAGCACAGGCATGACGTAAGCGAAAGGGGAAGCGGTTTATCGGCAATCTGAAGGCCCGGCCAGTCTGCCGGGCGTTTTTGTTTGCGTAGAATGGCGGATCGAAAGGCTTGCGCTTTGCTGCTGTGATCGCCATATCTATAGTCTCTGGAGCTTTTAGGGAATGAAAGACGGATGTATTCCATCGGCGAACTCTCCCGTCGCACCGGGGTCAAGGTGCCGACAATCCGCTATTATGAACAAAGCGGCCTTTTGCAGCCGGCTGAGCGTTCCGAGGGCAATCAGCGCCGCTATGGTGTGGAAGAGCTGGAAAGACTGAGCTTTATCCGCCATGCGCGCGATCTCGGCATGTCACTTGAGGCAATTCTGGAGCTGATCGAGCTGTCCGGCCATCCGGAAAAGCCCTGTGGGCGGGCCGATGCGATTGCACGGGAACATCTGGCGTCGATCCGCAGCAAGATCGCCCGGCTCCAGATGCTGGAAACGGAGCTGGAGAGGATCGCCTCAAAATGTGATGGTCATGCGGTTGGCGAGTGCTATGTTTTACGCTCGCTGTCAGATCATGGCCTGTGCGAGCACGATCATTAGGGCCATTTTGTGTTGACAGCTGCCGCATTTGGGCGCATCAAATGCGGCATGATCAAGAACGCGCTCCACACTGCAAAGTATTTTTGGCTGTTTCGATAGAAGCGGCCGCGATTGATCATGTTCAACACCGGCCGCCTGGGGCGGCAAGGTTTTGAACAAGCGTCCCGGCGGTGAACAAGAACCAAGGGACGACAACAATGACTGAAGATACCGAAATCGTGCTGGAACGGCCGGCGATCGTGACGATCCGCCGGGCGATTGCAACGGATATTCCCGAACTGCTTGAGATGATCGGCCTTCTTGCTGCCCATCATGGCGATGGGCTTGAGGCCAATGAAGATGACCTGAGGCGTGATCTTTTCGGGCCGATGCCTTGGGTGACCGCGCTGGTGGCCGCCGCTGGCGAAACGCTGATCGGCTACGCGCTTTTGACGCCGCTTTACCGTGCCCAGCAGGGCAAGCGCGGCATGGATCTGCATCACCTTTTTGTTCGCGATGGCCACCGCAGCCACGGTGTCGGCCAGCATCTGATTGACCGCGCCCGCGATTTCGCCCGTCAGGCGGGGTGTGAATATCTGTCGGTCAGTGCTGCGACCGGCAATATCAAGGCACACAGATTTTATGAGCAGATGGCGTTTATTCCCCGACCGGTGACGGGCATGCGCTATCTGCAGGCGCTGGACTGACAGCGCCGGTCGTCTCCTGTCCGGTCACGTTCAGTGCGCCGGGATCGCCTTGAGATAGGCGGCAATCGCCTCAAGATCCGCGCGTGGCAGATGTGACAGGTTCTGCTGAACCTCTGCCATGGCGCCGCCGGCGACATCGAAATCGGGCGTGAAGCCCGTTTCGAGATAGTCGGCGATTTCGCTTTCAGACCAGCTGCCAATCGTCTTTGAACCCGGTGTGATATCGGGGATTGTTCCCGGTCCGTCGGGATTGGGGCCACCGGCAAGCCAGCGGCTTTCATCAAGCCCGCCAAGGGCGTTGCGCGGCGTATGGCATTCGCCGCAATGGCCCGCACCTTCAACAATATATTGTCCTCTCAGCACCGGATCTCCCGGTGCCTCAAGGGCGACACGCGGCCCCTCGGAGAAGAACAGGATCTTCCAGAAGGAAAGCGCCGGGCGCAGATTGAAGGGAAAAGACAAATCATTGGGCAGGCTCGGCTGCGCGCTCGCGGGCAGGGTCTTCAAAAAGGCGAAGAGGGCGTGCACATCCTCGTCGCTCATATTTGTATAAGAGGTGTAGGGCAGGGAGGGATAAAGGTTTTCTCCATGTCGGCCGACACCTTCAAGCAGCGCATTGGCAAAGTCCAGTTCGCTCCACTGACCGATCCCGTGGTCGGGGTCGGGGGAAATATTGGGGGCATGAAATGTGCCGAAATCACTTTCAATGGCAAGGCCGCCGGAGAGCACCAGCCTGTCGCTGCCCTGACTGCCGGGCGCGGCATGGCAGCTGGCGCAGCCTCCCATCCAGAAAACCTGCTCGCCGCGGGCAATATCCGGCTGGCCAGAGGCAATATAATCCTCACGCGAGAGCGTTTGCGGCATCATCGCGACATAGAATGCGGCGGCAACAAGCACCCCGACAAGGATGAGGGCGACGAAGCTGGCTATCTTCAACGGGCTGACCTCAACGTGCTCTGGAGCATCAGGTGATAGCGATCCCTTGCCTGATGATGTGGTCCGAAACGGGCGCGCGAAGGCGGTGCCCGTTTCTGTGTGATCAGTTTGAGACCCGATAGAGCTGATGGCAGGCGCCGCAATTGGCCCCGATCGCCTGCATTGACTTGGCCACAGCAGCCGGGTCTGCGGGCAGGGCGGCAAGCTGCGCCTCGGCCGTCACCGACAGCTTATCGGCATGGGCGACGAAATCGGCCATGTTCTGCCAGATGGCGGGGCTCGCCTCGGTGCCGTTTCCGGTTTCAGATCCTTCGGGGAAATGGCCTGGGAAATCCTTGGCGTCGGTCGCAATCGTCGTCAGCGCACCTTCCACCACAACGGGATCATAGGGTTTTTGACCTTTGGCGATTGCACTGAGCGTCCCCATCGCGCCTGCGATCTGCTTCATCAGCCCCTGGCGGATGATTTGCGGCGGATCGTCCGCAAGGGCGGCTCCCGCTCCAAGACAGAGAATGAGAGTTCCGGTGATCATAAGTCGTGTCGTCATAGGCGCTTCTCCAGGCGTCTGGCGGCAGATGTCTGTACGACTATGCCGTGCTTCGCCGCCGGATTGAATGCCGGCGGCGAAGAAAAATGGCGGCCTCACGAACTGTTGACCCGAACGGCTCTCCAGAGCTGTTTCATCGCCAGAGTGCGTGAAAATGATGTACCGGGCCGTGGCCGCCGCCGACGGAAAGGGCATCGGCGGCGGCAATCGCCTCGGCCACATAGGCCTTGGCGACGCGGGTGGCCTCGGCAACGGCAAGCCCCTTGCCGATCTCGGCGGCAATCGCTGAGGACAGGGTGCAACCGGTGCCATGGGTGTTTTTTGTTGCAACACGTGCGGCTTCGAACCAGACGGGGCCTTCTTCGCCTAACAGGAGATCAGGGCTTTCCGCCCCGTCCAGATGGCCGCCCTTGACGAGGACGGCGGCGGGACCGAGCGCCCGCAGGGCTTCAGCCTGCTCGAGCATGGTTTTTCTGTCTTTGGCCTCTTCCACATCAAGCAGGGCGGCGGCTTCCGGCAGGTTGGGCGTGATCAGGGTTGCCAGCGGCAGAAGTTTTGTCCTGAGAACAGCGATGGCATCTTCCGGCAAAAGCCGGGCGCCGCCCTTGGCAACCATGACCGGATCAAGTACCACTGCCAAAGGCCGGTGACCGGCGAGGCTCTTTGCCACCGCCTTTGCGACCCCGGCATTGGCGATCATGCCGATCTTGACGGCATCAACGCGGATATCGGCGAAGATTGCAGCGATCTGTGCGGCAACAAAGTCTGCGGAAACCTGTTCGACACCTGAAACACCTTGCGTGTTCTGCGCCGTCAATGCGGTCAGTACCGCCATGCCATAGGTTCCGCGCGCGGCAAAGGTCTTCAGATCCGCCTGGATGCCGGCTCCGCCCGAAGGATCGGAACCGGCGATGGACAGGATATTGGCAATCATGACCGCGCTTTCGCAATGGCTGAGGCAAGCGCCCGGGTGGCTTCCGCCGGATCCGGGGTGCCGCAGATCGCCGAGACGACAGCGATCCCGTCGGCGCCCGTTGCAAGGGTTGCTTCCACATGGGCTGCATTAAGGCCGCCTATGCCAACGGTCGGCACCTTGGCGCGGCGGATCATCTCGGCCAGGCCTTCAAAGCCTACCGGCGGCGCATGATTGGGCTTGGTTGCCGTGGCGAAAACCGGGCCAGCGCCGATATAGTCGATCAGCGCCGGGTCGATGCGGTCGGCGACGTCGAGGCTGTCGACGGAAAGACCGAGGATCTTGTCAGGGCCGATCATCTGCCGGACAAAGGGCGGACGGTCGTCTGCCTGGCCGACATGAACGCCATCGGCGTCGATGGCAACGGCGGCAACGACATCATCATTGATGATCAGCCTTGCTGGCGTACCGTCCGTTACCTGTTTCAGGGCGCGGCCCATTTCGATCCGCTCCTGTGTCGAGGCCTGTTTCATACGCAGCTGCACCACGGTGGCGCCTGCGGCAACCGCATCGCGTGTGGTGGCGACCATGCCGTAATCACCGCAAAGGCCGGGGTCGAGAACGAGGTAGAGGGAAAGATCGATAGAGGGTTTCATCAGGCTTCAATCCTTGCATTGTCAAGATCTGCCGGGGTGACAGCGGCAAGCTGGTCGAGGAAATGGGTGGCAAAGGTGCCGGGACCGGCAGCCAGTTTTTCGGCGCGTTCGCCAGCAACACCGAAGAGGGCCAAAGCTGCGACCGTGGCGGCAAAGGGATCAGCGGGACTGATCCCGGCAAAGGCGCCGACCAGGCAGGTGAGCGAGCAGCCCAGCGCCGTGACTTTCGGCATCAGGGCCGATCCGCCGCCGATCCGGGCCGTGCGGGTGCCATCGGTGACGAAATCGATGGCGCCGGTGATGGCGACGACCATGCCGCGTTCGGCTGCCAGCCGGGTGGCGGTTTCTTCCGCCGCCTCTACACTGTCGCCGGCATCAACGCCCTTGCCGCTGGTCGCGCCGGAAAAGGCGAGGATTTCGGACGCATTGCCGCGCAGGATTGTGGGCTTGAGATCCAGCATCTCCAGTGCTGCGCGCGCCCGGTAGGACGTGGCAAAATGGGCGACGGGATCCAGAACCCAGGGCTTGCCGGCCTCGTTCGCGCCGCTCGCTGCGGCTTTCATACCGGCAATCCAGTCTGGCGACAGCGTGCCGATATTGATCGTGAGAGCGGAAACGACCCGTGCGAATTCACCTGATTCCTGCTCTGCATGGATCATCGCCGGCGAGGCGCCGGCGGCAAGAAGCACATTGGCGGCGATATTCATCGCCACATAGTTGGTGATGCATTGCACCAGAGGCGCTTCTGCACGCATTTTTTCAAGAAGTTGGCTAGAATTCAGGTCTGCCATTTAGGTCTCCCATTCGCGTTTTGGAAGGGAAACCAGACGGGGCAACCGGGAGAAGCGGAGGACCCGAGTGACTCCCTCCGCCAGTATGATCTGGATCAGGTTCAAAGGGTTCTTCTCAGCCCGGTCTCCCGGACGCCCCTGTCGCTCAATTCGATCGCCGTTATAGCAGAAAAAAGACCGGCGTTAAGGGCATAGATCAAAACGCTGTGCTTGCATCGCGTATTTCTGGCATTCGGCCACTCGCTGGACCCGGCGCCTTCGGGCTGCATCGCGCATTCCGATCGGATCAGAAAACCGCAGTCATCAGGCTATGTTAAGGGTAAGCTTTGTCTTCGCGTTATGATTTGCGTGGTCTGATGGGTGTGTATTGTGCGTGACAGGTCCGCCGTGTCGGGGTGGTGGGACGCAAAACCGGAATGCACCAGATCACCGAGGCCGTTTAGCGAGGAGAGCCGCAATGGACGACAAAACGGATGGGCCGCTTGCCGAAGAGAGCCTGTTTTCGCTGGCCGAAAACCTCCGCCGTGCGGTTGGCGGTTTTGTGCGCAAGGTCAGGGCCGAGGCGGGAACGCCCGGCTCCGCCCGGGTGGAAACGCTTGCGCTTCTCGATGGCTTTGGTGCCATGAGTACAAGCGACCTCGCGCGCCATCGTGGTGTCAAACATCAGAGCATGCGGCTCGTCGTCGGCGAGCTGGAAACGGAGGGGCTGCTGATACGTTCGCCATCGCCCAGCGATGGACGACGTCAGCTCCTCAGTCTGAGTGAAGAGGGGCGGCTTGTGCTTGAGGGGGCGCGTGCTTCGCGCAGCGAATGGATCGCTGGCGCTCTTGCCATGCATCTGGATGCAGAGGAGCGGCGGGTGATGCGGGAAGCCGCCGCATTGCTTGAACGCATCACCCGGGGATGACCGCCGCTGCTTAACGCTGCTTCAATGCGGCAATGACTGCGCCGAGCGTGTTGACACCCCAGTGTTCGATATAGCGGCCGTCCCTGACGCGGACAATGTCGATGACGCTGATGGCAACCTCTCGCCCTGTTGCCGGCACGCCCATCAACGCGCCGGTATGGCGGCCGCTGATGGTCTTGCGGGAGATAACACGGTCGCCATCCTGCAATTGCTCATGGATGGTAACCCGGAGATCGGTAAGGGCAGGGCGCAGCACGTTTTCAAACGTATTCCACATGCTTTCCGGTCCGTTCGGCGCTCCGTCCGGTGCGGCGTGATTGATGAAGCCTTCGCCCATGATTGCAGCGAAGCTTTCAGCATTGCCCTGTTCAATGACCTCGGCATTGAACCGGTAAACGACCTCTTTCTCGCAGCTTACAGCTGACATGACATGCCTTCCCGATGGATGGATTTCGCCTATATATACAGTTTAACTGTATATATTCAAGGCCGGCCACCTTGCCACACGCAAAGCAAAACCCCGGCATGGGTGGCCATGCCGGGGTCGTGGTGATTAACGGGGATGGGGTGAGCCTTACTTCATCGTCGGCATGGAAAATTCCGCGCCGGAGCGGATTCCTGCCGGCCAGCGGCTGGTGATGGTCTTCAGACGGGTGTAGAACCGCACGCCTTCCGGCCCGTGCATGTGGTGATCGCCAAACAGCGAGGCCTTCCAGCCGCCAAAGGAATGGAAGGCCATGGGAACCGGGATCGGTACATTGATGCCGACCATGCCGACCTTGATCTTGTGGGCAAATTCGCGCGCAGCATCGCCATCACGGGTGAAGATCGCCGTGCCATTGCCGAATTCGTGATCGTTGATCCAGCCGGCGGCCTCGTCATAGCTCTTGGCGCGGGCGATCGCGAGAACCGGGCCGAAGATCTCTTCCTTGTAGATCTTCATGTCGGTGGTGACCTTGTCAAACAGGGTTGCGCCGACGAAATAGCCGTTTTCATAGCCCTGAAGCTTCAGGCCTCGGCCATCAACGAGAAGTTCCGCGCCTTCTGCGACACCGGAATCGATATAGCCAAGAATGCGGTCACGCGCCTGGGCGGTGACGACCGGGCCCATATCGGCGGCAGAATCAGTGCCGGGGCCGACCTTCAGTGCGTCAATGCGCGGCAGAAGCTTTGCAACCAGGCGGTCGGCCGTCTCGTCACCCACGGGAACGGCGACGGAAACGGCCATGCAGCGTTCACCGGCCGAGCCGTAGGCCGCACCCATCAGTGCGTCAGCGGCCTGATCCATATCGGCATCGGGCATGACGATCATGTGGTTCTTGGCACCGCCCAGCGCCTGGCAGCGCTTACCGGCAGCCGTCGCCGTGGTGTAGATATAGCGGGCGATCGGCGTTGAGCCGACAAAGCTGACCGCTTCGACATCGGGGTCGGACAGGATCGCATCAACGGCTTCCTTGTCGCCCTGAACCACATTGAACACGCCATCGGGAAGTCCGGCATCCTTCAGCCATTCGGCAATCACGAGAGCGGCGGAGGGGTCCCGTTCGGAGGGCTTCAGCACGAAGGTGTTGCCGCAGGCGAGCGCCACCGGGAACATCCACATCGGCACCATCGCCGGAAAATTGAACGGCGTGATGCCGGCGACAACGCCCAGAGGCTGACGCATCGACCAGCTGTCGACGGCCGTGCCGACATTTTCGGTATATTCGCCTTTCAGCATCTGCGGAATGCCGGTCGCAAATTCGACAACCTCGAGGCCACGCTGGATTTCGCCGAGCGCGTCGGAATGAACCTTGCCATGTTCGGCGGTGATGATGGTTGCAAGTTCCGGCGCACGCTCTTCCAGGATGGCGAGGAACTTGTTCAAAATGCGCGCGCGGCGCAGCGGCGTGGTTGCCGCCCAGCCGGGAAATGCGGCCTTGGCTGCGGCAACGGCGGCGCGGACATCTTCCGTCGCGCCGAGCGAAAGGCTGGCGCTCTGTTCACCGGTTGCGGGATTGTAGACCGGGACCGAGCGTGTGCCGGTGCCGGCAAAGGCTGCGCCATTGACGAAATGCTGAATGGATTTCATGCCGTTTCCTCCGGATGCGCGGCTTGCGCCGCCTTGTTGATGGCGGTGAGTGTTACCTATTCATTTCTGCAAAGAAACAGGATATTTCACAAATCCATTGTGCGGATTTTATAGTCTTTGGAGCCCTTGTCTTGGATTGGGATCATTTACGCATCTTTCTGGCTGTTGCCCGGCGCGGGCAGATCCTGGCGGCAGCTCAGGCGCTGTCGTTGAACCATGCGACGGTGGCGCGGCGTCTGAATGCGTTGGAAGAGGCGCTTGGCGAGCCGCTTTTTGACCGCCGCCCCTCCGGTTCGACGCTAACGGAGGCGGGAGAGCGTCTGCTTGTGGTCGCTGAACGGGTGGAGACGGAAATCATTGGTGTGGCCGAGGACAGCAGGGCGCGCGGCGAGAGCCTCTCCGGCACGGTTCGCATCGGTGCACCAGACGGGCTTGGAACCTATTTTCTCGCGCGTGAACTGGGGCTTTTGCAGCAATCCCACCCCGATCTTGTCATCGAACTGGTGCCGTTGCCGCGCACATTCTCGCTGTCGAAACGCGAGGCAGATTTGGCGATCGCGCTCGATCCGCCTGAGGAGGGGCGGCTGGTGGTGTCGCGTCTCACGGATTATACGCTCGGCCTCTATGCGGCGCGATCCTATCTGGAACGCTGCGGTTTGCCTGAAAATGAAGAGGCGCTTGCCGCTCATGCGGTGGTGACCGGGGTAGAGGATTACGCCTATGCGTCATCGCTGAATTATGCCAGCCGGCTGACCCGCTGGTCGCGCCGCCAATTTCGCTGTGCTGGCGTCGCCGGGCAGATGGAGGCCGTGGAAGCCGGCATCGGCATCGGTATTCTGCATGATTTTGCCGTCAGGGAACGCGATGCTCTGGTCCGTGTTCTGCCCGAGGTCGGTTTCCGGCGCTCCTATTACCTTCTCTCCCATCCCGACACCGGTGACCTTGCCCGTATCGCTCTAGTCCGGCGTCACCTTGCCCGCCGCTTCCGGGAGGAGCGGGCGCGGTTCGTGCGTTAAGGCGCCGGGCAAAAGGGGGAGAGGCGGTTCTTCGATGTTCCCGCTGCGCTCAAAGCCTGACATGTCTGAACCCCGGTGCTTGGCACCGGGGTTTTTCTATGGACGGGCGCTGTTCACGCGGTGGTGATCGTCAACGTTGATTTTGTGATCGATGCATGAATGTCTATGAATAGTGAACAATCAGTTGATTAAATGTGGAATTGTCGCCGGCTCCTCATCGGACTATCTCTCCGTCAACAGAAACGAACAACAAACATTCCCAAGGAGAATTCAAATGTCCAAGTTCATCGCCGCCGCTGCCCTCGTTGCAAGCTTCGCCGCCGCTCCTGCCGTCTTCGCCGCTCAGCCTGTTGCCCAGAGCGCCGACCACCTGACCAAGGCCCCTGCCGGTTCGATGGTTCAGATCGAAAGCCGCGACAATGGCAACCAGATCGAAAACATCTATCGCGTCAGCGCCGATGGTTCGCTGAAGCTCGTTGATCAGGTTCGTCACGAAGACTGATTGCGACTTTAAAGAAAAATAACGGAAACACCCGCGGTCAACCGGCGCTTTTGAAAACAGCCGGGACCGCCCCCCAAGGAGAATTCAAATGTCCAAGTTCATCGCCGCCGCTGCCCTCGTTGCAAGCTTCGCCGCCGCTCCCGCCGTCTTCGCCGCTCAGCCTGTTGCCCAGAGCGCCGACCACCTGACCAAGGCGCCTGCCGGTTCGATGGTTCAGATCGAAAGCCGCGACAATGGCAACCAGATCGAAAACATCTATCGCGTCAGCGCCGATGGTTCGCTGAAGCTTGTTGATCAGGTTCGTCACGAAGACTGATTGCGACTTTAAAGAAAAATTACGGAATCACCCGCGGTCAACCGGCGCTTTTGAAAACAGCCGGAACCGCCCCCAAGGAGAATTCAAATGTCCAAGTTCATCGCTGCCGCTGCCCTCGTTGCAAGCTTCGCCGCCGCTCCCGCCGTCTTCGCCGCTCAGCCGGTTGCCCAGAATGCTGACCACCTGACCAAGGCCCCTGCCGGTTCGATGGTTCAGGTGAGCGATATCCACCAGGGCGATCGGGTTGAAAACATCTATCGCGTCAGTGCCGATGGTTCGCTGAAGCTCGTTGATCAGGTTCGTTACGAAGACTGATTGCCGGTCTTAAACGGCAAAACAGAATAATAAGGCCCTGGATTGTCATGATCCGGGGCCTCAGACTGCTGACAAACCTTCCCCCTTTTTCTGAGGTCATGCCTGTGCTTGTCACAGGCATCCAGCCGACGCGCGTCCGCGCGGCGAAAGATTCTGTTTATTCAAATCCTTAAGAGTATGGATCCCCGTGACAAGCACGGGGATGACGACGGAGGCGATGGCTATTCGACCCCAAGCAGGCAAGCTGAATTACCGTGTCAGCAATCTGAGGCCCCGGATTGTCATGATCCGGGGCCTTTTCGTATTCAGAAAAAAGGCAGGTCAGCCGACGGTCGGTGTGGCCATGGTTGCATTGTCGGGGTAAGCGGCCTCGACCACCGCAAGGGTGGCCATATTGACGATGCCGCGTGACGTGACCGAGGATGACAGGATATGGGCCGGCATGGCAGAGCCAAGCAGAATGGGCCCGACATGAAGCGCATCCATCATCGCCTTTACCACAGACATGGTAATGTGGGCGGCATCGAGTGTCGGGAAGATCAACAGATTGGCTTCGCCGCTCAGCGTTGAATCCGGCAGAACCCGGCGGCGCAATGTCTCCGAAATTGCCGAGTCACCGTGCATTTCACCGTCGATTTCAAGCTCGGGTACGCGCGCGCGAATAATCTTCAGTGCTTCGCGCATCTTGGCCGCCGTTTCCGAATCGCGTGATCCGAAATCGGAGTGCGAAACCAGTGCTGCCTTGGCCTTGAGGCCAAAACGCTGGATCGTGCTGGCTGACTCGATGGCCGTTTCGGCGATCTCGGCCGCAGTTGGGCAGAGAGTCACATGCGTATCGGCAAAGAAGGTAGCGCCGCGATTGGAAATCAGCAGCCCGAGGCTGGAGAAATCAGCCATGCCGGGACGCAGGCCGATGATTTCGCGAATATCGCGCAGATGCCGCTCGAAGCGCCCTTCGACACCGCATAAAAGCGCGTCCGCATCGCCACGCTTGACGGCAAGAGCGCCAATCACGGTCGTATTGGTACGCACAATGGTGCGGGCCCGATCCGGCGTTACGCCCTTGCGTGCGACAAGTTCCAGATATTCTTCAACATAATGGCGGAAGCGGGGATCGTCCTGCGGGTTGATAATGTCGAAATCATCATTCAGCCGCATCTTCAGCCCGTATCGCTTCATGCGCGTTTCAAGCACGTTCGGACGACCAATCAGCGTTGGCCGGGCAATGCCTTCTTCGATGAGGACCTGGGCGGCGCGCATCACGCGCTCGTCTTCACCATCGGAAAAGATCACCCGCTTGCTTTCCGAGGACTTCGCCGCCGCGAAGAGCGGCTTCATGACAAAACCCGAACGGAAGGCGAAGCGGTTCAGCTGGTCGAAATAGGCCTCGTAATCGGTGATCGGGCGTTCGGCGACATCGGTTTCCGCCGCAGCCTTCGCCACAGCCGGGGCGATACGCAGGATCAGACGCGGATCGAAAGGCGAGGGGATCAGGTAATCGGGACCGAAAACCGGGGTCTCGCCCGATGGCGTGGTGCGCTGCGCTTCCCAGACCTCTTCCTTGGCGAGGCCTGCAATGGCGCGCACGGCGGCCATCTTCATCTCTTCATTGATGGTGCGTGCGCCGCAATCAAGCGCGCCACGGAAGATATAGGGGAAGCAGAGAACATTGTTGACCTGGTTCGGAAAATCCGATCGGCCGGTGCAGATCATCGCATCGGGGCGGGCCTCGCGGGCCAGATCCGGCATGATTTCCGGAACCGGGTTGGCGAGTGCCATGATCATCGGGTGCTCGGCCATCTGGCTCAACAGTTCAGGCTTCAGAGCACCTGCAACGGACAGGCCGAGAAAGACGTCTGCACCGGCGATGTGATCGGCAAGCGCATGCTTGTCACTCTCCTGAGCGTAAACCGCTTTCCAGCGATCCATCGAGCTGGTCCGGCCGGGATAGACAAGGCCATCTATATCGAAAACCCAGATATTTTCGCGCTTTGCGCCAAGCGAGACCAGAAGATTGAGGCAGGCAAGTGCTGCTGCACCGGCGCCGGAAGCGACGATTTTCACATCCTCGATCTTCTTGCCGGCCAGCTCAAGCCCGTTGAGGATGGCGGCGGCGACGATGATGGCCGTGCCGTGCTGGTCATCATGAAAGACCGGGATCTGCATTTTCTCGCGCAGGATCCGCTCAACCTCGAAACATTCAGGTGCCTTGATATCTTCGAGATTGATGCCGCCAAAGGTCGGTTCCAGCGCAGCGACTGTCGAGACCATCTCGTCAATGGTCGGTGCGTCGATCTCGATATCAAACACGTCGACGCCAGCGAATTTCTTGAACAGGACCGCCTTGCCCTCCATCACCGGCTTGGAAGCCAGTGGGCCGATATTGCCAAGGCCGAGGACCGCTGTGCCGTTTGAGACAACGGCGACGAGATTCGAGCGTGAGGTGTAATGAGCGGCATCCCCCGGATTGTCGCGGATGGCAAGGCAGGGCGCGCCGACACCGGGAGAATAGGCAAGCGCCAGGTCGCGCTGGTTGCCCAGCGGCTTGATCGCCTGGATCTCAAGCTTTCCGGCTCGCGGATGGCGGTGATAAAACAGCGCCTGCTCATCAAGGTCCTTCGCGCTCGCTATTTTGTCGGAAGCCTCATCCACCATGCGTAATCTCCTTGCAGCGCCTCAGGCGCATTGTCTCTTCCTCCCGGCCTTGCTGAAGGCCGCACCCAATGTGTGAGCCGGACTATAGGGGGGCGTTTCATCAGTTTCAATCGCTATCCATGGGGGTCCCCGCCCTTTGCCGCGTCTGCTGAAAGCCTGTAAGACTGTGCTTTAGTATACACTGTGTTCAATCATTTGGAGCCGTTTTCACGCACAGTTGAGCGGCAGGTTATGTTCGCCTTGTGCTACGTATCGGGTATTGCGTCGTTCACAATTTGAGCGACGAGATACGCGGACGGCGGCGCCGGCCCGTGGTTTGTTTCACTCAGACGGAGCCCCTTGATGAAGCTTGATAAAATGCTGTCGCCCCTGATGCCTTACTTCCTTGCATTGCTGCGTGTTGTCAGCGGTTTGCTGTTCCTTGAGCACGGTACCCAGAAAATCCTTCACTTTCCGGTATCCGACTTCCATCCGCCGATCTTCTCACTTCTTGGCGTTGCCGGCCTCATGGAGATTGTTGGCGGCGTGCTGATCATTCTCGGGCTCTTCACCCGCCCGGCTGCTTTCATCCTGTCGGGTCAGATGGCCTTTGCCTATTTCATGATGCATGCGCCCAACAGTTTCTTTCCCGCACTGAACGGCGGTGATGCAGCCATTCTGTTCTGCTTCCTCTTCCTGTTCTTTGTGTTTTCCGGTCCGGGTGCCTTCGCGCTCGACAACAAGAAGAAGTAAGTTTCAGCCGATCATTCTGGCCTTTGACGGAGCCGGTGCTGAATCAGCGCCGGTTCTTTTTACGTTGTGGTTGTGTTGATGGCGAACAGCCTTAAAATGGCCAGGCGAAACTGAACTTTCCTGCTGTTGCGCGCTTCACTTGACGGCGATGACAGGCGGGTAGAAAAGTCAGTCCTGTTTTCAATGCGGCCACCGGAACCCCTGCCATGATGCCGAAGCAATATATCATCCCGGGCATGCTCGTCCGGGACATTCTGATGCCTGTGCCGCTGGACTGGAAAAAGCCGAATGGTTCCATCATCCAGCTTTTCGTACGGGAAATCATTGATCCCGCCAACCGGCGCGAGGACATGCCGGTTCTGGCCTTTTTGCAGGGTGGACCGGGCGGCAAGTCGCCGCGCCCGCTCAATGGCGGGCCGTCATGGCTTTCCGAGGCGCTGAAATCCTATCGCGTCGTGCTGATTGATCAGCGCGGGACCGGCCGCAGCTCCCGCGTTGAGGCGGCCACGATGGCAGGTTTTGCAGATGGCGCGGCGGCGGCCGACTATCTGATGCATTTCCGAGCCGACAGTATCGTCGCTGATTTCGAACATGTCCGTAAAAGCCTTTATGGCGAGAAGAAGTGGGAAACGCTTGGTCAGAGCTATGGCGGCTTTCTGACGTTGACCTATCTTTCAAAAGCACCGGAAGGGCTGGCAGCCTGCTATGTGACGGGCGGGCTTGCCGGGCTTGCCGCTTCGGCGGCTGATGTTTACCGACGGACCTATCCCCGTGTTGTTGCCAAGAACCAGCAATTTCACCGCCGCTATCCCTATGATCAGGCCCTGGCCGGCCGGATCGCCGATTTTCTTGCTGCGCATGACGTCCGCCTGCCTGATGGTGACCGGTTGACGGTGAAGCGGTTCCAGACGCTTGGCATGGTTTTCGGCATGATGCCTGGCTATGACGAATTGCACTGGCTGCTCGATGAGGCATTTGCTGACCCCGATGAACGGCGGCTGTCTGACGGTTTTCTTGCCGAGGTGATGATACGCACCGGCTTTGATGCTAATCCGCTTTACGCGGCGCTGCAGGAAAGCATTTACGCGCAAGGTGCCGCGACCGGCTGGGCGGCAGACAGCGTGCGGGCGGAATTGCCCCGATTCAGCCCCGAGGCCCGGCCGCTGCTATTCACCGGCGAGATGATCTATCCCTGGATGTTCTCCGAGATCCGGTCCCTGCGGGCCTTTGCGCCAGCCGCTGAAGCGCTTGCCCAGCGTGCAGATAATCCGTTGCTTTACGATCGCACGCGCCTTTTCGCCAATGATGTGCCGGTGGCGGCTGCAGTCTATTTTGACGATATGTATGTGGATGCTGGCCTCTCGCTTGAAACAGCGGCCCGGCTCGGCAATTGCGATGCCTGGGTCACCAATGAATTCGAACATGACGGTGTTCGCCAGAGCCCCGGCGTGTTCAAGCGCCTGCGCAAGATGGTGGCGGATCGCGGCGGGCCACTTGTCTGATCAGGATCAGGTCTGACGGCCGAAAGCGGCGTCGAGCGCGGGATGGTAGATGCAGAAACGGTTTCGGCCGCATTCTTTGGCCGAATAAAGCGCGATATCGGCAAGCGCCAGCGGGTCTTCCTTCTGGTTGAGCGCCATTCCGTCGCTTGAGGCAATGCCAACGCTGATGGTCAGCGTCACCGTGCCGTTCTCCAGCGCGAGTGGCGTCTTGCGCATGCTCAGCACAAGACGTTCGGCAAGATGTTTCGCCTGATCCAGCGCACAACCCGGCATGAGCACGCTGAATTCATCGCCGCCGGTGCGCGCCAGAAGGTTGCCCCTTGCCAGTTCCTTCGAGGCGATCCTTGCAAAATGTTTCAGGGCCAGGTCACCGGTGAGGTGGCCAAAACCGTCATTCCATTGCTTGAAGTGATCGATATCGATCAGCAGGATGCTGAAATCGGTGCCTCTGTTGCGCGAGAGCGTTTTGGCGCGGTCCAGCTGTTCGACGAATTGCCGCCGGTTGGCAAGCCCCGTCAGTTCATCATGGCTGGCGCGTTCTTCCAGCTCCAGCAGAAGATTGTCGATGGCCATCAGCGCAATGCCGAAAATGATCAGGATGGCACCGAAAGCGACAAGCAGCATTGCATCCGTGCGCACGATAGCCAGTGTTGAGGCACTGACCGATCTGAGGACGAAGAGCGCGCAGAAAACGAGTGTGATCAGATTGGCAATGATATTGGCGATAGCGCCACTAGCGGCCAGGCCTGAACCGAATCCGCGTTTGCCGTGGCGAAACAGGTCGAGGGCAATCAGGCTGTGTGTGATGAACTGGCCGGCAAACAGGATGGTTTCACGCCCGATATCGCTGTTGCCGGAAAGGGCGATGAGAGCCGCCATGACAACCAGAATGGTGCCGGCAATCGACCAGCCGAAGACAAGGCCGTAGAAACGTCTGATCCCGATCCACATCAATAGCACGCTGCCGACGATGGCAAGCGCACCGATGGCTGCGGGGGTGGAAAGCCCCTTGGCAAGCGCGACACTATAGAGGCTTGTGCCGGAGAAAGAGATGAGGCCGCTGATCAGCAGCAGCCGTGCCGGAATGAAATCCGGATGGCTGAGACGGAGTGCCATCCATATGGCGCAGGAGGCAACCGATATGACGAGCATGACGGCATGCAGGGTCGGCAGGTCAAGATCGGGCATTGAACAACGTTAAGGTCTTTGGGGGCGGAAAAACCCGCCACTGTAGAATATGTTAACCATATTAAAGGGGATCGATCAGAGGAGGCAAGCGGATTGATCATCCGAACGCATCTGCCACCTCAATTTTCCATTCTGGAGCGCATTCATGACGCTAGCAGCGCGCGCCGTTCGCCGCCGGTCAGTCCTGTTCTTGCGTTTTCCTGCCTTTGAAGCCTTTGGCGAGCAGGAACATTTCAACCGATTCCGACCGCGATGCGCCCGGTTTCACATGGACAACCTGACGGAAATTCTGCTTGAGCAGATTGAGCAGATCGGCCTCGGCGCCGCCCTGGAAGGTCTTGGCGAGAAAATGTCCGCCTTCCGCCAGAACCTCGATGGCGAAATAGGCTGCCACTTCGCACAGATGCATGGTGCGCAGATGGTCGGTGCGTTTGTGGCCCGTGGTCGGGGCGGCCATATCCGAGATCACCAGGTCGGGCGGGCCGTCAAGGGCTTCGGAAAGCAGACGCGGCGCATCGTCATCAAGAAAGTCGAGCTGGAAGAATGCCACACCGGGGACGGGCGTCATTTCCAGAAAGTCGATGGCTGCAACACGGATGTGCTCGTCGGTGGAGCCGGTAACCTTGGCGGCGATCTGCGACCAGCTTCCGGGCGCTGCGCCGAGATCGATGATCCGCCGCGCGCCTTTCAGGATGTGGTGTTTCTCGTCGATTTCGAGCAGTTTGTAGGCTGCGCGGGCGCGAAAACCTTCCAGACGTGCGCGTTGCACATAGGGGTCATTGATATGGCGCTCCAGCCAGCGGCGTGAGGAGGCTTTCAGCTTGGTCTTCTTGACCTTCTGTCCGATCTTGCGACCGGTGCGAACGGGTGTCTTGACCATAAATGCCTACTCCTTGCCCTGCCGGGAAAATGATGTCTCACTGTTCGACCGGCGCTTTGATCTGCGCCAGGCACCGTCGCGCATCATCAGATCGGTCAATATGCCCTCACGCAGACCGCGATCCGCAACCCGCATGCGCGGCGCCGGCCAGCGGCGGCGGATCGCTTCCAGAATGGCGCAGCCGGCAAGCACCAGATCGGCACGATCCGGCCCGATGCAGGGATTGGCCGCGCGTCCGGCGAAGTCCCATGACAAGAGCTTGTTCTGCATGGCCGTGACTTCATCCTCGCTCAGCCAGATCCCGTCAACCTTGCGCCGGTCATAGCGGGCAAGACCCAGGTGAACGCCAGCCAATGTCGTCACCGTGCCCGATGTTCCGATCAGATGAAAGCTGTTTTCGATATGCGAATGATCGATCGCGGGGCAGTGGAAATCGCCCAGCAAAGCTTCGACCTCGCTGACCATGGCTTCAAACACCGAAGGGGTGACATCGTGACCGCCATAGCGTTCAGAAAGAGTGACAACGCCGACGGGGAGTGAGGTCCAGTGCGAGATGTGATTTGCCAGCCTCTGCGAGCGATGTTCGCCAAGCCGGATAACCGCGATCTCTGACGATCCGCCGCCAATGTCGAACAGCACGGCAGCGCGGGTTTCCTTGCCGATCAGCGATGCACAGCTCGATACCGCCAGCCGGGCCTCGGTCTCCCGGTTGATCACTTCCAGCTGCAGCCCGGTCTCATCCAGGACGCGATCCAGAAAGGCATCGCCATTGTCGGCGGCGCGACAGGCTTCGGTTGCGATCAGCCGCATGCGCTTGACGTCGCGCCCCTTAAGCTTGGTGGCGCAGATGGCCAGCGCCTCAACGGCCCGGTCCATGGCTTCGGGCGAAAGGCTACCTGTTGCGGCAAGTCCTTCTCCGAGCCGGACAATGCGTGAGAAACCATCAACCACACGGAATTGCTGATGCCGCGTTGGCTGGGCGATCAGCAATCGGCAATTATTGGTGCCGAGGTCAAGCGCGGCATAGAGCTCGCCGTTCGAACTGCGACTGGAGCGGCCATATTGCGGAGCCCGCAATTCCTGCGGTTCGCCTGCCACCTGGCGCGCCGTGCCATTACCGGGCTGCGGTGACGGGGAAGGAGGCGTAGCGCCGGCCTTGTCAGCCTCCGGTGCCTGGGCATGCCGGAAACCGTCACGATCAAGCGGGCCGCTGGCAAAGCTGCTGCGACCACGCCTGCGCTTCCTGCGCCGCGATGCCGGGCGTGTCTCGCCCTGCCGCGTTGATTCGTCAGTCGTCCCGGACGTCGCCTGTTCGGCGGTTGTTGCCGGTTGCGGATGTGCGCTCGCCTGATGAGCTTCCGCATTGCCGCCACGACGCTTACCGCGCCGCCGCTTCTTCTTGCGAACGGGCGGGGGTGCATCAGCTGCAGCTACAGTGCTGGCAGGCCGTTCTGCCTCAGCAGTCACGGTCTTGGCCGGCCCCTTTGCCCTGCGGTGCCGGCGACGGGAAGCCTTGCTACTTCCGCCGCCATCTTTCAAGCGCGCCCCGCCTTCGGACAGCGTTTCGCTGTTTCGGGGGTCTTTCACTTTACCAGTTCCATCGCGCCGCGCGAGAATAACAAAACCTCACGACCGGGCGCTCAAATCGATTTCAAAGTTGCAACAACCATAGCAGTCCGGCGACATAAGGCCAATCCCCTTTTAAGGATGTGAAAGCCCTGGTTAACATGTCTGCCGGCCGTTGGCCTGCTGTTGGCCGGCATGTGTGGATCGGCCAAGAAAAATTCAAAAAACCACTTGGCAAGGGACGGCCTTTCTGTTTATAAGCGCCACACATTCCGGTTGACGGTAGACACCGCGGCCCGGCTTTGGGGAATAGGTTAACGGTAGACCCACGGACTCTGACTCCGTTAGTCCTGGTTCGAATCCAGGTTCCCCAGCCAAATCTTTTCAATCACTTAGCAGAAAATATAGCTTTTTAGCATGTTG
>NZ_VHLG01000006.1 GCF_006516955.1 Martelella alba
AGGCACCGGCAAAGGCACCCTTTTCGATCACATCGCCGATCCGGTCGGGCGTGCCAAAGGGCCATGCAAGCCCCTCAATTGCGCCGCTGTCATCGGTAATGGCGAGCTTGGTTTCGATGAAGAAACGCTCCATGGGTCAGGCCTCCGGCGTGCCGCCGCCAATCGTCTTCGGCGCGGCATCGGTGTTGATATGCGGATTGGAAAAGGCCTCGCCGCCGTCATAGGGCGGCAGGTCAAGCCATGACCGGCCCTCATTGGCGTTGAGGACGCGTGAGGAGATCAGCGAGGAAATGGCAGTTGCCCGGTCGGTGAGATCGGCGCGGGTCAGATCGTCCCGGTCGAAGACAATGCGATAATCGGCGCGCTCTTCCGGCAGGAACAGCGCCACGCGCAAAGCCCCTTCCAGCGCCCGAAGCCATGGCTCAAGCGTGTAAGACAGGAATTCCTTGCCCATCTGTTCGGAGTTCGACCATGTGGCGCGCTCAAGGTCGTAGATCATCGACGGCGGAACGCGGAAGCCACGGGCGATTTCGAGGATCTGGAATTTCCGGTTTTCCAGAAACTGCGCATCGGTGGAGCTGAAGGTAATCGGGCGGAAGGTTGCCCCGTCCCAGAGAATGGCCGTGCGGCCGGAATTATCCGCGCCTTCATGGGCCTTTTTCCAGGCGGCGGCCATCTTCTTCAGGCCCTCGTCACCAAGGCCCTTGACCATTTCGATAACACCCGCAGGCCGCGCGCCATTCCTGAACAGCTTGCGGGCATGGGTTTCCATGTCCTTGGCCGTGCCGATTGCTTCAGCGGTCAGCGACAGACAGGACCGCCCGAACGGGCCGCGCAGGTAAACCACGTTCTGCGCATCTTCGATCCGGTTGTTGATCCTGAAGCGCGGCTCCTGCCGCCCGTCCGTCGAGACATCCACCATCACATGCGACGGCTCATAACGGATGATCTCGCGGACCTCGCCGCCAACCCGGTTCACCCAGGCAACGCCGCCCTTGTCGTGGGTCAGCGCCGTGGCAACGAGATCGCGGATCAGTTCGAAGGTGGAGGTCCAGCCATTCGGCCGGTCGGAGAGAAGTGCGGCAACCGCGTGATTGCTATCTGGCGTCCATGTCGCGCCTTTGCGCTGTTCCACCCGGATATCAAGCGTTGCGCATGCTTCGGAAATCAGGCGAATGGCCGATTGCACGGCCGGGACCGTGAGCGCCACGGCAAGCGAGACAGTCGAACCGGCAACACCGCCGCCGGTGAACAACGTAAATTCGGCTTCCGAGGGATCGCCGAGGCTCTTCTGATTAGTCTTGAAAAATGGCCATATCTTCATGGCCAAGAGAATATTTCAGGGGGAGAGAAAATTAAATATAGCGTTTATTTTCAATAATTTAGATCTATATTCCGTCGCTATCGCTGCCTTTCAATAAATGCCAATGGATAACCACTAGCACATGAAAAAAAGTTTGCGAATTGCTGGCCAGATACCCAAGGCAAACACCAGAAATCCGCTTAACTTGTTGTTCTAAAATGGAATTTACCTCTAATTAGAAAAAATCTCGTAAGTACCTAGGGACGCCGGTCTGGCCTGTATGCCGAAAGTTCATGACCACCCCCCGGCCTGCCCGGAAAGCCTGACGCTGTCGGTCATGGCCTCCTGCCTCATCCGCGATAGCTCCAATCATTCTGCGGAACTCTGCGGAATTCCGCAGACCTTGGCGTAACGCGTTACGTAACGCGTTACGCTTTGTTACGCCTGACATCAACGAGCGGGCAGCCGTGTGACATTGCCCGCCTCCATGATGACCTGTTCTCTCATCGCTTTCGCCAGCCTTGACAGGAACGCCTCAAAGCCGCGTGGTCCGCAGTCCGGGAAATGAACCAGTTGCCCCTCAGCCGACGGCAAGGGCCAGCCTCGCCCGCGATACACGTCTACCCATCGTTGCCAATCCGCATTGTCCTTGCTGGCCTCGACAGGCACCATGTCGATTGCCATCTCATCGAAGACGCTTAGCCAGCGCTCAGGGTTGCCGAGGTTGTCATAGACGTGCGGCCAGCCATGCTTGGCCTGATGGTCCCTGATCCATTCGGGACGTGGATTCTTGCGAACGATGGGCGGCAATGGTGGCAACTGTCCCGGCCCACTGATTAGCGCCGCCAGTACAGCCACAGCCGCCGCCGCTGGCGGCACGCTCTGACGGTTTAGCCCGCTCCAATTCTCCAAAGCCAACTGAGCGTCGTCACCCGAAAGCGGCCGAGGTGCGATTTCATCGCTCACACGCGCGCCTTCCTCAAAGTGTTTGTTCAAAGATTTATTCATAGAGGTTAGTAGGAAACCAGTTTCCACGTTTTGCACGTCCAAATTTCCACGTTTTGTGCGCCCGGTTTCCACGTTTTCGGCCTCATCCGCTTCATTTTCATCAAAAGGTGGAAGTGAATTTCCACGTTTCTCATAACTATCTGTTTCTTCGCGCCTTTCTTGATTTCCAACCTTCAAGACTGCGAAGTAGGTCAACGAGCAATGGCGGCCACCTTGGCCTTTCGTTCGCAGATGGCCGCGGCGCTTAAGAAGCGCCACGGCATTTTGTACAGTCCGAGATGTACAGCCGACCTTTTCCGCAAGCGTGGCATAGCTGGGCCATGCACTGAATACCCCGCTGTCACCAAAGCGCTTGCGATTGAAGTGCTGCGAGATGAAGAAGGCGACGTTCGTAGCAACGCTCTTGCTCAAAGCGGCATCACCAAAGACCTGATCAAGCCAGGCCATGCGCAGACGCGTGTATTCATCGCCGCTCATTGCCTTCTCCAAACTCGATTTCATGGGCTCGCTTCGTTGCCGCAATCGCCTCAAGGTTGCGCAAGCCGAAGCGTTGTTTCAGAGCCGGTATAACCGGCCCAGAAAGATCATGACGATGTTCTGTGAGCCACAGTGCGGCCTGTTCAATGGTCGGAGGCGAACTTGCCCCGACGCTATCCACCATTGCTGCGGCGTCCTTTGTTGGCGTGCACAACTGGCTCGGAAGCGGCAGAAACGAATGGAGCCGCAAAAGCGGCCCCAAAGTGATTGTCTGGCGAGATCATCAGGCCATTTCCTTCCTGACGACATTTGGCACTGGCTCAAACGCCTCGAGCCGGTCCAAGGCTCGATCAAGGCGCTCGATGGCGATACCAGCAACCCGGCTAAGCGCGCTGATCTCCAATCCGCTTATCATCCCGCTCGCAAGCTCAAGGGTTTTCATCAGATCGCGGACACAGCACAGATCATCATTCAGACTGTCGTATTGATCGCGTGGCATTGCCTTCATGCTGCGATCTCCATTTCGGCCTGAAGCTGCGCCTTCTCGCTTTCCAGTCGCCTGTCAACGCGGTTCAAAAGGCCGAGAACGTTGCCCGCCATCCGGCCCATGCTACCGGCTTCGGTTCCATCGGATGCAGCAAGCGCCAGAATGAGAACCTGAAGGTAGTCACGTCCTTCATCAATCAGATCCATTGCAACGATCAGGTTTCTTGTTCTGCAAGGGACTTCGATCATGATGCCACCCCCATGACAGGGACAAAGTCCACCAGTCCGCCATCTTTGCTATCCGCGATAAAAAGGTGGTGTTCCTCGTCCTCCATCACTTCGATGACGTCGGACAGGATGCGGCTTGAAAGCGCGACAGTGCGTCCAACTGCGCCCCGTAACTTCGCCTTCTCGCCTTCCGACACGCTGGAGCCAGTACCATCGACACAATCAACGAGATCCAGCAGCGCCGAAACATCATAGACGCTGTCAACTGCCTGCCGGAAAGCCTCATAGCGAGAAGCGATTGCCTCCTCGCCCGAAGCCATGCTATCGGTATTTCCGTTCATATTTACTTCCTAGCGGGAATTTTGAACCATGGCTCGGAGAGGTTGCCGCCTCTGCCGGGCCGTCCTGTCTGCTCATGCGGCAGCTTCCGTGAAGAAGCGTTCAAGATCACTGCGGCGAGCCACCCAGCGATCGCCGATTTTCTTGGCGGGAAGCTCGCCTTTGCTGAGCATGTTGTAAGCTTGTTGGCGTGACCGCCCCAAGATAGCGGCAATGTTCGCCGCCCCCCAGACCAAATCCAATCGATCATTTTCCATATTACCCGAAACTCCTTGTTAACTTACAAGGCGGATAATGTCCTATGGATATCATTGACGTCAATAGAAAAATGTCCAATTGATATCATCATTCAAACTAGGTAGCTAAGCGTGGCTGAAAACAGAAGCAAATCAGATGGCTTTATGCTCCGGTTCCCTCCCGAAATGCGGAACCACGTGAAAGAGGCAGCAGACGCCAACGGACGTTCCATGAACGCCGAGATCATTCACCGCATTGAAGCCTACGACGAGTTGCTGAAAAAGGTCGACGACGCAGACAAGAACCTAGCTATGCTGAATGCTGGCTTTTTGAAGATGCTCCCGCAATATCAGGGCAGCAAGAAGCTCATCAAGCAATGGATCGATCTTGCCAATATCGCGCAGCCGTTCATGCTCGAGGTCTTAAATGACCTGTTCGATAACCATGACGGCTTGGCAGACGAAGACATCGACGCAGCGCAAGACATTGTGAAGAAATTGCATACGAATATCGAGGAAACCAACGCAATCATTGCTGATATGGTCAAACAGCACCGGCCTGAAGAAGTCCTGAAGAAGATCAATGAGAGACCGTCATCTTCTGAGCCAGGCTCGCCAAAACAGCCACCGGAAGAATCTGAAGATCAAGAATGAGCGTCCGGAAACGCACATGGACTAACGGCAAAGGCGAGGAAAAGACCTCGTGGGTGGTTGATTATATCGACACCCAAGGCAAGCGCCGCCTGAAGACCTTTCGTCTCAAGAAGCAGGCCGACCAGTTCGCGACAACGGCAGCGGTCGAGGTGCGTGAAGGCGTCCATGTTGCTGACAGCGCAACTATCACGATCGCGGAGGCTGGCCGACTCTGGTTGATCTCTGGCGATAATGCTGGGCTTGAGCGAACAACTATGGATCAGCGAAATCAGCATTTGAGATTGCACATCGTGCCGCTAGTAGGCACCGTAAAGCTATCGAAGATTAGCGCTCCATGGCTACGCACATTTCAGGACGAGCTTCGCTCTAGCGGACGTTCTCCAGCAATGGTGAAGCGAATTACAGTTTCGCTTGGTTCCATCCTTGCTGACGCTCAAGCTCGTGGGCTGGTAATTCGCAATGCTGTGCACGAGTTATCAAGGGCGCGCTCTGGATCGAAGGCGGCGGAGAAGCGTGCTAAGGCGTTGCTGAAGGTAGGGGAAGATATTCCAACCAATGGCGAGATACGTGCGATTCTCGGCGCCGCTACTGGCCGCTACCGGCCATTGCTTGTAACGATAATTTTTACAGGGCTCCGTTCGAGCGAGGCGAGGGGATTGCGCTGGGATGACGTGGACTTGGTAAAAGCGGTGCTGCACGTTCGTCAGCGGGCTGACAGATATGGTGAAATTGGCATGCCAAAGAGCGGGGCAGGACAACGCACGATCCCCTTACCGCCGCTTGTCGTAAAAACCCTGAAGGAATGGCGACTTGCCAGTCCGAAGAGTGAGGCCGGGTTTGTCTTCCCAAACGGGGCTGGCCACGTCGAAGACCATCAAAATATAATCAAGCGAGGGCTATGGCCTGCCGAGCTTGCTGGCGGCATTGCCGTTAATACGGGCAAGGAGGGCGAGGATGGCAATCCTATCTTTGCACCAAAATACTCAGGTCTTCATGCTTTGCGCCACTGGTATGCATCATGGTGCATCAATAGGCAGGAAGAGGGTGGGCTAGCGCTTTCTCCAAAGGCCGTTCAGACAAGGATGGGGCATAGCTCGATCCAGGTCACATTTGATACTTATGGCCACCTTTTCCCGTCAGAAAATGAGGCTAACATGTTGCGGATAGCAGAGGATCAGCTTTTGTTCGGTAAATAGGAATGAGCAAGATGACTGGCAAACAGGGATATGGGTGGGCTTTTGTCGTTGAGTGTGATCGGTCGGACGGGTTTGTTCCTCTGATTCAACGATTTATTGTTATCGCTGAAAGCGAGCAGGACGCGAAAGAGATCGCTCTCAAGAAGATAGGCGCTCCAGGTATATTTCGAATTAAGGAACAGCAGGAAAAAAGTTTGGATGATGCCAAGAGGCTGGGTGGAAAGTTTGGCGAGGCCGTAGATTTTTAGCTGGTGGATGTGACAGGGCTGCAACATTAAGTCTATTTTCCTAAATATTACAATGGAAAATTAAACACTCTGACTCCGTTAGTCCTGGTTCGAATCCAGGTTCCCCAGCCAAATCTTTTCAATCACTTAGCAGAAAATATAGCTTTTTAGCATGTTGCATGTCTCTTGGCGTGTTTATCGTTTATTTTCAACGATTTTGCCTGGGTTTCGGCGATTCTACGCGACATGAATGCGACATGGGTTTTAGGTTTTGTTCTCCTTCTGTGTTTTTTTTGCCATAGTTGATTGAGCGCGCCTCGGCTGTGAATGTTGCTGCGCAGCCGAGTGCTTGTTCGGAGAGCGCTGAATTCCGTTGCAATTTTTCATCCCATGACCGATCCTTGTTAGTGGTGAGTGCCGAATGATTTAGGTCAAAGGAGGGGGTGGAATGAGCGGAGTTGTTGAGGATGCCGAAAGCCGCCGAGAATGGGAAGACTACCGGAACTTTCTTGAGCGCCTCGTGGAGTGCGATGACATCGGAGACAAGACGGCAGAGGGGATTACAAAGCTTGTGATCGACAAGGGTGTCGATGTTCTATCTGAAAAGCAGCGGTATATTTTTGAACGGCATGTCGAGAGCCGGTTTCCTCAACCGTGCTGCACTCAATGTGGGGAACTCATTCCATGGGCTGATGCTTATGAGCACATACATTCGCCAGGGCGATGTGCAAGTTGCGAGCATAGCTATCAGCGATTCATGGACGAAGATTGATTTGACTTCGTTCTTCGATCGTCTGGTCCTTTAGAATTTAGATAGGTGGGCAGCCCTGATGAGGGTGCTGATGCCTGTCAATGGCTTACTATGACGCTGTTCGGAAAACGAACGTGACGTCGTTCGAAGTGTTTTGGCATCCGGCCAGAAGCGATCTGTGGATCGAAATCTTTTTTTGGCAGACATTATAAAACTCAAAGCATAGCGTAGGTTCTCGGAACTTGAGGTCTATTATTCAAGGCGTTAGTTGGCGTTAACTGGTTCTGCTGGGACGTAGTTCATTGCGAAACTCCCGCAATTTTTGAATCGTCGTGTGGCAGCGCTATCTTTTCTGTGCATTTGCCGTTTTCACCTATTGTGAAAGACTATTCCTGTTCCTACTTTACTAGTATCCATGATCGTCCTGGCGACGACGGTTCAGTTGGAGCTTTCCATACGGATCGAAGCGCAAGGCGATCTCGCCAAGGTTGAGTCATCAGCCGAGGTGTCTCGCGACGCGGCAATGCCGTGCGCAGTGGATAGAGTGAGCCTGACCGTTGCTTTCGAAGCTGTGAATACACCGCATAAGAGTGGCTCCCGAGCAGCAGATAAGCATTTGACCCGGCGGGCGGAGTCCCGGCGGAGAGCCCTTGACATCGACAAAAACCTGCTATGCTGGAAACTGGAATGATGTACAAACTCTCCCCGAAAAACCGGCTCTTTGGAGTCGCGTCACCGGCGTCTGCCTCAAAGCAGTCGCTGTAGTATCCATGATCGTCCTGGCGACGACGGTTCAGTTGGAGCTTTCCATACGGATCGAAGCGCAAGGCGATCTCGCCAAGGTTGAGTCATCAGCCGAGGTGTCTCGCGATGCGGCAATGCCGTGCGCAGTGGATAGTCACCAGTCAACGGTCGGGATTGTATGAACGGGAGGCCCGAACGGTAGAAAGATGAAAACTCTTTTTGACGAAGTTCGTAGCGAAAAGAATATTTTTGCGGCATGGCGTCATGTAAAGCGCAGTGCATTAAATTCTGAGAGTCCAAAAATAAGAGGTGAAGCTGCTGAGTTTGAGCATAAGCATCAAAGTCACTTGCGAAAGATTATTGCAGAGCTTAGAAATAAAACGTTTGAATTTGACTCGGTCGAAGGCGTGCTTAGTGACAAGAAGGCGCGGGAATCAAAAGGGAAATCGCCGCGTCCGATAACAATTTCGTCTATGTCGAACCGAGTTGTTCAGAGGGCAATACTTCAGGTTCTTCAACCCCGTCAAGCTCTGAACGTGTCTGACATCGATACGCGGTTTGCTACGATCGAAGACGCTCGTCTCAGAAAGATCAACGAAGTCAATCGATCTCAATTTGGTGTTGGCGGTCTCATGCGACCGTACGGAGGCGTTAAGCCGGCTGTTGAGTTTATTTTGGATGCGATGGCCAACGGTGCAAAATACTATTACAGGTCCGACATCAAGGCATTCTTTACGCGGATTCCGACGAGTCAAGTTATTGATTTTGTTAGGCAAGAAACAAAGGACGATGATCTCTGTGAACTTCTTGGAGAAGCGCTGGAAGTCCGTTTGAATAATGCGAAGAAACTAGGTGGATATGCAGGGTTATTTCCAAGTGATGGTATCGGCGTCGCTCAGGGTTCGTCTTTATCGGCCTTTGCTGGAAATATACTTCTATTTGACATGGATCATGGTCTCAATGAATTGGGGGTAAGGGCTGTCCGCTATATTGATGATTTGGTTATTCTCGCGAAAACGGAGTCCGATCTGGATAAGGCGGTTGAGTACGCGAAGAAGAGCCTCGAGGCGTTCGGATTTTCTCTCTACGACCCCGCGGCGGGATCCGACAAAGCCGCTAGAGGTATGTGTTCTTCTGCAATCCAATTTTTAGGTTGTACTATTCAACCAAACCGTTGCGTTCCAAGTAGGGAATCCAAATTGAAATTGAGAGATTCTATATTTGAAATATTTGATGCTTCTCAATCCGCAATAGGCAGACTTGGAAATGGAGCGGATTCTTTCGACAGGAGGAAGAGTGTCGCTGTTGTTTTGGATAAAGTTTCTAAAAAATATTATGGATGGAAAAAGGCATTTGATTTCTGTTCTGATGTTTCGTTTTTTTTAGATCTTGATAAAATAATAGATGAAAGATCTATAAGATATCATTCCTATGTAACTAGGATTCTAAATAAACTTCCAGATAATTTGAAGTCTGTTGCACTTGGTGTATCTAGTCTTAATTCGCTTAAATGAATATAGGTTCTTTTTATATTTATAGAAATGCTGAACTGAGTGCGTTAGATTTAGATTTTATAGGCACCCTGCGTGAATCCGTTTTCGCATATAATAGACATAGCTATGTGTTTTGCCGCATCGTCCGACATGCCACCGAGCACGTGACCTGCGTCACTCTGTGCGGCTTGAAGGTCACGCCGCAGACGGGGCATTTCTTCGGGTGCCGTGTCCGGCGGCTGTCGATATAGCACTCATGGCAGCAATAAGGGCCATTGCCACGGTATCCCTTGCCGCACTGGCGGCAAGTGCGACGCGTCTTGCGCATGTCGCTCTGAGACGATGATTGACAGGCCTTGCAGCAATAAATCACGTCGCCGCGCGCTTCTGGGGGAACCGGGCCGCTGCACCACAGGCATTTCCGATCCTGCCGTTCCTCGATACGCTGTGCCACCCGCAGGTCGGCATAGTGTTTCTTCCGGCATTTCGTCCCACAAAATTCCTTGCGCAACGTTCCATGCAGAACCGCACCACAATAGCCGCAATGTCCGCCGTCTCTGTCGAGTTCATCTGTCATTGAGTGGCGCTCGCGGCAACAGCAGCGGCACGGCTGTAGCGTCCCCGCATCAGGAATACGATTCGGGACCCATAGGAAGATTTGCAGAGCCTTGAGCAAAACTTGTATCGCCCTTCCGGCAAGGGATTGTGGCAACGCATGCAGCGTCGCCGCTCGATCTGCGAGCCTGAGGTAATCGTCCATTCCGGTTGCCCCTCATTCCAGCTTGGCCGGGATGCCCCAAGCTGCATGAATGTGAGGCTCAGCACGCCCAATGCAGCGTTATCGGCATCCGACCAGCGCCAGCCTTGCTTGCACAGGGTCCCCCGCACCGCTGCCCGAAGCGTCCCCTCCAATCCGAACAGCGAGCCGATACGGCCAGCGTCAAATTCTTCGCGGATCAAGAGGCAGAGCCGCGCAACAATCAACTTCTGGCGTTTACGTCCAAGTTTCCGCCCGATGACAGTCTCGTTCTTCTTCATGGTGCGAACCCCTCTCAAAAATATGCCATTTCTTCGGACCAGTCCTCGCTGTCATAGACCGTGAGGCTGCTTTCCCCGGCCGCAGCCCGGCCAATCGCCATGGCGGCGGCAACCGCGCCGTCAATCCGGTCTTTGCTCTTGCTCTTGTGGAAAGCCTTGTTGCCCGCCGCGTCAGTGTGGACGGCGATGTTCTCAAAGTTCCACCTGAGGATCGGGTGACCGCCATGGATGAAGCGGCGGCCGAGGATGGCGCGTTCAAGTTCCTTGATCGCCGGTGCCATCGTCACCCAGCCCTGACGCATTTCGACGGCCGGGAAGCCGTCCTCCTGAAGGTTGTTCAGCATGTTGCGCGCCATATGCGGGTCGAAGGCGATCTCGCGCACATCGAAGCGGGCGCAAAGCTCGCGAATGTGATCCTCGACAACCCGGTAATCAATCACCTCGCCCAGCGTCGGGATAATATGGCCATCATCGGCCCATTCGGGATAGGGAACGCCGTCCCGGTCAGAGCGGCCGCGAAGATTGTCTTCGGGGCAGAAGAACCACGGGAAGACGATATAGCCGTCATCCTTGCGCCATGCCGCGACCACGGCCGTCAGGTCATTGACGGCAGACAGGTCAACACCGATCCAGCACGGCTGATCTTCCATCTCGTCGGGATCAACGGGAAAATCGCCCTGATCATAGATCAGCATGTCAACGAAGGGATCGGCCGAGTGATCCAGCCAGACATTGAGATGAAGCTGGCGGAAGGCCTCGCGCTCGCCCGGCCGTTCGCGCGCCTCACGGGCAAGCTGGCGCAGGCCCTCAATATCGGGAAAGCCATCGGCAAGGCCGGGATTGGCGCGATACCACACGGCCTCGTCGCGCCAGTCGGCATCGCGTGGCGTTTCAAACAGGATCGGCAATGTGCCGGGATCATCGATCTCGCCACGCGCCACCTTTCGAGCATAGTCGTAGAAATCCGAGGCGACATTCTCACCACCGCGTCCAGCCGTAGAGATCACCATGAGCAACGAGCCGGACACCTTTGTCAGGCCGGTGCGCACCACGTCCCAGAGTTCGCGCTTCTTCCAGGCATGAAGCTCGTCCACCAGCGCAAAGACCGGCGTGCGGCCGTGCTGCGTTCCGGCATCGGCCGAGATCGCTTCAAGGAAGGAACCGCTTCGAGGCGCCGTCAGCCGGTTCTTGCTGTCGGTGAGCTTGAGGCGGCTTTCGGCCTTCGGGATCGCCCGGACAATGCCAATCGCCTCGTCATAGGCAATGCGGGCCTGTTTGCGATCGGACGCGGCAAAGATCGCCTCACCGCCCGGAATGGCTTCGGGGCCAATGGTGTGAAGCAGGCCGAGCGCCGCGCCGAGCGAGGTCTTGCGATTACCGCGCGGCAGCAGCATCGCGACATTGCGGACGATACGGCGGCCGTTCTCGTCGCAGGGGCCATAGATGCGGCGAACAATCCGTTCCTGCCATTGGGTGAGATCGAAGGCGCGGCCGGGAAGGCGTGACTTTGGGTGTCTGAGCATCCGCAGGAAGGTGACGGCCCGCTCACCATAGCCGAAAGGATCGGGGATCTCGGAACCGTCATAGATCCAGTGCGGGTAGCTGTCAGAAGCTGAAGAGACCGAACTGGTCATTCTCATCGTCCTTTTCCTGTTTCATGCCCGTGCGCGCCCTTGAGGCCGGTGTCAGGCCGAGTTCAGCCGAAAGCCGGACAATCACCGCCTGAGACTTGCCGAGCAGGCTGCAAGCCGGGTTTTGCTTCAGGCTTCCGTCAGCACCGCGCACCACCGCGCCGAATTCATCGATTGCGGTCTGGGCCTGTCTTTCGTTCCACTTGGCGCGAATGAAGGTTTCGACCGTGCCGAGCATGGCCTCGTTGAGGATTTCCCGTTCGATCAGGTCCGACACAACGGTTTGCCACTCCGCGCTCATGGCTTCCGGCAGACAGGCGGGCATGACCGGCATGTCGGTAAGCGCATTGACGAGTTCGCGGGGTTCGGCCTTCGGGCCGCGTGTCGTGCCCATGGGTCAGAAACTCCAGTTGCGGAATTCGTTGACGATCTCGCGAACACCGAAGGGGACATAGCGCGGGGTCTCACCCATCACGGTTGCCTCACGGTTCGCATACCAATGCGCCACCAGCATCAGGGCCGCCTGTTCCAGCGCGGGCGGCACATCGTCCTGCCCCTCGCCGCCATAGGTGGCGTCAATGGCAAAGCCGAGCAGCCTTTCGAGAAGGTTCTGCGCGGCGGCGATCTGACCTGTCAGAAGAGTGTCGTCATCATCGAATTCGACGGCGATATGGGCTTTGACCTGTTCAAGCGTCACAAGGCTCATCGGGCAAAGCTCCCTTTATGCTTTGCCCGTTCCTCAGCCTGCTTTGCGCTGTTGTGGCAGTGGCGGCAAAGCGGCTGCCAGTTGGCCCGGTCCCAGAACAGATCATCATTGCCCCGGTGCGGGCGGATATGATCGACCACCACGGCAGGCGCGCCGCAGCGGCGGC
>NZ_VHLG01000007.1 GCF_006516955.1 Martelella alba
CTCTCTTTTCAAGTCATTGAAATTGTTTACAATTGGCTGTCTATTGCGGTGTAACAGTGTCGCACAGGAGCGGCCTACCGCCTGCAAAATCACCTCAGCCTGAAAATGCCGCTCCTTGAAAACGCTATCAAACACCTGGCTCATTGATTCGAGAGATCGGTCAAAACGATGGATAGGTGTCAGAGCCTATCTACATTGAGTTGAAGCGCATCCGGCTGGATCTGCTCAACGCCACTATATGGACTTGCATGAATCGTCAGGATCCAGATGCTGACCGTTGCGGTTAGGACATAGAGCGCGAGAGCTCGCATCCCGGCCCTCACTCTATCCGCATGAACCGCAACGATCGCAATTGCGGTCAGCACCGTCAATGTCAAAAGCATGTACCACTTATATTGATCGATCATGGTGCTGGCGATGGCCAACCGGGTATTGCGTGCTTCTTGCAAGTCATCGAAAATCCCGACCGTCTGGCTGACAATAACCGCTGGTGCGTCGCTGCGCGCGATCTCCATGATGATGATGCGAATATCCTGAAGCGTTTCCTCTACAGATTCGGCCGGGAAAAGATTGTGGTTCTTTCCCCATTCATCGCGGATAACGTTATCCCGATAAACCTCCAATGCCTGGGCGAGTTCGGGTTTGTTCAAAACATCAACATCAGCATTGCCGATCAGTCGGATAATCGCTGAGCGTTCAGCACTGACCTCACGATCCGCCTGGGCATTCAGTGTCCAGATATCGGCTGCGACAAACCCCAATGAGAGCGCCCAGGAGGTTGCGATTGTTCCGATAAAGGCACCAATCGGGATGGAGCTTTCATCCTTGCGTGCATGCCGCGCCATCAAAAGCAGTCCGACATAGGCAAGTGCATAAAGCACGACGCCAAAAATGATGAACAGAAACATGGAAGAGAAGAGCGGGAGGCCGAGAAGGTAGGACATGACTTTGGGATTCTTTTAGAAAAATAATTGCTTTGTTGAAGTTGTCCATCGTAGAGCGATTAACTGATGGGTGTAGTCTAGCCTTGAGTTTTCAGGGCGTTTTCCATTCGGTGCGGATCTAGGAGACTGGCGTTACCACACCTCAGTTTTTCAGGATCGCTCCGAATGAACATTCACAGAGAATGCCCGACTGACGCCCCTGCGTCGAGAGGAGATGGCCGTTGCCATTCTCTCCGGCGCACTCACGAAATCGCAAGCTGCCCGCATCGATGCCGTTTCACACAAGTTCGTGTCGCGCTGGGTCGCGGTCTCGCCGCGGTGCTTCACCATATGTGGCATGACGCAACTGCATTCTCGATGAAAAGACCCGCCATACTACAAGGATGAGCAAGATCAAAGATCTCGGTTCAGAGTTGGCAGCATTCAAACCCACCACCGAAGTGCCCAGAATGTGGGGGCCATCGCGATGACCACGAACAGAAGCGTGAAACCCGCAAACGACAGGCACTCTAAACGGAGTTACCGGTGACCAATTCCAGAAGGTGTCCTGCTGGTGATGGCTGGAATTTCCATTCGGCACAGTAGCCAGATCACTTTTCAAGATGTTCGCTGCGGCAATCGCCAGCAGCGGGTAGCGTGTGGTTTTGCCAAATTACCAAAAATGGTCCGCTTCGACGGTAATATCTTTTGGCAAGGGTGTGAATTGCCCTTAAAGGTAAGGCATGACTGAATTTGTCAGCTATTCGACTCATCGGTCAATGGCGAGGCAGATGACTTACCGGGGATAGGCATGAAAGCGAAATCGAATCAGAACCAGCGTGTGGCACACAGGAAGGCGCGCGCAAGATGGATCGCTTCATCGCTGTTGTTCCAGTCGACCGCGCTTGCCGGAACGCTTGCCGGTGTGCCGATGCCGTTTTATTCACGCGGGTATTCGCGCGCCTATGCCGCTGCGACCTGCGATCCGTCCTCGACCAGCGGCATTATCAATGACACGAGTGGCGCGAGCTCGACGACTTTCAGCTGCACGATCTCCTCAACAACGACGCTGACCAGTTCGCAATATGCCTATGGCGGAGCCTATACGTTTTATCAGGATCTGAAGAAATACCGCTTTTACGACAAATACGCGAATGGCCTCAATTACTACACGGACTTCTACCACAGGATCAGCAAAGGGCAGCCCGGCCTTAATATATCCGTGACCAATAGTGCGACGATTGATGTCACGGCAGCCAGCGACACATCGAACCTGATCAGTACGACCACCAATAGCAGCTATCTCTATTATATGAACGCGACGCAGACGGCCGGGCTCTCGGTCGTCTCGCGTGGCAGCAATGCCTGGTATTACAGCGCGCAAGGTGGTGTTTCCGGTGATGGCGGCGATGGTGGCAATGTCTATATCAAGAATACCGGCAGTATCACCAGCACGGTTGGCGGCGGCATTTATGCGCTTTCGCGCGGTGGCGATGGTCTTCTCGCCTATCGGGGTGGCAATGGCGGAACGGTGACGATCGTTTCGTCCGGCGATGTTTCCGGCTCGACTTCAGGGATCGTGGCGATCAGTCTGGGGGGGACCTCGCATGGCCCTGTCTATGGCTATCAACGCAATGCGCAAGCCGGCACTGGCGGCGATGTCAGTGTTACCGTCTATGGAAATGTTTCAGCGACGACATCCGGCCCGGCGGTCTTCGCCGCGTCTTATGGTGGAAATTCACCACGCGCCAAGAGCACGTTCTACAATTACGCTGATGAGGTTTACTACTGGCGCGGTGAGCAGCTTGAAGGCGGCGGCGGTGGCGATGCCGGCAGCGTCACGGTCAATATCGGCTCGTCGACAACGGCATTTTCCGGCACGATTTCGACGGTGTCCTCCGGTGATATCAGTGCTGCCGGGATCACGCGATCCAGCGGTGCGGCCATTTCTGCCATCAGTATTGGCGGTCAGGGCATCAACACCTATTCCGACGGCTATGACACCTATTACAGCGGTGGCAAGGGCGGCGATGTGACGATCGATGTCGTTGCGACATCGTCCGCGCTGATTGAAACGAAGGGCGATAATTCCCCGGCCATTCTGGCGCAGAGCGCCGGCGGGGCCAGCCCGCAGGATACGAGTAGTTTCAACACCACGCTTTCTGCCTATACGGGCGGCGACGGCGGGACGGTTTCCGTCACGCTTTCGGGCGGCGGAACGATCGAGACAACAGGCAATTATTCGAGCGGTGTTGTTGCGCAGTCGCTTGGCGGCGCCGGCAAATCGACATTGGATGATTCCACCTATGGTAATGCCGGTTCGGGTGGTTCCGTCACCGTGAAAAGTGATTTTACCATTACAACGAAAGGCAATTATTCGCACGGCATTGTCGCCCAGTCCGCCGCGGCGGCCTTTGGCTACGGCATCTACAGCTATGACGGCAACGGCGATCTCATCTGGGGCGATGATAATGACAGCTCGTCCGGCAGCGGTGACGTTACCGTATATAATTACGGAAACATCACGACCTATGGCTATTCCTCACACGGGATCATTGCCCAGTCGATTGGCGGCGGCGGCGGTATTCTGAACGCGACGGCAACGCTTGCCACCAACAGCGACGGAACGCTCGACACCAAGGCCTCCCAGACCATCGGTTCCGGCTCGACTGGAGCTGCAGGCGCGACCGTGAAGGTCACGAATAGCGGTACCATTATCACCCATGGTGGCACATCTTCGACCGATGAGCTGAAGATTGATGACACGGTTCTGACTGGCGGCATTGGCATTCTTGCCCAATCGATCGGTGGCGGCGGTGGTGTCATCATCGGCTCGGGCACGGCCGCTGCCATCGGCGGAAGCGGCGATGATGGTGACGACGGGTCCGATGGCGGCGCGGTCTATGTGACCAATAGCGGCACCATCATCACCTATGGCGCAGAAGCTCACGGCATCGTCGCCCAGTCGATTGGCGGCGGTGGCGGTGTCGGCACGAACGGCTATGGCTTCATTTCCTCGATCGGCGGTTCGGGTGGCAATGGCGGCGCTGGTGGCGCCGTTACGGTCACCAATAGCGGTACCATCAAGACCGCCGGTGATTACGCCAGTGCCATCATTGCCCAGTCGATCGGCGGCGGCGGCGGCACAGGCGGCAAGGCCTCGACCTTCGGCCTCGGTCTTGCCATCTCCACGGGCGGCTCCGGTGGTGGCGGTGGCGACGGAGGCACCGTGACGCTGAAAACGACAAGTTCCAGCGTTATCTCGACTTCTGGCGACCATGCCACAGCCATTCTTCTGCAATCGATTGGCGGCGGCGGCGGTTCCGGCGGTTCGGCAAAATCGGATGCGGATGGCGCGGATTTCTCGCTTTCAATTGCAACTGGCGGCTCGGGCGGCGATGGCGGCGATGGCGGCTCCGTCTATTCCACGCTCGCGGGAACGGTTTCGACAACCGGTACGGATTCGATCGGCGTTCTGGTTCAGTCGATTGGCGGCGGCGGTGGCGATGGCGGCGGGTCTACGGCGAATTCGCTTGCCGTCGGTATTCCCGACAACGAGGAAGGTGGAAGCTACGCGCTCGCTATATCCATTTCACACGGCGGTTCCGGTGGTGATGGCGGTGATGGCGGCAAGGCCTTCGCTCATGTCGACCAGGGTGCCACGATCAGCACCACGGGAGATGGCTCCTCCGCGCTCGTAGTGCAGTCGATCGGTGGTGGTGGCGGTTCCGGTGGTGATTCGACGGCCGCATCGGGGACGTTCACCCTGCAGGCCATGCTTGAAAGTCTGAGCCACAGCCTGGCGGAGCTGGAAGGCGACACCGTCACGCTGGGGCTTGAAGTCTCTATCGGAGGTTCCGCAGGCGGCGGCGGTGATGGCGGCTTTGCCTACGCCCATAACGAAGGCACGATTTCGACGGAAGGCGACTTCGCCTATGGCATGCTGGTTCAGTCGATCGGCGGCGGCGGCGGTACGGGTGGCACCGGCAAAAGCAAGGCTCTCGATATTTTCACCGATACCAAAACCAATCTCAGTGTAACGCTTGGTGGCAGCAGCAGTTCGGGCGGAGATGGCGGGACGGCCAAGGGTGGCGTTTCCAGCACTGGCTCGATCACCACGACCGGCGATAATTCCATCGCACTGGCGGTTCAATCGATCGGTGGCGGAGGCGGCACGGGCGGCAGCGGCACCGGGCAGGCTGATGCAGATAATTCCATCGCTCTGGCCTTCGGCTCGACGGGCGGCTCCGGCGGAAAGGGCGGGACAGCCTATGCCTGGAATGCCGGGACCATCATCACCAAGGGTGATGCCTCCAATGGTGTCCTGGTTCAGTCGATCGGCGGCGGCGGCGGCACGGGCGGCGATGGCACCAGCTCGGTGACCCATGCGTCCGATTTTGACAAGGAACTGAAGAAGTTTCAGAACGTCACCCTGAAGGCCAGCGGGGATATCACCACCACGATTTCCGGAACGCTCGGTGCCTCCGGCGGCGATGGCGGTGATGGCGGCAAGGTCTATTTCGGTATAGGAACGACCGGCGACGACAAGGAAATCAAGACGGGTCTGATCAAGACCTACGGGCCGATTTCGCACGGTGTCGTGGCCCAGTCGATTGGCGGCGGCGGCGGGTCCGTTGCGGTTTCCTCCAGCCAGAACGAGACCACGCTCGCCGCGAATCTTGACGGGTTCAACAGCCTGTCCGTGGACGTATCGCTGGGCCTCGGCGCAGTCTCCGACGATATGCCCGGCAATGGTGATGATGTCACGGTCTATGCTTCGGATACCTACACCTACGGTTTCTCCTCCATTGGCGTGATCGCCCAGTCGATTGGCGGCGGCGGCGGTGTTGCGACCTTCAGCGGCTATGCCGCCGATTCCATCGCGATTACGCTCGGCGCGAAACTGTCCAATGGCGATGATGACGCCAGTCTCACGAGCGGCGATGTCTATGTGGCGCTGGTGAGCGGGGAGAAGATCGCCACGACGGGCGATAATTCCAGTGGCGTTATCGCCCAGTCGATCGCCGGTGGCGGTGGCATTGCCATCACCGCACTCGGCACGGAGACAGACGTCAATGACGATACAATCTCTGACGTCATCACCGTGCAGCTCGGCACCTATGGCTCCGGTGACATGCTTCCCAATATTCAAAGCGGTACCGTTTCGGTCACGAATAGCGGCACCATCAAGACAACGGGAACGCGTGCTTTCGGTATTGTGGCCCAGTCGATCGGTGCCGGTGGCGGCCTGGTCAATGCTTCCAGCGCTGCGATTTCGTCGGTGACCTTCGTAGAAAAGGCCTATACCGGCGGTGCGGATGATGTCAGTGTTTCGCTTTCAAGCGGCACGATCATCACCTCTGGCGATGGCGCAGCCGGTGTCGTTGCGCAATCAATCGCTGGCGGCGGCGGTCTGGCAGCTGACCTGTCATCCGGCAGGATATATGCCTATTATGTTTCAAAGAGCGATGCGAAATACTCTTATTATTCCAAGGACTATCTTCAGGGTTATGCCAATTCCGGCACGGTGACGGTCACTGTTGACGACAATTCGTCGATCTCCACCTCCGGTGACTATGCCCATGGCATCATCGCGCAGTCGATTTCCGGCTCTGGCGGTATTTTCGAGCGCAACGGCAAGGTCTATGCCGGTTCGCTGCACCGCTACCTTTCGAGTGGTTTCACCAGCAGTTCCGGCGACGTCAATGTCACCGTCGATGGATCGGTGACGGTAACGGGTGCGCATTCCTGGGGTGTCTGGACGCAGACGCAGGACAGCACGATTACCGTGACCGTGGGCTCATCCGGTTCGATCAGCTCGACCAGCAGCTCTGACAGCAATGGCGGCGCGGTCTACGCGGCCTATAGCAGCAAAGGCAGTTTCAAGCTCGTCAATTCCGGCAACATTACCGGCAATGTGGTTGTCTCGAAAGCCGGCACTGTCTCCACCTACAAGGACTATAGTTCCACGGTTTCGGCGAGTGCCGACGGGGTCATCAGCCTTTCGAGCGAGGCTGCGGAAGGTTCGAGCCTGATGCTAAATCAGGGTACGTTCACTACTGGCGTGATTGCGGGCCTCAGCACGGTGCTGAATTCGGGCCAGATCAATATTGGTGGTGAAGGCAATATCCAGCAGACCGTATTTACCGGCGATCTGATCGGCGTTGGCTCATCGGATTACGGCAGTACCTATGATGCCGAAACGCTTGGCCTGTCTTCGCTGTTTTCCGCTTTCAGCTATTACAGCGGCACGACGAAGACAAGCTGGAGCACAACGTCATCCAGCAAGGGCGGTCTGATCACCGGTCTTGATGTCGATATGGAAAATGGCATCAGCGACACGATTGTGGTCGAGGGGGATTTCGCCGGCACCTGGGGTGTCGATGTGAATGCCAATTCGTTGCTGCCCAATAGCCGCACCGATTTCCTCAAGGTCATGGGTACGGATAGCTCGGATATCAGCGTTCTGGATTCGCTTGTTTACGATTTCTCCGATATCAGCACCTCTTCGGATGGCTGGCTTGGCTTCTCGGTCGACAGTGCCAAATTTGCCAATAGCGGCGTGTCGCTCGGGCGAAATGCCAGCGAGGTTGCCTCGGCCATGCAGCAGGCATGGGACAGTATCAAGGATGGATCGGCAACGGAAATCACCTTCGGTGATGACGAGATCTCGCTCGGTCAGCTGTTCGGTGCATTCAATCAGTCGAACGCTGAAACCTTCTCTGACATGCTGTTGACGCTTGCCTCGCAAACGGCAGCGGCACCACTGGCGGATTCGCCTTCGGCGGCGATCGCCGCCGCCAATAGTGTCCTGTCCTGCCCGGCATTTGAGACCGGCAGCGTCATCACTGATGAAGGATCCTGTGTCTGGGGCCGCCTCTATGGCAGCGACGCCCGCCAGGGCGGGGTCAACGATTCCTCGGCCTTCAACAAGTCGAGTGCCGGTATTCAGGCTGGCGGGCAGACGGCGCTGGAAGACGGGTGGTTCCTCGGCGCTGGCGTGACCTATGAGAATAGTTGGTTTTTCAACGACAGCCGGACCGAGAAGATGAGCCAGGAAGCCTTTACCGGTGCTGTGGCTCTGAAGAAGGAGGTCGGCAACTGGCTGTTCGGCCTTGTCGGCGGTGGTGGCTATAATTGGGGCGATTCAAAGCGCTATATCAATCTTGACACGCTGTCGGCTGTGGCAGAGGGCTCGCCGGATTCGGCAATGCTGTTTGCACGCGCCCGGGCATCCTACGAATTCGCGCTGAGCGACGATTTCTACATGCGGCCGCGGGTCGATCTCGACGTCGTGAACATGTACCAGAAAAGCTACAACGAAACCGGTGCCGGCGCGTTGAACCTGAAGGTTGACAGCAATTCCGATACCGTCTTTGGCGTCACGCCAGCGATTGAGTTCGGCGCGAAACTGCCCTTCCTGGAAGATATGCCGGCGCGGCTTTATGCTGATCTGGGTGTTTCGTTCCTGTCCAGCGATGAATGGGAGACAACGGCGAAGCTCGCCGGCCTGTCATCCATGGACAGCTTCTCGACCTTTACCCCGATCGCCGACACGGTGGGCCATGTCACGCTGGGGCTTGATCTGGCCAAACGGCAGGGAATGGAATTCAAGATCCAGTATGAGGGCTCATTCGCGGATGAATATCAGTCGCATGTGGGGTCGCTGCGCTTTGGCTACCGGTTCTAAACCCTGATCGGACCGGAGCGGAGCCAGGATCGACACGATCACGCCGCTAAAACTGAAAAATGAGCGCGCCGGTCTGATGGCTTCAGATCGGCGCTCAGGGATTCTTGGCATAAAACAGAGCGTCTTTAATCCTCTTTTCCAGAAAACCACTGCGCAAGCTGTGCGAGGGTGGCCACTGCGCTTGAGCAGGGGGCTACGTCGTGAAATGCGCTGGACCCTCTGCAGCCGCTGGAAATGATGGGGCGAGAAGGGGAGGTCTGGCCAGATGATGGCGGGGCCTGCGCCCAAAAGCCCATATCCGCAACCCATTATAATTGAATTGGTTTTTCTGACAGGGCGCTGCATGCCCCGGCCCGTTTCATGGCTGGGTTTTGGCTGACGGATCGGGGACAGCCAAGAGGGGCTGACCCAGACGTGCCGAGATGAAAATGGCAAAGATCAAAAATGCGTTTGACAAGATAGTGAAGTTAGTTCAATAATTTTCTTGTGAAATATCACAAGGCGATAAAAGATGGGAACACAAACCAAGCCTGAGTTGACCGTTTCGCGACCGGACCTCATTGCGGACGGGAGTGACCTGCATTTTCGGCAGATGCTGCATGATCTGCTGGCATTTTCGTCGCGTCTGCAGCAGGTGCGGGGGCGCTTTGCGGCCTTTATCGGGTTGACCGGTCCGCAATACACGATCCTGATCACTATCCGCCAGCTCGCTGCACGTGATGATGCGACGGTTGGTAGCGTTGCTGATCACCTGGCGCTGACGCCGACCTTTGTTGCATCCGAAACCAAGAAACTTGCCACGATGGGGATCGTCGAAAAAGACCCGGATCCGATGGATATGCGCCGTGTCATGCTCTCCGTTTCTGCAAAGGGCGAGCAGCTTCTGCATGAGCTTGCGCCGGTTCAGCGCCAGATCAATGACGCGCTGTTTTCACCCGTAACAGCGGAAAATTTCGCGCTTTTGCGGTCGCTTTCGGCGTCGCTGCGTAACAGTGCGGAGGATGCACTGGCGCTTTCCGATCAGCTCCTGAAGGAAGCCGAGGAAAAGGCATGACAACCGATATCACCGATCAGAAGGCGCTGCGCCGGGCGCTTGGGCAATTTGCGACTGCGGTCTGCGTCATGACCTGCCGTGTTGATGGCGAGGCGCTGGGCATGACGATGACCTCGTTCAATTCGCTTTCGCTTGATCCGCCGCTGGTGCTTTTCAGCATTGATCGCCGCGCCCGAGGCCTGCCGCAATGGGAGCGCGCAACAGGGATCGCGATCCATATTCTGAGTGAAAGCCAGATGGAGCTTTCCAACCGTTTCGCGCGTCCGGGCGACAAGTGGCTGGGGCTTTCCCATCGCGACGGGCTTCATGGCGCACCGGTTCTTTCCGGTGTGGCGGCACTGTTTGAGTGCAGCATCGACCACAAATACGACGCCGGCGACCACCGGCTGTTCATCTGCCGTGTCGAGCGGCACGCCATGTCTGTCGATCGCCGTCCGCTTCTGTTTTCGGGTGGACGCTACGCAACAATCGCAAAGCAAGAAGACGAGGCGCCGTCCTGGCCTCTCGCCATTCACTACTGAACTCTGCCTATTAAGGAGCAACCAATGATAAAAACCGGGAAACAGCACACTGCCAGCCTTCAGGACGGGCGCCGCGTGCTCATCAATGGCGGTCATGTCGATGATGTGACGACATCGCCATCATTCCGCAATGCGGTCCAGTCCATGGCCTCGATCTATGATTTTCAGGCAGCGCCTGAAAACCGCGAATTGATGACTTACGAAATTCCAGGTGCAAACGGCGATCGCGCCAACCGCATCTGGCAGCTGCCGAAAAGCCATGCCGATCTCGTCGAACGCCGCAAGGCGCTTGAAGCATGGACCGAACTGCATGGCGGTTTTCTTGGCCGTGCGCCGGACCATGTCGCCTCCGCCATCGCTGGCATGTATATGGGCAAGGACGTCTTTGAAGAGTATGATCCTGCCCGCGCCAGGGCGCTGGCCGACTACTACACCTATGCCCGCGACAACGAGCTTTACCTCACCTATGTGATCATCAATCCGCAGGCCGACCGCTCGAAAAAGGCCAATGAACAGGCCGATCCCTTCCTGTCCGCCGGTGTGGTCGATGAGGATAGCGAAGGGTTGACGATCCGCGGTGCCAAGATGCTGGCGACCGGCGGCATTCTCGCCAATGAAGTCTTTGTGACCTGCATTCAGCCGCTGCGTGAAGGCGAGGAACCCTATGCCGTTTCCTTTGTCATTCCGATGAATGCCAAGGGGCTGAAGATCATGTCGCGCAAGTCCTATGAAGGGGCGGCCAACTCAGTCTTCGATTATCCGCTCGCAAGCCGCTTTGACGAGAATGATGCAGTTCTCTATTTCGATGACGTCAAGGTTCCGTGGGAGCGCGTGTTCATCAATCAGGACACGCAGATGTGCTTCAAGCAGTTTCACGCCACCCCCGCGCATGTCTATCAGAACTACCAGGCTCAGATCCGCTTGATGGTGAAGATGCGCTTCCTTATGGGCATTGCGCGGCGAACAGCCGAGACCAATGGTGTTCTGGCCTTCCCGCAGGTGCGTGAAACGCTTGGCCAACTCGCTGCCCAGTCCGCCATGGTCGATGCCTTCGTTCATGCCATGGAAATCAAGGGCCATCAGCATGGCGAATATTTCATTCCCGACCGCCATACGCTTTACGCTGCACAGGTTCTGACCCAGCAGATGTATAACCAGATCATGGGTGTTCTGCGTGATCTGGCCGGTGGCGGCATGATCATGCTGCCGTCTTCGGTCTCGGATTTTGCCGATCCGGAAATGCGCGAACTGATCGGCAAGACCCAGCAGTCGCCGACGACCTCGTCGGAGGGGCGTGTCAAATTCTTCAAGCTGGCCTGGGATGCGGTCGGCTCGGAATTTGCCTCGCGCCATACGCAGTATGAAATGTTCTATGCCGGTGCGACCTTCGTCACCAAGGGGCATTCCTTCCGCACCTTCGATTGGGATAGCTGCACCGGGCTGGTTGACCGCATGCTCGACAGCTACAGCCTTGACGATGAAATTCATCAGATTTCCACAGCAGCAGAGTAAGACAAATGGCGATTGAAAAAGAACATAAGGAATTCCACGCGATCGACATGGGCCCTGATGGCTGGGCGCCGCCGCCCGGATATCCCGAGGGCATCAAGCAGAAGATCCTTGCCGGCCATCTTGATGAGGTGAACAAGAAGGGCAATCGCACGCGGCTTCTGCGCTTCGATCCCGGTGTCTTTACCACGGCACCCTTCGTCCATGATTACTGGGAAGAGGTCTATCTCGTTTCCGGCGATCTGACCGTCGGTAATGATAAAAATGGTGAAGGTGGCGAAAGCTTTGAGCCCAACACCTATGCATGCCGTCCGCCGGGTGCTTATCATGGCCCGTTCAAGTCTGAAAAAGGCTGCGTTCTGATGGAAATCCACTATTACGACGAGAGCAAATGAGCGTGACGGTTTCTCAACTCACATCGAAGCTTGAGGCAGGCGAGATCAGTTCTTTCGAACTGGTCTCGTCGTGTCTTGAGCGGATCAATGACAAAAGCGGGGAGGGCGCCCGCGTCTTCACCGCACTCAACAGCGAAGACGCGCTCGAAACGGCCAGACGTGTGGACGCCGCCCGCAAGGCCGGTGAGCCGCTTGGGCCTCTGGCCGGTATTCCGGTCTCGGTCAAATGCCTGTTTGACGTGAAGGGGCTGGTGACAACGGCAGGTTCTGCATTGCTGGCAAAAGAGCCGGCTGCAACAGCCGATGCTCCCGCCATTGCCCGCCTGCGGGCAGCAGGCGCCGTCATCATCGGCCACACCAACATGACCGAATTTGCCTATTCCGGTCTCGGCATGAACCCGCATTATGGTACGCCCGGCAATCCGGCAGACCGTTCGCGCGTGCCGGGCGGTTCGTCTTCCGGTGCCGCCGTTTCCGTGGCCGATGACATGGCCGCGATCGGCATTGGTACGGATACCGGTGGCTCCTGCCGTATTCCTGCGGCCTTTTGCGGGCTGGTTGGCTTCAAGCCAACCGCTAGCCGCGTGCCGACGGCAGGCGCATTCCCACTGTCGCAGACGCTCGATTCCATCGGTTCGATCACCCGTTCAGTGGATGATTGTGCGCTGACGGACGCGATCATGGCCGGTGAGGCGACGAGCCTGCCGGACGTGCCTGCACTCAGCGAGATGCGCTTTGCCGTGCTCGACAATTACGTTACCGATGACGTGACGCCGGGCGTGGCGGCAGCCTTTGATGAGGCTGTCCGCGCCCTGGAAAAGGCCGGAGCAAAGGTCGAGCATATCCGTATCGAAGATCTGGCGCAGTTGCCGGGCCTCAATGCGCATGGCGGTATCATCGCCGCGGAAGCCTTTGCCATTCACAAGGACTATCTGGCTGAGAGGAGTGGTGAATATGATCCACGCGTCAGCATCCGCATCATGAAGGCCGAGACGATGGAGCCCGGCGAATATGAGCATATCCTTGCGGTGCGCAAAGCGATCATCGCCCGGGCAGATGAGATCACAAGGCCCTATGATGCGGTGCTGATGCCGTCTGTTGCCATGGAAGCGCCGGTAACGGCTGAGCTTGATGCCGACGATGCCTATTATGGTGCACAGAATATTCTGGCGCTGCGCAATACGACGGTCGGCAATTTCCTTGACCGCTGCGGCATTTCGCTGCCGCTGCCTGTTGCGGGATTGCCCGTCGGGCTGATGCTGATGGGCGAGACCATGGGCGACCGCCGCCTTTTTGCTGTGGCAAAGAAGGTCGAGCAGCTTATCTGCCGTTGATGCGTTTCTGTTCTGGCCGGTCTTGAGGGACCGGTCAGCTCTTCATCAGTGTGTTGAAGAGATTGGCCTTGAAAGCGTTGATATGCGACAGCATGGCCTGCTCGGCCGCATCCGGATCATGTGCTGCAAGTTTCTCGATGATTTCGGCATGCTGGTCGCAGACGCGGCTGTTCTGATCAGGCACATTGAGTGACAGCGTCCAGAAGCGGACGGCGCGGTCATGCAGATTGCCGAGCAGCTCGGTCATGATCGAGTTTCCGGCCGTGAGCGCAATCGTCTGGTGAAAAGCCCTGTCGAGCGCGATCAGCTGATCCAGTTCTCGCTTCTGGGTCGCCTTCAGCATGCGATCGAGATTGTCACGCAATTCCTTGACCTGCTTTTCCTGTATGCGTTCCGCCGCCCAGCGGGTGACGCGGGCTTCATTGATCTGGCGAACCTCGATCAGTTCCACCAGCTCATCAAGCGAGACCGGGCTGACGACAACACCCTTGCGCGGCATCACCTCGACGAGGCCGTCAATCATCAGCCGGTCGACGGCCTGGATGACCGGCGTGCGGCCAATGCCGAGCGCATCGGCAAGGTCGGTGACGGTCACGGCTTCACCGGGCTTGAGTTCGCAAGAGACAATCTTGCTCTTGATCACCTGATAGGCCTGGTCACGCAGCGACAAACGTGGTTGACGGCGCATGGCGCCGTCCTTGATATCCAGCCTGTTTGTTGCTGCTCGCACCATGTTGCTCGCTCTCCGAATATGCTGTGTCCATTAAACCCGGCAGGGCGGAAGCCTGCAGCAGAGTTGCCTCGGGCCGGGATGTATCGTCTTTGAAAAGGCTATCAGTCGGCAACCGGCAGGGTCTTGATTGCATACTGGAATGTGATCGAACGTCCAAGAACCGGATCTTCGATTTCCCCCTCAAAGCGATCTGAGCTTCTTATGCCACCGATTGCCGGAAGAGTTCCACAAAAAAGGGCTGTACCATCTTCCAGCTGCTTGCCGCCGGTGTATTTGGCCATTGTATCTGCCGGGTGAAGCAGACTTGCCACGCCGCCTTCCTGGTAAAGCTTGCGCGCGCCGTTCTCGACAATATAGCTGCGCAGGATCAGCTTGTCCCAGTGTTCGGCAACTTCCTCAAACGGCCAGACGGTTGCCGAAACCGGCTTTTCGCACATCTGCTTGGAGATGGTGACGCCAACGGTTTCCGCCTCGCGATCGGTATGATCGGAGCCTATGCCAACAAAAAGCTTTCCATCGGATGCGAGCACCACCGGTTCGATCTCGCCGCTGGAGGCTTTGCCGCTGGCCTCGATGGTTTCTGCCGTCGTCAGGCGCGCCGCCGAAACCCGATAATAGGTCGGCGTCTGCTTCGGACGGGCAACGCCAAGTGCCTCCAGCTCCTGGATGTGGTGCTCCATGGCATCTTTGTCGCGGCCGGCCCATCCGGCAATGACAAGCGTTTCGATCGTGATTTCGGTTGGCTTCTCGCCCGCGGCGGATGAGACGGTCATCGATAGTGCCATGCTTCAGTTCCCTGGATCAATGATTGGTGCACTGCCCAAAAAATAGACGTGCAAATGATTTGTGCGAATTGTCTTGACAATTGCAAATCTATAAACAGTATGTGAAATATCACAAGCGTTTTCTTTCGCTGTTCAAACTTTCCCGTTCAGGGGAGTTTGGCGAAGTTCCGCTTCTGTCGAGAATGCTATAAAGTCCTTTAAAACCAGGGGAATTGCCATGAGAAAATCACCTCGCGCATGGTCGTTGGTCACGGTCGCAACCATGTTTGCGCTCAGCACCTCGGCCTTCGCCGCCGACAAGCCGGAATCGGTTGATGTCGGTGTCTTCACCTTCATGTCCGGCGGCCCTGCCGCTTACGGCGTCCCCGGTCAGCAGGGCGCTGAGACTATTATTGACGAGATCAATGCTGCCGGCGGCATCGATGGCGTTCCGATCAAGGCGACCTTCGTCGATGAGGCGCAGGGTGCTGAAGGCGTGATTTCCGAATATCGCCGTCTCGGTGAGGATCCGAGCACCGATTTCATGATCGCGGCGCTTTCTTCCGGCAACTGCCTGGCGCTTGCGCCGATTGCCGACCAGATGAAAATGCCGACGGTTGGCTGGAACTGCGATACGCATCAGCTCTATCAGAAGGGCGACCATCCCTATTTCTTCCGCCCGAACGGCAACACGGTTGCCGAATTCATGGCCTATGTTCTCTACTTCCTCGACAAGAACCCCGATGTGAAGCGCGTCGCGATCATCAACCCGGATTACTCCTTCGGTCATGATGCCGCCGAGATCGTCACGGCAACGCTGAAGGTGATGAAGCCCGACGTTCAGATTGTTGCCGAACTCTTCCCCAAAATGGGATCGTCCAGCTTCCAGACGGAAATTTCGCGTCTTTCTGCTGCCCGTCCCGATGTGATCTTCTCCAATCTCTGGGGCGGTGATCTGGAAAACTTCGTTCGTCAGGCCAGCCCGCGCGGTCTGTTCCGCACCAGCCAGGCGGTTTTTGCGCTCGGCGAATCCTCGCTGCAAAATGTTGATATGCCCGATGGCGCCATCGTCGGTGTTCTCGGTGATGGCTACTGGCGTTCGTCCGACGCCACGGCCAATGGCGCTGATGCTTTCGCGGCCGACTACCGTGCCAAATTCGGCAAGGACCCGGTCTTCCCGTCGATGAAGATGGCCAACAGCTTCGAGATCATGAAGGCGGCCTATGAAAAGGCGATTGCTGACAATGGTGGCGAGTGGCCGACCAAGGATCAGGTTGCCGCTGCCCTCAAGGAAGGCACGTTCACGACGCTGACCGGCGAAGTCGTCCTGCGTTCCGACAATGACGGTATCGTCGATCAGGTGATCGGCACGACGGCCACCGTTGATGGTGTCGATTATCCGGTCATGACCGACATGGTCCGCTATGACGGTGCCAAGCTTCTGCCGCCGGTCGGCGAAGATCCGATCGCATGGATCGGCACGCTGTCGCCCGATCTGCTGTCGGAAATGCCGAAGCCCGGCTCCTATAAGTAATATCGTTTCGAAACAGCCCCGCGCCATCTGAATTCTGCTGGCGCGGGGTATTTCGGGGCAGATCGCCCCTTCCATTTTCACCAGCCGGGCCCGGGATATGTTGCAAACTCTGATACCGCTCGCCGTCGACGCCCTTGCCAATGCGGCGCTGATCTTCTTCGTCGCTGTGGGGCTTACACTCGTGTTCAGCGTGCTGAACATTCTCAATGTTGCCCATGGCAGTTTCTATTCCATCGGTGCCTATGTGGCAGCTTCCGCCGGCCTGTTCGTCGTCAGCGCCGGGCTGCCGGCCTGGCTGACCTTTCCGACACTGCTTCTGTCGGCGATTTTCGTCGCGGTGCTGTTTGGTCCATTGATCGAGAACACGCTGATCCGTTGGACCTATGGCAAAAGCGAAGCGGTTCAGGTTCTCGTCACCTTTGCGCTTTTCCTCATTCTTGAAGATCTGCAGCGCATGGTTTTCGGCGTGGATTCGCTTTACGAAGATACGCCGATGTCGTTGCTCGGCATTACCGATCTGGGTGGTATCGTCTATCTCAATTACCAGCTTCTGCTGATCGCTCTGGCCGCAGTCGTGCTGATTGGCCTCAGGCTCTTCATCGGCAACAGCCGCATGGGCAAGCTTCTGGCTGCCGTAGTGGCCGATCGCGAAGTCTCCCAGGCCATGGGGATCAATACCAATCGCATCTTCATGATCGCCTTCACGCTCGGTGTCTTTCTCTCCGCACTTGGCGGCGCGCTGGCCACGCCGACCAGCGGTGTCGCACCGGGCCTGGGTGCTGATACGACCGTGCTTGCCTTTGCTGTTGCCGCCATTGGCGGGCTTGGCCAGGTGGAAGGCGCTGCCGTTGCCGCAATCATCGTCGCGCTTGCCAAGGTGCTGGCGATCTATTTCGCCCCCGCGCTTGATGCTGTCGCGCCCTATCTGGTGATGCTGATCGTGCTTTTGTGGCGGCCCTACGGTCTGTTTGGCAGCAATAGGGCGAGGAAGATCTGATGAAGAAGCTCTCCCTCATCATCGGCATTGGTTTTATTGTCCTCGCCTTCCTGCCGCTTCTGTTTCCCTATTCGCAATTCGTGCTGACCATTGCCGTCGCCAAGGGTTTTGCAGCGCTCGGCGTCATGCTGCTTTTGCGTGCCGGTCTGATCTCGCTCGGCAATGCGATGTTCTATGCCATTGGCGCCTATGCCACCGCCTTTATGGCGACGCGTCTCGGTATTCATGACATGGCGCTTTTGATGGTGTTTTCCGTCGTTGTGTCGGCGTTTTTCGGCTTCATCTTCGGCCTGTTTCTGGTGCGTTACCGGGCGATCTTCTTCGCCATGCTCAATCTGGCCATTTCCATGGTGATCTTCTCGCTGGTGTCGAAGCTTTACGCAATCACCGGCGGCACGGATGGCATCGGCGTTCCGGTACCGACTGTCTTTGGTGTCGAGCTCGGCAAGGCCGCATCCGATACGCTGCTCTATTATGTGGCGCTGGTTCTGGTTCTCGTCATCGGCTTTCTGGTGCATCGCTACCTTCAAAGTCCGCTCGGCCACGCGCTGTCGGCGGTTCATTCCAACGAGGTGCGGCTTGAATATCTGGGCGTTTCGGCCCGGGCGACGCTTCTGTTCGCCTATACGCTCTCGGCAGCACTTGCCGGGATCGGCGGTGCCATCGGCGCCATGTCCATCGGCCATGTCCTGCCGGAATTCGCCTTCTGGACGGAATCGGGGCATCTGGTGCTGACGGCGGTTCTCGGCGGTATTGCCGGTATTGCCGGGCCGTTCCTCGGTTCCATCTTCCTTGAAATCCTGCACACCGTGGCCGTTGGTTATGCGGCTGAGGCCTGGAACATGATTGTCGGTATCGCCCTTCTGGTGGTCATCTTCTTCCTGCCGCGCGGCATTTACGGTCTTGTCGAAAATGTCGCTGGCCAGAAGGACCACGCAAAGGAGCCGCAGCTATGACAAAGCCACTTCTGAGAGCGGAAAACCTGCAGGTCGCCTTTGGCGGTGTTCGCGCGGCCGATGGCGTCAGTCTGACGATCAACGAGGGCGAATTCGTTGCCATTATCGGGCCGAACGGCTCGGGCAAGACGACTTTTCTGAACCTGTGCACCGGCTATGTCCGCCCGCTCGCCGGCAGGGTGATGCTGGGGGATCAGGAGATCACCCGGATGGAGCCGCGGGCGATTGCGCGTCGCGGCATCGCCCGTGCCTTCCAGATCCCGCAGCTGTTCACCGATCATTCGGTGATTGAAAATGTCATGCTGGCGATCGCGGCGCGCCGTGGCATCTGGCATGTGCTGCATCCCCTCGACCGTCCCGCCTATCGTCGCGAGGCGGAAGAGCTGCTGGCGCTCTTGAACCTTTCACAGCATGCAGAAACCATTGCCGGTACGCTGCCGGAAGGCCTGCGCAAGCTGGCCGATGTCACGGTCGCCATGGCTCTTCGGCCAAAGCTTCTGTTGCTGGACGAGCCGACCAGCGGTGTCTCGGCGCTGGAGCGCTTCCCGCTGATGGATACGCTGATGAAGGCGATGAAATCGGAAGGTATCACGGCGCTTTTCGTCGAGCATGACATGGATATCGTTGAAAATTATGCCGACCGTGTTGTCGTCTGGAACGCTGGCAGCATCATGGCCGAGGGAACACCCGAAGCGGTGATGAAGGACCCGCGCGTCCTTGAAAACGTGATTGGAGTGGCATGATGCTTCAGGTTGAAAATCTCTCGGTCGAGATCGCCGGTGTTCAGGTGCTGCGCTCGGTGAAGCTTGAACTGACCGCCGGGCTTTGCACGGTTCTGATCGGCCGCAATGGCGCGGGCAAGACCACCACGCTGCGCGCCATTATGGGGTTGATTGAACGCACCGGCGGTACGATTAGGCTTGAGGGCCGTGAAATTCAGGATATGCCCAGCCATGATCGCGCCCGGCTCGGGATTGGTTATGCACCGGAAGACCGGCGGCTGATCGGCAATTTTACGGTCGAAGACAATATTCTTCTGCCCGCTTTGGCCATCAAGATGCCGGCAGCCGAGCGCAAGCGCCGACTGGAAGAAGTCTATGCCTTCCTGCCCGAACTTCACACCATGCGGGCGCGGCCCGGTGGCGGCGTGTCCGGCGGGCAGGGCAAGATGGTGGCGCTTGGCCGGGCGCTGATGGTGGCTGACAAGGTTCTGTTTCTCGATGAGCCGTTTCAGGGACTGGCACCGGCGCTGGCGCTTGAATATGCCGACACGCTTTCACGACTGCGTAAAGAACGTTCTGATCTGGCGTTGTTCATCACTGAATCCACGCCGAAACTGCTAGCCGCCATTGCCGATCGTGAACTGCAGATCGAACGTGGAGAAATGACGAGCCTTTAGCTGCTGCTTCAATCGGCCTTTCGGCTGGAGAAAGCTTGCCCGGAAGGGCGGCAAGGGCAGGGCGCGGGGCAAGGCGACGCGAGGTGTCTGCGGGCCCTTCACGGGCGGGTGGAAAGTCGCTAAGGTGAGGTATTCTCGCATTCCACCGTCCATGAAAAACGGCAATGCCGGCTGTTCTTGATGCCGTCGCTGATGCCCGAAAGCTCCGGTCCCGGAGTGGTCACGTTCACATATGCTTACAGTTCTCGGTATCATCTTTCCGGTTTTCGCGATGATCGCGGTTGGTTATGGCGCGGTGCGCAAGGGGCTGGTCCTGCCGGGTGATGTCGGCGGGCTTGGCCGTTTCGTGGTCAATGTCTGCCTGCCTGCACTGCTGTTCAGTGCGGTGACAAGCAGTGATCGCAGCGATTTCACCCAGCCGCTCTATCTGTCGATATACGCGGTTTGCGGGCTCGCCAATATGGGGCTGATCTGGCTTGCCGTATCGTTTGCCGGCGCCGAGCGGACCCGGCGCGCGGCGGCAACACTTGGCGCCAGCACGCCCAATTCCGCTTATATCGGCTATCCGATCCTGCTTCTGGCGCTGCCGGAGATTGCGGCACCCGCCTTTGCCATGAATGTGGTGGTGGAGAACTTCCTGTTCCTGCCGCTCGGGCTCATGCTTCTGGAGCAGGCGCAGACGGTGGAAAGCCGGACGCCATTTGCAACAGCCCGGCGGCTTTTGAAAAGCATTCTGACAAAGCCGATGATCCTCGGCATGTTTGCCGGTCTGGCCGTCGCTCTGCTTGGTATTCCGCTTCCCCACGCATTTGTGCGGCTGGTCGAGATGATCGCGCAGGCCACACCAGCGATCGCGCTGTTCTTCATCGGCGGCACGCTGGTCGGCCTGCCATTGCGCGGGCATCTGAACTACGCGGTACTGGTCGCCTCGGCGAAGCTTCTGATTTTTCCAGCGCTGGCTGCAGTGATGGCAGCGGGCCTTGCCCTGTTCGGTTGCCGCTTTTCCGACCCGCGGCTGTTCAGCGCACTGATCCTGTCGGCCGCCATGCCGATTTTCGGCATGTATGCGATCTTCACCCAGGACGTCGGGCATGAGGGCATGGCCTCGATCGCCATGCTGACCTCGATCATCGGTGCCTTTTTCACGCTGTCTGCGCTGCTGATCATTCTGCTTTAGCGCGTTTCAGGAAAGCAAGGCCGTCACCGAAGCCATGAACATGTCGGCGCCTGCGATGATATGGCGATCTTCGACAAATTCCGCCTCATTATGGCTGAGCCCGTCCCGGCAGGGCACGAAAAGCATGGCCGACGGCGTTGCGCCTGCGAGAAACAGCGCATCGTGGAACGCCCCTGACAGCATATCTTTCGTGTCAAACCCGGTTTTTGCCGCCGCTTCGCGCAGCGCCCCGACGATTTCGGGAGCAAAGAATGCGGGCGCCATATCGCTGGTTCTGACGATCGAAACGGTGACATTCTCACCTGCTGCGGCTCTCTCGAGCGTTTGTTTGATCAGCGTTTCATAGCGATCGAGCATTGCCGTTGACGGATGTCTGAGATCAATGGTGCAGGCGGCCGTTGCCGGAATGGCGTTGACGCTGCCAGGCGTGATGGCAAGGCGTCCGATGGTGAAACGGGCGGTTTCATCTTCCGGCATGATGGTGCGGTAGAGTTCGTCGAGCGCTGCTGTCAACGCTTTCAGCGGGTCACGGCGATAGGCAAGCGCGGTCGTGCCGGCATGGGCGGTCTGGCCTTCAAGCGTGACGTCAAACCAGCGCGTGCCCTGAATGCCGGTGACGATGCCGATCGGGATGTCTTCCTTTTCCAGCGAGGGGCCTTGTTCGATATGCAGTTCGAGATAGGCATGGACCGGGAAGCCGAGTGGACGTGTCCCGGCGGCCTCTGAGAGTGCATCGAAGGTTGCCCGGCGCTCGTCTTCGAAATTCAACCCGTCATCGGCGGCGGCAAGCATTGCCCAGCTTTCAGGGATCGTGCCTGCCGCGAAAGCCCGCGATCCCATGCAGCCCGGGGCAAAGCGGCAGCCTTCCTCATTGGTCCATGCAACGACCTCGACCGGGCGTTGCGGTGTGAAACCGGCATCGGCGAGGCTTTCCAGCACTTCGAATGCCGTCAGCGTTCCGAGCGCGCCATCATAGCGCCCGCCAGCCGGCTGGCTGTCGAGATGGGAGCCGATCAGCAGCGGCGGCAAAGCGTTGTCGGCGCCGCCCATGCGGATGAAGAGATTGCAGATATCATCCTGATAGACAGAAAAACCGCGCTTTGCGGCAAGTTTTGTGATCAGCGCGCGGGCCTTGCGGTCGCCTGCACTGAGCGCCTGCCGATTGACGCCGCCGCCAGCCGTCGCCCCGATGGCGGCAAAGTCTGCAATCCGCTGTATGAGGCGTTTGCCATTGATCGAAAATGTCATCACGCATCCTTTCCATAGGCGGCAGTGTGAAACTCGATCTCCAGCCGCATCGCCTTGCCGAAAACGGCGCTTAGATGCGCGCGCTGGGCATTGCCGAGCACTTCACCTGCCGCATCCAGCCGATCTTTGAGCCACATGGCCTGGGCGGCGAAAGTTTCATCGGTGTGAAGCCCGACCCATTCGGCCAGAAGCGGATCGGAAATCTTCGTTTCCATCGCCTGTTTCGACCAGGTCCAGTACATCCATTCGGCGGCGAACATGGCGGCAATGGTGTCAATGAAGCCGCCGTTGCGGGCAATGGTCAGCATGCCGTCACGAAAACGATGGACGGCCGGATCCGTCAGATCGAAATCGGAAGGGTTGATGCCGCGTTCGGCAAAGGTCTTTTCGAAATAGGCGATCTGGTGATTGGCCAGCGCATCCAGCACACCGATCAGCCATCGCCGGTCGGTCATGGTTTCTGCCCTGGCGGTCGCATAGGCGAAGATCGAAATCGCCGTTTCGACAAAGGCGCCCTCGAAGACGAGATAGCGTTCGAAAGCCGCTTTCGGCAGCCGGTCGGCCTTGATGTCTTCGACAAAACGATGCGCCACCATCTGGTCGAAAACGGTTCTGTTTTCCCTGAGGATATAGTCGGAAAGCTTTTCCATCTTGTCCACTCAGTCGCGGCCAAGGGCAGGGCGGGCAGCGGCCATGAAGGTCTTTACCCGCTCTGGATCAACCGGGTTCCACCACACACCGCCCTGTTTCAGCGAGGAGGCGACGATCACACCTTCGGTTCGGCCAAGGATCGCAGCGACATTCTCCGCCGTGACGCCAGAGCCGACCAGCAGCGGCAGGTCAGTTGCCGAACGGACCTCGTCAATCTCCTCAAGCGTCGCGGAATTGCCGGTGCGCTGGCCGGTGGCAATCACGCCATCGGCATCGAAAAAGGCAAGGTCACGGGTCTGTTCGGGAATGGTGCGGTCAGCGGTGATGGCATGGGCGCCGTGCTTCACATGGCTGTCGGCGAAGACCTTGATGTGGTCGGCCCTGAGCGCGGCGCGGTAGCGCAGGGCTTCGCCCGCACGGCCTTCCATGAAGCCCTCATTGGCGACATAGGCATTGGCCCACTGGTTGACGCGAATGAATTTTGCGCCGCCGGAAAGCGCGATCGCAATCGCCGGAACAGGGGCGTTGGCGAGCACATTGATGCCAATCGGCACGCCGGTGGCACGGGCAATACGGTCGGTGATGACAGCCATGAAGGCCGCCGTCTCGTAGCCGATATCCTCCGGCTTGGAGAAGGGAATGTCGCCGTGGTTCTCGATGACGAGACCATCCAGTCCGCCGGTGATCAAGGCATCGGCATCACGCATGGCGGCATCATAGACGCTCTCGACCGGTTCGCCGCGATAACGCGGCGCACCGGGGAAGGGCAGGCAATGGATCATGCCGATCAGCGCCTTGTCAGTGCTGAATATTTCCCGTATGGCGCTGCTATTGGTATTCGATATTTTCTGCATTTTGTCTCCAGGAATTCTTAGATGCGTGCCTTCGTGATCGGCAATGCCGCCATTGATGAAACGGTTTCGGTTGAGAAAATGCCTGAAGCCGGTGTCTCCATCCTGGGCAGGATTGCCAGTCGTGATCTCGGCGGCAAGGGCACCAACCAGGCTGTCGTCATGGCCCGTTCGGGGCTTAAAACCGTGCTGGTGAGCGCCACCGGCAATGACTTCCGCGCCGCGACCATTGGCGAGCAGCTGGCCGAAGAACCGGTCGATGCCCGCCTCGTGGCGCTTGATGGCGTCTCGACAGACTTTTCGATCGTGCTGACGACGCCCGACGGCGAGAATGTCAACATCACGACGACCGAAGCCGCAGAAGCGCTGCCGCTGGCGGCCGGTCTTGATGCGCTCGCAGAAGCCGATGCGGGTGACCTTCTCGTCATGCAGGGCAATCTGTCCGGTGAAACGACGCTGGCGCTTCTGAAGGCCGCAAAGGCGTGCGGCATGGTGACGGCTTTCAATCCGTCGCCGCTCAGGCCGTATTTTGCAAGCCTCTGGCCCTTCATCGATATTGCCTTTCTCAACCGGGGCGAAAGCGAAAGTCTGACCGGCAGAACCGGCGAGGCGGCGGCCGAAACCCTTTTCGCATTCGGCCTCAGCCAGCTTGTTCTGACCGCCGGTGCCGAGGGTGTTCTGCTCGGTTCAGCGGGCGGTGATTTCATTCAGGTGCCAGCGGTTGCGGCAAAGGCCGTCGACACGACGGGTGCCGGCGACTGTTTCATGGGGGTGGCGCTGGCCTCGGCCGCACTGCGTGGCACACAACTGGACGAAAGGGCAATCATCCATGCCGCCCATGCCGCCGCTCTGGCTGTGACACGGCGCGGAACACGCCGTGCCTTTCCGACAAGGGCCGAACTCGCCGCCATTCTTGCGGGGTGAGGTCGCCCTTGCCGGGGTGAGGGGCTCAGTCCTTCGCTGAAAGCCAGCCGAGAATATTCTTCCACAGCTTGCCGTAGCCGTCCCATTCGCAGAAGGCGGGCGAAAGCCAGTGCGGACCGATATCTGACGTCCACACCGCGCTGCGGCCCTTTCCGGCCTTGCCGGTCACCAGCAGCGGGTGGCTGCCCTGATCTGCGGGCAGGCGGGCGACAACCTCGATATCGTCGCGATCACGCAGCTCCACCTCGTTGACACCGAGCATGACCGGCCATTCGCCTTCAATACCGGCAAGGGTCGGGTGATCGGGCATCAGCACGTCCGGCACGGTGCCTTCCGGCATTTCAACGCGGTCATCATAGGGCAGGCAGGTGACGGGCAGAACATCCTCGACGGCGGTGCGGCGCCAGCGGGCCCGGCCATCAATACCCTGGAAGGAGAAATAGCCGCCGCACATCAAAAGGCCACCGCCCTTTTCAACCCAGGCCCTGATCAGCTTCAGCCGGTTGGGAACGGTCTTTGACTGCTGCCAAACGGCGGGGGGCAGGAGCAGCGTATTGGCGCCGATATCGGACAGGATCACCACGTCATAGGCATCAAGGCCTTCCATGTCGAAGGGGAAATCCTCGGCAGCCTCATGGGCGGGCATATAGGTCAGTTCGAATTCGCTGCCCTCAAGCGCCTTGACCAGCGGCTTGGCACCAAGGTGAAAATGCACGCTGCCGAACTGGTCGAAGCCCTTGTAATGGGTTTCTGATGTGACCCAGCTTTCGCCGACGAGAAGTACTTTTGTTGTCATTTCGGTTCCGTTTTCATGTTTACCGGTCCGCAAAACTGCCGTCGAAGACCGCGCGCGGATTATCGTTCATCAGGCCTGAGAGCACCGCGCCGTCAAGGCCGTGACGGGCCAGTCGGGGCAGAAAGTGCTTGAGGATGAAGGCATAGCCGTTGCCGCCATAATGGCTCAGCATCATTTTCAGGAATACATCATGCGACAGGAGGATGCGACCGGCATGACCGGCTTCCACCAGCTTGACAATGGCGCGGGCGCATTCCTCATCGCTCGGGCATTGCACCTGCTGGTCGGCATAGAAGAAATCCATGCCGATCATGTCATATTCAATGAACGCACCACGGGCGGCAAGCTCACTCTGATAGGTGAAGTCGTCATGCGAGGGGTTCATGTGGCACAGCACGGTGTGACGGAGATCTGCGCCTTCGGCTTCCGCTATGTCGAGGACGTCGTGGCCGAGACGGAACCAGCCAGGCAGATGCACCATCAACGGCAGGCCGGTGCGCGCCTGGGCCCGTGCAGCGCCGCGCAGGGATTTGCGTTCATCCGGCGTGAAATCGGCGGAAACGCCGATCTCGCCGATCAGGCCGATCTTCACGTCAGTACCGTCAACGCCGTTCACGGCCTCGGCAACGATCTCGTCGGCGATATCATCCTCTGACATGCCAGCCAGTTTTGCCGGATGGGAATCCTGCAGATAGAAACCGGCACCGATGACGATATTGAGGCCGGTTGCCGCCGATATCCTCTGCATCGCCAGCGGATTGCGGCCGATGCCCTGGCAGGTCGGTTCGACAAGCGTTCTGCCGCCGGCTTTCACCAGGGCGGCAAGCTCGCGGATCGCCAGAGCCTCATCGTCGAGGGTGATATTGTGCTTGTTGACGAAGGGATCCTGATGCAGCTCGCTCAGGATCTCCATGCAGATGAAGCTTTCGGCGAGATATTGCCGTTCCGGCGTTTTCGGCGGATGCCACCAGCATGTGCAGTCGTTGAGGATATGCTCATGCATCATTGTCACGCCGAGGTCTGCGGCGCTGACCGGGCCGTTGACTGTCATGACCTTGCCCGAGCCCGTATGGGCTTCGGACAGCTCATTCTTGCTCATTATTTGCCTCCCTTGCTGCGTCCAAAGCGGAAATTCGCGCCGAAGATGCGGGTGTTGAGCCAGATCGCCAGCAGGATGATCGCGCCGGTGACAATCTGGGTGAAGAAGGGCGAGATATGCATCAGGATCAGACCATTGCCGATGACGGCGATGGTCATCGTGCCGAGCACGGTGCCAAGGATCGTGCCGCGCCCGCCCATCAGCGAAGTTCCGCCGAGAACAACGGCGGCGATCACCTGAAGCTCGAAGCCGACCGCTGCATTGGAGGAGCCCGATCCCAGGCGGGCAGCCGTGACGAGGCCTGCAAGACCGCAGGCCAGACCGGACAGGACATAGACCGACATCAGTATCCATCTGGACGGCATGCCGACCCGGCGCGCTGCCTCAAGATTGGAGCCGACGGCGATGACCTGACGGCCATAGCGGGTTGCCGATATGACGGCATAGCCGATGATGGCGACCACGAGTGCGATCAGCGCCGGCATCGGCATGCCGAAAACCTCGCCGCGACCGATGAAGATGAAGCCGGGGATATCGCCGATCGGGATCGAATAGCCCTTCGTCAGATAGAGCGCGATGCCTCGGAAGATCGAAAGACCGGCCAGGGTTACGATGAAGGCGGGAATGCCCTGATAGGCGACGAACCAGCCCTGAAACAGGCCGATGATGCCGCCAAAGGCGAGCATGCCGACCACGACCAGCGGCCAGGGAATACCGGCAGCCAGCAGCATGGCCGCCACTGCATTGACCAGCGCGACGATCGAACCGACCGAGAGATCAATGCCGCTTGTGATGATGACGAAGGTCATCGCCACGGCGACGATCAGGATGGGGGCCGCCTGACGCACGACATTGAGAAGATTGCCCGCAGTCAGAAAGGTGGTTGTCATCACCGAGAAGAAGACGACGCAGACAAGAAAGAAGAAGGCAATGGACAGAACCTGGGCATTTTCGCCGAAAAAATCGGCGAGCGGCGAACCCTTGCCGCGTTCGGTATAGGCGCTCAATGGGCTCCCTCCCCGACGATAAGCTGAACGAGGTCTTCAAGGCTTGTGTCACCAATCATGCGTTCGGCCACCTTGGTGCCTTCATACATGACGGCGATGCGGTCGCAGACGCGGAACAGGTCCTGCAGGCGGTGGGTGATCAGCACGACTGAAACGCCCTTGGCCTTGACCCGGTTGATCAGGTGAAGCACGGCTTCAACCTCGGCCACGGCAAGCGCGGAGGTCGGCTCGTCCATGATCAGAACCTTTGGCTGGAAGGAGGCGGCGCGGGCAATGGCAATCGCCTGACGCTGGCCGCCGGAAAGTTTCTCCACCTTTGCGGCAAGGCGCGGAATGCGGATTTCCAGCGCCTCCAGCATGCGGCGGGCTTCTTCCATCATCTTCTTGCGGTCGAGAAATATGCCTTTCGAAAGCTCGCGGCCCAAAAACAGATTACCGACAACGTCGATATGGTCGCAAAGGCTTAAATCCTGATAGACCATCTCGATATGGCGGTCGCGCGCTTCGGCCGGGCCGGAAAAGCGGACGGCTTCGCCATCAAGTTCAATTGTTCCGCCATCCGGCAAATAGGTGCCGGAAATGACCTTGGTGAGGGTGGATTTGCCAGCGGCATTGTCACCTACCAGCCCGAGGCATTCACCGGGATAGAGGTCGAGATCGACACCGCGCAGCGCCTCGTTGGAGCCGAAGGTCTTGCGGATGCCTTTCAGCGAAACCGCGGGTTTTCTGGCGCCTTCCGCCTGCCGGGGGGACATGGTCCCTCCGGCCTGCGGCGCAGCGCTATCGTGCTGCTTGTCTGACATCATTTGAAAACGGCGCGGTAAGGTTCGACATTGTCTTCCGTGACGATGGTGACCGGAACGGAGATGGTGGCCTCAACACTTTCGCCCGAAGAGGCCGCGTCCAGTGCCTTGATGGCAGCTGCGCCCATCAGCGAGGGGTCCTGCTGGACAACGGCGATGACGTAGCCATCATCCATGCCCTTGATGGCCTGGGCCGTCAGATCCCAGCCGAACACCTTGATGTCGCCGGTCTTGCCCTGGCTTTCAACGGCGGCGATTGCGCCCATCAGGGCGGGTTCGCCGGTCGTGTAGATCGCAGTCAGGTCCGGGTTGGCGGTGATCAGGTTTTCAGCCGCGGCAAGCGCATTGTCCTGAATATTCTGGCCATCGACGACGCTGACGACTTCAATGCCATCCTTATCCTTGATGGCATCTTCAAAGCCCTTCTGGCGGACGTTCTGGATGAAGGAGTTCAGGGCGCCGACGATGCCAACCTTGGCCTTGCCGCCCATGTTTTCGTTTACGTATTCCAGGAAATAGGCGCCCATATCAGCACCGGCCTTGGCATTGTCGACGCCGATCTGGGCCTTTTGCGGTCCCTCGGGCAGGATTGCGTCGAGAGCGACGACCGGGATGCCGGCGGCGTCTGCTTCCTGAACGGCGGGCATGATGCCGTTGACGTCAATGGCGACGACGGCAATGCCATCAACGCCTTCCTGAATATAGGTTTCGATGGCGTTGTTCTGCATCGCCGGGTCGTTGTTGGCGTTGTAGATTTCAAGATTGACGCCCATCTCCTTGGCCGTGTCTTCGGCACCGCGGTTGATGTCGTTGAAGAACAGCGCCTGCTGGTTGATCTGCACCAGGGCGAAGGTCTTGTCGGCAGCATTGGCGGCATTGGCGCCGATTCCGGCCATCATGCTGACGGCAAGCGCCGTCGAAAGGAACATTCTGCGATTGAAGCTCGATTTCATGGTTTTGTCCTCTGGTTGGTTTTCAGGTCCGGCGCTTATTTCGGATCGCGGGCGGCGCGACGGAGTTCCGCTTCACGATTTCCACGGGCAGAAGTTCTTCGCTTTCAAGCGAGCCGGACTTCTGCCAATCGGTTTCAAGAAGAAGGGTGAGCGCGCGTGCGCCGATGGCACGCACGGGCTGGCGCACCGCCGTCAGTGGCGGCGAAAAAAGGTGCAAAGGGCCGATATCGTCAAAGCCGATGACCGAGACCCGGTCCGGAATGGATACGCCTTCTGAATAGAGAACCTCGATGAGGCCGATGGCGATTTCATCCGAACTGGCAAAGATCGCCGTGGTTGGCAGGCCTTCATCGAGAAAGCGCCGGGCGGCATGCCGGCCCGCCGTCACGGTATATTCGCCGGCATAGCGGAGAACCTCACCCTCTTCACCGAAGCGCTCCTTCAGAGCCTGTTGCAGGCCGGCAAAGCGGCGCGTGGTCGAGATCATCGCATCGGGACCGCCAACAAACAGAACCTTTCTATGGCCGAATTCGGCAAAATGCTGCCCGGCAAGATAGCCCCCCTGATAATTGTCGCAGAAGAGCTTCGGTGCCATGGCGCCGGGTACGTCTTCATCGACAATGACAACTTTGCCGGTGCGGTTGATCAGGCCTGAAAGCTCACCGTCATCGGGGTGGTTGGTCACGAAGATCAGCCCGTCGACATGGTGATGCTCGATCAGGCCGAGATATTTCATCTCACGGCCAGGCCGGTTCAGCGTCGCATTGAGCGAGACAGTGAGGCCTTTCTGATCAGCTTCTTCCTCGATTGCTGCAACAAGCATGGCAAAGAAGGGGTTGGCGATATCGGGGATGACGAGGCCGATCATATCGGAGCGGCCGCGGCTCAGACGCCGGGCGTGGGGGTTCGGCACATAGCCAAGCTCGGCAATGGCCTTCTCGATCCGCTGGCGGGTGGCGTCAGGCAGATCAAGCGACCCGTTGAGCAGGCGCGAAATCGTCGTTACCGACACGCCGGCCGCCTTGGCCACATCTTTCAGGCTTGTTGCTCTCGCCATCATTACGTTCACCCTTCAAAGCGCAGGAAAATGCGCATTTTGACCGGCTTCTTTGTCCGGTAAAGCGATTTACTAAACCGCTTTACAAATACAAGCGGATGTTCCGGAGGCTGTCAATTGCAAATTTCAGATGGCGTGGCTTGCACTCTGATCTGAAGGGCCTGTCTGCGGTGAGAATAAAGGGATTTCGAACAGATCCGCGGCTGTGTGAAAGCCCGGGCATGGCTTTTCTGGCAAGTAAATGTTGGCCTTCACTGACTTCTTCAGCTTTACCTCAGATTAAAAGCCTATCAGATGTCTGGCTGAGGGGCTGGACGGAGAATCACGGTTGATGACCGTGTTTGAGCGAAGTGAGAACAAGATGCTGCCTTATGCTGCCAAGAATACCACGTGCCATCGCACGCTGTTTCTGTCGGATCTCCATCTCGGTCATTTCGCTTCGAGAGCGGATTATGTGATCCGCTTTCTTCGTGAAAACCCTGCCGACAAATATGTGCTCGTCGGTGATATTCTGGATCTTTGGGTTCCCAGAATGCCGGTCTGGTCAGCGGCACAGATGGCGGTTCTTGCCTATTTCCGAAAGCGCTTTGCCGAGGGAGCCCAGTTTGTCTATGTGAGCGGCAATCATGATCCCCATCCTGAAACTGCACCGGCCGCCATGCGGCTGCCGGTCAATCCGGTCTCCCATGCGGTTCATGAGGCTGCCGACGGGCGCCGCTATCTGGTTATCCACGGTGATGGTCAGGATGTGCCCCTGTTCAACAATGCACGGCTGGTCAGTGCCGGACACCAAATTGAACGTGCATGCACGGCCGTTGAATTTAGCATCCGCGCCAGGGCCGGCCTTGCCGAGCCGCAAGAGCGCCGGGCGACGGATTATCTCGTCTCATCGTTCAACAGGTTGCGCTATCCGCGGCGCTCCTATGAAAAGAAACTCGCCACGCAAGCGCAGGAAAGAGGCCTTGACGGTGTCATCTGCGGCCACTTTCATCAGCCGGCGCTAAGAGAAATCGGCAATACGATCTATGCCAATTGCGGTGACTGGATCCAGAACTTCACGGCGATCGCTGAAGGCGATGATGGCGACTTGCAACTTCTGGCATTCTCGGTGAGCCGCGCGCGCAATCCAGTGTTTAGCAGGCGGCGCCGTCAACGCGGGATCATCGACGGTGAAACCCGTGCAATTTGAAGACGATATTGTGCTCAGGACAAGCGGCTGACTGGAAAACACCTCAGCTTTTGCTCACATATTGGGGGTATTCCAGGCACAGGTCTTCTCAAAGCTGGAGGGGTCTATGAGGCAGAAACCACCGAGTGGGGACTTTGGAAGTAAACGCGGCACTGCTGGCCGAAACAGGTAGCGACAATGACGATTGCAGCACTTTCCATCACTGTTCTTTTGACCGGGCTCTATCTTGCGACGGCAGTGCTGACGGCGTGGCGCTATCGCCTGCGCAAGGCTGTTCGCGTCAACGAGCATCCATCAATTACCGTTATGCGGCCTGTCTGTGGGCTCGATCCGAGTGATGTGGAGACGCTGGAAAGTACCTTCCTGCTCGACTATCCCGATTATGACATCATTTTTTGCGCAGCGCGTGCTGATGATCCCGCCTGTGCTGCCCTGCGGACAATGATGGCCCGTTTCCCTGAGAGGCCCGCGCGGCTTCTGATCGGTGATGACCGGGAGACCGGCAATCCGAAACTTGATAATCTGCTCAAGGGCTGGCCTGAGGCCGGTGGTCGTTTTGTGGCGATGGTTGATGCCAATCTGCTTCTGCCGCCAGATTTTCTCGAGACGCTGCTTTTGGCCTGGACCCCGGATTGCGCGCTTGTTTCCAGCCCTGCAGCCGGAACGCGGCCGGAAAATCTCTGGGGTTCGCTCGAATGCGCTTTTCTCAACGGCCATCAGGCACGCTGGCAGCTGTCTGCTGACAGTCTCGGGCTTGGATTTGCGCAGGGAAAGACGCTGTTTGTCGAAAAAGCCTTTCTGGACAGGGCCGGTGGGCTCGTCGCGCTTGGAAGCGATCTGGCCGAGGATGTGGCCTTCACCAAGCTTGTGCGCGCCGATGACAAGAAAGTTCGCCTTGCGCCGCATGCCTTTGCCCAGCCGATCGGGCGGCGACGGTTTCAGGCGGTATGGGACCGGCAGATCCGCTGGTCGCGCGTGCGTCGAGCCGGTTTCGTCGGTCTTTTCGTGCTGGAGCTGGCAATGGGTTTCCTGCCGCCGCTGATAGCGCTCTTGTTTGTTGCACCGGTCTTCTGGGGTATCCCCTTCGTCATTGGCTGGTTCGCGGTGGAAGTGGCGCTGGCGCGGCTTGCCGGGTGGCCGGCAGGTCCCCGTGACATTGCCGCGATGGTGCTGCGCGATCTCCTGCTGCCGGTGATCTGGTTTGCGACCTGGGCGCGACGCGGTTTTGAGTGGCGCGGCAATGCCATGGGGCTGGCCGATGATCCCGCTTGATACCATAAACAGCTTTCTTGCGGCTCACGGCCTCTGGCTGGTCGCTTTCGCGGCGATCTTCGAAGGGCCGATCGTGACCGTGCTGGCTGCCTATCTGGCGCGCCAGGGTATTTTCGATCTCTGGTCACTCGGTGTCATTCTGGTGCTGGCTGATCTTGTCGGTGATATTGGCTATTACAGCATCGGCCGCTACGGTCTGCACCGGCTGCCGGATAAATGGAAGCGCCGGATGGGGCTCCGGCCCGGCCGGCTCGAAAAGCTTGCCCGGCACTTCCGCGAGCGGGGCGGGCGAACGCTGCTGTTCGGCAAGATCACCCACTCGGCAGGCTCGGCCATTCTGGCCGCTGCCGGTGCAGCGCGCATGCCGGTTATCTCCTTTCTTGTCTATAACCTGATCGGCACGGTGCCGAAGACGATCGCGCTGATGGTGCTCGGCTATTTTGCCGGCGACGCCTATAAGCAGATCGACAGCTGGATCGGGCGCGGCAGCTGGATCATCCTGATCGTGCTCGTCTTGATGGGGCTTGTCTGGTTTTTATGGAGGCGAAAATGCGCCAGGGAATAAGCTGTATCATTCCGGCCCACAACGAAGCGCCGCGGATCGGCGCCGTCCTGTCATCGGTTATCGATCATCCGCTGATCGACGAGGTCATCGTCGTCGATGATGGCTCCAGCGATGGCACCGCAGCGGTCGTGCGCCGGTTTGAACGCGTGCGGCTGATTGTGCTGGCGAAGAACGGCGGCAAAAGTGCTGCAGTGGCGGCGGGACTGAATGCGGCGCGCTTTGAGCATCTCCTGCTGCTCGACAGTGATCTTGTCGGGTTGACGCGGTCGGCACTTACCCAGCTGATCCGCCCGGTTTTGCGCGGGCAGGCAGATGTTTCCATCAGCCTGAGGCGCAATGCGCCATGGCTTTGGAAAATGATCGGGATCGACTATATTTCGGGCGAGCGTGTGCTGCCGCGCCGCCTTCTGGGGACCGGGGCAGAACTGATGAGCCTGCCGGGTTTCGGGATGGAAGTCGCCATGAATGCCCACTGGATCGCCGAAGGTGCCCGGATCGCTATCGTGCGCTGGCCGGACGTTCAAAGTCCGCTGAAATCGGCGAAGCAGGGGCTATGGGCCGGTCTCAAAGCCGATCTCCTGATGCTGCGCGATATTTTCGCGACCGTTCCGCTTCCCGTCATCATTCAGCAGATCTGGCGTATGCGCTTTATGGCCGTGAAGCCGTCGGCGCGGGGAACAGCACGCATGCGCAAGTCCCTGAAACCGGGCGCGGAAAGGTCTCATGAATGAAGGCCTTGCTGATCGAGGATGACGATCTGGTGGGGGACGCCATTCAGCGCGGACTGGCCCTTGATCATGCCCAGGTGGAATGGGTGCGCGATGGGACCGAGGGCGAGGCGGTACTGCGCGCTGGCGGCTATGATCTCGTATTGCTGGATCTCGGTCTGCCGGGGACCGACGGGCTTGATATCCTGAGGGCATTGCGCGGGCGTGGTGATCATGTGCCGGTATTGATCCTGACGGCGCGCGACGGCGTGGCGGACCGCATTCGCGGTCTTGATCTCGGCGCCGATGACTATGTGCTGAAACCCTTTGATATGGACGAATTGCGGGCAAGGGCGCGGGCTCTGGCGCGCCGCGCGACGGGCCGGCTCAACGATGTCATTTCCTGCGACGGGCTGATCATTGATCTTCAGGCCCACAGCGCCATTCTGGATGGCGAGGCGCTCGCCCTGCCTGGTCAGGAGTTCAGGCTTCTGATCTATCTTGCCGAACAGCGCGGCCGGGTCGTGTCGAAAGAGCAGATCGCCGATATGCTCTATGGCTGGGGCGAGGGGGCGGAGAGCAACACGATCGAGGTGCTGGTATCGTCGCTGAGGCGCAAGATCGGCGCACAGCGGATCAGGACGCTGCGTGGCGTGGGCTATATGATGCCATGATCAGCCGCTTTCTTCCGCCTGTCCGCAGCCTGCGCGGCCTTCTCATGCGCGAGATCACCCTGGTTCTTGCAGCCATATGGGTATTTGCCTCTGCCTTTATCTTGCTGGGAACATGGTATGATCTTCACAAGTCCTATATCGATCAGCTTTCGCTTCTGGCCAATACGGTGGCAACGGTTCTTGACAAGGAGACCATATCGGAAGCCTCGCTTGAGCAGACACTGCACTCACGGCACAATCCGAATTATTTCGTCATTGTACGGTCGGCGGGACGGGTGGTCATTCGCACCCCAAACAGCCCGGAGACCATGGACAAGAACCGTTTCTGGTTTCTCGAACACGCCGTTTCGCCCTCGGGCAAGATCGAGGTCTATGCCGGATTGCGCCGCGACGAGATGTGGGAAACCGTCTTTTCCGTTGCGCTGAGCGGGGCGGTGCCGATGCTGATCGGCATTTCTGCGACGCTGGTTCTGCTTCTGACGGCGCTCAGACGCGGATTGCGGCCGGTCTCGGCATTGAGTGAGGAACTTTCCGCGCGAAATCCCGATGCGCTGGATCCGATCGGAACGGAGGATACGCCCGAAGAACTGCTGCCTGTCACCCGCGCGCTGAATGATCTGTTCTTGCGGCTGAAGGACGCGCTGGAGAAAGAACGCCGCTTTGTTGCCGATGCCAGCCATGAACTGCGCACGCCACTGACAGCGATCCGGGCGCAGCTCGATACTGTTGACCGGCAGGGGATGGACGAGGCATCTCTGGCCGCACTCGGCCGGGTGCGGCTGGGGGTTGACCGTGCCACGCGTCTGGTGAGCCAGCTTCTGGCGCTGGCGCGGGCTGATACCGACATGCTGGCGGAACCCCGGCCCATAGCCGTGGATAGCGTGCTTGCAGGCATTGCAGCCGAGCTTTACCCGCAGGCTGTCAGAGCGCGCAAGGAGCTGGAGCTCCAGCTTGAACCGGTCTCGTTGATCGGTCGTCCGGAAGACTTCGAGATGATGCTGGGAAATCTGCTCGAGAATGCCATCCGCTATGCCCACTCGACGGTGACGATGTCATGCCGGCGTGACAATGGCATGCTGCTGATCGTCGTCGAGGATGATGGTCCGGGTGTTGCGCCGGATGACCGGGACGCGCTGTTCGAGCGGTTCCGGCGTGGCAAGCGGCGGGCGGATTTGTCGGGGGCGATCCATGGCGCCGGGCTGGGGCTGTCGATCGCGGCAACGGTTGCCCACAGGATCGGCGCCGAGATCGCGCTGTCCGAAGCGACGATTGGCGGTCTCAGCGCCACGATCCGGATGAAGCTTTGAGTGCGGCGGGTAGTATCGGTCAATCTATGCCTGCGGGTTGTGAGGTCACGTCAGGCCGGTGAATATTGCTTGCCGTCAAGAACGTGGTGGTGGATGCGGCCGGTAAACATGGTCATCAGTCCCTGTGTAACCTCGCGGCTCTGGTAGCGGACGTCGGATTCCAGCGCTTTCGCCACCGTGTCGCGATCGGGATAGCGGATTGCCATCATCAGCGCATATTCCGGGGCACCGTCGTCCCGTTCCACGCCAAAATAGACTTGAACATCCTGAGCACCGGGAAACTGCCGCCAGAGCGGAACCAGCTTTTCTTCCACGTAACGGCGAAACGCATTTTCGCGGCCTTCATGTACCTTGCCCTCAAACAGGGCGTAGCGGATGATCATGTTGTTTCCTCCAATCTGTACCCTGTCACGGGCTGATTTCTGTTTTTTCGAAGTCTTGTCTGTTGCCCGGTGGCACCTGGAGAAGCGGGTTCACGCGTCTGCCGCAGTCCCGTCCAGAAGCCGCATCATTTCGGCCGAATCTTTTGGACCAAGACCGGCGGCGACCATCAGGCGGTGTATTTCGGTGACCTGGCCCGTCATCGGCAACGGGGTGCGGGTCTTCAGCGCAAAGGCCTGCAGGCTGTCGAGGTCTTTCAGCATGTTGTCGATCCGTCCGGTCGGGGTGAAGTCGCGGGCAGCGAATTTGGCCATGAATTCCTGCATGATCCTGCTGTCGGCACGGCCACCGGCAAGCGCTGCGGGGATGGCCGCTGCGTCAACGCCTCCGGCTTCGGCCAGTTTGACAGCCTCCGCCACAGCCTGAAACAGAACGGCGCAGAAAAGCTGGTTGATCAGCTTGGTTGTCTGGCCGGCACCGCTGCCGCCCATGAGCGTGTAATTGGCGCAAAGCGCGGTCATGACGGGCCGAGCCCGCTCGAAATCCGCCTTATCGCCGCCTGCCATCACGGTCAGCCGTCCGGCAAGCGCTCCTGGTGCGCCACCGGAAAGCGGGCAGTCCAGCCATGCCATGCCGGTTTCCGCGCGCAGGCGTTCGGCCATTTTTGCCGTTTCTGCCGGGTCAATCGAAGACATGTCGATCAGCATCTTCTCAGGGGCTGCAACGGCTGCAACGCCGTTTTCACCGAAAATCACGGCCTTGACGATGTCGGCATGATTCAGGCTCAGGATCACGAAATCGGCAGCGGTTGCAGCCTGTGTGACCGATATTGCCGCTGTGGCACCCTTTTCAGTCAATAGGGCAAGCCGGGTCTTGTCGAGGTCGAAAACCACGACCTTCTTGCCGGTTTCAATCAGTCGGGTGGCGATTGCGGTTCCCATAATGCCCGCACCGATGACGGCGACTGTTTCGCTCATGCGTCACTCCTCCTGTTTGTCGCAAGAAAGGCCAGTGATGCCTGTTCTATGGCCGCCGGGGTGAGGGCGCAATCAATGTCGATCACGTCATTCTCGTCTGTTGTCGGCTCAAGTGTTGAAAGCTGGCTGTCGAGCAGGGAGACCGGCATGTAGTGTCCCGGCCGGTTTGCCATCCGCTCGGCCAGAAGTGTGCGCGATCCGGTGAGATGGATGAAGCGCAGGTCAGAGCCCGCATGCTGTCGCAGCAGGTCGCGATAGGCCCTTTTCAGTGCCGAGCAGGCAATGACGAGGCCGGTTTCACTGCTGGCTTTTGCCAGCGTTTCACCGACCTTGACGAGCCAGGGCGCGCGGTCATCATCATCCAGCGCGATACCGGCGCGCATCTTCTCGACATTTGCCGGCGGATGCAAATCATCGCCCTCGACAAATTGCGCGCCGAGCCTTTCTGCAAGCCGGCGGCCGGCAGACGATTTTCCGCAGCCGCTGACACCCATCACGACGATGCAGGTTTTCATCTCAGACGCTCACGGTAATGCCGCCATCGACGGCAAGAACATGGCCATTGACGAAGGAGGACGATGGTGATGCCAGATAGACCGCCGCGCCGATCAGCTCTTCGACATTGCCCCAGCGACCGGCAGGCGTGCGCTTTTCAAGCCAGGCGGTGAATTCCGGGTTCTCGACCAGCGCCTGATTGAGCGGGGTCTTGAAGTAGCCAGGTGCGATACCATTGATCTGCAAACCATATTTGGCCCAGTCTGTACACATGCCGCGGGTTAGATTGCGCACTGCGCCCTTCGTGGCGGTGTAGGGCGCAATGCCCGGTCGTGCCAGCTCGCTCTGCACCGAGCAGATATTGATGATCTTGCCGTGGCCGCGCTGGATCATGTGCCGGGCAACGGCTTGACCAGTAAAGAAGACGCCGGAAATATTGGTGTCCAGCAGGCGGTACCACTGTTCTTCGGGGAAATCTTCCAGCGGTGTGCGATATTGAATGCCAGCATTGTTGATCAGGATTTCGATCGGGCCCACAGCGCTTTCGATCTCTTCAATACCTGCATCGACAGCCTTTTTGTCGCTGACATCGAAGATTGCGGCATGTGCCGTAAGGCCTTTTGCCGCAAATTCTGCGACGGCCGCCTCTGCGTGGTTGCGGTTGCGTGCGTTGATCACCGGTATTGCACCCTGTCGGGCAAGTCCCCAGGCCAGCGCATTGCCAATGCCCTGGCTTGCGCCGGTCACGAGCGCGTATTTTCCGTCGAGCCTGAACATGTCGGACATGATGGTCTCCTTCCCTTGGAGCCGGCTTGATCTGCCTTTCCGGGGTGTCCCGGAGCGTATCTGCTGACGCCGGATCTGATTGTTCTTGACTTAACTGTTATCGATAACATAATCAAGGTGCAATTTGGTTCTGGAGGAAATCGGCATGTTTCCGGAGAGGGCATGTGAGGCCCCGGCGCATCGGCCAAAACTGTCGTGCGGCGCCGTTGATGGCCGGTCTTGCGGGCCGGATCTTCATGTTTTTCCAGGCTTTGCGGGAGCGCTGGCAGCCGGCCTTGCTGGTGCGCTGCGCGCCCGGTCGAAACCGCTTTCAAACAGGAGGTGACCATGAAAGCTGCCATCATTCACGCGGCGAAAGACCTGCGTATTGAAGATATCGAGGCTGAGACGGCGGGGCCGGGGCAGCTGGAAATCAGGATTGGCGCCGGCGGTATCTGCGGTTCGGATCTGCATTATTACAATCACGGCGGCTTCGGTGATGTTCGTGTGCGTGAGCCGATGATCCTGGGCCATGAGGTTGCAGGCACGGTGACCGCGCTTGGCTCTGGCGCCAGCGGCTTTGCCGTCGGCGACCGGGTCGCGATTTCGCCCTCACGGCCCTGCAATTGCTGTGAATATTGCCTGAAGGGGCAGCAGAACCACTGTGTCAACATGCGCTTCTACGGCAGTGCCATGCCGATGCCGCATATCCAGGGAGCCTTCCGCGAGGTGCTGGTGGCCGAGGCCTGGCAGTGCCACAAGGTTGCCGATCACGTCTCTCTCGGTGAGGCTGCGATGGCCGAGCCGCTTGCCGTTACGCTGCATGCGGTTTCGCGCGCCGGGTCGCTGCTTGGCAAGCGCGTGCTGGTCTCCGGCTGCGGGCCGATCGGCGCGCTGTGCATCGTTTCGGCGCGTGCCCATGGCGCGCGGGAAATCATTGCCACGGATGTGACCGATGATGTGCTGCCCTATGCCGAGGCGGTCGGCGCAAGCCAGGTCATCAATGTCGCCAAGAACCCGGAGGCGCTCGCCGCCTACGGCGCTGGCAAGGGGTCGTTTGACGTGATGTTCGAGGCTTCCGGCAATGCCCGCGCGCTGGCCAGCGGTTTGCAGGCGCTCAGACCGCGTGGCGTTCTGGTTCAGCTCGGGCTGGGTGGAGAGGTCGGTCTGCCACAGAATATGGTTGTTTCCAAGGAGATCGAGATCCGTGGTTCGTTTCGCTTCCACGAGGAATACGGCCTTGCCGTTGATCTGATCAATCAGGGCCGTATCGATGTCAAGCCATTGATTTCGGACACCTATCCGCTTGAAGATGCGATTACCGCCTTTGAGATGGCGAGTGATCGTTCGAAGGCAATGAAGGTGCAGCTTGCCTTTGAATGATTTTCGCCAGCCTGAAATGGCGCAGTTTCTGAAGGCCGGTCCTGCGTTGCAGGACCGGCATTTTTGACCGGTGCGGAAATAGCAAAAGGCCCTGGCGGTTCGGCCGGGGCCTTGCTGGCGCGCTCAGATCATCCGGGCCTATTCGACGCCCCAGATCTTCTTGTATTCGTCGCGATAGTGGTTGTCGGGTTCGAAGGTGTTGTCCGGCCCGCCATCGAATTCGATATTGTCCCTGGTGACGACGTGGAAGGGGGCGATATAGCCGGACCATTCCACACCGGAGAGCGCCCGGTTCATCTCGTCGACAAGTTGCCAGCCCTGAAGATAGAGCGGCTCGGCCACCGTCACATCCTGGTACTGGCCGGCGCGGATCCGCTGATAGGCGCTTTCCGACCCGTCACCGGCCGCGACATCGGATGGAGCGCCGTCACCGGGAAGACCAGCGGCGGCCAGAGACGGTCCCATGAAGTCGAAATAGAGATCGTTAATGGCCAGCGAATGGGTCCATTTCGCTCCGTATTTCTGTAACAGCGAGGTGGTGAGCTGAGGCATGCGCTGCGATGTTTCGGCGATCGGCGTATCGACATATTCAAGCACGGTGCCGCCGAGCTTTTCGATCTGTTCCTTCATCCGGTCGGCCTTGGCAATGGCGATTGCATAGGTCGAGTCGGTGAAGATGATGACGCCGGGCTTGCCACCGGCATCGACATAGGCCCAGTCGGCGGCCGCTTGCGAGACCTTCAGCGGATCGGTCGTCACATTGGTGAAGACGCCGATATCAGGCGCGGGGCCGGCTGCCGGGGCGGCGTGCCAGGCGACCATGGGAATACCCGCCGCCTTGGCCTGTTCCATGGCAGGTCCCTGTTCCACGGCATCGAAACCATTGATGATAATGCCATCGGGTTTCAAGGCCATGGCCTGGCCGAAGGCCGCAGTCCGTCCGGCGATCGAGCCGGCGCCGTCAAGCGTTGTCACCTTCCAGCCGACCGCCTTGGCTGCTTCCGTAATGCCGTCGACCACTTTCAGGATACCGCCGTTTTTCATGTCGGCAGCCAAAATGACGATCGACTTGTCCTTGATCGCTTTCGGTCCCGTTGTCGGGCCATCCCAGGCCGTGACGCGTGAACCGTATTTCTCAACAAAGGCCTTGGCATCCGACATGTCGTCTGCCGATGCGGTGCCCGCAAGTGCGACTATGGCAACACCGCCTGCCATGACTTGCAATAATGTTCTGCGTTTCATCTGTTCCTCCCGTGAAAGCAGTAGCCGTTTCACTCCTCCAACGGCCTATTTGCGTGCAGCATTTCTGGTGGCGGCACCCCGTTTGCGCTGGGCGTAACCCGCAATGCCGATGGCAACCAGAAGTGTGACACCGTTGAACAGCGGCTCGACAAAGAACGATCCGCCGAATTGCTGAATGCCGGAAATGCCGACCGCCAGAATGACGACGCCAACGACCGTGCCCCAGACATTGACCCGGCCGGGCTTGATGGTGGTGGAGCCGAGAAAGGCGCCGACAAGGGCCGGCAAAAGATATTCAAGGCCGACACTGGCCTGACCGATCCTGAGCTTGGAGGCAAGCAGAACGCCTGCAAGCGCTGACAGGAAGCCTGAACTGACAAAGGCGCCGACGACGAATTTGCGCACCGGAATGCCGTTCAGCGCTGCTGCTTTCGGATTGGCGCCGATGGCGTAAAGATAACGGCCTATCGGCAGATATTCGAGTGCGATCCACATGACGAGCGCGATGCCGAGCACGTAAAAACCGGTGATCGGCAGACCGAAAACCATGGTGCCATTCAGATCATAAAAGCCCTGCGGCAGCATGCCGACAACCTGGCGCCCGCCGGTATGCCACAGCGCAATCGCATAGAGCACCGTGCCGGTGCCAAGCGTGGCGATGAAGGCGTCGATCTTGGCGACTTCGACCAGAAAGCCGTTCAGAAGTCCGGTCAGGCTGCCGAGTGACAATACGATCAGCACTGCAACCGGCCAGGGCAGGCCGAATACGGTCTGCAGGCTGATGGCCAGAATATGCCAGAGCACGATGCCATAACCAACAGTCAGATCAATCCGGCCCGCAGCCATCGGGATCATTGCCGCCAGCGACAAAATCGCAATGATGGCCTTGTCGGAGATGATTGAGCGCACATTCAGCATGGTCGGAAACGTATCCGGCAGCATGATCGAAAACAGGATGATCAGGAGCGCCGTCAGAATGACCAGCCCATAGACGGGCAGAAGGCGGATCAGCTTTTCGGCAATGCCGAGGCCCCTCAGTTCCGCAGGCGTCGGCTCCAGAGCCGTCGATTCCAGTGATTGCATGTTTTCCTCCCGTTCAGGCCGCTTCGGAAGCGGAGGCTGCTGTTATAAGCGCCTGTGTGGTCAGGGCATCGCCCGACAATTCTTTGATGATCTGGCCGCGTGAGAAAACCAGCGCCCGATGGCAGATATTGGCGATCTCCTCGAAGTCGGTCGAAACGATAACGACCGCGAGCCCGGCCTCCACAGAGCGGGCAATCAGGCGGTAGATCTCCGCCTTGGCACCGACATCGACGCCGGCCGTCGGGTCTTCGGCAATCAGCAGCCTGCGCCCGGTGGCCAGCCAGCGACCGACGACCACCTTTTGCTGATTTCCGCCGGAAAGCGCCTCGACGGGCAGTTCAGGATCATTCGGCCGCAAGCCGACGCTCTCGCCAATGCGCGACGACAGGGCTGCCTCGCTGAATTGGGTAAGGAAAGTAAACAGGCCGCGTTTGCTGGCACCGGGGTTCATGAACATGTTTTCCCGCACGGAAAGCGACATGGCGATGGATTCTTCCGTCCTGTCGCGGGCAATCAGGCCGATACCGGCATGCATGGCCGTGATTGGTGAGGAAAGATCCGGTGCCTCGCCATCCATAAGCACCTTGCCCCGCGAAGGCTGGGCGCCGAACAGTGCCCGGCCAACCGCCTCCTGACCGGCACCGCGCAGACCGACAAGGCCTAGAAGTTCGCCCTGGCGGATTTCCATGGAGACCGGGCCGATGGCCGGGCAGGTGAGGTCCTTTACCGTGACCAGCGCCTTGCCGGCTGCTGCTGTGGACTTGACGAAGACTTCACTGGCCTTGCTGCCGACGATCATTTCGATCAGTTCGGCTGCACTCGTTTCACCGACCGACTTTTCGCCGACCAGCTGGCCGTCGCGCAGCACGGCTACCCGATCCGCGATGCGGAAAATCTCGTCCAGGCGGTGGGATACGTAGATCATGCCGACGCCATGCTGCTTTAACGGCCTTATGGCCTCAAACAGCCGCTCGACTTCATCGGCGGGAAGGCTTGCCGTCGGCTCGTCCAGCACCAGCACATCGGCATTTGTCGCCAGTGCCCGGGCAATGGCGACGAGTGCCTTTTCCGTGCGGGTCAGGCTGGAAACCCGTGTCTGCGGATCGAAATCACAGCCGACAAGCTTCAATGCCCTGGCGGCGCGATCATCGGTCGAGGACCAGTCGATCAGGCCGGAACGCATCGAAAAACCCTGTGCCAGTCCGACATTTTCGCCGACTGTCATCCATTCGATCAGCCCCATATCCTGGTGGATGAAGGCGATCGGCTGGCGTTGCTGCGGTCGGGGCGGGCGGTGAATATAGGGTTCACCGCGAAAACGGATCTCACCGCCATCCGGCTTGTGAATACCCGCAAGTGTCTTGATAAGTGTGGATTTTCCAGCACCGTTTTCACCCAGAAGCGCCAGGATCTCACCCTTTCCAAGGGTCAGCGACACATTGGTCAGGGCGTTGGTGCCACCGAATATCTTGGTGATTGAACGAAACTCAACGAGCTTGTCATCTTCCATCGAGTATTCCTCCCAAAACCTCGAATGACATATTTGTTATCGATAACATCAATAGATGTCAAGTTTGAAGTTTCTGACCGCGCCGGGTGAGAGGGAGGCTGCGGAGCCCGCGCGGACTGGCCATAACGCTGAAACCTGCAAAGCTGTGCCGGGCGGGGATGGGCAGGCGTTGAACCCCGCTGATTTTTCCGGGCCGGGGGCGGCCTCAGGTGCTTTCGCGTAGCAGGACCTGGTAGGGCGTCAGTATCAGTTCGTCACCGGCAAGGTCGTCGCCTGCGATCCGGCGCAGCAGCTTTTCAGCCGCGAAACGTCCGATATCGCGGCAGCCGACGTCAACTGTCGTGATGCGCGGGTGGCAAAAGGCTGAAATCTCATAGTCGCCGAAGCCGGCGATGGCGATGTCGCCCGGTACCTTGATGCCACGACGCTGGCACTCCATCAGGGCGCCGAAGGCGGAGAGATCGGATACACAGAGCACGACTTCCGTATCCGGCCAGCGCTCCAGCATGGAGACGATGGCCTGGGCGCCCTGCTGGATGGTGATCGGCGGAACGCCGAAGGAGATCAGCCGTCCCGGCTCAAGACCGAGCTCGCCAATCGCCTGGAGAAAGCCCTGGCGACGCATGCTGCCGCGCGTGTCGCGTGCCGTCGTGCCGCCGATATAGCCGAATTTTCGGTAGCCCTTGGCCGCCAGTACCTTGACGAGGTCGCTCATGACCGCGCTGTTGGAAAAGCCGACAACGCTATCGATCGGTTGCTCTGGAATTTCCCAGGTTTCAACCACGGGAATGCCGGAATTTTGCAGCATGCGCCGGGCCGATGGCGTATGCGCGCCACCGGTCAGGATGATGCCTTCGGGGCGGCGTTGCAACATCGATTGGATCAGCCGCTCTTCCTTGTCCTGCGAATAATCGGTGTAGCCAAGCAGAAGCTGCAGGCCGGATTGCTCGATCGCTTCGGTGATGCCCTGGGCTGTTTCGGAAAAATTCGAATTGTTGATTGAGGGTATAAGCGCGGCAATGAAGCCCGTCTTGCGCGATGACAGCGAGCCGGCCGACTGGTCCAGCACGTAGCCAAGTTGATCCACGGCTTCGAGAATGCGCTTGCGGGTTTCCTTCGAGACGCGGCCGTCCTTTTTCAGGGCGCGCGATACCGTCATGGTTGAGACATCGGCAAGCCGGGCGACATCGGCCATTGTCGGTGCGGCCCCCTGGCGTATGACGTCTTTCGCTGTCCTGTTCTTGTCCCCTGTCGGCAATGCCCGCTCTCCGCAAAACTGATATCTGAAACGATGACCGCCAGAAGGCTGCAACCGCTGCATGGTCAGATTTATATAAACCCTGTCTGCGTGCGATGCGACCGATCGTTGCGCTGGCTTCTGGTTTCCCGGTTGCGATGGGACGCTTGACAGACTTCGCTATTGTTGTTCATATCATGGCTGTTATCGATATCATATGAAAATTTCATGCCAGGGTCGTTCGGTCGCGTGTGTGAGCCGGTATTGTGGTCGCAATTGCCTGAGGCAAGTAAGATAAAACATTTCCCGTCGGGTCGATGCCTTCAAGGGGCGCTCATCGGCGGGGGCAGGTTTCGGGAGGAGACCATGTTCGGTGTTATCGAAGGAAGCGGTTTCGAGGTGCTCGATCCGCGGTTTGAGTGCTGTTTTGTCGGTCACGCCAGGCTGGAACGGCTCTGGACAGGCGGGCGCTGGCTGGAAGGGCCAGCCTGGTTTGGCGCCGGGCGCTATCTCGTTTTTTCCGATATTCCGAACAACCGCATGATGCGGTTTGATGAGACAAATGGCGTCGTTTCGGTGTTCCGTGTGCCCGCCAACAATGCCAATGGCAACACGCTCGACAATGAGGGGCGGCTTGTTACATGTGAGCATTTGACCCGGCGCATCACCCGTACGGAATTTGATGGGTCGGTTCGCGTGATTGCCGATCGTTTCGATGGTGCGCGCTTCAATTCCCCCAATGATGTTACGGTCAGGTCTGATGGCACGATCTGGTTCACGGATCCCTCCTACGGCATCATGCATGATTATGAGGGGGATTATGGCGAGCCGGAGATAGCTGGCTGCCATGTCTATTGTGCCGACCCGGCTTCGGGATCTGTGACCCGGGTCATCGATAGGATGGAAAAGCCGAACGGAATAGCCTTTTCCCCGGATGAAAGCCTGCTCTATGTGGCCGATACCGGCGCGACCCATCTTTCCGGCGGACCACGTCACATTCGGGTATTCAAGGCGGACAGTGGAATGCAGCTGCGCGATTGCGGCGTTTTCGCAACCTGCACCAACGGGCTATTTGACGGGTTTCGCGTTGACCGGTCAGGTCGGATCTGGGCGAGCGCCGCAGACGGCGTTCACTGCTATCACACTGATGGAACACTGATCGGCAAGATCCATGTGCCGGAAGCGGTGTCCAACCTGACGTTCGGCGGGGCAAAACGTAACCGGCTCTTCATCACCGCTTCCACCTCTCTTTATGCAATCTATGTCACGGCCAATGGCTGTAAACTGGGATAATGAAATGTTGACGGTCGCATTTATCGGAACGGGCCTCATGGGGGCACCCATGGCGAAAAACCTGCTGAAGGCCGGTTTTTCGGTCACTGTCTGGAACCGGAGCAGGGCCAAGGCTGAAGCGCTCGTACCCTTTGGCGCAAGGCTTGCGGAAACGCCGGAAGAGGCCGTAGCTGCCGCTGAGGTTGTCATCACCATGCTGTCAGATGGCCCGGCTGTCGCCGACTTTCTGTTCGCGCATGGCGTGGCTGCGAAAATCTGCAAAGGCGCAACCGTCATTGACATGAGCTCCATCCGTCCGGCTGAGGCGCGCGACCATGCCGAACGGCTTGCAGCACTGGGGATTTATCACATTGATGCCCCTGTGAGCGGCGGCACCAAGGGAGCGGAGGACGGTCGCCTGGCGATCATGGCGGGTGGCGAAGCAGGCCATTTCGAACCGCTGATGCCGCTGTTTTCAGCCATGGGGCAGGCTATCCTTCTTGGTCCGGCTGGCAGCGGTCAGCTGGCCAAACTCGCCAATCAGGCGATTGTCGCCATCACGATAGGCGCGGTTGCCGAAGCCACGCTCATGGTGCGAGAGGGCGGGATTGATCCTGCGGCCTTCCGGGCAGTTCTCAAGGGCGGCTTTGCCGATTCCGTCATCCTGCAACAACACGGAAAGCGGATGCAGGATGGCGATTTCGTGCCGGGCGGCCGCACCGTCTTTCAGCTCAAGGATCTAGAGAATGTCCTGTCTGAATGCCGTGAGATGGGGCTGGAATTGCCACTGACGACGCTTCAGCGAGATCGTTTTGCTGATCTGGTCGAGCGTCTTGATGGCGGCGATCTCGACCATTCGGCGCTTTTTCTGCAATTGCTTGACTGCAATCACCGCCGCTGAACAGCCGGTGGTGCCGGTATTTTTGCGATATTGAATGATATCGATAACATAATTTTGAATGGAGACTCCCATGAGCAAAGTCGAAATCCTGCAGATCGGCCCCTATCCGAGCTGGGACGATGAGCGTCTGAATGCACATTTCACCATGCACCGCTATTTCGACGTCGAGGACAAAAAGGCCTTTCTCGCAGCCCATGCGGGCAGTATCCGCGGCATTGCCACGCGGGGCGAACTGGGAGCCGACCGGGCGTTGATCGCAGCACTTCCGGCGCTGGAAATCATCAGCGTTTACGGCGTTGGCTATGATGCGGTTGACCTTGAGGCGGCGCGCGAACGCGGCATTCGCGTCACCAATACGCCGGATGTTCTGACCAGGGATGTGGCCGATCTCGGCGTCGCCATGATGCTTTGCCTCTCGCGCGGCATGATCGGCGCGGAAAGCTGGGTGCGCAGTGGCAACTGGGCCGGAAAGGGGCTCTATCCGCTCATGCATCGCGTTCATGGCAAACGTGCCGGCATTCTCGGCCTTGGCCGGATCGGCTATGAGGTGGCGCGCCGCCTGGCCGGTTTCGACATGGAGATTGCCTACAGCGACATCGCGCCCAAGGATTATGCCGCTGACTGGCGCTTTGTTGATAATGCGGTGGCGCTTGCCGAACAGTCTGATTTCCTGTTCGTGACGCTTGCCGCGTCTGCTGCCACGCGTCACATCGTCAATCACGATGTGATCACTGCTCTCGGCGCTGAAGGCATGCTGATCAATATTTCGCGCGCCTCCAATATCGATGAGGGCGCTCTTTTGGTCGCGCTGGAGAAGAAAGAGCTCGGTTCGGCCGCACTCGACGTGTTCGAGGGCGAGCCGAAGATCAACCCGCGCTTTCTGGCGCTTGATAATGTACTTTTGCAGCCGCATCACGCATCCGGTACCTATGAGACGCGCAAGGCTATGGGCAAACTTGTTTTTGACAATCTCGCCGCGCATTTTGCCGGTGAGAGCCTGCTGACGCCTGTGCTGTGATACTGCGGGTCTGAGCACGCGGATCTCGTGATGCGCAGTCTTTGCACCGCGTATCAACGTGATTTGGTTTGGCTGTCAAACTGGCGGTCGCCGAGATCGCGATGATTTCGGTTTTGATCCCTGTCATTTCAAATGGCATCCCTCTCGTGACATGTTGATATCGCTGGACAATCGGGGAAGGCTGACGGATGCTTGGCCTTTGCGAGAGGGAGAGATCGTCCAGCGCTGATCAGGCAGTGTCTGCGATCGGGAGGACCGCGAATGCAGGCGATAGGCCGGAGTTTGAAGACGACGCTTCTGGCGATTGCCGTTTCCGGCTTGCTGGTTGGCCTTGTTCTGCTGCTTTTGGGGTATCCCGCACCTGCGGCCATGGTCTGGGGTATTGGCGTCGTGCCGGCGTTGTTTTTCCTTGTCCTGGAGATTGTACGTTCGCTGGCACGGGGAGAGGTTGGACTTGATGTCGTCGCAGCCCTCTCCATGTCGGCGGCTTTGATGTTTGGTGAGGCGCTTGCCGCCGCCGTCATTGCGGTCATGTATTCCGGCGGCACCTTTCTCGAAAGCTTTGCCGAGGGCAGGGCACGGCGCGAGATGCATGATCTTCTCTCGCGCGTGCCACGCACGGCAACACGGCATCAAAATGGCGGTCTGGAAGAGGTCCTGCTTGATGCCGTCACGCCCGGTGACCGGCTGTTTGTCCGTCAGGGCGAGGCGGTGCCGGTTGATGGGCGGCTTGTATCGTCGGTGGCCTTTCTCGACACCTCGCCGCTGACCGGCGAATCCCTGCCGGCGCGTTATGATGGCGGTGCCGAGTTGATGAGCGGCTCGATGAATGCCGGCGAGGCCTTTGACATGGTCGCCGCCCGATCGGCCGGTGACAGCACCTATGCCGGTATTGTCCGTCTGGTCGAAGCCGCACAGCAATCGCGTGCACCCATGTCGCGGATGGCGGATCTGTGGTCGCTCGGCTTTCTCGCGGTCACGGTGATATTGGCGGCAGCGGCCTGGTGGTTCACCGGCGACCCCATCCGGGCGGTGGCGGTTCTGGTCGTTGCAACGCCCTGTCCCCTCATTCTGGCTGTCCCGGTAGCGTTGGTTGCCGGGATGTCGCGGGCGGCGCATTTCGGGGTGCTGATCAAGGGGGCGGCGGCGCTGGAGGCTATGGCCCGCATCAAGACGCTTATTGTCGACAAGACCGGTACATTGACGGAAGGGCGACCGCAGATCGTATCCGTTGATCTGCGTGCAGCCTTTTCGGAAAGTGAGGTTCTGCACTATGCTGCAGCGCTGGATCAGGCGTCCAAACACCCGGTCGGCCAGGCTGTCGTGGCGCAGGCGCAGGCTGAGGGCTTGGTGCTGCCCGTGCCACAGGCAGTGTCCGAATTTCCGGGCGAAGGGCTTTCAGGCCGTATCGAGGGGCATGACATACTGGTTGGCGGGGCTGGTTTCGTCGCCTCAAGGCTGGGATCCGGTCCGATAAGCCCTCCTGAAAAAACAGCCGGATCCGTGCTGGTGGCCGTTGCCGTGGATGGTGTTCTCGCGGGTTATCTCATTATGGCAGATCCTCTGCGCCAGGAAGCGGGGGCCATGCTTGATGGATTGCGTCAGCAAGGGATCAAGAAAATTCTGCTGGCCACCGGCGACCGCGCTGCGGTCGCCGAAAAGGTGACAGAGGGCCTCGGGCTGGATGGCGTCCATGCGGGGCTGACGCCGGATCAGAAGGTGGCTCTGGTGATTGCCGAGCGCAACGATGCGGCGGTGATGATGGTCGGCGACGGGATCAATGACGCGCCGGCGCTGGCGGCTGCCGATGTTGGTGTCGCCATGGGCGCACGTGGCGCAGCGGCGTCTGCGGAAGCCGCCGATGTGGTTCTGCTCGTCGATCGGGTCGGGCAGTTGCGGCCCGGCATCGAGATTGCGCGCCGGGCGCGACACATCGCCCTTGAAAGCGTTGCCGTCGGGATAGGGCTTTCGGTTCTTGCCATGATTGCCGCGGCCTTTGGCTATCTGGTGCCGGTTGAGGGAGCTCTGCTGCAGGAGGTTATTGATGTGGCGGTTATCCTCAACGCACTCAGGGTTCTCAGGGTCAAGGTCACCGTTTAGGTTGCAGTGGGATAAAGTCAGTACGGCGCGCGCTGTCTCAGAGCCACTTCGCCTGCACGCTGCTTTGCTGCACGAACAGGGTGGCGCCATGCCTGAAAAACGGCTGATGCAAACATTTATACCAAAAATGAACCGTTGTTGGCTTCGTTTGTCTCCACAAACGTTCTAGTTTAGTCATGGATTTGATACATGTTAAGTCAGCTAAAATGCAGGAATATCTGTAAGTGGGAATGTGGATGAAGTGCTTTCGAGATGGGCAGGCAGGTAAAACCTTTGCTTCGGTTGTTTTTTTCGCGGGGATGTTTGGCAGCGGAGCGGCATTTGCGGGGGATCAGTCCTGCGTTTCCGATCCGGCAGCTGTGGCAACGATGCAGCCCGGGGCTGCAATGATTACAACACCGCTGTCGGGTGAACTGGCAGCCAGATTTGATGCTGCCGTGACTGCGGTCCTTGGTGACACGGCGGCTCCAGGTGTCATTGCCGGCGTGCGCACGCCTGAGGGCTATTGGCAAAAGGCCTATGGGGTTGCCGATCCTGAAACCGGGGCGCCGATGGAAATCGGCATGCATACGCGGATCGGCTCGGTCACCAAGACGTTCACCGGAACGGTACTCATGCAGCTGGTTCAGGCTGGCAAGGTTTCTCTGGATGACACGATCAGCACCTATGTTGACGATATTCCGAATGGAGACCGGATCACGCTGCTCCAGCTGGCTGATATGACCAGCGGGCTTGCCAGCTACACTTTGTCGGAAGATTTTCAGGATCGTCTCTTTTCCGATCCCGAGCATGTTTTTACCGTCGATGAGCTTCTGCAATATGGTCTCGACGAATCACCGATTTTCGAACCCGGCGCGCGCTTTGACTATTCCAACACCAATACGGTGCTCCTGGGCGAAGTGATTGAGAAGGTGACGGGGAAGCCGGTCGGGGACGTGTTCAAGGCGCAGATTTTCGAACCACTCGGGCTTAATAATACCTTCTGGCCCGGGACCTCCAGCGATATTCCCGCGCCCTATCCCCAGGGCTTCACGATGCAGGGCAATGAGGCCACGCCGGATACGCCGACAAATGCGACCGATTGGAACCCGTCCTGGGGCTGGACGGCCGGCGGGATGATTTCCAGTCTCGATGATCTTTTGACCTATGGCCGCGCGCTCGGCACTGGGCAGGGGCTTTTGGACCCGGCTGCGCAGGAGGTGCGGCTTGCCAGTTTTCCGTCACCTGCTGGTTATGGCATCGGCATGGGCTGTGTTGGCGGCTGGGTTGGTCACACCGGCGAATTGCCGGGCTACAACACCACGGTGTTTTACGACACGGCCAGCGATACAACCGTCGTCGTGCAGACCAATAGCGACATTCCCTCAGGCGATTGCGGCGATGCGGCCGTGCTGGCAGGCAATGCGACCGGGCTAGCCTGTTCATCACCGGCGACGCGCGTTTTTACGGCCCTGGCTGAAGCACTTGGGCATCCCTATTCGATGCCCTGAACCAATCCGTATCGCCCTTTCTTGTGGGAAGCGAAAAAGCCCCCGCTCACAGATGGACCGGTGAAGCGGGGGCAAGGTCTGGCACAGGTTGGTGAACGTCGGAGCCAACCCTGCCGGAGACAGGGACGCCCGGCCATCGGTGCGTCCCATGGGAGAAGGGTCAGGCGAGTGCTTCTATGGCACGGGCCTTGATTTCGAGGCGGAGACCGCTTTTCGGGTCGAAAAAATGGATATTGCCGGGATCGGCCTTCAGGTAGAGCGTCTGGCCGGGCGCGAGGCTTGCATCCGGCGCCAGGCGGGCGGTTATTTCCGTGTCGCCAAGCAGGCAGATCGCATGGGTATCTGAGCCAAGTGGCTCCAGCACATCGATGCGTGCTGCAAAGAGAGCCTCTTCCTCAGCACATGGAACGAGATGTTCAGGACGAATACCGATTTCCACCTCGGTTCCAGTCTCTCCCTCGATATTTTCGACCGGCAGGGCAAAGTCGACAAAGCGCAGACTGGCCCTGTCACCATCCTTTTCCAGCGTTGTGGTGATGATGTTCATTTTCGGCGAGCCGATAAATTCGCCGACAAAACGGCTGATCGGGCGCTCATAGACTTCGACAGGCTTGCCCTGCTGCATGATTACGCCATCCTTGAGGATGACGATATGGTCGGCAAGCGTCATGGCTTCGACCTGGTCATGGGTCACGTAAATGGTCGTGGTCTTCAGCAATGTGTGCAGGCGCTTGATCTGGGTACGCATGTCAACGCGCAGCTTGGCGTCGAGGTTGGAAAGCGGCTCGTCGAAGAGATAGACTTTAGGCCGGCGGACAATGGCGCGCCCCATGGCAACGCGCTGGCGCTGGCCACCGGAAAGCTGACCGGGCTTGCGCTCCAGAAGCGGCGCGATCTGCAGGATTTCCGCGGCCTCTTTCACGCGTTCATCAATTTCGGCCTTGGTGTGGCCACGCATCTTCAGGCCGAAACCGATATTTTCGGCATTGGTCATATGCGGGTAAAGCGCATAGTCCTGAAAGACCATGGCGATATCACGCTCACGCGGTTCCAGGTCGTTGACCACCTTATTGTCAATCTTGAGCTTGCCCCCGGAAATTTCCTCCAGGCCGGCGACCATGCGCAACAGGGTCGATTTGCCGCAACCTGACGGGCCGACAAAGGTCACAAAGGCACCATCTGCAATCTCCAGATCTATCCCCTTGATTGCATTGAAGGCACCGTAGTTTTTCACAAGGCGCTCGAGCTTGATACTCGCCATTGCATCCTCCCAGATGTGCGGGCTGGCACAAAACCCGCGACTTACCGATGTAATCGAAGGACTTCACGAAACCGGTGGCAGGCTATCCCCTGGGGGAGGCGGCTGACAGCAGATTTGGCGAAAATCCGACTTGCCAAACGAATTTGGTATCGGTAGATTAACGATAACGTTATCGATATGCAAGCGATGGATACGAATATGGCGATCGAAAGTTTCGGAAAGCCGGAAGGGAAGAAGGTGGCGTCAGGGCGTGGCTCCGCACGCCGCACCGCCAAGCGCAGCCATACGGTCTATGAAGATCTGCAGCGTCAGATCATGCTGGGGGAACGCCCGCCCATGGCACCGATCCTTGAGCTGGAGCTGGCAGAGGAATTTGAATGCAGCCAGTCGACGGTTCGCGAAGCGCTGATCGCGCTCAATCACGACGGTCTTGTTGAGCGTATGGCCCATCGCGGCACTTTCGTTGCCGATTCGCGTGCCGATGATGCGCGGGAAATGATCATGATCCGCAAGGAGATCGAGACCCGCAATGTCGGCCGCGTGCTGCAGCGCTATGGCGCTTTGCTGCGCCGGGAACTGCTGGACTATATCGCACAGATGAAGACGATTGCGCGGGAAGGGGACGCCTACAAGCTTTCGCTCATCGACCGGTCCTTCCATCTTCGGCTGTTTGATGCGGCTGATCTGCCGAGTGTCGGTCCGGTGCTGCATCGCTGCCTCGTGCATAACCATCGCTTCAAGATTTTGAATTCGCGCGGCCGTCTTGATCTTGTCGAGACGGCGGATCGTCATGAAAGCATCGTTGAAGCGCTGGACAGTGGAGATCCGGAAAAAGTGGCGACGGCGCTCGGCCACCACATCACGACAATCGTCAATTTCGGCCCGGATATCCTGGCCGGCGGAGCAGCGGCCAGGCAATAGGTGAGGATATGTCGGGAGGGGCAGGGCAGATAAAGGCGGAGAGGACGCGGTTTCGGGCAAGTCCCGAAGACCGTCTTCTGACGCCCGACATGGCTGAGATCCTTGAGCGTCTGGCGCGTGAGGACCGAGGGCTTGCCGACCCGACGACGATTGCGCCGGCAGAAGGACGGGCGCTTGCGGAGGCAACCAATCGCCGCTGGAACAGGGATCTTCCGGCCATCCGGCAGAGCTGGGACTTCACACTTGATGTTCCCCATTCCCGATCGCTGAACTGCAGGCTGATCACGCCGAGCGAAACCGCGTCCGGCCTGATCGTCTTCGTTCATGGCGGCGGCTGGGCCTTTTGCAGCATGGATACGCATGAATATGCCGCCCGGCTTCTGGCGCTCTCGGCGGATGCCCATGTGCTGACCTTCGACTATCGCCTTGCGCCGGAACACCCGTTCCCGACCGGACTCAATGATTGTGTCGCCGTCTTTCAGGCGGTGCTTTCGGGCCAGGGGCATTTTGCCGGGATCAACCGGCCGCTGGCGCTGGCCGGTGACAGTGCGGGCGCCAATCTTGCGCTTGCGACCATGCTTTCGCAGAACGAAAATGGTGCGGCGCTGCCGGATTGCGGCCTGCTTTTCTATGGCGTCTACAATGATGATTTTTGCTCGCCATCCTATCGCGATTGCGAAAACGGTCCCGGCCTGACCCGGGCGAAGATGATGCGTTACTGGGACTTCTACACACCCGACAGGGCGCAACGAGACAACCCACTGGTCTCCCCATTCAAGGCGGATGACCGGGCGCTGGCGGCGCTTCCGCCGCTTTTCATCAATGCCGCAGCGATTGATCCGTTGCGCTCTGACAGTGAAATGCTGGCCGAACGCCTTGTCGCGCTCGGGCGGCGGGATATCTACCGGCTCCACGGAGGAGTGGTGCACGGTTTCATGCAAATGGGTTCAGTTCTTGCCGAGGCCCGATCGGCAGCGGAGGAGGCGGCGAAAGCCTTCCGAGAATTTACGGGCACTGAAGAAACCACTTAGTCGAACACGGTTCGATGACAAGCGGAGGAGCAAATGAGGAAAGTCGTTTCAGTTGTGGCACTGACCGCAGCCATGCTTGCATGCGGGACAGCAGCCAACGCCAAGGATACCGTTCGGTTCTGGTATCATTTCGACAATGCTGACAATCCGATGGCGGATCTGGTGGCAAAGTTCGAAGCCCAGAACCCCGATATCACGATCAAGGCTGAAAATATTCCATGGGGGACATATTACGATAATCTCTATGCCTCGATCGTTGCCGGCAACGCGCCGGATGCGGCGATGGTGAAGATGAATGCTCAGTCGCGTCTGGCAGAAATGGGCGCGCTGGTTCCGCTAGACGATTATATCCAGGCCTGGGACGGAGCCTCGGATATTGACGAAAATCTCTTCAATCTGACCAAATCGACGGACGGCACCCAATATTATCTGCCGCTGCAATATGTTGTGCTCTACCTTTATTATCGCACCGACATGTTTGATGAGCTTGGTCTGACGCCACCGAAAACCTGTGATGAATTTCGCGAGGATGCAATCAAGCTGACCCGCGACACCAATGGTGACGGCAATCCGGATGTATACGGCTTTGGCTTCCGCGGCGGTGCCGGAGGACAGGACCACTGGGGCAGCCTGACGCTTTCGCGTGAAGGCGTCAGTTTTGAGAAGGGCGGCATGACCAATGAGAATGCCATTGCCGGCACGCAGTTCGTGGTTGACCTGTTCCAGAAGGACAAGGTTTTCCCGCCATCAGCACCAAATGACGGGTTCAAGGAAGTGATCGGTGCCTTCAAGGCCGGCAAGACGGCCATGACCATTCACCATATCGGTTCGGCCAATGACATGGTTGCAGCCCTTGGCGACAAGGTCTCGGCTGTGCCGGTTCCCGAATGCGGCGGTGGCCATTGGACATCCTTTGGTGATGAGGAGACGGCGATCTTCTCTTCGTCAGAGGCTCCGGATGCGGCCTGGAAGTGGATCTCCTTCCTGTCGACGGCAGGCAATAACAAGGAGTTCAACGAATCCACCGGCCAGCTGCCCGTCAGCAAGACGGATGCGGCCAACTGGACGCTGCATCCCAAGCGCTTTGTCGATGCAACGGTGGCATCGCTGCCCTTCGCGCATATGCTGCCCAATGTCACCGCAACCGCGGACTTCGTGAATACGGTCTGGCCTGTCAACATGCAGCGCGCACTGCTCGGCCAGATCACGGCTGAACAGATGAACCAGAAGATCGACGAACTGTTCAACCCGTAAGCAGTCCTCCAGCCTGAAAAGACAAGTGCCCGGCCCAAAGGGGGGCCGGGCCGGTTCTCCCCCCGTTCATACCGGTTCCGCGCCGGTAGACGATCGAACTTTGTCTGCCGTGTGACGGGAACAATCAGGGCGCCGGCGCCTCTCCGGCGAAACGAAAATGACAATGATAGAAACCGAGCAGCCGATGTCGCGTGCGGCGCTTGCCAAGAGGGTGCTCCCCTACGCGCTGCTGTCACCGGCGGTTATCGTGACGCTGGCAATCGTCTTCTTCCCCATGGTACAGGCCGCCTGGATGAGCCTGCATGACTATGTGCTGTTCAAACCGCATTCCATGCCCTTTGTCGGCCTGAAGAATTTCATCAATGCCTTGCATGACGAGGTATTCTGGATCTCGCTCAAGCACACGGTCATCTGGATCGGGATCACCATCCCTTCGCAGCTGCTTCTGGGCCTTGCCGCTGCGATGCTGCTGAACCAGGAATTTCCCTGGCGGCCGCTGGCGCGCGCGCTGATCATCATTCCATGGGCGCTGCCAAGTGTTGTCATCGGCCTGATGTGGGTGTGGATCTATGACGGCAATTACGGGATCCTCAACGATTTCCTGTTGAGGGTCGATATCATCAAGCAGTCGATCCCGTGGCTGGCCGATCCCGATACCGCGCTTTACGCCATCATCCTGACGCTGACCTGGCAGGGCTTTCCCTTCTTCGCGGTGATGATCCTCGCCGGTCTGCAATCGATCCCACGGAGCTATTACGAGGCGGCATCCATCGATGGCGCCAGCAAGTTCCGCCAGTTCTGGCACATTACGCTGCCCGGCATCTCAGGTGTCCTGGTCACCGCGGTTCTGCTCAGGACCATCTGGGTCGCGAACTCGATTGACGTCATCTACGTCATGACCGGCGGTGGTCCCGGTTATTCCACCTACACGCTGCCGCTTTACGCCTTCATCAAGGCCCGCACCAATCTCGATTTCGGTTACGGTTCGGCGCTTGCCGTCCTCTTCACCCTGATGCTGCTTGGTCTTGTCATTGTCTATCTCCGCAAGGTCGGGAGGGTTTCGCAATGATCGTCGGGAAAAAATCCACGCTCAGACGCGTGCTGTTTGTCGAACTGCCGATGGTGCTGATTCTGCTCTTCACCCTTGGGCCCTATCTTTGGATGCTTCTGACCTCGCTGACGGCGGAAGACAAATTGTTCACGCAGGGACCGAGCCTGATCGGCGCGACATTCGACAACTATGTCCGCCTGTTCAAGACGGTCGGCTTCCTGGGCAACATGCTCACCTCCTTCATCATTGCCGGTGGCACGGTGATTGTCGGCCTGACGCTGAGCGTGACGGCGGCCTATTCTTTCTCGCGCTTTTCCTTCAAGGGAAAACGCTATCTTCTGATCCAGTTCCTGATCATCAACATGTTCCCGATTGTGCTGCTGATCCTGCCGCTCTTCGTGCTGATGCGCGTTCTCGGCCTGATCGATACGCATCTGGCACTGATCATCGCCAATTCGACGGTGGCCATTCCATTCTCGGTCTGGATGATGACCAGCTATATCAACGGCATTCCGAAGTCGCTTGACGAAGCGGCGATGACGGATGGCTGCACGAGGCTCGGTGCGCTCAGGCGCGTGGTTCTGCCGCTGTGCATGCCCGGCATCATTGCCACCGGCATCTACATCTTCATCACGGCCTGGAATGAATATCTCTATGCCCTCACGCTCGGCGGATCGCATGTCCGTCCGATCACGGTCGCGATCCAGACCCTGATTGGTGAGTATGAGGTGCAGTGGGGCCTGCTCACCGCAGGCGGCATTGTCGGCGCCATGCCGGCAACCATCCTCTTCCTCATTGTTCAAAAACGCCTGATCAGCGGCATGACCCAGGGTGCGGTCAAGGGCTGACGGGCAGGGAGATCTTACGTGAATAATTCAGTCGGTATCATATCGATGCAATTTGCGCGGCCGTTTACACGCCAGCACCTGCCGCTTTTTGCCCACATGAAGTCGCTCGGCTTCGATCTTGTCGAGCTGCTTGTCCCCGAGCCGGAGGACGATCTCGATCTCGCCGCAACACGCGCGGCAATCGAGACCGCCGGTCTGACCGTGGCGCTTGCCGCCCGGGTAAACCCCTCCCGTTCGGTCTGTGATGCCGATCCGGCCATCCGAAAGGCGGGGCTGGACTATCTGAAATATGCTCTTGCGGTCGCCGATGCACTCGGCGCCCGCTTCCTCGGTGGCCCGCTTTACGGTGCGCCGATGGTCTTTGCCGGCCGCGCGCCGGCACCCGTGGCCGAAGATGAAATGCGCGCCCGTGGCGAACGCACAATCGAGGCGATGGCGGCGCTTGCACCGCTGGCGCAGAATATCGGCTGCAAGCTGGCACTTGAACCGCTTAATCGCTACGAAACCGATGTTATTTCAACAGTTTCGCAGGCGCTTTCCGTGATCGATGCCGTCGATCATCCAGCTTTTGGCCTGCTGTTTGATACCTTCCACGCCAATATCGAGGAAGGTTCGATACCCGATGCGATCCGCATGGCGGGCAATCGTATTGTCTATTTCCAGGCCAATGAAAATCATCGCGGCTTTCCCGGAACCGGTCATATCGACTGGGCCGAGACCATGCGGGCGCTTTCTGCCGTCGGCTATGACGGACCGCTGACGCTGGAGCCCTTCCGCCGCAATGACGACCGGATCGGTCTGCCGATCGCGCAATGGCGGGCACCGCATGAAGATGAAAGCGAGAAACTGAAACATGCCGTCGCCCTGATCCGGGCCATGGCATATATGGCGGAGTATCGGCGATGACCCTGAATATCGGCTGGATCGGCTGCGGCCTCCACGCATCGCAAATGCTCATGCCCCAGCTCGGGCGCAACGACATGCGCATTGCCGCTGTTTGTGATCTGAACGCTTCGGCTGCCGAGGCCGCGCGCTGGCGTTATGGTGCCGAGGCGGTCTATTCCGACTGGCGCGATCTCATCGCCCATCAGGGGCTGGATGCCATCGGCATGGCGGTCGGTCCCGATCTCCATCACGAGGCCTCGATTGCAGCGCTTCAGCACGGGCTGCCGGTCTTTCTGGAAAAGCCGCCGGCACGTGACAAAAAGGGTGCGGAAGACATCGCGCGCGCATCTGAAAAAGCGAACAAGCCGGTCATTGTCGGCTTCATGAAGCGCTATTCGACCGGCAACAAGATCGCGGAGAATATCATCAGAAATGGTGATTTCGGTCCGGTTCTGGGGCTGTCCGGCTCGTATATGTCGGGGCCTGCCTATTTCGGCAAGACGCCGGACTATACCAGCTTCTTCCTGCATCACTGCGTCCACTACATGGACCTGATGCCCTGGCTTGCCGGTGCGCCCTTTGCCGATTTCGAGGTTCGTGCCAGCGAGCACCAGCCAGGCCATATGTTGATGCATATGAATTTTGCCTGCGAGAACGGGGCGATCGGCAATATCATCATGGGGACGATCCAGTCGCGTGGCACGCCCACCGAGGCGATCACCATCATGGGCGATCACCGTCGGATCGAAATCGAGAATGTGATCAATATCCGCTATTTCCGCGATCCGGCCTTCAAGGCCGATGATCCGGCGGCAAGCCTTGCTGATGGCGCTGACACGCTCTCCTGGACCCCGAATTTCACCGCAGCCGCCAATGAGGATCACAAGGGCTATGCCGCGCTGATGCATGATGCAGCGCTTGCCTTTGCCGGTGAGCCATCGGCTGCACCCACCATTTTTGACGGCGTATCCGCCATGGCGTCTCTGGAACGCATGGCCGAGCGCGTCAATGAACAACTCAGAAGGCGCCGTCTCTGACGGCACTGAGAAATAGCCGGGACCTGCCGCGCCCTTCCACAAGCATTGCGGCAGGCCCCGCCCACAAGGAAAGGAGACACCTATGGTCAACAGATATCTGCCTACCCCTGTCCTGCACCGGGTCACGGAGAAAGACGGTTTCGTCTTTGTCGGCGGCACGGCATGCGACGACACGAGCCTGGATATCAAGGGACAAACCCGCGAGGCTGTTGCCAAGCTTGATACCTATCTTGCCGCCGCCGGATCGGACAAGACCAAACTTCTGTTCATCTGGGTCTATCTGAAGGACCTCGGCGACAAGGAAGCGATGAATGACGTCATGAAGGAATGGCTTGCGCCGGAAGATATGCCCGCCCGCGCGACCATCTGCCCCGGCACGCTCGGTCCGGGAATGCTGATCGAACTCATCGTCACGGCTTACAAGTAACAACATCCAGCAAAGTAATATCGGGTCGTTTCGGGATCAGAAATGCCGGGATACCGCACAGAAGGCGGACCGGTCCGTCTCCCCTCGGCCAGAAACGAGGTTCTAAAATGCTTGACCGCAACACCACCAAGGCCTCCTCAACCGACCTTGCCAATGCCATCCGGGTTCTGTCCATGGATGCCGTTCAGAAAGCCGTCTCCGGTCATCCGGGCATGCCGATGGGCATGGCGGAAATCGGCGTCGCGCTGTGGACGCGCCATTTGAAGCACAATCCGAAAAATCCCGCCTGGCTGGACCGCGACCGCTTCGTGCTCTCCAACGGCCATGGCTCGATGCTGCTTTACAGCCTGCTGCACCTGACCGGCTATGATCTGTCGATGGATGATATCCGCAATTTCCGCCAGCTGCATTCCAAGACGCCGGGCCATCCCGAACATGGCTACACGCCGGGTGTCGAGACCACCACCGGCCCGCTCGGCCAGGGCATTGCCAATGCTGTCGGCATGGCGCTTGCCGAAAAAATGCTGGCGAAAAGCTTCAACAAGCCCGGCCACGAAATCGTCGATCACCACACCTTCGCCTTCCTTGGTGATGGCTGCATGATGGAAGGCGTTTCACATGAGGCCTGCTCGCTCGCCGGCACGCTGAAGCTCGGCAAGCTGATTGCGCTCTACGACGATAACGGCATTTCCATTGATGGCCATGTCAGCGGCTGGTTCACCGATGATACGCCGAAGCGGTTCGAGGCCTATGGCTGGCAGGTCATTCGCGCCGTCGACGGTCACGATGTCGATGCGATCGATGCGGCGATTGCCAAGGCCAAGGCCAATACCGAGCAGCCGACGCTGATCTGCTGCAAGACCACGATCGGCAAGGGCTCGCCCACCTATGCAGGTGAGGCCCATTGCCACGGCAATGTTCTGGGCGATGCTGAAATCGCGCGCGTCCGCGAGGCACTCGGCTGGGCTCTGCCGCCGTTTGAAATCCCGCAGGCGATCTATGATGGCTTCAACGCCGAAGCTGAGGGCAAGGCTGCCGAAAGCGCCTGGGATGCAGCTTTTGCAGCCTATGAAAAGGCCTATCCGGCTGAGGCCGCAGAATATCTGCGCCGCATGAAGGGCGATCTTCCGGCTGATTTTGATGCTGAAATGGCCGCTTTCACCGCCTCAGCCGAAGGGCTGACGGAAACCATTCCGATGCGCAAAGCCAGCCAGAATGTGTTGCAGATGCTGGGCGATGAACTGCCCGAGCTGATCGGCGCTTCGGCAGACCTCGCCGGTTCGTGCCTTTCGATCTGGGATAAGGCCAAGCCGGTAACGGATGAGGATGGCGGCAATTTCATCTATTGCGGTGTGCGCGAATTCGGCATGGGCGCGATCATGAACGGGTTGTTCCTGCATGGCGGTTTCCGGCCCTTCGGCGGCGGCTATGTCGTCTTCTCCGATTATCAGCGCAATGCCATCCGCATGGCCGCGCTGATGAAGCTCGGTGTCATCTATGCGCTCTCGCATGATTCGATTGCCGTCGGCGAAGATGGCCCGACCCACCAGCCGATCGAACATCTGGGCTCGCTGCGGCTGATCCCGAACCTCGATGTCTGGCGTCCGGGTGATGCAGCGGAAGCAGCGGTGGCCTGGGATGTGGCAATCAAGCATCGCGATACGCCGACGCTGATGTCGCTCAGCCGTCAGGTTCTGCCGCCGATCAAGCGCGAAACCTCGCAGGCCGCCCTCATCCACAAGGGTGGCTATGTCCTGAGCGAGGCCAAGGGCAAGCTTGATGCCGTCATCATCGCCACCGGTGCGGAAGTGCGCCAGGCACTGGACGCGCAGGTGGCACTCGCCGGCGAGGGCGTGAATGTCCGGGTGGTCTCGATGCCATCGACCTTCATCTTCGACCGTCAGGATGCCGCCTATAAGGCCGGCGTTCTGCCGGCCGGCGTGCCGCGCATTTCCGTCGAGGCTGCGGGTACCGATTACTGGCGTAAATATGTCGGTCTTGAAGGTGGATGTGTCGGCATTGATCGCTTCGGTGAATCCGCGCCGCCGCCGGTCCTGTTCGAACTGTTCGGCATCACCGCCAAGGGCGTTGCCGAGACGGTCAAGGCCACTATCGGCCGCGTTTGATCCTGATCCTTCAGGAATCAGCCACCGGCTGATATTGCTGTGGTCCGGGCAACGCAGAGCCCCGGACCGCAGGCTGCCGCCGGACATGTTCTGGCAACGGCATGTCCGGCGGCCGCAGCGCTTCAATCTTTAGACTACAGGAGCAAAGTGCCTTGGCACATCACGAGATCAAGCACGCCATCATCGGAACGATCGATGGTCAGGATGTTGATGCCTATCGGCTCAAGGGTGGGGATACCGAGATCGAGGTCATGACCTATGGCGCGATCATGACCCGGCTGACCCGCCCGGACAGCGCGGGCAAGGTTGAGGATATCGTCATCGGTTATGATGATCCGGCAAGCTATGTCGGTAATCCCGGCAATGCCAGCGCCATCTGTGGCCGGCTGTCGAACCGGCTTGCCTATGGCAAGTTCAGCCTGGACGGCGTCGATTATCAGCTGCCGACCAATTCCGGCCCGCATCATCTGCATGGCGGCCTTCCGGGTTTTGGCAAGAGGTTCTGGCGCGCCGAGATCGATGAAGCGCGCAATGCCGTGATCTTCCGGCTCCATTCCCCTGATGGCGATCAGGGCTATCCGGGCGCGCTTGAAGCGACCACGACCTATAGGCTTGATGATGACGGGGCGCTGGAACTGACCATGGAAGCCGTCAGCGACCGGGCCACTATCGCCAACATCATCTATCACGGTTATTGGAACCTCGGTGGGCACGGCAGTGGCAGTGTTGAGGATCAGATCCTATGGATCGGAGCTGATCACTACACCAAGGTGACGGAGGAGAAGATCCCGACCGGCGAGATCGTTTCGGTCACGGGCACGCCTTACGATTTTACCACCGCGCACCGGATCGGCGATCATATTGCCGAGACCTGGCCGGGCATCGGCTATGATCATAATCTCTGCCTGTCAGCCTATGATGGCGAGATGCATCTGGCGGCCGAAGCGCATGATCCGGCGACCGGCCGCGCCATGGCGCTTTATACCAATCAGCCCGGCGTCCAGCTTTATACGGCAGCGCATTACCAGGCAGCTCCCACCACCGGCAAGGACGGCGTGACCTACCACGCTTATGCCGGTTTCGCGCTGGAGACGCAGAAATATCCTGACAGTCCGCATCACCCGAATTTCCCTTCGGTTGTGCTGAAGGCTGGCGAACACTATGCGCATCGCATGCGCTTCGTCTTCTCCACGCTGCCCGCCTGAGCTTTGTATCTGCCCCGGCCGGTGCCTGGTTGCGACCGGCCGAAGGCGAAAATTGTGACTGCGGCAATTTGGCCGTGCGGTCCTTTGATCCTGATCCTTGATATTGCGCTGCGGTAGCCTTACGCGCATGATATGCCGTCAGGGGATCGCAAAGCCGCGCGACCTGCCGGGTATGGGCGGCGTCCGGGGCATTTCATGACGGTCAGTTCGGTGTCTTCAGCCAGTGTAAACAAGCACCTCATCAAGATGGCGCTTGCTGCGGGCATGGCGTCCTATCTTGGCTCTTCCCTCATCGTGTCCGTCGGCATTGCGATTGCCATCTGGCAGATTTCCTTCGCCATGAGCGCCTGGTCCGTCGGTATTGTCAGCGGCGGGTTGACGCTTGCCATTGCTGCCGGTGCGCTTGTCGGCGGGCCGCTGGCCGATCGCTTCGGCCACCACCGCATCTTCAACATCGCGATCATCGTTTTTGCCCTGGGTGCTGCACTGATGGCGCTGGCCAGCAACGCGGATATGCTTGTTCTGGCGGCGGTGATCGGCGGTTTGTCCTCCGGTGCAGCACTTCCGGCCTCGGTTGCGCTTCTGTCTGAGCGGGCCCCGCAGGATGCGCAGGCGCGGTTGGTCTCTTTCACGCAGGTCATGTGGACCGTCGGTATTGCCGGGTCCATGGGGTTTGGCTTTGTGTTTTCCGGCGTCGGCCTCACAGGTGCGCGCATCATCTTTACCATGCTTGCACTGACCGGGCTTGTCACCTTCGTAGCGAGCGCCTTTGGCGGCGTGTTTGGCGCCGCCCCGGTGTCATCGGTGCCGGATGAGGGCATGGATAGTGCGCCGTCGGGCTTTGCGCTTGCTCGCCTGTTTCGTGATCCGGTGCTGCGGCGCACCACGGTGCTGATCATTCTTTTTTATATCTGCTGGGGCTTGCTCGCCAACACCTTCGGCCAGTTTCAGAACTATTTCCTTGTTATGGTGTCCGGCGCTTCGCAGACCTTTGCCACCGGTCTCAGTGTGGCAATCGAGATCGTCGTTCTGGCGCTTGCGGTCACTTATGTCCGTCTCGTCGATACGCGTTTCAGAAATCCGGTTTTCTACGTCGGCGCCGCTGCCATCGTTGTTGCGATGGTCATGCTGGCGGTTTCCGGGGGCAGCCAGCTCAGCCTCGTGATCATTGGCCTTTGCCTCTACCAGTTCGGCTGCTGCTTTGCCGGTGAGGCCACCTACAAGGTCTGGACCCAGGAGAGCTTTCCGGCCCGTGCCAGAGCAAGCGCGCTCGGTCTTTCCTATGCCGTTAGCCGTTTCGTCTGTGCCGGATTTGCCTTTGTCACGCCCAGCATTCTCGCCGCCAGCGCCACCCTGTTCCTGTGGACGCTTGCGGGACTGGCGCTCGCAGCCCTCGTCTTCGGTGCCGGCGTGATCGCCAATCTCAATCGCCGCGGTATCGTACCCGGCCCGCGTCATGCGGCTTCCGCCATATCGAAAGCGCTCGCCTGAAAGCAGCACTTGCCTCGCCGCGGCCGTGACGGCAAAGTCTTCGCCTTCAAATCAGCGTGGAGACTTTCTATGTCCAAACCGGTCCTTGCCTCGCTTCTGAGCTTTAATGGCGGCTATGTCGATACGATGGGCTTTGTCACGCTGAACGGGCTGTTCGTGGCCCATGTCACCGGCAATTTCGTCACGCTGGGGGCCTCCATTGTCAACGGTACGGGCGGGGAATTTTCCAAGCTTCTGGCCATTCCGGTCTTCTGTCTTTCCATCTTCGCTGCCCGTATCTTCGGGCAGTGGCTGAAGGAGAAGGACTATCCGGTGGTGACGATCCTGCTGGTGACCAAGTTCATCCTGTTTTCGATCGCCGCTGGCATGGCGTTTTCGATCACCTTGGGCAAGACCGCAAGCACCGCCGAGATTGCACTCGGCATGGTTCTGGTCGTCGCAATGGCCATGCAGAACGCACTGCACCGCGTTCACTTGCCGGAGCGGCCGCCTTCAACATTGATGACCGGTACGACGACGCAGATCATGCTGGATCTCGCCGATATCCTGTTCGGCCACGATATTGATCGGGACAAGGTGAGCGGGCGGCTGAAGATGCTCGTTCCCGCTCTGGTCGCCTTTGGCATTGGCTGCGCAACAGCGGCGCTCATCTATCTGGTCGCGGGCAAGCTCTGCTTTTTTGTGCCGCCAGCGCTGATCGCTGTAAGTTTCATTCTCCACTGGCGCTCCGGCGAGAATTTTTAAGACCTCGCTTCAGCCTTTCACCGCGCCGGCCGTCATAGAGCCGAAGATCTGCTTGTACATCAAAAGCCCGATCACTGAGGGCGGCAATGCGCCGATGATCATCACCGCCGACGCCGTGCCCCAGTTCACACCACCGCCGCTTGCGGCGAAGAAGAAGGAGGCGCCGACCGTCATCGGCACGGCATGGTTGGTCGTCAGCATCAGCCCGAAGAGAAACTCGTTCCAGGCGGTGATGAAACCGAAGATGAAGGTGGTCAGAAGGGCAGGGCGCACCACCGGCCAGATCACCCGGCGCAATGTGTGCAATGTGCTGGCGCCATCCACCTTGGCGGCTTCGTCCAGTTCGATCGGCACATCGGAGATGGCGTTGACCAGAATGACCAGGGCCAGCGGAATGTTGACAATGGTGAGGATCAGGCCGAGGCCGATACGGGTGTCGAGAAGACCGGCCCACTGATACATCATGTAAAGCGGAATGGCGAAGATGATCAGCGGCACGGCGCGCAGGTTGACGACGACGGGGAACAGCACCTTGCGGCCCGTTTCGCTGCGGGCAATCACATAGGCTGCCGGGAAGGTCAGGATCATTGCCAGCACGGTGGCGATCAGCGAGGCGACCGTGGAGTTCCAGAGGTAGAGCCAGATGTTGAAGCGTGACGTATCGGTCAGCACCGAGAGATAGTTGGAAAGCGTCGGGTGATTGATCCACAGTCCGGCATTGGTGGCGATCTCGCGGGCACTCTTGAAGGAGGTGATCAGCGTGACGATGACGGGGAAATTCATCGCCACGGCGGCGACCACGAAGACGATCCAGCGCAGTGATTTCAGCATCAGCGATCTCCCTTGCGGCGGCCGAGCGCCGTCAGGCTGTAAAGCACGATCAGTGAAACGATGAACAGGATGACGGAGGCGGCAACCGCCTTGCCGATGGCGCCTTCCTTGAAAAAGGCCTGATAGATGTAGATCGACAGCGACGTGGTCGAACCACCGGCGCCAGCGCCCGTCAGCGCATAGATATTGTCGAAAACCCGGAAGCCGTCGATAAAGCGGATGAAGAAGGCGACCACAAGCGTCGGCTTGATCAGCGGCAACTCCACCTTGGTCAGAAGCGTCCAGCCTGTCGCGCCATCAAGGGCTGCTGCCTCGCGCACATCAAGCGGAATGGCGGAATAGGCGGTATGGAACAGCAGGAAGGCGAAGGGCGTCCATTGCAGCGTTTCGATTACCACCAGCGTGCGGAAGGCATTTTCTGCGTCGAGAAAGGCGGGGCTGTCACCGAACCAGAGATAAAGATAATAGGGGACGGGTCCGGCAAATTCATGCAGAACGAGCCGGTACATCAGACCGACCATGGCGGGCGCGACCATCAAAGGCAGCATCAGCGGCGCCATCAGCCAGGAGCGCTTGGCAAGAAGCGGCGACAGGAAGATCGCCAGAAACAGGCCGATCACACATTCCAGCACGGCGGTGACGATGCCGAAGCGTAGAGAGAACCATGAGGCGCGCCAGAAATGACGGTCGCTCAGGACGTCGGCATAATTGCCGAAACCGCTGATATGCGGCGCGCGCAGGGTTTCAAACGACACATTCGAGACCGAGTAAACAAGGTTCACGATTGCCGGAAATCCGAGGAACAGCAGCAGGAAAATGACAAGCGGTGACAGAAACAGGCGTCCTTCGCCGGGTTTTATAAGGTGCATTTCATCTCGCCTGGTCAATCGTGACAATAACGCCGGGGTGATGCGTTTTCGGACCACGCCTCGTTTTGGCCGAGGCGTGGTCCGGTTCCGGCGCACCCGGAGATTGAGCGGCGGAGGGGGCGCCGCCCGAATTGAAGATGCTACTGCTTCAGAAGCTCTTCCATACCGGATTTCGTGTTGGCCAACGCTTCATCCAGCGTTTCCTGACCTGACCAGTAACCGGTGAATTCGCGGGCCTGAAGCTCGTAGATCGACAGCGCATTGGCGGAGGTTCCGCCATTCATGACATAGCCGTACTTGCTTGCAAACTGGCCGAGATCGACGAGATCGGGGCGCTGATCGGCAATTTTGGCAACGACATCAGGCATCAGCGCCGGCGAACCGCCATTGGTGGCGTAAAGAAGTGCAGCATCCTCGGTGGAGAGCCATTTCAGGAACTTGATTGCCCCATCCTTGTTCTTGGCATTCTTGTTGAGGCCAAGACCGAGGCCGTGAATATGGTCGGCACGGCCGTCGGGACCGGCAGGCGGTGCGACAATGCCGGTGGCATCGGCAACCGCAGGCGACTTTTCCGGATCCATCAAATCAGCGGCGGCGGCGTTCCATTGCAGCGCGGTTGCGACCTGGCCAGAGGTGAAGGCGGCATTGGTTTCAGGATATTCGTAAGACAACGAATCCTTCGGCGTCGCACCGGCATCATAGAGCATCTTGTAGAGTTCAAGACCCTTGCGATAGCCCTCCGAGTCGATGGTTACATTGCCGCTGGCATCTTCCCAGTCCGCACCATAGGAACGCGGCAGCGACTGGAACACCATCATGTTGAACAGCAGGTTCTTCATCTGCAGCACGGTACCGTAGCGCACGGGGCTGGCCTTGTTGACCGACTTGGAGAAATAGAGCGCGGTGGCCGCCCAGTCGTCCCAGGTCCACTCATCGGCAGGCTTGGGCTGCATCGGCTTGCCGAGATATTGTTCCGCAATCTTGGAATATTCGGCCTTTTCGTCGTCATTGGCCAAAAGCTCGTCCATCAGGTCCGTGCGGTAATACATGAAATGCAGCGACAGGTCGGTTGGCACACCATATTGCTTGCCGTCATACTGCATGGTCTTCAAGACGGCATCGCCAAAGACCGTTTCTGCCTCGGGTCCGAGCTCGATCGGTTCCATATAGGGCGCGTAGCGGCCGATTGAATAGGTGGCGATCAGGTTGATGTCGAAGGCATCGGAACCGGCGGCAAGGTCGGCCTGGAGCTTGTCGTAAAAGCCATCACGGCTGAAGAAAATCAGGTCGACATGATCGTCGTCGCTGGCTGTCTGGTTATAGGTGTCGACCACGGCGCGCAATGCGGTCTCTTCCGAGCCGCCGGGCCAGCCGAGCACGGTGACATTGGCATTGGCAAGACCCGGCAGCGCCGTGCCGGCAAGAAGGGCGGCAAAAGCCGCGAAAGCTGTTCTTCTGATCATCGATTGTTCCCTTTTCATGCATTATTGTTCAGTTGTCGTCATGCGGGGCACTGCTGAGACGCCGCTTCAGGCGTCCATCAGGGCCAGATCGGCTGCACCGAGAATGCCTGCTGCCGTTCCTGAACGGGCGGCGGCAAGCCTCGGCTTCAGTCTTTCGTCAAGGCGCTGATGTTCAGCCTTGATGCGGGCGAGAAAACCGGGCGCAAGGCCGATCCCACCGCCAATCACGATTTCATCGGGGTCGAACATCAGCTGGATATCAGCCGTCAGGGCCGCGACTTTCTGGGCGGTCTTCGCGACAATGGCCTCGGCCCAGTCTTCGCCGCGCGCCTCGGCGGCAAAAACGGAGATCGCATCACCGGCATGGCCTGCACGTTCGGCTTCGCTGGCGATGAAACGGCCGGAGACACGGTCTTCGAGCGGCGCCATGCCGCCGGTCAATCCAAAATGACCGGCAAGGCCGGTGAGAAGCCGGCCGTTGATCACGACACCGCCGCCGATCCCGGTCGAGATCGTGAGGAAGACCAGAGAGGAGCCCGGGCGACCTGAGACGAGATATTCGCCCCAGGCGGCAGCCTGGGCATCATTGAAGGCGCGGGCAGGGGCGGCAAAAATCGTGCTGGCGCGTTCTTCCAGCGGGTAATTGCCGGGAATGGCAAGTGTTTTGGGGTTGAGCGCCTGCCACATGCCCTGCCGGATCAGCCCGGTTGCGGCGATGCCGACATATTCGTAGCGGCCGCGCCAGGCTGCTGTTTTCTCGGCGATCGCGGCAAGCCAGGCATCCGGGCCATCCGCGCGCGCCGTGGCGATGGTGACGGTCTCGGCGACCTCTCCGGCGGTGACCAGCGCCGCCATGGATTTCGTGCCGCCGATATCGAGCGCTAGAACTGAGCTGCTGCGCCTGCTCCCCGCCTTTTCCACGGCTTCGCGGAACCAGGTGGTCGCGTGCTCGGTGCGGGTGATCGCCGAACCGACCACGACATTGCGGGCGCCGGCGGCAATGGCCGCGGCGGCCTGATCCGGGGTGCGGATGCGCCCTTCGGCAATCACATTCGGCGTCAGGGCGCGCATCGTGGAGATGAGTGCGAGATCGGGGTCGACAGGCTCTGGCCCGGGACCGGTATAGCCGGAAAGCGTGGTGCCGACGAAGTCGACGCCCAGTGCCAGGGCGCGTCTGGCATCATCCAGGCATGCGCAATCGGCCATGGTCATTTTGCCATGGGCCTTGGCTGCCTTCACCAGATCCGCCACGCTCACGGGGCGGGGGCGATCGGTCGCGTCAAAGGCAATCACATCGGCGCCAGCGGCAACCAGATCCTCGACGTCGGACAGAAATGGCGTGATGCGAACGGGACTGTCATCGAGATCACGCTTGACGATGCCGATGATCGGAATTTTGACCGCAGGGCGGGTTGCCCTGACATAGGCTGCCGATTCCACCCGCAGCGCCACGGCACCGGCCGCTTCTGCCGCGCCAGCGAAGGCGGCCACGAAGATGCCGTCATCCATCGGCCCGTCCGGTACGGGCTGGCATGATACGATGAGACTGTCTGGACGAAATGCGCTCTCCACGGCGTACCCTCTTGTCATTCTTTTGCAAGGATTGGATCGCAAAAAAGACCAGATGGCAACCAGTTAATAACTGGTATTATCGTTGCAGCTCGAAGACGAAATCATAAACATCACCGCGATAGTTGGTTTCGCAATATTCAACCACCTCACCGGTCATGAGGAAACAGCGCCGCTCCGTCACCAGAAGCGGTGAGGCGGGCATGCAGGAAAGATAGCGGGCATCTTCCGCGGTTGCCGGGCGTGCGCGCATGCGTTGCACGGCGCGATCTGGCAGAAAACCGCGTGCGGCAAGTGCCTCGTAGAGCGAATTCTTAACCATATCCGCTGCGGGCAAGAACCGCTGGGGGATGGTTGCCGTTTCCACTGCGATCGGCTTGTCGTCAGCGGTTCTGACCCGGCGCATACGCATCACCATTTCATGGCTGCCGAGGCCCAATGCCATCATCTCTGTCGGTGAAGGCCGTGTGATTATCTTTGAAATCCATATACATCCGGGCTCCATGCCGCGCGCGCGGATATCTTCGGAAAAGCTTGTCAGCGTGGATAGCGATTTTTCCACCCGCGAGCCAATTTCCGTGCGCGCACCATGGCGCCTCAGCAGAAACCCTTCGTCTTCCAGCAGGGAAAAACTTTTGCGTACCGTGACCCTGGACAGCGAAAGCGCATCCGCCAGCGCGCGCTCACCAGGCAGCGTTTCACCCGCCTTGAGTGCATTTGAAAGGATGACGCCCTCAAGCGCTGATTTCAATCTCTTGTAGAGCGGGATATCGGGTGATGACTGGCCGAGATCCTGTTTCAGGATATCGAGAAGCTGGGGTGAAACGGGCATGGCGAGGATCCGGATGAAAAATCTTTATTGGATCCATACTGGTATTAATCCGGTTTGGCAAATCCACCATGCATATACTTCTCCGGGCCGGAGCACGCCCGTCGCGCACCAAGGGATCTGGACGGGAATGGGTTGACCTTATCCACCAATGCGGCAAGGACGAGCAATCCCAGCTGCGGCTGGCGGAAGAACAGGGCCGGGCTGAGCTGCAGCGCTGCGGCCACCATTTGAAAGGCAAGGCCACGTCCGGCACCTGTGCAAAGAGCATGTCGGGCAAGCCTGCCCAGATGCATGGCCTCCGCTGTTTTCAAGGTTGCAGGAGAAAGCTTTCTTTCAACCCGTGCCGCAGTGTCGAGGACCGCTTTCCAGCCTTCACGCAGATCGGCGAGGTTGTTCGAAAACTGATCCTTCCGCATCATGCTGAAGACCAGAATGGCATCCATGCCGACAAGTCTTTTGCCTGAAGCGGCAAGGCGGATCAGCCATTCTGTAGCGGCACCATCACGCGCTGCCGGGTCAAACCCGCCCGAGGCAACAAATGCATCGCGGGTAACGACGACGTTGGACAGCGTGCAGGTGATATTGCCAGCGATGAGGTCGCTGACAGAGAGTGCATTGGTCGCGACGCTCGAGTGGGTCTCAGCCTGTTCCGGTCTGTCACGGAAGAAGGCGACCTTGCCGTAGAGGAGATCAGGTGCATCTGTCTTTTCCATCCGTCTTGCTACCAGATCGAGCTTGTCCAGCGACCAGAGGTCTCCGGCCTGTAAAAAGGCGAGAAAGCGCCCGCTGGCATGATTGAAGGCCGCGCGGTTTTGCGCAGCACTCGGGCTGTCCTGTATTTCGGTGATGAGCTTGATGCGGCTGCTGCGGCTGGCATAGGCGTGGGCAATTTCCAGTGTACCGTCCGTCGAGCCGCAATCCACCAGAATGATCTCCAGATCCCAGAAGCTCTGATCCAGTACGGTGGTGAGTGTCCGGGCCAGCGTCGATTGGGCGTTGAAACACGTTATGATGACCGAAAATGTTGGCATGACCAGTCTCCAAGAACCGGGTTGCTTGGCGAAGCGGGCGCAAGGTTAGGCATTTGCGGGCATGCCGCTAGTGCCGTTGCAATGACCGTGTAAACAAGCATTGCATGCGCCGTGCCTCTCCGGGCGGTTATATGTCGTGAGCTCTGTTCTAGCGCCGTCAAGCGGAGCGCGGGCAGGTGCCGAAGGTCATCTACGGGCCTATTCGGTGGACCCGTCTACACTTTCGTATAGATGACTGAGAACGGTCACGCGGTGGGGCGGTGTTCGCGGGTGAAGGTTTCGATTGCGGCAAGTGTGTGCTCTGCCGTCATATGCGCGCTTGCGCAAAGAGGGGGGATCTGCTGCATATCGCCGTGCTTGGCCGCCGACTCCACCTCTATGAGCTTGATCCGGAGCATGGTCGCGCCAAAGACGGCGGCCGAACCCGCCATTTTATGCGCGCAAGCCGCCAGCTCTTCGAGATCGCTTTCGGCTGTGGGGGCATCGCAGAAGCGATGGCGCGAGTTGGTTAACTCATCGACGAATCGGGAAAGCTGATGATCGAAGATCTGACGGGGCAGAGCCTCCGCCAGTTCTCCAAGCGTTTGCAGGTCAAGCAGGTCTGTCGGGGCGATTTCAGCCGCCGGCTGGCCTTCGCCTGTTCCCGCTGATGCGTTGGCAAAGCGCGCGACAATCGCTGAAACGGTTGCTGCGCGCAGTGGTTTGAGAATGAATTCCTGCATGCCAGCTTCGCGAAACTTATCACCGTCTTCGGGCAGCGCATGGGCGGTAAGTCCGATAATGGGGGTCTGCCGGTTGGGGCCATTGCCATTGCGGATCATGCCGGTCGCCGCAACGCCGTCGAGACGGGGCATGCTGACATCCATGAAAATGAGATCGAAACGCGTGCTTTCCGCCAGTGCGACGCCTTCTTCGCCATCTGTTGCTTCCATGATCCGGCAGCCGTGACGCTTCAGCATCTCCCGTGCGACAAAACGGTTTGTCTCATTATCCTCGACCAAAAGTACGGAAAGGGAGACGGCCTTGCCAGGAGCGGCATTGGCTACCGGTGCGGCCGGTGTGGTTTCATCCTTGGCCTCAGGCAAAGCGAGCGGTGGCAGCCGAAGGAAGAAGCGGCTTCCATGGCCTGGTTCACTGGTCACGCCAAGCGTGCCCCCCATCAGCTCGGTGATCCGTCGCGAAATGCCAAGGCCGAGGCCGGAGCCCGGTGCCGTGCGCTTGTAGGAAGGGTCCAGCATCACGAAATCATCGAAGATCCGTGCCACGTCCTCTTTCGAGATGCCGATACCGGTATCGCTGACTGAAAATTCGAAACTGCCATCCTCTTCAATCCGTGTTGCCTTCAGCAGGATTGTGCCGTTCTTGGTGAATTTGACGGCATTGCCGACAAGGTTGATCATCACCTGCCGCAGAGCCTGACGGTCCTGAACAAAGCTGTCAGCCCCGCTGGATATCTCTGTCTCGATCCGGTTGCCGCGCGCTTTCGCCGCTGGCTCGTTGATTTTCCGAAGTTCGGTGAGAAGTGGCGCCACTGAAAACCGGGTCGGTTGCAGCCGGGTCACGCCAGCCTCGACCCGGTTGATGTTCAAGACATCGTCGATATGGCGTTGCAGGATCTCGCCGGATGTAATCGCCGTCTTCACATAGTCGCGCTGCCTTGCGGTCAGTCGGGTTTCGCTCAGCATATCCAGGAGGCCCATGACACCGTTCAGTGGCGTGCGCATTTCGTGGCTCATGACGGCGAGAAAATCGGATTTCGCCTTGGCCATGGCGAGCGCGTCGTCGCGCGCCTTGGCCATGGCCTGCTGCGCTGAACGGCGCTCGGATATGTCGCGTAAATAGGTGGTCAGGATCTGTCCGTCGCCATGACGGGTCAGGCCGAGTGAAAGCTCAACCGGAATGATTTCGCCATCGGCGCGCATGGCATCGATTTCATGCCGCCCGGACAGCAGGATATCATCCGGTGCCTGCTGCAGAAGCTGTCCCCGTCGCCTGCGATGAAGCTGTCTGTCACCGGGCGGGATGATCAGGTTTTCCGCAGGCTTGCCGATCACGCTGTCACGTGTGTAGCCGAACAGCCGCTCGGCTGCCGGATTGAAATCGAGAATGATCCCGGCTTCGTTGGAGACGACAATGGCATCAAGGGATGCATTGATTGCACTCTCGTAGAGTCGGTTGCGGGCCTGCAAGTCATCGCTTCGCTGTCTGGCAATGCGGAATTGCCATATCAGCATGAAGAGCGCCAGCAGCATGGCCAGTATCACGCCGCATGCAAGCAGGACCGTCTGTGTCAGAAGATGCGAAAAAGTCTCCCGCTCGTAATCGGCATTGCGCGCAAGGATCTCGACGCCAGCCAGTGCGATCTCACGGGTGTTTGGCTGCATGGCGGCAAAATTGCGCTCCAGCCAGGAGATCCCTTCACGCAGCACGGTATCGCTGCCATCAATCATCGGCAGTGCGCCATCCAGAAGCGACCTGATTTCTTTCAGGGAAGCGCTGGTTTTCTCATTCGCTGTCACATCGGCAAAGACAGAGCCGGTCTGCAGTGTTTCGATGCGGCTGTAGAAAATGTCGAAGCGCTGGCGCAATTCGGCAAGCGCTTCGGCGCTGGGTGTGTGCCCGGCCTCATCGGCTGCTTCTCGCAGGGTCAAAAGCTCGACCTGTAGCTGGGCGAGCGACCACTGGATATTGTCCTTCGAGGTTTCGCGCAGCTCGTTAAGCTCACGCATAAGCTGGGAAACCAGCACGCCAAGCAGAATGGTGACAGCCAACAGGGCCATGCCCGAAGCGACGGAAAGGCGTTTCCAGTCGCGCCTTGCAGAGGTTGGGCGCGATGCGGCCATGCTCCGGCTCATGTCAGTTGTGCTCCTCCCCTGGACGGTGTCCGCCTGATCCTACGCGAATTCCGCGCGCGTGTCTCGGGGCGCCGGCAGGGGCAGGCGTGAAATCGCGGCTCTACAGATCACGCCTGACAAAGGCTCTGTCTTTTGCCGCGCGTGGGGCCATCTGCCCTCAGCGTTGTGAAAGGGTGTTGGTGGCCGCGGCGTAAAATGCACGTTTTTCACGGTACATTTCCCTGTCGGCCCGGCGGATCGCCACTTCCATGGGCTCACCCTCGACACAGACGGCAATGCCAAGGGAAATGCTCAACGGGTGTTGCGAATAATACTGGTTGTTGACGTGCAGAAGTCTGCCGATATCCTCGGCCATGAGGCTGGCCTCCTCCAGCTGTGCGCCTGGCATCAGCACGGCGAATTCATCCCCGCCGATGCGGGCGGCATAATTGGGTAGCGACACGGCTTCATTCAGAACTTCTCCGAGCCGTCTGAGCAGGTTGTCGCCGACGTCATGGCCCAGCGTATCATTGGTGTCCTTCAACCCGTTCAGGTCGATAATCAGGATTGCGACCGGGCGGAAGGCCTTACGGTTCAGACGGTTGATTTCATCTGTGTAGAAGGCGCGGTTATAGAGCTTGGTCAGGACATCATGCTTGCCGAGATATTCGAGATAGGCCTCCGCTTTCTTGCGGGCGGTGATGTCTGTCAGTGATACGAGCACGAGAGACCAGTCGTGTTCGCGTCCGGGAAAAACGGAAAACTGCAACAGGACATAGCGCTCCGTACCGTCCAGCGCGTAGTTCATCACTTCGCGCACATGCATCAACCGCCCCTCCCAGAGATCAATCAGCTGCTCGCGGAAGGGTTCATGCATGTCGTCGCGGAAAATGATATGCTGGTTTTGCAAGAGGGATTGCCGGTCAGGGGCGTTGAACAATTCCAGCGTGGCCTGATTGACATCGATGACCCGGATTTCGCTCATGCATTGCCGCACGAATTCGGGATGGACATCGGTGAAAACCCTCAGATCGGAAATGCCGCGCCGGCGCAGATCTTCCATCATCTGGCGAATGCGAGAAAAATCCTCGACCCAGAGCGATACCGGCGAATGTTCGAATAATCCCTTGGAATAGAACACCTGGTTTTGCTCGGCGCGGCGGGCATTCTCGCGTTCTGTCACATCTTCCGTCGTCACCAGTATCCGTTCGAGATTGTCTTTTGAGCCGGGCAGGACCGTGCCGTGAAGACGAATGTCCAGGCGTCTGCCGGTCAGCGTGTAATTGACGGTATCGCTTGAGAAACTGGTTTTTCCCTCGAAAAGCTGCACAAGCTCGTTGAGGTGGGTCTCCATCATGTCACCGGCGAACATGGTTTCGAGATTTGTAACCAGATGGTCGAAATCCCGTGCTTCGAAAAGTTCCAGCGTCCTGGCATTGATCCGCAGCACCTTGATGGCGCGCGCGCATTCGGTGACCAGAGCCGGATTTTGCGTGAGAAAGGCACGAATATCGCTCACGCCCTCGCGGCGCCATCCGTCGAAAAGGGCTTTGACGCCCGAAAAATCCTCGAGCCACATGGCGATCGGAGCCAGTTCGAACATCTGTGTTTCAGACGACGTATCGTTCACAGCTTTTCTCTCGTTTGACTGATATATCCGGTTCAGGATCAGCGAATTTCGGTTCGGACGTTCCAGAGGCTGAACGAAAGGATCTGTTCAGCCGTTCAGAAGGGCGACACTAATACGCTTTACGTACAAGTGAAAGCGCTGACATTTCGCTTCAAGGGTTGAGGACGATGTTTCATCCGTGTTTTTCATCGCTGCCAGATCAGATAAAACCCATTTAAGACCAATCGTGAAGAGCGTCATCGCGCATGCCTGTGCTGAACATCTTCGCGGGGAAAGCGCGACCGCCTGTCTATATCGATGACATGTGAGTGACGTTTGATACATGAAAACAGATCATTACCTCCTGGTCAGGGCCATTGAGGCGCTGGGGTGGGGTGTGTTTGCACACGTGTTTCATAGTGGAATCCACAGGCGCCGACCAACGACATGAAGAGATATGTTATTCACCACTTGCCAATAGCACATTTCTGGTTCTTATTTGTTTTAGATTGGTATTGTTCTGTGCGATCGGGAGGGAGGCGATGGCGGATCTTCTGGTGAATTTATATTCACAACGGTTTGAGGCGCTTTCTTCAGCTTGCATTGCCGAGGCGGTGACCGTCCGCAGAGCACTGCCACCGGAAAGCCATTTCATTATTGAATGGGTTGAGAAAGATTTCAGCCGTTATTGGGCGAGTGAAGTTCAGGTCGCCATGGCGCAGAAACCGCCGGGCTGCTTTATTGCGACCGAAGCGGGCAGGCTCATTGGTTTTGCCTGCTATAATGCCACGGCACGCGGTTTTTTCGGGCCGACCGGGGTGGATGAAACCTCGCGCGGCAAGGGTGTTGGCAAGGCGCTGCTTTACCGGGCGCTTCTGGCGTTGAAAGATGATGGCTACGCCTATGCCATCATCGGCGCTGCCGGACCAACCGAATTTTACCAAAAGGCTGTGGGCGCGATTATCATTCCTTCCGATGGTGAGGATATCTATTGCGGTCTTCTCCGCGACAAACACCTAAGCTGAAAGTCGTCTGCCATGTCTTCAACACCGCTTGCGCTTTTCGTCGGGATGCCGGGCCTGTCCCTCAGCGCGGATGAAATCGCCTTTTTCCGTGAGGCCAATCCTTATGGCCTGTTCCTGTTCCGCCGCAACCTTGAGGAGCCGGATCAGATCCGCGCCATGGTTGATCAGTTTCGCGATGCTGTCGGCCGCGCCGATGCGCCGGTCTATATCGACCAGGAGGGCGGGCGCGTTCAGCGGTTGAACAATGGCAACTGGCCGCTGTTTCGGGCGTTGGGGGATTTCGGCGCCCTGGCGATGAAGGATATCGAGGCGGCGAAACGCGCGCTGAAGCTCTCAACACAGGCCATGGGCTCAATGCTGTCCGAGCTGAAACTCGGTTCCGGCACAACGCCGGTGATCGATCTGCAGCTGAAGGGCATGCATGAGGTTATCGGTGGCCGTGCCTTTTCCGATGATCCGGAGATGGTCACCATGCTTGGCCGCATTGTGGTTGAAACCATGCTTGAAGTCGGAGCCATGCCGATCATCAAGCATATTCCGGGTTATGGCCGCGTCACCGTCGATCCGCATCTGGAGCTGCCGACGATCTCGACGCCGCTTGAGACCCTGTTTGCCTCCGATTTCAAGCCGTTTCTGGCGTTGAAACATGCGCCCTGGGCCATGGTTGCCCATGTGATCTATTCCGAGATCGATCCGACGACGGTGGCCTCCGTCTCTGCTCCGGTCTGCGATTTTATCCGCAAGCGCATGAATTATGACGGCGTGCTGATTTCCGACTGCGTGACCATGGAGGCGCTCAGTGGCTCATGGGCCTCGCGTGTCGCCGGTGTGCTCGATGCCGGCTATGACATTGCGCTGCACAGCCAGGGAACACTTGCAGACAGCGAAGCAGCTGCAAAAGCGGCGCGTCCACTGAGTGTCGATACGCTTGTACGGCTTAGACGCGCCGATGCGATGCTCGGCGAAAAGCGCGTTGATGTGGTGAAGGCCCACGCGGAAGCCGAGGCGATCTTCAATACATTCAATATGGCCCGCAAGGCCTGAAAAATAATTCATAATGAGGGGTTCCATCATGCCGAAATACCGTATCGTTTTCCCGCTTGCCCTGGCTCTTATGGCTTCGGCATCGATTGCCTCCGCCGAGACGGTCCTGACCGTCAACTCGGAAAACACCACCACCTGGGTGCGCAATTTCAACCCGTTCAACCAGACCTCGGCGCGTTATTCGACGCCCGATTTCATCTATGAGCCGCTGGTGATCTTCAACCGCATCGACGGCAACAAGCCGGTTTTCCGCCTGGCGGAAAGCTATGAGCTGGCGGATGATCTTACGAGCATCACATTCACGCTGCGCCCCGATCTGAAATGGTCCGATGGCACACCGCTGACGGCCGACGATATCGTGTTCACCTATGATTATCTGAAAAAATTTCCCGCTCTCGATGCCACCAGCATCTGGGGGCAGCTTGCAAGCGTCGAAAAGGTCGATGATCGCACGGTGACGTTCAACCTCAATGCGCCGAATTCGCTGATCGCCAATCTGATCGTCGCCGTACCAATCGTGCCCGAGCATGTCTGGTCGAAGATTGATGACCCGGTGACTTTCGCCAATGAAAATCCGGTCGGCAGCGGACCGATGACGGAAATCACCCGTTTCACGCCGCAGGTCTATGAGCAGTGCCGCAACCCGAATTACTGGGACAATGCCACGCTCAAAGTTGATTGCCTGCGCTTCCCGCAGCTGGCCGACAACCCGCAGACGCTTGCTGCTCTTGCCGATGGCACGCTGGACTGGGCGACAAGCTTCATTCCCGACATCGACAATACTTTCGTCAAGAAGGATCCGGAGCATAATCACTACTGGCTGACACCGGCGAGCCTTGTCTCCTTCTCCTTCAACCTCCAGGCGCCGGATGAGAATAATCGCAAGGCCTTCGACAATGTCGATTTCCGCCGTGCGGTGTCGATGATGATCGACCGTGAGGCGATCGTCGATATTGCCGGTTATGGCTACCCGATCGTCAACGACGATCCGGCCGATCTCGGAGAGGTCTACAAGTCTTTCCTCAATCCGGAGGTGAAGGCCAAATATGGCCAGTACACGACCTTCGATCAGGCCGGCGCCGAAGCGCTGCTCGACAAGGCAGGATTTGTCGATGCCGATGGCGACGGGTTCCGCGACAATCCGGATGGCTCGAAGATTTCCTTCTCGCTGGAAATCCCCAATGGTTGGACCGACTGGATTGATGCGGTGCAGATCGCCATCGAAACCATGCAGGACGCCGGGCTTGATGTGAATATGGCAACGCCGGAAGCGGCTGTCTGGACCTCCGATCTGATTGACGGGAAATATGACATGACGCTGAATGCGCTTGCCGCAGCGGCATCGCCCTATTTCCCTTACATGCGCGCCTTCAACCCGGATGATATCGGCAAGAGCCGCTTTGCCGCCCAGCGCTGGGAGAGCCCGGAACTGATGGCGGTGCTTGATGAGTACAAGCAGACCAAGGATCCGGCGAAGCAAAAGGAACTGCTCGACAAGGCGCAGTTGATTGTCGCTGAGGGGTTCCCGGTGATCCCGGTCTATAACAGCCCGGCCTTCTATGAATATTCGACCAAACGCTTCACCGGCTGGGCCAATGCGGACAACCCCTTTGTCATTCCGGTTGTCTCCAATTACAACCCCGCTCGCCTGCTGCAGCTTCTGGCACTGAAGCCGGTTGCCGAATAACAATGCCGCGAGTTTCGCAGGCGCGCCTTTTACTGGCGCGCTTGCCTTCTCCTTCCATCTCCAAGTGAAAGGATGAGAGGCGCATGGCCTTTCTGATGCGTCGACTTGGCTTCTATCTGGCAGCCTTTCTTGCGGCGGCAACGATCAATTTCTTTTTGCCGCGCATGATGCCGGGCGATCCCATCCTGATGATGTTCGCCAGCGCCGGTTCGCAGCTCTCCGTCGAGAATATTGCCGCACTGAAGCTGACTTTTGGCTTCATTGATGCGCCGTTGTGGCAGCAATATATTGCCTATCTGCAAAGCGTCTTTACCGGCGATCTTGGCATGTCGATCAAATATTTCCCGCTGCCGGTGACAGCACTTCTGGCGCGGGCTGCGGTGTGGACCATCGGTCTGATGGGACTTGCGACCATTCTGGCCTTCGCGCTTGGCACCACGCTTGGCGTTGTCGCCGCCTGGCGGCGCGGTTCGCGCACCGACACTTCCGTTTCCATGCTGTCGATCTTTACCACCGCCATTCCCGCTGTGGTCGTGGCGCTGGTGCTGCTGTTCGTGTTTTCCTTCACGCTTGACTGGTTTCCCAACGGTTATGCCTTTGATCCGATGCTGGATCCCGGCTTTAGCCAGGCCTTTATCGGCAGCGTCGTCTATCATGGCTTCCTGCCCTTGATGACAATGCTGATTGTGCTGACAGGTGGTTTTGCCGTGACCATGCGCAACAATATGATCAATCTTCTTGGCGAGGATTACATCACCATGGCGCGTGCCAAGGGCCTGTCCGACAGCCGCGTCATGTTCTGGTATGCGGCGCGCAATGCGTTGCTGCCGACGGTTTCCAACCTGGCGATTGCGCTTGGCACGGTGCTAGGCGGATCGCTGGTCACCGAGGTAGTGTTCAACTATCCAGGTCTTGGCAATACGCTCTATCAGGCGATCCTGGCGCGTGACTATCCGGTGATCCAGGGGCAATTGCTGATCATGACCGGGGCCATGCTGGCCGCAAATTTCATTGTCGATCTGTGCTATGTCCTGCTTGATCCACGTCTGAAGAGGGGGCAATAGATGAGCGCGCTTCTCTCTGGGCTTCTCAGGAACCGCAAGGCTGCGATCGGCCTTTCGATCATCCTTGTCATTGTGCTGGCCGCGATTCTTGCGCCACTTCTGACGCCCTACGGGCCGACGGCCCGTGTTGGCCGTCCGCATCAGGCGCCATCATGGGATCATCTGCTTGGCACCACCCGTGTGGGCCGCGATGTCTTCACGCAATTGCTTTATGGCGCCCGCACCTCGCTTGCCGTCGGATTTGGCGCGGGCTTTCTGATCACCGCCATCGGCACCATTCTCGGCATTATTGCCGGTTACCGGCGCGGCCTCACGGATGAGATCATCAACTTCTTCACCAATATGGTGCTGGTCATCCCCAATCTGCCACTGCTTCTGGTTCTGGCGGCCTTTATCGGTCAGGCAAGCCCGCTCGTCATTGCGCTGATCCTCGGCTTCACCTCCTGGGCCTGGGGTGTCCGGGTCACACGCGCCGAGACGCTTTCGGTGCGCGAGAAGGATTTCGTCAAATCGGCGGAAATGCTGGGTGAGCCGCAATGGCGGATCATGGCGTTTGAGATTTTTCCGAACCTGATCTCGATTGTCGGCATCAATTTCCTTGGTAGCGTCATCTTCGCGGTGATCACCGAGGCGACACTGGAATTTCTCGGGCTCGGTGATCCGAATGCCGTGTCCTGGGGTGTCATGCTCTATAACGCACAAAATTCCTCCGCGCTCACCGTCGGTGCCTGGTGGGATATGCTGGCGCCCTGTTTCGGGCTTGCGCTTCTCGGTATTGCTCTGGCGCTCGTCAATTTCGCCATTGATGAGGTCGCCAATCCGCGGCTGCGCACCGCGAGCAGGCTCGGGCGCTGGTTTGGCCTTGTACGGGCCGGGGAGGGACGGCTGTGACGGATCCCATAGTTTCGGTTCGCAATCTTTCCATCGATTATGTCGGCGAGACTGACGATTTCCATGCCGTGTCAGATGTCAGTTTTGATATCGCCAGGGGCGAGTTCTTCGGTCTGGCGGGCGAAAGTGGCTGTGGCAAATCCACCATCGCCTTTGCCGTCAGCCGGCTGCACAAGCCGCCGGCGCTGATCCGGCAGGGTGAGATCATCGTCGATGGCCGCAATGTGCTCGATCTCGACAAAAAGGCGCTGGCAAAATTTCGCTGGGCCGAGGTGGCGATGGTGTTTCAAAGCGCGATGAATGCGCTCAATCCTGTTTTGACCATCGAAACCCAGTTCTACGATGTGCTCAGGACCCATCGCGGCATGAACCGGTCGCAGGCGCGCGAACGGGCGGCGGAACTGCTGGCGCTGGTGGATATTCCCGCCGACCGGCTGAAATCCTATGCGCATCAATGTTCCGGCGGCATGCGCCAGCGGATTGTCATCGCCATCTGCCTGGCGCTTGATCCGAAGCTTTTGATCATGGATGAGCCGACGACAGCGCTGGATGTGGTTGTCCAGCGCGAGATCATGCAGCGGATCGATCAACTGCGCCGTGAACGCGGTTTTTCGGTCCTGTTCATCACCCATGATCTCGGCCTGATGGCACAGGTCTCAGACAGGATTGGCGTGATGCTTGAAGGCAGGCTGGTTGAGATCGGAACGGCCAGGCAGATCCATAGTGATCCCCAGCATGCCTATACGCGCAAGCTATGGGCCTCCATGCCGCGTCTGCACGGGACGCAAATTCGCGGAGAGGAAGACTGATGGACGCTGATGATGCAATCCTGCAGCTCGATAATGTCTCCAAGATCTTTCCCGGAACGCCGCCGGTCTATGCTGCGCGTTCGGTGTCCTTTGCGCTCAGGGCCGGGCGCACGCTGGCGCTGGTCGGCGAATCCGGCAGCGGCAAGACCACCTGCGCCCGCCTGCTGATGCGTGAATATGCAGCCGATAGCGGTACGATCTCCTTTCGCGGTGCGCCGCTTTCCAGGCAGAGCATGGCTCAGTATCGCCGCGCGGTGCAGATGGTGTTTCAGGACCCCTTCGCATCGCTGAACCCGGCCCATTCGATCGCTTACCACCTCGAGCGGCCTCTGAAGCTGCATCGGCCTGGCCTGGACCGCAAGACGCGGCTGGCAGAGATGCGGCACCTGCTGGCCGAGGTTCGTCTCGATCCCGATCAGATGCTTGGCAAATTTCCGCATGAGCTTTCAGGCGGTCAGCGCCAGCGCATTGCCATTGCCCGTGCGCTTGCTGTCCGTCCGGAGGTCATCGTCGCCGACGAGCCGACATCAATGCTCGATGTCTCAGTCCGACTCGGGATTCTCGATCTTTTGAACCGGATGAAGCGGGAGCACAGGCTGGCGCTCTTCTACATCACGCATGACATTGCCACGGCACGCTATGTCGCCGACGATATCATGGTGATGTTTGCCGGGCAGGTGGTGGAATGGGGCCCGGTTGACGCGGTGCTGATGAACCCCGCCCATGCCTATACGCGCCTTTTGCTGTCCGCTGTCCCCGATCCCGAAATCCGGTTATCGGATAGCAGAGCTTTCGCTCCGGGCGAGGTGGCCGAAATCCGCTCCGATGCCGCAAACCTCCAGGGTAAGGCCGTGGCCGTCGGCGATGGGCATTTCATCCGCAGTTGACGAGCCGTCACATCGAATTTTGTCGCCAGTAGAAATGCGAGGCCCGGTTCACTGTCGATCAGAAACATGGCATGTGACAGATCGAGCGGAAAGCATCAGCCTTTGACCCGGATGGTGATGCCTGCCGAAAACAGGCGAAAAGGCCCAAAAGGGCCTTCTCAGCTTGATTTTTTTGTGGCTGGCGCGCAGCAGGAAATCAGAAATCCCGCTCGAGACGGAACCACCCGAAAACGTTTTGCTGGTTCCAGTCGTTGTCGAGGAAGGCGTAGTTGATGTTCGCCTTGGCGTGGAGATCCTTGACCACTTCCCAGTCAACCACCGAACCGGCTTCCCAGAACGTCCTGTTATTGCTCGCGACGTTATACTGGACCTGGGGAACGAGTACGATGTTGTCGGTGATGTTGAAGTAGTAATCCGCAGCGACGGCATATTTCATATAGGTGCCTGCAATCGGCGAATCATTCCAGTTGCGAGCTGTGAAATCCGGTGCGTAGGGCGTCTTGCCGCTGGCATAAAGGCCAGCCAGTTCGAAAGTACCCGGGCCAAGTCCAAAGCCGGTCATCAGGCGGACAGCCGTGGCATCGTCATAATCATCATAAGCGCCATCCAGCTTGATATACTGGGAGCTGGAAAGCGCATAGGCGAGACGGCCAGACAGGCCAAGTTTGGCCGAGTTTGCGCCAGTGTCGCTTGCGCTCAGCGCGTCCAGTGAGAGGCCTGCGGTGAAGCCATCAGCGACATAGGCAACGCGAATCGAGTTGTTCTTGGTGATGTTGTCGATGTTATCGAGTTCACCATAGAGGTCGTCATCCCAATAGGACTTGAAGTAACCAGCGCGCAGCTGAACGGCGCTGCCCAAGTCGATGTAGGCATTGTCCAGCTCGACCTTTGTGCCGTCGCCATTGGCATAGGCGTAGATCATCGGCTGGAAGACCGAGGTCAGAACCCCGAGTTCCGTATCGGTCTTGGCGGTTATCGACAGCAGGCCCTTGGCGTAGGGCGACCAGTCGCCATCAACCTTTGAACCGGTGTCGATTCCCCCGATGCCGACTTCAAAACGCATATAGCCGCCGATCTGCAGGCAGGTCTCCGAACCCGGGATGTAGAAATAACCTGCTCCGAAGGCATCACATACCTCAACACTCTGGTGCGATACCGGCTCCACCATGATCGTCGTATTGTCGACCGAGTCGGCTGCATAGCCCGACGTCACCGTCGTAAGCGCAGCAGCGGATCCCCATAAAAGACTTTTGAAGTTCATACCCTGATCTCCGAACTTAGTTTGTTCTTGTTGTGCGCAGCCACCATGCCCCCCGGGTGCAGCGAATAACGTGTAAAATTGATGGACTGCAGCCGGGATTATACATTTCGTGATGTGACCTACAATCGATTGTAAGAAGAAATTCCGAGCGTTCAGCGATTCTTTCTGTAGATGTTGTTTGTCTGCAACGATAGTTCTTTGATTTGTCTGTTTTATTGACTTTTTTCTTGCTGTTTTTCTAGCTACCCTGCGCAGGGTCGGGCTCTCTTGGCGAGGGTGGCCGGTTGCAAAAACGCCGTTTGCAAAAAGCCGTTTGCAGTTCTTGCCTGTGATAATTGATTGGAGTATGAGCATTGCGCAATGGGGCCGTAGCTCAGCTGGGAGAGCGCTGCAATCGCACTGCAGAGGTCGGCGGTTCGATCCCGCTCGGCTCCACCATTTTTGCCCGCATATCAACGCATAAGTCTGCCTTTTGGGTCAGGGAATTTGCCTCGCCCGTGAATACGGTGGCATATATCTTCGAAGACCCCAGGCGGTGGCGTGCAGCCATGATCGACAAGATCATGCAGCAAAAACAGCTGGATATAGCGCCGTTCTGATCCATTCAGATCGAAAAGTGCTCAAGGTTCCTCACGCAAGACAGTATACGGAACGGGGCCGGGGCCTCAATTGGCGTCTTCGGGGAGCTGCGGCAATGGCATGATCTCAATGCCTTCCTCCAGCAAGGCGCGCACTTCGTCTGACTTGGCTTCGCCGATAATGCCGCGTTCCCTGGCCTCGCCATAATGGATTTTGCGGGCTTCTTCGGGAAACCGTGTACCGACATCTTCGCTGTTGGCCCGGATGGCGGCAACGGCTTCGCGCAGCTTTCCGGCAGCTTCGCGCTCAGCCGTTTTCATCTGCAGTTGCTGCTTTTCCTCCTGCTTGCGCGCCGTGGAGACGGACGGTGCCATCAGCGATTTCTCCACCTTGGCCGAGCCGCAGACGGGGCAGGTGAGAAAGCCGCTCTGAACCTGCCGGTCAAAGTCATCGCTCCCGGCAAACCAGCCGTCAAAACCATGTCCGTTGTCGCAGGTAAGCGCGTAATGGATCACGCCGATATCTCCTTGTCAGGGCGCCGAAGGTTCAAGCTTGAAGGGGCGGATATTTTTCAGGTTGGGGATCTTGGCGCGGGCAGCCTTCACTGCGCCGGTATCGATCTCGGCCATCACGATCGCTTCGCCCTCACCATCGGCTTCCGCCAGAATGCGTCCCCAGGGATCGATAATGATGGAGTGACCATAGGTCTCGCGTCCGTCCTCGTGCTGGCCGGCCTGGGCGGCGGAGATCATGAAGGCGCCGTTTTCAATGGCACGGGCGCGCTGCAACACATGCCAGTGGGCCTCGCCTGTCTGGCGGGTAAAGGCGGCAGGGGCGGAAAGGATTTCCGCACCGGCAAGCGCCTGGGCGGTAAACAGGTCGGGGAAGCGGACATCGTAGCAGATCCCCATGGCAATCTTTGCCAGTGATGTGTCTGTCACGGCTGCTGTCTCGCCGGGCCTGTAGACAGCGCTTTCGCGCCAGCTCTCGCCATTATCGAGGTCGACATCGAACATGTGGATCTTGTCATAGCGCGCCAGAATGGAGCCTGCAGGCGAGAACAGAAAACCGCGATTGGCGATCATGCCGTCGTCCAGAGCAATTGCTGTCGAGCCGATGTGGAGATGAATGCCAAGGTCGCGCGCAAGAGCGCAGGCCTTTGCAACGATCAGGTCATCGGCTTCACCGCGCAATACAGCGCGCAACCCGGCACGGTCCTTTTGCACTGCACCCGTCATTTCCGGCGTCTGGATATAGGTCGCGCCGCGGCTTGAAGCCTCGCGCACCAGAGTTTCCAGCGTCTCGGCATTTTTCTCCGGGCTGACGGTTGAGCAAAGCTGGATGGCTGCTGCGACGAATGTCATTGTGCGCTTCCCTCCTGCGCGAGCATCGGGTCGAGCCGGCCCTGGGCGTCAAGGGCGAAGAGGTCGTCGCATCCGCCAACATGATGACCGTTGATGAAAATCTGCGGGAAGGTCGCCCGTCCACCGGAACGGCCAATCATTTCAGCCCGTGCAGTCGGCGTTTCGGTGGCATTGAACTCGGTGAAGTCGACGCCTTTTTCTGTCAGGAGCTGCTTGGCGCGCATGCAGAAGCCACAAAAATCGCGCGTATAGATCTCAATCTTGGCCATTGCCTCGTCACTCTCATATGTTCAGTTGCTCTGTCATATAGGGTCAATAGAGGACGCGCGCAAAGGTCAAGACAAAGACGCGCCTTGCCCCGGCCTTTTTCAACACTCGCGTTGCCGCAGAGACGGTGGCGCCTGTGGTGAACACGTCATCGATCAGAATCAGCGTCTTGCTGAAGATCTCGCCGTCCCGTCCTTTCGCTATTGCGAAGGCGCCGCGCACATTGTCTTCGCGGGCGGGCCGTGTGAGGCCAACCTGGTGATCGGTGTGGCGCCGCCGCTCGATCAGCCCGGCAAGGAAGGGCGTTCCGGAAAGCTTTGCCAGCTGACGGGCGAGTTCGGCAGATTGGTTGAAACGGCGGGCGACAAGACGGCGGCGGTGAAGCGGGATTGAGAGAATGGCGTCGGCCTCGGCAAAAATGCCATCGGCCGCGCGTGCCATGAAGCGCGCCATCATGGGGGCAAGGTCGGGGCTGTCACGATATTTCAGCGCATGGACCAGCGCCCGTGCCTTGCCGTCATAGGCAACAGCGGCGCGCAGTTTATCAAAGGGCGGAGGGTGTGCGATGGCTTCCGGCGAGAGAATGCCGGTGCCGAGATCGTGGGAAAAGGGCAGGCCGAGACGCTCGCAATAGGGTCGCTCGATAAAGCGGATATCCGACCAGCATTCAGGGCAGAGTGCATGGGGCGTGCCTGTGCGCCGGCCGCAGCCTGGACAGATGGCGGGCAGCACCAGAGTGCCGAGCGAGGTCCCGAAAGAGCCAAGCGCCCGGCCAGCCGCCGAGAGTGGGTTTTGCAGCCGCTGCAACCTGTCCATCGCTTGACATTAGCGTTGTCAGGCGTTCTTTGCGAGCAGGATTTTACCACGCCCGGCGTGAAGGAGGCAGGATCATGGACGAAATTTTCGACACCGCGCTCGTGGCTGAGCGGCGGCGGAAGGCTGTTCAATCGGCCGTGCCCGGTGCTGATTTCCTGCTGAAGATTGCTGCCGATGAACTGGCGGAGCGGCTTGCCGTGGTTGAACGGCATTTCGAGCGGGGCGTGGAACTGCATGGCGTGACCGGGCTGGCTGCCCGCACCGCTCTTGAAAGCGGAAAGGTTGACGCAATCGAGCGGGTCGAGGCCGACAAGGCCTTCTCCCAGACAGGAGAAACCATACGGGTGGCCGCACTGGAATGGCCGGAACTGCCGCCCCAATCCGTCAATCTGCTGCTTTCGCCGCTGGCGCTGCATCTTACCAATGACACGCCGGGCATGTTTATCCAGATCCGCCGGGCGCTGAAGCCGGATGGCCTGTTCCTGGCCGCTATTCCCGGTGCCGGAACGCTTGGCGAATTGCGCGACTGTCTTCTGGCGGCAGAGGCCGAGCTTTATGGCGGCGCGAGCCCGCGGGTTATCCCCTTTGCCGATGTGCGTGATATTGGCGGTCTGTTGCAGCGTGCCGGGTTTACCCTGCCGGTTGTGGATCAGGAAAGCTATACGGTGCGCTATGACAATCTGTTCGCGCTGATGGCGGATCTGAAGGCCATGGGCATGACCAATCCGCTTGCCGGGCGGTCGAAAAAGCCGGTCGGACGCCGATTTTTCCTCCGTGCGGCTGAACTTTATGCCGAGCGTTATGCTGATCCTGACGGCAGGATCCGGGCGACCTTCTCCTTCATCTATGTATCTGGCTGGGCACCGCATGAAAGCCAGCAGAAGCCGCTGAAGCCGGGATCTGCCAAGGCCCGTCTTGCCGATGCGCTCAACACAGCGGAAATCCCGTTGAAGCGCTGAGGAGCCCGTGTTTACCGGCGAAAATGGCGCCAGACGAGATCGTCAGGACGCGGGCGCGGGGCCTGCCTGTCCAGCACGGCGCCAAGCCGTCTGGCAACGGCGATGGACCCGGCATTGTCGGCGTCTGTATAGCTCACCAGCGTTTCAAGCTTCAGCGTTGAAAAGGCCCAGTCGCGCAATGCACCGGCTGCTTCCGTTGCATAGCCCTTGCCTTCGCTGCCATCATAGAGAAACCACCCCAGCTCCGGCTCGGGGTAAAGCGGTCCATGACTGATGCCGACCTGACCGATGCATTCACCCGTTTCGGCAAGATCAACCATCAAAGCGCCATGTCCCAGCAAAGGCCATTGCGCCATGTCGTGGCAGAACATGTGCCAGGCCGCGGCTGCATCATGGGGGCCGCCCATGCCTTTCGCGCGTGGCGAGGCCATCAGCGCGGCATAGGCGCTGAAGTCGGCCATCACCATTTCTCGCAATATCAGGCGTTTCGTGTGAAGGCGCGGAATATCGAGCATGAGATCGGGCCCTAAAGGAGATCCTGAAGCATCGGGATCAACGGCTCATCTGCGGGTGGCATGGGGTAATCGCGCAGGTTTGCTGCGCGCACCCATTTGATCGCCTGGCCTTCGCGACCTTCGGGAATGCCCTCAAACCGGCGGCAGACATAAAGCGGCATCAGCAAATGAAACGTCTCATAGGTGTGGCTGGCGAAGGTGAGGGGCGCCAGACAGGCGGGTTTGGTGGTTACGCCAAGCTCTTCTTCAAGCTCGCGGATCAGGCAGTCCTCCGGTGTCTCTCCGGGCTCGACCTTGCCGCCGGGAAATTCCCAAAGGCCAGCCAGCGTCTTGCCTTCCGGGCGCTGGGCCAGAAGAATGCGGCCATCGGTGTCGATGAGGGCGCAGGCGGCAACCAGCAGGATTTTGAAGTCAGTCATCAGATCTCTGTTTCTCGCCAGTAGCGGTAACGATAGGCCTCGGTGAAGCCCATATTGCGGTAAAGCGTGATGGCAGGCGTATTCGTGCCGGTCACCTGCAGCCAGGCAAGACGTGCAGCACGGGCTTTCGCCCAGTGCAGCATGGCGGTCGTGATGCTGCGTCCCAGGCCCTGCCGACGATGGTCTTCTGACACGGCGAGAAGCTCGATGCCAGCCATCTCGAAGTCCTGAACACACAGGCCGACCGCCAGCGGCGTTCGATCGCTTTCCTCGCGGATGAAAAAGCCGTGGGCCGGACGAATCCCGGTTACCACTTCGGCCAGGCCGGGCTTGGTCAGCCCGTCCTCGGGTTTTACCGCCAGAACGGCATCGGCAAAACGCCCGATATCCTGGCTCGGCAGCAGGTCCAGTGTCTCTTCGCTGCTGAACCGTGTCAGGTCGCGGGTCATGACGATTGTCTCGTCAAAGGCCACAGCCCCTTCGTCTGAAAGATATTCGATCAGCATTGACGGCGTCAGCGGTGTTTCGCGCAAGAGCATCTGGCGACCGAACGAGGCATAGTGGCGGCGGGCTTTCTCCAATCTGATTTCGATATCTGCGATATCCGACTGATCAAGCACGGTTATGCTGTTGAGCCTTTTGGACGGGTGACCGGCTGTCAGCCGGTATTGCCAGGCGCCATCGTAGACGACGGTCTTTGCCGGCCATGCTCTGAGGCCCATGGCTTCTAGGCGCCGCACCAGCGGCAGGTCTGTATTCACGTGTCTTTCGCTTCCGTGCCGGAACCCAAGTCATTGTTGTGACCGCAATAATAGGCCTGGTACGGTCTCTGTAAACACCGCGATGACCGTGGCCGTAGCAGTGTTGCCGCGCGGCAACTGAACATGTCATTCGCGGCATTTCCGATCTGGCGCGTTTTTCGATCTCAACGAATGAGATCGCTGATCTATCCGGTTGTTTTGCCAAATGATCCCGTCGATCCGTGCGTCGCTCCGGCCGGGTCAGCCGCTAGAGATAATCTTCGATACGAACCGTATCGACCTGCTCGGGCTTCATATTGGCTCTGGCATAGCTGAGGCAGGCCCCGGAGGTAAGGAAGAGGGCGAAAATATCGCCATCAATATGCCCCTCTGCCCGCATCGATGACATGATGGAAAGCGCACGTGACAACGGCATGGCCCTGCGATAGGGCCGGTCTGCCGCGGTCAGCGCTTCGAAAACATCGGCAACGGCGATCATCCGCGCCGGGATGCTGAGTTCGGCCGCGTCGAGGCTGCAGGGGTATCCTTTCCCGTCCATGCGTTCATGATGGGCACCGGCGAGATAGCGAATGCCGTTGAGATGAGCCGGGAAGGGGATCTTGTCGAGCATGCGTATGGTGGAGACCGCATGTTCCTTGATCTTGTAGAATTCCTCGTCGGTCAGCGTGCCGCGGCCGATGGAAAGGTTGTAGATCTCACCCCGGTTATAGAGCACCGTCGGAACGTTGATGGTGAAGCCCCACGGATTGTCCGGGTCGATCTTGTCGCGCTCCTGCCGCTCGATGATATGGTTCGGGCTGTCGGCCAGAAGCGGTTCAGCCACAGGCAGGTCGGGTGCATCGGTCCTGGCCATGCGCGCCTCTTCCTCCCATGACAGGCCAAGCCGGTCGCTTAATGTGCGGGTCCACGATTTGGCGGCAATGGCGTTCAGCCGTGCAATCGTTTCGGGATGGATGCTTTCCGCGCCGGTGTTGCAGCTGGCGACAAATGTAAAATCCGCGTCCAGTTCAGCCCATTGCTGCTCAAGCGCGTCAAGCCGCGCCTGCCTGTCCTCGCCTGTCAGCCCCTGTTCGGCAATATCTCGCCAGCAATGCACCTCTGCCTCGCGCTTGGCGACCTCAAAACGTGTGCGGATTTCGTGAATACGATTGTGAATGGTTTCGAGCTTGGTCGATTTGTCGATGACATATTCCGGTGTCGTCACCTTGCCGCAATCATGCAGCCATGCAGCCAGGTTGAGCGACTGCTGCTCGTCGGCGGTCATGCTGAAATCTTTGAGCGGCCCTTCCTTCGTTGCGATCGCGGCTTTGGCAATCATCTCGGTCAAGACCGGGACGCGCTGACAATGGGCACCGGTATAGGGGCTTTTCTGGTCGATGGCGCTGGCGACCAGTTCCACCATGCCGAAAATGGTCTTGCGCTGGTCGTGTATCAGCCGTGCCGTCTCGATGACCGAGGAGGCGAGACCGGAAATGGCCGTCGTGAAAGCGAGGATATCCGCACGGTCGTGGCCGGGGTCACTGCTCGGAGCAAGAAACAGAAGCAGCGCACCAAGCCGCAGATCTTTGCGGTCCGACAGGCCAACACTCATCAGTGTAAAATCTTCTGCCGGGATCGTTCCGGTATACCATCGGGATATCTCTGCTTCGCTGACTGCGAAAACCCGTCCGCTGGCGCCGTCTGTTGTCATTGCCGGGTGATTTCGTTGCTGCCGGTCCAGAGCGGGGATCTGGTCGGGGTCGAGATGATTGCCGTCCATCATGGCGCAGGCCGGCTCAAGTCTGCCATCGGCGCCTGTGAGATAGAGGATTGCGCCCCGCGCCTCGGTCGCCTCGACGGTGCTGGACATGATCTGATCGAGAAGGGCGGTATAATCCTCTTCCGAAGTCAGCGCCTTGCTGACAGACAGCAACCGCTGGACCGTGGTTTCCAGCTTGTCGATTGCCATGCCGAGCCGGTCAACCTCAACGATGAAGGACCGGTTCTTGTGTCGGGTGTTGAAGCGCAGCAGGCCAATCTCATGCGCCTTGCTTTCCAGACGGCGCAAGGAACCGGCAATGATATGGGCAATCACCAGCGCCAGCGCGATCGAGACGGCGATGACCCCGATGCACCAGTAGAGGAGATTGCGGCGAATGCGCTCGGCCTCGGCCGTCAATTCGCTTTCCGGGCTGGCAATGACGAGGCGATAGGAGCCCGAGCCGGAAAAGGTCTGGGCGAAAATGCGCCAGCGCTGCTGCCCTTCCATCAGCGCACGCGAGACCATGTTATCTTTATCCGTGGCCTGCAAAATGTCATCAAGCGTCTGCTTCCCCGCATTGGCAAGGGCAGGCGGCATGGCATAGCCATCTGTGGGCGAGAGGGCCTGCTCTGATCGCTTGCCGGCTTCGCTGCTCGCGACGACCAGATTTCCCGTGCCGAGAATGACGGCGACGGAGGATGTGGTCGGGCGATCATCTTCAAGGATAGTGTTGAGCTGTGCGAGTGTGACATCCGCACCTGCAACGGCAGAGCCCGTCGGATCCTGCCGGCTGAAGGTCAGACCGAGCTCGCCGGTTGTGTAGAAGACATAGGGCATTGACTGGTGAATGCCGACCGTATTGATCGCGGCCTTGTACCAGTCGCGCAGTCGCGGATCGAAACTATAGTCCGGTTCGACGCGGTTCTGAAGAATGTGAAGCGAGGCGTCGTAGAAGGTATAGCGTCCCTGTAATGGTGAGGATGGGCCGTCGCGCATGATTGTCTGCAGCAGGAAATGGCTGTCGGGCGGTGCCGCCAGACGATCGGCGCCTTTTTGTCCAGGCGTGACTTTTCGCATCAAGAAGAAGTCACCGTCACGGTATCCCATATAAACCGCAGAGATGGCCTCATCCTGACGCAGGATTTCAGCCAGCATGGCCGCGTATTTCTCTCTGCCCTCAAGATCTGTTTCATCAGCCAGCGATGATCTGGAAACAAGCGTGGCAGCCATGGCGGCCTTTTCCCCGATCGCATTCAGAGATTGGCTTGTATTGCTGCTGGCCCTGGCGAAAAGCTGCTCGGCAGAGACAATCAGCATGTTTCGCGTGGCATTGTACTGGACGATAACAATGACGGCGAGTGACGTCAGCAACAGCGCCAGCAAGAGCGCCAGAACGTAGATACGCAGTGAGATCCTGTGCGTCACCTGTTGTCCTCAATGGCAGTTTTGCCGGGCCCGCTCATGCCTTTGATCGTGATGGCGACAGTTTCGGCTGCCGGGAGCAGCCCGATTGGCTGTCTGTCCCGCCGTTGATATCGCTGTCATTCCCGTTTCGCCCATATTCGTAACTGAGAAGTTAAGTTAATCCTTTACGAGAAAGAGTCATAGTCATTTTCTGACTTATGAGAATAATAAAAAAGTTGATGGCGGGAACGGGTTGCCGGGTTAATATTTGATTTTCGTAATATTAGATAATTTGTAATCGATTTATGCTCGGTCCGAGGCAACAACTACCGCATAAAATCCCCAAAATCCCGGCGCTCTGCGAGGGCTGCCGGGATCTGTCTTGTCCGCGTTTACATGCTTAAGCCGGATTGCAGCTTAGCTGCGATAATCGCCATTGATGGCGACATATTCCTTGGTCAGGTCACAGGTGTAGACGGTCGCTGTCCCACTGCCGAGGCCAATATCGGCACGAATGGTGATTTCGTCCTGTTTCATGACGTCGGAGGCGGCTTCTTCGGAATAATCCGGATCGCGTTCGCCTTCGACAGCGACGCGGATATCGCCGAACCAGATGGCCAGCCGGTCGCGTTCAGCCTTCTCGCCAGCCTTGCCAACGGCCATGACAACACGGCCCCAATTGGCGTCCTCGCCGGCAACGGCAGTCTTGACCAGCGGCGAATTGGCGATGGAGCGGGCGATCACGCCTGCGGCCTGATCATCTTCAGCGCCGGTCACCAGAACCTTGACCAGCTTGCGCGCACCTTCGCCGTCGCGCACGACCTGAAGGGCCAGATCCATCATCAGGGCATGAAGGGCAGCGCGGAAATCGTCAAGCGCGGGATCGGCGACATCGGTCACGGGCGTCTGGCCGACCTTGGCTGCGGCCCCCGTGGCGAAGGCCAGCACGGTATCCGAGGTCGAGGTGTCGCTGTCGACGGTTACGGAATTGTAGCTAGGTCCGACGCCTTCCGACAGCAGTGCCTGCAGTACCGATGAATCAATCGCGGCATCGGTGACGATAAAGGACAGCATCGTCGCCATGTCGGGTGCGATCATGCCCGCGCCCTTGGCCATACCGTTGATGGTGACGGAAACCCCGTCAATTGTTGCACCACGCGTGGCAAGCTTGGGATAGGTGTCGGTGGTCATGATGGCCTTGGCGGCATCAAACCAGAAATCCTCAACGGCCGCGCCAGCCATATTGTCAAGCACGCCCAGGAATTTCGAGGCATCCAGCGGTTCGCCGATAACGCCGGTGGAGGCGAGGAAGACCTCGCTTGTGGCGCAGCCGACAGCGGCAGCGGCGGCCTCACCGGTCAACCGGGTGGCCTCGGCGCCCTTTTTGCCGGTGAAGGCATTGGCATTACCGGAATTGACGACGACGGCGCGGGCGGTGCCATGGACGAGGTTCTGCCGGCAGTAATCAACCGGGGCAGAGGGGCATTTCGAACGGGTGAAGACGCCAGCGACGCTTGCCGGTGCATCGAAGACCATCATCATGACATCGGTGCGGCCCTTATATTTGATTCCAGCGGCGGCCGTTGCGAGGCGAACACCGTTGACGGGCGGCATGGGCGGATAGGATTTGGGTGCAAGGGGCGAAATGGCGGACGACATGATGGCTCCGTTCTGGATGGAGAAACGGCCCGCTTGATCAGAGCGGGCCGCGGTCAGGCTCTTACTGCTGTGCCTGCTGCTGTTTATTGACGTCGTCGTAGGCTTTCTGCAAGTCCTTATCTTCGATAACGACCGTATCTCCCTGCTTCAGTGCGTCCATGGCTTCCATGTACTTATCGCGCACCACCATCTGGCGCACCTGCGGGGCAACCTGCTCGTAAGGCACGGGCTGCTTGTCGCGAATGTCCTCAACCTTGATGATGTGGTAGCCGAACTGGGTCTTGACCGGGGTTTCGGTATACTGTCCCGGCTTCAGCGCGAAGGCAGCCTTTTCGAATTCCGGAACCATCTGGCCCTTGGAGAAATAGCCGAGATCACCGCCGTCGGAGGCGTTGGAATCCTTCGAATGTTCCTTGGCTAGTTCGGCGAAGTCTGCGCCGTCATCAAGCTGCTTGATGATGTCCTTGGCCTCATCCTCGCTCTGGACGAGAATGTGCGCGGCCTTGACTTCTTCCTGCTTGGGCGCAGCTGCGATTTCCTTTTCGTAGCGGGCCTTGACCATGGCGTCGGTCACTTCCGCGTCGACATGGGCCTGGAAATACTCGTTGTAGAGTTCCTGGTCACGCAGCTCGGCCATGCGCGCCTTGAAAGCGTCAGTCTTGTCGAGGCCTTCTTCTTCGGCAGCCTTTGCCATCAGTTTCATGTTGATCAGGCTCGAAAGCGCCAGCGCCTTCAACTGCTCGGCGGGCATGTTGCCGACCTGGCCCTTGAATTCAGCAATTGCTGCGTCAAGCTCGGACTGGTGAACGTCCTGGCCGTTGACGGTTGCGATCACGGTTTCAGGAGCAGGGGCGGGGGCGGCAGCGCTAGCATCGGCTGCGGGTGCAGGCGTGGCGTCGGTGGCCGGCTGCGCTGCGTCCTGTGCGAAAGTGGGGAGGCCGAAACCGACGGTCGTCGCCAGCAGCGCAGCGGCTACCAAATATCGTTTTTGCATGAAAACACCTTTATCTGACTGGTGGAAAAACATTGCACCGTTCACTTCCCCCCGACCGTGTTCATAAGAATGTGGCCAATATGGAACGGCGTTTGTCGTTGACATCCCTTAACCCCCCTCTTATCTGTCTGCCTAGCCTGCGTCCAGTGACTAGGGGCGGCAAGCAGGTCCGCATGCCAGGAAAAACAACGTATGGCGTTACGTACGCAGCGAATATGACAACTTTCAGAAAGAGCGATTGAAATGGTCTCACTCGGAGGCGTAGCCCGCAAATTGTTCGGATCGGCCAATGAACGCCGGGTCCGTTCCTACCGACCGCGCGTTGCCGCAATCAACGCTCGAGAAGCAGAAATTTCGGCTCTCTCCGACGAACAGCTGAAAGCCAAGACTGAGGAATTCAAAAAGCAGCTCGCCGATGGCAAGTCGCTGGACGATCTGCTTGTTGAAGCCTTCGCCGTGGCGCGCGAAGCATCCAAGCGCGTCCTGGGGCTTCGCCCCTTCGATGTTCAGCTGATCGGCGGAATGATCCTGCATGAAAATGCAATTGCGGAAATGAAGACCGGTGAAGGCAAGACCCTTGTGGCAACGCTTCCCGTCTATCTGAATGCCCTGTCCGGCAAGGGCGTCCATGTCGTCACCGTCAATGATTATCTCGCCCGTCGCGACAGCGAGACCATGGCCCGCCTTTACAGTTTTCTTGGCATGAAAACCGGCGTTATCCATCACGGACTGTCGGATGAGCAGCGCCGCGAGGCCTATAACTGCGATATCACCTATGCCACCAATAACGAGCTTGGCTTCGACTATCTGCGCGACAATATGAAGATGCAGCGCAACGAGATGGTTCAGCGCGGGCACAATTATGCGATCGTCGACGAAGTCGACTCGATCCTGGTTGACGAGGCTCGCACGCCGCTGATCATCTCCGGTCCGCTTGACGACCGTTCGGATCTTTACGTGGCGATGGACGCCGTTATTCCCACGCTCGCGGAAGCGGATTACGAGATCGACGAGAAGCAGCGCTCGGCGAATTTCTCCGAAGAGGGGATGGAAAAGCTTGAGCAGCTTTTGAAGGCACAGGGCGTTTTGAAGGGCGATTCGCTCTATGACGTCGAAAACGTCGCCATCGTTCACCATCTCAATAACGCGCTGAAGGCCCATAAGCTGTTCTCGCGTGACAAGGATTACATCGTTCGCAACGGCGAAGTCGTGATCATTGACGAATTTACCGGCCGCATGATGCCGGGACGGCGTTATTCGGAAGGCCAGCATCAGGCGCTGGAAGCCAAGGAACGCGTCAAGATCCAGCCGGAAAACCAGACTCTGGCCTCGATCACGTTCCAGAACTATTTCCGCATGTATGACAAGCTGGCCGGCATGACCGGTACGGCGGCAACGGAAGCGGAAGAATTCGGCAATATCTACAATCTCGATGTTGTCGAAGTACCGACCAATCTGCCGATCGCCCGTCTCGATGAGGACGACGAGGTCTATATGACCGTCCACGAGAAATATCTGGCGATTGTCGAAGAGATCAAGATCGCCAAGGCCAAGGGCCAGCCGGTGCTGGTGGGTACGACTTCGATTGAGAAGTCGGAACATCTCGCCGAGGCGCTGAAGCGCGACGGCATCACCGATTTCAACGTGCTGAACGCCCGTTATCACGAGCAGGAAGCCTTCATCATTGCTCAGGCCGGTGTGCCCGGTGCGCTGACGATCGCGACCAATATGGCTGGCCGCGGTACCGATATTCAGCTCGGCGGCAATGTCGATATGCGCATCTTGGCCGAGCTTGGCCATCTTGAGCCTGGTTTCGACGTCACCACAAATGACAAGGGCGAGCGAATCGAGACCCCCTGGAAGGTGACCCCGGCAGGTCCTGAGCGCGATGCCCAGGAACAGGCGATCAGGGAAGATGTTGCCAGGCTGAAGCAACTGGCGCTGGAAGGTGGCGGTCTCTACGTCATTGCCACCGAGCGCCATGAAAGCCGCCGTATCGACAACCAGCTGCGTGGCCGTTCCGGCCGTCAGGGTGATCCTGGCCGTTCGAAATTCTACCTGTCGCTTCAGGATGATCTGATGCGCATCTTCGGTTCCGACCGTATGGAGGGCATGCTCCAGAAGCTCGGTCTGAAGGAAGGTGAGGCCATTGTTCATCCCTGGATCAACAAGGCACTGGAACGGGCGCAGAAGAAGGTCGAGGCGCGCAACTTCGATATCCGCAAGAACCTGCTGAAATATGATGACGTGCTGAATGATCAGCGCAAGGTGGTCTTCGATCAGCGCAAGGAACTGATGGATTCGGATGATATTTCCGACATTGTCGCCGATATGCGCTCAGAGGTGATCGAAAATGCCGTCACCCATCGCATTCCCGAGCGTGCCTATGCGGAACAGTGGGATGTTGCCGGTCTGAAGGAAGACTGCCTGCGTCTGCTGAACCTCAATCTGCCGGTTGAGGAATGGGCCAAGGAAGAAGGCATCGCCGAGCAGGAGATTCTTGAGCGCGTGACCGCCGCGGCAGATGCGTCACGTCAGGCGCAGATTGAGCAGGCTGCCCAGTTCGGCCCGGATGTGCTGAAATATGTCGAGCGTCAGGTCGTCATGCAGGCGCTGGATCACCTGTGGCGTGAGCATATCGTCAATCTCGACCATTTGCGTTCGGTGATCGGCTTTCGCGGTTATGCCCAGCGTGATCCGCTGCAGGAATATAAGCGTGAGGCTTTTGAACTGTTCCAGGCGCTGCTGGGGAATATGCGCGAAGTGGCCGTTTCGCAGCTCTCCCGCGTGCAGCTGGTGCGTGAGGCGACCCCGCCGCAGCCGCCGCAGGCCCCGGTTGCGCCGCCGCAGCCCTCTGAGCTTCAGGCTCACCACACCAATCCGGATACTGGAGAGGACGAGGTTGCACAGGCCCCAGCACCCGGCGCTGCCGCAGCTGTCGCCGCCGGCCTTGTGGAGGAGATCCCCGAGGAGTGGAAGCATGTCGGGCGCAATGATCCATGCCCCTGCGGCTCGGGTAAGAAATTCAAGCACTGCCACGGCCGTCTGGTCTGAAGCCAAGCGCTCGCTGAAATGCAAAACACCGCCCTTTCGGGGCGGTGTTTTCGTTTCGGCTTTTGCGTTTGCGTCAGAGGCAGCGCAGTACCAGCGCCTCCCATGGACCCAAAGTCAGCCTGTTGCCGCCAATGGTCCGGTTTTCCGTGTTGGCGCTTACCACTTCTGCGCCAGCGAGCCCGTCAATGGTGATTTCGGCAGGCTCTGTGGTGAAGTTGATCGCGGTCACGAGCCGGGTATCGCCAAGCCTGCGTTCGAAGACATAAAGGCGCTCATCTGCCGGTGCGAGATCGGCATAGTGGCCATAGATGAGGGCGGGCGTCTTGTGGCGCAGCGTGATCAGCCGGCGATAGTGATGGTAGATCGAGTTGTCGTCAGCCCGCGCAGCAGCGGCGTTTACATCCGGGTAACAGGGATTGACTGGCAGCCATGTTTTGTCACCCGTGGTGAAACCGGCATGGGCGCTGTCATCCCACTGCATTGGCGTGCGGGCGTGATCGCGGCAGACCTTGTTGAGGTTTTCGAGCAGCTCTTCGGGCGTTGCCTTGCCAGTGTCGATAAAATCCTGGCGGAAGCCCTTCACCTCGATGTCGTCGAACTGGTCGAGGTCGGTGAAGGGATAATTCACCATGCCGATTTCCTCGCCCTGATAGATGAAGGGCGTGCCACGCATGGTCAGCATCATGGTGGCAATCGCCTTGGCGGAGAGTACGCGATATTCAGGCGAGGGATCACCAAAATGATTGACGGCGCGCGGCTGGTCGTGATTGCCGAGAAAGACCGTGTTCCACCCCGTAGCACCAACGGCACGGTCGAGCCGGGCAAAGGTTGCCTTCATGTCGGTGAGCTTACGCTCTTTCCAGCGCCAGCCATCGCGATCAAGCGTGACCACGGCAAAGTTGAAAATCATGTTGAGTTCGCCGCGCGCTTCATCGACGAAAAGCGGGGTTTCGACATCGTGAACGCCTGCGGCCTCGCCCACCGTCATGACATCGTAATGTGAGAGCACCTCGCGGTTCATCTCTTTCAGATATTCATGCAGGCGCGGGCCAGCGGCATAGACATGGGCAAAATCCTTCATCTCGTCCGGTGTCATATCCGGGAAATCGAAGTTTTTCGAGATGAAGGGAATGACATCCATGCGGAAACCGGAGACACCCTTGTCGAGCCAGAAACGCATCAGGTCATAGACCTCGGCCCGCACGGCGTCATTGTCCCAGTTGAGATCCGGCTGCTTCTTCGCAAAGTAATGCAGGTAATAATCGCCTGTTGCGGCATCCTTCTCCCAGGCCGATCCACCAAAATAGGAGATGAAATTATTCGGCACGCCCTTTGATCCGTCGCGCCAGATGTAATAGTCGCGCTTGGGATTGTCGCGCGAGGAACGGCTTTCGACGAACCATTCGTGTTCATCACTCGAATGATTGACGACCAGATCGATGATCAGGCGCATGCCGCGCGCCTTGATCGCGGCGAGCAACCGGTCGAAGTCGGCCATTGTGCCGAATTCGGTCATCACCTTGCGATAGTCGCGGATGTCATAGCCGTTGTCGGCATTGGGGCTGTCAAAATGCGGGGAAAGCCAGATCACGTCGATACCGAGACCGGCGATGTGGTCAAGCTTTTCGATGATACCGGGAATGTCACCTATGCCGTCGCCATTGCTGTCGGCAAAGGAGCGCGGATAGATTTGGTATGCAACGGCCTCTTTCCACCAGCGGCGCGTCTGACCTTCGGCTTCAATCATCTCAGTCTCCCTATGACTTTGAATTTGTCTGCGATTGGTTCGTTTATGCCTTTTTCGTTCGCGCGCGCGTGCGACGCAATCGCATGAAAATGAAAGGTATATTTCATTTTTGAAGGGAAGGGGCGGGTCAACGGAATGCTTGCCTGACGCATATGGCGGCGGCATTGCTTTGCCAACCGCCACAAGACCGCGCCATTTATCCTGCCAGTGCCATGGCATCGGCGCCAGCCGGATAACGCAGGCGTGGTGAGCCATCGGTTGCTGCCTGCCAGATGGCATCTGCGACATCGCTTTCCTTCGTCGTTAACGCCGGGCTGGCATATCCGGCAAAGATCGGTCCGGCAAAACCCGCATAGGCTTCCGGAATCAGATCCATCACCGGAATATCGGTGTTGGCGGCGAAGCGGGTTGTTGGCGCATAGCCGGGCTCCACCAGCTTGGCGGCGATCCCGAAACCCGCCAGTTCATGCGCCAGCGAGCCGGTAAAGCCCTCTATGGCCTGCTTGCTGGCGGTATAGGCGGCGGCAAGCGGCATAGGGGCGAGCGTGACGCTGGAGGTGACATTGATGATGATCCCTGAGCCGCGCCTGCGCATTGCCGGGATGATTGCCTGGGTCATCGCCATCATGCCGAATGTGTTGGTCTCGAACACTTTGCGGATATGCGCCATCGGTGTCGCTTCAAACGCGCCGACGACACCGATACCGGCATTGTTGACGAGCACGTCGATTGCGCCAGCGGCATCAATTGCCCCGGTGATACTGTCAGGACGGGTCACGTCGAGTGACAGAAGGCGCAACCGGTCTGAGGCCGGGAAAAGCGTGGCATCGGGATTGCGCATGGTGGCGATGACGTTCCAGCCCCGAGCCAGAAAATGCAGTGCGGTTTCGTGGCCATAGCCGGATGAGGTGCCGGTGATGAGGACGGTTTTCATGTCGGTTTCCTTTCGTTCTCGTGTTGACGGGAACGAATTTAGCGATAACACTGGAACGATCATCAATGAATAGTGCCAATATTATTTGCAAAGGTTCCAATTGTCCGATCCGCTCACGGAAATTGTCAGGCTGCTGCGGCCGAGCGCGGTCTTCTCTAAAGGGATCAGCGGGGCAGGGCGCTGGGCGGTTCGCTATGCGGCATTTGGTGCGCCCGGCTTTTGCGCAGTCACGGAAGGCTGCTGCCGGCTGATGGTGGATGGTGAGGTGCCGGTTCTTCTCGAAACCGGTGATTTCGTGCTGCTGCCAGCAACGCCGGCCTTTACCATGGCAGGGCTGGAGCCGGCCCAGCCGGTTCACCGCGATCCGCATATGGCATTAACGGCAACTGGTGACGTGCGCTACGGGCGCAAGGATGGTCCGCCGGATCTCCGGCAGTTCGGCGGCTATTTCTCCTTTGCCTCGCCAGATGCCGGTCTGCTTGTCTCGCTGCTGCCGGTGATGATCCATATCCGTGGGGTTCCGCGACTGGCGGAGCTGGTACGATATGTCGGGGAGGAGGCCGCCCGCGATGATATCGGCCGTGACCTCATTTTAGAGCGGCTGGTCGAAATTCTGCTGGTCGAGGCCTTGCGGTCGATCCCGGCAGAAAAGAGCCGGCCGGGCCTGTTGCGCGGGCTTGCCGATCCGCGCATCGCGCTCGCGCTGCGTCAGATCCATGCCGAGGTCGAACGGGCCTGGACCGTACACGCTCTGGCGGAGGTGGCGGGCATGTCGCGCACAAGCTTTTTCCGCCGTTTCGCTGCTGTCGTCGGTGTCAGGCCGATGGAGTATCTGCTGACCTGGCGCATGACCATTGCCAAAGACCTGCTGCGGGAGGGGCGTCTGGCGCTTGATCAGGTGGCCGAGCGGATCGGCTACGGCTCCGCCAGCACCTTTTCAACCGCTTTCAGCCGTCATGTCGGCATGCCGCCGGGGCGGTTCAGCCGCAGATAGGAAAAGGCTCAGAACCGGTCCCTGAGTTCCTTAGCCTTTGCGCGAACGGCCTCGCCGTCCAGCCTGACGCGGCGATATTCCCGGTCCTCGGTGCCTTTGCCCATGGAGACATGCGGGTTGCGGTAACGCATTGGACTGTCGAAAAAGGCAGTGGCGCCGAAATGGAAATCAATGCCGGTGACGGGACTGCCCTCGGCAAAGAGCGATTGCGGATCGGGATCGCCGCAAACCATGATGATGATCCCGCCATTGGCATGGGCGATCATGGTCTTCAGAATGTCTTTTCCTGCCTCCGCCGTGATGCGCTGACCGGAGGACAATAGGCGGTCCACCCCGGCTTCGATCAGGTCATCAAGCGCTTCTAGCGGATCGCGGGCCATGTCGAAGGCACGGTGGCAGGTCACGCCCATCGGCCGGGCAGCGGCGACGGCCTTTTTCATGCGATCGACATCAATGCGGCCGTCTTCGGTGAGAATACCGGTCACCACGCCCGCCGCGCCCGCCTCTTTGGCCGCAGCGATATCAGCCAGGATCACGTCGAACTCCGCGTCGCTGTAGCAGAAATCGCCGCCGCGCGGACGGATGATCGGGAAGACGGGTATGGAAAGGCGCGCGACCGCCAGCCGGATTTCGCCCATCGAAGGCGTGATCCCGCCTTCGCTGGCAAGTGCTGCGCAAAGCTCGATGCGTTCGGCACCTGCCTCTTCTGCTGCAAGCGCCTGTTCCAGACCCTCGACGCAGATCTCGATCATCGGTCTTGTCATGGTCGTCCTCAGCAGCAGGCGCAGCGTGTCAGGAAACGCTCTTCGAAAGGCCTGCGGCCCACTTCCATCTCCTTGCCGCCGAGATAGCAGGCGACGGGCTGCAGCATACGCTTTCCGGGACGTTCCGTTCCGCGCACATCGGAGAAAATGAAGTCGGCCTCGCAGTCATCCAGTACGGTGATATCGGCATTGGCTCCGACGCCGATATGGCCGAGATCGGGGCGGCGGATCGAAAGCGCCGGGCGGCTGGTCGACATGCCGATGACGTCGGGGAGTGACAGCCCGCAATTATAGAGCTTGCTCATCACATGCAGGAGGTCGTAGCCGGGTCCTTCGACGGCAACGACATGGACGTCGGAGGATATGATATCGGGCAGGAAATCCTGACGGATTGCCGGTTCGGCGGTCTCATAGGAAAAGGCACCCATGCCATGGGCGATATCGAACAGCACGCCGCGTTTGCGCGCCGCGATGATCTCGGGCAGGATCTCGCCATCCTCGGTCAGCGCCGAATTGGGCGAGGGACGATAGCAATGGGTGAGAATATCGCCGGGGCGCAGCATCGAGACGACGTCGGCATAGGATGGCGGCGGGCCGCCAATATGGGTCATCAGCGGCAGGCCGACCTTGTCGGCCGCTTCCAGCGCCAGTTCGAGCGCACCGAGCGCCAGTTCGCCGGTCGCAGGACCGCCGATACGGACCTTGACGCCGATGATCTTGTCGCGGTTTTCCTCGATCTTGGCAACGCAGCGATCAACCGGCAGCATTTCGCGCAAGGTGGCTTCACCGATGAACAGCCCCTTGTCGAAGCCGAAGATGCCGGGAAACGAAATGTTGAGGAAGGCGAGAATGCGATAGGGCGAATTGGCCATGACATAGTCCCGGAAACCGTCATAGTTTCCGGCACCCGCACTGCCAGCATCGACGAGCGTGGTCATGGCCGAGCGGCGGGCAATCATGTTGGGATCGACGCTGAGCGAGGTCGCCTTGTGATAGACATGGGTATGCAGGTCGATCAGGCCCGGCACAACCAGCTTGCCCGTCACATCCTCAACCCGCTTTGCGCCCTCGGTGCTGATATCGGCCGCGACCGCAGCAATCTTTCCATGCGTGACCGCGACGTCGAAAATGCCATCCATGCCGTTTCGTTCATCGAGCACACGACCGCCCTTGAGGATCAGATCATAGGGTGCGGACGCAGTTTTGGTGGTCATTGAAGTGACTCCGTTAGAGCTCTGCCACGCAGAGGCGGTGGCAGATCTGTGTCGTTTCTTTGGTTCGAGGAAGCCCGGCCGCTCAGAGCGGCTTGTAGGCGATCGCCTCGATCTCGACGAGAATGTTGATCATCAGACGTGCCTCGCTGGTGGTGCGGGCCGGGAATTTTCCGGGCTCGAAGAAGGCAGCATAGGCCTTGTTGAAGCGGCCGAAATCGCGGGCATCCTGAAGCCAGGCAGTCGTCTTGCAGACATCCTTCATCTCGCAGCCAGCAAGCTTCAGCGCCTTTTCGATGTTCTTCATCACCTGGGTCGTCTGGGCTTCGATATCGTGCGGGGCGATCGAGCCATCCGCGCAGACCGGCACCTGGCCGGAGACATAGACGAAGTCACCGGCGCGAACGGCGGGGCTCAGCGGTGCCGCGCTGGGCGAGGTTTCGGGGGCGTGGAAGTGTTTCAGTTCGGACATTGTCTTAACTCACAGTCTTGAAATGAAAAGGATCATCCCTTTACCGCGCCGCCGGAGAGCCCGGTGATCATGTGCCGCTGCAGCCACATGAACAGGATGGCGACGGGAATGGTGGCGACAAAGGTCGCGGCCATCACATGGTGCCATTCGATCTGGTAGCGGCCGGACGACAGGGCGGCGATCTTCAGCGGCAGGGTGTAATGTTCGGACGAGCGCAAGATGGCGAGTGCCAGCGCATATTCGTTCCAGGCACCGATGAAGGTGAAAAGCGCCGTTACCGCCACAGCGGGGGCGGCCATGGGAACGAACACGGTGCGGATCGCATGGAAGGGCGAGGCGCCTTCAAGCCAGGCGGCATGTTCCAGCTCGACGGGAATGGAGGCGAAATAGGAACGCAGCATCCAGACGGCGAAGGCGATGTGGAAGCAGCAATAGAGTACCGAAAGGGCGATCAGCGAATCGAGCGCGCCAATGCCGACCACGAGCCGGAACAGGCCGATCACCAGCACCACCGGCGAAAACATCTGCGTCACCAGAAGGAAGGTCTGGAAGGTGGACTTGCCCTTGAAGGTAAGCCGCACCATGGCATAGGCGGCAGGCACCGAGACGAGGATGGTCAGAACCGTCGTCAGTACGCCGACAACGAGCGAATTGGTAAGCGCCTCGCCGAAACCGACGGTCTGCCACATGTCCTTGAAGTTGACCCAAGCAAAATGGCTCGGGATCCAGCGCGGATCGCCGGACAGGACCTCGTCGCCCGGTGTCAGTGACGTCGAAATCATCACCGCAAAGGGGAACAGGTTGATGACGACCAGCGGAGACAGAATGATCCAGTAGATCAGGGAGCGACGGGCATCAGCCATTTTTTTCCTCCCGAACGAGGCGCAGATAGATGATGGCAAAGATGGTCAGAAAGACGAACATCAAGAGCGATACGACAGACGCTTCGCCGAGCTTTCCATATTTGAAGGCGATCTTGTAAAGATAGGTCACCAGAATATCGGTTGAATTGGCTGGGCCGCCTTCCGTCAGGATCCAGATGATCGGGAAGGAATTGAAGACGTAGATCACGTTCAGGACGATGGCGATGTTGAGATAGGGCTTCATCATCGGCAAGGTGATGGTCTTGAAACAATGCCAGTTCGATGCCCCTTCCATCCTCGCCGCCTCGTAGAGATCCGAGGGCAGCGATGACAGTCCGCCGAGGAAGATCGTTACCGTGAAGGGGATGGAAACGATGATACCGATCAGGACCATCACGGTGAAGGCTGTCGTCCCGCTTGAAAGCCAAACCACCGGATCGCGCAGGATACCAAGCTGTTCCAGAAGATGGTTGAGATAGCCGGTCTCACCGTTCAGCGCCCAGCGCCAGACAACCGTCAGCAGCGACAGGGATACCGACCAGGGCAGCATGACGATCACCCGGGCAAAGCCGCGGCCGTGGAACTTGTCATTGAGGATCAGCGCCAGGCCGACCGAGCAGATCAGCGTGCCGCCGACCACCAGCAGCGTCCACCAGACCGAGCGGATGGCAGCCTGCTGAAACAGCGGATCGGAGAAGACTGCGTGAAAATTGGCAAAATCATTCAAACCCTTCACCTGGCCAAAGCGCGTGACCTTGCGCAGTGAGGTCTGGATCAGCGCATAGACCGGATAGATGATGATGAAGGCAGAGAGAATGAGGCCGGGGCCGATAAACAGAAGCGGCACCAGCTTTTTTGACCAGAGTGAGAGGGGAGTGGGGGCCGCAATGCCCCCGTCACGCGCCATCTCCGGGTCGGATACGGAATGAGCGGGCATTGCGGCCTTGTCCTCAGTTCTGCGAAATAACGTCGTTGACCTTGGTCTCAATGTCGGAAAGCGCCGCATCGGGCTCCATCTGACCGAGATAGGTCGACTGTAGATCGGTGATCGTGGCGTCGGCGATTTCTTCCCAGCCGGCGACCAGCGGAGCGAAATGCGCGCCTGCCAGAAGGTCGGTGAACACCTTCAGGTCTGCATTGTCAGCAAACATCGGGTTGGCTGCTTCTTCCTTGTTGACTGGCAGGAAGCCTTCGGCCTGATCGAACTTGACGCGCTGATCCGTGGTGAAGAGGAAGTCGAGGAAGGCCCAAGCCTCATCCTTGACCTTGGAATTCTGGAACATCACGATCGAGTCAGTCACACCGTAGGTCGCGGAGGTGGTGCCCTTCGGAACGGCGGCGAGGCCGTAGTTCAGGTCAGGCGCCTGTTCTTTGATCTGCTTGGACAGGAACGGGCCGGTGATGACCATGCCAAGCTTGCCCTGCTTGAACAGGTTCTCGATGTCAGCGCGCTGATAGTCGGTTACGCCCGGCTCTGTCAGGCCTTCCTTGATCATCGTCGTGTAGATGTCCATGGCCTTCTTGCCGGCATCCGAATTGACGGCCGACTTGCCATCGGCATTGAGGATCGTGCCGCCATAGCTCCACATCGGGTAGTACCAGTAGACGTCCGTCTCGGTGCTCTTGCCCTGAATGCCATAGGCGTGAGTGCCGTCCTTGCCGAGATCCTTGATGGCGCGCGATACGGTCAGCATGTCGTCCCAGGTGGCCGGCGGGGCATCAAAACCGGCTTCCTTCAGCAGGTCCTTGTTGTAGAACATGGCGCGGGCCGAAGCGGCGATCGGCAGGCCATAGGTGGTGCCGTCGACGACTGAAGGCGTCAGGAAGGTCTGGAAGAAGCGATCCTTGAACGCATCGTCCATATAGCTGTCGAGCGGTTCGACAACGCCCTGATCGGCGTAATCGAGGATCCAGCGGGTGCCAATGACGGCGAGGTCGGCGTTGACGCCACCCGAAATATCGGTGACGAGCTTCTGCTGCAGCGAGGCCCACGGCACCATTTCAAGTTCGATCTTGGTGTCGGGATTTGCCGCCATGAAGGCGTCAGCGGCCTGCTGGAAATACGGCATGGTGTTGGATGAATATTCCGGGATCGTCACCCGCACGGTGCCTGCCTCGGCGGCGCCTGCGGCAAGGATGGCGAATGTGGAAGCGGCAAGTGCGAGGCGCATTGCGCCCTTGAGCTTGCGCGTGGAAAGCTGATGCATGATTTTTCTCCAGATTGGAGCCGGTCTTGTGCCGGCGTTCCCCTACGACTTTAGCCTAGGCTGAAGATTTCCTTGCCGTCAATGCAGGAAATGCAAAATTATGCAAAAAACAAATATTGCGCAATTTGCGTTACCGTGCCAGCATTCGCCGGACAGAAAGAGGGCAAGAAGCCACGATGAATGGAACAGCAGATGACAAATACCGCGGTCTTTTTGCCTATGGCTGGGACATTGCGGAGATGGATGATGACCGTTTTGTCGATGAAGCGCATCGGCTTGGCCTGAATACGATCACTTATGCGGCAGCCTATCACGCCGGAAAGTTTACCAGACCCAAAGGCGTCCACGGCAAGATCTTCTTTCCCGAGGATGGGCGAACGCATTTCCGCTCTGATGCTTCGCGTTATGAGGCGATCAAGCCGGAAACCAGTGGTTTTGCTGCCGGGAATGACCTTTTCGAGCGGCTCTGTGCCCGTAGCGACGTTGCCGTCAGCGCCTGGACCGTGCTGCTGCACAATAGTTTCCTTGGCGCAAAGCATCCAGATTGCGTGGTCGAAAATGCTTTCGGCGATCGCTATGTCTACTCACTTTGCCCTTCCAATCCTGCCGTTCGGGCCTATGCGCGTAATCTGTGCTGCGATGTTGCCAATTCCCATGATGTTGAAGGACTGACGCTGGAGACGCCTGGCTTTCTGCCCTTCCGTCACGGCTATCATCATGAATTTGCACTGCTTGGCTCCATGCCGGGAACGGAAATGCTGCTTGGTCTTTGTTTTTGCGAACATTGCGAAAACCGTGCAAAATTTGCAGGCATTGACGTTGCCGGGCTGCGCGGCCGGGTGAAAAAGCATGTGGCAGGGGCCATGGACGCGGCTTACGAGCCGCATCCTGCCACCAACCGCGCCTGGGTTGAAGCGGATCTTGTGCTGGATGCCGATCTTGCTGCCTATCACCGCATGCGCTGCGAGGCGGTAACGAGCCTGGTCGGCGAAATTCGTGAAGCCGTGCGCAAGGATGCGAGCATCCACATCATTCCCTCGGTCAATCAGCCGGTCGGTCTTTGCTATCTGGAAGGGTCTGACCTTGCGGCACTGTCAAAGGTCGCCGATGGGCTGGAAGTGTGTTTTTACACGCCGCCAGCTGAAACGGCGCTGACGGAGCTTTCCGAGATCCGGGCGCGCACTGGAGACGATGTGTCTATCCGCGCCGTTCTGCGACCGGGCGTTCCAGATTACGCCAGCGAGGGCGGTTTTGCCGCGACGGTGGCGGCGCTTGAAAATGCCGGGGTTTCCGGCTTCGGCTTCTACAATTACGGTCATGTGCGCGCGAGCGGGCTCGAATGGGTCGGCCGCGCCATGCATGGCCTCAAATGAAAACCGTATAAAATAAGAACGGGGAACTGACATGAAGAGACTTGAAGGGCGCGTGGCGCTGGTGACCGGTGGCGTTGGTGGCATCGGAACGGCGGTGGTCAAGGATTTCCTCGCCGAAGGCGCCAAGGTCATCATTAGCGATATCAAGGCCGAAGCCGTGGATGCGGCTGTTGCTGGCTATAAGGCGGAAGGCTATCCGGTTGCCGGCGCTGCTGCCAGCATCATCGACCTTGACGCGCTGCAGGCCGCGGTCGATGCCGCCGTTGCCGAACTCGGACCGATCGATATCGTTGTTGCCAATGCCAATACCGGCGGTGCGACAACCACCATGGACAAGACCTCGCCGGAACGCTTCCGTCAGGATGTTGCCGACAATTTGGCCGGGCAATACAACACCATCCGCGTTGCCATTGATGGCATGAAGGCTAAAAAACATGGCGCGATCGTTGTGGTTGGCTCGGTCAATGGCCTCGCCACCTTCGGTCAGCCCGCCTATAGCGCTGCCAAGGCCGGGCTTGTCAGCCTGACGCGCACTATGGCGACGGAATATGGCGAGCACAATATCCGCGCCAATATCGTTTGCCCCGGCACAGTGCAGACACCGGCCTGGGATCATCGCATTGCCCGCAAGCCTGACGTGATGGACGGGTTGAAGAAATGGTATCCGCTGAAGCGCGTCGCCATGCCGGTCGATATTGCCAAGGCAATCACCTTCCTTGCCTCTGATGATGCCGGCTTCATTTCGGGCGTTACCCTTCCGGTTGATGGCGGGTTGATGGCTGGCAATCTGGCAATGTCACGCGAGCTGACGCTGGAGGATATCTGATGGCGGATCTGGTTCTTTCGCAGATCAACAAGCATTACGGCGATCATCAGGTCCTGCACGATATCGACCTGATGATCCCGGATGGCGAATTCGTCGTTCTGGTCGGTCCGTCCGGCTGCGGCAAGTCAACGCTGCTGCGCATGATTGCCGGTCTGGAAGAGGTGACCTATGGTGATCTGATCATTGGCGGGCATCGCTCCAACCATGTGACGCCGCAGCGGCGCAATATCGCCATGGTGTTCCAGTCCTACGCGCTGTTTCCGCATATGACGGTGCGTGACAATATCGCCTATGGCCCGAAGCTCAGAGGCGAAAAGGCAGGCGAGATCGACGTCAAGATCGCCCATGCCGCCGAAATTCTCAACCTGACGCCCTATCTGGAGCGCTATCCGCGCCAGCTTTCCGGTGGCCAGCGCCAGCGCGTCGCCATGGGCCGTGCCATTGTGCGCGAGCCGAGCCTTTTTCTCTTTGATGAGCCGTTGTCCAATCTCGATGCGCAGCTGCGAGTACAGATGCGCACTGAAATCAAGGCGCTGCACAAGAAGGTTGGTCGCACCTCCATCTATGTCACCCATGACCAGATCGAGGCGATGACGCTTGCCGACCGGATCGTGGTGATGAATGCCGGCCATATCGAGCAGATCGGCACGCCACTGGAACTTTACGACACGCCGAAAACGCTGTTCGTGGCGAAATTCATAGGTTCACCGGCGATGAATCTGCTGGATGCCAATATTGCCTCGTCTGATGGTCAGACGCGCGCGCTGATCGGCGACAGCATTTCCATTGCACTACCCGGCGCCACGGGGCTGCAGCCGGGTGACACGCTGACGCTCGGTATCCGGCCTGAACATTTCGAACTCGCTCCCGACGGCGAGGGCCTGCCGCTCGCGGTCGATCTGGTCGAGCAGACCGGCGCCGATACCTATGTCTACGGCAAGATCGGCGGGCAGAGCGTGGTGGCGCTGTTCCGCCATCGCCTCGTTGTCGACAGCGATGCGGTCCTTTCGGTCCGCCCGCAGCTCGGCATGGAGCATCTGTTCAATCCCCAGACGGGAAAGCGCATCTGAAAGGGTGATCGCAGTGCATATTGAAGACATCGATACCCCGGCGCCGCTCGTCGATCTGGCAATCGTTGAAGCCAATCTGAAGCGGATGCAGGATTATTGTGATGCCCATGGCATCAAATTGCGTCCCCACATCAAGACCCACAAGATTGCCGAACTGGCCAGACGCCAGATGGCGCTCGGCGCCTGCGGTATCACCTGCCAGAAACTCGGCGAGGCCGAGGTGATGGCCGATGCCGGGATTGATGACATTCTGATCTCCTATCCGATCATCGGCCCGATCAAGGCAAAGCGGCTTGCCGCGCTTGCCAAGCGGGTGAAGATGACGGTGGCGATCGACAATGATGTTGCCTTTGAAACCGTCGCATCCGCTGCCCGGATGGCCGCTGCCAAGATTGCTGTTCTGGTCGAATTCGACAGCGGCATGGGGCGCACCGGCGTCATGTCGGTCGCTGAAGCGCTGCGGCTGGCGCAAAGGGTTGACGCAGAGCCGGGGCTGCATTTTTCCGGGCTGATGACCTATCCGGCCAATGAGGCGTCTGCCACCTTCGTCAAGGCGGCGCGCCCCGTCTTTGAGGCCGCCGGTCTGCCAATCCCGATGGTGTCGGGCGGTGGTACGCCTGCGTCGCTGCATATTCACGAACTCGGCGTCATCGATGAGCTGCGCGTCGGCACCTATATCTACAACGACCGGATGATGATGGGGGCCGGTCATGCGACGCTGGAAGATTGCGCCTTTGATGTCATCGTCACCGTCGTCTCACGGCCCGAGCCCGATCGTGCGATCATTGATGCCGGCACGAAGTCTCTCACCAGCGATCCTTCGGGCAAAGGCGGTCCGGGACATGGCCTGATTCGTGAATATCCCGATGCGGTTATCGTCCGGCTGACGGAGGAACATGGCATGGTCGACCTTTCCGCCTGTCAGAAAAAGCCGGAAATCGGTGAGATCTTGCATGTTGTGCCAAATCACGTCTGTCCGGTTTCCAATCTCCACGATACCATCTTCGTCAAGGCGGGCGATGAATGTCTCACGTGGCGAGTCGATGCACGTGGTCTGACCCGGTAGGTTTTCTGAAAATGTCTGCATCCACAAATCTTCGCTCGCTGTTTGGCCGGCGCGACTTCGGGCTCTATACGCTTGGCAATTGCGCGGGCTTGCTTGCCCAGTGGATGCTGAAAACCACGATCGCCTGGCTCGCCTGGGAAATGACCGGCAAGAGCCTGTGGGTCGGCCTGGCGGTGACGGCTGAAATGGTGCCGACTGTTCTGGTCGGTCTCTATGCCGGTGTCATTGCAGACCGGGCCGATCTGCGCCGCCTCCTTATGCGGATCCAGTTTTCCACGGTCTGCATCTATTCCGCCCTGGCGGTGATGGATCTTCAGGGCCTGCTGTCGATCCCGATCATGCTGGCGCTACTCGCCTGTAATGGTGTGATTGTCGGCTTTGCCCAGCCGGCAAGCCAGGCGGCGATTACCGGGCTTGTCGACCGGGAGGAGCTCGGAACGGCGATCTCTTTGAACTCGATCCTGTTCAATCTTGCCCGTTTTGCAGGCCCGGCCATTGCCGGTGGGCTGATTGCGGGCTTCGGTTCGTCCGTGGCGCTGACGGTGACGGCCTTCTTCGCCGGGCTGTTCTTTCTGTCGCTTCTGGTGGTGCATTTCAACGCTGTGCCGCGTCTGGCGCCTACCGGCTCGATCTTCAGCCAGATTGGCGAGGGTGCGCGCCATATTGTGACGGAGCCGACGGTCTATTTCGTTTTTCTGCTCTATGCCACGGCCGCCTTCCTGATTCGGCCGATCAGTGAACTTCTGCCGGAACTGGCGGATGCGGTTCTTGGCGGCGGAGCGGAAACGCTGGCCTGGCTGTCTTCCGCCATGGGGTTCGGCGCGATCATTGCCGGTGTCATAAACATGGTCGGCGGAGAACGCGGCCAGGTACCGCTTGCCGTCTGGGGCACGCTGCTGGCCGTTATGGGGGCGCTGGTTCTGGCGCTGACATCCTCGCCGTCTGTCGCGCTTTTCGGTGCTGCCGTGTTCGGCGGGGCGCTTGCCGCGGGCGGCGTCGCCTCGCAGACGGTGCTGCAGCTCGGTTCACCAGCCCATCTGCGTGGCCGGGTCATGTCCATCCACGGTATCATTTTCCGCGTCGGCCCGGCGCTAGGCGCTGTCATTCTCGGCGGCGTGGGGGATGCGCTGAGCTTGCAGCGCGCACTACTTGGCGGTATTGCGGCGATGCTTGTAATCTGGTTCTGGCTGGTCAAGCGCAAGGGAGTGCGTCATGGCCTGCGATAAGGTGATTGCTGTCAGAACATGCGACAGGAAGGTGGAGGCAGGATGAAGGAACGGGCCAGGCGCATCAATCAGGCCGATATTGCCGAGCTTGCCGATGTCTCCATCAGCACCGTCTCGCGTGCCCTTGGCGGCGCACATGGCATCTCGCCGGAGGTGCGCGAGCGGATCCGGCGGATCGCCGATGAACTTGGCTATTCCGAGCGTCCGCCCGTGCAGCTTACCGCGCCTGCGATCAAGGCGGTGGTCTATCTGCCGATGCACCCGGTCACCGGTGGCCTGCATCCGATCTTTCAGGAAACCTATGACGGTATTGTAGCTGCGGCAGCAGAAAACGCGTTCGAACTGTTTCCCAAGCTTCTGCCGGAGGAAGATATTGATCTGGCGCTGATCCGGGAGACTGCCGACTATCACGGAACGGCGACCGCCTTCATGTTCTATGTCGACCCTGTTCCGGAGGTTGCACGCTTCTTTCAGGAAAGCGGCAGTCTTGTTCTGGTCAACAATATCGATGCTGATATGCGTTTTGATAGTGTGATCGTTGACAATTATGCAGGTTCCAAGCTTGCGACACGAAAAATGCTGGCCGCTGGTCATCGCAATATCCTCTTTGTCGCAGGCAATTTGCGGTATTCCCCGCGCGAACGGTTGCGTGGTTTCTACGATGCGATTGCTGAATGCCCCGATGCCAGTGGTCAGCAGGTGGTCATTGGCTATGATCGCCATGAGACAGCGATGGACTATTTCAAGCGCTATTTCGAAAGCCGTGAAAGCTGGGACTGGACCGCGATCGTTTGCGGCAATGATCTGATGGCGATCGGCATTCTGCAGGCTGCGCGCGAATGCGGGCTTACCGTGCCGGACGATTTCTCCATTATCGGTTTTGACGACATCAGCTGGTCGGCGATGACCACGCCGAGGCTCGCGACTGTCCGCTATGAGCGGGCCGGGCTCGGCGAGGAGGCCATCCGCCTGATGAAGCGCCGGATCGAATATCCAGACGCGCCGGTCATCAAGGCCTCCGTCGGCGTAACCTTTGTCGATGGCGGCACGGTCGGGGGATTTTAGCAGACGGGCCGGGTTTCGCCGCAATATAGGCGGAAGCGATTTTGGCTTATGTGACTTTCTGGCTAGCCTGCGCTTTCTTGAAAAGCGACAGAGAAGACATAGCGCAGGAGATTGCCATGGCATTGAAACCATTCGTTCAGCCGCATGTTGAAACGCGTGCAGCGGAGCGCAGTGAGGGGACCCCTGAAGATATCAAGCCCCAGTCGCGTAAACGCCGTGGCAGCATTGAAGATACAGAAAGATGTCTGGAAGCTGGCGTCGCTAAAAGGCCCGCTCCGGCAAGATGGAGTGTCTTCTACGCCCGACGTACGGAAGGCGATGCGCGCCCGCGTATCAAGGTGTCCGACGAATGGGTTATGGATTTTGTGAGGGGCCGCATTTCGATGTTGAGTGAAGGCGCCCATGCTGAAAATAATCTGGGCGCCCTGATGGCTCAGGCGGATCAGGAACCCGTCTCATCGACAGGGACGCAGCGTTTACCGTTGGATGAAGATGCGGCGGGTTTCAATGTGGCGCCGGATGAGGATACAGAGCCTTCCGTCTCGCCACTGAGCAGTATGCCCTCGCTGATGATGTCGCTTCCCGCGCCGTTCTCCAGGCGCCGGCATTCCCGTGCTGACGATTTGGTTGCATCTTCGAACATGTCGCAGCACCGTCAGCCGCCGTGCCCTGACACACCCTTCGATGAGCAGGGCCGGGAAGTACTGAGGCATCCGGATCTTCTGGAAGAGGCGTTGTCCATCGTCCCGGAGCGGAACACATTCTCACCATGACCTGAAAAGCATGAAAAAGGGCCGCGAAACTCGCGGCCCTGTCTGCATTGCATTTTGAATATCCGGTCAGACGCCGGACTGGCCGTCCATGCCAATATAGGCGATGCGCAGCATATTGGTCGCGCCCGGCGTACCAAGCGGTACACCGGCTGAGACGATCAGACGGTCACCCGGCTTGCCGAAGCCTTCGTCAACGACGATGCGGCAGGCCTCGTCAACCATGGTATCGAGACCGGTCGGCTCGGCGGCGACGACACAGTGCAGACCCCAGACAATGGCGAGGCGACGTGCGGTCTTGACGACCGGCGACAGGGCGATGATCGGAACATTCGGCCGTTCACGGGCAGCGCGAAGACCGGTGGTGCCGGAGGCGGTGTAGGTGACGATCGCCGTCAGCTTCAGCGTTTCGGCAATTTCGCGGGCCGCCAGCGAAATGGCGTCGGCGCCGGTTGCTTCCGGCTGCGGACGCTGGGCGTGGATGATGTTCGGGTAAAGCGCTTCCTTCTCGATCGTGCGGGCGATCGAGGCCATGGTGGTGACCGCTTCAACCGGATAGTCACCGGCAGCCGATTCAGCCGAAAGCATGATCGCATCGGCACCTTCGAAGACAGCGGTCGCGACGTCGGACACTTCGGCGCGGGTCGGAACCGGCGAAGTGATCATCGATTCCAGCATCTGGGTGGCAACGACGACCGGCTTGCCGGCGGCGCGGCAGGCGCGGATCAGCTTCTTCTGCAGGCCGGGAACGGCCTCCAGCGGCATTTCAACACCAAGGTCACCACGGGCAACCATCAGCGCGTCGGACATTTCGATGATCTCATCGATGCGTTCGATAGCCTGCGGCTTTTCGATCTTCGACAGAAGGCCGACCTGGCCACGGGCGATCTTGCGGACTTCGGCCAGATCGTCGGGGCGCTGGATGAAGGAAAGCGCAACCCAGTCGACATCACCTGTTTCGAGAACGGCATCAAGGTCGAGCCGGTCCTTTTCGGTGAGGGCGCCAACGCCGAGCAGCGTATCGGGCAGCGATACGCCCTTGCGGTCGGAGATCTTGTTGCCGGCGACAACGGTGCAGACGATGCTCTTGCCATCACACTTTTCAGCGCGCAGCTGCAGCTTGCCGTCGTCGATCAGCAGGCGGTGGCCCGGCTGAACCGATTGCAGGATTTCGGGATGGGGGAGGTAGACGCGCTTTTCGTTGCCGGGCTCGTCAATATCGTCGAGGGTGAAGGTCTGGCCGATTTCAAGTTCGACCTTGGAGTCGAGAAACTTGCCAACACGAAGTTTGGGGCCCTGAAGGTCGGCGAGAATGCCGATCGGGCGGCCACAGCGGGCTTCTACATTCCGAATGCGCTTGATCAGCGTACGCATCAGATCATGGCTTGCATGGCTCATATTGATGCGGAATACGTCAGCGCCAGCCTTGTGCAGCTTTTCGATGACTTCTTCTTCGGACGAGGCGGGACCAAGTGTGGCGAGAATTTTGACTTTTCTGTTACGTCTCATCAGTTCTGACTCTCTTGAGTGCTGGGCTTGTCGGAAAGCTGCACAGTCCAGCTTTCCTCCCGCCCTGTGTCATATTCGCTAAAACCCATTCTCTGGTAACCGCGGGCAAAGCAGTCCTGAACGCCGACGATTGTAAACTCGTCTTCTGCGACGCACATATTGGTATAGCCCGTCCAGCGTCCGCCTCCGGTCGCGTCTTCGGCATAGAGATAGTAGTAGCGTGCTTTTAGTGGGCCCGGCACAACGGTCGCGCAGGTGGAGGCCGGGAGTTGCCACCATCCTTCCGAGACCCAACCCTTTTCTTCGCGATAGCCGACCGCAACGCCAACGATCTTGGCTGTATCGTTGCAGACGCGGAATTCCGCATGGGCGATGCCCGGTGCGGCGAAGCCGGCAAGAATACCGCCGAGCACGACCGCACTTCCGAGCGGCATGACGTTCAGAAGAAGGGTAAGGGCCTTGGTACGGCGGCCGGTATCGGGAGCGTGTTGGGTCATTGAGTTGAGCATTTGTGTCGTTATCTTGTTTTTGCGTTGACCGTAGGAGAAAGTCAACGCGGCTTCAATCGATTGTAATGGCCCTTTCAGTTTTGCCGCCCCTCGGGGCGAATCTATGGCGTCAAGCCGTCTTGCCGAAAGCGCCGACTCCATGCCATCAACTGCTATTATCATCAATTCTGCAACGGATATCCATGCCGAACGTCAACGCATTTGAGAGAATAGACGGAAATTATGACAATGGCATTGTTTTGCTCGGCGATCATGCCATGGCCACGGTTCCAATGGAATATGGCAATCTCGGGCTTGATCCTGCCGTTTTTGCCCGCCACATCGCCTATGATATCGGCGTTGAAAAACTGGTGCGCGGGCTCGCAATGCGGCTCGGTTGCCCGGCTGTCATATCCTGTTTCTCGCGCCTTTTAATCGATCCAAATCGCGGTGAAGATGATCCGACATTGATCATGAAGATCTCCGACGGTGCGATCATTCCTGCGAATCACCCCTTGAGCGAGGCGGAGCGGCAAAGGCGGCTCGATCTTTATCATCGTCCCTATCATGCCGCGATCGATGAAACGCTCCGCAAGGCGGAGGCGGCGCTGGGTCGGCCGCCGCTGGTGCTGTCCATCCATTCCTTCACCCATGCCTGGAAGGGCGTCATGCGTCCATGGCATGCCGGTGTTTTATGGGACAGCGATCCGCGCGCTGCCGGAGCGCTGATTGCCGCGCTTGAAGGGGTTGGCGGCCTCATCATCGGCGATAACGAGCCCTATGATGGCGCGCTCAAGGGCGACACCATGTATCGTCACTGCTCGCAGAAAGGCCTGCCCCATGCGCTTCTCGAAGTAAGGCAGGATCTGATTTCGGATGAGGCCGGTATTGATCTGTGGATTGACCGGCTCGCACCTGTTTTTGCCGCACTCAATGGTCAGGATGACTTACATGAGATCCGTCATTATCGGTCCCGGGCGGATTGAAACGCTGGGTCAAACGAGAGGATGATAAGCATGGCTGAGCTGAATGGAGTAGAGCGTGAGGCGCTGGAAGCGGCAGCCTTTCGCCGCCTGGTCGCACATTTGCGTGACAGAAGCGATGTCCAGAATATCGATCTGATGAACCTGGCCGGCTTTTGCCGCAACTGCCTCTCCAACTGGTATCGTGAGGCGGCGGAGGAAAAGGGGATTGCCCTTTCGAAGGAAGAAAGCCGAAAAATCGTCTATGGCATGCCCTATGATGACTGGAAGGCGCTTCACCAGCGTGAGGCCAGTCCTGAGCAGAAGGCTGCTTTTGAAGTGAACAAACCCGCCGAATGAGGCTTCGCCCCATTTGAGTGCTTGACCTTGACGGCACTTCGCGGCAGGCAAGGGCCCGTTTCTGAATTTTTGAATATGTCGCTTTCGGCGCAAAACTGCCGGCAGCGACAGGATGACAGTCCAACAGGAGAAAGACATGTCTGACGCACAGGGTGTTGCGCGCGACCAGCTGCGCTCGTTTGTCGAACGCATCGAGCGCCTGGAAGAGGAAAAGAAGACGATTGCCGATGACATCAAGGATGTCTATGGCGAGGCCAAGGGAACCGGCTTTGACACCAAGGCGCTGCGCAAGATCATCGCTCTGCGCAAGAAGGACGAGCAGGAACGCATGGAAGAGGAGGCGATCCTCGATACCTATCTGATCGCGCTCGGCATGCTCGCCGCTGGCGAACAGGAATAATTTTCCGTCAGGGCCGGAGCGATCCGGCCCTTTTGCTACAGGCCGTCCACCACCAGTTTCAGCCCCGCCAGGAAGGCCATGATATACATGAAGGGGTAGAAAACCTCCATCTTCATGTGCTTGACCACCAGGGCTCCGAGAAAGGTGGCGATGATGGCGACGGGCAGCAGGCTGGCCGATGCGATGAGGTTCGAGACCTGTAACTCGCCGAGCGCGTAATAGGGCAGAAGTTTCACGACATTGACAATGGCGAAGAAGCGTACGCTCATGCCGGTATAGGATCTGACGTCCAGTTTCAGCGGCAGCGTATAGATCTGAAATGGCGGGCCGCCCGAATGGGAAATGAAGCTGGTATAGCCGGAAACAAGGCTCCAAACCGTCGCCTTGACAGGGCGCTGCGGAGCAGGCGGGGCCTCTTCCTTCGGCCCCGGCCGGAGGCGATCGAAGAAGTATTTGCCGGCGAAGCTCACGGTTGCCAGTCCGACAAGAAGCTTGGTCAGTGAATAGGGGACCATGGAAAAGGTCATCCAGCCGAGCACAATACCGATCATGGCGCCGGGCAGCATGATCTTCATTGTCGGCCAGTGATTGTCATGGCGCCAGGACCAGAGCGCTACGCCATCCATAACGATCAGGATTGGCAGCATGATCGCGGCTGCTGTCACCGGATCGACAACAAGGGTCAGGATCGGAACGCCGAGCAGGGCAAGCGCGCCGCCCATGCCGCCTTTCGTCAGGCCGACAAGCATCACCGCCGGAATGGCGGCTGCATAAAATAAAGGATCGGGTAGCATATGGACAAAGACTCGGTTGAAACTGACGTCTAACGGATTTATCGGAGTTTTGCGAGTGTCGCGCCTGTCCCGGTAGGCAGGCGGCACTGGTCACGGTCCTGCGGCTCCTGTCCCGCCGCAGCCGGTCGAGAATGAAAGGACAGGGGAGGCTGACATGGAAAGTGCCGAAACACGCTGCCGACTGGTTCTGATCGTGCCTGATATCGCAGATGCTGCAGAACAGGAAAAGCTTCTGGGGGATGCGCTGCGTGGCGGTGATGTCGCCTCTGTCATCATTCCGCAATATGCGCTTGGCCTGGATGAATTCCAGATGCGGGCGGAAAAGCTGGTGGCTCTGGTGCAAAACTACGATGCCGCGGCAATCATTGCCGGTGACAGCCGGGTTGCCGGGCGCGCCCGGGCCGATGGCATTCATATTGATGGTGGCGCGGAAGCCGTGGCGGAGGCGGTGGAGAAATTCTCACCGAAATTCATCGTTGGCGCCGGGCATTCGGGCGATCGCCACGAGGCCCTGGAGATCGGTGAAAAATCGCCGGACTATATTCTTTTCGGCAAGCTGGACGGTGACAGCCGGCCACAGGCCCATCCGAAAAATCTCGAACTGGGTGAATGGTGGGCCTCACTGGTCGAAATTCCCTGTATTGTGATGGGTGGAGGCGATCCCGCAAGCGCCATGGATGTTGCCGCTACATGGGCGGAATTTGTCGGGCTCGGCCGCGCCATCTTCTCCGCACCCGGCGGGCCGGCGGCCATGGTTGCCCAGATCAATGCCGTGCTTGACGAAAAAGCGCCACGATTTGAATATTGATGGCAGTATGATGAATCGGAACAACGGTCTTGCGGCCGCCCTCCTGATGAGCGGAATTGCCATCGCCGCGCCAGCTCTGGCGCAGGCCGATGCAACGACATCCACCGTTGATACCCCGGCAGCGCTGGCAGCCCCCGTGCCGGAGCGCGGCAGCCGGCTTGTCTCTCCGGATGATCTCAATATTGCACGCACGCCATCCGGGCTGGAACTTTATGATCGCATGGGCAGCCCGCTTCCCGAGCTTCCGCCGGAAAAAACCTATGACGGTCCCGTCGATGAAGCCTATGGCGCCTATCAGCGTGGCATGTTCCAGACCGCCTATTCCGAAGCGCTGAAGCGGGCGCATCGCGGCGATGCGGATGCCGAGACGCTGATTGCGGTCATGCTGGACAAGGATCTCATTTCAAAAGCGCGGGCGGGGCGTTCTGCCGACTGGTATCGCATGGCGGCGGAAAGCGATGATCCGGCGGCGAAAAACCGCTACGGCATGATGCTGCTTTCCGGTCAGGATGTCGCCAAGGATCCGGTCAAGGGGGAAGCGCTTGTGCGCGCGGCGGCCGAGGCGGGCAATGCCGAAGCGGCCTATAATCTGGCCACGCTTATCATTTCCAAGGGCAAGGGAAGCGCAGACGGCACCAATGACGCTTTGCCGTGGTATGAACGTGCTGCCAATGCGGGGATTCCCGAGGCGGAATATGCGCTCTCGCAGATCTATCTTGCCGATGCCAGCCTGCCGGAAGAAAAGCGGATCACCAACGGCTTCTGGCTTTACAGTGCCGCCAAGGGCGGGCTTGATACGGCCCAGATCGATCTGGCCCTGCGGCTCGTCAATGGACGCGGCGGGCAGGGGGCGGATCCCGATCAGGCCTTCGAATGGATGCATCGCGCGGCCATTTCCGGCAATCCCGCAGCGCAGAACAAGCTCGGCGATATGTTCCGTGACGGTGTTGGTACGAAGAAGGACCCGGTTTCGGCTGCAACCTTCTATCTGCTTGCCAAACGGTCCGGCCTTTCTGAACCAAAGGTTGAGGCCTTTCTGAAGCAATTGCCGGCAGATCAATTGAAACAGGCCGAAGCGCGGGCCAATACCGCTGCAGGAAAATTCTAGTATTAAGCGATTTTCGACGCTGTTCAGCCGGGTGTAAATTGTGTATTTCTAAAGACAGCTTTTGGGGGAGCCTGTCCTGCCTCTGGTTTTTGGCGATGCATGATAGAGGTTGGCATATTTGCAGCAACTGACTTCAATTGCCCAGCTTGTTTCGAGCCTCGGGCTCGGCGCTCTGGTCGTTCTCGGTTATTTCGCTTTGCTGCGATATTACCGGGAACGGTTTTCGGGCGTGGTGATCAGCGGCGTGCTGTTTGGCTGTGGCGCCGTTCTGGCCATGCTCAATCCGATCCAGGTCTCGCCCGGTGTCTTTTTTGATGCGCGCAGCGTTTTTCTGGCGCTGGCCTCGCCCTTTGCCGGGCCGATTTCAGGCCTGATCGCGCTTGCCATGGCCGTTACCGCGCGTTTCTCCTTTGGCGGCAGTGGCGCTTTTGCCGGTTCAATCGGTCTTGTGATCGCCTGTGCCGCCGGCATGCTTCTGTGGTATTTTGGTCCGAGGCGCTATCGGCTGAAGCATTTCCTCATTCTGGCGGCCATGGCTTCAATGATGGTCTTTTCTGCCTTCGCAATGGGGGTTGCCGCTGGTTTCGCGATCATCGCCGCGGCGCTGATCCCGCTGATCACGATCAATTTCCTTGGCGTGGTGCTGCTGGGACTGTGTCTGGAAGCGGCGCGATCGAATAATGAATATATGCGGATCATGGCCTTCGAGGCCGAGCGCGATCCGCTGACCCATCTGTTCAACCGGCGTATCCTGGATGATGTCGAGCTGAAGCTGGAACGTTCGATCACCAGGGATGCCCGTCAGATCTGTGTCATTCTCTTCGATATCGACCACTTCAAGGCCATTAATGACCAATTCGGGCATGCCCGGGGTGATGATGTGCTGCTCAAGGTGGCTGGCACCATTACCAGCCGCGTGCGCCGTAGCGATACAGTGGTGCGTTATGGCGGTGAGGAGATCGCCGTCATTCTTGAAGATACGCTGATTGAGAATGCCGTTCAGGTGGCTGAACATGCACGGAAGATGGTCGAAAGACTGACATTTGAACACGGCGACGAGCGCTTTTCAGTGACCGTCAGCGCCGGTGTGGCCGCATTCATGGCTGGTGATGGCGCGCTGCGCAATGCTCTCGATCAGGCCGATCAGGCGCTCTATCGAGCCAAGAATGCCGGCCGGAATCGTGTCGAATCGCTCATGCAGGCGGCCGCCTGAGGCATGTCGGCGGTTTTGCACACTTGAATTTGCCCCTATTCTGTGTTCATGAACCGTAAAACACCGCATTTCCTCGCTGTCTCTTGCTGATGGCGCAATAACAAGGATATTCTTTCATGGCCCGTTCCGCCCTCCTTAACGTGATGGTTCAGGCCGCCCTCAAGGCGGGCCGCTCGCTGACGCGTGATTTCGGCGAAGTGCAGAACCTGCAGGTTTCCGTCAAGGGACCGGCCGATTTCGTTTCGCAGGCAGACCTCAAGGCGGAAAAAATCCTGCGGACCGAACTTTTGCGGGCCCGCCCGACCTATGGCTTCCTCGGTGAGGAGGGTGGCGAGGAAGAGGGGACCGATGGTCAGCATCGCTGGATTGTCGATCCGCTTGACGGCACCACCAATTTTCTTCACGGCATTCCGCAATTCGCCGTCTCGGTCGCGCTGGAGCGCTCCGGTGAAGTGGTTGCCGGTGTTATCTACAATCCGGCGCAGGACGAATTGTTCGTTGCCGAAAAGGGTGGTGGCGCCTTCTGCAACGATCGCCGTATCCGCGTTTCCGCCCGCCGCAAGCTTGCCGATTGTGTCATCGGCTGCGGCGTACCGCATCTGGGCCGCGGTCACCACGGCAAGTTTCTGGTGGAGCTTCGTCACGTCATGGGTGAGGTTGCCGGTATTCGCCGCATGGGCGCTGCCTCGCTTGATCTGGCCTATGTTGCTGCTGGCCGTCTTGATGGCTATTGGGAAGAGTATCTCTCGGCCTGGGACATGGCTGCCGGCCTGATTCTTGTGCGTGAAGCCGGCGGTTTCATCTCGGATATGAAGGGCGGACAGAATATTCTCGAAAGCGGCGGCGTGATCGCCGGCAATGAGATGATCCGCATCGCGCTGATGGATCAGATACAGCGCCGTCTGGAAAAATAATCCGCCATTGGACAATTGTGTTCAGGACGGCAATTTCTGGGCTTCGCCCTTCAATTCGTCACCATTTTCGAATAGAGCTTGATGAGGGCCGGAACAGGCAATGTTCCGGTCATTTCATGCGCGCCCCTCATTTCAAAGCCTGAATGGTCCCGGGGGTGTTTCGAAATCAGGTTTGCCGGAGGTGAGGCCCTATGTCGGATGTCGAACTCGAGCAGTATGATGTGCGCGAAACCTCGCGACGCGGGTTCGCTCAGAAGATGTCGAGCCCGATGACCTTCTTCTGGACCATGGTCATCTTTCTGATTCTGGTCGGATTTTGCATCGCGATCCTCTATCGTCAGGCCCACAACGCCTTTATGACCAATCCGGGTCTGAACGGGTTGATCCTCGGCGTTGCCATTATCGGCGTGCTGATGGTCTTCAGCCAGGTTCTGGCGCTCCGCCGCGAGGTCGGCTGGCTCAATTCCTTCCGCGCTGCTGGCAGTGCGGATCGCGTCGGCCGCGATCCCAAGCTTCTGGCGCCGATGCGCGCTTTGATCGGCTCGCGCCAAACCATGGCATTGTCGACGTCCTCGCTGCGCTCCATTCTCGATTCCATCGCCACCCGGTTGGACGAACAGCGCGATACCACGCGCTATCTCGTCGGACTTTTGGTGTTTCTTGGCCTGCTCGGCACCTTCTGGGGCCTGTTGAACACGATCGGTTCGATCGGTTCGATCATTCAGGGCCTTGATCCCAATTCCGGCGACAGCGCCGATGTGCTGAACGCGCTGAAGGAAGGACTGTCCGGTCCGTTGTCCGGCATGGGCACGGCATTCTCGTCGTCGCTGCTCGGTCTTTCCGGTTCGCTGGTGCTTGGCTTTCTCGATCTGCAGGCCGGCCGTGCGCAGAACCGCTTCTATATGGAACTGGAAAACTGGCTGTCGACCATGACCGACGTGACTTCCGATCTGGCTCCGGCACTGGAAGGCGTTGCCTCCGGCTCCAGCGAACAGTTCGAGGTTTTGGCTGCCGAACTGCACCGGATTGCCGAAAGCGGCGGTCTTGGGCAGAGCGCGGTTCCCGCCATGGCGCAGCTTGCCGAGGGCATTCAGGGTGTGGTCAAGAACATGCGCAACGAGCAGCAGATGCTGCGCGACTGGATTGAGGCGCAGCAGGAAGAATCGCGCGAACTCAGGCACACGCTGCAGCGACTTGCCGACAAGCTCGAGGGGCGGTGATCATGGCGCTCGCCCGAAACCGACGTTCCGGCCGCAGTGTCGATTACTGGCCGGGCTTTGTCGATGCCCTGTCGACGCTGCTTCTGGCCATCATGTTCATGCTGACGGTTTTCGTGATTGGTCAGTTTATCCTGACGCGCGAAATTTCCGGCAAGGATGAGGTGCTGAACCGGCTCAACAGCCAGATCGCCGAACTGACCCAGCTTTTGGCGCTGGAGAAAAGCAATAATCAGGATGCCAATGACATGATCGCCACGCTGCAGGCTTCGCTTGCCGCTGCTGAAAGCGACAAGTCTCGCCTGCAGGCGCTGCTCGATCAGGGCTCCGGCGTGTCTGATGCTGCCAATGCGAGGATTGCAGGCCTGTCCTCTGATCTTGAAGCGGAGAAGCAGATTTCGGCCAAGGCGCAGAATCAGCTGGCGCTCTTGAACCAGCAGATTGCTGCCCTTCGTGCGCAGCTTGCCGCCGTCGAAGAGGCGCTGCAGGTCTCCGAGGCCAAGGACAAGGACTCGCAGGCGCGCATCGCCGATCTTGGCCGCCGCCTGAATGTGGCACTGGCGCAGAAGGTGCAGGAGCTGAACCGCTATCGCTCCGATTTCTTCGGACGCCTCAGGGAAATCCTCTCGGATCGCGACAATATCCGGGTTGTCGGCGACCGTTTCGTATTCCAGTCGGAAGTGCTGTTTCCCTCCGGTTCCGATGAGCTGAATGATGCCGGCCGTCAGGAGCTTGCCAAACTTGCCTCGGCGCTTCTGGAGATTTCCAAGGAAATTCCGGACGATATTGACTGGGTTCTGCGCGTTGACGGCCATACGGATGATGTGCCGATCAAGCCGGGCGGCAAGTTCACCGATAACTGGGAACTGTCGAGCGCCCGTGCGGCGTCCGTGGTGCGTTACCTGATCTCGCAGGGCGTGTCGCCCGATCGTCTGGTGGCGGCAGGCTTTGCCGAATTCGAACCGATTGCCGAAGGCGAAACGCCTGAGGCGCGGGCGCAGAACCGGCGCATCGAGTTCAAGCTGACAGAGAAGTAAGTTCCAAGCCCCGGCCTTCTGGCCGGGGTTTTTCTCAGGGCTTGAAAATCTCAAGTTTTTTTTCTAGTTTGTGGGCTCCGCAAGGGCATGGCCATGAAGTGCCAGTGCCGCGCTTTTCCTGCGCTGTTCTTCCTGACAAGCGGACGAGGTTTCTCCAGGAAGCATCAACGACAATCGGACTTCCTGCGGGAGAAGCTTTACATGACGGACGAAACCATGGCGGTTTCGGGTCGAATGCGTTTCGACAAGAAAACCATCGCGATCATGCTGATGATCGGTTCGGTGGCCGCCTTTACTACGATCGATACACTGACCAAGACGCTGACGGCGCGGCATGACCCGTCGGTGCTGATCTTTGTGCAAAATGTGGCTGCAGCGCTGGTCATTCTGCCGCTGGCGCTGCGCAAGGGGGCATCCGGCTTCCGTATCCAGTCACCGCGCCTGCTTCTGCTGCGTGGCGTCCTGGGCGCGCTCGTCTCCTTCCTGATCTATACATCGCTGAAGCTTCTGCCCTTCACCGTAGCGACTTCGCTTCTGCAGCTGGAGACGTTCTTCATCATTCCGCTGGCGATGATCTTCTTGAAGGAGCGGCCGGACTGGCGGCGTTTTCTGGCGGTTGGGCTTGGCATTTCCGGCGCGCTGTTCATTCTGCAGCCGGGCGGCGGCACGTTTCAGATGGCGGGACTGATCGCCATTGCCGCAGCGCTTGCGCTGGCTGCCAAGGATATCGTGCTGAAATTCCTGGCGATGAATGAGCAGATCGTGCCGGCATTGTTCTGGATGTATGTGGTTACCGCCATCATCATGGCCGGGCCGGCAATCACGCACTGGTCTTCGGTTAGCCTTGCGGATTGGGGCTTTATCATCGTGGCGGCGATTTTGATGAATGGCTGCAATTTCGGTATGCTGAAGGCCTATTCCATGGCCGATGCCGTGGTGCTGGCGCCGGTGATCCATTCGGCCCTTCCCATGGCGGTCATGGTTGGTGTCGTGGTCTTCGGTGAATGGCCGTCGCCGCTGGTCTGGGTCGGCATCGTGCTGATCGCCATGGCGACCTTCATGCCCAGCGGCAAGAGGACCGAGGGTTAACCCTCGGTTCCTGTTCGCGTTTCAACATCGAATTGCAGCCTTGCCAGGCGGGCATAGAGCCCGCCCTTGGCGACAAGCGTATCATGCGTGCCCTGCTCGACGATTTGGCCGCCATCCATGACGATGATGCGGTCGGCATTGAGCACGGTTGCCAGCCTGTGGGCAATCACCAGCGTGGTGCGGCCCTTCATCAATCCGGCAAGCGCCTGCTGCACCAGTGTTTCGCTTTCGGCATCGAGCGCCGAGGTTGCCTCGTCCAGAAGCAGCACCGGCGCATCACGCAGGATGGCGCGGGCAATGGCGATGCGCTGGCGTTGACCGCCGGAAAGCATCACACCGCGTTCGCCTGCCATGGTGTCATAGCCGTGTTCGAGCTTTTCGATGAAACCATGGGCCTGTGCGGCCCGGGCGGCGGCATAGACATCCTCGGCGCTGGCTCCTGGACGGCCAAGGGCGATATTGTCGAAAATGCTGGCAGCGAAGATTGCCACATCCTGCGGCACGAGGGCGAAGCGGGCGCGCACATCTTCCGGGCGTGCCTCGCGCAGATCGACGCCATCAAGGCGGATCGAACCGGCGACCGGGTCGTAATAGCGCAAGAGCAGTGAGAACAATGTGCTTTTGCCGGCACCTGACGGGCCGACAATGGCAACGGTTTCACTTGGGCTGACAGCGAGTGACATGCCCTTAAGAGCGCCATGTTCGGCATTGCTGGTCGGATAGTGGAATGCGACATTGGCGATGCTGATTGCGCCCGAGGCAGGCTCCGGCAGGGCGATGGGGTTGGCTGGCGCAGAAATGGCGGAGGGTTCCGACAGGAGCTCGCTGAGGCGGTCGGCGGCGCCTGCTGCAAGCGAGACCTCGCCCCAGACTTCCGAGAGCTGGCCGAGCGCACTGCCGGAAAGCACCGCGTAAAGCAGGAACTGGCCGAGCGTGCCACCGCTCATGGTGCCGGAAAGAACACTGTGAGCGCCATACCATAAAATGGCGGTGATGGAACAGAAGACGATGCTGATGGCAATTGCGGTCAGGACGGCACGGGCCCTGAGTGCGGTTCTTGCGGCATTGAAGGCCGTTTCAACTGCGCCGGCATATTGGCGTGCGGCCATGTCTTCGCCGTTGAAGGACTGCACGGTGCGCGTGGCGGCGATGGTTTCACCGGCAAATGCGGCGGCGGCAGCCAGCTCATCCTGAGCGGTGCGTGAGCGACCGCGCACACTGCGTCCGAAAGCGATCAACGGGATGACAATCAGCGGGATGACGATGATGACGAGAATCGAGAGCCGTGGCGAGGTCCAGATCATCATGCCGAGGCCGCCAATGCCCATAATAACGTTGCGCAGCGCAATCGAGGCGGAGGAGCCGAAGGCGGATTTCACCTGAACCGTATCGGCGGTCAGCCGCGAGACGATCTCGCCGGACTGGTTGGTGTCGAAAAAGGCAGGCGACAGGCGGATGACATTGGAAAAGACATCCCGCCTGAGATCAGCGACAATTCGTTCTCCCAGTGACATGACGAAGAAATAGCGCAGCGCCGAGGATAGGCCGAGCAATAGCGCCATCACGCCAAGGCCAAGAAAATAGGTGTTGATCACGCCGGGATTGGCGGCGGTGAAGCCGTGGTCAATCACCCGCCGGACGGCGACGGGCAGAATCAGCGTGACGACGGCTGCCATCATCAAAAAGACCAGCGCGCCGGTGACGAGGCCGCGATAGCGCATCAGATAGGGGAACAGGCGGGTGAGGGGCTTCAGATCAGTGCGGCGCCGGGAGCCGTTGTCTTTGCGGGTCAAATTCACTTCCTTTGATGTCAACAAGCCGTCATATTGACCGCGGCGGCCCTTGTTATTCGCTTTGCGTTCCTGTATAGCCAGCGCAACCTAATCGGAAAGCCGTGGCGTCTAGGACGGTCTCACGGCTTTGTTTATTCAATCGGTCCAGCTGGTGCAATGACTGCCTTGCATGGATCCAGCTTGCAGGAAGAATGTTATGAAGGCTGATATTCATCCCGATTATCACACCATCAAGGTTGTCATGACCAACGGTACTGAATTCGAAACCCGCTCGACTTGGGGCAAGGAAGGCGATGTCATGAATCTCGACATCGATCCGACCTCTCACCCGGCCTGGACCGGTGGTCAGCAGAACCTGCTCGACCGTGGCGGCCGCGTTTCGAAGTTCAACAAGCGTTTCGGTGGCCTCGGCCTCTGATCGCAGTCTTGAACGCGAAATTTCCGAAAAACCCGGCTTTGGCCGGGTTTTTTGTTGTCTGATTTCTGGGTGGGAATTGCGGCCTTAACGGGGCGGCATCAATGACAAAAGGCCCGGATGAACGGGCCTTGGATATCTTCGCATGTCGTGAAAATGGTCTCAGCGTGAGCCAAATGCCGTCCTGAGCAGGTCTATCTGGGCAATGACATTGTTTTCGTTGCCGCTTTCGGGCAGCGCGGTCTCGGTGCTGAGCAGGTTGTCATCCAGAAGGCTGATGCGGGATTCCAGCCTGAGCGATTGCTCGATGAGATCGCGGAAGCCGGGGGGCAGGTCGATCCAGCCTGGCGCCGTGCGGTCAATGTGGTCCTTGCCGAGGCGCAGCTTGCGCCTTTCGCTCAGCACCTGATCCCGCGTCATTTCGCCACTGTTGAGAGAGCGCTGCAGCAGCAGCCAGGAGGCAAGCTGCATCAGCCTGGTCGTCAGACGCATCGATTCGGCGGAATAAAGTGTTGCAGCCTGCCGGGGCAGCATTTTCGATGCAGCGCGACCGACACCGTCGAGATAGGCAGCTGTGGTTTCCACGAGCGCCATTCCTTCACGATAGAGCATATCGAACTGCGGCGATGAGGCCGCACGGCCCGCGAAGCTGATCGTTGTCGCTTCCCGCTTTGTCATTGGTATTCCCTGGTTACGCCACACACTAAAACCGCAGGAAAGCGGCCTTTCTTTGAATGACTGCACCATTAATCCTGTAGCGGAATTCCGCAAGCAGTATCTTAACGAAGGGTTAATACCCACATCTGCGATGATGTTGCGCACAAAAAAAGAGCCGTCATGACGGCTCGGAGTTTTAGGTGATATCGGAATGAAAGACAGATCTCCCGATGATGACGATAATCATCTGGAAAGGTTAATAAATGGTAAACGGCCGGGGCTACTTGCGAAACAGGCTTTCCGCTGCCTGTCGCCCGGCTGATTTCTTGACAATTGCCTTTTCGATCCGCTCGATTTCGCCCTTCAGTTCGTTGACCAGCGCTTCAAGCGCTTCGACGGAGTGAACCTCCAGATCGGCACCAATGATATATTGGCCTTTCGGTGGTTTTTTTTCTGCGTCCTCGTCTTCACGCATTGGCGGCTTCCTTTTCTTTTTCTGCTGGCTGTTCTTCTGCAGGGGCTTCTTCCAGGGGCGGGCGCGTCTGCAGGTGAATGCCTTCCGGGGTCGAAACCGGAACGGCAGCGTCTGGCATCGGACTGAACGGGAAGTCTCGATCCTCGACGGGGATCGCCGCACGGATGCGCGAGCGGATGATGGCATAGGCCATAATTAGAATATGCGCCGTTGCCGTGATCAAAAACAGCGCATAGGGCCCGAATGCAGACATTATCGGTCCGCCGACGGTCGGGCCGATAATGGTGCCGATGCCGAACAGGAACAGCAGGCCGCTGGCGATCTTGACGAAATCCTCGGCGCTGGCAAAGTCATTGGCATGTGACGCTGTGATCGGATAGAGCACGTTGGCGGTTGCGCCATAAAAAGCAATCAGCACGAAGAGGAAGGTGCTCTCCGGCTTGAACAGCACGATCAGCAGGGCGGCCGTCGCGCCGACGCCGGCAAGCCCGGCAATCACATAGCGCCGGTCCATCAGGTCTGATATCCGTCCGATCGGAACCTGAGCCAGCGCCCCGGCGAGGATGGCGATGATCATGAAAAAGGCGATATGGCTGTCGTGAAGTCCGGCGCGGGCACCGAAAACAGCCCCGAGTGTACCAAAGGCGCCATTGGCGATCCCGATCAGCAAAACGCCGAAAAAGGCGACGGGCGAATTGCGGTAGAGCAGTTTGAGATCGATCCTCACTGCCCTGAGCGGTTTCGGCGAGGCGGCGTTGGAGACCGTGGTTGGCAACATGGCGATGCAGTACAAAATGCCGGCAACCATGAACAGGATCGGCGTTTGCGGATTGCCGAAGCCGACAATCATCTGGCCGCCGACGACGCCGAACAGGGTGATGCCAGTGTAGAATGTGAACACGACGCCACGGCTTTTGTTGTCGACACGCTCATTCAGCCAGCTCTCGATGATCATCTGCGTTCCGGCGGTGGCAAAGCCAGTTGCTGCCCTGAGCGCAATCCAGGCGATGTCATTGATCAGGATGCCGGTGGAAAGGGCAACGATACAGATGATGGCGATGAAACCGGAAAAGGCGCGGACATGGCCGATCCGCATGATCAGTTTCGGCGCCAGAATACAGCCAATCACATAGCCCGACGCCCAGGAGGTGCCGAGAAAGCCGAGCGAGGTGTCGCTATAGCCTTCCGCTGCACCGCGAAGCGGCAATAGCAGCCCGTGCAAGCCATTGCCGAGGAACAGGAAGAGAGTACCGAGAAGAAGGGCAAAAACCGGAAGTAGGTTGCGTTTCATGCGAGTAGGCTCTGATCGGTTGGGTTTAGAAAAGAAGGACGTCAAAGAGCTAACGCCCAGCTTGTCCGGCAGTTCCAGGGGATTGGCAGCTTGGACGGCCGATAAATGCACACTTTGCATTTTCTGCCGGCACAAATTCCGCCAGACCCTGTCCCCCTTTGAGGCCAGCAGAATGATTGACGTCACTCAGCCATAATTTGCTATGAAAAACGCATCCGGCGGCGTTGTCACGTCCAATTATAGCGTTCAATCTTAATAATTATCGCTCAATAGACTGAAATCCAGACGAATTCCGGTCAAAAAGGGGCTCTGCAAAAGATTTTCGCAGATCCCGGCGGCAAGAGTGGCCACTTCGCCGCTGCCCGCTTTCAGGCCGCCGAGAAAGGAACCCGATGACCAAGCTGATCGCCCTGCTTCTGATTGCCGCCATGGTGGCGCATATCATCAGGCCATTCGGCGTTCCGGGTTTGAGAAAGCGGATGGACTTCTGGAAGATTGCTGTCTTCGCCTTTGTCCTGTTCAGCATTGTTCTGCTGATCCGGCCGTAAATATGAAAACACCGATGCGTCGCCGCACCGGTGTCTTGTGTTGGAACGGCTCTTGAGAGCTTTACTTTTTCAGGATTTCAACGCCCGGCAGGGCCTTGCCTTCCATCCATTCCAGGAATGCGCCGCCAGCGGTGGAAACATAGGAGAAGTCCCCGGCCACACCGGCATGGTTCAGTGCCGAAACCGTGTCACCGCCACCGGCGACCGAAATCAGCTTGCCGGCCTTGGTCTGTTCTGCGGCAAATTTCGCGGCTGAAACGGTCGCAGCATCGAAGGGCTCGATCTCGAAAGCACCGAGCGGACCATTCCAGACCAGCGTTGCGGCCTTGGCGATCCACTCATTGACGAGCGTAACCGAGGCCGGGCCGACATCAAGCATCATCGCATCGGCCGGGATGGCATCAATGGCGACGGTTTCGTTTTCGGCATTGGCCTTGAATTCACGCGCGACAACGCCGTCGACCGGCAGCACGATGGCGCAATTGGTGGTTTCGGCCTTGGCCATGATGGCGCGGGCGGTATCAGCCAGATCATGCTCGCAAAGCGACTTGCCGACATCGATGCCCTTGGCGGCGATGAAGGTATTGGCCATGCCGCCGCCGATCACCAGTGCGTCGACCTTTTCGATCAGGTTCTGCAAAAGGTCGATCTTGGTGGAAACCTTGGCGCCGCCGACGATGGCAACAACCGGGCGGACCGGAACGCCGAGGCCCTTTTCCAGGGCTTCAAGCTCTGCCTGCATGGTGCGGCCGGCATAGGCCGGCATATGGTGGCCGAGGCCTTCCGTGGATGCGTGCGCGCGGTGGGCTGCAGAAAAAGCATCGTTGACGTAGATGTCGCCGTTTTCGGCAAGTGCTGCAACGAAGTCCGGCTCGTTCTTTTCTTCACCCTTGTGGAAACGGGTGTTTTCCAAGAGCAGAATGTCGCCATTTTCCATGGCTGCGATGGCCTTTTGTGCCGGCGCGCCAATGCAGTCCTCGGCAAATGAAACGGAATGATCCAGCACTTCCTCAACGGAAGGGATGATCAGCTTCAGCGACATGTCGGGCACGACTGCGCCCTTGGGACGGCCGAAATGGGCCATCAGGATGACCTTGGCCCCCTTTTCCGAGAGTTCGAGAATGGTTGGTGCAACGCGTTCGATACGCGTCGTGTCGGTGACCTTGCCGTCTGAGACCGGGACATTGAGATCCACGCGCAGGAGGACGCGCTTTCCGGCGATATCGGTAAGGTCATCGAGGGTTTTGAAGGCGGGCATGGTGGTCTTCCTCTGACTATGTTGGCGGGCCGGCGGGATCAGCCGGCGCCGAGGGTCCATCAAACCGGATCAGGGCCGCCGCGACCGCCGGGCCGTCTCGACCCTGAACCTCAATCACGTACCCCAACCGGCGAAATCTCTTTCAAGCCGTTCGATTCCTAGTCAAAACCAACGCCCTCGGCAATGATCTCAGATCAAATTTCCGCGCCTTGATGCAACAATCCGTGCCACGTCACGTCGCCGAATTTGCAATTGTCAGCCATGCTTTGACAGATGCCAGAGGGGCAGTCAGTGCGCGTTCCTTCCGTTGCGTGCTTTTGCGCGGCGGCGGGTCAAAAGCCGCATGATTTCGCGAAAGTTCATGAAGATCGGCAGGGCAGGCGGCGCTTCGCTTTCAAGCCAGACGCCAATGGCTGCAATCTCACTTTCGGCATTGATTTCCCGCACGATCAGCGTAAGCGGGCCGATTTCCACCCGGTCTGCAATGGCGGGCCTGGCACCCAGCTTGCGGCTCATGAAGGCGGCAATCGGCAGCGCGCGATCGGCTTCGCTGATCGTTACCCGGCTATCAAGCGCTTCAAGATCGGATGCCGGCCGGGTCGGCAGCATCGAGTGTGAACCGAACATCTCCGGATCACTTTCAGGCGCGAGCGGCTTTGAGACTGAAAACAGACGGTCGAGCAGGGGGGAGCGGCCCGGTTCGATGAAGAGATAGAGATAGTCACCGGCCTGCAATTCGCCGGCATAAAAGAAGCGTGTCGACTCACCGTTTCGGATCACCAGCGAGGGGACGGCCCAGCGCGGGATCGGGGTGCCCGTCAAAATGGGACAGTCTTCGCGCAGGGCGTAAACGACGAGCTCGTGATTGGCATTGCCCGGCAGGTCGATTTCGACATGCTCGATCGGCCCGGCGGGCACCGGGGTCACGAGCTTCCAGCGTTTTGCAAGCGGCGCCAGCGACCAGCCCTGCAGCACAAGCGAGGTCAGCACCATAACGAAGACGATGTTGAAATAATCGTTCGCCATCGGCAGGCCGTAGAGGATCGGCAGCAACGCCAGCAGGATCGAGACAGCCCCTCTCAATCCTATCAGGGAGATGAATTTCGTCTCGCGCGGGCGATAGTCGAAGGGCAGAAGGCAGAGCCAGACGGCAAGCGGTCGGGCGATGAAAACCAGGAACAGGCTCATGGCCAGGGCCGGAATGATGATCGCATCGAAATGGCGCGGTGTGGCGAGAAGCCCGAGCAGCACGAACATGATGATCTGCGCAAGCCAGGTCATGCCTTCCTGGAAATGGCGGATGGAGCCGGAATAGCGGATATTTTTGTTGCCGGCATAAAGACCGGCAACATAGACAGCGAGATAGCCGCTCCCGTCGAGAGCCCCCGTAAGCGAGAAAACGATCAGCGCCAGCGCCAGAACAAGGATCGGCGTAAGCCCGCGGTTGAGCCCGAAGCGGTTGACAATGAACACGATTATGGCGCCGCCGATGAGGCCGAGCACAAGGCCGAAGCCGAGTTGCTGGAGAAAGCTCAAGACAAGAGGGACGACGGCAAAGCCTTCTTGCCCCTGCGGTGCAAGCAGGGTGACGATGGTGAGCGTCAGAAAAATCGCCATCGGGTCATTGATGCCCGATTCCAGCTCCAGCGTTGCGGAGACGCGCTCGACCACATGGATGCCGCCGATGCGCATCAGGAAAAACACGGCCGCCGCATCCGTCGAGGCGACGATGGAGCCAAGCAGCAAGCCCTGGGCTAGGCTGAAATCAAAAATGAAATGCGCAGCCACAGCCACCAGAAACGCCGTCAGCGCAACACCGACGGTTGCCAGAAGCAGAGCTGGCGCTGCCGCCTTGCGCAGGGTCTTTGCCGCCGTGCCGAAACCGGAATCAAACAGAATGATGGCAAGCGCCAGCGAGCCGACATAATAGGTCAGCGCCGTGTTATCGAATTCGATGCCCAGCCCATCTGTGCCGGCAAGCAGCCCGACGCCGAGAAAGAGAACCAGAAGGGGCGCACCGAAGCGATAGGCGAGTGTGCTTGAAAGGGCCGCCAGCAGGATCATGCAGGCACAGACCAGAACGGCTACATAAAATATCGTCAATCAGATCATCCTTCGGCCCTGTAGTCGTCGCATTGTCTATATTTCGCAATTATAGGGGGGATATAGGCCGGAATTGGGGAGTCCCCAGGTCCCTTGGGGCAATATCAAGGAAAGGATAAGGCTCAATGAGCGAAGCGGCGCTTGTGACGCGAACAGCGGTGCCAGCCACACGCGGCAGTCTGGGGCGGGAGCTTCAACGTGCCGGGCTTGAGGCGGCCAGCACGGTCATCGTCCATACATCGCTGAAGGCGCTGGGCTGGATTGCGGGTGGTCCGGTGGCGCTGATCGAAGCGCTGATTGATGTCGTTGGTGACAATGGCACGATCATCATGCCGGCCCATTCTCCGCAAATGACCGATCCCGCCAATTGGCAGCACCCGGCCGTACCGCAAGCATGGCATGCAGTGATCGAGGCGGAAATGCCTGCTTTCGATCCGGCGACAACGCCGAGCCGGGGCATGGGGCAGACGGCGGAACTGTTTCGCACATGGCCGGGAACGCTGCGCAGCAATCACCCGATGACCTCTTTTGCCGCCAGAGGGGAAAGGGCCGCTGCCCTGATGCGCCGGCATGATCTTGAAAGCCCGCTCGGTGAAGGCTCTCCGCTTGCCGAACTTTACCACGAAGGCGCTGTGGTGCTTCTGCTCGGTGTTGGCTTTGATCGCTGCACCATGATGCATCTTGCCGAGGATCATGCCTTTCCTCGGCGCCCGAAAATGCGCCAGGCCTCGGCCGTGACGGAGAATGGGCAACGGGTCTGGAAGCGCTACAGCATCAGCGAAAACATGAATTCAGAGCGGTTTGTCGCTGTCGGTGCGGATCTTGTTGCCGACGGCACGGCACGCCGCTTTGCCATCGGAGCCGGGTACGGGATCATTGTTCCCGCGCGCGCTGCCGTTGATCGGGCAGCCGCTGCCTGGCGTGCTACCGACTGGGCGCAGGGCTGAACGGCCTGCCGGTCCGGGCCGCTAGGCCTGCGCCTCAGGGGGCTTTGCTCAGATGTTCATGGATAATGCGCCAGAGACCATCATCCTCCCGGCGCAAGACGGTGGTGCCAAGCCCGCCACCGGCGATTTTGTTGCCGTTGATTTCGGCAGTCCAGAAAAACCGATAGGTGCAGCAGGCCGAAAATCGCCCTCGGGCAACCCAGGCAAGGTCCTGCAGGCCGTAGATTTCCTTTTCAAGCTGGCGCCAGTTGGTTTCAAAGGCGGCACGGATATCGTGGAGACCATGATGCGTGCCGTCGGTAAACCAGAAGGTCGCATCGGCTGAAATCAGACCGGCGATCCGGTCGAAATCATGAAGATTGATGTCGCGACCATAGGCGACCATCACTTCCTCCGGGTCGTGCTGTTCATGTTTCAAGTTGCCGTCCTTTCAACCGGAACGTTGCTGCACGTATGATTGGCAGATGATAAGTCGAAAATCATGGCAAATTGCGATCACCGCGAAAAGATCTGCGCTATCGCAGCGGGAATGTATCTTACCTGTGCATCGTCTCACGCTCCATCATTGGCGGGGCCGCGGTTTTGCCTGCTGTATTCCACAATTTGAGGATGAAGATATGCGCTTGAAAGATACGGCCTGCCGATGCTTTAGTGTCGCAGCGATCTGGTGAAGATCAGCATGGTTTTGGTACTATATTTTTTGTTTCTGAAATTATCACGCTCGCCCAACCGAGTTTGATTTTGTTGATATGGGGTATGCAACATTGATCGAACGCCGCCAGTTTATGCTTGCACTTGGAACGCTCACCGTGGCCGGAACTTTGCCCGCAGCCAGTATGGCAAAAACAGTCAGTGGCCAGATTTATCTGTTTCGCGGTCTGGAATTCTTCTCGCGCGGTTTTTTCCCGCTCAACAAGAAGCTCGCTGCGCAAGGCATTGATGCTACAGTTTTTACCGTGGCCGATGACAAGTGGCTGGCGCGCGAAATTGCGCGCAATTATCGGGCATCTCCCGATAACCGTCCGATCATTCTCGTGGGGCATTCTCTTGGTGCCAATGCGGTGATCAGCGTTGCCGAGGATCTTGATGCGCTCGGCATTCCCGTTGCACTGACGATCACACTTGATACCACCGATCGAAATCCCCTGATCCCGGCCAATGTCACCAGGGCAGTGAACTTCTTCACCGATGGCAAAGTGCTGTGGCGGAAAATCTCCCCTGGCCCGGGCTTTACCGGAACGCTGGAGAATATTGACGTTCGCACGCCCGAATACGGCGGTCAGCGCAGCATGAACCATATCGATATGGAAGATAAACCCGTGATCCACGATGCTATCATCGCGCTGATCAGCAAGACACTGGCTGACTATCCGCGGTGACCGGCTGACGCGGGGCCTGGAAAACGCCGAGCCCCGGCCACGCTTGCGCGAAAGGGAGGCCGCGTTTCAGAATATGCCGGGGATCAGGCGCTTTGTCCGCGCTGAATATTCGGCATATTGTGCACCAAAGGCGGCATTCATCATCGCTTCTTCGCGTTTGAGGCGGATGGCATAGAGCAGGATGACAGCCACAAGACCGGCAAGGCCAATAATCCAGTTGGAGATCAGCAGCGCCTGGGAGATCCCCCACAACATGAAAGAGGCATACATCGGGTGGCGGATATGGGCATAGACGCCCTGGGTGATGAGCCTGTGCTCCTCGCGCAGTGTCAGGGTAACCGACCAGTTCTTGCCGAGATCCTTGTGGCTGCGCCGGAAAAGCCAGAGGAAGGCAATCCCCGTGACAAGGCCGAGGATGAGCGGAACGACTGTCTGCGGGCGGTTGAAATGCGGCAGGAGATCGGCGGCAAACCAGGCAATCGGCCCGGCAAAGAGGGTCATGCCGCACAACGCCAGCAGGCCGATATCCAGCGGGTCTGCGCGCCTTTCGCGGATACGGGTCCGCAATGCGCGACGCACGGCCGGATAGCGCAGCCCGCACCAGGCAAGGGTGATGACAAGCCAGCACCAGAAGGAAAGCGAAGCCATCATGCGACCTCCTTGCCTGCTGACGGTGCAGGCTTGGCGGCCATGGCCTCAAGCTGATCACTGAGCGAGCGCGTGCCGCATGTCATCATGAAATAGTCGTAGAAATAGCGGCGCGTGTTTGCCGATATGAACTGATAATGGACCCGAAAGAAGTTGCGTTTGAGGCGGCTATATCTCGCCTTGTCCAGCGTGTGACGGAAGCGGACGCGATAGAGAAGCGGAAAGCTGTCATTGCGGGTATGGCGCAGCCCGGCCAGCGCATAGGGATCGCACTTGTAGAAATTGATGATGTCGGTCAGCGACTGGAAATCATACCAGGTGATGCCGTGCTGCCCGGCCAGCGCTTCAAGCCGGTCGCGCGCACGTTTTGCCGCCGGATGAAGGGAAATTTTCAGGGCGGTCGAACCGACGGTCACGATGGTGAAAGCCGCATCCGCACCCTTTTGCCGGAGCTGTTGCGACAGGATGTGGGCGAAGTCCAGAACGAGGGCGCCGCCGGTGGAATGACCGACAAGAAGCACCTCGTCGTAGTTGCCCGCGGCAAGCTTTGCCATGGCGAAATCCGACCACAGTAAAAAGCGTTGATCCATATCTGGGCGCATGGCGCGCAGGTGCCGGCTGCTGAAGGACCATAGATCCATCAAATGGTAGACGAGATAACGCCGTCCAGGAAAATTGCCCAGCACAAGCGTCGTGGCGGCGCCGGCGCCAAGGGCGATGACGAATTGTCCTGGAAACGGTTCGAGCGTGCCGATGGCGAGGAACACCACGAGACCGGCCAGAAGAAAAAGCGCCATGGCCCCGATCGGAAAGAGAAAATAAAGCGCAAAGCGCCAGTTGGCCCGGAAGAAGCGCCATAAGGTGCCACTGAAAACATAATCGGCAATCGCCGCACCATATTTCGCTAGACGAAGCGGGAACGGTTTTTTGACATCTCTCGCGACAATGTCGTCGAAGTCGAGAAAACAAAAATCTGTCAGGCTTTCCCGATCACCGTCCTGACAACAGATCCTTGCTGCCGCAACATGGTATTCGTCTTCCCGGCAGGGTGTACCCATCTCGGCTTTCAGCGACCAGCAGGTTTCAAAGCGCGAAAGTCCGCGTGCGAATCGTCGGAAGAAACGTTCCGGATTATTCCGCTCATATCCTCCGATGTGAAACACGATACGCCGGTGCATGAATTCTACTTCTGGAGTCTGCAAAGTCATGACCGCACGAATCTAAAGCTTATGTCGTGGACGAATGCAGAATGTATTGCCTATGGTGAAATAAAATTAGCATGCAGAAATTTGAGCGGCAATATGGGTGTATGTTCATCCCCATATACATTTGAACTGCCAAAATCTTTGCAGCAGAGATCCTGTCTAACCTATTGTTTTTGTGCGACTACAATTGCAAGCGCTGCATGGGCTCGGGAAAACTGGAACCTAGCTGTAAAATACATCAATTTGATTTTAAAAAACGATGTCACCGGCACATCATGCCGGGTTGCGAGCAGGTGGCGACGATGCGGGCATAAAAAAACAGGCCGGAAAACCGGCCTGTCCTGGGGACCCGAAAGCGGGTCAAATTTGGTTTTTCAAAATCAGAGCAGCTTGCCCATGGCGACAGCAACGTCGGCCATGCGGTTGGAGAAGCCCCATTCATTGTCGTACCAGGACAGCACGCGCACGAGCTTGCCTTCCAGTACCTTGGTCTGGGCGTCAGCGAAGATCGAGGAATGCGGGTCGTGGTTGAAGTCACGCGATACGAGCGGCTCGTCGGTATAGCCGAGAACGCCCTTGAGTTCGCCTTCGGCCGCAGCCTTGACGGCGGCATTGACTTCTTCGGCCGTGCATTCCTTGCTCGGAACGAACTTCAGGTCAACAACCGAGACATTCGGGGTCGGCACACGGATCGAGGAACCGTCGAGCTTGCCGTTCAGTTCCGGCAGAACGAGACCGACAGCCTTGGCGGCACCCGTCGAGGTCGGGATGATCGACAGGGCAGCTGCACGGGCGCGGTAGAGGTCCTTGTGCATGGTGTCGAGCGTCGGCTGGTCACCCGTATAGGAGTGGATCGTGGTCATGTAGCCACGTTCAATGCCGAAAGCCTTGTTCAGGACATAGGCAACCGGTGCCAGGCAGTTGGTGGTGCACGAACCGTTGGAGACGATCAGGTCGTCCTTGGTCAGCGTGTTGTGGTTGACGCCGTAGACGATGGTCTTGTCGGCACCCTTGGACGGGGCGGAAACCAGAACGCGCTTTGCGCCGCTTTCCAGCAGCATGGCGGCCTTTTCGCGGGCGGTGAAGATGCCGGTGCATTCCAGCGCGATATCAACATCGCTCCAGGGCAGTTCCTTCGGATCGCGGATCGCGGTCACGCGCATCGGGCCGAGACCGGCGTCGATGGTGTCCCCGTCAACCTTGACGTCGTGCGGGAAACGGCCATGAACGGAATCATAGCGCAGCAGGTGAGCATTGGTCTCAACCGGACCCAGGTCGTTGATCGCAACGACTTCAATGTCCTTGCGACCGCTTTCAAGAATGGCACGCAGAACATTGCGGCCGATACGACCAAAGCCGTTGATGGCAACTTTTACAGTCATTTTATGAACTCCCATTTCAGCGAGTATTGATCAATCATCGCAGAGCAACCGGTATCTCTCTTATACGCTTCGCAATCGCCGGAAAAGAAGCCATCGCGGAAATGTGGCAAGCCTGCGGCGCGAGCGGCAGCTTAACCGGTTGAAATGCGCATGCCGTGATCCGGGTCAAACCGAAACGCGGCCAGAGGGGGCGGGCACGCCTGGCCATTATAGAAAAGGCCAGGCGCATTTCTTGTACAAAGCGACGAATCAGCCGCGCTTGGCTTCAACGGCGGCGACAACGGCCTCCGGCGTGATGCCGAAATGCTTGAACAGCTCTTCGCCCTTGCCCGAGGCGCCGTAACCGGTCATGCCGATGAAGATGCCGTCCGAGCCGATGAAGGCATCCCAGCTCATGCGGATGGCTGCTTCAATGCCGACCTTGATCGGCGAATTGCCAATCACGGCCTTCTGGTAGTCTTCCGACTGCTCGAAGAACAGTTCCATGCAGGGAACCGAGACGACGCGGGTCGAAATGCCCTTGGCATCAAGCGCCTTCTGGGCATCGACGGCAACGCCGATTTCCGAGCCGCTGGCGAAGATGGTGACTTCGGCCGCATCGGCGGGGACCAGATCATAGGCACCGGCGCCGCAGAGGTTCTTTTCGGTATATTCGGTGCGCACGGGCGGCAGGTTCTGGCGGGTCAGCGCCAGGCCGGAGGGACGATCCTTATTTTCAAGCGCCAGCTGCCAGCATTCTGCCGTTTCCGTGGCGTCGGCCGGGCGGAACATCAGAAGATTCGGGATCGCGCGCAGCGATGCCATCTGCTCGACCGGCTCATGGGTTGGGCCGTCTTCACCGACGCCGATGGAATCATGCGTCCAGACATGGATCACACGGATGCCCATCAGGGCTGCCAGACGCACCGAGGTGCGGCAATAATCGGAGAAGATCAGGAAGCCGCCGGAATAGGGGATCAGGCCGCCATGCAGCGCGATACCGTTCATGGCCGCAGCCATGGCATGCTCGCGGATGCCCCAGTGCAGGAAGCGACCGGAGAAATCATCGGGTGTGATGCCGGCGGTCTGGCTGGTATCGGTGTTGTTGGAACCGGTCAGGTCGGCGGAGCCGCCGATGGTTTCCGGAACAACGCCATTGATGACTTCCAGTGCATTTTGCGAGGATTTGCGTGAGGCAAGCTTCGGCTTTTCATCAGCCAGCTTCTTCTTGTAGGCCTGCATGGCCGGCTCAAAAGCGCCGGGCAGGTCACCGGCGAAGCGGCGGTTGAATTCGGCCTTGGTTTCCGCCTTGGCGGCATCCAGACGTTCTTCCCATTCGACGCGGATCTTGGTTGCCCGCAGGCCAGCAACGCGCCAGGCATCAAGAATGTCTTCCGGCACGTCGAAGGGCGGGTATTCCCAGCCGAGCGCTGCGCGCGTGGCTGCAATTTCCTCGTCGCCGAGCGGCGAACCATGGGCCTTGTTGGTGCCAGCCTTCTTCGGCGCACCGTAACCGATGGTCGTCTTGCAGGCGATCATGGTCGGCTTGTCGGATGTTTTGGCCTCGGCAATGGCGGCGGCGATCTCATCCGGATTGTGGCCGTCAACGGCGATGGTGTTCCAGTTGCAGGCGCGGAAGCGGGCATGCTGGTCAGTCGAGTCGGCCAGCGAAACGGCGCCGTCAATGGTGATGCTGTTATTGTCCCAGAGCAGGATCAGCTTGTTCAGCTTCAGATGGCCAGCCAGCGCAATGGCTTCCTGGCTGATGCCTTCCATCAGGCAGCCATCGCCGCACAATGCATAGGTGTAGTGGTCCATCAGCTCGGCGCCGAATTCATCGGCAAGCTTGCGCTCGGCAATCGCCATGCCAACGGCATTGGCAACGCCCTGGCCAAGCGGGCCGGTGGTGGTTTCGACGCCGGCGACATGGCCATATTCAGGGTGGCCGGCGGTCTTCGAACCAAGCTGGCGGAACTGCTTCAGATCCTCAAGCGTCACATCTTCATAACCGAGAAGATAGAAGAGGGAGTAGAGCAGCATGGAGCCATGGCCCGCCGACAGCACAAACCGGTCACGGTTCGGCCAGCGCGGGTTCTTCGGATCGAAGGTCAGAAACTGGGTGAACAGAACCGTCGCAACGTCGGCGGCACCCATCGGCAGCCCGGGGTGCCCCGAGTTGGCCTTCTGCACGGCATCCATCGACAGGAAACGGATCGCATTTGCCATCCGATTGTGTTTGTCACGAGAAGTCATGGGTCTTTCGCTTTTCTTGATTCGGGAAACAATAAATCTCAGATTCTGCTGCCAGGATGGGAGATCCCGCCAGCAGGCTAAAATGCCGTTTGCATGGGCCCAGGTCCGGTGTTGGCCGGTCGTGCGGGGCAGAAAAAAATGACTTTTTCCCACTGCAAACCTGAAGACGCACGGACCCTACACCATTTCCTGACAGTCATCTACCGCATATTCAGGCATCGCCAACCCGGCATTCAAAACGCTTCGGAGGCCCCTGCGGTTCAAAGCCTTCTAGACCCTCTTTATGTCACTTGCCTTGCGATAAGACAATTCAAACGATTAATATTTGATGGTTCCGTTTTGAAATGGAACCATGGCCGACCTGCCGGGTTCACATCGTCCACAGATGTGTAGGGCTTGAAGTCGCTGCATCCACAGGGTTTTGTTGACGCGGGCTCTAAAGCTTCCATAAGATCGCTTTGAAAACAATGGCGAGTTTGTCGATTCTCGACGCGTTCCGGTGGCGTGGCTGTTCTATACAAGTCATGCGGGCGTCCAGGTTTCGGCGGGCGGCAGTCACGGCAAGAGGTGATGATGGCGGCAGCAGCGGGCAATCTCAATCAGGCCCTTCAGGCAATCGACAAGGCGCTTTCCGGCCTTGAAGAAGCGGTTGATGCCCGGCTTGAGGCGCTCAAGGACCGTGAGAATCTGGAGAATGAGGTTCGCATCGTTCATGCTGACCGGGCAGGACTTGCGCGCGAACTCGACCAGGTTCAGTTCAAGGCCAATCGTCTTGAGGAGGTCAATCGCGAGGTTTCGCGCAGGCTCGTCACGGCGATGGAGACCATTCGTGCAGTGCTTGACCATGAAAAGTGAGCTGAAAATCGCTGCCGCAGGAGGCCTGATATGGCGCAGGTAACGGTTACCATTGACGGCAAGGCCTATCGCATGGCCTGCGAGGCGGGGCAGGAGGATCATCTGCATGAACTCGCCGCCCGTTTTGACGGCTATGTCTCGAATCTGCGCGGTCAGTTTGGTGAGATTGGCGACCTTCGCTTGACGGTCATGGCCGGAATTATGATCACCGACGAACTGAGCGATACGCGTGCCCAGCTGGAGAGCAATCTTGCCGAGCTGCAGGCGCTGCGCGGCGAGAAGGAAACGGCAGGTGCTGCGACCGGTCAGCGCGAGGCAGAGATCGCTGCGGCGCTGGATGCACTTTCTTCCAGAATTTCAGCAATTTCGGCAAAAATCACGGCTGGTTGAGCCGGGTTATCCACTGCGCTTTCACCGGCAATTTGAAAAATCGTACTGCAACGTCGCTGACGGCTCTTTAAGGTGCGGCCTTTCCGCTTTATATACGTGTTGCGGTCTGCGCCTCTCGGCAGGAAACACTGAATCCTCGGGGCCTTACTCGATCCTAAGGGAGCTGTCCCTGACCTGGCCCGTGGGCTGGGATATATGGCACCCACCTACTTATGTAGGCGCCCAGGATCTAAAAACTCCACCGGTTGTTGTGGATCGCACATTTTCTTTGCTATCGGCGTCAGGCCGCTTTTCCCGGAGAGTGTCGGTGGAAGAACAACGCGCCAGAAAAGACGCGATGCGCAAGGATTGCCTTGCCCGGCGCGACAGCCTTTCCCCTGAAGAACGTGCACAAAAGAGCCTTGCTATCGCCGCATCCGGCACCGCAGCCCTTGCCGGTGATGTCGCGGGCAGGATTGTTGCCGGCTACTTCCCGATCCGTTCCGAGGTTGATGTCCGGCCGCTGCTGGAGACGCTGGAGGATGTCGGCGCAAAAATCGCGCTGCCGGTCGTTCTGGATCGCGAGACCATCATTTTCCGTCATCATAGGACGGGCAATATGCTGGTTGCCGGTGGTTTCGGCACCATGGCGCCGGGCGGCGATGCTGAAACCGTTGATCCGGATATCCTGTTGATGCCACTTGCGGGCTTTGATCTTTCGGGTAACAGGATCGGTTATGGCGCGGGACATTATGACCGCGCGATTGCACGTTTGATCGCCGCCAATCACCGTCCGATGATGATCGGTATTGCCTTTGATCTCCAAGAAGTGCCATTTGTGGCTGCCGAGGCGCATGATGTGCCGCTTGATGCGGTGCTGACGGAAAGCGGTTTCCGCCGCTGCGGCGCGTGAAGGCCGGCCCGATGCCGGTCACGACTATAGATGTTCGGTTCCGCGGATAGCCGTCCGGCGGGGCTTGGAAAGGGAATTATGCGGCTTCTGTTTTTGGGGGATATGGTCGGGCGCACCGGGCGCAAGGCCGTCTGGGACCGGCTTCCGGGTCTGATCAGCGATCTGCAACTCGATTTCGTCGTCGTCAATGGCGAGAATGCGGCGGGCGGTTTCGGCATTACCGAGGCGATTTTTCAGGAAACCGTCAACGCCGGCGCCGATGTGGTAACGACCGGAAACCATGTCTGGGACCAGCGCGATGCGGTGATCTTTGCCGACCGGCATGAGCAGTTTTTGCGCCCGGCGAATTATCCCGCCGGAACGCCGGGCCGCGGCTCGGGCATATTTTATGCCCGCAATGGCGCGCGCGTGCTCGTCGCCAACATCATGGGGCGCGTCTTCATGCATCCCGAGCTCGACGATCCCTTCAAGGCGGGCGAGACCATACTCGAAGCCTGCCCTTTGAAGGAGCAGGTCGATGCGATCATCTTCGATTTTCATGCTGAAGCGACCAGCGAAAAGCAGTCCTTCGGCCATTTCGTCGATGGCCGTGCCAGTTTTGTCGTCGGCACCCATACCCATGTGCCGACCGCCGATTGCCAGATTCTCAACGGCGGCACGGCCTATATGTCGGATGCCGGCATGTGCGGCGATTATGATTCCTCGCTTGGCATGGACAAGGAAGAGCCGCTCAACCGTTTCGTCTCGAAGATGAACAAGAACCGCTTCGAGGCAGCCAGTGGCCCGGCGACGATCTGCGGCGTCGGCGTCGAGATTTCCGATGCCACCGGCCTTGCCGAAAAGATCGCCCCCTTGCGCCTTGGCCCAAGGCTTGAGGAAACGGTGCCGCCATTCTGGAACTGATCGTGCGGGGTGTCCGCATCAACACGAAAGCGTGATCCCTGACGCAGTCATGCGACTGGACGATCTCTCACCTTTTGGTCACGATGTGCGGATCAGCCAAACCGTCACCGGATCACGATCTTGCTGCGCATTGCTGCTCTCATCGTTGTTGTGTTTGTGCCACTTGTAGGGCAGGCGCAGGAGCGTGCGCCGGTCAGCCAGTGCCAGGCGATTGCCGAGGCGCTGCCGCATGTCACCTTTGCCAGTTTTGCTCCGGTTGCCTATCAGGCGCCGGAGGTTGCCATCACCTTTGTCGGCCATTCGACCTTTTTGATCGAAACACCGGGCGGTGTGCGGATCGCAACCGATTATGCCGGTGCGGTGATCCCCGGCGGGCCGCCCTATGTCGCCACCATGAACAAGGCGCATGAGAGCCATTTTACCATGCTGCCGGATCCGGCGATCGATTATGTTCTGCATGGCTGGGGCGATGCGCCCGGCCTTCCGGCGGAGCATAATCTCTTCGTCGATGACGTGCTGATCCGCAATGTCACGACCGATATCCGTGCCTTCGGCAGTTTCGAAGCGGATGGCAATTCCATCTTCATCTTCGAGGTGGCTGGGCTTTGCATTGGCCATCTCGGCCATCTGCATCACGAACTGACCGATGGGCATATCGCCCGGATTGGCCGACTCGACGTGGTCATGGTGCCGGTCGATGGCGGATTGACGCTCGGCCCGCAAAGCATGTCCAACGTGATTGAGCGGCTGCATTCCTCCATCGTGCTGCCCATGCATCGCACCGGCGCGCAGGTTCGTGCCTTTGCCGGGTTGTTTCAGGGGCAATATGAAGTCGTCTACTCCGAGCAGCCGACGCTGAGGGTTTCGCTCAAAACCCTGCCGAAGACACCGGAAATCCTGCTTTTGAAGGGCGTCTGGTAGCCATTCGCACCGCGGAAAACACTTGAAGCTCTTGAACGCGAGCGCCCGCACCCGTATAAGGCGCCCAATCCAGCGCATCCGGGCTCAGGGCCGGAGACAGGTCCTGGCGGATGTGATGCGCGGTTCTTAACAGGTAGAGCACTATTTCGTCGCCCTTCGGGATGCCGGGTGCTCGCGTTCAAAAGCATTCAAGGGGCGGAGCACATGGCTGGCCATTCACAGTTTAAGAATATCATGCACCGCAAGGGCCGTCAGGACGCGGTGCGCTCGAAAATGTTTTCCAAGCTGGCGCGCGAAATCACCGTCGCCGCCAAGACGGGCATGCCTGATCCGGACATGAACCCGCGCCTGCGTCTGGCCATCCAGAACGCCAAGGCACAGTCCATGCCGAAGGATAATATCGAGCGCGCGATCAAGAAGGCCGCTGGTGGCGACGCCGAGAATTATGACGAAGTTCGCTACGAGGGTTACGGCACTGGCGGCGTCGCGATCATCGTCGAGGCACTGACTGACAACCGCAACCGCACTGCTTCGAACGTCCGTTCGATCTTCACCAAAGCCGGTGGAGCGCTGGGCGAAACCGGCTCGGTCTCTTTCTCTTTCGATCATGTCGGAGAAGTCGTCTACAAGGTTGAGGCTGGCGATGCCGATGCCGTGATGGAAGCTGCCATCGAAGCTGGCGCTGACGATGTTGAAAGCGACGAAGACGGCCACACCATCTATTGCGCTTTCGAAGCCATCAACGAGGTTTCCAAGGCGCTGGAAGACGCGCTTGGTGAAGCCGAAAGCGTCAAGGCGATCTGGAAGCCGCAGAACACCATTCCGGTGGACGAGGAAAAGGCGACTTCGCTGATGCGGCTGATCGAAAATCTGGAAGATGATGACGACGTGCAGAATGTCTATTCCAATTTCGAAGTTGATGACGAGACAATGGCCAAGCTTTCGGCCTGACATTTCGCTGAATTCGTGACTTTATGGAGCCGCCTGACCTGTCATGGTCGGGCGGTTTTCATTTGCGGGGAGGCGCGTGATGGAACTGATCCTGCTGCATGGGAGCGCTGGTGGCCCGGCGGATTGGGGCCGTTTTGCCGAAGCGATTGCACCGGATGCCCGGCATATTCTGCCGGTTGGTGCGCTGGTCGACGGCGCAGGGTTCACCTTTCTGGAAAAGCGGGAAGGCGGACGCGGCTTTGACCCGGATCTGGCCGCGAGCCGTGCAAGAGACCTTCTCACGGAATTGCCGGCGCAAGGCACAGGGCCTTCGATTCTTGTTGGTTATTCGCGTGGTGCGGTGATGGCGCAAGCGCTTCTGTCTGTGGCACCGGAACGGTTTTCCGGTGCAATCCTGCTACGGCCGGAGCCGCTGACGGATCGCTTCCCCCGCCTTGAGATGATGCCGGTTCTGCTTCTGGCGGGGCGGGAGGACACCCGGCGCAGGCTTGAAGATGCCGAACGGCTTGCAGCAGCGCTTGGCAATGCCGGTGCCGGTGTTGATCTGATGTGGCTCGACAGCGGCCATGGCTGGGCGCCGGCGGGCGAGGATACCAGCCTCGCCCGGGAATGGCTCAGGCGCCATTTCGGTTAAGGGACGACGTTCAGGCCGCCTGCTTCAGGGCGTGGCGCATATCCCCGAACAAGGCTACTGATTTCAGCCGTGCTTCCACCGAGTGGATCGGCATGGAGATGATCACCTCATCGGCGCCGGTATCGGCGACGAATTTCGCCATTTTGGTCCTGGCCTTGTCCGGTCCGCCGACAACGGCGAACTGGAAGGTATGTTCCAGCGATAGCTTCTCCATTTCGCTCCAGATCCCGTCCATGGATTTGACCGGCGGCGGCATCTTGCCACGGGCATTGCGTCTGAGTGCCACGAAACTCTGCAGTCCTGAGGTGAAGAGGTAGTCTGCCTCTTCATCGGTTTCGGCCATCGCCCCCTGAACGCCGGCAATCACATAAGGCTTTTCAAGTTCTGGCGAGGGTTTGAAGTTGCGGCGGTAGATATCAAGTGCCTGAAACAGCATCTCGGGCGCGAAATGCGAGGCAAAGGCGTAAGGCAGGCCAAGGGCTGCGGCCAGATGGGCGCTGTAGAGGCTGGAGCCGAGCAGATAAAGCGGCACATGGGTGCCGGCACCCGGCGTGGCTATCGGCTTCTGTCCTTCGCTGGCGTCACCGAGATAGGCCTGCAATTCGAGGATGTCTTTGGGGAAGCTTTCTGCGCCCGCTTCGAGATTACGCCGCAGCGCACGCGCGGTCAGCATGTCGGTGCCCGGCGCGCGGCCAAGGCCGAGATCGATGCGGCCCGGATAGAGTGCTGCCAGCGTGCCGAACTGTTCGGCGATCACCAGCGGTGAATGGTTCGGAAGCATCACGCCACCGGCGCCGACGCGCAGGGTTTCGGTGGCGCGTGCCGCCTCCGAGATCACGATCGAGGTTGCCGCGCTGGCAATACCGATCATGCCGTGATGCTCTGCGAGCCAGAAGCGGGTGTAACCCGCAGCCTCGGCCGCTTTCGCCATTTGCCGGGTCGCATCCAGTGCCTCACCGACCGTGCCGCCCTCAACAACGGGGCAGAGGTCGAGTATCGAAAATGCAGTCATCGGAAAATCCTGTCTCGTTCGGAACGGTTTACCTGTCACTTAGGAATTAATCAGATGATTTGCAAAAAATTTAAGCGAGGATGCCGGGCGTCATTCCGGTACGGCTTTGCGTTCGGCGGTGATGTGATCGATGAAGGCGCGTAAGGGGCGTGGCGTCAACCGGCTGGAATAATAGAGAAAAGGTCCCTCGAACGGCACCCACCAATCTTCCAGCACGGGAACCAGTTGGCCGCTTTCGAAATGGGGTTCAAGCCAGTTTCTGAAGGTCATGATCAGTCCGTGACCGGCAATGGCAAGGTGAAGGGCACCGAGCCAGCCGGTTGTTCCGATGATCATACGTCCCGGCGGATCGATGGCGATCGTCTCGCCATCCTTTTCGAATTCCCATTCCGTTAAGGCGCCGCTGGCAAAGCGCAGGCGGATACAGTCATGGTCGAGGACGGCACGCGGGTTGGCAGGCGTGCCTTGCCGTTCCAGATAGGCGGGGGAGGCGGCAAGCGCACCCCATTGTCGGCGCGGGCCGATGGGAATGGCGATCATGTCCTGCGCCAGATGCTCGCCATAGCGGATCCCGGCATCGCAGCCTTTTGTCACCATGTCGGTGAGCTGGTCGTCGACGATGATCTCGATCTGAACTTCAGGATTTTTCTTCAGGAAACCGTCGATCAGCGGTGGCAATATATCCTTCATCACGGCGCCGGGAACCTGCAATTTCAGCCGGCCGCGCACAACGCCATCCATACTGGTGGCTTCGGCAATGGCCGAGCGCGTTTCTGCGATGACCGGTTCCAGCCGTGCAGCAAGGACGCGGCCCGCTTCCGTCAGATTGATGCTGCGGGTGGTGCGGATAATCAGCGGCACGCCAAGCTCCGTCTCCAGTCTTGCAATGGTCTCACTGACGGTGGAGGGAGAGACGCCGAGCCGGTTGGCGGCAGCGCGAAAGCCACCGGCACGGGATACGGCCAGGAAGGTGAATAGGCCATCAAGCGGGGGCAGAATTCGATTGTTCGGCATGGCGATCAGTCTATTCGAATTTGTGCGGATTATCAATCGGCAGGGTGAGGCCTATATCCCTGACAGCCAATGAAGGAGAGTATCATGACCCATTCAACGCTCGCATCTGCTGCCGGTCGCTTCACCTTTCCCGGAAGTGATCTTTCCGTCAACCGCATGGGTTTCGGCGCCATGCAGCTGGCCGGGCCGCATGTCTTCGGCGAGCCGAAAGATCCGGAGGAATGCCGTGCCGTTCTGAAAGAGGCGCTTGCGCTCGGCATTGACCATATCGATACCAGTGATTTTTACGGCCCCTATGTCACCAACCGGCTGATCGCCGAAACACTCCATCCCTATGCGGACAATCTGGTTCTGGTTTCCAAGATCGGCGGCTGGCGAGATGATCAGGGCGGCTGGAACATGAACCATTCCCCTGATTTCCTGCGCAAATCCGTCGAGGATAATCTGGAGCGGCTGAAGATCGATCAGGTTCCGATCGTCAATCTGCGAATGGGCAGTGTTGCCGGTTTCAGTGATGATGCCGAACTGGCCGTACCGATGCAGACCATGCGCCAGCTTCAGGAGGAGGGGCTGATCGGCCATATAGGGCTTTCGACCGTAACGGAGACACAGATACGCATCGCACAGGATATCGCCCCGATCGTCTGCATTCAGAACCACTATAATCTGGTTCATCGCGATGATGATGCAATGATTGACAGCCTCGCCGAGCAGGGGATCGCCTATGTGCCCTATTTCCCGCTTGGCGGCTTCATGCCGTATCAGTCAGAAGAGCTCGACAGTGTCGCCGCCGAGCTGAACGCATCGGCGCAGCAGGTGGCGCTGGCCTGGCTGTTGCAGCGCAGCCCGAACATGCTGGTCATTCCGGGGACGTCGAAGCGGGCGCATCTGAAGGACAATATTGCCGCTGCCGCGCTCAAGCTTGATGCGGCACATCTGGCGCGTTTGAACGCCATTGTTACGATGAAATAGGCTGGGCATCCACGTTTCATTCAGGGAGGGAGCGGCGATGCATCGCCGCTCCCTTTGCTGTCTGGAGTCCCGGCTCCGTGTGCTACTTGGCGTCCTCTGGCAGCTCGATGTCGAAGGATCCGCCTTCGATGCGGAAATGCGTCTCATCTGTAATCGTCAGGATCGCCGTATCCGTGGTGATCAGCGCGCCGTTTGCACCAATAACCACATTGCCCTTCAGGGCGACGGTCGTGTCATCGACCTTCTGGATCGTGTCCGCCGAAAATTCCACGCCCTGCGGCTGCGCTGCAGCACTGATCGCGGAATCGGCTGTCGCATCGGCAGCCTCTTCGGCAAAGGCAGGCGCTCCTGCGAGCAGGCCGAGAGCAACGGTGGTCATCAAGAGTTTCGTCATCGATGTTTCCTTGGTTGGGGTCGGTGCGAGATCCTGTTTCCGAAACCCTGGTCCCCGGATTTGGTCCCGCAATGCGGAACATGCACGTGAGGGGATCGGTCTTGCGAGCATAATTGCTTTATTCTTCAATCGCTGAGGTCTGCCTCTTTATTGTGCGAAAGCAATGAGATGCTGTAATGTTTTTGTTTTGTTCACTTTTCTGTGGAAGCCTGCGTCCGTGATCGGTAAGGTTTGCATATGGAAAAGACGATTCGGATTTTGGGGATAGACCCTGGGTTGAGGCGGACAGGCTGGGGTGTCATCGAAACGCTTGGCAATTCGCTGCGTTTCGTCGCCTCCGGCACGGTGACGAGTGACGCTCAGCTGGATCTGCCCTCCAGGTTACGGCAATTACATGATGGATTGTCGGAGGTCGTGCACAGCTATCGCCCGGATGAGGCGGCGGTTGAACAGACCTTCGTCAACAAGGATGCTGTTGCAACGCTGAAGCTCGGCCAGGCCCGCGGTATTGCGCTGCTGGTGCCGTCTCTTGCCGGGCTTCGGGTGGCTGAATATGCCCCCAATGCGGTGAAAAAGGCGGTTATCGGCGTTGGCCATGGTGAAAAGGAACAGATCCACATGATGATCAAGGTTCTGATGCCGCGGGTTCAGTTCAAGGGCAGTGATGCGGCGGATGCGCTGGCGATTGCCGTCTGTCATGCGCATAATCGTGGCGGAAACCGCCTGCTCAAGGCCGCGCTGGCCGGCTAATGCTTTGTTTTGATGCATCGGATTATCGAAGAACCGGTTTCCAGTTTTTCGCCTTGATGCTCGAGGGGATGATATGATCGGCAAACTCAAGGGCGTGATTGACGAAATCGGTGATGACCATGTGCTCATCGACGTGCATGGCGTGTGCTATGTTGCCTATTGTTCGGCCCGGACCTTGTCGCGGATCGGCTCGGTCGGCGAGGCGGTAACCCTGGTGATCGAGACCTTTGTGCGCGAAGACATGATCCGCCTTTATGGTTTCCGCAGCAGCGAAGAGCGGGGCTGGTTCAATCTTCTGCAAAGTGTTCAAGGCGTTGGGGCACGCGTGGCGCTCGCCATTTTATCGACACTTGCCACCGGTGAGATCGCCAATGCGATCGCCCTTGGCGACAAGACGGTGATCTCCCGGGCGCAAGGGGTGGGGCCGAAAGTGGCAACCCGCATCGTCACCGAGCTGAAGAACAAGGTGCCTGCCGGGCTTTCGGCTGGCGACAGCGAGGCCATCTCCTTCCGCAAGGATGTCGGTGAGGGAGCGGTTGCAGCACCTGTGGCTGATGCAATATCAGCGCTTGCCAATCTCGGCTATTCGCGCGATCAGGCGGCTGGTGCCGTGGCTGCGGCGTTGAAAAATGCGGGCGAGGGGGCCGAAAGCGCGACCCTCATCCGTCTCGGCCTGAAGGAATTGGCGCAGCACTGATCTTTCTTTATGGTCACGGTGCTGCGTCCCTGCAATCAATGGATATCGACTGAACCATGAGTGATGAAGCCCGGCTGATAACGCCAGAAAAGCGCGGCGAAGATCTTGATGCCGCGATGCGCCCGCAAACGCTGGATGATTTCACCGGCCAGGCGGAAGCACGTGCCAATCTGAAGATCTTCATCGAGGCGGCGAAAAAGCGCGGCGAGGCGCTGGATCATGTGCTGTTTGTCGGGCCGCCGGGGCTTGGCAAGACCACGCTGGCGCAGATCATGGCCAAGGAGCTGGGCGTCAATTTTCGCGCCACCTCCGGTCCGGTGATTGCCAAGGCGGGGGACCTGGCCGCGCTTTTGACCAATCTCGAAGAACGTGATGTTCTTTTCATTGACGAAATCCATCGGCTCAATCCTGCGGTTGAGGAGATACTCTATCCGGCGATGGAGGATTTTCAGCTCGACCTCATCATTGGCGAGGGGCCGGCTGCCCGATCAGTCAAGATCGATCTGGCAAAGTTCACCCTTGTCGCGGCCACCACCCGGCTCGGGCTTTTGACCACGCCGCTCAGGGACCGTTTCGGCATTCCGGTGCGGCTGAACTTCTATACCGTCGAGGAGCTGGAGCTGATCATCCGTCGCGGTGCGCGGCTGATGGGGCTGGGCATGGCCGAGGAGGGTGCGCGCGAAATTGCCAGGCGAGCGAGAGGTACGCCGCGTATTGCCGGTCGGCTGCTGCGCCGCGTGCGCGATTTTGCCGATGTTGCCGGCGCCAGCGAGGTGTCGCGCGTGATTGCTGACGAGGCGCTGACCCGGCTCGAGGTTGATAATATGGGGCTCGATCAGCTTGACCGGCGCTACCTCAACATGATCGCCCGCCATTTTGGCGGTGGTCCTGTCGGCATCGAGACGATTGCAGCGGGTCTGTCAGAGCCGCGCGATGCGATCGAGGACATTATCGAACCCTATATGATCCAGCAGGGCTTCATCCAGCGCACGCCGCGCGGTCGGGTGCTGACGGCCACGGCCTGGAAACATCTCGGTCTCAATCCGCCCAAGGATGCAGATCTGACGCAATTTCGTCTCTTCGACGACGATGCGTAAAACTCCGGCGGCCATATGGGCAATCCGGCAATAGGCCGAACAGGATCTGTGCCCATCGGCCAGCACTTCAGTGGTTGAACAGCGCTGTATCGCAGCGTTCCTGGCGGGCTTGCCTTTGGGTAACGCCAATTCTGGATCTATTTTCTTCTTCCGAAATTTAAATAATTACTGTTATTTTGTAATGTTTCATGTCGAAAAATTTCATTAATAATAGGTAATCTACCACTCTTTAAGTATTAAAATATTGTAAGTGTTCGCGGTTTTGTAAGCGTGCAATAATTTAAATCATTGAATTTAAATGATAAAATTTAAGATATGACACAAATTGCTAACTTAATGTTACTGGTAATATAGTTTATTTTTGAATTCTTTATAACTTAAAATAGTATTTTGTATTTGTGATCGGAGGTGCTTGATATGCCCATAGAGACTGATCACAAATTTCGTACTGTTAATGCTGCCCCCACCCCTGGCGTTACTGCGCCATCAGCCCGCGGACGGACAAGCCGGACAGGGCGGAAAGCGAAAGCGCCAGAACCCCCTGTCAATGAGCGGGGCAGTTCAGAAAGCACGCGTTCGCATGCCAGCAGCTCAGGCTCGGCTTCCTCTGGCGTGTCGCTGTCATCATGCATGTCCTCTGCCGGGAAACCGATGGCGCCCGTTCCTGTGACGGCAAGAACGCCGATCGAAATAAAAGCGCCTCTGGTTACCGTATCGCCAAGGGATTTTCGTGAAGACGGAAACACCATCGACCTGCAGACGGTTTCAACGGTGAATGACCAGCGCTGTGCCTTGTCGCTCGACAAAGACGGTAAGCTTCAAGTGCATCTGGCACAACACAGCTGGCTGGTCGGAGCCGGAAACGACGCAAAAACAAATGACCGAACGGTTCGCATGGCCGCTTTCGGACATGACGGGCCTGACTTTGATCGGCTCTGGACAGCCGAGAATGGCGAAATTCGCGGCCGGCTTACAAATGGCCAGACCGTAGCAGTCTCGCTTGATGTGGAGGTGAGCGGTCGGGTGGCTTTGTCATTGCCTGTTCCTGCGTCGACCCCGCAATCCAGCAGTGGCGGCGCGAATGGGCAAGATGCTGCCCAGACCTCGTCAAACCCAGCGGCACCGGCATCGGACAAGAGTGAACTGATCGGTACGATGTGGCTGGAGCCATGTCATGCGCCGGAAGATCCCCTCGAGCCGCAGGTCAGGATTGGCGGTTCGCTCGGATCGCTAAAATGCGATGGAAACGGGCAGATAAAATTCACTCTGACAAAGGATAAAGGGCAAGTACAGACGGAAACGGTGCCATTCTTGAAGAACGAGGTGCCCAACACGCTCACCACTTGTGGTGGATTGCTCCGTGTGGTTTCCACCGATAGTAAGAACAATACGCATATTCGCTATTTCAACCCGGAAGCGACTGAGCTTTCAAAATTGTTTACGGATAAGAATGACCGGAAGCCTCTATATTCAGCTCAGGCGAATATCAACCATTTCAGATCAAAGGCGCGTCTACAGAGCAGAAAACTGGACAAGGGGCTGTCGTGGGGTCGCTTCGGCAGCGCTATAGCGGTTGCGGACACGGCACGGCACGGCGGTGCTTCGGTCGCTGAGAAGTATCGTCAAGGAGATCATGCAAAGGCGGTCGTTCGTACTGCACGGATTGGTGCGGATGTGCTTGGGGTTCGAGGCATCGCCAAGGGCTGGCAGCACACCGTTAAAACCAGATCGTCGGCTTCGATTCCCGTTGATGATGAAATCAAGACGATCAAGGATTTCTACAATCGTCCCAATATTCGCAGCCAGTTCGGCAATTCAGCGTCGGCCGTGACAGCGCTTCGGCCTCCGGAGGCGGATAACATCAAAGCAAAACTTGCGGATCATGCGCTGGATCAGGAGCTTTCAGCGCTCGACGGTGAGATCGGGCAATGTGCTGACATGGCCAAAACAGCCTATTTGGATGGCGCCAAATTCAAAAAGTTTGTTGGCGGGCAGGCAGGATGGGCTCAAAGGGTCAAAAATGTCTGTGACCAGACAGCCAGCAGGCTGGATGTCCTTCTAGGACAGCTTCACACGGGCGGTAAACAGGGGCAGTCAGCGGCCAGCACCGTGGATGAGGGGCATTTGCAAAGCCTCGTTGATGGGTTGAAAAAATCCAGCGAAGCCCTGGGTGCCGGGATAAAGAAGGGCAATATCAATGATCCGGCTATTTCTCTCGTGCTTCCCCGCCTCGCGCTCGGGGCTGCAAATGCGAACCGGCTCTGCGACCGGCTATACGGCAATGAAAATACCTGGGACGACCTGCCGGCACAGAAAGAGCAAAGAGCTGCTTTTCCTGATTTGTCCGCCGCACATGATAATTCGATCCTGGGCCGAAACGCGCTGCAAGCCCAAACGAAAGCGGTTGAAACGCTGGTTGAGCAACTGTCTGACCAGAACAGTCGATTCACCAAGGACATTTCGTCTGTGATTGGGCCACGATCTGCCAGCGCCCCGCAGGTGGCAAATGATGACAAGTCGTCGGAGGCGATCGGAACAGGCAGCAGCCTTTCGGGGGCATCTGCTTCCGAGCGATCGGAGGCCAGCGAAGCAAGCGAAGCCACGGGCGTTATCGAAAAGACTTCACATATCAAGGCGATGCCCGTACTTGATCAAATCGCAAATCATATGCAGGGTGTCAGCAAGGGCACATCCCTGTCGCTCGGAATAGGAAGTACCGCTGGATTTTCCGTGACATTTGGGAAAGGCAATTTCCCCGGTGGCGTAGGCGGCTGCGCCGTCGGGGCTTCCAAGAATAACGAGCTCTGCCTCACCAGAAAAGCGGACGACATGATCGAGATCTCTTTGGTCAACAAGGATGGTCTGTCTGCCAAGTTGTTCGCCGGAACTGGCGAAACGTTAGAGGAATTCGGACCCAGTATCGGGGTAGGGCCTTTGTCTGGCAGCGTGTTGCCGGCAGACATCTCGGTCAGTTACAATTATTCAAAAACGCTTGCGCGCGGTCTCGCCTTCAACGTCAAGGCGGAAGAACTCGGTGATAAACTGCAACAGTTTATGGAATTATTCACTGGGCGAGGAAAGGACAACTCCGAGGAATCCGGCGTCGGTGCCCATTCGGATAATGCCAAGCTAGCGCCTGAAGTTCAGTATTCTCACAAAGAGAAACATGAACACAAGGTGGGCGTCAAGGTTAACGCAGATATTCGCACGACGGTTGGGGAGGAGATCTCTGGCGACGATAGTCGTTATGGAGCATTTGTTGCTGGCAGGCGCGCCATCGGGGTCGAAGCCGAAGCAGGATATCGTTGGCGGGGTGAACGCAATTTCAACTACGGACCGGAGAAAAGCAATACGGCTACTAAAGAACGCGGGGGGTTCATCGAAGGCAAGGTTTACGATGAAAAGAAGTTCATATGGAGCAATTCTCTGGAAGTCGGCGAAGATATCAAACTCGTTCTTCCGATAACTCTTGCCCATGATGAAGAAACGTTACCCGTGCCAACGACGATGGCTGTCGGTTGTGAGATAGGGGCCAAAGCGATGCTGCGTACGGGCCAAACTCTCGACAATGCCAATACGCTGGACAGCAAGATCGAGGCGATGGAAGCCAGGCAGGCCAAACAGAATTCTGCTGAGGGTGCCGGCGAGCTTGCAACGCTGAAGCAGCGCAAGGACTTGATGGCAGGCATATTGTCACAGGTTGAGAAGCTTGAAACGCGTGCGCAGCAAGCCGACGGCAAAGCAATCATGCGCGGAGCGACGTTGGAAGAGGTAAAGCAGCAGGCCATGATGGTCGTTGAAGCCCTGGATAAGGGGAAACACGAGATCGGGGTTGCCGGCCTCGGCAAGGAGGTTGGCAGTATCGTTCTGGCCAGTCAGAATTACACAAAGATTGAACGAGAGCTGAAGGATCGCCTGGGGCCACCACCGCAGGGCAACCCTTCAACCAGCATGGAGGCGCTGACGGGCAAGCTGGGGCAGTTTAGAGATTACGCCAAAGACAAGACGTATAACTTTACGCTTCGCGATGCGGCCCAACGGCTTGCAGAATGGCCCAAAGCCGGTGACAAGCAATTGAAGCCAACACTCAAAAGAATTGCGGATTCATCTGATGGCATGACCCGGGGCGAACGCTTCAACAAGCAATCCGTAGTAGCGACCGAAGCGGTTTACAGGCTGCCACTGTCGCAGGTGCTGGAGCTTGCCGAAACGTTGAACGCGGCATTGACGATTGCCAATAGCGAAGGCGCTTCGAACGCCGATGGCTCGGTTTCAGACCCCAAGGAAAAGGGGATGTCTGGCATTCTGAAAAAGAGCCGGAAGATATTAAGCGGTCAACAGGGGAAAGACCGCGACCGCTATCAATTGGTCGAAGTTCGTTTTAGTGGCAATTCAGTGCTGAGTGGCCGGCAAGCTGGTCTGTTTAGCACCCTGTCGTTGGGCGGTGCGAAAAAAAATAGAAGTCTCGTTCAGAGACAGCCGCTTGGAAGTCTGCGTTTTGAATATCCCGATGACCAGAGCCACATTCCCTCGGCCATTTACGATCACACGAAAGGGGCGCTGCAAGTCAACAGGTTTGGTGGCATGCCAGACAGAAAAGCCATTCAAGAGTGATCAGCGATCCGGGCCAGGCAAGGGGCGGCATCTGCCGCCCCGAAAGCCAATCTGCCTCAAAGTGTTACGATCTGCACCTTCTTGTCAACGAAGCGCAGCGCCATCTCGCCATTGATCAGCTTCAGCGCCGGCGTGCCGAATAGTTCCCGGCGCCAACCGGACATGGCCGCAACCTCTGCTGCCTCGCCATGGGCGGCGATCTGGTCGAGATCGTCGGAAGAGGCGATAACGCGGGCGGCGACCTGCTGCTGGTCGGCGACGATCTTCAGAAGAACCTTGAGCAGTTCGGCTGCCGCTGCCGCGCCTTCCGGCAGCTGGGCGGGACGGGGAACCCGCGGCAGGTCGGCCTTGGGGATCATGAAGGCGGATTTGACGGCTTCTATCAGTCCATGGGCCGAAGATGAGCGTTCCCAGCCCTTCGGGATCATGCGCAGGCGCGCGAGCGCTTCCGGCGCCTGCGGCTGTTGCTGGGCAATCTCGTAGATCGCATCATCCTTCAAGACTCGGCCGCGTGGAACATTGCGGTTGCGCGCCTCGTTTTCGCGCCATTCGGCGACGGCTTTCATGACGGCAAATTCGATCGGTTTTTTGACCCGCATTTTCAGCCGCGTCCAGGCTTCGCCCGGCGGCAGGTCATAGGTAGCTGGCGATTCCAGCACTGCCATTTCCTCGGTCAGCCAGGCGGTGCGGCCTTCGCGCTCCAGCTGCTGGATCAGCTTTTTGTAGACGTCGCGCAGATGCGTCACATCGGCCAGCGCATAGGTCAGCTGCTTTTCATTGAGCGGCCGGTGGCGCCAGTCGGTAAAGCGCGATGACTTGTCCAGCGTGACGCCGGTAGTGCGGGCAACGAGCTGATCATAGGAGATGCTGTCGCCATATCCGCAGACCATGGCGGCGACCTGCGTGTCGAACAGGGGGGCGGGCAGCATGTTTCCAAGGTGATAGACGATCTCGAGATCCTGGCGCGCGGCATGAAACACCTTGGTTACGTTCGGATTGGCCATCAGTTCGAAAAAAGGCGCAAGATCGATGCCCTTGGCCAGGGGATCAACCAGAACTTCCAGCTCCGGGCTTGCCATCTGTATCAGGCAGAGTTCCGGCCAGAACGTGCTTTCACGGAGAAACTCCGTATCTACGGTGACAAAGTCGGATTGGGCCAGCGTCTGGCAGGCCTCGGTAAGCGCAGCGGTTGTTTCGATCATCATCATCAATTGGTTTCGTGTGTTCATTCTTTCCTTTGCCTTTGAGCGGCTTATGTCAAGCGCTGCGCTCAAATGGAGCGCGCTACGGCGCTTTTGGCGTGTGGACGCCTTGCCGCTGGTGCGTTCCGGTGACACTTCAACGGGTGGTGCCCGGCCGTCTTCCCGCAGGGAATTTCGTCCCATTGCCCCAAACTGGCCGGATTACCTTGACAAACCGGTCCCACCATGCGTTTTTCCGCCAGATTTTCTTTCGGGGCGTCCGCTTGATCGAAGCGGCAGACCGCCTCATGAACGCACTCAGGATTACATTATGCATCGCTATCGCAGTCACAGCTGTGCCGCCCTTAAGAAGTCCGATGTCGGTACCATCGCCCGCCTGTCCGGCTGGGTGCATCGTGTCCGCGACCATGGTGGCCTCCTCTTTATCGATTTGCGCGACCATTACGGCATGACGCAGGTCGTGGTTGATCCGGATTCGAAAGCTTTCGCCACCGCCGAGAAAGTGCGCGGCGAATGGGTGATTCGCGTTGACGGCAAGGTGCGCGCCCGCACAGAGGATACTGTGAACGCAAATATGGCCACGGGCGAGATCGAACTCTATGCCGAAGAGATCGAGATCCTCTCCACTGCCAAGGAACTGCCGCTGCCGGTCTTCGGCGAGCCGGATTATCCTGAAGATGTTCGCCTGAAATATCGCTTTCTTGATCTGCGTCGCGAGACGCTGCATGCCAATATTGTCAAGCGCACCAAGATCATCACGGAAATGCGCGGCCTGATGACCGATGCCGGTTTTGGCGAATATACCACGCCGATCCTGACGGCCTCGTCGCCGGAAGGCGCGCGCGACTTTCTCGTGCCGAGCCGTATCCATCAGGGCAAGTTCTTCGCACTGCCCCAGGCACCGCAGCAGTACAAGCAGCTTTTGATGGTGGCCGGTTTCGACCGCTACTTCCAGATCGCGCCCTGCTTCCGCGATGAAGACCCGCGCGCTGACCGTCTGCCGGGCGAGTTCTACCAGCTTGACGTCGAGATGAGCTTCGTGACCCAGGAAGATGTCTGGGAAACGATGGAGCCCGTCATGACCTCGGTGTTCGAAAAGTTCGCCGAAGGCAAGCCGGTGACCAAGGAATGGCCGCGTATTCCCTACGACACGGCGATGCGCAAGTACGGCACCGACAAGCCGGATCTCAGAAACCCGATCGAGATGGAAGCGGTCACCGAGCATTTCGCCGGTTCCGGCTTCAAGGTCTTTGCCGGCATGATCGAAAAGGATCCGAAGGTCGAAGTCTGGGCGATCCCGGCCAAGACCGGCGGCAGCCGCGCCTTCTGCGACCGGATGAACTCCTGGGCGCAGTCCTCCGGCCAGCCCGGCCTTGGCTATATCTTCTGGCGCAAAGAAGGCGAAGAAATCGTCGGCGCCGGTCCGCTGGCCAAGAATATCGGCCCGGAGCGCACCGATGCGATCCGCACCCAGCTTGGCCTTGAAGACGGCGATGCCTGCTTCTTCGTTGCCGGCCTGCCGGAGAAATTCGTCAAGTTTGCCGGTGAAGCCCGCACCCGTGCCGGTGAGGAGCTGAACCTCGTTGACCGCGATCGTTACGAATTGTGCTGGATCGTCGATTTCCCCTTCTACGAATGGAACGAGGACGAGAAGAAGATTGACTTCTCGCATAACCCCTTCTCCATGCCGCAGGGTGGTCTCGATGCGCTGGAAAACCAGGATCCTCTGACGATCAAGGCCTTCCAGTATGATGCTGTCTGCAACGGCTTCGAAATCGCCTCGGGCTCGATCCGTAACCAGTCGCCGGACACCATGGTCAAGGCGTTCGAGCTGGTCGGTCTGTCCAAGGCTGATGTCGAGGAACGTTTCGGCGGCATGTATCGCGCCTTCCAGTATGGCGCGCCGCCGCATGGTGGCTGCGCGTTCGGTATCGACCGTATCGTCATGCTGCTGGTCGGCGCAAAGAACCTGCGCGAAATCACGCTGTTCCCGATGAACCAGCAGGCGCAAGACCTGCTGATGGGCGCGCCTGCCGAGGCCAGCCCGACGCAGCTGCGCGAACTGGCGCTGAGGATTATTCCGCAGAAGAAGGACTGATCGGTCCTTCCATTCATTCAAAAGAAAAGCCCGGCGGACCGTTCCGCCGGACTGAGGTTGCTGACAGCTTCCCTTGCCTGAAGGCCGGTTTTGTTTTTGCCCAGCTTTATCACGCTTCGCCCTTTCGGTTGCCCCGGATGTGTGACACATGATTGGACGATCTGCTTTCCCGGGGCTGTATGTTTTGGTCCCGTACAAGCGTTGAAAACACTGGATCGGGCTGGCGTCCTTAAAGGGCTCGCCACCGCTCCTCAATCATCGTGACGGACGCCCGTGACCCAGGATAAAGCCTTTACAACCGAAGAACTCATCTCCGAGGAAAGCCGCGCGACGGCCACGCCGATGATGGAGCAATATATCGAGATCAAGGCCAATAACCCGGATCTTCTGCTCTTCTACCGCATGGGCGATTTCTACGAATTGTTCTTCGATGATGCGGTTGAAGCTTCGCGGGCGCTATCGATCACGCTGACGAAGCGCGGTCAGCATCTGGGCCGCGACATTCCCATGTGTGGCGTTCCGGTTCATGCCTCCGACGATTATCTGCAGCGCCTGATTGCGCTTGGCTACCGGGTTGCCGTCTGTGAGCAGGTCGAGGACCCGGCCGAGGCCAAGAAACGCGGCACCAAGTCGGTGGTCAAACGCGATGTGATCCGGCTGGTGACGGCCGGCACGGTGACCGAGGACAAGTTGCTGCAGCCGGGCGAAAGCAGCTTCCTGATGGCCTTGTCACGGGTGAAGAGCGAGGGCGAAGGCAGTTACGGCCTTGCCTGGATCGATATTTCCACCGGTGTGTTCCGGCTTTATTCGACGGACGAAACACGGCTTGCCGCTGATATTGCTCGTATCGAACCGCGTGAGCTGATCGTCGCCGACACGCTGTTTGCCGAGGAAAAGCTGAAGCCGGTCTTTGATTTTCTCGGGCGTGTCGTTTCGCCTCAGCCTGCGGTGATGTTTGACAGTGCGACGGCAAAAGACCGGATCGCCCGCTATTTCGATGTTTCGACACTGGACGGCTTCGGGCGTTTTTCGCGGGCGGAAATGTCAGCGGCAGCGGCAGCGATTGCCTATGTCGAAAAGACCCAGATCAACAATCGTCCGCCGCTTGGCATCCCCGAACATGACGGCGAGGCTGGCGCCATGTTCATCGATCCGGCGACACGGGCCAATCTGGAACTGGTGCGCACGCTGACCGGTGAGCGCAATGGCACGCTTTTGAAGGCCATCGACCGTACGGTGACGGGCGGTGGGGCGCGGCTTCTGGCCGAGCGGCTGATGTCGCCGCTGACCCATCCCGAGCCGATCCGCACGCGTCTTGATTCGGTCGATTTCTTTCTTGAAGCACCGGCACTGTCGTTCGGCATCCGCGACTGCCTGAAACAGGTGCCGGACATGCCGCGCGCGCTGTCGCGGCTTTCGCTTGATCGCGGTGGCCCGCGTGATCTCGGGGCCATCCTGTCCGGCCTTGCCGCTGCGCGTGAAATTGTCGCCATGCTGGCGATGAACGAAATGCCGGAGGAACTGACAGGCGCGCTTGAAGCGCTGCAGGACCTGCCGGAAAGCGTTGAGGTGGCGCTGGCGCAGATGCTGGATGATGAGCTGCCGCTGTTGAAGCGCGATGGCGGCTTTATCCGCGAAGGCGCGATTGCAGCACTTGATGAGGCCCGTGGCCTACGTGACACCTCGCGGCGGGTGATTGCCGGCCTGCAGGCGCAATATGCTGAAGAAACTGGCGTCAAGGGTTTGAAGATCAAGCACAATAATGTGCTTGGCTATTTCATTGAAGTGACCAACCTCAACCAGGCGGCGCTGACCGGTACGGATGAACTGAAGGCGCGCTTTATCCATCGCCAGACCATGGCGAATGCCATGCGCTTCACCACGGCCGAGCTTGCCGATCTGGAAAGCCGGATCGCCAATGCCGCGGGCGAAGCGCTGGCGCTGGAACTATCCGCATTTGAAGACATGCGCTCTGCCGTCACCGGCGCGGCCGAGGCGCTGAAGAAGGGCGCCCATGCGCTGGCCGTTCTCGATGTTTCTGCCGGACTTGCCGTTTTGTCGGAAGCCGAGGCCTATTGCCGGCCGCAGGTCGACGAAACGACCGCCTTCGACATTGCCGGCGGGCGTCATCCTGTCGTCGAACAGGCGCTGAGGAAACAATCGGCCGGGCCCTTTGTCGCCAATGATTGCGTGCTGTCGCCAAAGGGCGGCGAGCATGGACAGCTTTGGCTGCTGACCGGACCGAATATGGGCGGTAAATCGACCTTCCTGCGCCAGAATGCGCTGATTGCCGTCATGGCGCAGATCGGCAGCCATGTCCCGGCTGAAAGCGCTCATATCGGTATTGTCGACCGACTGTTCTCCCGCGTCGGAGCGTCGGATGACCTGGCCCGCGGTCGCTCAACCTTCATGGTGGAGATGATCGAAACCGCCGCAATCCTCAATCAGGCCGGACCGCATGCACTGGTGATTCTTGACGAGATCGGTCGCGGAACGGCAACCTTTGATGGCCTGTCGATCGCCTGGGCGACGGTCGAGCATCTGCATGACGTCAATCGCTGCCGGGCGCTGTTTGCCACGCATTTTCATGAATTGACCGTTCTACCCGAAAAGCTGCCGCGGCTTGCCAATGCCACCATGCGGGTGAAAGAATGGAAAGGCGATGTCGTCTTCCTGCATGAGGTGGGTCCCGGTGCCGCAGATCGTTCCTACGGCATTCAGGTTGCGCGGCTTGCAGGCCTGCCGGCCAAGGTGGTCAAGCGGGCAAAGGATGTGCTGACCCGGCTGGAAGATGCAGACCGCAAGAACCCGGCTGCCTCGCTGATCGATGATCTGCCGCTGTTTCAGGTGGCCATGCGGGCTGCACCGGCCGAGCCGGAACCATCTCAGGTGGAGGCACTGCTGGAGACGATCAATCCCGACGAGATGAGCCCGCGTGAAGCGCTTGATGCGCTTTACGCATTGAAAGCGAAATTGCAGGAGACCATTTCCGTCGGTGAGTGAAATGGATTAAAACAACGTCAGTACCGCTTCAGGGTCCCGACGAAAAGGCGATAGAATGCAGCAGATCAGGCCCGATAACGCCACAGCAAAGACACGGCAAAAAAAACAGCAGTCAAACGCTGGCGAAGCGACAACGCCGCTGGCAATGCCGGACCTGCTGAAGCCGGCAGGGCTGACGGACGAGCTGACGGTGCTGGCGAAAAAACATGCCGGCAAGCCGGAAAAATTGCGTTCCGAGCTGCTGGCGCGGCTGAAAGAGATCAACAGGGCGGGGCGCGAAGAGGCGCATCGGCTGTTGCAGGAGGATGGCGGCGGACTGACATGCGCGCGGCGGATATGCTGGCTTGAGGACCAGATGCTGATCGCGCTTCACGATCTGGTTACGACGGTTCTCTTTCCTTCCGCACGGCAGAAATTCGCGATCGCATCTGTCGGCGGTTACGGGCGCGGAACGCTGGCGCCGGGTTCCGATATCGATCTTCTGTTCCTGATCAAGGGATCGGAGACGGAAGAGACCCATAAGGCGATTGAATATATTCTCTACATGCTTTGGGATCTGGGCCAGAAGGTCGGTCACGCCACACGTTCGATCGCCGATTGCATCAGGCTTTCCAAGGCCGATATGACGATCCGCACCTCGATCCTCGAACTGCGCTATATCGCCGGTGTGGAGCAGCTGTGCGAAACGCTGCAGCATCGTTTTGACGAGGAAGTCGTCGCCAATAGCGGGCCGGAATTCATCGCCGCCAAACTTGCCGAGCGCGATGAGCGTCATCGCAAATCCTTCGATACGCGCTATCTGGTGGTTCCCAATGTCAAGGAGGGCAAGGGTGGCCTTCGCGATCTCAATACGCTGTTCTGGATTGCCAAATATTTCTACCGCGTGCGGGAGACCTCTGAGCTGGTGCGGCTCGGCGTGCTGTCACGCCAGGAACTGACGCTTTTTTCGCGCGCCGAGGATTTCCTCTGGGCGGTGCGCTGCCACCTGCATTTCCTGACCGGCAAGGCCGAAGAGCGGCTTTCCTTCGAGATCCAACGCGAGATTGCCGAGGCGCTTGGCTATCAGGATCGCCCCGGCCTTTCCGCCGTTGAACGCTTCATGAAGCATTATTTCCTGGTCGCCAAGGATGTCGGCGATCTGACCCGCATTTTCTGCGCCGATCTGGAAGAACAGCAGGCCAAGGCTGCACCGGTGATTGGCCGGGTCTTGAACAAGTTTTCGAAGCGCCGCCGCAAAATTCCCGGTTCGTTGGAATTCGTCGCCGATCGCGGCCGCATCGCCCTTGCCGCTCCAGACGTGTTCAAGAAGGATCCGGTGGCGCTGATCCGCTTCTTCTATGTGGCAGAGATCAACGATCTCGAATTTCATCCCGATGCGCTGAAACTGGTGACGCGGTCGCTGTCACTGATCAATCGCGAAATCCGTGAAAATGAAGAGGCCAACCGGCTGTTTCTCTCGATCCTGACGTCGCGCAAGGATCCGGCACTCTATCTCCGGCGGATGAATGAGGCCGGCGTGCTTGGGCGTTTCATTCCGGAATTTGGCCGCATCGTCGCGCTGATGCAGTTCAACATGTATCACCACTTCACCGTTGATGAGCATTTGATCCGGGCTGTCGCGGTTTTGTCCGAGATTGAGAAGGGCGGTGCGGAAAGCGTCCACCCGTTGGCGAGCGAATTGGTCAAGAATGTCGAGGACCGCACGGCACTCTATGTGGCCGTTCTGATCCACGATATCGCCAAGGGGCGGCAGGAAGATCACTCGATTGCCGGTGCACGGGTGGCCCGCAAGCTCTGCCCGCGTTTCGGCCTGACGCCGAAGCAGACGGAGACCGTGTCCTGGCTGATCGAAAACCACCTCTTGATGTCGATGGTGTCGCAGACCCGCGATCTCAATGACCGCAAGACGGTTCTGGACTTTGCCGACCGGGTGCAGTCACTGGAATATCTGAATCTGCTTCTGATTCTGACGGTCTGCGATATTCGCGCTGTCGGCCCGGATGTCTGGAACGGCTGGAAAGGCCAGCTGCTGCGTACGCTCTATTATGAAACCGAGCTGTTGCTGTCCGGCGGCTTTTCTGCCGTATCGCGCAAGGAGCGCGCCGCGCGCGCCGTGCAGGCGCTGACCGAGGCCCTTGACGACTGGAGTGACAAGGAGCGCGACAAATATGTCGGGCTGCAATATCAGAACTATCTGCTCACCGTGCCGCTGGAAGATCAGATCCGCCATGCGCGCTTCATCCGGCAGGCTGACCGTTCCGGCAAACTGTTCTCCACCATGGTGCGCACCAACGGGTTCCACGAAATCACCGAAATCACGCTTCTGGCGCCGGACCATCCGCGTCTCCTGTCGATCATTGCCGGTGCCTGCGCTGCCACCGGTGCCAATATCGCCGACGCGCAGATCTTCACCACCACGGATGGCCGGGCGCTCGATACGATCCTGCTCAACCGCGCCTTTGATGGCGATGAGGATGAATTGCGCCGGGCAAAGACCATCGGCCGGCTGATCGAGGATGTGCTGTCCGGCGTGAAAACGCTGCCCGAGGTGATTGCAACGCGCTCGCGCGAGCGGCGCAAGAACAAGGCCTTCGCCATCGAGCCGCATGTCTCGGTCACCAACAAGCTTTCCAATGTCTTCACGGTCATTGAGGTGGAATGCCTCGATCGCACCGGACTTCTGGCCGATATCACCCAGACACTGTCGGAATTGTCGCTTGATATCCAGACCGCGCGCATCACCACCTTTGGTGAGAAGGTTATCGACAGTTTCTATGTCACCGATCTTCTCGGAACCAAGATCACCAGCGACAACCGGCTGGCAACCATCGTCAAACGGTTGAAGGCGGTGCTTGAGGAAAAGGGCGAGGCGATCCGCGAGGGCATGCCGCAGGGCATGCTCAAGCCATCCTCTGCTGGCCCTGACCGCAATGCCGGCGGTGCCGCGCAATGAGCCTTGTCGGGAAGTTTGCAACAGTCGGCGGCGCCACCTTCGCCAGTCGGCTTTTCGGCTTTGCCCGCGAAACGCTGATGGCCGCCGCGCTTGGCGCCGGGCCGATGGCGGATGTGTTCTACGCCGCCTTCCGCTTCCCCAACCTGTTCCGCCGCCTGTTTGCCGAAGGTGCGTTCAACGCAGCCTTCGTACCGCTGTTTTCCAAGGAGATTGAGGAAAACGGCATGGAGGGCGCCAAGCGCTTTGCCGAACAGGTGTTCGGCGTGCTGTTTTCGGCGCTGTTTCTGATCACGCTGGTGATGGAACTGGCCATGCCGCTTCTGGTGCGCTTCATCATTGCACCGGGCTTCGTCGGCGACGACATGAAGTTTGACATGGCGGTTCGCCTGTCGGCGATCATGTTCCCCTATCTGATCTGCATGTCGCTGCTGGCGATGATGAGCGGCATGCTGAACTCCATGCATCGCTATTTTGCCGCAGCGATTGCGCCGATCTTCCTCAATGTCGTGTTGATCGGCGTTCTCGCTATCGGGCTGTGGCGCGGCTCGATGCCGGCAGAAATGGCCAGTCTTCTCGCCTGGGGCGTGCTTGTCGCCGGGCTGCTCCAGCTTCTCGTCGTCTATGTTGATGTACGGCGCGCCGGTATCCGTTTCGGCTTCATGCTGCCGAAGATGACGCCGAAGATCAAACGCCTGCTGGCGCTTGCCGTGCCCGCAGCGGTGACCGGCGGCGTCATCCAGATCAATCAGATCATCGGTCAGGCTGTCGCTTCCGGCAAGGGTGGGGCGATTGCAGCGCTGCAATATTCCGACCGGCTCTATCAGTTGCCGCTGGGCGTGGTCGGTGTGGCTGGCGGTGTCGTGCTGCTGCCGGAACTGTCCCGCGCGCTGAAGGCCGGCAATGACAAGGAAGCCTCCTATGTGCAGAACCGCACGATCGAATTCGTGCTGTTCCTGACGCTTCCGGCTGCCCTTGGGCTGATGGTGATTGCGCCGGAAATCACACGCGTGCTTTACGAGCGCGGCGCTTTCGGACCTCAGACCACGGCGCTGGTCGCTTCGATCATGACGGTCTATGCCTTCGGTCTGCCGGCTTTCGCGCTGACCAAGGCGCTGCAACCGGCCTTTTATGCGCGCGAGAACACCAAATTGCCGATGCGCTTCACGCTGATTGCCGTGGTGATCAATTCCGCGCTCGCCATCTCGCTGTTTCCGATCCTTGCCGAACGCGGCATCGCCCTTGCCGAGGTGGTCTCCGGCTGGACCAATGTCGTGCTGCTTTCAGGGACGCTCATCATCAGCGGCCATCTGCGCGTTGACGCAACGCTGATGCGGCGCGGGCCGCTGATCATTGTCAGTGCGCTTGCCATGGCGGGCACGATCTGGTTTCTGGCCGATTATTTCGCTGACTGGTTCCAGCCGCAGACGCCCTTCCTCACCCAGCTTGGCGGGCTGATGCTTCTCCTTCTTGCGGCAAGTATCGTCTATTTCGGCTTGGTTCTGGCAACTGGCGGCGTCAACCGGGCGCTGCTGATGCGTGTGGTCGAGCGCAAGACGAAGAAACCACAGAACTAACAGTTCGGTTTGACGAGCGTGCATGTTCCGTGCATAAGCGCTCTCGTTTGTTTTAACCGTCAATGCCGGGCCTTCCACCCGTCCGAAAGAGAAAAAACATGAGCGAATTCAAGCCGCTTATTTTTTCCGGTGTTCAGCCCACCGGAAATCTTCACCTTGGCAACTATCTCGGCGCATTGCGCAAATTTGTTGCACTGCAGGACCAGATGGACTGCATCTACTGCGTGGTCGATATGCACGCGATTACCGCTCAACTCGTACATGAGGACCTGAAGGCCCAGACGCGCTCCATCACGGCGGCCTATCTTGCCTCTGGCATCGATCCTGAGAAACATATCGTGTTCAACCAGTCGGCCGTGCCGCAGCATGCCGAGCTTGCCTGGATCTTCAACTGCGTCGCGCGCATCGGCTGGATGAACCGGATGACCCAGTTCAAGGACAAGGCCGGCAAGGATCGTGAGGCGGCTTCGCTCGGGCTCTATGCCTATCCCTCGCTGATGGCTGCCGATATTCTGGTCTACCGCGCCACCCATGTGCCGGTCGGGGATGATCAGCGTCAGCATTTGGAACTGACCCGCGATATCGCGATGAAGTTCAACATGGACTTCGCCGAAAAAATCCGTGACGCCGGAAAGGGCATCGATACCACCGTCGGTGATGAGCCGGTGCATGCCTATTTCCCGATGGTCGAGCCGATCATTGATGGCCCGGCGCCGCGTGTGATGAGCCTGAAAGATGGTTCGAAGAAGATGTCGAAATCGGACCCGTCCGATCTGTCGCGCATCAACCTGACCGATGATGCCGAGACGGTGGCTCGCAAGATCCGCAAGGCCAAGACCGACCCTGATGCGTTGCCGAGCGAAACTGATGGTCTGAAGGGTCGGCCGGAAGCCGATAATCTCGTCGGTATCTATGCAGCCCTTGCTGATCGCACCAAAGCGGATGTTCTGGCGGAATTCGGCGGTCAGCAGTTCTCGGTCTTCAAGCCAGCTCTGGCCGAGCTCGCCGTGGAGGTCCTGTCGCCGATCAATGCAGAGATGCGCCGCCTGCTTGACGATCCGGCCCATATTGATGCCGTCCTGAAGGACGGAGCAGGCCGTGCCCGCGCGATTGCCGAGCGTACCATGAAGGACGTTCACGAGATCGTCGGCCTTCTTTAGGACGGGGAAAGGCGGTGTCAGCCGCCTCAGACTGTTGGCAAGGTCATTCAGCTTGTCTGTTTTGGGGGTAACCACCTCTCCATCGTCATCCCCGTGCTTGTCACGGGGATCCATATTCTTAAGGATTTTATTAAGTTAAGTCCTTCGCCGTGCGGACACGCGTCGGCTGGATGCCTGTGGACCAAGCACAGGCTTGACGCTAGAGAAGGGGATAGGGTTTGTCAGCAATCTGAGACGGTGTCCGCCGCCCTTCTTTATTGCTGCGGGCGTGGAATGGTTCTGGTCTGCCAAGCCGTGCTATGTTGCGCGTGGTTGGCCGGTTGGGTTCATTTCATTTCCGGCAGATGGAGATTTTGAGAATGGTTTCCAAGCGTCTTTCCGGCGAGGCCGGTCACCGACGAAAATTCGTTGCGATCGTCGATGGCACGCCCGAATGCAATCTGGCTGTTCGCTATGCTGCCAGGCGGGCGAAGAATTCCAATGGCGGCCTGGTGCTGCTGTTCGTTATTCCGCAACATGAGATGCAGCAATGGATCGGTGTGCAGGAATATATGCGCGCCGAGGCCCGTGAGGAGGCTGAACTCACCGTCTCCAAGGCGGCAGAAGATGTGCGGGCGAGTATCGGCATTGAAGCAGAAATCGTGGTGCGTGAGGGCAGTGTTGCCGAGGAAATCAATGCCGTGATCGAAGATGACCGCGACATTGCCATTCTCGTTCTGGCTGCCGGTTCAGCCAAGGAAGGGCCGGGACCGCTGGTTTCGCTTCTTGCCGGTCGCGGCAAGGCTTTCTCGATCCCGGTCACAGTGCTGCCGGACGGGTTGAGCGTGGCCGATATTGATGCGCTTTGTTAAGCGCTCTCTTGAAAGCCAAAGCGCTGACGCCTAGCTTCTCGCAATAGAATGATTCACCGCGGCACGACCTTGAACCGTGCCTCAGCGAAACAGCCCTTATCCCGTGGCCTTGCGCCCGACCGGGGCGACGATGGAGACGAACATGTTCATCCAGACCGAAACCACGCCAAATCCCGCGACCCTGAAATTTCTTCCGGGCAAAATCGTGCTGGAACGCGGCAATGCCGAATTCCGCTCGGCAGATGATGCGATTATCTCGCCGCTGGCGACTAGGCTTTTTGCCGTTCCCGGTGTTGAAGGGGTGATGTTCGGCTATGATTTCGTTTCCGTAACCCGCGGTGATCAGGAATGGCAGCATCTGAAGCCCGCCATTCTCGGCGCGATCATGGAGCATTTCATGTCCGGTGCGCCAACCATGGCAGGCGAAGCCTCGCATGAGGATCTCGATACCGGCGAGGAATTTTTCGATGCCGGCGACGAGACCATTGTCGCCACCATCAAGGAACTGCTGGAAACCCGCGTTCGCCCGGCCGTGGCGCAGGATGGCGGCGATATCACCTTCCGCGGCTATCGCGAGGGCACGGTGTTTCTCAACATGAAGGGCGCATGCTCCGGCTGCCCGTCCTCCACCGCGACGCTGAAGCATGGCGTGCAGAACCTGCTGCATCATTTTGTGCCCGAGGTTGAGCATGTCGAGGCCGTATGACCTGATGACAGGGCGCCGCATATGATCATTCTGGCCATCGAAACGGCGGGCGCTGATTGTGCCGCCTGCCTTTTTGACAGCAATGGCGAGCGCCTTCTGGCAGCCGTGAGCGAAACCATCGGCAAGGGTCACGCCGAAAGGCTGATGACGATGATCGACGAGGTGGTGCAAGCCAGCGGCCTGCCTTTGTCGGCGGTTAACAGAATTGCTGTTAATATTGGTCCCGGTTCCTTTACCGGCATCCGTGTCGGCGTGGCGACCGCGCGGGCGCTGGCGCTGGCGCTTGACGTTGAATGCGTCGGTGTGACGACGCTTGATGTTTTCGCGCGGCAGTCTCACAGCCAGACGGCGGGCCGCAATGTTTTGATCACGATGGATGCCAAACGCGGTGAAGCCTATTGTGCGCTTTATGATGGCAAGGGGCATTTGCGTCTTGCACCTGCCGCTTATGCCTATGACGCGCTGGCGGGGCTTGCCGGTGAGCATGACGCGGTGATTGCCGGGTCCGGCGGGATAGCAGCGGGGCTTGATCATATTGTGCCGCTTGCTGGCGTCCGGGTCGAAACCATTGCTGCGCTGGCTGCGGAAATGGCTGCCGGTAACGCGGTGTCGCCGCTTTATCTGCGCGCGCCTGATGCCAAGCCGCAGGGTGGTTTCAAGGTGGCGCGGGCGTGACTGGCATGGCAGGGTTTTTCCGGCGTAACCCTGAATTCGAGGTGTCTGCGCTGACGGGTGACGAACTGGAAGCGGCAGCCGATCTGCATCACGCTCGCTTCTTCCATCCCTGGAGCGCTGACGAGATCCACAATCTTTTGAGCCAGGCTCCCGTCTTCGGCTTTGTCATGCACCAGACCAATGCCTGGATCGGTTCGCCGCTGGCAGGCTTCGTGCTGGCGCGTGCCGTGGCGGATGAGGCCGAAATCCTGACAATTTGTGTGGCCGAGGGGTTTTCGCGCGCGGGGATCGGCTGGCGGCTGATGGTTGCGGCCCTGCAGGAAGCGGGGGTGAGAGGCGCTGAATTCATGCTGCTGGAAGTGGACGCGATCAACCAGCCGGCGATCGGCCTTTACCGCAAGCTTGGTTTTGTTGAGGTCGGGCGGCGCAAGGCCTATTATGCCCATGAGGATGGCAGCCGGTCGAGTGCGCTTGTTATGCGGCGGGAACTGGGCTAGAGCATCGGGCGAAAACGTGGACACCGGATTTCGCGAAAGCGCGATGCGCCGGGCGGCTCCACTGCCGGTGCAGGGCTTTGGAAATGTAAAGCCGATGAAATATCTTCGCTACAGCTATGTCACGCTTGCGCTGTTTCTCGCCACCATCCTGTTGGCTCCCGTGCAGCTCCTCTGTCTCTGGCGTGGCTGGCCTCTGGCGCGCAAGCTGCCGCGCTACTGGCACATGGTCGCCTGTTTCGTGCTTGGTATCCGCATTCATGTGCATGGTGCGCCGGATAAGCGCCGCCCGCTGCTGCTATCGTCCAACCACACCTCCTGGCTTGATATCGTCGTGCTGGGCCGGGTCGCCGATCTTGCCTTCATCGCCAAGTCGGAAGTGCGCGACTGGCCGGTCTTCGGCCTGTTTGCCCGGCTGCAGAATTCGGTTTTTATCGAACGTGCCGACCGGCGCGGAACGGGCGATCAGGTCAACACCATTGCAGAACGGCTTGTCGGCGGTGAGATCATCGTACTGTTTCCCGAAGGCACGACCTCGGATGGCAACCGGCTGTTGCCGCTGAAATATTCGCTGTTCGGCGCGGCTTCGTCCGCGGTACCCTTTTCGCCTTCGGGCAGCGTCTATGTGCAGCCGGTCGCTGTTGCCTATACCGGCATAGGCGGTCTGCCCATGGGCCGCGCTCTCAGGCCGGTGATTGCCTGGCCAGGCGATGTCGAGATGCTGCCTTCGCTTGCCGGTGTCATCCGGGCCGGTAATTTCGACATTGATGTCTGTTTCGGAGAAAGCGTGGAGTTTAGCGCAGAGACAAAGCGCAAGCAGGCCGCTGCCGAGGTCGAGGCACGTATGCGCGCTTTGCTTTCTGAGCAGCTTCGCGGGCGTTGAACCGGATATTTTTGCTCATAAAAGCGTTCAAATGGGCGCATTTTCCGTTTTTCATGCGCTTCAAAGCAGGTTAAAAGGCCCGCCATGAGGCAAGAGACCATTGGAACGACAGATATGACGGCATCGGCAACGGACAATCAGCGCAAGGTTTTCATCAAGACCTATGGCTGCCAGATGAATGTCTATGATTCCGAGCGGATGGGCGAGGCGCTGGCCAGCGATGGATATCAGCCGACCGAAAACATGGACGATGCCGATCTGGTGCTGCTGAACACCTGCCATATCCGTGAAAAGGCCGCCGAAAAGGTCTATTCCGCTTTGGGCCGTCTGCGTGACATGAAGCGTGAGCGTGCCAGAGAAGGCCGTGAAATGCTGATCGGCGTTGCCGGTTGCGTTGCCCAGGCGGAAGGCGAGGAGATCCTGCGCCGGGTGCCGGATGTCAATGTGGTCATCGGCCCGCAGACCTATCACCGGCTTCCCGAGGCGCTGAAGCGGGCCAAGGCCGGTGAGCGCGTGGTTGATACCGACTATGCGGTCGAGGACAAGTTCGACTATCTGCCGAAGAAGGAACGCGGCTACCGGCCAAAAAATGTTTCGGCCTTTCTCACCGTGCAGGAGGGCTGCGACAAGTTCTGCACCTTCTGCGTCGTGCCTTATACGCGGGGTGCGGAAGTTTCACGTTCGCGCAACCAGATCGTCGATGAAGCGCACCGGCTGGTCGAAAATGGCGTCAGCGAAATCACGCTACTGGGCCAGAACGTCAATGCATGGCATGGCAGCGGACCCGATGGCGCCGATTGGGGGCTTGGTGATCTCCTGTTCCATCTGGCTGATATCGAGGGTATCAAGAGGCTGCGTTATACAACCAGCCATCCGCGCGACATGGATGACCGGCTGATGGCTGCTCATCGCGATCTGCCCAAGCTGATGCCCTATCTGCATCTTCCCGTTCAGGCCGGCTCCGACCGCATCCTGAAAGCGATGAACCGCAAGCATACGGCGGAGGAATATCTGGCCCTGATCGGCCGCATTCGCGCGGTCCGGCCTGATATCGCTATGTCGGGTGATTTCATCGTCGGGTTTCCCGGCGAAACCGAAGAGGATTTCCAGGCAACGCTCGATCTGGTCGAAAAACTCCGCTATGCGCAGGCCTTCTCGTTCAAATATTCCACGCGCCCGGGAACGCCGGGTGCCGAGCTTGAAGATCAGGTGCCCGAAGACGTCAAGACCGAGCGGCTGGCCCGGCTTCAGGCGCTTCTGACCCGTCATCAGCGTGAATTTGCAGCCTCCTGCGTCGGCCGTGAAATGGATATCCTTCTGGAAAAGCCGGGCCGGGAAGCAGGTCAGCTGATCGGCCGCTCGCCCTGGCTGCAATCGGTCGTGATCGCGGGCGGCGATGCTGCGATCGGCGATATGGTGCGGGTGCGCATTACGTCTGCCGGCCCGAACAGCCTTGCCGCTGATCGGCTTTGATTTTGTGACACCACGATGAAAAGCGTGTGGCGAAAGACAAATCGCTTCACAAATCGACGGATCGCGTTTAGCCTTTATTCATGAAGCTTGGCGACCTCAAAGAGACTCAGTCAGTTCAGCGGCAAAGATGTTCAAGGGCCGACCGGCTTCGCATGTTCCATGCAGATATGGTTGTTTCAACGGATCGGTATGCATGTCGACCGGACGGGCATTTTGCTGCGCACCGTCTTGTGATGTGCCGCCCTAACAGCGCGAAGTCTGTTCGTTCGCCAGCAGAGGCATATGAACGCTTCGGTGTCGATCAAAGGTGTCGTCGTCTTTTCTCAGGAGCTTGACCGCTTGAACGTAACAGAACTGGTTGCCGAAACCGCGCAGGGCGCGCGTCCCAACACCAAGGAAGAGGCGAGTCATTTCGTCCTTACTTTTGAGAACAACCGCTATGCCAGCGAGTTGTTCGGTCAGTTCGATGAACATCTGAAAATGCTGGAAGACAGGCTGAAGGTCAAAGCCATGCCACGCGGTAATTCCGTGGCGCTGAGCGGGGACACGGCCGCAACCTATCAGGCCCGCCGGGCGCTTGATTTTCTTTACAGCCAGCTTCTGAATGGCGGTCATGTGGAAAAATCCGATGTTGAAGGCGCGATCCGAATGGCTGTTGCCGCCGATGATCAGCTGAGCCTGCCGACGCTGGAGCGCAAGGCGAAGCTGTCCATGTCGCAGATTTCGACGCGCAAGAAATCAATTGCGGCCCGCACGCCGGCACAGGATGCCTATATTCGTGCGCTGGAGCGCAATGAGCTTGTCTTTGGCGTCGGTCCCGCCGGCACAGGTAAAACCTATCTGGCGGTTGCCTATGCGGCGCAGCTGCTGGAGCGCGGCGTGGTCAACAAGATCATCCTGTCGCGTCCGGCGGTTGAGGCGGGCGAGCGTCTCGGCTTTCTGCCCGGTGATATGAAGGAGAAGGTCGATCCCTATCTCCGTCCGCTTTATGATGCGCTTTATGATATGATGCCGGGCGACAAGGTCGAGCGCGCTATTACCGCCGGTGTCATCGAGATTGCACCGCTCGCCTTCATGCGCGGGCGCACGCTGGCCAATGCGGCCGTCATTCTCGATGAGGCGCAGAACACGACATCGATGCAGATGAAGATGTTCCTGACCCGTCTCGGCGAGAATTCGCGGATGATCATTACGGGCGATCCGAGCCAGATCGACCTGCCGCGCGGCGTCAAATCCGGTCTGGTCGAGGCGCTCGGGATCCTCAAGGGCGTGGAAAGCATTTCGATCATCCGCTTTACCGATACGGATGTGGTGCGTCATCCGCTGGTGGCGCGCATCGTCGCCGCCTATGACGGCGAGAGCCGCACCGCCGGTGAAGCCAGCGAGGCCAGCGACGCCTGATGATGGCAGAATTCGATTATCAGATCACTGTCGAGGACGACGCGTGGGACAATATCGCTGACCTCGAAACCCTGGTTTACAGGGCGGTGGGAGCGGCGGCGGATCTGCTCGCGAAAGAGGAGGGGCAGCCCTTCTTCGAGCCGGAGGCGGAGCTGTCGCTTGTCTTTACGGATGATAAGACGATACGCACGATCAACGCGGAATGGCGCGATATGGACAAGGCAACGAATGTCCTGTCCTTTCCGGCCTTTCCGATTGCGCCCGGCGACATGCCGGGGCCGATGCTCGGCGATATCGTGGTGGCCTATGAAACGGTCAAACGCGAGGCGGAGGCGCTGGAAAAGCCCTTCGAGGAACACCTGACCCATCTTCTGGTGCATGGATTTCTGCATCTTTTGGGCTATGATCATATAGAAAACACCGATGCGGAGCTCATGGAAGGACTTGAGACTCGCATTTTGGCCACACTTAACCTATCTGATCCTTATCAGGGTAGTGACCCGGTTTAACACCTAAGGAAAGATGAACCAGCAACAGATCGTACCGCTGCGAGAAAGCGGGCAGGATGCCGAAGACGGCTCTGCACTCGACGAACCCAACAGTACGGGGCCGCATAACGGCCACACTGAAAAAAACGGTTCTCCCATCAGGGGTTTTTTCATGCGCTTGAAGCGCAATGGGCACGCAGGCTCAAGACTGCGTGAGGACCTCGAAGATGCACTGTCGGCAGACGGTGCCGGGGGCAGTGATTTCTCGCCCGAAGAACGGGCGATGCTCAACAATATTTTGCGTTTCCGCGAAGTTCGTGTCGAAGACGTTATGGTGCCACGCGCCGATATTGACGCCGTGGACCAGAGCATTTCGCTTGGCGAGCTTCTGCTGATCTTCGAGAATTGCGGCCATTCGCGTATGCCGGTCTTTTCTGAAACGCTCGATGATCCGCGCGGCATGGTGCATATTCGCGATCTTCTGGCTTACCTGTCCAAGCAGGCCCGCGGCCGCCGTCGCAATCCCACGCGCACCGCCGCCCAGGCCGGTGGGCGGGTCGAGACCACGGCCAAGGCCCCGGTTGCGGAGAAATCCAGCCGGGCGCATCGCAGCGGTCTTGATCTCGCTCGTGTCAATCTCGACAAGAGCGTCGCCGATGCGGGCATCATCCGCCCTGTTCTGTTCGTGCCGCCCTCCATGCTGGCATCAGATCTGCTGCAGCGCATGCAGGCGAGCCGGACGCAGATGGCGCTGGTGATTGACGAATATGGCGGCACGGACGGACTTGTCTCGCATGAGGATATCGTCGAGATGGTCATCGGCGACATTGATGACGAGCATGATTCCGAAGAGGCGATGTTTACGCGCGTTTCCGATGATGTTTTCGTCGCCGATGCCCGTGTCGAGCTTGAGGATATCGCCGAGGCGATTGGTCCGGATTTTGATATTTCCGACCATGCCGAGGACGTGGATACGCTGGGCGGTCTGATCTTCTCCGCTATCGGCCGTATTCCCGCCCGTGGTGAGGTGATCCAGTCTCTGCCAGGCTTCGAAGTCCATATTCTCGATGCCGATCCGCGTCGCATTCGCCGTGTCCGCATTCTCAGGCGCCGTGCGCCGGTGCGTCGCCGTGCAGCTGCCCTGCGCCACGAGGCAGAGCCTCAAGATGCGACCCGGCCAGCACTTCCGCCGGAGCCGCCCGTGGCGATTGCGGGTGTGGCAGCTGATGGTCCCGAGCGCGTCGGCGCCGAAGGTGACGGTTCGCCGCGGTAGGTCTCTGCCGCGTCTTTCAACAGGAATGAAGCCAGCGCAGGACAAATCTGTCGGGCGCTGGCTTTGTTGTCACTGGCGCATCGGGCGAAAACGAGGATATCGGTTTTTGCCTGATATGTTAGAGCTATTCCGGTCTGAAGCATCGGAATCGGCGCTTTGACATGTTGTTTTGACAGAATGACCCTACCGATCCTCCCTTGTTTCGGTCGGATCCTGCTCCAGGCGGAAAGACCGGCGGCGGCGATTGCCTGCCGGTAAACATGATGGAATGAGTGCGCGCCGATGCCGATACAAGACAAGCCCATCACCGGTGGTCCGGCCTTCCTTATGAGGCTTCAGCAACGGGTCCGGCAGATGAGCGGCCGCGCTCAGGCTGTTGCGTTGATGGCATGCGGGGCGTTGTCGACATTTGCGCTTGCGCCTTTCGGCCTGATGCCGGTGATGTTTCTCACGGTACCGGCGCTGTTTCTGCTGACCGATGGCTTTGTCGGACAGCGTGCCGGCATTGCCGCTGTCAGGCGCGGCTTTATCGCGGGCTGGTGTTTCGGCTTCGGCTATTTTGTCTTTGGCCTATGGTGGCTGGCCGCCGCGCTTTTACAGGATGCGGTACATTTCGCCTGGGCCATCCCTTTCGCCGTTCTTGGCTTTCCTGCCTATCTTGCGCTCTATTACGGTTTCGCACTGGCGCTGGCGGTCCCGTTTTTTCGTTGGCGCGGGTTGCGTTTCCTGGCTGTGGCTCTGGCGATCGGGCTTGGTGAATGGCTCAGGGGCTATATTTTCACGGGGTTTCCATGGAATGCGCTTGGCTATACGGCCGTACCCACGCCGCTCTTCATGCAGTCGGTGCGGCTGGTCGGGCTTTTCGGTCTCAGCGGCCTTTGCGTTGTTGTCTTTGCTGCGCCGTTGATGTGGCTTGAACGGCGCTTGCTTGTTTTCTGCCTGGCGCTTGGGCTTTTTGTGGCGGATCTGGGCTATGGCGGTTTCCGCCTGGGGACGGCGCCGGCAGCACAGTCGGCGCATGAAACCGTCGTGCGGATGGTTCAGCCCGCCAGCGATATTGCGAGCTGGGGCAGCATAGAGGGACGGGAGGCCGCCTTTGCGTCGCTGATGGCCCTGTCATCGGCCCCGCCCAATGGGGGGACCCGGGTTCCTGACATTATCGTCTGGCCTGAAACGGCGCTGCCATTTCTGATCGATGATCGCGCCGACGCACGCACGGCCATCGGTGAGATGCTGAAGCCGGGCCAGACCCTGATCACCGGGGCAACTCGCTTTGCCGGCCGTGATGATGATGGCATGCCGCAGTTTCACAATTCCATTGTTGTTCTCAATGATGATGGTCAGATTGTCTCGGCAGCTGATAAAGTCCACCTCGTCCCCTTCGGAGAATATCTGCCGTTTGCGAAGACATTGAAGGCATTTGGGCTTGGTTTTATTTCAACGATTGCGGGTAATTACGTGCCCGGGGTTGAGCGCAACCTCCTGTTGCTTCCCGACGGGATGACGCTTTTCCCGCTTATTTGCTATGAAGCCGTTTTTCCCGGCATAGTTGGGGCGCAGTCGGGATTGTCCGATGCGCTTCTCAATGTGAGTTTTGACAGCTGGTTTTCAGGGACACCAGGCCCCTATCAGCACTTCGCCGAGGCTCGATTACAGGCTGTAGCTGTAGGAAAACCGCTGATTCGCGTCGGTGAAAACGGCGTTTCGGCGGTCGTTGATGCCTATGGTAGAGTCATCGGCCGGTTGTCCTTCGGTGAAAAGGGCTACCTTGACGTTGCGATTTCGTTACCATAGGTTGCTTTTTTGGCGAAATTACTGTTCTATAACCCGCAAAAGGTCGAACTAAAGCGCCATGAGGGTGAACATTACATTCACGTAATGGTTTTGGAAATCCTCTACAATTGACCGTTATACCCTAAAATTGCATAGTGGGCTGCCTTGGCATTCTCGTCGGGCCTGCAGTGCCAAAATCCGGTGGTTGCATAATCACTTTACGACGCGGCGGGTTCGGTGTGGCGATGGGTTAGTGAGAATAGGAACAAAAATGACAGAAAACAAAAAGAAGCCGAACCCGATCGACATTCATGTCGGGAGTCGGATCAGGTTGCGCCGTACCATGCTGGGCATGAGCCAAGAAAAACTTGGTGAAAGCCTGGGAATTACCTTTCAGCAGATTCAGAAGTACGAAAAGGGCACCAACCGCGTTGGCGCCAGCCGTCTTCAGAACATCTCGACGATCCTCAACGTACCGGTATCCTTCTTCTTCGAAGATGCCCCCGGCGAGCGCGCAGGCTCTGCCACCGGTATGGCGGAAGCATCGAGCTCCAGCTATGTGGTCGACTTCCTGTCGTCCTCCGAGGGGCTTCAGCTGAACCGCGCCTTCGTCAAGATCAATGATCCGAAAGTGCGCCGCAGACTGGTCGACCTCGTGAAATCTCTGGCTGCAGAGGCAGAGTGAGTTAATCGGATATCATCGCGGAAAGGCAGCCTCACGGCTGCCTTTTTGCGTTTCGGGGTTTCTTCGTCCCGCCGCGAGCCATGCGTTCGAAGCAAGGCTGCCTAGCCGCATAAAGACATATTTATATTGTTGTGTCCTTGTCATTTGTCGACGAAGTGTCTAACAAAATCAGGCTAATTTCTATGTGGGGAATCCCGATGCGCAGCAATTATCTCTTTACCAGTGAATCCGTTTCCGAAGGGCATCCTGACAAGGTCTGTGACCGTATCTCGGACGAGATTGTCGATCTCGTATATCGCGAGGCCACCAAGACAGGTGTCGATCCCTGGAAAGTGCGCATTGCCTGTGAGACGCTGGCCACGACAAACCGTGTTGTGATTGCCGGAGAGGTTCGTCTGCCCGAAAGCCTGATGAAGAAGGACAAGAACGGCAACGAGATTGTCAATCCTTCCCGCTTCAAATCGGCGGCGCGGCGTGCAATCCGCAATATCGGTTATGAGCAGGATGGTTTTCACTGGAAGAATGTGCGCATTGACGTGCTGCTGCATGCCCAGTCGGCGCACATCGCGCAGGGTGTGGACAATGCGTCTGACCGTCAGGGCGATGAAGGCGCTGGCGACCAGGGCATCATGTTTGGCTTTGCCTGCCGCGAAACGCCGGAACTGATGCCGGCGCCGATCTATTATTCGCACCGTATTCTGCAGACGCTTGCCGATGCGCGCAAGGCAGGCGAGGGCGAAGTTGCCAAGCTTGGTCCTGATGCGAAGAGCCAGGTGACCGTTCGCTATGTCGATGGCAAGCCGAGTGAAGTTGTTTCCATCGTCCTGTCCACCCAGCATCTTGATGAAAGCTGGGATTCAGCCAAGGTCCGCAGTGTTGTGGAGCCCTATATCCGCGAAGCGCTCGGCGATCTGCCGATCTCGGATGATTGTGCCTGGTATGTCAATCCGACCGGCAAATTCGTTATCGGCGGCCCTGATGGGGATGCTGGTCTGACCGGCCGCAAGATCATCGTTGACACTTATGGCGGTGCAGCACCCCATGGCGGCGGTGCCTTTTCGGGCAAGGACACGACCAAGGTTGACCGCTCTGCCGCCTATGCGGCGCGTTACCTTGCCAAGAATGTCGTCGCCGCGGGCCTTGCCGACAAGTGCACCATTCAGCTTTCCTATGCCATCGGCGTGGCACAGCCGCTGTCGGTCTATGTCGACCTTCATGGCACTGGCAAGGTGGATGAGGACGCGGTCGAAAAGGCGATCCGCCAGGTCATGGATCTGTCGCCTTCCGGCATTCGCCGCCATCTGGCGCTGAACAAGCCGATCTATGCGAAGACCTCGGCCTATGGCCATTTTGGCCGCAAGGCTGGCCGTGACGGCTCCTTCTCCTGGGAAAAGCTTGATCTGGTGAAGCCGCTGAAGCTAGCGCTGAAAAGCTGACGGACGCTGATCATGACCGACGATGCCGATTTTGGTGACCGCCAGGGCAAAGCCTTTTTCGGGCGGCGCAAGGGGAAAGCCCTGCGCGCCCGGCAGGCGCATAATCTGGAGGAGATGCTGCCGCGTTTCGCACTGGATCTTGCCGCAGATGCGCCGGATGACCTGGAGGATCTGTTTCCGGCAGGCATTGATGCCATCCGGCTTGAGATCGGTTTTGGTGGTGGTGAGCATCTTGCCCATCGCGCGGGTGAATTCCCGCAGACCGGCTTTATCGGTGTCGAACCCTTCATCAATTCGATGGCCAAGCTGCTTGGCACGATCGAGGAAAAGGGGCTGTCCAATATCCGCCTGCATGACGACGATGCGGTTGAGGTGCTGGACTGGATGCCGGCTGAAAGCGTCGATCACATCGATCTGCTCTATCCCGATCCCTGGCCGAAGAAAAAGCACTGGAAGCGCCGCTTTGTCTCTCAGGCCAATCTTGACCGGTTCCATCGCGTGTTGAAGCCCGGTGGGCGATTCTGCTTTGCGTCAGATATCGATAGTTACGTGAACTGGACGCTTCTTCATTGCCGTCGGCATGGCGGTTTTGCCTGGCAGGCGCGTGAGGCGAGCGACTGGACCGCGCCTTATGAGAACTGGCCATCGACGCGTTACGAGGCTAAGGCACGTCGCGAAGGACGCAAAAGCGCCTATCTGACCTTTTTGAAGGTTTGAGGATCGAAAGACTGCTCAGTGCAGTGTGACCGTGCGGATGTCGTCTTCCATCGCCTTGAAGAAAATGCTGGCACGGTTTTCCGTAAGAAGCAGTGGTGTGCCATCGGCGGCGAACAGGCCCCAAAGCGTGGCGTCGGCGCGCAGGTTCACCGCTTCTGGAAAGCTTGCCAGAGCCTCGCTACGCCCCAACTGGCGGAAGTAGCATAATTCGCCATTGCCGAGCGCTGCGAAAATCTCGGGATCGTGGGACCAGTCGGCAATCTTCAGGCTCATGTCATTCTCCGGCGCTTCGGTCATGTCTTTCACGGCAGGTTCCAGCTGCAGCCGCGATTAACCTTAATCTGAAACGGAAATGTTAATTTTCCGTACGTTTGCGGGGCGGCGCGCGATTTCTATGGCCAGAAGCCCGTTTTGCAGGTTTGCACGGGTGACTTCCATGGCGTCGGTCAAAAGAAAGATCCGTCGGAACTGCCGGCCGGCGATGCCGCGATAAAGAAACTCGCCATTCTGCTTTTCGTCCTGGCTGCCGCGGATCACCAACTGATGACCTTCTGTCGTGACATCCAGCTCTTCCGCTTCAAAGCCCGCGACGGCAACCGTGATGCGCAGGAAGGCGCCGGGGTCGCGGTCGTGCAGATATTCGATATCGAAAGGAGGGTAGCCACCGCTGCCGCGCGATAGCGTGGCAAGCATTTCGGTGGTCATATCCAGCGGGTCGAGTCTGAGGTCTATACGCGCCATCTTCATTTCCTTTGACTGTCGACCATATGGTTTTTTCGAGCGCTGATCGCAAGCCCTGACCAACGGGATGCAGCCCCAAGGCAGCTTGACAAGAATTGTGGCAGGCTCCAAGCCTTGTTTTCCGATCAATGGCAATCCGCCGCAGCTCCTCAAGAAAAAGAAGGAACCCATGAGCAAGGCCCGTAATATCATTATCGATACCGATCCCGGACAGGACGACGCAGCGGCCATTCTTCTGGCGCTGGCCAGCCCCGAGGAAATCTGCGTGCTCGGCATTACCGCCGTCGCCGGCAACGTTCCGCTCAGTCTGACCGAGCGCAATGCCCGTATCATCGCTGAACTCGCTGGCCGCGCCGATGTGCCCGTGTTTGCCGGCTGCGACCGGCCGATCGCCCGTCCGCTGGTGACGGCGGAACATGTTCACGGCAAGACCGGGCTTGACGGGCCGGAACTGGCTGAGCCGACCATGCCGCTTCAGGCGCAGCATGCGGTCGATTTCATCATTGAGACGTTGCGAAATGAACCGTCTGGCACGGTCACGCTATGCCCGCTTGGTCCGCTGACCAATATCGCGACTGCCTTTCAGAAGGCGCCTGACATTGTCGAGCGTGTTCAGGAAATCGTCCTGATGGGCGGCGGCTATTTTGAGGGCGGCAACATCACGCCGGCCGCCGAGTTCAACATCTATGTCGATCCGGAAGCCGCCGATATCGTCTTTTCGGCCGGCATTCCGCTGGTGATGATGCCGCTTGACGTGACGCATCAGCTGCTTTGCCTCAAGTCGCGCGTTGACAAGATTGCAGCCATCGGCCGACCGGCAGCAACGGCAATGGCGGAGATGCTGCTGTTCTATGAGCGTTTCGACATCGAGAAATACGGCTCTGACGGCGGGCCGCTGCATGATCCTTCGGTGATCGCATATCTGATCAAACCCGAACTCTTTTCCGGGCGGCTTTGCAATGTCGAGATCGAGACCCAATCCGAGCTCACGCTTGGGGCAACGGTTGTCGACTGGTGGAAAGTGACCGATCGGAAACCCAATGCCACGGTCATTGGAAAGGCGGATGCCGATGGTTTCTTCGCGCTTCTGACCGAACGTCTGGCGCGGCTCTAGGGCATTCGCTTATGTGGCGCAGTCGCGCGGATGCGCTGCGGAGCGAGACAACGAAACCGGCGAAAGATCGCCGGTCAGACTGCTGGCAAAGCTCGCCTCTTTTTCTGCCGTCATGCCTGTATTTGTTACAGGCATGACGGAAATGCGCGTCTGCGCGGCGAAAGAGCCCGTCTATTCAATGTCTTACAAATTTGGATCCCCGTGACAAGCACGGGGATGACAACGGAGGGGCACCCCAAGCAGGCAATCTGAACCGGCGAAAGTCGCCGATTTTATTGGCGCCAGGGCATGGTCCGGCGGAGCGAGGCGAGGCTCAAGAAGTCCATGCGGTCAGGACAGATGGGCAGGGGGCCGATCTGATCAAGAGCGCCGAACCGCACTCGCGGCCTCAGAACTGTGCGTCGACGTCGCCCGCGACCGGTATGGAGGGCTGGGCGCCGGGCTTGAGGCAGGCCAGAGCACCGGCGATGGCGGCGCGGTGGGCGGCTGCGTCAAAGTCGAGCTCGGCATCAAGACCGGCAGCGAGATAGCCGCAGAAAGTATCGCCAGCGCCGACGGTATCGACTGCGTCGATCTTCATGCTGTCAATGCGGTGAAACACACCGTTTTCCATGGCGATGACGCCTTCGGCACCGAGGGTGATGACCACCGTCTGCCCGGTTTCGTCGTGATAGGATTTCAGCACATTGATCCGGCCTTCGCTGCCCAGTGCGTCTGCGCCGGTCAAAAGCTCGAATTCCGTTTCATTGGCAATCACGATATCTGCGAGGCGGCCGAGTTCTGCGGCTTCTGCCGTCAGCGGCGCGGTATTGAGTACCGTCCGGATCCCCTTTTCATGTGCTGCGGCAAGTGCCGTGCGGATTGCATCAGCAGGGATTTCCAGCTGCAGGACAAGCGTGTCGCCCGGAGCCATGGCGTCGACCGCTGCCCGTGCGTCCTCTTGCGTGAGCGTGCCATTGGCGGCCGCGTTGATGACGATGACATTTTCGCCGTCGCCGCCGACCAGGATCATCGCGGTTCCGGTGGGGCCGGTGACATGCCTGGTTGCCGAAAGATCAACCCCGGCTTCGGCGAGAAGCGCAGTGGCCGCCTCGGCGAATTCATCCGTTCCAACAGCGCCGGCCATCCTGACCTTTGCACCGGCCCTGGCTGCGGCCAGAGCCTGATTGGCGCCCTTGCCGCCCTGGGCGGTGTAGAAATTGTTGCCGGTCACTGTTTCTCCCGGCTCGGGCAGTCTCTCGGTCGTGGCGATCAGGTCCATATTGATGGAGCCGAAGACGGTGATCATCGCGCGTCCTTTCATCGAAGGTCGTTGTGCGCGGCGCCTGATTGACAAGGTACGGGCCGCAGCAGGAATGCGGTCATCAATGGCTGATTGGTCGACATCTGTCCAGATTGCGATGCTGCTGCGTCCGCTCAATCCTCTTCGACGATGCGTAACTTCAGTTTACCCTGTTCCGGCAACGGGTTCGACGGGGACGCCGCCTCGTCGCCGGCGGCCGGTTGCTGTTCGAATTCAAGACCGCCGATTCGCTCGCCGCGGCGCAGGATCTTCGCTGATGAAATCTGGATCTGCTCGATATCCTGCCGCGCCTGACCAAAGTGGCTCTGCAGTTTGGTGACGCGGTCGTTGAGCCGTCCGAGATCGCCGAGCAGATGTGCAACCTCGCTCTGAATCAGATGCGCCTGTTCGCGCATGCGCTGGTCCTTCAGCATAGCCTGGATCACCTGGATCGACAGCAGCAGAAGGGTCGGCGAGACGATGACGATGCGGGCGTGATGTGCCTTTTGCACCAGGCTTTCGAAGCGTTCATGCACGTCGGCGAAAATCGATTCGGAAGGGATGAACAAAAAGGCGGTGTCCTGCGTTTCGCCCGGGATCAGGTATTTTTGCGCAATGTCGCGGATATGGGTCTCGAAATCGCGGCGGAAACGTTGCGCTTCCTGTCGCGCCACCATGTCGTCTTCGGCGCCATTCATGGCGTTCCACGCCTCAAGCGGAAACTTTGCGTCAATCACCAGCGGTGGCATGGCATTGGGCATGGAAATCAGGCAATCGGGACGGGTGCCATTGGAAAGACCGGCCTGAAAACGGTAGCTGCCGGCAGGCAGGGCATCGGCAATGATGGTTTCCATCCGCGATTGGCCGAAGGCGCCCCGCGTCTGTTTGTTGGAAAGAATGGCCTGAAGGCCGACGACGTCTTTTGCGAGCGACTGGATATTGTTCTGCGCCGCATCGATTACGGCCAGACGTTCCTGCAGCCGGGCGAGATTGGCATGGGTGGCGCGCGTCTGCTCGTTCAGCGAAGTGCCGAGCCTCTGGGAAAGGCCGTCGAGCCGGTTCCCAAGCGACTGATTCAGCTCAGCCTGACGGGTGCCGAAGAGCTCGGCCATGGTTGCCATGCGTCCCTGCATCTCGATCTGGCTGCGCATCAGGCCGTTCATCTGCTCGGCAAGCGCGTCGTCCTGGCCGTGCCGGTTTCGCCGGCTGGCCAGAAACAGGAAAACGCTGAGAGCAAGCGTCAGCACGCCGATGACCGCGACGGCAAACGGCAAGACGCCGCCAAATGCGCCGGTGAGTGCGGTCAGGAGAGTGTTTGTGCTTTGTTCCATTTTGTCAGCCTAACAGATTTTGCCGGAAGGTGAAGATCAAATCATGAACAAATTGACGGGAAGGTCAATTTCGCCGGTCCAGTTGTGACCCTTCAGCATCTTTTCGTTTCACATGGGCGAAACTTGCGCTATGGGGGGAGCCATGACGACAAAGCCCATGATTATTCTTCCGGACCCGATATTGCGCAAGGTTTCCGCACCTGTGGAGCGGGTCGATGACGAACTGAAAAAGCTTGCAGGCGATATGCTGGAGACGATGTATGAAGCGCCGGGCATTGGCCTGGCTGCTATACAGGTCGGTGTGCCGCGGCGTATGCTGGTTCTCGATGTCAGCAAGGACGAGAACAAGAAAGAGCCGATGGTCTTCATCAACCCGTCGATCCTTTCAGCGTCGGACGAACGCTCCATCTACGAGGAAGGCTGCCTTTCGATTCCGGATTTCTTTGCCGAGGTCGAGCGGCCGGCTGAAGTTGCTGTTCGCTACACGGATCTTGATGGCAAGGAGCAGCAGCTGGAGGCCGACGGCCTGCTTGCAACCTGCCTGCAGCATGAGATGGATCACCTCGATGGCGTCCTGTTCATCGACTATCTGTCTCGGTTGAAACGTGACCGGGTGATCCGCAAGTTTACCAAGTCGGCGCGTCAGCAAAAGCTTTGAGCCAGCAGGCGAGGCTGGCTTCCGGTCCGTTGATGACGGTCTCAGCGAGAAGGAGCTGAAGGCGATGAGAGTAATCTTCATGGGGTCGCCGGATTTTTCCGTGCCGACATTGCGCGCGCTTGTCGATGCAGGACATGAGATCGTCTGTGTCTATGCCCAGCCGCCGCGTGCAGCCGGCAGGCGCGGTCTATCCGAAGTCAAGACGCCGGTTCATCAGGCAGCCGAACTGCTCGGTCTTCCGGTCCGCACGCCTGTCAATTTCAAGGCGGAAGAGGACCGCATCGCCTTTGCGGCGCTCAAGGCTGATGTGGCGGTAGTGGTAGCCTATGGCCTTCTCCTGCCTCAGGCTATTCTTTCCGGCACGCAACATGGCTGTTTCAATGGCCATGCCTCGCTTCTGCCGCGCTGGCGCGGGGCTGCCCCGCTGCAGCGCGCGATCATGGCTGGTGACGCCGAGACCGGCATGATGGTGATGAAGATGGACAAGGGGCTTGATACCGGCCCGGTCGCGCTGACCGAGAAAGTGGCGATAACGCCTGATATGACGGCGGGAGAACTGCACGACCGGATGATGCAGGTCGGTGCCCGGCTGATGGTCGAAGCCTTGGCCGCGCTTGAGGCCGGCACGCTTCAGCTGAACGAGCAGGCGGAAGAGGGAGCGACCTATGCCCGCAAGATCGACAAGGGGGAGACCCGCGTCGATTTCTCGCTTTCCGCCCAGATGGTGCATAATCATGTGCGTGGCCTTTCGCCCTTTCCCGGCGCCTGGTTCGAAGCGTCATTTGCGGAGGGAAAGCCGGAACGTGTCAAACTGATCGAGACCCGGCTTGCCGAAGGGAGCGGCCCCGCCGGAACGGTGATTGATGCCGATGCCGGCGTCGTTGCCTGCGGCACTGGGGCGGTTGCGCTGACCCGGTTGCAGAAGGCTGGCGGCAAGGCACTCGATGCAGAAGCGTTTCTGCGCGGTCATTCGTTGCAAAAGGGCACGGTGCTCGGCTGATGCCACGCTATCGCATGACCGTCGAATATGACGGCACACCCTATGTCGGCTGGCAGCGCCAGGACAATGGACGTTCGGTGCAGGGCGCGCTTGAGGCTGCGGTCTTCTCGCTGACCGGGGAAACCGTCAGCATTCGCGGGGCCGGGCGAACTGATTCAGGCGTTCATGCGCTCGGTCAGGTCGTTCATCTCGATCTATCGCGCGACTGGAGCCCGTTCCAGCTGCTCAACGCGCTCAATGCCCATCTGCGCCTTGCGGCAGAGACGGTGTCGGTGACGGAGGTCCTTATAGCCGATCCCGAGTTCAATGCGCGTTTCTCCGCCATCAAACGGCACTATCTCTATCGTATCCTCAATCGCCGGGCGCATCCCGCCATCGAGGCAAAGCGGGCCTGGTGGGTGCCGAAGCCACTGGATCACGAGGCGATGCATGAAGCTGCCCAGCAACTGATCGGCCACCACGATTTCACCACCTTCCGCTCCGTTCACTGCCAGGCCAAGTCACCCATGCGCACGCTCGACCGCCTCGATGTCACGCGCAATGGCGAGGTGATCGAGATCCGTGCTTCGGCGCAGAGCTTTCTGCACAACCAGATCCGCTCCTTTGCCGGCACGCTGAAACTGGCCGGCGACGGCAAGATGAGCGCCGCCGATGTGCGTGCAGCGCTTGAAGCGCGTGATCGCAAGGCCTGTGGGCCTGTCGCCCCGCCCGAGGGGCTCTATTTCATGAAGGTCGACTATCCTTCGGATTGACCATTCGGTCAGAGTGTTGAAACCGAGGGACCGGCAACGCAGCTGATGGCTGCTTGCGGCGGCTGGGCTATCTGGCTTGCCGCCATGCTGCGTTCCTGCTGTGAAGGGCAAATCGGACGGACGATGGACGTATAGCCTTTTTCGGCCAGACAGCGGTCAACCACGCGGGCGCGAAGGGCCGCATTGGTGTCATGGCTTTCACTGGTCACCGGCGTGACATAGCCGCCGACTTCTGTGCAATAGGTCCTTTTGTCGTCCTTGTCCTCGCAGCTAATGAAGCCCGGTACGGAATAGCCGCCTGACACCTCGGTGACCATGTTCTGCGGCACTTGTTTCAGCGCTTCGATCATGCACTGATCATAGGCTTCCTGTCGCTGGTCGCGGGTGCTGCCTTCCTTGTAGAGAACATTGATCGGGCCAGCCTGACAGGCAACAAGCAACAGGCAGACAGAAAGCGTCAGAACAGGCTTTGACATGGTGATCCCCCTCAGGACAGGTATGCTGAGGTTTAGCGCCTTGGGTTTGCGTGTCAAGGGTGCGGACTGCCCGGTTCAGCCGCCAAGCATGTAACGCGTGCCGAAATCGCTGATCACCAGTGTGGTGACCACTGAGGCCAGGATTGCCGCGGCGGTCGGCAGGGGACGGTCTTCAAGCAAAACGTAGAACAGTCTGATTTCAAAAAGAAAAGCGCCAAAAATAACCACCTGGAGTAGGATGATCAGCGGAACGAGGAAAGCCTGGCCCAGCAGCGCGATGGCGATGATGAGCATGGCCGCGACGACATTGACCGGCACACTCAGCCAGTTGGAGGCGATGACGATGCGGAAGAAGGATTTCGCCTGACCGGAAAAGTGGCAGACAAGTGCGATGGCGACCAGTGGAACGATCCAGCTGACTGTCTGGATCACAATGGTGCGGAAGACGAGAAGTCCGGTAAAGGCGACGCCGTTTCCGGCGCTGTCGGTCAGGCTCAACAGGCTCGACAGAACCATGAAGGGCAGGCAGATGACAAAGGCCCAGAATGAGCGCTTGAAGCCCCGTTCCGTGAAATCAAGATAGTGATAGGCCGTGGCACTGCCCTTGAAGAGCAGCCACAGGCCTTTCAGATAGAACCGGATTTCAGCGATTGTCGGCAAGCTCAAACCACCTGTCGATGAAGGTCTCGTAGATTTGCGTCAGTGTTTCGAGGTCAGACAAAGCGACATGCTCGTCGATCTTGTGCATGGTCTGGCCGACAAGGCCGAATTCCACCACAGGGCAATAGTCCTTGATGAAACGGGCATCGGAGGTGCCGCCGGTTGTGGACAGCTTCGGCACATTGCCGGTTACATCCTCAATGGCGGTTGCCAGGCTGCCTGCAAGCCGGTTGTCGCGGGTCAGAAAGACATGGCTGGTGCGGCCAAGCCATTCGATCGTATAGGCCGCCCGGCCTGCTTCAGGCCGGAGCGGCGCATTGGCGAGCGCCTCGTCGAGACGGGCGATAATCTCGGCCTTCAGCGTGTCCTCGCTCCAGTGATCGTTGAAGCGGATGTTGAAGACCGCGCTTGCGGACTGCGGAATCACATTGGTTGCCGGGTTGCCGGTATCGACCGAGGTGATCTCAAGGTTGGAGGGCGGGAAATTGTCGCTACCGGCGTCAAAGGGCTTGCCCATGAGTGCGGTCATCACCGCTGCCATGCCGCGCAGGGGATTGTCGGCAAGATGCGGATAGGCGACATGGCCCTGCTGTCCGATGACGGTGACCCGGCCGGAGAGCGAGCCACGACGGCCGATCTTGATCATGTCTCCGAGCGTATCGGGATTGGTCGGCTCGCCGACAAGGGCGCCATCCCACTTTTCGCCGCGCGCGGCTGCCCATTGCAAAAGCTTGTCGGTGCCGTTGATCGAGGGACCTTCCTCATCACCGGTGATCAGCAGTGATACCGAGCCGGGCAGGGGGCCATGACGGTCGATGACGCGGGCAATCGCTGCGACGAAACAGGCAATGCCGCCCTTCATGTCGACCGCACCACGGCCATATAGCTTGCCGTCGGCAATCTCGGCGGCAAAGGGCGGGTGGGTCCAGGATGCCTCCGCGCCTGGCGGGACAACATCGGTGTGGCCGGCAAACATCAGATGCGGGCCCTCAGAACCAAGCCGGGCATAGAGATTTTCCACATCCGGTGTGCCAGGTGTGGTCTCGATCATGCGCGTCACGGCAAAGCCGAGCGGGCTCAGCATTGTCTCAAGGGCGGTCAGTGCGCCGCCTTCGGCCGGTGTTACCGACGGGCAGCGGATCAGAGCGGCGAGATTCTTGACGGGATTTGTCTCGGTCATGCGTTCAATCTGGTAGCTGACTTGCGGAAGCGGTTCTGAATGGCCCTTTCAGTCTGCCTGAATTGGCCGGGACTGAAAGGGCTAAAGTCGGAAAGGCTGCGGTTTAGTCGCGCAGCAATTCGTTGATGCCGGTCTTGGAGCGGGTGCGCTCATCGACGCGCTTGACGATCACGGCGCAATAGAGGCCGGGGCCGGGCTGGCCATTGCCCATCGGCTTGGCGGCCGGCAGGGTGCCGGCGACGACGACCGAATAGGGCGGGACTTCGCCATAGGTGATCTCGCCGGTGGCGCGGTCAACGATCTTGGTCGACTTGCCGATGAAAACGCCCATGCCGAGAACCGAACCCTCGCGCACGATGCAGCCTTCAACCACTTCGGAACGGGCGCCGATAAAGCAATTGTCTTCAATGATGGTCGGGCCGGCCTGCATGGGTTCCAGCACGCCGCCAATGCCGACGCCGCCGGAAAGGTGAACATGCTTGCCGATCTGGGCGCAGGAGCCGACGGTTGCCCAGGTGTCGACCATGGTTCCTTCATCGACATAGGCGCCGAGATTGACGAAAGAGGGCATCAGCACGACGCCGGGCGCGATATAGGCCGAGCGGCGCACGACCGCGTTCGGCACGGCGCGGAAGCCGGCGGCGCGAAACTGGTTTTCGCCCCAACCCTCGAACTTGGAGGGAACCTTGTCCCACCAGGTGGCATTGTCCGGTCCGCCCTTGACGACGTCCATATCGTTCAGGCGGAAGGAAAGCAGCACCGCCTTCTTGAGCCACTGATTGACCTTCCATTCGCCGCCTTCAAGCTTTTCGGCCACACGGGCCTTGCCGCTATCGAGCAGGTTCAGCGAAACCTCGACTGCTTCACGAATTTCGCCCTTGGTGCTGATAGTCACGTCGGCGCGGTTTTCGAAAGCGGCCTCGATCGTGTGTTCAAGTGCGGTCAGGTCGGTCATCTCAATTCCTTTGTTGTCATGCAGGCAGGCTGGAGCACAATTTGCTCCGAGCGCGCGGTGTCGCTGCTTCGGCCGTTGAAATCGGTCTAAGCGAGGCTCGGCGATGCGTCAATCTTCGCCCGCAAATGACGGCTGCAAAAAGCCCATCCTTTTGACTGGCGTCACGGAAAAACCGCGCTTTCGCAGGAAAGGCGCGGTTTCTTGATTTCAGATGCACCGAGAGCGCTTGTTCAGTGCCAGGGCCTGTCGGGCAGATCATCAACGGTGATGACAAGATCGCCATTGGTGTCGAGACGGGCGAACATGGCATCGCCAAGCGCCATGAACTCATCCTTGCTGACCTGGCCGGAGCGGTCAACATCGGCACGGGCAAAGAAGATATGGCCCATCATCGCGCCGTGATGGTCCCTCATCATGCCCGGATCATCCGGTGCCATCGGGTGCATGCTGCCCGGACCGAAGCCGCCCATGTCGCCATGATGCCAGCCGCGCTGCGGATATCCGCGTTCGTCGCCATCGGCCATCATCATGCGGTGCGGCATATGGGCGCCGGGCGGCGGCATGCCATCCGGGCCGGCGCTGCGCCTGGCCATCATCCCGGAAGGCGGCGGTGGTGGCACAGCCTGCTGGTTCGCTGCGGGCGGCGGCGGCGTGCCCTCAGCGGAGGGCGCTGCGTCTGCTGTCGCCTTGTCTGTGCCATCTGATATGCTCGGCCCCGGTTGTGGATGGGCATCGCGGAAGGCCTGTCTTTTGGCTTTGCGATAGTCGGAAAACTCGCCGGGCGTGATCACGCCATCGCCATTGGCATCGATCGCGGCGAAGGTTGCGGCGCGCCAGGCATCCATTTCATCCTTGGTGATCTGGCCATTCTTGTCGGTATCGGCGTTTTTCAGGAGAAAGATAAAGGCCTCACCCTGCCTTTGCGGGCCGATGGTGTGCTCTGGTCCCTGGTCGGCAAAGCCCGGCAGGGTCAGCGCCCCAAGGGCGGCGGTAGCAAGAAAGGCAGTGAGGGTGAAACGTTTCGCATTCATCGACTGTTTCCTCTTCGGGGTCCTCTCGGCATCATGATATTATGACCGCGAGACGGGGCCTGCCAATTAAGCTTTGGAAAGGTAGGCTTACGCTTCATTCATTCACGAATTCTTAACCATGACTGAAAAGCTGCGCCACTGCGCCGACGAAGCCTGCGAGGTTGTCGGTCAAATAGTCGATATGGTTTGTATCGCCGGTCGCTCGCTCAAAGGCCTGGGATGAGCCGTATTCGAGGTTCTGTGGCACGACGAGAACCGTGGTCATGCCAAGTGCCTTGGGCTGAGCGAGATTGCGCGGCAGATCTTCAAACATGGCGGCGCGGCGCGTATCGATGCCGCTATCGCTGAGGAAAGCGGCATAGGCGGCTTCGGCAGGTTTCGGAACGAAATTGCTGGCGGCGATATCGAAAACACGGTCGAAATGATCGAGAATACCGAGCGCGGCCGCAGTCTTTTCGGCATGGGCAACGGAACCATTGGTGAAGATGTGCTTGCGGCCCGGCAGGGCCTTGATCGCGTTACCCAGCGCCGGATTGGCGGGTACGACCGAGTAGTCGATGGCATGGGCCTTTTCGAGGAAATCATCCGGATCAATACCGTGATGGATCATCAGGCCCTGAAGCGTCGTTCCGTGATCGCGGTAATAGTCCTTCTGCAGCCGGCGTGCGGCCACAGGATCGAGTTGCAACAGTGCCGCCACATAGGCGGTCATGTTGCGGTCAATCTGAGAAAACAGGTTGATCTCGTGCGGATAGAGCGTGTTGTCGAGATCGAAGACCCAGTCCTCAATATGGGTGAAATCGGCTTTGGCCGGCATTTTTGCAAGATCTGTCATGGTTGTCAGTTATGGCAGAGGCCGGTGAATTGGAAAATGCCAATTTTCAGCGGTGGGCAGCCTTGCGGCACGGCGCCGCATCTTGAGTCTTTTGTGGATCGGCAAAAGCTGATAGGAAAGATGTCATGTCCAAGCTCACGCGCACAGCAGAATGCGGAATTACCTGCGTCGTCCTGCACGACCGCAGACGCATGCCGCAGCGCTTTTCAGCTTTTTTCACCGGCTCCAGCCAGGGCCGTCTTTTCTGATCGTTGATGGCTGCGTGTGTTGCGCGGCATCCTTTCTTCGACAACGATCACGATCCGGCCGCTCTGTCTGCGGGCCGGATGGCTGGAATAGCAAGGACTTCTCCCATGGAATTATGGGTTATCATCACGCTGGTCAGCGCCTTTCTGCAGAATATGCGCTCGACCCTGCAGAAATATCTGAAGGGCCGGATGGCCACTTTGGGGGCCACTTTCACCCGTTTCGGTTTCGGCCTGCCCTTCGCACTGCTCTACCTCTTTGTTCTGGCCGGACCGCTTGCCCGGCCGATACCATCGCCGAACGCCAGTTTTGCCGTCTGGGCGCTTGTCGGTGCCTTTGCACAGATCGCCGCGACCTTTCTGCTTGTCTACATGTTCTCATTCCGTAATTTCGCGGTGGGCACGGCCTATTCCCGCACAGAGCCGGCGCAGGCGGCGGTGATCGGCTTTCTGTTTCTCGGCGACCGGATTTCCGGCGGGGCGATTATCGCTATCCTGATATCGATCGCCGGTGTGGTACTGATCTCGCTTTCGCGCAGCGCACTCAGCCTGAAATCGATTGCCGGGGCGGTCTTTTCGAGAACTGCGGCGATCGGCATCTTTTCGGGCACGCTGTTCGGGCTTTCCGCGGTTGCCTATCGCGCCGCCTCGCTATCGCTCGCGCCAAGCCTGCCCGCGCCTGACAGTATCATGCAGGCCTCTTTTACGCTCGCCATTGTCATCGTGGTTCAGACGGTCGCTATGCTGGCCTGGATGCTGGCCTTTGATCGCGGCGAGCTTGTCCGGGTTCTTGCGGCATGGAAACCGGCACTGGCTGTCGGTTTTGTCGGGGCAACAGCCTCCTTCGGCTGGTTTTCTGCAATGACAATGCAGCAGGCGGCGATTGTCAAGGCGGTGGCACAGGTGGAGATGCTGTTCACCTTCGCGACGTCAGTCTTCATCTTCAAGGAGAAGATCACCCGGGCGGAGCTTCTTGGTTGCCTGCTGATCGTTTCCGGCGTCCTGGCCCTGCTTCTCACCTAATATCCTTAAGGTTGACTTCAGACAAAACTCTCTCCAAAGGATAGAAAGGGGAAGAACACGAGCGGCAAGCGAAATCTGGCTTGCCGTTTGCTGCAAAAGCGTGAGGGGAACGCCAGATGCCGACAGCTGAAGCCCAATCGACGCAAGGGTATCCGGGGCGATGGGTGGCCATGGGTGTGTTGATCGCCGCCACCTTCATGAACCTGCTCGATGCGACGATCGTCAATGTGGCGCTGCCGGTGATCCAGAAGGACCTGAATGCGCATTCAAGCTCGATTGAATGGATTGTCGCGGGCTACGTGCTGGTCTTTGCGCTGGCGCTGATGCCCTGCGGACGGCTCGGCGACATCTACGGCAAGAAGCAGCTGTTTCTCGGTGGCGTTGCCTTTTTCACGCTGTCTTCGGCCCTCTCCGGTGCCGCACCCAATATCGGATTTCTGATCGCTGCCCGGCTGATGCAGGGGCTCGGTGCTGCCATCATGGCGCCCCAGGTTCTCTCACTGGTGCAGGATATGTTTGTCTCCAAGGAGCGTTCGGCCGCCTTTTCGATGTTCGGCATCACCAGCGGTATCGCCATTGTCAGTGGACCGCTGATCGGCGGCTGGCTGATTGCGGTCAACCTGTTCGACATGGGCTGGCGTTCGATCTTCTACATCAACGTGCCAGTGGGCATTATTGCCGTCATTGCCGGTAGCGTGCTGATTCCGCGTTTTCCGGCGCAACGCGGACTGAAACTCGACAAGCCGGGCGTCATGATTGTTGCGCTCGCCTTCCTGTTGCTGATCTTTCCGCTGGTCGAAGGGCGCCGTTTCGGCTGGCCGCTCTGGACTTTCGCGATGCTTCTGGCTTCGCTGCCTTTCTTCGCCGGATTCTACTTTTGGGAAAAGCGGCGGGCCGATGCAGGGCGCGAGCAGCTGCTGCCGGTTTCGCTGATGCATACGCATGCCTATGTGCTGGGCGGGATTATCTCCTTTCTGTTTTATTCCACGCCCGCGGGCCTGTTTATGACCTTCGCGATCTTCTTGCAGCAGGGTTTCGGCTTCACGCCGCTTCAGGCGGGGCTGGCGACCATTCCCTTTCCGATTGGTGCTTTCATGGCAGCCTTTACCAATCGCAGGCTGTCGGACAATTTTCTGAAAGGTCGCATCCTGGTTGGTGCAGCGCTGATGACATCGGGGCTGGCGCTTATCCTTTTCATGGTCTGGCGCCATTCCGGCACGCCGGGTGTCTTTTCCTTCGCGCCCGGCTTGCTGATCGGCGGCTTTTCGCTCGGCTTCACCGTCTCGCCGCTGTTTCAGTCCATGCTGGCCGAGGTGCCGGGGCCTGATGCCGGGTCCGCCTCGGGGGCATTGCAGGCAATCCAGCAGGCGGGAAGCGCGCTCGGCATTGCCATTGCCAGCCAGCTTTTCTTCGCGACGATCGCCGCTCGCCAGGCAGCCGGTGCCGCAACCGAGGCTGCCTATGTCGCCGGTTTTATTGCCTGCCTCAGCTATATGGTGGTCATCACGGCAGCGGTGTTTTTCGCCGCCTGGTTCCTTCCGGCGGTCCGCCCCGGTCAACATGCGGGCAGTGAGGATGGCGAAACCGAGGTCATACTGCTGTGAAATCTGCGGCGATCGGTGTCCCGGATTTGCGTCTTGACAAGTAAGAGATTCCCAATCAAGTGATTGATTGATGGAAAAGCAAACGACCAGATATGAAACGGGCAGCGACCGGCGGCGCGAGATTGCGCTTGCTGCCCGCTCGCTGATTGCCGAACGGGGCCTTGAGGGACTGAGAACCCGTGCGGTTGCCGACAGGGTTGGCATCAATATCGCGACGCTGCATTATCATGTCAGTTCCAAGGACGGGCTGGTGCAGCTTGTGACCGAGCAGCTTCGCGATGAATTCACCGAGGCCCATCTGCAAACGCTGAAGACGGATATGACACCTCTGGAACGGTTGAGATGCGAATTTGTGTCCTATCGTCAGCTCCGGCAGGGTCGTCAGGAACAGCTTGCAGCGCTTCAGGAACTGACCCGCCATGCTGCGCGTGACGAGAAGGTGGCGGCCTTTCTGCAGCCGATGCGGATACGCTGGCGCGCGCGCATCGAGGCGATCCTTGAGGCGGGGCGAGAGGAGGGGACGTTTCGGGCTGATCTCGATGCGCCGGCCTTTGCCGCAATCATAGTCTCCGTTCTGATTTCCATGGATTCCGACATCGCCGCGACTGGCGGCGCAATCAATATGACGGCCATATTTGCCGAACTTGTTCGCTCGGCTCTGGCACCGTCATCTGGGGAGAACATCGATGAACTCTGCTTCGAATGATGGGGCCGAGCACGAAATTCAGCCGGACGCGCTGAAGGGGCGCTGGGCAGCGCTGGCCGTGCTTTTATGTGCAAGCTTCATGAATCTGCTGGACGTGACAATCGTCAATGTCGCCCTGCCATCGATCCAGAATGGCCTGAAGGCATCGGACAGCGCGATTGAATGGATTGTTGCCGGATATGTGCTGGTCTTCGCGCTGGGTCTTCTGCCCTTCGGCAGGCTGGGTGACATTATCGGCCGTCGCCAGATCTTTCTGGTTGGCGTGTCGCTTTTCACCATCGCATCCGGTCTTTGCGGGCTTTCGCATACAACCTATCTTCTGGTCGCCGCCCGTTTCTTTCAGGGGCTTTCCGCCGCCGTCATGACGCCGCAGGTGCTGGCGCTGGCGACGGTCATGTTTGCCCCGCATGAGCGTCCGCGCGCCTTCGGCATGTTTGGCATGACGGCAGGACTTGCCACTGTGCTGGGGCCGGTGATCGGCGGTTTGCTGATTGACTATGATGTCTTTGGGCTCGGCTGGCGTTCTATTTTTCTGATCAATCTGCCGATCGGCGTTTTCGCGGTGATTGCAGGCCGCAGACTCATCCCGCATGCACCAAGACGCCCCGGCATGCGCAATGACTATCCGGGGATTGTTATGGTGGCGCTGGCCATGTTCTGCCTGATCTTCCCGCTGGTGGAAGGCCGCAGCTTCGGCTGGCCGCTCTGGTGCTTCGCCATGATGTTTGCCGCTCTGCCGCTGCTGGTGATCTTCATTCTCTGGCAGCGCCGTCAGGCGCGGGCCGACGGGCCGCAGCTTTTGTCCTTTTCGTTGATGAAAAGCCGCGAATTCGTTGCCGGCGCGGCGATGTCTGTGTTTTTCTTCTCGACCATTCCGGGTTTCTTTTTCTGCATGGCGCTGTTCCTCCAGGTCGGCTTTGAGTTCACACCCCTGCATTCCGGCCTGACCACGGTGCCGTTTTCGATCGGCGTTTTCATCGCCTCCTTTATGGGGGACCGGCTCGGGCGCATTCCCTCAAAGCTTCGCGTCATCGGCGGAACCATTGTGCTTGCGGTCGGGCTATTCTGGGTTCGCAGCGAAGTGCTGACGATTGGTGACGTCGTTCCCGCCCTTCAGCTTGCAGCACCGCTTTTCGTGTCCGGATTTGGCCTCGGCGTTGCGATCGCCTCGATCTTTCAGACCATTCTGGCCGGTGTTCCGCATCAGGATGCGGGTGCTGCTTCGGGCGCGCTACAGGCCGTGCAGCAGCTTGGCGGGGCTTTCGGCATCACCATTTCCAGCGGGATCTTCTTCATGCGGATCGGTGCCATGACGGCTGGGGGCAGTGGGCAGCATCTGGCTTATAGCGATGCCTTCGCGCAGGCGATCATCTACAGCCTTTGCGCCTATTGTGCCGTTGTGCTTCTCGCATTGCTGCTTAAGGGGACACCGGGAAATGGTGCAAGGACCCGCGTCACCGACACAGAAAAGGCCGCGCCCCAGCTACACTGAGACGCGGCCCACATTCGTCCAGATCCGATGGCGTCAGCGGGTCATCAAAGTGCCCGCGCCGCCCTTGGTGAGGATTTCGAGAAGCACGGAATGCTTGACCTTGCCGTTGAGGATGACAACCCCCTCGACACCGGCATCGATGGCGTCGATACAGGTCTCGACCTTCGGAATCATGCCACCGGAAATCGTGCCGTCAGCAATCAGCTTGCGGGCCTGGTCAACGGTCAGTTCCTTGATCAGCTCGCCATTCTTGTCGAGCACGCCGGGAACGTCGGTCAAAAACAGCAGGCGCGTGGCGCGTAACGCACCGGCAACGGCACCGGCAAAAGTGTCGGCGTTGATGTTATAGGTATGGCCATCCTTGCCGGGGGCGACCGGAGCGATAACCGGAACCATTTCCGATTTGGCCAGAAGATCGAGCAGCGTGGTGTCGACACTGACGACCTCGCCGACAAAGCCGAGATCAAGGACCTTCTCGATGTTGGAATCGGGGTCGATCATGGTTTTCTTTGCTTTTTCGGCAAAAACCATGTTGCCGTCCTTGCCGCAAAGACCGATCGCCCATTCGCCGGTCTGATTGATCAGCGCGACGATTTCCTTGTTGATCGACCCGGCAAGCACCATTTCGACGATCTCGACGGTTGCCTGATCTGTGACGCGCAGACCGCCCTCGAATTTCGATTCGATGCCAAGACGCTTCAGCATGTTGCCGATCTGCGGGCCGCCGCCATGCACGACGATCGGATTGACGCCCGATTGCTTCAAGAGGGCTATGTCGCTGGCAAAGGCCTGGCCAAGCTCGACGTCGCCCATGGCATGGCCGCCATATTTCACGACGATCGTCTTGTTTTCGTATTTCTGCATATAGGGCAGGGCCTGCACCAGAAGCCGCGCCTGAACTTCGCTTTCCGACAATTCCATCAGTGGTCCCTGTCTGTCTAAGGAGGTCGCGGTTTCTTAGCCCATAGCAGCCGCTCTGTGAATAGCGAAGGCAGCAGCAGGTGGCTGTGCACCGCCCAATCGGATGATTATGCGGGCAGCGAGGCCTAAGGATAAAATATATCATCAAGCTAATTCAGCGACTTGGAAAGAAAGTTCGCACCTTGGTCAATCCTCATGGGCCCGAGCGCCGTAGTCACTTGCAAGTCCTTGATCTGGCCGGACGGCCTTTCAAGGGTGACGAAGGAAGTGAGAGACGTCGAAGGAGGACGCAGAAATGAGATCGATGACCCTGAAGAGCCTGGCCGCATCCGCAATCATCGCCATGAGTGCGACAGCAGCATTTGCCGACAATCCGATGGTTGGCGGCGCGGCGATGTATCCTGACAAGAACATCATCGAAAATGCCGTCAATTCGAACGACCACACCACGCTTGTCGCTGCCGTCAAGGCTGCCGGTCTGGTGGATACGCTGGAAGGGCCAGGTCCTTTCACGGTGTTTGCGCCGACCGATGAGGCGTTCGCCGCACTGCCGGACGGGACCGTGGAAACGCTGCTGAAGCCGGAAAACAAGGATCAGCTGGTCAAGATCCTCACCTGCCATGTGGTCGCCGCCGATGCGATGTCATCCGCGATCGAGAAAATGATCGCCGATGACGGCGGCGAACATGATGTCCCGACTGTTGGCGGTTGCGTTCTCAAAGCGAGCGAGATGGACGGAACGATCACGCTGACGGATGAAGCCGGTGGCATGGCGCATGTGACGATTGCCGATGTCGAGCAGTCCAACGGCGTCATTCACGTCATCGACAAGGTTCTCTTGCCGGCGAGCTAAGCCCCCCCTTCTGATTGGCCGGTACGGAAAGGGCCGCTCCCCGGAGCGGCCCTCAGATTGCTGACAAACACTAGCCACTTCTCTAACGTCATGCCTGTGCTTGTCACAGGCATCCAGCCGACGCGCGTCCGCGCGGCGAAAGACTCTTATAGTCCAATGCCCAGAAGAGCCTGGATCCCCGTGGACCAAGCACGGGGATGACCACGGAGGGAGGGGATATTCCACCTCAAACATGCAATATGAATGGCTTTGTCAGAAGTTTGAGGCGCTCCCCGGAGCGGCCCTTTCCTGTGTCGGTGCGGTTTTTCAGAGGCTGATGGTGAGCGCAATCGCTTCGCGCAACGTGTCGAGCCCGTCGTTCTTTTCCGATGAAGTTGCCAGGATTTCCGGATAGGCGGCTGGACGCTTGCGGATCTTTTCAGCCGTTGCCGCCAGAAGCTTGGTGACGGCCGGTGGCTTGATCTTGTCGGTCTTTGTCAGAACGATCTGATAGGAGACGGCGGCCTTGTCGAGCAGGGACAGGACGTCCTCGTCATTGGACTTGATGCCATGGCGGCTGTCGATCAGCACATAGACCCGCTTCAGCGTCGCGCGGCCACGCAGATAATCGAAGACCAGCCGCGTCCAGGCATCGACCTGTTCCTTCGGCGCCTGGGCATAACCATAGCCCGGCATGTCTACCAGCGCCATGGGTGGCAGATCGTCGCCTGCGCCGGAATAGCCGTCGGGGACGAAATAGTTCAGTTCCTGCGTTCGTCCGGGCGTGTTGGAGGTGCGGGCAAGGCCCTTCTGGCGCACCAATGCGTTGATCAACGATGACTTGCCGACATTGGAACGTCCGGCAAAGGCGATCTCCGGCGGGCCTTCCGGCGGCAGGAACTTCATCGAGGGCACGCCCCGGATGAAGATCCACGGCCGTTCGAACATGCCTTTGGCGTCCGTTGCGTTTGAGGTCTGTGATGTCATCGGGCTTCATCCTCGGGCAAGTCCGGCAAGTGGCAATCACCCTTGCATTGGCAATGACTGAAAAGAACACGCCGGAGCATGACGTTTTGACAGACATGCTCCGGGCGCCAGATTGAAGAAAGCCCCGGTCCTGATCAAGGGGCCGGGGCTTTACTTGGATCAGAGGCTTATTCGGAAGCTGGTTTCTTCCGTTTGATGATGCCCTTCAGATTGTCGAACAGTTCGATCTTGGCGCCGTGGCGCTTCATGATGATGCTCTGCTGCAGGATCGACAGCGAGTTGTTCCACGAATAGTAGATCACCAGACCAGCCGGGAAGCTGGCCAGCATGTAGGTGAACACGACCGGCATCCAGTTGAAGATCATCGCTTGGGTCTTGTCCGGCGGCGTCGGGTTCATGCGCATCTGGACGAACATGGTGAAGCCCATGATCAGCGGCCAGGCGCCGATATGCAGCGCTGCGGGGACATTGTAGGGCAGGAGGCCGAACAGGTTGAACACCGTGGTCGGGTCAGGCGCAGACAGGTCCTGGATCCAGCCGAAGAACGGCGCATGGCGCATTTCGATGGTGACGTAGAGAACCTTGTAGAGCGAGAAGAAGATCGGGATCTGCAACAGCACCGGCCAGCAGCCAGCGACCGGATTGATCTTTTCCTTCTTGTACAGCTCCATCATGGCCTTCTGCAGGCCCATGCGGTCATCGCCATACTGTTCCTTCAGCTCGGTCATTTTCGGCTGAACGCGCTTCATATTGGCCATGGAGGCATACTGCTTCGAGGCCAGCGGGAAGAAGATCAGCTTGATGATGACCGTGGTGATCAGGATCGCGACGCCGAAATTGCCGACATGGCGATAGATGAAATCCATCAGCTGGAACAGCGGCTTGGTAATGAAGAAGAACCAGCCCCAGTCGATCATGCGGTCGAAATGAGGAATGTTGTAGCTCTTCTGGTAGCGGTCCAGAACCGGCACTTCCTTGGCGCCGGCAAAGACGCGCGTGGTCAGTTCACCGGTCTTGCCTGCTGCGATCGTGATCGGCTTCACGCCGCTGTAATCGGCCTGATAGCGTGCGCGGCCATCATTGAAATGCGAGAAACGCGTGTCGAAGGCAACATCGGGCTGCGGAATGATCGCAGTGCCCCAATATTTGTCGGTCACGCCAAACCAGCCGCCGGTGGCGTCGGAATAGCTCTCATTGCTCTTGTCGACGGATTTATAGGTGTCCTCGGTGACGCCTGCATCCTGGCCGAAGACGCCGAGAAAGCCTTCATGCAGCACCCATGCGCTCGGCTCATTCGGCTTGTTGAACCGGGTTATGCGGCCATAGGGCGAGATGGTGACATCCTTGCCGCTGTCATTGGTGATGCTGTCCTTGAAGGTCAGCATATACTTGTCGTCAATGGCGATTTCGCGGTGGAAGGTAAGGCCGGCATCATTGGTGTAGCTGATGGTGACCGGTGTGTCCGGTGTCAGCTTATCGCCCTTTTCCAGCGTCCAGACGGTGTCGGGACCCGGGACCTTGCCGGAATTGTCGCCCTGGACGAAACCGAGTTCGGCGAAATAGCCATCCTGCGTGTTGGCGGGGCTGAACAGCGTGACGATCGGGCTCGTCTTGTCCACGGTGACGTGGTAATCCTTGAGCTTGACGTCGTCGACGCGCGCGCCGGCCAGATTGATCGAGCCTTCAAGTGAAGGCGTTTCCAGCGGGATACGCGGCGCATTGGCCGTCTGGGTAGCCGTGCTGGTGATCCCCGTAGCGCCGCCGGTTGCGGTGCCGGAAGATGCGGAATTGCTGTCGCCCGAAGTCGTGTCGGTTGTCGCCGGCTGCTGGGCGGCCTGTTCGGCGGCGGCCTGCTCCTGTGCTTGCCTCTGGGCTTCGACGCGCGGGCCCATGAAGAAGACCTGCCAGCCCAGCACGATCACCACCGAAAGCGCGATCGCAATGATGTAATTGCGGTTATTTTCCATCTTCTCTTCCTGGTGCAGACACCGTGGAACTTTGTCCGGTTTTCGGCGCCTGACGGACACGTTCCCGCAATGCTGCCGAAAGCTTTTCAAAAGGCGCATTGAGGCTGTCCCGCCGGGCCACTACGACATAATCGCAACCGGGGCGCATTGCAAATCCGGCGTCCAGACGCACGGCTTCTTTCAGGCGTCGGCGCATGCGGTTGCGCTCGACGGCATTCCCCTGGCGTTTCGTGACGGTGAAGCCGACCCGGGCTTCTCCGTCCGGTTCATGGCGATCAAGGACTTCCACAAGAAAGTAACGCCCTTTGCGGCGCTCGCCCTTTTGAACAGCCAAAAACTGCGGACGGCTTTTCAGCCGTCCGACAGCATGTTTCTTCAGCTTTTTCGGGTCTGACCCGGCCATAACGGCCTAGAAGGCCTCAGGCCGAAAGACGCTTGCGACCGCGGGTGCGGCGCGCTGCGAGAACGGCACGGCCGCCCTTGGTTGCCATGCGCGCACGGAAGCCGTGGCGGCGCTTGCGGACCAGCTTGGAAGGTTGGTATGTACGCTTCGTCGACATTTGTTTAATACCGCGGTGTGCGGCCCTTCTTGATGTGCTCCTTCAAGGGAGCAGTCAGCGACTTGGTGATTGGCTTGCAGCATCCACATGCGAAAACGCTTGATAGCGGGCGCTGAAACTGCGCGGCTTATAAGGGAAGGGGTGGCGAAGTGTCAATCTTCGATATCTCTTCGGCACTGATCTATCGCCTGTGTCGCCGCTTTTTCGTCATTTCTGTGATAAAAAACTGCCCTTGTTTCGCTATTTGAAGCGCTTGGGCTAGAATAGCCGTGATTTTGAACGGGAATGCGTGCGCGATGCATTGGCGACAGGATGATCGGAAAGCAGATGACAAGCATCAGGCAGGTCGTCCGGCCATGCCGGGACTGCTTGCCGGGCTATCGGGCAAGATTCTTGTTCTGACGGTCGCCATCATCATGCTGGCGGCCGTGATTGTCTTTGTCCCCTCCGTCGCCGGCATGCGGCTTCGCTATCTCGAAGACCGCCTTGCCTCCGCCGCTGGTGCCGTGACGGTGATCGACGGTCTTCAGCCGCTGACCCTGCCGCGCGCCTTGCAGGACGAGACGCTGATGGCAACCGGCACCAAGGCAATCGTGCTGCGCAAGGACGGTATGTCGCAGCTTCTTGCCATGGCAGATATGCCCCCCAGCGTCGACCGCCAGTATGATCTTGCCGATGTCGGTCCGTTCGAGGCGGTGCTGGATGCCTTTGATGAACTGCTCTTTGGCGGCGACCGGACTATCCGTTTCTTCGGGCCTGTCGGCGACAGCGATGCGATTATCGAACTGGTGACGTCGGATGCGGGCCTGAGGACCGCCCTCCTGCATTATGCCCGAAATGTTTTCCTGCTTTCAGTGCTGCTCGCCTCGGTTACGGCGATGCTGATCTATTTCCGGCTGAATGTGCTTCTGGTGCGTCCCTTGAGACAGCTTGTCGCCAATATGCAGACTTTTTCCGAACAGCCCGAGGCTTCCGAATCGGTCTTCCGTCCGCAGGAGACGCAGGATGAGCTTGGTGTTGCCGGACAGCATCTGGCCGAGATGCAGTCCGATCTGCAAAAGACGCTGAAGCAGCAGAAGCGGCTCGCCGAACTCGGGCTCGCCGTTTCCAAAATCAATCATGACATGCGCAATATTCTTTCCTCGGCACAGCTGATGTCAGACCGTCTTGCAGATGCAGATGATCCGGTGGTCAAGCGTATCGCGCCGAAGCTGCTGCGCGCCATTGACCGGGCAGCTGGCTATTCGCGGGCGGTGCTGGCTTATGGCCAGGCCTCGGAAGCCGAACCGAAGCGCAGTGCTCTGCGTCTTCGTCTGCTGGTCGAGGATGTGTATGGCTATCTGGACATTGGCAGCGATGCGGGAATCGACTGGATCAATCAGGTGCCGGATGAGCTGGAGGTTGATGCTGATCCCGACCAGCTGTTCCGCGTCATCTTCAACCTGTGTCGCAATGCCATCGAGGCGCTTCGCCAGCAGGTGGCGGACGAACCGGAGGCGCTTTGCTGCCTTGTCGTCGCGGCGCAGCGCAACGGAACTGTCGTGGCGCTGACGGTGGATGATACCGGGCCCGGCATGCCGGCAAAGGCCAGAGAGAATCTCTTCGCCGCCTTCCGCGGGTCTGCCCGTTCAGGCGGAACGGGGCTTGGACTGGCCATTGCCCGCGAAATCGTGCTGGCTCATGGCGGAACGATCGCACTTGTCGAAAAGGCCGGGCAGGGGACGCTTTTTAGGGTTGAGATACCCGACCGCCCGGTTTCGCTGGAGCGCTATCGCAGTTCCTCGGCTGGCAGCTTCCGCTGAACACCGTCCACGGGGCGCAGCGGTGGGCTTTGTCGCTCTTTACATGATAGGTTATCTTTTTTAAGTCTTTTAATTCAAATGGTTAGTTCTGTCTTTGGTGTCGATTTTCACTTTTGTTGCGGGAAAATGACAAAAAACTTCGCAAAGTCTCTTGCATTCCAAATGCGAAACCCGTAGAAGCCCTCTCGCACCCCGCAGACGACGCGGCGGTCGCAAAAAAAGGCAAGCACCCGTAGCTCAGCTGGATAGAGCACCAGACTACGAATCTGGGGGTCAGGAGTTCGAATCTCTTCGGGTGCGCCATTATTTCCAATGAAAATCAATATCTTCTGAAGGGTGAAGCCGATACTTGCTTGTTCGGTTTTTGGCGTCGCACTGGGTTGTTTGTCGCTTCGAGACTGGCGCTCTTAGTCAGTCAATCCTGACTGAAAATCGCTTCAGTCTGGCCGCTCTGGTTGTTCTTCGGCTTGCCGTCTGGAGCGGTATCCAGATCGCAGAATGGGGTGGCAAGCTCTGAAAGTCTGATGACGTTGAGAAACAAGGCCTCAATGCCGCTCAGGCAATCTGACTGAGTGTGGCTTTGAACGTGCACGTTGCAGATATGCAGCCGTCAGCGGCGACGAATAGTAATGCCTTACCATGATGACGGCGCCCAGGCTGTTTTTTCGCAAATCTTTTAGTGAAACGAACACTTCACACTGCCGTGGCTTGTTCTTGCCCCATTAACCGGGCATGATCATTGTTAAATCAATGCTGCGTAGCGCTTTGGCCAGGGGCTGCTTTTCTTCTTTTTCACGATGTGCCTTTCTTGCGAGGAACTATGAATGTGAGTGTGACCGAGAGGCCTATTCCATCAGGTGCTGGCGGAGAGGTGTTCACGCTGGTTCTCGTGAAACCGACGCATTACGACGATGATGGCTATCCCATCCAGTGGTTTCGCTCGGCCCTGCCATCGAATACGCTGGCCTGCATGAACGGTCTTGCAGAAGATGCACGCGAACGGCGTGTGCTCGGTGATGCTGTCGACATCTGTATCGAGACTTATGACGAGACCAACCGCCGCGTCTATCCGGCCCGGATCATCCGGGATCTCAAGCGGCGCGGCGGAAAGGCGCTGATCGGTATTGTCGGCGTCCAGTCCAATCAATATCCGCGAGCGCTTGATATGGCGCGGCGGTTCCGCGAAGCCGGGTTGACGGTTGCCATTGGTGGTTTCCATGTTTCCGGTTGTATCGCCATGCTGCCCGAAATGCCGCCGGAGCTGAAAGAGGCACAGTCGCTTGGTATTTCGCTTTTTGCCGGCGAGGCGGAGGAGGGGCGGCTGGATGAGGTTCTGCGTGATGCCTATCACGACCGTCTGGAGCCGCTCTACAATTTCATGAATCAGCTGCCTGCACTCAATGGAGAGCCGGCACCCATCCTGCCGCGCAAGCATGTGGAGCGCACATCGGGCACCTATTCCAGCATCGACCTTGGTCGCGGCTGCCCCTATCAGTGTTCTTTCTGCACCATCATCAATGTTCAGGGGCGCAAGAGCCGTTTCCGCACGCCGGATGATCTGGAGAACATCATCCGCGTCAATGTCGCGCAGGGGATCAAGCGCTTCTTCATCACCGATGACAATTTCGCGCGCAACAGCGATTGGGAAATCCTGATGGATCGCGTGATCAAGCTGCGCGAAGAGGAGGGGATCAAGGTTGGCTTTACCATTCAGGTCGACACGCTCTGTCACAAAATCCCGAATTTCATCGAAAAGACGACGCGGGCCGGAGCCAGAACCGTGTTTATCGGGCTGGAAAACGTCAATCCCGACAACCTGATTGCAGCCAAGAAGCGACAGAACAAGATTACCGAATATCGCGCCATGCTGCAGAAATGGCGCGCTCATGGTGCTGTCACCTATGCCGGCTATATCCTTGGATTTCCGGCCGACACCAAGGAAACCATTGTTCGAGACATCGAGATCATCAAACGCGAACTGCCTGTCGACCTGCTCGAATTCTTCATCCTGACGCCACTCCCCGGCTCGGAAGATCACAAGAATATGGTGGCGCGCGGTGAGTGGATGGATGGCGACATCAATAAATATGACCTCAATCACCGTGTGACGCACCATTCGAAAATGTCCGACACGGAATGGGAGGAAGCCTACAAGCTGGCCTGGGACACGTTCTACAGCCCCGATCATATGCGAACCGTGATGAAGCGCGCCGCGCAAATTCCTAATGGCAGACCCAAAAAGGTCTTCAAGACCATGCTCTGGTTCAAGCTGATGATCGATCATGAGGGCGTGCATCCGTTGGAAGGCGGAGCGCTGCGGCTGAAATCACGGCGCGATCGCCGTCACGGAATGAGGCTGGAATCACCCTTTGTATTCTATCCGAAATATTGGGGCAGCACGGCTGTGAAACTTTGGAAATACTGGCGGTTTTATGCCGGTGCCAAAAAAACATACGATGAAGTGATGGCGGATCCAGAGCGCTACAACTACAACGATATCGCCATTGCGCCACCGGGTGAGGATGAGTTCGAACAGCTTTCACTCTATCATGCGACGAGCGGTGGCGAGGCTGCTCTGGCCCGCAAGAAGCGTGGCGATGTCATCCGCGAGGCCACCAGTGCCGTTGCCCATTGAGACGGTGGCCAAGCGGAAATCACCGGAGCAGAATTCAACTGTCAGGTTGTGTTTGCTGCTCTAGCCTGTTGTTTTTGGCTGCTGCGCTTATCGGCCCTGGCTTTGCTCCGATCGGATTGGGCTGGAGCCTTCAATATTGCGGCGGCTGGTGAACCAGAGCAGGCAGGCGAAGGTGGCTGGCAGAAGCAGGCCTAGGCTCATCGGAAGCGGTGTGTCGCTGCCGCCAAGTGCAACGCATGATGACACGCCAAAGGCGAGCGCAAACTGGATACCGCCGAGAAGGGCCGAGCCGATGCCGGCGCCCTGTTTTGCCGCAGCCATGGTAACGGCCATGGCGTTGGCTGACAGCAGGCCGACCATGCCGATGGCAACCCACAAAGGGGCGGTGAAGAGCCAGATTGACGGGCTTGCTGAAACGATCACCGTGACGGCGGTCACCGCGACATAGACCGGCAGGCCGACCGCCATGATCCTTTGCGGCGTAAAGTGATCGAGAAGTTTGTTGTTGAGCTGGGTAAACAGAACCAGAGCCATGGCGATGGCCGCGAAGACCAGGCCATAGGCAAGGCTGCTCAAACCAAACACGCCCTGAAAGACGCCGGAAGAGCCGGTAATAAAGGCAAACATGCCGCCCTGGACAAGGCCTGCAACGAGCGCAGGTGCGATAAAGCCTGGCAAAGTGATGAGGTGACGCGCATTGCGTCCGGCCGTGCGGAACGGTGCATCAGCGCGTTTGGCGTGCGGCAATGTCTCCGGAATGATCAGATAGGAAAGCACAAGCGCGACAATCCCCACCAGTATCATGGCGACGAAGATCGAGCGCCAGCCAAAGGCTTCCAGAAGCAGGCTGCCGAGCGTTGGCGAGATAATCGGGCCGATGGTCATAAGCATGACGAGGACACCAAGAGCCTTTGCCGCCTGCCGGTCTTCGTAAAGATCGTTGATCACGGCGCGCGAGACCACCATACCGGCGCACGCGCCAATGGCCTGGAACAGGCGGAGAAGATTGAACGTGGCAATATGATCAACCATCAACAGGGCAGCAGAGGTTAGCGTGAACAGTAATGTTCCCAGAAGCAGCGGTGCCCTGCGCCCGTAAGCGTCAATGAGCGGCCCCATGATGAGCTGGCCGATACACAGGCCGAAGAAAAACAGCGACAATGAAAGGCCGGTTTCCTCGGGGCTTGCATTCAGGGCGCGGGCGAGATGACCAAGCGCGGATAGATACATATCCGTTGCGAGCGGCGGAAAGATCGACAAAAGCGCAAGAACGCCGGTAATGGCTCTGGCACGGCCGGGCGTAATCCGGCGCATTTCCTGATGCGGTGACATGAATGGGTCCTGCTGGGCGGGCATCGCAAATGGTGCTGAGATTATTTTTAGACTGCAGTCTATTTATTTAATGGATGATAGTCTAAAAATCAATCCGGTATGGCGCATGCGCCGTGAATGGATTATCGGGAGGGGGATCAATGGATGACGATGGCAAGCGAAGCGGCCGGCCACGCGATCTTGAGGCGGGGCAGGCCCTGAAGGATGCTGCGCTGGCTTTGGTGCGCGGGCACGGTTATGGCCGTGTTTCAATTGCCATGATTGCCGAAAAGGCGGGTGTGGCGCGCCAGACCCTTTATAACCGCTGGAAGACCAAGGCGGATCTCGTGCTTGATGCCGTCTTCGATGAAGCCAATCGTCAGGTTTCCTCACCTGATGTAGCGGTCGATCTGCCAATGCGGCAGCAATTGGAACATTATCTGAATGACGTTTTCATGCATCTGCGCGCTGATGGTGACACATTACGGGCACTGATTGCAGCAGCGCAGGAAACGCACGGATTCCAAACGGCTTTCCGTGAACGCTTCGTCAAGCCGCGAGAGGCGATCGTGACGGAATTTCTGCGGCATGCGCAGCAAAGAGGCGAGCTATCGCCAGCTCGCGATCCGGCACTCCTGTCAGCGATGATCCATGGCGTGTTCTGGTATAACCTGCTCAATGGAAGGGGCATTGAGGCCGGACTTGCCGGTACAATTGCGGCGGAGATCTTTCGCGAAACCGGCGACCTGCCGCAGCGGGCGGATCAGGTGTCGTGAACCCGACGCCTGAGATGTGGTCCAGTTTTTGCACCGTTGAGGCAAGGGTGCTCTGATCGGCGAAAGACTGTTTTAATCCAATGCCTTGAATAGCCTGGATCCCCGCGACGAGCACGGGGATGACGATGGCGGGGGGCGGCTGTGCCAGCCCAGGCAAATGACTTTTCAACAGTCTTGAGGCGGGGAAAATCCCCGCCTCGTTTGCCTTTAGGACTTGTCTTCCAATTTTGGCGTGCGCTTGGAAACGGTGACGCCGAGGCCGATATCCTTGGCGATGTGTGAGCGCCTTGCTGCATAAGATGGCGCCACCATGGGATATTCAGGCGGTAGTCCCCATTTGATCCGATATTCATCGGGCGTCATATTATACTGTGACTTGAGATGTCGCTTCAGCGAACGGAAGCGGCGGCCGTCTTCCAGGCATATGATGTAGTCGTTCTCAAGCGACTGCGCGACGGGTACCGCTGGCGTCTGACCGCTGTTGGGCTGCGACCAGGTTTCACCGTGGGAGCTCTGACCGGCTTGGTCGGGCTGTCCAAGTGCGCGCTGGACACTTGCAATAAGTGCCGGCAGTTCATCTGCCGAGACGTCATTTCTGCTGATATAGGCCGTAACGATGTTGGCTGTGAGTGATGAGATGTTCTCCGGCATTGGATCTTGGATTTTGGAATACATGAATTTGCCTACCTATGCTCGATATGGACCTGATGACGCGACAAATTATTCGCAACTCGGCCTGAGCGCGGTTACCGTTTCTCACGGTCCGTATCATAAGTTTAATCAGTTTTTTGCAGTTTTCAGAGCCATTTTCTCGATATGTTGCTCATCAAAACTGCCGTTTTGTAAAAAGAAAATATCGTTACTTCTTATTAACCCAGATTCGGCTTCAAGACACTCTCCCCGGTTTTCTTGTTTTTCTGCATTTATCAGGTTTCGAAATGAGAATCTACAGGAAAATAAGTAGTATGAAATTTATTCATATTTAAATAAAGAATATTTGCTTACGTTTTCTAAATTAAGCTAAAATATTCATAGCTTGTGAAGTAAGTCGTGAGCGAAATTTTGCAATGCTGACCAGTGGACTACGTTTGACGATTTTGGAAATATATATTTTTTATTCCAAGGGATTCCGTCTGGTTACAAAGGCGTATTTGCTTGTGGTCGCAGAAAATAAAGCGGTCAATAAACTATATTGTCCGCCTTCATCACGATTTGAAGGCGGACAAAAACAGAAAGTGAATGCTTACGCTTAACGGGCGCGGACGCAGTCGGATTAACGATTTTCCGCCATATCTGCGGCGACGGCGGCCTGCATTTCATCAAGAATATCCGGCAGTGCGCTCAGGACCCGGTTCCAGCGCGGCATCAATGTGGTGGCATCGGGGTCATCGAGAAAGCTGTTTCCCGCCTCGATCAGATTTTTGGCGAACAGTTCGACGGCCTGCTCCTCCTTGTGTCGGTCCGTGGAAAGGCCATTCATCCGCGCGTCGTTGTGGTAGATCTCCACAAGGTCGAGAGCTGTGCGGAAATAGGATGCCTTTACCGTTCTGAGTGTCTCCTGCGAGAAGGTCACACCATCTGTGGCGAGTTTGCGAAACACTGCCTTGCAGATATCGGTCGACATTCGCGACAGGCCCTTGGCGGCATCTTCTGCCGAAAGGGGCTGGTGCTTGTGGTCGTAGCCGTCGGAAATATCGACCTGGCAGATGGCGCTGTTGGAATAATTGCGCCACAGCTCTGACAACACGCCGATCTCCAATCCCCAGTCGAAGGGGATGCGGATGTCGGGCAGGATATGGGTGCGCATGGCAAATTCGCCGGCAAGCGGATAGCGGAAAGCTTTCAGATAGTCGATATAGGGCTGGTGCCCGATGGTTTTTTCAAGTGCCAGCAACAGTGGCGTGACGAGAAGCCGCGTAACGCGACCATTCAGCGAACCGCCAGCAATGCGGGGATAGTAGCCCTTTGCGAAAACATAAGGGAAGGCGGGGTTGGTCACGGGGTAGACGAGCCTGGCCAGCATCTCGCGCGAATAGGTGACGATGTCGCAGTCATGCAGCGCTACGACTGATGAATTGCGTGCGCCGAGCACGTAGCCGATGCAATACCAGACATTGCGGCCCTTGCCGGGCTCTTCCGGGGCCAGATTGGCGTCATCAAGGCGATTGTGGATCGCCTGCATACGCGGCCCGTCATTCCACAAAACCGCATGGTTTTGCGGCAGGCGGCTGAAATAATTCAGCGCATAACGATATTGTTCCTCATTGGCACGATCGAGGCCGATGACGATGTTGGAAATATAGGGCACTTCCGTCAGATGATTGACGATGTTGTCCAGCGCATCGGCTTCCAGTTCGGAGAACAGCGATGGCAGGATCAGGGTAATCGGTCGCGTGGCGCTGAAACTGGTCAGTTCGCGTTCGACACGGTGCAGCGAACGCTCTCGCAGATTATGCAGTGTTGCAACGACACCATTCTGGTGAAAATCAGCCATTTCAAGCGCTCCTTGTTGTTATATTTGGTGTCAGCGCGTGCCAGGGGCGCTGCACGGAAGGGGCCATGCCCTCCTTCAGGAAAACTATACTATCCAAGCAATTGCAATATCATGTCGCTCCAGCCAGCCGGCCCGGCCTTTTGGGAGCGGCGGATGAAGCCTTGACGCTCACGCTCGGTTACCGGGAGCGGATCATGCGCCGGATTGGCGATGATGAAACCATGATTGGCCGCTTCGATCATGGCGAGATCATTCGGCGCGTCGCCAAGTGCGATAGTGCTCACGGGGTCCGGACTCATGCGCTGATAGGTAGCCGTGATCTCGGCCATGCGTTCGGCCTTCGAGGTCTTTGGCATCAATGTGTAGAAACGTCCGCCCCTGACGGCCTGAAACCCGCTTTCGGCCAGATAGGCCTCGAATTCAGCCCTTTGCGCGTTCGAGCCGGACCATAATCCGGGTTCGGAAAAAGCGCGGCGGCGGGCCAGTTCTGCCTTTGCCGGCGTCATGCCCGTGCGCTTGGCAACCTCTTCGACACTCCAGTCTCCAAAACCCTGAAACCTGCCGCGCAGTTCCGGTGGCATCTCGTTCAGGCATTGGCGCAGCTGCGCATAGGTGCTGGTGCCATGCGCCGGATCGGATCCGGCAATGCCGGCGCCGTTTTCAACGATCATCGGTTCGTCCAGGCCGAGTTCTGCGGCGATAGGGCGCATTTCCGCCTCGGTCTTGCTGGAGGCGAGGATCAGCGGAATGTTCAGTTCTTTCAGACGCTGAAGGGCCGGCAATGCTGGAGCAAAATCATAGGTTTCGTGGTCGAGCAGTGTTCCGTCGAGGTCGGAAAAGACAAGTTGCATGGTCGAGGCTCTTTCTGGCGAGGATCAGGAACCGCTTTGAAAACGCTTCGGTGGTATTTTGGTTCCGGCCGGTGCCGGGGAATTCGTGAGGGCTTTGGGTGATTCTGATCAATCGCCTGATGCTTTGAAGATAAACTGCCGGGCGGCGTAGAGCGAAATGGCCGCCGCATTGGAGACGTTCAGGGATTTGATTTCACCTGGCATGTCGAGCCGCGCAAGCGCGCTTGCCGTTTCGCGGGTCTTCTGCCTGAGACCCTTGCCTTCAGCCCCGAGAACCAGTGCGATCTTGCCGCCGCGCATGGTCTGTTCCAGCGGGGCGGGGCCTTCCGAATCAAGCCCGACGCTGAAAAAGCCCAGCCCGTGCAGTTCTTCCAGTGCATTCGCCAGATTGGTGATCTGGATATAGGGAATCATTTCCAGCGCACCTGATGCCGATTTTGCCATGACGCCTGATTCGGTTGGGCTATGGCGCATGGTGGTGATGACGGCACCGGCGGAAAAGGCGACCGCGGAGCGCAGAATCGCGCCGACATTGTGCGGATCTGTCACCTGATCGAGAACGAGAAGAAGCGGGCTGTCCTTGAGCGCTTCGAGCCGGCGCACTGGCAAGGGGCGTGTCACAAGCATAACGCCCTGATGAATAGCGTCCGAGCCAAGAATGGCGTCGATTTCCTGTGGACGGACCGTCTCGACGGCAAGCGTCTCCGGCAGTGGCTTGTCCGCTGTCAGGCGCGCGAGTGCATTCTGGGTCACTTTCAGGCCAAGAAGCGTGCGTTCAGGATTGTCTATCGCTGCGCGCACCGTATGAAGGCCGTAAAGATAGACCTCGTCGGCTGGCGGCGTGATGCCGCGCGATGCATTCGCAGCCTTGCGGTGTGCGGCCGGTTGCGACGGCAATTCGCCACGCGAACGTTTTGCGTCACGGTGGTTTCTGCGCAGCTTGGCGTAGTGCGCATCCTTGGCGCTGCCGGTATCGTCATCTCTTTTGCTCATAATGCCTTATACGTCGCGGCTTCGCGTCCGCCTAGTCCCCCGGCCTTTATGGGGCGACAAATGAAGGGGACAGTTTCAATGTTATGTTTTCGTCATTTTTTTCTGCGAAGGCGTGTTGACAGAGCGTGATCAGACGGTCATATACGCGGCGCAGATCGACGCGACCGAAGCAGTCGCCCCAGGGCAAGCCCCTGAAGGTTAAAGCCAAGTGAGCGTCGAGAGATGGCAAGCGCCATCCAGGCTGGTACTGGAGGAGTGCGTGAGTGGTTAAAACGGACGGACTGTAAATCCGTTGACTTAGTCTACGTTGGTTCGAATCCAACCTCCTCCACCACCACCAGCAACTGACTGATCCGCGGGTATAGCTCAATGGTAGAGCAGCAGCCTTCCAAGCTGAATACGCGGGTTCGATTCCCGCTACCCGCTCCAGTCGCTCTCGGGAAACTTGCGGCATGACGATCTTTTCGTTTCCCCCTTTCCGATAGATTTGCTACGCTTCATATGGGCTTAACGTAAACTGATGTTTCACCGCAGCAGCGTATGATCGCGTGTCCGATGGTGGGCGGGCAATAAAGGGAGCGCCGGTGTCGGAGGCGCGCGACAATTGATAGACATGCAAGCGCTTATGGTGCCAGGTGGGTTGCTTATCCTCGCTGGCAGTTTTGTTGTTGCCTGGTTCACCGGTGCAAGGCGGAACTATCTTCTGATCCTGGCCGCCAGCTATATCGTTCTCGCCAGCGCCTTTTGTACGATGCTGCTCCGGGATTACGTATCCCATGATGTCGTTCTGCCAGCGGCCAATTTCATGTTCATCGCCACGCAGATCCTGCTGGGCGAAGCGCTGCTTCAGCGTCGCGGCAAGACATTCGGCATCCTGCTGAACCTGTCAGCCTTCGTCGCCCTGTGCACGCTCTATTATGGCTTCTATCTGTTCGGAACTATTACGTCGCGAACGGTTGCCATCAATGCCGGGCTCTTTGCCTTTATGACGCTGACGGTGTTCCGTTTCTGGATCAGGCGTGATGACAGTATCCACGACAAGCTGATCTTCTGGACGCTGGTGGCGCTTGGCGTCATGCATTCGGTCAGGACACTTGGCGTGATGGCAACACCGGATATTGCCGATCCGCAGTCGATCTTCTGGCAGTTCATGCAGGTCTATATCCTGCTGTTCGCCATGGTGCTGGCGCTCGAAGTGCTGGCCTCGCATTTCGTCGAATCGCTCGACAGCCTAAACAGCCAGCGTGATCGCGATCACCTGACAGGTGTCTTGAACCGGGCGGGATTTGAGCGGGCCGTTCACCGGTTTTTCGCTCAGCCGGATACGGCGACGACAGCGCTGATCCTGCTCGATCTTGATGATTTCAAGGCGATCAACGACACGCGTGGACACCCGGCGGGCGATGCTGTGCTCAGGCTGTTCGGGCGCATCCTGTCCAGCCAATCGCGGAGCATGGATATTGTCGGTCGCCTTGGCGGTGATGAATTCGCGATTGTGGCGCCCGGTCTTGACGCGCGCGCTGCCGTGGCCATGGCTGAACGGATCCGACGGCAATTTGCCGCAAGTGTGGTGCCCGGCATTGATTCGGGTGTCAGGCTTTCCTGTTCGATCGGCGTTGGCGATCTTGAGGCGGATGCTGGTTTTGATGCGCTCTACCGGCTTGCCGACCAGGCGCTTTACGAGGCCAAACGTATCGGACGCGACAGGGTTGTCAGCGCACAGCTGCCGCAGGCGGGCGAGGGGGAGCCCTCATTCGTTTTCGGACTTCAGGGCGCCCGCGAATCTGTGTGAGCGCTTCAGTGCTTTCTGTCGGGGGAGAGTGACTGCTTGACCATGCGCAGCAGGAAGATCGCACCCGTGAGGCCAATCGCGACGCCGACGGAAATCAACATCGGATAGAGCATGATCGCGATCGGGTTCAGCTCCAGCTGATGGTCTGGTGTCATGGTGCGAAATACGTTGCGGGCGAAGAAATAGCGATTCTGGAACAGGATCGCTGCAAATGTCGTGGCGAAAACAAATGTCGACAGCATCATGAGTTTTGTCTGTTGCCAGGCCATATTGACGATCGTCATGACGATGAAAAGCGCGATGAGGCAGCCGGCAATCACCAGGCTGTGTGACGTCAGCGAATGGGTGACGGCGCTTTGCGAGGTAAATGTGTCATTGTGCAGCACGTCGCGATTATAGGCGAGGAACCAGTTGTCGGCGTAGATGCCTGCAACAAACAGGCAAAGGGTGGCGATGGCCGCCACGGCGGCGAGGATCATTGCCGGTGCCTTTCCGGCTCCGTACGGCTGACGTTCCATTCGGTGTTCTCCCTCTTCGTCTCGGCTGTCCTGATCGGCGCTTGGGCCGAAATTAGGGCGGGCAACGTCATTCCTGTGAAAATATCTGTCTCATAAGCATATTCTTTCGATCGCGGGTGACAGCGGCAAGTCAATGGCTTGTGAGGCAAATTCGCTGTCACGGTGCAAGGAAATGCATCTGAAGCGGCAACTGAAGTTGGTTTGACCGATGGCAGGGGCAAAAGTCTTGGATTTGGTCTTGCTTATTCAGCGCGAAAGCCTTAAACGGCGGCACTAAACCGGTTCGCCGGGTCATCCGTGTTACCAGTTACAGGAAGCATTCAAATGGCAAAGAGTAAATTTGAGCGCACGAAGCCGCACGTCAACATCGGTACGATCGGTCACGTTGACCACGGCAAGACTTCGCTGACAGCTGCGATTACGAAGTTCTTCGGCGATTTCCGCGCCTATGACCAGATCGACGCAGCGCCTGAAGAAAAGGCCCGTGGTATTACCATTTCGACGGCTCACGTTGAGTATGAGACGGAAAGCCGTCACTACGCCCACGTCGACTGCCCCGGCCACGCCGACTACGTCAAGAACATGATCACCGGTGCTGCCCAGATGGACGGCGCGATCCTGGTTGTGTCTGCCGCTGACGGCCCGATGCCGCAGACCCGCGAGCACATCCTGCTTGCCCGTCAGGTTGGTGTTCCGGCTCTGGTCGTGTTCCTGAACAAGGTTGACCAGGTTGACGACGAAGAGCTTCTGGAGCTGGTTGAGATGGAAGTTCGCGAACTTCTGTCCTCCTACGAATTCCCGGGTGACGATATCCCGATCATCAAGGGTTCGGCTCTTGCCGCTCTTGAAGACAGCGACAAGAAGATCGGCGAAGATGCTGTTCGTGAACTGATGGCTGCTGTTGATGCCTACATCCCGACGCCTGAGCGTCCGGTTGACCAGCCCTTCCTGATGCCGATCGAAGACGTTT
>NZ_VHLG01000008.1 GCF_006516955.1 Martelella alba
GAACATTGCGAAACGCACTCCTTCTCTTCGGATGCGTATCAATTCGCAACGACGCCTATCGTCGGCAATGTGGGGCGCAGACAGCGCTTACGGAATGACAGGGTACCTTTGCCATGATCTTCATGAAGAACACATCGCCCGGCCGGGCCTGTTTCGCGTCGATCGCCTCAAAGCCAGCTTCAGTGAAGTGATCGACAAGCAGGTTTTCGCCGTCATTCCACCATTCCCGTGATCGGGCAAAGTCCGGCAGGTGGAATTTTCGGGTCTGCCAGTACCATGAGCGCACAAGCCCGTAGCAATCAAAAATCCCCGGAATGAAGCTGCGGCCGATCAGATCGGTGTCGAGGATCTGATCACCCCACCAGAGCACCGGTGTCGTTACCTCGCCGTCAGTGCTGACAATGCCGAAGGGGATAGCAGCGGCGATCTGGCTTTGCATGTCGGCGCCGGACGGCCAGTGCGGATGACGTTTTGCATTGTGGCTATGGATCACCGCTTCGGGTTTCAGCGTCAGCCAGGTATCGGCCGGCATCTCGAAACCGTCTTGCGGGTCTGTGGCAATGTTTTTTACACGGACATAGACGCCCTTCGACACCACGCCGCAGGCCTCTTGCGGCCATACCTCAAGCGCGTGGGCGCGCGCCGCCCCCTCGACTGTTTCGTCAAACATGGTTGTGATCCTTCAGGATGCCCGGCCGACACCGGGAAAGGCCCGCGTCGGCAGGCCAGAAGTGCCGAAGCGCTTGACGCAGCCAGACTGTAAGAGCTTGCTGCACTTGTCTTCCGAGACAGAGACGGCATTGCCCGCCCGGTCAAAGCAGGCCGAGCCGGTATAGGGGCAGGTCACGCCGGCATAATCGAACTGCCCCGTCTCGCTGTTGAAGCGCCGGTAGCTATGCGTGCAGGCGCTTTGCAGCACCTGACGGCCGGGAAGCTGACGGCCCTGCTGATCCATGGCGGCAGCCAGCGTCCACTCGATAAACACGCGGTTCTGGTTGGTCTTCTGTTCGATCCGATAGGTGTCGATCGGAAAGAAGGCATCCGGGTCCGCATCTTCCATCCCGTCTAGAAAGCGCCGGAAGGTGCGGATCCGGCGAAAGGTGCAGCCGACCAGATCGCCGAACTCATTGATGACGGCAGACAGTGCGCCATTGACATTGGCGACCTTCAGCGTCGGGCGTGGCATGGTGCCTTGCGAGGACATTTCCCAGCCATCCGTCTCGATTGGTGTCGGGGCATAGGGATGACCGCCGAAGGAGACCTGCGCCTCCTCGAAGGCCGAAGAGGTAAAGCGATAGACACCGCCGCCGATCACCGTGGCGTCAAGCTCATAGAGATGGACGATATCATCGGCGACAAGGCCCTGTGCCGTGCCGGTGAGCGAATTGCCGGACTGTTCGGCAACCAGCATCACGCCAAAATGCGAACCGGTCATTTGATCAGCGCCACAATCTCGGCAGCCGTAGTGCCGGTCGCCAGAACCTTTTGAGCCTTCACCGGCAGGACGGTATTGCCCTGAACCAGATAGGAAGCGGTGACGCCATCCATCTCGACCACCACCGCACCGCCCATACCGATATGCAGAGCGACAACGCCGGTCAGAACCGTCGTATCAGACGGCATGACAGAGGCGTGTTTCGCCGCCGGCGCCATAGCATCGGTCGCCGCCGCGGTCGTCTCACTTGCCGCCCTGATCGCAGCCGTCGCGGCATTGATCGCTTCCGCCGCCGCGCGTGTAGCCTCACTGGCGACCTTGATTGCCGTCTGCAGTGCCGTTGCCGTATCAGACAGGCCATGACGCGGGCTCAGCGATCCGTCATCATTGGTTTCTGCCGCAATCGGGCGCTGGACGCCACTGGCGTCGTTGACGTTGAGATTGGTCATGCAGTCACCTCAGAGATCATAAACGCGCTCAATCGACGCTGTGATCGTGTCATGGCCACCACCGGCGCCGGTGCGTGACCATTGTTTGCAGCGGAAGAGCTTTGCCTCGTGCTCGCGCGGCAGGGTCCATTCAAACGGATGGACACCGCGCAATGATAGAAAGAAGGCTTCAATCTGATCAGCCTGGGAAAGCGTCAGGCCCGGCCAGATAGCGTTGAACGCAATGCCGGTCGTATTCAGCCCGTCCCCTGCCCGCTGGCTGTATCCGTCACCGAAATTGCTTTCGAGTGTGCGGATCGTAATGTCCTTCGAACTCTGGATCGAAGGACAGGCTGGAGGCTCAAACTTGTCTGCCATCAGAAAGCCCCTCCCGCCAGAAGCCCGCGCGGCCGCAGATTATCGCGCAGCCGTGAATCAACCATCGCCTCAAGCTGCTTTCGGAAGGCCTGCCCCATGGCAGCAGCGTCTTTCGGATCCGTGCCATCCGGCACAGAGACGTTGATATCGCCGAAGGAAATGGAATTGCTGACTGCGCCCGAATTTGCAGATGTTTGCACGGAAGCAAGCCTATGATTGGGGATGACCTGACCGCCACGTGGCAGGTTAACAAGCTCAGGGCCGCGCTCCCCCACCCACGAAAGCCCGCCCTGTGTGAAGTTTGTCCCGGTTGCATGCCCCGGAATCAGACTGGATAGCAGCCCGCCGCCAAACAGCCCGCCGAGCGGGCCATCACCGAAGAGCGCCGCCTGTGCGGCCGCCTCAACCATCTTGTTGATGAAGGTGTCGAGCGCATCATTGCCCGTCTCAATGGCGGGAACCAGCGCCATAAAGCTGTCCTTGGCCGTATCGCGGAAGAATTCGGCGGTGTCGGTCGCCTTCTTTTGCTTGCTATCCTGCGCTTCGATTGCCTTGGTCAGCTTTTCGATCGCCGCCCGTTCGTCTTCCGTGGCATCGGCACCAGCCCGGCGAAGGTTTGCGAAGACCTTCTTTTGCTCGGCCGACATGGTCGACATGTCGAGTTCGTCCTGAAGCGCCTGGATCAGGTCTTTGACGGCATCCTTTTCCTTTTTGGTTGAGGCACCGCCGCTCTTGCGGGTTTCGGCAAGCCGGGCCTTCTTTGCCGCAAGACTGGCCTCAGCTTTGGCCTGAAGCTCCTCTTCCGTCGCGCTGCCGCCGGCCTTGGTATATTGCGCACGGATCCGCTCGATTTCCTGCTCGAGAGACAGCTGATCGGCTGTCAGGCTGTTCTGGTGGTCAATCTCAGCACTGACCTTGCGGTTTGCAGCAAGCTTGGCTTCCAGTGCCTCGCGCCCGGCATTGTAATCATCCAGCTCTGCCATGCGCCGCGCGACGGCGCCATCGGTCGTGACATCCACAGGATCAAGCACCGTATCGTCCTCGGCAGATCCACCATGGGCCATAGCACCCATTTTCGCGCCGGCGGCCTGCGCCTGGACAACCTTGTCATGCGCACTTTCGACAAGCGCCATGAAGTCCCGCATGCCCTGCAAAAGCTCGCCGACCTTGGTCGTGACATCGATGACGGCGGATTTGAAGTTGGTGCTGACGATCAGCGCCATGGCTTCCCACTGGGCGTTGATATCCTCTGCCTTCTTCAGCAATTCCTCATCCATCACCGCGCCCATGTCACGGGCTTCCTGACGGGCATCGGCAATGCTCTGGGCACTGTCATCCATCAGCGAGGAAAACTGCTCGGCAGCCGTTCCGCCGAACATCTCATCAAGCACACGGATTTGCGCCGCCTTGTCCAGCTGCCGGATTTTTCCGATCAGCGTTTCGAACATCTTTGCCGGATCATTGAGCATGCGGGAAAGCTGCCGGGCATTCAGCCCGAGACGCTGGAAGGATTCAGCAGCAGAGCCGCCGCCCGTCTTGACGAATTCATCGGCGCGAAGCTGCATTTCCTTCAGACCATCCGTCAGCGCATCAACATCGACTTTCGATTTTACCGCGGCGTATCGCAGTTCCTGGAACGCCTCGAAATCGACACCGGCGGTCTTAGCCGCCTTTCCGAGATCGGTCACAGCATCCACCGTTTCATGCACAGCGGAGACAACTGCGCCAAGGCCGAGCGATGCGGCGATGCCGGCGGGGCCGGCACTCAGAACGCTGAAGGCCTCGCCAAAGACATTCCCGAGACCGCCGATCTTCGATTTGATCGCCATGAAGGAGCTGGCAGTATCATTCGCCGCCACCCGCGCCTGCATGCGGATCCGAGTCATGGCGCTTTTGAATTCGGTATCATCCGCACCAATTTTGACAGGAATATCCGGTCTGCTCATGGAGCCTTCCCCTTGCGAATGGATTTCTGCGGACCGTGCCCGGCAACGATTGCCCGGATCCGATCACGACTGACCGGACTTGGCGAACTGGCTTTCCCGGTCACGCCATCAATGGCCATGACAAGCTCTGCAGGCGTCGCCGCCCAGAATGTCGCCGGCGTCCAGCCGATCTTTTCCGAACCGATCGCAATCTGGAAAAGCGTGCGGATATGATCCGCGATCAGGACACCGGCTGGTCTTTTTTTGCCGAGACGGCTGCCTCTACCTGCTCGGAGACAGACACGGTTTCGCGCAAGCTATTGCCCGCCTCGATATGGGCGGTCAACGCCTTCTCGATCGCCTTGCGCCAGTTCGACTGGTCGGCGGCCGAGATGTTTTTGTCGGAGAGCACTTTCGCAGCAAGCTCGGCCGCCTGTTCATCCGTCTCGGTGACGGCAAGACAGCGGATGGCGCAGGAAACAGCGAAGGGTTCGAAGCCCAGAAGGCGCTGATAGATCTCATCCATCGAGCGGGCGCCAATCGCCTGTGACAGCCGCATCAGCCCACCAAAGGTGACGGCCACGACAAAGGCCTTGTTGCCAATCGTGACCGCTGCCTCACCGCGCAAAGGGTTTGCGAAGGCCGTCGTCATCAGGCCGCCGCCTCAAAGGCGACATCGCCATCGAAGACGCCGGCAAGATCGCAGGTCATTTCGGCGGTCTTGTCGCCCTGGAAGTTGGCAGAAAGCATCCGCATCGGACCTTCAAACGTCCCGACGCCCGGCACAGTGACCTGATAGTCGTTCAGCGATTGCCCGAGGATATCCTGCAGCACCAGCGCCTGCGTTGCCGAAGAGACATAGGCGCCGGATCCTGACCAGCGCACCGACTGGACGCCGCCAATCGAGGAATATTTGAGGACGCCGCCCGGATTGTCGCAATCCGGCCTGGTCGTATCGACTTCCTCATTGTTGATGTTGAGTGAACGCTGTTCGACTACGCAGACGATATCGAAGGTTTCGGCATCATTCTTGCGCTTGATAATAAGTTCTCTGCCCAGGGCCATACCCAGGATCCTTTCGAAACAATGATGGAGGGGAAACGCTCACCAGAGCGCGACGATATCCGAAGCCGTGGTGCCGCTCGCCTTCACGCGGGCAAAGACGCCCAGCACATAGCCGGTCGGGTGGTTCTTCAGCGTCACTTCCGTGCCGCCCCTGGTGATGCCGCAGATGTCACCGCCCTGCCCGAGATAGAGCGTCGAGGCCTGCGGCAAATCGGTATCGTCATCCGGCACGACAGGCGCACCGAACCAGAAGGGCTGGTCAAGACCGCCCTGTTTGGATGTGGGGTTCATGGAGTTTTCTCCCTGGGGACCGGTTCTGAAAACCGGAGAGTGAATGATTGATTTGGCCGTCTTCGTCGCCAGACCGACCTTTATCTCGGGCTGTTCGTCGCACTGAAACTTCAAGAAAAAGCTGACATAGACAGACCATCCTAAATAAAAGCAAATAATATCAATTGATTAATCATAAAACTCTAAAGTCGATATACAAACTCCAGAATTGACGCTATTCAATAAAATTTATCGCACTATATATCTGGTTCTCTGTTTCAACTGGACCCGCCGATGACATGAGAGAACTCTTTGAACGAGCTCAACATGGAACCCATGCCTCGCAACGTGACCTTCATATTATTCTGGACGCATTGCCAATTCCTATTTCCTGGGCCTACACCTCGAGCGGCGAGATCCAATTTGTAAATCTCGCCTTCAAGCAGCTTTTTGGCTACCGCGATGACAGCTTCAAGACGGTCGCTGACTGGATTGAAAACAGTTACGTCAAAGAATCGGACAGGAAGCTGACGAGACAGAGATGGCAAGATATCTGGCAGCCAGCGGGCGTTGGAATTTCCGAAGTTCTACCGATTGAACTCGATGTTCGCTGTGCAGATGGCTCCATCGTGACGGTCATCCACCGGGGAACGCTCCTTCATGATATCGGGATCGCGATTGCCACGTTTGAGGACTTCACTGCTCAGAAGCGAGCAGAAGAAGCACTTCATCGCCTGTCCTTCGAGGACCCGCTTACCGGAGCAGGAAACAGACGCGCCCTCCAGATGCAATGGGAAAAAGAAACGTCGGCGCGACTGGGAGATCAAACGCTGCCGCTGACAGTGCTGATGCTAGACCTTGACGGTTTCAAAGCGGTCAACGACAGCCTCGGACACGACATTGGCGATTCTATTCTGATTGAAACCGCCAGGCGAATTCAGCAATCCCTTCAAGCCAATGGAGCACTTTTCCGTTTTGGCGGAGACGAATTTGTCGTGCTGCTTACAGGCTTGGTTACGGCCAAGGAGGTGGAATTTCAGTGCACGCATATAAAGCAAGCGATCAGCGCCCCTTTCAAACACGTTAGTGACCATATTCGTCTCGGAATGACAATCGGCATTAGTCAATGGCCCGAGGACGGTCCAAATTTAAGCGACGTACTGAAGAAAGCGGACCAAGCGCTTTATAGCATGAAGAAAACGAACAAAGGAGGCTGGCAATGGCACGCTCAGCCCCAAAGCAATCATTAAGGCTATTCGATTTCACGCGATAAAAGATAAGATAGGTCAGTTACTATTCGGCACTGGCGTCAGCATTGCCCGCCAGCGTCACATAATCCACCACATAAGTCAGCGCCCCAATCCCAAGCGAGATCCCAGTCGCGCGATCGACATAATGCCGGCTTTCGTCCAGCACCATTTCAATCACCAGACCGTCGAGCTTGATTGCAGCGCCAAGCGCCGTCTCGATCTCGACCGCCAGCCGGTCAAACTCGATATCGGGATCTTCGGCCTTGAAGTGGACGATGATATCGATCGGCAGGCGCCGGTCGTAACCATCCTCACCATTCGGCCCGGCACAGGGGCGAATGGTTGCCGTCTCCTGCTTTTCCGACCATGTGGCGGTCAGCGCCGGAAGAAGGCTTTCGCGGATTGCCTCGGTGCGGGCGCGTTTGACCTTGCCAGCGCCGGAGAATTCCGGGATGGCCGAAAGCCGGGCGAGAAGCGCGTCAAAAATCTGTGTTCGCATATGCGCCATCAGACATTGCCTTTCAGGAAGAGCACCTTCATCGCCCGGCCGTCATCGGCCTGATTGGCGATTTCGAAGGTTTGGCCGTTGATCTGAACGCTGTCGCGCTGGCTTTCGAGATCATCGAGGCCAGTTGCCGGAACGCTGAGCGTTTGCGTGATGCCCTCAACATCCTGGCCAAATTCGTCACCGAGATCGCGGCCGATTTTCTGCCGCAGGATCCCGCGCACCGGCTTTGCCTGCACGACACCGTCGATCGTAAACAGGCAATCGACATTGCCGAATGCCCCGGCAAATTCCTCACCGAGGCCGGCAAACAGCTGTGGCCGGGCGATGCTCATGTCTTGTCACCCGTGTCACCGCTATTTGCGGACTGAAGCTTTTGCAATTCATCGGCAAGCGTGCCGTTATCCTCTTCCAGCTGATCACGCTCGGCCGTCATGGTCTTGAGATCTGCAGCCAGCTTGTCGCGCTCGGCGGTCAGTGCCGTCAGATCCGCACTGCCACTCTTGCTGGCCCTGGTCAGTGCATCCCGCTCGGCCGTCAGGTTGGTGACCTGATCGGCAAGACTGTCGCGCTCTTCGGTGAGCGCTGCAATCCGCCGGTCGCTGGTGCTGCCCTCGGCCGAGGTCCTGAACAGGCCGAACACCTGATCGAGGTTGTCGGCAGCAGCATCACTGAGGCCCTTGTCGGTGATCGGTACATCCTCACCCGGCGCATAGGTCTTGTTGCCAAGCTTCACCGTTGTGTTGAACTTTCGCGTCTTTGCCATTGTTATCGTTTCCATATTTTGGAAGGGGTGCCGGGCGGATGTTGCCGCCCGGCGATCAGGATCAGCGCACCAGTGCAAACAGGCTGGCATTCGGCTCCGGCGCAATCGGCAGCGGGGCGGCCTGCGTCTGGCAGACCGTGCGCGAGGGGTTCTTTTCCGTCCACATGTCGGGGAAACGGGCCATCGGCAAAAGCGCCTGGTCATCGAGGATGGCGCCATAGCCGAAGTGGCCCATAAAGCCCTGCGGATCCATCACGCCAACGCCATAGCTCGGCCAGAAGTTGCCCTTCACGCCGCCGGTCGTATAGCCCTGCGAATACTGCACGAAGGTGATCTCGCCGATCACACCGAGAACCGCCGAATACTTTCCCTCAGCCCCGGTCGAAACAGGGCCGAACTCCATCGAGCCAGACGCCTGACGGCGGTTGTCGAGCATCTTCTGGAACCGCTCGGAACGCTTCAGCAGCGTCGCAGCCCCCGGCCCCAGCGTCACCTCACGGGCGGTGAAGCCATCAGTCAGCGCCAGCAATTCGATCCAGTCTTCGATATCATCGAAGGGGTCAATGCCACTCTCGCCCCAGCGGGCCGCAGCTGTCAGTGCGATGGTCAGCGATGCGTCGCGGCCGAAGTCGACCGTCTGCGTCGGATAGTTCTCGCCCTCGACAACCACCTTGCCGGTGCGCAGGACCGCCGAGCACATTGCCTCTTCGCGCCGGGTGATCCGCATGTCCTGATCGTCGATGATTGCGGCAATGTTATAGGCATAGCGCTCTTCCGGCGACATGACACCAGCAATTGCTTCACCCGGAACACGGATCAGATTGCCGTTCGGCCGTAGCGTATTCTGCGGCTTGACATAGGCGGGCTTCAGGCTGGTGGCCTTGAAGCCGCGATTGGCGGCATCCTTGCCCGGCACGTCGGGATGAACGAAGGGAGCAAGCTCACGATCGGGAATGATCTTGTCAAAGACAATTTCTTCCTGCTCGGAAAGCACGGTGGTCGAGAAATAGCGATTGCGCAGGAAGGCTTCAGGGCGATCGCGCGGCGGCAGAACCGTGACCAGTTCGGCCGTATTGAGAAGAAAGTTTTCCATCGGAATTTATCCTGTCGAGAAGAAGGAAGAACGGGGCGCTCAGATCAGTGTGCGGACATAGAGGCCCGAGCCGTTGCGGCGGAATGCCTGCTCAACGGTCGTCGCATCGTGACCATCGCCAAAGGTGAGCTTGTCGGCAGCGACACCGGCCGAGAAATAGGCCTGCGCCTGGACATCGCCGCCCGTGGCATCGACATCGAAGGCCAGCACACAATCGGGCGTTTCCGAACCATCGCCGGCCGCTGCGACCGACAGAATGTGCTTGGCCGAAGCGGTGATTTCGCCGAGAACGGCGCCGCGGTCGAGAACCTGACCGGAAGCAATCGTCACCGTGCGGGTGGTGACCGGAATGTCAGAAACAATCAGGTCGTTGGGGGCATAGCTTGCCGTATTCATGGGAGAAGACTCCATTGAGGATTTCCGCCGAAAGAGCGGGAGGTTCAGGATCTGCCGCGATCAGCGGCCGTGACGGGCTTTCATGGCGCTGCCGACGGCGGCAAGAAGGGATTGCTTTTCGGATGCGGCAGAGGGGGCACCGCCAGCGCCGAGCTTCGGCGTCTTGCCGGCCATCCGGCCCGCAAGGCGGTTGCCGTTCGACGTTGCAGCCGAGGCGTTCAGAATGGCGCTGGCCTCGGCAAAGCTGTGCGAGGTGCTGAACGCCAGATGCGCTGCAAGGCCTGCATTGGCCTCGGCCTTCGGGTGCATGAGGATCGCCTGGATCCGCTTGCGCTCGGCCGTCCGCGCCGACATCTGGCTGCCCTCGTCGCCATCAGGTTCGTCTTCCGGGTTCCCCTCGCCCTCACCTTCAGCACTCGGATCGTCGGAGTTATTGGCGTCGTTGGGATCGTCTTCCAGTTCTGCAGGCGGGTTATCCTTTTCCGGGTCGGCATTGCCGGGATCGCCTTCCATGCGGTTCTGGCCGCGCACGGCAGCCAGCACGTTCGCGGTAAACCCGCGCGTGATCTGTGACATCTGTTTGTCCTCTTGGGTTTGGTTGGTGGATCAGGCCGCAGGGCCAAGGGCAGCCTCGAAGGCGGCAAGCACCTGCGAGGGGCGTTGAACGGCATCGGCAAGACCAGCCTCAACCGCCTTCATGCCGCGATAGACGCCCGCCTCCGTGGCAAGGGCCGCCTCTGTCGTCAGCCGCCCGGCGCGATACCGGGCAACCGTTTCTGCAAATTCGACGCGCATCTCTTCCAGTTCGGAAAGCTCGCGCGAAAGCACATCTTCGGGGATGGCCTCATAGGGGTTGAGATCGGCCTTGTGGGCGCCAGCCTTCAGGATGGTGACCGCAAGGCCTTCTTTCTTCAGCCAGCCGCTGACATCGACATGCATCGAGACAACGCCGATGGAGCCGCAGACACCCGTTGACGGGATCACGATCATCCGCGCGGCCGCGGCCAGAAGATAACCGGCCGAACAGGCATGATCGGTCAGAACGGCAATGGTCGGCTTGGCGGTGGAAAGCTCAAAAATCTTTTCGGCACAGTCGAAAGCGCCGGTGACCTCACCGCCAAAACTGTCGATTTCGAGAATGACACCCCTGATACTGTCATCGAGGCGGCAGTCATCGGCCTGAATGCCGATCCCCTCATAGGAGGTGACACCGCAGGACTTGCCGATGAAGCTGCCCTTGTTGACCAGCGAGCCTTCAATCTCGATCAGGCCAATCCCGTCGCTGGCACGGCGCACGCCATTATAGACCTTGTTGCCCCAGCCATCTTTTGCCTCGCGGATCGTCTCGCCGATCAGCCCCATCTGTTCGGATCCCGCCTCAGGCAGGCCGAGCACGCGTGGGCCAAAGGCCCGGCCGATGGTTTCGGCCTTGCCCGGATGCAGCATCAGCGGGGTGTTGAACATCCGGCTGGCGATTTCGGGATAGTTCATTGTCTTGCCCTTCCATGAATGGCGGGGATACCAAGCGGATGACGGCGGGCGCCCCGCCCGCTTCCGCTCGGCTGGCCGCTGCTGCGGCCGTTGACACTGTCCTCGACCTCGCTGTCCTGATCGGCCTCATCCAGCGACGGCGCCGGGGGATTACCCTCTGCGGGCACAGCCTCAGCCTCGGCCGGATGCGTCAGGCCAAGGCTGCGATAATAGCGGGCCTCACGTGCCAGCTGATCGGCGTCCATCTTCCAGTCCCGGCCCTGTTCGGCCGATTCCTGCTGCAGCGTCGTCAACCGCCGGTCAAGCCGCTCACCGGCAGCCTGTGCTTCACGCAGCGGATCAATCCAGCCCCTGCCCGGCCCGATCCAGTCGGCATGGCACCAGGCGGCGGGGTTCTCTTCAAACGATACCGCCCCCTCAGGCAGTTCGATCAGGCCCTTGTCGAACACCTCTTCAAGCCATGCCCGATAGACCGGCGCCATGAACTGGGCGGCAAAGCCCGATTTCTTCGCCGTGAAGCCGCGCCAGATCTCCAGCAGTGCCGCACGGGCCGAGGAATAATTGACCTGGCTCCAGTCCATGGTCAGCTGCTCATAGGTCAGCCCCACGGCCGATGCGATCTTGCGGAGCGCCGCATTGACGAACACCTCAAAATTGGCGTTCGGGTGCTCGGGCTTGGTCAGGTTTGCTTTCTCACCCGGCAGCAATGTATTGATGCGAACACCGGGCAGGTTGATCGGTGCTGCCCCGTAATAGGCCTTCTGCGCTTCCGACATCTCGCCATAGAGCTTGCCGAGCGCACCATCACCGCCCTCGGCATCAAGGGCGGCCATCATCTCCTCGGGATCAAATGGCGTCTCGATAAAGGCCGCCATGATGGCGTTCAGCATTGCCGCCTGGCTTTCAAAATCCTCGTAATCCGTCGATTGCTTGATCGACCGCATGATCGGCGCCCAGTCGGACGCCCCGCGTGTCATTCCCGGCCGCTTCGGATCGAAGGCATGAACGACAATCGGCCTTCCCCATTCGGTGGCGCGGGCCACATATTCCCATGACCAGAGCTTGGTGTTGCCGGCAAAAAGGTCGCCCGGATGGCTCTTGCGGAAGTGATAGCCAAGCGGTGCGCCATAATCATCAATCGCAACACCGTCGCGCAGATGTTCACTGTCGAGCGTGCCTTTCGGGTTGGAACACCGGGCTGGATCGATCATGTGAATGGCGGTCTGGAACAGTGGCGCATCATCCTGCCAGACCACAACACCGAAGGCCTCACCTTCCGGGCCGAAGCGGTTGCGCGCAGCAAGGCCGAGGATCCCGGCCATGTTCTTGGTGCGCTCGGCATCGCACCACATATCAACGTCCTGGGTATAGTCCCGCCAGAGCCCCTCAATCTGGGTCGCGATTGCCTCGGCCTGATCAAAGGTCAGCTTCAGCGTCACATGATTGGGACGGGCGGCAAGCTTCCAGCCGGCGCCGATGATGTTATCGACCAGACGCGATGTGCCGGCAGCGCCCCAGCCGTCATTGCGGGCAACATCATTCAGCCGGTCCACAAGCGTCGGGCGTGACAGCGACAGCGCCGACTGGCCGGAATAGTTGCCCGCCTTCCAGCTGGCAAAGCTCGGATGATCAGATGCCGCTCCCTGATAGGGTGCCCGCGTCACCGCAGCACCGGAGACACTCACCATCATCCGGTTCCGCGTTGCCTGAAGCCGGGCCGACTGCCGGACAGCAGCAGGCAGCGGCTTGTTGTCAGGTCCATAGAGTTCCACTGTCATCCGAAGATCACCCCTCGCCCACGCGGACGGCTGGAAGAGCGAATGCCAAGCTTTGTCTCGAGGCCGCGGATATAGGCCCGGAGCGACGCCCGGTCGGCGCCGGAATAGGTGACCGTCTCACCGTCATAGGAAAGCGTCACCGCACTGCGGCCGGTTTCCAGCTTGTGGAGCGCAAGCCGTGCCTCGGAAAGCTGGCTTTCCAGCGTGATGCGTTCCTCTGTCGTCATGGTGTCCTGCCGTTTCTCTGTGCCGCCCGGCCAGCGCGCCGCATGGCTGCGGCAACGCGATCCGGGACGGTTGTTTGTGTAGGTTCAGCCGCTTCGGCACGTTCTTCCTGCGCCCGGCTGACGGCCTCGGCAACAGCGGCAAGATTGCCGATCAGATCTTCGAGATCGCCCTGCCGTTCCGGCTCAAGCTTCGCCAGTTCCTCGGCGCGAACATCCCAGGCCTCATCGCTCCAATAGGGAACGCCAAGCCGGATTGCGGCGGCGCGCGACTGGTTCATCATGTCGAGCACTTCATTGCGCTGGCCTTCGGGAAGCTTCCAGCGCCAGCGCGGATAACCGCTGCGGTCCTTTTCCTTGACGCGAACCTCAGATGTTGCCTGCTGATAGAAGGCATCACCAAGGCCGGTGGCAAAGCGGATATAGCCCGGTGCTTCCGGGTCATCCTTCTTAAAGTCCCGGTAAAGCCCGATCTTCATCACCGAGGCGTTGAAGTTGAAGAAGCGGGTCGACCACTTCTGTTTCTTCGGCCGGCCGTTCTTGTCATATTCCCGCACCTGGCTCAGCAAAGGCGCTGTATCGCGATTGTCACCGCGCACCATGATCACCTTCGAGCGCGGATAACCGCGAACCCAGAACCAGACATCTTCGGTATAGGCATTGCCGTCGATGCCGACACGATCAATGCTGCGTGGCTTGCCATTCTCATCAGGCCAGCGTCTGGCAATCAGCTGATCGAGCGCCTTCATCACCTGCGGCTCTGAGATATGGCCGGAATGCTCACGATAGCCGGCAAGATGACTGCCCGCCCGGCTGTCGATCACACCGTAATCGATCACCGCGCTGATCTTGTTACGGCCCCATCCGCGCAGCAGCCACTCGACACGATCACCCTGAACGTCAATGCCCATGGTCAGCGCCAGACTATCGGCCGGAACGATGCCACGTTTAAAGCCGGTCGCATCAGCGCGGTCGCGCAGGTCTTCCCAGTCCACCGCCTTATTGTCTGCCTCAAAGGCAAGGCCAAGCGTGTCGTTGAAGAATACCTGTTCGGCGCCGGTGCCCTTGTCCTTATCGTCGGCGCCACCGGCCTGAACCTTCAGCCAGGCCCGCGCAATTGCCTCCCAGCTTTCAAGCGGCGAATAGGGCACCCAGATATGAAACGAGCGATGGTAACGCGCCCGGTCGGGATATTTGGCAATCCATTTTGCCCCGTTCTTCGGGTCGACCATCCATGCGCGATGGTGTTCGTGGATCTCGCAGCCGCATGCCGTGCAACAAAAATGCGCAGCCTCCGGGTGTTCGGGATCGATGTGATCGCGCATATTCTCCCATTCGAGAACCTGCAGTTCTCCGCAATGGGGGCACGGCACATGATAGCGCTCCTGCGTACCAGCGAGATAGTTCTCGGTGATCCGGCAACCCGGCGCAATCAGCGGGGTCGAGATCTTGAAGACCTTGCGGTTGAAGAAGGCCTTTGACCGGCTATCGGCCTGCACCTCCGGGTCACCGGCTTCATTCATCCCCCATTTGGCAAGGTCGTCCTGCACCTGGGCGCGCGGCGAGATCATCGACAGGCCGGCGGCCGAATTGGCACCCGCCGCCTGCACCGCGCCACGCCCGTCGATCCGTTCCTTGTAAAGGATCGAATTGCCACCGTCGCGGCTGCCATCGGCAAACAGAGCCCTGACCGAGGTCGTCTCGCGCAACAGCGGCATCAGCTTGGTCTTTGACCAGCGCGAGGCGTTTTCTTCTGTCGGGTGGACATAGAGGAAGTCGCAGGGGTCAAGCTCCAGCGTGCCGAGCAGGAAGATATTGGCCAGCACCGTGCCACCGACCTGTGCGGATTTGGCCAGCGAGACAATCGAACAGGGATCATCCGGCGAAAGCGCCTTCAGGATCTCCGAGAAGAATGGAAACATGTCCTCGCGGTAAGGGCCGGGAAAGGCCGAGATCCGCTCGGAGAAGACGATGTTGTCCTTGGCCCAGGCGAGATAGTCGACCGGTGGTGGCGGCTCGCAGACTTCCGCCAGCGCCTCATAGATCAGCCGCAGCGGGTTGAACAGGATCGTCATGGTCTGGCATGTCCTCGTCATCCGGCGCTTCAAGCGTCTCCGGCGTCTTGTCCCTGATGGCGCGAAACGCCTCGGCTGCGGCCTGCCGGATCGACCGCCATTTGCGGGTCAGTGCCTTTTGCAGGTCCCGCTGCGGCAGGCCGAACTCTTCAGAAAGCGCCGTTGCCAGATCCGGCAGCCCCTGCTCCATCACCTTGAAGGCTTCCGAGATCCCCCGACCGGTCTCGCGCTTTGCGTCTTCCGTGCGGACATAGATGCCCGCCTCTTCACGTTCCTGCCGCGCCATCTGGGCGGTCTTGTATTTTTGCTGTTGCAGCCGCTCGCGGGCGAGAAGCTCGGCAAGATCCTCCTCAGGTGACGGCGGGCGGAGCGGCAATTGCCCCGCCCCGCCCGGCCGCGCTTCGGCACGGGGGAAATCAGCCTGTTTGCGAACTGTGGCTGTCGCTGCTTTCCCGTTGGCGCCAAATCCTTGTGCGGGATCGATTGAAAGACCGAGCTGGGCGATGGCTCGACCAGGACGGATCCGGGCAAAGCGCCCCTCGCCCTCGATCGCATCGCCATGGATCTGCCCGGCGCTTAGATATTGCGAGACCCGGCCGGGTGAGACAGCAATCAGCGCTGCAAAGGCGGCCTTGGTCATGCTCTCAGGCATGGGTTCCATGGTGGCTAAACTCACCCTGTCTTTAGTTTAGGCTTGGACTTTAGGCTCAAAAATCCGGCTCAGACTGGCCAGACCGCGCGGTGCCAAATACCCGCGTGGCCACCGGCCCCAGGTAGGACCCGCCGAATTTTGCCGAGAGGCTGAAGCCCTGCCGTCAGTGCTTGGCGAAGGTCTTGCGGAACGCCCGTTCAAAGGTACGCTCCTTTTTGGCGCGAACAACCTCGGCCACGATCTCGGCAAGCTTCAGCCGTTCGGTGTAGGCCGTGGCCGTGACAAACAGGATGACCGGATAGAAGCTGCGATCCGGCGCACGGCCTGAGAACCAGATGCCCCGCGCCAGATCAGACCGCCCCTCAGGCACGAAGAACTGATAGGCCCTGGCCTTGCGCTTCCGCCGCTTGCTGTCTTTCGACACACGCGTGGTGCCCGAACCACGATAGTCGATCTTCAGATCACGCATGACGCGGTTCAAAAAGCCTTGCGTCATGTTGCCGTATCGGTCGAGCGGCGTCTGCCTTGCTGGCACGGCAACCTCATTGCGCCGCATCAGTCCGCGCCCGATCAGCTGTTGTTCAAACGCCTTGTGCCCGCGCATGCCGCCCTGAATTTCCGGGCCGAGGAAGGCCGTGGCCGGAAGCCCGCCTTTCGTACGGTCACCCGTCGCGACAACAGCGGAGTTCCGGTTCGAAAGCGTCGCATTGTCGTAGACGATGCCGCGCACCGCGTAAGGCGTCGGCCGGTCAAACACCGTCTTCATCCGGGTCTTCACCTCGCGCATGGCGTCATAGGCCAGCCAGTTCAACGCAAGCACTTCCGCCTTCGGCATAAGCTCGCGTTGCACCGAGGTCATCTTCGCCTCGAAGCGGGAAAGGTCGATGTCGATGTGGGCTGAAAACATAAGCGAATAGCCCGTCTGGCAAACGCCAGACGGGCGCCGTCCTAAAAATCAGGGTGCGCCGTAAGATTTCGTAAAACCATGGCACAACATCAGGTCTCTGCGCCAAGGTCGTCAAATGAATACTGAAATCGAACCCATGGGTACGCCACGACCTACCCAAAGACAAGCTGCCGTTGCCCCTCAGTTTGTATTTTAGTAAATCAATATTTAAGGCATCGGCCTAAACTACAAAACCTAAAATGAGAGGCGACCTTGGGGGTATGGTCGCATCTCTCAGGGGCCTTCAGAGCACACACACCCATTCGCCGTCATGGGGGCGACGGCGAATTTGGGGACCTCTATCCCAGGCTCAAAAAGGTAGTGTGAATATAGCGAAGACAACCAATGCAAGCAACAACTAAAGCGATACAAACTTACATGTAATTACATTTAGTTGTTTCGGGAAGACTACGAGTGAACTCGCAATCACCCATTTTGAGGACGAGGAGTGTTCAATCGTCATCGTCTGAAAGGGAGGCATAGCTCACGCACTGGCCCTGAAGTGGTTCGGCCTCTGTTCGGCCGTTTCAGGGCTGGGTCCGGGCGTGAGAGCAAGCTCCACTGAGAACCGGATCATCCGTTAGCGCATATAGATTCACAGTTTCTCGAGGATTGCAAGGGGGATCAGCATCGGCGTTTTTCGTCCCATCAGCTCAACCTCCACCACAGCGTCCCCACGACCGTCTGAGCGGGCATTCACGATCTCTCCCGACAGCCCGGCAAAGACACCATCGCCGATCCGAACAGATTCCCCCGGCTGGAACCGGCTTGCCGCCTGACGCTGCCAGTCATAATCGCCCGTCTGTGAGCGTCGAAGGATTTCCGTTACCTTCCAGTGCGTTATCGTGAACGGTTTATCCCATCCGCCAAGAAGACCCGACACGTGATCGAAGCCGTAGAAGGCGTTCAGCGCCTCATTCGAGACGGCAAATCTGACCAGCAGATAGCCGCCCATCAGCGGCATGTCGCTTGCAGGAATGATCCGTCCACGACGCTTGCGGGCTGGTCCTTTTCGCATCGGCAGCGCCGTCTGCACACCGGCTGCGATCAGATCTTTTTCCACCGTGCATTCGTGCCCCTGCTGCACCTCGGCAACGAACCACGGTGCATCATCGGCCACCGGTTCGCGCAATGCCGGACGCTGGCGGATGCTGATCGCCTTCAGCCGCTCCTCGAGCTTCAGGCGCGCATCCCGAATGATCTGCCCGTCGATATCCTGCCGCACCATCATGCCACCGCCTCACTTGCCCTTGCCCGTTCGAGCCGTTCGAAGAATGCCTCAAGCGCCACGCTTGGCGCTCCACCCTGAAGCGGCGGAAAGTACACCCAGTCCTGCCGCCCCGTATCCGGCAGCCATGGCCAGCCGCGCTTATCGTGCTCTGCCTGCCATACCTGCCAGATCTCGCCATCAACCCGCACAGCCTCGAAGCCATCGCCGAGCATGGCGATCGCCCGGCTCACCCGAACGCCCTTGGCAGGCTCACGAATGGCCTGCGCATGCATGTCGTTGACTGCAGGCCAGCCCATCTTGCGCATGCGCTCCAGCTTCACCGCGGCCCCGTCATAAAGCCCTGCCGCGATCTGGCGCTGATAGAAGGCCGAGAGCGGTGGCAGGCGTCGGCATGGTGCGGCAAGACGAGCGAAGCGTTCCGCCATCCATGAACGGCCAAAGGTCGAGCCGATCGTCGGGCCATTGGTGGAGGCGACGCGTTCCGGCACCACGGACCAGCGCTTTTCCTTCAGATAGGTCGAGGCGGCATGTTTCACCTGCCTGCCATTGATCGCCTCAAAGGCCAGATAGGCCTCAAGCTGGCTTGCTGCGGCCTGTCGGTCTTCCTCGGCAAGCGCCTGCCATTCGGCAAACGCCCGCTCATAGGAATCATCGCCGCAGGCAGGCCAGAGCTTGTAGAACCGCATGAAGGCCTTGCGCAGCGCCTTCCGGTTTTCAGCATCACCGCGCATGGGCAGGTTCCTCCAGCGAGCGCCCGGCCGTGATCTGGGCAATCAGCTTGCGCGCCTTCGCTGCCATTTCCTTCCGGCGTTCCTTCTCCGCCTCGGTCAGTTCCAGCTGCAGCGATTCCCGTTCCTGCGCCGCCTCGAGATCCCGTTTTGCTTTCGCCCGTGCCCAGCGATCCGCCTTTGCGGCATCGGCAACCAGCACGGCAAGCTCTGCCGGGCGCGGCAGGAACGAGCGGAATTCGGGAAACTGTCCCTGCATCAGGCCGTTCGCCACATGCTTCAGGGCTTCAAGCGGCGCCGCGTTCAGCGCGATCCGGTAGGCCTTCAGTTCCAGCCCCGGTTTGATCGAGCTTGGCGCGATGAAGCCGAGATCGATTAGGCTGCCGACGATCTCGCCGGCCTGTTCCGGTGTCGCCGGGGTCAGCCTGTCTTCAAGCGCGGTAATCTCTGCGACCAATGTCGATGATTTTGCCACCAGTTCCGTCGTCATCTTCGCCTCTCATGGTTCTGGAAATTCGTTGTTGCCGTTCCTGCAGGTTCTCCCGGAAAGCCGGTGGTGATCGCGGCATCGGCTGCGGTGCGCTGACCGGCGCATCGTTCCACCGGTCCTGATTGAGCCAGGTCGCCGGATTGCACCACGGCCGGTCATCGCGCTTGGCGACATAACGGTTGAGCCCTGCAAGGATCGTCTCGAGATCGGCACGGGTCCGGGCTCTCATGAAGGCCTTGAGCGCTGCGGGCTTGGCCACCTTCTGCGGATAGGCTGGCCAGAACTGATCATCGAACTCGGCACTGAGCCCTGCGATATCGCCTGCCCTGCGTCTCGCCTCGGAAGCCTCGTTTCCGGCGATGAGGGGAACTTTCTTTTGGACCCCTTTAGGGGTCTTTTCTTTGAGGGGAGAATTTTTCTCTAGGGGGGTGTGGGGGGCTTTCTCTTTTTGCCCCTCGGCGTAACGCGTTACGTCACCCGTTACGCCTTGTGACGCCGCGTTACGCCTGTCGTCATTACCGCCATTTGCGAAAAGCCCCGTAAATTCGGGCTCTTTGCCGTTCTGCCACCTGTTCTCGCCATCCTGCAAAGCGTAACGCGTTACGTCACGCGTTACGCTTTGTGACGCCCTGTTACGCTGCTTCGCCGCCGTCTTGCGGGCACGGTAACGCTCTTGACGGATTGCCCCCGCCGAACGCGCCTCGTCCTCGAATGCAGCCGGGGCGTCAACCATCACACGACCGGCCAGCGCTTCCGCCGTCCGGCCGATCAGATCGGCATCAACCCCTGCCCGCACCATATCCGCAATCAATGTGGCGACGTCGCTGTTCACCGTACTTGCTCCCTCGCATAGTGCCGGCGCCATGGCGGCAGTTCGCGCAATGTCTCGAACACCTGTTCCGCGACGGCCGCGCATTTGCGCTTCTGCGGCCAGGACAGTTCGCCCGGCCCGTTGGCATCGGCAGCGCGGCGCTGATCAATGGCAAAGGCGCGTGCATCGTCGGCGCTGATCCGCTCGCTGCCAGCGCAAACCGTGCAGCGGACGCCATCGGCGAAATAGCCCCTGCCCTGACAATGCGGGCAGACAATTCGAATGATACGAGGCCCGCTCACCGCTTCACCTCACGCAAAAACTGATTATGAAGCGCACGTAACTCGTCCATCTTCGCCTGATGATCGAGCAAGGCGTTGCGCAACATCCTGCCCTGCTCGAAATGGTGAGAGAGTTCCGAACGCAACTTCGCACCCCTTACCTCGGAAGCTTCCATCCCCTCTCGAATCTTCACCACGAGCGGATTGCCACCTTCCGGGCCAAAGAAGGCTTCGCGCACCTCGCTCACCCAGGCGCGCGGGACCCCGAGGTCCTTGGCAACCGCCGCGTCCGTCCACGGCTCGACATAGGCGTCCGTGGAATAGACATCGTCCAGCTTGGCCGCGATGATCCGCCGGTCATCGCGTTTCATCACCGGCGGCGGGTCCGCCTTCACCATGGGTGTCGAAACAGTTGCTGTTGCTGCCTTCTTGGCCATGCGGTCTGTCCTCTTGAGATCGGTTTTGTGATTGCTAGAAGGGCTCGGCGGCAGGCTGAAATCAGGCTCTGCACAGGCAAAGGGCCGGTCGCCGGGGTAATCGCTGGCCTTGCAGGTGCTGCAGGCATAAAACCCGGCGCCATAAGAGATCCGGCAAGGCTTGCTCATTCCTCGCCCGTCCCAGCGCCACGGCGCGCACTTTCCGCCTTTTGCTGCAAGATCCCGGCATAGCGCAGCAACAGCGCCACCTTTTCCAGAATGTCGGCGCCCTCGCCGCGGTCGACATGACCGTCGGCAACGGATCGCAGCACGGTCTGGATCACATGATGAGCAGCCTCTTCAAAGGCGAGCAGATCCTCATGACCAAGCTCGCCGGACGGCCCTGCAAGATCCTCGTCACGCACCAGCCGGTAGCCAAGCTGCCGGGCCATTTCCCCGACGATGATCGGCGCGCCCGCTTCCATGTCCGCCTCGATTGCTATGTCGATCGGCATGAAAAGCTGGCTGCGGCGATCCGGGTCAAAGGTCCAGTATTTGGACAGCTGCCCCTGATTGACCCGCGTGACATACTGGAAGCGCTCAGGCCCGCCGCCCTGCACCACCGAACGCCGCGTCGTCTCACGCAGCCCGTCACATGCCCGCGCACCAAGAAGCCGCTGCATCAAATTCTCCTGTCTTGTGAATCGGTTCTGGGGAGGCATTCACTGCGCACGCGAAAACACCGCGCTAAACCGGTGAGGTCTGAGCCACGGTGTGAAAAAGCGATCAGCAGCAAGGCCGAAAGAAAAATCGAAATGCGCCGGGCAGAAGCGTGGCAAGAGCCCAAAAACCACGCTCCCGCCCGGCGCTGGCTCAAACCGATCCGGGAGGAAAAGACCGGTGAGCGAGGGGAAACAGTGCATCTGGTGGAAATCATCGGCGCGCCTCAGGCACCAACGCGACAAGCTCGGCAAGCCGCTCGAATGACACCCCTTCAATCCCACGCCCCTTGGCGGCATCGACCAACCGAACCCAATAGGCCGCAGGAATGGAGCCACGACGACGCATTGCCTTTGCCGCCTCATATCGCACGCCAATGTCGCGTGCGAACTCCGAGAGAGACGGCCATCCATTTATGATTTCAACATGTCCCATGCCGAAACAGGTACAATTAATACCAATTCAACGTCAAGCGAAAAGGTATTATTTATACCTTTCGATATCGGTACAATTTGCACCATGAAAAGTCGCCAAGAGCAAATTGAGAGGGAAGCAAGGGCTGAGCGCCTCAAGGAGGCTCGGCGCATGGCCGGCTTTGGCGGCGTCACTTCGGCAGCCGCTCAATTTGGCTGGAATGAGAACAACTACAAGGCCCATGAATCAGGACGTAACGGCTTCACCGTGACCGACGGTCGAAAATATGCCCGCGCCTTCAAGGTCTCGTTTCACTGGCTCTATCTTGGCGAAGGAAGTCCCACTCCGTCCGACAAGGAAGAGATGATCCCGCTGGTATCGTTCATCAGCGCTGGCAAACTCTCTGAACCCAATGGTCACTCCGAGCCGGAAAGCCAGACTCTTTTTCCTCGGTGTAACCTCCCTAACGGCGACTGGATCGCCCTGAAGGTCGAGGGGGACTCGATGGACCTCTATTCGCCACCAGGATCGATCATCTTCGTCAACAGACTGGAAAAAGACGTCGTTGACGGCGGTCTGTATGTTGTCATGACGGACGACGGCGATGCGACCTACAAGAAATTCCGCACTAACCCGGATCGACTGGAGCCGCAGTCGACCAACAAGGACCACGAGACGATATTCCCGCGTGGCCCTGTCAACGTCGTTGGGCGGGTTCACCGAACCTGGCTCGACTTTTCCAACTAGAGCAGCTGGAATATCGAACTTTTCCGCAGGGCCCGATTGCTCTGACCTGCCCTCCGAAAAAAGCCTACAGCCTTGATGAAGCGGACCGGGTTATCCGGCCCCACAAAACCATCTACCGCCTCCGGCAGAAGTAATAGTTGTGAGCGGTCTATTCCAGAATGATGCCCCATGAGGCATCATACCGGTGAGCGCTTCCGGTTGGAAACCTCCATCTCTCAATTCTCTCCTACCGAGCCAGCTAATGATCAATCATCACAATCCCTTAATCTCAGTAGCCCGACACACCGAACGCCTAAAGCTGCGCCCTCCGGGCGTGGGCGATCTTCCATTTCTAACGGCGTTATTTGCAAAGCCTGAGATGGTTGCTCATCGTCCAACTCCTCAGCCCGATAGTGCGGATGAATGCGCTGCCAGGCTGAAGAAAGACATGGCGCACTGGCAGGAACACGGCTTTGGGCGATGGGCAGTTATCGCGAACGGAAACCTGATCGGCTTCGGCGGCCTCACAGTTTCGAAAGAGTTCGATGGCCTGAACCTGTCCTACCACCTCGACCCTCAAAGCTGGGGAAATGGATATGCAACAGAGCTCGTTCGCGAGCTCTTGTCATTCGCGTTCAAAGAACTGAAAGCCCGTCGCATTATCGGACTGGTGCGCTCCGCAAATCCGGCATCCAGGAAAGTGCTGGAAAAGTGTGGGCTCAGCTTCGAATGCGAGGTGATGCTCCACGGTGCGCCCACAAATCTCTATACCATCACTCGCTAGAATTTTGGGACGGCCTCCCCACTAGGATCCTTAGCGCCTCATCGAAAACGCTTGCTCAATGCGTTCGCTGTCGCGACGAATAGACCAAATTGCCGTTGCATTATCTCGAGGTCCCTAAGGAGCTCACTCCATACGGGGAGAGCGGAATTCGACATTAGCGACGCCATCAAACCGCTTCGGGACGCCTGCCACTGGAACAGCCCCGACGCCGATCGAAAGTAGAATGGTATATTTTATACCATTTCCGCTTGACCCAGATTGGTACATTTAATACCTTTCCATTTGTCGGGCGGCCCCTCTGTTGCCCGATTGACCCCAGCACCCGCCGCAGCACTCACGATCCAAGCATGAGCCTGCGGCGGGAGATTGATCCGGGAAGGGAAACTCATGAAGCATCAGATCCGCACTTTTGCCGTCGCGACGCGAACCGCTGACGATATGCGCGAGGCTTTGGTGACCGGCCTGCTCGCCGGCTTCTGCCTCGGCCTCGGCGCCGTTGGCATGCTCGCCTACCTGTTCATCGTTTGAAAGGCGCCCCTCAATGGCACGCAGAGTAATACCGTTTACCGCAGATTCCGTGCGGCGCGTGATCAAGGCGGTGAAGTCCGCCGGCGTCGAGATCAGGACCGTCAGCGTCCGCCAGGACGGCACGGTTGTGATTAATGGGGATAACGGGGAAAACCAGCAGAATGAGCTTGTCGACCGTTCCCAGCCTGAAAACCTTTCCAGCTTCGATGATTATCGGGCCTGGAGGGATCGTGAGTGCGCGTCGTGACGGAGTTGAAGGGCGTGCACCGCGTAAGAAAGACGCTCGCCAGCGGCAAGGTGGTCTACTACCACTACGCCTGGCGCGGTGGTCCGCGGATCATGGCCGATCCAAAGAAGGACAAGGACGCCTTCATTGCCGAGTTTCGTTACCTGACGATGACGGCAAAGACCGAGGGTGTGCTGACGCTTGAAGGTCTGATCGAGGTCTTCACCGGAACGAATGACAAGCCCAATCCCGATTTCCTCGCTCTGTCCGAAAGCACCCAGCGCGATCACCTTTATGCCTTTCGCCTGATTCGTGAGAAATGGCCGCGCCTGCCGGCAAGGCTGACGCAGCAGCGCGGCATGAAGCGCGATATCATCGCGTGGCACCGGTCATTTGCCGAACACCCACGCAAGGCCGACAAGCTGCTGTTCTCGCTCTCCAAGGTGTTTTCCTACGCGATCAAGAACGAATATGTCGAAAAGAACCCCTGCACCGGCATCGATCGGCTTTATCGCGGGTCGCGCCGCGAATTCGTCTGGACGGACGACTTCATCGCCCGCGTGCGCTCCAGGGGAAAGCCCCACATTGTCGCCGCCCTCGAGGTCGCGGTCTATACCGGACAGCGCCAGGGCGACATTCTGGCCCTGACCTGGCCCCAATATGACGGCCAGCACCTGCTGATCAGGCAGGGAAAGACGGGCAAGCGGGTCAAGATCCGCGTGCACAAGGAACTCAAGAAACTGATCGACCGTCTCAAGAGCGAGGCCGAGAACCGCAAGATACGTTCCGCCTATATCCTGACCAACAGCCGGGGCCGGCCGTGGACCAAGGATGGCTTCAAGACGTCATGGGGAAAGCAGATGCGCGATCTCGGCATTGAAGGCGTCACATTCCATGATCTGCGCGGCACCTTCATCACCGACCGCCGCCGTGAAGGCTCGACCGTCGAACAGATCGCCAGCATATCGGGACACTCGATTTCCGAGGTCAGTTCGGTGCTGGAAAAGCACTATCTGGCAGACGATCAGCAGGCCAGCGATGCGGTGATTACGAGGATGGAAAGAACACAGCGGAAACGAAAACCGTAAACCGATGTGTAAACCGGCCTGTGTTTGGCCTATCGGCCATAGGCTAAGTTATTGAAAAGAATGGCGACCCCTGCAGGATTCGAACCTGCGACCGTCGGCTTAGAAGGCCGGTGCTCTATCCAGCTGAGCTAAGGGGCCGTATCCATGAGAAACGGGACGTCAATGCCTTATTCGGGCAAGAAATACAACACCGAAGCGCTTTGCCCGAACATTTCGTCCATTTGTCGGCACGCCAAAGCGGCCTTCACACAAAAGATCGCGGTTGCTTTCAGTGCGTCCAGGGCTGAGCCCGGTCGGAACGGAAATTGTCCGAATAGGAGACCGCCTTGCGTGTCGTCTCCTTTGGCTGCATGACCCGATAGGCAATCCCGTGGCGACGGGCATAATCCTCGGCTTCTTCCTGTGTTTCGAATCTCAGCTTCACCTGTTGAAGTGTATCCGTCGAAGAGGTGTAACCGAAAACGGGATCAATCTTGCGCGGCGCAGCCTGCTCAAACTCGAGGACCCATTCATGGGTCTTTGCCTGTCCTTGCTGCATCGCCGTTCTGGCAGGACGGTAAATCTTTGCCGGCATCGCGCATCTGCTCCCGAAATGTAAAAATTCTGTCTCGGCACCGGTCACCGGCGCATATCTGCTTATGCCGCGATTTTTGCCGATCGGCAACCCAAAAGCCCTTCCCGGCAATCTTGAACATGCCGCCTTCGCGCTGCCCCGCCCTTCATCGCCTTCAGCCAGACGGTTTCTCCACAAGCGTTGCTAGAACGTCTGCAAGGTGCCAACGCGCAGCAAGCAGAGCCTCCTCGGCAAGCGCCTGCGATATGCGTGAAAAGCGGAACGGCTTTGAAGACGGCAATTGTGCCAGTCGCGGCAGGTCCGCGGACGCCACCGTTGCGATCTTGGGATAGCCGCCCGTCGTCTGTCGCTCCGCCGTCAGCACATAGGGACGGCCAGAGCCTGGCACCTGAATCGAGCCAAGCGGCGTCGCATCGGAAATGATGTCATGGCCGCGAAAGGCGTGAAGCAGGGGGCCGTCAAGACGGCTCGCCATCCGGTCCCGGCTGTTCGAGACGGTAAAGTCGCTGCCAAGAAACAAGGCCCATGCATCATCATCAAAATAATCATCCTGCGGACCGGCAATCACCCGAACCGGCCCCGAAAACCGGAGAACAGGCAGTCCCAGACAAAGACACGGCGCCTCATTCGTAACGCCAAGCGGCATCTGGTCGCCGTCACGAAGCGCCCTGCCCGCAAAACCACCAATGGCACTGCGCAGATGGGTCGCCCGCGAGCCAAGCACCTCAGGCACATCAATCCCGCCAGAAAAGGCGACGTAGCCCCAGATCGCATCCCTTAGATAACCGACCGTTAGCGTTTCTCCCGGCATCAGCATATGGCTTTCCCAGGCAGCAACCGGACGCGCATCAATGCGGATATCAACGGCGCCGCCGGTGACGGCAAAGCGTAACGGCTCTTCCGCCCGGTAGCGCCCGCCAGACTGGGCAAATTCAAGCCCGGCCGCCGCATGATCGTTTCCAACCAGCGCCTGGGCAATGGCAAAAGCGTCCGGATCCATCGGACCGGCGGGTGATATGCCCTGACGCATATGGCCAAGTCTCGCTTTCGCCTGGACCGTGGACAACAGTCCGGCCGTGATGACAGTGAGGCCGTTCATGCGTAACAGGGCTCCACAAGTGCCTCACCTGCGGCGGCGCGGCGGTCAAGCGCGTCAGCCTCATCCGGGCCGATGCGATTGAATGTGACGCGATCCCCCGGCGCCAGAAGGCTTGCTTCACGACGGCGAATATCAAACAGACGAACAGGCGTTCGCCCGAGATAGCGCCAGCCACTCGGCCCGGCAAAGGACGTGATACAGGCCTGCTGTCCGCCCACCCCGACGGAACCGGCAGCAACCAGCGGACGCGGCACATCGAGACGCGGCGTGAAAAGCGCCTCGGGCAAGCCACCAAGATAGGCAAAACCCGGCATGAAACCAATCATGTAAACGCGATATTCGGCACCGCCATGCAGAGCAATCAGCGCTTCGGGATCCAGTTTCTTCATCTCGGCCAGCCAGGCGACATCAAGCGCCGCCTCCCCTTCATAACAAACGGGAACGCTAAAGCGACGTGTGGCGGCAGCCGTTGCCTTGACGGATGAAAGACGCGCACGCAGATCATTTGCCAGTTCAGCACCCCGCCGCACCGCCGGATCATACATCACCAGAAGCGAACGATAGGTCGGAACTACCTCGACAATGCCAGGCATCGGATCCGCTTCAAGCTGGCAGGAAAAGGCAATCACGCGCCGGCTCACCGCCTCGCTTACCTGATCGCCAAATTCGACACTCAATGCCTGGTCACCCGCCGGCAATATGCGCAGCATGAACGCGCCCCCTGTTCCTGCCGCAAAGTGTAGTGCGGCCCGATACGCATATTGGCGCGTAACGCAAAGCCAATCCAGCCTCAAGGCCCGTTTTCCCCGGCTGGCCCGCCCGGAGCAGTTTCCCACCTGCCATCACTTGTGATTTATTTGCCAAAAGCACATTCTCACCCTACCCACAGCCATGACACGGCACATATAGTGCTAATATAATGGCGGCAGTTGCGGCAGAATGAATTTGAACGGCACAGGACTGAAACGTGGAAGAATCCGAAAGGCTGGAAGAAAAGCGCCTCAAGGCGCTCTATGATCTGAAAGTCCTGGATTCAGCGCCGGAACCGGAATTTGAAGCGCTGGTTCAGGCCGCAGCCATTGTGTGCGGAACGCCCATGTCGCTGATCACCTTGATTGAGCGCGACAGGCAATGGTTCAAGGCCAATGTCGGCCTTGGTGAAATGACCGAAACGCCCCGTTCTGTCTCATTTTGTGCCCACGCCATCAAGGATGACAGCTTGATGGAGGTGCAGGACGCGACACGGGATCCGCGTTTCAGCGACAATCCTCTGGTGACCGGATCACCGGAAATCCGCTTTTACGCCGGCGTCCCCCTGACCCTTTCAAGCGGAGAAAATGTCGGCACACTCTGTGTCATCGATACGCAAGTGAAGGCGCTCAGCGAAGAACAGAAAGCGATCCTCAGCCATCTGGCCACCGCAGCGGTGCGCGCACTCGAAATCCGCATGGCAGCGCTTCATGAGAAAGAACTGATCTCACTTGAATGGCGGGCGCAGTCGATCCTCGAAAACAGCTTTGACGCGGTTCTCAGCATGGATTGCAGCGGTCACATCCAGCATTGGAACCGTGCAGCCGAACGGCTGTTCGGTTACTCCACCGCGCAGGCAGAAGGGCAGCTGCTGGATCTGATCCTGACACCGGAAAATCGTGAGAGCGAGCGCAATCTGCGCAAGCGTCTCAGTGGCGACCAGACCAGCCGGTCGCTTAGAACAGAACGGCGGCGCAAGGATGGAACGCGCCTGCCCGTTTCGGTCTCCATCGGCCCTGTGCTTGATTCGGAAGGTGCGATGGTCGGCGCGACCGAAATCATTCGCGACATATCCGATATCGTGAAGTCCAGTCGCGAGCTTGAGGACGCAGAGCGCCGGGTTCGCCGGCTCTATCAGTCAACGCCTGCCATGCTGCATTCGATCGATCCACAGGGCAGACTGCTGAGCGTTTCCGATCGCTGGCTGGAAGTCATGGGCTATACGCGCGATGAAGTCATCGGCCGGCTTTCCTCGTCCTTCATGACTGAAGAATCGCACATCAAGTCAACGACAGAGATGCTTCCGGCCTTCCTCAGGGACGGCCATTGTGAGGATATCGAATATCAGATGGTTACCCGCGCTGGCAACGTGATTGACGTTCTGCTGTCGGCCATTCTGGAACGTGATGGCGAAGGTAAACCGCTGCGCAGCATGGCCATCATCGAAAACATCACCGCGCGGCGCAAAGCGGAAAAAGCCCTGCGCACAGAAAGACGCCGGCTGGCCCAGATCATCCAGACCACCCAGGCAGGCACCTGGGAATGGAACGTCGAAACGGGTGAATTACGCCTCAACAGGCAATGGGCGGCCATCATCGGTGAAACACCGGAAGGCCTCGGCAATATTACCATCCAGACCTGGCTCGAACGACTGCACCCCGATGATGATCAGCCAAGCCGGGACCGGCTGTCGGAGCATTTTTCCGGCAAGACGGACAGCTATGAATGCGAGGTGCGCCTGAAGCATCGTGACGGCCACTGGGTCTGGGTCCTTGGCCGTGGAAGGGTCATCTCAAGAACCCATGACGGAAAGCCGGAATGGATGTTCGGCACGCATCAGGATATCAGCCAGCGCAAGGCCGAAGAACAGGAATTGCGCAAGAGCCGCGAGTTTCTTGATCGCACCGGACGGCTGGCCGGCGTTGGCGGTTGGGAGCTTAATCTTGAGACCGAAGACCTGTTCTGGTCTGACGAGACTTGCCGCATCCATGGTGTTGCACCGGGGTACAAGCCAGCTCTGGCGGAGGCTATCGGCTATTATGCGCCGGAAGCCCGCGAGGCCGTCGATGCAGCGGTGACACGCAGCATCGCCACCGGTGAGAGCTTTGATATCGAACTGCCGCTGATCAAGGCGAATGGCGAACATATCTTCGTCCGTTCAGTTGGCTCGACCCAGTTTGAAAATGGCAAACCCGTTCGCATGGCGGGCGCCTTTCAGGACATCACGGACCGCGTAACCCAGCGCAAGGCTCTGGAAGAGGTCAATGAACGCATCGCCGTCGCCACCGAAAACGGCCGGATCGGTATATGGGATGCCAATCTGGTCACGGGCAAAACCCTTTATTCAGAGATCTGGTGTTCCCTGATCGGTTATCGGCAGGATGAAGTTCCGGACAACGGGTTTGAATGGCTGAATTTCATCCACCCCGACGACATGGAGCGGGCCAAGAACTCCGATGTCGCCCATATCAGGGGTGAGGCCCCCTATTTCGAAGAACAGTTCCGCATGCGCCACAAGGATGGCCACTGGGTCTGGATCCTTGATCGCGGACGCGTGACAGCACGCGACGAAGATGGCAATCCCACCCGGATGATCGGCACCCATACCGACATCACCCGCCAGAAGCAGGAGGAGGAAGAGCGCTTTCTGCTCGGCGAACGCATGGCGATTGCCACGACGAGTGGCGGAATTGGCATATGGGAGCTCAATATCGAGACGGGCGAACCCGGCTGGGACCCGATCATGTATGAGCTTTACGGCCATTCCGGTGTCGCTGACGAAAGCGTCGCTGCGATCTGGCAGCGCCAGGTCCACCTGGAAGATCGCGAAAGGGTTCGCCAAGCAGTGGCAACCGCCATTGCCGAAGAATCACTGCTGGACGAGGAATACCGCGTCGTCTGGGCGGATGGATCGGTCCACCATCTACACATAGCAGCACGTGTTGTGGTGGAGGAACAACAAGGGCCTGGCCGGATGATCGGCGCGGCCTGGGACGTAACGGAAGAGCGGCAACTGGCGCTGGAGCTTGCAGAACAGCACGAATTGATGCGGGTGACGCTGCATTCCATCGGTGACGCGGTGATCACCACCAATGCCGACGGCGTGGTGCAATGGCTGAACCCCGTTGCCGAGCGCATGACCGGCTGGTCACTGGCCGAAGCCCGTGACATGGCCTCAAGCCGGGTGTTCAACATCGTCCACGAGGAAACCAGGCAACAGGCGCCGGATCCGATCCGCGCCTGCCTTGAGCTGGCCTCTGTCGTCGGCCTTCAGGAAGACACTTTGCTGCTGGCGCGTGACGGCATCGAATATGGCATTGAGGATTCCGCCGCGCCGATCCGCAGCAAGGATGGTGAGGTGCTGGGAGCCGTCCTCGTGTTCCACGACGTCAGCGAGCAAAGACGCCTGTCTCGTGAAATGTCCTATCGGGCAAGCCATGATCAGCTCACCGGCCTGATCAACCGCTCGGAGTTCGACCGCCGCCTGACCCGCCTGTTCGACAAGACCATGGACGGTCGCGGCGAACACGTGCTGCTGTTCATCGATCTCGACCAGTTCAAGATCGTCAATGATAGCTGCGGCCATTCTGTCGGCGATGATCTCCTGCGCAAGGTCAGCGCCCTGATGATCGAGACCGTTCGCGCGGAAGATACTGTGGCGCGGCTTGGCGGCGATGAATTTGCCATTCTGCTCGAATATTGCACGCCCGAGGTTGCAACCGCGATTGCCCAGGCCATCTGTGACAAGATGAACGACTTCCGCTTTGTTCACGACGGGAGAGCTTTCAGGGTCGGCACCAGTATCGGACTTGTTCCGATCACCGCTGCCTCACTCAGCGTGCCCGCAATCCTGCAGGCGGCCGATGCCGCTTGCTACGCCGCCAAGGAAGCTGGCCGGAACCGGGTCGAGATCTGGAGCCCCGAAAATGACAGCAAGCAGAGTGAACGGGGTGAAACCCGCTGGTCTGCCCGGCTTGAACAGGCCCTCGAACAGGAGGGTTTCGAACTGCATGTGCAGAATATCTTCGGCCTGCCAGAGGAGAACACGCCGAAATATGCTGAGGTTCTGCTGCGGCTGAAAGGCGAAAATGGCGAGATCATCCGGCCCAATGCCTTCCTGTCATCTGCCGAACGCTTCAACCTGATCACCCGGATCGATCGCTGGGTCGTTACCCATGTCATCAGCTATCTGGAGCAGCATGATTCTGCTGAAAAGGCGGCAATAGAGCGCTATTTCGTAAATATTTCAGCCCGTGCCATCGGCGACCGCGCCTTTCACCGTTTCGTCATTGAAGTACTCGAACACACAACCCAAACTGTGCGGGAACGGCTCTGCTTCGAAATCACCGAGCAGGCCGCAATCTCAAACATGACGGATGTCGCCGCCTTCGCAGAGGCCGCGCGCGCCCTGGGCGTCGCCATCGCACTCGATGATTTTGGCGCCGGAGGATCCTCGTTCGGCTATCTCAAGCGGCTGCCGGTCGACTTCCTCAAATTCGAGGGCCGATTCGCGCAGGGGCTGGAGGAAGATCCCCTCAATGCCGCAACGATCCGCTCCTTCGTCGAAGTCACTGCGATTCTCGGTTTGAAGTGCATTGCAAAATTCGTCCCCGACACGAAAACGGCGATAAGGCTGGCCGATCTCGGAGTTGGTTTTGGACAGAGTTATCTCTTTCACAAACCTGAACCGTTACAGAACTGACCCACGACATTCCGGCAGTAGTGAGCATTTTTACGGAAACGTGAAATCGCCTTGCTGTGACGTGTTAGCACACAACTTTCGTTAGAGTTGACATTTATCATTTCTGCAACCCTAAGATCGCAATTAAAAAGTACTTACTATTCACATCTACAATCCAAGGCAGCACTAGAACCGCAGATGTCCTTGATAAAATCTCTATATTTCAATATCTTAATCTATCAACCTCATTCAGCAAATGTCCCACACCTAAAGCAGCAACCCTGAGCAAACCTTCAAAACTAATATGCTAGCATACATTTGTTGCGGCTTTTTCCCGATCAGCGTATCCATAGGTCACGAGCTAGTGAGGTACGTAAATCAAAATGACCTCGCATCGGGGCTCGGTAGAAAAATCGGGAGGTATTTCGGTCTGGGGAGAGCGCTGCGCTGAAACAATTTCACGTCGGATCGCACAGATTACAAATCATCGATCACACGCTGAAGTCACGGCTTCTTCGCAAGTGCACACAGCCAAGGGCACCGCTAGTGCCCGGCCAAATATCCCGGTTTCGATTGAAACATCGGCAACCAGTTTTCTGGGAGGTTTTATGTACAGATACAGCAAGCTCGGCCTTGGCATCGCAACGGCCCTCGCATTTGGCGCACTCGCCAGCTCGGCTTCGGCCCTCACACTGCGCGTCTCCGATTCGCACAATGCCGACCACTCCACCGTGGTTGCCCTTGAGGAAATGGGTCAGCATCTCGATGAACGCACCAATGGCGAAGTCAAGTTCAAGGTGTTCCCGAACGGCGTTCTCGGCACCGAAGCGGAAATGATCAACCAGCTGCGCACCGGCATTCTGGATATTGTGCGCACCAATCCGGCCGACCTGGAAAAGTTCAACCCGGTCTACAGCGCCTTCCTGCTTCCCTACCTGTTTAACGACGATGCAAGCGCAACCGTCGCCATGAATGCGGTCAAGGACGAGGTCTTCCAGACCCATCTCGACACCGGCTTCATGGGCGTCGCCTGGAACATCGCCCCCTCGCGCAGCTTCTACACCGTTAACAAGCAGATCAACACGCCCGAGGATCTCGCAGGCCTGAAGATCCGCGTTCCCAACAGCCGTTCCATGGCCGACGCCGTGCAGCTTCTGGGCGCAACCCCGACGCCGATCCCCTTTGGCGACGCCTACACCGCCCTGCAGCAGGGTATTGTCGATGGCGCGGAAGGCAGCCCCGCTGCCCTGATCGATTCCAAACAGGTCGAGATCGTCAAATATTTCAGCTATGACCGCCACTTCCTCATCCCGGACGTCATGATCATCTCGACCAAGAGCTGGGACAAGCTGACGGATGAGCAGAAGGCCATCTTCGAAGACGAAGCAGCAATCTACACCAAGCGTGTTGACGAGCTGGAAGCTGCCAAGAACGCAAAGTCATTGCAGGAATGCAAAGACGCCGGCGTCGTCTTCACCGATGTCGACATGACGCCGTTCAAGGAACGCGTTCAGCCGCTCTATGACGAAATCGCCGCCTCCAATCCGGAAGCTTCGGCCATCGTCGACAAGATCATCGCTGCCCAGCAGTAAAGCTTTCGCCTGACGGCGCAGACAAGCGACATCGCCCCGCCACAAGGGGCGATGTTGAGAAGCCAGGTCTTCTCCAGCCTTCCACTATCACTGAGGTTTCCTCATGAATAACATAAGAACCATACTGGAAAGGACGGTCCTCACTCTCATCACCGTCTTTCTGGCCCTGCTGGTGATCATGGCGACATGGCAGGTCATCGCCCGCTACCTGCTCAACTCACCCTCCCAATTCACCGATGAAGCCCTGCGCTACACCATGATCTGGTCGGTTTATCTCGGCGCGTCCTACGCCTTCGGCCTGACCGATCGCCATATGTCGCTCGGCCTGATCAAGGAAATGTTCAAGGGCAACAAGCGCCTTGCGCTCGAAGCTTTCAATTACATCGCCGTGATGCTGTTCATCGTGCTGGTGCTGATCAAGGGCGGCTTCAGTCTCGTATCGATGGGCGTCGGTCAGCATTCCGACAGCCTCGATCTGCCAATGAACCTCGTCTACTCGATCATTCCGATTGCGGGTTTTCTGTCCCTCTTCTTCAAGACGCTCAATTTCCGCGACGTCGTGAAGGAAATCAGGAGCGAAGAAAATGGATACTGAAATCGTCGCCGCCATTCTCATACCCCTGTTCCTGATCTTCCTGCTCTGTGGCATGCCGATCGCGATTGGTATCGGCCTTTCCTCCCTTGCCGCGATTGCCGTCATCCTGCCGGTTGACCAGATCTTCTTCCAGGGCGCGCAGAAGATGTTCGGCGGTATCGACAGCTTCTCCATGCTGGCCGTGCCCTTCTTCATGCTGGCCGGCAACATCATGAACCATGGCGGCATTGCGCGAAAGTTGATCAACCTCGCACTGATGGTCGGCGGACGTATGCCGGGTGCACTGGCCCACGCCAACGTCATGGGCAACATGCTGTTCGGCACGCTGTCCGGCTCAGGCATGGCCTGTGCGGCTGCCATTGGCGGCACCATGGCGCCGATCCAGCGCGAAAAGGGCTATGACCCCGCCTTTTCGGCCGCCATCAATGTCGCATCCGGCCCGGTCGGCATGCTGATCCCGCCAAGCGGCCTTTTGATCCTGTTCTCGATCGTCTCGGGCGGTGTTTCGGTTGCCGGCCTGTTCATGGGCGGCTGGATCCCCGGCATCCTGTGGGGCCTGGCTGTCATGGCTGTCGCCTATGTCATGGCCAAGAAATACAATCTTCCGACCGAAAAATCGACGCTGACAGGTGGCCAGAAGTTCCGTCTGGTGCTCGACTCGATCCCGGCACTGATGCTGATCGTCGTCGTCATGGGCGGCATTGTCGGCGGCGTCTTCACCGCGACGGAAGGTGCAGCCGTTGCCGTGGTCTACAGCCTCGGCCTGTCCTTCTACTACGGCAACATCAATCGCAAGATGCTGATCTCGACGTTGATGGACACAGCTGTCACCACCGGTGTCATCCTGTTCCTGGTCGCGGTATCGAGCCTGATGAGCTGGATCATGGCCTATGCGCAGATCCCGCAGATGATCGGCGATTTCCTGCTGAACGTAACCGACAACAAGATTGTTCTGCTGCTGATCATCAATGTCGCGCTGCTGATCCTCGGCACTTTCATGGATGCAACACCGGCGATCCTGATCTTCACCCCGATCCTGATGCCGATCTGCACCCAGATGTTCGGCATGGACCCGATCCAGTTCGGCGTGATGATGATCTTCAACCTCGGTATCGGCAATATCACCCCGCCGGTCGGTTGCGTGCTCTTCGTTGGCGCCGCCGTTGGCGAGGTCAAGATCGAAAAGGTCGTTCCCTTCCTCATTCCCGTCTTCTTCGCGCTGGTCGGCGTGCTGATGCTGGTCACCTATATCCCCGCAGTCAGCCTGTTCCTGCCGCGTCTCTTCGGGCTTTGAGATGAAACTCGCTCGGCCCCGCCCTCCCGGGGCCGACAAGAAGGCCGCAGTGTTCCCGTCTTTCTCCACCGGGATCTCCCAACCTGCGACCGCAAGGCACGGATGGCCGGGCCTACTCACCCCGGCCATCCGTAAACTCTGATCAGAAAAACAAAGGAATTGATGTGATGAAGGACATCAAGATCACGTATATCGGTGGCGGAAGCCAGCAATGGGCTTTGCACCTGATGGCCGATCTCGCGCTTTCGAAGTCGCTTTCGGGTGTTCTGACGCTCTACGACATCGATAATGCCGCAGCCCTGAAAAACCAGGAAATCAGCAAGAATATCTTCGGCCGCCCGGAAGCCACCGGCAAGTTCACCGTGGAAGTCGAGGCCGATCTCGATACCGCCCTCAAGGGTTCCGATTTCGTCGTCATTTCCATCGAACCCGGTCCGATTGAAAAGCGCTTCATCGACCTCAAGATCCCGGAAAAATACGGCATTTATCAAAGCGTCGGTGACACGACCGGCCCCGGTGGCATTGCCCGCGCCATCCGCTCGGTTCCTGTCATGGCCGATTTCGCCCACCACATCATGGCTGTCTGCCCCGATGCCTGGGTGATCAACTACACCAACCCGATGGCATGGTGCACCGGTGCGCTGTTTGCCGCCGAGCCCGATATCAAGGCTGTCGGCTGCTGCCATGAAGTCTTCCATACCCAGGAAATGCTTTGCCGCTGGGTACGCGACACCTACAAGGTCGATCTGCCGAAGCGTCATGATATCGTGCTTGACATCTCCGGCGTCAACCACTTCACCTTCGCCACCGAAGCCATGTGGAACGGCAAGAGCATTCTGGCCGAATTCAAGGACAAACAGCCGGCCAACGACCGCGAACAGTTGAAGAAAAACGCACTGGCGCGCGAAGCTGAAGAAAACTGGTTCGATTGCGACTTCCGCGTTGCCACCGATTTCCTCAACCGCTTCGGCGTTTTGGGTGCTGCTGGCGACCGGCATCTCGCCGAATTCGTGCCCTTCTATCTGACGTCCAAGGAAGAGTTGAACAGCTGGGGCGTTGCCATGACGCCTTATGAATGGCGCGTCCGCCGCACCAAGGAGCAGGACAAGGCACGCCAGGCCTTCCTCGACGCCGACCTGAAGCCTTCCGGTGAAGAAGGCGTACTGATGATCGAAGCGCTGGCCGGAGCTGAGGGTGCCGTATGCCGCACACAATGCAACCTGCCCAACAAGGGTCAGAACCGTGACGCTGAAGTCGGCGCCATCGTCGAAAGCTACGGCCGCGTCTCTTTCAACAAGATCGAACCGATCGCCTGCGGCGTTCTGCCGGCTGCCGTTCAGTCACTCGAAGACCGCAACCTCACGATCCAGAAAATCGTGCTTGATGGCATCATGGCCGAAGACAAGGCCAAGATCTACGAAGGCTTCGCCATCGATCCGCTGGTCTCGCTGTCCTCGGCTGGCAATGCCCAACTTTTCGAGGAACTGTGGACCGCACTCGAAGTGCCGTTCAACTAAGCAGATTCGACATTTTCAACCGGACGGGCGCCGCCATCCGGTTTTTGAGGCCCTGCAGAAATGCAGGGCCTTTTTTCGCTCGTTTTGATAATACGACCGAACCCTCAGGCACCATGACCAGTCCATTCGCAGGCCATCACTATACTTTCGAGAGCGTGCCAGAGCCTTCTGCGCCAAACCGGACAAGGGGCGATCTGCTATCAGAAGATCACGCAATCAACGGCACGCTTCGCAAGGGAGGGAACATATGTCTCAGGAATTTATCATCGCCATTGCCAATATCGGTGTTGCTCTCGTCATCTTCAACGTCGCTCGCAACTACATGAAACTTCATCGCAATGAAGCTGCAGCGAAGGAGCGTTTGGGGCCAGCGCGGTAAGGAAGCATGACGGCCGTCATATCCAGAAATTTGCCAAATCAACTTCGGGGCTCAGGACCTTGTCCGGCGTCGCGCAAGCGGTTCTATCGGCATTGAGGCGATTGGCGTCGGCTTGCCCAGCGCAGTGGCAACAACGCGATAGGCACGGCGGTAATTCATAAGCCCGCCCACAAAGAACAGCCCACTGCCAAACAGATATTGCCACGCCAGAAAGCCATCCAGCCTGGTTTCATCTGCCGTGCTGGCGAATTCCCACAGATAGGGGATCGAGGCGACTGCAAACAGTACCGACCCGACGACGAATGTCAGCGCGGTGAGGTTCATCATCTGCAGGGTCACCAGATCATCGGCCTCAACGATCTGCAGGACATTGATAACCGCACCGACGACAAACAGAACGCTGCCGACAATAAAGCACCAGGCGCCTGCTGTGTAAAACCCAATTGCAGACAGGAAGAATAGGCTGCCCGCGACAAAGAGCAGTGTGCCTACAACATAGGTCCAGGCAGCCCAGAACTCCAGCCTGTCCCATAGCGTAGCAGAACCGTCACGCTGTCTGGCATGCTTGAAAACTTCGAGCAGATCGTGACCGGTGACGAGGAGATAGAGCAGCGATCCAAAAAAGAAAATCCAGGCACCGATATCGGCGAATGCAGACAGAGACGGAAAGAAGCAGATGCTGCCGAAAATGAAAGTCAACCCGCCTGTCTGGTAGGCAAGCGCGTTAATCGTCTCCCAGCGAAAATGTTTCCGTGTATCAGGGTCATCGGAAATCACATCATGCAGGCGAGGACGATTGACGAACATATGCGGCATAAGAGCGGGCTCCTTCTGTCGCCCTCAATGATGCCGGGTCCGGTCCTTTCGAGATACCCCCGGGAACGGAAAAAGACGCGCCCTATCCCAAAATGCACGGCTTTCTCGGCCGGGACAGGCGGAAACAAACCGGAAATTATTCATCAGTGACACATCGAATGTGCTCGCATTTCAGCTGTGAGCGACGATTTCAGCGCTCCCAACATCGCCAGGCTGGGTCACAAGCCGGTATTCCCGTTTTCCGGCTTCCATCTCTGTTTATCCGTATTCTGCGGGAATTCTTCTCATAAATTTCAAAATGAAAGTCTGGCGCAGAATTTCGTTCCGCTATGGTAGGAACATATTTATATTCAACAATTTCAATATATTAGATAGAAAACACTGGTTCGATTTTCGCCACATTTGAGAAATAGGACGGCGTTTAGAAGTTAAGTTTCGGCCGACCCATCAGCGTTACGCCAGCAAACTGGCAAGAAGCGAAAAGGAGCAGAAAATGACCTTCGTTTTGTCTATCGTTGCAGGAACCGTCGTCTATAGCGGTGTTCGTGGCTACATGAACATCGCCCGTCGGGAGGATCAGATCCGCACGCGCATGGCACCCCCGGATCAACAGCACTAAGTGCTGTTTGCCCGTCAAGGATGCGGGCTTTTTCAATCAGCAAACTGCGGCTGATCTTTATTGCCGGGCACCTCCCCCGCTTAGTCATCGGCCGCAGTCAGCACTGGCCTTCATTGCGTCAGATCTGTTTTCGAACTACGCGCCATGCCATAACAGGTCACAATCCGCGAAAACCAGGCTTCCAGCTGCCTGTCCGTGATGTAAAGATGACCACTATGCGCAATCGACCCGTCACATGTGAAGTTCGCTATCTTATCGATCAAAGCCGGATTTCCGAGTTCGAGGCCTATGCCCAGACCTGGATTGAACTCATCGAACGCCATGGTGGAACCCATCACGGCTATTTCATTCCGCGCGACAAGCCCGAAGAGGCTGGCGTGAGCTTTTCCGGTCTGGGCAAGGACGGCTCCGCTTCAGTGGCGATCGCTCTGTTCACCTTTCCGGATGAGGATTCCTACCTGCAATATCGTGAGCGGGTTGCGAAGGACCCGGATGGCATGGCTGCAAACGCACGTTTCAAGGCAAGCCCTCCATTCATCAGCTATGAGCGCTTCTTCCTGACGCCAATTCCAAGAGCCGGATGACTGATACCAAGAAATGCAGAGCCCATGACGACAGGCTCCGCAATCATCCAGAAACAGCGCCAGACTTCAGGCGGCGTTCAGCACCACTCGCCAAGGATGGCGACGAATTCGGTTTCCCCGACATTGGTCAGCATCTGTGTCACCGGCCCGTCGTGCCAGACATGGCTTCCGGGGGAAAAGGAAAGAACACGGCTGCTACCGCCAGGCTCTGCCACGGCTACACTGGCATCAGAGATCGAAACCGTGAGCCCGGAAAAGCCGTAGGTGATTTCACCGGTTGTTTCGCCCGGTTGCAGCGCTATGCGGTAGAACCGCAGCCGTTCGGCGCCCGAGAGGTTGTCGAGCTGGGTGTGGCAGGGCGCTGAAAGTGGCTTTTCGGAAACAAGATCCGGCAGCTTCAGCACTTCCGCACCAATCATGTGCATCAGCCCGTCGCCATCATTGCGAACCTTGTGGATCAGCGGATCACTGCCATGCGGGCGGCACATGGACAGCCCCGCCGTCAGGTGATGGGTCTTGGCTGTCGTCTCATCCGACTGGAATGTGTGATCATAGACCTCGGCATCATTCACAGTCACATACATGGTATCGATGTTATGGCGATGATAGAGCGATGTCTCGCCCGGACCGAAACGAACGTCATAAACACGAACATAGTCGTTCTGAAACCGGTGAAAGTGCCGGGGTTCGTTCAAAACCTCGACAAAGCCGGTCGCCGGCTCCGTCGTACAGGAACACATCTGAAACAGCCGGCTGGGGGCCTGTTGATTTTGCGTTGTCATGAGCCGCTCCCTTCAATCAACCTTCGGCAAGGGCGTTTCATCCTGCACGGCAATGACCTTTGACTGGCGGACGTCGCGCACTGCGCCAAATTCAGCGATCCGGTCGAGCGGATAGGTCACACTTGCCTGCGAATCGAGCAACGCGACAGTCTCGGCATCAACCGGAGGCAGATTAAGCGCGGCCACCAGTCCGGCGAGGATTTTCTCGACCATCTCCTTCAGCCCGCCAGCGCCACCACCTAGTTGTGCTGTCAACATTGGACCGATCGAGGCATAGCGGACGCCGAGCGAGTTGACGACGATCTTGTCCAGCCCTTCAACATCAACCACACCTTCGGAAATGATGTGAATGGCTTCACGCACCAGTGCCACCTGCAGACGGTTGACGACAAAGCCGGGAATTGGCTTGTTGAGGCGGACCGAAACACGGCCGCAATCCTCGTAAAACGCCATCAACCTTTCAACGACGGCATCATCGGCGCCGCTCGCACCGCAAATCTCCACCAGCCGCACCATATGCGGCGGGTTCAGCGGATGGCCGATCATCACCCGGGCCGAATTTTTCATCTGTGCACCGATGACATCCGGTGTGATGCCGGATGATGATGACACCAGCATCGTATCGGCACTGGTCATCGCCTCGAGATCGGCAAACATCTTCTGCTTAAAGGCGGGGTTTTCCGGCCCGTTTTCCTGAACCAGCATCGAGCCTTCAAGCGCTTCGGCCAGATCGGTATGGAAACTGATCCGTCCGAAAGCCGCGTCCGGGTCATCACTGATCTGGGCAATCATGTCCTTCAGCTTGCCGGTAATGGCCGCGGCAAAATCCGGGCGAACGTCATTGAGACGGACATGATAGCCATTGGTGGCAAACAGAGCTGCCCAAGACATGCCGATGGTGCCTGAACCTATGACGGTGACGATGATTTTCTTGTCTGACATTCTTATCTCCCGATGTTTGGATCGATCATGGGCTTCATATGGCGGAGGTCTCGCCCTCTGACGTCTGTTTATCCTGCATCAGAGAATGCTTCGGAACAGAGCGGGTCAGCAGCGGAATTGAAATCAGGATCAACAGCGCAAGAACCAGCCAGGACATATGGGCCGCGTCATAGCGGGCATCGCGATTGATGGCGAGGAAGGTCGACCGGTCATCTTCAGGAATTTTGAAACGGGTCATCGCGTCGCCGAAATCATCATTCGACATCAAGGGGATGGCCGCAACTTCCGAAAGGTCACTGAGGACCGAGGCACTGATGTTCTGGTTCAGTCGGGCATCGCTTTTGAAATCATCAGTAAGAGAGAACATCAGCAGCCAGGCAATCAGGGCCACACCAATGGCCTGACCGATATTGCGCGCGGCAGCCTGAACAGCGCCCGACTGACTGGCCAGCTTCTGGTCGACCGCCTCTGTGACGATAATCGATGCCTGCGATGCGATCAGACCGGTCCCGAGGCCAATCAGGAACGTTGCCGGGAAATAAAGCAGGCCAATGCCATCACGGGTAATGCCGAAGGCTCCGACCAGGCAGGCAAGCGCCGACAGCACCATGCCAAGGCGGCAGATCATCTGCGATGACAGGTGTGAAAAGAGGATGGGTGTGCCCAGCGAGGAGAGCACCATGCCGACGGGGAAAAAGACCAGAACCAGCGAGGTTTCAAAAGCGGAATAGCCGGCAACCATCTGCAGATAGGGAATACCGAGAATGGTGAAAGCACCCAGCACAAAAAACATGACGGCGCACATATAAACGCCGGCCCGGATTTGCGGGCTCGTAAAGAAGGAAACGGGGACAAGGCAGCTCTGCCCGGTTGCCGAGCGGCGGACCTCAAACCGCCAGAAGCCAGCGAGAACCAGAAGGCCAGCGATCATCAGCGGCAGGCAAGGGCTGATGCCGAAGAGCGTGACGGGCGCGTTGATCGGATGAACGAGACCCCAGCTGCTGGTCTGCATCAAACCGCCGGAAAAGAGCAGCAATCCAAGCGAGACCAGAACGGCACCGCCGCGATCATAGGTTTTCAGATCCTCTTTGTGGGCTTCCCCCGGCAGCAGCAGGCTCGCGGCCAGAAGCAGGATGAAAAAACCACAGAGGCTCAGGAAGGCGACCCGGTAGCTGAAAGCATCAATGATGAAGCCGAAGATCATCGGCGCAATGATATTGGCGATGCCGACAACAGCACCAATAGCGCCAAAGGCGACCACGCGGTCGCGGCCGGAATAAAGCACCGAGACAAGGCCGAGCACTGACGGGATGAGGAAACTGGCGCCAAAACCGGCAAGGCTTCGGGCTCCGAAATTGAAGATTGCGATCTCATGGGTGGTTGCCGCAATCAGCTCGGCCAGGATCAGCAGGGCAACACCGATCTGGAAGGTGCGGGTCCACCCTAAAAACAGCCCCAGCGTGCCGATGCTGACCATGAATGAACCGGCAATCAGCGGATACATGGCATTCGCCACAGCAATCTGCGACATTTGCGCATGAAGCGCCAGCGCCAGCGACGTTGCCGACACCGAAACACCGGCATTATCGGCCATGGTGCCAAACTGTGCCAGCAGCAGAATGATCAATCCCTGCCATTTCAGGGTGGATTTAAACGACATGGTTACCCCCGATAGCGGGTTGAAACGATGGCCCAGACAAGAAGCGGTTCAGGCAGTGCCGCAGCAGCTTTGCCTGCCGCCCTGAATATCAGGCTGCATAGACCCTTTGCCCCCCCATCCACGTTTCAAGAACCTTGATATCCTTGATCGTATCGGGATCGACCTTGCGGGGATCTTCTTCGAGAATGACCATATCGGCGAACTTGCCCGTTTCGAGGCTCCCGATTTCATGCTCGGAACTCAGCTGCCATGCGGCCTCCGATGTCATCGCCCGGATCGCCGTTTCAACGCTGACACGCTCGTCGGGATTGACGACAAAATCCGGTTCCTTCCAGGTCTTGCGCGTCACCGCGGTCTGGATCATGAGCAGCGGATCTGGATCGGTGACCAGAAAGTCGGAATGAATGGTGAAGCCGATGCCCGCATCCTCAACGCTTTTGCAGCGATCGAGAAGCTGAACCTTTTCCGCACCAAACAGAAGATCGCGCATGGCGACCCCCCAGTAATAGACATGGCCGATGAGAAAGCTCGGCGAAACGCCCAATGCCTTCAATCGGTCAATCTGATCATCATGCAGAATTGAGCAATGCTCAATGCGCGGGCGCAACTCCGCAACCTGAACACCTGCCGCCTGCGCTGCTTCAAGCGAATCGAGAATATTGTCGATCGCCCGGTCGCCATTGCCATGGACGGATATCTGGAAGCCCTGACCGCCACGCTTGATCATCAGAGCGGTCATTTCTTCTGGTGACATATAGGCAAGACCACGGGTCTCGCTATGCAGATAGGGATCGCGCTGAAGACCTGTGAAGCCCTGATTGGAGCCATCCGCAATCAGCTTGTATCCGGCAACACGGACATGAGGATTGCCTGCACCGGGCAGCAGCCCCGCATCATCCCAGGCCTTGTCCTGCGTGTAGAAGGGGTAGACCCGCATACGGGCATGGAGTTTGCCCGAGGCGGCTGCCTTCAGAAAGGCATTCCAGTCTTCGATACCGGCAAGACCGCCCATACCAAGATCACTGAGCGTTGTCAGACCGAGTTTGGAAAAGGCATCGGTTTGCCGTATCAGGGCTTCAGCGGGATCTGCCGTCCGGAAGGCTGGATAGTGGCTCAGGATCTTCAGATAGGCGACATTGTTCTTGATCGTGCCGGTCAGCCGGCCGTCGCCGTCGCGGACAAATTCAGCCCCTTGCGGGTTTTCGACATCTTCGCCAAGCCCAGCAGCGGCAAAGGCTGCGCGATTGGCATAGGCCAGATGCAGGGACGAATTGAGAATGAAGATCGGGTGTCGGGTCGAAACCGCATCAAGCTCGGCAAAGGTCAGGGCTTCGGGCCCCTCCTGCAGCGAGGGATCGAAATTGCGGGCGACAATCCACTCTCCTGGCGCCGTCTGGCTGGCAACCTGCTTCAGATGATCAAGAACATCCGACGTCCTGGCAAATTTCGAAGCGCCGACATATATGGTGAGGTCGGCAATCAGCGACCCCGTCATCATGTGGGTGTGCGGCTCCACGAAACCCGGCAGCATCACATGGCCTTCGAGATCAATGCGCTCGGCCTGCGGACCGGCGGCGGCTTGAACATCAGCAAGTTTTCCAACGGCGATAATCCGGTCCCCTTTGACGGCGATGGCCTCAGCCTCGGAGAACGCGGCATTCACTGTCAGGATCGTTCCACCGTGAAACAATCGGATGCGATCCGGACTGCCGGCGACTGTCGCACCTGTCGTCTCTGCCGCGCAGAATAGTCCGCTGGCAGAGCCGGTTGCATTGCCGCGGACCATGGAAAACAGGTTGAAAAGAACAGGGCTGCAGCACGGGCAGTCAAAACGAGCGTCAAGCATCAATCGCCTCCCAGATATGATGTTGCAGAGATGAACGCCAGGGAGGTTATTGAGTCAACCGAGGTAGCTATGTAAATGACGGCGGACATATAAAACACCAGAAATAGTCCGGCAGAATCGACCGCGATTTCGCCCTATTTATCTGAATCGAAAAACCTATTTCATAGAAATCCCGAATAGATGCGCTGATCGCGCATGAATGGCATCACGCCCGGACCGATGCGCCGGTGTTGAAAAAGCAAGAAAAAGGCGAGGCCATGTTGAAGCAAAAGATCCAGAGCAGCCGACTGATATAAAAAGCTTGATCCTGGCTCTTCCGAAAACCGATGCGCACCACCGCATCGATCGCCGAGAATCTGGAGACAGCCTCTGGAAATGCCTCATCGCCCCACGGAAATGGCATCCCGTAGTGACGGGGCGAAAAACGGCTATCGATTTCAAATGATAAAAATGGTCGGAGTGGAGAGATTCGAACTCCCGACCCTCTGGTCCCAAACCAGATGCGCTACCAGACTGCGCTACACTCCGCCAAAGACGTGGCCCGGATACACTGAACGACCGAGGATCGCAACAGGAAAAATGAACCAGACTGATTGATACCCGTTCTATTTGCTGCCGATGTCGGCGCCGCTGACCGTATCGCCGACGACAACGCTATAGGCGCCGGCGTCACCGCCAGGCAATTCCAGCACGTAAGCCACCGGGCCGCCCGACGAAATGATCCGTTTGGAATAGGGCTCAGCGCCAGCATAGATCGAAGCAACAACCCCGTCCCTGTCGATGAAGAGCATATCGAGTGGGATCCGGGTATTGGCCATCCACATCGAAACGTTCCGCGTCCCACCAAAATCAAACAGCATGCCATAACCGGCATCCAGGCTATCGCGATACATCAACCCGCGTTCGCGCTGCTTCTCAGTCCTGGCGAGTTCGATATTCAGGGCGTGATCACCGCTCATCGTGTGCAAAATCAGGGTCGATTTCTCGAAACTGACAGGCTCCTGTGCCGAAGCCACCGCGCAAAACGACAGGAATGCGGCCATCGAAACCGCTACAAAACGCAACATCCGGCAACCTTTCAGGCAAAAAATGAAAATATGCAACGCGAAGTGTTCATATCAGACCAGGAGAGCACCGCTCAGCCCATCAGACCAGCCCAAAACAGGGCCGTCTGCCATCAACACGATCAAAGCCTACAGCATCGTGCCATGTGCATCCGAATGGATGCACGGCGCGCTAGTGTGAACGCACGATATCGGTCGGATTGTCGGGATGGATCTCAGCAGCCATCAAACCCTTGGCACCATCACCGAAGCGCACCAGCACACTCTGTCCCTGGCGAAGTTCCGTGATACCAAAGCGGCGCAGCGTTTCCATGTGGATAAAGATATCTTCCGTGCCCTCGCCGCGCGTCAAGAAGCCAAAGCCCTTTTCGCGGTTGAACCATTTGACGATGACACGCTCAAGCCCGCTGGTGGCCTCCACCTGAACATGGGTTCTGACCGGCGGCAATTGCGAGGGATGAACCGCCGTCGACTGATCCATGGACAGAATGCGGAACGCCTGAAAACCGCGCTCACGGCGATGGATCAGCGCGACGACGCGCGTTCCCTCCAGAATGGTCTGATAGCCATCACGCCTGAGGCAGGTGATATGAAGAAGCACGTCGCCCCTACCATTGTCAGGCACGATAAAACCGAAGCCCTTGCCGACATCGAACCATTTGACGACGCCTGTGATCTCAATCAGATCAGTCGGCTCGAAAGCTTCTTCCCGGGCTTCTAAGCCTTTATCTGATGAAGACCGCTCGGCCATTCTTGCCCCGCTCCTTGAAAAAGATCACGATCAGGTTAGCTGATTCCCTCTACGAGGAAAACATCTAGCACCCAGCATCATTGATGCAAGGCCGCATTGATCAGCACCATCAAAACCGTTCAACGAAGCTGACCACAACTGGAAGACCCGATGCAATATCTTCACACCATGGTCCGAATCACGGATATCGACGCCTCACTTCACTTTTATTGCGAGCTCCTCGGACTGAAGGAAGTCCGCCGCATCGAAAATGAGAAGGGCCGCTATACGCTGATCTTCCTCGCCGCACCTGCCGATATGGAGGATGCGGACGGTGACCGCGTCCCCAAGATCGAGCTTACCTATAACTGGGATCCGGAAGAATACGGCGGCGGCCGCAATTTCGGCCATCTCGCCTTCGGCACGAAGGATATCCATGCGCTTTGCCAGAAGCTTTCCGATAGTGGCGTCATCATCAACCGGCCACCACGCGATGGCCATATGGCTTTTGTCCGTTCACCGGACGGAATCTCCATCGAGCTGATCCAGAAAGGTGGCGATCTCGAGCCGAAAGAGCCCTGGATATCGATGGGCAATAGCGGCAGCTGGTAAAACATAAAGACCGGCGCGCGGCACAGCGTCGTCCCGCGCGTCATTTCCTCTTTCAAATCAAACGATTAAGGCCAGTTGAAAGATTTTCTTCACACATGTCATTTTTTTGAAGAAAGTGACTTTTTGCGCTTGCAGCACCGCGCAGGCCTGATTATAAGGGCGCCCAGCGAGACGCACGCGCCCTTCGTCTATCGGTTAGGACGCCAGATTTTCATTCTGGAAAGAGGGGTTCGACTCCCCTAGGGCGTGCCATTTCGACTGGTATTTCGGTACCGGAAAAAATGGCTTGAAGGATTTCCTTCAAAGTGAAGTTTTCGCTTGCTGGACGGCTTAAGGTTCACTATAAGCCGCCCTGCACAAGGCATGCGCCCTTCGTCTATCGGTTAGGACGCCAGATTTTCATTCTGGAAAGAGGGGTTCGACTCCCCTAGGGCGTGCCACTTGTCTCCCGACGCCAACCTCCTCCCTCGAAAAATCGAGGCGGCTGACGCCACGCCGCAGCGCGGATCCCGCGATGCGCCCTTCGTCTATCGGTTAGGACGCCAGATTCTCATTCTGGAAAGAGGGGTTCGATTCCCCTAGGGCGTACCAGCAACGCCGGCCCGGACATCGGCCCATACTCATCTTGAGCCTCCGCCCCCAAGAAACGTTATCGTGGTATGGCCGCATCCGTTACGCGCAGCTGAATCCGGCGCGATCCCTGCCAGTAATCGCCCGAAAACGAACCCGCGACGTGAAGGCGTTGCCCGCGCGACGACAAAAGCAGTTCTCCAAGCGGCTTTTCCGCCGCGCGGAAGGCAATCCCGTCGAGGTGGCGGCCATCAAGCGATTCGAGGCTTATCTTCACATGGCCGCCTGCCCCGATCACACGGGCATCGCGGAGTTTGTGGTCTGGAACAGCGAAGACCGGCTGCGGATGGCCGGCTCCATAGGGTCCGGCCTGCTCGAGCCGGTCGACGAACTCAAGGGTCGCACCTGAGGCGCTTACGGCACCATCAAGCTTGAGCGTTGCATTGGAGGCCAGTTTGAGCACCTGGTCATGGGCCTCGGCCTCAAAAAAGCCCCTGAGCGCACCAAGCTTGGCCTTGTCCACGGTCAGCCCGGCCGCCATGGCATGACCGCCGCCCTTCACCAGCAGCCCGGCTTCAACGGCCTTTCGCACCATCCGTCCGAGATCAAAACCGGCAATGGAGCGTCCTGAGCCGGTTCCCCGGCCGAAAGCATCAAAGGCAATGGCAAAAGCCGGACGCTGGAAGCGATCTTTCAGTCGCGAGGCCAGAAGACCAACCACACCCGGATGCCATCCCTGACGCGCTGTGATGATCACACCAGCCCCCTCGCCCGTCCCGAATTCGGCAATTGCCTCGGCCTCCGCCTCGGCCAGCATGGCGGCTTCAATGGCCTGCCGCTGCCGATTGAGATCATCCAGCTGTGCGGCGATCTCGCCAGCCTCATCCTCGGAACTGATGGTCAAAAGGCGGCTGCCGAGCGCAGCATCGCCAATCCGTCCACCAGCGTTGATACGCGGCCCGACCAGGAAACCGAAATGATAGGGCGTCACCGGTCCACTCAGCCCGGCCACACGAAACAGCGCCGCAAGACCGGCATTGGATTGACTGCGCGCCACGATCAGGCCCTTGACCACATAGGCCCGGTTGAGCCCTTTCAGCGGCACGACATCACAAACCGTGGCAAGCGCGACAAGATCCAGCCAGGCAAGAAGGTCAAGCGTCTGCGCCCGCCGGTCACCCGCCTGGCGCAGCGCCCGCAGCGTGGCAACCATGACAAGATAGACAACACCGGCCGCACAGAGATGTCCCTGACCTGAAAGGTCATCATCGCGATTTGGGTTGACCAGCGCGCGGCAGGCCGGCAGCTCGGAACCGACCTGATGATGATCAATGACCACGACATCGATGCCAAGTTCAGCCGCGCGCGCCAGTGAATCATGACTTGTAGAGCCGCAATCAACGGTCACGATCAGCTGCGCACCGCCCGCGATGAGCTTTTCAATCGCCGCCGGATTGGGACCGTAACCTTCGAAAATGCGGTCAGGGATGTAGATTTCCGCCTCGAGATCGAAGTGACGCAGAAACCGGTAAAGCAAGGCCGACGAACAGGCTCCGTCCACGTCGTAATCGCCGAAGATGGCCACCTTTTGACGCTCCCGCACGGCTGCGACAAGCCGCTCCACGGCCGCATCGCAATCCGTCAACGTCGAGGGGTCAGGCATCAGCTGGCGCAGCGTCGGATTGAGAAAATCCTGCGCGGTTTCAATCGCCACATCCCGCCCCGCAAGGACGCGGGCAATCAGCTCCGAAATGCCCTGATTCTGGGCAATCGCCAGCGCCCTGTTCTCGCCTGCAGCGTCAAGGCGCGCAACCCAGCGGAAGCCGGCCGCCGATTGCTCAACGCCCAGAAAAGCCCGCTGCTTCTTCACGATCTTGTCGGTGCTGTCCGTCACGATGGCTCCCCGCTTCCAAAATAGGGAAATAAGGCCATGGTTTAACGTCATTTTGCGGCAAAAGTAACCCGCTTTGCTGCTCTCGGCTAAATCAGCAGAACCGCGATGGCACCGATGACGACAAGATTGCCGGCTATCGTCAGGATCACCGCCCAGTTCCGGTCAAACAGGCCCATGGCGCCACATAGTCGCTGACAACATAGCGATAGAAATCGATATGTTAGCGCAACAATTGTGTAAATTCCGACCAATTCAACCAGCTCCGTTTGATCTTGCTGACATGCGTGTTGCCACCAACATTCCATTATCACAAGTCCGGCAAGGTTCAAGCTGATCCTTGACATGACTGCGACAGGTCACGCGACCCGTCCGCTATAGCCACCGGATGAGTTCGACCATTGCCGACACAAAAAAGACAGTGCTGCCGAGAAGGATCAACAACAGCGCCCAGTTCCGATCAAGAAGACCTCGTTCGCTTGCCTGGCGCCTTGTGCGATTTTCAATTTCGATCCTGACTATTTCGCCTAATGAGGGAAATTCCCGCATGATCAACCCCACGGTCAATTAAATTGACTGAAAGCTACCCCCCACTGCATGAATGTAATGTGAATGCCGCAAGCGCCCCGACAGACACAAGGGCCGGAGACGTTACATCCCCGGCCCTTGTGAAAAATAGCCCCGGCCCATCCAGAAAGCCGGTATTCACCCTGCCTGCCCCTTGCAGAGCAACCGGCGCAGAAGACGGAATTCGTCAGGGCTTCTCGATTCGGATGACCTGCGGCTGGGCCACCGTATAGCCCTCGCCCTCAATGGCACTGACGGCCTGGCGAACCGACTGCTCGGTCGTGGCATGGGTCACGAGGATGATGGTCTTGATCGGCTGGTCGAGATCACCATTGGTCGAATGCTGAACGATTGATTCGAGCGAGATCTGGTTTTCCGCCATCTGCCTTGCAATGGCGGCGATCACACCGATGCGGTCGACCACGCGCAGGCGGATGAAATAGCCGCCCTCATGGCTACGCATGCGGGCGCGGCGATAGGGCTCCAGCGATCGCGCCGGGCGGCCTAGTGCCGGAACGCTCTGCGTGCCAGGGCGGCTCTTGGCAATATCGGCGATGTCACCAAGCACTGCGGAAGCCGTCGCATTGCCGCCGGCACCGGGCCCGACCATCAACAGGTCACCGAGCACATCTGATTCGAGAGCCACGGCATTCGTTACGCCATCCACCTGGGCAATCACCGTGTCATGCGGCACCATGGTCGGGTGAACACGCTGCTCGATACCGCCTTCGGTACGCTGGGCAACACCCAGAAGCTTGATTCGGTAGCCAAGCTCGGACGCCGCCTGAATATCCTCGAGCGTGATATTCGAGATCCCCTCGAGATAGATGTCATCGGCAGAGATCTGGCAACCAAAGGCAAGCGACGTCAGGATCGCCAGCTTATGTGCCGTATCATTGCCCTCGATATCGAAGGTCGGATCAGCCTCGGCATAGCCGAGACGCTGCGCTTCTTTCAGGCAGGCATCAAAGGACAGACCCTCGCGTTCCATCCTGGTCAGGATGTAGTTGCAGGTGCCGTTCATGATGCCGTAAACGCGGGAAATATTGTTTCCGGTCAGCGATTCGCGGATAGCCTTGATCACCGGAATACCGCCGGCAACGGCGGCTTCGAAATTCAAAAGCACGCCCTTGTCTTCCGCCAGCGATGCCAGTTCGACACCACAATCGGCAAGCAGCGCCTTGTTGGCCGTCACCACGTGCAGGCCGCGCTCTAGTGCCGCCTCGACAGCCTCGCGGGCAATCCCGGACGCGCCGCCGACAAGCTCCACCAGCACGTCAATATCGGCAAGACGGGCCATCTCAGCTGCGCTGTCATACCATGTCATGCCTGTCAGATCGGCGCCGCGATCCTTTGTCCGGTCGCGTGCCGACACCGCCACGACGGTAATCGGGCGTCCGCAGGCCACAGCGAGGCTGTTCTGCCGTTCATGGATAATACGCACAAGCGCAGCGCCGACGGTCCCCAGACCGGCGACGCCAATTTTCAAGGCATCTGCCATCAGTCAATCCTACTGGCCGAAGTTTCATGGCGGCCGCTCTTGCGACCGCCACCCTTTTAGCGATGTGCGCCAAGAGACACAATATTATGTGTGTCGCTATCGTTCGAAGCCAGGAATCGTTTCAGGTTGCGGGCGGCCTGGCGGATGCGATGTTCGTTTTCCACAAGCGCGATACGAACATAATCATCGCCCTGCTCACCAAAACCAACACCCGGAGCAACCGCAATATCGGCCTTTTCCACCAGGAGCTTGGAAAATTCGAGCGATCCAAGATGGGCAAAGGCTTCCGGTATCTTCGCCCAGGCAAACATGGTCGCCTCAGGCGCGGTTACATCCCAGCCAGCCTTGGAGAAGCTGTCAAGCATCACATCGCGGCGATGCTTGTAGATCGAGCGCACTTCGGCAATGTCCGAGCCATCACCGTTGAGCGCCTGGGTCGCGGCCACCTGGATCGGCGTGAAGGCGCCGTAATCGAGATAGGATTTCACCCGCGTCAGAGCCGAAATCAACCGCTCATTGCCAACGGCAAAACCGATGCGCCAGCCCGGCATGGAGAAGGTCTTGGACATGGAAGTAAATTCCACAGCGACATCCTTCGCGCCATTGACCTGCAGCACCGAGGGTGGCGGCTCATTGCCGAAATAGATTTCCGCATAGGCCAGATCCGAGAGCACGATGATCTCGTGCTTGCGGGCAAAGGCGATGACTTCCTTATAGAAATCAAGCGATGCGACATGCGCCGTCGGATTTGACGGATAGTTGATAATCAACGCCAACGGCTTGGGGATCGAATGGCGTACCGCGCGCTCCAGCGGCGGAAAGAAACTGTCATCCGGCTCCACCGACATGGAGCGGATCACGCCACCCGCCATCAAAAAGCCGAAAGCATGGATCGGATAGGTCGGATTGGGACACAGAACCACATCACCCGGCGCCGTAATCGCCTGCGCCATATTGGCAAAGCCTTCCTTCGAACCGAGCGTCGCCACAACCTCGGTGTCGGGATCGAGCTTCACACCGAACCGGCGGGCATAATAATTCGCCTGAGCCTTGCGCAGGCCCGGAATGCCTTTCGAAGATGAATAGCGGTGGGTACGCGGATCACGCACGACCTCGCAGAGCTTGTCGACGATCGACTGCGGAGTGGGTAAATCGGGATTGCCCATGCCAAGGTCGATGATGTCGGCCCCGGCGGCGCGCGCGCTCGCTTTCAAACGGTTGACCTGTTCGAAAACGTAGGGCGGCAAACGCCGAACCTTATGAAACTCTTCCATCGTCGTCCTCATGAGAACTATGTTGCGATCCTTTTCGCAGGATCATCGAAAGCGGAGCATTCTGGCATGCCCTGACGCAAGAATTCTTCGCACTTGCGTCCATTTTGGGGCAAAAATCCAAAAATTCCGTTTCTCTTTACGCCTCACCGGTAACGATGCGCAAGTTTTCTTTGACGAAGATGAAATGACGAATGGCAAGCGCTATTGCGCGCTGTCGCCAGCGAGCGCACCGAGATCGTCCTGCATCTGGGTCACCTGCTCATCCGTCAGCTGCGGAAGTGCGCCCTCAGCCTTGTCGCATATGTCCGGCTGATCACATGGCGGCGTTGCGCAAGCGGCAAGCCCGAAAGGCATCGCCAGAACAAGGGCCAGAACCGGGGTCATGGCCAATTTATGCCGCATCGCAGCCATCATGCGTCTCGCTCCTTGCAAATCCAGTGCGGGAGCGACAGCACAGCCGCTCCCGCGCCAGAGATTGCCTGCTTTGGCTGCGTTAGGCAAGAACCCCTACCGCTGAGCACAGCGGGTAAATGCCGGCAAATGCTTGGTCTGCGAAGCATCGCGCAAAGACGTCAGCACCGTCGTGATATCGGGATAGCTGGCAACGGAGGGCAGAAGATCATTGTCATAAAGTGCGGCATTGTCGATTTCGGCCTGCACGCCGGCGGCACAGGCGGCGGCAAGACTTGCCGGGACAGCCGAAACAATGTCTTCAGCACCGATCTGGTCATTTTCGGGAACCGGAATGCCATAGGCCTCCATCAGCGCGGCCACTTCTGCCGAATGGGTGCGTTCAGCCTCGATGATATTGGTAAAGGGACGCACCGGGCCGTAAGCTTCAATGACCGCCGCATAGAAGGCTTCGGCATGATATTCATCGGCCAGAGCGCGATTGAGCGCCTCGACGGCGGCGGGTGTCAGGGTCTCGGCCGAAGCCGTGAGGGGCGCTGCCGTCAGGGCCGAAAAGGCCAGCAGGCCGCCAGCAAATGCAATCGTCAGCTTTTTAGCAATCTGGGACATGGTCGTCTCCTCCAAAACCGGCCTGCGATATTTACCGGACTATTTATATACTAATATTCGTATTTTCGAATACAAGTTACAATTTCGTGATCTTTTGCTTTTCGTCCTGCCGCGAAACCGCTAAAGCGGAAGCATGATCTTTGATCCGCCCCTGTTCCCCGCACGCCTCGTGCGGCGCTATAAGCGCTTTCTGTTTGACGCCGTTCTTGAAGCGGATGGCAGCGCAATAACCGGCTCCTGCCCCAATACCGGCTCAATGGCCGGGCTGAGCGAACCGGGATCACGCATCTGGCTCTCGCGCGATGATATGGCCAAGCGCAAATATCCTTACCGCCTGGAACTGGTTGAAGCGGACAGCACCATAGTCGGCATCAATACCGGCTTGCCAAACCGCCTTGCCGAGGAGGCCATCGCTGCAGGGCTTGTTTCGGATTTTGCCACCTATCCGACGACACGGCGTGAACAGAAATATGGCCTTAAGAGCCGAATTGACCTTTTGTTGAGCGGGCCGGATCGCCCGGACCTTTACGTCGAAGTGAAGAATGTCCATTTCATCCGGCAGAAAGGCCTGGCCGAGTTTCCCGATACACCGACAGAGCGCGGGGCAAGGCATCTTGCGGAACTTTCGTCCATGGTGGCATCAGGCAAGCGTGCAGCAATGCTATATCTCATCCAAAGGGATGATTGCAGCATGTTCAAAATTGCAACCGACATGGACCCGGCCTATGCTCGGGCTTTCGCGGTCGCGCTTGACGCTGGCGTTGAGGTCTATGCCATTAAATGCCGCGTAAGGCGTGACAGCATCACTGCGCATGCTACAGTCGGGCTGGAATTGGATGCGGTGCAAAGCCGCGTGATTGGATAGTGAAATGGTGACTTATGTTGACGCGGCGACAGCGCCGCTGAAAAATGACGGCTCGATCAGACTTTATAACGAAGAGGCTTTTGCCGCGATGCGCGCGGTCTGCGCCATCACATCGGCCTGCCTTGATGGATTGGCCGATCTGGTAAAGCCGGGTGTAACCACAGCCGAAATCGATCGTTTCGTCCTGGAATTTGGCCTCGACCACGGGGTCGTCCCCGCCACGCTCAATTATCGCGGTTATAAATATTCCAGCTGCACATCTATCAACCATGTCGTCTGCCATGGGATGCCCAACGACAAGCCTCTGCGTGAAGGCGATATCGTCAATGTGGATGTCACCTATTACCAGGACGGCTGGCATGGCGATTCGAGCCGCATGTATCCGGTTGGCACGATCAAGCGCAATGCCGAGCGTTTGCTCGAAGTGACATACGAATCGCTGCTGCGCGGCATTGCTGCCGTAAAGCCCGGTGCGCGCACCGGTGCGATCGGCGCGGCGATCCAGACCTATGCCGAGGCCGAGCGCTGCTCTGTGGTTCGTGATTTCTGCGGCCACGGCGTCGGAAGGCTTTTCCATGACACACCCAATATCCTGCATTACGGCCACCCCGAAGACGGTCCGGTTCTCAAGGAGGGCATGATCTTCACCATTGAACCGATGCTTAATCTCGGCAAACCGCATGTAAAGGTTCTGAATGATGGCTGGACGGCAGTGACGCGGGATCGTTCGCTGACGGCCCAATATGAGCACTGCGTCGGTGTAACAGCCGATGGCTGTGAAATCTTCACCCTTTCCGCTGCAGGCCAGGACCGGCCGGGCCTGCCGCCGCTATCCTGAGGGATCGCCTTTCATGGTCAAACGACCTGAGAAACAGCATGGCGGAGCATTTTCGGAACCCTCCTCGCTCGAAAGCGAGGAGCAGGACGAGCGTAGCTTTTTCGCTGAGCAACCGGCTGAAAAACCGCATGCCCAGCAAAGGGCGACGGCTGCCTTGCAGGCGGCGGCCGGAAACCACTATCACGGCCACCGCGACCGGCTGCGCAACCGCTTCCGCGAACGCGGCGCCGATTCTCTGGCTGATTACGAGATCCTCGAACTGCTGCTGTTCCGGCTGATTCCACGGCGCGACACCAAGCCAATCGCCAAGGCTCTTCTTGATCGGTTCGGCTCGCTGGCCGGCGTTTTCGGTGCCCCGGCCGAGCTGCTTCAGGAAGTGAGCGGCATTGGCGAGACGGTGGCCACCGATCTGAAACTGATTTCGGCGCTTGCCCAGCGCTCGCTCAAGAGCACGCTGAAGGAACGGCCTATCCTCGCATCGTGGTCATCGGTGATCGACTACTGCACCGCCGCCATGGCGCATGAGACGCGCGAGCAGTTCCGCATCCTGTTTCTCGACAAGCGCAACAAACTCATTGCCGACGAAATCCAGGGGATCGGGACGGTCGATCATACGCCGGTCTATCCGCGTGAAGTGGTGAAACGCGCGCTTGATCTTTCCGCAACCGCCATCATCCTCGTCCACAATCATCCGTCCGGCGACCCGACGCCATCGCGCGCCGATATCGACATGACGCAGACCATCATCAACAGTGCCAAGCCGCTCGGTATCACCATTCACGACCACATTATCATCGGCAAGGATGGTCATGTCAGCTTTAGAGGTCTGCGGCTGATCTAGACCGCAGCGCCTGCACCTGTCAGAACCGTTTAATGAAACCATTAAATTAGAGGACTATCTGTGCAATAATCAAAACTGGGGCAGTCCTATTCCATTCCTTTTCAAATTCACCGGGGTAGTTTTATGGATTCTTACGATCTGGTCGTGATTGGCAGCGGACCTGCGGGCCGTCGCGGCGCCATCCAGGCTTCCAAGCTTGGCAAGAAGACGCTTGTCATCGACAAGGGCACGCAGATCGGTGGGGTTTCGGTGCATACCGGAACAATCCCGTCGAAGACGATGCGTGAAACAGTGCTGAACCTGACGGGCTGGCGCGAGCGCGGCTTTTACGGCCGCTCCTACCGCGTCAAGCACAATATCACCGCCGATGATCTACGCGCGCGTCTGCTCAAGACGCTCGACTATGAAATCGATGTTCTTGAATGGCAGTTCGAGCGCAATCGCGTTGATCAGGTCCGTGGCTTTGCCCATTTCATCGATGCCAACACGATCGAGATCGAAAAGGATACCGGTGAGATCCAGCGTGTGCATGCCAAATCGGTTCTGGTCTCTGTCGGCACTCGCCCCTATCGGCCGCCGCATATCCCCTTTGACGGCCAGAAAGTGCTCGACAGCGACGAACTGCTCAACATCAAGCAGATCCCGCGCTCCATGGTGGTGGTCGGCGCCGGTGTTATCGGCATCGAATATGCCACCATCTTTTCCGCTCTCGATACGCTGGTGACGGTGGTTGAGCCGCGCGATACCATGCTGGACTTCATTGACAGTGAGATCCGCTTCAACTTCACCGCCCAGCTGCGCGACCGCAATATCAAGCTGCTGTTCGGTCAGGGTGCCGAAGGCGTTGAAATCGATCCTTCGGGAAAATGCCGCGTCACCTTGCAGGGCGGACGTACGCTGCTGGCCGAATCGGTGCTGTTTGCCGCCGGACGCCAGGGGGCTACCGACACGCTCAATCTGGCCGCCGTCGGCCTGGAAGCAGACCATCGCGGACGGCTGAAGGTTGATCCAATCACCTTCCAGACCGCCGTTCCCAACATCTATGCCGCCGGGGACGTGATCGGCTTTCCGGCCCTCGCCTCCACCTCGATGGAACAGGGCCGTATCGCTGCCCGCCACGCTGTCGGCGCACCGGCAGAAGAACCGCCGCAATATTTCCCCTATGGCATCTATGCCGTTCCGGAAATGTCGACCTGCGGCATGACGGAAGAGGAAGTGCAGCAGCGCGGCATTCCCTATGAATGCGGTGTGGCCTTTTTCCGCGAGACCTCACGCGGCCACATCATGGGACTGCAGAACGGTCTTTTGAAGATGATCTTCTCGCTGAAGACCCATCGCCTGCTCGGCATCCACATTGTCGGCGAAGGCGCAACCGAGCTGATCCATATCGGTCAGGCGGTTTTGAACCTGAAGGGCACGGTCGAATATTTCGTCGAAAACACCTTCAATTACCCGACCCTCGCCGAAGCCTACAAGATCGCCGGCCTTGATGCATGGAACCGCATGGTGCAGCTGAAGGGCGATGACGGCTGACTGAACGGCCGGGGAAGAGCGATATTGCACGAACTCGAGTTCTACCTTCGCGCCTGGTGTCTGAAGCCCGATGGGGAACCGTTTGAAACCCATACGGCAACGCTCCTTCCCGTAACATCCCCCCAGGGCCCGGCAATGCTCAAATACGCTGGCGCCCTGGAGGAGGAATTTGGTTTCGATCTCCTTGAGGCCTGGAACGGAAACGGTGCCGCGCGCATCCTCGCACGTAAGGGCGCTGTGGTGCTGATGGAACGCGCCACGGGATCGCGCTCGCTCGGCAGAATGGCAACTGCAGGCGCAGACAAGGCGGCCACCACTATCCTCTGCAACACCGCAAGACGCCTTCACGCCGGTCCGGATGTCCCTCCTGCGAGGCTCATTCCACTCGATCGATGGTTCGCGGCACTTGAACCCGCAGCCGATCGGCATGGCGGACTGTTTTCGACAGCGCATCGTTTTAGCCGCAGCCTCATCGCAACCAGCCAGGATGTCCTGCCGCTGCACGGCGACCTGCACCACGAGAATGTTCTTGATTTCGGCGAACGCGGTTTTCTCGCAATCGATCCCAAGGGCCTGATCGGCGAACGCTATTTCGAATATTGCTGCCTGTTCACCAATCCGGACATGGCTGATCCCGACATCGCCATCGCCAGAGCACCGGAACGCTTCGCCGCCAGACTGCAAGCCGTTTGTGAGGGCGCCAATCTTGATCCGATGCGCCTTTTGCAGTGGCTCGTCGCATGGTGTGGCCTCTCGGCTGTCTGGTTTACCGGAGAGGACGCACAGAGAACCCGCATTGATCTCGACATAGCTGCAATGGCGCTCGGCCAGCTGCAAAACTGAACCCAAACGCAAAAAGGCCGCCTCAGGGGCGGCCTTTCGCAACTAATAAAGCAGAGTGCCTTATTCTTCAGAAGCGGCGTCGTCAGCCTTGGGAGCCGCCTTCTTCTTGGCAGGTGCCTTCTTCTTCGGTGCAGGCTTCTTTTCAGCAGCCTCGGCAGCGGGTGCTTCTTCAGCCGCCGCAGCCTTGGGAGCAGCCTTCTTCTTGGCAGGCGCCTTCTTCTTTTCGGCAGGCTTTTCCTCGGACTTGGCTTCTTCAGCCTCGTCCTCGTCATCCGCCATCAGTTCTTCCTTGGAAACGACCACGTCGGTGACGTCAATCGTTTCGAGCAGATGGTCAACGACCTTCTCTTCGAAGATCGGGGCACGCAGCGAAGCAGCAGCACCGGGCGTTTCACGGAAGAACTTCAGAATTTCCTGCTCCTGACCGGGATACTGGCGCATCTGGTCGTAAAGGGCACGCTGCAACTCGTCATCCTTGACTTCAACACCAACCTTCTCGCCGATTTCGGAGAGAACCAGGCCGAGACGGACGCGACGTTCAGCAAGCTTGCGATATTCTTCGCGGGCTTCCTCTTCAGTCGTGTCTTCATCTTCGAAGGTCTTGCCTGACTGCTGAAGGTCGGCATTGACCTGACGCCAGATGTTTTCAAACTCAGCTTCAACCAGCGTGCTCGGCGCTTCAAAGGAATACTGACCGTCGAGCTGATCGAGCAGCTGACGCTTGACCTTCTGGCGGGTGAACTGGGTGTACTGGCCCTGGATCTGCTCGCGAACGATTTCGCGCAGACGCTCGGCACTTTCCAGACCCAGCTTTTCAGCAAGTTCGTCGTTGATTTCCAGTTCACCGGCGCTTGCGACTTCCTTAACGGTTACGTCAAAAGTGGCTTCCTTGCCGGCCAGGTGTGCTGCCGGATATTCCTCCGGGAAGGTGACCTTGACCTGCTTTTCGTCGCCAGCCTTGGCGCCAACGAGCTGTTCTTCAAAGCCCGGGATGAAACGATTCGAGCCGAGAACCAGCTGGCTATCGCTGTCGGTACCGCCCTCAAAGGCTTCACCGTCGATCTTGCCGACATAGTCCATGGTGACGCGGTCGCCATCTTCGGCAGCACCGTCCTTGGTCTCATAGGAACGGGCGCTTTCAGCCACGGCCTTGACCTGCTCCTCGACTTCCTCTTCGGAAATCTCGACAACCTGACGGGTGACCTTGAAGCCATCGGTCGGCTGAACTTCGAAGCTCGGCAGAACTTCATAGGCAACCGTGAATTCGAAATCGGCTTCGCCGGCGAGAACCTTCTCAGCCTCAGCCTCATCCTCGGTCATGTCAATCTTCGGCTGACCGGCAGCACGTTCACCACGCTCGGTGATGACTTCCTGCGGCTTCTGGTTCAAAAGCTCGTTGACGAGCTCGGCCATGATTGACTTGCCGTACAGCTTCTTCAGATGCGCGACCGGCACTTTACCCGGACGAAAGCCATTGATGCGAACCTTGTCCTTAGCCTCGGCCAGACGCTCGTTCATCCGCGCCTTCAGATCATCAGCCGGAACGACGACCTTGATTTCGCGCTTCAGCCCTTCAGCGAGCGTTTCGGTTACCTGCATATTCATACCTTCAATTCATCTCGGCCGTTCTTCACGGGCCGTTGGGTTTAATGCGCACAAGCGTCGGCGCCAGCCGGGCGTGACTTCATGCAATTGTCTCGGCATTTTGGCAAGCAACGGCGCTTGGGCAAAATGGCGCACGGGCGTATCACTTCGAAGCGCGGCAAACGCGTAAAAAGCGCGCCCAGTCGCGGCTTTGGTGCCCCCGGCAGGATTCGAACCCGCGACCCTCTGATTACAAATCAGATGCTCTACCAACTGAGCTACAAGGGCATTGGCCATGCCCACTAGCAGATTTGCCGCTGCTGTAAAACGAAAAAATTAAACCTTTCGCCTGTATTTTCGTATGAAACGGCAATATCCCTTCGCTATACGACCGAAGGATGGCATTGAAGACCCGTTATTCAGGCCCCGCCGAAACGCGACGCGAAGAGAGATACATGCCCGATCATAGCCCCGCGCTCTGTTTCCTCGCCTCCCATGCTGAAGACGCCCAGAAGGCGTTGAGTGAGCTTGAGACCCTTTACGGAAACGTCCCCGTCCAGCAGGCCGATTATATCGTCGCCCTTGGCGGCGACGGTTTCATGCTGCAGGTGCTGCATGACACCATGAATTCCGGCAAGCTGGTCTATGGCATGAATCGCGGCTCGGTCGGCTTTCTGATGAATGATTATGCCACCGACAATCTGTTTGAGCGCCTGTCGGTTGCCGATATCAACACGCTGTGCCCATTGCGAATGACGACCACCAATGCCGACGGCACGACGTCCATTGCGCTGGCCATCAATGAGGTCTCGATGATCCGTCAGTCTTATCAGGCCGCCAAGCTGAAGATCGAGATCGACGGCAAGGAACGGCTGGGCGAACTCGCCTGCGACGGCATTCTGGTAGCAACACCGGCGGGCTCAACAGCCTATAACCTGTCCGTCCACGGCCCGATCATTCCGCTGGAAGCCCCGCTTCTGGCGATCACGCCGATCAGCGCCTTCAGGCCGCGGCGCTGGCGCGGTGCACTGCTGCCGGACAATTCAGTGGTCGACATTCATGTGCTGGAGCCGCAGAAGCGGCCGGTCAACGCTGTAGCCGACCACACGGAAGTCAAGAGTGTGCTTCATGTGCGGATCGAACAGGACGCCCACACACGCGCCAAAGTGCTCTCCGACCCCAACCGGTCATGGTCGGAACGTATTCTGGCAGAGCAGTTTTCAGACTGAGGCAAAGCACGCCCCATTTCCCCAAGCCCCGGACCTTTACCGACCACCGCTTTGGCGCATTGGCTCATTGCTTGAAGCCGGGTCCGATGCATACGAGGCAGTGGCACCTTGGGAAATGTTCGGCTGAGGCTCTGCCGCAGAGGTTGATGGGCCGTCATCCGCCTTCGCCCCTGCCCCGCAGGCCGCGCTGCCTTCCTGCTGACGCGGCTGAGAACCTGCCCCGCCAGACGTCATTTTCATGTCTGAATCGCGGTCTATCTGCTCTAGAATCAGCCTCAGGTCTGGCGATAGCGACATCAGACTGCGCATGCGTTTGATGTCGCGATTGCGCACAGAAGCGAAGACTTCCCGCCAGAAATCACCGCGCTCGGCAAATTCATTCCGCCACCTCACATTGCGTTCTTCAATCTTGCGCCGCCGCTCAGCGGCAGCGTCTGTTTCTGGCACCGGCTCGCTGGTCGAAGACCGGGCTGCGGACGCGGCTGTGTGTTCATTATTGGCTCTCATACTCAACTCCCCCTGATCGCTCGGCATGGTTTGCCGATGGGAAGAAAGTAATAAAAGGGAAAATGAACTAAAATTCGTGTTTTTCGATAGTCCGGAGATCCAGCCTAAAGCCCGAAGAAGCTCCGGTTCATCGCCGCCCATTGCAGCAGGATCACGGTCTTGGCATCGACAATTTCGCCGGAAACGACCATGGCAATTGCCTCATCAAAACCGATGGTGACAATCTCCAGATCCTCGTTTTCCTCGTCGAGCCCACCGCCTTCGGCGACCCGCATGCCAGCATCGACAATAGTGGCATAACAGTGGATATGTTCCGTCATCAGGCCAGGCGCGGTAAGGGTCGTGAGCACGTGGTGGAGTGCCTCAACACGAAAGCCCGTTTCCTCCAGAACTTCCCGCTGCGCCGCTTTCAGCGGCACTTCGCCATCATCGATCAGACCGGCCGCCACCTCAAGCATGAAACCATCGCCATCCATGCTCAGATAGGCCGGCATGCGAAACTGCCGCACGAATACAAACTTGCCGAGATCTCGATCAAATACCAGAACCGCAGCGGCTTCGGGCCGCATGCAGACTTCCCAAGTCACCTCATAGGCTTCACCATTCGCCTTTGCATAGGAGAAACGATAGGCATTGAGTGTCGTCCAGCCGCTATAGATCTGTTTCGTCTCAAGAATACTGACACGGTCTGATGTCTTATCGGTCATTCCCAATCCATTTCCGGCCTCAGTCAGGCCCGTTTCTCGCACGGCACTGCAAAATCGCACTGCAACCGCTCTTAGCAATGCGGCGCGCCCGTGTCACCAGTCCCGCCGCCACTCCACTTGTCTTTCACCGGCCACACACCTAAGAACTATCCGAAGGCGCGGCGAGCCATATCAGCGTCGCGCGATGCGAGAAGCGAGCCATCTATGAATTATCGCCACATCTACCACGCCGGAAATTTCGCTGATGTGTTCAAACACGCAATCTTTGCGCGGATGATCACCTATTTTCAGCGCAAGGAGGCCGCCTTTCGCATCCTTGACACCCATGCCGGGATCGGCCTTTACGACCTGACCTCAGACGAAGCACAGAAGACCGGCGAATGGCGCGAGGGCATTGCCCGCCTGCTGGAGGCGGATCTCTCCCCCGTGACCGCCGATCTGCTGGCGCCTTATCTTCAAAGCGTCAGAACACTCAATCCCGAAGGCGGCATCAATCGCTATCCAGGCTCCCCCATGCTCGCCCGCCACCTGATGCGGCCACAGGACCGGCTTTCGGCCATCGAGCTCCACCCGGAAGATGCCGGGCACCTGCACGCCCTGTTTTCCGGCGACCATCAGGTTCGCGTGACCGAGCTTGACGGCTGGCTGTCGCTCGGCAGCCATCTGCCGCCGAAAGAACGTCGCGGCCTCGTTCTTGTCGATCCGCCCTTCGAGCGCGACGGCGAGTTCGACCGCATGGTTGTCGGCCTTGCCCGGGCCTGGCGGCGTTTTGCCACCGGCACCTACTGCTTCTGGTATCCGCTGAAAAAGGGCGCACCGGTCAAGGAATTTCATGGTGCGCTCGAAGCGCTGAAAATCCCGAAAGTCCTCTGCGCCGAAATGTCGGTCAAAAGCGACCGCAACACGACCGGGCTGACAGGAACCGGCATGATCATCGTCAATCCGCCCTTCACACTGAAACAGGAACTGCATGCCATATTACCGGAGATGAAGGACATTCTGGCTCAGGACCGCTTCGCCAGCCAGCGCTGCTTCTGGATCACCGGAGAACATATTACCGAGGAAGACTGATATGATGAAACTCTATTGCTCGCCCGCCTCACCCTATTCCGCCAAGGTTCGCATGGCCGCCCGCTATCTTGCACTGCCGATCGAGGAAGTGCATGTCGCCACGCCTGAGAACCCGGCTGAGCTGCTGGCGGTCAACCCGCTGGGCAAAATCCCGACACTCGTGAGCGAAGACGGCGAATCCTTTTTCGACAGCCGCGTCATCATGCACTACATGGACAGCCTCAGCGAAGACGCACACATCTATCCGCACAGCGCCGAAAAGCGTGCCCGTGTCGAACGCATGGAAGCGCTTTGTGACGGCATTACCGATGCAGCCCTGCTGGTGGTTTATGAGACCCGGTTCCGCTCGCCGGAAACCTGGCACGGTCCATGGGTCGAACGTCAGTGGGAAAAGGTCCGCCGCGGCCTCGATGTGCTGGAAGCCGATCCGCCGAAGATCGGCAACAAGCTCAATGCCGGTCATTTTGCCCTTGCAAGCCTGCTTGCCTATCTGATGATCCGCTTCCCCGGCCAGTGGGAGGAAGCGCGCGTACGGCTGACGGAATGGCCCGCAGCTTTCCAGGAACGCTTTCCCGCCTTTGCCGACACCCGCCCGAAGGTTTAGGCCGTTTTCAGCAAAACCGGACCCCGGTTTCCATGCGGAAACATGGAAAAGCTCTGAAACAGCAGAAAGCCCGCCGGTTTCCCGACGGGCTCAGATTGCTGACAAACCTTGCTCCTTTTTCTGACGTCATGCCTGTGCTTGTCACAGGCATCCAGCCGACGCGCGTCCGCGCGGCGAAAGGACTGATCTATTCAATGCCTTATGAATCTGGATCCCCGTGACAAGCACGGGGATGACGACAGAGGGAGGGGCTGTGCCACATCAAACATGCAATATGAATGGCTTTGTCAACAGTCTAAGCCCGCCGGTTTCCCGGCGGGCTTTCGTGTCGCAGTCGCGACAATGATCTGCATCAGATCAGAAGTGGAAGGCAAGACCGGCCTTGATAGTGTTTTCCTCAAAGCCCTTCTTGTAGCTGCCAGAGCTCAGATTATAGGTCTGATCGCCGTAATCCGTGTAACGATATTCAAGACGTGCCGACAGGTTGTCGGTGATCATCGCTTCAGCACCGGCACCAACCGTGTAGCCCCATGCACCTTCGCTCTTGCTCGAGCTGTAGTCGACAGCCTTGGTGTCCGTTGCGGCGACACCGGCAGTGCCGTAAATCAGAACCGGGTCGAGCGAATAGCCGACACGCCCGCGCATCGAGCCGTTCCAGCCCTGTTCGAAATGGGCGGCCCCGATGGTCTGCTCCTGGCTCGAATTCGAAAGATCGCCTTCAACGCCGTAGACAACCGAACCGTCCTGAAGGTTGTAACCGCCGAACAGCGTTCCGCCAAAGCCAGAGGCGTTGAAATCACCACCATTGAAAGTGCCCCAGTCATAATTGAGGGCGCCACCGACATAAGCACCACCCCAGTTATTGGTCTTGGGGGCGCTGTAGGTCATTGCCGGGGCCGGCTCATAGGACTGGGTGTTTACGACTGCATCTGCAGCCGATGCAACGCCGGCGCCCATCGCGGTGGAAGCGGCAGCGGCGAGAAGAGTCTTTGTCCAGATCCGCATCTTAATTCTCCTTGGTCAATTCAGACCGGTCGGGTGGCCGCTATACTACGATCCGTCAACCCTCATCCCGGCTCTGCTTGTATAAATTAAATAGGATTGCGCCTGGAAAATAGCAATATTACGAATTTTTTGTGGTGATTTATAGTTAACACTATATTTAAATTTGACGCAGAAGAACCTAGATTATAGTTAATACTATGTAAATGTAATGAATACAAAGACGAGATGAAAATTTAAACCAACAACAAGACAAAATAACATTCAACACTCCTTCCAAAATGACAGAAGTGTAACCCTTCCCCCTGCAATAGATTCACCTATATGAAGGGACTGCAATTCGTTCATGGCGTGGAGAATGACAATGCCGGCCGCCTTCAAGAGCACCGTTCTGGTTACAGGGGCGGCCCGTCGACTGGGACGGGCAATCGCTTTCGATCTGGCGAAATCCGGCCACAATGTGGCAGTGCACGCCCACCGCTCGCACGATGAAGCCAAGGCACTTGTCGACGCGATTGTGCAAGGTGGCGGTCACGCCGCCTTCTTTCAGGCAGACCTCACCGATCCAGCACAAACGGATGGTCTTCTGAAAGACGTTGCAGACAGGCTCGGGCCGGTAGACCTTCTTGTCAACAATGCCTCCATTTTCATGGATGACAGTGCGGAAGCCTTCGACGCCGCTCGCTTTGAAGCCCACTTTGCCATCCACCTCAAGGCACCACTGATTCTCGGTGCCGCGATGCTGCGCCAGCTTCCGAAAAACCAGAACGGCCTGATCGTCAACATGATCGATCAGCGCGTCTTTGCCCTCAATCCCCGCTTCTTCAGCTACACGCTTTCCAAGTCCGCCCTGTGGACCGCCACCCAGACCATGGCGCAGGCCTTTGCACCGCGCATCCGCGTCAATGCCATCGGTCCCGGTCCCAGCATGAAGAGTGAACGGCAGGCGCAGGAAGACTTCGACCGGCAGATTGACGGTCTCATCCTGAAACGCGGCCCTGGCCTTGATGAATTCGGACGTACCATTCGCTTTCTTTTTGACACGCCCTCGATTACCGGCCAGATGATCGCCCTTGATGGCGGCCAGCATCTTGCCTGGGAGACGCCGGATGTGACAGGAATACCGGAATGACAAGCAAATCTCCGGCCGATGGCGGCATCATCTATGAAGACGACGACAATGATGCCGAGACGGTCGAGGCTCAGCCGGCCGGGGCAAGCACTGCAATCTCGTGGAATGATGGCAAGCTTGTTGAACACGACCTGAAGGGCGCGGAACTGATCGGCGAATTCGTCAAGCACCTGCCGAACAGTCCCGGCGTCTACCGGATGATGAATGCCAACGGTGATGTGCTTTATGTCGGCAAGGCCCGATCACTGAAGAAACGCGTCACCAACTATGCGCAAGGGCGCGGGCACTCCAACCGCATCACCCGGATGATCACCCAGACCGCGCATATGGAATTTGTCACGACGCGCACGGAGACGGAAGCCCTCCTTCTCGAAGCCAATCTTATCAAAAGGTTGCGACCTCGTTTTAATGTTCTTCTTCGCGATGACAAATCCTTTCCCTATATTCTGATTACCGGCGATCACCGGGCTCCGGCGCTCTACAAGCATCGCGGCGCGCGGGCGCGAAAGGGCGATTATTTCGGCCCCTTTGCCTCCGCCAGTGCGGTTGGACGTACGATCAACGCCATGCAGCGCGCCTTCCTGATCCGCTCCTGCACCGACAGTGTTTTCGAAAGCCGCACGCGTCCTTGCTTGCTGTTTCAGATCAAGCGTTGTGCCGGCCCCTGCACCAACGAGATCCCGCCGGAAGAATATGACCGTCTGATTGACGAGGCCCGCGCCTTCCTCTCTGGCAAGAGCCAGAGCGTTCAGGGCCAGCTTGCCACCGCCATGAATGCGGCGGCCGAGGATCTCGATTTCGAGCGCGCTGCGGTCTATCGCGACCGTCTTGCCGCCCTCTCCCATGTACTCGGTCGTCAAGACGTCAATCCGAGCGGGATCGAGGAAGCGGATGTGTTTGCGATCCACCATGAAGGCGGGCTTTGCTGCATTCAGGTCTTCTTCTTCCGCACCGGGCAGAACTGGGGCAACCGTGCCTATTTCCCGAAAGCCGATCCGACGCTCAGCGGCGCGGAAATTCTCAATGCCTTCCTCGCCCAGTTCTACGATGACAAGCCTGTTCCGCGGCAGATCCTGCTGTCGGAGGACATTGAAGAGATGACGCTTCTGGAGGAGGCGCTGTCCGAACGCGCCGGACGCCGGGTGCAGATCGCCGTGCCAAAACGCGGCGAAAAGCGCGATGTCGTTGCCCAGGTGGAAGCCAATGCCCGTGAGGCGCATGGGCGCAAGCTGGCGGAAACGGCAACCCAGACCCGGCTTCTTGCCGGTTTCGCCGAAACATTTGGCCTTGGCTATGCACCTCGCCGGATCGAGATCTACGACAACTCCCACATCATGGGCACCAATGCCGTTGGCGGCATGGTGGTTGCCGGACCGGATGGTTTCGTCAAAGGCCAGTATCGCAAGTTCAATATCCGCTCGACCGATATCACGCCCGGCGATGACTTCGGCATGATGCGCGAAGTCATGACCCGCCGCTTCACCCGGCTGATCAAGGAACATGGCATTCCCGACCGCTCCGCGCCGCCTGCCACCGACAGCGAGGACGATGCCGCCTTCCCGGCCTGGCCGGATGTGATTCTCATTGACGGCGGCCAGGGCCAGATGACGGCCGTGCGGGCAATCCTTGACGAGCTTGGCATTCGCAATGCCGTCACCGCGATCGGTATCGCCAAGGGCGCTGACCGTGAGGCGGGCCGCGAGCGTTTCTTCATGGATGGCCGCGCCGATTTTTCCCTGCCGCCGCGCGACCCGGTGCTTTACTTCATCCAGCGCCTGCGCGATGAGGCCCACCGCTTCGCCATCGGCTCGCACCGGGCGCGGCGCAAGAAGGCGCTGGTCAAGAACCCGCTCGACGAAATCGCCGGCATCGGCCCGTCCAGAAAGCGGGCGCTCTTGCAGCATTTCGGCACGGCCAAGGCGGTCTCACGTGCGGGCGTAAGCGATCTCACATCCGTCGATGGCATTTCCGAAGCCATGGCTAAGCTGATCTACAATCATTTCAACGATAATGGCAGCGAATAGACGAAATGTGGCTTTGCCGCCTCAGAGACAAAGTTTAACAAATTCATGATTGACCGGCGTGGCCGACGCTCCCAATTCTGGTAAACTCCGCAGTAATGTTCGAATTGATTATCAAACCGGCCTCTCCCAGCCGGCGCACAAGGCGCCCCCTCCCAAAAAAGGGCGGCGAAATGATGGAATAAAGTCATGGCCTCCAAAGCGCTGAATATCCCGAACCTTTTGACCTATGGCCGTATCCTTGCGGTTCCGCTGATCGTGCTGTGCTTTTTCGTTCAGGGCGACCTGTCGAGCTCGGACCCGGCGCGCTGGACGGCGCTGGCCATCTTCATCCTCGCCTCGGTGACGGATTTCTTTGACGGCTATCTGGCGCGCGCCTGGAATCAGCAATCCAATATCGGCCGCATGCTCGACCCGATCGCCGACAAGCTGTTGGTATCGACTTGCCTGCTGCTGCTGGCCGCCGATGTGGAGCGCGTCATTGCCGGATGGACCCTTTGGGCGGCAATCATCATCCTCTGCCGCGAAGTGCTTGTCTCGGGGCTGCGCGAATATCTCGCAACGCTTTCGGTTTCCGTTCCCGTCACCCGGATCGCCAAATGGAAGACGACCTTCCAGATGATCGCGATCGGCATGCTGCTGGCGGGACCGGCTGGCGACAAGATCTTCCCCTACACAACCAGTCTCGGCATCGCCCTTTTGTGGGTCGCCGCCGTACTGACCATGTATACCGGCTACGACTATTTCCGGGCCGGCCTGAAACATGTGGTGGAGGCGGAGAAGTGACGAAACTTGTCTACTTTGCCTGGGTGCGTGAGCGCATCGGCCAGCAGGAAGAGGAAATCGCCCTGCCCGCGACGGTTTCTACGGTTGCGGACCTGCTCGGCTTCCTGAAGCAGCGCGGCGACAATTACGCCCATGCGCTGGAACAGGAACGCTTCATCCGCGTCGCACTCGACAAGATGCATGCCGAACACGACATGCCAATCGCCGGTGCCTCCGAGATCGCCCTCTTTCCGCCGATGACGGGCGGCTGAGATCATGGCGGCAAAACCGACAATCCGCGTTCAGGCCGAAGATTTCGACATCACCGCCGAAATGCGTGCACTGAGCGAAGGGCGGAGGGATATCGGCGCGACGGTAACCTTTACCGGCCTTTGCCGGGATGAGGCAGGCACGCTCGCCGCGCTTGAACTGGAGCACTATCCGGGCATGGCCGAGGCGGAAATGACCCGCATTGCCAATGAAGCCATAGACCGCTTCTCGCTTCTCGGGCTGACGGCAATTCATCGCTTCGGCAGGATTGCGCCCGGCGAGAACATTGTTGTGGTCATTGCCGCTGCACCGCACCGCCAAGCCGCCTTTGATGGCGCATCCTTCATGATGGACTTCCTCAAGACGTCAGCCCCCTTCTGGAAAAAGGAACACCTGACTGACGGAAGCAGCAGTAGCTGGGTCGAGGCAAAGGACAGCGACGACAGCGCAGCCCGACGCTGGGACTGAAATTCTTTTTTTCACCGCCCTTGTCCCGTCATATGTCGGCGCTATGCTCTTGTCTTATGGAGCGGTTCAAATCGATTGAGTCTGAACGCTCCCTGATGCGGTTTTTCGAGGGAAGCCATGGCAGAGAACAATTCTCAGCTTACCATCGGGTTCATCATGTATCCGGGGCTCACCCAGCTTGACCTGTTCGGTCCGGCTGACGTGCTCAGCAGGATGCAGGGAACCGAAATCAAGTATCTCTGGCGCAATACCGATCCGGTGATCGTCGATCGCGGCCTCAGGATCATGCCAAACACCACCTATAATCAGTGTCGCTCGCTCGACATGATTTGCGTGCCCGGCGGGCCTGGGCAAATCGCGGTGATGGATGACGAGGAAACGCTTGCCTTTCTCCGGCGCATCGCGCCGGGCTGCAAGCTCGTCACCTCGGTATGCACCGGCTCGCTGATCCTCGGCGCCGCCGGCCTGTTGCGCGGCTATAACGCCACCTGCCACTGGACCTGCCTTGACCAGCTTTCAATCTTTGGTGCCAAACCGGTGGCAGAGCGGGTCGTCACCGACCGCAACCGCATCACCGGCGCAGGCGTCACCTCCGGGATCGATTTTGCGCTCAAAGTCGTCGAATCGCTCACAGACAAGCGCACGGCGCAGCAGATCCAGTTGCAGATGGAATATGATCCTCAGCCGCCCTATAATTGCGGATCGCCGCGCACGGCACCGGAAGAGATCGTCGACAGCGTCCGCGCCCGGCTGCATATGTTCCTCTCCACAAGACGCGCAGCCAGCGAACGCGCGGCCGAGCGGCTGAAGGAATTGAAGGACTGAAGACGCCGCGAACCATCCGCGTTCTCGCGACTGAAAAAGCCGCCCGGATCACTCCGGACGGCTTTATTAATTGCCTCATAAAAGTCCGTCAGACTTTTGAAATCAGCCAACAATTTCGGTTTCAGAGAACCAGAAACCGATTTCGCGCTTGGCGGTTTCAACGGCGTCGGAACCGTGAACCGAGTTTTCGCCCATCGACAGCGCGAAGGTCTTGCGGATCGTGCCTTCGTCAGCCTTTTCCGGGTTGGTCGCACCCATGATTTCGCGGTTCTTGAGAACGGCATTTTCACCTTCGAGAACCTGAACGACGGTCGGGCCCGAGCTCATGAACTCAACCAGTTCACCGAAGAAGGGGCGTTCCTTGTGCTCGGCATAGAAGGCTTCCGCTTCGCGACGCGACATCCAGACGCGCTTGGAAGCGACAACGGCCAGGCCGTTTTCTTCCAGCATCTTGATAATGGCGCCGGTCAGGTTGCGCTTGGTGGCATCAGGCTTGATCATCGAAAAGGTGCGTTCAATCGCCATGTCATTCGTCCTCTGACAGAGTGTTCTTCAAGAAATTGAGCCGGTGTTTACCCGGCAAAGCCCTTGAAAACAAGGTGGCATGGATATTTTCACTGAAGCGTCACGATGTCGCCTCAGACACCGGCAACCTCAATGCAGCGCTCATACCATGCGGTAACCGGATCATTCGGCTCCATGACCGCGATTTTAGCGGTCATGGACAGCCAGCGCAGCGCACCGAACACAATGTAATCGGCAAATAGCGGGCTCGCACCGCCGATAAAGGGCTGGCTCTTCAGCATCTGGCGCAGCGGCTGCAACTTGCGGCCAAACTGTTCGGCTTCTGCTTCGCGGCCCGTGGCCACCTCTTCAAGCGTCATGCCGAGCATCTTCTCGCGGCTTTCCCGGAAATAGCTCTGATCGACGGGGCCAAGCATGTCATGAATATCCTTGACCGCCATCCTGGTGACTGCCGGATGCAGTGTTGTCTGCGACCAGGCCTCGACAAAGCGGGCCATGGCCATGCCGCCCTCGCCCTTGAACAGCGACGGTGCGTCCGGATAGGCCTGCTCCAGATAGAGCGCGATGGCGAAGCTGTCGGAAACCAGCTTGTCGCCGTCCAGCAGGATCGGCACCGTCTTCGAAAAGCCGTTCTCAAGCTTCGGGATCTCGGTAAAAGCTGTTGGCTTTTCCTCAAATTCGAGGCCCTTGTGCCTCAGCGCCATAACCACTTTCCAGCAATGAGGCGAAAAAGGCACAGCGCTGTCGGCACCGCAGAGCGTATAGAGAACCCGTGTCATTGATGAACTCCTCTGTTGGGCAGGCAGGTTTGACCAAAGGGCGGTAAATTGCAAGACGGGCCATGGTCTGAGATGCGCACCAGTTCCGCTGAGCGAACGGTAGTATGCCGATGCTACCCGCACGGAATTGTCTTTTGCTAGTTTCAACCTGGCACATTGAACACGGGAGGAGACAATGGCAGCCAGGAAGATCCTGATGATTACCGGTGATTTCACCGAGGACTACGAAACCATGGTTCCGTTCCAGACGCTACTGGCCGTCGGCCACAGCGTTGATGCGGTCTGCCCGGACAAGAAGGCTGGCGACACGGTTCCAACTGCGATTCACGATTTCGAGGGCGACCAGACCTATTCGGAAAAGCCCGGCCACCGCTTCGCGCTGACGGCGGATTTCGATACAATCAACCCGGCCGATTACGACGCGCTGGTCATTCCGGGCGGCCGTGCACCGGAATATCTGCGCCTCAACAGCACCGTGATCGCCATGGTGCGCCACTTCTTCGAGGCGGACAAGCCGGTGGCGGCGATCTGCCACGGCGCGCAGATACTGGCGGCAGCCGGCGTCCTGTCCGGCCGTACCTGCTCGGCCTACCCGGCCTGCGCCCCCGAGGTAAAGCTCGCCGGTGGAAGCTATGCCGATATCGCCGTCACCGACGCCGTGACCGACGGCAAGCTGGTAACCGCCCCGGCATGGCCCGCACATCCGGCATGGCTTAGCCAGTTCATGGCACTGCTTGCCTGACTAAAACGGAACGCCGGGGGCGCTTTAGTTGCAGCCCCTGGCGGACTATAGTGCCCCCGGGAGAACCGGGAGGAAATCATGTGCAGACTGTTTATCGGGGCCGATCCGGCTCTCTGGGAAAGCGTCAGCCGCTCCGTCAGGATTGACGGGGTGGTGACGAGTGTGCGGCTGGAGCGCTTTTTCTGGGACACACTCGGCGCGATTGCCGAACGCGATGGCCTCAGCGTCACCCAGCTGATCAGCCGGCTCTATCGCGAATCGATCGATGCCGGGCATGATCTCGGCAATTTCACCTCATTCCTCAGGGTCTGTTGCGGACGTTTTCTGGCGCTTCAGGCCGAAGGCGACATTCCGCCCGCCAGCGCCATTGCCGGGCTTGATGCCCGTGCGATCCTTGAGCGGGAACGCCGCCGCGCCGCTGCTGCCCTGCATGCATAAGCAGCGGCGATGGCGGCTATAAAATAGTTTCACAAAAAGGCCATGCCGATTTCGATTATGATGGCGGCAACCATGAAGGAGAGCCCCATGCTGTCGCATTTTCGTATGTTCGCCGCCTATAATAACTGGGCCAATAGCCTGGTCTATTCGAGCGCGTCCCATCTCGCCTATGATGATTATACCCGCGATCTCGGCGCCTTCTTTCACTCCGTACACGGCACGCTCAATCATCTGCTCTTCACCGACCGGATCTGGATGAAGCGCTTTGCCGGCGAATATACCGGCTCAGTCAAGCTCGATAGCATCGTCAGCGATGATTTCGAAGACCTGCGGCTTGCCCGCGAGGTCGAGGATCAGGCCATCATCGCCTATATCGACAGCCTGTCGGAAGCGCAGCTTGCCGGGCGTTTCAGCTATATGCGCGGCAATCCGCCGGAACAGTATAATGACAGTATTTCAAAGGCTTTGGCGCATCTCTTCAACCATCAGACACACCATCGCGGCCAGATCCACATGATGCTGACAACGCTTGGCCGGCCGTCACTGGAAATGGATCTGATCTATTTCCTGCGTTCCGATGCAGGCCGGCCATTCGCATGATCTGTCCGTGACACCGCCTCAGGCAAACCAGCCCTCGACCTTGGCTTCGTCCGGCAGGCCACCGGCATGGACCAACTTGCCATCAATTGCGACACCCGGCGTCGACATGACGCCGGCCATGGCGATTGCCTTGGGATCAGAGACCTTTTCGAGGCTGATCTCCTCGCCGTGACGGGCAGCGGCATCGGCGATCAGCTTGGCGGTTGCCTCGCAGCGCTTGCATCCGGGGCCGTAGACCTTGACCGTTTTCATGGGTCATCTCCTTCAAAACATCAGGTTGAACATAAATCCGACCATCAGGATGCCGCTGCCAACCACCGCGATAAACACGGCAATCAGGCGCAGCGTCAGCACCTGACGCAGGATGATCATTTCCGGCAGGCTGAGCGCAATCACCGACATCATGAAGGCGAGCACTGTTCCAAGCGCCGCCCCCTTGCCGATCAGCGCTTCGACAATCGGGATCACACCGGCCGCATTGGAATACATCGGAATGCCGATCAGCACGGCAGCAGGCACGCTCCACCATGCATCAGCGCCCATGATGGTGGCCATCAGCGTTTCCGGCACATAGCCATGGATCAACGCGCCAAGACCGATACCGAGCAGGATGTAGAGCCAGATCTTGCCGACGATTTCCTTCACCCCGGCAAGAGCGGCGAGATAGCGTTCATGCATTGCCGGCCGCTCCTCATCCAGCGCCCCGGCCCCGGCATCCATGGTGATCTCGCGCACCCAATCCTGCAGCCAGCCTTCAAGGTGCAGCCGCCCGATCACCAGACCGGCGGCAACCGCGATGGCCAGACCGAAGCCAAGATAGGCCAGCGCCACCGGCCAGCCGACAAGGCCGAAAAGCAGGATCAGCGCCACCTCATTGACCATCGGCGCGGCGATCAGAAACGAGAATGTGACCCCGAGCGGAACGCCAGCCGAGACAAAGCCGATGAAAAGCGGCACGGCCGAGCATGAACAGAAAGGCGTCAGCACGCCAAGGCAGGCGGCAAGCACATTGCCAATGCCGAGCGCCCGCCCGGCCAAGAGCGCCCGCGTGCGTTCCGGGCTGAAGAAGCTGCGCACCACGCCCATGCCGAAGACCACCAGCACCAGCAGCATGAAGACCTTCGGCACGTCATAGAAGAAGAAGGCCAGCGCCTCGCCGGTGTGGCTTGCGGGATCAACGGGCAGAAGACCGACGAGAAAATCTGAAAACGGCTGCAATACGCGGTAGACATTCCACCACGCCACCAGCGCCAGAATCAGCGCGACATGCCAGAGCCATTCCGGCCGGCGGTGCGCCATATGCGGTGTCGACATGCTCATGCCACCCTCCTCTCATCCTCTGCCACGCAGGCGATGGTCGCATTGAGGACATCACCAAGCATGGGATCCAGATCCGGATTGAGGCGATAGCGCACCCATTGCGCATCGCGGCGGTCAACCACAAGGCCCGCGGCCTTGAGCACGCCCATATGCCGCGACATGCGCGACTGGGTGGCCTGGCAATGGCGCATCAATTCGCAGACGCAATGCTCCCTGCCATCGGCAGCGAGCACAGCCATGGCCGAAAGCCGTGTCGGCTCGGCCAGCGCCGCAAGAACATCAAGAACCATCGCCATATCACCTGTCCCGGATCATTATACCTGCTTATGCGCATATGCGCATTTACGTATGTATTCCTTGATCTGGAACAAATGGCCGGCATTCCGCCGATTCAGTTGGCCTTTTCTGCCGATGCGTCCGGTTGGGCGAAGAGATCGTATTCCATGAGGTCCTGACCGGCGATCACCGGACCGGAAAAGCGGCTGGCAACGCCGGTGGTGAAGTCATCGCTCACCGTCGTGTCAGGTCCACCGGCAAAATGCGACAGGATCACCAGACCGACGCCTGCATCATGCGCCATCTGGCCCACGTCTTGCGGTGAGAGATGTTCCTGTTCCATATGAACGCGATAGGCCTTGGCATCAGCTCCGCCCTCGACCATATGGCTCGGCACGGTCAGCATTTTGCCGCTGGCATCGATATAGGGAAGCCGCACCTCGCTCACCAGCACGGCAGCCCCCTTGGCCAGTGCTGTGACGGCATCGCTCTTGCCGGTATCCCCGGTGAAGACAATGGCGCCATAGGGCGTGTCAAAGCGATATGAAAACGAAATGTCGCGACCGGCCGGACCTTCTGAGGAATTTAGGAAGTGGGTATTTTCTGCCGCTGTTACGGTGATATTGGCATCGCGATAGACCAGCCCGTCATGATCGATATCATGCGCGGCAAACATGCCCGTATCAGGCTTCAGCATGGGAATACCGGCACGAAAGATCCGCTCCGAAGTTGCAAGCATGTGCAGACTGTCTTCCAGCAGCAACTGCGTTGCCGGCGGTCCGTAAAGCACGAGCGGTACAGGATTGTCCTGATTGGCCTTGGCAAACCAGTCCGTCATGATCAGCGACGGAATGCTTGCCGTGTGATCGAGATGCTGATGGGTGATGAAGATTGCCGAAAGATCGGCAACATCAAATCCTGCGCTGGCCAGCTGCCGATCCGTGCCGAGCCCCGCATCGACCAGATAGGATGTGCCATTGACGATGAGCAAAGTCGAAATACCCGAGCGCCCGGACTGGGCCACCGGACCGCCGCCCGTGCCCAGCAAGATGATCCGCGCATCATGTGACCGCGCGACAGCACTGTCCGCCTCCGCCGCCTGGCAAGGAGCGGAAACCGTGAACATAGCGGCCGTAACAAGACTGGCCGCACACAGATTGGAAAAACTGTCCCTCATTAAAATTCCCCCTTTAATTTCAATTACTAATAAAGATAATCTGAATTGGAATATGGCAAGTTGGGGGCACTGCGAAGACTGTCCCGCGGTGATTTGGAGTCACAACACAGCACAGCCAGAATTTTTCACGGCGCAAACGATATTCTCGGCATCTTGCCAAGCCGGGCGATTTCGGACACAACCGCGGTCATGATCACGATTTCCGACCTCTCCGTCCGCATCGCCGGGCGACTGCTCATCGAAAACGCTTCCGTGTCCATTCCTGACGGGATGAAGGCCGGCATTGTCGGGCGCAATGGTGCGGGAAAATCCACGCTCTTCAAGGTCATTACCGGCGACCTCGCCTCCGAAACCGGCTTTGTGTCCCTGCCCAAACGCGCGCGCATCGGCCAGGTCGCCCAGGAAGCGCCCGGCACCCAGGAGCCGCTGATCGAAATCGTGCTGAAAGCAGACAAGGAGCGGACTGCCCTTCTGGCCGAAGCAGAAACTGCGACAGACCCGCACCGGATCGCCGAAATCCAGACGCGGCTGGCCGATATCGGCGCCCATTCGGCAGAAGCGCGTGCCGCCAGCATTCTCTCCGGTCTCGGCTTTGATGCGGCCGCCCAGCTTCGCCCTGCCGCCGCCTTTTCCGGCGGCTGGCGCATGCGTGTGGCGCTTGCCGCCGTCCTGTTTTCCGAGCCGGACCTTTTGCTGCTCGACGAGCCAACCAACTATCTCGATCTCGAAGGCACGCTGTGGCTGGAGGACTATATCCGCCACTACCCCTATAGTGTGCTGATTATCAGCCATGACCGCGATCTCCTGAACACCGCAGCCAATGCCATCATCCACCTCGACCAGAAGAAGCTGACCTTCTATCGCGGCTCCTATGATCAGTTTGAGCGGCAGAAGGCGGAAGCGGACGAATTGCAGATGAAAGCGCGCGCCAAGAACGAGGCGGCGCGCAAGCATCTGGAAAGCTTCATCACCCGCTTCAAGGCCAAGGCAACGAAGGCACGGCAGGCGCAGAGCCGTGTCAAGGCGCTGGAACGGATGGGGACGGTCGCGGCCGTGATCGAGGATCATGTCCAGGGCTTCTCCTTTCCCGAGCCGGAAAAGCAGCCGGCTTCACCGATCGTCGCCATCGAAAACGGTATTGTCGGCTATGAACCCGGCCGCCCGATCCTGTCGAAACTCGATCTAAGGCTCGATAATGACGACCGCATCGCGCTGCTTGGTGCCAACGGCAACGGCAAATCGACCTTCGCCAAATTCATCTCCGGCAGGCTTGCACCGCAGGACGGTATTCTGAAAGTCGCGCCCGGTTTGAAGATCGGGTTCTTCGCCCAGCATCAGATCGATGATCTTGTCCCGGAGCAATCTGCCGTCGATCACGTCCGAAAGCTCATGCCCGAAGCCCCCGAGGCCAGGGTGCGCGCCCGCGTCGCCCAGATGGGCCTTGCGACCGAGAAGATGGACACCAAGGCGAAGGATCTGTCCGGCGGCGAAAAGGCACGGCTCCTGATGGGGCTTGCCGCCTTTGATGCGCCCAACCTGCTGATCCTTGACGAACCGACCAACCATCTCGACATTGACAGCCGCAACGCGCTGATCACCGCGCTCAACGATTTTCCTGGCGCCGTCATCCTGATCTCCCATGACCGGCACCTGATCGAGGCAACCGTTGACCGGCTGTGGCTGGTGCATGACGGCACGGTTAAAAGTTATGACGGCGACCTTGAGGACTATCGCGCGCTGATCGTTTCCGGCGGCAAGGCAAGGGCCAGAAAATCTGAGCCAGCGACCGATACCGGCTCCAAATCAGACCAGCGGCGCGAAGCTGCCGAAAAGCGCGCAGCCCTTGCGCCACTGAAGAAGAAGATTGACGAGGCGGAGAAGAAAACCGGCAAGATCGAAAAGATCATCGCCAAACTCGACAACGACCTTGCCGATCCTGAACTCTATGCCAAATCGCCGGAAAAGGCAGCTGTCATGGCCCAGGCACGCGCCAATGCCGCAGCCGAACTGACCCGGGTTGAAGAGGAATGGCTGATGCTTTCAGCCGAATATGAAGAAGCAATGCAGAACTAGAATAAAGCCACCCAATATATTGTTTCTACGATGTTTCATTCGAAAAAATCACCACTTCGAACAGGTCATCGCGGCAGTTCATAATGCAGAGGCTGAATGCGCATGTCGCGTTCAATGCGCTCCAGATAAGGCGAAGGAAGATGATCCCGAACCTCACCTTTGCGCACGATTGTGGAATAGGAAAAGACCGTTCGCCACTCATCAGACCGGTCCGCTTTTTCCTGAAGCGCCCAGTGAGCGCGAGCGCCATCGGGTAGCTGGACTTTTATCGCAAATCCGCCATGGCTGATATTGGCGCCGATATGATCCCCCATCCATTTTCCCGCATCAATCGGCTGTGAATCGCCGAAACCAAACCATGAATCATGCATGTAGAGGCTCTTTTTCGCATAGGGCCAGACATGTTCGCGCAGAAAATGCTGGTCGGAAAAGTGGTTCGGTTCGGGGTTTAATCGCCTGAAGCGCGACACCAGTCCCACCATTGCGGGCAACGCCCCGCCGACCACCCCCCAGAGCCCTGCATGCAGCAATTCCGTATGCGTGTACCAATCCCGGATATGATGAAATCGCTTTCCGCTCTCAACCCATTCGCCGACGATACGGGCTTCGCGTTCGGTGATCAGCGAGTCGGCGTCGCGAAAGATCACGCGGTGCACATCGGGCATGTCATAGGCCGCAAAGCGCCACATCGGCCCGGCCCATCGGGCAAGCGCGGCATCAATGCCGACAACTTCCGCGCCCAGCGCCTTCAGGCGCTCGACATAGTGCTTCGGAACGGAACGATCGACATGGAAACGACAGATCCACCCCGGATAAACCCTGTCCACCGCCTCGGCATTCATCAATGCCACTTCGCAATAACGCGGTGCATCGCCGAAGAGCGAAAAGGCAATGATATTATGGCGTCGGGTTTCGGGCGATGGCGGCGGTGGCAGAGCCGCCTTTTCCGGATCAAAATCAACCGGTATGGAAAAGCGCATATCACGCAGCTCCAGCGCCTTGCGGCCGTAGCATGCAACCTTCTCCCGCTGTCCGAGTTCGCCGTAGGCATGCGCAAGGGTATCGTAACCAATAAAGTCATCCGGTGAGAGAGCGATCGCGCCAAAGCCGCACTCTGCCGCGTTCTGCCACCGGCCCAGCCGCAGATAGAAATAACCAGCACTATGCCAGACTGCAGGATTTTCCGGCGCCAGGTGCCTGGCTTCAAGCGCACAGGTGAGCGCCGCCTCGAAATCGCCCGTGGCCTCAGCCCGTCGAGTTTCACCCCATAGACGTTCGAGCCGATGCTGTACACCATCCTGAGCCCCGCACTCGCGGCTTGCTAAAGCTATGACCATTCCAACTTGCCTCCACCATCCGGCATAAGGAGATGATGGTGGCAAGAAAGCCTGACGGCAATATCACATGCAACAAAAATCTATAAATACATATTATTATTCATAGTGTTACATGTAAAAAATAAAGTCATATATCAGCGTCAGGACACCGCAGATAGAGCCGCAAAGCCGATCCGTTCCAGAACGGCACTCATCAGCTTCGAACGGTTCATGGTGTAGAAATGGAAATCGGTCAGGCCGCGGCGCTTCAGGTCCAGCACCTGTTCGGCGGCGATATCGGCAGCCACTTCGAAACGCCCGGCCGGATCATCATCCAGCCCCTCGAAACGCGCCTCGACAGCGGCCGGGATCGATGCACCGCACAGCGCGGCGAAATTCTTCAGCTGCTTGATGTTCTGGATCGGCATGATCCCCGGCACGACGGGAATGCTGACGCCGGCGGCACGCACCGCATTGAGATAGTTTTCGAAAACATCATTGTCGAAAAAGAACTGCGTCAACGCCCGGTTCGCACCATTGTCCGCCTTCAGCTTCAGCATGGCGATATCGGCCGCCCGATCAGCACTCTCGGGATGTTTTTCCGGATAGGCAGAAACGGAAATATCAAAGTCATCAATTCCGCGCAGACCTTCAACCAGAGCCGCCGCATTGGCGTAACCGCCCGGAAATGGCGTATAGGCCGTACCGATGCCGCCGGGCGGATCATCATCCAGCCCCTCGAAACGCGTCACGCCCATATCCCGAAACTGGCCGATAACCTCATCCACCTCCGCACGCGTGGACTTTACCACGGTAAGATGCGATGCCACCACAAGATCGGTCTCCGCCAGCATGCGCTTGACGGTGGCAAAGGTCGGCGTGCGGCTGGAAGCACCGGCACCATAGGTGACCGAGACGAAATCCGGCTGATAGGCAGCAAGGACCTTGACGGCCTTGAAGAGCTGCTCTTCCGCATCCGGGTTTTTCGGCGGGAAAAACTCGAAGGAGATCCGGGGCAGATCATCCGTTGCTGTCGCGTTCGGGGACATGGGTTCAGGCACTCCTCACTGAATGGGTGTCTTTTTGTTCGGCAACGAGAAGGCGCGGATCACGCGCAAGCCAGACGGAAACCGTAAGGGCTTCCCTGCCCTCATGGCCCGACGGCAGATCGACAACGCGTTCGACCTTGAGGCCAGCGCGGGTCATCCAGTCCTCCATCGTCTGATGCGAGAAGCCAAGCCTCAGATGGGCATGCTCCTCCCTCAGATATTCAAGATCATGCGGGGCAAAATCGACCACCAGAAGACGCCCTTCAGGGCGCAGCACCCGCGCGGCCTCGGCAATCGCCTGATCCGGGTGGTCAAGAAAATGCAGCACCTGGTGAACGATCACCAGATCGAAATCCTCCCGCTCCAGCGGCAGGTTCAGGATATCGCCCAGCCGCACCACGGCCCGGTTGAGACCTTCGGCATCCAGATTGGCACGCGCCACGGCAAGCATGTCACGGCTCGCATCCACCCCGACAGCGCGGCGATAGATATCCTTCAACAGCAAAAGCATCCGCCCGGTACCCGTTCCGAGATCAAGCAGCGCCTGAACCGGTTTCGTACCGACCAGATCGACAAGGCAGCGCTCGACCTCTTCTTCAGCCACATGCAGACGCCGCATCTCATCCCATTCACCGGCATGACGGGCGAAATAGGCCTGAGCCCGCTTGGAACGCTGCTGACGCACCGAAGCGAGACGCGCAGCATCGCGCAAAAGGGTCGGATCATCGCCGGCAGCACTGGCCAGAAGCTGGCGCGCCAGATTGACGGCGCCGCCATCTTCGCGCAGCCGGAAATAGGCCCAGGCACCTTCCTGATAGCGATCCACCAGCCCCGCCTCGCCTAAAAGCTTCAGATGGCGCGAAATACGCGGCTGGGACTGGCCAAGAATATCCGTCAGATCGGAAACGGTCAGATCGGCGCTGGCCAGCAATGACAGCAGACGCAGCCGGCTCGGTTCTCCCGCTGCCTTCAGCACCTCTACCAGTTCATCCAGTCCGAAGCTTGCCATTCTTCTTCCATTCCGCGACACCGCCCGGCAAAGGCGAATCCATCGCGACCGGCAGCACCACTCCATCAAGACATAAACATGTCTTTATGTGATCGCGCAAAATATTGCAAGCTATCTTCTCAACATATAGAAAAGGCCGCCCGAAGGCGACCTCTCCCAAAGTTCCAGACGACAAATTGCCTCAGCGGGTCAGCCGCTTGTAAGTGACGCGCTTCGGATTGACGCTTTCAGGACCGAGACGGCGGATCTTGTCAGCCTCGTAATCCTCGAAATTGCCCTCGAACCACTCGACATGGCTATCGCCTTCAAACGCGAGAATATGGGTCGCCAGACGGTCAAGGAACATACGGTCATGGCTGATGATAACGGCGCAGCCAGCATAGCTTTCCAGCGCCTCTTCGAGTGCCGACAGCGTTTCGGTATCGAGGTCGTTGGTCGGCTCGTCGAGCAGCAGAACATTGCCGCCGGACTTCAGCATCTTGGCGAGGTGAACGCGGTTGCGCTGACCGCCGGAAAGCGTGCCGACCTTCTGCTGCTGATCGCCACCCTTGAAGTTGAAGGCGCCGCAATAGGCGCGGCTGTTCACTTCATGGGGGCCGAGCTTGATGATGTCGTTGCCGCCGGAGATCTCTTCCCAAACCGTCTTGTTACCGTCCAGTGCATCGCGGCTCTGGTCGACATAGGAAAGCTCGACCGTATCACCAACGCGGATTTCGCCTGAATCTGGCGTTTCCTGGCCGGTGATCATGCGGAACAATGTCGACTTACCCGCACCGTTGGGTCCGATGACGCCGACAATACCGCCCGGCGGCAGCTTGAATTCGAGACCATCGATCAGCAGGCGGTCACCATAGCCCTTGGAAAGACCTTCCGCCTCGATAACCACCTGGCCGAGACGCTCGCCAGCCGGAATGACGATCTGTGCGTCACCGGGACGCCGGTCGGCAGCAGCCGCCACCAGCTCATCATAGGCACGGATACGCGCCTTGGACTTTGCCTGACGGGCTTTCGGGCTTGAGGAAATCCACTGCTGTTCGCGCGACAGCGACTTCTGGCGGGCAGCCTCTTCACGGCCCTCTTGCGCCATGCGCTTGGCCTTGGCTTCCAGATAGGCGGTGTAATTGCCCTCATAGGGAATGCCGCGACCGCGATCGAGTTCGAGAATCCAGCCCGTGACATTGTCGAGGAAGTAGCGGTCATGGGTGATCATCAGCACGGCGCCGGGATATTCGCGCAGGTGCTTTTCAAGCCATGCAATGGTTTCGGCATCAAGATGGTTGGTCGGCTCATCAAGCAGCAGCAGGTCAGGCTGCGACAAAAGCAGCTTGCACAATGCCACGCGGCGACGCTCACCACCGGAAAGCTTATCAACCGCGCTATCGCCGGGCGGGCAGCGCAGCGCGTCCATGGCCATTTCGACCTGACTTTCGAGATCCCAGAGGTTCTGGCTGTCGATGATATCCTGCAACTGGGCCGCCTCGTCGGCGGTCTCGTCGGAATAATTCATCATCAGCTCATTGTAGCGATCAAGAACAGCCTGTTTCTTGGCAACGCCTTCCATGGCGTTTTCCATAACCGTCTTTTCCGGATCAAGCTGCGGCTCCTGCGGCAGATAGCCAAGGGTCGCCCCTTCGGCCAGCCAGGCCTCGCCGGTAAATTCCTTGTCCAGACCGGCCATGATCTTCAGGACGGTCGACTTACCGGCGCCGTTGGGACCGAGAATACCGATCTTGGCGTCGGGATAAAATGACAGATGAATATTCTCAAGCACCTTCTTGGCGCCATAGGCCTTGTTGAGGCCGGCCATGTGATAGATGAACTGACGTGCCATGGGCTAAATGTTTCCTGCTCCGCTCGCGTGGGGGGATCTTGAGGCGCTATTTAGGCTAAAGCAAAGCAACCTACAATGCGACAGGGCGGTTTTTCCCCGCCCCGCAGCCACAACCTTCGGTCAATCTCCCCGGCACCATGCCGCTTTGGACAAGCCCCAAGCGCCGAAAAGGGCCGAACTCTCCAGCCCGACCCTTCCAGTCCTCACTGATTGCCAACAGCATCGACGATACCGCCATCACAGCCGATATCGGTGCTGCCGGCGCCGTCGATCAGCGTTTCCATCGCGATGCCCGGTGCATATTGATCCGAAAGGCCGATGGTGATCTCGTCAATCAGCTGGCGATTGCCATCGCTGACACAGCTGATCTTGATACGTTTGCTGGCCCCCTTGCCGAAGGCATCATCAAAGGCCTTGCCGATCTCCACAGCCGTCAATTCCTTGCCGATATTGTTCGCAAACACCTTTTGCACGGCCGAACCATTGACCTGCTGCAGCAGATCCACCGCTGTCTGGTAATAATTCTGCGGCGTAAAACGGGTGCAGGTGCCATGCTTGATCCATTCATGACGATCAAGACCGGACTGCGTGCCCGGCATAACCTCAGCCAGCGAGTTTTTCAGATCGTCGCTCAGATCAAGCGCCGGCAGTGCTGTCCAGTTGCCACTCTTGTCCTGGGCCTGAAGATCAGCGGAAACACCGCAATATTCATCCTTTACCGGCCAGAGCCCGTGCAGGGCGAAATGGCTCGCATCGAAGCGGTCCTTCGTCTGCGAGCTACATTCGGCCTTGCTGCCATTGCCCTCACAAAAGGCAGGCTGCCAGCTGATCGCCAAAATCGCCGATGTCGACTTTGCCATCGCTGGCACGCCACCGGCAATGCTCATCAAAATCGCCAGGCTCCCAATCCAGTATCTCATTCCCCAAGCTCCGCTTCGTCGTTGGTGTTATTTCCAGACTGCCGCACCTGTCAGACACAAAAATGGCGGGCTGGCAGAAAAATGCCCGGATCGACAGTGCCGTCGTCCGGGCATCATCATGTCTTATGCTTCATGCATCAGCCGATGCATCCGCCCGGCCAGATCAGTCGAGCGCGGCAATGACGGTGAACTCAACGAGGATATGCGGTGCAGCAAGGCTGGCTTCGCTGGTCGCACGCGCCGGGGTATTGGCCGGATCAACCCAGGCCTTCCAGACGTCGTTCATCTCGGCGAAATTGCGAATGTCCTTAAGGTAGATGAGCGTCTGCAGGATCTTGGACTTGTCAGTTCCTGCTTCCGCCAGAAGCGCATCGACCTTGGCGAGGCAGTCCTTGGCCTGCTCGGTGACAGTCGCACCTTCGCCGGTCTGGCCGGAAAGATAGACGGTGTTGCCATGAATAACAGCGCCGCTCATGATAGGGCCGACATTAATACGTTTTACAGTCATTTAGCTCATCTTTCTTATGTTATGTATCAGCAAGACGCCCACCATGAACAAAATCATCAAGATGGATCGTCAATGATTTGATTTATATGAATTAACCGCGCATATGCTCGGCCGCTTCATAAATCCGCGTGGAGCGCGCGCCCGAACGGCAGTAGCCGAGCATCGGCCGCGGCAATTCATCCAGCGCATCGACCATGCCAATCACGGCCTGCTCCGTCAGCCCCATGCCACCGACCGGCACATGGGCGATCTCGATCCCCGCAGCTTCGGCAGCAGCCGCAACATCAGCAAAGGCGGGCTGGCCCGGCTCTTCGGCGTCAGGCCTGTTGCAAACAATCGAGCGAAAGCCGAGCGACTTCAGCATTTCGATATCAGCGACCGTGATCTGGCCGCTTACGGAATAGTCGTCATCAATCTTGCGGATATCCATGGCACTTTCCAGAAATTGCGCTTCGCCATCCATGCTGTGAAATGCTCACCGATGCAAGGGCGGATCCGGTCGCGATCCACCCTTCTTTCCGGCTCAAGCACCATCAGGCGAAGCGGAAACGCAGCGAAAATTCCTTTTCTGCCCCCGGCGCCAGAGCCTCAAGCTCACCCGAACCGGCCAGTTCGCGCCGCGGAGCCCAGCGATGAGAAGCCGGCTCAATCCCGAGGATATGGGCAGGCCGCTCCTGATTGCGCCAGATCTGCAAAAAGGGAAGCGACGCGGTATCCACCTCCAGAATGAAGGACCGGCCGCCCAGCGCCGCGATCGGCCCCAGGACGGTCTTCGACCAGCCATCCGGTCCGGCCACGGCCGGCACGCAGAAAATGCCATGTTCACCTTCACCAAAATGCCAGGGCAGCACGCCGTCAGGGCTTTTTCCGCCTTCAGCAAGAGCGACATCGGCAAGAGCGACACCATCGTCAAAATGCCTTGCGCCGAAATTGATATGATACATCATCATCACCGGAAACGGTCTGTCCCCGACATTGATCACGCGATCCCTCAGCGTCACCAGACCGGTCACGCCGTCCATGGCCCAGCTGCGCTCGATCAGCGCTTCGCTGCCATCGGCATTTCTGACAGGAATGGAAGCCAGACATTCGGCCCCCGCATCTGTCTTTTCCAGTGACTTGATGCTCGCCGCGTTTGACGAGGCGGAACCATGGAGCGGATAAAACGTTTCTTCCGAAACGCCGATCGGCTCCGGATGGCGGATATGATCCGGGCCGCAGGTGAAAAGAAAACCTTCCAGCGAATGGTCGATTCGCGGATCTCCGTCATCGGGTACTGCTCTTTTCGGGGCAATATCAACGCCGGCGACCACAAGGGCGCCGATATCGAGCACAGAAGTTGGGTCAAGGGCCAAATTCGGCCCGATTCCCGCTGCAAATTCTATCATGATTGTTACCAGGGTGTTTCGCTTTTTGGATTTCGTTATAACGGGTCGCCGCCCGCCTTTATTGTCTAGATTAGTCCAAAGCAGCCCGTTATCTCAACGCAAAGTTAGTCGGTTCATGCGCTTCAGATCTTTTATCCCCGGCCTGGTTTTCACGGCTCTGATGGCAATGCCGGTTCTGGCGAATGCTCATCAGCCCCTATACCGCGACGGGCAGCAGATTTTTCTCGTCGCACCGAATGGCGCCCTCCTGGATTATATCCCGGAAGAGGGTACGGTGATCATGGGCGAGGACACTTTCGGCCACAGGATCCTGCTCGATTACAACGGCAACCTGGTCGCAACCGAACTGACGGCGCGGCAATATGACAGCTACGCCGTGCGCAATGGCGGCCGTACGCCAGACGGAAACGGGCGCAGCTATGGCGCAGCTTTCAATCGCGGCTACGGCAATTTCGACGATTATGGCGGCCAGGTTGACAGCCGCGACCTGGCGCCGCCGCCGGCCGCCGATCCCGGCTCCTATCAGCGGCAGGGACCGGACACGACCATCGCCCCCAAGGTGACGGCCTCTTCCAAACCCGACATGAAAGTGGTCGCCCTGCAGGTCCTGCTTGACCGTGAAGGCTTTTCACCGGGCGTCATCGACGGCCGCATGGGTGACAATGTCCGCAAGGCGCTTGCAGCCTATGAAGAGGCCAGCGGCCAGAGGCTGGACCCCAATGACAGCGAGGCGATCATGTCCGATCTGTCGCTCGGCGGCGGCCTGCCTTTCCAGAGCTATACCATTACCGCCAAGGATGCCGCCGGCCCCTATGTCGCAGCCATTCCCACCGACTACAGTGAAAAAGCGCTATTGCCGGCCATGTCCTACACCTCGGTCGCCGAAATGCTGGCCGAAAAATTTCACATGGATCAGAATTTCCTGCGCAGCCTGAACCCGGATGCAGACTTCACCCGTCCCGGCACCGTCATCAAGGTCATCAATCCAGGGACGCCAAAGACAGGCAAGGTTGCATCCATCATCGCCGACAAGGGCCGCAAGCAGGTGCGCGCCTATGATGCGGACGGCGCGTTGATTGCCGCCTACCCCGCTACGATCGGCTCATCGGACACGCCCTCGCCCTCCGGCACGGTCACGGTCGAGCGCATCGCCATTGATCCGAGCTATACCTATAATCCGTCGAAAAACTTCAAACAGGGCAATAATAACAAGGTGCTGACCATCAATCCCGGCCCGAACGGCCCCGTCGGTAATGTCTGGATCGCGCTTTCGAAACCGACCTATGGCATTCACGGCACGCCAGAGCCGGAAAAGATCGGCAAGACATCTTCGCATGGCTGTGTTCGCCTGACCAACTGGGATGCAACCGAGCTTGCCCACATGGTTTCGCCCGGCGTGACGGTGACCTTTACCGATTAAAGCATGATGTTTTCGCAAAACTGTCAAAAAAGTCTTCGCTAAGCCGTCAAAATCTGATGATTGCTCAAATCAATGGCTTCTTTTACATCAATTCCATGTACACTTATCGTGATTAACTGACCTGAACAGCAACCAGGCCACGGGCCGGAGGGGAAGCAGTCGCAGCGATTTCCTCTCTGACTAATGATCACGGAGACATATGAGCGACATTACTTCATTTGATATTATCGGAATGTTTTCAGAGATTGCCGTTTCGATTTCCCGCAACAGCCTCTGGCTGAGCCGGCTCGATACCATCAATGGCGATGGCGACCACGGTGAGGTCATGATGGCGGGTTTCACCGCCATGGAAAACCAGCTGGCAGCGCTGAATCCGTCCAAGGTCACGCCGGCCGGCGTCTTCGACATGGCCGCCGAGACCTTTCTGACGGTCGATTCCCGCTCGGCCCGGCTCTACGCCTCGGCCTTTCGCCGGGCCGGCAGCGCCCTGCCGGGCAAGGCCGTCATCAGTTCTGGCCAGTTCGATCTCGCCTTTGCCGCGATGGCCAAAGGCATCATCACCCATGGTCAGGCCCATGCGCCGGACAAGAATATGGTCGATGCCTGGCAACCCGCCATTGATGCCTATCAGGCGACAAAGGCAGGCGGCGGTACGCTTTTCGACTGCCTTGCAGCCGCTGCCGACGCAGCGCTGGAAGGAGCCGAACCCGCCACGGGTGAGCCAACGGCAGCACTTCCCTTCGGCAATCCGAACAAGGTTATGAATGCTGGCGCGGCGTCCGCCGTGCTGATCATCTCGGCCATGCGGGATTCGCTGCAGGAATAGTGGACCGGCACTGGTCACCGGCGGGCTGCCGCTCTACATGCTGCACAACGTAATACACTGCCGGAGCATGACATGCCGCCAAGGCCCGCCCTTATCTGGTTCCGCAAGGATCTGCGCCTTGCCGACAATCACGCCCTTCTGGCCGCAGCCGAGGGCGACAGACCGGTCGTGGCGGTCTATATCCGCGAAACTAACGGCAATGGCGCGCTTGGGGCAGCGCAGGCCTGGTGGCTGGAAAAATCACTTGAAGCCCTTGGCCGGGCGCTCACAGATCTTGGCACGCCGCTTGTCCTGAGAAGCGGTGATGCCCTAGATGTGCTGCGCGATCTCGTTATCGCGACCGGCGCCGATGCCATCTACTGGAACCGCCGCTACGATCCTTCTGGCATGACAACCGATGCTGCCATCAAGCAGGCGCTGCGCGAAGATGGCCTGACTGTCACAAGCTTTGGCGGACAGATCCTGCATGAGCCAGGCAGGGTGAAAACCGGCACCGGCGGACCCTACAAGGTCTATACCCCGTTCTGGAAGGCACTACAGACAGGCCTCCATGTTCCGCCGCCTGCTGACCCGCCGAAACGCCTCAAAGCACCGGAAAAACAACCCGACAGCGAACAGCTTTCGAGCTGGCAGTTCTATACGGCACGGCCGGACTGGGCGAAATGCTTCGGCGACATCTGGATGCCCGGCGAGAACGGCGCCCGCAAACGTCTCGCCGCTTTCCTGTCAAAACGGCTTGATGGCTATGGCGCGGCCCGCGACATTCCCGCCCGCGCGGCCACATCCATGCTGTCGCCGCATCTGGCGCTTGGCGAGATCAGCCCAGCGACGATCTGGCACGCCATCGACGATGCCCATGATGGACCGGCAGAAGACAGAAAGAAATTCCTGCAGGAACTGGTCTGGCGCGATTTCTGCTACCACCTTCTGTTTCATGCGCCAGACCTTGCAGACAGAAACTGGAACAAGAAATTTGACAGCTTTGACTGGGATAGCAACAACGCGGGCTTTGAGGCCTGGACCAAAGGCCTGACCGGCTATCCGATTGTCGATGCCGGCATGCGGCAGCTCTGGCGCGAAGGCTATATGCATAACCGCGTGCGCATGATCGCCGCCTCCTTCCTGATCAAGGATCTGATGATCGACTGGCGGCGCGGTGAAGCCTGGTTCCGCGATACGCTGGTGGATGCCGATCCCGCCGCCAACCCGGCCAGCTGGCAATGGGTTGCTGGTTCCGGCGCGGATGCAGCCCCGTTTTTCCGCATTTTCAACCCCGTACTGCAGGGTCAAAAATTCGATCCTGAAGGTGATTATGTGCGCCGCTATGTTCCCGAGCTTGCCGCACTGCCAGAAAAACATATCCACGCCCCGTTCGCGGCGCCGGAGACCATCCTCAACCAGTCAGGCGTTATCCTCGGCAAAACCTATCCGGCACCGGTCGTCAGCCACAAGCAGGCCCGCGACCGAGCGCTTGCTGCGTATAAGAGCCTGAGTGCGTGAAACGAGATCCTCAATATCAGGCCTTTCACGCAAAATCATTTCTTGTTTTTCGAATGCCCGCACCGGAAAAGTCAGCGTTTAAATCAACAAGGATTTCATCACATGCCCGCCTCCCCTTCGGTCCTCGATCTGATCGGCAACACCCCGCTTGTCCGTCTTCGCGCGGCATCCGAGGCGACCGGCTGCGAAATTCTCGGCAAGGCCGAATTCCTCAATCCCGGCCAGTCGGTCAAGGATCGCGCCGCCCTTTACATCATCCGCGATGCCGAGCGGCGCGGCCTGCTGCGCCCCGGCGGCACGATTGTCGAAGGCACTGCCGGCAATACCGGCATCGGTCTGACGCTGGTGGCCAAGGCGCTCGGCTATCGCACCGTGATCGTCATTCCTGAAACGCAGGCTGAAGAAAAGAAGGATGCCCTAAGACTTCTCGGCGCCGAGCTGATCGAGGTTCCGGCCAAGCCCTATCGCGACCCGAATAATTACGTAAAGCTGTCCGGACGGCTGGCCGAAGAATTGGCCCGCACGGATGAGAACGGCGCCATCTGGGCCAATCAGTTTGATAATGTCGCCAACCGTCAGGCCCATATCGAAACCACCGCGCAGGAAATCTGGCGCGATCTCGACGGTAAGGTCGACGGCTTTGTTTCAGCGGTCGGATCCGGCGGCACCTTTGCCGGCACCGGCATCGGGCTGAAGGAGAAGAACCCTGGCATCAAGGTCGCTCTTGCCGATCCCGACGGGGCAGCTCTTTTCTCCTATTATACCACCGGTGAACTGAAAAGTGCGGGCAATTCCATCACCGAAGGCATCGGACAAGGCCGGATCACCGCCAATCTGGAAGGGTTTGAGCCAGATTTCGCCTATAATATTCCCGATCGTGAAGCCCTGCCGATTATCTTCCAACTTGTCAGGAATGAGGGCTTGTGCCTTGGCGGATCATCGGGCATCAATATAGCAGGTGCTATCCGTCTTGCCCGCACCCTCGGCCCCGGCCATACCATCGTCACGGTGCTTTGTGACTATGGAAACCGGTATCAGTCGAAGCTGTTCAACCCTTCCTTCCTTGCGGAAAAAGGGCTGCCGCAGCCCGAATGGATGAAGAACAAGACGGAGATTGCCGTTCCGTTCGCATAAGAAGTGTCAGAAATCCATGCCCGTCACAGCCCTCTACCGAGACGACTTCTATTCAGCCAGTTGCCGGTCGGTTGTGACAGCAGTGCATGAGGATGGCAGCTTCGAGACGGATCAAACCGTTTTTTACGCCACCTCCGGCGGACAGCCGGGGGATAGCGGCGTGGCAAGACGCGCGGATGGCAGCGCCATCCGGCTGGATGTGACACGCCACGGCGATACAAAGGACATCATTCTGCACATTCCCGCCGAAGGTGAGGCAAGCCCTGCCCCCGGCGAGGAAATCGTGCTTGAAATCGACTGGGCGCGCCGCCACAGGCTGATGCGCATGCATACGGCCTGCCACCTCCTGTCCGTCGTCTGCCCCTTCCCGATCACCGGCGCATCCGTCGGCGAGAATGAGGCACGTGTTGATTTCGACATGAGCGAGACCGTCGACAAGACTGAGGTCAGCGCCCGGCTGATGCAGCTTGTCGAAGAAGACCATCCGATCTATGTGCAGTGGATCACGGATGAAGACCTTGCAGCCAATCCCGACATCGTCAAATCCAAGAATGTCCGTCCACCGATGGGCATGGGGCGCGTTTCACTGGTCGTCATCGGCGAAAACGCCGCCGTGGACAGCCAGCCCTGCGGCGGTACGCATGTCCGCTCGACCGGCGAAGTCGGAAATATCGAAGTCGGCAAGATCGAGAAGAAGGGGCGTGAGAACCGGCGGTTCCGCCTCCGCTTCACCGACATGGCCTGACAATCCAGCATACAGGGAGATCCTCATGGGCACGGGCAAGAGCCGGTTCATCGTAACGCCGCAATGGGTTGAGGAGCGCATCGCGTCTCCGGGCTTTTCCATCATTGATGCCTCCTGGTACCTGCCAGCCCACGGACGCGATGGTGCAGCCGAATATGCCGCGGCCCATGTGCCGAGCGCGGCTTTCTTTGACCATGACAGGGTTTGTGACCAGTCGACCGGCCTGCCGCATTCGCTGCCGTCACCGGAAAAATTCGCTACGGAAATGGAACGGCTCGGCGTATCCAACCGCGATCTCATCGTCGTTTATGACGGCCCAGGCTTTTTCTCCGCGCCGCGCTTGTGGTGGATGCTCCGCGTCATGGGTGCCGATGCAGTATTCCTGATGGATGGCGGCTTCGACGGCTGGAAAGCCGCCGGAAGGCCAGTCGAAACCAAGACGCGCGAAGCCAGAGCCACGCGCTTCAAGACGGATTTCCGCTCCGAACGTGTTACCTCGCTTGCCGAGATGCGCGAACTTGTGGCTTCGGGGACGACCCAGATTGCCGATGCACGCGGCGCCGGACGTTTTGAAGCAACAGAGCCCGAGCCTCGTCCCGGTATGCGTGGCGGCCATATGCCGGGTGCGAAAAACCTGCCGGCCACGGCATTTTCCGAAAATGGCCATTTCCGCGATCTCGGCACTCTCGCCACCATGTTCGAGGAGGCCGGCATCGATCTGTCAAAACCGGTTGTGACCAGTTGCGGATCAGGTGTAACCGCTGCCATTATCACGCTTGCACTCGAATCGCTCGGCCATGACGACAACAGCCTTTATGACGGGTCATGGTCGGAATGGGGTAGCCTCGCCGATACGCCGATTGTCACCGGGAAGGCCTGACAGACATGACAAAAACAGCGAGCCCAATCACGGTTCACATCACCGCACTGGAGATGACCGCACCGCCGCGCACCCATATGCCGGCCCCGGCCAACCTCCATATCGCGCTGATGCGAGTGCCGGAAATTCCCTTGCCCTATTATCGCTTCCTCTACCGCCAGGTCGGCTCGCGCTGGCAGTGGGTGGATCGCATGCGGCTGAGTGACGAAAAGCTGTCGGAGACCATTCACAACGACATGACAACGGTGACGGTGCTCTATATCGAAGGAGCACCGGCCGGCTTTTATGAATATCAGCGCCGCACTGACGGTGTCACCGAACTGGTTCATTTCGGTCTGTTCGAACGGGCGCTCGGCCTTGGTGTCGGCAAGTGGTTCCTGCTGCAGGGGCTTTATGCCATCTGGGGTGACAAGCCGGAAAAAGTGGTGACGACGACGAATAATCTCGACCACCCCCGCGCGCTCCAGCTCTATCAGCGCTTCGGCTTCTCGCCCGTTTCAACCTATGAAGGCGAGATCGAACCATTGACCGACACGGAATTGCTGGCGCTTGCCCGCGGGCTCTGACGTCACCTACAACCGCACCGGAAAGCCGCCCATGAACGATGAAGGCAACGCCGGTGCACCGGTCCCGCGCCACAGGAATTGCGGCGTGATCTATGTCGCGACGGGCAATGATTATCGCGACCTCGCCCGCCAGTCGGCAATCACGCTGAAGGCGCATAATCCCGGCCTTCCGGTGGATCTTTTCACCGATGATCTCGCGCGGGCGGACCGCCAGATCTTCGATGCCGTCCATAAGGTTCCGAAAAATCATGATCGTGCGAAACTTGAATGTCTTCCCCTAAGCCGTTTTGATAGAACGCTTTACCTTGATTGTGACACACTTATTCTGCGTTCCTTCGGCGATCTCTTCGCGCTCGCCGACCGGTTTGATCTTTCACTCGCCCATGATGTCAGACGCAGGTCTGAGCTGGTGCGCCAGGGACTTGAAGAGGTAACGCCCTACGCCTTTCCGCAACTCAATTCCGGCGTCATGGTCTATCGCAAGTCGGCAGTCATGCTGGCTTTCTTTGCTGAATGGGCACGGCGCTATCATGCGCACCCCGAGATCGGCCGCGATCAGGTTTTCCTCAAGGACATGTTGTGGTCGTCGGGTCTCAGCTTCTATGTCCTGCCGCCGGAATTCAACCTCAGACGCGTGACCATGCTGGATGCCTGGGAGCCGCTCGACGCGGCCCCGACAATCATCCATTCGCATCGCCTGCTGGACCATATCCGCAAGCCGGGTGCGACACGGATCAACGATATTGGTGACATCCTCAAAGCCGAGCGCCTCGCCCTGCTTGACGAGTGGCAGGATGCGCATGCCACGAAAAAACGCCCGCGTCCCGGGGATATCGGAACGTGGGCGCTCAGCGGAAACGATCAGGACTGAAGTCACTCCAGGCTGTCGGCAACCTTCAGCAGTTCACGGACAATCTCGCTGGCATTGGCCGGATCCTGCTCCAGCCGGCGGGCAATGACCTCGCGCAGGTTGAGCAATGCCGCATCGACGCTGCGCGGCAGACCGTCACGGCCAGCAGGCCGACCGCGTCCGCGCTGTTCGTCCCGGTCCGTTGCGCGCGCCGCGATCATTTCAAGCGCCCTGATCGCCATTTTCGCGATCATCTCGTTTTCGTCGAGATGGGCGCGGCCCTCCTCGGTAATCCGATAGCGTTTCTTGTTGCCCTCGGCCTCGGCCAGCACGAATCCGCCTTCTTCGAGGAAGGACAGTGTCGGATAGATCACGCCCGGGCTCGGCGCATAGGCGCCACCGCTCATATCCTCAATCGCCTTGATGATCTCATAGCCGTGACGCGGCTCATCAGCAATCAGCTTCAGCACCAGAATGCGGATATTGCCCTGGCGCAGGAAGCGGCCGCCGCGGCCGAAGCCTTCTCCATCATCACCAAAACCGCCTGGGCCGCCACGGCGACCATGTCCCCGGCCGGGGCCGCGTCCCTCAAAACCGGCAGCGAACATCGCTCGCATCCGCTCGCCACGGCCGTGCATTTTCTTGCCGAAGCGGGCCATTTTCTCTTCATCATACATGCCACGCATAACAAAATTCCTTTTCGTTATGTTTTCGATATATCTAAAAATAAACTTATATCGCAAAATTACAATAGTTTGATATATCGAAATATATCTTTTTTGAAATCGACAGGAAACGGGTGGCGCCAGGGCGGACGGCAGGGCAAATCTGGTGCAGATCCGACAAATAACGAGGAACCCCATATGACGATCCGGTTTGAAGCCCTTGCGACAGAGACCTGCGACACGATCTGGCAGGGTGGTCACGATGCCTATGATATGGCGCCGGAGCGGCGCATATCCGATGGCAATGGCGTCCCCTGCCGCCATTGCCTGCAGCTTGTGGCAAGCGGCGCACCCTATCTTGTTCTGGCGCATCGCCCCTTCCCGGCCCTGCAGCCCTATGCCGAGACAGGACCGATCTTTCTGCATGCCGAGGCCTGCCGCCGCTATGAACCCGATGACAGCCTGCCACCGATCCTCGCGGACAGTCCTGACTATATTCTGCGCGGCTATGGCGATGATGACAGAATTGTCTACGGAACCGGCAGGGTTACCCCGACCCCGCAGATTGCAGCACGAGCGGCCGATTTGCTGTCGCGCGATGATATTGCCTATGTGCATATTCGCTCGGCCCGCAACAACTGCTATCAGTGCCGGGTTGTCCGTGATTGAGGCCGATTTCGGCGGCATCGATGCCCCAACGGGTTGCCCTTGCGACAAAATCGTATATTATTGCGTATAAATTGATTTTTTCGAAGGAATGCCTAGTTTTGGAGCTGGATGAAATAGATCATGCGATCCTGAAAGCGCTTCAGCGCAATGGTCGCATTACCAATGCGGAACTTGCCGAAACGGTCGGACTGTCGCCCTCCGCCTGCTCCCGTCGTCTCGACATATTGGAGAAAAATAGTGTGATCGAGAGCTATACGGCCAAGATATCGGCCGATGCGCTTGGTTACAAGATGGTGGCAATCGTCCATATTTCGCTATCCGGGCAGTTTGCCCGCACGCTGGCCGAATTCGAGGATGCCGTAATCAGCTGCCCCAACGTGCTGGCCTGCTACATGGTCTCGGGACAATATGACTATATCCTGCGTGTCGCCGCCAAAGATCTGAAGGATTATGAGCGCATCCACCGCGACTGGCTCTCAGCCCTTCCCCATGTGGCGCAGATCAACTCCTCGTTTGCACTGCGCCCCGTCATCGAACGGGTAAACGTCGGCATCGACTGAACCACACTCAGGCCGGGTGCTTGCGCCCCGGCCTTTTCCTATTCGTCTTTTCAACCACGAATTCAGGCCGCCTGCGGCATTTCGTGTAAAATTTTGTCCAGACGGAAAATAATCTTCACATTGTCATCTGTCATGCTACGGTTCGCCGCGACGCTTAAGCCGATACTTGCATGCAGCCAGCGTTGAAACACTGTCACTGGCCTGTCACGTGCCGGTGCCAGAGAGTGAAGCACGTTCTCATATCAAGATTGCCATACATCCATTTCGACTGTGGGAGACCTCGATGTCCTTGATTGACCTGCAATCCATTTCCCGCCGCAGCCTTCTCAAAGGCCTTGCCGCCAGTGCCACCCTGATCACGCTGCACCCGTTTTCGGCGCGCGCAGCGGATAATCAGGCCCATCTTCGCCTGATGGAAACCACCGATATCCACGTCAACGTCTTCCCTTACGACTATTATTCCGACAAGCCCAATGACACGATGGGCCTTGCGCGCACTGCATCGATCATTGATGCGATCCGCGCCGAATCGACCAATTCGCTACTGATCGACAATGGCGACTTTCTGCAGGGCAACCCGATGGGCGACTATATCGCCTATGAGCGCGGCATGAATGACGGCGATGTCCACCCGGTCATCAAGGCGATGAATGTGCTCGGCTATGAGGTCGGCACGCTCGGCAATCACGAGTTCAATTACGGCCTCGATTTCATGTTCAAGGTCTGTAACGGCGCCAATTTCCCCTATGTCTGCGCCAACCTGACCAAGGGTGAGCTTGCTGCTAATCCGACCGATGACCAGTTGTTCTTCAAGCCCTACATGATCAAGGAAAAGATGATCACCGATGGCGCTGGCAATAGCAGCCCGGTCAAGATCGGCTTTATCGGCTTTGTTCCGCCGCAGATCATGACCTGGGACGAAAAGAACCTGTCCGGCAAGGCGCAAACGCGCGATATCGTCGAGGCGGCAAAGGCCTGGGTGCCGGTGATGCAGGAAGACGGCGCCGACATTATCATCGCACTGTCCCATTCCGGCATTGACGGCTCCGGCCCCTCCGACATGATGGAAAATGCCTCGCTCTATCTCGCTGGCGTCGAAGGCATTGACGCGATCTTCACCGGCCACCAGCATCTGGTGTTCCCTGGCCCGACCGATTTCCAGAACATCGCCGGCGCCGATACCACCAAGGGCACGCTGATGGGCAAGCCCGCTGTCATGGCCGGCTTCTGGGGCTCGCATATGGGGCTGATCGACCTGCTTCTGGAGAAGGACGGCAATAGCTGGAAGATCGTCGACTTCACCAGCGAAGCCCGCCCGATCTATCACCGCGACGCCGACCGCAAGGTGGTCGCCGATGTTGCCTCGGACCAGCGCGTCGTCGATGCCGCTGAAACCGATCATGAGGCAACGCTAACCTATGTCCGCACCCCCGTCGGCAAGACCTCGGCGCCGCTGCAGTCCTATTTCGCACTTGTGGCCGATGACCCGTCGGTGCAGATCGTCTCGCAGGCGCAGACCTGGTACACCAAGGACATGCTGAAGGACGGCGCTTACAAGGATCTGCCGATCCTGTCGGCGGCAGCGCCGTTCAAATGCGGCGGCCGTGGCGGCCCGGACTATTACACCGAAGTTCCCGCCGGTGATGTCGCGATCAAGAATGTCGCCGACCTCTATCTCTATCCCAACACCACCCGCGCGGTCGTCATCAACGGCGCGCAGGTGCGCGAATGGCTGGAAATGTCGGCCGGCATGTTCAATCAGGTGGCCGAAGGGTCGAAGGACGCGCCGCTTCTCAACCCTGACTTCCCGTCTTACAATTTCGATGTCATCGACGGCGTCACCTATCAGATCGACCTGTCGCAGCCGGCCCGCTACGCCAAGAATGGCGATCTCGCCAATCCCGATGCCCACCGCATCGTCAACCTTGCCTTTGACGGCAAGCCGATCGACGAGACGCAGAAATTCGTTGTCGCGACCAATAATTACCGCGCTGGCGGCGGCGGTAATTTCCCCGACATCAACTCCGATGTTGTGGTCTTTGTCGGCCCCGACACCAACCGTGATGTGATCGTCCGCTACATCGTCGACAAGGGCACGATCAATCCGTCGGCCGATTTCAACTGGACCTTCAAGCCGATGCCCGGCACCACGGCCACTTTCGAGACCGGCCCGCGCGCGACGAACTATATCGCCGACGTCAAGGGCGCCAAGATTGAAGCTGCCGGCGACGGTCAGAACGGCTTCGCGCTCTATCGCATCGTCCTCTAGGACAAGCGAATTATACCGCATACAGGGCCACCTTCCGGGGTGGCCCGCAGATTGCTGACAAACCCTATCCCCTCTCTAGCGTCATGCCTGTGCTCGTCACAGGCATCCAGCCGACGCGCGTCCGCGCGGCGAAAGGACTGGTCTATTCAATGCCTTATGAATCTGGATCCCCGTGACAAGCACGGGGATGACGACGGAGAGAGGGGTTACCCCACCTCAAACATGCAATATGAATGGCTTTGTCAACGGTCTGAGGGCCACCTTCCGGGGTGGCCCTTTCCATTTCGCCAAGCCCCTTGAACAATGCCCTCGATCAGGCAGATGGCGACTGCACCGGGCTGAAGCCTCACGATACAAATATCAATGTTGCCGACATGCCTTGGCGTCGGGCGAAAAAGTGGTTGCCGGACTTTCGAGAAGCTGGCGCATCAAAAGAAAGAATCGAGAGCACCGGACGATGCTCGAACCCGCCAATGAAGGGCAGTCGGCGCTTGTGTGCACATCGCAATCATCTATTCTGCCCGCCATCCGAAAGAGCAATCCTAACAATGGCAGTGATGGAATTTCCACATGGCAGCGCTTCAATTCCGTTCCGACTACGCCCACACAGACGAGGGACGCAAAGGCCTCAAGGCGCTGATTGGCGACATTTTCGCCGTTGACATCACGCCGCTCGACCGGCTCGGCCATGATCCGAGCGTTATCGCCTTCGGCTGGTGGCAGGGCGACAGGCTGGTCGCAAATGTAAGCCTTTATGCGCGGCAACTCTGGCTGAAGGGAGAATGCGTGCAGGCCTTCGGCGTTCAATCCGTCGCCGTTCGTCCTGAATGGCGCGGCCGCGGCCTGTTTCGCAGCTTGATGCAGCATGCATTGGCCTATGCCGATCGTCATGCCGAACTGATGATCCTGACGACGGGAACCCCGGATCTCTATCGCCCCTTCGGCTTTCATTCGCTCAAGGAACACCGCTTCCATGCCAAGGCGGCCATCCCTTCCCGTCCGCCATGCAACCGCCAGCTCTCACTTGCCGATCCTGCAGACGTCACCCTTGTGCAGTCCCTGTTTGCCCGGCGCAGCCCGACATCAGCAATTGCCGCAGCCACGGATCACCCTGCATTGTTCATGCTGAAAGCCTGGCTGACGCCTGAGATCGCCGTCATGCACCTGCCTGAACACGATGCTGTTGTCGCTGTTGACGGGCTGGACCAGGATACACTCATGCTTCTGGATGTGGTGGCGGCGAAGATCCCGACCCTGGATGCAATTGTCGCAGCACTCGGCTTTGCAAGGCAGAGTGTCGACATTCGCCTGACGCCGGATATCATCTGCCCGAGCGCCAAACGAGGCGAAACCGTTGAAAACGGCCATATGCTGCGCGGCCTGTTCCCACTGCAACAAGATGCCATCATCTTCACGCAAATGCACATTTGAAATCCATAACAAACTGATATTAAATTACTATTTTTAAATTCCAAAATTTGCAAAACCGCCAGGGAAGCAACCCTGAACTGAAAGAATAGTTATAACCACTTTATACTTCAAACGCCGCCTCTTATCGTTTTACGATAATTTCATCCGATAACACAGGAGGTTTCCAGTGACACAAACTGGTCGCCTCCGACCTTTGAGTGCCCTCTGCAAAGTGATGAAATGTCTCACGCCCGGCTTTGAGAGCATTGTTTGAAGAAAACCCTATCATGATGACTGTCAAAGCCAGACCAACAAACACCAGCCAAGCTCAGCCGGGAATCCGGCTCGGACAGAAGCGTCTCTGCGCAGGTTTTGTGCTCATGACGCAAGGCGCGGAAATTGCCCTTTTGCTGCTCACAGCAGGGATTGGGTGGATATGGGCTACGGATTTTGATGGTTTCGCCCTTCTGATGGCCGCCAGGCTTGGTCTCGAACCACATCTGATGTCGCCAACCGCCGCGACCCTTTCCTATGCGTTGATCAGCGCCGTGCTCATCACGGCCATCATCGGCCTGGAAAGGAGCCGGCAGTTCCTTTGCCAGTGTGTCTGCGACGCCAAATTGGCCTGCGATGCAGGCATTCTGCTCCGTAAGAGTGGTTTCTCGGCGCTCCTTCTCTATTTCGCCCTGCGCTTCATGCAGAATATCCTGACATTGCCTGTCCTAACCTACTGGCCGGCATACTACCGGGATCCGGAGATATTCGGCATCAACGCCTATGACCTGACGGTGATCCTTTTTACCGGGCTTCTCGTCTACGCCGGTCACATCATGCTGCTGACCGCGAAAGCAAACCGCAGCAATGCAAAAATCATCTGAAGCCATGGCCATTCTCGTCGATCTTGATGTCATGCTTGCATTGCGTAAAATGCGCCTCAAGACGCTGGCCGAGCATGTGGGTATCACCGAACAGAATATGTCGCTGCTGAAATCGGGTAAGGTAAAGGGCATTCGCTTCGAAACACTGGAGAAAATCTGCGCCACTCTGGACTGCCAGCCAGGGGACCTGCTCGAATTCCGGCGGGACAAGCAAGACGAAACCATGAGCGCAGCACTCAGTCTGCGCAAACTTAGAAGCTGAGGCACACAGACAAGCACCCGCCCGGGCAAAAGCACGCTCTCCCCAACGCCAGGCCTCAGCCAGGAGTCAACGTTGATGACCCCACCGGCATTGAACGCGTTTCAAGCCGGAACTCAGGCGACACTTCATATATTCAATAGGTTACAGCTATCCGTTTTCACGCAGCATATCCCAGACAGAGGCGACCAGCTGCTTGAGATTATATGGCTTTGGCAGGAAGCCGAATTTAGCGTCTTCTGGCAGGTTCTTTGCGAAGGCATCATCGGCATAGCCCGAAACGAAAATGAACTTCAGCTCCGGATAATCCTTGCGTGCCTCGCGCAGCAGCGTCGGCCCATCCATTTCCGGCATGACAACGTCGGAAACGACGATATCGACCTTGCCGCCCAGCTCCGTGAGAATCTTCAGCGCATGAACGCCCGTATCGGCTTCGTGGACGGTAAAGCCGCGCATTTCCAGCATCCGCTTGCCGGAACGGCGCACGGCGTCCTCATCTTCCACCAGCAAGACGACTGCCGACTGCCCGGTCAGATCCATTTCGGCTTCCCGCACGGGCGCTTCATCATCGTCATCGGTTGCAGCTTCTGAAAAGGCCGCATTGATCGGAACGCCCTTATGATCGGTTGGCTGATGTTTATGGACCATCGCCGCGGTCGCCTCACGCTGATGGCGCGGAAGAAGAATGAGGAATTTGGTTCCCTTGCCAAGCTCAGAGACCGGATGGATGAAACCGCCCGACTGCGTGACAATGCCGTACACCATGGCAAGGCCGAGACCCGTACCCTTGCCCACATCCTTGGTAGTGAAGAATGGTTCAAAGATCTTGTCGAGTACTTCTGGCGAAATGCCCGTGCCGGTGTCGGACACCTCTACCATGACGAAATCCCGTTCCGGGACTTCCCGCGCCCCGAGCGCAGCCACTTCCGAAGCAGGCACATTGCGCGTCCTGACCGTCAGCGTGCCGCCCTCCGGCATGGCGTCCCGCGCATTGACGCAGAGATTGGTGACAACCTGACCGAACTGGCCCGGGTCGGTCTTCACCGCCCACAGATCACGCTCGAAATCAATCTTCAGCTTGATATCTGCGCCACCGGTCAGGCGCTCGATCATCATCCGCATGTCATCAATCACATCGGTAAGATCCACCACCTGAGGCCGCATGGTCTGCTGCCGCGAGAAGGCGAGAAGCTGCCGCACCAGCTGTGAAGCGCGATTGGCATTGCGCTTGATCTCGATAAGGTCGGCGAAATCGGGATCGGCTGGCCGCGACTGCAGGAGAAGATGGTCAGCCGACAGAAGAATTGCCGTCAGTACGTTATTGAAATCATGCGCAATTCCGCCTGCGAGCGTTCCAACCGCATTGAGCTTCTGCGTCCGTGCCATCTGCGCCTCAAGCGCTTTCTGCTCGGAAATATCGATCACATAGACAAGCGCAACCGCGTCATCGTCACCATTGCTTGCATGGACGAAGAACCGGAAATGGCGCCCGTCATCAACAGCATGCCGCGCCTCGAAAGGCGCAATCTCACCCTGCCCGTCAGCTGCGGCAAGCAGCGCGTCCTGCATTTTCGTGCGATCGGCGTCATCGATAACCGATGCGATCTGCGCCGTGCCGTTAACATCCTCACGCCGGACCAGCCCCCTGAACATGGAAAGGAAACGGCTATTTGTTGCGAGCAGCGCGCCGTTGCGTGCCACCGTCGCAATCGCCATCGGCGTGTCGTTGAAGAAGCGCTCGGCGCCGGCGCCGGCCAGGCTTTCATTATCGCGCCGTTTCAGCACAACCGTCCGGCTTTCTGCGATATTGCCCTCGCGTGCGGTTGAGACATCATGCAGCAGCCGAACCGGCATGTGACGTCCACTCGGCAGGCGCAGCGAAACATCCATGCTCTCGCTGCGCCGCTCGCCGGGCGCTGCATAGACCGAACGCAGCAGCACCATATCTTCGCCGGCCAGAATATCGCTGAGGCTCAGACTGCCCGGCTCAAAGGCGGCAAGATCAATGTCCAGCCATTCGGCGAAAGTGGCATTGATATATTGAACGCTGCCGTCGCCGTTCGCTGTCAGAAACCCGACCGGTGCATGGTCAAGATAGTCAATCGCCTTTTGCAGTTCACGGAAATAGCGCTCCTGTTCCTGACGCTCCTGGGTGATGTCGCGCACCTGCCAGACATGGTGATTGCGATGCCTGCCCTGATCATTCTCGACAGCCATGAAGCGAGCCGACAGGCGGTACCAATGCGGATCCTCCGCACTGCTTTGGCGCGCAGAAAGCGGCCGGGAAAGACGGAACTCCTCCTGGCCATCCTGACCACTGCGCACGACATGGCTGAGACGGTAAAGGCTTTCGGCGCTTTCGGCCTCAGCGGAAAACAATGCATCCAGACTTTGGGTGACGCCCGCCTCGCCGATCAGCTTGCCATAGGCCGAATTGGTATAAATAATCCGGTCCTTGTGATCGGTCACGATTACCGCTTCAGGATATTGATCAAGAAAACCTTTTGCGACCAGGCGGTTCCCGTCGGAGGGAAACATGCGAACAAGACCAAGAACCAGTGAGATAATGAAGAAGACGCCCACCACCGCAAGGACCGCCAGCGCAATCAGATAGGTCTCCGCCGTAAAAAAGGAGCGATACTGAAAATAAAGGCCGCAGAGAATGGCCAGAGCGAGAATCAGCAACACAACACGCAGCGCCAGCCCCGTCCACCGTCCGCCGATCACGACCGGTTCAAATCCGTCTTTCTCAGGCTTGACCGCCTTCATGATGTCCTCATTCCTTGTCGACGGACAAACGCCGACACTTGCATCCCCATCTCATGGGAACAGCCCTTGCCGGGGAGAGATAAGCCAACCCGGGCAGGCGAAACAACAGTATTATCGGGCTGAAAATGGTCGAAAAAGCTTAATTTTGGGTTTTGTCTTCAAATCGCCCGGATACCACCCACAAAAGGAGCCTGTCCGCTCACATGATGCCGGCAAAATCACGCACGCAATCGTGACAAACGCCTGCCGCAATAGTTTGGCAAATCGGCCAAGAAGGCACCTTCAGGCGATTGCCTCAAATTGACTTTTTGGCCATATATATGAAGCACAACATTACGCCCAAAGGTCGAATCGACGAAAGAAAATCCACCTCAAGTTTGAATCGATCAATCTTTGCCGCATGGATCAGCTTCAGGACCGGATTCAGCGGGAAAATGGCATATTGAAAGGAGCATGGGGGCACATGATGCAGTCTCTGTTTGACGAGACAATCTTTAACTATCCGGCAGTCGCCGTCGCCGTAATTGTCGTGGCCATTGCCTGCATCTGGCTCTTGCTGCGCCATCGGCCGCCGTCGCCCTTCATCCGGGGTGGACGCAACAGGCGGCCGCGTCTTCTGGTGGTTGATGCTGCCGCTGTCGATGCGAAGCGCCGCGTCGTTTTGATCCGCCGCGACAATGTCGAACATCTGGTGATGATTGGTGGCCCGAACGACATTTTGCTGGAAACCCGCATCCCCGCCCCGATCGGGGCGCGCCATGGCGCAGAAGCAGAGCGCAAAGCAGGCAATGGCGAAGAGAACGCGAAAGACGCGCCGCCGCAATGATTGCAGGCAAGCAAATCGCGTCGGACAATAATCCGGCGCCGATCACCGAGTAACATGGCAGCCAAAAGCAAATAGCCGCACCTGATCAGCGCGGCTATTTGAGTGCAGTTTTACTCGTCACGATAGACTTTTTCGCGCCTTTCGTGACGTTCCTGTGCCTCGATCGACAAGGTGGCGATCGGCCGGGCATCCAATCGCTTCAGACCAATCGGCTCGCCGGTCTCCTCACAAAAGCCATATGTTCCATCATCAATGCGCCGCAATGCCGCATCAATCTTGGAAATAAGCTTACGCTGCCTGTCTCTTGCGCGAAGCTCAATGGAACGGTCGGTTTCGGAGGAAGCACGGTCTGCCAGGTCGGGATGATTGGCGCTTTCCGTGGCAAGATTTTCGAGCGTTTCCCGTGCCTCGCGCAGAATGTCATTCTTCCAGGCGATCAGTTTGGCGCGAAAATAGGCCCGCTGATTGGGATTCATGAACTCTTCATCATCGGAGAGAACATAGCGACTAAGGTCAATGCTCTTGTTCAAAGCCATTCTCCTGAACAATACCCCACGCCGCGAGTGTATAATCAAAGCTGATGCGGCATTCAAGCCTTTGCTTTCAATTTGGGCATTTATAAAACTGTCAAAAAAATAGGCTTTCATGCTATATTTTTGTCAATTCCGGGTGTTTCAAGCGCTAAAATTCCCGTTTTTAAGTTTTTTTCGCGTTCTTCATGCGAAGAAAAGCAGATTTTGAACGCAAATTTGCTGCATTGATGGGCAATTCAAAATATGTGTTTTTCACAAGTTTCCTGCGACCACCACCCGCATGAGGCGCAACTTAAGCCCCGAATCGCCCCACAGCGAACACGGTTTCATGTCAGCGCCACCAGGGGGATTGCGTTGCAACGCTTCTGACGCCATTCTGCCCCCGCCCATAGTTGCAGTCAGAACCAAGGTTGTTGAAATGCCCTGACATTTGTCACGCTGGCGAGATGTCTCTTGCCATCTTTCGGCATTCGGCGCATGGAGCTATGCAACACAAGACCCGACCCCGTGACGCCTCGAAAAGAACAGACCAGCCCAGAAGCATTTTGCTTTTCCGAGATTGACGATGACGCCCATCACGCCCCCACCCCACCGGATTTTCCTCGTACGCCATGCCCAGGCCGTCTGGCCGGAACCGACCATGCGCGATTACGACCGGCTGCTATCCGCCCGGGGAGAAATCGATGCTGAGCATATCGCCAGACGGCTGGCGGCGGCAGGATACAGGCCGGACCTTATTCTCTCCTCATCGGCGATGCGCTGCCGGCAAACGGCCGACGCTGCCTATCGGGCGCTTGAGCGCACGCCGCGCATGCAGTTTTCAGATGATCTCTATCAAGCCGCCCCGATCACCTATATCGAAATGATCGAGGATATAGATGCCTATGAAGGCATCATGGTGGTTGGCCACAATCCGGGCATTGAGGAAATCCTTCTGATGCTGACTGGTTACGAATCCTTCAACCGGGCCTGCCCCTACGGCTACCCGACTGCCGGTGTTGCCGTCCTGGATTTTACCGGCCCAACCGAAGGCAAGCCTGACGACAGCCCACAGTGGAAATTGACGGAATTCCTGACCCCGTAACTTTTGCCCGTTCCAGGCATTTTCTGGAATCATTTTCCTTTCTTCTTTCCCCGCCGCCCTGAAATGACGCCGGTTCGCCTTGACTCACTGTCAATGCGCGGTAAAGTTTTTGCGTCGGCAGCGGTCCCGGATCCATTATGAGATACAACCGACTGGCGCAGGCGGCCAAGCTGGGGGAGTACTGGAAGCCACCTGCATTTCGGGACATCATTCGCTCCGGTAGCCAAGCGGACCGGTATCCTCCGGCCGCGACACCTTGAGGAATGTGGGAGGAACATGATGAGGATCCTTGCTCCGTTGGCGGCAGCGCTTGTGCTGTCGGCAAGTGGTATTACGTTGGCTCATGCTGACACTATTCGCTTCTGGACAACCGAGGAACAGCCGGAGCGACTGGCCAAGCAGCAACAGATAGCTGATGCCTTCAAGGAGGCGACCGGCAATGAAGTACAGGTGATCCCGGTCACCGAAAGCGAGCTCGGCACACGCGCGACAGCGGCTTTTGCCGCCGGTGACCTGCCGGATGTTATCTATCTCACCTTGCAATATGTGTTGCCCTGGTCAGAAGCCGGCATTCTTGATGTCGAAACCGATGACGAGATCGTCAAGGATCTCGGCACAGATACCTTCGCGCCCGGACCGATCGAAATGGCGCAGTTTGACGGCATGACCGCCGCCGTTCCCGTCGACGGCTGGACGCAGATGATCATCTACCGCAAGGACCTTTTCGATGAAAAGGGGCTGGCGCCGCCGAACTCCTATGCCAATATCGAGACCGCCATAAAGGCCCTGCACAATCCGCCGGATATGTACGGCTTTGTCGCTGCCACCAAGATTGACGAGAACTTCATGAGCCAGGTGCTCGAACATGTGTTTCTCGCCAATGGCGTCACACCGGTCGATGCCGATGGTTTCAAGCCGCTTGATGAGAAGAAAACGATAGAAGTCCTTGATTTCTACAAGACACTTGCCGACGCATCACCGGCCGGCGAGCTTTATTGGCAGCAGTCACGCGCGCTTTATTTCGATGGCAAGGCGGCGATGATCATCTGGTCGCCCTTCATTCTCGATGAACTGGCGGGCCTGCGCGATTCGGCCCCGCCGACCATCAATGACGACCCGACCTCGACCGAACTGGCGCAGAAGACCGATGTCGTCACCACGCTTTCCGGTCCGTCCAATCCCGATGGTTCAGCCTGGGCGGATGTGCGTTATCTTGGTGTCACGGCGGATGCCAATACCGATATCGCGGCTGATTTCGTCAAATTCTCGATGGATCAGGGCTATCTCGACACGCTGTCCATGGCGCCGGAAGGCAAGTTCCCGGTCCGTCGGGGTACTGAGGCCGAACCGACGAAGTTCATTGATGGCTGGGCCAAGCTTCCGGTCGGGGTCGACCGCAAGGCACCGCTTGCAGATCTCTATCCGCCGGAAACGGTTCAGAAGATCGTCACGGGCCTGGAAACCGGCAATCGCTGGGGCGTGAAGGAAGGACAGCTGGCGCTGGCCTCGAAGATGATCAATGCCCAGATCTTCAATCAGGTGGTCCGCGAATATATCGATGGCGAGATCGACGGGCCCGATGCCGTGGCCAAACTGAATGACGAGCTTTCGCAGATCAACTGATCTGGCAGAGCCGGGCGCTGACAGGCGCCCGGTCCACCATCTTCAGTGAAAGGCCCTTTTCATGACCGATGCGCCGGTAGACAGCGCGAAGAACGCGGCTCCGCCCAACAGGCTCGGACGGATGGCGCGGCGCGAAATGCGCTTTGCCTATGGCATGCTTGCGCCGACATTTCTGATCGTGCTGGCGGTTGTGCTTTTGCCGCTGATCGCCAATTTCTGGATTTCCTTCAAGCCGGTTCAGCTCTCCGACCTGCGCGCACCGACGCTCTCGGTCAATGAACGCCTGCGTGGCACGCTGGAACAGGCGGGCGACACGGCCGAAATCGAATACCGGCTGCGCAACACATCACAAAAAGCCATCATCGCCGAGGCCGGTTTCTCCGATACGCTGCCAAAGGGACTGACCGTCTCAGACCTTGACCCTCGCTGTGCCCTAGCCGGTCAGGAACTGACCTGCAGGCTGGGCGACATCCCCGCCAAGTTTCGCGAAACAATCAAGCTGCCGGTCACAGCAGATGAGGCCTATATCGCCGATCCGGTCAATCCGCGTGACAGCGAGGCCCAGAACTTCGGCAGGGCTGACAATGTGCTGACCAATATGACCTTCACGCTGGATAATTACCGCAAGGTCTTTTCGTCATCCGATTTCTGGCACGTGCTGCGGGTGACTTTTTATTACACCGTTTTCGGTACGCTGAGCGCGCTGGTGCTCGGCCTGTTTGCGGCGCAGCTTCTAAACCAGAATTTTCGCGGCCGCTCCGTGCTGCGTGGCCTGTTTCTGTTTCCCTATGTCGCGCCGGTGATCGCGGTTGCCTTCACCTGGATCATTTTGCTTGATCCCTATTCCGGCACGCTAAACGCACTTCTGGTGCAGGCGGGCATGATCGGAACCCCGATTGATTTCTTTGGCCAGCGCTCCGTTGATATCAGCCTTTTCGGCTTCACCTTCGGCTTCCCCGTCGCGCTCACCACCGTCATCGCCTTTGAGGCCTGGCGCTATTTCCCGCTGGCCTTCCTGTTTATTCTGGCGCGCATGCAGGCGCTTTCAAGCGATGTCTATGAAGCGGCCGAAATTGACGGGGCAACGCCGCTGCAGCAATTCTGGTATATATCGCTGCCACAGCTGGTCGGCATTCTCGCCGTTCTCTTCCTGCTGCGCTTCATCTGGACCTTCAACAAGTTCGACGACATTTTCCTGCTCACCGGCGGGGGGGCGGGAACGCGCACCTTAACCGTCGATGTCTATGAACAGGCCTTCGCCATCTCCAATCTCGGCGCGGGTGCTGCAGTCGCCGTTGTCGTCTTCGCGGTTCTGCTCGCCTTCTCGCTGCTTTTCTTCACCTTCTCGCCACAGGATGACGGTTGATGCGTATCGGAACAGGTTTCCTCGCCGCCCTTGTCGCCGGGGCCGTCTGGGGCGCGGCCTGGATGATTGTATTTGGCCTTATGCTTACCCTTATCACCGGCGCGCCGAGCGCCCCGCCGGTTGGCATTGCGGCCCTTGCCGGCGCCATCGGCGCGGCCATCATGTCACTGGCCCCGGTCAGAAGTCGCTCCAACCCGGACGGACGCGGCGCATCGCTGCAGATCGCCGTACTGATCGCGATCACGGCTGTGCTTCTGGCTTTGACCTTCGGGCGCCCTTTCGGCATCGCGCTCGATCAGAGCGCCGCGCTGCAGGTGATCGGTGTTTTATTCTTCATTTTCGCGACCTGGTGGAGCGTTCACGCCGCGATTTTTGACCAGCCCTCCGGCCGGCTCAATCGCTATCATCTTGAAACCGTGATGCTGCGGATCGCCAAAGGCTTAGGCCTGACGCTGTTTGCCATCGTCGTCGCCCTGCCCTTCTACGTGATGGTGATGACCAGCCTGAAAAGCCAGCAGTCGCTGATTTCAAATCCGCTTGATTTCTCGCTCGACCTTTCGCAAGGGATCGGCAATCTGCTGCGCTCCTATGTCGAGCTGTTCACCAATTATCATTTCGGCACCTTTCTGATGAATTCGGCCATCGTCTCGGTGGCGACCGTTATCATCACCCTGCTCTTCGCCGTTCCCGGCGCCTATTCAGTGGCGCGGTTGAAATTTCCCGGACAGGCCTTTCTGTCACGCTCGATCCTGCTCATCTATATGGTGCCGGCAATCGTACTGGTGATCCCGCTCTATTCGGTCTTCTCGCAAGTGGGACTGCGTAACTCGCTGGTCGGGCTGATGATCGTCTATCCGGCAACCACAATTCCGGTCGCGCTCTACATGCTGCAGGGCTATTTCCGCGGCCTGCCCTCGGAGCTTGAGGAAGCAGGCCTGATGGACGGGCTGAAGCGCCCCGGCGTGATCCTCAAGATCACCCTGCCGCTGGCGCTTCCGGCGCTTGCCTCGGTCGCGCTTTACGTTTTCATGATTGCCTGGAACGAATTCCTGTTCGCCTTCATGTTTCTCGACGACATCAACATGTTCACGCTCTCGCGCGGCGTCGTCTCGCTCAATTCCTCCGAAGTGCCACGCCAGCATCTGATGGCCGGTGCCGTGATTGCCACGGTGCCTGTGCTGTTCATCTTCCTGTGGTTCGAGCGCTTTTTGGTATCCGGGCTCACCGCCGGTAGCGTCAAGGGATAGACCATGCAGAAAACGCTCCGCCAGCAGGCCATCGATATCCTGCGTGACAATGATCGCGGCGGTTACACCGTGCCGACAGCAAGACTTTATCCCTATCAGTGGAACTGGGATTCGGTCTTTGCAGCGCTCGGTTTTGCCACCTTCGACCGCAATCGCGCCTGGGAAGAAATCGAAACGCTGTTCTCCGGCCAGTGGGAGGATGGCATGCTGCCGCATATCATCTTCCACAAGACCGATCCGGATTATTTTCCCGGCCCCGAACTGTGGCAGTCCAATACCGTGCCGCCAAGCTCAGGCCATTCCCAGCCGCCGGTCGCGGCAAGCGCGATCCTGACACTGATGCAGACCGGCGGTGCGATGGACCGGGCGCGCGCCAAGGCGCTTTTGCCAAAACTGATCGGCTATCATCGCTGGTTCCACCATTTCCGTGATCCTGATGACACCGGCGTGGTCGGGATCATCCATCCCTGGGAATCAGGCCGCGACAACTGCCCCGACTGGGATGTCGGCATGAATGCAATCGAAGTACCGGATGATCTTGGTGATCTGCCGCGCCGCGATATCACCCATGTCGATCCCTCCGAACGGCCGACAGCGGAGCAATATAACCGCTACCTCACCATCGTGAAATTCGGCCATGACTGCCGCTGGGATCATCTCGAAATCGCCCGCAACGGCCCGTTTTTCATGGTCGACCCCTGCGTCCAGTTCGCTCTGATGCGGGCCGACCACGATCTGGCGCAGCTCGCTGATGAATTCGGCGCACCCGGCATCCGCAACGAGGCAGAGACCTGGGTGAAGCAGGCCAAGGCAGGCTGTTCGTCCTTCTGGAGCGAGGAGGCTGGCGGTTTCGTCGCCAGGGATCTACGGTCCGGCACGCTTTCAACGGCGCTGACGAATGCCTCGGCCATGGCTTTTTATGCCGATGCGGGAACCGAAGACCAGCAGCGCAGGCTGCTGTCAGAAATCAGTGCCATTCTGGAAGAATGCGTTTTCGGTTTTCCAAGCTGGGACCCGCGCGACAGCCGGTTTGAATCGCGGCGCTACTGGCGTGGACCGATCTGGTCGGTCGTCAATTACATGATCGCGATCGGCCTTGCCGAAAAGGGCCATGGCGAGATTGCCGAGCGGCTGCGAGATGACACGCGCCGCGTGGTCGAGCAGTCCGGCTTTTTTGAATATTTCGATCCACTGACCGGCGAAGGTCTGGGCGGCAAGCTGTTCACCTGGACGGCGGCCATCCACCTTGCCTGGGCGGATCAGACTTGAGAGGAGACACGGCATGGGTGCCATCCGGCTTGAAAATGTCGAAAAATGGTTTGGTGAGCTGCAGGTGATCAGGGGAATCGACCTTGAAATCGCCGACGGCGAATTCGTCATCTTCGTCGGCCCGTCCGGCTGCGGAAAATCGACGCTGCTGCGCATGATCTCCGGACTGGAGGAGACAAGCCGGGGCCGCATTCTGCTTGATGGCGACGATGTCACGGACCGTCTGCCCTCTGAACGCGGCCTGTCGATGGTGTTCCAGTCCTATGCGCTCTATCCGCATATGAATGTGCGCGACAATATGGGCTTTGCGTTGAAGACTGCCGGCAGCCCGAAAGCAGAGATTGACGAAAAAGTCTCGCGCGCTGCCGATATTTTACGGCTCGATGACTATCTTGAGCGCCGCCCCAAGGCGCTTTCGGGCGGCCAGCGCCAGCGCGTGGCCATCGGCCGTGCCATCGTCCGCGAGCCGAAGGGCTTCCTCTTTGACGAACCGCTGTCCAACCTTGACGCGGCACTGCGGGTTGAAATGCGCTTCGAGATCGCCCGCCTGCACGAAACGCTGGGCACGACCATGATCTATGTGACCCATGACCAGGTCGAGGCAATGACGCTTGCCGACCGCATTGTTGTGCTGAAGGACGGACAGATCATGCAGGTCGGCACGCCACGCGATCTCTATGAACGGCCGGACAATCTCTTCGTCGCCCAGTTCATCGGCTCGCCGAAAATGAACATCCTGCCCTGCACCACATCCGGGGGGCGTTTTGCCATTCCGGATCATGGCGGCGGCCCGCTTCCGGGCCAGAAGATGGGTGAAGCGACCATGCTCGGCATAAGGCCGGAACATATCGATGTGGTGGCAGCAAAAGAGGGCATTGTATCGGGCCGGGTGGAGATTGCTGAATATCTCGGCTCCGACACCTTTCTCTATGTCGATTGCGGCAAGGCCGGGCGGCTGATCGTGCGGGTGGCCGAGATTGAACCCGGCATTCGCGGCCAGGAGATCGGCCTTTCCTTCCGTGCGCAGCATCTGCATTTCTTCGATGCCGCTGAACTGGCGCTTTGATACGCCGCACGATAAGAAGCCTTTTTTCCGGCCCGGCATTTTCCTATATTGGGTCCAGCAATATAGGAAAGCCTGCCTTTGACGCCCCTCAATATTTCTCTTGGCGACAGCGCCCGCATCGCGATCGATAATCTCGCCGACCGGGCCGGTGACATGGTTCAGCCGACTTTAAGGCTCGGCGTGACTGGCCTGTCACGTGCCGGCAAGACCGTGTTCATCTCGGCACTGGTACATAATCTCCTGCATGGCGGACGCATGCCGATGTTCGAGGCGATGCGCGCCGGGCGGATTTCGGCAACGCGGCTGGAAGAACAGCCAGACGAACATATCGCCCGCTTCGACTACGAAACCCATATCGAGCGGCTGCTTGACGAGCGCGTCTGGCCGGAATCCACCCGTGCCATTTCCGAATTGCGCCTGACGATTGAATTCGAAAGCACCAGTCGCTGGAGCCGCTTATTGTCCCGTGGCAAGATCGCCATTGATATCGTTGATTATCCTGGAGAATGGCTACTCGATCTTCCGCTTCTCGGTCAGGATTTCTTCGAATTTTCCCGCAAAACGCAGGAGCTGGCCAGCCATGGCATCCGCGCCGATCTGGCGAAGGACTGGTTCGCTTTTGCCAAAGGCCTCGACTATGACGCTCCGGCTGACGAGAAGACGGCACGCCAGCTTTTCGAGACCTTCTCGACCTATCTGGCGGCATGCCGGGCAGATGAGCGCTCGCTTTCGACATTGCCGCCGGGGCGCTTCCTGATGCCGGGCGATCTCGAAGGCTCCCCGGCACTGACCTTTGCGCCACTTCCCGATCTGCCCGAAGGTCGGGCCAGGCGCGGCTCGCTTGCCGCGATGATGGAAAAGCGCTTCGAGGCTTACAAGTCCCATGTGGTCAAGCCCTTCTTCCGCGATCATTTCGCAAGGCTGGATCGTCAGATCGTGCTGGTTGACGCACTTCAGGCGCTAAGCCGCGGCAATGAGGCGGTCAGTGACCTTGAACGGGCGCTGTCCGATGTACTGGCCTGCTTTCGGCCCGGACGTAATTCCTGGCTGTCAGCCCTCCTCACCCGCCGGATCGACCGCGTGCTGATCGCCGCGACCAAGGCCGATCACCTGCATCACGAGAGCCACGACCGGCTGGAGCGGCTGACCCGCAAGCTTGTTGACGATGCAGCAAAGCGCATCGGCGCCTCTGGTGCCGGCATCGAGGTCATGGCGCTAGCTTCGGTGCGCGCCACCCGCGAAGCGACGGTGGAGAATGGCGAGACTATTTTGCCCGTGATCGTCGGCACGCCGATCGCAGGCGAGAAGATCGGCGGAGAAATGTTTGACGGCACCCGCAAGACGGCCATTTTTCCCGGTGATCTTCCCGCCAATCCGGATGCTTTCTTCCGCATGCTGAAAAAGGGCGGGGCACCGCAAAAGCCGCTGACCGAGATGAATGCCATCCGGTTCCGTCCGCCGGAACTGGAACCGGCAGACGAAGGCGGCGAAGTGACGATCCCGCATATCCGCCTCGATCGGGCGCTGCAGTTTCTATTGGGAGACCGGCTGCGATGAGCGACCAGAAAGACAGCCGCCGGCCAGCCGCCTTTGACCTTGAAGGTGCCGAAAAGAAGAGTGCGGCAGCGACGGCGGAACCGCGCCGGCCGCAGCATTTTGAAGCCCCGGCCGCGCAGCTGACGCCAGATGAAGACGACCCCTTCATCCGCGAGGCAATCGCGGCGGCGGAAGAAGACGTCGTTACCATGCGGCCTCGCCGCTTCACCTTCACCAAACTTGCGGCGTTTGCCTTTTCCATCGTGCTGAGCCTTGCCATCGGCCTGGCGCTTGATGATCTGGTACGCAGCCTGTTTGACCGTGCGCCTTGGCTCGGCTGGCTGGCGCTTGGTGCGGTGATCATCGGCGTTTCCGCCGTCATCGTGATCCTGGTGCGCGAGGCGATTGCCATTTTCCGCCTCGGCGCCATCCAGCATATCAAGCAAAGAGCGGCAGAGGCCCATGGCAGTGCGGAGCCGAAAAAAGCCCGCGCCGTCGTCCGGGAGCTTGAAACGCTGCTTTCAGCCAAGGCTGAAACCGCGCGCGGGCGCGAGAAGCTGAAACAGACCGAAGACGAGGTCGTCGACGCACCGCAGCTGATCGCGCTGGCCGAACGCGAGCTGATGGGCCCCCTCGACCTGAAAGCCCGCAGCCTGATCGTCGGCGCATCGAAGCGCGTCTCCGTCGTCACAGCCGTTAGTCCCCGCGCCGTGGTCGATCTTGCCTATGTGGCCTATGAATCCATTCGTCTTGTCCGGGCCATGGCCGAACTTTACGGTGGCCGTCCGGGATCACTCGGCATGTTCCGGCTGATGCGTGATGTGCTGGCCCACCTCGCCGTCACGGGATCGATAGCGGTCGGCGACGGTCTCGTGCAACAGGTGCTTGGACACGGCATCGCCTCGAAACTCTCCGCCCGCTTCGGTGAAGGCGTCATCAACGGGCTGATGACGGCGCGGATAGGCATTGCTGCCATGGATCTTTGCCGTCCCATGCCCTTCCGCGCACTGAAGCGCCCCGGCATTGGCGATTTCATCGGCGATCTTGCGCCCGGTTCGAAGCGCGACCTCGAAGGGCGGCCCGATCCGGCCAAAACCAAGTCTTAACCAATAACAGGCATGCTCTCATCTCCAAAACGGCCGAAACCGGTCGCCCACGCCATATTCGCGAGCGGGAGATGACCATGCCGAAATTCCAGACAGGGACGATCAGGCTCGCCGCCATCGCGCTTTTGATGAGCGGTCTGCCAGCCGCGGCCGAACCCGACGACAGCCCGTTCTTCACGGCCATCGCCGGTGCATGGTCCGGCAAGGGCGAGATCATCGGAGGCACGATGAAAGGAAAACGCTTCTCCTGTTCTCTCGACGGTAAGCCGCTCACCAGCCAGAAGACCGGTTTCACGCTGCAAGGCAGTTGCAGATCCGGCCTGTTCAGCAAACATGTCGAGGCTGTTTTCGAAAGAGGCGATCAGGGTTTCACCGGCCGCTTTCTCGACGGCGCTGCCGGGGAAGGCCTGGACGTCACCGGCGGCAGCGTCACCCCTCGGCAGGCGGTTCTCGATATCAGTCGCGAAGATATTGACGGCGCGCTGATCACGACCCTTAACGGCGATGACACGCTCAACATCACGATATCGCTTTATGGTACCTCACGACTCGTGCCGGTTATCGAGCTGTCATTGGAACGCCATCTCGATTCGCACACGGTCGGGTCAATCAGATGAAAAACAAAACACAATCCAAGATTTAAATTTTAGAATCTACACAATCTACTGAAACATAAACGCCAAGGCCAAGAGCGCAGCCAAAAATACGACCAAAAGTTGTTATTCTTTGCGTTCGAACGCGATTTCCTGCAAAGACAGCGCAAGCATAGCTGAAAAGCAACAATCAAGGATTACATTATATTTTGCTTCAATATAACTGACACATGCACGTTAAGTTTTTTTCTTAGTTAACCTTGTTATCGCCATAAAGAGTATTATTATTTATAGCACTATAACCTTGCATGATTTTTTTGGCGCGTCGGAAAATCCAACGGATTTTCAGCCCCTGAAGAACGGCGCGCCCTTGCCTCGCTTTTCGTCCCCCCATCGAAAAGCGAGGCTTTTTCATGCGCCATTGACGGAACCAACCCCGTATTGTCCGGAAATCAACCTTGACGTTCGGGAACGCGCACGACCAGGCCATCAAACTCGCCGGTCATCTTGATCTGACAGGACAGCCGCGAGTTCGGGCGAACATCGAAAGCGAAATCGAGCATATCCTCTTCCATGGGCTCAGGTTCGCCGACCTTCTCGATCCAGGCGTCATCAACATAGACGTGACAGGTCGCGCAGGCGCAGGCGCCGCCGCATTCAGCTTCAATACCGGGCACGCTGTTGCGAACCGCGTTCTCCATGACGGTCGAACCCTCCTGTACGTCGAGTTCATAAGGCGTATCGTCATTGGCGATAATTGTCAGTTTCAGCATTTTAAGGACTTCCGCATTATTTTCGTGGCATACATGACTATGCGCCTAATTCAGGGAATTCGGGGAAACAGTCAATATAATATGGCTGGTCCAGAGCCCGCTTTCGACCCGTCCACAGATCAGAACCGTGAACGAAGCAAAGGCCTCACAAAAGGCGCATTATGGTTAATATTTGTTAAACGTCGGAATTTGATTGGTTTTTGGACATCCGAATTCCGTTTAGGCTCGCTCAACCCGGTAGCGTCCGCCCCTGAACACCGGATCCTTGTTGTATGGATTTTGTGAATATGTCATTAGAAAACAGGGTAATCCCTTGAAATAGCAGACATTTGCCGTTTCAACAGGTCCCACGCAGGTTCTCCGGGCTCCTGCGAAGAAGGCCAAAGGCCGTCTTCACAAAGGTTCTGGCGCGTATCGGACGGGAAATGTTCCCCGATCGGGCGTGAAGCAGTAAAGTTAATGATCCAGACGCGATCTGCCCTGTCGACGGGGTTGGATGGCTGCGGATCGCGTGTCACGAGGCGTATTCATGGCTAAACAACTCGGCGAAACCTCGCTTGACGAGAAGGCAATCAGTGCATTGGAAGATGCCCTGGAGTTTGACCTGACCGATGGCGACGAACCGCAGCAAAAACAAGCCGACGCCACGGCCGGGCATGAGGAAAACGCGACAGGTGAAGACAGTCGCCAGGCGCAGGACGCCCCCGCGCGTCCCCCCAAGAACGAAGCCCCGCAACGCGCGACCTCGCATCGTCCCAAGTCTCCGGAATTCAAGCCCGCCAACGATCCGGGACGTTTTTCGACTCACAACATTCTTCGGGCTTTTGACAGCCGCTCGATCTTTCCGGTTCTGAAGAATGTTTCCATCGCTGCGGTGATCTGGCTGATTGTCGGCCTCGGCACAACAATGCTGATCTTCGGGTCAGAAATTTCCGCAGCACCGTCCCTGCGTGCCATCTTCGCCATCAACGGCATGGGCATCGCGCTCGTCCTCACCTTCATTCCGGTCTTCCTGCTCTTTGCCTCGACCATCATGATGGCGCGCGCCCGCGACATGCATGAGGCAGCCCGTTCGATGGCAGAAGTGGCTCTGCGTCTGGCAGAACCCGATGAAACCGGCGTTCAGCAGGTGCGCAGCGTCGGCCAGGCCGTGCGCCGTGAAGTCTATGCCATGAATGAAGGCATCGAACGCACAATCGCGCGGGCGACCGAGCTGGAAAACCTTGTTCATTCGGAAGTCAACGCACTGGAGCGCTCCTATGCGGATAATGAGATCCGCGTTCGCAATCTGGTGCAGGAACTGTCGGCCGAGCGTGAGGCGGTCATCAACCACGCTGCTCGCCTGCGCACATCGATCCTCGGCACCAACGACCAGCTGCGCAAGGATGTCTCCTCTGCCATGGACGAGCTGACCCGCACGGTCAGCACGGCCGGCGGTGGCGTTGCCGAAATGCTTGAAACGCGCGCCGCCCTGATCGAAGAACGTTCAAGCACCGCTGCGCAGAAGATCGAGGAAAGCCTCGACCAGCGCTCCGCATCGCTTCAGGAAAGTTTCGAGCGTGCCCATGCGTCGCTGTCTGACCTGTTCGAAAACCGCTTCGAATCGATCACATCGCAGATGACGGATAGCAGCCGCGCGCTGATCGGAGAATTTGAGACCAAGGCCGCCTCCTTCAGCCAGGATGCAGAGCGGCTGAATGCAAGCCTTGCCGAGCGCAACCGCGAACTCGACGATATTCTGACCAATCGTGCCCGTGCGCTTCTCGATGCCGCAGAGACCGGCGAAAAGTCGATGAGCGAGGCGCTCGACCGCATCATGGGCGGCCTTTCGGCCACGATCAGCCAGACCCAGGCGAGCTTCAACCAGCAGCTCGGCGAAGCCGGTGCCGAAATCGATCGCCAGATCGAGGAGCGCGGCAATTTCGTCGACCAGCGCCTCGAAGCCTCGATCACCCGATTCTCGGCCAATCTTGGCGATCGCCTGACAAGCTTCACCGACGGTTTCGATGAGCAGAGCAGCGCGCTTGAGAACAGGCTGGACAACAATCTCGGCCGGCTCAACCAGGCCATTGTGGAAGGCCGCTCCTCACTCGATTCGCTTCTGTCGAGTGCGCGTGACGATTTTGAGCAGCGCTTTGCCGACCAAACCATGGCACTCGCCGCCACGCTTGGCACAAGCGAGGACGCCATCGCCCAGACACTTGATTCCGGTGCCAGCCGCATCGACCAGTCGCTTGACCAGGGACATCGCCAGATCGCCGCATCGCTCGACACCGCATCGAGCAAGCTCGAAAACACCCTTTTCGAACGCTCCGATAGTTTCAACAAGAATGTCGAAGCCGTCGAAAACCGTATCGCCGCAACATTCGAGGAAGGCGGCAAATCACTGCGCGACGCCTATGAAGGTCAGCAGACCCGCCTGGAGGCCAGCCTGCGTGATGGCGCTGAGCGCATGGAACAGAGCCTCGACGGCCGCATCGAGCAGATCGACAAGAGCTTCGATGGCCGGGTTCGCGATCTCGACACCGCCCTTGGCGACCGCCTGATCGAGCTTGATTTCACCCTCGACACCAAGACCGACCGTATCGAACAGACGCTGGATGACCGCCTGACCAAGCTCGACAGCCATCTCGACGAGCGTATCGAGCACATCGGCCAAGGCTTTGACGGCCGCATCGAGAAGCTTGACAGCCGCATTGGCGAATTCGACAGAAGCTTCGACAGCCGCATTGAAAAGCTGGACGGCAACCTCGACAGCCGCATTGACCAGATCGGTCAGAATATAGACGGCCGTATCGGCCAGATCGACAGCCGAATTGGCGAGTTCGACAAAAGTCTCGACAGCCGCATTGAAAAGCTGGATGGCAATCTCGATAGCCGTATCGGCCAGATCGGTCAAAATATAGACGGCCGTATCGGCCAGATCGACAGTCGCATTGGCGAGTTCGACAAAAGTCTCGACAGCCGCATTGAAAAGCTGGACGGCAACCTCGATAGCCGCATCGAAAAGCTCGACAGCAATCTCGATAGTCGCATCAACCAGATCGGCCAGAGTTTTGACGGTCGCATTGATCAGCTCGACAGCCGCATCGGTGAGTTCGACAAAAGCTTCGACAACCGCATCAACCAGATCGGTGACAGCTTCGATGGGCGCATGCAGCAGCTTGACAGCACGCTTGGCAACCGCATCGGCCAGATCGGTGATAGCATGGACGGGCGTATCCGTCAGCTTGACGGCAGTCTGGATGAGCGGCTCGGTCGCTTCGACCAGAATCTCGATCAGCGTCTGAGCCACCTCGACACGCAAATTTCCACCGCTGACAGCCGGATCGACGCGACAATGGCGCGCGGCAGCAAGGCCATAGAGACGGCGCTCACCCAGCAGGTCTCTCAGCTGGAAAACACACTGGCTGAAGAAACAACCAATATAAGCGCCACGCTTGCGGCAACCACCAGCCTGCTTGAAATGTCATTCGAAGGCCGCGAGGAAGCCCTGCGCGAGATGATTGACAAGTCCGGCCAGGCATTGGACCAGCGCTTGCGCGGCTCGGCCGGTGCAATTGCAGAAAAGGTCGGCACCGCCGCCCAGCTGATCGGCCAGTCGGCAGAAGCCATGACCAGCAGGGTCGAAAACTCTTTCAACGGCATCAACCAGACGCTGACCGAAAATGCCGGCCGTCTGGATGAGCGAATCAACAGCCTCAATGCGCTGGTAAGCGATGGCACCCAGCGTGTTGAAAGCACGATCACGACCACCGGCGAAAAGCTCGATGACGCCCTGAGCCGCCATGCCGCTTCAGTCGATTATTCGGCGCGCAATGCCTCTGACAAGCTGACATCGGCCCTTTCGGACTACGCCCAGCGGATTGACAATGTCGGCGATGACGCCCGTAACCGACTTGACCACACGCTTGAAAGCCATGTCGGACGCATTGAGGCAACGACGGCTTCGGCGCGAGAGCAGATCGACGCAACGCTCAACACCCATACCGCACGGATCAGCGACACAGGCGAACAATCCGCAGCACGCATGGATCACCTCCTGTCGGCCCATGAAGAACGCCTCACCAACACCTATGCGGCCCACGCCGCGCATATTGGCGAAACCGGTGAGCAGTCCGCCAGCCGTGTCGACCAGATCCTCACCGGTCATGCCAACCGTTTCGACGTTGCCACTGCAAATGCGCAGAACCGTCTCGACCAGACCCTTGGCAATCACGCAACCCGGTTCGACGCCGCCGCAGAAAATGCCCAGACCAGGCTTGATCAGACCCTCTCCCACCATGCAGAAAAGGTGGAAGAAGCAAGCCGCGGAACCGCAGAACGCGTCGCTGGTGTGATGAGCGAACAGACACGGATGTTCGAACAGGCAAGCGAGAATGCCGCCCTGCAGATTTCCGACACGCTATCGACCCATGCCCGCGCACTTGCCGAGAGCGGTGAGCAAATTGATACGCGCCTTACCGGCATGCTGGATGAAAAGACCCGACGTCTGGAAAATGCAGGTCAGGCCGCAAGCGATCGCATGTCGGTGACACTGGAAAATCAACGTGCCCAGCTGGAACGCAGCATCGAAAGTGGTGCTGGCCATATCGGCGAGCGCTTCTCTTCTCTGGAGAACGCGCTTGATGCCGGCCTCAACAATGTCAACCAGGTGATGCAGGATCAGGTCGACCGTCTGACCGGCGATCTGCGCAGCACGCTTGCCGAAACCTCGGCCAGCATGAATGCCGGCGCCGAGCAGGCCCGCATGCTCCTGGAAGACGCCGGTCGCGACTTTGCTGATCAGCTTTCAGCAACAAGCGCATCCTTCATGCAGGGCCTCGAAAACAGCACAAGCAGCATTTTCAACCGCGCCAGTGACCTGCAGAACCGGCTGGCTGCCCAGGCAGAGGCCGCAGGCGAAAGCGCGAGCGAAAACAGCAACCGTATCGCCGAGATCATTGCGGCGACAATGCAGCGCATCGACAGCCAGGTTGGCGCCATCCGCCAGACGATCAGCAGCGCCGAACAGCAACTCACCGTTCGCACCGACGATCTGAACGCGATGATGAACACCTCCTCCGACAAGCTGGTCGAGGAACTGCAGAAGACCGAACGCAAGGTCGCAGAGCGCAGCGAAACCATTCGCGTCAATCTCAGCCAGCAGACCAAGGCCCTTGAAGAAACGCTCGGTGCCGTCGACCGTGCCCTGCAGGCGCGCAGCGCTGCAATCGGCACGACGCTGGACGAGCGCGCCCGCGACATGAATTCCATGCTTGCCGGCCATGCAAGCGACCTTAACAACCTGATCGAGCAGAAGGCACGGCCGCTGATTGCCACCTATGCCGGTACAGGCCGCCAGGCCGCCGAGGAAATCGCCCGCGCGGCAGCGGGTGCCGGCGACAGCCTGCGCAATGACAGCAATGCACTGGCAGAGAATGTTCAAGCGCTGATCAGCTCGCTCGGCATCAGCCAATCCCAGCTCAGCGAGATGATCGAGAAGGCCTCGGCCGACCTCTCCGTCGCCGATCGCCGCCTCGCCTCCACTGCGCAGCAGCTGATGGGAACATCCGCCAATGCCGCCGAAACGCTGGCACGCTCGGGCGAGATGCTCGACGACAAGATCGCAATGCTCGACCAGTCGAGCAGCGGCGCCCTGTCGGCGATCTCCGACATCGCCAGCCGGATCGACAGCCATTCCTCGATCCTCAGCCAGGCATCGGTGCTTATCGAAAGGGCACAGTCGGGCCTGTCTTCAACACTTGCCGAACGGCAGACGGCGCTCAGCCAGCTGTCGGAAGAACTTGCCAGCCGCTCCGGCGAAATCGAAACGGCCCTCAAGGCCGCAGCCGATGCCGTTGCCGCCTCGATCAGCGACACCCAGCGCAACAGCGAGGCGATGGCTACACGACTGCGCTCCGGCATTTCCACCTCCATGGAAGAGGTTGGCCGCACCGTTGCCGAAACGGGCAAGGCATCCGAGCTTTCCGCCCAGGCCATCCGCGAAACACTGAAAGGCTCGGTCGAGGACGCTGCCCGCCGCTTTGCCGGCGCGACGGAAGAGATCCGCAAGATTTCCGCAGAAATCCGCGACGAACTCGACAGCACACGCACTGCCGTCAAGCGCGGTATCCACGACATGCCGGAAGAGGCCCGCGAATCGGCAACCAATATGCGCCGTGCCGTCGAAGACCAGATCCGCGCCCTGAAGGATATCTCCGGCCTGATCAGCGCCTCGCGTCAGCAGATCGCACCGCCGCCGCAAGCGCAGCATGCGCCTGCCAGTGCCGCAGCGCCCGCACGCAGTGCGCCGAGCTACGACCGGCCGAGCATGAGCCCGCCGGCAGGTTCCCTGCCCCAGCGGCCTGCCATGCCGCAGGTCAGCGACGCACCGCAACTGGGTAGCAGCAGCTCGCCCGCATCCGCATCGCCGTCACTGTCGACGACGCCCGGCCAGATGCCCGCAGGTCAGCGCCAGGCCGCATCCGCGGCACCAAGCGGCGATGGATGGATCAGCGATCTCCTGCGCGCTGCAGCGCGTGAGGAAAGCGCCCCGCGCGGCGTTCAGTCCGCACCGCGCCAGTCCGCCGCCGACCGCAAGCCGAATCAGGTGGTCGACTCGCTCAATTCGCTGTCGGTCGATATCGCCCGCGCCATTGATCATGATGCATCGGTTGATCTGTGGCGCCGTTATCAGCAGGGCGAACGCGACATCTTCACCCGCCGACTCTATACGCTGAAGGGTCAGCACACCTTTGACGAGATCAAATCCAAATATGAGAGCGATCGCGACTTCCGCACGGCCGTGGACCGCTACATCGCCGATTTCGAGAAGCTGCTCGCTGATGTCATGGAGAAGCACCGTGACCGGGCCGTCGTCCAGACCTACCTGACCTCGGATACCGGCAAGGTCTACACCATGCTCGCCCATGCATCCGGGCGTCTTCGCTGAAGCTCAAAGCGGGCAATAAACGTGAAAGAGGCGCCCCGGGCGCCTTTTTTATTGCTGACAAAGTCCTTCAATTTGTCTGTTTGAGCGAAGAACCACCCCTCAGTCGTCATCCCCGTGCTCCTCACGGGGACCCAGGCTCTTCAGGGCATTGGATTAAAATACTCTTTCACCGTGCAGACGTACGGCGGCTGGATGCCTGCGGACCAAGCACAGGCATGACGTCAGCGAAGGGGGAAGCTTGTCAGCAGTCAGGAGGCGCCCCTGGCGCCTTTTTTATTGCCGGTCTATCACGCATGACGGCCGGGGCTGGCAAACGCAAAAAGCGGCCCGAAAGCCGCTTTCATCAGACGATTGCATTCACATAAAGAACATCCGCCAACCGATCCCGGCCTCACTGAGAAGCCGGATCGGTGCTAAAGAATCGAGACCGCCCAGGCCACGATCTCAGCGGTTGCCTGGGCCGAGGCCTGATCCAGCGCACTCACAAGCACACCATTGCTGGCCGTCGGATTGACGCCGACCTTGGTATCAAAGACCTTCTGCGCCTTGACGACACCACTGCGATCATCGACCAGCTTGACCGCGAATGAAACATTGGCGGCACCGCCACCGGCAGCATCGATCGAGAAATCACGAATTTCCACGACAAGCTGATAATCGATCGCCAGTCCCTGCCCCGGCATGCCGACACCGCCAAATGCTCCCGTCCGCTCAAGTCCAGCGACAAGATTGGCCTGGACGAGATTTGGCAGATTATCGCCCCATTGCGCCTTGGAAAGGTAGCGGATCTCCGAGCCGGGGAGCCGCACCACGATATCCTGGCCGGCCAATGCCTGCATTGCGCCGGGCGTTGGCACCAGAATCTGAAGCTTCTTTCTGGCGGCCGTCGTGGCACTCACCGCTGCAATTTCGGACGTTGCCGAAAGCGCAAAAGTGTCATTGGTAGGACGAACGGCGCAGCCTGAAACAAGAACAGCACCAAGCATTACCGCAAGCGCGGGCCGAGCCATTCGATACAGTCCTTGCCTTGTCGCCTTCACGTTTCTCATCAGTCCCACCGATCCGCTTTCCGGTTGCCCTTCCAGCTTTGCACTCAATCGAAAATTATAAAACATTTCAAGTTCGTGGCGCGCGATTGCGACACTATTCGTGATCCCCGGCCCGTCATCCGTCAATAGCGGCTGCGCCCGTCATAGGGTTTAACCGTCTGGCCACCGAAGATAAGCTGCTGCGGATCACGCGCTATCCCGGAAACCGTCCGGTCAAGCGTCGTAATGGTCGTGCGCAACTGCTCGATAAGCGCGTTGACATTCCGAAGCCCTGAGCCGGAGAAACTGTCGAGATTGTCAGCAATCGGTCCGATGCGGCTATTCAGCGTCTCTGCCACCTGCCGGACCGATTCCAGGGTCTCACGCGCCTCGACGGAGAGCGACTTGGTATCGTCGGAACCGAGCAGCGTATCAACCTTGGTCAGGATCGTATCGACCCGCGTCGAGGCATCATTCAGCTTCTTCGACAATTCACTCAGATTGGTGAGCGTGCTGTCAATCTGATCGCTGTGGGCGTTGACGTTGTCGGCCACTGATTTGATCGAGTTCACCGCAGCCTTGGCATCATTCATGGTCGAGGCCAGGTCATCCACCGAGCTGCCAACCTTTTCCGGATCAATCGCCGCCATGATATCGTTGATCTGCATGAAGGCCGACTGAGCCTGCGTGGCCATGCCCTTATAGGTTTCCACCGTCTTGCTGAACTGGTCGATCACTTCGTTCAGATGTTCCGAAGAAACGGCAACATTCTCGGTGATCTTGTCGGCGTTCGACACGATATTGCCGACCTGATCCGGGTTGACGGCGGCAATGACCTTATCAAGTCCGGTCAGCGTCTCGTCCAGTTTTCCGGACAATTGCTTGACCGTGCCGGACAACTCGCCAACGGTAGACAGGAAAGAATTGATATTATCCGAATTCTTGCTGAGGACGGTGGTGAAGTCCTGAATATTGTTCACCGTCTGGGTGAGCGGCGTGTTGACCGTGTTGATCATCCCCTGAACCTGGCTAATCGTGTCATCGACCCGCTTCATGATCTGATCAGCTGTTGCCAGAAGATTGGCCAAACTCGATTTGTCGGCCGTCAACGTGGCATAGGTGTCTTTATCAAGCGCTTCCTGCAAAATGTTGGGACCGCTTTCGCCGCCTGCCGAAAGCTCGATATAGCCGGAACCGGTCAGTCCTGACAGTTCCAGCTTGGCAACGGTTGATTTGTGCACCGGTGTATCAGCCTTCACCACTGTTTCGGCAATGGTAAATCGCGGATCCTGTGGGTCAATCCTGAGCTTGTTGATCGAACCGACCTGAATGCCATTGAACCGCACGGCAGAGCCGACGCTCAGCCCGTTGGCGGATCCGGGAATGCGCACCACCAGTTCGGCCATCGGCCCCTGCCGTCCGTATTGCTCGATCCAGTAGATGAAGCCGGCGCCGGCCACGAGCACGATCAGAACGAAAATACCGACGATGGAATAGTTAGCTTTGGTTTCCATATTTATCCGTCAACTGCTCTGGCCACTGGCCGTATTCTGGAAAATCGCCCGGGACCGCTTGCCCCGGAAGTAACTTTTGACCCAGGGATCATCATATTGAAGCATGGTGTCCAGCGTTCCCTCGACAAGAACCCGCTTCTTTCCGAGCACCGCAATACGGTCGCAGACGGCGCTGATACTGTCCAGATCGTGGGTCACCATATAGACTGTCAGCCCGAGCGTATCACGCAGACGCGCGATAAGGTCATCAAATTCGGCAGCGCCGATCGGGTCAAGGCCTGATGTCGGCTCATCGAGAAAAACGAGATCTGGGTCAAGCGCCAGGGCGCGGGCCAGCGCCGCACGCTTGATCATGCCGCCGGAAAGCTCTGAAGGATAGCGGCTTGCTGCTTCGGGCCGCAAACCAACCATTTCAATCTTCAGCCGCGCCAGATCATCCATCAGCGATTTGGGAAGATCGAGATATTCGCGCATCGGCACCTGGATATTTTCCAGGACAGTGAGCCCGGAAAACAGCGCGCCCTGCTGAAACAGAACGCCGAGCCGCATTTCAATCGCCAGACGCTGTTCAACGCCGATTTCATCGAAATCCCCGCCGAAGATCTTGATACTGCCGGCCTTGCGCTGGTTGAGCCGCAAAATCGTGCGCATCAGCACAGACTTGCCGGTCCCCGACCCGCCGACAAAGCCGAGGATCTCGCCGCGATAGACATCCAGATCGAGATTTTCGAGCACATTTGACGCGCTGCCAAAACCCACGGTCAGGCCCCGGACCGTCAGAATGGTCTCCCGCGTCTCTTCTCTTGTGCCGTTCTGGTCCTGATCCAACTGAGCCCTCAAAAATCGATTGCCGCATAGAACATGGCGAAAATACCATCAACCACGATCACAATGAAAATTGCCTTCACCACGGCAGCAGTCACCTTCTTACCAAGCGATTCGGCGCTGCCGCCAACCTTCATGCCCTCCATCGAGGCGACAATGGCAATGATAAGCGCCATGAAGGGCGCTTTGGCCATGCCGGAGATCACGGTCGACAGCGTCACTGCCTCATGCAGGCGCTGCATGAAGGTCTGGAAGGTGATGCCGCAATAAATGTCGACGACGATGGCCGCACCTGCAAGGGCGCTGAAATTGGCGACGATGGTCAACAGCGGAAGCGCGATCAGAAGCGCCAGCATGCGCGGGAAAACCAGCACCGCAATCGCATCGAAGCCCATCACCCGGAGAGCATCGATCTCCTCACGCATCTTCATCGCGCCGATTTCGGCCGTGATCGCACTGCCCGATCGCCCGGCAATCATGATCGCTGTCAAGAGGACACCGATCTCGCGCAGCTGCAGAATGCCAACCAGATCGACCACGAAAAGCTCGGCACCGAAATAACGCAGCTGGAACGCGCCCTGCTGCGCAATGATGCCACCGACGAGAAAGGACATCAGCGCGATGATCGGAACAGCACGCACGCCCATGTGATCAAGCTGCGAGGTTATGGACGCAAAATTCACACCGGAACGCCGGGTGAAAACATTGTAGAGCCCTACGAAAAGCGCGCCGAAATAGCCAATACCATCATAGATATCATGACCGGCGGCAACGGTGGAGCGACCGATCCGCTCGACGAAGCGATGGCCAAGGCTGCGATTGTCGACCGGCGGTTTTTCGGGCTCGGGAAGCTTGTCCGGGATCGCTTCCATCAGTTCCGCAATGCGGTCATTCATCTGACTGAGCTCAGGTTCAAGCCCGGCGTCCCGGCAATCATCCTGAAGCAGCCGGATCAGCCAGGCACCCGCCGTATCGACCTGGCCGATACCGGACAGATCGACAATCGCGTAAGAACCACCGGCGGATTTGAGCTCCGCTATCCGTTTCTTTCTCAGATCGAAAAACTGCCTTGAAGCGTGAACGGTCCACGCGCCTTTGAGGTTCAGCCGAACCTTACCCTCGGGGGCAGCCGTATCGATCTCGAATATAGCCTGCGCTTCTTCCGCCAATCGCAACTTCCATCCCTGCCCGGTCCGGTCTGGCCAACGGCCTGCCGCAGTCTCCGGTAATCCTCATATTCTGGCCAGCATCCGCCCGCCTATGCCTGTGTCAGCGGACAACAAGCCTGGCAGAGAGAATACGAACAATTGGGGCCGCGACCCGTGCGGCTACCTATCGGCCTATAAAGATAAGGCTTTTCATGGAGAAGGCAGGAATGCAAGCCCCTTTAGGAACCTGTCATTGTTTAATTTTCCGGCGTTGCTTCGATGTCGCTCCTGCACTCAGGCTGCTTTGCCAGCCGCCTTTAGAACCTGCTCGATCACCTCGCCACCGTCGAGAACAGAAGGCTCTTCCTCCGTCTCACCGGCTTCGCCGCGTATCTCATTCCAGGTAATCAGTTCGAAAGTGCCGTCGAAATGCTCGGCAATCGCGGTACAGCTTTCAACCCAGTCACCGGTATTGATATAGGCAATCCCGTCCATGTCCTCCATCACGGCATGGTGGATATGGCCGCAGATCACGCCATCAACCTCCTGCTTGCGCGCCTCTTCAACGACAACGCGCTGAAACTCGCCGATGAAATTGACCGCATGTTTGACCTGCAGCTTGGCCCAGGCCGAGAAAGACCAGTAGGAAAAACCGAGTTTGCGGCGCACAGCGGCAAGAACCACATTGATGGCGATTGCCGCGTCATAGGCCCAGTCGCCCAGATAGGCCAGCACGCGGGCATGGCGCACGACAACGTCAAATTCATCACCATGAATGACGAGATATTTCCGGCCATCCCCCGCCTCGAAGATCATCTTCTGCGCCACCTCGACACCGCCGAAATGCATGCCGGGAAAGTCCCGCAGAAACTCATCGTGATTGCCGGGAATATAGATGATGCGTGCGCCCTTTCGCGCCTTGCGCAAAAGTTTCTGAACCACATCGTTGAAAGGCTGCGGCCAGTACCAGCTGCGCTTGAGCCGCCAACCGTCAACGATATCGCCGACCAGAATGATCGTCTCCGCCTCATGATGGCGCATGAAGTCCAGGAGATAGTCGGCCTTTGCGGCCTTCGATCCAAGATGGACATCGGATATGAAAAGCGTTCTGAACTGTCTGGGTTCCATTGACCTGTCCCCGGCCGCATGATCATGGCGGCATCTATCGCTCAAAGGATAGGCACGTAAAAACAGAGTCGTGTTTCACCTTGATGACACGCGGCGGCCATGGCGGTGTTCTGTTGCGAAGAAGGCACAAAACCGCGTTAAATCGGCTACGCAGGCAGGCTCAGACGGGAAAATAGCGCACATAGGCGAAGGCGTGGCCATCCGGCGCCCAGTTGGGTGAATTCATCGTGCCCTGACCGCCATAAAGGCCGAACAGCGTTTTCAGATTGCCGCCATCCATATCCATCATCCGGATCTCGACCTTCTGGTCGCGCGGGTGATCGAAGACATCCGGCGCATAGGAGATCAGGATAACCCGGTCATTGGTGGGCGATGGGTGGGCAAACCAGTTGCCGTAATTGTCGGAGGTGATCTGCTCAAGCGCGGTACCGTCCGGATGGATGCGCCAGATCTGCATCAGCCCCGTGCGCGAGGAATTGAAATAGATCCATTGCCCGTCATACGAATAGTCCGGCCCGTCATTGCGCCCCTCGCCATGGGTCAGCCGGGTTTCCTCGCCGCCGGTGGCAGCGATCGTATAGATATCGAAGAGGTCGTCGCGGATGCCGCAATAGGCAAAGTGGCTGCCATCCGGTGACCAGCCATGCCAATAGGACGGCAGGTTCCTGGTTACCAGTTTCGGCGAGCCGCCTTCGACCGGCAGGGTATAGATCGCAGACTTGCCAAATTCGCACTTGTCCGAAATGGCGATTGTCCGGCCATCCGGGGAGATGCCATGGTCGTTGTTACATCTGACGGCGAAGCCCGTATCCATCGGCAGCAGCGTCGGATTGGCCTCGCCAAGCGAAAGGCAGAACAGACGGCCATCGCTGTTGAGCATGAGCCATCGCCCATCCGGCGACCAGTTGGGTGCCTCGATCAGATCCTCGGACTGAAACACCACCCGGGACTGTCCGCTCGCCAGATCGTAAATTTCAACGGAACTGCGCATCGCTACTCCCCTTCCGTAAAATCACGCTTAGCGATCTCTGAACCGGTTGGTAATCGGGTAACGCCGGTCACGGCCGAAATTCTTCTTGGTGATTTTCACGCCCGGCGCGGACTGGCGACGCTTGTATTCGGCGATATAGAGCAAATGCTCGATCCGGTGCACGGTCGCCGCGTCATGACCGCGCGCGACGATCGCATCAACCGCCATTTCCTTTTCCACCAGGCATTCAAGCATGTCATCAAGCGCCGGATAAGGCGGCAGCGAATCCTGATCGGTCTGGTTCGGGCGCAATTCAGCAGAGGGTTTCTTATCAATGATATTCTGCGGGATAAGGTTCAGCGCCGGACCTTTCATGCCGTCCAGCTGATGCCTGTTGCGCCAGTCGGAAATCGAATAGACCTGCATCTTGTAGAGGTCCTTGATCGGGTTGAAGCCGCCATTCATGTCGCCGTAAAGCGTTGCGTAACCGACCGACATTTCCGATTTGTTGCCCGTGGTGACAACCATGAAGCCGAACTTGTTGGAGATCGCCATCAGGATCGTGCCGCGCGTGCGGCTCTGAAGGTTCTCCTCGGTGATCCCTTCCTCCGTGCCTTCAAACATATCGGAAAGCGTCGCCATGAAACCGGTGACCGGCTCCTCGATCGGCACGATATCGTAGCGGCAGCCAATCGCCTTCGCACAGTCAGCCGCATCTTTGAGCGAATCATCGGAGGTATAGCGATAGGGCAGCATGACGCAATGCACCCGCTCAGGCCCCAGCGCATCCACCGCCATGGCAGCACAGAGCGCAGAATCAATGCCGCCGGAAAGCCCCAGCACCACACCTTTGAAGCCATTTTTATTCACATAGTCACCAAGACCAAGCACACAGGCGCGGTAGTCAGCCTCCTCGCCCGTCGGGATCGGCGCAAAGCCGCCATTGACGATCTTCCAGCCTTCATCGCCGCGTTGCCATTCCGACATGATGATCTCTGTGGCAAATTCGCTCGCCTGGAAAGCCAGGGTCCGATCAGTATTGAAGCCGAAGCTGGCGCCGTCATAGACCAGCTCGTCCTGACCGCCGACCGTATTGAGATAGACCAGCGGCAGCCCCGTCTCGATCACCTGTTTCAGAACCACCTGATGGCGGATATCCACCTTGCCGCGATAATAGGGCGAACCATTGGGTGAAAGCAGCAGTTCCGCTCCGCTTTCGGCCAGCGTCTCGCAGACACCGAGATCGCCCCAGATATCCTCGCAGATCGGAATACCAATTCGCACACCGCGAAAATTGACAGGGCCCGGCATCGCTCCCGGAACGAAGACGCGCTTCTCGTCAAACTCACCGTAATTCGGAAGATCGACCTTGTCGCGAATGGCAATGATGGCACCTCCGTCGAGCACAGCGACCGCATTGTGCCGTCCCGCTTCCCCCTGACGCGGGAAACCGACAATCATGCCCGGGCCGCCATCGGCCGTCAGCGCCGCCAGTTCTTCAACGCCCTTCAGGCAGGCTGCCAGAAAAGACGGTTTCATCACCAGATCTTCGGGCTGATAACCGGAAATGAAAAGCTCGGTCGAAACAATGAGATCGGCACCGGCCGCAGCGGCCTTTTCGCGCGCGGCCTTCAGCTTTTCGACATTGCCCGCCACATCCCCGACAGTCGGGTTGAGCTGTGCGAGCGCGATTTTCATATGGTCGGTGATCATGGCAATGTCGCCCATCATGCAAATTGTTCAAAAAACGGTTCGGCGAACCGATACCATGCACACCATGTTTTGCAATCAAGCTCAAGCCGCGAAAAGAAAACGGGGCCACAAAGGGCCCCGCCAGACTGCAGACAACCCTAGCCCCTTCTCTAACGTCATGCCTGTGCTTGGTCCACAGACATCCAGCCGACGCGCGTCCGCGCGGCGAAAGAAACTGCCTATTCAGATCTTTAAGACTATGGATCCCCGTGACAAGCACGGGGATGACGACGCAGCGGTGGTTATGACCCCCGAACAGACAAGCTGAATGACTTTGTCAACAGTCTGACGGGGCCACAAAGGGCCCCGCTTCAAAGCATCGCCGGCAACGATTACTCGTTGATCGCCAGTTTCTTTTCCTCGTAAGCGCTCTTCATCCGCTCGGCCATCAGGAAGGCCAGTTCCAGCGCCTGGTCGGCATTGAGACGCGGATCGCAATGGGTGTGATAGCGGTCGTGAAGATCGTCGCCGGTCAGCGCCCAGGCGCCACCGGTGCACTCCGTCACATCCTTGCCGGTCATCTCCACATGCACGCCGCCCGGATAGGAACCTTCGGACCGGTGGATCTGGAAGAAGGCCTCGACCTCCGCCAGGATACGCTCGAAGGGGCGCGTCTTGTAGGAGTTGAGCGTGATCGTGTTGCCATGCATCGGGTCGCAGGACCAGACCACCTTCTTGCCCTCACGCTCGACAGCGCGAATAAGGCGCGGCAGATGTTCAGCAACCTTGTCGTGGCCGAAGCGGCAGATCAGCGTCAGCCGGCCGGCTTCATTGTCAGGGTTGAGAATATCCGTCAGACGCAGAAGATCGTCTTCAGCAAGCGAGGGACCACATTTCAGCCCGATCGGGTTCTTGATGCCGCGGCAATATTCGACATGGGCATGATCGGCCTGGCGCGTGCGGTCGCCGATCCAGATCATGTGGCCGGAGGTGGCATACCAGTCACCCGAGGTCGAATCGACGCGTGTCAGCGCTTCTTCATAGCCAAGCAGCAATGCCTCGTGGCTGGTGAAGAAATCGGTTTCGCTCAGCGCATGGTTGGAATCGGCGGTAATACCGATCGCCCGCATGAAGGACATGGTTTCCGAAAGGCGATCAGCCAGCTTCTTGTAACGTTCGCCCTGGGGGCTGTCCTTGACGAAGCCAAGCATCCACTGATGCACATTTTCCAGATTGGCATAGCCACCCATGGAAAAGGCGCGCAGCAGGTTCAGCGTTGCCGCCGACTGGCGATAGGCCATCAGCTGACGCTGCGGATCGGGAATACGGGCTTCCTCGGTAAAATCGATGCCATTGATGATGTCACCGCGATAGCTCGGCAGCGTCACACCATTGATGGTCTCATTCGGATTGGAACGCGGCTTGGCGAACTGTCCGGCAATACGGCCAACCTTAACCACAGGCTGCTGGGCGCCAAAGGTCAGGACAACGGCCATCTGCAAAAAGGCACGGAAAAAGTCGCGGATCGTGTCCGCGCCATGTTCCGCAAAGCTCTCGGCACAATCGCCGCCCTGCAGCAGAAAGCCCTTGCCCTCGCAGACATTGGCCAGCGCCGATTTCAGACGGCGGGCCTCGCCGGCAAAGACGAGCGGCGGATATTTCGCAAGCGATGCCTCAGCTTCGGCAAGCTTTTCCTTATCCGGGTATTCCGGCACCTGCAGAATGGGCTTCTTGCGCCAGCTTCCCGGTGTCCAGTTTGTTGCTCTATCCATTGTCTTTTCTACCTGTCCTAACGGTCCGGAACGCCCGAACCGGCCTCTCTCCCTGGATCGGGGGCTTATAGACGCTTCAGGCCGGTTTGTATACCCAAACGGGCAAACGCCTAGCTGACCCCGCCAACGCCTGTCAGGCGCGGCTCCAGCGCCTTCAAAAGCGCCGCAAGGCGCTCGATCACCAGACGGATTTCCGGGCGGTGGCGGTCATCATCATGGGCGACGATAAAGAGCGGATGCGTCAATGTTTCGATCACGTCGCTCTCCCGCATCAGTTTCCCGTTTCTGTCTCCCTCATGCACCGGCAGGATTGAGCGCCCTGCCCCCTGCTCGATCAGGCGCGGCACCAAATGGCGATCCTCGGTCCAGATCATGATGCCCGGCTCGTGGTTTTCAAACACATAGCGGTCGGCTGCCGTCTCGGCGATCGAGGTGCCGAGCGAAATCCAGGGGAGATCATGATTGCCGCGCTCGGAACGCGCCCGATAGACGGCATAGGCCATCCTGACGCTGCGCCTGACCGCCAGATTGCCGCTTTCAGGGGCAGAAAACAACACCGCCACATCGGCGCCACGGAAGGTCAGATCCAGCCCCTGGCGCACGGAATTGCAGCAGATGCGGAACGGGTCCTCGGCGCTACGGATCTGACCGACATGATCCGTCACCAGGCCCGAAAGCCATGTTTCGATGGAAACCGCGACAATCGGCAGCGCGAAGGCATCCTTGTGCCAGTCGGCAATGCCATTGGCTGCCTCACGCATGATCTTGACCCGCTCAAACAGGATCTCACCATCATGGGCCAGCCGGTAGCCGCGCTGCGAGCGGAAAAACAGCGAGCGGCCGAGCGTGCGCTCCAGCGCCAGCATCTTGCGCCCGATGGTCGGCGCGCTCTGCCCGGTACGCTGCGATGCACCGCTCAAGCCCCCGGTTTCGGCCACCTCGAAAAAGAGCTGGAGGTCGTCCCAGCTTGCATCCGCCATTATCACCACTCCCGCAACACGCTCCATAGCCTTTTACCGGAGCATCTCACCGGCGGAACGTTCGAAAATGAAAAGCGCCTTTCATCGAAGACCACTACAGCGCAGACCCCGGAGCGCCTAGCTTTGTGTCATCCAGAAGACAAGGTCAGGAGATCATTATGCTTTACGACTGGCTTGCCGCAACCCCGCCGCGGCCGGAGCGATGCCGCCCGCCCTTTGCCGACCCGCTGGAAGCGCCCGAATGGCGCGAACTCACGCTCACAGCCGGGCTGATCGCCCGGCTGCTGCGTCTTGACGGCGCGGCGCTCTTCAGACGCGTACGCCATTCTTCACCCGATAGCTCGGGCTGTACATCGTCACCAGCTCTTCCGACGCGGTCGGATGAACGGCCATGGTACGGTCGAAATCATCCTTGGTGGCGCCGCTCTTCAGCACAATGCCAAGCAGCTGCGCCATCTCACCGGCATCATGCCCCAGAATATGCGCACCCACGACCTTGCGGTCCGCCGCATTGACGATCAGCTTCATCACCGTGCGTTCGGAACGCCCGGAAAGCGTCGCCTTCATCGGCCGGAACTTGGCGAGATAGACTTCAAGCTCATCATATTTCTTCGCCGCCGCATCCTCGGGCAGACCAACCGTGCCGATTTCCGGCTGGGAAAACACCGCTGTCGCGATGAGATCATGATCCGGAATGGTCGGATTGTCCTTGTATTCCGTCTCGATGAAACACATCGCCTCATGGATCGCCACCGGCGTCAGCTGGATCCGATCGGTGACATCGCCCAGCGCGAAAATGCCCGGTACATTGGTGCGCGAATAGTCGTCGACCAGAATGGCACCCTTGTCATTCACGGCAACGCCAGCGGCCTCAAGGCCGAGTCCGGTCGTATTGGGCAAACGCCCCAGTGCCAGCATGACCTGCCCCGCCTCAAGCGTGCCATTCTTGCCGGTCTGCGCATGCAACGTGCCATCTTCGGCCTTGGAAATACCGGTGATCACGTCTTCGAGGATGATGCGGATCCCTTTTTCTTCCATCGCCTCATGCAGTGCAGACCGAAGATCCATATCAAATCCGCGCAGAATTTCCTCTCCGCGATAGATCAGCGTCGTCTCGACACCCAGCCCATGGAAGATGTTGGCAAACTCGACCGCGATATAACCACCGCCAGCAATCACGATCTTTTCCGGCAGCTGCGCGAGATGGAAGGCCTCGTTGGAGGAGATGGCGAATTCAGCCCCCGGCAATTCGCCATGATGGTTCGGCGCACCGCCAACGGCAATCAGGATCTTTTCAGCGGTCACCTCGCGCCCGGTGGCGACCAGCTTGACTGTGTGCGGTCCTGTCAGAACGGCCCGCGTTTCCAGAATATCGGCGCCGTTATTTTCAAGACCCTTGCGATAAAGCCCTTCAAGGCGGGCGATTTCCTTATCCTTCGCCGCCATCAGGCTTGACCAGTCAAAGCGGCTTTCGCCGACATTCCAGCCATAGCCTTTCGCATCCTCAAAATGCTCGGGATATTGCGAGGCATAGACGAACAGCTTTTTCGGCACGCAGCCGCGGATGACACAGGTGCCGCCAAAGCGATATTCCTCGGCGATCGCGACCTTTTTGCCCATTGAGGCGGCAAGCCGGCCGGCCCTGACACCACCGGAACCGCCGCCAATCACAAACAGGTCATAGTCATAGGTGTCCATCCATCCGCTCCTTGCTGCAATGCATCAATCAATAGGTCTTCCGCCATATGGCGATTGGCCGCGCAAAAATAAAGCCCGGCAAGCCGGGCTTTACATGACAAATGACAGTCAACCCTTTCGGGGACCGATTAATTCGCGGGTTCAGGCGCCGGTGCACCGCCGGCAGAGCCGATCTTTTTGGTCAGCTCGGCCATGGCCTGCTGGTTGAGATCACGGGCAATGCCCTGCGCCCAGGTATCGCCAGCCTGAGAGAGCTCGCGCGAGGCGATCGGGCCATACTGAATGAACTTCTTGCCAACATCGGAAGCGTAGAAGGCGGTCAGCTGCTTCAATTCGTCAACCGTAAAGACCTTGGCATAGATCTGGGCTGCTTCCTGCTCCAGATCGTTGCGTCGCGAGGCAAGCGAAACCGCCACATTGGTCACGACATCATCAATCTCATCGGCATAGTTCGGATAGACCTGCAGCAACTGTGCCTCCACAAGCCCGGCCTGATCCGGCAAAATCGAATTGAACTGTTCGGTGATGCCGAGCGCATCAAGCGCGCCACGTGCGGCCTGCAACTGCTCCGGCGAAACCTCCTGGGCGGAGGCGACCGAGCAAAAACCAATGCCGAGAGCGGCAACAGCAACCGCGATGGAACGACCGACCTTCGCTTTGACAAGCATTCAAAAACTCCTGTTACTGGCTTGCTTCGAGTGTGCGCACGCCATCCGCTCCCGCGACAATGGCCAGCGTTGCAATATTGATAAAAAGCCCATGCTCCACCACGCCCGGAATGGCGTGCAAGGCATCGGACAATGCCTGTGCATCGGGAATGCGGCCAAAAGATGCATCAAGAATGTAATGTCCGCCATCAGTCATGAAGACCCCGTCACCGGAACGACGCAGATCCATGCCTCCAGAAAGGCCGAGTCGCGTCGCAGCTTTCTCGATGGCGAGGCGAGTCGCACCCGAGCCGAAGGGATTGATTTCGATCGGCAGCGGAAAGGCGCCCAGCGTCTCAACGACCTTGGTTTCGTCGGCAATGACAATCATGCGATGCGAAGAGGAAGCAACGATCTTCTCGCGCAAAAGCGCACCGCCGCCACCCTTGATAAGGGTCAGCGCCGGGTCAATTTCATCGGCGCCATCAATGGTCAGATCAAGCTCAAGCACTTCATCAAGCGACTTGAGCGGAATTCCGAGCTCCAGGCACTGCCGCGCCGTACTCTCGGAGGTCGGCACACCGATGATCTCAAAACCTTCGGCAACCTTTTCACCAAGCAGGGCGACGAATTCCCGTGCGGTACTTCCCGTCCCGATACCAAGCCGCATCCCGTTCTCGACATAGCCAAGGGCCGTTTCAGCAGCTTTCACTTTCAACTGACGCGCGTCCATGCGTCCAGTGCTCCTCTTTTTCGTATCTGGCTTAGTACACGCCAAGAACGACAAACAAAAGACCCTTTGCACCAATTCCCATTGATCTCTTATCTTCCAGACAAGAGCGAAGGCCTGACGAAGGTGCCTCCCGCCCGCAAGACTGGTGACATAGCACCACCTGCGAGCGGCCGTATAGGTCGCCTGAAAGCAGGAGATTTACGTTTTCTGCCAAAATGGCAGGAATCCGATCACCAATTGCAGAAAAACAGTCCGATATCACGCAATGAGCCTGTAGACGATACGCAACAATCGCATATATTTCCTGCGCCAGCGCAGCGTTCGGCGCTGTCTGCCTGTGTGCGGTGGCGCATGCTCGGCCAGGCTGTTGTGATTGACCAATGCGCTGTCGACAAACAGCCGGCCACCATTTGCGCAGATCATTTTGTTGAAGGCCACATGCTCGCAGATCTGGTCATTATCCTCATCCATGCCGATATATCGGCAGCCGCGGATTGCCGACAAGCGGTACAACCCCAGCCCCCCGAAAGCACTTTCAACTTCGAGACGCCCATGATCACGGGGCAGAGAGAAACATATGCTATCGATGCTCGATAAGGCAGCATGCTTGTTTCCTTTTCCCGGCAGCGACGAAGCCCGTTTCTTCCAGACATCGGTCGGGCAGATGAGGGGATGCCTCAGAGCCCATAAATCGTAATAGGCATCGGGCTGATTGGCAAACAGACCGGCCCAGCTGCCGTCATCGGTCTCAATCAGATGCGTGAGGTAGTCAATGTCGATCTCTGAATTCACATTGTCGAGATCAAGCAGCAGGTAGTAGGCTTTCTCCGGTGCCGCGACAGCCTCTTCCGCCAGCGAAACAAGGTGATTCCGCAGAAAAGCAAGCCGGTCGCATCGTTTCCAATGCCGCACCTCAATGAGACGAAAGCTCTTGAAGATGCAATTCTGTTGCACCTGTGCGAATTGCGTGAGAATGCGCTTCGTGTCATCGACGGAACTGTTTTCCAGGAAAATGAAGTGCGATCGCTCAAACCGCGCGGCCAACGCAGTGAGCTTCGGCAGGAGCGAAGTCAGCGAATGCGCGCAATCCCGGGCCAGTCCGGCGATAACAAGCTCCTGCCCTCTGCCGACATGGATCGAATCCTGAAACCCTCGTTGTTTACAGACCTTTTCGAGCAATCTAGCCTCTAGTACAATTTCGATTTTCGAAACAACACCCATGAAATATGAATATTCATAGGTGTTATTTTTTTAATTATATTTCTACAAAACATCAGTCAAAAATATATTTCGATTATTTTTTAAAAGTATAATTTATAATTATATTTATATTTATTTTCATCATGAAATAATTCGAAATGATTTAATTATCGAAATTATAATTATAATATACTAGACAAATCGGCCAGCCGTTCCTTTGTGTCACAGTACAAGGCGCATTTTTCAGCCATGAAGGAGAGCAGGCTTGCCGAATCAAGCTTTGCAGGAGCCACCGGAAACCCCACCGATCACTCAGGACAGGCCGCAGGAACTGGTGATCGCCGGACTGGCCCGCGACTGTGCACATTCCCTTGTGACCCTGCTACCCAAGCTCACTGCCCTGTCGGCGCAGTTTGCCCGGTCACATTTCATTTTCCTGGAAAACAGTTCCGTCGATGACACCAGGCGCATTCTCACGCAATTCGCACAGGTGCAACAGAATTGCATCTTCAAGACCTACCCCCTTGTCGATGCACGTTACTGGAAACGCTCGGACCGGGTCGCCCATCTGCGCAACCGCCTGATGAACCTCGCGGAGAAAACGGTTACGAACCCGGAAAACGCCTATTATCTCCAGCTCGATCTCGATGACGTCAATGCAGAGCTCGATATCGATTACATCGCCCAGCGCATCAAGAGCGACGACCACAGCTGGGCAGGCCTATTCCCCAATCAGCCCGGCTTCTACTATGACCTCTGGGCCCTCAGGCATCCGGAATACTGCCCATATGACATATGGGAACGGATAAGACGACGCCCCGCAGACATGAGCAGGGAAGAAGCCTACAAACGCTTCGTCACAGACAACACCTTACAATTGCCGCGCGACAAGGGTCTTGTGGAAGTGTGGAGCGCCTTCGGCGGCCTGGGAATCTATCGCTTCACCACCATCCGCGGTCTCCGCTATAGAGGCCTTGCCGCAGACGGCCGTGAAATATGCGAGCATGTGCCTTTCAACGCGGCGGTCCGGGAACGCGGCGGGCGGCTTTTCATTGACTGCGCAATGGTGAACCATTGGGGGCCAATCACACATGAACCGCCGCACTCCCCTGAACAGAAGAAACGCTCCCGCCGAAACAAGAAGCTGGCGCATATGCTCAATGCTTTTTTCCGGGTCCTTCGCCTGTGATCAAGCATCCAGATCCGCCACGACGTCGCCCGCCATTTTCATGATGGCAGATTTTGCCTGCGCCGTTTGATCCAGGCCACAACGTCTCAACAAAGACCGCGCTAGAGAGAATGCTGTCGCGGAGGCACCCGCCGGTAGATACGTCCTGCGGAAGGAATTTTCTTGCTGAAATTCGCTGCCGCAAGCACTTCCCTCGCCGATATTTCAGGCGATATCCTCGGCTTCAGACAATTTAGCGGCATTTTGCCGAAAAGCCGGAGCAAAAAGGAGACACAATGCCATCGACACTGGTCATCTTCGACCTTGACGGAACGCTGGTCGACACAGCACCGGACCTCATCGAAAGCCTCAACCACGCCATCGAAGCAGCAGAACTGCCGCCCTTTTCCCTTGAACAGGTCAATATCCTCGTCGGACGCGGCGTCCGCGTGATGATTGAGCGCGCTTTTGCCTTTCATCAAAAACCGCTCGATCCGGAAATGTTCGAGCTCTGCTTCAACCGCTTCACCGAGCATTACATCGCCAATATGCCGGGGCAGAGCAAACCCTATCCCGGCATTGAGGCAGCGCTCGACCGCCTTGAAGCGGCCGGTTTTGACCTCGCCGTATGCACAAACAAGCGCGATGAACTGACGGACCGGCTGCTATCCGGCCTCGCACTGAAGAACCGTTTCAGAACCATCATCGGCGGTGATTTCCCCAACCGCAAACCCGATCCCCGCCACATCCTGGCAACGATCGAAAAGGCTGGCGCGACAAAGGAGAACAGCGTCATGATCGGCGACAGTTCCAACGATATCGGCGCGGCAAAATCAGCGGGCGTCGCCACCATCGCCGTCAGTTTCGGCTATACGGACAAGCCAGTCAGGGAATATGGCCCGGACCGGATCATCGACCATTATGATGAACTGACGGTCGATCTGATCAACAGGCTGATCGGCTGAGACGTTCAGGCCGTTGCCTCAGCCGGATGAAAAACGAAAAGGCACGCTCCAGAAGGAACGCGCCTTTCGGTTAATCACAGATGATCGAAAGATCAGCTGGTTTCCCGGACATCCGTCGTCGCCTTGAGGGCGCGGTCGAGATACATGTCGCGGTCATAGACATCGTTGTAATACTGGACCTCACCATTGGCGTCCGGCCAGGCCGTGAAATAGGTCAGGTAGACCGGGAACTGCTGCGGCACATCAACCTGGTGGTTCTCGCCCTCGGCAATATTCGCCTCGACATCACTCACCGGAACGCCAAGAACGGCAGCGGCCATCTTGTTTGGATCAGACAGACGCACGCAACCATGGCTGAGTGCGCGCATGTCACGCGAGAAATATTCCTTCTGCGGCGTGTCATGCATGTAGATTGCATGGCTGTTGGGGAAGAGGATCTTCAGATCCCCCAGTGCATTGCGTTCGCCCGGCGGCTGGCGGACATCGACCATCGGCGCGGCCGCCCAGTTGACCGACGCAGAGGAAATCCGCTTGCCGCCGATGCTGACTTCATAGCCAATCTGATCGAAATAGGCCGGATTCGCCCGCAGCTTCGGCAGATATTCGTTGATGATGATCGAACGCGGAATGCCCCAGTAAGGGTTGAATTCGACCGTCTCGATCTTGTCCATGAAGAAGTTGGTCTGATGCCGCGGGCTGCCGACAACAACGCCCATGTCGAAATTCTGACCATGATCATCATGGTAATAGACACGGAAGGCCGGCTGATTGATGAAGACGTAACGCGCGCCCAGATCATCCGGCAACCAGCGGCGGCGCTCCATGGCATCGACGACCTTGCCGATTTTTTCCGCATTGGTCTCAACATCAAGCGCGCGGACAGTCGCAGGACCGACCACACCATCCGGCGAAAGATTATTCGCGGTCTGGAAATCCTTCACCAGCGCAACAAGCTCGGGCGAATAGACCGGCTCATCCGCATATTGGGCGAAGACATCGGCATGGTCGTTGCGGAACTCGGTCGGGCTCTTGCGCCAGATCGCCTTGACAAGCTTGGGCACCTGATCATCCGTTTTGCCCGGATAGATCATCGTACCTGGCGCGAAAACGATCGGCATGACACCATCTTCCGCATGGCGCAGCTTTTTCAATTCATTCTGAAGCGCTGCAAACTGGGCATCCTGCGGGTTCTGCTCCAGCAGGAAAGCTGCCTGATCATCACTCGTCGAAAGCGCATCGAGCTTGGCAACGAAATCGATCTTCTTGCGATCCATATCATGATAGTCGGAAATATTGTCCGGGATGATCCGGCCGCGATAGGCATCTGATGCATAGTCCAGCGCGCGCGCGGACAGGGCCAGTTCAAACTGCATCAGCGCCTGATTATCGGCCTCGCCATCGTCAGTCAGACTGGAAAGCTCCGGCAGGGCAACGGCATAATCAGCCGGGTCAAGACCAACCGCCTGCGCCTTCGCGAAGAGATCGAGAACAGCCTTGGCCTGATCGGTAACCGCGCCGTCCTTGACCCAGAGCAGCGCACCGCCATTGCTGTAATAATCTTCCAGCGCATTGGCCACCTCTTTGGTGGCGCGCACCTTTGCCGTGGTCAGGGCCTGACGCGGATCGTCGGCAGAGATGGAAACCGTCTGATCGATCGAATTGGCGGCATCGCTTGCGACAGGGGAGCCTGCAGAAATCGACGCAACCTCGGTCTGCGGCTGCGGACCGACCATCTGGTCATCAGCAGGAATAGATCCCGTCACGACCGGATCACGGATATCCTTGATCGCAACCCGCGTCAGCGCCTCCGGCTTGTAGGTAAAGTATTGGGGAACCTTGACCTTGGGCGTATAGACCGGCTTTTTCTGTTCGGTGATTACCGGAACGGTCGGGTTGACCACGGGCCGTTCGGCCTCCTTGCTGCGCCCGCGTATAATGTCCATCAGCGTCAAGGCGTTGGCGCTGGACGGCACGAAGGCGGCCGATATGGAAAGCGCCAGTGCGAGCGATGATACGCGAGTAGCCAGATTAATGCGCAATTTTCTTCCCCGTAGTTGAAGGAAACAATGATGGGTCACCTTACCCCGTCCTACCAATAGCCTCCAATAACATTTCTGCTACCTGTCAATCATATCAAGGGTTGTGTTGAACTTTAACAACACCTGACTGTCGGCGGAGGATACGGTATTTCAGGCGACCTTAACCAAGTGCAATTAACAGGCTGTTAATCACCTCTTGCGCGCAGCAAGGAATATCGCGCTGCAATAATGGCCGGCAAAGCCACCCAAAAACTGGAAAAGAATGAAGGGCAGAACATCTTGCGGGCGAATGCCGGCATAGGTGTCGGAAAAGGCACGGGCAAAGGTAACAGCCGGATTTGCAAAGGATGTCGAGGCTGTGAACCAGCATGCCGACGCGATATAGAGCGCAACAGCCGCAGCCACCGAATCAGGTTTGCTGACGCGTACACACAGGATGGTGAGCATCAGCCCGAAGGTCGCCACCCATTCGCCGAGCCACTGGCCCGGGCCGCTACGGACATGATCGGAGACCTGAAGGAGAGACAGATCGAACATGGCATGGGCAATCCAGACGCCAAACACGGCACCAGCGCATTGCATGACGACATAGATGGTGGCGTCGACAACGCCGATTTCGCCGCGCTTGAGAAAGACACTCGTCACAACGGGATTGAAATGCGCCCCGGAGACCGGCCCCAATGCGAGAATCAGAACGTAGAGGATCGCAGCCGTCGGGATGACATTGCCGAACAATGCCGTACCCGCCGCCCCTACCGACAACGTATCCGCCATGATGCCGGAACCGATCACCGTTGCCAGCAGCGCGGCTGTTCCCACAAATTCGGCCGCCGCGCGACTTACACGTTCATTCATACTACTCTCCCGAAATGCCATGCCCTCCCCGGACACGAATCAAGAACCAGACCGGCACGGAGCGCCTCGACGCTGATTTTTGATTTACGTACATCAACACCATTTCACTTTGATCTCAATCGAATTCCGCAACGAAATTGTGTTTGGTGATGGAGAAGCGGCGCGCAACGCGGCTTCTGAACCTTCAGGAGACAAAAGGTCGCAGGGTTTGACTGACTTGCGCAGGCAGGATTGGCGGCCGGACCTGTCCGGCAGTTTCCTGGCAATTATTAGTCCGCAAGAACGCAACAAAATGCGGACAATTGCATAATGACAGGATGCAGAATTCGCCAAGGGACGTGATTCCAGCCGCCAACGATCGCACTTGCCAACGCCGAAGGGCGCTCATCCAGCTTTCTGCATCCCTTAAACCGAATAAGTTCGGCATGATTATTGACAGATCACACGTTGGCGCGCGATTGCATGTTGCAACGTCATTTGACCGGATTTTTGATGAACTGCATGGCGCATAACGCCATTGCCGAGAGAGGTAGAGGAAACATGACTTCAACCCGTATCGAAACCGACACCTTTGGCCCGATCGAGGTCGCAAGCGATCGCTACTGGGGTGCCCAGGCCCAGCGTTCGCTCGGCAACTTCAAAATCGGCTGGGAAAAGCAGCCGTTGTCGATCGTGCGTGCGCTTGGTGTTGTCAAGCAATCGGCCGCCCGCGCCAATATGGCACTCGGCCGCCTCGATCCGAAGATTGGCGAAGCCATTGTTGCCGCCGCCCAGGAAGTCATCGACGGCAAGCTCAACGACCATTTTCCGCTCGTTGTCTGGCAGACCGGTTCGGGCACCCAGTCGAACATGAACGCCAATGAGGTGATCTCCAACCGCGCAATCGAAATGCTCGGCGGCGAGATGGGTTCGAAGAAGCCGGTCCATCCGAATGACCATGTCAATATGAGCCAGTCGTCGAACGACACCTATCCGACAGCCATGCATATTGCCTGCGCGGAACAGATTGCCCACCACCTGCTGCCGAACCTGAAGCACCTGCAGCAGGCCCTGGCGGCCAAGGAAAAGGAATTCGCAGCGATCATCAAGATCGGCCGCACCCACACCCAGGACGCCACGCCGCTGACGCTGGGACAGGAATTCTCCGGCTATGCCGCGCAAGTTGCCTCCGCTATCAAGCGCATCGAACTGTCGATGACCGGTCTTTACGAGCTCGCCCAGGGCGGAACCGCTGTCGGCACCGGCCTGAACGCCCCGATCGGCTTTGCCGAAAAGGTTGCCGAGGAAGCAGCCAAGATCACCGGTCTGCCCTTCGTCACCGCGCCGAACAAGTTTGAGGCACTTGCCGCTCACGACGCCATGGTCTTTGCCCACGGCGCCATCAACGCCGCTGCAGCCGCCTGCTTCAAGATCGCCAACGACATCCGCTATCTTGCCTCGGGTCCGCGTTCCGGCCTCGGCGAACTGGCGCTACCGGAAAACGAGCCGGGCTCATCGATCATGCCGGGCAAGGTCAACCCGACCCAGAACGAAGCCATGACCCAGGTCTGCGCCCATATCTTCGGCAATCAGGCAGCACTCACCTTTGCCGGCAGCCAGGGCCAGTTCGAGCTCAATGTCTACAATCCGATGATGGCCTACAACTTCCTGCAGTCGGTGCAGCTCTTGGGCGACGCCGCCCTCTCCTTCACTGACAACTGCGTCGTTGGCATCAAGGCCCGCGAAGACAACATCAAGGCAGGTCTGGAACGCTCGCTGATGCTGGTCACGGCACTTGCGCCGAAGATCGGCTACGACGCTGCCGCCAAGATCGCCAAGACCGCGCACAAGAACAACACCACGCTGCGCGAGGAAGCTCTTGCCACCGGCCTCGTCACCGAAGCCGAATATGACGAACTGGTCCGTCCGGAGCTGATGATTGCGCCGCACTGATCGGATCTGCATCTGATGGAATGATGATCCCGGCCGGAAACGGCCGGGATTTTTCATGGTCTCAGACCTTCAGCGCCGCCGCCACCGCGACCATGCCGAAACCGATCAGAACGCCGCCGGAGACGCGCGCGACCCAGTGGGCGAAGCTTTCCGGCAGGCGGTGCCGGACGATGGCGACGAGGCCGGACAGAAACAGCCACCATAAAAGCGAGCCGCAGAAAATGCCAAAAACGACGACCAGTGCCGCCTGGCCGCGTCCGACATCGGCAAGGCCGAAGCCGGCAAAGATCGCGGCAAAGGACAGGATCGTCGCCGGATTGGCAATCGTCAGAAGATAGGTCGTGGCGAAGGTCTTGACGAGATCATTGCCCGCCGTGTCCGGTGCAGCCTCGACACCGCTGCGCCGCATATCACGCCAGCCGAGAAAGATCAAAAACGCCCCGCCCGCAACCGCGAGCGGCATGGAAACCACCGCCAGCACGGATGAAAAGGCGGAAAAGCCGAACGCCGCCAGCGCACCATAGGTGGCATCCGCAAGAGCGGTCCCGAACCCGCCGGAAAAGCCGGCAAAAAATCCGCGCCTGAGTGTCCGGTTGATGCAGAGCGTACCGATCGGCCCGAGCGGTGCGGCAATGGCAAGGCCGATGACCAGGGATTTGAGAAAGAGGGGCATCAGCATCATGACGGATCTCCATCATCTCGAAATGAACGTTCTCGTGCGGTGGAGAGCGTGATGATTGTCTCGCTGGCGGCGATGTAGCCAGCCCTTTTGAGTTCGCCCAGAAAGGCCTCGACATCGCCGAGCACGGCGAAGCGCAGTTTCAGAAGATACGACCAGCGACCCGACACATGATGACATTCCAGCACATCCGGATGGCGTGCCATCGCCCTGCGGAACGCCTCCTCATCGGTATCAGCTGCCAGCAGAAGCTGGATGAAGACCAATACGCTTTCGTCCAGCGCGCGATGACTGACCTCGACGGTAAAGCGCCGGATCACGCCGGTCGCCTGCAGCTTGCGAATACGCTCGTTGACCGCCGATTGCGACAGACCGACCGCCGCCCCGATATCGGCAAGCGAACGGCGCGCGTCGGCGCCAAGCAGGTTGATGATCTTGCGGTCTGTGCGGTCCATGATGATCCGTTCCACCCGATGGCACGAGCACTGACACGCCTCAGCGCCAATGACAAGAAATTCAGTCGGTGGAATACAAAAAGACCGCAAATTTTGCGGTCTTTCATATGTCTGACCGCTGAATTTGCGGTACAATCAAAGAAACTGACTTCGGAGCAGACGTCAGGCGGGCACGTAGGCTCAATGTGCCGCTTCGCGCGCCTTGGCTAGTTCCGCCAGATCGGCGGCCTTGAGTTCGACGGATTCGCCGCAGCCGCAGGCAGATGTTTGGTTCGGATTGTTGAAGACAAAGCCGGTTTTCAGCTTGGTGACTTCGAAATCCATTTCGGTACCGAGCAGATAAAGCGAGGCAGCCGGATCGACCCAGACGGAAGCGCCATCGCGCTCGGTAAGGTCGTCGCGCGGGTTCGGCTCGCTCACCAGCGCCACTTCATATTCCATGCCAGCACAGCCGCCCTTCTTGATCGAAACGCGGATGCCCTTGGCATCGGGGCCGGAAGCGGCAACGATCTCACGCACGCGGGCCGCGGCGGCATCTGTAAGGGTAATGACCTGAAAGCCCATATTCTTCTCCTTCAACATCCGGGTTCAAGGCCCGGCGTCCAGGTTCAATGTGTGTGCTGAAAGCCGGCCGGTCAATACCAGCCGACGGCAACCTTGGCTTCTTCCGACATACGGTCCGGCGTCCACGGCGGGTCAAAGGTCATCTCGACCTCGACACCGGACACGCCTTCGACGGCACCAACGGCATTTTCGACCCAGGCCGGCATTTCACCGGCAACCGGGCAACCGGGCGCGGTCAGCGTCATGGCGATCTTCACCATGCGGTCGTCCTCGATATCGATCTTGTAGATCAGGCCAAGCTCGAAGATATCGGCAGGAATTTCCGGGTCATAGACCGTCTTCAGCGCCGAGACGATATCATCGCCAAGGCGTGCCAGTTCCTCGGCCGGGATTGCCGATCCATTGTCTTCAAGCTTCAACTCTTCCCGATGATCGGGCTCTTCAACTGCCATGAAATGCTCCTCAGGCGAAGAAAGATCGCGCATAGTCGAGAGCCTCGACCAATGCATCGACCTCGGCCTTTGTATTATACATGCCGAAAGATGCGCGGCATGTCGAGGTCACACCGAAACGGGTGAGCAACGGCTGGGCGCAATGGGTACCGGCCCTGACAGCCACGCCGCGCCGGTCAATAATCGTGGAAATGTCATGCGCATGAATGCCTTCAATGGCGAAGGAAAAGATGCCGCCCTTGTCCGGCGCATTGCCGAAAACCTTCAGCGCATTCACATGCGACAGCTGCTCGCGCGCATAGGCGGTCAGCGAAGCCTCGTGTTCAGCAATCGCAGCGCGGCCGACGCCTTCCATGTAATCAAGCGCGACACCAAGCCCGATCGCCTGGACGATTGGCGGCGTTCCCGCTTCGAAGCGATGCGGCGGCTCCGCATAGGTAATACGATCAAGCGAAACCTCGCCGATCATCTCGCCGCCACCCTGAAACGGACGCATCGATGCCAGTCGCTCGGCCTTGCCGTAAAGCACGCCAATGCCGGAGGGACCGTAGAGCTTGTGACCGGTCACCGCGTACCAGTCGCAATCGATATCCTGCACATCGACCGGCATGTGAACCGCGCCCTGCGACCCGTCGATCAGCACCGGAATGCCACGTTCATGGGCGATACGGCAGACTTCCTTGACATCGACGACCGTGCCGAGCGCGTTCGACATATGCGTCAGCGCGACGAGCTTGGTCCGCTCCGTCAGGCACTTCTCGAAATCCTCGATATGGAACACGCCCTCATCATCGACCGGCGCCCAGACGAGCTTGGCACCCTTGCGCTCGCGCACAAAATGCCACGGCACGATATTGGCGTGATGCTCCATGATCGAGATGACGATCTCGTCGCCCTCTCCGATATTGTCCATCGCCCAGCCATAGGCGACCGTGTTGATCGCTTCGGTGGACGACTTGGTAAAGACGATATCATCAACGGATGGCGCATTGAGGAAACGGCGCACCTTCTCGCGCGCCGCCTCATAGGCATCGGTTGCCGCATTGGACAGAAAATGCAGGCCGCGATGCACATTGGCATATTCGTGGGCATAGGCATTGGACACCGCGTCAATCACAGCCTGCGGCTTCTGTGCGGATGCGCCGTTGTCGAGATAGACCAGCGGCTTGCCATAGACCTCGCGCGCAAGGATCGGAAAATCCGCCCGGATCGCCTCAACATCATAGGCGGGTGACCCCGCCTTTAAAACAGCCTCATTCATGACGCTCCAGCCAATCCGCGATGATCGCCTCGACAGCCTCGGAGATCGCTTCGCTTTCCAGTTCCTCGACGATCTCTGCCAGGAAGGCATTGATCAACAGGCCGCGGGCCACCTTTTCCGGGATACCGCGCGCCATCATGTAATAGAGGTGAACGGGATCCAGATCGGTGACGGTCGCGCCATGGCCGCACTGCACGTCATCGGCAAAGATTTCCAACTCCGGCTTGGCGGAGAAGGAACCGTCATCGGTCATCAGCAGCGTGTTGCAGGCCATCTTGGCATCAACCTTCTGCGCATCGGGCGCCACCCGGATCATGCCCTGGAAGACGCCGCGGGCACGGTCGAACACCACATTGCGGATCGTCTCGGTCGAGGTCGTGTTGGGCACGTTGTGGCCGAGCGTGAAGGTGATGTCGGTATGGGTATCGCCACCGAGCAGATTGACGCCGCGCAGCATCAGATCGGCCCCCTCGCCCACCACATCGCAATCAATCTCCTGGCGCACCAGCTTGCCGCCGGCATTGACCACCAGAAGCTTCAGCTTCGCGTTGTCGCCAAGCGAAATCTTCAGCTTGCCGAGATGCGTATCGGCTGCGCCCTGACGTTGCAGGATGATATAGGTCACCTCGGTGTCCTTGCCGAGGGTAAGCGCTGTTACGGCGCTGACAAGCGCCGGGGCATCCCCCGGTGCAAAATGCTGTTCCACCAGCGTTGCAGAAGCGCCGTCGCCAATGGTCACCGCATTGCGGGTATGGGTCTGGCCGCCGCTGTGAACCGCCTGAATTTCCACCGGCGTGGCAAGTGCTGCCCCTTCCGGCACGTCGACGACATAGCCATCGCTGACCAATGCGCCATTGATCATCGAAATCGCATCATCGCGACGCGAGACAGCGAGCGCCTCGGCATAGCCGCCCTCGCCGATAACATCGGCAAGCGTCTTCACCGAGACACCGCCCTCAAGGGCTGTTTCGCGGGCGGCGCCATTGTTGAGCTTCAGCACGGAAGCGCCTTGCAGCAGCGGCGCAACACCACCGACACTCTCGCCATCGGCTTCGGGAATGGCGCGCAGCAGGCTTTTCAGATCCGTGTAATGCCAGGCCTCGACACGCCGTGTCGGCAGACCGGTGGTGGAAAGCGCACTGACAAGACGGTCGCGCGCCGTAGTGACGTCGGCATCGCCCGGCAGTTCACCGAGCTTTGCGCCGAAAGAGGCGATCAATGCCTGTTCGGCCGCCGTCAGCGTCGTGGTTTTCTGCATATTCATCACGCCCTCCCGGCTCAGGCCGCAGCACCAATGATATCGGCATAGCCATTGGCTTCCAGTTCCAGCGCCAGGCTCTTGTCGCCGGTCTTGATGATCTGACCCTTGTAGAGAACATGGACCGTGTCCGGCACGATGTAATCGAGCAGGCGCTGATAATGGGTAATCACCATGGTCGAGCGGGTCGGCGAGCGCAGCGCATTCACACCGTCAGCGACGATCTTCAGCGCGTCGATATCGAGGCCCGAATCGGTTTCGTCAAGCACGCAGAGCTTCGGCTCCAGAAGCGCCATCTGCAGGATTTCGGCGCGCTTCTTCTCGCCGCCGGAAAAGCCGACATTGAGCGGACGCTTCAGCATGTCGAAATCGATTTTCAGTTCAGCGGCACCGGCCTTGACCTTGCGGATGAAGTCCGGCGTCGAAAGCTCGGCCTCGCCGCGTGCCTTGCGCTGTTCGTTGATCGCCACCTTGAGGAACTGCATGGTGGCAACACCCGGGATCTCGACCGGATACTGGAAGGCCAGGAAAATGCCCTTGGCGGCGCGCTCAGCGGCGTCCAGTTCAAGGATGTTTTCGCCGTTGAACAGGATCTCCCCCTCGGTCACCTCATAGTCATCGCGACCGGAGAGGATGTAGGAGAGTGTCGACTTGCCGGAGCCGTTCGGCCCCATGATGGCGGCAACCTCGCCGTCCTGAATGGTGAGGCTCAGGCCACGGATGATTTCGGTGCCTTCATCGGCAATACGGGCATGCAGGTTCTTGATCTCAAGCATGGTTAAAGTCCTGTCAAATCTCGCCGTCGAAATAATCGAGGCTGGCGGCCTTGCGGCCGATGAATCTAAAGGGTTCGTCTGAACCGTCCTGACGCGAGCTCACCAGAAACTTGTCAGAGTCCGGGTACTCGCAAAGGTCGGGTTCTTGCATCGTCGAAACACAGAGATATTTCAGGTCCTGTGTTCCGGTATTGATCAGATGGTGCGCCGTTTCGCGGCCACCGGCCGGGGCAGAGAGAATATCACCGGCGCGAACCGGGAAATGTTCACCGCCATAACGATAGGTCCCTTCCCCTGAAAGGATGAAAAACATCTCTTCCCGGGTATGGTGGTTATGAAACGGGCAGCAGCGCTTTCCCGGGGGAACGATCGTCAGGTTATAGCCCAGCTTCCTTGCGCCGATGACACTGCCGAGAGGCGCGTATCGCTCGGCAAACAACGTGCCGGCTGAAGCCTCGATGAGCGGAACCTCATCGATATTGACGACCGGCCTCATCAGCCGACACTCCCTTCCAGCGAGATGCCAATCAGCTTCTGCGCTTCGACGGCGAATTCCATCGGCAGCTCCTGAATAACCTCGCGGACGAAGCCGTTGACGATCAGCGCGATCGCCTCTTCTTCGGGAATGCCGCGCTGCATGCAGTAAAACAGCTGATCCTCGGAAATCTTCGACGTCGTCGCCTCATGCTCGAAGCGCGCGGATGCATTGCCGGCCTCGATATAGGGAACCGTATGCGCGCCGCATTTGTCACCGATCAGCAGGCTGTCGCACTGGGTGAAATTGCGGGCATTCTCCGCCCGGCGGTGGGCCGAAACCTGACCGCGATAGGTATTGTTGGAAAAACCCGCCGAAATACCCTTGGAGATGATGCGGCTCGACGTGTTCTTGCCGAGATGGATCATCTTGGTGCCGCTGTCGATCTGCTGATGGCCGTTGGAAACGGCGATCGAGTAGAATTCGCCGCGCGAATTGTCGCCGCGCAGGATGCAGGACGGGTATTTCCAGGTAATCGCCGAACCGGTTTCCACCTGGGTCCAGGAAATCTTGGAGTTCTTGCCGCGGCAATCACCGCGCTTGGTGACGAAATTATAGATACCGCCCTTGCCGTCCTTGTCGCCCGGATACCAGTTCTGGACGGTGGAATATTTGATCTCGGCATCATCAAGCGCGATCAGCTCGACCACGGCGGCATGAAGCTGGTTCTCGTCGCGCTGCGGCGCCGTGCAGCCCTCGAGATAGGAGACATAGGCCCCTTCTTCGGCAATGATCAGCGTGCGCTCGAACTGGCCGGTGTTCTTCTCATTGATGCGGAAATAGGTCGACAGCTCCATCGGGCAGCGAACGCCCTTGGGCACGAAGACGAAGGACCCATCGGTAAAGACGGCCGAATTCAGCGTCGCATAGAAATTATCGGTCTGCGGAACGACCGAGCCGAGATATTTCCTCACCAGATCGGGATATTCCCGGATCGCCTCGGAGATCGACATGAAGATCACGCCGGCCTTGGCGAGTTCCTTCTTGAAGGTGGTGACAACAGAGACCGAATCGAACACCGCATCGACAGCAACCTTGCCTGTTGTCGACTGGTGCTGCGGCTGCTGCACGCCGGCCAGGATCTCCTGCTCCTTCAGCGGGATGCCGAGTTTCTCATAGGTCGCGAGAAGCTCCGGATCGACTTCATCCAGCGTCTTCGGCCCGGTCACGGATTTCGGCGCGGCATAGTAGTAATAGTCGTTGAAATCGATTTTCGGATAATCGACGCGCGCCCAGCTGGGTTCTTCCATCGACAGCCAGCGCTGATAGGCTTCCAGCCGCCATTCCAGCATCCAGTCCGGCTCGCTTTTCTTGTGCGAGATGAAGCGGATAATGTCTTCGGACAGGCCCTTGGGGGCCTTGTCCACCTCGATCATGGTCTCAAAACCATACTTATATTGATCAACGTCGATCTGTTTGACCTGATCGACGGTCTCCTTCACGGCAGCCATATCATCACTCCACTTTATACCGGATTCAAGGTCCGGCGGCTTCTCGTGTTTCTTGCATAATCATCCGGTTGGACGAAATCGCCCACCCACCCCGGAATGCTGCGCAAAGTCTTAACTATTCGAGCGTGTTCCCGCGTCATCTGCAAAGCCACGCGGCGCTCCAAGCGGTGCCTACCGCTTCATTTAATGAGACAAGTGATAATTGTTAACCCCTTGCCGCATCGCATTCAGACGTTTTGGCCCTCAGGCTGCCTTCCCGGACGGTTTCAGCCGCCCGGCAATGCGCGTGAAAGCCGCAATCGCTGCATCGACATCATCATCGCCGGTCTCCCAACCGAGCGAAATTCGTAGCGCGCCCTGGCGCGCATCCTCGCCCATGGCCTTCAGAACATGGCTCTCGCCGACCTTGCCGGATGAGCAGGCCGAACCTGCCGAAAGCGCAATCCCTTCGAGATCAAAGGCGATCTGCCCCGTTTCAGCCTTCAGGCCCGGCAGTGTGAAATAGCTGGTATTGGCCACGCGCGGACTGGCCGCGCCATGGATCACCAGATCCGGCGCCAGGTCACGCATAGCCGCTTCCAGCCGGTTTCGCAGACCTTCGATGCGCTGATTGCGCGCATCAAGCCCCACTGCCGCAAATTCGGCAGCAGCACCGAAACCGAGTATCGCCGGGACATTTTCCGTACCGGAATGATGGCCCTTTTCCTGTCCACCGCCACGCACCAGCGGTGCGGGCATCAGCGTCTCGCCACGGCTGACCAGCGCGCCAATTCCCTTAGGCCCGCCGATCTTGTGGCTCGACAGGATCAGGAAATCTGCACCGATATCTTCAATCGAAACCGGAATACGCCCGACCGCCTGAACCGCATCGACGACCAGAAGCCCGCCATGGGCGTGAACGATTTCGGCCGCCTTTTTCACCGGCTGGATAACGCCCGTCTCGTTGGAGACCAGCATGATTGCCACCATGGCCAGCCCCTTCGACCTGTCATGGGTCGCCAGCAGCGCCTCAAGGGCAGCAAGATCCACGCGGCCATCAGCCAGAACCGGTATTTCATGACGCTGATCACCGCCGAAACGGCCACCTTCGAAAATCGCCGGATGCTCGATCGCCGAAACATAAACGCCGCCAAGGCGGACCGGCGAGCGCCCCATGCGAAAATCGGGTGTCAAAACAAGGTTCGATGCTTCCGTGGCACCGGCGGTAAAAATGACATGTGCGGAATCAGCCTCCACCAACTCACCGACCGCCCGCCGGGCCGCTTCAACCCGCGCCCGAACGGCTCGTCCCTCGCGATGGACCGAGGATGCATTGCCGGCAAGATCGAGACCTTCAATGGCAGCCGCGCGCGCTTCCGGTAAAAGCATCGCCGTTGCATTCCAGTCGAGATAGGTTCGCGACATGCTCATTTTGTCCGATTTCCAGTCTTCAGAACGGAGATATGGCGCATTTTCCTTGATATTACCATGCCGCCTGTCCTATGTGAGCCATGGCGCTTGCGCCAGACTTTTTGAATTGTTCTAAACTGATTTGTAGAAAAGATGACCATCACAGTCAAGTCAACTTTCCTGCTAACCGGTTCGAAACAAGAGAACCCTTTCCGGAGAGCCAATGCCTGAAGTGATTTTCAACGGTCCGGCCGGTCGCCTTGAGGGCCGTTACCAGCCGTCCAAGGAGAAGAACGCGCCGATTGCCATCGTCCTGCACCCGCATCCGCGGTTTGGCGGTACGATGAACAATCCGATCGTCTACGAGCTCTTCTACATGTTCCAGAAGCGCGGTTTTACCACGCTGCGCTTCAATTTCCGCGGCATCGGCCGCAGCCAGGGCGAGTTCGACCACGGTCTTGGCGAATTGTCGGATGCCGCTGCCGCGCTCGACTGGGTGCAGAGCCTGCATCCTGATTCGAAGACCTGCTGGGTCGCCGGCTATTCCTTCGGTTCCTGGATCGGCATGCAGCTCTTGATGCGCCGCCCGGAAATCGAAGGCTTCATGTCGATTGCGCCGCAGCCCAATATCTATGACTTCTCCTTCCTGGCGCCCTGCCCGTCTTCGGGCCTGATCATCCACGGCGATGCCGACAAGGTCGCGCCGCAGCGTGATGTCAACGGGCTTGTGGAAAAGCTGAAGGCGCAGAAGGGCATTCTCATCACCCAGAAGGTGATCACCGGTGCCAACCACTTCTTCGCCGGCAAGAGCGACGAGCTGCTGTCTGAATGCGAGGATTATCTCGACCGCCGGCTTGATGGCGAACTGACGCCCGAACCTGCGCCGAAGCGCATCCGCTGAGACGAAGGCAACAGATGATTTGACACGGCCGGCTCTGCCCGGCCGTTTTCATTTATTGCGCAGCCAGATCACCGCGCGTCATCTCAAAGCTGGTGCAGACGATCCCCTTGACGGTCAGTGGCGCGGTCTCGCGCATGCCGATCCTGCGCAAGACCGCGACCGAGGGCGCGTTTTCCGGCACGGCGAAAGCGATGAAACGCTCGCCGCAGCCATGGGCCAGGAACCATCGTGCCAGCGCCGCTGCAGCTTCGCGCGCATAGCCATTCCCCCATTGTGCCTTTGCAATCGTGTAGCCGAGCTCGGCAACGCCTTCATCTTCGAGATAGCCGAAACCGGCGCGCCCGACAAAGGCCCCGTCCGCTTTCCGGATAATCTTGAACTTGCTGTAGCCGTGATCGATAAAGGTCTGACGCCACTTGGCAATTTCAGATGCCGCATAATCTTCGCTCCAGATCATGCCATCGCGAAACAGATAGCGCTCCCCCTCAGGATCTGAGTGGAGACCAGCCAGCATCGCGGCATCCTCCGGCGCAAAAACCGCGTAGCAGAAGCGTTCGCTTTGAAGAACGGGATGGTCGGGAATCACAAAGGGCATGGGAGGTCTGCTTTGGCTGGACTGAATGCGACAGCAATAGCCCAAGTTTCGCCCGTAAAACAGGTGCACAGCATGGGAAAACCGTGCTAAAGCGCGGCGGTTCCGCACCAAACAGGACACATCAACGAAAAGATTGGGCCATGTCGACGTTTAAATCCGAATTCCTGCACACGCTATCAGAGCGCGGCTTCGTTCATCAGATCTCCGATGAAAGCGGCCTTGATGACCTTCTGGCGAAGGAGCAGGTCACGGCCTATATCGGCTTCGACCCGACGGCGCCAAGCCTGCATGCCGGGTCGCTGATCCAGATCATGCTGCTGCACTGGTTCCAGAAGAGCGGCCACCAGCCGATCTCGCTGATGGGCGGTGGTACCGGCATGGTCGGCGATCCCTCCTTCAAGGATGAGGCACGCAAGCTGATGACCATCGATATGATCGAGGACAATATCGCTTCGATCAAACGGGTCTTCGCCAATTACCTCGACTATGACCGCAGCGACAGCCCGGCACTGATGATCAATAATGCCGACTGGCTGCGCGAGATCAACTATCTCGAATTCCTGCGCGATGTCGGACGCCATTTCTCTGTCAACCGCATGCTGTCCTTCGACAGCGTCAAGACGCGCCTTGACCGCGAACAGTCACTGTCCTTCCTGGAATTCAACTACATGATCCTCCAGGCCTATGACTTCGTCGAGCTCTACCAGCGCACCGGCTGCAGGCTGCAGATGGGCGGCTCTGATCAGTGGGGCAATATCGTCAATGGTATCGACCTTGGCCACCGGATGGATACGCCGCAGCTCTACGCGCTGACGGCGCCGCTTTTGACCACCTCGTCGGGCGCCAAGATGGGCAAGTCGGCCTCCGGTGCTGTCTGGCTCAACCCCGACATGCTCTCCGCCTACGATTTCTGGCAGTTCTGGCGTAACACCGAAGACGCCGATGTGTCGCGCTTCCTGAAGCTCTATACGACGCTGCCGATGGACGAGATTGCCCGTCTTTCTGCCCTTGGCGGTGCGGAAATCAACGAGGTCAAGAAGATCCTGGCCACGGAAGTCACCGCCATGCTGCATGGCCGCGACGCCGCCGAACAGGCTGCCGAAACCGCGCGCAAAACCTTCGAAGAAGGCGCGCATGGCGACAACCTGCCGACAATCGAGGTTGCGGCAGGCGAACTCGAAGGCGGCCTCGGCATTCTGACGCTTCTGGTTCAGGCCGAGCTTGCCGCCTCCAATGGCGAAGCGCGCCGCCACATCAAGGGCGGTGCGGTCAAGCTCAACGACAAGCCTGTCTCCGATGACCGCCTGATGGTCGGTACCGGCGAAGTGACCGGCGAAGGGGTGATCAAGATCTCGCTGGGCAAGAAGAAGCATGTGCTGATCAAACCGGTCTGAGTTTCAGACATCGCACAAATCGTAAAGGGGCGCCGCAAGCGCCCCTTCAGCGTGTTGACAAATCTCGTTCCCGTTCGCTGCCGTCATGCTCGGGCTTGTCCCGAGCATCCAAGCACACAATCACACGAGACGTCGCCTCGGATAAAAGCCGTTAAAAAAACAATAATTTGTGCAACGAACGCGCCAACCGTGTGGAACGGTGATCAGATCCTCGGCGCAAGGCCGAGGATGACGCCTGACAAAGCCACTCATATTGCATGTTTGAGGTGGAGTAGCCCCTCCCTCCGTCGTCATCCCCGTGCTTGGTCCACGGGGATCCAGATCCATAAGGCATAGAATAGACAGAGTCTTTCGCCGCGCAGACGCACGGCGGCTGGATACCTGTGGACCAAGCACAGGCATGACGTCAGAAAAAAAGGGAGGCGGTTTGTCAGCAGCCTGAAGGGGCACGGAAAGCGCCTTACTTCTTGAACGGCACCGCCACTCAGCGCCTACTGAAATTCGAATATCTTGCGGAACACGCCTGGCGCAATCGCCGAGAGCGGGTTGATCACCAGCTGCGGCTTCTCGCTCTTGCCGGTGAGCTTGAAGGTAATCCCGAACAGGCCCTTGTCATTGCCATTGCCAAGGATTGGCCCGATGATCGGAATTTCTGCAAAGATCCGGTTCAAGCCATAGGCCGGCATGAATGTACCGGTCATGTCGATATTGCCCGCAGCATCGCGCGCCACCCCCTTGAAGGTTGCCCCAACCTGCTCGCCACGCAATACGCCATTGTTGATTTGCAGCACGCCCTGCGCATAGACCAGATCGATCGAAGCACGCTGAAAATGCTGATTGCTGCTATTGATCCGATTGTTGAAGCGCGCATTGAGGCTCTGCCCGTTACGGCCGGACGGCGCGGACAGGAAAGTCTTCAGCTGGTCATCATCGATAATGCGAAAATCCTCGATTTCAACATTGCCGCTCCAGTTCCCGCCGGCCTCGATCATATTGAGGGCAAGCTGCCCGCCGCTCATCTTGGGATAGACACCAAGAAAGCGCAGCAATGAACCCGCCCCGTCAGTGTTGAGTTTGACGACGTGCCGTCCATCCCCGGTTGGCGCCACCTGCAGGGACACGGACTTGCCCGTGGCAGTAAGTGCGCCCAATGCAGCCGTATCAACGTCGCCGTTCACGACGGAAAGCGAGCCCTTTGACTGGTCAATATAGCGCCCGCCAAGCCCCATGATGCGGTCAAGTGCAATTGACACCGAGACATTATCCGTAGCGGAACTGCCAGCGGCACCGTTCTTGCGCTTGGCATCACCGCTACCGCCATCAGTCGGCAGATGGCCGTCCTTTTTGATGGTGGACAACATCGGCTCAGCCGAAAACCGCTTGCCGGATACATTGACGACCAGATTGCCTTCCACCCGCTTGATGCTGACGTTGAAGTCATCATCCGCAGTAAGGCTGACATGCGACAAGTCGAGCGAGCTGAGGCCCTCCTTGTCCAGGGTGATCGTACCGGCCGCAGCAAGGCCGCTGCCCGACAATTGTAGATCGCTCAGCTGGTTCACGCCGCCATCGCCAGCCTTGAGCGTGAAGCGCAGTTTTGCGCTCTGGCCCGCAGGTTTCTGCCAACCGATCCAGGGCAGCACCATGGTTGACTTGGTCAGGTCAAGCGAGACCACCTGGCCGTCATTCCCCTTGCTGCTCGCTTCTATGGAAACAGGCCCCTTCAGGATCGTCGACAGGCCGGGATACATCGCTTCGCGCTGCGCCTCGCTCAGCGTCCCGCCAATATTGAGCGAGGCTGAGCCCGCCTCGCTATCCAGTGGCAGGCTCCAGTCGATATCAATTGCAACGCCATCGACCGCAGCCTTCCCCTTCAGCGCCAGCTTGCCCGGAACGATAGAAAGCTTGCCATCGATATTGCTGACGGTGTGGCCATCAATCGGCTTTGCCACGGCAACATCAGTGAGATCGGCGTCAACACTCCATGAACGCGGCAACTGACCATCATCCGGCTCGGACGTGCCGTCATCGATCGTGATTGGCAATTCGGCGCGCACCCTCGCGCTGCCCGTTCCGGTAAAATCGGCAGGCGTGAAATCGGTCTTGTCCAGTGCATTGATCGGCGGATCGGCAGCCAACTGCACGATCGCGCGTGCCTGCCCGCTCAAAAGCGCATCGACCCTGCCCACCGGTGGATGCAGAGATGTGTCGGCAATCTCAAAAGTCCCGTCACTGATGGCTACTGTTCCCTGATTGCCCAGATCAAAATAGCCCGATCGGATGGCAACATTCAGCCTTTCCCCATCGATCAGCACATGGGCGGAGGCACCGATGACATCAGGAAATGTCGGTTTGATCGTCAGGCGCGACTTGTCAATATCAAAGTCGATCTTCAACTCGTCGCTGCCGAGATTGAGCGGGATGCCCTCACCCTCTATCCGGCCGGCAGGAATATCGACCATGATCGTGCCGTTGGAAATCCGCCCTCCGCCGATATTGGCCGTCACCCATTCGCGCGGTTTGCGCGCAATCCAGAACGGCCACATCTGCTTCACGGCCTCGGTATCCATCGCATCGATGGAGGCGTTGAAGGTCAAGGCCGGGCTTGCATCGCCGAAGACTGCGGTAAAGGCTCCATCCATATTGCCCTGCGGGCTTGTCACCATGATGCGGTCAAGATCAAGCGCCTTCTCATCGGCACGATAGGCACCACTGACCTGCGCATCGAAAAGCAGCGGCGGAAGCCCCGGCTCACGGGATTTGAACTGTCCCCCGCTGACCAGAAAATCGACGCCGAAAGCACCGGCCGCATCCGGTTTTATGTGGTCCAGATCGATGATACCGCCCGAAAACGGGAAATAGCTACCATCAAAATTGATCGAAGAATCAGAGAGTTCGAATGACTTCTTGTTATTGTCGAAGCTTAAGTTCAGCTGAGCATTGCTAAAGGGACGAGCGATCCGATCGGCAACGAAACGCCCGCTTTTGACATGAAGTCCAACCAGAGCATCGGATTTTTTGTCCCCGTCAGCGCGCTTGAGCTGAACCGCAACATCGGTGGTCGCCTCAACCCCGATATCCGGTTCTCCCTCTTTATTCTTCCTCAAAAGAAACGGCGTGACGAGAAGATTGGTGACCTCGGCCTGAAGTGTTTCGGTGCGTCCGTCCCTTGCGACTGCTTCCGCAGTCACACCGGACACGGTGCCATCCAGCGCGACCTGGCCGTCAACACGCAGCACACCGCCGGCCATAAGCTGGATTTCCACCTGGCGCAGATTGATATCGACACTCTGATCAGGTGTGGCGCTGGGAAGCGGAAAGCGCAGATCGCTTATGGCGATTTCCTGCGTTTCCGCTGTTTCCAGAACACCGCGAATCAAATCTGTCTGATCGAAAATCTGCTCGACCAGCACGGGAAACCCGTCAACCCGGTGGTCGGTCAGGCGAAAGGGACCGGCCTCAGGCAGAGCTGATGGATCGAAACGCACGCCTTTTACAGAAACGGAATTGATCGACAGCTGGCCGATCAGGAGACGCAGCGGATTGATGGCCAGCGCGATTTCCTGAACATCGGCAACACGCTCATGCGCAGCCGAGCGGATCGAGACACCGTTGACCGTGAGCTCCAGCTTCAACCCCTCACCGAGTCTCAGCGTCGAGGCTTCAAGCTCTGCATGATAAACGGGCGAGATCGCGCGGCCGATCTGCTGGCGCGCCTTTTCGGTGAGATAGCGGTCAACACTGCCGCTTTCTATCACATAGACAATGGCGGCAATCAGGATAACGAGCGCAAGCGTGATGTGCGCCATATAGCGCGCGCAGGCATGTGCTATCCCGCGACGCGGACGGGAGCGAACGATGAGCGGCTTTTCTGCCCGTGCAGAGGGAAAATGATGCAGGGCGGGCCTTTCACGACGCGAAAAATGCGTCTTCTCCCCCCGTATAAATCTATCGTCGCCCCGTTTTTTACCCAAGACTCACAATCCAGAACTTGTTTCTATCAGTCGCCGCCGAAACTGATTCCACGCCCATGACCTAAGGCATGGCCGCAATGATGCCAAATATAAATGACCAGATTTAAGTCCGGCATGTGATTCAGGCCTCGAAACGATAATCCGAAACCCGACGTTCAGCGTAACATTTTTTGAACATTGAAATTGAATGCAGCCTGAACAGGAGACATTTTATGACAGAATTGAAGCCGAACGATGTTGCCCCCGACTTTTCCGTGCCGCTGGCTGAGGGAAGCTTCAGCCTCAAGGATGCGCAAGGCAAATACCTGGTGCTCTATTTTTACCCCAAAGACAACACAAAGGGCTGCACAATTGAGGCCATCGATTTCACCGCCAGAGCCGATGCCTTTGCGGCAGCCAATGCGGTGGTGCTCGGCATATCGCCCGACAGCGCCAGGAGCCACGCCCGCTTTGCTGACAAGCATGCGCTCACCGTCCTGCTCGGTGCCGATGAGGACCATGCCGTAGCCCAGGCCTATGGTGTTTGGAAACAGAAAAGCATGTATGGCAAAACCTATATGGGCATTGAACGCTCGACCTTTCTCATCTCGCCAGAGGGCAGGATCGTCAAGGTCTTCGCCAAGGTGAAGGTCGATGGTCATGCAGATGCCGTTCTGGCTGCCATCACCGAAGGATAACGCCAGTAAAGCAAGCCGGCGGTACGCGCCTGCTGACACTGTAGCCAGCCTGCCGCACACAAGCAGCTATCTGACAGCCAGATAAAGCGAAGCCGCCGACTTTCCTTGACTTTACGGTGATTTGATAATAAGCCGCGCTGGTGAATTCGCATGGCGGTAGTCCTTATCCGTCAGGTTTGTGACAAACAGCACGGAACACGTTTCCCTTTGACCTCATTTTCGGAACTTGGGCTCAGCCCCAAAGTATTGTCTGCCGTGGCCGATGCCGGCTACACCGATCCGACGCCGATCCAGGCGGGCGCCATCCCTGTTGCGCTTGAGCGCCGCGATGTCTGTGGCATCGCGCAGACAGGCACGGGTAAAACCGCCTCCTTCGTTTTGCCGATGCTGACGCTGCTTGAGCGCGGCCGGGCAAGGGCACGCATGCCCCGCACGCTCATCCTTGAGCCGACGCGCGAACTGGCTGCCCAGGTTGCCGAGAATTTCGACAAATACGGCAAGAACCACAAGCTGAACGTTGCGCTTCTGATCGGCGGCGTGTCCTTCGATGAACAGGACCGCAAGCTTGAGCGCGGCGCCGATGTGCTGATCTGCACACCTGGCCGCCTGCTTGACCACGCCGAACGCGGCAAACTTTTGATGACCGGCGTCGAAATCCTCGTCATTGATGAAGCTGACCGCATGCTTGACATGGGCTTTATTCCTGACATCGAGCGCATCGCCAAGATGATCCCGTTCACGCGGCAAACCTTGTTCTTTTCTGCGACGATGCCGCCGGAAATTCAGGGCCTTGCCGACCGCTTCCTGCAGAATCCGACCCGCATCGAGGTCGCTCCGCCGTCCTCGACAGCCGCAACGGTAGAGCAGAAGGTCGTGGCTTCCGGTGTCAAGGATTACGAAAAGCGTTCAACCCTGCGCTCGCTGATCGACACCCAAAGCGAACTCAAGAACGCCATCATTTTCTGCAACCGTAAGAAATCGGTTGCCGATCTCCTGCGCTCGCTTCAGCGCCACGGCTATTCGGCCGGCGCGCTCCATGGCGACATGGATCAGCATTCGCGAACCACGATCCTGCAGAATTTCCGTGACGGGAAACTGCCATTGCTGGTCGCATCCGATGTCGCCGCCCGTGGTCTCGATATCCCCGATGTCAGCCACGTCTTCAATTTCGATGTTCCCATTCATGCCGAAGACTATGTGCACCGGATTGGCCGCACCGGCCGCGCGGGACGCAAGGGCTCGGCGTTTACCATCGTCACCCGCAAGGATGTGAAGCCGTTGGATGCAATTGAGAAACTGATCGACCGCAAGATCGACTGGCTGGATGGCGACCTCTCGACACTTGGTGCCGAAGAGGAAGAGGCCCCCAAGCCCCGGACCCGCCGTGGCAAAGGCGCAGACAAATCCGCCAAGACACCCGAAAGCACCGAGAAGAAGGCGAGCAAGGCAGCAGCCCCCAAACAGGCTGAAGCCGAGGAGAAATCCGTGACACGACAGAAATCATCTGAAACGCGCAGCAGCAAAGCGCGCGCAGCAAATGATGACCGCAGCCGTTCGCGCCGCCGCGATCGCGATGACGAGCCGACACCGGTCGGCTTTGGCGACGATATCCCCGCCTTCATGCTGATCGGCGCCAAGGCCTGATCAAGCATTGCCGAGAGCATCCGTTTGGCGAAAAACCGGCGTCTACCTTTTCGCCCGATGCTCCCAATTGCACAGACACAAGAAAGAACCGCCATTCTGGGAGCGAATGGCGGTTCTAATTGCATGGTCAAATAGGATGCAGGCGATGCAATATTGCTAGAATAGGCCTAGCTTCATCAAAAAGGCGATAGAAACAGACATATTTGTTACTCGTTGTAATATGCCCCGATCTTAAAACTCGCCTCTTTTTTGGTCAAGTCTATTTTTTGACCAAAATCAGCCAACAAAATGACGATCATCAAATTACCAACCGGCGATAGGCCCGACCAAAGTAAAGAAGCGGCTCGCGATCCGAACCGATCCGCACATCCTGAACAGCACCGAACAGCACAAAATGGGTCGCCATTTCCCGGGCTTCGATCAACTGGCAGTCGAATGTGGCCATGGTGCCTGCAAGGATCGGCGCACCGGAAACGCCATATTCCCAGACCGCATGATCAAAGCGTTCGTCATTTTCGACACCTGTGCGCCCGGAAAAGAGATCAGCCAATGGCTGCTGTTCACTCGACAGGCTATTGACGGCAAAATTGCCACTCTCCTGAAAGATCACATTGCGGGCATTGTGACGATTGACACAGGCCAGCACGGTGGGCGGATCATCGGATACGGAACAGCAGGCCGTTGCCGTCACCCCGCGCAATGCCCCGCCGGATGCCGTGGTAACAACCTGAACATGCCCGGCGTAATGCGCCATGGCATCCCGATAACGGCTGGAAAGCGACGATGTGTCGTTGGTCAAGATTTCACTCCGCTGGAAGCTTGAAAACTTCGTCTTGTCATTTCTAGTCGCCCGTTCGGCCGGCGCTTTGACGTGGCTGGCCTACTTACGGCGTTGCTCCCGGCCATGGCAAGGGGTATGACAGAAACGAACCGGAAGATGAACAGCACGCTTGAGCAAGACGGCCCGTATGATGAAATCCAGTCGCGCCCTGTTTCACACCTGCTGGTTGCTTGCCATGACGCTGTCGGCCGGCCCGCAGGCATTCGCCGCCCAGAACCAGACCGTGATTGGCGTCGTTGCACCGCAATCGGGGCCCTATGCCATTCTTGGTCAGCAGATTGAAGACGGCGCACGCCTTCAGGCCGCACAATCCGGCGTCAAACTCGCCTTCATTGACGAACCCTGCGACAATAGCGGTACCGACGTGGCGCCCGCACTGATCAAGGCCGGCGCGGAGATCGCAATCGGCTTTCTCTGTTCCGAAACGCTTGATGCTGCCTTGCCCGGCCTTGCCCAAGCGAAAATCCCGGCCATTACCGTTTCAGTGCGCTCATCGCCGTTAATGAATGATGCCAGAAAGAATGGCTGGCCGATGTTTCGTCTGGCACCCGACGAGCAGGAGCAGCCCGCAGCCATCGCCCAGCTTCTTCTGAAACGCTGGGCCGGCAAGCCGGTAGCCCTTCTGGATGATGGAACAATTTCCTATCGCGAAAGCGTCAACACCATTCGCAACACGCTGGAAAGTGCTGGCCTGAAGCCAGTCCTGATTGACACATTCCGCCCGGCACAGGAGCAACAGCGCTCGCTCGTCAGACGTCTCGCCCAGGTCGGAGCAACCAATATCTTCATCGGCGGAGACCGCAATGATATTGCAATCATCGCTCGCGACGCGCGGAACGCCGGGGCGGATCTGACCATTATGGGAGGCGATTCCATGCGCGCCCAGAATGAACCGGTTGCCCTTGAGAACGGCGTGCAGGCGATGGCGCTGCCCGTCTATGCTCAGCTGCCACCGGCAAAAACGATCGCCGCTGCGGCGGAAAAAGCCAATATCGTCGTCGAAGGCTATGTCATTCCCGCAGCCGCAGCGGTGGAGATTGCCGCCAAGACAGCTCAGGCGGCAAAAGGCAAGCCTGACGCCCTCACCCCGATCCTGGCCAATGGCACATTCGATACTGCCATGGGCAAAGTTGTCTTTGGCGAGGACAGCGATCTCAACCGCAATTCCTTCACGCTGCAGCAATGGCAAAACGACCATTTCGTGCCCGTTGCCAGCGGCAAAAATCAGCAGTAAGGCTCGCCGGCTTCGGACCGGAAAGAGCCCTATCCACCTCTGGAGTGCCAAGATGAAACGCCCGACCTATATTGCCCCGTCGATCCTTTCGGCGGATTTCGCCCGCCTTGGCGATGAAGTAAAAACCGTCATCGATCAGGGCGCCGACTGGGTTCATCTCGATATCATGGACGGCCATTTCGTTCCCAACATCACTTTCGGTCCTGCGGTCATCAAAGCGCTGCGCCCCTATACAGATGCGGTGTTTGACTGCCATTTGATGATCGCACCTGCCGATCCCTATATCGAAGCCTTTGCCAAGGCTGGCTGCGACTACATCACAGTCCACGCCGAGGCCGGCCCGCATCTGCACCGCTCGTTGCAGACCGTGCGACAGCTCGGCAAGAAGGCCGGCGTCGCGCTGAACCCGGCCACGCCGGTTTCAGCGATCGAGAATGTGATTGATGACGTCGACCTGATCCTGATCATGACCGTCAATCCCGGTTTCGGTGGCCAGAAATTCATTCCGGCAACGCTGGAAAAGATCCGTCAGGCCAATGCACTGATCGGTGACCGGCCGATCGATCTCGAGGTTGATGGCGGCATTGCGCCCGATACGGCCGGTGCCGTTACCGAGGCTGGTGCCAACGCGCTTGTCGCCGGCTCGGCCATTTTCGGCCGCCCGGAAAATGGCAGCTACGCCCCCGCCATTGAGGCGATCCGGGCCGCCTGCCGCTAAGGCGGCTGCCTTTTTGCCTTAACCTTAGCGCAAAAAGGCAAGGAAACGGACGCAGCAGGCGGGAAACATGCGTGATTTCCGCCTGCTGACCGGCCGGGCATGGCTTCTCGCGTTGAAAGCATGGCCCGACTTTGCTAAGCGCAACGCAAAGAAGCTGCTGACAAGGACAAGACCCATGATCCCGCGCTATTCCCGCCCCCAAATGACCGCGATCTGGTCTCCGGAAACCAAGTTCCGGATCTGGTTCGAGATCGAGGCGCATGCCTGTACTGCACTTGCCGAGATCGGCGTCATCCCCGAAAGCGCGGCGAAGACGATCTGGGAAAAGGGAAATGCTGCGACCTTCGATGTTGCCCGCATTGACGAGATCGAGGCCGTCACCAAGCATGATGTCATCGCCTTCCTCACCCATCTGGCAGAGATCGTCGGTCCCGATGCCCGCTTTGTCCATCAGGGCATGACCTCGTCGGATGTGCTCGACACCTGCTTCAATGTGCAGCTGGTGCGCGCCAGCGACCTGCTGCTGGAAGATCTCGACGGGCTGCTTGCAGCCCTCAAGCGCCGCGCGTTTGAACACAAGGATACTGTCACCATTGGCCGTTCGCACGGTATTCATGCCGAGCCGACGACCTTCGGCGTCAAGCTGGCCCAGGCCTATGCAGAATTTTCCCGCTGCCGGGACCGTCTGGTCGCTGCCCGCGAGGAAATTGCCACCTGCGCGATTTCGGGCGCTGTCGGCACCTTCGCCAATATCGATCCGCGTGTCGAGGAACATGTCGCCGAAGCCCTGGGGCTGAAGGCCGAGCCGGTTTCCACCCAGGTCATTCCGCGCGACCGCCACGCCATGTTCTTCGCAACGCTTGGCGTCATCGCATCTTCGGTTGAACGTCTCTCCATCGAGATCCGCCATTTGCAGCGCACCGAAGTGCTGGAAGCGGAGGAATATTTCTCGCCGGGCCAGAAGGGCTCGTCAGCCATGCCGCACAAGCGCAATCCGGTGCTGACCGAAAACCTGACCGGCCTTGCGCGCATGGTCCGCGGCTATGCCCTGCCAGCTATGGAAAATGTCGCATTGTGGCATGAACGCGATATCTCGCATTCTTCCGTCGAACGCATGATCGGCCCGGATGCGACCGTTACGCTTGATTTCGCGCTGGCGCGACTCACCGGCGTCATCGACAAGCTGCTGGTCTATCCCGAGCATATGATGCAGAACCTCAACAAGTTCCGCGGCCTTGTCCATTCCCAGCGCGTGCTTCTCGCACTGACCCAGGCCGGTGTCTCGCGTGAGGACGCCTATCGCCTGGTTCAGCGCAACGCCATGAAGGTCTGGGAACAGGGCAAGGATTTCCTCGAAGAACTGCTGGCAGACGAAGATGTGCGCAAGGCGCTGAGCGAAGAGGTGATCCGCGAAAAGTTCGACCTCGGTTATCATACCAAGCATGTCGACACGATTTTCCGTCGTGTCTTCGGTGAGGCGTGACAGCCAGAACCGACTGATTAAAAGTCAGTAGGGGCGGTCTCAGCACGCCGCCCCACACTGAATGGCAACAGAAAACCAAAGCATTCGACATCATGAAAGTCTCAGAAGCGGAAATCCTCATCGTTCCAGGTTACACCAATTCCGGCCCCGGACATTGGCAGACACGATGGCAGAACAGGCTTTCGACCGCCCGGCGCGTTGAGCAGGAAGCCTGGTCGAAGCCCGTCTTTGAAGACTGGACGGCAAAACTTGTCGAGGAGGTCAATCGCGCTGAACGGCCCGTCGTGCTGGTGGCCCACTCACTCGGCATCCCGACCGTGGTTCATTCCATCCCTGCTTTTGAGAAAAAAATCGCAGGCGCCTTTCTGGTCGCACCGCCGGAGACGGACAATCCGAAAATCCGTCCGAAACACCTGATGACCTTCGGTCCCTACCCGCGCGATCCCCTGCCCTTTCCGAGCATCCTGATTGCCAGCCGCAATGATCCCTTCGGCGCTTTCGACCATGCGGGCGCGCTCGCCAATGCCTGGGGTTCGCAATTTCACGATGTCGGCGACGCCGGACACGTCAATGAGCAGGCCGGTTTTGGTCCCTGGCCCGAAGGAACGTTGATGTTCGCCCGCTTCCTAGCCAGCCTGCCTGCTTGATCTTTCGGCATAAGCGGCAAAAAAACCCACAATTGACTTCCGTTGCCAATTCGGCTCCACTACTTTGACCAATTGCGTACAATTGGCGAAGGGCGGGGCGACCTGCCGATTTATACTGTTGGTATCATCCCTTGCGGATGGCGAACTTTTTTGGCCTTGCCCTTTTCCGGGAACGAAAGCCAGTCATGTTCGTTTACTCCGAAGGGATAAAAGCGGGTGTTCTGGCCGGAGAAACTGTGATCACGTCATCGATTGCCGAACCGTTGGAGGATTTTCTGCGCGACAATCTCGGTTTCGCAGAGGTTATACTTGGGCGCTCGCCAATCGGATTTGCCCTTATTGATGCTGATTCGCTGGATGTTCTCGGTGCCAACACGGCCTTTACCTACCTGTTTCAACCGGTCAAGGACGAGGTCATAGGACTTGCCGCAGCAGTCCATCCCGAGGACCGTGTTGCCTTTACCAGCTTTCTTCGCAGGATCGGACGGCGCGATGAGAAGGCCCGCTACATCATCACCCGCCTCGACAGGCCGGCGCAGAACAGCCGCTCGGTGCTGGCCCTTGCCGCCCCGCTGAGCCTTTCCGGTACAACAGCCCCGCAACGCCGCATTTTGCTGCATATCTGCGAACTCGACGCCGAGGGCATTCTGGAGCGGGACGCGACCAAGCGCGCCAAACGCTGGAACTTTGCCCTTATGTCTTCCGGCCTCGGGGTATGGGACCACAACTACCGCACCGGCGAAAAATACTATTCACCAACCTGGCACCAGATGCGTGGCCTCACCGCTTTGTCGAGCACGATGCCCTTTGCCACGACCGAAGACTGGCTCAACCAGCTTCACCCTGACGACAGGGTGCGGGTTCGCTATGCCATTCAGCAGCAGCAGATCGGCAACCCTGCCTTTATGAATTTCGAATATCGCGAGAAGCATGCCGACGGCCACTACATCTGGATCGAGTGTCGCGGCGATGCGGTGGAATTCTACGATGACGGTCGCCCTTCGCGGATCATCGGCACCGACAGGGACATCACGGAGCGTAAGGAAGCAGAAGCCCTGCTGCAAAACACCACGCGCAAGCTCGAACTGGCGCTGGAAACCTCACAGATCGGCATCTTTGACATTGATGCCATGAGCCGTGACGGTTTCTGGGACGAACGTATGCTGACAATTTACGGCATCGACGATCACCCCGATACCGTCAGCCACACGCGCTGGCGCAGTCTGACCCTTCCCGAAGATGTTGCCCGCATTGAACGCCACGGCCATGACGGCGAGCCCTTTGACGTGACAATCTCCGATGACTATCGGATCTATCGCGAGAACGACAAGGCGCTACGCCACATTCACTCGCGCATGCGGCGCTACCGCGGTGAAGATGGCCAGGAGCGCGTTATCGGCGTCAATTGGGACGTGACCGAGGAGGCGCGCCTGCGCCAGGAACTGCTGACGGCGAAGCAGCTGGCAGAAGCCCGCAATTTCGAGCTTGATCGCGCCCGCTCCGACGTTGAACACGCCGTTCTGCATGACTACCTCACCGGCCTTCCCAATCGCAATTATCTTGAGGCTGAGCTACAGCGCCGGCTTGAGATTGCCACAGCCAATACCACTGGTGTCGCCTTGCTGCACATCGACATTTTCGGCTTCAAGTCGATCAACGACACCCATGGCCATGTGACTGGCGACAATATCTTGCGCAGTGCGGCATCGATGCTGCGTTTCCTCTGCCGCCACAATGATTTCGTAGCCCGCGTCAGCGGCGACGAGTTCATCATGATTGCCAGCTACAAGGATGACAGTACAGCACTTATCGCCCTGGCACGGCGTATCATTGCTGAATTGTCCAAGCCCGTGCTGACTGGCGATGGTGAAGAGCGGCCTGGCGGCAGCATCGGGATTGCGCTCAGCGAAGTGCCGGTCACCCTCAGCGCGACCGAGCTAATGCAGAATGCCGATATCGCCTTGCTGCGGGCGAAATCCATGGGGCGAAACTGCGTCGCGCTCTACGACAGCACCGAGCGCCAGCGCGCGGCGCAGGACAAGGCGCGGGCCGATGCGCTCTTGCGCGCCATCGACCGTGACGAATTCATACCCTTCTACCAGCCGCAATTTGACGCCCGAACCGGACGCATCAGCGGCGTTGAAGTGCTGGCCCGCTGGCAGAAGCCCGATGGAACGATTGCCAGTGCCGACAGTTTCATTCCGCTTGCCGATAGGCTCAATGTAACGAGCATGATTGATGCGCGTATCCTCGAAAGCACGGTAAAAGACTACCAGCGCTTTGTGGCTGGCGGTCTCAAGCCACCACGCATGTCCGTCAATCTTACTCCGCGTCGCCTCAGCGATCCGGCACTGATCGACTCCCTGATTGCACTTGGCGTAACGCCGGGCATGCTGACATTCGAGCTGCTGGAATCAACCTTCCTTGATCGCTACGACGATATCTGTGCTTTCAACCTCAAAGAATTCGGACACCTTGGCGTCAATATCGAGGTTGACGATTTCGGCACCGGCTACACCTCGATCGTCAGCCTGCTGAAAGTCGCCCCGTCAGCGCTGAAAATTGCCCGCGAGCTTATTTTCCCGCTGGTGGCAAAACCCGATCAACGACAGATCGTCAAGGCAATCATCGATATCGCCCAGGCGCTCAATATCCGCGTTATCGCTGAAGGCGTCGAGACGGAAGAACACGCAGAGATCCTGCGCGCACTTGGCTGCGATGCGCTGCAGGGCTTTGCGCTTGCAAGACCGGTTTCAGCCGGCACGCTCGCAGAATTGCTCAGAAGCGAGGCTTCTGCTTTGCCAACGCCGTGACCAGAGCGGCCTCGTCGGAAGACGGTGACGGTGCTTTGAGCAAGGCAATCACACGAAACGCCGCGATGACCCCCGGCACGGCCAGAAATGCCGCAAAGCCATAGAGACCGAGCGCCGCCACCCTGAGCGTGGCATGATCAGCATCGGCAGCAAAACCCAGCGCATTGACAACAATGCCGGCAAAGGCAGCCCCGAAGGCAAAGCCGACCGATTGCAATGTCGGCAGGAAAACCGAGGTCCGGTCACGCGAGGATTCGGGTGAAATATCCATCATCGCCTGACTGAGATAGCCCCAGCTAAGCCCGAAGGCAGCACCGAGAAAGATCTGGCCAAGCCCGATCAACACCAGACTTTCCTGCCACCAGGCAAGCAGCATGACCAGGCTTCCGCCAAGCAGAACCAGCGGACCGATGGCGATCAGACGGCGCTGCCAGTCGCGATCGGCGATCCCCGAGACAATAATTGCGGCAAGGCTCCAGGACAGCGACATCAGTGCGTTCATCCCGCCAGCGCCAAGCGGGCTCAACCCCTTCAGCTCCTGCAGCAGAAACACGACATAGACCGTATTGCCTGACAGCGCGAGCGGCATGAGAACCACGGTCCAGAGACCGAGGCCAAGCGGCGTTGTGAGATAAAAAGCCTGATCCGGCAGGACCGGAAAGCGCGAGCGCCGATCCAGCACAAAGACAAGCGCAATGACCACAAGGGCGGCGACCAGCAGCCCGATCTTGGCAAGCGGCTGTCCATCCAGCCCGATCAGACTGACGAGCAGCATGCCGATACCAAGCAATCCCAGGCGCAGGAAGGGTGGCGGAACGGGATCACCAGCCTCTTCATCCTGCTGGCGCGGAGCCATGAGGACAAGCCCGATCAGGATCAGAGCGGCCGGGACATTGATCAGAAAGGCGAAGCGCCATGACACCCATTCGGTGAGCGCTCCGGCCACGAAGGGCCCGGAAAAGCCGCAAAATGCCCAGACCAGCGCTTCCGTGGCGAAAACCCGCGGAATCAGCCGGGAGGGAAAATAGGCGGGAATCAGCGCATAGGAAATGCCGGCAATGATCCCCTCGCCTGCGCCCTGCAACACGCGCCCCAGAAGGATCACCTCCATGGAGGGCGCAAAACCGGCCAGCAGGGTACCAAGGATGAAAAGGAAGGCGGCGGCGATCAGAGAGCGGCGCGCCCCGAAACGGCGCTTGACCAGTGCAGAGCCTGCGCCAGCCACAATCGAAAATACAAGATAAAGCGTGATCGACCACGACATCAGCGCCGCGCCGCCAACTTCCTCCACCGCACTTGGCAGTGCCGTCGACACAAGGAAACTGTTAAAGGCCAGAAGGCCAATACCTAGCGAAATCATCGTCGTGACCGCCAGATAAGGCGGGCGGGCAAGATCCAGCCAGCGAGCATTGTCGCTCTCGAACATGTGTCAGTCTTCCATCTCGTCTCAAACGCCCCGTAAAGAAGCGTTTCCCGCGCGTGGCGCACCGGCAAGGGGAGTGGCAATGGCCGGAGATGAGGGGTCAGGCAGGAAGGCGCTGATAGCCTCGAGCCCCTTTTCACCATCGCTGCTGCGAAAACACAAGGGGCCAGATCAAATCACCGCGCGCCGGACACGAAAAAGCCCGGCACAGCGGCCGGGCTTTCATGCACGTAGAGCGGTGCAAAAGCCGTCAAACCAGACGGCTTTGCTCCAGAGCGGCTTCAATGAAGCTTGCAAACAGCGGGTGCGGCGCCAGCGGGCGGCTCTTCAGTTCAGGGTGATACTGCACACCGATAAACCACGGGTGATCCGCATATTCGATGGTTTCCGGCAAAATGCCATCCGGCGAGGTTCCGGAGAACACCAGCCCGCAGGATTCCAGCTTTTCACGGTAACCGAAATTCACCTCATAGCGGTGACGGTGACGCTCGGAAATCTCCGTCGTCCCATAGATTTCGGCAATCTTGGTCTCAGCACCGAGCCGGGCCTTGTAGGCACCAAGCCGCATTGTGCCACCGAGATCATCGGTTTCGCTGCGCTTTTCCAGGTTGTTACCCTTCACCCATTCGGTCATCAGGCCGACAACGGGCTCGGAAGCATTGCGGTCAAATTCGGTCGAGGATGCATCGGTAATGCCGGCAAGATTGCGCGCCGCCTCGATGACGGCCATCTGCATACCGAAGCAGATACCGAAATAGGGCACCTTATGGGTCCGGGCAAAACGGGCCGCCCTGATCTTGCCTTCCGAACCGCGTTCGCCAAAACCGCCCGGCACCAGAATGCCGTGGACCTTTTCCAGATAGGGTGCCGGGTCTTCCTTCTCGAAGATCTCCGACTCGATCCATTCCAGCTTGACCTTGACGCGATTGGCGATACCGCCGTGATGCAGCGCCTCGATCAACGATTTATAGGCGTCCTTCAGGCCCGTATATTTGCCGACAATGGCAATCGAGACTTCGCCCTCAGGGGTCTTGATGCGGTTGGAAACCTCCTGCCAGGCCTCCATGCGCGGTACCGGCGCGGGGTCAATGCCGAAAGCGGCCAGAACCTCGTCGTCCAGCCCCTCGCGGTGATAAGACAGAGGGGCATCATAGATGTTGGAAACATCGAGCGCCTGAATGACGGCAGATGCACGCACATTGCAAAACAGCGATAGTTTGCGCCGCTCTGCTTCCGGGATTTCCCGGTCGGCGCGCACCAGCAGAATATCGGGGTGAATGCCAAGCGCCTGAAGTTCCTTGACCGAATGCTGGGTCGGCTTGGTTTTCAGCTCACCGGCTGCGGCAATATAGGGCATCAGCGTCAGGTGAATATAGATCGCATTGCCGCGGGGCAGATCATTGCCGAGCTGGCGGATCGCCTCCATGAAGGGCATGGCTTCAATGTCGCCGACGGTCCCGCCGATTTCGCATAGAACGAAATCGAAATCCTCATTGCCCTCCAGCACGAAATCCTTGATCTCGTTGGTGACATGGGGAATGACCTGAACGGTTGCGCCGAGGTAATCGCCGCGCCGCTCCTTGTCGAGAATATTCTTGTAGATCCGGCCAGTGGTGATGTTGTCGGTCTTGGTCGCCGAACGCCCGGTGAAGCGTTCATAGTGACCGAGATCGAGGTCCGTCTCCGCACCATCATCGGTGACGAAAACCTCACCATGCTGGGTGGGGCTCATCGTGCCCGGATCAACGTTGAGATAGGGGTCAAGCTTACGCAGCCGGACTCTATAGCCTCTCGACTGCAGCAATGCTCCCAGTGCTGCTGCGGCTATGCCTTTTCCAAGAGAGGAAACCACGCCGCCGGTGATGAAAATATATCGCGCCATGGGCTTATTCCGATACCGTTTTTATCCCGATTCCGCTAGGGCCAAAAATCATTTCAGCCCGGCTTACACACATCAAATGACAAACAGGCGTCATGCCGCGCACCATCCCCAAGGAAGATGCACCCCGTAGCGCCTCTGTTTGCCCAAAGAAAATCCGGCGGGCTTTGGACCCGCCGGAGGAAATCCGTTTATCGATCGGCGATCAGTCGCCTGTCGGAACGCCGGTCGCGTTCGAATTCTGCGCCGGAACGCTGACGGCAGGCTGTCCGCTGTCGGCAGGTGCAGCCGTTGCGCCATCTGCCGGAGCTGCCGTACCATCGGTCGTCGGCACCGCGGTACCATCCGCCGCCGGAGCCGCGTCCGTACCGGTCGCCGAACCGCCGAGCTGGTTGAGGATACCCTGACCATTGTCGCTCTGCGTGCTCTGCTCGATCCGATCAAGAATATCGGAAGGCGTGCCCTGATAACGGGCCAGAACGCTGAGGCCCAGCGACGTCACGAAGAACAGTGCGGCGAGGATAGCCGTGGTGCGGGTCAGTGCATTGGCTGTGCCGCGTGCGGTCATGAAACCGGAGCCGCCGCCAATGCCGAGGCCGCCGCCTTCCGAACGCTGGATAAGGATCACGCCGACAAGTGCCAGCACAATGATCAGGTGGATAACAATCAATACCGTCTGCATGAAGGTCCAATCCGGCTCCGCAACTGGCGGAGCTTTGCAACTTTCTTTGGCGCCTCTCTACATGAGGCGCGCACGCAATCCAACCCTTTTTTGCAATCAAACCGGCGGTTCGCGCCCGCATGTGGCCAACAGGCAAGCCAAAGGTCCCAAGACTTCGCCAAGATAGGCGCTCTCGCCCTGCGCTTCAATAGAACAGGTAAGCCCGATGGATACCGGTCAGGCCAGCAGGCGATCATAAACCTGATAGATTGCCAGGAAATCTGCCGCCTTGAGACTGGCCCCGCCGATCAGCGCGCCATTGACATCCGGCACACTCAGAAGTTCCGGCGCGTTGGAGGGCTTGACCGAGCCGCCATAGAGCAGGCGGATTCTGCTTCCCTTTTCGCCGAAGCGGCTTTCCAGATCACGGCGCATGGCGGCATGAACCTTGGCCACCTCGTCCGCGCCCGGAGTCTGGCCCGTCCCGATCGCCCAGACCGGCTCATAAGCGATCACCGTATTTTCCGGTGCGGCATCATCGGGCATTGATTCGAACAGCTGCTGATGAAGTACATCGAGTGTCCGCCCCTCGGAATGCTCCTCGCGGGTTTCGCCAATGCAGACAATCGCCGTCAGCCCCTGATCATAGGCAGCACGCGCCTTGGATGAGACGCGTGCATTGTCTTCGCCATGTTCGCTACGACGCTCAGAATGGCCGACAATCACATGGGTCGCGAAGCAATCACGGATCATTTCGGCTGAGATATCACCGGTATGCGCACCCGTGCGGGCCTTCTGGTGGCAATCCTGCGCGCCCATCAGAAGATGGGTATCCACGGTCAGCGTCGTCGCGACATAAAGAAGTGTCGAAGGCGGGCAGATCAGAGCATCGACCTTCTTTGAAAGAGGGCCGCTCACACCATGCGCAATGGCACGGATCTGATCAAGCGAGGACCGCGTCCCGTTCATCTTCCAATTGCCTGCGACCATCGGACGGAGCTGAAATGTCATTCCCGGTTTCTCCCGTGGCTTCATGCCCTTATCGGCAGCCATTACAAATTGAATGCATCCGCAAGCGCTGAAGCGGAACGCACCGTCGTTCTATCTTAGCCGGCCAACGTCAAACAAGCTTGGCTCTTTCAACTGCGCGGCCCGAGGCGGAGCTCTAGGAGAAGCCCTCGGGCGCTTCCTTGTTCTGGCGCAAACCAAAAGCTGCATTTGCAATCCCGCCGCTAAATCGGTTAGAGATCGATTGAAATGTTCCAGGACCGAAAACACGCACCCCGGCTACGCATCAGATGCCGCCACGGAAACGGACCGGATCGGAACAGGATGCAGGCCTGGCTGCGACAATTTGGCGCATGCTCGCTCCGCAAGCAAATATTTGTCAAAATGGCGACGTGATTCGGTGATGAACCCGTCACACCCGTTTGGCTGACAGTCTGGAAAACCGCGACCCATGGACGACAAGAACGATCTTTTTGCTGAAATTTCCGGAACGCAACCGTCTCGCCACCAGCAGGAACCGGCGCCGGTTTCAGCACCGGAGCCCGCGCCGGCCAGTACCAGACGCAGCGACGTATCCGAAAGCGATGGCAGCTATGGCGCATCCTCGATCCGCGTGCTGGAAGGGCTGGAGCCGGTGCGCATGCGCCCGGGCATGTATATCGGCGGAACCGACGACAAGGCGCTGCATCACCTCTTCGCCGAAGTGCTCGACAATTCCATGGACGAGGCCGTTGCAGGCCACGCGACGCTGATCGATGTCTATCTCGATGCGGACGGCTTTCTGACCGTCACCGATAATGGCCGTGGCATCCCAGTGGAAAACCATCCCCAGGTTCCCGGCAAATCGACACTCGAAGTCATCATGACCAAGCTGCATGCCGGCGGTAAATTCGACGGCAAGGCCTATGAAACCTCGGGCGGCCTTCATGGCGTCGGCGTTTCGGTGGTCAATGCGCTGTCTGATGTGCTCGAGGTTGAGGTCGCCCTTGATCGGCGGCTGTGGAAACAGACCTTTTCGCGCGGTATTCCGCAGGGCGGGCTTGAGGATCTCGGCCCGATCCAGAACCGGCGCGGCACGAGGGTACGCTTCCATCCTGATGCAGAGATTTTCGGGCCGCGCGCGAAATTCGATCCGGCGCGGATTTTCCGCATGGCCCGTTCCAAGGCCTATCTGTTTGGCGGCGTGAAGATCCGCTGGTCCTGCGATCCTTCTCTGGTCGAGGGCAAGGACGACCTGCCAGACAGGGCCGAGTTCCACTTCCCCGGCGGCCTGAAGGATTATCTCGCCGATCTCATCGGCAAGGATTTCACCGTCACCCGCGAAATCTTCACCGGCAGAACGGAAAAGACCGGCGGACACGGCGCCGTCGAATGGGCCGTTGCCTGGTATGGCGGCGATCCCAATGTCCATTCCTATTGTAATACGGTTCCGACGCCGGAAGGTGGCACGCACGAGGCCGGGCTGCGTCAGGCCCTGATGCGCGGGCTGAAGAATTATGCCGAAATGATCGGCAACAAGCGCGGCGCCCAGATCACCACCGACGACGTGATGATCTCGGCCATCGGCATGCTGTCGGTTTTCATCCGCGAGCCGGAATTTGTCGGGCAGACCAAGGACAGGCTGGCAACCGTCGAAGCCCAGCGCATTGTCGAAAACACCCTGCGCGATCCCTTCGATCTCTACCTTTCGGCCAATCCGGCCGAAGCGGAAAAGCTGCTCGACTGGGTGGTCGAGCGCTCGGAAGAGCGTCTGCGCCGCCGCAAGGAGCGCGAGGTCAACCGCAAGACAGCGGTCAAGAAACTGCGTCTGCCGGGCAAGCTTGCCGACTGCTCGCAGAACTCGGCCGCCGGTGCCGAAATCTTCATCGTCGAAGGTGATTCGGCCGGTGGATCGGCCAAGCAGGCCCGCAACCGCACCAATCAGGCGATCCTGCCGCTGCGCGGCAAGATCCTCAATGTCGCATCGGCCGGACGGGAAAAGTTCTCTTCCAACCAGCTGCTTGCTGACCTCATTCAGGCGCTCGGCTGCGGCACACGCAACAAATATCGCGAGGAAGACCTGCGCTATGAGCGCATCATCGTGATGACCGATGCCGATGTCGACGGCGCCCATATCGCCTCGCTGCTGATCACCTTTTTCTACAAGGAAATGCCGGAACTGATCCGTCAGGGCCACCTATTCCTCGCAGTACCGCCGCTTTACAAGCTCTCCCAGGGCGGTAAAACCGCCTATGCCCGCGATGACAGCCACCGCGAGGAATTGATGAACACCATGTTCAAGGGCCGCAGCAAGGTCGAGGTCAGCCGCTTCAAGGGTCTTGGCGAAATGCTGCCGGCGCAGCTGAAGGAAACCACTATGGATCCTTCAAAGCGCACGCTGTTGCGGGTTAAGATCGATGAAATCGATTTTGAAGGTACGCGCGAAACGGTGGAAGAACTGATGGGGACAAAGGCCGACGCCCGCTTCCGCTTCATCCAGGAGAATGCCGCCTTCGCCGAGAATCTCGATATTTAGCACGTACTAAAGTCAAGAATATCGGCGGCGAAATTACGCGCAGCCCATTGCCTTGACGAGGCGCAAGCTCTATATGAGGCGCATCGACTATTGCTAGTGACTTTCTTCGTGTGTCCTTCGGGATGCCGCCAGATTTCCTTCAAGATCGATCCCACGCCGCAAAGTACCGCGGAGCCCAAAACGATTACTTGAAAGGAAATCGTTATGTCGACTGGTACCGTTAAATGGTTCAACGCCACCAAGGGTTATGGTTTCATTCAGCCTGATGATGGTGGTGCTGATGTATTTGTTCATATTTCCGCTGTTGAGCGCGCTGGCATGCGTTCGCTCTCCGACGGTCAGAAGCTCACCTATGAGCTCGTTAAGGACAAGCGTTCGGGCAAGAGCTCGGCCGACAACCTTCAGGCTGAGTAATCAGCCACTCCCTGCCTGATGGCAGGTTTCGAAATCATCGATCCCCCGGATTGATGGAAGCGCCGTGTTGTTCATGCCAGTTTCGGCTGGCCACGGATTTATTGGCTGCGGCGCAGGAGAGGTCGGGGTTCACCCGGCCTTTTTGTTTTTGGCCAACGCGGATTCCAACCGCCCTTCCCGGACCTGCTTCCGGGCCTCAAGATCGCATCAAACATGCTGTTTCGGTGGATCGGTTTCCGTGGAAAATCCAGAAAGGAGTATCTTTTGCAAGTCGTTGTACGAGACAACAATGTCGATCAGGCACTGCGTGTGCTGAAGAAGAAGATGCAAAGAGAGGGCCTTTTCCGTGAAATGCGGGCAAGGCGGTCCTATGAAAAGCCCTCGGAACGGCGCAATCGCCAGGCTGCCGAGGCTCAGCGTCGCCATCGCAAGATGCTGAAGAAGCTGGCACAGCGTGAAGGGCTCCTGCCCTCGGCCCGTCGGCGCAGCCGCTAAAGGCAAAGCCTTGCGGCCCATGCGACACAAAGCAACTTGAAGGCCACAGGGCGACGTGAAGGATGGAGGCGAAAGCCTGCCTCCTTCCTCGGTTCACGGCCACGGCGAGCTATGTTTCTGACAGAAAATCTGCCCGAGATCGCAACCGCCTCATTGCCCGCAGGACCAGAGCAAAGGGGACTGCCTGAATCATTGTTTCAGAGATTTTGATCTCTCCGGAGCCGGAGCGAAACCGTGATATTCCTGCCTGGCTCAGCCGATAAAAAGCTGAACAAATATTAGCGCCAGACGATATCTCCCGGTAACTGCGATAATTTTGGCGACCCATTCGCAACACCTGAGAAAAAACGCACCCATTCGCGAACTTGTGACCATTTCTTGCGTTGACGGCTGGCTGACGGAAAGCAATGGCTGTCTGTAGTCAATCCTAACAAGAGGCGCGAATGCTGTTCGATATGAAAATGTCGCGCAGGGGTTTCCTGCTCGGCGCACTAGTCACCACAACTGCTCTCGCTGGGTGCGCAAGCACCGGCACTACGGTTGCCCCTCCAGAACCCAAAACCAACTATGCATTGATGTATGGTCCGGAAACAGACGGCGGATTTGAAATCCCGGCTGTTCCGTGGCAGCAGATCGGTACGGAATATCTGCGCCAGCGTGTCAAGGACCCGACGGGCGAGCCTCCCGGCACACTCGTGGTCGATACGACAAACCGCTTCCTTTATCTGGTTGAAGACAATGGCACCGCCATGCGCTACGGCGTTGGTGTCGGTCGCGCCGGGTTTTCCTGGGGCGGAGAAGGCGTGATCCAGTGGAAGCAGGAATGGCCGAAGTGGTTCCCGCCGCAGGAAATGATTGCCCGCGATCCCGAACTGAAGAAATATTCGGAAAAGAACGGCGGCATGGAAGCTGGCCTGATGAACCCGCTCGGTGCCCGTGCTCTCTATATTTACGAGAACGGCAAGGACACGCTCTATCGCGTCCACGGCAATCCGGAATGGAATTCCATCGGCAAGGCCGTTTCGTCCGGCTGTATCCGCATGCTGAATCAGGACATTATCGATCTTTACAATCGCGTTCCCGCCGGCAGCCGCATCATCGTCAAGCAGCCGCCAGCAAGCACGATGCAGGTTTCAGCACCTGTCGCACCGCAGCCGCCAGCGAATCAGACGATCGCCGACATCACCCGCGGGTGAGATATATATCTGTCCGGAGCCGGACAGATATTTTGCAAACACCCAGATCGCCGGCACCAAGCCGGCGATTTGCTTTCAACGCTGATCGTAACGCTGACGCGCCTGGTCGATTTCATCGAGATGATCGAGGACCCAGTCACCAAGCGCCAGTACCGGAACGCTGAGAGAACGGCCAAGATCGGTCAGCTCATACTCCACCTGAGGCGGCGTCGTGGGATAAGTGGTGCGGTTGACCATGCCGTCGCGCTCCAGCGCTTTGAGCACCCGCGTCAGCATCTGCTGCGAGATCCCATCAACACTGCGCTTCAACGCGTTGAAACGCATTGGCCCGTTATGATCGAGCGAAACAATCACAAGCACGGTCCATTTGTCGCCGACGCGCTGCAGCACCGGTGCGACACGGCCGCAGGCGCCGCTCAGGCGGGTGGTTCTGGGGACAGTCAAATTCATATGACCTGGTCCTTCAATTTTACGCTCTTGCGCATGGTTCATACTACGCTTACTTACACCAGGTCACTTTTTTTGACCACCCCATGCGCCCCAGGGACCTCCCACCCTCAGGGGCTGTCCTCGGTGCCCCCTCCCAGCACCGGAACACGATCCAAGGAGTATGATTTTGAAACTGAACATTATTATCGGAAGCACGCGCCCCGGTCGCGTTGGCCCCACCATTGGCAAGTGGTTTGAGAAGTTCGCACGCGAAAACAGCGACTTCGAAGTTGAACTGGTTGATCTGGCCGATTTCAAGCTGCCGCTGCTTGACGAAGCCAACCACCCGGTCATGCAGCAGTATGAGCATGAGCACACCAAGAAATGGAGCGCCAGCGTTGCATCTGCCGATGCTTTTGTCTTCCTGACACCGGAATATGACAGCTTCCCGCCCGCTTCTCTTCTGAACGCACTTCAGGCTCTGGTGAAGGAATGGGCCTACAAGCCCGCCGGCATCATGAGCTATGCTTTCGTTTCGGCTGGCCTGCGTGCCGCCATGCCGCTGCGCCTGCAGCTGAACGCGCTCAACATCCACGCCATTCCGCAGGGCGTTCCGATCCCGTTCTTCCCGCAGTTCATCAATGATCAGGGTGAATTCACCCCGAATGAACTGACCGAACAGGGCGCCAAGGCGATGCTCGACGAGCTGGCCAAGTGGGCCCCTGCCCTGATCGCCATGCGCGAAGAAGAAAAGAAGGCCTCCCAGGCTGCCTGATCTGCCGGTCCCGGTGATTGAAAACGATGAAAGCCGCCGGTGCTCCCGGCGGCTTCAGACTGTTGATAAACCTTGCCCCTTTTTCTGGCGTCATGCCTGTGCTTGGTCCACAGGCATCCAGCCGCCGCGCGTCCGCGCGGCGAAAGGACTTGTCTATTCAATGCCTTATCTGGATCCCCGTGACAAGCGCGGGGATGACGACGGAGGGAGGGTCAGTTCCATCTCAAACGTGCAATATGAATGGCTTTGTCAGCAGCCTGAAGCCGCCGGCGCTCCCGGCGGCTTTTGTCTTGCCTCAGATATCCGCCCCGACGGCACCAAACTGAGCGGCATGGAGCCGTGCATAGGCACCACCGGCAGCGATCAGCGCTGCATGACTGCCGCTTTCAACAATCCGCCCGGCATCAACCACGACGATACGATCAGCATTGCGGATCGTCGCCAGCCGATGCGCGATCACCAGCGTGGTACGGCCTTTTGAAAGTGCTTCCAGCGATTGCTGGATCGCCCTTTCTGTCTCGCTGTCCAGTGCTGAAGTGGCCTCGTCAAGAATCAGAACCGGCGGGTTCTTCAGAAAGATCCGCGCGATCGAAAGCCTCTGTTTCTGACCGCCGGAAAGCTTGACGCCGCGTTCGCCAATCACCGTATCGAGCCCGTCCGGCATGGCGTCAATGACGGTATCAAGACGCGCCATGCGCGCGGCGTCCATGATTTCTGTATCCGTAGCATCAAGCCGGCCATAGGCGATATTCTCCCGCACCGTTCCGCCGAACAGAAACACATCCTGCTGAACAATGCCGATCGAGGCTCTGAGTGAGGCAAGCGTCATGGCGCGGATATCGGTTCCGTCAATGCTGATCGCCCCGCCGGTTGCCTCGTAAAAGCGCGGCAACAGCGAGCAGATCGTAGTCTTTCCAGCCCCTGACGGACCGACAAAGGCAATCGTTTCACCGGGTTCGATATCGAGGCTGATATCGACAAGCGCCGGCCGTCCCTGGACCGAATAGGAAAAACCGACGCGATCATAACGGATAGCACCAGCAAGGCCGCTAATAGAAACAGCATCCGGTGCGTCGGCAATATCAGGCTCCATATCAATGAGTTCGGTGAAACTTTTAAAGCCTGCCACACCCTTGGGATAAAGCTCCAGCATGGCGTTGATCTTGTCGATCGGCCGCATGAACACATTGACCAGCAGCAGGAAGGAAACAAAGCCACCCTCCGAAAGCTGACCGGTGATCACGAACCAGGCGCCAGCAACCATCACCATCATCTGCACCAGCCGTGTTCCCATATAGGAGAGCGACATGCCGGCAGACATGAACCAGTAGCCTTTCAGCTTGGTGAAGCGATAATTGCGATTGTCGCGATCAAACAGCCGCTCTTCGTGATTCTCATTGCCAAAGGCCTGAACCACACGCATGCCGCCGACATTTTCTTCAATCCGGGTATTGAAACCGCGCACCCGCTGGAAAATTTCAGAGGAATTGCGCGTCATGCGCATGCCGTAATGGGTAATGACCCAGCCGATCACCGGCCCAACCAGCGCCGTCATCAGCGCAAGCTGCCAGTTGGTCAAAGCCATCAGTGCAAAGGCACCAGCAAATGTCATCACGGCAAGGAACACGTCCTCCGGCCCGTGATGGGCAATCTCGCCAATATCTTCGAGATCCTTGGTCAACCGCCCGACAAGATGTCCGGTCTTGTTGTTATCGAAAAAGCGGAACGACATCTTCTGCACATGAGCAAAGGCAGCGCGGCGCATATCGGTTTCGATATTGATGCCGAGGCGATGGCCGAAATAGGTCACCACCGCCATCAAACCGGTATTGAAGATGTAGATCCCGAGCAGTACGAAAGCGGCGATGACGACCAGCCCCCAGTCACGCGAAGGCAGTAGCCGGTCGATGAAAATCTGGATCGCAATCGGAAAGCCAAGCTCCAGCAGGCCAGACAGGATGGCGCTGCCGAAATCAAGGATGAACAGACCCCGATAGGGACGGTAATAGGAAAAGAAACGGCGAAGCATTGGGGAAATTTCCGAGGACGCAATAAGGACTGACGACCGACGACGAAACGCCGTCGCCTTTCACATTCTGACCGGCTCCGCAACGCCTTCCTAGCCGAAACCTGCCGAAATGGCAATTTCGGACGTTCAATGCCGCAAAACTGTCATATAGCAGTGGAAAGTCGGCGCGCACGATTGAACCCTGCTTACATTCAGGCATTCTCAGTCGCACTGACGGAAAAGCGGGATTGGAGCATCGGCATGGATATCCGAGGCATGAAAGTCTGGCTCAAGAGCAGGCTGGTCAATGACGCAGCAGCACCGCTCGCCACTGACACAGTTCCAGACTGCATCTGTATTCCCGCAAAGGCGGAGGATAACGCCGACACGTTGCCAGCCCTTGTCCACGCGGCACGGATCCGCTTTTCCGGCCTTCCCGTCTTTCTCATCTGCGAACCAATCTCGCGGGCCTATAATGTTGCGCAGTTCTGCGAAGCTGCTGGTGCCGGTCCTGACGGGATCATCCTGCGCGGGGTTGAGAATGTCGCCCAGATTCAGATGGCGGAGACACTGCTTCGCCTTGCGGAAGCACGCGCTGATCGCACCGAGGGCGCCATCGCCCTTATCGCCATGATCGGCGACAATGGCGCAGGGCTGCTCAATGCCGGTCATTTCGTACGCCGTCCCGGCCGTGTCATCGCCCTCGGCTATGATGCCGCCAATCTTTGTTCCGGCCTCGCCGGAAGTGGCGATATCGGCCGCCATGGCGCTGTCGCCACCATGATGGCCGCACGCATGCTCGGCATTCCGGCGATCGACTTTACCCGCGACAACGGCATTGCCGAGACTTTTGACGATGCCTGCCGCTTCGCCGCCAATACCGGGTTTTCCGGCAAACTTGCCGAAAACAATGCGCATATCGGCGCCATCAAGGCCGCCTTTGCCGCCCCCTGACGGGGATTAGCCTCTGGTGACTGTCGGCCGGCGCATCTGGAAGGTCTCGCCGCCATCGCAATAATCAAGATAGCCCATCCGCGCCAGCGGCCGCACTTTCGCCATGTCAAGCAGGCCATCCGTCAGTCCATCTTCACGGATATGAATACCGACAACCTGACCGAAGATGATCCGGTTCGGCGTCGGCGCATCATCAAGCGTCTTCGGCGTGATGATCTCGGTCAGCCGGCATTCAAGCGCGGCATAGGCCTCGCCGACGAAAGGCGCATCAACCAGCTGGCCATCAACCGCAGTCAGCCCGGCGAAATCAAACTCGCTCATACCGGCTTCCAGTGGCGCTGACGTCATATTCATGGCTTCGGCGAGTTCGCGACCGACCAGGCTGAGCGTGAAAACGCCCGTCGCCGCGATATTGTCATGCGAATGCTTCATGCCGCTGGAGGAAAACATTACCAGCTTGGGCTGATCAGCAACAGCGTTGAAAAATGAATAGGGACCGAGATTGGCCCGGCCTTCAACGTCGCGTGTCCCGACCCAGGCGATCGGCCGTGGCGAAACAATCGCCTTGAATGGATCATGCGGCAGGCCGTGGGCATTCGTGTCTGTCATGTAGAACACCGTTCAGATCTCCCCGCGCCACGTGACGATTGCATCCATATCGGGACGGACACGCTCGAATGGCGGCTCGGTGCGGGTGCCGATATGAATGAAGCCAGCGACTTTCTCCTCCGCTCCCACGCCCAGAAGCGGGAAGGCACGCTCATCAAAGGCATACCATTCACTGAGCCAGGTTGCGCCATAGCCAAAGGCATTGGCGGCCAGGACCATGTTGTAGCAGGTAGCACCTGCCGACATGACCTGCTCCCAGACCGGGACTTTCGGATGAACCGCCGCGCAGCTTATAACGCCAACAACAAGCGGTGCACGGGTGAAACGGCTTCGCTCCAACGCCAGACGCTCTTCGCTGGCAGATGGATCATCGGCCTGGACAATCTCCGCCAGCCCCTCACCGACGTCATCACGGGCTGTCCCCGCATAAACGACAAAACGCCAGGGCGAAAGCTTTCCGTGATCAGGCACACGGGCGGCAAGCCTGAGGATCGTACCAAGCTCCTCACGCGATGGACCGGGTTCGGCAAGCTGCAAAACAGGCGTCGAACGACGGGCGGTCAAAAAACCGATGACGGCTTCGTTTCGGTCAGACAAGGGGAATACCTCACGGGATTAGGCAAAACGAATGGGAACTTCTTGAAAAGGCCTTTAACTTGCTTTTCAAGTGGGCTTCCACAGGAACAGAGTCAACCGGCAGACATGATGCAGCGGCTTAATCGACATATTTCGGCCCTTGGTGCGGCCGCTATCGCGCTTTCACTCATCGCGCTTTCACTGACGCTCGCCAGCCCGGTCGCGGCCAAGAACCCCTTTTCCAGCCAGCCAGGCGTCAACGCGGAACCGCTGAAACTTGAGGCGCGGCTGACCGATTCCGGCGCACCGATCTCGACCGGTATTACCTGGCGCATTTTCCGCACCGCACCAAAGGGTGGCAAGCTGGATCTGGTCGCCACGGCGGAGGGCGGCTCGGCAACGCTTTCCATCCCCCCCGGCGAATATTACATCAATTGCGCCTTCGGCCATGCCACGGTCACACGCAAGGTCGTCATCCCGGAAGGCGGCATGAAGGATACCCAGACCCTTGTTCTCAATGCCGGTGGCCTGGTGCTGAACGCTGTTCTTGGCGAGGCCGTTCCCGCCAAGGCCAATCTTCTGTCGTTCAATATCTTCCAGAACAAGAATGGCAAACGAAACCTGATCATGGACGAGATCAAGCCGGAAACCATCATTCGGTTGCCGGAGGGCGACTACGAAGTCGTCTCCAATTATGGTAACCTCAACGCTCAGACATCCGCCAAACTGCATGTCGATGCCGGGAAGCTGACCGAGGCGACGTTGAAACAGGAAGCCGCCGAAGTCAGCCTGCGGCTTGCAACCACCCATAATGGCGAAGCGCTTGCCGATACCGCCTGGACGGTTCTCAGCGCATCTGGCGACGTGTTGACCGAGAGCAACAGCGCCTACCCCTCGCTGGTTCTGGCTGCGGGCAGCTACACGGCGGTTGCACGTAACAAGGAGGATGTTTTCGAGAAGAATTTCACCGTAACATCCGGCCAGAACGCAATCATCGAATTGCTGACCGGCGACGACAAAGCCGATATCAACAATGACAATCTATCCGGTGAAACCGTAGATTGACATTCATATAAAATCAAAAAAACAAATAAAAATCAACAAAGTTCACAAATAATAGAAATATAAAATGTCTATTACACATTTTATAATTAAAAAAAATTTGCATAAATCAAATTATTTATAATTATACTATATAATAAATATATAATATAGATTTTATTTATTGATAATCTATTTGACATA
>NZ_VHLG01000009.1 GCF_006516955.1 Martelella alba
AAAAATTTAAACCGCATAAATCAAAAAATTTATGTGCGGTCTATTTCGATGCTAATGGTTATAAATCTTGATCGGCAACAAGACAGACTTACCAAAATCCAGGAAAATCTGGAATTGCAACGGTTAAAGTTCCAACGCATTCAGGCCTGCGACGGAAAACTGATGCCAAAAACTGCAGCAGATAGCCTATGCCGATATCCGGCGGCAGGCGGCTTCGAGATGTCACCAGAGGAAGTCGCCTGCTATGTCAGCCATGTCGCGGCGTGGAAAAAACTGCTGACGTCGCAGGAACCTCACGCAATTATCCTTGAAGATGACGTGGTGCTCGGAGAGGGAAGCGGCGCGATTCTCAAACACCTCGCCTGGGTTCCTGAAGACGTCGATATCATCAAGCTGGAGACCTGGCGTAAACGGCTGTCCATCGCGCAGCGACCATGCAAAACGGTCGAGGGACGCGGCATCTATCGCTTGCGGAGCCATCACGCTGGCACGGCAGCCTACATCATCAGCCGCCAGGGGGCCGAAAAAGCCCTCCAGCATTCCACACCGATGAAATGCCCAATCGATGTAGCGCTTTTCAACCCGCTTTACGGCAATGCCCGCGCCTTCAGAATATATCAGATGGCACCGGCGCTCTGCATCCAGCGCCGCCTGTTTGATGGCAGCGGTGCCGGACAGGTTGAAAGCGATTTCGGAATATCCGAGCGCGGACACACCCGTTCCTACGGCAAGAACTGGCGGGAGCGCAGCTTTCATTTCTCCGTTCTTTGCCTGCGACGGATCATCATGAGAGTCTCGCATTTTCTGTCCGGGCGAAAACGCGTAGACTTTTGTTGAGGCACAGCTGGCAGCAGCCTGAGCCTACTCCGCTCTGCCGGAATGGGTTGTTCGGCGTTCCCACATATTGTTCCGCGCGCGATCTTGGCGTCTCTCAACCAAGCCGGGTCATCGGCCTGTGGTCCGGCTTTCTGTTTGATTGTATCCGATCGGTGGAAATGCGACTTCAGCTTTCCGCCTGATGCTTCAGCCAAATAAAAACGCCGCCTCGTTGACCGGGGCGGCGTTTCTCATTCAGAACACGCGATTTCAGGAGGCCAGCAATTGTTTCAGCCGCACCTGATCCGGCGGCGTTGCCTCATCGACCAGCGTGGCCAACGCATCGGCAAGCGTCATAGAGGCCTGATCGCGCGAACCGAGCCGGCGGATATTGACCGTCTCTTCCTCTGCCTCGCGCATACCGCAAACCAGGATTACCGGCACCTTGGCGACTGAATGTTCACGGACCTTATAGTTGATCTTCTCGTTGCGGAAATCGGTTGCAACGGAAAGACCGGCAGCGCGCAGACGGTCAGCAACCTTGCGGCCGTAGTCATCAGCCTCCGACGTGATCGTCGCGACCACGACCTGCATTGGTGCGAACCACAGCGGCATATGGCCGGCATGGTTCTCGATCAGAATGCCGAGGAAACGCTCCAGCGAACCGCAGATAGCGCGGTGAACCATGACCGGCTGACGCTTTTCCGAGCTCGAATCGATGTAGAAGGCACCGAAACGTTCCGGTAGGTTGAAATCGACCTGGGTCGTGCCGCACTGCCATTCGCGGCCGATCGCATCCTTCAGCGTATATTCGAATTTCGGCCCGTAAAACGCGCCCTCGCCCGGCAGGATACCGGTCTTGATGCGGCCGCCGGATTGCTCCTCGATCGTCTTCAGAACGCCGGTCATGATTTCTTCGGCGTGATCCCACAGGTCATCGGAACCGACACGTTTTTCCGGACGGGTCGAGAGCTTGACCACGACTTCCTCAAAGCCGAAATCCTTATAGACCGAGAGGATCAGATCATTGATCTTCAGGCATTCCTCGGCCAGCTGCTCTTCGGTGCAGAAGATGTGGGCATCGTCCTGGGTGAAGCCGCGCACGCGCATCAGGCCATGCATGGCACCCGACGGCTCATAACGATGAACGACACCAAATTCCGCATATCGGATAGGCAGTTCGCGATAAGACTTCAGACCATGCTTGAACAGCTGAACGTGGCCGGGGCAGTTCATCGGCTTCAGCGCGAAGACACGCTTGTCTTCCGCTTCCTCATCGGCGCAGGCGACCGCGAACATGTTTTCACGGTACCATTCCCAGTGGCCTGACGTCTTCCACAGGGACGTGTCGAGCACCTGCGGCGCATTGACTTCCTCATAATCGCCAGCCAGCCGGCGGCGCATATAGGCCGTCAGCGACTGGAACATGCGCCAGCCCTTGGAATGCCAGAACACGACTCCCGGACCCTCTTCCTGGAAATGGAACAGGTCCATCTCGCGGCCGAGGCGGCGATGATCGCGCTTCTCGGCCTCCTCGAGGAAGGTCAGATAGGCATCGAGCTGTTTCTGATCGGCCCAGGCCGTGCCGTAAATGCGGGTCAGCATCGGATTATTGCTGTCGCCGCGCCAATAGGCACCGGCCACCTTCATCAGCTTGAAGGCCGTGCCGATCTGCCCCGTCGAGGCCATATGCGGGCCACGGCACAGATCGAACCAATCGCCCTGATGATAGATCTTGACGTCCTGATCTTCGGGAATGGCATCGACAAGCTCGACCTTGTAGGCCTCGCCCTTGTCAGCGAAAACCTGCTTGGCCTTGTCGCGCGACCAGACATCCTTGGTGAAGGGCGCATTGCGGGCAATGATCTCCTTCATCTTCTTTTCGATCCGCGGCAGATCTTCCGGCGTGAAGGGCGTTTCACGGGCGAAATCGTAATAGAAGCCGTTTTCGATGACCGGGCCGATCGTGACCTGGGTACCGGGCCACAATTCCTGTACCGCTTCAGCCATGACATGGGCTGCGTCATGCCGGATCAGCTCCAGCGCGCGGTCATCGGTGCGGGTAACGATCTCAACATGGCCATTGGCGACGGGATCGGCGAGATCGCGCAATTCACCATCAAGGGCAATCGCTACGGCCTTCTTGGCCAGCGACTTGGAAATCGATTCCGCTACATCGCGGCCGGTCGTGCCGACGGCGTAGTCGCGCTTGGAACCATCTGGAAAAACAAGGGAAATCTGCTCAGACATCATCTTCTCCTAAGCCAGTCCCGCCAACGAATGCGGGTGGTGATTGCCGGGCCGCCAGCGTAGCAAACGGCGCGGTTATGGATTATCGCCTGCCAGCAACCAGAAAGGCTGATCAGAAGGCATCGGGCGAATGCGCCGTTTGATAAAGAAAAAGCCAGCAGCGGTAAAGGAAAATCCGGCGCCGAAGCACCGGATCCCGTTCAGATCAACGATATTGCGAAAAGATCTCCGCACATCCGCAAAGGTCAGAAATGCAGGCCGATCGCCGCCGTCACCGTGTTGCTGTGAACATCAAGATCGGCCTTGCCATAGCCAGCAAGAAGGCCACCGCTGATCGAGGCCGTCGGGAAGCCCGTATAGCGATACTCGATGCGGCCAAAGAGCCTGCTGGTAAAGGCGTAGTCTACGCCGGCACCAAATGTATAACCATAGACTGTCGATGTGCTGTCATCGGAACCGATCTGGTCGTGCACGCTCTGGATCGCAAGACCGCCAGTGGAATAAAGCAGCGCATTGCCGAGCGCATAGCCAAGCCGCCCGCGCACAGAGCCACCCCATTCCGCGCCGATCTTCTCGGTCCCGACATAGGGAACGGCATAGGTCTTCTCATTCCATTGCCTGATCACGTCGCCTTCGATACCGACAACCAGCTTGTTGTCGAACTGATAGTCATAACCGGCAAAGACCGACGCCATGCCGCCATTGAAATCATCCGAAACAGAGCCCCCGCCCGGAAGGGTCGAACTGGCGTGGAGCCAGGAATAGCCGCCGCCGGCGCCGAGATAAAAGCCGGTCCAGTCCATCGTGGCGGGCGCGGCCATGGCAGCGCTGTTGTCATAAGGCACCGCTGTAATGTCGGCGGCAAAGGCTGGCAGTGCCAAGCCAGAGCAAAGCAAGGCAAGAACAAGTGACGTCTTCAAGAGTGCATTCCCCATTTACACCGATCCGACAAGACAGCATCCGCACAGCCAGAACCGGATATTAACAATCGTCAAAAAGCCAAATCTGCGCGGCAATCGAGAGCGACAGCACACGCTTTGCCATGATTACGCCTTACCTATTAATACGCAAGTGCGAATAGAACAGCGCCATAGCCACAATCACCTATTCGCCCGAACCCTTGCTGGGTTCCAGCACCATGTAATCAAGCGGCAACTCGGTCGAGAACTTGATCTGTTCCATGGCGAATGAGGAGGATACGTCACGGATCTCGATCTTGGCGATCAGGCGCTTGTAGAAAGCGTCATAGGCAGCGATATCCGGCACTACCACACGCAGGAGATAATCGACATCCCCGCTCATGCGGTAGAATTCCAGCACTTCCGGAAAGCCGGAGATGACCTCGGCGAAGCGCTTCAGCCATTCCACCGAATGGCTGTTGGTGCGGATGGAAACGAAAACAGTGACATTGGCATTGATCCGCTCGGGATCCAGCAGCGCAACGCGGCGCTTGATCACACCCTCTTCTTCCATCTTCTGGATGCGGCGCCAGCATGGCGTCGTCGAAAGGCCCACTTTCTTGCCGATATCGGCAACCGCCAGTGTGGTATCCTCCTGCAGGAGGCGCAAAATTTTCCTATCCAGACGATCCATTTCTGTCCTCCGTGAAATATTTTTCTGCATATAGCAGATTTTCATACAACTGGAAGGAATTTTATTCTGAAACGATATCGTTCACGGCCTGCCGCAGCACCGGCAGAAGCTCGGCCTCGAACCATGGATTCCGTTTCAGCCAACCCGAATTGCGCCAGCTGGGGTGCGGCAGCGGCAAAATGCGCGGCGCAGTATTCACCATGAAAGGCTCACGCCAGGCGACCACCGTATCGGTCATGGTTCTGCGGCATTTTTCGCCCATATGCCATTTCATCGCATAATGCCCGATAGTAAGCACCAGTTCGAGCTGCGGCATGGCCGCCATCACTTCGGTCCGCCACAAGGCTGCGCATTCCCGCCGTGGCGGCAGGTCATGGCCGTTGGCGTCATAGCCCGGGAAACAGAAGCCCATTGGCACAATGGCAAAGCGACCCGGATCGTAGAAGACCTCACGGCCGACACCAAGCCAGTTCCTGAGCCTGTCGCCCGAGGCATCATTGAACGGCAGCCCCGTTTCATGCACGCGCAGTCCAGGCGCCTGCCCGGCGATCAGGATTTTGGCCTTGCGGGACAGGATACAGACCGGCCGCGGCTCATGTGGCAGGGCTTTCCCCATACCGCCGGCCGGCTGGTCCCGGCAGATCCGGCAGGCAGCGATGCGCTGCGAAAGCTGAGCGATCCGTTCCGCCGTCATTTTGTCTCCCGCTGTCTTTTTCCTTAAAAAACAGCACTAACGAATTCTTTACGTGAAGTTTTTCTTAACAAATCGCTCCTATCTTCACCATTGGTAATGATGGGGACGACCATGCTCAAACACGCCAAATCACATGCACAGGCAGCACTGACAACAGGCAATGATGACGGCTCTGACATGTCCGAGGCCGAAATTTCAAGACCTTTTGTCAGAACGCCTGATATTGGCAAGACCAGAGCAGCCGTTGGCCGCATCCTCAGCCAGAGCCCCATTGCCGCCATTCTGATTGCCACACTGACAGCGGCGGTACTTTATCTTGGCCATGACCTTTCCATCACACTCTGGGCGGGGCTTGCGCTGGTTCTCGGCCTTGCAGCCTTTGCCCTGCTGCGCAATGCCAAGGACGCCCTTGCCAGGGGTGAAGAGACGACAGTCTGGCATGCGCGTATCATCGGCGCGCTCTGGCTTGCTGGTGGCATATGGGCTTTGCTTGCCTGGTTTGATTGCCCGACCTGCGGGCCGCTGACCTTTCCCTTTCTCAAAGCTACGGTCCTGCTGATTGCACTCGTCGTGCTGACCATTTCGGCCAAAGGACTGAGGCTGGCGGCATTCCACATCTTCATGCCTGCGGCCAGCGCCTTTGCCTTCGTCGCCCTTTCATCAAGACTGCCGACAGACATTCTGACCGGCGTCGTTATTGCCGTCGTCATGCTGTTCATGGCCTATTTCAGCGGCATTATGGAAAAGGCCGACACCGAGCTCGATCATAGCCGCACCGAGGGCGAAGTTCTGGCGCGCGACCTTGCGGCAAGCCGCACCGCCAATGCCGAGGCGCTGGCCAATGCCGAACAGGCAAACCGCACCAAGGCGGCCTTTCTCGCGGCCATGTCGCATGACCTGAGAACACCGCTCAACGCCATTATCGGCTTCTCCGAGATCATGAAGGATGGGGTGATGGGCCCGGTCGGCAACCCGGTCTATCGCGAATATGTCAGCGATATCCACAAATCCGGCCGCCATCTTCTGTCGATGATCGATGGTGTCCTGGACATGTCGCGCCTTGAGGCCGGCAATTACCGGCTCGACGAACGCAGCATCCGCCTGTCCGGCATCATTGATGTCGCCATGACGATTGCCGCCATTGAAGCCGCGCAGCGCGCTGTTTCCATCCGTGCCGAGATTGAACAGGGCCTCGTACCAGTCAACGCCGATGAACGTGCCCTGCGCCAGATCCTGCTGAACCTTCTTTCCAATGCGATTAAATTCTCGCCGAAAGGCGGGGAAATCGTCATTCGCGCCGGCTGGAGCAAAAGCGGCGGCCAATATCTTTCCGTCAAGGATCAGGGCGACGGCATGAGCGAGGATGAGCTGTCCCGCGTCACCGAGCCCTTCATCCGCGGCAAGGTTGCCGCCAGCACGCAGGGCTTTGGTCTCGGCCTGTCCATCGTCCGCGAGCTAGCCGAAGCCCATCAGGCATCGCTGGTATTGAATTCTGCCCCCGGAGCCGGAACCGAAGCCATCCTCGAACTGCCGATGGCCCGGGTCGCACATCTGAAGCTTTCAGCCTCTGTCAGCACAGAGCAAACCATCGACCTGCCGCTGTCATCCGAACTGCACCTGCCTTTCGATCCGACAAGCATCACACTTGAAGCCTCGGCCACGGCAGAGACAAAAAGCGCAAAGTCACGCCTGGCCGCAGCCCTTGCGCGCCGTGCCAGCCGTCAACCCGCACAAGATGCCGCACCGGCCGACAAGACAGATGACACGAGCCTCGATCTTCTGCTTGAGGAAGGCATTATCGATGCATTGGAAAATCACCGCGAAACCCACGCAGCCTGAAACAGCGTTTCAGAAAAACACCACATAGGCCGCGTAAAGCCCATTGGCCACCAACAGGCAGAAAGTGGCAAAGGATCCCAGATCCTTGGCGTGTTTGCCGGACAGTGAATGTTCCGGCGACACCCGGTCAACCAGTTCCTCGATGGCGGTATTGAGTGCCTCTACGGCAAACAGGACCAGCATCAGCACGGTAAAGACCAGAAACTGCATCAGTTGGGCGCCAACGGCCAGAAACAGAATGAGGCCGGCAATGAAGGCGATCAGCTCGTGCCTGAATGCTTCCTCATCAAAGAGCCGCACAGCGCCCCCGAGCGAATAGCGGGTCGCCGCCACAAGATGGCGAAAACCCTTTTCCTTTTCCACCGGACCTCCGGCCATGCACATCTCCCCGTCAAAAGCTTTGGCTGACAGGGATTGTGCCGGTATCAGTCGCGGTTCGAAACCCCTGCTTCGGCAAATGTTGCCATACCAGTGTGACAGGCAGCCGCTGACTTGACCAAAGAAGCAGCCAGGGCCGCGCCCGTACCCTCACCCAGCCGCATGCCGAGCGCCAGAAGCGGGGTTTTGCCAAGCTTCTGGATCAGGCGCAGATGACCGGGCTCACCGGAAACATGGCCGATAAGGCAGTGATCGAGTGCGTGGGGATTGGCCGCCTTCAGCACAGCCGCAGCAGCCGTAACGACGAAACCATCGAGCAGCACCGGCACTTTCTGCATGCGCGCGGCCAGGATGGCGCCCGCCATGGCTGCAAGTTCGCGGCCGCCGAGACGCCGCAATACTTCAAGCGGATCGCCAAGATGATCCCTGTGAAGCGCCACAGCCTCATCGACAGCGCGGATCTTGCGGGCCAGAACCTCGCCTTCCGCCCCGGTACCCGGACCGACCCAATCCTCAGCCTTGCCGCCGAAAAGTCCCATGGAGATGGCGGCGGCGATGGTGGTATTGGCAATGCCCATCTCGCCCAGGCAGAGCAGGTCAACACCACCGGCAACCGCTTCCATGCCATAGGCCATGGTGGCTGCACAGTCGCGCTCGGAAAGGGCTGCTTCCTTGGTAATGTCGCCGGTCGGATAGTCGAGCGCCAGATCGAAGATTTTCAGGCTCAGATCATTGGTGGCGCAGATCTGATTGACGGCCGCGCCGCCCGCAGCAAAATTATCGACCATCTGCTTGGTCACGCTTGCCGGATAGGGCGAGACGCCCTGTGCCGCCACGCCGTGATTACCGGCGAAGACGGCAACCATCGGCCTGTTGACGGCCGGGGTTCGCCCCGACCAGGCGGCAAGCCACATGGCGATTTCCTCAAGACGGCCGAGCGAGCCCTCAGGCTTGGTCAGCTGCGCGTTGCGCTTGCGAGCCGCCGACAGCGCGGGCGTGTCGGCACCCGGCAGGTTCTGGATGAGATCGCGAAAATCGTCGAAAGGCTGGCCAGTCATGGGCATCTGTCCTTGAATGCTTCAATGGTGCAGCAGTGCCGCCCGTGGCGGCGCACCGGAAATCACTTTATGCCTGCTTCTTAATCGGCAATAACGCCAGCGACAACACCGCGATCAATGAGAATCGGGTTCCCGCAGAATGAAATTACATCGTCTGACCTCCGATTGCGTCGAGGCAATCGCCTTCCTGACCCGCCTGCCACTTCCGGCCTGTCTTTTCCCGAACAGCCCGGCAGGGGCGAAAGCCGCCTGGGCTTTTCCGCTGGCCGGCATCATCGCCACGCTTCCGTCAGCGCTGGTTTTAATTGTCATCCTGCCGCTTGGCGCAAATCCCTACCTTGCGGGTTTCGCCGCGATCGGCCTTTCGGTTCTTTTCACCGGCGCACTGCATGAGGATGGCCTGGCCGACAGTGCCGACGGGCTGATGGTCATGAGAGACCGCGAAAAATCGCTCGCGATCATGAAGGACAGCGCCAATGGCACTTTTGCCACGCTGGCCCTTGTCCTCTCGGTCACGCTGCGGGCCACGGCACTGGCCAGCGTCGCAGCAAGCGTTTCCGCACTTGCCGCAGCACTTTTGCTGCTGGGCATCGCAGCCCTTTCACGTGCAGCCATGGTTTGCCATTGGCACGCCCTCCACGCAGCGCGGCGCGATGGCGCGGCGGCAAGCCTTGGGCGGCCAGGGTTTTCGACAATGCTTGCCGCATTCCTGATCGGCCTTGCGGCCTTTGTCCTGACCAGCACCATTTCCGGCACGATGCCGGGCGCCCTTGGCGGCATCGCCATTGCCCTCGCAGCCGTCTTCATGTTCACACTGCGCTGTCATCGGCAGATTGATGGCCATACCGGCGACACGATCGGCGCCAGCGAGCAGATTGCCGAAATCGCCCTCCTTGCAGGCCTTGCGCTTTTCAGCTGAGGCCCGATATCTAGACTGTGCCGGATATTCAAGGAAAACCGCATGCGCCTGTTCTGGATCCTGATTGCTATCGTTGTCGCCGGCATGATTTTGCTGATGACCATCGGGCGCGGCGGCACAACATTCGGCATCGACAATGAGGCTTTCGCCCAAACCGTTATCTTCGTGTCGCTGCTGACGATGTTCGCATCGGGCTTTCTGCATTCAGGCCGGAAAATCGGCCCGATGATCCGCAACCTTCTGATCTGGGCGGTGATCATCGTCCTTATCGCCGCAGCCTATGTTTTCCGCAATGATTTCAGCAATGCCGGCGACCGGCTGATGAGCGCCTTCCTGCCCGGCCGTGCCATTGTGACCACCAGCGCCAGCGGTCACGAGGAAGTGGTACTGGGAAAGCGGCAGAGCGGCCATTTCGCCACCCGCGCCACCGTAAACGGCCATGCGCTTGATATGCTGGTCGATACCGGTGCAAGCCGTGTGACACTCACCGACAACGACGCCAAGCGCATCGGCCTCGACACAAACACACTGAATTTCTCGATGATGGTGCAGACCGCCAACGGCTCTGCGCTCGCTGCACCGGTTACACTCAACCAGATCGAGATCGGCCCGATCAGCCGCCGTAACGTGCAGGCCATGGTCGTCGCCAAGGGCAAACTTTCACAAAGCCTGCTTGGCATGAGCTTCCTGTCGACCCTCACCTCGGTCGATATGCGCGCCGATCAGCTTTACCTGACTGACTGACAGGCAGGCACGAAGCAATCCGCCTGCCTCACCGAGTGGTACGCGCAAGGCCACCCGCACGTTCGCCACTCTTCATCCTCCCGCCAAACCGACATATGGAAACGTCTATTGCTGGAAAAGGAAATACTTCATCTCGCGGTGGATCAATTTTCATAAAACCGGAAAAATTAATTTATACATAATTCATACTTATGAAAAAGTTATTACATTATATGTAAAAATCCATTTAAACACGAAACATAACAATACATAATAGCGGATTCTTTACACATGAGGACACAGTCGCTTCCCGTTAGGTTAGGCATAGACAACCCGGCTCCAGTATATCCAGTGGATCAGGCCCGACCATCGAGAACACGATCAATTGCATCTCCCGAGCCGTCCCGCGGCAATGCGTGCCACAGCCCGAACCAGTTAACATTGCGTGGGCTGCTCGACCTGCAGATCAAGGCGATCAACAGCGCCAAGACCTGCGTGCCCATGAGCCTGCAGGAAGAAGCCCGCCCCGATCAGATCGCAAGGCTGCGCAAGGACGGCTCTCAATACCGGCTCGATTACAACAAGGACGGCAAAACAAAAACGCTCAGTGCCGAAGGTGCCTATATCTTTGCCATCAAAGCTTCCGCGCCGAACGAAATCCTGATCGGCCGCACGCATATTCCCCATGCACGCCAGGCGTTGGAGGCAGACTTGCAAATTGCAGGACATACCTCCATAACAAAGGGAGAAGACGTTCTTTTTGCGGGTGAAATTCTCTTCTGCAACGGCGTGCTTGACTGGTGGACAAATCGCAGCGGCCACTACCGCCCCATGACAAGCACAGTCACAGATTCGCTCTTGCCACATGTCCAGAGGCTACTGCCGCAGGGCGGCTACAAGGAAGTCATGCTGGAAAATGGAACAGAGCTCATTGACCATATGATCGACACGGCCAACGGCTATCTGCTCGCCTCTGACGAGCCGGATCTGAGACCCGTGGAACCGCCGCCACCGCCGCCGGAACCTGAACCGGGGCCCGAACCGGAACCGCCCCAGCATCCGCTGCAGGGATTGTTTGAATTTCTGGAAGGGGCGGCCCAAAACGGGCCAGCTCCCGCCGGCTGATCGGCGTGTCAGCACAGGTCATCTGAATGGGCCGGGCGCCGAACTGCATCCCGGCACCCGGCCCGATAAATCAGATCAGCGTGATGAAGAAGCGGGCGGAGATGATCAGCAGGAAGATACCAAAGCTGATTTCCAGCTGGCGCTTGGAAAGCCTGTGCGCCAGCTTCGCCCCGATCGGTGCCACATACATGGTGATCGGAATGATCAGGATCACCGCGATCCAGTTGACGAAGCCGGTCGAGAAGATCGGCAGGCCCTCACGGCCCCAGCCACCATAAACATTGCCGAAGAAGCTCGGCACCGCAATCAGCACGCCGACACCGGAAGAAGTCGCAACCGCCTGCAGCATCGGCCGGTTATAAAAGGTCATGAAGGTGTTGTTGAGCGTACCGCCGCCAATGCCGATCAGGCCGGACAGCATGCCGATCGCCCAGCCAAAACCATAAAGCGCCGGCGTTTTGGGCAGATCATCACCAAGCTTGAGCTCGGCCAGGCGGCGAAACAGCATCTTCGCCGCGATCAGAAGCGTTATCACGGCAAAGGCAGACTTGACCACCGCCGGCGGCGCATAGGCAAGCACCAATGTCGACATCAAAGACCCGACGGGAACCGCAATCAACCATCGCCTCAGAAGCACCATATCCACGGAACCACGCTTGTAATGGGCCTGGAATGACCGCAGCGAGGTCGGGACGATGATGGCAAGCGAGGTGCCAACGCAAAGCTGCATGCGCACGCTTTCATCAACGCCAGCCATTGCAAAGGCCTGATAGAAAACCGGCACGAGCACGGCACCGCCACCAATGCCAAAGAGGCCGGCAAGCAGACCAGCAACGCCACCGGCGACAAGCAGCAGCACAACAAGTTCGACAATATCGGAAACAGGCGGCATCGAAAAACCCCGGTAAAATCAAGTACTATAAAGTTGAAACAGCCAATAGATGCAATTTGATGCGAACACGTCATCAAACCGTGATCTTCATACACTATCTGATGGCACGGGCAAGCGATTGACGGCTGCGGCGACCAAGCAGTTTCAGCCGACAATGTTCGGATTGGCCCAAAATGCCCGTTTCAGCAAGGCCATGATTTCGTAATGCGTCGGTTTCGACAAACTTATTCGAATAACCTGGTTTTATTCTATACCTAAATTTGATGTTGCCGGCCCCTTGCGGGGCCGGTTTTTTATCTGGGCCAAAACGAAAAGAGCCGTCCCGGTACTCCGGGACGGCCTCTTGTCAGATCGGTTACCGCCGTCAAAGGCCGGTTTCAGCCCTCGAGATCGACGTCGAGGATCGCCATCGAGAAATTATAAGACCGGTCGCCATCCTCATCATCAAGATAGATGACACCGATAAATTCATCTCCGCGGAAGGCCTCGCAGGAATCATCCTTTCGCGGACGAGCCTTCACCGAAAACTGGGGGCCGAACATACGCTTGAAATAGGCGTCGAGCTGCTTGATTTCGTCTGCCTTCACCACAAAACTCCGTTTTCCTTGGACGCGGCCGCGCTTTTGGCATGGGCCTGCCACATGTGTAAACCCTCGTCGCGGAAAGTTTCGCTCATGCTGACTTTCCGCTGAATGCACACCCTCAATCGCTGGCAACCAATGCGCCAGCCGGGTGTGGACACCCTATCGAGGCGGAGCATTTCCGGTGATCCAGTCTTCGCCGGAAATGCCTTAGTCGTCTGACGCAATCAGCTGATCCATCGAGCGCGCCGGATCGGCGCAGCCAGCCGCGCCAACCACGCGCGCCGGCACGCCCGCCACCGTCGAGCAGCGCGGCACCGGCTTCAGCACAACCGAGCCCGCAGCAATCCGCGAGCAATCGCCAACCTCGATATTGCCAAGCACCTTGGCCCCTGCCCCGATCAGCACGCTATGGCCGATCTTGGGATGCCGATCGCCGGTTTCCTTGCCGGTACCGCCAAGTGTCACGCCCTGCAGGATCGACACGTCATCCCCGATCACCGCCGTCATGCCGACGACAACACCAGTGGCATGATCGAGGAAAATCCCCTTGCCCATCTTCGCGGCGGGATTGATGTCGCATTGGAACACGCTGGAGGAACGGCTCTGCAGATAGAGCGCGAAATCCTTGCGGCCGTTATTCCACAGCCAATGGGCCAGGCGATGGGTCTGGATCGCATGAAATCCCTTGAAGTAAAGCACCGGCTCCATGAAACGCGTGCAGGCCGGATCACGATCATAAACGGCCTGAATATCGACGCGCAGGATCTCGCCCCATTCCGGCCAGTCCGCACGCATTTCATCAAAGGTCTGACGCAGAAGGATGGCCTGAACGTCAGGATGATCGAGGCGTTCGCAGATCCGGTAGATCACGCAATCCTCAAGCGAACGATGGTTCAGAATGGTCGAATAGAGAAAGGCCGCCAGGATCGGGTCTCGCTCCAGCGCCTGTTGCGCTTCGGCCTTCAGGCTCGCCCAGATCGGGTCAAGGCTCTGCAGGCTGCTTTCATCACGGTTCTTTTCAGGGCTTGCGGCCATCATGGCCTCCTTCCTGTCCTCGAAAAAGAATTTCGGGCGAATATAGGCCATGATGGCGCGAATACCAATGACACTGCCGTGACTTTCTCGCCAGGCGGCAGCCGGTTCAGTCCTCGGCAGACCTGAGAAAGTCAAGCACCGCCGCCTTGAACACCTTGTCGCCAACGGCCAGCATGTGGTCACGATTGGGAATATCGAGCGCGATGGCATGCTGCATCTGGGCGGCAAGCGTCTGCGGCGAACCGGCCAGATCATCCTTTGTACCGACAGCAATCAGCGTCGGCTGGGCGATTTCGGCGATCTCGTTGCGCGGCACATTCTGCCGTGATGTCTCGATACAGGCAGCAAGCGCGATCCGGTCACTGCGCGTCTGCTCGGCGAAAGTCCTGAACATCCGGCCGCGCTCGTCGCTCACATCATCAAGTGAGGCTGCGCGCAGGGCATCGGCAATCGGGTCCCAGTCGCCGACACCGTCACAAAGACCGATGCCGAGCCCGCCAAAGACCAGCGAGCGCACGCGATCGGGATGACCAAGCGCCAGAAAGGCAGAGTTGCGCGCACCCATGGAATAGCCCATCACATGGGCGCTTTCGATCCCAAGATGATCAAGGAGAGCAGCCGCGTCACCGGCCATCAGCGGCGGAAAATAGAATTCCGAATCATGCGGCTTGTCGCTCTGCCCGTGACCGCGATTATCAAGCGCGATAACGCGATAACCCGCCTCGCCCAGCGTTTTCAGCCAGCCCGGATGCACCCAGTTGACGGCAGCGGTGGAGGCAAATCCATGAATCAGGAGAATCGGCGTTGCATCGCGATCCCCCTCATCAAAATAAGCCAGCTGCAGGCCGTCATGCTCAAAGAAGGAGAATTCAGGAAGGTTGAGGTTCATATTCCGGTCCGTTCTGTACCGCATTGCCGCAAACCGGTGACCAAATGATCAAAAGCACTGGCATCGGCTGCGCGGGGGTACTACACATTTGTCTCGAAGAGTTATAGTGTCCGGGCCGAAAGCTCAAGGAACGGGAGACGATAATGGCAGGCCACCCGATTGCCCATTTCAAAAATGACGAAGGTCATCGTGTCATCGAGATCGGCGTCAAGGAATTCATGTGCGTCGGTGCGTCAGCACCCTTCGATCATCCGCATATCTTCATCGATATGGGCGATGAGAGCGAAGCTGTCTGTTCCTATTGCTCGACGCTCTACCGGTACTCGCCGGCGCTTCATGGCAAGGAAACCAATCCGCCTGGCTGCGCCTACGAGATAGAGGCCGCCTGATAGAAGGCGTTCCTCCGGGGGCAAGGGAGGATGATCAAAAATGCCAGTTCAACATGCCGCCATCATTGGCGCCGGGATTGCAGGTCTTACGGCGGCGCTTGCGCTTGCGCGCCAGGGAATCTCGTCTGAGATTTTCGAACAGGCAGAAATGCTTGTCGAAGTCGGCGCCGGGCTGCAGATTTCACCCAATGCCGCGCGTTGTCTCGATGCGCTGGATGTGCTGGCGCCGCTTGTCGCGCAGTGGCGCGAACCGAACCGGGTGGCGCTCGCCTCAGGCGCAAGTCTGCGTCAGGTCGCCTATGTCCCGGTCAACAATGCCCGCGAGCGTTGGGGCGCGCCCTATGGCGTTCTGCATCGGGCGACAGTGCAATCGACACTGAAGGCCGCAGTCCAGGCCAACCCTCTCACAATACTGAAGCTTGGCGCGCGGATCGACAAGGCATCCCACGCCGCCATTTCGGCGATTTGCGACAAAACACCTGATGTCGTCATCTGCTGCGATGGCGTCTGGTCGCATTCGCGCCGGCAGGTCGAAAACGCGCCTGAAGCACGCTTTTCCGGCAATATCGCCTGGCGTTTTGTGCTCGCATCGGAAGACGCACCGTCTTTCCTCGACCGTGAGTCGGTCACCGCCTATATGGGAACCCAGGCGCATCTCATCGCCTATCCATTGCGTGATGTCGGCGGCTTCAATCTGGTCGCCATAGCTGCTGGCGCCAGTGCCGGTGAGGCCTGGCATACGGACGTCGACAGTTCCTGGCGAAGCGCACTGGAACGGCATTTTTCCGGCTGGAACCCGCAGCTGAAGAAGCTCTTCTCCCACGCGACGCCAACCTTCTGGCCGCTTTATGAAGTGGGGGAAGGCAGCTGGCACAATGACAAGGACATGATTATCATCGGCGACGCAGCCCATGCGATGATGCCATTTTCGGCACAGGGCGCAGCCATGGCGATCGAAGATGCCTTCGAACTTGCCGCTTTTCTGGCGGAACTGTCCGCACCGCAGGCTTTCGAGGCCTTTGTCGCGCATCGCCGTCCGCGCCTTGCCAAGCTGAAGAAGCGCGGCCAGTTCAACAAATTTGCCTATCATGCCAGCGGCCCGGTCCGTCTTGGCCGGGACCTGGTGCTTGCTTTCCGCTCCCCCGCCTCGCTGGCTGCCGACATGGACTGGATCTATGGCTACCGCGCTTACGGGCTGGAACAGGTGGCCGCTGCGGCCTGACACTGCAATAAAACGATACAAAGTGAAAATGCCGCGTCATCCTGAGACGCGAATCTGATGGCACAATCCTCGCGCTGGCCGACTGACCGGCCTGACGACAGACCAAGGATTGTTGCCAATGTTTCGAAGATTATGCCTGGCGGCAGCAGCTGCGCTTTTCGCCTTTCAGGCTGATGCCGCAACGCTGACGGCCTTTGCGATCAGTAATGTCAATCTCAGGGCCGGGCCGGCCACCAGCTACCCGTCGATCACCGTCGTGCCGGCTGGCGCAGGCCTTGTCAGTCACGGCTGCCTCGCCGACTATAGCTGGTGCGATATCTCCTTTGCCAGCTATCGCGGCTGGGTTTCGGCCCGCTATATCCAGATAAGCTACCAGGGCCAGCCCGCGATTCTCACCCCTGCCATTGCCGTTGCAAGCGGTATCGCCGTGGTCACATTCTCAAGAGCCTATTGGGACCGCTATTATGTCGCCTATCCCTGGTATGGCCGCTGGGCAGCCTACCCGCCACCACGCGCCTACCCACCGCCACCGCTAGCACCGCGCGTCACATCGCATTCGGCCAGCGGTAGCTGTAGCGATGCCGGCTGCTCGGTCACGCGTCAGACGACCGGTATCTATGGCGGTTCGACCAGCCAGACCCGCAATTGCGCCGATGGCAGCTGCTCATCAACCCGCAGCACGACAGGCGCCTATGGCAATACGGCAACGCGCACGCGCAGCTGCACAAGCGCAGGCGATCCGGGCTGCACCGTCACCCGCACCGGCCCCAATGGCGGCAGCAGCACACGCGCCTTCCATCGATAGATGATCCGGCCGGATCAGACAGGTCCGCAAGACGGGAACGGTCACGGCTTTCGCCGAAAACAACCATATCGGCCGAGAGAAATGCTGCCTGTCTTGCGGAGCGTAAACTAAAGTGATCCCGTCTAAATCACCTGTGAACTTGTTTATGCCACCTTTCCTATAGTTATCTGGAAGGGCCAGTTTTGACCAAGCGAACGGATCACGATGAAGTATAGAGATTTTCTGAAACCAACAGGCATTGCGCTGGCCACCAGCCTGCTCGCCTTTCAGGCACATGCTGCAGGCGCCAACGCCTATGCAACCACGAATGTCAATCTCAGGGCGGGGCCATCAACCTCCTACCCGGCCATCACCACGGTTCCCGCTGGCGCAGGCATCTATAATAATGGCTGCCTTGCCGATTACAGCTGGTGTGACATTTCCTTTGCCAATTATCGCGGCTGGATGGCTGCGACATATATTCAGGTGCCCTATCAGGGCTCGAATTCGAGCCTGACGCCGGCGATTGCCTTTACCACGGGCGTTGCCATCACCGCCTTCAGCATGTCCTACTGGGATAACCACTATCGCGGCTATCCCTGGTACAATAGCTGGAACCGCTATCCGCCACCGCCGCCGCCGCGCCCCTATGCGCCGCCGCCCGGATGGCATCAGCCACCTGGATGGCACCAGCCGCCGGGTTGGAATGCACCTCCGGGATATCAGCCAGGCTGGAACCAGCCGCCACGCAACGATCCCCATGGCGGGCCACCGCCGCAAAATGGCAATCACGGCGGACCACCGCCGCAAAACGGAAATCATGGTGGACCACCGCCGCAGCAGGGCGGCGGCAACCCGCCGCCGCGCGATAGCCACAACGGACCGCCGCCGCAAAACAACGCCCAGCGCCAGGAACCGCGTCCGATGCCACAGGGCGGCCAGCGGCCTGAGATGCGTCAGGAAGCCCCACCCCGCGCTGGCGGCGGCGCCTGCGGCCCGGATCCCCGGCGCTGCATGCCCGAGCGTGGCGGTGATCGCATGGAAGATCGCCGTCCCATCGAACGGCGCTGAGCGCAACGCATCTCCAGATACTGAACCGGCGGTCTTCGTGATCGCCGGTTTTCCATACTCCCTTTACGCCGCCCCCTCTTCATGCCGCTTTTCCGAAACGATCCTGCCGTCCTCGAACGTCAGGATCCGGTCAAACATATCGAAAGCACGGGGATCATGGGTGACGACGACGACCGCGGTGTCACGTTTGACGGCGATATCGCGGAAAAGAGCCATGGCCTGACGTCCGCGCACGCCGTCAAGCGCTGCGGTCGGCTCATCAGCGAGGATCAGCGGCGGTTCATTGGCAAGCGCCCTGGCAATCGCCACACGTTGCTGCTCGCCGCCGGAAAGCCGGCTGGGCTTGTTGTCAGCGCGATGGCCAAGATCGAGCGCCTCCAGTAGCTGATGCGCGTATTTCAGCGCGGGTCCCGCCGGAACATCGTCGATTTCCAGCGCAATCGAGACATTCTCGGCGGCTGAGAGAAAGGGAATGAGATTGGCTTTCTGGAACACGAAACCGATATGGCGGCGGCGGAAATCTCGCAGGCGCCCGAGATCTGCATCTTGAGCATTGACCCGCTCGCCCGCAAGCCAGACCGCGCCGTCACTCGGCGTCGCCAGAAGACCGGCAATCATCAGAAATGTGCTCTTGCCCGAGCCGCTTGGCCCGACAATGCCCACCAGTTCGCCGCGACGGACGGAAAGCGACACGCCATCCAGCGCCTTCACCACGCTGTCGCCACTGCGGTAATGCCGGGTGGCATTTTCAACGCTCAACACCGTTTCCCCGCTCATGAAAGCACCTCCTGTGGCGAGACCTTCAACGCCCGCGCAATCCCGATCCAGCTTCCGAAGCCGCAAATGAAGACCAGTGCAACGGCAAGCATACTGAGCGTTACCCCGTCGATGACGATCCGGCGCGGGAACATCGGAAAGATGATCAACGATCCCAGCACCGCCAGCCCATAGCCGACAATGCCGATCAGCACCGCCTCGCCGCCGATCATGCCGGCGATCACCGAATTGCGGGCACCGATCAGCTTCAGCATGGCGATCTCGTGCAGTTTTTCGAGTGTCATCGTGTAGATGATCAGCGAGACGACAAGAAAGGTGATCGCCAGAATGAGAATGGTGAAGGCCAGGATCTGGAAGCGCAGCTTGCCGAGCCGCTTGTTGAGGATCATGTCGCGCTGCTCGCTGTTGGTCACCACTTCCGCATCGCCCCAGGATGATATCCGGTTGATAACCGTCTGCTCATCGGCCGCCGGATCAAGCGTTACCAATACCGCTGCAATCTTGCCGGCATTGGGCGCGATCGCCGTCGCAGATGTGCTGTCGGCTGCTGCGGCACGGGCGAGCAGCACTTCCTCGGATGTGCGCCTCTGGGCCAGTTCCATCACATCGGCCGTCGACATGAACAGCATGCCGTCGCCGCTCATATCGACCATGCTCCTGGCAATGCCGACAATGGTGATGTCCTCCTTGTCGAGCTTCACCTTTTCACCCAGCGCCAGCCCGGTATTCTCATTGGCGATCGCCTCGAAACGGTTGGCGCTCAGGTGCCGGCCAGCAACGAGCGGGATCCACTGCCCGGTATCGCTTGGCGTATCAAGGCTGGTAACGGCAACGCGCAACGGCCTGCCCTCATCCTCAAACTGGTAGCTGAACTGGAGGAAGCGCCGCGTTGCCGCAACGCCCGGCACGCCTTCCACCCGCCGGTCCATATTGGCAGGCACCGAAGAGTTTTCGGCAAATGGCCCCTCACGATCGCCCTGAACCACCCACATGTCGGTGGAAATCGCGTCGATCAGCAAAGTCGCGTCGTCAACAATGCCACGGTAAAGCCCGGTCATTCCGACAACGGCCATCAGCAGGAAGCCAACGCCAAGCGCGGTGAGCAAAAAGCGGGCTGGTGAATGGAGAATATCGCGAATGGCGAGCTTCATTGCCCGCCCTCCTCAGGCTTCACCGGCATATAGGCAAACAGCCTCCGGCCCGGTTTGACCGCAAGCGTGCCTTCAGGGATCGGCGTGACCAGCACTGCGCGGGTCGCCGAGCCGCCGGCAAAGGCGACGGGCGTGAAATGGATCCGGCCATGCTCAACCAGCCACAGCCCGGCCACATCGCGCCGCCGGTCAATCAACGCCTTGTCGACACTGGGCAAGGTCGTCTGTTCCGCCACAGCGATGTGAACGCGCGCGCGCTGATCGATCGCCCAGTTCTTCGGCAGGGAATCGAGCTTCACGTCGACGGAGAATTCACGGGTTTCGGTATCGACGAACCGGTTGATCCTGAGCACTGAACCGGTAATCTCCTCGCCGTTGAAGTCAGCTGAAACCTTCATGCCGGGATCAAGCCTGGCAATCAGGCTTTCATCAAAGCGCGCGGAGAGCACCAGCGAGGCTGGATCGACAAGCTGGACAATGCTGACACCCGCCGTGACCACCGCACCAACGCTTTGATCACGCGAGACCACAATCCCGTCGAACGGTGCACGAATCACCGTTTCCGACAGGTTGGCATTGGCAACGGCAAGCGCTGCCTTATAGGCATCGACATTGCCCTCAGCCTGGGCGATGGCCGCCCTCGCCTTGTCCAGTTCGGCCGTGGCCTGACGGGCGTCAGCCTCGGCATTGTCAAGCGCGGTCTGCGTCGTGGCACCCGTCGTCATCAGCTGCTGCTGACGCTTGTGAAGCCGCGCGGCATTTTCACTGACGGCACTGACACTGGCGAGATCCGCTTTCGCCGCAACGACCGCATTCTGTCCGGCGCGAAGCTGCGCTTCGGCCTGCAGAACCGCCGCCTCGGTATCGCTGTCAACAAGGCGCACCAGAATTTCGCCGGCGCGCACCTGATCCCCCTCATCAACATTGATCGCGGCAATACGCCCCGAAACCCGGCTGGCAACCGAAGTCATGGTCAGTGCATCAAGCGTTGCCGGACCGAGGGTTTCACTCACCAGCGGCACGACCGAAACGGCACCGGCCTCAACGGTTTTCGGATAGAAATATCGGTAGCCGGCAAATCCAACGGCGGCCACGGTGCAGATTGCCGTGACGATCAACATGGGCGAGATGCGCCGCCGGCGCCGTTGCGGCTTTTGCAATGGCGTCATTGGCCGCTCATTTCTGCACGTTCGGCCCGTGCCTTGTCGAGAGCCACCTGGCAATCGGGACTGAAGGCGTGAATATTGTCGGCGATGCAGGCCTGAAGCTTGCCGTCACTGCGCGCGACATGAGCGCAATAGGCCTGCAAATCGGCCCGGCAGACGGCCCGCAGATCAGAAAGCGATGTCGCGGCAAAACTGGTTCCGGCGGAAAGCCCAACAGCAAGGCAGACGGGGACGAGGACACGAAACATGTATCATTCTCCAGGGGCTGGTTTTCGATGCATGACGGTTTGCCGGGTTTTCTTTGCACCGTTTTTGCAAAGCCTGACTGCTTTGTTACAGTTTGTATCCCGCTGCCCGCAGCGCTTGCCAAAGCACGGACACGGCACCATCCTTTTCCCATGACCACCAGGAAACTCATTATTGTCGAAGACGACCCGGAAATCCGCGCGCTGCTGGCCGAATTTCTCGGAGCGGAAGATTATGAGGTACGCGTCGCCGATAATGGCGCCGCCTTTGATCGGCTTGTCGCTGCCGGAATGCCGGATCTGGTCGTACTCGATATCATGCTGCCCGGTGAGGATGGTTTTTCCATCTGCCGGCGCCTGCGCGGCCACTCCAGGGTTCCTGTCCTGATGCTGACGGCCAAACGCGACGATATCGACCGCATTGTCGGCCTTGAGCTCGGCGCCGATGATTACCTCGTCAAACCCTTCAACCCGCGCGAATTGCTGGCACGCATCCGCGCCATCCTGCGGCGCACCGGCGGGGATCGCGATGTGGGCGACAATCCGCGCCGCATTCGCCGTTTCGAAGATATCAACGTCGATCTCGATGCGCGCTGTGTCACAGATGCAGACGGCCGGATCATTGATCTCACCACCGCCGAATTCGACCTGCTGGCCAATCTTCTGGAACGCCCGCAACGGGTTCTGTCCCGCGAACAGCTACTCGACCTGACACGCGGGCGAACCCATATGGATCCCTTTGACCGCACCATCGACGTCACGGTGTCGCGGCTCAGAGCCAAATTGCAGCCTCATCTGGGCGACGGTGTCAATGTGATCACCACCGTGCGCAATGCCGGCTATCTGTTCTCCGCAAGCGTCACCAAGGGCTGAAGATGAAACGGTTCGGCCTCGTCACCCGGCTGATGCTGATCATCGCCGCCGCCTTCCTGGCAATCCAGCTGGTGGCCCTCATCCTGTTTCTCTCACTGCGAGTTACCAGCCCGGTCGAAACGCTCCTGAAGGTGCCGGAACGGATCGCAGCATTGGTCGAACTCCTGGATCGCTCGGATACGCAAACCCGCAGCCTTGTGCTTGCGGCGGGAGCCGGGGGAGACCGGACGATTGCCATCATTGCCCGCCCCGAGCCGGAAAGCGGCGCGCGCTTCGGCTTGCCGCGCATTCGCGACGCCGTCGAAAATGCGCTCATCGCCCGCGGGATCACCAATCGCACCGTCCGGACCCGCGGCGTCAGCGGTACCGTCTTCGGCAATGACGGCAGCTATGAAGTCTATGTCGAACTCCGTGACGGCAGCTATCTGGAAGTCAAACTCCGCGACAATGTAACGATCCGGCTGCTCGGCGTTCCTGTCGGCTTTTTCGCCGGCGTGACCGGCCTTGTCATCGCGCTGGTTGCGCTGATTGCCATCGCCCGGCAGATGCGCCCGCTCGTGGCGCTGTCACGTCAGGTCGAGCGTTTCGGCACATCAGCGCCGCAACAACCGATAGATGAAACAGGTGCTGCCGAAATCCGGCAGCTGATCGCAGCCATCAACCGCATGCAGAAACGTATCGATACTCTGGTTTCCGGCCGAACCATGCTGCTCGGCTCCATTTCACACGATATGGGAACCTATCTGACCCGCCTGCGTCTCAGGATCGAAATGATGCCAGAAAGCACAAGACGCGATGGCGCCATCGCCGACCTTGAAGCGATGCAGGCGCTTCTGGCGGAAACACTCGATTTCGCCGCTGTTTCAACCGCCATGCAAGATGGCAAGGGCGCCCCGCTTGTCGCAGCACTCACAAGCCAGCTCGCCGATATAGACAGGGCCCTTTATACGTTCACCGCCGAGATGGACGAAATCCGCGTGGCGCTGAGTGAGGTTGCGTTGATGCGCATTGTTGCAAATCTGATCGGCAACGCGGCACGCTATGCATCGCATTTCGATATCCAGCTCAGCGCCGACGCTCATCATGCCCGCCTTGTCATCGACGATGATGGTCCCGGCATTGCGCCGGAAGAACGTGACAAGGTTTTCGAGCCGTTCTACCGCGTGGAACATTCCCGCAGCCGTGAAACCGGCGGGACAGGTCTCGGGCTCACCATCGTCAAGCAGATCGTCGATGCCGCCGGCGGAACGATTGTGCTGACGTCGTCGCCTGCCTCCGGCCTTGGCGTCATCATAACCCTGCCGCTCATGCCCGGCTGAAATGAAATGAAACAAAGCGACGAACGGCTGCAAAGACCGTTTGGCACGCTTCGCCCGTTCCCATCGCTTGAAGGAAGGACGAAGTCATGATGATGAACCCGGCGCGACGGGGCCTAGCCGCCGTCGCCATCTTCGCGCTCACCCTGCCCCTGTTGCCGGCCACCGGGGCCTCGGCCCACGGGCCAGTGAATGCGCGCCTCTGCCAGATGCTGGCCGATCCGTCAGCACGTCTCGCCAATCTCGATCCGACCCGCATGCGTCTTGCCGCCGTGGCCTTTCTCGCGGATCAGGAGCGCGCTATCGGCATTACGGCTGCGCAGAAACCAGCCTGGAACAGTTTCGCCGAGGCCGTGATCTCTCTGGTGCCAGACCAGACGCAGATTGATGCGTTGCGGAACATGCTCGCAGAACGGCAATCACAGGAAGGTCTGAAAAGCCTTGATGTTGCAGCCTTTGCAGCACAACAGATGGCGCTTCGTGGCCAGAAGGGTACAGCCCTCGCCAAGGCCACGAAACAGTTGAGAGCCGTGTTGAGCCCGCAACAGATTGAAGCCGCCCGCCTTCCCGACAGGCGCCTCATGCCCGGACTGTCAGCGGCTTGCCACGGCTGACAGGTGGGGCCTGCCCGAAGACAGGGCATCCAACCCGCGCTGCAGGTCGGCAACGATGTCAGCGACATCCTCCAGACCGATCTGCAGGCGGATAACCGGCCCTTCCTCAGGGGCGAGCGCTACCGTGCGCGACGACAGGTTCACCGGTACCGCAAGCGATTCGTAACCGCCCCAGGAATAGCCGATGCCAAAGAGTTCCAGGGCATCGAGGAAAGCATGCTGGCGGGTCTTGAATTCACCCTCATCCGCCTTCAATACGAAGGAGAAAAGGCCGCTTGCGCCCTTGAAATCACGCTTCCACAGCGCATGTGTCGGGAAGCTTTCCAGCCCCGGATGCAGCACGCGGGCAACCTCCGGGCAGCTTTCGAGGAAACGGGCCACTTCCAGCGCGCTCTTTTCCTGATGTGCCAGCCGGACACCCATGGTGCGCAGCCCCCTGAGGATCTGGTAGCTGTCATCAGGTGCGCCGCAGACCCCCATCCAGGTGTAGTTGTCATAAAGGCGTTCGAAGCATTTCTCGTTGGCCGAGGCGGTGCCCATCAGCACATCGGAATGGCCGGAAAAATATTTCGTTGCAGCCGTGAGAGACAGGTCCACACCAAAATCGAGCGGCTTGAAATAAAGCGGCGTTGCCCAGGTATTGTCCATCGAAACGATCGCATCATGGGCATGTGCAACCTCGCTGATGAGGCGGATATCCTGGACTTCAAACGTATTGGAGCCCGGAGCCTCGGTATGGACGAGACGGGTATTGGGCTTGAACAGACGCTCAAAATCAGCCCCCTCCTCAGGATGGTAATATTCGACCTCGACGCCCATGCGGGTCAGAACCTTGTCGGCAAAACGGCGGGCCGGATCATAAACCGAATCAACGATCAGCACATGATCACCCGGCGATACGAAAGCGAGCCAGGGCAGCGTGATCGAAGCAAGGCCAGAGGGATAGATCAGCGTACCGGCAGAATTTTCCAGCGTGTCGACAGCCGCGCACAACGCATCGGTGGTCGGGGTGCCATGGGTGCCATAAGTATATTTCTGCTCGCGCTTTTCCGTGGCGCCGGCATCGGGAAACAGCACTGTAGAGGCATGGACAACCGGCGGGTTTACAAAGCCATGAAAGTCAAGCGGCTCGTAACCGATATGGGCCAGCCTGGTATTATCGCCTGCAAAAGAGGCAGCGTCATGTTTTTTTGACATTGGGCAAGTCTACTCTGATCAATCGGGAAGGTCTTATTCACTCTTTTGAATCGATGATGCCCACTGGTCAAGTCAGTTGGCTAAACAGCGTAAAAGACTGAACAATTAAATCGGCTGACAGCGCTAAATTTGTGACCAAATATGTGCTTAAAATTTCGATTTTTGCCTATTTTTTTCTCATAAATGGACGTTTTTCGCAAAATCAGTCCGTTTTTTTTGAGCAAGTCTTGACCATCTGGAAAATTGCGACTGAGATGTGCTGGCTCGCACCGAGGGGTTCGCCGAGCAGCGGCTGGTGCCTTAAATTATATTTCGCGATCGAGGGGACCGGTTGCTATTTTCAATGATAAACAAAGGTTGGGAAAATGAAAAAGACGCTTCTGTCTGCCGCTCTTGGCGCAGTGGTCTTTGGCCTCGGCGCTCATGGCGCGTCGGCCACGACGCTCGATGACGTCAAGGCAAAGGGCTACGTCACCTGCGGCGTCAGCACCGGTCTTCTTGGCTTCTCTGCAGCCGACGACAAGGGAGAATGGTCGGGGCTGGACGTTGATTATTGCCGCGGCATTGCTGCTGCAATCTTCGCCGATCCGACGGCTGTAAAGTTTGTGCCGACCACCGGCACCGATCGCTTCCCGGCTCTGCAGTCCGGTGAAGTCGATGTTCTGACACGTAACACTACCTGGACGCTGAGCCGCGACACCTCGCTCGGCTTCAACTTCCGCGCCGTCAACTATTACGATGGCCAGGGCTTCATGGTTCCGAAGAGCCTGGGCGTTGATTCCGCCCTGCAGCTTTCCGGCGCCGCTGTCTGCGTCCAGTCCGGCACCACGACGGAACTGAACCTCGCCGACTATTTCAAGGCCAACGGCATGGAATACAACCCGGTTGTATTCGAAGCACTTGAAGACGTGAACAACGCCTTCGATCAGGGCCGTTGCGACGTCTACACCACTGACCAGTCTGGCCTTTATGCTATCCGCCTGACGCTTTCCAACCCGGATGATTACGTCATTCTGCCGGAAATCATCTCCAAGGAACCGCTTGGCCCGGCCGTTCGCCAGGGCGACGACCAGTGGTTCGACATCGTTTCCTGGGTTCAGTATGCGATGGTCAATGCGGAAGAAATGGGTATCACCATGGCCAATGTCGACGACATGGTTTCTTCCGACAACCCGAACATCAAGCGTCTGCTCGGCGGCGAAGCTGACAGCAAGCTCGGCACCGATCTCGGCCTTGATGAAAAGTGGGCTTACAACATCATCAAGTATGTTGGTAACTACGGCGAAGTCTTCGACAAGGATGTCGGCACCGGCAGCCCGCTGAAGATCGAGCGCGGCCTCAACGCCCTGTGGACAAAGGGCGGCCTGCAGTACGGCCCGCCGGTACGCTAAGACCGGTACACTACCCTTTATGGTCATGAATACGGCAAGGCGGGTTCTGCCCGTCTTGCCCTTACAAAAATAAACCAGACAAAGGGCTTTCGGGGAAAATATGGCTGAGCAGACAAACAATTCTCCCATGCGGGAATCCAGCATTGCGGCAATGCTTTACAATCCTGCCGTGCGTGGTTTCTTCTACCAATTCATAACGCTGGTCCTGTTTCTTGCAGCGATCTGGTGGGTGGTTGACAACACGGTGGCGAACTTGAACCGGGCCGGTATTGCCTCCGGTTTCGGCTTTCTGGGAAATCGCGCCGGCTTCGATATTTCGCAGTCGCTGATTCCCTACAATAATGACATGACCTATGGCCGCGCCTTTGTGGTCGGGCTCATCAACACGATTGCGGTCTCGATCACGGCGATCATCACGGCCACGATCGTCGGCTTTATCGTTGGCGTCGGGCGCCTGTCACGCAACTGGCTGGTGGCCAAGCTCTGCCAGGTCTATGTGGAAATCTTCCGCAACATTCCCCCGCTGCTCGTTATCTTCTTCTTTTATACCGGCGTGCTGTCGATCCTGCCATCTCCGCGCGAATCGCTGGAGCTGCCGCTGGATATGTATCTGAACAATCGCGGGCTCACCGTTCCTATGCCGGTCTTTGGCCCCGGATCGATCGCGATCCTGATTGCCTTCGTCATCGGCATCGTCGCAACGATCGGCATTTCGATGTGGGCCAAGAAGCGTCAGATGGCGACTGGTCAGCAATTCCCCGTTTTTTCGACGGGCCTTGCTCTCATCATCGGTCTTCCGGTTCTGGCCTTTTTTGTCACCGGCATGCCCGTCACCTTTGACATGCCCAAGCTCGGACGCTTCAACCTGTCGGGTGGTGCCTCGCTCCGTCCGGAATTCATGTCACTCTATCTGGCGCTCTCGCTCTACACCGCCGCCTTCATGGCTGAAATCATTCGCGGCGGCATCAATGGTGTTGCCAAGGGACAGACCGAGGCCGCCAATGCGCTGGGCCTGCACCCCAATCTCGTCACCCGTCTCGTGGTCGTACCGCAGGCGATGCGCATCATCATTCCGCCGCTGACATCGGAATATCTGAGCCTGACGAAGAACTCTTCGCTCGCCATCGCCATTGGCTATGCCGATATCGTTGCCGTCGGCAAAACGATTCTGAACCAGACCGGTCAGGCCGTTGAAGTCGTGACGATCTGGATGGTGGTCTATCTGTCGCTCAGCGTGCTCACCTCGGTGTTCATGAACTGGTTCAATGCCAAGATGGCGCTGGTGGAGAGGTAAGATGGTGCACGACGTCAAATTCGTCCGATCGGAAATGCTCGGCCAGTCCGCAGCACCCGAAAACACGCATTCAATCGCATCCTGGACCCGCGCCAACCTTCTGGCCACACCCAAGGATGTCATTCTGACAATCATTGCCATCGCTCTTCTGGTCTGGGCCCTGCCGCCACTGATCGACTGGCTGTTCATCAATGCCGCCTGGACCGGCTCCGGCCGCGAAGCCTGCGCCACGGTTGCCCAGGGCGGTATCCGGCCGGAAGGCTGGAGCGGCGCCTGCTGGGCCTTTGTCGGCGCCAAGTTCGATCAGATCCTGTTCGGGCGCTATCCCGATGCCCAGTTCTGGCGGCCGATCCTGGTCTTCGTGCTGTTCACGATCCTGCTGATCCCGATGCTGATGCCCTCGGCACCGAAGAAGGGGCTGAACGCCGTTTTGCTCTTCTTCGTATTGCCGATTGTGTCTTTCATCCTGATCTATGGCGGCTATTTCGGCATGCCGCGTGTCGAAACCGCTGACTGGGGCGGGTTGATGATCACGCTGATCCTGTCCTTCTTCGGCATTGCCGTCTCGCTGCCGCTCGGTATTCTGCTGGCGCTCGGGCGGCGTTCCAAGATGCCGGTGATCAAGATGCTGTCTGTGATCTTCATCGAAGTCGTGCGCGGTGTGCCGCTGATCACGGTCCTGTTCATGGCCAGCGTCATGCTGCCGCTGTTCCTGCCGCAGGGCTGGACTTTCGACAAGTTCCTGCGTGCGGTCATCGGTGTGTCGCTGTTTACCTCCGCTTATATGGCAGAGGTTATTCGCGGCGGCTTGCAGGCCATGCCCAAGGGCCAGTTTGAAGGCGCTGCCTCGCTCGGGCTCTCCTACTGGCAGACCATGCGGCTGATCATCCTGCCGCAGGCCATCAAGCTGGTTATTCCGTCGATCGTGAACATCTTCATCTCGATCTTCAAGGATACGTCGCTGGTTTCGATCATCGGCATGTTCGATCTGCTCGGCATCATCAAGTTCAACTTCTCCGATGCCAGCTGGGCTTCACCCATGACACCGCTCACCGGTCTCGTCTTTGCCGGTTTTGTCTTCTGGCTGTTCTGCTTCGGCATGTCGCGTTATTCCGACTTCATGGAACGCCATCTCGACACCGGGCATAAACGATAGGAATTGAAGGGGAAAATCATGGCTGACCTATCCCATGAATCGCAGATGACCGTTTCGGAAACCGAAGTTGCGGTCGAGCTTATCCATGTCAACAAGTGGTATGGTGACTTTCACGTGCTGCGCGACATCAACCTCAAGGTCATGCGCGGCGAGCGCATCGTCATTGCCGGTCCATCGGGTTCCGGCAAGTCGACGATGATCCGCTGCATCAACCGCCTTGAAGAGCATCAGCAGGGCGACATCATCGTCGACAATGTCGAACTCACCGACGATCTGAAAAAGATCGACGAAGTGCGTCGCGAGGTCGGCATGGTGTTCCAGCACTTCAACCTGTTTCCGCATTTGACCATCCTGGAAAACTGCACGCTGGCGCCGATCTGGGTGCGCAAGATGCCGAAAAAGGAAGCCGAAGAAATCGCAATGCATTACCTGACGCGGGTCAAGATCCCCGATCAGGCCAATAAATATCCCGGTCAGCTTTCCGGCGGTCAGCAGCAGCGCGTGGCGATTGCCCGTTCGCTGTGCATGAGCCCGAAGATCATGCTGTTCGACGAGCCCACCTCGGCGCTCGACCCGGAAATGATCAAGGAAGTGCTGGACACCATGGTTTCACTTGCCGAAGAAGGCATGACCATGCTCTGCGTCACCCACGAAATGGGCTTCGCCCGCCAGGTTGCCAACCGGGTTATCTTCATGGACCAGGGACAGATCGTCGAGCAGAATTCGCCAGCCGAGTTCTTCGATAACCCGCAGCATGAGCGGACCAAGCTGTTCCTCAGCCAGATCCTGCACTGATCCGATCAGACAGAACCTGAAATTGAAACGGGCCGGAAAACGGCCCGTTTTAGTTTGCTGACAAACCTCCCCCTTTTTCTGACGTCATGCCTGTGCTTGGTCCACAGGCATCCAGCTGCTATGCGTCTGCACGGAGAAAAACTCCTATAATCCAATGCTATGAAGAGCCTGGATCCCCGTGACGAGCACGGGGATGACGACGGAGGGTGAGGCTATTCCACCTCCAACAAGCAATCTGAATGGCTTTGTCAGCAGTCTGACGGGCCGAAAATGGCCCGTTTTCTTTTTGACAAGACATTTCCAGACGACAGCATCGTCCTTTGTGCATCCGAATGGATGCACGGCGCTCTGGCCGTTCCCGCAAACGACGAAGGGAACGCTGAAATGGTGCTCCCCTCCCCGTTGCCAAGAATTGCAATAGCAGCTCTATGCGCTGCCGGCCTTTCCTTCCGGCGAAGCAGAATGGAAGCTTCCGCGAACCGGTAATGACATCCACAACCACATTCGCCCTGATCCGGAAAACCGGCCCGATTGAGCTGCACGACATTCGGATTTTCGATTTTTTCATAGGATGGACAGGGATTCTTTTAGGCGGGCAACAGCGGAAATGACCGTTGCAGGCAAATCCTGGCAGCAGCTCACCAGATGCATGTCCAGCCAGAAAATTTTCTTCGAAAAGCAGGAAGAAATCCAAGATGAATAACGAACCATATGCCAACCGAAACCTCAATATCAATGAAATACTCCTGCGCCGGGCGCTGGAAGCCGCGCAGAGACGCCAGAATGATCTGGAACAGCAGCAAGAGCAGGAAAGGCAAAGACAGGAGGCGCAACAACGGCAAGATGATTTCAACAGGAATGCAAGCCTGACGCAACGCAGCGCTCTTGCCGTGTTCGAGGAGGCAAACCGGAATGGCACAGCGGTCAAGGATCTGCCTATACCTCCAAAGATGCAGGCCTTGGTCAGATCCTTCGATGACGGCAAACAAAAATCGCGAGATGCACAGCCTTCGACAAGCGCGAATACGTATCACCCCGCTCCCCAGGACTTTGCCGGCGCGCCCTCGGGCCACAGAAACGATGCGCAGAATATCATGGATGATAATGTCAGCGCCGGGGGCTCTTGGAACCAGTCACGGTAGCGCCCAGCAGGGGCGCCGCGGCAGCGGCGTTCCGCAATGCCTCAAAAGCAAAGAACAGGCGTGTGTCAGAGCAATCCCAGCTCGGCAAGCTCGGCACGAAGTTCATCAGGCAGTTCCTCACCGCCCTCGCCCATATCGAGGTCGCGCGGCGCCTCCTCGCCCTTGAGATAGCGCCAGCCCTGGAACGGACGGCGGGGCACCGGCACGGTTTCGACCACCTGCGGCGCCAAAATGAGGTCGCAGCGCTCGATCCCCTGTCCGTCCGTATGGTTGGCGATATCGAGAAGTGCCTGGCGCGCGCGCACCTGTCCGTTGATAACCCAGTAGAGCGAACCGCCATCCAGCAGCTCGTCACGCCGCTTCGGCGTCATCCGCGTGGTATGGACACTGTGCGGCTCCATTCCGGCGGAAATCGCCGCCATGGCGCGGTCAGCAACCCATTCGCGCAGATCGTCAATGCCGGTCGCACCGACGCAGAGTTTGAGAATGTGAAGGCTCATAATCTTCTTGAACCGCCGATGGTGATCGCGGTCAAGCCCCAATTCATGGTGATTTCAGCAATCCACCACATTGACGGCGAGACCACCGAGTGAGGTTTCCTTGTAACGCTCGTCCATATCACCACCGGTCTGGCGCATGGTTTCGATGCAATTGTCGAGCGGTACGAAATGACTGCCATCGCCCTTCAGCGCCAGCGATGCCGCCGTCACCGCCTTCACCGCCCCCAGAGCATTGCGCTCGATACAAGGCACCTGCACAAGCCCCGCGACAGGATCACATGTCATACCGAGATGATGTTCGAGCGCGATTTCGGCGGCGTTTTCGATCTGCTCCGGTGTGCCGCCCATGGCGGCGGCGAGACCGGCAGCGGCCATGGCAGAGGCCGAGCCGACTTCGCCCTGACAGCCGACTTCGGCGCCAGAGATGGACGCATTGGTCTTTATGATGCCGCCGACCGCTGCGGCAGTCAGCAGGAAATCGCGGATCGTTTCCCGCCCCACACTGTCGTGAAATTCACGGAAATAGCGCAAGGTGGCGGGAATGACGCCGGCCGCACCATTGGTGGGCGCCGTCACAACCCGCCCTCCCGCGGCATTTTCCTCATTCACCGCCATGGCGAAAACGGAAAGCCAGTCATTGGCCATCATCGGATCGAACTGATTGTGCTGCCGATCGTTGAGAAGCCGCTGATAAAGCCTGCCGGCGCGACGCTTCACCCTGAGACCGCCGGGCAGCACGCCTTCGCCTTTCAGCCCGCGATCAATACAGTCGCTCATGGTTGCGTAGAGCCGGTCGAGCCCGCTATCAAGCGCTGTCCGGGACATATGCGCTTCCTCGTTGGCACGTTTCATAGCAGCAATCGTCAGGCCGGATCGTGCGGCCATGCCCAGCATTTCACGCGCACTACGGAAGGGAAAGGGCACATCTTGCACACCAGCAGCCCGCACCTGGTCCGGACCATTGTTCCGCAAGGCCTCAAGCTCGGTATCACTGAGCACAAACCCGCCACCGATCGAATAATAGGTTCGCCTGAGCAGGACGGCGCCATTCTGGTCCAGAGCCGAAAAAATCATGCCATTGGCATGGCCCGGCAGAGGCGTCTTGCGATCAAAAACGAGATCCTGATCGATATCGAAAAGATAGGGCTCATGGCCTGGCGGCGTCAACCTATGGGTTTCACGGACACTGGCAATGATCCCATCCATCCGGTCAGGCTCGACCGTTTCCGGCCGTTCACCGGCAAGACCGAGGATCACGGCCCGGTCTGTTGCATGGCCCACGCCGGTAAAGGCGAGCGAGCCATGCAGGCTGACGGCAAGCCGCACGACACGCGCGCCGGCCGGACGCGGCCAATCAGCCGATGCAATCAGATCAAGGAATCGCGCGCCTGCCGACATCGGCCCCATTGTATGGGAGCTGGACGGTCCGACACCGATCTTGAACACCTCAAAAACCGATAGAAACATGGCCTTGCTCCCTGCTCCGAATGCCGCGTTATTCAAAAAGGGTAGCGATGGATTGCGGCAAGACAAGCGCTTGCGACCGACACCGCTTCTGCCATGGGCGACACCTGTCAACATCAGGCGCGGCGAAGAGACCTCACAGCCAGAACGAAAACAACGGCGGATCCGAAGGAGGATCACGCCGTTGTCTTTCAATCTGCTCAAGTCTGCTGTTCAGACAGCGACAAAGAGATATACAAGTCCAAGGATGGCGCCAATACCGACCACGGCGCGAATGGTGATGCCCCAGCAGGACCTCTGTACGGTGTCTTCCATGATAACTCCGTTTGTCACTTTCCCATCCGGCAGTGGGAAGTTGCCGTGATGATGGTTACCCCTTTATTAAAATCTGTAACATTTCGCAATCATAAAAAGGCGAAATTGTGTGTTAGTGGCGGGGCACGGCTTGCAATAGACTGTTCCGGCAGGCAAATCTCCCTCAAAAGGCCATACTGGTTAATCAGAGATCAAATCTCAGTGATTCGGCCGCGACACAGGGCCCGGAGCCGCAAATGACCAATATCGATGCCCTGGCACTTCTGTTCTTTCTACTGACCTGGGTGCTGTTCGACCGGGTGGTTTCCGGTACATGGCGGCTGACCCGACGCATGAGCCTCAGTGAGGCGATGATGGTACATCGCAAGCGCTGGATGATCACCTCGCTGACACGTGACCTGAAGATGATCGATACACAGATCCTCTCCGGCCTGCAGAACGGCACAGCCTTTTTCGCCTCGACATCAATCTTCGCGATCGGCGGCTGCTTTGCGCTGATGGGCGATGCAGACCGCGCACAGAGCCTGTTTTCCGACTTACCCGGCTGGCTTCAGGGCTCACGCCTCGCCTTCGAAATCAAGGCTGGCGGCCTGGCGGCAATCTTTGGCTATTCCTTTTTCAAATTTGGCTGGTCCTACCGGCTGTTCAATTACAACACCATTCTCTTTGGTGCGCTGCCAATGATGCGCGACACCGATGCCGACCGCAAACAGGCGGAATCCGCTGCGGAAAAGGTCGCCGAGGTGAACATTCTCGCTGCACGCCATTTTAACGCCGGACTTCGCGCCATCTTCCTGTCCATTGGATATCTCGGCTGGTTTCTCAGCCCCTATATCTTTATCGCCACGACGGCCTTTGTCTTTGTGATCCTGACCCGCCGGCAATATTTCTCACCGGCAAGGGCGGTGATCGTCGAGGCCATATCCCCTGCAACCCGGACCAGCGAATGACAATCTTAAACGTCTCCAACGCCGCACTGACGCAAAAGGCGCCGCGCCCGCGCATCCACATTCTGGATGCCGCCCGCGGCATCGCCCTGATCGCCATGGCGATCTATCATTTCACCTGGGACCTTGATCATTTCGGCTATGTCGATCCGGGGCTTTCCACCCGGGGCGGTTTCGCCATCTTCGCCCATGCCATCGCGGCGAGCTTTCTCTTCATCGCCGGTTACAGCCTCTATATGGCCCATGGCCGGCAGTGGCGAATGCGCGCCTTTGCCAAAAGGCTTGCCATTCTGGTTGTCGCAGGCGCCGCCATCACCGTGGTTTCGATCATCACCACGCCCAATGCCATCATCTATTTCGGCATTCTGCAGGCGATTGCCGTCTCCAGCATTATCGGCCTCGCCTTCGTGCGGCTTCCAGCCCCTGTCACACTTGTTGCCGGCATTGCCGCCTTCGCCTTGCCCTTCTTCATCCGTCCGGAATTCTTCGATCCACGTTATCTGGCCTGGATCACCATGCCGGCCCATCCACCGATCTCGAATGACTACGTGCCGCTTCTACCCTGGATCGGACCCTTCCTGATCGGTATCGCCGCAAGCCGACTCACTCTGCCATGGCTGAAGACGGCCTCGCTATGGCCAAAACGTGAGAATGGCTTCACCTTTCTCGGCCGGCACAGCCTGATCTTCTACCTGCTGCACCAGCCCGTGCTCTTCGGGCTTGTCTTCCTTGCAACGCTTTTCGTGCCGCCGGACCTCAGCCCTGCCTATCTCTCCAGCTGCCAGACCTCCTGCGAGGCGAGCGACAGTGCAGCCTTCTGCACATCTTATTGCAGCTGCACACTCGACAGGCTGAAAGAGGCCAAGCTGTTCACACCGCTGATGCATGATGAGACCACCGATGGCGATGCCATCCGCCTCAATCAAATCGCGATGATGTGCAGTGTGAACTGATGCGCCTTCGGGCCGGCTCCAGCCGGCCCCTGTCTGCCCCGGTCAGGTGCCGACGCCAATCTCCGCCAGCCGGGTGAGGAAAGTCTCCTCGGCATTGTCGAGTTCCTGAAGAATGTCATCGATATCGCGACGCTTCTGCCGAAGGTCATTGCGGCGCGTCTCGATCATTTTAAGGCTTGTCTTGAGCTGGTCTATCTCGCTCGGCGGGCGCTTCAAAAGGTCGAGAACCTCGCGGATTTCGGCGATCGTCAGGCCGATCCGCCGGCTTCTCAGAATATCCTTGATCAGACGGCGTTCGTACTCTCCGTAGAGCCTTGTACGGCCGCGCCGTTCCGGCTGCAGCAGGCCCTCATCCTCGTAGAACCGAAGCGTGCGGGTCGAAACGTCAAACTCACGCGTCAGCTCCGTGATCGAGTAATACTTCTTGTTCACCTGAACCCCATCCAAAAGTCACAAAAAATCTAATATAATCAACATAATAAACGACTCGAAAAACAAATCAAATATGAAACCACCAAGTTGCGATACCGAGGAAGGAGAAAAATCCGCAAACATCGGTGATCGTGGTCACGAAAACGGCTGACGATGTCGCCGGATCTGCGCCAAAGCGATCCAGCACCAGCGGCACCAGAATGCCAGCCATAGCGGCAGCAAACATGTTGATGGTCATCGCGGCCGCGACAACACCGCCCAACTGCGGACTGTTGAACCAGAAGCCGGCAATGATCGCAATCAGGATCGCAAAGACGAATCCGTTAAACAGGCCAACCCCCGCCTCACGACGGATGATACGCCCGGCATTGTAAATGTCGAGATCACGTGTCGCCAAGGCCCGCACGGCGACGGTCATGGTCTGGGTTCCGGCATTGCCACCCATTGAGGCAACGATCGGCATCAATACGGCAAGTGCGATCATCTGGGCAATGGAATCGTCGAACAGGCCAATCACGCTTGCGGAAAGAAAGGCGGTCGCGAGGTTGATCAGCAGCCAGCCGAAGCGCGAGCGCACTGCAGCACGAATATTGTCAGACAGTTCTTCGTCACCGACACCAGCCAGACGCTTGATGTCCTCATCGGCCTCTTCATGGATCACGTCAACGACGTCATCAATCGTCAGGACGCCGACAAGACGGCCGTTATCGTCGACGACGGCGGCGGAGAGCAGGTCATATTGTTCAAAGACCTGTGCGGCCTCCTCCTGGTCCATCTCGGCGGGCACCGGATGGTTGGTCTCGCGCATGATCGTCTCGATCTTTACATTGCGCTTGGTGCGCAGGATCCGGTCGAGATCAACGGTACCCAGGAGCCGGAAGGTCGGATCAACAACGAAAATCTGCGAGAAACTGTGTGGCAGATTCTCATCCTCACGCATGTAATCAATGGTCTGACCGACCGTCCAGAAAGGCGGCACGGCGACAAACTCGGTCTGCATACGCCGGCCGGCCGAGCTTTCTGGATAGTCCAGTGACCGGGTCAGCCGTATCCGCTCGGTAAAGGGCAGCCGCGACAGGATCTCGTCGCGATCCTCATCCTCAAGGTCTTCAAGAATGTAGACGGCGTCATCCGAATCCAGCGCGCCGAGCGCGGTGGCGATCTTGTCGTTCGGCAGGGCTTCGATGATTTCGAGACGGATTGCCTCATCAACCTCGGTCAGCGCCGTCATGTCAAAGTCGTCGCCGAGGAGACTGACCAGCCCCGGCCGCAGGTCTGAATCGAGTGATTCCAGCAGGTCACCAAGTTCCGATTCGTGCAGCCGCGCAACATTCAGGCGCAGAAAATCGACATTCTGCGTCTCGATCGCGTGCTCGACCTCTTCGAGGAAATCCGAGCGCACCACCCCGTCGTCGGTATAAATGTCGACCAACGGTTCGCGCTGTTCGGTCTGGCTGAACGGATCATTGCCGAGCTCTGTCATGCCGAAGCCCTCAATCTGAACGAAACGCGGCTCACGCCGGTTCTTTAGGTTGTGATCGTCAATACCCTCGCGCGCGTATCAGGCTCTTCAGAGCAAGCCCGGCGAACTGCGTGACTAGCTAGCGCAATAGATGCTTCAGGTCCAGCGCGTCCATAGGGCAATTCTGCCACCTGCGGCGTTATTCCGTTGACCATCGGCAAAATTGATTTGCGACAGTTTCATATTGAAAAACAGCAATTGAAGGCGCAAACCGTAGCCATAAATGAAATTCAGCCCGGATGAAGACAATGGCAGACAGGACAAAAGCAGATAAGGGGTCCAGGGCGGCCGGTGGCTGGCCCGCTTTATTGGCCTCGGGCAAGCATCTCGTTGCCAGCGGTGCGCCGCTTGCCGGCATGCATGCCCTTTCCAAGGCCAATCAGGCCGATGGCTTTGATTGTCCTGGCTGCGCCTGGGGCGATCCCGAGCATGGATCATCCTTCGAATTCTGTGAAAACGGCGTCAAGGCGGTATCCTGGGAGGCGACAGAGCGGCGTAGCGGCCCCTCCCTTTTCGAACAGCACACGGTTTCCGAACTGGCCGGCTGGAGCGATTATGAGCTTGAAAATCATGGTCGCCTGACAAAACCCATGCGCTACAATGCCGAGCGCGACCGCTATGAACCGGTCAGCTGGGAGGATGCATTTTCCGGCATTGCCGAGCGCCTCAAGGCGCTGGAAAGCCCGCATCAGGCCGAGTTCTACACGTCCGGCCGCGCCAGCAACGAGGCTGCCTTCATCTACCAGCTGTTTGCCCGCATCTTCGGCACCAACAATATGCCGGACTGTTCCAACATGTGCCATGAGGCTAGCGGCGTTGGCCTGAAACAGGCCATCGGCATCGGCAAGGGCACGGTCCGGCTGGAGGATTTCGAGCAGGCGGATGCGATCTTCGTCGTTGGCCAGAACCCCGGCACCAATCATCCGCGTATGCTGGGAGACCTCAGGCGCGCGGCAGACCGTGGCGCCCGGATCGTCGTCTTCAACACGCTGCGCGAGCGCGGCCTTGAGCGCTTCGCCGATCCGCAGCGTAAAATGGAAATGATACGCAACGCATCCGCCCCCATTGCCAGCGATTACTACCAGCCGGCGCTTGGCGGCGACATGGCTGTGTTCCGCGGCATGGCGAAAGTGGTGCTTGAAGCGGACCGCCAGGCGCGCGCAGCCGGCGGACCGCCGGTTCTTGATGATGCCTTCATCGCCGAACACACATCCGGCCTTGAGACCTATATCACCATGGTCGATGCGACTGAGTGGCGTGAGATCGAGGACCAGTCCGGCCTGTCGCGCGCCGAAATTGAACAGGCTGCCGGAATATTCATGGCATCCGAACGGGTCATCTGCACCTGGGCCATGGGCATCACCCAGCACCAGCATTCGGTGATCACCATCCGTGAAATTGCGTCCTTCATGATGCTTCGCGGCCAGATTGGCCGGCCGGGTGCGGGTCTCTGCCCTGTCCGCGGCCATTCCAATGTCCAGGGCGACCGGACGATGGGCATCAATGAAAAGCCGCCCGCGGCTTTTCTCGATGCGCTTGAGGAGGTCTTCGGCTTTTCCCCGCCGCGCGATCATGGCAACAGCACGATCGGCGCGATCGGCGCCATGCTTTCAGGTCAAGCCCGTGCCTTTATTGGGCTTGGCGGCAATTTCGCCCGCGCGGTCCCTGATAGCGGTTTGATCGAGAAAGCGCTGCGCGGCCTCGACCTGACGGTCCATATCGCCACCAAGCTCAATGCCAGCCATACCATGCCGGGGCGCCACGCCTATATCCTGCCCTGCCTTGGCCGTACGGAAATCGACGAGAACGCCGCTGGCCAGTCGCAACTGATCACGGTTGAGGATTCCATGAGCATGGTGCATGGCTCGGCCGGCATCAACAAGCCGGCATCACCTGACCTCCGTTCGGAGATCGCGATCCTTGCCGGTATTGCAGAGGCCACCGTTGGCAGTGATGTCGTCGACTTTTCGGCGCTGGCGCAGGATTATGACCTGATCCGCGATCTGATCGCAAAGACCATTCCCGGCTTTGACGACTTCAACAAAAGGGTACGCAAACCGCGCGGCTTCTACCTCGGCAATTCGGCGGGTGAACGGCGGTGGGACACCACCACCGGCAAAGCCAATTTCAACGACCGGCCGCTGCCCGCCGAAACGGTATTTCAGGCACGCGGGAGTCAGAAAAACCACTTCGTGCTGCAGACCATGCGCAGCCATGATCAATATAACACGACGATCTACGGCATGGATGACCGCTATCGCGGGGTCTATGGTGAACGCCGGATCATCTTCGTCAATCCCGACGACATAGACGACCTCGGGGCTGCATCCGGCGATCTCGTCGAGATTGTCGGGCCCGACGATAACGGCGTGACGCGGATTGCCGAAGGCTTCAAACTGATCGCCTATGATATTCCGCGCGGCTGCATTGCCGGCTATTTTCCCGAGCTGAATGTACTCGTCCCGCTTTCAAGTGTCGGCGAACTCAGCGAAACGCCGACATCAAAATCCATCCCGGTCCGTCTTGTCCCCACCATGGTACAGCCGGCGGCATGAGTGACATCGCAGACCAGAGCGGATGGCAGGCCCTGGCGGCAGGACTGATGGAGCAGGACCGTTTCGATGCCGTAGCCGCCTGCATCCTCGCCTTGGCGCTTGTCGACAAGGCCAGAGACAGCCGGACGGCAGCACGCCTGCTCGAAACCGGCCATGCTCTCGTCCTGCGCAGTCTTGTGACTTTGGCAGAAGAACCGGCTCTCATTGCGATAGACAGACGCGACGAACGGACAATGCGCAGTTTTTACCATGTGACAGAGCAGGCACTGGCCTTGCGCAACCAGTTTTACAAGTGATAATGTCGCAAACTTATGAATTCGCAATAATTTCGGACTTCAGAAGAAAAACGTTAAAGTGGTTTGCAGGTCGCGCAGCCATTAGGCCTTGTCGCGTGAACTGCCTTCTCATTTAGAATTCGCCCGTGCTTCGTTTCCGCTGCCGGGCTGCACATGTTAAACCGGTGAGCAGGACCCGCTTTTAGAGCCTCGACCGACAGACTGCCTTCGGGAGCGTGAATGGCGGAACAAAGCAAAGATTTGCCACGGCACACAGTCAACGTCAAAGCCTTCATCCTTCTGGTGACGCTCTTTTTCGTCGCTTTAGGGACAGGTATTTTTTTCGCCGACAATTTTATCCGCACAACGATCGAACACAGCTATCGCCAGCAGACGCTTGAACGGCTGAAGGGCTTTTCGACGGCGCTGAAGAGCACGATCGAGAATATTGACCGGATGGGCTCGGTCATCAACCAGACGCTGTCGCTCAATCCGCCTGCGGCCAAGGCCGCAGCAAAGACCTATCTTACGAAGGTGGACTGGCTCGAAACAGCAATTTTGCATGACGCTCAAGGCCAGACCAGTGTGGTGAGCAACCCGCAGCTTGATCCCGCCGAACAGCTCACGCCTGCTGTTTCAAACGGAGAAAACCGCAGCATTTCCGGCCCGATCACACTCAATGACGGACGTAAGGTGTTGGTTTTCCACTTCCGCGATGGGCCGGTGGAAACCGATCTCGTTGCCGATCTTCAGGAGTTGCTTGGCGAGGTCGGCCTGATCGAATTTGAGAGCGATTTCAATTTCGCAATTCAAGCTGACCTTCTCTCCGCCGCGAACAAGCACCTGCTGATCAGCCATAGCGGGATCGATGATGGCAGTGCCGTCATCAATGGTGTCGACATTGCCGGAAATCGCTGGACGCTTTCAGCAAGTCCCAAAACCGGTTGGGGCTCAACGAATGACTGGCGCGAAACGATCCGCATTGCCATGATTCTGGTCGCCCTGTCCTACCTTGTCCCGGCAACTCTGGTGTTCCTGCTTTTGCACGCCCGCGCCCGCGCCCGCCGGGACATCAACACAAACAGACGAGAAATCAACGCGTTGTCGCAAAGGCTTGCCGTTGCCCTTGAAGCTTCGAATATCGGAATGTGGGAGCAGGACATGGAGACTGGCGACCAGATCTGGGACGAGCGGCTGCAGCAGATCTATGGCGTCACGGGCAGCGGTGAACGCCACAGCTATGCGGACTGGCTGTCACGGATTCATCCGGAAGACCGCAAGCTCTATGAGGAGGTCGGCTTTCGCGGCAGTTCAAAGCAGAATGGCTATCAGCGGCAATTCCGCATCATCACCCCCGATGGCAAGATCAAGGTCATGCGATCGGCGAGCAACAGTTTCCACGACGCAGACGGCAAGCTGAAGATTGTCGGCATAAACTGGGACGTCACTGCCGATTTCATGCTGCAGCAGGAACTGGCCAGCTCCAAGGCCACCGCCGAGGCCCGCAATAGCGAACTGGAACGGGCACGGCGGGAGATGGAAGATATCGCTCTGCATGATGCGCTGACCGGCATCGCCAATCGCAGCCACTTCGAACGACGGCTCGAGGAGCTGCAAAAGGCCGGCCCGCTGCCGCGCGATGCGACCATCATGCTGATCGACCTCGACGGCTTCAAGACAATCAACGACACGATGGGGCATTTCTTCGGCGATGAAGTGCTGAAATATGCCGCCGATGTGTTTTCACATGCAATTGAGCCAAGTGATTTCCTGGCCCGCACCGGCGGCGACGAATTCGTCATCCTGATGCAGCATGACGGGCACGCCAACGCGCTGGCGCAGCAGATCATCTCCAAATTCAACATGCCGGTCACCATCGGCCGCCGTGCCTGCCGGATCGGCGCGAGTATCGGCATTGCCCGTGCTCGTGACGAAGGCGACACGGCCGGCCAGCTGCTGATCAAGGCTGACCTTGCGCTTTACGAGGCCAAGCGGCGTGGACGCGGCCAGATCGCCCACTATTCCGAAGCACTGATGACGGAAACGGTCGAAACCAAACTGGTGGCCGATGAACTGCTTGAGGCCCTGGAGAACGGCCAGATCGTCCCCTATTACCAGCCACTCTTCGATGCCGAGACCGGAGCGCTTGCCGGCGTTGAGGCCCTTGCACGTTGGGAACATCCAGAACATGGATTGCTGTCACCGGACCGCTTTCTGGAGACTGCCGAGCGAATCGGTACGATCAAGAAGGTCGATCTGTGCATTTTCGAACGCGCCCTGGCCGATGTGGCCGAATGGAACGCCACGGAAATGCAGGTCCCGGCAATCTCGGTGAACATTTCGGCCCAGCGCCTTTCCGACCCCGAATTAATGCACGAACTTTCCGGACGACCGAAGCCAAAGGCAGAGCTTCATTTCGAACTGCTGGAATCCATTCCCTTTGATCAGGAAGATGACGAGCTGACCGAAACACTGAATGCTCTGCGGGCACTCGGGACGGCCATTGATATCGACGATTTCGGCTCTGGCTATGCCTCTCTCGTCGGCTTGCTCAACGTTCGACCCAACCGGCTCAAGATCGCCCGTCAGCTCGTACAGCCAATTCTGGTATCTGAAGAGCGGCGGCGTGTGGTGCAGACCATCATTGGCATCGGCCGCTCGCTTGGCATCGATGTGGTCGCCGAGGGTGTGGAAAGCATGGCGCATGCTGAGATGCTGCGCGATCTCGGCTGCAGCAAGCTGCAGGGCCACGCCTTTGCCCGCGCCATGTCTCGTGAGGATTTCACCATCTATGTGACGAACAAGGCCTGGCAGAAGCCGTAAACGCCCCGCTGACTTCAGCATCGGCCCGACAAGGCATGTTCACCCGGACGGACCTGGATCGACGGAGGCCTCTCGGGCAGCCGCGACAGAGACAGGCCAGGCGGACGCCCCCTCTATCAGCCGGAAATGACAACGGCGCGGAATATCATCCGCGCCGCTTCTGACCAAATAACACCGTCTGACACATCAGATCAGGATCAACAGACCGAGGCCGAAGACGATACGATAAATCGCAAAAGCTGTGAAACGATGGGTGCGGATATAGCCGAGCAGCCATTTGACGGCGATGAAAGCGGTGATCATCGAGACGACAAAAGCAACGCCGAGTGCGCCCCAGTCTTCATGCGTTGAACCGGAGCTCAACGAGCCATAAAGCTCAACGGCGCTGGCCGCATACATGGTTGGAATGCCGACAAGGAAGGAAAATTCCGTCGCCGCGGAGCGGTTGCTGGTGCCGGCCAGCATGGCGGCGAAAATGGTGGCGGCGGAGCGCGACGTGCCGGGGAAAATTCCGGCAACGATCTGTGCGATGCCGACAATGATGGCAACCGTCCATGTGATCTTGGAGCGATTTGGTTTGCCCTCTGCAAGCTTTTCAGCCCCCATCATCCAGAAGCCGCCGATAATCAGCGCCCAGGCGATCGGCTGGATCGCATCAGGAAGCGTAAAGCCGAGCTTCTTGGCAATAAGCCCTAAAACAGCCGTCACGAGGAAGGCTGCAGACAGCTTGATCAGATAGTCACGGTTATCGGGGTCACGCCACCCGAACAGAAGCGACATCAGCCGCTTCCAGTAGATGAAGGTAACGGCAAGAATGGCACCCGCCTGAATGACGATATTGAACGTGTCTGAACGTTCACCAAGCCATTGCTCAGCGATAATCAGATGGCCGGTACTGGAAATCGGCAGAAATTCGGTGATGCCTTCAATGATGCCCAAAATGGCAGCGTTCAGATAATCCATTATAGATTCCTAGATATCGTCCTGGGATTTACGGAATTTGTGAAACAGATAAAGCAAAATACTGAAGGCGATCATAATGGCGATCGCCAGATGGAAGGAATGCATCATCTCACGCAGCCACGGGCTGTTCTGCCAGGCCTTGCCAAGGCGGAAGCCAATGAAGGCGAGCACGAAACACCAAGGCCATGAACCAAGGAAAGAGTAAAGCTGAAACTTCCATTGCGGCATCTTCGAAATGCCAGCCGGCAACGAGATGAAACTTCGAACAATCGGCAAAAGCCGGGCGATGAAGACGGCTGCAGCCCCATAGCGATCAAAAAAGCGGACCACTTTCTCAATCTCGGCATGGTTTATGAGGATATAGCGCCCCCATCGCTCGATGAAGGGGCGACCGCCGTAATATCCGGCGAGATAGGCCAACGTTGAACCGATATTGCAGCCGACAGCGCCAACTGTCGCGGCGATGATCAGATCCATATGACCGATGGAGGCGAGATAGCCGGCAAAAGGCATCACCACTTCGGAAGGAATCGGCAGGCAGGCCGACTCCAGAGCCATAAGAATGCCGACCGCCCAATAGCCTGCGGAATCGATCGTTGACATGATGTAGGTGCTGAGTTCAGCGGTAATCGACATGGTGTCGCATTTTCCCGGAATTACATAGAACAGCCGTTTCGTGCCATTGGGTCTGATCAGTCACGCCCAACTCAACAAAGCCTAAGCTCCCATGTTCGCGGGCGGAAACGCAAGTCCTGATAATTTACAAAAACGTAAGCTCTGCTTGTCCGCTGCTGCTGGCAGGCAGTGCAACATTGTATTCAATAAGACGCGACCACAGGGAATACAATGCCACAATAACTGGCCGCATCAACATCTTCCAGTTGGCAGAATTACGGCTCACACCTAATACTAAGAGCCGTCATGTCAGTGGTTGCATGACTGCGACGAGAGGAGAGAGGAATGAGGAGAGTTCTGTACGTTGCCATTCTGCTTTGCGCTTCGGCCATCGGAGCTCATGCTGCCGATGACTGGAACGCGATGGCACTGGATGACGACACACTGAATGTCGGCATGGCATCCAGTCAGCCGAGCCAGCAACAGGCGGAAGATACGGCCAAGCAGCAATGTATGAGCGCTGGCGGCAAGAGCTGCAGCACGGTCTTTGCGCGCGAGGGCGGATGCCTGGCGATTTCCCGCGATGAATCGGGTTCCAGCGTCGGTATCGGTATGGAGGACACGATCGAGGAAACCGTTGTCGAGGCACTGAAACAGTGCATCAATGGCGGCAAACACCCATCCTGCACCGTGCACACCAATTATTGCAGCGGTACCGGCTCATGAATGAAAGTCGCGCCGGGAAAGCTTCCCCTTGGCCGGCGCGGCTTTCCCAAAATCGCCTCGGATAAGGTCTGCGGCAGTGACTGCACGTAACTTCACAAGAGACCGGAGCAGCTTCATATAGCGGATCGGCACCGCACCGCGCGCACCCGCGCGCAGCACCCACAGCGGTGTACGCCTTGCAGCCTGCGCGCTATGAGGCGTTTTCGAAGCGGCAATTTAAGGCTAACCTGACACGGCAGGAAGACCAGGACAGGAACAGGAGACAGGCGCATGGCCGAGGACCAGACCAGGCGGACAAGGGTGACATCAAGTCATTGGGGCGCCTTTGAGGTGGATATCGAGGGCGATCGGCTCGTCGCCACCCGGCCATTTTCGCGCGATCCCAACCCTTCGGCCATTCCCGCATCAATCCCTGCCGCAGTGCACCACAAAAGCCGCATCGCACGGCCGGCAATCCGGCGCGCCTGGCTGGAGCGGCATGAACGCAGCGGTCGCGGCAGTGATGATTTCGTGGCACTGCCCTGGGACGAAGCGCTCGACATCGCCGCAACAGAGATCGGTCGGATCCTGCGCGAGCACGGCAATGAAGCGATTTATGGCGGCTCCTATGGCTGGAGTTCTGCCGGCCGGTTCCACCATGCCCAAAGCCAGGTCCACCGTTTTCTCAACAGCATTGGCGGCTATGTCGCCTCCTTCGGCAGCTACTCCACCGGCTGCGCCCAGTCGATCATGCCGCATGTTTTCGGCGTCAACTTTCTCAAACTGCTCTATGAGCACCAGGACGGCTGGCAGACGATCCATGATCATACCGAAACGCTGGTAATGTTTGGCGGGATCAACCCGAAAAATTCCCAGGTGAGCATGGGCGGCATTACCGAGCATGAAACGGCCAGCTGGTTCGACCGCTTTCATGCGCGCGGCATGAAGCTCATCAATATCGGTCCGCAGCGCGGCGATGCCCCGCCCGGCAGCGAATGGATTGCGCTTCGCCCCGCCTCCGATACCGCGCTGATGCTGGCACTGGCCTATGTGCTGGAAAGCGAAGGCCTGGCCGACCACGCCTTTCTGGATCGCTATACCTGCGGCTTTGACCGCTTCCGCCCTTATCTGATGGGGGAAAGCGATGGTCAGCCCAAAAGCCCGGAATGGGCCGAACCGCTTTGCGGCGCAGCGCCTGATGCCATCCGGGCGCTTGCGCGCCGCATGGCATCAACCCGCACGCTGATCACCGTTGCCTGGTCACTCCAGCGCGGTGAACACGGCGAGCAACCATACTGGATGTCGGCGGTTCTGGCGGCCATGCTTGGCCAGATCGGCCTGCCCGGCGGCGGTGTCGGCTATGGCTATGGAGCCATTGGCGGTGTCGGAAAATCGCTCGTCGGCATGCGGGGCATGACATTTTCCCAATTCGAAAATCCGGTAAAAAAGGTCATTCCCGTCGCCCGTGTCGGCGACATGCTGCGCCATCCCGGCGAACTTTATGATTTCAACGGCAGGCGCGAGCCCTATCCTGATATCCGCCTGATTTACTGGGCTGGCGGCAACCCCTACCATCATCATCAGGACCTGAACGCCCTGCACGAAGCCTGGCAACGGCCCGAGACCATTATCGTCAACGAACCCTGGTGGACGGCAACCGCCAAACGGGCCGATATCGTTTTCCCGGCCACCACACCTTATGAACGCGAAGATATCGGCCGGTCCAATCTTGACGACTATCTCTTCCACATGCCCAAGCTGATCCCGCCCGTGGCAGAAGCACGCGATGATTACGACATTTTCACCGGGCTTGCAGAGCGCCTTGGTGCCGGCGAGACCTTTACCGGAGGCAGAAGCGCGGATGAGTGGATAACGCTTCTCTATGAGGAGTTCCGCAGCCTCGCCGCAGCGCAGGACATCGTCGTGCCGGATCTTGACGGCCTGCGCGCCAGCAACTGGGTCCGTCTGCCCATCAAGGATGACGGGCCCAACCGCACGCTTTTCGCGCCTTTCCGGGAGGATCCCGACGCGTCCCCGCTTGGCACGCCTTCAGGCCGGATCGAGATCTTCTCGGACCGGATCGATGGCTTCGGTTATGATGACTGCCCCGGCCATCCGGTCTGGCTGCCACCATCGGAATGGCTGGGTACGGCCACAGAGCAGATGCCGCTGCATCTGGTCTCGCCGCAGCCCGGCGACAAGCTGCACAGCCAGCTGGAATGCGCCCTGGCCGACTGCGACGGCGCAAGGCCGGCAACGCTGATCATCCATCCGCAGGATGCAAAGCAGCGCGGCATCAAAAGCCGCGACCTCGTGCGCGTTTTCAACGCCCGCGGCGCCTGCCGGGCCCGTGCGCTGATCTCCGATGATATCCATCCACAGGTGGTCGCCCTGCCGACCGGCGCCTGGTACGGCGACCCCTCTGACAATATTGACCCGGACGGAAACCCCAATGTGCTGACAAAAGATGTCGGCACATCGCGCCTTGGTCAGGGCTGCAGCGCGCATACGGCGCTGGTGGAGGTCGCACCGCTCACCGCCTCATAGCATGGATGAGAGGAACGCGACGATGCTCAGCCTTTCAGCTGCTCTGACGCTTGTTGCCCCCTTTCCTGTGCATGTTTCAGCCGCGCCCTCCCCGCAGTTTGATTGCAGCAAGACGGAGGGCCCGGCTGAAACGCTGACTTGCGCCGCCCCGTTGCTTGGCGCTTTGGATCAGCGCCTGGCAGCACGTTATGCGGCGGAGATGCATGTGGCGTAAAAAAACATCTGCAAAAAGGTCTTCTGAACCACCGGTGTCTCAGACAACCGCTTGGAGTCGGAAACGGCAGTACGCTCGGGCGCAGTCTGAGTGCAGGCCGAAACAGGAGCGCAGCTGCAGGAAAGAAAAGTTCCAGCCCAGGCCACGCAAATCGGATTGGAGGGCAGCAAGGCACCGATAGAAATGGTGTCAGGAGAGGACAAATCTCGAACCGAAACCCGCGCTTTGGGTTGGTAGGCGGCAAAGCGCGGATAAAGATGGTGCGCGTGAAGGGACTCGAACCCCCACACCTTTCGGCGGCAGGACCTAAACCTGCTGCGTCTACCAATTCCGCCACACGCGCAAGGCTGCCCTTCATAGGGCAGTTGCCACGTCGTTGCAAGCGGTGAGACAGGGAAGGAAGGCCAGGTAACACTTCGCTGCAAGTCAGCGCTAGACCTGATCCGTTTCGCGTGACGGCACACTCTATTGCCCGTGTTTTCGCCAGTTTTCAGCTATCTGCGAACCCGTCAAATATTGGCATGCGCAAAATGCATATCTTCCATGTTCAGATGGCACTCCAATTCCGCCACATTCCTGCGTATAACAAAATCAACGAAGCGACGGAGACCTAACAAGCCAAAGCGGTTTGGAATTGAGTTCGTCGCAAACCCGCATCGCGGGATACAAGAGTTTCGAAGTCGCGTACTCCTCCTCCCAACGCGCTTCGATAAGGGTGACGGCACTCCTCCTCCCAGTCGTCAGCCACACCAAATGACGCTCACCGGATCCTCCTCCCCCGGTGAGCGTTATTTTTTTGCCGATATGCATGTTTACCGGCAAAGAGCACCCTGTCGCACCAAACTTTCTGCCTTCTCGCTTTCTGCCGACCGGTCCTGACCGTTTTTCGGGCAGATTTTCGCGCCAGCCGTGCAATCAGCGCATAGGCGACACGATCAACGCGCGCTCCCGGTCACGCCGCGACAGGCGTATATTCACGACATCAAAAAGAGAGGCGCAAGACGCGCCGGAGACCGAAGAAAGAGGTGTCGACATGATGATGGTTCGCTCGTTCAGCAATTGGCTCAAATATCGTCAGGCCGTTTCACAACTCAGCCACTTGAACGCAAGAAAGCTGGCAGATGTCGGTATCGCCCCTGCAGAAATCCGCGCCGTTGCCCGCAAGGCCTGCTTCTGAGCCGCTCGCCACCCTACCCGCTGCCGCAGCAGTCCTTCTGCTGAAAGGACCTGAACAGGCACTGCAATAGCCTTAATTTCAGCCATATATCCTCGATTGCCTACAAAATAGTCGACACTTCGCATAAATGCATGGCAGTTGCACAAGCTTTGCACACCATTTTCGAAAAATACCGACTATATGAACGGGCAAGGCAACAAGCCAACAAAAATCGAGGAAGCACTCATGAACCCCTTTCGACTGACTGGCGCATGGCTCAGCTATCGCCGCACCCGTAGCCAGCTGCGTCGGCTGAGCGATTATGAACTGAAGGATATCGGCCTTACCAGCTCCGATATTGACCGCGTAGCTGCACGGGCTTTCCGTTGATCTGCGCGCAGCACGGCGATTTCGCCGCGCTGAGACTGCATGAAGCTTACCGCTGGCATGTCGGCAAAAGGAGAACCTTCGGGCAAGACCTTGCCGATATGCAGAGAAGCTCACGTGAAATGACCTACGAGTAGACGGCGCCCCTCCCTGCGGCGCCGTTTTCTTTTGTGCTTTCGTGACAACGCATATCATCGCCGGATCAATGCACTTGTCAGAGCGTCATTTCCGCCTATGTTGGGGCACTTTTTCTGAGAAGCATTCTGGAAGTCTGCCCATGTCGACCTTTGGCCGTTTCACCCCGCTGATCAACGCATTGCCTTCAACGGTTCCCTTTGTCGGGCCGGAAGCGCTGGAGCGCATCTATGGCAGGCCGATGCAGGCCCGCATCGGCGCCAATGAAAGCGGTTTCGGCCCTGCACCCTCGGTGATCCGCGCCATGCAGGAACAGGCTGGCTCGGTCTGGATGTATGCGGATCCGGAACATTTTGAGCTGAAACAGGCCATCGCCACACATCACGGCCTGTCGCCGAAGAACATCGTGATAGGCGAAGGGGTGGACAGCCTTCTGGGCCTCACCGTCCGGCTGGTGGTGGAAAAGGGCACCAAAGTCGTTACCTCAAAAGGCGGCTACCCGACTTTCTCATACCATGTCGACGGTTTCGGCGGTGAGCGTATTGGCGTCGCCTATGACGGCGACCGCGAAAATCTGCCCGGCCTTCTTGAGACTGCCATCCGCGAAGACGCGACCATGGTCTATTTCGCCAATCCCGATAATCCGATGGGCAGCTGGTGGGAGGCTGAGGATGTGCTGGAATTCGCCCGTGCCCTGCCGGAAACCTGCCTGCTTGTCCTGGATGAAGCCTATTGCGAATGTGGTCCGCTGACGGCCTTCCCGGCAAGCGACAGCCTGATCGATCTGCCGAATGTGCTTCGTTTCCGCACCTTCTCCAAGGCCTACGGTCTGGCTGGCGCGCGCGTCGGCTATGCCATGGGCGCACCGGAAACAATCGCCATGTTCGACAAGATCCGCAATCATTTCGGCATGCCGCGCCTCAGCATTGTTGCAGCACTCACAGCGCTTGCCGATCAGCCTTACTTGCAGGCCGTCATCGGTCGCATTCGCGAATCGCGTGATGAAATCGGGCGGATTGCCGCGGCAAACGGATTTGAAGCCCTGCCCTCGGCCACCAATTTCGTCGCGGTTGATTGTGGCCGCGATGGCGCCTATGCCCGCGCCATTGTTGACGCGCTCGGCAAGCGCGGCGTCTTCATCCGGATGCCGGGCATTGCCCCGCTTGATCGCTGTATCCGCATTTCGACGGGCCCCTCCGCCGATATGGAGCTGCTGGAAGCAGCATTGCCGGCCGTTCTCGCAGAACTCGGCTGAACCGCCAGCAACCTAATTTCTCAGTGCAGCGTCATCCACTGGCGCGCAGCGCGCAGCGCCCGCGCCAGTTCATCCTTGCTCATATGGAGCGCCAGTTCCGACCGATAGCGTTCGGCTTTCTCGTCACCGGCAATCGCCGCGATATTCAACCACTTATGCGCCTCAACAAAATCGGCAGGTCCGTCATGGCCGGCCGCTGCCCGCAATCCGAGCCTGAGGCAGGCTGCAGTGTTGATGCGGGCAAGCGGCGTGTCTTCGGCCATATACATTGTCATTCTCCTATCACCTGTGCCGTCATTGCGGCCACGGAGCCTTCTGGCCCTTCGTTGAAATCGACAATGCCGCCGAGGCTTTAACAAATCTCCCAACGCATTTGCTTAACAAAATGGTTCAGCTGCGCCCCAGATCAGGGAACGCAATAAAATATATTAAAATCAATATGTTAAATTAATATTCTCGATTCAACATCGGTTTACCATCAAAAAAGCCGTCCAGCTTTTCCACAGCTGAACGGCTTTTGACGGTCATTTCTGGCGCTGTCAGCGCGCCTTCTGGCCGAACAGAACACTCTGTGCCCCCTTGTCGGAGGCGAGGTTCATCTTGGCGCGCTCATCCTGCCCGACGGCAAGGCCACGCTTGACAGCCGGGCGGTCGATCACCGTCTCATACCAGCGCTTCAGATGCGGGAAGTCATCAAGGCTCTGGCCCTGCGCCTCATGCGACTTGACCCAGCCGATCGAGGCCATATCGGCGATGGAGTAATCACCACCGAGATAGTCGACCTCGGCAAGACGCGTGTTCATCACGCCGTAGAGACGGTTGACCTCATTGGTATAGCGGTTGATGCCATATTCGATTTTCTCAGGCGCATAATTGCGGAAATGATGCGCCTGCCCCGCCATGGGGCCAAGACCGCCGATCTGCCAGAACAGCCATTCCTCGACGGCAACCCGCGCGCGCTCGTCTTCGGGATAGAATTTTTTAAACTTGCGGCCGAGATATTGCAGGATCGCCCCGGATTCAAACACCGAGATCGGCGCACCGCCGGGACCGTCGGGATCGACGATTGCGGGCATGCGGTTATTCGGCGAGATCTTGAGGAAATCCGGCTTGAACTGGTCGCCCTTGCCGATATTCACATAATTGACGTTGTAGGGAACGCCTGCTTCTTCCAGGAAAATGGTGATCTTGTAACCGTTTGGAGTCGGCCAATAATAAAGCTCAATCGGTGTGTTCACGACAAATCTCCTTGTCTGTATGCTTCAAGATATAGCGAGGAATCGGCAGGTTAAAAGGGAGGTTGCCATGAGACGCATCCCCCTTGCCAAGCCCTTAAGGATCGGACCGATGCATTTGAATCATTCCCCCTTTACCGAAATCATCCGGCCAGAGCCGGTCGAACCGCGCCATTTTGGCGATGCGCGCGAGGCCGTGGAGGCCATCAAGGCACTCTACAAGCGCAATACCCGCTTCCTGATTGATGCCTTTGTCGGTCTGGCCAACGGCGCCGAAATCAAAGGACGGTATCGCGCCTGCTATCCGCAGGTCGGCATTGAGATCGGCAGCTACAGCCTGACCGATTCGCGCCTCTCCTTCGGCCATGTTGCCTCACCCGGCAGCTATACGACGACGCTGACCCATCCGGATCTCTTCGAGAACTATCTGATCGAACAGTTTGATCTGTTGATCCGCAACCATGGCGTTCCGCTGACGGTGTCCGAATCGGCCACACCCATCCCGCTGCATTTTGCCTTTGGTGAGAATGTTCATGTCGAGGCCAATGTCGCCGCCCTTGCCGATGTACCACTGCGCGATATCTTTGACACGCCTGATCTCAACACCACCGATGACCTGATTGCCAATGGCGAATATGAACCGGAACCCGGCGAGCCGCATCCGCTGGCGCCCTTTACCGCCCAGCGGATCGATTATTCGCTGGCGCGCCTCAGCCATTATTCGGCAACCAGTGCGGCGCATTTCCAGAATTTTGTGCTGTTTACCAACTACCAGTTCTATGTCGACGAATTCTGCGCCCATGCACGTAAGCTGATGGCTGAAGGCGGAGGCGGCTATTCGGCCTTTGTCGAACCGGGCAACAATGTCACGCTTGCAGGCGCCACGGAGCCGGAAGGTGGCTTCACCGGCATACGCCTGCCGCAAATGCCAGCCTATCATCTGAAGCGGCCGGACAATTCCGGCATCACCATGGTCAATATCGGCGTCGGCCCCTCCAACGCCAAGACGATTACCGACCACGTCGCCGTGCTGCGCCCGCATGCCTGGCTGATGCTGGGCCATTGCGCCGGTCTGCGCAATTCGCAACGCCTCGGCGACTATGTGCTGGCCCATGCCTATGTGCGCGAAGATCACGTGCTGGATGATGATCTGCCCGTCTGGGTGCCGATCCCGGCCCTTGCCGAAGTGCAGACGGCGCTGGAGGAGGCCGTTGCCGAGGTGACTGGCCTTGAGGGCTACGAGCTGAAACGCATCATGCGCACCGGCACCGTTGCCACCATCGACAACCGCAACTGGGAACTGCGCGACCAGTCCGGCCCGGTAAAGCGGCTGTCGCAATCCCGCGCCATCGCGCTCGACATGGAATCAGCAACCATTGCCGCCAATGGCTTCCGCTTCCGCGTGCCCTATGGAACGCTGCTCTGCGTCTCCGACCGGCCGCTGCATGGTGAGCTGAAACTGCCCGGTATGGCCACGGCATTCTACAAGACCCAGGTCAGCCAGCATCTTCACATCGGCATCATGGCGATGGAAAAGCTGGCAGCCATGCCGTCTGAGCGGCTCCACTCCCGCAAGCTCAGAAGCTTCTATGAAACGGCATTCCAGTAACAGTACTCAGCCATTCGCCAGCGGCGAACCGCGCGGGACAAACACATTCAGCGCGCGCGGCTGCTGGCGGATGGTCACATTGGCAATGCCGCCGAAAGGATCGCCATCAAGCGCCTGATCCGGCAGATCACTCTCGAAGTGAAGTGTCACCTCTTTCGGATAGAGCTTTATAATCGCATCACTTTCATCGACTCGGCCAGAGACGAAATCAAAAGCGAGGCGCCCAACGATATCGGCTTCCAGCGCCTTGATGAGATATAGCCCCAGCTGCCCGCCCTGTGGCTGGTCGGTATAGGGCAAGGTGTTGCGGTCAATCCGGTTATTGGTGACGCCGACATGGGAGAACAGCCCCTCGCCGCTGCCGGAATCGGTTTCATAGCGGAGACGGAATTGCGGCATATCGCCGAGCACATCCAGCCACGCCCGCAGACTGACCGAAAGCTTGCCCAGCCGTGACTGATAATCCATTGTCTCGCGTGAATGGATCATCTGTGCATGCAGCCCGGCGGAGAACTGGTGGATGAAAGGACGGCCATCGGCGAGCGGAATATCAACAGATGCGGCAACACCATCGGCCAGTTCGCCAAGGGCTGTATCAAGGTCGGTCGCAAAACCGAGTGCACGGGCGAAGAGGTTCATCGTGCCTGCCGGCAGCACGCCGAGGACTTTTTGCGTGCCGGAAAGCCGGGCCGCAGCCAGCGAAATCGTGCCGTCACCACCGCCGACCACAAGCCCGTCGAATTCAGCATTTTTTGCGGCATCATCCATGGCATGAATGACATCGCAGCCCGAAACCGGATCGCAGGTAAATTCATGCCCGGCCGCAGCAAAAGCGGCCTGCGCCTTGTCGCAAAAAGCCTTCAGATTGGTTGTCTTGAAGGTTCCGCCATCGCGATTGAAGATACCGATAAGCCGCATTGCTCAATTGCCTTTCCTGAAAGTCCCGCACTCAAGGACATCGCAGAACGATAACGCAGCAGCGACGGAAACGGCCCCCTATTGATGGCAAAAAAGGCACAGAACGGATCGGCGCCTCCTGATTGCTGATAAAGCCATTCAGATTGCATGCTTGAGGTGGAGTAGCGCCTCCCAACGTCGTCATCCCCGTGCTTGGTCCACGGGGATCCAGTTTCATCAGGCATTCAATAGAAAAGTTCTTGTCGCCGCGCAGACGCGCGTCGGCTGGATGCCTGTGGACCAAGCACAGGCATGACGTCAAAAAAAGGCGAGGTTTGTCAGCTGTCTGAGGCGCCGAGCGGATCGGCGCCTTCTGATTGCTACATGTTCGGGTAAACCGGCCCCTCACCGCCCTGGGGCGGCACCCAGTTGATGTTCTGGTTCGGATCCTTGATGTCACAAGTCTTGCAGTGAACGCAGTTCTGGGCGTTGATGACGAAGCTCATCGTGCCGTCCTTTTCCACCCATTCGTAAACGCCCGCCGGACAATAGCGTGTCGCAGGACCCGCATAGATCTCGTATTCGGATGATTTCTGCAGCGCCGGATCCTTCAGCTGCAGGTGGATCGGCTGGTCTTCCTCGTGATTTGTATTGGAGAGAAAAACGGAGGACAGCCGGTCAAAGGTCAGCACGCCATCAGGTTTGGGGTAGTCGATCGGCTTGTGCTTTGAAGCCGGTTCCAGCGAGGCTGCATCGGTTTTGCCATGGCCGAGGGTACCGAACAGCGAGAAGCCGAACAGCGTGTTGGTCCACATATCAAGCCCGCCAAGCCCGATGCCGATGAAAGTGCCGAACTTCGACCAGAGCGGCTTGACGTTGCGTACCAGCTTCAGATCCTTGCCGATCGGACTGTCGCGCCAGTCACTCTCAATCTCGGCGATCTCGTCATTGGCGCGTCCCGCAGCAAGCGCTTCGGCCACCCGTTCCGCCGCCAGCATGCCTGAAACCACGGCATTATGGCTGCCCTTGATGCGCGGCAGGTTGACGAAACCGGCAGAGCAGCCGATCAGTGCACCGCCGGGAAATGACAGTTTCGGCACGGACTGATAGCCGCCTTCGGAAATGGCACGCGCGCCATAGGAAATGCGCTTGGCGCCCTCAAAGGTCGCTGCGATCGCCGGATGGGTCTTGAAGCGCTGGAATTCTTCAAACGGAAAGAGGTAGGGGTTCTTGTAGTTCAGGTGAACAACAAAGCCGACGGCGACCTGATTGCCTTCCAGATGGTAGAGGAAGGAGCCGCCGCCCGTCTTGCCATCCAGCGGCCAGCCGAAGGAATGCTGCACCAGGCCGGGCTTGTGCTTTTCGGGATCGACTTCCCACAATTCCTTGATGCCAATGCCGAATTTCTGCGGTTCGCGGTCCTTGTCCAGCTCAAAGCGGGCAATCAGTTGCTTGGCCAGCGACCCACGTACGCCCTCGCCGATCAGCACATATTTGCCCAGAAGGGCCATGCCACGGGTGTAGTTGGGGCCGTGCGAGCCGTCACGCTCAATCCCCATGTCGCCCGTTGCAACGCCGATGACCTCGCCACCATCGCCATAGAGCACTTCAGCAGCGGCAAAGCCCGGATAGATATCCACACCCAGCGCCTCGGCCTTTTCGGCCAGCCAGCGACAGACATTGCCGAGCGAGACGATATAGCTGCCGTGATTGTTCATCAAAGGCGGCATCAGGATATTGGGCAGCGTGATGGAACCCGCTGGTCCCAGCAGCATGAAACGATCCTTGGTGACAGGCGTTTTGAAGGGGTGCCCCTCCTCATCGCGCCAGCCCGGCAGAAGCCGGTCAATGCCGACCGGATCGACAACCGCACCGGACAGGATATGCGCTCCGACTTCCGCACCCTTTTCCAGCACCACCACCGAAAGGCTCTCATCAAGCTGCTTCAAGCGAATGGCAGCGGCAAGGCCGGCAGGTCCCGCACCGACAATCACCACGTCGAATTCCATGCTCTCGCGCTCAGGCAATTCCTCTGCCATATCATCCCCTTGAACTGACCTAATGGTTAAGTTTTTCCACTATACAGCAAAATCACTTTTGCAGATATTGGTATCGCTGAAAGCTCCTTAGCTCAACTTTTCACAGACAAGTTTGATCAGGCACACATGGTTGCGCCCAATTCTGATTGATGTGCGCCCTCCGGGGCGGTTAATGTAGCGACCAAACGACCGACAGCCAGCCGATGGCTGGCCCCTAGAACAATAAGGAGACATCCCATGGACCTCGGAATCGCCGACAAGAAAGCGATCGTGCTCGCCTCTTCGCGCGGTCTTGGCGCCGGCATTGCCGAGGCGCTTGCCAAGGAAGGGGCTCATGTTCTGCTGTGCGGGCGCACGGGCGACAGGCTGGCCGCCAATTGCCGGAGCATCAATGAGACCACCAAGGGCAAGGCCGACTATGTCGTTGCTGATCTTTATGATGGCGGCTTCGTTGAAACCCTTCTGGCGGCGGCAAAAGAAAAACTCGGCCAGATCGATATTCTCGTCAACAATACCGGCGGACCGACGCCAGGCGGCGTTGCCGATATGACCCCGGAAAAGCTGACGAGCTTCTTCCAGGCCATGGTTCTGCGCCTTATCACACTCACCAATGCCGTCGTCCCGGAGATGAGGCAGCGCGGCTGGGGCAGGATCCTGACGGTTGCCTCTTCAGGCGTGATCGAGCCTATACCCAACCTTGCTTTGTCAAACACGCTGCGCTCGGCGCTGGTCGGCTGGAACAAAACGCTCTCGAGCGAAATCGCCGCCAGCGGTGTGACAGCCAATATCATCCTGCCAGGCCGGATTCACACCGACCGCATCGACGAACTCGACCACGCCAATGCCGAGAAAGCCGGTAGCAGCATTGAAGACGTTCGCAAGGCTTCGCTCGCCTCCATTCCTGCGGCAAGGCTCGGACGTGTGGACGAATTTTCTTCCGTCGCAGCCTTTCTTTGCTCCAAGCCGGCAAGCTATGTTACCGGAAGCCTTGTGCGCGTCGATGGTGGCGCCGCGCGCGGAATTTAAGCAATGCCAATTCGAGCCATGCAGCGACTGCATGAGGACCTGCCGACCGATCGATGATGACAGCGGAGCAACTCGCAGCTGAAGAACTCGCAGCCCTGATGCATTTCTATGCTGATTCGGGGGTCGATATTCTGTGCGAGGACCTGCCCGTCGATCTGACCGCGCTGAAGCCGGAGCAGCCAGCCCCCGCTGCCCCGCGCCATCGGCAAGTGCCGCCGGCGCGGCAGCCTGAGGCCACAGAAGCCCAGCGCCCGCCTGCCCCGCAACGCGCAGCACCGCAGGGTTCAGCGGCGAGCGCCATACCGAGTGATCCGGCAACGATTCCCGACGACCGGGCAATTGCCGATGCGCGTTTCGCTGCTGAGAGCGCACGCTCGCTTGGGGAGCTCAAACAGGCGCTTTCCAGCTTTGCCAGCTGCAATCTGCGCCACAACGCCCGCTCCACCATCTGCCTTGATGCCGCCGCGCCATCCGGCATCATGATGATCTGCGGTTTTCCGAACGGCGATGATGACCGCGCCGGCGCGGCGCTGTCCGGGCGCGCTGGTCAGCTTTTCGATGCCATGCTAGCCGCCATCGGCCTGTCGCGCGAAAACATCGCGCTGACGACGGCGATTCCGTGGCGCACGCCAGGTGACCGAAGCCCGACCATGTCCGAGGCGGAAATCTGCCGTCCCTTCATCGAACGGCAGATCGCCCTGGCGGAGCCAAAACACCTTTTGCTGCTTGGCAACTTTGCCAGCAGATTGCTGATCGACCGCGACAAGACCGTGTTTGACCTGCGCGGTGAGCTGCGTGACATCACAATCGGGAGCATGAAATTTCGCGCGCTTGCCACACTCGCCCCTTCCGAATTGCTGGCAGCCCCAACGAACAAGAAGCTGGCTTGGCGGGACCTTCAGCGCTTCCAGAGCGAAATCGCTTGAAAGTAAGGCAATTTCGCCTTGCAAATGCGCTTTTTTTGATCAAAACGACTGTTTCACGACATGGTCATGCAAATGGCGCATGGCTGCGTTTCGCCAGGTCACATTGCTGATGCAGGCGAAGAGGTTCATATAGGAAATGTGTCTTGGGAGGATGTGATGAACAGGAACCAAGGCAATGGGACCTTTAGAAGATATGGATGTATCTCGCATGCAGAATAACAGGCTTGCTCTTGAACTCGGCCGCTCGACCAATGGCTATCATGGCCAGCGCGGTATCGACCGGGCAATCGCAAAAGGTTTCTGCCGCGCAGACCGCCACCACGATGCCGGCATTTCGCGGCCGAGCCAGCGCGCCATCGGCGCCTGACAAGTTTTCGCTGCCCGTTCAATTCGGGCTGCGTCATGCAAAGTTTACATAGCTGCCATACTTTGCAGATGTTGTTGTTTGACGGCAGTCGCAGTATTTAGCTGTCATACGGATGCAATAGGGCTGCACGAAATACGGCACGGAAATCGACCATCTTCCCTGGTTGGGTGATTTGTCAGAGCCGCAGGATCGACAGAGACTGCATCTTGTGTGTCGATGCCCTGATCGGGCGAGAAGACCAACAGCACTTCTTGGCCCGCGTAATGACTCCAAATTAAGAGCGGATGCTTTCGGCATTCGCTCTTTTTGTTTTTGCGCGTGCAAGCACCCGCCTCGGCGAACCGGTCAAGCGTCAAGTGTCACGGTGATCGTCGTACCTTTTTCAATCGCGGTGTCGATTGCAAGCCGTCCGCCAAGCAGGTCCACGGCCACGCGCGCCCGTGCAATCGCGGTATGGGAAAAGCCGGTCGAAAGGTCCGGCTGCTCGCCAACCAGAGCCAGCTCGTCCTCGCTCAGTCCGCGACCGATATCCTTGAAACGCGCGACAAAACCATAATCGCCGACCGGATCCATCGTGATTTCAGCGTCACAATAGAGCGGGCTTACAGCGATAAGCCTCTCAATCAGCAAATCGAACAGCGGCCGCAATGCCAGTTCGTCAACGACCATATCGCCAATGCCGTCATCAATACGCGCGACGAGATGAACGCATTCGCCGGCAGCAGCAAGCCGGTGCGCCTCGAATGAACTCCGCAAAGCCTTGGCAGGCTTGACCTTGGGCAATTCGCTAACCTTGCGCTTCTGCTCGCGCACGGATTCGAATTCAGCATAGAGATCACGCTGTTCAGCAGGCCCGCGGCGCGATAGTTGCGGCGGCGGAGCGGTTGTACGCTGGGCAACCTCGGCCTTGGCCCAGGCTTCCTTTAACGCGGCAGCACGGTTGGCAGCGGCTTCCTGGGCGACCTTGCGCGGCACCGGTTCGCTTACCCCCAGAGCCGCAGAAGACCATGCGGGCTGTCGCGGCGGCTCTGCCTGCCGGGATGCCGGAGTTTCCGAAGTGCTGGCCGCAAAAAGAGCATCGTCGCGGCCGATATCCGGCATCGGCGCTCGCGCCACTGGCGCCTCAACCGCCCGGTCCAGTGACGGCAACGGTGATTTTGCGGCTATGTTAGCGCTATCTTTGTCCGGAACAATTGAGCTGTTGATGCCTGTCGCATCAGATACCGGTGCGGGTTTCGCACTGACCTGCTGCACAGCGTCATTCTGCCTGGCATCGCGATTATAAACCCACACAGATGAAGGCTTTTCCGGTTCGCTCTCGGTGACAGCCGACAGGCCCTGAGGCATAGGCGCCGCCTGAACGATAACGCATAGCCCCTCGCGATGCTTCATCCGCGCCAGAGAAACCTTGACGGCCCGGATCGGTGGGCGCGCCGTGCGAACCTCAAATTCCTCGAGTTGGTAGCCGGATGCCGGCCGCCCCGCCCGCTCCAGACACTGCTGAATCTGATCGCGATATTCCATGGCGAAAAGATCGGCAATCATCATGCCCCGCAAACGCTCCTCAGTCTGACCAAACAAAAGGATCGCGGCTTCGTTGGCGATCTCGATGCGCCCGTCAAGTGCAGTGATGACCACCGTTTCAGGGGCAGCATCGATTGTATCGCGCATACCGCCGGGGGTTCCGTCTGTGCTGGTCATGTCTGATCTCATCATCTGTCAACCTCTGGCCGGATGCCGTTGCTGTCTCCGCTCAGCCGATACTGGCGAAAGCTTTCCGACCCGCTTTTGCTACCCGCTTAAAACAATGATGCGGCAAACCGGTTCAGAATGTCTTTCGCGACATAATTAACATTCTTCTAACCCAGCATAGAAAAATGTGAAAGACGGCAATTTCAGGGTCACCTGAACAAGCGTCACCCCAATGCCTGCTCGAAGGCCATGTCGACATAGTGGAATTTGACGGCCTGCCAGCCGCAATAATCCTTCACATAGGCCGCATCGACCCACATATCGCTATCGAACGACTTTCCCAGCCAGCCAATACATCCCGCCTCAACGACCTTCTTGACCGTGCGCTGGAGATGGGTTCGCGAAATAATCATTTTCGTTGCCATATCTCGTGTATCGAGCGCCGGAATATGATAGCGGCCATCAACGCACTGTTTGTCCCCCAGAAGGATCATGATCTGGTCCATCACCAGACCGCCCGAAGTTGAGCGCAGGAGAAGCCCCACATTTTCAGGTGGCTCACGCCAGCGTGCATCCTCAATGCAATATTCGGCGAGAAGCGGCTGAGCCACAGGCAAAAGCTCGGGCCGCGCCAGGAAGCGCGGCGCCCGGGCTCCCCCGTCCAACACGTCCAGAACCTGTAGATTTGCAGCAAACCAGGCGGTCATGGCCGCAAGAACAGCATCGGAAGGCGCCCAGTAACGCGGTCGCTGGCCTGGCCGGGTCTCATCCGGCCTGATGAACTGGTAGGCTGCCAGCTCATCCAAAAGATCACGCACCGTATTCGGACTGGCAATCTTGAAAGCGCCGACCCTGGCGATCAGCGCGCCGGCCGTCAGATTGTTTCCCGGCTGCCAATAGAGGCTAAGCGCCGCCATCGAAATCAGCCAGCGCCGATGGAAGGCAAAATTCGCAGCCAGACGCTGGTTTTCGTCATAGACATTTTTCAGCCGATTCCCATAGGCTGCGATGGCCGGCAAAAACAATGGATGACCGGCTATGGAAGAAATCGGAATAGGCATGTTCAATTTGCACGCGTAAGGTCATAAATCTAAACAAATACAACTGCATAGAGATTATGACGATAAAGAATGTCAGACATGTAACGCTTATTCCATAGAAACGATAAAAGGCAAATCCCCCATTGCTGCGGTCGCAACGCTTGAAGAGCGCTGCCGAACTGTTTATAGCGCCCGAAAACCAAGCAGTCCGACGCGATAGCGCCCTGGATCGATGGATGCGCCGCGGGACGGCGCCAATGAGGCTTCCCATGTTCGCCAGTCTGATTTCGATCACGAGTCTGATGTTTTCGACCTTTTTGATGATGGTCGGCTATGGATTGATGAATTACCTCATTCCGGTCCGCTCGGTGGCGGAAGGGTGGTCACCCTTCCTCATTTCCATGACAGCGACCGGTTACACGCTGTTTTTCACGCTTTCCTGTGTCCTGACACCCATGCTGGTGGCACGTGTCGGCCATGTGCGGGTTTTTGGCGCACTGATCACGCTGCTGACAGTATCGATTCTTGCGAGCTCGCTTTATGTCCACTGGCAGGCCTGGCTGCTGCTGCGCGGTATGGCCGGTTTTGCCATTGCCGGCTGCTATCTGATCATAGAAAGCTGGCTCAATGAACGTGTCACCAATGAAACGCGCGGCACGATCTTCGCCGTCTATATGATCGTGGCGCTCGTCGGCCCTATCCTCGGACAATATCTGGTGCCACTTGGCGATCCCAATACGACCGTGCTTTTCATCGTCTGCGGCATCATCTTCTCCATCGCGATTCTGCCCACTGCGCTGTCGACCGCACAGTCGCCCGCTCCCATCGCCCATGTGGAATTCGGCCTGAAGAAGCTCTATCGCCGCTCTCCTGCCGCCTTTGTCGGCGCCATCCTTGCCGGCATATTGTCGGGCACCTGGAGCGGCCTTGGTGGCGTCTACACCACCAATAGCGGCCTTTCGACCGGACAGGGTGCAACGCTTCTGGCCTTCGTGCTTGCCGGCGGTGCCCTGGCGCAGATTCCGATCGGGCGGATATCCGACCGCCTCGACCGGCGCTATCTGATGATTGCTTGCGGCGTGGTCGGTACGGTGGTGAGCGTATTGATGATCATTCTTGGCGGTCTGTCGCTGCCAGTCCTCTACGGGCTCGCCTTTCTCGTCGGCTCAATGCTCTACCCGATCTATTCGCTCAACGTCGCCCACGCCAATGACCGTGCCGATCCGACCGAATATCTGACAATTTCCTCGTCGATGATGATCCTTTATGGCTTCGGCACCGTCGCCGGACCGCCGGTTGCCGGTGGCGCAATGCAGCTGGTCGGCCCGAGCGGCCTGTTGTGGTATCTGGCCATTGGCTTTGCCGCCTATGCCGGATACACCGCATGGCGCGTGTGGAAGGGCAATCCGGGCGTTGCACCGGAAGAACGATCAGACTTCTACCCGATCTCTCTGCCGCTGCGCGGCACCGATCCGGCCGGCAGTATCGCTGTTGATTATAGCGAGGAAATTCCGGAACCGCCGGTTGCCACGGATATCACCGATAACGGCACCAACGGCTGAGACAGGATGCGCTGAGATCGAACCTTCTCAGTGCGGATTTTGCGAAGGCACGATGCTGCGCTGCCGGCGTCGTTCAAGCCCCAGGCTGTGCTCGCGATAGATGATGAATATGCCCGCCCCGATGACGAAGACCGAGCCCACAAGGGTCGGCATGGTCGGGAATTCGCCAAAAATGACGTAGGAAATGGCAATTCCGAGGATCATCGACGAATAATCGAAAGGGGCAATCGTCGAAACATCAGCATAGCGATAGGATTCAGTCAGCAGGATCTGGCCAACACCGCCGAAAAGGCCTGAAAAGATCAACAGCACGGTCGGCCTGACGGGCAGCACTTCCCAACCAAAAGGCAGTGTCAGAAGCGAGATCAACGCGGCAAAAGACGAGAAGTAGATGACAATCGTCGGCCCCTTCTCCGTCGCCAACAGCTTGCGCACCTGAATCATGGCCAGCGCACCGAGAGCAGCGCCGGCCAATATCATAACAACGGCAAGCGCCTCCTCCGACCCCATCCCACCTTCCCTGAAAAGCGTCAGCTTTGGCCAGGAGATGATCATCACCCCGAAAAGCCCGATCGCGACGGCCGACCAGCGATAGATGCGGACGACCTCCCCCAGGAGCAGAGCGGCGAAAACGACAGAGAGGAGCGGCGAAGCATAGCCAAGCGCGATGGTCTCGGGCAGCGGCAGCACCATAAGTCCGTAAAAACCCATCCCCATGGAGATGATACCAAGCAGTGAGCGCTTGAAATGGCCAAAGGGATACTTCGTACTGTAGGCGCCCCTCAGCTCCCGGCGCCAGGCCAGATAGATGATGATCGGCGCTATACCGAAAAAGGAGCGAAAGAAGGTCACTTCACCGGGCATGATGCCACTTCCGGCGAGCTTGATGCAGGTCTGCATACCAAGAAAGGCAAGCACGGAAAGGAGCTTCAGTACAATCCCGCGAACGGAACTGTCATTTTGATCTTCGATCATGGGAAAAGCATTCGTTTGGAAGAGGCAGTCTCGCCGGCGGCATGTCAGCGCAGTGGAAGGCTCCTCAATATCTCAGTTTGGCACCGATTGGCAGTGTTGCCGCCCGGCAAAAAAGGAAATATTTGCCTTAAGGCGCGATCAGGTCTTTGTTACCGCTCAACCGCATATGCGCGCATGATGACTGAAAGAGGTAAGATGATGAAAACGGATACGCCACAACCGGTCTATCTGAAGGACTACCGACCAACCGACTTCGTTCTTGAGACAGTTTCGTTGGCTTTCGAACTGGGAGCGACGGCGACCACCGTCAAGAGCCAGCTCCGTTTTCATCGCCGTCCAGGCGCCGCAGCCGACGCGCCGCTTCCCCTTGATGGCGATGCATTGACGCTTGTCGACCTTGCCGTCGACGGCGAGCCAGTTTCAACCGAAGACTACCAGCAGAGCGCTTCCGGGCTCGTGATTTCCGGCCTGCCGGCAGAAGCGGCCTTCACACTGAGTGTCACGACGCGCATCAACCCGACGGCGAATACCCAGCTTCTCGGCCTCTACCGCACCAATGGCACCTATTCGACCCAGTGCGAGGCGGAAGGCTTCCGCCGCATCACCTTTTTCCCGGATCGGCCCGACGTTCTTGCCGTCTACACGGTAACGATTATCGGCGACAAGAAGACGGAGCCGCTGCTTCTGTCAAACGGCAATCTGATCGAGAAGAAAGACCTCGGCGACGGTCGCCACATGGCGGTGTGGAACGATCCGCACCCCAAGCCCTCCTATCTCTTTGCGCTAGTGGCAGGCGATATGGCCAGGATCGAGGACCGCTTCGTCACCGCGTCCGGCCACGACGTGAAGCTTGAGATTTATGTCGAGCATGGCAAGGAAGGCCGCGCTGGCTATGCGATGGACTCGCTGAAGCGCTCCATGCGCTGGGACGAGGAGCGTTTCGGCCGCGAATATGACCTCGATATCTTCATGATCGTCGCCGTTTCGGACTTCAACATGGGCGCCATGGAGAACAAGGGACTGAACGTCTTCAACGACCGGCTGATTCTCGCCGATCCGCAGACGGCGACTGACGATGACTATGAGCGCATCGAAGCCGTTGTGGCGCATGAATACTTCCACAACTGGACCGGCAACCGCATCACCTGCCGTGACTGGTTCCAGCTCAGTCTCAAGGAAGGTCTGACGGTCTATCGCGAGCATGAGTTTTCCGCAGATCAGCGCTCGCGACCGGTCATCCGCATCAATGAAGTACGCTTCCTGCGCGCCAACCAGTTTCCCGAAGACGGCGGCCCGCTCGCCCATCCGGTGCGCCCGACGCAATATCTCGAGATCGACAATTTCTACACAACGACGGTCTATGAAAAGGGCTGCGAAGTCTCCCGCATGATCGCCACGCTGATTGGCCGCGACGGTTTTCGCAAGGGCATGGACCTCTATTTCGAGCGCCATGACGGCGGTGCGGTGACGATCGAGGACTATCTGAAATGTTTCGAGGATGCGACCGGACGCGATCTCACCCAGTTCTCGCTCTGGTATCATCAGGCCGGAACACCCGTGATCACCGCGACAAGCCAGTATGATCCGTCGGCAAAGACATTGTCGCTCACCCTTGGCCAGTCGATCCCGCCAACGCCCGGTCAAACAGACAAGAAGCCGATGCATATCCCGATCCGCACCGGTCTGATTGGCGCGAATGGTGAGGAAATCGAGCCCGTTTCCGTTTCGGGCGGCGAACGCACGGACGATGTGCTGCACCTGACCAAGACCAGCCAGACCTTTGTGTTTGAAGGCATCGCCAGCAAGCCTGCGATTTCGCTAAACCGTGATTTCTCCGCACCGGTGCGCGTCGAATACGATCAACCGGTTTCGGAGCGCGCCCTGATCGCCCGCTCCGAAACCGACCCGGTGGCGCGCTGGGATGCGGCCAATGGCCTTGCGCTTCAGGCGCTTTGCCAGATGAGCCGTGCCGTTCAGGATGAACAAGCCGCAAAGGCCGACGAAACCGTCGCCCGGGTTCTGCTGGCCTTTGCCACGGACGAAACGCTGGAGCCGGACTACCGGGCGCTGGCACTCACCCTGCCCTCGGAAACCGACGTCGCTCGTGAGCTCGGCGAAAATGTCGATCCCGAGGCCGTGCGTGAGGCGCGGCAGATCCTGGCAACGGCTATTGCCAAAGCCGGCGGCGACCTGTTTGCCCGCCTTGCCGAGGACATGCGCGACACCGGGGCCTTCAGCCCTGACGCAGCAAGCGCCGGACGGCGCGCCCTGCACAATATCGCGCTTTCCTATCAGGCACGCTTGAACAGCGATCCCGCCCCCATCCTTGCCGCCTACAAGCAGGCCAATTCAATGACGGCCCTGATCGGGGCGCTGCGTATTCTGGTGACCGGCTTTGCCGATACACCGGCAGCCAAGGAAGCGCTTGTCGATTTCCGCACCCGCTTTGCCGGCGAACCGCTGGTTCTCGACAAGTGGTTCTCGGCCCAGGCAGGCATTGCCGGTGAAGAGGCGCTGGAAAGGGTGAAGGGCCTGATGAAGGACGCAGCCTTCAATATCGGCAACCCGAACCGCGTGCGCGCGCTGATCGGCGCTTTTGCGGCCTCCAACCCGACCGGCTTCAATCGCGCTGACGGGCTTGCCTACGACTTTTTCGCCGATTTCCTGCTCGACATGGACAAGCGCAATCCCAACCTGACGGCGCGGCTGATGACCTCGATGCGCTCCTTCGAGACGCTGGAGCCAATCCGCAGGGCACGGGCACGCTCGGCCATCGAACGTATAGCGGAAGCAAAGGACCTCTCCCGCAACCTGCGCGATATTGTCAACCGCATGTTGAAAAACTGATTCCGGACTTGCCAATTTCGTGCATTTGAGTCCACCCATTCAGCCTGGCCGCCGCAAATTCGGCCAGGCTGATTTCAGCTTCGTTTTTGCTGATTACAAATTTTCCTTTTTATATATATGGTTAACAAAAGCTTGATGATCATGACTGGACAAGCCGAATCGGTTTTGATTCATTAGGGCAGGTTCGCAGAGCGGCTTCGCGAATCACACGAGGGATCAGCGTCATGAAAAAAGCGGATGTGCGGCTTCGCGCCACACTCAACGAGGGATTGCGCCCGCAATTCGGAGATAACCGTGCAGCGGACAGCTTTGCAGACAGCTATTCGGGTCCGTTCGCGAACGTCCTGACGCTTGACCCGCCCATGATCGAAAAAGCACTTCGACGTGCCATTCCGATCCTGATCATCGCCTTTCTGATTGCTGTCGCGACAACACGCGGGCTGACGCTGCTGCAAAGCCATGGCCAGCTGCAGACGACAATCCAGAACCAGACCGAACTTGTCGCCACCATGGCCTATGCCGCATTCTCCGAACATGCCGATATGTTCCGGCCGGGAGACACCGATGCGGCCAAGGCTCACCTTCAGGCCCTCATGAGCATTGCCGATATCAACCCCGACACAGCCCTGCTGCTGATCGATACAGACGGGACGGTCTTCGCCGCCAGCAATAGCGGCACCTCCTATATCGGCGACAACCTCGCCACGCTGCTTCCGGCCGTTGCTGCCGCCAGACATATAAAGGTCGGCAATAGCGGCGCGCTCGAAACCGTGATCGACGGCACGCAGCATATCGTCTCTCTTCACCTGATCGGCAATGACGGCGCCATGGTGATGGCCATCCATGCCAAGGGCGCTGCGGCTGGCGCATGGCGCACCGAAATGAACATGAATGTCACGCTGTTTGCAGCCACGGCCCTGCTGCTGATCGTGTTGACCTATGCCTATTATGCCCAGCTCGACCGTGCAGGACGCAATGGGCAGGCGCTCTCGCGCTATCGCAATGACAGTGAAACAATGCTTGCAGGCGGTGAAGCAGGCCTGTGGACCTTTGATGCAGAAGCCAAGACCATCGCGCTCGCAAGTTCGGCACTGGAGGCACTCGGCCTTCAGGGCAGCGCCGGTCCGCGCAGCCTGCGCAGCCTTCTCGCGCATATTCACCCCGACGACCGGCGCGCGATCAAGACGCTTCTGGGGCCGTCAGATACCGGACGGATTGACGCCACCATCCGCTTTCGCCAGCGTGATGACCGATATGTCCGTTTCGCGATCCGCGCTCAGTTGAGCACGCTTAACGAACGGATGAGCATTTCAGGGATCATTTTCCGCGTCACGGCCGGCCGTGCGGCCGATACGGCTGCATGCAGCGGGCAGATGCTCTCCGCTGCCATTGAGGCTGTTCCGCAATCTGTGGCCATATGGGGCCGCAATGGCCGACTGCTTGCCGCCAACGCCCACTTCCGCACCGCCTATGGCGCCGGACGCGACCTTTCCGGGCTCACGCGAGAAGAGCTTTCCGAAACGGCCACGTCAGCGGTTGTTGTTCGGCAGAACCGCATGACCGGGATTGGGGCCGGCAATTGCTTCGCTGAAACCCAGACGACGCAGGGGCGCTGGATCCAGCTTGATGAGCGTCGTCTGCCCTCCGGCGAAACAATCTCCATCGGCACCGACATCACGCGCTTCAAGGACAACCAGAACAGGCTGCAATCAGTTCAGGACCGACTGCGCAAAACGGTCAACGAACTCGCCTGCGCCAAGCGTCGCCTTGAGCAGGAAGCCGCAAGTCTCAAGGCAGCCCTCACACTGAGCCGCTCGCCTGTCACTGCCGAGCGAACCGAAGAACAGCGTCTGACACATGCCATGCGCACTGAACTGACAACCGTGGTTGGCTATTGCGAGATCATGATGGCAGCTACGAAGCAGGATAATGTGCAGGTGCAGGATTACGCTCGCAACATTCACGCAGGCGGCATGGCGCTTCAGGCGATCATCGAGGAAATGGCACAAAAGGAAGCAGGCGCCAACCGCGTGGCTGTCGCCACCACAGCGGCTGTTGCCATGAAGCCCGGCGTTTTGATGCGCCGCACCATCAACACCGCCACCAACGCCCACTGATCACCGGTTCGCGCAACCTCTACCGTCACACCGGCGTCCCCGGCTCACACTGAAAGTGTTTTCAGGAAAATGCTGCGAACAGCCTCGCCCGTATCCTTCAGCAAGGCTTCGACCATACCGATATCAGGCTGGTCAGCGATGCGGCAGACCCGCTCGACCAAAGCTGATGGCGCCGCCTCCGGGTCAAACCCCGATGGCAGGCAGGCGCGTGTCAGCTGCGACAGATCGGTATAGAGCCGCAGCGCATTGCGGCAGACCGAAACGTCCTCAAAGGACATGATCAATTCCCCATACTGCTCCAGCATACCGTCAGTTGACAAAATATCGCGATCGCCCGTCTTACCGCCATCCTGGTCACAGGCACTGAGCCGGCTATATTGCGCCAGAAATTCGATATCAATCAGCCCGCCATCCACCAGTTTCAGATCCCACAGGCTCTTTGCAGGCTTCTCCCGACCGATCCGGGCGCGCATATCGGCGACATCGAAAGCAAGGCTCTTCGGGTCACGCTGTTTGGAAAGCACGTCATCAATCACTGCACCGGCGTCTCGCAGCAATGAAGCGTCGCCGCAAAGCGGGTGCGAACGTGAAAGAGCCATATGCTCCCAGGTCCAGGCTTCATTCTTCTGGTACTTTTCAAAGGCAGCCAGGCGCGTTGCCAGCGGCCCGGCATTGCCCGATGGCCGCAGCCGCATATCCACCTCGTAGAGAACACCTTCGGCAGTTGGCGCGGACAGGGCGGCAACCAGTCTTTGGGTCAGGCGTGCAAAGTAACGTGTCACATCAAGCGGCTTTTCACCGTCGGACATCGAAAGCGGATCATCGCAATCGTAAAGTACGATCACATCGACATCGGAGCCCGCCGTGAGTTCTGCACTTCCGAGTTTTCCCATCGCCAGCACCGCCACGCGCTGACCGGCGACACGCCCGTGTGCTGCTTCCATCTCTGCCTCTGCGGCCTCAAGAGCATCACCAATGGCCAACGTCGCCAGTGTGGTGAAGGCATAACCGGCGGCAAAACCGTTGATTGCCCCCGTCATCAGGCGAATACCGATCAGGAAACGCTGTTCAGCCGCAAAAATGCGCAACCGGTCCAGGCGCTCCTCGTAAAGCGTGGCACCGCTCATAAAGGCTTCAAGACGGCTGGAAAGGTAATCTCTCGTCGGCAGTTCGGTTAGGAGAGCCGGATCCAGCATACCATCGAGGATATGCGGCCTTGCGGCTAGGATTTCAGCCATCCGCGGCGCTGCGGACATGATCTCCACGACCAGCCGCAGCAGATTGGTATTGTTGGTCAGCAGGGAGAAAAGCTGAACGCCAGCCGGCAAACCGGACAAAAACCGGTCAAACCGAAGCAGCGCCTCATCCGCCCTGCGGCTTTCGCCAAAGGCTTTCAGCAGTGCCGGCATCAACGCCGTCAGCCGTTGCCGCGCCTTGGTCGACTGGGTTGCGCGATACCGCCCGTAATGCCAGCTGCGAATGATCCGGGAAATATCCGAAGGGCGTTCGAAACCAAGATGTGAGAGCGTTTCCAGCGTCGAGGGATCGTCTTCCTCGCCGGTAAAGACCAGATTTCCTGTCTCCGACGACAGGGTCTCCTCCCGCTCGAAAAGGCGGGCATAGCGTTTTTCAACGGTCTTAAGCGTTTTCAGAAGCGCTTCGGCAAAGGCGTTGACACCTTCAAAACCCAGCATGAAGGCGATACGCAGAAGCTCGTCATCGCCTTCCGGCAGCACATGGGTCTGCTCGTCACGTACCATCTGGATACGGTGTTCGACATTGCGTAAAAACCAGTAGGCTTTTGACAGCTCGTCGCAGGTCGCCCCGTCGATCCAGCGCGCTTCACGCAGTGCTTCGAGCGCGTCAATCGTGCGCCGCTGGCGAAGCTGCGGCATGCGGCCACCGGCGATCAGCTGCTGGGTCTGAACAAAAAACTCAATCTCGCGAATACCGCCACGCCCAAGCTTGACATTGTGTCCGTTCACCGCGACGAGCCCGAAGCCCTTATGCGCGTGGATCTGCCGCTTGATCGCATGAATATCGGCAATCGCGGCATAATCGAGATATTTTCTGAAGATGAAAGGCGTCATCTCGCGGATGAAAGTCTCTCCGGCAGCAAGGTCACCAGCAATCGGTTTCGCCTTGATATAGGCGGCACGTTCCCAGTTCTGACCGCGGCTTTCATAATACACAAGCGCAGCCTCGACGGGCACAGCCAAGGCCGTGGACCCTGGATCAGGGCGCAGACGAAGATCAGTGCGGAAGACATAGCCATCGCCCGTGCGCTCCTGCAGGATCCGTACAAAACGCCGCATCATCCGCGGGAAAAAAGCAAGGGACCGGTCAGCATCGGGCACCGCCGGGCAATCGGGACTAAAGAAGACGACGACATCGATATCGGAGGAATAGTTGAGTTCACCAGCACCGAGCTTGCCCATGCCCAGTACGACAACGCCTGAGCCAAGCGAAGGACGGTCAGGATGCGCGAGCATCATCTCTCCCGCATCGTTTGCGGCGCGCAGGAGATGATCCATAGCTGACGCTACGGCAGCCTCGGCGAACCGGCTCAGAAGAGATGTGGTCCTCTCGGCTGGCCAGAGCCCATCCAGATCAGCCAGGGCAGCCAGAAAGGCAAAATGGCGCTTCGCCCGGCGCAGGCGGCTCATCAGCTGCGCCTCGCTGGCATTGCCATCACCCTCGCGCCATGCCTCACGCGCCTCTAGGATCAAGGCGTCGAGTTGCGCAGCAACTGGCATGTCTATTGAAGTCAGAACAGACGGATCGCTGCGACATGTATCGAGAAGATAGGGAGAGAGTGAAAGAGCCGCGCCGAGAAAAGCAAAAAGAGGGGTAGCCGGATCGGCCAAGCCGGGCTTATCGAGCCTTGCTGCGGCTTCGTTGAGGACCGTTGAGGCCTTCTCAAGCGCGTCATCACCAAACGGACGGATCAATGGCTCCGCGCGTCTGCCCAGACACGCTTCTCCTGGCAACATCATGCAAGCCTCCTCCCTCAGCACAAACCGCACCGTCCTCGTCGAGCAAAAGATGCGAAAGCACGGAACAGTCCATGCCGCTTTAGAGCGGTTTGTCAGCACAAAGGCAAGCCCGGACGAAAGGCCGCGGCATCAGGCTTTCTTGAGCGGGAACTTGATGATGGCCGCCAATCCTTGCATTTCGGGGAAGAATTGGGAGGCTGGCGCCAATGACAGTTCGCCCTTGTGCATTTCCGCAACAGCCTCCACCAGCGACAGGCCAAGCCCCGTTCCCGGCTTTGACCGGCTGCTGTCCAGCCGGACGAAACGCTTCTTGACCTCATCCATCTGTGCGGAGGGTATCCCGGCACCATCATCAGCAACAATCAGCGCGGCCATGTCTTCATCGTGGCGAAGGACCAACCTCAATACGCCTGTTTTCGAGCAATCGGACGAGTATTTGATCGCATTGTCCAAAAGGTTGAAAATTGCCTGACCGATCAGTTCGCGATTGCCAGAAATCTGCAATTCGTTCTCAATCTCACAGACCAGCTGCAATCCGGCCTCTTCAGCCACGGGATCGTAAAGTTCGCCACTGTCCGTAGCGATGGCGGAAAGGTCAATCTCAGACATTTCCGCCGCCGAGGATCCTGCCTCGACACGCGAGATCATCAAAAGTGCGTTGAAGGTGCGAATGAGCTGATCTGATTCGGAAATGATCCCTTCCAGCGCTTGTCTGCGTAGCTGCTCATCTTCTTCGGCAATGGCATCTGCCGCCTTGTTGCGCAGCCGTGTCAGCGGCGTCTTGAGGTCATGGGCAATATTGTCGGAGACCTGCCGCAATCCCTCGTTCAACTTGACGATACGTTCGAGCATGACATTCAACGAATCCGACAGGCGGTCGAACTCATCACCGGACCCCGAAACCGGCAGCCGCTGCGAAAGATCGCCGGCCATGATCTTGCGACTCGCACTCGACATGCCATCGATGCGCTGAAGCGCGGTCCTGCCGATCGCAAGCCAGATGATCAGCGCTCCGACGCCCATGATGAGAAGCGCAAGCAGCAAGGCCTGCTTAAGGATCAGCCGCAATTCTTCCGGATCTCCGAGATCGCGCCCGATCAACAGACGCATGCCGTTTTGCAACTCAAAGACGTAGCCCGTGGCAACATTTGCCCGGCTGGGCCGATCAGGCTCCGAAAAACGCTCATAACTGAAAGGAGGATCGATCCAGCCCGTTTCATTGATCGTGCCAGGCTGGATGGAAGCGACATTTCCGGCAAGCACTTCGCCCTGCGGGCTGGCAAGAACATAGATATTCGCACCGGGCTGATGCGCCCGCCTGTCAATCACACTGAAGAGCAGGCGCATGCCACCACGCTGATAAGTATCGCGCATCTGCGTGATCTCTTCTTCCAGCGAATCGCGCATATGGTGAACCACGAGGCGTTCGGACACGGCTGTGACATAGATGACCATCACGGCAGCACACAGTCCAAACAGCACAACGTAAATGATCGACAGCTTTACAGCCGTCGACCGCAACAGGAGGCGTAATCTGCCCATTCAGTCTGCCTTGATCATATAGCCCGAGCCTCGAATCGTCTTCAGCAGGGGTCTATCAAAGTCTTTTTCGATCTTGGAACGCAAACGCGAAACGTGAACATCGATAACATTGGTCTGGGGATCAAAATGGTAGTCCCAGACATTTTCCAGAAGCATGGTGCGCGTTACCACCTGACCGGCGTTCTTCATCAGATATTCGAGAAGCCGGTATTCACGTGGCTGCAGCGAAATCTCGCGACCAGCACGGCGAACTTCATGCGACAGGCGATCAAGTTCAAGATCACCAACCCGATACATCACATCCTGATCCGGCGCGCCCTTGCGCCGCCCCAGCACCTCAACCCTGGCCAGCAATTCGCTGAAGGCATAGGGCTTCGGCAGATAGTCGTCGCCACCTGCGCGAAGGCCGGTAACCCTGTCATCAACCTGACCAAGCGCGGAAAGAATCAGAACCGGTGTATGGCTCCCCGTTTCCCGCAAGGCCGCAATCAGTGAAAGGCCATCGCGGCGCGGCAACATCCGGTCGACAATCAAAACGTCATAGTCGTTTTCACTGGCCATAAAGAGGCCGCTCTCGCCGTCACCGGCATGCTCACAGGCGATGCCAGCCTCGCGAAAGGCTTTCGTCAGATAGGCCGCAGCCTCAAGATCATCTTCAACAACAAGAACACGCATGTCGGCGACAATAGCGCCCTGCGAAGCCTGGTTACAAGATGCAGCACCACTTTCAGTCGCGTTCATGGAGTTTTCCCCTGTTGCTCTTTGCCGTGACCGTTGTGCAGTCGACCGACATGTCATGACAAACCGGGCTGGCAGGCGAAATCAACACCTGCCAGCCTCACGATTAGGCCTGATCAACCCTTGTCTTCGTCATCAGTTGGCAATGCCAGAAAGCTTGTTCCATTCTGTGTCTCGACCTGGAACAGAGCCTGAGAGCGCCCCTTGTCGGCAGAAGCCTGAAGCTGTTTCATAACATCATCACTCGAACCAACATCGGCGTTGTTCACACTCAGAATCTTCTGACCTTCCGCAATCCCCTTGTCAGCGGCAACAGAATTCGGATCGACCGAGGTCACCGTGACACCCTGACCGTCATCGGAAGGCTGAACAGTAATTCCGAGACGCTTCATCAGCATGTCGGAACCAGTGGCAGAGCCATTGTCCGTGCTGCCGTCAGTCGATGCCAGCTGGCTATCGGCGGGGAACGTGCCCAGTTTGAGCGTGATCGTTTTCGCCTTGCCGTCATGCCAGACGGAAAGTTCAACTTCATCACCCGGCTGCATGCTGCCGATCTTGCGGGAAAGATCACTGGCATCCTTGACAACATCGCCATTGACAGCCGTGACAACATCACCCTTGACGAGGCCGGCCTTGGCGCCTGGACTGTCTTCTGTCGGCTCCGCGATCATAGCGCCCTCGGGCTTTGCCAGACCAATCGATTCAGCAATGTCCTTGGTGACGGGCTGGATACGAACACCGAGCCAGCCGCGGCTGACAGAACCATCGGTAATGAGTTCCTGAACCACATTTTTGGCAATATGGGCCGGAATGGCGAATGCAATGCCAACATTGCCGCCCGAAGGCGAAAAGATAGCCGTGTTGATACCGACGACCTCGCCGTTGAGATCAAAAGTCGGACCGCCGGAATTACCGTGGTTCACAGCAGCATCAACCTGAATGTAGTCGTCATAGGTGCCGGAGGAAATATCGCGCCCAAGCGCTGAAACGATACCTGCGGTAACCGTGCCACCAAGGCCGAAGGGATTGCCGACAGCAACAACCCAGTCGCCAACACGCAACTTGCTGTCATCGGCGAACTGAACATAGGTGAACTTTTTGTCGGCATCGACCTTCAAAACGGCAAGATCTGTGCGCGGATCAGTTCCAACGAGCTTGGCATCATATTCCGTGCCGTCACTCATCACCACAGAGAACGAATCGCCTTCTTTGACAACATGGTTGTTGGTGACGATGTAGCCGTCATCCGAAACAAAGAAGCCAGAGCCTTGAGCAACCGGACGCGGATGCCCCTTGCGCTGGGAGGGGACCGGCGGCGCATTCGGCGAACCAAGCTCGGGGAACAGCTTTCTCAGCGGGCTGTCCGGCGGCAGATCATCAAAACCGCGACCACCAAAGCCAAAGGAGAAGCCGTCATTCTGAGAAACCTGCTTGACGCTGCTTTCTACAACAACAGATACAACGGCTGGCGACACTGCAGACACGACGTCGGCAAAACCGGGAACATCAGGGGCATCGACGTGAATTGGATCCGCGAGCGCCTGATTGACTCCGACGGGAACACCAGCAGAGAAAAGCACGGCGGCAACGCCAGCCGCGGCCGAAGCCTTCAGGAGCGGCTTGAACTTCAGGCGTTCATTTTTCTGGTGAATCATGTTGGACTACCTTTTCCTCTCAGTAACGTTTCTTCAACGAAGCGTCTTATTGGATAAGGTAAATATACAAAAAACGAGATTACAAAAGACTGTCCACTGAATGACGGTTTGGTAATGAAACGTATTTTTATATTTTACCATCAATTTTGTTCAAGAATACGTGATAACTCCGCCTCTTCAGCAACACTAAGAGGGTTCATTTCATCGACTAGTCTGCGACGTCTGAAAACGATGAAGCCGATACCAGCGACCAGCAACAAAAGGGGGGCGCCCCAAAGGAGTACCGTCTCGCTCGTCAGACGCGGCTTCAGCAAGACGAAATCACCGTAGCGCGACACGATATAGTCCACCACCTGCTTGTCAGAATCACCGTCGACAAGCCGCTGACGCACCAACACCCGCAAATCACGGGCAAGATCAGCATTGGAATCGTCAATGGTCTGATTCTGACAGACCATACAGCGCAGCCCTTCGGATATCGCACGAGCACGACGTTCGAGTGCGGGATCACTCAGCATCTCGTCTGGATTGACCGCGACTGCAGCAAGCGGCCAGCCTATGCCGAGCACCAGAAACAGCAGGACAAGAACAAAACGCATTACGCGACATCTCCCTTACTGTTCGGCTGCGCCTCCATACCGTCACCACGACCAAGTATCTTTGGCGAACACCCAGCCTTGGACCGTTGCGGTACGCCGAGCCGAAGGCGCCGGTCAGCAAGCGAAAGCCCCCCACCAACCGTCATAATGATGGCTCCCAGCCAGATCAGCAGGATACCCGGCTTCCACCAGATGCGGACAACAGTCTTTCCATCTTTGCTCTGATCTCCGAGCGAGATATAGATCTGGCTAACCCCACGGGTCAGCATGCCAGCCTCTGTCGTCGGCATATTGCCCGCAAGATAAACACGCTTTGCCGCATAAATCTGACCTAGAGCGGCACCAGCACGCTTGCTGATATCGAAATAGCTGCGCGTTTCGACAAAATTTGGACCCCGTGCAGGCTCCTTGCGTAGATAGGTGATTTGATAGCTGCCAATATCAACTTTATCGCCGGGCTGCATCTCCAGCACATTCTCCGAGGCGAACAGACTGACAATAACGATGCCGAGAACACTTACGCCGAGCCCCATATGTGCAAATGCGGCACCAAAAGCCGACCGCGGCAAACCGGCGAGGCGGGATAAAGAAACAGCAGGGGAAAATCGACCGAAACCAGCGCGATACCAAAGATCGCTGACAGCACCCAGAATGAGAAAAGCAGCCAACGCCACGGCCGGCACCGCCAGAAGCGGCCCTCCAGAATTGAGATAAACGACAACAGCGCCACCAATAAGCGCCAGAACCGCCGCAGCAAAAAGCCTCTGGCCAGCAGCAGCAAGATCTCCGCGCTTCCAGGCCAGCATCGGCCCGAAAGGCACTGCAAGCAGAAGCGGGATCATCAACGTACCAAAAGTCAGGTTGAAAAAAGGGGCTCCGACGGAGATCTTGTTGTCCGTCAGACTCTCCAAAACCAACGGATACAGGGTTCCGGTCAACACCGTGCCGGCGCCAACCGTCAGCACCAGATTGTTGAAGACCAGAGCCCCTTCACGCGAGATCGGTACAAACAGGCCACCCTGCTTGAGCCCAGGCGCCCGCCATGCATAGAGCGCCAGGGATCCGCCGATGAACACTGTCAGAATGGCTAGAATGAAAACGCCACGGGACGGATCGGTAGCAAAAGCATGGACAGATGTTAGTACGCCCGAACGCACAAGAAACGTCCCAAGCAGTGACAACGAAAATGTCAGGATAGCCAGAAGCACTGTCCAGACCTTCAGCGCCTCACGCTTTTCCATGACAATGGCAGAATGCAGCAGCGCCGTACCGACAAGCCAGGGCATGAAAGAGGCGTTCTCAACCGGATCCCAAAACCACCATCCGCCCCAGCCCAGTTCATAATAGGCCCAAAGCGACCCCATTGCGATGCCGAGCGTCAAGAACATCCAGGCCAGAAGCGCCCACGGCCTAACCCAACGCGCCCATGCCGAATCAAGTCGACCGCCGATAAGCGCGGCTACAGCAAATGAAAAGCAAACAGAAAACCCGACATAGCCCAGATAAAGAAGTGGTGGATGGATCGCCAGCCCGGGATCTTGCAGCACAGGATTGAGGTCTCGACCTTCTGCCGGGGCAGGAAACTGTCGGATGAAAGGATTGGATGTGAAGACGATGAAGAGAAGGAAGGCCAAGGCAATAGCTGATTGCACAGAGAGGACGCGTGCCTTCAGATCAGGAGCAAGCCCATGACCAAAAGCGGCAACCAGGGCGCTGAAGAAGCACAGGATGAGCAGCCATAGCATCATCGACCCCTCATGATTGCCCCAAACACCTGTAAATTTGTAAATCAGAGGCATCAGCGAATGTGAGTTTTCCCAGACATTCCTGACAGAAAAATCGGACGTAACATATGCGTGGAGAAGGGAGCAGAACGAAGTTGCAACCAGCGCAAACATAACAAGCGAGCCACTGCTGCCAATAGCCATCCAATTGCGATTGCCGAAAGCAGCGCCGACCATCGGCATCACCATAGTGATAACCGCCACGGCCAGCGCGAGGAACAATGACAAATGTCCCAGCTCGGTGATCACAACCCCTCCTTTTTGTCGCCTTCCCACACACCGTCGCGCTTCAGGCGATCGGCCACGTCCTTCGGCATGTAGTTCTCATCATGTTTGGCCAGAACAGTGTCGGCAATGAAGATATCGTCGTTGCTATCGAAATACCCTTCCGTCACCACCCCCTGCCCTTCGCGAAACAGATCCGGCAGAATACCGGTATAGCGCACCTCGATCGTATCGCTTCCATCAGTAATTTCGAAGTGCACTACCCGCCCTTCGTCGCGGATAACCGAGCCTGCCCCGACCAGTCCGCCAAGCCGTATCCTCGTGTCAGAAGAAACCGGATTTGAGCGCAGATCGGCTGGCATATAAAAATACGAAATCGAACGGCTGAGCGCGAAAAGAACAAGCAGGATCGCAACCGCGATAAAAGAGAGGCCGGCACCGATGACCATCAGGCGCTTCTGCTTTCGCTTCATGGCGCATTCCCCAGCATATCCTGCGTTCCGGGGGAAACAACCGCCGCCTCATTCAATGCAATATGCTGATCAACCAGCGCGCTCCAGCGCTCAGACGGCTGTGGAAGCGACCTCATGGCCATAAACAGAGAAAGCGCCTTCTCATGCGCACCACTTTGTTCAACCGCCAGAGCCTGATAGAAAGACGCCCGGAAGTGATCGCCGGGAAATGCCAATGCCTGATTGAAAAATTCAAGCGCCCGATCCGTAACGACACCCGATGCCGCGGCAACAAGTGCCTCGCCAGCGCCGGTCAACCTATCTGCATCCGGCCCCAGAATAGCGATCGCCCTAGAATAGGCTATTTCGGCCTTGTCGAAATCGCCTTCTCGAAAATAAATTGGTGCGATGAGTTCCCACCCGCGCCCGTCCTGCGGCATGTCGGCCAGATGACGTTCGACCTTCGCGATCAGAATGGGCAGATCGGGATTCTCGGCGGCAAGTCGCGCATTGAGCGGCATGTCCCGCATCTGCGGTGCTCCAAAGAGCAGATAGCCAAAACCGGCCAGCAAGATCACAGGCACGACAATCGAAAGTGCAGCAGCAAAATGGCTTTTGCCTTCAGCGGGCGCTACCTTGGAGCCGTCCTCGCGTGAGATAGCGATCAATCGCCGACCGACCTCAGCCCGCGTCGTTGCATATTCGGCCACATCAATGGCACCACGTGCCAGATCGTCCTCAAGCTGCTGAAGTTGATCGGCAAACAATCGCTGACGATGATGGACGGGCATCACCCCAAGGTGCCCTGTTGAACGAAAAAACGGCAGCATGACCGCCGAAGCGGTGAAACAAACCAACAGTAGAGCCGCGATGAAAAACAACATGCCCTTTGCTACGTCAGGAAACGTTTTTTTCCAACACACGAAAAAGTCACTGCAGCCACTAAATCACAGTCTTTAGTCCAGCGCGACCCACGAACCAGCGTCACTACGACATGCCGCTCCACGCGCGACAAATTGCGTACCATTGGCGTTGATCTTATGGGTGTATTGGCGGCACTCCTCATCCCCGACACGGTAAGGCGAGGCGGCGGACACACTCCCCGATGCCTGGTTGCCCTGCCAGGGCACATCCTCTCCGGCTGGCGCAGAATCCAATGCGTAATACTCCGCTTCAATTGCCTTCTTTGAATCAGCACCGCTTAAAGAAACGCCTGACCGACGCAGCAAGGCATCATCAAGCGTAACGGATCCTGAACCCGCTTTCTGTGAAGAACCTACCGTAATGTGTGGGATCGAAACATTGGGAGCCGGCACCGTTGAACAGCCGGCAAGTCCAAGCAAAAGGAAGAAAGCACAGATGGATTGCTTCACGTCATGATCGCTTCAGCCGGCGCAACCAATGATCTGGAGCACAAACGCACGCCGATTGCGTTTGCTCATATCGGGTCGTGAAAAGCGAAGCCCTTCAACAATGGTGGTAGATATCCGATATGGCGCCAATAAGGCTATCAGATGCGCTTGCCCGGCAGAACCACACGAGCCCTAAGCCCGCTTCCGGCCAAACCTGAAAGTTCAAACGAACCACCATAAGCATTCACAATGTCATCAACGATCGACAAACCAAGTCCCGCACCGGGACCATTTTCATCAAGGCGCTGACCACGCTTCATAGCACGTTTGATCTGGTCCGGCGTCAAGCCGGGCCCGTCATCTTCCACGCGAATCTCTATCCAACTTTTGTCGTGCCCACCCTGCCGTTCTTCGAGGTAGCCTGCCACAATCGAAACCTTCTCTGTAGCGAAACGGCCCGCATTTTCGAGAAGATTGCCAATGACTTCCTCCAGATCCTGCTGTTCCGTCATCGCAACAAGCTTTTCATCGCAGGAAAGCTCGAATTCCAGATCGGGATTGAGGCGACGCATCACACGCCTGAGACGTTCAAGCGTTGGCAAGACATCGCAACGTGTCAGCACCGATTCTGACTGAGCAGCAATCCTGGCGCGATTGAGATAGGCCGTCACCTGTGCCTGCATCACTCCAACCTGAGACGTAATCAACTTACCCTGCTTTTCATCCATTTCCTGCGCTTCATTGACAAGCACAGCAATGGGCGTCTTCAGCGAATGGGCAAGATTGCCGACTTGCATCCGCGCCCGCTCGACGATTGCACGATTGTTGGCAAGGAGCGCATTGATCTCATCGACAAGCGGCTGGATCTCCGCTGGAAACGCTCCGGCCAGATTTCCTTCGCCGGTTTCCGAAATCTCGCTCAAGGCGCGCTGGGTTTCATCAAGCGGTTTCAACGCCCACAAAATAGCCAGAGCATTCACAAGAATGCTCGCAACACCGAAAAGAGCAAGCGCAAGATAGAGCCTTCTTGAAAACCAGCGAACATCCTCTTCGACTGCCTTGCGGTTTCCGGTAACCCGAAACCGAGCTGTTCGCCCATCATCATCAAGGACGACGGTTGTCTCAAGAACCGTGAGGTTATTCCCCTTGCCGTCGTGAACGACATAGCTGCGTCGAAAGTTACCATCATAGGGGACTGCGTCAGCAGCCGTCGGTAGGCTTCCACTGCCCAGAGATGGGGATGTCAGCGAGCGAGCGCCTTCAGCATAAAGCGGATCCACGACCCAGTACCATCCCGTCGACGGCTGCTGATAGCGCAAATCACCCAGTTGAGGTGAACCCGCAAGCTCCCCTTTATGATTGATCGAGACCGAATTGATAACATTATACATTTCCGCCTGGAGCAATTGGCGAAAGCCCCGCTCCGCAGCCTGCTTGTACAATGCTGAGATCACAAATGCGATCACGACGAGGGCCACGACGCACCAGAAAGTGGTCAAAGCCAGAGATCGTGATGTGAGTGATCTGATACGCATCATTGTGGCGGCTGCATCCTGTAGCCCAGCCCGCGAACCGTCTCGATCCACTCCGCTCCGACCTTCTTTCGCAACCGGCCAACAAAAACTTCTATCGTATTGGAATCACGATCAAAGTCCTGATCATACATATGCTCGGTGAGTTCGGTGCGCGAAACCACCTCTCCTTGATGATGCATCAAATAGGAGAGCAGGCGATATTCGTGAGAGGTCAGGCGCAGAAGATTGCCATTCATCGTCGCCTTGGACGCCTTGACGTCAATCTCGATCGGTCCGCAGGTGAGCCGGGTTGAAGCGTGACCGGCAGCACGCCGGATAAGCGCCCTGATCCGCGCCATCACTTCTTCGGTGTAAAATGGCTTGGTAACATAGTCATCCGCACCGGCATCAATGCCAGCAACTTTATCGCTCCATCGATCCCGTGCTGTCAGGATCAGCACAGGCATGTTCCGTCCGGCGGATCGCCATCTTTCCAAAACGGTCACGCCATCCATGTTGGGAAGACCAATATCCAGAATGACCGCATCATATGGCTCTGTCTCGCCCAGAAAATGCCCTTCCTCTCCATCAAACGCAGCATCAACGACATAACCGGCTTCCTTCAGGACGCTGGCCAGTTGACGATTGAGATTCGTATCATCTTCTACAACGAGAATTCGCATGTAACGACCGCTTCCTCCTCCAGCAAATAATGTGGGCCGTCAGATCAACCCGCCCCATTCGCCGGAACTGTTCGTGAAATCTTGCGCGGCGGACTGCCATCATTCGAATTGACGATCACCGTAACCACGCATTTGGTACCATCCCCCGTCGGTACAGCCGACAGAAGCTGTCCGCCAGTGCTCGACACCACCGCCGATGCCGCCTTGCCGCAATCAGCAGCCAGGCATGCTTGCCCCGGGACAAGGGCACCCACCAAGATAACGGGCAGGATCAACTTTTTCATCGCACGGCTGTCTCTAAGCAAAAAATCTAAACCCGGCACAGGAACGTCTCTATTCATCATCTGGTCTATCAAAAACAGGCTGAATGGTGAATGAATAGCTTACATTGCAACTGGTATCTACAACGGGCTGGTTGTTATGGGTTGGGGCGGCGCATTTGAGACCGGTCTGATCCTCAAGGTCACTTGCCAAGAATGACGGTTCCTTTGTCTTACGCCACCCCCGGAAACTAGGCCTTGAGAGACTTGGTCGCGGAAATCCGCCCGAACAGCGCCAGAAGACCGCCTCCTGCAGTGACAAGAGCCATGACCGAGTTCAAGATTTCAGTCTGTATACCCGCATCGACGTCAACACCGCCAATCTTCGCCAGTGACGCTAAAATTGTAATCATGGCGCCCCACACAGTCTTTGAGAGATACCACTTCTTCACATCTTCCATCATTTTCTCCTTCGCTTTTAGAACTGAATGCTTTGTTCCAGCGCCACACCAAGCGGCACCTTTCTCCCGATCTGGCGCAGTCTGACCGAAATGGATTCCGGCACGGATCCGAAATCAGCGATTTGCATCTCTTCAGTGTAGAGGAACGCCGTCGTATCAATCTCGACCAGCCTGACAGCCGCGCCGGAATCGAGAACCTCCAACCTGTAAGCTTCGCTGTCTTCGTCGAGGGGCACGTCAACAGCAGCCCAGTCATCCGCATCTATTCGCGATCTGCGGATCCAGCTGAATGCAACATCATTATTGCCCTTACGCTGTCCCCGAAGATGAACAGGCGACAGAGGCGTTTCGGCCCGATTGCCACCGATGAAGGCATATGGCCCCGATGGATCGATCTGCCCCAGTGACGTTTCGACAAGATAGTTTCGCGCAAGGCCGCGCTCTTCTGCAGTCAAGCCAATCGGCACCACCGCCTGATCAAGAAGAACTGCATCCGCACCGATGGTGCTGCCGGCGGCCATGGCATCTTCGGTCCCGGCAAGCCCACGCAACAGCCCAGAAAGGGTCCAGACTCCCGGTTCTGTTTCCACCGCATTCAGATAGCCGATTATCTCGAATTCACCATTGGCAGCCCGAACAGCCAGCCTGTTCGCGCCGTTCAGAACAGCCAGTCGTGTCCCGGAGGCAAAGGCACCGAAATCCAGAGCGATGACAAGCGACTGCGAATAGTCGAAACGGCCGGAAACGCCTGTGCCGAGTGCTGCGGCAACCGTTCCCGTTGAGGCAGGTCGGTCAACCGTCATACGCATCGAATAGCCTTCGCTCTGCGATGATGAAGACAGGATCAACCGCTGCCAGGGCTTGGAAAAGGCTGCGATCATGGCAAAACTCTCTGCGTTATCACCGCTATACCGGGCCAGGTCCATCAGAATGATCCGTGGTGCAAAACCCGATGGCGATAGCCTTGGCTGTCGCGGCAATGATGGCTCATCAAAAGATGCGGCAGAGACTGCTGGAGAAAATGCCCGTGCGGTTACCTCTATTGCCTCATGTTGCTCAAGCCCGGTCACCATGAAGCGGCCTGCCGGTCCACTTTCCAGCGCGATCACATCGCCCAGCTCAATGTCTAGACATTGAGGAGACAGGGAGAAAGTGAGTTCGCGCTTGGCGATGCGTCCGTCGCGGAGCAGATTATCTGCCATAAGCCGTGCGCCACTTTCGCTAAACACGGCTGGCAGGCTGTGCATGGCAACCCGATCATTATTGACCAGCATGCGACTGGAGCGAACCGTTGCCTGCTCATAATCACTGGAAGCATCGCTGAAGACAGCAGCAACCTCACCCGCGATATCAGCTTCGTGCAGCAGTTTTTCGCTCCACTGCGGCTCGCCAGGTTGATCAACCAATATCGGCAGCTCCACCGGCGCAAGGCTTGCTCGTAGTCGAGAGCGAAATGTCAGGACCCCGCAGTCCTCGCGGACATCGACAAGTCCGAAATCCAGAAGCGGCTCCAGCAGGTCCCTGGCCGATGCCAGTTCAGCCTGTTGATAGCCGATAAGATCATCACTGACCTGCCCTGCATCGAAATCGCCAAAGCCGTGATCCTGCAGGATAGCCTCAATCGTATCGCCCAGCGTTGAAGCACCCAGTCGCCCGTTGAGCCAGTGGCCCCGCGACCAATTGCCCCCGTCACTCCAGACCGCAATATCGCTCGGGAATGTTGGAAAGGGCCGCGCGTCCCAGCACCACAGAAAGATCTTGTCTGGATCAACCATGCCTGCCGGCGCGGCTGCGCTGCTCCAATAGCTGAGATGAGCTTCAGCGAAACGGCGTTGCGTCACATCCGAGCGTATTCCGGCAGAGAAATAGGGGAAGGCGCTTTCAGTGGATTTCGGATCGAAAAACACGTTCGGCTGGTTCGCGCCTGCATCGATTGCCGGACATCCCAGTTCGGTAAACCAAACCGGCTTCATTCCCGGTTGCCAGGCAGTTGGCGAGGTATGTTCTGCGCCCCCACTGCGCTCATAATGATAGTTGGACCACCAGCCTTCAATATCCTTGTAGCGAAAGACCCAGGGCTTGCCCGCAAGGCCGTCGGTGATTGCAGTGCGCAGCCGTGCATCCCGATCGTCCCCGCTGGCATAGTACCAGTCAAATCCCTCGCCGGACGTTATGTTCGACTTCAACGCCGAAACATCATTGGCCAGTCTGAAACCATCGGGGCTGGCGGAAGCCAGATCCTCATCGCGCCAGTCGGAAAGAGGCATATAATTATCGATGCCGACAGCATCGATTGCATCGCATGCCCAGAGCGTATCCAGATTGAAGAACACATCGCCATCAGCAGAGTGATAGCCGAAATACTCGCTCCAGTCGGCCGCATAGGTCAGCGCTGTTGTGTCGCCAACGATTGAGCGAACCGCCCCGGCAAGTGACACGAGCCCGTCAACGAAGGGAAAATTGCCGTTCTCATCCCTGATCGCGGTGAGAGCCCGCATTTCAGAACCGATGATAAATCCGTCAATGCCGCCTGCTGTTTCGGCCAGATGGGCGTAATGCAGGATAAAACGGCGATAGCCCCAACCGGTGCCGGAATAGGTAATGCTCCCCTGCTCGGCTGTAAATTGTTCAGCAACAGCGCTTCCCATGAATGTCGTGATCTGGCTCGCCGCTATTGCCGTCTGGTCGGCTGTGCCAGCCATGCCGATGGCTGGATCACAGGTGATGCGGCCGCGCCAGGGATAGGCGGGCTGCGCCGAACCGCCATAAGGATCCGGCAAAGCATTGTCGCCCGGAATGTCCATCATCACAAAGGGATAGAGAAAAACCTTCAGACCACGTGCTTTCAGGTCGGCAATCGCCGCGACGAGCCCGGCATCATTGGGAGTTCCGCCATAGGCAGCCCCGCCAGCATTGCTGGAAATCACCCTTGCCGCGGCCCGCGTGATACCACTGACGCGCCACGGGGTGCTCTCGCCGTTGCGTTGTGCGGTTTCCACGCCCGGCATCAGCACGCAGTCCCCGGCTCTCAGATCATCGCCGAACCAGGCGACAACCAGAGCAACGCTTTCAAGATTGGGGCACAGCGCCATGAGTTCATCGATGGAAGCATCCCAATCGGTGGCGCGCATCAGATTGTTGCGGTTCAGTATGTTCTGGCGGCCGGGACCACCGTTTTCCGTGACGGGAAATGGGCAAAGCCCGTGCTCCGTCGCACCTGGAATAATGGTAATGGCCCGAATATCGCTTTCAAGCGTACCGGTGGGGCGCAGCACCTCGAATTGGACGACAGGAATGCGGTTGCCGTAGTCATCAAGAGGCAGACGTTCGAAAACAACATAGGCAAGTCCACGATAGGCCGGTGCATTTCCGGCCCCCTGCTTCGCTTCGATCAGAGGGTCAGGCATCTGATCGTTGCCTCCGGTATAAACACGCATTTCCACAGTGGTAAGATCGAGCTCGCCTCCATCCACCCAGACACGACGGATGGCCGCGATAGGCCCCTCGCAGATACCAAAGGCGAAATTGCCGAGGTAGGAGAACGTTTCGGTCTTCGCTCCCGAGGCTTTGCCGCCACTTCGTTCGATGGTGGAGACCTCTTCAAACCGCGTTGCCCATATCAGGGTTCCGCCGAGACGCACCGAACCATAAGCTCGTGGCAGCGGCGATCCCTCATCCACGCCCCCCAGGCGCGCAGTTCCCAGATGCTGCCCGGAAGAGGTCTTGCCTCCGCCGAAAAGCCGAGAATCGATTGCGCTGCCGGCCAGGGCGCCAAGGGCACGTCCGGCCAGAGCACCAAAAGGGCCGAAAGCACTGCCTGCGACAGTGCCTGCGACCTGGAGCAAAATCGTCGCCATGAAAGGTCTCTCCGGTTTATGTAATTTCGGGAAGGCGGAACACAGCGGCGATCCGGCGACGCCAGGAGGGTACCAGCGCCGAACGGATCACGCCGGCTTGTTCATAGGCATGAATGAAGCTTTGATGATCGGACAGAATGCCCAGATGCTTGGCAGAAAAACGCGCCTGCCAGCGGAATACCAGAAGGTCGCCGGCTTCCATTGCCTGCGGCGAGACAGGAGCACCGCAATATTTTCTTGCGGCCGTGAGGATGCGTTCCTCACCGCCATGTTCAGCCCAGTCGACGGAATAGGGCTCTCCGTCCCAGGGATCGAAACCGTAAAGTGAGCACCAAACCCCGCGGACAAGCCCGAGGCAGTCACAGCCAACACCTTTCGTCCCGGCCTGATGGCGATAGGGTGTCCCGATCCACGCTTCAGCCAGCGTAACAGCGCATTGCCCGGCAGGTTTCATGAGTAAAGCGGGCTTCCGTCATGCAGGCTTTCGCCATCGACGTAGGAATAGGCAAAATCCGCCCCCGGGACATGCGGAAAGCCTCTGAAGTTAATCTGGTTGGCGAATTTTGCCTTGCAGGTCGAAAAGGCCTTGTTGCACCCTGCCGTCACTGTCACGCCGGTGCCGATATCAGGCAAGACCGAAAGCGGCAGCCAGAGATCAAATTTCACGCCACTGCCAAACACCCGGTTGGCCTCAACATCGACACTCAGGCCTGAAAGGGCGCCCGAGGTGAACATCATGGTGCCAAAGGCGAAAAAGCCGTCCTCAAAACTCTGTTCCAATGTCAGCAACAACCGGTTGTCGGCCAGAACCTGTGTGATCGTTCCGCTCGCAGAATAGTCCGTGCTGCTTGCATCGACACCGCATCGCTGATCGCCCAGCTTGGCATCGCAGCGCCTTGCGAAACTTCGGCCTTTTGGCTGTGATAGCTTGTGTGTAAGCGAGCGCAGCTCGGCACGAAAGGCACCCGCCTCGCGGCGGACATCGCCGATCTCCTGGACGGAGAGCAGCTGGAAAGCCGACGGGGCCTGCCAGTTGACAACAAAATACTCTACCCTCGCGCCTTCGTAACGACCGGCGGCCAGATCCTCTTCCGAGATGGCCTCACTGGAAAATCCGCCGGCCACTTCGCTCGTATCAGCCCCCAGTCCGCCTTCGCTCTGCATCGCAGATGCGGAAAAACCGCTCGCCGCCAGAAATGTCGTCCCGTCAAAGGTCAGATCGCGATCATGCTCTGTGAAACCCAGAACACTGCCATCGCCGAGCTTCAGCCGCCAGCAGAAACAGATTGTCGTGGAAGCATTGACCAGATGATTTGCAAGATCCGCGTTGATTGTCTTCATGGTTTGATCTCCGCAAGTGGAACGCTGGGAACCATGCCGGCACTGAATGTCTTGAGGTTCACTTCGATGCGGTCAATGTCGAAACGCACCGGTACATCAAACTCGAAACCGGCGAAGATCGCCGCACCGGCAGCCGGTATCGCTTCGGCCGAAAAGGTCATCACCCCGGTCGCTGCATCAAGGGCCACGCCGGAAACAACCGCACCGTCGACAGAGACCTTGAGCGTTCCGGCCACAGGCTTCTCGATCGATCGGACAAAACTGGATTCGACGTCACCATAGGTCTTGATCAATTGAAAACTGGCCGTCGTTCCGTCTCCGGTCGCAATAAACTGATCCGTGGCCGAGATCGTCTGCAGCGGACTGCAGGATTTGAAATCAACAGGATCGCGAAACCGGAAGCCAAAAAGCTGACCCCGTCTGGCTTCAAAAAACGCCATCAGTTCGTAAAGGTCTTCCAGTGATTTCAGCCCCGACCCTGCATCATAGCTGCGTCTGGAATCAAACCACCTCTGGTTCCGGTTTTCCCGCCCATTGGACAGGTTGACGATATCGGTTCGCCGCACCGGCCCCCCGCTCGTGGCAAGGGAAAGGCGCAGCGGAAACCGCACGTCGTGAAAGCCGCTCGACATGAGTCACTCCATTGGTCAGATATTGCGTTGACCGGCCCGCACAGCGCGCGCCAGCATGGAAGAGATCTGTGCCTCGCTGCGCCGGAAACTGTCGGCATCATTGGCTGAAACATTGAAGACAATCGAAGTGCCGCCGCCATTGCCAGCAGCAACACCAAGTGAACCATCAGGCCCACGTTTAAGCGGCAGGATGGCTTCCGTACCGGCTTCCCCCATCAGGCCGAGGCCACCACTCATGGGGAAATAGGTCGGACTGGAAACCACACCGCCCTTGGCAAAGGGCATTGCGCGCCCCGGCACGCCCCCCTTGGCATGTTGAACCGCATTTGCCAGATCGCCTGCGAGCCCGGAAATCCCGTTCGAAAGCGCCGTTTCCAAGGGCTTCAGCGCGGATTTGAGAGCAACATCGCTCAAACGACGCGACAGGCCGGACAGAACCGTATCCAGGCTCTTCCCGCCGGTAACGGCGTCTCGCATCGCCTGCGTTATCGAGCCAGCGAATGCGTCAGACTGGTTCTGCAGCTCGGTGAAAGCGTCGCTCAGTGCCGAAACACTGTCACGCGCCTGGTCGATGCTTTGACTGTCAGTTTCCATGAGCCTCTCTTTCAATCGGGGTAAAGCGCCATCAGCGCAGCGAGCTCACTGCGCTTCAGAACATCTTGACTGTGTCCAAACTGGCCGGTCATGGCGGCAAATTCCGCCGGTGTCAGCGACCAGAACGCTGCCGGTTCAAGCCGCAGCAGACAGAGCCCGGCATGCATCGCCTCCCGCCAGGGAAACGGGGCGACGCCGGGAGGTTCGGGCTCTGCTGCTGCGGCTTTCAAGGGTCCGCGCCGGTCTCCGGCTGTTCGGTGGCTGCGGACCCGGAAAAGGTAAGGCTCAGCAATTCACTGACCAGACGGGCGGATCCGGCAATGCCGCCCTCAATGCTCATCCCGGCGACATCCTCATCGGCAAAGGCATTACCTCCCCCCCTGAGCCCGGCGCCGATAATCCGAACGAGATCAATCGTCTTGAGCTTGCCGGAGGCAAAACGCTGGCCGAGATCGGCAAGATTGTCGGCGGCAAAAGCCGTCTCAAGCTCACACAGTGCCCCCAGCGTCAGGCAGAGAATGCGCCGCTCGCCATCAATAACCGCCTCCACTTCACCGCGGTGCCGGTTGGCCCGCCGCATGGTGACAGGGGCCGTCATCAAAGTGCCCCGAAGCTGATGGCGCCAGCAGATTCCAGCGCAATTTCGAACTTCATCTCACCATCATAGGCCCCGGAATAGTCGAGAGAGGTGATCTGGAACGGCCCTGAAATCGTCCCGAACCCGGGGATAACAATCTGGCTCTCGATCAGACTTGCGGCAAAGAATGCCGCCCGTACCGTCTCGTCGGAAACCTGATCCTTGAACAGGCCGCTCGCCGTCATGGATGCGCGCTGCACCCCGGCACCGCCCAGAAGCTCGCGCCAGCGGCCCGAACTTTCAGAATCGGTGATATCGACGGTCTCGGCGTTGAATGTCAGGGTCTTCGACCGCAATCCGGCGACGGTCTCATAGCTGCTGCCATTATAGACCTTCAGCAGCATGTCCTTGCCTTTCTGGGCAACCATGCGTCATCTCCCTTGCAAAAATAAAAAGGGCGCCGCAGCACCCGGGTAACAATGATGAAATGTCGGCCTCACGCCGTTTCGGTCACCGCGCGAAAGCGCACTTCCGCATAAAAATAGCCACTGCGCGCCTGTCTGCGCACGGTGACACCACTGCGCTGCAGGTTGATCAGCACATAGCCATCAAGGCTAAGAGACACGTCACCAAGCAGCAGCGACAGCCTGTCGACGATCTGCTCGATCTCGCGACGCCCCGGCGCATCCGACCAGATCTCGAAGGTCAGCTTGTGCTCCTCGGTCCGCTCGATATCTGCGGTCAGGTTCCGCGCATCCACCGCACCATAGACAATGACCGGCAGACGCTGCGTGGGGAGCCTGCGATCAACAATCCCGTCTTCCGCAATCAGCGCCGTCAGAGTTGCATCGGCGCTCAATACCGCATGAATGGCGGTCTGAAGGACATTGCGCGCACTCATGAGCTGATCTCCTCACAACGACAGACGAGATAACGGCCTGTCTCGTCCGGATCATAAGATGTCACCAGGCGAAACTGCCGGCCGCCCTTGGCAAACCGCATCTCCGCGACCAGATCGTCGCGATGGCGCAGCCAAATCCTGTGCGTGATCCGCCTCACCCCGCCATTGGCTTCCTCATCATAGGCAACGGATTGCGGCTCAACCCTCGCCCAGGCTTTTCCGAAACTCTCGAAATCACGTGTCACTCCCCCCTGCCCGTCGGCGGTATCGACCGGGCGCAGAAGATTGAGACGCTCCGAGAAGGCCCCTGAATCCATCGGCAGGATCATCGTCACAGCCTCCAGCTTTTCAGCGGTGCGATAAGGGCTTCATAGCCCTGCGGTTCGGCCGCAGGCTGATCGCTGGCCGCGACGACACCCCGCAGCGCATACATGTGAGCGACATGGCGGGTAATTGCATCCCTGGCGGGTTCGGGCACATCGGCCGCGTCGCCGTAACCGGCGGTGAATTCCACCTCAATGCCATTCATCGGGGCGCAGGTCGCGGCGATATCCGGCAGGTAAAAACGGGCCGGCCGGCCGGCGCCATCCAGCCGCGCCCGGTCAAGCGTGATCGTATTTGCATTACCATCGGCGTCGTAGACCGTCACGACAGACACGCTCGTCACCGGCCCATGCGCAAGCGAAATCATCCCGCTTCTCGGCCAGCTGTCACGGTAAAGCCGCCAGCCCTGTGTGATCAGCGACAGCCCCGTCAGCGCCTCCAGATGCTTGCGCGCCGTCACGATAAGCCCGGCGATCAGATCGTCGTCGTCCTCGTGATCGACACGGAGGAAAACCTTGGCCTCGGCCAGGCTCACCGGCTCGCTTGCAGGCGGCGTTGTCAGTGCATAGGTCATTGAAACTTTCCCCTGAAAAACAAAACCCCCGGCCAGGCCGGGGGCGATGATCTGATTGGCCGTACCGATCAGGCGGCAGAAAACTTGATCAGCTTGATCGCGTCGAAATTCTGCACCCCGCCGCCGACACGCTTGGTGGTGTAGAACAGCACATAGGGCTTGGCCGAATAGGGATCACGCAGAACCCGCACACCCGTGCGGTCGACAACCAGATAGCCGGCAGCGAAATCACCAAAGGCGATCGAGAGGGCATCGGTGGCAATATCAGGCATATCCTCGGCTTCCGTCACCGGAAAACCGAGCAACGAGGCAGCGCCGCCCGCAGTGGCTGGCGGTTGCCACAGATAATTGCCGTCGGCATCCTTGAGCTTGCGAACCGCGCCTTGCGTTTTGCGGTTCATGACGAAATTTGCATTCTGGCGATGGCCCGCCTTCAGCGAATAGATCGCCTCGATCAGCACATCGGAAGCCCCCGAAGCGGCGAAATCACCGTCAACACCGGTTGCATGATAGCCGAGAGAGCCCCAGGCATAGGCGCTGTCCGCCACGGTCGTGTAACTCAAGAACCCCTTCGGCTTGTCGGTGCCATTGCCGGAGACGAAGGCCGCGCCTTCCTGCTCGGCAAAAGCCATATCCACCTCACCGGCAATCCAGCTTTCAATATCAAAGGCGGCATCATCCAGCAGCGATGCACTGGCGGCCGGCATTGCATAGAGCTCCATCGTCGGGAAGGAGAGTTCGGAAATCTCCGGCGTTGCCGTCTGCGGACGTGCCGCCGTCTCCGACACCCAGCCGGCGGTGAAGCCGCTGGCGACAAAGGGGCGTTTCAGAACAGCGCCGGAAACCTGACGCACCGTCGCCAACGATCGGATCGGCGAAACGGTCGTCAGGCGACGGCCGATCTCGCTGTCGGTCTCTTCCGGCACCAGATAGCCGCCGTCACCATCCGTGGTGGACGAAAGCGCCTTGGCTTCCAGCCCACGCAGGCCGGCATCATCGCCACGGCGGATATATTTCTCAAAGGCTGCCTTGTGCTCGCCGGTAAAGGCTCCGGCCCGGCCCAGTGAAGGCCGCGCCTTCTTCAGCGCCATTTCGTCGATCATCTTGCTCTGGCGATCCATGGCGCTGTTGATACGATCCAGCTTTTCGCGGGTAATCACATCTTCGGAATGCTTGCTTTCCAGTTCGCCAAGACGACGGTCATTGGTTTCGCGGAAAGCCTCGAAGCTGGTCATGAAGTCTTCGAAAGCCCGTTCGATGGTCTCCGGCACACCCTTGATTTCAGGGGCCGAGGTCAGATCATGTTTTGTCATGAAATTCATCCTTGATTGGTGTGAAGGTCAGGGCTTGGGGTGCATCATCCGCCGTGCTTCATGGAGAAGCGCGACAAGATCACGCTCACCCGCCCCGGTTTCGCCGTCGGCAGCATCCCGCCTGCCAATCAGCGCGTCATAGCCACCGGCCAGAAACCGGCGGGCGGCTTTACGGCTCAGGCCGGCATCCCGCGTCAGCCATCGCTCGAAATTCCTGATTGTCGGAAACACCTCTTCTGCGTGTTTCACACTGTCCACCCGCGCAGAGGGCAGCATGGGAAAGGTCACGATCGAGATTTCCCAGAGATCCGCCTCCAGAATGCGGCGGATACCCGATTTTGCATCGGTCTTTGCGCGCACGGTCTGAAACCCGATCGAAAGCCCATCGAGCCCACCCGACTTCATCAGTGCATGGATTTCCCTGGCACGCGCCACATCCGATGAGAGCTGCCCTTCGACATAGAGGCCGCGACCATCCTCGCGCAGCTTGGTCCAGCTGCCGACCGGCTCTGATGGATCATGCTGGAACAGCATGCGCACACCTTCGGCACCGCGCTTTTCGAGAGATCTGCGAAAGGCACCGCGTTCAATGGCGTCCTTGCCGAGGTCGACCTCCCCGAAAATGCTGGCATATCCGGAAAACCGGCCGTCACCGGCAAGATCAGTCAGCGACAGATCGGCATATTTCAATGTTGCGGCGGAAAGCACCGCGTCACCACTTTTCATGATCTCTCCTGTCAATGAAATCGGACTTTAGGGAAATCCGGCTTTGGGTAAAAGCCGGTTCAGTATCCAACAGCGGCGCGCTTTTCTTCCTCGCTCAGGAAGTCGGCGGCACCGATACGGGCCCACAGCGCATCACGTTCGCCGGAAAGGCCGCTGACCTGATCGAGATCGGCCTCCAGCCTGAGATCCGAACCATAAAGCGGGCCCAGCCATGACATCAGATGCGCAACGGTTCTGGCGATCAGCGGAATGACCGTCAGCCGGTAAAAGGCGCGGTTCGCCTCCTGATAATTCGAATAGGTATTGTCACCGGGAATGCCGAGCATCATCGGCGGAACGCCGACGGCCAGTGCGATATCGCGGGCTGCGCCGTTTCTGGCGCCGGTGAAATCCATGTCTCGCGGGCTCAATCCCATCGCCTTCCAGTCAAGTCCGCCTTCAAGCAACAGCGGCCGCCCTGCCCGCGCCGGGCCGGAATAGCCCTCTTCCAGCTCCTGCTTCAGCCGCTCATATTGCTCTTCAGTCAGATTGCCGCCCTCCTTCGGCTGATAGAGAAGCGCACCGGAGGGGCGTGCCGAATTGTCGAGCAGCGCCTTGTTCCACACCGCCGAGGCATTGTGCAGATCAAGCGCCATCTGCGCGGCGGCAAGCGGCGAGAAACCGAGATGATCGTCAAGCGGATGGAAAAGCCGCATATGCAGAAGTGTCACTCCATCGCTTTCGGCCGGATAGCGTGACATGCGCCCTCCGACCCGGTATTCATAGGCCTCCGGCCATCCATCGGCGCCCTCAATCACCCGCATCCGGTCGGGCCGCAACAGATGCAGTTCCCGCACCTCGTCCCCCAGAACCACCGGTTCAATGAACGCATTACCGGACAGCAGAAGATGGCCATAAAGCGCCTCGAAGAAATCAGTGCCGGCAGCACGCCCGTTGGGCCTGTGCAACAGCGCCAGCAAAGGGTGTTCGCTCAGTTCGTCCCCGCCCTGATAGAGCAGCAGCGGAACGCTTGCCGCCGTCTCCGAGATCAACCGGATCGCGCGGTGGGCAACCGGGTTTTTCATGAACCCCTCCCGTGCGAGAGCCCCGTAAGAGCGCCCGGACCAGCGCGCCTCCCCCTGGATCGTCAGCGCGGAAAAGGCCGTCGCCGCCTTCTTTTCGGCAGCACCAAGTGCGGCCGCCGGGCGACGCCACGGCAGCTGGAAGGACATTTTCATGCCTCACCTCGTCTTATGTGTTGTGAGAATCAAAAAAGCCCCGGAAACCGGGGCTCAACATTCATTTCCATCGCCTGCAAAACGGCAACTCAGTCCTTGTAAAGCGATGACTTAACAGCTGTTGCGCAATCGAAATCAGCGGCGATCCGCAATTCACGCATCGGCTTCACGATCGAGGTCGACTTGTCATAGAGCGGGTGGGCCCGATAGGCTGCAAGCGCGGCCTCATCGTCGAATTCAGCATAAACGACAAAATCGACCTCATTGCCATAAAGGTCGCTGCGCTGATTGCGGCCAATTTCCACCAGCCGTGCATGCGGGTTCTCCGTCAGGATGGAAAGCCCTGCCTCAACCTTGTCAGCATTGCTGCCCGCAGGAACCGAGAAAAATACGATATGTCGAATCATGCCTGACCTCTTGGCTGCCTGACCTCTTGGCTGCAATGCGAGCCTTTCGTTCCGGCTATCACGGCTTGTTAGCCCCCGCAACCGCTCTGGGCCATCACCTGATAGTCTAGACCCGCCGGATGCGGGGCATCCCGTCGCCTTCCAGCAGCAATGCAGTCAATGCCCAGACCAGCGCATCAAGCCGGTCCGGCGAGCGTCCGGCCGAAAGCCCGCCCGGTCCGAAATCACACATCTGGTCAATCAGCGCCGAGAAATGTCCACCATGGCGCACCTTTCCCTGCTCATAGAGCGCCGCCACCGGTTCAGCGCGCAGGAATTTTCCGCGCATGGCCCTGACCGTCGTCACCGGCAGCCGCTCATCGACGCTCTTCAGCATCGCCGTTACCATGTCGCCGCCCTGGTTGACTTCCGCGACCACCCGGTCGGCCTCAAATTCCCGGAATGTCCGGACCACCATATTGGCCCAGACAGACGGCGCGCCGCCCTCGACCGAGCGATCCGCAAGCACCAGCGCGCCACCATTTTCCATCAAGCCGGCCACCACAATACCGCAGACGGACTTCTTGCCCGAACCCGAGGGCGGGTCGACAGCCACCACGATCCGACCTTCGGCGCGCGCGTTGCGGTCAACCAGCTTTTCAAGATCCGCACGGCACCATAGGCCGTCCTCGCGATCCTCGATAAGCTCGCCTTCCAGTTCCTGCCGTCCCAGCCGCGTGCCGCCATAGCGCGACGACAGAGCGCGGATAAAACCAGGCGCCAGATTGGCATGGTTATCGCGCGTCGAAATCCGCGTGAATGTCGTTGTCTCGTCAGCCATCAGCTGCTTGACCAGCGGTACCGCACGCGGCGTCGTCGTCACCATCTGGCGCGGATTGTCACCCAGCCTCAAGCCAAATTGCAGCATGTCCCAGCATTCACGGGCATAGCGCCATTTCGCCAGCTCGTCACACCAGGCGAAATGAAATTGTGGGCCACGCAGCGCCTCGGGATCTTCCGATGAAAAAAGATAGGCAACCGAACCATTGGGCCAGACCAGCCGCCGGCGGCTGATTTCAAATTCCGGCCGCAGCCGCCGGGCAATCCGGCAGATGCCGGACACACCGTCAATCATAACCTCTCGCGCATCACCCAGCGTTTCGGCGACGAGCGCGATCCTGAGATCGGAACGCTGCCCTGCGGCAAGCGCCGTTGCATGGATCCACTCGGCCCCGGCCCGCGTCTTGCCGGAACCGCGCCCGCCCATCAAAAGCCAGGTCCGCCAGTCCCCTGCCGGCGGCAATTGTTCCGCACGGCCGAGAAAAGCCCAGTCGCGGGCCAGTTCAGCCGCAAAAGCAAAACCATCAGCCGGCCCGCTGTTCTCGCTGCCATTCGGCGATGCGCCGCCCTGCCAGTTCCTCGGCCCGCTGTTCGATAAGCTCGAGGAACTTTGCTTTGGCATGTTCGTAATCCTGCTTGTCGTTGATCCGCTCTTTCTCAGCCTGGCGCTCGCTCGCCAGTCGACGTTGCATCTCATCGGCCTTTTCCAGCGTGCGGATAATCAGCGCGATGGCATCGGTTGCCGATTTGACATCGCCACGCGCCTCGCGCACTGCCTCGCTGCCAGCGCCCGTGTCCTTCTGGGCTGCCCGGCGCAGCGAGCGGAAAAAACCGAACTGTGCCCGCATTTCAGACGTCAAATCATTGAGCAGAAGCCGCAATTCTTCCTGCGGATCCCGTCGCCGCGCCTTCGGTTCGATCATGTAAAAACCGGGCGCATCGGCAAGAGTGACCGTCTTGCCACCGTCATAACGTGGTGCGCGCGGCCATAAGCCGAAAAGCTGCGGCTCAAATGACAGGTCATCGGACATGTCCACCTCCGTTGGCGATTCGCTCGCCGATGGAATTTCGGCAACAAAAAACCGGCCACGCCGGGGCCGGTTTTCTCAATCATCTCAGTGGTCGGCTATTGCCGCTTCGAACATCGCCGCAAGGCTAAAACATCAACAGAACCAAGTCCGGTCCCGTCCGCCTCAGCCGCAAATCTCCGACCGTAGGAAAACAGTAGCAAAGCAGCGTTACGCCGTCAAGGACTATTTTCCTATTTTGGGCTTTTTTTTCTTACCCGGCCGAAAACTGATCAAACGCATCCATTGCCTTGGCGGCATACATCAGCGACGGTCCGCCGCCCATATAGACAGCCGTTCCAAGCACTTCCTCGAATTCGGCCTTGGTGCAGCCCATCTTCACCAGGGAGCGGGTATGAAACGCGATGCAGGGGTCGCAGCGCATGGCGATGGCAATGCCAAGCGCTACATATTCCTTGGTCTTCGAATCAAGCGCACCGGGCTTGTCCGCAGCCTGCGCCATTGCATAGAAGCTGTTGATCGTGTCGGGAATGTCCTTCTTCAGAACAGCGGTCTGCTTTGAGATGTCTGCGGCGATCTGCTTATAGTCGGTAGCCATGGTAAACCTCGAATATTCATACCTACGATAATTCTAACATAATTCCGAACGCGGCGCCTATCCTTGCGCTAAATCAAGTGAACGGTACAGGGCAACAAAATCAGCGCCTGTCCTCGCCCACATGCATCGGCCAGTCGACAACATAGTTCTCGAATTCCTCAGCCGGCACATCCATCTCGCTCACGGTTCGCCCGCGCGCAGAAACGCCCGCCTGATGCACAGTCTCACGGTCTCCCGAAACAAGATAGTGCCACCAGTAGAGATCGTGACCTTCATCAACAAGCCGGTAAGCACAAGTCGGCGGTAACCAGCTGATTTCCTTCAATGCATCCATATCGAGCTGAATACATTCCGGAACCGTCGCCTGGCGGTTTTCATAGTCGGAGCAGCGACAGCTTTCACCATCCAGAAGCATGCAACGCACCGAGGTATAGGCAACCTCACCCGTATCCCAGTCCTCAAGCTTGTTGAGACAGCACAGCCCGCAGCCATCGCACAGTGATTCCCACTCTGCATTGCTCATCTCTTCAAGCCGTTTTTCCTGCCAGAAGGGCAGATCCTTATTTGTCATCTTCGTCACCCGACCACATTCAAGCAGCGGCCTTATCGCGCCGGTTGCGGTTCCGATCAAGGCCGGGGCTGAATAACGCAGAGAAACAGCCATTGGGCACATGCCGATAATGTGCGCCTTAGCTAAACTATTTTGACTTTGGTCTTATCACTATCGCTCAATTGCGACAATTTGGCCAATTGCTAGCATTGTCCGACGCTTTTGAGGAGAAGCGTCGAGCGCCTTTGGAGGAAGGCGCGTCTTTTGACGACTTGGGAGGAGTCTGATGTCAAAACTGATTATGAATCGGCGTGGCCTGCTGAGGGCCGGCGCAGCGGCAGGTGTTGCCCTGACGGCACCCATGCACTTCATTCGCGGTGCCTATGCCGATGATATGTCCTGCAACATGCCGACGGGCGACACCGTCACCCTCGGCTTCAACGTGCCGCAAACCGGCCCCTATGCCGATGAGGGGCTGGACGAATTGAAGGCGCTTCAGCTCGCCGTCAAGCATCTGAACGGCGAAGGTGATGGCGGCATGCTCAACACCTTCACCTCGAAAGTGCTCAAAGGAAACGGCATTCTCGGCAAGAAGGTCGCTTTCGTCACGGGCGATACCCAGACGAAGTCAGACGCTGCCCGCGATGGCGCCAAGCGTATGATCGAAAAGGATGGTGCTGTAATGATCACCGGCGGTTCTTCGTCCGGTGTGGCCGTTGCCGTGCAGAGCCTCTGCCAGGATATGGGCGTCATCTTCATGGCCGGCCTGACCCATTCCAATGACACCACGGGCAAGGATAAACGTCGCTACGGCTTCCGTCATTTCTTCAACGCCTATCAGTCAGGCATCGCCCTTGCGCCGGTTCTGGCCGAAGCCTACGGCACGGATCGCCGCGCCTATCACCTGACCGCCGACTACACCTGGGGCTGGACCCAGGAGGAATCGATCAAGAACGCCACCGAAGCGCTTGGCTGGGAGACCGTCGAGACCGTCCGCACACCCGTCGGTGCCGGAGACTTCTCGCAATATATCGCTCCGGTTCTCAATTCCGGTGCCGATGTGCTGATCCTGAACCACTACGGCGGCGATATGGTCAATTCGCTGACCCAGGCCGTGCAGTTCGGCCTGAAGGACAAGCAGGTCAACGGCAAGCAGTTCGAGATCGTCGTGCCGCTCTTCTCCGACCTGATGGCGAAAGGCGCGGGCAAGGCGGCCATTGGCATTCTCGGCTCGGCCAACTGGCTCTGGTCGCTGGACAATGAGGGCTCCAAGGCCTTCGTCCAGTCCTTTGGCACCGAATATGGCTTCCCGCCGTCTCAGGCCGCACAGACCTGCTACGTCCAGACCCTGCTTTACGCTGATGCCGTTGAGCGGGCCGGTACCTTCTACGCACCGGCCGTCATCAAGGCGCTTGAGGGCTTTGAATTTGACGGCATGGGCAATGGCAAGACGCTTTACCGCGCCGCTGACCATCAGTGCATGAAGGATGTGCTCGTCGTTCAGGGCAATGATGCGCCTGCCAATGAGTATGACCTGCTCAAGGTGGTCAAGGTCGTGCCGCGCGCCGAGGTTGAATATGACCCGGCGATCTTTGGCGGCGAGCTCGGCCCGGATACGCCGAAACCCTGCTGATCGCAGCGACACCTGGCATGGGCCGGTCGCCATTCCGGCGCCCGGCCCTTTTTCATTCAAGGCGAAGCGGATGGCAGGTCCATGGACGCAATCATCATTCAAATTCTGAACGGTCTCGACAAGGGAGCAGCCTATTCGCTGATCGCCCTTGGCCTGACCCTGGTTTTCGGCACGCTGGGCGTGGTCAATTTCGCCCATGGTGCGCTGTTCATGCTCGGCGCCTTCTGCGCCGTTTCCTTCAACGCCCTTCTGACTTGGCCGATCCAGCCGCCCAAACCCGACGGCGCGCTCTTCGCGCCAAGGCCCATTCCCTACATGGAATATGCCTTTGGCGACATTGGCACCGCCATCGTCAACTGGTCGGTACCGCTGTCGATCATTCTCGCCATACCGGTCATGCTGATCCTCGGCCTCATCATGGAGCGCGGGCTGATCCGCTTTTTCTACAAGCGCCCGCATTCGGACCAGATATTGGTGACCTTCGGTCTGGCCATCGTGCTGCAGGAAATCATCAAGGAAATCTATGGCGCCAACCCCATCCCGCAATCGGCGCCGGGCATGTTTGCCGGCACCGCCGATATCGCCGCCTGGCTCGGCATGTCGGATGCCTTCATCGTCTATCCCTGGTGGCGGCTGATCTATTTCCTGTTTTCCATTGCCATCATCGGCGCCGTCTTCGCCTTCCTGCAATTCACAACTTACGGAATGGTCGTGCGTGCCGGCATGCGTGACCGCGAAACGGTCGGCCTTCTCGGCATCGATATCGAAAAGCGCTTCACCGTCGTCTTCGGCATTGCCGCCGTCGTCGCCGGTCTTGCCGGTGTCATGTACACGCCGATCCTGCCGCCCAATTATCATATGGGCATGGATTTCCTCGTGCTCAGCTTCGTCGTCGTCGTGGTCGGCGGCATGGGCTCGCTGCCCGGCGCCATCCTTGCAGGCTTTGCGCTTGGCATTCTGCAATCCTTCGCCTCGATGAACGAGATCAAATCGATCATTCCGGGGATAGACCAGGTCATCATCTACCTCGTCGCCGTCATCATTCTCTTGACCATGCCGCGCGGACTGATGGGCCGCAAAGGCGTCATGGAGGACTGAACCATGTTTGGAAACCTTTCCCGCAACGACTGGATGCTGTTCATCATCTTCGCCGCCATCGTGCTTCTGGCGCCGGTCCTGTTCATGCCGCTTGGCGCTGCCTATCCGGCACTGCTGCAGAAATTCGCGATCTTCGCGATCTTCGCCATCGGCTTCAACATCCTGTTCGGCCTCACCGGCTATCTGTCCTTCGGCCACGCCGCTTTTCTCGGGGTCGGCTCCTATGCCGCCGTCTGGTCATTCAAGCTGTTGAGCATGAACGCCCTTCCGGCAATCGCCTTCGCCGTCCTCTGCTCCGGCCTTTTCGCAGCGCTGATCGGCTATGTCACCCTGCGGCGCTCAGGCATTTATTTCTCGATCCTGACGCTGGCTTTCGCCCAGATGAGCTACAATCTCGCCTATTCGGTGCTGACACCGATCACCAACGGCGAAACCGGGCTGCAACTGTCGCAGAACGACCCGCGCATTCTCGACCGCGCCTTTGCCGCACCAACGCAAGGCCTGCCCTCGCCGGATCTGTTCGGCCTCACACTGCAGGGCTATGCCGGTTTCTATTTCTGCGCCGCCGCCCTGATCATCTGTTTCTTCGTGACGCTGAAACTGTTCCGTTCGCCCTTCGGCATGATGCTGAAGGCGATCAAATCCAACCAGAACCGTATGCGCTATACCGGCTTCAACACGCGGCCCTACCTGCGCTCGGCCTTCATCATTTCCGGCATGTTTGCCGGTCTCGCCGGGGCGCTGATGGCGGTCACCGATCCGCTGGCGGGTGCTGAACGCATGCAGTGGACCGCCTCCGGCGAAGTCGTGCTGATGACCATTCTCGGCGGGGTCGGCACGCTGATCGGCCCGATCCTCGGCGCCGTGGTGATCAAATATTTCGAAAACATCTTCTCCTCTTTCAACGATGGCGCGCTGCATTCCGCCTTTTCCGCTCTGCCGGATGCGATCGAGACACCGCTGGTCAAGCTGCTGTCGCTGTTCGTCGGCGATGGCTGGCACCTGACGCTCGGCCTGATCTTCATGGCGATCGTCATCTTCCTGCCCGGCGGCATCATGGAGGGGATCAGACGGCTGACCACGCGTTTCACAAATGGCGGCGGCGGCAAACGCGCCCCCCAGTCAAAACTGCAACCGGCGGAGTGAGATCATGACCACAGAAAACACCGTCCTTCACGTCTCTGATGTTCATAAAAGTTTCGGCGGATTGCGGGCGCTCAAGGATGTCGAGCTTGAGGTGGAAAAAGGCACCGTTCACGCCATTATCGGCCCGAATGGTGCTGGCAAGTCGACCCTGCTCAATGTCTGCATCGGCCGGATCAAGCCGGATCATGGCCATGTCATATTCGATGGCCAGACACTCGATCATCATCAGCCGCATGAGATCAACCAGCTCGGCGTCTCGCGCGTGTTCCAGACACCGGAAATCTTCCCCGATCTGACATTGCTGGAAAATGTGATGATCCCGGCCTTTGCCAAGCGCGACGGCGCCTTCCGGCTGAATGCGGTCAAGGCACTGTCCTCGGAAGCGGAAATCCGTGACGAGGCCGAATATATCCTGGAGGATATCGGCCTCTTTGCCCGCCGTTTTCATGAAGCAGGCTCGCTATCACGTGGCGATAAACGGCGGCTCGAGCTTGCCATGTGCCTAATCCAGAAGCCGAAGCTCCTGCTTCTGGATGAACCGACTGCCGGCATGGCGCGCCATGACACCAATATGACGATCGAGCTTCTGCAGCGCATCAAGGCGCGCGGCATGACCAAGGTCATCATCGAACACGACATGCATGTCGTCTTCTCGCTGGCCGACAAGATCTCGGTGCTTGCCCAGGGCCAGATCATCGCCGATGGAACGCCTGATCAGGTCCGGGGCAATCCGAAGGTCCGCGAAGCCTATCTCGGGGAGGCCCATTGATGAATGCACCCGTCGATAACAACCATTTCCATAAGGAGGCGAACACCATGAGCGAAGCCGAAGCCTTCTTCAGCGTCCGCGACATTCATGCCTGGTATGGCGAAAGCTATATCGTGCAGGGCGTGTCCTTCGATATCCGCAAGGGCGAAGTTCTCTCGCTTCTGGGGCGCAATGGCGCGGGCAAGACCTCGACGCTTCGAACCCTTGCCCGCCTTGACAGCCCGGCACTCCGAAAGGGAGAAATCTGGCTGGATGGCAAACCGTTGCACCAGATGAAGGCCTTTCAGGCGGCCAAGGCCGGCCTTCAGCTGGTGCCGGAAGACAGGCGCATCATCGGCGGCCTGTCGGTGGAGGAAAACCTGATCCTGGCCCAGGTCTCGGGCGAAAAGGGCTGGCCGATCGAAAAGATCTACGACCACTTTCCCCGCCTTGCCGAACGCCGCAATCAGGAGGCCGTCACCATGTCCGGCGGCGAACAGCAGATGCTGGCCGTTGCCCGCGCGCTCGCCCGTGACATCAAGCTGCTGTTTCTCGATGAGCCCTATGAAGGGCTCGCCCCGGTGATCGTGCAGGAAATCGAGAAAATCGTCTCGCAGATCCGCGATCTCGGCATCACCACCATCATCGTCGAACAGAATGCCGTCGCCGCCCTGCGGCTTTCCGACCGCGCGGTAATCATGGATACCGGCCAGGTCGTCTTTGCCGGGACAGCCCGCGATGTGCTGGATAACAAGGAACTGCGGGACGAATATCTGGCGATCTGACAGCATTGTACCGTCCAGAATCACCCGCCTTCGCCATGCCTTTCCACCGGAAGGCATGGCCGTTTCTGTCAAGCATGGGCTTGGTGCATGGTTAACGGCTTTATAACGAATTCAGCATAGGCTCCTGACAAAGCAAAGTTTTTGTCGAGGAGTATGTCCGTGGTTGATCGCTACCGGGAACTTGAAGGTCTGAAGAGCGCGCGCAATCTGGATCTGGTGCTCATGGCGACTGTTTCCTCCTTTGCCAGCCTGCGCAATCCCGGCACGGCTGAGCTGCGCCGCTTTGCCGAGCTTCTCCCTCCCGTCTACGACGCATCAAGCCCCGAGGCCCGCCGCCAGGCTGTCGCCGCCCTTTCGGCCTGCCCGAGCGTGCCGCGCAGCATCTGCCGCTTCCTCGGTCGCCAGGATATCGCCATCGCCGCGCCTTTTCTGGCGCTGTCTCCGGCCATTGACGAAGAGACATTGATCGAAATCATCGAGACTTCAGGCGAGGCGCACAAGCGGGCAATCATCAACCGCGCCGACCTGACGCAAAAGGTCATTGCCGCGCTGATCGCCACCCATGCCGACAGCAGCGAAACACGCGATGAAGACAGTGCCGCCGCCGCGGATACCGAGGCCATGGAAGACAAGAGCGAGGCCCTGCGGCGCACGCTGAAAGCCATGGTCGAAAAATCCGGCGACAGCGACCGCCTCGGCCTTTCAACTCTTTCAGCGCTCCAGACATCGCTGCTGGTCCGTTTCGCCCGCCGCCGCGAAGCCGGCTTTTTCGCGGAGACCTTCGCCCGCGCGCTAGGCGGCGATCAGGCCCTTGCAAAAGCGATCCTTGCCGAGGCAAGCGGCGAACGTCTGGCGACTGCCCTTGTCGGGCTCGGCATGGCCAATGACGATGTCAGCTTCATTCTGCAGCGCACGGTCCCGGCCATTGCCGGCGATCACGATACCGATGCCATGGTCGCGAGCCTGTCGCCATCCCGCTCGATCGAACAGCTTCTCGCCTGGCAGGCAGAAAGCGCCGAGCGCAACCAACAGCCGGCGGCAAAACAGCCCGGCAATGGCAAGCGCCGCAGCGCCTGAGCCAAAATTTCATTCCACAACGGTAAAGAGCCCGCTGACATCATCGATCTCAAGCGCGACGACCCAGAGATCGCTGTCGAAACGGCGCTCCTTCTCCAGCTTGTCTGCGATACTGAGGACATCGACGTCTTCCAGCCGCTTTTCAAAAACGCGGTCACCATCATCATCGGCAAGCACCTGAGGTGCCGGCATGAACAGCGTCTCCAACCCGTCCCGCTTGGTCTGCCGGATCGCGATGGCGCCAGCCGCCTCCGCCCCCTTGCATTCGACCGCTGCAAAACCGCCTTTGGCAAAAACCTGACGGCAGAGAGCGGATACGAAAATATCGCTTCTAAGGCGTGCGGACACTCGGCATTTTCCTTCCCTCGCCGTGCCCTTGTCAGGCTGCGGCTTCGACACATCACAGCGCGCCGATTTCCTTCAACTTGGCCAGAACCGCTTCGCTCGGCTCACCGGTTTCCGGCAGCCGGTAATGTTTCTGGAAATTCAGGATCGCCGCCTGTGTGCTTGCCCCGGCGACGCCATCAACAACAATCCCGTCATAGGCGATATTCTGCAGACCGCGCTGGATCTCCATCACCGTGGCCGATGAGACTGGCGCCGGGCTGGAGGCAAGTGTCAGCTGTGCGGCACTATCGACGTCTGAAGAACTGGCAGAGGCGCGGATCACCGCAGCAACATCACCGTTATTGGTGTCAGGCCGATGGGTCGGCAGCGGCGTCGCTGACGACGCGGTGATCGCGGCCAGAAGTCCGGCATCCGCCGCGCCCGTCACGATCAGATCATTGTCCTTTTGAAAGGCGGCAATGGCTTCGGCCGTCTTCGGTCCGCTCACCCCATCGACCGTGCCCTTGTAATAACCGCGGGCGGCAAGAGCCTGCTGGACTTCGCTAAGCAAATCCGCCGGATCGGCAGGAGCAGACGGCGCCTTGGCGGACGTATCTGCCGCCGCCTCAGAGCTTGCCGCCGGCGCACCACGCTGCATCACAGCAAGCAGTTCCTCAATCTCCGCATCACCGCTTTGCTCGACGGGCCGTTCATCTGCCGTAGCCCGAACCGCATCATCGCCGTCCCGTTCGATACGGAAGCTGTGATAAGGCACTGCTTCATCTGCCATGCTGCGTCCGGGAATGGCATCCGGGTCGACGGCATCACGGGTTCTGAAGATCGGATCGGGATGCGGCCCGGCCTGATACCAGAGCGCATTGGCCGAGACGAAGCTGAACACAACGGCGAAGATCGTCACACCGCCAAAAACAGAGGGATGGCGAGAGATCGCAGCGCCGCCCGCCAACAGCATCCGCATCATCAGCCCTGGCTTATTGCCCTTCTTGCTCTTGCCTCGTTTTTTGGTCGTCTTCCCCATCGGCCCTGCTTCCGAATATCACCATGCCCGGCACCTGCCGTCGCGTTTTCCTGTCACGTCATTATTCCCGCGAGAGCCCATGCCCCGCGTTCAGGGGGCCCGCCGGTCTGTCTTTTCCGGCAAAGCCCCGGCTCCTGCTTTGTCTACAATAACGCCTGAGCGCTACGGAAGGTGAAATGCGACAGTATTTTTCTTGCTATGGTTAATATAAAACGCGTCCGCTCCGATGCACGAAAATGCCGAAAAAACGCGAAATAATGCTGATTTCGTTGTATTTTTCCACCAGACTTCAAACAGGTGCCGGCAATCCGGAAATTGTCACAGCAAACAGGCATCGCGCCCTGTTACCGGCTCATTTACCCGCTTGTATTAGAGACTGGGGTGATATCGCGATGGATCAGATCACTGGTCCGGCAGCGTGCGCATGTTCTGCCCGAAGCAAGAATGGGCAGCTGTATTGAACAACAGGGAAACCGGCCCGGGAAGGAAGTGATGATAAGGTTCTTGCTGAAAACGGCATTTTTGTTTTTCTGTCTGTTGCTGATTCTGCCGTTTTTTTCGACCTATCTGACAGGTGAGCCTGCAAGCCAGGACAATGCGGAGGCGCCGAATGCCGCCGAAATCGGTGGCGCCGTCACGGCCGCACGCGGGACGATCGAATATATGAGCGGGCTTTGCGGTGAAAAACCCGAAGTCTGCGTCAACGGGGTCAAAATCATCGATTTCCTCCGCCATCGCGCCGGTGAAGGCGCAAATGTCGCCTATCGCTATCTCGGCCAGCATTTCGACGATGGCGATGTTCAGAACACCAATGTGGCCACCATCTCACCCGATACCCGGCAGGTCAGGCTTGCAGCCGAACCTCCAGAAGCAGTTCCCGCGAAGACGGCCACCCCCTCCCCCGACACGGTCATCACCGGCGCGATTGAAGAGGCTGCCCTTTCGCAGCCACAGGCGCCTGTGGCACCTGCACCGCCAGAAACACTGACGGCAGCCGCCAGGCCTGACCTTGCCGGCATTCGCCTTGACGTACCGCTGCCCACCCCGCGCCCCTACTGACACCGGGCAAAATCTGCATCGCTGCGGCGATGCAGCATGGAATGGTTCCAAATGCGGCCAACACTCGCTATACCGAAAAATGCCGCGCATCACCGGTCTCCCATCAGATGCGAGGCAATTTTGCCGGACAAAGCCGCCAGATCAGACGGCGCCCCTCGGTAGATGACCAGTTTTACGGACGGATACAGGCCATGAGCGCAGAGCTTGACAGCATTATTGATGATTTCTCCTTTCTCGATGACTGGGAGGACCGCTATCGCTATGTGATCGAGCTTGGCAAGGCACTGCCCGACCTGCCGGAGACGGAAAAGACCGAAGCCAACAAGGTTCATGGCTGCGCAAGCCAGGTCTGGCTGGTGATGCAAAGCGAGGATGGCGACGATCCGGTCATGCATCTACGCGGCGATTCTGACGCCTTTATCGTGCGTGGTCTCGTCGCCATCGTCCTGGCTGTCTACTCAGGTCACAAGGCTTCGGAGAATGCAAAGACCGATGCGATCGATATTCTTCGCCGCATCGGCCTGGTCGAGAACCTGTCGGCCCAGCGTGCCAATGGCCTCAATGCCATGGTGACGCGAATACGCGAAATGGCCGCGCGTCTGCTCGCCGGCCATTCCGCTTGAGGCCATCAGGATTGCCCGTCTGAAGGGATGCCGAAGGCACGCGCCAGTGGCCGGAAATCCTGATCCCCCCATTGGCGCAGCTGCGCCTTTTGCGGAACCGAAGGCGCGTAATGACGCGCCAGCGCAAGAAGGGCCGTGCGAACCATAAGTTTGGCTGAACGCACAGGCCACTGCCGCTCGCGCTCTATCAGCTCCAGCCCCTTCATGAAGCAACAGAAATCAAGAGCGACATCAGCAAGCTCCGGACCGACCGCCCGCAAGGCCTGGCGAACGCGCTGACGCGCGTCCAACGCACAATCAGAAGCGCTATCCGCCTGATGACCTTTCACGCGTGTTTCAAGCCGCGGCGTCAGCGACGCGGTAACACGTGGCTGCATCTGCCCGCGCATGAAATCGGCAAATAGTCTTTCGCCAGCCGAGACCGCCTCCACCGGCAGAAAGGGCGAACCGTCCACCAGTTTCTGTTTTGCCAGCAGTTCAAGTGGTGAACACGACCCCTTGCGCCTGACGGCCCCGGGCCTTTTGCTCTGCTTTATCTCAACCATGATCGCCAAGCCCCAGAGTTACGACGATCTCGATCGCCAGACGTTCGATACGGGCGACAAAGGCATCATAGTCAGCATCATCGCGCCGGTCCTCAACCACGCGACAGGCATAGGCAACAGTAGTGCGATCCCGGCCAAATCCCTGGCCGATCTCATTCAGCGAAAGTCCGAGCGCCACATGACAAACATACATCGCCATTTGCCGCAGATGGGCGCCCCCGCGGCGCTGAAGACGCTCTTCACCGACCGGCAGCGCTCCCATCTGTCCCATTTCGAAAGTCAGCAGTCGGACAACACGGCAGAGTGACAATGCATCGCCGTCCAGTTTCAGTGATCTTGCAACCGCCCCTGAGCGGTCTGAAATATTAGCCAAGGTCCCCATGACTTCCCAATCCCAAATTGTACAGTTGATTTTTTTCTCATATTTAGGATTTTATTCTTACACACTACAAGAAAACGGGGATTGAAATTGCGACAACTTCGCTACTATTCGTTGTTATGGTTAAATTTTTTAAATTAAAAATAGGATTTATATCCTACTTCATCCTACAGGCAGCAACATGCGTGAGCAAATAAGTTATCAACAATCGCGCAGGTCAGCAGTGTGTCCCTCAAAATACAGTCAAAACCGACCTCAAAAGACATGAACCGATTGCCCAAAGATAAAATCCGAGACAATCTCAATTTCAAACACGCATATTCTCTAGAACATTAAAACACATAGGCAGCGGCGGCGACATTTCCCATGCTATATTGATTCGCTTGAAGTCAAAGCAAAGCCGACACTGTCTTCTCAGAACAGTGTCGGCTAGAATACTTTACCAATGAATGGCAATCAGCGCTTGCGGCGCTGTCCAAGGCCCATTTCCTTGGCAAGCCTGGACCGTGCCTCGGCATAGGACGGCGCGACCATCGGATAGTCAGCCGGCAAATCCCACTTTTCACGATAGGCGTCGGGTGACAGATCGTGATGGGTCATCAAATGGCGCTTCAGCGACTTGAAGCTGCCGCCGCATTCCAGACAAACCAGATGGTCGCCGCTGATCGACTTGCGAACGGAAACAGCCGGCTTGGGCTTTTCGGCAACGGCAACCGGGCTTGCCGGCTTTGATGTGTTGCTGAGGGCGCTGTGAACCTCGGAAATCAGTCCGGGCAGATCTGCCGTGGGCACCACGTGATTGCTGACATAGGCGGCAACAATATCGGCCGTCAGTTCTACCAAATTCTGGGTCTCAGTTTCGACCGCAGTCTCAGTCATGCTTCGCTCCTGTTCTTTTGCTCTGCCCACATAATCCAAGCATCTTTAGAGCTTCGAAGTGACAGATCACAAGCCGGCCTCCACGCTTGACCCCGCGCATCGGCGAAACTTACCCCCTAGTTTCTTGAGTTCCGATTTTCAGAAACTCGACAAGATGGCTTAATAGCTGCCTCTTCGTCCGTGATCTCAACTCAAATGCTGGCGGACAGGTTTATATTAAAGTTCCAAGCAAGAGTGTCATAAACTACTCATAACGAGTGAGATATCACCAAAGCCGAAAAAGTCCAGCTATAATTAGCGAAATAAAAGATTTATTCAGCAGAAAATGCCATTACACCTTTATATCACGTATTTTAGATATCATTAATACTCAAGCTTGCAAATAGCGGAATACAACTTTTCAGTTTAATCGTTATTGTCACGTCCCTTGAGGTCATCCTGCAGGCTTTCATCATACATGGGATAGCCGATCTGATGCGCCGCACGGGCCAAAAGATGCGCAGAGACAGGGGCTGTGAGAATAAAGAACAGGATGCCGGCTATTGCGCGCACGAAAATCGAAATGTCTTCAGAATGGAAGCCAATGGCCAGAAAGATCAACCCGGAACCGACAGTTCCGGCTTTCGAGGCGGCATGCATGCGGGTGTAAAGATCAGGCAAACGGTTGATACCGATTGCCGCAGTCAATGTAAAAGCCGCACCCGCAAGCAAAAGCAAGGAAACAAAGATCGCTCCGATATATTCCATTGATTCTATCCTTTGATCTCGCCATTGACATCAACAACCGGCACATCATGCGGATCTTGCGAATGATCATGCGCCATGGGGTGGGGCTTGACCGTAAAGCCGGCCTGGGTTTCTTCCCGCATACCGCTGGAGCGGATGAAACGTGCGAAAGCAACCGTTGCCAGAAAGCCAACGAGCCCCAGCGCAATGGCGATATCAATGTAAAGCGTGAAACCGGTACGGATCGCGATCGCCACGATAAACCCCATGGCAATCGAGACCAGCATATCAAGGGAGAGGACCCGATCGGGCAAGGTCGGTCCCTTGATCACCCGTAACACAGTCAGCAGCAGCGACAGCGACAGGATTGCGATGGTGATATTGGCGGCGACATGAACAATTGTTTGCGGGTCCATCAGGCGAATGCCTCCCTGATCTTCTTCTCAAAGCCATTGGCGATATCTGCCCGATTGGCGTCTGGATCGGCGCAGTCGATGGCATGGATGAAAAGCGTCTTCTTGTCGTCTGAAACGTCCACGGAGAGCGTTCCCGGCGTCAGCGTGATCATGTTGGCCAGAAGCGCGATCTCAAAGTCACGCTGCAGCGACAGCTCGAAGCTGAATATACCCGGATGGATATCCAGTTTCGGCCGGCAGACCAGAACAGCAACCTTCCAGGCAGAGGCCATCAGTTCCCACAAAAACAACACGAACAGTGCTGTGATCTTGGTAAAACGGCCGAAATAGCTTTCACGCCCAAGCTGTTCGCGCACCAGCGCAACACACAGCGCGCCAACGATAAAGCCGAAGATGAGATTGTGAAGCGAGGCACTGCCGGTAACGGCAACCCAGGCAATGGCGAGAATAAGGTTCAACACGTAAAGACTCACCTAAAGTCCTCCCTTGGGAAAGACCGAATGAATGTATCCTTCTGGTGACAGGATGCCTGAAACCGCAGCGGAGACAAACTGGATCAGATGTTCGGGGAACAGGCCGAAGATCACCGCAAGCGCCAGAAGAGCCACGACAGGCAGCCATTCGGCCAGACTGATATGCACCGGCTCTGTTGGCGGTTCGCCTCCAGCCGTGCGCCAATAGGCCAGCAGGAATACCCGGCCGAGCGCAATGGTGGAGAAGAAGCCGGCAACCAGGATCGACGCCGCCAGCCAGCCATAGCCCGACGCCAGCGATGCCTTGACCAGCATGGCCTTGGGCCAGAAGCCAGAGAAGGGCGGCAGGCCGGCAGCAGCGAAAAACAGAGCGAGGCTGACACCGGCAAAGGCAGGGGCCGTGCGGTAGAGACCACCGATCTGACGCAGCGAGAACCCGCCGGCAAGCTTGCCGGCAAGACCGGTCACGAAATAGAGTGCCGTCATGGTGATGATGGAATGAAGCGCGTAGAAAACCGCACCTTCAAGCCCCATAGGCGTTCCGATCGCCACACCGGCCAGCATATTGCCGATACCGATGATCACCACATAGCCGACCATACGGCGAATATCATCCTGGGCAATCGCCCCCATCGCGGCCAGTACCATGGTAAAGGCGGCGCTGATCGCAACTATCATGCTCGTATCGGCGAGATCAGCCGGCAGAATCATCACCATGACCCGGATCAGCGCATAAACGCCGACCTTGGTCAAAAGACCGCCAAACAGGCCTGAAACAACCGTGCGCGGCGTATGGTAGGAAGCCGGCAGCCAGAAGTTGACGGGAAAGGCTGCTGCCTTCATACCGAAAGCCAGAATAAAGAGAACAGCCAGTGTCTTGGTCGGAAGATCCGGCTTTTCCCGTGCCATCATCGCAATATCGGCCATGTTGAGCGTACCGAAAATTGCATAGAGATAGGCAACTGCAATCAAGAACAGCGTGGTGCCGATCAGATTCAGCACCGCATATTTCATCGCCCCGTCAAGCTGCTCATGCTTCGATCCCAGGATCAAAAGACCGAAAGAGGAGATCAGCAGCACTTCAAACCAGACATAGAGGTTGAAGATATCGCCGGTCAGGAACGCGCCGGAGACACCGGCAAGCAACAGCATCAAGAAGGGATAGAACCCGTATCGTCGCTCGCTGTTATTGACATCGCCAAGCGCGAATATGGCGCCGGCAAGGGCAACGATAGCCGCCGCCAGAGCAAACAGGGCGCCAAGCACATCCGCGGTAAAGGCAATGCCGAAGGGCGGCAGCCAGCGCCCGGCAACCATGGTCATCGGGCCGTTTACCAGCACCTGGCGCAACAGTAGCAGGTCGAGGAGAACAAGCAGCGCCAGCGCCGGAATGGCGATATAGGGATGCAGATCGACCCGTTTGCGGAACAGCATCAGCACCGCGCCGGCAATGATGCAAAGCACGATCGGCAGGATGCCGAGCCATTGGGTCAGGCTTGTCGGCTCCATGGTCCAGGCAAGCGAGAAATCGACGGAATGTGCGGGCGAAGCGGCCATAATCTTTTCTTCTTATCCTTTTAGTAGCCGAGCGGCGGCAAGGGCTGATCCTTGGGTTCGGCAGCCCGCATGTCATCCGTATCGTCAGTATTGAGGTCCTGATAGGACCGGTAGGTCAGCACCAGCAGGAAGGCGAAGAAGGAAAACGAGATCACGATCGCCGTCAGGATCAGCGCCTGGGGCAGCGGATTGGCGGTCCCGCCCGGCAGCGTTTCCATCGTATCGGGAATGATCGGCGGCACGATGCCGGTGACCCGGCCGGTGGTGAAGATCAGCAGGTTGACGGCATTGCCGAGGATCGAGATGCCCAGCATGATGCGAACACTGTGCCGCGACAGCATCAGATAGATCGCTGCCGTGAAGAACAGGCCGACAAGAACGGAGAGAACGAATTCCATCAGTCGTGATCCTTTTCCTCAAGAGCCAGGAAGATCGATGAGATCGACCCGACAACGACGAGATAAACGCCCGTATCGAAGCTTGTCACCGTGGACAGAGGCACCTCGACGCCGAAGATTGTCGGATAGATCCAGTGAGCGGTCATGAACGGCACATGGCTGAAGATCGACACCATGCCCGACAGCGCCGAAAGCAAGAGCCCCGCCCCCGCAATCGACATCGGGTGAAAATACATCGCCCGGCGAACCGCGCTGACGCCCCAGGCGATACCGAAGATGGCAAATGCCGAGGCTGCAATCAATCCACCGATAAATCCGCCCCCCGGTGCATTATGTCCGCGCAGCAGGACAAAGATCGAAAACAGCAGCATCAATGCTGTCAGGAACGGCGCAGCCACGCGAAAGATCAGCGTGTTCATCATTTGCCTCCGTTTTGCATGTCAGGATTGTTGTCAGCAGGACCGCGGCCGCTGCCTGAGCGGATGCGGATCAGCGCCAGGATGGCAAGACCGGTGATCATCACCACCGAAATCTCGCCGAGCGTATCCGTTCCGCGGAAGTCAACGATGATCACGTTGACGACATTGTGCCCGTGCGCAATGACCTTGGAATACTGATTGAAGAAATCGGTCAGCGATGTGTTGAACGGCACCTGCGTCGCCTTCACCAGCAGCGCGGCAAAGCCAAGGCCGCAACCCGCCGCAATCGTGCCGTCCAGCAGAATCTGCTTCAGCGGCCGGTGATCCGACGGCGTCAGGTTGAGCCGCGTCATGACCAGCGTCAGGATGACGACCGACAGGGTTTCAACCATGAACTGGGTGAAAGACAGATCCGGCGCGCCGAACAGCAGGAACATCACCGCCAGCGAGAAGCCCTGAATACCCAGTGAGACGATCGCCGTCAGCCGGTTATGGGCCAGGATGACAGCCGCCAGACCGACAACGGCAATCAGGAAGATCGCCCAGTCACGCAGGCGGTAGATATGCGGCAGTTCCGGAATATGCGGCCACTCGCCAAAGGCAATCAGCGGCACCAGAAGCGCAATCGCAATCGCGATGAAGGTCGCTGTCAGATAAAATTCCAGCCGCCCCGGCTGTATCATGACGCTGACGCGATGCGACAGGCGCACAAGCCCGCGCATCAGGCTGTCAAACCAGGTGTCGGGGCCAGGGCCAAGAATGCCAAGCAACCGGCTCATCAGCGCACGTTCCGTATCCAGGCGCCAGTAGAACAGGAGCGCCAGCACGATGGTCAGTACCGAAAGCGCCAGCGGCACGGAAATATGCGGAATGAGCGAGATGTGAACGGCAACCGCCTCGCCTTCGATGGCGCTGGCCATCGGGCTTGAGATCAGGCTGTTGAAAACCGGGGAAAACAGCGCAGAGATGAGCGCAGTGGCGCCAAGCATGATCGGCCCCAGCCACATCAGGGCCGGTGCCTCATGGGCGTGTTTTGGCGTTTCCTTCGCCGCCCCGATAAAGGGCTTGAGACCAACGGCAAAGCCGATGACGAACATCAGCGCATTGCAGATAACAGTGAAGGCCAGGAAGACCAGCGAGCGCGTATCCATATGCGCCAGAGAATCATAGATCTCCTCCTTCGACATGAAGCCAAGGAAGGGCGGCAGGCCACCCATGGAAATCGCCCCGGCAAGCCCCGCGGCAAAGGTGATCGGCATGGCCTTCGCCAGCCCGCCGAGGCGGGTGATATCACGGGTACCGGTCGCGTGATCGATAATGCCGGCCACCATGAAGAGGCCGCCCTTGAACAGCGCATGCGCCACCAGGTAAAGCACTGCGGCTTCGACGGCGTGGTCAACGCCAAAGCCGGTCATCATCACCATCAGACCGAGCGAGGAAACGGTCGTATAGGCCAGCATCTGTTTCAGATCGGTCTGCTTGATGGCAAGAAACGAACCGACAACCAGGGTCACGCCACCGAAAAGCGGCAGAACCGTCTCCCACAGAGCCGTATCCCCCATGACCGGGTTCAGCCGCATCAAGAGGTAGACGCCCGCCTTGACCATGGTGGCCGAATGCAGAAAGGCGGAAACCGGTGTTGGCGCCTCCATGGCGTTTGGAAGCCAGAAATGAAACGGAAACTGCGCCGACTTGGTGAAGGCGCCGAGCAGAACCAGAACCAGAACCACCGTATAAAGCGGATTGTCGCGCAACACATCGCCGCCATGGATCAATGCCGAAAGGCTGTTCATGCCAGTGATATTCTGGATCATCAGCACACCAGCCAGAAGCGCCAGGCCACCACCGCCCGTCACCACCAGCGCCTGCAAGGCCGCACGCCGCGAGGCTTCACGCTCATTGTCGAAGCCGATCAGCAGGAAGGAGGTGATGGAGGTCAGCTCCCAGAAAACGAACAGCATCAAAAGACCGTCCGAAATCACAACGCCAAGCATCGATCCCATGAAAAGGAAGATGAAGCTCATGAAACGGGCCTGAAGCGGATGCCCCTTCATATAGCCACCGGCATAAAGCACGATCAGCGTGCCGATACCGGAGATCAGCAGCGCAAAGGTCAGCGACAGGCCGTCCAGCATGAAGGAAAAGCGCAGCCCCAGCGAGGGGATCCAGTCATAACCGCCGGTCAGAACCTTGCCGGAGGAAATCAGCGGCAAAAACCGCAGGAAATTCAAAAAGGCCGCCAGAGGCAGGATCGCCAGCAACCAAGCCGCATTGTGCTTGAGGAGACGATAGACCGTCGGTGAAAGAACCGCCCCCAGAAAGGGTAAACACAGGGCCAGGAAAGTTAAGGCCGTTTGACTTGCGGTCATGACGTCTCCACAAATTCACTGATTCAGTGCGGATCGATTGCCCGCTCGTTACCCAATTACGTCAAAGAAACCGGCCCCTCAAGTCTCGCGGCACGCTTTTTGCGCAAATGCGAAAGCCAGATCTTGCCCGGCGGCAATACAGCCTGCGGACACATTGCAATTTGTCATGTGACAACGCATCTATGGCCTGCGATGCATCCGTTTCCTGCATCATTCGCCGAGGAGAACGACATTGACAGACGATAACAAGCAAAAAAAAATTCTGAGCGACGCACAATGGCGTGATGAACTGACCCCTGAGCAATTTCATATCCTGCGCCAACACGGCACCGAACGCCCCTTTACCGGCCCCTACTGGAACAGTTTTGAAACCGGAATCTATCACTGCGCGGGCTGTGATACGGCCCTTTTCGAATCAGATACCAAGTTTGACGCTGGCTGTGGCTGGCCATCCTTTTTCAAGGCGGTAAGCCCGGATGCCGTCATCGAGATCGAAGACAGGTCGCACGGCATGCTGCGCACCGAAATTCGCTGTGCGACCTGCGGCGGCCATCTTGGCCATGTCTTCCCCGACGGACCGCCCCCCACTGGCCTGCGCTATTGCATGAACGGCTATGCCATGCATTTCGTGCCTCATACGCATGAAAGCTGACCTTTGACAGGAAGACCAAGGCTGAGCCACGTAACACAAATTACATTGCATCTGCGTCTTCGCCAGACAAAAGCCGGTTGCCTCAAGTTCCAACGATGTTGAGATAGCGACAAGAGGGGCCGGCCAGCAGAATCGTAAGGCACGAGGACCCCTGCGATCTGCCAGCCGGCCAACCCCACGATCCAGGAGATGCGGCGGACCTGAACATCATGGGGCAAACCATTATATGTTTACGTTACAATTGAAGCACAAGACCACAATAATCAACTGTTTAACAAAGAATAGGACCGATTCTGTCGTTTTTATGGTTAACTTGAGAACCGGTTTCTGACATCCTCAAGCATCCGCCTGCTGGCCGAGCGAGTATTTCAGCAAATCCATAAGTAACGTATCGCCGTGCCGTCCCTCAGGCTGCAGGCTCACCCTCAGCCCGTGAATTTGTGCTGCGCGATATCCTTGACAACGACCCGAACATCCAGCACAGGCAGATCGTGACGCCGGGACGCGGCCTGACCGGCAAAATAACGCCCCTTGAGTGATTGGAAGCCCTGCAGCATATCCTGCTTCATTGCCTCCACCAGTGCCTGTGCCTCCTGGGGTTTGCGATCCGGCATCAGCACTGCAAAAATCCCCTCATCCAGACGGCTGGCAACATCGCGCCCGGCAAGATGCGTCCTGATTGCCGCAACCGTCCGCTCGACGCTGGCATGATCAAACATGCCGGAAAGCTGAAACAGGCCGAGATGCAGCGGCTCCTCGACACGCTGCACGTAACGCTGGGCGCGCTGCAGCAGATGCGCAAACGCAACCCGGTCCGACAAGCCCGTCTCGGGATCGAGCGCCTGCCCGCTTGGCACGACCTCAGACACCGAACGCTCAAGGGCGGTGAGAAAGCGCTTGCGACGCGCCTGCAGCAGCACGCGCAGCGTCAGTTCCTCGCTGCTTGCCGGCCAGATCAGGCAATCATCTGCCGTACGGCAGCTCATACGCTCGCTGAGCGGCCATGCATCACGCTCAAACAGAGCCAGAAGCGGGACAAATCGATTGGCTGGAACACAGCGCAATTGCCCGCATAGCCTGAAGGCTGCATCGGCATTGGCACCGCCATGAACAATAATCAGATCGTGATCAACGCGCGCAGCCCTGAACAGAACATCCTGAGGATTATCCGTGGCCGTTGTCGTGGCGACGGCCTGCAGGATCTGCAACAGGCTCTTTCGCGCACTGGCCTCCTCGGCAAAGATCAGCACATGCAGAGCCTCGTCCGCCCCGGTCTCGCCAAGCTGGTTCGGCGCCACCTCATCCTGCAGGACCTTGAGCCGTAAAAGCGCTGCCGTGCGGGCGCCGATCACCGCATCATCATCATCCAGCGAGAAAACATCGTCGGCACCAGCCCGCAGGGATAGCAGCCGCAAGGCACGATCCGGCATCCCTTTTGTCACAATGGCGACTGGCAATCCCGCCGTCGACGGACCGTCTTTCAACGTCGCACAGCAGGCCAGCGCCGCTTCGGCGCTGCCATCAACGGCAACCAGAATGGCACCGACTGATTCGGGAAACACGGTCGCCGCCAGCCAGTCCTCGGATGCAAACTGTTCGAATTCTTCCGCCCAGCCATCAAGAATGGCAGACAAGGCGAGGCCATCCTGCTCGCTGCCGCCAATCAGAACCACTCTGTTCAGTGCCGTTGCGCTCACGCCTTGCCAGTTCCTTTTAACCATCACCCAGATAGGATTTCACGGTTGCAATGAATTTGGGTACCGAGATCGGCTTGGACATATAGGCGTCGCAGCCTGCCTCGCGAATGCGCTCTTCATCGCCGCGCATGGCAAAGGCGGTGACCGCGACGATGGGGATCGCGGCAAGCTCGGCATCTGCCTTCAACGAACGGGCGATATCAATGCCGGAAAGCTCAGGCAGCTGGATATCCATCAGAATCAGTTCCGGGCGGAAAGCCCGCGCCAGCGTCACCGCATCACCGCCCGTTCGCGATTCGACAACTTCATAGCCGCATGATTCGATCAGATCCCGAAAAAGCTTCAGGTTCAAATCATTATCCTCGACCACCAAGACCCGCTTTGGCATAGACTGCCGCCCCTCTCGGCCGACTTGAAACCCGCTGGCCAGACGTTAAAATCTCTGAACGAGCCGCGACGCGGCATACAGGATGCCCACTCTAGGACAATTTGGTTAAGAAACGGAAATTCACTTGGCAGATTTTCTGAAAGCGTCACAAAAGACGCGCAAACATCACCCCGCCCCCGAAGAACTGGCCGTGGAAATCCTTCTCTACCTCGCCGCCGAGCCGGAGCTGCTCTCACGTTTTTCAGCCCTGACGGGCATTATGCCGCAGCAATTGCGGGCCTTTAGCGCAGAGCCGGGCTTTAGCCGCGCCATGGTCGGCTTTCTCGCCGGCCATGAACCGACACTCATCGCATTCTGTCAGGCGACCGGCACCGATCCAGACGCCGTGCTTGGCTGCTGGCAGGATCTCGAACGCCAGGACGGCGGATCAGCGGAATGAGCGTTACCGTCATTGACGCGGAAGCCGGCCTTGACGCCCTCTGCACGAAGATCGGCGCGCGGCCGCTCATCGTCTGTGATGTCGACGAGGTCGTGCTGCGCTTCGTGCTCCCATTCAAGGCCTATCTTCTCGCCAACGACCACGAATTGCGGCTTGAAAGCTTCAGCCTCAACGGCAATGTCACCTGCCTTTCCACCGGCGTGAAAGTGCCGGATGGCACTGTCGATCGCCTGCTTTCGGGCTTTTACGACCACCAGGAAGACTGGCAGGTCCCTTTCGATGATGCGCGCGACACGCTGGACCGGCTTAAAGCCTTTGCCGATGTGGTGCTGCTGACGGCAATGCCGCCCTGCCATGCCGAAATGCGCCGCCGCCTGCTTGAGCGTTTCGGCTTTGCCCTGCCGATGATCGCAACGGAGAGATCCAAGGGTGAGGTTGTCCGCCGCCTTGCCGAGGCGGGGGTGCCCGACATCGTCTTCATTGATGACATGCTCTATAACTGCCGCTCTGTCAGCGGTGCCGTGCCGCAAGCACTTGCCATCAATCTGCTGATCGACAGCGACTATCGCGCGATTGCCCCGAAAACGGCCGAGCCGGCGGTTCTGGCCACTGGCTGGCCGGATGCCGAACGTCTCGTGCGCGACCGGTTGTCCGACGGAGGCTGAAACCCGGCCCGAGCGCATCGGGCCGGAGATCGGGCGGTTGCGAAGGCCTGACGCCCCTAAAACCGAGGAATATCACGGCAGGCCGGATGGGATATTGCCCGCAACCGGGCGCAACGCTATTGTCGGCTGTTCAATTTTTGTTCCGGGTTTTCATGATCGATCAGCAGCTTGAAACCGGCTTTTGCCGGGATTGTCTTTCCGGCTTTGCCCGCCGGCCGGCGCGCTGCGCGCATTGCGGCAGCCCGCGCCTCCTCAGCCATGACGAGCTTTTCTCCCTGACGATTGCCCATATCGATTGTGATGCCTTCTACGCCTCGATCGAAAAGCGTGACGACCCGTCGCTGGCCGACAAGCCCGTCATTATCGGCGGCGGCAAGCGGGGCGTCGTGTCAACCGCCTGCTATATTGCCCGCATTCACGGCGTCCGCTCTGCCATGCCAATGTTCAAGGCACTGGAGGCCTGTCCCGAGGCCGTCGTGATTCGGCCCAATATGGAGAAATATTCAGCCGTCGGCCGCCAGGTCCGTGAAATGATGCTGGCGCTGACGCCACTGGTCGAGCCACTCTCGATTGACGAGGCCTTCCTCGATCTTTCCGGCACCGAAAGGCTGCACAAGGCGCCACCGGCCCGCATCCTTGCCGACTTTGCCAGACGCGTCGAACGCGAGGTCGGCATCACCGTTTCCGTGGGCCTGTCCTATTGCAAGTTCCTTGCCAAGATCGCCTCCGATCTCAATAAGCCAAAAGGCTTTTCGGTGATCGGACAGGCGGAGGCAACACGTTTTCTCGCCGATAAGCCGGTCGGCATGATCTGGGGTGTGGGCAAGGCCTTCGAGGCAACGCTCGCCCGCGACGGCATCACCACAATCGGCCAGATCCAGACCATGGAACAGGCCGATCTGATGCGGCGTTACGGCGTTATCGGCCAGCGGCTCTTCCATCTGGCGCGGGGCGAGGATCGCCGCCAGGTCTCGCCGTCCGGTGAGGCCAAGAGCATCTCCAATGAAACCACCTTCATGTCGGATTTTTCCGATCTGGAGCCGTTGAGTACGCATCTGCGCCGCCTGAGCGAAAAGACAGCGGCGCGCGCGAAGAAGGCAGGTGTTGCCGGTCAGACGGTCGTCCTGAAACTGAAAACCGCCGATTTCAGGATCAAGACGCGAAACCGGCGGCTTGACGATCCAACCCAGCTTGCCGACCGGATCTTTCGCACCGGGCTTTCGCTGCTCGAAAAGGAGATTGACGGGAGCAAATACCGCCTGATCGGCATCGGCATTTCAGATCTCTGTGATCCGGCAACGGCCGATCCGCCCGATCTCGTTGATCCGGCGGCAACCCGCAGAGCCGCCGCCGAAAATGCCATTGACAGCCTCAGGGCAAAATTCGGCTCATCCGCCGTGGAGACCGGATATACATTCCGGCCGGTGAGCGACAGGGACCGGAAAAGCTGAACAGGCAGCCCGGATATGGCGGGTGAGGCTGCCTCGCCTCATCAGGCGCCGGCTGACGGCGCAATATAGGATCCATGCACCCAGCCGCGCAGATCCCCTTCCCGGCCACTGCGATCTTCCGGCGCCACATAGGCCCAGCCGCGATCGCGCTTCAGGATTTTCACCCGCGTTCCCTTCAGCAGCGAACCCGGCGGTACAATCTTCTCGTAGGATGTCCCCGGTCCGCCACGCAGATTGAGCCGGCCGGCGGTCACCACCTGGCTCTCCTCCCGGTCGCTTACCTCCCCCAGCAAAGAGCGGAATCGGTCAAAGGGAAAGGCGGGTCCCGGATCAGTCTTCCAGCCACGCGTATCGATTTCTTCATGCGAAACGATGGCGCGAATCGGATAGGCCGCAATCAGTGACTGGACGATCGCGAGACCCATTTCGACCTGTGCTTCGGGAAACAGCGGCCAGGCATAGGTGCCGCCGCCGACACGCGCATGCGGGCTGAGCAGATAGCCGCCGGCCGCCTCAAGCTTTTTACGGGTCATCCGGCGCCCATAGGGATCGACGAAATCACCGAGCCCGTTTGGCTTGAGCCATCCGGGATTGACGAATTCGATCCCGACAGAAACATGGTTCAACCCCTCAATCTCGCCATAGCGCGATGGACCGGCATGCCAGGCGGTGCGATTGAACCCGGCGATCTGCCAGGCCGTGCCGTCGCGATCAATGACAACATGGGCACTGGAATTCCGGTTTTCGCTGCCACCGGCTGCCCCCATCAGCCAGTCACGGCTGGCCTTGCCGTTCCAGCCCGTCGTGTAATGCAGCACGATGACAATCGGCGGTTTCTCCCGCTCCGCACCGATATTGCTGCTCTGGCGATACCAGATCGCCGGCATTTTGTGGTTGCTGATCTTCATGCGGATCGCTCCTGTGATCGAATTAAGGAATTTAATCCTAATTCCATGTGGAGCGACGGGGATGAAAAAACGCCGATGGAAGGCTCCACCGGCGTTTTCATGTCAAAAATGATCAGGCAGATCAGGCCGTCAGCTTGGCCGCAATCTTGGCAACGTGGGCGCCCTGAAAGCGTGCACCTTCGAGTTCCACTTCGGAAGGCTGGCGCGAGCCGTCACCCTCGGTGATCGTGGAAGCGCCATAGGGCGTGCCGCCCTTTACAGCTTCAATGCCCATCTGGCCGGCAAAGGCATAGGGCAGACCAACGACGGCCATGCCGTGATGCAGAAGGGTCGGAATGAAGCCGAGAATGGTCGATTCCTGGCCGCCATGCTGGGTCGCCGACGAGGTGAAGGCCGAGCCGACCTTGCCAACCAGCTTGCCCTGGGCCCACAGACCGCCGGTCTGATCCCAGAAATTGCGCATCTGTGAAGCCATGGTGCCGAAGCGTGTGCCGGCGCCAACGATAATGGCATCATATTCTTCCAGCTCGGCCGGCGTTGCGATCGGAGCGTCCTGATCCATCTTGAAGTAGGATGCCTTGGCAACATCTTCGGGAACCAGTTCCGGGACGCGCTTGATGGTTACTTCTGCGCCAGCGGACTTCGCGCCTTCAGCAACGGCCTTGGCCATGCTTTCGATGTGGCCATAGGATGAATAGTAAAGAACCAGTACTTTTGCCATTTCCATATCTCCGGGGTTTGAGATGTTATTTGTTGGCGCCCAATATCGGCGCTTTTTAGCCCACGTCCAGACAGATAGATCGCGACGCTGCGTTCACTAATATTGAACACCAAAACCGCAAACGTTCATGAAGTTGTCAAAAATCAAGGATTCCCGGCGCTTTCAGGGCCGTAAGCCGCCATCAGTGCATCAACGAAGCTGCGCACTTTCACCGTCGGCCGCCGGGCTGCCGGATAGAGCACATGCATTGGCCGTGACATGCCCTCATAAGCTTCAAGAACCCGGACAAGCCTGCCAGCGGCAATTTCAGGCTTCAGCACATCCTCAGGCCCCAGCGTCACGCCGTAGCCCTCGATGGCGGCGTGCAGCAGCGCCTTCCAGTCATTGCTGCGCAACCGCCCCTTGACCCCGACATCTTCCGTCCGTCCGGCGCGCTCAAACATCCAGCGGCAGGACAGCGCCGTTGTGCCAATGCCGTGAACCAGGCAATCATGACGGGCCAGATCCGCCAGTGTCTGCGGCATGCCACGTTCTGCAACATAGGACGGCGCCGCACAGACGATCAACCGGTAGGGTCTGAGCGGCTGACCGGCAAGAAAGCCTTCGCTAAAGCCGCCGATGCGAATGATCACCTCATAGCCCTCCTCAAGCGGATCGACGATCCCGTCATTCAGTGTCAGATCGATCTGCATTTCGGGATAGCGGGCAAGATAGCGGGTCACGAAAGGTGCCAGACTGACCGAGCCGAATGTCACCGGCGCATTGACGCGTAGAATGCCTTTTGGTTCGGCCTTCATCTCCATGGCCACGGAATCGGCCGCTTCAGCTTCGGCCAGCACCACCCGGCAGCGCTCATAATAGGCGCGCCCGAGTTCCGAAAGGCTTTGCCGCCGGGTCGTCCGGTTCAGCAGTGTCGCCCCGAGACGCGCTTCCAGATAGGCAACATGCTTGGCAACCATTTGCGGCGACATGTTCAGAGCCTGGGCAGCTGCGGCAAAGGAGCCAGTTTCCGCCGCTCTGATAAAAACCGCCATGCTGGTCAGCCGGTCCATCATTCACCCCTATATGTTGTTACTGATCGTTTCAGAGAAGAATTTATCGCCTGTTAGTATTCAATTAAAGCCTTATCCCGAAACAACTGATCTTTTCCAACCAAGGAGACTGCCATGAAAATCGGGATTATCGGCGCCGGCTTTGTCGGGCGAACCATTGCCAAACGCGCTGTCGCCAAGGGGCATGAGGTCATGCTCAGCAATTCGCGCGGCCCCCAGTCCTTGTTCAGCCTGCCCATCATGCTTGGATGCAGCGTCGGCACGGCTGAGGAGGCAGCCCGTTTCGGTGACCTCGTCATTGTCGCCGTGCCGATGACGGCGATCGACCAGCTGCCAGTCGCAGCGCTTGAGGGCAAATTGGTGATCGACGCCAACAATTACTATCATGAACGCGATGGCCGGATATCAGCACTCGATGAAAACCGGACCACCACCAGCGAAATGCTGGCGGCGGCACTTGGCCACCGCCGCGTCGTCAAGGCCTTCAATGCCATTCCCATGACTGAACTTGAGACCGATGGCCGCCCGGATGGCGGTGCCGAACGCCGCGCCCTTCCGCTTGCCGGTGATGCTCCTGACGACAAGGCGCGGGTCGCAGCCCTTTACAATGACTTCGGCTTCACGCCGGTCGATGCGGGTGCACTGGCCGAGGGCTGGCGTTTTGAACGCGACCGCCCGGCCTATTGCAAGCGCATGGATGCCGCGACGCTGAAACGGGTCCTGTCCGAGACCAGACGCGAAGGCGGCATTGCCCCCTGATCGCCGATCGCAAAGCCTGATCCTTCGCCGCAAAGATTGCCGGGCAAAAGGTGCCAAAGGTCAAATTCGGTTTACCGGCCGGCCTGATGCGCACTAGTTTAGCCCGGCAACATTGAAGGCGACTCACCATGACCGAACCCAAAACCGTCACCGCCGCCATGCTCGCCATTGGCGACGAGCTGTTATCCGGGCGCACCAAGGACAAGAATATCGGCTTTCTGGCCGAAAACCTCACTTTGGCTGGCATCGACCTGAAACAGGTCCGGATCGTGCCGGATGAGGAGGAAGAGATTGTCGCAGCGCTCAATGCATTGCGCGCCCGCTACACCTATGTCTTCACCTCAGGCGGCATCGGCCCGACCCATGACGACATCACAGCCGATTCCATATCCGCCGCGTTCGGCCGAAAATGCATCCATAATGATGAGGCCATGGCCCGGCTTTCCGCCATGTACGCGCGCCGTGGTGTCGAATTCACCGAAGCCCGCAAGCGCATGGCCCGCATGCCCGAGGGCGCTGATCTGATCGACAATCCGGTATCGACGGCACCGGGCTTCATCGTTGAGAATGTCTATGTGATGGCAGGCGTGCCAAGTGTATTCGAAGCCATGGTCGGCAATGTTCTGCCAACGCTTGAAGGCGGCACACCGGTGGTCTCCCGCGCAATCGAATGCAGCTTCGGCGAAGGCGATATCGCCACCCCGCTCGGCGACATTCAAAAAGCCCACCCGGACACCTCGATCGGTTCTTATCCGCATTTTGCCGGGGCCGGATTTTCGACACAGCTGGTGGTGCGCGGGCGCAGTGAGAGCGCGGTCGAAAAGGCCGCTGCCGACATTGCCGCCATGCTCACATCTCTTGCAGCATCGAAAGTTTAACCCCATCTTTATTAGGGCGAAAGGCGACCTTGCCACAGCTGCATTTTGGGGCAAAACTTTACCCCGGTGACTGTGGCGTCAGGACATGCGAACAGCTGCCTCAAGCCCTGCGCGGGCAAAGAAATCTGCGCGAGAGGAGAATAAAATGACCTATAAAACAATCCTGTCCGTGATGGAAACCGCCGATCAGTCAGCCGGTTTCCTGGATCATACGATGCATTTGGCGCATCTTTTCGAAGCCCATGTCATTGGCCTCCACGCCGAATCGGTCACGGCAACACCGATCGTCGCGCCGATGGAAATCCCCGACCCGGTTTCAATCCAGGCCTTGCAGGATGCCGCAGAAAAGCGCAGCGAAACCCTCGGCGCCCTGTTTGAGGAACGCGCCCGCAAGGAAGCAATCTCCTATGAATGGCGCAAGATCATTACCTCTGTCGGCTATGCCGGTGCCTCGGTGATCGACAGTGCACGCTGTGCCGATCTGATCGTTGCCCCGCAGGCAAGCCCCGATGTCTCAGCCGATGCCAAGGCAGATTTCGAAAGCTTCCTGTTTGAAAGCGGCCGCCCGGTGCTTTTGATCCCGCATACGGCCAAAGCTGCCATGCCGTTCAAGAAGGTGCTGATTGCCTGGAACGGCTCACGCGAGGCGGCCCGCGCCACCTTTGATGCCCTGCCCTTCCTGCAGCGCGCCGACGAGGTCGAGATCTTCTCCGTCAACCCGCCCGATACGACGACTGTTTCCAGCGAGATGACCGGTGGCGAGATTGCCACGACGCTTGCCCGCCACGGCATCAACGTCACGGCCGTCAACGCCCATGCCGACAAGGCACGGGCTGCAACCCTGATCGAAAACCGCATGTCAGACAGTTCCGTCGACCTGCTGGTCATGGGGGCCTACACCCATTCCCGCCTGTGGCAGCTGTTGTTTGGCGGCGTTACCCGCACATTGCTGGAATCGATGACGGCGGCGACGTTGATGGCCCGCTGAACCCGGCCTGCAGGTAAACCATTGCGGAAAACCTGAGAAAAACCTGCCGGCGGGGGCTCATTCGTCCGGCAGGACTTGCCATATTCGCGCGAATGCGGCTAATAGCGATGGCCAACGACACCACCTGTCGGGGGCAGAGAGATTTTTCGCCGTAAGTCGCTTGCGGCGGATTTTTGATTGGCCCTTTGGCCGATCCCGAAGGTTGTGCGTCGATGCTGCTGCAAAAACCTTAGCAGCGCGAATGACCAATATGTTGACCACTGCCTTCGGAGCCCGGACATGTCTACTCTCCCTGAAAAAGCCTTTCCCGTTTCCTGGGATCAGTTCCACCGCGATGCCCGTGCGCTCGCCTGGCGTCTTGCCGGCCTCGACAAGACCTTCCACGCCATCGTCTGCGTCACCCGCGGTGGCCTTGTTCCGACCGCCATCATCTCGCGCGAATTGAACATCCGCCTGATCGAAACCGTCTGCATCGCCTCTTACCATGACTATACGACCCAGGGCGAAACCTCGCTGCTGAAAGGCATCACCGCCGATCTGCTCAAGGATGGCGGCGAAGGCGTGCTGATCGTCGACGATCTCACCGACACTGGCAACACCGCCCGTGAGGTCCGTGAAATGCTGCCCAAGGCGCATCTGGCCTGTGTCTACGCCAAACCGCAGGGTGTCCCTTGCGTCGATACTTTCATCACCGAGGTTTCGCAGGATACCTGGATCTACTTCCCGTGGGATATGGGTTTTGCCTATCAGGAGCCGATCGCCAAGGCACCGAAAGCATAAGGCATCTAATCCGGAAAACCCCGCGGGACTGGGCGGGGTTCAGACTGCTGACAAACCTTACACCTTTTTCTGAGGTCATGCCTGTGCTTGTCACAGGCATCCAGCCGACGCGCGTCCGCGCGGCGAAAGAACCCGTCTATTCAGTATTTTATGATTCTGGATCCCCGTGACAAGCACGGGGATGACGACGGAGGGAGGGGCTATTCCAGCCCGAACAGGTAATCTGAACGACGTTGTCGACAGCCTGAACCCCGCCCTACCCGGCGGGGTTTTCTTTTGGAGTTCCCCTCATTTGCCGGCCCGGACTTTTCCACAATTCAGTCCCGCGCCGACACCGATTCTCGTAGAAAATTATAGCGCCTTAAAAACACTGCATTTTTCAGACTGCCGAAACGGCAGATGACGGTCTGAGGATGTTCGACACCATGTCAGCTTTTGGTCACAAGTCACTGATCTGCAAGGCCCTCCCTCAACACGCATGACGATCGTCAAGAGGCCTGTTGCAGCCTTGATGCGGCACAGGGTCGCTTGACCGAGAGGGTCGATTCGACCGATATTCGACGGCGGTCGCAGCCGTGACCGGAGCGGTTTTGTAACGCGCCCGCCCCCACTGTTTTGATGTGCAATCCCACTTTGGCGGTGTCCTGACGGACATTGCCGAAGCAGATTTTCGTGCGCCTCGAAACGGCGGGCGCGACACAGATGCGGAATTGAATTGCAGCGCCGTTAATACTATATTTAGTGGCTCTGATTATGATAAGCACAACATATTCCGACGCGGCTCACAAACCGACCGGCGGCGGTCAAGCCAGAGAAGCGGATCGCCGAACAAGATCAATGCCTGAATACGGGCGCACATTTTTTACGAGGACGACAAGATGCGCATCGAACGTCATTTCACCACGGCTGGACAATCGGCTTATGCCGAAGTCGCATTTCGCAAGGCCAAGAGTGAGATCCGCAATCCGGACGGCTCGATCGTATTCCTGCTCGACAACATTGATGTGCCTGAACAGTTCAGCCAGGTTGCGGCCGATATTCTGGCGCAGAAATATTTCCGCAAGGCCGGCGTTCCGGCGAGGCTGAAGAAGGTTGAGGAAACCAGCGTCCCCTCCTTCCTGTGGCGTTCCGTGCCAGATGAAAAAGCGCTCGCCAAACTTCCCGAAGACGAGCGGTTCGGCTCTGAGACCGATGCGCGACAGGTCTTCGACCGGCTTGCCGGCGCCTGGACCTATTGGGGCTGGAAGGGCGGCTATTTCTCCTCGGAAGAGGATGCATCTGCCTTCCGGGACGAGCTTGCCTATATGCTGGCCACCCAGCGCGCTGCACCGAACTCGCCGCAATGGTTCAATACCGGCCTTCACTGGGCCTATGGCATTGATGGCCCCGGCCAGGGGCATTTCTACGTCGATCCCTTCACCGGCAAGCTGACGCGCTCGAAATCGGCCTATGAGCACCCGCAGCCGCATGCCTGCTTCATCCAGTCCGTCGGTGACGACCTCGTCAATGAGGGCGGCATCATGGATTTGTGGGTGCGGGAGGCGCGCCTGTTCAAATATGGCTCCGGCACCGGCTCCAATTTCTCGAATGTCCGTGCAGAGGGCGAACGTCTGTCGGGCGGCGGCAAGTCTTCCGGCCTGATGAGCTTTCTCAAGATCGGCGACCGGGCGGCCGGCGCGATCAAATCCGGCGGCACCACGCGCCGCGCCGCCAAGATGGTGGTGGTCGATATCGACCACCCGGATATCGAGGCCTATATCAACTGGAAGGTCAAGGAGGAGCAGAAGGTTGCCGCCCTCGTCACCGGCTCGAAAATCGTTGCGAAACATCTGACCGCGATCATGAAGGCCTGCGTCAACTGCACGGCCGATAATGATGCCTGTTTCGATCCGCATGAAAACCCGGCCCTGAAGCGCGAGATCCGCGCCGCCAAGAAGGATCAGGTGCCGGAAAACTACATCAAACGGGTGATCCAGTTCGCGCGTCAGGGCTATAAGGACATCACCTTCACCACCTATGACACTGACTGGGATTCGGAGGCCTATCTCACCGTTTCCGGGCAGAATTCCAATAATTCGGTGTCGATCACCGATGATTTCTTCAAGGCGGTGGAAGAGGATGCCGACTGGAACCTGACGGCGCGCATTGATGGCCGGGTGATGAAAACGCTGAAGGCGGCAGATCTGTGGGAACAGATTTCGCATGCCGCATGGGCGTCGGCCGATCCGGGCCTGCATTTCAACTCCACGATGAATGCCTGGCACACCTGCCCGGCTGAAGGCCGCATTACCGGCTCCAATCCGTGCTCGGAATATATGTTTCTCGATGACACGGCCTGCAACCTGGCTTCGCTGAACCTGATGCAGTTCAAGGATCCGCAAACCGGTCGCATCGACATCAAGGCCTATGAACACGCCGTGCGGCTCTGGACCGTGGTTCTGGAAATCTCGGTGATGATGGCGCAGTTCCCGTCCGAACGCATCGCCGAGCGCTCCTACAAATACCGCACACTCGGCCTCGGCTATGCCAATATTGGCGGGCTGCTGATGTCGTCGGGCATTCCGTACGATTCAGACGCCGCCCGCGCGCTTGCCGGCAGTCTGACGGCAATCATGACCGGTATTTCCTATGCCACCTCGGCAGAAATGGCGTCCGAACTCGGCGCCTTTGCCGGCTATGATGACAATGCCGACAATATGCTGCGGGTGATCCGCAATCACCGCCGTGCCGCCCATGGCGAGGCGACAGGCTATGAGGGCCTGACGACGCCACCGGTAGCGCTGATCCACGGCGATTGCCCGGATGACGATCTTGTGGCGCATGCCACGTCCGCCTGGGACAAGGCGCTGGAACTGGGGGAAGCCCATGGCTACCGCAATGCTCAGGTTTCGGTGATCGCGCCGACGGGTACGATCGGCCTCGTCATGGATTGTGACACGACCGGCATCGAGCCCGATTTCGCACTGGTGAAGTTCAAGAAGCTCGCCGGTGGCGGCTATTTCAAGATCATCAACCGCGCCGTGCCGGAAGCGCTCAGAACGCTCGGCTACAGCGAAAGCCAGATTGCCGAGATCGAGGCCTATGCCGTCGGCCACGGCAATCTCAACCAGGCGCCGGCGATCAACCCGTCGCGGCTGAAGGCCAAGGGCTTCACCGATGAGAAGGTCGAGGCCGTCAACGCGGCGCTCAAAAGCGCCTTCGACATCAAGTTCGCCTTCAACCAGTGGACGCTCGGCGCTGACTTCCTCAAGGACGTGCTGCAGGTTTCCGACGCCGATCTCAATGATATGAGCTTCAGCCTGCTGGAACATATCGGCTTCAGCAGGAAGGAGATCGAGGCCGCCAACACCCATATCTGCGGTGCCATGACGCTGGAAGGTGCACCGCATCTGAAAGCCGAACACCTGCCGGTCTTCGACTGCGCCAATCCCTGCGGCCGGCTCGGCAGACGCTATCTCTCCGCTGAAAGCCATATCCGCATGATGGCTGCTGCCCAGCCCTTCATTTCCGGTGCGATCTCCAAGACCATCAACATGCCGAATGATGCGACGGTCGAGGATTGCAAACACGCCTATATGCTGTCGTGGAAACTCGGACTGAAGGCCAATGCGCTTTATCGCGACGGTTCGAAACTCTCCCAGCCGCTCAACTCCGCCCTCATTGAAGATGAGGACGACGAGGAGGATCGGGTCGAGGAACTGGTGCTCGCACCGGCAACGACGCAGGCGGTGAAGGTGACCGAGAAGATCATCGAGCGCGTGGTCGAAAAGATCGTCCGCGAGCGCGAGAAACTGCCGAACCGGCGTCAGGGCTATACCCAGAAGGCGGCGATCGGCGGTCACAAGGTCTATCTCAGGACCGGCGAATATGGTGACGGCCGTCTCGGCGAGATTTTCATCGACATGCACAAGGAAGGTGCTGCCTTCCGGGCGATGATGAATAATTTCGCCATCGCGATTTCACTCGGCCTGCAATATGGCGTGCCGCTGGAAGAATATGTCGAGGCCTTCACCTTCACCAAGTTCGAGCCCGCCGGCATGGTACAGGGCAATGACGCGATCAAGAACGCGACCTCGATCCTCGATTATGTGTTCCGTGAACTGGCCGTCTCCTATCTCGGCCGCAACGATCTCGCCCATGTCGACACGTCGGATTTTTCCAACACCGCGCTCGGCAAGGGCATCAGCGAGGGCAAGACCAACCTTCTGTCGACCGGCTGGACCCGCGGCCATGGCAAGGAACTGGCAACCGCCCGGTTCAAGGCATCCGACGCCAAGGGCATGGCAGGCGAGGCCGGCAGGCCGACGCCGATTGCCGCTGTTGGCTCGGCGCTGAAGAAGGCCGAGCCCTCGGAAATCGTCTCCTTCCGTCGCGATTATGAGGAGCGTGCCGAGGAACTGGCAGAAGAAATCGCCGAGGAAGCCGATTCCGAGGCCACCGAACTCTTCTCCGACAAGGCCGCCGCCGATGCCGCAACCGCCAAGGCCGAGGCCAGGAAGCTGGAACATGAACGCCGCGCCCGCGCGATCGTTCAGGGCTATACCGGCAATATGTGCTCCGAATGCCAGAACTTCACCATGGTGAGAAACGGCACCTGCGAGAAATGCGACACCTGCGGCGCGACAAGCGGCTGCAGCTGAGGCGGGTAGCGCCGTTTTTTTTCAGCCATCCTTGCCTGCTTCCCACGTATCCGGCGCGCTTCACTGCGCGCCGCTTTACATAGGCATCCTGCCTGTCATTCGCTCCCCCCTCCATCGTCATCCCTGTGCTTGTCACAGGGATCCAGCATTGTCTGCAGGCACCGCAGGGACCCGGCTTTGCTTTACGCTCCAGCTGGATGCCTGTGACGAGCACAGGCATGACGAGGAGAGTGTTGCGATGGAAGAGACAGCGTGACCTTCAGCCGGTCTATGATAGATTGTGCCAAGGACGAAAAACAATCTTCGGGGGTAATCTGTGCGTGGCGGCTATGTCTATATTCTCGCTTCCCGCAAAAACGGTACACTCTATGTCGGGGTGACCAACGACCTTGCCCGGCGACTTCAGGAGCATCAGCTGGAAATCCACCAGAGTTTCACCAGCAGGTATGGGGTCAAGACACTCGTCTGGTTTGAGCAATTCGAGGAAATCTCGCGTGCCATCGTCCGAGAAAAGACGATCAAGAAATGGCGCCGAGCCTGGAAGATAAACCTCATCGAAGGCACAAATCCGGAATGGGCAGATATCTCACACTGGCTCCTCTAGCGTTCCTTCATGCAAAACCGCCCGGTCTTCCCATCAAGAAGACCGGGCGGCTTTCTTCAGCGCTGCCGAGGGGGAGCTAGCGCCGGCGGGGGAGCGGTCGGATACGGGGGGTAAACAGGCGGGTCAGCATGGGAAGCGCCACCCAGGCGACCAGCAGCATGAGCGGCAGCAGGAGAACCTTGGCGTTGTCCAGCACCGGGAAAGCGGTGATCACTGTTGCGGCGAGAAGAAAACCCGCGCCTTCGATCATCAGCGCGATCAATCGTGCATAGGGGGGTACGTCCTGCATAACGTTCTCCTTCGGGTTCGTGCATGGTTAACGCCCGATGAGACGCGTTGTTCCGCAATATATTGAAATCAGCTGTTGCGCTCACGCCTGAGCTTGTCCCACCAGGCGAGCCGTTTGTTGATCTCGCGTTCAAATCCGCGCTCGGGCGGCTGGTAGAATTTCTGCCGGCCCATTTCCGTCGGGAAATAATTCTGGCCCGAAAACGCATCAGGCTCATCGTGATCATAACGATAACCCTGATTATAGCCCTCTTCCTTCATCAGCTTGGTCGGGGCGTTGAGGATATGTTTCGGCGGCATCAGCGAGCCATGCCGCTTGGCGGCAGCAAGGGCGGCATGCCAGGCGACCTCGACGGAATTGGATTTGGGCGCGGTTGCCAGATAGATGCAGGCCTCAGCCAGCGCCAGCTCGCCCTCGGGAGAACCGAGAAAATCATAGGCATCCTTGGCGGCGGTGGCGATCAGCACGGCTTGCGGATCGGCAAGGCCGATATCCTCGGTTGCCATGCGCACCAGCCGGCGGCCGATATAAAGCGGGTCCTCGCCCGCATCGATCATCCGCGCCAGATAGTAAAGCGCGGCATCGGGATCGGAACCGCGCACGGATTTATGCAACGCGGAGATGAGATTGTAATGCCCGTCCTGGCCCTTGTCATAGATCGGCGCGCGACGCTGGACAACGCCGGCGAGCCCCTTCGGGTCAAGCACCTCGCCCTCCCGGGCAGCGCGCCAGATCTCCTCCGACAGGGTCAGGATCGCCCGTCCATCGCCATCGGCCATGCCGATCAGCGTTTCGCGAGCATCCTCGTCAAGCGGCAGCGCCCTGCCCTCAGCGGCTTCGGCGCGGGTCAGAAGTTCCGAAAGACTGTCATGATCATGGGCGCGGAAGGTCAGAACCCGGGCGCGCGACAAAAGCGCGGCATTGAGCTCGAAGGATGGGTTTTCCGTGGTCGCGCCCACCAGCACAATCGTGCCATCTTCCATCACAGGCAGGAAACTGTCCTGCTGCGCCCGGTTGAAGCGATGAATCTCGTCGACGAAAAGCAGTGTCTGCCGCCCGTTCATCCGCCGGGCGCGGGCAGCCTCGAACACCTTCTTCAGGTCGGCCACGCCGGAAAAGATCGCCGAAATCTGCTCGAAGGCGAGATCGGCCTCGCCCGACAGAAGCCGGGCGACAGTTGTCTTGCCCGTCCCCGGCGGTCCCCAGAAGATCATCGAGCCAAGCGAGCCGGACGCAATCATCCGGGTCAGCGCACCGTCAGGACCGGTCAGATGATCCTGACCTGTGACCTCGCTCAGATGCTGCGGACGCAGACGATCAGCCAGCGGCCGGCGCTTTTCCAGTTCTTCGGGTATCTTGGGGGCGAACAGATCACTCATCGAAACATTTGCGTTATCATCCTGCCGCCACGGTTCACCGTCAGCTTCCAGTAGCGGGGCTTGTCGGCCGCTGCCTTTTCCAGCGCCTTGGTCGTCTTGATATCGGTATCGTTGACGGAAACGATAATGTCCCCCTTGGCAAAGCCAAGCTGGTTCGCCGTCGATCCGTCAGCAATATCGGCCACAACGACACCAGCAGAGTCTTGCGGCAGACGCAACTCCTCCGATACGCGCGGCGACACATTTTCCACTGTCAGTCCGGCAAACGGGCTGTCGCCATCAATGGTGCGGCTGTCACGGGCCGGTGTTTCGGGGGCAACCGCCAGCGGCAGCGTCACATGCTCGACCTTGCCGTCCCGCTCGACACTGAGATCGGCCGTCTTGCCAAGCCCGAGCACGGTGAGGCGATAGAGCAGCGCATCGGGATGCTGCACCGGCACATCATCCACAGCGATGACGACCGAGCCGGATTTCAGACCGGCCTTGTCCGCCGGGCCGTCCGGGACGACGCTTGAGACAATGGCGCCGCGCGGCGTAGTCAGGCCAACAGCTTCGGCGATATCGGAGGAAACCGGGCCGAAGCTTGCGCCGACATAGGGGCGCTCAAAGCTTTTCTCGCCGCTTTCCGCCGCCGCCAGAAATACCTTGACCATATTGGCAGGGATGGCGAAGCCGATACCATTCGATCCACCACCCTTGGAGAAGATCGCCGTATTGATGCCGATCAGCTGCCCCTTCATGTTCAAAAGCGCGCCACCGGAATTGCCCGGATTGATCGCCGCGTCTGTTTGCAGGAAGAAGCCGAATTCGCCATCATTGACGGAATTGCGCGCCAGGCCGGAAATGATGCCGCTGGTCACCGTCTGACCGACAGCAAAGGGGTCGCCGATGGCAAGCGCGATATCGCCAACCTCGACATCATCGGAATTGCCGATATCGATCGTCGGCAGCGCTTCCTTGACGTCAATCTTCAGCACGGCGAGATCGTAGCGATCGTCCTTCAGCAAAACCGTGCAGGGGAACTCACGCCCGTCCGACAGCGCCACCTTGATCTGATCGGCCCCGGCAATCACATGGTTGTTGGTGATGATCGTTCCATCAGAGCCGACAATCACGCCGGATCCAAGCGATGTCTGTTTCTCGCTGCGCCCCGGCATCTGCTGGCCGAAGAACTGGCCGAAAAAAGGATCGGAGAACAGCGGCGACATGCGCTTCTCGACCATACGTTCGGCATAGACATTGACGACAGCCGGTGCGGTCTGCTTGACCAGCGGCGCATAGGACAGCATCACCTGCCCCTGCCCCGAAGGCACAGTGCGGGCATCATCGGCAAAGGCCGGCTGCAACGTTAAAACGAGGCCGGACATCATGGCGGCGGCGGAAAGGCGGATGAAAGGTGCGGTCATCAGTTCCCTGTCTCTTCAACGGATTCAAATTAACCCCTCGCCCAAGATCTAGGTAGAGAAATGGGCGGAACAATGTTTCACAAGTTAGAGCAGCGAAACAACGCGTTAAACGTGGTCGCTCAGATATTAAACTATCGCAATATTCAACTTTATATTGCAGTTCCACCCTAATGCTCGCAAGTTAAAGCTTTCGGCACGCGGCCGGACTGGAGACCATCGCTCATCACGCCGGCTTCACGGCGATACGCCGGTGGCAAATACCCGAAAATAGTCACAAACTCTTCAGTCATTTCCTATATCGGTGATTGAAAAGAGAAGGAGTCTACAATGCAACCATTCCATGATCGCACCCGCCTCGCTCGGACCACAGCTGGCATCGCATTTTCAGCAGCGACCCTGCTTGCAAGCTTCGCTCCGCTCACGCTTTCGGCCACGCCCGCTGCTGCAGCAAGCTTCGATTGCCATGCCAGCGGCCTCAGCGCCAATGAAAAGACCATCTGCGACAATCTTCAGCTCAATGATGATGATGTGAAGATGGCGACCATGTACACCATGCTGAAGGGCCTTTTCGCCATGGGCGTTTCGGGTGACATGGCAGATGAACAAAAGGCCTGGCTTGCCAAACGTGAGGCCTGCGGCACCGATGTCTCCTGCATCTCTGAAGCCTATCAGGAGCGTATCGACGCCCTGCAGAAACTCTATGACGGCATCGACAAGCCGATCTGAGCGGCCGCATTCCTCCCGATCAGAAAGGGCGCGGGAGATGATCCCGCGCTCAGACTGCTGACAAAGCCATTCATATTGCATGTTTGAGGCGGAATAGCCTCACCCTCCGTCGTCATCCCCGTGCTTGTCACGGGGATCCAGCTTCAAAAGGCATCGAGTAGACAAGTCTTTTCGCCGCGCAGACGCGCGTCGGCTGGATGCCTGTGGACCAAGCACAGGCATGATGTCAGTGAAGGGGGTGAGGTTTGTCAACAAACTGAGGGCGCGGGATAATCTCCCGCGCCCTTTTCAGATGAATGTCCGGACGGCTTATTCCTCGTCCGGCAGGATCCGAACAGCGCCCTTGTCGGCGCTGGAGGCGAAGGCGGCATAGGCCTTCAGTGCGCGGGTGACCTGACGGCGGCGCGGAGACGACGGCGCCCAGCCTTTTTCCTCCTGAGCCTTGCGGCGCGCTTCCAGCTCAGACGGCGAGATCCTGAGCGAAATGGTACGGCCGGGAATGTCGATATCGATCGTATCGCCGTTCTCGACCAGACCGATGGCGCCACCCTTGGCGGCTTCCGGCGAAACATGGCCGATGGAAAGGCCCGATGTACCGCCGGAGAAACGTCCATCGGTGATCAGCGCGCAGGCCTTTCCGAGCCCCTTCGACTTCAGATAGCTGGTCGGGTAGAGCATTTCCTGCATGCCGGGACCGCCCTTCGGGCCTTCATAGCGAATGACGACGACGTCGCCCGCCTTGACCTCGTTGGACAGGATACCTTTCACCGCCGCATCCTGGCTCTCGAACACGACGGCCGGGCCGGAGAATTTGAGGATGCTCTCATCGACGCCTGCCGTCTTCACGATGCAGCCATCAAGCGCGACATTGCCCCGCAAGACGGCCAGACCACCATCCTTGGAGAAAGGATGTTCGGCCGAACGGATAACACCGGACACACGGTCTGTGTCGAGTTCCGCCCAACGGCGATCCTGTGAGAAAGCGGTCTGCGACGGCACGCCACCGGGCGCGGCCATGAAGAAATTGCGAACGGTTTCGGAATTGGTGCGAACGATATCCCACTGGTCAATCGCATCGCCCAGCGTTGCGGCATGAACGGTCGGGCTTTCGCGACGGATTAGACCCGCGCGGTCAAGCTCGCCGAGAATGGCCATGATGCCGCCAGCCCGGTGAACATCTTCCATGTGAACATCATTCTTGGCCGGTGCCACCTTGCACAGGCACGGCACCTTGCGTGACAGCCGATCAATATCTTCCATGGTGAAATCAAGCTCGGCCTCATAGGCGGCCGCCAGAATATGCAGCACCGTATTGGTGGAGCCGCCCATGGCGATATCGAGCGACATGGCGTTTTCAAAAGCAGCCTTGTTGGCGATGGTGCGCGGCAGCGTCGTCTTGTCATCCTGCTCGTAGCAACGGCGGGCAAGATCGACGATCTGGTGACCTGCCTCAACAAACAGGCGGCGGCGATCGGCATGGGTGGCGAGCGTCGAGCCATTGCCCGGCAGCGACAGGCCAAGCGCTTCCGTCAGACAGTTCATCGAATTGGCGGTAAACATGCCCGAGCAGGAACCGCAGGTGGGGCAGGCTGAGCGCTCGATACTTGCCACCTCGGCATCAGTGTACTTGTCATCGGCGGCGGCAACCATGGCATCAACCAGATCAAGCGCCTGCTCCTTGCCGTTCAAGACCACCTTGCCGGCTTCCATCGGGCCGCCGGAGACGAAGATTGCCGGAATATTGAGGCGAAGCGCCGCCATCAGCATGCCGGGGGTGATCTTGTCGCAGTTGGAAATGCAGACCATGGCATCGGCACAATGGGCATTGACCATATATTCAACGCTGTCAGCAATGACTTCACGGGAAGGCAGCGAATAGAGCATGCCGTCATGGCCCATGGCGATGCCGTCATCAACCGCGATGGTGTTGAACTCCTTGGCAACACCGCCCGCAGCTTCAATTTCGCGCGCGACCAGCTGGCCGAGGTCCTTCAGATGCACATGACCGGGCACAAATTGGGTAAAGGAATTGACCACGGCAATGATGGGCTTGCCGAAATCGCCTTCTTTCATGCCGGTTGCGCGCCACAATCCACGCGCGCCGGCCATATTGCGTCCATGGGTGGTCGTTCTGGAACGATAGGCTGGCATTGGGGTTTCCTTTCTTCCCGGCAGATCCGCTCTGTCTGCCCGATGCATTCTGTTGGCCAAATGGGCCAAAACACCTTTTGCGACAGGTGGTAACGCAAATCACTATGCCTGTCACTATCGCTTGGTGGCAAAACGGTACTCTCCAGTACGCCCCTTGCCGGGACCGCCCCTGACCCTTCTCACGCCCAAAACACGAAATCGTGGTTCAAACGTTTCTTGTCGAAACGCAATCTATCGGCAATCCTCCTGCGTAAAGGAGTGTATCCCGACAAGCGAAAAAATTCCATGGGATGCCACCATGACCGACGGCATGGAAACAGAGAGCAAAGGGAGGCCCATTCATGAGCGCCTACAAACCACCGCATATTCCTGCATCCGAGATCACGCCGGAAGCGACCTGGCTCAAGCGCCGCACATTGATGGCAGGGCTTGCCGCCGGCGCGACCTTTGCCGCCTTGCCAAAAGCTGAGGCGGCGGCGCCGGGCCTGAGCGAGGGCATGGAACTGAAGACAGTCCCCGGCCCCATCCCGGCGCCGTCCGACAAGGAAACCAGCTTCGAGGATGTGACCCACTACAATAATTTTTATGAATTCGGCACGGGCAAGAGCGACCCGTTCAAATATTCCGAAGACTTCAAGCCCTACCCTTGGACCTTTGAGATCGGCGGACTGGTCAACAAGCCGCAGACCGTCGACATCGACACCCTGCTGACAAAATTCCCGCTGGAGGACCGGATCTACCGGATGCGCTGTGTTGAGGCCTGGTCCATGGTCATCCCCTGGGTCGGCATCCCGCTGTCATCGATCATAGATCTCGCCGATCCGCAGGGCTCGGCCAAATATGTGGCCTTTGAAGGTGTGGTGCGGCCGAAGGAAATGCCAGGCCAGCGTGGTTTTGCCCAGCCGATGCCATGGCCTTATCTTGAAGGCCTGCGCATGGATGAAGCCCGTCACCCGCTGACGATCATCGCCGTGGGCCTTTACGGCAAGACACTGCTGAACCAGTCCGGCGCGCCGATGCGCCTTGTCGTTCCGTGGAAATATGGTTTCAAGGGCATCAAATCGATCACCAAGATCACCCTGACCGAAGAACAGCCGCAAAACAGCTGGAACCTGCTCGCCCCGCATGAATATGGTTTCTACGCCAATGTGAACCCGGATGTGCCGCACCCGCGCTGGAGCCAGGCGACCGAACAGCGCATTGGCGAAGGCGGTGGATTGTTCGGCGGCGCCAAACGCATTCCGACAGAAATGTTCAACGGCTATGGCGATGAGGTCGCAAGCCTTTATGCTGGCATGGACCTGAAAGCAAACTATTGACCGATGCGACGATGAAAACGGTGACGCCCCCTTCCCGCAACCGCACCGGACGATGGCGTTCGGCCTCGGTCTGGGCGCTCTATGTGCTCGGGCTGATGCCAGCTGCCATCTATTTCTGGCTTGGCGCCACCAACCAGCTCGGCGTCTACCCGATCAAGACCTTCGAGCATCTGCTTGGCATATGGGCGCTTAGGTTCATTCTGGCGACCCTTGCGGTCACCCCGCTTCGCGACCTTGCCAATATCAACCTGCTGCGCTACCGCCGCGCACTCGGCCTGCTCGGCTTTTATTACGTACTGATGCATTTCCTCGTCTATCTGGTGCTCGATCAGCAAATGGATCTGCATACCGTGATCGATGACGTGATCAAGCGCCCCTTCATCACCTTCGGCATGATCGCCCTGGCGCTGCTGGTGCCGCTGGCACTGACTTCAAACAACTGGTCGATCCGCCGGCTTGGAAAAAACTGGACCTGGCTGCATCGGCTCTCCTATCTGATCCTCGCGCTTGGAACCTTGCATTTTGCCATGGCGCGCAAGGTGATCGGCCCGGAGATCATGCTCTATATCGCGCTAGCCGTGCTGCTACTTGGCTATCGTGCCATCCGCCCCCGGCTGATGGAACGCCGGCGACAGAAAAAGCGTGCGCTCCGCGAACAGCAGAAAGGCCGAAGCGTCTAGCGCTTCGGCCTCAGATTGCTGACAACCCCTAGCCCCTTCTTTAACGTCATGCCTGTGCTTGTCACAGGCATCCAGCCGACGCGCGTCCGCGCGGCCAAAGACTCCGCTTATTCAAATCTTTAAGAGTATGGATCCCCGTGACAAGCACGGGGATGACGGCGGAGGCAATGGCTATTCCACCCCAAACAGACAAGCTGAATGACTTTGTCAGCAAGCTGAGGCCGAAGCGTCTAGCGCTTCGGCCTTTAAACTGCGCATCTACGAGAGTTGTTCAGAACACCTTCTTCAGCAGACGATCCACCGAGCAGTAACCGCCACCGAATGCGGCGAAGAGGAAGGCTCCGCCAGTCCAGAACCACGAGGCAAGTTCAGCCTTGTCCTGAACCTGGCTCAGGAACTTCGCACCGCCATCGGCCAGACGATACTGTGCTGCGGCCGTAAACAAATCGGCATTGGTCTTCAGCGCCTCAATGCCCGCAGGCGTCAGGAAGGCCGCACCATAGGGGTGGCTGTAGTGGAAATAGAGCGTAATCGCCAACATCACACCATTGGCAAGCGCTGCGGCGCGGGTAAACAGCCCAAACATGATCAAGAACCCGCCGAAGAACTGCATCGCCGCCAGCAAAGGTGACCAGAACACACCAGGATAGAAGTGAAGGCTCTCAACAAATCCGACCTGTGCGAAGGGGTGGGTAATCTTCGGCCAACCTTCCAGAGCAAGAAAGCCGCCAATTGCAATACGAAAGATGACCCAGGCCATCGGCTGGGCAACCCGATCATAAAACCCGCCAAGAAACGGCAGATACAGTCTTTGTGGATCGTTCTTGAAGACTTCGTTGGTCATTGTTTTTCTCCGGAACCAAAAGTAAGTCGATGGCCCGAAATTAGGCTCATATCTGCGAATACATGTGATCAAGATCAAGAAAGGCTGTTTCATAACTTGAACAGACTGTTCACCATTTAGCGACCAACCGGGGTTGCATGACGGCAGGTTTCGGCGCCCCGCCGCCCGGATCCGCTCTGCGAGCGACCTGATCATGATCAATTTCATGGTATTAGCGATCAACGCACGTGGCCTTGCTTTCGACCTCTTTTGCGTGAAGTCTGCACTCAGCACTCTCAAAACATGCAAAAGAATGACCGCGACAAAAACACCGCAAAGCCTCTTCCGGCTCGATGGCTGGCTCACCAATGTCAAACCGCGCACAGATCTGCACGGTGTCTCCCGCTTTCTCGTTGAATTTCTGTTCTTCGGTTTGAAGGAAGCGCGCGCCTGCCTGTTTGCAGGTCTGTTCTTCCTGGCGATCTTCATCACGCCGCGATCAGGCGCGCTGGGTATTCCGCGTTACGATCTTCTGCTGATCATCGCTTTGGCGATCCAGTTCGCGATGATCAGGCTCGGTCTGGAAACCGTCACTGAATTCAAGGCCATATGCCTGTTTCACCTTGTCGGCTTCGCCCTTGAAGTGTTCAAGACATCCGGCTCGATCCAATCCTGGGCCTATCCGGATTTTGCATGGACGAAACTGATGGGCGTGCCACTCTTTTCAGGCTTCATGTATGCAGCTGTCGGCAGCTATATCATTCAGGCTTGGCGCCTTTTCGACATCCGCATCCAGCACCACCCGCCCTACTGGATGTCGACGCTGCTCGCGCTTGCAATCTACGCGAACTTTTTCACCCATCATTATATCGGCGACTATCGCTGGTATATCGCGGCGCTCGCCATCGGGCTTTACGCGCGCGCCACCGTGGTGTTTCGCCCCTATGACCGCGATCGCAAAATGCCGATTATCCTGTCTTTCATCCTGATCGGCTTCTTTATCTGGCTGGCCGAGAATGTCTCAACCTTCTTCGCGATCTGGCACTATCCCAACCAGATCGCCATCTGGTCGAGCGTCCATATCGGCAAATGGAGTTCATGGACGCTGATGGTGGCCATGACCTTCACTATTGTCGCTTCGCTGAAACATATCCGCGCGACGATCCACATTCCGAATTGAAACCCGTCGCAAATGAAAAGGCCGGGCGCTGAAACAGCACCCGGCCCTTATAAAATCTGACGATGTCAGAACTGCCTCAGGCAGCTTCCATCTCAGCTTCAGCCTCAACGCGGGCCTTGTCGGCTGCGCCCTTGGCATTGACGTCGCGATCAACGAATTCGATGACTGCGAGGTCGGCATTGTCGCCGTAGCGGAAACCAGCCTTCATGATCCGGCAGTAGCCGCCCTTGCGTTCTGCGTAGCGCGGGCCAAGAACATCGAACAGCTTGCGGACTGCATCGAGGTCCTTGATCTGTGCGATCGCCTGACGACGGGCGTGCAGATCACCGCGCTTGCCGAGCGTGATGAGCTTCTCGACGATCGGGCGGATTTCCTTTGCCTTCGGCAGTGTCGTGACAATCTGCTCATGGGTGATGAGCGAGGCTGCCATGTTTGCAAACATTGCCTTGCGATGGCTTGCGGTTCTGTTGAGCTTGCGGCCTGCATTCTGATGGCGCATTGCTTCTCTCCTTCACTTGCAGGCGAGCCGCCCGCAGTATGACGTTAGTACTGATCCTCGTAACGCTTTGCGAGGTCTTCGATATTTTCCGGCGGCCAGGCCGGGACTTCCATGCCCAGGTGCAGGCCCATGGAAGCGAGTACTTCCTTGATCTCGTTCAGCGACTTGCGACCAAAATTCGGCGTACGCAGCATTTCGGCTTCGGTCTTCTGGATGAGATCGCCGATATAGACGATATTGTCGTTCTTCAGGCAGTTGGCCGAACGGACGGAAAGTTCCAGTTCGTCGACCTTCTTCAAGAGTGCCGGGTTGAAGGCGAGCTCGGTGACGTCTTCTTCTTCGGATTCCTTCTGGGGCTCCTCGAAGTTGACGAAGACCGAAAGCTGGTCCTGAAGAATGCGGGCTGCAAAAGCAACTGCATCTTCACCGCCGACGGAACCATCAGTCTCGATGGTCATGGTCAGCTTGTCATAGTCGAGAACCTGGCCCTCACGGGTGTTTTCGACCTTGTAGGACACCTTGCGGATCGGCGAATAAAGGCTGTCGACCGGAATGAGACCGATCGGAGCATCTTCCGAACGGTTCCGTTCTGCCGGAACGTAACCCTTACCGTTGTTGACGGTGAATTCCATGCGGATTTCAGCGCCTTCATCCAGCGTGCAGAGCACGAGACCCGGATTAAGGATCTCGATATCGCCAACCGTCTGAATATCACCAGCGGTGACAACGCCCGGGCCCTGCTTGCGCACGACCATACGCTTTGCCTCGTCGCCTTCCATCTTGATGGCGATTTCCTTGATGTTCAGGATGATGTCGGTGACATCTTCACGAACACCCGGGATCGAGGAAAATTCGTGCAGCACGCCGTCGATCTGCACAGCCGTGACAGCTGCACCACGAAGCGACGACAGCAGAATGCGACGAAGCGCATTGCCAAGCGTCAGACCAAAGCCGCGCTCAAGCGGTTCAGCGACCAGGGTCGCCTTCTTCGCGCTCGAAGAGGTGAATTCCACCTTGCTGGGCTTGATCAGTTCCTGCCAGTTTTTCTGAATCATGTTTCTACCTTCCGTTCGCCGCACCATCCAATCGTGACGGCCGAATTTCGTAGAACCGGCGCGCCCTCAATGAGAACAGCGCCGGAGCGATTGACAGCGATGATCAGACGCGGCGCTTCTTGCGCGGGCGGCAGCCATTGTGCGGGATCGGCGTCACGTCGCGAATCGAAGTGATGACGAAGCCGGCAGCCTGCAGGGCACGCAGGGCCGACTCACGACCCGAACCGGGGCCGCAGACTTCGACTTCAAGCGACTTCATGCCGTGTTCCTGAGCCTTCTTGGCGCAGTCCTCAGCAGCGATCTGGGCAGCGAACGGGGTCGACTTGCGCGAACCCTTGAAGCCCTTGGCACCGGCAGACGACCAGGCAATAGCATTGCCCTGTGCATCCGTGATGGTGATCATCGTGTTGTTGAACGTCGAGTTGACGTGGGCAACGCCCGACGAAATATTTTTACGCTCGCGACGGCGAACGCGCGTGGCTTCCTTGGCCATGGGTATTCCTTTCGTTGATCTCTTCACCGCCGTAATACCAGCGGCTCCACCGACGGGGCCTTGGCCCAGTCAATCACGCAGAAAGCCGGCGGACGCCGCCGGCTTGTTCGGTTCGCAAATGGAACCGGGATTACTTCTTCTTACCGGCAATCGCCTTGGCCGGACCCTTACGGGTGCGGGCATTGGTGTGCGTGCGCTGGCCGCGGACCGGAAGGCCACGACGATGACGCAGGCCACGGTAGCAGCCGAGGTCCATAAGACGCTTGATGTTCATCGAGTTTTCGCGACGCAGGTCGCCTTCTACGATGTAGTCACGGTCAATGGTTTCACGGATCTGCAGGACTTCAGCGTCCGTCAGTTCGTGAACACGGCGTTCAGCCGGAATGGAAACCTTCTCGCAGATTTCCTGAGCGAATTTCGGTCCGATCCCGTGAATGTACTGAAGCGCAATAACGACGCGCTTTGCAGTCGGGATGTTGACGCCAGCAATACGAGCCACGCCGTTTCTCCTTAGCATTATCGGTTGGGCAGTCTTTTATCTCAGAGAGAAACTGCCGATTTCGTCCAGCGCGTTTCCACGCCGTTTGCCCTTCTGCGACAACAAGGACCGACCGCAACCATTCCGCTTCCGCTTTGAGAAGAGGAATCGCACCGATCAGCCCCATGCCACGAGTTGGAGCGCTCTTTACCGGAAACAGCCATCAAATGCAACCGTTTCCGAAATATTAATAGCGAGAGGCTCTTGCGAGAGCCCCTGCCCTTCAAGCTTTCCGGCAACACAAAGCTGCCGGAGCCGCAAGATCAGATCTTTTCCAGGATGGCCTCGATCGACGCCGTCACCGTGTCCATATCGGCCATACCGTCCACCGACTGCAGCTTGCCCTTGGCGTAGTAGTAGCCAAGCAGCGGCGCGGTTTCCTTGTAATAAGCCTGCAGGCGCGTCACGACGGTATCGCGATTGTCATCGGGCCGGCGCTTGAATTCCGTGGATCCACAGGTATCACAGACACCATCGACCTTCGGCTTATGGAAGCTGTCGTGATAGCCAGCGCCACACTTGGCGCAGGTATAGCGCCCGGCGATACGGTCGGCCAACACACTGTCATCAACCTTGATCTCGATGACGACGTCCAGATCGATCCCCTTGGCCGAAAGCATTTTCTCGGTCGCATCGGCCTGAACCAGCGTGCGCGGGAAGCCATCAAGGATGAAGCCGTTATTGCAATCATCCTGATCGATCCGCTCCGACACAATCGCAATCACGATATCGTCGGAAACCAGCCCACCGGCATCCATCACGGCCTTGGCCTTGATGCCGACCTCGGTCTTGGCCGCAACAGCTGCACGAAGCATGTCGCCGGTCGACAGCTGCGGAATTCCATGCTTGGCAACTATCCGCTGCGCCTGCGTACCCTTGCCGGCGCCCGGCGGTCCCAGAAGAATGAGTCTCATCGTCCCCTCTTTCCACCCCTCAATTTCGATTTCTTCATCAGCCCTTCGTATTGCTGCGCGATCAGGTGTCCCTGAACCTGCGATACGGTATCCAGTGTTACGCTGACAATAATCAAAAGCGAAGTACCACCAAGGGACAATGGAATGCCCGTACGCGATACAAGGATCTCAGGCAGGATGCAGACGAAGACCAGATAGACCGCGCCGATCACCGTAATACGTGTCAGCACGTAATCGATATATTCAGCCGTCCGCTCGCCGGGCCGGATACCGGGAATGAAGCCGCCATGACGCTTCAGATTATCCGCGGTTTCCTTCGGATTGAAGACGATGGCCGTGTAGAAGAAGGCGAAGAAGGCGATCAGTCCGGCGTAGAAGATCATGTAAAGCAGCTGCCCATGACCGAGCGACGCGATGATCGCGGTGGCCCAACCGGGAAGGTCCTTCGACGTGAAGCCCGCAAGCGTCGCCGGCAGTAGCAGCAGCGACGATGCGAAAATCGCCGGGATAACACCCGAAGTATTCAGCTTCAGCGGCAGGTGCGAGGTGTCGCCCTGGAACATGCGATTGCCGACCTGGCGCTTCGGGTACTGGATCAGCAACCGGCGCTGCGCGCGCTCGACAAACACGATCAGCGCAATGACGCCGATGGCGACAACCAGAACGGCAACCACCAGACCACCCGAAAGCGCACCGGTGCGGCCCAGTTCAAGCATATTGCCGATCGCATTCGGCAGACCGGCGACGATACCGGAGAAGATGATCAGCGAGATGCCGTTACCGATACCGCGCGAGGTGATCTGCTCGCCGAGCCACATCAGGAACATCGTGCCGCCGACAAGTGTAATCACCGTCGAGATACGGAAGAACCAGCCCGGATCGGCCACAAGATTGCTGCCAGCCTCAAGACCGATGGCAATGCCATAGGCCTGTGCCGTTGCCAGAACCACCGTGCCGTAACGCGTATACTGATTCATGATCTTGCGACCCTGCTCGCCTTCCTTCTTGAGCGCCTCAAGAGAAGGAACCACAGCGGTCAGAAGCTGAACGATGATCGAAGCGGAGATGTAGGGCATGATGCCAAGCGCGAAGATTGCCATGCGCTGCACGGCGCCGCCCGAAAACATGTTGAACATGCCGAGAATGCCGCCTGCCTGGCCCTGGAAGACCTGGGCATAGGCATCAAGATTGATGCCCGGAAGCGGGATATGCGTGCCGAGGCGGTACACGAGCAGCGCAAGAAGCGTAAACCAAAGTCGCTTCTTGAGGTCGGTCGCCTTGGCGAAAGTCGAAAAATTCAGATTGGAAGCGAGTTGTTCCGCTGCAGATGCCATGCTGATCTCCGCATCACCGCCCGGTCGCGGTCGACTGCGGCCGGTGCATTGAATTGCCATACCGCCAGCTGACACGCCGCATCAAGAAACGTGGATCAGTTCCGACGATTGCCGTCCGGAAGGCCTCGATTGGGCCTGACGGCATTCGAGGCAAACATATGGGCGAAAAATCGCCCGGTGTGAAGCACTCCGGGCGATCATTTCAGTTAAATTCGAACTTATTCTGCGCTTTCGGCAGCGTTGAGAAGCTTGATGGAGGCGCCTGCCTTCTCAATCTTCTCGATGGCAGCCTTGGAAGCACCGGCAACTTCGAGGGAAAGCTTGGCCTTCAGTTCGCCATCGGAGAGAATGCGCACGCCATCCTTGACGCGGCGAATCACGCCAGCTTCCTTCAGAACTTCCGCCGTAACGGTGACCTTGGCGTCGATCTTGCCGGCATCAACGGCAGCCTGAAGCTTGGCCAGCGACACTTCGGAAAATTCCTTGGCGAAGATATTGACGAAGCCGCGCTTCGGCAGACGACGGTAGATCGGCATCTGACCGCCTTCGAAGCCGTTGATAGCAACGCCCGAACGCGACTTCTGACCCTTGACACCACGGCCACCGGTCTTGCCGAGGCCCGAACCGATTCCGCGGCCAACGCGCTTGCGCGACGATGTGGCGCCTTCGACGTCCTTGATTTCGTTGAGTTTCATCGTTCTTTCCCCTCTCACTTCTCGTCGACGACGCGTACGAGATGGGATACCTTGTTGATCATGCCACGCACGGCAGGCGTATCTTCCAGCGTGCGAACGCGATGCATCTTGTTGAGACCGAGCCCGATCAGCGTCTGGCGCTGAACGGCGGGGCGACGGATCGGGCTACCGATCTGTTCGACGGTGACCGTCTTCTTTTCAGTGGTCTTGGCCATCTTTGTCTCTCCCATCAATCGTCAACGCTGACGCCAGCAGCCTGACGGCGAGCCTGGAGCGTTGCATATTTCAGACCGCGCTGGGCAGCGATGTCCTTGGGGTGAACCTGATGCTTCAGGGCGTCAAACGTGGCGCGAACCATGTTGTAAGGGTTCGACGAACCGGTCGACTTACAAACAACGTCAGCAACGCCGAGCGTTTCGAAAACAGCACGCATCGGGCCACCGGCGATGATACCGGTACCGGCCTTGGCGGAGCGAAGGAGAACCTTGCCGGCGCCGTGACGGCCATTGACATCGTGGTGCAGCGTACGGCCATCGCGCAGCGGTACGAAAATCATGTCGCGCTTGGCGCTTTCGGTTGCCTTGCGGATCGCTTCCGGCACTTCGCGTGCCTTGCCGTGACCAAAGCCAACGCGGCCCTTCTGGTCACCAACAACGACGAGCGCTGCAAAACCGAAACGACGTCCGCCCTTGACCACCTTGGCCACGCGGTTGATAGCGACGAGCTTGTCAACGAACTCGCTGTCGCGCTCTTCCCTGTTGTTCTGGCGATCGTCGCGCGATCCCCGTCTTTCCTGTGCCATTGTCCTGTTCCTTTTTCTTTTCCGGGTGCAATCGGCATATCGAAAAGCCGCTCAGCATCTCTGCATGATTGAGCGGCCGATGTAACGGACATCAGTCCGACATTGTAGCCGGCGCTCCGTAAAGAGCACCGGCTAAACTGAACTCAGAAGGTCAGGCCGCCTTCACGGGCACCATCGGCAAGCGCCTTGATGCGACCGTGGAAGATGAAGGCGCCACGGTCGAATACGACCTCATTGACGCCAGCCTTGACGGCGCGCTCGGCGATCAGCTTGCCAACAGCGGCAGCTGCATCCTTGTCGGCGCCGGTCTTCAGCGAGGTGCGCAGACCGGTGTCGAGCGTCGAAGCGGCGGCCAGCGTGCGGCCAGCTGCATCATCGATAACCTGAGCGTAGATGTTCTTCGAGGAACGGTGGACCGACAGACGCGGGCGACCATTCGCTACCTTCTTGAGCTGACGGCGCACGCGTGCGGCGCGGCGCCCAAGGGCTTCTTTCCTGCTAGCCATATCGCGTACTCCTTACTTCTTCTTGCCTTCCTTGCGGACGATGCGCTCTTCCGCGTATTTCACGCCCTTGCCCTTGTAGGGCTCGGGACCGCGATATTCGCGAATGTTTGCAGCGGCCTGGCCGACAATCTGCTTGTCGATACCGGTGACGACGATTTCCGTCGGCTTCGGGCAAGCAAGCGAGATGCCTTCCGGCGGGGTGTAGATCACTTCGTGGCTGAAGCCGAGCGACAGCTGCAGGTTCTTGCCCTGCATGGCCGCACGATAGCCGACGCCGTTGATTTCAAGCTTGCGCTCGTAACCATCCTTGACGCCCTTGAAGATGTTCTCGACCATGGTGCGCGACATGCCCCACTTGGAGCGTGCGTCCTTGGTCTGGTTAACCGGAGTAACAACGATCGCGTTGTCTTCCAGTGCTACGCTGACTTCGTCATTTGCAACGAAGCTCAGTTCACCCTTCGGGCCCTTGGCGGTAACCTTCTGGCCATCTACGGCCGCAGTAACACCAGCCGGAACCGGAACGGGCTTTTTACCGATACGAGACATTTTTTTTACCTGTCTGTTTCGCTAGGGAGGACCTGCATCAGCCTTAGAAGACCGAGCAGAGAACCTCGCCACCAACATTCTGTTCGCGAGCCTGGTGATCAGCCATTACACCCTTCGGGGTCGAAAGGATGGTGATGCCAAGGCCGTTTGCGACCTGCGGAATGGACTTGACCGAGGCATAGACCCGGCGGCCCGGCTTGGAAACGCGGGCGATCTCGCGGATCACCGAAGCGTTCTCGTAGTACTTCAGCTCGATTTCGAACTCGGACTTGCCGTTTTCAAATTCGGTCTGGGTATAACCGCGGATGTAGCCTTCGGCCTGAAGAACGTCCAGAACACGGCCGCGCAGCTTGGAAGCCGGCGTCGATACGGAGTTCTTGCGGCGCGCTGCACCGTTGCGGATGCGGGTGAGCATATCACCCAGGGGATCAGACATTGCCATGGGGAAGCTCCTTACCAGCTCGACTTGACGACGCCCGGCACCTTGCCGGTGTTGCCCAGATCACGAAGCGCAATACGGGACATGCCCAGCTTGCGGTAATAACCGCGCGGACGGCCAGATACTTCGCAACGATTGCGGATGCGGGTCTTCGAACCATCGCGGGAGAGGCTTGCAAGCTTCAGAGAAGCCCGGAAGCGATCCTCGATGGGGAGCTCCTGGTTCATGATGATCGCCTTCAGCGCGGCGCGCTTGTCGGCGTCGCGGGCGACCGTCTTGCGGCGGCGCTTGTTCTTTTCGACTGCGCTTACTTTCGCCATGTCGGTTTTCCTTTTCTACGCTCGTCGTTACGGTTACTGGCGGAACGGGAAGTTGAACGCTTTCAGAAGCGTCCGGGCTTCGTCATCCGTCTTAGCCGTCGTGCAAACGATGATATCCATGCCCCACATCTGATCGACCTTGTCGTAGTCGATTTCAGGGAACACGATGTGTTCCTTGATGCCCATGGCGAAGTTGCCACGGCCGTCAAAGCTCTTCGGATTGAGACCACGGAAGTCGCGGACGCGCGGCAGCGCGATCGTGACCAGGCGATCAAGGAATTCATACATGCGAACGCCGCGCAGGGTTACCTTGGCGCCAATCGGCATGTGCTCACGCACCTTGAAACCAGCAATCGAGTTGCGGGCATGCGTGATGATGGCCTTCTGGCCGGCAATCGCACTCAGATCAGCGGCAGCCGTCGCGGGCTTCTTCGAATCAGCCGTAGCTTCACCGACACCCATATTGATGACAACCTTGTCGATCTTCGGGATCTGCATTTCGTTGGCGTAGCTGAACGCCTCCTGCATGTCCTTGCGGATGCTTTCGAGGTACAGCGCCTTGAAACGCGGTACGTAGTTAACCTCAGCCATCGATCACATCTCCCGAGCGCTTTGCGTAACGAACCTTCTTATCACCCTCAAGCTTGATACCGACGCGGGTCGGCTTGCCATCCTTGGGATCGGCAACAGCGAGGTTGGAAAGATGGATCGCAGCTTCCTTGGTGATGATGCCGGCTTCAGTCGTCTGTGTCTGACGCTGATGACGGCGCACCATGTTGATGCCAGAAACGACGGCGCGGTCTTCCTTCGGGAAAACCGACAGAACTTCGCCTGAACGGCCCTTGTCCTTGCCAGCGATAACGACGACCTTGTCGCCCTTTTTGATCTTCTGCATTGTTCCGCGCTCCCTTACAGAACTTCAGGAGCGAGCGAGATGATCTTCATATGGCTCTTCGCGCGGAGCTCGCGCGGAACTGGCCCGAAGATACGCGTACCGATCGGCTCTTTGTTATTGTTGATCAGGACAGCTGCATTGCTGTCAAAACGGATGACGGAACCGTCAGCGCGGCGAATGTCCTTCGCGGTGCGCACGACTACGGCCTTCATCACATCGCCCTTCTTGACGCGACCGCGCGGAATAGCCTCCTTGACCGAAACGACGATAATATCGCCGATCGAGGCATACTTACGCTTGGAGCCGCCCAGAACCTTGATGCACATGACACGACGTGCGCCGGAATTATCCGCCACGTCGAGGTTTGTTTGCATCTGAATCATATCAGGTCGCCTTCTTGTTGTTACCGGACCGGTTGGGCACCTCACGCCCCCTAGCCCAGCTTATGGACATGTCTCAAAGGAAAAGGCCGCCCATTGCTGGACGCCCTTTGCACTTTAGTCCGTGCTACATACAGATATTTCGCAACAACGCAAGAGCGCGTGGCGAAATACCCGCATAATTTGCCTTAAGCCTGGGCGGAAACCACCGTCCAGCGCTTGTCCTTGGAGATCGGTGCGCATTCTTCGATGAATACCGTGTCCCCAATCTTGTACTGGTTCTCGGCGTCGTGGGCCTTATACTTCTTCGAACGGCGAACCGTCTTCTGAAGAAGCGGATGGGCAAAACGACGCTCAACCCGGACTACAACCGTTTTATCGTTCTTGTCGCTAACGACAACGCCTTGCAGAATGCGTTTCGGCATTTTCTTGTCGGTCCTTTAGGCCTTGGCTGATCCCGCCTTCTGGCGGGCAATGGTCTTCACACGCGCGATGTCACGACGCACTTCCTTGATGCGCGCCGTCTTTTCCAGCTGACCCGTCGCCTTCTGGAAGCGCAGGTTGAACTGCTCTTTCTTCAGCTTTACGAGCTCATCCTTGAGCTGGTCTTCAGTCATCGCGTGAACGTCAGAGGTCTTCATCTCATTCACTCCTTATTCGGCGATGCGCTGAACAAAACGCGTCTTTACCGAAAGCTTGGCTGCGCCGAGACGCAGAGCTTCACGCGCGATTTCTTCGCTGACGCCGTCGATTTCGAACATCATCCGGCCGGGCTTGACCTTGCAGGCCCAGTATTCGATGCCGCCCTTACCTTTACCCATACGAACTTCGGTCGGCTTCTTGGTGACCGGAACGTCGGGGAAAATGCGGATCCAAACACGACCGGCACGCTTCATGTGACGGGTGATCGCGCGGCGGGCCGCTTCAATCTCACGTGCATTGACGCGATTCGGTTCCTGCGCCTTCAGCCCATACTCACCGAAAGCCAGCTCCGCACCGCCCTTGGCGACGCCCTTGATGCGTCCCTTGAACTGTTTGCGGAACTTTGTACGCTTTGGCTGCAACATTTTTATCTATCTCCGAACTTGGCGGACGCCTGAAATGAATCAGGCGTTCTCGCGGCGGCGATGCTGGTTGCCGCTGTTACCCTTGTTGTCGCCTTCCAGCGCGCGACGCTCGGAGGCCATGGGATCATGCTCAAGGATTTCACCCTTGAAGATCCAGACCTTAATGCCGCAGACACCATAAGCGGTTTCGGCTTCGGCCGTACCGTAATCGATGTCGGCGCGCAGCGTGTGAAGCGGAACGCGGCCTTCGCGGTACCACTCCGTGCGGGCAATTTCTGCACCGCCAAGACGGCCGCCGCAGGTGATCTTGATGCCTTCGGCGCCAAGACGGATGGCCGACTGCACGGCGCGCTTCATGGCGCGACGGAATGCAACGCGGCGTTCCAGCTGCTGGGCGATCGACTGTGCAACCAGGGTCGCATCGGTTTCGGGCTTGCGAACTTCAACAATGTTGAGGTGCATTTCCGAATCCGTCATCGTCGACAGCTTGCGGCGCAGCTTTTCGATGTCTGCGCCCTTCTTGCCGATGATGAGGCCCGGGCGGGCCGAGTGGATCGTGACGCGGCACTTCTTGTGCGGGCGCTCGATAACCACCTTGGCGATACCGGCCTGCTTGAGTTCCTTGACCAGGTAGGCCCGGATCTTCAAGTCTTCATGCAGCAGCTTGCCATATTCATGGTTGTCGGCGAACCAACGGCTGTCCCAGGTACGGTTGATGCCGAGACGGAAACCGATCGGATTAATCTTCTGACCCATCAGGCGGCCTCCTCTTCGACTTCACGAACAACGATCGTCAGGTGTGAGAAAGGCTTCTCAACACGCGATGCGCGGCCGCGGCCACGAGCGTGGAAGCGCTTCATCACCATCGACTTGCCGACATAGGCTTCGGCGACGACCAGCTGGTCAACGTCGAGATCGTGGTTGTTTTCAGCGTTCGCAATGGCCGATTCAAGAGTCTTCTTGACGGTCTCTGCGATGCGCTTGCGCGAGAATTCCAGATCGGCCAGAGCCCGGTCAACCTTCTTACCGCGGATCAAAGCGGCGACGAGGTTGAGCTTCTGGGGGCTGATGCGGATCGAACGCGCAACAGCCTGAGCTTCATTTTCCTTGAGCCGGCGTTCGGCTTTTGCCTTGCCCATTATTACTTCCTCTTCGCCTTCTTGTCGGCGCCGTGACCGTAATAGGTCCGGGTCGGCGCGAATTCGCCGAACTTGTGACCGACCATCTCTTCCGATACGGATACCGGAATATGCTTGCTGCCATTATAGACACCAAAGGTCAGGCCGACGAACTGCGGCATGATCGTGGAGCGACGGCTCCAGATCTTGATGACCTCATGGCGACCGCCTTCGCGAACCTTCTCAGCCTTCTTGAGAAGATAGCCGTCGACGAACGGTCCTTTCCACACTGAACGAGCCATTTCAGACTACCTCTCTTACTTCTTCTTCTGGTGACGCGAACGCATGATGAACTTGTCTGTCGACTTGTTCGAACGGGTCCGCTTGCCCTTGGTTGGCTTGCCCCACGGCGAAACCGGATGGCGACCACCGGAAGTACGGCCTTCACCACCACCATGCGGGTGGTCGATCGGGTTCATAACAACGCCGCGAACATGCGGGCGCTTACCGCGCCAGCGCGAACGGCCGGCCTTGCCGTCATTCGTGTTCGAGTGGTCGGGGTTCGATACAGCACCGATCGATGCAAGGCAAGAGCCCGGCACCAGGCGCTGTTCGCCCGAGTTCAGGCGCAGGATCGCCATGCCCTGGTCGCGACCGACCAACTGAGCATAGGTGCCTGCGGAGCGAGCGATCTGGCCACCCTTGCCCGGCTTCATTTCCACATTGTGGACGATGGAGCCGACCGGGATGAACTGCAGCGGCATCGCATTGCCCGGCTTGACGTCAACAGCGCTTTCAGACGCGATGACCTTGTCGCCGACGGCGAGGCGCTGCGGCGCCAGGATGTAGGAAAGCTCACCGTCGCCATAGCTGACAAGTGCGATGAAGGCGGAGCGATTCGGATCATATTCCAGACGCTCGACGGTGCCTTCAACTTCGAACTTGCGACGCTTGAAGTCGATGATGCGATAGGTCCGCTTGTGACCGCCGCCCTGGAAGCGAGCCGTCACACGACCATGGTTGTTGCGGCCGCCCTTGGACGATAGACCCTGGGTCAGGGCCTTGACCGGCTTGCCCTTGTAAAGCTCCGAACGCTCGACAATAACCAGCTGGCGCTGGCTCGGCGTTGTCGGATTGAAATGTTTCAATGCCATCTTTTCATTCCCTATTGGGTTTCTACCCTACCGGGCCTGGTTCAAACGCCGGTCGATACGTCGATGCTCTGACCTTCGGCCAGGGTGACGATCGCCTTCTTGACGTCCTTCTGCTTGCCGGTGAAACCCCGGAAGCGCTTGATCTTGCCCTTGCGCAGCAGCGTGTTAACAGCCTTCACCTTGACACCAAAGAGCGCTTCGACAGCGGCCTTGATCTCGGGCTTGCTAGCCGTCTTCGCAACGTTGAAGACAACCTGGTTATTATCCGAAACCAGAGTCGACTTCTCGGTAATGACCGGCGAAACGATCACGTCGTAATGGCGGATATCGCTCATTTGAACCGCTCCTCCAGAGCTTCTACCGCAGCCTTGGAAAGAACGAGCTTGCCACGGCGCAGGATGTCGTAAACGTTGATGCCCTGAACCGGCAGAACATCGACATTCGGGATGTTGCGTGCTGCAAGGGCGAAGTTGCCATCGAGCTCGGCGCCACCGATGATCAGGGCGTTGTCGAGGCCGAGAGCGGCGAACTTGCCGGAAAGCAGCTTGGTCTTGGCTTCGGCGGCGACCAGATCGTCAACAACGATCAGGCTTTCCGTCTTGGCCTTGGACGACAGAGCGTGCTTCAGGGCGAGAGCGCGGATCTTCTTCGGCAGATCATGCGAATGATCACGCGAAACCGGACCATGTGCTGCACCACCGCCGCGGAACTGCGGCGCACGTGCCGAATGGTGACGTGCGTTACCAGTGCCCTTCTGGCGGTACATCTTTGCACCGGTGCGGGCGATATCGGCGCGGCCCTTGGCCTGGTGGGTACCCTGGCGCTTGGCGGCCAGCTGGTAGCGAACCATACGGGCAAGGATGTCTTCGCGCACTTCAAGGCCGAAGATCTCGTCCTTCAGGCTGACCGTACCGGCGTCCTTGCCTTCAAGTGTCTTAATAGTGAGATCCATTATTCGGCTCCATTCGTTTCAGCGGCACGCAGGCCGGCCGGACGCGGGGCGTTTTCCGGAATGCCGGACTTGACGGCATCGCGGACTACGATCCAGGCACCCTTCGAACCGGGAACGGCGCCCTTGACCAGGATCAGACCGCGCTCGACATCCGTGCGGACGACTTCGAGGTTCTGCGTGGTGACGCGCGTCTGGCCCATGTGACCAGCCATCTTCTTGTTCTTGAAAACCTTGCCCGGGTCCTGGTTGGAACCGGTCGAACCATGCGAACGGTGCGAAACGGAAACACCGTGGGTCGCACGCAGACCACCAAAGTTGTGGCGCTTCATCGCACCGGCAAAGCCCTTACCAATCGTGGTGCCGGTTACGTCAACCAGCTGGCCCGACACGAAATGGTCAGCCGTCAGCTCGGAACCGACATCCAGAAGAAAATCTTCCGAAACGCGGAATTCAACAAGCTTGGCCTTGGGTTCAACGGAAGCCTGCGCGAACTGACCGCGCTGCGCCTTCGTCGTGTTCTTCACCTTCGAACGACCTGCACCGAGCTGAACTGCGGTGTAGCCATTCTTATCCTTGGTACGCGTTGCGACGACCTGGCAGCCGTCCATTCGCAAAACTGTTACAGGGATGTGCTCTCCTGCGTCATTGAAGACGCGGGTCATTCCCACTTTCTGTGCTATCACACCTGAACGCATCGGTTCATTCCTTATGGAGTTCCGGCGGGGGCTGAAAACCCTCGCGTGCCTCTCTTTGGGACATCATGTACGCCGCTTTGCTGCGCCTGAAGATTGGTCCCGTTCAATTGTCTCTAACTCTGAAGAATCAGAGCCTGATTTCTACGTCCACGCCAGCTGCGAGATCCAGCTTCATCAGCGCGTCGACCGTCTGCGGGGTCGGATCGACAATGTCAAGAAGACGCTTGTGCGTGCGCATTTCAAACTGCTCACGGCTCTTCTTGTCGATATGCGGACCACGGTTCACGGTGAATTTCTCGATCCGGGTGGGAAGCGGAACCGGTCCGCGAACATTCGCGCCCGTACGCTTGGCCGTCGATACAATCTCACGCGTAGAGGCATCGAGGATCCGGTGATCAAACGCCTTCAGGCGGATGCGGATGTTCTGGCCCTTCATGCGACTCGTCCTTGTTTGTTTTCGCGCCCTGTCATTCCTGGACAAGGCGCTTCGATTATTATTCCGACCCGGCTCTGCCGATTTTCAAAAATCTGTAGGGACATGAAAAACCCATGTCCCTACCATTCTCAAACGGCGCCTTGCGGTCTGCCGTATTACTTGATGATCGAGGCGACGATGCCGGCGCCGACGGTGCGGCCGCCTTCGCGGATCGCGAAGCGCAGCTTTTCTTCCATCGCGATCGG
>NZ_VHLG01000010.1 GCF_006516955.1 Martelella alba
ATTGCCCTTGTCTGCTGCTTGCTGGAAGAAGTCGACAGCCTTGGCCTCATCCATGGGGACGCCGGTGCCGGACTGATAGGCCCGGGCCAGTGCGAGCAATGCGCCTGAATTGCCCTTGTCTGCTGCTTGCTGGAAGAAGTCGACAGCCTTGGCATCGTCCTGCTCAACGCCATCACCTGTACTGTAAGCTCGGGCGAGCTTCATCATCGCCGAGGCATCTCCGTCGTTGGCGCGTTGTTCCAATGCAGGTACATCAAGAGTGGCATCCTGAGCGAATGAGGCGGCAGGGGTCAGTGCGATCATGATTGCACCGATGGCTGATAAATAGGCTTTTTTAGGCATTTTTGCCTCTCCAGACTGTTGGTTTTGGCTACGAATTTTTCTTAATCCGGTCTTTGCTCCAGATGATTAGGTTAAGCGGTACTTACAAAAACTAAACACGACGGTCGTTTGTTTATCTGGTGAGCCGATGCGCAATGTTCAGGCGCTCAACGCGATCATGCTTTTCGCGACATGCGAGAGGTGCCGACACGTAAGGTGCTATAATGAATGGTTCTGACGTCTGCCTAAAGAGAAAATTTGATTTTTTGATATTCACTGGCATTTTGGTCCCCGCATCATGCTGGTTGCGGCTTTATTCGTGCCTTTCGTCCGCCTCCCTATCGTAAGGAAGTCATTATGGATTATGTCAAACTTGGCCGCACGGGCCTCGATGTTTCACGCCTCTGCCTTGGTTGCATGACCTATGGCGTGCCGGAGCGCGGAACCCATCCCTGGTCGCTTCCGGAAGAAGAAAGCCGGCCGTTTCTGAAGAAGGCCGTGGAACTCGGCATCAATTTCTTCGATACGGCTAATGTCTATTCCGACGGTACGTCCGAGGAGATTGTCGGGCGCGCGCTGAAGGAGCTTCTGCCGCGCGACGAGGTCGTGATCGCGACCAAGGTTTTCAACCGTATGCACAAGGGGCCGAACGGTGCGGGCTTGAGCCGCAAGGCGATCATGCAGGAGATCGATAATTCTCTGCGCCGGCTCGGGACCGACTATGTCGACCTCTACCAGATCCACCGTTTCGACTACCACACGCCGATCGAGGAGACGCTGGAGGCACTGAGTGATGTCGTGAAGGCAGGAAAGGCGCGCTATATCGGCGCGTCTTCGATGCATGCCTGGCAGTTCGCCACGATGCTGGCAACCCAGAAGGCCAATGGCTGGGCGCGCTTCGTGTCAATGCAGAATTATGTCAACCTGCTCTATCGCGAAGAAGAGCGCGAGATGCTGCCGCTTTGTGCTGCCGAGGGGATCGGCGTCATTCCGTGGAGCCCGATGGCGCGTGGCCGGCTGACCCGGCCCTGGGCGACGGTGACGGAACGTTCAGAGACCGATGATTTCGGCAAGTCGCTCTATGTGGCCAGCGAGGACGCTGACCGGGAAGTCGTGAATGTCGTTGCCGCCATTGCCAATGAACGCGGTGTTCCCATGGCCCGTGTGGCACTGGCCTGGATTCTGTCCAAGGATGTGATCACCGCCCCGATTGTCGGCGCGTCCAAGCCACACCATCTGGAGGATGCCGAAGCGGCGCTGTCGTTTCACCTGTCACCGGAAGAAATCGGGCGGCTGGAAGCGCCTTATATTCCGCACCGGGTGATGGGTTTTTCCTGAACACCTCAGACCATTTTCAGACCGGCCAGCACATCCGAAACGGCCGATATAAAGATGGATACTTTGGGTGGCAGCATCAGGCGGGTCGGGAAAATGGCATAGACCGCTGTCGTTTCCGGGCAGGCGTCGGTGAGCGTGATGGCGCGCAGGCGTCCGGCTTCCAGATCGTCGGCGACGTTCCAGTGCGCAAGCACAGTGATGCCGGTGCCAGCAAGGGCGGCGGCATAGATCCCCTCAATGGAATTGCAGGTGAAGCGACCGTTGATCTTCAGCCGCTTTTCCCCATTCGACGTTTCGAAATGCCAGTGCTGTGCCGATGCGACAGTCAGGCAGGAATGATGCGCGAGTTGGTCCAGCCTTTCAGGCACGCCGTTCCGCTCAAGGTAATCCGGGCTTGCGACAAGCAGGCGCCGGTTGTCGGCGAGCTTGCGGGCGATCATTTCAGAATCACGCAGCCGTGCAATGCGGATGGCGAGATCCGTTCCGTTGGCCACGAGATCGGTCATGCCGTCATTCATGTCGATGTCGAGGCTCAGTTCGGGATGACGGGCGAGCAGGCCCGGGGCAAGCGGGGCAATGATCTTGCGCGAAAAGGGGATGGATGCCGAGACCCGCAACCGCCCGGTCACCCGCCCCGGATCGGTGAACAGGGTTTCGGCCTGCATGGCATTGTCAATGATCGCGCGGGCATAGCCAATCAGGCTTTCGCCCTCCTGTGTCAGCGATAGTGAACGTGTGGTGCGATGGATGAGGCGAACTGACAATTCCGCCTCGAGGGCGGCCAGGCGCCGGCTCGCCAGCATCGGTGTGATGCCGAGCCGGCGTGCTGCGGCAGACAGGCTGCCGCTATCGGCCGCAGCGACAAAGACGTGAAGATCATTGGTGTTCATTATATCACATATCGTTATGCCAGATCATCATATTGGAAGACTACCGGAAAAGACGTTAAAATCATACCTTCCAGCCATGCTTCTTAATGAAAGGCTTTGAACATGAATTCGCAACGCCGGACATCACCGGGCGGGCTTACTCCGGTTGTGCTTTACGCCATGACGCTTGCAGCGGGATTGGCTGCAGCAAATGTCTACTACAATCAGCCTATGCTCGGCCTGATTGAAGCGGATTTTCCGGGTAGCGTGCTGGCCACCTATATTCCCACAGCGACACAGCTCGGCTTTGCCGCCGGATTGTTCTTCCTGTTGCCGCTTGGCGATATTCTCAACCGACGGCGGCTGATCATCACGCAATTCGCCGTGATCGCCGTGGCTTCGGCGTTGACGGCGCTTTCGCCGACACCGTTCCTTCTGGCGCTTGCCTCAATCCTGCTTGGCGCTGGCGCTGCCGTTGCGCAACAGATTGTGCCCTATGCCGCGGCACTTGCCAGCGACAACGCCCGTGGGCGGACGATCGGGACCGTGATGGCTGGTTTGCTGACGGGCATTTTGTTCTCGCGCACGCTTTCGGGTTTTGTCGGTGAGCTTGCAGGATGGCGCTCCATGTTCTGGCTTGGTGTGCCGCTGGCCATTATCGGCGTCGTGTCGATGGCGGCGACACTGCCGGATCATGCACCTGTCTCGCAGATGCGGTATCGCGCCGCGCTTGGTTCGCTGGCCCATTACTGGCGCCAGCATCCGGCCTTGCGCACGGCAGCTTTCGTTCAGGCGGGGCTGTTCGGTGCGTTTACGGCCTTCTGGAGTATTCTGGCGCTCTATCTGGCGACGCCGCTTTTCGGCCTTGGTGCCGACGTCGCCGGCCTGTTTGGTGTTGTCGGTGTTGCCGGCATTCTTGCCGCGCCACTTGCCGGTCGGCTGGCTGATCGGCGTGGACCGCATCTGGTCGTCATCGTCGGTGCGCTTCTGGCGCTGGTTTCCTGGTTGTTCTTCGGCCTGACGGCGTCGCTGATAGTGCTCATTGTCGGCGTTGTCGTTCTGGATCTCGGTATTCAGGGCGCCCTGGTGTCCAACCAGCATATCATCTACGCGCTTGATCCGGCGGCTCGCAGTCGCATCAATACGCTGTTCATGACGGTGATGTTTCTGGGTGGTGCTATAGGCTCTTCACTCGCTGCCTTCGCCTGGAGCCATGGTGGCTGGACACTGGTCAGTCTGGCCGGTATTGGCCTTGCCGGGATGGCCGTATTGCTAAAGCTTGGCAGCCTGATGAGCAGACGCAAGGCTGTTTCACAGCCGGGCGGATAGGAAACCGGACATTCATGACCGGTTAATGGCGGCTGTCGGACTTCGTCCGGCGGCCTTTTTCTGTGCGCAGAAAAACGGGCGGAGCTGCTCTATCGACGCGGCCCCTGAATAGCACAGTCGATGGCAGCTCCGCCTCCGACGCAGCGTTAGCGCGTCGATCAGCGATCCTTAATGTCAATAATATTGACGCTCTGGCTTTTTTTGAACGGAGCGCGGGTCCGGAATGATCTGCTTGCGCAGATCATTCCGGCTTGCTGCCCCTGGCATTGAGCGGAACAAGGTTTTTTTCCTAACCGTCAACAAGGTTGACACTATATGACATCTGATAAAATGACAATCACAGAAACATTAAAATCTGTTCATCTTGTCGGGTGTCGGAGAGGCGTCAGCTGCGCCGCCGCCGCCAGCTGCTCATGCGCTCGTTGGAGATGGATTCATTGGCGACGGTGACCCGCTGCAACATGTTGCGTAAGGTTTCCCGCTCTTCCTGGGTGAGCGTGGCGAAGAAGTCATCTTCCACACGTGCGATAACGGCGATGGCCGCCTTCATCAATTGACGGCCTTTTTCGGTGATGGCGATCTGCTTGGTCGCATGTCCGGTGGCCGGTACCCAGGTGACATAGTCGCGCTCGACAAAGGAGGCGACGAGTTTACTCATGGCCTGTTTCGAGATGCCGGCGCGCTCGGCCATGGAGGTGATACTGGCACCCTCGAACTGCAAAACGCGCACGACGTGAAACTGCGCCGCCGTCAGCTTCTCGAAACCTTCCTCGTGAAGATAAGTCAGAGCCAGCTTGTCAAAGCCAACATGAATGCGATCAAGCAGGCGACCAAAATTGTTCCAGCGGAAAGCTCTCAGTTCGTCATCCATCATATCTGCGTCGTCGCTAATCGGATCTGTCAATTTCGGCTCCCGGCTGATCCAGTCTGAAAGCTCAGCTTAGTATTATGTTCGCGTTAACGGAAGCTGAGCGGAACGTTTTCAGACCTTAGGCGAATATATGATACACCCGGAGGGCCTGTTTCCGGACTACGCAACCACCTGCACGAGACCATGTGGTGCCGAATTTACAATTTATGCAAGTGGCAAATGTTCGAATTCACTTAAATGTAGCCTTTGTTGCGCTACGATTTGAGTTCGCGGCAAAGTTTGGACTTTATGCAGGTTTGTCCATTGGTGATTCGTCTGCGACAGCTGGTAGTTGGGGCGAAGGCACCGGCCCCTTGTAATCGCCCAGGTCAATATTGTGCCGTTTGTAGCCTCTTCGCGATAGCTGGTGGGTGTGCTGTCGGAACCAATAGCAAGCCTTTGCGGAAACGGCCGGTCTTCCAGGCGGCCGAGCGCCGGATTTTCGCGGGTCTACTTGGCGGTTGCCGGTTCAAATATGGGCGGAAGCGGGCGAGGGAGAGCTTGTGTACCAACGTCGCTTTCGCTGACAGTCACCATGCGTTTGCGTTACCCCGTTCCCCAAGCCTGTTGTCTTGCATTGCTGCTGCACATATAGGTTGTTCTGGCCCAGAAGCTGTGTTTGGAAAAGCTTGCACTTGCGTTAAGGAATGGGCCCGGGCACATTTCTCGCTGGAGTGGGGGAGAGAATGCGGAATGGGACGTCGAGCGCTTTTCAGATTGCCCTTGCCGCCTGCCGTGGCTGAACCGCCTTTGATGTTCTGATCTATTTTCTCTCCGGTTGCACGGTTTTGCTACTGCTACGGGCGGAAGCCGTTCGCGCCGCCCGCCCGCGCGTCTCGCCCCGATCCGGTTGATGTCGTGTGACAGCGGCTTTGCGATTTCTATACGGAGAGAAAAGATGAAAAAAATACTGTTGCGGCTGGCCATGGCCAGCGCTCTTATTCTTGCAAGCCAGTGCGGTGCCAGCGCTGAGACCATGCCGCAGGCGGATGCCGGTCAGACGACGGAGGGAACCACCGTCATGCTTGGCGATCTTGCTCTTAGCGGTGCCTTTGCCCGGGCAACACTGCCTGGCGCCCCGGTTGGCGGCGGCTTTCTGACAATCACCAATCATGGTGATAGCGATGACCGGCTCATATCGGCGGCGGCGGATATTGCCGGATTGGTGCAGCTTCACAATATGCGCATGGAAGGCGATGTCATGCGGATGTATCAGATGAAGGATGGTATCGATATACCTGCAGGCGATACCGTGATGCTTGCGCCCGGGGGGCTGCATATCATGTTCATGAAGCTGCATGGGCCACTCGTGGAGGGAGAAACCATTAAGGTGGAACTGAAGTTTATTAAAGCCGGTTCTATAATGGTTGACTTTCCAGTCCTGTCCGTCGCAGCCAGCGCGGCAGCCGGCATGACTGGCAATGACAGTATGAACATGCAGGGCAACTGAGCATACACATCTGGACTTGACCGGGTGTCAGCGCCGTAGGGCGATGTGTGCCTGCGTGAGATGCGCGGACCATCGTCTTGCGGCGCTGTGTTGTCTGGCGCTGACCTGTCTCGGGAGACCGTAAGCCTGAAGCGGGTAGCGCGTGTTGATTGTTCGAAAATCATAACAATATTTTTATCAAGGAAGCTCATCGCTAATGTATTTAAGCTTTTGAATTGAATTGATAAAATTTCCTAAATGTAAAAATGTATATACTAGTAAATATAGACGTGTATAGATAAAATCTATACTATAGAATTTAGCAAATTCACCTTCTCCGAGCCTGATGGCAGCTTTCGGCCGTTAAATAGTCGGCTCGAATCGAATTCCGAAACCTGCACGAAACAGGTCTGTCTGCGTTAACGCGCGGCCCTGGGGGCTTTCGTCGGAACGCTGCTGTGCAATTGCCGCAGCAGTTGGAACTCACTCGAGACATTGGCGGGAACAGCCTGCCGGAATCTGGCTTGCCGGATGCCGGCTGCGTTTTCGCGTCCATTCGAATGCTGGAGTTGGGGACACTCATTTATGACATTGAAAAGATTCATGTTTCCTGGACAACCCGTCCGGGGAGACGGTCCTGCGCGTGCTTGTGCAAGGCCACCGTCATGCGCCGTACGCCGCAGGGAAAGCGTCGATCTTTCTATTGTTGCGGTCTTCTTTGCCGTGCTGCTGGTTACGCTGGCAGTGTGCTTCTCGGCTGCGCGCGTCATGGCGCAGGATGTGCCGACGCTGTCTTGTGACAGTGACAGCCAGATTTTCAATACCGGCTTTAATCCTGCTTCCGGGCAGAAGATTATGTCAGGACCGGATACCTATTGGGAGGTTTCCAACCGGATCGCACCCTATTCCGGCGCCGTGCCGCCAGCAAGCCTGAACTACCAGCGTGCGGTCATCGTTAATAATCCGGTTGGGATCTGGGCAAAAGCGCTCAAGCGGAACACGAACTGGATTTCCTACAGAAATGACGGCCTGCAGGAGCCGGGCAATGCTGCAGCCAACAACCGGGAGTCCAAGTATTACAAGGACGTGTTTTTTCGGTACCGCTTCAATATTGCGGACGGGATTGACCCGAATGCATTCTCTCTAGACATGAATTTTCAGGCCGATGACGTTGTCTATCAGGTCTGGGTCAATGACCGGGCGCAGAACGTACACTCCCCATATGGCGCCAATCCCTATAACAATGACAACTATTCAAGCGGCAAATATACCAACGGGAAGCTTGAGGGCGCCTTTCGTCAGGGGGCGAACGAGATCGTTGTGCAGGTCAAGACCCGGCCGGCACATATTGGCCTGCAGGCTTATTTTGCCGGCAATGCGGGTATCTGCAAGGCTTCGATCAGCGTCGAGAATCAAGCCACCTTTAGCGACGCCAATCGCAATGGTCTGGCCGATGCCGGCGAGACGATCAAATATGATGTCCCTGTCAAGAATACCGGCAGCCTGGATCTAACGGGCCTTTCCGTTTCCAACCCGCCTGTTGAATCGATGAACCCGTCCCAGATCGGCAGCCTGCCGATTGAACAAGATGGTGTCTCCCATGGCAGCTACAGCCTGACCCAGGCGGATATCGACGCTGGCAAGGTTCATGCCGAAGCGACGGTTTCCGGCAGGGATAGCCGCGGCAACACGATTTCCGGCAAGGCTGCGGCCGATACGGTCTTGCCCCGCAAGGCGGCGCTTGAAATCAAGAAAGAGGTTTCCGGCGGCGGTGCAGACTTCTATCCCGGTGCCAGTCTCTCCTACAAGGTCACGGTCACCAATACCGGCAATCTGACGCTCAGCAATGTCACGCTGACAGACAAGACCCTCGACGCACCGCTTGTCGCAAAGGGGGGCTTCGACGGCCGTATGAAGCCCAAAGATGTCGTCGAACTGACGGGCAGCTATACGCCGAGCCAGGCGGAGATCGACAAGGGTTCGCTGACCAATGTGGTTGACGTGACTGCAACCACGCCGCCCGGCGCCGGTTCCAACGGCGGCAACCAGATTTCGGCAAGGGCCGAAGCGACGACCCGCTTTCCTGTGGATGCAGGCATCAAGGTTTTGAAGACCGGCACGCTCGATGACGCGAATGGCAATGGTCTTTACGATGTTGGCGAGACCATCAACTACCTGATTACGGTCACCAATACCGGCGGCGTCACGCTGCGGAACATCCTGCCTGAGGACACGCTGAAGCGGGATGACGGCACAACGCAGAAGATCGCGCTCACGCCGGCAACGCCGCAGGTTCTGGCGCCGAAAGATCACGTTGAGTTCCGGGCCCGCTACGAGGTTACCCAGCATGATATCGATGCTGGCGGCATGACCAATACGGTGATCGCCAGCGGTACTCCGCCCGGTGACGATACGCCGCCGGTTTCAGACGGCGATGAAGCGCGCATCGGTGACCCCAACAACCATGCAGCCATCGACGGTGTTCTGAAAGGAACGCTTGAAGATGCCAATGAAAACGGCATGGGCGACGAAGGTGAAACCGTCACCTTCACGATGGACGTCACCAATACCGGTGAGACCACGCTTGAATCGGTGAATGTCAGGCCAGCGCTTGCGGGCCTTGAGATGACGGCGTCAGAAACGACGCTTGGGCCGAAGGAAACGACGCATTTCACCGGGACCTACAAACTGGCCGCCAAGGATGCCGAAGATGGCCGCCTGCTCAACCAGGCGATCCCGGCGGGCAAGAAAACCGGGGGCGAAGAGGTCACCGGCGAACTGAGCAAGGTTGAAATCACCTGGGCCAGTCCGTCAACGCTCGTCACGCGCAAATCCGGCACGTTCAATGATGTCGACGGGGATGGTTTTGCCAGCGAAGGCGACATCATTTCCTATGCGATTGCCGTCACCAATGAGGGTGGCCAGCGGATCGAAAATGTGAAGCCGGTCGATGACGGGGTCGTGCTTCCGGGCGGTCAGAAGGGATCCGGCACGCTTGAACGCTTCAGCCCGGCTTCCGCCACGCTCGGCCCGGGTGAAACGGTCACCTTCAGGGCGGATTACCGCCTCAGCCTTTCCGATGTGGATCTTGCCGCCGGCGATCCTCAGGGGATTGTCAACAAGGCTACGGCCACAGGGGCGTCCGGTCAGCAGAAGGTTCCGGCCAAGCCGGGTTCGGCAACTGTGGTTCTGCCTGATCTGGCGCCATCGGAAATCAGCCTCACCAAGCAGGCCGGCGTCACACAGATCCGTCGTGGAGACCGGGCGCCATTCACCATCACGATCACCAATAACGCAAAAAACGAGGTTTCGGATCTCAGCGTTGAAGACATGCTGCCTGCCGGTTTCCGCTATACGGCAGACTCGGTCACCCTCAATGGCGAGGCGGTCAAGCCGGTCATTTCAGGCCGTTCGATCCGCGTCGACAAGATCACGGTTGGCTCCGGCGAGACGGCCTATCTCCGCCTCTCGATGACGGCGCTGCCGACGCTGGCACCCGGGGATTACGCGAACAAGGCCAATGTTTTCGACCGTTTCGGACGGCGGCTTGCACTGGAGGCGCGTGCCAAGGTGACGGTGATGCCCGATCCGGTCTTCGATTGCGGCGATATCATTGGCCGGGTTTTCGATGACCGCAATGGCGATGGCTATTTCGACAAGGGGGATCCCGGCATTCCCGGTGCACGGGTGGCAACGGTCACCGGTACGCTGATCACCACAGACAAGCATGGACGTTTCCATGTCGCCTGTGCGGATCTCCCGGACCAGCAGATCGGTTCGAACTACATCCTCAAACTCGATGAGCGATCCCTGCCGACCGGCTACAGGCTGACCAGCGAGAACCCCCGGGTTGTGCGTCTGACAGCCGGTAAGATGACCTCCATCAATTTCGGGGTCAGTGCTGGGCATGCGGTGAATTTCGACATCCTGCCCGAGGCTTTCACGGCGGATACGGCGCTTCTGAAGGGTGAATGGCAGCATGGCATCGATCAGCTGATCGCGACGCTGTCAAAAAGTCCGGCCCGGCTGCGTGTCACCTATCACACGGTTTCCACCGACTTGCTGGCTGACCAGCGGCTGGCCGCCGTCTCGCGCGCGATTGACGCACGCTGGACCGCCGTCGGAGCGCCCTACGAGCTCGATCTCTCCACACGCAAGCAAGTCTCGCAGTGAGCGGGTACCTGCGTCGAAACCTTATACAGGTTGGAACAAATCTCATGAATTCTTCAATGAAAACAAAATTCCTTCTTCTCGGACTCTATGCGTCCACGGCAATGTTCTCCTGGATTGAGGGGGCTCGCGCCGATGATGAACCGGTGCCTTTCGCGATCACCGTGGATGGTCAGCCACTGCTGTCAGGTAATGCGCCGCTTGTGCCATCGGCAGATGGCCAGACCTTCGCTGCACCGGCGGTGCCATCATTTGATCCGCTGGACAATGTCGACATTCAGGTCAAGTTTGATGGACTTGGCGCAAAGCCGGTCCTGAATGTTCTGACACGGGATGTCGAAAAGCCGGTCGGCTATGGTGACACGGTCGACTTCGTGACGAGTTCGAACTATCCCGACTTTATCCAGCGTGCTGAAATCCGCGTTTTCAAAGATGACAAGACCTTCAGTCCCGATAGTGTTCCGATGGATGTCATCCCGGCAAAAGTGAACGGGGACACGCAATGGGTCCTGCCGCCCATACCCGATGACGAGGAGAAGCTCGTCTATGTCCTGCGCGTCTATGGCCAGAACGGGCTTTATGACGAAACGCGCGCGCGCCTGATCCGCCTCAAGCCGACAACCGGTTATCTCAACCAGCCGGGTTCGAAGCTTTCGCGCAGGGCCGGGGCCAGCGGCCCTGAGGACCTGCAGGGCACGCTCGACATGTCGGAAGACTATGCCGGGATCCGCAATATGGTGCTGAATGGCGGCCAGGTCACGGTCTACGGCAAGAATGTGCCTGATGGCTACAGGGTCGAGGCATTGAACGACAATGTTCCAACCGAGGACGGTGCCTTTGTCATCCAGCGCATTCTGCCTGCCGGCCAGCGATCGGTGGATGTGTCGGTGCTCAGGCCCGACAGTCCGCAGGGGCTGGAATTCTCCCGTGATGTCGAAATTCCCGAGAGCGAATGGTTCTATGTCGGTCTGGCCGATCTGACAGTCGGTCAGCGCAGTGGTTCATCGCATATCGAAGATGTCGTTCCCGGCGAATATGACAAGATCTATACCAAGGGTCGTGTCGCCTTTTACCTGAAGGGCAAGATCAAGGGGAAATATCTGATGACGGCCTCTCTCGATACCGGAGAGGGCGAGCTGAAAGATCTGCTTCCCGGGCTCGGAGACAAGAAAAAGCGCGATCAACTGCGCAACCTGAAGGAGGATGACTATTATCCTGTCTACGGGGACGATTCCGTGGCCTATGAGGACGCGCCGACGCGGGGAAAATTCTTCGTTCGCCTTCAGGCGGACAGCAGTCAGGTCATGTGGGGCGAATATAAGGTCAAGATTGACGGAACCGAACTACAGAAGAGCAATCGTGCGCTTTATGGTGCCCAGGCGATCTATCAGCCCAACAGGGCCACGTCGTTCGGGGCGCCGCGGACCAAGGCCCAGCTTTATGCCGCAAAGCCCGACGAGCTGACGGCGACGGACCAGTTCAAGGCGACCGATGGTTCGCTCTACTTCCTCAACCATAATGATCTGGTCAACAGCAGTGAAACGGTGACGGTCGAAATCCGCAACCGCGACACCGGTGAGGTTCTCAGACGGCAGACACTTTCCTATGGCGAGGACTATACGATCAGCTACACGGACGGCCGCGTCCAGCTCATGCATCCGCTTCCTTCGCAGGCCGGCAGCACTGATACGGTCAGGGACGGTGCGATTGGTGGCAATGATGTCTATCTCGTCGTGCAGTACAACTATGAGCCGACCACAACGGATGTTGATGGTTATGTCTATGGTGGCCGGGCCGAGCAATGGGTTGGCGATCATGTCCGTCTCGGGGTGACGGGTTCCTCCGACAATTCAGATGGTGACAGATCCAAGGCCTATGGTGGTGATGTCAGGTTGCGCTATACGGACAAGACCTATCTTGACGCTGAAGTCGCCAAGACCGAGGGATCGATAAACAATCTGTCGACGTCGACGGATGGTGGTCTCAGCTTTGTGTCCCCAGGTTCGGACGGGTCCGGCAAACAGGCGCTTGGCTGGCGGCTTGCCGGTCAGGCCGATCTGTCGGATTTCAGCAGTTCCGCGACGGGGCTTATCAAAGGCTATTTCGACAGCAAGGAGGCAGGCTTCAGCTCCATCACGGAAGATCTGAGTGCTCCGCAGGAGAGCTGGGGGATCAGTGCACGTGAACTGCAGCTGACGCAGGATCTCTCACTGGATTTGTCCTATGATTATTTTGATCGGGACAGCTACTACAATGAGGATTCTGACAGTGTCGTTGCCGGCCGCACCAAGCAGAACGGAAAGGCGTCGCTGTCGAAGGAAATCAACGATCGGCTGACGATGTCCTTCGGACTTGGCTATGTCGTGCAGCGCGATCCGTCCGAACGTGAGGCCGGTCGCTATGGCACCGATGGACGACGCCTGGATACGGGTGTCAGAGCGTCTTATCTGCTCAACGACGAGGTCAGCAAGATCTACGGTTTCGGGCAGGTCACGGCCAACCGTCAGGGCAATATCATGCGCAATGACCGTGGCGGTATCGGTACCAATTATCAGCTCACCGAGCGGCTCGGGGCGAATGCCGAAGTCTCTTATGGGACGACGGGGCTCGGTGGTCTGGTCGGGCTTTCCTACAAGACCAGCGATACAGACCGCTATTATATGAATTATGTCCTGGATCCGGATCGTGCCTATGACTGGAACCGCTCCTATGACCTTTCCGGTCGTGATCTCGGACGGCTGGTTGTTGGTGCGGAAAAACAGCTGAATGACATGTGGAGTGCCTATGCCGAAAACAGCTATGATCTTTACGGCGAGCGCAATGACATGTCGAAAACCTATGGCATCAAATTTGCGCCTGACGCTGTCAGGACCGTTGAGGCCTCCTATGCTGGCGGCCAGGTGATCGACAACACGATCAACCCCAGCACCGGTCTCAAAAATGCCGATTCCAACCGTGATTCCTTTGCTCTGGCCTATAGCTATGATGACGACAAGAATTCCGGTATTTCAATGCGGTTGCGCGGCGAAACCATCTTCCAGAATTCTGATGATGGTCGCCGCGATGTCGACACCTATCTTGCAACCGGCTTCCTGAATTATCGCACGAATGACAACTGGCGTTTGCTGACCAGCATTGATGCCGCCTACAACAACAAGGGTGACAACGCCTATTCCACGGTGGGCGACTATATCAACGGCTCGATCGGCTATGCCTATCGGCCGATCGACAATGATCGTTTCAATGCCCTGTTCCGCTATAATTTCGTCTACAACCTGCCGGACAGCAATGGCAGAACGCGTAGCACCGAAAGAAACGACCCAGGTCAGCGTTCGCATATCTTCTCGGCTGATGTTGAGTTTGAAGCGGCCAAGATGCTGACGCTGGGGGCGAAATATGGTTTCCGCATCGGCCAGTCCAATCAGCAGGTCAGCGATCCGCAGAAGGGCCTTTATCTCGCAGGCTGGCAAAACTCCAACGCACAGCTGGCCGTGCTGCGGGCCGACTTCCATGTGGTGGAAAAATGGGACCTCCTCACAGAAGGGCGGGTTCTGTATCAGCCCAGCAGCGATAGTGTCCGCTATGGGGCGCTCGCCGGTGTCTATCGCCAGGTCGGCGAGAATCTCAAGGTCGGCGGCGGCTATAATTTCGGCAGTTTCAGTGATGACCTTGCAGATCAGACCTATAATGATCGCGGCTGGTTCATCAATATTGTCGGCAAGATCTAAGCTAAAGACCGGCGGCATCGGCCGCCGGTCTTTGACATTTGATGTGATTTCAGGCTCAAGTGCTGACGCTTTGTCTGTGTTCTCCAGGGCGGAGCCCGGAATAAAACCATAAAGTGTCCATATTTTAATATCAATCTATGATTGCTTTTTTGGCATTGCGGCAGCTGGCCGGGATGTGTCCTGATGAGAAAAGAGGGAGATTTGGATGATTTCGCGCAGAGGATTTCTTGCTGTCATGGGGGCAACAGTTCCGCTTCTGTCGGCAGGTATTGGCCATGCGGAAGAACAGCCAAGTCCCAGGGCCGTGCTGTTTGACAAAGACGCACCGGTTATCGGCAATCCTGACGGCGATGTCACCGTGGTGGTCTATTTTGACTATCAGTGCAGCTATTGCAAACGCGATTATCCGATGTTGCGCAAGGCGATTTCCGATGATGGCAATACACGGCTGGTGATGAAGGACTGGCCGATCTTCGGCCCGGTTTCTGCCTATGCGGCGCAATGTGTTTTAGGTGCTGCCCAGCTTGGCCAGTATGAGGCGGGGCTGGATGCCTTGATGCGGGCAACCGGGCGGCTGGAAATGACGACGGTTGACACAATCCTCACCAATGCCGGCCTTGACATGGATGCGCTATCCACGGCTGTGAAGCGCAATAGCCGAAAAATCAACGGTCTGCTGGATCGCAATTATCTTCAGGCAGATGCTTTCGGCTTTATCGGCACGCCCTCCTATATCGTCGACAAGACATTGTTCCCCGGTGTTATCGGTGCAGATGTCCTGAGCGCTGCCATTGCCGAGGCCCGCGCGACCTGAACACCGGCAGAAGGCAAGGGGTATGGTTCGGTTCGGCGTCACAGCGAGACCCGGCGACCGTCCTGCAATGTCAGCTCGACATGCGCTGCCTGCTCCATCGTGACAATGGCGCCGATATAGCCGAGGGTTTCGATTGGTTTCCCGTTGATGGCAGCAATCCGGTCTGTGGTGGCAAGCTTCGCTCTGGCGGCGGCCGAGCCGCGACGGATATAGACGATGTCGCTGGCGTCTGCCGTACTGATTTGCAGGCCATAGCGGCGCAGAGGTGCGGCTGCTTCCAGCGGCGTGTCCGGCTGGCGCGCCAGCAGCAGACGGTTTCCCGGTCCATCGATGCCAACCCGGAAGCGGTTGAGAAAGCTTCCACCGATGGCAGCCCATGAAGCTTTCTGGACAATCACATTGCTGGCACAGACCGTCTGCACACAGACAGGCATGGGGGCTGAAAGGGTCGTCTTTTCACGGCGCTTCATCTGGATGGAATATTCGATGCTATCGCTCCGGTAAGCCATGCCGGTTGTGCTCTTGACGCGGGTATAGGATGAGCCCGTATCGAGCAGAACCTTCTCGAAGGTGCGCCTGCCGACAGAAACAGCCATATGAGGGCGGCTTGTGTGATCGATGGCAAAGGGCAGGCTTGCGGTGTCCTTACCGGCGGGCAGGGTGCCGATAATCATGCGGCCAGCACGATAGTCGAGCGTGAACTGAAGTTTGGCGAGTGCGCTGTAGCCGATAAGGCCATTGATATAGCCGGGGCGCGCCAGGCTGTAGGGGCTATCGGCTGCCTTGAGGCTGTCGGAGACGCAGGTTCCGTCTTCAAAGCAAAGTGAAACTTTGCCCGGCCGGAAATAATCCGGCGCGACCATTGTTCTTGCCGCACCCGTGTCAACCAGCATGGCGATCGGGGCTGCCCCGTTGATGGAGACGCGGACAATCGGATGTACGCCGTTCAAGACGGTGAGCGGAACATCACCGGCGATCGCCAGAACGGGCCCGGCGCCGAGAAAAGCCAGAAAGACAGCGAAGAGGTGGCCAATGCCGCCTGTCAAGCAATCCGGTCTCATGCGTTTGTCCTCTCCATCGTCGGCGGCAGGAAACGGCCATATTTGCCGACAGGATCGCAAGAGCACAACCGAAATTTCAGAACTGTTGACGGACGGGGCCGGCTGCTGCCCGTCATTGCCGAATGCATCACATTGCGGAGGGGATTTCTCTCTGGAGCGGGTGCAGGGAAGGCCAAACGATGGGCGGAGGCTATGAACGCCGCCACAGGGGCGGCGTTCATGGCTGGCTATTTCTGCTTTTCGGCAAAGGCGGCACGGCCGGCGCTGTCGAGCGCAGCAAATTCGGCATCCGTCAGCTTGAGGGCTGCTGCGGCGACATTTTCTTCCAGATGTGCGCGCTTGGATGTACCGGGAATCGGCAGTATGACCGGGCTACGTCGCAGGACCCAGGCAAGAGCGACCTGGCCCGGCGTGGCATTATGGGCCTTGACGATGTCATCCATGATCGTGCCCGGCCCGGCCAGTGCGCCGGCAGCGAGCGGAAACCAGGGAATGAAGCCGATCCCGTTTTCTTCGCAATAATCGAGCACGGCTTCGCTGGTGCGATCGACGAGATTGTACCGGTTTTGCACTGTGGCGACCTTGAAATGGCTTGAGGCTGCCTTGATGTCAGAAACCGAGACTTCCGAGAGACCTGCATGGGCGATCAAGCCTTCTTTCAGAAATTCGGCAATAGCGCCGAACTGCTCGTCAGCGGGGACTTTCGGGTCAATCCGGTGAAGCTGCCAGAGCGGAATCTGCTCCAGCTTGAGGTTGCGCAGGCTCTTGTGCACCTGCTGACGCAGATATTCCGGTCGTCCGACAGGTGGCCAGATACCCGGTCCGGTGCGGGTCAGCCCGCCCTTGGTGGCGATGGTGAGCCCGGAATAGGGATACAGGGCCTCGCGGATCAGCCATTCGGACACATCCGGCCCGTAACTGTCTGCTGTATCGATGAAATTGACGCCGAGTTCGGGCAGGCGCTTCAGCGTTCTGAGCGCCTCGTCCCTGTCTGCGGGTTCGCCCCAGACGCCCGTGCCGGTGATGCGCATGGCGCCGAAGCCGAGCCGGTTAACCGTGAGATCGTCGCCGATTTTGAATGTGCCGGATTGAGCCGCGTCGGTCATGGAATTCTCCCTTGATGAAACGAGACGGATTTTAATGCCGCGGTGAGAAGTTGAGCGGCATGAAAGATCTTGGCTCTTGTCACATGGTCAGCTGGTGACCGCGTTTCAATGGAAGGGCGCGCATTTGCGACAGATTGCCGTTATGTGCGGTGTGTTTTCCCGAAGTGGGATCCATCCTATCCGCAAAAAGCGAGGCCATTTTCGCGCAGGCCCTGGGCAAAGGCATCGGTAACCTGCACCAGAGGGCTTGTGTCGACATCGCTTTGGCCGGCGGCGATCAGAGCGGCGAAATGACGGTAGAGCGTTGCATATTCCTGTTCAGCCTGATCGCAGATGATCTCGCCGTTGTGCTGCAGCCGCATGCCGCTGCGATCGATGGCAACGAGACCATCATCGGTCTCGATGAGGATGGTTTTGTTATCGTCACCGGTTTGCCGCCAGTCGAATTCTGCCGTGACGGGCAGGCCGTCAGCGCCTGCAAGCTTCAGATATGCGGCGATCGGCGCATTGCGGCTTTCGGGGTAAACGAGGCGGGCGGATTCTAGCTGCAACGGTACCGGCAGAATATGGTTCAAGAGCGCCAAGCCATTGATACCGCTATCAAAAACGCCAAAGCTCTCACGGCGCCAGATCCAGGTCTGGTGTGGATGCCAGCGGCGCACATCTTCATTCCAGCGCAACGTCGCGGACCGGACCATGCATTGCCCGAGCAACTGGCGGGCTGGTTCGGCAGCCGGGGCAAAGCGGCTATGCCAGCTGGTGAAGAGGGTAAGCCCCCGGTCTTCTGCCTCCCGTTTGAGCTTCGCCATGTCTGTCAGGCTTGTGGCGGGCGGCTTTTCGAGCAGCACATGGCAGCCAGCCTTCAGCGCCGCCATGGCCAGCGGGAAGCGGACATGCGGGGGAACGCAGAGGGCAAAGGCATCGACATTGCGATCGGCCTCAAGGAGTGCGTCCATCGAGGCAAAGGCGGGGCTGATATCATCGGGCAGGAGCGGGTCGACAACGCCAGCCAGTCGAAAGTGGCGATCGGCGGCGATCGCCGGCAGATGCTGGTCACGGGCAATCTTGCCGAAACCGACAATGGCAATGCCGATCTGTGTCATGCTCTCCCCCGTTTATCCGCCGCGCCGGTTCTCCCCGAACAGGAATCGCGCAGCGGATGCGCATATCTTCCGTTTATCCCTGCTTAAGCAGGAGGGGAAGCGGAGGCCATGATGCCGGTGCGATTTTTCTCCATTTGAACCAGGGCAGGGCGGTTATGTGGCGGCCTGGCGGGTGGAAAAGAGATTGGCGAGCTGTTTTTCGATCAGTGTCAGCACCCGCCAGACCGGCGGCGAGGGCGAACCGTCTGCGCGCTGGATCAGCGAATAGGGGCTGACATTGATCTCCTCCTTCAGCGGTAACTGGCAGACCCGGCCGCCGAGAATGCCGTCTTTCTGAAAGAAGGCGGCGACGGGCCGTGCCACCGGGCTGATCGCATCGGTCTCGGAGATGATGGCGAGCGTCAGCAGTGCCGAAGTGGTCACGAGAATATGTTTCGGCAGCATCAGCCCGTGAGCGAGAAGGTGGACCTCGATGGAGCGGCGCAATGGTGATCCGGCGGGCTGCAATACCCAGTCATAATCAAGGCAATCGCCGATCGACAACGTATCGGCACTGGCAAGCGGGTGATCGAGCCGCGCCATAAGGCTGACCGGTTCAAAACCGATCGGGCGCATGGTCACGGTCTTGGCATCCATGTCCTCCGGCAGGCGGCCGAGATAGAAATCGAGATTGTAGGAAAACAGCGCCTCCGACAGCTTGTCGGAGGTATCAACCTGCACCGTCAGCTCGATTTCGGGATAATCGCGGCGCAATTCGCGGATCACCGGCATGACGATCTCAAGTGAGGGACCGGTAACAGCGCCCATCCGCACCGAACCGCGCGCGCCGGCGGCCATCTGGGCGATTTCCCGATGGCTTTCATCGAGCTGATGCAGAATGACAACGGCGCGCTGGGCAATGGCATAACCGATCTCCGTCAGCACAACACCACGGCCGTGGCGGTCATAGAGCTTGGCACCGACCGTATGTTCGAGTTCGCCGAGCAGGCGCGACGCGGCTGACTGGGTCATGCCGAGCTGGGCGGCGGCGGCCGAGATCTGGCCGCTGCGTTCGAGGATCGAGATCAGCCGGAGTTGCGAAAAACGTAAACCCCTGCGGATAAACTCGTCTTCGAGGAAAATCTGCTCCTTGCCTGCCATAGGATATACCAATTTCGCTATATCTATTGAGTTATTATTCATTTGAACGTCTAGCACAAAATTGCAACTATGGCTTCAGCGATTTGGCCGAAATTTTTATTTAACGCCCTGAAATTAAATCGTTAAATGTGAAATTGCGGTTGCTCGCTCCATAGCTCGGGCGCTCTGTTTGCGGCCGAAGGGGAGGTTGACGAACAATCAGACTGCAGGCCCCGGCCGGAGGTTTCCGGAGCGGGACAGGACAGTTGTGCCCGAAACATCCGCTGGACGCTTCTGGAGGTGGAGGCGCGTGTGGTGAGGGTGGTGTTTGTCGCTAATTTACTGACCTGACGGCGAGTGGAACGCTTGCGTCATCGTCCGCTTTCTGGGTGGACATTCTGTCGGGTGTGAACCGGGGAGGACCGGTTGGCCCGACGATAACTGGGAGGACTTTTCATGAAAGCATTGCTTTTGACGACCGTTGCCGCGCTTGCAATGAGCGCTGCTGCCGCGTCGGCCGAAACGGTCGGCTTTTCGCAGATCGGATCGGAATCGGGCTGGCGCGCCGCCGAGACGACCATCACCAAACAGCAGGCTGAAGAACGTGGCATCGATCTGAAATTCTCCGATGCACAGCAAAAGCAGGAAAACCAGATCGCAGCAATCCGCTCCTTTGTGGCGCAGGGTGTTGACGCGATCTTTCTGGCACCGGTTGTTGCAACCGGCTGGGACAGCGCGCTGGAAGAGGCAAAGGATGCCGGCATTCCGGTGATCCTGCTCGACCGCCAGGTTGATGCGCCCGATGATCTTTACATGACGGCTGTCGGCTCCAATGTTGTCCATGAGGGCGAAGTTGCCGCCAACTGGCTGATCGATACGGTCGGCGACAAGGATTGCAACGTGGTTGAACTGGAAGGCACGACGGGCTCTTCCGTTGCCATCGACCGCAAGAAGGGGTTTGACGACACGGTCGCATCGCATCCCAACATCAAGATCATCCGCAGCCAGACGGGCGATTTCACCCGTTCGCAGGGCAAGGAAGTCATGGAAAGCTTCCTGCAGGCGGAAAATGGCGGGCAGAATATCTGCGCGCTCTTCTCGCATAATGACGACATGGCCGTTGGCGCCATTCAGGCCATCAAGGAAGCTGGCCTGAAACCCGGTTCCGACATTCTGGTGGTCTCGATTGATGCCGTCCCGGACTATTTCCAGGCGATGTCCGAAGGTGAGACCAATGCCACTGTCGAGCTGACCCCCAACATGGCCGGTCCGGCCTTTGATGCACTCGCTGCCTACTGGAAAGACGGCACCATGCCGCCGAAATTCATCCAGACGGAATCGAAGCTTTACACCCAGGCTGACGATCCGGCCGGCGAATATGCCCGCCGCAAGGACCTTGGTTACTGAGGTCCCCTCCCGAGCCGCCGGGGCCGTTTCATCGGTCCCGGCGGGTCAAGCCTGGGCCTTGCGCCCGAACCGGGGTGAAGTGAAATGCTACTGGAAATTCAATCTCTGACGAAAACCTTTCTGGGCATGACGGCACTCGATCACGTCAATTTCGAGCTGGTTGCAGGAGAGGTCCACGCGCTTTTGGGTGAAAATGGCGCCGGTAAGTCGACGCTGATCAAATGCCTGACCGGCGCCTATCACCGCGATGCCGGATCCGTCACGCTCAATGGCGAGCCGATCTCACCGCGCTCCACGTCGGAAGCGCAGGAACTGGGCATCGGAACCGTCTATCAGGAGGTTAACCTCCTTCCCAATCTGACCGTCGCGCAGAATCTGACCTTTGGCCGCGAGCCGCGCCGTTTCGGTGTGATCGATAACCGCGCCATGAAGATCGAAGCGCTGAAAATGCTTGAAGGCTACGGCCTTGATATTGATGTCAGTCGCGATCTCGGCAGCTATTCCGTCGCGGTACAGCAGATTATCGCCATTGCTCGCGCCGTGGCGCTTTCCGGCAAGGTGTTGATCCTTGACGAGCCTACGGCCAGTCTCGATACCCGCGAAGTGCGCATGCTTTTTGATGTTGTGCGCCGGCTGCGCGATGAGGGGTTGGGCATTATTTTTGTCTCCCACTTTCTCGATCAGGTCTTTGAACTGACGGACCGGATCACGGTTCTGCGCAATGGTCGCAAGATCGTCACCGAGAAGACGGCCGATCTCGACCGGGTCCGGCTGATTTCGCATATGCTTGGCCGTGAGCTGGAAGGCGAGGAAGGCGAGGGCGCAAGGCGGCCAACGGAAGGCCGGGTCGGTGCGGAACCGATCCTGACCATGCGTGGTCTCGGTCGCAAGAATGTGGTCGAACCCTTTGATCTCGATGTTCACAAGGGCGAAGTTGTCGGCCTTGCCGGGCTTTTGGGCTCCGGGCGAACCGAAACCGCACAGCTGGTTTTCGGCGTGCGCCATGCCCAGACCGGCACGATTTCGGATCAGAAGGGGCCGCTGAAAATCACAAGCCCGCGTGACGCGATCGCTGCCGGTTTCGGCTTTGCCCCGGAAGATCGCAAGACCGACGGCATTATCGCCGATCTTTCGATCCGTGAGAATATCGCGCTGGCCATGCAGGCCAGACGCGGCTGGGCGCGGCCGATCCCGCGCGCAGAACAGGACCGGATTGTCGCCGACTATATCGAAAAACTCGATATCAGGACGTCAGGTCCGGAGAAACCGATCGGCGAACTGTCCGGCGGCAACCAGCAAAAGGTGGTGCTGGCGCGCTGGCTGGCGATGAACCCGCGCTTTCTCATTCTCGATGAGCCGACGCGCGGCATCGATGTCGGCGCGCATGCGGAAATTCTGCATCTGATCCAGGAAATCACCGCCGAGGGCATGTCTATCCTGGTGATCTCGTCCGAGCTTGACGAACTGATCGCGGTTGCCGACCGGGTGATCGTGGTGCGCGATCGCGCCCATGTTGCCGAACTGGTCGGCGAAGAGATCGTCTCCGACAATATCGTCCGGGCGATTGCCACCTCGAAGAAACAAGAGGAGGTCGCGTGATGCCGCAGGGAATCAAGCGGGTCTTGCCGCAACTTGTCACGCTGGCCTTTCTGGTGGCACTGGTTTCGGTGTTCTTTCCGGCCTTTTTGCAGGTCGATTATTCCTCCGGCCGCTTTGTCGGTCCGGTCATTGATGTGCTGAAACGGGCAGCACCCGTGGCACTCCTGTCCATAGGCATGACACTGGTGGTCGCTACCAAGGGCATCGACCTTTCGGTCGGTACGGTGATTGCCATTACCGGCGCGGTTGCCGCTGCCACGCTGACGGCGGGCTACGGCATTCCGGCCGCGATCTTCATGGCGCTGGTCGCCGGGCTGATTGCCGGACTTTTCAACGGCACGCTGGTTGCCTTTATCGGCATTCAGCCGATTGTTGCGACGCTGATCCTGATGATCTCGGGACGCGGCATCGCCCAGCTGATCACCGAGGGCCGGATCCTCACCTTCAACGCGCCGGGTTTTGCCTGGCTCGGCTCCGGCGCTCTGTTCGGCATTCCGGTGCCAACCGTGATCTGGTTCCTGGCTGCCGTGATTGCCATTCTGGTCATGCGGCGCACCGCGCTTGGTCTTCTGGTCGAAGCCGTCGGCGTCAACATGAAGGCGGCCTCGCTTGCCGGCGTCAATGCGCGGGTGCTGCTGATCGCCGTTTATATGGCGTCAGGCCTTTGCGCTGCCGTTGCCGGCATCATCACCGCAGCCGATATTCGCGGGGCGGATGCCAATAATGCGGGCCTCTGGCTTGAACTCGATGCGGTTCTGGCAACCGTCATTGGCGGCAATTCGCTGCTTGGCGGCCGGTTCTCGATATCGGCTTCCGTCATTGGCGCACTGATCATCCAGACCATTGATACCGGCATTCTGCTGGCGGGCTTTCCGTCTGAATATAATCTGGTCATCAAGGCGGCGCTGGTGGTCATTATTCTGGTTATGCAGTCACCCAATATCGTTGGTGACCTGAAATTCTTCCGTCAGGATTTCTTCCGTCGCGGTGCATCTGCCACGACGAATGATCCGGCTGTTCGCAGGGGGGCAAAATGAAAAATCCGCGTCTTTATCCGCTGTTTGCCACCATCGCGATTTTCGTCGTTGCCTATGCGATCTGCTACACGCAATTCCCGACCATGCTGTCGACCCGTGTTGTCGGCAATCTGCTCACCGATAATGCCTATCTTGGCATTGTTGCCGTCGGCATGACGGTGGTGATCCTGTCAGGCGGTATTGACCTCTCGGTCGGTTCGGTGATTGCCTTTTCCGGGGTCTTCATCGCGGTTCTGCTGCGTGATACCGGACTGCATCCGCTGATCGTCTTTGCCATGCTGCTGGTGGTCACCACCGCTTTCGGTGCGGCGATGGGCTTTTTGATCCATAAACTTGCCATGCCGGCCTTTATCGTCACGCTGGCCGGCATGTTTCTGGCGCGCGGCGTTGCCTATATGATGACGATCGATTCCATTCCGATTGCCGATCCCTTCTTCAAGGCATTGCAGAAGACCTATTGGATTATGCCGGGCAAGGGGCGGCTGACGCTGATCGGCATCATCATGCTGCTTGCCTTTGTCATCGGCCATATCGTCGCCCACAAGACCCGCTTCGGCGCCTCCATCTTCGCCATTGGCGGCGGTGAGCAGACGGCCAAGCTGATGGGCGCAAAGGTAGGCCAGACGACGATCGCCATCTATGCCTTTTCCGGTTTCATGGCCGGGCTCGGCGGCATTGTTTTCGCCATCTATACCGGTTCGGGCTATCCGCTGGCCACCGTCGGCACGGAACTGTCGGCGATTGCCACCGTTGTCATCGGCGGAACGCTGCTGACGGGTGGCGCCGGCTATGTTTTTGGCACGCTGTTCGGCGTGTTGACCATGGGGTTGATCCAGACTTACATCGTCTTTGACGGGACGCTTTCGAGCTGGTGGACCAAGATGGCAATCGGCATTCTCCTTCTTCTCTTCATCTTGCTGCAGAAGGGGCTCCTCAAGCTGACCGTGGCGCGCAGCGCTCCGGCCTGATCTGATCACAAAGACCATCGGCGTGGTCAACGCGCCGATGGTGTCTACAACCCATAAAAACAGTCCCAGCAGGGAGTACACCGCAATGTCCAGGGCCAATAAAGCCTTTTCGATCGGCCTTGATTATGGCACGAATTCCGTTCGCGCCCTCGTCGTCGGCTGTGATGATGGCTTCGAATACGGAACCCATGTGTTCAATTATCCAAGCGGCGATCAGGGCGTGCTGCTCGATCCGGCAAATCCGCTTCTCGCCCGCCAGAGCCCGGCCGATTATCTCGCCGGTCTTGAAGCAAGTGTGAAGGGGGCACTTGCTGCCGCGTCAAGCCATCCCGATTTTTCGCCGGAGCGCGTGGTCGGTATCGGCGTTGATACGACGGGGTCGAGCCCGCTGCCGGTGGATGCTGAAAACCGTGCGCTCGCCATGGATCCGCGTTTCACCGACAATCTCAACGCCTATTGCTGGCTGTGGAAGGACCACACCTCATGGCGCGAGGCCGGCAGGATCACCGAGCTTGGCAAAGCGGAACGGCCGCAATATCTCGCCATGGTCGGCGATACCTATTCGTCGGAATGGTGGTGGTCGAAAATCTGGCACTGCCTCAATGTCGATCCGGCTGTCTTCGATGCCGCTGCGTCCTGGGTGGAAATTGCCGACTGGATCCCGGCCGTGCTTTCCGGCGTCGAAAAGCCCGCCGATATTCGCCGCGGTGTCTGTGCTGCCGGTCACAAGGGGCTCTATAATCCGAAATGGGGCGGGCTTCCCGACAAGGAATTCCTCGCAATGCTCGATCCGAAGATCGCCAGATTGCGCGACCGGCTTTACGAGACGGCGCAGGATATCGCCACACCTGCCGGGTCGCTTTCGGCTGACTGGGCGGAAAAGCTCGGCCTGCCGGAAGGGATCATGATTGCCACCGGTGCTTTCGACAATCATCTGGGCTCGATCGGCTGTGGCATTCGCGAAGGCATGCTGGTCAAGGTCATCGGCACGTCCACCTGCGACTGCGCCGTGGTGCCGCCGTCGAGCGGGACGGACACGATCCCGGGTCTCTGCGGCATTGTCGAGGGCTCGATCCTGCCCGGCTATTTCGGTATCGAGGCGGGCCAGTCTGCCGTCGGTGATATTTTCAAATGGTGGGTTGAACGCGTCTGCAAGGGCGATGCCTCGCTGCATGCCGAGCTGACGGAAGAGGCAACCGCCATGAAGCCGGGTCAGAGCGGGCTGATTGCGCTTGACTGGAACAATGGCAATCGCACCATTCTCGTTGACCAGCGGTTGACCGGTCTGATCATGGGGCAGACGCTCTACACCACGCGTTCGGAAATCTACCGCGCGCTGGTGGAGGCAACCGCCTTTGGTGCCCGCGCCATCGTCGAGCGGATGACCGATTTCGGGGTGCCGATCAATGAGGTGGTCTGCGCCGGCGGCATTGCCGAGAAAAATCCGATGCTGATGCAGATCTATGCCGATGTGATGAACCGCTCGATGCTGGTGACCCGCTCGGCCCAGACCTGCGCGCTGGGTGCGGCTGTGGCTGCCGCCTCGGTTGCCGGTGTTCATGACACACTGGCAGAAACCACGGCAGCAATGACGGGACTGAAGGATATCCGCTACGATCCGATCCCGGAAAATGTCGCCGTCTACGAGAAACTCTACGGGCTCTACATCACGCTGCATGACGGCTTTGGCGGCGTCACCCGCGATGCCGATTTCTCCACCGTGATGAAGGAACTCATCGATATTCGCGACGAAGCCAGGGCGTAACGCCCGGCCGTCGGCAAGCATTTGAAGTTTTGAAAGGGAATGATCATGCTCGGCTTGAAGCCTGTCAAAATCTGGTTCGTCTGCGGCTCGCAGCACCTTTATGGCCCGGAAACCCTGGCTCAGGTGGATCAGCAGCTGGCGAAGATTACCGACTATCTGTCGAAGGAAGCCGGTCTGCCGCTTGAAATCGTCACCCAGCCGGTGGCCAAATCCACCGCCGAGGTGACGGATCTGTGCATCCGCGCCAATGCCGATCCGGAATGCGGCGGACTGATCTTGTGGATGCACACCTTCTCGCCGGCCAAGATGTGGATCCGCGGCCTGTCGCAGCTCACCAAACCCTTCATGCATCTCCATACCCAATTTGCCCGCGAATTGCCGTGGGATACGATCGATATGGATTACATGAACCTCAACCAGTCCGCCCATGGTGACCGCGAGGCCGGTTTCATCCATTCGCGCCTGAGGCTTGGCCGCAAGGTTGTTGTCGGCCACTGGACCGACCCGGATGTTCACGCCCGCATTGATGCCTGGATGCGCGCCGCACGTGCCTGGCACGACTGGCAGGGCGGTCGCTTCTGCCGCTTCGGCGACAATATGCGCGAGGTTGCGGTGACGGAAGGCGACAAGGTCGCCGCCGAAATGGCCTTCGGCTTTTCGGTTTCCGGTTACGGCATCATGGATCTGGTCGACGTGATGTCCGGCATCGCTGACAGCGATGTTGCAGCGCTCGCCGCCGAATATGAGACGATCTATGATGTGATGCCGGTGCTGAAGAAAGGCGGCGACAAGCATCATTCGCTACTGCATGCCGCCCGCCAGGAACTGGCGCTCAAGGCCTTCTTCGCCGAAGGCGGCTTCAAGGGCTTCACCGACACATTTGAGGATCTGCACGGCGTTGAGCAGCTGCCGGGCATTGCCTCGCAGCGGATGATGGCGGCCGGTTTCGGTTTTGCCGGTGAGGGCGACTGGAAGACGGTGGCGCTGGTGCGTGCGCTGAAGGTGATGGGCCATGGCCTGTCCGGCGCCACCTCCTTCATGGAGGATTATACCTATCACATGGTCCCCGGCGCCGAGCAGGTGCTCGGCTCGCATATGCTGGAAGTTTGCCCGACGATCGCTGCCGACAAGCCCAAGGTGGAAATCCATCCGCTCGGCATTGGCGGCAAGGCTGACCCCGTCCGTCTGGTGTTCGATTCCCGTCTTGGTGACGCGGTTTCGGCGAGCCTGATGGATATGGGCAACCGTTTCCGCCTGCTGGTCAATGAGGTGACGACAGTCGAACATCCCGCTCTGCCGAACCTGCCGGTGGCCAGTGCGGTCTGGGAATGCAAGCCGGATTTCAAGACGGCGCTGCAGTCCTGGATCCTTGCCGGCGGCGCGCATCACACCGCCTTCTCCTTCGATGTCACCACCGAAATGCTGGAAGACTTTGCCACCATGGCCGGTATCGAGCTGGCGGTGATCAATGCCGACACGACGATCCCGCAATTCAAGCAGGACCTGATGACCAACGAAGTCTACTGGCATATCGCCAAGGGCTTCAGGTCTTAAGGAGGGGCGGATGTCTGTATACAAGGAGATCCGGCGCGAGGCCTATGAAGCCAATATCGCGCTGCCGAAACACGGGCTGATTAACCTGACCTTCGGCAATGCCAGTGCGGCGGATCGTGACCGCGCCGTTTTCGCCATCAAGCCGAGCGGTGTCGATTACGACGAACTGTCGCCCGATAACATGGTGGTGGTCGATTTCGAGGGCAAGATCGTCGAGGGGAATATGCGCCCCTCGTCGGACACGCCGACCCATCGCTGCCTGCTGATGGCATTTGAGAGTATCGGTGGTGTGGTGCATACCCATTCCAGCCATGCCACCGCCTTTGCCCAGGCGGGCAGGCCGATCCCGAATTTCGGCACAACCCATGCGGATTATTTCTACGGCGAAATTCCGGTGACCCGGAAAATGACTGCCGAAGAAATCGCCAGCGCCTATGAATGGGAAACCGGCAATGTCATCCTTGAGCGCTTCAAGGGGCTCGATCCGCTGGATTTCCCGGGCGTTCTGGTCAATCGCCACGCGCCTTTCACATGGGGTAAATCGGTGGCCAAGGCGGTTGAAGTCGCGGTTGCCGTCGAATGCATCGCCCATATGGCGATGATGTCGATGCAGCTGAACCCCGGCCTGCAGCATATCGAGCAGGAATTGCTGGACAAGCATTTCCTCAGAAAGCACGGCAAGAACGCCTATTACGGCCAGCCGGGCTGAATGGTGTTTTTGAGGCTGTTTCAGGCGGGCGCGACTTCGGTTTCGCCCGCCTGTTCATTTGCGCCGCGTTGGTGACGACGGAATAATGATGCGGCTAACGCCAGTACGCAAAATTCTAGACGATCTTTCCGCAGTGAGCCTGCATAGGATCTACAGCGGGGCATTGCAGATCTAGACGGAGCAGCGATATTCCTTCGAAAGGTAGAGAGTTTGCCACCTCATTTCTGATAGCCGCTATATCAGGCTCTGGCGCGCAGAGCTTTTACGAGGGGCAGCCGGGTGGCGGAGAAGGCGGGAATTAAGCCTCCGATCATGCCAATTGCAAGTCCCAACAGGCCAGCCGTCAACATCACATGCGCATTCACAGCAAGCTGGAAAGCCATGTTGACATTGTTGGCACCGATCGTGCTGGCGCGCCAACCGTTGAACAGGAGCCATGATGCGGCAAGACCGATCGTGACACCGGCTGCGGCAAGCACAATGGCCTCGACCCAGGTCGCGACAAAGGCCGACAGGCGGCTGAACCCGAGCGCACGCACCGTAGCGATTTCGACCGTTCGGTCGGATACTGAACTCATCATCGTGGTGAATGCGCCGGCGGTTGCGCCAAGGGCCATAAGCAGTGCAAGCGGCCATCCGAACAGCCGGATGAGATTGGCTGTTCTGGACGACTGCCCGGCATATAGATCAGCCTCGGACAGGATGACCAGAGGCGTTGCGGTGATGCCGTCCAACGCGGTTTTGAGTTTGGTGATCCCATCCCCGTTTATAAGACGCAGACGCAAACTCTGCACCTGGCCTTGTTTGTCGAAGGTCGAACGGACGGCATCGAGATCCGCCCACAACTCGGACTCAAAGGCGCTGCCATGCGCTGAAAAATGCCCGACCACCGTCCAATCCACCGCACCCAGCCGCACCTTGCTGCCGATTGCGAGGGTCGTAAATTCCGACGCGATCCTGTCTCCGACGACGATTTCGCGGCTGCCAGACGCGGGAAGGCGACCGGCCGTCAGGGCGATCCCGTCGCGAAGAGACAAACCGGCCGGGTCCATGCCGCGCAAGGCCAGGACTTTCGCGCTGTTGGCCCCGTCTTGCCGCATGTCCACTGGCACGACAATTTCGCGCGACATGACCAGATTGCCAGCCGCATCCCGCTGGACTTCAAGATGGTTTGACATTGCCTCGATGGTGCGGATCACATCCGCCGGAATATCGGAACCGTTCTCCTGATTGGTTCCGCCGCCGAGAATGACCGCGACAGAAGGAGAACCCGTAACGTTCAGCGCATTTTCAAATCCTGCTGCCATAGACAGGAAACCGGTGAGCGTGCAGACGACGAGTGTCACGGAAAGCGCCATGGAAATGGCGAGTGGAAAACGTCGCGGCAGGCTCAGCAGGTTGACTTTGACCATCGCGGATATCTGTTTCAGCTTGGACATCATCTCTATCTCACTCTGAATGCTGTGGTGATGGGAATACGCATGGCGTTGATGGCGGGGATCAGTCCGGTCGCCAAGCCTAGGGAAGCGGCAATCGCAACGCCCTTCGCAAACACCGCGAAGGAAAAGACGAGACCCAATGCTGGTCCGCTGAAAACGGTGCCTAGTTTTGCCAGTATGAAGCCGAGCGCGCTGCCTGCGGCAAAGATGACAAGGGTTTCGGAAAGGACGAGCATCAAAATCCGAGCGCTAGAAAAGCCAAGAGTTTTGAGGACACCGATCTCGAAACTCCGCTCGCGCACGGCAAAAGCCATGGCATTGATGATGATCATGATGAGAGTGATGAAGGCCGCGCCGGTAACCAGATGTATGATCAATCCAATATCGGCATACTGACGCAGGAAGGCTTCGAGAAATTGCTTTTCCGACTGGGTCCGCGTTGGCGTAGCCGAATTGGCAAACAGCGCGTCGATTTTGGCAGCGAGTATGCCGGGTGATACACCCGCTGCAGGCCGCACCGCGAAAACATCGACCGTATCTTTGCCCGCCGCCCGGGAAGCGTTGATATAGGAATAGTTGGCGAGGATGAAATAGGTGTCGGTGCTGGCATTTTCGCCGTCAAAGATGCCGGCAATCTCAAACGGCCAGTTCCGTCCGCCGTCCTTTCTGGCTACCTGGAAGGCGGTGAGGGTGATGTGCTGCCCGACAGTCCAGCCTTGCGCCTTCGCCAGCGCCCGGCCGACGAGAACCTTGTCCCCTGTGTCTGAGAGCGCGGAAACCAGTTCAGGCGTCAGGCCAAGCTCCTTGCCGCTGACCTTGAATATTGTTTCAGGGTCCGCGGCGCTGACGGCGACACCATTCTTTTCTATCTCCACAAAGCCGCGCAGGCGGGTCGCATAGCTGACAGCCGCGACGCCGGGCGCAGAGGCAATCCGCGTCAGATATGCCATTGGCAAAGGCTGGGTGAGCCCTGCGGCATTCTTCACACCGAGAAGGTTGTCGCTTGCGCCAGCGCTGCCTTGCGTACCGGCGAGAAAACTGCCCGTCAGGCTGTAGATCAGGAAGGCGACAGCGACGCAGAAGATCAGCATCGCTGTGCGCATGGGCTTGCGCCATGCATTCTTTCTGGCAAGGCTGAGGAAACGCATCACGCAGCCCTCGTTTCTTCGACGAACGCGCCCTTGTCGAGATGCAGCGTCCGGCGAGAATAAAGGGCTGCGCGGGGATCGTGGGTGACCATGACGATGGTCTTTCCCAGCTCTCGGTTCAGAAGGCGCAGCATGTCCAGAACATCGTCTGCGGATTTGCGATCGAGATCGCCGGTCGGCTCGTCGCAGAGCAGCAACGCCGGATCGGCGGCAATCGCACGCGCAATGCCGACCCGCTGCTGCTGGCCACCCGACATCAGGGAGGGATATTGCTTTTCACGGCCTGCAAGACCGAGAAGATCGAGAACCGTGGCCACGCGCGCGCTGCGCTGCGCAGCGGAAATCGGCTTCAGCAGCAAAGGCAGCTCAACATTTTCTGCCGCCGTCAGCATCGGCAGGAGATTGTAGAATTGGAAAACGATGCCCATGTTGTGAGCCCGCCATGCCGAGCGCGCTGCTTCACCCAGCCGGTCTAACCTGGCGTTGCCGATGCGAATTGCGCCCGCGTCGGGAGCTTCAATACCGGCCAGCATGTTGAGCAGCGTCGATTTACCCGATCCGGACGGACCCATGATGGCGACAAAATCACCGCGTGGGATATCCATGTCGAGATTGGCAAAGATTGGGATCATCTCGCCGCCGATGGCGTATGCTTTCCGCACGGCCTTTAGCGAAATATAGGGGTTTTCCCGGTTTGCGAGTGTCATGGCGTCAGTTCTCCCGATGCGGATTTGGATTGTGGAATTGTGATACGAATGCGCGCCGCCATCTGAGGCCGGATGCCATCCGGTGGATTGATCAGCGACAGGCGGAGCCCGATCGTGCCTTTCTCCAGCGAAGCGACGGGCGCAATTTTCTGCAGTTCAACAGGAAAGGGGTGATCAGGAAGCCCGTCGAGCACGGCTTCACCGGCAAGGCCGGACCGAAGACGGTCGAGATTTGCTTCCGCGACATCGGCGTCAATCACCATGCTGGTGGTATCGGCAATCGTCAGGAGGCTCTGGCTTTCGCGAACGCTGTCGGCGCGGGCAAGCACCCTGTCGCCAAGATGGGCATTAAGCTGTGTGACCGTTCCGGCGAAAGGTGCGCGCACAACCAGCGCTTCGATATGCTGCCTTGCCTTTTCCACAGCAAGATCGGCCTGCCGGATCGCTTGTGTGGCTTGGTCAACGACGTTTTGCGCCGTACGCCAGGCGATTTCGGCCTCCTCAAGCTCCTTTGCGGAAACGACATTGCCCTTTGCCAGCAGCCTGTAGCGGTTGAGCGAAGCCGACGCCTCTTCCAGCGCGATTTTCTTGCCCCTCAGAGTGATCACGTCCGAGACCCTGGCGGCCTCGGCCTGTTCCAGCGACAGATGGGCGGTGGCATTATCGATCGTGACAAGGATCTGGCCAGCGATGACCCGATCGCCGACTTCGACCGAGATCCCCGTTACCGTTCCCTCATATTTGGAGTAGACGACCGTTGAGCGCGGGGCGACGACAAAGCCGGAGCCGGCAATCTCGCCTGTCGCCGGCGGCTGTATTCTTTGTTGGGTTGCTGCATCAGCATTCTTCGCTGAGGAAGAGGGGCCGGTCTCATTTTCCTGGCCGTGCGTGATCGCCGTCGAAGGTTGCTGACTGGTAAGCGCCAGTCTGATGTGATCGACCAGGTCCGGCTGTTCTACCATGGCGCCCGCCGCGATGAGGGCGAAGAGCGGAATTGCGGTGAGCCACCATAAGTGTTTGCGGCGTTGTGGAGGCGCTTGCGGAGGTGGTTCCAGCGAGAGGGACCGGAGTGTCTCCGCAAGTTTGCGGTCTTGCTCGTTGAGTGTGTTCATGCCGGCACTATCGCCGGCTCAGATGCCCAATCTCGACCTTGAACGCGATAGCGGACGTGCTTGATCGCGATTTAGTCCGTGCAGCCGGCCGGTTCAGTCGGGATTTCTTGCCATTTGCCGTTGTCGCCATTCAACCGGTGTCATGTCAGTGACACGACGGAATTCGCGATTGAAATTGGACTTTGTCTGAAACCCGGCCTCAAGCATGATCTCGGTTACCGATCTGTCGGTATCTGCAAGCAGGCGGCACGCTTCGTCAACGCGGAACTCGTTGACATATTGCGAGACGTTCTTGCCAGTTCCACGGTTGATTGCCGCGGAAATCTGCCGTGCCGGAATCAGCGCTTTTCGCGCCAGCCGGTCGAGATTGAGGTCCGGGTCACGATAGAGAGACCTGGTGGTCATCAGTGCGGCGACCACATCGAGCGTTTGCTTGTCTTCAAGACCGGCGAGCTGTGGTTTGGGATCCTCGGCCTCGACGGATGTTCGGCTTTGAACGACGATAAATCCTGGAATAGACAGGATGAGCAGGGCAAGAAGATTGCCGAAAACCACCAAGCTCGGCGCGTATTCGCCATGGGTCCAGGCGATATCGAGGGAAACGCTGAGGTCGAGCAGGGCCGACAGCACCAAAGCGAGAGCGGCAAAGATGAACACGCGATGGATGGGCACGGCATTTTCAAACGGCGCTCTTTGCAAAACATCCGGCCCCGCCCGCATGAGATACAGGATTGCTCCGGCATAGCCGATGAAAAGCATTGGCAAGATGAAATCGATCGCGCCTGCCCATGTCGTCATTGAGATCGCGATGATGACGACGATGGCGATGATCGGGATGAAGTACATCGAGAAGCGGGCATAGCGTGAGCCGCCGTCCGAGCGTACAAGCTTGGAAATTCCGCTATAGACCAGCGATGGCATGAGAGCCGCGCCGAGGGGCATTAAATACCGCGTTGCCTCGATATCATATCCCCAACGCAAGCCGGACAAAAACGCCTGAAAGGCTGCAAGCAAAATGAGCGCGAGAAATGGCTTGTTCCGTGAGGAACCAGTCGGCGCACTTTCATGATCAGCTCTCATCACGAGGGCGAACAGAACAAGCAGCAGGACGGTGACGACAAAGGAAAGCGGAATGAGCGGCATGGAGATCAGATTTCAACTTGGTTCACAGTAGGATGAATGTTCTTTCATCAGAAATGCGCGTTTGCGACCTTGAACACGTTTTAGGTCGAAATATCTGCGACAGTTATGGCGCGTGTAAACCATTTTGCGGTCCTGCTTACGCAACGATTTTACCGAAACCTACCCTTCTCTCCAGGTCGAGATCGAAGCGGCCGTAGGCTTTGTCGTGTGCATAGATCAACGGCGTGAGGCCGCGACAATCTTCCGGCGTCATACGGCCTTCCCATACCGGTTCGCTCAGCACCGTTTGCGGCATGCGGGTGTTCACATAGACGAGCGAGGCTTGGAGAGGATGCCGTGCCAGGACCGAAACTTCCTGCTCGTCGAAGCGGCTTTTCACCATTTCACTGCCCTTGCCGAACAGATCGCCGGGCGAACGCCCTGCCATCGGGGCTGAATGTGTTACGGCTGGAAATCGATCTGAATATTGCCGCTCTCAGGTGATCTTGCGGTTGAACGAGGCTGTTCAAGGTGCTGTAATTCCATTATTGAGGGTTGAGATGTCTTTTATAGTTCAACCCAGCTTTGCTCAATAACGGCTTCCATGGCGACATAGCTGGTTGTCGAGCTGACGAAGGGGAGTTCGGAAATCCGGCCTGCCATGATCTCGCGAAAATGGATCATGTCGCGCGATCGGACCTTCAGTTGGTAGTCAAAGCCGCCTGTGATCATGTAGCATTCCTCGACTTCCGGAATACGGCGGACGGCTTCGTTGAATTGCAGCAGCGCCTTTTCCCGCGTGTCCGTGACCTTCAGGGTCACATAGGTGACATGGGTGAGGCCGAGCTTGATCGGAGAGAGAATGGCGCGGTAACCGGTGATCAGCCCCATGGCCTCCATCTGCCGGATACGCAGGGTAACCGGGGTTTTTGAAAGCCCCACCATGCGCGACAGCTCTGTCAGAGGAATGCGCGCATTATCGACGAGGATTTCCAGGATCCTGCGGTCAATTGCGTCGATCTTGGCTGCTGATACCATATTAAACCTGAATTTTGGTCTGATCGACCAAGCCTTTAGCATTCTTCAGTCGCATGGTCCAAGGAATTGACGATAACCTCACAAAAAACCGAGGAACAGCATGACCAATATCAACTTCGCTACATTGAATTTTGCGGCAAAATTTGCCGATGAAAAGCGCTGCCTGAAAACGCTGGTTGATGAGGCAGGTTTCAGCTTGGACGAGCGCGCGGCGATCAGCACGCGCGCTGCTGATCTGGTTCGCCGCATTCGCAGCGAGAGCAAGCCGACCCTGATGGAGCATTTCCTCTCCGAATACGGGCTCTCGACCCGCGAGGGGGTGGCGCTGATGTGTCTGGCCGAGGCGATGCTGCGCGTGCCGGACCGTGATACGATTGATGCGCTGATCGAGGACAAGATTGCGCCGTCGGAATGGAACAAGCATCTGGGTACCGCCGCGTCCTCGCTGGTCAATGCCTCGACCTGGGGGCTGATGCTGACGGGTAAGGTGCTGGACGAAAAGACCGAGCCGGGGATCGCCAACACGCTGCATGGTCTGGTCCGACGGCTTGGCGAGCCGGTGATCCGCACGGCTGTGACCCGGGTGATGAAGGAAATGGGGCGTCAGTTCGTGCTTGGCGAAACCATTGAGGGCGCGCTGAAGCGCGGCGAGGCGCGCAACAAGCAGGGCTTTACCTATTCCTTTGACATGCTGGGCGAGGCGGCGATGACGAAGGCAGATGCCGAACGTTATGCGCGCTCCTATGAAAATGCCATTACCGCCATTGGCAAGGCGGCGGTTCATGCCGCGACGGTTGACAATCCCGGTATCTCGATCAAGCTTTCGGCGCTTCATCCGCGCTATGAAGTGGCCAAGGAAGAACGGGTTATGGCGGAGCTGGTGCCCGTTGTCACCCGGCTGGCGCGGCAGGCGAAAGAGGCGGGCATCGCGCTTCATGTCGATGCCGAGGAACAGGCCCGGCTGGTGATCTCGTTCAAGGTGATCGAAGCGGTGATGGCCGATGAGGCCCTTTCCGGCTGGGATGGTTTCGGCGTTGTGGTTCAGGCCTATGGCAAGCGCGCGGGTGCCGCCATCGACGCGCTTTACGATATGGCGATGCGCTATGACCGCAAGATCAATATCCGTCTCGTCAAGGGTGCCTATTGGGACACGGAGATGAAGCTTGCCCAGGTCAACGGCATGCCGGACTTCCCGCTGTTCACCTCGAAGACGGCGACGGATGTCTCCTATCTCTGCCTGGCGAAAAAGCTCTTTGCCATGGGCGATCATATTTTCCCGCAATTCGCCTCGCATAATGCCCATACGATTGCCGCGATCCTGGAGCTAGCCGATGGCAGGCCGTACGAGTTGCAGCGCCTGCATGGCATGGGTGAACGGCTGCATGATATTGTGCTGAAGGAAACCAGGGGCCATTGCCGCATCTATGCCCCGGTCGGGGCGCATCGTGATCTTCTGGCCTATCTGGTGCGCCGCCTGCTTGAAAATGGCGCGAATTCCTCCTTCGTGCATCAGATCGTCGATACCGCAATCACCCCTGAGACGGTCGCGCGCGATCCCTTTGACGGGCTCGAAAGCGCCAGGGCACCGTCAGGGCTGAAGCCGGTCAGCGCGGTTTTCGGCGAGGACCGCGTCACAGCGCGCGGCTGGGATGTGAGTGATGATGGCGTGCTGGCCGAGATTGAAGCAGCGCGGACCGTTGATCTGCCGAAGGGCGCGCCGCTGACCGTTTCGCCACCGTCGGGCACGGCGCGGATGGTGCATAATCCTGCCACGGGCGAGCAGATTGCCGAGGTGGTTGATGCCGACGCCGCAACCGTTTCGCGCGCGCTTGAAGATGCCAGCCCGTGGAGCGTTCCGGCCACCGAACGGGCCGCGTGCCTGCGCCGCGCGGCTGATCTTTACGAAGAAAGCTACGGCGTTTTCTTCGCGCTTCTGGCCCGTGAGGCGGGCAAGACGATCGCCGATGCCATCGGCGAAGTGCGCGAGGCGGTGGATTTCCTGCGCTATTATGCAAACGAAGGTGAAAAGATCGACGCCGCGCCGCGCGGCACATTTGCCGCCATCAGCCCCTGGAATTTCCCGCTTGCGATTTTCACCGGCCAGATTTCAGCCGCTTTGATGGCCGGCAATGCCGTGCTCGCCAAACCGGCGGAGCAGACATCGCTGATTGCCTGCAAGGCGGTAGAACTCCTGCATCAGGCCGGTGTGCCGCGTGCAGCGCTTCAGCTTCTGCCGGGCGATGGCCCGACGGTCGGGGCACAGCTTTCCGCCGATCCGCGTATTTCAGGCGTTGTCTTCACCGGCTCGACGGATACAGCCAAGCGGATTGCCGGATCGATGGCCGATAATCTCGCGCCCGGTGCGCCGCTGATCGCCGAGACCGGTGGCCTGAACGCGATGATTGTCGACAGCACGGCGCTGCCCGAACAGGCGGTGCGCGATATCGTCGCCTCGGCCTTCCAGTCGGCCGGCCAGCGCTGCTCGGCGCTTAGATGCCTTTATATTCAGGAGGATACGGCCGATCATGTGATCGCGATGATCAAGGGCGCGATGGACGAGCTTGCACTGGATGACCCGTGGAACTTCGCCACCGATGTCGGCCCGGTCATCGATGCTGAAGCACGGGACGGCATTCAGGCCTATCTTACGGAAAAATCCGGCCAGATCCTGCATCAACTGGCTCCGCGCGGCAGTGGCACATTCATTGCGCCGACGCTGATCAAGGTCGATGGCATAGACGGGCTGGAGCGCGAGATCTTCGGGCCGGTCCTGCATGTCGCTACCTTCAAGGCCCGTGATCTCAACAGGGTTGTTGAAGATATCAACGCCCGCGGATTCGGGCTCACTTTCGGTCTGCATACCCGCATTGATGATCGTGTTCAGGATGTCGCCGAGAGCATTCATGTCGGCAATATCTACGTCAACCGAAACCAGATCGGCGCGGTGGTCGGTTCGCAGCCCTTCGGCGGCGAGGGGTTGTCAGGCACCGGGCCAAAGGCGGGCGGGCCGCTCTATCTGCCGCGCTTCTATGCACCGGAAGAGGCCCATGCCAAGCCCGGTAAATGGACAAAAGCCGCAGATCTCGACGCCGTTTCGGCCAGGCTTGCAGCTATGGCTGAGGAAAAATGCGGCGAGGAGATCATGCCCGGTGTGACTGGCGAGTTGAACCGACTGGCCTTCTATTCCAGACCGCCGCTCCTGTGCCTAGGTCCCGGCCGGGCAGCTGCACTGGTGCAGGCCGATGCGGTTGAGGCGCTGGGTGGCAAGGCTGTGATGGTCGAGGGTGACGCCGACGCGGAAAAAATCGCAGCGCTGGCGGGCTTTTCCGGCTGCCTCTGGTGGGGCGGTGACGCGGAAGCCGCTCGGTTCTCGAAGGCGCTGGCAAAACGGGAAGGGGCGATCCTGCCACTGATCACCGCCATGCCGGATCGCGCCCATGTCCTGCATGAACGCCACCTTTGCGTCGACACCACGGCGTCCGGCGGCAATGCCGCATTGCTGGCCGGCTGAGATCACCAACAGGTACAAAAATGTGATCGGACGCCAGCTCATCGCTGGCGTCCGATCACTGCTAAAGTCATTTTGTGCAACTTCTAAATTAAATGCAACAGTCGCACCAGAGCAAAAAGTTGATCCTCCGATCCGAGCGGCTGGCCCGGGCTGCAAGGAGGAGCGGGCGCGGGCCTAGAGACGCCTTTCGGCTTTCGCTTTGCCGACCAGAGAGCAATCAAGGACGGACGTAGCCAATGTCAGCAAAGCGCCCGCGTTCCGGACGTTCTCGATCGAATTTTTGCTTACTGAAAGCCGCCATAGTTATGCACTCGTCGAGTGGCAACCGATTGCCTCGGAATATCTATTCGAATTCCCGTCGTCCAGCTGGAGGACGTTCGAACGCCGGTCTCCTGCTCAAAGACCTTGAGCAGGTCGGGGTCGATATAATCTGACCAGTTCTAGACATGAATTTCATCTGCCGCTGTGGAATGGGCTGCCAACAGTCCCGCGGCCAGGGTCGTCAATACTGTCTCCATGTGTGTGTATCCCGCTGCTGTTCTGTTTTCCCATCTTGGGCAAATGTTTCCGGCGCTTGCAACATGCAAAACCAAAGTAATGCGAATAACCGCTTTTATCGTCAGGGCCGATCGCAAAAGAGAAGGGGCTGTTGCTTGAATACCGCGTCGCGGGTGACAGTGACTGGTCGGAACGCGCGGTGAACAGGCCCGGTCATTCCGGGGCCCGGCCAGAGGCTGTACGGATGCCGCTTTACTGTTCCAGCGTTAGCGTGCAGATCATCGGGCGGTGATCTGATCCGAGAAGAGGCCCGGTCGAACAGTCCGACAGTTTGTTGCGGCCATTGGCTAGGATGTGATCTATCGGCGATCCGAGCGACTGTAGACCGCGTCGCACGGCCATTCGTGTCGGGAACGGCAGCAATCTCGGTTCTTCATGCAGCTTTCCCTGGCTGACGACATGCTGAAAATTCGGGTCCCAGCGGGTTGCATTGAAATCACCCATCATCAGCATTGGTTCTGTCTGTCTGGATCCTATCTGATCTGCCAGCATGGCAAGATAGTCATTGCGGGCAGCCAGTCCCGGAAAGTTCCGCAAGGTTGAAGCGTGGATCGACCAGACGCCGATCCGGGAACCGTTCACATCCAACCTGGCATACAAAATTGCCCGGCTCCCGACCTGGGTTATCCTTTGCCTGATGATCGGATATTTGGAAAGAAGGACGTTGTCCTGAGCAAGCTTACTGCGATAGGGGAATAACGGAAACAGGCGCGTTGTCACATCAAGATCGCGCGAGGAGAATTCATCAATGGTCATGATGTCAGGCTGTTGCTGGGCGATCCAGCGATAGATATCGCTGCGATCGCGGTTCCCGCCAAGCCAATTATAGGTAATGACTTTGAGTGACTGCCCGGTAGCTGGGCCATTCTTGCGATAGTCAGATAAATAGATCCAGACCAGGCTTACCGCCAGAACCGTGAGCACAAGAGCTGCCGGCCACCTCGCCCTTGCGAAGATTATTGCGGCGAGGGCTACAAGGACGGCAAATGCTATCTCAAGATAGGCCCAGAAAAGATAAGCAACGGCAAAAAGATATGAAATCTGTAACTGAAAGTGCTTTGCGAGAAGAATGACCGTGAGCAGGGTGACCGGCATGAAGATGAGGAAGAGGCGTTTTTGCCTTGGCATCGTGGCTCCAGCTGAATTAAATTTTGTGCTGAAAATAACCATAATTCTAAATTCTAAAATCGGACCGATGGCGACCGGGTATTCATGAATTTAAGTGAAAATGCAAAGAAGCCGATCAAGCAGCCACTATCCTGATAATTAGTAAAACCATTTATGTCTCGCAGCGTTTGACCGGTTCCAGGCGCGTAAAACTGATTTAAATTGCAGTGATGTCGCGTCGGCGCTTAACAAGGCTTCTGGTGATTGCTTGCCTGAGGTGAATCGAAGGAACATCGTGTTGACGCAACGTTCAGGATCGCACGAACCGATAGGGTTGTCCAGAGATCGCGCGCCGCGGCAATTGGGGGTGCCCGCCCTGCACATGAAGGTCGCTGCCGAAACCTTTGACGGAGCAGGTAGACGCGCCCCAGAGGCTCGGTCCGAGGGGATCTCAGAGAATTACAGCTTGGGTGTCCGGCCGGGCAGGCACGATTGCAAATCGCGCATTGTAGTCCTCCATGAAGCTCGGCAAGAACGCATTGCCAGCCTCCATGCTATCGATGCCACAAAGCCTGAGTTCCTTGACCAAACGATCCTGCAGCGTCCGGTTCATCCGCTCCACACGACCTTTGGCCTGGCTCGAATTTGCACAAAGAATCTCTATGTTTAGCTCGCAAAGCGCACGCCCGAACTGGGTCATGCCCTGGCCACCCTTGGCGTCCTTCTTCGCCACTCGGAACACCGAATGCTTGTCCGAATAAAAGGCAATCGGTGCACCATGTTGCGTGAGATAGAGTTCCAGCGCCTCGAAATACGTAAAGGCGCTTTCCGATCGCACAAAGCGCAACTGCATCAACTTACCCGTCGCATCGTCGACAAATACCAGAAGCGAGCAGGGCGGTCCGCGATCCTCAAACCAACGATGCTCGGATCCATCGATCTGAACCAGCTCCCCATAGGCTTCGCGTCGCAGCCGCGGCTGACGAAACGTCCTGCGCTGCTTGCGTGAAAGCCACAAACCAGCATCGACCATCCAGCTGCGTACGGTCTCACGCGACACATGCAATCCATCACGCTCAGCCAGCTTCTCCGTCGCAAGGGTCGGTCCGAAGTCCGCATAGCGTTCACGCACCAGAGCCACCGCAAAATCACGAACCTCGTCGCTGATCCGGTTGTTCGACGGCCGACCGATCGCTTTGCGCCGCCAGTCCGTATCCGATGCACAAGTCGGCGCACCTGACGCTCACTCAGGTCAAGCACATGCGATGCCGACACCATGGTCATCCGGCCGGCAATCACCTTAGACAGAATCTCGATCCGCCGCAGATCGCGTTCGCTCATCGCTATCAATCCCATCTGCAATCTCCCACACGTCATTCAGACCTGAGAGTGTGACATTCCAACTTTGCAAAAGCAGGACAATTTAACTTTGCGGCTACACTTACAAGTGAGATAAGACGCATTATGGAACTTATATCGCATTTTGCGAATGAAAAATCGCATAGCCTTCAGCGTCCTTCTCCGTCGTCGTCGGCAGGCGGGAGAGGATGGCGCTCGTAAAGTGGGATAGATTTGCCGAGAAAGTAAAGGCGCCGGATTGCTCCGGCGCCTTCGCGATTTGACGATCAAAACCGATCAGCGATCAGTTCTGCTGAACGGGGCCGCCCATGACGCGCGGTGCGGGCGGGTTGCCAGGCTGACCCTGCTGGAACTGCGGGGCCTGCTGTGCCTGGTTCAGCGGTGCGCGCTGACCGGGAAGCTCGGCGATTGCGACCTTGCCGTCGCCATTGGTGTCCAGCGCCTCGAAGCGCTGTTCGATCATCGGCCGGCCGGTATCGGTGACGAAGGCCTGAAACTCATCGAGTGTGATGAAGCCGTCGCCATTGGCATCATATTTCTGGACATTGGTCAGAAGGCCGGGACCACGCGGGCCACCGCCGCGCATATTGTCACGATCAAAACCCTGCTGCGGACCGGGTGCCTGCCGGTTGCCCATCATGCCCTGGCCATAGGCCGGGCGGTCATCATTGCCGCGCATGGCCATCATGCGGCCACCCATATCGTCACGGTCAAAGCCGCGCTGCGTGCCGTTGGCCTGCGGGCCGTTGAACTGAGGCTGGCCATTGCCGGGGCCGAAGCCCGGACCGCGCATATCACCACGCGGGCCGTTCATATTGGCCTGCATCCGGTCCTGACCGGGGCCGCGATCAAAACCTGGTCCGCGATCGCCGACCGGGCCGGTCGCATCGCAATCAGCCGGGGGCTGGATATTGCCGCGCATCGGGCCATTGCCCTGCGCGGGACCGGCGGGTCCCTGACCGTTCATCATGGCGGGGCCTGCCCCTTGCGGGCCGCTGCCCTGCGGGCCGTAGCCCTGGCCGCGCATCGCCATCATGTTGCCGCGCTGACCGGCATTGTTCTGGCCGGCAAACTGACCCGGGCCGGCATTCATCGGACCGTTGCCGTTGGTGGCGGTCTGCTGCGTGGCATAGCGCGGTGCGTTGACGCTGCCGGTCACGTCCTGTGCGAGTGACGGGATGGCCGATGCGCCGAAGAGAACTGCGACAAGGCTGGTTGCCAGGATCAGATTGCGTTTCATAACATCACCTCTTGTGTTCGGTGTTTCGATGACCCCAATCTGGTCGCCTCCTGTCGCAGGGCGATGCCGAAAAGATCCTCAATTGTATCCATTTGTCGCAAGTCCGGCTTCTGATACAAATCGCGACACAGTTTTCCACGTCCCATGCCGAAGTTGCGCTACAACGTAAACATGACAAAAGAACCGCATATTCTGATCGTTGACGATCATCGGGAAATTCGCGACGCCGTTCGCAGCTATCTGGAGCGCAACGGCTTCCGTGCCACCACTGCACGCGATGCCGCTGAAATGAACGAGAAGCTGCGCGCCGGGCAGTTCGATCTGATTGTTCTTGATGTGATGATGCCGGGCGAAGACGGCATTTCCGTTTGCCGGCGGCTGAGCGCGGAGGGTTCTGTTCCGATTCTGATGCTGACGGCGCTTGGCGAGGAAACAGACCGGATTATCGGCCTTGAGGTCGGCGCGGACGACTATCTGCCGAAACCGTTCAATCCGCGTGAACTGCTGGCGCGGATCCGCGCCATTCTCAGGCGCTCCGAACGCCAGCCGAAGGTCGCTGGCGCGCCGACTGGCGAAAAACTTCGTTTTGCCGGCTGGACACTTGATACCGATACGCGGCGGCTGATTGCAGAAGACGGGCGCGAGGAAAGCCTGACCACCGCCGATTTTCGCCTTTTGACCACGCTTCTGGCGCGGCCGCGTTTTGTCATGAGCCGCGATCAGCTTCTCGATGCAACGGCCGGCCGCGCTGCCAATGTCTTCGATCGGACGATCGATAACCAGATCAGCCGGTTGAGACGCAAGATCGAGCAGGATCCAGCAGCGCCGGAAATCATCGTCACGGTGCGTGGCGGCGGCTACAGCCTCGCCGTTGATGTGGAGCACCTGTCATGAAATGGCTGCTGCCAAAGACCTTGCGTGGACAGATCATTCTGCTGATCGTCATTGCGCTTGCTCTGGCGCAGGCCCTGACGCTGTGGCTTTTTGTCGACCAGCGCGCGCTTGCCGTGCGATCTGCGCTGACGCTGGAGGCAACCGACCGGACCGGCAATACCGCACGCCTTCTGGAAGATGCGCCGCAGGATCTCTGGCCGGATATTCTTAAAGCAGCCAGTTCGACGCTGGTGCAGTTTGCCGTCTCCGATGCGCCTTCGGTTGCCGATGGCAGAGGCACTGCTCCGTCCTGGGTCAGCCAGCGTATCCGGGCCGCCCTCGGCAATAGCGATCCTCAGGCTGTTCGGGTCGAATTGAACACGGTGCATTCTGGTCCACCGCCGCCGCCTGCCCCTGCCGCGGTGCCTGCGCCTGCTGGTGGCGCGATGATGGGCAGTGGTTCCGGGCAGGGACCGGGTGCCATGACGGGCGGCAGCATGCAGGGCATGCGCCCGATGCGCCAGCCGGGCAGCGGCCAGCCGGTAAACCGCGAGCCGGTCAGTGCGATCGAGCTCAATCTTTCCGTGGCGCTGAGCGACGGCAACTGGCTGAATGTCACCTCGCGTTTTCGCGATCCACCCTATCAGTGGGTGTGGAAAGAGGCCGCACCCTTCGCGTTGACGGCCGCTTTGCTTGCTGCCGTTTTATGGTTCGCGCTGGCCCGGCTGGTTGGGCCGCTGAAACGGCTCGGCCGTGCCGCAGACCGGTTGGGTCGCGGCGAAGATGTTGAGCCGCTGCCGCTTGGCGGGCCGGCCGAGATGCGCCAGCTCGCGACATCCTTCAACGACATGCAGGCCCGGCTCGACCGCTTCGTGCGTGAGCGGACCCAAATGCTCGGCGCGCTCAGCCATGATCTGCGCTCGCCGCTGACGGCGCTCAGGGTGCGGGTCGAGATGGTCGATGACGATGAAACCCGTGAACGCATGACCGCGACCATTGAGGAAATGCGGGAGATGGTCGAGGCGACCCTGTCCTTCTCCCGTGGTGCAACCGTCGCCGAACCGGCCGAAGATGTGTCGCTTCGCGACTTTCTGCTTTCGCTGGCAGAGACCTGCCGTGAAACCGGGGGCACCGTCCATACCGGCCAGATTGCCGATATTCACCTGCGGCTCAGGGTGACGGCAATGCGCCGGGCCTTGCGCAACCTGGTCGAAAATGCCATCCGCTACGGCCACGAAGCCAGTGTCTCGGCCAGTGTCGACAATCGGCACGCCGTCATCTTTATTGATGACAAGGGGCCCGGCATTCCCGATGACAATATGGAGCGGGTGTTTGAGCCTTTCGTGCGACTGGAAACGTCGCGCTCGCGCGAGACCGGCGGCGTTGGTCTGGGCCTCGCCATTGCACGGACGACGATCTTTGCCCATGGCGGTGACATCGCGCTTGAAAACCGCGCGGAAGGCGGCCTTCGGGTAACGGTAACGCTGCCGCTCAATGACCAGGAATGAAGGGGAGGCTGCGGCGGCGGCCGCATAAAAAAGCGCGATCCACGTTTCCGGGAAGGAATGTGAATCGCGCAAATAGCGATCCGGGTGCGCCGTAGACCGCATGAAACAGGTCAATCTTCGTTCAACAGGCCTATCAGCTTCAGGGCGACGCCCTGCGATCCCTGCAGCTTCAGACGGCCTGTCGAAAAGGCCAGCATCGGGCTCAACCGTCCGGCAATCAGCTTGGCCAGATTGTCGGACGACAGTTTCAATATCGTATCGGCTTCTGCAAAACCGTCAACTTCGCTGATCACGGCCTCATTGTCCGTGGCATCCAGCAAGAGGCTGCCGCCATCGGTGAGATCGAAGCGAATACGGTATCCCAGCGTTTCCAGCTGATCGGCCCGCTCCTCCATGGCCGCAATCAGCATCGCGCGCTCTGCCATATCAGTCCCCTTCCCCGCCTGTCGGCTGGGTGTTTGCGCTAGCTTAAACATAGATACGACGAAAGGCGAATACGACTTTCGTACCGAGCGGCTGGCGTCTAGAACAACGCCTCATCCAGCTCCATCATCGACGTCTTGCCGGCGCGAATGGCGGCAACGAGACCTGCCGCCTGCGGCAGGATCCGGTCCATATAAAAACGGGCCGTCACCAGCTTGGCCTTGTAAAAGGCCTGGTCGTCGCAATCACCGTCCAGTGCCTCATGGGCGATCCTGGCTGATTTGAGCCACATGAAGCCAAGCGCCACCAGACCGAACAGCCGCAGATATTCGGTGGCGGCGGCGCCGGCCTCTTCCGGGTCGCCGAGCCCCTTCTGGGCAATCTTTGCCGTTGCCAGCTGCAGCCCGCCAAAGGCTTTTGCCAGCGGTTCGGCAAGTGGCGCCAGCCGGTCGTCATCGACAGCGGCGTCGATTTCGGCAAGCACCGGGTGGAAGAAAGAGCGCAGGTAGCGGCCCATATGGGCGGGCATCTTGCGGCCAACGAGATCGAGGGCCTGGACCCCGTTGGTCCCTTCATAGATCATCGAAATGCGGGCATCGCGGACATATTGCTCCATACCGTGGTCACGGATAAAGCCGTGGCCGCCATAGACCTGCATGCCGATCGAGGCACTTTCAAAACCGAGATCGGTAAACAGCGCCTTGACGATTGGCGTCATCAGTGCGGCGAAGTCTTCTGCTTCCGCCCTCACCGTCTTGTCGGGATGATGCTTCATCATGTCGAGCGTGCGCGCCACCCAGCCGCCGAGCGCCCGGCAGCCTTCGGTATAGGCGCGGATCGTCATCAGCATGCGCCGCACATCCGGGTGAACGATGATCGGATCGGCGGGCTTGTCAGGATGTTTGGTGCCGGAAAGGGCACGGCCCTGCAGCCGTTCCCTGGCATAGGCGACAGCCCCCTGATAAGCCGCTTCTCCAACGCCAAGCCCCTGAATGCCGACAGAAAGGCGTTCATTGTTCATCATCGTGAACATGGCGCGCATGCCCTTATGCGGTGCGCCCACCAGCCATCCCGTGGCATCGTCAAAGGCCATCTGGCAGGTGGCTGACGCTTTGATGCCCATCTTGTGTTCCAGCGCCGTGCAGGAAACGCCATTGCGCGGGCCGGGCGTGCCATCCTCCTTCGGCAGGAATTTCGGCACCAGAAACAGACTGATCCCCTTGACGCCGGACGGCGCATTGGGAAGCCGGGCCAGCACGAGATGAATGATGTTTTCGCTGAGGTCGTGATCACCGGCGGAAATGAAAATCTTTGATCCGGTGATCCGGTATGAGCCATCATCCTGTGGCACGGCGCGGGTGCGCAACAGGCCGAGATCGGTACCGCAATGCGGCTCCGTCAGGCACATGGTACCAGTCCAGATACCTGCGACCATTTTCGGCAGATAGGCCTGTTTCAGCTCGTCCGAAGCATGATCCACCAGCGCTGTATAGGCGCCATGGGTGAGGCCGGGATAAAGCCCGAAGGACAGGTTGGTCGAGCAGGTCATTTCCTCGACCAGCTTGTTCAGCGCTTCTGGCAGACCCTGCCCGCCCCATTCTGGATCAGCGGACATGGCTGTCCAGCCGCTTTCGGCAAAGGCGCGATAGGCCTCGGGGAACCCCTTCGGCGTGCGCACCACGCCGTTCTCAAGCCGGCAGCCTTCTTCATCGCCAGACGCGTTGATCGGCAGAAGCTGCTCGGTGCAGAATTTTGCGGCCTCCTCCAGTATGGCATCGGCGAGATCGGGCGTGACGTCTTCAAGGCCGGGAAAGGTCTGATAGTCGGACATGCCGATCAGCTCGTGAAGCACGAAGCGCATATCCCTGATCGGTGCGTTATAGACTTGCATGGGCTTAATTCCTCAACGGGCGTCCGGTTTCAACAACGCTTTCGAAGCGCTGCAATGTCGGGATGGTCCTGACCAGGCGCATGAAGCTTTCATGTTCGAGTTCGAGAATGCGCTCCTCGCCGATCCGGTCGATAATGTCGGTGTCACCGCCGGAGAGAACGGTGGCAAGCTCACCGGCAACCGTGAGATCATGGGGCGTTGCGATACCACGCCTGGCAAAGCCCTCGGCGGCCATCACCATGGCGGCCTTCCCGGCAGGCCCCGGCAATATGATCTCGTCGGCAAGCGGTGGCCTGTAGCCGTCAACCATGGAAAGCGCTTTCTCCCTGGCATCGGCCAGCAGACGGTAGCGGTTCATGGTAACCCCGTCGCCTTTGCGCAGGATCATCATGTCGCGGGCTTCTTCCGCCGATTTGGAGACCGTGGCCGTCGAGATCATCTCGAAGACTTTCGCGGCCGCCGGCATCGGCCCCTTGGGCAGTTTGCCGCTTGTCTGCCAGCGGGTCAGCATTTCCTTGCAGCCGCCCCAGGCGGGGACAAGGCCGACACCGCATTCCACGAGGCCGATATAGCTTTCGGCATGGGCCTGGATGGCATCGGAATGGAGAAGGATCTCGCAGCCGCCGCCAAGCGCCATGCCGGAGGGCGCCGCCACCACCGGAAAATCAGCATATTTGAGCTTGCGATAGGTCGACTGTCCGGCCGAAACCAGTTTGTCGATCTCGCCCCAGGCGGCAATGTTGGCAGCGAAAAGCGCGAGCCCGAGATTGGCCCCGACGGAAAAATGCGTGCCCTCATTATAGATGACGAGTGCCTTGAAACGCTTCTTCACCAGCCCGATTGTCTTGTCGAGCAGCGCCATGATCTCGGCATCCATGGCATTGGCCTTGGAGGTGAATTCGAAACAGGCAACGCCGTCGCCGATATCCCAGAGTGCTGCGGATGCGTTCTTAAGCAATGGTTCGCTGGCGCGCTTGATATCCTCCAGCATGATCACGCCTTCAGGACGGACAATATCGCGATAGATGCCGTCGAGACCCAGCACCTGGCGGCGCCCGTCTTCGATCCGGTAAAAGCTGCGATTGCCGAGGCCTTCGAGAAGCGCAGGCACCGCCATGCCCTCGGCCTTCATCCGCGACACCAGCCAGTCGGCGCCGATCATGTCAATCAGCTCGAAGGGACCCCATTTCCAGTTATAGCCAAGCCGCATCACCTCATCGATGGCGGCGATATCATCGGCCACTTCGCCGGCGATGGATGCAGCATAGGACAATGTTGCCGCCATCACTGAAAAGGCATAGGCGCCGAGACGATCATCAAGCGCCATGACTTCGCGTGGCTTCTTCGCAGCCTTCAGCGCCGGATCTGAGGGTTTTTCGGAAAGCCGGTATTCACCGGTGTCAAGGTCGATCGCCTCCTTGATCTTCTCGCCGCCGGACCGGTTCAGACGGTAGAAACCGCCCTTGCCCTTGCGCCCGGTATAGCCTTCGGCAATCATTTTCGTGACCAGCGGCAGATCGGTATTGGTGTCGTGAAACAGATCCCCCTCCGGCAACGCCGCTTTCAGGCTGACGCCGATATGCGGCATGAGATCGAGACCGACCAGATCGATCAGCCCGAAAATGCCGGTTTTCGGAATGCCGAAGGGACGTCCCATCACCGCATCGGCTTCTTCGATGGTCAGCCCGTGCTCGATTGCCTTGATGACGCCAAGCTGGATCCAGGTGACGCCGAGCCGGTTGGCGATGAAGCCCGGGCGGTCATGGCAGGTGATCACGCTCTTGCCGAGCTTGCGGTCGGCGAAATCGGCAACCAGTGCTGCCAGTGCCGGATCGGTCTTTTCGCCCTTCACCAGTTCCATCAGCCGCATATAGCGCGGTGGATTGAAGAAATGGGTGATCATGAAATCGCGGGCGAAATCCTCCGGCATGCCGGAAACCAGTGTCTCAAGCGGAATTGTCGAGGTGTTGGACGAGATCGCACTCCCCTTGCGGCGCACCGCATCGATCCGGCGATAGAGCGCCTGTTTGATATCAAGCCGCTCAACCACCACCTCGATGATCCAGTCAACCTGGCCGAGTTGTTCGAGGTCATCCTCGATATTGCCGGTTTTGACCAGCGCCATGGCCCGCTTTGACATGAAGGGAGCCGGATCGGCCTTCTTCATCTTTGTCAGCGCCGTTTCTGCAATGATGTTACGGTTTTCAGCGCCTTCGGGAACGATATCGAGCAGCAGAACCTCATGGCCGGCATTGGCCACCTGCGCGGCGATACCGGAGCCCATCACGCCTGCGCCGATGACGGCGACTTTCTTGATTTCAGCCATCAGACACGCTCCAGAACCGTTGCGATCCCCTGCCCGCCGCCAATGCACTGGGTGGCGAGTGCGAACCGGCCGCCGTCGCGGGCGAGAAGGCTGGCCGCCTTGCCGACAATGCGTGCGCCTGTGGCGCCCAGCGGATGGCCGAGCGCAATGGCGCCGCCATCGATATTGACGGCTTCGTCTTTCAGCGCCAGTTCGCGCATGCAGGCGATTGCCTGGGAAGCGAAAGCCTCGTTCAGTTCGACAACGTCGAGGTCGTCAATGGCGATGCCCGCGCGGGCGATGGCCTTTTTCGTCGCACCCACCGGACCGATGCCCATCACATCCGGCGCGCAGCCAGCAATGCCGACGGATGCAATGCGGGCAAGCGGTGTGAGGCCGTGTTTCAGGGCATAGTCCTCTGAGCAGACCAGCACGGCCGATGCGCCATCGGTAAGCGGCGAAGATGTTCCGGCGGTCACCGAGCCGTCCTCCTGAAAGGCCGGTTTCAACCCGGCCAGGATTTCGGCCGTTGTCCCGGCCCGGATGCAGCCATCTTCCGAAACGGCCGATCCATTGCTCCCGATCGCGACGATCTCATCCTGCAATCGGCCCTGTGCCTGTGCTGCGGCGGCTTTCTCATGGCTGAGCACGGCGAAGGCTTCCTGTTCGGTGCGGGAAATCTGCCAGCGCCGGGCGACGTTTTCCGCCGTATCGCCCATGCCCATGTAGGCGGCGGGCATTTTTGCGGCGAGTGACGGGTTTGGAAGCGGGTTGTAGCCCATCATCGGTACGCGGCTCATGCTTTCCACACCGGCGCAGATGAAAACCTCGCCAGCACCGAGCTGGATCTGGCCTGCGGCCATGTGGATCGACTGCATCGAGGAACCGCAATAGCGGTTGACGGTGACACCGCCGACCGAAAGCGGCAAATCTGCCATCAGCACCAGCATACGGGCCAGATTGAAGCCCTGTTCAGCCTCTGGAAACGCGCAGCCAAGGATCAGGTCTTCAACATGTTCGGGATCGACGCCGGTGCGTTCGATCAGCCCCTTGATCACCTGGGCTGCGAGATCATCGGGGCGGACCCTTTTCAGGTCGCCTTTCTGGGCAAGAGTAAAGGGCGAGCGCTGATAGCCCGCGATCACAACATTGATCATGGCGTCCTCATGGAAATCAGGTTTTGCAGGGAAAATGCGTGTGTGATCTGTCCCGTCGATTGGACAGGCTGAACTGTTCGGCGGGCCGTGCGGCGCTGCCGTTTAACATATGGAAAGGCGGGGTCATCAACACCGCGCCATCCGTCAGTAAAGGTAAATGTCAGCTTGCGAGCTGATCCTTCGCGGAGCGATCCGAAAGACGGATTTCGGTCTCGTTCAGAACCTGCTTCAGCTCGCTGAGTGTCAGATCGAGCGCAATCTTCTGATCCTCCAGAAGCGCAATCCGGCTCTGGACCGCCTTCTGCAGGGCCGTCAGCTGTTCTTTCTGGGTTCTGTCGATCTCGTAGAGATCCAGAAACTCCTTGATTTCCTGAAGCGAAAAGCCAAGGCGTTTGCCGCGAAGGATAAGAATGAGGCGGGCGCGATCCCGGCTTGTATAGATGCGAGTCTTGCCCGCGCGGCCGGGGCTGATCAGACCCTTCACCTCGTAAAAGCGCACTGCCCGTGCCGTCAGACCAAGCTCGTCGGCAAGCTGGGTTACGGTGTAAAACTGATCCGTCACGCGAAACCTTTTCGTTACATAACGCTTGATCATAGCGACCTCCTGGCTCAAGCGTCAACATGGGCAGGCCTCCGATCTGCTTCGTCCTGACGGCATAGATGTGCATTGCGCTCTTCTTCGATCAGTTCCTTTTTGGAAAGTTTGCCGATCAGCGTTTTCGGCAGGCTGTCGCGGATCTCGATCGCCTTCGGGCGTTCGATTTTCGACAGCCGCTCGGCGAGAAAGGCCTGCAATGTTTCCGGCGTGACCGCGTTGCCGGGCCTGATGGTTACAAAAGCCTTAGGGCTTTCGCCGCGATAGGGATCGGGGACACCGATCACCACCGCTTCGGCCACGCTATCATGCTCGTATAGCGCTTCCTCGATCACGCGCGGATAGACATTGTAGCCTCCGCAGATGATCAGATCCTTGATCCGGTCGACCAGGAAAAGGTAGCCATCCTGATCGAGATAGCCGATATCGCCGGTGCGCACCGCATCGCCGACAAGTGTGGCGGCGGTCTCGGCGGTGCGGTTCCAGTAGCCCGACATGTTCTGCGGTCCGCGCACCCAGACCTCACCCCTTTCGCCGGTGGCGAGGATACGGTCCGGCTGGTCTGGATCGTGGATTTCAACAATGGTGCCGGGCAGTGCCTTGCCGGCAGAGCCGTCACGCACGGCCGAGCCGTCGAAGGGGTTGACGGAGACGACAGGTGAACACTCGGTCAGTCCGTAGCCCTCGCAGAGCGTGCAGCCGGTGAGTTTTTCAAACTGCGCCCGGACCTCGTAGGGCAGCGGTGCGCCGCCCGAAATGCAGAGCCTGAGCGAGGTGATATCAATCTTCCGGGTCATCGCCACGGCATTGATGGCGCTGTATATTGTCGGAACCGCGGGGAAGAGCGTCGGCCGGCGCTTCTCCATCAGCGCGATCAGCTCATCGCGGTTGAAACGCGGTACCAGGATCTGCAAGGCACCGATCTCGATCGCCAGCAGCATGATCACGGTCATGGCAAAGACGTGGAACAGCGGCAGAACACCGACGATCGTCTCCACGCCTTCTCGCAACATGTCCGAGCCCTGATGCGTGATCATCTGCCGGGCATTGGAAATGAGGGCGGCATGGGAGAGCATCGCGCCCTTTGAAACCCCAGTCGTACCGCCTGTATATTGCAAAACGGCAATATCGTCTGGAGAGAGTGCAATGGCAGGAAGCGGTCTGCCCCTGCCCCGGCGCATCACTGTGTCATAGCTGATATGGACGCCGTCTCTTGGAATGGCCGCCTTTTCGGACCGTTTCAGCAGCCTGAACGCCAGGCCCTTGGCGGGCGGCAGCGCATCCGCCATCGGGCAGACGATGACATGCCGGAGGCCGGATTCCGAAACGATATGGCCGAGATTTTCATAGGCGGCTTGAAGATCAAGCGTGACCATGATCTCGGCACCCGAATCGCGGATCTGTGCCAGAAGCTCGCGGCCGGTATAAAGTGGGTTGAAGTTGACAACGATGGCACCGGCCTTGAGTGCTGCGAAATAGCAGATCATCGAATAGGGCGTATTGGGCAGGCAAAGTCCGAGCCGGGTGCCCTTCTTGACGCCGATCGCGGCGAGGCCGGATGAAAAACGGTCGATCAGACGGCCGATTTCACCATAGGTGTAATTGCGGCCGTAAAATTCGATTGCAGGCCGCGTTGAAAATCGCCGGACGGCTGCATCAAAAAAGGCCGGTAGCGTCAGCCCTTCATCCGCGCGGCTGAACAGATGGGCGCTGGTGCCCCGTGTCTGCAATAGGTCGTTGCTGCCGGCGGCTGCGGCCGGCTTTGCAAAATCTTGCTGTCTCACGTCTCCTCCCTGGATAGTGCCGGCCCCTCCTCAAAGGCCTGTGGCAGTATCTTCTTCTCGACATGACTGATAGGGTATATAGTATACGTATACGTCATGCCATTCAAGCAAAAGGTTGACGGGTGTCAAAATTCTGGTGGTCTATCCTGATCCACCAGCTGTTCAGGAGCGAATACGATGTATGTCTGGCGCAGATTGTTGATGACGATCGGCCGCAGCCGGTTTCAGCCGAAGCTTCAGCCGCCGCAGGATATTTCCACGGTCTGGCTTCGTGTCTGGCCGCAGGATCTCGACCTCAACATGCATGTCAACAACGGTCGCTACCTTACCTTGATGGATATAGGGCGCATGGACCTGCTTTTCCGCTCCGGACTTGCGCAGAATATGCGTCGGAATAGGTGGATTCCGGTTTTGACGGGGCTGAATGCGCGTTATCGCCGATCGCTTGGGCTGTTTTCCCGCTTTGCTTTGGAAACCGAAATTGTCGGCTGGACGCAGCATTCCCTGTTCATGGAGCATCGAATCGTGACGGCAAAGGGTGAGCTTGCTGCAAGCGCAGTCGTGCGGGCGGTGGTGCTGAAGCCGGGCGACAGCAAGGAAAAGGTGACGACGGCGGAATTTTTCGCACCGCTCGGCTGTCTGCCGGAAAGCCCTGCCCTGCCCGAAACCTGCTTGCTGTTGCTCTCGCCCTCCGAGCGGGCGGCAATGGCGTCGGCAGCATGAGGGTAAGGGGCAACAAATGCCCTGAGGAGGAGGATAAATGGTTACGCTCGTTGAATTCAAATCGCGGTTACGCCTGCCGGTGATCGCCGCACCGATGTTTCTCGTATCTGGTCCCGATCTGGTCATCAATGCCTGCAGGGCCGGGATCTGCGGCACGTTTCCGGCGTTGAACCAGCGCAGCACGGCCGGGTTTGCTGCCTGGCTGGACGAGATCGAAGCTGGCCTTGCCGATCAGCCCGAGGCCGCCCCCTTTGGGGTCAATCTGATTGTTCATCGCTCCAATAGCCGGCTTGAGGCCGATCTTGACGAAGTGGTGCGTCATCGTGTGCCGCTGGTGATCACCTCCCTTGGCGCGGCGCGTTCGGTGGTTGAGGCCGTGCATGGCTATGGCGGCCTTGTGTTTCACGATGTGATCAGCCGCCGTCATGCTCAAAAGGCTGCGGATGCCGGTGTCGATGGCCTCATCGCGGTTTCAGCCGGTGCTGGCGGTCACGCCGGAACGATCAACCCCTTTGCGCTCATTTCGGAAATCCGCGCGGTGTTTTCTGGGCCGATTGCGCTTTCAGGAGCGATTTCCAGTGGCGCGCAGGTGCTGGCGGCGCAGGCTGCGGGTGCGGATTTCGCCTATATGGGGACCCGTTTCATTGCGACGCGCGAGGCGCTTGCAGCGGAGCCCTACAAGGCGATGCTGGTATCGGCGCATGCCAGTGATATCGTCTATACGCGCGAGATTTCAGGTGTGAACGCCAATTTCCTGCGCCCCAGCATTGTCGCGGCCGGCCTTGATCCGGATGCCCTGCCGCCCCACGGGGCACCCGATATTGCCAGTGAGGCGAAGGCCTGGAAATCGGTCTGGTCCGCCGGTCATGGCGTTGGTGCGATTAGTGATATTCCAGGTGTCGGCGCGCTGGTCGATCAGCTGGAGGAAGACTATCGCGCAACGCTGGCGCGTCTTTGTCATTGAGGTCATGCATAAAGGACGCCACGGGCAGAGCCCGTCCTGTCTCCTGATCAAAGCTTGCGCTCAAGTTCCGGCACGGCCTCGAACAGGTCTGCCACAAGACCGTAATCGGCAATCTGGAAGATCGGTGCATCCTCATCCTTGTTGATGGCGACGATGATTTTCGAATCCTTCATGCCGGCGAGATGCTGGATGGCGCCGGAAATGCCGCAGGCGATATAGAGTTCGGGTGCGACCACCTTGCCGGTCTGGCCCACCTGCCAGTCATTGGGAGCGAAGCCGGAATCAACTGCCGCGCGCGATGCACCGACGGCGGCGCCCAGCCGGTCGGCAAGCCCTTCAATAAGGGTGAAGTCTTGCCTGGAGCCGACCCCCCGGCCACCGGAGACGACGATGCGGGCCGAGGTGAGTTCCGGACGGTCGCTGGCAGCCAGCTGATCGGCGATCCAGGCCGAACCTTCCGGTTCTTCCGGCACGGGAACAGGGGTGATGCTGGCGGCCGGTCCCTCACCTGCTGCGGCGAAGCCAGAGGTGCGGATGGTCAGCACCTTGATCCGGTCACTACTTTTCACGGTCTGGATCGCATTGCCGGCATAGATCGGCCGGGCGAACTGGTCTGGCCCGTCAATGGTGGTCACATCGGAAATCACCATCACATCCAGCAACGCGGCGAGCCGCGGCATGACATTCTTTGCGGTGCTCGTGGCGGGGGCGGCAATGATGGCGTAATGCTCGGCGAGGCTGGCGATCAGGGCCGCGAGCGGTTCGGCGCGCTGATGGGCAAGAGCAGGCGCTTCGGCTGAAAGCACCTGCGATACCCCTTTGATTGTTGCAGCCTCCCGTGCGGCCTGACCCGTCTGAGCATCTGCCACGAGCAGGGTTATGGCGCCAAGCGGGGCAAGTGCGGCGACCGCCCGCGCTGTCGCATCGCGCATCAGTCTGCCATCCGCCGTTTCGGCCAGAACGAGTATGGTCATCAGATCACTCCTGCTTCCTGTTTCAGCTTTTCGACCAGGGCATCCACCGAGGCAACGCGGACGCCGCCCTTTCGCCCCTGCGGCTCCGCCGTTGCGACGATTGCGAGCCGTGGCGTGATGTCGACACGGAAGTCTTCGGGTGTTCGCTCCGTGAGCGGCTTTTTCTTTGCCTTCATGATGTTGGGCAGGGATGCATAACGCGGCTCGTTGAGCCTGAGATCGGTCGTGACAATGGCCGGCAATGTGACACGGATCGTCTGCAGGCCGCCATCGACCTCACGAATGACCTCTGCCGTGCCATCATTCACCGTGAGCTTTGAGGCGAAGCTGGCCTGCGGCCACCTAAGAAGTGCGGCCAGCATTTGCCCGGTCGCGTTCATATCGTTGTCGATCGCCTGCTTGCCGGTGATGATCAGATCCGGCGTTTCCTCATCGGCCACAGCCTTCAGCAGCTTGGCAACGGCAAGCGGTTCGATGTCGATGGCTGGATCTTGCGCGGTTATGATCAAAATGGCGCGGTCCGCGCCCATGGCGAGCGCGGTTCGAAGCGTTTCCTGCGCCTGTTTCACTCCGATGGAAACGGCGATGACTTCCCGGGCGATGCCTTGTTCCTTCAGCCGGATCGCCTCCTCCAGCGCGATCTCGTCGAAAGGGTTCATCGACATTTTGACATTGCCGAGATCGGGTCCGGATCCATCGGACTTCACACGGATCTTGACGTTGTAATCAACCACCCGCTTGACGGGCACCAGTATTTTCATCGCTTGCCTCCTCCGCAAGACATGTCGGCATCCGCTTTCAGGCTGGGCGCCATGTTGATGATAATTACCAATACGATATATAAATGACGTATAGGTTATATGCAACCTGTTGCCGACGGCTTGCCCTAGGCTGTCGGCCGGAAGAGGGATTTGTGGCCGTAGGATCTTTACCACGGAAGAATTCATGCCTATATTCCCATCAGAAAGGAATTAGCCATGCTTCATCCTGTCTCTGCGCAAAATGTGCCTGATCGCGGCGCGATCCTGACCAAGGCCGTATCGCGGGCCGGTGACCGGCTTGGCCTGTCCGGCCGGGTGCTGGCCGATGTGCTTGGCGTGTCCGAAGCGCAGATCTCGCGCTATCGCAGGGGCGAGGCCATTCTCGCCGAAGGAACAAAACCGTTCGAACTGGCTGTGCTCATGGTCCGCGCCTTCCGGTCGCTTGATGCCATCACTGGCGGGGATGAAACGGTGGCGCGCGCCTGGCTGACAGCGGAAAACGGAGCGCTTGGTGCACGCCCGGTTGATCGAATCACTTCTATTCAGGGACTTGCCGATGTCGTCGCCTATCTGGACGCCCGCCGCGCTCCGCTCTGAGGCGCATGCCTATTCCGGCAAGGGCTGGCGGCTGGTGGAGGCGCAGCATCTGGTTTCAACGCAGAAGCTGGTCGATACAGCCGACGAGCAGGAGGCACTTGAGGATATTCTCGAGACGACCAAACCGCCGGTTCCGGCTGGTTGCCGCCATCTGGACTATCTTCTTTCAACCCCCTTTCGCTATCGTCCCTACCCCTTTGGCTCGCGCTTCCGCCGGGCCGGGATCACGCCTGGCGTCTGGTATGGTGCAGAACGGCCGGAAACGGCGGTGGCTGAGATGGCCTTTTATCGCCTGCTGTTTTTTGCCGAGAGCCCCGACACGCCATTTCCTGACAACGCAGCGGACTATACCGCGTTTTCCGCCTCTCTTCACGTTGACCGGGCGCTCGATCTGACCGCCGGTGGCCTGGCGGCGGATGCGGCCTTGTGGACCCATCCAACCGACTATGAGGCCTGTCAGCTGCTGAGCGAGACAGCGCGCGCCGCAGGGGTCGGGCTGATCCGATACTGCTCGGTGCGCGACCCTGACGGCGGCATGAATGTTGCTGTGTTGACCTGTGCGGCCTTTGCCAGCCCAGTGCCGCTCGACCGGCAGAGCTGGCGGATCCGTATTGCCGTTTCCGGTATTCAGGCCATGCGGGACTTCCCACGCCTGCGGCTGGAATTCTCACCCGCGACCTTCGCCTCTGATCCGCGTCTTGCCGCGATGGACTGGAACCGGTTCCGCGGGCACTGAAACCCTGCCATTTCACGTTGATTTTGAAAATGCTGCCCTTTTCGGAAGCGTGGACTTATGCGTAATTCCTATGGAATTATAGGCATTGAAGTATACATTGGTTCAATGATGAATAAAAGTTAATCATTGTTCGCTTTTGCTGAAGTTATTCATAAAATCGATTGTTGTATATCATTGCGATAATATAGTTATAAATCCCAAGGGCGATCCAGTTCAGCTTTGCCCGACTACAAGACCTCCAAAACTGCACACGCCTCGACTGATTTGGCACCAATAGAGGTTGTTCCAGGAATGGGTTGTGTCCTGCAGGTCTCGGTACCCGTGAACCATGCCTGCTGCGGTCGTGAACCCGAAGAATGCCGGCAATATCCTGCCGGAAATGCGGGTCCCGTCATGGGATCCGCAGAGCCCCCCCCCTGCCATCACCGTATCGGGATGGCAAATGCGAGAAACAAATAAGGAGAAGACTATGTTTGCTACCATGGCAACACTCAAGGGCGTTAAAATCGCGCATCACGCAATCGAGAGCAAACTCAACCCGGAAGGGCAGCAGCGGCGCGGCAACGTCGTTGGCACGGCTGCCAATCTGTTGGGTCAGGGATCCAAGGGCCATGGCGTTGGCGGCCTTGCGGGCAAAGTCCTCAAGGGTGCGGAACTCATACTCTAGGAATATGTCCGGCCATCCTGTCCCCCTGTGGATGGCCGGGGTCAGTCTGCTTTGCCGGAGGCACTGGCCGTGCGCGGCGGAGCAACTGACTGGCGGCTCACCAGTTCAGCAGGCAGTGTGATCTGCTTTGACGGCGCCTCAAGCCCCAGGATCAGCGCCAGCAGCATGTTAACGGCCGAGCGGCCCATCTGCTGCAATGGCTGGCGGATCGTTGTCAGCGGCGGATGCATCTGCGCCGCCAGCGGAATATCGTCAAAACCGACAATCGAAATATCACCGGGAATATCCAGCCCGGCCTCGCGCACGGCGGCATAGGCGCCAAGTGCGCTGATGTCATTGGCCGCAAAAATGGCGGTCGGTGGTGATTGCAGCTTTAGCAGCCGCTTGGCCGCGTCAAAGCCGCTCCGCTGAAGAAAATCACCCTCCGCAATCAGGCCGGGATCATCATCCAGACCAAACCGTCCCACCGCGTCGCGATAGGCGGAGAGCCGCTGGCGCGCCGACAGCAGCCGGTTGTCGCCGGTGATGAAGGCGACGCGGCGATGGCCGAACTCCGCCAGATGCTGCATGATAAGCCGCCCGCCCTGGTAGCTGTCGGCCATGACCGAGGGAAAGGGTGGCTCATCCTCCTGGGCATCGATCGTCACCACCGGCACAGCCGCACGGTCGAGCGTTTCGAGATAATGCGATTCATACGGCAGGATGGTGATCACGCCATCAGCGACCTGCTGCACCAGGCTGACAACGCTTGACGGCGGCTGGCTGTCGCTGTCGGGCAGCGAGTAGACCAGCATTTCATAGCCCGCCCCGCGCGCGGCGCGCCCAACCCCCATCACCAGATCGCTGGTGAACGGCGTGTGCAGCTGGGCGATGACGCCGATGATATGGGTTCGCCCGGAGGAGAGCTTCTGCGCCAGACGGTTTGCGACATAGCCCATCTCGTCGGCGATGCGCAGAATGTCCTCGCGCGTTTCTTCTGACACGCCGGGTTGATTGTTGAGCGCGCGCGAGGCAGTCATGCGGGAAACGCCCGCGACCTTGGCGATCTCGGCAAGTGTCGGTGTTCGCTGTTTCATCCTGTCCTCCCCGAGGCGTCTGGCCCCTGGCTTTTTCTGCAATCGCGCCCGGTCTGGCCGTGTCTGGAGCCTCTCGCCCTTCTGCATTTAAGGCGGCAGCTCTGGCCTGTCCATATTCGGGGCTGCGCTGCCTGACCTTTCGGTGCTCGCACTGCTGTTGAAATGGAACTGAAAGGCGATTGACACTTCATAACGTTACCGGTAACGTTACACCCATGGCGACATTTTCGCCACTGTTTCCATGGGAGGAAATCATGAATTCACGTCTTCTGCCGCGCGTTGCGGCCCTGTTGTGCACGGCTGCCGCCATTGCGGCCGGTCCTGTTGCTGCCCATGCTGATGATGTCATCACATCATGGGATCTGCGTTCCGATGCGGTGACGGCTGGCACCATCCGTGATGCTGCCGACCGCTTCGAAGCGGCCAATCCCGGCTATAAGGTTGAAGATTCCCATTTTGCCAATGATGCCTACAAGACCAAGCTGAAGATCGGCTTCGGTGCCAATCAGCCGCCTTGCGTCTTCGCCTCCTGGGGCGGCGGGCCGCTGAAGGAATATGTCGATGCCGGCCAGGTCATGGATATGACGCCCTATCTCGACAAGGACCCGGCCTTCAAGGACCGCTTCATTGATGCAAGCTTCGGACCTGTGACCTTTGACGGCAAGATCTATGGTATTCCGGCCGAAAATACCGGCCTTGCTGTGGTCTTCTACAACAAGGACATGTTTGCCGAATATGGTCTGACGCCGCCGAAAACCTGGGATGATCTGATGAACATCATCCAGGTGCTGAATGACCACAATGTCGCGCCCTTTGCCCTTGCCAACAAGAACAAATGGCCGGGCCTGATGTATTACGGGCTGCTGGTTGACCGTGTTGCGGGGCCTGGTGCCTATCAGGCGGCCTCCACCGGCTCGGGCTCGTTCACCGACCCTGCCTTTGTCGAGGCTGGCACGCTGTTGCAGGATCTGGTCAAGGCCAATGCCTTTGCCAAGGGCTATAACGGCCTCGATTATGACATTGGCGGTTCGCGGCGCCTGCTTTATGCCAACAAGGCGGCCATGGAAGTCATGGGCACCTGGGAGCTTTCCTCGATCATCAACGAGAACCCCTCCTTTGCTGACAAGGTCGACTTCTTCACCTTCCCGAGTGTGCCCGATGGCAAGGGGGATCCGAGTGATGTGCTCGGTACGCTGGGCGACAATTATATCTCGGTTTCCGAAGCCTGCCCCTATAAGGACAAGGCCTTCGAGCTTGCCACCTATATGACCGATGATACGGCCGCTGCCGACCGTCTTGCCAATCAGCGGATGATGCCGCTGAAGAACATTCAGACGGATGATCCTTTCCTGCAGAAGGTTGCCAATACGGTGGCGAATGCCCAGAGCGTTCAGCTCTGGTATGATCAGGATCTGCCGCCCGCCGTTGGTGAAGCCACCAAGGATGCGGTTCAGGAGCTTTTCGGTCTGTCGATCACGCCGGAACAGGCGGCTCAGCAGATCCAGGATGCGGCATCGGCCAAGGCCTCCAACTAAGGCCCTTCCCAAACTGTCTGCCGGTGCAGCGATGGTCTTTCAGATCTGTCCCGCACCGGCAATCTACCCGACGCACGCGCTTTCAAACGCGCGTGCGAATGGAAAAGGCTGGCTTCTTGAAAGGACATCATCATGTCACAGGTCGGCGACAGCACGCAGTCTGACCGGCTTCGGAAACAGCGAAAGCTGATTCTCGCCAACAAGACCGCTCCGGTGATCTTTCTCGCACCGGCAATCATTCTGCTTCTGATCTACCTACTCTACCCGCTGGTTTCCAGCTTCCACTATTCCTTCCTTGACTGGAACGGTCTTGGCGACAACGCCAAATTCGTCGGTTTCGCCAACTGGAAGCGACTGATCCATGACGGTGTCTTCTGGCATTCGGCCTGGAACAATATTCTGCTGGCACTGTTCTCGATCGTCATCCAGCTGCCGATTGCACTGGTTCTGGCTGTTGTGCTGGACGAGGCGTCCAAGGGTTCACGGATCCTGAAGATCCTCTATTTTATCCCGCTTTTGATGTCGTCGGTTGCACTCGGCGTCTTGTTCAAGAACATTTATGATCCGAATTTCGGGCCGGTAAATGCTATTCTCGATGCGATCGGCCTGCCCGGTCTCGCCCATGACTGGCTTGGTGATCCAAGCTACGCGCTTGGCTCCGTCATCGTCGTCGTGCTGTGGCAGAACATCCCCTTCTATATGGTGTTGTTCCTCGCCGGGCTTGCCTCCTTCCCGCGCGAGATCACCGAGGCCGCGCGCCTTGATGGCGCCAGCCAGACGACGATCTTCTGGCGGCTGAAACTGCCGCATCTGCAAGGCACGTTCCGCACCGCCGTGCTGCTCGCGGTGATCGGTTCGATGCGTTACTTCGACCTCATCTATGTCATGACCGAAGGTGGGCCGGAAAATGCTTCGCAGGTGATGGCGAGCTACATGTACAAGCAGGTCTTCGCCTCCTTCGAGCTCGGTTACGGCACCACGGTCGCCTCGGCCATGTTCATCATCATCACCGTGATTGCGGCCATTTCCTTCCGCCTGTCGCGGCGCTTCGAGACGGAGGTCTGAGATCATGGCAACACATGCAAGAAAATCCGGTTTTTCGGTCAAATCCGTTGTGATCCCGGTGCTCGGCCTGTTCTGGCTGGCGGTGACCACCCTGCCCTTCATCTTCGTCGTGATGATGAGCCTGAAGACCCAGAACGAAACCTATGTGAACCCGGTCTGGGCATTGCCGGAAAGCTTCAATCTTTCCAATTATATCGATGTGCTGAAGGGGTCTTTTCTGATCTATCTCAGAAACAGCCTGTTTGTCATCTCGGTCTCGGTCATCCTGATCGTGCTGATTTCGGCCATGGCTGCCTATGCGCTGGCACGGCTGAAGTTCCGGCTTTCCGGCGCTCTGTTCGGGCTGATTGTTGCCGGCATGATCGTGCCGCTTCATGTGACGCTGGTGCCGGTCTATCTGATGACCAAATCGATGGGGCTTTATGATACGCCAGCGGCCCTGATCGGCCCCTATGTGGCAATGAGCCTGCCGATCTCGATCTTCATCCTGACCGAATTCATGCGTCAGGTGCCGAAGGAACTGGAAGAGGCCGCCCTGCTGGATGGCTGCGGTCCGTTCAAGGTGTTCTGGAAGATCTTCTTCCCGCTGTCCGGGCCCGGCCTTTCCACCGTTGCGATCTATAACGGCATCATGCTGTGGAACGAGTTCGTCTTTGCCTATGTGCTGACATCCTCGCCCGACAAACGCACCCTGCCGCTCGCCGTCTGGGATTTCCAGGGCCAGTACGCATCCAACATTCCCGCCATTCTCGCCGTCGTCACCTTGAGTTCCCTGCCGCTGATCATCGTTTACGCGATCGGCCAGGAAAAGATCGTCAACGGCATGATGGCCGGCTCACTGAAGGGCTGATGGAGACAAGACCATGACCAGTATCACTCTCACAAAGGTCGAAAAGCGCTTTTCCGCCGTCACCGTTCTGCACGGTATCGACCTTCAGATCGCAGATGGCGAGTTCTGCGTCTTCCTCGGGCCGTCAGGCTGCGGCAAGTCAACGCTCTTACGCACCATTGCCGGTATCGAGACCTTGAGCGAAGGCACGCTTACCATTGGCGAGGAAGAAATGAACGACGTGCCGCCATCGGAACGCGGCGTCGCCATGGTGTTCCAGAATTATGCGCTCTATCCGCATATGAGCGTTTACGAAAATATGGCTTTCGGGCTGAAACAGGCGAAAACGCCGAAGGCCGAGATTGAGCGGCGCGTCGGCGATGCAGCCCGTATTTTGCAGATTGAAAACCTGCTGGAGCGCAAGCCGAAACAGCTTTCCGGCGGCCAGCGCCAGCGCGTTGCCATCGGTCGTGCCATCGTCCGCCAGCCAGCCGTCTTCCTGTTTGACGAGCCCTTGTCAAACCTCGACGCCGCACTCAGGGTGCACATGCGCACGGAGATTTCCAATCTTCACCGCGACTTTCCTGAAGCCAGCATGATCTATGTGACCCACGACCAGACCGAGGCCATGGCGCTGGCCGACAAGATCGTGCTTTTGCGGGCGGGACCGGATGTGCTGACCAAGGGGTCGATTGCCCAGGTCGGCGCGCCGCTGGAGCTCTACCACCGGCCGAAAAACCTGTTTGTCGCCGGTTTCCTCGGCTCACCGGCAATGAATTTCCTGCCGGCAACGCTGGCATCGGTCGGCCCGAACGGGGCATCCGTGACGCTTTCAACAGGGGAGACCATAACGGTTCCGGTGGATGCTTCAGCGCTTTCCATCGGCGCCAAACTGACGCTCGGCATCCGTCCGGAACATATGCAGCCGGCGGTACCCGGTGCCACCGAGCAGGTTTTGACCCGCAAGGTCGCCTCGGTCGAGAATTTCGGCGAATATAGCTATCTCTATCTCGATAGTGACGCGCCGATGATCGCCAAGGTCGCCGAGGACATCGTCAGCCCCGCCGAAGCCCCCACCACTTTTTCCATCAAGCCGACCTCCTGCCACCTCTTCGACGCCGCCGGCGATGCGCTCAGCTATCTGCCGAGTGTTCCCGGACCGCGCAAGCAGGCATGACGCCGTCGTATCGCTATTGGAATTCAGGACATGAACACAATGACCACGCCCCTTTACAAGGACCCTGCCCTCTCGGTCGAAACCCGCGCAGAAGATCTGATCTCGCGCATGTCGCTTGCCGAGAAGATCGGCCAGCTGCACGCTGTCTGGCTGTTTCTCGAGGAAAACGGACAGCACCGCACCCGCTCGGACCAGTTCACCGGCTCCTCGGACCCGGAAACGCTCAAAGCCATGCTGTCATCCGGCCTTGGGCAGGTGACCCGGCCGCTCGGGACGCGCAGTATCGACGCGCATGAAGGCGTTCGCGCCCTCAACTGCCTGCAGCGTTTCATGATCGAAGAAACCCGCCTTGGTATTCCCGTCATGTCGCATGAGGAATGCCTTTCCGGTCTGATGATCAAGGGGGGCACGCTGTTTCCCTCATCGCTCGCCTATGGTGCCACCTTCAACCCGGCACTGATTGAAAAGGTCGGTGAGGCGATCGGCCAGGAGGCACGCGCCATTGGCTGCCATCAGGGACTGGCGCCGGTGCTTGACGTTGCGCGTGACGCCCGCTGGGGCCGCACCGAGGAAAGCTTCGGTGAGGATCCCTACCTCGCCGGCATCATGGCGACCCATTATGTGCGCGGTCTGCAGGGCAAAAAGCGCGATCTTCTGGCGACGCTGAAACACTATGCCGGCCATTCCGCAAGCGAGGGCGGCCGCAACCATGCGCCCGTTCATATGGGCTGGCGTGAACTGAACGACATGTTCCTGCTGCCGTTTGAAATGGCGGTGAAGCTTGCCAATGCCGGTTCTGTCATGCCCGCCTATCACGATATCGACAACGAGCCGGTTCATGCCTCGCATCATCTCCTGACGCAGGTGCTGCGCGAGGACTGGGGTTTTGATGGGCTGATCGTTGCCGACTATGTCGGTGTCAGCCTGCTCTATCAACATCATGGTGTCGCCGCTGACCGGGCGGAGGCTGCAGCGCTTTCCTTTGGCGCCGGTCTCGATATCGAACTGCCGGGCGATGACTGTGCCAAGGATCTGAAGGATGCGGTCGCACGCGGCCTGATTTCGGAAGACAAGATCACCGAAATCGCCCGCCGTGTCCTGGTCGAAAAGTTCCGCATCGGTCTGTTCGAAAAGCCCTACGCCGATGACACCAGGATCGAACTGCAGTCTGAAACAAGCGTGGAGACCGCCCGCAAGGTCGCAGAACAGTCGGTAACGATCCTTGACAATACCGGGATCCTGCCGTTGAAACCCGGCGTCAAGGTCGCTCTCATCGGCCCCTGCGCCGATGATCCGCTGGCACTGCTCGGCGACTACTCATTCCCCGTCCATCTCATTCACAATGAGGCTCAGGAAGAGGTCGAAAGCGTTGTCACGCCGCTTGAAGCGTTCAAGAGGGCTCTGGGGGAGGACAATGTCGTCTATGCACGCGGCTGCAATATCCTTGATGAACGCCGGGCCGGTGCGCCGGTGTTCCCCGGTGATGTCGACGACAGTACGTCGCTGGAGCAGGCCTCGTCGCTTTCCACGCGGCTCGACATGATCCCGGACGCCATGGCGGCGGCCAAGTCGGCCGATGTTGCGGTGGTCTGTGTCGGCGATCTGTCCGGCATTTTCCAGACCGGAACCGTTGGTGAGGGCTCCGACACCGATACGCTGGAACTGCCCGGCGTGCAGCAGAAACTGATCGACAGCATCATCGCCACCGGCACGCCGGTGATCGTGGTGCTCTCCTCCGGGCGTCCCTATAATCTTGGCGGAAATGAGGACCGCATCGCAGCGCAGGTCATGACTTTCTTTGCCGGGCAGGAAGGCGGTACGGCGCTTGCCTCGGTGCTGACCGGTGCTGTCGAACCGTCCGGCCGTCTGACCCTTTCCGTGCCGAAAAGCGCTGGCGCCGGCCCCTATTTCTACAACCATAATTTCAAGTCTTCAGGCACGCCGATCGCCCGCCATTTCGGCAGCCGTTATCCCTTCGGTCATGGTCTGAGCTACACGCGTTTCGACTATTCCAACATCGTGCTGGAGCGCAATGCCGTGGATATCGAAACCGGTACGGTCGAGCTTTCCTTTACCGTCACCAATGTCGGTGGACGCAAGGGCGTGGCTGTGCCGCAGCTTTATGTGCGCGACGAACTGGCCTCGGTCGTCCGCCCGGTCAAGGAGCTGAAGGCTTTCGGCCGCGTGGAACTGGCAGCGGGAAGCTCCGCCCGAGCCCATATCCGGGTGCCAGTCGACATGCTGAATTTCACAGGTCAGGAAGGCAGGCGTGTGGTTGAGCCGGGCTTTTTCACCCTGATGATTGGCGCTTCAAGCGGTGATATCAAGCTAAAGGCGCGGGTTGAGGTCAAGGGCGCACGGCGTCTTCTGGCGAAGGACTGGCGCATGGAAAGCCGCTTTTCATACGACTATCAACTTTGAGGGTCGCGGGTGGCGCTGGGGCGAAATGCTGCCAGCGCCACAAGTTTGCCGTGTTATTGGCAAAATCGAATATAATATCTGTATATTCTAGAATATATTTGACGGAGATTTTTTCGTTAGCTGAGTGATATTGCGAGTTTGCCATGACCATCAGAACCGGCCCAGGACAATCTTCGCGCACGTCTGTCGTGCAGGAAGCATCTACACCACCCGCAAGAGACGCCGCAAGGCGTGGCCGTCCCCTCGGCAAGGCCGGTACAGCCAAGCCCTCGGCCAACGAGGGCAGCATGGCAAATGTCTATGCCCAGGCCGCCGACGGGGCGAATTTGCCCGCGAGAGCTGATCGTCAGGCAGACAAAACAGCTCACTATCTCACCGGTGGCCAGAAGGCCTTTATCGCGCGCAACGGCGATGCGATGAAAAAACTGGGCCTTGCTTCGGAAAATGGCGAAGTCTCGCGAACCATTGCCGCCTTTATCGACAAGCCGGGCGCCGAGCAGTCAATCCGTAACCTGACCGACCCGGCGAAGAAGGCAGCACTGACCACGCGCGGCTTTCTGGATGGAGATGGCAAGGTGACCAATTCTGCCCGTTCCATCATGAAGACGCCGACATTGTTCGCCGTCCTGTACGGTGACAGGGCTCTCAAGGACCTGAAGCTTCTCGGTCTCGCCGAATAGCAAAATTTTCGAGACCTGATGCTACAGTTTCACTGGCAGGCGGGTCGTAAGGGTTTTGATGACCTCGACATCCGCATTGGCGAAGGCTGCGCGAATATAACCTTCCTGCCTTGCGCCAAAGCAGCTGCCGGGCAAAACCAGAATTCCATGCTCACTGGCAAGATCGCGGGCGACCTCCATGGCATGCTTGCGATCGAAGGGGTGTCTGAGATAGGCAAAATAGGCACCGATCGAGATGATCTGCCAATGGCCCGCCGTTGCGATTGCCTGTTCGAAGGCCAGGCGTCGTCGATCGATTTCGTCACGATTCTCGTCCCGCCAGGTCTTCAGCCTTGTCATGGCGCCGACCAGGGCATGTTGGGCAGGGCGCGGGGCGCAGATCTGCAGATTGTCCATCACCTTGGCGATTTCGGTCATGATCCGGCCGCCTGCGGCGATCGCACCGACACGGTGGCCGGGGATGCAATAGGCCTTGGAAAAGCTGTAGATGTGGACAAAATGGTCGCGCCATTCCTGTCTGGTGAAAAGATCGTGCGGGGCATTGCTGCCGGCCGGGAGAAAATCGCGATAGGTCTCATCCACGACCAGCATGATGCCAGCCTTGATGCAATGATCAAGCAAGGCATCGACAAGTGCCGGCGGATAGATACCGCCGGTCGGATTATTGGGGGTGACGATGAAAATGGCCCGGGTTTTTGCATTCGTTGCAGCCTTGATCGCCGCCATGTCCGGAAGGAAACCGGCCGCGGGATCGCCATCGACGACGCGGACGGTGATGCCGAGCATGCGCAGCGTCATGTCATGGTTGAAATAATGCGGCCCGATCAGGATCACCTCATCGCCGGGCCGTGCAAGCGAAAGCGCCATGACGAAGAAGGCCTGATTGCCACCGGCCGTGATTTGCAACTCACTGGCAGCAAGATTGCCGCCATAAAGTGCGTTGATATCGGCCGCGAGCGCATTGCGCAGCACGCCTTCCCCCTGAATGTCACCATAGCCTGCAAGCGCCGCATCGCCGGCCGTTTCGGAAAGGGCCGTCAGAAGATCCGCATGCGGCGCGTAGCCGGGCACCGCCTGGCAGAGATCGAGAACCGGGCCGTGCCGGCCGTCATAGGCGGCCAGCGCCTGACGAACCGCCGGGATGGGCGGAGCGTCCATGGTTTCGACAAGCGGGTTCAGCAATGGTTTGGCAGACATGGATTTTTCCGCGAACAAGAAGGAAGGCCTTTCGGGCTTACCCCTTCTTATGCGTCAGGAAAAGGGGGTTAGCCATCGCATTCGTTGACCGGCGCTGCCTTGACGATGGGAAAGCATGAGGCCCACTTCTCGGTCCGGGCCGGCCAGGGCGAAAGCGTTTCCGGGCTCTCTTCCAGCTGCAGCACGCCAAGCGCCTGCAGATCCTTCACACGGCCGTCGAGATATTCCTTGATCACCGTGATCTTTCCATCGGTGACATGGGCCACCCAGACATCGTTGACCACCTGGCGATTGCCGCGCTGGAAGGTGCGGAACTGCAATTCGGCAGCGATCCGGCCCGTTTCGGTATCAACGAAGAAGGCATCGGCCGGCAGGTAGATCGATGTATCCTTGGCGGCGTCACAAAATGCCGCGAGATCGGCCAGCATCTTGTCCTTGCCGGTGTAGCTGGTGGTTGGATAGGAGAAAGCGACGTCCTCGGCGACCGCATTTTCCATCAGCGCCTTGTCGCAGGCCGCCCAGGATGAGGCGAGATCAAGGACAAGATTCTCCATCTCGGCGCGGGCCGGGTCGGTAGAGACCGTGCCGGCAAAGGTTACCCCTGGCCGGATTTCTTCGGCACTGGCATTGGCGGCAACAAGGCCCATGGCGAAGCTGACCGCAACAAGCGCGCGGCGAAAATTGGTGTTCATGCTGTTATCCCCTGTCCTGTTCGTTTACCGAACTTTTGATCGAATAAAGAAATTCAACCTGATTTTTATCAGATTGACAAGTCTTTCCCTTCTGTCGTTCCCGCAAGGGCGGCATCGGCGATATTGGTGAAGAGATACGCCGTCGTCAGCGGCCCGACGCCATCAGGCACATGGGTGATGATTGCCGCCTTTCCCATGACCGCCTCCAGATCCACATCACCGACAAGACCCGCAGCCGTGCGGTTAATCGCCACGTCGATCAGGATTGCGCCCTCGGCGATATCATCCGCGCCTATGAGACCGGGTTTCCCGGCGGCGGACACGATGATATCCGCTGCCCTCGTATGGGCGGCAAGATCACGGGTCGCGGCATGGGCGATGGTAACAGTTGCCTCGCGGTCAAGCAGCATCTGGGTCAATGGGCGTCCGACAATGCGTGAGGCGCCGATGAGCACGACATGCTGTCCGGCAAGCGGGCCGGCCAGATGTTCCGCGATTTCGGCAACAGCCATTGCGGTTGCCGGAAAACGCCCAGAATAGCCCAGCGCCAGCCGGCCGGCATTTTCCGGATGCAATCCATCAATGTCACGATCAGCGCCGATCAGCGTTGCCACCTTGGCCGCAGATACACCGGTGGGCAGCGGATAAAGCGGTGCGATTGCATCGATTTCGGGTTCATCCGCCAATGCCTGCAGGCGGCGGTAACAGTCGTCCGGCGTGGCTGGCCAGGGCTCAAACCGCAATCTGACCCCGGCCTCGCCCGCAAGGTCTGCGAGCCGCTGACCATAGGCTTTCATGCCCGCATCGCACGCATCAAGCAGGATGACGGCCAGAGGGGCAAGATTGTGCGCGGCAAGTCTGGTCCGGGTGGAGGCAATCCGCTCGGCGGCAAGGCGGTCGGCACGAAAAATCCCGGTCATCAGAAGGTCGATCCGATATTGTCGGCGCAGCGTTTCAGATGCCCGACGATTTCCATGCGCGCCCGCGGATCATATTGTCCCGGTTCGTGGATAATCGAAACGGAGCCAACCACACCGGCTGATCCGCTTAAAACCGGCACGGCAAGCGAACAGACCCGGTCGACATATTCTCCTTGTGTCCAGGAATATCCAAGCTCGCGGACGTCATCAAGAATCATCTTCAGGCGGCTATTGTCGGTTTCCGTGCGTTGCGTGAAGGTCGAATGATCGCTGGCCTGAAGAACGGCATCACGCTCGTCGTCTGGTAGAAAAGCTAGGATGGCGCGGCCAACGGCCGTTGGCAGAAGCGGTGCGCGGCTGCCGACGGTAATGCGGTTGAGGGTGAATTTCGAAGGAACCACTGAATGGGCGACATAAACCGCCTCAAGGCCATCGCGCATGGCGAAGGACACCGCTTCGCCGATCGCTTCGGTGGCATTGCGCAGGATTGGCTGGACGATCTGGGCAATGCCGCGCCCCTCAATAAAGCCCTGGCTCAGTGTCAGAATATGCGGGGTCAGTTCATAACGGCCACGATCGGCACTCAGATAGCCGAGCTGTTCCAGCGTGCGCACCAGGCGTCGGGCCACGGCCCGGTTCAGCTTCACCTTCTCGGCAATCTCGGAAATCGTGATGGCGCGGTCGCGGCCATCAAAGGCGCGTATAACGGCAAGTCCCTTGGCAAAAGTCAGCGAAACTTCCTTGTCGTTCTCATCGAGTTGCACGCCGTGTTCCCTCACTTTTTTTGACCTGGTCGGAGAAAATGCAGGCTCAATTGTGAAGCCACTTGACCGGTGTCAGATCTGGATTACTATTTTACGAACATTTGATCGATAAGCGAACACATATGTCATTTTCTATCTGGTCTCAACTCCGAACCACCGATTTTTCACAGATCGACCGGGAAAAGTCGATTGCGCTTCTGCCGGTTGGCGCGACCGAGCAGCATGGTCCGCATCTGCCGCTCAATACCGATAGCCTGCTGGCCGAGGCGATGGCGCTGGGTGCTGCGGCCAAGGCCGCTCAGGCCGATGTCTACGTTTTGCCGACGATCACCTATGCCAAGTCGGATGAGCATCTTTCCTTTCCAGGCACGCTGACGCTGGATGCGGCAACGCTGGAGGCCACAATCACCCAGATCGGACGCAGCGTCGCGCGCAGCGGATTTTCCAAGCTCGTTTTCCTCAATGCCCATGGCGGGAATGTCCCGGTGCTGCAGATTGTGGCGCGGCGCCTGCGCAATGAGGAAAAGCTCTTTTGCGTTACGGCGGGCTGGATGGGCATGGGCTTTCCGGAAGGCCTCGTCAGTGCAGAGGAGCGCGCAAGCGGTATCCATGGTGGATTTGTCGAGACCGCCGCCATGCTGCATTTCCGTCCCGATCTTGTGGATATGGATCAGGCGCGCAATTTCCGGCCCGCTTCCGCCGATGTTGCTGCCCGGAATGACGTTCTCCGTCTCGTTGGCCCCGTCGGGGCGGGCTGGATCGCCGAGGATCTGACGCCTGATGGGGTTGCCGGCAACGCAGCTGCGGCAACGGCTGAGGCGGGCCAGGCGCTCGCCGACCATGCAACGGCCCGTTTCGCCCGTCTTCTCGATGAGACTGCGGCCTACCATCCGCCGTTTTTGGCTCAGGGAGAGCGTTGATGCCGCTGCCGGTCCTGTTTCGCAATATTGCCGTCGTAAGCGCACTGACGCAGGGCTTTGCCCTGCGCGCGGCTGGTTCTGACGGGCTGTCCCACACCGATATCGCTTTCGTCGATGGTGTCTTTGCCGATGCCCGGGGCCTTGGTGAGGTCGAGGGCATTGATGCATCCGGCATGCTGCTGCTGCCGGGCTTTGTCGATTGCCATGTCCATCTCGACAAGGCCTATACCGCGCGGCGCACCGGTGTCTCACGTGCGGGTCTTGACGAGGCCGTCCGCCTTGCCATGGGTGATTTCAAAAACCGTAGCGAGGCCGATCTCGATCTGCGCATGGAGCGGGCGCTCGCGCGCGCCTTTGCCAATGGTACTGTGGCGCTCAGAACACATCTCGATACGCCTGACATGCCAGCCCAAAGCCCGGCCTGGCGCGTGCTTGGCGCGAAACGTCAGGCCTGGGCGGACCGGATTGTCATTCAGCCTGTTGCGCTGATGGCGCTTTCGCGCCTTGATGATGTTGATGATTTCGACCGCCGTGCCGGTGAAATTGCCGAGCGTGACGGTATTCTCGGTGCCTTTGTCAGCGCCGGCAGTGCAACGCCGGAACGGCTGGACCGGTTGTTTTCCATTGCCGAACGTCACCGTCTGGATATCGATCTCCATGTTGACGAGACGCTGGATGCCACTGCCAACGGGCTTTCGCTTCTGGCCGACGCGCGTCTGAGAAGCGATTTCTCCGGCCGGGTGGTTGCAGGGCATTGCTGCGCGCTGGCGCACAAGAGCCCGGAGGTTCTGGCTGATACGATCACCCGTGTTGAAAGTGCAGGGATCGATGTTGTCAGCCTGCCGATGACCAACGGCTATCTTCAGGATGCAGGTCCCGATCGCACACCGCGCCTGCGCGGGATCGCCCCGGTGAAGGAACTTGCCCAGGCAGGGATTTCCGTCGCCTTTGCCTCCGATAATGTTCAGGATGCTTTCTTCCCTTTCGGTGATTTTGACATGTTGCAGGTTCTGCGGCAGGCGGTCATGCTGGGCCAGCTTGAGTGTGACGCCGGTCAATGGCTTCCCGCCGTCTTTGACAAGCCTGCCGCAATGATGGGATTGAAGAAGACCGGCCGCATTGGGCCGGGCGCACGCGCCGATGCCGTGATTTTCGATGCCGGTGATCTCATTGATCTCTTCTCGAAGCCTTGTCTTTTCCGCCGCGTCTATCGCGCGGGCAGCGAAATTGCAGACCGGCATTTTCCAGATCGTGCTCAACACTCCCCAGAAAGGCTGAAACGCGCATGACAGCCGATATTGCCGCCGCCAAAGCGGCCCTTGCCCATCTCGATTGTGACGATCACCCGCAGACGGTGCGGCAGAAAAGCCGGGATTTCTACTGGTACAGCCCGATCCTGAAGCCGATGCTGGAAGACGTCGCCGCCGACTTTGTCGTTGCGCCACGCTCGGAGGCCGAGGTGATCGAGGTGCTTGCCACCTGCTATCGCTTTGACGTGCCGGTGACCGTGCGCGGGGGCGGAACCGGCAATTACGGTCAGGCCATGCCGCTTGCTGGCGGCTGCGTGCTGCATATGCGGCATATGGATCGCGTGATTGAAATCGCTGATGATCATCTCGTTTGTGAGGTGGGCGCCATCATCGCCGATATCGAACGGCAGGCGCGGCAAGAGGATCGCGAGATCCGGCTATTCCCCTCCACTACGGCAACAGCGACCATTGGCGGCTTCATCGCCGGCGGCTCCAGCGGCGTCGGTGCCATTCGCTGGGGCGGGCTCAGAACGCCAGGCAATATCCGCCGCGTCCGGCTTGTGACGATGGAGGAGCGTCCGCGCATTGTTGAATTGCAGGGCGAGGATATCTTCAAGGCGGCGCATGCCTACGGCGTGAACGGTGTGATGACCGAAATCGAAATCCCCGTAGATCCGGCCGGTGACTGGGTCGACGTTCTGATCGGCGCGGAAGATTTTGCCGCAGCAACGCGGCTGGCCTTTGCCATCGGCAAGGCGGAGACCATCAAGAAACGCATGGTCTCGACGTTTGAGCCTGAAATTCCGGCGCGCTATTTCACCCGCCATGCGCCTTTTCTCCATGAGGGCGAGGCCCTTGTCGCGGTTATGGCGGCGCGGGATGATCTTGATGCGCTGGCAATGCTTGCCGCTGACCATGGCGCAAGCCTGCGTTTTCGTGCGGATCGTGACGGCGCTGGTAAAAGACTGCCGCCAGCCTATGAGATCGCCTGGAACCACACGACGCTCAGGGCACTGAAGATCGATCCGGATACCACCACCTATCTCCAGATGATGCTGCCATCCGACGATCTTTATGCCGCGATGGAGCGGGTAAAGGCCATCTTCGGCGATGAATTGCTGCTGCATAGTGAATTTACCCGCTTTTCCGGCCGGGTCTCGGCGGTGTTTCTGCCGCTGGTGCGCTATAGCGACAATGCCCGTCTTGAGGAGATCATCCTCATCCTTGAGCGCGATCTCGGCGTCACCGTCTTCAATCCGCATCGCCTGACGCTGGAGGAAGGCGGCATGAAGCGCACCGATCTCGGCCAGCTCGCCTTCAAACGCGAAACCGATCCCAAGGGACTGATGAACCCGGGAAAAATGATCGCCTGGACGAATCCCGACTGGACAGCCGAACCGGGCAAGGCCTTTCTTTTCACTCATTGATTCTGACCTGGCCGAAAGCCGGTCAAATCCGATATTTCGAGACCATTATGAGAGTTCACGTCATCTACGCCCATCCCCTTAATGACAGCCTTGCGGCAAAGCTGCATGAGACCGTGGTCGAAAGTCTGATTGCCGCCGGTCATCAGGTCGACGATCTCGATCTTTACGCGGAGAAATTCGATCCGGTTCTGTCCGCTGACGACCGTCGTGAATACCATGATATCCCTGAAAACCGGGCCCGGATCGATCCCTATGTCGCACGGCTTCAGGCCGCCGATGCGCTGGTTCTGTGCCATCCGGTTTGGAATTTCGGCTGGCCGGCCATCCTGAAGGGCTATTTCGATCGCGTCTTTCTGCCGGATGTTTCTTTCAAGCTCACCGATGGCAAGCTTGGGCCGGGGCTGACCAATATCCGCAAGCTGGCAACGGTGACCACCTATGGATCGAAGCGCTGGCGGGCAGCCTTTCTCGGCGATGCCCCGCGCAAGAATGCGACCCGTTTCCTCCGTGTCGTCTGCGCGCCGGGGGTGAAGGTGGAATATCATGCGCTCTACGACATGAATAATGTCGGCGAACACAAAACCGCCGCTTATATCGAGAAGATCCGCCAGGCCATGCTTCGCTTCTGACCGGGGACAGCAATCAGAAAGGCGCGTCATGACGACCACGACTGCAAAAGATCCTGCGGCTGACGATGCCGCGCGGCAGGATGATCCGCCGGCAATTGCCTTCGAGCAGGTCTCGATGCGTTTTCCCGATGGCACGCTTGCGCTGCGCGATGTCAACCTGAAGGTCATGCCCGGCGAATTCATTTCGCTGATCGGCCCATCGGGCTGCGGCAAGTCCACCCTCTTGAAGATTGCCAGTGGCCTTGTCTCCCATACGCAGGGCGATGTCTGGGTCGACCGGGAAAATCTCGGCTATACGTTTCAGGATGCAACGCTGATGCCCTGGCGTAGCGTCAGGGACAATGTCGAACTGCTGATGGAACTACGCGGTTATCCGCCAGCCAGGCGCGCGCGCATAGCCCGCGAAAAGATCGAACTGGTTGGCCTTTCCGGTTTTGAGGATCACTATCCGGCACGGCTTTCCGGCGGCATGAAAATGCGTGTCTCGCTCGCTCGTTCGCTGGCGCTCAATCCCAATGTCTTCATGTTTGACGAACCCTTCGGCGCGCTCGACGAGATTACCCGCGAGCGGCTGAACGAAGAGGTTCTGACCCTTTACGGGCGCGAAAAGCTGACCGGCATTTTCGTCACCCACTCCATTGCCGAAGCCGTCTACATGTCCGGAAAAGTGGTGTTGATGTCGCCGCGGCCGGGTCGGATTGTCGAGGTGTTTGACGTGCCCTTTGGCTATCCGCGTCGGCCGGAACTCCGTTATGATCCAGCCTTCTCGGCGCTTTGCGGGACGCTTTCGGCGGCGTTGAGGCAGACGATCGAGGATAGCCAGGATGACTGAGACAGACGCGCCAAAGATCACCCGCTATCCGGCGACGCCATTGCCTGGCGCACCATCGCTTGGCAAACGCATGGCGCGCGAGCTTTTGCCGCCGGTGCTGATGGGCATTGTCATCGTCATTGCCTATCATGTGCTGCGCTCCACGCTTCCCGAACATCGCCTGTTCTTGATGCCGGATTCGCGCGGCATGTGGGAACAGGTGCTGACGAGACCCGACTTTCTCGCCGAGCTCCTTAACCGCTCGCTGAAGACGATCTCGATTGCTTTGGCCGGACTTTTGATCTCGATCCCGCTCGGCATTGTTCTCGCCATCGTCATGTTCCGCTTTTATGTGATGGAAAAGGCGGTCTTTCCCTATCTCGTGGCGCTGCAGTCCATTCCCGTTATGGCGATCATTCCGCTGATCCAGAGCGCCATAGGGTTCGGCTTTTTCCCAAAGGTTTTGATCGTCGCGCTCTTCACCTTTTTCGCCATTCCGACAACATTGCTGCTCGGTCTGAAAAGTGTCGACCGCAACATCATCAACCTCTTCAAGCTGCAAAATGCCAGCTGGTGGGTCATGTTGACAAAGGCCGGACTGCCCTCCTCCGCACCAACACTGTTTGCGGGGCTGCGCATTTCTGGCTCGCTGGCCGTGATCGCCGCCATTGTCTCGGAACTCTTCTTTCTGTCGGGGCGTGGCGGGCTGGGTCAGCTCTTGATGAATGCCAAGATCGACTTCAAATACGAACAGATGTATGCCGCACTGATCATGTCGTCATTGCTGTCGATCGCGGTCTATCTGATGTTCAATTGGCTCGGGAACCGGCTGTTTTCGAACTGGCACGAATCCGGCGGCAAACCGCAATAGCGGGCCGGCAACACAAGGCCCAAAAGGGACAAAGGGGAATTCGATGAAGATGTTTCACAAGGCCGCTCTGACCGGCGTTCTGACACTGGCAACGCTTTCCGCCGGCAACGCTGCCGCTGGTGAATTTGCCGAAAGCCACTACACGACGCCGCTCGGCGATGTCTGCCCCAATCCGCTGATCCTGCAGAAGGACTGGCTGGCCGAGGCCGAGCAGGGCATGATCTATCAGCTGATCGGATCCGGCGGCAAGATGGAGAGCGGTAAATATACCGGTCCGCTCGGCTCCACCGGCATCGACCTGGAAATCCTCGAAGGCGGCGGCGGCATTGGCCTGGGCGATGGCGAAACCGCCTATTCCGCGCTCTATATGGGTAATTCCCGCGCCGGTGTCGTGCCTGATATCGCCTATCAGGAACTCGACAATTCCTTCATCTTCTCCAAGCGCTTTCCGGTTGTCGGTGTCTTCGCACCGCTTGATGTCGCCCCGACGGCGCTCCTGTGGGACAAGGCCACTTATCCGGACGGTTTCAAGTCCATCGATGATCTCAAGGTCTTTGCTGCATCCGACAAGGGCAAGATCTATGTCTCGACCATCAAACGCACTTTCGGCCGCAATCTGGTTGACGAGGGCGTGCCGGAGGACGCCTTTATCGAAGGTTACCGCGGTGATCTGGAGAATTTCGTCACCCATAATGGCAGCTGGCTGAACCAGGGCTTCGTCACCAACGAAGTCTACAAGCTGGAAAACGGTCAGAACTGGTCCAAGCCGATCGATTATCTGCTGATCAACGATCTCGGCTATCGCAATTATACCGGCATGCTCTCGGTCGCCAAAAACCGGCTTGACGAGCTGACGCCCTGCCTCACCAAGCTGGTGCCGCTGTTCCAGCAGGCTGCCGTCGACTATGCCAATGATCCGGCCGAGGTCAACGCGGTGATCTATGAGTTCAATGAGGGAGGCAATGCCGTTGGCTGGTGGAAGACCGACAAGGATCTGCTTGCCTATGCGTCGAAGGCCATGGTCGACAACCATCTGATCGGCAACGGACCGGATGATACGATCGGTGATTTCGACATGGATCGTGTTGCCGAGATGCTCGAAATCGTCCGCCCGACGCTGGATGAGCGTTCCGATATGGATGTCAAGCCGGAGGATGTGGTCACCAACCAGTTCATCGATCCGGCGATCGGCCTGAAATGAGCGGACCGATGGCGTGTCTTCTAGACGGCGATGCCTTTGCCGCGTCTTTGCGTCAGGATATGGCGAAGCGCGTTCATGCGCTTTCGCTGGCTGGCCGGCCGCTGAAACTTGTAACCCTGCTTGTCGGTGATAATCCGGCAAGCAGTGCCTATATCGCCCGAAAACATGCCGATTGTGCCGAACTTGGCATTCTGTCGGAAGATCTGAGGCTTCCGGCGATCATTGATCAGCAGCGGCTGATGGCTGAAATCGCGCGGCTTAACGCCGATGACAGCGTCACCGGTTTTCTGGTGCAGCTGCCTTTGCCCACGCATCTGAATGAAGCGGAAGCCCTTGAAGCGGTCAGCCCGGCGAAAGATATTGACGGTCTGCACCCAATCAATCTGGGGCGGCTCCTTGCCGGCACACCCGGCCTGCTGCCCTGCACGCCCCATGCGATCTGGAAGCTTCTCACGCATCACGATATCCCGCTTGCCGGGCGCCATGTCACCATCATCGGCCGCGGTGCGCTCGTCGGCCGGCCGCTCGCCATGCTTTTGACCCTCAAGGGGATCGACGCAACGCTCACGCTGCTGAACAGTGCAACGCCGGATCTGGCCGACTTCACCCGGTCAGCCGATGTCGTCATTTCGGCGGCAGGCGTCGCCGGCCTTGTGACCGCGTCCATGATCCGGCCCGGTGCCACAGTGGTCGGCGTTGGCATCAGCTATGGTGCGGATGGTGAAATGATTTCTGACATCGCCGATGATGTTGCCGCGACAGCGCAAGCGGTGACTCCACGCCATGGCTCGGTCGGAGCCGTAACGCGGGCGATGCTGCTTGAAAATCTGATTGCGATTGCCGAGGCCGGTCAGGCCTTGTCGAAGGGGTTGTAGCCCGGTTTCTTGTAGAGCGTTTCCGCGCTTTCAAGGATATCCGGCCGGTAAACCTTTTCGGGCCATTCTTCAGGCGAGAACTCTTCAATCGCCACCGATACAGCCTTTTCAGAACAGCCTGCCCCTTCCATCACGGCTTTGGTCAGAAGATCGGCGATCTTCTGCTTCTGTTCATCGGTGCGGCCGGCAAAAAGCTTGAGCTGGACATGGGGCATGAAACGTTCCTCTTTCGGTTTTCCGCGAGACAAGCGCCGAACGCGTGCCAAGTCAACCGAAAGCAGCCTCGCTCAGGTAAAATCATCCCTGTCAGCTTGTGACCAGCCGTAAGCCTGGCACGCGCGGCACAAGCGAGCGGTCCTGTTTCATGACGAAATCGAGATTGCGGCGGGCGATCTGCGCATGTTCGCGGCCGAGTGCCTCGGCGCGCGCACCTTCGCGCCGCTCCAGCGCTTCCAGCATGTCGTGGTGCTGGCGCTGGGCAACAAAGAGCGAGCGGCGAAAGGCCATCACATCGTCCTGGGCTTCGAGAAAGGCGCTCGGCGCGGCAAAGGGCATGCGGCGCGTGCGCTCGAGTTCGCGGCGCATGGTCTGCGATCCCGGCAGCAATGCCAGCAGACTGTGAAAGGCAGCGTTGAGTGTGACATAGCGGTTGTAATCGAGATCCTCGATATGGTCGGCGAATGTCTCGTCCATGGCGAGAACCAGTTCACGCATCTGCTCAAGGAGTTCGGGATCAACGCCACGTTCGGCCGCAAGCCGCAGCGCCGTGCCTTCGAGTACGCCGCGCAACTCGATTGCATCGCAGACATCGGCCAGCGAGAAACGGCGTACGGCATAGCCGCCTGCCGGAAGGCGTTCCAGCAGGCCCTCTTCTTCCAAACGGAAAAGAGCGGCTCTCAAGGGGGTACGCGACACGCCGAGTTCAATCGACAGTGCGACCTCCGAAAGCCGCTCTCCGGGCGCGACTCCTCCTCCCAGAACAAGATTGCGCAGGCCGAGAAGCGCATTCAGCGCCTGTTGGTCCCGCACGCTCTTATGATCCGCGCCCATATTGCTTTCCTCCCGAGCAAATCATCCAGCCAGATGGTGGCCCCTTGCTCTTTTTCGATTTATCTTTCACGAAACCCGTATTGATAAATTCTTATCCCGTAACAATAGGTATTGTATACACAGGCCGTCAAGACCTTACGCCACTATCGTCTTATAATTGCATTGTCCGTGCGAATAGCTGCGAAATGCTAATTGTCGCTCGTTCAGACCAAGGGTTCACTTTCATTTTGCACCAATATTGAAAGGAACTGTATACAAACCAAAGCGCCTGCGAGAAGACGGAGCCGCCGGCCCTGAGGCTGACGACCCCTACCGGCGCACCCGGATCTTCAGAGGAGATTTGAAACGTCCAGAAGGGGCGAGGCGGAGAGCTAGCCTCTTAGGTGCTGTTCCCTCCGCCTCGGTTGCATCGCCACAGGGGGGGGCGCGGCGATGCAAGTGTGAGCAAGAAGCCTCAAATCTTTCGTCTTGGTGCTGCCTTGCGATGACTGGACAGTCGCATGAAACGGGACCTTTCATCTATCGTTCTGAAGCACATTCGCTTGCTTCCTTCGGATAGCTGCGGCCCGAATGGCGTGGTCTCCTACCTCTTACGCATCACCCGCTATCCTTTCGGATAGTCGCCAGTTACTCATGCGGTCCCATGCGCAGCAATTGAACCGATAAGTTGACCTTACCAAAGCAAAGACCGTCTGATACCTTGTCGAACACAATAGTCGCTTTGCCTTGATTGATACGCCGAATGGCGTTCGGCTCTGACAGAGCGGCGAACACGATAGGGAGGGCCCCGATGAAGCTGTTGATTGCAGACGACCATGAGCTGGTTCGCGACACGATCTGTGCCTTTCTTGCCCAGGAACCGGGTTTCGACATTTCCGTCGCCGCAGATTTCCCCGAGGCGGCCACCCGGATGGAGCGCGAGGCACCGTTTGATCTGGTTCTGCTGGACTATTCCATGCCAGGCATGAACGGGCTTGAGGGGCTGGCCAAGGCGAAGACGTTGAATTTTGGCAGTCCGGTTGCCATTATTTCCGGCACGGCATCACGTGCGGTTGCCGAAGAAGCGCTCGCCTCTGGAGCGGCCGGTTTTCTGCCAAAGACATTGCCGGCCAAGACGCTTGTTCATGCGATCCGCTTCATGGCCGCCGGGGAACAATATGCGCCCGTGCAATTTCTGACGGACAAGGAGGAAACGAAGGTCCATCCACTCGCCGAGAAGCTGACCAAGCGCGAGATGGACGTTCTGAAGGGATTGATTGAAGGACAGTCGAACAAGGAAATTGCCCGTGGTCTCGACCTGCAGGAAGTCACGGTCAAACTTCATGTAAAAACGCTTTGCCGCAAGCTGGAAGCGAAGAACCGCACCATGGCGGCGATGATCGCCAAGGAAGCGGGGCTGTTCTAGAGCGCCGTGCATCCATTCGGATGGACAAAGAACGATGCTGTGGGATAGCGGGCGTCTAGTCATTATCGCTCGATGCTCTGGCCCATAGCCGGATCATCCAGCCTGAACAGCACGGCCAAACGCCGATCGGCCGGTCGGGATTACGGCGCGTGGGTACCCTGTTGCGGCTGCCCTTGGCGTTCGCTCCGCGTGGCGAGCGCCGCAGCCTCCGTCCCGGCGATAAGAGCTTTTCTGTTCAGCATTGCCGCGCCGGTACGGCGCAGGCAAAGGCCTGGCCAGTAGAACAGCATTGTCGGTGTCAGAGTAAAGGCCTCCAGCGCCAGTTTCATGGCCGTTCCATAGCCGCCACCGCATCGAAAGGCACGGCAGGAAAGCCGGCTCAGATGGGTTGCCAGAAGCTTGTCGGCCCGTTGTCGGGGCGGAGACCATCCTCTTGCCCGCGCCTTTTCCGCGGCCATTTCCCAGCCCTTGCGCAGCGATTCCAGTTCACCGGGCTCATTACAGCGCGGGATATGCATATGGGTGAGAAACTGGTCGATCCCGCGTATCCGCGCGCCTTTCGCCTGCAGCCGCAGCAGCCAGTCGAGAAAGTTGCCGTAAAGCATGCCAGTGTCGAAGCCGCCTGCCTCCTCGTACCAGCTGCGCTTGACGACGAAATTCGATATCGTCAGAACCGGGTTCTCCCCGAGAAGATCAAGCATGTTCAGATCGTGCTCGCGAATACGGGTGACGATGAGAAGGGTCACGGGATCAAGCCTGAAGCAGCCGACCCGACCATAGACTGCAGCGGTTTCATCCGTTTCGATCATCCGCTTCAGCGACATGGCCAGCTTGTCGGGCGCCCATCTGTCGCCAGCATCAATGAAAGCAAGGTATCGGCCGGCGGCGCTGGAGACGGCAAAATTGCGGGCGTGACTGGCACTTTTTTGAACTTCGAAGAACGGTTTCACGCGCGGATCGCGAGCGCTGTATCCGGCGATGATTTCACGGCTTTCATCCACCGAACCGCCGTCAACGATCAGGATTTCAAAATCCCGGAAGGTCTGGGCCAGGACAGTTTCCAGCGTGGCTGCGATATGACGCGCCGCATTGAGACAGGGCATGATGATCGAGACGGTGGACATGGATGCCTTTCAGGAGAGCAAGCATTTATATCGCAGAGTAGCCATGTCTTAGCCGATCGGGATGAGCGCAGGAGAAACGAGGGCGGATAGTGGTGATCTCATGAGGTGTGCCAGCCTATCCATCGGTATAGAAAACGCCGGTACAATGTCAGCGAAAACAGGATGATATGCGCTGGATTGGAGAGCTGGCGCCCGAAGGGGATTAGCCTGTGCGGGGAGGCGCAGTCTTCAGTGCCTGAAGCGTTTCATTGGCCGCGCAAGACACGGCTTCACGAAGATTTTGAAGATCGGAGCGGTCGTCAGCCTTACATGCCATTTCCAGTGCCTGCAGAGCCCGGCGTAACTTGCGGGCGCCAAAAACGGCGGCTGAACCGGCGAGCTTGTGGGCAGCATCGGCCCATTGCGGCAATGTCCGCCCTTCCGCGAGTTGATCGTCAAGCACATTTGTCAGTTCCTGACGAAAGCGCTCCATCTGACGCGAAAAAAGCGCTGGCGGTAAAGCGGCGGCGAGTTCACGAAAGGTCTCGTGGTCGAAAAGCTCATGCGATTCTGCTGATATTGCGCTGCTTTCCGGCTGTGTCTTGCCGGATTTACCTGCATATTGCGCCAGAACCCCGGCCAGCCTTGCGGCGCGCAACGGCTTGAAAATGCAGTCCTGCATGCCAGCTTCCAGCATCCGCTGCCGCTCCTCCGGCAGGGCATGGGCGGTGAGGCCGATAATAACGCTTTGTTGCGATGCTCCATCGCCGGAACGGATGATCTCTGTCGCGCGGATCCCGTCCAGCCGCGGCATTGATACATCCATGAAAATAATATCGAAACGCCTGGCTGCGGCGGCTTCGACACCCTGCTGGCCATCAACAGCCTCGACGATCCGGCAGCCATGGCGGCGCAGCATTTCGCGGGCGATGAAGCGGTTGGTCTCATTGTCCTCGACCAGCAGGATATCAAGGGCGAACTGCGCCCGGTTCGGCGTCGTTTGTGCCACGATCTCATTTTCATGTTCGGCCTGAAGATCCGGCTCGGCAAGCGGCGGCAGGCTGAGGGTGAACACGCTGCCCTGCCCCAAATTGCTTTCAACGCTCAGCGTTCCCCCCATCAGCGTTGCGATCCGCCGGGCAATGCCGAGACCGAGGCCCGAACCGGCCACCTTGCGACCATAAGAGGAATCGAGCATGACGAAATCATCGAAGATACGTTGCTGATCAGCGCTGCTGATGCCAATTCCGGTATCGACAACCGAAAAATCGATCCCGTTTTCGTCTCCGCGTGCTCTGAGCGTGATCGTGCCGTTTTCGGTAAATTTCACAGCGTTTCCGATCAGATTGATCAGCACCTGGCGCAGATAGTGACGGTCCTGCACGAAATCTTCGATGCCGTCGGCGATGTCAACGACAATCTGGTTGCCCGATTTTGCCGCTTCCGGCGTACTGATCCGCTGCAATTCGTTGAGCAGGCGGGACACCGAAAAACCGGCAGGATTGAGCGTTGCCGCACCGGCTTCCAGTCGGGTGATATCCAGAACCTCGTTGATCCGCCGTTGCAGGATCTCGCCTGAGGTCAACGCCGTTTGCAGATAGGATTTCTGTTTTGCCGTCAACCGGGTTTCGCCGAGCATGTCGAGCACACCGATCACGCCATTCAACGGCGTGCGCATTTCATGGCTCATGACGGCGAGGAATTCCGACTTCGCCCGCGCCGTCGCAATGGCTTCGTCGCGGGCGGCCGTCAGCGTTTCCTGCATCTTTTTTCGATCGGAAATGTCGCGAATATAGACCGTGAAGATTGCTCCGTCGCTGCCGCGGGTGAAGCCGAAGGAGATTTCGGCGGGAAAGCGCGCGCCATCGATGCGCTGGGCTTCGATCTCAAGCCGTTCCGACACATGGGAGTGCTGTCCGTTTTCGGCGAGATATTGTGCCCGGCTGTCGAGGTGCATCCTGCGCCGTTCCGGCGGGATGATCAGGTCTTCGACCTTACGGCCGAGCACATTTTCACGGTGAAAGCCGAAGACGCGCTCGGCGGCGGCATTGCAATCGAGAATGCGTCCATCCTCCGCCGTTACCAGGATCGGATCGAGCGACACCCCGACTGCGCTGGAATACAGTTCATTGCTGACCCGCAGGGCCTCCGAACGGCGGCGTGAGATCCTTGCCTGAAACACAAGCAAAAGCAGGGCCACCACCATGGCGACAAGAACGATCGCTGTAACGATGCTTGTCTCGATCAGGAGGACGGAAAAGGACTGTCGCTGGGCGTCGGCGTTTGTGGCCAGAACACGAATCCCCTCCAGCATCAGGCGGCGCACATCAGTCTGGATAGCGCTGAACTGCCTGAACAGATCCGGTAGAGCAGCCTCCAATGTTGCATCGTCGGCATCAATCACCGGGAGTGCGGCCGCAAGCGTTGCCTGAATGTTTCCAAGCGCTTTCATAGCGCGGGGCTGATCGGTCAGGCGGACAAAAACCTCACCCTGCCGCAGCGTGGCAACACGACTGTAAAAGATATCGAAGCGCTGACGGACATCTGCCAGTGAACTGTCGGCATGGAGCACCTGTTCATGATTATAGGCATCGATGGCGCCATCGACGGTCTGGGTGAGAACGAGAAGCTCAACCTGAACCTGGGCAAGCGCCCATTGCATGCTGTCAGAAGGCGCAGCCTGCAGGCTTCTGACCTCGCGCACCAATTGCAGGCCCAGCGACAGCAACAGCAGACCGGTCGCCGTCGCCGTGATGGCGGCGGCGGCATAGCGCAGCCATCGATGCTTCCTGCCTGCTGCAGTTTCGCGCTGGTTCATATGGGCCATTGGTTAAGCTCAGTCTTCAACCTCGATTTTGGCCAATTGCCAGATGCTCTGCGAATAGGTCACTTCGCTGCGATATGCAGGGTTGTCGTCAAAGGGGAACACCAGCCATAGCGGGCCCTTGTCGCGCACCGACATCTCTTCACCATCGAGATGCGAGGCGATGATCGGGGCTTTCGGGTCTATATCGGCGACTGGAATTTCGACGGCATAGTCGTTGAGAGCCACGAGCTTCAGCATTTTGCCGTTTGCGCCGACAAGCCCAAGAAGGTCCGAAAGTGGCACGCCGGAGAAATGGTTTGTGCCTTCGGTCCAGACCGTGCCTGTGGTGAAATCTTCCTGCGGCAGGGCATCCAGCATGGCCCGGTCAAAAACGGCCTCGCCGTCCGGCGTGTTCGTGGCTGAAATCGCACCGGAAACGCGCAGGATCACCGGCCCCTCCGGCATGGCCAGATCAGCTGCGGAAACAGATGTTGCAAGTCCGCAAACAAGAACCGCGTAGCACAGCAGTCGAGGATACATGGTGATTGCCCTTGAATATTGTCTTCGATCGTTCGGGCAATTATCGACAGTTGCGGCGTGCCATGAAAGAGCGCGTCCGCATGGTTGCGCTATACCGAAGGATAGGATGGCAGCGCGAACCTATCCACTCTTTGGTGGTCAGCGTCTGGATGCAGCGCTGTCCTGCGGCTTCGCCATATCGCTTTGCGCCGGTGCTGCCGACCTCTCAGCCTGCGCTTTGGTTTCAGCGCTGAGCCGCCGGATCTCCGCAATTTTCCGGGCATTCGTTTGCTGCTGCTCGTCCCAGGCCCGAAGCTGCGCTGCCACATCGCCAAATGGGATCGTTTTTCTCTTTTCGTTCAAGGCCTTGATCCCTTCCGCATAGACCTTGTCCTCTTTTTCCTGAAGCCATTGGCCGAGCCGCGATTTCCGGGTTTCACCGGTGGTGAAGTTCGGCATGCTGGTGCCATCCTTCTGGCCTGCCGATGGTGATCGGTCGCGCGGTGGCGGGGTCATGGCGCCGCTGCGAGAAGAAGAGCTGCAGGCGGTGCGCACCTTGAGTATTCTGCCAGTCATCACTGTCTCCGGGAGTTGCAATTCGCACCGAGTATCCGAGACAGGCAACGCTATAAGTAAATCAGTTTTTCAGATAGTTTCTGAGCCGCCACGGGTAACCGGTGCGGCAACGCCCTTTTGAATTTGCAGAGCCCCGGACGAGATCGCCTGATCGTCCGGGGGCTCTGATCGGGATCACTGCTTCACATGCGGTTCACCCAGCGTATGCATCAGCCGGTTGGCCCAGCCGAAAATTGCAACGGCGTGGATGAGGTCAAGGATTTCGAGGTCATCAAGGCCGATCTCGCGCAGATGGTAGAATTGGTAGACGCCGACATGATCGGGATGCGCCGTCAGATCGACGCCGAAATTGAACAGGGCCTGCTCAAAATCGGGCAGATCGGCCTCCAGCCCTTTCTCATAAACCGCGTCGATCACGTCCGGCCGCTTTTCCAGCTGGATATAGCGATTGGCGTGAACCGCGGCACAATAGATGCATTTATTGACAAAGGAGGCAGCCAGCGCCCCGATTTCCCGCCCGCCGCGCGACAAACCGTCCGGCGCATACATGATGTCGTTGAAAAGCGGCGTGCGCTCGGCCAGCGTTTCCGGCTCCTGCGCCAGCACCAGTACATAATCGGAAACCTTGGTATTGGAGGGGGTCACCTTCAATGCGGACAACTGCTCCGGCGTTGCCTCGGAAAGCTTTACCGGCGTGACATAGGGGTGCCATTCGAGCGGCTCAAGCGTGAATTCATGGATTGGTTTGGACTGGACCGTTTCGGACATATCAGTGATCCCTCAGCATTTTCAGACCGGCAACCACCAGAACCTGGTAATTGATGAAGGCAATCAGGCTAGCCAGCGTGACGATATCCTTGTCGCTCAGCCCGACTGCATAAAGCTTTTCAATATTGGCACGGCTTGCCTGTTTCGGCTCAAGCGTGATCAGATCGACATGGGCGAGAATGGCTGCCAGGCGGGGATCGCTGCCGGGAATGAAGCCCGGCTCGCTCAGCGGCTCCAGCCCTTTTTCTCCGGTTTCAGCCAGAAGTGCGCGATAATGGACAACCAGTTCGTCTGCATGCCACAGCCCCGCCATGCGCTGGGCAAGGGCGGCGCGCAGGCCATAGGAAAAATTGCCCGGGTCCTTCGGCTTCAAAGCCGCATCATGGCTTGCCTGCGTCAGCGCCCTGATCTTTTCGCGCTTCGCACGCAGGGCCGTCAGATCGGCATCACTGCCCAGCACTTTATCGATGACGTCAACGCTCATTTCAATCCTCACTCAGAGCTTCATCCAGAAAATCGAGACGGTCCTGCCCCCAATAGAGCACGTCCTTGTATATCCATGTCGGTGTGCCGAAGACACCGCGTGCCTTCGCCTCGTCATGGCTTGCATGCCAGGCAGCAATGATATCGGCATCTTCCTCCATCGCCTGCAGCGCCGTACCATCAAGGCCGAGCCGGTTGGCAACGTCGATACGCACCTCTGGCAGGGTCACATCCAGTTCCTCGCTCCACAGCGCGTGCAAAAGTGCGTGCGACAGATCAAGTGCCGGCAGGCCTTCACGATCGGCGGCGATCACCATACGGGCGGAAAACTCATTATTGGTGGGATAGTGTTTCGGCTTCAGCACCAGCGGCATGTTGAGGCGTTTGCGCCAGCGATCAAGCTCGACCGCGTGATAAGCCTGACGCGGCTCGGGCCGGGTTCTGAGCGGCACGCCGCCATTATCCGGTACGATCCGGGTTGGGCGAACGACCACGTCAAGGTCGTGCTTTACGATCAGCGCCTTGAATTGCGGCCAGCCCAGATAGGCCCAGGGCGATGACAGGGCGTGGTAATAGTAAACTGTCTTTTTCATCTTGTCCTCATCAGGCCTCTTGAACCGCATCGGCATCACACCATTCGCTGCCGTCCAGTTCCGGCTTCTCATAGACGAGCAATTCCTGCCAATACTGGTCCAGGTCTTTGGCAAAGAAGCTTGCCGCAAGCCCCTTGGCAAGCCATGTCGCCCCTTCACTGATGGCAGGAATATCGCCCGACACCTTGCCGAGGCTGAGCGCGGAGCCATAGTTGAAGCAGTGAATATCGGAAAGGAAAGCCGCGTCGCCTTGGTTTTTCGGCGTGAAGGCGAAGTCTTCCGCCAGCCAGGGGAACCGGCCCAACCCATCGCTTTCCTCGTCTTTTGGCGGTGTGAAATGATCGTCCCAGCAGGCGATCCTGTCGGCGAAGCCGGCAAATTCCTCCCGAGCCAGCGGATCGACCAGAAAGCCGGTCGCCGTGATCAGAAAATCACAGCGGAAAACGCGGCCGGCTGTGGTCGTCACGACGATTTCATCGCCTGACTTCTCGACAGAAGCGATCGGGCAGTTGAAATGGAAGAAGGCATTGTCATGTCGGCTGACCCGAAGGGTCGACCCATGCGGGGCCGGCGTCTGCTGGCGCTCGCCATAGCTCATCAGCCGCCAGCGCCATTCGGCATCAAGCTTTGGAAATCCGGCCGTCACGCCGTAAGAGCCGATACCCATCAGCTTGTTGATCGTCGGCATGGTTTTACGTCGCGCCAGAAGACGAACCTCGCCTGCACCATGTTCCAGTGCTTCGGCTGCATTGTCCATGGCAGAGGCGCCAACGCCGATGACGACGATCCTCTTGCCTTTCAGTGCATCAAAATCGATCGCGTCTTCCGAATGCGCCCAGCATGTGCCGCGCGGCAGGCCGTCGACAAAATCCGGCACCCGTTCCTTGCCCAGCCCGTCGCGCCCGGTCGCCCAGACAAGCTTGCGGGTGATGATCGTGCTGCCATCGGCCATATCAAGGGCCAAAAGCCCGTCGGCGCGCGGTGTCACCGTCTTCACATCCATGTCGTTTTCGACCGGAATGCCCAAAACGTCGCGATACCAGATCAGATAATCCTGCCACATCGGCCGCGGAATGCGGTATAGCGCATTCCAGTCGGCTTCGGAGAACTGTGCCTTGTACCAGGCCTGAAAGGTGAGAGACGCCATGCCGAGCGCCGGGCCGGTAAGGTTGATCGGCGAACGCAGGGTCTCCATCCGGGCGAAGGTGAGCCATGGGCCCTCAAGTCCCTTTTTCGCCTTGTCGATAATGCGGATATTGCTGATGCCGGCCCTTGTCAGCGCCAGCCAGGCCACCAGACCGCACATGCCGCCGCCGACGATGACAACGTCGCTGACCGGTTTTCCATCGACATCAGCGACCGGTTTCACCCAGTTCTTCGGCGGATAGTTGAGGTAGTCGAGATCCTGCCTGACCCGCGCATTGAGCGCGTCCAGTCCCTGGCCTGTTATTGTCATGGTCATCTTCTTTTCATGTCGTTTAGCCGGGCGGCTACAGCACCGCCGTCGTTTTCGAAAGCGGGTGTGGCGCCTTAATCGGCAAGCACCACAGCATCATTCTCGCGCCAGCCGATCCAGACGGAGGAACTGTCAATCTGGCCAAGGGCGACCGGGTCGAGATCCACCGTCAGTTCACGGCCATCGGGAAGCCGAACGGTAAGCAACGAATGGCTGCCCTTGAAGATCTCGCCGACAATCTCGCCCGGCAGTACATTGCGCCGGTTGAGCTGCTGCTTGACCGCGAAGATCGCCTCGGGCCGGAGTGACACGGTCACAGTGCGGCCCGCCTCGGGAGCCGGGCCGGTCAGGCAGGCATGGATTTCGAGGCCGCCCCAGTTGAGTGTGGCGATGCCGTCTTCTGCCGAGACCATGGTGGCATCGAGGAAATTGGACTCGCCGATAAAGGTCGCGACGAAGCGGTTTTTCGGGCGCGCATAAAGCGTCTGCGGATCACCCATCTGCTCGATCCGGCCGCTATTCATCACGACGATCACATCTGACATGGTGACGGCTTCTTCCTGGTCATGGGTGACAAAGAGGAAGGTCTTGCCGGTCTGCTCCTGGATTGATTTGAGCTCGATCTGCATCTGGTGACGGAGTTTCGCATCCAGCGCCGAAAGCGGTTCGTCAAGCAGCAGGACATCCGGATCGGGCGCCAGCGCCCGGACCAGCGCCACGCGCTGGCGCTGGCCGCCGGACAGCGCGCTTGGCATGCGATCGGCATAGTCTTCCAGCCGGACAAGAGCGAGCAGTTCGTCAACCCGCTTCTTGATACCGGCCGATGACATGCCCTTCAGTTCCAGCCCGAAGGCAATATTGCGGGCGACGGTGAGATGCGGAAACAGGGCGTAATCCTGAAACACGATATTGACGTTGCGCTTGTGTGGCGGGAGATAGGTTACGTCATTGCCCGACAGCGTGATTGCGCCGGACGTCGGTGTTTCGAAACCGCCCAGCATTCTGAGCGTCGTCGATTTGCCGCAGCCAGACGGGCCGAGAAGCGTGACGAATTTGCCCTTTTCGATGGCAAGATCGAGCGCATCGACAGCCGGCGCACCACTGCCGTAAGATTTGGTGACGTTGGAAAAATGTACGATAGGCTGCATTTCAGTTCCTCGAGCGGCCGGAAAGGCGCTCCGCGTAAAGACCAACGACAGCGGTGACGATTAGCACCAGGGTCGCGATTGCGTTGATATCGGGCGACATGCCGCTGGAAAGCTTTGCAAAGATCAACATTGGAAGCGTCAGTTCGTAGCCGCCAAGGAAGAAGGTGCGGACAAAGTCATCAATGGAGGTCAGCACGCAGAAGATCATGCCGCCAACCAGCGCCGGGCCGAGATAGGGCAGCGTGACGCGGATGAAGGCGATGAAATTATCGGCGCCAAGATCACGCGCGGCGTCTGTCAGGCTCTTCGGCATTGATCGCAGCCGCGTCATCGCCATGATGACAACGAAGGGAACGGCATGGACCGTGTGGCCGAGAATGATGGCGGTCGTACCCGTCGGCATATCGATCAGACGGATGAAAATGCGCATCGAGATCGCCTGGATCATGCCCGGTACAACCACCGGAAGACAGGCCAGCGCGAAAATCGCCGCCCGGAACGGCACCTTTTCATTGGAGGCCAGAAGCGCGATCCAGACGCCGATCACGGTGGCAATCGCGGTTGTCACGAAGGCGATCATGATCGAATACATGACGGCATCCAGGAACTGCTTGCTCGCCAGCACCTCACCATACCATTTCAGCGTCCAGCTCTGGATCGGGAAGGAGATAAAATTGGCGTCCTTGAAGCTCATCGCCATCATCAGCAGCAATGGTACGAGAAGATAGGCGACAAAGGCCCAGTAAAAGCCGGTGAGCAGCCAGTTTTGCGGTTCTCTACGGGTCATGGCGTGCTCCCTCACATCAGCTTGACGTTTTTGCCGCCGCTGGCGACGCGCATGAACAGCCCGACCGTTGTCAGCGAGACAACCAGCATCAGGATAGAAAAGGCAGCACCCGCCGGCCATTTGTCATTCGATCCATGGAACAGCTGGGCGATGATTTCCGGGAAGATCACTGTGTTTGGCCCGCCAAGCAGAAGCGGTGCGGAGAACACGCCGATCGTCGTCAGAAAGACGAGGCTGCAGCCGGAAATGATGCCGTCACGCGAGAGCGGCAGGACCACCCGGCGGAAGCGGGTAAAGGGGCCGGCGCCGAGATCGGCAGCTGCGTCCACCAGCGAATTCGGGATCTTTTCGATCGACGAATAGAGCGGCAGCAACATGTAGAGAGAGATCAGATAGATGACGCCGAAACTAAGCGAGAAATAGGTGTAAAGCATCGGGATCGGCCGGTCGATGAAGCCGAATTCGCGCAGGAACATATTCACCGCACCGCGATTGGCGAGAAGCATGATCACCGAAAAGGTACGAATGATCTCGCCAGCCCAGAATGGGGTCAAAAGCAGAAGCAGCGCCCGATTGCGGAAGGAGGGTTTCACCACCTTGGCGACATAATAGGCAACCGGATAGACAACGACCAGCGTGATCGCCGTGACGCCGACCGAGAAGATGACGCTGCGGATAAAGGGTGTGAAATAGAGGCTGTCCTCGAAGAAGAGGCGATATTGCGCCAGTGAATAGCTGGCCGACTGCCCGTCCATCAGAGGATAGTTTTCCATCAGCGAGATGTTGACCATCTGCAGGATGGGGCCAATGTTGAAGAAAAGGATCCAGGCCAGCGGTACGATGACGAGAATGGTCATGCGCAGTCTGGCTGAGTCCGCCACGACCCCGATGGTCGCGCGGTAGAGAGAACTATGTATCAGGCGGCCGAACCAGCCCGCATAGCGGGGGGCACGTCCTGCCTCTTCGGAGGGTTTTCCGGCCATTGAAATCGAAGCCATGTGATTGATGCGCCTGTTGGAGAAGTGTTGCGGGCCGGAAGGGCCGCCCCGCAACCACAAATTGGCCGTCAGGCCGCTTTGACTTCGGCCGTTGCGCGGTCGATCATCTCGTTCTTCATTTCACGGTTGGTATCGCCAAAGAAGACGATCCGGGCGATCTGCTCTTCCGGCAAGGCGATTGCCGCGCGTTCCTTGTCGGTCAAAAGTGCGTCGACACCGGCAAAGGCGCTGGAAAAGCCCGACTGGCGCACCATCTGCGCGCCGACCTCCGGATTGGCCAGAAGCGCGTTGAAGAAGGTATAGGCCGCATCCGGGTTCGGAGCATTATTGACCAGATTGAAGGAGTAGAGGAAGCCGTAGGTACCTTCCTTCGGGATCGAAAGCTCGATCGGGTGACCATCCATGATCAGTTTCGAGGCCGGGCCGGACCAGGCCTGGGCGACATAGACATCCTCATTGATCAGCATCTGCTGAACCTCGGAGCCGGCATCGTAATATTTGCGCACCATGTCCTTGTGTTCGATCAGATAGTCGCGCGCCGCATCGGTTGCCTTCTGCGCTTCTTCCGGCTTGTCCATATAGGAGACGAAATCACCGTCATAGCCGAGATACTTCATCGTGATCGACAGGAAATCGGAGATGATATAGGTGGTGAAGCCCTTATATTCCGGGTCGAACATCAGTTCCCAGCTGTCGGACGGCTTGGTGTAGTCGGTGTTGCGCACCATGCCTTCAAAACCGGCAAGGAGCGGCACCCCGTAAACCTTGCCATCAAAGGTCAGCTGCTTGGCGCCTTCATAAGGCTTGGCAAGGTTCTTGAAATTCGGGATCTTGTCGACATCGAGCGGCTGCAGCAGGTTTGACGTCAGAAACTGGCTGATGCGGTGACCGGCAACAGTGACGATATCGGTCGAGGGCTGATCGCCTTCGGCGGCGACCAGATTATACTGCTTACCCTGGTCGTCGGTCAGGCGGATGCGGATCTCGATGCCGCTTTCCTTCTGGAAATCCTTGACGAAATCCTCCGGCAGGAACTTGTCATAGGTGGTGATGTTCAAAACACTGCCCTGGGCCATGGCCGGGCGGATGATCGAGGGCGCAGCCAGGATACCGGCGCCTGAAGCCATCATTTTCAGCGTCGATCGACGCGTCGGCTTGATAAGGGTCATGTCACTCTCCTTCTTTGATTATTGCTCTACCTGCACTGCCCGGCTCTCATTCCGGACAGAACAGGCACTTCCCCTTTTAATTGCCGGGCCCTTTTTCGGGCCCGGTTTGCTGACATGAGCCGCAGGCGGCGCATCTCAGCGAATTGAAGCGTTCAGCTCTGCCCTCTCAAAAACAGCGCCTGACGCGGCAAAATCTTCCGACAGCGAAAGCGCGACAGCGGCTTCGGCATGAATGAAGGTGGAATCGAAGGCCGGGATCGCAAAATCCTTCTGCTCAACCAGAAGGCCGATCTCGGTGCAGCCAAGGATGACGCTGTCGGCACCCTTTTCGGCCGCGCGGCCAACAATTTCGACATAGCGATCATGGGATGGCTTCGAGATTACACCGCAGCAGATCTCATCGAAGATCACGTCATGCACGATGGTGCGATCATCCGCTTCAGGCACGATCGGATCGAGCCCATAGGCAGAACGCAGCCGGTCGATGTAGAATTCCTTCTCCATCGTATAGCGGGTGGCCAGCAGAAGCGGCCGCTTCGCACCGGCAGAAGCGACAGCCGCACCGGTAACATCGGCGATGTGGATCAGCGGCACGGAAATGGCCGCCTGAACCTGATCGGCGAGGATGTGCATCGTATTGGTGCAGATCAGCACCATGTCGGCGCCAGCGGCTTCAAGCTCCCTTGCGACCGAAATCAGCAACTCGGCAGCCTTGTCCCAGAGCCCTGCCTTCTGCAGGGCGACGACATCAGCGAAATTGACCGAGCGCAGGGCGATATCGGCAGAGGCCAGCCCGTCGCCCTTCAGGCGCCGAACTTCCTCATTGATATGCCGATAATATACCGCCGTGCTTTCCCAGCTCATGCCGCCGATCAACCCAATCCGTTTCATGGTTATTCTCTTCATTTTGATTGCGGGAAACGATGAACTCATCCTATCAGCCCCACATGAAGAGAGTGTCCAAATATTTGCGCCCAACATCATTATTGAGCATATCCATCCTACGTAACGCGACCTAAATAGTCGAAATTTGCATCATTGACCTTCTGCTTGAAAACTGATCATAATTGCGTAACGTTTAGGCAAGCTGTCACAAAATCTAAAATTTATGCAAATCATGCGTTATTTTTGCTGTTTGACAAGTGTCTACCTTTGCATTTTTACCACGCCGAACCTTTGAGGCCCCGACCTGGAATTGGCGCAACTGCTTGAGAAAAGGAAATTATTTCCTGCCCGCATCACCTAAATTGAAATCTGCGATCACGGACAAATAAACTCATGTTTGATGAAATAGACCGCAAGATTGTCGATCTGCTGCAACGCGATTCTGACAAGACCGTCACCGAAATCGCCGACGCGGTTGGCCTATCCCATACGCCGTGCTGGCGGCGGATCAAGCGCATGGAGGAGATGGGCTTCATCCGCAATCGCGTTGCACTGATCGACCGAAAGATGGCCAATGTGCCGATGACGATCTTCATCGCCATCAAGGCGCCGCGCCACACCGCCGACTGGCTTGACGCCTTCCGCGAACAGCTGCGCGGCATTCCCGAAATCACCGAGGCCTATCGGCTGACGGGCGATACCGACTATCTCGTGCGCGTTGTCGTGCCGGATATCGAAGTCTACGACCAGGTCTACAAGACCATGATCTCGCGGCTGGAATTTTCCGACATTTCCTCCTCCATCGCCATGGAAGAGCTGAAATTCACCACCGCCCTGCCCACCAAGTACATGTAAGGACGAGCTGATGAAAATCGCCATTCTCGGCGCCGGATCAATCGCTTTCGGCATGGCCGCTTTTCTGGCTGCGGCGGGGCATGAAGCTCGGCTCTGGTCGCCTTCCGGAACCGGCTGCAAGACACTTGGTGAAAGGGCCGATCTGGTCGCCTCAGGCGCCGTGACATTCACCGGTACGGTCACCGTTGCCCAAAGCTGCGCCGAAGCGCTGGATGGCGCTGAGCTTGCCATCATTGCCATGCCCGTCAACGCGCACCGCATGGCGATTGAAGCCCTGAGTCCGGTGATCAATCCGGCCTGCCCGGTGATCATCTCATCGCATGCCTCCTTCGCCGCGCTCTATCTGTCGAAATGCCTGAAGGCTGAGGGCAAGGACAATCTGATCATCGCCTGGGGCACGACATTGCTGACCGGACGCCGGAAGGGCGAGACGGCCGTTACGGTCAACACGGTTCGCCAGAAGATCGACATGGCGACCCTGCCGCAAAGCCGGGCGGAAGAGGGGCAATTGCTTTGCACGGCGATTTTCGGCGACCGTTTCGTGCCGCGCGCCGGTCTGATGGCGATCGCGCTGTCAAACCTCAATCCGCAAAACCATCTCGGCATCGCGCTTTTGAACCTGACGCGAATGGAAAAGGGCGAGATCTGGGGCCAGGGCGAGCATGTGACGCCCGCCGTCGGCCGTTTCATCGAAGCGCTGGACCGGGAGCGCCTGTCGATTGCTGAGGCTTTCGGGCTGAAGACAAAGACCGTGCAGGAACATTTCTCGCTGTCCTTCCACGTCCCGCTTGGCTCGGTCTCGGCGATGAACCAGGAAATGCATGCCGCCGGGCGCGGCGGTCAGGGGCCATCAACAGCCGATAGCCGCTATGTCTTCGAGGACGTCCCATTTGGCCTGCATGCAACGGCTGTTCTCGGCCGCATCACCGGCAGGCCGGCTCTGCTGCACGAGGCGGGCATCGCGATTTTCTCCGCAGCTTTCGGACGGGATCTCACCGCCGATAATGATCTCCTGCCAGCCCTGTCGCTGGATCGTCTGGATCAGGCAGCACTCGAAGCCTTATGTCGGGAGGGTTATTAGCGATCGGTCCATGGCGAAAGCAGTTTGATGCCGATGGCCGAAAAATCCTTGAGATTGCGTGTGGCAAGGATCCCGCCATTCACCCGCGCAATGGCGGCAATCATGCCATCCGGCACGGACATGGGACGGCCGTTTCGGATGGACTGGCCCATGATCTCACCATAGGCAATTGCCGCATCTTCGGTAAAGGCAAAGAGCCTGTCATGGAACCGGCCACGCCATGCCGACAGCCCTTCGGCAAGCCGATGCGCGCGTTCATCCGGTCTGATCTTTTCAATACCAAAGGCAATCTCTGCGATAACAACGCTCGACAAGGCCAGTTCACCATCATGGCGGATCAGCCAGTCCTGAACGTTACGGTCAGGTTCACGGCGCAGCGATTCCGAAACAACATTGGTATCGACAAAAATCACAGGTCGGGACCCTGGTGTGGTGTGCGGCTCTCGCGGATGACAGCATCGAGATCGACGTCACTGCCATAGTCAGTGGCAAGCCTTGTGAAAAACTGACGGGCAGGCTCATGCCCGATTTCACGCTCAGCATAAGCTTCAAGCGCGCGCTCAACCACATCGGCGATGGAGCGGTTTTCACGCTGGGCAAGCCGATGTGCAAGATCACGCGCGCGCGCGCTGCGAACGGAAAGCTGTGGTTGAGGCATCGCCGAAGTCTCCATCTCAATAGCTCTCTATATGGGAGTATCGCAGTAGATGGCAAGATGGCAGCAGCCATCCAGATGGCTTGCTCAGTTCAGGTCAATGCGGATCTGCAGCACGGTGATCGCCACATCTGCCGTCAGGGCGCAGGCCTCGCTCCGGTTGAGCATCAGCGTAGCGAATGGCTGAAGCCTGATTTCGCCGGCACGGCACGGCATCAGCGGCACCAGCGCCATGGTATCGTTGTCGCAACGGATCTCCAGCCGGTTCTGAGATCGCACCGCCTTCACCTGATGGCGGATACGGCCGCGCCGGCTCATGACATTGAAGTCACGGATCGGTCCGGCCGTCAGACGGGCGAAAACCGGCTCATCGCCAGAGAATGCGAAGGGGACGCCAGGCTCAAGCATTGTTGCCGGTAATTTATCACCGCTCAGCTCCATCCCGGCGCCTTCAATGACAGTCAGCGTCCGATCAATGCCGGGAAAGGCCGAAAACGGCCCATCCCCGGCGACATCGGCCATGGAAAGCCGCCAGTCAAAATCCGCCATCGAGGCGCCGTCCGGAGAGACGGCAATCTCCGCCGTCTTTCCACCGCCATTCTTCCATGCCATCACGCGATAGGCACTGACCTTCAGAATCCGCATCAATCAGTTTCCGAGAATGCCCGGAAGCCGAAGACCATGCTCCCTCGCACATTCGACGGCGATCTCGTAGCCGGCATCGGCATGGCGCATGACGCCGGTTGCCGGGTCGTTCCACAACACGCGCGCCAGACGTTCATCGGCATCTGCCGTGCCATCACAGCAGATCACCATGCCGGCATGCTGCGAAAAGCCCATGCCGACGCCGCCGCCATGATGCAGCGACACCCATGTGGCACCCGATGCGGTATTGAGCAGCGCGTTCAGCAGCGGCCAGTCGGAAACAGCATCCGATCCGTCCTGCATTGCCTCGGTTTCGCGGTTGGGAGAGGCGACCGAACCCGAATCAAGATGATCGCGGCCGATGACGATCGGCGCTTTCAGCTCGCCATTGCGCACCATCTCGTTAAAGGCAAGGCCGAGGCGGTGGCGTTCGCCGAGGCCGACCCAGCAGATTCGCGCCGGCAGGCCCTGAAAGTGAATGCGCTCCTTGGCCATGTCGAGCCAGTTATGCAGATGCTTGTTGTCCGGCAGCAGTTCCTTGACCTTCTGGTCGGTCTTGTAAATGTCCTCCGGATCGCCGGAAAGGGCGGCCCAGCGGAAGGGGCCGATACCCCGGCAGAAGAGCGGGCGGATATAGGCCGGAACAAAGCCGGGGAAGGCGAAGGCGCGTGTCAGCCCCTCTTCCTTCGCCATCTGACGGATATTGTTGCCGTAATCGACGGTCGGAATGCCCTGATCGAAAAAGGCCAGCATGGCCTCGACATGGGTGCGCATCGAAGCGCGGGCGGCTTTTTCCACCGCTTTCGGGTCACGCTCCGCCTTCTCGCGCCATTCGCCAAGCGTCCAGCCAGCCGGCAGATAGCCATTGACCGGATCATGCGCCGAAGTCTGGTCCGTGACGATATCGGGCCGCACACCGCGCTTGACCAGTTCCGGCAACACTTCGGCGGTGTTGCCGACGAGACCGACCGATTTGGTCAGCCCCGCCTTCGTCCATTCATCGATCATCGCCAGCGCCTCATCGAGGCTGTCAGTCTTCTCGTCCACATAACCGGTCCGCAAACGAAAATCGATGCGGGAGGGATCGCACTCAACCGCAAGGCATGAGGCGCCCGCCATGACGGCTGCAAGCGGCTGGGCGCCGCCCATGCCGCCAAGCCCGCCGGTGAGGATCCACTTGCCCTTGAGATCGCCGCCGAAATGCTGGCGACCGGCCTCGACGAAGGTTTCATAGGTCCCCTGAACGATGCCCTGTGCGCCGATATAGATCCAGGAGCCGGCCGTCATCTGGCCATACATCATCAGGCCCTTCTTATCGAGCTCGTGGAAGTGATCCCAGTTGGCCCAGTGCGGCACGAGGTTCGAATTGGCAATCAGCACCCGCGGTGCATGCTTATGAGTACGGAACACGCCGACGGGCTTGCCGGACTGGACCAGCAACGTCTCGTCATCTTCCAGCGTCTTCAGCGTCTCGACAATCTTGTCAAAGTCGCCCCAGGTGCGGGCCGCGCGGCCGATACCGCCATAGACGACCAGCTCATGCGGCTTTTCGGCGACATCGGGATCGAGATTGTTCATCAGCATGCGCAGCGGCGCTTCGGTGAGCCAGCTCTTGGCGTTGAGCTCTGTGCCGGTCGGCGCGTGGATCACGCGTGAATTCAGACGCGGATTGGTCATTGTCTCGTTCCCTCTTCTTAAATGCGGGCGGAAAGCGCGATGCGCTCGATCCGCTCCAGAATATCTCTCAGATGCATCCGCAACCGCTCCGCCTTTTCCTCATCATAGGCAAAGGGCGGCTCTTCTGTTGCCAGATGGGTGGATTGCGCCAGTTCCATCTGTATGGCGTGAACGCCCGCCGCCGGATGGCCGTAATGCCGCGTCGTCCAGCCGCCTTTGAAACGTCCGTTCAGCGCATAATCATAGCCTCTTGTGCCTGAAACCAGACTGGCGACAGCGGCTTCGAATTCCGGCGCGCAGGTGATGCCGAGATTGGTGCCAATGTTGAAATCCGGCAGCTTGCCTTCAAAGAGAAAGGGGATGTGCGAACGGATCGAGTGGCAGTCATAGAGCACGGCAATGCCGTGAATGGCCTTCACCCGGGCAATCTCGGCGGCAAGGGCTGCATGATAGGGCCGGTGAAAGGCTTCAAGGCGGGCGGCAATATCGTCTGCATCCGGCGTCTCGCCATCCTTCCAGATCGGCGCGCCATCGAAATCGGTTTCCGGCACCAGCCCGGTCGTGTTCTGGCCGGGATAGAGGCTCACGCCTTCAGGATCGCGATTGGCGTCAATCACATAGCGGTGGAACGTCGCCTGAACCATGGTGGCATCATCGAGAAGACCGTCATAGAGCCGCTCCACATGCCAGTCGGTATCGGCGAGGATTTTGCCATTGTCGTTCAGCCGCGCGGCGATCGCTTCCGGCACGTTCGTCCCGACATGGGGAAAGCCCAGAATGACGGGCGATGTGCCCTGACGAATGATGACGGGTTCCATCTTTCTCTCCTCAAAGGACCGGCAGAACGGCGGCGTCGACCGCGCCGACCAGCATACCATCCCCGATCAGCCGGGTGGCTTTCTCAAGATCATCGGCCATGTAGCGATCCTCTTCCAGCGCGGGCACGGCGGCGCGGATGGCGGCGAGCGCCTTCAGCAAAGCTGGCGAGGTGACGAGCGGTCCGCGCAGTTCCACGCCCTGCCCGCCGCACAGCGCCTCGATGCCGATGATCGCAAAAAGGTTCTCGGTCATGGCAAGCAGGCGGCGCGCTCCATGACAGGCCATCGAAACATGGTCTTCCTGATTGGCCGAGGTGGGGGTGGAATCCACCGATGCCGGATGCGACATCTGCTTGTTCTCGCTCATCAGCGCCGCAGAGGTCACTTCCGCAATCATCAGACCGGAATTCAAACCCGGCTTTTTCGACAGAAAGGCCGGTAGGCCATAGGACAGCGCTGGATCGACCAGCAGTGCCACGCGGCGCTGGGCAATCGCACCAAGCTCGCAAACTGCGATCGCAATCTGATCTGCGGCAAAGGCGACCGGCTCGGCGTGGAAATTGCCACCGGATACGACGCTGTCATCGCCAAGCACCAGCGGGTTGTCAGTCGCCGCATTGGCTTCGACTGCCAGCGTCCGGCCAGCCTGGCGCAGTAGATCGAGACAGGCGCCATCGACCTGTGGCTGGCAGCGGATGCAATAGGGATCCTGCACGCGTTCATCGCCTTCGATATGGGAATGGCGGATTTCCGATCCGTCCAGCAGGCCACGCAATGCCGCCGCGGCATCAATCTGCCCTTGATGGCCCCGAAGGGTGTGAATATCGGGGTGAAATGGCGCGGACGAGCCCATGGCCGCATCGGTGGAAAGCGCGCCAGTGATGAGAGCGGCTTTTGCGGCGCGGAAGGCCCTGAACAGACCCGCAAGGGCAAGCGCGGTTGACACCTGCGTCCCGTTGATCAGCGCCAACCCTTCCTTGGCGGCGAGCGCGATGGGCTGGAGCCCGGCAGCCGTGAGAGCATCCGCACCGGCAAGGCGCCTGCCATTATAAAAGGCTTCGCCCTCCCCCATGATCACGGCAGCCATATGGGCAAGCGGCGCCAGATCACCGGAGGCGCCAACCGAGCCCTTTTCCGGGATCATCGGGATCACGCCCTTTTCAAGCATCGCCTCGATCAGCAGGACGATGGTGCGCCTTACACCGGATGCACCCCGGCCGAGCGAGATCAGCTTCAGCGTCATGATCAGCCGTACGATGGCCTCGTCCAGCGGCTGGCCGACACCGCAGCAATGCGACAGGATCAGATTGCGCTGCAGCGTCGCGGTATCGGCGGCGTCGATCTTGATCGAGGCAAGCTTGCCGAAGCCGGTATTGATGCCATAGACGGGCGCATTACCACGGGCGATCTCGGCGATACGGGCAGCTGCCTTGTCAATCCCGCCATCGAAAGCGCGATCAAGCCGGGCAGCAGTCTTGTTCCAGTAGAGGCTTTCAAGTTCGGCAAGGGTGACAGATCCGGGTTTCAGCGTCAGCATCAGATAATCCTCCGGCCTCTGGCATAAAGACTGTTCAGCGGGTTAAAGCCGATCCGGTAGACCAGCTCGGCGGGTTCTTCGACATCCCAGATAGCGATATCGGCGGCCTTGCCCGGCTCCAGCGCGCCGGTCTCATGCTGAAGGCCGAGCGCCCGGGCGGCATTGATCGTCACGCCTGCGAGGCATTCCCCGACCGTCAGCCGGAACAGGGTCGCGCCCATATTCATCGTCAGAAGCAGCGATGTCAGCGGCGAGGTGCCGGGATTGCAGTCCGTCGCCAGCGCGATCTTTGTTCCGGCCGCCCTGAGGGCGGCAACCGGCGGCGCCTGCGGCTCACGCAGCGTATAATAGGCGCCCGGCAGAAGCACAGCCACGGACCCGGCCTCGGCCATCGCCTCCGCGCCTGCCGCATCGAGATATTCAAGGTGATCGGACGAAAGCGCGCCGTAAGATGCGGCCATTGCCGCACCGCCGAGATTGGAAAGCTGCTCGGCATGCAGCTTGACCGGAAGACCGAGCGCTTTCGCCTTTTCGAAGACCGGTTTCAGTTCGTCCGGCGAAAAGGCAATGCCCTCGCAAAACCCATCCACCGCATCAACGAGCCCCTCGCGATGCGCAGCCTCAAGTCCCGGCAGTACGACCTCGGCAATATAGGCGGCGTTCCGCCCCTTATATTCCGGCGGTGTCGCATGGGCTGCAAGATAGGTGGTAACGATCCGCACCGGGCGGAGATCTGCCAGACGGCGCGCCGCGCGCAGCATCTTCAGTTCGGTCGCGATATTGAGCCCGTAGCCGGATTTGACTTCAACCGTGGCAACACCTTCGGAAATCAGTGTGTCGAGCCGCGGCAGTGCCGCTTCGACAAGCGCTGCTTCGCTCAGGGCATTGGTGGCGGAAACGGTTGAAACAATGCCTCCGCCAGCCCGCGCGATCTCTTCATAGGAGGCGCCATCAAGGCGCATCTCGAATTCACGGGCGCGATTTCCGCCAAAGACGAGATGCGTATGGCAATCGATCAATGCAGGGGTCACAAGCCGGTTGGCGCAGTCAATAATCTCGGTTTCACCGGGGATCTCGAAAGCGAGGTCGGCCCGCCTGCCGGAAAAGCTGATCCGGCCATCCTGTACGAAAAGTGCGGCATCCTCAATGACCGTGAAATGCGTATCCGCCAGCTCCAGGAGCCGGGCATTCTTGAAGAGAATGGTCCCGTCGGCGCCTGATTGGGCCGAAGGCTTCAATCCGTTCATGGCAATCCCCGTTGTTGTTTTTTATAATGTATATACATAATAATGATGATGACAAGCGGAAAACGAAACAGTCACCGCGACAAAAATGCAAACATCCCGCGCTCAAACTGCCTGACGACCATCAAATCGCGAAACCACTTTTCCACGTCGTTGCCAGCAGTGTTTCAGGCGAAGTTACTGGAATCGCGACATAAACATGACTGCATTATTCCTATTTTAGGAGTCGACTATATCGCTTTCTGGAATCACTCTAAACAATTGGTATTGCAATATGATTTCTTCTTGCCTAAGGGTGACGATCGTTAAGTCGATTATTCGTCTCCGGTTTTAATCATGCTGATCTGAGGCGATAGCGCTTTCATGCCGCCCGAACTGCCCGGAGGCAAACAAGCGCCGGCTTCAGACTCGGACGGGCAGAAGACGCAAGGATACGATTTCAACAATGCTGGCGACATTCATCATCGGATTGCGTGAGGGACTGGAAGCCGCACTGATCGTCGGGATCATCGCCGCCTTTCTTGCCAGGAACGGCAAGAGCCTTGCCCCGATGTGGATCGGCGTCACCGTCGCCGTCATTTTGTCGATTGCCGTCGGCGTTGCGCTGGCGCTTGTCGAAAAGGCCCTGCCCCAGGCGGCGCAGGAAGCGATGGAGACTGTTATCGGCGCCATTGCCGTGATCTTCGTCACCGGCATGGTGTTCTGGATGAACAATCATGCGCGCGACCTGAAGCGTTCACTCGAGGCCGAGGCCGCCGAGGCTATCGGCCAGACCGGCGCGGTCGCGCTCGCCAGTATGGCATTCCTTGCAGTTCTGCGCGAAGGGTTTGAAACCAGCGTCTTTTTGCTGGCGACTTTCTCCGCAGCCCAGTCTACCGCCTATGCCGCCATCGGCGCCGTGTCCGGCATCGTGCTCGCCGTTCTTATCGGCTGGGGCATTTATATCGGCGGCGTGAAGCTTAACCTGTCTCGCTTTTTCCGCATCACCGGCGCTTTTCTGATTCTGGTTGCCGCAGGCCTTGTCTTGAGTTCGCTGCGCACGGCGCATGAGGCCGGATGGCTCAATGCCGGCCAGCAGGCGACCGTGAACCTCACCTGGCTGGTCGCCCCCGGCACCATCCGTTCCGCTTTGATGACCGGCGTGCTTGGCATCCCCGCCGATCCGCGCCTCATTGAGGTCATCGGCTGGCTCGCCTATCTGCTCCCCGTCAGCCTCATCGTCTACTGGCCTGCCGCCCATCGCCCCGGTCTGCGTCTTGCTGCACAGATCAAATGCGTGATCGCAGCCTGCCTGCTGCTGATCGCCGCCATACTGGTGGTCGGCACGCCCTATCTGCCGCTTCAGACCCCGGCAACGGCGGCGCTCATCGCGCAGGACAGCAAGGCACCGGCTGGCAGTCTGGCGCTCAAGTCAACGCCGTCCGGCCAGCCTGACAGCCTGGTGCTGTCGCTTGCCGGCGAGGACGAGGAGCGCTTTGCCATCGATCCGGCATCAGCGATGCAGGAAAGCTATGACGGCCTCGATACCCTTGCCTATGCGCTCACCGATACGTTTTCGCCACCGGCCCGTCCTGATACGCTTGATCTTAACGATCTTGTTGCACTGGGCGGCGGACATCTGCCGACCGGCATTTCCCCCGGCCGCAACCCTGGCCCCTTCACGGCTGAGTGGTCGATCCACCGGGCTTTGAAAATCTGGACCGTTGACGGAAGACTTCTGGATGCAAGCGGCCGCGATGCCGTGATCGTGACCCTTTCAGGCGGCGGCTTGCAAACGCCGCGCAGCTTCACCGCCCGCGATGCGGGGGCGGCCTATTCTGTAGATCCAGCCTATCGCGAGGCCGTCAAGTCCGCTGTTTTGCGCCATGCCGCCGCTTTGCATGAATATCGTTTCTGGGCTCGTTTCATGCCCGCCATCCTGCTGCTTGCTGCGGCTTTCCTTGCGCTTTCGGGCCTTGCCGGTTTTTCGCGCAGCCGCAGGAACACACTTCTCGGACAGGACTGTCCCACCAACACCCATCGTGCGAAAGGAACACCCTATGTCACGCATTCATGATCCGAAGTTTCACCTCAGGGCCACCGTAGCCGCTGCGACCCTGCTTGCAGCTGGCTCGGCCTTTGCCGATGAGGCTCCGGTTGAAAACGGCGCCTCGCAGGTTGCCATTACCATGACAGGTGACGATGGCGGCACCTGCGCCATCGACTTCGACAGCGCCAAGGCCGGTCCGGTCACCTTCAGCGTGACGAACAAGACTGCAACCGCCCTGACCGAGGTTGAGCTTCTGAGCGAAAACCGCATCCTTGGCGAAAAGGAAAATCTCGCTCCCGGCCTGCCCAAGGTGTCCTTCACGGTGACGCTTGGCGGCGGCGACTATCAGATCTATTGCCCGGGTGCTGCCAATGAGCAGGTCGCCTTCACGGTCACCGGCGCACCGACGCCGAAGCCAACCGGCGGCGTCTCCGCCATTCTGCAGCAGGGCGCGGACGGTTATGCCAATTATGCCGCCGGCATTGCCGACGCCATGCTGACGGCCGTCGACAAGCTGAAGACCGATATCGATGCTGGCAATCTGGAAGCTGCCAAGCAGGACTATGCCAAGGCCCGTCCCTTCTACGAACGCATCGAATCCGATGTCGACGGCTTCATCATGCCGGGCTTTGACGTGACCGACAATCACGGCAATCTCGACTATCTGATCGACATGCGCGCGTCCAATCTTGACCCGGACGTGGGCTGGCACGGTTTCCACGCCATCGAGCGCGATCTGTTCGAAAAAGGTGAGATCACCGATGAAACCAAGACACAGGCGGCTGAGCTGCAAACCAATGTCGCCATGCTGATCGACGTTGCCAAGGGCCTGCAATATATGCCGGAAGACCTTGCCAATGGCGCCGCCGGCCTGCTTGAGGAAGTCCAGAGCAACAAGATCACTGGTGAAGAAGAAGCCTATAGCCATATCGACCTGGTTGATTTCGCCGGCAATGTTGAAGGCGCGCAGCAGGCCTTTGCCTTCCTTCAGCCAGGCATGGAAGAGATCGATCCTGAACTGACGGTTCAGATCAACGACCAGTTTGCCAAGGTCAACGCTCTTCTGGAAACCTATCGTGACCCCGACGCACTCGGCGGCTATGTTGTCTACACCGAAGAGCTGCGGGCATCCGACGCCGCCAAGCTTTCCAAGGCGATCCAGTCGCTGCAGGAGCCGCTGTCGACGATCGCCGAGAAGGTTGCGACCGCACAGTAATTTCTGACATCGTGGCATCCGGTTCCGCCGGGTGCCACTCAAAGCCGGGCGATGAACCGGAAAACCTTATTTTGACGTGATGCTGCCATGACCCAGTCTTCAGACAAGCCGAACCTTTCCCGCCGCAATCTCCTGATCGGCGCTGCTGCAAGTCCCATTGGTGCGCTGGCCGTTGCCGCCCCCGCCGCAGCCGAAACACCGCCGGCGCCTGAAGACATGATCAACCTGTCGGGCGAGGTTCCCTTTTACGGTGATGCGGGCCAAGCCGGGATTGACACCCCGCCGCAGCGTTACGTCCACTACATGACCTTCGATCTGACCACCGAAAATCCGCGCGACCTGCAAATGCTGCTGGCGCGCTGGTCCGCGGCCATCGCCCAGATGGCCAAGGGTGGCACGATCGGCCAGGTGGAGCCCAAGCGGCCAAATGGAATCGGTTTCGACACCGGCGAAGCACTCGATCTCGGCCCCGCCTCGCTTACGGTCACCGTCGGCCTCGGCCCCGGCGTCTTCGACGAGCGGCTTGGCCTTGCCGACAAGAAGCCCGCCTTGCTGCGCGAATTGAAGCACTTGCCGAGCGACGCCTTCCTGCCGCAATTTACCGGTGGGGATCTGTCATTGCAGGCCTGTGCCGATGATCCGCAGGTCGCCTATCATGCCATTCGCGATCTCGCCCGCATCGCCAAGGATACAGGTGCGGCCTCGACACGCTGGACAGTGATGGGCTTTGGCCGGGCGTCCGCCGGCAAGAACCAGAAGACCCCGCGCAACCTGCTCGGCTACAAGGACGGTACCCGCAATATCACCGAGCGCGAGGATTTCGACCGCTTCGTCTGGGTCGAGAATGATCCAATCTGGGGTCCGAACGGCAGCTATCAGGTGGCCCGCAAGATCAAGATGCATATCGAGAACTGGGATGTGGACCGCGTCAGCGACCAGAATGCCATTTTCGGCCGTTTCAAGGTTTCCGGCGCACCGCTTTCCGGCACCCATGAATTCGATACGCCCGACTTCCACAAGAAGGACGCGGCAGGCGATTACGTCATCCCGCAGACGTCACATATCAGTCTCGCGGCACACGAAAACAATGATGGGCTGAAGATCCTGCGCCGGTCCTATAATTATACCGAAGGCATCAACGAGGTCGGGCTCTTGTCGGCCGGCCTGCTGTTTATCTCCTATCAGAACGACCCGGCCCATTTCGAACAGCTGCAGCAGCGCCTGGGGGCGGCCGATGCGCTTAACGAATATATCGCCCATATCGGCTCGGCGATCTTCTTTGTTCCGCCTGCGCCGGCTGAAGGCAGCTATATCGGTCAGCTCCTCTTCGATTGACAGAAGTCTTCAGGGCTCAATTCAGGTCCTGAAGAACCCGCCGGTCAAACCGACCTCGTAGTCCGACGCGTCAAAAAGGAAACGAGAGATTCGGACTAATCGCCACAGATATTGCGATTTCAAGTGTTAAATCGAACTTTTTAAGCTATTGATTTATTTATCAATATGTCGATTTATGCGCCAATTTCTCTATGTTAGGCTTTACTTCCAAAGCGTTTTGAGCATAATTGCTCTTGTCATGGATCTTTCGGATTGATCCCTATCTGCCTGACCGTAATGGTCATATTCAGGGATCGGCGGACTGTCACTTTCAGTCCGTGGGCTGTTCTTTGATGCGCAATGCGCATGCTTGCTGCAACGAGCAGTGAGCGCGACCTGTGTGAATAGCCGTCATCCGCAAAGCAAATTCAACCCAAGGCATTTGCCAGCTGGAAAGCATTCCAGCTGCCGGGCCCCCATGACCTTCAGCCTGGCGCATTGTGCCCTGCTTCGCGCGGGGCCGAAAACCAACGACCAGAGGTATTGATGTCGATCGCAGACAGTTCCAGCCCTTCCCTAGAACGTTCATTGCCGAATTCCCATGAAAGACAACGCCATCTCAAAGATGCCATCCCGGCAGCAGCCCGCCATGTCAGAGGCTGGCGCTATTTTGCCGGCCTGTTTGGCGGTGAACATATCGCCGCGACGGAGTTCATCATCGGCGTGACCTTCGTCACCATGGGCGTTGGAACCAAGGAAGTGCTTCTGGGGCTTCTGATCGGCAATCTTCTGGCGGTGCTCAGCTGGACACTGGTGACGGCGCCGCTTGCCGTCGAGACGAGACGATCGCTGTTCTTCTATCTCGAACAGATCACCGGGCCTTATTTCAGCAAGATCTATAATTTTGCGATCCTGTTATTCTACGGCTCGCTGGCAGCGGCGATGATTACGGTCTCGGCCTATGCTCTGCGCTTCGCTTTCGGTCTTCCCGTCCAGCTTGAATGGTATCCGACCTCAGGCATGTTCATCTTGATCACATTGCTTCTGGCCGTCGTCGTTGTCGTCGTGGCGGCAAACGGCTTCGAAGCGATGGCGAACTTCGCAACGATCTGCTCGCCCTGGATGCTGGTCTGCTTCATTTGCGGCGCGGCCATTGCCCTTCCTGCTCTGGCGCTTCAAACCCACGGAACGACGAGTTTTGGCAGTTTTTCCGGCTTTCTGGAAACAGCCCACAACACGATCTGGACGGGTACGACGCCGGAAGGCGAAAAGGGTATTTCGGTTTGGGAAGTGGCCGCCTTTGCCTGGGCCAATGGCGCCATGGTGCATCTCGGTCTGATCGACATGGCGATCTTCCGCTTCGCCCGGCGCAAATCCTATGGCCTGTTTTCAAGTGTGGGCATGTTTCTCGGCCATTATGTCGGCTGGATCTCCGCCGGCCTGATGGGCGCGGGTGCCGCCTTTCTCATCGGCAAGCCGCTGACCGGACTTGATTCCGCCGATGTTGCCTTTGCCACGCTTGGATTTGTCGGCATTTTCGTCGTCATCTGCGCCGGCTGGACCACGGCGAATGCCTGCCTCTACCGCGCGGGTCTTGCGGCCAGTACGCTTCTGCCCAACATGTCCCGCCGCAATGTCACCGCCCTTGTCGGGCTCGTGATTGCAATCGCCGCCTGCTTCCCCTTTGTTGCCCGTTCCGTCATGCCACTGACGGTTTATGGTGCCATGCTGCTCTCGCCGATTGGCGCGATCGTCATCGCCGAGCATTATCTTCTGCCGCGTCTCGGCATGACCCGCTACTGGTCAAACTATCATCGTCACAGCATGAATACAGCAGCACTTCTGACATGGCTGGTGGCTCTTGCCTTCGCCGTCACGATGCTGATGACCAAAGCGGTGAGCTTCTACTTCATCTTCATCCCGGAATATCTGATTTGCCTCGCACTCTATCCTCTGGCTGCCGCCTGGCTTGGCGCTCGCGAGAAGTGGCCGAAGCAGGAAGCCCAGCAGGCCAGGCGGGAAGAAGCCCTGTCTGCCTATGAAGAAAAGCGGGAAATTCGCGAAGAACTGGCCAGTGACGAAGACGACCCGTCCAACGAGCGGACGGCCCGGCTTGCCAAATGGCTGCTCGCCGGCGCTGGCATTACGCTGCTGGCCATGCTCGCCGCATCGTTCAGCATTGCGGGCACCGACACGGATGGCAGCGCACTGACGGCCATGCGCTCCAGCTTCCAGACCATCGCGATCGTATGCACCATCTGCTACTTCATCCTTGCCTTCCTCGCCATGCGCGTCACGGATGGCAATGAAAGCGGCGGCTGAACCCGACGCGGTCTCTTAAGGCAGCGATCACGCCTCAGACAGACGTTTCTCGCTGATCGCCCAGAGCCGCTCTGCTGCATCGTCATCCGTCGCGTGGGCATTGACGCCGCGATAGCGCGCATAGGGACTGTCAGGATCGGTTGGCAAGGCGATGTCGCAATCCTCGCAATAGACGCCGGGCTTGCCGTCCAGCAGTGGAGAGGTCGCCGCAAAGGCCGTTGTCGCCGCACCCTGCTCGGGTGATTTAAACCCCTGGCGGGCGAGTTCCGAGGGCTTGCCATCGGGACCGAGCCACCCAAGCGCAATCATCTCTTCCTTGGGCAGGTGGCGCTGGAGCGGCGTGAAAATGCCACCCGGATGAACGGCAAAGGCCAGTCCCCCGGTATCGCGAAGCCGCCGCGACAGGGCATTGGCGAAAAGCGCATTGGCCGTTTTCGCCTGGCCATAGGCCACCCATTTGTCATAGGGCGTGTCACGAAAATCCATATCATCCCAATGGATGCCGGATATCTTGTGGCCGGTGGAAGACAGCGCCACGACCCGCACGCCCGGCGAGCGCTTCAGCAATGGCCAGAGCCCTTTGCTGAGCGCAAAATGACCCATGTGATTGACACCGAACTGCATTTCCCAGCCCGGCCCGGTCCGCATTTCCGGACAGGCCATAATACCCGCATTGTTAATCAGAAAATCAAGCTTTGGCGTCGCCGCTTCGACCTTTTCGGCAAAGCGGCGTACCGAGGCCAGATCCCCCAGATCCATCGGCATTGTCACCACATCGCCGATAATATCGCCAAGGGCGCCTGCTGCCTTTTCAGGCGAACGCACTGGAATGATGACGTGGACACCCTTGGCGGCGAGCGCGCGGACCAGTTCAAGCCCGATACCGCTATAGCCGCCGGTGACAATTGCCGTGCGGCCACCAAGGTCTGCACCCGCCAGCACCTCAACAGCCGTGCTCTTTGCCGAAAATCCGGAGCCAACCGGAACCTGATCTGATGCACTCATCGAAACCTCCCGAAACAGACGCGCAGTGTTGCCAAGAGATGAGACCCTGTCAACGCCCGCCGGGCCGGGCAGGCTCAGCCGCGCGCGATATCGTCCGGCACCCGGCGCAAGGGCGCTCGTGACAATTCGTTATTGGCATCCGTCAGCTTGCGCAAGAGCACCAGAAAGGTTTCGAGCTCGTCATCCGAAAGCTCCTTCAGGATGGTCTTCTGCGTCTTGAACACGGACGGCCGGACCGCATCAAGAAAGCGCTGACCCTCATCGGAGAGCTTCAGACTGCGCGCCCGCCGGTCAGAGGGGCTGACGCGCCGTTCGATCAGGCCGCGCCCTTCGAGCCGTGAAATCACGCCGCCTATGGTCACCCGGTCATAGGCAATCAGGCCGGCCAGCGTTGCCTGGTCGATGCCAGGATGATTTTCCAGCATGGCCAATACGGCAAATTGCACCGGCGTCAGCTCAAAACCTGCCGTGCCCGTCTCCGTGATGAAGGCCGACACCGCGATCTGCTGCAAACGGCGGATCAGGTGGCCCGGTAAGTCGTCCAGATTGGTCATGTTTTCCCCTCTAGCCTATCCCCGATCAAAACGAAATCATTTTCCCGGCGCAACGCTTCTCATCGCTGCAATCCGCCCGTTCTTTCGCGCTGGCTAGCGCAAGCGGCGGCATCACGGCTCTCCGTCATATTAGTAAGCATACATATTAAATATTGACATTGGTCAAGATAGTAAGTATACGACGCATAATATCGAGCTAAGGAGGAGATGTTCGATGGATATGTCGCAGCCCGAAGACAGCGCCGAGCTCAAGGCGCTCTACGAGGCCTTTCGCCAGAACCACCTCAATCCGCTCTGGACCCAGATCGGCGATCTGATGCCGGTCCATCCCAAGCCCAAAGCTGTGGCGCATGTATGGAAATGGTCGGAGCTTTATCCGCTGGCACAGCAATCCGGTGAACTTGTACCCGTCGGACGCGGCGGGGAACGCCGTGCGATCGGCCTTGCCAATCCCGGCCTCGGTGGCGAGGCCTATATCTCACCGACGCTCTGGTGCGCCATTCAGTATCTTGGCGCCAAGGAAACGGCGCCGGAACATCGCCATTCGCAAAATGCCTTCCGCTTTGTCGTAGAAGGCGAAGGCGTGTGGACGGTCGTCAACGGCGATCCGGTGCGCATGAGCCGCGGTGATTTTCTACTCACGCCCGGCTGGAATTTCCACGGCCATCACAATGAGACCGATCAGCCTATGGCCTGGATCGATGGTCTCGACATCCCCTTCTCCTATCAGAATGATGTCGGCTTTTTCGAATATGGCTCCGACCGGGTGACCGATTATGCGACGCCGGACTTTTCGCGCGGCGAAAGGCTCTGGTGCCATCCCGGCCTGCGGCCGCTGTCGGGGCTGGAAAACACGGTCAGTTCGCCGATCGGTGCCTATCGCTGGGAGTTTACCGACCGGGCGCTCACCGAACAGCTACTGCTGGAAGAAGAGGGCCAGCCCGCGACCTATGGCCAGGGTCATGCCGCCATCCGCTATGTCAATCCGACCACCGGCGGCGATGTCATGCCGACAATCAGGGCCGAATTCCACCGCCTGCGTGAAGGCGTTGAAACGGCAACCCGGCGCGAGGTCGGCTCCACCGTGTTCCAGGTCTTCGAAGGCCGTGGCGCTGTTGTCATGAACGGCGAACGCAAAATCATCGAGAAGGGCGACATCTTCGTCATCCCATCCTGGGTGGCCTGGTCGCTGGAGGCGGAAACGCCATTCGACCTCTTCCGCTTCTCCGATGCGCCGATCATGGAGCGGCTCAATTTCGCCCGCACCCTGGTTGAAGAAGCTGCAGCATGACGAGCCTTGATGACGCCCGCCGCGCGCTGATGGCACGGCAGGGCTCTGGCGCACGCTATGATGCGCCGGAAGCCCCTGCCGATATGCTTCATCTCGCCCGCACCGGCACAGCCTATTTCGCCCGCTTTTTGAACCGGCTTCCGGATCGGGCGCTCTATGAACCGCTGCGTGCCGATGGCCTGACGCCTGCTCATGTGATCTCGGCCATCTCCTATCAGGCGCGCGCCATTGCCCGACAGGCCGAAGCCATCACGGCGGGGGATACCATCCCGCCGCTTTATGACAGTCAGGCCGCTCTGAAGGCGATGATCGATCTCGGCGCCACGTTGCCGGCACGGGCGCTCAGGCATCTGTTCGACCATGCGAGTGTTCACCTGAACGTGGTCTGGCGCGATCTGCCGGGCGATGGCTGGCAGGTTCTGGTCCCCGGCATTGACGGGACCATGCATGCCTTTGCCGACACAGTCCGCACCAGAGCCTGCAGTATTTGGGCAGCAGCTTTCGATCTCGGCAACGGTGCGCGAAAGCGCGATCTGCCGGTAGCACTTCTTGCCGCCGGTTGCAGTGAATTTACCGCATAAATGCGGCAAGACGACGTGAAAGGACATTACCGATGACCAAAGAGGCACTCTTTCCCTCCCCCGCCTGGCCGACCATTCCGGTTGAAGGCGAGACCCGTGAATATCCGGTCCATCGCATCTTCTGCGTTGGCCGCAATTACGCCGCCCATGCCGCAGAGATGGGCGTTGAGGTTGACCGTGAAGCACCCTTCTACTTCACCAAATCGGCGCTGATGACCGAGGCCACCGGCACTACGGTCGCCTATCCGCCGGGCACGGAGAATTTCCACTACGAGATGGAACTGGTCATCGTCATCGGTGCGAAAATCTTCCGGGCAGACCGCGATAGCGCACGCGCCGCGATCTATGGCTATGCCTGCGGCCTCGACATGACCCGGCGCGACCTGCAGCTTGCCGCACGCGCCAAGCAGCGTCCCTGGGATCTTGGCAAGGATGTCGAACAGTCCGCCGTCTTCGCCGCGATTACGAAAGCTGATGCCTTCGGCGCAATCGGCCCACAGCGGATCCACCTCGAAGTCAATGGCGCGGTCAAGCAGGATGCCCACCTTTCCGATCTCATCTGGAAGGTTGACGAGATCGTATCCGACCTTTCGAAATTCTATCACCTCGCCCCCGGCGACGTGATCATGACCGGCACGCCGGCCGGTGTCGGCGCGGTTGTTCCCGGGGACGTGATTACCGGCGGTATTGACGGTCTTCAGCCGGTTAAGCTGACGATCGGGGCAGCGGAATGATCCGCTTCTACGGCTATTTCCGCTCGTCATCGGCCTATCGTTGCCGGATCGCCTTCAATCTCAAGGGGATCGACTACGACTTCGTCTCGGTGCATCTGCGCAAGGATGGCGGCCAGCAGAAGACGGCCGATTACCGCGCGAAAAACCCGCAGGCGCTGGTGCCGGCGCTTGAGGATGGCGACCTGACCCTGACTCAGTCGCTCGCCATCATCGAATGGCTGGACGAAACATTCCCGGAAAAGGCGCGTCTGATCCCTGGAGACAAGGATCTGCGCGCGAAGGTCCGCGCCTTCTCGCAGGCGATTGCCTGCGACATCCACCCACTTCAGAACCTGCGCGTGCTTGACTATCTCAAAGCAGAATTTGGTGCCGATCAGGCCGGTCTTGACCGTTGGTGCGGTCGCTGGATCGGCGATGGTCTCGCCGCCTGCGAGGCGCTGCTGGAGAAGGAGCCGTCATCAACATTCTGTTTCGGAGAAAATCCGACCCTTGCCGATATTTGCCTCATTCCGCAGGTCTTTTCGGCTCACCGATTCGGTGTGGATCTTTCCGCCATGCCCCGCTTGACGAGAATTGCCGCGGCAGCTGATGCGCTGCCCGCCTTTGCCAATGCCCATCCGCGAAACCAGCCAGACGCGGAAGGATAAATAGACGGCAGATGCAGGGCCGAGGAGGGCCCTGTTTCTGCCGGTGTCATGAACATCAGGAGGAGAAACCATGACCATTTCGAATTTCGGCCTGAAGGCCCTTCTTGCCACCGCCACCATTCTTGCCCTTCCCTTCTCGGTAGAAGCGCGCGAATTGCGTATGGGGCTGATCACGCCGCCCAGCCATGTCTGGACCAAGGTCGCAGAGCGTATGGCCGAGAAGCTGCCCGAGGCCACCAATGGCGATCTGACGCTGGCCATCTTCCCCGCCGGTCAGCTCGGCACGGAACAGGAAATGTTCCAGCAGATGTCGACCGGCCTGCTTGATGCAGGCCTGATGACGGCGGCGATCACATCACTGCGCGCGCCCTCGCTTCAGGGCTGGTTCACGCCCTATCTGTTCCCCGATGTCTCCGCAGCGATCAAGGCCGCCGATACGCCCGCCGCCCAGCAGATGCTCGGTGAGCTTGACAATGCCGGGCTTCACGGCATGGGCTACACCTTTGCCGGCATGCGCCACATCCTCATGCGCGACGAACCGGCAACCGATGTTGCAGCGCTTCAGAACAAGAAGATCCGCATCGTTCCCTTCCCGGCGATGAAAGTCTGGTGGCAGGCCGTCGGCGCCGTGCCGACACCGGTGAACCTGACCGAGGTTTATCAGGCGCTCCAGACCGGTCTTCTTGATGGCGTTGATATCGACCTTGATGCGCTGGTGGGCCTCAAGTTTCAGGAAGTCGCGCATGATCTGACGCTGACCAGCCACATGACCTTCCCGGCGGTGATGATGGTCTCCGACATGACCTGGTCCGGCCTGACCCAGGACGAACAGGACGCCTTCCAGAAAGTGGCTTCCGAAGCGCTGGCCTGGGGATCCGAGCAGCAGATCGCCGCTGAGGCGGCCAATCTGGCAACGCTGGAACAGGAAATGAGCGTCACGAAGCTTTCCGATGGCAAGCAGGCCTTCGCCAAGGCCAATGAAGCGGTTGACGCAAGCTTTGCCGCCTATCCGCTGATCGGCGAATTCCAGACCCAGGTCGCGGAGCAGGCCAAGTGAACCCTCTGGGCAAAATCTCGGCCGGCCTGGCCCAGCTTGAACGCTGGGCCAGCAGGATCCTGGTGGTGGGGTTTGTCGGATTGATCGTCGCCAATGTCGGCATGCGCTATATTGTCGGCCGGCCGATTATCTATGCCGAGGAGCTGGCAGCCATCCTGCTCGTCTGGCTCGCCTTCATCGCCACTTCGATCTCGATCCATACGAGCGCGCAGATCGGTGTGACGCTGCTGGTTGACAGCTTCTCCGCCCCCTATCGCAAGCTTGTCGATCTTGTGGTCTGGGTCCTGATCGCAGCCATGCTGGCCATCCTGCTGAAGGCGGGTATTGCCTGGGTCCGCTCACCCGTTGTCGCCTTTGAACAGGTCATCACCACCGGCTGGCCCAAGGCACCGTTTTTCACCATCTTCCCGATCTTCTGTGCCTCTGCGCTGATCCATGCGAGTGCTCATGTGGTCCGTGCGGCTGGCGCATTGAGGGAGAAAACCGCATGACCGGCCTTTCCTTTCTCGTTCTGCTTCTGACCGGAATGCCGGTGGCCTTCGTGCTGATCGGTGCGACGCTGGTCTTCATCTTCATGTCCGGCCGCGAGCAGCTGATCGCCGCGATCCCGCAGATTTCCTTCGGCTCGGTCGAAAATTTCGATCTTCTCGCCATCCCGCTCTTCATCCTGCTCGGCGAGATCATGAATGAGAGCGGGCTGACGCGGCGCATCATCACCTCGGTCAGAGTGTGGATCGCGCGGCTGCCGCATAATCTCGTCATCGTCAATCTGATCTCCAATCTGGCGCTGGCAGCCATCATGGGGTCTGCCACGGCGCAGATGGCGGTGATGAGCCGGGTCGTCGTGCCGGAAATGGAACGCGACGGCTATGATCGCGGCTATGCCGCCAGTCTCACGGCATCGGCCGGCCTGCTCGGTCCGATCATTCCGCCCTCCATGCTGTTCATCATTTTCGGCGTGATCGCCCAGGTCTCGATCGCTGACATGTTCATGGCCGGTATCGTGCCGGGCATGACATTGTTCGTGCTGATCCTGTTGCTCGCCTTCTGGCAGGCGATGCGCAATCACAAACAGCAGGGCGCGACCGATCGTCTGAACCTTAAACAGAAGGTCGCCGCAACCATTCCGGGCCTCGCCGCCATGTCGATCCCGGTCGTCATCGTCGGCGGTATTTCCTTTGGTGTTTTCACACCGACGGAATCGGCTGCGGCGGCTATCGTCGTGGCGCTTTTCTTCGCCGTACTGGAATTTCGCGGCCAGACCTTCAAACGGCTGATGGCGATTATCGACCGTACCGTTGCCAATTCGGCGATCGTATTGTTTCTCGTCGTTGCCGCGAAAATTTTCGGCTGGGTCCTGACCTTCAATCAGGTGCCGCAGCATGTCGCTGATTTCATCGTCTCGCTGACGGATAATCCGACCGTCTTCCTGCTGCTGATTGTCGTCTTCCTGTTCATCGTCGGCATGTTTCTTGACGGCATCGCCGCGCTGATCATCCTGACGCCGATCCTTCTGCCAGTGGCGATCAGCCAGTATGGCATTGATCCGATCCAGTTCGGCGTAATCCTCGCCATGACACTGGTGCTGGGCCTTCTGACCCCCCCGGTGGGAACCGGTCTCTATATTGCCGCGGCCCTTTCAAAAGTGCCTGTGATGCGGCTGTCCAAACTTGTACTGCCCTATGTATTGGCGACGCTCGCCGTCATTCTCGCAGTGGTATTCATACCCTGGATGGTCCACCCGTTCTGAACGGACGGGTGAACCGGCACTCTGTCTGTTGAGCGCCAGACTTTTAAAACCGCCGGAAAACGGAAACGACCCGATCGGGATCGCCAGCCCCGGCAACCAAAACAAAAACATCTTGAATGTCTAAAGCCATTGCTTTGGGCAAACGGAGGAGATTTGCCATGTCGAAACTTGCAAATGAAGCACATCCTATTCTGATCGCCGGTGGCGGGATCGGCGGTCTGGCCGCAGCCATCGGCCTCGCCAATAAGGGGCTGAAATCGCTGGTGCTGGAACGCGCGCCGAAGCTCGGCGAAATCGGCGCCGGCATCCAGCTCGGCCCCAACGCCTTCCACGCCTTCGATTATCTGGGCGTTGGTGATGCAGCACGGGCAATCGCCGTCTATATCGACAATCTCAGGCTGATGGATGCCATCGATGGCACCGAGATTACCCGCATTCCGCTGGATGACGCCTTTCGCACCCGGTTCAAAAACCCCTATGCGGTGATCCATCGCGGCGACCTGCATGGCGTGTTCCTGAGGGCCTGCGAGGACCATCCGCTGGTCACATTGCGCACCAATGCCGAAGTGGTCGACTACGAACAGGATGGCACCTCAGTCACCGCGGTCCTCAAGGATGGTGAGCGCCTGACCGGCTCACTGCTGATCGGTGCGGACGGGTTGTGGTCGAACGTCCGCAAGAAAGTCGTCGGTGATGGAAGTCCGCGTGTTTCCGGCCATACGACCTATCGCTCGGTGATCCCGACCGAGGACATGCCGGAAGATCTGCGCTGGAATGCCGCCACGCTCTGGGCCGGGCCGAAATGTCATATCGTCCACTATCCACTCCGCGGCTGGAAGCTGTTCAACCTGGTGGTCACCTATCACAATCACGCGCCCTCACCCGAGGCCGGCGTGCCGGTCAGTCATGAAGAGGTGCGCAAGGGTTTTGAACATGTGGCGCCGGTGGCCCGCCAGATCATCGAGCGCGGCCAGGACTGGAAACGTTGGGTCCTGTGCGACCGCGATCCGGTTGACAACTGGATCGATGGCCGCGTCGTCCTGCTCGGTGACGCCGCCCATCCGATGATGCAGTATTTCGCCCAAGGCGCCTGCATGGCCATGGAAGACGCCGTTGCCATGGCGCATGTGCTGGGCGAGGAAGGCGGAGAACTGGATCAGGCGCTGGCGCGCTATCAGGCGCTGCGCGCTCTGCGCACCGCCCGGGTTCAGCTGCAATCGCGCGAGATCGGCCAGCATGTCTACCATCCGGCGGGCGCCCATGCGAGCTTGCGCAATGCCGTCATGCGATCGAAATCCCCCACCGACTGGTACGATATTATTGCCTGGCTCTATGGCTCCACCGGGCTCGAAGGCACCGTTTCCTCCTGACGGCGTCCCCGATGCCGGTCGCGCACCTCCGAGAAAAGCGCGGCCGGCACGTCAGGACTGATCCGACGTGAGCGGTGCGCATAAAAGCTTGGCCGCCGCTCTGGCCATGCTCATTTCAAACACCGCCTTCGCACGCTCAAGCCTGGCTTCGGCCAGCGCCACATCGCCACTGCATCGTTCAGCCGCCGGAAGGCTCTCAAGCGCGAGAGCAGCGGCGCGCACCTTTGGTTCAGCCGCAGCGATATCGCGTTGAAGTGCCGCGATCTTGAGGCTGATATCCTGGTAATCACCGAGAAATGTCTGACGGTTTTCCTTGGCGGTCAGGATGGTGCTCAAGAGATCCAGCCGGGCCTGTTCCGTCAGCCTGATGCTGTCACCCTGATCGATAATGGGCAGGACATAGCCGACCAGAAACTGGAAACTCAACCCGCCCGTCTGGCTCATAAAGCTTGGCAGCGCCGCTGTCAGCTTGGTGTAACGCGATTTCTTGGCGAGATCGAGCTGCGCACCGGCGGCTTCCACCAGCAGGTCCTCCAACTGGCTGTTGCCCGATGCCGCAAAACACATCTTGCCATCATCGGCAGCAGGATCAGGCAGAAAGTCGAGCGCCGGATAGACCGGTTTTCCGGCATAGACTTTGTCGCCACGCCCTTCGAGACCGGCAAGCGCCAGAACCTTGTCCTGCTGGATCGCCATCGCTGCCTTGATGGCGGTCACTTCGCTTCTGGCCGCTGACAGCTGGAGGCCGAGACTGTTCTGTTCAGCAACCGAGACATTGCCCAAAGCGCTTTCCGCCTTCAGCCCGTCGGCCTTGCAGGCAAGCGCGTCAGCCTCAAGACCGGCCTTTTGCCGGGAAAACTCCATCTCGCTCAGCGCGGCATAAGCCTGTAACAGCGCGAGCAGCGCCTTACGCCGGGTCAATTCATATTGCACCGGAATCAGCTCTTCGGCGATCTCGACCGCATGCTTGTCGAGCCCGAGCAATGTATAGGCAATATCCCAGTCGATCCCGAGGATCACATTGTTGCTTGCCGTCAGTCCACCGCTGCGATCATAGGTCACAAAACTGCGCGCATCGGCCGAGATACGCGGATAGCGACGGGATTTGCGCTCATCCAGCGCCAGTTCCGCCCCAGCTCTGGCGATACGCGCCTTGAGGATGTCCTGTCCGCGCACCCGCGCTGTTTCGACCAGCTGAACCGGATCGAGCTCTGTACCCGGTTCAGCCGACGGTGCTTCAGAGATCGTCTGCTGCAGCACCTGAATATCCGCACGCGTGCTTTTCAGCGCCGGAGAGGCACAGGCGACAAGCGATGCTGTGGCAAATAATGCTGCCCAGGACCCAACCCGTCGCCGCCCCCGGCCTTGCTGCCGGTTGCCGGAGCCCCCCCATTGATGGTCGCGATTATTGTTCAAGAACGCGCTCACCCGGTTTCAGGCCAGACATGATGCGAACCAACCGGCCGTCAACCTCGCCGGGCACGACCTGAACAAGGGTCTGACCGCCCGCATCCTGCCGCTTGACATAGGCTTTGCCCGCCTGGAACAGAATAGCGTCCACCGGTATGGCCGGTGCAGGTCCGCCCAATGGTTTGGAGAAACGGCAGACAGCCTGACTGTGGAGAAAATCCGCCCCATTTTCAGCAGAAAACACGATATCAACATCATAGGCGTAACGGCCGCGTGCCTGCTCCAGCGCGTCCTTGACAAGGCGCGTGGCCGCAATCCGGGCCTTGAGCGCCGGCTGGCCTGCGGGAAACAGCACTTCAACGCTGGAATTTTCAACAACGGCCATGTCCGCATCATCAATCCGCAGGGTTGCACCAAGCTGATCGGGCTGCACGAGATCGGCAAGTTTCGCACCAGTGCGTACCGACGATGCCTCGCTCACGGCAAAATTCGGGTCGGCAAACACCACCCGGCCAGCTTCAGGCGCGCGCAGCACCATCGCCTCCAGTTGCGTTTCGAGATCGGCGAGTGCCTGTTCGGAACGGGTAATATTGTCTTTCAGCGCATCGATATCGAGCTTTTCCTGCGCCCGATCGAGACTGAATTGATGACTGAGCCGCGTCAGAGTCTTCGCAGCGGCATCGCGCTTCAGCTGCGCCTCTTCGACCCTGCTGGGTGCTATCTTGCCCTTTTTTTCAAGTTCTGCCGTTTCCGAAAGCAGGGCTTCCTGCCGCGCGAGCGTGTCTTTTGCATCTTTTTCATCAAGCTGCCGGATGGCTTCATTCTCCAACCGGGCCGGACCCGTCTTGAACGCCAGTTGTGCCTTCAGACCGGTCAGATCGAGCCGCGCAAGTTTCTCATCGCTTTGAAGCTTGGCGCGGTCATAGCTGGCAATCACCGCGCCTGCCGCAACGATTGCACCATCTGCAACCTCAGCCGAAAGCCTGCCATCGGTGGGCGCAACAACCGCAAGCGGGGCGCCATAATCGATATGACAGCGCCTAACGATCGCCTCGGAAAACAGATGCGTGGTCACATTGAAAACCTGTTGCGGCGGGGTGCTCGCCGCTGCCTTTTCGCGCAACAGCGGCGCAGACCCGGCAAACGCAAACCAGGCACCGCCCCCCAGGACAATCAGGCAAGCCACGAAAAGAAAAGTCCTGCGCAAGGGGGCCTCCTCAGCTTTCACGCAATACGGTTGCCGGGTCCGTGCGCGCCGCATTCAGCGCCGGGACGATGCCTGCAGCAAGCGAGACCAGCAAAAAGCCCAATACGGCCTTGGCAATGACGATGACATTCTGCACCGGTTCGCCGTCACCGGCGACCAGAAAGAACCGGCTGAGCGGCTGTTCCAGCACATGCGCCAGCATGACCCCGCCGGCAATGCCGACGACAAGCGCAAGCGAGGCGATCAGCAGGGTTTCCTCGACGATTTCAATGACGATGCGCAGACGCGTGGCGCCGAGTGTACGCCGGATTGCGATCTCGCGCCGTCGCTCGGTCACGGAAAAGGACATCAATGAAGCAATCGATACGGCACCAATCATCAGGATGATGGCGCTCAGGCCAACAGAAATGGAGGACGCCACGAATTTCAGCTCGCGCGCCTGATCAACAATCGGTTTCGCCGACCATATCGTCAAGCGCGAAACATCGAAGACCAGCGACAGCAACGCTTTCAGCCTCGTCTCTTCATGGCTTGCTGCCGGACCCGATATGAGGAAGCTGAAGCCGTTGGTATAGGCCTGTTCATAGGAGGTTTCCTGAAACGGAACCACCACCGAATCGGCGATGTCGGCAAAGGGTGGCCGGACCGGCGCGTCAAACTCGCCGACGATCCGGCAATAGCGGCCGTCAATCCAGAGGCCGGTCATGGTCTGGTCAAGGCCAATCCGCTGCGCCAGCCGCACGCCGACAAGGCAATGATCCTGCAATATCCGCCAGCCCCCGGTCTGCGCCACGCCCTTCAGCGTCAGTCCCGCCCGTGCGGCAAAGCCCTGACCAACGGCATAGACCTTGGCAAGCTGAGCTGCCCCGCCATCCCCAATGGAAACTGCAAAGGCGCGAAAGGGAATGACAGTGAAACCCGGCCGCAACAGCGGCTGGACGAGCGCCGGGCCGAGGGCAGCCAGAGCCGGAGCATCAAAGCGGCCGCCTGTCAGAGCAACAACATCGTCGGCGGCACCATTGATGACAAAGGTTTCGGCATCATTGAGTTCAAGCAGCAGATCGAAATGCCGCAATGCGTTACCGGACAGCGTGTAATTGGCAATTGTACCGCTCAGCGCCATAGACAGCGTGACAACGGCAAAGGCCAGCCGCGGCAGGCCAAAGGCGCGCAGGCGCCCGATAATCGCATCAAAGCGAGACAGCATGGCACTGCCCCCGCGCAAGCTTCACGACACTATCGAAGTGCCGGGCATGATCGAGATTATGGGTGACCATGACAAGGCCGCAGCCCTCTCCGACGTTTTCCATCAGGAGATCAAGGATCTGGCGCCCCGTCACTTCATCAAGATTGCCGGTCGGCTCGTCCGACAGGATAAGGCGTGGCTTCGTCACCAGCGCCCTGGCGATGGCAACACGCTGTTTTTCACCGCCTGAAAGCCGGCTGGCCTGCAGCCGAAGGCGATCCGCCAGACCGACCTGTTCAAGCGCATCACCAGCTCTGAGAAGCGCGTCTTTCCGGCTGACCCCGATATAGCGTAACGGCAATGCGACATTCTCGGCAGCGCTGATATGGTCGATGAGGTTGAAACCCTGAAACACAAAGCCGATGGTTTCGCGGCGCAACCGCGTGCGCGCCCGGTCATCAATGGCATTCACGTCCTGTCCGCGCAGCAGGACCTGGCCCGCATCAGGCGTGGACAATGTGCCGAGGATTTCAAGCAGGGACGACTTGCCCGATCCAGACGCACCAATGACACAAAGGCGCTCGCCCGGTCTCAATGACAGGTTCACGCCCTTCAGAATTTCTATGGTCTGTGAAGACGATCGGACCGTTTTGGCAACAGCCCGCACGTCCAGCAGCATTTGAGACATATGCACCCCGCCCGGAATGCATGCGGGGCCCTGGATCAGACCCGCATGCACCGTCTAACCGGTCAATAGTCGGCAGCGCAGCCGTATTCGGCATACATCTCGTTGGCGAGATCCGCCGTCTGCGAGAAATAACTCCAATAGGCCGATGCCGAGGAGGAGCCCTCCGAAACGGCTGCCTTGTATTTTTTGTAATAGTCACGTGCTGCATCGCATTCGGCAGCAACCTGGATATTCACATTCGAATTCGAGGTGGCGCAGGAGCTGGGGCATTTCAGCGTCGAAGACTTCACGGTTCCCGATGAGGAGCTCGAAGAGGACGAACTGGAAGAGGAAGACCCGGAAGAAGAACCTGACGAACTGGCTACATCGGAGCCGCTGCCGGAACAGCCAGCCAGAAAAAGAAGCGCCACAAGCGGCGACAGATACTTGGATTTCGACATCAATATCCCCTCGAAAATCAATCTGAACAGAATGCGCTCAGTCAAACCCCTTCAGGCTGGCATTCCGGAATTGATTTTAGAGAAATTTCAGACGTTCCAAGCCCCCCATTTGGGGGGGCACCATCCAAAAAAAGCGCGGAAAATGCCTTTCTAAAAGGCCTTGGCGCCTCACAAAATATGCCAGCCGCGTCCAAGCCGGAACAATTCAGACCCCAGTGACCGCGTCAACCGACCCTGCTTTGGTCGGTTTTTGCAATACGCCCGAGCATCATGGCAATCATGGAGCCGCCTGCAAGAATAACGGAGGCAGACAGGAAAACCATCGGTGGCGGCCCATGATCGGCAACAAATCCGCCAAACGCCATGCCTGCGGCGCTCCCCGCTGTCAGCACGGCGGCGAGCCAGGACTGCCCCTCGGCCGTGCGGCCGCGCGGCAGCGCGTGGTCAATCATCTGCTGCATCAGGATGAGGCTCGGCGAAACGAACAGGCCGGCCACGTAGAGCAGTGGCAGCAGGATGAGAACAGGCAGACCGGCAAAAAGTGCTGTTGCTGCACCGGCGAGACCGAGGCCGAAGCCACCCAGAAAAAGTGGCAGCAGAATGCGCGGCGCCGTTTTCCATTCGCGCGCCCCGAAGGCAAGCCCGCCCGAAATCGACCCCGAAGCGGCGACGGCGAAAAGCAGACCAAGAAGATAGCCCTGAGAGGATCGCGCCTGCGCAGTCGCCGTCATCGCGACATCCATCTGCCCGAAGCCAAGCGAAAGAGCCATCGCGATCAGAAGCACCGGAAGAATGATGATGACCGTCCTTCCGCCTTTAGTCAGCTGATCATTCTCATGTTCGCCGCCAATCTTTCCAGCCGGTGTCGTTGCATAGAAAAGCCCACCGGCAAGCAGGAAAACGGCAGATGCGACCACCGGCAGCGCCGGTCCGCCGCTATAAAGCAGGCCAACCAGCATCGGTCCGATGACAAACAGCGCCTCCACAGCGACAGCATCCAGCGCATAGGCTGAAGCGAGCAGTCCCGGCCGATCCGCCGTCAGATGCCGCCAGGCCAGCCGCATGGCAGGTGTGACCGGCGGAAAGAACAGGCCGACCATGAGTGCTGATCCAGCGATCGGCAGGAGGCCGAAACCAAGCCTCGCCGCTGCCAGTGCGATCAGCAGAAAGAAGGCAGAGACCGTACCCGTCAACATCATGATACGGCCGTGCGACCGGGCATCAAGCGCGCGGCCCCAGCCGGGGGCGGCAATTGCCGTTCCAACGGCAAAAGCGCCAGAAACCAGCCCGCCAGATGCATAGGAGCCGGTGGCGGCCTCGACCAGGATGAGAAGGCCCAGCGGTGTCATCGCCATCGGCAGCCGGGCGATGAAGGCTGCCAGACAGCACGAACGGATCGAGGCTAAGCTCAAAAGCGTGAGATAAGTCCTCACCCGGCAGCGCTCCGCCGATCACACATCAGATTGAAAAACATTGCGATTCCCCCCCCTCGTCCTGGGCGTGAGATTATCCGGCTTTCATGAACGCAACAAGAACGAAAAGAGGCATGGTCAGCCACAGGCCTCCGGTCTCTGAATGCCGAGTTCGCGCGCCAGATGCGCCCAGGTCGCGGCTTCCAGCGCCTCAGGCCAGGCAACGCCGGATCGCGCGGCAAGCGCCCGCGCGCGCGGAAGAAAGGCACAGGCAAAAGCCAGATGCGCGTCAATGACGGCATCATGTTCCGGAGCAGGGATGGCAAGGGATGAAAGCAGGGCCTGCTGCTCCGCTGTTATCAGCCGGTTCAGATGCAAGGCTCCGCCACGATGGGGGGCCGCCGTTTCAGCGATCAGTAACCCAACCAGCAGATTGCGCAGATGAAAGACGCCGGCCGGAGCGTTGCAATAGTCCTTGCGACCGAGAACGACAGGCATCAGACCAAGAATACGGATGAATTCCTCGATCTGCCACAAAAGGCGGGCCGGATCGGGCGATGGCGGCGAACTCTTCTCGGGCAATCGCGCAAACAACCCGTCATGGTCGAACAGAACTTTCAGCCCGTCCTGCGTCCGGCCGGAAAGGCCATCTGCCTGCACTGTCTGGACATCGATACGCAGCCATTCGACGCTCACTGCATTGATCAGCAGGTTTCTGCCGGGTCTTTCCCGCCAAAGCACGAGATCGCCAACGGTGCGGAGCGCCTCGCGCCAGAGCGGCGCGAAGGCTGAATTGTCCTCATCATCAAACACGGCAAGAAAATCGATATCGCTCAGGCGATCCTCAAGCCCGGCGCCATAGCTGCCAGCAAGAAACAGTGCGCGAACGGACCCCGTTTCGCAAAGCTTCGACGCAATGGCCTTGATCCGTTCAGCATGCTCCATGCCATTTTCCCCTTCTCAGAAGGGTGAGATTAGGCCGTTTTACGTCATTGGCAACCGACGGTTACACCGCCTCGAAAATTGCCAGATCGCAGGCCGCGACGGTTTTGCCGCCGAGCAGGAAACGTTTGGCCGGTGTCTCGATCTCATAGGCGCCGGGGCCGTAATTGAAGACGATGGTCACCGGCCCGCGCGTCATCATGCGCACATGCTCGGGAAGTTCGCGACGCGGAATGTCATGCTCATCGAGAAGGCGGGCGAAGATCGCATGGAGGAGTTCAGGTTCAGCCCAGGCACCGAGATAATGCGCCCTGTCATTGCCGACCATCACCGGCAACCCGTCCTCTGTCGCAAGCAGAACCGCCATATCGGTTTCGATCCGTTCCAGCCAGCGCGTCACGTTGCCCGAAAGACCTTCACCTGCGACCGGAATTTTCAGTCCCGGCCGAAGCGAGGACACTTCCGCGACCTTCAACGGCAGAACATCCTGCAACGGCCCCGGCGGCAGGGTTGCGGGGATTTCGAAATTGGCCAGTTTTGAACCGGAGCGCGGCCCGAAAACCAGATGGGCGTCCGTTTGACGGAACGCGTCCATCGCCGCTTCAGACACGACCGGCATCGACGGAATGAAGACAAGATCATAGCCTTTAAGCGAGCGGCCGGGGGTTAGAACATCGACATTGATGCCGTGACGGCGCAGCGCCTCATACCAGCGATGCAGCAGGAGCTTGTAATTGAAGTCGTCGCCCTGCAGCTCGATCGTGGTGATCCAGGCTGCCTCATAGTCGAGCAGGATCGCGACCCGCGCCCGCTTAATCGGCGGCAGATCGCCGACGGCTTCGATTTCGCGCCCCAACTGCGTGACCTCGTGACCGCCGGGGGACAATTGCCTGTCCGGGCGCTGCAGGCCGGCATGCATCTGTTCCTGGGCGAAGGGAACCTGCCGCCAGCGGAAATAACTCACCACTTCCGCACCATGCGCCAGCGCCTCCCAGCCCCAGAGCCGCACCATGCCGGCTTTCGGCGCCGGGTTCCAGTGGGCCCAGTTCACCGGGCCTGGCTGCTGCTCCATGATCCAGAAACGATCATTCCTCAGACGGCGATAGAGTTCATGATGGAAGGCGGAGAAATCGGGATGCGAAGTATTGTACCAGCGTGCCCGCTCGTCGTCGGCCATCGGAAAATGCTCGACCTTGCCAAGCGGGTAGGAATCCCAGGAACAGAAATCGAGACTTTCCGATAGCCGTGCATGATCGAACTGATGGAAAAAGCCCATGAAATTATGGGTGATGAAACGGCCCGGCGAATATTTGCGCAAGATCCCCGCCTGAAGCGCGCAATAGTCGGCAAGACTGTCGGAGGAGTAGCGCCAGAAATCGAGCAATGCTGCCGGATTGGCGTCGGAAACCTGCCCCGCCGGTGGGATGACCTCGTCGATCGTGCGAAATTCCATCGACCAGAAGGCATTGCCCCAGGCGCGGTTCAGCGCCTCGACGGACTGGTAGCGTTTTGTAAGCCAGCCGCGAAAGCCGGCTGCATCTTCCGGCCCGTAGAGCAAAACCGTATCGTCGCCACCGAACTCATTATCGATCTGCCAGCCGACAACCGCGTCGTGGTGGCCATAGCGTTTCGCCATTGCCGTGACGATCCGGTCGGTTTCGGCGCGGAAAGTTGATGATGCAGCGGTATAGTGGCGGCGCGAGCCGAAACCGCGCGCTCTGCCATCGGCAAAGACCGGCAGCACATCGGGATGGGCGTCGACCAGCCATTTTGGCGCAGCGGCCGTCGGCGTGCCGAGTACGATCTTCAGCCCCTCAGCCGCCAGCACGTCGATGGCGCGATCGAGCCAGGCCCAGTCATAGCGGCCGGGTTCCGGTTCCATTCGGCTCCAGGCAAATTCGGCGATGCGGACATAGCGAATGCCCATTTCACGCATCTTGCGGGCATCATCGGCCCACCAATCTTCGTCCCAGTGTTCGGGATAGTAGCAAACGCCGAGCATCAGGCTTTATCCTTGTCTGTTCTTTTCGACTGACGGCTCATTCGGCCGCGGCGATGGTGCTGAACACCAGGGTTTCGCCGGAGGCGCTGAAAAGCTGGCAGGCCTGCGGCGTCAGCCCGAGCCTGATCTGATCGCCCGAGCGCACCCGGCTGACGCCATCGACCTTGACCGTCATCACCGTACCGGCATCGACGCGCACCGTCAGCAGGGTTTCGGATCCCAGATGCTCGACCAGTTCCACCGTGCCGGAAAGCCGGGCCGTCGCCCCTTCATCAAGGACAAAATGTTCCGGCCGGATCGCCAGCGTTACTGCATCACCGGTTTTTATCTCCGTATCGCCGACGGGAAAGGCCATGACGGCGTCGCCAGGCAGAAGCAGGCTGGCAATGCCATCGGCCAGCGCATGCACCGTGGTTTCGATACAGTTGATCTTGGGCGAGCCGAGAAATTCGGCAACAAAACGATTGGCGGGCCTGAGATAGAGATCAAGCGGCGCGCCAACCTGCTCGATCCGGCCGCCCGACAGAACCACAATCTTGTCGGCCATGGTCATGGCTTCAACCTGATCATGGGTCACATAGATCATGGTCGCGCCGAGATCGCGATGCAGCTTCAGGATTTCCACCCGCATTTCGTGGCGCAGTGCGGCATCGAGGTTTGACAGCGGTTCATCGAAGAGAAACACGCTTGGATCGCGCACGATGGCGCGGCCGATGGCGACGCGCTGGCGCTGACCGCCGGAAAGCTGGGCGGGCTTGCGTTCCTGAAGCGGTTCGAGGTGGAGCATGGCCGCAGCGCGCGCCAGCCGCTCGGCGATCAGCGCCTTGTCGACCTTGTTCATGCGCATGCCGAAGGTGATATTCTCCGCCACCGTCATATGCGGATAAAGCGCATAGGACTGGAACACCATGGCAATGCCGCGATTGGCTGAATCGACATGGGTGATGTCGGTCCCATCAATCAGCAGGCTGCCGCCGGAAACCTGTTCCAGCCCGGCAATCAGCCGCAGCAGCGTGGATTTGCCACAGCCCGACGGGCCGACGAAAACAACGAATTCGCCCTTCTCGATCGACAGTGAAAGATCGTCAATCACGCGGGTCGGGCCGAAATCCTTGGCAATATGGTCGAGGGTTACATAGGACATGTTTGAATTTCCGTTGGTTCAGCCCTTGGTGGCACCGAATGTGAGACCGGCGATGAATTGCCGTTGCATCAGGAAGAAGACGGCAACCGGCGGCACGGCGGCAAGCAGCGATCCCGCCGAAATCAGGTGCCAGGTGTTGGTCCAGGTCTCCTTCAGCGCCTGAATACCGGCGGTAACGGGGCGGGCGCTGTCGGATTGCACGAGCACCAGCGACCAGAAATAATCGTTCCAGACAAAGGTGAAGATCAGCACGAAAAGCGCCGCCATGGCGGGCCGCACCAGCGGCAGGATCACATGGAGAAAGATCTTGATCTCGCTGACACCTTCCACCCGTGCAGCCTCAATCAGTTCATTGGGCAGCTCGGCGATGAAATTGCGCATGAACAGCGTGCAGAACCCGGTCTGGAAGGCAATGTGGAAGATCACCAGTGCCCAGATCGTGTCATAGACCGGGATCACGTGAAGCGCGATATCGCGCACCGGGATCATCAGCATCTGGAACGGTACGAAATTGCCGGCAATGAACAGGGCCAGAAGCAGGGTCGCGCCGCGAAACCGGTATCGGCTGAGGGCAAAACCGGCCATGGCCGACAATGCGATGGAACCGACACAGGCCAAAAGCGTGATCACCGTCGAATTGAACAGGAAACGCAGCATCGGCGAGGAGGTGAAGACCCGGGTGTAATTGGCCACGGCGCTGATCTCGGTCGGCCAGCCCCAGTAATTGCCGGCATTCAGATCCTGAACCGAACGGATCGAGGTGACGGCAATGCCGACGATCGGCAACAGCCAGACAATCATCGCAACCCAGACGGTGGCGTAATAGAAGCGGCGGCGCGCTGGCGTGGCATTTTCAATCGGTGCAGGAAACATGTCAGCGGCCTCTCGCACGCGGCAGCGACCGGATCAGATAGATCACGATGCAGATATCCATCAGGAAGAACAGGCAGGAGGCAATCGCCGCACCATAGCCGATGCGGAAAGCGCCGAAGGTCTGTTCATACATATAATAGGCAAGCACGGTCGAGGACTGATAGGGTCCGCCATCGGTCATCACCGAAACCAGATCGAAAGATCTGAGGGCGCCGACCACCGAAACAATCAACGCGATCGAGGTTGCGGGTTTGAGCTGCGGCAAAACGATATGCCAGAGCAGTTTGAACCCCTTCACGCCCTCCATGCGGGCCGCCTCCAGAAGCTCGGGATTGATGGCGGTCAGCCCGGTCAGATAGAGGATCATGCAATAGGCAACTTGCGGCCACAGGCCCGCGGCGATGATGACGAAAGTAGCGGTGCTTTCATTTTCCAGCAGAGCGACCGGCGGCAGGCCGAGGCCTTCGAGAATATGATTCAGCAGGCCGAAATCGGCATTGAAGAACCAGCTGAACATCAACCCCACCACGACCTGGGAGATGACGAAGGGCATGAAATAGAGCGACTTGACGAAGCGCATGCCGAAACCGCTCTGATTGAGAAACAGCGCCAGCGCCAGACCGAGAGCGGGTGAAACCAGAAAGGCCACCAGCCAGTAGATATTGTTCCTCAGCGCCGTCCAGAACACCGGATCGTCGCGGAACAGCTCGACATAATTGCCAAGTCCGATAAAGCGCGGCGTTGACAGGCCATCCCAGTCATAAAGGCTGAGACGCAGGCTCTCGATCACCGGAATGATCACGAAAACAAGGAACATGATCACTGCGGGGGCAAGAAACAGCGCCGGTGCCAGCCGGCGCTGATGGCGTCGCCAGAAACCCGGCGATGCGGGCATTGAGCTGTTCATAGTCTGCTCGGACAAGAGGCGAACTCCCTGGCGGGCCTGTCAGCCGGCCTATTTCCGTTGTGAAACGCCCCGCCGCCAGAAACAGGCGGCAGGGCATATTTGTCCGACAGCCGGATCAGTTCGGATAAGCGCGCTTTTCGGCCCGTTCAATATTGGCGAGGATCCGGTCAAGCCGTTCCGGGTGAACCAGAAACTCCTGGAAGCCATCCATGGCGACGGTGGCAACCTGGCTGTCCGTATCCCGATCGATAAACTGCGCATAATATTCCGCACCAGCCGCAAGCTTGGCACTTTCTTCCAGCAGGCGGACATTCGGCGGCGTTGCATCCGGGTTGGCCGGCAGGTTCGGATAGATTTCCGTCATCAGCGACTGGGTATCGGGCTGCATCAGGAAGGCCAGGAACATCTTGGCTTCCGGAATGTTCTTCGCCTTGGCCGGGATGTGATAGGTCTCGATCGGCGCATCCTCGGCGCGCGGAATATCGGGATTGATCACGGGGAAATTCATGACCCCGGTCACCGGCTCTGCTTCCGGCGTCAGGCTGGCGATCAGATAGTTGCCCATCAGCATCATTGCCGCCTCGCCCTGGTTCATCTTGGCAAGGCCTTCGCGCCAGGCAAGGCTGGTGTGGTTTTCGGCAAAGCAGTCGGCATCAACTAGCTTTTTCCATTCGCCAAACACCGCCTTGACCCTGTCATCGGTCCAGTCGACCTTGCCGTTCATCAGATCCATATGGAACTGATAGCCGTTGAGCCTGAGATCGATATAGTCGAACCACCCGGCAAGCGGCCAGGCACCCTTGGAACCGAGCGCAATCGGAATGATGTCACTGGCGCGGAAGGTCTTGCAGGCGGCGACAAGATCGTCAAAGGTTTCGATCGGGGCGGCAACACCGGCCTTTTCGAAAAGATCGGTGCGATAATAGACCGCCCATGTCGAATAGGATGTCGGCACGCCATATTGCTTGCCGTCGACGCTGACGGCGTCAACCATGCCAGGTCCGAACTCGGCCTTCATGTCGTCGGTCCAGATATCGGAGATATCGGCGAGCAGCCCCGGCTCGACCAGCTGGACCATCTTGTTACCGGCATACCATTTGACGATATCCGGCGGGCTGGTGGTCAGCCAGTTGCGGATAGCCGTCTTGTTGCTTTCCTCGTCGTAGAAGTTGACCTCGACATCAATGTCCGGGTGGATCTTTTCGAATGCAGCAACAGCGGCGTTGACCGATTCACGGTCAGGATCGCTGGCGACGGAGGCGTTGAAGACCACCGTGCCCGCCTGGGCCTGGGCGGCGGCAAAAAGGCCGGCGCCGATGAGAGCAGTCGCAATATGCTTGGAAATCGTCATGATACGGCCTCTGGAGTGCTTGTTATTGAATTTTACCACTTGATTGTATGCAGATTGCGCACAAGAATTCGTCTTGTTTAAATCCGTTTTTTTCCCGGAAAGTAAGATTCCCACATGACGAAAACCCGCAAGGCACCTTTTGGCATCGCCGAAAACCGGTTCTCCGCCGACAAGCGCGACCGCGTATTGCCGATGCGCGGTCCGCATGTTCATAACCAGATCGAGCTGAACCTGATCCTGTCCGGCGCAGTGCGCTATATCTTCAACGGCAAGATTGTTGAGCTTTCGGCCGGTGACTTCGTATTCTTCTGGGGTGCCATTCCGCATCAGGTCGTCGACAGCGTTGATGATGCGTACTTCTCCTGCATCTATGTGCCGATTGAAACCTTCATGTTTTCCCCCCTCAGCCGGGCGCTGAAGCTTGCCGTCCTCAATGGCGGCTTTATCCGCATTGATGAGAAACTGCCACTCGATGCCGATCTCATGGCGATGATCCAGAAGGATCTGCGCGCCAGTGAAGACGTGCTGTCGAGCCTGAATTACGGCCATCTCGAACTGCGTCTGCGCCGGGCTGACCTAACCGGCTGGAGCAATCTTCTGGCGACGGCGCCGAAGGTTGCCAATGCGCTCAAAGGCAATCACCGCAAGGTGGTGGAGATGACGCGCTATATCAGCGATCATGCCGATACCGATATCCGCATTGATGACGTGGCGCGGGCCGCTGATCTTCATCCCAAATATGCCATGGGGCTCTTCCGCCGCTCGACCGGCATGACGATCGCACAATATCTGTTGCGCTGCCGGCTGGTGACGGCGCAGCGCATGCTTTTGGGCTCGGAGAAAAGTGCTGCTGCCGTTGCCTATGAGGCGGGTTTCGGTTCGATCAGCCGATTCTATCAAGTGTTTCGCGAACAGACCGGCATGTCACCGAAACGCTTCCGCAATATCTACCGGCTCGATACCCCCGATCCGGGCCCCCCGCGTCATTAGAGCGCGATCCGCCCTTTATCGCAGCCATTTAGCCGCATTTCCCCGACCATAAATATTGCAGATCATATGTAAGCTATTGACAGATAGTAGGCGGCGATATTCATTTGCAAAAGATTGTTCAACCGGTCAAAATTGACATTTGACGATTGGATTTCCACCGGCAGCGAGAGTGTTAGTTTAATTTTTTGAATTCAGTCATGCACACGGAAAAAATACCTAACCCATGCCGGACGCCTTATCCATTTTTGAAAGCACAGAAATGACCACAGACAGTGCGCCGAAGATCTTCGACGGTCACAATGATTTCATGCTGCGTATCTTGAGCGGCTCGGCTTCGATCGAGGGAGCACTCCAGGGACTGGATAGCGGCCAGATCGACCTTCCGCGTGCGCTTGAAGGCGGCTTTGGCGGCGGTTTCTTTGCCATGTGGGTACCGAGCCGTCATGAGAGCGGCCGTTCGAGCGACGAGGAAATGCGGCGCGATCACTATGATGTGCCGCTGCCGCCAATGGTCGACCAGCGCGAGGCGCTCAAGGTGGTGGACGCTGAAGTCGCGATCTTCCGCGATCTGGAAAGCGCGGGCTTTCTGACCGGCTGCACCAGCGTCGCCCAACTTGAAGCAGCCCTCAAGACCGACAAGCTGGCGGCAATCCTCCACCTCGAAGGTGCCGAAGCCATTGATCCTGAGTTCGAAATACTGGAGACGCTTTACGCCCAGGGGCTGCGTTCACTCGGCCCCGTCTGGAGCCGGCCGACGATCTTTGCCCATGGCGTGCCGTTCCGTTTCCCTTCCACCGGCGATATCGGCCCAGGCCTTACCGATCTTGGCAGGGAACTGGTGCGCGCCTGCAACCGGCTGAAGATCATGCTGGATGTGTCGCATCTGAATGAGAAGGGCTTCAATGATCTCGCCGCCATCACCGATGCGCCGATCGTCGCCACCCATTCCAACGCCTATGCGGTCTCGCCGCATGCCCGCAATCTGACCGATCGCCAGCTTGATATCATTGCCGAAAGCGATGGCATGGTCGGGCTGAACTTCGCCACCGCCTTCCTGCGTCCGGATGGCCGCATGGATGCAGACATGTCACTCGACATCATGCTGCGCCACCTCGATCACCTGATTTCGCGTCTTGGCGAAGACAGGGTCGGTTTCGGGTCCGACTTCGACGGCGCGACAATACCGGAAGGCATCCGCGATGTTGCGGGCCTGCCGGCTTTGAGACAGCTCATGCACCGTCATGATTTCGGCGAGGCGCTGATTGCGAAACTTTGCCACGGCAACTGGTTCCGCGTTTTGAGAAAAATCTGGGGCGAGGCCTGAAGGCCGCGCCCCGATTGCGGTGAAAATCCGCAGAAAATATATGGATTCAAAAGCTAACAACAAAGGGGAATAGCTTATGAAGATGATCTCGAAGGCCGCTCTGGCGGCCGGTGTAGCACTGCTTATCTCGACTTCGGCTCTGCCGGCACTGGCCAAGACGCCGGACAACATGCTGGTCATGGCGCTTCGGATTGATGACCTGATCACCATGGATCCGGCCCAGTCTTTCGAATTTTCCGCCGGTGAAATCAGCAACAATATCTATCAGTTTCTGGTCGCTTTCGACCCGCTCGATCTGAAGAAGGGTTTTCAGCCGTCGATCGCTGACAGCTGGGATGTTTCCGAAGACGGCAAGACCATCACGTTCAAGATCAAGGATGGGCTGAAATTTGCCTCCGGCAATCCGCTGACCGCCAAGGATGTTGAATTCTCGCTGCGCCGCGCCGTGCTGCTCGACAAGACGCCAAGCTTCATCCTGACCCAGTTCGGCTTTACCGCGGACAATGTCGATGAAACGCTGGTCGCCACCGACGACACGACCTTCAAGATGACGACTGACAAGCCCTATGCCGTGTCCTTCGTCCTGAACTGCCTGACCGCAAATATCGCCTCGATCCTCGATTCCAAGGAAGTCATGAGCCACGAGGTTGATGGCGACATGGGCAATGGCTGGCTGCGCGACCACTCCGCCGGTTCCGGCCCCTATGAGCTGACCTCGTGGAAGCCGAATGAAAGCGTCACGCTCAGCTTCAACAAGAATTACACCGGCGACAAGCCCGCCATGGAACGCGTCATCATCCGCAATGTGATGGAAAGCGCCAGCCAGCGCCTGATGCTGGAAAAGGGCGATATCGACATTGCCCGCAACCTGACGCCTGAAGATATCGCCGCCGTCAAGGATGAGGATGGCCTGAAGGTTGATTCCGAACTGCGCGGCCGTCTGATGTACTGGTCGGCCAACCAGAAGGGCGACGTGCTGTCGAACCCGAAGGTCGTTGAGGCGATGAAGTATCTCACCGACTATAAGGGCATGCAGGACAGCTTCCTTCAGGGTCAGTACACCACCCACCAGACCTATCTGCCCGCAACCTATCTCGGTGCCATCGACGACGCGCCCTATTCGCTCGACGTTGCCAAGGGCAAGGAATTGCTCGCCGAGGCCGGCTATCCGGACGGCTTCCCGCTGACGATCATCGTGCGCGACGCGCAGGAACGTATCGATATTGCCCAGTCGCTGCAGAACACCTGGGGCCAGGCGGGTATCAAGGTCGACCTTCTGGTTGGCACAGGCGCCCAGACCCTCGACAAATATCGTTCGCGCGATTTTGACGTCTATGTTGGTGCCTGGGGCCCGGATTATGCCGACCCGAACACCAATGCCAGCACCTTTGCCGCCAATCCTGACAATTCGCAGGAAGCCGGCAATACCGGTTATCTGGCATGGCGCAATTCGTGGGATATCCCGGAATATACCAAGCTGACGGAAGCTGCGACGATCGAAAACGACACGGCCAAGCGCGCCGCCATGTATGAGGACGAACAGCGCCAGTTCCTCAAGGACAGTCCGTTCGGCATCATGTTCCAGCAGATCGAGCAGGCTGCCATGTCTGACAAGGTCAAGGACTTCAGCATGGGCGCCGCCGTCAGCTCGGCAGCCTTCTGGCCGGTCACGAAGTAAGGATCGGCATCATGGCAAATCGGGGTGGGCAGCGTGAGCTGTCCATGCCGCCCATTGTCAGCAAGACCGTCTCCTTTCTGGTGACGGTCGTTGCGACGATGGTCGGTCTGTTATTCATCACCTTCGTCATCGGGCGGCTCATGCCGGTCGATCCGGTTCTGGCCATTATCGGCGAACGTGCCACCCAGGCCCAATATGATGCGGCCTACAAGGCACTGGGTCTCGACCAGTCGATCCTGACGCAGTTCTGGATCTACCTCAAGGACGTTGCCCACGGCGATCTCGGCCAATCCGTCCGCACGGGCCAGCCGGTGCTGCATGACATTGCCCGCTTCTTTCCCGCGACGCTGGAACTGGCGACAATCGGCACGATTATCGGTGTCATCATCGGCGTTCCGCTTGGCGTTCTGGCGGCTGTCAAACGCGGCAGCTTTGCCGATCAGATTGCCCGCTTCGTCGCACTTTTCGGCTATTCCATGCCGATCTTCTGGCTCGGCCTTGTCGGTCTTCTGATCTTTTACGGCATTCTCGGCTGGGTCGGCGGGCCAGGCCGGATCGACATCTTCTATGAGGATATGGTGCCGCCGGTGACCGGCATGATCCTGGTGGACAGCCTGCTCGCCGGCGAGACCGACATTTTCTGGAACGCGGTTTCCCACATCATCCTGCCAGCCTCCCTGCTCGGCTACTATTCGCTGGCCTATATCAGCCGCATGACGCGTTCCTTCATGCTGGAACAGCTCAATGCCGAATATATCACCACGGCGCGGGTCAAGGGTCTGTCGGAACGGCAGGTGATCTGGCGGCATGCCTTTGGCAATATCCAGGTTCAACTCATCACCGTGATCGCGCTTTCCTATGCCAGCCTGCTTGAAGGCTCGGTTCTGACCGAGATCATCTTCTCCTGGCCCGGCATTGGCAGCTACATCACCACCTCGCTGCTTTCGGCCGATATGGCCGCAGTTCTCGGCGGAACGATCGTGATCGGTCTGGTCTTCATCGGCCTGAACATCTTTTCCGATCTGCTTTACAGATTTCTCGATCCGAGGGCTTCGCGATGACAAATCAGGAAGTAGAAGCAAAAGGCTGGCGCGCCTGGCTGCTGACGGATGTTCCAACATCGCGCAACCACGCCCGCATGGTCTCCTGGTATCAGGGCTGGCTTTCGCTGAAACGCAACACACTCGCCATGATCGGCCTTGGCATTCTCATGGCGCTGCTTCTGGTCGCAGCCCTTGCACCGCTGATCGCCCCGCATGATCCCTTCTTTCAGGACCTGTCCAACCGGCTGGCCGCGCCCTTTTCTGCCGGGCATATTCTGGGGACGGATTCACTCGGCCGCGATATTCTGAGCAGGCTGATCTACGGTTCAAGGATCACGCTATATATCGTCGTTCTCGTTGCCCTGATTGCCCCCGCAGCCGGCCTGATCATCGGCACGGTCGCCGGCTATACCGGCGGCATCGTCGACACGGTGCTGATGCGTCTTACCGATATTTTCCTCGCCTTCCCGCGTCTGGTGCTGGCATTGGCCTTTGCCGCGGCACTGGGCGCCGGTATCGAAAATGCGGTGCTTGCCATCTCGCTGACTGCCTGGCCACCCTATGCACGCATTGCCCGCGCCGAAACGCTCACGATCCGCAATTCCGATTTCATCTCGGCAATCCGGCTTCAGGGCGCCGGTCCGATCCGCATCGTCACCCGGCATATCTGGCCGCTCTGCATTTCCTCGCTGGTCGTGCGGGTGACGCTGGATATGGCCGGCATCATCCTGACGGCTGCAGGCCTCGGCTTTCTCGGCCTCGGCGCCCAGCCGCCATCGCCGGAATGGGGCGCGATGATTTCGGACGGACGGAAATTCATTCTCGATCACTGGTGGGTTGCCACCATGCCCGGCCTTGCGATCTTCACCATCAGCCTGGCCTTCAACCTTCTGGGCGACGGTTTGCGCGATGTGCTGGACCCGAAGGAGAGCAGCCAATGAGCAATCTTGTCGAGGTTGAAAATCTCTGGGTCCGCTTTCCGACCCGCACCGGGATTTTTGATGCCGTGCGCGGCATCAGTTTCTCGCTCGGAAAGGAGCGGCTCGGCATTGTCGGGGAAAGCGGCTCGGGCAAATCCATGACCGGTCGCGCGCTTCTGCGTCTCATCCGCAAGCCCGGCATGGTCACGGCCGACCGGATGCAGGTGCTTGACCAGGACCTCCTCACCATGTCGGAAAAGGAGATGCGTGCCTTGCGCGGGCGCGATATTTCCATGGTGATGCAGGACCCGAAATTCTCGCTCAACCCGGTCATGACGGTGGGGCAGCAGATCGCCGAAGCCCTGCTGACGCACACCAAGCTGAACCGCAGCAAGACCCGCGAGCGGGTGCTGGAAATGCTCGAAGCCGTCGCCATCCGTGATCCGGAACGCGTCCATGATGCCTATCCGCACGAACTTTCCGGCGGCATGGGCCAGCGCGTCATGATCGCCATGATGCTGATCGCCGATCCGAAAATCCTGATCGCCGACGAACCGACCTCCGCACTTGACGTCTCGGTACAGATCCAGGTGCTAGAGATCATGGACAAGTTGGTGCGTGAGCGCGGCATGGGCCTGATCTTCATCAGCCATGATCTCCGTCTGGTGTCGAATTTCTGCGACCGGATCCTGATCATGTATGGTGGCCGGATTGTCGAAACCTGCGCTGCCGGTGCGCTGGAAGAGGCAAAACACCCTTATACCCGCGGCCTGCTCAATTCGATGCCACGGCTGGACATGCCGGAACGCCGGCTGGAAACGCTGAACCGCGACCCGGAATGGCGCAACGCCCCAAGTGTGAGTGGAATGCTATGAACGCGCTCGAAATCGACGATCTCTATGTCTGGTTCGGGCATGGACCGAACCGTGTCGAAGCCGTCAAAGATGTGTCTTTCGTCGTCAAGAAGGGCGCCAGTTTCGGGCTGGTCGGCGAAAGCGGCTCCGGCAAGTCAACCGTATTGCGTGCCATTACCGGCCTGATCGATACGGTGGACGGAACCATGACGGTTGCGGGCAAACAGCTTTTGCACAAGCGCAGCCGCCAGTTCTACAAGACCGTGCAGATGGTGTTTCAGGACCCCTATGCCTCGCTGCACCCGCGCCAGACCATCGATCAGGTTCTTTCCGAAACGCTCGGCCTGCACGGGTTTCGCGATAATGTCGACAAGCGGATCTCAAAGCTTCTCGATGATGTCGGTCTGGGATCAGGCTTTCGCTTCCGCTATCCGCACCAGCTTTCCGGCGGTCAGCGCCAGCGCGTGGCGATTGCCCGCGCTCTGGCGCCGGAGCCGGAAATCCTGCTTCTCGACGAGCCGACCTCAGCGCTTGATGTTTCGGTGCAGGCAGAGATCTTAAACCTGCTGGCCGATCAGCGCGCGGAACGCAACCTCACCTATGTGATGGTGTCGCACGATCTTTCAGTCGTCGGCCATATGTGCGAAACCGTCGCCGTCATGCAGCATGGACAACTGGTCGAACTGCTGGATGTCGACGCCATGCGCCGGCAGGATGCCAAGGAAAGCTATACCCAGCACCTGCTCGAAAGCAGCATGCATTATCGCAGCTGACGCACAACAGGCATCGCCGCATGGCGATGCCTCCCGCACTTGCTTCACCCTTCAAAAAGCCCGGCCGTGCCGAGAATGGCCGCAAGCCCCGCCTGAAGCCCCTTCGCAGATGCTTCTGGTTCGACGTCGATCCATTCATCCAGCGAATGGGCGCGTCCGCCGTCACCACCGGTGCCAAGGCTGATCGCCGGAATGCCGAGGCTCATCGGAATATTGGCATCGGTGGAGGAAAATTCCGGTCCGGCTGCAAAGCCGAAAGCCTGAAGCGCCGCCGTCGTCGCCGTCACAATCCGCGCATCCATGGCCGTGCGGCCCGCCGGCCGGTCGCCGATCCGCTCCGCCTTTGCGACAATCTCGCCAGCTTCCGTATCACCGCGCGCATTTTCGCGCGCAACTGCTTCGCCGATCAGCTGGTGCAGGCGCGCATCAAGCGCGTTCAGCGCCGCAGCATCCTCGGACCTAAGATCAATTTCAAGCCAGACCTGTTCGGGAATGGCATTGATCGAGGTTCCCCCGCCCAAAACAGAAGCGCAATAGGTGGTGCGCGGATCTGAGGGAACCTCCGTCTCCGACAGGCCCGTGATCACATGGGCCAGCGCATGGGCCGGATTGACCGTGCCGAAGGCCATCAGCGAATGGCCACCCGGCCCGGTGAAACTGACATGATAGCGATAGGAGCCAACCGCACCGGTGACGATCCGGTCGAGACTGATGCCATCCATGGTGAAAAAGGCGGAGATCTTCTCACGGTAAATGCTCTCGCTGAAGAGATGGCGGATGCCGCGCAGATCGCCCTTGCCCTCCTCGCCGACATCGCCGACGAAAAGCAGATCGCTCTCCGTCTCGATCTTCGCCGCGTCAAGGCTGCGGATGAAGGTCAAAAGCGTGGCAAGGCCGCGCGTGTCATCACCGACGCCGGGAGCGAAGAGCTTTGTGCCTTCGCGCCGGACGGTGCAATCGGTCCCCTCGGGAAAGACCGTGTCGAGATGAGCGGCGATGGCGATGAGGCCGCCATTACCGCGCCCGCGTCTCACCCCCGTGACATTGCCGATCGCATCGCGCCCGACCTCTTCCAGGCCAAGTGCGCTAAACATCGCCTCATAGGCCTCGCCGCGCTTGTCTTCCTTGAAAGGCGGCGCCGGGATCTCCGTCAGCGTGATGATGTCTTCGATGAAGCGGTCATGATCCGATTTCAGAAAATCCGCCGCCGCCCTGAACGCGTCGGATGCGAGAATGCTATCCATTTCAAACATAAGCCCCAAACCTTCATGCTCTCATTCTTGAAAATATTGCTACCGCTGCTGTTGGACAAAAGCCCTGTCAGTCATGCTTGCCCCAGTGACCGCCCTTGGCTGCCATATAGGCATAGCTTTCTTCGACAAACTGGCGGTTCTTCTCGGCAATGGCCGGTTTCAGGCTGTTGACGGCGGCAACAAGACCTTCAACGACACCGGCAATCGCGGTCGACGATGGTGGGTTGAAATCGTGATGCGCGGAGACGAACAGGCTTTCGGCGGCAAGGGCTGCCAGCGGCGAACCAAGCCCGTCGGTAATACCGAGCACCGGTGTGCCGCGATCATGGGCATATTCGACCAGCTGCAGCGTCTCGCGGAAATAATGCGGGAAGGCAATACCGATTACGAGATCCTTCGGGCCGTAGTCAACCAAATGCCGCAAGGCGCCGATGGTACCCCCGCCACTTTCGACCGTTCTGACCGGCGTGCCGAGATTGGAAAGTCCAATCGCCAGAAGGCCGCCGAGATGGGCGGAAAGATCGAAACCGGCGATGAATATCCGCTCCGCCCCGAGGATCAGCCGCGCCGCCCGCATGATCGTTTCTTCCGGAATCATGCCGAGCGTTTCTTCCAGATTGGCGATATCCTCCTTCAGCGAAGCCTGAAACACCGTGGCCGGTGTCGGCTTTGCCGCAAGCTTGCGCTCCATCCGGGTGAAGGGCTCCAGCAGCGCCTCGAAACCGGCAATCAGCTCGGAGCGGAATTCGGGATAGCCCTCATAGCCAAGTGTCGTGGCAAAGCGGTTGGCCGTCGCCACCGAGACATCGATCAGCGCCACGGCATCATGCACGCTCAGCCGTGCCACATGCAGCGGCTCGGAAAGCACCAGATCTGCGAATTTTCGCAGCGCCGCCGGCATGGCCGGATAGGCCTCGGCGATCTTGCGCGCCACCGGCGTATCGGCAGGCAGGCGTGCACGTCTTTGGTCTCGCGGTTGTTTCATCTTGCCTCCGTTACCGGATCATGTAACTATTGTAACAGAGACGCAAAAGAAATATAACAAAACATACATCGTCTCACCCGCTTCTCTCCCTTTCCTCCTACAGGGTTCCGATTGCCAATGACACAATTTCCTTCGTTTTCCCGCCGCTCCTTCATCGCCCTTGGCGGTGCGGCCATTGCCGGTCTTGCAGCGCCGCGCCTTTCCTTTGCCCAGGGCCTGACGCCGGTTACGACTGCGCTCGGCTGGATCCCGAATGCCGAATATGCTGGCCTCTGGGTCGGGATTGAAAACGGCTATTTCGCGGATGAAGGCATCGACATCAAATATACACCCGGCGGTCCGAATGCGCCGGGCGTGCTCGTACAGCTGGCCGCCGGTCAGGCCGATTATGCCGGCGGCGACTGGGTTCCGCTGTTTGAAGCCATCAATCGCGGCAATGATTTCGTTGTTCTGGGCGCGGCCTTCCCGCAGAGTCCGGCAGCTTTGATGTCGATGGCCAAGGATCCGATCAAGACCCCGCAGGACCTGGTCGGCAAGAAGATCCTCAGCCAAATGCCAGCCGACAAGAACACCATTGATTTCGTGCTGAAGCAGTCTGGCCTGCCGCAGGAATTCGAACTGGTGCCGACCGGCTTTTCGCCCGAACCGCTGCTTGCAGGCGACGGCGATGCCTATATGGCCTTTGCCACCAACCAGCCGATCACCTTCGAGCAGATGGGTCTGGTTGAGGGCAAGGACTTCTTCGTCACCATGTTCTCCGATCTCGGCTATAACGTCCCGGCCGGCCCGATCGTCGCCTCGCGCGCCTATGTCAAGGAAAACCGCGATCTCGTCGTCGCCTATCTGAAGGCGCTTGCCCGCGGCTGGATTGAAAACGGCAAAGATCCGAGCGTCGGCGCCAAGCTGGCGGTTGAAAAGTTCGGCGCTGATTTCGGCCTCAATATCGATCAGACCACCCGCCAGAGCGAGCTTGAAATGCCGCTCATCACCGCACCGGGTGCACCCGGCCCGTTCTGGTTCGACGCAACGCTGGTCGACACCAATTGCGCGCCCGTTGCCGCAGCCGCCGGTATCGAAAATATCCCGGCCGCTGCCGATATCGTTGATCTCGGCCCGCTGGAAGAAGCGCTGAAACAGCTCTGACGCTGAGACAGGATCCGGCAGCTCCGCCCGTCGCAGCTGCCGGTATCCTTCCTTTTGAACCCGCATCCTGCGGAACGCCATAATCCGGAGCTGGCCTTGACCAAGACCGCCGCCATTCGCCTGGCCGATGTCGCCAAACGCTTCCGTCTCGATGACGGGCGCGAACTGACCGCGCTTGAATCCATCAATGTCGACGTGAAAGAGGGCGAATTCGTCGCCATTCTCGGTCCCTCCGGCTGCGGCAAAAGCACGATCCTGCGCCTGGTCGCAGGGCTTGAGGCCGCCAGTGAGGGCACCGTCGAAATCGAGCAGTCAACGCCGAAGGCGCTGTCCGCCGATCACCGGCTTGGCGTCGCCTTTCAGGACCATGCGCTGCTCCCCTGGCTTTCAATTGAAAAGAATGTCGAACTGCCGTTCCGCGTTGCCGGCAAGCCGGTCGACAATGCCCGTATCACCGAACTCCTGGACCTTGTCGGCCTTACCGGCTTTGAAAAGGCTCGTCCGAGCCAGCTTTCCGGCGGCATGCGCCAGCGCGCGTCCATCGCCCGCGCACTGGCTCTCGAACCCGATGTTCTGCTGCTTGATGAACCTTTCGGCGCCCTTGATGCCGTGACCCGCCGGCATATGAATGTCGAATTGCAGCGGATCTGGAGCGCACGCACGCTGACGACGCTTTTGGTCACCCATTCCGTCGATGAAGCGCTGTTTCTCGCGGACCGCATTCTGGTAATGAGCGGCCGTCCGGGCCGGGTGATCCGCGACCTCGCCGTGCCCTTTGCCCGCCCGCGTGATCCTTCAGTGATGCGCTCGGCCGAATTCCACCATCTGGTCGATGAACTGACGCTGGCGCTGGAACCCGAAGGGCATCGGCCATGAGACCTGCGCTCGCCATAAGGCGTTTCCTGCCGGGCGTTCTTGGCGTCGCCGTTTTTCTCGGTGGCTGGCAGTTGATCGGCGTCTACCGGCTGGCCGGTTTCACCTGGCCGACGCTGACCGCCGTGCTTGCCTATCTCTTCGATCCGGCCCATCACACGCTGATCGGTCGGGCGGCAGCGGCAAGTTTCTCCTCCGTCCTGATCGGCTATGGCCTCGGCATCGTCATCGGTCTTGGCATCGCCATGATCGTCCGGCTTTTCCGCCCGGCGCGCGCCGGGATCGATCAGCTGGTGGCGGTAATCCATGCAACCCCGGCCATCGCGCTCGCCCCCGTCTTCATGGTGCTGCTGCCGCGCGACAGCATTCCACCCGCAATTGCCTCACTCGCGGTTTTCTATCTCGTCTATGTCGCCACCACGTCGGGGCTGGAAAGCGCCCATCGCGCGCATCAGGATCTTTTTTCCGTGCTCGGCGCAAAGCCCTTCACCCGCTTTGCCCGGCTGGAATTTCCGGCCGCCCTTCCGGCCATCGTCTCAGGGCTGAAACTTGCGGTTCCGGTCGCCTTCATGGGCGCGATTGTCGGGGAGTGGTTCGGTGCCTCGCGCGGCCTCGGCCTCCTGATGATTTCCGGCATGCAGAATTTCCAGATCCCGCTGCTCTGGTCCGCCGTGCTGGTCGCAACCGTCACCTCACTGGTCGCCTACGGGCTGATGGGGCTTGCCGAACGCGCGGTGCAAAGGAGGTTCGGATGAGGGTGCTACGCCGTTTCCTCGCCCGCAACTGGTCCATCCTTGCCGTGCTTGCCGCGTGGGAAGCCTGGGTGGCGCTGGCCGAACTCAATTCCATTGTTCTGCCCGGCCCCATGCCTGTCGCCCGTGATATTGTCAGCAATCCGGGGCTTTATCTCGCCAATGCCGGACAGACACTGTTCACGGCCGCGGCTGGCCTTCTCATCGGTTTCGTGCTTGGCATTCTGGTGGCCGTTCTTGCCTGGTCGTCGCGGCTGCTATCCGGCATGCTGACACCGATCGGTCTGATCTTCTCCTCGATCCCGATCGTGGCGCTGATCCCGATCATGGCGCGGGTTCTCGGCTACGACATTTCCACCGTCGTCGCCATTGTCGCCGTCTCGGCCTTCTTCCCGACCTTCGTCTTCACCGGCGCAGGGCTTGCCGAACTGCCAAAGGGTGCACCCGATCTCTTTGCCGTATTTGGCGCCAGCCGCTTCCAGCACTTCGCCCGTCTTGTCCTGCCGTCGGCTGTGCCGAACATGATGATCGCTTTCCGGCTGATCGTCCCGGAGGCGGTGCTGGCCGCCATTCTCGCCGAATTCCTGATGGGGCGTTCAGGGCTCGGCTATCTCTTTCGCGAGGCGACCGGTCGCTTTGCCATGGAGCGTGCCCTTGGCACATCGCTCGTGGCCGCCGTCGCCGCGATCATCTGCTTCTTCCTTGCGCAGCGGGCCGAACGTGCCATCAGAGCACGCTGGTCGTAAGCGCCGCAACCAATGGAGACTATCATGATCAAGGTTCAACAACCGCCGGATCCCTGGCAGCGCACGACCACGCATAGCGGCTTTCCGGCCGATGAGGTGATCTCGGCACTGCAGAAATGCCTGCGACGCGGCATGCTGGAAAATGCCATTCTGCTGGGCTGGGAAATGTTTCTCACCAGCCCGGAAATGGAAGAAATGCTGTGGTCACGCCTCTGCGTGATCGCCGTGGAAGACGTTGGAACCGGCAATGTCAATCTGCCGGTGATCGCCGAAACGCTCTATCAGCAGCACAAGCGCTATCCGCGCCCGATCGGCGACCGCTTTCTGTTTGCCGCCCATCTGATCCGCCTGATTGCCGGGTCCGAAAAAGAGCGTACCTCGGATGATCTCGTCAACTGGGCCCGCCGCTCGATGGAACTTGGCGAGTGCCTTCCGGAAATCCCTGATGTCGCCCTCGACATGCATACGAAACGCGGCCAGGAAATGGGCCGGGACTACCGTTTCTTCATGGAGGAGGCCTCAAAGGTCATCCCGGAAAAGAACGGACGTGACACGACCTGGCGCAAGTGGATCCTTGGCGCCCTGGATGCGGGCAAGCTTGAATGAGTGCGCGCAAGAAAGTCTATATCGCCGGACCTGACGTCTTCTTCCGCAACGCCTCTGACGTCATGCGGATCAAGGGCGAAATGGCGCTGGAATATGGTTTTGATCCCTCCACGCTGGCGGAAGACGACCTGAACCCGGAAGGCCTTTCGGCCTTCCGCTTCGGCGTCGCCATCGGCCTTGCCAACGAGGCAAAGATGGATGAGGCCGATTTCATCATCGCCAACCTTACGCCTTTTCGCGGCATCTCAGCCGATATCGGAACGGCTTACGAGGTTGGCTATATGCGCGCGCAGAAAAAGCCGGTCTTTGCCTATTCCAACAGTGGCCGGGATTATTTCACCCGCCTGACCGGCGATTTCTACAGCGGCAAGCCGCTGGAAAAGATCGATGGCGTGACCCGCGGCCCCGACGGACTGATGGTCGAAGATCATGGTATGGCCGACAATCTGATGCTGGATACGGCTGCCGTTGAAAGCGGCGGTGCCTTTATCTGCGAAAATGTCGCAAGTGACGATATCCTCGGCGACCTGTCGGTCTATCGCAAATGCCTCGAACAGGCCCGGGCATATTTCGACAAGATCGCCTGACGGCTCCACGATGACCCTGCCCGGCACAACCGGGCAGGGTCATGCCTCTTCCAGCAGGAAAGACCGGTTCCGGCCTTCGGCCTTTGCCCGATAAAGCGCACGATCCGCTGTGTCGATCAATCGGCTGAGCCCTGCCGGTGTTGCCGGATGCGCAGCGACACCGATGCTTACAGTCACCGAGAACAGCTCGCCTTCCGCATTGAACGCGGTCTGCGCCACCTTTTCGCGAATGCCTTCGGCAACCGCAAGGCCCCGCCGCGAAGGACAATCGGGCATGATAATGACAATCTCGTCGCCCCCGAAACGGACAGCCAGATCACTGCGCCGCACCCGCCGCGAAACGATACCGGCAATTTCTCTCAGCACATCATCGCCAAGCGGATGGCCATAGCTGTCATTGACCGCTTTGAAATGGTCGACATCTATCAGCATCACGGCAAAGACCGTATCAGTTTCAAAGGAACCGGCGTGCCATGAATTAACGAGCCTATCGAGCTGCCGCCGGTTCTTCAGCCCCGTCAGCGGATCGGTCATCGCCGCCATGCGCAGTTCGCCATAGCTGTCTTCAATGCGATCTTCCGCCGCTAAAACCCCACCCATGATCACCGCACCGGCGACATTGCTGACCGTGATTGCCAGCCATGTCGACTGCAAAAGCGGTAAAACGGTCGCGGCCGGCAGAAACGGAAAGGGTGTTACGAAGGTGACAGACAAAGACAGGCCCAGAAGACCCAGCCCGATCAGATTATGCTGCGGGCCCTTCAGCAAGCGGTAAACCAGTCCGGCCGCCAGAGAGATCATGATCGAAAGGACTGCGGTCTCGACCCCCGCTCCGCCGATCAGAATACGGGCGATCGTGACGATGACCGCCGAAAGCAATCCCGCCCAGAAGCCGCCAAACACCGTCGCCAGCGCCACCATGACATTGCGGGCATCAATGATGATGCCCGGCGAAATCTCCAGCGGATTGATCATGCTCGCAACCGCGCCAACCGCAAAGGCAAGCCCCGTCGCGAGACCTGACCAGCCCGGGCGGAGCGTGGAATGGCGGATCATCCGGTAAATCAGCACCACCACAGCGGCAATGCCGAGCTTGCCGAACAGGGCGGCAATCAGGGAAGGGTCTGCCACGATCATGATTGAGGGTATCGATTGCTCTTGAGGGTTACATTCGGGACAGTGCGACACGCGTGCACATGGCAAGCGCGTTCAAATACCGTAAGCTGATGTGAACTCATAACACCGCTTTAGACCGGTTCGCGCGCGAAGAACAGTCAAATCCTGACGATCGTCATCATTTTTCGACAAAAGCATCGCGACCGGCTTCTCCGCTCCTACTTGTCAAGCCAGACATCGGAGCGCACACGAAAGCGCGTCGGGTCATAGATCGCCTGGCTGATCTCCACCAGCTGGCCCTTGGCATCAAACAATTCGGCATCAATGCTCAGCGCCGGTGTACCGGGCGTGAGGCCGATGGCATCGGCAGCAATGGTCGGGCAGGCAATGGCATCGACCGATTGCGTCAGCCGCGCTATCGGGCAGGAAAAAATCTCCTCGATCAGCGCATAGACCGACCCGAGATTTTGCCGCGACAGTGCCGGCTCAATGCCTGCATAGGCGCCGGTGACATACATCTTGCTCCAGCTGAAGGGGCGGATCCGGCCGGGCATGCGACGCACGCCGACAATCTCCAGCCAGTAGCCTGTGGTGCTTTCATGATTGCCGAGCATGGCGATCGAACCATTCTCGACATGCCGGGTGGACCAGATATCGAGCACCGTTTCCCGGGTCACCTGCAAAAGTTCCGACATGCCATTGGTCATCATCCGGAAATGCTGTTGCGGCGTCTGCGATGCGATCACGGTTCCCACGCGCTTCCGGCGCTCTACCAGGCCTTCCGATTCCAGCTCGCTGAGCGCGCGCCGCAAGGTTGTGCGGCTGACGCCGCATTCCGTGGCGAAATCGACCTCTGGTGGCAGTCGCTCGCCGACTTTCCATTTGCCGCCGACAATGCTGTCACGCAGCGAACGGGTCAGGGTCTTGTGTCTTGGAGCGCTCATGTCATCTGTCCAGGTAGAAAGAGTACGATCTGAGGAAAGGCCGCAAGAAGCAGTGCAAATCCAACCAATATCATGAAAAACGGAAAGACGGCACGCACAAGGTTGCCGACAGTCTCACTAGTCTGTGCCTGAATCACAAAGAGATTAAAACCTATCGGCGGTGTTATCTGCGATATTTCCACTGCAATTACAATAAAAATACCGAACCAGATAGGATCAAAACCTGCGGCTGTAACCAATGGCAGCGTCACCGGCAATGTCATGACGATAATGGATGTCCCGTCAAGAAACATGCCGATCACAACGTAAAAGAGGAGCAGTGCGGCAATAAGCGTGAAGGGAGACAGGCCAAGGCCAGCAATCCAGTCAGCCGCCGCGCGCGGCAATCCGAGAAAGCCGAATGCGGCGTTGAGAAGTGCGGCACCTAAGAGAATCAATCCCATCATCGCCGTTGTGCGCACGGCGCGCCGACCGGCCAGCGCCAGATTGGTGAGGTTCAGTTCGCCCCGCACGGCGGAAAGGATGATGGCGCCGAGAACGCCGACCGAAGCCAGTTCCGTCGGGCTTGCCAGCCCGAAATAGAGCGACCCCATAATACCCGCGATCAGTGCCGCCATCGGCCCGATCTCGGCAAGGCCTTTCCAGCGCTCGGCCCAGCTGTAGCGTCGCGCATCACGGTGACCGCCAATAACGGTATGGTGCACGGCAATGTAGAGACTGTAGAAACAGGCAAGCAGCAGGCCGGGAATGATCCCGGCGATGAACAGCCGCAGGATGCTCTGCTCCGACACGACGCCATAGATGATCATGATGATTGATGGCGGGATCAGAAAGCCGAGCGTTCCTGCGCCTGCAAGAGATCCCATGGAAAGACGCCGGTCATAGCCATGCGCCTGCAGCTCCGGCAGGGTGACCCGGCCGACAATGGCGGTCGTCGCCGCAGACGAACCCGAGACGGCGGCAAACAGGGTGGAACCGACGACATTGACATGGACAAGCCCGCCGGGAAGCCGGCTGACCCAGGGCGCGAGCCCTGAAAAGAGCGAGCGTCCGAGTTTGGCGGTGACGAGAATATCACTCATCAGAATGAAAAGCGGCAGCGCCAGGAGTTCCTGCGATGTGGCGGCTGTCCAGAGTAGCTTGCCGGAAAATGTTTCCAGCGGAATATTGGGCTTGTAGATGGTCAGAAGAATATAGCCGCCGCCAAACAGCGAGAGGCCGATCCAGACGGACCCGACCAGAAGGGCAGCAAACAGCAAAACGGCGACGAGCGCGATCTCAATCAAGCGCATCCTCCTCATTCTCGATCAGGTCCGGTGCAAGGCCGCTCATAAGCCGCACCAGCCGGGCGAGAAGTGCCAACACGAATTCGCCAGCGCCAACCACGGCAAAGAATTGCGGGATGGCCAGCGGCGTATTGACATAGCTTGCCTGCCTGATGCCGCGAACCAGCGAGGTGTGAAACACGCTCCAGAAAGCGTTCAGCATGAGGATCGCCAGAGCGATACCGATAAGGGTCGAGAAAATCTCAACACCGGTGCGCAAACGCGGGGCACCACGCGACAAGAGCAGCGATACGCGCACCTGCTTGCCATGGCGGAGCGACGGTCCGAGGCCAAGCAGGATGACGGCCGCCATGGCAAAGGCGCTATATTCCCAGGAGACGGCGAGACTGGTATGCACCACCGCACGGCTGATCACTTCGGCCAGCATCAACGTGCAGAAACCGTAGAGCAGGATCATTGCCACGGTCTCGGCAATGCGCGCCGTCCAGTCGGTGAAGATCAGAAATCTGTTTCGCAAAAGATATGTCCTGAAACGGGCTGCCGCCCCAAAAGCACCGTGTATCCATTCAAACGCCGAAGGACACTCCAGCTTCGTGAAACGGTGCATCGCCCTGCAAATCATCTCCGATTTTCAGGGCAATGCGCTGGCGGCAGCCCGGTTTTCGTTATTTTGCTGCCGAGGCCTTGTAGGTGTCGATGATCGGCCCGGCTTCCGGAACCTTGGCGATGAACTCGTCCCACATGGCATGGCCGCTGTCGGACATGGCCTGGCGCATGCTGGGATCGGCCTCGGTGACGGTAATGCCGTTTTCGACCAGAATTTCAGTCTTGCCCTGATCTTCGGCCGCACTCATGGCCCAGAATTCCGGCTCCAGCTTTGCCACCACATCTTCGATCGCCTGCTGCTCGTCAGCACTGAGACTGTTCCAGGCATCAAGGCTGACGGTCACGACATCGGTGGAAGTCGACCATTGCAGCGGGTTGAAGAAGGACGTCGTATCCCACAGCTTGCCGTCAACGCCCGACGATGTCGATGTTGCGACGCCGTCAATCGTGCCGGCGGCAAGTGCGGGGACTACGTCGCCCCAGGGCATTTCAAGCGGTGCGGCGCCAAGCTTGGTCAGAAAGGTGAAGCTGGCCGGATTGAAAGCGCGGATACGCTGGCCCTTGAGTTCCTCATCCGTGGTGATCTTGGTGCGGGAATAAAGCCCAGGTGATGGCCACGGCACATAATAGAGGATCTTCTGGTTATGCTTTTCGGCAATCTGATCGAAGGCCGGACCGGCCACCTTGAGGAAGGCCGCCATCTCGTCCTGCCCCTGAATCAGATAGGGCAGCGTGTCAATGGCGAGCAGGGGTTCTTCGCCCGCCTGAAGAAACAGCAGATAATCCGCCATCTGAACGATGCCGCTTTCCACCGCCGCCATGCTTTCGCTGCCGGATACACCGATCGAGCCAGCCGAAAGAACCGAAATATCCACTTCCCCGTCAGTCGCCTCGCGTACGGCATCAGCAAACTGCTTTGCCGCCTTGGCCTGAAAATTGGTGTCCGGCCAGGGGGTCGAAAAATCCCAGGTCGCGGCCGATGCAGCCTGTGCAAATGTAAGGGTGAGAGCCCCGGCAGCCAGTGCGTATCTAAAATTCATCTGCTGTCTCCTCTTATGATTGGCCAGAGCCACCGCCATCCTCTTGGTGGTCCTGAAATGCTTGGTAATAGGTACTCGCCGCCTCTCGGCTGACGAGCCCACGCACAACATCCCGGTTCAGGAGTTCGGCCGGCCTCTCCGCCGGATTACCGAAACCGCCCCCGCCGGGCGTTCTCAGGATCAGCTCCTCATCGGGGCCGATCGCGTAAAGTCCTTTGTCGTCAATCACCCGGCCGCCGGAAATTTCGGCATGTCCGGGAAGGCCAGGCAGGCCGCCTGCCCGGCCCGCTGCACCCTTTTTGAGACGTTCAAAGGCTGCCGCCGACAACTTCAGCGTCTGACCCCGTGAAGAGCGGAGCCTGATTTCCTGGCCAAGTCCGCCGCGATAGCGACCGGGACCGCCGCTATCGGTGGCAAATTCCTTGGCGGTATAGATCAGCGGCGCCACGGTCTCGGCAATCTCCACAGGAACCGTACCAACCCCGGAGGGGAAGGCCGTTGTCGAAAGACCATCGGAACCCGGCCGCGCACCCATGCCGCCGAGAGCAACATTGAGCGATGAGAACGCGTCGTCGCCATCCGCCGAAATCGCCAGCACCCAGAGCGCACCGGCACTTTCGGCAAGGATACGTCCCGGCATGGCGTCCGCCAGGCAGCCGAGCATCAGATCCGGCAAGGCCTGACCGACAACATGACGCGCCGTCACCGGCCAGGGTCGCTCGGCGCTGACGATCAACCCCTTGGGCGCGGTGATCCGGATCGGCTCCAGCGAGGCGTGGTTATTGGGCACATGCGGCGCTACAGCAACCTTGATACCGAAGGAAGCATAGGCCTGGCTGTAGCTCAGCGGGCAGTTAATCCCCTTGGCAATAGCAGGCGCCGAGCCCGCGAGATCGGCCGTAATCGTGCCATCGGCAATCGTCATCTTGGCCTTGAGCCGGATTGGCGCATCATAGCCATCAAGCTCGACCTCGGCTGAATAGACGCCCTCGGGCAATTTCTCGATTGCCGCTCTGGTCGCCGCGGCTGAGCGCTCGAAAATGAATGCGGCCAGATGCTCAAGCGAGGAAAGCCGGTATTCACGCATCAGGTCGATCAGCCGCTTGGCGCCTTCGTCATTACAGCTCATCAGCGACAGGATGTCACCGCGCGCCTCACGCGGGACGCGCGAATTGGTGGCAATGAGATCGAGCAGTTCCTCGTTGAGAGCGCCGCCGCGGCGCAGCCGGGTCACCGGAACCAGCACGCCCTCCTCAAAGACAGAGCGGGCTTCTGCCGACCAGCCAAGCCCGCCGACATCAACCACATGGCAGGTCGAGGCGATATAGGCGACAATCGCGCCATCCAGAAAGATCGGCGTGACGACGACAAAGTCGAACACATGGCCGGCGCCGAGCCAGGGATCATTGGTCACCAGCACATCGCCGTCGACCAGAGAACCCGGCGCGACCTTTTCCAGCATCGCATTGACCGACTTCGCCATCGTGTTCACATGGCCCGGCGTTCCGGTCACGGCCTGGGCCATCATCCGTCCCTCGGCATCAAAAATACCAGCCGACAGATCCCCTGCCTCGCGGACGATGGCACCGAAGGCGACGCGCAGCAGGGCATTGGCCTGTTCCTCGCAGACCGAGATCAGCCGGTTCCACATGACATTCATGGCGATGATTTCGGCATCGCCTAGTCCGGTTTTCACAACGTCGCTCATGCCGCACCTCCGCGTGTCATGACGATATGTCCCACGGGATGGACTATCGCCGTCCATCCGGCAGGACCATAGGTCGTGGTCTGCTCTTCGGTAATGAGAAAGGGACCATCAAACTTTTTGCCTGCGGCAGCGGCCTGACGCGCGAAGCGGCTGGCGACAACGCGCTCACCGGAAGACGGGTCAAATACCGATGCCGGTTCCAGAGCCGCAGCGTTTCCGCCCTCCCCCGGCGGAGCAGGCGTCAAAGCCTGTTCGGGACCAGTCAGGGAAAGGATCAGGGCGACCAGCTCCACCGCATTGTCCCGCATCTTCGTGCCGTAAATATCGTGGTAGCTGGCAATGAAGCGCGCCTTCATCGCGTCAATATCGTCCTTGGAGGAAACCAGGCCATCCAGCGCGATCTTCAGCGCATGGCCCTGGCCTTCATAACGCAGCTCCGCCGAAAGCATCGTATGAGCCGCCTGCCCCGCACCCAGCGCCGGGCGCACAACGGCTGACGCCTCATCTGCCATGGCCTGCTGCAAGGTCTGGATGGCATCAAGATCGATGCGGTCTGTCAGCGTCAGCACCGAGCGGGCCACCTCATAGGCTACCGGCGCACTCAAAAAACCGACCGCCGACCCGACACCGGCCAGCGCAGGGATGACGATGCGGCTGATGCCGAGCTTCTCGGCAAGGCGGGCAGCATGCAGCGGCCCTGCTCCCCCGGAGGCCATCAGCGTGTAGCGCGTGACATCCTTGCCCTGTTCGATGGCGTGAACACGGGCAGCATTTGCCATGGCTTCCTCGCCCATTTCGGCAATGCCAGCCGCCGCCCATTCCGGCGAGGAAAGGCCAAGCGGCTCTGCGACATTGCGGGTGATTGCCTCAAGCGCGAGATCAGGGCGCAGCGTCATCGTGCCCCCGGCAAAGCCGTCCGGAGACAGTTTGCCAAGCACGACATTGGCATCCGTGATCGTCGGCATGGTGCCGCCGAGCCCATAGCTGGCCGGTCCGGGAACCGAGCCTGCACTTTGCGGGCCGACGGCAAGCCGGCCGAGCGCATCGCGCCTGGCGATAGAACCGCCGCCCGCACCGATCTCGACCAGTTCGGTCGTCGGAATGCGCACCGGCAGACCGCTGCCCTTGATATCGCGCCAGGCCCGCGCGATCTCGAAACGTCGCGCCGTTGCCGGTGTTGCATCCTCAAGAAAGCAGATCTTGGCAGTGGTACCGCCCATGTCAAAGGCCAGCATCCGGTCAATCCCGACCTCGCGCGAGACCCGGACGCCCAGCGCGACACCGCCTGCGGGGCCACTTTCCACCAGCCGGATCGGCACTTTTTTCGCCTGCTCCAGACTGGTGAGCCCGCCGCCGGAAAGCATCAGCATGAACTCACCGGCGAAGCCGCGTGCCCGCAATTCATCGTCGAAACGCTGCAGATAGCGGGACATGAGCGGGCGCACATATGCATTGGCAACCACGGTGGAAAAGCGCTCATATTCGCGGATTTCCGGCGAAACCTCGGCGCTGAGGCAGAACGTGACCGAAGGATCAAGCCGGGCCCGCAGCCATTCGGCGACCTGATGTTCATGGCTGGAATTAACAGTCGAATGCAGGAAGCCGATGGCAACCGCCTCGACCTTTTCCTTGCGCAGGACCTCAGCAATGGCGTCAATTTCCGCCTCGTCAGGCGCGCTCAGCACATTCCCATGCGCATCGATGCGTTCTGAGACGGTCAGCCGCAATTCGCGCGGCACAAGCGGCTCCGGCAGCTGAATATCGGTATCATACTGATCGAAACGGCGTTCATAGGCCATTTCCAATATGTCGCGAAAACCGCGGGTGGTCACCAAGGCTGTCTTTGCGCCTCGCCGCTCGATCAGCGCATTGGTGGCAAGTGTGGTTCCGTGGATCACGGTGCCAATGGCATCGAAATCAAGTTCATTGCGGGCAAGCAGAGCCGCACCGCCGTCAATCGCAGCCCGTTCGGGCGCATCAGGGGTCGTCAGAACCTTGAGCGAGGTCAGCGCATCGGCTTCAAGCACGACGTCGGTGAAGGTTCCGCCAATATCTATCGCAAGTCTCAACATACTTTTAATAGTTCGTACTTTTGGAAAAAGGTCAACATATATTCGTAGGTAACCACAACCGATGCGCGTTAATATTCGACTTTATAGCGCGCTGTAATACCAAGGAAAAGCATTTTCCCGGCACGGTCCGGCGATCCCAAGTGACGGGCTGACCCTCAGATGAGGTTAGCCCGCAACGCTCCAGACAAGCATGTCAGCGAAAAATTGATGATCGTCAGCCCTCTTGCATCTTTGTTACGTATAGGTAATGTTAAAGCTCTATAGGTTTTCTTTTGGACTCTTGTAGATACTACATAACGTATCGTGATCAGGGAGGAGTGAGCGATGCAGATTTTGGCGCGGGGGGCGACGTCCCTCGCATTCTCAGCTTTACTAACTGCAATGATGGCAGGAACGGCTTTTGCCGGCGCCTTTGCCTTGCGTGAGCAGGGTGCTGCCGGCCAGGGACAGGCTTTTGCCGGCGCTGCCGCAGGAAGTGCCTTTGTCGGTTCCATGTACTGGAACCCGGCAACCATGACGGATCTTGACGGGCTGCAATTCCAGCTCGACCTGACTGCAATTCTGCCCTATGCCGACATCACCCCGGAAAAGGGAACCAGCCCGACGCTGCTCGGGCTTGGTGGCACCGGCTCGACCGGCGACATTGCCATTGATGCCGTTCTGCCCACCGGCTATGTCAGCTATCAGCTGAATGACCGGGTCTGGCTCGGCCTGGCACTCAACTCACCTTTCGGGCTGACGACCAAGAACCCGTTCAACTATGCCGGGCAGATCTATGCCCGCACCTCGGAAGTGCGCAGCTATGACATCAACCCGACCATCGCCATCAAGGTCAATGACTGGCTGTCGCTCGGCGCAGGGATTGAAGCGCTTTATTTCAAAACCCGGCTGACCCAGGCGATGAGCCCCTATCCAGATGCAGCAACAGCCTCGCTTGAGGGTGATGACTGGGGCATCGGCTATACGCTCGGCTTTACCTTGAAGCCCAGCGACAGCACCGAGATCGGCGTCGGCTACCGCTCTTCTGTCAATCTCGGCCTTTCCGGCGATCTGGCGCTTGGCGCCGCCAAGACGCCGCTTCCCGCCGGGACGTATGGCATTGATGCAACCTTGCACACGCCGGACCAGATCACCGTCGGGCTGAAGCAGAAAGTCACGGACAAGCTGACCGTGAATGCCGGGTTCGAATGGACCAACTGGAGCCGGTTCGGCACCATTCCGGTCTATGGCAATACCGGCATGACCAATGGCATGAAGCTGACCGAGCTCGCCTTCGAATATCAGGACGGCTATTACGTGGCGCTCGGTGCTGAATATCAGTGGACCGATCAGTTCACCATTCGCGGCGGGCTCGGTTATGAATGGTCGCCAATCACCACCACCAATCGCGACCTCAGGCTTCCCGATAGCGACCGTATCCATGCAGCGCTTGGCGGCACCTATCAGATCAACAACAGCCTGGCACTCGACATGGCCTATGAGCACATCTTTCCGGTCGGCAATGGTGACATCTCGATCACCAGCGGCAATCCGCATTATGTGACGGGCCTGCCCTTCACCGGCAGCGTCACATCGGATGTGAACATCGTCTCGATTGGCCTGCGCTATCGCTTCGGCGGCTAAAAGCCGGGCGAAAGCTGCAATCTGGCCAGATAGATGACCTGCCCGGTCCGCAACCCAATGCGGGCCGGTTTCAAGCCAATCGGGAGGATGGAATGAAACGGAATAGCAGACGGACACTCATCGCGGCGCTTGTCGTCGCCTGTATGGCGGCCCCGGCACTGGCCGCTTCGCCGGAAGGCACGTGGCTCACCCAGAGCGGCAAGACAAAGGTGACGATTGCGCCCTGCGAGGCCGCGCTTTGCGGCACGATTGTCTGGCTCGCAATGCCGGGCAAGGACGCGAAAAACCCGAAGGCCGGTGCCAGAGATCGTGATCTTGTCGGATCCCAGATGATCTACGCCATGCAGCCGGACGGTGAAGGCTGGAAGGGCAAGCTCTACGACTACGAGAACGGCAAGACCTATACCGGAAAGATATCCTTGACGGGCGATGGCGGACTGAAACTCTCCGGCTGCATTCTCGGCGGTGCGCTTTGCCGAAGCCAGATCTGGACCCGCGCGCAATAGCAAACTGCCGCTTGCCCACTTGCATCACGCTGCCTATCCTGTCGAAAAAACGGTCAGGGAGACAAAATCATGCGCGCTGAATTTTACGCCGCGGCGATGCTGCTGGTTGCGGCTAGCCCGGCCCTGGCCGCCGAGGCAGATCTTGATCAGGCGCGCGCCATGGTCATGGCCGCCCTGCCGGAAGACTGCGACGCCACCCTTGCCGACCGGCTCGACGGCATTGCCAATGAAACCTACGCCGTGACCTGGCCGGAAACGGAATATGACGGCACGCCCGTTAAACGGCATGGCACATTATTCGAGATCCCCTGCTCACTCGGCGCCTATAATCTTGGCTACGCCTATGTCTTCGCTCCCGAAGACGATTTCTTGCCGATGGCGATCGTCAGCTTCGCCACCCCCGATTTCGTTCTCGATTATGCCGACGACACGGACACGACGCTTCTCCAAGACCCCGTCGTAACCGGCCTTGCCAGCGAAATGCTGCTGATCAACCCGCGCTTCGACCCCGAGACCAATACGATCACGAGCTTTTCGAAATGGCGTGGTCTGGGCGACGCCTGGGATTCTGGCGAATGGACCATCGACAGGGGGCGGTTCGTGCTGAAGCGCTATGTGATCGATCCCATCTACGAGGCCAATCTCGAAGCGCCTAAGACAATCGAAGGCCAGCAGGAATTCGTACTGTATCAGGCTGAGACCCGTTAGGGCGCCTTTCTCCAAAAAAGAAAAGCGGACTAAACTGCGGTTTCCAGTTTCACATGGTTCGGCACGTTCTTCTTATGACTGCTCGGCGGACGATAAGCATTCTCCGCAACCTGGTTATATTGCCGTGCAATATCCGCCCTGTTTTGCGCCTCCAAACCCGCCTGCCGTTCGGCAGCAAGCTTCGACTGATCTTCGAGAAAGCCATCACCTTCTCGGGCAGATGACGCCATTCTAAAGTCCCAGTGACTTCCACCCAGACCTTTCTTGACCATCAGGATAGACAGGTCCGGGTTCACAGACCGCAGCTTCTCCGCCGTGAGCCAGCAATCCGAAAGATAAACCCTGGTTGCAATATCCTTGTTCCACTCCTCAGTCCCGAAGCGTTGCTTCCTATCCTCTTTTGATTGGCCAGCAAATCCGCGATATATCCTGTCTCGCTGCCACTCGTTCGGGTTGATAACGATAGCATTGACTTTAATGGGGCGACTGACCCCCATACCCTTATAGACGTTTACATCGGGTCGTCCTATCGCGATCAACTCGTTATATCTCATCGTTTTCTCGAGGACCTGTTTCGGCGAGGCAACATCGGTCAGCGTCGTCACGCCTTTATTTTGTTTCTCCACTGGACCCTTGAGGGAAATGTCATTGAGCGTTGCTTTTGCCAGAAGCCCCGCCCGTTTCGCGCGAATTTTTGCGGGCTCCCTGGACTTGCCGTGAGAATCCACATATTTCTGCTGCGGCTGCGCGCCAGCATGGTTCGCAAACCAGACATCTGCGTGGTGGGCGCCCAGGATATTCTGGGCTGGAACAGACAATGAGAACCCGACCTCGGCAAGCGTTCCCGGATTCTCCTTGGTTTTCTTGTGCGGATCAAGCAAAGAGCAACTGACGGCATCCCAGCTGCTGATCAGCTTTTGGAAGTTCTTATGATACACCGCGCTGCCCTCCTCGGGACTATGGCGGATCATATGAACAATATTGATATTGTCATATTCCTTGAAATGTCTGTTGCCTGCGGGATCTTTTTTGGCTGCGGCAAGCGCCGTGTACCGGCTATTGGCACGCAGCTTGTCCCATTCGGAGAGGTTATGCGCCTTGTTTCTGGTCAAGGAGAAATCATTCGGGCAACCGCCATTCTGCTTCTCACGATCAGCAATACACTTCGCTATTCCTGCGTCATTCAACGTTTTAATTGCTAATGGCATTTTCGGTTCCTTTCGTTTGAGGGAGAGCGAAAAGGACGACGGCAGTTCATAGGCAAAGCACGCCCGTACCCAGGAGAGCCATTTGCCTCCCAAGATATTGATCGAATATATGTCTCGCTCTATACCGAAAACTATTCAAAACTATTGTTAAGCAAAAAGCGCATATATCTATATCTATACTTTTTCTCATTAATATTTGGAAACATTTCACGTCAGGATGAGATGGCCATCGGCTGAGGGCAGGCGTGAAGGCGCCGTGCAAGCCGGATTACCGAACGCACAGAAAAGACAGGGAATAGATGGCGATGTTGCAGCTTTTAAATTACCAGCGCGGCAGACGGTATTCGACCGGGCTGAAGCCGATTTCGCCGTCATTGACGCGTCTTTTCCACTCAGCCGCATAGGTATAAAGCGCTGGCGCAAGCTCGGTGAGTGGATCATCTTCGAAACGGGCAGACTGGGCGACCTTACTGACGAGACCGGCCGCACCGACGCTGGTGCCGCTGCCCCTGCTTTTCTCAACCGGCCGGCCCGTGGCGGCAGCGAGCATTTCGAGATAATCGCGATTTTCCGCAAAGGGACCTTCAACGATAACCGGGCCTTCGGCGCCGGTCAGTGCCAGGCATTCCGCCGTCATCAGCGCCAGATACCAGGAAAGCGTCAGCAGTCTGACACCGGGCGTCATATCTTCTTCCGGCACAGTCCAGCCCCCGATACGGCCCTGATAGGGACCGGTATCGCCGATAACCGAAGGCAACAGCATAATGTCCTGCTCAAGTGCGTCCCTGCGATCAGCCGGTTCGATCACCGCACCTTTCGGCGCCGCGACCTCGAAAACCCGCCCGCCCATGAAACGCGCTGACGGTACGGGATCGCCAAGCGCGTTGACATTGATCAGCGTATCGCGAGTCTCATCAAGGGGCGGCACGGCGGAACCAACCGCCATGGCAATCACCCAGGTGCCGGTCGAAACAACGGAAAAGGGCGCAGCAAGACTTTTCAGATGCGGCAGCAGGGACGCATTGGAATCGTGAAGACCGCAATAGACCGGACAATCGGGCGACAGCCCGGTCTGTGCGGCGATTTCGCCTCCGACCGGCCCCAGAATATCCCCCGCAGCCTTCAGCGGGGCCATTCTGCCCGTCAGGCCGAGGGCTGCCACCAATGGCGAGAATGTGCCGCGCTGCGGTGCCCAGAGATCGGTGTGACAGCCCCAGCTTGTCACTTCGCTCGCAACCACGCCGGTCAGGCGAAAACCCCAATATTGCGGATAGGTGATGACATGTTCGGTCCGGGCGAAAGCGGTCGGGAAACTTGCCCGCTGCCAGAACAGCTGCGCACCGATATTCAGCCCGGCCACCAGCCGCGGCGAACCGGTGACAGAGAAGGGTGGACGGATCGCGTTATAGCGGTCCTTCATCTCGTCCGGTCCGTCATGTTCATAGTCAAGCACCGGAAGCGCCAGTCCGCCCTCGCTATCGACGAGCGCAACAGTCGCGCCATGGGTGGTGATCGAAATGGCGTCGATACCGCATTCGCCATTCAGCTGTTCCAGGCTGTTGAGAATGAAAGCCCAGAGCCCGTCGACATCATGATGCGGATAGGGTGCGCGGCGGATCACGGCATTGGCCCGGGCGCGGCTGCCGGTCTCCGCCCGGGCCTCAAGATCATAGATGATCACCTTGGCATTGGTCTTGCCGATATCGATCACCGCAACGTTGCGAACGGGACGGGCGGGCGTCATGCAGGCTTCCTTTTCAGACGCCGGCCTGCCCGCCGCCACAGGATCGGGATGGCAATCACGCCGATCAGCAACAGGCCGACAAAGATCGACATGACGATGCCCGGCACATTCATCAGACCGAAGCCGAAGGTGACGAGACCAAGCACGAAGGCGGCGATGACAACACCGAAGATCGTGCCGGAACCACCGAGAATGCTGACGCCACCCAGCACCACCATGGTCACCACTTCCAGTTCAAAACCGAGTGCGATCGAGGGACGGGTGGAGCCGAGACGCGAGGTCAGACACACAGCCGCGATGCCCGACATCAGCCCTGTCAGCAGGAACAGGATGAACTTCACCCGTCCGACGCGAATGCCGGAAAAGCGCGCGGCAGTCGCATTATTGCCAACGGCATAGACCATGCGGCCAAAGCTTGTCTTGTGCAGCAGGATGGCAAACAGCACCGCCAGCACCGCAAACAGCGCCAGTTCAAAAGATATCACCCAGAACACATAGCCCTGGCCGAAATAGGCAAAAGCCGGCGGATAGCCGGTAAAGGCCTTGTCGCCCAGAACAACATAGGCAAGGCCGCGATAAAGGCTCATCGTCCCGATGGTGACGACAATGGAGGGCAGGCCAAGCCCGGTGATCAGAAAGCCGTTGAACGCACCGCAGATCAGCCCGGTAACAAGACCGATGGCAACAAGCTCGCCTGTACCGGCGCCGAATTGCAGGGCATAGCCCATGGCGGTGGAGGCAAGGGCGATGATAGCCGCAACGGAGAGGTCAATCTCGCCGGAGATGATCACCAGCGCCATGGCAAAGGCGATGATCGCCTTTTCGGTAAAATTATAGGTCGCGTCCGACAGGTTCCACGGATCCAGGAAATAGGGCGAGGCGAAACTGTTGATGATGAAAACCGCGACGGTCACCGCAATCAGCAGCGCCTCCCAGCTTCGTGTGATCCGGAAAAATCTGCCATGCAGCCGGTCGGGAACGAAGCGCGTCTGAATGTCACTCATATGGCATGCTCCGCTTTTTTCAGAATGACACGGCCCTTCGGCCGGGCGGCGCGCGCATTGACCGCAACGGCAATGATGATCACCGTTCCGGAAATCGCCATCTGCCAGAAGGGTGAGATATCGATCACCGGCAGCGCATTCTTGATAATGCCGAGAAACAGTGCGCCCAGCACCGCGCCGATGGCCGTACCAACGCCACCGGCAATGGAGATGCCGCCGATAACGCAGGCGGCAACGACATCAAGCTCGAAACCATTGGCGATATCGACATAGGCCACCGCATAGCGCGCAACCCAGAGATAACCCGCAAGCCCCGCCAGCGTTCCGGCGACGACATAGGCGAAGAAATGGGTGCGACCAACCGAGATGCCGGTATAGACGGCCGCATTCGGATTGCCGCCGACCGCATAGAAGGCCCGGCCGATCCGGGTAAAGGAAAACACCAGGATCATCACCGCAATCACGCAAAGCGCGATCCAGGAGAGCAGCGGCAGGCCGAAAATCACCGCGCGTGGCACGGCCTTGAAGGCATCGCTCATCTCATGGGCATTGATCCAGGCGCCATCGGTCAGCAGGAAAATCATCCCGCGATACACCGTCATGGTGCCGAGCGTGACGACGATCGGCGGAATGTCGAGCTTCCAGACCAGAAGCCCGTTGATGGCGCCGAGCAATGCGCCGACCAACACCGACAGAACCAGCAAAAATTCCACCGGCACACCGGGAAAACTGGCATTGACCAGCGCCGCCACCGTGCCGGAAAGCGCCAGATTGGCGGCAATCGACAGATCAATGCCGCGCGCCAGAATGACGGCGGCCTGACCCAGCGCCAGGATGATCAGGATCGCAGTATCATTGAATATCGAAACGATGTTTTTCGCCGACAGGAAACCCGAAAAGCGCAGCTCGATCAGCGTTGCCAGGATCACCATCGCCAGAACCAGCAAAGCTTCGCGGCTTTTGAGCAGACGCGTGGCCATCAATGCACCTCCCCGATACCGGCGGCGGCGCGAACCAGCTTTCCCGCACTCATTTCCTGTCGCGTGAACTCCGCCGCGATCCGCCCCTCGCGCATGACGATCACGCGGTCGGACATGCCCAGGATCTCGGGAATTTCGGAAGAGACCATGATCACCGAAAGCCCGCCTGCCGCAAGCTCTGACATAAAGGCGTGAACCGCCGATTTCGAGCCGATATCGATACCCTTTGTCGGCTCATCAAGAATGATGACCTTGGGATTGGTGGCGAGCCATTTGGCAATCACGACTTTCTGCTGATTGCCGCCGGAAAGCTGCCCGACGTTCTGATCCAGGCTCGCGGCCCTGAGATCGAGCCGCTCGATATAGGCGCGCGCCAGTGCAAACTCCTCCGCCATTTTCAGGAAACCCCGCCGTGAAACGGCGGCAAGCGATGGCAGGGTGACATTTTCGAAGATCGGCATGGCGCCGATCGCGCCTTGCGCGCCGCGCTCTTCCGGAACATAGACGATGCCGGCCCTGACTGCCTCGTTCGGCGTGCGGATCACAGCGATCTCATCATCGATGCGGATGGCACCGGCAGACGGCTTCGTCACGCCGAAAAGCGCCTGCATGAATTCCGACCGGCCCGCGCCCACCAGACCGTAAAAGCCCAGAATCTCGCCGCGTCTGAGCGTGAAATTGATATCCTCGAACTCGGTCGGATGACGATAACCGGCAACCGTCAGCACCGGCGGACCGATTTCGACCTCTTGCTTGGGGAAGACCTGGCCAACCGGACGGCCGACCATCATTTCCACCAGCGCATTTTCATCCGTTTCGGCAATCAGCCCCTCGCCGACCATCTCGCCATCACGAAACACCGTGTAGCGGTCAGCGATGCGGAAAATCTCATCGAATTTGTGGCTGATGAACAGGATCGCCTTGCCCTCGGCCTTCAGCTGTTCGGTCAGCTCGTAAAGCTCCTCGATCTCCTTGTGGGAGAGTGCGGCCGTCGGCTCGTCCATGATGACGACACGCGCATCGACGGAAAGCGCCCGCGCCAGCGCCACCATATGACGGTTGGCGATACCGAGATCGGCGAGCCTGTGGGTCGGGTCGATCTTCGCGCCGATGCCATCGAGAATAGCCTTGGCCTCGCGGTTGATCCGCTTCCAGTCGATCAGGCCGAAGCGGTTTTTCGGCGCGTGGCCTATAAAGATGTTTTCCGCAACGCTCAGCGCCTCGAACAGCACCGTTTCCTGATGGATCGCGGTGACGCCGTGATGCGCCGCATCATCGGCGCTTTGAAAGGCAACCGGCGTACCATCCAGCATGATCGCGCCGCCATCCGGCCGGTAGATACCGGTCAGGATCTTCACCAGTGTCGATTTCCCCGCCCCGTTTTCGCCGACCAGCGCCGTGACCTGACCCGGATAGAGCGACAGCGAGACATCCGAAAGCGCGGTGACGCCGGGGAAGGTTTTGGTCACACCTGCAAGGGTGATCGCAGCGGGCGGCGAACCGATCCGGGGTGTCTGAACCTCTTTATGCAGCATATCCTTCAAACCATCAGCCTGGATCGTCTCAGCGATCCGTTGAAGAAAAGAGCCGGGCCCGAAGGCCCGGCACACCACGCCCCCCCGGGCTCAGAAAATGTCCTTGAACTTGTCGATATTCGACTTGTCGTAGACGAAGGGATCGGCCATGGCGCCGGCATTATCGTCGTCCAGCGTCAGCGTGCCGAGACGGCCCATCGAAAGTTCGGCACCCGGCTTGGCTTCTGCCCCGTCGATCAGATCATTGGCGAGCATCACCGCCGCATAGCCGAGATCAATCGGGTTCCAGATGGCAAAAGAGAGCGATGCGCCATTGTCGACATAGGCCGCCATTTCGGACGGCAGGCCGAGACCGGTGACATTGATCTCACCGATCTTTCCGGCATCGGTGACAGCCTGCGCTGCGGCGACGATGCCGACCGAGGTCGGCGCGATGATCGCCTTCAGATCGGGATAGGACTGAATAAGGCCCTGCGCCTCGCGGTAGGACTTGTCGAACAGGTCGTCACCATAGACGGTCGTCACCACATGGACGTTTGGATACTGGTCCATGACCTTGTTCATTTCCTCGATCCAGATGTTCTGGTTCGTGGCCGTCGCCGAGGCCGACAGCACGGCGACATCGCCGCCATCCGGCATGTGATCAGCGGCGAGCTTGATGATCATGTTACCGATCAGCGGGTTCGAAGACGGGTTCAGATGAACCTCACGACCCTCCGGGGCAACGCCCGAATCCCAGGAAACGACCTTGATGCCGCGCTGCATCGCCTTTTTCAGCGCCGGCACCAGTGCATCGGTATCGTTGGCGGAGATCGCAATCGCATCGACCTTCTGGGCAATCAGCGCGTTGATCACCTCGATCTGGCCTTCGGCGGTCGTATCGGTCGGGCCGGTATAGATGATTTCCGTATCACCAATCTCGGTGGCGGCCTCCTTGGCGCCTTCGGCGGCAGCTTCGAAGAAGCCGATCCCGAGCGCCTTGACCACAAGCGCGATCTTCTTTTCCGCCGCACTGGCTGTCAGCGGAACGGCAATGGCGGCAACAAGAACTGCACCGGCCGTCAGCATGCGTGTCAGATGTTTCATGATATCCTCCCTCGAAACATCATTTTGCAGAATGAAACCGGCCACCCCTCCTCCGGGCGGACCGCTTCCGGCAAATCTCCTCAGCCCGCCGCGCGATCGCGATCGCGCTTGCGGTCATTGCCGCTGCCTGACATCCTGGCAACGGTATGGGCAACAGGCCACCCTCAGCGGGCAGCCGATATCTCTTTCTCACCGGCGCTGTCTGCTACGATCAGTGTAACGCCCGCTTCTTCCAGCATGGCGGCATCCTTGTCCGAGATCCGGTCATCGGTAATCACTGTCGCAATCCGCTTCAGCGGGCACAGGATCAGACTGGAGCGGCGGCCGAATTTTGATGAATCGGCCAGCACCACCAGTTCGTCAGCCTGATCGATCAGCTTCTGCTCGGCCTGGATCAGCAGCGGATCCGTCTCCATCAGCCCGAGCGGGCCAAGCCCCTGCGCGCCCATGAACATGCGCCGCGCCCAGAAATTCCGGGTCACGTCATTGTCGAACGGGCTCAGGATAATATTCTGCTCGCGATAGATCGTGCCGCCCGACACCATCACCGTGTTCTTTGTGTGTTTCAGAAGATGCTCGGCAATCGGGAATGAATTGGTGAAGACCTGCAGCCGACGGCTGGCGAGATAATTCACCATCTGAAATGTTGTCGTGCCGCCATTGATGATGACTGAGTCGCCATCGGCGCACAGCTGAACGGCAGCTTTCGCAATCGCCTGTTTCTGCCGCTGATGCATGGTCTCGTTGACGCGGAAAGGCCGCCCGGCAAGGCCGACAAATTGCGGCGGGCTGAGCGCTTCGGCGCCGCCGCGCACCCGGCGCAACCGCTTTTGCACATGCAGCGCCGCAATGTCGCGACGGATCGTCGCCTCCGAACTTTCGGTCAGTTCGACCAGTTCGGAAACGGTGACGACGGGCTTTTCCTGCACCGCCGACAAGATGATCCGGTGACGTTCTTTCTCGTGCATGGCTCCTCCAATATTGACATTCTTCATTTAATTCTCGCATTGTCAATCAACTTCAATCATTTTGCAGCGCAATAACGATTTAAATGATCGTTTTTGATTGTTATTGATTGACAAAAATCATGAAGCGGATGATTTTACCGCCAACTGATGACAGCTGCCGTTGATTGCCGTCAATCGCGCGCCCTTGGGAGGATGAAAGAAATGCTGGAGAAAACCCCGTCTGGAAGCTTGAAAAACCTCTGGGATGACGAAAAGGCTGCGGCGATGAGCGAGCCGGAACGGTTGCTCTACCGCTCCAATCTGCTCGGTTCCGACAAGCGGATCACCAATTATGGCGGCGGCAATACGTCGGCCAAGGTCATGGAAAAGGATCCACTGACCGGGCAGATGGTCGAGGTCTTGTGGGTCAAGGGGTCGGGCGGCGACGTCGGGACGATCAAGCTCGACGGCTTCTCCACCCTCTACATGGACAAGCTCAACGCGCTGAAGGGACTGTATCGCGGCCTTGAGCACGAAGACGAAATGGTCGGCTATCTGCCGCACTGCACCTTTAATCTGAACCCGCGCGCCGCTTCCATTGACACCCCTCTTCATGCCTATGTGCCGAAAAAGCATGTCGACCACATGCACCCTGACGCCATCATCGCCATTGCCGCCTCGGCCGATTCCAGGGCGCTGACCGAAAAGATCTTCGGCGGTGCGATCGGCTGGCTGCCCTGGAAGCGGCCGGGCTACGAACTTGGCCTCTGGCTGGAGAATTTCTGCGCCGAAAACCCGGATGCGCGCGGGGTGATCCTGGAGAGCCACGGGCTGTTCACCTGGGGCGACACGGCCAGGGAAAGCTACGAAACCACACTTGAGATCATCAACACGGCCATGGCCTGGTTTGCCGCCGGGATCACCGGTGACGTCTTTGGCGGTCAGAAGGTCAAGGTACTGGCGGAAGACGAACGCCGAAAGGTCGCAGAGAAACTGATGCCTGCCATTCGCGGCATGATCTCGGAAACGGAGGGCAAGCTCGGTCATTTCGATGACAGCGAAGCCGTGCTGGAATTCGTTTCTTCGAACCGGCTTGACGCGCTGGCAGCGCTCGGCACCTCCTGCCCCGACCATTTCCTGCGCACCAAGATCCGTCCGCTGGTGATCGGTTTCGATCCCGAAAATCCGGATATCGAGGCCGTACTTGATGGTCTCCCGGCGGCGATTGCCGCCTACCGTGAAGGCTATGCCGACTATTATGAGCGCTGCAAGCGCGACAACTCGCCGGCAATGCGTGACCCGAATGCCGTCATCTATCTGGTTCCCGGCGTCGGCATGATTTCCTTTGCCAAGGACAAGGCGACAGCCCGCATCTCGGCAGAATTCTACGTCAACGCCATTAATGTCATGCGCGGCGCTTCGTCGGTATCGACCTATTGCGGTCTGCCGGAACAGGAGGCCTTCGATATCGAATATTGGCTTCTGGAAGAAGCCAAGCTGCAGCGCATGCCGAAGCCGAAGCCGCTGGCCGGCAAGATCGCGCTTGTCACCGGCGGTGCGGGCGGCATTGGCAAGGCAACCGCCTTCCGCCTCGCCGGTGAAGGTGCCTGCGTCATGCTCGCCGATATCGATGACACGGCGCTCGAGACTGCAAGTACCGAACTGTCAAAAGCCTTCAGCAAGGACATCGTCAGGACCGCGCATCTGAACGTCACCGACGAAGACGATGTCGCCGCCGGTTTCTCAGAGACATCGATCGAATTCGGCGGGCTCGACATTCTCGTATCCAATGCCGGTCTTGCCTCTTCCGCGCCGATTGAAGACACCACGCTCGATCTGTGGAACCGCAATATCGACATTCTGGCGACCGGCTATTTCCTGGTCTCGCGGGAAGCATTCCGCCTGTTCCGCCACCAGAAAGCGGGCGGCAATGTCGTGTTCGTCTCATCCAAGAACGGGCTTGCCGCCTCCCCCGGCGCATCGGCCTATTGCACGGCAAAGGCTGCCGAAATCCATCTCGCCCGCTGCCTGGCGCTTGAAGGTGCAGCTGCCGGGATCCGCGTCAACACGGTCAATCCCGATGCCGTTCTGCGCGGCTCGAAGATCTGGACCGGCGAATGGAAGGAACAGCGCGCCGCAGCCTACAGCATGTCGACCGACGAGCTGGAAGCCCATTACCGCGACCGTTCGATGCTGAAGCGCTCGGTCTTCCCGGAAGACATTGCCGAGGCGATCTATTTCCTTGCCTCCGACATGTCTGCGAAATCGACAGGCAATATCATCAATGTCGATGCGGGCAATGCCCAGTCGTTTACGCGATAAGGGGAGGCCTTCATGGATCAGATGATCGACAGCAGCCTCGTCGCCGCCGAAAACGAACGGCGTATCCGCGATCTGGAGACGGATTTCACTGCACTCGGATCGAAACTCGCGCGCCATGGCATTGATATCAACCAGATCACCGAAAAGGTTGCCGCCTTTGGCGTGGCTGTACCCTCATGGGGCGTCGGCACGGGTGGCACCCGCTTCGCCCGCTTTCCGGGCCCCGGCGAACCGCGCGGCATTTTCGACAAGCTCGAAGACTGCGCGGTGATCCAGCAGTTGACGCGGGCAACGCCCACCGTCTCGCTGCATATCCCGTGGGACAAGGTCGATGACCTTTCGGCGTTGCGTCAGAAGGGCGAGGCGCTTGGCCTCGGCTTTGATGCGATGAACTCCAACACGTTTCAGGATCAGGACGGACAGGCGCATTCCTACAAGTTCGGCTCGCTCAGCCATGTGGAGGCGGCCACCCGCCAGCAGGCTATCGACCATAATGTCGAATGCATCGAAATTGGCCGTCAGCTTGGCTCCAAGGCGTTGACGGTGTGGATCGGCGATGGTTCCAACTTTCCCGGCCAGAGCCATTTCTCCCGCAGTTTCGAACGCTATCTCGAGGCGATGAAAGCCATCTATGCCGCCCTTCCCGATGACTGGCGGGTGTTCACCGAACACAAGATGTATGAGCCCGCCTTCTATTCGACCGTGGTTCAGGACTGGGGTACCAATTACCTGATCGCCAGGGAACTTGGTGACAAGGCCTTCTGCCTCGTCGATCTCGGCCACCATGCCCCCAACGTCAATATCGAGATGATCGTCGCCCGGCTGATCCAGTTTTCGAAGCTCGGCGGCTTCCATTTCAACGATTCCAAATATGGCGACGATGATCTCGACGCCGGTTCAATCGAACCCTACCGGCTGTTTCTGGTCTTCAACGAACTGGTAGATGCGGAAACCTCGGACCTTTCCGGTTTCCACCCCGCCCATATGCTCGACCAGTCGCATAATGTCACCGACCCGATCGAAAGCCTGATGAATTCAGCCATGGAAGTGACACGCGCCTATGCATCCGCACTTCTGGTTGACCGGGCAGCCCTTGCCGGCTTTCAGGCCGAGAATGACGCGCTGATGGCATCGGAAACGCTGAAACAGGCCTTCCGTACCGATGTATCGCCAATCCTCGCCATGGCCCGCTATCGTGCTGGCGGGGCAATCGACCCGGTCGCCGCCTACCGCTCGGCAGGTTATCGCGCGGCAGTGGCTGCGACGCGACCGGCCGTGACCGGTAGCGGCGGCGGCATCGTGTGAGGGGGACGATGGAAACAATCGCACTCAGAATGACCCTCAATCCGGGCCAGAAGGATGAATACAAGCGCCGCCATGATGCGATCTGGCCGGAGCTTGCAAAGGTTCTGAAGGACGCTGGCGTTTCAGATTACTCGATCTTCCTCGATGAGGAGACCAACCATCTCTTTGCCGTGCTGAAGCGGGCGGATGATCACCATATGACGGAGATTCCGAAAAACGAGATCGTCCGCCGCTGGTGGGACTATATGGCAGACATCATGGCGACCAACCCGGATAACAGTCCGGTCGAAGTCCCGCTCCTGCAGGTCTTCCACCTGCCCTGAAACGCCAGAAGGGCGGCGCTTCTGTGCTGCCCCAGACTGTTGACAGGCTTCGCCCCTTTTTCTGACGTCATGCCTGTGCTTGTCACAGGCATCCAGCCGACGCGCGTCCGCGCGGCGAAAGGACTTTTTTATTCAATGCCTTATGAATCTGGATCCCCGTGACAAGCACGGGGATGACGACGGAGGGAGGGGCTGCTCCACCTCAAACGTGCAATATGAATGGCTTTGTCAGAAGCCTGAGGGCGACGCTTCTGCACCGCCCTTTTTAGCTGCCTGTTTCGAACCCAAACCCTGGTTCAGGCGGCCTTGGCCAGCAGCGCCTTGATATGCGAGGGACCGATCGGGCGGATGCCGGCGGGGTTCAGCGCCTTGATCGAATAATATCCTGCGGTGATATGGTCCATGTTCACCGTTTCGGCGACGCCAGGCGTCAGATAGATCTTTTCCATATAGGCTGAAAGGCGCGGATAGTCAGCGATCCGCTTCCAGTTGGTCTTGAAGATGCCGTGATAGGCGGCATCGAAGCGGATCAGCGTGACGAAGAGGCGGATATCGGCCTCGGTCAGCCTGTCACCAAAGAGGAAGGGCCCCTCCAGCGTTTCTTCCAGCTCGTCCAGCATGGCGAAGACACCGGCAACGGCCTCGTCATAGGCCTGCTGGGTTGAGGCAAAGCCTGCCTTGTAGACGCCGTTATTGAGCTGGTTGTAGACGCGCGGGTTCAGCGTATCGATCTTTTCGGCGAGATCAGCCGGGTAGAGATCAATATCCGAGGGAACGAGTTTTTGAAACGCCGTGTTGAACATGCGCAGAATATCCGCGCTTTCATTGTTTACCATCACATTGCGCTTCATGTCCCACAGGACCGGAACCGTGGCGCGGCCGGTAATATGCGGATCGGCACGGGTGTAGAGCTGGTGAATGTGGTGAGAACCGAACAGCGGATCTTCATCCGCACCCGGATAGCCGCCAAAGGCCCAGCCTTCGTCCGTCATCACCGGATTGACCACCGTCACCGGGATCAGGTCCTTAAGGCCCTTCAGCGAGCGGCCGATCAGTGTGCGCGATGCCCAGGGGCAGATCAGCGCGACATAGAGGCGGTAGCGGCCGGCTTCGGCCTCAAAACCGCCCTCTCCCGTCGGGCCCGGCGCACCGTCGGGGGTAATCCAGTTGCGGAAGGAGGAGACCTGACGGACAAAGCGACCTTTTTCATCCTTCTTTTGCACGGGCTGCCAGTTGGCGCTCCATTTTCCATCAACAAGCATGGTCTTCTCCTTGGGAATTTCTTGTCGTTTGGCCGCCGCAATGTCGTTGCGGCGGCCGTGAAGGCAGTTTTACTTCAGGCGGCGCGACGGCAGCAGAGCGTGAACGCCATCACCGAGCAGGGCAAGCGCAAACTGAACGAATGCCCACATCACCGGATATTCCCAGCCGCCGCCATTCGGATTGGCAAAGCTGAAGCCGTTCTGGATATGACCGAACAGGGCAGCACCCAGAAGTTCAAGGCCGAGGATGAAGGAGAATTCGCGGGTTTTCACACCAAGGATCAGGGCGATACCACCGACGAGCTCGAGAATCATCACGATGATGCCGAAAAAGCCGGGCAGGCCGAGGGACGAGAAATAGCCCATCGTGCCGGCAGGCGTGAAGACAAAGAGCTTGGTCAGGCCGTGGGTGATGAACAAAAGGCCGGTGAGAACACGCAGAAGGAGCGCAGCATAGGGAGCGGTTTTGAGGTCGATCATGATCTTTTCCTGGAAGGGGCCGCCGCATGGAAGCGGCGGCAAATTAAAGGGTTTGGGAGGAGGGTGATTTTAGCGGGCGAGCCAGAGCGGGGCGATTTCCGTGCCCTGACCGAGCATGTAGCCGAACTGGATGTTCATGAAGCCAAGCGGCTCAAGATAGCGGGCGTTCTTCAGGCCACCGGCATTGCGGGCATCAAAGCCAGCATCCTTGGCAAGGGAGATGACCGCATCACGGGCCGCCTCGTCATCACTGGCAACAAATGTCTGCAGCGTGTGGCCGCCAAAGGTGAAGCTGCCGCCATAAAGACCGGCAAAGACGGTGTTGAAAGCCTTGACCACGCGGGCAGCCGGCAGAAGCTTTGCAATTTCTTCGGCAGCCGAACTTTCGCCTGAGACAGAAAGCGCCGAAAAGTCTTCGGTGATCGGGTTGGTCACGTCGATGACGATCTTGCCCTCGAAATCAGCCTCTGCTGCAATCGCCGCAACCGCGCCATAAGGCACAGCAAAGATGATGGCATCAGCCTGGGCAACAGCTTCGGCAATGGATGCGGCCTGAACCGTCAGGCCTTCGCCTTTCAGCGTATCAGCCAGCGCCTGACCGCCCTTGCGGTCGGCAACAACGACGCCGTGGCGCGTCTTGGCGAAAGTGCGGGCCAGGCCCGAGCCGATGTTACCGGTACCGATAATCGCGATGTTCATCGTTCTTCTCCTTGGGGGCGCTTGAGCGCCTGTCACTGGGCTTTCGGATCGTTCCGGCCCGTTGTTCGATGACCAGAAGATGCACCTTGCAGATATTCTTTAAAAGGGCGAATATATGGATTGATATTCGCCGATTTGTTCTGAAAGGAAAATCATGGACACGCTGGACGGGTTCCGCGTTTTTGTCGCCGCCGTTGAGACCGGCTCCTTTGCCGGTGCGGGTGAACGGCTGGGCATATCGGGCAAGCTTGCATCGAAATATCTGGCCGCGCTGGAGGACCGGTTCGGTGCCCGGCTTTTGCAGCGCACGACCCGGCGGCTCGGCATGACGGTTGCAGGCGAGCGGCTTTATCAGCGCCTGCCGGGATGGCTCGATACGCTGGAAGATATTCGCAATGACATCAAGAACGACGGGCGGGGGCTCTCAGGCACGCTACGCATCTCCGCCCCGGTGACATTCGGCGAAATGCATGTGCTGAACAGCCTTGCTGCCTTCCGCAGCCTTCACCCTGACCTGACCATCGATCTCAGGCTTTCCGACGCCTATGCCGATCTTGCCGCCGAAGGCGTCGATCTCGCCATCCGTATCGGCCAGTTGCAGAATTCAGCACTGATTGCCCGCAAAATCGGCCACACTGCCCTGGTTCTGGTGGCAGCCCCTGAATATCTGGAAAAACATGGTACGCCACTGCGGATCGAAGAACTGGCAGACCATAGCTGCATCCGTGACACCAATATGCGCACACCCGGCGGCACATGGCCGCTGATGAACAAGGGCGAAACCGTCAGGATCAGGGTTGGCGGGCATTTTCTGGTCAATTCGGCCCGTTCGGTGCGTGAATTGTGCCTGGCCGGAGAAGGGGTCGCCCTCGCGCCGGACTATGCCGTTTCACGTGCGATCGAAGATGGCCGTCTGATACGCATATTGCCAGACAGCGCCGGGCCGGGCCTTGATATCCACGCTGTCTACCTCGATGGCCGCCGCATGCCACGGCGCGTCCGCGCCTTCCTCGACCATCTGAAAGCCAAACCGCTGGTGTCCTGAATATCGCCTGGGCGCATCCGTTTGCAATGCAATGGGGCTCATGTTAGCCTTTATGGCAATAATGCGGCACAGCCGGTAATTCAAATTCACTCATCGGCGCGCCGAGACAACAGCGTCTTTGAAAAAGGAAGAATAACGGGACGGCAATCCCGAAAATATAAAGGAATAGCGGTGACGACATTTACCAGAATCATGGCACCGGTGGATCTGGCCCATCTGGACAGGCTCAAGCGCGCACTGGATATTGCTGCGGACCTTTCAGGTTTCTATGGAGCCCCCGTCACCTATGTCGGTATTTCCGCCGCAACGCCCGGCGCGCTTGGGCACAATCCGGCAGAATTTGCTGAAAAGCTGCGCCAGTTCGCAGATCTAGAGGGTAACCGCCGCGGCATTGCCACGGCCTCCCACCCCGTTATTACCCATGATCCCGCCCGCGATCTGAACCCGGCCCTTGCCAAGGCGGTCGAAACAATTGGCGCCGATCTGGTCGTCATGGCGACCCATATACCCAATATCGCCGACCATTTCTGGCCATCCCATGGCGGTGCACTATCTCAACATACAAAAGCCTCTGTTTTCTTGGTGAGACCTTAATCGGGAGCCGAATTATCGGCTAGGCCGCTGATCAATGCAGGATTGTATCCGCATTTGGACGACGACAGCTATCTGGCAGTGTCTTGAGGGAGGCGGCGGGAAAGCAAGGCGCAAATAAAAGAAGGAGAGACAATATGAGCGACACGGGCATTCCGGAACCGGAAGGCGAGACTGATCTGATCGAAACGGATTACGAAATCGGTCAGGACAATATCACCACGTCAATCGGTCCATTCGGCCTGGATGTCCACAATCCGGTTTTTGCGATTTCGGGACTGACCATTGTCGCCTTCGTGCTGGTGACCCTGGCCTTCCAGAGCGAGGCCGGATCATTGTTCAATGGCTTGCGCGACTGGCTGACCTCGACCTTCGACTGGTTCTTTCTGCTGGCTGCCAATGTCTTCGTCGTCCTATGTCTGTTCCTGATTGTATCGCCTTACGGAAAAATCCGACTGGGCGGGAGCGAGGCGACGCCCGATTATTCCTATTCCGGCTGGTTCGCCATGCTGTTTGCCGCCGGCATGGGTATCGGCCTGATGTTCTACGGCGTTTCCGAACCGATCTCGCACTACACGTCATCGGTCGCAGCCAATGCCGGAACACCGGAAAGCTGGGCTCCGCTTGGCGGCGCGCCCGGCAATGAGGAAGCGGCCCGCCAGCTTGCCATGGCCGCCACCATCTTCCACTGGAGCCTGCACCCCTGGGCAATCTATGCCATTGTCGCCCTGGCGCTGGCGCTCTTCTCCTACAATAAGGGCCTGCCGCTGACCATGCGCTCGGTCTTCTACCCGATCTTCGGCGAACGGGTCTGGGGCTGGACCGGCCATGTGATCGATATTCTGGCGGTTTTCGCCACGCTGTTCGGCCTTGCCACCTCACTCGGCTTCGGCGCCGAACAGGCCAATGCCGGCCTCAATCACCTGTTCGGCATTCCGATCAACAATGTCTCAAAGGTCGTCCTGATCGTCGTCATCACCGGCATTGCCCTGACGTCAGTGGTTGCAGGCCTTGATGCCGGCGTCAAACGCCTGTCCGAAATCAACATGTATCTTGCCGCCCTGCTGCTGCTTTTCGTCCTGATCGTCGGACCGACCTTGCTGATTCTGAGCGGATTTTTCAGCAATCTGGTTGAATATGCCCGCTACCTGCCGGCACTTTCGAACCCGTTCGGACGCACCGACGACAATTTCCGCGATGGCTGGACCGCATTTTACTGGGCCTGGTGGATTTCCTGGTCACCCTTTGTCGGCATGTTCATCGCCCGCGTCTCGCGCGGCCGCACGGTGCGCGAATTCCTCACCTGCGTGCTGATCATTCCGTCCATCGTTTCCGTCCTGTGGATGACGGTCTTTGGCGATACGGCCATCCATGAACTCATCGATCAGTCCTATGCAGCGCTTGCCGACGCACCACTGGCACTGAAGCTCTTTGTCATGCTGGAGAAACTGCCATTGCAGGCCATCACCTCCGTGATCGGCATCGTGCTGGTGATCGTCTTCTTCGTCACCTCGTCGGATTCCGGCTCCCTGGTCATCGATACCATCACCGCCGGAGGCAAGGTGGATGCGCCCACACCGCAACGGGTTTTCTGGGCATCCTTCGAGGGACTGGTTGCCATCGCCCTGCTGCTTGGCGGCGGCCTTGGGGCGCTGCAGGCAATGGCCGTCTCAACCGGCTTTCCCTTCACCATCGTGCTGCTGCTCGCCTGCTATGCGATCCTTAAAGGACTGCATTCCGAACCGAGATAACACGGCCGACGGGGAAACCAGCAAAAGGGGATGGCCGATGCCATCCCCTTTTCGTTTGAGCGAGCGCAAATCAAGACGGCAGCTTTGCACTTATAATGCAACGCATTCTGCAATGAGGGGGCATGAGGCGCGCGCGGTGCGAGGGGGTACCTCGCGCGCGCTTCTGCAAGCCAGCCGAATTACAAATAAATAACATTACTGAATAGCAGCGTTTTCGGACCTCCGAACCGTTTTTCAGAAAAATCGAATATTAATTCCGACCTGATCGTCGTTTGGTTTCGTGTGAAGAAATTCGCCTGCCAAAGCAATGACCTACGCCATCAGTTCCCAATGGCTCTGGCCGCGTTTTGACGACCCCATATTCAGGGAACGCCTGGCATCCGTGCCTGAGCGGGAAGCGTCCATATCTCTTCCCGCTGGCGTTTCATCGCCTGAAGAAGGACAGGACAATGCCCGGATCCCGGTTTGAAACCCGCATTCACATGCCACCCGACCTCAACGCGCTCGAACGAGGCGAACCGCTCCGCATTCCCCGTCCGAAACGACATCAGACAGCAAGGCAACGAAGCGCACCCTCCATTGAAGCAAACGCCAGTCACAACCGCCGCACCGCCAGTAGCAGCACCGTAACCGTCAGGCCGGAGCTCAATCATGTCATTCACGGCGAAAGCGCCGAGATGCCGGAACTGACGGCGCGCTATATCAAACGTTTTCTGACCTTCCACAATGCCCGGCATGAACTCTACGAAAAGGAGCTGCAGGCAACCAAGGAAACACTAAACGCCAGTGTGCAGGGCGCGCTTGCACAGCTGCGTGCAGCACTTCCGGCAGACCATCCTTCTATACAGCGACTGGAAAAGCATTTCGAAGCAATGAAAAAGGGGATCCTGAAGCATAACAAGATGCATCAGGAAACCGTTCGTTCACTCGCGCGCGCCGACGGCAGCTTTGCCAGGGACAAGCCGGGTTGCCAGGCACGAATGAAGGAGTTCCTGACCGATGTTTTCGGACCATTGGCCTGCAGTGGCGGGGCCTGGGCCACGATTGTCTGCGCCATTCTTGGCAATGCAGGGCTGGGCGCCGCCATTCAGGCCGCATATGCCGCCGCTGATCCTGCTGAATGCAACATGGCAAAACCGCCTTCCGCGCCAACGACACCAGCAAGTGTCCCGGACGAAACAAACTGTTCGACGGTAGGCAGTGAATTCCTGCTTGAGCCGACATCAAACAAGCAGGCCTATCTCGCCGATGCCTGCATTAACGGTTTTCATGGCTTCACCAGCTTTGTTACCGATGTTCCCCGCGAACGCAGACTTGAGCTGGAAAATATCAAGACAAAGGCCTTCGGCCCCGAAATGTCGAAAACCGAGCGCTTCATATCGACGAGCAAACAATCATTGCTCATCTACTATTTTCTGGCGATGGCCCAGTCCTTCATCGCCTTTTTCGCCGCCAAATCCATTGATCCCAAGGATAGTGACTCGCAGCATTTTTTCTCCAGTCTTGGTGTCGGTCTGGCAACCGGAACCCTAAATGCGGTGATAGATGGCGGTCGCGAAGCGGGTCTGGCCAATGGCTCCGAGGCAACACGCCAATGGGCACGTGCCGGTAGTCGTATTATCGCCAGCAAGACCATTCCCCAGGTTATCAAAGGCCTTGTCGCAGGCTCCAGCGCCGCCAATATCGCTCTTGACGTCGTCTTTCTGGGGATCGGCGGCTCTGTCCGGGAGGAATGCGTCAACATGCTCGTTGGCAAGCTTCAGGAACACCTGGCGCCTTCCTGGACGGGGGAGGCCCGGGCGCTGATAGAAGTTGTCGTGGCCCTTAAGGCGTTCCTTGCAGAAAGTGCCAGCGAAGATCTCGAGAACGGACTGGATCTGGGGCTTTCCGACGGGATTGCCCGCGATGAAGTCAGCCATGCAATCGCCAGACTGCAGACAGAACTCAAGGCCCATCTTAAGGAACTAACCCACATCTATAACCTTCACGATACGACTGAGGACGTCACCGAAGGCGCCCGGCAGCTCTCGGAAAAACGCGAATATCTGAAGGCGACACAACAGGATTCGGCCTCCCTGTCATCTCTATTGAGCTCCATTCCCGCGCATACTGGCGGCCTTTTTCCCTGGCTAACGGGGCATGGCGGGCGATCCATACATAGCGAGGATCTCGAAGACAGTATCGTCTGCCCGGGCGATATCGCGTTGGCGCCAGCCACTTCAGGGCTCCGCCGCCGCCGCACGCACCACCCCGTTTAGTACGCCATGCATCCATTCGGATGCATGGCGTACTAAACCATTGAATCTACGCATCGTGCTTTCAGTAGCCCCGGGCCCGTTCCCCTCCCCCCGGCAATGCGAAGCCGGCGCGACAGGCTTGACTTTAATTAGAAAATAAACTAATTATTTAATCATGGATAGGCTGGCAGCAGAGATTTCCGCACTCTCCAACGAGAAGCGGCTTTGGATCCTTCAATGGCTGAAAGATCCAAAAACCGGGTTCGACCGCGGCGAAGCCACGTCCCGGCAGGGCATTTGTGGCCAGTCTATCGCAGACAGGCTCGGGGTCACGCCGGCAACGGCGTCGGTCCATCTCAAGATCCTGACGCAGGCTGGACTGATCCGGGCCGTGAGGGTCGGCAAATTCACCTATTTCGAACGTGACGATGCAGCACTTGCCGCACTCGCGGAGAAAATCGCACAGCTTTGAATACACGGATGCGGCCGGTCGCGCTTCGACCCTGCAACCGACTTGGGGAGACATCGGATGCAAACAGATGCGCAGAGCCGCCAATCCGGCGGCAACCCGTGGATTGTCGTTATCCTTGGTTTTGCCACGCTTGCCTTTTCCTTTTCCGTGAGGGGGTCCCTCTCGCTTGCCATGCCGCTCTGGCAGGTGGATTTCGGCTGGTCACGCAGTACGATCTCGGCAATCGCCGCCATGGCGATGATTGTCATGGCCCTAGTCGCTCCCTTTGCCGGCGGTCTTGCCGACCGCTATGGCGCGCGGGGTCTGCTTGCCGCCGGGCTTGGCGCGATCGGCATCGGCATGGCGCTGGTGACCATGGCGGTTCCGGGTGTTTCCGCCTATCTTCTGCCAGTGGGGTTTGCCGGCATCGCCGCCATCGGCTTTGGCAGCATCGCCCAGCATGTCGTTTCGGCTGCGGTGGCGCAGCGTTTTGATGAGAATCGCGGCCTGGCAACGGGCATCGCAACATCCGGCTCCACGGCGGGACAACTTGCACTCATGCCGCTTCTCGCCGCCCTGATGGCAGGCGGAGACTGGCAACGCCCCTTCATGATGCTGGCCATCGGCTGCTTCATTCTTGTCCCCGTGACCCTGCTGCTGCTCAGGCGCCCGGCACGGCCTGCACCCGCGCGACGCAATGCTGTAGAAACGGCAACGGCGTCGCATTCTCTTGGGCGGCGGATCGCGAACCTGTTCCTCAATCCTGTCTTTCACGCCCTGCTCTGGAGCTTTGCCATTTGCGGCTTCACCTCGACCGGCGTGATCGAAACACATCTCATGCCCTACGCCTCGGCCTGCGGCTTCGGCCCCATTCCAAGCGCAACAGCCTATGGAATTCTTTCCGGCGTCAATCTTATTGGCATGATCACAGCGGGCTATCTCGCCGACCGCATGCATCGCCCGCTATTGCTCGCGATCATCTATCTCATGCGAGCGCTGAGCTTCGTGCTGTTGATCTATATCTCGGACAATTATGCCCTGCTGCTGATCTTTTCCGTGATGTTCGGCTTCTTCGATTATTCCACCGTGCCGGTTCTCGCCTCCTATGTCGCAAGCCGGCTTGGCGTCGGCATGCTGGGGCTGGTCATGGGGTTGCTGTCAGCCGGGCATGCCCTGGGTGCAGCGGCCGGAGCCTGGGCCGGCGGCCTGTTTTTCGACAGCTATGGCTCCTATACCGCCGTATGGCTGATGGCGCTTGCCTTTGCGCTCCTCGCCGCCGCCATGGTGGCCGGTCTGAAAGATCGCGACGAAGACGGATATTCGCAGTCTGACAGTGACGACCTCGTACCGGCGGCCGGCTGACAAAGCCGCCGCAGTGCAGCACCACTACGAAGAGAAAATGAAAGTCGCTGCCGCTGATCCAGCCGGCTGGCGATGGCATGATGTGCCGGCGGAGGCAGCCGGCCTGTCAAAACACATCGTCGCCTGTCACCGGACCAGCGGCGCCCGTCACCGTCCAGATGGAACCCCACCGGAGGAGACAACCGGCATTGGGATCTGTTCCGCGACAGTGGTCTCTTGGCGGGGAGCAGAGGGGGCTCCCGCCCTGTTCAATATCCCGTCTTCCTTCTGATCATCTGCCGCATGTTTGACAGCACCTTACCCACCGCACTGCGACCGGTCTCAGACACAGCGCTGCCGGTTTGTCCTGACAGCCCGGCCATATAGGCCGCGACGCTTTCATTCACTGCGGCATAACCAAGCATGTGCTCGGCATGTTCGGGCCTGACGGCGCGCAACTGTTCCATTTTTTCCTGCCACTGGCTTTGCGTCAGGCTGGAGAGCATCCGGCAAATATCGTCATTCTTCAGCAAGACACAGGCGAGCGCCGGACCGTTTCCGGTAAACTCCCGCAGCAGCCCGGCCACTGCAGCATTGCTTTTTGGCGAGCTTGCTTTTGATTTCATACCGGCCTTGTTGAAGTTGTGCTTATCGAGAAGGCAGGGCAAACCAAATTCGCGCTTCTGTTCAGCGGCCAGAGGCAGATAAGCCACCATCTGCTCGCTAGCCAGCTCCCGCACATCCTGCACAGGCTGCATATGCTGAGATGCGCAGTCCTTGATCTTGTCGAGACAGGCGACCGACAACACATGCGCGCAAAGCGCCCGGAATCCGTCAGCCGAAACGTTGCGCGCCAGCTGGAGGGTCTTCGCCTTGCACATGAGCGTGTCGATCAGTTCCAGATTTTCAAATCGCCTCCCATTGACGGGAGCAGCCGCCTGGCATTCATCCCTAACCAGCTTCGCCAGCTCGGGATCCGACGGGATTTTTTTAAAGAGCTGGATCAGTTGCGCTTTCTGGTCATTATTCAGACCTATCTCGCTACATAAGAAACACACGCCGATCAGCAGATTGCGAAGCGCTTCCTTGCCTTCACAGGCCTCCAATACCCGCGAAACATCGGCAAAAGAGGTCTTCATATCGTCCGGCGCCAGAGCATTGAGCAGGGATGAAAAGGGGATATGCTTGCCGGGATGCTTGCACGAGATCCGCCTGATATCATCAACGCCGAGCGGCACAACGCCCCTATCACGGGCCCTCTCCCGCCAAACAACCACATTGTCGGCCCCTTCACGAAATGAAAGACCTGCGCCGCTGCTTGCTGCTTCGGAGATCCGTGAACGCGCCGAAGTGGTGGAGGACCGCCACTGATCGCGACCAACCGGACTTTCTGGCGGGCTTTCTGGTCGGCTCGTTCCAGAAAACTGCGCCGAGATCGAATCATCGCTCTGTGCCGCCATAGAGTTATTTCGCGTGACCTGGGGCGTGACTTGGGCCGTAACCTGGGGCGGATCCTGAGAGGGAAGCTGGGGTGGGTCCTGAGGGGGCACCGAATCCCGTCGCAGAACAGGACGTCGCTGCCATGCTGACTGGGCGTTCTGATGGGCTTGTATTCGTGCATCTAGCGCGGCGACCCGCGCTCTCACGCTTGGCTCCGGGGCCGCTACGCTGTCTATCGAGCGCGCGCCTAAAGCTTCTCCGGAGCTTGCGGAACAGGTTGAATTCATCATGGCACCACCTTTCGACCGTAAACATGTCCGGCGAGATAAGGCGATCGCCGCGTAATAGAAAATTCAATTTCCTTGATAATTTTCATTGGCTTACCACTGTAAGTACAAACCAACCCTGTCGCAGCGAAGACCTTGGCCCGCACTCAGGTCAGCCGCACCTGAGCAGGCAATGCAGGGCAAGGTTCGTGCAGAAACAACGCTTTCGCGACAGCGCGTTCTGACCTCGCCAATAGGCAGCCATGGTAATTTCCAAAACACGCAGGAAACAAACACCGACTCTCGAAAATGATGCATTGCAAATTGCCGGTAAATTTGTCAGACATATGTCATTAGACATTTCTTTTCAAATGTCCGCCCGTGTCGGAGCACCTGCCGGAACATTCCATATGCCGACCTCGAAACAATAAGCGAGGCGGATCAAGAGCGGGCATCAGCCAGCCATGCGGCGACTGACAAGCCCATCGGGAACAGTGTTGTGTCAATCAGGAGAGAATAGCGATGAACTTTGTCGCAGAGGCCATAATGGCGGGATTCATGTCCCTGTCGATGGTGCTGCCGGCTGCCGCCGAAAGCCAGATGACCGCCCGCAGGGATTTAAAGACCAGCACCTATGCCGACTACATGAAAACTGTCTATGTACGCGCCGGTCAGCCGGAGCTGACACAGATACCGCTCACGACCTTCGACAAGGACTATACCTTGACGCCGATGGCGGCAGAGAGCTGGGAGGTCAGCGATGATGGCCTGACCTGGACCTTTCATCTACAACCGGACCTCATCTGGAGCAACGGCGCGCAACTGACAGCCGGAGATTGTATTTTCGCCCTCAAACGCGCAGCAACCCAAGGCTATGATTTCGCCCGGTACTGGGATTTTGCTGGCGGCATCGACAACTGGAGAGCGGTGAAAGCGGCTCCGGCAAAAGTACGATCGGCTTGATGGCCATGCGGCTGACCGAGATTACGGCAGGCCAGGCTCTCCTCAACGGTGAGGATGTCACCGGGCTCAGCCCCGTTGCCATGCGGCCCCATCGCCGCGCCATGCAGACCATCTTTCAGGACAGCTATTCGGCGCTCGACCTGATGATGACGCTGGCCGATATCATTGCCGAACCGCTGCGCATCCACAGGATCGGCACGCGCAGCACACAGCGCGAGGAAACACTTTCATGGTTCGAGTGCGTCGGCCTCACGCGTGACTACGCCAATCGCGATCCGCATGAACTGTCCGGCGACCAGCGCCAGCGCGTTGCCGTCGCCCGTGCGCTGATCCTGAAACCGAAAGTTCTCGTGGCCGACGAGCCGACCTCGGCGTTCGAGGTTTCGCTCAAGGCACAAATCGTCAATCTCCTGCAGGATCTGCAGGCTGAAATGGGACGTTCCATCGTTTTCATCAGTCATGATCTGAGTGTGGTGCGCGGGCGCACCGACTGGATCATCATGAACGTGATCGAACTGTTTTCGGTGGTTCCGCCCTTGCTGGCGGCACTTCTTCTCGGCACCATCACCCGTGGCGGCTTTACCACCATCGTCTTCATCGCAGCCCTGTTGGGCTGGGTTCAGGTCTGCCTGCTGGTCCGGACTCAGGTGAAAGCCTTGCGTGAGAAGGAGTTTGTGACGGCGGCGCACGCGCTTGGTGCCTCGTCGTGGTATATCCTCTGGCGTCATCTGATCCCCAATGCCATATCCTCGGTCATTGTCGGATTCGTGCTGGCGATCCTACTTGCCATGATGCTGGAGGCCAGCCTCAGCTTTCTCGGCATCGGCATTCCGCCGCCGGTTCCAAGCTGGGGGCAGATGATCAATGTCGGCATGGATTTCATGTTTTTCTACTGGTTCATGGCGGCTTTCCCCACCGCCACCCTCGCACTTGCCATTCTCGCGACCACCCTGTTCGGCGATGGCCTGCGCGATGCACTCGATCCCACTTTGAAAGGTCGCTAAGTTGTCCGAAAATCTCGCTCGTCAGTTTCTTCTCGATGAAACCGTCGTCTTCCTCAATCACGGCTCTTATGGCGCCTGCCCGCGCCCGGTCTTCGAGACCTGGCAGGGATGGCAGCGGCTGCTGGAAAGCCAGCCGGTCGCTTTTCTCGATCCCAAACGCGGCTATGTCGAGCGCATGCGCAATTCGCGCGAGGCGATGGCCACTGAACTCGGCACCTCAGCCGACAATGTCGTTGGCGTGGTCAATGCAACAGCGGGTCTCAACATCGTTGCCCAGTCGCTGAAGCTTGCGCCGGGTGACGAGATCCTGACGACAGATCATGAATATGCCGCACTTGAAAAGACCTGGGCCTATGTCTGCCGCCGCACGGGCGCGGTGGTGAAACCGGTCACGGTGCCATTGCCGCTTACCAGCGAAGCTGACTTCACCGCTGCGATTCTCGAAGGCATGAATGAACGAACCCGTGTGCTGTTCTTAAGCCATATCACCTCGCCAACGGCTCTGGTCTTCCCGATCGAAAACGTCGTCGCCGAGGCGAAGCGGCGCGGGATCTGGACCGTCATCGACGGGGCCCACACGCCGGGCCATATTCCGCTTGATCTTGAAGCACTCGACGTCGATTTCTACGCGGGCAACTGCCACAAATGGATGATGGCGCCAAAGGGCTCGGCCTTTCTCTATGTCCGCCCGGAATTGCAGACGATGATCGATCCGCTGGTGATCAGCCATGGCTGGACGGCTGACAACAAGGAGCCCGGCGCTGTCGGCCCGTTCGGCAACACGCCCTTCATCGACAGTATCGAGATGCAGGGTACGCGCGACCCCTCCGCCTGGATGACCGTTGTCGAGGCAATCCGCTTCCGCCAGGCCAATGACTGGAACGAGGTGGCCATCCGCTGCCGCGACCTGGCTCAGGCAACGGCTGCCGAGATGGCACGCATCACCGGCCTTCATCCCCTCAGCGCTCCGCAGTTCTGCGCACCGCAAATGGTGGCGATGCCGATCCCGCCCTGCGATCCGGAATGGGTGCATGACACGCTGATCCGCGACTACAATATCGAGATCCCGGTCTTCCGCTGGAAGGACCATCATATCGCCCGGCTTTCGGTTCAGGGCTACAATAATCACAAGCAGACGGAGGCGCTTGTCGATGCGCTCAAGGCCATCCTGCAGCTCTGAAACACAGCCTGAGGCACTTGTATGTTTGTCCGACAACTGACATATAGAGCGCCTGATTGACCGGAGCATTGGAAGGCCACGTAACGTGACCAGTGAGCAAAGCGCAGCGCGCTATATCGAACCTATCGGCAAGAAGACCCGCGGCGCGCAGGTGCTCGACGCGCTTGCCGATATGGTTGAAAAGGCAGGGCTGAAAGTGGGCGACCGGCTGCCGCCGGAAACCACGCTTGCAGAGCGCTGCGGCGTCGGCCGTTCCACCGTGCGTGAAGCGCTGAACCGCTGGGAGGGCCTCGGCATCATCCGCCGCAAGCAGGGGGATGGCACTTATCTGACGGCCAGCGTGCGCTCCTATCACGACTTCGTGCCCACCAGTGTCCGGCTGGAAGGCGAAGCATTGCTAAGGCTGATGCAGGTACGGCGTGCGCTTGAACAATCCGTTGTCCGGCTGGCTGCCGAAAACGCAACCCCGGAACAATGCAGGGACATTGCCCTGAAATGCGACGTCCTGCTGGATCTCGTCGCCTCCGGCCAGCCCTGGCACCAGGCCGATGCCGATTTCCACGCCGCTGTCTATGACGCCTCGGCCAATCCGATGTTCGGACGCATTCTTCAGCGCGTCGACGAGGTGCTGGAGCGCTCCAAGGAATCGCCCTTCGGCCAGAAGGAATTCGGCCTTGCCTCCTTCCCCATGCATCGCGACCTGTCAGACGCGATCGCCGCCCACCAACCGGATGCCGCCGTGCTGGCGATCGATCAGATCATCGACAGCGTCGAGGACGAGATCCGCCGCATGGCCGATCTCTGAGGCAGATTTCTTTATTCCTGTGTTCAAAAAAGGCGGGATCAGTCCCGCCCTTCTTCGACGGCGTGGCAAGCGACGCGGGTTTCGCCCGCCGCCATGATGGCCGGCGCTTCGTTCTGGCAGCGCTCATTGGCCAGCGGACAGCGCGGATGGAACGGACAGCCTGTCGGCGGGTTGAGCGGCGAAGGCAATTCACCGGAAAGCTTGATGCGTTCGCCGCGCCGATCAGGATCGGCAATCGGCGTCGCGGACAAAAGCGCCCGCGTATAGGGATGGCGCGGATTGGAAAACAGCGTCTCCGAGGGTGCCATTTCAACCGCACTGCCGAGATACATGACCAGAACATCATCGGCAATATATTGCACCACCGCGAGATTGTGGGAAATGAACATCAAGGTCAGATCAAGCTGGCTTTTCAGCCGTTTCAAAAGATTGAGGATCTGCGCCTGAACCGAGACATCAAGCGCCGAGGTCGGCTCGTCGCAAACGACGAATTCCGGCTCAAGGATCAGGGCGCGGGCGATCCCGATGCGCTGACGCTGACCGCCGGAGAATTCATGCGGATAGCGGTCCGCTGCCTGCGGCGGCAGGCCGACCAGCTGCAGGATATCAAGCACCGCCTTGCGACGGCTCTGCCGATCACCGATCCCGTGGATCACCAGACCTTCGGCAATGGAGTTGCCGATCGGCTGCCGCGGATCGAGCGATGAATAGGGATCCTGAAAGATGATCTGGATCCGCTTGCTGACATCGACATCGGACGGACCGCTGGCGCCCGCAATCTGGCGGCCATCAAAACGGATCTCGCCCTCACTCGGCGGAAACAGGCCGACGACGATGCGCGCCAGTGTCGACTTGCCGCAGCCGCTCTCGCCCACCACGCCGAGGGTGCGGCCTTTTTCAATCGAGAGGCTGACATTGTTGACCGCCTTCACCTCCCCCTTGACGCCCTGCAACAATCCGCCACGGACAACGAAATTCATCGTGACATTGTCAACTTCGAGCAATGTTGTCATGCCTGCTGCACCTCACTCCCGGTCATCTCTGTTTCGCCTTCCACCAGCCAGCAACGGCAGCGACGTCCGCCCCCGACCCTGACAATGGGCGGCCGCGCGGTCTCGCAGCGTGGCTCATTCGCCGCCTGTCTGGCCGCACAGCGCGGTGAGAACAGACAGCCCGGCGGCAATTGCGTCAGTTGCGGCACCCGCCCGGAGATCACTTCCAGTTCATCGGTTTCCTCGCCGATCACCGGAACGGAGCGCAAAAGCGCCTGGGTATAGGGGTGCTTCGGCGTCCTGAACAGGCTGCGGACATCGGCATATTCCACAACCTGGCCGGCATACATGACAGCAACATTGTCCGCCATTTCAGCCACAACGCCGAGATCATGGGTGATGAGGATGATCGCGGTTCCGAAATCGCGCTGCAGATCGCGCATCAGATCAAGGATCTGCGCCTGGATCGTCACGTCCAGCGCCGTCGTCGGCTCATCGGCGATCAGCACTTCCGGCCGGCAGGCAAGCGCCATGGCGATCATCACCCGCTGGGCCATGCCGCCGGACATTTCATGCGGATAGGCCTTCATCCGGCGCGCCGCATCGGGAATGCCGACATCGGCGAGCATCTTCTCGGCCGCCACCGCTGCTTCGCGCTTGCCCATATTCTGGTGCAGCATGAAGACCTCGGCAATCTGGGCACCAACGGTGTGCACCGGATTGAGCGAGGATGAAGGATCCTGAAAAATCATCGAAATCCGGTTGCCGCGTATCCGGCTCAGCTCATCCGGTGACTTCACCGTCAGATCATCGCCATCAAGCAGGATCTCGCCGCCGACCACTTTTCCGGGATAGGCGACGAGCCCCATGATGCTCATGGCCGTGACAGACTTGCCGCAGCCGCTTTCACCAACAACACACAGCGTCTCGCCAGCTTCAAGCCGGATGGAAACCTTGTCTACCGCCCTCGCCGTGCCGGCGCGGGTTTCGAAAACCGTGCTCAGATTGCGAATATCTAGGATAGGTCCTGTCATGTCCGCCTCACGTGTTCAGACGCGGGTCAAGCGCATCACGCAGACCATCGCCCAGTAGGTTGAAGCCCAGCACGGTGATCATGATCGCCAGCCCCGGGAAGAAGACCAGATGCGGTGCGGAGAAGATCTGGTTGCGCTCCGTTCCGAGCATGGTTCCCCATTCAGCCATGGGCGGCTGCGCGCCGAGGCCAAGGAAGGAAAGACCCGCAGCATCGAGAATGGCCGTTGCAATGCCGAGCGTTGCCAGAACCACAATCGGCGTCAGCGCATTGGGAAGGACACGGCGGAACAGGATCCGCCATTTGCTGCCGCCAAGCACACGGGTCGCAGCAACGAAATCGAGCGTCTTCACCGATAACACGCTCGCTCTTGTGACACGCGCATAGGCTGGCACCGAGACAATCGATATCGCAAGCAGCGCGTTGACGATCCCCGGCCCAAGCACCGCGACAATGGCGATGGCAAGCAGCAGCGATGGGAAGCCCAGGATCACATCCATGATCCGCATGACGATATTGTCGATCCAGCCACCGAAATAGCCGGATATGGCGCCGAGAAAGACGCCGACAATCAGCGCCGCACTCACCGTCGTAAGACCAATCATCAGGCTGATGCGTGAGCCATAGACGAGACGTGAGAAGTAATCGCGGGTATTGCCGTCAATCCCCATCAGATGCTGGGGATGTTCGGCGGGACAGCCGAGAAGATGGATGCAGGGCGGCTCACGGCGCTTGACCTTTTCAATACCGATCAGAACCTCGTTCGGATCATAGGGCGCGATCACCGGCGCGAAAATGGCGACCATCAGAAGAATGCCGATAATGGCGAGACCGATCTGGCCGGAGCGCTTGCGCAACAGCCGCAGCCAGGTCTGCTTCCACAGGGGAACCGGATCGCCGATCAGACCCTCTTCGCTGATATTGTCCGCCACGGCGGCGGAAACCTTGTTCAGACGTGTCATGACGGGTCCTATTGCGGCCTGAGGCGCGGATCGAGATATGAATAGGAGAGATCGACGATCAGGTTGATCACCACATAGGCAATCGCGATCAGCACGGTAAAGGCCTGGACCACCGGATAATCCCGCGCAAAAATGGCATCGACCAGCATGCGGCCGACCCCGGCCAGCCCGAACACGGTTTCGGTCAGAACCGCGCCGCCGAGCAGCGCACCCATCTGAAGTCCAAGAATGGTAACGACCGGAAGCAGCGCATTGCCAAGTGCGTGACGGCGGACCACCTTGCGCTCCAGCACGCCCTTGGCCCGGGCGGTGCGGATATAATCGCGGCCCAGCACATCAAGCAGTGAGGAACGGGTAATTCGGGCAATCACCGCCATGGGGATGGTCGAAAGCGCGATCACCGGCAGGATCATATGCCGGATCGCATCCCAGAAGACCGGCCAGTTGCCCGTGACCAGCGCATTGAGAATGTAGAGATTGGAGAGGAATTCGAGGAATTTTGCCCAGGTCGAGCCGGCAACGAGCTGCAGATGCCAGACCTCGTAGAAGGGCACGGAGCTCACTCCTGCCGATAGCCGGCCCGATGGCGGCAGCCAGAAGGGTGTGCCGCGCAGAAGCACGCCGAAAACATAGGCCAGCATCAGACCAAGCCAGAAAACCGGCATCGAGATGCCGACATTGGCAAGCATCATCGTGCCGACATCCGCTGCCGAATTATGACGCCTTGCGGCCAGAATGCCGAGCCCGATGCCGGCAATGGTGGCAACGAACAAGGCCATCAGCGACAGTTCGATCGTCATCGGCAGGCGCTCGATCATGATCTGGGTCACGGGACGGGAAAAGCGAATGGATTCGCCGAAATTGCCGTGGGCTATGTCGTTGACATAGACGAGAAACTGCGTGGTGATCGGCTTGTCCAGGCCATATTGCACGGTGAAAACGGCACAGGTCTCATCGGACACCTTGTCGCCGAGCATGGCGCGGCAGGGATCACCCGGAATAAGGCGGGCAAGCGCAAAGGTGACGATGAGAATACCGAAAATCACCGGGACAGAGACCAGCACGCGTTTGGCTGCATATCCAAGCATGGGAACTCTCAAATCTCAGGAAAAGAGGGGCGAACGCATCACGCGCCCGCCCGCAAGGTGATCCGCCTTACTTGGCGTTCATCAGGCTGCCCCAGAGATAGGTATAGTAGTCGAAGGCACCGGTATTGCCGACATGGGCGGGATTGGAGGCATCGATGCCGGCGGCCCAGGAGGCGACGACGTCATTGGCGTCGAAATCCGAACCATCCGTGAATTTCACGCCTTCGCGCAGATGGCAGGTGTAAACCGTCGAGTCGTCATTGGCGTCGCAGGCGGTTGCCAGAGCCGGAACGATCTCGCCGCTGTCCTTGGCGTAATCGAACAGGGCTTCGGTGATCGGCGTGCAGGCGGAAAGCGATTCACCATCGGTTTCGTCACCGCAGTAAAGGCTGATCGGCTCGGCATTCTGCATGAAGACCAGCGTATCCTTGCCCGGATCCTCATCCTGAAGGCGCGGAGCGCCAAACGGGCGGACGATGGCATTCTTGACATTGGCGCGGGCAGCATAGGCCGAGGCACCATGAACGATCGGCACCATCGGAACGAATTCCTTCAGCGCATTGTTAGCTTCAGCATAGAGCGGCTCGGCCTTGGCAACATCGGCGATGGTCGAAGCCTTGATCAGCGGCTCATAGACTTCAGGGATGGCATTGCCGAAGGACTTGGTGCCCTTGGTGAAGTGATAATCGAGGAAGTTGGTGACATGCGGATAGTCCGCACCCCAGCCCAGCAGGAAGAAGCCGTCGAGCGCGCCGGCGCTGGCCTGGCTGATGAACTCGCCCGATTCCATCGGCACGACTTCGGCATCAATGCCGAGATTCTGCTTCAGCTGAGTCTGGAATTCAACCGCAATCACGCTCGGCTCCGGCAGATAGGAGCGGAATACGTCACGATAATAGATTTTGGTCTTGAAGCCATCCGGATAACCGGCCTCTGCCAGAAGCTTCTTGGCAGCATCGGGATCGAAAGAATACCAGTCATCGCCGGCGCAGCCATTCGGCAGCGAGCAGGGCGTGAAGTGCGATGCGACCTCCGATCCGGCGGGGTAGAAATTATCGACGATACGCTGACGGTCAATGCCCATGGCAACGGCCTGACGCACCTTGACATTGTCGAACGGCTTGAAGGTGTTGACCATGCCGAGATAGAGCACGTTCGGGGCGGGTTGCGGCAGGAACTGCAGATCAGGATCGGCCTTGACGCCATCGAAATCGTCGGGGCTGATATTGGTGATCTCGTCAACCGTGCCGGCCCGCAGCTCGTTCAGACGGCCAGCGCCTGAATCGTTCCAGCGCATCACCAGCGTCTTGTAGGCAGGCTCGTCGCCCCAGTAATTGTCGTTACGGGTCATGACGATGGAATCGCCGCGGTTCCAGCTTTCCAGCTTGAACGGACCGGTACCGATCGGATCGTCCAGCAATGCGCCTTTCGGGCCAGCCTCGGCAATATGCTCAGACGGCTGGATGCCAAAGACCACGAAAGCAGCCTTGGCCTCAAAGGCCGGATCAGGAGAGCACATGGTGAAGGTCACGGTATGCTCATCCGTTGCAACGATCGACTTGATTTTCCCACCATAGTCGCAATTGGGCGCCTCAACGCTCATACCGTCGAAACTATAGGCGGATCCGGCGGCAAGGCACAGCATCGCAGCGCCAGCCAGACCGAAAAGGTAGCGGTTTTTCATCGGAAGACTCCAGTTTATTTTTCGTGACGTTGACGCCACGTTGTTATTCCCCTGTGGAACGGCATTTATCGCCATGTTTTTGCATTCTGGAAAACAGAACATCCACTTCTGAACTGCATTACGTGTTTGATACTTTGTGACTTTTCAGGAAAAATTCTGGCCTTACTCCTCGCAGCCGCGTGAAGGCTTGACATTGGCGATAGCGAGAATAATGGTAGGATGTCAGACAAATTGTCAAGGCTGGATTTGGGATTACCTGTCGCCGATTTTGCCAGCGACGAACCGGCCACATCCTGACGGCCAGACGCCCGACCAGCCCCCTTTCCCGTAAAGGATATCCATGCCTGTGAATGACCTTGAAACCGTGCTGGCCCGCGTTGATGACAATCTTCCGACCAGCCTGGACACGCTCTTTGATCTCCTGCGGATCAAATCCATTTCCACCGACCCCGATTTTGCCGGCGACTGCCGCAAGGCGGCCGACTTTCTCGCAGCCTATCTTGAAACGCTGGGTTTTTCCGCCAGCGTGCGCAACACCGAGGGGCATCCTGTGGTCCTCGCCCATCACGCCGCCGACCACCCCGGCCGTCCGCATGTGCTGTTTTACGGGCACTATGACGTCCAGCCCGTTGACCCCTTGAACCTGTGGGACACAGATCCTTTCGAACCCCAATTGCGACAAAGCCCCAAAGGCGACAAGGTGATTGCCGCGCGCGGTGCCAATGACGACAAGGGGCAGTTGATGACCTTTGTTGAGGCCATTCGCGCCTACAAGGATATCAGAGGCACGATCCCACTCAACCTCACCATCCTGTTTGAAGGCGAGGAAGAGGCTGGCTCCAAATCCCTGCCGGCTTTCCTGAGAGACAATGTCGAAGCGCTGAAAGGCGATTTCGCCATGGTTTGCGATACCGGCATGTGGGACCGCGATACCCCCTCCATCTGCGCCGGACTGCGCGGCATGGTCAGTGAGGAAATCATTGTCCATGCAGCAAACCGGGACCTGCATTCCGGCGGCTTTGGCGGACTGGCCGCCAACCCGATCCATATCGTCTCGACAATTGTTGCCGGCCTGCATGATGCGACCGGCGCCATAACGCTTGATGGCTTTTATGACGGCGTTGCTGAGACACCGCCAGAGCTTAAGGCGAAATGGGCAAGTCTGGAAGGCACGCAGGAAGACATGATGCGTGAGGTGGGGCTTTCCATTCCGGTCGGAGAAAAGGGCCGCTCGATGCTGGAACTGAACTGGGCACGGCCGACAGCCGAAGTCAACGGCATTACCGGAGGCTATCAGGGGCAAGGTTTCAAGACGGTGATTGCCGCCCAAGCGTCGGCCAAGATTTCCTTTCGCCTGGTCGGAAAACAGAACCCGGCAAAGATCCGCGACAGCTTCCGGGCCTATGTCGAGAAATGTATTCCGGACGATTGCAGTGTTGAATTCATAGCCCATGGCAGTGCGGCGGCCGTTCAGCTGCCCTATGAATCGCCGCTCCTGAGCGCCGCAAAAACCGCGCTTTCCGATGAATGGCAAAAGCCGGCCATTGTCACCGGCGGTGGCGGATCAATCCCCATTGTCGGCGACTTCCAGTCGACACTCGGCATGGATTCTCTGCTTGTCGGTTTCGGCCTTTCCGATGACAATGGCCACTCCCCCAACGAGAAATACAATCTGACGTCTTTCCACAAGGGCATCCGTTCATGGATCCGCATCATTGATGCCGTTTCCGGCATCAAGGGCGACGTCGCTTTCTGAAGCCATTCCCCGAACCGGCGCGACCGTGAGGCCGCGCCGGAAACCCATCCACGGCCCGGACCAATGACGCTGCCCGGCGCCCCGCCTTCCCGATATGATACGCTTTCACCACTCCCGGTTCGCTGGCTTCCCCTGCGGCCGTTCGGCGGATCGGGACCTGATCCCTTCAGACATCGCGACACAAATATATTTCCCAAATACGCATCGAAATATTAAGTATAAATTTAATATTATCAGCGTATAAATCCTTGTAATATTATTTATAAAAACTATTGTACTATTTTACGCGCAATAAATAATTATTCACGTCAAGGAGGCAAACCTTTTACCTAAATATACATGAATGAATACCGCGTTTTTCGCCGGTATAATTCAGATTTCACTAGAAATGGCGGCAGTCTCTCGGCTTTCGCGCTTCCCAAGGGAAGCCGTTATTCAGAACCGATAGATAATCGTCGCTTAGCTTTGCTGAACGCATCGCGTCAGCACCCCGGCCTTGACGCAAGGCCATCCTTGAAAGCCGCCAAAGCCATACCGGCGCGGCGAGACAGATAGACAGAAAGGACAGTATCATGCTTGGTTTTGGATTAGGAATGGGCTTGGGCCACGCCTTCACGAAGCGGCACAGCTCGCAAGTGGTCAACAACAACTACTATATCGGCGGACAGGGCGGCGGTCACTGCATGTCGATGAACCCTTTCTCAGGGTTCGGCGGATATGGCAATAATGGCTATAATGGCTACAACAGCGGCAATTCCCTGTTCGGCTCCGTCAGCAACATCATCGGCCAGTTCATGGGCGGCATCTTCGGCGGCATGTTCCAAAACCCGATGATGAGCATGATGGGCGGCCTGCGCTTCTAGTTCCGACCATGGCCATCTGCCCGCCTATGGCAGATGGCCGACAAGCACGCTGATAAAAGTCCGCAAGACCTCTCCCGCAAGGCGAGACAGTTCGGACCCATCCCGCAGCATGGCGGACCCCATGCGATCAATCAATTTTCAGGAGACACAACATGCAATTGGCAACCATCGCCAACGATATGGCGACCAGGGCTCAGGATGCTCAAAAGGCCAGCGAAACACTTGAAATTGCAAGGCAGCAGAGCCAGAACTCCGCAGAGACGCATAAGCAGACCCTGCGAAACAATGATCATGAGTTCAATCGCTCATCAATGAAAATACTCCAGAAAACCCTACTAGAAATGCCCGCTGATGCCATGGAATTCGGTAAGGAAGCGCAGCAGAAACTTGGCCAGGCCTCCTGACACAAGACTTCATCTCAAAATTTAAACGCCGGGCGTATTTCGTCCGGCGTTTTTTTTGTTTTGTGTATTACATTACAAATACACGATACGGAATATTTTAAAAACTTAATGTAATAATAATTTTTATCTATTAAGGTATATATCCAAACATTTACGCAAATTACCAATTTTTAATTGGATTTTCTAAGCCGGAAATATTAGTTCTATATTCGTCGATACAGAAAACAGAAAATACAAATAAACATATAGGCGTTTCATAAGTTAGTGAATCCAACCTTTGATACGCTAGAATGCCCCAAAGCAGCAACTCTGCGCAAAAAAAAGGAAGAAAAACATGTCGAACGCACACTCTGTTACCTGGAATGGAAAGCACAACCACCGCAAGACAAATGGGACCCTCGAAATCGACGGCCCGTTTCGTGATCGCACGGTGAACATCAACAGCAAGCATGGTCTGTTCGGAAGACGCCGCAAGGGCAGCGTAACGACGAGCAGCCAGCTGACCCCGGCAGGCCAGGATCTCAAGAACAGCGCTCAGCAGGTTCAGCAGGGCAGGCAGGGCATAAAGCACGCCCTCGGCGAAGGCCTGAAATTCTCCTAATACCTTGAAAAACCGTAATTAACATTGCTCGAAACCGGGCATAACCCTAGTAACTTGAAAGGATATCGATATGGGTGGAATTGGAACCGTCATCGCTACAACGATGCTGCAGAATGCACAGGCCAAAAAGCAGGAATGGTCAAGCTGCATGATGGATATGCAGCAGTCCAAGCGCTCCTTCCAGCAGAGCATGATCAACAAATCGAGTGAAGGCCGTCGTAGCCGTCGCAACATTAACATCACGAAGAACGAAGAAGTCTTCAAGGACTCCATGGACCAGACCAAGAAGTCACAGCAGAACATCGGCAGCAGTGCCGGCGCGTAATCCGCTTCTGGTCACGCTTCTGCGCGTCGGAACCTTCAGGTTCCGACGCGTCTTTTTTGGTTTCTGCTACAGCATCGGCCCAAAAAGTGCACGCATGCCTCAGGAGCGATAGGGCGGGCCAGCGGCAACCATATCCTGCTGATATTGCTTGAGGATCTCGATCACCTTGGCATTGCGGTCGCTTTGGGTTGCAATCTCGTCCCAGAATGCACCTGCCGCATCCTCGACCGTTTTCCATTCATCAGCCGGGATTGTTGTCAGCTTCATCTTGTCGCCATGGGCGCGCAGCTTCGCCTCACCGCCCCAGTACCAGTGCAGGCGATGCAGGTGGGATGAATCCGTGCACATACGGAACAGCACTTTCAGATAATCCGGCACTTCCGCCCAGCGCTCCGAATTGACGAAGAAGGAGCCGCACCAGCCGCCGGAGATGTTGTTGGTCAGGAAGTAATCGGTCACGTCGGCCCAGCCAACCGTATAGTCCTCGGTAATGCCGGACCAGGCGAGACCATCCAGTTCACCGGTCTGCATGGCGACCTGCACGTCTTCCCAGGGCAGCGTCACCGGCACGACACCGAACTGCGACAGGAACTTGCCCGCCGTCGGGAAGGTGAAGACTTTCAGACCCTTCAGATCAGCCAGGCTGGTGATCGGCTTCACCGTGGCGAAGTTGCACGGATCCCAGGCACCGGCCGAAATCCACTGAACGCCAACCTCTGCATAGGCCTTGTCCCAGATATCCGCGAGGCCATATTCGTAAAACAGCGTCGGCACATCCATGTTGTAGCGCGAGGCGAAGGGGAAGTAGCCACCGAAGACCTTGATGTCGAGCGGTGAATTCATCGAATCATCATCCGACTGAACGGCATCGATCGTGCCATTCTGCATGGCGCGGAACAGTTCACCCGTCGGCACCAGCTGATCGGAGGTGTAAAGCTCGATCTCCATGGCGCCATTGGCGGCCTTGTTGAAGGCTTCGATGCTGGGCTTGATCACGAATTCGGCCAGCGCCGGACCTGCATAGGTCTGAAGACGCCAGGTGATCTTCTTGTCCTGGGCACGCACCGCCGGTGCGGCAAGCGCGGTTGCGCCTGCGGCCGTCGCCAGCCCTGCCGATTTGAGAAAAGAACGTCTGCTGTTCATTGCTGTTTCCCTCTTTTTTTTTGCGTTTCGGCCGGACGGTCCCCCGCCCCAGGCCGGCAGAAACGGGGCAGCAATGCCACCCCGCCTTACCCGCGCCGTCCTCAGCGCGCGTAAACCATATTCGGCAGCCAGAGCGCGATCTCCGGAAATGCCGTGACGATGCCAAGCCCGATCAGCATGATGATGACGAAGGGCCAGACCGATCGATAAATGTCAGTGAGCGAAATTTCCCGCGGCGCCATGGCCCGCATCAAAAACAGATTATAGCCGAAGGGCGGTGTCATATAGGCAATCTGACAGGTGATGGTGTAGAGCACGCCATACCAGACCAGATCGAAGCCCATATGACCGACCAGCGGTACATAAAGCGGTGCGACGATGACCAGCATTGCCGTGTCATCCAGGAAAGTGCCCATCACCAGATAGGAAATCTGCATCAGGATCAGGATCTGCCAGGGGCTCAATTCCCAGCGTTCCAGCAACAGGTGCTCCAGCGCCTTGACGGCGCCGAGGCCATCAAACACCGCGCCGAAGCACAGCGCTGCCAGAATGATCCACATGAACATGCAGGAAATGCCAAGCGTCTGCTCGACCGTGCGTTCCAGCAGTTTCCAGGTCAGGCGTTTTTTGATCAGCGCCGCCACCATGGCCGACAAAGCACCAATCGCCGAACTTTCGGTCAATGAGGTAATGCCCATCATGAACAGCCCCATCATCAGAAAGAAGATGGCAAAGGGGATAATGCCGGCGCGCAACAGTTTCAGCTTCTCAGCCATCGGCATGTCCCGTTCTTCTTTCGAGAGCGACGGTCCGAGGCGCGGATTAATGCGGCAGCGAATAATAATGTAGATGACGAAGAGTGCAGCCAGCAACAGGCCCGGCAGGACACCGGCAATCCACAGCTTGCCGACCGGCTGGCGGGCAATCATGCCGTAAAGCACCAGCACCACGCTTGGCGGCACCAGAATGCCGAGCGAGGACCCGGCCTGGATGACGCCCGACACCATGATCTTGTCATAGCCGCGGCGCAGAAGTTCCGGCAGCGCGATGGTGGCGCCGATCGCCATGCCCGCGACCGAGAGCCCGTTCATGGCAGAAATCACCACCATCAGTCCGATCGTACCGACGGCAAGCCCCCCTGGCAGCCCGCCCATCCAGACATGAAAGGCCTTGTAGAGATCCTCGGCGATGCCGGATTCCGACAGCATGTAGCCCATGAAGATGAACATGGGCAGCGTCAGCATCGGGTACCATTTCATCAGCTTCATGCCAGCCGAAAAGCCAAGCTCCGAGCCCCCTGTCCCCCACAGGAAGGCCGCGGCAACAACGCCGACAACGCCAATCGCGGCGAAGACGCGCTGACCGGTCAGCATGGTCAGCATCATCGATGCGAACATCAAAAGCGCGATCATCTGATAGCTCATTGGATCGGCCTCCCGATGGCGGTCGCCAGATCCTTGAAGAAGATCGACGTTGTCTGCAGAAAGGTGAGGAAAATGCCGATAACCATGATGATCTTCACCGGCGCCATATAGGGCGCCCAGCTGGAATAGCTGGTTTCACCATATTTAAGCGCATAGCTGGTGGACGATACGCCGCCGATCATCAGGAAAATCAGATAGGTAAAAAGCATGAAGACGGTGACCGCATCAACAATGGCGCGCGTGCGCGGTGTCCAGCGGCCGTAAAGCAGATCCATGCGCACATGACTGTCGAGCTGCAGCGCATAAGCCCCACCAAGCAGGAAATAGCCGGTCATCATGAACTGCGCCGTCTCCAGCGTCCATTGCGATGGCAGGAAGAACGTTTTGGAGATCGACGACCACAACAGCACCGCCATCATGGCGAAAATGCCCCACATGACGATGCGGCCGATCACCCGGTTGAAACGGTCGACAAGCCGGACATAAGTCTTGATAGCCTCAGGCATTGCAGGCTCCCGGCACGCATTTCATGCTGCTTTGCAGGGTCGCAAAGAATTGCCTGATCGCTTGCGTAAAACGTCTCAGAATAAAAATCGGCTGCAAGCGCGAAATGCACGGCCCGTTCTGCCGACTGTTCAGTCGAAACAGCAAAACGGCCGGACGGCAGCCGCTTCCGGGCCGCTGTACGGTATAAAATTGCATTAGATTGTCGTTCCCCGTCTTATTTATAGACAAAATCATCAATCACAGAACGACGCTTGTCAATCATCGCATAGCGCTTTGTATTCGCGTTGCAGCATTGGATCTGTCATTCGTCAGCTTAAACGGTGATAATTGTATAACTGTCCGCATATCACCCGGCAGAACCACTTTGTCCCGCCTGCCTATCCGTTTCATTCCGGGCAAACGAAAACCGCCGGCCTGGCGGCCAGCGGTCAGATTATTGACAGAACCTGAACACCCGCGACGGGGAATGCTCACGCCACGCCCAACGCCTCGGCCGTGACGAAGAAGACGGCATCCTGCGAGGCTTCGGTTTCGAGCCAGAGAAATTCGATATCGGGAAATTCTTCCTCAAGGATTTCGCGACCCGCGCCGATCTCGCAGATAAGTCCGCCACCGGGATTGAGAAAAGCCGGCGCAGCGACGAGGATACGGCGAACGAGATCAAGGCCATCCTCGCCTCCATCATGGGCAAGCGCTGGCTCAGCCTGATACTCGGCCGGATAGGCTTCAACCGCGTCATGTTCGACATAGGGCGGATTGGTGATGATCAGATCATAGGTCCGGCCTTCGAGAGGCGCGAAGAGATCACCCTCAAACAGGCTCACCTGATCTGCAACATCATGTTCGGCGACATTCAGTTTCGCGACTTCGAGTGCATCCCCGGAAAGGTCGACGGCATCGACTTCGGCATTGGCGAAGAACTTCGCCGCCAGAACCGCGAGACAGCCCGAACCGGTGCAGATATCAACCGCTGTTTCCACGCTCATCGGATCCGGCAGGAAGGAAGACCCGCCAAGTTCGATATATTCGTGAAACAGGATCTCGCCGATATGCGAACGCGGCACGATCACCCGTTCATCGACCAGAAAGCGGACACCCTGAATATAGGCATGGCCTGTAATGTAGGAAGATGGCTTGCGGGTTGAAACGCGCGTCTCAATTCGCTCGGCCAGAAGCCGCCGCTCGGACGCGAGAAGCCTTGCATCCAGAAATGGATCGAGCGCATCAATCGGCAGATCGAGACTGTCAAGCAGCAGGAAAGCCGCGTCGTCCGATGCATTCGATGAGCCGTGGCCGTAACTCAGTTCGGCAGCGCTGAAGCGCGATATCGCATAGCGCCAGAAATCGCGCAATGTTACGAGTTCGCCGATAATATCGTCTTTGGTCGTCATGATCCCGTCCCGAATCTGGTTTGACTGCCGGTCGCTGATGATCCAGTTGTTTACAATCGGCCTTCCGTCCGGTCAAAGGCTGAAACGGAGTGGTTCACTATCTGATGGTCGCCCCGATGAAAGACAGACGCAAACGCCTCTCCCCCGGCCGCGCGCCGGCGCAAAAGCCGGCACCCCGCCCGCCCGCCAGTGGCAAGCGGGCAACGCTGGCGCGGGCGCTTTCCAAGCGCGGTTTCTGTTCGCGAAGCCAGGCCGAACGGCTGGTTGCCGATGGCCGCGTCAGCCTCGACGGACGGGTCATCACCAGTCCGGAGACCTGGGTGGATATCGAAACGGCCCGGATCAGCGTGGACGGGACCCCGGTCCATGCGGAAAAGCCGGTCTATCTGATGCTGAACAAGCCGCGTGGCCTCGTCACCACGCGACATGATCCCGAAGGCCGGGAGACGGTTTATGCCTGCCTGACAGACTATGCCGGCACGCATATTTCCCCGGTTGGCCGGCTCGACAAGGCCAGTGAGGGCCTGCTTCTCTTTACCAATGACACGGTGCTGGCCCAGGCGCTTCTGGACCCCGAAACCCATGTCGCCAAGATCTATCATGTGCAGGTTGACTGTGTCGCTGATGACGCCCTTGTTGAAAAGCTGGTCGCAGGCATCACCCATGACGGTGAATTTCTGACGGCAGCAGCGGTCAGGATTCTGCGCGGGGGCGAAAAAAACAGCTGGCTTTCAATCACACTTGAAGAAGGGCGCAACCGCCAGATCCGCCGCATGCTTGAAGCGCTTGGCATTGCCTGCCTTCGCCTCCTGCGTGTGGCGATCGGCGATATTACGCTTGGTGACCTCGAAAAAGGCGCCGTCCGGCCGCTCAGTGAGGCAGAAATCGCCACTTTGCGGCAGGGGACGGGCCTCTCCAAGCAGTAAGGCTCAGGTCAGCGGCAGATAGCCAACCTCCCCCGCATCAGCTGCCGCAACCGCCTCATCATAACCGGCGTCGGCATAACGGATGATGCCGAGTGACGTGTCATTGGTGAGCGCCGTGGAAAGCCGCTCGGCAGCAGCAGCCGTACCATCAGCGACAATTGTTACGCCAGCGCTGGTCATATAGCCGGCATAACCGCCGCCGCCGGAGTGAACAACAACCAGATCGGCCATCGAAGAGCACAGCGTCATCGCATCCAGCAAAGGCCAGTCGGCAATGGCGTCCGATCCATCCTTCATATTTTCCGTCATGATATTGGGATGCGCCATGCCGCCGGCATCGAGATGATCGCGGGAAAATGCGACCGGCCCCTGAAGCGCGCCCTTTGCCACCAGATCATTGACCGCGAGCGCCAGGGCCGTCCGTTCGCCATGCCCCAGCCAGGCGATGCGGGCGGGCAGGCCTTCGAAGGGCACATTCTCGCGTGCCAGCCGGATCCAGTTGGTGACAATGGCATTGTCAGGGAACATGGCAAGCACGAGGTCATCGATTGCGGCAATGTCGCTTTCGTCCCCCGACAGTGCCATCCAGCGAAACGGCCCGATCGCTCGGCAGAAAAGCGGCCGCAGATAGGCTTCGGTAAAGATCGGGATGTTAAAGGCATCGGCAACACCGGCCTCGCGCGCCTGAGTGCGGATCAGATTACCATTGTCGAAAACCTCCGCACCTTTCTTCTGAAAGGCGAGCATGGCGCGGACATGATCGGCAATCGAAGCCCGACTTGCCGCCATCAGCTGGGCAGGGCCGTCTTTACGCAGACGACGCACCTCGTCCAGCGACATGCCTTTCGGCACATAGCCATAGACAAGGTCATGGGCCGAGGTCTGGTCGGTGACAATATCCGGCACGATGCCGCGCTTTTCGATCGCCGGAAAGATCTCCGCCGCATTGCCGACGAGGCCGACGGAAACCGCGCGTTTTTCCGCAACTGCCTTGTCGATTGCGGCAAGCGCCGTATCGAGATCGGGCGCTACCGCGTCGAGATAGCCGATTTCCCGGCGCTTTTCCGCCCGCTCCGCGTCAACGTCGACGGCGAGAATGGCAGCGCCGGCCATGCGGCCGGCAAGCGGCTGCGAACCGCCCATGCCGCCAAGGCCTGCCGTCAAGATGAAACGCCCGGCCAGCGAACCGGCGAAACGTTTCTCGGCGATGCGCATGAAGATTTCATAGGTCCCCTGAATGACACCCTGCGAACCGATATATTGCCAGGCACCCGCCGTCAGTCCGCCCCAGCAGATCAGTCCCTTTTCCTGCAGGTCGTAGAAGATCTCGGCCTTGGCCCATTGGCCGACAATATTGCAATTGGCCATGATGACGAGCGGCGCCTGTGCGTGGGTCTTCAACAGGCCGACCGGCTTGCCGGACTGGATCACCAGTGTCTGAGCCTCATCCATCGTGATCAGCGTTTTGACGATGCGGGCATGGGAGGGCCAGTTGCGCGCTGCCTTGCCGAGTGCGGCATAGATCACCAGATTGTCTGGATCCTCGCCGACCGAGAGCACGTTTTCCAACAGGCGCAGCAGTGCTTCCTGGCGCCAGCCCTTTGCACGCAGTTCCGGCCCGGAGGGGATCGGGAAGTTCGGATGGCGCGGATTTTCCTTCGGCATTTTATCCTCCCACTCAATCCAGTGCGTAATCGGCGATGGCAATGCCAAGCGCCTTTTCGACCGGCGGATAGACCGAACGGTCCCTGACGCTGGACGAAAGCGGGATCACCGTCTTCGGCACATGCAGCACGAAGATGGTCATGCCCTCATGCAGCTGTCCGACGCTCAAGGGTTCGCCTTCGGGCGACAGCGTCGTGATAACATCCGGGAAGGTGGCAAGCCGCCTGCCTCCGGCATCGTCAACTGCCATATATTCATTCATCACATGAAGGGTGATGGCCCGCTCGCCCGCACCGACCGTAACCGTGCCGACATCAAAGGCCTCATTGGTATAGACAACGTCTTTCGCCGTGATTTTGCCCTCGACAAGGATCGCGCCATTGGTGGTTCGGGCAATCGCATCAATCACCGCCGCCCCGCCCTTCGGCTCCGCCGCGATGATGGCCTCCCCCAATGTCAACGCCATGGAAATGCCGCCAAGGGCAGCATTGTCGCGCACATAGGATGCGCGCAGCGGATTGCGGCAGGAGGCGATGAAGCCGCCCGACTGATCGGCCGCCGTGCGCAGAACCGGCGAGACCTTGGCCGTCGCGCCACGCACGACAAGCTCGATATAGCGGTTTTCCGCGCGATTGCCGCCGACAGCGGTCTGGATCATCACGTCGGGCGATCCGGCCATGCCGATCGAGCCCATGTCACCTGTCGGATGTGCTCGGATATCCCCGACGGCATCGACGACCTTGGTTCCGAGGATGGCCGAGGGCAGCCAGCCGTTCAGCGTCGAGGACTTGCCATTTTGCCCGATGATCAGGCCGGCAAGCTTTTCGCCGAGCGCCTCCTGAAGCAGCTGCGCCGCTTTCACATAATCAACGCCCTGCATCTCCCACGGCGTGGTTGAGGCCGGTGCACCGATGGCGGCTGCCGTTGCCACCCAGGCATCATCATCAAGCTCATCGATGGAAACGAGTTCCGGCTTGCCGATCGACACGGCCGCATAGCCCAGCATGCGACCATGATCGGCCCAGCCGCCACCGCCGGCGGCATAGACGGATCCGCCCTTTACCGCTGCCTCGACATCCCGTTCGGTCAATATCCGGCCCATCATGCAACTCCTTTTCAATGCTGGCGCGGGATTTCGTTCAACCGCGCCTGATAGATTTTCCGACTACGCGGTCACCGCAATCCGGCCCGTCCGCCGCGCCAGTGCCCGCTCGATCATGACTAAACCATCATGGATCAGCAGTGCCAGCACCCCGACCACCAGCCCGCCCTGCAACACGAAGGCCGTGTTGGACGATAAGAGCCCGGCAATAATCACCTCGCCCAGCGTCTTGGCCGCCACCGTCGAACCGATCGTTGCGGTTGCCAGCGAAATGACGACCGAAAGCCTTACGCCTGCAAGGATCACCGGCAGCGCCAGCGGAAACTCGACCTGCACCAGACGCTGGAAATCGGTCATTCCGACACCGCGCGCGGCCTCGGACACATCTCCTGGAAGATTGGTGAGGCCGGTCAGTGCATTTTCGAAGATCGGCAGCAATCCGTAGAGAAACAGCGCGATCAGTGTCGGCACGGGACCGAAGCCGAAAACCGGAACGGCAAGGGCCAGCACGGCGACGGGTGGAAAGGTCTGACCGATATTCGCGATTGATCGCGACAACGGCAGAAACTCCACCCCGAAGGGCCGTGTGACAATGATGGCAAGCCCGACGGCAAAGATGGTCGCCGCAATGGTTGCCACCGCAACAATGGCGAGATGCGACAGCGTCAGCGATAGAAGACTGGTCTGGGTATAGATTGCCGGAGCGCCGTTTTTGGTCAGTGGCTGAAACAGCGGTGCGAAGCTTTCCGGTGTCACGATGAAGACGACCAGAAGCACCGCGAGCCCGATGCGGATGATATTTCCGGTCTTCATTGCGGCCCCGCTGCATTCGCGATCACGGCCGCACGGCTGACCCGGCCGATCAGAGCCCCGTCACGGCGCACCGGCAGGGCATCACGCCCGGACCAGAGCATTTCGGCCAGCGCATCCTTGAGCGAGGTTGACACATCGACGGCGTTCCCGGCGGCCTCTCCCTGTTCCACGAAAGGACCAATTGTCTCAAGCGACATCAGCCGGAAAGCACGCTCACCGCTGCCGAGCAATTCACCGACGAAATCGGTCGCAGGACGGGCAATGATCTCGGCGGGGCGTGCATATTGCAATAGCCGGCCCTCACTCATCACCGCGATCTTCGAACCAAGCAGGATCGCCTCGTCCATATCATGCGTCACCAGCACCACCGTGGTGGAGAGATCCCGCTGGATCGCCAGCAGATCCTCCTGCGCCGATCGTCGGATGATCGGATCGAGAGCGCCGAAAGGCTCATCCATCAAAAGGACGCTCGGCCCTGCCGCCAAAGCGCGGGCAACGCCGATGCGCTGCTGCTGGCCACCGGAAAGCTCATGCGGCATGCGATGGCGATATTGACCGGGTTCGAGATGAAACAGCGCCAGCAATTCATCGACGCGCATGTCGATGCGCTTCCTGTCCCAGCCGAGCAGCTTTGGCACGGTGGCAATATTCTCGGCGACGGTTCGATGCGGAAAAAGGCCATGACCCTGGATGGCATAGCCGATGCCGCGCCTGAGTTCATAGGCTGGCAAGTCGCGATTGTCGCGGCCGTCAATACGGATCGTGCCGGACGTCGGCTCGACAAGCCGGTTGATCATCCGCATCAGCGTTGTCTTGCCGGAACCGGATGTGCCGACAATCGCCGTGATTTCGCCGGTCTCGACCGTCAGCGACACATCATCAACGGCGGCGGCGCCATTATAGATCTTGGTGATGGCGTCGATCTCGATCATGCCGGCCTCCCCTCTTCTGACATTGTCCTGCCCCGGCTCTGGCTCAGCTCGACGGCGGCATCAAGCAGGATCGCGGCGGCAAAGGCCATGCCGACCACCGGCATGGCACCGAGCAACACCAGATCGGTCGCCGTCTGACTGATGCCCTGAAACACGAATGTGCCGTAGCCGCCGCCGCCGATCAGACCGGCAATGACGGCCAGGCCGATATTCTGCACCAGCACGATGCGGATGCCGGTCAGGATCACCGGAAAGGCCAGCGGCAATTCGATGGAAAATAGCAACTGGTGCGCGGTCATGCCCATGCCACGGGCTGCATCGCGCGCCGCACCCGGAACACCGTCAAGACCGGCCACCGTATTGGAGACAACTGGCAGAAGCGAATAGGCAAACAACGCCACAAAGGCCGGCGCAAAGCCGATACCGGCAATACCAAGCGCAGCTGCCCCGGGCACGTGAGTGCCAACCCAGGCGAGCGGTGCAATCAACAGGCCAAACAGCGCCATGGAGGGAATGGTTTGCAGGACATTGAGCGCATTGAGGATGGCTGCACGGATACGCGACACGCGGAAGCAGACAATACCAAGCGGAATGCCAACAATGCTTGCCGCCACCAGCGAGCCGAAAGCAAGCTCTATATGTGTGCGTCCCTCGCTCCAGAAGGCGCTGGCGCGATTATGATATTCCTTCAGCAGCGACAGATCATTCCAGGCACCGGAGACAAGCAGAAGCGCTATCGCCGCCATGGCAAGGCACAGAAACCCGATCCGTTTCAGCGGTGAAAGCTTCAGCCTGACCGTGGCATCGGCAAGCGCTATCGAAAAGGCAAACAGCATCAGATAGAAACTGCCGCCCGGTGAGACCCGGGCATAATTATTGTCAGCCGGGGTGAGATAGACGCCCGCGCGGCCGACGGCAACCGCAAGAAGCGCGATCACAGTAATGCTGACGGCCAGTCGCAGACGAACGGACGTCCGCAGAAAAAGCAGGAGTGACACCAGCAGCACTGCCGCGATCACGGCCATGGCCTGAGCCGGCGGCAGCGCCGACCAGATCATCTCGCCATTGGCCGGCACGATCCTGTTCGCACGAAGCAGCGCGAAAGGTTGCAGGCTGAGTGAAAACACCACAATTGCCGCGATAATGACCCCGAGCTTGTCCGGCCAGATCCGGCTTTTTGTTGCAAGCGCAGACGCGCCATGTGCGGGCATTGCGGCCCCCTTCCCGACATGTCTCAGACTGTTTCAGTGGTGTCGGGCCAGCGATCCGCCGGCCCGGAATGAAGCGCGATCGTTTATTTCACGAAACCCTTGGACGACAGGAAGTCGGAAGCCACGGCATCGGCCGGTTCGCCACCGACCTGAACACGGCCGTTCAGATCCTGAAGCGTTTCAAGATCGAGCGCCTCGAAGATCGGCTTCAAGATATCGGCGATGGCCGGATATTCGTTCAGGACCGCTTCGCGGATGATCGGGGTCGGCAGATAGACCGGCTGCACACCCTTGTCATCCGTCATCACCTTCAGACCGGACGGCGCGATGCCACCGTCGGTACCGTAGACCATTGCCGCATTGGCACCGGAAGTCTGGTTGGCAGCAGCGGCAATGGTCGCCGCCGTATCGCCACCGGAAAGCGTGATCAGCTGGCTTGAATCGAGGTGGAAGTCATAGGCCTTCTCGAATGCCGGAAGCGCCGAGGCCGAGGTAACGAATTCGGACGAGGCTGCCAGCTTGATCTTGCCGCCGCCAGAGACGTACTGGCCGAGCTCGGTCAGATCGGTGAGATTGTTTTCCTCGGCAATGTCCTTGCGGAGGGCGATCGCCCAGGTATTGTTGGCGTTGGCCGGTGTCAGCCAGACGATCTTGTTGGCGTCGTAGTCGAGCTTCTTGGCTTCCTCATAGCCCTGCTGGGCATTGTTCCAGACAGGAAGGTCAGTCTTGTTGAAGAAGAAGGCGGCATTGCCGGTATATTCGGGATAGATGTCAATCTGCCCCTGAATAATCGCCTGGCGAACAATCGGTGTCCCGCCGAGCTGGATCTTGTTGGTCACGGCAATGTCATTGGCCTTCAGAGCCTGAAGGATGATGTTGCCGAGCACGCCACCCTCGGTGTCGATCTTCGAGGACACCACGACCGGATCAGCAGCAGCGGCGGAGAAGGCGGTGAAAGCGGCAAGAGCGAGCATGCCGGAAAATTGCAAAAGACGTTTCATTTTCGTTTCCCTCTTGGTGCGGTTCAGGTCCGACGTCAGGTCATCATGCGGATGCCGTTGACAACGGCGCAAGAGCAAAAAAACAATCGAGAATGGAAAGCGGCGCCTGGCCTATCAATGCCGCCATGGTCGCGTCCGATCCGAGCTCCTCCTCGATCTGTTCGACCTCGGCCGATATCGGCCGGTCCTTGCGGTAAAATGCGGAATGTTTCCGGACGATCTCGTAGATATAGGCCGCGATTCCGCTCGGACAATCACCTGTCAAATCAATCGCCTGCGCTGCCAGCAGCGCCTCCAGGCCTGCCATGCGTCGCAACGCGCGGACCTGTCGCTCGAAGCGCTCCACCACCAGCGGCAGGAAGGCGGCTTCGTCTTCAATCCCCCCCGCGACCACAAGGGCCTGGGGCGAGATCGGTGCGGTCAGCGACAATGTTCGCACGAACATGTCACCCGCAAGTTTCAGCAGCGGGCCAAACCCCGTTGCAACGGTCCCCGGCGGCACCAGATTGACCGGCAGATCACGGCGGCCGCCATTGGCAAGGATCACGCTGCGATTGTAGATGTTGCGCGCCACATGGGCAATCGAGATCTGGGCTGCCTGAAGGTAGATCGTGACATCAAGCGGAAGCGAACCGCCGGAAGTGAGCACCTCGTTGCCGATCACCACCGGGTTGTCATCCGTGCGGCCCGTCGCCTCAAGCAGCGTTTTCCCGGCAATCGCAAGGCTTTCAATCGCCGTCCCGAAGACCTGCGGCATCATTCTGAGGCTGAGTGGATCCTGAATATGGGTTGCTTCAGCCCAGGGCCATGCCTCGGCGGACCGCATGAGCCAGCTGCCGATCTCCGCATGCGCGACCGTGCCAACCTCCACCACCGAGCGCCAGGGCGCACGCGAGGCGCCGAGCGAACCGGCTACGGCAAGTCCCGTCGCCAGCAGTACGCGCACGGCCAGAGCCGCCTTGTGCAGGGCGGAAGCCGAAGAGGCATAGCCAACCGCATTCAGCGAGAAAGAGGCAAGTGAATCACGCGGCTCCATCGACAGCGGTTTCAGCCCGGCTTTTTCAAACGCTTCCGTGACCGGCATGCGCTCCCCACGGTAGAAGGCTTCGCCAACGCCGGTCAGAGCGGCCCCCACCTGCCCCATCAAACCGATATCGGCACAGCCGATCGAGCCGGTGCGGCGCACGACCGGAATGCAATCGGTCCGCAACAAATCGCTGAACGCCTCGACCAGATCCAGCGAGCAGCCAACACGCCCGGTGAGTGCCGTATTGATGCGGATGGCAATCGCATTGCGCACCACATCAACCGGAAAGGCCTCACCCGTTCCGAAATGATGCGCGCGCACCAGACCGAGATTGAAATCCTGAAGCATTTCCGGCGTCCACTCGACATCCTTCATCGCACCGACGCCGGTATTGGCACCGTAAATGCTGGCACCATGGGCAAGCTGGTCTTCAACCACGCCACGCGCCCGGTTGATCCGCTCAATGCCAGCCTGGGTCATGACCGGAAGGGCACGCCCGGCGCCGATCTTCGCCAAGGACGCAAAGCTCAGCGGCTTGCCAGTCAGCATGATCGTTTCGAGCGGCGGATGCATGATTTCATCTCCTGGGCATGGCACTTTGGCAGACCTTAGGGCAGATCAGGCCGTGGAAAAACAGGGATCGATCTTCCCAATATGCTCCATCCTTACCCGTTTCAGCACCGTTCGGCCTGCGTTGAAAAAAGCCTATTGGATAAGTGACCAAAAGAGCATATCCCAGATCCTGAACGGGTGATGCATCATTTTTACGCATCGTCGGTTCTGCTCAAAATGGAGGCATGATGGATAGCTGGTCCTTCATCGCGGTTGAACGGGTTTTTCGCGCCGGCGGCATTCGTGCCGCTGCCCGCGCTCTGGGCCGCCCGGCCGCCAATGTCGCCGCTGCCGTTGAGCGCGTCGAAAGCGCTCTTGCACAAAATCTGTTTCGAGCGGCAGGCCAGCGCCTTGTCGCAACCCTTGAGGGACGCAGGCTGATGCCGGACATTGCCCGCTGTGCCGATGCAGCCCGCGATCTGGCAGCGCTCTCCCGTCAGGATCCGACACGGTTTTCCGTGTCACTTCCCGCATTGTTCCGCTTTTGCGAAGTGGCACGCAGCGGCAGCATCCGAAAGGCAGCCATGACGATCCGCATCGGCCAGCCGCAATTATCGCGCCAGATGTCGAGCCTTGAAAAGGCCTTCGGGCGCCCCTTGCTGGCGCGCGCGCCGGACGGGATCACCCTGCTGCCCGATGGCACGGACGTCCTTGCCCATGCCGAAGTCATGGAAGCGATATGGCGACGTCTGACCCGCACGGCCGGTCACCAGTTTCGTCGCGCCGAGGCAACGGGCCGGCTTGGCTCCATCATTCCGCTTGGCCCGGAAAGCAGCATCGCCAAAAGTCTTGCCGCGCTCGCGGCGCGCTGGATGAGCGAACGCCCTGCTCATCCGCTTTTCATCTCCTCCACCACGGCCGAGGATCTCCTCAACGGGCTTCAGCGCGGCATCTATGATCTCGCATTGCTGGATGTCGACCATGTCAGCGAACCGCTTGAGCGCCGCGTCATTGCCCGGACGGGTCTGGCGCTTGTCGGACATGAAGCGCTTTTTTCCGGTCCCTCGGGAAAGCTGGAAACCATCCTGAAGGAGCAGCCGATCGTCGTTCCAAGCCTGAGAAGCGGGTTGCGACAGAAGGCAACGACCCTGATTGCCGCCCATCTGAGCGACAGTGAACGGGACGCGATGCATCTGCTTGAAGTGGACTCCCTGCCCGTGATCGTCAATCTCCTTTTGGAGCATGGCTTCGTCGCGGTTCTGCCGCGCTCCGCCTTCATGACCATGAAGGCCCCGCTTGGCGCGATTGCACTTGGCCCGGCCTATGACCTGACCCTGTCGCTCGCCTGGCTGCCGCGCCCGGCATCACGTCGCCTTGCCGAGCGCGTCCTGGCGATGCTGGCCCTGTAAGATCTTATTCGTCCAGCGGATCGACCGGAATGTCGGCCTCGACCGGCACTGTCTCGTTCTGCAAAAGCCCGGCATCATTGAGCGCTTCTATATCCGGCAGTTCGCGCAGGCTCTCCATGCCGAACGCTGAAAGGAACTGCATCGTTGTCACATAGGTATAGGGCGCGCCCGGCGTCGGACTGCGCGGCCCCGATGTGATCATACCGGCGCCGCGCAGGGAACCGATCGTATCGCGGCTGACTTCGCGGCCGAAAATCGCCGATAGCTGGCTGCGCGTGATTGGCTGAAGATAGCCGATCGCTGCCAGCACCGTTGTCTCATATTCAGACAGCGCCGCCGTGGCCGAGCGCGTTGGCACCGTTGCTGCACGGATCGCATCGGCGAAGCGCGGACGCGTACGATGTTGCCAGCCGCCAGCCACGAAAACCAGTTCATAGGGCCGGTCGGCAAGCTCGGTATTGAGATCATCAATCAGCAGATCGATGCTGCATGCCGTGCCGACAAGCGGTGACAGGACATCACGCGGAACAGGCTCCGAGGCTGCAAAGATCACCGCCTCGACCCGTTGCATCCACTCACGCCACCTGAGCGCCTGCGGCAAATGCTGAAGCTCGCGATCGAAAAGCCTCTCCTGCCGATCGGTCCGGCTGCGCCGCCGCGCTGGTCTTGCTGATCCCGTATTCGCCATGATCAAATCCCGTAGATGCGAAAAGAGGAACGGCCCGACAATTCACGCACGGCACCAAGTGCCTCCAGTCGCTGAAACATCCGCATCGACGCCCAGCGTGACAGACCCGAGGCCGGCACGGTGGCCGGCACGGCATCCTGTCCAAGAAGCATCGCATAGATCCGATCGGCACCCTTGGTGCGGACCTGACGTCGTGCGGCAAGCAGGCGATCCGCCCCCCTTGCAACAGTTGATGCAAGTCTGAGTGCCATGTCGGCGCTTTCCACAACCGCCATCGCAACGGCAGCCGCAAAACCTGTATCACCCGGCATGATACGCCCCCTGCCCTGCCCGGAGCGAAAGGCGGCTCCATAGCGCGCCGTCATCATAAGTGGCACAGGATGTGTCCAGTTCAGCCGATTGGCAATCACGAGATCGGCCAGCCCAAAGGCCAACGCTTCTGCTTCAGGATGGTTCTCGTAGCAACGCCGGACAAGCTCGGCTGCGGCAATGGGCGGAGCACTTGCCGACTGGAGCGCATCGTCAAGAAGGTCGATTGCTGCATCGATCAGCTGCGGCGAGGGCAAGCCGAGAGCGACAGCAAGATTGCGAACCCGCGCAGCGCCGATGCCGCTGTCACGCGCTGATAGCCCGGCAAAGCCTGAAACCATGGCACCGGCTGGTCCCGGATCGCCATCTGGTGGCGTCAGCAAAACCGCATCCCGCAGCATCGCCTCATCTTCACGCCGGCCGGCAAGGCGCACCGCCGCTGCCGCGCAACGAAGCGCCTGTCTATTGCGCCAGCACCCCGCCCAGACTGGCGCACGCACGCTCAGATCATCAAGGCATTTCAGCGCCGCTCCCGCAGCAAAGGCCGCATCGGCAAGGCTCTCGCGATTTCGTCGCGATATCGCCCAGCCCGGTATTTGTGGAACAGGCAAATCTGAGGTCTCTGTGCCCTGCTTGGCAGGCCCCGGCATGGTACGTCCTTTGATTCGAGCGCTTTGTAGCGGATATCTATCTATAACCGCACATCCTGTCGGGATCAACGATACCGCTGATTTGCCTGCGAATCTGACACACTGGCCAGCGTAACACGAAACATCGCGCTGTGCCCCTGATAAAGCAGTGCCCATTATAATGCGACTATAGATGTTTAATATTTCCTTTCATCTACTATTGATTGCATTTATGGCGGCACAAAACCACACGGTGATTTTGACCAGAAGATCTTTCAGCAGCCTGTCCGGTCCGAGGAAACAGGCTGCCTGCCTCAGCCGGATCGTCATCTGAAAAACGGCAACAGCGTCAGCCATTGACGCGATGAAGACGCATTGGTCCGGCGATCATCGCCACTCGGTGGCCGTTTGGACGCCATACAGAATGACGCCAGAAAAGACGAAGACATGCCCAAGAACAGCAGCCGCTACAGCATAGACGATCAGGCCACCGCCACGAGGGCGCCGGTCTATGCCGGATTGGCGGGTTGCGCTGACCTTGCCAATCATCCTGACGACAGGCTGGAGATTGCCGCCTCAGCCGCCACCCTGCTCTTCCCTCGCCTCGTTCTCGCGCATTTCAAGGCAAGGATCGCAATGCTGCGCGGCTCCCGTCTGGGCCGTCGCGTCATCGAGCGATGCGCGGCCAGGCTTTCCCTGGCACCCGCCACAGCGCCCGATGACATCACCGGGCTAGTCGAAATCTTTCGCGGGTTCAGACCGCATCCGATCGACCGCTATGACAGCCTGGCAACGACGCTGGCTCTGCTTTATTTCCTCTCGGGCGAAGGCTGTGATGCGGCGGTCGAATTTCAGACCGACGACAGCGGCCGCGCAACGGGAGCGCGGTTGATCCTGAACACGGGTCGGGAACCAGCCGAAATCATGACGCCGCACAGATGATCAATCGTCAGAAAGCCACACGACCAGCGCCGCGACAGTGAAATCGCAATTGACATTATTGACGGCGACTTTGGCACGGTCCGAGGAAAGATCTGTTTTCCCCTAGCATTGACAGGGTAAGATATCGGCTTCACTTCCACCCTTTGCCTCGGTAAAATCTGGACTCCTGAGTCCTTTGACAAAGCGATTGCCATGCCCTCCACAAATGCCCTTCCCTTTCCCGACTATTCAGACGTCGTTGCTGCTGCGAGCAGGATCAAAGGAGCGGCGCATGAAACGCCGGTTCTGACATCCACAACGGCTGATGCCCTCACGGGTGCCAAGCTGTATTTCAAAGCAGAGAACTTTCAGCGGATCGGCGCTTTCAAGTTTCGCGGCGCCTATAATGCCATTGCCGCACTGACACCGGAGGAACGCGCGCGAGGCGTGGTCACCTATTCCTCAGGCAATCATGCGCAGGCCGTCGCCTTGGCTTCCCGCCTGCTTGGCTGCGCTGCGACCATTATCATGCCGGCCGACGCCCCTGCGGTGAAAATGGCAGCGACCAAGGGCTATGGCGGCACCATCCACACCTATGACCGCTACACAGAGAACCGCGAAACCATCGGTGCGGCCTTGGCCGAAGAGAAGGGATTGACGCTGATCCCACCCTATGATCATCCGCATGTCATCGCCGGGCAGGGCACGGCCGCCAAGGAACTTCTTGAGGCTGCTGGAACGCTTGATGTGCTCCTCGCCCCGCTTGGCGGCGGCGGCCTGCTTGCCGGAACGGCGCTTGCGGCCAAAGCGATCAATCCGTCCATCAAGGTTATCGGAGTAGAACCCGAGGCGGGCAATGACGGGCAGCAATCGTTCCGCAGCGGCAAGATTGTCGAGATCGCCGTTCCCAAGACGCTGGCCGATGGCGCCATGACCACACATCTCGGCCATTACAATTTCCCGATCATCACCGAATATGTCGATGACATCGTCACGGTCAGCGACAGCGATCTGGTCAAGGCCATGGCCTTTTTCCTTGAACGGATGAAAATCACTGTTGAGCCGACAGGCTGCCTGGCCGCCGCCGCCGCCCTTTTCAACATCGTGCCAGTCACAGGCAAGCGGGTTGGAATCATCATATCCGGCGGCAATATCGATATTACAAGGATCGGAACACTTCTCGCGTCTCAAAGCTGACAAATCGGCGGAAAAGTTTTCAATTGAAAACTAGACACGCCAAGCCCGATCTCGTAGCACCTAGATTTTTAACTGGTTCAACGCAAATCATGTTGAGCCTGTTTTCAATTGAAAACAGATGATCGATACAGGTGCCTATAATAATAAAGCCGCAAACCCGATCTTCCTAAAAAAGAACCATCCGGACAGAACCGCGAATAGGGGGCTGAAACCCTTTGGCTGCAAGCAATTCCGTCGCAAGACTGCCAAGCAGTCGCGCTATACTCACCAAGGTAGCCATTAACCTTCTGTTAAATAAAAATATCTTGCAGAATCGCAGGCGATCATGCAGCCTTAGCGTAAATTTTGCCATTTCGGGATGAAAACCGTCAAATGAACGACAAGCTCGCAGAAAACATCGAAACCAACACGGCCGCGAAGATTGAGGACTATACCCTCCGCCTGTCGAATGAGCTTCAGGATATGCGTCATCGCATGTATCCGCCAGAGGCCGAAAAAGCTTTCACCAGAACGTTTTCGACCTCCGATCTCGTGCGCCTTCTCGATATCCCGGAAAGCACGTTGCGGGCGCTGACCATTGACGGGAAGGGACCGCAACCGCATCGCGCCGACAACAATCGCCGCATCTACACAATTGATCAGATGCTGGAACTCCGTCACTTCCTGGCCGAACGCCGGCCTGACGATGCGTTGAGGCTCTGGCCACGGCGCCGGGAAGGCGAGAAACTGCAGATCATTGCCGTGGCCAATTTCAAGGGCGGCAGTTCCAAAACCACCACATCCTCGCATCTGTCGCATTATCTGGCGCTTCAGGGCTATCGTGTCCTGTGCCTCGATCTCGACCCCCAGGCCTCACTGACGTCGATCTTCGGCCTGCAACCCGAATTCGATGTCGCCGAGAATGAGACCGTTTATGCCGCGTTGCGCTATGACAGCGAAAGGCGTCCGCTCGCGGACGTCATTCGTCAGACCTATTTCCCCGGTGTCGATCTTGTCCCGGGCAATCTCGAATTGATGGATTTCGAATTCGATACGCCTGCCTATCTCGCCTCGCGCGACCGCGACATTCTCGGTCTTTTCTTCGAGCGTCTGAACAATGCCATCGCTTCGGTTGAAGACAGCTACGACTTCGTCATCATCGATACACCGCCATCGCTTGGCTATGCGACACTTGCGGCACTTTATGCCGCGACCGGGCTGATCGTCACCGTTCACCCGGCCATGCTCGATGTGGCCTCATGCAACCAGTTCCTGATCATGATCTCTGACCTGTCGGAAACGCTGGAGCAGTTCGGCGCCCAGTTCAATCATGACTTCCTCCGTTTTCTGCTTACCCGGGTCAATCCGAATGACGGGCCGCAAAAATATATGTCGAGCGTCATGCGCCGGCTGTTCGGTGAGGATGTTCTGGTCGCCGATGCTGTGGAATCAACCGCGATTGCCGGCGCCGGGGTCGCAAAGAAGTCGCTTTATGAACTTGAAAGCGGCGAAGTGGGGCGGGAGACCTACAAACGCGCGCTCGAAAGCGCGGATGCCGTCAATTGTGAAATACTCGAACTCCTGAAAAGTGTCTGGGGCAGGCCGGTATGAAGAAAAGCATCCTCAAAATGATGTCCGAAGGGGCGGTCAATCCCCCGGCGGAAGGCGAGGCGCCAAGGCCGCAAGGCCTCGGCCATCGCGCCCGGCGGAGTTCGCCCGTGATCGCCAATGTCGGCAAGGCACTCTCCGGCCTGTCGGAAGACAGTATTGTCAGCCTCGATCCCACAGCTATCGATAGCTCCCCCTTTCAGGACCGTTTTGAAAACGATCCCGAAGTCGAGACGGAAATCGAAGAGCTGGCTGCTTCCATTGCTGCCGAAGGACAGAAAATCCCAATCCTTGTTCGCCCGCATCCCGATGGAGGCGAACGTTATCAGCTTGCCTATGGCCACCGGCGGCTGGCCGCGATCAAGTCTCTGATTACCCAAAGCGATAAACCCGACACTATTCGCGTCAAAGCCTATGTCCGCACGCTCAGCGACAATGATCTCCTGATCGAGCAGAGCCTCGAAAACGGCGTTCGTGAGAACCTGACGTGGATAGAGCAGGCAGTTTGGGCTGCCAAGCTACGCGATGCGGGCTTTTCCGGCGGTGCCATCGGGCGCACGCTCAGCCTGTCGAAAACACCGGTCTCGCTGATGCTGAAAGTTTCGTCCAGCCTGCCGCTCGATATCGTGCTTGGTATCGGCCGGGCGAAAAATGTCGGCCGGCCGAAATGGCTCGCCTTTGCCGAACTGCTTGAACAGGGTGGAACAGAAGCCGCTGATCGTGTGCGAGCCCTGTTTGCTGATGCTGACTTCCAGGCCGCCGATGGCATTCGCCGCATGGCACTTGCCACCAAGGCGGCAAAGGGCAGGGCAGGGGGGACGGCAGTGCCACCTGAAAGCCGCGAAGTCACGGCTGACGGTCGTATCTTTGGCCGGCTCAAGTCGACCCCTTCCGGCACAACGCTGGTTATTCCCAAGGCAGAAGCGGATTTTGCCGAATGGATCAGCACACGCATGGAGGGGCTGGTCAACGAATACCTGGCAGAAGGTGCCAGCAAAACCAAAGGAGACATGCCATAAGTCAACGAAAACCGCCTCACAGTGAGGCCGCTGAAAACCAACAATCATCATTTGAAAGAGGACATGCAGAACCGCAAAAGAAAGGCCCCCGAATGTGAAATCCGGAAGCCTCTCGAAGTACTAAGCACCCTTTGAGTCGCATTTCCTGAAAACACAGTCAATAGCCTGAAACGAAATTTCTCGTTTTGGGGGTGGATTTCTTTTGCCTGTCGAAAGGTAGAAGACATGCATAGCGAAATCTTGTCGACGTCCTTCGGGCGGCGAGCGCTTTCACATGCGCAAATTTCAACACAACAAGCTGTACGAAGGCTGAATAGCGAGGTCAGCGAAGACAAATGGCTGGCGTTCCGCAAGCTGCGGGCAGCGGCACCCGCCCTCGGCCTTACCGACCGCTCACTCACCATCGTCAATGCACTCTTGTCCTTCTACCCGGACAGAACGCTGCGCAGCGGACCGGCTCTGGTGGTCTTTCCGAGCAACACAACGCTTGCCGACCGGGCCAATGGCATCTCACCAGCCACGCTTCGGCGGCATCTGGCGCTTCTGGTCGAGGCTGGCATCATCATCCGCCGCGACAGCCCAAATGGAAAGCGCTATGCCCGCCGGTCTGCCGGGGGAAAGCTCGACTACGCCTATGGCTTCGACCTCTCCCCGCTGATTGCCCGGCAGGCGGAGTTTCACGCGCTTGCTGAAAAGGCGAAAGCAGAACGCGAAACCAAGCGTCGGCTCCGCGAGCAGATCACCACGACGCGTCGTGGCCTCGCCAAGGGGATCGTTTTTCTCAGCGCTTGCGAAAGACACGACGCCGCAGCCCGGTTTCAAGACGCCTATGCCGACCTGAGTGGAAAGCTGTCTCCACGCCTTGGCATCGATGATGCACGCGCCATCCTGCACGCCTTCTCGGCGCTCTTGAGCGATCTCGACAAGCTATTGGAAAAGCTCACAAATGTTGAAATTCTGAGCGCCAGTGAACCGCAAAATGAGCGCCACATAGAAGACCAAACACCAGAATATAAAACCAAAACGGATCTTCAAATTGATCGCAGGCCGCATCGACTGGCAGACAGTCTGAAAAATCTACCGAACTTCAGCAAGGATATCCTGTCCGGTCTCAGACCTGCTCCCGACAGTCTTGTCAGAGCATCCGATATCGCCGCCCGGCTATTAGCCATCCCCACCGCAACACTCAACGCCTCCCGGATAAAACTCGGCAGTCGCAATACCGCTCTCGCCATCGCCGTGCTCTACGAAATGGGAGAGAATATCACCAATCCATCAGCATATCTTACTCTAATTACTAAGAAAATTGAAAATGGTCAGACGACGATCGATGATTTTCTTGTTTCAAGCCACTTTCGTCGGACCTATCTCTCGGAGGCGGAGAAATTAGCTGAAAACACCTCACCCGTGCTCAAAATCAGCACGCAGCTTAGCCAATCTCTATCTGCCGGGCGATCGCGTTTCCTCCGCAACAGGGCTTGAACCTCTAGTTACTAGAGGGCTTAAGACCGAAAGAAGCGCAACCAAACCATGCGGAGAGCAGGATGGCTAAGGCTGAAAATCGGATGGAATGGCAGGTGAAAGGCATGGACTGTGCTTCATGTGTCGCCAAGGTCCGTCATGCCGTAGAACGGATTCCCGGCGTCTCGAATGTCGACATTGCCTTGATGAGCGAGCGATTGAAACTCGATCTTGACCCTGACAACGGCAACCGACAGGCCGTTGAAAAGGCCGTTCGTGCGCTTGGTTACGGCATTACCGCCAGCCAAGCAGCGTCCGATAATACGCAGACACACCAACACGCATCTGATCACGACTGCGGCCAAGATCACCACCACCATCACGCCCATGCACAATCCGAAACCCATAGTCATGGGCACGAAGAAGCAGAACCCGATCAAAGCTGGTATCAGACATCGAAAGGACGTTTGGTCCTACTTTCTGGCGCCTTGCTGGTTCTGGCTTGGATCGCCGAGATCGCCTTGCCCGCGCTTGGCCTCTGGCCTTTCGTCATCGCTTCGCTTGTCGGTCTTGCACCGGTGGCAAGACGTGCCTTTTTGCTGCTGCAAACCGGGCAGCCCTTTACCATTGAAAGCCTGATGACCGTTGCAGCCCTCGGCGCGCTGTTTATCGGTGCTGCGGAAGAGGCCGCTCTTGTCGTCTTCCTCTTTGCCGTGGGGGAAGTTCTCGAAGGTGTTGCTGCCAATCGTGCGCGCGCCGGTATTCGCGCGCTGGCCAATCTGGTGCCGAAGACGGCATTGCTCGAGATTGACGGCACAACGCAGGAGGTTCCAGCTTCCAGCCTCAAGATCGGTCAGACCGTGCTGGTGCGCCCTGGCGAGCGCGTGCCGGCCGATGGCGATATCATTGAAGGCATTTCAGGCGTCGATGAAAGCCCGGTGACCGGCGAAAGCGTACCGGTGACCAAACGGCCAGGCAGTCCGGTTTATGCCGGGTCGATCAATACCGAGGCAGCCCTTCGGATAGCGGTCAACACGAAGCCGCAAGACAATACGATTGCCCGGATCATCCGCCTTGTCGAAGAGGCGGAGAGTGCGCGTGCGCCGACGGAACGCTTTATCGACCGCTTCAGCCGTTATTACATGCCCGCGATTGTTGGCCTTGCGCTTCTGACCATTCTTCTGCCGCCACTGCTTGCGGGCCAGCCCTGGGATGACTGGATCTATCGCGGGCTGGCGCTGCTTCTGATCGGCTGCCCCTGTGCCCTGGTGATTTCTGTTCCTGCATCAATTGCCTCGGCGCTATCGTCTGGTGCCCGCCATGGTTTGCTGGTCAAAGGGGGGGCGGCGATTGAGGCGACGGCGAAAATCCGCCATGTCGCTTTTGACAAGACCGGGACACTGACACACGGCAAACCGCAGGTTACCGATATTGTCGCCGTAACCCGGGACGAAACTGCATTGTTACGGCTCGCAGCAGCGGTCGAGGCCGGATCGAACCATCCGCTGGCGCTTGCCATTCTTTCCTGCGCGGAAGAAAAAAATGTCGCTGTTCCTGCGACAAGCGAAGCAAAGGTTTTGCCGGGGGAGGGGGCTGAGGCGCGGCTTGACGGGGTTTTGCTGCGTGTCGTCAAACCTGATTTTGCCAGGCGGACCGGGCTGGTCACATCGAAGGTCGATCAACGGATCGGTGCGCTTGAAGCTGCTGGCAAGACCACGGTCGTCGTTCTCGCCGAGGATCGGCTGGAAGGTCTGATCGCGCTTCGCGATGATCCGCGGCCTGATGCAAGCGCGGCGATTGCAGCGCTGAAGACCATGGGCATTTCTTCAGTCATGCTGACTGGTGATAATGAGCGCACCGCCAAGGCGATTGCCGGCGAGCTTGGTATTGCCGTCAGGGCCGGGATGATGCCCGATGACAAACTTGGCGCTATTCGCGCGATGACAGGCGAGGGCGTCATCATGGTTGGTGATGGCATCAATGATGCACCGGCGCTGAAACAGGCCAATGTTGGCGTCGCCATGGGATCGGGAACCGATGTCGCCATGGAAACGGCGGATGCCGCCATCCTGCGTAACCGCGTCTCCGATATCCCGGCGCTGATCCGTCTGTCGCGGGCAGCTATGGGCAATATTCACCAGAATATCGGTTTTGCACTGGGTTTGAAGGCGATTTTTCTCGTAACCTCCATCCTCGGTATCACCGGATTGTGGATTGCGATCATGGCTGATACGGGCGCCACGGTTCTGGTGACGCTGAATGCGCTCAGACTTCTCGGCTACAAGCCATCGGATGAAGACGAGGCCTGATTTGGCATGGTCTTCGTGCGGGTTGCCTTGATGGTTTGCCGAGCCTTGCGAAAAATGCATGGCCGCTTTGAACGAAACCGGCTGCCTGAAACGATACAGTGCGCCTATATCAAGCCCATCGAAGTTGATGAGCCCGGTTAAGAACGGGCTTGGAAAGGTCCCGAAAGGGGATAAGACAATGGGTATGGCACGTTCTTTCACCAGCTGGATCAAATATCGCAAGACCGTCGGCGAGCTGGGCCGCATGAGCGAGCGCGAACTGGCCGATCTGGGCATTGCCCGGCAGGATATTCATCGCGTCGCCCGCAAGGCATCCTTCTAGGAATTTCTGCCGGTCATGTTCGACCGGTCAATGGTTTCGAAACCGCGCATTCCTCCTCCCAGTGTGGTTTCGATAGGGCTGATGACCCTCCTCCTCCCAATCGTCAGTCTGTTACAATGACGCTCGCCGGATCCTCCTCCCCCGGTGGGCGTTTTTGTTGTCAGCCACGTCATCCTTGTGCGAGGCGGCGGGCTGTATCTCCTGGTTCTGCGGTTTTGGATCGGGAAGCAGAGGCGATTTCCGGCGCATGATGGGCGCGGACGGATGCCGTTGCTGCCAAACGCCTCGCTCTTTCAGCCGCATATTGGCAAGACGATCTATCGTATCGGCAAGTGTGAGCGTCCGGATCGTGGCAATTTCGGCAAGATTGGCCGAAAGCGCCTTTTGCCTTTGCTGTTTCTCTTCCTCTTCACGGATTTGGCAGAGGCGCTGGAAGTTCAGCTTCAAATTTACGTTTGCGCATTGTTTTTTCTTGATGATCCGTCGCGGGCATTCTTCGTCAGGCTTGGCTCCGACCGCGGGTTGCGCATCGAATGCAATGTGTTTCAGCCCCATGGTTCTCTCTCTGCCAGCTTGTGAAAGCACGAGTTTAAGAACTTTCTGGCTTAGGTAAAATTCACTTTCTCCGATTAACTTGTGATTGTGCCGATTGCCTCTGTCACAGCCGGAAGGCGGAGACGGCGGCCCGCAATGCACCAATGAGCGCGATGAAGAACAGGCCATAGCGGGTGAAGAAGCGCCAGTGCTCGCTGGTCATGCGCCTGACGGCAAAAAGGCCGATCAGATATCCGGCGAGTGTTACCGGCAGGAACAGGACGAGTTGACCAGCAAAGCCATCCGGAACGGTGCCATAGGCAAAACGCATGATCAGCGTCATCAAGTCGATCAGGCCGAAGAACAGCGCGAGTGTGCCGCGAAAGCGATCCGGCGCGAGCCTTTTTGCCAGAAGCCAGGCGACAACGATCGGCCCGCCGGCAGCAAAAGCTGACAGCAGGAAGCCGACGATGAGCGAGGCGACCATTCCGGCAGCCGGTGTTGCCAGAAGGGCAGGGGGCTTCTTCACCATTGACACAAGGGCTGCTGCCAGAACGGCAAGCCCGATGCAGAATTTGGCGGTGTCGTCATCGATGGCATGGGCGAAAAGCGGGCCGAAGGCGGCGCCGATGATGCCGAAGACAAACATCAGCGTGAAGCTTGGCCAGTCAACGGGGGCGCCCTTGCGCTCAGCGAGGATAAGCCCGGTGACCATTAGGTCCGAGGCGATGACGAGCGGTGCCAGAAGACTGGCACTGAAAAAGGGGCTGAGCCCGATCATGGCGATCAGGGCGAAGCCGAAGCCGGTGACACCGCGAAAGGCGGCTGCCAGCAGGATGACGGCGACGGAAACAAGAATGCTCACGATTGCAGGCCTTTCCGGGCCCATGTCCGGCGAAGGATATGAAGCATGCCCGCCCCGGCAGATGACTGACGGCGCGGGCCGGCGGATCAGATGGCTGACAGGACCGACTTCAGCGTGTCGAACAACTGGTCATAGTCGTTATCGGTCATGATGAAGGAGGGGGCCAGAATGATCGTGTCATTGGTGACGCGAAGAACCGCGCCGGCGGCATAAAGGGCCTTCAGTGTGGCAAAGCCGCGGCTTCCGGGCTTTTCCCCCTGCGCAAGGTCGATACCAGCGAGAAGGCCATAGCCGCGCACGCCTGTAACGACCGGCATGGTCGCGGCGAGATCCTCGACACGGGCCAGGAAGCCGGGACTTGCGGCTTCAGCACGGGAAAACAGCTCCTCGTCATGATAGATCTTCAGCGTTGCTAGGGACGCCGCACAGGCAATCGGACTTGCCGACCAGGTATAGCCATGCAGGAACTCAATGGCATCCGGCGAATTGTCAACGATTGCGTGATAGACATCATCCTGCACCGCAACCGCCGCCATCGGGATATTGCCGTTGGTAATCGCCTTGGCCATGGTCATCAAATCCGGCGTCACGCCGAAGCTTTGGGCGGCAAAGGCCTTGCCGGTGCGCCCGAAACCGGTGATGACTTCGTCAAAGATCAGCAGAATACCATTGTCAGAGCAGATCTTGCGGAGCCGCTCGAGATAGCCCTTCGGCGGCACGAGAATGCCGACAGAGCCGGAGATCGGTTCGACGATACAAGCGGCGATCGTATCGGCGCCATAGAGGTCGATCTGGCGCTGAAGGTCGTCGGCAAGATCGGCGCCGGTTTCCGCCTGGCCCGTGGTCTTGAGGGAAAAATCCTGCTGGGTATGTCGGATATGCGAAACACCGGGCATTCCAAGGCCGAACTGCTCGCGGTTCTTGACCATGCCGCCGACCGACCAGCCTGCGAAGTTGACGCCGTGATAGGCCTTTTCACGGCCGACAATGCGCTGGCGCTGGGCTTCGCCCCGGCGGCGATGATACTGAATGGCGATCTTGATGGCAGATTCAACGGCTTCCGAGCCGGAATTGCCGAAGAAGATCTTGTTCATGCCCTCCGGCGTCAGTTTGGCGATCTCGGTGGCAAGCCTGAAGGCACCGGGCGTGCCGAACTGAAACGGCGGCGCGAAATCGAGCGCGGTGACCTGGGCTGCGACGGCTTCTGCAATTTCGCGCCTGCCATGGCCGCAAGGTGTGGTGAAGAGGCCTGAAACACCATCGATCAGCTTTTCGCCACGGTCATTCCAGTAGTGAACGCCCTCAGCGCGCGCCAGAATGCGCGGATCGGCCTTGAAGGCCCGGTTGGCCGTAAAAGGCATCCAGTAGTCGTCGAGGGTCTGGTTCACGGTGGCATCCATCGTCATGCGTCCTTGGAAGATCATTGCTTTGACGGTACCAAATCATGCCTGCTTCAGGACAGGGAGAGCCAGACCGGGCTCATTCACTGGGCCAGGGACAGCAAACGTCAGCGCGTCGGCATCGGCGCCCAGGCGCTGTCGGGTTCTGCCGTTTCGCAGAAACGTTCTGCCGAGCGGCGTGCTTCCTCTGCAACGAGGCGCAGCACGTTCTGGCCGACAGTGGTCTGATAGGTGGCGACGATCGGCATCGGCGGAAAGGGTTTCGTCACATTCATCCGCTCCAGAAGGCCGTCACGCAGTTCACGCGTAATGGCAACGGTCGGCAGGGCTGCAGCACCGAAGCCGCCGATCACGAGATTGATCATGGCGAAGAGTGAATTCGAGCTCGTCAGTTTCGATGCCAGCACGCGTTCGTCCTGAAAATAGGGTGCAACATAGGTATAGGGTGGCGTGCCTTTTGGGAAGGTCACCAGCGGCATTTGCGATAATTCATCAACGCCATAGACCAGGTCGCGCTCGATCGTGGCCGGGGCTGCCGCCCAGACCATCTCGAAATAGCACAGGATAAAGGAGCGGAAAGCATCTCCGATTGCCGGTTCGATGCCGAAGATCAGATCAAGCTCGCCGCGTTGAATACCGGCGACCAGATCCCGGGTTCCTTCAATCGTCACCTCGACGCGCAGTTTCGGCATGGACTGGCGAAGTGCTTCGATGAAATCCGGCAGCCATGTGCCGACGACGCTGTCGATAGCGCCAATGCGGATAATATGAGAGGCCCCTTCTCCGCCGTTCTTCAGCTCGGAGCGAAGGTCGGTCAACTGGTCAAGGACGTCCTGAAAGGTCGAAAGGGCGCGTTCCCCTTCGGCTGTCAGCCGGAATTCACGGTCGCCGCGCTCGATCAGCCGGCAGCCATATTCACGCTCCAGAATGGCCAGCCGGGAGGAAATCGCCGGCTGGGTGGTGTTGAGCTCCTGTGCCGTCCGGCCGAAATGGCGGTTGCGGGCCAGAGAGACAAAGGTGGCCATGTCGATGATGCGCATGGGCATGGTCTAGCAGGCCTCCGGGGCGTTGCCAATCAGGGCGCGAGAGGCCGTTTACAGACCTGCTGTCATGATGTGGCGGACTTGCGTGTAATCGAGCAGCGACTGCATGGAGAGATCCGAACCATAGCCGGAGTTCTTCATGCCGCCATGGGGCATTTCGGTGGCGAAAACACCATGGGTATTGATCCAGGTGACACCATATTCGAGCCGGGCCGCAAGAGACGCAGCACGGGCGGCATCGCGCGACCAGATTGATGAAGCAAGGCCATATTCCGACTGATTGGCAAAGCTGAGTGCGTCTTCGGCGCTGTCGAAGGGCGTAATGGTGATCACCGGTCCGAAGACTTCCTTGTTGACGATTTCGGCATCGGCATTGGCGCGCAAAAGGGTCGGCTCGAAGAAGAAACCATCGAGATCCGGCGCCTTGCCACCAATGACGAGATCGGCGCCGTCAGCCCTGGCGCGATCGACAAAGCCTGCGATCCTGTCGCGATGGGCGGCTGTGATGACGGGCCCGAATTCGGCATCATCGCGCTCCGGCGCGCCATAGACCAGCGTTGCGATCATGGCTTCCAGCCGTGCCGTCAATTCGCTCTCCAGACGGCGGTCAACGAGAATGCGGCAGGCGGCGGTGCAGTCCTGCCCGGCATTGTAGAAGCTTGCCTCGCGCAGTGTTTCGACCAGCACGTCGAGATCGGCATCATCGGCGACGATGACCGGTGCCTTGCCGCCGAGTTCCAGATGGGTGCGCTTGATCATCGGACCGGCCGCCGCCGCCAGAACGGCACGGCCGGTGCGCACATCACCGGTGAGCGAGATCATCCGCACCAGATTATGCGAGATCAGCGCCTGGCCGACATCGGGGCCATTGCCCGCAATCACGTTGACGACGCCCTCAGGCAAGTGACGGGCGAAAATCTCGCAAAGCTTCAGCAGGCTCAGCGGTGTGTGCTCCGAGGGTTTGATGACGATGGTATTGCCTGCGGCCAGCGCCGGGGCCACCTTCCAGGCGGCCATCAGCAGAGGATAGTTCCACGGGGCGATCTGGGCGATCACGCCGATCGGATCGCGCCGCATTGCGCTCGTCATCTTTGCTGAGCGGTAGTTTCCGGCAGCTGATGCCGGCATGGTACGGGCGGCGGCGGCAAAAAAGCGGAACACATCGGCGACATTGGCCAGTTCACCGGCTTTGACATAACGCAGCGGCTTGCCGGCATTGATGGATTCGATTGCGGCCAGCTCGTCATTGCCCTCGATCTCCGCAGCGATGGCGAGAAGTGCCAGCGAACGCTCCTTCGGTGTCGTCAGGCGGAAGGACTGAAAGGCGCGGTGGGCGGCCTGAACCGCCTGATCGACCTGCGTGGGCGAGGCGGAGGCCACCCAGGTCAGCGCCCGGCCGGTCGCCGGTTCATAGGCGGTATCGCTGACACCTTCGCCCTGAATGAAGCGGCCATTGATGAAAAGGCGGGTCTCGAAATTCGTCATGCAACACCCTGGTGCAGGAGAAAACTGGAAAAAGGGGAGGGGATCAGCGATCAAGGACGCGGATACGGTCTGCGTCGATCTGCAGTGTCACGCTGGCCCCTGGTTCAAGAATGATCTCATTGCCGGTCAGAAGTCTGATGGTTTTACCAGCGAGCTCCAGAACGTAACGGTTTCGGGCACCGAGGAAGACGCGGGTTCTGACGGTAGCGGCAAGCCCGTTGCCCTTTGTTGCAAGCGACAGGTCTTCCTGCCGCAGCACCAGCTGCACATCACCTGTCAGCGATGTCGGCGGGATGGCGACGATCTGGCCGTCTGTCAGTTTTGCCGTGCCGTCGGCGCCAAGCCGGGCGGGCAGAATATTGGCGGAGCCGAGAAAGCCTGAGACAAAAGCGGTTGCGGGCTCCGCATAGATTTCGGCGGGCGCGCCCTCCTGCTCCACTGTTCCCGCATTCAACAGCACAACACGGTCGGAAAGGCTCAAGGCCTCTTCCTGGTCATGGGTGACGAAGAGTGTGGTAAGCCCGAGCCGGCGGTGGATTTCGATCAGTTCCACCTGCATGTCCTCGCGCAGCCTGGCATCAAGGTTCGACAGCGGTTCGTCAAGCAGCAGCACTTTCGGATTGGAAACGATGGCGCGGGCGAGCGCGACGCGCTGCTGCTGCCCACCGGAAAGCTGGCGCGGCAAGCGCTCGGAAAGATGGGAAAGCTGCACGGTCTCCAGTGCTGCCTTTACCCTTTCGGCCTGTTCCTCGCGATTGCCGATCCGGCGCATACGTAAGGGGAAACGGACATTTTCGCTGACGGAAAGATGCGGCAGCAGCGCATAGGACTGGAACATCATGGCGATGTCGCGCCTTTCCGGCGGCAGTTGCGTCACATCCTGCCCATCAATGACGATACGCCCGGCGGTGACGCTTTCAAGCCCTGCAACTGAGCGCAGTAGCGTCGTCTTGCCACAGCCGGATGCCCCGAGAAGGCTGACGAATTCACCGGAGGCGAGTTCAAGGGAAATGCCGTGCAGCACTTCGGTCCGGCCATAGGATTTGCGGATATTGTCGAGATGTATATCGGACATTTCAGCTACTCGCGAATTTCTTGATGCCGAGGACGCGGTCAATCACCAGAATCAGCACGACGGTCAGCCCGATCATGATGGTTGATACGGCGGCAACGGAGGGGTCCGGCGAAAACTCGAGCTGGCCGTAGATCTGCACGGGAAGCGTGGTGAGATCCGGCGTGCGCAGGAAGAGCGACAGAACCGCCTCGTCAAAGGAGATGTTGAAGGCGAAGAAGGCGCCGGCGGCAAGCCCTGGCCCGCATTGCGGCAGGACAACGAAGATCAATCGCTGAATACGCCCGGCCCCCATGGTGCGGGCGGCTTCCTCAACGAAGGGATCGGCTTCCGAGAGCACGGCGAGCGTGGTGCGCACCACGTAAGGCAGCGTGATCACCGTGTGGCCGATCCATAGCGTTACAAAGGAGACCGGTCCGAAAGCGGAACTCCAGAACATCAAAAGCCCGATGGCATAGATGATGGTCGGCAGGATCAGCGGCGAGAGAAAGGCGGCGCCGATCAGATCCGATTTCGGCAGCTGACGGCGATGGACGGCAATGGCTGCCGCCCCGCCGATCGTGACGGAGGAGAGCGTGACCATCAGCGCCAGCGCCAGGCTCAAACCGCCTGCGGCAAGATAGGCGCTGGACGACAGGACCTTGTGATACCATTCAAGCGAGAAGCCCTTGGGCGGGAAGGCAATGAACTGGTTCGCCGAAAAGGATGTGCCGATCACCACGACAAGCGGGCCGAGCATGACGAGGACGACAAGGGCGATGAAGATGACAGTGACGATCTTCAGCCAGAGCGGAACGGCCTTAACCATGACGGCCTCCGGTGAGTTTCATATAAGGCAGAAGCGTCAGTGCAATGCCGATGAACAGAATGACTGCCTGGGCGGCAGCGAAGTGCCAGTCCAGTGTTTGCGTCACCGATGTGTAGATCGATGTCGCCAGAACCTGAAGGCGCGGCCCGCCGAGAAGATTGGGCGTGACGAAGGAACTGGCCGAAAGCGTGAAGGCCAGAAGCGAGCCTGCGGCAATCCCGGGCATAGCCAGCGGCAGCACCACATGGCGGAAGGATTGCAGGAAGGAGCAGCCCATGGTGCGGGCCGCCTCTTCAAGGCGGATATCGATGCGTGAAATCACGCCGAGGATTGATAGCGTCATGAAGGGCAGCAGCACTTGCACCATGCCGATGACGATCGCGGTTTCGGTGCGCATCAGGGTGAAATTACGCTTGACGAGGCCGAGCGAATGCAGCGCCGTTGCGATAATGCCGCCGCGCTCGAAAATTACCATCCAGCCAAAGGTGCGGATCACTACGCTGGTCATCAGCGGCAGCAGGATGACGATGATCAGCCATAGCCGGACGCGCGGGCCGGACCGCGCCATGATATAGGCGAGCGGAAAGCCGACCGCCGCCGAGATCACCGTGATGATGAGGGACAGCCGGATGGTTCGCCACAGGACATAGAGATAGAAGGGTTCGCTGAAGAACTGCACGAACCATTGTAGCGTAAAGCCCTCGGGGCCAAAGACCGAGAGGGAAAGCATACGCAGGATCGGCAGCAGAAAGGCGAATGCAAGAAGCAAAAGCCCCGGAGCGACCAGAAGCATGTTCTCGTTGCGGTCGGTAGTCATCCGGGTGTCAAAGTCCTTTTTGAAATCCAGCTGTTATATGTGCTGCCCTGATGCATTTTCCTTTGCCGGGCCTGATCACCATTTACGCCCGGTCCGCCGGTGCGGACAAGCCCGGGTCTGCCGTCAGGAGCGAGCCTGACGGCAGTGGAATACCAGCACTGATGGGGGCGATGCCGGTAATCCTTGACGCTGATTTACTGGGCGATCGCCTTGTTCCACTCGACAACCCAGTCGGCGCGATTGGCTTCGATCTTGGCCGGGTCAAAGCGGATCAGGTCCTTCACGCCATCTTCACCATAAGCGACGTCGGCAGCGACCTCCGGATCAAGCACCGTCTTGGAATTGGTCGGCGTGTAGCGCAGCGCATCGGCAAAGCACTTCTGTGCTTCCGGCGACAATTCCATATCGATGAACTTCAGCGCCAGATCCTGGTTCGGACGGCCGGCGACGAGGTTGGTGGTGATATAACTTGCCGGCGTGCCTTCCTCGCCCTGTTGGAACTTGATCGGCAGATCAGCCTTGCGCAGCGTATAGGCATAGTCGGAGGCATAGGGTGCGATGGTTGCGCCGCCCTGGGCAAAGGCCTGCTGGATTTCCGGCGATTTGGAGACGACATAGGCACCGTTTTCCAGCATCGTCTTGACGGCATCAAGGCCGGGGGTGATGTCATCGAGGCTGCCGCCTGCGACCTGGTTCAGCATCAAAAAGCCGAACAGGCCGTAGGAGTTGGAAATGTCGGTGAGAACCAGACCATCGGCCAGTTCCGGCTTCATCAGATCGGCCCATTTGGTTGGCGCTTCGGAAAGCGCATCGCTGTCATAAAGCATGCCGATGGCGGCGATCTGATAGGCCGGGCCTTCACCCTTTTCCAGCCCCGCCTTGGCGAAGGGATAGAGATCGGCTGCATTGGAAAGCTTGGCCGGATCGATCGGCGACAGCAGGCCTTCGGCCGCACCGACAATTTCCTGGCCGCCGGAGAAGTGGATCACGTCATATTGCGGCGCATCCTTCTGGGCGCGCAGCTGGGCAAAGGCATCCGCCGAATAGGCGGTAATGATCTTCACGTCGGCGCCGGTCTCGGCAGTAAAGGGGTCGATCACGCATTTGCGGTGCGCTTCTTCATAGGCTCCACCAAAGGAATTGATGGTGATTTCCGCAGCCTGGGCCGAGGCGGCGGCTGCGGCCAGAACCGAGGTCGCTGCAAGCAGTTTGGTTACGCGTTTCATGCTATTTCCCTCTCTCTTTTGGTCTTCAGTCCAGTTTCAGGCCAGGTGGCCGAGCTCGACATGCTTCGCGCCCTCAATACGGATCTTGCGGCATTCAGCGGCAATTCCGTCGAGGTTTTCCGTCATTTTTCCGAAATAGGTGCAAGAAATCCAGCCGGTGGGGCCGAAAGTACGTCCGCCCTGTCCGTAGAACATGCCGATTTCCCAGAACTCATCCGGGTCGATCTTGAAGAAATTCTTCGGCTGATAGAACCACAGCAGTTCGCCCGGCTCAGGCAGAACAGTCTGGTTTTCCGGCGGCAGTTTGGTCGGATCGAAATTGCGTGCTTCTTCCGGCAGGCCCATCATGATTTCCGGACCGGAGAAGATGGCGTGGGTTGCCTGCCACTGGATCGGTTTTTCCAGAGCGCCCCAGATGGCCTTGCAGGTTTCCGGCGCGTGATCCCAATAAAGGGAAATTATGCCGGTAACGTCGGATTCGAGAAATTTGAGATAGAGTTTCTTTTCGCTCATGGACTGTTTCCCATTGTTTTGTCGGATCATGAAACCGGATGACTGCGAAAATTGTCCAATCTCAAATTCACATGCGCATATAAAATATTTTTATCATATTCGTGGCACCCTCGATCTGGTCCTTACAGTTAAGAGGGCATCGGCGTGTCAAAGGCGAAATTCATCAGAATTATTTTTCGAAGATGACGGTGAAACTGAAAATTTATTGCTGTCACTTCTGTGATCTGCAGCGCATATAGTTTGGTAAATCGGGAGGGGCCAAAGTGGACCATTCGATTCCCGTTTGAAAAGGCGTATGCGAAGATGCTAACGGCTAAGACAATCTTTCGAATGTGTTGCTTTTGTGCCTGAGGCCTGAAGCCACCCGTTCTCCTTTTGCGCTTCTTGAAAGCGCGCCATCGAAGAGATTGTCATGTCCGTTACCCCTTCCGCTCCGGCGGGCGCCGCGCCTGTCGATGGCGCTTCACAAACTGGAAATCAAAGCGAGCCGATGGTTCGTTTCGATGCCGTCTCGAAAGTGTTTGCCGGTTCTTCGCGTTCCAAACCCGCCTTTACCGCTCTCGACAAGGTCAGCTACAGCGTGCCGCATGGCGCGATTACCGGCATTATCGGCCGGTCGGGCGCCGGCAAGTCGACATTGATCCGGCTTGTCAACGGGCTGGAAAAGCCGTCGGAAGGGACCGTGACCGTCGATGGTACTGTCGTGTCGGCGCTGGATGAGAGGGCGCTGCGCAGTGTGCGCCGGTCGATCGGCATGATCTTCCAGCATTTCAATCTCCTGTCTTCGCGCACCGTCTATGACAATGTGGCGATGCCGCTGGAGATTGCCGGCATGAGCCGCAGCGCCATCAAGGCGCGGATCGAACCTCTCATCGACATGGTCGGGCTCGGCGACATGATGAAACGTTATCCGTCCGAACTTTCAGGCGGCCAGAAGCAGCGCGTCGGTATTGCCCGGGCGCTGGCGACCGAACCGACATTGCTTCTGTCCGATGAGGCGACCTCGGCACTCGATCCCGAAACGACGCAGCAGATCCTCGATCTGTTGAAGCGGATCAATCATGAACTCGGCCTGACGGTGCTTTTGATCACCCATGAAATGGAAGTGGTGAAGGCGGTGACTTCTGAAGTGGCTGTCATGGACAAGGGGCGCATTGTCGAAGCCGGGCGCACCTTTGATGTGTTCACCCGGCCGCAACATGCCGTCACCAAGGTTCTGCTGGCATCGCTGCCCGGTGCTGACCTGCCGAACTGGATCGGCAGACGTGTCCATGCAGCACCCGAGCCCGGTGACAATATGCTTGTCCGCCTGACCTTCTTCGGCGCCACGGCCGACCAGCCGTTGGTGGTGAGGCTTGCAAGCGAACTGGGCGCTCCGGTCAATATCATTGCCGGCACGGTGGATGAAATTGCCGGTGATCCCTATGGCTCGCTGGTGGTCTCCTATTCGGCCGACCCGGCCGTTGTCGCGCGAGCCAACGCCTTCTTTTCTGAAACCGGTCTGCTTGCGGAGGTCATCGGCTATGTCGCCTGATATGCTCGTCAGTCTTCTCCTCAAGGCACTGATCCAGACCATCAATATGGTGGTGGTTTCAGGTGTGATCGGAACCGTGATCGGCCTGCCGATCGGGGTCTTTCTTGCCACCAGCGGCAAGGGGGAACTGTTTCCCGCACCGATCCTCAACAAGATCGTCGGCGTGATCGTCAATGCCGCGCGCTCGACGCCCTTCATCATCCTGGTGGTTGCCATCATTCCGTTCACCCGGCTTGTCGCGGGCACGTCAATCGGCACCAAGGCGGCGATCGTGCCACTGACCGTGGCAACCATTCCCTTTATCGCCCGACTGGTCGAAGCGGCGATCCGCGAGGTTGACAAGGGGCTGGTGGAGGCCGCACGGGCCATGGGCGCCTCGCCATTGCAGATCGTCACCAAGGTGCTGCTTGCCGAAGCGCGTCCGGCGATCACGCTTGCACTGACCCTGACCGTTGTCAGTCTGATCGGCTATTCCGCCATGGTGGGCGCTGTCGGCGGCGGCGGTCTCGGCGATCTTGGTATCCGCTACGGCTATCAGCGTTTCATGCCCGGCGTCATGCTCGCCGTGGTCGTTGTCCTGATCGTGCTTGTCCAGGCGATCCAGAGCGCAGGTGATGCGCTGGCCCGCTCCTTTGACAAGCGTAACCGCAAATCCTGATTTCCTGCCCCTGCGAACGGAGTATTTTCGATGAAGAAACTGATTGCTGCAGCCCTTTTTGCTGCACTCGCCACAGCCGGTATTGCCCATGCAGAAACCAAGAAGGTCGGTGTCACGCCCGGTCCGCATGCGCAAATTCTGGAGAAGGTCAAGGAAGTTGCTGCAACCAAGGGCCTTGATCTCGATGTGATCGAATTTTCGGATTATGTCGTGCCGAACCAGGCGCTGAACGATGGCGATCTCGACGCCAATTCCTTCCAGCATCAGCCCTATCTCGATGCCCAGGTTGCCGATCGCGGCTTTGATATCGTGTCTGTCGCCCAGACCGTCAACTTCCCGATGGCCGGCTATTCGAAGAAGATCACGTCGAAAGACGGCATCCCGGACGGTGCGACGATTGCGCTGCCGAACGATCCTTCGAACGGCGCGCGCGCCCTTCTGATGCTTGAAGATCAGGGCCTGATCACCCTGACCGAAGGCGTTGGCGTCAAGGCAACGGTTGCCGATGTCACAGGCAATCCGCATAATTTCAATTTCGTCGAGCTGGATGCCGCCCAGCTGCCGCGCTCGCTTGATGATGTCGATATCGCGCTGATCACCACCAATTACGCGCTTGATGCTGGCCTCAACCCGGTCAATGACTCGATCTTCCGCGAAGGCACCAAAGCACCCTATGTCGGTATTCTTGCGGTGCGGACCGAAGACAAGGATGCCGACTGGGTCAAGACGCTGGTCGAAAGCTATCACAGCCCGGAAGTGAAGCAGTATGTCAACGACACCTTCAAGGGTGCGATCACGCCGACCTGGTAAGAATAATGCAATTGCGCTCGGGCGATGTCCGGGCGCGAAACGGCAGCCTTTGAGCCGCCACAGACCGAAACCACACACCCATAAATCAATGTCTCAACCTTTCTAAGACGGAGCTAACCGATGAAGAGACTGATTATTGCCGCGGCCTTTGCCGCACTCGCCACCGCTGGTGTCGCCCATGCCGAAACCAAGAAGATCGGCGTGACCCCCGGTCCGCATGCGCAGATCATGGAAAAGGTCAAGGAAATCGCAGCGACCAAGGGGCTCGATCTCGATGTGATCGAGTTTTCGGATTATGTCGTGCCGAACCAGGCGCTGAATGATGGCGATCTCGATGCCAATTCCTTCCAGCATCAGCCCTATCTTGATGCCCAGGTCGCCGATCGCGGCTTTGACATTGTTTCGGTCGCAAAGAACATCAATACGCCGATGTCTGCCTATTCGAAGAAGCTCGCATCGAAGGCTGATATTCCCGATGGTGCCACGATCGCCATTCCGAACGATCCGTCGAATGGCGCGCGCGCGCTTCTGCTTTTGGATGATCAGGGCCTGATCACGCTGAAGGACAATACCAATCTTCAGTCTTCAGTTGCCGATATCGCCGAAAATCCGCACAATTTCAATATCATCGAGCTGGATGCCGCTCAGTTGCCGCGTTCGCTGGATGATGTCGATCTCGCGGTGATCAACACCAATTACGCGTTGGAAGCCGGCCTGAGCCCGGTGGATGACTCGCTGTTTCAGGAGAGCACCAAGGCGCCCTATGTCAACGTGATCGCCGTGCGCACTGAAGACAAGGACGCCGACTGGGTGAAGACGCTGATCGAAAGCTATCACAGCCCGGAAGTGAAGCAGTATGTCAACGACACCTTCAAGGGCGCGGTCGTTCCGGTCTGGTAAGATCGCCTACATAAACAGAACTGAATTGAAAAGCCCCGGACACAGTCTGGGGCTTTTTTATGGCAGATTGAAAAGTGAAGTTGAATTTTCACCGGTAAAATGCAGGATGAAGGCTGAAGCTCAAACGTCGGGGACGGACGAGGGGCATGAAGATTGAAGCTGGATATCATAGCAGTATCGCTACAACGGGGGATGCGTGGCGTAGCGATGTTTTGGTGCGCGGCCTGCCGAGGATCATGGTCAAAGCCCATGTTCTGTACGGGAACGGTGCTGCCTTGTTCAATGGTCTTGGTGAAATTATAGAAGATGTTGGCGACCGGGCGCTTGTTTGTCAGCGGGCCGGCGCTAGCGGTATCAGCCTGCGCCTGCATGACGAGGCGGGCCGCCTGTCGCGTGATGCGGAATTCCGTCGGGCCATTATGATGGAAGTCGGCTACCGGACACCGGGGCTTTATCTGCAGCTGGCGCTGGAAAATATCGGCCACCAGTCCCTTGGCGATCTTGAGACACTGTTGGCGACCTTGCAGCCCGATGCGGTCTCTCTGGCTTTGGCAGACATGGTTTCCTGCGCTGATCTGGGCGCACTCAGCGACTTCTATCATCGTTGCTGGGCGGCAGGTATCGATCTGCAGCATGTGTTACGCGGTGAAGCAGAGGTTTTTCAGCTGGCTGAAATGATTGATGACGGCATCGTGCCTGAGGAAAACCTCAAGGTTCTGATCGAAGTCGAGAGCCAGATATGGGGCGATTTCTCGGCCGTGGAACCCGCCGCGGCCGCTATCCGCCAGCAATTGCCTGATTCTGACTGGGCGCTTGGCGCCCGTGGCCCCGGGGAAAGTGCCTGCCTTTATGCGGCAATGATGCTGGGCGGCAAGGTGCGTATTGACTGCGACGCCTCATTTTCCGGTGCACCCCATGGGCAAGGTCCCGCTCTTCCGGGCGGGCGGATCAACGAACTGGTGCAGATGCTCGGTCTCGACAATGCGGGACGGGCCTGAGCGACGGAGTGAGCCTCATTCCAGGCCGCGCAAGGCGGAAATGGTGGAAGCCAGTCGCGAAATGCCAGCTGCGATGCGGTCTTTCGGGATGGCGGCAAAGCCAAGTCGCAACCGGTTTGTCGGCGCATCATCCTTGAGATAGTGAACATCACCGGCTTCAACGAGGATGCCACGCCGCGCGGCTTCGGCCTGTACGGTCGTCGCGCGCAGATCTTCCGGCAAACGCAGCCAGAGTCCGGAGCCGCCCGTGGTCATGGTCACACTGCATTCCGGCATCTGGCGGTGGATTTCCGACAGGATAAGCCGCCATTTGGCGGAAAGTTCGGCCCGGTGGCGACGGATATGGGCGTCATAATGGCCTTCGGCGAGGAAGATGGCCAGTGCCCGCTGGTCGAGGGCTGAAGGGTGGCGGCAGATCAGCCGCCGCAAAGCGCGCAGATGGCGGATGATCGGTGGTGAGGCGGCAATAAAGCCGAGCCGAAGACCGGGAAAGAGTGGCTTGGTAAGGCTCGATACATGGATGACCCGCCCGCGCTCATCAAGGGCCTTGAGCGCTGGTTTCTGGGCGCCGACAAAATTGAGCTCGTGCTCGTAATCGTCCTCGAGGATGAGAAAATCATGGACCTCGGCGGCAGACAGCAATGACAGGCGGCGCTCCATGCCCATGGTGACATTGGTCGGGCATTGATGGCCGGGCGTGACATAGACGAGATCGGCGCCGGCAAGGGCAGGCGACACTTTCAGGCCATTGCCGTCAATCGGGTGCGGGCGGATCTCGGCGCCGAAACCACGAAAGATATTATGCGCATCGACATAGCCGGGATCTTCCACATCGACCCGTTTTCCGGGGCCGCAAAGGGCCATGGCCGTGGTGAAAAGCGCATTCTGGGCGCCGACTGTGACCAGGATCTCCTCCGGCGTCGCGCGGAAGCCGCGCTGTGGCAGAATGCGGCGAATAATATGTTCGACCAGCATCGGATCGTCGCCATCAACCTGATCGAAAATCCAGGATGGCGTATGTTGCGCCGTACCGGCCAGGCGGATGGCATCGCGCCAACGGCTGACGGATACCTTGTCCGGTATCAGTTGTCCGTAGACGAAGGGAAATTCATAGTCGCGCCAGTTGGTGGCCTTGACGATGCTGACCTGATCGGCGAAGCGGCTGTTGAGCCGTTCGGTCGCATCGAATTCATCTGCGCGGCGCGCCTTGCTTTCAACCCTGATATTGAGCTGTTCGCGCAGCGTGCGCTCATTGATGAAATAGCCGCGACGATTGACCGGCTTCAAGAAGCCGTCCTCGGCCAGACGTTCATAGACAAGTGTGACCGTGTTGCGCGCCACCCCGATCCGCCGGGCCATTACACGGGTTGCCGGCAGCGGCTCGTGCAACGGAAGCGCGCCGGCGAGAATGGCCTCGATCAGGCGTTCCTGAATCTGTTGCTGCAGGCGTTTGCCCGGATCCAGCGGCGTGGTGAAAAACTGTTCGATCATGATTTTCGACGTTATGCGTCCCTGCACGGGCTGGCAATGGAAGCGTTGCCGCACAGAGGCTCGGATTGTTGCGCGGTGAGCGCGACTGGCTCCATAGTTTTCCCCCCGTGGCTCTAAGCCGTCAACCTTCCGCCACATAACATTTTTCCACCATGGGCACGCAGGCGGAAAATGGCATCAAGACCCGCGCCTTCGCGAGCACACAGGCAAAGACCGGGCGAGGGTCGCCCGGCGCTTCAAGACACGACATCGAAGGGGAACAGCATGTCGCATTTCATTACCAAGGCACCGATTGCCCGCCGCTCCTTTCTGAAAGGTTCGGCTGCCGTTGGCGCAGGGCTTGCCATGCCGGCCATCATCTCGTCCAAGGCGCTTGCGTCGTCTGGCGAGATCAACATCATGATGTGGTCGGACTATCTGCCCGAGATCTTTGTCGATGCCTTCGAAAGCTCGACGGGAATCAAGATCAATTTCACCGGCATCGGCTCGAATGAGGAATTGCTCAACAAGCTGAAGGCCACCAATGGCGAAGGCTTCGACATTGTCTCGCCGACCAATAATCGCAATCTGCAATGGCAGCCGGCCGAACTGCTCCAGCCTTTCGATATGAGCCGGGTTCCGATCGATCATGTTCAGGCTTCCATGGCGATCGGCGAAAAATACTGGAACTTCGGTGGTTGCTGCTGGATTCCGCATATCTGGGGCACCGAAGGTATCGGCTGGCGCACCGACCTGTTCACGCCTGCCGGTGAATTCCCGAGCTATTACGATGTCTGGGACGATGCCAATGCTGGCAAGACCATGGGGCGTGGCCATTCGATGATCCTCGGCCTCGGCCTGGCGCTGGAGCGCATGGGCCAGCTGGAGCCGGGTTCCATGTGGGCTGCCTATGAGACACCGGAAAAGATGACCGAGGTCTGGACCAAGGTTACGGATATCGCGATTTCGAAGAAGAAGAACATCAAGATCATCTGGAATGATGCCGATACCCAGAAGGCCGGTCTTCTGAATGAAGGCGTGATCGTCGGCCAGACCTGGGATGGACCGCCGCTGGCGCTGAAGACGGATGGCGAGCCGGTGATGTATCGTGCACCGATCGAAGGTGCGATGGCCTGGATCGATGGCATGGCCATCCCGAAGGGTGCGAAGAATATCGATCAGATCTACGCCTTTATCGAGGCAGCCTACACGCCGGAACTGGCCGGCAAGGCAATTGACTTCCACGGTTACAACTCGCCGGTGATTGGTGCCGCCGATTTTGCCAGCGCCACCTATTCGCAGAACTTCGCCGATGCCTATCCCGGGGATGCGCTGGCCAATCTCAATGCCTGGCCGGCTGAAGCGCCCTGGTATGCCGACATGCGCACCGAGTTCACCAATAAATTCATGAGCGCCTGATTTATCAGGCGTCCATGGTGCGGGCGGCGCGTGGCCGGCAGTCCTTTCAGGCTTGCCGGTACCGGGATCGGGGACGCGTTGCCAATGTCGATTATGTTCGCATGTCTGGATGAAGATCCGGGAGATGCGCGAAGGCGGGGCGTGATGGTGCGAGGGCGTCACGACCCGCCGACCATGATTTTTCAAGGGTTCTCATGAGCAGCAAAGACGTCGTTCTTGATCACGTGTCGATCCGCTTCGGTTCATTCACCGCCGTGGACAATGCCAACCTTCAGATATCGGGCGGCGAGTTCTTCTCCTTCCTTGGGCCATCGGGTTGCGGCAAGACAACACTGCTCAGATGCATATCCGGCTTTGTCGAGCCGACCGAAGGCCGGGTGATGATCGGCGGCAAGAACATGCGCAATATCGGACCCAACAAACGGCCGACCGCGCTGATCTTTCAGAACCTTGCCCTGTTCCCGCTGATGAGTGTCGCCGACAATATAGCCTTTCCGCTGGAAGTGCGCGGCATTTCCAAGCGGGATCGCCGCAAGCGGGCAGACGAGCTGCTGGATATGATTGCCCTGCCGGGGCAGGGCGACAAGAAAGTGCATGAGCTCTCCGGCGGACAGCGTCAGCGCGTTGCCATTGCCCGCGCACTGGCGGTCGAGCCCGATATCCTGCTGCTTGACGAGCCATTGTCAGCGCTGGATCTGAAACTGCGTCAGCATATGCGCAGTGAGCTGCGCGCCATCCAGCAGCGGGTCGGCTTGACCTTCATCTATATCACCCATGACCAGGGCGAGGCACTGACCATGAGTGACCGGGTCGCGGTGATGAATTCCGGTGTCATCGAACAGGTGGCGGCCCCCGAGGCGATCTATAACCGTCCGAAAACCGCCTTTGTCGCCTCCTTCGTAGGCGAAACCAATGCGATCGCCGGAAAGATTGCCAGTCAGACCGGCGATATTGCCATGCTTGAGACGAGCTTCGGCCTTCTGGCAGGCCGTGCGGCCGGTGGCAGGCGTTACAAGCCCGGCGAGGACTGCGTTCTCTTCGTCCGGCCCGAACTGCTGGAACCGGCTGAACCCGGCGTCAGCGAGAACATGATTTCGGCAAAGATCGCCAAGGAGGAATTTGAGGGCTCCAACCGCCATCTCTTCCTTCAGGCCGCCGGGACCGATTTGCGCGTCAGCCGGGTCAATGGCCTCGGTCCGTCGTTGAGCCCGGATGGCAATGGCCAGATCCATGTCTCCTTCAATGCGGCGCGCGCAACCGTGCTGCCAGCGGACGGGGCGTGACATGGAGAAAATGACAGCCGCATGGAATGACTTCTCCTCGCGCCACGGTCTTGGTGTGGCGCTGTTTGTTGGCATCGGCGTGTTTTTCTGGGTCGTATTCCTGATCTTCCTGCCGCAGCTGGCGATGCTGGATTATTCCTTCTCGCATAATCTGGCCGCCAGTGAAGTTGGCGGACCAAATGACACCTTCACGCTCGAAAATTACAGCTATTTCCTGACCGGCAATGATGCCGGCCTCAATACGCTTGATATGGGCATTTTGCTGCGCACCATCATCGCTGCGGTCTTCGTCACCATCATGGACGTGGCGATCTGCTATCCCGTGGCCTTTATCCTCGCCCATTCGGCAACCGGCGTTGCCGCGCGGCTGATGGTTGTCGGTCTGATCGTGCCTTACTGGGTGAACGAAATCCTGCGTGCCTTTGCATTCCGCGTGCTTTTTGGCGCGACCGGTCTCATCAACGGCATCGGCATGACGGCAGGGCTATGGGACCAGCCGATCGACTTTATACGAGCCGATGTGGCGCTCTATTCGGGCCTCACCTATGCTTATGTGCTGCTGATGATCTTCCCGATCTACAACGCCGTCGAAGCACTTGACCGCAACCAGATCGAGGCGGCGCGGGATATGGGGGCGAGCTGGATCCGGGTGCACTGGCGCGTCGTGCTGCCGATTGCCAAACCCGGTATCGCCTCCGGCGCCACCATGGTCTTCATGCTGACGGCCGGTGCGCTGGCCGCCCCGCAGATCCTTGGCGGCCCGTCGAGCCTGTGGTTCACCCAAGTGATCTATCAGTGGTTCAACGAGGCTTCGAACTGGCCGCGCGGGGCGGCCTATGCCGTCATCCTGCTCGGCGTCTGTATCGGCTTCGTCACGCTGATGATGAAGATCTTCAAGGTCTCGGTCGCGGAGATTGGCCGATGAACCGGGGGACAGGCGGCGGCCTTTTCGCAACGCTTTATTCGCTTCTCTTTTTCGCTTTCCTGTTCGGGCCGCTGGTGATTATGGTGGTCACGGCGTTCAACTCGTCATCCTTTCCGCGCATTGTCCCCTGGGAATGCTTCACCACCAACTGGTTCGATGTGCTGTTTGCCAATGACCGGCTGATGAGCGGGCTTTTGACCAGTGCCGTCATCGGTTTCGGCGTCGTCGTGATTGCCGTGCCGCTGGGCCTTGCAGGCGCCATTGCCCTTTCCGAGGTCAGCCCGCGGCTGCGCTCGACGCTTTATACGGTGCTGATTGTGCCGATCCTGATCCCCGGCGTGGTTCTTGGTATTTCGACCATCGTTTTTTGGGGTGCGCTTGGCCGCTTCTTCGGTGCGTCGTATGATTCGCTGTTCTTCAACGGGATTTTCCTGACGCTTGCCGGTCAGGTGACCTTCATTGCAGCCTATGCCATGCTGGTATTCATTGCCCGCCTGCAACGCTTCGACCCGACGCTGACCGAGGCGGCCCTTGATCTCGGCGCCACGCCCGGACAGGCCTTCCGCAAGATCCTGCTGCCGTTTCTGGGACCTGCGATCGGGTCGGCCGCCTTCCTGACACTGCTGGCCTCGTTTGAGAACTACAACACCACGGTCTTCACCATCCTGTCGGGCAATACCTTCACGACGGCACTGGCCTCGAAGGTTCGGCTCGGAACCGATCCGTCGCTCTCGGCGTTGGCCGTGATCATCATTTCGATCACGCTGATCGGCGCGATCGTGCACGAAGCCTACGCGCGGCGGCGCACGCTGATCCTGTCTGGCAAGGCGGAAAAATCGCGTGCCTATGCCAATCCGGTGTTGCGCGCGCTCACCCATCCGGCCGGTGTCTTCGCACTGCTTGCGCTTTTTGCCGGATTGCTCTTCTTCTCCGGCAGCCGCTATGATTCCTCCGTCTGCGAGCAGAAGGTCATCGAGGACAAGCGGGCGCGTCAGCAGCAGCTGATGGAAGAACAGCGCGCCCGTACCAAGGCGCTTGAGCAGCAACGTTTGAATGAGCAGGCTGCGCCTGCGGCCCCTGCTGCCGGCGGCAGCGGCTCTGCCTTTGGCGGTGCTTTCAGTTCCGGCACACTGGCGCCTGATGCTGCCAAACCTGCCCCGTCGCCCGCAAGCCCGTCACCTTTTGGCGGCGCATTCAATCCCGGGGCGCTGAGCCCCGGCAAGGCGGACTGAAACCGAGCCGAGCGGCGCTCGTCCTATGACGAGCCTTGCTTCTTCGTGAATTAGAGTATCCGTTTTGATCAAGCAGCATTTTGCGCCCATTTTCGCTCATCGCGGATGAGTACATTTGCGCGTTCGATAAGCTTTCGCATG
>NZ_VHLG01000011.1 GCF_006516955.1 Martelella alba
GTCAACCGCGAAGACATTCGCCGCGTTGCCCGCAAGGCTTCCTTCTAAGACCTTTACAAAGGCTGACGATCCCTCCTCCCGATTGTCGCCATATGAAACGCCCGCCGGTTCCTCCCCCGGCGGGCGTTATTTTTTGCGCGCGAGCCAATCGGCTCTGCACAGAAATGATGCATGAAACTCTGTCAAAATACCCGTTTTCGCCAAGGATTGCGCCAGACGCATAGCCGCGTTGAGACAAACCACCTGCCTGCGTTGTGAGGAAAGGCCTATATCAGGGTCAACAGCAAGCGATGAACGCCAGCAAGACCTGAGCGACACGCTGAAACCCAATTCACGAGGAGATCGAAAATGAGCATGGCACGTTCCTTCAACAACTGGATGAAGTATCGTCAGACCGTCAGCGAACTGAACCGCATGTCGGGCCGCGAACTGGCTGACCTCGGCGTCAACCGCGAAGACATTCGCCGCGTTGCCCGCAAGGCTTCCTTCTAAGACCTTTTACAAAGGCTGACGATCCCTCCTCCCGATTGTCGCCACATGAAACGCCCGCCGGTTCCTCCCCCGGCGGGCGTTATTTTTTGCGCGCCAGCCAATCGGCTCTGCACAGAAATGATGCATGAAATTCTGTCAAAATACCCGTTTTCGCCAAGGATTGCGCCAGACGCATAGCCGTATTGAGGCAAACCACCTGCCTGAGTTGTGAGGAAAGGCCTATATCAGGGTCAACAGCAAGCGATGAGCGCCAGCAAGACCTGAGCGACACGCTGAAACCCAATTCACGAGGAGATCGAAAATGAGCATGGCACGTTCCTTCAACAACTGGATGAAGTACCGTCAGACCGTCAGCGAACTGAACCGCATGTCGGGCCGCGAACTGGCTGACCTCGGCGTCAACCGCGAAGACATTCGCCGCGTTGCCCGCAAGGCTTCCTTCTAAGACCTTTACAAAGGCTGACGATCCCTCCTCCCGATTGTCGCCACATGAAACGCCCGCCGGTTCCTCCCCCGGCGGGCGTTATGCGTTTGGGGGGCCGGGATCAAGTTCAATGGCCAGCTGATCGCGCCCGGAACGCTTGGCATTATAGAGTGCGGCATCAGCGCGACCGTAAATGGCACTCGGCGTATCGGCCGGACAGACGGCTGCAAGGCCCGCAGAAAAACTGAAGGAAAAGTCCGGCAGATCCGGCATGGGGCGTAACAAGCGGATCTGGTTGAGCATCCGGTCGATCAGGCTTGTGGCCTCGTTGAGGCCTGTTGACGGCAGAACAAGCCCGAATTCCTCTCCGCCCAGCCGGCCAAAACAATCCGTGCGCCGCACCAGCAGAGAAATATTGCGGGCAAATTCAATCAGCAGCCGATCGCCCGCCGCATGGCCAAAGTGATCATTGATCTGCTTGAAGTTATCGATATCGAAAATAGCAAAACAACCCTGACCGCTCCGCGCTTGCGGTCGCCGTGCAAGCATGTCCGTGAGGCGATCCATTATGAAACGATGATTGGCAATTCCGGTCAGATCATCCGTCAGCGAGGCTTGCAATGCCACGTCGCGCTCACGGCGCAGACTGCGTTCCTGCTTTCGCAGGTTGGTGATGTCGCTGGCGATGCAGAGCATCCAGCCATCCTCGTCCACAGTCTCGGTCATCCATAACCAGCTACCGTCGTGAACATCCGTTTCAAAGGCGCGAAAAGGTATCTTCCCACGACGTGAAAGCGTACTCTTGATCCAGAGATCGAAATTCGGATTGTCGATGATCGTCCCACGCTTTGCATGGAAATTGCGCCGCATCAGATCCGGCCAGAGCGGCAATTCAGTCTCATTGAGAAAAAAAGCGGTTCTATATTTCCGGTTGGCGAAAACCATGCGATCGTGTTCGTCGAACACAGCTATAATAACATCAGTCTCGCCCAGAAGGTGCAGAACTTTCCTCAGCTTTTCGTCCATGCCTGTGAAATTCACACCTTTCGTTGGGTGACAATCCGCACCAGAAATCCAGCCTCGCTGTTTTATGTTTCATATATAAGCCATGGTCAATATTAACACCGCCGCCAACGGACGGACACAGACAAAAGCCCAAAAATAAAGGCGCGGACACCATAGCGCCGCGCCTTTTCAGACCTGTCCGTGCCGGTATCACCCCCTGGCGACAACCACACGGAAACCATTGCCGCGCCATGAACCGGAGGGCTCCAGCGAACCGCGATAGATGCCATTGGCCTTCCAGTCCGGACTGGAGAAACAGCCGCCACGCAGAACCCGACGAATATTGCCGGGCGCATCAAGCGCCTCACGCCCGTCTTCGCTCCAGGGAAAGGCAAAATCCGGCCGAGACATGTCAGGACCCCACAATGTGGTGCACCATTCCCAGGCCTGCCCCGCCATATCGAGACAGCCGAAAGGCGAACGGCCTTCCGGAAACAGGCCGACCGTCGAGATATCGTTGAAGCCGGTCTCCTCGCCATTGCCATGCTCAGACGCCCAGACATTGCCCCAGGGCCAGACAAGACCATCCGCACCGCGCGCCGCAGCCTCCCATTCCCGCTCGAGCGGAAGACGAACGGTCTCATCGGCCGCGATCCGCCCTTCTGCCCGCCATTTATCCGTCAGCCAGGCGCAATAGGCACGGGCATCGTGCCAGGTCAGGTCCGTTGCCGGATGGGAAGCCCGCTCGGCCACCCGGCCATTGGCACTCGCCCAGCTTCTTCCGGTTTCCTCGACAAAAGCCAGATAGGCCGCATTGACGACCGGATAGATCGAGATGCGAAAATCACCGACCGGCGCATGATGGGCGGGGGCTGAATTGGGATGAATATCACCGCCCATTGGATAGGTCCCTGCGGGAACCGCGACAAGAGCCTCGAGATCACGTGGATCGCCCAGCCGTGCCAGCATGGCGCCGGCCCGGCGGCGCAGACCGACCGGGGCGCCGCCAGCTTCGATCGCCTGTACCAGCGCTGCGGTAACAAGGCCCGCCGTCTCGCTGCCGGAAACGGCCAGCGTTGCCGCAGCCAGCAGAACCGGCAGGCCGCCGTCAATTGCGGAAAGTCCGCGAACCAGCGCGTCAGCCCGGTCTTCGCCCGGCACCAGCCAGTCACAATAAAGACCAAGCGGCCCGGCAAGCCGCTGAGGCGCTGCTGCCACAGCCTCGACCAGCCGGTCGACGGGCATACGTTCAAGTTCCGCCGCCTTGCGATAGGCAGCCGCCCACCCGGCCGAGACCGGAGCAAGAACGGCAACCTCACGCGGCGCCAGCACCCGGCCGGTTTCAACGGCGAGAAGCCAGAGCCCCGGCAGCACATAATCGCGATCGGGATAGGGCTCGGAAAAGCCGTGAGCTGCGGCAAAATCCGCCCGCTCAGGCCGTGCAAGTCCGAGCAGACGATGTTCGGGCAGGCTTGCCGGACGACGAATGCCTTCCAGCGCGCGGCTTTCACACAGGACCAGCAAACGCAGACGCTCAGACGCCGCCACTGCCGTCATCAGGCGTGATAGCAGGGCTTCCGGTTCGGCGCGCATTTCGAGTGCATCGACGATGAAAAGCACCGGTCCGCGGGTCATGGCCAGCGCATCGGCTAGGGCAGTATCTGCGTCCTCACCCTCAGCGCAGTAAAATGCCTGTGGCAGATCGGGCGGCAGATCCTGCTCAAGACAATCGCCTTCGCTGTTTCGAAACGCGGGACGCGTCAGCCGCGCGCGGTTGAACAGCGCATCGCCATCATGGGTCCCCTTGATGCAGGCAGAAAGCTCGCGGGCAAAAGTGGTCTTGCCGCCGCCATGCGGCGCATGCAGAAGAAGCGCCGGAAACATGAAAGCCATCTCGGCCGCCGTATAATGCACCGGACGGCGCGGCCCGGCGTCGTCCTCACGAAACGCGCGCAGCCCCTTGGCTTCCTTGTCCTCATGGGTAAAGCCGGCAAGAAGCGGAAGCATCACCTCGCGACCCTCCCCGGTATAGCCCCCCGTCAGGATTGGTTCTGCCTCGATCATCATTTGAAAAGCTTCACAACCTCTAGATTGTGGAACCGCTGGATCTCGATCGCATAGCCCGCCGGATCTTCGAAGAAGAAATGCTCGCAATAGGTCCCGCGCAGCATATCCGACTGCCCGGTGACCCCGAGCGCCTTGAGCTTCGCATGCCAGGCGGCAACATCTTCTGAGACGATCGTCAGCAGGGCCGCACTTTTCGGCTGATGCTTCAGATGGCCCTTATTGCCGTCGACAATGCCGAAATAGGCATTTCCGGCAATGCGGTAGATCCGCGCCAGCCCCTGATCAAGCACCAGTTCGAAGCCCAGAACATCCTCATAGAACGGAGCAACGGCGTGAATGTCCTCGTAATAATAGAAGGTGATCGCGCATTCTTTCGGCAGTTCGGTCGTCATGTCAGTCCTCTTTGATGGTCAGGCAATGCGCAGAATACCCTTGGGATCGAGGCTGAAGCCTTCGAGCCCCGGTGCATGCGCCATGCAGTCGATCGGGTGAAACAGATAAAGCCAGTGCGGATTGTGATGCAGATGGCAGAGAACGCGGCCATAGGCGGCGCTGCGCGCCTCCGGATCGACAAGGCGGCGTGCCGTCTCGAACAGATCATCGGCAACGAGATCTTCAACGCCCTGCCACCAGACGGCACGCGACCGGCTGGAAATCTTGTCATCCAGCACCCGGAATGTGCTGTGCGGCGAACTGTCGAAGATCGCCAGATCGCCGGTTTTCTTTTCGCCAAGCTCGCGGGCATAGCCGGGCCGGTCAGTCGCCGTATCGATGGTGACGGCAAACCCCACGGCCTCGAGATCCCGCTTGATAAAGGCGGCGATCTCCGGCGCGCGCTCCGGCATATAGAGCGGTGTACGCAGGACGATCTCGCGCGACGCAGATGTTGCGCCGACAAGGTGGGCCGCCTCGGACGGATCAAAGGGGATCGCCGTCATGCTGTCCGACATGCCGTTATGGAACGGACTGACGATGGTTCTCGCGGGTATGCCGAGCCCGCCCATGACGTCATTGACGAGCCTGTTGCGGTCAATCGCCAGATTGGCGGCAAGCCGCATCTGCGGATGGGCAAACGCCCCGTCCCGGCCGTTCATATAGGCAATCACCGACATTGTGGTCGCCTGCTCGTGCCAGACAAAGCCTTCAAGCGCCCGCATCGGCGTTTCCAGACGGTCAAGATGGGTGGCAAGCTGAACAGTACCGGCGTGCAGAGCCTCAAGCCGGTCTTCCGCCTTCGGCATGGCGATCAGCCGCAGCTTTCGCCCGTCTCGATGCTGAAGGGTGACGGATTTTCCCTTATCGAAGGTCTCGACCTGCCATGGCCCGGTTCCAAGCGTCGGCGTGCCATCGGGTGCCATTTTCGGCAGGTAGAACTCGGAGAGAATATCCGGCAGATCAGGAAAGGGCTTTGGCGTCGAAATTCTGAGCACGGAGCCTTCCGCCGTGATCACCGCCCCCTCAAGATAGCGGGCATAGGACCAGGGCATGCCGAACATGTCACGGGCATCGCAGATTGCGTTGATAAAGTGCTTCGCATCCTCTGCCTGAACGGGTGTACCATCGTGATAGCAGGCTGCATCGCGCAAGCGCAGCATCCAGTGGCAGCCGTCATCGGAGAGCGTCCAGCGGTCAAACAGGCCGGGACGGGCCGCGCCCTTTTCCCAGCGCAGCATCGGCTCTAGCACGAGGTTCTTCAGCGTCAGGACGCTTGCATCATCCGTCACCCGGTCGGGCGGCAGGAAGTCGATCTTTTCAAGCGCAATCGTGATCATGCGGCACTCCTGCGGCGCGGGTTGAACCAGTCTGCAAGCGAATCCCCGATCAGATTGAAAGAGAGGACCGTGATCAGAATGGCAAAGCCGGGCCCGAGCGCCGTCCACGGACTGGAACGGACAAAGGTGAGATTGGCCGAAACATCAGCCCCCCATTCCGGCATCGGCGGCTGCGCGCCCAGACCAAGGAAGCCAAGTGCTGAGGTCTGCAGGATGGCGCTGCCAAAGGCGAGCGAGGCCTGAACCAGAAGCGGGCCGATCGAATTGACGAAGATATAGCGGTTGAGGATGCGCATGCGCGGCAGGCCAAGCGAATTGGCCGCCTCAACATAAAGCCTTGAGGAAACGCCGAGCGCCTGCGAACGGGCAACGCGGGCAAATTGCGGGGCAAGCGTGATGGCGACGGCCAGCATTGCATTTTCAAGGCTTGGCCCGAAGGCTGCCGCCAGTGCAATCGCCAGAACCAGTGCGGGAAAGGACAGGATGGCATCGACGATGCGCATGATGATCGTGTCGACATAGCCGCCAGCAAAACCGGCAACAAGCCCGAAAAATACACCGACGGCAAAGGCAATGGCCACGACGAAAACGCCGATTGCCAGCGTGTAGCGGCCGCCGGTCAGCACGCGCGAAAGCATGTCGCGGCCGAAATTATCCGTGCCGAGCCAGTGCGACCAGGACGGTGGCTGAAGCTTGGCCGCCATGTCGATGGCAAGCGGCGACGGCAGGAAGAAGGGGCCGATCAGCACGGCAAGAAGCATGACGGCCAGGACAAAAGTGCCAGCCATGGCGAGCGTGTTGCTTTTCAGGAAGGTGATGAGTTCGCGCATCATATCGTCCTCAGTTCATCTTGCGCCGGACGCGCGGGTCGAGAACGGCATAGAGAATATCGACCAGCAGCGACGTCAGCATGAACATCAGCGCAAAGACCAGCGTCGCGCCCTGGATCACCGGATAGTCGCGATTGCGGATCGCTTCATACATGTAGCGACCAATGCCCGGCCAGGAGAAGATCGTTTCCGTCAGGATCGCACCACCGAGCATTTCGGCGAATTTAAGCCCGACCACGGTGATGGCGGGCAGCAGCGAATTGCGCAAGGCATGGGTATAGACAACATCATGCTGGCTCAGCCCCTTTGCCCGCGCGGTGCGGACAAAATCCTCATCCATCACTTCCAGCATGGTGGAGCGCACGAAACGGCCAAGCGTTGCCGCGAGGAACACCGCCAGCACAGTGGTCGGCAGGACCATATGGGCAATCGCGCTGCCAACGGCGCCGGGTTCACCGGAAAGCCAGGCATCGATGATGGAAAAGCCGGTGACCCGATCGACAAAAAGATAGGAGGACATGCGACCCGAAACAGGCAGCCAGCCAAGCCAGGTGGCAAAAATCAGCTGCAGCAGCAGCGCCAGCAGAAAGGCCGGCATGGATACGCCGGTAAGCGAGATGACCCGCACGGTGTGATCGAAGCCGGAATTGGCCCGTGTGGCTGACAGAACACCGAGCGGAATGCCGATGATGACGGCGATCAGCACAGCGGCGATGGAGATTTCCAGCGTGGCGGGGAGACGGATCAGGATCTCGTCAAGAACCGGCTTTCCGGATTTCAGCGAGGTGCCCATATCGCCATGCAGCAGGCCGGTGAAATAGTTCCAGAACTGCAGCAGCGCCGGCTGGTCGAGGTCAAGCTGCGCTCTCAGCGCCGCGATCTGCGTGTCAGTGGCACCGGGTCCAAGCAGCGTAACCGCCGGATCGCCGGGAATAAGCCGGACCAGAGAAAAGACGATCACCAGGACCAGAAGCAGGACCGGGATCAGTGACAGCAATCGTCGCACGAGGAAGGCAAACATCAAACCACCTTGTTGGCATGGCCGGTCCGGCGGGGGCGCCGGACCGGCAGAAGCATTCATTCCTTCGGGGGGCTCGAATGAATGCTCCATTCCGTCTTAAACTACTTCCGCATCGCCGGCTGGCCGGTTGGATGGCCTGCCGGACGATGCGAAAGCGGGGCTAGGTCCAGAGGGGAGACAGACCTATTCTTTCGAAACGCCCCAATATTCGTTGAGCGGCGGTGCCGAATTGATCACCAGACCGTCGACATTCGAACGCGCGAAGATGATCAGCTTCGGCGAGAAGAGGTAGGCGGCGGGCACATCGGCAACCAGCTTTTCCTGGATCTCGCCATAGAGTGCCTTGCGGGCATCCATGTCGGGCTCCTGCTGCGCCTTCAGGATCAGCGCATCAAGCTCGGCATTTTCAGGCATACGGAAGGTCATCGCCGAGTTCTTGAGGCTCGACAGATAGCCGATCGTGATGTGGGCATCGGGGTCATTATACCAGGGCTGACGGCCGTCCAGCGCAATATCCCAGTCACCGGCGACATGCAGCGCGCGGTAGGAGGGGAATTCGGTCTGGGCGATCTCAGCTTCAATGCCAACAGCGGCGAGATTGGCCTGAACGAAGGTCGCGACATCCCCCCAGAGCGAACCCTGGAACGAATAGAGCTTCAGCTTCAGCGGCTTGTCGGGACCGTAACCGGCCTCAGCAAGAAGCTTCTTGGCTTCTTCCGGATCATATTTCGGCGCCAGATCCTTGATCTTCGGATCGAAGGCCCAGCTGTTGCTGGTCAGCGGACCATAAACGCGGTCAGCCGTTCCATCAAACACGCCGGAGAGCAGGCCGTCATAATCGATCGCATGGGCGATGGCTTCGCGAACCTTGATATCGGCAACCGGCGAATCCGTCTTGGAATTGTTGAATTCGAGCTGACGGATGATCTGCGAGGGCTTCTCGATGATCTTGATGTCCGCATTGTCAGCAAAGGCCTTCATTTCTTCGGACGGAACGGCCGAGAGCTGGCTCTGCTGCTGGATGATGTCGACGCCGCCATTTTCAAGCTCGAGACGACGGGTCGAGGCCTCGGGAATGATGCGGTAGATGATGCGCTTCAGCTTGGGCGCGCCGCGGAAATAATCCGGATTGGCGTCCAGCACGATGCGGGTATCCGGCTCATAGGCACGGAATGCGAAGGGACCGGTACCAACCGGATGATTGGCGAAATCATCGCCGTATTTTTCAACAGCCGTCGGCGAGACAATGGCCGACTGGGGCTGCGCCAGGATCGACATGAAGGCCGGGTAAGGCGCATTCAGGTGAATGACAACCTCATCATCCTTGGGCGTATCAATGCTGTCGATCATGCCGAGCGTTGCTGCGACATAGGGGTTCAGTTCCTTGGTGCGCTCCAGCGAGAACTTCACGGCCTCAGCGTTGAACGGCGTACCGTCCTGGAACGTGACACCATCGCGCAGATCGAAGGTGAAGGTCTTGCCGTCGTCGGAAATCGACCAGTCTTCGGCAAGCCGGCCTTCAAGCTCGGAAAAATCCGGAGCCTTCCAGGCAACCAGCGTGTCGAACACGTTGAGGATGACTTCACTGCCGACAGGCTCGGCCTTGTTGGCGCCGGGTTCAAGACCGGCAGGATCGGAAGGAACAGCGACGACCAGCGTTTCGCTTTCCTGGGCGGTTGCAGTGGTTGCAAAGGTGGCGACAACACCGGCCGGCGCGAGCGTGGCAAAGCCCATGGCCAATGCAGCACCTGACATCGCTCCGAACATCTTGCGGGTCAGGTTCATTCTGAACTCCTCTGTTTGTTATGACGGTCCGGTTCTCCGAACCTGACTTATTTGAATACTGGTGATATATCTTTTGCAATATCTATTTTCGATTTTTCATTGCTCTCATATTTTTATTAGAGCCAATTTTTAAAAATCGAATGATATTTGTGCATCTGCACATCACCCTGCACAGAATCCATGCATCAAGGATGCGGCCCACGCTTCACCGGCCGGTTAGGGTCGCCAATCCACTGCGACCAGGAGCCCGGATACATCGCCGCCTCAATCCCCACCGCCGCCAGGGCCAGCACCTCATGCGCCGCAGACATGCCCGCACCGCAATAGACACCAACCGGCTTTTTACCGTCGACACCCAGCCCCGAAAACAGCTCCCGCAGCGTCACACTATCGGTGAACGGGCCCGGGTCCGTCAGCGTGTCGAGTGTCGGCGCGCTGATTGCGCCGGGAATATGTCCACGCTTCGGATCACCGCCCTCAACGGCACCACCTATATAATTAGGGCGGATTCGCGCATCGAGTAGGACCCCGCTTTGCGCCAGTGCCAAAGCCTCATCGGCCGAGAACGTCCGCATCTGCCCGGCCGTCAGGACAATATCCGTCTCCGCCTTTGTTTCCGGGGCATTCACCACCGAAAGGCCGGCGGTGAGCCAGGCCGGCAAACCGCCATCAAGCACGCGGACATCCTTGAAGCCCGCCCATTTCAGCACCCACCAGGCACGCGCTGCCGTCATGGCACGATCCGCATCATAAACGACGATGCAGCGATCCTGCGTCAGCCCCCAGCGCCGGGCCGCGTCCTGGAGACTGGCGATGGAAGGCAGCGGGCGATTGCCCTTCTCTTCGCTTCCCGGCGCCTGAAAATCCGTATAGGCCTCGGCCTCGACCGCACCAGGCACATAGATGCCATTGCGCGAATCGACCCCGGTATAAGGATTGACCGACTGAACGGCGATGATGTGCGGCGGCGCATCACCACGGATCATCGCATCGAGCTCCTGCGCAGTCAGCAGAGCCTTCCGCCGGGTTTCCATATCAGTTTTAAACATCGCAGCGCTCCTAATTCGTATCCCAGATATATCACGAGAAACTTTGTGTTTGACAGATTGAATGCAATACGGTGTAAATTGAGGCAAGGAAAAACGATCTTCCGGTCCCCTCTTTCGTGGAAATTGCTTTCATGTCCGTTCTCTCGATCAACAATCTGACCACCGCCTTTGCTACGGCTCAAGGCTGGCGCAGCGTCGTCGACGGCATCAGCTTCGATGTCGATGCAGGCGAGACGGTGGCGGTGGTCGGCGAATCGGGTTCCGGCAAGAGTGTCACCGCTTTGTCGGTGATGGGGCTTCTGCCCAGGGCGAAATCGCGCGTTACCGGCGAAATCAATTTTCGCGGCCGCAACCTCGTCTCTCTTTCAGAAGAAGAGATGCAGGAAGTACGCGGCAATGAGATCGCGATGATCTTTCAGGAGCCGATGACGTCGCTGAACCCGGTCATGACTGTCGGCCGTCAGATCGCCGAGCCGCTGATGCGCCATCGCAGCCTGCCGCAGCGTCAGGCGATGAAGGAAGCGATTCGGCTGATGGACCGGGTGCGCATTCCTGCCGCGGCTAAGCGGGCCTATGAGTATCCACATGAAATGTCCGGCGGCATGCTGCAGCGTGTGATGATCGCCACTGCGCTTGCCTGCGCACCGAAGCTTCTGATCGCCGATGAGCCGACCACGGCACTTGACGTCACCATCCAGGCGCAGATCCTTGAACTGATCAAGGAATTGCAGTCAGAAGACCATATGGCGGTGATGTTCATCACCCACGACATGGGCGTCGTCGCCGAAGTCGCCGACCGGACCGTGGTGATGTTCCGCTCGAAGATGATGGAAGCCGGTGCCACCGAAGATGTCTTTGCCCGGCCCGAGACCGACTATACCCGCGAGCTTCTGGCCGCAGCACCAAGACTTGGTGATCTCGGCGACAGCCCGCTGCCCCGTCCCTATCCCGGACGCGACGGTGTTCTGGCCGCAGCCGTCGACACGGTTGATCATGGCGCTGGCCCGCTGCTGGAGGTGAAGAACCTCTCGACCCGGTTTGACATCAAGAAGGGCGTTCTCGGCCGGGTTCATGCGCGTGTCCATGCGGTGGAAAACGTCTCATTCTCGGTTCAGAAGGGCGAAACGCTGGCAGTTGTCGGCGAATCCGGCTGTGGCAAATCGACCACCGGCCGCTCGATCCTGCAACTGGTCAAACCCGTCGCCGGGACGGTGATGCTGGACGGCCATGATGTCGGCAAGATGAAGCGGCGTGAACTTCTGCGGCTCCGCCAGTCGATGCAGATGATCTTTCAGGATCCCTTCTCCAGCCTCAATCCCCGCATGCGCATCGGCGAGGCGATCGCCGAGCCGATGCTCGCCCATGGCATTGCCACACCGGCCGAAGCGCGCGACAGGGTTGCCACACTTCTCGAACAGGTCGGCCTTGCCGCGGACATGGCCAGCCGCTGGCCCCACGAATTCTCCGGCGGCCAGCGCCAACGCATCGCGATTGCCCGTGCGCTTGGCCTCAACCCCAAGCTGATCGTCGCCGATGAAAGCGTGTCCGCTCTCGATGTGACCATCAAGGCGCAGGTCATCAACCTGATGATGAAACTGCAGCAGGACCTCGGGCTTGCCTATGTCTTCATCAGCCATGACATGGCCGTGGTCGAGCGCATCAGCCACCGGGTTGCCGTCATGCTGCTGGGCGAGATCGTCGAAATCGGTCCACGCGCCGAAATTTTTGCCAATCCCAGCCACCCCTATACCAGACGGCTGCTTTCAGCCGTGCCGGAACCCGACCCTGCCCGCCGGCTCATGCGCCGCCACGTGCCGCTGCAGGAGCTGAAAAGTCCGATCTTCCCTGCAAGCTATGCCCCGCCGCAGCGTGTTTACGATGCCGTTGGGCCCGATCATTTCGTCATGCGCGAGGCTGAGGCTTGAAGCCGCCCGCGAAGAGCAAAGACAGACCATGGCCCGTATCCTCGTTTTGAACCCCAACAGTTCCCGCAAGGTCACTGCATCGATTGCGCTCTGCCTGCGCGACCTTGCCGCGACCACGCATCACCGCATCGATTGCGACCAGTTGCCGGAAGCGCCGCTCGGCATTGAAAGCGATGCCGATGTTGAAACTGTCGCCCCGATGGTGATGGAGCGCGCAAAGGCAACGGACGCCGATGCCCTGGTGATCTCCTGCTTTTCCGATCCGGGCGTCGAGGCCGTGCGCAAGGCCGTCACCCATATTCCGGTGATCGGCATTGCCGAGGCCGGCTACTATGCCAGCCTCCAGCTCGGCCGCCGCTTCGGCGTCGTCTCGCTTGGCCCGGCATCGATTGCCCGCCATGCGCGCCGCATTGACGAGCTTGGCATCACGCCGCGTCTTGCCGGAGACCGTTCGGCCTCGCTGACGGTGGAAGAATCCGGCGATGACGGGCTTGCGCGCGACAAGGTCATTCAGACCGGCAGGCTTCTGGCGCAGGAAGACAGCGCCGATGTCATCATTCTGGGCTGCGCCGGCATGGGCATGCAGCGTCCCTTCCTTCAGGCCGCGATCGGCCTGCCGGTGGTTGATCCCGTTCAGGCCGGCGTCGCCGCCGCCATCTCCGCATTGAATCTCGAATATATCGTAAAGGCATAAAAGCAATGGATCTCTTACTGCGCGGAACCATCATCACCCCGCTCGCCGCGCTTGCCGGCGGCTGGGTTGCCGTCAAGGACGGCAAGATTGCCGCCATCGGAGACGCGAGCGAAACGCCGCCGTCGGCAACCAGAACCGTTGATTACGGCGACAAGCTGATCCTGCCCGGCGTGATTGACGGGCAGACCCATGCCACCAGCGCCAAGGGGCTCGAAGGCATTGCCGACACCACCCGCTCGGCCGTCGCCGGTGGCATCACCACGCTGGTCGACATGCCCTTTGACAGCCCGGAGCCGCTGGACCGCCCGGAACGCCTGACGGCCAAGGTTGAAGCCATTTCCGCGCATTCCTATGCCGATATGGCCCTTTATGCGACCGTCACCAAACATACCGGCGTCGCGCATATCGATGCGCTGATCGAAGGCGGCGTTGCCGCGTTCAAGATTTCCTCCTTTGAAAGCTCACCGACCCGTTTCCCGCGCATTGGTGCCGATCTGATGCTCGACATCATGGAGAAGCTTTCCGACACCAACATTCCGCTCGGACTTCACAATGAAGACCAGGAGATCGTTCTGGAGCGCATCGCCCGCGCCCGCGCTGCCGGCGAAAACGGCATCAATGCCCATTCCACCGCGCGCCCCCCGGCTGCAGAACTTGCGGCAACGGCACAGTTTTTGGCCCTTGCCCAGGCGACCGGCGCCCATGCCCATCCGGTTCATCTGACCAGCGGTTCCGGCTTTGATATGGTCGAAGCCTTTGCCGAAATGGGCGTGCGCGCCACCGGCGAGACCTGCGTTCACTATCTCTGGTTCGATGCCGGTCGTGACGGCCTGCGCCTCGGCCCCCGCATGAAGGTCAATCCGCCGATCCGCCCCGGCGAGGTCGATAATCTCTGGGATGCCATTGTTGATGGCAAGGTCGCCTTCACCTCTTCGGATCATTCCAGCTGGCCAATTGATGGCAAGCTGACAGAATCGATTTTCGATGCCGGAGCCGGTGTTCCGGGTCTCGAGACGCTGCTGCCCGCCTTTTTCACGGCAGCCGAAGCGCGCGGCCTCGATGCGGCGATGCTGGCCGCCGATCAGCTGTCAGAGCGCCCGGCCGTCTTCTTCGGCCTGTCGGATCGCAAGGGTGCGATCCGCGTCGGCATGGATGCCGATTTTGCGGTACTGGAAGAAGGTGCCTTCACCTGGAATGAAGCGAAAGCCCATGACGGACTGACCTGGTCGCCCTTCCACGGCGAGGTGTTCACCGTGCGTGTTGCCGCGACCTATCTGCGTGGCGATCTCGCATTCGACGGCAAAGACATCACCGGCAAGGCTGGCTCGGGGCGCTATGTCGCCCGTGGCGCCGATTGCTGGTTCGGCAATTGAGGAGAACAAGATGAGCCTTCTGACTTCTGACGCAAAAGGCGTCTTCGTCATCTCGGTCACGCCGTTTCATGAGGATGGCCGGATCGATTTCGACAGTCTCGATCGCGTCACCGATTTCTATCTGGAAAAGGGCGTGACCGGCATCACCGTGCTTGGCATGATGGGTGAAGCGCCGAAGCTGACCCAGGCCGAAGCAAAAGAGGTTGTGGCCCGCGTGATCAAGCGCGCCGGCAAAACCCCGATTGTCGCCGGCGTTTCCGCCCCCGGCCTTGCCGCCATTTCCGAGCTTTCCAAGGCGGCGATGGATATGGGTGCGGCCGGCGTGATGATCGCACCGCCCGGCCGGCTGAAAACCGACGGCCAGATTGCCGGCTATTACCGTGAAGCCTGCGAAGCCGCAGGTGACGGTGTTCCGGTCGTTCTGCAGGATTTCCCTCTGTCGACCGGTGTTCAGATTGCACCGACCGTGCTTGGCCAGATCATCGAGGAAAACAGTCAGGTCGTCATGCTCAAGCATGAGGACTGGCCGGGCCTGGCGAAGATCACCGCCCTGCGCAAGGCCGAGAGCGAAGGCCGTCGCCGGATCTCGATCCTTTGCGGCAATGGCGCGCTGTTTCTGCCGGAAGAGATGGGCCGCGGCGCCGATGGTGCCATGACCGGTTTCGGCTATCCGGAAATGATGGCCGAGGTGGTCGCACTGACGGGCAATGGAGACATGGACCGGGCGCAGGATATCTTCGATGCCTATCTGCCGCTGGTGCGTTACGAGCAACAGCCGGGCCTTGGCCTTTCCGTGCGCAAATATGTGCTTGCTAAACGCGGCGCGATTGCTTCTGCAGCACTGCGCAAGCCGGGCGCAGGCCTTACCCCAGCGGCTGTTGCCGAAGTCGAGCGCCTGATCGAACGCCAGACAAAAAGACTGAAGGAACTTGCCTGATGGATTTCAAGCTCAAGGAAAAACGTGCCCTCGTTCTGGGTGCCAGCCGTGGCCTAGGTGCCGCATCAGCCATTCTTCTGGCCGAAGAAGGTGCGACCGTTGTCGCCGCCTCGCGCTCCGGCGCGCTGCCGCAAGGCCTCCCGGACGCCCTCAGGTCAAAGGTCACGGCCGTCACGCTCGATCTTGCCGACCCGGCTTCTGTTGCTGCCATGAAGGAAGAGCTGGCGAAGAACCCGGTTGATATTCTCGTCAACAATTGCGGCGGCCCGAAAGCGGGCCCGGCGCGCGGTCAGTCCGTGGCCGCATGGCAGGCCGCCTTCGCCGCCATGGCAACGCCGGTTTTCGACCTGACCGATGCAGCCCTTGCGGCCATGACTGAAAAGGGCTGGGGCCGCGTCATCACCATCGGCTCGTCAGGCATTGAAGTGCCGATCCCGAGCCTGGCCCTTTCCAATGGCGTGCGCGGTGCGATGGCTGGCTGGTCGAAGACGCTTGCCGCAGAAGTTGCCGACAAGGGCATCACCGTCAACATGGTTCTGCCCGGCCGGATCGCCACTGACCGTGTCGCCGAACTTGATGCCGGCAAGGCCGAAAAGACCGGCAACTCGGTTGATGCCGTGCGTGCGGCATCGCGCGCCACCATTCCCGCCGCCCGCTATGGCCGCCCGGAAGAATTCGCAGCCGTCGTCACTTTCCTTGCTTCCGAGCAGGCAAGCTTCGTCACCGGCTCGATGATCCGTGTCGACGGCGGCATGATCCGGAGCATCTGATGACCGACATCATCGCAATCGACCGGCGCGGCAGCGACAGCAACAAATGGCGGGCCTTCCCGCAAAACGTCATTCCGCTGCCCGTTGCCGATATGGATTACGCCGCTGATCCGGCCATCATCGCGGCCATTGAAAAGCGGCTGGCCCATGGCGTACTCGGCTATGGTTCTGCGACCGACAGCTTGAGGGCCGTGCTGGTCGATGCGATGATGCACGACTATGGCTGGAAGATCGAACCGGACTGGCTCGTTTTCCTGCCGGGCGTCGAACCCGGCTTCAACATGGCGCTCAACGCCTTCACCCGGCCGGGCGACACGGTGATGCAGGAATTTCCGGTCTATAAGCCTCTGCGCACCGCACCGGCCACCTGGGGTCTCAAAACCGCAGCCATCTGGCAGACGCATAGCGAAACCGGCCGCTGGGAAAGCGACCACGAGGCTTTGGAAAAGGCGGCATCACATGCGAGCCTGATGCTGCTCTGCAATCCGCAAAACCCGACCGGCCGCGTATACAGCCACGAAGAGCTCACCTTCAGGGCTTCGCTGTGCCTGAAGCATGATCTGCTTTTGGTCTCCGACGAGATCCATTGCGGGCTGACGCTGGATGGGCGCAAGCATATTCCGGTTGCCTCGCTTTCGAAGGATATCGAAAACCGTTCGATCACACTGATGGCCGCCAGCAAGACCTGGAACATCGCCGGACTGAAGGCAGCCTTTGCGATCGTGCCGAATGCTGCAATCCGGTCCCGCTTCATGGAAGCCAAGAAAGGCCTTGTCGACAGCGTCAACGTACTGGGACTTGCCGCGATGGAAGCAGCCTATCGCGACGGCGGTGCGTGGCGTCAGGCGGTCCGTGAGAAGATCGCCGAGAACCGCGATATGCTGCATCGCGCACTTGATGAAACCATGCCGAAGGCCAAAGCCCTCAAGGCCGATGCCAGCTTCCTGGCCTGGATCGACCTTTCTGCCTACAACCTTAACGCGCCGGCAGCATCCTGGCTTCTGCAGCATGCGCGGATCGGTGTCAGCGACGGTCGCGATTTCGGCGACGGTCTCGAACAGTTTGTCCGACTTAATTTCGCATCTGCGGCAGAAACCCTTGCCGAAGCGCTTCGGCGTATGGCAAAGGCACTGGAAAACAAAGAACGATAAAGAGGGAATGTCATGCCGCGTGGCAAGAGCGACAGCAAGACGACAGCGCGCAAAAATGGCGCGCAGACCGACAAGGCAAAGTCGCTGACGGACCAGGCCTATGACCGCCTGCGTCACGAGATCATCACCTGTAAGCTGCAACCGGGAACGGATCTTGGCGAACAGGAACTGGCCGAAAAGCTTGCCATGAGCAAAACGCCGGTGCGCGAAGCGCTGGCGCGACTGACGCTTGAAGGCCTTGTCGAGGCCTTTCCCCGGCGCGGCTACCGTATCACCCCGGTGACGGTCAAAAGCGTCAATGACGTTTTCACCGTGCGCAAGGCGCTGGAAGGCGTTGCCTGCGAGCTTGCCGCAGACCGGCTGACCGATGAGGAGATCGACCGGATCGAGGCTCTTTCCGACGCTACCTATGTGCCGGGCGAGGAGCCGACAATCGAGGCCTTTATCAAGACCAACAACGATTTCCATGCGGCCATTGCCGAGGGCGCGCGCGTGCCGCGCCTCGTCACGCTGATTTCCTCCTATCTGGAAGAATCAACCCGGCTTTTCTACATGGGCGCCGCCATGCGCGACGTGAATCCGGAGACCTCGACCGACCACGCCCGGATCGTCGCGGCCCTGCGCCGGCATGACAGTGATGCCGCCCGCGAGGCCATCATCCAGCACACGGAAAACACCCGTCGCGGCCTGCTGACCGCGCTGATATCCGACAGCGAGTCGCTGCTGGTGCTGTAGGGTCAAGGGCCGGGATTTACCCGGCCTGCGCCGCTCGGCTCAGTCCAGTGCCAGCGAGCGCTCGGTCTCGACATCGAACAGATGCATCTGGTTCATGTTGACCGAGAGCGGCACCTCAGTGCCCGCCCTGAGGCTTCCTTCCGGCTCGATGCTGGCACAGATGCCTTCATTTGCTACATTGAAATAGATCATCGTCGTCGCCCCGAGCGGCTCCACCAGATCGACAGCCGCTTCAAAGGGTTCGAAACCCGGACGGTCCTGGCGGATGGCGATGTTTTCCGGACGGATACCGAAGGTGACCGCCCGTCCGGCATGCGGCCGGAAACGGGCAGCCTTCTCGTCAGGCACGCGAAGCCGCGTTCCGTCATCCAGCACGACGAAGAGAGCACCGCCGACCTCTTCCAGCCGGGCGGGCAGGAAATTCATCGATGGTGAACCGATGAAGCCGGCCACGAAACGGGACACCGGGTTCAGATAGAGATCCTGCGGTTCGCCGACCTGCTCAACCAGACCGCCATTCATCACCACCACACGATCGGCCATGGTCATGGCCTCAACCTGATCATGGGTGACATAGACCGTGGTCGTCGGCAGGATCTGATGCAGGCGCTTGATCTCGGTGCGCATCGTGACCCTGAGCTTGGCATCAAGGTTTGACAGCGGCTCATCAAACAGGAACACTTTCGGATCCCGCACGATCGCCCGGCCCATGGCAACACGTTGACGCTGGCCGCCCGACAGGGCACCCGGCCTGCGCTCAAGCAGTTCGCTGATATGGAGCGTTTTCGCCGCCTCATCGATGCGCCTGGCGATCTCCGCTTTGGGCATGCGCTGCTGCTCCAGGCAAAAGGCGATATTTTCCCGCACGCTCATATGCGGATAGAGCGCGTAATTCTGGAAGACCATGGCAATGTCGCGCTTGCCCGGCGCCAGCCGGTTGACGACATCATCGCCAATCAGGATTTCACCGCCGGAAATATGTTCAAGGCCTGCAATCATGCGCAAAGTGGTCGACTTGCCGCAGCCAGACGGGCCGACGAAAACGACGAATTCCTTGTCGGCGATCTCCAGATCGATACCGCGTACCGCTTCGTAGATGCCATAGGACTTGACCACATTCTTCAGTGTCAGTCGTGCCATTTTCCGCTCCTATTCTTCCCCGAGCCAGACCTGCATGGCGCCCGCCTCGCGATTGGCCCAGAGGTGATAAGGGATTGCCCTGAAGGGCTTTTTCTTCAACACCGGCGGCGCGGTGGCATAAAGCGCGCCTGCCCAGCCATCGGTCGAAGCCTCAAGCCCCTCGCCTTCCAGAACGACGGCTCCGCCCAGAAGCGTTGCCTCGAATCGTGGCGTGAGTTTTGCGCCCGAGGCGACCCGGAGCCGCTGCGGCTCGATGCCGAGATCGGCTTCCTCGACGCAATAAACCACCGGCCCACGGCGGAAGGAAACCCGGTGGGCATCCTCACCGACAGCCGGGTGGGCATAGAGCCGCTCGACCGGCATATCGAAGGACAGGCGGATCTCGTCGCCATCGGCGAAGGTCGCGGCAATCGTCGCATAGCCCTTTTCGGCCTTGAGCGTGACCGCCTCGCCATTCAGCGTGGCGGTCGCCTTGCGGCACCAGCCGGGAATTCTGAGTTTCAGTTCCAGTTCGGCCGGTGCGGAAAGCCCCAGCGACAGGCGGATATCACCGTCCCAGGGATAGGCCGTATCCTGTTTCAGGCGCACGAAAGTTTCGCCAATTTCAAACTCGGCACTGTTGGCACCATAAAGATGCACGGCAATCGCATTGCCCTTGGTCGAATAATAATACTGGCCGAGCGAGGTGATAAAGCGGGCGATATTGGTCGGGCAGCAGGGGCAATAATGCCATTTCCAGCGCCGGTTCTGACCATGGCTTTCAAGCACATTCTCATAAAAATAATGCTCGCCATCCCGTGAAATGCCGGACAGCGCGCCGTTATAGAGTACCGTTTCCAGTCTGTCGGTGAATTTGGCATCAAGATCGATCTGCGCCATGCGGTGGGTCCAGAAGCCAAGAGCAACGGCAGCACAGGTCTCGGCATAGGCCGTTTCGTTCGGCAGATCATATTCGCGGGTAAAGCCCTCATTGGCCGCCGACGGACCAAGCCCGCCGGTCACATAGAGCTGGCGGCTGGTCAGATTGTCGAACAGCCGGTCGCAGGCCGCTTTCAACGTCGCATCGTCATTTTCATAGGCGAGATCCGTCATCGCCGAGAACAGATACATCGCCCGCACGGCGTGGCCTTCGACCCTGGTCTGCTCGCGGACCGGCTTGTGCGCCTGGCTGTAGGCATAGGTCTGGAACACGTAGTCATCGGGGTTTTCGCCGCGCCTGCGCGCCTCCTCGTCATAATAGGAGGGCATCTGGCCGCGCTCGTCGATGAAATAGGTGGCAAGCTTCAGGTGACGCGGATCACCGGTAACCCGGTAGAGCTTGACCAGCGCCAATTCGATCTCCTCATGCGCGTCATAGCCGCGCAGCTTGCCAGGCTCGGCACCGAATGTATCGATGATATGGTCAACGGCGCGGATCATCACATCGAGAAAGCGCCGCTTGCCGGTTGCCTCAAAATAGGCGACGGCCCCTTCCAGCAGATGGCCCATCGAATACATCTCATGCAGATCGCGCAGATTGGTCCAGCGCTTTTCCGGCTCGCGGCGGATGAACCAGGAATTGAGATAGCCATCGGCCATCTGGCCCTGTTCAAGCTTTTCGACAATCGCATCGATCTTGGCTTCGACATCCGGGTTGGGATTGTTCTTCAGCGTGTAGCTCGCCGCTTCGATCCACTTGCCGAAATCAGAATCGAAGAAATGCTGCATTGAAAGGCCCGAGGGCTGGATCGGCCGCGCCAGCGGTCCGGCCGGCTTGTCGAAATCGAGCACTTCGAGAAAGCCCTCCTCTTCCAGCCGCATATGCTGCGAGGGGATGGTGACATCACGGATTGTCTTCTGCCAGCTTTCCCAGAAACCGCCGTTAAAGGCGACTTTGGTGTGATCAACGGGCTCGAAGCGCTGAAAAAGGTGATCGGTCACGCCGGCAGCCTTCGTCTTGAGGGTCGAGGACATGAAAACTCCTATGCGATAAGGTATTACTTGACGGCGCCGGCGGTAAGGCCGCGCACGTAGTAGCGTTGTAATGCGAGGAAAAGCAGGATGCAGGGCACCATGGTGACGGTGATACCGGCCTGAAGCGCCCCCCAGTCGATGATGCCGTAGAGGCCGGATGAAACATTCACCAGCATGATCGGCAGGGTGAATTTGTTCTGATCCGACAGAAAGATCAGCGCCGCCAGAAACTCATTCCACGAATTGAGAAAGGCGAACATGGCAACTGTCGCCACGCCGGGCAGCACCAGCGGCAGAAGGATCCGCCGGACAAGTGTGAACTGCGAGGCGCCATCAATGCGCCCGGCCTCGATCAGCGCCAGCGGTATGGCATCAAAGGCGTTGCGCATCATGAAGATCGAAAAGGGCAGCTGGAAGGTGGTGTAGATCAACACCAGACCGAGCAGCGAGTTCTGCAGATGCAGGAATTTCAAGATCAGGAACAGCGGTGTCAGGATCGACTGAAACGGGATCATCATGGTCGCCATGATGATGACGAAGATCAGCGACTGGCCGGGAAACCGGAATTTGGAAAAGCCATAGCCGGCCGGCACGGAAACGGCCACGGTGATGAGGATTGTTCCCAGCGCGATGAACACCGAATTTCCGGCATAGACATACCAGCCCGCGCCGACATCCTCGAGGCGGCGGTAGTTTTCCAGCGAAAAGGCTTTGGAAAACAGCGCGACCGGATGGGCCAGGGCATCGGCCGCGGGCTTGAACGAGTTGGCGAAGGACCAGATCACCGGCATCAGGAAAAAGGCGGCAAGCACCACCATCACGGCGAACAGGATCATACGGCCCGCAAGCGCGCGGTAGCCATCTTCAGGCGCGACAAAGATCGGTTGCTTTCTCATCGTCCCCCCTCCGGGCGCTGGCGCATGAAGGACAGTTGGATCGAACTCAGCGCCACCAGCACGACCAGCAGCGCGAAGGACAGCGCCGAACCGTAACCGAGGCGGTAGGAGGAAAAGGACGCCAGATAGATGGTGAACACCGCGGAAATGGTCGAATTATTCGGTCCGCCCTGGGTGATGATGAAGAACTGGTCGAAAGCGAGCATGGACGAAGTGACGTTGAGGATCAGCGCCAGCAGCACGGAATTGCGCATCAAAGGCAGCGTGATCCGGCGGAAGCGGGAAAAGGGACTGGCACCATCGATGCGCGCGGCTTCGACAATCTCGTTGGGAATGCTCTGAAGACCGGTGAGCAGAATGACCATGGTAAAACCGGCCGTCTTCCACACCACCATCAGGATGATGACACCCAGCGCCGGCCAGAAGCTTTCCAGCGGCCGTGGCGCATGCGAGACGATACCAAGCCCGGTCAGGAGATGGGCGAAAACGCCGTTATCAGGATTGAGCAGCCACATCCATAGCGTCGAGGCGGCAGAAAAACCGATCACCACCGGCATGAAGAAAATGGTGCGGAAGAAACCGACGGAACGCAATGGCCGGTCAACCAGAAGGGCCAGCGGAAAGGCGACAGCCATGATCGCCGCAGTGACAAGGACTGTATAGAGCAGGGTGAAGCCCAGCGAATGCCAGAGCTGCTGATCACCGATCAGTTCGGCATAATTGTCCATGCCGATAAACTTGCGGCGGCCAAGCAGCGGCCAGCGGAAAAAGCTCATCCAGATCGTCATCACCAGCGGAATGACGAACAGACCGATGATGAACACCATGCTTGGCGCGATATAGGCAAGGCCAAGCCAGCCATGCGGCTCCTGATCGCCGTCGGGAGCCTTTTTTGCTCTCAAGCGCTTGAACGGCAAGATTTCACATCCTTCTCATCGAAGATTTCGGCTTTGGGCAGCCAAGGCACATCGCCTCCGCGCAGCAGCGGGAAAGCGTGGCGGCTGGCAGGCTAAAAGGCCCGCCGGCCGCCCTTCGCATTACGGATTGGTGCGGTCGAGGATCTTGGTGAACGCATCCTGAGCCGTGGAAATGGCGCCATCGATATTGTCGTCGAAAATGCCGGTCTGGATCAGGTTGATGAAGGGGCCGGTGCGCGACACGAACAGCTCATCGGAGGCGTATGTGTAGGGCGTGCGGGCCTTCGACAGGATGTCATAGGCAACGAGGTTGCGCTTGTCGAACTGGGCATAAGCCTCATCCGCCAGATCGGTGCGCGACGGCATGCCGGATTCCTGAGTAATAAAGACCTGCTGTTCCGGCTCCATGTAGAACTTGACGAAATCTTCGAGGATCGCCTTCTTCTCCGGGCTGATACCCTTGATCATCGCCAGCGTATCGCCACCGGCAAAACTGGAGGCACCGCCTTCAGGACCCGGGATCGGAGCGACGTCGAAATTGACGTCCGGATATTTGCTGGTCAGCAGATTGACGATGTAGGAGCCGGTCATCAGGATCCCGACCTTGCCGGATGCGAAGGCTTCAACGGCATTATTGCCATTGCCGGAACGCGACGTCGGGTGGATGGCGCCAGCCTTCCACATATCGGAATAGTCTGCCAGCGTTGCGCGCATCGCCGGCGTGTCGACAGTGGCTTCACGGCCATCTTCCGACAGAATGTCATCGCCAGCCGCCCAGATATGCGGCAGGAAGTCATAGATCAGCCAGGAACCGGAATTGGCAACGAAATAGAAGCCGTAAGTGTCATCGCCAAGTGCGCTGATCTTCTTGGCGTCAGCCGCGATTTCATCCAGCGAGGCCGGGGCCTTGGTCGGATCAAGACCGGCTTTTTCAAACAGGTCGGTATTGTAGGCGATGATCGAGGCATCGGGCAGCGCCGGCACGCCATAGATCTTGCCGTCATAGGTGGCAAGCCGGATATGCGACGGGCTCAGCGCATCGGCATAGGGCAGGCCATCAACGAAATCAGTAATGTCTTCCAGCGTGTCATTGGCGGCGAAGGTCGGAAGATAGATCAGGTCGAGTACGGCACCATCCGGCGGCGTACCGGCGGCAATCGAGGCACCAAGTTTCGGCACCATCTGTTCGGCAATCACCTGCGTGACATTGACCTTGTCGTCATGGCTGGCATTGTACTTGTCGGCAAGTGCCTGCAGCACCGGCCCCGACGACGTGCGCACCCACAGCGTCACATCTTCGGCGCTGGCGGCGGAGGTCATGACAGCCAATGTTGCTGCAGCGAGCATCAATTTGCGTTTCAGCATCTGCTTCCCCTTTTTGGTGGTTCGTCGTCGTTTAACTTCGACGTGAGTTCACGGTAGGTGAGATTATTTTTATTGTCGACACGTTGCGTGCAGAATTGTGCAAAAACCTTTTTGCAGCTTTGAAATCATTTGCTAAAAGGTTTTATCAACCGAGGGATACTGATGACGATCAAGCAGATCCAGCACCGCAGGCGAACGCTGCGCGACGTTGCCAAAGCGGCAGGCGTCAGCCTCTCGACCGCCTCGAACGCGCTTAACGGGGTCGGCCGCGTCAATGCGGAAACGCGTGACCGCGTGGCCCAGATCGCCCAGGAGATCGGCTTCCGCCCCAATGCGCTGGCCCGGTCTCTGCTTTCCCATCGCAGCCTCACCATTGGCATCATCACCGATGACACCTATGGCCGCCTGACCCTGCCGATCAGTTCCGGCGTTTCCGAAGTGCTGGTGGATCATGGCGTTTCCGCCTTTCTCTGCGCCACGAGCGGCGACAGGCGGCTGGCGCAACTGCATCTTCAGGCGCTGCTCGACAAGCAGGTCGACGGCATCATCTTCACCGCCATCCGGCTGGACAGCGAACCGCCGATCGATCTGCATTCCCTGACGATTCCGGTCGTCTATGCCTTCGCCATCGGCCCGAAACATTCCACCAGCTTCGTACCCGATGATGCCCATGGCGCCCGCCTCGCAATCAGCCATCTTCAGCAGGCCGGTTGCCGCGACATTCTGCACATTACGGGTCCGCGCGCCTGGCTTGCAGCGCGCATTCGCGCCGAGGCCTACCAGCAAAGCTGCCCATCCTCGCGCGATGTCATGTTTGGCGACTGGTCGGAAGAATGGGGCCATGAGGCCATCGATCAGCTGCTCTCAAGCGGCACGCCCCTGCCCGACGGCATTTTTTGCGGCAGCGACGAGATTGCCCGCGGCGTGATTGATGCGCTTCGGGACCGGACCATCCTGGTGCCCGATGACATTCGCATCATCGGTTTCGACAATTGGGAAGTCGTGTCGCGGCAGACCCGCCCACCGCTGACGACGATCGATATGGAGCTGAAGGAAATCGGACACCGGGCAGGACTGGCTATGCTCGATCTGACGCGGGGTGAACCCGTCGCAACCGGCATCGTCCGCCTGCCTTGCTCTCTGGTCAGCAGGAAAAGCGTCGGGGCCGAAGCCCCGGACGCAGCAAGGGAATAGATCAAAGCTTGTAGAGCAGTTCCGCCCGCAATGGCTGTGACGGTGTTTCGCCTTCCCTCGCCTGGCGGCTCAGATGGTCCCAGAACGGCTGAAACTGGTCAGCCGGATAGACCGCACCTGCGAAGGGATCGATGACCACGGCATCCGGGCTCCAGCCCTCATCCGGCCGCCCGATATCAAGCCCGTCACGCGACATTGCACCAACACCTTCCGCATGGGCTCCTGACGTTACGCGCGAGTAGCGCTCGCGATCCATCACGACAAATTGGTGATCCGGCAGACGGCCGGTCATATCGGCACTTTCAAGCTTCACCGGAATGCTGACGATCTCGATACTGCGCGCATATCCGCGTTTCTTCAGTTCCAGCGCGGCCATCTGTGCCATTTCCGAACTGCCGCCAATCTTCTCTTTCTTGCTCAGCCTGCTGTTCATCTTCATGTGATCTTCCCAGGCAAGCTTCTTCGCGCGCGCCTTCGCCCTCGGGGATGCGTCCAATTCCGTTTCATCGGTAGAAATCTTGCGCATCGCCGGCAAGCGCACCTTGGCCAGAAAGCGCGCAATATCACCCTTCCGCAGGGGCTGCCCGCTCGACGTCAAAGTCAGGCCGCTCAGGTCCGCCTCAGGCCGTGCAGGCACTTTCTGCTGCACGCGTTGCACGACCTTCCGCGCCAGTTCCATATTATTGCCGAGCCGCATGAAGGAACCGCTGCTCGTGCTGGACGAAGCGCTGGCATGGGAGGACCGGCTCGCTGTCTGCAATGACGACGCCGAGCTATGGACACTCGAAAAACCAGGAGGCGCGCTGGAACGCGGCATGGTCCGGGATGGGCCGGGCTGAGGGCTTGGCGGCCGCTCCTGTCTTTGCCTGCTCTCTTCACAGGCTCTGGCGATATCGGGGCCGCTCGGAATGGCCTTGAAGTTTAACATAGTTCGGCTCCTTCTTCTTTTTCTTTCTGATGTGGCCGAGCCGAAACAGCGAAGACGGAACAGTGATCAAGCAAGGGCCTGACAATCTTGAGGGGACTCACAGAAACCGGCAAGCCTGCCGTTGCGGCTCGACATGTAACCTCACCCCGACACTACAAATATAAAATTCACTTTTTGAAATGATTAAGAACTTTCAACAATATAAATAAATCGACTATCATTATAATTTATCCATATACAATAATATCTGAATTTTGCCACATATCAAATTCAATATATACTCAAGATTTTCGGATTCATCCAAAGCATAGGAAAGCACCGGCGAAATGAAGGTTGAAATACACAATAGCCCGATCAGCGCCAACCTCATCAATGAGATCCAGCCTTTTATGGCGGCCTGCTGGCGGGACACATATGCGGACACGCTCGGTCGGGAGACTGTTGAAAGACTGGTCGCCAAACTGGGTAACGGCAGCCTCGCAGACGATCTTCCCGGCATTGGTGAAACGCTGGTGCTCATCCGCGACGGCGGCTCCATCATCGCCACCTGCATTTACATCTTTGGTGAAAATGGCGGCGCGGTTTGGGGGCTCTATATCAAGCGGTCCTATCAGCGCCAGGGGCTTGGCAGCCAGCTTCTGCGCATTGTCGCAGAAGCGGGAGAGCAGGGCGACACGATACAGCTCCTTGCGCTGCAAGACAGCAGCCAGGCGATCAATTTCTACCTGCGCAACCAGTTCGTCATTCAGGAACAGATCACCACGGAACTCGTGCCGGGAATTGAGGCGCAATGTCTGCACCTCTCGACCCCCATCGAGGCTCTTCTTTCCACGATACCGCCAGCCCGCGCGCTCGACATGACGTGGTCAAAAAGCGCTACGGCCTGCGGCTGAGCATCATTTGGCACCGTCCTCAGCCATAAGATCAAGCTGCGCCCGCGCAGAAAGGGATTGCCCATCGGGACTGATGGCGATGATATCGTCGATTTTCAGATGGCCGCCTTCATCCACAAGCAGGAAACGGGTTTCCGAAAAAGCCTGATAGGCCGGTTCGGCGCCGATACAGGCCATGAAGCGAAAGCGGGCCGTTTCCACTGTGGTTCCACCCGTCACAAGCGGCGGCGAGATCGTCAGATCTTCAAGCGGGCATCCATCCTGAGCGTTTACGACGACGTCATAATCGAAGGGGCTGCCGCCATCGCCGACACCCGAAACGGCCACGGCCTTTTCAAAACGCGCATTGAAATCACGGCTGAAAAGGCGTTTCAGGCGATCTGGCGAAAACAGATCCTCCTGCACCGCTGCCTCGGGCGACCAGTTGTTGACGGTGACCGCCATGACCTCGGCGACGGGGTCATCCGTCGCACCGGCAAGAGCCGGCCCGGCCGCGATGAGGCCGAGCAGGCCAATCATCAGACATGCTTTCGGCATCATCTTGCAGCCCCCTTACACTTGCAGCCCCTCGCACAAGCGAGCGTACTATTGCTGCGCGCGCCGGCGATCTTCGGCCTGCGCTGCGAGGATTTCGGCAACCTTGGCAACAAGCTCTGCTTCCGGCACCGTCTCCTGCGCCACGCGCGCTTCGCGCCAGCTGGCATTGTCCTCGATCTCGCCCGAAAGCCGCTTGCCCTCGATCAGATCCTTGATCTGCACCACGCCCTCTGTGCGCTCATCACCACCCTGGATGATGGCAATCGGGCAGCCGCGACGGTCGGCATATTTCAGCTGATTGCCGAATTTCTTCCAGTTGCCCTGATACATTTCAGCACGAATTCCGGCAGCCCTGAGGGCCTGGGTGAAGCGCTGATAACGCCCCATCGCATCGCCATCGCCATCCATGACCGTGACCAGAACCGGCTCGATCACCGGGGTCTTGCCGAGCTTGCCGAGGTTTTTCAGTGCCGTCATCAGCCGTGAGACACCGATGGAAAAGCCGGTCGCTGGGACCGGCTGGCCCATGAAGCGCGACACCAGGCCGTCATAACGTCCACCGCCACCAACGGAGCCAAAGACAACCTTTTCACCCTTTTCATTGGTGACATCGAAGGTCAGCTCCGCCTCATAGACCGGACCGGTGTAATATTCGAGACCGCGGACAACGGAGGGGTCGATCTTGACCCGGTCAGGGCCATAGCCGGCTGCGTCAAAAATCCTCTGCATACGTCCTAACTCACTCAAACCATCGTAGAGAACATCTACGTCGAGCACATTAGGGAAGCCCTTTGGGAAACTCCCTTTCATGTCCGATATTTCGGCACCATTGTGATCGGTTTCGACAACAAACTTAAACTCAAACATGCAAAACAGAGCTTTAATCTGCTGCGCATCAAGCCCCGCGCCCTTGGTGAAGTCGCCGCTCTCGTCCTTGCGGCCTTCGCCGAGCAACAGCTTCACGCCTTCGACGCCGAACTTGTCGAGCTTGTCGATGGCGCGCAGCACCGTCAGGCGCTGACCGGCCTTGTCATCACCGCCAAGACCGATCGCTTCCAGCACGCCATCAAGCACCTTGCGGTTGTTGACGCGGATGACATAGTCGCCGCGCGGAATGCCAAGCGCTTCCATCGTATCGGCCATCATCATGCACATTTCGGCATCCGTCTGCACGCCGGGCGCGCCGACGACATCGGCATCGAACTGCATGAACTGGCGGAAACGGCCCGGACCGGGCTTCTCATTGCGGAAGACGTAACCGGCGCGATAGCTGCGGAAAGGCAGCTGGATCTCGTTGAAATTCTCCGCCACGTGGCGGGCGAGCGGCGCCGTCAGATCATAGCGCAGGCTCATCCACTGCTCGTCATCATCCTGCAGCGAAAATACGCCTTCATTCGGCCGGTCCTGATCCGGCAGGAACTTGCCGAGCGCATCGGTATATTCGAACAGCGGCGTTTCCACCGGATCGAAGCCATAAAGCTCATAAACGGCCTTGATCTTGCCGACCATTTCTTCCGTCGCCCGGATATCGCCGGCCTGACGGTCGACAAAACCGCGCGGCAGGCGGGCTTTCAGTTTCTGCGGCTTCTTGTTCTTCTTCTCGCTCATGATGCGGACCGTTTCATAGGTGATGCTTTGAAATTGCCGCTTGTCTTAGAAGATCAGGCGTCCTGCGGCAAGCCTCGCACGCCTGCCGATTGCCCTTCGGCCACGGCAAGAGCCACCATTTCGGCGGCAGCCTTGCTCAAATGCCGCTCACGATGGGACAGAAGGTGAAATGCCCGCGAGGGCAGTTCGAAATTGACCCGCGCCAGATCACCCGCTGCAAGCCAAGGGGCTGCGACAGAACCGGAGATCGCCGTTGCCGCCTGCCCGGCCCTGACCGCCGTCAGCACCGCTTCATTGGATGGCAGGACCATCGCGACGTTGAGTCCGCCGGCAGCAATACCGAAATCTTCCATCGCATGTTCGAATTCGGAACGTGTGCCGGAGCCGACTTCGCGCAGGACAAAGCTTGTCTGCCGCGCCAGCTCACCCGGCGTCACCGGACGGCCATCGGCGAGCGGATGAGACGGCGCAACGACGACTAGCAGCGCATCATCGGCCAGATGGCGCTTGCGCACCAGATCATGCTCGAAAGCCCCCTCGACGAAGCCGAGTTCGGCAGCACCTTCGGCAACCGCAGCCCCGACAATCGCCGTATTGCCGATAGTCACCGACAGTTCGATGCCGGGATAGCGCGCATGAAAGCGCATCAGCACGCGCGGCAGCCAGTAGCTGGCAATGGTCTGGCTGGCATAAATCGACAGCGCGCCGCGCTCCAGCCCGCCAAGTTCGGCCAGAACCTGCTCGGCCGAGCGGATCCGTTTCAGCGTCGCCCGCGCCTCTTCCAGAAACACCCCGCCTTCCGCTGTCAGCACAATACCGCGCCCGACCCGGTCGAACAGTTTGACCGCGTAAAACTCCTCCAGCTTGCGCACTGCACTGGAGACTGCCGACGGGGTCAGATGAAGCGCCTCTGCCGCCCGCGTCAGATGCTCGCGCTCGGCGACTTCGACGAAAATTACAAGTTGTTCAAAGGTCATCATGGGGAAATTATTCGCGCTGATCGAACAGAACGTAAATTATTATTCGATGGAAGTCCACAAAGTCCGATGAGAGGATACGGCCATCCCAAGATATTGCCGCGCCCGTTTCGCGCTTGCAAAACCGAACATCCACAAGACTGACGCCCTCCCCGTGCGCCTGATCAAACAAGAGATAAAAGAATGCAGATCGTTATCGATCAAGAAGCCGACCGCAGCCGGCTCAACCAGATAGCCAGGCTCATGCCCGGCCTTGGACTGGCCATCCTCGTTTCGGTTGTCGCCTTTGCCGCCGAGGCGGTTGAGGTGCACCTGACCGGTCACAAATTCATCGAGAATCTCGTCCTCGCCATTCTCATCGGCACGGCCATTCGCTCAACGGTCACCTTGCCGGATATCTTCCATCCCGGCATTCGCTTCTCGGAAAAATTCGTGCTGGAAGTGGCGATCGTCCTGCTCGGCGCCTCGATCAGCGTTCAGGCGCTGAAGGCAGCAGGCCCGGCGCTCGTCATCGGCATTGTCGGCACGGTGGCGGTCGCCATCTGCGTCAGCTACATGATCGGTCGCGGCCTCGGCCTGCATCACAAGCTGGCTACGCTGGTCGCCTGCGGCAACTCGATCTGCGGTAATTCCGCGATCGCCGCCGCAGCCCCGGTGATTGACGCTGAAGCCGAAGATATCGCGGCCGCCATCGCCTTCACCGCTGTACTCGGCGTGATCATGGTGCTGGCCCTGCCGCTGGCGCTGGCAACGCTTGGCCTGTCGCCATCGCAATATGGCGTCCTGTCGGGCCTGACGGTCTATGCCGTACCGCAAGTTCTGGCCGCAGCCCAGCCCGGCGGCATTATCGCCGTCCAGACCGGCACGCTGGTCAAACTCATCCGCGTCATGATGCTCGGGCCGGTCCTGTTCACGCTTGGCATGGTCAGCCGCGCGGCCGCCAGTTCAACCGGCGGCGCCAAGGTCAGGCTGAAGCATATCGCCCCCTGGTTCATCATCGGCTTTGCCATCATGATGGCGCTGCGCTCGACCAATGTCATTCCCCCGGCCATGGTCGCGCCGCTGGCCACGACCTCAAACATGCTGACCGTCATCGCCATGGCAGCACTCGGTCTCTCGGTCGATATCCGCTCGCTCGCCCATGCCGGTGGCCGTGTGATCCTGACCGCCATCCTGTCGATCGGCGTGCTGACGGCGATCGCGCTCAGCCTGATTTTCCTCCTGAACGTCGGCTAAACCGTTAAAACCGGCGCATCTTACTCCGGACGGATGAACGCCGCCCGGAGCTTTTCCGTTTTCTCCCGGCAGGCACAGCCTTCCAGGTGATCATTGACAAGCCCCATCGCCTGCATGAAAGCATAGACCGTGGTCGGTCCGACAAATTTCCAGCCGCGTTTTTTCAGCGCTTTCGACAGGCGGATCGAGGCTGGCGTCGTCGGATTGGCCCTGAGCGCCGCCAGATCCATCACGGCCGGGCGCTCTTCAGCGCCCGGTTCGAACGACCAGAAAAAGGCAGCGAGCGAACCGAATTCTTCCTTCAGCGCGATCGCCCGGCCCGCATTGTTGATCGTCGCTTCGATCTTGCCGCGATGGCGGATGATGCCCGCATCGCCGAGCAGGCGGGCAACATCGCCCTCATCGAAACGCGCCACGGCATTGAAATCGAACCCGGCAAAGGCGGAACGGAAATTCTCCCGCTTGCGCAAGATCGTCAGCCAGGACAGGCCTGACTGGAAGCCTTCAAGGCAGATTTTCTCGAACAGGCGAAAATCATCGGACACCGGTCGTCCCCATTCCTCGTCATGATAGCGGCGATAATCCTCCAGCCCGCCATGCCAGGAACAGGTAAGCGTCCCGTCTTCATCGGCCCGAAGCCCGTCTTGTACGTCCATCTCAATTTCCACTTTCAACGCGCTTGGCCGCAGTACATTACCGTAGCACCGCCGGTTTTTCACCGCCATAGGCCCAGTCGAGCAGCTCTGCCGTATGCAGAATCGGGATCTCGGTGCCAGTGCCGATCTGGGTGATGCAGCCGATATTGCCGGTCGCGATCACATCGGCCTTGGTCGCCTCGATATTCTTCACCTTCCGCGCCTTCAGCTTCGCCGAAATATCCGGCTGCATGATATTATAGGTCCCGGCCGAGCCGCAGCAAAGATGGCCCTCCGCCGGTTCCCGCACGGCAAATCCGGCGCGCTTCAGCAAGGCCTTGGGCTGGACGTTGAGTTTCTGGCCATGCTGCATCGAACAGGCGGAGTGATAGGCAACCGTGATATCACGCGCTGGCAGTTCCGGCAGATCAATGGTCGCAAGAAATTCCGTCACGTCCTTTGCCAGCGCCGAAACCCGCGCGGCCTTTTCCGCATAGGCGGGATCCTGGGCAAGCATATGCCCGTAATCCTTGATCGTGGTGCCACAGCCGGAGGCCGTGATAATGATGGCATCGAGCCCGCCTTGATCCGCCTCCCGGCACCAGACATCGACATTGCGCCGGGCTTCTTCAAGCGCCTGTTCCTCGCGTCCCATATGGTGAACCAGAGAGCCGCAGCATCCCTCGCCACGCGGCACGACAACGCTAATCCCGAAACGGTTCAGAAGTCGGATCGTCGCCGCATTGATCGCTGGATCCAGCACCGACTGCGCGCAGCCGGTCAGGATCGCCACACGGCCGCGTTTCGGCCCTGTCGCATGATGTTCACCAGGATCACTAAAGCCCCCGCGCGCGGGAAGCTGCGCCGGTGCCAGCCGCAGCATGGCTGAGAAAGGTTTCAGCGCCTCGACCCGCGCAAGCAGTGCGGCGAAGGGCCGGCCGAGCCGGGCCAGACCCAGCGCAAGGCGGAACCGGCCCGGATAGGGCAGCACCATGGCGAGCGCCTGGCGGGTCAGCCGGTTCATCAGCGGGCGCTGATAGGTCTTTTCGATATGGGCGCGGGCATGATCAACGAGATGCATATAGTCCACGCCCGACGGACAGGTGGTTGTGCAGGAAAGACAGGACAGACAGCGATCAATATGGGTAACGATCTCACGATCGGCCGGACGGTCGTTTTCCAGCATGTCCTTGATCAGATAGATCCGCCCGCGTGGGCTGTCGAGCTCATTGCCCAGCGTCACATAGGTCGGACAGGTTGCCGTACAGAAACCGCAATGCACGCATTTGCGCAGGATCGATTCAGCCTCGGCAACCTTTGGATCTTCAAGCTGGGCGGGTGAGAAATTGGTCTGCATCTTATCGTTCCCGAAGCGCACATGTCACTTTTGAGGAGGGAAAAATGCTCCGGCGCGGCCTCCTCTCCGCTCCGGACGCCCTTTCAAGGGCCAGCATCTATTGCCAGGTCAGATCAACCAGCTTGCCGGCTTGGCGATTGGCTCGCTGGCGCTCGCCTTCTGCATGCCGATGATGACGCGGGCAATGAACCAGATGGCGGTGGCAATGAAACCGAACACGCCAATCACCACGAATGTCAGAAGCAGCGAAATAAAACTGTAGAGCAGGCAGATCCAGAATGTGCGGATCGCCCAGACATAATGGCTCTCGACCCAGCCGCGCGCATTCGGCCGGTTGATATAGGCAAAGACAACACCGATCAGAAACGTGATACCAAGCGCGAAGCTCACCAGATAGAGGATATAAACCAGAAGCACATTATTGCGCCCCGGCTCGAACCACCCGTTGGCCGAAGGTGTTTCCGGTGGCTGAATTTCAGGTTCACTCATGCTGCAATCTCCTGTCGCTCCATCTTGCCGGGATTGAAGATCCCCCGCGGATCGAAGGTTGCCCGGATCCGCGCCGTCAGGGTGGCCACCGCCGCGGGTGCTGGCTCAAAAGCTGGCACAATCTGGCGCTCGCCGATACCGGCGCGCAGAAGCGTCGCATGGCCGCCGCCATGCCGCGCGATCAGCGTCCGCAGAATGCGCGCTTCGCAGCCGCCATCCATCCGCATCCAGATGAGACCGCCCTGCCAGTCATAAAAGGCGTCCACCGCCGCATCCTGTCGCAGGGCGGCAAGCAGCATCGCCCCTTTCGATGGTGCGACGGACACACGCCAGAGCGGCTTTTCACTGCCATCGCAATAGGGTCGCACATCAGCAATTTCGCGCCACAGCACCGCAGTTTGTGCCGCATCGAGATGCTGAACCGGGCCGTGGGATGCCAGATAATCGCCAAGCTTTTGCTGGCGGATGGCAACGGCCCCCTCCACCCCTTCAAGCCTGAGACAGGCGACACTGTCGCCAGCAAGATGGCCACTGAGAAAGCTGTTTCTGACCATGAAGGGCAGATGCGCAGCCCCCGAGACCTCAACCGGCAGCCCCATGACCGAGGCCATCAGGCGAATAGCCGCTTCATCATCAAGCCCGGAGATACAAAGCGTCACGGCATGTTTCGGCCGGGGCAGAACCTTGAAGGTCAGTTCCGTCAGAAAACCGAGTGTGCCGTGCGAACCGGCCATCAGCTTGACCAGATCCAGTCCGGTCACATTCTTCATCACCCGTCCGCCAGCGCGGATGATTTCACCACGGCCATTGACGAAGCGGATGCCAAGCAGGCTGTCACGCGCGGCACCGGCAAGGGCGAAGCGGCGCGGGCCGGAAACATTGGCAGCAAACACCCCGCCGATTGTCGGCGTCCCCTCGGTCGCCATGATGCCGCGATGATCCATCGGCTCGAAGGCGAGATATTGCCCTTCCGCAGCAAGCGCGGCCTCGATCTCAGCCAAAGGCGTGCCGGATCGCGCCGTCATCACCATTTCGGACGGATTATAGGCGACGATGCCGGACAGATGCGACGACGAAAGACCGGCTGAAGCAGAAACCGGATTGCCATACCCCGCGCGGGTATTGCCGCCGAAAATCGCAACGCTTTCGTGCCGGTCATGACAGTCGGCGATGATGTCAGCCGCATCTTCCTCGGTTTCGGGGCGATAGATTTCAGCCATCGGCTTTTCTCCCGTCGAGCGGAAAGACCTTGGAAGGATTGAGCAGCCAGTCGGCATCAAAGGCGGCACGCACCGCCATCTGCTGATCAAGATCGGCTTTTGAATATTGATGCCGCATCAGGTCGCGTTTCTCTATGCCGACACCGTGCTCGCCGGTCAGACAGCCGCCCTGATCGACGCAAAGCTTGAGAATCTCGGCACCGGCAGCCTCCGCGCGGGCGGCATCTTCCGGGTCGTTGATATTATAGAGGATCAGCGGATGCATATTGCCATCGCCCGCATGAAAGACATTGGCGACACGCAGTCCGTAACGGTCGGTAATCTCGGTTGTCTTGCTGAGCACTGTTGAAAGCCGGCTGAGCGGCACCGTGCCATCCATGCAGATATAATCGGCAATGCGTCCGGTGGCACCGAAAGCCGATTTGCGCCCCTTCCAGATCAGCGCCGCCTCGGTTGCCGACTGGCACTCCTTGACCGTCATGACCGCATGTTTGCGGGCAATCGCGACGATTTCAGCCAGCATCGCATCCATTTCCGCCTCGGAGCCCTCGACCTCGACGATCAGCAGCGCACCGGCATCAAGCGGATAACCGGCATGGGCGAAGGCCTCGCAGATTTCGATCGCCGGCTTGTCCATGAATTCGATGGCCACGGGGATAATTCCGGCGCCGATGATATCGGTGACGCATTGACCAGCCTGTTCGGAACTTGGAAAGCCGAACAGCACAGGCCGCGCGCCTTCCGGCATGGCGAGCAGCCGCACCGTCGCCTCGGTGACGATGCCAAGCTGGCCTTCAGACCCGCAGACAAGCCCGACCAGATCCAGCCCCGGCGCATCCAGCGCCTTGCCACCAAGCTCCAGCACCGTGCCATCAACCATGACCAGCTTGACGCCGAGCAGATTATTGGTGGTCACACCATATTTCAGACAATGCGCACCACCGGAATTCATGCCGATATTGCCGCCGATCGTGCAGGCAAGCTGCGAACTGGGATCGGGTGCGTAGAAAAAACCTTCAGGATTGGCGGCCTGCGAGATGGAAATATTGGTGACACCGGCCTGAACCACGGCAACCCGGTCATCAAAATCGAGATCAAGGATCGCGTTCATCCGCGACAGGCCGATGATCACGGCATCTTCCTGGGCGATTGCCCCGCCCGAAAGCGAGGTCCCGGCACCGCGCGGAACGACCGGAATGCCATTTTCATGGCAATAGCGCAGAACGGCGGAAACCTCCTCGGTTGTCGACGGCAAACAGACAGCCAGCGGCACGCGGCGATAGGCGACAAAGCCATCCGTCTCGAACGGCACCAGTTCGCGTTCTTCATGCACAAGCGCATCAGCAGGCAGCAACGCCTTGAGTTCCGCAATGATCTGAGCACGGCGGGCAAGGATGTCCGCCTTCGGTTCCAGAAATGCAATCGTACCGGACAAGACCGCCTCCTCCGCCGTTCGATCAAACATGCCTTGCGAAAGGCCACTCCTCTTGGAAAGGCGTTCTAGCACTGGCGCTGAACCATGACAAATGATAAGACTTTTTCCACGGTGGAATAAATCGGAACGATTATGAAAAACTTGCAGGACCTCGCCGTATTTGCCCGCGTCGCAACGCTTGGCAGCATGACGGCGGCTGCCGAAGAGCTGGGGCTGTCACCTGCCGTCGTTTCCAAAAGCATCAAACGGCTTGAGGATCACCTCGCCGCACGCCTGTTTCAGCGCACCACAAGGCAGATTGCGCTCACCGAAACGGGACGTGGCTATTATGAACGGCTGACCCCGCTCCTGGAGGGGCTGGAGGAGGCCGAGCGCTTTATCGAGGGCCAGACCCACCACGTTCAGGGGCGGCTGAAAGTGTCGGCTCCGACCTCCTTTGGCCGGCTGCATATCGCGCCCCATCTTGGCGGCTTTCTCGATCGCCATCCCGAACTGATTCTGGAGCTGGTATTGTCGGATGAATTCGTCGATGTGGTCGGTGGCGGGTTTGATCTTGCAATCCGCATCGGCGAGTTGACGGATTCCTCACTCGTCGCCCGCAAGCTGGCCCCGGTCAGACGCGTCCTCTGCGCCACGCCGGGCTATGTTGCGCGCATGGGCACACCGAAAACCCTTGCCGACCTTGCCCACCATACCTGTCTGCCAGCCCATAATGGCGATTTCTGGCGCTTGGAAGGACCGGAAGGCCCGGTGACACTCAAGCCCGAGGGCCGGCTGATTACCAATTCCAGCGAGGTGATCCGCGAGGCCGTTCTGGCAGGCAACGGCATCGCCCTGCGCTCGACCTGGGATATCGGACCCGAACTTGCCAGCGGCGAGCTCATGCAAATCCTGCCGGCCTATGAAACCGGCAACAAGGTTTCCCTCTCCGCCGTCTATCCCAGCCGCAGCTTCCTGCCGGCGAAGGTCAGGCTTTTCATCGATGATCTCGCCCGCCTTTACGGCCCCGAACCCTATTGGGACCGGGGACAGAAAAGCGCCGCGCAGTTATAGTCCTGCACGACGCGCAACAATGTCGAAATGCCAGATCAGGCGATAATCAGCAGTCCTGACAAAAGCGAAATCAGCAAAATCACCAGCACAATGAAGATCAGGATACGCGCAAGGCCCGCAGAAAGCCCGGCGACACCGCGGAAGCCGAGAAGACTGGCAACGGCCGCGACAATCAGCAGAACCAAAATCCAGTATAACATCCGTTTTCCCTTCTTATTATATTGAACTTGATCAAATAACGGTTCATTCATAGGAAAGTTCCGGGATACGGTTCCGCTCTACCTGCCAGGCACGGGCAATAGCTGTGCGCAACGGCGGCAGACCGTTTCAGCTGTCACGGAAAATTCATAGAGATGATGCCTTCAGCCTTGCATATTCGTGCTAGTTTCAGGCCCCTCCCTCAAACCCAACCGGCGAGTACGAACGGAAAAGGAGTACGGCAAGAATGCCATTCAAGGTTGATATACTAGATGTAAACAACCTAGAGGCCCGCCAACAATATGGCGCCCTGTGCTATCGGCGATCCGGCAAGAAAAAGCAGGACTGCGAAGTTTTGCTGATCACCAGCCGCGATACAGGGCGCTGGGTGACACCGAAAGGCTGGCCGATGGCCAACAAGGCACCGCATGAGGTTGCCGAGCAGGAAGCCTATGAGGAAGCCGGCATCAAGGGCACGGTCTCCGACAGGAAACTTGGCTCCTTTTCCTATCTCAAGCGCCTGAATGACGGCAGCGAAGTACCCTGCGTGGTCGACCTCTATCCGCTGCTGGTCAAAAAGGCCAAGGCGAAATTTCCGGAAGTCGAGGAGCGCACCCGCCGCTGGACCTCTGCCGAAGAGGCTGCCGAACTGGTGGATGAGAGCGGCCTGAAAGCATTGCTGATCGGTTTTGCCGGCGCTATGACCACCCGGTCCTGAAAACCGCCTCTCCGCCTCTTGCAGTGCCCGGACGCGCGGTTATGTATGGGACGCAAAGCGGGCTGCCGACCGGGAGAATGAAACCATGCGCGCCAATTATCGCCTTCAGCGCCTTTTCGTAGCCGATGCACTTGAAGCCGGTTGTCCGGTCGAGGCGACCTCCGACCAGTTTCACTATCTCGCCCATGTGTTGCGCGCCGCAGAAGGCACGGAAATCCTGCTGTTCAACGGTCGCGATGGCGAGTGGCTGAGCAGACTTTCCTATCCGAGCCGCAAGAAGATCGCCTTCGGGCCGGTCGAGCAGACCCGGCCACAGCCGCAACCCTCAACACTTCAGTATCTTTTCGCGCCACTGAAGGTCGGGCGCATGGATTACATGGTCCAGAAGGCCGTCGAGATGGGCGCGGGCCTCATCCGCCCTGTCATGACCCAGCATGTTCAAGGCCGCATCAACAATATGGACCGGCTTGCCGCCAATATTACCGAGGCTGCCGAGCAATGTGGCGTACTGGCCATTCCAGACCTGCTTGAGCCGATCCGGCTTGGCGACCTTGTCGACCAGTGGGAGCCGGACTGCCGCCTGATCTTTTGCGACGAGGGCGAAGAAAGCCAGAACCCCATTGCCGCGCTCACCGCAATCCAGGGCGAAAAACTGGCACTTCTGGTGGGGCCGGAAGGCGGATTTTCGGCCGAGGAACGCGCGCTGCTGCGCGCGCAGCCTTTCGTCACCCCGATCCCGCTCGGGCCGCGCATCCTGCGCGCTGATACTGCCGCCGTTGCTGCCATGGCCGTCATTCAGGCCACAATCGGCGACTGGGATTAAGGCCTGACAATTTTGTCATTCGCCCCTTGCCCATGACAGGTCCGGCCTCCACATGACAGCCAGTCTGATCGACTGTTCAAACAAATTGACTTGATCCCCTGTTCCTTTGGCGCGATGAGCGCTAAAGCCCTATTCCATCCAAAACAGGCGTCATCACCCAAGGGAAGCTTCATGGCACGCGACACGACCGACGAAACACCGATTACTTCCGTCAGCGCGCTTTCCGACTATCTTGCGGCAGGCTCGAAACCGGAAAGCGAATTTTCGATCGGCACCGAGCATGAGAAATTCCCCTTTTTCAGGCAGGACAACAGCCCCGTCCCCTATTTCGGCGACCATTCGATCCGCGCCCTTCTGCTGGGCATGCAGGAAAAGCTCGGCTGGGAACCGATCATGGACGGCGAAAACATCATCGGCCTTGCGGAACCTTCCGGCATGGGGGCGATCTCGCTGGAACCCGGTGGCCAGTTTGAACTGTCCGGCGCGCCGCTGAAGACACTGCATGAGACCTGCCGCGAATCAAACCGGCATCTGGCCGTACTGCGCGGCATTGCCGAACCGATGGGTATCGGTTTCCTTGGCATCGGCGGCAGCCCGAAATGGACGCTTGCCGAAACGCCGCGCATGCCGAAATCACGCTACGACATCATGACCCGCTACATGCCGAAGGTCGGCACGCAGGGCCTCGACATGATGTATCGCACCTCGACCATTCAGGTGAACCTCGACTTCTCCTGTGAAGAAGACATGCGCCGCAAGATGGCACTGTCGATGAAGCTTCAGCCGCTGGCGACCGCGCTTTTCGCCTCTTCTCCCTTTACCGAGGGCAAGCCGAACGGGCTATTGTCCTGGCGCGGTGACATCTGGCGTGACACCGATAACCAGCGCGCCGGCTTTCTGGATTTCGTGCTGGAACCCGATTTCGGCTTTGAGCGCTATGTCGAATGGGCGCTCGACGTACCGATGTATTTCGTCGTGCGCGACGGCAAATATCACGATTGCACCCACGTCACCTTCCGCCAATTCATGGCGGGTGCGCTGAAGGGTGAGATCGCCGATTATGAGCCGACCATGGGTGACTGGACCAACCATCTTTCCACCCTGTTCCCCGATGTGCGACTGAAGCGTTTTCTGGAAATGCGCGGCGCCGATGGCGGCACCTGGCGGCGCATCTGCGCGCTTCCCTCCTTCTGGGTTGGCCTGCTTTACGACGAGACCGCCCTTGCCGCTGCAGAAGACCTGACCAGGGACTGGAAGCCCGCCGACATTCACAGGCTGCGTGACGAGGTTCCACGCCTGGCACTGAAGGCCGATATGGCCGGTACCAGCCTTTACGACATTGCCCGCGAGGTGATCGAGATTTCACGCGCAGGTCTTAAAGCCCGCAACAACCGCAACAGTGACGGCACGGATGAAAGCGTGTTCCTGACACCGCTGGACGAGATCATCGCCAAGAAGACCACCTTCGCCGAAGACCTGCTTTCCCTTTACAACGGACGCTGGAACCAGTCCGTCGAACCCTTGTTCGCCGAATTCCAGTATTGATCGTCAGACAGGGCGGCTCTGCTTTCTGCGGTGCCGCCTTACCTTGTCTTGCCGGCTGAAACCGCAACAAAAATGCCCGGAAACGGGCTGACGTTTCCGGGCAAAAAAGCAGGGCAAGGCTGTTACCCTGCGGGGAAAATGACGCTTCAAGGCCATGGAGGGCAAGGTTTTCGCGATCGAACCCGCCAGGACTTTCAAAGTTCGTCAAACTTCACAAAACGCGCTCAACGGGGCCATTTCATGGCCCTGAGGCGGCGGCGCCTGATGCGGCGCCGGAACCGTGTTCACAGATGTAGTTCGCCGATACGCTTGCGTGCTGCGCGTTTCAGGTCGAGCATCGGATCTGCCATGGCTGGCGCAAGATAGGCGCGTTCCACATCGGCGCGTGTCAGGCCGATATCGTTCAGCAGGGCATCATCCATGTCGACCATGCGCTTCACGGCAAAACGGTTACGGAAGAACCGTACTGTGCCAGCAAAGGCCGAACGTGCGGCGTCAAAGATCGTGTAGGGTCTCTGGGCGATCGCCTTAGTGCCAACCGCCCGATCGATCATGCTCATTGTCGTTTCCTTTCATCGTCAGGCATGCTGCCGGCTCGCGGCCGGTCCACGTATCGTCTTTCAGGAATTGCGCAGGCGATACGCGATTTCTCAGGTCTCAGAGCGACAACGGACATCTCTCTAGATGTCGCTCGCTCCGGGGATGGGTGCGTCGTGATGCCAGAAGCTGGCTGCCGCTCGCGATGAAATATGCCACCCCTTCAGGCCGTTCCGGTCGCTCCGCTTTTCGTCGGTTCGCGTCTGGTTCGGCGTTGGTTGCACTTTCTCAATTTCTTATTGATCAGTCCAACGAATGTTTTTAATATCAAACATCAACAACGCTTATGGGAGCCTGAGATGCCTGCCCCGCTCGATATCGATCAGTTGCAGACCTTTGTCGCCATTGTCGACAATGGCTCCTTCACGCGTGCCGCCGAGCAGGTTTTCAAAACCCAGTCGGCCGTATCCATGCAGATGCGCCGTCTTGAAGAACGTGTTGGAAAACAGCTCTTTACCAAGGATGGCCGTGGCGTTCGCCTGACGGATGAGGGCGAGAAGCTGCTCAACTACGCCCGTAGGATTATCCGGCTGAACAATGAAGCCATGGCGGCTTTTGACGACAACCGGCTGGAAGGTTCGCTCAGGATCGGCACTCCGGACGACTACGCCGATCGCTATATGCCGGACATTATCAGCCGCTTTGCCAAGACCCATCCCAATGTCGAGCTCTATATTGTGTGCGAAGATTCCAACGATCTCGCCGAGCGGCTGAAGCGCGGCGAGCTGGATATGGCGCTTGTGACCCACAATCCGCGTACCCGCGATTCGGAGGTCGTGCGCACCGAGCCCCTGTGCTGGGTCGCCTCGGCGAATCACGCCATGCCCGGCGACCGGCCGGTCCCGCTGGCGGTCGGCCGTCATGATTGCCGCTGGCGGCAACTGGCGATCGCGGCCCTTCAGGGCGTTGATCGCGACTATCGCATCCTGTTCACCAGCTGGTCGGCAACGGTTGTCGCCTCAGCGGTTCTTGCCGGCATGGCGATCTCGATCCTGCCGGAATCAGCCTTGCGCACCGGGATGCGGGTGCTGACCCAGGCCGATGGCTTTCCGCCGCTGCCACCGGTTCAGATCGGCCTGATGCGCCGTCCGGGCGCGCCAGCTTCGCTGACAACCGCGCTTTCAAACCATATCATCGCCTCGCTCGACAATATCAGCCCGGTCGAGCTGGAAGAGCGATATGACAACAGTGCGGCAAACCAGCAGGCACCGCGCCAGCCGCGGCTGCGCCCCGGCCATATTCTCGCCAGCTGGTAAAGCGCCCCGGCGGCAGCAATCAGCCGCCCTGCATCATCAGGCGATACACGGCTGTGCTGCCGGAGTGATGATGCCGTGCGCCCGGCCAACCAATCATAATATCGAATTGCCATTTTCCCGGCTTTCGATAAGATCATCCTATCATGCCCACGATCCGCCAACTCCGTTATTTTGAAGCATTGGCCCGCGAACGCCACTTCGGCCGGGCAGCCGAAGCGGTGCATGTCAGCCAGCCAGCCCTGTCTGCCCAGATCATGGAGATGGAAGCAGAGCTTGGCAGCCGCCTCGTCGAACGCAGCCGCCGAACGATATTGCTGACGGCTGCGGGAGAGCGTGTTCTCGATCATGCAGGCAAGGTTCTGCGTGCCATGGAAGCACTGGAACAGGCGGCAAGGCCGGAAGCAGGGCCGCTTTCCGGTCCGTTTCGTATCGGCCTCATTCCAACGATCGCCCCCTATCTGATCCCCGCTCTGGTGCCCGCGCTGAAAGCCGGCTATCCCGATGCCGAAATCGCCCTGAAGGAGGCGGTGACGGACCGCCTGCTTGATGAACTGGAAAGTGGCGCGCTGGACGCAGTGATCGCGGCTTCGCCCGTCACCCGCGACACAATTCGCTCCCGGCCGCTTTTCACCGATCCGTTTCACCTGGCCGTTGCGCGCAATGACCGCACATTGCTGACATCCCCGCTGACCGAGGCGCATGTCGATACCGAACGCCTGCTGCTGCTTGAAGAAGGCCATTGCCTGCGTGACCAGGCATTGGCGGTCTGCCACCTGGCGCCGCAGCGCAACAGCATCAATGTTGGCGCCACGTCGCTGACAACGCTTTTGCAGATGGTGGCGAACGACATGGGTATGACGCTCATTCCCGAAATGGCAATCGCAACGGAGACGGCCCGTTTGCCACTCACGATCCTGTCTTTTGCAGACCCGGCCCCGGCTCGCGCGATCGGGCTTTTCTGGCGGGCCAGTGATCACCGCAAGGACGATATGCGCGCCCTTGCCGATGTTGTTCTGGAGTGTCGCAAGACTGCCGCGTAGATCGCTTATTGTGGCATAACAGCGGTAGATGAGCGGCTTACTGCGTCATTCGCGCTTGACGGCGCTCAAGGTTTCAGCCGAAATAGTCGCGCTAGAATTGTATTCCGGTACAGACAAATGGGGGTCTGTCAAAACAGGCGGGCGCTGGCTCTTCAGGAGGCTATCTTTATGAAATCATTTCTCAACGGCCTGATGCTGGCCGGATTGCTGGTGTTTGCGCCCGCCATGGCATCCGCCACAGAGCCGTTGGTATTCGGCGGCGATACCTATGATAGCGGCCAGACGCCAACCCTCAGCGAGGCAAGCCCGCGCAGTGCTTTTGTCGCCGGTGCGACCGCCTCGATTACCGCCCCGGTCGCCCGCGATGCGCATCTGGCTGCAGGCCAGGTCAGCATCGACGCAGCCATCGGCGGCGATGTTTATGCCGCCGGTTTCTGGGTACGTATCGATGACAGTGTCGGCGGCGATGTCACGGCCAGCGCCTATTCGATCACGCTCGGCAATCAGGCGTCTGCTGGCGGCAATGTCCGCGCTGCTGCCCGCGAGGTGACGATAGACGGGCCGGTGCATGGCAGCCTGTTGCTGGCCTCGCAATATGCCACCATCAATGCCGAGGTCACCGGAGATGTGATGATCCTCGCAGAGGAGATCCATTTCGGCCCCAATGCCAAGATCGATGGGTCGTTGATCTATGTTTCGGCCAAGGATGTCGACATTCCGGCAAGCGTGATCTCGCCGGATCGCGTCGTCCACAAGCAGGTTCTGGCCTCGGCCTTCGGCGCGTTGTCGCGCCTGAAGATCGGTGAAAAGACAATCGGCATCGAAAACGGCGTCACTGTCACCAAGGACGTTGCCACCCATGTCAAATGGCTGAGCTGGTTCGACTGGTCGCAGACCGGCGACTATCTTTTCTGGCTTGTCGTCAAGCTCGCCGTACTCGCCGCCATTCTCTATCGCCTGCCGGCAAGGGCCGAGGCCATCCGCGAACGGCTGATTGCCCGCCCCTTCGTCTCCTTTGGCTATGGTTATCTTGGCGTTTCCATGCTGATCGGCACAATCCCGCTGGCCGCTATGACGCTGATCGGCATTCCGCTCATCCCGATCTTTGCCCTGATCCTGATTGTCGGCTGGAACATTGCCGTCATCATGGCTGTCTATGCGCTGTCCTGGTCACTCGCCCGCGCCATCAAGCCATTTGAACCGACGCTCATTGCCAAGCTCATCGCCTCGGCGATCGGCTTCATCATCCTGTCGCTCACCAGCCTGTTCTGGATCGGCGGCTGGCTGATCTATCTCGTCATCGTTCTCCTCGGCATGGGCGCGATGATGGTGATCTGCGCGCAGGGCATGAAAGAGCGTCGTGCGCGGCGCAATGCACCGCCACCGCCTTCACCCAACGCTCACCTGCCACCGGCCACCACGGCTGCCGAAGCGCGCTACGTCGAAGAACAGATGCGCCGCCGCGATGAGGGTGATGACTGAGCAAAAAAGGAAAGAGCGGTCCCGGACGTCGGGGCCGCTCTTTTCACTTGCCATCACCATCGCGCAAATGCTGCGTCCTTCAGCGGACGAACACATATGGCTCATCTGCCAGCAATAAACATCGGGCCGCCCTTATGGCGCGGGAAGCCATAGCCGTGGATTTCCACCAGATCGATGTCCTCCGGTTTATGAGCAATCCCTTCGTCGAGAATGTCTTGCCCCTCAGCCGCCATCGCTGACAGCAGCCGGGTGGCAATGGCATCCGGCTCCATCACTGTCGCCGTCCCGATCCGGGCCGAAAGAAGCCTTGCGGTCTCACCGGATCGGACCGGCCGGCGTCCATCATAATCATACCAGCCGCCGCCGGTCTTCTGCCCCTTGCGGCCGGCACGCACCAGAATATCGCCGAGCGTCTCCGCGACCGCCTGCCCCGCCTTGCGCGCGCCCTCGCGCTGCAGGAAGGCGATATCAAGGCCGCCCATATCCTGAGCCTCAAACGGCCCCATCTTGAAGCCGAAGCCGCGCATGGCGGCATCTATATCGGCAATGGCGACGCCGCTTTCGACAAGCTTTTCGGCCTCGGCACGATAGCGCTTCAAAATGCGATTGCCGATGAACCCTTCGCAGATGCCTGCCTGAACCGGCACCTTGCCGAGCCGCTTGCCAAGCGCAAAGGCTGTTGCCAGCACATCACCGGCCGTTACCGGCACCGGCACGATTTCGAGCAGCTTCATCACATGGGCTGGCGAGAAGAAGTGCAGACCGATGAAACGCTCCGGGTTTGACAGACCTTCAGCAATCAGACGCGGATCGAGATAGGACGTATTGGTCGCAAGGATTGCATCGTCCCGGCAAACCCGGTCCAGTTCGGCAAAGACGGCACGCTTGACGGAAATGTCTTCAAACACCGCCTCAATCACCAGGTCGCAGCCGGAAAGCGCGGCATAGTCATACGCGCCGCTGACCCGTTCCATACGCGCCACCTGATCCGCCTCGGAGAGCCGGCCGCTTTTGACAGAGGCTGCGAAAATGCCGTCGAGATTGGCCATGCCACGCGCAAGCGCTTCCGCATCGCGTTCGATCAGCGTGACGGACAGCCCGGCATTCAGAAGCGCTGCGGCAATGCCCGCCCCCATAGTGCCGCCACCGACCACACCGACATGATGAATGGCGCGCGGCGTGATACCGGTAATTGCATCCGGCCGGGCCGCCGCCCGCTCGGCGAAAAAGACGTAGCGCAGTGCCGCAGCTTCATCAGAGCCGCGCAGCGCAAGAAACAGGTCGCGCTCGCGCTTCATCGCCACATCAAACGGCGCGGAACAAGCAAAACGGATTGCCTCAAGCGCTGAAAGCGGCGCACGGTGTCCAGCTTTTGCCGCCGCTTTTTCCGCCGCCTGCCAGAATTCGTCCGGCATGTCAGCCACAGGGCGTTCGCTGACCCTTGGCGGAAACGGTTTTTCGAGTGCAGCAAGCGCGAAGGCAACAGCATCGCGGACCAGATCGCCTTCGGCAACCGCATCCAGCAAGCCCGCCTTCAGGGCGGCCGGTGCCTTCATCGGTTTGCCCGTAGTCGCAAGCTTAACCGCCACTTCGGCACCGGCAAGACGCGGTGTCCGAACAGTGCCGGAAGCGCCGGGCATGACGCCGAGCGTCACCTCCGGCAGCCCGACGGAGGCAGCAGCGGCGGCGATGCGGAACCGGCAGCCAAGCGCAATTTCAAACCCGCCGCCGAGTGCTACGCCATGAATGGCAGCGATCCACGGCTTTTCCGCCGCCTCTATACAGGCGACCACATCCGGCAGATGCGGCTCTTGCGGCGGCTGGCCGAATTCGCGCACATCAGCACCGGCAATGAAGGTCCGTCCGGCGCAGGTCAGGACGACAGCGCGGACGAAAACATCGGCGTCAAGCGCGGCAACAGTGTCGACAAGCGCCTGTCTCAGCGCCGTCGAAAGCGCATTGACCGGTGGATTGTCGATGGTGACGACGGCGATATCGCCGTCATGGCGGATCGAAACAAGGCTCATATCAGATTCCAAGATAGGCTTCACGGACCTGCGGGTCGGCAATCAATGCTGCCGCCGGCCCTTCCATGGTGATGCGGCCTGTTTCCATCACATAGCCGCGATCGGCGATCTTCAGCGCGCCGAAAGCATTCTGCTCGACTAAAAGCACGGTGACGTCGCGGGATTTCAGCGCCTTGACGACATCGAAAATCTGCGCCACCAGCAGCGGCGCCAGCCCCATTGACGGCTCATCGAGCAGCAGGCAAGCGGGCCGGCCCATCAGCGCGCGGGCAATCGCCAGCATTTGCTGCTGGCCACCGGACAACCCGCCAGCGGCAAGATTGCGCTTCTGACGCAACACCGGAAACATCTGGAACGCATCCTCCATATCCCTGTCGACGCGCTCATCGGTAAACAGGAAGGCACCGAGGCGCAAATTTTCCTCCACCGAGAGATTGGTGAAGATCTGGCGGCCTTCCGGCGACTGGGCAATACCGCGCGCAAGCCGTTTGTAGCCCGGCACATCGGTGACGATCTCGCCGCGAAAGATCACTTCGCCGTCAGAAACTTTCTGCAGGCCCGAAAGGCACTTCAGCAGCGTCGTCTTGCCCGCGCCGTTTGCCCCGACGACGGTGACGATCTCACCGGATTTCACCTCGATATCGATGCCATGCAGCACCTCGATGCGCCCATAGGCCGAGCGCAGCCCCTTAACCGTCAGCATCGGCAGGCTCCTCCTCGTCGGCCGTTCCGAGATAGGCGGCAATCACCGCCTTGTTGCGGGCAACCGCCTCCGGCTCGCCCTCGGCAATTTTCTCGCCATGATCGAGAACAACGATATGGTTGGAAATGCGCATCACCATCTTCATGTCATGCTCGACCAGAAGAATGGCGATGCCGGAGGCCGCCAGTTCGGCAATCAGCCGGTCGATCTCTTCCGTCTCAACCGCATTGCAGCCGGCAGCCGGTTCATCGAGCAGCAGAACGCGGGGGGCAACGGCCAGAGCCCGGGCAATCTCCAGCCGTTTCAGCGCGCCATAGGAAAGATTGCCTGCCTGCCGCTCGGCCGCCTTTTCAAGCCCGACCTTTTGCAGCAGGACCATGGCCGCATCCCGTGCCTTTGCGGCGCGGCGGCGCGAACCGGGCAGAGACAGAAGATCGGCCACCAATGCGCCGCGTTCCTGAAGGTGAAAGCCGGCGATGACATTTTCCAGAACGCTCATTTCCTGAAAGATCTGCAGGTTCTGGAAAGTTCGCGTCAGCCCCATGGCCGCGAGCCTGTCCGGGGCAAGGCCCGTCACCTCTTTGCCTTCCAGCAGCACGCGGCCCTCGCCCGGCTGGTAAACGCCGGAAATCATGTTGAAGAGCGTGGTCTTTCCCGCACCGTTCGGGCCGATGACGGAGACGATTTCGCCCGGATTGGCAGCAAAGCCGACATTGTTGACGGCACGGATGCCGCCAAAGGAAATGCCAAGGCCGCTCACTTCGAGAAGGCTCATTCTCCCCTCCCTTTCAAACGCCGCGCAATCGAGGGCAAAAGCCCCTGCGGCATGAAGATCATTACCGCGATCATGATCGCGCCGAGGACCAGCTGCTCATATTCGGCAAACACCGTCAGCACCTGCGGTAAAAGCGTGAGGATCACGGCGCCGAGGGTGGCGCCCAGCACCGAACCAACGCCACCGAGGACCGCCATCGACACCATTTCGATGGAATGCATGAAGCCCGCGACATCCGGTGTGATGAACTGGTTCTGCAGCGCCAGCAGCGAACCGGCAATCGAGGCATAGACGGCCGAAATGACAAAGGCCTGCAGCTTGACGCGGGCGACATTGATGCCGACCGTGCGGGCAGCAACCTCGGAGCCATGCAGCGCCCGCATGGCCCGCCCCGTCGGGCTTTGCGCCAGATTGAGCGCGATCCAGACACCGATCACCAGCACGATGCCGCAGAAGAAATACCAGAACTCGCCGCCGGAGAGCTTGAGGCCCATATCCTTCAAGAGGCCACGCAGACCGAGATCCGGCACCGCCATGCCATCCGGGCCGCCGGTGATCTCGCGTTCATTGGTGAGAAACAGCGTCATCAATATGCCAAAGCCAAGCGTGGCAACGGCAAGGTAATAGCCTTTCAGCTTCAGGATCGGCCGGCCGATGATCGCAGCAATCACGCCGGAAAGGACAGCACCGCCGATTGCCGCAAGGCCAGGGTGAAGGCCGAGAAGCTCCGGCGCCAGCGCACAGGAATAGGCACCGATACCGGCAAAGCCGGCGGCGCCCAGCGAGATCTGCCCGGCATAGCCGATCAGCACGACAAGGCCGACGGCGGCGAGCGCATTGACGAAGATCAGCGCGCCGACGCGATAATAATAGCCGGACGGAAAGAACAGCGGCAAAAGCGCGATCAGTGCCGCAACAATGGCGATCTGGACCCATTTTGATTTCAAGCGCATGCCATCACACCCTTTCGGTCGACTTGTGGCCGAACAGGCCCTGCGGCATGACGAACAGCACCGCGAGGATGACGATGAAGGCGACGGCTTCCTTGTATTGCGACGAGATATAGCCCGCCGTCAGCGCCTCAAGCAGGCCGAGCGCGATACCGCCGACCAGCGCGCCCTTGGGATTGCCCATGCCGCCGAGCATGGCAGCGGCAAAACCCTTGAGCGCCAGCGCCACGCCAACGTCGTATCCCACAAGCGTGATCGGCGTGATCAGCACGCCGCCGAGGGCCGCGATACCGGCCGAAAGCGAGAAGGAAAGCGTCATCACCCAATTGATGTTGATGCCGACGAGCTGTGCGGCCTGGCGGTTATTGGCCGCTGCCAGCACTGCCTTGCCGGTCAGCGTCTTGGTGAAGAAGGCCCAGAGCCCGATAAAGACGAGCAGCGCGCCACCGATCACCCAGAGGCTCTGCGGCAATAAGGTTGCGCCGAGAATGCGGATCGGATCATCACCGGAAAAGGCCGGAAAGCGATGCAGCTGCTTGTCGAAGATCAGCTGGGCCGCCCCGCGAATGAAGATCGACGCGCCAATGGTGATGATGACAAGCGACACCACGGGTGCACCGCGCGCAGGCTCGATGGCGAGCTTGTTCAGAGCAACGCCGGCCGCTGCCGTGACCAGGATCGCGATCACCGCAGCAAGCGGCAATGGCAGACCGGCTGCATAGGTGAAAGCGGTGATCATGCCGCCCATCATGACGAATTCCCCTTGCGCGAAATTCACCACATCGGAGGCGTTGTAGATGATTGTGAAGCCGAGTGCGACCAGCGCATAAACCGCGCCAACCGTGATCCCGGAGAGCAGAAACTGCATCAATGCGTCCATGGAGAATGGTTCCCGAACGAAAGACGAAACAAGTGGAACGGCATGCCGTTCCGCGAAGGCCGGGCCTTTCTGAAGGCCCGGCGGTCAGACGGCGCAGCCTCAGTCGATCGAGGTCCAGCCACCATTCTGGATCGCAAGCATGCGGAAGGCGGAGAGATCGAGACCGAGGTGATTGTCCGGACCCATCGTGTAAATGCCGGTCGTGCCGACCAGACCGTTGGTCGCTTCCAATGCATCGCGGATCGCCTGCGGATCCTCGCTGCCGGCATTTTCCATCGCATTGGTCATCAAAAGGAAGGCGTCATTCGCGTAGCCGCCAAAGGTGGAAACCTTCTCGTTATACTTGCCCTCATAGGCCGTCTTGTAGGCCATGACGACATCCTTCTGCGGATCGTCGGCCGGCAGGATATCGGCGATCAGAAGCGCTGTTCCCGGCAGGCGCACGCCTTCTGCGGCATCATTGCCGACGAGTTCGATAAAGCCGTCGGAGGCAACGCCATGGCTCTGATAGAACGGCACATCAATACCGAGCTGATGGGCATTGCGGGTGACGATCGCCGGGCCCTGGCCGAAACCGGGATTGAGGATCGCCTGAACGCCTTCGGTATTCTTGATCTTGGTGAGCTGCGGCGTCATGTCGGCATCGCTCGGCCCGTAAATCTCGTCCGCCAGGATCTCGACACCGTAGGTGCCCGCCACATCCTTGCACTGGGCCTGCATCGAAGCGCCGAAACCATCGGTACCCGAGATCATGCCGATCTTGGTGATGCCGTTCTTTTGCATGTTCTCGAAGATCTTTTCGCAGGCCATGCGGTCGGTATGCGGGGTCTTGAAGACGTAAGGCTTGACCGGATCGATGATCTGGATCGCACCGGCGAGTGAAATGAACGGGATTTCTGCATCTTCGGCGACCGCCAGGATCGACATGGACGTGCCGGTGGTGGTGCCACCGATAATGGCCGCGACTTCGTCATCCTCGATCAGGCGTGTGGCAAAGGTGCGCGCCTTGTTCGGATCACCGCCGTCATCATAAAGCACGAGATCGATCTTCTCGCCATTGATGCCGCCCTTGGCATTGAGATCGTCGACCAGCATTTCGATGGTCTTCTTTTCCGGATCGCCGAGAAAGGCAGCCGGGCCGGTGGCCGAAACGCTGGCGCCGAGCTTGATTTCTGCATTGGCAGCGCTGGCGATGGTGATAAGCGCAAGCGTTGCAAGCGCCGTGGTTGCAAGATACTTCATTGGATATCCTCCCTAGTTATCCAGACTGAAACTGGCCCCGCCCCTCCTCAGGCGGCTTTGGGCCAGCGGATCATGACGCGCCGGAAACGCGGCGCGACGAATGCAGTGTCGGTCAGGCTGGCATTGCCCGATGGATTGGCGCCCGTGACATGAAAGTCCGAAAACGCCGCCGACTGATTGACGTAGATATTGCCGGTGAGATTGACCGAGAGATTGACGCCGGCTTCGGCAAAGGCCGATGCCGCCCGCTCGATCAGCGCGCCATCCGTGGCATAAAGCGCCGCAGTGATTGCGCCCTTGCGCCGGGCGATACCGGCTGCGCGGTCGATGGCTGCGTTTTCATCCTCCACCGGAATGACAAAGGAAACCGGACCGAAACATTCTTCGTTCTGAGGACCGTCCTCGCGCCCGTCGACGATGACGATCATCGGTGTGGCGCTTTCACCAAGCCCCGTCTCACCGCTTGAACGCACCACGCGACCGGCCTGCCTGGCCATGGCAACGCGTGCCTTGGTGGCGGGATTGGCAATGGTGCCGCAGATGGCGGAAGCCTGCTTGGCATCGGCCAGAAGCATGTCGATGGCGTCCGAAATGCCGGCGGCGACATCCTCGAAGCTCTTGTGACCCTCATTGCTGTCGACCCCGCCCTGCGGCACGTAAAGGTTTTGCGGCGAGGTGCACATCTGCCCGGAATAGAGCGACAGCGAAAAGGCGATGTTGGCACACATGCCGGCAAAATCATCCGTGCCGGTGATGGCGATGGAATTGACCCCCGTCTCCTCGGTAAAGACGAGCGCATCGCCCGCATTGCCGCGGAGCCATGCGGCGAATGTCGACGATCCGGTATAGTCGATGATCGCGAAGGCACCGGAAGCAACAAGCTGCTTGGTGATTTCGCGGCCGGGCTCATCCGCCGCCAGAAGCACGACATCCGGCGAAAAGCCTTCCTCCGCCAGCACGGCACGCAGAACCTTGACCGTGAGGGCGAGCGGCAGGATGGCACCCGGATGCGGCTTGACGATCACCGGATTGCCGGTGGCAAGGCTGGCAAACAGTCCCGGATAGCCATTCCAGTTCGGAAAGGTCTGGCAGCCGATCATCAGCGCCAGACCGCGCGGCACCAGCCGCCAGCGTTTTTCCATGACGATCGGCGCGGCCTTGCCCTGCGGTTTCTCCCAGGTGGCAGCAAAGGCCGAACGGGTCATTTCCGCATGAGCCGCCGCGACCGCTTCAAGGCCGCGATCCTGCGCATGCGGACCGCCGGCCTGAAAAGCCATCGGAAAAGCCTGACCAGTGGTGTGCATGGTGGCATGGCCGATGAGGAAACTCATGGCGTTGAGGCGGGTCAGCGCTTCGAGCAGAATGCCGGTGCGGGTTTCAGGATCAGCCGCCGCCCATTGCGGCAGAGCCTGGCGCGCAGCGGCCAACAATGATGCAACGGAGGCCTTGGGATAGGTGATGCCAAGGCTCTGCCCCCAGGGCGAACTTTCCCGGCCAATGCGGCCTTCTTCGGGATGACCGGGCAGCGCGAAGCCCGCGCCGCTGAGAGCGGCAAAGGCTGCTTCACCATCGGCGCGCGCCGTCTCGCCATAGAATTTGCCAGATGGCACTTCGGCAAAGGGCGTCCAGAATTCGCGCGTCATCAGGGCCTGCCCCGCGCGCTCCAGAAGCGCACGATGGCGGTCAAACAGATTTGTCATGTCTCCTCCCAAATTCTGAAAGCTATTATTGACCGACCGGACGGTTTATGCAACAACAATTATCGACAAAGCGCTGAGGAGAGCGCTTCAGGCACCGCAACGGCCGGGTTTGAAGGACCCGTGGCCAGGCGGCGCCGATATGAAATGAGAGTGGATACCCGAAGCTCACAAACGTGCGCTTCAGGCATTTCAGGGAGGAGACATGACTGCTAGCGAAAGCGTCGCCGTTGCGCGCGCCGGTGCGGTTCTGCAAGTGACGCTGAACCGGCCGGAAAAGCTGAATTCCCTTAATCCGGAGATGCATCTGGCCATGCGCGCCGCCTTTGAGCTTGCGCATGAGGATGGGACAGTCCGCGCCGTTTTGCTGACGGGCGCCGGTCGCGGTTTCTGCGCCGGTCAGGATCTCGGCGACCGCGACCCGCGCAAGGGCGGAGCGAAGCCCGATCTCGGCGAGACAATCGACACCTATTACAATCCGAACCTGCGGCTGATCCGCACGCTGGAAAAGCCGGTCATCTGCGCGGTCAATGGCGTGGCCGCCGGTGCCGGTGCCAACATCGCCTTCGCCTGCGATATCGTTCTGGCTGCAAAATCGGCGAAATTCATTCAGGCCTTCTCCAGGATCGGCCTCATTCCCGATGCCGGCGGCAGCTGGTCGCTCACCCATATTCTGGGTGAGCCGCGCGCCAAGGCGCTCGCCATGACGGGCGAGCCGCTTTCAGCCGAAAAAGCCGCCGACTGGGGCCTGATCTGGAAGGCTGTCGATGATGACAGCCTGATGGAGGAGGCAAACGCCCTTGCCGAAAAGCTGGCCGCTGGCCCGACGAAAGGTCTCGGCCTGACCAAACGGCTGATCCAGGCCGCCTCCACCCATGACCTTTCCACCCATCTCGACATGGAACGTGACTGCCAGCGCGAAGCCGGCTTTTCCGATGACTATGCCGAAGGCGTGACCGCCTTTCTGGAAAAGCGCGTACCAAGCTTCAAGGGGCACTGAGATGAGTGACGTGATGGAAACGATGACCCCGCAGCAACTGGCCGAAGCCTGTGCAAAGGCCATGTGGAACGACGACAATGCCACACAGAAGCTCGGCATGCGGCTCGAGCGCATTGCCCCCGGCGAGGCAGTGCTGTCGATGACCCTGTCGGAAGCCATGACCAACGGCCACGGCAATGCCCATGGCGGCTATATTTTCACGCTCGCCGACAGCGCCTTTGCCTTTGCCTGCAACACCTACAATCAGGTGACGGTCGCCCAGCACTGCGCGATCAACTACATCGCGCCCGGCGCGCTGGGTGACAGGCTGACGGCGACAGCCCGCGAGGTTTCGCGCCGTGGCCGCTCGGGCATCTACGATATTTGCGTAACCCGGCAGGACGGAACGGTGATTGCCGAATTCCGCGGCCTGTCGCGTACCATTAACGGCACATTGCTGCCGACGGCCGGTTGAGGAGCCGGAGCATTGAAGGAGGAAACCATGAACGCAATGCATAACCTGACCCCGGCGCGGGAGATCCTCGATCCGATCGAGATTGCCAGCCGTGACGAGATTTCCGCGCTCCAGCTGACGCGCATGACCTGGTCCCTGAACCACGCCTATGAAAACTCGCCCTTCTACCGCAAACGCTTCGATGAGAATGGCGTCCATCCGAGTGATTTCAAGACGCTGTCCGATCTCGCCAAATTCCCCTTCACGGTGAAGACGGATCTGCGCGACTGCTATCCCTTCGGCATGTTTGCCGTGCCGCGCGAGAAGCTGGTGCGTATCCACGCCTCCTCCGGCACCACCGGCCGGCCCACCGTTGTCGGCTATACGCGCAAGGATATCGACACATGGGCCGACTGCGTTGCCCGCTCGATCCGCGCATCCGGCGGCAGGCCGGGCGATATCTGTCACGTTGCCTATGGCTATGGCCTGTTCACCGGCGGCCTCGGCGCCCATTACGGCGCAGAGCGTCTCGGCTGCACCGTGGTGCCGATTTCCGGCGGCATGACCGAGCGCCAGGTGACCCTGATGAGCGATTTCAAGCCGGATATCATCATGGTGACACCGTCCTACATGCTGTCGATCCTCGACGAGTTCCGCCGCCAGGGCATTGATCCGCGCGAAAGCTCGCTGAAGGTCGGCATTTTCGGCGCCGAACCCTGGACCAATGCGATGCGCAACGAGATTGAAGAGGCCTTCGACATGCATGCCGTCGATATCTATGGCCTGTCGGAAATCATGGGACCGGGCGTCGCCAATGAATGCGTGGAAACCAAGGACGGCCTGCATGTCTGGGAAGATCACTTCTACCCGGAAATCATCGACCCCGTGACGGGCGACGTGCTGCCCGATGGCGAGATGGGCGAACTGGTCTTTACCACGCTGACCAAGGAAGGCCTGCCGATGGTGCGCTATCGCACCCGCGACCTGACCCGCATCCTGCCCGGCACGGCGCGCTCCATGCGGCGGATCGAGAAAATCACCGGCCGTTCCGACGACATGATCATTCTGCGCGGCGTCAATGTCTTCCCGACGCAGATCGAGGAAATGATCCTGAAATGCGACGGGCTGGCCCCGCATTTCCAGATCGAGCTGACCCGCAAGGATCGCATGGATGTAATGACGGTGCATGTGGAATGCACGCCCGATCGTGCGGCAAGCGAAGCCCGCGATGCCTCGGCGAAGGAGCTCGCCCACCACATCAAGTCCGTGATCGGTGTGTCGACGAAGATCAATATCTGCGATCCGGAAAGCGTTGCCCGTTCGGAGGGCAAGGCCAAGCGGGTTGTCGACAACCGGCCCAAATGATCGCCTGACCGATTGGTCAATCATAAATCCAATGATAGAAGGGGCGAGACCGCCCCTTTTGCCTGTCACAACAGGAGTTTGCCCTTCATGTCGAGAACCCGCGCCAATGATTTCGAGGAAAAGCGCCACAATCTGCTGCTGACGGCCGCCCATGTCTTTGCGGTGCAGGGCATGGAAAAGGCGTCAATGTCGCAGATCGCGCGCGAGGCCGGCGTGTCGAAATCGCTGCTCTACCACTACTACCCATCAAAGGAAGAACTGATCTTCGCGATCATCCATACCCATCTGGCGGCACTGGATGCGGAACTGGCCGCCGCCGATGATGAAGGCCTTGAACACAAGGCGCGGCTGCAGAAACTGGTCGCCACCGTGCTCAACGAATATCGCGGCGCCGATGACCAGCATAAGGTGCAGCTCAATGCCGTGGCGGCCCTGTCGGACGAGCAGCGCGCCGCCATCCGCGCCCTGGAGCGCAGCATTGTCGGGCGCTTTTCCGCCGTGATCCGTGAGATTCATCCCGATCTCGACAAGCCCGATCGCCCGCTGCTGATGCCTGTCACCATGTCGCTCTTCGGCATGATGAACTGGGTCTATATGTGGTTCCGCGAAGGCGGCGTTGTCACCCGCGACGACTATGCCGAGATGGCAACAACGCTGATCCTTGAGGGCGTCAAGGCCGTGCGCTGAAGCACGGCGACGTCTGGAACAATCCGGCCGGATTGACCCGCATCGCCATCCGCAATGCGGGTCATTTCGTGGTAGCTCATTTGTCCCGGCTCACGCCGCCTCGGGCGGCCAGGTCTTGGCGACCATGGTCAGCACATCATATTGGGCCACAACCTCATCCTTCTGATTGGTGACGCGGCAATCCCAGCGCACCTCGCCGTGACCGGCATTCTCGCGCGGATTGATCGCCTTGCATGTGAGCCGGACCTTCAGTGCATCACCGAAATAGACCGGCGTCAGGAAACGCAGATTGTCGACACCGTAATTGGCCAGTACCGGGCCCGGATCGGGATCGACGAACAGACCGGCGGCAAAGGAAGCAATCAGATAGCCATGGGCAACACGGTCTTCGAAGAAGGGATTGGCCCTGGCCGCATCACTGTCCATATGGGCATAGAAGGTGTCGCCGGTAAATTCGGCAAAATGCTCGACATCCTCCCTGGTGACTTGACGCGTTTGCGTGACGATCTGATCGCCGATCTTCAGCTCTGCCAGCGACTTGCGGAAGGGATGAATATCGCTGCGGCTTGTCGCCCCTTCGACCCATTCGCCGGTAATGGCGGCAAGCATGTCCGGCGTACCCTGCACGGCGGTGCGCTGCATGAAATGCTTGACCCCGCGCATGCCCCCCATTTCCTCACCGCCGCCGGCCCGACCCGGCCCGCCATGGATCAGCGGGGCGAGCGGCGAGCCATGCCCGGTGGAGGTTTTTGCCGAGAGGCGGTTGCCAACCAGCACGCGGCCATGATGGGAGGCAAGCCCCGTGACGGCTTCAGCGGCAACCGCAGGATCATTGGTGAAGAGTGAGGAAACCAGTGATCCCTTGCCTTTCTCGGCAAGTGCTACGGCCTCGGCGAGATCGCCATAGGCCATAATCGTGGCGACCGGCCCGAAGGCCTCGATCGCATGAATGGTCTCAGCCTCTGCAGGATTTCCGGCCCGCAGCAGAACCGGCCCCATAAAGGCGCCTTTCGCCGCATCACCGGCAATCAGCTCGACATGATCAGGATCGCCAAAGACGATCTCGGCATCTTCCCGCAGCATTGTCAGCTTCTCGCGCACGCCGTTACGGTCGGAGAGCGACGCCAGCGCGCCGACGCGCACGCGCTCATCATCGGGAAGGCCGACAGGCGCTGCCTGAAGCCGCTTCGCCAGCGCTTCGATGACGGCATTTTCAAAAGCCTCGGGTACGAAGATCCGGCGGATGGCGGTACATTTCTGCCCGGCCTTGACCGTCATCTCATTGGCAGCCTCGCGGATGAAGAGATCAAATTCCGGCGTCCCCGGTCCTGCATCCGGCCCGAGGATGGCGGCGTTGAGGCTGTCGGCCTCCATGTTGAAACGCACGGCATTTTCAACGATGGCGCGGCCGGTCTTAAGCTTGCGGCCCGTCTCTGCCGAACCGGTGAAGGTCACGACATCCTGCCCGCTCACGTGATCGAGCAGATCGCCTGCGCTGCCGCAGACAAGCTGCAGCGCACCTTCCGGCAGAATGCCGGTTTCGATGATGCGGCGGGTGACAAGCTCGGTCAGATAGGCGGTCTGCGAGGCGGGCTTCACCAGACATGGCATGCCGGCAATCAGCGCAGGCGCGATCTTTTCCAGCATACCCCAGACCGGAAAGTTGAAGGCATTGATGTGAATGGCGACACCGTTGAGCGGCGTCAGGATATGGCGGGCGACAAAGCTGCCATCCTTCGACAAGGTCTCGACATCGCCCTCGGGCAGGACACGTGTATTGGGCAGTTCCCGCCGCGCCCGCGAGGCATAGGTCAAAAGCGTGCCGATACCGCCTTCAATATCGACCCAGCCGTCACGTCGCGTCGCGCCGGTGGCGAAATTCTCGGCATAGAATTCTTCCCTTTGTGCCATCAGCGCCATGCCGACGGCTTTCAGCATCAACGCCCGCTCATGGATGGTCAACGCCCGAAGTGCAGCACCGCCCTTTTGCCGGCCAAACTCCAGAGCCTCGGCAAAATCAAGCCCTTCCGCACCGATCAGCGCCACTGTCTCACCGGTTGCAGCATTGGCAAGCGGCCTGCCCTCGCCTGTTCCCGTTTGCCAGGCGCCAGCCAAAAAGCTTTGCAGACGGCGCGGCTTTAAAACCGTGTCGGTCATGAAAATTCCTTTCTGAATTCGATCAGTCGGCGCGGCGACCTATTCGTCGTAGCTCAGCACAACCCTGTCGGTGAGCGGCAGGCACTGGCAGGAGAGCACGTAACCGGCCTCCACTTCGTAATCTTCCAGCGCGTGATTGGTTTCCATCTCCACCTCACCCTCGATTACTCTCGCCCGGCAGGTGGAGCAGATCCCGCCCTTGCAGGAATAGGGCGCATCGATGTGGTTGGCGATGGCCGCATCCAGAATGGCGGTTCCATCACGATGCATCTCGAAGGAACGCGTCGCGCCATCCAGCGTGACGGAAACGGAAACCGTGCCGGTGGCCGCCGCCGCCTCGGCGGAGAGTTCCGTCTTCTTCGCCCGCCCCGGCTGCGAGGACACGAACAGCTCGAACTTGATCTGCTCATCCTTCAGCCCGTGCTTCTTCAGCGTATCGGCGATGGTCAGCATCATCGGTTCCGGCCCGCAGATGAAGGCGGTATCGACGGCATCGATATCGATCCAGAGCCGGAAGAAGGCCTCCAGCTTTTCCGCATCGATGCGACCGGTGAACAGATCGATATCCTGACTGTCGGATTCCAGCACATGAATGACCGAAAGGCGGCCGAGATAGATGTTCTTCAGATCCTCCAGCTCCTCGCGGAACATGATCGAGGAGATGTGGCGGTTGGCATAGACGAGGGTGAAACGCGATTTCGGCTCGCGGGCCAGAACCGTCTTGATGATGGACAATAGCGGCGTGATGCCGGAGCCGCCGGCAAAGCCGAGATAGTCCTTCTCCGCAGCCTGATCGATCGGTGTGAAGAAGCGCCCCATCGGCGGCATGGCTTCGATCACGTCACCGGCCTTCAGTTCCGCATTGGCAAAGGAAGAAAAGGCGCCACCAGCGACACGCTTGATGCCGACTTTCAGGCACCCCTCGTCGAGGCCGGCGCAGATGGAATAGGAGCGGCGCAGTTCCTCGCCGTCAAAATCGCGGCGGAAGGTGAGATATTGCCCCTGGGTGAAGCCGAACAATTCGGCATCCTCGGGCCTTGGCCGCAATGTGACCACGACCGCGTCGCGCGTGTCATGGCGGATATCAGTTACTTCCAGCGGGTGAAACCGTGCCATCTGATGTCTCCTCCCTCAGATACACTTGAAATAGTCGAAAGGCTCCAGACAGTCCGCACAGCGATAGGACGCCTTGCAGGGGGTCGAGCCGAATTGCGAAACTTTTTCCGTATTGCCCGAGCCGCAGCGCGGACAGGCAACACGGAAATTCGAGCCGGCAGCCAGCCGGGACGCCCGGGCGGCAAGCCGCCCATCCGCTGCCGTTCCGTCAATCGGCGGGGCGATGCCAAAGGCTTTCAGCTTCGCGCGCGCCGCCTCGGACAAGAGGTCGGTGGTCCAGGGTGGCGAGAGCTGCTGCTCGATCCTGATCTTGCCGACCCCCTTTTCGCGCAGCAGGGCCTCGATCTCAAGATTGATCAGCGACACTGCAGGACAGCCCGAATAGGTCGGCGTGACAACCACAACCAGCACCGCGCCGTCGTGGCGCACGGCCCGCACGATGCCAAGCTCGGTCACCGAGATCACCGGAATTTCGGGATCCGGCAATTCACCGAGCCAGCCCATCACCGTTTCCGGTGACGGCAGGGCAAGCGTGTCAGCGCTCACCATTCAGCTCCCGGATAGGCGCGCTGCAGGAACTGCAGCTCGGCCAGCAGAAAGCCCAGATGCTCGGTGTGCCGGCCGGTTTTGCCGCCTCTATGGGCGTAGCCGTCTTCCGGGATCGAAAGCGTCGCTTCCGCCAGAACAGCCTTCACCGTCTCCAGCCATTCATCCTTCAGGCTTTCCGGCAAGGGCGCGATCCCGGCATCCGCGATGGTCTGATCGACGGCATCGCCGATGAACATCTCACCCGTATAGGACCAGAGATCATCGAGCGCCTTTTGCATGCGGGCATGGCTTTCCGCCGTGCCATCGCCAAGGCCGATCACCAGATCAGCGGAGCGTTCCAGATGATAGGAAACCTCTTTCAGTGCCTTGACCGCAATCTCGGCCACGCGGGGACTTCTGGAGGCAACAAGCGCTGACAGCAGGCCATAATGCCAGGCATCAACCAGAAACTGACGCATCACGGTCTGGGCCATATCGCCCTTGGGCAATTCGGCAATCAGCAGATTGCGGAACTGGGCGGCATCGCGCAGATAGGCAAGATTGTCGGCTGACCGCCCCTTGCCCTCCACCTCACCGGCAAGGCCAAGCCACATCTGGGTATGGCCGATCAGATCCAGGGCGCCATTGGCGAAGGCGATATCTTCCTCCAGCACCGGCGCATGGCCGCACCATTCCGAGACGCGATGGCCAAGCACCAGCGTGGTATCGCCAAGGCGACAGAGCCACGCGAACAGGGCCGGCGCAAGCTCAGCATCGGCGACAAAGGGATCCGGCGTGGTGGAAACCGGCATGGGGCGGATGCTGCCCGTATGGAGAGATTCGCGCGCAGTACCCATCACATATGCCCCACTTCATCGGGAATATCGAAGAAGGTCGGATGGCGATAGACCTTGCTTTCCGCCGGATCGAACAGCGGCCCCTTTTCAGACGGCGCTGACGCGGTGATGTCGTTTGATTTCGCCACCCAGATCGATACGCCTTCCTTGCGGCGAGTATAGACATCACGGGCGTGGCGGATCGCCATTTCCGCATCCGGCGCGTGCAGGCTGCCGACATGACGGTGGTTCAGCCCGTGCTGCCCCCGGATGAAGACTTCATAAAGCGGCCATTCCTTGGACATGTTGAAACTCCTCCCAGTCTCGCAATTATTCGGCGGCAACAGCGCTTGCCCGCGCTGCACGTTTATCAGCATGGGCGGCAAGCCCGTCGCGGAACCACTGGCCGTCTTCCCAGGCCTTGACCCGGGCAGCGAGCCGTTCGCGGTTGCAGGGACCATTACCCTTGATCACCGCGAAGAACTCCGACCAGTCCGGCTCGGAAAAGTCGTAGCCGCCCTTCTCCTCGTTCCATTTGAGATTGTCGTCAGGCACGGTGAGGCCGAGATATTTCGCCTGCGGCACGGTCTGATCGACGAATTTCTGCCTGAGCTCATCATTGGTATTGATCTTGATCTTCCAGGCCATGGATTGGGCGGAGTGGACACTGTCCTTGTCAGACGGTCCGAACATCATCAGCGACGGATACCAGAAGCGGTTCAGCGCATCCTGTGCCATCTCCTTCTGCTCCGGCGTGCCAAAGGCCATTTTCATCATGATCGAATAGCCCTGGCGCTGATGGAAGCTCTCTTCCTTGCAGATCCGGATCATCGCCCGCGAATAGGGGCCGTAGCTGGTGCGCTGCAGCGGCACCTGATTCATGATCGCCGCCCCGTCGACCAGCCAGCCGACCGCCCCCATATCCGCCCAGTTCAGCGTCGGGTAATTGAAGATCGAGGAATATTTCATCCGCCCGTCATGGAGCTTCTCGATCAGCGCGTCGCGCGAAACGCCAAGCGTCTCGGCGGCTGAATAAAGGTAGAGCCCGTGACCGGCCTCATCCTGAACCTTGGCCAGCAGGATGGCCTTGCGCTCCAGCGACGGGGCGCGGGTGATCCAGTTGCCCTCCGGCAATTGCCCGACAACCTCGGAATGGGCATGCTGGCCGATCTGACGGATCAGCGTCTTGCGATAGCCCTCCGGCATCCATTCCTTCGGCTCGATCTTCTCGCCATTGTCGATCCGCGCCTGAAAGGCCATCTCCTCCAGCGACATGTCTTCGCGGGCTTTCATGCCTTCCGATTTCACCATCTGTGCATACATGGTTGAGGCCCTTTCCTTCAGATCCGTTCCAAAATCATGGCGATGCCCTGCCCGACGCCAATGCACATGGTGCAAAGCGCATAGCGGCCACCGCTGCGGTGCAGTTGATTGACGGCGGTGAGCACCAGCCGCGCGCCCGACATGCCAAGCGGATGGCCGATGGCGATCGCCCCGCCATTGGCGTTGACATGTGGTGCATCATCTTCAAGACCCAGTTCGCGCAGCACGGCCAGCGACTGGGCGGCAAAGGCCTCGTTCAGCTCGATCACATCCATATCGGCCAGACGCAGTCCCGCAAGCGACAGGACCTTGCGCGTCGCCGGTACCGGCCCAACGCCCATGATACGCGGCGGCACACCGGCAGCCGCCATGGCGACAATGCGGGCGCGCGGTGACAGATCATTGGCGCCTGCCGCCTCTTCCGAGGCGATCAGCAGACCGGCCGCACCGTCATTGACACCGGAGGCATTGCCCGCGGTCACCGTCAGCTCCGGCCCGTTGACGCCCTTCAGCCGGGCGAGCGCGGCCATATCCGTTCCCGGGCGCGGATGCTCGTCCGTGTCAACGACAACCGGCGCCCCCTTCTTCTGCGGAATGGAGACCGGCACGATTTCTTCGGCAAAGACGCCAGCCGCATGGGCGGCCTGCCAGCGGGCCTGGCTCATCGCGGCGAAGCGATCCTGGTCCTCACGCGAAATACCGTAATCGGCAGCGACGTTATCGGCTGTCTCCGGCATGGAATGGGTTCCGAAGGCTTCATGAAGCTTGCGGTTCTTGAAGCGCCAGCCGATCGTTGTGTCGTAAATCTCAGCCTTGCGGGAAAAGGCGGTCTCCGCCTTGCCCATCACGAAGGGTGCGCGGCTCATGCTTTCCACGCCGCCGGCGATCATCAATGCCGCATCACCGGCGCGGATCGAGCGGGCGGCAAGGCCGATCGCATCCATACCCGAACCACACAGCCGATTGACCGTTGTGCCCGGCACATTGACCGGCAGACCGGAAAGAAGCACCGCCATGCGCGCCACATTGCGGTTGTCCTCGCCAGCCTGATTGGCACAGCCAAGGATCACATCGTCGACACTTTCCCAGTCGACCGACGCATTGCGAGCCTGAAGCGCTGCCAGCGGAAGAGCAGCAAGGTCGTCCGCGCGCACGCCCGAAAGCGCGCCGCCATAGCGGCCGACAGGTGTGCGAACAGCATCGCAGACGAATGCGTGCGTCATGACTTTCTCCTCCGCTGCAGCCGGTTTCTCGCGTCCAGCCGCCTTCAACCTCTGAATTCCGGCCCGCAATCGTCAGATTGACCGGGCAGTACCGGTCGGGAATCTCCACATTCACCGACCGGTCGGTCACTTATATAAAACAAAAAGCATCACGCTGAAAGAGATAAAATTGATTTTTGTGTGATATTTAATTGAAGCGCAGTTTCCGCGTTCAGCGCAGGCTTTCGCGTTTCAGCAGTGAAAGCCGCCTCAGTGTGGCTGCGGTTTCAGCCGGCACGGCACCGGCATCATCCATGAAATGCGCGCCGACATGGCCATCAGCGGCTGGCGACAATGCGAGATAGAGCCGGACAAACAGCCGGCGCGCCGCGCCGCCGCAAAAATCGGGTGGTAGTGCATTGGCCGGAAGGCGCGGGTCGAGCAGCGCGGCAAAACGATAGAGATGAACAAGCCGCAGCCTGAGCGCCAGCGCCACCGGCCCTGCCGGACGAAAGCCATCCGCCAGCGCTGCGGCAACAGGCGCAAAGCGATCAACGAAGTTCGTGTAACGCTCGCTCACCTCGTCCAGCGGCCAGTATCGTCGGGCGGCGGCAACCAGCGCCTCCCCCCCGGCAAGCGCTTCCGCCGCCAGAATTGCCCCCTGCGGGCGCTCAATATCCGACCGGTTCGGTGCCAGCGCCACATCAGCGCCAATCCCCACCCAGTCATCCGAAAGGGGGGCGTCGCCAAAGCCGAGCGCCACCAGAAAACCATCCGGCGCAGGTGCCGGATCGTAAAGAATGGCAGCAGCATGCAAGAATTCCTGCCGCGCCGCAGCCGCAAGCCGGTAATAGCTTTTACGCCCCTGGCGCTCCCCTTCCAGCCGGCCGCTTTCAACAAGCCGCGATACGGCGGTGCGCACCAGGCTTTCGGAAATGCCATGATCGGCGCAGGTCTCGATCAATGTGCCCATCCACAGACGCCCGCCGCGCGGAACCGCAACATCGCCGTAAAGCGTGACGATAAAGGCCGTCGCGCGCGGAATTGCCATATCAAGGCAGGCCGTGACCGCATCCGGCAGATCAGATTGACGCTCGAAAGCAAAAGGCATGAACCATCCTTGATAGCATCACAGATATTCGCGACATTATTTCCAAATGTGACATTTCAGACAAGCCGGAAATGCGGTGGCACCGCAATGCCAGCGCAGGACACCGGATAGAGATAGGCCTTTAGACTAGTAAACATAGAAAAATTTTACTTAACGTTTCCGATCTTCTATAGAGAGAGAAAACAGTCGTCGGGGGACGCAGGGATGGTCACAATCAGGGAAATCGCCAAGGCGGTCGGCGTTTCAGCCGGAACCGTTTCGCGGGTTCTGAACTATGATGCCACGCTTTCGATCTCCGAGCCGAAGCGCAAGGCGATTATCGAGACGGCCGAGGCGTTGAACTACGCCACGCCGCGCAATCGCAACCGGCCGAAATCTGGCCCGCTGCAGCTGCGTGATCGCCAGCAGCCGGTTGCCCGGCTGGCGACCGTGCATTTTCTTGAAGCCGATGAAGAACTGATTGACCCCTATTATATCGGCGTGCGGCTGGGTATCGAGCGCCGCTGCCGGGCCTATGCCACCGACATCGTCAAAATCTTTCATTCCGAACTTCGCAGCGAAGCCGCACAATTGCAAAATGCTTCCGGCGTCATCGCGATCGGCAAGCACAGGCCGGAGGAGATTGCCTTTCTCGCCGCACATAGCGACCATCTTGTCTTTGCCGACTTCGCCCCCAAGTCGGATGATTTTGACTGTGTTTACAGCGACCTGGCGATCGCGACGCGGACAATGCTTGATGGCCTTCGTGATGCTGGATACCGCCGCATCGCCTTTATCGGCGCCCATGACCGCATCAACGGCCCGACCGACCCCTATAGCGAGGTCCGCTGTCGCGCCTATGTCGACTGGCAGCGCGAAAACGGCACATTCGATCCGTCCCTCATCGCCCTCAACGATGATTGCAATAACGGCCAGAATCTACGGCTCGAGGTCGGCTACGAACAGGCGCGCGCGCTCCTGAGTGCTGCAGCCCGGCCGGACGTCATCGTCACGGCCAACGACAATATCGCCATCGGTACCTGCCGGGCGATCATGGAAGCAGGCCTTTCCATTCCCCGCGATATCGCTGTCGCGTCCTTCAACGACATTCCCGTGGCGCAATTCATCAATCCATCCCTGACAACGATGAAGATTTTCGGCGAGGCCATCGGCGAAACGGCCGTCGACCTCCTGGCCGAACGTATCAATGGCCGCCACTATGTGAAGCGGGTGACGATCCCGACCGAAATGATCTGGCGGCAGAGCAGCCTTCATCCACAGCAGACACGTAAAAACGCTGTTTAAAAAAATTTTACTAAAGTTTTCCTTGCGAAGAACAAGAAACTATATTTAGTTTGAGCTGCGGCAGGGAGAGAGCCGCGTTTGAACGACTGTTCTATTGGGAGGAATTCAATGGACACGCATTCCGTGCTGAAGCATGTCTCGGCCGTCGCCCTTGCCGGTGCCTGCACACTTGGTGCAACCGCAGCCTTTGCCGGCGAAATCACCGTCTGGTGCTGGGACCCAAATTTCAATGTCGCGATCATGAAGGAAGCTGGCGCGCTTTATACCGCCAAGCACCCTGATACGACGTTCAACGTTGTCGACTTCGCCAAGTCTGATGTCGAGCAGAAGCTGCAGACCGCCCTCGCTTCCGGCACCACCCAGGCGCTTCCTGATATCGTGCTGATCGAGGATTATGGCGCCCAGAAATATCTCCAGTCCTTCCCCGGCGCCTTCGCACCGATGAGCGACGTTGTCGATTACAGCGGCTTCGCCCCCTACAAGGTTGAGCTGATGACGCTGGACGACAAGGTCTACGGCATGCCGTTCGATTCGGGTGTGACGGGCATGTATTATCGCAGCGACTATCTGGCTGAAGCCGGTTTCAAGCCGGAAGACATGCAGAACATCACCTGGGACCGCTTCATCGAAATTGGCAAGGAAGTCGAGGCCAAGACAGGTCACAAGATGACCTCGATCGACCTCAATGATGGCGGCATGACCCGCATCATGATGCAGTCGGCCGGCCAGTGGTATTTCGACGGCAATGGCGACCTGAACATCAAGGACAATGCCGCGCTGAAGGCAGCCCTTAAGACCCAGGCCAAGATGGCCAATGCCGGGATCCTCTATCCGGCCACAGGCTGGTCCAATTATGTGAACGCCTTCACCTCCGGCAATACCGCATCGGTGATCACCGGCGTGTGGATCACCGGAACGATCAAGGCGCAGACGGATCAGGCCGACAAATGGCGCGTCGCACCGATCCCCTCGCTTGACGGTGTCGATGGCGCGACCCATGCCTCCAATCTTGGCGGCTCCAGCTGGTACGTCCTGTCCTCCTCCAAGGAAAAGGACGAAGCGATCGATTTCCTCAACGAGATCTACGGCAAGGATGTCGATTTTTACCAGAAGATCCTGACCGAGCGCGGCGCTGTCGGATCACTGCTCGCCGCCCGTGACGGTGAGGCTTACCAGGCGTCCGATCCCTTCTTCGGCGGTGAGCCCGTCTGGCAGATGTTCTCGCAGTGGCTGAACGACATCCCGCCGGTCAATTACGGCATCTTCACCAACGAACTCGATACAGCTGTGACCGCCAACCTGCAGTCGCTGGTGGACGGCAAGCCGATTGATGACGTGCTGGGCGCCATCCAGCAGCAGGCTCAGTACCAGATCCAGTAAGATTTCCCGACAGGGGGGCGGGCCCGACCGCCCGCTCCCGATCTGCACTTTAATGACCGCATGCGGCGCTGAAGCGCCCCGTGGCGGCGGGATTCGACCATGGCTAATGCAAGACCCGGCAATCTGAAACGGTTTTACAACGTCAACGGCTGGCTGTTTGTCGCGCCGTCGCTGCTGCTCATCGGCACCTTCATGATCTACCCGATCTTGAGGTCGCTTGTGCTGTCGTTCTACTCGGGACGCGGCATGATGATGAAATTCGTTGGCATCGGCAATATCCAGCGCCTCGTCAACGATCCGGTCTTTCTTCAGGCGCTGACCAATACGCTGACATTCCTGATCATTCAGGTGCCGATCATGATCATGCTGGCGCTGATCCTTGCGAATGCGCTGAACAGCCCCAATCTGAAATTTCGCGGCCTGTTCCGCACGGCGATCTTCCTGCCCTGCGTTTCCTCGCTGGTGGCCTATTCGATCCTGTTCAAGAGCATGTTTGCCACTGACGGCATCATCAATTCGACGCTTGCCGCAATCGGGCTGATCGACACACCGATCCCCTGGTTTACCGATCCCTTCTGGGCCAAGACGCTTGTGATCCTCGCCATCACCTGGCGCTGGACCGGCTATAACATGATCTTCTATCTCGCAGCGCTGCAGAATATCGACAAGTCGATCTATGAGGCCGCGCGGATTGATGGCGTGCCGGCCTGGCGGCGCTTCCTGCATCTGACGATTCCGATGCTGAAACCGGTGATTCTGTTTACCACGATCACATCAACCATCGGCACGCTGCAACTGTTCGACGAAGTTTATAACCTGACGGAAGGCACCGGCGGGCCGGCCAATGCGACGCTGACGCTCTCGCTATACATCTACAACCTGACCTTCCGTTTCATGCCGAATTTCGGCTATGCGGCAACCGTCTCCTACGTCATCGTGGTGATTGTCGCCCTCCTCTCCTTCCTGCAATTCTATGCCGCGAGGGAACGCAAATGATGCCGCGACACGCTTCCCGTTCGGCCGCCAGTTTTCTCAAATATGCCCTTCTGGCGCTGGCCGCCTTCATTTCCGTCTTTCCCTTCCTCTGGATGGTGATCTCGGCGACCAACACGACCGCCGACATCGTCACCGGCAAGGCAACATTGGGAACCGCGCTTTTCACCAATATCGCCACATTCTTCACCCAGGTCGATGTGCCGCTGGTGATGTGGAACTCGGTCAAGATCGCCGTCGCCGGCACCTTTCTGACCCTGCTGATTTCGTCACTGGCCGGCTATGGCTTCGAAATCTTCAAGTCAAAGCTCCGCGACCGGATCTACACGATCGTGCTTTTGACATTGATGGTGCCCTTTGCAGCGATCATGATCCCGCTTTTCATGCTGATGGCCAAGGTTCATCTGATCGACACCCATATCGCCATCATCCTGCCGACAATCGCCTGGGCCTTCGTCATCTTCTATTTCCGGCAGGCGACCAAGGCCTTTCCGAGCGAGTTACGCGATGCCGCCAAGGTCGACGGACTGAAGGAATGGCAGATCTTCCTCTACATCTATTTCCCGGTGATGCGCTCCACCTATGCGGCGGCCTTCGTCATCGTCTTCATGCTCAACTGGAACAATTATCTCTGGCCGCTGATCATTCTGCAGTCGAACGAGACCAAGACGATCACGCTTGTCGTCTCCTCGCTCGCCTCCGCCTACTATCCGGATTTCGGCACGGTAATGATCGGAACGATCCTGGCAACCCTGCCCACCCTCATCATTTTCTTCGTCATGCAGCGGCAGTTCGTCCAGGGCATGCTCGGCTCGGTGAAATAGGAGCACACCATGCGTCACATCACCAAATTCAATGACGGCTGGTTTTTTACCGAAGGCTTCGACAGCGCATGGCCCGGCAGCCTTCAGCCCGGCGCACCGGTCCGGCTGCCGCATACGGCCGTAGAACTGCCATTCAACTATTTCGACGAGACCTGCTATCAGCGCGCCTTCACCTATCAGAAGGTTATTGCGTGGGATTCAGCCTTTGAAGGCCGGATCGTCTCGCTTGTCTTCGATGCGGCCATGGCCGACAGCGTGGTCTATCTCAACGGTGTGCAGATCGCCGCCCACCGCGATGGCTACACGCCTTTCGAGGTGGATCTGACCCCGCATCTCAACACCGGCGACAACCTGCTGACGGTGAAAATCGATGGTTCGGAAAATCCGGAAATCCCGCCCTTTGGCGATATGATCGACTATCTGACCTATGCCGGCATCTATCGTGATGTCTGGCTGAAGGTGACGGGCAAAGCCGTCATCCGCAACATCAAGATCGAGACGCCCGATGTGCTCGCCGCGCACAAGAGCCTCTCCGCCTTGGTCTTCCTGAACGGCATTGCCAATATTGCCAAAGCCAGACTGCGCGCGCAGCTTTGCGACACCGACGGCACACTGCACGCGGTCGCCGACGTTACGGTGACGGGCGACCATGCGCTGATCGAGATGAAGGATCTAGACGATATCCGCCTCTGGGATATTGATGATCCGGCCCTTTACAACCTCACGGTCACGCTTGACGCCGATGGCGAGACGGACGAGATCAGCCAGCGCTTCGGTTTCCGCAGCGTGGCTCTGACGACAGATGGCTTCAGCCTCAATGGCCGCACCATCAAGCTGCGCGGTCTCAACCGGCATCAGTGCTGGCCGCATCTTGGCTATGCCATGGGCCGGCGCGGGCAGGAAAAGGATGCCGAGATCCTGAAATATGAGCTTGCCTGCAATGTGGTGCGCACTTCGCATTATCCGCAGTCGCGCTATTTTCTCGATCGCTGCGACGAAATCGGCCTGCTGGTGTTTGAGGAAATCCCCGGCTGGCAGCATATCGGCGGCGAAGGTTGGAAACAGGAATCGATCGCCAATGTCCGCCGGATGATCGAGCGCGACTGGAACCATCCGGCAATTTTCATCTGGGGGGTAAGAATCAATGAATCCGGCGATGATCACGGCTTCTACACGGAAACGAACCGGCTGGCGCATGAACTGGACAGTACCCGGCCGACCGGCGGCGTGCGCTGCATCGAAAACAGCGAGATGCTCGAAGACGTCTATACGATGAATGACTTCATCCTCGGAGACGAGGAAATGCCGGGGCGCAATCAGGGTCGCGTCTTCACCCGCGATCAAAGGCAGGTGACGGGGCTGCGCCAGCCTGTGCCCTACATGATCACAGAATATTGCGGCCATATGTATCCGACCAAGCGTTTCGATCAGGAGCAGCGCCAGGCCGAGCATGTGACACGGCACCTGCAAATGCTCAATGCGGTTGCCGGCGATCCGGCCATCGCCGGTTCGACCGGCTGGTGCATGTTCGACTACAACACCCATATGGATTTCGGCTCCGGCGACCGGATCTGCTATCACGGTGTTCTGGACATGTATCGCGAGCCGAAATTTGCCGCCTTCGCCTATGCCTCACAAGGACGGCCTGAGGACGCGGTGGTGCTGAAGCCGGTGACCTTCTGGGCGCGCGGCGAGCGCAATATTGGCGGCATCCTGCCGCTGATCATCCTCACCAATTGCGATTATGTCGAACTGACATTCGGCGATGGCGCGCCGAAGCGGATTGAACCCGACCGAACCACCTATCCGCATCTGCCGCATCCGCCCGTCGTCGTTGACCTTCGCTCGGTCACACCGGCAGAATTCGGTGAATGGGGCCGGGTCTGGCGGGACGGCACGATCACCGGCTTTCTCAATGGCAAGCCAGCCAAAACTGTCAAAATGGCCGCCGATCCAGTTCCAGCGCGGCTGGAAATTGCCCCCGATGCTACAGAGATGAAGGCCGGAGAGAAAGATTGCGTCCGCGTGATCCTGCGCGCGCTTGATCAGTGCGGCAATATCCTCCCCTTCTTCGATGACCCTGTAGCGGTGTCGCTTGAGGGGCCCGGGCGTATCATCGGACCGGATCTCATCGCCTTCAAGGGTGGTACGGCCGGGCTCTATATCGAAGCCGGCGACAGCCCTGGCACGCTTACGCTGACAACCCGCTGCCGTCCCTTCGGCGACCAGACCATCACTTTCACTTTGAACTGAGGCAGATTTTCATGGCTGATGTTTCACTGAACGCAATCTACAAGAAATTCGGAAATCTCGAAGTGATCAAGGGCGTCGATCTCGATGTCCGCTCCGGCGAGTTTGTCGTCTTCGTCGGGCCGTCCGGCTGCGGAAAATCGACACTGTTGCGGATGATCGCGGGCCTTGAGGACATTACCGCTGGCAAACTTGCCATTGGCGGCAAGGACATGACCGATGAAGACCCGGCCAAGCGCGGGATCGCCATGGTGTTCCAGACCTATGCGCTTTACCCGCATATGACAGTGCGGGAAAATATGGGCTTTGCGCTCCGCTTTGCCGGCATGGGTAAGCAGGAAATCGCGACTCGTGTTGCCGAGGCCGCGCGCATGCTGGAGCTCGACGCCCTGCTGGAACGCAAGCCGAAAGCGCTTTCCGGTGGCCAGCGACAGCGCGTCGCCATCGGCCGCGCCATTGTGCGCCACCCGGATGTTTTCCTGTTCGATGAACCGCTTTCCAACCTCGATGCGGAACTGCGTGTCCATATGCGCGCCGAACTTTCCGCACTCCATGACCGGTTGAAGACCACAATGATCTATGTGACCCATGATCAGGTTGAAGCCATGACACTTGCCGACAGGATCGTCGTCCTGCGTCAGGGCAAGGTCGAGCAGATCGGCACGCCGTTGGAGCTTTACAACAGTCCGGCCAATCTTTTCGTCGCTGGTTTCATCGGTTCGCCAGCGATGAATTTCCTGCCTGCAACACTTAGCTCCTTGCGGGACGGCCATGCAGTCCTCAATCTTCTGGGTGAGGAAGAACGCGAGATCAGCACCGATGGTCTTGCCGTCAGCGCTGGCACCCCGCTGACCGTTGGCGTCCGTCCGCAGCAGATCCGGATTGCAGCCGACGACGAAGCCGGAATTGACGTCTCCATCACCCTGGTCGAAGCGCTGGGTGCCGAAACAGTCGTCTATGCCGCAACGAAAAGCGGAGAACAGTTGCTGGCCGTTCTTTCCGGCCAGCATGCGCTGAAATCCGGCAAGACCATCCGTCTGACCTTCGACACGGCCGATATTCACCTCTTCAACGAAAAGGGACTGAGATTGGCAGTCGGGGAGCAAGTTGCCTGAACGGAGGATCAGCAGGCGATATTCAGGACGACAGCGCCAAGAAGCGCTGCCTCCTGTGAAAAGGAACTGCCAGCGCTGCCAAGGATTTCATCCGTTCGCGACAGACAGATGAAATCGACCAGCGCATCCTCGATCGCCACTGGTTGGTTCCGATCGCGCGATCTTTTGCGATAGATCAGCGTGTCAGGATATTGCGCACAGATCGCCTGTTCGGCGTCGTCATCATCAGTGGCGAGGAACAGACCGGTAAATCCTTCCGTCGCCATTTTCCGGTCGACTTCACTGAGGAACGTCTCCATCGGACTGTGCCGGATGGCATGAACATGGTCAGTGCGGCGCACGTGAACACCCAGCATCTTTGACGAATATCCAGCCGTTACGGCCTGCGTCAGACCGTCAATCATTGCCGACGGCCTCAGCCATGCATAGGGCACCTCTGGCAGATAGGAGCGCTGCCCGCTGCGAAAGATAATCAGATCCGACGCCGGCATGCGCTCTGCCATGATCGCATGATCCAGGCCCATGGCCCTTTTTTCCTGCGTCAGTTCACCGAAATGCTCCGATGTCAGATAGTGACGACCGGGGAAGCTGATCTTGCGCAAGATCTTGTCATGCAATGGATAGTTGCCATGCGATTGTTCGATAATCCGCACCACGGCATCAGGGACATCGAATAATCGCTCGAAGGGACAGTGAAGGTCGCGATCCATCGGCCAGATCAGTTCAACCGGGCGCTCAAGTCTTGCCGCCAGATCAAGGGCGCAATCGAGGTGACGGAGACGATTGGCGAGCCCGGCCAGCGTGATGGCTTTCACGGGGCGGGCGGATCGGGCAGCGCTCAACAATCGTTCTCCAATCAAATCAGACAGGTCGCTCTAACAAATCCAGCTGGCGATCACCAGAAAATATCCACCTGCCCCTTTATGCTGTCGTCCCTGCCTTGCTTGTCTTGCCTGAACCCGACAGAGCCCCCATGCGCCGGACAGGATCGCACAGACCAGAACAATTTAAAAACCCGACAGGCTCAGCTCGTAAAAACATCCCTGAGCCAGCTGAGTGCCCAGGCGACCATCGCTCTCATCTCGAAAAGGGCAGCGTAAACAGGGTGCCAGGCCCGCCGCCATGAGCGCGCGGCGCGCACACGATGCCGCAGCTGCGTCATCCATCTGGCGCACCCATCTGTTCCATACCGGTCAGTCGGCTTCCACCATGCCGGTACCAAACTGAGCCTCAGAGATAGGTGTCGCCGATCGGTTCGAAAGGCCCGCCATTGCTGCTAAACTGTGGAATATGGGCAAGACCTGCGACAAGCTTTGCATCCTCGCCAAGCGTTTCGAGCCAGTCCCGGGCCTCTGTCAGGATCACGCCGATGCCGACAACCTCGCCACCGGCCTTGCGCACCAGATCAACAGAGCCCTTGATGGACGAGCCGGAGGCAACCACGTCATCGACCACAACGACGCGCCTGCCCTTGAGAAGCGGCAGCGAGCGCCGATCAAGCATCAGGCGCTGTTCACCCTTGGAGGTGATGGATGAGATTGACTGCACCAGAGCGTCACCAAGATGGATTTTCGGCGACTTCTGCAAAATGACATAGTCGTCAAGGCCGAGTGCGCGTGTGACTTCTATTGCCACGGGAATGCCGAGCGTCGCCGCGCCGACAACGATATCCGGCTTCATCGGTGCCAGCTTTTCAGCCAGCTTGCGGCCGGCATGTTCACCGAATTTCACCCCAAGATCGATCACCATCATCAGCGAAATGGCAAAATCCGGCTTGATCGCAACGATCGGCAGTTCCACCTCCATTCCCGCGACATCCACCGTGAAGCGCTGATCGGTAACGTAGGGCATCTCGGTCATGATCTGTTTCCTTTTCAGATTTGAGCGGTTCTCGACATAGAAGCCAAGCTGGCGCAAGGTCATGCGCTTGTCCCGGTCGAGAAGCCGTACATGATAAACGGCAGCGCTGTTGAATGAGCCATGTGCACCGCCTGTACCAGAAGCGGAGCGCGTCGCGCCAGCGCAAATCTGAGCCGTGACATAAAGCCAACATCATCGATTTCCATGCTGTTCATGCAATGTCTTACCTGCCCGCCTTGATCAGCACTAGCCGAATGCGGATGGCCGGATGAGTGTTGACGGGTATCGCAACGACGATGCCCCCGAAACTGGCCGGCAGGCAGGACCACCCTCGGCGAAAGGCGAGTATCCTCCAGTAATCGCAAATCAACAGCAGGAGGCGACGAAAGCGCCGATACTTTATGCTCGGTGCAGATGCGCAAATGCTGCTGCCAGCGACTGCGTCTTTCGCCTGTCATCGCCGAGATCAAGACTGTCCATCACTGCCTGCAGGTGATGACGCATGGCCCGTGCAGCAGCGTCCTCATCGCCTGCGGCAATTCTGTCGATCAGCACGCCATGCCCATCCAGCGAGCAGCCCGCATAGGCGGGCCGCTGATAGAGCGAGACAACCAGGCTGTCGCGGGTCACCAGCTCGCTGACAAGATCGACCATCACTTCATTGCCGGTGAGCCGGGCCAACTCACGATGAAATTCCCCGGTCAACCGATGCGCCCTGCCATTGTCGCCGTGCCCTCTTGCCCGTTTTTCCTCGGCGACAATCTCACGCAGTATCTTCAACTGCCGAGGCTGAACCTTGCGGGTAACAGCACGGATAACGCCTTCCTCAACGATCTGGCGGGCAGCGTTGACCGCGCGCGCTTCTTCAATCGACGGACGTGCGACAAAGGCGCCCCGCATCGGCTCGATGACCACGATTTTCTGATCGGTCAGGCGATAGAGAATCGGCCTGATCCGGGTTTTGCTGACACCAAAGACCCGGCCCAGGTCATCCTGCCCGAGCTTTGCACCGGGCGCCAGACGCCCCTCAACGATGGCGTCGAATATCTCACGATAGATCTCGTCATCAGTCATCGGTCTGCTCTCTGACGCCATCCTCATCTTCAAACTCGCACGCCACCACGATCGGGCCTCATGCATTCATCCTTGCAACACATCAAGTCAGGTTGACAAGATCACAATTACAACCCGTCTTTCTCCGGCCACCGCATCAGGGTTGCCACCGGCAGCCTTCAGATCTCGGCCATTATCGTATACGATGTTTTCGCTATCATAGCCAATTCAATTAAGAATACAGTGCAGTGCGGTCCAGCGATCACCGCCTGCCCCGACGGCGAACCGCGCAAAACTGCATTGTATTCCGAGTTTTAGCAGCACTCCCGATGATGAGGCTTCTTCGGCGGATGCGGTCGCTTGCAGGTTCTCGCATGTGCAAAAGCTCGTCTTGGGATTCGACAGGATACGACCGTGGCAAAAATCGTTGACATTGCTGTAGTCGCATCCCCGCGCATCGCGGAAATTTGCTCAGCAAATCAAAAACGGCATTTGTATAATGCGTTAGCCCTCCCTATGGCCGCAGACTTCTCAAATTGAAAACCTGCAACAGCCGGCGTGCCGCCAACAGAAAAGCCCAAGTCAGCAATTCATTAGACAATAATCGTATACGATTTTAGTTGTGATATGGCAATTTTCATGCAGTATAGCTGCATGTAGAGAGCCTGCCTGCCCCTGAAGGGAGCGACCGGTGCGATCGACCGGACAATCCGTGGTGGCGCGAGGGCCGAACGCCAGGACAGAGGATTGGAACTCTTATGAAACATGCCCTTGCAGCCATCGCCCTTCTCGCGGCATCACCTGCCGCCGCCAGTGACCCCTTGCTCAATGACACTGTCGAATTCACAGGGCAGATCTTTCAACTCGACACGGCAGTGCCAGGCCTCGTGATCGCCGCCGTTCGCGGTGATGAAAGTGTCGTTTACGGCTTTGGCGAAGTGACAAAGGGCAGCGGTATCGAACCGGACGGCGATACGATCATAGGCGTCGGATCGGTGACGAAAACCTTTACCGGACTGACACTTTCCTCGCTCGCTGCCGATGGCACGGTTGCATTGACGGACCCTGTCGGTCCGCATGCCGGCGTGGTCGACGCCCTGCCGCAGAAGGACGGACACGAAATCCGCCTGGTCGATCTTGCCACCCATTCGAGCGGCCTGCCCCGTGAACTCGCCCCCGTTGACGGCGCCGAGAAATACAGCGACGCCTCCTTCAGGGCCAACCTCACCGACCATCCGCTGCTTTTTACGCCGGGCACCGGCGTCCTCTACTCAAATGTGGGGTTTGACGTGCTTGCCATGGCACTCTCCGACATCACCGCAGAGCCCTATCCGCAGCTGCTCAAATCCCGGGTCACCGATCCGATCGGCCTGACAGCCACCAGCTATATCAGACCGGCGGGCGAAAACGCCATGACTGGCTATGACTGGAATGGCAATGAAATGGATCCCGGCGACCCCATCGCCAATCGCGGCGGTGCCTCAGGCCTCTACACCACAGCCAATGACATGGTTGAATATCTGAAATGGAACCTGGACCGCCTTGGCACAAAGGATGCAAACATGCGCGCAATCAGCCATGCCGCCTGGCTGATGCGTGACGGGCTTTCGCCGGTCTATGGCCTTGATGAATCCGGTCACATGGACGCCATGGGGCTTGGATGGGTGATCATGATGCCTGAGGGAGATCACCCGCTGATCATTCAAAAGGCGGGCGGCACGAACGGCGTGTTCAGCTATCTTGCTTTCGCCCCCTCGCGCGGCGTCGGCGTTTTCATTGCCATCAACCAGTTCAACTTTTCCGCCGGCATGGAGATGGCCCATGTTGTCAATGATCTGATCGCGACGCTTGCGCCGCGCTGAGGCAAGCCCGACAATTCAACCCGCGCGCGCCGCAAAGCGCTGTTCATTGCAACAAGCCCTGCCGGGCGGCGCAGAAGCGAGATCCGTTCCTGTCTGGCTTAATGCCCGTCGTCACGACAGAACCGGCATATCCACCTCGTGCCGGTGAATGATGTGGCCGCCATTGCCGTCGATGAAGTGGATTGCATAGCTATATGGGCTATCGACCACGTCGGGCGTGTTTAATGCGTCAACGGACAGATCGAACATGAAGGCGGGACTGCCGGCGGCGCGCACATTGACACCCTTCCAGAGACACGTGATCGGCCGGTGAAGATGACCGCAAAGCAGCGTTACCGGCCTGTCATTCAGCGCCATAAGAGCGGCGAGCGTATCGGCTCCCTCCATCAGCGTTGCCGCATCGAGCACCCCCATGCGGGTCGGGCATGGCGGGTGATGCAGCGCCACAAGCGTCTCGCCCTCGAAGGGAAGCGAAAGACGCGATTCCAGCCAGGCCAGCCTTTGAGCGCACAGCCTTCCACCCACTTCACCGGGAACATGGCTGTCGAGTGCGATGATGCGCACAGGACCTTCCCGCCATTCATAGTGGAGAAATGTTTCATCCGCATAGGGCAGATCGGGAAAGGCAGAGCGCATCGGCCCGCGGGCATCGTGATTGCCCGGGATCGGCAGGACCGGCATCTCAAGCGGCGCAAGCACCTGTTTCAGCAGGTCATAATCTGCGGCAAGACCGTCATTGCTATTGTCGCCTGTCAGAACAACAAGATCGATCTTCGGGCGAAAGGCTGCAAGATCGGCAACGAGACGGCGCGCCCGCTCAACCGCATCCGGCCGCACCAGGCCGTTTGGGTCATAGGTCGCTGAAATGTGCAGATCCGAGATATGGGCGATCAACATGAATTTTCTCCGACAGTGGCAGCGTCAGCGAATGCCGGCGCGCATGAAGCTTTGAACGAATTGACGCTGGAAGATGAAGAAGGCGATCAGAAGCGGCGCGACCGATGTCAGCGTTGCCGCTGTCAGCGTCGGCCAGTCGATCCCCTGCTCAACGGCGGAAAACACCTGCAGGCCGACCGTGATGGGGCGCGTTGTGACCGAATTGGTGACGATCATCGGCCAGAGAAAATTGTTCCAGTGGTAGGACACCATGACAAGGCCATAGGCAAGATAGACCGGCTTTGCCAGCGGCACATAGACCCGCCAAAGCGTGGTCAGCGGCCCGGCGCCTTCCATGCGCGCCGCCTCATCCAGCTCCTTCGGCACGGTCTTGAAGGCCTGGCGGAACAGGAATATCCCGAATGCCGAGGCGAGATAGGGCAGCGCAATCGCCAGGATTGAATCCATGGCCCCCAGCGCCGAAACCGTCTGATAGTTCCGGACCAGCAAAACCTCCGGCATGACCATCAGTTGCACCAGAAACAGCATGAAGAGAAGCTGCGATCCCCGAAACGGGAAGACAACGAAAGCATAGGCTGCAAGCGTGCAGATCACGAACTGGCAGATGACGACCAGCACCACCAGCACAACCGTATTGAGAAAATAGCGATCGAATGGTGCCAGCGCCCAGACATGACGGAAATTCTCCAGTGTCAGAGGCGCAAACAGCGAGAATCTGGTCGCATAGGCAGCGGTGTGAAACGCTGTCCAGACGGCATAGCCGAGCGGCAGGACCCAGATGAGAGCCAGAAGAAGCGCTGCAACAGAGGCAGAAAGCGAGGTTTTTGCGTGCCCCTTCATCGGTAGAAAATCCTTTTGTCCGCATAGGCAAACTGAATGAGCGCAATCACGGCCAGAATGGCCAGAAGCACAACGCTGAGCGTAGCCGCATAGGCCGTGTCCCAATAGCTGAATGCCGTTTGATAAATATAGAAAAGCAGAAGCTGGGTTGCGTTGTCCGGCCCGCCCTTGGTCATGGCAATGACGTGATCCACAAGCCGGAAAGCATCAATGACGGCATTGATGGCCACGAACAGGGTCGTCGGCATCAGCAGCGGCAGAATTACCCGTCGCAGGCGCTGCAGATAATTTGCCCCTTCAAGGGTCGCAGCCTCAATCAGGACCGGTGAGACCTGCTGAAGCGCCGCCAGATAGAAAATCATGAAAAATCCGGCATTCTTCCAGATCGTGATGACGATCAGACTGCCCAGAGCCGTTTTCGGATCACCGAGCCAGTTATTGCCAGCCAGACCGAATATCCCGAGGATCTGATCGATCAGCCCGTAATCTGGCGCATAGAAGAACATCCAGATATTCGCCACCGCGATCATCGGCAGCATGGTCGGCATGAAGAAGGCCAGCCGGGCAAAGCCACGAAAGCGAATCTTCGCATTGACCAGCAAGGCCATGGCAAGCGCCAGCCCCATCGACAGCGGAATTGTCGTCGCTGCATAGATGAGATTATTGATCATGGCCTTGAAGAAGACCGGATCGGAAAACAGGGTGTGATAGTTATCCGTACCGATGAAGACGGCCCCGCGCTTGCCGCGCGGGGTCGAAAAGAAGCTGTCCCAGATGGTTGCGGCCGTGGGAAAGTAAGTGAAGGTCACCAGCAGCACCACCGCTGGCGAAAGCAGCGCCATGCCATAAACGAGGTTGCGGGAAACTTTCATATCATCTTCTCCACGGCCATGATCCAATCAAACAGGCTCCGGCCAGATCAGTTCTGATAGGGGCGCAGAATGCGCTCAGCCTGTTCCTGGGCACGGTCCATGGCGTCCTGCGGTGTCGCCTGTCCGGTGAGTGCTGCCTGCAGGCCGTCATTGAGCGCCTGACCGACACGGGCGCTGTCATAGGTGGACAGTTCAGGAACCGAAACCGCGATCTGCTGACGGGCCACATCGGCAGCCGGCACCTCGGAGACATAATTCTTCAACGTTTCGGTCTGCCATGCATCCTCACGCGGGGCGACATAACCGGTCTGGATGCTCCAGTCGGCCAGCAGGTCAGCCGAGGTCATGAACTTGACGAATTCGAAGGCCGCAGCCTTCTGCTCATCACTGGCATCCTTGAAGATGTAGAGATTGCCGCCGCCCAGCACCGAAGCCGGATCGGGATGGCCCGGATAGGGCGCAATACCGAAATCGAAACTGGCATTCTTGCGGATATTGGTAAGGTTACCGGTGGTGGTCCAGGCCATGGCGAGACGTCCTTCCAGGAAATCCTGAGGCGTTGTACCCCACTGCTGGATACCATCGGGATGGATGCCATATTTCGTGCCGAGATCGACCCAGAACTGCAGTGCCTCAACAACCTTGGGATCGTTGAAATAGGTCGTCTTTCCGTCGTCGCTCATCAGCCGGGCGCCGTTCTGGGCGGCCAGAGCACCAAAGAGCCACTGCGCCGAACCGGAATTGCCGGGAATGCCGATCGCATATTGCGTAACCGTGCCGCTTGCATCCTTGAGCGTCAGCTTCTGGCCCATTTCCACCAGTTCGTCCCAGGTTTTCGGCGGCTGTTCCGGATCAAGACCGGCAGCGCGAAAGGCATCCTTGTTGTAGAATTCAACCGCCGTTGAGCGCTGAAACGGCACGGCCCAGAGGTGGCCATCCACCTTTGCCGAAGCCAGGAAGGCCGGCATGAAGCCTTCAACCCAGGTCTTGTCATCATCCGTTTTGATGAAGTCGTCCATGGGCTCGACAACCTCATTATCCATCAGCGTGAAAATGTCGGTCGCCAGCAGCACGGCAACGGTCGGCGGCGTGCCGTTCTTGGCGGCCGTCATCGCCTTGGTGGTCGTATCGGTATAGTTGCCGGCATAGACCGCATCGACATGAATATCAGGATGGGCCTTTTCGAAATCGGCAACATAGCCATCCATGACCTGGGTCAGCGGACCGCCAACCTGAACCGGATAATAGAAGGTGATATCGGTGGCGAGAGCCGGAACCGAAGACAAAAGGAGAGCGCTTGCGCCGGCGAAGAGCGCATTCTTCATGACAGGGCTGAACATCAGAAACTTCCTCTGGGTTAGGGAATGGCTGGCGCGGCGGCATGGCCGGGAGAAGCCGATGGAACCCGTCGCTGACCAGTTTGCGCATCGAAAAGATGAACGGCTGCAGCCGGCCACCCGATCGAAATTGTCTCACCCGGATGGCGGGTGAAATGTCCGGGCATGCGGGTCTTCAGCTGCAGGTCGCCAAAGCGCACCGCAAGGACCGAATCCGCGCCGAAATATTCAATGGCTTCAACCGTAACCGGCATGCCATCATCTTGAATTGCGATGTCTTCCGGACGCAGGCCAACCACCGTCCCGGCCGGCAGGTTCCGGCCATATTCGCCAAGCGCTGCGCCGTCACACAGGTTCATCGGAGGCGCGCCGATAAAGCTCGCGGCAAACACGGTCTCAGGCCTGGCATAGAGTTCAACAGGCGTTCCGAACTGTTCGATATGACCATCGCGCATCAATACAACGCGGTCAGACATGCTCATTGCCTCGGCCTGATCGTGAGTGACAAAAATCATCGTGATCCCGAGACGCTGCTGAAGGCTGCGGATTTCCGCCCGCATTTCGGCTCTGAGCTTGGCATCGAGATTGGAGAGCGGCTCGTCCAGCAGGCAGACCGGCGCTTCGGCAACCAGCGCACGGCCCAGCGCCACGCGTTGCTGCTGACCACCGGAAAGCTGTGCCGGACGGCGATCCAGCAGCTTTTCCAGACCAAGCAGCGGCGCCACTTTCGCCAGCTTGTCCCTTTGGGCTGCACGGCTTTCCCCGCGCACCGAAAGGCCAAACACGATATTCTGCGCGACGGTGAGATGCGGGAACAGCGCATAGGACTGAAAAACCATTGCCACACCACGTTTGGCGGATGGCAATCCGGTGATATCGCGACCATCGAGATGGATTGCACCGGCCGTTGCCGCGTCAAGCCCGGCAATCAGCCGCAATGTCGTCGACTTGCCACAGCCGGAAGGCCCGAGCAGCGAGATGAACTCGCCCTCACGCGTCTCGAAGCTGATATCATTCAGAACCGTCACCGCGTCGTAACGCTTGCTTAGCCTGCTGACCGAGAGGATAGACATGATCTTGCTCCTCAGGCGAAAATCAGTTTGCGCTTGAGCGCATCCGGCACATCGCCAACGCGCAGGCGCGCCGCCTCGTCCGTGATGATATAGTCGACCTCATCAAGCGATGCCGTCACGGAAAGGGCGGCACGGCCAAACTTCGAATGATCGGCCACGACGACGACAGTCTGCGCAATGTCGATCATCGCCCGCTGCGCCTCTGACATCAGGGGTGAAGAAATGGCGAGCTGGCCACGATCGAGATTAATCGCCCCGACGCTCAAAAAAACCTTGTCGACATTGAAACGGCGGATTGCGTCTGCGGCCAGCGGTCCGGCAAAGCTGTGATTGACCTCGAAATATTCACCGCCCACCACATAGAGCTTGCCGACACTGGCGGCAGAAAGGCAGGAAAAAATATCGGCGCCATTGGTGACGAAGGTGAGATCCTTGCGCCCGGACAATTGCCGGGCGACATGCAGTGTCGTCGTTCCAGCATCAATCAGCACGGCATCGCCTTCCACGACAAGATCCGCCGCAGCCTTGGCAATCCGCGCCTTCTCCGCAGAGCGCTGCACCAGACGCTCGGCATTGCTGAAATCGCGCGTGATCTGATTGAGCCCGACCGCGCCGCCATGGGTGCGTTGGATCAGCCCTCGCCCTTCCAGATCCGCAAGATCCCGCCTGACTGTCGCCTCGGACACGCCAAGAAACGCACAGAGGTCCTGCGTATCAACATAGGATGATGACTGCAAACGCTCAAGAATCTGAGCATGTCTTTGCGGCATCAGGGAATGTGTTGCACGATCAATCAAAGCGAAAAACACCGATATTTACTGAACTCTTTCGCGATCTAAATGCCACTTCAACATGACACTAGAATGAAGGCCGTGCGCAAATTGATCGAAATCGATCATAATAGAGGCATCTCTGGCAAAGCGCTGCCTCACCCGGAAACACGACATCCAGCAAAGAAAGAGCGCCGGAACCTGCAACATTTCTGTTCGATGACACGGGGCGCTTTCCTGATCAGTCAAGCCACTGCCCGTGTTGCGCATGCCTCACCGCCCGCAGCCTGGCAATACACACCCGAATGCCGGAAAGAGACACCCGCGAGGCATCCAGTGACCGGGCGCAAATCATTCAGTCGTGACTTTTGAGTACCACTGCCTCGTCAGAGCTGGTGAAGATGGCTATGATCCCCGCCAATCCGAGATGGCCAAACAGGCCGAGAATTCAGAAAGAGGACGACCATGACCGACGCCGCCAAACCTGCCAAGATCGCCGACATGACCTTTGAGCGTGCGGTCGAAGAACTGGAACGCATCGTGGCCCGGCTGGAGCGCGGTGACGTGGCGCTAGACGAATCAATCGCCATTTACGCACGCGGTGAAGAGCTGAAAAAGCATTGCGAAAAGCTTCTGAATGCAGCAGAAGCCCGCGTCGAGAAGATCCGCCTCGATCGTTCCGGCACACCAGCCGGGACGGAACCGCTCGACGAGGCCTGATCAAAACAAGGAAGCACCGATGTCTTTCTTTCCAGGAAACGATCCGCAACCGGGTGATGCACCGTCCTGCGATGCCATCAGCCAGTTGATCATTCCGCGCACCAGCGACATCGGCGATTTCGAGGTGCGGCGGGCGCTGCCGACCATAAAACGACGGCTGGTCGGTCCCTTCATCTTCTTCGATCGCATGGGCCCGGCCCGCATCACCGGGATCAATGCGCTCGACGTCAAGCCGCATCCGCATATCGGCCTTTCGACCGTGACCTACCTGACCGAAGGCGAGATCAAGCATCGCGACACGCTCGGCAACCAGCTGGTGATCCGGCCCGGTGACGTCAATCTGATGACGGCCGGTAGAGGGATCGCCCATTCGGAGCGCACCCCGGACAATCTGCGCGATGACAGCCACACGCTTTCCGGTGTCCAGACCTGGCTGGCTCTGCCAGAAGCAAAAGAGGTGATGGATCCCTGTTTTGGCCATACCGAGCGGGATCAATTGCCTGACTTGAGCGACAAGGGCGTAACCGGCCGCGTTGTCCTTGGCAATTTCGCCGGATTGACATCCAAGGTTGCCACATTTTCCGACACGCTGATGGTCGATCTCGCACTTGAGGCAGGCGGCCGCCTGTCCTTTGCTGCAGCGCATGAAGAACGGGCGATTTACATTCTTTCCGGCAATCTCGAAATAGCTGACGATACCTTCGCTCCCGAACAGCTTCTGGTGCTCAGACCTGGCGATGCAATCACGCTGAAGGGTGCCGCCCCTGACGGATGCAGGCTGATGCTGTTTGGCGGCGCAGCACTGGAAAGTCCCCGTCATATATGGTGGAATTTCGTTTCATCCTCCAGGGAACGGATCGAACAGGCCAAGGAAGACTGGAAACAGAAACGCTTCGGACTGGTCGCCGGGGACGAATCCGAATTTGTTCCTTTGCCCGGCTCCTGAAATTGGTTAAGAAGAAGCCTTATATTCGTGTAAGCCGACCCTATAGCGTCAGCGCGATGCAAAACCATGAACTGTGACCGCGAGACGGCCACCAAGAGGCAAAAACAGTGACGGTACCGTCAAAAACGCGCCTGCTAGACAAGATCAACCTCCCGTCCGACCTCCGTGCGATCGACGATCGCGAACTGCCGCAGCTGGCGCAGGAGGTTCGCGAGGCGATGATTGATGCCGTGTCACGCACCGGCGGGCATCTTGGTGCCGGGCTGGGCGTGGTCGAACTGACGCTTGCCATTCACAAGGTTTTCAACACGCCTGAAGACCGGCTGATCTTCGATGTTGGCCATCAATGCTATCCGCACAAGATCCTGACCGGCCGCCGCGACCGGATGACAACGCTGCGCCAGGAAGACGGGCTGTCCGGCTTCACCCGCCGCGCCGAAAGCGAATATGACCCCTTTGGTGCGGGCCATTCCTCGACCTCGATTTCCGCAGGGCTTGGCATGGCGGTTGCCGCTGACCTCAAGGGCGAGCCGCGCAATGTCATCTCCGTCATCGGCGATGGCGCGATGTCGGCCGGCATGGCCTTCGAAGCGCTCAACAATGCCGGCGCACTTGGCGCGCGGCAGATCGTCATTCTGAATGACAACGACATGTCGATTGCGCCGCCGACCGGCGCGCTCAGTGCCTATCTGGCCCGCCTCGCCTCGGGTCGCGCTTATCTGGAAATCCGCGATTTCTCCAAGCGGCTTACGCAATATCTCGGCAAGTCCGTCGACAAGGCGATCTCGCGCGTGGTTGGCCATGCCCGCGGTTTCGTCACCGGCGGCACCATGTTCGAAGAGCTTGGTTTTTACCATATCGGCCCGATTGACGGCCATTCCTTCGAGCACCTGCTGCCCGTGCTGCGCAATGTCCGCGACAATGCCCATGGCCCGGTGCTGATCCATGTCGTAACGCAGAAGGGCAAGGGCTACGGGCCGGCAGAAGCCGCCGCCGACAAATGCCATGCCGTCAGCCGTTTTGATGTGGTGACCGGCCACCAGACCAAGGTCAAGCCCAATGCGCCGAGCTATACCAGCGTCTTCGCAGAAGCGCTGGTGCAAGAAGCCACCCATGACGACAAGATCGTCGCCATCACCGCAGCCATGCCATCGGGCACCGGGTTGGACAAGTTCCAGAACGTCTTCCCGAAGCGGCTCTTCGACGTCGGTATTGCCGAGCAGCATGCCGTTACCTTTGCCGCAGGACTTGCAACCGAAGGCATGAAGCCCTTCTGTGCGCTCTATTCGACTTTCCTGCAACGCGGCTATGACCAGGTGGTGCATGACGTGGCCCTGCAGGGCCTGCCCGTGCGCTTTCCTATCGACCGCGCAGGCTTTGTCGGTGCCGACGGACCGACCCATGCCGGGTCCTTCGACACCACTTATCTCGCCACCCTGCCCGGCTTCGTTGTCATGGCAGCCGCCGACGAGGCGGAACTGAAACATATGGTGCGCACGGCCGCCGCCTATGACGAAGGCCCGATATCTTTCCGGTATCCGCGCGGCGAAGGCCGCGGCATCGAAATGCCCGCCCGCGGCGAGATCCTTGAGATTGGCAAGGGGCGCATCATGACCGAGGGCAGCAAGGTCGCGCTGCTATCTTTCGGCACGCGCCTTGGTGAAACCCTTGAGGCAGCTGCGCTGCTGAACGCCTCCGGCCTTCCGACCACCGTGGCCGACGCCCGCTTTGCCAAGCCGCTTGACCTTGAGCTGATCCGCCAGCTGGCGCGTCATCACGAAGTTCTGGTGACGATCGAGGAAGGCTCGGCAGGCGGGTTCGGCGCCCATGTGCTGCAATATCTGGCCAATGAAGGCCTGATCGACCACGGCCTGAAGGTACGGCAGATGGTGATGCCCGATCTCTGGGTGGAACAGGCCAAGCCCGAAGCCATGTATGCCCGCGCGGGACTGGACCGGGAAGGCATTGTCGACACGGTTTTTGCAGCACTCGGCCAACCCCGTATCGCCACCGGCACGATCGGCTGAGTGCCAGCCGCCGAAAGCGCTTGCACCTGCCGGAAAAACCGTTCAAGGACCGCATATGTCCGGATCCCTCGCTCCCATGCGCCTCGACCAGCTTCTGGTCGCGCTTAACCGTTTCGATACGCGCTCGCGGGCGCGTGATGCGATCCAGCGCGGCACCGTGAAGGTCAATGGCCGAAGTGTCAAAAAACCAGGCGAGACCGTGACGCCCGATGCAGAAATCACCATTGACGATCCGGCCAGTCAATATGTCTCGCGTGCAGCCCTGAAACTGGTGCACGGACTTGTCCATTTCGGCCTGTCGCCGGCTGGCTGTCACGGGCTTGATATCGGCGCGTCGACCGGCGGCTTCACCCAGGTTCTGCTGGAGGCGGGCGCGCGGCATGTGACTGCGGTTGATGTCGGTCACGGCCAGATGGCCGCAAAGATCGCCGAAGACCCGCGTGTCACCAATATTGAAGGGTTGAATGCCCGTCAGCTTGCCAAAACTGACATCGGTGACGGCCCCTTCGATTTCATCGTCTCCGATGTTTCCTTCATCTCACTGAAACTGGCGCTGCCGCCCGCGCTCGACATCGCCGCACCGGGGGCCGCCTGTGTGTTACTGGTCAAGCCGCAATTTGAAGCGGGGCGTGAGGCGATCGGCAAAAAGGGCCTGCTGAAAGATCCGGCACTGGGTGCCGAGGTCGCAAAGGATCTGGAAAGCTGGCTGGTCAAGACCTGCGGCTGGACAAGTCTCGGGCTGACCACCTCTCCCATTGAAGGCGGCGATGGCAATATCGAATATCTGCTCGGCGGCAGAAAGGCTTGAAAGGACGCAAGACGGAATGGGTGCTGAAACCGTAATAATCGAGAAACTTGGCAGCCAGGGCGATGGCATCGCCAAAGGCCCCGTCTTTGTCCCCTTCACCCTGCCGGGCGAAGAGGTGATGATCGCCCGCAACAAGGACCACGGCACGCTGCTGGCCCTGAAAAAGGCCGCGCCGGAGCGCATCGCACCAGCCTGTCGCCACTTCGGCCCCGATGGCAGGAACGGCACCTGTGGCGGCTGTGCGCTGCAGCATCTGGGACCAGACAGCTATCGCGCCTTCAAAACCGCACTCGTTTCCGATGCCCTTGCCTTCCAGCATATCGACTGTCCCGTCGCGCCGCTGGTGGAAGCGGCCCCCGGCGAAAGGCGCCGTGCCAGCTTTGCCGGGCGAAAAACGGAAACAGGCATTGTCTTCGGCTTTTCAAGTCCGTCTAGCCATCACATCGTTGCGATAGAGGAATGTCCCGTCCTGTTGCCATCGCTGGTGGCTCGTTTTCCAGCCTTTAAACTTCTTGCAGGTATTCTGACGTCCAGTGCCGAGCCCTTCCGCATCGCGGTTCTGGAAACGGCGACCGGCCTCGATATTTCCTTCTCTGGCCTTAAAAAGCCTTCTGAAAAACGCCGTCAGGCGGCCATCAAGGCTGCGCTGACGCTGAAGGGCATCGCGCGGCTTTCGATCGATGACGAAATCCTTGTCGAACCCGACAAGCCCAGTCTTTCGATCGACGGCGTGGCGCTGGTGCCACCGCCCGCGGCCTTCAGTCAGGCCAGCATCAAGGCCGAGGACGCGATGGCCCAGCTTGTTCTGGACCATCTTGCCGGGGCGAAACGGGTTGCGGATCTGTTTTCCGGCTTTGGCACATTCGCGCTGCGGCTGGCGCAAAGAGCGCGGGTCCATGCGGTGGAATCCAGTGCTCCCGCGCTTGCAGCGCTAGACCATGCCGCCCGCAACCATCAGGGGCTCAAACCGGTCAGCATTGAGCGGCGTGATCTCTACCGCCGGCCGCTAATGCCGCAGGAGCTGAAGATTTTCGATGGCATCGTCTTCGACCCGCCGCGCGCCGGCGCCCGCGAACAGGCGGAAGAACTGGCCCGCTCGATCGTACCGAAAATCGTCGCGGTGAGCTGTAATCCGGCAACGCTTGCCCGCGATCTGGAAATCCTGGTCGCCGGCGGTTACCGGATCGACAAGATTACACCGATCGACCAGTTCCTCTGGAGCCCCCATGTGGAGGCCGTCGCCTGCCTGACCAAGATTGCCTGAGGGACAAATGCAAAAGGCCGGAGACGATGCTCCGGCCTTGTTTCGGTTGGATGCCCGATCAGTAATAGGGCGAATAACACTGCTGACGCGGCCCGTTATAGGGCTGATAGGTGTTATCAGAAGCCCGATAGGACTTATAGCGATCCTCACACCATTGATAATGGCGCGGATTGATGCCGTTGCCGGAGGTTGCATAGTTGTTGTTGTTATTGCCGGCAGCAACCGCACCGCCGATAATCAAGGCGCCCGCGCCAAGGGCGGCAAGCGGCACCCAGGCATTGCCATTCCAGCCCCAGTTGTCATGCGGCGGCGGACCGGGCGGCGGCCTGCGACCGGGGCCGCCATAACCGGGCGGCGGCCCTTGAACCTTGACGATATTTGGCTGATCGCCTGAAACGGGTGCTGCAATGCCAGGCATTGCACTGGCAGGCACCGTCGCAGCAGCAAGAAAGGCAGCGGCAACTGCACCGATAAGGGTCTTTTTCACGTAATCGAGCATCTTCATACTCCCTTCGACCGGATACAACGCATCTGTCAGCGCATGGTTCCCCAAACAGCTTGATTTTGCGTTACCGGAACACGTGTTAGCGAACACTATCTGAACCACGGATTAACACAGAAGCAGACGCTGCACCATTTCTCTCCCGTATGCAGGACCGTCAACGACGGCCAGCTTATTCACACGCAAAAGAGCCGGAGACATTGCTCCGGCTTCAGACGGCTGACAAAGTCATTCAGCTTGTCTGTTTGGAGTGGAATAGCCATCACCTGCGCCGTCATCCCCGTGCTTGTCACGGAGATCCAGATTCACAAGATATTGAATAGAAAAGTTTTTTCGCCGCGCGGACGCGCGTCGGCTGGATGCCTGTGGACCAAGCACAGGCATAACGTCAGAGAAGGGGATAGGCTTCGTCAGCAAACTGAGCCGGAGACGTTGCTCCGGCTCTTCTCGTTCACAATACCAAATCAGTAATAGGGCGAATAGCACTGCTGGCGCGGCCCGTTATAGGGCTGGTAGGTGTTATCAGAAGCCCGATAGGACTTATAGCGATCCTCACACCATTGATAATGGCGCGGATTGATGCTGCTTCCAGGCGATACATAGTTGTTATTATTGTTATTTCCAGCCGCGATGGCACCACCGATGATCAGCGCCCCGGCCCCCATGGCGGCAAGCGGCGCCCATGCATTCCCATTCCAGCCCCAGCCATTATAAGGCGGCGGACCGGGCGGCGGTCCCCAGCCACCACGCGGGGGCGGACCACCTTGCCAGCCGCCACGCGGAGGCGGGCCGCCATGCCATCCGCCACGCGGGGGCGGGCCGCCATGCCAGCCGCGGCCGGGCGGCGGGCCCTGTACTTTCACAATCGCACCGCGATGATCCGGCGCCGTGATCGGCATGGCATTGACCGGCAGCGTCGCAGCCGCCACCAGAGCCGCAGAAACGGCGCCGACAAAAGCCTTTTTCACATATCCTGGCATGGTCCAACTCCTGTCCATCCGAGACAAATGCTTCGGCGGAAATCCGGTTTCGGCAAAAGCGACCGGACCGCCATTCGATGTCCTGACTTAGCAAAAGCGACCTGAACCGGGGCTTAACAATGACCATGTCAAAAAGATATGTACCAGCCGCAAATCCGGCCGGAATGGCAAGCCCCGGCGGCTACGGCTGCCGGCACCCTGCTGCGCTGCCTCAATAATAAGGCGAGAAGCATTGTTGCCGCTGTCCATTATAGGGCTGGTATGTATTGTCGGCCCGGCGATAGGATCGATAGGTCTGAGCACACCATTCATAGTGGCGCGGGTTAATGCCTGTGACGGTGGTCTGGGCAGGCTGGTTCTTGTCATTTTGCGACGCTGCGATGACACCGCCAAGGATCAATGCACCAGCGCCCAGCACGGCAGCAGGCACCCAATCATCATCGTTATCATCGTCTCTGCGCCGTTCACGCGGGGGCGGACGGCGTTCACGATAATAATAGTCGTCCTCATAATAGTAATAGCCCGGCTCTTCATACCAATAGCCGGAACGCGGACCATCGTACCAATAGCCGCCCCTGGACTGAACCTTGACCACATGCGGAGAACCTCCTGCATCTGGTGCCGCAGCGAGCGGCATCGCCCCGGCCGGGGCGGTGGCAAGCGTTGCGAGCACAAGCGTCATGGCGCCTGCGATGTTTTTTCGGGTATTTCCGGTCATCATCAGTTTCCCGTCTGTTCGAAAGATGAAATCACAATCCGTAACTGGCGAAAGAAACCGGCACTGCCTCAAATCAGAATCTGGGAAAAATACCGGCTCGTGGAACCGTCCTAGGCGGCGATGCAGACGGAATACGGGCCATTTCCAGGCACCGGAAAATATAAGAAAACAATAAAGGCGCCGCTCTTCAGCAACGCCCTTTTTGACCGTGTGAACAGTCGGCGATGATTGCCGATCAGTCTGTTGCCTCACCCTTAAGCCGTGCGGCGACCTGATCCACCAGCGCCTGTTCCGCATAAAGTCCGCCCGTTGTCAGATAGAGCAGGCCGCCATCGGGATAGATGACCTGCCCCTTCTGCCAGGCCGTGGTCTGGTCAACGAGATCATTGTCGAGCAGTACCGAAGCCGCGGTACCGGTCTGGCCGATGGTGGCATCGCGATCAAGCACATAGAGCCAGTCAGGATTGGTTTTGAGGATATATTCGAAGGAAACCGCCTGGCCGTGCGTGCCGACATCAAGGCCCGGATCGGCAGCCGCAAAGCCATAGAGATCATAGACATTGCCGAAACGCGAACCAGGCCCGAAAGCGGAAACCTTGCCGCCCGTGGTCAGCAGCACGAGCGCGGTTCCAGCGTCTCTGGTCTGGCCCTGAAGCGCACTTACCGATTGTTCAAGCGCCGAAATCCTTGCCTCGACCTCGTCCTGGCGATCAAAGATCTGGCCGAGCGTGCGGGCATTGGCCTCAACGCTGTCAAGGAAGTGCGCATTGTCGATGGTGAGGTCGATGGTCGGTGCAATCTTCGCCAGCTCCGCATATTTCGGCTGCGAACGGCCGGCGACAATGATGAGATCCGGCTGAAGCGCATTGACCGCCTCATAATCCGGCTCAAAGAGCGAGCCGACCTTGTCATATTCATCACCGGCATATTGCTTCAGCTCATCCGGCAAAGGTGCTGTCGGCACACCGGCCACTTTCACGCCCAGCGCATTCAGCGTGTCAAGCGAAGCAAGATCAAAGACCACCACGGTCTTGGGATCGGTCTCCACCTCACTCGTGCCGCTGGCATGGGTGACTGAAATCATCTCGGCAAACGAAGGCAGCGCGGTGCAGGCCAAAAGGGCCGCCGCAAGAGAGAGGCGGCTGAGGGCAGACGGCATCTGGGACAAGGGTGCATCTCCTATTCTTGAATTTGTTTGTCAACATATTGAAACAAACAGACAAGGCAAGATCGGAGAGCGGCTTTTCACCTCACATTTACGTGCCTGCCCCGGCAGCAACACGTGACCTGAGCCCGAAAAGCCCCCAGACGGCCATGAGCGCAACAAGCGTCAGCAAAAAAATGGCGACAAGGGCGGCAAGGAAACCCAGTCTGGCGAGACAAAGACTGAAAAGCAGCGGTGCAACTGCCGTTGCAAGATTTTGCGGCAGAGCAATCCGCCCGGCCATCAGCGCATATTCACCCGGTGCAAAGAAACCGAGTGGCAAAACAGCCCGCGAGACCGCCCCCATGCCTGAACCGAAACCGTAAAGCAGCACGAAGACGACGGCAGCAGCCGGGGACGGCGCGAGGACGACAGCGACCACGCTTCCCAACAGCGGCAGGCAACCGGCTAGAAAGGCTGCCGGCAGCGGATCATCACTGCGCCCGATGAAAAGATCGGCCGCACGGGCGGAAATACTGAGAAACGAACGCATGGACGCAAGCCACAGCGCAAGCGCCGGGCCTGCACCAGCAAGGCCAAGGAGTTCGATCAGCGACGGTGAAATACCGAAACCGACAATGCTGAAGGCCGTTGAGAACAGGGCGATCAGCACAAAAGCGCGCCGCTTTTCCCGTGCCGGAAGCAATAAGGGCATCCGCGCAGCTTCGCGGCCTTGCGCGGCTGTCTCTGCCGGGCGGGGCCCCGGACCGAAGAAATTGAGTGGCGCGGCGACGAAGAACAGCAGGCCCGCGCCAAGAAGAAGCGCCATACGCCAGCCGGCATTTTCAACGACAAAGGTGAAGGCTGGCCAGGCGAAGCCTGCCGACATACCGGTGAAAATCATCATCAGCCCGATTGCGTGTCGCGCACCGCCCCCTTCCCGCTCGACAATCGCCGCATAGGCAGGATTGGAAAGCGCAAAGGCCCCGCCAAGCCCGATCACGGCCCAGGCGGCAAAATAGCCTACCGGCCCCTGGCATGCTGACAGCAGAACAAGCCCCAGCGCCATCACCATGGCACCCAGCGATAGAAAGGAACGGGCACCATAGCGCGCGACCAGCCGCCCGACCGAGGGCCCGGCAAAGGCCAATATCAACATAAAAAGCGTGAGCCCGCCGAACAACATATCCTGAGCAATGCCGAGCGCTTCGCCCATGGGCCGCACTGTGACGGACAGCATGTCAAAACCGGCCCCCCAACCGATCAGCTGCCCCGCAGACAGACTGCCAATCAGGCGCATGCGCCCCACTTGTGTACCTTGCCCCATCGGACATCCCCATGCCCGGCCCGCGATATCCGCCGTCGCCGTTCTTGACCTGTTATCATCTTGTGTCCATAAGATGAAAAAAATAGTTGACTTCAATGCTCAAAATTTCGCTCATCCTTCCGCTGTCCCTGATCCTGATTGCCGCAAGTCTATTGACAGGCGCCGGATCGGTTTCGCTGTCATCGCTCATGGCTGGCAGCAGCGACAACGCAGGACTGATCCTGCTTGCCAGCCGCCTGCCACGCACACTTGCGCTGATCCTTGCCGGTGGCAGCCTGGCAATCGCCGGCACCATCATGCAGATGTTGACGCAGAACCGTTTCGTCGAGCCATCGACGGCTGGAACGACGGAGTCGGCAGCCCTTGGCATGTTGACGGCGATGTTGATTTTTCCGGACATGCCGGTGATCGGGAAAATGGTCTTTGCCGCGCTCTTCGCCATGGCCGGCACGGCGCTGTTTTTGAAGCTGGTGCGCCACATCCCGGCCCGTTCAGTCCTCATGGTGCCGCTGACAGGCATCATGCTGGCTGGTGTCATCGGCGCGGTGACGAGCTTTCTCGCCTATCGTTTCGACATGCTGCAATCGCTCGGCGCCTGGTCCAATGGCGATTTCTCCATGGTCTTGCGCGGCCGCTACGAGATCTTGTGGATCGGTCTGGCGCTTGCCATTCTCGCCTATCTCACAGCCGCCCGTTTCACGCTTGCCGGGCTCGGCGAGGCGGTGGCCGTCAGCGCCGGTCTCAACTACCGCCGCGCCATGCTGACCGGCCTTGCCATCGTCGCCCTGACTTCCGCCTCGGTGGTGGTCACGGTCGGAACAATTCCCTTTGTCGGTCTTATCGTCCCCAATGTCGTCAGCCTGATCTTTGGTGACAATCTTCGAAAGACCCTGCCGATCATCGCCTTTGGCGGTGCAGCGCTGGTGCTTGCCTGCGATATTCTCGGACGGATACTGATCATGCCTTATGAAATTCCGGTTGGCACAATGATGGGTATCATCGGCTCGATGACATTCCTTTATCTTCTGCTTCGACGGGATGCCCATGCCAGCTGACATCCGCCGCCTCAGAGCCATTGTCACCCTCAGCTTGCTGGGCGCAGCAACCTTGATTGCCATCGCCCTGTTCATGACGCTGGGGGCGAAGGGATCATGGTCCTTCGTGCTGGCCTTCCGTGGCGAAAAGCTCGCAGCCCTTCTGCTGGTTGCCTATGCCATTGCTGTCTCCACCGTGCTGTTTCAAACCGTTGTTGCCAATCGCATCCTGACGCCGGCCATTATGGGATTTGACGCCCTTTATGTACTGTTGCAGACCGTGCTGGTCTTCCTGTTCGGCGCCGCAGGTTTTTCCACACTGGATCCAAACCTGCTATTCCTCATCGAAACAGCGACAATGCTGATATTCTCGCTGCTATTGTTCCGCTTTCTGTTTGCCGGAACGCGACGCAGCCTGCATCTCGTCATGCTGGTCGGCATTCTGTTCGGCGGCCTGTTCCGCAGCCTTGCAAGCTTTCTGCAAAGGCTGATCGAACCGACTGATTTCATGGTTCTGCAAGATCAGTTTTTCGCCAGTTTCAACGGTGTCGATGGCAGCCTGCTCGGCATTTCGGCTATCGCCATCCTTGCTGCATCGCTGATCGCATTCCGGCTCCTGCCCGAGCTTGATATTCTGCTGACCGGCCGCGAGACGGCCATCAGTCTTGGCGTTGCCCATGATCGGGTGGTCACAACAACGCTGATCGTCGTCACGATCCTGGTCTCGGTATCGACTGCGCTGGTCGGGCCCGTCACCTTCTTCGGCCTGCTGGTCGCCAATCTGGCCTATATCATTCTGCCAGGCGGCAGGCACCGGCTGGTTCTGCCGGCAGCAGTACTGATCGCCGCGCTGACGCTGGTCGGCGGGCAGACGCTGCTGGAGCGGGTCTTCGATTTCAACTCTGCCCTTTCGATCATCATCGAATTTGCCGGCGGGATCGTCTTCATTCTTCTTCTGCTCAAGGGAGTGGCGCGATGATCACCATAGACGGTGTCACCAAGAGCTACGGCGCAACGAAGGTGCTCGATAATGTGACGCTTGATATCCCCAAAGGGGGCGTCACCAGCATCGTCGGGCCGAATGGCGCCGGAAAGTCGACCCTGCTTGCCATCGTCGCACGGCTGATGAAGCCGGATTGCGGCCGGGTCACGGTTGGCGGGCTGGATGTCTTTGAAAGCGATGATCGTGCGCTCGCCCGCATGCTGTCGATCATGCGGCAGGAAAATCACATTGCGGCACGGCTGACGGTCGAGGACCTCGTCGGATTTGGCCGATTTGCCTGGTCACGCGGCCGCCTGACGGCCGAAGACCGCGACCATGTTGCCCGGGCCATGGCTGTAACAGACCTGACCCCGTTCGCGGATCGCTATCTCGATCAGCTTTCCGGCGGCCAGCGCCAGCGCGCCTTCTTCGCCATGGTGCTGGCGCAGGATACCGATGTGATGCTGTTTGATGAACCGCTCAATAATCTCGACATGAAACATGCCGTCGCCACCATGCGGCTGATCCGCCGCATGGCCAGCGAATTTGGCAAGACGGTGGTTCTTGTGGTGCATGACATCAATTTCGCTGCCGCCTATTCCGACCGGCTGGTGGCCATGCGCGAGGGAAAACTCTTCGCACGGGGAACCCCTGACGAGATTGTACGCGAAGACGTGCTGGAGGCGATTTTCGATACGCAATTCGCCGTCCGCGATTTCGGCGGCCGGCGCATTGTGGATTTTTACAGCTAACGGTCAGTTACCGTCTTTCTTCTCGGTGTCCTGCAGGTTCTTTTCCAGCGTTTGTGCCTGAGGTGTCTGCTCGACTTCCTTTAGCAGCGTGCCCTCCGGCTCGCCCGGCATATCGCCGTCGTCATCATCCTCTTTGACGTCAACGCCATCCACAGGTGGCAGCGTATCGTCGGTTTCCGCATTGCAGGGCGGCAGCGGTGCATCGCCGCAGGGACCGGGCGGTCCGGACTGGACGCGCGTATGGAGTCCATCAGCAACCGAAAGCTGCATGGCCTGTCCGACAGGGGACATGGCGAAAACAGCACCGGCCTGACATACGAAAATCGTAGCAGCTGCCGAAAGCGCTGCGATCTTATAGGAATAGCTCACGTTAATCTCCATCTCCCGCGCCATTATCAGATAGATCTAGCACAAGGCATAAGCGCATATCCAGCGCCTTAGGAGCCCTGTTCCATCCCGATCAGCACGTTGGCGACATTATAGCCGATCTCCGCCACGCCATAACCGCCCTCCATGACCACGGCGACCGGCAGACCAAGCCCCGCAATCATCGCCCCCATCTCCAGATAATCGTCTGTTGCCAGCCTGAAAAAGGAGATCGGATCTTTCTCGAAGGTATCGACGCCAAGCGACAGGACAAGCGCATCCGCGCCATAGTCGGCGATGCGCTTCAATGCCAGTGCCAGCGTTTCGCGATAGGCGGGCCAGCCGGTTCCGCGCGGCATCGGAAAATTGGCATTGAAGCCGAGACCAGCGCCGGTGCCCTTTTCCTCTGCAAATCCCCAGAAGTAAGGAAAGGCATCCTCCGGCTCGCCATGCAGCGAGACGAAGAAAATATCGTCACGGGCATAGGTAACATCCTGGGTGCCATTGCCGTGGTGAAAATCGACATCCAGGATCGCCACTTTTTCCGCGCCTCTGTCCAGCAGACGCTGGGCAGCAATCGCGGCATTGTTCAGGAAGCAATAGCCACCGAAGAGATCAATGCCGGCGTGATGACCGGGTGGACGGCTGAGCGAAAAGGCAAAGCGATTGGACGCGGCCAGCCAGTCGGCGGCAGAGAGCGCACAATCCTTGGCAGCGGCAACCGCCCGCCAGGTACCCTCGGTAATCGAGGTTTCACAGGAATTGGCATAATAGCCGAGCATGCCGTCGATATTTTTCGGCGGGCGGGCGTGATCGGAACGGCGCACCTGCAGCGAGATCGGGATCGCCTCGGTGGTGAAGCCAGCATCACGCCAGAGCGCCCAGGCTTTTTGCAGAAATTCAACGTAGCCGGCATCATGAAGTTTCAGCGGCACCGACAGGTCGTACCGTTCGGGTGCGGCGACATCGGTAAAGCCCTTTTCGCGCACGGCGGCCAGGATCCATTCGGCGCGAAACGGCCCCTCAAAGGGTTTTGCAAGCTCTCCGCCGTGAAGTTCCGTCTTTGCATCGCGGAACTTGTGATCTTCTGAATAGAATACGCGCATATGGCTCCCCTGCTTTTGTTTAAAAATGTGCTGAGCCGGTTCTAGAACCGGCGGGAGGGCGCCGTAAAGACTCCGGTCAAACCTCAAGCCTCTTGTAGAAAAAAGTCGTGCCGCAATAGCCGCCCGCCGGATAGAGAGCGTAATCGGGAACCGTGCCGACGCGGATCCAGCCGAGCCGGGGATAGATCGCTTCGGCATCCGAGCCGGTTGCAGTGTCCAGCACCAAAAGAAAACGTCCGCGTGCAGCGCTTTCGGCCTCGGCCGCGGCCATCAATGCCCGGGCAAGCCCGCGACCACGCGCTGAGCGCATGACGATCAGTTTCATCAGATCACCGCGATGCGGCTGATTGGGCTTTTGCGCGAAACCGATCTGAACCGTGCCAAGGATTTCACCCGCCTCTTCGGCAATCAGCAGGATATGACTGCCCATGGCGACCCCTTCGGCCGTTTCGCGCCAGAACCTCTCCGCCGCAACCACATCGAAAGGCGCCATAAAGCCCATCGAGGCATTGTCCTCCACACTGTCTTCCAGCAGCGCGACCAGCCCCGGCACGGCCTGAAGGGCCGTTTCAGCATCGAGAAGACGAATTTCAGCCGTCATGACGGTCCCTTTCCTTCACGCGCCCCGCTCGATGATCACGGCGTAGCGCACATCTTCGGCAGTCAGATTTTCAAATGCATGAGTGATGGCGATGTCCATGAAGAGGCAATCGCCGGTCTCAAGGCGGTAATCCCGATCCCCGACACGCACATCAAGCGCGCCTTCCAGGACCCAGAGATATTGCCGCGTTCCCGCAGACCCCGGCTCCGGCGGGAAGAAGATGCGCGCACCGGCGGGAAAGCGGACCGAAACGATATCGACATTAGACCCGACGCCTGCCGGTGAAACCGCGCGGCGGATATAGCCCGTTTCCGGATCGCGCCAGACCGGCTGATCACCGTGCCGCGACAGCGGATCGGCCGGACGGTCGGCATCGGCGAAAAAATCGGACAAAGTCGTGCCGAGCGCCGCACAAAGCTTGGCCAGAAGCAGTGCCGAAGGCGAGGCCTCAGCCCGCTCGATCCGCGAAATCATCGCCCGGCTGACGCCGGAGACATCCGCCAGCTGGTCAAGCGTCAGACTGCGAAGATTGCGCAGCCGTTTCAGGTTCACACCGATGGCGTGGTCAAAATTGCGATCCAGATCATCCATGATGAGATCATGGATTTCCACTATATGAGAGTCAAGCGCAAATTTTTGAGAATTGCGGTCAACCGCCCATACCCCGAAATGTCCGCCTCACTCCGCCCGCCAGGCCGTATCACCGCAAGGGCCGGTGGTATCGAGCACGGCGCGAAGATCACCACGCTTGACTGCGGCATCGATGAAGGCTTTGCGTTTGGGGGTAAGCTGGGCCTCCAGATCCGGGCTGTTGATGGCCAGGATACCGAAGCGGCTACCGGGATCGAGGATCATCCGCTGACGTGCGAAATCCGTGTCGATCAGCGATTTCTTGAGAAAATAGAGAAGATCGGGGTTCAGTTCCGTTCTGTCCGGCTCGCCATCCAGAAGGATCATGTTGAACAGGCCCTCCTCCGATCCACGCGCGGCAATCCGCTCGACCCGACGGATGGTCTCAACCATATAGCGATCCGCATCCGTTACCGGCTCGCCCTCAAAGCGCCCGCAATAACGCACGGTGAAGCGCAATGGCGTCGCCCAGATATCCTTGTGGAGCTTCAGCACATAAGGTGACGTCAGACAGGTCACGAGGTAATCATCACCATAGGCCTCGACGCCGGCGCGAAAGGCCTGATCCCGCTCCTCAGGCGTCCCCTGCCGGGCGAATTCAGGATAATAGCGTTCATAAGCCGTCAGATAGCGGCCGAAATAGTCCCCGCAATCTAGCACCATATTGCTGTCTTCAGGAGACAAAAAGACATAGAGCATCGTCTCGTCGTCCAGATCATGAAGGGCAGGGATGGGGTGATCGGCGAAGGACCAGGCAAGCTCGGCATGCACCGTGGACGCAAGCCCCGACAGCACGCTCAGCAAGACCGCGGCAAACCGCAACAACCGTGAAACGGACAAATTCTCATCCCCCTTCATCCCCGCCAGATACAACCATAAAGAAATTCGATAGAGAAATACACTCGACCAAATGTTTCTCTGTATTGGAAACAACAGCGGCATCGAAATGCCGCCGCCGAAGACATCAGCCCCGCAATCATCAAGATTGACGATCTCAATGAATTGCGCGCGGGCTATATTACGAGAGCGCAAGGTGCTTGGCTCGCGGTTAGGGCCAGAAGAACAACGGCGGCGCCTGCGCAATTTCGCTTTGAAGACGCCGCATCCGCTGCTATATGCGCGGGCATGAGCACAAATGACGATCGCATCCCGCTGGACCATATCCGCAACTTTTCCATCGTGGCCCATATCGACCACGGGAAATCGACGCTTGCCGACCGCCTGATTCAGACATGCGGCGGGCTGGCGGAGCGTGAAATGTCCGCCCAGGTGCTCGATAACATGGATATCGAGCGTGAACGCGGCATCACCATCAAGGCCCAGACCGTGCGCCTGCACTACAAGGCCGATAATGGTGAAACCTATGTGCTGAACCTGATCGACACGCCCGGCCATGTCGACTTCGCCTATGAAGTCTCGCGCTCGCTTTCGGCCTGCGAAGGCTCGCTTCTGGTGGTCGATGCCAGCCAGGGCGTCGAAGCCCAGACGCTCGCCAATGTCTATCAGGCGATCGACAATGATCACGAACTGGTCACCGTCCTCAACAAGATCGACCTGCCCGCAGCCGAACCCGAGCGCGTCAAGGAACAGATCGAGGATGTGATCGGCATTGATGCCTCCGACGCCGTGATGATCTCGGCCAAGACCGGGCTCGGCATTCACGATGTGCTGGAAGCGATCGTTCACCGCCTGCCTGCGCCAAAGACGGAAAAGGGCGAGAATGCCCCGCTGAAGGCGTTGCTGGTCGATAGCTGGTATGACACCTATCTCGGCGTCATGGTTCTTGTGCGCATCATCGATGGCGTTTTGAAAAAGGGCCAGACCATCCGCATGATGGGTACGGATGCCAAATATCCGGTTGAACGCGTCGGTGTTCTGACGCCGAAAATGCTGGTCGTCGACGAGCTTGGCCCCGGCGAGATCGGCGTGATCACCGCCTCGATCAAGGAAGTGGCTGATACCCGTGTCGGCGACACGATCACCGAGGACAAGCGCCCGACCGAACATATGCTGCCCGGCTTCAAACCGGCCCAGCCGGTGGTGTTCTGCGGCCTGTTCCCGGTCGATGCCAATGATTTTGAGGATCTGCGCGCTGCCGTCGGCAAGCTGCGCCTCAATGATGCATCTTTCTCGTTTGAAATGGAAAGCTCCGCCGCCCTCGGCTTCGGCTTCCGCTGCGGCTTTCTCGGACTTTTGCATCTGGAAATCATTCAGGAACGCCTGGAACGCGAGTTCGATCTCGACCTGATCGCCACGGCGCCATCGGTTGTCTATGAAATGTCCATGACCGACGGCTCGGAGATCGAGCTGCACAATCCGGCAGACATGCCGGAAGTGGTCAAAATCAGCGAAATCCGAGAGCCCTGGATCAAGGCCTCGATCCTGACGCCCGACGATTATCTCGGCAGTATCCTGAAGCTCTGCCAGGATCGGCGCGGCATCCAGACCGATCTCACCTATGTGGGCAACCGGGCTATGCTCTCCTATGATCTGCCGCTCAACGAGGTCGTGTTCGACTTCTATGACCGGCTGAAGTCGATCTCCAAGGGCTATGCCTCCTTCGACTATCATCTCGCCGACTACCGCGCTGGCAACCTCGTGAAAATGTCGATCCTCGTCAATGGCGAGCCGGTTGATGCACTGTCGATGCTTGTACACCGCTCGGCGGCAGAAAAACGCGGCCGCGACATGTGCGAGAAGCTGAAGGAACTGATCCCGAAGCACATGTTCAAGATCCCGATCCAGGCCGCAATCGGCGGCACGGTGATTGCGCGCGAAACCATTTCGGCGCTCCGGAAGGACGTGACGGCCAAATGCTATGGCGGTGACGCAACCCGCAAGCGCAAGCTTCTGGAAAAGCAGAAGGCCGGCAAGAAGCGCATGCGCCAGTTCGGCAAGGTGGAAATCCCGCAGGAAGCCTTTATCGCCGCGCTGAAAATGAGCGACGAGTAAAATTCACACCACTTGCGCAATGCATGAAGGCGGGATGGAAGGCATGGCTTTCCATCCCGTTTGCGTTTTCGCCCGGCCCTTTCCCTGCGATCAGGGGTGGATAAACCGCGATCCCGCCGCCATTCGGCCACGCCCCGTGCCATAATAGCGGCATGAGAAACGAAAGCCTCCCCATGCCGAACCAGACCGCCGCCCTGTTCCAAAGCGCTGCCGAACCGCTGGATATTCTGCGCAACGTCTATGGCTATCCCGCTTTTCGTGGCCGTCAGGCAGAAGTGATCAACCGGCTGGTGGCCGGCGGCGATGCGGTGGTGCTGTTTCCGACGGGTGCGGGAAAATCGCTCTGCTATCAGATCCCCGCCCTTTGCCGTTCCGGTCTGGGTATCGTCATCTCGCCATTGATTGCGCTGATGCGCGATCAGGTGGAAGCGCTGAAAGGGCTTGGCGTCAAGGCCGCCGCGCTCAACTCGACCCTCAGCCAGGCCGAATTTGCCGATATCCGCAGCGCCATCGCCGGCGAGGCGCTCGATCTTCTCTATGTCACGCCGGAACGGGTTCTCACCCCCGGCTTTCAGACCCTGATCGGAAACAGGCAACTCTCGGTCATCGCCATTGACGAAGCCCATTGCGTCTCGCAATGGGGGCATGATTTCCGCCCGGAATATGCTCGCCTCAGCGAACTGGCGGAAAGCTTTCCGGGGATCCCGAGGATCGCGCTGACCGCGACCGCCGATCCGCACACACGTGACGACATCATTGCCCGGCTGGGACTGCAGGGGGCCGATGTCTTCACCACCTCCTTCGACCGGCCGAACATCTCCTATGAGATTGTCGAGCGGAACCAGCCACGCGATCAGCTCCTTCGTTTTCTCGGACGACACAAGGGCGAAAGCGGCATTGTCTACTGCCTGTCGCGCGCCAAGGTGGAGGAAACCGCCGAGTGGCTGAACACGAAGGGCATCCGCGCGCTTGCCTATCATGCCGGCATGGACCGGGATCAACGTGACCGGCATCAGGATGCATTCATCCGTGAGGATGAGCTTTGCCTTGTCGCCACCGTTGCCTTTGGCATGGGCATCGACAAGCCCAATGTGCGCTATGTCGCCCATCTCGATCTGCCGGGTTCGGTCGAGGCCTATTACCAGGAAACCGGACGCGCGGGCCGCGACGGCCTGCCATCAGAGGTGTGGATGGCCTATGGCATGGCCGATGTGATCCAGCGCGGCCGGATGATTGATCAGGGCAATGCCCCCGATGAAATCAAGCGGGTGGAACGCGCCAAGCTGGAAGCATTGCTGTCGATCTGCGAGACGGCCGGGTGCAGGCGTCAAGCGCTTCTCGCCCATTTCGGCGAGAAGGCCCCCGAGCGCTGCGACAATTGCGACACCTGCCTGACCCCGGTTGAAACCTGGGACGGCACGGAGGCTGCCATCAAGGCACTTGCCGCAATCTACCGAACCGGCGAACGCTTTGGCGCCGGTCATCTGGTGGATGTGCTGCGTGGCGTTGAAAACGACAAGACCCGCCGTTTCGGCCATACGGACATGCCGGTATTCGGGGTTGGCAGCGATCTTTCCGCCACCGTCTGGCGCTCGGTCTATCGCCAGCTTCTGGCCGCCGGCTTCATCCATGTCGACCACGATGCCCATGGTGCGCTGAAGCTTGATGCGGAGGCCGCCCGCCCGGTTTTCCGGCATGAGCGACAGGTCCAGTTTCGCAAGGACCGAAGCGACAAGGCGCGCAGCACAGCCAGCCGCCGCCCGTCCGGCGCGAAGGATACGCTGGATCAGAAGGATGGCGAATTGTTTGAGAAACTGCGCGCCACCCGCATGGTGCTGGCCAAGGAAAATGCCGTTCCGCCCTATGTCATCTTTCCTGACACGACACTGGTTGCCATGGCGAGGGAACGCCCATCGGACGAAGAGGAAATGCTGGAAATTTCCGGCGTCGGACCGTCAAAACTGGAGCGCTACGGCGAGGCATTTCTCGCCGTCATACTCGAACATGGCTGACCTACAGCCTATTCCGGCTTACTTCGGCTCAGCGGTCAGCGTGTTGAAGCGGTGCTCATATTCACGGCGCAGCTCACGGCGCAGTTCGGCCTCGCGACAGCGGCGCTCCTTTTCCGGTGAATTGAGATCGAGCTTCGGCACCGGCGTTGGCTTGCCGGAATGATCGACGGCAACCATGGTGAAATAACAGGAATTGGTGTGCCGGCGCTCCCCGGTCGGGATGTTTTCAGCCTCGACGCGAATGCCAATTTCCATCGAAGTGCGACCGGCATAATTGACCGAGGCACGGAAGGTCACGAGTTCCCCCACATGGATCGGTTGACGAAAGGTCACCTGATCGACCGAAAGCGTGACGGCATAGACCTGGGAAAAGCGCGCGGCGCAGGAATAGGCCACCCGGTCCAGAAGGTTCAGCAGCGCACCGCCATGCACCTTGCCGGAAAAATTCGCCATATCAGGCGTCATCAGCACAACCATTTCAATCTGGCTCGGATCGTGGGCGCGGTCCATGGGCAGTCCTTTTCTCCGGTGAGGATCGGGTATCGAAGTCTCCAGGCAAATGCAGATTGAATCAAGTCAAGAGCACGGGGCTTCAACATGTTCCGCTTTGAAAAGCAGGGTTGCAGACAGAAAAGCCGGCATTTCGCCGGCCCAGACTGCTGACAAAGCCATTCAGCTTGTCTGTTGAGGTGGGATACCCCTCCGCCGTCATCCCCGTGCTTGTCACGGGGATCCAGTTTCATAAGGCTTTGAATAGGTGGCATCTATCGTCGCGCGGACGCGCGGCGGCTGGATGCCTGTGGGCCACGCACCGGCATGACGTTAGAGAAGGGGGCAAGGTTTGTCAGCAGCCTGAGGCCGGCATTTCGCCGGCCCCTTCCCTCCCATTATTCGATTTTCTGCTACCAGCGCAGTTTCAGCCCGACATTGGCACCGAGACCATAGCTGTCACCGAAATCGGCCAGGGCAGTTGACGCTCTCACTTCGGCGTAAAGCGCATAGTCGATATTCTCGGTTTTCCAGCCATAGGATGTACCGAAGCCGATTTCTCCGGTCCAGCGGTTCGATTTGCTGACACTGTCGTCACCGGCAAGAACAACTTCGCTGTCACCGAGAAACTCGTAATAGAGATTGGCGATACCGTAGACATTGGTATTGCGGGCAAAACCGCTTTCATCCAGCCAGACATTGTTCTTTTCAAGCGCAAGCCCCATGCGGGCGAGCAGGCTTTCGGCATTCTTGAAATCCACACTGTCCTGATAAGCGCCGGTGAAATCATCCGCCCCGACATTGGTGTAGGATAGCTGGCCCTGCGGGGTCAGCGCGAAACCGCTGTCGAGATCAAACTGGCGTCCGGCCTCCAGCGAAAGCGCGACGGCCGTTGCATCGGTCCCATTCACATGGCGCGACAGATCGTCGGTCTTGAGATTGCTCGTATAGAAGGTGGTTTCGGTCTGGGCATCGGCATAAAAACCATTGGTCCCGTACCAGGTGAGGTTGGCACCGATGCCATAACCTGATGGCAGCATGTCACCGGCACCGTATTGCGACCCCACACGGGCCGTCGCCAGGCGGTATTGCCCGGTCACGCCAGCACGCAGAACACCTTCGGCACCATCATAAAACAGACCGTCCACCCCCAGCTGGGTTTCGAATTGCGAAAGATCATAGTCATAGCCCGTTGCACTGGAGGCTGGATTGACATGGCTGCGCCCGCCAACCATCCGCAGCCAGATGCCATCGGATGCCGGAAGTGTTCCCGGATCGACAGCGCCAGCCATCTCATAGCCCTGTCGCTGACCGGTACGCTGACGCAGGGTCGGCAGCCGTGACATTTCCATGAGAACAGGCATATAGGCTTCATAGACCGGCAGGTAAGGTTGAAGGGAAGGCTGCTCATCACCCGTCTGTTCGGGGACAAGATACAGCCCCGGATCCAGACCATTGCCCGGATCACTGGACAGTTGATAGGAATATTTGCCCGACGCGATCTCACCCTTATATCCAAGTGAGAAATGGCTGCTGTCGACTTCTGAATTATCGGCATGATTGACCAGAAGAACAGGAGCCGGCACTGCCGGACTGCCAAGGTCGGCAACCTCGATTTTGGTATTGCCGTCAATACCGCCGCCAATGGTTGTGAGATCACCCTGGCTTGCGCCGAAATCGACATCCACGGCAAGCCTGCCGTCATTGGCCGAATAGTTGCCGCCAATCGCCAACCGGCCGTCGGCAGCACCATCCTGCATCGACAGGGTACCGCTATTGGTAACATCACCGTAAATTCTGGTCCTGCCGGAGCCGATGGAAAAGAAGGTGCTGCCCGCATCGGCTATGTTGAGATTGCCGAAAAGATCGAAATCCCCCGCCTGTCCGACCCGAACGGTGGAATTGTTCTTAAGTGTGAAGTCGCCAAAGCCGTTCGGATTGCCGCCGGAATAGCCATCAAGGTCCAGCTCGTTATCGGTAAAGGTCAGATCGGCATTATCGGCGGTAAACGTCTCCCAGTTGATGATATTGGCACCGACAAGACCGTCATTTACCGTCGAGACGAAAGCGATATCATCGACATCACTGACACTCATGAGGCGCATCGCATCGCTTTGCTGACCGCCCTCACCGTCCTCGCCGCCATCGAAGATCACATCGGAGAAACCATCGACATTGCCAACATAGATCTCGGCCAGATCATTGCCGCCCTGGCCGTAAAAATTGCCCTGAAGCAGTCCGCCAGTCCAGTAAAAGCTGTCAGTATCCTGATATTGCTCGCCCGGGCCTTGCGGATCATAGTCACCATAAATATTGCCCGAGACCACACCGTTGCGCAGGTTGAACCGGGATTTACCCGCGCCGAGCATGCTGTCACCTTTGATGGTGCCTGAGTTGGTGACGGAAACATAGCTGTCGGCGCGCTCCGCACCGTTCCAGATGGCATAATGGCGGCTGGATTTGCTGCCGTCGATCGTGCCGTATGTTCCGATTTCAATTCCACCGTAAAGTGACGTCGACCCCTCCGGCGTTTGCCTGAAGCCGATTGCGGCCTGCGCCTCACCGGTTGCGCTTACCTCACCGCTGAGAACCGAGATCTGCGTTATCCCGGTCATATCGGGCCGGTCATCCGTGTTTGCGTAACCTGTCAGACCAAGGGAACCCGCACCTGACACGGAGACAACGGGATTGCCCTGCCCGTCACGATTGCCCACGGTGATGCTGTCAACTCCGGCGCTATCGTTCGAGACAAAGCTGATCCCGTCAGCCGCCGCCCCTGAGGTGGCGATGAAGCCATCCTGAAAAGCAATATCCACACGGCCGCCAGCAGTCTGTCCATCATGGAGGACATGAATGCCATCGGCGCCATCGCCGCTCGTGGCGATTGATCCGCCATCCATCGCGACCTTGACGTTGGCATGACCAACAGCACTCACGTCAATGCCACGACTTTGCGCACCATGCGTGCGGATATCGGCGACGCCGCCCTGATCATTTTTGCCAATAACCAGATTGACAGGACCGCCAGTGCTGGCAAGGTCGATACCGCTGGACTGATCCCCCTCGGTCTCAATCGCCGCCGCAGCAAGCTGCGCATCAATTCCGGTATAGCCGCTGGCATCCGCCTTGATACCGGCAGAACGTTCCCCCGACGTACGTATATCGACCTGCGGAGCCTCGATCTTGATAAGGCCGCCGCCGTTGTGATGGACGTAGACACCAGCGGCATCATCCCCCTGCGTGGCGACGACCTCGCCCTTTGCTGCATCGTTTTGCAGATAGATTTCATTGGGTCCGGAATTACCGGTCTCGGCATAGATGCCATTTGAGCCATTTCCGGTCGTGGTGATCGTCCCGCCCCGGTAGGAGATGCTCGCAGTGCCAAGCGGGCTCGCCGCCGAAACCTTGACCTGCAAGCCATTGGCGTGATCGCCATGCGTGGTGACCGAACCGCCCGACATCACGATTTGCGCCGCCCCCATGCTGCCTTCCGTTATGGCGGATATGCCGTCCGCTCCGTCACCACCCGTCACGATGACACCGTCGCGCATCAGGACACGGGCAAGCCCGTCCCCCTTGGTCAGCGCGAAAAGCCCGTCCGAATTGGTGCCAGAGGTTGTGAAGGCGCGGTCCCCATCCTTGTCATCCATGGTGATGATCGCATCGCCGCTGCCTAGATTATAGGCCGACGCGGCATAGGCACCACCGCCATCAGTGGTTTGCGTATCCCCATAGGTCGAAACCCGTCCACCCGTTATCTGGACAATGGCATCGCCCGCATCGCTGGCGTCTTCAACCGAAGCCCTTAACCCGGTTGAATTATCACCCAGAGTGGTGACACTGCCGCCCTGAAGTTCAATCCAGGCATTTGCCTGGCCTTTTGCCTGAGCATAGAGCGCTGCACTTGAACTGCCCTTGGTCGCCACGGAAACAGAGGAAATCGTGGCACCTGCGGAATCATCCCCCATGATGATGATGACATCGCCCTTGCCAGAGGCCGTCGCAAATGCGCCATTCGAGCCGTCCCCCTGGGTTTCGATCCGGCCGCGGGAAAAATCGATCCGGGAAACCGCTCCCACCTCACTTTGCTGCGACGTGCGCGAGACCAGGCCATTGCTGTTGTCGCCCTCGGTCTGGACAACCCCATCACTCATGAAGACAAGCGCGGAGCCACTTCCGAGAGCATCAGCGACCAGTGCATTGCCCTGCAGCGAACCAGAATCCGAACGATCACCTTTCGACATGATCGTCCCACTATTCATATGCACTTCAGCGGAAGAGGCGCCATAGGCCTTAGCCATGCCGATAGTCGCATCCGGACCGAACGCGCTGAGCCTGCTGTTCCCGCCAATGACGATGGCAGCCTTGTCGCCAACGGCCGAACTCTCCGACGTAACCGCCTGCAACAGGGTCTGACCGGCGATCGGCGCACTGTCCCCCAGATTGATCGTTGAACTCGAAACGGTGATCGTTCGCGATCCTGGTCCCATATTTTCCGTGCCTAACGTGTAGGCTGTCATATATTCGGATCCATTCAGAGACTGGTCCGCACCCGAGATGACCAAAGTCAGATCCCCGTCATAAGTGTCCGGAGCATTAAGCATTATCGGCGCTCCAGCCGAACTGTCATCTGAGAGCGAAACCGGCGTAACCGCATTATCGACCATTAAGTTAGCATGTAATGACAAATATGATGCATTTGAGTCATTTTTATTGACGGTATGGCCGATTGTTTCAACTGACGTAATCAGATCGGGCATGGTGTACACCGCCCGGCCACCACTGCGCCGCTCCGAGTGAAATCCGGCCTCCCCTTTCCCATCAGAACCGCGACAGTCGACGACATCCCGCGGGCTGCACTCGCCCGCCGCCGCCTCATCAATCGTGCCCAGGCCGACCGCCGCCATTGTCAGTGCAGCTGCAGAAACAGACCCTCTCAGCATTGCAGCCGTCAGCGGCTTCCAACGCGACTGATTCGCTCTTTTTGATACTCGCATGTCGCGCGTTCTGCCGTCATTGGACATAAATTTCTCCAAGTTGGGGATTTATTTTGACGGCCTACGGGTAAGTGAAACCCTATTTTTGTTCAATTTCATTTTACTTATTTCAAAATTCAGGAAAATTTTATTCGTATTCAGCGAGCAATGCCCAAGTTACAAAATACTACCCACGGTTTTACACCGCGACACAACTTGTCACCCTCCTGACTTGCATCACGCTGAGCGCGCTTGTTCCATGCATGGCGTGCACTGCGAGCAAACCCGATCGCCCGGCACCTACAACCATAGAGAAATGCCCGACACGTCACGTTGAAATGAGAGCATGTAAGCTGACTGCAGCAGCACATCTGCACAGCACGGGAACTGCGGCAGTATCCTGCCCGCATACAAATGATCGTCGGCGCAAGCGTCGCCCCATCATTTCAAAAAAACTGAATTCAGTATCGCAATTTCAGCAATTAGACGAATTCTATCGTCACCATTCACAAACGGAGATAAGACGATGCGTGACCACGAGAACGGCGAAAGCAAGAGCATCCCCCGCGCCCGGAACAGCGCCATCAACGACAATATCGAGACGACGGATGCACCGGATCGGCACCCGAATATGATCGGCCTGCCACGACCTCGGCTCTATCGAGATGCAGCCCACCAATGCGTCATGTTCAGCATAGCCCCGGCGAGAAAGCCACCGCATCGAAGGCGCAGAGACCACCATTTCAACGACAGCCAACACCCGGGACCAGACTGGCAGAAAAGATATGCGGGGAGAAGGGAAACACGCAAAAACAAATACTTACCGATAGGCCCGCTGCGACGATGAGTTTATTTCGCTCCGACTGGCCTGTATCTTCGCCCCTACGGAGGAGCCGCTCGTTTCGGGCGCGCACCGCAGAGGCGACCAAGCAATCAGATGCGCCTTTGCCGCTGCACATCCAGAAGCCGACGGTAAGGCCGGGCGCGCTACCCTCTCCTTCGCCCTTGCAATCAGTCAGACCTGACCGAGGGGCCGAACCACAAGGCTCGCCCATGCAGTTCGACAGATATGCCTGTTACAAAATAATAAGACGACTGGGCAAGCGGCAGCTTTTCGATCATTTCGTGATGTATTGCACACTTTTTAGTTCAATTTCGATCACGATTTCGCCCATTATTTCTGTAAAAGCTGCCGATGTCCAATATGAAAGGGCAATTTCTTCAGGTCTTTTGCCGATTATATCGCGCATATAACAAGTCGGAGGATACCGATGAATACAATAAGTATCAAAAAAATGTGGGTATTCGTAACAGTTGTCGACTCCGGAAGCTTTTCCGAGGGCGCAAAGAACGCATTTATTACGCAGCCCGCAGCAGCCAGCATTATAGATGAAATTGAATCGACCGTTGGAAAAGAGTTATTTGTTCGAAACGGGAAAAATAGACGCGCCATACTGACCGAAAAGGGACAGGAAGCCTATGATGTGTTCGTCCGGGCTCTAACCGTCTATGACGAGGCGCTCTCGACGCTTCTTTCCGAGGACCGCAAGCTGAAAAAGCAAAAGATCCTCATTCAGTCACCCTATGTTGACATCGTGTCGGCGACCTGGCTGAACGAAGTCCTGCAAAATGAACAGCAGATGCGACTGATGATCGAGCAGGGAAGCTGGCGAGACATCATCAACGCACTTGAAGACCGCCAGGACTGCATCGCCCTGCTCGACGGTGATGTTAAACCCAAACATGGCGAATTCATTTCCCTTGGCCAGATCGAAATGGTTCTTGCCCTGCCGCGACATTCAGACGAATCAGCCTTGAGCAAGGCGCGCGACATCGACTGGGAATACATTCCTGAAAACACAATTATCTTTTCCGGTATCTGCCCACAGACATTGCAACAGGTCTACAGCAGGCTCCGCGCCGCCAACCACCTGTCCATGAACTTCACCGAAATCGGCTCCACCAGTGTTTTGAGAAGCTGTCTGGAAAAGAGCAACCTGCCGGCTCTGGTTCCGCGCTCGCTCCTGCCCTCCAGCCCCAACGGAGAAGAGATCAAGTTCCTGCCGCTGTCATCGTCAAAAGTGTTTGTCCCGCTCGGCCTCTACATCCCACATGGCAACAGTCTGCGCAAACTCTTCAGCGAGAAAGCCTCGGCCGAACTTATTCTTTCCGAGAGCCTGAGTTGACCGCAAAACCCGCGCGCCAAAACCCGCGCGCCATGTCAGCCATCTGCCCCCCTGATCCAAACGCCCTGCGCCACCTGAAACAACAACAGGCGCACCGCCCCAACTGAGGCCTTAACCCGAAAGACTGGAAGCAAAAATGGAACGCTCATGCAAGGCTCCCCTTCTTTCACGGCGGCGCACCGCCACAAAAGAAAGGAGCCCGGCAGCCAGCCTGACGCCCCCCTCTGGCACCCAGACCGCAGAGCCAATATTACAGATCATTAATCATTTTCAAAATCGAAAATATTGAATCAACTATAGTAAAAATGTTGATATAATGCATATGATAAACAAGCACGGAATATAACATGTCTAAAGATGATCTGTTTGCCAATAAAGATATCGATTTTGACGATATCATATTCAAGGGATCACTTGGTGGGCTCCAGACGATCGAGAAATACATTGAAACACGCAAGGGATTTATTACGCGTGAAATTTCTCGAATTAGTAACTCTGGAGGAGACCCCAGCGAGCATCTAATAGCAATCAATATGCTGGAACGCGCGGCAAGCCTGCTGGATCAGGTTCTGAAGCTTCAGCCCGAGTAGGCGACAAGACCATAGCGCTCCATCTGAAAGCTCCGCAGATCGCAGAGCATAGACGGGGTCACCCTGGAAGAAGTGGAAACGATGATACTCGCACGCGTCAGCAAGGAAGGCCTGGAGGACCGGCTGTTCTCGATAGAGGACGGGCTGTCGAGCCTTGGCTCCGGCCTGGATTGCGACATCGTTCTGCTGGACGAAGAAGTCCAGGAACAACACCTGACTTTTCGTGTAGAGGCCAGTCTGCTTTCGCTGATGCTGGCGCCGACGGCAAACGCCTTCCTTGACCGGAACCAGGAGGGGCAGGAGCCCGTCTTTCTGAGGGCAGAAGAATGGATCAACTGCTCGGGCGAAGACAGGCTTGGCATTGACGGCATCACGATAACATTCAGCGGCATCGCGACGGCGAACGCGGCGGCGTCACCGATCTCATCGGCGCGCCGTGCACTGTCTTCAAAGTTGCTGAAATGGCTTCTTCCCACCTTTGCCGGCCTTGGCGTTGCCTGCGGCATTACCCTGCTCATCAGCTCTTCGCCGGCAAGCAATAACCCGGCCTCGCCGCCTGCTTCGCCAACACATATGAGCGCAATCGAAACCGGTTCCCCGCCTGTAGCCTCGACGCCGGTTGCGGCCCAAAACCAGCCGGGGGCACCTCAGACGCAATCGGTAACTGAAAGCGCTCTGCAGGAGACCTTGACCAATATGGGGCTGCCACCCGCCGACCTCACAGATATCAACGGTGTATGGTCGTTCACAGTGCACGTACCCGACGAGAACGCCCGCGACAACGCCAATGAGGCTCTCGCGGCGCTGAACCTGCCGCTGGCGCCCGACATCATCCTCGACAGCGATATCGCCACCGCCGTCGAAACCTCGCTTTCGAACATGCGCAGCAAGGCGGAACTTGCCTCCGTAAATCTGGGCGTTGTCACACTGAAAGGTCCGCAAGAGACCGACGCCCAGCAGAAGATCATCACAACGCTCGAAGGTGATGTCAGCGGCATCACCAAGGTTGTGTTCGACCACGATGACGCCGACCAGATTGCTGCAATCAAGAAACAGATCAGCGGGCTTTGGAGCGGCGTATTTCCATATGTTCTTCTCAATGACAACACGATCATCAGACCGGGTCAGCAGATCAACGACAATGCCACTCTGGTCAGCGTCGAGGAGCATGCGCTGACCGTTGACCTGGATGGGCACAACAAAAGGATTGAGGTTGAATGACGACCCCTACCATGAGCTATAGCGATGATGACCTCTACATTCTCGGCAACATCGCATCGCTGGCGGTCAAAACGGGAATAGGTGAGCAGGCGCTCCCGATTCTCAAACTGGTACAGCAACAGCGCCCCAACAATGCCGCCGCTTTCATCGTTGAATCGATGTATCTTTTCTCCATTGGGAAAAAGCAGGCTGCTCTTTCGCTGCTGGAAACCTGCGGTGCCTTTGACGCCGAGAAAAACCGCGATGAGGCCCTGGCCTTCCACCTCTACCTCCTCCAGCAGGATGGCCAGCTGAAACGGGCCGTCAGGCTGGGCACGGCCTATCTGGAAGAGCGTCTCATTGATTCAAAATCAGCAATCGAAGCCACGCGCCTGGTCACCACCGAGTGCCAGAAAGCACTCGGCACCTTGCTCGACGGCAAAACAGGCGCAAACCGATAGGGGAAAACCATGGCCATAGCCTTTCCGACAACAATAGCACCCGTTCGGGCAGAACCCCCGACCGGTCTCAAGGAGGTTGGCGGCAACATCACCAAGGCATTTGGAGATGTTGAAAACTACATGCTGGCGGATGCCAAACAGGCGCTCAACCCCAACAATGCGTTCATGCGCCCGATCCCGCTGCCCGTCGAACAGATGTTTAACCGGTATGAAGCGCAGATCAGGACTCCCGAGGAACGCAAGATCTTCGAGACGATGAAGAAAAATACCTACGCGCTTTATGCACGCAAGAACGAGAATACGCAGCAGCAAGTTTCTCGCAACATCGAGAGCGAGCAGATCCAGCTATCCGTCAAAGCCGCAAGCAAGATCATCGCCGCAATTCAGCAGCTGCTGTCTTCACAATAAGCAACCGGACATCGGATTTCCGCCATGCCGTCGCAGAGGCTCAAAGAATGACAAGGCGTATTGCAGCCATCATCTTCATATTGCTGGCTCTGACATCCTGCAAGGAAGTCCTGAATACCGGGCTATCCGAGAGCGAGGCCAATCAGATCCTCAGCACGCTGATACAATACAATGTTGAGGCGACGAAGACCCAGGCCAAGGACGGCACATCGCAGATCCTCGTCGAGCGATCACAATTTTCATACGCGGTGAAGCTACTCGACAGTTTCGGCCTGCCGAAGCAGAAGTTCACCGATGTAAGCCAGATGTTCGAGAAGGATGGCCTCGTCTCATCGCCAACAAAGGAGTGGGCCAAGCTCAATTTTGCCCAGTCGCAGGAATTGGCGTCGATGATCGCGACCATCCCCGGCGTCACCAGCGCCAAGGTGCAGATCGCCAATCCGCGCCAGACCAACCCCTTCGAGGAAAAGCCGAAACCCAATGTGGCCGTATTGGTGCTGGCGGACAGAAACAATATCAGTCCCGATCTGGTACCGCAGATCAAGAAGCTGGTCTCCAATAGCGTCGACAATATCGACTATGACAATATCGGCGTCGTCATATCGCCGGTAACGCCACCGCCACCGCAGCAGGTAAAATTCGAAAGCATTGCCGGCATTTCCATTGCGTCCGGCTCACTCGCAGGCGCATTGCGGCTTTCTCTGCTGATCGCAGCAGGTGGAGCGCTGCTTGGTCTTGGTACCGCTGCGGCCGGCTGGTTCATCTGGAAATGGAGCCGCAAGCGCAAGGAGAACGCGTAATGACGATCCCGGTCAAGGATAAAACGTCTGCAATCGACCCCTTGTTGAACCCTGCGGTTCTGGCCCGGGTCACCGGTGTGAAACAGCCTGAAATCCTGTCAGCCCTTGCTGCCAGCCGGTTCCTAAAAGATGCGCTGACGGACCGCATAAACAGCCAGCTGCCACCGCTGCCGGACAATATTCCTGATGCACAGGAACGCAATTACATCCTTCTGTCCTCGCTGTCGGCCGAACAATTTCATTGCGCCGCACGGCGGATCACGCTTCTGATCTGCCGCCAGGCCGTCTTGAAGACGACAGCGGGTCAGCAGCTGAAAATGCTGAGTGAATGGGTCGGTGATGCGGGCTTCCTGCGCCAGGTCGTCCGCAGCCATAGCGCCGCACCGCAGGCAATATCGCCGTTGTCCGATCTCGACAGCGATCTGCTGGACAGTTTTGACCAGCTTGTTCTCAGCTACCTGTTGGGATTGCTTCACCCGGCGCATCGGGCCCGCTTCATCATGCAGCTTGACGAGGACGACCTGCCCGACGCCGAGATGCTTGGTGACGCCGACAGGAAGCGCCTTCTGGAACTACTTCACGAGGCCTGGCCTGTGCCTGAACCGAATGCAGAACCGGAGGCAGACCATGGCACTTCCCAGAATTGATCTCAGGCCGCTGACGCAGCTGCCCGCCGGCCCCATCATCCCGTCGGCGATGATTGCAGCCTGCGCACAGGCGCGCGACATTGAGCAAGAGGCAAGACAGGCCGCCGAACGGATCACACGCCAGGCGGAAGCCGATGCGGCCGAACGCCTGGTACAGAGCCGGCCTGAAGGCATCGCCGAAGGGCTGGCACTGCTGGCAGATGCCACTGCGCGGCTGCAGGACGAGCGCAAGGCGCTCTCCAGCCAGCTGCGCGCAATCCTGCAGCAATGTCTGGAACATGTACTGGGTGAAATACCGGTTGAAATGCGTGTACCGGCTATCCTGCAAAACATTCTTCAAGACTATGAGGACGAACTCGATATCCGCCTCATGGTGCATCCCGATAATCGCGCCGCCTTTGAAGCGGCCGTCAACACCTTCGTAGCGGCCCGGCCGGCCCGGACACCGATCCGCGTTACGGTCGAACCATATATGTCCGAGACCGATTGCCTCGTCTATGCCGGACCGGACGTCATCGACATCGCCGTGCCGACAATCGCACAGGAAATGATCGCGGCACTGACGCTTGATCCAGTACGCGATGACGGCAATACGACAAGGGGAGCGCAATAGAATGGCGCAGCATCCCGACAGCACGGATCTCGACGAAACGCCCATGCGTGCCAGTCTGGCACAACCTTTCCGCAGACGCGGGCGCGTCATCAAGGTCACCGGCCCATTGCTGCGCGCGACCGGCCAGTTCGGCATTGGCGAAATCTGTTCGATTTCACGCAGCAATGGCCCACCGCTTCTGGCCGAAGTTGTCGGATTTGATGCCAATGAAACCATCCTGACGCCCTATGGCCGCACTGCCGGCATTTCCTATTTTTCCGTCATCGAACCGGTGATGAGCGAATTCGAAGTACCCGTCAGCGAAGCGATTGTCGGCCGCGTGCTGGATTCACTCGGCCGGCCGGTCGATAACGGCCCGCCGCTGGGGCCCTGCGATCGCTACCCGGCCAATCGCCCGCCACCGGATCCAATGACGCGGCCTCCGATCGACCGTCCGTTTTATCTTGGCGTTCGCGCGCTTGATGGAGCGCTGACCTGCGGTGAAGGTCAGCGCATGGGCATTTTCGCGGCGGCAGGCGGCGGTAAATCCACCCTTGTCTCGCAACTTGTCCGCTTTGCCCGCTATGACCGCTGCGTTGTCGCACTCATCGGCGAACGCGGCCGCGAGGTCCGCGAATTTATCGAGCATCAGCTGGGACCGGAGGGCATGGCCCGGGCCGTGATCATCGTTGCAACATCCGACCGCCCGGCTGTCGAACAGGTCAAGGCCGCCTATACCGCCACAGCCATTGCCGAATATTTTCGTGACCAGGGCGGGCGCGTTCTTCTCATCATGGATAGCCTGACCCGTTTTGCCCGCGCCCAGCGCCAGATCGGGCTCGCTGCCGGGGAACCCCCGACACGCCGGGGTTTTCCGCCTTCGGTTTTCGAACAGCTTCCCGGCCTGGTGGAACGCGCCGGGCGAACACCCAGAGGGTCGATCACCGCACTTTATACCGTGCTGGTGGAAGGTGATGACATGAACGAGCCTGTTGCCGACGAGACGCGGTCCCTGCTCGACGGGCACATCATTCTTTCGCGCAAGCTGGCCAGTGCCGGACATTATCCGGCGATTGATGTCAGCCAGAGCGCGAGCCGTGTGCTGAACAATATTGTCAGCCCGTCCCACCTCAGCTCGATTCAGAAACTGCGCGGCCTCCTGGCCAAATATGACGAGATCGAGCTGCTGGTGAGGATCGGCGAATATGCTGCAGGGGCAGACCCGATGGCCGACGAAGCGCTGCAGCGCAAACCGGAGATCGACCGTTTCCTGCGTCAGTCGACGAAGGACTTTTCCGATTTCGATGAAACGCTGCAATTGCTCAGGGAGACCGTCGGCGATGCATAATTTCCAACAGATCGTCATGTTGCGCAAACGCCGGACGGAGCGCGCGCGCCGCGACGAGGTTCATGCCCACGCGGCGCTGGAGAAGAGCCGCAGCGCCCTTGCCGAAGCCCGACAGGCTGTCGATGACTTTCGCGAGGCAACGAAAAATCTCGAATGGGATCTGCTCCAGAGACTTCTGGGCCACGCCGTATCCATCAACGACCTCCTCGATATTGAAGTCCAGCTCAAAGCCGCCCAAAAAAAGGCGCAGGAACTCGTCGACAGGGTTGAGGTCTGCAAAAATACCGAACAGGAGGATGTGCAGCGGCTTGAACAGCAGCGGAGCAGGCGCATTGCCGCCTCACTGAAGCAGAACAAAAGCGAAGAACTGGAAACAGAATTCGCGACGCAGCGCCAGCGCGAACTGACCTTCGCCGAAGACGCGCTAATGGATGAGTTCAGCGAAATAGCATTCAACCGTCAGCAACAGGGGGACTGATGTACGATCCCGCCCCCCTGCTGGCAGCATTGCCCACCATGGAACCAGCCGCCATGCTGCTGGTCAACCGCCTGGCCGCGCGGCAATGGCAGCTACCGATCCAGGGCTCGCTCGAACAGCCCATGCCGATGACAATCGCCTTCATGCCCTGGCATCGCCAGGTCGCCGGCCCCTTTACAAAAGTGACGATAGACTGCAGCGCAGGCACGCTTGCCTTCCTCGTTGAAGCGAAATTCTGCGACCTCATCAGCGACATCACACTGCCAGGATGGCGCACGGAAAAGCGCGACAACCTGCCGACCGACTGGCGACTTTCACTCAGCTTCGAGCACTGGCTGACAGAATTGGGATTGATAGAAACGATCAACACATTTGACATCGCCAGTCTTGACCGCACCCCGTCCCCCACGGGAGCCGGGCCGCAGATCGCCTTTCGCCTCAATATTGGTGATCAGGTCTTCTTTGGATCGCTCGATATTGCCGCGTTCAATCAGGAAACACTTGGCTTTCTTGATCAAATCCCGCCTGTGGCCATGCTTGGCAGTTTCACCCCGGATTTTGCCTGCAGGATCACCTTTCCGCGCGTCAGCCTAATCGATGCCGACTATCGCCGCATCCGTCCCGGCGACCTCATCCTCTTAACCCCGATGCGTGAGGAAGCCATACCCGCCTCATTGCACATCCGCGGTGTTGGCGCTGCCGCCGCGCTGATCCACGAGGATGGCATGATGACATTGAACGAAGCGCCAAGGGAGAACACGCCAATGGAAGATGAAGACGATTACGGCACCGCTGAAGACGAATTTGCTCTGGAAGACGATCTGGAAATGGATGAGCACGACTTCGCCGATGCGCAACCGAACGGGCGGCAAGCGGGAAACACGCTTGGTGAATTGCCAATCAGGATCGACGTTCATCTCGCCGGCACCCGCATTACGCTGGAGGAACTGCAGACTCTCGGACCCGGCACCACCCTGCCACTGGCCGGACAGCTGACAGACCCCGTGACGATCCGGGCCAATGGACGGGCAATGGCAAGCGGATATCTGGTGGTCGTGGACGGCCAGCTCGCGGTGCAGATCAAGACCTGGCCGGGCAAACCGGTGAAAGGGGAATAGAATGGACCAGCTGGCAGACAAGTTCGCGCCCATTCTGCCGACGGCTATCTTGGTGATGAGCCTAAGCCTTTTGCCACTGCTCGTTGTAATGGGGACATCCTTCACCAAGATCTCGATCGTTCTGGTTCTCCTGCGCAACGCGCTTGGCGTTCAAGGCGCGCCATCCGGGTTGGTTCTCAATGCCACTGCCCTGACCCTCACTGTCTTCATCATGGTGCCGGTCGCCGATTCAATCTTTTTGAACCTGCAGGCGGCCCACATACGGATCGTGGACTGGGACAGCGCGGTCAAAGCCTATGATATCGTTTCAAAGGGATATTCCGACTATCTGCTCAAGTTCACCAATCAGAGCGAGCTTGGCTTTTTCAAGGATGCCGCCAAGAAGATCTGGCCCGCCAGTCTGGGTGACACGATTTCCGACACCAACATGCTGATTCTGCTGCCGGCACATCTGACGTCCGAGCTGACCCGCGCATTCCAGATTGCCTTCCTGCTGTTTCTGCCCTTCGTGATCATCGACATGGTCGTCTCGAATGTGCTGCTGGCAATGGGAGCGATGATGGTCCCCCCCATGCTCGTCTCCCTGCCGGTGAAGCTGCTGCTGTTCGTCTCCGTCAATGGCTGGACGTTGCTGCTGCACAATCTGGTGCTGAGTTACGCCCGCTGAAAGGCCGGGCGCCAAGTGAATGCCGCATTTTCGCCGGCCCGATAGAGCCAGGCGAAAATGCGGGAGCTTTGCCGGGTTCGGCGGATGCAACGGATGGCCGTCATCCGCCCCGATCCCTTGCCCCTCATGCCATCAGGGCGCAGGCGGCAGAAGACATCGCTATTGGACACGCAAGAGGAGGTTACGCAGATGTTACCCGATGACGTCATCACAGCAGCACAGAATGCGCTGGCACTGATTTTCTACCTGTCGATGCCGATCATCGCCGCCGCCACAGCGGTTGGCCTGATCATCGCCATTATTCAGACGCTGATTCAGGTGCAGGAGCAGACCGTGGCCTTTGCGGCCAAGCTCTCCGCGGTGGTGGTCATTTTGATGGTCGCCGGTGCCGGCATGTCGAGCGCCATGCAGACTTATGCAAAAGCGGCGTTCAACAATATTCCGAACTTCTGAGGCACAACGCCATGTCGGGCATGCAGCAATTGAATGACGCGCTGGGCAACCAGTCCACCACAATTATCTATTGCCTGGTGCTGGTCATCTGCCGGTTCTACGCCTTTTTTGCGCTTTCGCCCTTCTTCAGCAAATACGCCATGACGGGCTTTGTCCGCATGGGCGTTATAGTCTGTGTAAGCCTGCTTGTCGTTCCCTCCGCCTATGCGGAAGCCATGACCATGGACAGCAGCCTCACGATTAAATTTGCTTTCGCCTTGAAAGAACTGGCGCTGGGTTTCCTTCTCAGCATCCTGACATGGCTTCCCGTTCGCGGGCTCGAAATGGCTGGTGTGATCCTCGACACACAGCGCGGCGCCACGCAATCGCAGTCCTTTGACCCGATTTTTTCTGAGCAAACCACACCGACGTCGATATTTCTGGCTCAGGTTTTTTCGGGCTATTTCTTCGCATATGGCGGTTTTCTGATGGTGTTGATGACCGTCTATAAAAGCTTCGAGCTCTGGCCTGTCCTGCAGCCCTTTCCGACAATCGAAATAGACCATGTTTTGCTTTACCTGCAGATGGCAGGTCATGTCTTTTTCTCTGCCGTTGTGCTCATCGCGCCGATCGCCGGTTTCATGCTGATTGCCGATATCGCCATCGCCTTTCTGGCACGCAGCGCCCAGAGCCTGAATGCACTCACGCTTGGCATGCCGGTTAAATCGGCAATCCTGTTCATCGTGCTTATGTTCTATTGTGGCATTTTATTCCCGCGCACGATGGAAACCTTCTCACAAGCCCTAGACATGATGTCAAAGGTGTTCGCGCCATGAGCGGTGAAAAGACAGAACAGCCAACAGAACAGAAGCTGCGCAAACTTCGTCAGGAAGGGCAGGTTCCGTCGCGCAAGAATGTCGGTGAATTCGCACTTCTGACCTTCACGACATTTCTGATTATTGCATTGATGCCAAACATGATTGCCGCATTGATGGAGTTAACCAAAAGCGTGATCAACGATGTCGCGACCAATGCCGAACAACCCGGCATCGCAACCTATGATGCGATATTTCGGGTTATCTATCTGACACTGAGCATCTGTGGTGCAAGTGCGGCATTCACCCTCTTTGCAACACTGCTTCTGAACCGCTTCAACTTCTCCATGAAGCCACTGGAGCCGAAATTTTCCAAATTCAACCCGATGAGCAAGCTGAAATCGATCTTCGGCAAGTCCAATCTCTACACATTCATTCGCATGCTGATCTATTTTTCAGCGGTCAGCTATCTGACTTACGCGATCATTCGCTACAACATCAATAACGCTCTGCAAGCCAGCTATTGTGATCTGCAATGCGAAGCACCGCTTATGATCGCGCTGCTAAAATGGCTGATCTACGCAATTCTCGCGCTGCTGCTGGTGCTGGCAGCAATCGATTATCTCATCCAATCCAAGCTCTTTATCTCACAAAACAAGATGTCGAAGGACGATGTCAAACGGGAATACAAGGATCAGGAAGGCAATCCTGAAATCAAGGCAGAGCGCAATTCCATCGCCCGTTCGGATGCTGACGCCCCGACGATCGGTCAGGCCACACATATCGTCTACAGCGATAGTCATCTTGTCGCGGTGATCTATTATCGGAATGCCAATATGAAGCCTTATGTTGTGGCCAAATACAGCGGACCACAGGTACAGACACTTGTGCGCCAGCTCAAGCCAACCCGCCTGCAACTCTTCAATCTACCATCCGTTGCCTATGATTTTTTCCGCATGGGGCGTCTCAGCCAATATATGCCGGCTCCGTCAATGAAAGGTATGGAGAAGATCCTGGAGATTGAGGACAAGCGCAATGCCGCTGCTGAACAGAACAGCAATCCAGGCTGACATGGCGGTCGCGGGTCAGCGGGCCTGATATGAAGGAATGTCACCGCTGAACGGCGACATAAAATCCCCTGCCTGCAACCAAGACTATTTCCCCTTCGGCCTTTGCTTTTCAAGCAGGCGAAGACGCAGATAAATCTCGAGACATGCTTTTCCGGGACGCGCTCTATCGCCGCAGGAATTCTACCATCTTGAAATTGCTCTCGGCCTTTTCCTCCGTTACGACGGGCCCCGCCAGTGCCATGGCCTCGTCCTTCTCATTGCTGAGATAGGCCATAAGCGAGAGATTTTGCCGGACTTTGTCATCATTACGATTGGAACGATAGAGCTCGGATTCGAGTGTGTAGCTGGAAGTATAGGCACCGGTCAGCATCAAGGAAAGCGCCAGATTATTGAGCGCGGCCTTGTTGTCCGGTTGAACGGCAAGAATGCTGCGGTAAACCTGTTGCGCCTGGGCGTGCTGGCTCATCGCGTCGAGCAGGACGCCCTGAAGGTTGAGCACGACAATGTCACCGGGTGAATGTTTCAGCAATGCATCAATCGAAGCCTGACTGCCGGAATAATCCCGTTGAGCCAGCTGGACCCGGGCAACACCAAGCCCGCCCTCACGTTTTGCGCCAAGCCCGATGGCACGCTGGTAATAGGTGCGCGCCTTGAGATAGGCGCCCTGGGCAAAATAGGCATCGCCAAGCGAGAGCATGGCCCTCTCTGAGCGAGGATTATCCTTCGCCACCCCGTCGAGAATACCATAAGCCTGATCATAGGCGCCGGCATCCAGACCGCTTTCCCCCGCCGCGATCTGTGCCGAAACAGCTGAATAGGTGCTGTTTGGCCCCGCACAGCCGGTCATGGCACAAAAAAGCGCAATCGCGCCCCCAAGACACAACATCCTGTTGTGACGCCTGACCAAATGTGAGGCCGTATATGTCACCGACATCTCCCCGAAACGAATGGATCGCAGAAACATACTGAAAGAGAATCGCGAATCAGTCCATGATATATACTAACTTTAGGCTAACATCTCCACAGATAAGAAACGGATGTGTATATTTATTTTTACATATAAAATTTAATTATAATTTTAAATAAAAATTTAAATTAAAAAATATGTGCATCTGAACTATAGTAAAAATCATTTATCAACAGGAGAGCAAAATGAACAATGTGAAAAATGAAATAAATATAGATATATTCCCAGAATACATGAATCTTGTGAAAAATATATTTTATTTTGATATCATTGACACAACGAAAATCAATAAGCGATTCCCGACAAATGCCGAAATGATTGATGCAATGACGGAACTCAGCCTTCATGTCGACAGCTCAGATCTTGATGAAGACCTTAAGGCAGAGCTATTGGAACTCATTGATCAGGAACGCGACGTCATCGCCTTCTCCGAAATTTCGCGGAACAGCGTCGTCGCCATATAGCATGGCGTCAGAAGACACCAGGATCACACGCCCCCGGTGAATGGCGCAAAGAAAGGAACGAGCTGCACGGCCGCCGGCATCACCCTTCCGCTACGTCAGCGGTTATGACCCCAACCGGATAGATAACCGTTGTCGGCAACAGTTCAGAATAGGCCAATACCGGTATAAAGACCCCCTGCTCGAACAGCAAAGTGTGAAGCGGGAAGCGAATATCCTGTTGCGTCAGGAGAACAGGATGGCGGCCACGCTGATATTCTTCGCCAACCAGTTTTCGGGTTTGCGCGGCAACATGGCTGGAAAGTTGCGGCTCCAGAACCAGGAAATTTCCTTCATTCGTACTTCGTATCCCTTCGCGCAACAGGGATTCAATCGTGGGCGCAACAACAACGACCTGCAGCAATCCATCACTGGCATAACGCCGGGTGATAAACTCCGAGAGTTCATTGCGGACCTTCTGCAGTAGGAAGCCAGGGTCCTGGGCACGCTCCGACCATTTGAGAATGGCCTCCATAATCTTGACCCGGCTGGAGATCGGGATACGCTCTTTCAACAGCATCTGCAGAATCCGGCTCACATGATTATTCTGCATAGCCTCGCGCAGATCAGCGACCAGCGCCGAATGTTCGGTCGACATCTCGTTCAAAATCCGAAAAGTCCCCTGGAAGTCGGCAAACGCATCAAGATGCTCCGCCGTGGCGCGCCTGAGATGCATCATGAACAGTTCCAGCGCACTCCATGAGCCAATACCAAGCTCAGCGAGTTGGTCCACGTAATCGGTGGAGACCAGGACCCCTTCACGCAAACCATAAGTCTCGATGCAGGGAATACCGATAGCTTCAAGATAGCTGGAATGCGCTTTGACGAACACGCAATCGGTTCTGTATTCGGCACGCGCCACCTCTTCTCCGCGAATGAGAATGCGGTATTCGGTGCCCTCCTCCCAGTCGACTTCAAATCGCCAAAAGCCGGCAGGCACTCCATAATCTTCGCCCGTGCGCGCGCGGATACCGTCAAACAGGACCCAGAAATCATTGACATTCACCGAGCAGATGATGTTCGGCAGCACGACATTGATAATATCCGTTCGCGTCCCCCTCCGGGCAAGCTCACGCGCCTCTTCGTCGAAATGCTCCACGCGCGCGCGCCAATCATGGATCATCAGGCCCATGGAGCGCTTCCGTCGTCGCGCTGTCACGACCACACCGGCGATCATTCCCAGACCTACCGTGCAGAAAATCACCGTCGGAAAACCGGGAATCATCCCGAAAAGCGAGATCAAGACACCGGCAATGATGATTGTCCGCCCATTGGCAATCAGCTGTTGCACGATTTCGAAACCGAGATTGATCCCACCGGCACTGGTCACACGGGTCACCATGGTTCCAGCAGCGACGGAAATCATCAGGGCCGGGATCTGCGCCACCAGACCGTCGCCGACAGTCAAAAGCGAATAGACATGCCCAGCCTCGCCGAAGGACATGCCGCGCTGCATCATCCCGATCATAATGCCACCAAAAAGATTGATAGCTGTAATGATCAGCCCCGCAATTGCATCGCCCTTGACGAATTTCATCGCGCCATCCATCGCGCCGAAGAGCTTCGCCTCCTGCTCCAGGTTGCGGCGGGCGATGGTGGCATCCTGATGATCCATGTTGCCGGCACGCACGTCAGCATCAACGCTCATCTGTTTGCCGGGCATTCCATCCAGGGTGAAACGTGCTCCCACTTCGGCAACACGATCCGCCCCCTTGGTGATCACAAGAAACTGAACCACTGTGATGATCAGAAAGATAACGAGCCCGACAACAAGATTACCACCGACAACGACCTCACCGAAAGTCTGGATTACCTTCCCAGCGTCTCCCTTCAACAGGATCAAACGCGTTGTCGAAATCGAGATCGCCAGCCTGAACAGGGTCGTGACCAGCAAAATGGTGGGAAAGGTCGAAAACTGCAGCGCCGTTTCCGTTTGCATCGCCATCAGGAGGATGATCACCGCAATACTGATATTCAGTGTGATCATGATATCCATCATCAATGACGGCAGCGGCAGCACCATCATCAACAGAACAAGCGCAAAGACCAGAACAAGAAGAATGTCACGCTGCTGGCTCAGCACAAGTCCCAGCTTGGCAGTTTTCATGATATCACTGCCCACCCAGAGTGAGAGGAGCAGCCGCAGGCATGGCAGCCGGCACATCGCCAGCTAACGCCGGCGACGAAGTGCCCAGCCCCGACCCCAGCGCAACGGCTCCGGCACCGCTTCCCGTGAGGCGTGCAGTCGCGCCGCGATACACATTGGTCGAACGCCCATCCGCAGTATCGACAGCCTTCACAGTACTTTCGACGAGATTGACATAGCTCGGTGGCCCCGACGTCATAAGCACCTTGCTTTGCAGATCATAGCTAAAGAGAAATTTGGGCTGAAACAGATCCAGATTCTGCAAGATCGTCAACACCTGCATGCCATCGGCCTTTTGGAGCGAAAACACCTTTTGCTCAACATGGTCAACCGTATCGACAAAAAGGGTCGCGCCGTCGAAATACCAGACCAGGCGGAACTTGTCGGCCAGATAGTCAATATATTCCGCCCGGCTAAGTCCGGGAGGCTCCCCGCCATTTTGAACTGTAGGAACAGAAGGATCCATCACCAGGGACACCCCGATATTCAACGCAAAATATTTAAGGGCCGTGGTGAGCGTCTGATCCTCCCCTGCAAAGCTGTAATCTGCCCCGGCATCGGGCAGAGCCGGCGGCATGTAAAGACGACCATCGGACATCAATCGAGCAGAGGCCGCAGCTACCGAAACCGGCATAAAGACGGCCCCTCCAGCCAATCCGAAAACAAGAAGGACCAGGATTTTCCGCAAATGCGCTTTCATACCAAACGGGCGCTGCAACATCAGTAAATGAACCCCGGATTGCCATAGAGCTGCACAGCAATGCCCTTGCCGCCACGCTTCGTTGTCAAAAGGTTTTCGAGAATGCTCTGCGGCCGGCCGATTGGATCGCTCTCCCGTCCCCGCTGCTCCTTGCCGAAATAGGGCGTCAGGAGAATGATGAACTCTGCATTCGACGCATTGTCTTGCCCTTTCGCCCCACCCCAGACGAGCGCAAGAGCACGATTGATACCCCCCGAAAAACCGCCGCTCGCAGACGAATCCGACTGGGCATTCTTCAAGGTATTGAGCACGAAGCCCTGTCCCGACCGAAGCGTGACCGAGGTTTGAAACGAGCGCGCATTGATATTGGGTATGACGGTGCCATTCCCTACATCGGTGCCGCTACCACTCTGATTGGAAAGCTCGGTATTCACCGCCAGAGAAATGCGCTCGCCAGGCAACAGCTGCGGCGAAACGTCAATCGCCAGACCGACATTTTTATATTCAACGCCATAAAGCGGATAGGATCCGGAATTGGTAATCGCCATCGGAATGGCGATCTTTTCACCCGCATTAAATGTCGCCTTCTTTCTGTTGGTCGTCGTCAGGGTCGATTCACTGACAACACTCGCCGCGCCGGAGCTCAACAACCCCTCGACCACCGCAGCGGCATCAGACATCGAACTCCAGGCAATGCCAAGGCCGCCACCGAAACCACCGGACCGGCCGCGACTGCGCTGAACATCAATGATCTTGACATCAATCTGAATAATACCACTGCCGCGCTCCGAAAGATCATCGACAATCAGTGCGTCGGGAATAATCGGCTTCAAGCTTTCAAGCAGCGCATTGTGGACCCGGTCATCAGGCACCACACCCGACAGCATCACACTGCCACGTGACGCCTTGAGGGTTACCGACGAATCGGGAAACCTGTCGGCAATGAGCCGATTGATTTCACTGAGATTCTGCACCACCACAACATTGACCTTGAAGATCTCCTTGCCAGCGAAATCGGTGCCGATAAGCGTCGTCTGCCCGCTACTCACACCATAGATGAAAAAGCCGCTGGCTTGATCACCCTGAAGGTCGGCAACAGAAGGATCCGCAACAAAAAGAGCGGAGGCCTGCGCGGTACCGCGCACCAGAACGCCTTTCCCTTCCTCAACGAGAAGGCTGTCAGATGCCGCGCGCGCACTCCCCCCGAAAGACAGGGTGAGCAAGAGAAGCACCAGCAGCAGCGCAGGGCGGGCGAGCAGCGTTTTCACCGCCACGGCCAGAATTCCTATCATCACATCGCCCCCGCGCCATCCATTCATGCAGCATTCGCTTTGAGCGGCGCATCGCTGAAGTGCGGATCGCGCTTCCAGCCCGAACTGTCGAAAATATCGGTAAGGCGGGAGAAGGCATCCAGATTGACATGCGTTCCAATCGCGGAAATCGGCATCGGCGTCGAAGCGAGCAGAAAGCGCTCCTGCGCAGCCTCCAACGACTTCGGCTTCCCAGGCGCAGCAAGCTCGGCAGAGGCAACCTTCTCCGCAGACTCAGCTTCTTTCTTGCCCCGCAAACGATTGAGCAGGCTGTCCTCACTCCGCTCCGCCGGACTCGTTTTTTGCGACCGGCGACGTTCACTAACCTCGCTGACCTCCAGCGCTTCGGCATCTTCGCCACCATGACCTTCACTCTCGACACCATGCGAAAGAAGGTGCATCTGCTCGGCGGTATCACCGTCATAAGCCTCGGTCAGCATTGCGGAAAAGGAACCCGCAAAGGTATCGCGCCGCGCAACGAAATCATCCTTTGGCTGCGCGCGCTCCCTTACATCCTCTTTCGACGGCCTCGACACACCGGACGCGACATCCCGCGTCACAATTGCCGGTTCATTCGTTTTACTTTTGACGCTTGTGGTTGTCATTCCGAAGCACTCCTATCTGCGATCAGGCCTTGCAATAGGCCCTTAGTTGAGACGCCGCCTCATCCACATCACCGCAGGCAATCGCCAGTCGTGCGCGTAGGTAAGCGAGATTTCTGGTTTCCAGATGAATGCCCGCCAGAAGCTCCTCAAGATCATCAAGACGACCGTCCAGCAGCAACCCATAAGCATGCATCTCCAGAAACCGGTATTCATCCGGGAAAAGCATCTGACCAGCCCGCCCGTACACAATCGCCTTCTGCACGAAGCCGCACCGAAGGCTGATTGCCGTCAGCATCAGCAATAGATTCAGAGGCGTTTCCGCATTCACGACATTCATCCTCCCGATAATCGGTTCGGCAAACTAACAAAAAAGACTCCTACGGAGAATTATATTTCACACCGCACATAATTTTCAATAAAATATTGAAAATATTTTTACTTTTATTCACTTGATATTAAGTTACATGAAAAATTACATTAATATTAATTTATAGTTCTCACTATTGATGACAAAAGCTTCATAACATTTGACAAATTTCCAAGGAGACGTTGAGATTCAACGTTCGCCATGCTTCGGGCGGCCTCAAAATTCATGTTTTGAATCATTTGATTGTAACTCAATTTTGCATTTTTCAGGCTGCTCGCCGTTAATTCCTGCGCCTGCCGGTTAGCCTGAACAGTCTGCAATTGCGACAGCTGACGCTCGAGCGCATTGCCCTGCATTGACACATCCGAGATCGGGTCCACGCTGCATCCTTTCACCTGATCCGACCTTCTTATACACGGTATATTCAGGTCCGTTTCACACAAATACATCCAGTGACCATTTAAAAAACAACAGTCATGTATATTTCGCTTATAATCTCGCGATATTGACCTATAGTCATTTCAGAAAAAGAAATAAAGTGGGAGAAGGTTCTTCATATGGCACGCGAAAACCAGTTAAGGAAAGCTGTCATCTTGACAGAAAGGCAGTCTTTTCCAGGTGATCCGCCTGCGCGCCATGAAAGAAACCGGTTTGACGGACATGCTTCAGGTGGATTGCCACAGCCGCTCATATTTCCACGATGAGAGCTGGCGAACCGCTTCAGTGGAATCGGCGAAATAATGTTTTCTTGATCTTAATAGTTAATTCTGAACTATTTCAGCAATATAGAGACGTCTATATTGCACAGAGGGAAAATTCAAAGTCCGCTCATCAAACGACACGCCGCAAGTGGCAAGGGAATGCTTCTCTTTCCCATAGAGCGAGGGCGGCCAGCAGGCCCGCCCCCGGTATTTGTCTCGTCAAATCAGCCAAGCGAAATGGTGATTTCTTCCACATCAGCCTTAGAGGCGCCACGATAGGCTGTGACTTCGATCTCAACCTTGAAATCAGGCGCACCAAGCGGCGAGCAGGTAACGGTGCGCTGCGGATCGATGCCGCGGAAACGCTCACCGACATAGGTCATCACAGCCTTGGCGTCTTCGACATAGGGAATGAAGATCTTCGACTGAACGACATCCTCAAGGCAGGAATCGACGGCCTTCAGCGCGCCTTCAATATTGTCGAAGCACTGGCGAGCCTGCTCGACCGGATCGGTCGACATTTCGCGGGTCTTGTAGTTGCGACCAGCGGTGTTGGAAACAAAAATCCAGTCATCGACACAAACGATGCGCGAATAGCTTTCCTTGGTTTCAAAGACGGAGCCGGATTTGACTTTGGTGATCTTGACCATGTTTTTTCCTGTTCGGTTTTAAGTTGAAAAAGTCAAAGGAAGAGCGCATGCGGTCGAGGATCACATGACCGCATGGCAAAGGATGACGATTGAGACTGGGGGGCCGGCGCCGACCGGCCCTGTGTAGGTCCTAGAGCTTGTAGAGACGTTCAGCGACTTCGGCGCTGATGCGGCCTTCCGCAAGATCGCGCCGGATGGCTGCCGGATCGCGTGCAGCCGGATCCCCATAGCCACCGCCGCCCGGCGTGGTGATCGAGACAATCTGCCCTGGCTTCAGGTCAACCATGCCGGAGAACTCAGTCCGGCCATCACCAAAATCGAGCACTGTTCCATGGGCGGAGGTTCCGCCTTCAAGCCCCCAGGGCTCAGATGAGACGCGCGACGCCTCAACCGTGAAACGGCAGGCACGTTCTGCGCGATAGACACGGCGAACGCCCATACCACCGCGATAGGTGCCGGCACCCGCAGAATCATCCACCAGTTCGTAACGCAGAAGCGTCAACGGATATTCAAGCTCCAGAGATTCCACCGGCAGGTTTGACGTATTGGTGAGGCTGACATGGATGCCGGAAAGACCATCGGAGGACGGGCGCGCACCGCCACCGCCGCCGATTGTCTCGAGATAAACCCAGATCGAACCGTCTTCATGCGTGCCGTTGAAGATCGCGCCGGTGCAGCAACCATTTCCGGCAGCCATGACCTTGCCCGGCAGTGCCTTTGCCAGCGCCCCGTAAACAAGATCGCAGACCCGCTGTGCCGCAGCGATACGGCCATCAACGGCGGCCGGATGTTCGCAGTTGAGGATCGAGCCCTTCGGCGCCGTCACCGTCAGCGGACGGGCAAGCCCTGCATTGGGCAGGATCGTTGGATCGACAACCGATTTCACCGCAAAATAGCTGGCCGCCAGCAATGATGTGTAGATCAGGTTCAGACCGGCCCTGAGCTGCGGCGGGCCATCAAAGGCCAGTGTCATTTCATCGCCGGCAATGGTGATATCGACCGACAGCCTGATCTGGTCGCCACGCTGGTTTGAATCGAACTGATCGGAGAAGCTGTATGTTCCGTCCGGGATAGCGGCAATGCCGGCGCGCATCTTGCGCTCGGCATAATCCTGCAGCGCTTCGCCTGCTGCCAGCACCTTATCGGTGGTGTACTTACCGCAGAGATCCTGCATGCGTTGAACGGCGAGGCGGTTGGCTGACATCTGGGCGCGCAAATCCGACAGGCGCTCACGCGGCACCTGGCAGTTGAGCAGGAACATTTCCTGCAGGTCCTCGTTCAGCACGCCCTGACGATAAAGCCGCACCGGCGGAATGCGCAGGCCTTCCTGATAGATATGTTCATGGCCCCGATCGGCGAAGTCGGAATGATGCGCGGTATTGACCGCCCATGCCACCAACGTGCCATCGACAAAAATCGGTTCGGCAATGACGATATCCGGTAAGTGGGTCGCCCCGCCGGCATAGGCGTCATTGGCCATAAAGGCGTCGCCGGGTTTGATATCGTCCATTTTGAAGCGGCTGTAGATCGCGCTGATGACGCCGAGAAAGGAACCGAGATGCATCGGAATATGCTCGGCCTGGCACAGCGTGTTGCCGTTCCGGTCAAAAAGCGCCGTCGAGCAATCGCGCCGCTCCTTGATATTGGTGGAATAGGAAGCACGCACCAGCGCTTCGCCCATCTCTTCGACGATGGACTGGAGCGCCGAGCCGATGACTTCTACAGTAATGGGATCAATGGCGGTCATCGTTCAAACCTCCAGAATGAGATTGAGATAGGGATCGACCGTGCCGGTCATGCCCGGCAGCAGCACGGTGGTCGTATCCATCTGTTCAACAATGGCAGGGCCGGCAATGACATTGCCCGCCTTCATCAGGCTGCGCTCATAGACCGGGCAGGTCACGAAGCCACCGGCTTCGGACATATAGACCTCGCGCTCGCCGATCTTTGCCATCGAGGCATCGGGACCGGCATCATCCTGCTTCTGGAATTCCGCCTTGTCGACAATGCCTGCCGCCTCGACACGCAGCGTGACGATCTGGATCGGCTCGCCCTCGGCAATGAAGCCGAAGCGCTGACGATGCGCTGCCTCAAAGCCCTTTTCAAGCGCAGCGAAGGTCTCACGGGTGATAGGCCCTGCCGGAACGGTGACCGACAGCTCGTAATTTTGACCGGCATAGCGCATGTCCACCGTCCGGGTGACAACACGGCGATCATCGGCAATCTTTTCGGCGTCAAACCAGACACCGGCCTGCTCCGCCAATGCCGAAAAACCATCTTCCAGTGCGGGCTGGGCTGCGTCTGACAGTTCCATCAGCCGCGACAGGGCGAAATCGGATCGCAGATCGGTCAGCAACAGGCCAAGGGCGCAGAGCGTTCCGGGCGTAAGCGGTACGATCACTGTCGACATGTCCAGTTCGCGCGCGAGCCTGGCCGCATGCAGCGGCCCTGCGCCACCAAACGCCATCAACGCATAATCACGCGGATCATGACCGCGCTGCACCGAAATCACCCGGATCGCCTTGGCCATATTGGCGGTGACAACCGAGATGATGCCCTGTGCCGTTTCCATCACATCGACATTGAGCTTGTCGGCTAGTCGCTGGATCGACGCCAGCGCCAGATCACGGCGGACCTTCATGCGGCCGCCGAGGATCTCAACCGGGTTCAGCGTCTGCAGCACGATATTGGCGTCGGTTACCGTCGGCTCCTCGCTACCAAGCCCGTAGCAGACCGGCCCCGGATGGGCACCCGCCGAGCGTGGACCCACTTTCAGCAGGCCGCCAGTATCGACATGAGCGATAGACCCGCCGCCAGCACCGACCGTGTGAATATCCAGCATCGGCGCCTTGATCGGATAACCATGCACATCAGCCTCGCCGGTCAGATGGCAGATGCCGTTTTGCAGCAGCGCCACATCCGACGACGTGCCGCCGACGTCAAAGGTGATGATATTGTCAAAACCGGCCATCTTGCCGATCGCCTGCGCACCGACAACGCCGGTCGAGGGGCCTGACAGCACGGTGCGCACCGGCAGGTTGCTGGCCTGATCGAAGCCGATCACGCCACCGTTCGACTGGGTCAACTGCGGCGCGATTGCAAGGCCAATCTCGGCCAGCCTGTCTTTCAGCCGGCGGATATAGCGCTGCATCACCGGCCCGAGATAGGCATTGACGACCGTGGTCGACAGACGCTCATATTCGCGAAATTCCGGGGCAACGGCATGCGATGCCGAAACGAAGACATCCGGCAGTTCTTCCGCCGCGATTTCAAGTGCGCGCTCTTCATGTTTCGTATTGAGAAAGCCATAGAGGAAGCAGATTGCCAGCGCCTTCACATCCTGCGTCGCCAACGTGCGGAAGGCTTCGCGCAGCGCCTCTTCGTCCAGCGGCACGGCAACGCTGCCATCGGCCTTCAGCCTTTCGGGCACCTCGCAGCGCAGATCGCGGGTGACAAGCTGCTCGGGCTTCTCGGCAAACATGTCATAGAGATTGGGGCGCTTCTGCCGGCCGATCTCCAGAAGATCGCGGAAGCCATCGGAGACAACGAGGCCGGTCTTGACCCCGCGCAGCTCGATCAGCGCATTGGTGGCAACGGTGGTGCCGTGACCGAGGAAGGTGAGATCGGCCGCGTTTGCGCCAACCTTTTCCAGCCCCTCGACCACCCCTTGCGCGATCGCGCGGGACGGATCATCCGGGGTGGACGAGACTTTCCAGATCTCGATTGCCCCACTTTCATCGTTAAAAAGGCAGACATCGGTAAATGTTCCGCCGGAATCGACGCCGATTCTCCAGGCCATATCATGTTCCCTTTTGTTTTTACGCGCGTTGCGAACGAAAAAGTCTGCAACTTTTTCTGCCCGCGCTCTCAGCCGTTGCGCCGCTCTTCAGGCGGCCTTGGCAGTGTTCTTCAAGAAACGTTCATACCGGAACGGAGCCGGATCAACGCAAGGTTTTTCATTGCGGACAAGTTCTGCCATCAGGCGGCCGGCACCGGGTCCACTGCCGAAGCCGTGACCGGAAAAGCCGGATGACAGGAAAAGACCGGGCACAGCTTCAATCGGGCCGATAACCGGAATGGCATCCGGCGTTGCATCGATCATGCCGGCCCAGCTATGGGTCAGGCGCGCCGATGAGAAAGCCGGGAAGGCGCGTGCAAGATTGACGAGCGCATTGCGGTTGAATGGCGCATGCGGCACCGGATCCAGTATCCGGATCATCTCGAACGGCGTGATCTGATCGAGCGACCAGCGACGCGACATTTTCAATTCGGTGATGAACTGACGACCAACCCGAAGCTTCAATTCACGCCAGCTGGTCAGGAGCGTCGGCAGGAAATCGAAGAACAGGCGGAAACTGTCCGGCGTCACCGGCGCAACATTGGCATTGCGCTGGGCAACCGTGTAGCCGCCATCCAGCCGCTTGCGGAAGGCGAAATTGCCGCCGCCAACCGGCATGTTCGGCACGGCGCCAGCACCTTCAATCCGCGCGGCGGTGCCGAGGATTTTCAATTGCGGAAAGTTGAGACCGAGATTGCCAAGGAAAAGCCGCGACCAGGCACCGGCAGCAACGACAACGCTTGATGTTGCAATCGTGCCCTTTTCGGTGACCACTCCTGACACGCGGCCACCCGCGGTCTCAAGCCCGCGCACGGCGCAGTTCTCCATGATCTGCGCCCCGAGACGCACCGCTGCAGCGGCCATTTGCGGCACCGCCTGTTCCGGCTCGGCACGGCCGTCATTAGCGGTATAAAGGCCAAGCTTGTAAGGCGAGGTGATGCCCGGCAGCACCTTCTGCAAGCCGCTGGCGTCAAGAAGCGTCGAGGGCATGCCGGCATCGCGGGCATATTTTTCCCAGGCCGTGAACTCGGCGATCTCCGCTTTGGTGCGGCAGACATAAGTGATGCCGGTTTCGCGAAACCCTGTTTCGATGCCAAAGCGGCGATCGATATCGCGCCAGAGATTGAGGCTTTCAATCGTCAGCGGCAATTCCTTGGGATCGCGCCCCATCTGGCGTACCCAGCCCCAGTTGCGCGAACTCTGCTCGGCGGCAACTGTGCCTTTTTCGCACAAAACGACATTGACCCCGGCCTCCGCCAGATAAAGCGCCGTGGTGACGCCGGCAATGCCGCCACCGATAACGACAACATCGGCACTTTCGGGAAGCGGAGCGGAAAAACCCGGCCGTTGCAAATTCGGAAGCGGCATGGGGACAACTCCTCAGAGCATGTCTTCAAGGCGGCAATTGACCAGCATTTCGGCCATTGCAGCATTGTTCGGCAGTTCAATCGCGGTGCGCACCAGTTCAGCCATGGTTTCCGGCTGGATCATGTCCTCCGGCTTGACCTTGCTGGTGTAGGAGCTCATCTCGGTTCGCACGAAACTCGGGCAGATCGCCGTTGCCCGCACGCCCTTCTCCCAGGCGACATGACGGGTTGTATGGGTCAGCCCCATGACGGCGAACTTGGTCATGTTATAGCCGACAAAGGCATTGCGCACGCGCTTGCCCGACATGGAGACGATATTGACGATACGGCCGCGGCCGGTTTCTTCCAGATGCGGCAGACAAAGGCGGGTCAGACGCAGCGGAGCCTTGACATTGACCGCCCAGAGCCTGTCCAGCGCCTCCTCGTTGTCATCGCTCAGCGATACATGCTCGCCATTACCGGCATTGTTGACCAGACCGTCGATCCGGCCGAAATGCGCTGCCGTCGCCGCCACCCAATCCGTCGCCGTCTGCGGATCATAGGCGTCGAAATGGTGATAACGCACCGCCTCCGTTTCGGAACCATGCTGCTCTTCCAGCGCCGCGACGTTGCGCGCGCCGAGTGAAAGCCGGTAGCCGTGCTGGAGAAGATCCCTGACGATCGCGGCGCCAATGCCGCGATTTGCACCCGAGATCATAATGACCGGGGCATCCGGTGACGAATTTTGCATTTTTCAAATTCTCTTGCAACGTTATGACGAGATGTATCGCATTTTTGCGCACTTACATGATCGTTTATGATTGATTTTATGAAAGCTTGCAACGGTCAATTCGCATCCAAAGCCCATTTTCGGCAAAAAACTGCATAAACAGTAAGCAAAACTGACCGTCTTGGGAGGTTTGATGATCTTTTGTGCATTTTTAGTTGACAGTTTTTGGCAGGGCTGCTTACTTTGACAAATCCGAAGAAACGAACACGTCTCGGAGCCCCGCCAAAAAAGAGAGCGGGCGGGTGCAAACCTTAAGAAAGGGGAACCGAATGACCATCACCAGACGCGCGCTGATGCGCAATGCAGCCATGGCCGGTGCCGTTTGCGCCTTCGGCCGCAGCGCCTTTGCTGCCGACACCATCCGCTGGGACATGGCGGATGAATACAACGCCGACGCACTGTCGGGCAAAGCCGCCAATTACTTCATCTCCGAACTGAAGAAGCAGGTCGGCGACCAGCTGGCCATCACCTATCAGGGCGGCGGCGCACTCGGCTACAAGTCAGCCGACCAGTTCGACGCAGTCCAGGACGGTGCCGTTCAGACGGCCGTCACCCTGATGACCCAGCTCGGTGGCGTCGATCCGCTGTTCAATCTGTCGTCCCTGCCCTTCATCGCCAAGACGCCGCAAGAGGCCTATCAGCTGTGGCAGGCCGCCCGGCCCGAATACGAGAAGATCTTCGCCGACAACAACATGGTTCTGCTCTGGGCCATGCCAAACCCGCCATCGGGCATTTTCGCCAAGCAGCCGATCATCTCCCAGGATGCCCTGAACGGGTTGCGCATCCGCACCTATGATGTCAATGGCACCCAGACGCTGATGAAGGCAGGCGCTGCGCCATTGCAGATCGCCTGGTCGGACCTCATTCCGCAGCTTTCGACCGGCGCCATTGACGCCGTTCTGACCTCGGCCGACGGTGGCGTCCAGCTGTCGCTGTGGGATTACCTCAGCGATTTCACCGAGCTGAACTATGCCATGGGCCTGTTCATGTGCCATGTGAACAAGGATGCCTTCGACGCCCTGCCCCAGGACGTCCAGTCGGCCATGCTCGGCCTTAGCGATGCCTGCGACAAATATAACTGGCAGATCATGACCGACAGTATCGAGGCCTCCTACAAGATCCTGCGCGACAACGGCATGACCGTCACCAAGGCTGCCGACGTGCCGGACAGCGTATTTGCCACCCTCAATGCAGCGGGCGCCGCCGTGCGCGATGACTGGGTCGCAAAGACCGGATCGCGCGGCTCGGACATTCTTGCGACCTTTGATACGATGAAGGCTGGCTAACAGCCTCGTCGCGGCGGCCTGCTGCCCCGATCAAAAGCAGGCCGCCCATAACCCGCATTTCATTCAGCGCAGACGCCCCTGACGGCCTCGCCTTCAGATGCGTCTGCCGCCTGGAGGGCGATCATGGCGCTTGAAGAACACCACTCCCACCGTCTGTCCGAGGCCACCGACGATCCGAAATGGCTCAGGGCCATTTCACATCTGTCGACGGTTCTCAATCGCATCGCAGCTTTCGCGGCTGCCTGCATTCTGGTTTTCATGACAGCCTTCACGCTTCTGGAAATCTGCCTCAGGCTGTTTTCCAAATCGACCTTCATGGCCGATGCGCTGGTCGGCAATGGCGTCGCCGCCGTCTGTTTTCTGTCGGCTGCCTGGGCGCTGGAAGAGGGTTTCATGATCCGCGTGAAGGTGATCACCGACCGCGTCGGACCAAAACTCGCCTGGGCCTGTGAATTCTTCACCCTGATTGCGGTTGAGGCGCTGCTCCTCTTCATGGCGCATTATCAGTGGAAGACCGTCTACAAATACTGGAGCCGGGGTACCGTCTCCGAGACCTATCTGCCGATCCCGCTCTTTATCCCTGAAAGCTTTTTCCTCATCGGCCTTGGCCTGATGGCGCTTCAGGTCATCGTGCGCCTGCTCAGGCTCGTGGCTGTCGGCCACGCCGAAGAGCGCGCATTGACGCTTTGAGCGAGAGAGAAGGAACGTATCATGTCTGTTTCCATGTCCATCCTCGTTCTCCTGTTGCTGCTGGTGCTGTTTCTCGGCGCCGGCACCTGGATTTTTGCCGGCCTGATGCTGGTGGGCGCCGGGGCCATGTATTTCGCCCTTGATTTCAGCTGGGCCCGTATCGGTTCCATCGCGACAAAGGTCGTTTCATCTTCAGCCGTCTCATGGGAACTGGCCGCTATCCCGATCTTCATCTGGATGGGCGATATCATCTTCAGAACCGACATTTCCAACCGGCTGTTCCGTGGCCTGTCACCGCTGGTCTCGCGCATTCCGGGCGGCCTGCTGCACACCAATGTGATTGGTTGCACCATTTTCGCCGCCATCTCCGGCTCATCGACCGCAACGACCGCCACGGTCGGCAAGATCACCATCCCTGAACTCAAGGCCCGCGGTTACGATGTGGCGCTTGCCTCCGGTTCACTGGCAGGTGCTGGCAGCTTCGGCCTCCTGATCCCGCCGTCGATCGCCATGATCGTTTATGGCGTTCTGGCCCAGGTCTCGATCTCCAAGCTCTTTGCCGCTGGCCTGATCCCCGGTCTGATGATGGCGGGGCTTTATTCCGGCTATATCGCCATCGTGTCGCTGATCCGCCCCTCGGTCGCCCCGCCGCATGGCGAGCCGGTGGACTGGCGCAGCATTCTGATGGGCATTGTCGATCTTCTTCCGGTGCTGATCCTGATGACCATCGTGCTCGGCGCGATCTATACCGGCATTGCCACCCCCTCGGAGGCCGCAGCCGTCGGCGTCTTCGGCGCCGTCATCATCACCGTCGTCACCCGGCAGTTTTCCTGGTCGCTCTTTGCCGACAGTCTGAAAAACACCATCCGCGTCTCCTCTATGATCCTGATGCTGATTGCCGCGTCCGCCTTCCTGTCTTCGGCGATTGCCTATCTGCATCTGCCAACCATGATCACCCAGTCGATTGCGGCGATGAACCTGTCACCCTATGGCGTGCTGTTGATCCTGGCCGTGCTCTATATCGTGCTCGGCATGTTCCTTGATGGCACCTCGATGACCGTCATGACCGTGCCGATCGCCGTGCCGCTGATCGTTCATGCGGGTTTTGATCCGCTGTGGTTCGGCATCTACCTTGTCATCATGATCGAAATGAGCGCATTGACGCCGCCGGTTGGTCTGAACCTGTTCATTCTTCAGGCGCTGACTGGTGAAACCATCGGCAAAACAACGCGTGCAGCATTGCCGTTCTTCCTGCTGCTCTGTATCGGTACAGCATTGCTCGCCGTTTTCCCGCAGATTGTTTTATGGTTGCCGAACACGTTATAATCGCGCTTTCCGATCCTGCCGTGTGCCTTCAAACCGGATAAGAAGAATTGAATTTGACCGACGAAAACAACGCCGAAGAGCTCCTGCCCGCCGAACGACGCCAGCAACTTGTTGACTGGTTCAAGAACAACAAGGCGGGCACCAGCCAGGATCTGGCCCGGATGTTCAACATTTCGGTTTCCACCATCCGCCGTGATCTCGACCTTCTGGCGTCAGAAGGCCTTGTGAAACGCACGCATGGCGGCGCGGTCAGCATCCGCTCCCGCGCAACTTACGAACCCTCGACTGACCTGGCGCGGCGCACGGCGCTGGAGGAAAAGCAGGGTATCGCCCGCGAGGCTCTGCGCTTTATCGAAGCCGATCAGGCGTTGCTGATCGATACGGGAGCCGTTACCTGTCACCTCCTCGCCGACGAGATCGCCAATCTCGACCTGCCGCTGACCGTCATCACCAACGATCTCTATGTCGCCAAGGTTTTGACCTACAAGCAGAATATCAAGCTGATCGTGCCGGGCGGCGCCTGCCGTTTTGGCTCCTTCAGCCTGCTTGGCGAGCCGGGCTTAAGCTTTCTTGCCGATATCCGCTGCGACCTGTTCTTCATGTCGGCGGCCGCCGTCGATGAAACCTGCATTTCGGAGACCATGCTGGAGCTGGTTCAGCTCAAGCGCGCCATGATCGAAGCGGCCGGCAAGGTGATCCTGCTGGCCGATTCAAGCCGCTTCATGGAACGCGCCCTGCACAAGACCGCAGCAATCGACAAGGTCAACATCATCATCACCGATGAAGGGCTCAGGCAGGACGATATCGACAAGTTCCCATCCCCCGGCCCGACCTTCATCAAGGCCGCGATGAGTTGAGCGCCGGCCTCACGCCGCCGGCGTTTCACCGGGATAGCTGAGGCCGATCTGGGCGCGGATCGCATCGAGCGTTTCCATGATGGCAACGGTCTCGGCAATCGGCATGCGCGATGACGACCGCGCACCGGACGCAATCAACCGTTCCATCTCGAAGGCCTGAAACTGCATGCCGCGGTTTGCCACCCGGCCGTCATAGGTCTCGATCAGCTTGCCGGCATAATCCACCACCTTGAACATGGTCGGCGTATACCAGACGCTGTCAATCTCGATCCGACCCTTTTCGCCATAGATCACCGCCATATTGGGACCGGCGCAATCCAGCGCGGAAACACTTGCAGACATGGCATCGCCCGCATGGCGCATGTTGACGGCAATCTCGGCATCGACCCCGGTCCCGGTGAAACGTGCCATCGCGCTGACCGCGTCTGGCGCACCGAGAATGTCGAAGGCGAACGAAACGGGATAGATACCAAGGTCCAGCAATGCCCCGCCGCCCAGTTCCGGCGCATTGAGGCGGTGGCTGGGATCGGTCGGGAGAAACTGCCGGTGCTCGGCCTGAACCGAGCGCACGCGCCCGATCAGGCCGGAATCGATGATCTCATGAATGCGGATCATATGCGGCAGAAAGCGCGTCCACATCGCTTCCATCAGCACCAGATCCTTTTTGCGCGCAAGATCTGCAAGCGCCTTCGCTTCTCCGGCATTCAGCGTGAAGGCCTTTTCCACCAGCACGTGCTTGCCCGCTTCCAGCGCCAGAATTGCCGCATCCGCATGTTGAGGATGCGGTGTCGCGACATAAATGATATCGACCTCAGGGTCGGCCACCAGAGCCTCATAGCTGCCATGGGCATTGGCAATGCCGAACCGATCGGCAAAGGCTTGCGCCTTATCCGAAGAACGCGACCCGGCAGCGGTAACGACAAGCCCCGTTGCCAGCAGGTCGCTGGCGAAAGAGGCCGCAATCCCGCCCGTTGCAAGGATCCCCCAACGCAGTTTCTGTTCCATCGCTCATTCCTCCCGGGAGCCGGTTCGCTTGATTCGGCGCTCCGCCCTCACGGAGCAGAATAGGCTTATCCGTCATCGGCATTGAACAAAAGGCCCCGCGAAACCTAAAAAGCCAGCGGCATCCCTCAGTGCCCGGAGAAAACCAGTTGATTAACTGGCAGCGTCAGCACCTGAATCCGCAGGATGGCAGCATGCAGCACGCCGACCGTATCGACCACATGCAGCAGAATTTTCTTGCCCGCGCCAATATCCGGATCATCATAAAGGTCATGATTATTGGTGTAGACATTGGCGATACAGGCGCTGCCCGGCGGGATTTTTGCGGCCTGCCCGGGATAGAGTTCATGCATGCGCACCAGAACCGAGCCGGGATTGGCCGTGCGCGCAGCGGGATCAAGCAGCTCGTCGGTCGGGCGGAATTGACCAGTGGCAATCACATCCTGAACACTGTCGACGACCATAGGTATAATGGCGAAGGGCTGGGAGGCACAGGCCAGTTCGCCGATCATGCCAGGATGAATGACCTGCGCCGTCAGCTGTCCGAAACCGGCAATAAACTGCCCGCCCTCCTGTTCCTCGGGCACAAGAATGCCAGCAGGACGAACGAAGGGATTGACCACATCGCCGGGGCGAAGCTGGAACTGCTGGATCCGCCCTGAGATGCTGGCGCGGATGCTGCGTTTGTCGAGCGCGACCTCTGCCTCTCGAAGCGACGCTTCCGCACTGGCCTTTTCCGTCGGCAGCAATGTCTCGATATGCGCCTCGATCGCCTTTTGTCTGGCGATTGCGACATCGATGGCGCTCTTCGCCTCCTCAACCTGGCCGCTCAGCGTATCGATCACCTGTTGCGCGACAGCATTGGAATTCTTCGCCTGCAGGCCGAGATTGCGATCAAGCTCGGTCTGGATGCGAGCGAGAACGCTGCGGGCCTGCGCCACCGATGCAATCGCCGCCTGAAGATCCTGCCCGGCGACCACCTGCTGCGCTTCGACATTGGCGACCTTTTCACGCGCGGCATCAACGCTTGCCTGCTGCTGCCGGTCGTCCAGCGTGAAAATGACGTCGCCATCATGCACCAGATCGCCGCTTTTCACATGAACCGCCGTCACCCGTCCGGGGCTGTCCGGCAGGATCGTCACTGTGCGGAAAAACGAGGTCACGGCCGTGGATGTCGGATGAAAGAAGAACACTGTAGCAATCAGGATGACAGTCAGCATGGCACAGCCGGTAATGCCCCATCTCAGCTCATACCAGACCGTGAAGAGATTGATCTCTTGGCCGAAGCGCTTGTTCTGCCGGTAACGCCGGTAAAGATAGTCCGGCAGGATGGTGAAGATCGAACAGAACAATAATTCAAGCATCGCCGTCCTCCTTCTTCATACCGCCCGCTTCTCCAGCCTCAGCGGTGGCCATGACCACAGGCTCGGATTTTTCAGCCGATCGCAGCGCGTCCGGCGGCGGGGCCTCAGGCGGCGCTGTGACGGCCGCCGCCGGACGCGGCCTGCTCCGCGCGATGCGGTTCAGCGAGCGCGCCATGGAAACCATCGGCGTGAGAAAGTCCGGAATGCGGATCGCGACAATCAAAAGGGCTGCGACCCAGAAGATGTTGTTATGGGTAAAAAGCGACAACAGCGCGAGAATGCCGACCAGTTGCAGCTGAATGCTGTTGCTTCTGTGCGCCATCCGTTCCGGCAGCGCATGAAGATGAAGGTAAAACACCCCGATCAGGAGCACGATGACCAGCGTCAGAATAATCATCGCCACGAGCAGAACATCGGTCTGCCCCGGCCCCGTAATAAAAAATGGCAGATAGCCGTCATATTCCGTCTGCATTGCCACCCCCAAGCTTTGACCATGTTCCCAAAGTAAGGGTAATTGAATTCATTAAATTAATGAAGACAATATATATACATCCAAATGAAGAGAAATATTGCACCGCATCAAAAAACGTTTCCCCAGATAAAGACCACCCTTTATCGCGCATGCGTGAGATACATATTGTCCGGAGTACGACCCCGGACATGACGAATTACTGCCCCGTTTATCCTGAAGCCGATGCTCAAAACCGGTAACTGAACCGCAACGAGCCGATATGGGACTGATAATCCTTGGCGAAGCTGCCGTCATATTGCAGCTTGATCTCCATGCCCTGCCGCTTTGCGAGATCAAGGCCGAGCGAGACACGCCCGACCGTATCGGCAATCGGCGTGAAGGTGGAGAAGCTGTCCATGGAAGAAATGCCGGCGAAGCGTGCCGTCGTTTCCCATTCATCGGTGGACAGGAAGGAAACGCCGAGATCAGCATAGAGCCGTGCCGGCATATCCTCCAGAAAGGCGATGCGGGCACCGAACTCAACCCCTGGCGTGACACCGAAGGCGGTATCAGAATTGCCGTCGACCATCAGGTTGAGGGCGCCCGCGCCGGTCTCGTTGTAGCTGAACTGCTGCATGTTGATGACGTCGAAATCCACCTTCGGGCGCATATAATAGGCGTCACTGAAGGCAAATTCATAGGATGCGCGGGCGCGGGCAAAGAACATGGCCGAATCCGGCGATCCCTTGGCCGTCGCCGACAGGGTATCGAGATTGATATAGCGCTTCGATTCACCCCAGTTATAGCCGGCACCGCCGACAAGACCGAACAGCCAGGGGCCGATCTCCTTTTTCAGCGCGATCGCGCCGGTAAACGATTCCTGATCAAGCTTCTGCGTACCGGCATCATTGCGGAACCAGCTATCGCCATAGGCCAGGCTGGTGCCGAGGAACCAGCCACCGCCAATATCAGCCTGACCGCCAGCCTGGAAGCCACCGATAGATTTCTGATAGCCCTTCAGGTCACCATTGTCGTCCTGGGTCGAACCGCCACCAAGCACACGCGTCCAGACACATGATCCTTCGTCAGTCATCACACCGGACGTCTCAAAGGCCGGACAGGAAAGCACGCTGTTGGCCGCAGAAATCGCCGCTGCGGGCGAATCCGCCAGTGGCGCAGCGGCGGTCTGCGACGCAACGGTCAGCAGCATATCAGAGAAAGTCTCCGGTGTTGTCTGATGGAAGGCGCCAAAGACCTGCCCCAGCGAGATCTTGTCATCGCCAAAGAAGACTTCGCTCGCCCGGCCATCGGCAAGCCTGTCCCAGGCCTGCTGCAGGGCGCCCGCGGCCGAGGTCGCATTGCGGCCGAGCGCAACGCCGGTTCCGGTAAAATCAGCGCTGGCCACGGAGAACCCGACCCAGCCGTCAGATGAGGTCGTAACATCGGAGAAACTGAACACTGTCGATGACAGGATCGAAAGTTCGGAAAGATCGTCGCCATCGACCTTCAGGAACTCAGCCCTTGTATTCGGCAACAGCGCATTGGCATTGACATCAACGCCCCAGCGACCGGCAAAATCGCCTTCCACATGCAGCCTGTCACCGGCCCCCTTTTCCATGTCGACATCAAGGCTGGCGAGAAGGCCGCCGCGGCTTGATTTCGCACTGCGCCAGGTCTGTTTCTGGTCGCCGCTATAATAGCTGAAGGCGTTGAAATCAGTCGAAAGCCCCAGGCTCGCTGCATCATAAGCACTGCCAAGATCGGACGTGCCGACACCGACGAGATCGCCGGTAATCCGGGTCTCGACCGTATTCCAGGCGCCCCCCAGATCAATGGTGCCCGCATTGACGATGGCATCAATATCGGCAATCGCACCGGTCACAAACGTACCGGTTCCCTGATTGAGGAACATGCCGGTGCCTGCTATCGCCGAAGTCTGCACCACGCCATTGGCAGCTGAACTCGTGCTGTCAAATTTATGCTGCACGATATTGCCGGTGACATTGCTGAAACTGTTGATCGTGACCGTTGTCTTGTTGGCCTGCGATGTGTAGATCGCACCACCGGTGTAATCGTCGCTCGATCCAGCCGCCGTCGAGCCGGAAATCGAGCCTCCGTTCGACACATTGACGGTCAGCGTCTCGCCCGTGGTCTGCGCCCAGACGCCCCAGGATGTCGGATCTGCAACCGTAACCTTGCCACCAACGGTGACAACCAGCCCGCCCGACTGCGAATTGCCGCTCGTCTTGCCGTCCTCCTTGTTGTTGAAGCGCCCGAGCGTACCGGCATAGGTCTTGCCATTGCGGGTGAAGATGCCGCCGGAGCCGCCTATCGACTGGGCGACAATGCCATGGGCGTATTTGCCGGTCGTCGAAATCGTCGTATCCGCATCGAGCGAGACATTCGCAACACCGACCGTTTCCGAATTGCCGTCGTCGGCATAGTAATAGTCGGAGCCCTTGGCCTTGGGGTTGTTGTAATAGCCGTAGAAAGCATTGAGCCGCTGCGCCAGATCCGCCGCAACGCCGCCACCGCCACTCACCGTCTGCGCCAGAATGCCAAAGGCCCCATCACCGCTGGTGACAATCGAAGAACCGCCCTTGAGGTTGACATAGGCATGACCGGCGCTGTTCGGCGCCTGCTTCTGGACGAAGGAAATCCTGTCCATCACCGTCGCATCAGCCGTGATGAAACCACCACCGCCGCTGATCGACTGGGCCACAATGCCAACCGAACGCGTGCCATAGGTGTGGATCGCACCATAATGGTTGACCGTCACCGCCTTGCCATGGGCCGAACCCGCTTCACTGCCGGAACCGAGTGTTACGCTGAGAACATCCTTGATCGTATCATCATTGACCGATGTCTCAGTGCCGAGCGCCACGCCTGCAAGCCCGCCGCCGCCGCCGATCGACTGGGCAATGATCGCCTGCGAGGCATCGCCCTTCGTCACGATCTGGGTATCGGCAAGCGTCTGGACGGTAACGGTTCCGGCATAGCCGTAATTGCCGTTCGATGAGCCGCCTAACTTGATATTGACCTTCGAGACAGCGAGCCCGGAAGAAAAGCCGACACCGCCGCCGCCGGCAATCGACTGCGCAACCACACCATTTGCTGAAAATCCGCCCGTATAGACGTTGCTGGCATAGACGCTCACATTACCGCCGTCGCCGCCATCGCCACCGGATGCGCCGATCTTCAGGGACGCACAGCTATCCTTGTCGTCGGAGCTGGAACTATCCGAGGTGTCACAGTCTGAACTATCCGATGAACTGCCGCTTGAGCCCGTATCCGCATCATCGGAATCGTCACTGCCCGAGGAAACGGCAACCGCACCGCCGCCACCGCCGATCGACTGGGCAACAATGCCGGACGACATGGTGCCATAGGTGCGGATCGTTCCCGTTCCCACAACCGCATTCGAATTGGTAATATCCCGGCCGATGGTGATGGTGCCACCATTACCCCCCTGTCCGCCGGATGTGCCAATGGTGGCGTTGAAGGTCAGCTTGCTGTCACTGTCATCGCCGCCATCATCGCCGCCGCCATCATCACTGGTGGCTGTCGCGGCCACCGTTTCGGCATCATCACCGCCATCATCATCGCTTTCATCCTGCTTGATCGAAAGCGAGCTCTTGCCTGAACCCGCAGCGCCGCCGCCGCCGCCGATCGACTGGGCCAGAATGGCATCCGACCAGTCGCCGCTGGTGGTAATCGTGCCCTTGCTCCAGACATGGACCGCACTGCCATCGCCGCCGCCGGAACCTTTGGCGCCGAGGCCAATGGTCAGCGCCCAGTCGGCATCCCCCATGCCGCCGCTGCCCGAGGAGGCGCCACCGCCACCGCCGATCGACTGCGCGAAAATGCCACGCGACACATGTCCCGTGGTGGTCACTTTCGCCGCGCTTGAGCCAAGACCGACACTGACGATATTGCCATAACTGCCCGCGCCGCCATCAGCGCCCATCGAGATGTTGAGCGCTGCGGTTTCAATCCCCTTGGAGGCCTTGGTTGAACCCGAACCGGTGCCAGCATTGCCGCCACCGCCGCCAATCGACTGGGCAAGAACGCCATCGGCATAGTCCCCCGATGTCTGAACCTGTCCATAGACATACACATTCGCCATTCCGCCAATGCCACCCGAACCGCCCTTGCCGCCCAAAGCAACATCGACCGAAACGGCAAAATCAGCGCCTTCACCGACATCTTCCTCGCCCTCTGCCAGCCAGGATGTAATGGATTTGGCAACCGAGCTGGCGGTTGAATCACCGCCATTGCCGCCGCCGCCGCCAATCGACTGCACGACAAGACCGGCCGCACCATCCCCCTTGGTCACGACCGAAGCGCCGTCATAGACATGGGCAATGGCAAGGTCGCCATTGCCACCATCACCGCCAGTTCCACCATGGGCAACCGACACGGAAAGCGAAAGGGTGTTGCCCTCTTCATCGATGGGAACGCCGGCCGTGATCGCCTTGGCCGAGGCCTGGCCGCCATTGCCGCCACCGCCGCCAATCGATTGCACGACGATCGCATCGGCATCGGTGCCACTGGTCGCCACGGCACCATTAACATAGGCCAGCGCGTAAGCACCGTCGCCGCCCTGACCGCCGGAGCCGCCATGGGCAATGGAAATGCCGATGCCGATACTGGCACTGGTGGACTTGGCATTGCCGCCGACACCGCCGCCGCCGCCGATCGACTGTACCAGCATGGCCGTTGCATGGTCGCCGGAGGTGACGATCTGGCTGGTGCTGCCGAACTGGGTGACCTGGGCATTGCCGCCATCACCGCCAGCGCCGCCTGCACCGCCGGTGGCACTGGAAAAGCCGATGCCCCAGGCTGTCGCCTGGCCGCCGACACCGCCGCCGCCGCCGACCGACTGGGCAATCACGCCGGAGGCATAATCGCCCTTGGTCTGAATGACGACACCCTCTTCCAGACGCACGAACACATGGCCGCCCTGACCGCCGGGACCACCTGCACCGCCGACCGTGTGAAAAAGGCCCTTCTTGTTACGCCCCTGACCACCGCCGCCGCCAACCGACTGGGCGACAATGCCATGGGCTTCCGACCCGACCGTCGTCAGATTGGCATAGTTGTGAATATAGACATGACCGCCATCACTGCCGGCACCGTCCGAACTGCCGCTCGTCCCAGCGCCGATTGAACCACTCGCCCCGCCGCCATCATTGGTGCCGCCGCCTCCGCCGATCGACTGAGCCAGGATGGCGATGCCGCCACCGAGATCGGTAGAATCGGTACTGGCCGCCGCCGTATTCGCCGAGGCATAGCCACCATAGGTCAAGATCGCAGCCTTGTTGGTCACCGTCACCGTCGCGGCAACCGAGCCCGAACTTTGCCCGCCGACCGTCTGGCCCCCGTTCGGGTTGGTCACCGCTTCGCCGGTTGAATAGCTGGTCGTCGCCAATGTGCCGGTCGAAGACAATGCGCCACCGCCGCCGCCGATGGACTGGGCCATAATGCCATGGGAATCGACGCCATAGACCTTGATCACGCCCGCATTGGTAACCGTGACATCGCCGCTGGTAGACCCGTCCGCGCTCGTATCACCAAGTGTCATGGCATTGTTGCTGGCGTAAATGAGAATACCACCGCTGGCGACCGCCGAAGCCGACTGGGCGATGATGCCGTGCGAATGCGCGCCCTTGGTGGTGATGGCGAAATCATTGGTGACCGTAACCGCCTTTGCCTCGCCGCCAATGCCCTCGGTATGCTTGTAGCTCGATGTTCCGCCGCCGCCGAGCGACTGGACAATGATGCCCGAGGAATAGGCGCCCGAGGTGCTGATCTGGCCCCCGCCAGTGATGCTGGCGCTGGCGCCGTAGGAATAGCCTCCCGGCTGTTCGTTGTCCTTCTTGCCGCTTTGATAGGATGTTCCGCCCTGGCTGAGGGCATGAACTGCGGGCGAGTTGTCGCCATAGGTCAGAATTTTCGTTGACGACGCACCATAGACATTGATTTCAGCCGGACCGGCCAGCCCGCCCCACGGCGCCAGCTTGCCATCACGCGACAGGCCATCGCCTCCACGGGCAATCGCCAGCAGCGCAGCACCGGTTTTGCGCGTCAACTGCACCTCGCCATTGACGGTCGAAAAACGCACCGCACCGGCCAATTGCGTCGAAATGGTTCCCGTCATCGCTTTGGATGAACTGCCAAGCGTGATCGTGGCAACCGGGTTGTATAACTCCAGATCCCAGGTGCTGCCACCGTCGCCTCCGGTGACGTTATCCCCAAACTGGTTGGTATTATAGGGCGTATTGCCGCCATAAGAGGCAGCAATGATCGCAGGCCCGCTCACCGTGGCGTAAACTGAATTGCCCGCATAGACGGAGGCAACATGCGCAGTGCCACCGCCGGCCAGATCATCATCACTGCTATAGGTTGAAGGACCGCCAATGCTGAGCGCGGCGATACCAAAAGTAGTACCGGAAACAACCCCGGTCGAATGCACCGACACAGCCCCGGCCGCACCGCCATAGGCTTTTCCGGTATCGTGGGCATGTTTGGACGTCCCGCCCTTGGAAAGGGCGAGGATGCCACCACCGACCGTACTTGAAACGTCACCCGAACTGATGATCTTGATATCACCGCCGTTGCCGGCGCCGGTTTCCATCATGTCATCCGAGCCGCTCCAGTTGAGCGCACCGAGCGAAACGGCACTGAGACCTGCCGTCTGCGTCTTTGCAATCTTCAGATCGCCGACGGAAATGCCATCGCCCGGCTGTATCAGAAGTTCGGTGGCAGCAGCCTCAGTCACCGCAATATCGGCATTGTTGGTGATCGACAGACCGAGGCCGGTCCAACCCCAGTTGGAATGAACGGAATAGATGTGGCCGCGATAGGTATCGTCATTGCCGCCGCCCTCGCCGGGGCGGATCACGGCCATGTAGGAGCCGCCATAGGCATATTGCGATGTGGTCAGATTGCCCGCATCAATCGTACAGGTGATCGTCTCGGCAGCAATATCACCATTTCTCTGTGAGAACTGATCAGAATTGATATTCGAGCCGGTCTCTGTCGTTACACTGGACGGCGAACAGTTCGACTGTGCATAGGCACGGCTGTAGCCGCGTGAATAAAACGGAAGTGGCACGCCCGCCAGTGTGCCGAGAAGCGCAGTTGACTGGAAGAGTATCGATGACGCAACAAACCGCACCTTCGCCTTTTCCGTCTGCCGCGATGATTGCCTTGCAGCAACACCGACAGTAAAGCCGCCTCTCTTTTTCTGTATCATACACACATCCCCTGACAATCCGGTATAACCTCGGACGTCATTCTCCGCATTCGATGAGTACTTACTTTAAAATGAATCCAGATAGAGAGGGCAATAGGGAAAATATTTATATTACATTTTTTTCTACAATTCACACCGTCAATGAAAATGACATTCTGTCTGTTTTGACTTGAATATCGGCACGATAGACATTGAAATTCCATGCACTGCCGGATGCCATCGGACTGAAATATCCGTCTTGGCCTGCGGAATTTGCCGATATCAGCCCGCGACCTGTTTTCAAATGACCGCCCTGCGGGTTCCCCCCAAGGCAAAGGACGAATGAAAGAGACGGCCGGGCAGTGAGGACTTGTAACTGCCTGCCAAAGCAGGCACAGATAGTCGGCCTGGGTCTGAATGGGGAGCAGATCGGATGACGCTTTTCTGGCGTTACCGCTTATTGATAGGAGCCTGCGCGCTTGGCGGTGCGATCCTGTTTCTCTGCGCCTTTGCATTGTCACAGATTTATGCTGCGGAAACGACGGTCAGACATTACGGCAGCTTTGTGCTTCGGCAGGCCTATTCAGTCGGCAAGGAAAGTTCCGACACGCTTACTCTACTGAACCAGAAAACCGGTGAAATCTGTTCCGACGCCGATCTGACAGCATTGCGCAAAGTGGCGTTTGCAGCCGAATACCTGAAAGATGTCGGTCGGGTTTCGGCAGGCCGCCTCGTCTGCACAGCCATTTGGGGACGCCTGAATGAGCCGGCCCTGCTGCCGCCACCCGACCACATCGCCGCTGAAACCCACACCGCCCTATGGCGTGAAAAGGCTGGCATTCTGCCTGGTGGCCTTGCCGTCGATATCGCCGCGTTCGAAGACAGTGCCGTCATTACAGCCCCCAATGCCTTCAATGCAGTTTCGGATTTGCCGGCCGGACTGGGTATCGTCGTTCTGACTCGTGATGGTTCGCATATTTTCCGGCGTTTCGGTGAAACGAAAGATATGGGCGCAGACCTCGCCATCAATCCCGGCCTTGTCAATCTTGACCGTAATCGCTTTTTCTATAGCTGTTCGCCGCTCGATATATGCGTTGTGGCGCGCCTGAGACTCGAAGGCTTCTACGGCGCTGCTACATCGAAAAGCCTCGGCGTGGCGCTTGCCGGAATCTTGACGGGTGCATGGCTCGGGCTGGTGATCGCCTATGTCGATAATGGCCGCTCCTCTATTGAGAAACGGCTGAAACGCGCCATCAGGGAAGACCGCCTGGCGGTGCTGTTTCAGCCGATCCTGCATCACCAGGCAAAGCGCCTTGTCGGTGCCGAAGCGCTCGTTCGGCTGGTCGACGTCGATGGCAGATTGATCTCCCCCTTCCACTTTATAGAGCTCGCCGAAACGCTTGGCCTGTCCTATCAGATAACACAAAGCGTCACCAAGAAAGCGCTGACGGAGATGAAACCGTATCTGCAGGCCGATAGGCGCCTCTATGTCAGCATCAATGTCACCGCCGATGACTTCCTTCAGCCAGACTTTCTGGACTTCATGCAAAAGCAGGCCGCCCGCCATTCGGTTCTGCCTGAACAGATCGCCCTTGAGCTGACCGAGAGATCAACGGCCAGCCACGAACACCTCGCACGCAGAATGCAGGAGGTCAGACAGGCCGGCTTTCAGATCTTTATCGATGATTTCGGAACCGGCTATTCGAGCCTGTCCTATATTGCCAATCTGCCGATTTCGGGAATCAAGGTCGATCAGTCGCTTGTGCAGATGGCTACGCGCACCGATATCGGCATGTCCGTTGTCGACAAGATATTCGAACTGGCGCATACCCTTGACGTCAAACTGATCTGCGAAGGCGTCGAGCGGCAGGACGAAGCCAATCGCTTGTCTGCGGCCCATCCCGAGCTTATCATACAGGGCTGGCTTTATGGAAAGCCGATGCCGATCGAAAAGCTGAAGGCGTATATTCACCAGGCATAGAAACAGTCACCCACAGCGCCAGACGAACAGGAACGCCTGCCCCGCCAATGGCGGATTTGCCAATGTGCGAATGCGTTAAATACCGGAAAAAACAGAGTGGTACGGTTGGGTGGAGTTGAACCACCGACCTCAGGTGCCACAAACCTGCGCTCTAACCAACTGAGCTACAACCGCACAAGGATGATGCGTGATGCATCGCGGGCTGACATAGAGGGACTTGAAGCGTTTTGCAAGCCCCTCTTCATCATATAACCAAATTCATTGTGCATGAAACGCCTGCCCACCCCACCAGATCCCGACCTTTCGGGTGGCAGGCAGGGCTGTTGAAACGGCCTCCGGCATTAACCTTGGCCAGCGATTGCGCGCCCGGCGATCTGGACCCGGCGACTTCATGCTATTATTAAGAATAGGTTAAGAGACGGGCGGAAGCGAGAGATGACCCTCCGGCTGCCCGATAACAGAAAGAGCGCTTCCGGCCGGTGAAAGTCCGGAAAACGCAAATATGGGTGCCAAAGCATGACCACCGAGCCGATTGCCTTTGTCGACTTCGCGACTCATCCGCAGATCTGCGCAGCCTTTGCAGCTGGTCACACGCTTTTTGCCATCCGCTGCGCCGACAGCAGCATCGCCTTTTGCAATGCAGCAGGGGCAGCTTTGCTGGGCCATGAAACCATTCCCGCAGCCACAAGCGCCTGCTTTGCGCCCGACAGCATCACACTTCGCCAGTTTTCAGCCGCCGCCAGCGGCCTTGACCATGCAGGCGAGAGCCGTAACTTCACCATTCATCGCCTTGACGGTTTTCGCCGTACAGCCGTTCCCGCTCTTGCGAGACGGATCACTGTCGACGGCGACGACTTTTTTGTCTTCGATGCCGATCCTGGCCTGCCGAACGTCGGCCTGACCGCCGGCTTTACCGAAGACGGAGCGCAGCTTGCGATCCTCGGCAATGATGGCCGGATCATTGAGGAAAGCCAGGGGTTCTCCGCCATTGGCCTTGCCCCATCCACCCTTGAAACCATGAGTGCGGCATTACCGGAAAGCAATGCACCCGGTCTGCAGCAACTCATCGGTTCCCAGGCAGGCATCTGGCACGTGAGCCTCGCCTGGCTTGATGACGAGCGCCTCATTCTCTTTGTCTCCGGCGAACACGCCGAACCGGTGTTCGACCCGGAACCTGCGGAAAACATCACCCAGGCGCCACCGCTGCCAGCGACGTCCCGCTCCGTGATCGACATGATTGCCGCCATTGATGAGGGCTTTGCGACGATGGAGGCCGGGTCCGCTCCCGCACCGGCTGCCATGCCCGTTGTTGCAAAACGGCCTCTGCGCTTTGTCTGGCGTACGGATGCCGAAGGACGTTTCACCGAGGTCTCTAGCGAACTCACCGATGCCGTCGGTGTCGATGCCGCCGATATCGTGGGGCTGCGCTTTGAAGACCTCGAGAGCCAGATCGGTGTCAGCGGCGCAACAGCGATCGCCAGCCTGCTGACCCAGCCAAGCACCTGGTCCGGCCGAACGGTTGAGTGGCCGGTCGCCGGCACGGACAGGCGCATTCCGGTCGATCTCGCAGCCTTGCCCAGCTTTTCCCGCAAGCGCGCCTTCAATGGCTTTCGCGGTTTCGGCCTCGCCCGCATCGGCGATACCCGGCAGGATCCCGACGCAACCGGGCTCGCCCTGGTAACAACCGACCAGCGCCCAACTCCCGGCCTGAATGATGCCGAGCGCCAGGCCTTCGATGAAATCGCCCTGACGCTATCCGGACCACAGGCCGCCATCGCGGAGACACAGGAAAAGCGCTCTCCGGTCCTCAGGCGCACGGTGACCCATTTTGCAGGCAGCGAGGCAACCGCGGCTGTAGCGGAAAAGCGCACCGACAGGCCGGCCCTTGACCGCGCATCCATTGATGCCCTGCCGGACGCTGTGCTGATCCAGTCCGGAGACCATTTCACCCATGCCAATCCTGCCATGCTGGCGCTGAGCGGCTTTAGGGAACTCAACGAAATCACGGCTGCGGGCGGGCCGGATCATCTACTCCAGCGTGATGCCCGCAATCATCTGGTTCTGATGCGCGCCGACGGCACCGCATTGCCGGTTTCGCTGCATCTGCAATCAATCCGCTTCGAAGACGGCCGCGCCCTGTCGATGACGCTCAGGACCGAGCCGAGCGATCATGCGCTCCTTGCCGTGTCCAGTAACGACCTTGCCGCACCGTCCGTTGCCGCAGCCGTTTTCGATGCTCATGACGAAGACGACGAAGCGCTGCAGGCCATCCTCGATACGACGACGGACGGCATCGTCATCATTGATGCCGACGGACGGATCAGCTCGCTCTCCGCTTCCGCCCTTGGCCTTTTCGGCCGCGAAAGCGAAACGGTTCACGGCAAGCGCTTTACCGTGCTCTTTGCCGAAGAATCGCGCCATGACATCGAGGACTATCTTGACCGGGTGATCGACGGGCAGTCGCTGGCGCTGATGCATGAGGGCTGTGAGGTCATGGGGCGCGAGACAGGTGGCGGCCTGCTGCCGCTGGTGATGACGCTCGGGCGGTTGCCGCGTTCGGGCGGAGCCTGCGCTGTGCTGCGCGACATTTCCGAATGGAAACGGCGTGAAGATGACCTTCGCGCCGCACGCCGCAGTGTGACCCGTATCGAGCAGGAGCGGGAAAGCTTTCTCACCATGCTGAAGCTTGAGCTCAAAATGCCGCTTGATGCCATTATTGCCCTTGGTGACACGCTGCGCCATGAGCCCTATGGAACGCTCGGCGATCAGCGTTACAAGGAGATTGCCCGCGAAGTTTCGGAAAAAAGCCGTCAGGCCCGTAACGCCGTTGGCGACATCCTCGGTGAGACCCCGTCACCGGAGATGACGGAGGACCAGCTCATGTCGGCCTCCGGCATCAATGATGTGATCGCCGAAAGCGTGAGCATGGTGCAGCCGCGCGCCAATGCCCGGCGGATCATCATTCGCGCTGCACTCTCCCCCGGACTGACTGACACGCTGACCGATGCCGAACGGCTGAAGGAAATCGCCCTCGACCTGCTTTACGAAGCCGTTCATTTCACCCCTGCCGGTGGCCAGGTCGTAGTATCCACCGCCCGCGCCCCGGATGGCGGAACGCTGTTGCGTTTCCGTGATAATGGGATTGCGCCGGTCCGCCGCCGCCCGGCAGCCGCAACGGCGACCGGAAAGACCGCCGAACCTGAAAACGCCCGTATCGCCCATGCGCGCCAGCTGGTTGAAAGCCTCGGCGGCACCTTCACCGTTCAGGCCGTGCCGAATGAAGGCATGCTGGTGCAGGTCTTCCTGCCAGTCAATGCCGAGGCCGCATAAGCCCCGGCATCGGCAGCCTCCCCTCGCCCGAGGCCTATTGCAGATCACAGTGCAGCTGGTTCCAGTTGCGCTGAGCGACGATCAGCATCTTGCTGCAGGCGGGCTTGCGCTCAAACTCAGCTGCCTGTGACTGAAACGCTCTAATAAACCCGTCAATGCGCCCATGAAAAACCCGCCATGCCGGAGCATGACGGGTCAGTGCATTGATAAGGTGAAAACTCAGCCGATCTTCGGAGCCAGCGAACCGTCGGCGTAGCGTTTCGCCATATCGGCAAGTGCAATCGGCTTGATTTTCCCGGCATTGCCAGCCGTGCCGAAAGCCTCGAAACGCGCGATGCAGAGCTTGGTCATGGCTTCCATGGCAGGCTTGAGATATTTGCGGGGGTCGAATTCAGAGGGGTTTTCAGCAAAGACCTTGCGGATGGCACCGGTCATGGCCATGCGGTTGTCCGTGTCGATATTGACCTTGCGCACGCCATGTTTGATACCGCGCTGGATCTCCTCGACCGGCACACCCCAGGTCGGCTTCATCTCGCCGCCATACTTGTTGATGATCTCTTGCAGTTCCTCAGGCACGGATGAAGAGCCATGCATGACGAGATGTGTATCGGGAAGACGGCGATGGATCTCCTCGATCACGCCCATGGCCAGCACTTCGCCATCCGGCTTGCGGGTGAATTTATAGGCACCGTGGCTGGTGCCCATGGCAACGGCCAGTGCGTCGACCTGCGTATCCTTGACGAATTGCACGGCCTGGGCGGGATCAGTCAGCAGCTGGTCGTGATCGAGCTTACCCTCGAAACCGTGGCCATCTTCCTTCTCGCCTTCGCCAGTCTCAAGCGATCCGAGAACACCGATCTCGCCTTCAACGGAAGCACCGGCCCAGTGTGCCATGTCGGAAATGCGGCGGGTGATACCAGCATTATAAGCGTAGTCGGCAGGCGTTTTGCCATCCCCCTTCAGCGATCCGTCCATCATCACCGAGGTGAAACCGTGCTGCAGAGCGGTGACGCAGGTCGCTTCATTATTGCCATGGTCGAGATGCATGACGACCGGAATATGCGGATAGATCTCCACAAGACCGTCGATCAGCTTGGCCAGCACCACGTCATTGGCATAGGCGCGGGCGCCGCGTGAAGCCTGGATGATCACCGGAGAGGAAGTCTTGTCGGCAGCTGCCATGATGGCAAGCCCCTGCTCCATATCGTTGATGTTGAAAGCTGGAACGCCATAGCCGTATTCCGCCGCGTGATCGAGCAATTGCCTGAGTGTGATGCGTGCCATTCAAATGACCTCCTGAAATGAGTACGCCTGCCCGGCTTCGGGCGAGGATCGACAAGAAGACTGCCATGATCGCCCAAACCGGACCCGCATTCTTGTCGAATAATAGTGTCTTGGATAAAAATCACAATATGGTTTTATAAATATCACATTCTATGTTATTTTAACCGTTTATAGATGTGATATTTCGCACCTAATGTTGTGTTACATCAAATCAGGTCACACAGGAGCCCCTTTTGAAAGCGGAACAGCGACGCCAGGCGATGATGGAACTGCTGATGGAAAAGGGTGCAGCAAGTGTCGAGGCGCTATCCCAGCGCTTCGCCGTATCGAAAATGACCGTGCACCGTGATCTGGACGAATTGGAGGCGGCAGGGCAGTTACGCAAGGTGCGCGGCGGCGCATCCGTGCAGTCTTCAGCGATGTTTCAGGCCGATTTTCGCTACCGCCGCAAAATGGCCGCCACCGAAAAGGCACGCCTGGCAGAAGCCGCAGCCCGACTGATCGAACCCGGCATGACGCTGATCATCGATGACAGTTCAACGGCCGCCAATCTGTCCCGGCACATGGCAGAACACCTGCCGCTGACGGTGATTTCGAACAATCTCACCGTCATTACCGACCTTGCCGGGATGGCAGGTATCGAGCTTCTGGCGCTTGGCGGGCAATATTCGAGCAAGTTCAACGGCTTTTTCGGCCTTTTGACCGAGGACGCATTGCGCGGGCTGAGAGCCGATCTCAGCTTCATCTCCGTCTCGGCCGTCTATCGCGGCGAAGCCTTTCACCAGGACCCCGAAGTGGTGCAGACCAAGCGACTGATGGTCACATCGGCGGAACGCTGTGTCCTGATGGCCGATCACACCAAATTCGGCCGGCCGGGCCTGCATTTTCTGACCGGGCTCAATACGTTTCACGCCGTTTTCACCGGTGACGAACTTGACGCCACCTTGCGCGAAGACCTTGAAGAAAAGCAGATTGCGCTTCATTGTGTGCCCGGCTGAACGCCGTTCACCAATCAGGATCCCATATGGAAAAGCTGGAAACCATCAGTCTCTACGATGCAATCGGTGGCGAAGCGGCCGTCAGACGCCTGACGAAACGTTTCTATGAATTGATGGATACGCTGCCAGAAGCCCGCCATTGCCGCGCCATCCACCCGGCTGATCTCACAGGATCGGAAGCCAAATTCTACGATTACCTGACCGGCTATCTCGGCGGCCCGCCGCTTTATACGGAAAAGCACGGCCATCCGCGCCTCAGAATGCGCCACATGCCAGCGCCGATCGGACCGGAGGAGCGCGATGAATGGCTGCTATGCTTCCGTCAGGCGCTTGGCGAGGTGGTCGACAATCAGCGCCTTTACGACATCATTCTGCCGCCGATCGAGCGGCTTGCCCACCATATGCAAAACAAGGTCTGACCGCATGCCCGCCCTCGCCCTGCCCGGCCGTATCCTTTTGTTTTTTGCCGGCCTTATCGGCGCATCAGGCGTTGCCCTTGCCGCTGCCGCCTATCATGGCAGCAATCCGATGCTGCAATCAGCAGCGCTCATCTGCCTGGCGCATGGCCCGGCCCTGATTGGCCTTGCAATCCTTTCCGGACGCATCAAGGCAGCGCTTGCCGCCGGTATTGTGATGATTTTCGGAACGGCGCTTTTTGCTGGCGATATTATCGCCAAGACCTACGCCGGAACCAGCCTGTTTTTCCTGGCCGCCCCCATCGGCGGGTCGTCCGTCATCCTGAGCTGGGTTCTGGTCGCCGTTGCGGCGCTGATCCCGGCGCGCGGCGGCGCTTGACGGATTTCACCAGGCTCAGGCTGATAACGTCGCCACTCTCGCCGCCCCGATGACGGCGGCGGCACGGCTGCGGTTTCGGAAAGGCCAGGATCTTGGCGGATTCCCGCGCAGCGCAGCAATGCTCCCCGGCAAGTCCAAGTAATGGCAAGGCAAGCGTTCCATCGGCATTGAAGCCGGTTACGCGGTGCAGGCCAATCAGGCAGCTACACCGCCCCTCAAACCCGGCCCTGATCAATTGTCGCGCTCACTCATGGTCTGCAATGCGCGCTCAAGAGAGGATTTTGAACCGTTTCTGAGCGGAACGAAAGCCTTACCGAACTTCTTGCAGCCGGATTTCACCCGGACACAGGCGTCGTGGCTTATGCAATCGATTGGACAGAAAACACAATCGACTGACGGCAGCACACGATCAATCCGCGAGACCGCTTCGCGCAGACCGCCATCATGATGCAGAAGCTCCGCACCAAAACTCTCGGCTATCTGGCGCAGATGGGCAACCTGGCAATCACGCCCGCCAACATAGAGAAAACTGCGGCCGGAAAGCCCGTCCTCTGTCGCGGCCATCGGCGCGACCAGCTCGGTCGCCTCTTTCCGTATGTCGTTTCTGCGCTTGTTCTTCTTCGCCATCCTGCCCTCCATCACTGCGGCATTCCATGTCGATGGACCGAGCTTACAAAACATGACAAAAAAGGTAAAGTATTAAGATGGGCGAATTTGTCATGTTAAAATTCGACAGCAAATTTGCGCCAAAAGCCCATAAAACCGGCTATACTGTCCCGGGGGACAACGCTGGAGGACAGGTTGATGATTTCGTTCATTCCCGACTTACCTGACAACTGCCTTGGTATTTCACTGACCGGTACACTGACTTCGGACGACTACGAGGATGCACTGATTCCCGCCATGGACGGCATGCTGGCCAATGGCAAGGGCCGCTTCCTCTGCGTGATTGCGGAAAGTTTTGAAGGCGCTGATGCAGGGGCGATGTGGGACGACACCAAATATGGTCTCGGCCATTTCTTTGATTTCGAACGCATCGCCATCGTTACCGACCATACGGCTTACGGCCGTTTGGCGCATCTGTTTGGCTTCATGATACCCGCCAAGGTCAAAATCTTTCCGATGGAACAGCTTGCCGCTGCCAAGGAATGGATCATCACCAGCTGAGGGCGGTCAGCGGCAATAGCGATATCCGCCCTTCCTCGCCATCACATCCAGATGCATGTGATCCTGATGGGTCGCATCGCTGCCGGGCGAGAGGACGGTCGAGAAATAAAGGCAGGCCGAAGCACTTGCGGTGCGCTGAAAAGCACCGATCAGCGCGCTGTCGGTCTTGCGCGGCTTGAGGATCACCTCACTTCCATCGGAAAATTCGAGCGACCGGATATCCACCGCATTGCCTTTGGCATGTTCGGAAATCTTAGCGCCGGCAACACTATTGCGGCTGCGGCAGGCATAGGTCGAGGCCTGATTGATCGCGGTGAGATCAACCGAAGGGCCGAAAGCCGCATGGGCAGCAGGATCGACAAAGCCTTTCGCCCAGCCAGCCAGCGCCAGCGCCGTCTTGCAGCGCATCGGCCCTTCGGGCTTGAAGGCAATCCCTTGCGCGACCTGTTTCAGCATGATTGGTCTGGCGATACCACAACCACCATCGCCGGCGATCGGCGCAACCTCTTCGAAGACAGCGCCAAGTTCTGAAAGATCGGCAAGACAGGCAGCATAGGCTTCAGCATCCTCGGCTGGCGGCGGTGTCGTTTGAGGGGGCTCCGCAGCGTTTTCCGGCGGGTTATCGGCTCGCGCATCCGGGACCGGCGGTGTTTCCTCCAGCGTCACCGCCGCATCACCTGCAGAGGCGGGCGGCGAGACGGCCTCCAACGCAGGCCGCCTTTGCGGAACGGGCGGATCGTCAGGAAGGGAAAATCCCGAGAGGAAGAATACCGCAGCTCCGATCAGGCAGACGGTCCCGATGATCTGTCTTGCAGTCATGCATTCCTCCCTTCAGCCAGCTTTCCCTGCGCTTGTTGCACGGGGAAAGATAAAACGTCTGAGGGCCAGGCTTGTTCCGGAGGCGACAACCAGGCAAGACCGCGCCGCCTCCAGCCATCTCAGCATTTAGTGAGAACTCACCATCTGGTCCTCATCATCGGCGCGGCCATATTCCTCGCGCTCATAGACCTTCTGTTCATGCATGAAGCGGTTGAACATGTCCTGTGAGATCCGCGCTTTCACCGCCATGAAGAACATTGCAAGCGAGAACACAGCGGCAATGATACTGTCGACCGGATGCGGCACGACACCGATGCCACCGCCATAACCGCCGAAATAAGACAGCACCGTCAGCCCAACCATATAGATACCGAACCAGATCGCGCTCTGCGGCTCCAGATCCTCGCGCCCGATAAAAGCAAGGCGAATGAAGAACAGGGCAGCGCCGATGGCCAGAAGCAGATCCAGCAGCCACATCGTGCTCCATCCGGACCAGTAGATCATCAGCGTCGCAATGATGAAGGCGGCGGCGCCAATTGTCTTGACTGCCGGCACACGGAAAGGCCGATGCGCGCCCGGCACCAGCATGCGGAACGCCACCATGGAAACCGGCCCGGCAATGAAGGACAGAACAACAGCTGAACCATTCAACGCCAGGATCGCACTGAAGGGCAGCAGGATCAGCATGGCCAGCGCGACCACATAGTTGAGCAGCAGCGCCCAGGCCGGAACGCCACAGACATTCAGCCTGGCGATCAGGCGCGGAAACACGCCATTGTTCGACATGGCAAGCGCCAGTCGCGCATTGGAGCTGGTCGACACAAGACCGCTGCCGGCCGGTGACACGATCGCTGCGACATTCAACAGGCTCACCATCCACAAAACGCCGAGCGAAGTCGCCAGTGCACCCAATGGCCCCAGATGATGCGAGGCCTCAAGCTTGGCCCAGCCGCCGGCAAGATCCGCCGGGCTCTGTGCGCCGATAAAGGCAAGCTGGAGGCCGATATAGACAAACAGGCAGATCAGTACCGAGAGGATCAGCGCCAATGGGATAACACGCTGGGAATTGCGCACTTCTCCCGCGAGATCGATGGCATGACGGAAGCCGATAAAGGCAAAGACCACGCCGCCGGTGGCAACGGCAGAAAAGATGCCGGCCGTGCCGAAGGGCGCAAAACCGCCTGCCGCCGCATTGGTGAAATTGCCCGGCTCGAAGCGCGAGGCAATCACCACCACCACGAAAATCAGCGGCACGATCAGCTTGAACCAGGTCATCGCCGTGTTCAGCCGGGCAAACCATGTCACGCCGAACAGGTTGACCACAGTCAGCACCGCCAGAAAGGCCGCTGCCGCCAACATGCCTTCAACCGTCAGATTGCCGGAGGCATTGGTAAGCCACGGGAGATAGGATGATGCATAGCCAAGCGAGGCCTTCACCTCAATCGGGGCCGTGGTGCAATAGCCCACCCATGCACTCCACCCCATGGCAAGCGCCAGAAGCCGCCCATGTGAGAATTGCGGAATACGGGCCAGACCACCGGCGATTGGAAAGAGTGTCGCAATCTCGGCATAGGTCAGTGCGATCAGCAGCATTGCCACCGCACCGATCAGCCAGGAAATCAAGGAAGCGGGACCGGCCATCTGTGCCGTATCGAGCGGCGCGAACAGCCACCCGGATCCCAAAACGCCGCTCACGGCGACAAATGTCAGGCCCATAAGGCCAATCTCGCGTCGCATTGCCATTATTATTCCCCTTTATGCTGTACGCGCTCACATCTTGCGGCAGCCTCCCCTGTCAGGCCTTTTTCACGACGCTGCGTGGCCGCATGACCCACTATTCTGGTTGCAAATGATATATGTCAATCGCTTTGGTTTACGTGGCAAATATTTTCGCACAGAGAAAAGGTTGCAACAAAAAGTCCGGCCAAGTGCATTGGCCGGACTTAAGGCTTCAACAGGAAAGCAGTGCTGATTATGCCTGAACGCTTGCACGGATGTTGACGAGATCCTCGACGGGGCGGAAGCTGTCGGAACTCGCCGCCCGCCACCAGTCGCCGTAAATCGTGCTGTCGGGATCTTCCAGCAGGACATTTTCCGGCAGGAAAGGATGCAACTTGTCGAGCGAGATCGTTCCAGACGAACCGACACGATGCATCAGGTGATGCGGCTGCAGATCTTGAGGATGCTTGAAGCCCGCTGCCGCCACGATATCGGCAAGCGCCTCCAGGGTTTTCTTGTGGAAACGGGCCGCGTGACGCCCCTGCTCTTCCGGCACCAGCGCCCGCTGACGCCATTTATCCTGCGTCGCAACGCCGGTCGGACAGGTTCCTTCGTGGCAGCGTTGCGCCTGAATACAGCCAACCGACATCATGAAGGCGCGGGCCGCGTTGCACCAGTCGGCGCCGAGCGCCAGATTGTGGGCAAGCCCCATGCCGGAGAAGACTTTGCCGCTGGCGGCAAGGCGCACATGCTTCTTCACGCCGCCGCCGACGAGCGCATTGCGCATCAGAAGCAGCCCGTCCCAGAGCGGCATGCCGACCCAGTCGGCCAGTTCCAGCGGCGCGGCACCCGTGCCCCCTTCGGCGCCATCAATGACGATGAAATCGGGATAGATGCCGGTCGTGTGCATCGCCTTGACTAGCGCGAATGGTTCATGCGGCTGCCCGACGCAGAATTTCATGCCAACCGGCTTGCCTCCCGAAAGATCACGCATCTTTGCCGCAAATTCCAGAAGCTGCGCTGGCGTGGAAAACGCCGAATGCGAACGCGGCGACAGACAGTTCTCATGGGCCGGAACACCGCGCACGGCGGCAATTTCCTGCGTTACCTTGGCCGCCAGCAGCATGCCGCCATGGCCGGGCTTGGCACCCTGTGACAGCTTGATCTCGGTCATGCGGACCTGATCATTCTTGGCCTTGTCGGCAAACATGGCGGGATCGAACTTGCCATCCTTGTCGCGTGCGCCGAAATAGCCGGAGCCGATTTCCCAGACAAGATCACCACCATGTTCGAGATGGTAGCGGCTGACACCGCCTTCGCCGGTATCATGATAGAAACCGCCCATCCGCGCACCGATATTCAGCGCCCGGATCGCATTGGCCGAGAGCGAACCGAAGCTCATCGCCGAGATATTCAGAACAGAGGCGAAATAAGGTTTGGAACACTGCTCATTGCCAACAAGAACACGCGGTGATTGGTCCGGGTTGGGTTCCGGGCTCATCGAATGACACACCCAGTGATGCGGCTCCTCATAGGTGTCGCGTTCGGTTCCGAAAGGGATCGTATCGGGTTCGCCATTGGCACGGGTCTTGATCAGCTGGCGCGCTGCATAGGAATAGGGCGTGCCATGGGTATCATCCTCCACCGCATAGGCGCGGATAAAGGGCCTGAGCTTGAGCGCCCCCCAGCGAATACGCCCCGCCACGGGATAATTGCGGGTGATGGTCCATTGCGACTGAAACAGGTCATAGGCCGCAAGGCTCATGACCGGGATGGTCAGGATCAGAACCCAGTACCATCCAATCGAGATTGCGCCCGCCGACAGCAGGACCCCGCCGATCGGTACGATGTTGCGAACGAGAATATCCTTCAATGCCGCCCCCCAAAATTCAGGAAATGTCTTTAGGACCAAATCAATTGGCGTTTATCAGCTTTATAGGCGATACGGCCGTCCCGCACCAGCCGTGCGAGCACCTCCAGGCTTTCTTTCGACAGGCACAGCATTGAACGGCGCACAAAAAGGCCGGCGCATCGCTGCGCCAGCCCCCTGTTGCTCTCGTCTTCAGTGTATTATCCGGCGATCGCAGTCCGCCGTCGCGGACGATAGACAATTGCGATGACAACCAACCAATAGGCGCAAAAGGCAAGCAGTTCCATCAGATTTGGCCGGGCACGATAGCCCGTCATCGCGGCGAAGAAGCCGCCGGCCGATGTGCCATCCGACAGCAACGCATTGCTGTTCCACAGGCTCCGTGACAGACGCGGCAGCAAGCCGAGATCGATCATACCATCGACGCCGGTCATCAACAGGCCGCAGGCGAGAAACAGAAGCAGGATCTCGGTGATGCGGAAAAACACCCGCCAAGAAATGATCCGGCTGCCGGCCATCAGAAGACCATAGGTGAAAATGGCGAACACAAGTCCGCAAAGCCCGGCAAGGATACCCGAAAAAACCGATCCCAGCACGCCGGCGGAGAGGATGCCGTAAAGAAAGACAACCGTTTCGCTGCCTTCGCGCGCCACGGCCACCAGTGCCAGCAGGAACACGCCCCACCAGCGCCTGGCGGCAACCGCACCTTCAAGCGACGTCTCCAGGTCGTGCCGCATGGAACGGGCATGAGAGCGCATCCAGAACACCATTTGCAGGATCAATCCGGCAGCGACAAGCACGATCACGGTCTGGTAGATGGTCTGGGCATCGTCCGAAAGACCGTCCCCCAGCACGAGAAGCACTGCCGCCAGCAGCCCGGCGACGATGATACCCGCACCGACGCCCGCCCATAGATAAAGGCGCGGCTGCCGCGACGCGATCTTTTGACTGACCAGCCAGGCATCGAGAATTCCGATCACCAGCAGTGCCTCGACGCTTTCACGCCAGACAACAAAGGCAATGGATGCAAACATGTCAGTCCTCCGGTTCGACCGCGACGAGCACGGCCGGTGCGGCATCAGGGTGGAAATCATCAAAGAAGGCATATTCGCCGGGATCGAGATACTTGATCACAATGAAGGTCGTGACCCCCGGCCCGATCACCTTTTCCTTGCGCAGCGGAATGCTCTCAAATTCCGCTGGCGTGGCCCCGTTGTTGATCAGCTGGATCTCAAACCGGGTCTCGGCCGGGACCTCAAGACGCTGCGGAGCAACAACCCCGTCATCAAAAGTAATCGTGAAAACGGGATCATCGGCGCTTGCAGCAGGACCTGAAAATCCAGCAACAGCGATCGCCAGGCCGGCAGCGGCAAGGCCGCTGCCGGCGAACCGGCCCTGATGGTGCAGACGATCAGTAGCCACCCTTCTTGCCCACCCCGGTATAGACAAAATCATAGGCTGTTTCGAACGGCGCAAACCAGGGCGCGACACCGGTTTCCTCATCCACGTGACGGCCAAAGGCCATGCCATCCGGCGGTGCAATGGCAAAGACCAGATGATATTCGCCAGGTCCGTCCAGCTTGACATTGTCGCCGTAATGCGGCCCGTCAGAGGCAACCATCGGCATCAGCGGCCCGGACGAGACCGTCGCACCATCCTTGGTCAAAGTGTAGCTGATGACCAGATAGGGCATCCAGTCTCCGGTGGCGAAGCCGTTTTCATTATCCCGTGCCGCATGAATGTCAGCCTCCAGATGCACGTCGCTGTCTTCGGCAGCGCGCATCATGCCGGGCGGCTCCATTGCGATCGGCTGCAGGTAAACGGCGGCAACTTCCATGCCACCGGCCTCCTGCGGTTCGCCGATAGGATATTCAAGCGCTGAAGCGGAGCCCGCGAAAAAAACAGCGGCGGCGGTGAATGCGGAGGACAGCAGTACGGTCCGGAACAACATATTGCGGTGCATTGGCGTTTCCTGGTTGATGACGTCGATGCAGTAAATGTTTCACCCGAAGAAATCTGGAGTCAATAAAGAAAGTTTTAAATATCCGACACAACACTTGATAGTTGTCAAATCATTTACTGTTGTGCCGTGCTAAACATGAGAATGTTTATCCTGATTTAGTTTTCATGACGTCTTGAAGACACGACCGGCACCGTTGCTTGCCAACAGTAGAGACCGACAGCCGAAAGTCTTGAAATGACAGAGATATATCATCACCGGGACTTTCTGCCCGAGCCGAGACGCGCAGTGAGGAAACCGCCGGTCAACGCGACCCTCCCCCCGCGTCCGCTCTGGCTTGAGCGCCTGGAAGGCCTGGCGGTAGGCTGGCGCAGTCATTTCGGCTGGATTCAGACCTTGATGTTTGTCGTATTCCTCATTGTGCTCGGCGCGCCGCTTTTCCTGCCGGAACCGAAGCCGGAGACGACCCCGCTCTCAGACTGGACGCTTGCACTGCAATATCTTCTCTGGGGGATCTGGTTCCCGCTGGTCTTTCTGTCTGTCATCGTCTTCGGACGTGCCTGGTGCGGCATATTGTGTCCGATGGGCGCGGCCTCGGAGCTTGCCAACCGCTTCGGGTTTCAGGCAAAGATCCCGGCCTGGATCAGGTGGGAAGGAACGCCGGCCCTGAGCTTCATCATCATGACGCTCTACGGCCAGACCATTGGCGTCCGCGACCACCCGGAGGCCGCAGCCGGCCTGTTTGGCGGCACCATGCTGCTGGCGATTGCGATTGGTGGCCTTTACGGCCGCAAGAAACGGGTCTGGTGCCGGCATCTTTGTCCGATCGGGCGCGTCCTCGGCCTGTATTCGCGCCTCGGCGCGGTGCAGTTCACGCCCAAGATCAGGCTGCCCGGCGGCGACGCCTATACACAAAAGGGTGCCTGCCCGACCATGATCGACCTGCCCCGCAAGGCAGAAAGCCGCCATTGCATCGAGTGCTTTCGCTGCGTCCATCCCAATGCTGCCGGCAGCGTCCGTCTCGACATCCGCCGCCCCGGTCGCGAGATCGAGGACATCCGCGACCACCGCGCCAACCGCGCTGAAGCCTGGTTCCTGTTCATGGATACAGGTGTTGCCCTTGGTGGCTTCCTCTGGCTCGTGCTGCCGCAATATCAGCAATGGCGCCAGGCTTTCGGCGTGTTCGCGATCCGCCATCACTGGACATGGGTCACCGAGGTCGGCCCGGCCTTCCTGATGAGCGTGCATCCCGCGCGCGCGGAAGTGTTCCGCTGGCTCGACTTTGTGATGATTGTCGGCTTCATGCTGGCTGTGATGGCGGTGCTGACGGCGGTTCTGGCCACACTGACCTGCGCAAGTGCCTGGCTGTCACGTCGTGCCGGGGCGGACACAGGCTTTGGCCAGCTCTTCACCGAGCTTGGCTATCAATATGCCCCGGTCGCGCTGATGAGCCTGATCATCGGCCTCGGCGCTGAGCTTCTCGACCCCTTGCGCTATACCGGCCTCGGCGAGGCAGGGGCCGGTGCCATCCGTGGCGGGCTGTTCCTGACGGGGCTCATCTGGAGCATATGGCTCGGCTATCGCATTCTCGAGCGACAGCAGGTTTCCCCCCTGCGCCGTATCCTGCCGCTTCTGCCCGGCATTGCCGGAAGCCTGTTTGTCGGGCTCGGCTGGTGGCCCGCTATCTTCGGGCTTTGAGGCTCAAAGCCTGGAGGGCAGCGGGACATGCAGCCAGCGCAAGGCAATAGCGTTGAGCGCGCCGGATTTCAGCGCCTTGTCGATGCTGCTATTGACCGCCTTCAGCAAGGCAGGCTCCCCTTTACCCACTCCGATATAGCAAGGCGAATTGCTGATCAGGAACTTCGGTTCCGGCCGGCGCAGAAGCCCTGTCTCCATAATGGTCGCGGCGATGATGTTGCCGGTTGCAATCGCATCGACAGAGCCCGACAGGAAAGCCGCGATCGTAGCGCCATTGTCATCGTAACGCATGATCGTGGCATCGGCGGGTGCGATATCGGCCAGCGCCAGATCCTCGATCGAACCGCGCGTCACCCCGACAGTCTTGCCGGCGAGATCCGAGGGATCGGTGATCTTGATGTCACTCGGTGCGAAAATGCCGCTGTAAAAGGGGGCGTAAGCATGCGAGAAATCGATTGCCTGGCTCCGCTCACGGGTCTTGCCCAGCGACGAAATGATGAGATCGACGCGTTTGCTGACAAGCGCATCGATCCGCTCATTACTGGCCACGGGCACCAGAACCAGACGGACAGCAAGATCATCGGCGACCAACTGCGCCACATCGATATCATAACCGACCAGCGCACCGCTTGGGTCCTCGGTACCGAAAGGTGGAAAATCCTCCGGCACAGCGATGCGGATTGCACCCGCCGCCTTGATATCCGAAAGCGTGTCTGCCTGCGCCGGCACCATCCGGGCGGAAATGCCCAAAGCAAGCGCCAACACAACAAGCACCGAGCGAAATGCCTTGCCTGTCATATCATTCCCCTGATGCGCACTTCTGCCCCCTGCCCCGCCGATACGCGATATTGAAGCCTCGTGCGTCTATGGTAACGGAGTATGGCCGGGAACGGTCTATTCTTCAAGTTGCAGCGCCATTGTAAAACCAGGATAACCCGCAGTTTCAAATAGGTATCACGCTTGACTTGTCACAAAGAGCACGAGAGATTTGCTCACGCCCGCCCAAGAGCCATTTCAAGGCCTCTCCGACAAAAGGATCCCATCATGACGACAACGCCCTGGACGGCAGAGCCGCTGACATTTGGCCACGGACCACGCGTTCTGGAGATTTTTCTGGAACCGACCTGCCCCTTCTGCGTCAAGACGTTCAACAAGCTGGATGCATTGCTGGAAGCCGCCGGCGAAGACCGGCTGACGGTGAAACTGCGGCTGCAGTCACAGCCCTGGCACATGTTTTCCGGCGTCATCACCCGCTGCATCATTGCAGCCTCCACACTGCCGGATGGCCGCGAAATGGCGAAAAAGGTCTTCGCCGCCGTTGGCGCGCACCGCATGGAGTTTGAATTTGAAGGTCATGCCCGCGGCCCCAACATGGGTGCAACGCCCAACGACATCATCGCCCGGATCGAGGCCTATTCCGGCGTGCCGCTGAAGGCTGCCTTCGATCAGCAGGGCCTTGAGACCGAGCTCAAATGGCATGCGAAATATGCCCGCCAGAACGGCATTCACGTCTCCCCCACCTTCATGATCGACGGGCTGATCGCCCCGAAAATGTCGAGCGGCGACACGATCGAGCAATGGATCGCCGAACTCGGACTGAACTAGAGTTCAGGCAAGACGAATAACACGTGCACTTTTTCACCTGTTGCTCCAACCAGGCCTGTTGCCCCGGATGTCAGCCATCCGGGGCAAGTCGCAAGCGGATCGGTGGATCAGATACGCGAACTGAAGCCGAGAATTGACTTCACTTCCATGAAGTCGAGCATGCCGAATTCACCCAGTTCGCGGCCATTGCCCGACTGGCCATAGCCGCCAAACGGCGCATTGAAATCAAAGTCAGGATTATTGATGAACACCCGGCCGGCACGGAGCCTTAGCGCGACGGCATTGGCATGGTCCTGATCGCCGCTATAGACATAGGCTGCCAGTCCGTAGGCCGTGCCATTGGCAATCGCCACCGCCTCATCCTCATCACGATAGGTCATGACAGACAGGACCGGCCCGAAAATCTCCTCGCGAGCGATCGTCATATCCGGCGTCACATCGGCGAAGATGGTCGGACGCACATAATAGCCGCCGTTCAAACCGTCCGGCCGCCCTGCCCCGCCAACCACAAGACGCGCGCCCTCTTCCAGGCCGCGCGCAATCATCGCCGTGATCTTGCCGAACTGGGCAGGGCCACTGACCGGTCCGGTGGTCGTCTCCTCAAGCGTCGGGTCACCGACGCGGTATTTCTGCGCTTCGGCCTCAGCCTTTGCCAGCACCAGATCCAGCTGGCTTTCATGCACCAGCATGCGGCTTGGCGCGATGCAGGATTGACCGGAATTGATGAAACAGCGCGCCACGCCATCGCTGACGGCAAGATCAAGATCGGCATCCGGCAGGATAATATTGGCCGATTTTCCGCCGAGTTCCTGATGCACGCGCTTGACCGTCGGTGCTGCGGCCATCGCCACGGCGACACCGGCCCGGGTTGAGCCGGTGAAAGACACCATGTCGATATCCGAATGCGCCGCAATGGCATGCCCGACCACGGGCCCGGTTCCGTTGACGAGATTGAAAACGCCTTTCGGCACACCGGCCTCATCAAGGATATCCGCCAGCATCAAAGCGCTTAATGGCGAGATTTCGCTCGGCTTCAGCACCACGGTGCAACCGGCAGCAAGCGCCGGCGCAAGCTTGGTGACAATCTGGTTCAGCGGCCAGTTCCATGGTGTGATCAGCCCGCAAACACCGATCGGCTCATGCACGATCTTCGTCGTGGCAAGCGTGGTCTCCGGCTGGCGTTCGAAGTCATAGGCCTCCAGCACCCGGGCGGCTTCGCGAAAATAGATCACGCTGGAGCCGGTCTGCATCACGCGTGAGAGCCAGCGCGGCGAGCCCATTTCCATCGTCACGGCTGCCATCAGCGCCTCCTGCCGCGCCTCGAGGAGATCGGCGACACGGCGGAGCAGCGCCACGCGTTCGGCGCGCGGCGTCTCGGCGAATTCTGGAAAGGCGGCACGTGCTGCAGCAACGGCGCGGTCAACATCAGCGGCATTGCCGTAGGCGATGGTCTCGACCACAGTTTCCGTCGCCGGATTGATCATCGGTCCCGTGTCAGATGAGAGCGGTGCGACCCATGCGCCATTGATGTAGAACTGACGCGCTGACGTCATTTCATCACCCCGAAGGCCTTTGCCGTAGCATCCAGCGCTTCACGGGCAATGGCAAAGACGGTTTCCATTTCCTCCCTCGTGATCACCAGAGGCGGCATCAGGCTCATCGTATCGCCATTGGCCCTGAAGGCAAGGCCGCGCCGGGCGGCCTCAAGACTGCAATATTCACCGATCTTCGCCGCTTCGGGAAAGCTCTCTCTGGTTTTCTTGTCGGCAACAATCTCAAGTCCGCCCATCAAACCGACAACCCGGACATCCCCGATCAGCGGATGATCGGCAAAGGCCTGCATTTGCTTCGCGAAAAGCGGTGCCAACACATCGCCCGCGCGCTCAACCAGCTTTTCCTCGTCCAGAATACGGATATTTTCAAGCGCCACAGCACAGCTCACCGGATGGCCGGAATAGGTATAGCCATGGGCCCATTCGCCGCCCTTTTCGATCAGCGTGTCGGCAACCCGGTCGCCCATGACCGAGGCTGACAGCGGCATATAGCCCGAGGTAATCGCCTTGCCGAGCTGGATGAAATCCGGCGTGATCCCGTAATAATCGCAGCCGAACCATTGACCGGTGCGCCCGAAACCGCAAACCACCTCATCAACCAGCAACAGCACATCATATTTCTTGCAGATGCGCTGGATCTCCGGCCAGTAGCTCATCGGCGGGCAAATGGCACCGCCTGCGCTTTGCGCCGGTTCGGCGATAAAGGCCGCAACATTGTCAGCCCCGAGTTCCAGGATCTTGTCTTCCAGCCATGACGCGGCGAGAACACCGAATGCCTCTCCATCCATGCCATCGGGTGCATTGCGGTAAGGATAGGCGGTTTTCACCCGATGGACATTGCCAAGCGGCAGATCGCCGCCGGCACCATGCATCGGAGCCAGTCCCGAGAGACTTGCGGCCATGTGCGTCGAGCCGTGATAAGCGGCTTCGCGGGCGATGATCAGCCGCTTTTCCGGCCGACCTTCCAGATCCCAGAACCGCCTCACAGCGCGGATGGCGGTTTCATTCGCTTCAGATCCCGAGCACTGGAAGAAGACGTGATTGAGGCTCTCCGGCAGCATTGACGTCAGCTTTTCAGCGAGCAGTACCGCACTTTGATGGGTCGTGTTGAAGAAGGACTGGCAATAGGAAAGCTCGGCCATCTGTCTGGTTGCCGCCTCGACCAGTTCTGCCCGGCCATAGCCGAGACAGACATTGCCAAGCCCGGAAAGCCCGTCAATCATCCGGTTGCCGTCGCTGTCGGTCACATAAATGCCTTCTGCCTTCACCGCCACGCGGGCGCCGTTCTGGCGCAGCGCCTTGTGATCGGTGAAGGGATGCAGATAATGGGCACGGTCCATGACCTGCCAGGCTTGGGTTCCACGGGACGACGTATTCATGGGGCACTCTCAATCGGTTTCGCCGCTTGCTGCGGCCTCTCACCGATTTAGCCGTGATCACACGTCAACCGCCAGCAAAGCGGCTGGCCGCTCCAAGCGGCAAAACATGACGGAGAGTGCAAGGGGTGGATCTGCCGGACAGACGGCCCGGCAGATCGCGGTTTGATGTCAGGCAGACGTTGCCGCCTCCAGAAAACGCCGCGCAGCCTTGCCATGCTCTTCCCGGAGCTTGCCGACATCGACACCGAGCGGATTGCCGTCGACGACCTGCCATTTGCCAGCCACCATCATCCGGTCCGCCGCGTGGGCTCCGCAAAGGACCAGGGCAGCAATCGGATCACCCGCACCGGAGAAGCGCAATTCATCCAGCGTAAAGAAGGCGAGATCGGCCTGATAGCCGACGGCGATTTTGCCAATATCGCTGCGACCGATACAGGCAGCCGAGCCTTCCGTTGCCCAGCGCAGCACGTCGAGATGGGTGATGGCCGATGAGCCATAGGTCAGACGGCCGAGCAGCAGCGCCTGGCGCACCCCTTCCATCATGTTGGAATTGTCGTTGGAGGCCGAGCCATCAACGCCAAGGCCAACGATTGCACCAGCGGCCTCGAGATCCTTGGTGCGGCACTGGCCGGAGGCAAGCGTCATGTTCGAGGTCGGGCAATGGCAGACGCCGACACGATGGCGGCCGAGGCGTTTGATCTCGTCATCGGTGAAATGGATGCCATGGGCAAGCCAGACCCGGTCATTCATCCAGCCCACCTCCTCCAGATAATCAACCGGGCGGCACTGGAAGTGATGCATGCAATATTCATCTTCATCCAGCGTTTCGCCGAGATGGGTGTGAAGACGGCAATCATGCTTTTCCGCCAGAATAGCGGTATCGATCATCAGCTGTTTGGTGACGTTGAAAGGCGCGCAGGGCGCCAGCGCCACCGTCGACATCGAACCTTCAGAGCGGTCATGAAACTTGCCGAGCACACGTTCGCAATCGGCAAGCACTACGTCGTAATCCTGCATCAGCCGCTCATCGGCAATGCCGCCGCTCTTGGAGCCCATATTGACCGCGCCACGCGTCAGCGCCACGCGCATGCCAAGCTTCTCGGCCTCTTCCGCCTCGATATCGACGGCATCGGGCATGTCAGCCGCCACCGCATAGAGATGATCCGACGCGGTGGTGCAGCCGGACATTAAAAGTTCGGTCAGCGCCAGACGGACGCCAAGCCGGAAGGTGTCGCGGTTCAGATGCGTGCCCCAGAGCGGATAGAGCACTTTCAGCCAGGGAAAGAGTTCCTTGTTGATGGCTCCGGGATGCGCGCGCGTCAGTGTCTGGAAGAAATGATGATGAGTGTTGACGAGGCCCGGAATGATAACGTGGCGGCTTGCGTCATAAACCTCGTCACACGGCGCTAACGGGCCGTCATTGCCGACCAGTTCAACAATTTTGCCACCTTCGACAACAAGGCCGCCGGGGGCGTTTTCCGCCAGCATGGCGATGGGGTTCTTGATCCAGATGCGCATCATTTCAACTTTCAAGCATATCGGCGGAAAATAGGTCTTCGACGGCGAAATTTGTCGTGATCAGCCCGTCCTCCAGCATGTAACGGATGATGGTTTCCAGCATGACCCGGTTTCCGGCAAGGCCCGCAGGCCAGTAATCCTTGCCCATCACCGCCTCGGTTTCAAGAAGCGCCTCCATCTGCCAGGGCAGCATGGTGGAAAGGGCGGCGGCCTCGAAAAGCTTTGCCCGCGCCACGTTCTGCGCCCGCGAGAAAGCATCAAAAAGTGCTGGCACAACATGCGGATGCGCCTCGGCGATCGGGCGCTTGATCGCCAGAACATGCATGGCCGGAAAGATGCCGGTCTTGTTGAAGTAACCGATCTCGGTGGCCTTTGGATCGGCAAACAGCCGATCGACCTCGGCAGAGGGCCAGGTGCTCGGCGCACGCGCTGTGTAAAGCGCGTCAATCTCGCCTTTCGCCAGAAGCTGGGCCAGCCCCATGTCGCGGCGATCCTCGAAGGTGAATTGTTCGGGATAGAATTGCGGATGTTCATCGCCGGTGCGCGGCGTTTCAAAGCCACCGATCACATAGGTGGGCGATGTCCGGTCAAGGCCGTAAGCATCGTGGAATATGCCGCGCAGCCAGACAGCGGCCGCCATATCAAACACCGGAATGCCAATGCGCTTTCCGGCAAGGTCGGCAGGCTTTTCAAAACCGCGACCGGATTTCACGTAGATGCTGGAGAAGCGGAAATGCCGCGAAGGAAAGATCGGGATCGCCAGATAGGGCTTTTCGGCCGTTTCCAGCGTTCGTAGATAGGTCGCCAGCGGAAATTCGCATACATCGAAATCATGGGTGGAGAGCTGGCGGTTGAACAGCGCCTGCACGCCCATCATCGAAATCTCGGTTTCGATGCCTTCAATCGGCGCCTCGCCATTGGCAAGCGGGCGCGTGCGGTCGCTGTCGGAAAGCCCCAGCTTCAGTTTGAATGCGCTCATCGGTTCCCCGGTTTTTGTTGTTGAGATGTTTCTAAAGGCCAAGACGCGCCATCAGCACGTCGAGCAGTTCCGGCAGGGCCAGCGGCGTGGCATTGGCACCGCCGCGGGCATAGATCGCCTGGGCGTGGCTTTCGGAAATATCAAGCCGTTGCATCAGCCGCTGAACCGCATCCCGGCACTGGTCCAGTGTCGGCAGACATTCGATGCGGGCGGATTTCGCCAACTGGTCATTGGCACCTTCAAGCGTCAGATAACCGGAACCGATCTTGCGCCTTGCCACGACCTTGTTTTCGGACCGCTCTTCGGCGGCGATGACAAAGGAACGATGGGTGAGACCCGGCGCGACCCATGAAATGATATCATCATAGTTGCCGCCGATCCGGGCAACGACGGCGGCCACGGCATCGGCCATGGCATTATGCATCAGCACATAATGGCGCTTTTCCTCATCGCCCCAGCGCCATTTGGTATCCGACAGCTTCACCGCCGTGCAATCGGCCCGCCAGGGCGAGACCGCATTGCCCCGGCCTTCGAACAGGCCCGGATCGTCATAGGCGCAAGCCGGTGAGGCAAGGCCCTTGTACTCAGCGATATGCTCATAGGGCACAACGCCCATCGGCTCGGAAATCACCATGCGGTGGATCACCGTGCCGGCGTCGTTTTTTAGCGGCGTCAGATTGAGCACCTCGGGCGCGATCCCGTCTTCAAGACGCGCCACAAGGTCTTGCGGAAGGCTCAGATTGCCGGTCGGGCGAAACCCTTCGGCAATCAGCCGCTGATTGATGGCCTGATGCTCGGTTGAAAAGGGATAGGGCTTTGTCTTCGTGCAGGGCATGAAGAGCAAGATATGCCGTTTCCCCTCGGGCAGGTCGGGTTGATATTCGTCGCGGACGAAATCGAGCCATGCCGCGATCCGCGGATGCGCAAGCGAATCGACATTATCCTGCGGGGAATAGATGCACAGCTCCGGGTCAACATGGAAAGGAGCCTGTATCTTGCGCTTGGATTCTTCGATCCGCTGCTTACGGTTTTCAATCGAGACCATCAGTTATCCGTCATTTCATTTATGAGGCTTTGGCCGCCGGCAGTTCTTCCATCATATCTTCCGGCAGAACCAGTTCCGGCACGTCATAGGCCTTCAGGGCTTCAAAGTGATCATCCGCCTCGGCCAGGAATAATTCACGAGTAACCCCGCGCGAAACCCGGTCGATGCCGAATTTGAGCGAGGATATACCCGCCGCACCGGCAAGGCTCGGCATGGCGCCATAGGTGTAGTTGAAGACATGGCGCAGGAAGGGCGCCGTGCCCGGCACCTTCTCGGTCAGCTGGAAGCAATCCGAGAGATAGGGGAAACCGGCAATCACCGCATCCTTCATCGGCGCGTCCGGCGTGTAACGATCGCCCCAGACGGCAATCTTGTCGGCAAAACGGGTGAGCTCCGGACGGGAGGCGAAATCATTAACGAAACCGGTCCCGACGATCAGATAATCAAATTCTTCCGTGCCATGCGGGGTCGTCAGCAGCACCTTGCCATCCTTATAGGCAAGGCCATCAATCGGGCTACCGAGCTTCAGCGAAAAATTGGCAAAATCGGCGCAGCGCTTGTAGGTATCGGCAGGCGGCGGCTGGTTGCGGTCAAAAAGCGTCTTCATGATGCGCCATTTGCGGGCATCGTCGAGATCGCCGAAATGACGCAGGAAGCCGGTATATTCCATCCAGCGATAGGGATTGACGACCGGCAGGCGCTTGCGGCGGGCAAAAAGCTTCACGCTTGCAGCACCGGTTTCAAGCGCGACGGCGGCATTATCAAAGGCCGAAGCACCCGCGCCGATGACGGCGATCTTCTTGCCCTTCAATGCTTCGAAAGCAATCATCTCGGAGGTGTGACCATAGGCCTCGCGCGGCAGGTTTTGAGAAACGATGCCGGGTACGGACCAATGACCAGAACCGTCAATGCCGGTCGCCAGCACGATATTGCGGGCGTAAAGCACTTTCTCGCCTTCGGCCGACTTCGCCGTCACCGCGAAAAGGTCATCGCTGAGCGGTTCGACATCCGTCACCTCGACGCCGTTTTGAACCGGAATGCCGACCGTCTCGCGCAGCCAGAGCAGATATTCGCACCACAATTCCTTCGGGATCTTGCCGAGCGCATCCCAGCTTTCAACGCCATATTTCGCTTCCCACCAGGCGCGCACCGACAGCGAGCCAATGCCAAGCTCCGGTCCCGTCACGGTCTTCGGCGTGCGCAGCGTGATCATGCGGGCAAAGGTGCACCACGGACCTTCGGAACCGGCCTCGCTGCGCTCCAGAACGGCAATATTGGTGACTTTTTCGCGCATCAGCTTGAAGGCGACCGTCAATCCCGTCTGGCCACCACCGATGATGACGACATCCTTTACCTTCTGCCCTTGATATTCGCGCGGCTCGACCCATTCACGTGCCGGATAATCGGTGCATTCCAGGTCATGGCGGGCGCGGGCCTGCAACTGCGAAAGTTTGCTCTGATCGTTCAAGATTTCATTCCCCATAAGCTTGCGATTCTAAAAGAGGGAGCCGGACATCACCGCCATTGTCCGGCAGTTGCCCAAGCCCTTGCTGTCTGCTCTTCTTGCTGATGCCCTCATCGAAAACCAGTCGGAATGACACGGGCCAAGTCTATGCCTGCGCCCTGCCTGCTTTCCAGTTTTCTGACATGTCCATCAGTGCGGAAAAGCATAGCCATGTTATTTCGCAACGCAACAAAGTTGCGCGCGACGGTAGTCTCTGGGTGCGATTTCGAAGCGGCTGCGAAAAGCACGGCTGAAATGTGAAAAATCCTTGAAGCCGCGCTTGAGTGCGATCGTCGTGATGGGCAGACCTGCCTGCAACGGGTCTGCGAGATCGGAGCGGATACGCTCCAGGCGCTGCGATTTGATCCATTGCACCAGCCGCTCCTCCTCATGCTCGAACAACTCGTAGAGCGAACGCAACGACAGGCCTTCAGCCTTGGCAATACCGGCAGGAGACAGGGCGGGATCGTCCAGGTGAGCGAGAATATGGGTCTTGATCCGGCCAAGCTGCGCCTCGCGCCCGGCCGAAAGCGGCAGAGCCTCAGAGACCCCGCTCAATGCCGTTGCCAGCAGATCGATGACATGACTTTCGATGCGGGCCGACAGCATGGCCGTCGCCTCTTCCTGACGCATATCGGCCAGCGCCAGCACGAAGTCATAGAAGAAGCGTCCCGGCACGCGCTCAGTGGAAATCACGCGCGCCAGAAGCCGGTCGATATGGGGAATACGGTCAACAATCGGCCGGCGCGGCACTTTCAGCGAGATCTGGCGATAATGCCCCTCAAACGCCATGCGATAGGGCCTGCGACTGTCATAAAGCACCATGGAACGCGGCGTCGTCACCACATCGCGCCCGCCCTGATTAAAGGCGCTCACGCCCTCGACCTGCAGCGTCACCTCAAACCACTGGTCATCGCGATCGATATGTTCTTCAGCACGGCTGACCACCAGATCATTGGAGACGATATCGGCCATGGTGATCTCGCCGAAGGTGAGCCAGGAGAGCTTCCCGTAAAAACCTGCCGGATCGGCGCGCCGCACACCCGTTGGCGGGAAGACAGCATTGGTGGCAGCAAGCCAGTAATCCAGCCGCTCGGACGCAGCCACTGCATCGGTTGACAGCCGGCTCCAGCCGGTACGGACGGGTTCAGGCATGGGATGAAGCCTCCATTGGGACGACGCCATGGGAAATGCGGCTGGCGAAGAAGACAAGCGGACGCCCCTCCTCCACCCTGAGCGCCATGACCCGGCCGATCAGGATGCGATGATCGCCACCATCATAAATCCGGTCGGTCACACAATCGAAATGGGCAAGCGCCCCTTCGATCAACGGCAGGCCGCTTGCAGCCTCAATCGTTTTCACTGTGGCAAAGGGATCGGCCTGACCACGGGCAAAATGCGCGGCGACATGGCTCTGCCGCTCCGACAGGACACTGATGGCAAAGCCCTCCGCCGCCTCGAAGACGGGGCGCGAACGGGCATTGTCGCGCAGGCTCCACAAGACCAGCGGCGGCTCCATCGAGAGCGACGTGAAAGAGGAGATCGTCATGCCGATGGTGCGCCCGTCATGACGGGCAGCAACCACGGCGATACCGGTGGCAAACTGGCCAAGCGCGCGGCGCAGATGAAGCGGGCTTGCATGGATCATATCATGCATTGGAAGATCCCCTTTCCGGCCGGATGAACCGTTCGATTGCCAGCGGCACGCTCATCATCTTTTCCGCATGGGAAACAGCAAAGGGCGCCAGCCGGTTGGCAAGCGCGCTCAGATCGTCATTATCGGCCCGCAACTGCGCCACCGCCTCTGTCACCCGGCTGGCAAGACGATCAAAAGCAGGCGCCGTCAGCATGCGATCGCGAACGACGAACTGTCCGGCGACCATGACATCGCGTACCGTATCCGCCCCGGCACTGGTGATCAGCTGGTTGAGCGGATCGTTCAGCGGCAGGAAGTCTAGATGATCAAGATCGAGGAAAACGAGGTCGGCATCGGCACCGACGGCGATCCGGCCCGCATCGGGTCGCCCGGTCAGGATTGCACCCGCTGTGGTGGCCATGCGGAATGTTTCAAGCGCGGTTGGCCAATGCGATGCCGGCTCACCGTAGAGGCGGGCGCCGAAGGAAGAAAGCCGCATGGCGCGGAACATGTCCAGTGCATCGGAGGAGTTGGCGCCGTCGGTGGCAAGCCCGACGGTGATGCCACGCTCAAGCATCGGCCGCACATGGGCAAAGCCGACGCCAAGACGCATATTGCTTGCCGGAACATGGGCAATTTTCGCACCAGCCGCTGCAATCATGTCAAGATCATCAGGGTCGAGCCAGACGGCATGGGCGGCAACAAAATCCGGCCCCAGCAGGCCAAGATCCTTCAGATAGGCCACCGGAGACATGTCATATTTCTGGAAAGCCGTCACCCGCTGCAACCGGCTTTCGGCCACATGCATATGGATCGGAACTTCGAATTCTGCCGCGATTTCAGCGCATGCCAGCAGAAATCTCTCCGAGCAATGATGGGGAATGGTCGGCGCGATGGCGAGTTCGATGCCCTCAGGCAGTTCGTCGCGCCGGGAAAAGATAGCGCGCACGGCATCCAGTACCACAGCCCCGTCAATCGGTGCTGAAACGGCGGCCTTCAGATCATCGGGCAAGGTATCGGCAAGGCCAGGGATTGCCTGAAAGAAGGAAAGATCGGAGATCATCGGCGCCAGCCGCGCCCTGATCCCGGCATCGGCATAGGCGCGCGCGCAGGCGAAAAAGCCCTCGACCGTCGGCAACGGATATTCATAGACGAGATCGAAACAGGCCGTCGCCCCCTTCTTCAGCATCTCGGCAGCCGCGAGAAGCGTCGAGGCATAGATGGTTTCGGGCGAGCGCCGCCCCGAAAGCCAGGCTGCATGGCTGAGCGAGGTCTCCAGCATGAAGCGCTCGGCCATGCCCTTGTTGAGGCTCATATGTCCATGCGTGTGGCTGTTGATCAAACCGGGGATCACCATGCGCCGCGAGGCATCCACCACGGTCTTGCCGACAAGTGTGCCAGGCCTGGCAATGGCATCAATCCGTCCGGCTTTGACCAGAAGATCGCGATGTTCGACCGTACCGGACAAGGGGTCGGCGACCAGCGCGCCGGAAATCAGCACCGTGCCGTTCATGCGCCTGCCTCCGGCGGATGGGTTGCGATCCAGTGACGCGCGACCTCGGAACGCCCGGCGATCCAGACATCGGGATGTTGGCCGACCAGATCAAGAAAACGCTGCACCGCCTCGAACCGCGACGGCTGGCCGGAAATGCGGGCGTGAAGGCTCACCGTCATCATCCGCGGGCGGCGGGCGCTTTCGGCATAAAGCACACGGAAAGCAGAGGCGAGATGGGCATACATATCCTCGGCCGTGCCGAGCTTTGCGGTCGCAAGCCGGTTATCATTATGGGTAAAGGAATGCGGCACGACCAGATGCGAGAAACCGGCCGTCTTCACCCAATAGGGCAGATCATCGGCATAGCTGTCAGCATCATAGAGAAAGCCGCCATGTTCCACCAGCAGCCTGCGGGTCGCAGCGCTCGGCGAATAGCGGCTCTGCCAGCCGAGTGGACGGGTGCCGACCGTGCACTGCAGGCTTTCAACCGTGCGGGCAATCACTTTCCGCTCTTCCGCCTCGTTCATCAGGAAATGCCGGGCGAAGCGATCACCATGGGCACAAAGATCAAAGCCAGCAGCAGCGATCTCGCGGCCGATCTCCGGCGTCTTTTCCAGCGCCCGTGCACAGGCATTGACGGTGAGTTTGAGGCCCCGGTCGAAGAACAACTCAGACAGACGCCAGAAGCCGACCCGGCTGCCATATTCGTAAAGCGTTTCAGCGACGAAATCGCGCGTTCCGGCCGGCACTTCGCCGGGGATGCCATCGGTCAGCCCGACCTCGCTTGCGCTGTCACCATCGGCAATGGAGGCCTCTGCGCCCTCCTCGATATTGAGCACGACGACCAGCGCCATGCGTGCACCGCCCGGCCATTGCGGGTCCGGCGGGGTTTTGCCATAGCCGATGAAGTCGCGGTCGCCGTCGTTGATCATGGGCGCTCCACCAGCGGCCCGAGCGCCTCGGCAAAGGCCAGCAGCCGCTCCTCGCCGCGATGACCGGCGATCACCGACAGCCCGACCGGGCAGCGATCGACCATGGCCGCAGGGATGGCGATCTGCGGCAGACGGCAAAGGCTTGCGACACAGGTCAGCGCCAGCGTCTTTTCGCGGAAGACGATCTGGGCAGAAACATCGGCATCAAGGAAGGGCGGCAGATCATGGGCCGTCGGAATGACGATCATGCCATCATCGCCGAGCAGATCAAGAAGCCGCGTTGTCAGATGTTCGCGATTGACGACCGCTTTCGCATGGGCCTCCGGATCGACGGTCTTCGACAGGTTGATGCGCTGGTCGACCGATTCCGACAGCGCGCGGCCCGGCTCCATGCACCAATTGCCGAGCGTTGCCCAGAGATCGTGAAGCTGCAATGGCCGGAAGGTATCGAGCCAATGCTCGACGCCCTCCTCATAGAGCGTGATGTCCTGCGCCGGGCCAAGCTTTTGCGCCGCATTCAACAATGTCTCGCCAATGCCGTTGACCGGAATATCAAAGGCATCACGGGCAATCATCAGCCGGGGCGCGGCGATATCGCGCGAAAAAGCACCGAAATAAGCCTCCCCGACCCGCGCCAGCATGCTCGCATCTCGCGCCAGCCAGCCAACGGTGTCGAAACTCGGCGCCATGGCCATGACACCGGCGGTCGAGATCCGGCCGAAGGTGGTGCGAAGTCCGTAAAGCCCGCAAAAACTGGCCGGAACGCGGATCGACCCGCCGGTATCCGAACCGATGCCGAAATCGGCGATGCCCGCACCGACGGCAGCGGCCGAGCCGGACGACGAGCCGCCCGGCGCCCGGTCCGGGGCTGCGGGATTGATCGGCGTGCCGAAGGCCGGGTTCATGCCGAACATGCCGCAGGCCAGCTCATCCGTGTGGGTCTTGCCGATCAGGCTTGCACCGCTCATCAGCGCCGTCAGCACCGAAGGCGCCGTCGACAGCGACGGCTTGCCGTCACGGACGCGGTCCGCATTGCCGCAGGCGGTAACATGGCCTTCAATGTCGAAGAGATCCTTGGCGACAAAACTGCAGCCTGAAAGCGGGCCGCCCTTACCCCTCGCCATGGGCGCGTCAAAACGCGTGATGAAGGCGCTTCTGGCGATATCGTCGATTGTCGGCATCATTTCACTCCGCCGCATCGCGGATCGGGTTCGGCACGTCATAACTGCCCATGAAATCCTCGACAAAGCCCTTCACGCCATCCCAGTCATAGAAACGGAATGAATTGCCGCGCGTGACGAAGGCCGGGCCGGAATAGAACATTTCATATTGCAGATGGCGCGAGCCGAATTCGGAGCCGACCGCATCCCAGGCGAGCTTCATCAGCTTGACCCGTTCATTGCTGTCGCAGATGGCCGAGCGCTGGGTCTTGCCGATGATCGCGGCGGTGACCGGATTGTCGAAATCCTCGACCGAGGACGGCACCATGATCAGACCGCCGCCAGCGAGCGTGCGCAGGGTCTCGACCACTTCCGGATAGGTCGTCTGGGCAATCACCTGCGCAGTGCACAGCATGGTGCGGTCCGGCACGAAATAGCCGTTATGCACCTCACCTGAAATTTCCATCGCCGTGATCAGCGCCTCGATATTATTGACCTTGGCGGCCATCAGGCCGAGCGTTTCGCGCACCTGCGGATAGTTGATGATGTTGTTGGTCTCGGCAATCTTGCGCATCAGCCCGATCAGAAAACGCAGCTTCACCATCAGCCTGATGATGCACTGGTAGTTCTGATAGACATGGGTGCGGGTATTGTGCCACTGCGCCTGCGCCAGTTTCAGGTCCTGATTGACGAAAACGCGGTCCCAGGAAATCTTCACATCATCGAAATAGACGACCGCATCATTCTCATCGAAACGGCTGGAAAGCGGATAGTCGAAAGACGACGTCGCGTCCTTCTCATAGGAGCGCCGCGACATCAGCGTCAGCCCCTTGGCATTGATCGGCGTCACAGCGGTAAACGCATAGGCCTCATCCCCCGGCTGCAAGGCCTGAAAACCCGAGACCAGCAGTTCGTCCGCCAGAACGCCGCTGGTTGCCAGCATCTTGGCGCCACGGATGGTGATCCCCTCGGCATCCTCATCGACCACCCGGCAGACGAGATCGGGATCGGGCTGACCACCGGCGGATTTCGCCTTGTCCGCCTGCGGATTGATGATCACATAGGACAGGAACAGATCATTATCGCGGGCATATTCATAATAGGATTTGACGGCTGCGGCACGTTTGGGATCGAACTCCTCGAATGCCGGCAACCCCATACGGAAAGCCGAAATCGTCGAGGCAACATGGTCAGGCGAACGGCCGATCATGCCGCAGGTCTGAGCCGCCCATTTTTCCAGCGCCTTGCGCCGGAAGACGAGTTCTTCCCAGCTTTTCGGCAGAAACCAGGACTGCGACACGCGCTCGCCGGTCTTAGGCGATGTGAAAGTCATGTCATCGATATTTTCCGGCGCGGCCTGGAAATCATAAAGACCCGCCACCGATTTTACCGCGTTTTGAAACGCCGGATCGGTGACAACATTATCGACCTTCCGTCCGTCAATATAGACGGTGCGGTTGTCATTGTTGATCGTGTCGAGATAGGCTTGCCCATTCCTGGCCATTCATTGGACTCCGTGATGATACAGCGGATTCCGGCGCCAAGCTTTTTACCCATTGCAGTCGGAATGTGATGTTGATCAAAGCTAAAAATTGCCTAAACTTTTGTCAAGCCTGCGAAACGGGCACAACCTGCGGCAAATTGCGTGCGCGGCGCTGCCATCAAGGCAGCGCCATTGGTCGGGCTTCACATCACGCGAATTACACCTATCTTGTAAAAGCGGATGCGGCTCGGTTTCCGATCACATGCGCGCCATTTTCACCTCTATGAAGAGTTGCCCCATGAAATCGATTGGTTTTGCCTGCACCTCGGCCGACGCGCCGCTGGAACCCTATTCTTTCGAACGTCGCGAACCGCGCGACAATGACGTGGTCATGGAGATCCTCTATTGCGGCGTCTGCCACTCCGATCTGCACACCGCTCGCAATGACTGGGGTTGGAGTGTCTATCCGGCCATGCCCGGCCATGAGATTGTCGGCAAGGTGATCGCCGTCGGCTCCGCCGTCAGCAAATTCAAGGTTGGCGATCACGCCGCCGTCGGTTGCATGGTCGACAGCTGCATGGAATGCGACCAGTGTCGCAAGGGCGAGGAACAGCTCTGCCGTCAGGGCAACACCGGCACCTATAATGGTCGCGACCGCGTGACCGGCGAGAACACCTTCGGCGGCTATTCCAAACATCTGACCGTGCGCGAGGAATTTGCACTTTTCGTACCGGAAAATCTCGATCTCGCCCGCGCGGCCCCGCTGCTCTGCGCCGGGATCACCACATACTCGCCATTGCGCACATGGAATGTCGGCCCCGGCAGCCGTGTCGGCGTTGCCGGCATGGGCGGACTGGGCCATATGGCGATCAAGCTGGCCGTCGGCATGGGCGCCAAGGTGACGGTGATCTCCCGCAGCCCGTCGAAAAAGGCCGATGCCATGGAACTCGGCGCCGATGAATTCCTGGTCTCCGCTGATCCAGAAGCGATGCAAGCGGCGGCAGCCTCCTTCGATCTCATCATCGACACGATCCCCGTCCAGCACGATGTTTCGCCCTATATGCCGCTTCTCGACATCGATGGCACCATCTGTCTCGTCGGCCAGATCGGCCCCATGGCGGCCTTCAGCAGCCTGCCGCTGCTTGGTGGCCGCCGCCGCATCGCCGGCTCGCCGATCGGCGGTATTCGCGAAACCCAGGAAATGCTTGATTTCTGCGGCCGCAAGAACATTCTGCCGGAATGCGAAATGATCCGCATGGATGAGATCAACGAGGCCTATAAGCGGCTGGAAGCAGCCGATGTGCGCTATCGTTTCGTCATCGACATGGCATCGCTGGAAATGCCGGCTGCCTGAGCAGCCTTTGCCGATTGCGCAACGGAAAAGCCCGCCGGGTGGTTGCCCGGCGGCTCAGGCTGCTGAGAAAGCCATTCAGATTGCCTGTTTGGGGTGGAATAGCCTCCCCCTCTGTCGTCATCCCCGTGCTCGTCACGGGGATCCAGGCTCTTCATAGCATTGGATTTTAAGAGTCTTTCGCCGCGCGGACGCTCGTCGGCTGGATGCCTGTGACAAGCACAGGCATGACGTCAGAAAAAGCGGGCGCGGTTTGTTCGCAGTCCGAGCCCGCCAGGTATCGACCGGGCGGGCTTTTCAATGGAGAACCAGAACGAAATCAACCGCGTGGCATTGCGGCCTTGACGACGATCTCAAAAGCTTCTGCACCGGCAAATTCAGCCCGGCCGCAGGCGCCGGGCAGCACTTCATGAATACCGGTGGTCATGCCGGTCAGCACGACATCGCCGGCATGGAGAATGCGGCCGCGGCTGGCGAGATTTTCCGCCAGAAGGCGGACGGATTCGAGCGGACCATTGGCAACCTTGGCGGCAGAGCCCTCACCGACAACCGCGCCATCGACCAGCATCCGCGAGGTCATCGCATCAAAAGTCAGCCGCTTCCAGCCATCGATAACCGGTCCGACAACGGCACCGGCATTGTTGCCGTGATCGGAGACAACGGCGGTCGGGCCAAGCGCATTCAGCGTTGCAAGCGGGCTGGAAGCAATCTCGGCACCCGCATGGATCGCACCGATAGCGTTCAGAATGACATCATCACTGAAACCGTTCGGACCGGCTTCGAGATCCTTGGCGAAGACGACCGTGAATTCGGCCTCAAGTGCTGCAAAGCCACCTTCGAAGACGCTGACCTCAGCCATGCCACCCTTGGGCATACGACGGATATTGTCAGCATAGATCGGGCCGACAATGCGGGTTGCGCCGAGCTTTGCCTGCAGATCAGGATGAACGCCAGCGACTTTCCAGCCACCGACCGGGCGCATGTCCAGTTCCAGCGCCTTGTCCTGCACGCGATAGGCCTCTTCCAGCGTGGCCGGCAGATCGCCGGGGAAATCGTCGAGTTTGGTTGCCTGGCGCCGCGCCTCGACAAAGGCTGCGGCAATCGCTTCAATCTCAGTGTCGCTCTTGCTCATCTTCCCGCTCCTCTTCTGGCCATCGCGAGGACAGCCGCATTCGGGTCTTCCCAATATAAAGAATGCAGGCGACGCGAACCGCCGCCTGCAACTGATATAGCGTCTATATAACGCGCGTTTTCACGGTGCCAACCGATTACGGCTGCTTGCCGATATAGGCGAGAATGCCGCCATCAACATAAAGCACGTGGCCGTTGACGAAATCCGAAGCCTGAGAGGCGAGGAAGACGGCCGGGCCCTTCAGATCGCCGGTTGTGCCCCAGCGGTTTGCCGGGGTCTTGGCCAGGATGAAGGAATTGAACGGATGGCCGGGCTCGCGCAGCGGTGCGGTCTGGGGCGTTTCGATATAGCCCGGGCCGATGCCGTTGCACTGGATGTTGTAAGCGCCATATTCCGAGGCGATGTTGCGGGTCAGCATCTTCAGGCCGCCCTTGGCAGCGGCATAGGCCGAAACCGTTTCGCGGCCGAGCTCGCTCATCATCGAGCAGATGTTGATGATCTTGCCGCTCCGGCGTTCCATCATCGACGGCAGAACCGCCTTGGCAACGATGAAGGGGGCCGTCAGGTCGATATCGATGACCTTGCGGAAATCCTTGGCTTCCATCTCGTGCATCGGCGTGCGGGCAATGATGCCAGCATTGTTGACAAGAATGTCGACCGGGCCGACATCTTCGGCAATCTGGGCCACCATCTTCTGCACGGCCGGCTCATCGGTCACGTCGCAGATATAGCCCTTGGCATCGATTCCGGCTTCCTTGTAGGCGGCAAGGCCCTTGTTGAGGAAGTCTTCATTGATGTCGTTGAAGACGATGGTCGCACCCGCTTCACCAAGCGCCGAAGCGATGGAGAAACCAATGCCGTAGGAAGCGCCGGTTACCAGGGCAACCTTGCCCTTGAGGGAGAAATTGTCTGCAAAACTCATGGATCGGGTCTTTCCGTTCTTGAGAGATCTTCAGTGGGATGGACGGTGAATATCAGCGATCAACGCAATTCGTTGATCGGGATAACGTCCATGTCGTTGAAGGTCTGGTTTTCGCCACCCATCGCCCAGATGAAGGTGTAGTTGGTCGTGCCGCAGCCGGCATGGATGCTCCAGGACGGGCTGATCACGGCCTGTTCGTTCTGCACCAGAATGTGACGGGTTTCCTTGCCCTCGCCCATCATGTGGAAGACGGACTGATCTTCCGGCAGATTGAAATAGGTGTAGATTTCCATGCGGCGCTCATGGGTATGGGCCGGCATGGTGTTCCAGACATTGCCCGGCTCCAGCTGGGTCAGACCCATGGAAAGCTGGCAGGTTTCCAGAACGTCGGGATGAATGAACTGGTTGATGACGCGCTTGTTCGACGTGGCGGTGTCGCCCATCGGAACCTTCTTCGCGTCTGCCATCTTCAAAAAGGTGGTCTTGCAGGCCTTATGCGCCGGGGCAGAAACCATGTAGAATTTGGCAGGCTTGGCCGGATCGGCGCTCTTGAACACGACATTCTTGGTGCCGCGGCTGATATAAAGGCAATCCTGGAAATCCAGACCGAAGGTCTCACCATCGGCTTCGATCGAGCCTGCTCCACCGAGGTTGAAAATGCCGATCTCGCGGCGTTCCAGAATGTAGCTGGTGCCGAACGTGCCCATACAATCGATGCCCTTGTCGAGCGACACGGCTTCGCTGACCGGCATGCAACCGAACGTCACCATGCGATCGATATGCGTGTAGACGGCAACGACTGTATCGGCAACGTAAAGGTTCTCGATCAGGAATTCATCGCGCACTTCCTCGGTCGTGTAACGCTTGAAATCCTTCTGATTGACGGAATAACGGATATCCATTTCGAACTCTCCACAATGTCTCGGGGACCGCTTCTCCTCCGCCGGCTGACAACGACGATCTCGTGTGGAGATCGCGCATTGCGGGTCCCATGGGTGAAAGCCGACAGTTTCGCGTGTTAGGGCATAATGCTTTCGTTGAACAAATGACAGAGCAAAACCATCATTAATATGACTGATCTGCAACTAGTATGCATTTTTCTTTCATTGTCCTCACTTTCGTCAAGGCCCACGGACAAAAGAAGCGTTCGAAACGCAAAAAACCCCCTCGCGCGTCTGCGCGAGGGGGTGTGTTCAAGCGGATGATTTTCGTTGCCTCAGGCTTTCGGCAGAGGCTCGGAGACAGTATCTTCCGCCCCCTCATCCGGCAGCTCTTTCACCTGACCGACCTTGCGCCGGAAGACCTTTGAGACCAGCACGAACAGCAGCGGCACAAAGAAGATGCCGAGCACGGTTGCCGCCAGCATGCCGCCGGTGACGCCGATACCGATGGAATTGCGCGCACCCGAACCTGCTCCCGTGGCGACGGCCAGCGGCAGAACGCCGAGAATGAAGGCGAAGGACGTCATCAGGATCGGCCGCAGACGGGTCTTGGCAGCGTTCAGCGTCGCTTCAACCAGCCCTTCGCCATGCTCCTGCCGCAGGATCGCGAACTCAACGATCAGAATGGCATTCTTGGTTGCCAGACCAATGGTCGTCAAAAGGCCAACCTTGAAATAGACGTCATTGGTCTGACCGAAGAGAAGCGCCGCCCCGAGTGCACCCAGCACGCCGATCGGCACAGACAGCATGACGGCAAAGGGGATCGACCAGCTCTCGTAAAGCGCAACCAGGCAGAGGAAGACCACCAGAACCGAAATGGCATAGAGCGCGCCAGCCTGATTGCCTGACAGTTCTTCCTGATAGGAAAGCCCGGCCCAGGCATAGGAATAGCCCGGCGGCAGTTCGCCGACAATACGGGCGACCTCGGCCATCGCCTCACCGGAGGAAACGCCATCGGCAGTGCCCCCCTGAATTTCCACGGCCGACGAACCATTGAACCGCTGCAGGTTCGGCGAACCATAGGTCCAGCGCGTCGAGGCGAAGGACGAGAACGGCACCATGGCGCCGTCATCATTGCGCACCCGCCACTTGTCCAGATCTTCCGGCTGCATGCGGAAATCGGGCGCCGACTGCATATAGACCGATTTGATGCGGCCATTGTCGTTGAAGTCGTCAATATACTGACCACCCCAGGCCGCCGACAGCGTGTCGTTGATATCCGACAGGCTGACGCCAAGCGCGCTCGCCTTGTCGCGATCGATCTCGACCTTCAGCTGCGGCGTATCTTCCTGGCCATTCGGCCGGGTGCCAGACAGAAGCGGGCTCTCCCCCGCCATCTGCAGGAACTGGTTACGCACCTGCATCAGCTTGTCGTGACCGGCACCATTGACATCCTGAAGGTAGAAGTCAAAGCCGCTCGAATTGCCGAGCCCCGGCACGGCCGGCGGTGCCATGGCAAAGACCTTCGCGTCCTTGATCTTGGCAAAGGCGCCCATGGCGCGCCCGGCAATCGCCTGGGCCGAGAGCGACGGATCGGTGCGCTGGTCAAAATCCTTCAGCCGCACGAAGACCATGCCGACATTCTGGCCGGTTCCGCCGAAACCGAAACCGATAATGGTCATCGTGCCTTCAACCGCATCCTTTTCGTCATTCATGAAGTGATCGGTGACCTGTTTCAGCACACGCTCGGTGCGATCCTTTGTGGCTCCCACCGGCAGCGTGGCACTGACCATCAGGATACCCTGATCCTCCTCCGGCAGGAACGAGCTCGGCAGCTTGTTGAACATGAAGCCCATGACGCCGACCAGAACGAGAAACAGCACGAAGAAGCGGAAGGAGCGCTTGAGAATGCCGGTATTGGCCCGGTAATAACCATTGGCGCTGGCATCATAAAGCCGGTTGAACCAGCCGAATGGCCCGCGGGTTGCCGCGTGATGTTTCGGCGGTTTCAGGATCGTGGCACAGAGCGCCGGTGTCAGGATCAGCGCCACCAGCACCGACAGCAGCATGGCCGAGACGATGGTGACGGAAAACTGCCGGTAGATGACACCGACCGAACCGCCGAAGAAGGCCATCGGAATGAAAACGGCGGTCAGCACCAGTGCAATGCCGATCAGCGCGCCGGTGATCTCGCCCATCGACTTGATGGTCGCCTCGCGGGGCCCAAGCCCCTCCTCCCGCATCACGCGTTCGACATTCTCAACCACAACGATGGCGTCATCGACCAGAAGACCGATCGCCAGCACCATGGCGAACATGGTCAGCGTGTTGATCGAATAGCCGAAGACCGACAGAACCCCGAAGGTGCCGAGCAGAACCACCGGCACGGCAAGCGTCGGGATCAATGTGGCGCGGAAGCTCTGCAGGAAGACCAGCATGACGATGAAGACGAGGACAACCGCCTCGATCAGCGTCTTGACCACCTCATGGATCGAAAGCTCGACGAATGGCGTCGTATCATAGGGATAGACAACCTCGACACCGGCAGGCAGCGTGGATGAAAGCCGTGCGACAGCCGCCTTCACCGCATTCGAGGTGCTGATGGCATTGGCGCCATTGGCAAGGTTGATGGCAAGACCGGCGGTCGGAAGACCATTATAGCCGCTGGTGAAATTGTAGTTTTCCGCACCGATTTCCACCGTTGCGACATCATTCAGGCGCACGACGGAACCATCGGTCGTGCTTTTCAGCACGATATTGCGGAACTGATCCGCCGTCTGCAGCTGGCTGGCTGCCGTGACGGTGACGTTCAGCTGCTGGCCCGGAACGGAAGGCTGAGCCCCAAGCTGTCCGGCTGACACCTGCGTGTTCTGGGCCGAAACCGCTGAGGAAACATCGCTCGGCATCAGCTGGTATTTCGCCAGTTTGTCAGGATCAAGCCAGATGCGCATGGCATGGCTTGACCCGAAAAGCTGGGTGCCGCCGACACCATCAATCCGCTTGAACGTGTCGTTCAGCGTGCTGTCGACATAGTCCGACAGATCTTCCGCCGACATGCGGCCATCGGTCGACACGAAACCGACAATCATCAGGAAGCTGGAGGAGGATTTGTTGACCGAAATGCCGGAATTGACCACCGCATCGGGCAATTGCGAGGTGACGAGCTGCAGCTTGTTCTGCACCTCCATCTGCGCCACATCCGGATCGGCCTCATTATTGAAGGTCAGGGTGATCGAGGATGAACCGGACGAGGTTGAACTCGATGTCATGTAATCAAGATTGTCGAGCCCGGTCATGGCCTGCTCGATGATCTTGGTGACAGAATTCTCAACTGTTGTGGCGTCAGCGCCGGAATAGCTGGCATTGATACGCACCGTCGTCGGCGCGATATCGGGATATTGTGAAACAGACAGCGTATTGAGCGCCAAAAGACCGCCCAGCATGATCATGATGGCGATCACCCAGGCGAAGTTCGGTCTTCTGATAAAGAAATTCGACATGGGGGACCTCAATTCGCCTTGGTTGCGGATGCCGAGGTTCTGGCGGCAACATCGCTGGACGATTTGGGCGCTCCGTTCAGGCTCTGATCCCGGCTCTCAACTTCGCCGGTGGTCTCGTCAATCGTGACCTCGACGGTGTCGACATCCTGGCCCTCGCGCACATATTGCGAGCCCTCAACGATGACACGGTCACCATCCTCGACACCGGCATTGACCAGCCAGTTATTGCCGACGCTGCGGCCGACATCGAGCACACGCTGTTCAACCTGGCCATCGCCGTTGACAAAATAGGCTGTCGCCTGGCCATCGGTGTTGCGTGAAACGGCGCGCTGCGGCACGAGGAAAGAATTGTCGGCAACACCTTCTTCCACCATTGCATGGACATACATGCCGGGCAGCAAAAGCCGGTCGGGATTATCAAAGACAGCCCTGAGCGTGTAGGTTCCGGTGGTCTCGCTAACCGTCGATTCGGAGAATTCAAGCTTGCCATCGACAGGGTAGACCATGCCATTTTCCAGCATCAGCTTGACCTTGACGCCTTCACCGGAGATGCGCACCCTGCCCTGGGCGATCGCCTGCCTGAGGTTCAAAAGGTTGGTGCTGGACTGGGTCACATCGACATTGATCGGATTGATCTTGTGTATCGTCGTCAGGGCATCGCTCTGGCTTGCTGTGACCAATGCGCCGACCGTCAGCGACGACTTGTCGATACGGCCGGAGATCGGCGCGGTGATGGTGGTGTGGTCAAGATCGATCTTCGCGGTTTCGACAGAGGCCTTGGCGGCAGCAACCGCGGCATTCGCCTCATCCAGCGCCGCCTTGGCGTCATCAACATCCTGTTCGCTGATCGCCTCATTCTTGGAGAGCTTGGCGTAACGGTCAGCCTTGGCCTGCGCACTCGGTACGGCCGCTTCGGCCTGCTGCAACTGGGCCTTGGCGATATCAAGGGCTGCCTTGTAGCCAGCCGAGTCAATCTTGTAGAGCGCCGCCCCCTTCTCCACCTCGCTGCCTTCCTCGAACAGACGATCGGTGATGATGCCGGTGACCTGCGGGCGAACCTCAGCCTCCAGCGACGAGCTGGTCCGGCCCGGAAGCTCCGCCGTGATGGTGACCGACTGCGGGTGGAGCGTCACGACACTGACCTGGGTTTTGCTGGGTGCTGCACCGGCTCCGGCCTTTGTCGAGGACTGTTCGCTGCAGCCGACAAGTGCTGCACATAGTCCCAGCACAGCGAGGAGCGTGGTCGATCTGGTCAGTCGCATTCAATAGTCTCCGTGAAACGCCGACCCTCACCGGCTGGCAGGGTGGCAGCGACGAGGCCAGGCGCGCAGGGTTTCAGAGGCTTTTCAGGCGCGGCGCTTCGTCTTGCAGGAAAAACAAGGTGGAGCGTCGCTGCGATATCTGCCGAGGGGGGTCGAGAAACACGCAACAACGCTCCGCACCGGGACCTGTTCCGGCCGGCCCCGATTGGCTTGGATGCTATGGGTGTTACGTTGCTGCGATTGGTTAATCGCTCTCGTTTTGTTTCTGAGGGACCCTATTTTTGTAACTGAACGTTGCCAGTTGCACTCCGGCAATGTTCCGTCGCAAGAATCCACTGGCGTGGTGAGGCGAAATACTTCCTATTTCGCACGTAATGAGGCAAGCGAAGAACATGAACAGGGAAGAGCACATACTGATTGTCGATGATGACATGGAAATTCGCCGGTTGCTGGCCCGCTATATCGGTGGCCAGGGCTTCCGCGTGAGCCTTGCGGGCGATCGGCATGGCTATGAAGAACAGATCGAGAGCAGCAACCCGGATCTGATTGTACTGGATGTCATGCTGCCGGATGGTTCCGGTCTCGATATCTGCCGCAGCCTCTATAGTCGCGTGCCGCATATTCCGGTGATCCTTCTGACCGCCCTCAAGGAAGATGTCGATCGCATTATCGGTCTTGAGCTTGGTGCTGACGACTATATGGGCAAGCCGTTCAATCCACGCGAACTCGTGGCCCGCATCCGCGCCGTGCTGCGCCGAAGCCAGCAAAACACGCCGCCATCGCAGGAAGCCCGGATCTATAGTTTCGGAGAATATACCGTGGACCCGGAACTGCGCCGCGTCACCCGTGGCGACGGTGCAGATATCGAGCTTACCGGCGGTGAATTCGAACTGCTTTCGGTGTTCCTCGACCGGCCGGGCCGGCTTCTGTCCCGCGATCAGCTTCTTGATCTCACCCAGGGACGCGAACGCGATCCGCTGGACCGCTCCATCGATGTGCTGATGAGCAAGCTCAGGCGCAAGCTGGGCGAAAGTGATTCCGGCCCGATTTTCAAAACCGTCCGCAATGGCGGCTATCAGCTGACGCTTCCAGTCAGAGCCCAGGCGATCAGCCGATGAACTGGCTGCGCAATCGCATCATCATTCTTCTGGTCCTGTCGATTGTATCAGTTGTCGGCTTTGCGACCTTTGCCGCGATCAAGGCGCTCGAACACCCTTTTCCCGCCGCCGTTTTTGGCCCGATCGCCAACCAGATCCATATTGATGCGACACTCGCCATGTCACAGCCCGAACTGGCCGCCGCCCTTGGCATCAAGCTGCAAGGAGAGCCGCCCGACGGGGCCAGGGACGAGCACTATTCGGCCATGCTCGCCAAGGCGATGCGCCACAAGGGACTGTCCAACGAGGTTGCCATTTCTGAAAACAGAAACAATGCCAGCCTCGAAGCAGCCGTGCGGCTGGGCGAGAACCAGTGGCTGGTTCTGCCCATCCCCGATACGAGGCCGCCGCGCGATGCCCTGATCGTGCTGGCGATCTGGGTGGCATTGATCGTCATGGGCAGCGCGGCGATTTCCGTCTTCGCCGCCTCGATGATCCTCAGGCCGCTGCGCCTGATCCAGGCCGCAATCGAGCGGATCGGCCCGGAAGGCGTTCTGCCGCATGTGCCGGAAATCGGACCGACGGAAACACGCATGACAGCCAAGGCCCTGAACCGCCTTTCGGCCCACCTGAAGGCCGCAACAGAAAGCCGCATGCGCGTGGTCGCCGCCGCCGGTCATGACCTGCGCACACCGATGACACGTATGCGCCTGCGCGCCGAATTCATCGAGGATGACGAAGAGCGGGCCAAATGGCTTTCCGACCTCGAAGAGCTTGATTCGATTGCCGACAGCGCCATCCGGCTGGTGCGCGAAGAAGTCAGCAATGATACCATGACAGAGATCGACATTGGCCGCCTCATTGATGAAGTGGTCGACGGCTTGAAGCCCCTTGGCATGGAGGTGAGCGCCAGAACTCTGAAATCACTACTGATTTCGGGGGCACCACTGGCGATCAAGCGCGCGCTTTCCAATCTCATTGTCAATGCCGCAACCCATGGCGGCGGGGCAACCATCACGCTGGAGCGCCAGCATGCAACAGTGCGGCTAGTGATTGACGACAATGGTCCCGGCATCCCGGATGAGCTTCTCGCCCATGTCTTCGAGCCCTTCTTCCGCGTGGATATGGCACGGCGGAAGACCCTTCCGGGCGCAGGCCTCGGCCTTGCCATCGCCAAGGAAATCATTGAACGTTTCGGTGGTACGATCACAATCGAGAATCGCCTAAGCGGCGGCCTGCGCCAGACCGTCAGCTTTCCACTTTCTGTCCAAAAAGACTGATGCGTCTGCAGAAACGGTCCGCCAGCCCCCAGATGAAATACGTCAATAAGTTGAAATTTTTATAAATACAAGTATAAAGAATTTGTGCAACGCACCGCATTATACCAGAAAAAGTCCGATTAATAGGTAATTACTTAAATACACACAAAGGAAAAAGTCAGAACTTTTCAGTTATATGTGAATCTAAACAATCCAGTTGCAATTTTTCATGTTGTTATAATATTGTCTTTACATGGTAGAATTGCATAACAACTTCACATCTAATTTAGTCAACATGTACAGGCATGGAAGCTTGTCGGGCAAACGTGTCATCCGACGCCCGACCATCTCCGAGATGAAGTTGACCGCCCTGTTTTTTGCAGGGCTTGCGCTTACAGCGCTGACAGTCTGGCAATTATTTCATGTTTTCGACAGCGAACTGAGGACGCAACATGACGAGCTTGTGGCGGCTGCAGCTCTTGATCAGTCGAGCCTGTGGCTTTCAAGCTTCGTCGAAGGCTACGCGGCAGATCTCAGGGTCATTGCAGGCAGCAGCGCCCTGAAGACGATTTCTGACGATCAGGATGGCCCAAAGCGGCTTGCGGGCAACTTTATCGCATGGGTCGCGAGCAAGCGCGACATCGCCCAGCTTCGTTACATTGACGTCGCAGGAAATGAGATCGTTCGGATCGATCGCAACGGCTCGGACATCATCAACGTCACGCCAGATGCACTGCAGAGCAAGGCCAACCGCTATTATGTTTCCGCTGCACTGCAGCAACCAAAAGGCAGCATCTATATCTCGCCACTGGATCTCAACATCGAACATGGGGTGATTGAAGTGCCATGGCGCCCGATGCTTCGCCTGGCCATGCCGGTAAATTTTGTCGCCGGAGCACCAACCGGTGTCGTCGTCATTAACCTCGATGCGGGCAGGCTTATCGACGGGCTGAAGAACTTTGTTGCAAGCCCGCTCGGCGATATCGCGCTTCTCAACGCCGAGGGATATTGGCTTGCTGGCGCTCCGAAAGAAGACCTGTGGGGGTTCATGCTCAACCATGATCGCAGGCTGGCGGCAAGGCAACCGGCCCTGTGGGCAAACATGACATCACAGGGAGACGGCATTTTCTCCGATGCGGGCAAACATGTGGTGTTTCGCCGCCTTACCCCCAAGGGGGATGCCATTGACGAGGATGAAACGCGGAAAGCGACATGGTATCTCATGACCACCTATGCAGAGCCAGCCGGAATCTGGTCGCCTCAGATGTGGCCGCCCATCTTACTCATCACGGTCTGCAGCTTCATGCTGGCGGCCTTTGTGGCCCGGCTGGTATCCGCCCGGCAGCGCGCAGAAGCGGCGGTGCGCAAGGCCGAGCTTCAGCTGGCCCAGTCTACCCGGCTTGCAAGCCTGGGCGGTCTTGTTGCTGGCGTCGCCCATGAACTCAACACGCCAATCGGCAATGCCCTCACGGTTTCGACAACCTTGAGCGACCACACGAAAACACTGACATTCGAGACGGCAAGTGGCCGCATCGGCCGCAACCGTCTTGAAAGCCTGATTGCCGAGATTTCGGATGGTGCCGATATGTTGCAAGGGTCTCTCACCCGCGCCGCGGAGATTATCCGGAACTTCAAGCAGGTTGCCATAGATCAGACCAGTGATCGCCGGCGCAGCTTCGTGCTCGACAGCTATATCATCGATACACTCCATCTACTGTCGCCGCTTTTCAAGAGTGGCAGGGTTGCGCTGATCTACGATCGTCTCGAGCCTTTACGCATAGACGGCTATCCCGGCCCACTCGCTCAGGTAATCAGCAATCTGGTTGAAAATGCACTTCTTCATGGCTTTGGCCCTGAAGACACCGGCACAATTGCGATCAGCATATACAAGGGCAGTCGGAAGACGGCGGTCATCTCCGTCTCTGACAATGGCAAGGGAATGTCGGCTGATGTGCTGGCCCGGTCATTCGAACCCTTTTTCACCACGCGCTCGCAAGCAGGCGGCTCCGGCCTTGGCCTGTCGATTGTCCACACCATCGTGACAGAGATCCTCGGTGGCCGGATCGAGCTCTCCAGCCAGGAGGGCAACGGCACCGAGGTAGAAATATCATTTCCGCTTGTTATGCCCTTGTCGCCCCCGCCCCAAACTACCGAGGAAGCACGCCATGAGACAAGATGAACGCCCGCTTGACATCTATGACGATCTGCAGGCCGCCGATGGGACAGCCAAAGCGCCGCGCAGCTGGAAGATCCTCGTCGTTGATGATGACGAGGACGTGCATCGGGCGACAAAATTTGCACTGCGGGGCATTACCATTCTCGACCGGCCGATTGAGCTGTTTTTCGCCGCCTCCAGATCAGAAGCACAGGCGGCGATTGCGACGCTCGACGATATTGCCGTGGCGCTGATTGATGTTGTCATGGAAACACAGGATGCAGGCCTCAAGCTGGTTGAAGACTTGCGCGGCGCGGGCCTCGGAGACATGCGGATCGTCTTGCGCACCGGCTATCCCGGCTATGCACCCGAAGTCGCCGTCGCTACCAATTATGAAATCGACGACTACCACACCAAAGAAGAACTGACCCGAACGCGGCTCATCACCGTGCTGACAACTGCTATCCGTGCCTATGATCGCATTCGCGCCATTTCGAAAAGCCGCAAAGGGCTCGAACAGATCATAGAGAGCGCGCGCCAGATCTTTCAGCGTACAAGCCTTGAACTCTTTGCCCAGGGGGTATTGACCCAGATTGCCGCCTTGCTCCGACTCGAGCCTTCAGGCTTTGTCAGCATCCAGCCCGGTGACGGTACCGAAATGAAGGTCATTCTGGGCATTGGCAGCTTCTGCGCCCTGACCGGCGCGAACCTGGCCGACACCGGAGAAGCCATAACCCGCCTATTTGAATCGCATCGCAACAGCGATGAACCCGTCTTCAACGACGGCTATATGGGGCTCCATTTCCGCAACGAAAACGGTCGCGAGATGTTTGCCGTCCTTGAAACGGAAGGCACCTTTGACAGCGAGGATCTCGACCTCCTGAGACTGTTTTCCAGCAATATCTCCATCGGTTTCAAGAATCTCGCGCTGATCGAGGCACTTGATCGACTGGCTTTTCATGACTCGGTACTCGATCTTCCCAACCAGAATGCCTTTGAACAGGCCCTGGCGCAGGCCATTGCCAGGGGCAGCAACGGACAGGTCATAGAAATCAAGGTTTCGGCCTTCCAGCCCCTCGTTGCAGCCTTCGGACGATCGACAGCAATCCGGCTCATGCAGAAGGCTTACGAGAGGCTGGACCGGCTTGGTCACGGCCATTGCCGCATCTCTCTGGTCGCCGAAGGCGCGCTCGGCGTGATTGATGAAGAAAAGCGCATGACACCCGAGGGACTGGCCGAAACCATGAACCGCCCCTACCGGATTGATGATGTCGAACTGGCGCCGCAGCCAACCTCCGTAATCGTACCGCTGTCGCAACTGCCCGCAGATCCGGTTCAGGCGTCACGATCAGCAGCTGCGGCTTTCGTTCATGTCCGCCAGAACAACAAGGGGCAGCATGTCATCTATGATGCCGCGCAACACCAGGCGGTCCTGCGCCAGCAGATGCTGCAGATGGCATTGAAGGATCACACCCGCACCTTTGCCGGATTTGCCGTCTTTTTACAACCTAAAGTCGATCTTGAAAGCCGTTCCATCTGTGGCGCCGAGGCGCTTCTGCGCTGGACGATGGCCGGACAGACAGTCTCCCCGGCCGAGTTCATCCCGATCGCCGAAACGATCGGTCTGACCCGGCCATTGACCGAATTTGTACTGACCCAGGTCGCCGAATGGGTGGGCAGGCGCCGCGCCGCCGGCCTCAGGCTAACGCCAGTCGCCGTCAATCTCTCCATGGCCGATCTCAATATTCCAGGCTTTGCCGAATGGCTGATCGCCACAGTTCAGGCCTTAGGCCTCTCGCCGGACCTGCTGGAATTCGAGGTGACCGAGGCCGTTGCCATGCATGAGACCGTGGCAACACAGCAGATCGAACAGCTTTCGGCCGATGGTTTTCGTATCTCACTCGATGACTTCGGCACCGGCTATTCCTCGCTCGGCTATTTCGACAGCCTGCCGATCAGCACGATCAAGATCGACCGCCGCTTTATCGGGAAACTCACCGTAGAATCAGCCTACCAGAACCTCTCTGCCGTGATTGTGGCAATGACCGAGCGGCTGGGGGTCAATTGTGTTGCGGAGGGGATCGAGACAGAAGAACAACTGGAAGCGTTGAAGCTCCTGGGCTGCCGGATCGGACAGGGCTATCTCTTCGGTCGACCGGAGCCAATCGACAGCTTTTCCCGCAGGATCGACATGCCCGGCTGAGATCTGCCCAAACGCGCTATCGCCACCGCGCCACCTTAGGTTTTTTGCCCTGTCAAAACGGAGCCAAGTCGACAGAAAATATTTTTAATTCAGAACCTTAATCATAAAACCCCAACGATCTGGCTGGGACGGTTGCCGCTCTTTTCCCGCCGGTGGAAACCAGTGGTTAAGGTTTATTTTCTATCCATAGTCAGGTGTTTCACAGCGTGTTTGATGGTTCGGCTCACAATGCCTCTTTCCCGATTTCCCAGCCTGAATTCCAACCCCGCCGATAGCGGCAAGACGGATGACCGTGCCCTGGCGGAACGCCGGGAGGAGGAGGCGCAAAGCGCTTCCAACGCTGTCATTCTCGACCCCGACAAACTGCCGACCTGGCAGCGGCCGTTCGTATTGGCGCCCAATGTCCGCTTTACGCGGACACCAAGCCAGACCTATCCGGCACCGCAGATAAGACCTGAAGGCCCAATCCGGCCGACCCACGCTGCCGCCATCGCAACGCCTGTTGCCGATGCTTTGCCAGGGCCGTCGATCAGGGACGGTCAGGCTGAGGCCGACCCCGCTCATCCCGCCGAACCGGCTTTGACGCCGCCGCCCTCACCTGCAAGCGATCTGCAACGCCGGCTTGCCCGCGCACTCAACGAAGACTGCGCTGCGCAGCGCCCGCCCGTTCAGCCTGCCCGCGCGCCAAGAGCCCTCGATTTTCTGTCTCACCCACTCGAAACGCCTTCAGTGGAAACGCCTTCCAGGGCTGAAGTATCAGATCCGGCCATGCCTGAAACTGGAGATGCAGCACCTGCCACTGCGGCCCCGGCGACCTTCGGCTACATTGCCGACGCCCTGGTCTGGGAAATGATGGGGCTTGGGATCATTGAAGGCACGCCACAGGCTGTGACCGCCCTAAACACCGATCCTGGTGAAATGATCGCTGAAACCGCCCCCGCTCGGCCGGTTGAGACAGCCTTGCCGGTCGCTACGGCGGAAGCGCCCCTAGAGGTCGACGACGAAAGCCCGTCTCCCGTCGCCCTTTACCGTCAGATTACCGCCCGGCTGGCGCCGACATTGTCGCCCGATACCGAAGACGCTATCGAGCAGTCCTGCGATGCTGCCGGCGAGGACATGCCCGCAAACGATGCAGCGGGCACTGAAGCTGAAACCGACACTGAAACAGCGGCAGAAACCAAAGCCGATATTGAAATCGTGGCAGAAACCGAAGCCGAATGCGACGCCGCGCTTGAGGCGGAACCGCTTGAAGTACCGGTGCCTGTCCCGGCAAAGCGGCTGTCGCTGAAGCATCGCGACCGCTCAACTGCAGACTATCTCTTCCCGGCAATCGACCTTTTGCAGTCGCCGCGCCCGAACCCGGCAGCCGAAATGAGCCAGGAACATCTGGAACAGAGCGCCGGCCTTCTGGAAAACATTCTTGAGGATTTCGGCGTCAAGGGCGAGATCATCGATGTGCGCCCCGGTCCGGTCGTCACACTTTATGAGTTTGAACCGGCTCCCGGTGTGAAGTCTTCACGCGTGATCAATCTATCGGATGACATTGCCCGCTCCATGTCGGCGCTTTCCGCCCGCGTTGCTGTCATTCCCGGCCGCAATGTGATCGGCATCGAATTACCGAATGAAGAGCGCGAGACCGTTTACCTGCGCGAATTGTTCGAAAGCCGTTCCTATGTCGGCACGGACTTCCGTCTGCCGCTCTGCCTCGGCAAGACGATCGGCGGCGAACCGGTCGTTGCCGAGCTTACCAAGATGCCGCATCTTCTGGTCGCAGGCACGACGGGTTCGGGAAAATCGGTCGCCATCAATACGATGATCCTGTCGCTGATCTATCATCTGCGCCCGGATGAATGCCGGCTGATCATGGTCGATCCGAAAATGCTGGAGCTTTCCGTCTATGACGGCATTCCCCACCTTCTGACCCCGGTCGTAACCGATCCGAAAAAGGCCGTTCTGGCGCTCAAATGGGCCGTGCGCGAGATGGAAGAGCGCTATCGCAAGATGTCGCGTCTCGGTGTGCGCAATATTGACGGCTTCAACGAGCGTGTTGCCGAAGCCCGCGCCAAGGGCGAGACGATCATGCTGAGCGTGCCGTCGGGCTTTGACAAATCAACCGGCGAACAGACTTTCGAGGAGCAGGAACTAGACCTCACCGCCCTGCCTTTCATCGTCGTCATCGTCGACGAAATGGCCGACCTTATGATGGTCGCCGGCAAGGAGATCGAAGGAACGATCCAGCGTCTGGCACAGATGGCCCGCGCCGCCGGCATCCACCTGATCATGGCAACGCAGCGTCCTTCCGTCGACGTCATCACCGGCACGATCAAGGCCAATTTCCCGACCCGGATCTCCTTCCAGGTCACCACCAAGATCGACAGCCGCACCATTCTCGGTGAACAGGGTGCCGAATATCTGCTCGGCCAGGGCGATATGCTGCATATGAAGGGTGGTGGCCGCATCTCCCGCGTCCATGGGCCCTTTGTCTCCGACCACGAGGTCGAGAAGATTGTAGCCCATCTGAAGACGCAGGGCTCGCCGTCCTATCTCGGCAGCGTCACCACCGACGAGGAAAACACCGAAGAGATGGAAGAAGACAGCGCCGTCTTCGACAATACCGATATGGGCAGCGCCGGCGATGACGGCGACGATCTCTACGAGCGCGCGATCAAGATCGTCCAGCGCGACAAGAAGTGCTCGACCTCTTATATCCAGCGCCGCCTTTCGATCGGTTATAACCGCGCCGCCTCACTGGTGGAACGGATGGAACAGGATGGCCTTGTCGGCCCGGCCAATCATGTCGGCAAGCGCGAGATCCTTGAGCCAGGCAACTGACCCTCGCCTTCAATGAGAGATTGCCGGAGCCGGTCTCGCGCAAGCAGACCGGCTCAGACTGTTGACAAAGCTATTCATATTGCATGCTTGAGGTGGAGCGGCCCCTGCCTCCGTCGTCATCCCCGTGCTTGTCACGGGGATCCAGATTCATAATGCATTGAATAGACAAGTCCTTTCGCCGCGCGGACGCGCGTCGGCTGGATGCCTGTGACAAGCACAGGCATGACGCCAGAGAAGGTGGCTAGGTTTGTCAGCAATTCAGAAGCCGGTCTGTGAAAACAGGCCGGCTCAGATTGCTGACAAAGTCGTTCAGATTGCCGGTTCGGGGTGGAATGGCCGTCCCCTCCGTCGTCATCCCCGTGCTCGTCACGGGGATCCAGTTTCATAAGACATTGAATAGAAAAATTCTTTCGCCGCGCGGACGCGCGTCGGCTGGATGCCTGTGACAAGCACAGGCATGACGTCAGAAAAAGGGGCAAGGTTTGGCAGCAATTCAGAAGCCGGTCTCGCGCAAGCAGACCGGCTTTTTGCTGCCGTCTTCAATCCTTCCGATAGCCGGTCAGGGCATCGAGCTGTGCCAGAAGAAGCGTCAGATGCCGGCTCATGACGGGTTCGGCAAGCAGATCGATCTGCAGCATATTCTTCCACGAATAGGCGTGATCGACGCGGAAGCTGGAAATGGCGCTGATGAGAAAATGGACATCAACAGCCTCGATGCCGGCGCGAAAAATACCGGCCTCAGCGCCCCGGTCCAGAATACGGCGAAGCGGTGCGAAGGCTGCTTCGCGCAATCGCTCCGCCCCCGGCAATGCATTCAGCATCGTGCCTTCCTGGAAATTTTCCTGGAGCACCAGCCGGGTGAAGTCCGCATTGTTCTGGTGGTAGAAAAAGCTTTGTCGCGCCAGGGCATGCAGGGCCTCGCGCGGCGGCAGCGCATCAAGATGCAGCACATCCTCGGATGCGCGGATATCATCATAGGCGCGCTCCAATACCGCCAGATAAACATCCTCCTTGTTGCCGAAATAGTAATAGAGCATCCGCTTGGCGCAGCCCGCCTCGGCCGCTATGCGTTCGAGCCTGCCGCCATCAAATCCAAACCGCGCAAATTCATGCAGCGCCGCATCCAGCAGGCGTTGTCTTTTATCGCTGTCCTGCCCCACTTCCGCCGTTACGGCCATCGGTTCTTTCAATCATCGTCCTCCACCTGGAGACTGAAGCGGCCCCACCCTTAAGATGGGCGCGGCACCGCCGTGCAGCGGAACTTCAGCCAGAGGCAATCTGTGCCATCCGCCAGCCCCGCAGACAAGCCGCACCGGGTAACGGGATGACATATCGCCCGCGCCAACACCTTGTGGACAGGGGGGCGATTCATGCCAGGACAGCGTTCACATCGAGAAATGTGGCAAGAACACTTTGTTCACATTTTCGACACTTAACCAGGAGATTAAATACTCAATTCATTGAAAATAATGGATAATTATATGTTTTATTGATGGCGTCACGAAAAATGACAATCTTCAAGGTGGTATGGACTTTATTTCCCATGAGCGCTAAGTGCGGCCAATAGCCCTGTCTCGGGAAGCCTTTTCGCAGCCCGAATGCAGGCAAAAAGGAAAGAAACCCCCATGGAAAAATCAGAAAAAAAGCTTTCCGCGCTGGCAAAGGCATGGCTGTGGCTGCTCGGCATCGTGCTGGCAGCGGCTGCGTTGTTCTTTGTCATCGGCGGTGGAAAGCTGATCTCGCTTGGAGGAAGCTGGTACTTCCTGATCGCAGGTATCGTGCTTCTGCTCGCCGCGATCCAGTTTTTCAGGCAGCGCCCCGCCGGTGCCTGGCTTTATCTCATTGCCTTCGCCGGAACGATCATCTGGTCGCTGTTTGATGTCGGCCTCAATTACTGGGGCCTGATCTCGCGCCTTCTGGCGATGACCTTCGGCGCCTTTGTCATCACCGCTTCACTGCCGCTTCTCAACAAGGCGGCCGGCCGTTCGGCTGCAACCGGCAAAAGCCTGGCCGCTGCTGCCGTGTTCCTGGTGGCCGGCCTTGCAGGCTTTGGCTCGATGTTCAGCATCCACCCGGAGATCACCTCGGCAAAGCCTGCGGCAAGTCGCGTCGCCGTTACCCCGGAAACAGAGCAGAAGAACTGGTCCCACTACGGCAATACGGCCGGCAACAGCCGTTTTGCAGCGCTTGACCAGATCAATGTTGACAATGTCGATAATCTGCAGGTGGCCTGGACCTATCACACCGGCGACATTCCGATGTCCACGGGTTCGGGTGCGGAAGACCAGCTGACGCCGCTTCAGGTTGGCGACAAGGTCTATCTGTGCACAGCCAAGAACAACGTCATCGCCCTTGACGCAGATACCGGCAAGGAAGTCTGGCGCCACGACGTCAACGCCAATGTCGGCGGCGTGTGGGAACGTTGCCGTGGTCTCGCCTATTTCGATGCAACGCAGCCTGTTGTCCAGCCGAGCGTTGACGGCTCGACCCCGGTTCCGCCGGCAAGCCTGCCGGAAGGCGCCGTCTGCGCCACCCGCATCATCATGAATTCGATCGACGCCAATCTTTACGAATTCGATGCTCAAACCGGCGAAAGCTGCACCGATTTCGGCACCAATGGCGTTGTTGACCTGAAGGCTGGCATGGGCCCGCTCGGCAACAAGGCCTATTACACCATGACTTCGGCACCGACCATGGCCGGCACGACGATCGTGCTGGGCGGCCGCGTTGCCGACAATGTCCAGGTGGATATGCCCGGCGGCGTTCTGCGCGGCTTCGATGTCATGACCGGTGCCCAGCGCTGGTCCTTCGATACCGGCTCGGCCACGCCGAACGCAGCGCTGACCGATGGTGAAAACTATACCCGCTCCTCGGCCAACAACTGGGCCGGCAGCACCTATGATGCCGCCTCCAACACGGTCTATTTCCCGCTGGGTTCGCCCTCGGTTGACCTTTACGGTGTCACCCGCAGCGATATCGACCATGAATATGGTGCATCCGTTCTGGCCCTTGATGCCACCACAGGCACGGAAAAGTGGCACTTCCAGACGGTTCACAATGACCTCTGGGACTTCGACCTTCCCATGGCGCCGTCGCTGATCGATTTCCCTGAAGCCGATGGCACCAAGGTTCCCGCTCTCGTGATCGGCACCAAGTCGGGACAGCTTTACGTGCTTGACCGCTATACCGGCAAGCCGCTGACCAAGGTTGAGGAAAAGCCGGTCAAGGCCGCCAATATCCCCAACGAGCCTTATGCGATGACGCAGCCGGTTTCGGTTGGCATGCCGCAGATCGGCAACCAGCTCCTGCATGAATCTGACATGTGGGGTGCAACGCCGTTCGATCAGCTTCTGTGCCGCATCTCCTTCAAGTCGATGCGCTATGAAGGGCTCTACACGGCACCGGGCACCGACCTTTCGCTCAGCTTCCCGGGTTCGCTCGGCGGCATGAACTGGGGCGGTCTCTCGACGGATCCGAACAACGACCTCATCTTCGTCAACGACATGCGCCTTGGCCTGTGGGTGCAGATGTTCCCGCAGGAAAAGAAGGCTGCCCTGTCTGATGGCGGTGAGAGCCCGAATGCCGGCATGGGTGAGGTTCCGCTCGGCGGCACGCCTTATGCCGTCGTCAAGAACCGCTTCCTGTCGCAGCTTGGCATTCCCTGCCAGAAGCCGCCATTCGGCACGCTTTCGGCCATCGACATGAAAACCCAGAAGATCGTCTGGCAGGTTCCGGTCGGCACGGTTCAGGATACCGGCCCGCTCGGCATCAAGATGGGCATGCCGATCCCGGTTGGCATGCCGACACTGGGCGGCTCGCTCGTCACCCAGGGCGGTTTGATCTTCTTCGCCGGTACGCAGGATTTCTATCTGCGCGCCTGGGATGAGGCCACCGGCAAGGAAATCTGGAAGTCCCGCCTGCCCGTCGGCAGCCAGGGCGGCCCGATGACCTACAAGTCGCCGAAGACCGGCAAGCAATATGTCGTGATTTCGGCCGGCGGTGCCCGCCAGTCCATGCAGCGCGGCGATTACGTCATCGCCTACGCCCTGCCGGATCAGAACTGATCCCTCAAAGAACTGGCCTTCCCGTTTTTGACGGGAAGGCCGCAAAGCATCGGACCAAAAGCGACCGCCGGTCCCTGGCGAAACCGATGCGCCAAACCAAGAAATCCACACCATCATGACCAAAGAGAACGACAGCAGCAAAAGGAACGTACCGACCGCCCGCAATGACGGCCTGCTGAAAGGCCTGCGCCACGAGATCGCAGATCTCGGCGATGGTATTGTCGAAGCGGTGAAATGGGTTGGCAGACGGCCGCTGCATGTCTGGCTTCGCGCTGGCGTTCTCATTGCCGCCTGGTTCATCTGGTCGCTGAGCGCAGCGCATCTCCCCCGCGGCTTCTTCACCACCCCATCCGAGACGGCGCGCGCCCTTGCCGACATGCTGCAGGATTTTCGCCAGCTCTATCTGCGCGCTACGGTGAATACGCTTTATGTCTACTGGACCGGGCTTCTCATTTCCGCCCTGATCGGCATTCCGCTGGGGCTGTTTCTCGCCGCCGTGCCACTGATGGGTCGCACCTTCACCCCTTATGTGAATGCTCTTGCGGCAACGCCGCTGATCGCGCTGATGCCGATGGTCATCCTAATTTTCGGGCTTGGCGATGGCTCAAAAATCCTGATCGTGACGCTTGGCGCCATCATGCCGGTGATCATCAACAGCTATGCGGGGCTGCGCAATGCCGATCCGAAACTGGATGAAATGGCCCGCGCCTATGGTTTCTCCCGCATCAGCCTCTGGCGCCATGTCCGGCTGCCCGCAGCCTTCCCCGTCATCATGGCAGGCCTCAGGCTCGGCGCGACAACCGGCCTTGTCACCGCTGTTGTTGCCGATATCTACATGGCGATGACCGGGCTCGGCGCACTGCTGATCTCCTATGGCAACAGCTTCCTGATGGGCAATTATCTGATCGTCATGCTGACCCTTGCCGCCATCGGTGTCGGCACCACGGCGGTTCTGTCGGCCATCGAACGCCTTTTGACGCCAAAACCGGTACGCCGGCGGCTTTATTCGTAAAATTTTAGAAATGACTGGAAAATCCATGTTCCGTACACTCATTCTCGCAGCCATGGGCGCGATGCTGCTCTCCGGCGCTTCGGCGCATGCCGATCCCTTCCGCATCATCGTCACCGAAACGGAAGCACCGCTGGTCCCCAATTCGCTGATCTACCTTGCCCAGCAGGAAGGCTTTTTCGAGCGCGCCGGTGTCGACGTCACTCTGGTTCCGGTGCAGCAGACGCCGATGGCGATCGCCGCCCTTCAGGCCGGTGATGGTGATATGGCAAATATCTCGCTCTCGTCACTGCTGGACCTCCATGCCCAGGGCGCATCCGATTTTGTTGCCGTCCACTCCTCCGACAAGGCGATCCCTTTCATCATTGCCGGGCGTGATGACGTGACGCTGAAAAACATGGCCGGCAAACGCTTCGGCATCGGCCGCCCCAACAGCCTCGACGCGACCATGTCGTCTGCCGTGCTCGGCACCAAGGGTGTCAGCCTTGAGGCCATGACGCTGATGCCCCTCGGCCAGCCTGCGGTGCGCGGCCAGGCGCTGATGGCGGGCCGTGTCGATGCGACGACGCTTTCCATCGGCAGCTATCTGGCGCTTCCCGACAAGAGCGACCTGCACATTCTGGTGGATGTGAAGGACTATTTCGATGCCGCTCCGGTGATCACCAAGGTGGATGTTGTCCGCCGTCCCACACTTGAGGCGCGAGCAGGTGACCTTGAAAAGGTTCTTGAAGCCCTGACGCTGGCGGCGCGTGATTTTGCCGAAAATCCTGATCACTGGGTAAAGGCAATGGAAAAGGCCCGCCCCGACATTGCCCCGGAAACGCTTGAGGCCCTTGCAAAAGCCTATGCCAGCAGCTGGACCGTCAATGGCGGTTTCCAGAAAGACGAGTTGCTCTACGCCCAGACCTGGTATCAAAAGGGCGAGCCGACCAATACCGCCTATTTGGTAGACCCGGCCAACTGGATCGATTTCGCCCCGATGGATGCCGTATTGAAAGCGATCGGCCCCTCGGATCTTGGAGACAGCATTTCGCGCTGATTGAGATGAAAACACTCACCATTGATCATGTTGCGCTCAGCTACGGCAAAGAGCGGCTGGTTCTCTCCGATATCTCGCTTGTGGCGGACAAGGAGCGGATCACCGTCATTCTCGGCCCGTCGGGCTGCGGCAAGACCAGCCTGCTGCGCATTGCAGCCGGGCTTATCGCCCCCGACAGCGGCACGGTCATGATCGATGGCCGCTCGCCCGTTCCCGGACGCGACACGGCACTCCTGTTTCAAGATGCCCGCCTGCTGCCCTGGCGCACTGCGCGACAGAACCTCATGATCGTTCTGAGTTCCGGCAGGGCAGACACGGCCGATACGCTTCTGGCCCGTGTCGGTCTTGAAGGCGCCGGCGATCTTTACCCGGAAGAGCTTTCCGGCGGCATGCAGCAGCGCCTGGCACTGGCGCGGGCGCTTGCAACACCTGCCCCGCTTCTTCTGATGGACGAACCCTTTGCAAGCCTGGATGCGCTGGCGCGCGAGGACATGCAGAGCGAGCTGTTGCGGGTGCTTGATGCGGAGAAAGAACGCCGCATCCTGTTCGTCACCCATTCGGTCGATGAGGCCCTGATCCTTGCCGACCAGATTGTGCTGATGCGCCCTGCTCCGGGGCGTGTCGATCAGATCGTCCGGCCAGCGCTTGGCCCGGCAGGCAGTGCGCGGCGTGATCACCCGGCTTTCGCCGATATCCGCCGCGATCTCGCTGACGCGCTGCACCGTTCATAGAGCGTTTCCGCTCATCTGACTGACGATGAAGCAGTCAATCACCCTACAGACATAGGCGATCTCGGCTTCATCGAGAGCCCGCCCCTTTTCTATTCCATGCCATTTTTCCAGACAGCCGCGACAGCAGGTGGCGGTCGCATGCTGGGCGATAAAACAGGGATGGCCGCGCATCGGTGTCTGTTTGCCATCATTGGCCGGTTCGGCAGGCGAGAGCCTCTGACGGACGAAATCATCGACATGACCGTTGATCTCCGCCCTGCCCTTCTTCATCGCATAGGCCTTGTCAGCCTCAGACAGATGGAAGCGGCTGCGAAAGCGCGATTTAGACAGCCGGCCAAAAAGTGAATCGAGTTCGTCCATTGCCTCTGCGGGCAGGCTCAGTTGATCCTGTCGCCGCTTTCCTTGTCGAAGAGATGCATATGGGCGGTATCGCAGGCGATCGTGATCGGCGCAAAGCGCTCGAACATCACCCGTTCCGCCGTCAGCAGCAGGATCTGATCGTCGCCGACCGTCAGCGTCGCATGGGTTTCAGAACCGGTGGTTTCGGTAAAGTCGACCTTGCCGGAAACACCGTCATCGGCCATTGCCACATGTTCCGGGCGCACACCCATGACAATCTGCCGTCCGGCGGCAAGACCATCGATGACCGGCAGCGGCCAGATCGTGCCGGCTGCCGTTTTCAGCGCCAGAGCGTTATCCACAGGCACCACCTCGCCCTCGACAAGGTTCATCGGCGGTGCGCCGATAAAACCGGCAACGAAGACATTTTCCGGCCGGTCATAAAGATCAAGCGGCGTACCGACCTGAATGATATGCCCGTCTTTCATCAGCACGATCCGCTCGCCCATGGTCATGGCTTCCATCTGATCATGGGTCACATAAATCATCGTGGTGCCGAGACGGCGATGCAGCGCCTTGATTTCGGCGCGCAGCTGGCCGCGCAGCTTGGCATCGAGATTGGAAAGCGGCTCATCAAACAGAAAGGCTTCCGGGTCGCGCACGATCGCACGCCCCATGGCGACGCGCTGCTTCTGCCCGCCGGACAATTCGCTCGGATGGCGCTCCAGCACATCGGTGAGGCCCAGCATTTCGGCCGCCTTTTCCACCATGACATCGCGCTCGGCCTTGCCCTTGCCGGCCATGCGCAGGGCAAAGCCCATATTCTTGCGTACCGTCATATGCGGATAGAGCGCATAATCCTGGAACACCATGGCAATGTTGCGGTCCTTGGGCTGCAGCTTGTTGGCAACCGTACCATCCACCAGAATTTCGCCATCGGTCACAGATTCAAGGCCTGAGATCATCTTCAAAAGCGTGGATTTTCCGCAACCGGACGGGCCGACCAGCACAACGAATTCACCATCGCGGATATCAAGATCGATACCGTGGATGACCTCGCGGGCGCCATATTTCTTGACGAGCTTGCTGAGCGCGAGACTGGCCATATTCTTGTCCTTCCGGCGTTTATCATTGTCGGATCCGGCACCCTTTCGGGCTCCGAAGGCCGACTAGATCATTGGTTCGACGCATCGGCTTGTCGAAAAAGCGGTACTCCCTTTTTCGCCCGATACTCCAGTCCTTACAGCGCTTCGCGCCGCAAGAAAACCTCCCTCCATTTCTCTTGTAATCCACCGCCTGTCTTTGACAACAATCAAGCAGGCTCCAAGGCCGATACAAGACAAAGCCATTCAGATTGCCTGTTTGGGGTGGAATAGCCGCCCCCTCTGTCGTCATCCCCGTGCTTGGTCCACGGGGATCCAGGCTCTTCAGGGCATTGGATTATAAGGGGCTTTCGCCGCACGGACGCGCGTCGGCTGGATGCCTGTGGACCAAGCACAGGCATGACATCAGTAAAAGGGGCAAGGTTTGTCAGCAGTCTGAGCCGCGAACCCTGAGGTTCGCGGCTTTCACATGCCTCATTCAGGACGATGAGATCAGGCGACCGGCCAGACCTCTTGCAGCTTTTCGCCGGCCAGAATGCGGTCGCGCGCCTTTGCCTCTTCACGGCCAAGTTTGTCGGCCTGATCGGCGACCGCCTTGACTTCAGCCTTCGGGATCACAACCACGCCATCGACGTCGCCGAAGATCACATCGCCGGGATTGACTATCGCCTTGCCGATGGTCAGCGGCACCTGGCTTTCCTTCGGTTCCTTCTTGCCTGTAACGCCGATCGGGCTTGGCATGGTGCCGAACAGCGGATAGCCGAGCGCGCGGACCTGGGCGAGATCGCGCACCGTGCCATAGACGACCGTGGCGGCCAGACCGCGCGTCTTGGCGCCGGAACTCATCAGTTCCCCCGAGCAGGAGCCCGGCGCACAGGAAGCGTCGCATACCATCACCCCGCCCTTGGGCGCACGGTCGATGGCGTTGTGGTAGACATCCTGCGGCTCGCCCTTGCGGGTGGACGGCGCGAACAGAACCGTTACCGCCGGGCCGCAGATGACCTCGCCTGGCTTCAGCGCGCTCTGCAGCGAAATCCCTTCAAGGCAACCCCAGAGGCCAAGCGCCTCCATGCTGTCGTGAATATCGCCGGAATACCACTTCTTCAGGCGTTCGATTGCCTCCCAATCGGTGTCCGAATAATCAAAGTCAGCCATTTTCATCCTCTTTTCTGGCCTTTTTCTGGTTTGATTTCTCTATCGCCTGACGCAGATAATCGGCAGAATTGTCGATCTGCGCGCGCAGTCTCAGCTTGGAGCCCTGCTTGTCGCGCTTCATGATCAGGTCATAGATATCGGCGTGTTCCTGATACGCATCTTGCAGCGATTTGGTCGGAACACGGCTTGTAATGTGGATCACATTGTTGATGAGACCGGCGAGATTGTCGTAGATCAGCATCAGCATCTGGTTGCCGGTGGCGTGCACCAGCGCCAGATGAAAACGGGCATCGGCATCGACGAAACCGGCGAAATCCTCCGTGTCCCGCGCCGCCCGCATCGCCTCAAGCGCATCCTTCACATCGCCGGTCAGCGGTTCCTCGCGCTCGGTCAGCAGTTCAACCACTTCCGTCTCAAGCATCCGGCGCACGACCATCAGCTGCAAGAGATAATCAGGATCGGTGGAGAATCGCTGCTGGACCGTGACGGCCAGCGTATCAAGATAGCCGTCGACATCGTCACGCACCACTTCGGTGCGCTCGCCATGACGGCGCTGCACCAGCCCCTTGACCTCCAGCTCCTGAACCGCTTCACGCACCGCACGGGTTGAAACGCCAAATTCCTTGGCGATCGCGCTTTCAGAGCCCAGCCGGTCACCGACTTTCAGATCGCCGTTCAGGATCCGGCTTTCGAGGACAGACGACACGACGGAATGCAGCCGTCCACGCCGGCGCAGCGGAAATTCCGTCCCTTCCGTCATCTCAACGTCATTCGCCATAGCAGCCACCTCGGAGTTTCGATCTGTGTTGACAATACTTATGTCATGAGTCATAAGTCAAGTGTTAAGTCTTGCCGGGTTCGCGTGGAGGCGTCGTCCGGCAAGACAGCAAACGGGAGGTTAAGTGATGAAATCCACTATCAGGAACGTGATTCAGGCATCGGTCGCCGCAGCGACCCTTCTCGGGCTCGCGGGTGCTGCCCATGCGGAATGGCCGGATCGCGCCGTGACCATTATCGTTCCCTGGTCCGCCGGCGGCGGCACGGACGCCACCGCGCGCGCCGTTGCGGCCGATCTGCAGAAAAAATTCGGTGAGCCCTTCAATGTTGTGAACCGCACCGGCGGTGGCGGCCTTGTCGGCCATTCGGCGATCGCCAATGCAGCCCCTGACGGCTACACGATCGGCGTCATCACCATTGAAAGCACCATGTACAAGACGCAAGGCCTGCCCGGTGTTGCGCCTGAAGATTTCGACTATATCGGCCGCTACAATGCCGATGCGATCGGCATAAATGTCAAGGCCAGCTCCAGCTATGACACGGTTCAGACCCTGATTGACGACGTCAAAGCCAATCCCGGCACGGTGACGGCATCTGGCGCCAATCGTGGCGGTCTGTCGCATCTGGCCTGGGCCGGTCTGCTGAACACGCTCGGCATCGATCCCAATGCAAGCCCATGGGTTGCCTCTGATGGCTCGGCTCCGGCCCTGCAGCAACTGGCTGCCGGTGCGATCGATGTTGTCTCCACCTCACCCGCTGAAGCCCGTGCGCTTGTGGATGCCGGAGAAGCCAGGACACTGGCCCTGATTTCCAGTGAGGCCAATCCGTTGTTCCCCGACATTCCGACGACGGATTCGGTCTTCGGCATCAAGTTCTCGCCGCTGCCCTTCCGTGGTCTTGCCGGCCCCGATGGCCTGCCGCCGGAGGTGGTCGACAAGCTTTCAGCAGCACTTGAGGAAATCTGCGCCGATCCGGAATTCCAGAAATTCATGTCGTCCCAGGGCTTCTCCGTTGCCTATCAGGATGCGCCGACGTTCAAACAGACGGTAATGACCGACTACAATGATCTTGCGGCAACCATGAAAGTCCTGGGTCTGGCGAAGTAAGCCGGCAGGAGTAAGTCTCATGAAAATCAGCGACCGGATCACCGGGCCCGCTCTGTCGCTCTTCGGAGCGGTCGTGATTGTGGGGGCCATGCGGCTCCCCACGGTCCCGGGCGTGCGCTTCGGTGCGGATCTCATGCCGAGCCTGATCGGGATCGGTTTCATCTGCCTCGGCCTTGCCATCGCGCTGGGTGGTTTCCTGACCGAGAAGGGCAGAACCTTCCTCGACGTTTCTGAGTGGCATGTGCCGCTGCGCAATTATGCCGCTGCCATCTGGACGCTTGGCGGCCTGGTTATCGGTATTTTCCTGTTCCAGTCCGTCGGTTTCCCGCTCATCGGCATCATCTATATGGCCGGGCTGATGCTTCTGATGCGCGCTCGTATTCTGACAACGGTCATCGTTTCACCGGTTGTGGTTCTGATCCTCTATTACGGCTTCTCCAAGGGGCTGATGGTTCCGCTGCCCGCCGGCATTTTGGGAGGTATCCTTCCATGAGTCTTGACGTCATCGGCCAGGCGCTGGACATCGCGCTGCAGCCCAATGTTCTGATCGCCCTTGTTCTGGGCGCTGTCTACGGCCTCTTCATCGGCGCACTGCCGGGACTGACGGCCACCATGTCGACGGCACTGCTCGTGCCCGTCACCTTCTATATGGCCCCGGTTCCGGCCATCGCCCTGATCGTGTCATCAACCGCCATGGCCATTACCGCCGGTGACATTCCCGGTGCCTTGATGCGTGTTCCCGGAACGCCGGCTTCTGCGGCCTACACCGATGAAGCCTTCCGCATGACGCTGAAGGGCAAGGCCGGCAAGGTGTTGTCGCTCGGTTTCTTCTTCTCCGCCCTTGGCGGCCTGACAGGCGCGCTCGTGCTGCTTGTCACAGGACCATTGCTCGCCAAGATCTCGCTCAACTTTTCCAGTTTTGAGTTCTTCTGGCTTGCCGTTCTCGGGCTTTTGACCTGTGCTCTGGTCTCCGGCAATGATGCCGCGCGCGGCCTCACCTCACTGTTTTTCGGCCTACTGATTTCGACCGTCGGCCTTGATATCACAACCGGCGCGCCGCGCTTCACCTTCGGTAGCATGGATCTGATGGGCGGGATTTCCTACATCCCTGTCATGATCGGCATGTTTGCCTTTTCCGAGATCCTGCGCGGCTTCACCACCAATCAGCATGGCAATGGCGGCGAGATGCCGGCACTCGGCAAGATCGTCCCGTTCAAGGGCGTCCTTGGCCTGTTGAAGCAATACCCCTTCTCCTTCGTCCGTGGCGCTTCGCTTGGCACCGTGGTCGGCGCTTTACCCGGCATTGGCGGCGACCTTGCTGCCTGGATTGCCTATGGCATGAGCAAGCGGCTGTCGAAGACGCCGGAAAAATTTGGTACCGGCCACCCCGAAGGTCTGATCGAAGCGACATCTTCGAACAATGCGGGCCTGTCGAGCGCCTGGATCCCCGCCCTCGTCTTCGGCATTCCGGGTGACGCCGTCACCGCAATCGCCGTCGGCGTTCTGTTCATGAAGGGCGTCAATCCGGGGCCGCGTCTGTTTGTCGAGAACCCCTCGATGCCGACCGCGATCATACTGACCTTCTTCATCTCGAACCTGCTGCTTTTCCCGCTCGGCTTCGTGGCGATCAAGCTGGCCCGTCATGTTCTGGCCGTGCCGCGCAATGTCATTGTGCCGATCATCCTGATCTGCTGCTTCCTCGGCTCCTACGCCGTCAACAATTCACTGTTCGGCGTCTGGATCATGCTGGCAGCCGGTGTTGTAGGCTACATCATGGAACGCAACGGCTTCCCTATCGCACCTGTCATTCTCGGCCTCGTGCTCGGCCCCGTTCTGGAGCGCAACTTCATCATGTCGATGCAGATCGCCAACGGCAATCTGCTTGCCTTCTTCTACCGCCCGATCGCCTGCGCACTTGGCATCGCCATCATCGCGATCCTTGTCGCCACGGCCGTGCGGTCGATCCTCACCTATCGCCGTGCCGGAGAGCCGGTACCGGACAAGAAGGAACTGGCTGACGAAACACTTTGAACCGGTTTGTTCCGGCGGCATCTGACAAGACCTCCCCCCGACGCGCCGACGACAAGGAGCGCCATGCCGCCGGAACAGCCTTCCCACAATCAACTGCATGAACTGAGCGCCGGCCGCCCCATCCCCGCCCGGCGCCACATGAAAGGACGAACCATGGACAAGATGTTTTCTGTCGAGGGACGTGTCGCCGTTGTAACCGGCGGCCTCGGACAGCTCGGCACCCAGTTTTCGAAATCGCTGGCCTCTGCCGGCGCCAAGGTGGCGATCTACTCGCGCCGCCCCTTCACGAGCCAGCAGATTGCCGAGAAATTCCCCGGTCTTGAAGACAATATCCGCGTCTATGAAGCCTCGGTCACGGACAAGGCCGGCCTTGCCGCAGCCACAGATCAGGTGATCGCCGACTGGGGCGTACCGCATATTCTCGTCAACAATGCCGGTATCGATTCAAAACCCGACGGCTCCGCCGACCAGAATGCCCCCTTCGAAGTCTATCCGCAGAAATACTGGGACGAAATCATCGATACCAATCTCACCGGCGTCATGCTGACCAGCCAGGTCGTCGGCACCAAGATGGCCGAAGAGATGCGCGGCTCGATCATCAATGTCGGCTCCATGTATGGCATGGTGTCGCCCAATCAGGCGCTTTACGCCTACCGGCTGGAACGCGATGGCGTCCCCTTCATCAAGGCCGTCTCCTATGCCGCCTCGAAATCGGGCCTTTTGAACCTGACCCGCTATCTGGCGACCTATTGGGCACCGAAGAAGGTTCGCTGCAACATCGTCTCCTTTGGCGGCGTCAAGACTGGCTCCTATGACAAGGAATTCATCGATGCCTTTCTCGAGCGGGTTCCGCTTGGCCGACAGGCGGAAGTGGACGAATATAACGGCGTGATCCGCTTCCTGGCCTCGGATGCCTCGTCTTACATGACCGGCTCGAATGTCGTGGTCGATGGCGGCTTCACCGCCTGGTAACAGCCAGCCCCGCCGCCGGCCGATGCCGGCGGCAACCCCGATACCGGCCTTCCGGGGGGAGCCATGGAAGGCCTGCGGCAGACGCCGCCCTGATGGAGGATCAGAATGACCCGTATCGCTCTTGTGGTCAGTGGTGACCTGCGCGAAAGCGCCAATACCACGTGCTGGCCGGCACAAAAGGCCATGGAAGACAAACTCTCTGCCGTTCTCGCCGGCATGGGCCATGAATTGTGGCGCGCCCATCCGGTCAAGCCGGAAGGCCACGGCTTCATCGCCTCCCAGCGTGAAGGCATGGACGTGTTCAAGGGCATTGATCCGGACATGCCGCTGATTGTCGCCGAAGCGGTCTGGCAATATTCGCATCATGTTCTGCCAGGCCTTTCCAGCCACAAGGGACCGATCCTGACGCTTGCCAACTGGTCCGGCCAGTATCCTGGCCTTGTCGGCATGCTCAACCTCAACGGATCGCTGACCAAGGCCGGCATCGCCTATTCGACGCTTTGGAGCCGCGATTTTGACGATACCTTCTTCCTCTCCGGCCTGAAGACCTGGCTTGAAACCGGAACGCTTGCCCATGACCAGTCTCATGTAAAGGCCTATGATGACAGCAGCGCGCCTGACAGCGCCCGTGCCACGGCAAAGGCCATTGCCGATGAATGGCGCAGCGAAAAGCTGATCATGGGCATTTTCGACGAGGGCTGCATGGGCATGTATAATGCCATCATCCCCGACGAGCTTTTGATGCCGCTTGGCATCTTCAAGGAGCGTCTGTCGCAGTCGGCGCTCTATTATGCGGCAACGCAGGTTCCAGTGGCAGAAGGCCGCGCCGCCTTTCAGTGGATGGTTGATCGCGGCATGACATTCCATTTCGGCTTCGACCCGAAAACGGAGCTCACCGAAGATCAGGTGATCGATCAGTGCCGCATGTATGTGGCTGCCGTCCGGCTTGCCGATCAGTTCGGCTGCGCGGCTATCGGCATTCAGTATCAGCAGGGCCTGAAAGATCTCTGGCCGGCCTCCGACCTGATCGAAGGCATGCTGAACAATGCGGAGCGACCTCCCGTCACCCGTGCCGATGGCTCCGTCATCCGCGATGGCGAACCGGTCATCCATTTCAACGAGGTTGATGAATGCGCCGGTCTCGACGCCTTGATGATCAACCGCGTTCATGCTGCGCTCGGCCAGCCGGTGGAAACCACTCTGCACGATATCCGCTGGGGCGATGACGATCTTTCCGGCACCATTGATGAATTCGTCTGGGTGCTGGAGATCTCCGGCGCCGCGCCGCCCGCGCACCATCCCGGCGGCTGGGCCGGATCGGAAAGCTATCGCCAGCCGGCCATGTTCTTCCCTGCCGGCGGCGGCACGGTCAAAGGCTATGCGAAGGAAGGCGATATCGTCTGGAGCCGCGTCTTTGTCGAAGGCGGCAAGCTTCACATGGATATAGGCCGCGGCAAGGCGGTCACGCTGCCACCAGAAGAATGCGAACGCCGCTCGAAGGCAACAGACTACCCCTGGCCAATCATGAGCGCCACGCTTTCAGGGGTCACCCGCGACACCATGATGGGCCGTCACAAGGCCAATCATGTGCAGGTCGCCTATGCCAAAAGCGAGGCCGATGCTCAGCAGGTGATTGCTCTGCGCGCAGCCCTTGCCACCGAACTTGGCATCGCCGTCAATCTCTGCGGCATGATCTAACCTCTGCCAGGCCCAAAAATGCCCCGGCTCAGAACAACTGAGCCGGGTTTTTCATGGATCCATCAGGCAGAAAAGGAGCGGAGAAACCATTGAGGTTCCCCCGCCCAGGTCCGCCCACCCAAGGAGATTGTGGAGGCGATTGGTGTTGCCGAAGCGCCGGGCGCCTGCCCCTCCGCAAGCGCCGGGCCGCTCCGGCGATCAGGCCTTGTTCTTGTTGTAGACGTCGAAGAAGACGGCTGCGAGAAGAACCAGACCCTTGATGACCTGCTGGTAATCGATACCGATACCAAGGATCGACATGCCGTTGTTGAGGATACCCATGATGAAGGCACCGACAACCGCACCGACGATCTTGCCGACGCCGCCGGACATCGATGCGCCACCGATGAACACGGCCGCGATGACGTCCAGCTCGAAGCCGTTACCGGCACCGGGCGTCGCGATATTGAGGCGGGCGGCAAAGACCAGGCCAGCAAGACCGGCCAGCATGCCCATATTGACGAAGGTGAGGAAGGTCAGCCGGCGGGTATTGATACCCGAGAGCTGCGCAGCCTTCAGATTGCCGCCAATGGCATAGACGCGACGGCCAAACGTGGTCTTTTCAGTGATGAAGGCATAGATGACCGTCAGCACCGCCATGGTGATCAGCACGTTGGGCAGACCGCGGAACGAAGCCAGCTTCCAGGCAACAAAGATCAGGACAGCAGCAACAATCGCGTTCCGGGCGATAAAGAACGTGAAGGGCTCGTCTTCGACGCCATAGGCCTTGTTGCGCTGACGACCGCGCACCGCGAGCCAGACAATGGCAGCAGCAGCAATGACACCGGCTGCCAGTGCCGTCATGTTCGGACGACCAACGCCGAAGACATCTGGAATAAAGCCGGTCGACAGCAGCTGGAAGCCGCCCGGGAACGGGCCGACCGACTGGCCATCCAGCAGCCAGAGCGTCAGACCACGAAACACCAGCATGCCGGCCAGCGTCACGATAAAGGCCGGTATCTTCCAATAGGCGACCCAATAGCCCTGCCAGGCGCCGATCAGCATGCCGGCAAGAATACAGACAATAAAGGTCGGGATGACAGGCACGCCCCATTGCACCATCATCACGGCAGCCAGCGCCCCGATGAAACCAACGATTGAGCCGACCGAAAGGTCGATATGGCCCGCAACGATGATCATCAACATGCCAAGAGCCATGATGGTGACGTAGGAGTTCTGCAGGAACAGATTGGTAATGTTGACCGGGCGCAGAAGCACCCCGTTGGTCATGATCTGGAAGAAGGCGATGATGATAATCAGCGCCAGAAGGATGCCATAGTCGCGCATGCGCAGCGTCAGATACGACCGGATCGACGACTTCGCAACGCCTTCATTTTCAACGGGTGTATTCATCATCGTAACTTTCTATTTTCTGACGATGAAGGACATGATGCGCTCCTGGCTCGCTTCTTCAGCGGTCAGCTCAGCAACCAGTTCCCCCTCATTCATGACATAGATGCGATCGCACATGCCTAGCAGTTCCGGCATTTCCGACGAGATCATCACGATCCCCCGCTCCTCGGCCGCCAGCTGGTTCATCAGCGTGTAGATCTCGTATTTGGCGCCGACATCAATGCCGCGCGTCGGTTCATCGAGGATCAGAACATCGGGCTGGGTGAACAGCCATTTCGACAGCACAACCTTCTGCTGGTTGCCGCCGGAAAGGTTCATGACCTTCTGCGCCACACTGGGTGTGCGGATATTCATCGCCTGCCGGTAGTGTTCGGCGCGCTGGGCCTCCTCACCGGAATTGATCACCCCGTATTGCGACACGCCCTTGAGATTGGCGAGCGTGATATTCTTGGTGATCGGCTCTTCGAGAATGAGCCCGAGCGCCTTGCGGTCTTCGGTCACATAGGCGATGCCGGCGAACACGGCTTTGGGCACCGTCGAGGTATCGACGCGATTGCCGCCAAGATGGACTTCGCCGGAAATATTGCGTCCGTAGGAATGGCCGAAAAGGCTCATCGCAAGTTCGGTACGTCCCGAGCCCATCAACCCCGCAATGCCGACGATTTCACCGGCACGAACATTGAAGTTCACGCCCTTGATGACCTTGCGCTCGGCCTGATCCGGGTGCCAGACGGTCCAGTCCTTGACCTCCATCAGCATATTACCGATGTGACTTTCGCGTTCCGGGTAGCGGTTTTCCATATCGCGGCCGACCATCGCCTGGATGATGCTCGCTTCGGAAACATCTTCCTTGTGGCAATCGATTGTCGTCACCGTCGCACCGTCGCGAATGACGGTGATCTGATCGGCAACCTGTTCGACCTCGTTCAACTTATGGGAAATCAGGATCGAGGTGATGCCGTGCGACTTCAATTCCAGCAACAGGCTGAGAAGTTTTGCGCTATCACTCTCCGAAAGCGCCGCCGTCGGCTCGTCCAGGATCAGCAGGCGGACATCTTTGGAAAGCGCCTTGGCAATTTCCACGAGCTGCTGCTTGCCGACACCGATCTTCTCGACCAACGTCGCCGGCCTGTCATTCAGTCCGACCTTTTTCAGCAGGGCTTCGGTTTTCTGATAGACTTCAGGCCAGTCAATCACACCACCCCTGGCAACTTCATTGCCAAGAAAGATGTTTTCGGCGATCGAGAGCTGCGGGACAAGCGCCAGCTCCTGGTGAATGATGATGATTCCCTTCTTCTCGCTGTCAACGATCCGGCCGAAGCTCGCGACCTCACCGTCATAGACGATATCGCCGCCATAGGTTCCGTAAGGATAGACACCCGAGAGGACTTTCATCAAGGTGGATTTACCGGCGCCGTTTTCACCGACGAGAGCATGAATTTCACCCTCCTCGACGGTCAGATCAACATTTTTCAAAGCCATAACGCCGGGGAATGACTTCGTAATTGATCGCATTTCGAGCAATGTGGACATGGCACCCTCACTCGCAGTTGCGGAAGGCCGCCCGCCACGACAAACAGGTCGGGCGGCCCGCTCACTTCAGGCAGATCGATCAGTTTTCGATCTGATCCATCGTGTAGTAGCCACTGTCGTCGACCAGGATCTGCTTCCAGTTGTCCTTGGTGATTGCGACAGGCGCCAGCAGGTAAGAGGGAACAACCTTCACGCCGTTATTATAGGTCGTCGTGTCGTTGATTTCCGGCTGCTTGCCGTCCTGAATGGCCTGCACCATCTCGACGGTGACCTTGGCCAGCTGGCGGGTATCCTTGAAGATCGAGGAATACTGATCGCCGGCAATGATCGCCTTGACGTTGGGAATGTTGCAGTCCTGACCGGTGATGATCGGCATCTTCATGTCGCCGGAGCCATAGCCAATACTCTTGAGCGAAGAGATTGCCCCCATGGCAAGGTCGTCATTGGCGGCGTAGACGCCCTGGAGTTCCTTTTGCGTGTAAAACGCGGAAAGCAGGTTATCCATACGGGCCTGAGCGGCAGCGTTGGACCAGTTCAGCGTACCGATCTTGTCCATGGTCGTCTGACCGGAATTGACAACGATATCGCCCGAATCGATCAACGGTTGAATGACGGACATCGCACCGTTGAAGAAGAAGTAGGCATTGTTGTCATCCGGCGAACCACCGAAGAGTTCGACATTCCACGGATGAACATCGGGGAAGCGTTCCTTCAGCCCCTCGACCAGGCTTTCACCCTGAATGACACCGACCTTGTAGTTATCGAAGGTGGCGTAATAGTCGACATTCGGCGTATTGAGGATCAGACGGTCATAAGCGATGACCGGGATACCGGCGGCGCCGGCATTGGCCAGCGGGTTGGTCAGCGATCCGCCGTCAATGGCCGCGACCACAAGAACGTCAACGCCCTTGGTGATCATGTTTTCGACCTGGGACAGCTGCTGCGGAATCTGGTTATCCGCATATTGCAGGTCGGTCTTGTAGCCGGCGGCCTGGAACTGGTCGACCATGGACGCACCGTCCTTGTTCCAGCGGTCCAACCCCTTCGTCGGCATGGCAATACCGACATAGCCCTTGTCCGCGGCAAAAGCCGGAACAGCAAGAGAAGCAGCCACGATTGCCGTAGCCGCGAGCAAGGATGTAATGGTTTTCATGTCTCTCTCCCGTTTGAAATCAAAGACTTCAATCAGACTTTGTTTCAGTTGCCCGGACCGTCGCCACTCCTTCCACTGGAGATCGGCCAAACGGCTCCCGGACAGTCCTGCGCCTCATCTTCACTCCATTTCCCGTTTCAGAAGAAGCACCAGGACAGATCGGACGATACAGCGTGAGGAACGTGTGTCAATTCGTTTGCGCAACAAATCGATACTATTTTTCGCATTGCAAAATGAAACCTTAGACTAAAGTTTAAATGCACTGCGAAATCCCGCCGGAAATTCCCTAGAATTCTGTTTCTACGGAAATTGTACGGACTTTTATACTCAAGTTCACGTAAACGAAGGCAATATTTTCATATCACGGCAGTCGAAATCCGCCCCGCCACATGCGAATAATCAAAATCGCATGCGAGAATGATATTTTGCAGCGCCGCATTAAATCGCTTTAGATTCGGCAGATATGCCCGGCGCCAGGTGCACCGGGCATCACTTGTCAAAGATCAGTTCTTGATCTGATCAAGCGTATAATAGTGGCTCTGATCGACCAGAACCTGCTGCCAGTTTGAGGCATCAACAGAGACCGGCGCAAGCAGGTAGGAAGGCACAACCTTTACGCCATTGTCATAGGTGGTCGTGTCATTGATCTCAGGCTCACCACCCTCAAGCAACGCCTGAACCATCCCAACGGTCACCTTCGCCAGTTCGCGCGTATCCTTGAAGACCGTTGAATACTGGTCGCCGGCAATGATCGCCTTGATTGAGGGCAATTCCGCATCCTGACCAGTGATGATCGGCATCTTTTGGTCGCCGGAGCCATAGCCGAAGCCCTTCAGCGAGGAAATGATGCCAATTGACAGTCCGTCATAAGGCGACAGAACGCCGTTGATCGTCTTGTCGGTGTAGTTGGCAGACAGCAGGTTATCCATACGCGCCTGTGCCACAGAGCCATCCCAGCGCAGGGTACCGACCTGGTTCATGCCCATCTGACCCGAGACGATATCGACCTTGCCGGAATCAATCAGCGGCTGGAGGATCGACATGGCGCCATCGTAGAAGAAATAGGCGTTGTTGTCGTCCGGCGAACCACCGAAGAGTTCGACATTCCAGGTCTCGGCATCAGGGAAGCGTTCCTTCAGGCCATCAACGAGGCTGGTTGCCTGCAGCACACCAACCTTGAAATTATCAAAAGTTGCGTAGTAATCGACATTCGGGCTGTTGCGGATCAGGCGGTCATAGGCAACCACGGGAATGCCGGCCGCAGCAGCATTTTCCAGAGCATTGGAAAGGGTCGTGCCGTCAATCGAGGCAACAACCAGAGCGTTCACACCCTTGGTGATCATATTTTCAATCTGGGCGAGCTGATTGGGGATATTGTCTTCCGCATATTGCAGATCGGTATTGAAGCCCGCGTCCTGAAACTGCTTCACCATGGATTCCCCATCAGAAATCCAGCGCGAGGAAGATTTTGTCGGCATGGCAATGCCAACGGTTTCGCCGGCAGCAAAAACGGGTACGGCAAAGGATGCCGCAGCGACAGCCGCCACGGCCAGCGCCGAAATCATTCTTCTCATATCTCTCTCCCATGAGTCGCAACAAGTGCTGTTCAGACCTGCACCCGACAGAAATGCGCCTCACACCACAAAGATCAGGTGAAAGATCGCAGCTCACCAAAGCCTCCGGAACCGCGAATTCCCGATGCAGGACAGTGGCGAAACTGTGTCGAAATCAGGTTCAAGTCAAACGGATTAAACCGATATTGATATAGCAGTTTCGCTATATCCTTTATAAATCAAGCGTTCATATCGCCTAAAGCTTGCAACATTAGACGAACGGTCAAGAGAACAGAAACACGTCAGGGGCGTTACCTGAGAAAGACACGGACAAACTGCCAGACAAGCTTTTGCGTTGTTCGATGAACAGGCTTTTTGCGCCGAGCAGCATTTTCGCGGTTGAAGCCCGACCCAAGCTGAGATAAAGAGCACGAACAGTCCGGCTGGGTACGATCCCGCAAGCCGGACAGGCGCCCGTAGCTCAGCTGGATAGAGTGTTGGATTCCGATTCCAAAGGTCACAGGTTCGAATCCTGTCGGGCGCGCCAATAAAATCAATAACTTAGCTGAAAAACTCCAAAACTTCATGTTGCATGTTGTTGCGCACTGTTGCCGTTGATTTTCAAGGGTTTTCAGTGACTGTCGGCAAATAGACGCAACATGGATGCAACATGAAATAGCTCATTTGTACATGTTTCGTTCTCGTTAGCGGTCAGCATAGCCAGCAAAATTGTTGGCTACTTCATTTAGCCACCTGCGGCCCGTGAATGTTCCAATAGCCAGTGAATAAATCCATGTTGCGTCATGTTGCATCCTGCCACCCGAGACCAGCATCCGCTCAACTCGGTACGAGGCTGTCAAACCCTGAGATGGTGATAGAGCGCTCATTCGCCTTGGGATCGGACAAATATTCGGTCTTCTCTACCTGCTCTTGCTCCCATTTCCGCACCTCGTAATCCGCCTTGATACAGCGCTCGGAGCAGAAGCAGGAGTTCGTCTTCACCGGCGTGAAGGTGGTCCCGCAATGGCGGCAGGTGCGGCGCTCATGCGCCAGCGATTCGACAAGTTTCCGGTTCGAAGCCGTTCCCGCGCAAGACGCAGAGCAAAAGCGGCTTTGAAGCTTGCCCGGCTTGAACGACGTGCCGCACTCCTCGCAATTCATCAGCGCCGGGCGGAATTTGAAGCCTGCCGCCTTTCGCAGCTGGATTGACCGTTGCGCCGCGCATGCCGACGAACAGCATGTCGCGTCCTTATGGCCGGGCTTGAACACCTTGTCGCAGACAATGCAGGCTCTCGGTTCCTGCATGTCGCGCCAAATCAGCTTATAGGCATTCTGCATGATGTTCGACGTGCCGTCATGGGCGCGATTGCGCCGGTCGCAGGCGGCAAGAGCCATGCGCGCGCAATCGGCACAGCAGAAACGTTGCGCCACGGTGCGCTCGTCAGGATCGATTGGCCCATGGCACCAACCGCAGCGGTCGGGCGATTGCGTGAAGAAGCGCTGCCCCTCTTCCCATGAAGGCCGGGCATACCCCAGCCGCTTGAGGCCTTCCTCGACAAGAAGCGTTGCCTCACGGTCGGATGCTTCCCAACCATGCCCCTGCATGCAGAACGCCTGCCGAAGCGCCGTCCGGCACGGTGCCTCATATTCAAACTTCGACAGCCGCCATCCCGACAAGGCGGTCACCAGATACTCAACAATGGCTTTGCGCTGTTTCATATCGGTAAGACGCGGCGGAACGGCCTTGCGCTTGATCAGGCTCTTGCGACCACCGCGCACAATCCCGTGCCGGTAGGCCTTCCATTGGGTATCAATCCCAGCGCCGAGGATTGTCATGCTGATACTGAGCCGTCTTTTTCCCATGGTGCGAACCCCTCTCAAAAATATGCCATCTCTTCGGACCAGTCCTCGCTGTCGTAGACCGTGAGGCTGCTTTCCCCGGCCGCAGCCCGGCCAATCGCCATGGCGGCGGCAACTGCGCCGTCGATGCGGTCTTTGCTCTTGCTCTTGTGGAAAGCCTTGTTGCCCGCTGCGTCGGTGTGAACGGCGATGTTCTCGAAGTTCCATCTGAGGATCGGGTGACCGCCATGGATGAAGCGGCGGCCGAGGATGGCGCGTTCAAGTTCCTTGATCGCCGGTGCCATCGTCACCCAGCCCTGACGCATCTCGACGGCCGGGAAGCCGTCCTCCTGAAGGTTGTTCAGCATGTTGCGCGCCATATGCGGGTCAAAGGCGATCTCGCGGACATCAAAGCGGGCGCAGAGTTCGCGAATGTGATCCTCGACAACCCGGTAATCGATCACCTCGCCCGGCGTCGGGATGATATGGCCGTCATCGGCCCATTCGGGATAGGGAACACCGTCCCGGTCGGCGCGGCCGCGCAGATTGTCTTCGGGGCAGAAGAACCACGGAAAGACGATATAGCCGTCATCCTTGCGCCATGCCGCGACCACGGCCGTCAGGTCATTGACGGCAGAAAGATCGACGCCGATCCAGCACGGTTGATCTTCCATCTCGTCGGGATCAACGGGGAAATCTCCCTGATCATAGATCAGCATGTCAACGAAAGGATCGGCCGAGTGATCCAGCCAGACGTTCAGGTGAAGCTGGCGGAAGGCCTCACGCTCCCCCGGCCGTTCGCGCGCCTCACGGGCAAGCTGGCGCAGGCCCTCAATATCGGGAAAGCCATCGGCAAGGCCGGGATTGGCGCGGTACCAGACCGCCTCGTCGCGCCAGTCGGCATCGCGCGGTGTTTCGAACAGGATCGGCAATGTGCCGGGATCATCGATCTCGCCGCGCGCTACCTTGCGGGCATAGTCGTAGAAATCCGAGGCGACATTCTCACCACCGCGCCCGGCCGTCGAGATCACCATGAGCAACGAGCCGGATACCTTTGTCAGGCCGGTGCGCACCACGTCCCAGAGTTCGCGCTTCTTCCAGGCATGAAGCTCATCCACCAGCGCAAAGACTGGCGTGCGGCCGTGTTGCGTTCCGGCATCGGCCGAGATCGCTTCAAGGAAGGAACCGCTTCTAGGTGCTGTCAGCCGGTTCTTGCTGTCGGTGAGCTTCAGGCGGCTTTCGGCCTTCGGGATCGCCCGGACAATGCCGATTGCCTCGTCATAGGCAATGCGGGCCTGTTTTCGGTCGGACGCGGCAAAGATTGCCTCGCCGCCGGGAATGGCTTCGGGGCCGATGGTGTGCAGCAGGCCGAGCGCCGCGCCGAGCGAGGTCTTGCGATTGCCGCGCGGCAGCAGCATCGCGACATTGCGGACGACACGGCGGCCATTCTCGTCACAGGGGCCATAGATGCGGCGAACAATCCGTTCCTGCCATTGGGTAAGATCGAAGGCGCGCCCCGGAAGGCGTGACTTCGGGTGTCTGAGCATCCGCAGGAAAGTGACGGCGCGCTCACCATAGCCGAAGGGATCGGGGATCTCGGAACCGTCATAGATCCAGTGCGGGTAGCTGTCAGAAGCTGAAGAGACCGAACTGGTCATTCTCATCGTCCTTTTCCTGTTTCATGCCCGTGCGGGCGCGTGAGGCCGGTGTCAGGCCGAGTTCGGCCGAAAGCCGGACAATCACCGCCTGAGACTTGCCGAGCAGGCTACAGGCCGGGTTTTGCTTCAGGCTTCCGTCAGCACCGCGCACCACCGCGCCGAACTCATCAATTGCGGTCTGCGCCTGTCTTTCGTTCCACTTGGCGCGAATGAAGGTTTCGACCGTGCCGAGCATGGCCTCGTTGAGGATTTCCCGTTCGATCAGGTCCGACACAACGGTTTGCCACTCCGCGGCCATGGCTTCCGGCAGACTGGCGGGCATGACCGGCATGTCGGTGAGCGCATTGTCGAGTTCGCGGGGTTCAGCCTTCGGGCCGCGTGTCGTGCCCATGGGTCAGAAACTCCAGTTGCGGAATTCGTTGACGATCTCGCGGACACCGAAGGGGACATAGCGCGGGGTCTCACCGATCACGGTTGCCTCACGGTTCGCATACCAATGCGCCACCAGCATCAGAGCCGCCTGTTCCAGCGCGGGCGGCACATCGTCCTGCCCCTCGCCGCCATAGGTCACGTCAATGGCAAAGCCGAGCAGCCTTTCGAGGAGGTTCTGCGCAGCGGCGATCTGACCTGTCAGCAGGGCGTCATCATCATCGAATTCGACGGCGATATGGGCTTTCACCTGTTCAAGCGTCACAAGGGTCATGGGCGGGGTTCCTCGTCGGGATCGGCGACAACATTGGAGGCGAGCGCCAGAAGGAAGCGCATACGCTCACCTATCCCGTTGTCATTGGGAACACGGGCAACGGCCGTCACGCGGGCATTGAAGTAGCGAAGCGCCCGGCCGTTCTGACGCGGCAGGGAAATGCGAAAGTGAAGGATCCTGTTTGATCGAAGCGCTTCCCGCAAAAGCCCATGACCTTCCATGTCATCGGGCTGAAGCACTGCCGTCAGCCCGAACACGCCATCGGCAAAGCCGACCGCATCCAGTTCGCAGACCTGTTGCCATGTATCGGCAGCAAAGTCGGTGATCCGGCTGTCACGGCGTCTTTCGATGGCGCGGCGCTTGCCCCCCATGGCCAGCGTGGTGTTCATCGCCCGCAAAAGGTTCATCGGGCAAAGCTCCCTTTATGCTTTGCCCGCTCCTCAGCCTGCTTGGCACTGTTGTGGCAGTGACGGCAGAGCGGTTGCCAGTTGGCCCGGTCCCAGAACAGATCATCATTGCCCCGGTGCGGGCGGATATGATCGACCACCACGGCAGGCGCGCCGCAGCGGCGGCATTGCGGATGTTCTGAGAGGTAGGCCTTGCTCTCGCGCTGCCATTCCGCGTTATAGCCGCGCTTGCTGGCAGACGGCCGCTTGGCATCGAAGCGGGCCTTGCGGTCGCGGTTCATCGCGGCGACATAGCGGCACTGTTCCCCGCTGAAGTGGGTTTGTCCGCAATAGCCGCAGACGCGCGGTCCTTTCTTCGGCATGGTCAATCTCCGCAAAGCCGGTTGAAGAAGACGCGACCGTGTCACCTTGAACCCTGCAAGGCCGCCAAAGCCGCAAAGCGGTCGGGGGAAGGCAGGTGACTTTCCGGTGTTCGGCGGGTCGCAGCGCCGTCAAACAATCCCCCGATCAGCTAACCGGGCGCTCGCAAGCGTTGCCGGTGATCAGAACGGCCGAGACCGCAATCGACGTGCCGCCAGTCTTGGCAAGGGCAAGCCGCAGGTAACGGCCGTTGCCGCGATAGCCGACCTTGACGGTGATCGCTTCAGCCAGGCTTGCCGGGAAGCTGCCCTCCATGTCGGTGGCAGCAACGTCCGTGAATGCCGCGCCGTCGTCGCTCTCCTGAAGGCTGACAGCAAAGTCGCCATCCGCTTCAATCGCCCCGGTCGTTACTGCGATTGCAGCACTGCCGAAGCCGAGAAGATCCAGCACCGGGCCGACCGCCGCCGCAGTGAAGACGGCAGGGGCCAATGCCTGCAGGACGCCGATATTGTTCTTGAGATCACGCATGTTCGTTGTTCCTTTCCGTCTTCGGCGCTTACTTCGCGGCCATCTTCAGTTTCTTGAAGCGCGCCGGCTGAAGCACACGGCCACCGACACGGCGGGTCGCGTGAATGCGGGTCAGGCCCGTGGTGGCGAGCAGATAGGGATTGACCAGAACCGAAAGGCCGATCCGGTCGACAATGCGATAGGCCGAGAAGTCGCCATAGATGACCGGGCAGGCATCCTCTTCCATGTCCGGCATATCGACCATTTCGACCACCGGACGGCCGAGCAGCGTTTCCGGCTGGCCTGCCTGAAGCGAGGGCTGCCAGATGTAATCGCCCTGTGCGTTCTGAATGCTGCGCAGCCAGCCAAGCGTCGTGCCGTTCATCGCCCATGTGCCGCGATTGCGGTAGGTCGCTGGCAGCGAATAGAGAAGCGCAATCAGTGCGTCCCCGCTGATCCGGTCAATGGCACCATTGGCAATGGTCTTGATATCGGCGTTGGCCATGAAGCCTTCGGGCTGAAGCACACCATTGCCGTTGACGAAGGCCGCACCTTCCTTGACGCCAAAATCTTCTGACAGCGCCAGATTGACCTCGCGCTCTACCTGCCCGGCACTGTCTGCCAGCAACTGGTTCGAGATATCGACATAGGTCTTGAGTTCCTTGACCGGGATTTCCGCCTGACCGAAGCCGGGTTCCGATTCCGTCTGTTCCTGCGTCTCACCGCCCCATGTGGCATTGGTGATGCCGGTGCGCTTCGGATAGATCACCGAAGGCGCGCCGGTCGAAGACACGGTTGCGATGGAACGGACCGGCGAGAACTCATGAAGCTCGCGAATGAACTCGCCCGCCATCTCTGCCGGTGCCAGATAGCCACCGCCCGGATCAGACGAGACCGTCAGGGCTTTCCGCTCATCCGAAGGCAGGGCATCGCCACGGGAGAGATAGGCGGCAAAGGCCTTGCGCTCTTCGGTGATCTGATCGCCGCCAAAGCCCGCGCCGCCGTCCGGCC
>NZ_VHLG01000012.1 GCF_006516955.1 Martelella alba
GTGATTTTCTCTGAACCGTAAGCACCAGCTCAGTGGCGCCCCGTCGTTCGGTGAGGCGGCTTATAGACCTACCTAACCAATACCGTCAACGGCTTTTTGAAGAAAAAATGACATTTTTTTCAAGCCATTGAAAATAAACGGCTTTTGTCATTTTTCCTGTCAACCAAGACCTTAAGAAAACATGAATGACGATACTTGCCTAGCAGGTGGGCAGACCATTCACATGCTGCTTTTTTAGGCTCCGATACACCTCCCGGATCAGCCGCTTCGGCATCACCCATTTCGTCTCCCGTAAAGACGCATTATAGCGCCTTTGCCTGACTGCGGCTTTTGCATTAATCAAGGCGCGTGCGGGATTTTCATTCAACTGTCGCATAATATCATGTCCTTCAAGGGAGCGCTCATCATGGGCTCACTACCCGACCTGCCCGTCACCGAGATCCTTGGCCCGCTGACTGACGCGCTTCTTGCTGGTGGGCTGGCGGTATTGGCGGCCCCTCCCGGCGCTGGCAAGACCACATTGGTGCCGCTGCACCTGTTGGCTGAAGGTGCGGCAGGTTCGGGCAAGATCATCCTGATCGAACCCCGCCGGCTGGCAGCACGGGCTGCGGCCAATCGAATGGCGGCGCTTCTGGATGAAGACACGGGCGAGACTGTCGGCTATCGCATGCGGCTTGATAGCAAGATTTCGTCGAAGACCCGGATTGAAGTGGTGACGGAAGGCGTGTTCACCCGCATGGCGCTTGATGATGCGGAACTTTCGGGGATCACCGCCGTGATCTTTGACGAGTTTCACGAGCGCTCCCTTGATGGCGATTTCGGGCTGGCGCTGGCGCTGGATATCCGCGCCGGCCTGCGCGAGGATCTGAAGGTCCTCGTCATGTCGGCGACACTCGACACGCGCGGCATAGCAAAACAGCTGGGCAACGCGCCGGTGATCGAAAGCGCCGGGCGCGCTTTTCCGGTTTCGCTCTCCTACCGCCCGCGCCCGGCCGGCGAGCGTATTGAGGACAGTATGGCCACGGCCATTACCCGGGCGCTCGCCGAGGAGACCGGATCAATCCTCGCCTTTCTGCCCGGGCAGGCCGAAATCACCCGGACGAAAGAACGGCTTTTGAACCGGGTTGGTGAGAATGTGACACTGACCCCGCTTTACGGCAATCTCTCCCGCAGTGAGCAGGATGCAGCCATCCGCCCTGCGCCCGAAGGCACCCGCAAGGTGGTACTGGCGACGGCGATCGCCGAAACCTCGATCACAATTGACGGTGTCACCATCGTTATCGACAGCGGGCTGAAGCGCCTGCCCGTCTTCGAACCCGCAACCGGCATTACCCGTCTGGAAACGGTGCGTGCCTCGCGCGCCTCGGCCGATCAGCGCGCGGGCCGCGCCGGCCGCACAGCGCCGGGCACCGCGATAAGGCTGTGGCATGAGGGGCAGAATGCTGCCCTTGCCGCCTTCGACCCACCGGAAATTCTTTCCAGCGACCTGACGGCCTTCGCGCTCGATCTTGCCCATTGGGGCGTCACAGACCCGGCTTCGCTGTCCTTTCTGGACCAGCCACCGGCTCCGGCCCTGACCGAATCACGCCGCTTGCTGATGGATCTCGGCGCGCTTGACGGTGACAACCGCATCACAGATGCCGGTCGCGACATGCGTGCGCTTTCGCTGCCGCCACGCCTTGCTGCCATGGTACGCCATGCAGCAGAGGACGGCATGGCCGAAGACGCGGCCCGCCTTGCCGTGATGATGGGCGAACAGGGTCTTGGCGGCAACACAACGGATCTGGCAGCGCGTCTTTCGCGCTTTGCCGGCGAGCGCGGACCACGCGCTGAAAAGGCGAGAAATCTTGCAAGACGGATTGCCGCCAGCCTCGGCAGGAAACGGAGCCCTGATGATGTCTTCGATGCCGCCATTGCCCTTACCCACGCCTTTCCCGACCGGATTGCCATGCGGCGCGGTGGCGCGGGCCGCTTTCTGCTTGCCAATGGACGCGGGGCCGAACTGCCAGATGATGATGCGCTGGCATCTGCGGATTTTCTCGTCGTCGCCGACCTCACCGGTGCGGCGGCGAAAAGCCGGATCCTTGCCGCCGCAAGCCTGACGCGCCGGGCGCTTGAAACGGAAATGGCCGATGCCATCGAAACAACAGAAGAGTGTTTCTTCGACAGACAGAGCGGCAGCGTCCGGGCGCGTCGCATGACCCGGCTTGGCGCTCTGGTGCTGGCCGAAACTCCGCTTGGCAAGCCCTCGGGCGCAATAGCTGCGGCCGCACTTGCCGAGGGCCTGTTGCAGACGGGACTTTCAGCGCTTCCCTTCTCGAAGGACGCAAACCATCTGCGCGAGCGGGTCAATTTCCTCCACCGCAAGCTTGGAGCCCCATGGCCGGACTTTTCCGACGCGGCGCTGCTCGCCGATGCCGATGCCTGGTTCACGCCATTCCAGAGCGGCGTCACATCGCTTGGCGGCGTCTCCGCCAAAAGCCTTTCCGACGGCCTTGCCGCTATGCTCGGCTATGAACGTGGTCGCGAACTCGACAAGCTTGCACCGACCCATTTCACGGCACCGACCGGCGAGCGCCACCCGATCCATTATGATGGAGCGGAGCCGCGACTTTCCATACGTGTGCAGGAAATGTTCGGCCTGACGCGCCATCCCGCCATTGCCGGTGACGTTCCGCTGCTTTTGGAACTGACCTCGCCCGCCCACCGGCCGATCCAGACCACCCGCGACCTGCCGGGATTCTGGGCCGGTTCCTGGAAGGATGTGCGTGCCGACATGCGCGGACGCTATCCAAAACATGTCTGGCCGGAAGATCCGGCCAGTGCGACACCGACACGCCGGGCAAAGCCGCGCGGGACATGATAGGATCCGGCCATATAGGATCCGGCCATGTGAAGGCCAGGGCGAGGCGCCGGGGAGAAATGGATGAGAACACCGATACCCGACATGATGGAAGGCGAAGGCCGACGCACGCTGCGTCTGGAGACGCTTGTCCGACTGCGCTGGCTTGCCGCTGCGGGCCAGATTGTCACCATCATCGTCGTCGCCTTTGGCCTTGGCTTTTCCATGCCGCTCATCCCGGTCATGGTGCTGATTGCAGCCCTTGCGATCGGCAATCTGGTGCTGGCCCTGCGCTTTCCGCTGACCCAGCGCGTCAGCCCCGGCAGCGCCTTCATCATGATCGGCTTCGACATTCTTCAGCTCTCCGCCCTGTTGTTTCTGACGGGCGGCCTTGCCAATCCCTTCGTTGCACTGATTTCCGTGCCGGTGATCATCTCCTTCACCGCCTTGCCGCTGAAACATGCCCTCACCCTGCTTGGCCTTGCCATCATCTGCGTATCCGGCTTCGCGCTGACGCCTTTTGCCCTGCCCTGGCATGACGGCGAGATGCTGGAGGTTGATCCGGTACTGCGTCTCGGCATCTGGATCGGCATTCTGGCGATGCTGGCCTTTGCCGCCTTTTATGCCCGGCGGATTTCGCTTGAAGCCCAGCAGATGGCCGATGCGCTTGCCGCAACCGAACTGGTGTTGCAACGCGAGCAGCATCTATCCGAGCTGGATGGCCTTGCCGCCGCTGCTGCCCACGAGCTTGGCACGCCGCTGGCGACTATCCTGCTGGTGGCCAAGGAGATGGCCGGCACGCTTGGCAAGGATGAGCGCCATGGCGAAGACGTGATGCTGCTGGTCAGCCAGGCCCAGCGCTGCCGCGAAATTCTGGCACGGCTGACCGCCATGTCGAAGGAGGACGAGGCACATATGCGGCTTCTGCCGCTCTCCTCGCTGGTGGAGGATGTCGTCGCGCCGCATCGTCCTTTCATCAGCAACATCGAGATTGTCTACGAGGGAGCGCGTGAAGACGAGCCTGTCGGTATCCGCAATCCCGGCATCATCTTCGGCCTTGGCAATATCGTTGAAAATGCCGTGGAGCATGCGGAGGAAAAGGTGCGCCTCACCGTCGCCCATGACGACAACACGGTTTCGATCGTGATCGAGGATGATGGCAGCGGCTATCCGGCAGAGATCCTGCCGCGCATCGGCGATCCCTTCGTTTCCGGCCGCGGCCGCGAGGCGGGAACGGCGCGTGCCGGTGGCATGGGGCTTGGCCTGTTCATTGCCAAGACCCTTTTGGAACGCTCCGGCGCGACCTTGCGCTTCACCAACCGGGAGCCCGAAGGTTCAGGCGCCCGGATTGCCGTTTCATGGCCGCGCCGGCGCATGGAGGCCGATTAGTCTTCGACGGCGGGACGGATTTTCGCCGTCAGCACGGCACCTGCGGCCAGCAGTGAGAAAACCGCCAGGAGAACGGCCGGTGGCAGCGTGCTGCCGGTGGTCTGGATCAGCCAGGTGGCTGCAAGCGGTGTCAGCCCGCCGACAATGGCGAAGCCGATATTGTAGACAAAGGCGACACCGGTATAGCGCACGTCGGTCGGGAAAATCGCCGTCAGCATTACCGGCCCGACACCCCAGGCAAAGGCGCCGATCAGCGAGATCACGATCATCGCCGGCATCAGCGCGGCAATACCCGACCCCATCCAGATATAAAGCGGTATGGCGGCAAGGCCGAGTGCAAGTGCTGCGATGAAAGCCGGGACCTTGATGCCGATATAATCGGAGATCAGCCCCGCAAGCGGCATGGGCAGTGAAAACAGGATCGTGCCGACGAGAACGGCACTTGCCACCGGATCGGCATCATAATGCAGGAATTCGGTCAGATAGCTGTTCATGTAGAGATAGAGCAGCGGCACGGCGGCAGCCCCGAGCCCGGTGATGAAAAGCCCGGTAATGACCTGCCCGCCATGGTCTTTCAACAGCGGCACGAGCGGTACCTTGTGGGCGCTGTCCTCCATTTCCGCAAAGGCCGGGCTTTCCGAAAGCCGGGCGCGCAACACAAAGCCGACAATGGCAATCACCCCGCCGATGAAGAAACCGATACGCCAGCCATAGCTCAGGACCGCCGCATCCGACAGGCTTTGCTGGATCGCCCATTGCACCGCTTGGGCGGCCAGCATGCCGACATTGATGATCATGAACAATACGCCACAGGCAAAACCGCGCCGCTTCGGCATGGTTTCGGTGATCAGCGTCATGGCGCCGGGGATCTCGCCGCCAAGGCAGAGCCCCTGCACCATGCGCAGGATGACAAGCGCAACTGCAGCGAAAACACCCCATTCGGCATAGCCCGGCATCAGCGCGATCAGAAAGGTCGATCCCGCCATGCCGGCAATCGAGATTCGCAGCATCGCCTTGCGGCCGTGGCGATCGCCGAAATGGGAAAACAGCACACCGCCAATGGGGCGCACCAGATAGCCGGCGGCAAAGACCGCGAAGGCGGCCAGCATGCGCGCCGCCGCATCTTCCGCCGGGAAGAATACCTTGCCGATCTGGGCGGCGAAGGTTGCGTAAATCACGAAATCATAAAATTCCAGACCGCCACCAAGGCTGCCGAGAAACAGAGCACGATTGCGCTCGCGTGCATTGCCATCCATACGCCGGATACCCCCCTTGCGATTTGTCAGCTAAGCGAAGGTGGCAAAGCTTGCCGGCGAAGGCAAGCGCCATCACCAGTGATGCCTTTACGGCTTCACTTTGGGGAAAATCCGCATGTTATGGGGTTTACCCCCGCGAAGGGGAGGTTCATAAGCGTTAACAGGCGAGGAAGCAGAAAGCGGGCTATACCCGCAATGAGATTGCACCATGACGAAAGCAGGCGAAGACGCAACACTGGCAGGCAAGGACAGCGCGCACGATAATTCATGGCCGGAGGAGCTTGGCCAGGAGCGCAGCCTGTTGATCGTAGATGATGACGGACCATTTTTGCGACGGCTCGGCCGCGCCATGGAGATCCGCGGTTTCGAAGTCGATATGGCCGAGAGCGTGGCAGAGGGTATTGAGAGCGCCCGCAACCGGCCGCCCAAATTCGCCGTGATCGACCTGAGGCTTGGCGATGGCAACGGTCTCGACGTCATTTCCGACATCCGCAAGCTGCGCGAGGATACGCATATCATCGTGCTGACCGGTTATGGCAATATCGCAACCGCTGTCACGGCGGTGAAACTCGGCGCGCTCGACTATCTGGCAAAACCCGCCGATGCCGACGATATTTTGAATGCGCTGCTGCAAAAGCCCGGACACCGCGTCGAACCGCCGGAAAACCCGATGTCGGCAGACCGGGTTCGCTGGGAACATATTCAGCGTATCTATGAGATGTGCGACCGCAATGTTTCCGAGACGGCCCGCAGGCTCAACATGCACCGCCGCACCCTGCAGCGCATATTGGCAAAGCGCGCGCCGCGCTGACGGACAAAACAGGACCGGGGCGCTCTCAGCCACCCCCAGGCTGCTGACAAAGCCATTCATATTGCATGTTTGAGGTGGAATAGCCCGCCCCCTCCGTCGTCATCCCCGTGCTTGTCACGGGGATCCAGATCGTTAAGGCATTGAAAGAAAAAATCTTTCGCCGCGCGGACGGGCAGCGGCTGGATGCCTGTGGACCAAGCACAGGCATGACGTCAAAAAGAGGTGGCGAGGTTTGTCAGCAGTCTGGGGGCGGTCTCAGCCGCCCTGCTCTTTCTCGAATTTTTCCAGCGCCCATTCGGCAAGCGTCAGACGCTCGGCCGCGAGCCGTGAAAATTCCAGCGTCAACGCCTTGCGCCGCGCCGGTGGCAGCCGATGTTCCGGCGCCTCGCGCAGGATTTCTGCGCCGAAACGATCCGCCAGAACAAGGCCGCAATCTTCCGGAAACACATCCAGCGGCACGGCCGCATGGGTGGCGAAAAACAGCCGGTCGCAATAAGCGCGGTAATCCGGCCATTTGTGATCGACGCGAAAATCTTCCAGCGATGATTTGATCTCGATGATCCAGATCTCGCCCTTGTCCGAAAGACTGATCAGATCGGCGCGGCGGCCGTTTCGAAGCGTCATTTCCGCAATCGCCGCGTGACGCATGTGGCGCAGCAGGTGCTGCACGCCACGCCTCACCAGAAGCGCATTTTCCGACTGCCGGCCGTCAGCCGTTGGATTTTTATTATGCAGATCGATGATTGCCATCGCCCACCTCCGGTCAATCGATGCATTTTGACAACATTACTTGTTCCGCTTCCGTCACAATGGAGCCGAACCTTCTACGCGCGCTTGAATATAGATAAATTATTAACCATAAACTGTCTAAAATCCGCCGTAATTCCACAACCCTCGGTTAACGCCCGGAGCACGAGTCTGTAAATGTATATGAAATCCGCCTTTCTTGCATTGTCCCTGACGGGGCTTCTGGCCGCCACTGGCTGCACCACGACCGGTGAACCGAAAACGGTAATGGCCCCGGTTTCCGCCTATGCCGCTACCGTTGACGATGGCTATCAGGTGCCGCGTGTTCCGATCCATCAGGTTCCCGACGCCTATCACCGCCAGATCGTCGAATACAAGACAGACGAAAAGCCCGGAACGATCATCGTCGATACCAAGGACCGCTTCCTCTATTACGTGCTCGAAGATGGCAAGGCGGTGCGCTACGGTATCGGCGTCGGCCGCGACGGCTTCCGCTGGTCCGGCGAGGCCTATGTCGGCCGCCGCGCCGAATGGCCCACCTGGTATCCGCCCTTTGCCATGATCCAGCGTCAGCCGGAGCTGAAGGAATATTCCGGCGGCATGGATCCGGGCATCATGAACCCGCTCGGCGCCCGCGCACTCTATCTCTACCGCAATGGCAATGACACCATGTTCCGCATTCACGGCAATCCGGACTGGACCTCCATTGGCCAGGCCGTATCGTCGGGCTGCATCCGCATGATCAATCAGGATATTATCGACCTTTATGCCCGCGTTGACCCCAAGGTCCGCACCAAGGTCATTGTTCTGGAAGGCTGATGACAATAGCTGCCCTGCCGGCACCGCATCCGGCGGGGCAGCTCCGCTTGCGCTTCGGCGCTGCGATGCGTAAACCTTGCCTGCAATAACGAGAGCGCCATGCGATCTGCTGGAATCAGATTGACACGCTAACATATTGTTTTAGCAGCATGATAAGACGACCCGCGCTTCGGCCGTTTCGGATCATGCTCTCGCGAAGCAGGAGGGATCATGACCGAGGACAAAGGCACCGGCCTTTTCACCATTCCGCCCGGCGCCCCTTTTCTCGCCACGCTTGCACAAGCCCTTCTTGATGGACGGCTTGCACCTGGCTTTTCCCATGACCCAAGCGATCCACTCAGTCTTGCCGATGCGGTGATCTTTCTGCCGACCCGGCGCGCCGCACGTGTTCTGCGCGCTGAATTTGCGCGCCTGCTCGGTGGCAGCACTGCCATATTGCCGCAGATTCGTCCGCTGGGTGAAACCGATGAAGATGAGGCTCTTCTTGCCGAAGTGCCAGGCGCAATTGCCGACAGCATGGAGCCCATTGCACCGGTCGAACGGCTGCTTGAGCTTGCCGGCCTGATCCTGCCCTGGCGCAACCGTCTGTCGGAGGCGCTTTCCGGCCTGCATGGCGGCTCGCCGCTGATTGCCCCGGCAAGCCCGGCTGACGCCGTCTGGCTTGCCCGCGATCTTGCCGAACTGATCGACGCCATGGAGACCGAGGGCATCGACTGGGCGCAGATGAACACACTGAATGGCGAAGACTACGCGATCTGGTGGCAGCTGACCGCCGAATTTCTCAATATCGCCGCCCTTTACTGGCCCGAACGGCTGGACGAGCTTGGCCGGGCCTCCGCCGTCATGCACAGAAACCGGCTGCTTGCCGCCGAGGCCGAGAGACTGTCTTGCCTTTCCGGCACCGCGCCGGTGATTGTCGCCGGTTCCACCGGTTCGGTACCGGCCATTGCCGATCTGATTGCAGCGGTCGCCCGCCTGCCGCAGGGTGTTGTGGTGCTGCCGGGCCTCGATCTTGCCATGGAAGACGACGCCTTTTCCGCGCTGACGGCACCGGATGCCGATCTGTCACAGCCGGAGCCGTCAAACCGCGCCCATCCGCAATATGAAATGGCGCGGCTGATCGAACGGCTTGGCCAAACCCGCGCCGACTTCACAAGCCTCGGTCAGGCCGCGCCGGAGATTGCCGCGCGCAGTGCCATTTTGGCGGAAGCCTTTGCGCCCGCCGAGAGAACGGATGGCTGGGGGGCTGCACGCCTCCGGTTTGACGTAGCCGCCCTTGATACTGCCTTTGCCGACACAAGCCTGATCGAGGCATCGAACGAGCGCGAGGAGGCCCTGTCGATCGCCATTGCGCTCCGCCTGGCGCTCGATCACCCCAGATCCGATGGACGGCCCGCCATTTCAGCACTGATCACGCCGGACCGCGCATTGGCGCGTCGCGTGACCGCCGAATTGAAGCGTTTCGCCATCGATGCCGATGATTCCGCCGGTACGCCGCTTTTGCAGACATTGCAGGGCACGCTGATGGTGCTGATGCTGGAGACGGCGCTGAAACCCGGTGATCCGGCCACACTTGCCGCACTCATCAAGCATCCGCTCGCCCGTTTCGGCCTTTCAGCCCGCGATATGCGCCAAGCCAGCGCGGCACTGGAGCTGATCGCGCTGCGCGGCGGCACGCGGATGATCGATCCAGGGCAGCTTGAAACCATCGTCACCGAAGCGCTGGCGGCAGAACAGGATCAGCGACATACGCCCCGCTTCCGCTCCGCCCTGCCGAAACAGGCCCCGGAAAAAGCGATCGACCTTGGCAGGCGCATCAGCGAAGCCTTGGCGCCGCTCTGCGAGATGCTGGTGCCGCGCGGGCCGGATGCGACGCCGATCACTGAAACCATTGCCGTTTCCGCCTGGTCGGAGCGCACCGGACGCGCGCTTGAGGCCATCGCCCTTTCCGCCGATGGCGATCTCTCCGCACTCTGGGCTGGGGAGGCCGGGGAACGGCTTTCCACCATGCTGGCAGAATGCATGGCCTCGAAAACACCGATGGAAGCTGACGGGCCGCAATGGATCGATATTGCCGCCGCCTTGATTGCCTCCGATGCGGTCAAGCCGCGCTCGATGGGCAATCCGCGCGTTTTCATTTTTGGCGCGGTGGAGGCCCGGCTGCAGGAGGCGGATACGATCATCATCGGCGGCATGAATGAGGGTGTCTGGCCGACCCAGCCGAAGAACAATCCCTTCCTCTCACGCGGCATGAAGGCCGAGATCGGCCTGGAGCCGCCGGAAAAGCGCATCGGCCAGCTGGCCCATGATTTCACCATGGCAGCCGGCACGAAAAGGCTGATTTTCACCCGTGCGCTGCGCCAGGGCTCGGCCCCGACCGTCGCCAGCCGCTGGCTACAGCGGCTCGGCGCCTTTGCCGGTGCGGATCTGATCGGAAAACTGGCCGAACGGGGTGCGCTTTATCGCCATTATGCTGACGAGCTGGATCGCAAGGAGCGTCAGCGGCCAGCCCCGCGGCCGGAGCCAAAACCCCCGGCAGAGTTCCAGCCGGAGCGCTACTCCTTCTCCGAAATCGGCAGGCTGCGGCGTGACCCCTATGCGATCTATGCCGCCAAGGTGCTGAAGCTTGACCCGCTTTTGCCCTTCAATACCGATCCCGGCATGGCCGAGCGCGGCACGCTCTACCACGCCATGGCCGAAAAGTTTCTGAAATCGGGCGCCGATCCGAAAAGCGAGGCGGGCAGGGCTGCGATGACGGAGATCGTCAATCAGCTTTTGATGGAAGCGGAACTGCCGCCGCATCTTTCGGTCAGCTGGGAACCACGCATCCGCAGTGTGGCCGAGGCGCTTTTGACCTTCGAGGCCGACAGGCGGGACCGCCTTACCATCGACAAGACCATGACGGAAGCAGGTGCTGGCTTCAATATTCCGCTTGCCGGGGTGCGGCTGACCGGCATTGCCGACCGGATCGACCTCTTGAGCGACGGCAGTGCCGAAATCATCGACTACAAGACCGGCCTTTCCCCTTCCGTCAACGAGGCGCGCGCGCTTCTGGAGCCGCAATTGCCGCTGGAAGCCGCCGCCCTTGCCGCCGGCGCATTCCGCGATCTGCCGCAGACGGAAACGGCGAGCCTGAAATATGTCCGCCTGCGTCCCGGTCGCCGCTTTGATGTCGACCAGCTGGAAAAGCCGGCAACCAAGACAGAAGATGCAATCACCGCCATGACGCTGGCAGATGATGCGCTGAAGCAGTTCTCGCGCTTTGTCACTCTGCTGAAGACGAATGAGAAGCCGTTCACATCCCGGCTGATCCCGGCGCGCCAGCGCGATTTCGGCGGCGAATATGATCATCTGGCCCGAGTGGCGGAATGGATGACGGCGGAAGACGAGGAGGGTGGCAATGGCGAATGATGCCTCTGTGCCGGGGCTCGCTGCCCCGGCTGAAGACTGGCTGTCCTGGACCACGGGCCAGCAGCGTCTTGCCTCTGATCCTGCCCGCACGGTCTGGGTTTCCGCCAATGCCGGTTCCGGCAAGACCCATGTGCTGACCCAGCGCGTTGTCCGCCTGCTTCTGGCCGGGGCCAGACCCTCTGCCATATTGTGCCTCACCTATACAAAGGCGGCGGCCTCTGAAATGTCGAACCGGGTCTTCGCCCGGCTTGCCGAATGGGCTGTCATGCCGGATGAACGGCTCGCCGCCGTGATCGAGGAGATCGAAGGGACACGGCCCGATGGCCTCAAGCTTGCCATCGCCCGAAGGCTGTTTGCCCGGGCACTCGAAACGCCGGGCGGGCTGAAAATCCAGACCATCCATGCCTTTTGCGAGAAGCTGCTGCACCAGTTTCCGCTGGAGGCCAATGTCGCTGGCCATTTTGCCGTGCTGGACGATATTGCCGCCGCCACGCTTTTGGAAGACGCCCGCCGCCAGCTTTTCTCCGCCGCCGCCAGAGGCGAGGATGAAGCGCTCGCCGCAGCCTTCGCCGATGTGCTCGATACCGCCGATGACAGCGGGCTGGAACGGCTGCTTAGCGAGATCGTTTCCGCCCGCCATGCGCTCAGGCCGTTTTTCGCCCGCGCAAAGGCCGACACCCCCGGCGCGAAGGGATTACGCCGGGCGCTCGGACGTCAATACGGCTTTGGCGAAGACGAAACAGTGGCAACCATTGCCGCATCCGCCTGGCCGCTGCCCGATCTTGATGACGCCGCTATCGCGACGCTGATCGAGGTTGCCCGGGCCGATGGCGGCAAGCGTTCGGCCGATCTGGCAAAGGCCCTTTGCGCCATTCGGGCCTGCGACGATGCAGCCACACGGCTGACGCTGCTGCAGGACGCGCTCTTGACCAAGACCGGTGCGGCAAAGGCCGAATCGACCCTTGCCTTCAAGTCTCTGCGCGCCACGGCCCCCGATATCGCCGAAGCGCTGATTGCATCGGCTGCTTTCATCGAGCAGCTTTCCGACCGGCTCAACAGCTTCACGATCTTCGAAAAGACCGTCTCGGCGCTGGTGATCGCCGAAAAGCTGGATGAGCGCTACGAGGAATTGAAGAAACGGCGCGGCAAGCTCGATTTCGAGGATTTGATCGCCCGCGCCGCAGCCCTTCTGACCCGCGCCGATTCCAGCCGCTGGATCCACTACAAGCTCGATCAGGGCATTGATCATATTCTGGTCGATGAGGCCCAGGACACCGCTCCCTTGCAATGGGATGTGGTGCGCTCGCTGACTGAGGACTTCTTTGCCGGCGAGGGCGCGCGGGCGCAAACCCGGACCATGTTTGCCGTCGGCGATGAAAAGCAGTCGATCTATTCCTTTCAGGGCGCCCGTCCCGAACGCTTTGCCGCCGAAGGCCGGGCAACGCAGATCCGCGTCAGGCAAAGCAGTGCCGATTTTTCCAGGATCGGCCTGCCACTGTCCTTCCGCTCGACATCATCCGTACTCTCCGCCGTCGATCAGGTGTTTTCAACAGCTGAAAACCGGCGCGGTCTCTCCGCCGAAGATGAAGCACCGGTGCATATTTCCAACCGGCACGGCCATCCGGGCTTAGTGGAGGTGTGGGAAAAGATCGCCCCGGCCGAGACGGACGAAGACGAGGACTGGACCGCCCCCTTTGACGCGACGCCGGAAAGCGCGCCGCCTGCCGTGCTGGCCCGCCGGATCGCCGCGCGGATCGCCGCCATGATCGGCACGGAAACCATTATCGAAGACGGCCATGAGCGACCGGTGCGCCCCGGTGATATTCTCGTTCTGGTGAGAAAGCGCGATGGCTTCGTCAATGCGCTGACGCGGCTGATGAAAACACCCTATGACATTCCGGTTGCCGGCGCCGACCGGCTGAAGCTTGCCGATCATATTGCGGTGAAGGATCTGATGGCGCTTGGCCGTTTCGCCATTCTGCCGGAAGACGATCTGTCGCTTGCCGCCATTTTGAAAAGCCCGCTGATCAATCTCGATGAGGACGATCTCTTCACGATCGCCGCCAGACGCGCGCAAAGCGAACATGTCTGGTCAGCGCTTCGCCGGCTCGCAGGCGAGGGGGAACCTCGCTTCGCCGCCGCCGTGGAAAAGCTTGATCGGGCCATCGGTCTTGCCCGCCGCCGTGCCGCTTTTGATTTTTACGCCGATATTCTGGCGAAGGAGGGTGGCCGCCGTGCTTTCCTCGCCCGGCTCGGCAGCGAGGCGAGTGATATTCTCGACGAATTTCTCAATGTCGCCGCAGCGCATGAGGAAAATGGCCTGCCGGGCCTGCAATCCTTTCTCGATGTGCTGGATGAGGGCGGACTTGAGGTCAAGCGCGAACAGGACAAGGGCCGCAACGAAGTGCGGATCATGACGGTGCACGCCTCCAAGGGGCTTGAGGCGCCGGTGGTCTTTCTCGTCGATAGCGGCGGCAAGGCCTTCGTACCAAGCCATCTCTCAGGTTTTCGCATGATGGAGGGTGGACTGCCGGTCTGGCATGGCGGCAAGAAAGGGGCGGATGCCCGTGTCCTTGCCGACCTTGCCCGCCGCGAAAGCGAGGCAGAGGAAGAATATCGTCGCCTGCTCTATGTGGCGATGACCCGCGCCGCCGACAGGCTGATCATTACCGGCTATCGCGGCAAGCGCGACAATGACGCCTCCTGGCATCCGATGATCGCATCGGCCCTTTCCGCCGATGAAAAGGGCAGGGCAGAGACCGTGACCGTCAGCGGCCCGGATGGCGATTACGAAGCCCTTTTATGGCGCGAAGCCGTTGTGAAGCGCAAATTCGACTCAGCGCCCGGCAAGAATGACGAAACCGCAGAAATGCCGCCGCTGCCAGCCTGTCTGCTTGAACCCTTCCGCGATGCCGAACGGCCGATCCCGCCGCTCAGTCCGTCGCGTGCCGGGCTTGAGGTGGAAGATCCCGCACCGATGACGGCCTCACCGCTCTTCTCCGCGGCAAAACCCGGCGACGGGCTTGAACGTGGCCGGCTGGCCCACCGCCTGCTGCAACTTTTGCCGGGCCTTGCCGAAGCCGAGCGCGACGCCGGCTGCCGTCGCTATCTCGAACGCGCCGGCCATATGCTGTCACCGGAAGCCCGCGCCCGTCTCGGCGACGATGTGATGGCGCTTTTGACCGATGATCGACTTGCGCCGGTCTTTGGACCCGACAGCCGGGCAGAGGTCTCCATTACCGGCACCGTGACGCTGGGACGCGATACCTTTGCCGTTTCCGGCCGGCTCGACCGGCTGGCGATTGACGGCGACCGCGTGCTGATCGTCGATTACAAGACCAATCGCAATCCGCCGCAGGACGCATCCGGCGTGCCCTTCTCCCATGCCGCACAGATGGCGGTCTATGCCGAGATCCTGAAGCCGCTTTATCCCGGCAAACGGGTCGAGTGCCTGCTGGTCTATTCCGAAAACCGGGCGGTGATTTCGCTGAGCCCGGCCATGCTTGATGAAACTCTGGGGGCGCTCTCGACAAAGTGAAGGCTTGCCATTGATTTCCCGGCAGGTCATGCTCACATGAGGCACCAAACCGAATATTGCAGCGGCTTAAGCCGCGCACGGGCCTTCAGGGTCCGACAGAAATTGCCAAGGAGCAATAAGATGGCAACAGTGAAAGTCGACAGCGTCAACTTCGAGGAAGAAGTCCTGAAGTCCGCTGAACCCGTAATCGTCGATTTCTGGGCGGAATGGTGCGGCCCGTGCCGCATGATTGGCCCGAGCCTTGAAGAAATTGCCGAAGAAATGGGCGGCAAGGTGAAGATCGCCAAGCTCAATGTCGATGACAATCCCGATCTGGCCGTCAAATATGGCGTCCGCTCGATCCCGATGCTCGCCATGTTCAAGGCCGGCGAAGTCGCCGACGTCAAGGTCGGCGCCGCGCCGAAGACCGCCCTTTCGAGCTGGATCAACGGCGCCATCGCCTGATCCCTGGACAAGATTGCTGATCTGATGGAAGCCCGTGCGGAAACGCGCGGGCTTTTTCATGTCCGCTCATTTGACTTCGCGCATTCGTCTTGCGATCGCTTTTGAATTACACAGACTTGAGATATCGTCACTTCGCACGCCACCACGACCGGTTTTCCATGACAGACAATAACGCGCTTCTCCGCGCCGATACGCTTGCCGCGTCGGCCCAAGACACCGAACAGCCGAACAGCCTGAAGACGATCTTCAGACCCTATCTTCCGCTGGTACTGGTGCTGTTTGTCTGCCAGATCGGTCAGGCCGCGGCGATGCTGATGCTGCCGAACCTCTCCGCCGACGTGATCGACAAGGGCATTCTCGCCGATGATGTGCCGCATATTTTCCGCGTTGGCGGCATCATGCTTGCCGCAGCCGTCATCCAGCTGATCCTGAGCGCCGCGGGCGTTGCCATTGCCGCCCATATAGCCATGAGCGTCGGCCGCGACATCCGCCGCGCGCTGTTTTTCCGGGTCCAGAGCTTTTCGCTTGCCGAGCTGAACGGCTTTTCCATTCCCTCGCTGATTACCCGCAACACCAATGATGTGCAGCAGCTGCAGAACATGCTGGTCATGCTTCTGACCATGATCATGATCGCCCCGATCATCGGTTTCGGCGCTGCGATCATGGCGGTGCGCCAGGATGCCTCGCTGTCGCTGCTGCTGCTCGTCAGTGTTCCGGTCCTGATCATCACGGTCGGTCTGATCCTCGGCCGCACTTTGCCGCTCTTCTCCCGCATGCAGGGCCAGATTGACCGGGTCAATGCGGTGCTGCGCGAACAGATTGACGGATTGCGGGTGATCCGCGCCTTTGTCCGCGACGAAACCGAGCAGCAGCGCTTTGCCACCGCCAATGATGCGCTGACCGGCACGGCGCTGAAAACCGGACGGCTGATGGCGCTCAATATGCCAGCCGTCGTCCTGGTGCTGCAGATGACCTCGGTTGCCGTTGTCTGGTTCGGGGCAGGGCGGATCGGCGCTGGCGCCATGCCGGTCGGTGCGCTGGTGGCGTTCCTGTCCTATATCGTCCAGATCATGATCTCGGTGATGATCGCCTCGATGCTGTTCGCCTTCGCACCGCGCGCACTGGTCTCCGCCCGGCGCATTTCCGCCGTGCTGTCGGTCGAACCGGAAATCCGCGCACCGGCCGTGATCCGCCATCCGCCCGCCAATACCCCGCTTTCGCTCAGCATCAATGCCGTCGACTTCGGCTATCCGGGTGCCGAACGCAGCGTTCTCAGCGATATTTCCTTCTCGCTCGAACCCGGCGAGACGGTTGGCATTATCGGTTCGACCGGATCCGGCAAATCGACGCTGATCAACCTGATCCCGCGTCTTTACGATGTCAGTGGCGGCAGCGTGACAATTGGTGGCGTTGATGTGCGCGACCGCGATCCGGATCTTTTGCGCCACGATATCGGCCTCGTGCCGCAAAAGGCCTTTCTGTTTTCCGGCACCATCGCCTCCAATCTGCGCTTCGGTGCGGCCGAGGCAAGCGATGACGACCTCTGGCATGCGCTGGAAATTGCCCAGGCGCGCGATTTTGTCGAAAACCTGCCCGATCGCCTTGATGCACCGGTGGCACAGGGCGGCGACAATTTTTCCGGCGGACAGCGCCAGCGCCTCACCATTGCCCGCGCCCTTGCCGCGAAGCCGAAAATCTATCTTTTCGACGACAGTTTCTCCGCGCTCGACTATGCCACCGACCGGCGGCTGCGAACCGCGCTGGGGCCTGAAACCCGCAATGCGGCAACGCTGATTGTCGGGCAGCGCGTCGCAACACTGCAAAATGCCGATCGGATCATTGTTCTCGACAATGGCCATATTGCCGGAATTGGCGGACATGAGGAACTGATGCGCACAACCCCGGCCTATACCGAGATCGTCGCCTCCCAGACACGCCGGGAGGGCGAGGAATGAGCGATAAACGCAACAATACGCAAAATCCGCCGGTCATTCCCCGTCGCGGCCCGCCCGGTGCGGCCATGCATGCCTCCGGCGGCAAGCCGAAGAATACCGGCGCGGCGCTGAAGCGGACGACGGCCTTCCTGCTGCAATCCAGGCTGAAGCTTGGTCTTGCCATTGTCATGACCGCTATCGCCGTAACGCTTTCGACCCTTGGCCCCTGGCAGCTTGGCAAGGCGACCGATCTGGTGGTCAGCTCCATGCTTGCGACGGGAACGGTCGATTTTGCCGGCATTGCCGTCCATCTTGTCATTGTCGCCATTCTCTATCTCGGCGCCTCGGCGCTCAACTGGCGCCAGGCCTGGCTGATCAATGATGTTGTCCAGTCGCTGAGCCGCAATCTGCGCCAGCAGGCGGAAAACAAGCTGTCGCGCCTGCCATTGTCCTGGTTTGACCGCCAGCCCCACGGCGAGGTTTTGAGCCGTGTCACAAATGATATCGACAATATCACCCAGAGCCTGCAGCAGCTGATGAGCCAGCTGCTGATGGCGACGCTGACACTGATCGGCGTGATCGTCATGATGCTGATCCTTTCGCCCATGGTCGCTCTGGTCGCCCTTGCAGCCCTTGCCCTTGCCGTTGTCATCACCAGAGTTCTGGCGCGCCGCGCCCAGCCGGGCTTTGCCGGCCAGTGGCGCTATACCGGCGAGCTCAATGCCGAGGTGGAAGAAGCCTTTACCGGCCACACACTGGTGCAGGTTTTCGGTCATCGCCGCCGCACCGAGGCGCGTTTCGAAAAAGCCAATCAGGCGCTGAAAGATCACGCGTTCCGCGCCCAGCTGATTGCCGGCGTGATCCAGCCGGTGAGCATGCTGGTCTCCAACCTTGCCTTCATCACCGTGGTCATTTTCGGCGCCCTGCGTGTGGTGGCGGGCGCCTTTTCCGTCGGCGAATTGCAGGCTTTCATTCAATATATCCGCCAGACCGGCCAGCCGATCCAGCAGGTCGCCGGCATGGCAACCCTGGTGCAATCCGGCCTTGCCTCGGCAGAACGGGTTTTCGAACTGCTGGACATGGATGAAATGCCGCCCGAGACAGACGCGCTTGCAGCGCCTGAAAAGCCAAAAGGCCATGTCCGCTTCGAACATGTTCGCTTCCGCTACGAGCAGGACAAGCCGCTGTTCGAGGATGTGTCGCTGGAGGCATTGCCAGGCCAGACGGTTGCCATTGTCGGCCCGACGGGAGCCGGCAAGACAACACTGGTCAATCTTCTGATGCGGTTCTACGAGGTCGATGGCGGGCGGATCCTGCTTGACGGCATCGATACGGCGAAAATCGCCAAGCCGGCGCTCAGACGCCAGTTCGGCATGGTGCTGCAGGATTCCTGGCTGTTTTCCGGCACGCTGAAGGACAATATCGCCTATGGCCGCCCCGATGCCAGCGATGATGAAATCCTTGAGGCCGCAAAAGCCTGCCATGTCGATGGTTTCGCCAGCCTGCTTCCCGATGGCTATGCCACAGTGATGGACGAGACCGGCGGCGCCTTGAGCGCCGGGCAGAAACAGCTGGTGACGATTGCCCGAGCCTTTTTGATGCGCCCCGCCGTGCTGATCCTCGATGAGGCAACGAGCTCGGTGGATTCCCGCACCGAGCTTCTGGTGCAGCAGGCCATGAACCGCCTGCGCGCCGGACGCACCTCATTCGTCATCGCCCACCGGCTTTCCACCATCCGTGACGCCGATGTGATTGCCTATATGGAGGGCGGCAATGTGGTGGAAAAGGGCAATCACAGCGCCTTGCTGGCGGCAAAGGGACGCTATTTCCGCCTTTACCGCTCGCAGTTCGAACGCGCCGAGATGGCCTGATCAATCCAAAATGATCCGGCCTTCGGCTGCGACTTCGCCAAGCGCCTTTCGATTGCTCGGCACCTCGCGGGCCTGCAGCTTTTCCGGCAGCGCCGTGACCGGGCCAAGCTTGCCGACGGCGAAAGCCATGTTGACGCTATAATCGTCGGAAAGCTTGAGATATGCGGCAATCGCATCCTTCAAGATGCCGCCCATGCCATGGGTCTCATAGCCCATCATCTTGGCCTGCATTGCCGCCATGCCCCAGGCACAGCCGGAATCGAAGGCATGGGTGGCAAGCGGCGTCGCTAGACCCTCATGATTGATATAGGCCTTCTTCGAGACGACAAAGACCAGCGCTGAAGCCCTTGAGGCCCAGACACGGTTTCCCTCCATCAGCAATTCGACGGCATCGGCAAAAAGCGGCGTGCCCTGCCGGAACCAGGCAAAGCGCCAGGGCTGATGATTGCTGGCCGACGGTGCCCAGTGGGCAGCATCAAGTACCGTCGACAGATCCGCCTCCGGCATCGTCTCGCCATTGAAGGCACGCGGCGCCCAGCGGTTGAGAAACAACGGGTCGATCGGATGTTCTGAAATGCGGTGATTGCTCTCGGTCATGACAAGCGACTTTCGTGAATGAAAATTAACGAAGGCGAAGCTGGAGTTTAAAAACGCCGTTTCAGGCGCCCGGAAAGACAAGTCAGCATGGCCAAACAGATGAAGCACACATTGATTCCACGTCAAGGCTAAAATGCGAGCCCATTTTCGCCTATTTTCCTCGCTAGATCTGGAAGCAGACGAAATTGACCGCGTTTGGCTTGAAGCTGATCTCGATCATCCCCAGTTAAAGCTTGTAGGCGGTAGATGCCGCCCCATGCAACCGAGGAAGAGTGAGATGAACGAAACGGCATTGCTACGTCCGGCATGGACCCCGCTGACCATCGCATTGATGGTGATCGGTTTTGTGGTGTTCTGGCCTCTGGGGCTGGTCATGCTTGCCTATATCATCTGGGGAGATCGCTTTTATCGCCCGGGTGATGACTTCAGCCAGACCTCGCGTCGGGCTTTCAGAGCCTGCAAGCGTCGCATGCGCGGCGGTGCAAGCGGACCGACAGCAAAAAACAGCGGCAACAGCGCCTTCGACGAATGGCGCCGTGCTGAAATGGAGCGCATCGAAGAAGAGCGTCGCAAGCTCGACGAGATGCATGCAGAATTTGATGACTATATGCGGGAGCTGAGAAAAGCACGCGACCGCGAGGAATTCGACCGCTTCATGAATGCCAGAAAGGCACGTGAAACGGGACAAAATGGTAGCTTATAACAACAATAATCCCCTCATAATGACCTCCAAAACCGGCTGATATCTCTATCCCTGCGAGATATCAGCCTTTTCTTTGCTCGCAGTTTTCAACATGTCATAAATCAGTGCGGCGGTGGAGCTGCGCCGGAATATTTTCCCTTTTGCAGAAATTGCTCTATTGATTGCGTGAAGAAGCCATCGCGAGAAAGGGCGGCTTTCCGTGGCAAAGGTTCCAGAAAAAACCCGGGCGCTCAGCGTCAACGGCCGTGAGGTTCCGCTGACCGTGCGGACAAACCGGCGCGCCCGGCGCATGACACTTAAAATTGAACCCGGTGGCTATGCGCTCAGCCTGACCCTACCGCCGGGCCTTGCGCGCCGCGAGGTCGAAGCTTTTCTGGAACGCCATCATGACTGGCTGGCTGAAAGGCTGCAGCGCTTTCCCGGCGATGATGGTGTGGTCGGCGAGGGCAGTATCGTGCCGATTGCAGGAGAACGTCATCGGATCTGTCACACCGGCAAGCTGCGCGGACTGACGGAAGCGGTCTCCGAAGGTGGCGAACGGCTGTTGCGCGTTTCCGGCCCTGAAGAGGCGATTGGCCGCCGGGTTGCCGATTATCTGAAAAAGGAAGCCCGTCGCGAAATCACCGAACGGGTGAAAATTCACGCAGCGGCAAGCGGAAAGCGCTTTGCCACAATCAGCTTCAAGGATACCAGAAGCCGCTGGGGTTCCTGTTCGGCGCGCGGGAACCTGAATTTCTCCTGGCGTATCGCCATGGCGCCGCCACATGTGATTGACTATCTTGCCGCCCATGAAGTGGCGCATCTGACCGAGATGAACCACGGTCCGCGCTTCTGGGCATTATGCGAAAGCCTGTGCCCGGATACAGCCTCGGCACGGGGCTGGCTGAAGGAACGCGGCACATTTCTGCATGCGCTGCGCTTCGAGGCATCGTGACAACATATGGACGAACCGGGACAGGCCCGGCCATGGACAGGGACATGAAACGACCGGACATCAAGATTTGCGGATTGAGCACAGAGGCGGCGATCGACCAGGTGATCGCCCGCCATGCCAGCTATGTGGGCTTCATCTTCTTTGAAAAAAGCCCGCGCCATGTGGAACCGGATATTGCCGGAAGGCTGATCGAACATGTGCGCGGCCGGGCAAAGACCGTTGCCGTGACCGTCAATGCCGATAACGAGCTTCTCGAAGAAATCGTTTATGCCGCACGGCCCGACTTTCTCCAGCTTCACGGCAATGAAAGCCCCGAGCGCGTGCTGACCGTCAAGGCCCTGTTCGGCCTGCCGGTGATCAAGGCCTTTTCCATCCGCACGGCCGATGATTTGATGTTCGTCAAAGAATATGATGGTATCGCCGACAAGGTTCTTTTCGATGCGAAACCGCCGAAAGGTGCCGATCTGCCGGGCGGCAACGGGGTTTCCTTCGATTGGCGCTTGCTAGAGGGGCTTTCGGAGAATATCGACTATTTCCTGTCCGGCGGACTAAACGCCGACAATGTGGCGGAAGCCTTGACGCGCACCGGCGCGCGGGCGCTGGATGTTTCCTCGGGCGTGGAAAGCGCGCCCGGCGTGAAGGATCCGGCCCGCATTGATGCTTTTTTTGATGCCGTGGACAAGGCGGTCGCCCGCCCCGCAACGGCCTGATGGAATGGAGATGACCTTGAACGAGAGCCCGAAACCGAACTCCTTCCGCACCGGTCCCGATGATTTCGGGATGTTCGGCATTTTCGGAGGCCGCTTCGTCGCCGAAACGCTGATGCCGGTGATCCTTGATCTTCAGGCCGAATGGGAAAAGGCCAAGAACGATCCGGAATTCAAGGCCGAGCTGGAAAGCCTCGCCAAGCACTATACCGGCCGTCCAAGCCCGCTCTATCATGCTGAGCGTCTTTCAGCCCATCTCGGCGGCGCGAAGATCTATTTCAAGCGCGAGGAGCTGAACCATACCGGCTCGCACAAGATCAACAACTGCCTTGGCCAGATCCTGCTTGCCAAGCGCATGGGTAAGACCCGGATCATTGCCGAGACCGGCGCTGGCCAGCACGGCGTGGCATCGGCCACCGTCACGGCCCGTTTCGGCTACCCCTGCGTCGTCTATATGGGGGCGACCGATGTTGCCCGTCAGGCACCGAATGTGTTCCGCATGAAGCTGCTTGGCGCCGAGGTGAACGCGGTTTCGGCCGGCCACGGCACGCTGAAGGACGCCATGAACGAGGCGATGCGTGACTGGGTCACCAATGTCGACAGCACCTATTACATGATCGGTACGGCTGCCGGACCGCACCCCTATCCGGAAATGGTGCGCGACTTCCAGTCGGTGATCGGCACGGAAGCCCGCAAGCAGATCCTCGAAGCGGAAGGCCGACTGCCCGATATGGTGATTGCAGCTGTTGGCGGCGGATCCAACGCCATCGGCATCTTCCATCCCTTCCTTGATGATGAAAGCGTTCAGATCGTTGGCGTGGAAGCCGGCGGGCTCGGCCTTTCAGGTGACGAACACTGCGCATCGCTGACGGCGGGTTCGCCCGGCGTGCTGCATGGCAACCGCACCTATCTGCTGCAGGACGGCGATGGCCAGATCAAGGAAGGCCATTCGATTTCGGCCGGCCTTGACTATCCGGGCATCGGACCGGAACATTCCTGGCTCAACGATATCGGGCGCGTCAATTATGTGCCGATCATGGACGATGAAGCGGTGGAGGCCTTTCAGCTGATGACCCGGCTTGAGGGTATTATTCCGGCGCTGGAATCAAGCCATGCCATTGCCGAGGCGATCAAGCGCGCGCCGAAGATGGGCAAGGACGAAATCATTGTGGTCAATCTTTCCGGTCGCGGCGACAAGGACGTGCCGACCATCGGAAAGATGATGGGGATGGATATGTAAGATATGGCCAAGATTGACCGGACCGAAGATGTCGAAGAGATCGCGGATCTCGCCGAAGCCGTGGTGGAGCTTCTGGAAGAGGAGGGGGATCCTGATGCACCTGATCTCGACCAGGTGATCCTGGATGCTCTGGCGCGACAGAATGTTTTCAACGTCGAGGTCGTATCGGCCATGGCAGCATTGTCGGCCGGCAAGCTTGGCCAGAGCCAGTTTGACGCTCTGACCAAGGAAATGCGCCAGGTCCACCAGGCTGTCATGGATGCGGTCTCACTCTGGGCCGAAACCAAAGGCGCTGAAGACGACTGATCGGCCCTTTGGCACCGCGGGCAGGCACCGGCGGCATTGGGGTCGGAACAAACATATGATGGAACCGTTCAGGCCGAACGGATGCCGTGGAGACTAGCATGACTGAACGTATGGAAAAAAGGTTTGCCGATCTGAAGGCTGAAGGCCGTCCGGCGCTGATCACCTATTTCATGGGCGGTGATCCCGATTTCGACACTTCGCTCGCCATCATGAAGGCCCTGCCCGGCGCCGGCGCCGATGTTATCGAACTCGGCATGCCCTTTTCCGATCCCATGGCCGATGGCCCGGCGATCCAGCTTGCAGGCCTCAGAGCGCTGAAAGCGGGCCAGACGCTGAAGAAGACACTGGAACTGGCACGGCAATTCCGCAAAGACGACCAGAAAACCCCGATCGTGATGATGGGCTATTACAACCCCATCTACATCTATGGCGTCGAGGCCTTTGTCGAGGATGCGCTTGAAGCCGGGATTGACGGCCTGATCGTTGTCGATCTGCCGACGGAAATGGACAGCGAATTGTGCATTCCGGCCCTCGGCAAGGGATTGAACTTCATTCGCCTGACCACGCCGACCACGGATGGCAAGCGGCTTCCGGTCGTGCTCAACAACACGTCGGGTTTTGTCTATTATGTCTCGATGAACGGCATTACCGGTTCGGCACTGCCCGATCCATCCGTCGTCGGCGAGGCAGTGGAACGCATCAAGGCGCACACCGAACTGCCGGTCTGCGTCGGCTTCGGCGTCAAGACGGCTGAACATGCACGCCTGATCGGCGCCGTGGCTGACGGCGTTGTCGTTGGCACGGCGGTGGTCAATCAGATCGCCGGAAGCCTGGGCGAAAACAACACCGCCGGCCCCGATACGGTTGCTGCCGTCACCACCTTCGTCAAGGGGCTGGCAAGCGGTGTTCGCGACGCCCGCCTTGCGGCGGCCGAATAAATCTGGCACAGGGCAGGCCAAGAATATCTTACGCGAAGGGAAAATCCCTTTGCCGCGATATGCCCGATAAAGGTTCCGATGGGGACGCCTGCATCAAAGCGCGGCCTCAACAGGGAACAAAAAGGAGGTTCTTGTGGTGAACTGGATTACAAATTACGTGCGCCCGCGGATCAATTCCATGCTGGGCCGGCGCGAGGTTCCCGAGAATTTGTGGATCAAATGTCCCGAAACCGGGGCCATGGTCTTTCATACCGATCTGGAAGAGAACAAATGGGTCATCCCGTCCTCCGGCTATCATATGAAGATGCCGGCCAAGGCACGTCTGACCGACCTGTTCGATGGCGGTGATTTTGAGGCGCTGCCGCAGCCCAAGGTGGCGCAGGACCCGCTGAAATTCCGCGATTCCAAGAAATATGCCGACCGGCTGAAGGAAAACCGCGCAAAGGCCGATCAGGAAGACACGATCCTGTCCGGTTTCGGCACGGTCCATGGCCTGCCTATGGTCGCCGTCGTACATGAATTCAACTTTCTTGCCGGATCGCTCGGCATGGCCGCAGGCGAGGCGATCATCGCCGCCTTTGAACGTGCGCTTTCGGAAAAATGCCCGCTGGTGATCTTCCCGGCATCAGGCGGCGCGCGCATGCAGGAAGGTATTCTGTCGCTGATGCAGATGGCCCGCACCACGGTCATGGTCGAAAAGATGCGCGAGGCGGGACTGCCCTATATCGTCGTGCTGACCAACCCGACCACTGGCGGCGTCACGGCATCCTATGCCATGCTCGGTGATATTCACATTTCCGAACCCGGCGCGATGATCGGTTTTGCCGGCCGCCGCGTGATCGAGCAGACGATCCGCGAGCAGCTGCCCGATGGTTTCCAGACCGCTGAATATCTGCTGGATCACGGCATGGTCGACATGGTCGTCAAGCGTCACGACATTCCCGAGACGCTGGCTCGCACGCTGAAGATCCTGACCCACAGCCCGGCGCCCGGCGTGCCGAGCCTGATCGAACCGCCGAAGCCGACATCGCCGGGTGAAGAAGCCGACGCTGCCTGAAGAACACAAACAATAAGAAGGGCCGCTTGGCTCCAGGCTCTTGTGACAAACAGCCGTTCAGCGGCTGTTTTCGATCACACTCACCGGGTCAGGCGCTTTTGAAAAGCGGAAACACCATGGATAACCAGTCGTTCGGCGAAGCCGAACAGGTGATCGAACATTTGATGCAGCTGCATCCCAAAGGTTTCGATCTGTCGCTTGACCGCATTCGCGTACTTCTGGAGAAGCTCGGCAACCCGCATCTGAAGCTGCCGCCGGTGATCCATATCGCCGGTACCAATGGCAAGGGCTCGACAACCGCCTTCTGCCGGGCGCTTCTGGAAGCCTCCGGTCTCTCCGTTCATGTTCATTCTTCGCCGCATCTGGTGCACTGGCACGAACGGTTCCGCATCGGCGGTCCGGATGGCACCAGCAGCTATGTCGATGACATGCTTCTGGCGGAGACACTGCGCAAGGTCGAAGCCGCCAATGGCGGCGCCAAGGCCACCGTATTCGAACTACTGACGGCGGCCACCTTCGTGCTTTTCGCCGATATTCCCGCCGATGCCGTGATCCTCGAAGTCGGACTTGGCGGCCGTTTTGACGCCACCAACATCATCGAAAAGCCGATGGTTTCCGTGGTTATGCCGATCTCGCTCGACCATCAGGCCTATCTCGGCGACCGCGTTGAACTGATCGCTGCCGAAAAGGCCGGCATCATGAAACCGGGCGTTCCGGTGGTCATCGGCCAGCAGGAATTTGAAGCCGCCGAGGAAGTGCTGATTGCCACCGCTGACCGTCTCGGTTGCCCGCTGCATGTCTATGCGCAGGACTTCTCCGCCCATGAGGAACATGGCCGGCTGGTTTATCAGGATGGCGACGGATTGATGGATCTGCCGTTGCCGGTCCTGCCCGGCCGTCACCAATATGCCAACGCCGCCGCCGCTATTGCCGCCGTCAAGGCCGGTGGTTTTCCGATCGATGAAAAGGCGGCCGAAATCGCAATGCGTTCTGTCTTCTGGCCGGCGCGCCTGCAACGGCTCACCGAAGGCAAGCTGTTCGACCTGGCGCCTGAAGGGGCCGAAGTCTGGCTTGACGGCGGCCATAATCCCGGCGCCGGCGAGGTGATTGCCGAGGCGCTGGCGAATTTCGAGGAACGCGACCCGCGGCCACTCTATCTGATTATCGGCATGATCAACACCAAGGACCCGTTCGGCTATTTCGAGCATTTCACCGGTCTCGCCCATTATGTCTATTGCGCACCGATCCGTGGAACCGAAGCCTTTATCGATCCGGTGGCGCTGGCATCATCAGCCGCCGATGCCGGACTGTCGGCCGAGCCCGTTTCCTCAATTACAGAAGCGCTGGAAGCCATCCAGCTACGGGCCCGCAAGGACGACCGCCCGCCCCGCATCATGATCGGCGGCTCGCTCTATTTCGCCGGCAATGCATTGGCAGAAAATGGCACGCCACCGCTTTGATGCGGCCTTTTGGAATGACGATGTGAAAAAGGCGGCTCGCTTGAGCCGCCTTTTTATTTCAAGCCCGAAACATGAGCCGGATCAGATATCGAGATTGGCCACCGAAAGCGCGTTGTCCTGAATGAATTCGCGGCGCGGTTCAACCTCATCGCCCATCAGGCGTGAGAACAGACCATCAGCGCCGGTCGCATCGGAAACCTTGACCTGGAGCAGCGAGCGGACATTCGGATCCATCGTGGTTTCCCACAGCTGCTCGGCATTCATCTCGCCAAGACCTTTATAGCGCTGCATCGTCAGGCCCTTGCGGCCAGCTTCAAACACCGCTTCCAGCAGGGCGCGCGGACCGTGAAGCACGGTTTCATCCGTCTTGCGCACCAGAACCGGCGGCGTGCCGAACACCTCGTGGAAACGCGGCTGCAGCTGATCGATATAGCGGGCATCGGCCGAACCGATCAGCGCCATGTCGAGAACGGCGACTTCCTTGACGCCGCGTACGGTGCGCTCGAAGCGAAGCCCGCCGTCATCGCGGACACTGCCTTCCCAGCCACGCTCGGTTTCCTCGGCGATCACATCGAGCCTGCGGGCAACATCCTCTGCCAGCCGTTCGGCTTCTGCCTGATCGGAGACACGCTCGGCATTGAGCGCACCGGCAATGGCGGCCTGTTCGACAACGCTGCGGTCATAACGCGAATGCAGGCCTTCCATCAGGTTGCGCAGACGGATCGCATCGATGATCTGCCGGCGCAGATCCTCACCCATGCGTACTTCGCCATTGGCGAGCTTCAGCGAGGCTTCTTCCAGACCCTGGCCGATCAGATAATCTTCCAGCGCCTGCTCGTTTTTCAGATACTGAACCGACTTGCCGCGCGACACCTTATAGAGCGGCGGCTGGGCGATATAGATATGCCCGCGTTCGATCAGTTCCGGCATCTGGCGGAAGAAGAAGGTCAGAAGCAGGGTGCGGATATGGGCGCCGTCGACGTCAGCATCGGTCATGATGATGATCTTGTGATAACGCAGCTTGTCCGGGTTGAACTCATCCTTGCCGATGCCCGTGCCGAAAGCGGTAATCATCGTGCCGATTTCCTGGCTCGACAGCATCTTGTCGAAACGGGCCTTCTCGACATTGAGGATCTTGCCGCGCAGCGGCAGAATGGCCTGCGTCTCGCGCGAACGCCCCTGCTTGGCAGACCCGCCAGCCGAATCACCCTCGACGAGGACGATTTCGCATTTGGAGGGATCGCGGTTAGAGCAATCGGCAAGCTTGCCGGGCAGGGAGGCGATATCAAGCGCACCCTTGCGGCGGGTGAGTTCACGTGCGCGGCGCGCAGCCTCACGCGCAGCGGCGGCTTCGGCCACCTTGGAAACCAGGATCTTGGCCTCGCTCGGATGTTCTTCGAGCCACTGGCCAAGCGCCTCGTTGACGCAGCTTTCGACCACGGGACGCACCTCGGAGGAGACCAGCTTGTCCTTGGTCTGCGAGGAAAACTTCGGATCCGGCACCTTGACCGACAAAACGGCCGTCAGGCCTTCGCGGCAGTCGTCACCGGTCAGCGACACCTTTTCCTTCTTCAGGATACCGGAGGTCTCGGCATAGGAGACCACCTGGCGCGTCAGCGCACCGCGGAAGCCGGCCATATGGGTGCCGCCATCGCGCTGGGGAATGTTGTTGGTGAAGCAGAGCACGTTTTCGTGGTAGCTGTCATTCCACCACATCGAGACTTCGACCGTGATGCCGTCACGCTCAGCTGCAATCGAAATCGGTTCGGCCACCAGCGGCTTTTTCGACTTGTCGAGATATTTGACGAAAGCGGTCAGACCGCCGTCATAATGCATTTCCTTCGACTGCTCTTCCGAATGGCGATTGTCGACCAGAAGAATGCGGACACCGGAATTGAGGAAGGCGAGTTCGTGGAGGCGCTTTTCCAGCGTGTCATAATCGAACTCGGTCCTGGTGAAAGTTTCCGGACTGGGCAGGAAGGTGATTTCGGTCCCGCTGCGTCCCTCATAGGTGTTTTCGGCTTCAGGATTCGGCGTATAGCTGCCCACCACCGCAAGCGGTGCATCCGGCACACCATGGGTGAAACGCATCTCATGGATCTGGCCATCACGGCAGATCCTCAGCTTCAGCCAGCTCGAAAGCGCATTGACGACCGAAACGCCAACGCCGTGCAGTCCGCCCGAGACCTTGTAGGAATTCTGGTCGAATTTACCGCCGGCATGCAGCTGCGTCATGATCACTTCGGCAGCCGAAACACCTTCACCCTGATGGATGTTGGTCGGAATCCCGCGGCCATTGTCGATCACCGTACAGGAACCGTCTGCGTTGAGCCGTACGGTCACAAGATCAGCATGACCGGCGAGCGCCTCGTCGATTGCATTGTCGACAGCCTCATAGATCATGTGATGCAGACCCGAGCCGTCATCCGTATCGCCGATATACATGCCGGGCCGCTTGCGAACTGCATCGAGGCCTTTCAGCACCTTGATCGAATCGGCGTCGTAGGCGGCGGGTTCGCCACCGGACTTCTCTGGGGTTTCGGTCATGAACTGGTCTTTCCAAACTTGACGAGTGATCGGTGCGTTGTCGCACCGAATCACGGCAATTTTCAGCAGCCACTCTAGGTCAAAAGCGCCTTTGGCTCAAATCGCCACAGACCCTTTTATCGCTGAAATATGGGTATTCCCAGTCCATTTAGCCACCCCGCAGCAAAAGCGTGGCAGCCAGGGGTGAAACGCGGCGAAAACGCCTAGATTTCTTCCGCCAGAATGGAATCCAGCGGTATATCGGCCATACGCAGGCGATGGCCGCCAAACGTCTCCATTTCACGTTCGGCACCATTCTGCGTCAGAATACCGTTCCAGTGAAGATAGAGATAGCTCTCGCGGATGATCTGGTTGCGGAATTCCCCATTGAGCAGGTCGTTCTGTTCAAGCTTAATTCCGTCCGTCGGGACACTGTGAAGGCTCATTTTTACTACTCCATAGCCTTATAGAGTGGGGACCGTTGTCGTCGGATTACGGGCTGCTTCGGCTGTGTCACGCCTGACATGTCTTTTCAAAAAGACCGGGCGGGGGAGGCTCAGCCAAAACCCCGAAATCCTGTCTGTAAGGCTAAAGGATAATGGACTTTCGTCGCATTGACCTCCCTCAAGTGCTGCATTTGTGAAATATCAATTCTGCTGCCCGGAATAGTCGGCAAGCAGGGCTTCCATGCGGGCAAGACCGTCCTCGTCGAGCATGCCGATACGGCGGGCGAGGTGATTGGCAAAGGCCGTGTGGGCGGCTGACAGGCCAGCCGTATCGATGACGACACGTGGATCGGAAACATCAGCAATGTCAAACAAGGCTTCGGCATCATCCCAGATGACATTGAAATAGCCGGCGACGCGCTGAAGAAAATCGAAGCTCGGCTTGCCGCGCCGTCCATGTTCGAGCGCCGACAGATAGGCTGCCGACACACCGATCGCTTCTGCCATCTGTTTCTGGGACACGCCGCGCTCGGATCTCAATTGCCTGACCGCTTCCCCGAACGGGGTCATGGCTCCATTCCCTTCCTGCGGGCAAGCCGCACATAAAGCGCGCCTTCGCCGCCGTGATGGCGCGCCGCGTCTTCATAGGAGGAAATCAGCGCTCTGAATTCGGGCATCGAAAACCACAGCGGCACAGCCCGTTTCAGCACGCCATCACTGCCGAGCGACGCGCCCTTTCCAGTAATCACGAGCACATGCCGGAGCCCGCCATAATGGGCGCGGCTGATAAAGGCCAGAAGCCTGACATGCGCATCCGCCTGGGTCAGTCCGTGCAGATCGATGCGCGCATCGATCGGGATACGGCCCTTGGCGAGCTTGCGCTTGACCGGTCGCTCCAGCGGAAAATGCTCACGCCGATCCTGCTTCCGGCCGGAGGGCAGTGCAAGAGGAGAAACGCTTGCATCCTTCTGCTCGCGCCGTTTTTTCGGCAGCTGACTGCCATTCATCAATTCAGAGAAGGTTTCCCCGGTTTCGGGCGGCTGTTCGATCGCCTTGCCCGGGAGCGGCTTTGCGGTTTTGGCCACCTTGCCCCACAGGGCTCGCTCTTCGGCTGTCAGCCTGCGTCTTACCATTCAGGCCACCGTCGCCGGTCGGCACTTCAGCCTTTCATCAAGACGCTGCACGGCCTACTCCGAGGCCGTGGCGATCAGCTTCCAGTTCGGATCGCGTGCCCGCGTGTCGCGGGCGAAGGTCCAGATATCGCGAACCTCGGCGATTTCTTCTGGATGGCCTTCGACGAGGGCGCCTTCCTTGTCATAGGTGGCGGAAATCAGCTGCGAGACGATCCTGAGCGTGACCTGGGCCTCTTGCTTGACCATTTCAGCACCGGTGACGGTGATCTCCTCGATGCCGACGAAATTGGCCTTCACGCTTTCGCCCTTGGCCTCACGCTCGCTCATGGCGGTATTGAAGCCATCGAAAACCTCCTTCGACAGAAGATTTTTCAGCGTGCGCCGGTCACCATCGGCAAAGCCCATGACGATCATCTCATAGGCCGAGCGCGCGCCCTTGACGAATTCGGCCGGATCGAATTGCGGATCAGCCTTCACCAAACTGCGCAGCCCTTCATTGGCAGGCGTACCGACGGCGGTCATCTTGTCGATCGCCTCGATACGCTGCGCCTCACGTTCCTTTTCGGCGCCGGGAAGGGTAATCACCTTGCCCTCACGCTGGGCCGGCTGCGGCGCATCGGCTGCCTCACGCATTGGCGACTGCTGGTAACGCGGCTTTTCATTGCCGGTACGGCGGCCCAGCACGTTGCGGAGCTGAAAAAATATCACCACCGCGGCGACCAGGAAGAACAGGGTAATCAGATCACTTGTGCCCATTTTCGTTTTCTACCGCCGTTTCTATCGTTCTCAAGCCACCATATAGACTTCACAACACCACGATTCAAATGTAGCACTGTAATTCTTAGGCGCTCATACCAATATGAGTTAATGATAACGCCAGATCGAGACAAGCGGGAAGCCCTTTGCCACTTCTCATCACACTCTTCATCTTTCCCTTTGTGGAAATCGCCGGATTCATCATTGTCGGGCGCGCCATCGGCGTATTGCCGACGCTTGCGCTGATTGTTGCGACCGCAGTCATCGGCGCCGCGCTTCTCAGGATCCAGGGTTTTTCGGTGCTGCAGCGCCTGAATGACGATATGCGCGCCGATGCCGATCCGGGCCGCGACATGATCCATGGCGTCATGATCGTGCTGGCCGGCATTCTGCTTCTGATCCCGGGCTTTGTTACCGACATTATCGGATTTTTGATGTTCGTCCCGCCGATCCGCGATCTGGTTTGGAAATATTTCCGCAAGGACATCAGCGTTTTTTCGCAGCGCTCCTTTTCCTATCGTTCAGGCGGCGCTTCGGCCCGCAAACCTGAGTCTCCGGTCGTCGATCTCGATTCTTCCGATTTCAGCTCGGATGCCAAGGCTGACCCCAATTCGCCCTGGATCGACGACAAGACCGACAAGCCCAAGGATTAAACCGGCCGAAACTGCCGCCATCGCGAATTGGCTGCAACTTTTCTTTCGTCAGTTTACCGGCGGTTTCACCACAAGAGCCTGACAAGAATCGGTCACAGAACAAACAATATCACTGTCAGCGAACCGCTGTTCCCTTGGCAAGGGTTGTATGGCTTGGGGCGAAGTGCTAACTGGCTTTCCCAGATTTACCACTTCGAAAGGAAGCGAAATGGCAGACGAAAACGGCGCACAGAAGCAGGCAGCCCCTTCGCTGAGCATTCTCACGCAGTATATCAAGGACCTGTCCTTTGAAAATCCCGGCGCACCGGCCTCTCTTCAGAAGCGCGACGCCGCCCCCGGCATCAATATCAGCGTCAATGTAAACGCCAATCCGCTTGGCGATGACAATTTCGACGTCATCCTGTCGCTGAAGGCCGAAGCCAAGTCCGGCGATCAGCCTTTGTTCCTGTGCGAACTGGTTTATGGCGGTGTTTTCCGCGTTGCCGACTTCCCCAAGGAACACGTGCTGCCGATGCTGTTCATCGAATGCCCGCGTCTGCTCTTCCCCTTCGCACGCCAGATCATCGCGGACGCCACGCGCAATGGCGGTTTCCCGCCGCTGCTCGTCGATCCGATCGACTTCGCCCAGATGTTCCAGAAGCGCATGGCCGAAGAACAGGCCCGCGCCAAGGTTCAGCAGTCGACCAACTGAGCGACAGCGCATCAAAGACATGAAAAACCCGGCCAGGCGCCGGGTTTTTTCATGTCGGGATTTTGTTGTCTCAGTGTTCGAATTTTTCCCACAAAGCATTGCCCTTCATACGGGCGATCAGCTTGTGATGGGCTTCGATCTCTTCTGGATGAATGCGCGAGGGCAGGGGTTCCGGCCGGACCAGCGGCGGTAAAACCCGGACATTGCCGTCACTGTCATAGTCGTCGCCAGCACCGGCATTGACCAGACGGAAGGCTGCCTGCCGCCCGCCCGACATTTCGATATAGACTTCCGCCAGCAACTCGGCGTCGAGAAGAGCGCCGTGCTTGGTACGATGCGCATTGTCTATCGAATAGCGCCGGCAAAGCGCATCCAGACTGTTCGGACCCATGGGATGCTTGCGGCGTGCCAGCGCCAGCGTGTCCAAGACCATATCATCCGGGATCGGCTTTTTGCCGAGCCGGGCAAGCTCGGCATTGATGAAGCCCATGTCGAAACTCGCATTGTGGGCGATCCAGCGCGCGCCGTCAAAAAACGCCAGAAGATCATCGGCAATCACTGAAAAAACCGGCTTGTCCTTCAAAAAATCGTCGGAGATGCCATGCACCTGCAAAGCGTCCGGATGCACGCTCTTGCCATCGGCATTGATATAGACATGAAAGGTCTTGCCGGTCGGGAAGTGATCAATCAGCTCAACCGCACCGATTTCGATGATCCGGTCGTCATTCCTGTCCATGCCCGTGGTTTCGGTATCGAAAATGATATCGCGAACGCCCTTCATTCTGCCTGCCGCCCTTTATTCCGCAAATTCTCAATAATGGCCGCAACCGCCGCCTGCGCTGCCGCCATGCCCTGGCTTGTATCTATCACAAAATCGGCCCGGACGCGCTTCTCGCTGTCCGGCATCTGCCGATTGAGGATCGTTTCGAATTTCTCCACCGTCATGCCGGGCCGTTCAAGCACGCGGACGCGCTGCGTGTCCGCATCAGCCGTCACCACGGCAACATAATCCACAGCCTGGTCACTGCCTGTCTCAAACAGAAGCGGGATATCAAGCACGGCCAGATCCGCCCCCGTTGCTGCTGCTTTTTCGAGAAACGCCTTACGTTTGGCAAGGACCAGCGGATGAACGATCGCCTCAAGCCGTTTGAAGTTTTCCGCCTTGCCGTTCAGCGCTGCGCTGAGGCGCGCCCGATCGATGGCGCCGTCAACTGCAGTGCCGGGAAAAGCCTGTTCCACAGGCGCCACCGCCTCACCACTGTAGAGGTCATGTACGGCCTGATCGGCATCATGAACCGGCACGCCCTGATCGGCAAAAAACCGCGCCGTGGTGGATTTGCCCATGCCGATCGAGCCGGTCAGGCCAAGAATGATCATGCATGTCTCTCCAGATCGGCGATGATCTCGGCACGGAGTGCGGCATCAACCACCGGCGTCTTGCCGAACCATTTTTCAAAACCCGGTACGGCCTGGTGCAGCAGCATGCCGAGACCGTCAGCGGTGCTAAACCCCTGATCAGCCGCCTGCTTCAAGATCGGCGTCATCAACGGCACATAGACAATATCAGCGACCACAGCGGCTGGCAGCAGGGGTGAGAAATCAAAAGCGGGAACGGGTGAACCCTTCATGCCGAGCGACGTGGTGTTGACGAAAAGCCCGGCGCCTTCCATGGCCTGGCCGAGATCTTCCATGGTGGTCGGCACAATGCCCGGCCCGAAACGCGCCGCCAGCTCTTCTGCCCGGCCAATGGTCCGGTTGACGAGGCGGATATCGGCAATACCGCGCTTTTTCAGCGCCAGCAGGATCGAGCGCGCACCGCCGCCAGCGCCCAGAACCACCGCCTTTGCCGTCCGGTCCCAGCCGGGATGGCAATCATCGAGATTGGCGGCAAAACCATGCCCATCGGTATTGGTGGCATGGATCAGCCCGTCTTCGACCCAGAGCGTATTGGCCGCACCAAGGGCGGTCGCCATCTCGTCCGGCCGGTCGGCCGCCTGAAACGCTGCCGCCTTGTGCGGCATGGTGACATTGCCGCCGACAAGACCAGCCTCGCCGCTGCGCAGGCGCGCCATGAAGGCCGTAACATCATCCGGCGCAACATCAATCCGGACATAGTCGCCATCAATACCGTAGCGTTTCAGCCAGTAACCATGCACCAGCGGTGAGCGCGAATGGGCCACGGGGTGACCAATGATAAAGCCGTGTCTGGTATCAGCCATCAATGCAATCCAGTTGTCTGAGGCCAGCCAGAAGCGGGAGCATCGGCAGACCCAAAATCGTGAAATAATCGCCCTCGACCCTGTCAAAAAGGCGCACGCCAGTGCCTTCCAGCTGATAGAGGCCGGAGGAAAACAGAACCTCATCGGAAAGGCCGGCGAGATAGGCCTCAATCTCGTTTTCCTGCAGATTGCGCAATCTGATTGTCGCCGGTTCCATCGTTTCGAACAGGATTTCGCCGTCACGCGCTATTGCCAGGGCGCTGTAGAGAAAATGGCTCTTGCCGGACAGAAGGCGAAGGTGCTCGGCCGCCTGGGTCCTGCTTTCCGGCTTTGAATAGGGTTTGCCCTGAAAGGCCATAACCTGATCGCCGCCGATCACGACAGCATCCCGCACACGCCGCGACACATCCAGCGCCTTCTCACGCGCCAGGAGTCCGGCCAGAAATTCCGGCCTGGCACCCAGCAATCGATACGGCGCCTCCACCGCGCGCTCATCTACATGCGGGCGGATGCTTGAAAAGCTGAGCCCGGCATTTTTGAGAAGCTTGCGCCGCGAGGGACTGGTTGAGGCCAGTATCAGCGCCGGTCTGATTTTCGATGTCATGACTGCTATCCCTTTCAGACGCCGTTCCTGCCGCCAGGGTCTGGTTACTTGAGCTGATCCTTCAGGGCAAGAATGGCCGCGGCCGTTTCCTCAATCGAACGGCGGGTAACATCGATAACCGGCCAGTTATTTTCCGCCGCCAGACTGCGTGCATATTTCAGTTCCTCGGCAATCGCCGCCCGGTCGGTATATTCGCTCTTTCCCTCATCCGCACCATGCCCGAATTCGCGATATTCTCGCACCTGCGAGATCCGCCCGGTGGAGGCGATCAGGCAGACGATCAGCGGCTTCTTCGCCTTGATCAGACTTGGCGGCAGCGCCACACCGGGAACGACGGGAATATTGGCCGTCTTGATGCCGCGATTGGCGAGATAGATCGCCGTCGGCGTCTTGGAGGTGCGACTGACACCGAGAATGACGATGTCGGCATCCTCATAGCTTTCGGGCATCTGTCCGTCATCATGGTCCATGGTGAAATTGAGCGCCTCGATGCGGGCGAAATAATCTTCGTCGAGCGAGTGTTGCGCCCCGACCCGGCGGCGCGACATGGTTCCGAGATAGGTCTGAAACCGCGCAATGACCGGCTCCAGCACGTTAACGCAAGGGACCGCCATATCGCGACACATCTCGTCAATCAGTGCAGCAAGTTCCTCATTCACCACCGTATAAAGCACGATCCCGGGCGCTTCATCGATGGCGCGCAGAACCGCCAGCAACTGCTTGCGGCTGCGGATCAGCGGATAGACATGTTCGATCGGCTCATAGGCGCCGAACTGGGCAGAGGCAGCGCGACCCGCCGATATCAGCGTCTCGCCAGTCGAATCGGAGATCAGATGCAGGTGGAAGAAGTTTTTTCGGTTTTCCACCATGTCCACCACCTCCTGTTCATAACGCGGGACAACTGAGGATCAATTGAAAGCGCCGCAAATCGGCCTGTGGGAAACCCACCGCGTTATCCACATACGCCATGACCGGGAGATGTTTCACGTGAAAATGTGGGTAACGGGGATAAATCAGAAGACTTCAGATCTTGTCCCGCTTGATCCACATGAACACCATTTCTGAGAACTCCGATTAACGCATTGATTCAAATGAGTTATTCAGAACATTTTTGATCTTTTCCACAAAAGCGGCTATTGCGCTTTCAACGGTGATCCCACTTATCCCCAGATGCGGTGGAAAAAGTTGGATGGGGTTTAATCCTTGATCGTCACAGACTCTAAGAAATAAAAGAAAAACCGAAATCATCAGATTCATATTAGGGAAGGTTGGGGATAATGGTCTCACGCAGACTGATACGGGTCCTTGAAGGCAATACCGAAACCCCGCCACCAATCTGGCTGATGCGGCAGGCCGGACGCTATCTTCCCGAATATCGTGCAGTTCGTGCCGAAGCAGGTGACTTTCTGTCACTCTGTTACAATCCCACCTTCGCGACAGAAGTGACGTTGCAGCCGATCCGCCGTTATGGCTTTGACGCAGCCATTCTCTTTTCAGACATTCTGGTCATTCCCGATGCATTGAAGCGCAATGTTCGCTTTGAAAAGGGTGAAGGACCACGTATGGAGCCAATCACACCGGAGCTGATTGAGACCCTGCCACTTGAGGCCGTAGAAGCGCATCTCAATCCGATCATCGAGGCGGTTGCCAATATTCGTGCCACTTTGCCCCAGGAAACGGCGCTGCTGGGCTTTTGCGGTGCGCCATGGACCGTGGCCACCTATATGATTGCCGGGCGTGGAACCCCCGACCAGGCCCCGGCACGGCTGTTTGCCTATCGTCACAGGCAGGACTTTCTCAAGCTGCTCGATATGCTTGCCGATCTGTCTGCCGACTATCTTATCCGACAGATCGAAGCAGGAGCTGACGCCGTACAGATCTTTGACAGCTGGGCCGGTATTCTCGGCGAGGAGGATTTCGAGGATTTTGCCGCAAAGCCGGTAAGACGCATCATTGATAAGGTTCGTGCGGTACATCCCGGTGCCAAGGTCATTGCCTTTGCCAAAGGTGCTGGCTTGAAGCTGAAACATTATCGGCAGAAGACCGCGGCGGACGCCATCGGCCTCGATTGGACCGTGCCGCTTGAATTTGCTGCAGAGTTGCAGAAAGACGGTCCGGTGCAGGGCAATCTCGATCCGCTGGCCGTGGTTGCAGGTGGCGATGCGATGAAGCATGCGACAATGCGCATTCTCGACAAGCTGGGCAATGGACCTTTGATCTTCAATCTTGGCCATGGCATCACGCCGGAGGCAGATCCGGCTCATGTCAGCATGCTTGTCGAGATGGTCCGGCAAAAGGTGTAACGGGAGGCTATTGATTGGCAAATGAGAAAGAGACCGGCGCAAAGGCCGGAAAGAAGGCGGCAAGCCGCGCATTGACGGCGCTGCTTGTGTTTCTGTTCATATGTCTTGGGCTTTTTGTCTTTGATCGGGAAAATTTCTATCTCTGGGCCAAGGCCATCCATGTGATCGCAGTGATTGCCTGGATGGCGGGCATGTTCTACATGCCGCGGCTCTTCGTTTATCATGCCGATACCAAGCCGGGATCTGAACAGTCGGAAACTTTCAAGGTCATGGAAGCCCGGCTGATGAAGGTGATCATGAACCCGGCGATGATCCTGAGCTGGATTTTCGGTCTTTATCTCGCCTGGACCGGCTTTCATTTCATGGGCGGCTGGCTTCACGTGAAACTTCTGGCCGTTGTCGCCATGTCCGGTGTTCACGGCTATTTCGCACGGGCGGTCAAGGATTTTGCACGTGATGCGCGCAACAAAAGTCCGAAACACTGGCGAATCGTTAATGAAATACCGACAGTTTTGATGATGATTGCCGTGATTATGGTGATTTTGAAGCCATTTTAATGGCTTTTGGGCCGGAAAGCGCAAAAGTTTTTGCAAAACCTGCGGTTTTCTCTTGTATCGCGTGCGGCAAATCAGTATCTTCCCGGCAACTCATCCAGAAAGGCTTTGCGCTTAACGCCACTACGCCAAGATTGGCGTCGCCAGACAACCGCAATCAGCCTCAATCCTCTTCCTAACACATCTATACGGTTTCCTTCATGTCTCAAATGAAGCTCCAAGAACTTAAGAACAAGACCCCGACGGACCTCCTGACCTTTGCGGAATCGCTTGAGGTCGAAGGCGCCAGCACCATGCGCAAACAGGAACTCATGTTTGCCATTTTGAAGATGCTGGCCGCTCAGGATGTCGAGATTATCGGCGAAGGCGTGGTCGAGGTTCTGCAGGACGGTTTCGGCTTCCTGCGTTCTGCCAATGCCAATTATCTTCCGGGTCCCGATGATATCTATATCTCGCCCTCTCAGATCCGCCGCTTCTCGCTGAAGACCGGCGACACGGTTGAAGGGCCGATCCGCGGACCAAAGGAAGGAGAGCGCTATTTTGCCCTTCTGAAGGTCAACACCATCAATTCCGATGATCCGGAAAAGATCCGCCACAAGGTTCATTTCGACAATCTGACGCCGCTCTATCCGAATGAGCGGTTCAAGATGGAGCTCGAAAATCCGACCTCGAAGGATCTGTCATCCCGCGTCATCGATCTCGTCGCGCCGCTCGGCAAGGGCCAGCGCGGATTGATCGTTGCGCCGCCCCGCACTGGTAAGACAGTGCTGCTGCAGAATATCGCCCATTCGATCACGGCCAACCATCCGGAATGTTTCCTGATCGTGCTTCTGATCGACGAGCGGCCTGAAGAAGTGACGGATATGCAGCGTTCGGTACGCGGCGAAGTGGTTTCGTCAACCTTTGACGAGCCGGCTGCCCGCCATGTCCAGGTCGCCGAAATGGTGATCGAAAAGGCCAAACGTCTGGTCGAACATGGCCGTGACGTCGTTATCCTGCTCGATAGTATCACCCGTCTCGGCCGCGCCTATAACACGGTCGTGCCGTCCTCGGGCAAGGTTTTGACCGGTGGTGTCGATGCCAATGCTCTTCAAAGGCCGAAACGCTTCTTCGGTGCTGCCCGTAACATCGAGGAGGGCGGCTCGCTGACGATTATAGCCACCGCGCTGATCGATACCGGTAGCCGCATGGACGAAGTGATTTTCGAAGAATTCAAGGGTACCGGCAACTCGGAAATCGTGCTCGACCGCAAGGTTGCTGACAAGCGTATCTTCCCGGCCATGGATATTCTCAAATCCGGTACCCGTAAGGAAGACCTGCTGGTTCCGCGTCAGGATCTGCAGAAGATCTTTGTTCTGCGTCGTATTCTGGCCCCGATGGGGACGACCGATGCAATTGAATTCCTGATCGACAAGCTGAAGCAGACCAAGAGCAATGGCGATTTCTTCGATTCAATGAACACCTGATTACGTGTCAGATGAAAGAAGCTGTAGCGGCCGGTGTCTCCTGACACGGGCCGCTTTTGCATTTTTGCTGCAGTGCAACATGGTGAAGAAAATCTTAATGGAGCAATCTGATGGCGGTAAGTGACGACACGATCTATGCGCTTTCAAGCGGTGGATTGCCTTCCGGTGTTGCTGTGATCAGGCTTTCCGGATCCTCCGCATTTTCCGCATGTGCGACGATTGCCGGAAACATACCGCCGCCGCGCTTTGCCCGGCTGATGAAGCTTGTCGACGGGGACGGGGGAACCATTGATCAGGCTCTGGTGCTTTCCTTTCCCGGACCGGCTTCCTTTACCGGTGAGGATTGTATCGAGTTCCACCTTCATGGCGGCCGCGCTGTCGTCAATCACATGCAGAATTGCCTGTCCATGCTGCCGGGCCTGCGTCATGCCGAAGCCGGGGAGTTTACCCGTCGTGCCTTTGAAAACGGCAAGATCGACCTCGTTGAAGCGGAAGGGCTTTCGGATATGATTGCCGCTGAAACCGAGATGCAGCGGCGGCTGGCGCTGGAACAGGCTGAAGGGCATCACTCCGCTCTCTATAATGGCTGGGCTGATCGACTGATCCATGCCCGTGCCATGATCGAGGCTGAACTGGATTTCGCTGACGAGGATGATGTGCCGGGTTCACTCTCGGCCGAAATCTGGCAGGATGTTGAGATGCTTGCCGCGGCACTTCATCAGCATCTTGCCGGCAGCAGGATTGGCGAGATCGTCCGCGATGGCTTCAAGGTCGTGCTGACCGGTGCACCAAATGCGGGGAAATCCAGTCTTCTCAATGCCTTGGCCAAACGCGACATAGCCATTGTCACCGATATTGCAGGGACGACCCGTGACAGTATTGAAGTCGATCTCGATATCGGCGGCTACGCCGTACGGCTTTTTGATACAGCAGGTCTACGCGAAACGGAAGATATCGTTGAGCAGGAGGGCGTAAGACGGGCCGAAGCCCTGCGTGATGGTGCGGATCTCGTTCTTGCATTGGTTGCTGCTGATCAGACAGGACCAGTGATCGAACCCTCAGAAGGGGTTTTGCGCATTCTTACCAAATCGGATCTTCGCAATGAAGCAGATCAGGCAGAAGATTTTGATCTGGTGCTCTCCGTGCATAGCGGTGACGGCTTGCCGCAGCTTGTCGAACGCATTGCTACGCGCCTTGACGCGGCCGTTTCAGGGAGCAGTCTTTCAGTTCCGGTGCGTCAGCGGCAGATTGAGTTTTTGCAGCAGGCAGAAAGCCATATTGGTGAAGCACTGAGATTGCAGCACGCTTCGCCCGAAATCCCGGCAGAATCCCTGCGACGGGCAGCAGATTCACTTGGCCGTATTACCGGACGCGTTGATGTTGAAGATCTTCTGGGTGTTATCTTCTCCAGCTTTTGTGTCGGCAAGTAACGCTTGAGTGTTTCACGTGAAACATCCTTGACTCTCGGCAATTGTCACGGCACAAACGGACGAAACCGTAAAACGGGGTCAGTGTATCCGGCGTATGAAGAATGACGCCGTTGAGGCCAGACCCTCGGAGCATTTCATGGACGCAATGAAGTTTGATGTCATCGTCATTGGCGGTGGACATGCTGGATGTGAAGCGGCGAGCATGGCTGCGCGGGCCGGTGCCAGAACCGCCCTGATCACGCACAGAGCCGAAACAATCGGTGTTATGTCCTGCAATCCAGCGATCGGTGGATTGGGGAAAGGCCATCTGGTGCGGGAGATCGATGCGCTGGACGGCCTGATGGGGCGGGTCGCCGATGCGGCCGCAATTCAGTATCGCATGCTCAATCGGCGCAAGGGACCGGCTGTTCGTGGCCCGCGAACCCAGGCTGACCGCAAGCTGTATCGGCTCGCCATGCAGAAAGAACTGGCCGAAATAGACAATCTGACGATTATCGAGGGTGATGTCTTCGATATTTCTTTTGGTCAAGGTCGGGTTGAAGCGGTAACAACAGCCGATGGGCAACGTTTTGCTTGTGGCGCAGCAGTTCTGACAACCGGGACGTTTCTGCGCGGCCTTATCCATATCGGCGATAAGAAAATCCCTGCCGGGCGGGTAGGGGAGGCACCATCCCTTGGTTTGTCGGCGACGCTCGGCCGGGCCGGTCTGACCCTCGGGCGGCTGAAAACCGGCACGCCGGCACGTCTTGATGGCAAAACGATTGACTGGGATTCTCTAGATCGCCAGGAGGCGGATAGTGAGCCGGTGCCATTCTCGTTCATGACGGAAACGATTGCCAATCCGCAGATTGCCTGCGGGGTGACGCGGACGACGCCTGAGACGCATCGGATCATTCGGGATAATATCGGTCTGTCGGCCATGTATTCCGGTCAGATTGAAGGCGTAGGACCGCGTTATTGCCCGTCCATTGAAGATAAGATTATGCGCTTCGGCGATCGTGACGGGCATCAGATTTTTCTTGAGCCCGAAGGTCTTGACGACGATACGGTTTATCCCAATGGCATTTCGACTTCATTGCCTGAGTGGGTTCAGGATGCCTATATCCATGCGATCCCCGGTCTTGAGCATGTTCGCATTCTGCAGCCAGGCTATGCTATTGAATATGATCATGTCGACCCGCGTGAGCTGACCGCCGGACTGGAATTGAAGAAAATGCCGGGACTGTTTCTGGCAGGTCAGATCAATGGGACAACGGGTTATGAAGAGGCGGGCGCCCAGGGATTGGTTGCTGGCTTGAACGCCGCACGGCTATGCGGCGGCCTCCCGGCATTTCATTTTTCGCGGACGGATTCCTATATTGGCGTGATGATCGATGATCTGACAACGCGCGGCGTTGCCGAACCCTATCGAATGTTTACATCGCGCGCAGAATATCGCCTGACCCTTCGGGCCGATAATGCAGATATGCGGCTTACGCCGATCGGTCTTGAACTTGGTGTTGTCTCGGCAAAACGGGCTCAGCGGTTTGAAACCTACGCGGCTTCATTCGCCAGAAACTGTGAAAAGCTGAAATCGCTGTCGCTGACACCGAGCGAGGCGGCTGAGTATGGGCTGAAGCTCAATCAGGATGGCCAGCGCAGAACGGCGTTCGATCTTCTGTCCTATCCCGATCAGGATCTCGGCTCTCTTCGTAATATCTGGCCCGAACTTGCCGAAATCAATGGCAGGCTCGGCGAAGCCATTGAGATCGAAGCCTCCTATGCGGTCTATCTCGACCGGCAATCTGCCGATATCGCCCAGGTTCAAAGGGACGAGGGACGGATGATTCCTGCGGATTTCGACTATTCTGGCTTGTCGGGTCTTTCCAATGAGCTCAAAATCAAACTTCAGGCGGCGCGGCCAGACAATATTGCACAGGCAGCCCGTGTTGATGGGATGACACCGGCAGCCTTGTCGCTGTTGATCGTAAGATTGAAGTTGCAGGCTGCATGATGGCTCCATTGAAATTGAATGGTCAGAGTGTTTCACGTGAAACACAGGACCGGCTTGAACATTTCGTTGTCCATTTTCAGAAATGGGCGAAGGCTATCAATCTCGTTGCGCCTTCAACCAAGACCCATATGTGGGAACGGCATATCGCCGATAGCGCGCAGATTTTTCAACTCCATCCTCGCCCGTGCCAGTGGGTGGATATTGGATCGGGCGGCGGCTTTCCTGGCATGATCACCGCTATCTTTCTCGCCGAGGCAGGGCAGGGGTGGGTTCATCTGGTTGAAAGCAACAATAAAAAGGCCTCTTTTCTGCGAACGGCCATCCGGGAGACCGGAGCGCGTGCCAGTGTTCACGCAATCCGTGCCGAAGCCGCAATGGAGGAAATCGAGAGCGCAGATTGCATGTCGGCGCGGGCATTGGCGGCGCTTGATGAACTTTTTGCTTTTGCCGAACCCTGGGCTAAAAAACAGGATGGATTCCGCTGTTATTTTCACAAAGGCCGGGATTACCAGAGTGAGATCGACAAAGCGCGTGGCCAATGGCAATTCGATTTGATAGAACATGAGAGTAGGGTTGAACCCGGCTCGGTGGTTCTCGAAGTCAGCAATCTCCGGCGTATCTAGGGCCGGCCAGGCGGGCGGATTTCAGGTATGGTTAATAAAACGCGAATTATCACGGTTGCCAACCAGAAGGGCGGAGTCGGCAAGACGACGACCGCCATTAACCTGGCGACGGCTTTGGCGGCGATCGGTGAAAAAGTCCTGATTGTTGATCTTGACCCCCAGGGCAATGCCTCGACCGGGCTTGGCATCGACAGGGATCAGCGGCGGCAATCGGCTTATGATGTATTGATGGGCGATCAGTCTGCTGTTGAATGTGCTGTGCCGACAGCGGTTCCCAATCTTGATCTGATCCCGTCGACTTTGGACCTTCTTGGATTCGAGATGGAGATTGCGCAGGATCCGCGCCGTGTTTTCCGTCTTCGCGATGCGCTGACGGCGCCGGAAATGGCGCAATACCGCTATGTTTTTTGCGATTGTCCACCGTCCTTCAATCTTCTGACCATGAATGCGATGGCGGCAGCGGCGTCGATTCTCGTTCCGCTGCAATGCGAGTTTTTCGCCCTTGAGGGTTTGAGCCAACTACTTGATACAGTTTCGCAAATTCGAAATTCGGTCAATCCGGGGCTGGAAATACAGGGCGTGGTGCTGACCATGTTCGATTCGCGCAACAATCTGGCTCAACAGGTTGTCAGCGATGTACGCGAATATATGGGTGATAAGGTCTATCGCACGCTGATACCGCGTAATGTCCGCGTTTCAGAGGCGCCCTCCTTTGGCAAACCGGTCATTCTTTATGATCTGAAGTGCCAGGGCAGTCAGGCCTATATTCAGCTGGCATCGGAAATCATTCAGCGCGAGCGCGCACTGGCTGCGGCCTGAACTGCTAATGATCGAGGTCTTTTAAGGCTTCGCTTGCATGAGAGTGGATGAAGATCATGAATGATGAAACCTCCAAGCGCCGTCTTGGGCGCGGTCTTGCAGCCCTGATTGGCGATATTGAAAAGCCGCAGACGGAAGTATCGGAAACGCCGGTTATTCACCCAGATCGCCAGGTTCCCATTGAATTTGTGACGCGAAATCCGCGAAATCCAAGGCGCTATTTCGAAGAAGAAGAGCTGCGGGATCTTGCCGCGTCGATCCGCCAGCACGGTATTGTTCAACCCGTTGTCGTGCGCACGATTGCTGAACAGCGTTTCGAGATTATCGCTGGCGAGCGACGCTGGCGAGCGGCCCAGCTTTCAGGTCTGGCTGAAATTCCGGTTTTGATCCGCGATGTTGATGATCGGACCGCCCTGGAAATTGCCATTGTCGAGAATGTTCAGCGTGCTGACCTCAACCCGCTGGAAGAGGCCAATGGTTATGAAGCACTGATGGCTGAACATGGATACACCCAGAATGATCTTGGTGAAATTATCGGCAAGAGTCGCAGTCATGTCGCCAATAGTCTGCGTCTTTTGAAGCTGCCGGAAGGGGTTCGTGACATGCTGGCTGGTGGAGCGCTTTCTGCTGGTCATGCGCGTGCTCTGATTTCAACACCCGATCCGCTGGCTCTGGCGCGCGTGATTGTCGATAAGGGGCTTTCAGTCCGTGATACTGAGAAACTCGCTCAGCGGGCGATCGAGGGCACAGAAGGGCGTCGTGCTACGGCGCCGGCACGTGAAAAGGATGCCGATACGCTGGCGCTGGAACGTTCCTTGGGGGATATTCTTGGCCTGACAGTGACCATTGATCACAAGTCAAACGGCGGTCAGATCAAAATCGCCTATCGGACCCTCGATCAACTTGACGATATCTGCCACCGGTTGGAACGCCGCCCGAACTAGGTTGGCGCTGGTTTGTTGCTGGGGCGGCATTGAAGCGGGTCGGTCTAAATCGGGCCAAATTGTTCTAAAATTGGATCATATCAAATTGATATGATCCAATTTTATATTTTGGTTTCAGCTTGTTATCGACGTCTTCCAGCGCGAGCCGTTTTCAGTGTCGTTGCAAGCAGGCTCTGCATGACGATGCTGTCTTCCAGTTGCGGGAATTGCCGGCTGCGCAGCACCGCCATCTGCAACAAGGACAATTCCTGTCTAAGCGCTTTTGAAGTCCAGCGCGAGAGCGCGGCTTCGACCAGCGGCTTGCGGCGGAAGAATATGCCCCTGCCATGGCTTTGCATCACCGTCGATACGCTATTGCCATTGCCTTCGATTTCAGCGCGCATGAGGTCCAGTTGCTGGAACTGACGCAGGCATCCATTCAACACAAGAAAGAGCGGTGTCTTGGATTGGGTGATTTTCGCCATCGCCCGCTTCAACTGCGCGGGATCGCCAGACAGGACAGCGTCTATGGCTTCATCGGCGGAGATCGTGCTGGCATCGCCAATGATTTCGCGGACGTGTTCCTCGTCGATAAGCTCCATGCCGCGGGCGTATAGCATGAGCTTTTCGATTTCGTTGCGACTGGCCAACCGGTCGCCGCCGATCAGGGTGAGAAGCAGCTGCCGCGCAGCTGGCGACATACGCAGGCCGGCTGCGGCAAGCTCGCTGTCGATCAGCTGATTGAGCGCACGTGCGTCGTCGCTGTAGCAGGGAATGACGGCGACAGCGCCGCTTTTCTCCGCAACCTTCCGCAAGGCCGTACCCTTGCGCAATTCACCGGCTTCGATAATCAGAAAAGCCGCTTCCGGCGGGGCTTCGCTTAGAATATTGACAGCGTCGGAAAGGGCTTTTTCCGAGCCGCTGCCACGGATCCAGACGAGGCGGGAGCCGCCGAAAAGACCGATTGCATTCATCTCGTCGACGATGCGGCCCGATCCGGTGTCAAGGTCGGCGGTTTCCAGCTTCATCACCGAGAAAGGGTCGGAGAGATCGACACCCGATTGTCTTGCGATCAGCGCTGCGCGTTCGCTGACAAGCCCGCGATCAGGACCGTAGACGAGAAACAGCCGATAGCGGCTTGCCTCGCGGCGAACGAAATTGTCGAACTGGTGCGATTTTATCTCGGTCATCGGCCGTCCTTGCTGTCCTGCCGGCGCACAGACAGGATGATGATCGCGCTTTTGGAACCGCAATGGCTCCTGATGTGATCGGCCCGACGATACTCCTTTAGCCTTGAGCGGCCAAATGGCTGAAGTGTGCTATCCACATCCTGGCGTCGAACGTGCGATACCAGACGCAAAGACGAGAAAGGGGCGGATCTGCAAATCCACCCCTTATCGAAGGAATAAGCCAGCCTTCAGGAAATCACGTCAGTTTGTTGCTGGCGGCGTGGAACCCGGCGCCGGTGGCAGGCTGGCTTCCGGCGTGGACTGGGCTTCCTTGGTCAGCGCAATAGCCAGATCGGCGTTGATCAGCTCGGCGACATCCTTGGCGGCACGGTTTTCGGCGTCACGGATGGCGCGAAGCTTGGCATATTCCTGTGACGGGAAGTCGAGCAGGGCAATTGACTTGCGTGTCCCAGAAGTCAAGAGCTTGCTGTCAGAGACGCGACGCATCGAATAATTGGCGTACACGATCGTTCGTCCGGCATCGGCCGTATCGGAATTATCTTCCACCAGCACGTCCGACGTTGCCGCATAGGCGTTGATATCGACCCGATAAAGCGGGTTGGCGCTTTCGCCTTTGCCGCGTCCGGTCAGAAAGATCAGCTGATTTTCTACCTGCTGCGCCACGCGCGATGTCGGTGTGTTGAAGGCGATCGCGGCCATGTTCTCACTCAGCGCCTTGCCCTGAGTGCCGCCATAAAGCGGACGGACCTGACACGCCGAAAGACCGGCAGTGACACTCAGGAGAAGCACGGAAACCAGGCTGGTACGGACAGTTCGGGCAAAGCGGTCAGACAACAACGTTCACAATCCTCTGCGGCACGACGATCAGCTTCTTTGGCGCCTTGCCATCCAGCGCCTTGATGACGGCATCAAGGGCGAGAACCGCAGCCTTGATCTCTTCCTGGCTGGCATCGCGCGAGACGGTCAGTTCCGCCCGTTTCTTGCCATTGATCTGCACCGGCAGCAGCACATCATTGTCTGCCGTCAGCGCTGGATCAAACACAGGCCAGGATGCCCGGGCGATGATATCCTCTCCGCCGAGAACCTTCCAGCATTCTTCAGCCAGATGCGGCATCATTGGCGCAAAACAATGGCTCAGAAACAGGCTTGCCTGCTTTACGGCAGCGGCAACATCGCCATCGGCCTTGCCGGCAGCGATTTCGGAAAGCGGGGCGGCCAGAACATTGACGAGTTCATAGATGCGGGCAATCGCCTTGTTGAAGGCCAGATTGTCAAGATCGTCGCCGATCGCCTTGACGGTCTTGTGGGCGGCACGGGAGATTTCCAGTGCCTTGCCGTCCTTGCCCGCTGCGGCCGTGACATTTTCCAATGCCGGGGCGGCTTCGGAGATCAGCCGCCAGACGCGCTGAACGAAGCGGAACGTGCCCTGGACACCAGCTTCGGTCCAGACGACGTCGCGGTCCGGCGGGCTGTCCGACAAGACGAAAAAACGTGCCGTATCAGCACCATAGGTGGCGAGAATATCATCGGGATCGATAACGTTCTTCTTCGATTTCGACATTTTCTCGATTGAGCCGATCGTGACCTCTTCACCGCTGTCGGTCATAACGGCGCGACGGCCATTTTCATCCTCGGTAATGGTGATCTCGGTCGGCGAAACCCAGCGTCCATTGGTGCCGGACCCACCGATACGATAGGTCTCATGCACCACCATTCCCTGCGTGAACAGGCCCTTGAAAGGTTCGTCCAGGCCAACATGGCCGGTTGCCTTCATGGCGCGGGTGAAGAAGCGCGAGTAAAGCAGATGCAGGATCGCGTGTTCGATACCGCCGATATACTGATCGACAGGCAGCCAGTGGTCGGCAATTTTCGGATCCGTCGGATTGTCTTCCCATGGTGCGGTGAAGCGGGTGTAGTACCAGCTGGAATCGACAAAAGTGTCCATCGTGTCGGTTTCTCGCCGGGCAGGCTTGCCGCAGCAGGGGCAGGCGACATGGCGCCAGCTGTCATGGCGGTCGAGCGGATTGCCCGGCTTGTCGAAGGTCACGTCATCGGGCAGCTTTACCGGCAGATCCGATTTTGGCACGGGAACGACGCCACAGTCTTCGCAATGGATGACCGGGATCGGGCAGCCCCAGTAGCGCTGGCGCGAAATGCCCCAGTCACGCAGGCGGAAATTGACCTTGCGCGTGCCGCGCGGCGAACCGGCAAGCATGTCGGCTTCCAGCTTTTTCGCCACCGTTTCAAAGGCGTCGTCCGTCGACATGCCATCGAGGAAACCGGAATTGATCATCACGCCATCATCGGTAAAGGCTTCGTCGCCGATTTCAAACGTCGCGGCATCGCCATCTTTCGGCATGACGACGGGTGTGACCTTCAGCCCGTATTTGCGGGCAAAGTCGAGGTCGCGCTGGTCGCCGGCCGGGCAGCCGAAGATCGCGCCCGTGCCGTAATCCATCAGCACGAAATTGGCGACATAGACCGGCAGTTCCCAGGAGGGATCGAACGGGTGCCGCACGGTCATGCCGGTGTCGATACCCTTTTTCTCAGCCGTTTCAAGCGCTGCAAGCGATGTGCCGGCACGGCGAGTTTCCTCACAGAAGCTTGCGACCTTCTCGTCGTGCTTGGCGGCTTCCTTCGCCAGCGGATGGTCGGCGGCAATAGCGAGGAAGGAGGCGCCGAACAGCGTGTCGGGACGGGTCGTATAGACCGTCACCTCGTCGAGATCAGCGGCCTTGCCGGCCTTTTCGGCGATTTCCCAGCGCACGGCCATGCCTTCGGAACGGCCGATCCAGTTCTTCTGCATCAGCCGGACCTTTTCTGGCCAGTGATCCAGCGTGTCGAGCGCGTCGAGCAGATCCTGGGCGAAATCGGTGATCTTGAAGAACCATTGCGTCAGCTCGCGCTGTTCCACCAGCGCGCCGGAGCGCCAGCCACGGCCCTCGATGACCTGCTCATTGGCGAGCACCGTCATGTCGACCGGGTCCCAGTTGACCTTGGACTGCTTGCGGTAGACCAGGCCCTTTTCCAGCATGTCGAGGAACAGCGCCTGCTGGCGGTGATAATATTCAACATCGCAGGTCGCGAATTCACGCGCCCAGTCCAGCGAAAGCCCCATGGATTTCAGCTGGTCCCGCATGGTGGCGATGTTCTGATAGGTCCAGTCTTTCGGGTGAACCTTGTTCTGCATTGCGGCGTTTTCGGCCGGCATGCCAAAGGCGTCCCAGCCCATCGGATGCAGCACGTTGAAGCCGCGGGCGCGCTTGTAGCGGGCGACGACATCGCCCATGGCATAGTTGCGCACATGGCCGATGTGAATGCGCCCCGAAGGATAGGGGAACATTTCTAGGACGTAGTACTTTTCCCGCGTCTCATCATTCTCGGTCTTGAACACCTCGTCGGCGGCCCATTTCTGCTGCCATTCGGGTTCGACTTTGCGGGGGTTGTAACGTTCGCTGGCCATATCGGTGTAACTTTATTCCTGTCGCTCGATTGCGGGCTGAGCTTCACCACGAAAGAGGAGGGGCGTCAAGCAAATCAGGCCGTTTTCAGGGGATCGGCAGGCTTTGCAGAGCGCCTTGGGCAAGTGTGGCGTTGAAAGGCAAGGCAGGCCGTGGTTGATTGCTGCCGGCTGCTTCGCTTCGCGTGGCAGATATAATGCGGCTGACGGGAAAGGAAAAGACCGATGGGTGTGACGGAAAACCTCAAGACTGTGCGCGACACCATCGCTGCGGCTGCCCATGAGGTTGAACGGCCGGAGGGTTCAGTGACATTGGTTGCCGTTTCCAAAACCTTCCCGGTTGACGATATTCGCCCCGCGCTTGCTGCCGGTCAGCGGGTTTTCGGTGAAAACCGGGTTCAGGAGGCAGAGGCCAAATGGCCGATCCTGCGTCAGGAGGCCGACGGCATCGAACTGCATCTGATCGGCCCGCTGCAATCCAACAAGGCGGCCGAAGCCGTGGCGCTTTTTGATGTCATCGAAACCGTGGACCGGGAGAAGATCGCCCGCGCTCTGGCGAAGGAAATCGAGAAGCAGGGCCGGCATCCGAAGCTGTTTGTCCAGGTCAATACCGGTAACGAGCCACAGAAGGCGGGCATTGATCCGCGTGAAACCACCGCTTTTCTGGCGCTGTGCCGCGACGAGCTGAAGCTTGTGATCGAGGGGCTGATGTGCATTCCGCCGGTTGATGAAAATCCCGGACCGCATTTTGCCCTGCTTGCTGATCTTGCCCGCGAAAACGGCCTTCACAAGCTCTCGATGGGCATGTCGTCGGACTATCAGATTGCTGTTTCTTTCGGCGCCACCCATGTGCGTGTCGGTTCGGCCATTTTCGGCCATCGCGACTATCCGGCCTGAGGATGGCCTTTGTCCGGCACGCGGAAAGCCCGCGTGCCGAAAGGGCTCACGCCGTGAAATAATAGTCCTCGGCGAGGTCTGAGAGCAGGGTTTTTTCAACCGGCTCCCAGCCGAGTTTGTCACGGGTAAGTGCGCTTGAGGCGCGGCTGTTCATCATCGCGAAATGGGTGAACATGCCATAATAGGCCTTAGCCTCTTCAGCCGGAATGCTCTTCACCGGAACGCCAAGCCCCTTGCCGATGGCTGCGGCGAGATCGCGCATGGCAATGCCCGTCTCCGCCACGGCGTGGAAACGGTCACCGGCTTTACCCTTTTCAAGCGCCAGGGCAAAAACCTTCGCCGCATCAAACCGGTGGCCCGCTGCCCAGCAATTGCCACCGTCGCCGACATAGGCTGCATGGCCTTTTTCGCGGGCAATATTGATCAGCCAGGGCGTGAAACCGTGATCGCCCCTGCCATGCGTGGTCGGCGGCAGGCGAACGATCATGGCCCGCACATTCTTGTTCAGCCCGGCAAAGGTTGCCTTTTCCGAAATCCGCGGGAAACCCGTGTCTTCCGGGGCCATCATCTCTTCCGTTGCCAGTTCGCTTGTCTGCAGCACCCCGGTTCCGGAGGTGGCGATGAAGGGTTTGCCAGTGCCTGAAAGCGCATCCACCATGGCGGCAATGGCCTTGCCGTCAATGGCGCAGTTCTCGGCGAACTTGGCAAAATCATGGATGAAGGCCGTGTGGATCACGCCTTCGGCTGCTGCCGCTGCCTCGGCCAGAAGATCATAATCTTCAATCGTGCCGCGCAACACTTTTGCGCCAGCGGCTTCGACCTTTGCGGCGGATTGGTCGGAGCGGGCAAGACCGGTCACATCATGGCCGGCGGCGAGAAGTGCGGCCACGGTCGGCGTTCCGACCCAGCCAGAGGCTCCGGTTACAAAAACACGCATGGTGAAATCATCCTGTCAGTCGTTTCGGTAAAATCTTCGGGCCCGATGCTTGCAGGATAGGGGGCGGAGGCGATACGATCTATGCGTTGACGTCCGTTTCTCTTTCGCAATCGTCCGGAGACTGGTTATGGATCCGCTGTCTGACGTCCTGTCCCTCTTGCAGGTGAAGAGCTATATGTTTGGTGGTTTCGAAGTCGGCGGACCCTGGTCCGTCAGCTATGGAGAGCACAAGGGCATCAAATGCTATGGCATTACCAGCGGCGCCTGCTTTCTGGCTGTGGAGGGTGCCGGCGCGCCCGTCCGGCTGGTTGAAGGCGATCTTTTCATCCTGCCGCGCGGCCTGCCTTTCCGCCTGGCGACGGATCTTGATCTTGAACCGGTTGATTTCCGCGAATTTCTCCAACGCCCGGCAGATGGCGGCGTGGTGATGATCAATGGCGGTGGTGATTTCGGCATGATCGGCGGACATTTTGCCATCACCGGCGGAAGCGCCGGCATGCTCATCGATGTTTTGCCACCGATCGTTCACATCAACCGGCAGGATGATCGTGAGGCATTCCTGTGGTCGATTGCGCGCATGCGCCACGAGCTTGCCGAACCCCGTCCGGGTTCGTATCTGATGGGGGAGCATATGGCGCATATGCTGCTGCTGCAGGCTTTGCGCGCCTATCTGGAGGGCAATGAGCACCGCGACGCAGGCTGGCTTTCGGCACTCACCGATCCGCAGATCGGCGCGGCTATCAGCGCCATTCATGCCGAGCCGTCCCGGCGCTGGACCCTCGCCGGGCTGGCGCAGCAGGCGGGCATGTCGCGCTCCTCCTTTGCCGAACGTTTCCGGCGTCTGGTCGGATCAACGCCGATGGATTATCTGACACGCTGGCGCATGCTGCTGGCCGCCGACCGGCTGAAAAGCGCGAAGGAGCCGGTGGGACGGATCGCATTGTCGCTTGGCTACGAGTCCGAGGCCGCCTTTTCCACCGCCTTCAAGCGTGTCATGGGCACATCACCGCGCCAGCATGGCGACAAGGCCGCCTGACGCGATGCAGAATGGGCAACTGACACCGCCCTTAGACGGTTGGCAAAGCCTGCTCTAGCCCCCTGCCGTCATGCTCGGGCTTGTCCCGAGCATCCAAACACGCAATCACACGAGACGTCGTGCCGGATGAAAATCTATTCAGAAACAATATCTTGCATAACATAGACGCTGCCCGGACGCGCGTTGTCTGGATGCCTGTGACAAGCACAGGCATGACGTCAGAAAAGGTGGCGAGGTTTGTCAGCAATCTGAGGGCGGCTGACGCCGCCCCGATCGTGTCCGTCAGTAAAGTTCGGCCAGTGTTTCACGTGAAAAGGCTTCGAGCTTGTCGGTCTCGCCATTCTTCACTTTTTTCACCCATTCCGGGTCCTTGATCAGCGCCCGGCCAACGGCGATCAGATCGAATTCGTCCTTTTCCATCCGTTCCACCAGATTGGTGATCTCTTCGGCTGAGGCCGTCGTCTGCTGGCCGCCGAAGGAGCCGAGGAAGTCTGCTCCGGAAAGACCGAGCGAGCCGACCGAAATCGTCGGGACACCGGTGATCTTCTTGGCCCAGCCAGCAAAGTTCAGACCCTTTTCGCCGTCAATTTCGGCAAATTCCGGCTCCCAGAAGCGACGCTGCGAGCAGTGGAGAATATCGACGCCGGCATCGACCAGCGGCTCCAGCCATTCGGCCATTTCATCCGGATTGGTGGCGATACGGGCCTTGTAATCCTGCTGCTTCCACTGGCTGAGCCGCATGATCACCGGCATGTCGTCCGATACGGCGGCACGAACCGCCTTGGCAACCTCAACGGCGAAGCGGACGCGTTCGGAAATCGAGACACCGCCCCATTTGTCCTCACGCAGATTGAGCGGTGCCCAGAAGAACTCGTCGATCAGATAGCCATGGGCGCCGTGGATTTCGACAACGTCGAAGCCCAGCCGTTCGGCATCAGCTGCCGCTTTGGCAAAGGCTGCAATCGTATCGGCGATATCGGCGTCACTCATGGCGTGGCCGCGCGGCTTGCCGGGCGCAACAAGGCCGGAGGGGCTTTCCGTCTGGTCGGGATCGGGAAAATCGGGGCTATTGATGGTCGGGCCGACATGCCAGATCTGCGGTCCCATCCGGCCACCGGCGGCGTGAACCGTGTCGATGACATTCTTCCAGCCGGCCAATGCCTTCTCGCCGTAGAAATCCGGGATGTTCGGGTGGTTCTTTGAGGTCGGGCGGTCGATTACCGTGCCTTCCGACAGGATCAGCCCCACTTCGTTTTCAGCACGGCGGCGGTAATAATCGGCGACATTGCTGCCGGGCACGCCTTCCGGCGAGAACTGGCGCGTCATCGGCGCCATCACAAAGCGGTTCTTCAGGTTCAGTTTTTTGAAGCTGAAGGGTCTGAAAAGCGTGTCAACGGAGCTGGTCGGCATGGGAGAACCTCGAAATTGGTTTGAACAGGTCTTAGGTATAAATTATAAACCTAGTGTCAATAAGGCACTTTCACGCACCCAGGTATAGTCGAGGAAACCACCATGGATCGATATCAGCCGGAAAACTGTCCGCAATTTGATGTGTCCTGCCAGTCCCGGGCGATCCTTGACGAGATTTCGGGCAAATGGTCGATCATGGTTCTGGCGGTGCTGGCCTATGGCCCGCAGCGTTTCAACGGACTGAAACGGCGGCTGGACGGCATCACCCAGAAAGCGCTGACCCAGACGCTCAGGCGCCTGGAGCGCAATGGTCTTGTCTCGCGCAGCGTAATCGATACATCACCGGTGGCGGTTGAATATGCGCTGACGCCGCTCGGCGCATCGCTGAAATCGCTCTATTGCGCCCTTTATGGCTGGACCATCGACAACCGCATCGAGATCGATGAAGCGCGGCGGCGTTTCGATGAAAAGAATGCCGCCTGAATGAAAAAGGGCCCAAACGGGCCCTCAGACTGCTGACGAACCTTGCCCCTTTTGCCGACGTCATGCCTGTGCTTGTCACAGGCATCCAGCCGACGCGCGTCCGCGCGGCGAAAGAACCCGTCTATTCAATATGTTATGAATCTGGATCCCCGTGACAAGCACGGGGATGACGACGGAGGGAGGGGCTATTTCACCCCAAACAGGCAATGTGAACGAATTTGTCAGCAGACTGAGGGCCCAAACGGGCCCTTTTGTTATCCGGGATCGAAAGTCGATCAGAACTTGTCGTCTTCCTCTTCCTCGTCGTCCTTCTTCAGCGACGAAAAGCGCGAGAAGACCTCATCAGCCGACATTTCGCGCTCTTCGCGACGATCGTCGTAATCATTGCCGAGACCTTCGGTATCACGGGCCGAGACCAGCGTGGCTTCCATTTCCTCGGGCGAGGGCAGCGGCCGGTCCTTGGCGGAACGTTCGACCTCGAGGTCAAGGTCAATCTGGCTGCAAAGGCCGAGCGTCACCGGATCCATCGGTGTCAGATTGGCAGCGTTCCAGTGGGTGCGCTCGCGGATCTGCTCGATGGTCGATTTGGTGGTGCCGACGAGACGCGAAATCTGTGCGTCCTTCAGTTCCGGATGATTTCGCACCAGCCACAAAATGGCGTTGGGGCGGTCCTGGCGCTTGGAAACCGGCGTGTAGCGCGGGCCCTTGCGCTTGGATTCCGGCACGCGTACGCGCGGTTCGGAAACCTTGAGCTTGTAGTTCGGATTGCCTTCGCCGCGGGCGATCTCGTCACGCGAAAGCTGGCCGGTCGAGATCGGGTCGAGGCCCTTGATGCCTTGTGCGGATTCACCATCGGCAATGGCCTTCACCTCGAGCGGGTGCAGTTTGCAGAGTTCGGCAATCTGATCGAATGACAGGGCTGTGTTGTCTACGAGCCAGACGGCGGTTGCCTTGGGCATGAGCAGCTTCTGTGCCATTTGGATAAAGTCCTTCTGTCGTCCGCGCCGGTGTCGCGGGCCGTGGGTCGTTACCACATTTTCCGGGAAATCATGGCATCTCTATAGTGTGAAAGTTCACGAATTGCAAATCAGAAGCCAGAATTGACGAATGTCTTATTGATGCCACATCCGATGTTGTTATGAATCAGGATTAACCCGTGCGCATGGAGGCGCCGGCGGCAAAAATGCTGAACAACTTCGGAGGAGGAAGCCATGTCAGCCAAGGTCTACCCGGTTTCGAAATCGGAAAAAGCGCGCGCCCTGATCGACAAGGCGAAATACGACAAGTGGTATGAGGAAAGCGTCGACGATCCAGTCAAGTTCTGGGACAAACACGGTCGCCGGATCGACTGGTTCAAGCCCTATACCAAGGTGAAGAACACGTCCTTCAACGGCCGCGTTTCGATCAAGTGGTTCGAGGACGGACAGACCAATGTGTCCTATAACTGCATTGACCGTCACTTAAAGACCCATGGTGAAAGCACCGCCATCATCTGGGAGGGGGACAACCCCTATATCGACAAGAAGATCACCTATAACCAGCTTTATGATCAGGTTTGCCGTATGGCGAACGTGTTGAAGAAATATGGCGTGAAAAAGGGTGATCGCGTCACGATCTACATGCCGATGATCCCGGAAGCGGCCTACGCGATGCTCGCCTGCGCCCGCATCGGTGCCATTCACTCCGTGGTCTTTGCAGGCTTTTCGCCGGAAGCGCTGGCGGGGCGTATCGTCGACTGTGAATCGACCTTCGTCATCACCTGTGATCAGGGCGTGCGTGGTGGCAAGCCGATCCAGCTGAAGGAAAATGTCGACCTCGCCATCGATATCGCCGCCAAGCAATATGTGCTGGTCAATCACGTTCTGGTCGTGCGCCGCACCGGCGGTCATATCGGCTGGGCGCCGGGCCGCGATGTCTGGTATCACGAGGAAATCAAGACGGTGAAGCCGGATTGCCCGCCGGTGAAGATGAAGGCGGAGGATCCGCTGTTCATTCTCTACACCTCCGGTTCCACCGGCAAGCCGAAGGGCGTTTTACACACGACAGGCGGCTATCTCGTCTGGGCCTCCATGACCCATGAATATGTGTTCGATTATCGCGAGGGTGAGGTGTTCTGGTGCGCCGCCGATGTTGGCTGGGTCACCGGTCACTCCTATATCGTCTACGGGCCGCTTGCCAATTGCGCCACCACGGTGATGTTTGAGGGCACGCCGAATTTCCCTGATTACGGCCGGTTCTGGGAAGTGATCGACAAGCACAAGGTCAATATCCTCTACACCGCGCCGACGGCGATCCGTGCCCTGATGGGTGCTGGCGATGATCTGGTCAAAAAATCCTCGCGCGAAAGCCTGCGCCTTCTGGGCTCCGTCGGCGAACCGATCAACCCGGAAGCCTGGGAATGGTATCACCGTGTGGTCGGCGAAGAGCGCCTGCCAATCGTTGATACCTGGTGGCAGACGGAAACCGGGGGCATCATGATTTCGCCGTTCCCGGGCGCCACTGATCTCAAACCCGGTTCGGCCACAAAACCCTTCTTTGGCATCAAGCCGCAGCTGGTCGACAATGAGGGGAATGTGCTGGAAGGCGATGGTGCGCTTGACGGCAATCTCTGCATCACCGACAGCTGGCCCGGCCAGGCCCGCTCGGTCTATGGTGATCACAACCGTTTCATCCAGACCTATTTTTCCACCTATAAGGGGAAATATTTCACTGGCGACGGCTGCAAGCGCGATGAGGACGGCTATTACTGGATCACCGGCCGTGTCGACGATGTGCTCAACGTCTCCGGCCACCGGCTCGGCACGGCGGAAATCGAGAGCGCGCTGGTCTCGCATCACTTCGTCTCCGAGGCTGCCGTGGTCGGTTATCCGCATCCGGTCAAGGGGCAGGGGATCTATTGCTATGTGACGCTGATGAGCGAGCATGAGCCGAATGAGGCACTGCGACAGGAACTGGTGAAATGGGTGCGCGCCGAAATCGGCCCCATTGCAACGCCGGACAAGATCCAGTTTTCTCCCGGTCTGCCGAAAACCCGTTCCGGCAAGATCATGCGCCGTATTCTGCGCAAGATCGCCGAGGATGATTTCGGTGCGCTCGGCGATACATCGACGCTCGCCGATCCCGGCGTGGTTGATGATCTGATCGAAAATCGCCAGAACCGTTCCGACGCGGCGGCGTAAGTCCGGACCGGCATTCAAGTCGAAGGCCCGCAGCTGAGACAGGCTACGGGCCTTTTCTATGCGTCATCGATTGCAATCATGGTGTCACGGATTATGCTTTCCGCCCAAAATCATGGTTTTGAAACATCGGGAAGGAAAACGGCATGGCACTCGGCTTCATCGGTACCGGCGAAATCACCAAGGCGGTTGTGATCGGGCTCAGCACGGTTGCGGGCGAAAAGCCGGATATCATCCTGTCGCCCCGCAATGCGGATATTGCCGGAGAGCTGGCGACACGTTTCGACAATGTGACGGTGGCGGCAAGCAATCAGGCGGTGATTGATGCTGCGGATATGCTGTTTCTGGCGCTGCGCCCGCTTGGTGCGGCCGATATCCTGAAGACGCTGACCTTCCGCGCCGGCCAGCATGTCGTCTCCTTCATGGCAACCTATGATGTGACGGCCATCAAGGCGCTTGTCGCACCGGCTGACAAGGTGACACTGGTAACGCCGCTCCCGGCGGTTGCCTTCCATGGTGGGCCGACGCCGATCTATCCGCCCGATGACGAGATTGTCGCGATGTTTTCTCCGCTCGGCACGGCTGTCGCGGTTGAAACGGCAGAGGAATATCAGGCGCTCTGCGTTGCCACCTCCACCCTTGCCGGCGCCTTTGCCTATTACGAGACGATTGCCGATTGGCTGGAGGCGAAAAATGTCCCGGCCGACAAGGCGCGGACCTTTTCCGGCGCGGTCTTCTATGCGCTCGCAGCAACAGCGAAGAACGCACCGCATCTGAATTTTTCCGAGCTGACACTGGAATCGGCAACCAAGGGCGGCACCAATGAACAGGTGGTGAAACTGCTGAAGGAACGTGGCGTCTATGATGCGCTCAATGACGGCATGGATGCCATCTGGGAGCGTTTCGAAAACGCGAAGAAATGATGCTTGATGAACGGCTCTGCGAAAAACTGAAAACCAAGCTGTTGGGCCTTGAGCCGGGCGATTTTCATTTCCCGACACTTTACGGTGAAGGCTGGGACGACCTTTATATCGGCGACAAGGTTCGCCTCGGCCGCGAATTTCTGGCCGCCGTGCGCAAGGGCGCATTCTCCGGTGTCAGCGATACCGGGGAAAAGAAAGGCGGCGGACGGATTTACCGGAAGGACTGAGCCGCTCTATTCCGCCGCCTGGCTTCCTGCACCGAAGCGTTTTTCAATGTAATCGGCGACCAGGCCTTCGAAATCGGCGGCGATATTGGGGCCGCGCAGGGTCATGGCCTTCCTGCCGTCGATGAAGACCGGGGCGGCGGGGGTTTCGCCGGTTCCGGGCAGCGAAATGCCGATATCGGCATGCTTGCTCTCGCCCGGACCGTTGACGATACAGCCCATCACCGCGACATTCAACGCCTCGACGCCCGGATATTTCTCGCGCCAGACCGGCATGTTCTTGCGGATATCGGCCTGGATCTTGGAGGCCAGCTCCTGAAACACCGTCGAGGTGGTGCGGCCGCAGCCGGGACATGCGGCAACCACCGGCACGAACTGGCGGAAGCCCATCACCTGCAGCAATTCCTGCGCCACCTGCACCTCGCGGGTACGGTCGCCGCCGGGTTCCGGCGTCAGCGAGACGCGGATCGTGTCGCCAATGCCATGCTGCAGCACGTAGCCCATGGCGGCCGAGGAGGCGACAATGCCCTTGGTGCCCATGCCGGCCTCGGTGAGGCCGAGATGCAGCGCATGGTCTGAACGGCTCGCCAGCATCGAATTGACCGCAATCAGGTCCTGAACCTGGCTGACCTTGGCCGACAGGATGATCCGGTTGCGCGGCAGGCCAATCTCTTCGGCAAGCTCGGCCGACAGAAGTGCGGACTGGACGATCGCCTCGCGGGTGACCTCACGGGCGGAAAGCGGCGAACCGTTTTCGCTGTTTTCATCCATCAGCCTGGTCAGAAGCTCCTGATCAAGCGAACCCCAGTTGACGCCGATGCGCACCGGCTTGTCGTAGCGGATCGCCATTTCGATGATCTGGGCGAACTGCTTGTCGCGCTTGTCCTTGAAGCCGACATTGCCGGGATTGATGCGATATTTGGCCAGCGCCTCGGCGCAGGCCGGGTGATCGGCAAGCAGCTTGTGGCCGATATAGTGGAAATCGCCGATCAGCGGCACATCCATGCCAAGCCGCAGCAGCCGCTCGCGGATCTTCGGCACGGCGGCGGCGGCCTCATCGCGGTCCACCGTGATGCGCACCAGCTCCGATCCGGCCCGGTGAAGGGCGGCGACCTGGGCGACGGTTGCGTCGATATCAGCGGTATCGGTATTGGTCATCGACTGCACGACCACCGGCGCCCCGCCGCCGACAATCACACCGCCGACATCGACGGCAACGGAGGAACGGCGGGGTTTGGGATCAAAATTGTGCTCGGCTGTCATGACAGTCTCCGGCTCGGCTATTTTCATGTCCTTCAGGTGGATCAAAGCTTGGCTCATGTCAACATTGTCGAAGTTCCGGCATCAGCCCCGATCCGCATGGCGGGCGAGCGGGGCCAGTGCGAAAACCACCACGTGAAGCAGGGCAAGTCCGGCATAGACCGGGGCAAAGCCGGTGTGCTCGGCGATGAAACCGATGGCTGACGGTGCCACCAAAATGCCGGAATAGCCAAGCGTTGTCGTGACAGAAAGGCCAATGCCGGGTGCAAGGCCCGGCAGGTTGCCGGCAGCCGAAAAGGCGATCGGGATCATGTTGGAAATGCCGATACCGGCAATGGCAAAGCCCAGGATCACCAGCGGCACGGAAGGCGCAAGGCCAATCATGAGAAGCCCGATAACCGACATGGCGGCGCAGAAGCGCAGGGTCGAGACGGCGCCGAAACGGTCGCGCACCTTGTCGCCGGCAAAGCGCATCGCAGTCATGGCCAGCTCGAAGGCGGCAAAGCCGAAGCCGGACCAGGCGATGGCGACCATGCGCTCATCTTTCAGGTAAAGCGCGCTCCAGTCCATGATTGCCCCTTCCGGGATCATCGAAAACAGTGCCATGATGCCGATCAGCCATGGAAGGGGCGTCAGCGGCAGGCGCAGTTTTTCGCGCCTGGCCTCCGTTTCCGGCGCGTCCGGCGTGACATTTTTCCATGCAATTGCGATTAAGCCGCCGCCGATCAGCGTGGCGATAATCGCGTGGCCGAAAACACCGATGGCGGCGATCAGCATGCCGCCAAGGGCCGCACCGATCAGCCCGCCAAGGCTCCAGAAGGCGTGGCAGGACGACATGATCGAGCGATGCTCGACTTTCTCGACGCTGACCGCATTGCCATTCATCGATACATCCATCATCGCCATGGTGGAGCCGAACAGGATCATGATGATGACGGCGAGCGGTACGCTGGTGACAAGCGTGATCAGCAGCAGCATTGGCAGGAATGAAAGCGCCACGGTCTTCAGCACCCGCGCCGAGCCAAACCGGGCAATGGCGATGCCGGTCACGGGCATGGCGGCAATGGAGCCGAGACCAAAAGTCAGGATCATCAACCCGAGTGCACTTTCAGAGAGGTGAAGCCGTTCGGCAAATTCCGGGATCTTCGGCGCCCATGACCCGGTGAAGAAACCGTTCATGAGGAAGAGCAACGACACGGCGCCGCGCCTTTTCGTCATGTAGCGCGTCGGACGCGCAATGGAGGCAGATTCGGTCATAGCGTTCTCGTCAGGGCGTGATTTCAATCGGATTGCCATCAGGATCGGCAATCACCGCTTCGTAAAAGCCATCACCCGTGAGGCGTGGCGGGCTTTTCAGAAAGCCGTCCATCTCAGCCCTGCGGGCCATCCGGTTGACGGCATCGGCGCTTCCGAGTGCGATTGCCAGATGCGCATAGCCGGGCCGTTCCGCATCGGCAATAGGGGGCCCAAGTTGTGGCAATTGCATGATTTCTATGGCAGGCCCCTGAGACAGGGTGATGAAGCGGGACACGAATCCGGGTCTGCGCCGGCTTTCATAGCGCGGACCGATCGCAGCGCCGAAGTGATCACGGTAAAACGCCGCCATCCGTTCCAGATCACCGGTCCACATGGCCACATGGGCAATCGTCGTCATGGCGCTGTCTCCCTTCCGGCGGAAATCAGCCTGGCACCGGCAGATCGCAATGCCGCGCATGTTTCGCCGTCCAGGGCGGGATCGACGATCAGCCCGTCCAGGGCGGTGAGCGCGGTCACTGCATGCGGCGCACGGGTTGCGATCTTGTCCGCTGTGATAGCTGCGATCATCCGGTCGGCGCGGGCAGCGGCGGCGCGTTTGAACAGCGCATCGTCATAGTGAAAACAGGTCACCCCGGCCTCGATATCGACGCCGCAGGCGCCCAGCACGCAGAGATCAAAATGAAACTGTGACAGCTCCGACACCGCCTTGGCGTCCACAGCACCGCCAATGGTGCGGTGGATGACGCCGCCGATCATAATGACGCTTACAGCGGCATGGGCGTCGAGCGCTGCGGCGATCGCCGGTGCATTGGTGATCAGCGTTACATCTGTATCGGCCATGGCGCGGGCAGCGGCGATGTTGGTGCTGGAGGCATCGAGGAACACGCTCATGCCCGGCTTGATTTCGGCGGCGATGGCGCGGCCAAGCAGCGCCTTGGCGTCGCTGTTTTCATGCTCGCGGCGGCCAAGCCGGCCGCTTGATGGCGCAACCGGCAGCGCGCCGCCATAGACCCGTTCGCACAGGCCGCGCGCGGCAAGTTCACGCAGGTCCCGCCGGATCGTATCCTCGGAAACGGCAAAATCTGCCGCCAGATCGGCGGCAATCACCCGTCCTGCCTGCGAAAGCCGCTGCATGATGGCCGTCTGCCGCTCACGCATCAATATATCATTCATGCCGATCTTCCGGATTAATCGCGTTTGATCATGCATAAACGTGCATGAACCGGCATGCAAGCCCAAAAGCTAAGGGCCGCTTTCGCGGCCCTCAGATTGCAGACAAAGCCTAGCCCCTTCTTTAACGTCATGCCTGTGCTTGTCACAGGCATCCACCCGACGCGCGTCCGCGCGGCGAAAGACTCCGCTTATTCAAATCTTTAAGAGTATGGATCCCCGTGACAAGCACGGGGATGACGGCGGAGGCGATGGCTATTCCACCCCAAACAGACAAGCTGAATGACTTTGTCAGCAAGCTAAGGGCCGCTTTTGCGGCCCTCTCGATCGTCAAGCTGATGGTTTGTAGCGGCTTAAGCCTCGTAGACCACCAGAAGATCCTTGGCGTCGATCTGGTCACCGGCCTTGACATGGACTTCCTTGATCACGCCGTCACGGTCGGCATGAAGCGCGGATTCCATTTTCATCGCTTCGATGGAAACCAGAACGTCGCCGACGGAGACCTGCTGACCTGCCGCAACGGCAACGGTAGAGATCACGCCCGGCATTGGCGCACCGACATGGGCGGTATTGCCGACCTCGGCCTTCGGCCGGGCACCGGCGCCGGCGGCACCATGGGCGCGGTCCGGAACCTTGATGGTGCGCGGGGCGCCGTTCAGTTCGAAGAACACCGAAACCATGCCCTTTTCATCCACCGAGGTGATCGCCTGGTTCTGGATCACCAGTGTCTTGCCGCGTTCGATCTCGGCCAGCAATTCGTCGCCTTCGCCAATGCCGTAGAAATAGGACGGCGTCGGCAGAACGGCGACGGGACCATAGGTTTCCAGCGCCAGCGCATAATCGACGAACACCTTGGGATACATCAGATAGGCGGCAAGCTCGAAATCATCGAGCGGACGGCCGATCTTTTCAGAACCCTCCGCACGTTCCGCTTCGAGATCTGCATCTTCAAGCAGCGAGCCGGGGCGCACGACATAGGGCGTATCACCCTTCAGTGCCTTTTTCTGCAGCGCTTCCGGCCATCCGGCGGGTGGCTGGCCAAGGTCGCCCTTCAGCATCGAGATGACCGAATCGGGGAAGGACATATCCTTACCCGGATTTTCGACATCGGCGACGGAAAGATCCTGGCTCACCATCATCAGCGCCATATCGCCGACAACCTTGGAAGATGGCGTTACCTTGACGATATCGCCGAACATCTGGTTGGCATCGGCATAGGCCTGCGCCACTTCATGCCAGCGGCTTTCAAGGCCGAGCGAACGGGCCTGTTCCTTCAGATTGGTGAACTGGCCGCCCGGCATTTCATGCAGATAGACTTCCGAGGCCGGTCCCTTGAGATTGCTCTCGAAGGCCGAATACTGGTGGCGCACGGCTTCCCAGTAGAAGGAGATGCGGCGGATATAGCCGGTATCGAGACCCGGATCACGCTCATGACCCTTCAGCGCTTCGACAATCGAGCCAAGGCATGGCTGCGAGGTGTTGCCGGAGAAGGCATCCATGGCAGCGTCAACCGCGTCAACACCGGCATCGACGGCAGCCAGAACCGTTGCCGCTGCCACGCCCGACGTATCATGGGTGTGGAAGTGGATCGGCAGGCCGATCTCTTCGCGCAGCGCCTTGAACAGCACCTTGGCGGCCGCCGGCTTCAAAAGCCCCGCCATATCCTTGATGGCGATGATATGGGCACCGGCATTTTCCAGTTCCCTGGCCAGATCGACATAATATTTCAGGTCATATTGCGGACGCTTCGCGTTGAGAATGTCGCCCGTGTAGCAGATCGCCGCTTCGCAGAGCTTGTTTTCCTCGATCACGGCATCCATGGACACGCGCATATTGTCGACCCAGTTCAGGCAGTCGAAGACGCGGAACAGATCGATCCCGCCCTTGGCCGCCTGGCGGACGAAGAATTTCACCACATTGTCGGGATAGTTCTTGTAGCCGACGCCATTGGCACCGCGCAGCAGCATTTGCAGAAGCAGGTTCGGCGCCTTTTCGCGCACCAGCGCCAGCCGTTCCCACGGATCTTCCGTCAGGAAGCGCATGGAAACGTCAAAGGTGGCGCCACCCCAGCATTCCAGTGACAGCAGTTCCGGCAATGCCCGGGCATAGGTGCCGGCGATCGTGGCAATGTCATGGGTGCGCATGCGGGTGGCAAGCAGCGACTGGTGACCGTCACGCATGGTGGTGTCGGTGAAGAGCACGCGCTTTTCGTTGCGCATCCACTTGGCGAATTTCTCCGGCCCCATCTCGTCCAGCAACTGCTTGGTGCCGGCTCTGGGCTCTGTGTCGCCGATATGGGGGACGACCGGCGGGGCGATCTCATCGGATGGCTTCGGCCGGCCCTTGACCTCCGGGTGGCCGTTGACGGTCACGTCGGCGAGGTAGGTCAGAAGTTTGGTCGCACGGTCCTGACGTTTCACCTGCGAGAACAGCTCCGGCGTTTCATCGATGAAACGCGTCGTATAGCTGTATTCCATGAACTTCGGATGCGTGATGATCGCCTCAAGGAAGGTGAGGTTGGTCGCCACGCCGCGGATACGGAACTCGCGCAAGGCGCGGTTCATCCGGCGGGCGGCCTCTTCCGGCGTCGGTGCCCAGGAGGTGACCTTTTCCAGAAGCGGATCATAATAGCGGGTGATCACCGCACCGGAATAGGCCGTGCCGCCGTCCAGGCGGATGCCGAAACCGGTCGCGCCGCGATAGGCGGTGATACGGCCATAATCGGGAATGAAATTATGCTCCGGATCTTCCGTGGTGATGCGGCACTGAAGCGCATGACCGCGCAGCTTGATCTCGTCCTGCGGCGGAACGCCGGAGCCCTCGGTACCAATGGCAAAGCCATCGAGAATGTGGATCTGCGCCTTGACAATATCGATGCCGGTCACGGTTTCGGTGACGGTGTGCTCGACCTGAATACGCGGATTGACCTCGATGAAGTAGAATTTGCCGGTATCGGCATCCATCAGATATTCGACGGTGCCAGCGCCGATATAATTGGTCGCCTTGCCGATACGGATCGAATATTCGGCAAGCTCGGCACGCTGTTCTTCCGACAGATAGGGCGCAGGCGCACGTTCGACGACCTTCTGGTTGCGGCGCTGAATGGAACAGTCACGTTCAAACAGATGCACGACATTGCCATGGGTATCGCCAAGGATCTGGCTTTCGACGTGGCGGGCACGCTCGACCAGCTTTTCCAGATAGACTTCATCCTTGCCGAAGGCGGCCTTGGCCTCGCGCTTGGCTTCGGTCACCTCGCGGGCGAGATCGTCCTTCGAGCGGATGACGCGCATGCCGCGGCCACCGCCGCCCCAGGAGGCCTTAAGCATCACCGGATAGCCGATTGTCTCGGCCATCCTCGCCACTTCGTCCATATCTTCAGGCAGAGGCGGGGTCGCCGGAACCACCGGAACGCCGACCTCTATGGCAAGATTACGGGCAGCAACCTTGTTGCCGAGCCGGCGCATGGTTTCAGCCTTCGGGCCGATAAAGGTAATGCCGGCTTCGGCACAGGCATCGACAAATTCGGGGCTTTCGGACAGAAGGCCGTAGCCTGGATGAATGGCATCGGCGCCGGAAAGCTTGGCGACGCGGATGACTTCTTCGATCGACAGATAGCTTTCGATCGGTCCCAGATCATGGGAAAGATGCGGACCGCGACCGACCTGATAACTTTCATCGGCCTTGAAACGGTGAAGCGCCAGTTTGTCTTCCTCCGCCCAGATCGCGACCGTTTTTATATCGAGTTCGTTTGCGGCACGAAAAACACGGATGGCAATTTCTGAACGGTTGGCAACAAGAATCTTGGAAATCGGCAAGGACGGCCTCCTCAACAGCACGGGCGGAAAATTCGCTTGATAAAATTCATAATCAATGACCCGCTGAAGCGCAAACCGCTTACAGGAGACATCGACTTAATTCTGGCGCAATCAGGAGATTAGCCCAATTCGGAAGGCAGATGCTATCAGATTTTGTCGATTGCGTGCGTCAAGCTTTTCCTGCAGGCCGTTTACATACCAGTCGACGGTGTGGTTCGAAATGCCGATGGCACGGCCAATCTCAACCGAAGTCATGCCCTCGGCAAGCCGGCTGAGTATGCTTTTCTCGCGATCACTCAAAAGCACCTTCTTGCCGGATCCGCGCGGTATACGGGATCTGGTTGCAGGGCCAAATTTCAGGTGGCAATGGTAAGCCACATGCGCCGCGGTCGAGAAAAGAGTCAGTTCGAATGGCGAGAGTTCGATCCTGACATCAGAAGCGATCCACATATTGGCAACGAGGCCTTCGCGACGGAACACCGGCAGACAGAAGCCAGAAACCAGCCCCCGATTGATCGCTTCGGTGCGCAGCGTTTTAATTTGTGAATAGTGCGGATGAGCGCTGTCCACTGCCTGATAGGCCGTTTCCCAGGAATAGGGGGTTTCGGCTGTTTCGAGGTAGAGCATGGTTGGATCAAGACGGTAATATTCCTTGTCGAGATAATGCTCGAACGCTTCGGGCGGCAGGACCTGCCATATGGGTTCGGGAAGCATGGCATTGTCGAAGGCCATGATGCGATAAAGACCGAAATGCTTGAAATTATAGGCATTTACTGCCTTTTTAAGCGCAGCACCAACATCGCCATGGCGATTGACTTCATGCGCTATGACGAGAAATTCCAGAATCGAATTTATCTTGCTCAAAGGACGCTTTGTTCCCTTGTTTAGCCTGACGAGCAGGCAACCCCATTTGACACCCCCCTGAAAGGTGCATCGCAAAAATGTCCGATGAACGAACGGAATGCAAACTAAAATAGAATAGCGGCTCCCAGCAGGCAGCAATGCGGGTAAATTGAAACCTCTTTTCGGCAGCGTTAGCTGCGGCGAATCCAAAAAAGGTGACGCTCCATCGAAAAGCCGGGTCACGCCATAAGACGCGACCCGGCTGATAATTTGCGCTGTTTCCGGTTCAGGTTCTGAGCACCCGATAGATCGCCGGTATGATCAGCACCGTCAAAAGCGTCGATGAGATCAGCCCGAACAGAAGCGAGATCGCCAGCCCCTGGAAGATCGGGTCAGCCAGGATCACGGCCGCACCGATAATGGCGGCGAGTGCCGTCAGCAGGATCGGTTTGAAGCGGATCGCGCCGGCCTCGATCAGGGTTTCGGTCAGTGGCACATCCTCCGACTTTGCATGGCGGATGAAATCGACCAGCAGGATCGAGTTGCGCACGATAATACCGGCCAGTGCGATGAAACCGATCATCGATGTTGCGGTGAAGGGCGCATGGAACAGCCAGTGTCCGGCCATGATACCGATGAAGGTCAGCGGGATCGGGGTCAGGATGACCAGCGGTACCTTGAACGAGCCGAACTGGGCGACGACGAGGATATAGATCGCCAGAAGCGCCACCATGAAGGCCGCTCCCATATCGCGGAAGGTGACCCAGGTCACTTCCCATTCCCCATCCCACAACAGGATCGGACTGGCTTCGTCTTCCGGCTGGCCATGCAATTTGATGACCGGTTTTGGCAGGTCGCCCCAGTCCATCTGGTCAATCGCATCCTGAACGGCCAGCATGCCATAAAGCGGCGCCTCGAAATCGCCGGCAAGCTCACCGGTGACCATGTCGGCAAAATGGCCGTTGTGGCGGAAGATGGTGTAGGAGGTCGGTTCCTCGGAAACCTTCACGACATCGCCGAGTTCAACCACGTCAGACGTCGTACCATCACTGTTGGACGACGGAACGGGGGTTGAGAGGAAGCTCTCGTCCAGCACCTTGTCGCCCTTGGGGCGGCCAATCTCGATCGGGATCGGCTGGCGTCCGCCGCCACGATGCGAATAGCCTATCGTGGTGGTGGCGTTCAGCGCCTCCAGCGTGTCGAAGACATCATCTTCCGAAACGCCGTAATATTCGAGGTCGTCGCCGGAGATTGTCACGCGAAGCCGCTTGGTCTCTTGACCATAGCTGTCATCGACATCGACAATGAAGGGTACGGAATTGAAGGCTTCCCGCACCTTTTCCGCAACGGCGCGCCGGGTTTTTGCATCGGGCCCGTAGATTTCGGCCAGAAGTGTTGCCATGACCGGCGGTCCGGGGGGCGGCTCGACGACCTTGAGGGACGTGCCATCCGGCACGTGGACTTCGGCCAGGATCTGCTTGCGCAGATCCAGCGCGATCTCGTGGCTGGTGCGCGAGCGTTCCCCCTTGGGCGTCAGGTTGATCTGCACGTCTCCCTGCTGCGGCTGTTCGCGCATGTAATAGTGGCGGACGAGACCGTTGAAGTTGAAGGGATCGGCTGTGCCGGCATGGGTCTGCACCGAGACCACTTCCGGTGTCTTCAAGACGACGGCGGCGACCGCCTGGGCAACTGCGTCAGTTTCTTCAACAGATGAGCCTTCCGGCAGGTCAAGCGTGACCTGCAGTTCCGACTTGTTGTCGAAGGGCAGCAGTTTCACCGTGACGTGCTTGGTGTAGAACAGGCTCAGCGAACCGAAAGTGGCGATAACGACGATGGCGATGAAGCTCCAGGCTCTGAACTTGGTTTTCAGGATCGGCCGGGCAACGGCGGCATAGGCCTTTCCGAGAAGGCCACCGCCATGGGCATCCTCATTGTGCAGCTTGGCCGTTCCGGCAATCTTCACCATCAGCCAGGGCGTGATCATCACGGCAACGAAGAACGAGAAGATCATGGCTGCCGATGCCACGGCCGGGATCGGGCTCATATAGGGGCCCATCATGCCGGAGACGAACATCATTGGCAGCAGGGCTGCAACCACGGTGAGCGTCGCGACAATGGTCGGATTGCCGACTTCGGCAACCGCGTCGATCGCCGCGCTGATCCGCGAGCGTCCGTCCTTCATCGCCCAGTGGCGGGCAATGTTCTCGATGACGACGATGGCGTCATCGACGAGAATGCCGATCGAGAAGATCAGCGCGAACAGCGAAACGCGGTTCAGCGTGTAGCCCATGATATTGGCGGCAAACAGCGTTAGAAGGATTGTCACCGGAATGACGATGGCAACGACCAGCGCTTCCCTGAGACCGATGGCGATTGCGACCAGAATGATGATCGAGATTGTCGCCAGCGCCAGGTGGAACAGCAGTTCATTGGCTTTTTCGTTGGCGGTCTCGCCATAGTCGCGGGTCACCGCGACACTCATCGTGTCGGGGATCAGCCGGCTCTTCAGCTCATCCACACGATGCAGGATCTGATCGGCCACGGTCACCGCATTGGCGCCCGCCCGTTTGGCAACGGCAAGGGTAACGGCGGGAACGCGATCGACCGAGCCATCGGCATTGAGCGAGACATTGGCGGTGATGGCATCGGAATCATTGGTGATGAAGCTGACATTGGCAACATCGCGGACATAGACCGGCCGGCCGTCATTCGTGGTGATCAGCAGATTGCCGATCTCCTCTGGCGTTGACAGCGTCTCACCGGCCATGACGTCGATCTGCATATTGCTGTTGCGCACCGTGCCGGTGGAAAAGGCGCGGTTGGCCGCCGTCACCTTGGCCGTCAGGGCCTGCAGGCTGACGCCATAAAGCGCAAGTTTTTCCGGGTCAGGCGCAATCCGGATCGCATCACCTGTCTCGCCGACGAGATAGGTCAGTCCGACATCGTCGATCTTGGTGAGCTCGGTCTGCAATTCGCGGGCAACCCGCGACAGATCGGCCGCCGTCACATCCTGGCCTTTGTCGGTGCTTGGTGTCAGCGTCAGCGCGACAATCGCGACGTCGTCAATGGTGCGGCCGACAATGGAGGGTTCGGGAATGCCAATGGGGATGGCCGACATATTGGCCATGACCTTGTCATGGACGCGCAGCACCGCAGAATCCGCTGGCGTGCCGACCTTGAAGCGGGCGGTGAGCATGACCTGGTTGTCATTGGTCTGGCTGTAGACATGCTCGACGTCGTTAATGCCCTTGATGATGGTTTCAAGCGGTTCGGTGACGAGCTTGACGGCGTCCTCGGCCTTTAGGCCAGGGGCCTGAACGACGACATCGACCATGGGAACGGAAATCTGCGGCTCTTCCTCGCGCGGCAGCGTGAACAGCGCCACGATCCCCAGCGCAAGGGCTGCCAGCAGGAAAAGGGGCGTCAGCGGCGAAGAGATGAAATTCTTCGTCAGACCGCCGGCAATCCCGAGCTTTTGCGGTTTCATGGCAGGATCACCTCATCGCCGGTTTCGACCCCGGTCAGGACCTCGACCATATCCTTGCCATCGACCGTGTCGTGGCGGCCGGTGATTACGGTTTTCTCGCGTGTTTCGCCATTGCCGGCGTCAACGGTCACGAAATCGAGGCCATAACGTGTGGTAACGGCATCGGCGGGCACCATCAGAGCCTGACGGGAGCCGATCGGAACGCGCACGAGAATGCGCTGGCCGACATAGGCGGCCTGAAGATTATCGGCGGTGACATCGACATCGGCGATGATCCGTCCGTTTTCAAGTTCTGGATAGAGTTTGACCAGCCGGCCCTGCTGCAGCGCGCCGTCGGTGGCCCGGCTGATTTCCAGGGTCGAACCCTCCGAGAGCAGACTGGCATGGCGCTCGGGGATCGACAGGCGCAGGAAAATGCCGCCCGAGCCGATCGTCGCAACGGTTTCGCCCGACTGGATGACCGATCCCTTGACCAGCGGCACGGTGAGAACCCTGCCGGTTGCGGGTGCCACGACTTCGCCTTCATGCATCTGCTGCTCGACAACCGCCATGCTGGCCTTGGTCGAGGCGATATTGTTGGTGATCACGTCGGCATTGGTCTGCAGCGTGTCGAGCTGCTGTTTCGACAGCACACCGCGTTCATTCAGCTGCTTGCCGCGTTCGAGTTCCGACTGTGCGTTCTTCAGCGAAGCCTCGAGCCCCTGGAGCTGTGCCTCATAGGCCTTGATCTGATAGTCAAGCTTGTCATCTTCCACGGTTGCGATCACATCGCCGGCCTTGACCATGTCACCTTCGGTCACCACCAGCGTTTCCAGTGTGCCGCCGATACGCGCGCGGGCGGGAATGGTATCACGTGCCTCAACGGCACCATAGACCGCCTTCCATTCCGGAACGGTCACGGGCTCAAGCTTCAGTGTCGCGGCCACGGCCGGCCATGCGGCGAGCATGGCGCCGGCGATCATGGCGGAACGCCAGAACGGTATTTTCATCATCATTGCCCCTCGTCAGGCTTTCAGAATGCGCAGCCGGGTTTGAAGCCGAGCTTGCGGAAGATCATCGCGGCCGGGCAGAAACCGGTGAAAGCGGACTGCAGCATATTGGCGCCGATAAAGGCCGTGAACCAGAGAAAATAGATGCTGACAAACACTGTCAGCAGCACGGAAACCAGAACCATAATGCCAGCAAAAGCCAGAACCATACGATCAAGCGACATGGTGAACTCCCTCGAATTAATATACGTAGTTTCGTATATACGATATTATTGAAAATTTGCAAGCCTTTCCATGCATCTTGCAAACCGTTTATGCGTAAGGAGCCGGCCGGCATGCGTGGGGTTCCCATACGCAGCCACAATGATTGCCCGGGCGGGCGGCCTTTTTTGAACCGGTGCGGAATAAATTTGTTTATCAGGCTCATAGACAGACCACGCTGCGGCTGTGGAGGCGCTGTTTCCGGCGCGAGATGATGGGCCGGAAACCACTCATACAGGCTGGTCAAGCGCCACTCTGTCGGTAGCGGCCAAGTTTTTCGCGCTTTTTTGGACAAGTAATATTGGAGGTAGAAAGTTTCACGTTTATGTTATCTTAGGTTGTAGTAATTAAAATTTAACGTCATCTTATGGCGACCAAGCCAACGGAGCAGAAAAAATGGCTGACGACACGCTTCCGCTTTTCTATAAATCGCCGCAAGTCCTGCGATTTGAAGACCACAAGGACCTTGTGCTGGACACGCAGCCGGACTTTGCCTTTGCGGCAACAACAAATGCCATTCCGCTCCCGCCGAGTGAATTTGTCGCGGCCGCTCGCTGCTATCCGCTTGTCTTTGCCAAGACGGCGGGACTTCCCGCAGCCGTTGCCGTCACCGGTCTCAAGCAGAACCAGAACCTCTTTGTCGATGCCTCCGGCGCCTGGCTGGAGGGACATTATATTCCCGCCTATATCCGGCGCTATCCCTTCATCCTCATTCAGTCGCAGGATGAAACGCAGACCGTGCTTGGCTTTGAGGGGAGCTGCCAGCGTATCAGGCCGGCCGGTGATCTGGCCAAAGGGCTCCGTCTTTTCAATGAGGATGGCACGGCAGGTGAAGCAACCAAGCCAATGATGGAATTCTGCAGCGCCTACCATCAGCAGAGCCTCTTGGGCAATGAATTTATCAAGGCATTGCAGGAACATGATCTGCTGGTTGAAAAGCATGTCGAGATGAGCTTTGCGGACAAGGGCCGCTACCGCCTTGATGGCCTGCTCGTGGTCGATCAGGAGCGCTATCGTGCATTGCCTGAAACCGTTCTGTTCGAATGGCACAAGAAAGGTTTCACCGATGCCGTCGTGCTGCATCTGGCTTCAAGCCAGAACTGGCAGCACCTGCTTGAAATTGAAACCAAGCGCATCAGCGAAGCCAGGGCTGCCTGATTTCCGCCGGACGGCGGATGCGTGGCGATCCGGTCGCATCGATGGCGACCGGAAGGATCTCACGGTCGGCGCAAACGGTCGACCGCCTGGGCGGCCCAGCGCCGACACCCAGTTCAGAACCAATTTCAATTCAGGAAAAGAAGACAAGGATCATGTTGAAGCACAGACAAATTCGCGCCAGCCTCATGGCCATCACCGGTAGCATGTTTTTGGCAGGTCTGGCCTTGGCCCAGAGCGACGATGCCGTGCCGGCTTCGGATACGACAGTCTCCTATGGCGACTGGTCGCAGCATTGCATGCTGGTCCAGATCCAGAAAGAAGGCGATGCCGAGCCCGGAAAGCCGCAGCGCATTTGCGAGGTGACCCAGACATTGAACGCCCAGCAGAAAGATGGCCAGACCCAGCGTCTTCTGACCATTGCCGTGGGCAAGCTGCCGGCAACCGATAATTACCGCGCGGTGGTGCAGACACCGGCAAATGTGGATCTGAGGACCGGGGTAACGATGTCGCTTGGTGACAGCAGCATTGATGAACCCACCAAAGGCGATGCGGTAACCGCAATGCCCAAGCCAAACGACATTTCCCTGACCTATGTGACCTGCGGCCAGTTCTGCACCGCCGATATCGCGCTCAGCGATGCGCAGCTGATGGAACTGAAAAAGACCGATTCGGCGGCAGTGACCTTCAAGATGATGAACGGCAAGGCGCTGAAGGTGCCGCTTTCGATGAAGGGGTTCAAGGCCGCGCTCACGGCAGCGCCGCCGGTCAACTGACCTGAGATCCAAAAGCCGATGTCCGAACCGATCCGCCCTAGGGAAACAGCCGTGACGGTCATCCGCTGAGATTTCGCCCAGACGAACCGGTTTGGCCGCAGAAAGATGAAAGACCAGCTTCATATCAAAATCGGCGGACCCGGGGGCGATTGTTTCCGGGCCCGTTTTCTGTGCGTTGTCGCTTCAGGTATACATCTTGAAATTCAATCATATGAGGGCGTTTGGGAGGGAGGAGCCCCATAGGCCTTTTGCCATGTATCATAGGGTGTCGAGCACAGATTTGCCTGGATCATGAAGTGCAGACGTCTCGTGCGGGACTACAGGCAACTGACCGCTGTCGCCGAAACCCTCACTATCATCGTAGCATCCGCCACACTGATCAGGCGCTGGCGGTAAAGCTTCTCAAACGCGCGCTTAAAAACACCAACATCGCTTGATTTTGCCGACACCTTCGATAGATAGACGGTGCTCGCAACACGATAGATGCGCCGTATATTTCCGGCAGAAGCCGGACAGGATGAAACACCGTTCCCAGCGAAAGGCCGAAAGCAGATCATGCAGACGCCCTATTATCTGATCGACATGCCGCGCCTGAGGGCCAATATGGAAAAGATTGCCTGGCTGCGCGAACATTCCGGTGCCCGCGCATTGCTCGCGCTCAAATGCTTTGCCACCTGGTCCGCTTTCGAGATGATGAGCCGCTATATGGATGGCACGACATCATCGTCACTTTATGAGGTAAGGCTGGGCCGCGAGAAATTCCCGGGCGAAACCCATGCCTATTCGGTTGCTTATGCCGAACATGAGATCGCTGAGGTTCTGGAAAACTGCGACAAGATCATCTTCAACTCGATCGGCCAGCTGACCCGCTTTGAAGACGTCTCCCGCGACAAGATCCGCGGCCTGCGTGTGAACCCTCAGGTCTCCTCGTCCGATTTCGATCTGGCCGATCCCGCGCGCCCCTTCTCGCGACTGGGCGAGCATGATCCGGCACTGATCGAGGCCGTCATCGACCGCGTCTCGGGCTTTATGTTCCACAATAACTGTGAGAACGAGGATTTCGACCGGTTCGAAGCCATGCTGGGCGTAATCGAGCAGCGTTTCGGTCATCTTCTCGCACGGCTCGACTGGGTCTCGCTCGGCGGCGGCATTCATTTCACCGGTAAGGACTATCCGATTGAAAAGCTCGCCGCACGGCTGAAGGCCTTCGCCGAGAAATATCGCGTCCAGGTCTATCTCGAGCCCGGCGAGGCGGCGATTACAGGCGCTGCAACGCTCGAGGTCACCGTCCTCGACACACTCAACAATGGCAAGGATCTCGCCATCGTCGACAGCTCGATCGAGGCGCATATGCTGGATCTTCTGATCTATCGCGAGCGGGCAAAGATCCTGCCGGATAGCGGTCCGCACAAGGTTATGATCTGCGGCAAGTCCTGCCTTGCTGGCGATATTTTCGGCGAATTCTCCTTTGAAAAACCTGTAAAGGTTGGCGACCGCCTGTCGGTTGAAAACGCCGCCGGCTATACAATGGTCAAGAAAAACTGGTTCAATGGCGTTGCCATGCCGGCAATCGCGATCCGCGAGGAAGATGGGACAATCCGCGAAGTCCGGCGTTTCGGCTTCGATGATTATGTCGCAAGCCTGTCTTGAACCGATCCGATGCGATCCGTGAATGGTCGCTGTGTTGAATGTCATGGCAGGCCGCAGGCGGCCTGCCGGAACCTTGCTTTTCGCAGTTTTACCGGAGGGGAGGAACCCCGCCATGCTGCTTGAACCGGAGGTGTTTACCCGATGAAGAAGAATGTGCTGATTATCGGCGCTGGCGGGGTTGCCCAGGTGGTGGCCCATAAATGCGCACAAAATAACGACGTGCTCGGCGATATTCATATCGCCTCGCGCACCGGCGCCAAATGCGAAGCCATTATTGCCAGCATCCATGAAAAGAAGGCGATGAAGGTCGACGGCGTGATTGCCGCGCATGAACTCGATGCGCTCGACATTGCAGCGACAATTGCGCTGATCCGCAAGACCGGCGTCGAAATCGTCATCAATGTCGGCACGGCCTTCCTCAACATGTCCGTTCTGGAGGCCTGCCTGGAGACGGGTGCGGCCTATATCGACACGGCGATCCACGAAGAGCCGAACAAGATCTGCGAAACGCCGCCATGGTATGGAAACTATGAGTGGAAGCGCAAGGAACGCTGCGCCGAGAAAGGCGTTACCGCGATCCTCGGTGCAGGCTTCGACCCGGGCGTCGTCAATGCCTTTGCCCGCCTCGCCAAGGATGACTATGTCGACACGATCACGGATATCGACATCGTTGACATCAATGCCGGCGATCACGGCAAGTATTTCGCTACCAATTTCGACCCGGAAATCAATTTCCGCGAATTCACCGGCGTGGTCTATGCCTGGCAGAACAATGAATGGACCACCAACAAGATGTTCGAGATCGGCAAGGAATTTGACCTGCCGGTGGTTGGCAAGCGCATGGCCTATATGAGTGGCCACGACGAGATCCATTCCCTGTCGAAGAATATGGGTTCGCCCAATGTCCGCTTCTGGATGGGCTTTGGCGAGCATTATATCAACGTCTTTACCGTGCTGAAAAGCCTTGGCCTATTGTCGGAACAGCCGGTGAAAACCGCTGAAGGCCAGGATGTCGTGCCGCTCAAGGTTGTCAAGGCCGTGCTGCCTGATCCCTCTTCGCTGGCACCCGGCTATACCGGAAAGACCTGCATCGGCGATTTTGTCAAGGGAACCAAGGACGGCAAGCCGGCCGAAGTGTTCATCTATAACGTCGCCGACCACAAAGAGGCTTACGAAGAGGTTGGTTCGCAGGGCATTTCCTATACGGCCGGCGTTCCGCCGGTCGCGGCGGCCATGCTGGTTGCCTCCGGCGAATGGGACGCCAGGACCATGGTCAATGTCGAAGAGCTCAATCCCAAGCCTTTCCTCCATATCCTGAACCATATCGGCCTGCCGACCCGGATCAGGGATGAAAACGGCGACCGCGCGATCGACTTCTCGAAATAACGCAGCCTCTTCCGGCGCAGGCCTCAAGGGCTTGCGCCGATTTTCGGTCCTGAAGCATTTATACCAAGAGGCCTGATATGGGGCATAATCATTGGCTCTTGGGATGAGCCCGTCAGGGCGCATTTCCCGCGCTCGCTTTCGCCGTGCTCAGGTGCTGCCATCATTGCGGTCACGTCTGTTGCAGGAGCCAGCATTGCAATGGCCGGGACCGCTCTTCCTTAATTTGCCCCTGCCCCCCGACCTGCAGCCACGTTCTGTTATCTAAACGACAGCTGTGGGGCGGGGATTTCCTCTTCAGTTCACGTCAAATATCTAAGAAGTATAGCTTGAATTTTATTATTATTTTTATACAAGTATAAATATTATCAATACGTAATATCCTTCCTTTGTTTCTTGACCAAGACTTCGTCTTGCGACAAATTTATGCTTTTGACGACTGCGAATTCGGAGGAAAGCATGAAGTTTGACTATGTCATCGTCGGCGGTGGGTCCGGTGGGGCAACGCTTGCGGCGCGCCTGTCGGAAAATCGTCGGGTTTCCGTCTGCCTGCTGGAGGCGGGCGGCCAGGGCAAGCACATCCTGATCCGCATGCCCGCCGGTCTCGTGGCGATGATGCCGGGTTATGGACATATATCGAACTGGGCGTTTGAGACTGTGCCGCAACCTGGGCTGAACGGGCGCAAGGGGTATCAGCCGCGCGGCAAGGCGCTCGGTGGCTCCAGTGCCATCAATGCCATGGTGTATATTCGCGGCCACCGTCTCGATTATGAGCGCTGGGTTGACCTTGGCTGTAACGGCTGGGACTGGGAAACGTGCCTCACCTATTTCAAGAGGGCAGAAAGCCATGAGGACGGTGCAAACGCATTCCATGGCGGCCACGGCCCGCTGCATGTGGCGCATCAAAACAGCCCCCGCCCGATCAGTCGCGCCTTTGTCGAAGGCGGGATTTCACTTGGCTTTCCTGAAACATCCGATTTCAACACTGGCGACAATGAGGGCATCGGTCCATACCAGGTTACCCAGTTCCACAGCGTTGCCAGAAATGGCGAGCGCTGCTCGGCGGCGGCGGGTTATCTTCATCCGGTGCTAAACAGGCCCAACCTCACCGTTCTGACCGGTACCCATGCTCTTAAGGTAAGGTTTGAAGGCCGCCGCGCGACCGGCGTTGATATCCATCGCCGCGGCAAGACCTCGCTGATCGAGGCCGGCCGTGAGGTCATCTTGTGCGGCGGTGCCTTTGCGTCTCCGCAGCTTCTGCAGCTCTCCGGTGTCGGCAGGCCGGACATGCTGAAAAGACACGGCATTGCTGTTGTCCATGACCTACCGGGTGTCGGCGAAAATCTGCAAGATCATCTCGATCTGGTGCTCAGCTACAAAAGCCATGATCGCGACATGTTTGGCCTTGCCCCCTCGGCCCTGCCGAAAATGATCGGGGAAGCGCTGCAATGGCGCAAGGATGGCAATGGCATGCTGTCCTCACCCTATGGAGAGGGCGGCGCCTTCCTCAAAACCCTGCCCGATCTCGCACAGCCCGACATCCAGCTGCATTTTGCCGTGGCCATTGTCGAGGACCATGCCAGGCATATGCGAATGGGCCATGGCTATTCCTGCCATGTCTGCCTGTTGCAGCCCCACTCGCGCGGTACTGTCACGCTCAAGGATAGCAATCCGCTGTCTGCGCCGGCCATCGATCCCGGATTCCTTGATGATCCGCGTGATCTCGAAACAATGATACGCGGCGCCAAAATGACCCGCTCGATCATGCAGTCGCAACCGATGAAGCTCTATATCAAGGAAGAACTCAACGGCGTGAAAGACGGTATGAGCGATGCCGACTGGACGGATATCATTCGCCGCCGCGCCGATACGATCTACCACCCGGTCGGCACCTGCAAGATGGGACGTGATGCCATGGCCGTGGTCGACCCCAATTTGAAGGTGCACGGGCTTGATGGGCTGCGCGTCGTCGACGCCTCGGTCATGCCAACGGTTGTCAGCGGCAATACAAATGCGCCGACGATCATGATCGCCGAGCGCGCAGCCGAATTCATCAAGACCAGCGCCAATAGCTGACGCGACAACCCCGCTGGCCGCAAAGGCGGGGTTTTTCTTTTGCCGCTTCGTGCTAAAACCGTCCGGACGAAACGGGCGAACAAGACATGTCACTGAAAGACAAACGCATTCTGCTGATCATTGCCGGCGGCATTGCCGCCTATAAGAGCCTTGACCTGATCCGCAGGCTGAAAGAACGTGGCGCGGGCGTCACCCCGGTGATGACCAAAGCAGCGGCGGAATTCGTCACCCCGTTGGCCGTTGGCGCGCTTTCCGGGGGAACGGTTTTCACCGATCTCTTCTCCCGCACACAGGAGCAGGATATCGGCCATATCCGTCTGGCGCGCGAGAATGATCTGATTATCGTTGCACCGGCAACCGCCAATCTGATGGCGAAAATGGCCCATGGGCTTGCCGATGATCTTGCCAGTGCCGTGCTTCTGGCGCGCGACTGCCCGGTGCTGCTGGCGCCCGCCATGAACCCGAAAATGTGGTCGGCGGCGCCGACACAGCGCAATCTCGCTACCCTTCTGATGGACGGGGCTGAAACCATTGGCCCGATGAAAGGCGAGATGGCCGAGCGCGGCGAAGCGGGCAAGGGCCGCATGGCCGAACCGATGGAGATCGTTACGGCTGCGGAAAAGCTGCTTGATGACAGCCCCAAACCGCTGGCCGGAAAACATGCGATCGTCACGTCAGGCCCAACCGTGGAGGCCATCGATCCGGTGCGCTACATCGCCAACCGCTCGTCGGGACGACAGGGCCACGCCATTGCGGCAGCACTTGCGCGGCTGGGGGCACAGGTGACCCTCGTATCCGGCCCCGTCGCCATTGCTGATCCTTCAGGTGTTGAAACGCTCCATGTGGAGAGCGCACGCGACATGCTGAAGGCGGTGGAAAAGGCACTGCCTGCCGATATTGCCGTGATGGTCGCGGCCGTTTCTGACTGGCGCGCCGCCGATACCGCGACGCAGAAGATGAAGAAGAAGCCGGGCGAAGCGCCGCCACCGCTGGCGCTCACCGAAAATCCCGACATCCTCAAAACGATCGGCCATCACGCCAGGCGCCCGAAACTCGTGGTCGGCTTTGCCGCCGAAACCCGCGATGTCACCGCCTATGCCACCGACAAGCTTGCCCGCAAGGGCGCGGATCTGATCGTCGCCAATGACGTCTCCGAAGAGGGCGTGATGGGTGGCGGCCATAACCGGGTAACCCTGGTGACAAAGTCGGGCGCGGAGGAATGGCCGGACATGAGCAAGGATGCCGTCGCCGGGCGGCTGGCGCACTGGATTGCCGAACGCTTCGTCGCCCAGGCTAGCCTGCCATTCTGATCCGCTGCAGGATCGCCGAACAGGTTTCCGGTCCTTCCGCCAGAACGGCGGCGTCAAGCGTGCGCACATGACCACGCAGCGTGCTGACCTCATCCAGAAGACCCAGAATGAGCGGCACGGCCTCGTCATTGACCTCCATATCTTCCGTCAGTTCGACAATCAGGGCCAGACGGGCGACATCCGTTTCGTCAAAGGTCGGACCAAGGGCACCAGGCTGCGGCCTGACCCAGCTGCGGGTGATGCAGATGGACAAACGCTCCACTGTCAGCCTGTCGAGCCGTTGAAGAACCTCATTCTCGCTCAGCATGCTCATCTTTGCTCTCCCTTCCAGCCTGCGCGCGGATCATAGGCATGATCCGCCCGCCAGCTGCGGATTGCCTCTGCCAGTGCCTCATCTGCTTTCGGCGGCAGGACAATCTTGAGTGTCACCAGCAGATCGCCGGCGTTGCCGCCGGATTTGGGTACGCCCTTGCCCTTCAGCCGCATGACACGGCCGGAGGAGGAGTTTGCAGGCACTTTGAGATTAACGCGGCCCGTCGGCGTTGGCGCGGAAACACTGGCGCCCAGCACCGCCTCGTCGAGCGAAATCGGCAATTCCATTGCCACATCATCACCGACGCGTTCAAACACCGGATCCGGCGCAACGCTGATGCGGACATAGGCATCGCCGGACGGGCCGCCATTGAGGCCGGGTTCTCCCTTGCCGGACAGCCTGAGCGTCTTGCCATCCTCGATACCGGCAGGAATGGAAAGCTCGATCCGGCCACCCTCCGGCAGGTCGACGGTCTTTTTGGCACCCAGAAGCGCCTCGATGAAACCGACCGTCATCTGGAACTGCCGGTCCTGACCGCGCATCTTCATCCGCGCGCCGCCACCAGCGCCAAAGCCGCCGCGCCGTCCGCCAAAGGCCTGGGAAAAGAAGTCGCCAAGATCATCGAAATTGCCGTCATAGCCATAACGGCCCGACGGATCGGCCTCGGCATGGCTGCGATAATATTGCCGCTGCGGGCGCTCCTGCTGGTTCTCGTCAATCTCGCCCGCATCATAGCGCCGGCGCTTGTCCGGATCCGACAGAAGATCATAGGCAGCGGTCACTTTTGAAAATTCCTCTGCCTTCTTCTTGTCGCCGGGATTGAGATCGGGGTGCAGGGTCTTCGCCAGCTTGCGATAGGCCTTCTTGATATCGGCCTCGCTCGCATCCCTGGCGACGCCAAGCACGTCATAGGGGTTTCTGGTCTCGTTCTGCGCCATCTCGGGTTCCGTTCAAAAGCAGGCAATGTTGCGTTATCTGCCTGAAAATCTAGGTATCAACTCCGATTGTTTCCAGACTAGAAATCAGGCTGCAGCGGGGTTTTGTCGGGTTCAACAGCGAAAACCCGGCTCCGGTTTGCGGGATCGGGCTTTTCATCTGAACGGTGCGATGCTCTCGGTCTTTGTGCTGGCACGTCGGGTTCTCGAAAAAAATGATGCCCTGAATTCCATGCTGGCTACGGAAAGGGTATTCAAATTGGGTTCACTGCTGACCATTACCTCCCCGGGCGTTGTCGCGAATATAGCATATCCTGCTGTCGCTCAGGGGGAGGCATCGTTGCCAGGCTCATCAGCCCTGTTCTTGTTTTCGCCAGCAAGCGTCCGGCATGCTGGAAATTGTTGACAAAGGCGCGGGAAGATCGCAGCCAGCGATGATCTCTGGCGTGGCAAGGGGCTCTGCCCAAGTCATGCAGCTGCGTGAGGTCCCGACAATCCTTCAGGGTGATGGCAAAGTGGTGGGGCCCCTTGCTCCCGAACGGGTGGTGCCCAACGGGGCTTGCTCCTCTGCGCAAAGACACAATGCCGTATCGCGACCGGGCAGCAGGGTTACAGGAAGTCGTAAGGCAGATCGGCACGGCGGTCGGCGTCGATAACGATGTTGCGTTTCAGTGGCGGCTGGGCGCGGCTGGGGCAGTCCGCCCGCTCGCAGATACGGCAGGAAATACCGATCGGGTCGAAGCGTTTGCGATCTGCCGTTGCCAGATCGTCGGCATAGACAAATGCGTCGGCATGGGCAATCTCGCAGCCGAAGGCCAGCACATGGCTGACGCGGGAGCGGCTGAAGCCGCCCGGCCCCCTGGAAACGGCGGTGGCGAGTGACAGATAGCCGACGCCATCGGGGGTTTCAGCCAGCTGGCGGATGATGCGGCCCTGTGCCTCGAAGGCGAAATGGGCGTTCCATAAGGGGCAGGCTGAGCCGAAACGGGCAAATTGCAGCCGGGTGGCGCTGTGGCGCTTGGTGATGTTGCCGGCGCGGTCGATCCGGGCAAAGAAGATCGGCACACCCTTGTCATTCGGCCGCTGCAGGGTGGAAAGCCGGTGGCAGACCTGTTCCAGCGAGGTGCCGAAGCGCAGCGACAGAAGCTCGATATCGTGGCGCATCTCGCGGGCGGCGCGGGCGAAGATGCCGTAGGGCATCAACAGCGCGCCGGCGAAATAATTGGCAAGGCCGAGCCGGCAGATTGCGCCAGCCTCCTCATTGCGGAAACCGGCATCGGCAATCAGCTGGTCCATGATCTCATCGGCTTCCTGCTGGGCAATGGTGATGGCCAGCTGGAAGGCCTGGGAGGAGGGTGGTGCATAGGCGTTCAGGGTCAAGACGCCGGTCTTGCGGTTGTAATCGCGCTGATGCGCCGTGTCGGTGGCATAGGAAACGCGAATGCCGTGACTGCTTTCGAGGTGCTCCGCCAGTGCCGGGCGCTGATCATGGGAGGCCGCCTTCAGCGTTGCCGCACGGTTTTCGGCGGTTGCATCAAGCGCATGAATATAATTGTCGACGAAATGGAAGAAGTCGCGCACTTCCTCATAGGCCGTCATTTCGGTCATGCCGCGCCCGAGATCGCGATCAATGCTGACCAGCTGTTCGGAATTGCGGCGATAGGCCTGGTGGCAGGCAATCAACGCATGGGCAAAGCCTGGCGCGTTCTGGGTGATGAGCTTCAGTTCCTGCGGGCTCGGGCTATAGGCTTCGAACAGCGGATCGCTGAGGGCTTCCGAAAGGGCCGACAGCAGCCGGTCGGTTTCGCCGCTGGCAAGCTCGGAAAAATCCAGCTTGAACTTGTCGACCAGCGCCACAAGCACGGTGGCGGAGACGGGGCGCTGATTGCTCTCGATCTGGTTCAGATAGCTGGTCGAAATGCCAAGCCGTTCGGCAAACTGCGCCTGGGTTTGCCTGCTGGCGAGGCGGAGCTCGCGCACTTTCCGGCCGATGAAGAGCTTGCCTGTTGCCATGGGTCTATCCGGATTTTGCAAATTCGCAATTTCATATTTCCTATTTTATAATTCTGCAATTGCACATTCTCAACTCTTTTCGAGATCGCTCGTCGATTGTAATTTGCGATCGTCAATTTCGGAGGAGGAAATTGTGCGTTCAGTGATAGCGGAGGTGGAGCGCCGCCAGGCCGAAGCATGGCTTGGCGGCGGAGAGCATCGTATTGACGCCCAGCATGGCAAGGGCAAGCTGACGGCGCGTGAGCGTATCGAAGTGCTGCTTGACGAGGGCTCGTTCGAGGAATTCGACATGTACGTCACCCATCGTACGGTCGATTTCAACATGGCATCGCAGAAGATTGCCGGCGATGGCGTGGTGACCGGCTGGGGCACCATCAATGGCCGTCAGGTCTATGTCTTTTCCCAGGATTTCACCGTGCTCGGCGGCTCGCTGTCGGAAACCCATGCGGGCAAGATCTGCAAGATCATGGATATGGCGGCAAAGGTCGGCGCGCCGGTGATCGGGCTCAATGACAGCGGCGGCGCGCGCATTCAGGAAGGCGTTGCCTCGCTTGCGGGTTATGCCGAGGTGTTCCGCCGCAATGCCGAGGTTTCGGGCGTTATTCCGCAGATTTCCGTCATTATGGGCCCCTGCGCCGGCGGAGCGGTCTATTCGCCCGCCATGACCGACTTCATCTTTATGGTTCGCGATACCTCCTACATGTTCGTCACTGGTCCGGATGTGGTGAAGACGGTCACCGGCGAGGTCGTGACAGCCGAGGAATTGGGTGGCGCAAAAACCCATACGCAGAAATCCTCGGTCGCCGATGCCGCCTTCGACAATGATATCGATGCGCTGATGGAAGTCCGGCGGCTGTTTGATTTCCTGCCGCTCAACAATCGCGCGCCTGTGCCTGTCCGGCCGTTTCACGATGATCCCGAGCGGCTGGAAATGCGGCTTGATACGCTGGTGCCGGAAAGCGCGAGCAAGCCCTATGACATGCGCGAACTGATCGCGGCGCTCGCCGATGAGGGTGATTTCTGCGAGATCCAGGCGGCGCATGCGAAGAACATCCTCACTGGCTTTATCCGGCTTGAAGGGGCAACCATCGGCGTCGTCGCCAATCAGCCCATGGTGCTGGCGGGCTGTCTCGATATCGAAACCGCGCGCAAGGCGGCGCGTTTTGTCCGTTTCTGCGATGCTTTCTCGATCCCGATCCTGACACTGGTCGATGTACCGGGCTTTCTGCCCGGTGTGGCGCAGGAGACCGGCGGCGTTATCAAGCACGGCGCCAAGCTGCTGTTTGCCTATAGCGAAGCCACCGTGCCGATGGTGACGCTGATCACCCGCAAGGCCTATGGCGGTGCCTATGATGTGATGGCCTCGAAACATATCGGCGCCGATATCAACTATGCCTGGCCCACGGCCGAAATTGCCGTGATGGGCGCCAAGGGTGCGACGGAGATCCTCTACCGGTCGGAGCTTGGTGATGCGGACAAGATTGCCGCCCGCACTGAAGAATATGAGCGCCGCTTCGCCAATCCCTTTGTCGCTGCCGAACGCGGCTTCATCGATGAGGTGATCCAGCCGCACGCCTCCCGCCGCCGCATTGCCCGTGCCTTTGCCGCGCTCAGAAACAAGCGCCAGGCAACGCATTGGAAAAAGCACGACACGATCCCGCTTTGAGGGTGAGGAACATGATCAGGAAAATTCTCATTGCCAATCGTGGCGAAATCGCCTGCCGCGTGATCCGCACGGCGAAGAAGATGGGCATCCGCACGGTTGCCGTCTATTCCGATGCCGATCGTGATGCGCTTCATGTGGCTGAGGCGGATGAGGCGGTTCATATCGGGCCTGCGCCGTCATCGCAGTCCTATCTGGTGATCGAGCGCATTCTGGCGGCCATCGCGCAAACGGGGGCCGATGCGGTTCATCCGGGCTATGGTTTCCTCTCGGAAAACCAGGCCTTTGCCGAGGCGCTGGAAAAGGCCGGTGTCACCTTCATCGGCCCGCCTGCCGCAGCCATTGCCGCCATGGGCGACAAGATCACCTCGAAGAAACTGGCGGCAGAAGCGGGTGTCTCAACCGTTCCAGGCCATATGGGCCTGATCGCCGACGAGAACGAGGCTGCGGTGATTGCCGGAAAAATCGGTTATCCGGTGATGATCAAGGCCTCTGCCGGCGGTGGCGGCAAGGGCATGCGCATTGCCTGGAATGACGCTGAGGCGCGCGAAGGCTTTCGCCTGTCGAAGAGCGAGGCGCGCTCGGCCTTCGGCGATGATCGCATCTTCATCGAGAAATTCATTGTCGAACCGCGCCATATCGAGATCCAGGTTCTGGGCGACCGGCATGGCAATATCGTCCATCTCGGCGAGCGCGAATGTTCGATCCAGCGGCGTAACCAAAAGGTGATCGAGGAGGCGCCATCGCCCTTTCTCGATGCCGAAACCCGCGCAGCCATGGGGGCGGAGGCGGTGGCGCTGGCGCGTGCCGTCGGCTATTTCTCCGCCGGAACGGTTGAGTTCATCGTTGATCGGAACCGCAACTTCTATTTTCTCGAAATGAATACAAGGCTTCAGGTCGAGCATCCGGTGACCGAGCTGGTGACAGGCCTTGATCTGGTCGCAGAGATGATCCGCGTTGCCGATGGTGCGGAACTTGGCTTCTCCCAGAACGACATCACGCTTAAAGGCTCGGCAATCGAAAGCCGGCTCTACGCCGAAGATCCCTATCGCAATTTCTTGCCCTCGATCGGCCGGCTGACGCGATACCGGCCGCCAAAAGAGGGGCCGCAGCCCGACGGTTCGGTGATCCGCAATGATACCGGCGTTTATGAGGGTGGCGAGATCTCGATGTTTTACGATCCGATGATCGCCAAGCTCTGCGCCTTCGCAGCCGATCGCGAGCGTGCGGTCGCAGCCATGGCGACAGCGCTGGACCGGTTCGAGCTTGAGGGGATCGGCCATAATCTGCCCTTCCTTGCCGCCGTCATGCAGCAGCAGCGTTTCCGCGAAGGCCGGCTGTCGACGGCCTATATCGCCGAGGAATTTCCAGACGGTTTTTCCGGTGTTGCTCCTGACGGCATGGCCGCACGTGAGCTTGCTGCGATCGCCGCCGTTATTCACCACATGCTGGAACTGCGCGCAGCCTCCGTCTCCGGCACGATCGGCAATCATACGCGCAAGGTCGGCGGTGACTGGGTGGTGCGCTTTGGCGGCCACGCGCAGCCGGTTCATGTGGCCGTCGATGGTGCTGATTTTTCCCTCACCTTTCCCGGAGAGCAAAGCTTCGGCCTCGGCACGGACTGGAAGCCGGGGCGCACGCTCGCCCGGTTCGAATTCGGCAATGACGGCATTGACGCCAAGGTCGAGATCACCGGCACGGCGATCCGGCTGCGCTTCCGCGGCATGGATGTGACGAGCCGGGTCTATCGCCCGCGCGTGGCAGCGCTTGCCCGGCTGATGCCGGAAAAGGCGGCGCCCGATACGTCGAAACTGCTTCTTTGCCCCATGCCGGGCGTTATTACCTCGGTTGCCGTCCATGAGGGTGAAACGATCGAGGCGGGGCAGACGCTCGCCACCGTCGAGGCGATGAAGATGGAAAACGTGCTGCGCGCCGAGCGCAAGGCGGTGGTGAAGCGGGTTGCCGCGCAGGCCGGCCAGAGCCTTGCCGTCGATGAGCTGATCATGGAATTTTGCTGAAGGGGCGGGACGATGGCGAAGGAGCAGCTGGAAAACTGGAATGCGCTTGCCGAAAAGGAACTGAAGGCGTCACCCGAAACGCTGGTCTGGCAGACGGCGGAAGGCATTGCCGTCAAGCCGGTCTATACGGCCGATGATCTCGAAGGCATCGGCCATCTCGGCTCCATGCCGGGCGAGGCGCCGTTTCTGCGTGGTCCGCGCGCGACCATGTATACCGGACGGCCCTGGACCATCCGCCAATATGCCGGTTTTTCGACGGCGGAGGAATCCAACGCCTTTTACCGCCGCAATCTCGCTGCCGGGCAGAAAGGTCTGTCGGTCGCCTTCGATCTCGCCACCCATCGCGGTTATGACAGCGATCATCCGCGTGTCGAGGGCGATGTCGGCAAGGCGGGCGTGGCGATCGACAGCGTCGAGGACATGAAGATCCTGTTTGACGGCATTCCGCTGAAGGAGATGTCGGTTTCGATGACGATGAATGGTGCCGTGATCCCGATCCTGGCTGCCTTTATTGTCGCCGGAGAGGAGCAGGGCGTATCACGCGCCGAGCTCTCCGGTACGATCCAGAATGACATTCTCAAGGAGTTCATGGTCCGCAACACCTATATCTATCCGCCGGGACCCTCGATGCGGATCGTTGCCGATATCATCGCCTATACGGCGCGCGACATGCCGAAATTCAACTCGATTTCGATCTCCGGCTACCATATCCAGGAAGCCGGGGCGACACTGGTGCAGGAGCTTGCCTTCACCCTTGCCGACGGGCGCGAATATGTCCGCGCGGCGTTGAAAAACGGTCTCGATGTCGATGCCTTTGCGCCGCGCCTGTCCTTCTTTTTCGCCATCGGCATGAATTTCTTCATGGAGGCGGCGAAACTGCGTGCGGCGCGGCTGCTCTGGAGCCGGGTGATGGAGGGGTTCGATCCGAAGAAGCCGTCGTCGAAGATGCTGCGCACCCATTGTCAGACCTCCGGCGTGTCGCTGGCCGAGCAGGATCCCTATAACAATGTCGTCCGCACGGCTTACGAGGCGCTGGCGGCGGTGCTGGGCGGAACCCAGTCGCTGCATACCAATGCGCTGGATGAGGCCATCGCGCTGCCGACGGATTTTTCCGCCCGCATCGCCCGCAACACCCAGCTGATCCTCGCCCATGAAACCGGTATTTCCCGGGTCGTCGATCCGCTGGCCGGCTCCTATTATGTCGAGAGCCTCACCCATGAACTGGCCGAAAAGGCCTGGTCACTGATGGAGGAGATCGAGGCCGCCGGCGGCATGACCAGGGCCGTGAGCGATGGTCTGCCGAAGCGGATGATCGAGGCCGCAGCAACCGCCAGGCAGGCGCGCATTGATCGTGGCGAGGAGGTCGTTGTCGGCGTCAATCGTTTCCGTCTGGAAAACGAGGCACCGATCGAAACGCTTGCCATCGACAATTCCGCCGTGCGCGCAGCCCAGGTGAAGCGGCTGGACAGCATGCGCCGCTGGCGCGACCCGAAAAAGGTTGAAGCCTGTCTGACACGGCTGGAAGAGATTGCCCGGTCCGGCAATGGCAATCTTCTCGAGGCCGCCGTGGACGCAACGCGGGCGCGGGCCAGTCTCGGCGAGATTTCCGATGCCATGCGAAGGGTCTTCGGTGAGCATGACGCCGCCCCGAAGGTCGTCTCCGGCGTTTATGGTTCAGCTTTTTCCGGCGATGCTGAATATGAGGCGCTGGTGAACCGGCTGAACGGCTATGGACAAGAGAAGGGAAAGGCAAAGGTTCTGATCGCCAAGCTCGGGCAGGATGGCCATGATCGCGGCGCGAAGGTGATTGCCTCGGCCTTTGGTGATATCGGTTTTGACGTTGTCGCCGGCCCGCTGTTCCAGACCCCCGATGAGGCGGCTGACCTGGCGGTTTCCGAAAAGGTCAGGGTCGTCGGCATGTCTTCACTTGCCGCCGGGCATAAGACGCTGGCGCCGCAGCTGGTCAAGGCCCTGAAAGCGAAGGGGGCAGAGGATATTCTCGTCGTGGTCGGCGGGGTGATCCCGCGTGAGGACTATGATTTTCTGATGGAAAATGGCGTCTCCGCCGTCTTCGGTCCCGGCACCAATGTGCTGCACGCTGCCAATGCGATCATCGATCTTCTTGAAGGAAAGCGCCGCAATGTCTGAGGATCAGATGATCGGGCGGCTGAACCATGTTGCCATTGCCGTGCCGGACCTTGCGGCGGCGTCAACACTTTACCGCAATCTGGGGGCATCGGTCAGCGCGCCTGAAGCGCTTGTCGAACACGGCGTTACCGTCGTCTTCGTCTCTCTCGACAACACCAAGATCGAGTTGCTCGAACCGCTGGGCGAGGCGTCGCCTGTTGCGGCCTTTCTGGCGCGCAATCCGGCGGGTGGCGTACATCATCTCTGTTTCGAGGTCGACGATCTCGATCAGGCAATGGCACGGCTTGAGGCCGCAGGTACCCGCACTCTCGGGGCGCCAAAAATCGGCGCGCATGGCAAGCCGGTCATCTTCACCCATCCGAAGGATTTTGCCGGAACGCTGGTGGAGTTTGAACAGGCCTGATGCGGCGACGGTGCCGCTTCATTTCGTCGCCAGCCGGACCATTTCTGGTTTTTCATCCTGGCATTTGTAGACATTTGCCCGGTTGCCTTCCTAGCGTGGCGCCGTCCTCCTTCAAGGGGGACGATATAATGCCAATCATCATATTTGCCTTGCCAGGCGGGGGAGGGAGAAACCTCAACTTGCCGGGGCACTAGGAGAGGTTTCATGACATCCCGATTTTCAAAAGGCATGCGCCTTGTGGCGGCCGCCGTTACGGCTGCCATGCTGTTCGGCCCGGCCGCCGAGGCCTGCACTGGTATCACACTGACGGCTGAGGATGGTGCGGTGGTGCGCGCCCGTACCATGGAGTTCAACGTCGATCTCCACGCCTCTGTCATCGTCGTGCCGCATGGGCTGCAACGCGTGGGCGAGACGCCGGATGGCAAGACCGGCCTGTCCTGGAATGTCAAATATGCCAGCGTCGGCGCCAATCCCATGGGCCTGCCCTATCTGGTGGATGGTGTGAATGAGAAAGGGCTCTCCATGGGGCTTTTCTATTTTGCGCAGTCGGCTGAATACCAGCCCTATGATGCGGCTGATGCTGGCAAGACGCTCGCCTCCTGGCAGCTCGGCTCCTATATCCTCGACAATTTCGCCACGGTTGACGAGGTAAGGGCAGCGCTCGGCAACATCGTCGTCGCCCCGGTGATTTTCAAACAGTTCAACATGGTCCTTCCGGTTCATTTCGTTGTCACCGATGCGTCGGGCAAGACGATCGTGATCGAATATGTCGGTGGCAAGCTTCAGGTGAGCGATGATCCGATCGGCGTCATCACCAACAACCCGCCCTTTGACTGGCACATGACCAATTTGCAGAATTACGTCAATCTCGGCCTCGACAATGTGCCGCCGCAAAAGCTTGGCCCTGTCACGATCAACGGTCTCGGCCAGGGCACCGGCCTTCTGGGCATGCCGGGCGATTTCACCTCGCCGTCGCGTTTTGTCCGCGCCGCGATCTTCTCGCATGGTGTCGAACCCAGCAAGACCGGCGATGATGCGATCTTCGAGGCTTTCCACATCCTCAACAATTTCGACATTCCGCGCGGTGTCGCCCGCGATGCGGAAAAGGACGAGCATGGCAATATGGTTGCCGACTACACCCAGTGGACCTCGGCTGTCGACACCGTCAACAAGCGCTTCTATTTCCGTACCTATGACAATAGCGATATCCGCTTTGTCGATCTGACCAAGCAGGATCTCGATGCCACATCGGTAAAGACCTGGCAGATGGATGGTTATGAGGTTGCCCACGAGCTCGGCGCGCCGGAATAATCACGGACGAAAATGCCGCCCGCGCCTCGCCAGTCCGGTCAGGCGCGGGCTTTTTGGGGGCTAGACGGTCAGCACCAGCGAGCCGCGCGTCTTGCGGGTTTCCAGCGCGTCATGGGCGGCGCCTGCCTCTTGCAGCGGCATTTCGGTGATCACATCGGCTTTCACCGCACCGCTTTTCAGCTTGCCGAAAAGATCGTCGGCACGCATTTCGAGATCGGCGCGGGTGGCAACATAGTCGAACAGCATCGGCCGGTTGGCCGACAGCGACCCCCGGGCGAGGTCGGAAAGCTTGAAGCCCTCGATCATGCCGGAGGACTGGCCGAAATTGACGAACATGCCGAAGCGTTTGAGCACCGCCAGTGAGCCGCGCCAGGTATCCTTGCCGACACTGTCATAAACGGCTTCACAGCCCTTACCATCGGTCAGTTCCATCACCTTAGCGGCAAAATCTTCCGTGCGGTAATTGATCACATCGCTATAGCCGTGGGACAGCGCCAGCGCCACCTTCTCCTCCGAGCCCGCCGTGCCGATGGCGCGGGCGCCAAGCGCCTTCAGCCATTGCCCGAGAATGAGGCCGACACCGCCGGCCGCAGCATGAACCAGCACAGTCTCGCCGGGTTTGACGACATGGGAGGCGGTGACGAGATACTGCGCCGTCAGCCCCTTCAGCATCACGCTTGCCGCCAGCTTTTCCGAAATCCCGTCGGGCAGTTTCACCAGCCGCTCGGCCGGCATGATCCGCCTTTGCCGGTAGGCGCCGGTGCGCATCACATAGGCCACCCGGTCACCGGGTTTGAGATCGCTGACACCGGGGCCGATCTCTTCCACCACGCCAGCGGCTTCCGCACCGGGGATCATTGTGTCTTCCGCCCAGGGGTAAAGGCCGGAACGGAAATAGACATCGATGAAATTGACACCGATGGCGGTGTGGCGGACCAGAACCTCGCCGTCACCCGGCATGCCGGTTTCAAGCGCAGTCCATTCCATGACCCCGGACCCGCCGGGTCGCGTGGCGACAAGTGCCATGTCCATGATCTTCAGTCCTCAGGCGACAAATTCGGGATCGACGGGCACCTGCATGCCGGTCACCAGATGGTTGGTCTGGCCGGCAAGGGCAACGATCGACAAAAGCTCGGCATATTCCGCGTCGCTCATGCCTTTCGCCTTGGCCTGAGCGGTGTGGGAATGGACGCAATAGGTGCAGGCATTGGCAATCGACACGGCGGTGTAGATCATTTCCCGCGTCTTGGGATCAATGGCGCCGGGCACGGTCATGACCGCTTTCAGCCCTTCCCATGTGCGCTTCAGCAAAGCGGCATCAAAGGCCAGTGCGCGCCAGAAATTATTGATGAAGTCGGTCTTGCGGGTGGCGCGGATATCGTCAAACACCGCCTTGACCGCAGGATTTGCCTCCGCCTCTTCATCACTCATCAGTTTTACGGTCGCCATTTTGGTTTCCTTTTCGCGTTTCCCCATGCCGGCCATCAATGGACGGCGGCATACATGATTTTTTCTTCTGTTGCCTCGGCGGGCGAGAACTCTTCGACAATACGGCCCTGGCGGCAGACCAGAATGCGGTCGGAGAGATTCATGATCTCCGGCAGGTAAGACGAGATCACCACCACGGCGAGGCCGTCATCGGCGAGCTTGTTGATGATCTGGTGGATTTCCGCGATCGCGCCGACATCGACGCCGCGCGTCGGTTCATCGAAGATGACGAGCTTCGGCTCCTGCACCAGCCCCTTGCCGATCACCACCTTTTGCTGATTGCCGCCGGACAATTCGACCACGCGGGCATTGTCATTGATGGCGCGGATATTGAGCTTCTTCGACCAGTCGGCCGAAACCGCCTGCATTTCGGCACTGCTGACATACCAGGCCTTGTCGTGCCCGGCGGCGATCAGCCCGCCATAGATGTTCTCGGCGATCGACATGGTCTCGAAGAAACCTTCCGATTTGCGGTCCTCGGTGACATAGACAATGCCCTCCTTCACCGCCTCGCTCGGTACGTAGTAACGCACTGGTTTGTCGTTGAGCACGATTGATCCGCCGCGCAGGAAGTCACGCTTCTCGATGCCGGCCACGACCTTGAAGGTTTCGGTGCGGCCGGAGCCGATCAGCCCGAACACGCCGGTGATCTGGCCGGAAAACACTGAAAAGGAATTGTTGCGCACCATCGCGCCCATGGAAATATCCTGGACCGAGAGCACCTTCTTGCCTGCCTTGCGCACGCCGGTTTCCGAGCGGTCGCGATAAAGCGCGCCGGAAAGCTGGCGGCCGACCATGGCGGCAATGATGCTGTCGCGGGTGAAATCCTTCGTCTCGCCGGAAGCAACCAGCTCGCCATCGCGCAGAATGGTCAGCCGGTCGGAGATCATCAGCGCCTCTTCCAGGGCATGCGAGATGAAGACAACCGAGACGCCGCGCGCCTTCAGCCGCCGGATCAGTGCGAAGAAGTGGCGCTTCTCCTCCGGCGTCAGCGTCGCTGTCGGCTCGTCGAAAATGATCACCTCGGCATTGTGATGCACGGCGCGGGCGATCTCGACCATCTGCTTCTTGGCGGCACCCAGTGTTGCCACCAGCGCTGTCGGATCAACGGCGAAATTGAGCGACTGCAGGAACTGCTGGGCGGAAATATAGGTGCCGCGCAGCCGGTTCAGGAACTTCTCGGAGCCGAGATAAAGGTTCTGCGCCACCGTCATGGAGGGCACGAGGCTGGTTTCCTGAAACACCATGGCGATGCCGGAATCAAGGGCGGCACTCGGCGATGCGAATACGGTTTCCTTGCCGTGAAAGAACATTTTGCCCGCGGTCGGTTCGACAACGCCGGCCATCATCTTGGTCAGCGTCGATTTGCCCGCGCCATTCTCACCGAGAAGTGCGTGGATCTCGCCTTTCTTCAGCTCGAAGTCGACCTCTTTCACCGCTGGCACACCGCGATAGGCCTTGGTGATTTTGTCCATGCGGATGATCGGTTGGTCCATGTCAATGCACCTCGCTTGTCTTGTCGGCAAGGCTGACGATGATATCGCCGCCCTTGGACGCTGCGTGGATTTCGCCGCCAAAGGCAATGGCGCTGCAGATGCCATGGCGCTTGCCATCGGCGCGGCTGTGGACGCTTGAAACCGGGTTCATCTCACGGTCGAGCCGCACCACAAGCCCGTAGGAGCGGCTCGGTGACCAGGGCTTGTGTACGCCCATGGAACGGATGCCGCCGCATTGCAGCGGTTCGAGAAAGCTCTTGCCGGAGGAGAGTGCCGGGGCGATCCAGTAGGCGCGCGGCACGGTGGCGATCATGTCGAAGCGGTAATGGCTTTCCTGCAGCACAAGCTCGATCAGCCGGTTGCGCGGGGCGAAGACCGCCATCACTGCCCCGCCGTCTTCGCTCGGCATCAGCCGTGCCGGATAGCCGGGGATCTGCTCGATCAGCGCTGAAACATTGCCATCGGCATCGATTTCCATCAGCCGGTGACGCCAGCTTTCGGAAAAGACGACACTGCCGCCGGCGCGCGGCAGGAGGCCGTAGGGGAAGGCGAGGCTTGAAGCTTTTTTATGAAAGGCCTCGCCTTCCTTACGGCGCACCCAGAGCGAGCCGGTGGCCCGTTTCTTCATCAGGTCGGTTGCCCAGTCGGAGGCGGCATGTTCAGACGATCCATTGGCAAGCCAGAGCGCGCCGTCGGCGGCAAAGGCAAGCGCTGTGATCGCCCGGATCTCGGGAAGCAGGTGGATTGGCTCGTCACCGACAAGCAGCACCGCCGTTTCCAGCGCCACGGCAAGCTTGCCGGTGGGCGAGACGGCGAGCGCGGTGATCGGTGCTTCAAAGCTTTGCACCACTTGCGGCGCTTCACCTTGGGCAAGGCGGTAGAGCGCGTTGCCGGAGGAGCAATGCAGCACGCCATCAAGGACTACCAGATTGTCCGGCTCTGACAGCGTGGCTGCGATCTTCGCAGCATCAAGCCCGGAATTGGGGCGGAAGGCGCCATCGAGCGGGGGAATGGTGACCGCCTTGCCGCGGAAGAAATCGAGGATCGGATCGAAGATCATGCCCGGCCTCCCCAGTAGGAATCAAAGCCTGTCCAGTTTTGGTCCGCCCCGTCGATCCGGTAGCGGCCGATACGGTTGTTCAAAATGCCGCCGATGAACAGCTCGCCCTTGTGCTCGCGCATCGAGGTCACCATCGGATGGGACTGGCCGGAAAGGTCACCGAAGGCATGGATGATCTTGGCGTCATCGTCGAATTTGACGATACCGCCGGTATTGATGTTGGGGAACAGCCAGTCATCCTGCGGCAGCCGCCTTGTCATGCGCTTGCGCATGGCGGGATGGCGCAGCGACAGGTCGAAGCTCGGCGTGCGCATGCCAAGCCAGGCCATCCAGTAGGTGCCGTCGGAGGCGCGGTTGATATTGTCGGTATAGCCCGGCATGTCCTTGATGACGCATTCGGCGGTGCCTGCCTTCGGGCCTTCGATCCAGTAGCGGTGAATGCGGCAGGCCCAGCTTTCGGAGAAGAACAGCGACTTGCCGTCATGGGCCATGCAGACGCCATTGGTGTAGCGGTAGCCGTCCAGCAGGGTCTTGGTTGAACCGTCCTTCGGATCGTAGACGAGCAGGCGCCCGGTGCCGCGGTTTTCAATCGAATCCAGCGTCCATTCATGGGCGTCATAGCGCTTGGTACTGTCGGTGAAATAGATCTTTCCGTCCGGGGCGATATCGAGGTCGTTCGGGTCGCGCAGGCGCGCATCATCCACGATCGACGTCATCGAGCGCTTGGTTTCCGCTGAAAGCCGGGTGACCTCGCGATCGGGCGAGATCTTGTACAGTCCCATGGCGCCAACGCAGGAAATCAGGTTCTGGTCCTTGTCAAAGGCAAGGCCGAGCGGGAAGCCGCCGACATGGGCAAAAACTTCGGAACGGGTGTAATCGGGCGCAAAGAAGCGGACGATCTCGCCATGCCGCGTGCCGCAGTAAAGATGGTCGTCATTGTCGAGGATGACGTCTTCCGGTCCTTCGAGTTCGCCAAGGCCGATCGCATTTGCTTCGGAAAGCTGGTTGTTGAGCGCATAGGCGGTGCCGGAGCCGGGTTCTGCCGAAAGCGCCTCGCCCATCTTCAGATAGACCGGAGCGACATAGACCTCGTTCAGCACCTTGTGGCGGTTTTTCAGCCAGCGGATATCGATGGTGACGGCAACGGCCAGCATGATGCCAAGCACCATCTGATTGGTACCGGTGCCATAGCCAAGCCGGATCAGGCCGTTATTCATCACCAGAACGATAATGGCGCCCATCAGTCCCTTGGTGACCGAGCCACGCCCGCCGCCAAGCGCATTGCCGCCGACAACGGCTGCCGTCAGTGCCAGAATTTCCAGCCCCGAGCCCGTGCCGGGACCTGCGCCTGAAAGCCGGCAGGCAATGAGAAAGCCGGAAAAACCGGCACACAGCCCTGAAAAGACATAGGTGAGAAACACGGTGCGGCGCACGCGGATACCGGCATTGTGCGCCGAGCGGCGCGACCCGCCAACGGCCAGCACATGCCAGCCGGGGCGCGAGCGGGTCAGTGCGATATGGGTGATGATCGCCAGAATGATGGCGGAGAGAACCGGCACGGAAAGGCCGAGAACCGTGCTGTCGCCGATGAAATCCCAGGCATCCGACGACATGAAGGACATCTGGATCTCGGCGCCGAACTGGACGATCAATATGTCGAACAGCGCTCGGCCGATGATGAAGGTCACAAGCGTCGTCAAAAAGGCGCGCAGGCGTAAAAATCCGATCAGATAGCCGTTAATCGCGCCGAAGATGGCCCCCGTTGCCAGTGAGGCCAGCAGTGAGACCCAGACCGGCTGTTCGAGAATGAAGAAGGTCGAGACGGCCGAGAAGGTCGCAAGCGCGAAGATCGAGCCGACCGAAAGATCGATGCCGCCGCCGAGCATGACCACCGTCAGGCCGATGACGACAATGGCGAATTCGCCGAGCTGCCGGGTCGATTCCTGCAGTGAGAATGGCTCGAAGAAGCCGGGGATCGCCGTGCCGAAAATGGAGACGACGACGACGAGCGCCACAAAGGGAATGGCGTTGTCGGTCCAGCGCTTGGTCAGGATCTCGCCGATCAGGTGATCGGGAATGAGATTGTAGCGCAAGGCCTGAAGGCGTTCGCGAGAGAGCATCGATTATGACCGTATGAAAAGGCGTTCGGGATCATGGGGAGGCCTTTGGGAAGGCCTCCCGTCTCGTCGTGTGGGACGGGCGAAATCAGCCGTCGATTTCGGCCTGAAGCGCCTTTAAGTCCCAGCAGCTGTCGGGCTGCAGCGTGTCCTTGGTGGTCGCCTTCAAAAGCGTGTAGATATAGGGCGAGGACGTGCCGGCCGGCTGACCGCTCTGCAGGAGATATTTGATGATGGTGACCATGTTGAAGCTTTCCTGCTTCAATTCGGTGGTGACGACCGCATCATAGGTGCCATCCATCAGCGTGTCGCAGTCTGCCGTCTTCTCGCCGCCGCCAGTGGTGACGAGGTAGATCTGGTCTTCCATACCGGCATCGCGGATTGCCGCTGCCGCGCCGGTGGCATCGCCATCCCAGAAATCGATGATGCCGCAGAGATCGGGATGCTGCTGCAGCATGGTCGTGGTGACATTGCGCGATGTGGTGGCGTCCCAGTTGCTGTCGGGCTTGGCGACGACTTCGAAATCAGGATTGTCCTTCAGGACGTCCATGATACCGGCATACTGGAACAGGCTGGTGGCGTTGACCTGATCACCTTGAACAAGGCCGATCTTCTTCGACGAATCCGGGCCGCAGCCCTTGATGACCGCCGAGGCTTCAAGGCGGCCAAGCTCGGTCCAGTCGGAGCCGATATAGGCATCCGCCTTGAAGTTGGCCGGGTTGTCGATCAGGATCACATAGATGCCTGCGGCTTGCGCCTTCTTCATCAGCTTCGAATAGGAGTTGAGGTCCGGCGACATGACGACCAGCACATCCGGCTTTTCGGCCGAGGAGATCGCTTCGGTCAGCGCCTGGGCACCGGCTTCGACGCTCCAGTTCGGGTCACGCGTTTCGAATGTGCCGCCGAAAGCCTTGACTTCGCGTTCCAGAATGGCGGCCCAGCCCTGGGCCAGGTCAAAGCCCATGGCCATCGGCACCAGCATGACCTTCTTGCCGGCAAGAGCTTCGGAATAGATGCCCGGACCCGGATCGCCAGCGGCCTGGGCTGCCGAAATGCCGGTGAAGGAGAGGGCGGCGAATGCCGCCGCGGAAAGGATGGTCTTCGTCAGTTTCATTGTCGTCGTTCCCCTGGTTCGGTTCTGGTTTCCGCCCGGATGCGTTGCCGGGCGGGCATTCAAGGCGTCAGATATCGCCCTGCTGGGCGGTCTGTTCGTCACGCGGGTTCAACAGCCCGTCGATGATGATGGCGGCGAGCAGGATCGCCGACTTGATCAGGTTCTGATAAAGAAGCGGAATATCGAGGATGGTCATCGCATTGAGCATGATGCCGATCAGCGCCGCGCCGACGAGCACGTTGCGCACGCCGCCCTTGCCGCCGGAAAGGCCGATGCCGCCGATCACCGCAATCAGCACAATGTCGTAAAGCAGCGTCGAATTGACCACGCGGGTATTGATCGACTGCAGGCTGCCTGCCGTCAGAATACCGGCAGTAAAGGCGGAAATGGCCGAGAGCACATAGCGCAGCACCATCATCGGTCTCACCGGCATGCCGGCATTGCGGGCCGCTTCCGGATTGTCGCCGGCGTAATAGACGTAGCGGCCCCATTTGGAAAAGCGCAGGAAGATGAAGGCGGCGAAAGCCAGGGCTGCGAAAATGAATACCTCGATCGGCACATCGGCAAAGCGCAGACTGCCGAGAAACTCGATCCAGTGGCCATCGGGAACCGGTACGGCATCCGTGTCGATCAGCTGCGAGCGGACAAAGCCGAAGACGAAAGAGGCGGTGGCAAGCGTGACGAAGATCGCCGGAACATCGGCATAGGCGACGAGAAAGCCGTTGATCAGGCCGATGGCAATCACGCCGGACAGCGCCAGCAAAAGGGCGAAGCCATCGGGCGTGCCGTCATTCAGCATCTGCAGATACCAGGCCACCGTCATCGCCATGATGGCGACCATGGAAAGGTCAATGCCGCGGCCGATGATGATGATCGACATGCCAAGCGCCAATATGCCGAGCACCGAGATCGAGCGGACAATGGCGACCAGGTTTTCCGCCGAGAAGAAACCCGGCAGCATCAGCGAGGCCAGCGCGAAAATCGCGATGGTGATGGCGAAAACGATCCGCTCCTGATTGAGGTTGCGCAAGAATGCCATGTCCCCGTTATGCTCCTGCTTGAAATGCCTTGTTTGGGTGCAGTTTTGTGTTTTGCACAGCCGTTAGGCAGGCTAGCGCCAAGGCGAAAACATCGTCCAATGAATAATTCAGCGAAAAATCCATGCACAAATGGCATGAATGGATGACTGGACGCTTCAGATCACCTGAAGCCTTCCGTAGCGGGCGCCGGGCAGGCTTTCTGCAGATATGGCCTGATCGGCGCGGATATGTGCGCCCAGCGCATCGATGAAACGGCGGCCATAGGCCGGCAGCGGCTGGCGCGTATTCCACATGGCACAGATACCGAATTTCACCGCCGCACCCTTGAGCGCGATCGGCCGGCTGGTCAGCCGTTCCGATGGCGGGCGGGCGGAGGAGGGCACCACGGCAACGCCGTTGCCGCCTTCGGCCATAGCAAACAGTGTATGCGGCGAATAGCTTTCCAGCACGATCTCGGCCACGGTGCCGGAAACCCGGCAGGCAGCATCGAACACCTCGCGTGAGGCATGTTTGCGGTTGAGTGTCAGGATCGGCATGGCCAGAAGGTCCGAAAGCTCGACCGGCGCATGGCTGGTGCCGAGATAGTCCGGGCTGCCGACCGCAAGAAAGCCGAGTGTTCCCAGTGGCACGGCCTCGAAAATATCGATCGGCTGTGACGGTTCGGCGCTCACGGTCATGTGCAAAAGCCCGTCCTTCAGCTTGCCGGCAAGCTCCGGCCCGCCGCCATCTTCCAGCCGGATCTCGATGCCGGGATTGTCCTGCCGCCAGCCCTTGAGAAAGGATGGCAGGTAGCGTTCGATCAGCTGTGAGCAGGCGCCGATGCGGATCAGCCCGGTTTCGCCGCGACCAATGTCATCGGCAAAGATCCTGAGATTGCGCTCGGCAACCAACACCTCGTTGATGCGCGAATAAAGCGCCTCGCCCTCCGGCGTCAGCCGGATATTGCGGCCCGATTTTGCCGTCAGTGCCACACCCAGCGACGCTTCCAGCGCCTTGATCTGACGTGAGAGCGCTGGCTGGGTGATGTTCAGCGTCTCGGCGGCGCGCGTCACATTCATGGTTTCCGCGACGGCGACGAAGGCAGTATAGTTGCGGATATCCATGATCCGTAACCCCGCTATGTTCCCTTTGTTATGGCATGAGGCTAAGCCCGCTTGGCTATCGATGTCAATATCTCTTCATGGTTGACGATATTTCTTCATTCTGTATTTTTCTCTACAGAAACGACCACAGCACGGATCAGCGCCACCATGGCAATCAGGGACATTCTTCTCAGCGGCGGCCACGCCTTCACGCCCTCGGAGGAGAAGATCGTGCGTGTGCTGTTGACCGATTATCCGGCCGCAGGCCTTGGTCCGGCGACAGCGCTGGCGCGGCGCGCCGGTGTTTCCGATCCGACGGTCGGGCGGCTGGCGGTCAAGCTTGGTTTTGACGGCTATCCGGCGTTTCAGCATGCGCTTCTGGCAGAAGTTGAAGCCCGGCTTCATTCGCCGCTTTTGATGATGGAGGCCAAGCGCCCGCCCGCGGAAGCCGGCACGGCCGGTGCCTTTGCCGCCTATTTTGCCTCGGTAATCGACAGTCTGGAAAAATCCGTTTCGGCGACGCCGCCGCAGAGTTTCGAGCGGGCGGCAAAGCTGGTGATGGATCCAAAGCGCAAGGTCAGCCTGGTCGGGGGGCGCTTTTCCGGTTTCATTGCCTCAATGCTTTCCGCCTATCTTGGCCAGATGCGCGCCGATGTTCGTGATCTTGGCCCTTTGTCTCCGGCGCGCTTCGATCTTCTTCTCGATATTGGCCGGGCCGATACGCTGATCGTGTTCGATTATCGCCGTTATCAGGCCGATATCGTTTCCTTTGCCGAACAGGCAGCCAGCCAGGGGGCGCGGATCGTGCTGTTTACCGATCCGTGGTGCTCGCCGGTCACGGAGGTGGCCGAGGTGATGATCATGACCCAGGTTCAGGCGGCTTCACCCTTTGACACGATGGCGCCGGTCATGGCTCAGGCAGAGGCTTTTGCCTCCTATCTCATTGCCGATCTCGACCCGGCCGCGCGGGAGCGGATCGAGCGGCTGGAGGCCATCAGGGACAATAACCGGGTGACGCTTGGCGGCGGCAACCGGCCGCCGCGCAGCATCGGCCCGGGCGGACAGGCGGATGAAAAACAGCAAAATGGGGAATAGTGCAATGAATTCAGGCATGCTGATGCGGCGCGATGCGCCTTATGAAAAGGGCGCGACAGCCCTGCTTCTGGTTGATATGCAGCGCATCTGGCTGGTGCCGGGGGCCGATCCGCATCATCCCGAACGCGGGGCGGACCACTATTTCTATCGCATGGCGGCAAGCGAAACCGTGCCCAATGCCATAACGCTGGTCAAAGCCGCGCGCGCGGCGGGTGTTGAGGTGCTGCACACCATCATCCAGAGCCTGACGGAGGACGGGCGCGACCGCTCGCTCGATCACAAGCTGACGCCGATCCATATTCCGCCAAGCCTTGAGGACGGGCTGCCGCTGCCGGAATTGATGCCTGCTGGCGATGAAATCATGCTGCCCAAGACCTCGTCGGGCGTCTTCAATTCGACCAATATCGACTACATCCTGAAAAATCTCGGCATCCGTCAGCTGATCATTTTCGGCATCATGACCGATCAGTGCGTCGACATGGCGGTCCGAGATGCGGCAGACCGGGGCTATTATGTCACCTGCGTCACCGATGCCTGCATGACCGCGACGCCGGAACGCCAGGCGGCGGGTCTTGCCGCCTTTTCCGGCTATTGCTGGCAGGCCGATACGAAAACGGTGGTCGAAAGGCTGAATGCGCTTGGCAAGGGGGAGTGAGGCCATGAATTACGAGGCACTGACCGGAATTGTCACCACCGATTTAACCGCGATCACGCGCGGACGTTTCGTCGCCACCAAGGCGCTGGAAAAGGTGGAGAAAAACGGCGTCGGCTGGCTGCAGGCCAATCTGTCGCTGACACCCTTCGGCACGATTGCCGATCCAAATCCTTACGGCTCCACCGGCGATCTGAAGCTGATACCGGACATGACGGCGCGGTTCCGGACGGAAAACAGCGGCGCTGAGATCCCCTTCGATATGATCTGCGGTGATCTGGTGGAGCTTGACGGCTCGCCCTGGGTCTGCTGCTGCCGCACCATCCTGAAACAGGCACTGGCGCTTCTGGAGGCTGAGACCGGCTACCGGCTGAAAGTGGCCTTCGAGCATGAATTCCAGCTTCTGGGCGCGGATCTTCCCTTCGGCCATGTGCTTTCCTTTGCCGGTCTCAGGCGGGCGGGCGGCTTTGCCCCGCAGCTGATGGCAGCGCTTGACGAGGCGGGTGTCGAACCGGAGGTGGTGATTGCCGAATATGGGCTCGATCAGTTCGAGATTACCCATGCCCCCTGTGACGGGCTGGCGGCCGCAGACCGGGCAGTGGCGATCCGCGAAATCACCCGCGAAATCGCTCAAAATAGCGGTTTTCGCGCCAGTTTCGCGCCCAAAACGGCGCTTTCAGCTGTCGGAAACGGCGTGCATATCCATTTCAGCCTGATCGACCGCGCGGGCTATCCGGCAAGTTTCGATCCCTTCGGTCCGGCCTGCATGTCAGAGGCGCAGGGGCATTTTGCCGCCGGTATTTTAACCCATATGCGTGCCCTTGTGGCGCTGACGGCGTCAAGCCCGGCCTCCTTTTTCCGGCTGAAGCCGCATAGCTGGAGTGCGTCTTATACCTGGCTTGGCGACAAGGATCGTGAGGCCTCGCTCAGAGCCTGCCCGGTATCGTCTGCCAATGGCCGCAATCCGGCCAAACAGTTCAATCTGGAATATCGCGCGGCTGATGCCACCGCCAATCCCTATCTGGCACTTGCCGCGCTGGTCCTGGCTGGACTTGAGGGATTGAAGAAGCGGCTCGGTCCCCCGCCGGTCTTTTCCGGCGATCCGGCCGCGCTTTCGGATGCAGAACGCGAAGAGGCGGGGCTTTATCGCCTGCCGGAAAATCTGCCCGATGCACTGGCGGCCCTCGCTGCCGATCCGGTCGTCTGCGGCTTCTTCGATCCGCTTTTCATCGAAACACTGATCGGCGAGAAGCAGGCTGAGTTGATTGCCTGTGAGGATTTCGATGACGATACCGTCTGCGCCCTTTATCGGGATGCCTATTGATGGGTGAAAGGCTGCAGGACTGGCCGGTGCCGGTCGAGATCATCAATGCCGGTGGCGCATCGGAATTCGTGCTGATCTGCGAGCATGCATCGCGCTTCATTCCGGCGGAATTTGAAGGGCTTGGCCTGCCGGAAACCGAACTTTGCCGCCATATTGCCTGGGATATCGGCGCGGCTGATGTCTGTCGCGCATTGGCGGTGGCACTCGATGCCCCGGCCTTTCTCGGCACGGTTTCACGGCTGGTGCTTGATCTCAATCGCCCCAAGGGCGCTCAAAGCATGATGCCGGAGCGCTCCGAGGCGACCGGAATACCCGGCAATCGCGATCTTTCCGCCACCGAGGTCGACAAACGGATCGAACGGATCTTCGATCCGTTTCACGCAACCATCGCCGATTGTCTCGATACCCGGCTAAAGGCGGGCCGGAAGACCCGCATTGTCACCATCCATTCCTTCACGCCGGTCTTTCTCGGTGTTACCCGGCCCTGGCATGCCGGCGTGCTTTATGGCGCGGCGTCGGGCTTCGGCGAGGCTCTGCTTGCAGCGCTTGGTGCGGATGAAAGCCTCGTGCTCGGCGCCAATGTGCCCTATGCGATCGATCGGGACAGCGACTATGCCGTGCCGGTGCATGGCGATGATCGCGGTATCGATGCGGCGCTGGTCGAACTCAGGCAGGATCTGGTGGCAGAGCCTGCAGGCGTTGCGCTCTGGGCTAAGCGACTGGAAAAGGCGCTGGTGCGGATCTGAGCCTCAGTCCTCCGGCAGCATGGTGCCGGTCTCTTCCTTCAGATTGACGCCGGTCAGCCCGCGGCGCAGGCCCTCGCGGGTGAGCCAGAAGGCCTTTTCGGCGGCAAGCGGCGGCTTCAGCCCGCCGGCGCGGATATTGGAGATGCAGTTGCGCTCGGCATCTGAGCGACCAACCTTCGGCGCGAAGGTCAGATAGGCGCCGAGACTGTCGACCGAGGACAGACCCGGCCGCTCACCGATTGCCATGATCACCATGCGGGCTTTCAGGATTTCACCGATTTCGTCTGCGACCGCCACACGGCCATTTTCGACAATCGCCACCGGCCCGACCGAGAGCTTTATCCTGGTGAGCATCGGCAGAAGATGGCTGACGAAACCCAGCGCGTTGGCGGCAACTGCGGTGGTTGAAAGCCCGTCGGCAATCACCAGTGCAATGTCGCACGGTTTTGCGCCAAGCGCCGCAATGGCCTCTGCCGAGCTTTCGGAAAGCCGCCGTCCGAGATCGGGGCGGGCCAGATAGGTGGCGCGGTCGGGCACCCGGCTCGTTGCGCGGATGGTCGCAAGGCCGAGGGCCTGAAGGCCCTGTTCCAGCGGTTCGGGATCAAAGGGCGTATGCACGGCATCGCGGGCGCGGGCATGCGACAGGGCAAAGGACAGCACCTCTTCCGTCGGCAGCGAGGCCCCGGACCGGCCAATGGCGATGCGGGCATCGGTGAAGCGCTTCAACCCCTCCCATGGATCGTGGATGTGGCCGCTCGTCTTGTCCCCTTTGGTGGAATTGCCGGTCATGAGGCGATCCTCAGCAGGCTCTGGCCTGCATCCTGCGGCAGAAGCTGGCCGGCCGTGTCGGTCACCTTCACCTTTTCCAGCCAGGCTTCGAATTCCGGCGCCCGTTTCAGCCCGAGCACCTGGCGCAGATAGAGCTGGTCATGGAAGGAGGTCGACTGATAGTTCAGCATCACGTCGTCAGAGCCGGGAATGCCCATGATGAAACTCACGCCGGCGGTGCCCAGCAATGTCAGCAACGTATCCATATCGTCCTGATCGGCTTCGGCATGATTGGTGTAGCAGATGTCGCAGCCCATCGGCACGCCCATCAGCTTGCCGCAGAAATGGTCCTCAAGCCCGGCGCGGATGATCTGCTTTCCATCATAGAGATATTCCGGGCCGATAAAGCCGACCACGGTATTGACCAGAAGCGGCGAAAAGGCCCGCGCCACGCCATAGGCGCGCGCTTCCAGCGTCTGCTGGTCGCAGCCGAAAAACGCGTCCGCCGAAAGGGCCGAGCCCTGACCGGTCTCGAAATACATCACATTCTCGCCGACCGTGCCGCGCTTCAGCGAAAGCCCTGCCTCATGGCCCTCGCGCAGCATGTCAAGCGATATGCCGAAGGAGGTATTGGCTTTCTCGGTACCGGCGATCGACTGGAAGACGAGATCGACCGGCAGGCCGCGATTGGCCATCTCGATCGAGGTCGTCACATGGGTCAGCACGCAAGATTGCGTCGGGATCTCGTAGCGGGCGATAATCTCGGCCAGCATCTCGACGAGATCGGACAGCACCGCGACATTGTCGGAGGCCGGATTGATGCCGATCACCGCATCGCCGCAACCATAAAGCAGCCCGTCAACAATCGAGGCGGCAATGCCCATGCGGTCGTCGGAGGGATGGTTCGGTTGCAGCCGCACGGCCAGGCGGCCGGGAAGGCCGATCGTGTTGCGAAATTTCGTCACCACCCGGCATTTCTGCGCCGCCAGGATCAGATCCTGATTGCGCATCAGTTTGGAAACGGCGGCCGCCATTTCCGGTGTGATACCCGGGGCGATGCGGGAGAGCACAGTGCTGTCGGTCGTGTCTGACAGCAGGAAATCGCGAAAATCGCCGACGGTCAGGTGTGCAATTTCGGCAAAGGCGCGCTGATCATGGCTGTCGATGATCAGCCGCGTAACCTCGTCGTCCTCGTAAGGGATCAGCGCCTCTGTGAGGAAGGTGGACAGCGGCAGTTCGGCGAGCGCCATGCGTGCGGCAACGCTTTCTTCGGCACTGTCGGCGGCAACGCCCGCCAGCCGGTCACCGGAGCGCAGCGGCGTTGCCTTGGCCATCAATGTCTTCAGGTCGGCAAAACGCCACAGCGTTCCGCCCGCCATCATCGCATAGGTCATATTTCACCTGATCGCGGCCCTTAGGGCCGTCCGTTCCCCGTGTCTTGTCCGGGAATTAATGCAGATTTTGCGGCGCGAAGGAAGAAGCCATGACGAATTTTACGATCCGGCCGCCTCCAGCGGAAAGTGACAGGCAACCGCCCGGCCATCGTTGCGTTTTGCCAGCTGCGGCCGCTCGGCGCGGCATCGCTCCGTCGCCAGCGGACAGCGGGTGGAAAAGACGCAGCCTTTTGGCGGGTTCATCGGGCTCGGAATTTCGCCGGTGAGCAGGATACGCTTGCGCTTGCCGCGATTTTCCGGCTGCGGGATCGCCGAGAGCAGTGCCTGGGTATAGGGGTGCAGCGGCGCGGCATAGAGCGCGTCTGTCTCACCCGTTTCCATCAGCGTGCCGAGATACATCACCGCCACCCGGGTCGAGACCTGGCGGACGACGGCGAGATCGTGGGCGATGAAGACATAGGTCAGGCCGAGTTTTTCGCGCAGCTCGGTGAAAAGATTGACGATCTGCGCCTGGACTGAGACATCGAGGGCCGAGACCGGCTCATCGGCTACGATCAGTTCAGGCTCCACGGCGAGTGCTCTTGCAATGCCGATCCTCTGGCGCTGGCCGCCGGAAAATTCATGCGGATAGCGATCGAGATATTCCGGGCGCAGGCCGACCAGATCCATCAGCTCGTCCAGCCATTCATTGACCGCCCTGCCGCGGCGCAGTCCGTGCACCCGGACGGCATCGCCGACAATATCACGCACCCGGCGTTTCGGATTGAGCGAGGCGGAGGGATCCTGGAAGATCATCTGCATGCGCCGCCGCACGGGTAACAGCGAGTGCTCGCCGGTTCTGGTGATGTCGGTGCCGTCAAATTCAAGCCTGCCCGCCGTCGGCTCGTAAAGCCGGGTGAGGCAGCGGCCGAAGGTGGATTTGCCCGAGCCGGATTCGCCGACAAGGCCGAGCGTCTCGCCCTTCATCACGTCGAGGCTGACGCCTTCAACGGCGTGAACAATGCGGCCTGAGCCGGGGCGGATCGTCTTGCCAACGGTGAAATGCTTGGTCAGGTCGACAGCGGAAAGCAGTGGTTTTTCCATGGATTATGCCTCCGCCATCCGGTTGGACCAGGCAATGCGCATGGCGTCTGTTTCCTTGTCGTCAAGCACGCAAAGCGCGCTGTGGTCCTTGTCACGGCGGATCGGCGGGCGGGCGGTGCATTCCTTCCGCGCATGGGGACAGCGCGGGGCAAAGCCGCAGCCGGCGGGAATGTTTTCCGGGGTTGGCGGCATGCCGGGAATAGAGGAAAGCCGGGCAAGCTTCGGTCCCGTCAGCGGCGGGATCGACGATAGAAGCCCGACCGTGTAGGGATGCATCGGCCGCTCGAACACCTCTTCCGTCGTACCCTTTTCGACCATGCGGCCGGCATACATGACATGCACCCGGTCCGCGACTTCCGCCACGACCCCCATATCATGGGTGATGAGGATGATGGCCGAGCCGAATTCATCGCGCAGCCGCAATAGCAGGTCCAGCACCTGTGCCTGCACGGTGACATCGAGAGCCGTTGTCGGTTCGTCGGCGACCAGAAGGGCGGGGCGGCAGGCAAGCGCCATGGCGATCATGGCGCGCTGGCGCATGCCGCCGGAAAGCTGGTGCGGATAGCGGTCGACGGCCTCGTCAGGGTTTGGCAGGCCAACCGAGGCAAGCAGTTCGACGGCCCTCAGTCTTGCGGCTTTCTTCGAGACGTTTTCATGGGCGCGGATCGCCTCGGCGATCTGCCAGCCGATGGTATAGACCGGCGTCATCGCCGTCATCGGATCCTGCGAGATCAGCCCGATCCCCGCGCCGCGAATGCGCCGCAGCTCCCGGTCCGGCATTTCGAGGATATGCTTGCCGCGAAACGAGACCGCGCCTTCGACAAAGGAGGTCTTGCGGTCGTTGAGGCCCAGAAGCGACATCAGTGTCACGGATTTGCCCGAGCCGCTTTCGCCGACAATCGACAGGATCTCGCCCTTGGATACGCTGAAGGAGACATCATCGATCGCCTTCACCCGACCGCGGTCGGTGGCAAAGGAAACGGAAAGGCCCTGAACATCGAGAAGTGGTGTTGTCTCGCTCATCAGCGGCCCCTCACGCGCGGATCAATCACGACATAGAGAATGTCGACAATGGCATTGGTGACGACGACGAAGAAAGAGGCATACATCACGGTGGCAAGGATCATCGGCAGGTCGAGATTGAGCATGGCCTGATAGGTGAGGCGGCCAACACCGTTCAAGCCGAAGACCACTTCGGTAAGCAGCGCCGCTCCGCCGACCAGCACGCCGAAATCAAGCCCGAACATGGTGACAAAGGGGATCATCGACATGCGCAGCGCATGGCGCAGCATCACGCGTGAGGGTGCAAGTCCCTTGGCGCGGGCGGTGCGGATATAATCCTCCTGATAGGCCTCGACCAGATTGGCGCGCAGCACCCGGCCGTAAATGCCGATATAGAGTGCGGCCAGCGTGAACCACGGGATCACCAGTGTCTTGAACCAGAGCCAAGGCCCGTCGAAAAACGGCTTGTAGCCGAGGCCCGGCACCCAAGAGAACAGCCAGGTGTCATGGAACCGGCTCTGCGAGACGAGGTTCATGATCTCGCCGAACCAGAAGACCGGCATCGACACGCCGATCAGCGCCAGCACCATCAGCCCCTTGTCGATCACCGTGTCACGGGTGAGTGCGGCCAGCACGCCGACAATGATGGAGCCGATGACCCAGAGGACGGCGGCACCAAAGACAAGGGACAGGGTAATCGGCGCCGCATTCATCACCTGCGGCACGACCTTGAGGCCGCGATTGACGAAGGAGGTCAGGTCCTGGGTGACGAAGAGCTTCTTCATCATGATCACGTACTGGACCGGCAGCGGCTTGTCGAAGCCGAAATCGGCGCGGATGGCCTGCACGGTTTCCTGGGCCGCATTGCGCCCGGCGATACGCGCCGCCGGATCGGAACCCGGTGTGGCGAAGAAGATCAGGAACACCAGAACGGAAATGCCGAACAGGACAAAGACCATCTGGGCAAGGCGCTGGAGAATGGCAAGGATCATCTCTTTTCTCCCTCAGCGCAGCTTGGTGCGCGGATCAAGCGCATCACGCACGGCATCGCCCAGAACATTGAGCGCGAGAACTGTCAGCACGATCGAAATGCCCGGCGCCAGTGACACCATCGGACGCGTATAAAGCAGCGACTGGCCGTCCTGAATGATTGTTCCCCAGCTGGCATCGGGGGCCTGCACGCCGATGGACAGGAAGGAGAGCGCGCTTTCGGTGACGATATTCAGCGCCATCATGATCGGGATATAGACGATCAGCGTTGTCGTCACATTGGGCAGGATATCCTTGATCAGGATACGCCAGCGCGGAATGCCAAGTCCGCGGGCGGCGAGCACGAATTCGCTCTCGCGCATCGCCATCACCCGGCCGCGCACCGGACGGGCGATATAGGGCACATAGATGATGCCGATAATGCCGATCGGCAGGATCAGGCTGCCGGAGGTAATCTCGAAGGGGCCGATGACAAAGCCCTGCGAGAGCAGCACGATCGACAGCGAAATGGCGAGAAGATAGACCGGAAAGGCCCATAAGACATCGAGAATGCGCGACAGAACCATATCAACCCAGCCGCCGAAAAAGCCCGCCGTCACGCCAATCGCGGCGGCGAGCACCAGACAGATCAGCGTTGCGGCAGACGAGATCAGCAACGAATTGCGCCCGCCATAGAGAAGGCGCGCGGCAACGTCGCGCCCCTGCGTATCCGCGCCCAGCATATACTGGCCCTGCCATGTCGGCCCGATTGGCGTGACGCCGAGACCCAGCCCGGTGGTCGAGGCCTGCATGACCTTTTCCTTCTTGCCGTCAAGCGTGATCGATCCGTTGAGATTGGAGCGGAACGGATCGGTCTGGGCGACATAGCGGGCATAAAGCGGCGCCGCGAGGCAGGCCGCAACAATGGCCACGAGCACGATAAAGGAGGCAATCGCCGCCTTGTCCCGCAGCAAAATGGTCCAGGCGCGGCGAAACGGGCTCTGACCGGCGCGCGGTGCGGCGTCGGGCTCGCCTTCGGGCTGGGCGGCAAGGGCTTCGGACATTCAGTCTTCCGTCATCTTGAAAGGAAAGGTGCAGGCGCCGGAAAACCGGCACCTGCTGTGTCGGATCGGGTTACTGAACCCAGGACTGATCGATCACCCAGCGGAACTGGTTGGAGAACATGAAGTTTCCAACCCGCTTCGCGGTGAAATCGACATTTTTCGGGGTAAACAGCGGTGCAACCGGTGCCTCGGCCATATAGGCCTTGTCGATATCAGCCCACATGGTGTTGGCGCTTTCCGGATCGGTGATCGCCGTCTGCATGGCGTCCGTCATCTTGGCGTCGATATCCTTGTTGCAATAGCCGGCGATGTTGATCGAGGCATCGCTGCCCGGCGTGAACGAGGCGCAGGACAGAAGCACGTTGAGGAAGTTCGAGGCTGCCGGGTAATCCATGTACCACTGCGACACCGAGATCTGGACGTTGTTGTCCGTGTTCTGGATGTAGGTGAACTGGATATTCGGCGAGATCGCCTTCATCGTTGCATCATAGCCGAGATCGGAAAGCACCGACTGCAGATAGGTGCCGATGGCGCGCGACGTTGCCGTGTCTTCGGCGATCACGGTGACCTTCTCGCCGGCCGTGCCGGATTCTTCAACCAGCTGCTTGGCCTTTTCCATGTCCGGTGCAGACCAGCTCTCGCCCGGATCCTTGGTGTAGATGCAGCTGTCGACATGGCCGGGGAAATCCGGCGGCAGGATCTGGCAGGTTGGCTGGGCCAGAACCGGGCCGCCGAAAATGTTGACCAGCGCGTCACGGTCGATGGCGTAGTTCACGGCCTGGCGAACCTTGACATTGTCGAAGGGGGCCAGATTTGTGTTCATCGGCGCATACCAGAAGGCAGCCAGCGGATTGACGTGGACCTGATCGGCATATTGGGTGCCAAGCTCGTTCAGACGGTCAGCCGGCGGGGCATCGAACATCCAGTCGATCTGGCCGTTCTCGATCGCCGTGATCGCGGATTCTTCCGTCATGCCGAAACGATAGTCGATCTCGTCGGGGAAGCCGTCGGGCTGGGCGTCAGCGCTCCATTCGGCAAAGTTCGGATTGCGCTTCAGCACCATCTTGTCGTTCGGATCGTAGCTCTCGATCATGTAGGCGCCGGTGCCGGGAATATAGGCGGTGCCGGCATCGGTTGCAGGCGTATCAGCCGGCAGGATCGAGGCATGCGGAACGGCAAGCTTGTCGAAGAACTCCGAATCCGGCTGCACCAGATGGAAGGTGATGGTGTTGGCCGCGTCATCGGCGACAATCCCACCTTCCAGTGTGCAGTTGTCCGCATCGGCAAGGCATTTGTCGGCACCGACGATATTGTTGTAGAAGCTGCCCGAGGTCGGGCCGTGGATCTTGAAGATGCGCTGGAACGAGGCGACGACATCTTCCGGCGTAACCTCCTTGCCATTGGCAAATTTGATGCCCTTGCGCAGCGTGAAGACATAGGTCTTGCCGCCATCCTGGGGCTCGGGAATGGCCTCGGCCAGATCCGGCACGATTTCAAAGCCATCCGCGCGCGAGGCCTGCTTGAACTTGACCAGACCGTCATAGAGCATCTGGAACACCTGCCAGAATTCGGCGGTGTAGTTGACATGCGGGTCGATGGTACCGGCGGCCGATACGGCCGAGAGCGTCATCGTGCCGCCGCGGTGGGCGGCCATCAGGTCGGCACGCTCATCGGCATGGGCAATGCCGGAAAGGGCAGTCTGGCTCAAAAGGCCGATGGCAAGCGCGGTGCCGGCCATGCGGATCGTCTTGGCGAAGGTCATCTGGCTGTTCCTTGTTCTTGTGTCATGGTTGTTGTTTCAGTTTTCATGCGTCGGGGCGGGCGGCAGGGCTGCCACCCGTATTGCAGTAGAGGTCAGCAGGTCTTTTCATCGAGATAGGCGGCAACCGAAGCCATGCAGGCTGCCCGCTCTTCGACATGCGGCATATGCGATGAGTTGCCGAAGACGATCCAGCGCACATCCGGGATCTCGTCGAGATAGGGGGTGACACAGGCCTGCGTCGCCTCGTCATGACGGCCGGAAATCAGCAGGGTCGGGGCGATGATGGTGGAAAGCCTGCCGATGATCGACCAGTCTTTCATCGTGCCGATGACATGGAATTCATTCGGGCCGTTCATGGTGTGGTAGACGGTCGGGTCCTCGTCGATCTGGTCAAAGGTATGCTTGACCTCCGGCGGCATCGGCACGATGCGGCAGACATGGCGCTCGTTGAAGACGTCCGTTGCTGCCTTGTATTCGGCGCTGTCGGTGGTGCCGGCCGTCTCATGCTTCAAAAGCGTTTCCTGCACATCGGCGGGAAGGGCTTCACGCAGCCGGTTGGCTTCCGAAATCCAGGTTTCCATCTTGGCAGGAGAATTGGCAATCACCAGTGCCTTCAGGCCTTCCGGCTGGTCGACGGCGAATTCCGCTCCGAGCATACCGCCCCAGGACTGGCCGAGCAGGCAGTAGCCGTCACGGATGCCAAGATGATCGATCAGATTGTGCAGCTCTTTCTTGAAGAAATCGACGGTCCAGAAATCGGCGCCCTTTTCCGGCAGATGGGTCGATTTGCCATTGCCGATCTGATCGTAATGGATGACGGCGCGGCCGGTCTCGGCAATATCCTTGAAGCTGTCGACATAATCATGGGTGCAGCCGGGGCCGCCATGGGCGATGATCAGCGGCGGTTTGCCGGATTTGAGGTCACCGGTAATCCGGTACCAGGTCTGGTAATCGCCATAGGGCGCGAAACCTTCCACGATCGTCACGTTTTCTGCTCCTTTTTCCTCAGGCACCACGCCTGGTATGTCCGTCATCGCGGCAGATCGCTTCTGCCGCCTCCTCGATTGTCATCCGCCAGGTCATGGCGATGGCACGCAATGTCTTCATCGCCGCCTGTTCGTCGCGTGCCCCGTCATGCATCAGCTTCAAAACCGCATGCACGACAGCCGGGCGCTGTCTGAGCCGTGTTTCAAGGGCACGAATATCCTCTGTCCGGGTCCTGACGGCTTCAAAGGCGTGGGCGGCCATCAACAGCGCCGAATAGACCCCGGTCGAGCCGATCGGCTTCATCAGATGCGCGTTGGAGCCCTGCGACAGCGCCCATTCGATCCGCCCCGGCGCTTCCGAGCCGACAAGGGCGATCAGCGGCATGGGGGCAAAGCCGGCCGGCCAGGGAAACTGACCGTCATGGCCGCTATCGGCATCGAAGAAGATCACATCGGCGCTCGCATCGGCCTCATCAAGTTGTGGCCAGACATGACGGACGGAAACATGCAGCATTTCCAGTTGTCGGGTCAGCTGATCAACCGAGGAATGCGGCGGATGCAGGATGATTGCCCGCCACGCGGCGAGGTCGGGACGGCGGCGCTGGCTCATTTGATCACCGTCAGCCGGCCGGTCCAGTCGCTGTCCCTGTCAGGCGGCGGGTTAAGGGCGGCGCGGGCCGCGGGCGAGGCCAGATAGGGGTCGGCTGGAATCGCAGCCTCGCTGGAGGCGAAGATGGAAAAGCGCCCGTCCGTCCCGGCTTCCGCCAGATGATAGGGCAGGGCGGCATGCAATGTCTTGCGGCTGATGCTGATCGGGCCGATTGGCGTTGAAAACTGCCGGGCGGTGACGATTTCGCGAATGACGGAAGGGTCGTCACTGCCAGCCTCGGCGATGGCCTGGCCAAGGATGGCAGTGGCCGAATAGACCGAGGCAAACGGTGAGGAAATTGTCTTGGCGGCGCCGAGGCGCTCGCTCATCCGGGCCTTGAAAGCCCGGTTTTCCGCCGTGTCGAGCGCATCGAAATAGGGAGCTGCGGTGATGTGGCCGGCACCATCGCCGCCAAGCGCTTCAAGATCGACATCGGTGAGATTGCAGGAAATGACAGGCCGGTTTTTCGGCGCGAAATCGGCATTGTCGCGTCCAAGGGCGGCATAGGCGCGGACAAAGGCGCTCTGGCTCTCGCCCACCAGATTGGAGAGGATGAAATCAGGACGCTTGTCGATGATTTCGGCAATCAGATGCTCGGTGGTCTGGATGCCGAGCGGCAGGTAACGTTCGGCCAGAATCGTACCGCCCTTTGCCTCCACCAGTTCGCGGGCAATGCGCGCCACTTCCCAGCCCCAGATATAGTTGGACCCGACGATGAAAACCCGCGATCCGTAGCGCGGCAGGACATGGGCGAAAAGCGGCAGAAGATGCTGGTTCGGGCAGGCGCCGACATAGAGCGTCCGGTCGCTCGCCTCATAACCCTCATAGGGAAAGGCATACCAGAGCAGCCCTGCATGGCGCTCGACCACGGGGATGACTTCCTTGCGGCTGGAAGAGGTGATGGTGCCGACAACATGGCGTGCACCGGTTCGGATCTCGGCTTCGGCAAGCGTGGCATAGAGCGTATCAGAGCCGCCAGGATCGGCAATATGCGGCTCCAGCCGGATAGCGAGGCTGTCATCGGCATTGATATCGGCAATGGCGGCAAGGCCGCCAGCCAGCGCCTCGCGTCCGAGCGCTGCATAGGCGCCGGAGGTCGAAAACAGCAAGGTGACAGGGTAAACCGGAATTGCCATCGAAAACGGGTGCGCTCTTTAAAAACAAAAAACCCCGGCCTCATCCGCAAGCGAATGATGATCGGGGCGCAATTGCCATCGGCCAACAAGGGCCTGTGATGTTTCCAACATTAGGAGCAGGTGAATTTCTAGTCAAGTGAGGTTTTTGCCTAAAAAACGCGCTTTATGGCGATTTCTGCGAGATGCCACATTTTTCCTGCGATACCACACATCTTTTGGGGTCTTTTCATATCTGGCGCACAGATTGCTCCAAAAGGACACATTTTTTAGGATTTTTCATCCCAATCAATGGTGTAGTTGCCGATGAGCCATTCAAATAGTCGGTGCTTTTTCCATGGTCAGGACTTTTAGGTTGAGAGATTTTTGTTGCAGATGCAACGGCAATCATGTTGTATATCCCAAAAATGGGGAACGACAGACGGTTGGCGAATGCTCTACAGCGATGATTTTCTCAAGCGGCTTGAAAACGGTGTGCGTGGCGCGATCCCGAACTGGGGGATGCCGGCAGATATGCAGGTGAAACTGCTTACCATTTCTGAAAATGCCACCTATCTGGCAGAAGATTCGGCAGGCGGGGACAGGATGATCGTGCGGGTCCACCGGCCGGATTATCATACGCGCGAGCAGATCCTGTCCGAACTGGCCTGGATTACGGCGTTGCGCGAAGACGGCGTGGTGGAAACCCCGCAGCCGATTGCCACGACCGGCGGTGATTATCTGACCCAGTTTTCCGATGGCGAGCATCAGCGCCACGCTGTTGCCTTCTCCTTCATGTCGGGCAGCGAACCCGATGCCGACAGCGACCAGGTGAAGTGGTACGGACGGCTTGGCGCCATCAATGCCCGCCTTCATGGCCATGCGCGGCAGTGGCAAAAACCTCAGGGCTTTGATCGCAAGGTGTGGAATTTCGACACCATTCTCGGCCCGTCAGCCCATTGGGGCGACTGGCGTGACGCCCTTGGCCTGACGGCCGGCGGCAAGGCGGTGCTGGAGCGGACCCATGAGATTCTCAAGGCCGATACCGCCCGCTACGGCGAAGGTGAGGATCGTTTCGGCCTGGTTCACTGTGATATGCGGGCCGCCAATCTTCTCGTTGATGGCGACCGGCTCGGCGTGATCGATTTCGATGATTGCGGGCTGAGCTGGTATGCCTATGACTTTGCCGCCGCGATCTCCTTTCTTGAACATGAACCGGTCGTGCCGGAACTGATGGCCTCCTGGCTTGATGGCTATCGCAGCGTTGCGCCCTTTTCTGCCGAGCATGAGGCGGCGCTGCCGATGTTCATCATGCTGCGGCGCATGCAGTTGACCGCCTGGATCGCCTCGCATGCCGAAACGCCGACGGCCGAGGCCATGGGCACGGATTATACAGACGGCACGGTGGCACTCGCCGAGCGCTATCTCAGCAATCATCATTGAGGAAATCCCATGGGCATGCATGAAGGCATTCTCGATCACAACCGCTTCGATCCGGCCAAGGCCGGGGAGCTGGAAGGCCCGCTTGCCGAGCGGATCCGCGCGCGTTCGGCAACCTTCGGACCAGCCTCGGTACTGTTTTACGAAAGACCGATCGAGGCAGTCCGTGCCGAGGGCGCCTATATGTATGACGCCGACGGCAAGGCCTATCTCGATACCTATAACAATGTCCCCTCGGTCGGCCATTGCCATCCGCATGTGGCAGAAGCGATTGCCCGCCAATCGGCAACGCTGACAACGAATACCCGCTACCTTGTGAAAATCGTTGAGGATTATTCGGCGCGGCTGCTTTCAACCTTCCCCGGTGACCTGTCCAATGTGATTTTCACCTGCACCGGCAGTGAGGCCAATGACATTGCCATGCGGATTGCCCGTGAGGCGACCGGCAACAAGGGGTTCATCGTTACCGAGGCCGCCTATCATGGCAATACCGCCTTCGTGACCGAGATTTCGCCCGATATTTCGCGCAATCGCAAACCGGCCGACTGGGTGCGGGTCATCCCGGTGCCATCGCTGGCAGATGCGCCGGATGGTGATGTTGCTGGCTGGTTTGCAGCCAATGTGAAAAAGGCTGCCGAGGAGCTTGCCGAGGCCGGTTTCGGTCTTGCCGCATTCTTCGCCGACTCCATCTTTTCCAGCGATGGCATTCACGCTGATCCGGCTGGTTTCTTAAAGCCGGTGGTGGAAGCAGTGCATGACGCTGGTGGCCTTTATGTTGCCGATGAGGTTCAGCCCGGCTTTGGCCGCACCGGCGGCGGTCTCTGGGGTTTCATGCGGCATGGCATCGAGCCTGATATCGTCACCATGGGCAAGCCGATGGGCAATGGCTTTCCCATGGGCGCCTGCGTCACCCGCCCGGCCCTGTTGCAGGCCTTTTGTGCCGATACCAATTATTTCAATACCTTCGGCGGCAATCCGGTTGCCGCAGCCGCTGGTATGGCAGTGCTGGATGTGATTGAGGGAGAAGGTCTGGTAGACAATGCCAGGCAGACGGGTGCGCTGTTTCTCGATCAGCTAAAGGGTCTCAAATCCCGGCATGGCCGAATTGGCGCGGTGCGTGGCGCCGGCCTGTTTGTCGGTCTCGATCTTGTCGACGGTGCCGGTCAGCCGGATGCAACCCTGTCGAAAAGGGTGATCAATGCGATGAAGCTGAAGGGGGTTCTCGTCGGTGGCGCCGGGCGTTTTGCCAATACGCTGAAGATCCGCCCGCCGCTGATCTTCACGCCGGAGCAGTCGGAATTTTTTGTAACGGCGCTTGATCAGGTTCTGTCGGAAACCAACTGATCGCCGGAAAGCCGCGCACGAAAGCACCGCATCGACGAAGCGACGCGGTGCCTCGGACCACGCTGGGGAAAGCGCGATCAAAACCGTTTCACCGGTATGTCATGGCGGCGCAGCGCATAGCCAACCTGGCGCGGCGTCAGGCCCAAAAGCCTGGCCGCCTTGGCCTGCACCCAGCCGGATTTTTCCATCGCCTCAATCAGTCTCTCGCGCTCCGTCAGCCGTGCGCCCTTGGCGGGACAGCTCGGATCATCCGGGTCGCAGGCCTTGCTGGCATCGCTATAGGGATCGGTCGGTAGCGGGGCTGCTGGTGCCGGATGTGCTGCCGATGATGGCGGCGCGCCCATTGGCATGGTGTGGCCTTCCGCCAGGGCCGATATCTGCTCACTGCCGCTCATCGGATGGCCCGGCCCGGTCCACAAAAGGGCGGAAAGACAGTGGCCGCTCGAACAGGCGAGATCACGCGGCTGGATCACCGCGTCGCGGGCAAGGGTTGCTGTGCGCTGGACGCAGTTTTCCAGTTCGCGGACATTGCCGGGAAAAAAGCATTTCGACATCAGGTCGAGCGCGCGGCCATCAAAACTCAGATGACGGCGGTTTTCCTGGTTGAAGCGGGAAAGGAAATTTTCCGCCAGCGGCGGAATATCGCCGGCGCGCTCGCGCAGCGGCGGCAGGATGATCGGCACGACATTGATGCGGTAATAGAGATCGGCACGGAAATCGCCCTTGCGCACGGCGTCTTCCAGATCCTTGTTGGTGGCGCAGATCAGCCGCACATCGACCTTGATGGTCTTGTTGCCGCCGACACGCTCGAACTCGCCCTCCTGCAGCACGCGCAGCAGCTTGGCCTGAAAGGCAGGCGAAATCTCGCCGATCTCATCCAGCAAAAGCGTACCGCCATTGGCGATCTCGAAGCGCCCCATGCGCTGGCTGGTGGCACCGGTAAAGGCACCCTTTTCATGGCCGAAGAGCTCGGATTCCAATACGCTTTCCGGCAAGGCCGCGCAGTTGAGTTTGATGAAGGGGGCATCCTTGCGTTTGGAATGGGCATGGATCGTCTGGGCAAAAAGCTCCTTGCCGGTGCCGCTTTCACCACGCAGCAGCACGGTGGAATTGGTCCCGGCAACGATCTCGACCATTTCCAGCACGCGCCTGACCGCAGGCGAGGAGCCGACAATGCCGCTTGCCTTGCCATCAAGGCTGGCCTTGCGCAGCCGCCGCCGCGAACCATCCTCCAGCGATTTTTCCAGCCGCCGCTGCTGTTCCAGCATGCGCTGGCGATCCTCGCTCAAAAGCCGGTGCAGGCGGATTGTCTGGCCGACAAGATTGGCGACCATGGTGAGAAAGCGCACATCATCGTCATAGCGGAAGATGTTGGAACCGTCGCGCTCGCGGTCGATCGACAGTGTGCCGAGCACCTTATAGGCCGCCTTGACCGGCACACCGATAAAGGCGATCGGCTTGCCGTCGCGCTGCTTGTGAAACAGACCGCTCTCCGCCACATCGGGTATGACCAGTGGTGTTGCGGTGGCGACGATCTCGTCAATTACGGCCTGCGGCACAGGCGGATTGTCTCCGGCATCTTTCGGCAGCGATGTGCCGGCAATGGCCGTCAGTTCCGGAAGCCCGCCTTCATCAATCACGACAATCGCGCCGCCGCGCATCTGCAAGAATGAGGACAGGATATTGACGACATTGGCGAGCGTCAGCTCAAGCCGGGCGGGTTCTGCGAGAATTTTCGAAATCTCGTAAATGCCGCTCAGTGAAATATCGGCCGTGCGCGCTGTGCGCTGAGTTGTATTAGCAAATGCCATGGCCACCGCCTTTTGCCGTGCGAAAGGCGCAACAGGCGCTTCGCGACCGCATCAATCTGGATGCCATTCGACAGCGAAAAGTCCCGGGCGGTGTCCTCAAGGAGCGTATTTTTCTGATTTCCCACAAGGATAGAATGGTTCTCATCATTGTCAATTAAGAATCGTCAAAAAGCCCGAAAATACGGGATTTCCTGACAATGCAACGTGCCGGAGACCATCCGGAGCCAGGCATTTCATCAGAGATTCGAACAGGATAAAGTCTGATCAAAAAATCGATTTTCGAACATGGCTTCAGGCCGATCTGGTATTGCAATGCAAAAATCCTGTTCTAGCCAGATGCTGCGACAGCGCTCGACCAAAACGTGTAAGCGCTGTCGTCAGGCCAGGCTGCTGGCGGGGCTCGCCTGGCTGCCGCGGGATGATCGGTCAGCCGAATTTGAACAACACGCCATAGCCGCCGCGCGGCCAGTTCCACTGAATGTCACCGGCGGCTTCACACAAAACCCGGCAGGTGCCGCATTCCATGCAGCCATCAGCGGTGATTTCCACCTGGCCCTTGTCGTTGAGTTCATAGCATTTGGCCGGGCAGACCTTGGTCAGCGCCAGAAGATTGGCGCTCGGCGTCTCATGCGGCATGACCTTGATATGCGGGCGGCCGACATCGACCAGATAGCGGTTCTGATAGAGCTTGTCCTCGACGCGGACCTTTTTCACCATGGTTGTCATTGTCGTCTCCGGGGTCTGGTTGGTTTCAACGCCAGGCAAAGGCAAAGCGCACGGCATCGGACATCAGCCCGACGGCGGAGCGCCCGCGGATGAAACTCTTCATGATCGAAAGCTCGGCCGTGCGTTTCGGCGTGCCGTCGACGCGCAGGAAATTCTGCATCGCCTTATTGGTGAGCTCGGGATAGGTGAGAAAGAAGTTCTTCGAATTGGTATGCATCAGCGCCGGCATCTGCTTCAGCTTCTTCAGGTCCTTCATGACAAAGGAATTGTCGAGCTTCTTCTTGTAGAGTGCCAGATTGGCGCTGGTCATCGGCTCATGCCGGGTCTTGATATCGAAGATGGCCTCCGCCGCCATGCGGCCGGAGGTCATCGCCAGGTTGGAACCTTCGCGGTGAACCGCATTGTTGAAATGCGCCGCATCCCCCACCTGTACCCAGCCATCGCCATAGAGTTGGGGCACGGCCTTGAACCCGCCTTCGGGGATCAGATGGGCCGAATATTCCTTCACCTCGGAACCGGCAATCAGCGATCTGATAGAGGGATGGCGCTTCAGCACCTCCAGCATCTCATAGGGGCTTTCCTGCTGCTCGGCGAATTCGGAGACCAGACAGCCGACGCCAAGCGAAATGGATTCGCGGTTGGTATAGAGGAAGGCGAGACCGGTCATACCCTTGGAGAAAGTGCCGATCGCCTCCACCACCACGCCCTCATTGCCGGTGAGGCCAAAACGCTGGCAGATCACCTCTTCGGGCAGGAAATGCATTTCCTTCACCGCCAGCGCCACGGTTTCCGCCTTCGGCGTATGGCGCAGCCCGGCGCGGGTGGCAAGCAGCCCGTTGACGCCCTCGGCCAGCACCACGACATCGGCCATGATCGCGCCGCCGGTGCGGTCGGTCTTGACCCCGATCACCTTGCCTTTTGTGTCACGGACAAGTTCGGTCACGGTGGTTTCGCAGAGCACGGTCGCACCGGCCTCGCGGACCTTTGCATTGAACCACTTGTCGAATTGCGAGCGGATGATGGTGTAGCGGTTCGGCTTTTCTTCGTTGAAGTCATCGGACCGGTACTGCATGCCCGTATGCGAGCTATCATTCATCATGAAGAAACGCTGTTCGACGATATGGCGCTCCAGCGGCGCATCCTCGCGAAAATCCGGAATGATCTTTTCCAGCATGTTGGCATACATGATGGCGCCCTGGACATTCTTGGAGCCGGAATATTCGCCGCGTTCCAGTTGCAGCACCTTCATGCCTTTCGAGGCCATGACATAGGCTGCTGCATTGCCGGCCATACCGGCACCGACGACGATGGCATCGAATTTTTCATCAATCATGGTCCACTCTCCGTCAGCTTGCGATCTTGTCGCGGTTATGCGGCGAAAGCCGCCGCTTGAAGGCTTCCGTCAGCGCGGGCAGAAACCGGATTGCGTCAGTCACGAGACCGACATGAGCGAAATCGAAAATCGGCGCTGCGGGATCGGTGTTGATGGCGACGATCAGATCGGCGCCCTCGACGCCGACGCGATGCTGGATCGCGCCGGAAATGCCGGCGGCGATATAGAGCTTCGGACGGATTGTCTTGCCGGTCTGTCCCACCTGGCGTTCCGCCGGCATCCAGCCTTTCTGCACCACCGGCCGCGAACAGCCATATTCGGCGCCGAGTGTGGTGGCGAGGTTCTTCACCAGCTGCATGTTTTCCAGTGCACCAAGCCCCATGCCGCCGGCAATGACGACATCGGCATAGGCAAGGTTGGCCTTGTGCGACTGGGCATCGGGAATAAAATCCAGGATCTTGGTGATGATGCTTTCTTCCTTGAGATCAAGCTTCACCTCGACGACTTTGCCGACCGGGCGTTCGACACGGTCGGGCATCGACATCACGCGGGGGCGGATCGTTGCCATTTGCGGGCGGAAATTCAGCGTATAGATGGTGCAGAGCAGTGAGCCGCCGAAAGTCGGCCGGGTGGCGGCCAGCGACTTGTCATCGTCGACATCGAGCGCGGTGCAATCGGCGGTGAGGCCCGTCTTCAGCGTGGTGGCAACCGAACCGGCGAGATCGCGGCCAAGCGTGGTGGCGCCAAGCAGCAGGATCTCGGGCTTGTAGGTGTTGACCAGATCGGTCATCGCCTTGGTATAGGGCTCGTTGCGATAGTCGTGGAGAATGTCGTCTTCGACCAGATAAGCCATGTCGGCGCCGTAGCAGAAGGCTTCGGCAATGGCATGACGTGTTGCCTCGCCCGGCGGCCCCATGACGACGGCTGCCAGTTCAACACCAAGCTTGTCGGCGAGTTTACGGCCTTCGCCCAAAAGTTCGAAGGAGACCGGATGGACGGCACCGCGCTCCATTTCGATGGCGACCCAGACATGACGATAGGCCTTGAAATGGTCCGGCAGTTCTTTCTTCATGCCGCCGCGACCGGCAGCAGGGCGGGGGGCTGGTTTTGCCTCAGGCATGGTCTTGTCCCTTTCAGCGCTGGGCCAGCTCGGCCAGATCGGCTTCGAGATGGGGTTGTCGTTTCATCAGATCCTCGATCAGCGCTTCGGCGAGATCGCGGGGATTGTCATCGGCGACGGCAATGACGGCGGCTTTTTCCGAACGTGGCTGCGGCGAGAAAATCCGCTTCACCACGGTGGGCGAGCCACGCAATCCACATTTCAGCAGATCCTCGATACCGGCCTCTGCCGCCGACCAGGTGATCACTTCGGCGCGGGCGGCGCTGAGCGCATCATTGAGTGATCCACGGCGAATATCATTGGTGCCTTCCAGCATGGTGATGAGGCAGGGCAGCTTTGTCTTCAGCACCTGTACGCCGCCCTCGGCGCGCCGCTCCACGGTGATGGCGCGGGCCTCCAGATCAAGCGGGCCAAGTTTGGCGACATAGGTAAGCTGGTTGAGGCCGAGGCGCTTGGCGATACCGGGGCCGACCTGGGCAGTGTCGCCATCAATCGTCTGCTTGCCGGTGAAAACCACATCGGGCGCGCCGAAATCGCGGCCGATCTTCTCGATCGCCGCCGACAGCGCGAACGAGGTGGCAAGCGTGTCGGAACCGGCAAAATAGCGGTCCGTCAGCAGAACAGCGCGGTTGGCACCATAGGTGAGCGCCTTGCGCAGCGCATCCGCCGCCATCGGCGGCCCCATGGTCAAAACGGTCACTTCACCGCCATGGGTATCGCGCAGGCGCAGTGCCTCTTCCAGCGAGAAGAGATCATAAGGGTTGATGATGGTCGGAACGCCCTGTCGCATGATCGTATTGGTGACCGGGTGGACACGGATCTGCGCTGAGTCTGGAACCTGCTTGATACAGACGACAATATGCATGTTTGTCCGCCTTTCGCGCTTGAAATATCTCTGGCAAAGAAAAAGCATAAAGCGTGCCACGCCTTGGGTGGCGGATTAAATTATTGATTTTTATGTATTTATTTTTGAAGTGTGACAGAGCGGGTTGGTCTTTGTCGGCCTTGCGACATAGAAGCGTCGGATCAGCGACAGCCAGCATCGGGCACGAAAAAAGGGCAGGTCCCGAAGAACCCGCCCAAGTTGGCACAGCATGCGCTTCAGGGAACCTAAATCTCGTCGATCGGGCCGAGGATGGCCGAAAGCGGCACGAAGGCGCCGCGTTCCTCTGCCGGCCGGTCGGGATCATGGTCTTTCAGCACCTTGAAAACCCGTTTCGACAAAGGTGAGGCGCTTTCAAATTCGCCATAGGCGCGCTCCAGCGTGGCGCGCGCACGGGCAGCAACGATGCTGTCGGGCAGATCGTCAAAATCCTCTTCCGCCAGATATTGTCCCATGCGCTTCAGAATATGCAGCCGCGCCACATCCAGCACTTTCGGATCGTAGAAGACACCGAGCGCCATGAAGAAATCCTCTGCCGAGGACAGCTGCTTCAGCCGCTTCAATATATCCTTTACATCGATTTGCGGTGTCGATGAACATGAACTCATGGACCTGTCTCCCTGCTGCCGGCGGAAGCCGGGCTTTCGCGTTCAAGGGTCGAATAGAGCCGGACAAGATCGTCCGGCGGGATGGTGCGGCGCGTATCGGCGGCATGGCGGCGGATCCGCGCGACGAGAAGGGCGGCAAGCTCCGGATCGGCGGTAATGCCTTTTTCCGCCAGAACATGGCAGACGGCTGCGGCACCGGAATGCTTGCCGATGACAATGCGGTGGCAGCGGCCGATGATGGCCGGGTCGATGCCCTGATAGGTGCGGCTGTCCTTCAAGAGCCCGGCAACATGGATGCCGCTTTCATGGGTAAAGACATCGCGGCCGACAATCGCCTTGCCCGGCGCAATCGCCCGGCCCGAGGCCTCCGCCACCTGTTCGGCCAGTGCCGTGAGGCTTTGAAGATCAATGCCGGTGAGGCAGTCATTCCGGGTGGCAAGCGCCACCGCGATCTCTTCCAGCGCGGTATTGCCGGCGCGCTCGCCAAGCCCGCCAACGGTGACGGACAGGTGGTTGACGCCCGCTTTTACTGCGGCCAGCGCATTGGCCGTTGCCAGTCCCAGATCATTATGGGCGTGAAATTCCAGCGGAAGCTTTGCGTTTTCGCTGAGTGGCTGCAACAGGGCAAAGGTGGAAAACGGATCAAGAATGCCGACCGTGTCGGCGATCCGGACACGGAAGGCACCGGCTTCAGCGGCGACATGGATGACGTTGCCAAGATGGGCAGGATCGGCGCGCGAGCCATCCTCGCAGCCAACCGCCACCTCAAGCCCGGCCTGCCTAGCCCGGCGCACCATCTGGTCAATCCGCGCCAGTGCGGCTTCACGGCCAATGCCGAGCTTGGCGGAAAGCTGCAGGTCGGAGGCGGGCAGCGACAGGTTCACCGCCGTTACGCCGGACGCGCGGGCGGCTGCCAGGTCACGCTCGCTCATCCGGCACCAGGCCATCAGCCTGAGCGGCAGGTCGAGGGCCGAGACGGCGCGGATCGCAGCGATCTCGTCAGCCCCCATCACCGGTGTGCCGATCTCCAGTTCCGGCACGCCGCTCGCCGCCAGCGCCTCAGCAAGCTGCAATTTGTCGGTCAGGCTGAAGGCGACGCCTGGCGCCTGTTCACCATCGCGCAGCGTGGTGTCGTTGAGGAAGATCATGCGCGGTTCAGACAGCGGATCGTCAGACATGGGCTTCAGCCTTTTCAGGACGGGCGGGTGCCTCGGCTTTCAGGATTTGCGGCAGAACGGAAAGGACGTGATCAATCTCCGCAGCCGTGGTTTCGCGTGACAGCGAGAAGCGCAGGCCCGCGCGGGCATCCGCCTCGCGAAAGCCCATGGCGAGCAGAACCGGGCTTGGCAGCAATTGGCCCGCGCCGCAGGCCGAGCCGGCGGAACAGCAGATGCCGGCGCGATCAAGTCTGGTGAGCAGCGCATCGGTATTAAAATTGCGGAAGATGATCAGTGATGTGTTGGCGAGCCGGTTCAAGGTGCTGCCCACCGCCATGGCCTGCGGGCATAAGCGGAGAATGCCGGTTTCCAGCCGGTCGCGCAGTGCCGTCATCCGGCTTGCATCGTCTGCCATCCGCGTCATGGCGAGGTCGGCGGCGACGCCGAAGCCGACGGTTCCGGCGAGATTTTCGGTGCCGGCGCGGCGTCCGCGCTGCTGGCTACCGCCATGGATCAGCGGCGAGAAGCCAATCCCTTTTCTAAGGTAGAGCGCGCCGATCCCCTGCGGCCCGTGCAGTTTGTGGGCCGAGAGTGTCAGCATGTCGATATCATCGGCGACGATATTGACCGGGATGCGGCCCGCCGCCTGCACGGCATCGACATGGAACAGCGCACCGGCGGCATGGGCGATCTCGCCGATTACCTTGAGCGGAAAGATGATCCCGGTCTCATTATTGGCGGCCATGGTGCTGACGAGTGCGGTTTTCGGGCCAATGGCCGTCCTGAGCGCTTCGAGATCAAGCCCGCCTTCGCGGTCGACCGGGACAAGCCGCAGCCGCACCCCCTCACGCGCTTCAAGGTGGCGGCACAGCGTCAGGATGGCGGGGTGTTCGACGGTGGTGGTGACGATCTCGCTGCGACCCGGCAGGGCGGCAAGGCCGGCGCGGATGGCGGCATTGTCGCCCTCGCTGCCGCCGGAGGTGAACAGGATCTCGCCATCGGAACGCGCGCCGACAAGATGCTGCACCGATTTGCGGGCCTTTCGAACCGCCGCTGCCGCTGCCGCGCCGGCCTGATGCTTCGCCGCGGCATTGCCGAAATGCGCGCCGAAATAGGGCAGCATGGCGGCGACAACCGCCGGATCGGGCCTTGTCGTGGCATTATTGTCGAGATAGGTCAGCATCGTGATCGTATCCGTCAACCGCCCATTACCGGCTGGATCCTCAGCGGCAGATTGGTCGCCTCGATCAGCTTTTGACGGATGCCGTTCATTGTCAGCGCTGCAAGCTGGCAGCCGACACAGGTGCCAGTCAGCTTAAGCTTCACCGTATTGCCCTCGACGCCGACAAGTTCGCAATTGCCGCCATCACGGGCAAGACGCGGGCGCAGGTCATCAATCGCCTTTTCGATCAGCCGGTATTTGACGGCGGCAAGCGCTTCGGTGGTTTCCAGCGCTTCAGCGGTGTTCTGGCGGGACATGGTCGCTTCCATGGTCATCTCCTCAGCCGAAAGACTTGCCACAAGAGCATTTATTGGTTGCATTCGGGTTCTCGAACACGAAGCCGGAGGATTCCAGACCGGTGATGAAATCAACCGTCATGCCGGCCACATGGGCCTGCGAGGCCTGATCGACGAAAACCTTGACGCCACCGCTTTCGATCACGGCATCGCCGTCACGGGTCGCCGTTTCCAGCCCCATCATATATTTGAACCCGGCGCAGCCGCCGGCCTCGACCATGATTCGAAGCCCTTCGGCCGGACCCTTTGCCTGGGAAAGCGCGGATTTGACGGCTGCGGCGGCATTGTCTGTCAGTGTGATCATCGCTCAACTCCTTGAAACGGGTTTTTCGCAATGATGACCATGCAGATATCGTGCCACTGAAAATAAATATTATATTTCAGTTATTTATGTTGATTCTGTCGAATGTCGAGAATCCGACAACGTCGTGTCTGCGACAGAAAAAGTAGCTTTTGTCAAAAATCCGACGGGGATGGCTTCAACCGATCCGGGTTGTCAGAACCTTGATGGCAGCCAGGCCGAAAACGGCCGCAAAACAGGCCTCGAAGATGCGGTTAAGGCGGCGATAGATGCGCGCCACACCGGAAAGCGAAAACAGCATCGCATAGGTGACGAAGACAGCCGTGCTTTGAAGGCCGACGGCGATGATGACCTCGGCCAGAGTTGCAGCTCCCGCCTGCGCTGGCACGCCGACAGAATAGAGCGCCGCAAAGAAGAAGATCGCCTTGGGATTGGTAAGATGTAGCATCAACCCCTTTATATAAAGGCGCCTGGTCGAGGCAGCAGCAAGCGCGCGGCTGTCAAGCTCCCCCTTTTTCATGGCCGCGCGGGCCGCCTTATAGGCGAGAAAACCGAGATAGGCCGCACCGGCATAGCGCAGTATTTCAAACAGCGTGACGCTGGCCGCCATCAGGGCGGCAAGGCCGAAGGCTGCGGCAAGCGACCAGCTGAGCGAACCAGTGGCAACGCCCAGCGCCACCGACAATCCGGCGCGCCTGCCGGACGACAGTGACGTTCCGGCAATGGCAAGCGTTGCCGGTCCGGGCGAAGCAGTCGCCATGAATGCCGCCAGCAGGATCAGCGGCAGGTGAAGGCTCTCAGTCATGGTGTCCGGGTCCCGTTGGCATGGCCGTTTTCACCTTGCATCCTGCCATTGCCGCGCATCGCCCGCAACCATCCCAACGGACAGGAACTGTCGCTTTTGTCGGGTGTGCGACAGGAACTGTTGGGTTGCTGTCTGATGTGGCTGTCCGGATTGAAATCATATTAAGTAATTGAAAAACAATAATTAAAATAGATCGAAAAATCACGAAATTCAAACTGGCACGGCGCTTGAAAGGTATGGATCGGCGGCGGTCGAGACTGCCGGCCGGAGGAGCTCAAGGGAATGAACCCGCTCCGTTTGTCAAAACGCGAAGGAAGGAAGACGATATGTCCGGTCTGCGTCAGATCGCATTTTACGGCAAGGGTGGCATCGGCAAGTCCACCACCTCCCAGAATACGCTGGCCGCACTCGTCGATCTGGGTCAGAAGATCCTGATTGTCGGTTGCGACCCCAAGGCGGACTCCACCCGCCTCATCCTCAATTCCAAGGCCCAGGACACGGTTCTGCATCTCGCCGCCCAGGAAGGCTCGGTCGAGGATCTCGAACTCGAGGACGTCCTGAAGATGGGCTATAAGGGCATCAAATGCGTTGAATCCGGCGGCCCGGAGCCGGGCGTCGGCTGTGCCGGCCGCGGCGTTATCACCTCGATCAACTTTCTCGAGGAAAACGGCGCCTATGATGATGTCGACTATGTTTCCTATGATGTGCTCGGCGACGTCGTCTGTGGCGGTTTCGCCATGCCGATCCGCGAGAACAAGGCCCAGGAAATCTACATCGTCATGTCCGGCGAGATGATGGCGCTTTATGCCGCCAACAACATTGCCAAGGGCATTCTCAAATACGCCAATTCCGGCGGCGTGCGTCTCGGCGGTCTGATCTGCAACGAGCGCCAGACCGACCGCGAACTGGATCTGGCCGAGGCGCTGGCCAAGCGGCTGAATTCCAAGCTGATCCACTTCGTCCCGCGCGACAACATTGTTCAGCACGCTGAACTGCGCAAGCAGACGGTCATCCAGTATGCGCCCAACAGCCAGCAGGCCGAGGAATACCGCCAGCTGGCGCAGAAGATCCATAACAATTCGGGTCAGGGCACGATCCCGACCCCGATCACCATGGAAGAGCTGGAAGACATGCTGCTCGACTTCGGCATCATGAAGACCGACGAGCAGATGCTTGCCGAGCTCGCCGCCAAGGAAACCGCTGCCGAATAGGCGGGGGCATGCGGGGGCGGCGGCCTTGACCCGCCGCGCCCGCGACATATCCACCGGCGCCGACGGCGCGTTTTTCTGACCCGTTGAAAAAGGCAAAGCCATGAGCCTCGATTATGAAAATGACAGCCAGCTCCACGAGAAACTGATCGAGGATGTGCTGTCGAAATATCCCGACAAGGCGGCCAAGCGCCGCAAAAAACATCTTTCGGTTGCCAAGGCCGCCGAAGGTGAAACAGAAAGCGCCGAGCCGGTTTCCGAATGTTCGGTCAAATCCAACATCAAATCCATTCCGGGCGTCATGACCATTCGCGGCTGCGCCTATGCCGGTTCCAAGGGCGTTGTCTGGGGCCCGGTCAAGGATATGGTTCATATCTCGCACGGACCGGTTGGCTGCGGACAATATTCCTGGTCGCAGCGCCGCAATTATTATATCGGCACCACCGGTATCGACAGTTTCGTCACCATGCAGTTCACCTCCGATTTTCAGGAGAAGGACATTGTCTTTGGTGGCGACAAGAAGCTCGAAAAGGTGATCGACGAGATCGAAGAGCTGTTCCCGCTTGCCAAGGGGATTTCGGTCCAGTCCGAATGTCCGATTGGCCTCATCGGTGACGACATCGAGGCGGTGTCGCGCAAGAAGAAGAAAGAGCTCAACAAGACCATCGTTCCGGTACGCTGCGAGGGCTTTCGCGGTGTGTCGCAGTCGCTTGGCCACCACATCGCCAATGATGCGATCCGCGACTGGGTGCTGGAAGACGAAGACAAGCACGCCGATTTCGAAGCCGGTCCCTACGATGTGAACATTGTCGGCGACTACAATATCGGCGGTGATGCCTGGGCCTCGCGCATTCTGCTGGAGGAAATGGGCCTGCGCGTTGTCGGCAACTGGTCCGGTGATGCGACGCTGGCGGAGATGGAGCGCGCACCCAAGGCGAAGCTCAACCTGATCCATTGCTACCGGTCGATGAACTATATCTGCCGCTACATGGAAGAAAAATACGGCATCGCGTGGATGGAATATAATTTCTTCGGCCCCTCGCAGATTGCCGCCTCTCTGCGTGCGATCGCCAAGCATTTCGGGCCGGAGATCGAGGAAAAGGCCGAAGCCGTCATCGCCAAGTATCAGCCGATGGTTGACGCGGTGATCGCCAGATACAAGCCGCGCCTCGATGGCAAGACGGTGATGCTCTATGTCGGCGGCCTGCGCCCGCGTCACGTCATGACGGCCTATGAGGATCTCGGCATGAAGATCGTCGGAACGGGTTACGAGTTTGCCCATAACGACGATTACCAGCGCACCGGCCATTACGTGAAGGATGGCACGCTGATCTATGACGACGTCACCGGCTATGAGCTGGAAAAGTTCATCGAGGGGATCCGCCCCGATCTGGTCGGCTCCGGCATCAAGGAAAAATACCCGGTCCAGAAGATGGGCGTTCCCTTCCGCCAGATGCATAGCTGGGACTATTCCGGCCCCTATCACGGCTATGACGGCTTTGCGATCTTCGCCCGCGACATGGATCTCGCCATCAACAATCCGGTCTGGGGTCTTTATGACGCCCCCTGGAAGAAGAAGGCAAACCCTTCGCAGCTTCTCGCGGCGGAATGATTTCGGCCCGGGCCGTCCCCGTCACGGCCCGCCATGCATGAGAACCGGGCTCTCTAAAGCCCATCAATTCCCCTTTCAAACGCCCGTGTCGCCGTATGGAGCTGCCGGGCAAAGAGGTGATCGTCATGCCACAGTCGGCTGATAAAGTACTCGACCACGCGCCCCTGTTCCGCGAGCCCGAATATGTCGAAATGCTCAGGAACAAGAAGGAAAACTTCGAATGCCCGCATCCGGGCGAATGGGTGGATGACCAGCGCGAATTCACCAAGTCGTGGGACTATCGCGAGAAGAACCTCGCCCGCGAGGCGCTCGTCGTCAATCCGGCCAAGGCCTGCCAGCCGCTCGGCGCGGTGTTTGCCGCTGCCGGCTTCGAGCGCACCATGTCTTTCGTTCATGGGTCGCAGGGCTGCGTCGCCTATTACCGCTCGCATCTGTCGCGCCACTTCAAGGAGCCGGCTTCGGCCGTCTCCTCATCGATGACCGAGGATGCTGCGGTGTTTGGCGGGCTGAAGAACATGATCGACGGTCTGGCCAATACCTATTCGCTCTATGAGCCGAAGATGATTGCCGTCTCCACCACCTGCATGGCCGAAGTCATCGGTGATGACCTGCATGGCTTCATCGAAAACGCCAAGAATGAAGGCTCGGTGCCGAAGGACTTCGATGTTCCCTTCGCCCATACGCCTGCTTTCGTCGGCTCCCATGTCGATGGCTATGACAATATGGTGCGCGGCGTTTTCGAACATTTCTGGAAGGGCAAGACCCGCGAGGAGGTGACCGGTCGCTTCAATCTGATCCCCGGTTTCGACGGCTATTGCGTTGGCAATAACCGCGAGCTGAAGCGGATGCTGGCGCTGATGGGCGTTGAATACACTTTCATTCAGGATGCCTCCGACACCTATGATACGCCCTCGGACGGCGAGTTCCGTATGTATGACGGCGGCACGAAGCTTGAAGATATTGCCGATGCGCTGAATGCCGAATGGACGCTGTCGCTGCAGCATTACTGCACCAGAAAGACGCTGGAATATTGCGCCGAACAGGGCCAGAAGACCGCTTCGCTGCATTATCCGATGGGCGTTCGCGGCACGGATGATCTTTTGATGAAACTCTCGGAAATGACCGGCAAGGAGATCCCTGAAGCGCTCAGAATGGAGCGTGGCCGCCTCGTCGATGCCATGGCCGACAGTCAGGCCTATCTGCATGGCAAGCGCTATGCGATCTATGGCGATCCGGATTTCGTCTATGCCATGGCCCGCTTCATTCTGGAAACCGGCGGCGAGCCGGTCCATTGCCTGGCCACCAACGGCGGCAAGGTCTGGGCGCAGGAGATGCAGGATCTGTTCGACACTTCGCCCTTCGGCAAGGATTGCAAGGCCTGGCCGGGCAAGGATCTCTGGGCCATGCGCTCGCTGATGTTCACGGAACCGGTCGATCTCCTGATCGGCTCTTCCTATGGCAAATATCTGGAACGCGATACCGGCACGCCGTTGCTGCGGCTGACCTTCCCGATCTTCGACCGGCATCACCATCACCGTTTCCCCACCATGGGCTATCAGGGCGGGCTGCGCGTGCTGACCGAGATCCTCGACAAGTTCTTCGATCTCGCCGACCGCGAAACGGAAATCCCCGGCAAGACCGACTACTCCTTCGATCTCACTCGATAGGAGCAATTGACCGGCCGCACAGTCCCTTCGTGCGGCCGGTTTTCACCTCAAGTGACATCAAAGCGGAAGGTGTGACGACATGGCGGAACTGAAGGCGAAAGTGGCTGATCTCTTCAACGAGCCGGGCTGCGACAAGAACCAGACCAAGGACGAAAAAGCCCGCAAGAAAGGCTGTTCCAAGCCGCTGACGCCGGGTGCGGCGGCTGGCGGCTGTGCCTTTGACGGCGCCAAGATCGTGCTGCAGCCGGTGACGGATGTCGCCCATCTGATCCATGCGCCGCTGGCCTGCGAGGGCAATAGCTGGGACAATCGTCATGCGGCGTCCTCGGGCCCGGATCTGTGGCGCCGTTCCTTCACCACCGATCTCACCGAGCTTGATATCGTCATGGGGCAGGGGGAGAAAAAGCTCTTCCGGGCCATTCGCGAGATCGCGGAGAAATACGCGCCGCCCGCAATTTTCGTCTATTCCACCTGTGTCACTGCACTGATCGGCGATGACATCGACGCCGTCTGTCGCCGGGCAGCGGAGAAATTCGGACTTCCGGTTATCCCTGTCAATGCGCCCGGTTTTGTTGGATCGAAGAACCTCGGCAACAAGCTCGCCGGCGAGGCGATGCTCGATCATGTCATCGGCACGCGTGAGCCTGACGATATCTCGCCGCTCGATATCAACATTCTCGGCGAATATAACCTTTCGGGCGAATTCTGGTCGGTGAAGCCGCTGATCGAAAAGCTTGGCATGCGCATCCGCTGCGTCTTTCCGGGCGATGCGCGCTATCATGATATAGCCACTGCGCACCGCGCCAATGCGACGATGATGGTCTGTTCCACCGCGCTGATCAACCTCGCCCGCAAGATGGAGGAGCGCTATGGCATTCCCTATTTCGAAGGCTCTTTCTATGGCGTTTCCGATACGTCGGATGCGCTGCGGCAGCTGGCGACCATGCTGGTGGCGCGTGGCGCACCGCGCGATCTCCTTTCGCGAACGGAAGCGCTGATTGCCGAGGAGGAGGCGCTTGCCAATCAACGCCTTGCCGCCTTCCGCCCGCGCCTGGCCGGCAAGCGCGTGCTGCTCAATACCGGCGGGGTGAAAAGCTGGTCGGTGGTCAATGCGCTGCAATATGCCGGCATGGAGATCGTCGCCACCTCGGTGAAGAAATCGACCGACGAGGACAAGGAGCGCATCAAGGCGATCTTCAAGGGGGAGAACCATTCCTTCGAGGCAATGGCACCGAAGGAGATCTACGCCATGCTGAAGGAAAACCGCGCCGATATCATGCTGTCGGGCGGGCGCACCCAGTTTATCGCGCTGAAGGCCAAGATGCCCTGGCTCGACATCAATCAGGAGCGCCACAATCCCTATGCCGGCTATGACGGCATTGTCGAACTGGTGCGCCAGATCGACCTTGCCATTCACAACCCGGTTTTCGCTGCGGTGCGCGAACCCGCTCCCTTCGATGCCGATGGCAATCTCGTCGTCTGCAGCGACGGCGATGGCGCGGCTGTTGAAACGGAGATCGCTGCGCCGGTTCATGCATTCCGAAAATTCGAGACAAGTGTTGTCGATGAGACGGGAGATTGCTGATGGCCGAAATTGTCAGCCAGAGCAAATATGCGGCCGAAAATCCGCTGAAATCCTCGCAGACGCTGGGGGCAGCCTATGCCTATCTCGGTGTTGATGGCGCCATGCCGCTGTTTCACGGGTCTCAGGGCTGTACGGCCTTTGCGCTTGTCCTGTTTGTCCGCCATTTCAAGGAAGCGATCCCGCTGCAGACAACGGCGATGGATGAGGTTGCCACCATTCTCGGCGGTGCCGATCATCTGGAAGAAGCGATCCTCAACATCAAGAACCGCTCCAAACCGAAGCTGATCGGGCTTTGCACCACGGCGCTGGTGGAAACGCGCGGCGAGGACTTTGCCGGTGATCTTGCGCGCATCCGGAAAAAGCGTGCGGCAGAACTGGAAGGCACCGAGGTCGTCTTTGCCTCGACGCCGGATTTCGAAGGCTCGATCGAGGAGGGCTGGGCGCGCGCCGTCACAGCCATGATCGAGACCATCACGCTTGAAACGATCGCCCCGCGTGATCGCCAAAAGATCGCCATCCTTGCCGGTTCCAATCTCACCGTGGCCGATATCGAGGATTTGCGCGACAGCGCCGAGGCCTTCTCGCTCACGCCGGTTATCCTGCCGGATATTTCCGGTGCGCTGGATGGCACGGTGCCGGATCGCTGGATCCCGACCACCTATGGCGGCACCACTGTGGAGGATATCCGTGATCTCGGAACCTGCGCCCATGTGATTGCCGTTGGTGAACATATGCGTGGTCCGGCAGAGGCGCTGAAGCGCCGCACCGGGCTTGACTATACGCTGTTTCGCCAGCTGACCGGCCTGAAGGCCGCAGACCGTTTCATTCAGCTGCTGGCCACCCTGTCGGGGCAAAAGGTGCCGGCAAAGATCCGCCGCCGCCGGGCGCAGCTGCAGGATGCGCTGCTCGACGGGCATTTCTTCTTTTCCGGAAAGAAGATCGCCATCGCCGCCGAGCCGGATCTTCTCTACCAGTTCTCGACCTTCTTTCTCGGGATGGGCGCTGAGATCGTCACTGCTGTGACCACGACAGGCACATCGAAGATCCTGCCGCATATGCCGGTAGAGGTCGTCAAGGTGGGTGATCTTTCCGATTTCGAGGATATGGCAGGCGTTGCCGGGGCTGATCTTCTCGTCACCCATTCTCATGGCCGTCAGGCCTCCGCCCGGCTGCACCTGCCGCTGATGCGGGTCGGCTTTCCGGTGTTCGACCGGCTTGGCAGTCAGCACCGCAAGACCATTCTCTATGAGGGCGCGCGCAACCTGATTTTTGAGGCCGCCAATATTTTCCAGGCCGTGGATCACCATGCCACGCCGGAAGACCTGAACCCTTTCCTCAAACGGGAGCAAGACCATGACAGCCACCGTCCGCCGTCTCTCGCTCGTCACTGATGCCGAGCGCGGGCCTGCGCCTGCGCGTCCAGCCGGGGCGCTTCGCATCGCGATTGCGACGCAGGATATGAAAAACCTTAACGCCCATTTCGGCTCGGCGCGGTTTTTCGCCCTTTACGATGTGACACCGGAGGAGGCGCGCTTTGTCGAGGCGCTGGCCTTTGACGATGTTTCGGCGGAGACCGGCGAACACAAAACCGACGGGGATGACCGGATCACGCCCAAGGTCGATGCGCTCAAGAGTGCGCATCTGCTCTTCTGCCTGGCAATTGGCGGCCCGTCTGCGGCGAAAGTCGTTGCCGCGAAAATCCACCCGATCAAGGTGCCGGGCGAAAGTCCGATTTCCGAGGTGATCGCCCGCACCCAGACCATGCTGAAGAACGCGCCGCCGCCCTGGCTCCGCAAGGTGCTGGCCGAGGCCGGCGTTGCGCCAAAGAAACCCGATTTCGATGATGATCAGGAGTGAGAGAATGACAGAGACTGCGCCCCTTGCCACCGCATCGCCGGCCATCACATCGCCGGATGGAGAAATGACATCCTTCATGAAAAGCCTGGTGCAGCTGATGCGCGCCCAGGATGTCTATGACACCTGGGAGGGGCGCAGCGATGCCTCCATCCTGGAGGATTACATCGTCACCAAAGCGCAGCGGAAGGACATTCCGATCATCGGTGATCCGGACCCGGATGTGCTGTGGCGGCTGGAGATCTATTATTCCGCCATCGGCCTCGCCATCGAGAAGGAGACCGGCATTATCGCCTCGCCGATGATGAAGATGCATCACGAAGGCTTCGGCCGGGTGCTTCTGACCTGCGGGCGGCTTGTCGTGCTGGTGAAATCGCTGCGCGATGTGCATCGTTTCGGCTTTGAAAGCCTGGAAAAGATGGATGAGGCAGGGTCGAAACTGGTGGCCGAAGCGGTGGCGATGGTCGCGGCCTGGCCTGACGTTGCAAAGCTTTGAGGGCGGGCCGATGAGCGATTTCGACGAAATGCAGAAGAAGGTTCGCAAGCTCAATTCGCGTGCTGGCAATGCCAAGATGGAGCTGCATGATCTGGCCGAGGACCTGCCGGTCAACTGGGGCGAGATCGTCGCTGTCGCCGAGAAGACCTATAAGGTCTTCGCCGAGCTTGATGCTGCCAAGAAGGAACTGGCAGCGATGGAGGCGGGCGCATGAGCGAGGATTTCAAGACCCGCGACGGCTCGGCCTGGATGCCGGAATATCTCACCGCGATTGACGGGGCGACCTGCATTGGCTGCGGCCGTTGCTACAAGGTCTGTTCGCGCGATGTGATGCATCTCTACGGCGTTGACGATGAGGGCGCGATTCTCGGCATCTGCGACGAGGATGAGGATGATGATTTCGACGGCGAGCTGAACCGCATGATCATGGTGGTGGACAAGGCCGGCGCCTGTATCGGTTGCGGCGCCTGTTCGCGGGTCTGTCCCAAGGGCTGCCAGACGCATGTCCCGGCGGCAGCGCTTGCCGCGTGAACCTTCCCGTTAAGCGGGGATGGTCGGTGCGGGGGCGTGCTGGCGCTTCGATGCGCTCCCGCACCGGTTTGAAGACTGACCGCATGAGCGCGCGCCGGTTTCGAGATTTGAAGGCGATGGTTCAAGCGCCGGGTCAACAGGAGAAGGAGAGCGAAATGTTTGCCGATACCTATGCCTATCTTCTTGCCGCGCAATGGCCGGCGATTGATGCGGAAACCGGCTTTGACCGTCACGTGATGGCCTGCGTGCTGTCGCTTGCCCGCTTCGAGGTGGAGGAGGGGGCTAGTCCCTCTATCAGTGCGGCAACCGGTCTGACGCTGTCGGAGCTTTCACGCCTCATCAACCGCAATTTTCCCGGCCTGGATCGCCGGCTCTTCGATTTCGTTGCCTGCGAAGCCCCCGTCATTGATGACGAAGAGGCGATGCTCCAGCAATTGCTGCTGCGCCATGCAGCCAACGGCCTGGAGCTTGCACCGCTCTTTGCCAGGATTGTGGCACGCCGCGCCATGCATGACGATCATCTCTGGCAGGATCTCGGTCTTTTCTCCCGGCCGGAACTGTCGCGTATGCTCTATCGGAATTTTCCAACCCTTGCGGCAGGGAATACCAGCAACATGAAGTGGAAGAAGTACTTCTATCGGGCGCTGTGCGAGGCGGAGGGGTTTGTGCTGTGCACCGCGCCGTCCTGCAGGCAATGTGACGATTTCGAGGACTGCTTCGGGACTGAGGATGGTGAAAGCCGGCTGGCGCGGATCCGCAATGCCGCACCGGCCGAGGGCCTGTTTCACGCCGGGGCGTGATCCGGCAGTGATGTTGCCTTTCGTGTCAGGTTTCCGACCTGACGGGACCGCGATTGTCGGCTTTGTGACACGGAAAGCCTATATCGCCTGGCTGAATGCCCCTCAGCGAAGCGTTTCCGTTCTGGCACAGGGTTTGCTTTGAGTCTGTCATGCGTTATGTAGTCGAACTACATAACGCTCAAGCCAAGGGATCGAAGGATATGGTCAAGGGCAGCATTCAGCCAGCACTGACATTCGAAAACCAGACCGGTGACCGCGCCGGTGAGGAGCGTTTCGCCCTTCTGGCCGAGATTGACCGTCTCGGCTCGATTTCGGCAGCCGCAAAGGCAGTTGGCCTTTCCTACAAGGCCGCCTGGGATGCGGTGAACGCCATGAACAACCTGTTTCCGCGTCCGCTGATCATCAAGCGGCCGGGTGGTGCCCACGGCGGCGGAGCCGAGGTGACCGAGGAGGGCCGGCGCGCGCTTGCCGTTCACCGGCTGCTCACCGCCACACTTGGCGAGATCATATCCGGTCTTGAAACCACGATTTCGGGTGATCCTTCGATTTCCTTTCCCGCCAACTCGCTTCTCTGGAGCCCCGTTATGCGAACCAGTGCCCGAAATTGCTATCACGGCACGATCGAGGCCGTGACCCACGGTGCCGTCAATGCCGAAGTTCTTCTGAAAATTTCACCCGATGTCACGCTGACGGTGATCATTACCGAGCAGAGCGTCGCCAATCTGAAGATCGCGCCCGGCGTTCAGGCCTATGCGCTGATCAAGGCCTCGACCCCGATCCTGATCGAGGACGATGAAAAGATCATGACCTCGGCCCGCAACCGCATCACCGGCATGGTGATCTCGGTTGAACCCGGCGCGGTCAATGCCGAGGTCGTGCTCGATATCGGCGAGGGGAAGACGCTCTGTGCCATCGTTACCGATGACAGTGCCGAGGGGCTGGCGCTTGCCCCCGGCAAAAGCGTGACCGCGCTGATCAAATCCTCCCAGATCATTCTCGCGCTCGGCTGAGCGCCCTTAATCAGGATCGAAACGATGAAAAAGACATTTGCCCTTCTTGCCGCTGTTGCAGCCCTTCTCCCGGCCGGAGCCTTTGCCGGTGAGATCAATGTTGCCGTGGCCGCCAATTTCACCGAGGCCGCCAAGGATATTGCCGCCGCCTTCAATCAGGAAACCGGTAATGACGCCGTGCTGTCCTTCGGCTCCACCGGCAAGCTCTATACCCAGATCGCCAATGGTGCCCCCTTCACCGTCTTCCTCGCCGCTGATCAGGCCCGGCCGGAAAAGGCGGTGACGGAGGATCTCGCGGTCGAAGGCTCGGAATTCACCTATGCGATCGGCAAGCTGGTGCTTTACAGCAGCGATGCCGGACTGGTGGATGATGAAGGCGCCGTGCTCAAGAGCGAGGACGGCTTCGACAAGATTGCCATCGCCAATCCCGATGCCGCACCTTACGGCGCTGCCGCCGTTGAAACCATGAAGGCGCTCGGTCTCTATGACACGCTGACGCCGAAGATCGTCCAGGGTGACAGCATTTCCCAGACCTATCAGTTCGTCACCACCGGCAATGCCGAGCTCGGCTTTGTCGCATTGTCGCAGGTGATTGATACCGAAGGCGGCTCGCAATGGGTGGTTCCGGCCGATCTCTATACGCCGATCAAACAGGATGCCGTTCTGCTCAAGACCGGAGCCGATGACGAAACGTCGAAGGCCTTTATGGACTTCCTGAAAAGCGACACCGCCCATAAGATCATTGAAAGCTATGGCTACGCCGTCGAATAGCGCCGCGTTGCCAGTCACCACGCCTTGTTGGATTTCCCCATGGCCGAAGCCGTCTTTCTGACCTTGAAGCTCGCAGTCCTCACCACCGTTTTCCTTCTGGTGGTGGGGATTCCGATTGCCTGGTGGCTGGCGCGTTCGAAAGCCTGGTGGAAGGAGGCGGTGGGCGCCATTGTCTCCCTGCCGCTGGTGCTGCCGCCGACCGTGCTCGGCTTTTATCTTCTGCTGGCCTTCAGTCCGCAAAGCGCACTTGGTCAGGCTTTGAAATCGGTGATCGGCTTCACGCTTCCCTTTACCTTTGCCGGTCTGGTCGTCGGATCGGTGATCTATTCGCTGCCCTTTGCCGTGCAGCCAATCCGCAATGCCTTCGAGGCTTTCGGCGAGGAACCGCTGGAGGCGGCGGCGACCCTCAGGGCAGGCCCGCTCGACCGCTTCTTCACTGTCGCCCTGCCGCTGGCCCGGCCGGGCATTCTCACCGGGGCCATTCTGGGCTTTGCCCATACGGTCGGTGAATTCGGTGTCGTCTTGATGATTGGCGGCAATATTCCCGGCAAGACCAAGGTGCTCTCGGTGGCGATCTACGATTATGTCGAGACGCTGGAATGGGGCAAGGCCAATATTCTGGCGGGCTCCATGGTGGTCTTTTCCTTCATCGTCATCTTGTCGATGATGCTGATCGAAAAGCGGCTGAGGAACCGGCTGTCATGAGTGAACCCATGCTTTCCGCCCGTTTTGCCGGTCCGCTCGGTTCCTTCCGGCTCGATGCCGATTTTGTCTTTCCGGCCAATGGCGTCACCGCGCTGTTCGGTCCGTCGGGCTGTGGCAAGACCTCTATCCTGCGCGCCTTTGCCGGGTTGAACCGGCTGCCGGAGGGACATTTTGCCATCGGCGGCGAGACCTGGCAGGACGGCGGAACCTTCCTTCCGGCCCACCGTCGCGCCGTCGGCTATGTCTTCCAGCAGGCCAATCTGTTTGCCCATCTCTCGGTCAGGGACAATCTCGTCTTCGGCCTGAAGCGGCTCGACCGGCCGGCGCGCGAAAAGGCACAGGCCCGTTTTGACCATCTGGTTTTGCTGCTTGGCATCGGCCATCTGCTGCAGCGCGCACCACGCAATCTGTCCGGCGGCGAACGGCAGCGCGTTGCGATCGGCCGCGCACTGCTGACCGAGCCGAAACTCCTCTTGATGGATGAACCGCTTTCGGCGCTTGATCTCGCCTCCAAGCGCGAAATCCTGCCCTATCTGGAATCCTTGCGCAAAAATCTGTCGATCCCGGTTGTCTACGTCACTCATGCGCCGGATGAGGTGGCACGGCTTGCCGATCATCTGGCTGTCGTGGAGGCGGGGCGGGTGCTGGCCTCCGGCCCGCTGACCGAGACGCTTGCAAGGCTCGATCTGCCGATCCGCCGTGATGAAAATGCAGGCGTTGCCATCACCGCCACCGTTGAGGCGATCGACCCGCAATATCATCTGGCACGGGTCAGCTTTTCCGGCGGCACGCTTTTTGTGCGCGATCCCGGACTGCCGATCGGTTCGTCGCTCCGGGTCATGGTGCTGGCCCGCGATGTATCGCTTGGCCTTGGTGCCAGCGATACGCCGTCGTCCATCATGAACCGCTTCCCGGCGGTGGTCACCGAAATTGCCACCGGCGAGCATCCGGCGGTTCTGGCGGTGAAGATCGATGCTGGCGGCACGCCGCTTCTGGCCCGGCTGACGGCACGCTCGGCCGATCTGCTCGGCCTTCATCCCGGCATGGACGTCTTCGCCCAGGTAAAATCCGTGGCGATTGTCGAATAGGTGCCCTTTTTTCGTCATCTGCGGGTTACAGTCTGCGGCAAACCCCGTCCTGTCGCAGGTGACGGCAGCGACCATTGCCAGAGGATCCCAGAATGCTCAACATCGCTCTTATCGGACTTGGTCATATGGGCCGCGCCATTGCCGCCCATCTGGCCGGAACCGGCGCCTGCCAGGTCAGCGCCTGGAACCGCTCCGGCGTCACGCTTGATGGCGTGGGCGTGCTTGGCGATCCGGCCGATGCCTTTGATGCCGATGTGGTGATCACCATGCTGTCCGATGATGATGCAATCCGTGCCGCCCTTCTCGACAGCGGCGCTCTGGAAAGGGCAGGCAAGAACGCGATCCACATCGTCATGTCGACGATCTCGACCGGCTTTGCCGCTGAACTGACCGGCCTTCATGCCCGTCTCGGTCTTAACTTCCTGATGGCGCCGGTTTTTGGCCGCCCCGATGTGGCAGCGGCTGGCAAGCTCAATATCATCGCCGCCGGGGATGCTGCGGTCATCGCAAGGGCAAGGCCGGTTCTCGACCTGATCGGCCAGAAGACCTATATCGTCGGCGAAAGACCCGAAATGGCAAGCGCGGTAAAGCTTTCCGGCAACGCCATGCTGGTCAATGCAGTGGAGGCGATGGCCGAGGCCGCGGCCATTTCCGAGACCTATGGTGTCTCGCGCGCCGCCTTTCTTGATATCATGCTCAATACGCTGTTTTCGGCGCCGGTCTACAAGGGGTATGGCGCCAAGATCATCAGCGGCGATGACAGCGTCGGCTTTACGCTCACCCTTGCCGCCAAGGATATCCGTCTGGCGCTGGCGGCGGCCGGTTCCGATGCCGACGTGCCGCTGATTGCGCTTCTGCGTGACCGGATCGCGCAAGGTATCGACGAGGGACACGGCAATGAGGACCTCGCCGCCCTGTCAAAGGTCAGCCTCAGGGGGTGATGAAGAATATTCCCCAGCGTTTCAGGCGGATGGCGGGGCCAGGCCATTCGGCAGTGAAATCCAGATCACGGTCTGCGCTTCTGGCGAATGACGGGAGAGATGTCCCTTGCCATGCGTGTCCTCAACCAGCACGAATGTCCCGGCGGTGACGTGGCGAACCGCGCCGTCGCTTGTTTCATATTCAACCGCACCGTCGAGCCGTACTGTCAGAACCGGTTCCGGAACGGTGTGCCAGGCAACTTCGCGCATGCCGGCCGGAATGTGGGTGATGCGCATGCGTGATGCCGGATAGCTGGCGGTGACGTCGAAGGCAACCGCATCCGGATGCACGGCGGTCTTGGTTGTCGGCAGATCGATCTCGCCAAAATGAGATTCCCCGTCTGGCGTGGCATAGATGCGCAAGCAATGCATGGCTGCAGCCTTTCCGAATTTTGGATCGAGGGCGGTGGAGGTCTGTTGTTGAAGTTTCTACCAACTCTTCAGCGCCCGCAATTCGGGCGTCTTCTTGAAGATGTGGGCATCCATGCGGGTGAGCAGGCGGTCGAGCACGGAAACGGCTTCGCCGATCGCCGGGCCCTTGTTCAGCATCACGCATTCGGCGCGTGCGCCCATGGCGGCATCGGTCATCTCGCCGCGTGAGGGAACGCCGGATTTGACCAGGCTTTCCAGCACCTGGGTGGCCCAGATTACCGGCACGCTGGCCGCCTCGCAGATCCACAATATCTCCTCCTGCATCTCCGCCAGCCGTTCGAAGCCGATTTCGGCGGCAAGGTCGCCGCGGGCGATCATCACCGCAAAGGGGCGTTTTCCGGCAGCGCGGGCAATCAGCGCCGGCAGGTTTTTCACCGCCTCTGGCCGTTCGATCTTCGCCACCACGCCAAGGCCGGGATTGGCCGCACCCCCGGCAGACAGTTCCCGGTCGAGAAGGTCGAGATCTTCCGGCCGCGAGACGAAGGAATAGCCGATCATATCGGCAAGGCCGATCACGCTTTTGATATCGGCCTCGTCCTTGGCGGTGAGGGGCGACAGGCCGAGCGCCGTGTCAGGCAGGTTCAGCCCCTTTTCCGGTTTCAGCTTCACCCCACCGGCCTTGACCCGCACGGCGCGAATGATCGCCTCGTTGTCGCTGATGCTTTCAACCACCGCTTCCATCTTGCCGTCATCATAGAGCAGCCGGTCACCGACCTTTAGCCGCGTCACCATTTCCGGCAGTGAAACACAGGCGGAAAACCGGATGGTTTCGTCAATGCGCGGGATATCGCCGGTCAGAAGGCGGATCCTCTCGCCGGTCTCGATCCTGATCTTCCTTTCTGCCGTTGCCACGTTGCCGGTGCGGATTTTCGGCCCGGCAATATCCATCATCAGATGCAATCGCCGTCCGGTCACCTTGCGGGCGGTCTCAAGATTGGCGGCCATGGCTGCCCAATCCTCAGGACTGTCATGGGCGCAGTTGATCCGGGCGATATCCATGCCGCGCCGGGCAAGATCGCTCAGAAGCGCCGGGTCTGTCGCAGCGTCTTGAGGCAGGGTCACCATGATGCGGCTGCGCCGCGCGCCGCCCGGCCGGCCGAACATCAGATCAGCGGCTTCTTCCAGCCGTCGTTCACCATCAAAGAAGTCGCTCTGGTCCGGCAAAATAGCGGCGCTGTCGCGCCCGGCAAGGGCTGCAAGCGCCACAAGCACGGCATCAAGCGTTGGCAGAACACGGGCTTCAAGCCGTCCGAGTGAGGAGAGGCCATGGCGCATCAGCGCTTTTTGCAACGGCCGCAGATCATGATGGCGCAGTGCCAGATAATGGGCGAGGTTGCGCATTTCCGGCATGGCGGTTGCGTCAGGGCCGAAGCCGGTCAGGATCGCCTGTGCCTCGCTCAGCACCATGCCGCGCAGTGCAAAGACGCGGTCATGCAGGCTCCACAGATCGTCGATGTCGGTGAGATCGCTGAATTCGGCCATGAGGTCCTCCCGTTTTCTCCGAGCATAGGAATGATCCTTGACCGTTCAATGACCGAACGGAGCGCTTTTGTCACCCCGGCATGATCCGCGCCGTGCAGACGGGACAGGTGCCATGGCCGCTGCTGCCGATGCGGAGAAGAACCGCTTTGCCCTGATGCAGTCGCTGGCCAAGGATCAAGGGGCCCTGATCGCCTAAGGGCATGACGGTTAGTGACGCCGGCGAAGCGGCGATGATCAAGATGAGCAAAGTCGGTGCCCTCATGCCGGACGGCTGGATGAAGTCGGCAACGCCGGAACAGGCCAAGTTTATCAACGATTATAATGCAATGAACTGATCCTGCTTCCGACACAAAGGCTCATCATGCGGGGATCGAAATCCTTGCCGGTAACGGGCTTGATGTATAATGTTCCCGATGTCGCCCTTGTTCAGATCAGCGCGTCAGGGCCTGCCTGGCGGCTGAGGCTCAGGTGAGCGGCACCAGCGGCGCTGGCATTTCCGACGTTTTTTCGGCCGCCTTGCAGAGATCTGCGATCACGCAGGCCTGACAGTCTGGCTTGCGCGCCTTGCAGCAATAGCGGCCATGCAGGATCAGCCAGTGATGGGCGTGGAACAGGTAGTCCGGCGGGATCACCTTTTCGAGGCTTGCCTCCACCTTGTCCGGTGTCGGTCCGGGGGCAAGGCCGATCCGGTTGGCGATCCGGAAAATGTGCGTGTCGACGGCGATGGTGGCAATGCCAAAGGCCATCGACATCACGACATTGGCGGTCTTGCGGCCAACGCCGGGCAGCGTCACCAGTTCTTCCCGCGTCTTTGGCACCTCGCCGCCGAAATCGGTTATCAGCTTCTGGCTCATGGCGATGACATTCTTCGCCTTGTTGCGGTAAAGCCCGATGGTCTTAATATAGCCGATCAGCCGTTCCTCGCCGAGATCAAGCATTTGCTGCGGCGTGTCGACCACGGCAAAAAGCGCCCGCGTCGCCTTGTTGACCCCGACATCGGTGGCCTGCGCGGAAAGCGCCACGGCGACCAGAAGCGTGAAGGCATTGGTGTGGTCCAGCTCGCCCTTGGGTTCCGGCCGCTGGATCGAAAACCGGCGAAAGATCTCGCGGATTTCCTCAGGCGTATAAGATGTCAGCTTCGTCTTTGCCGATGCTCGCTTTGAAGGATTTGACTTTCGGGCGCTGGCGGTGCTGGATACGGGTCTGGCTTTTTTGATCATTCTCAAGTTCCCATGAGCGAGCACGTAATCGACATTTCCGGCGATCCGCCCGTCTTTTCGGCGGAACTTTTCCCCCATCGGTCGCTGGGGCGCAAGGGTTTTCGCGCTCTGATCGGGCTTTCGGGGCTTGTCGCTATGACTGAATTGATCGCTTTCCTGCATCAGGGCGCCTGGCCGATCGCGCTTTTTGCGGTGCTGCCGGTCGCGGCCATCATCACTGCCTTTGCCGTCTCCAATCGCGCTGCACGCATGCGCGAGGCCGTTTTTGTCAGCCGCGAGACCATCCTGGTGCGCCGCCTTTTCCCCTCCGGGAGGCTGGAAGAGCGACGCTTCAACCCCTTTGGCGCGCGGCTGGATGTGGACCGTTCGGCCGGTATCGGCATTGTCGCCATGCGGATTGCCGCGAGAGGCGAGGGGACGGAGATCGGCGCCTTCCTCAACCCGGAAGAGCGCGAGAGTTTTGCGCATGCATTCCGGGCCGCTCTTGCCAGCGTGACACGGCGGATCTGAGCCTCCGGCAAGAAACGGGTGGCGGCATGTCCACCGGCGTGCTTTGCTCGCATTTCCGCAGGAGAACGTGAGATGAATGCCCATCTGGAACGCATGACAGGCCCCGCAACGGACATTACGCCCGCCGGCGATGATTACCGGATCATCTGCGATGTGATCGCGCTGATCAGCGAGGATTATCGCGATCAGCCGGGCCTTGAGGAAATTGCGGCCAGTCTCGGCCTCAGTCAAAGCGTGCTGCAGAAAACCTTCAGCCGCTGGGCCGGGCTTTCGCCCAAGGCCTTTCTGCAGGCCGTGACGCTGAACCATGCCAAACGGCTTTTGGGGGCCGAGCAATTGCCGCTGCTGGAAGCCTCCTATGAAGTCGGCCTGTCCGGTCCCGGCCGGCTTCATGATCTCTTCGTCACCCATGAGGCGATGTCGCCGGGTGAGTGGAAGGCGCGCGGTGCCGGACTTGAAATCCGCTATGGCTTTGCTGCCTCGCCCTTCGGTCAGGCGCTCGTCATGGCGACCCGGCGCGGCCTTGCCGGCCTTGCCTTTGCTGATCCGGGTGAGGAACAGGCCGCCTTTGACGATATGGCCAGCCGCTGGCCGGAGGCGACCTATATCGCCGATGATGCGCTTGCCGCCCGCTATGCCGCGCGCATCTTCAATCCGGCCGAATGGTCGGCGGACAAGCCGTTGCGGGTGGTGCTGATCGGAACCGATTTTCAGGTCAAGGTCTGGGAGCGGCTGTTGCAGATCCCCATGGGCCGTGCCGTCACCTATTCCGATATTGCCGGTGATATCGGCCAGCCCAAGGCCTCACGCGCCGTTGGCGCGGCGGTTGGCCGCAACCCCGTCTCCTTTGTCGTGCCCTGCCATCGCGCACTCGGCAAAAGCGGGGCGCTGACCGGCTATCACTGGGGGATCACCCGCAAACGGGCAATGCTCGGCTGGGAGCAGGGGCAGCTGTGACGTGAAAATTTCCCTACATGGACTTGAGCGCGGTCAAACCGTCATCTAAATCGATTGATATGATGTGTTGACTTGGAAATGACGGGTGAGCCGCATGCCCGATGCCGTTTGTTGTCAAACCTGGCCTTGCGTCCGGCGCCTTTTATTGCCAACAGTCATGCAACAAACATCACAGCGCGCTATCCATTGGATAGGGCGTTGCTGCTGTTGAAGCGGCCCGGGAGGCTCGCCGCGCCCGACCGTTCAAAATGGGTTTGCCGGCAAGAGATATGAAGGAAATCATCATGACCTCTAAACTTGACCAATTGCGCGAAATGACCACGGTTGTTGCCGATACCGGTGACATTGAAGCAGTTGCCCGGATCAAGCCGGTCGATTGCACCACCAATCCAAGCATTGTTCTGAAGGCGCTTTCGACCGAAATGTTCGCCGATGCCGTTGAAAGCGCGGTCAAGTGGGGCAAAAGCCAGGGCGGCGACAAGGAAGCCGTCATCGGCGCCGTCGCCAGCCGTCTGGCCATCGATGTCGGCGAAGCCCTCGTCAAGATCGTTCCCGGCCGCGTTTCGACCGAAGTTGACGCTGACCTGTCCTTCAATGTCGCGGCTTCGATCGACAAGGCGCATGAAATCATCGCCGCCTATGAAGCCCGCGGCATTACCCGCGACCGCATCCTGATCAAGCTTGCCTCCACCTGGGAAGGCATCCGCGCCTGCGAAGTGCTGCAGAAGGAAGGCATTGACTGCAATCTGACGCTGCTCTTCTCCAAATGCCAGGCCATTGCCTGCGCTGATGCCGGCGCTTTCCTGATCTCGCCCTTCGTCGGCCGCATCCTCGACTGGTACAAGAAGGACACCGGCGAAACCTACACGACCGAAACCGATCCGGGCGTGCTTTCCGTCCGTTCGATCTACAACTACTACAAGTCCAACGACATCAAGACCGTCGTCATGGGCGCTTCCTTCCGCAATATCGGCGAAATCGAAGGTCTGGCCGGTTGCGACCGCCTGACAATTGCGCCGAACCTTCTCGAAGAGCTCGCCAATGACCAGGGCGATCTGCCGCGCGTGCTGTCGCCGGAAAAGATTACCGACGAGCCCAAGATCGACATGGACGAAAAGACGTTCCGCTGGATGCTGAACGAGGATGCCATGGCCACCGAGAAGCTGGCTGAAGGTATCCGTAACTTCGCCAAGGACCTCGGCAAGCTGCGCACCATCGTTTCTGCCAAGCTTGATGCCTGATTTCAGCAAAGTTCGGTAACAAATCGAGGGGTCTGGCGGCTTTCGCCAGGCCCTTTTTTCATGCGGGTCGTTCGGTTTTCGGCGAATTTTCACCCAATCTGATTTTTTTCAAACCCGGTCCGATCTTGTCAGGGCCTGTTGTTCATATCTTTGGCATATTGAAAATAAGTATTTAAAATCAATTATATGGCGAGCATGCAGAGTCCGTGGGCGTGTGGCCACTGATCGTGCAATTGCTCATTTTTTCAGCGCAGTCACGAATTTTGTGAACAATGCGATTACAATTTTCGACTTGTTAAGGCAGTTTTCCTTTCCTATTTAATCAATCGAACAAACAAACAAGTGCAGCGCGGCGCAAACCAAGGCTGCACACCCAAGGAGATGGAAATGACCAAGATTATTGCTTCGCTCGCCGTTGTCTCAAGCATTGCGCTTGCTCCGGCCGCTTTCGCCGCTCAGCCTGTTTCTCCGGTTGCCCCCGACGCCAGCCACCTGACCAAGTCGCCCGCTGGCAGCGTCGTCGAGATTTCCGGCCAGAACCAGTATGGCAACACGACTAACTACGTCTACAAGGTTCAGCAGGACGGCTCGCTGAAGCTCGTCTTTGCGGCTCAGCAGAACGACTGATTGATCTTGTAACAAATTGGAACTCTAATCGCTGTGCCCCGTTTTAAGGAACAGCGAGGCAAATAAGGAGCATCATCATGAAGAAGCTGATTGCATCCGCCGCATTTGCTGCTGCCCTTGTCGCAGCTCCGTTCGCCCTTGCCGCCCAGTCAGATAACCCGGTGGCACCGGATGCGGCACATCTGACCAAATCGCCTCCGGGCAGTGTGGTCACGATCGTTGGCACGAACAAGGCTGGTAATGAGACCAATTTCTACTATCGCGTCCAGCCAGACGGCTCGTTGAAGCTCATCTTCCAGGAAGCGATCAACGACAGCGACCGTTGATCTTGAGAGGCATTGAGCCTGCCAAAGATCCCGGTCGCAACGACAGCTCCCGATCAAGCCCCGGACACAGAGGGCGGGAGCACCCAAGGAGAGATAAAATGAACATGAAGATTGTATCGGCCGCGCTTGCCGCTGGCCTTATCGCTGCCCCTGCCGCTTTTGCCGCCCAGCCGGTTGCTCCGGTTGCTCCGAATGCGACGCACCTGACCAAGTCCCCTGCCGGCAGCGTTGTTGAAATCACTGGCCAGAACCAGTTCGGCAATGAAACCAACTACGTCTACAAGGTCCAGCAGGACGGTTCGCTGAAGCTCGAGTTCCAGAACACGGTTGAAGACAGCGACAACTGATCGGCAATGGCGGAGTTCCGCCGGCCCTCAGTCCCGTCCAATAAAGATGAAGGCTCCCGATCAAACCCCGGTCACTGAGGGTGGGAGCACCCAAGGAGAAATACAATGAACATGAAGATTGCTTCGGCCGCACTTGTTGCAGGCCTCATCGCCGCCCCTGCCGCTTTTGCCGCCCAGCCGGTTGCTCCGGTTGCCCCGAATGCGACGCACCTGACCAAATCCCCTGCCGGCAGCGTTGTTGAAATCACTGGCCAGAACCAGTTCGGCAATGAAACCAACTACGTCTACAAGGTCCAGCAGGACGGTTCGCTGAAGCTCGAGTTCCAGAACACGGTTGAAGACAGCGACAACTGATCGGCAACGGCGGATTTCCGCCGGCCCTCAGTCCCGTCCAATAAAAATGAAGGCTCCCGATCAAACCCCGGTCACAGAGGGTGGGAGCACCCAAGGAGAAATATCATGAACATGAAGATTGCTTCGGCCGCACTCGTTGCCGGCCTCATCGCCGCCCCTGCCGCTTTCGCCGCTCAGCCGGTTGCTCCGAATGCAAGCCCGCTGACCAAGTCCCCCGCCGGCAGCGTCGTCGAGATCTCCGGTCAGAACCAGTATGGCAACACGACCAACTACGTCTACAAGGTGCAGCAGGACGGTTCTCTGAAGCTTGTCTACCAGGCTCAGCAGAACGACTAAGAGATTGCATTGATCACTTGGCGGGCCACTGAACGTGCCGGTCCGCTGATTGATCCTTGGAAAAGGGCGGTTTGACGCCGCCTTTTTCATCTCCTGGGGATAGCCCGTGGCGGAAAACCGCCACGGGCTGTTTCCGTATGTGCTATCGCGCCATTGAAAGCAGTGTTGCGACAAGCCCCTTGGTCGAGCTGTCGTGTCCGTCTGCCGTTTCGGTTCCCGAAACGACCGGCAGAAGCCCGGTTGCAAGCTCCTTGCCGAGTTCCACGCCCCACTGATCAAAGGAATTGATGTTGAACAGCGCGCCTTCGACAAAGACACGATGTTCATAAAGCGCGATCAGGCGGCCAAGTGCGAAGGGCGTCAGGCTGTCATAGACAAAGGTGATTGACGGGCGGTTGCCGGAAAAGACCCGGTGCGGACCGATCTTGGCCGCCGTCGCCTCATCGGCGCCCTTGGCCAGAAGCTGGCCCTTGGCCTCTTCCAGCGAACGGCCCTTCATCAGTGCTTCTGACTGGGCCAGGCAATTGGCCATCAACAGCTGGTGCTGATGCCTGAGTTTCGGCTCGAAACCATTGGCAGCAATCATGAACTCGATCGGGATGATATTGGTGCCCTGGTGCAGCAGCTGGAAGAAGGCGTGCTGGCCATTGGTTCCGGGCTCGCCCCAGACGATCGGGCCCGTCGGCGTCGTTACATCCTTGGAATCGATTGTCACCGACTTGCCGTTGGATTCCATGTCGAGCTGCTGCAGATAGGCGGCAAAGCGTGACAGGCGCTGATCATAGGGAATGACCGCGCGCGACGGATAGCCGAGCACGACCCGCTGGTAAAAGCCGAGAAGACCGAGCATGAAGGGCAGGTTCTCACGTGTCGGCGCGGTTCGGAAATGATTGTCCATCGCATGGGCGCCGTCGAGGAAGCCGAGGAAATCAGCCTTGCCGATGGCGATCATCAGCGGCAGGCCGATCGCCGACCAGATCGAGTAGCGCCCGCCGACCCAATCCCAGAAACCGAAGATCCGGTCTTCGGCGATGCCGAAGGCGGCGACCTTGTCGAGTGCCGTTGAAACGGCAGCAAAATGGGCGCCGACAGCCTCTTCACCCAGCGCATCGGCAATGAAGGCACGCGCCGTCCCGGCGTTGGTCATTGTCTCGATTGTGGTGAAGGTCTTGGAGGCCACGATGAACAGGGTCGTCGCCGGATCGAGTTCCTTGATCGTGTCGGCGATATGGGCGCCGTCAACATTGGATACGTAATGGAGCTTCGGGCCATCATGGAAAGGCGCCAGCGCCAGCGTCGTCATGGCGGGGCCGAGATCGGAGCCGCCAATGCCGATATTGACGACGTCGGTGAAAGCCTTGCCGGTCGCACCGGTCAGCGCGCCCGAGCGGATCGCCTCGGCAAAGACGCCCATGGCGTCGAGTACGGCATTGACATCCGGCATGACATCGGCGCCATCGACCAGAACCGGCGTGTTGGAGCGGTTGCGCAGCGCGGTGTGCAGAACGGCACGGTCCTCGGTCAGGTTGATTTTCTCGCCGGCAAACATCGCCGCACGCTTCTCGGTAACACCGGCCTTGTCGGCGAGCGTCTCCAGAAGTGCGAGGATCTCGTCATTGACCGCCGATTTGGAGAAGTCCATCACCAGATCGTCAAAACGGATGCTGTAGCGCGAAAACCGGCCGGGATCAGTTGCAAAGGCGGCGCGCAGGTCGGTCGCGCCGGTCTTTTCGGCGGCCGTCTTTAGCTCTTGAATGATTGCGTCCATGGGAAAGCTCCTTGGGAATGTCCGGAAAAATCGCCGGAAGATCGCTGCAATTCTAGACTGTATTTAAAACGATTGAATGGACAAATGTCAGCTTCGCAAGGATAAATACCCTTACGCCATGACATTCAAGGCAGGCGAAACGACAAAATCAAGTCGGGCATCTGCTTTTCGTGGACCAAAGAGCTTCGCGGGGAGCGGCACACGCACGCTTGCCGCGCAGGCGCCGTGCGCTGCTGCGCGATCACAATGGCTGCGCCAGGAAACGGCGCGTCGGGCGCGCCGTCAGTTCATGCCCGTGTCTCAGACTTTTCCCAACTTGTGAGGAGCATTGCTTTCGGCATCGCGGCGATGGGCAAACAGCATGAAATAGATGAAGAAGAAGGGGATCGCCGAGAGATAGCAGATATCCTTGTGATGCCCCATGTCATTGGCCCGGAACACGGTGAAACGCCCGAAAGCAAGCCCCGGGATGATGGCATAGGCCGAAAGCCCGACATAATAGGCGGTCGAGAGCGCAAGCCCCGTGCCTCCGACAGCGCTTTCCAGCGGAAAGGCGAAATCAAGAAGATAGGAAATCACCAGGTTGACGACAAAAATCAGCCCGGCACGCAAGATATAATCGGTGCGGTTGTACTTGTATTTTCCGGTCGTCAGATAGACGCCAATCAAAACACCCGCAGCGCTGGTCGCATAGGGCAAAAAGAAAAGTCCAGACATTTCAATTCCTCCCGATGTTCTTGTTATGCGATTATTGTCGCATGTGTCAGATTGTCGCATATCCTTGCGCCCTTGTCGATTATAATGACGTGAACGTCAAAACAGGGGCCGTCCGGGCGTAATCGTAAGCATTGCCGGGCCTTGTCGGCGGCCGGTACGGTTCGGGGAACGGGGCTGTCACAAGGTTGATGTGAGTCAATGCCGACGGTGTGTGTCGTCCCGCACGAACGTAAATTTCCTGATATTGGTCAAAAACGGCTTCAAAAACGGCGAAAAGAGTGATGAAATCCGGTCACAAGGATGACGAAAATGCGGCCTTGTGCCAAAATGCCACAGTGGCGGGACTCACGTTTTCTTGAAAACTGCGTTAAGAGGCCGCAAAGCGCTTGTCTCTCCGAAAGGGGAGATAGGCTTTATTATAACTTTCACGTGCATTCTGGCATGATGGCAGCCGTCGCGGGGACCGGCGGTCGCGAAAGTGTCAAGTGCTAAGGGACAACCCAGTCCGGATCCTCCGCGCGGTTCCGGCATGTCGCTAGAGAGTGAAGACGATTGTGAACCTTCTTAAGTTTTTGAAACCGGCGCTGCTTCTACCTTTTGCGCTTCTCCTTTCGGGCTGTCAGCTGGTGCTTCTCAATCCTGCGGGTTGGGTAGCAGCACAGGAACGCGACCTTCTGGTGGTCTCGACGATCCTGATGCTGATCATCATCATTCCGGTGCTGATCATGGGCGTCTACATGCCTTGGCGTTACCGCGCCTCGCGCCCGAACACCGATGATTATGATCCTGAATTCGAACATTCTTCCGTCTTCGAAGCATTTATCTGGGGTGTACCTGTTCTCATCATCATCGCGCTTGGCGCGCTGACATGGATCTATACCCACAAGCTCGATCCCTATAAGCCGCTCGCCCATATCGACGCCAAACCGATCGAGGTTGAGGCGGTTTCGATGGACTGGAAGTGGCTGTTCATCTATCCCGAGCTGAACATTGCTTCGGTCAATGAGCTGGTGATACCCACGGGCCGCCCGGTCAATATGAAGCTGACCTCGACCTCGGTGATGAACACCTTCTCGGTTCCCGCGCTTGCCGGCATGATCTATTCCATGGCTGGCATGGAGACGAAGCTGCATTTCGTTGCTGACGAATCGGGCAAGTATTATGGCCGCTCGGCCAATTATTCCGGCCCTGGTTTCGCGCATATGGATTTCGTGACCTATGCGGTCAACGAGGACAATTTCGACAGCTGGGTCGACAAGGTGAAGAGCCAGGGCTCCGATCTTTCGATCGACAATTACCGCGTGCTTGAAAAGCCCTCCGTTGCCAACAGCGTTTCCTATTATAATGGCGTTGCTGACGGCCTGTTCGACAAGATCGTCGGTCTCTGCGTCGATCCGGGCAAGGTCTGCCTCGGTGACATGATGATGCAGGACATGATGGGCGGCGGCGGCCTTGACGGCATCAAGGACAAGGAAAAATACGTCTATGACGAGTTCACCCCTGGCGAAGGCTTTGACAGCCACGAATTCCAGGAAACTCTGCATGGCAATCCTGATGAGCCGACCAAGGGCCCGCTCGATGTCCGCAATCCCGACCAGACCGCCATGCTGATCAAGAACGGCACGACGCTCAACAATGACAAGGCGAGGCAGGAATGAGCTCTGAAAACCTTCAACACCTCTTGCTGGGCAAGCTGGACTGGTCACAGATCCCCTATAATGTCCTGATTCTCGACTTCACCTTCGCCGGTGTCGTCATTGCCGGTCTCGCCGTTCTCGGCGTGATCACCTATTACAAGAAGTGGGGCTATCTCTGGAGTGAGTGGTTCACCTCGGTCGACCACAAGAAGATCGGTATCATGTATATCGTTCTGGCGCTGGTCATGCTGTTCCGCGGCTTCACCGATGCCATCATGATGCGAACCCAGCAGGCGATTGCCGCCGGTGGTGCGCAGGGCTATCTGCCACCGCATCACTTCGACCAGATCTTCTCGGCTCACGGCACGATCATGATCTTCTTCTTCGCCATGGCCATGCTGGTCGGGGTGATGAACGTGGCCATGCCGCTGCAGATCGGCGCACGTGACGTTGCCTTTCCGTGGCTGAACAACTTCTCCTTCTGGATGACGGTGTCCGGCGCGATCCTGATCAACCTGTCGCTGTTCATCGGCCTGTTCTCGCGCACCGGCTGGCTTGCCATGCCGCCGCTGTCGGGGATTGCCTATTCACCGGATGTGGGTGTCGACTATTACATATGGGCGCTACAAATAGCGGGCATAGGCACGACCCTATCGGGCGTGAACATGATCGCGACCATCTTCAAGATGCGCGCCCCTGGCATGACGCTGATGCGCATGCCGGTCTTCACCTGGACCACGCTTTGCGCCAATGTTCTGATCGTCGCAGCCTTCCCGGTTCTGACGGCAACGCTGGCCATGCTCGCCCTTGACCGTTATTTCGGCATGCATTTCTTCACGAATGACATGGGCGGCAATCCGATGATGTATGTGAACCTCATCTGGATCTGGGGCCACCCGGAAGTCTACATCCTGATCCTGCCCTGCTTCGGCATCTTCTCCGAAGTGGTCGCCACCTTCTCCGGCAAGCCGCTGTTCGGCTATCGCTCGATGGTTTATGCGACGGCCTGCATCATGGTTCTGTCCTTCGTCGTCTGGCTCCACCACTTCTTCACCATGGGGTCGGGCGCCAACGTCAATACCTTCTTCGGTATTGCCACGATGGTGATCGCGGTTCCGACCGGTGCGAAGATCTTCAACTGGCTGTTCACGCTCTATCGCGGCAAGGTTCGCTTTGAGACCCCGATGTACTGGACGGTTGGCTTCCTGATCACCTTCACCATCGGTGGCATGACCGGCGTCATGCTGGCTGTTCCGCCGGCTGACTTCCAGCTGCACAACACGCTCTTCCTGATTGCCCACTTCCATAACGTCATTATCGGCGGCGTGGTCTTCGGCCTGATGGCGGGCTACACCTACTGGTGGCCGAAAATGCTCGGCTTCCGCCTTGACGACAAGTGGGGCCGCCGGTCCTTCTGGTTCTGGTTTGTCGGCTTCTACTTCGCCTTCATGCCGCTTTACGTTCTCGGTCTGATGGGTGTTACCCGCCGTCTGCAGAGCTATTCGGATGCGTCCTGGCAGATCTACTTCGTCATCGCCTTCTTCGGTGCGCTTCTGATCGCCTGCGGCATTGCCTGCACGGTTATCCAGCTCTTCGTGTCGATCAAGAACCGCGAGCAGCTGAAATGCGGTCCCGATCCGTGGAACGGCCGCACGCTGGAATGGGCAACCGCTTCGCCGTGCCCGCCCTATAACTTCCCGGGCGAGATCGAAGTTCACGGCCGTGATGCCTTCTGGCAGATGAAGAAGGACGGCTTTGAATGGCCGACCGACTACAAGCCGATCCATATGCCGAAATATACCTGGGCCGGTATCATCCCGGCGGGTATCTGCCTCATCCTCGGCTTTGCTCTGGTGTGGCATATCTGGTGGCTCGTCATCGTCGCCTTCCTTGGCGCCGTCGGCTCCATCATCGCCCACACCTTCAATTTCGATCGTGACTATTACATCCCGGCCGACGTGGTCGCCGAGACCGAAGCCAAGGCCAAGGAGGCTTACGTATGACGAGTGCACACGCCACGGCTGACGCTCACCACGACGAGCACGAGGGCCATCACGACAGCCCGACGGCGCTCGGCTTCTGGATCTACCTGATGAGCGACTGCCTGATTTTCGGCACGCTCTTCGCAACCTATGCCGTGCTCGGCCGCTCCTATGCGGGCGGCCCGGCGCCGCAGGACCTGTTCGAACTCGACTTCGCGCTGATTGAAACCGCGTTGCTGCTGTTCTCCTCGGTCACCTTCGGCGTCGGCATGCTGAAGATGGACAAGGGCGACAAGGCCGGCCTGATGAAATGGCTGGTTGTTGCCGGGCTCTTTGCCATCGGCTTCCTGGCGATGGAACTCTATGAATTCCATCACTTCATCGAGATCGGCGCAGGTCCGGACCGTTCGGCCTTCCTGTCGGCCTATTTCACCCTGGTCGGCACCCACGGCCTGCATGTGACCTTCGGCACGATCTGGCTGATCACGCTTCTGTTTCAGCTGTCGCGCAAGAATCTGAGCGAGGCCATGCGCCGCCGCGTTGCGACGCTGTCGATGTTCTGGCACTTCCTTGACCTGGTCTGGATCGGTGTCTTCTCGCTCGTCTATCTCACGGGAGTTGTTCTATGAGTGGCGCCAACCAACACGTTTCCCACGGCCATGGCAGCATGAAGAGCCTGATGACCGGCTTTGTGCTGGCCATCGTGCTCACCATCATCCCCTTCGGCCTTGTCATGGCCGATGCGATCTCCAGCAAGGCCTTCCTGCTGACGGTGATCATGATCTGCGCCGTTGCCCAGATCCTGGTGCATCTGAAATATTTCCTGCTTCTGTCCTCGTCGCAGGAAGAGGGCTTTACCATGGCGGCCGCGCTGCTGGCGCTGATCCTTCTTTTGATCATCCTGGCCGGTTCGCTCTGGGTCATGCACAACATGAACGAGAACATGATGCCGATCCCGACCGTGGGCGTGACCTATCTGGAAGATGGCACGATCATCTGCGAAACCCCGGAAATCGCCCAGCAGCTGCGCGATGCGGGTGTTACCGGCAATATCGTCGTCAAGCCAGCCCAGTAAGGTCTGCTGCGATCCATCGATTTTGCGCCTCCCTCCGGTCTTTCCGCGGGGAGGCGTTTTGCTTGAAGCGGCAAATCGTCCGCTGCCCTGATCGGCTTTGCCTCTCCGTCTGCGGGGCGTTATAAGCCGCCACAGCGCCGTCACCGATAAGGAATTCTTATGTCTGCCAGCATCAACAACCGCCGTCGCATCGCTGTTGCCACGCTTCTGGCCGCCTTCTTCTTCGCGGTTTTCGCAAGCCTTGGTATCTGGCAGATCTATCGGCTGCAGTGGAAGCTGGACCTGATCGCCCGCGTTGATGCCCGTGTTACAGCACCGGCCGTGCCTGCACCTGGCAAGGCGGAATGGGCCGGGATCACCAGTGAAAAGGACAGCTACCGTCATGTCACGGTGCATGGCACTTTTCTGAATGATGATGAGGTGCAGGTCTATTACTCGACCTCGCTCGGCCCGGGCTATTTCGTCATGACGCCGCTGAAACGCGATGACGGCACGATCGTGATGATCAATCGCGGCTATGTGCCGGAGGAAAAGCGCGATCCTTCGACCCGCGAACCGGTATCGGGCGAGACGACCGTGACGGGGCTTCTGCGCATGTCTGAAGACCATGGCTGGCTGTTTTCGCAGGACAACAAGCCGGATCAGGGCCGCTGGTACCGCCGTGACGTCGGTGCGATTGCCAGTGCCAAGGGTCTGTCCGACGTCGCGCCCTATTTCATCGATGCCGACAACACGCCCAATCCGGGAACCTATCCGATCGGCGGGCTGACGGTGGTGTCCTTCCGCAACGCGCATTTGAGCTACATCATCACCTGGTTCGGCATGGCGCTGGGCACGCTGATCGTCTACGGCGTGGTGTTGCGCCAGTTCGGTGTATGGGGCAAGCCGATACGTGACCCGGAAGACGAGGACTGAGAGCGATGGATCTGTGCGGAGGCTTCATTCTCGCCGATGGTTTTCATGCCCCCGTCGCCGGCGCGGTGGACGTACTGGACAAGGTGCTGATCGCCATTGACGGCCAGGGCGTGATCACTGCGGTAACGCGGCCGGATGCGCCCGACTATGCCGCCCGGCTGGCCGCAGCAAAAGCGTCGGGCCGGTTGGAACGGCTGGGGCAGGGGCAGTATCTGCTTCCGGGCTTTGTCGATTGCCATGTTCATGCGCCGCAATATCCCCAGCTCGGCAATGCACTGGACGTGCCGCTGGAGGTCTGGCTTCAGACCTATACCTTCCCGCTTGAGGCGCGCTATGCCGATCTTGACTTCGCCAGACAGGCCTATGGCCTGCTGGTTGATGATCTGATTGCAGGCGGCACTACGACAGCGCTCTATTTCGCCACAGTGCATGCGGAAGCGACCGAGTTGCTGGCTGATCTTTGCATCGAGAAGGGCCAGCGTGCGTTGGTCGGCAAGGTGGCAATGGATAATGCCGAAAGCTGCCCTGATTTCTACCGCGATGCCTCTTCTGAGGCCGCCATTGCCGGCACGCGGCGGCTGATCGACTACATCCGCAATCACCCTGAAAATCGCGAAAACCGGGTTCTGCCCGTTGTCACCCCTCGTTTCGTGCCGGCCTGCAGCGATGCGGCGCTGGAAGGGCTTGGAAAGCTGGCAGGCGAATGTGACTGCCATATTCAGACCCACTGTTCGGAGAGCGACTGGGAGCATGGTTACGTGTTGGAACGGCACGGTGTCAGCGATACCGAAAGCCTTGACCGTTTTGGCCTTTTGACGCGCAAGACCATGCTGGCCCATTCCAACCTGATGTCGCCTGCCGATATGGACCGGGTGCAGGAACGCGGTGCGGGCGTTGCCCATTGCCCGCTTTCCAACGCCTATTTTGCCGGGGCGGTCTTTCCGCTGCGCCGGGCGCTGGAAAAGGGGGTTCATGTCGGGCTGGGGACAGATATTTCCGGCGGGCCCAGCGCCTTCATGCTGGAAAATGCCCGTGCTGCCGTCATGGCGTCGCGCATGCTGGAAACCGGCGTGGACCCGGATTTAAGCCCGGACAAGCGGGCAAGCGGCGCGCCGGCGCGGATCGATTTCCGCCATGCCTTCCATGTCGCGACCGCCGGCGGTGCCGAAGCGCTGGATCTGCCGGTCGGACGGTTCGAGCCCGGCTATCGTTTCGATGCTGTGGTGGTCGATACAAGCGCCGATAAGGGGACGATCCGCCTGTTTGACGGGCTTGATACCGGCGAAGGGATTTTGCAGAAGATCGTCTACACCGCAAGCCGCGCCAATATTGCCCGTGTTTTTGTCGATGGGCGACGGGTGCATGGCGATCCGTAAGGCGTGCGGCGGGGCTTCAGGCCTCGCCCCAGCTCTTGGCCAGCACCCGCAGCCAGTTGTCCTGGCACAGCTTCTTCATCAGTGCGTCATCATAGCCATGCGCCTTCATCGCCGTGCGCAGTTTCGGCAGGCCGGCGACATCGCCGATCGCATTCGGCACCATGGCGCCGTCGAAATCCGAGCCGAATCCGACGCGGTCCTCGCCAAGACGGTCAATCAGATGATCGAGATGGCGCAGCATCACCTCCAGCGGCGTTTCGGAGACCATGCGGCCATCCGGGCGCAGGAAGGCGGTGGCGAAGTTGAGCCCGACCATGCCGTCGCTTTCGGCAATCACATCAAGCTGACGGTCGGTCAGGTTGCGGGCATGCGGTGAGACCGCATGGGCATTGGAATGGGTGGCGACGATCGGCGCATCGGTGATGGCGGCGACGTCGTCAAAGCCCTTCTCGTTCAGATGCGACATGTCGAGCATGATCTTCAGCCGGTTGCACTGGCGCACCAGTTCCTTGCCAAGATCGGTTAGACCCGGTCCGGTGTCGCCGGTGGACGGGAAGCGGAAGGGCACGCCATGGGCAAAGATGGTCGGCCGGCTCCAGACGGGGCCGAGTGAGCGCAGCCCGGCCGCATAAAGTGTTTCCAGCGTGTCGAATTCCGGATCAATGGCTTCCGCCCCTTCTAGATGCAGGATGGCGGCCAGCCGGTCGGTTTCAAGCGTAGCGCGGATCTCGGCCGTGGTGGTGCAGCCGATGATCATGCCGGCAGTCTCAAGGCGGCGGAAAATGGCGATCTCACCGATCACGGTCTTGATGGCGTCTGCCCATTCGACCATGGGCGGCAGCGGCACGTCATAGCGCAGCCCGGCCATGGCCTCGCTGCTGGAGCGGCCGCCCGTGGCGCGCGACGGCACCCAGATGGCGAAAAACCCGCCGCCGAAGCCGCCGGAGACCGCGCGCGGCAGGTCGATCTGGCCGCTTTCGACCCCCTCTATCGCCTGATCGATCGTGATGGCGCGCGATAGGATCCGCAGCATGAAATCATTATGGCCATCAAAGATCTTCGGCAGTGCGTCTGCGTTCATGGTTTCAATCCTCGGAAAGGGAAACACCCGATAGCGGTCCGTGGGAAAGGGAGCCAGTCTCAGGCCGTTTTGTCGGGAAAGCGCGGCCCCTCGACTGGCGGCTATAAAAACACCGCCCGCCTGCCTGTCAAGCGGCGTATCGGCGGGACCTGTCGCAATGAGCAAGCTGGGTCACGTCATGGCAGAGATATCCTTGGCCACGTGGAAAAGGAGGATTTTTGCGCTCCTTTTGTGGGTTCAACCTGTGGTCGCTGGAACGGGGCCGGGGTGTGGAGCGAAAACGGGGCGTGACGGAAATCAAGTCCCTGCCATGCAGGTTTAATTTACCCGTCAGGTGATTCGAAACCCTTTTCTGAAGGGGCAGGAAGCGGTTGGGACATTTCAACCCGTAATCGCCAAAATTCATCTCCCTGTTACCGAACTGTGCGAAATCTGATAATCGCTAAAACAATATGTTGACGTCTGAGGCCGACGTATTACGATATCTTGTGTTGTCGATGGTTCCTGTCGATTCGTCCCAGCGTAACCTTGTATGGCCACCAGCTTCCCTTTGTGATGTGTGCGGCGGTCTTTTTCAGGCGGTAGCGAGTTTCGGTTCTCCGCCTGCGGGTTTCTGCCGCCTTTTGCGTGGCTCAGGACGGGCCTTGGAGTGATTGGACAATGCCGGGGATGGGCTTGCAGCATGAAGCGTGATCGCGCTCAGCGTGTGGTCTGTTGCCGGGTTCGGGACAACCGCCATTCAAGACGGTCACCGCTTGTTGATGCATTAAATTTGCGAGGACGAAATGAAGATCACTGTCTATTCGAAGCCGGCCTGTGTGCAGTGCAACGCCACCACCCGCGCGCTGGAGCGAAAGGGCCTGGATTACGAAATCATCGACGTTTCGGTTGACAGTGACGCCTATGACTATGTCGTCGGCATGGGCTATCGCCAGGTTCCGGTCGTGGTTGCCGGTGAGCAGCACTGGTCCGGTTTCCGTCCCGACATGATCGGCACGCTCGCCTGATAAAAGTGAAACGGCAGATCGGGGAACGGCAATGGCGGGGCTTCTCGTCTATTATTCCAGCGCTACGGGCAATACCCATCGCTTCGTCGAGAAGACCGGGCTGAAGGCAAAGCGCCTGCCGCCGCAGGGAGAGACAAGCGCTGTCGAAGAGCCTTATGTGCTGGTGGTCCCCACCTATGCCGGCGGAGACGGGCGGGGCGCTGTGCCCAAGCCCGTCATCCAATTTCTGAACAAGCCGGAAAATCGCGCTTACATCAAGGGTGTGATCGCGGCCGGCAATTCAAACTTCGGCGAAACCTTTGGCATAGCCGGCGATATCATCGCAAAGAAATGCCAGGTGCCGTACCTCTACCGTTTCGAGCTTTTGGGAACGCAGGAGGATGTGATCAACGTCAGACAGGGACTGGAAGAATTTTGGAAACGGCAGAACTGACGACGGCAAGCCGCGCCGAAGCGCCCAAGCGCACGGAAAAGACCGCCAAGCCGCAGGGCACGACGCTCGATTACCATGCGCTCAACGCCATGCTGAACCTCTATGATGAAAACGGTCATATCCAGTTCGACAAGGACCGGATGGCGGCGAAGCAGTATTTTCTGCAGCATGTGAACCAGAATACGGTGTTTTTCCATAACCTTCGCGAAAAGCTCGATTATCTGGTCGATGAGGGCTATTACGAGCAGGAGGTGCTGGATCAGTATGCCTTCAATTTCGTCCGCGATCTCTATGATTACGCCTATGACAAGAAGTTCCGCTTCCAGACCTTCCTCGGCGCCTTCAAATATTACACCGCCTATACGCTGAAGACCTTTGACGGAAAGCGCTATCTCGAGCGCTATGAAGACCGCGTCTGCATGGTCGCCATGTCGCTTGCCGCTGGCAATGAAGAGCTGGCGCGCGCGTTGGTCGATGAAATGCTGTCGGGCCGGTTCCAGCCGGCAACGCCGACATTCCTCAATGCCGGCAAGAAGAGCCGCGGCGAGCTGGTCTCCTGCTTCCTGCTGCGCGTCGAAGACAATATGGAGAGCATCGGCCGCTCGATCAATTCGGCGCTGCAGCTGTCCAAGCGCGGCGGCGGTGTTGCGCTGTCGCTCACCAATATCCGCGAGGCCGGTGCGCCGATCAAGAAGATCGAGAACCAGTCTTCCGGCGTCATTCCGGTGATGAAGCTTCTGGAAGACTCATTCTCCTACGCCAACCAGCTTGGCGCGCGCCAGGGCGCGGGGGCGGTCTATCTCAACGCCCACCACCCCGATATCATGCGCTTCCTCGATACCAAGCGCGAAAATGCCGATGAGAAGATCCGCATCAAGACGCTGTCGCTCGGCGTCGTCATTCCCGATATCACCTTCGAACTCGCCCGCAACAACGAGGACATGTATCTGTTCTCGCCCTATGACGTCGAACGGGTTTACGGCCAGGCGATGACCGAGATCTCGGTCTCCGAGAAATATCGCGAGATGGTCGACAATCCCGAGATCCGCAAGAAGAAGATCAATGCCCGCGCCTTTTTCCAGACGCTGGCCGAACTTCAGTTTGAAAGCGGCTATCCCTACATCATGTTCGAAGACACGGTGAACCGCGCCAATCCGGTTGCCGGCCGGATTTCGATGAGCAATCTCTGCTCGGAAATCCTGCAGGTCTCGGAAGCTTCGGAATTCGACGACGACCTGTCCTACAAGCATATGGGCAAGGATATTTCCTGCAATCTCGGCTCGATGAACATTGCCATGGCCATGGACACGCCCGACTTTGGCAAAACCGTCGATACCGCCATTCGCGCCTTGACCGCCGTTTCCGACATGAGCCACATTTCCTCGGTTCCCTCCGTCGAGAAGGGCAATGATGAAAGCCACGCCATCGGCCTTGGCCAGATGAACCTGCATGGCTTCCTCGCCCGCGAGCGCATTTATTACGGCTCGGAAGAAGGCGTCGACTTCACCAATATGTATTTCTATGCCGTGACCTATCACGCGCTCAAGGCCTCGAACCGCATCGCCGTTGAACGCGGCGTCAGCTTTTCGGGGTTTGAGAATTCGAAATATGCCAGCGGTGAATATTTCGACAAATATACCGAGCAGGACTGGGCGCCGGCGACCGAAACCGTGCGGGCGCTGTTTGAAAAGGCCGGCATTGAACTGCCGACGCGCGCTGACTGGGAACAGCTGAAGGCCGATGTCATGGCGGGCGGGCTTTACAACCGCAACCTCCAGGCTGTGCCGCCGACGGGATCGATCTCCTATATCAACAATTCGACCGCCTCGATCCATCCGATCGTCTCGAAGATCGAGATCCGCAAGGAAGGCAAGATCGGCCGCGTTTATTACCCGGCGCCGTTCATGTCGAACGATAATCTCGATTATTATCAGGATGCCTATGAGATCGGGCCGGAAAAGATCATCGACACCTATGCGGCAGCCACCCAGCATGTCGATCAGGGTCTGTCGCTGACGCTGTTCTTCCGCGACACCGCGACCACGCGCGATGTCAACAAGGCGCAGATCTACGCCTGGAAGAAGGGCATCAAGACCATCTATTACATCCGCCTGCGTCAGATGGCGCTTTCGGGCACCGAGGTTGAAGGCTGCGTTTCCTGCAGCCTGTAAGACCTGATTGACGGAGAGAAATCATGAATTTTCAGGTCAAACCTACAGCTGGCATCCGCGCGGTTAACTGGAACCGCATCGAGGATGACAAGGACCTTGAGGTCTGGAACCGGCTGACCGGCAATTTCTGGCTGCCGGAAAAGGTGCCGCTGTCCAACGACATTCCTTCCTGGGCGACGTTGAAGGAAAACGAGCAGCAGCTCACCATCCGCGTTTTCACCGGTCTGACGCTGCTCGACACGATCCAGAACACGGTTGGTTCGATCACGCTGATGCCCGATGCGGTGACCCCGCATGAAGAGGCGGTGCTGTCGAACATCTCCTTCATGGAAGCGGTCCATGCCCGCTCCTATTCCTCGATCTTCTCCACGCTCTGCTCCATGGCCGAGGTGGATGATGCCTATCGCTGGTCGGAGGAAAATGCCTTCCTGCAGGAAAAATCCAAGCTCGTCCTGTCGGAATATCGTGCCGGTGATCCGCTGCGCAAGAAGGTCGCCAGCGTCTTTCTGGAAAGCTTCCTGTTCTATTCGGGCTTCTATCTGCCGATGTACTGGTCGAGCCGCGCCAAGCTGACCAATACCGCCGATCTTATCCGTCTCATCATCCGTGACGAGGCTGTGCATGGCTATTATATCGGCTACAAGTTCCAGCAGGGCCTGAAGAAGGTCAGCGAGGCCGAGCAGCAGGCAATCAAGGATTTCGCCTTCTCCCTGCTGTTCGAACTCTATGAGATCGAATCCAAATATACCGAGGCGCTCTATGACAGTGTCGGCCTGACCGAGGACGTGAAGGCCTTCCTGCATTATAATGCCAACAAGGCGCTGATGAATCTCGGTTATGAAGCACTGTTCCCGGCTGAGGCCTGCAAGGTCAATCCGGCGATTCTCTCCGCGCTTTCCCCCAATGCCGATGAAAACCACGACTTCTTCTCCGGCTCGGGTTCATCCTATGTCATCGGTAAGGCTGTTGCGACCGAGGATGAGGACTGGGATTTCTGATCCTTCTGTCTGATCCGGCACATTTGTCTTCTAGGCCCGCCACTGGCGGGCCTTCTGTTTGTTGACGAACCTCACCCCCTTCACTGACATCATGCCTGTGCTTGGTCCACAGGTATCCAGTCAACGCGCGTCTGTGCGAAGAAAAAACTGTTTATTCAATGCCTTATGAAACTGGATCCCCGTGACAAGCACGGGGATGACGACGGAGGGGGAGGCTATTCCACCTCAAACAAGCGATCTGAATGGCTTTGTCAGCAGTCTGAAGGCCCGCCACTGGCGGGCTTTTTTACATCTGCGCTTCTGCCGGGACGATGATCCCGAAAACCCGAAAATGTGAGCGGGAGATGCGCGCGGCGGCAACGTTCAACAAACAAAGGGCGCTGCCCGGCTTCGGGCGGCGCCCTGTTCGAAAGGCATGGAGATGGTCAGACCGTGCGGCGGGTCAGTTGCGCCAGCATGCCCTTCTGCAGGCTTGGCACCGCGACGATGTAATCGACCTTGTTCTTTTGGAAGGCCTCGAGGAACTTGTTATAGTTCTTGAACACAAGGCAACCGTGGGAATCGCCGGGCGTTGACAGCATATAGGTGTGCGCCAAAAGTCCTGTGCGGCCAAGCGGATCGGTGCCATCGACCGAGGTCATGCGCAGTGCCTGAACGCCGTGGAACAGCGATTCGCGCAAGGTCAGCTTGTAGGTTGCTGCCGGCACGGCGCCAGCCATCTTCAGATGGGTATAATCCGGGTTATCGCGATATTTGCCGCGACCGGAATGCGCCTCGAGAACGCTGCCGTCGGGCATATAGACCTTTGCAGTGGAGATATCGTAGACGGCGACCTTGGAGGTCGTTTCAGGCACGGCGTTGAAGAGCGTGCCGAGACTGTCGGTCTTGAGCGCGGCATAGGCCAGAGCCGTTCCGGCAGGACGCGGCTCGGGTACGGGGACCTCACCCGGCGCCATGCGGTTCTTGTCAGCGCCCTGCAGCACCAGCTTGAAGGCGTTTCCGGCATCGGTGCCGGTATCGGCGCTGGCAACAAGCGCCGATGCTGCCGTCACAGGTTCTGCCTTCGTCGCTGGGCGCGCGGCGGGTCTGCTCTGTGCAATGGTTCTGCTGGCTGCGGGCTTGGGCTGAAGTTCCGGCGGCGGGCTGGCAAGGGCGACCTGCACGGCGGCGCTGTTTTCCTCAACCTGCTTATTGATGATGTCGCGCTGGAGATTGGCAAGGGCAATCTTGCCGAATTGCTCAAGGCGTTGATGGAGCGCAGAGGTGCGAATATCGTCTGCCGTCAGGCCGCCGGCACGGTCCTGTCCCGAGCGGGCGGCGATCAGGCGTGCCGATTTATCGCTCTGGGCGCGTTCAGGCGCGCGGAAGGACGGGGCAATCATCAGGCGTGACAGGCCGGCTGTTTCATTGCCGCGCCCCGCGACGCTGCCCATCAGCACGGGCGCTGCCGCGATGGTGATGAAGGCACCACCAACCACGATGAAAGCAGATGCTGCAGCAGCAAGGCCAAGCAAACCGCCTTTTGCTTTTCGGGACCGTTCCGGGTTTTCGCTGTTGTTCAACGCCACGTCGCAAAACTCTCTACGCATTACTCGAAGGTGGCGAACCAGCCGCCGAGAAGAGGATAAGAGAAACAGGGTAAATAAATCCTTATGCGTTGATCGACTGTTCGGAACGCGCACCGTCTTTTCCGGTCGGCGCGGAACAATAAGTCCGCCATTCCGTTGTCCTTTGTTGTCTGTCCTTAGTGATGCGGCCCGTGGTGAGACCCCTGCCGCATTTTTGCTCTAGAAAAGAAAATAGGCAAAAATAAAGCAGCTCAGGCTAATTTAGTAAAGGCTGCAATAATGAAAGTTACCGCTTACATCCCTGTGGCGCCGCGGATCTTGACAATGAAAAAGCCAGCGCCGCGGCGCTGGCCTTGTGGTCTTGATCAAAGGCAAGGTGAAGGGTGGTTTCGGCCTCACAACAGCCTTGCGGTGTAGATCGCGTCTGCTGCAAGCGGGAGGAGCCGCTCTGCCATCTCGCGCTTCAAATTTTCGTGACGTGCGATTTCATCCGCGCTCTTGTCCTTTTTCGCGCCGAGCGTGACGAATTCTTCCAGCACATGTCCCGGTTTGATGACGGCTTCAGCGGTTTTGCCGCGATAGCTGAAGCGGAAAAGATAGGGGCCGGGCGGATCGGAGATCACGTCGCGGCCGCCGAGCTCGCGTTTGACCGTCAGGCGGCCATCGGTGAGGGCGCGGGTTACCATTTCCAGGGCATCGCGGCCGCCGGGGCCGGTAAAGGCGGTGAGGATTTCGATTTCACGCCGCTCCGGCGGTGTTTCGCTGAGCAGCGGGAAGGCGGCCTGCATGGCCTTCAGCCCGTGGACAACGCCACCGGGAAAGCCGCCGCCGTGATAGGCCAGGATGTCATCGAAAGAAAACGTCAGTTCAGTGCCGTTTTCGCAAACGGTGATGGTGTCATGCATGGATGAAGGCTTTCAGATTGGGAATGAAGCGATCGAGAAACCGGGTCGTTGCCGGCATGAAATGCGAGCCGTGGTGAAACATCGGATCAAGCGAGGAGACGATCATCCGGCCATTGGTGGAAACCGTATCGATGTAGAAGATCGCCCGCCCCTCGCCATCCTTCGCCAGCACGTCCGCGCCTTCCGGGGGCGTGAACCAGCCATGCAGGTGCCAGGTGACATCGCGGTTTTGAATACCGCGCATCAGCGGATGATCAGGCTGGGTGATCGAGACGCCGAGATCGGCCTCGGGATCAAGCCACCACCACCAGTTTGTCGGTGTCGGCGTGAAGGCGATTTCCGGCAGGAACAGCTGTGACTGGCTCTCGCCAAGCGCGATCACGGTTCCGCCGGCATCAAGATGACGGTCAATCACGGCACGCTGTGCCATCATGCGCCTGGCCGGTGTGCGGCATGGCACCCAGAGCACGTCGCCGGGCTGAAGCGTTTCGCTAAGCGCCTCGGGCGTGGTGATTACGTCAAACGCATCGCCGAAGGCCGGACCTTCAAGGCTGCGGATATGATAATAAGTGCCGGAGGAGGCTGCAACGAGACGCCTGCCTGCGTGGCTATTGCTGCTATGGCCGCCAAAGGTCTCGGCTTTGGCGATTGGCAGTTCTTCCAGTGGCGTTGCGGGCTGCACGGCATCCGTATCGATGCAGGCGCCGCCTTGCGCCCAGGTGATGATGCGCTCTGCCAGAAGCGGCGGCAGGCCGGTTTCCTGCCCCATGGTGGAAAGATCATTGCCGGCATGGGAGAAGATCCGGCCGCCATCTTCGCGCGGCCAGACCCAGTCGACCGGAACAGCCTTAGGGCCGAGGCCATTGATGGCAATGGCCCCGTCGGGCAATGGGTTGCAGCCGCGCCCGTAAAAGCCGGCAACCCCCTTATTGGTTTCGATCGCTTTCAGATCGATATCCTCGAAAATCGGATGCGGATTGATCGCGGCAAGATCGAAATCGGCGCGCTTAGGATGGGCGATCGAGCGATGCTGCGCCATGCCATCGACAAGAGGGCGCACCATCAGCCCGTTGAAAAACCAGCGGCCGCCGCGCGCCAGAAAGGCCTCAAGCGCCGGTTTGAAGGCCAGCATGGCATCCTGATCGAGCTGATTGCCGGTGATCAGGCCGGAATGGCTTTCAAGATGCGCTGCTGAAAACGCTTCCTGTGTGATGATGGTGAGCCGGCCATCGGCGGCGGCCTGGCGGAAGGTGGCGGAGGGGCCCTCATGGGCCGATTGCAGATAAAGAACGGGCATGTTCAGTGTTCCCTTCCGGCAAAGGCCGGAACAATGGCGCGGCGTTTGCCGCCATCATCGCCTTCGACATCGACCCAGCGCATCGTCACATCGTAAAGCGCCGATAGCGGTTCCGGCTGGATCATCTCGTCCACCGTGCCGAAGCGCTCGTGCCCGTCAGGCATCATCAGCAGCACGTCATCGGCCGCCGCCAGTGCGTGGTTGGGGTCATGGGTGGTAAACAGGATCGCCTTGTCACGGCGGGCCCGCAAAAGGTTCAGAAGATCGAGGGTTTTGGCCTGATTGCCGAGGTCAAGCGCCGAGGTCGGTTCATCGAAAATCAGCGCCTCGGAACCGGTTGCGAGCGCGCGGGCAATCAGGATCATCTGCCGCTGGCCGCCCGACATCCGGTCATAGCGCAGCGCGGCGAGCTTTGATGCGCCCACGGTTTCAAGCGCCTGGCGGGCCGCTTCAATATCTTCGCCTCCCGGTTGGCCAAACAGGCCGATCCGTGCGGCATGGCCCATCACCACGACATCGAGACCGGAGAGCTTTGCAGCCGACGCCCCGTGCTGCGGTACATAGCCGGCGATTTTCGGGGCCCGGCGTTTACCCTCCTTCAGCGGCTGGAAACCGAGCAGGGCGCGCAAAAGCGTGGTCTTGCCGCGGCCATTGGGCCCGAGAACCGCCATGGACCGGCCAACCGGAAGCGTGAAGCTGACATTTGCGAAGATGGTTTTGGCGCCGAAGGCGACACTGGCATTGTCGAGCCCGATCATGGCCGTTCCGCCTTTGAAAAATGCCGGCGCAGAAGCAGGCCGAAAACCGGTGCGCCAATCAGTGCCGTCAGCACGCCAAGCGGGATTTCTGCAGCTGTCAGCGTGCGTGCCAGCGTGTCGATGAAGGTCAGATAGGCCGCACCCAGTATGGCCGATGCAGGGATCAGCACGCGATGATCCTCGCCGACGAGAATGCGCGCCGCATGCGGAATGACGAGGCCGATCCAGCCGATGATCCCGGCAACGGCAACGGAGGTCGCTGTTGTCAGCGCTGTTGCAATGAAGATGATCCAGCGCTCGCGATCCGGATTGACGCCGAGCGAGCGGGCTTCGGTATCTTCCAGCGCCAGAAGGTTCAGCCGGTAGCGGAACAGGAAGATCACAGCCATGCCAATCACAAGGCCGGGCAGGCCGAGGAAGAGACGCGGCCAGGTGGCCGTCGAGAACGAGCCCATCAGCCAGTAGACGATTGCGGGCAGCGATGTATTGGGATCGGCAACGAACTGGACGACGGAGACGAGGGCGGCAAACAGTGCGCCGATCACCATGCCCGACAGAATGACGGTGACCACCTCGGTGCGTCCGTTGATGCGGGCGAGAAGCCCGACCATGACGAGAGCGGCAAGGCCGAAGAAGAAGGCAATGCCGAGCAGCGTGACGCCGGAAAAGCCGACGAGAATGGAAAGCGCACCGCCAAAGGCCGCCCCCTGGCTGATGCCCAGCACCTGCTGGGAGACCAGCGGATTGCGGAACACGCCCTGAAGCGCGGCCCCGCCGACCCCGAGCGCCGCCCCGGTGACGGCGGCGAGCAGCACGCGCGGCATGCGCACCAGAAGGACGATGCGCTGATCGATCGTTTCAAGCGGGGCTGAGGGATCGGCAATCCAGGTCAGGACGATCTCGGCGATCCTTGCCGGCGAGACTGCAAAGCGTCCCGCGCCGATGGCAAAGATCATCGCAGCAACAAGAGCGATCACCATGGTGGCAAAGAGGCCGATGCGCAGGGAGCCGGCCGCACGGAAGTTGCGCGACCCGGCTGAAATATCGGTCATGACCGGCTCTTGAACTGATCGTAATTGGCGGCACCTGCATTCAGGTCCATCCACAGGATCTGGTCGATATCCTCATCGCTCAGATCATAGTCATAGATGGTCTTGTAGGCCGTCTTCATCTCGGAGCGCAGGTCAAAGTCAAAGAGTTCGGGATGCAGAATATCGGCCAGCCACATCCAGGTCAGCGGACTTTCCTGGTTCGGCGGATCCCAGCGATAGCCGCCGAGCGGCATGCGATAGACCTTGTGGTTCTGGGCGGCATTGGTGAGTGAAAGGATCGGATCGGAGTAGATCCGCTCCGGGGATATGTCGCTTTCGAAATTGTTGAGCAGGATCACATCCGGATTCCAGCTGGCGATCTGCTCTGGATTGATGGTCACGCCATTGCCGACAAGATCGGCCGCGGCATTCTGGCCACCGGCAAGATCGATATACCAGGCATTATAGTTGCCTTCGGTGCCCGAGGCCTTGATGCCGTCCATGGCGCGCAGCAGATAGAGCACTTTCGGCCGGTCGCTGTCGCCAAGGCCCTCTGTCTTCGACTTGATGTCGGATGCCACCTCTTCGCGCCAGTCGATCAGCGGGGCGATGCGCTCGGGCTTGCCCATGGCTTCGGCCGTCATCGTCATATAGGCGCGGGCCTTTTCTTCGGTGCCGTAGGAAATCAGCATCGCGGTCATGCCGGCATTGGTGATCGGATCGACATAATCAGGGCCGCGATCGGCCCACTGGATCACCAGATCAGGATTGGTCGCCGCCAGTTCCTCGACATTCGGGATGAAATTCGGGGCCGTGATATCGGAGGGAATATCCTTTGCCTCAGGGAAGATCTTGCCGAGAATACCGTCCATGATCGCCTGCTTGGCTGAAGGGTTCATGCCGACCAGCCTGTCGGTGCCGCCGTCAATGGCAATCAGCGTCGAGGCCATCGGGATCGGGATCGAAGCGATGCGGCTTGCCGGTTCATCCAGCGTTACCGTCCGGTTTTCCTGGTCGGTGAAGGTGATCGGGTCGGCGAGCGCCGGTCCGGCGAGAAGCAAAGCGACGGCCGCCCCCAAATGGCGGGCTTTGACGATAGTCATCGGAAAATCCTGATTTTAATGGTCAACTATTGTACGGTCTTTTTACAAACATGATTATAATTATCAAGATAAAAAACGCAAAAATGCGACACTGTGCCGCGACCGGCTGTGCCGCGCCGCATCAGGCCCGGATCATTTCAGCAGGTGCAAAGACTGCGCAGCTGTGTCAGATTTGACAGGTGTCACCCGCTGGTGACCCGTCCCGGGGGAGTTTACATTTCAGCGCTGGCGAGTGCATAAGTCATTATATTGAATTTCTACTTTTCATTCCGTTCCGCTTTCTGGGGCCATTTGTTTTCATGGATTCGATCCATCTGATACTCACTTTTGTCATTATCGCGGGCGCTGTGATTGCCTTTGCGGTTGACCGTTTTTCCATCGAGGTCGTGTCGCTGGGCATCTTGTCGGCGCTTCTGGTTCTGTTCGGCACCTTTCCCTACACGTCGGGCAGCGGCGCGGTTCTTTCCATCGATCAATTGCTGGCCGGGTTTTCATCGCCAGCACTGGTGACCGTTCTGGCGCTGCTGATCGTCGGCAAGGGGCTTTTCGCCACCGATGCGCTGGAAGGGGTTGCCGATGTCATCGGGCGGATGAATCGCGGCAATCCGAAGCTTGCCGTCGTGGTGATCCTCGTCGTGGTTGGCGTTACTTCCGCCTTCCTCAACAATACGCCGGTGGTGGTGATCTTCATCCCGGTACTGACATCGCTGGCCGCGCGCTACCGCCTGTCGCCCTACCAGATCTTCATGCCGCTTTCCTTCGTCACCATTTTGGGTGGCATGACGACGATGATCGGTTCGTCGACCAATATGATTGCTGTCGGTCTTGCCAACCAGCTCGGCGTGAAGATGGGTTTTTTCTCGATCACCGGCATGGGCGTCATTCTGGCGGTGGTCGGCTATCTCTATGTGCTTCTTGTCATGCCGCGGGTGCTGTCGGGGCGCAAGGCGGAGGTCAAGCCTGCCGAGGATACCGATGGCACGCAATTTGTCGGCGACCTGGTCATTCTGCCCAATAGCCGCTTTATTGGCGAGCGGCCGCGCTCGGGCTTTTTTCCTGATCTCGCGCCGATGGCGCTGCATGTGCTGACGCGGGCGGATGGCACCACGCTCCTGCCGCCTTATGATGACAGCCTCGTTCTGGCGCCGGGCGACCGGCTGCAGCTGATCGGAACCCGAAAGGGCTTCATGGATCTGATCGCCAAGAGCGAATTCGACCTGACTGCCCCGCCTGATGGCTCGCTGCCGCGTGATCCGCGCAAGGCGGGTCCGCGCTATCATCTGGCCGAGGCGGTGGTTGCACCGGGGTCGATGTTTGAGGGCCGCACTGTACGTTTCAGTGGCATTCAGGCGCGTTTCAATGTCACTGTATTCGGGGTCCGGCGAAAATCGCGCATGGGCCGCATTCCGCTGACCTATATCCGGCTGGAGGCAGGCGACACATTGTTGCTTGGCGGTACGGAGGAAGATTTCGCCAGCACCCGCGGCAATCATGATGTGCTGCTGCTGGAACATTCCGCAGAACCGGTGCCGCCGCGCGACAAGTCCATTCTGGCGGCACTGATCTTTCTTGCCATCGTGGTGCTGTCGGCAACCGGTATTTCGCCGATCGCCGTCAATGCGGTTGCCGGCGCGGTGCTGATGGTGGCGTTTGGCTGCCTCACATTGCAGCAGGCAGCCCGCGCCTTTGACCGGCAGATCTTCCTGTTGATCGGCGCCTCGATCGGCATGGCGACGGCGCTGGAGGCGACCGGCGGGGCAAAGCTGATTGCCGAAACCGTGGTCGATCTCAGTGGCGGTGCCTCGGCGCCGGTGGTGATCACCATCCTGTTCATCACCGTGGCGATCCTTACCAATCTCCTGTCCAACAATGCCGCCGCCGCGCTGTTCATCCCGATCGCCATCAACATGGCGCGTCAGGTCGGCGCGCCACCGGAAGCCTTTGCCGCCGCCGTCATCTATGCGGCCAACTGCTCCTTTGCCACGCCGATCGGCTATCAGACCAATCTCATGGTCATGGGGCCGGGCCATTACAGCTTCAGGGATTTTATCCGTGCCGGCTTTCCGCTGGTGCTGGTGGTGACCATCACCTTCGCGCTTGTGGCACCGTGGTATTACGATCTCTGAATGGATACCGGCTCCGGCCGAATTATGCGCTCGAGACGAAATCAAGGCCGATATCGAGGATGGGCGCGGAATGGGTGAGCCAGCCGACCGAGATCAGGTCGACGCCGGCACGGGCAAGCGCTCCGGCCGTTTCCGGCGTAATGCCGCCCGAGGCTTCGGTGATCGCGCGGCCATCGACGATTGCGACAGCCTCGGCCAGCATGTCCGGTCCCATATTGTCGAGCAGCACGGCATCAATGCCGATATCCATCACGTCGCGAAGCTGGTCGAGCGTGTCGACCTCGACTTCGATCTTCACCATATGGCCGGCATTTTTCTTTGCCCGGTCGATGGCGGTGGCGATATTGCCCGCAATGGCAATGTGATTGTCCTTGATCAGTACAGCATCGAACAGGCCGAAGCGGTGATTGCCGCCGCCGCCCATGCGCACGGCGTATTTTTCCAGCGCGCGAAGTCCAGGCGTTGTCTTGCGGGTGCACACCACGGCAGCGCCCGTGCCGGCAACCGCCGCAACAATGCCAGCGGTAACGCTGGCAATGCCGGAGAGGTGTGACAGGATGTTGAGCGCAGTGCGCTCCCCGGTCAGAAGCCCGCGTGAGGGACCGGACAGCGTTGCGATCCGTGTGCCTGGCGAAACGGCATCGCCATCCTCCACATGCCGGGTCATGGTGATCGCCGGATCGACCAGCTCAAAGGCAAGCGCTGCCGCATCAAGCCCGGCCACCACGCCCTTCTTTCGGGTTGCCATGGTGACGGTGGAGCGATGACCGGCCGGGATCACCGCATTGGAGGTGATATCGCCGGCAAGGCCCAGATCCTCGACAAGGGCATTGCGGATCACGGGTTCGATCATCGGGCGGAGAAGGGGGGCAGTCATGGTTCAGGCACTCCGGGCAAGGGGGATGAGATTGCGGGCATGGTCGAGGATTGCATCGAGATCCATCCGGTTCCGGATCGCGCTCGTCCGCTTCTGCGGAAAGTCGGTGCGGGCATGGCCGCCACGCGTCTCCTCGCGCAGATCGGCGAAGACGGCGACTGCCAGCGCCACCAGCGCCGGATCGGCGTCGGCACCATCGGCGTCATAATGGGCAAGCAGCTCAGGGATTGCCTGATGAAGCCCGTCGGCCGAGCGCAGTACGCCGAGATGGCGGCTCATGATCGGGCGAATACGACCAGTCGTGGAACGCGCCTCCGGCAGAGCTTGGCTGAAACGTGCCGTTGCAATGGCGCGGTTTGGCGTTGCGGCCCCTGCTGCGGCTATATCTGCCGCTGCCCGCGCCCCGGTCACCACCGCCTCCGTCAGCGAATTGCTGGCCAGCCGGTTGGCGCCGTGCAGACCGGTCGCAGCGCATTCACCGGCTGCCCAGAGACCGGGAACAGAGGTTCGGGCGTGTTCGTCAACATCGATCCCGCCCATGTGATAATGCTGGGCCGGTGCCACGGGGATCAGATCGCGGGCGGGGTCAATACCGGCTTCCCGGCAGATCGCGGTGATCGCCGGGAAACGGGCGTAAAAGCCTGTGCCAAGGCAGGCGCGGGCATCGAGAAACACTTTGTTGCCGCGAGAAATCTCGGCGAAAATCGCCCGTGCTACCACGTCGCGCGGCGCAAGTTCGGCACCTTTGGCTGCGGCCATGAAGCGCTCGCCATGGTCATTGATCAGCACCGCACCTTCGCCGCGCACCGCCTCGCTGATCAGCGGAACCGGACGCGCATCAACGGCAAGGCCGGTCGGATGGAATTGGACGAATTCCATATCAGCAAGATGCGCGCCCGCGCGCGCGGCCAGCATGACGCCCTGGCCGAAATTGCCGGGTGGATTGGTCGAGGTCGCGTAAAGCCCGCCAATGCCGCCGGTTGCCAGCAGTACGCGGTCGCTCGAAAGGGTGAAAAACCGACCGCTTCTTTCGGCAAGTACGCCTTCTATCCGGCCTTCGCGGACAATCAGCCGCCGCACCGATGTGTCCGGCATCAGCGTGATTGACGGTGTTGACAGGACCCGGCTTGCAAGGGCTGCAACAATGGCGGCACCTGATCCGTCGCCGCCGGCATGCAATACGCGCCTGCGGCAATGGGCGGCTTCCAGCGCCAGGGCATAGGTGCCATCGTCATTGCGATCAAAAATAACGCCGTGGCGTTCCAGGCGCTGAATGGCTGCCGGTGCCTGGTTCAGGATGACTGCCGCAGCGACCGGATCGCAAAGCCCGTCGCCGGCCCGAAGCGTGTCTTCAAGCTGCAGTGCCGGGGCGTCATCCGGCGCCATGGCGGCAGCTATGCCGCCCTGGGCGAGCGCGCTGGAACTCTTCTCGCCGGCGCCTGCCCGGGTGATCAGCGTGACTGGCAGCGGCGCAAGCTCGAGCGCTGCCACAAGACCGGCAATGCCGCTGCCGATAATGATGACGGGCGTGTTCATAGGGCCAGCATCCGCTCAACGGCACGGCGCGCATCACCGGCGATTGCCGGGTCGACGGTCACGGCGTGGCGGTTGTTTTCCAGTGCGTCGCGGATGTTCTTCAATGTGATCCGCTTCATATGCGGGCAGAGATTGCAGGGCCGGACGAAATCGACCTCCGGGTGATCGACAGCGACATTGTCGCTCATCGAACATTCGGTCAGAAGCACCACACGCGCCGGCTTGTTGTCGCCGACATAGGCCGACATCAGCGCGGTCGAACCGGCGAAATCGGCTTCAGCCACCACATCGGGCGGACATTCGGGATGGGCCAGCACCTGAACGCCCGGCCAGGCCTCACGCATCTCGCGCACATCCTCGGCGGTGAAGAGTTCATGCACTTCGCAATGGCCCTTCCAGGTGATGATCTCGACATCGGTTTCGCGGGCAATGTTCTGGGCGAGATATTCATCCGGGATCATGATCACCTTCGGCACGCCAAGGCCTTCGACGATCTTTTTCGCATTGCCGGAGGTACAGCAGATATCCGATGCCGCCTTTACCGCAGCCGATGTGTTGACATAGGTGATCACCGGAACACCGGGATGGGCGGCGCGCAGCAGCGCCACATCTTCAGGTGTGATCGAATCGGCGAGCGAACAGCCTGCCCCCATATCGGGGATCAGCACGGTCTTTTCCGGGTTCAGGAGCTTGGCGGTTTCGGCCATGAAATGCACGCCCGCCAGAACGATGATATCGGCCTCCGCTTCTGCTGCCTTTCGGGCCAGCGCCAGGCTGTCGCCGACAATGTCGGCAACACCGTGGAAAATATCCGGCGTCTGGTAGTTGTGGGCGAGAATAACGGCATTCTTCTCATGTTTAAGCGCTAAAATGGCCTCCACGTCATCCGCATGGCTCAGCCATTCGGCCTTTGGCATTACCCGTGACACGCGCTCATACAGTCTGTTGGCGTCAAAACCGGCATTCATCGCTTTCTCCTTAATACTCTATTTGAGTATATTTAGAGCGCGATTCATATTCTCTCATTGAGTTTATGTCAATGGCGGGTGGTGGGGAGACGTGATCCGGAGAGCGCGCGCTCTTCGAGGATGGCATGGCGGTAGCGGAACAGCTTGGCGGGTCTGCCGCCGGTTTCAGCTGTCACAGCGCCGGTTTCCTCGATCAGTGCCTGCTGATCGATCTGGCGGCGGAAATTGGGCTTGTGCAGCCTGAGCCCCGCCAGCGCTTCGACGGCGCGCTGCAATTGCAAAAGCGTGAATTGCTCCGGCATCAGCTCGAAGACGACGGGGCGGTATTTGATCTTGGCGCGCAGCCTGGCAATGCCGGTCGCAAGAATGCGCCGGTGATCGGCGGCCATCGGCTTGCCGAACCAGAAGGCCGGTGCTGACCCGGCCTCGGCCACCAGCTTGGCCTCATACATCAGCTCATAGCGCTGCAGCACCAGATCCTCATTCCATGCGGCGCCGTTGAGGCCGAAGGCAAAATCGAGACGATGGCGGCGATAATCGCGGCCGGGCCGCTCGCTCTCGGCCCATTGGCGAAGCATGTCGACGATGTTTTCGAGGATGTCCGGGCGTCCGCCGCGCAGATCCTCCCAGGGAAAATAGCTGTACCAGTCCTTCCACAATGGCCGGCCGCCGCCGGGCGGGGCCTGCTCGCGCACCAGTCCGAGATAGGAGATTGAAATGATGTGCCGGTCATCGTCGCTGCGCGCGCCGCCGCGATCGCGATCGGCAAAGGTGTAAAGCTGCTCAAGATAGCCGACCGGATGGCCGGTCTGGTCCTCGACCCAGTCGCGAAGGCCGGCCTGAAGGCTGCGATGGCCGGAGATAAACGGGCCGGAGGGCAATTTCACGCCGGCCTCCACCGTCATCACACGCGGTGCATCCTCTGTCACGGCGGCAAGCACAGCAATCAGTTCGGCATGGGCGTTGGCATCGGTCACGGGCGGCTTGTCCTCAATTCTCCATCAATGGCGGTAGCACGGATGGGCTGTCGCGCCAATGACGACCGATAAAAGGATGAGGCTGTTACAGACATGTCATGCGTGACGCGTAGAGAGCGGAAATCCGATTTAACCAAAGACATTGCCATGCTCCGCCTTTTCACTGCCCTTTTCATTTCGCTTTTCCTTGGCTTTCCGGCTCTTGCCGTAACGCCGCTTGATCACGCTCATGCCCATAATGACTATTGGCACGAACGCCCGCTTTTCGATGCGCTGGATCATGGTTTCATGAGTATCGAGGCCGATATCATGCTGCGCGACGGCAGGCTTCTGGTCGGCCATACGGCCTCGGAACTCAGCGATGAGCGCACTCTGCAGGCGCTCTATCTTGATCCGCTTCAGGCTCTGATCCGCGATCAGGGCGGCAAGGTCTATCCCGGTCAGGATCAGCCGCTGATCCTGCTGGTCGATCTGAAGCAGGATGGACCGGATACCTATCGGGCGCTCGAAAAACTGCTGCCCGCCTATGCCGATATGCTGACAAGCTATCGCGATGGCGTGGTCACGCCCGGTGCCGTCACGCTGGTGCTGACCGGATCGTCCGCTTGGCAGGTGCTGCGCATGGAAAAGGAGCGCTACGCCTTCACCGATGCCAGCTATGTCGAGCTGAACCTCAACATGCCACCCGAGGCCATGGTGATGCTGAGCCAGAAATGGACGCAGATTACCCACTGGAAGGGCGAGGGGCCGCTGAACGAGAACGAGGACCGCTTCATCCGCAAGATCATCGCCAAGGGCCATGAACGCGGTGCCAAAGTGCGTTTCTATGCCACGCCGGATGAGCCGGGGCCGGGGCGCGATGCGGTCTGGACCTATCTTCTCGACGCTGGTGTCGATCTCATCAATACCGATGATCTTGACGGGCTTTCCGACTTCTTTGCCGCGCGTGCAGCCTCAGCCGAAAAATAACGGCAGGCGCGGGCGGATGCGCTCATCCACCGCATCAATAGACGTAACGGGAAACCATTCGGCCGCCTTCACCTCCGCCAGATCGGGGGTGAGGGTGCCGGACAGCCGGGCAGCGAAGCGGATATCGAGGTGATAATGCTCTGGCTCCTGCTTCTTGGGATTTTCGGCAATCCGGTGGAGATCGATGCTGATCGGCGTGGCGTCGGGCTTGAGTTCGGCCATCAGCCCGGTTTCCTCGCGGGTCTCGCGAAAGGCGGCACCCGTCAGGCTCTCGCCGGGTTCCAGGTGCCCGCCTGGCTGAAACCAGCGGCCGATGATCTTGTGATGGATCAGCAGCACGGCCGAAAGATCATCCGAAAACCCGAACAGCGAGGCGGTGACATGGACCGGAAAGGTCGAGCGCGCCGTATAGTCCCGGTCCTGCGCCACGAAATCGGCATAACGCGTCCAAAACCGGGCATCATAGGCGGCGATCACCTCTCGGATATGGTCGTTTTGCTCCACGCTGCCTGTCTCCTCGTTTGCCGGGCGAGTTTCAGCGTCTTGCGGCGTTGAAATCAAGTCCAAAAAATCCGCCCGTCCGGGGAGGGCCGGACGGGCGGTCAGTGACACCCGGACATGGGAGGGAGGAGAACCGGGTGCAATCTCTTGCCTGACGGTACAGTCAGGGCTTTTCGATCCAGTCGTTTTCAAGCGTCAGCGTCAGCCGGGCGCGTATATCCGTGGCACTGGCGGCTATGATGATTTCATAGTCGCCTGCATCGGCTCTGAAGGCGTGATCTTCAGCGCAGAAATAGGCGAGATCACGCGGCGACAGCGACAGGTTTGCCGTGCGAGTCTCACCGGGATCAAGCGTCAGACGGGCAAAGGCCTTCAGCTCCTTTATCGGCCGTTCGGCTTGCGGATTGTTCTCGCCGATATAAAGCTGCACGACGTCTGAGCCGCGCCGCGCGCCGGTATTGGTCACGTCAATCTCGATGCTCACGCCATCCTCGTCGATTGTCGCGGCTGAAAGTGACGGTTTGCCCCAACGGAATTCGGTATAGGAAAGCCCGAAGCCAAAGGGAAAGGCCGGATCTATCCCCGCGCGGTCGAAATGGCGGTAGCCGACGAAAATGCCTTCGCGATATTCCACATGTCCGTCGCGGCCGGGATAGCCGAGCGTGTCATTGCCGAAGGCGGAGACATCGTGGAGACGGGACGGAAAGGTCTGCGGCAACCGGCCGCCGGGCTCTGCCGCGCCAAACAGCAGATCGGCTGCGGCGTGGCCCAGCTCCTGGCCCGGATACCACATCTCGATCACGGCACGGACGCGCGACAGCCAGGGCATTTCCACCGGACCGCCGGTCTGAAGCACCACGATCGTATCAGGATTTTCGGCTGCAACGCGCGCGATCAGTTCATCCTGACGGCCGGGAAGCTGCATATCCGGCAGGTCGAGGCCTTCCGTATCCCATTCGCCTTGCCGCCCGACAAACAGCACGGCGATATCGGCTGCCTTGGCGGCCTCCACGGCAGCATCAATCTCGGTCTCGCCCAGCACATATTCAATGCCGAAGCGCATGGCACGAATATTGATGCCTTCTTCCTTCTCGTCGACCGGACGGTATTCGGCGGTGATTTCATAGCGCCGCCCGGCCAGAAGCTCGACCTTTGCGCGGCGCTCGTCATTGCCGGTGCCGAAATAATTATTGCCGCGCTTCCAGCCCGTTTCGCCATCAATCACCTTCTCCCCGTCAAGGAAGAGATTGGCAAGACCGGCATTGGTGAGGCCCAGCTCGTAAAGCCCGGTTTTTTCCGCGACAAAGCTGCCGGTGATGCGCACCGAAAAATCGTCGAGATCGATTTCCTTGTTCGGCATGTCGAACCAGAAAAAGTCACTCGCCTCCGCCGTGGTGACGTGAACTGGCGCGCCGGCCAGTTCGGTGCCCTGATAAAAGGCGACGGCAAGCGGCGTCTCCATCAGGCTTGCCAGCCGGTTGTTGGAGCAGCCGATTGCGGTCAGTACGGCATCATCGCCCAGGAGCGCCTTCAGCCCCTCCGCCGGACTGATGCGGTAATGGGCGTTGATCTGCGCGCTACCGCCGCCCATGATGCGGGCAACTGTTGCATTGGGGCCGATCGCGGCGATTTTCCGCACTCCGTTCTGTGTCAGCGGTAAAATGCCGTCATTCTTCAAAAGCACGCTGCCATCAGCGGCGAGTTTACGGATCAGGGCGCGGATTTCTGGTGTGTCGAGCGACGTTTCCGCCGGAATTTCGGGATCATCGAACGCGCCGACCCGCTCGATCAGCCTCAGCATGCGGGTCGCCGATGCCGCAACAAAATCGGCATCGAGCGCACCGCTTCTGACAGCGTCGACAAGCTTTTCGCCGCGGTCGCGCGTCGGGCCCGGCATTTCAAGGTCAAGCCCGGCCTTCACCGTGGCGATGGTGGAATGGGAGCCGAACCAGTCGGACATGACGATGCCGTCATAGCCCCATTCCTCACGCAACACCGTGGTCAAAAGCCAGCCGTTTTCGCTCGTATAGGTGCCGTTCAGCCGGTTATAGGAGGACATCACCGCCCAGACACCAGCCTTTTTCACCGCGGCCTCAAAGGGGGGCAGATAGATTTCGCGCAGCGTCCGTTCGTCAATGTCGGAGGAGATTGTCTGGCGCTGATATTCGGAATCATTGCCGACGAAATGCTTGATCGTCGCGGCAACACCATTGTCCTGCAGGCCGGCAATGTAGCCGACGGCAAGACCGGCCGTCAGTGCCGGATCTTCCGAATAGCATTCGAAATTGCGCCCGTTGAGACCTGAACGGTGGATGTTGACGGTCGGTGCCAGAAGCACGGCAGCCCCTTTCGAGCGGGCCTCCTTCGCCAGCGCCGCGCCCATCGCATAGGCTGCATCCGGGCTCCAGGAGGCGCCAAGCGCGATGGCACAGGGAAAGCAGCTTGCCTTGACGCCGCCAACCAGAGAACCACCGCCGCGCGCGCCATTGGGGCCATCGGAAACCTTGATTTTGGGGACGCCAAGCCGTGTCACGGCATTGGTGGTCCAGGAATCCGCACCGGAAAGCAGCGACACCTGCTCCTCAAGCGTCATGTCCTTCACCAGTGCTTCAATGGCGCGATTTGGTGCTACGGCATTGTCCATGGGGGTCCTCCGGCTTTTCTTCCACATAAAGATAGTATGATTGCGAGAAAAAGCTACCAAGCAGTAGGTAAATTATTCATGATTGTGCTGTCATCGCTTTTGCAGAAGAAAGAGGCGAGCAGAGGAGTGCTGATGGGAAAGCTGGATATGGGTGGCGGGACACAACTCAAAAGCAGGGGCGAGACGGTGCGCAAACGCTCGGCAAAGGGTGAGAAGCGGCGCGCCGAGATCGTGGCTGCTGCGGTCGAGATCTTCTCGCGTGAAGGCTATCGCGGTGCTTCGATTGCCTCTGTGGCGGCGCAGGTCGGCCTTACCCTTCCGGGTCTTTTGCATTATTTTCCCAGTAAGGTTGATCTGCTGTTGGAGGTGCTGGCCTGGCGTGACCGCCAGTCGGAGCGCAGTTTCGATCCTGATGTGGTTCACTGGCAGGCGCTGCTTGATCAACTGCTCGCCGCCAATCGCGCCAATGCCGGTATTCCCGACATGATCCGTGTGTTTTCGGTGCTAAATGCCGAGGGGCTCAGCGAAGATCACCCCGCCCATGACTGGTTTCGCGGCCGTTTCGACCGGATCACCCGGATGATGGCGGGTGCCTTTGCCCGCGGCATCGAAGCAGGCGAGGTGCGCCCCGACTGCGATCCTGAAGGCCTTGCCGTGGAAATTGTCGCGGTGATGGACGGGCTGCAGGTCGCCTGGCTCAGGGCGCCGGAAAAGGTCGATCTCGTCCAGCGTTTCGAGGCCTATGTCGCCCGGCTTAAAGCCTCGATCGCGGTGACGGCAGTCTGACTGTTCCACGACGATGCGCATGTCTTTCTGCAGTTATTCACGCTTTCCACATCAAGATGACAGGTATCAACCTTTGGGTTGAGCGCAACAGACGCGAAATTGTGACAGCCTTAGCGAAATGAAAATGCGTAAAGCCGGTCATATTTTCGCGCAACGCCCGTTTCGGCTGAAAAACGCAGGTCTTTGGTGGTTGTGGCGTGATCACAATGGCCAAAATCGGGCTAAATTTGATTGCACGGTCAAAAAAAAAGACTAGTCTCCCAGCACGCAAAGCGCGTGGCGCCGGGCCCTGATTGTTGCAACGGTCCCGTCACGAAGGCGCGTTACTCTCGCACGGTGGGTCGCGCAGGGTGCGCTTCTTCTCAAAGGCTTGGTTCGGAGGAAACATCTTGCAGATAGGCTGGTCTGCCTGATCACAGGCGTTCTTTCGGACCGTGATGAGTGGGGCCGCCCAGCTTGAAACAGCCGAGGCCCCGGTTTTTACAAGGGGAAAACCATGAAAAATTTCAAGGCTTTGGCTTTGGCGACCACGGTATTCGTGGCGCTCAGCGGTGCTGCGAGCGCCAAGACGCTCGTCTATTGCTCGGAAGGCTCGCCAGAGGGCTTTGACCCGTCCGCCTATACCAGCGGCACGACTTTCGACGCATCCTCGCGCACGATCTTCAACCGTCTGGTCGAGTTCAAGCATGGCAGCACGGAGACCGAACCCGGTCTTGCCACCAGCTATGACATTTCCGATGACGGACTGACCTATACGTTCCACCTGCGCCCGGGCGTCAAGTTCCAGACCACCGATTTCTTCACGCCGACGCGTGACATGAATGCCGATGATGTCGTGTTCTCCTTTGAGCGCCAGCTCGACAAGAATAATGAATGGTATTCCTATGCACCGGGTATTTCCTGGGAATATTTTGATGCGATGAGCTTCCCGAGCCTGATTGCGAGCGTCGAGAAGGTCGATGACATGACGGTCAAGTTCACCCTGAACCGTCCGGAAGCACCCTTCATCGCCGATCTGGCCATGGATTTTGCCTCGATCGTGTCGAAGGAATATGCCGATCAGCTCGCCGCTGCCGGTACCAAGGAACAGTTCAACCAGAAGCCGGTCGGCACGGGGCCGTTCCAGTTCGTTGCCTATCAGCAGGATGCGGTGATCCGCTACAAGGCATTTCCGGATTACTGGGCCGGCAAGCAGCCGATTGACGATCTCGTTTTCGCCATCACCACGGATGCCTCCGTTCGCCGTCAGAAGCTTGAAGCTGGCGAATGCCAGATCATGCCCTATCCCTCACCTGCCGATGTCGAGGCACTGAAGGGCAATGACAAGCTGAATGTCGAGGAAAGTGCCGGTCTCAACATCGGCTATCTCGCCTATAACACCACCCAGGCGCCCTTCGACAATCCGAAGGTCCGCAAGGCGCTCAACATGGCGATCGACAAGCAGGCCATCATCGATGCCGTGTTCCAGGGCACGGGCCAGGTTGCCAAGAACCCGATCCCGCCGACCATGTGGTCTTACAATGACGCGGTTCAGGATGACCCCTATGATCCCGATGCCGCCAAGAAGATGCTGGAAGATGCCGGTGTTACCGATCTTTCGATGAAGATCTGGGCGATGCCGGTTCAGCGTCCCTATAACCCCAATGCCCGCCGCATGGCCGAGCTTCTGCAGGCCGATTTCGCCAAGGTCGGCGTCAAGGCCGAGATCGTCTCTTATGAATGGGGCGAATATCTCTCGCGTGCCGGCGAAAAGGACCATGACGGTGCGGTTCTGCTCGGCTGGACCGGTGACAACGGCGATCCGGACAACTTCCTCGCCACGCTGCTCGGCTGCGATGCCGTCGGCACCACTTCGAATGTCGCCGAATTCTGCTATCAGCCCTATGAGGATCTGATCCAGAAGGCCAAGGTTACCTCGGACATGGCCGAGCGCACCAAGCTTTACGAACAGGCGCAGGTCGTCTTCAAGGAACAGGCACCGTGGGCGACGATTGCCCATTCCACGGTCTATATTCCGATGACCAAGTCGGTTGAAAACTTCGTCATCGATCCGCTCGGCTATCACCGTTTCGACGGTGTCGATATCGCTGATTAAGGTTTCAGAGACAAGAAGAGGGCCGCCTGAACGGCCCTCTTCCCTATCAGGGCATACCCATGATCAAATTCATTCTCGGCAAGCTCCTGCTGATTGTGCCGACCTTTATCGGCATCACCATTGTCGCCTTTGGTTTCGTTCGCGTGCTGCCGGGCGATCCGATCCTGCTGATGGCTGGCGAACATGGCATTTCACCGGAACGCTATCAGGAACTGGTCCATCAGTTCGGCTATGACCGGCCGATCGTCATTCAATATTTCGATTATGTCTGGGGGCTTTTGCACGGCGATTTCGGCATTTCGCTGTCGACCAAGCAGCCGGTGCTGACCGAATTTCTCGCCCGCTTCCCGGCAACGGCGGAGCTTTCCATCTGCGCCATGATCCTGGCGATTGCCATCGGTCTTCCGGCTGGTGTTCTGGCGGCGGTCAAGCGCGGCTCCTGGTTCGATCAGGCGGCCATGGGGGCGGCTTTGACGGGCTATTCCATGCCGATCTTCTGGTGGGGCCTGCTGCTGATCATCCTGTTTTCCGGTGTTTTGGGCTGGACACCGGTCTCCGGGCGTATCTCGCTTCTCTATTATTTCCCGGCCGTCACCGGCTTCATGACGATCGATTCCCTGCTTTCGGGTCAGGCGGGCGCGTTTACCTCGGCGCTGTCGCATCTCATCTTGCCTGCGATCGTGCTTGGCACCATTCCGCTGGCGGTGATTGCGCGGCAGACGCGCTCGGCTATGCTGGAAGTCATGGGCGAGGACTATGTCCGCACCGCCCGCGCCAAGGGCCTGTCGGGCAGCCGCGTCATCGGGGTTCATGCGCTCAGAAACGCGCTGATCCCGGTGGTCACCACGATCGGCCTCCAGGTCGGCATGCTGATGGCGGGCGCGATCCTGACGGAAACGATCTTTTCCTGGCCGGGTATCGGCAAGTGGATGATCGATTCCATTTCGCGCCGCGACTATCCCGTCGTCCAGGGCGGCCTCGTCCTGATCGCCGGTCTCGTCATGCTGGTCAACCTTGTGGTCGATCTCATGTATGGCCTTATCAATCCGCGTATTCGCCACCAATAGGAGGACCGCCATGACCGATAACGTCACCGTCACTGCGGCCCAGCGCAGACATGTCCGCCTGCAGATGATCGCCGAGTTCTGGCACTATTTCAGCCAGAGCAAGGGCGCAGTCATCGGCCTTGCCATCATTGTCGCGCTCATTCTCGTGGCGATTTTCGCCCCCTTTCTTGCCCCGCATAATCCCGATCAGCAAAATGTCGCCATGCGGCTGACCCCGCCGGTCTGGGAGGCCAAGGGCACTGTCACCTATCTGCTTGGCACCGATGCACTTGGCCGCGATATTCTCTCGCGACTGATCTTCGGCTCGCGCTTCTCGCTGCTGATCGGCATTGTCGTCGTCTCGATCGCGCTGTTTTTCGGCATCGTGCTCGGCCTCTTGGCCGGTTTCTTCCGCGGCTGGGTCGATGTGGCGATCATGCGGGTCATGGATGTCATTCTCGCCTTTCCGCCGCTGCTTCTGGCGTTGGTTCTGGTCGCGGTTCTCGGCCCCGGCCTGTTCAATGCCATGATTGCCATCGCGCTCGTGCTGCAGCCGCATTTTGCCCGTCTGACGCGCGCTGCCGTCATGGCCGAAGCCCGGCGCGAATATGTCATTTCTGCCCGCGTTGCCGGCGCGAAGAATGGCCGGCTGATGTTCCGGACCATTCTGCCGAACTGCCTGTCGCCGCTGATCGTTCAGGGCACGCTGTCGTTTTCGGATGCGATCCTCAACGCCGCCGCACTCGGCTTCCTCGGCATGGGTGCCCAGCCGCCGACCCCGGAATGGGGCACGATGCTGGCTGAAGCGCGTGAATTCATTCTCTCCGCCTGGTGGGTCGTCACCTTCCCCGGCCTTGCCATTCTGATCACGGTTCTGGCGATCAATCTGGTCGGCGACGGTCTGCGCGATGCCTTCGACCCGAAACTGAAGCGGAGCTGAGCCATGTCCCTTCTTGATGTGAAAAACCTTTCGGTTTCCTTCCCCACCGCTTCGGGTGAGACAACGGTGCTGCACAAGGCCTCCTATGTCATCGACAAGGGGGAGGTGCTCGCGATCGTCGGTGAATCGGGCTCCGGCAAATCGGTCGCCATGCTGGCGGTGATGGGGCTTTTGCCGCCAACGGCAACCGTGACCGCCGATCACGTGTTGTTTGAGGGGCGCGATCTGATGACCATGCCGGTCAAGGAGCGGCGCAGGATCATCGGCAAGGATATCGCCATGATCTTCCAGGAGCCGATTGCCAGCCTCAACCCGTGCTTTACCGCCGGCTACCAGATCGACGAGGTGCTGAAACAGCATCTGAAACTTGATCGCAAGGGGCGCCATGCCCGGGCGCTGGAACTTTTGAAGGCCGTCGGCATTCCCGAGCCGGAGGAGAAGCTGAAAGCCTATCCGCACCAGATGTCGGGCGGCCAGTGCCAGCGCATCATGATCGCCATCGCCATGGCCTGCGAGCCGAAGCTGCTGATTGCCGACGAGCCGACCACGGCGCTCGACGTGACGATCCAGAAGCAGATCCTCGAACTTCTGGCGCGGCTGCAGATCGAAACCGGCATGGCGATGATCATGATCACCCATGACATGGGCGTGGTGGCGGAAACCGCCGACCGCGTGATCGTGCAATATCACGGCCGCAAGATGGAAGAGGCCGATGTGCTGTCGCTGTTCGAAGCGCCGAAACACGCCTATACGCGGGCGCTTCTGTCGGCACTGCCGGAAAACGCCACCGGCGACCGGCTGCCGACCATCGATTACACGGCTGAATTTGCAGGAGATGGCGAATGAGCGATATCGTCGCCGAAGGCAGGAATATCACCCGCGATTACATCATTCCGGGCGGCATGTTCGGCAAGCCGCGTACCGTGCACGCGCTGAAGGGGATCGACTTTTCCGTCGAGCGCGGCAAGACGCTGGCGCTGGTGGGGGAATCGGGGTGCGGAAAATCGACGCTCGCCCGCATCATCACCATGATCGATCCGCAGACCTCCGGTGAGCTGAAGCTTGGCGGCCATGTTGTCGATATCGCCAGACACCGGCCAACGGCGGAGATGCGCCGCCGGGTGCAGATCGTGTTCCAGAACCCCTATGGCTCGCTCAATCCACGCCAGAAGGTCGGCGATGTGCTGACCGAGCCGCTGCTGCTCAATACCGATCTTTCGGCCGCAGACCGGCGCGACAAGGCGCATGACATGCTGAAAAAGGTCGGTCTGGGGCCGGAACATTACGAGCGATACCCGCATATGTTCTCGGGCGGTCAGCGCCAGCGCATCGCCATTGCCCGGGCATTGATCCTCAATCCGAGCCTGCTGGTTCTGGATGAGCCGGTGTCCGCGCTTGATCTTTCGGTCCAGGCACAGATCCTCAATCTTCTGGCGGATCTGCAGGATGAGCTGCAACTCACCTATATCTTCGTCAGCCATGACCTGTCGGTGGTGCGCTATATCTGCGATGAAATCATGGTGATGTATTTCGGTGAGGTGGTGGAGCGCGGTACGCGTGATGAGGTCTTTACCGATCCCAAGCATGATTACACCAGGACGCTGTTTTCCGCCACGCCACGCGCTGATGTCGATCATATTCGCGCCCGTCTTCAGGCCAAAAAAGCCCGGCTGGCCGCAGGCTTGTGAACCCCGTCCGATCTGCGGGAAGACACCGGACCGGAGACAGGCCGTCCCCGGTCCGGCAAGGTCAGAGATGATGCCATAGGGCGCGGGCGAGTTCAGCCCGTCATCCCGTGTGATCGCGTCGCTGCCAGCTGGTTCTTCCGGTGGCTTTCAGCGGATGTGGTGCGCGATGAACTTCTCTTTGGGAAGCAGTAGCTGATTGAACTTGGTCAATGCCTGCATGCGGTTTTCAGCCTGCGGCTGATAGTGGCCGCTCGAATTCGACCAGCCTTTCAGCGCGCCTTTGCTGAACCAGGCTGTGCCCGCATAAACCACATCCTCGCCATGGGTGATGGATGTATGGCCTTCCACGGCAAGATCTGCGTCTTCACCGGGCGTCTGTCCGCGCGCTGGTGCCGCAATAGCTGTATCGAACAATGTCGTCTTGCCGAGCAATATCGTGTTCGGGTCTGACGCTTTGATGGCAAAGACATAGGTGCCGTCTGGCCTCAATGGCTCGTCCGTCAGGTCTGCACCCATCCGGGCAAGGCCATAGTCATTGCCGCATTTACGCAGCGCGAAGATCTGGCTGTCATCGGCAGGTGCCTGAAGCGCTCGCGGTACGACGCAGATCCGCGATCTTATGACCGCGCTCTGGCGACTGTAGAGTCTGGAAAGCGCCCTGTGTTCGTCTCGCTGCGCTGGCCGGGTTTCTGCATCTGCTGCCTCAGGCATTCTTGCAGCGGGCACGACAGGTCTGGCTTCCTTTTTTGCGGGCTGTATCACCGGTCTTGCAATAAACGACGTGAATGCATTTTTAAATTTCATGAATAACTCCATATTACGAATAATTATATTTGATTCGCAATACGGATAATTATTTATTCGTCGTTTATTAGCTAATAGAATTTAGGTAATATTCATTATTACCTGTATATCCGGGCAGATTCTTTCAAATCATAGAGATGTTTTCTGCTTCTGCTTGTTAAATTTCCTTAGGGAAGTCGGCGCCAGCGCCGATCAGGGCCAGGCCATGCGCGATCGACAGCAGTTCGCCACCGGTTTCAATCCGGCTCTTGTCAAAGCGGTTTTCGAAAATCCGCCGGACTGCTGGCACGAAGGAGGAGCCGCCGGTCAGGAACACTTTGTCGATATCACTGGCCTGAAGGCCCGATGCGGCAATGCCTTCGTCAAGCGCGGCTTCCATAAGCGCGAGTTCACCGGCAATCCAGCCTTCGAAATCGCTCCGGCGCACGCTGGTGCGGCTGTCACGGCCAAGAGGGGCGAAGAAGAATTCGGCCTCCTCCGCGTCGGAAAGTGCCCGCTTGGTCGCAGACACGGCTTCATACAGCGGATAGCCCTCGTCATTGTCGATCAGATCGACAAAAAGTTCGAGTTTTTCGGGCTCGACCGCGTCGCGCATAAGGCTTTTCAGATCGGTGAAATCCCGCGTGGTCTTGAAGATTGACAGCTGGCTCCAGCGGCCGAAGCTGGCATAGTAATTCGACGGCACGTCGAGCAGCTTGCCGAAACTCCTATATTGCGACCCCTTGCCAATCATCGGACTGACGACATTGTCGATCAGGCGATAGTCGAACATGTCACCGGCAACGCCGACGCCGGAATGCGACAGCGGTTCGGCGGCGAGCTTCCCGGCTGCCTTTGAAAACCGGATGATCGAATAGTCGGTGGTGCCACCGCCGAAATCGGCGACCAGAACATTGGCATCGGATTTCAGACGTTCGGCAAAATACCAGGCGGCAGCGACCGGTTCGAGCACGAAACGGATTTCGGGAAAGCCGAAGCGCGACAGCGCCTCATTATAGCGTTCAAGCGCGAGATCCTCGTCCGCGCCGATGCCGGCAAAACGCACCGGCCGGCCCGCGACCACCCGGTTCACTTCGCTGGGCCAGTCGTCGCCGGCATAGGTCATCAGCTTGCGCAGGAACACCGCCATCAGATCGGGAAAGGAATGACGCCGTCCATGCACGGCCGTTTCCTTGAAGATCGGGCTGGCCGCATAGGTCTTGATCGACTGCAGGAAGCGGCATTCACCGGGGTGGTCGATCAGCGTGCGGATGGCGGCGGCCCCTGCCTCCGTCAAAAGCGGGGCGGCCGGCTGGCGGTCGCGCATGAAGGACAGGCAGGTGCGCATCGTGTCGGTCACGCCGGCAACGCTTTCAAATCTGAGCGAGTGGGTGGCGCCGGCTTTGCCACTTGTGATGTCAGGCATGGCAATCACGGTATTGGTCGTGCCGAAATCCAGTCCGAGAGCGGTCATGGCGACATCCTTTCGCAAGCAGCTATAACAATAGGGAAGGGGCGGCGTTTATACGCCTGTTCCTGCCGATTGCAATGGCCGGACGGCATAAAACCCGCCGCCATGGAATGGCGACGGGTTTGAAACGAGCAGCGCTTGCAATGTTACGGGGCAATCCGAACGAGGGTCAGACCAGCCTGACCGTCAGGGATCAGTCCCGGGCGCATGTCACAGCGCAGGCATGCGGCCGTTGCGGCGGGCATCCGCCATCAAAACGGCGATCGCGCAGGAACCGATGCGCGACTGCGCGCCATCGGCGCGGCTCGTCAGGATAACCGGGATACGGGCACCGAGAATAATGCCCGAGGAGGTGGCGCCACCGAGCAGAACCAGCTGCTTGGCCAGCATGTTGCCGCTTTCCAGATCCGGCGTCAGCAGGATGTCGGCGTCACCGGAAACGACCGAGGAAATGCCCTTGATCTTGGCGGCTTCAAGGCTGATCGCGTTGTCGAAGGCGAGCGGGCCGTCAACAATGGCGTTGGTGATCTGGCCGCGATCGGCCATTTTCGACAGGCAGGCCGCGTCGATCGTGGACTGGATGGCCGGGTTGACCGTTTCCACGGCGGACAGCACTGCGACCTTCGGTGTGATCGGGGTTTCGGAAATGCCGATCATCAGGTCGATGGCGTTCTGGGCGATATCGGCCTTGGCGGCCAGATCCGGCTTGATGTTCATCGCTGCATCAGTGATGAAAAAGGGCTTGGGATATTCGGGATCGACCATGGCGAAGACATGGCTGATGCGACGGCCGGTACGCAGGCCGGCATCCTTCTTCAGAACGGCGCTCATATATTCGTCGGTATGCAGGCTGCCCTTCATCAGGGCTTCGGCCTCACCCTTGGAAGCGAGTGCGACGGCCTGGGCGGCGGAGGCATGGCTGTGCGGTGTGTCGACGATCTGGTAGCCGGCGATATCGATACCGTTTTCTTCGGCAACGGCCTTGATCTTGGCTTCGGGGCCAACCAGGATCGGGATGATCAGCCCTTCGTGAGCGGCTTCAACGGCACCCAGAAGCGCATCGCGGCTGCAGGGATGAACGACGGCAACGGTGATCGCGGGCTTTTCGGCAGCGCGCTTGATGAAATCCTTGTTGAACCCTGCGACGTCGAATTTGTCAGCCATGGGAATGAACTCCTTTTAGAAATTCTTTGAGAGGAAGCTTGGGAGGGCGGTGGCGCAAGCAGTCGGAAGAACAGCGAAACCTGGCCCGTTATCTGTTGTTCTGGCCTTCATTTTTTCGGTCCGTCCTGCCATCCTTGCGCATGTGATTTGTCGGTTGTCGCTTTCGGCCCGGCCGCAGGCGGCAACTGCATTCGTTGCATTTTCATTCCCGTCGGCGGCCACAAGGCGCCAGTCCGGGACTGTCTAACCGGCCTGAATGACGTTATGACGAAAGCCCGGATGCGGGCAATCATGCGTTCGAAACAGGCTAGTATGCAAGTTGAATTACGACTTAAGGCTAAGGCTTGGCTCCGGCCTTGAGCAAGATCAATCGGGATGGCAGTGAATTGCCATTTCCGAAAATCAAAGTAACGGGAGACAGCCGGATTAATCGCCGGCCCAAAGGAGACGCGCATGAAACCCTTCTTCGCCCTGGCCGGCTCCGGCCTTGTCCTCACGCTTCTGGCTGCCGCGCCGACGCTTGCCGAAGACGCAATCTCCATTCCTCTGCCGGCCGGTGTCACGGCCGATACGATTGATGCTGATTACGATTGCAGCGGCACTTCGGTCAAGGTGCACTATATCAATGCCGGCGATGTCCATCTTGCAACGCTTGCCTTCGATGATCAGTTCATGGTTGCCTCGGAGGCGATCGCAGCCTCGGGCGCGCGCTATGTTTCCGGCTTTTACGTCTGGTGGACCAAGGGCAATGACGCCACGCTTTACGATCTGCGCAAGGGTGAGGGCGATCCCGGCATTGTCTGCAAGGGGGCCAGCTGATCGGTTCCTGGACGGAAAATTCTGTGATGGATCGCTTTATCCTGATCTCGGGCTGTTCTGGCGGTGGCAAGTCAAGTCTTGTTGACGCCCTTGCCGCGCGTGGCTTCAACACGGTGAGCGAACCCGGACGGCGGATCGTCGCTGCGGAAATATCCGGCGACGGCGCCAATCTGCCCTGGAAAAATCCAAGCGGATTTGCCCTGAGGCTGGTTGCCGTCGCGCTTTCAGATTACGCGGCTGCAACACGGCTTGCCGGTCCCGTCTTCTTCGACCGCGGTCTTGTCGATGCCATTTCAGCGCTCAGCCATGCGACAGGGCAGGCGGCGGATATTGCCCGTGCCCAACGCCATTTCTGTCACCGGCAGGTCTTCATGGCACCGCCCTGGCCGGAGATTTATGCGCAGGATGGCGAACGTCGCCACGGGCTTGCATCGGCGATTGAGGAATATCAGCGGCTGGCCGCCTTCTATCCTGCGCTCGGCTATGAGGTTGTGCCTCTGCCGAAAACGGATATTGCAGCCCGCGCCGATTTCGTTCTCGCCCGGCTTGGCTTATAGCGCCCGGAACGTCCGGCCTCTATTGGAAGCGTCCGCCGCGCTGAAGCACCTCGATCTTGTAGCCGTCGGGATCGGTGATGAAGAAGAAGCGGGCAAAGTCTGCCCCTTCGCGCTCCATGGTGACGAGTTTGCCGAGCGGCAGGCCGATCTTGCTCAGCCGTTCATATTCGGCATTAATGTCGTCAACCGACACGGCCAGATGACCATAGCCGTTGCCCAGCTCATAGGCCGCGCTCTGACCTTCGTTGACGGTCAGCTCCAGTTCGAAACCTGTTTCTTCATTGGCAAGATAGATCAGGGTGAACCCGTCAAAGGGATAGCGGTCGACAGGCTTCAGCCCGAAGACGACGTCGTAGAAATCGATCGATCGCGCTTCATCGAGAACGCGGATCATCGCGTGGATCATCTTGGCCATTATTTTTCCTCGGATCAGTTTGAACAGGCAGCGGGCGCTTGGCACCGGCAAATCCCGGCTTGCCAGAAAATCGCCTCAAGGCCAAGCCATCCCAATGGATCGCCGGGTGATTTTGCCGTTGGCGGGCGGATGGCTGACGGGTAATGTGCGCGCCACGATCGCCAGTTAAAGAGGGGGAGATAGTGGGAAAAGTCTTTGCAGTCATTGCTTTTACGTTGCCCCGCAGCGCCATTGCCGGGTTCGGTGCATCCGCATGAGTGTTTCACCGCCTTCAGTCTCAGGCCTTTCCGGGGCGGGTTTTGCCATTGTGGCGACGTTGTTTTTTTCAGGCGTTGATGCGCTTGCCAAGAGCCTTGGGGCAGAGCTTTCCAGCTTCCAGGTCGTCTTTCTGCGCACATCTGGCTCGGCGCTGTTTCTTGTGATCTTCATGGCCTTCGTTCTTAAGCGCGGCATTCGTCCGGGGCAGATGAAGAGCCATGCGCTGCGCGGTTTTCTGATGGCGGTGACAGCAATGCTGTTCTTTTATGCCGTGGCCAGGTTGCCGCTTGTCATGGCGCTGGCGCTGGCCATGACGTCCCCCATCTACCTGGCGCTGATGGGGGCTTTCTTTCTCAAGGAGCGCCTGGCGCCGGCAACGCTTGGCGCTGTGGTGCTGGCGGTTTTGGGAGCGGGGGTGATTACCTTTGCCCGCGACGGCGGCGGTGCGGACGATGCCGTTTCCCTCGCGCCGCTTCTGGCGGCACTTCTGGCGCCGCTCACCTATGCGGCGGGTGCCCTGGTGATGAAGCTTGATTCGGCCCGCGATCATCCGGCAGCCCTTTCGATGATGCAGAGCGCTTTTGCCGCCCTGTTTGCCTTGCCGACGGCGGCGATCTTCTGGCAAAGCCCCGATGCCGGGCTCTACTGGCAGATTGCGCTGATCGGCCTGTTTGGTGCGGTGGGCTATCTGTTGCTGATCGCCGGGCTTTCGCGTATTCCAGCCTCTGTCTATGCCGTGATTGATTATACCGCACTTGTCTGGGCCGGGTTGTTCGGCTTTCTCTTCTTTGGTGAAATCCCCACGCCAGCGACCCTTGCCGGCAGCGCACTGATCCTGTCGGCCTGCATCGTTTCGGCGCGCGCCATGCGCCATCGCAGGTAGAGCGCCGGGCGGGGAATTGGTTCCCGGCTTTTTGAAAACCCGACGCGCCAAAATGAAAGGGCCCGGCGCATCGGGCAATGTCGGCCAACCACTCGATGCTCTCGGCTTCAATTCGATCTGATAAAACCAGATCGGCGCTCTCGCGTGTTGTCTTGCCGCAGATCCTGTCGATCCTCGTTTCGTTGCGACGCTGATCTGCTTTTTTTCACTTTCATGGGGGAATGCGCTTGAAAAAGCCGCCTATTCCCTGTAACAGCCCCTCTGCATTGATTGCCGCTGTAGCTCAGTTGGTAGAGCACGTCATTCGTAATGATGGGGTCGTAGGTTCGAGTCCTATCAGCGGCACCACACCGCCCTATAAAAACAAGCAATTTCAAGTGCTTGGCGCGCGTTGTGTACCACGTCAAACCCATGCGTGGGACAGGTTGACCTTGTCCATGGCCGTCAGGGCCAGTTTCCAGCGTTCGACTCGGCGGGTGTAGATCTCACTTGTTTTGGCTTCTGAATGGCCAAGGATGGCCATAATTTCATACTGGCTGCATCCGAGTTCTGCGAGCAATTCAGCCAATCCCTTGCGAACGCCATGTGCGGAAAGATGTGGCAATCCGGCATCAACACACCATCGCTTGAACATTGCGGACATGCTGTCGCCGCTGGCAAACGGCTTCCCGCCGCGCCCCAGCACGTAGGTTATGCCTTCGACCTTCATCGATCGCGTGGCATCTTTCAGCGGTGGCAGCATGGGGATCGTCACTTCTGTCGACCCCTTCTTGCACGGCGTGAAGCGGATGGCTTCGATCCCGTCAAGAATGCATTCATGACGACGGCCGAGAATTGTCAGATCCTCGATGCGGCAGCCTGTCCAAAGCAGAACAGACATGGCGACATGTGGTTTTGTCCCAGGCTTGTGTTTGGCAAAGAAAGCTTTGACGTCAGTCGCTTTCCATGGGGTGGACCCGCTGCCCTTGATGTAGATCTTCTCAATGCCGTGTGCCGGGTTTTGCGACAAATAGCGCCGCTTCGCAGCCCAGTCATACATTACCCCGATGGCTGCGATGAAGGCGTCCGCCTGCGCAGGCGTGGCGCTCATTTCGTCCTGCATCTCGATCAGCTTTTCCTGAGGGATCAGCATCACCCGGTCGGGGCGTTTAAGCAGCCGGGCAAGCAGGTTTTTCTTTTTCTTCAGAGTCTTTGCACTTGTCGTGCCAGCTTCAACGCGCTTGGCGAGGTATTCGAGGTAGCTGTTGACCAGCCACCCGATTGATTTTGGCTTGGCATAGTCTGATGCCTGACGCAGCGGCTCCGGTTTCTCGCCGCGGCGGGCCGCCAGATATTGCCGCTGAAAGTCATCATCCCCCGGCTGGCAATGGATCTTGATCTTGCGCTTCGGGTTTCCCTCCGGGCGCACGCGGTAGCGAAAATTGCCGCTGGGAAGCTCTTCGCGAATAAGTCCGGGGAAATCGACTTTCATTGCATGACCTACCATTTTTCAAGATCCCCATCATCTATCGGGCTTCGAGGGCTCTCCAGATCGGCAAAGTGGATTTCAACCTTTCCACCGTCTATGCACATCTTATCCACAGTCAGGCCGGCTTCGCGCGCAACCTTCAGGTACGAGCGAACTGTCGCCGGGCTGGCACGCTGCTTTCGGTTATGCGGCAATGTGGTCATGGTCTCGCTCCTCAAAACGGAATGTCGTCATCAAGATCGGGCGGGCTTTGGTGCGTTGTCGCGCCTGAGCGCGTGCGCTCATGCCCGTAATCGGATGGATCTGACGCGGGTGGCGGGCGGTTTCCGCCGGTGCTATCGAGCATGGTCAGGACGGCATTGAAGCCCTGAAGCACGACCTCGGTCGCATAGCGGTCCTGACCGTCATTGCCCGGATATTTGCGGGTCTGCAGCTGGCCTTCGATGTAGACCTTTGCGCCTTTGCGCAGATACTGCTCGGCGATCTCGCACAGGCCTTCGGTGAAGATGACGACGCGATGCCATTCCGTGCGTTCCTTCCGGTCGCCGGTCTGCTTGTCGCGCCAGCTTTCCGAGGTGGCGATGCGCAAATTGGCGATCGGGCGTCCATCCTGTGTCCTGCGGATCTCAGGATCCGCGCCGAGGTTACCGATCAGAATGACCTTGTTGACCGATCCGGCCATATTCTTCTCCCTTCAGAGGCTGTTGAGGGCCGCATGTGCTGCTGCGGCGTGAGATGCATCCAGAGCGTGATCGTCGCCAATCAGTTGGCGTAGAAGGCTGAACCATTCGTCGGCGGCAGCCATCGCTGGCCATGGCGTCACAGCGCCCCTGGTTTTAGGTTTGACTGTTCGGGGAAGGCGCTTCGCGGCGGTATCGCCGAAAAGCGCGCGTACTTCTTCGCGCAGCATGCGCCGGTCCATGGTCTCGACCAGATGGCGCTGGCTGTTTGTCCAGAACTGAGGCGACGGCAGACCGGCCGCGCGATAGATGGCATCGTCCCAGCCGTCTTTCAGTCTCCTGAGGCTGCTACGGAACACATTGCCGGTGCCTGGCTTGGCTTGGTCGCAGATCGCGGCAATCGCGTCCTGTGCCGGCGTCACGATATCGCCGAACAGACCTTCATGCGCATCGTGGAGCAGAAACAGCGCCGCCGAAACGTCGTTGCCGCCTTCGTTCAGGATGGCGCGGGCACCCATGGCGCAATGCTGCGCAACGGAATAGGCCGGTCCATTATGGCGGCCATTGAAGCGGGCGATTTTGGAAAGTGCATCGCCGAGCGCAACGAAGTTGACCTCCTCGACCGCTGGCGCGAGCAGGTCCATGCGGCTGCCATTGGGTCGGAATGAGTGGACGGGTTCCGGCGCAAGTCGGGTGAAGGAAAGCTCCATTCTAAACTCCTGCTGCTGCGGCAAGTGCCGCCTCAAGGGCGAAAAGCTGGTGGATCAAAAGCACGATGGCGAAGGCAGACAGCGGCACAATGAATGCCAATGCGAGGCGGGCCATGAAGCGGCAATCCGCTGCGGTCAAAGGATGGCGGTGCGTCATGCGTCACCGCCTTGCGTGCCTTTGGCTTGTCGCCATTGAGAGAATTGTCTTGTCATCGCCACTAGCCTTTCCTCAGTGCCCGCCACCGGCCGGCACGTTGGTGCGGTGGTCAGTCCGGTGACGGGCGGGGATATCGGGCGGGAGGTAAGCCCGATGACGGAAAGGGTAACGGGCAATAGCCCATTTGTAAATGGGAAATAGCCCACTTTATAAATGTGAGATTTTGCGCGCCTTCACTGGGCAAAAAAATGGCCCGATCTAACGGGCCATCAACAGGATCTAGAAAAGCAAGAAAGGCATATATTAGTGATAGCCATTCCCCAAAGACTCTTGCGGGAGGATGGCGAAAATCTCGCCCAGCCAGATTGGTTCGGTTCCCTCGATCGGGGCTGCATTGAATGAGGTCAATGTCACTGGGGAGCCGCGCATAATTGTCTTGATAAAACGTCTGCCATCTGCGGTTCTTACGACGGCTTCACGGCCGAAAAACCATTCGATAGGGCGCTTCTGATCTTTGAAAACCACGATAACCATACCATCGCGGTAGACTGGAAGCATCGAAGATCCCCGGACCTGAAACGCAATCATATCAGCGGGCATGGGTAGTGGCATGGTGATTTGCTCAAGACCCTCAGGGGGCACTTGTTCGAAATCAGGTTCAATCTGCGCGCCGGCTCCAACATATCCCATTAGCGGAATTTCGAATCCTCCTCGTGGCGCATTGTCCAGGTCGGCCTCATCGATATCGAGAACACGAGCCAGAGCCTTCAGGTTCTCGAATGATGGCTCACGATTCCTCTTAAGCATATCGCGAACGAATGTCTCGCCGCGTCCGGCTTTCAGGGACGCAGCCTTCATGCTCATTCCCTTCGCCTGAAGGGCGGCTTCAATGCGCTTTTTCCAGTCATTGTTCATGGTTGGGACATTGCCCAAATCAGAAAGATTAGTCACGGGGGTTATTTCCCATTGCCAAATGGGCGATTGCCCATTACGTTGTCCGCATGATGGATATGGATGAACTGCTCAAAAAGATTGAGGCCTATTGTCGAGAGGTTGGTGTTGCTGAAACGACTTTCGGGAAGAGAGTTGTCAATGATGGCAAGCTGGTTGCCAGACTGAGGTCCGGGAAAACGATTAGCCTTTCGACTTTCAATCGCATCCTCCTCGTATTGGATGAAGGGCGGGTTGGGGTTGCAAAATGAAGATGCTCGATAACCGCGAAGTTCAGGATCAGTTTTTTTGTCATTTTGCAGTCAGACATGACACGCCTTCTTCTTTCGAGGCTATGGCAGCTTACCGTGCCTTCATCGTGTGCTGCCGGGGCTTCAATGTTGCGACGGCAATGCAGCAACATCAATTCAGGCGGCGCGATCCGCCTTCACTGCTGCTGATGCAAGAACCATAGCGGCGGTCCTTCCGCCAATCACCGAAGATTTTTCTGAAAAGTTTTCCTTGAATTCTCAGGGAGGGATACGTGCGCGCAATTTTTGACGAAAACGACAAGAAACTGAAAGCGGCAACGCGCCGTGCGATTAAGGCGGCTGGCGGCAGCGACAGCTTCGCGCATGTCACGCGGGTCTCGGTCGCGCAGCTTTCGAAATATGGGCTGGCGAGTGAAGACCATACCGAGACCTTCGTTCCGATCGATATCGCGCTTGAAGCGGATCTGGAGGCGGGGGCGCCTATCATTGCTTCTGAACTGGCGCGCCTGCAGGGGTTCCGCCTTGTGCGAGCTGCCGATGAGGATGCAGGACACAAGCTTGCCTTCCGCGATATTTCATCAATCGGGCTGACCTTCTCGAATTTCCAGAAGGCCATGCATGACGCGTTGGCCGATGACGGCTCGGTGGATGATGCTGAGCGCCAGGTTATCCAGCGTCATGGTGACAAAATGGCCCGTGCCCTTATCGAGCTCTTGGGGAGGGTATGAGCATGGCCACATCTCGTCTTGTTGCCAAAGAACATGACACCCAAAATGGGCAGCAATCGCCAAGCAAAGCTTCCAAGCCCTGCAAGATCTCCTATGGCTGCGGATTCTATTTCTGCCAGACCTGCGGCGGCAGCGACTACCCGAATGACAAACCCTTTGCCTGTGAGACATGGGGTGTCGGCGCATGATCTGGACCGACAAGAATATTCAGACGGCAGCCGAGCTTAGCCGCAGTGGCCTGAGCTATCGCGATATTGCGGAGAGATTCGGCGTCAGTCGTGGTTCAGTTGCAGGGCTTGCCAATCGCCGTCGCGACCTCTTCCCGAAGGCAGCCGCACGGGCCAAGACTGAAGCAAAGCCTGTCGAAGCGAAGAAACCCAAAGCCCGCGCGAAAAACTATGCGGATAGGTTTGCCTGGGATGATGCCAAGCGCCAGCGGGCAGTTTCGCTCTGGAAATCCGGCAAGAGCTATCGCGAAATTGGCGATGTGCTTGGCTGTGACCGCACGACGGTTGGCATGCTGGCAAAGCGCCGGCCCGATCTCTTCCCGAAGCACGAAAAGCCAAAGCCTGAGCCGGTTCGCAAGTTCACGAAGCCCACGGCACGCATGGCGTCATTTGCTCTTTCATTTCGCCAGAAGACGGCTTCAGGCACGCGGCGCGATCTATCGGTACACGCAATCGAGGGCGTCCCTTCGAAGAGATTTGTCGATGTCGGCGCCCATGAGTGCCGGTTTCCGCTGGTCGCCTTTGATGCGGCGGACGGACTTGATGTTCCGTGCTGTGCGGCCGAAACGATGCCTGGCCAAAGCTGGTGCGCGCATCACTTTCGAGTTGTCTTTCCGGGGAGGGGGAGATGAACATAACGGAGAGGATATCAATCGACATTCATGAAATCGTCAAAGCTCTCTCTTGCCGAGAGGAAACTGGACCAATCCATGGAGGTGAATTCTGTTTCATCAGATGTCAGAACGATCAAGCTAGGTATATTTTCGTATATGAAATAGCAATTTTTGAATTTTGCAGATATGAAAGACGTATCGGTAAATCTTTCGTAGAAAATAAAATTGCACCCGCTGAAATCGCAATCACAAAAATAGTTTTCATTAATATCGTCAATTCTTATTTCTTTAAATCTGCATTTAATAAAATAACAGTCACTAAAAGTTGCTTCTTTTGTGTCGATTTTACCGTTATATATTTTCACGTTACGAAAACTAATTTTCGGCTCTTGCATTATTGTGGAAATGTGAGGTCTATTTTCGTTCGTAATAATACCACCGCTGTAAGATTGGGATGCGAACCCTTCAACCAAAACCCACTCGAAATTGTCGTTCGGAGCTTCGAATACTGCGGAAATGTTGGATCGGGCGCCAAGTTTAATTCCCTCAGAAAGTGCATCTTTGATGAGTTTGAGATAGGGCAGGTCTGCAGCACTTTTGTAGTTCTCTTTCCATTCGGAAGCGATCAAAGTCATGGCCGGATTGCGAAGAACTTCATAGTCCAGCCCACAAATGACTTCGCGGAGGATCGCGACGCCGGCGATCTTTTGATGTGCTCCTTCAGCCTCGAGCAGTTTTGTGCCTTCAGCGAGAAGGTCAATGTATCGAGCTGCGTTGCTAGAGTCGATTTGTCTTCGAAGCAATTCAACCTGTTCTCTTTGTTGGTCGACCTGTTCTCTCTGGCGTTCAAGCTGATTAATTTGCGTGTCTACCTGTTCACGTTGAATGCGCACTTGCTGATCCGTCATCATACCGCGCCAAATGATTGTGGCGAAGGTTGTGAGGCCAGCTGCGATCAAAAGGTAGTCTTTCAAAATAGCAACGTGATCTTTATTGACTCTAGCCCAGCTCAAACCAAAGCCAAAGCTGAGGATTATGCTTCCAACGCCAACTACAATTGCGAAAAGCATCGCAACAAAACCAAGGCATCCTTGCCAGGTCTTTTCGTCAGTTTTCAAATTTGGCTTCATGCTCATTGTGCCCAGTTCCAACGCTTCTCCAAAAGCTATGACATAGTCTCCCGCCGAACTTCAAGCGTACTAGTCCAGGAGGGATCATGACTATGAGCAGACCTCGGCTCTATGTTGTTACGGACGATGCGGTCTGGGCCTGCCTGTCTGTTTTCGGCTGTGGCCTTTACGGCCTGCCGGAATGGGCCGCTATTGCTTCGGACGCTGATGCGATTGCCGCGATCCCGTCAGGTTCACTTCACATTGCCTGCTGGCACAGTTCAACGGCCGAAAGTCGCTTCTTGCAGCGCATCTGCACTGAGCGCTGGGCGGCGCGTGAACTGATTACTGCGCCATCAGACTGGCTTGTGCGGATCGAAGAGCTGATCGCGAAACGAGATCAGCTTCCAGATGTCGATGCGCGCAGACAGGAGTCTGCCAATCAGCCTGAAAACCAAGAAACACCGAAACATGCGAGGGCCGGAAAATGGCACTGACCAATGATCGACCCGAAGAGCTTCTCACGGGAAAGTTTGTTCAGCTTGAAACCGAATGGGAAGACTGTGTGTTTGGTGAGTTCGACTGCCGCCTGAGCGATCTCTTGCGTGCGCCTGAGCCATTGCGCAGCGAAGGCATAGCACTGATCAATCAGCGACATGAGGAACTGCTGGAGCAGGGCCGATGAAGACGCTGCGTGTCCTGATTGGTTGCGAGACTTCAGGCGTTGTGCGCCGTGCCTTCGATGCGCTCGGTCATGATGTTTGGTCTTGCGATCTGCTGCCTTCGGAAGATCGCAGTAACCGTCATGTTATCTGTGATGTGCGGGATATCCTGCTTGATGGCTGGGATCTTCTGGCGGTCATGCATCCGCCTTGCACGCGTCTTTGCAACAGTGGTGTCCGCTGGCTGAAAGAGCCGCCGAGAAACGTGCCAAATGAAGCAACGGCGGACGAAAAAGCCTTGTGGCCGATATTCTCGCGCGAAGAGAAGCCGGCGATCATGTGGCAGCTGCTGGATGAGGGGGCGGCGCTGTTTTCGGCCTGCTGGAATGCACCGATCAAGCGCATCGCTGTCGAAAACCCGATCATGCATCGATATGCAAAAGAGCGGATCGACGGCTATCAGAAACCGGCGCAGACGGTTCAGCCCTGGTGGTTCGGTGATCGTGCCTTCAAGGCCACGTCTTTCTATCTGCGTGGGCTTGATCCGCTGGTCGAGACAAACAGGCTTGTCCCGCCGAGGCCGCGCACGGATGAACACAAGAAATGGTCCATCGTCCATCGTGCCTCGCCAGGGCAGGATCGCGCCAGACTGCGCTCGCGTACCTATCCCGGTATCGCGGCTGCCATGGCGGCACAGTGGGGCGGCGCAGCCCTTGAGCAGGAATATGGAGAGGCAGCATGACCACTCTCCTACTCTGCGGCCTCCAGACCGATGACAAGGCGCTGGCCCATGGCCTCAAGGGCGGCGACCATGAGCGGCAGCTTGGTGCGGGTGTCCGGGTCGAGCAGGCGGCGGGCTTCCTTTTCATCCTTGCCAATGCGGCGGGCAAGCTCGCTGCGGGTGATCCCGGCTGCGCGAAAGGTCTCGATAACCGCGATCTTCAGGGCGGTTTCCGGTTCCGGCATGATCATCTCGCCGGACGCCTTTGCCTCAGGCAGGGGGCGTTCAAGCTCAAGATAGGTGAGCAGGGCAACGCCGAGCGCATCGGCCGCCATGTCGCGCGCTTCGGCCATGGTGTCACCCTCGGTGATGGCTTCCGGGATATCTTCGAAGCTGACGACAAAGCCTTCGCCTTCTTCCATTGGCTCGAATGTTGCTGCGTAAGCGTAAGTCTTCATGTTGTCTTGCCTTTCATCTTCTGGACAGGAGAGGTGAGGGGATCAGTTGATCCCCAGCGCCTTCTTGATCTTCGCTGCCGTCTTGGGATCGATTTCCCGGCTCGGCAGGGTGGTGAAGCGGTCACCGAAATAGATGGTTGCGTGTCCGCCCTTGCCCTTCGCCTTGTTGACCCGGAAGTCGAGGCCTCTGGCCTTTGCCTCCTGTTTCAGTTCGGCGATGAAGCGATCTCTCTTGTCCATTTCCCTCTCCGTTTCGATGATTTGAATGTCGGATATTTTTATCCGAACGTCAAGCGAAATCGGACAAAAATATCCGAAATCGTGACGGCGTCTGTGACAAGGGAGATCAGCTATGTCTGACCTGATTTCAGCCTTTGTCGAGGAAGCGCGGGCGGTCTCGCTGGATGTGGTTGCCGATCTGTTTGGCCGGGCGGCGATGCGCGGCAGCGAATGGACCGGGCCTTGCCCGCTTGCAGGTGGCAAGGATGCCTATGCGGTCAATGTGATCAAGGGTGTCTGGAACTGCCGAAAGTGCGGGACGGGCGGGCATGATGCGATTTCGCTGGTCGCCCATGAATGCGGCTTTGATCTCTCCAGTCGTTCCGGCTTTCTCGGTGCCTGCGCGGAAGTTCTCGGCCGGCCGGTACCTGATCCCGATCAGCGCGAAAGCGATGAGGAGCGGCAGGCGCGGGAAGCGCGGGCGGAACGGATGCGCGCCGAGGCGCAGGCGAAAGCACAGGATGCCGAGGAACGGAAACAGTATTTTCGTGACCGGGCCATTGTGCGGGCGCGCAACATCTATCTGAACGATCGCCATATCGTTGCGCCGGGCGCGGCGTTGATGGTACGGGATTATCTGCGTTTTCGCACGGGGTTCACGATGCCGGAAGCCGTGTTTGAAAGCATCCGCTATGACCGGCACCATACCTATTGGCATGGCCGGGACGAACGCGGATACCTCCGGGCGATCCATACCGGCGCGGCGATGCTGGCGCCCATTGTTGACCTCACGGGCAAGGTGTTCGGCTGCCATGAGACATGGATCGACCTTAAGGTCGAGCCGAAACGGCGGCCCCTGCTGATCGATGACAAGGGCGAACGTCTGCCCACCAAAAAGATGCAAGGCCAGCACAAGGGCATGCTGATCCCGGTGCTTGGTGACCTGGGCTCAAGCCGTTGGGTGATTGCCGAGGGGATCGAGAATGTCGCCGCCGTGGCCGGGCTTGAGGGCTTTCGGGCCGATACCTTCTATTGCGCGGCCGGGTCGCTTGGCAATCTCGCCGGGCCTGCCGCTTCGAAGGAACGCCACCCGACGCTGGTCAATATCGACAAGCGTGGCGCGCGGCGGCCGGCGATGGTTCCGGGGCCGATCCCTAAACCCGATCAGGATGCATCTGACGCGCTTCAGGTGCCGGGCCATGTCGATGTCCTCGTGCTGATCGGCGACGGCGACAGCGAGAAAATCATGACGACATGCGCGATGGAACGCGCGGAACTGAGGCTTTCAGCGCCAGGGCGGACGGTGACCACGGAATGGGCACCTAAGAGCGCCGGCGACTTTTCTGAATATTGCATGGGGATGGCCGATGGCTGATAACAAGAAGACGGGCGGGCTATCGCCGGAAGCATTGGCGGCAATTGCAAAGCGGGAGGCCAAACAGGCCGCCTATCTGAAAAACCCGGACCCCTTGCCGATTTCAGAACCGGAAGCCGAAGAACCCTTCCTTGAACTCTCGCCTGAGGAGATCATGGAAGAATGCGCCTTGCTGCCCGAAACAGACCTCGGCAATGCAAACCGTCTGCTGACGCGCTTCGGCGACAGGATGCACCATGTCACCCATGTCGGTTGGCATGGTTTCGACGGCAAGCGCTGGCTTGAGGATCAGTCTGGTGCCGTGGTGCGGGTAATGGCGCACCGCACGGCCGAACTGATCGAAGATGAGGCCATCAAGCTTGACTGCAGCGAGAGCGAGCGTGCCGATATCGAGGCCGGGAAGATAGCGCGTGAAGAAATGAAGGCGCTTGGCAAGCCCGGCAAGGGCTGGGATGCCGACAAGCTCAAACAGTTCGAAGGCCTGCAGAAGCTGATCGACGCGGGCGAGCTTGCCGATAAGGCACGGCGCGGCCGGCAATCATCGCGGCATAACCATGCCAAAAGCTCGGCCGGTTCTTCCAAGATCAACAATATGATGGCTGAGGCGGTGCCCTATTGCTCGATAGCGGTGCAGGATCTGAATACGGATCTATATGCTTTTAACACCCAAAACGGCACGTTGCGCTTCTACTCCGCCACTGTGGACGGCAGGACGGCTTGGCGCTGCCGTCTCGATAAGCACCGCTCGAAGGATCTGCTTTCGAAGCTTGCCGAGGCCGATGTGATTGCGGATGCCCCATGTCACCTGTTCTCGCAGTTCCTCATTCGGGTGATGCCGGATCCTGACAAGCGGGCCTTCCTGCAACGCTATATGGGCTATTGCCTTCTGGGGCTGACCGGTGAGCAATGCCTTGTCTTCTTCTACGGGGCAGGGCGAAACGGCAAATCGACCTTTGTTGACCTCATGGTCGAGATCCTCGGCGACTACGCCGTCTCCATGTCGATTGACAGCTTTGCCGGTGACAGCAAGCGCGGTGGCGCCGAGGCCACGCCGGATCTCGCCCGCCTGCCGGGTGCGCGCCTTGTGGCGGCATCCGAGCCGGAAATGGGTGTCCAGCTGAAGGATGCGTTGATCAAGACCTTGACCGGAGGCGAGCCAATTGCCGTGCGGCGCCTGCATCAGGATTTCTTCGAGCTGGTCCCGCACTTCAAGATCATCCTTTCGGGTAACCATAAGCCCCAGATCCGCGACGATAGCGACGGGATCTGGCGGCGCGTGCATCTGGTGCCGTGGGAAATCCAGATCCCTGAAGAAGAAGTTGACCGCGACCTGCCGCGCAAGCTGCGGCAGGAACGTGACGGGGTTCTCGCCTGGATGATCAAGGGCGCGCTGGACTACCTCGATACCGGGCTGCGGGTGCCCGACAGCATCCGGCTTGCAACGGCAGAATACCGGGAAGAGAGCGACCCGATCGGGGCATTTCTGCGCAATGCCTGCGATATCACCGGGTCCGACAGCGATATGGAGCGGCCGGACACCATGTTTGATGGCTATGCGCGCTATGCGGCCCGTGAAGGGCTTTCTGACTTCAAGAAATCAACCTTTGCGAGACGTCTGCCAGATCAGACGCGCAAGACATGGAAAGGACCGGATGGCTTGATGCATTCGTTTCGCAAGGCGCGCTCCAATGGCGCAATCTACTTTGGCATTCGCATCAGGGATGAATGGCGAAATGAGAGGCAGGGCGGATATGCGCCAACGTCAGACGACCTGCCCGAAGCATTTTAGGGCTTGAACCCGGACCCTTTGTTGTGTCACGCAGGACGTCTAGCAGCGTATCCGCCCATGAGTTCGGCCTGAAGGTTTGGACGGCGGACGGCAAGGACGGCTAGCCATCACAAGCGGACGGGAACGATTTCCTAAGGGTCCGGCGAATTCGATTTTAAATCAGATGGTTATGCAAGTGTGGACGGCTAGGACGGATAATCTGGATGTTTATGTGATGCGCGCGCGTCAAAAAGGCCATGTTGAGAAAACAAAGGCCTCATCACATAAACATGGATTTTACCCGTCCTATCCGTCCATATCTATGTAAGATGTTGATATTTATTGATTAAATATCGTCTCTACACGTCCATCTATCCGTCCATTTGAAAACTCTAGACGTCCTAGACGTCCAAATCAGCGGAAAGGCTTCGAAATGAAGAAGGTTGCGATCAATGAGCTTCTGACATGGGCTTTCACGGAAGAGCTTTGCAAGGAAGGGGCAGGGCCTAAGGCCTCGCTCGGCCCGGCCATGATCAAGAGTGCATGGTCGGCCATGTCGGAAGTGGAGACTTTGGGCACGGTCGTGGATCGCTCACCCAATGGCTTTGGCGTGATCCCGGCAGCGATTGACCTCGGCGAGCCGCATGAGGATGCGCTGAAGGTTGCCGAGGCCGTGCGGGCGCTGACGAAAGAAGGTTTCGACATTCCCGACAGCTGGCAGCCATTCCCGGAATGGGATGATGAGCGTGGGCTGATCGCCGCCGAGGTGGCCCGGGTGATGATGCATGAGAAGATGCGCGGCCAGCGCCGCACCGGCCGGCACGCCTATAACCTGATTGTCACATGCGCGGTGCTGAAGCACGGCCCGGACTGGCACGCCGAGCGCCCGGCCGAACAGATGATCATGCGGCAGGGCAAGCCCGCCTGGTTCATGATGAAACGCATGAAGGATAGCTTCGGCAATTGGCGTGAATATGAGGTTGATGGTTATGACCGCAAGGCACAACGGCCACGGAAGGGCGCCTATCGTAAGTACGAACTGGCGGAACCACTGCGAGGGGCGATCATTGCCAGAATTGACTGGCTGGTCTGGCGCTCGGCTCTGAAGTTGTTGGAGCGGGAACTGGCAGGGCAGCTGACGCGAAGCAGTTTGCTGTCGATAGCTTTTGATTCACAACCATGGAACATTCGGCAGGCGGTCAAAGTTCAAGTAACTGAAAACGCTTGATAAAATCCATGTCACTTTTTCCTTGATCTGCGGCAGCTATTTGACATAGCTTGAGCACACTGAAAAAGATCAGAAAACACCCGCTTCGGCAGCCGCCTGAGCGGGTTTTGTTTTGGCGGATATATGCCCTTCACCAAATCACCGCACACCAGACGGACCCGCTCGGGGCTGGCCGGTTCGCCGCGCCTGCTTGGCGGCACGGCGCCGGCATTGCTGAACCCGTCGATCCTGACGGGCGAGGGCGGCGAGCGGCGGCGGGATCAGGTGGTGGCGTGGCGCAGCTGGTACAAGACGACGCGCTGGCAGAAGCTGCGCTGGTCGGTGCTGAAGCGGGACGGTTTCACCTGCGCCATGTGCGGCAAGGTCGAGGCGGATACGAGCCAGCTCGTTGCCGACCATATGACCCCGCACCGTGGTGACGCGGTGCTGTTCTGGGACCGCGACAACCTGCAATGCCTGTGCAAGACCTGCCACGACAGCGAGAAACAGCGGGCCGAGCGGGCCTGAGCGCCGAGGCAGGGGGGCGGGTCTGACGTTCAAGGGGCTTTACACCCCAGACCCGCGCCCCTCACATCTGGAGAGTTTTTTTCCCGTGGCTGACGATTTTTCCGACGATGAGATCAAGCGCGACCTGTTCGGCAATCCATCGCTGCCGATTCGTGACCGTCGCGGTCGCAAGTCCTTTAGAAAAGATAAGGAAAATCAGGACTTTGTGATGGCGCGTGCGGCCGATGGCTGGAGCCAGAAGCGGATTGCCGAGGATATGGGCATCGATGAGAAGACACTGAGAAAGTATTTTTCCCGTGAGCTTGAATATGGCCCGACCTTCGTGCGCGGCATGATGCTCGATGTTCTGATGAAGAGGGCGCGGGAGGGACACGTCCCCTCGATCAAGCTTTTAGCCGACTGGCACAAGGATGCCGGGCCGCAGGCCCCGCGCAATGCCCGGCCCGACAAAGGCGCGGAGAAGGACGAGGACGGCGAGGAGGCTCCGAGCCGCCTCGGCAAGAAGGAACGCGAAGCGCTCGAAGCGCAGGACGTTCCCGACAATTACGGCGAGATCTTCGACCGGATGAGCCAGCACCGGCACTGAACTGGTGAGATATGCAAAACCCGATTTCCTTTGCCTGCCCGGACTGGGAGGACAAGCTGAAGCGTGGCGAAACGCCGATCGCGGACCTGCCGCTTGATCCGGTGCTGGCCGAGGCGGCGGTCGATCTGTTCAACCTGATCCGGGTGCCGGATATTCCCGGCCAACCGACTATGGCGGAAGCGGGCGGCGAATGGGTGCGCGATATCGTCCGCGCGGCTTTTGGTTCGTATGACCGGGAGAGCGGCAAGCGCTTCATTGGCGAGGTGTTCAACCTCGTGCCGAAGAAGAATTCGAAGACGACCAATGCGGCAGCGCTGGGCCTGATCGCGATGATGATGAACCGGCGGCCGAATGTCGATGGGGTGATCATCGGCCCGACGCAGGAGGTTGCCGATAAATGCTTCGCCCAGGCCTCGGGCATGATCGCGGCGGATACGTATCTGTCGCGCCGGTTCAAGGTGATCGAGCACAAGAAAACGATCATCGACCGGCACAAGGATCCTGATACCGGCGTTGCGCTCAATACCAAGCTGAAGATCAAGTCCTTTGACCCGAAGGTGGTCACCGGCTCGATCCCGGCCTTTGCCATCATCGACGAACTGCATCTGATGGCGGAAATGAAGGATGCGGCCCGCGTGATCGGGCAGATCCGGGGCGGGATGATCACCAATGATGACAGCCTGCTGATCATCATCACCACGCAATCGGAGATCCCGCCGACCGGCGTGTTCAAGGACGAACTCGAATATGCGCGGGGCGTTCGCGACGGCAAGATCACCGAGGGCGTGCGCATGCTGCCGGTGCTCTACGAGTTCCCGCTGACCATGCAGGCCGATGAGAAGAAGACCTGGCGCAATCCGAACCTCTGGCCGATGGTGCTGCCGAACCTTGGCCGCTCGATCACGATCGAACGCCTTGTCGGCCTCTATCAGCAGGAACGCGACAAGGGCAAAGAGGCCGAGATCCGCTGGGCCTCGCAGCATCTGAACATCCAGATCGGCGTCGGCATGCATGGCGATCAGTGGATCGGCGCCGAGAACTGGCCGCTCAGAGTGCGGCCGGGCCTGACATTCGAGACGATGCTCGATATCTGCGACGTGATGGTTGCCGGTGGGGACGCGGGCGGGGCAGATGACCTGTTCGGCTTTGGTGTCATCGGTCGGGAACGGCAGACGGGCTGCTGGCTGTCATGGTCATGGGCCTTCGCTCTGCCGATCCTGATGGAACGGCGCAAAAGCATCGCCCCGAAGATCGAGGAGCTGCAAAAGGCCGGTGATCTGACGGTGACCAAGACGGCCGGCGAACAGGTCGAGATCGTTGCCGATATCTGTTGCCGGATCCGCGATCGCGGGCTGTTTCCGAAAAAATCGGCAATCGGCCTTGATCCCCATGGGGTTGCCGCCCTTGTCCATGCGCTGGAGCTTGAAGGCTTTGCGCCGAATGAGGCGGTGGTGCCGGTCGGGCAGGGTTACAAGCTGAACGGGGCGATCAAGGGGCTGGAGCGGCGTCTCTTCGATGGCAATTTCCAGCATGGCGGACAGGCGCTGATGAACTGGTGCGTCGGCAATGCCAAGGCCGAGAAACGCGGCAACAATGTCTATATCACCAAGGAAAGCGCCGGCACGGCCAAGATCGATCCGCTGATCGCGCTGTTCAATGCGGCGATGCTGATGGACATGAACCCGGTGGCCGATGAGAGCCGGAATAACCGCAACAGCTATTTCCAACATCTGGGAGCCTGATCCGTGGGCGTCATGCAAAAAGCGCTGTCCCTTGTCGGGCTGGCGCGCAAATCCGATTCCGTCAGATGGACGGATGAGCGCGGCCAGCGCGGTTCGGTAGGCGATGCCGGTGAGGTGGTAACACCTGACAATGCGCTCGGGCTTTCCGCCGTCTGGGCCTGCGCCAATCTGGTGTCCGGCACGATCTCGTCGCTTCCCTTCGAGGTCTATCGCAAGGGCAGTGATGGTTATGCTGCCGTTGCGGGTGATCACCCACTGCATGGCGTGATCCATGAGAACCCGAACTATGATCAGACGGCGCTCGATTTCTGGGACTATCTCGGGCTTTCGATCGAGCTGCGCGGCAATGGCTTTGCGGCGGTGAAGCGTTCGGGCGGCAGGGTAACGGCGCTGGAGCCGATCCATCCCGGCGCCATGCATGTGAGGCGGCTGGCGAGCGGTGCGCTTGAATATCGCTGGAACGATGAGAGCGGCAAAGGCCACACCGGCACGGATCGCGATGTGCTGCATATTCGCGGCCCCGGCGGCAATCCGCTCGGCGGCATGTCGACGCTGCAGTTCGGCCATAACGCCTTTTCCGCAGCGCTGGCGGCAGAACGGGCGGCCGGTGGCATGTTCAGGAACGGGCTTCGCCCCTCCGGTGTCTTCACCTTTGAGGACTGGCTGACGCAGGAACAGAGAACGGTCGCCGAAGAAAAGCTGATCGAGAAATATGTCGGCGCCATGAATGCCGGGCGGCCGATCATCCTGGAGGGCGGTACCAAATATCAAAACCTGTCGATCTCGCCGGAAGATGCGCAGATGCTGGAGACACGGCAGTTCTCGATCGAGGAGATCTGCCGCTTCTTTCAGGTGCCGCCGGTGCTGATCGGCCATGCCGGATCGGCGACCGCCTGGCCGACCAGTGTCGAGCAGCAGATCATCATGTTCCAGACCTTCTATCTCAGAAAGCGTCTGAAGCGGATCGAGCAGGCGGTGACGAAACAGCTGCTGACGGCGGAAGACCGGGCGCAGGGCTATTCGGCGCGCTTCAACATGGAAGGCCTGTTGCGCGGTGACAGTGCGGCGCGCTCGGGCTTCTATCAGACCATGACCAATATCGGCGCCATGACGATCAACGAGGTCCGCGCGCGGGAAAACATGCGCGCGATTGCGGGCGGGGATGTGCCGCGCATGCAGATGCAGAACGTGCCGATCACTGAAACCGGAAAGGATGCCGGCAATGGAAACTAAGGCTTTTGCGCTTGATCTGAAGTCGGTGAGCGAGGCGGGCGTGATTGAGGGCTATGCCTCGATCTTCGGCAATGTCGATCTTGGCGGTGACAAGGTCATGCCCGGCGCCTTTGTCGACGGGCTGGTGAAGGCGCGTCAGACCGGCCGCAAGATCATGATGCTCTGGGATCATGATCCGAGCCAGCCGATCGGTGTCTGGGATGATCTCGCCGAAGATGCCAAGGGTCTGAGGGGCAAGGGCCAGCTGGTCATGGATGTGCCGCGCGCGCGGGAGGTTCATGCGCTTATCAAGGCCGGTGCCATTGGCGGGCTGTCGATCGGCTACAAGACGAAATCCGCCGAGCCTGAGGGCAATGTCCGGCTGTTGAAGGCGCTTGATCTCTACGAGGTCTCGCCGGTTGTCTTCCCGATGAATGAGCGGGCGAAGATCACCGCGGTCAAATCCGAGGGCAATGAGGATCTGGTGAACAAGCTTGCGGCCGGGGATCGGCTGAGCGAGCGGGAATTCGAGCGACTGGTCAAGGGCCTTGGCCTCTCGAATTCGCAGGCGGAACGTGCCGCACGTCTCCACCTGAAGGGGCAGGGGGAGCCTGCCACAGCGGCAAATGAGGAAGCCCTGTTCTGGGCTGCCATGCGGGGCTGACGCTCCCTTTACTCCACCGAAAATCAGAAAGGATCGGCCATGACCGAGACCAAGACTGCCGCAGAGCTTGCGGCGGAAACCAAAGCCGCGTTCGAAAATTCGATCAATGCGGTGAAAGCCATTGCCGAGGATGCGCTGGGCAAGGCCAAGAAGGGTGAGGATCTATCGGCCTCCATCAAGGAACAGACCGACGAGGCGCTGACGGCCATGAACGGGCTGAAAGCCCAGTTCTCGGAACTGGAACAGAAGCTGACGCGTGTCGCCGACACCAACCCCGAGCAGAAATCCTTCGGGTCGCAATTTGTCGAGACGGATGAGTTCAAGTCGCTGCAGCATTCACCGCGCAGTGGCTCGTCGGCCTCAATGTCGGTCAAGGCGGATATCTCGACGGCGACCGGGGTCGCAGGTGGCGCTGGCGCTGCCATCGTGCCGAACCGGCTTGCCGGCATTCAGGGCCTGCCGCAGCGGCGCATGACGGTGCGCGGCCTTTTGATGCCCGGCACCACTGACAGCCCGAATATCGAATATGTCCAGGAGACCGGCTTCAACAATGCCGCCGCCCCGGTTGCCGAAGGCGTGCTGAAACCGCAGTCGGATCTGAGGCTCGGTGACGTCTCGACCCGCACCAAGGTGATCGCCCACTGGTTCCGGGTGAACAAACAGACGCTGTCTGATGTGGCACAGATCCGCTCGCTGATCGACAACCGCCTGCTTTACGGTCTGGCGCTGGCGGAAGAAGCCCAGCTTCTCAACGGTGATGGTACCGGCGAGAACCTGCACGGCATTATCCCGCAGGCGACCGATTACGACAATCCGCTCGGCGCCGGTGACGAGACCTCGATCGACAAGATCCGGCTGATGATGCTGCAGGCGGTGCTGGCGGAATATCCAGCAACCGGTGTCGTCATGCATCCGGCCGACTGGGCCTGGATCGAGCTGCTCAAGGATTCCACGGGTCGTTTCATCATCGGCAATCCGCAGGGCAGCATTGCCCCGTCGCTCTGGGGCCTCCCGGTTGTTTCCAGCCCGGCCATGTCGATCGACAAGGTTCTGGTCGGTGCCTTCGATATGGGCGCGCAGATCTTCGATCAGTGGGCATCGCGGATCGAGACCGGCTTCCAGAATGACGACTTCACCAAGAACAAGGTGACCATTCTCGCAGAAGAGCGCCTGGCGCTGGCTGTCTATAGGCCGGAAGCCTTCATCTACGGGGATTTTGGCCGCGTTGAATAATCAGCAAAGGCGGGGCGTGAAACAGCGCCCCGCCGATCACCTCGCGGGACCATCATGACGATCTTACTTTGCAACGGGCCGGTGATCCCGACCCTTGTCACCGCGCCTGCCGATCAGCCGGTGACGCTGGATGAGGCCAAGGCGCATCTCGGCGTTGATTTTGCCGATGATGACGGGCTGATCGATGCCTTCATTCAGGCGGCAACGGCCTATCTCGATGGCTATCGCGGCGTTCTCGGCCGCTGCATCATGTTCCAGACCTGGCAGATTGCAGCGCCGGACGCTGGCACTGTCATCCTGCCCTTTCCCGATATCATCGCCGCCCGTCAGGACGGGACGAACCTCACCGTTACCGAGACCGGCCTTGGCCCGGTGGTGACGATCGCGGCGGCCGGCAACGTCACCTTCGATTGCCAGATGCCGCAATCCCAGCTGATCACGGTGAAGGCGATCGTCTTCATGCTGGTTTCCCATTGGTACAACAACCGCGCGGCCGGACAGGCGACGCAGGCAAGACTGCCGATGGCGGCGGAATGCTTGATCGCGTCCCTGCGCTGGCAGCGGCTCTGAGGAGTTCACCATGACATTCAATCGCAGATCCAAGGCGCCGAGCATGAGCAGCTTCGGCTTCAAGGGCAGGCAGGTCGATCTTTCCGGCGGCGACGTGCTGCTGGGTGACAGCGTCAAGGCCGTGGTGGTGATGGCGGCGGGTGATGTCTCCTATCGCCCGGCAGGTGAGACAGACGGGGCGCTGTTGTTCAGCAGCCTCATGTCAGGCGCCGTCCTTCCGCATGTTCCGGGCGTGATCTTCGCCGATGGCACCACCGCCACGCTCTGCACGGTCGAGGACTGAGCATGGCGGCGTTGAAAGAGCGGGTTGCCTTTGATGAACCGGCCAATATCAAGGGGCCGGGTGGTGTGATCTCACCCGGCTGGCAGCAGGGCCATGCCTGCCGGGCGCAGATGATTTATCAGCGCGGATCCGAGACGGTCGAGGCCGCGCGGCTGGAAGGGCGGGCGATCTTCAAGGTGAAGCTCCGTTCCTGCCTTGCCGCGCGCAAGATCACCACCGACTGGCGCATGCGCGACCTTCATCGCGACAATGCCGAATATGCGGTGGTCGAGGTCGATGCGATCACCGATCCGTTCTGGATCTATGTTGTTGTTGAAAGCGGGAGGGCTGCATGAGTGCCGCTGTTACCCTTCAGGATGCGATCTTTGACGCGCTGGTGGCCGATGCTGGCGTCACGGCGCTGGTCGGTGATCGCGTCTATGACAATGCGCCCGCCGCGCCCGTCTATCCCTATATCTCGTTTGGCCCGGCCCAGACGCTCACCGAGCCACTGGAATGTCTGGATGCGGAAGAAAACCACTTCCAGATCGATATCTGGACGCAGGAGGGCGGATCGAAGCGCGGGGCGAAGGCGATCTGCGCCGCGGTCAAATCCGCACTGCACTTCGCCGATTTGTCGCTCGCCGGGCCTTGTGCGCTGGTGCTGATCCGCGTTGATGACATGCAGGTGATGGATGATCCTGACGATCAGGTTGCCCATGGTGTCGTCAGCGTGGTTGCTTTCACGGAAGACAATGATGGTTGACGGACTGGCGGCGTTTAACCGGCGCTGGGGCCGGATGCCGGCGGCGGTGCGCAGGGCCGTTCAGGAGGCCATGGAAACGGGCGCCCGCGAAACGGTCGAGGCCATGAATGGGCGGACGCCGATCCCGGAAATCATTGTTGCCTGGACCTGGGGCAATGCGCCCGCCGGAAGCGTGACGCTTGCCGCAGCCGATGCGCCTGACAGCGTCGGGGATCTGCGCATCACCATCTATGCAACAGCGGTAATCGGCTCCGGTTCGTTTCCGGCGATCGCCCGCTGGTTCGAGTTTGGTACATCCGAGCGCCACAAGAAGACCGGGCAATATACCGGCCGGATCACGGCCAGCCCGTTCTTCTATCCGACATGGCGCAGCTATCAGCGGCGGGTGAAATCGCGGCTGTCGCGCGCCATGGGTAAGGCGATCAGAAGTCTCTGACGGTTGATTACTTCGCAGTCGCCATGCGGCGGTTCGCTGCGGTTTCGGCGCGATGAACGCTCATCAGGCTGCGGATCGTTTTGAAGACGACGATCGCGACGGCAATGTTTGCGACGATGACGAAGAATTCCTGAGACATTGTTTCCCACCCCTTGAGAGACTGCGCTTGATTGCGTGGTCTCCTGATAGCAAATCGCCTGCTGCCGGTGTGCGCGCAGAAGGCTCGGATTTGCGCTCGAAAGTATAGGTCGTGCCGTCGCACGTCCTCTTTCCGCCTCTTACAACCAGACAAGGACCTATTGACATGGCAACCGGAAAACAGACGAACCGGCTGGTGATCCAGCTTGGCGATGGTGGCGACCCCGAAACCTTCGCCTACACCTGCGGCGCGAACACATTCGGTGTGACGCTGACGAATAATCTCGGCGAGAACACCGTGCTGGATTGCGAGAACCCGCTCGACCTTCCGGCAACCATCATCCGCCATCTGGAAAGCCAGGACACCTCCTGCACGATCTCGGGCATGGTGACGGCCTCGGCGTGGCCGGTCTGGCGGCAATGGGCGGATGATGGCTCGGAAAAGAACATCAAGCTGTTCCTCGATGAGCCTGCCGCCAATAATGGTGGCTTCTGGACGCTTCCGGCCTTTCTCGGCTCGCTGGAGCTTTCCAAGGAAAACGCCGGCAAGGTCACCTTTTCCGCCTCGATCTCCGGGGCTGGCCAGCGTGTCTGGACGGATGCCGCGTAATGGCTGAACTGATCGATGAATGGGCGGGCCGGGAGCGTTGCTTCCGGCTTTCCTTTGGCAACGTCCTCGACCTTGAACAGGCCTGCCGTGGCGATGCGATCGGCGAGATCTTCCTGAGGCTCACCACCGGCAAGTTCCGGGTCGAGGATGTGTTCCACATCATCCGCATGGGCCTGATCGGCGGCGGCGAGACCACGGTCGAGGCCAAGCGCCTGGTCGAGACCCATTTCGATCAATATCCCTATCTCGACAATGCCGAGCTTGCCGGAAACATCCTGATTGCAGTCATGACCGGGATTGAGGATGCCGATACCGCAAGCAGCGACAGCGATGCAGTGCCGACGCCGATAAGCTTCTCGGAAGCTTCGCAGATCTGCCGGCTGTTCCATATGTCGCCGATTGAACTGAAGGCGATGGACTACGCCGATTTCATCAACATGCTGAAGGGTTTCAACGCCTCTTCGTCGCAGAAGGCCGAACCGCCAAGCGAGGAGGAGTTCGACGATATCCTTGCGCGCTACGAGCCGGAGGCCTTGACCCATGGCGGCAAGCTCTGAAGACAGGCTTTTGCTTCGTATCGAGGCGAGCCTTTCGAAGTTCGAGAAACAGATGGCCCGGGCGAGAAAGTCCGGGTCGGACACCGCCGGGCAGATCGAGCGGCAGTTTGCCAATTCGAACCGGAAAATGGCGCAGTCGGCCGAACAGGCAGCCTCCGCCATGGCCGGGGAAATGGATCGCCTGCGTGCGAAATATGATCCGCTGTTTCGCGCTTCCAAACAGTACGAGGCCGAACTGGAGGATTTGAACCGGGCGTTGGCCGTTGGTGCCATCAACCAGCGCAGCTATGGCGCGGCACTTGAAACCCTGAACGGCCGCTATGCCATTGCAGGCGGTGCGGTGCGCAAGATGACGGCCGAGGCCGAAGCACTGCGCCAGGTCTCGCCCCGGCTCACTATGGGGATCCAGAACACCGCCTATCAGATTGGCGACTTCGCGGTTCAGGTGGCCGCTGGCACGGCGGCCTCGCGCGCCATGGCAATGCAGCTGCCGCAGCTTCTCGGTGGCTTCGGTGTGCTCGGCGCGGTGCTTGGTGCGGTAGCCGCAATTGCCGTGCCACTGGCTTCGAGCTTCCTCGATCTCGGTGACAGCGGCGAGAAGGTGCAAAAGCAGATCTCGGCCCTGCAAAGGGCGGTTGACGATTATCGCTCGGCGGTTGCCGACGCCAGTCTGCCGACCAAGGAACTCGCCGAGAAATACGGCACGGCAACGGAAGCCGCCCGGCAGTTTCTGGAAAAGCTCGAGGAGATCAACAAGGTCCGCGCGCAACAGCAGGCCGATGATGCCTTCAGCGGGATCGCTGACAGCTTCGGCAAGCTGGAAGGTCACCTCGGTGGCATCGGCGCCGATGGCGAGCGGATCATGAGCTATAATGCCGGTGTGTTCTCGGCGATCAGCCGCATGTCGAAGCAACTCGATATCACAGTCGGTCAGGCCGAGCAGCTTGCCCGTGCCTTCGATCGTATGGGCGAGGCAAAGGGGCCGGACGAACAGGTTCAGGCGGCGCAAGATCTGCTGAAGGCACTTGAGGAAACACTGGGGCCTTTCGATCAGATGAGCGCCAAGGGGCAGGACGTTTATGAGGCCGTTTCCAAGGCCGCCGAACAGGCATCCGAATTGCAGGGCACGGTTCAGCTGGCGAGCGTGTCGATCTCGACCGCTGCCAGTGAGGCTGGCAAGCTTGCCGACGAAATGGGCCGGGCGGTCGAAAATGCTGCCCAGCTGGCCGCGCAGGGGATTTCTGATGTCCGGCGCGCGGAGATCCAGTGGCAATACCGTGATGATCCGGTCAAGCGTACCGGGGCGCTGGCCGGTGCAAGTTTTGACGAGCGGGTGAAGATACCGGACGGGACCGACAATATCCTGCGCAAGGTCATCGCCGATCAGCGGCAACAGGTTGTTGCGGATGCCGAAAAGGCGGCGCAGCTGCAGCAGGATCTCTCCAAATGGCAGAAGGATCAGGCCACCGCCTCCCGCAAGAGCGCAAGCGGATCGAAACGCGACAAGGGCAGTATCTTTGACACCAGCGACGATCAGCTGAAGCGGCTCGAGCGCAATCTTGAACTGCTCGGCAAGTCCGACCGGCAAGTCGCCGAACTGGAGGCGAAATGGTCGCTGCTCGATGCCGCCAAGGAACGCGGTCTCAACCTCGATCAGCGCCAGGCCGATACCGGAAAGAGCCTTCGCGAACAGATCGATGCCCAGGCGGAATCAATCGGCAACCTCTCGGAGAAATATGCCAAAGCCAAAGAGCAGGCCGAGTTCTATGACAGTCTTCAGTCGGACCTGAAGGACGGGATCGTCGATGCGATTGTCGAAGGCGAAGACTTTGTCGGTGTGCTGGAGGATATCGCCAAATCGCTGGCAAAGGCTGCATTACAGGCGGCACTCTTCAATGAGGGGCCGTTTGCCTCAACCAGCAGCGGGACAGGCTCGGGACTGCTTGGTGGCCTGTTCTCGGCTATCGGCGGTCTCTTCAAGTCAGCTAAGGGCAGTGCCTACGGAACGTCCGGGGTAAAGGCCTTTGCAAAGGGCGGCTCGTTTACGAACTCTGTTGTTTCCAGCCCGACGCTGTTCAGGTTCGGTTCTGGCGGTCAGAAGACCGGCGTCATGGGAGAGGCGGGCAAAGAGGCGATCATGCCGCTTGTCCGGGCTGCCAATGGTGATCTCGGCGTCAAGGCCGTCAATGCCGCGAACAAGGCCGGATCGACGGCGGTCACCACCAATAATGTCAGTCTTGGTGGTGTTACTGTCACCGTGCCGGAAGGGACGGATCCCAAAGATGCGGCCGCCATTGGCGAGGCGGTTCGAAAGCAGATCGAGCGCTTTTCCCGCTTTGAGCTTCCGGGCCGTCTGCAGCAGATCCAACGTAATCCGAACAGGGTAGGGTGATGAAGCCGCTTGCTGCGTTTTACGATCAGTTGCGCCTGAAACCATTTCGGTGGGATATTCAGCGCAATGACGAACAGTCGGGTTCAGGTGATGGTGTTTACTGGACGGCGTCGCTTGCGCCGCCGCTCTGGAAAGCCGAAGTCGGGTTATTCCCGGTCAATCTGCGCCACGCAGAGAAAGCATCTGCCCTGATCCGAAGCCTTTCCGGCGGAACGCCCTTTCTGTTTCGTTCCTCGGCAATTCCCGGCCCATTGCAGGATCCCACCGGGGCGCTGCTTGGTGATGCCTCGGTGACGGTCAGTGCGGTCAATGACGGACAGATCAGCCTTGCAGGGCTGCCGGGCAGTGCGGGCTATACCGACAGCGCCTTTGCGCTTGCGGAATGGCCGGAAGACGATGCGGCGCGGATTGGCGTTTCGCTCACCGCAACCGGCTCCTACGGGCTTTCCGTTGGTGATAAGCTCCAGATCACCTCGGCCGCGACGGGCAAGACCGCCTTTGTCGAGGTCGCTGAAGATGTTTCTGCCGGGGCTGGGGGAACGACGGGGCTGTTCGACGTGTTCCCGGCGCCGCCAGCCTATGTCGCTGCGGGTGATGCGGTGACACTGATCAAACCTGCCTGTCCCTGCATTCTGGTGCCTGGCTCATTTAATGCCGGGACTGCAAGCGGAAACATTGTTTCCGACATATCCTTTTCGATCATCCAGAAGCGAAACGTCTGACATGAAAAACATATCGGCGACATTCCTCGCGGCGCTCACCAATGCCCGCGACAAAGGCCTTGTTGTGCGTTCGCTTGTCTGGGTGAAGGCCCGCGACCGGGAGACGGGCAATGCAACGCCTGTCGGCTTCTGGACCGGCGGCGAAGACGTCGTGCTTTCAGTGATCGACGGCGAGACGGGGGCGACGGTTCAGCGGGCCTATTACGGTGACGTCAATCTGTCGCTGCCGGAGATCCCGCGTGTTTCCGACATGACAGTGCAGACCGTCGATGTGACTCTGTCGCAGATCGCACCGGAAGTGCAGCAGCTGGTGCGCGGCTATGACGCCCGGCTTGCTGCTGTCGAGATCCACCAAATGCTGCTTGATCCCAAAACGGGGCAGGCGGTGGGGGCGGCCGAGGTCGCCTTTCTCGGCCTTGTCGATGGCGAGCCGATCGTAACGCCAGCGGCGGGTGATGAAGGATCGATCACGCTCAATCTGATCTCATCGGCGATTTCGATGCTCGCCAGAACCAATCCGCTGAAATCCTCCTATGAGGGGCAGAAGCGGCGCTCGGACGATCAGTGGGGCAGGGATTCCGGCGTGGTCTCAAGCTGGGATATTCCATGGGGGAAATCATCCGCATGACCGATCTGAAACGACTGGACAGCTGGCGGGCGCGCTTCGATGCGGCCTGTGATGCCATGCGCTCCGAGCCTTTCACATGGGGTGAGAATGATTGTGCGGTCGGCCTGGTCGGTAATCTGACGCTGGCGCTGACCGGTGATGATCTCGCCGCCCCGTGGCGCGGGCGATACACCACGGCAGCCGGGGCATTGCGGGTGCTGCGCCATGACGGCTTTTCCGATCTTGCCGCGCTTGCCGCTTCAATCCTGCCCGAATGCCATATCGCGCGTGCGCGGATTGGCGATATTGCTGCGATCCCGTCTGAAGATGGCTTTGGCTTTGCGCTCGGCGTCGTCAATGGCGAGCGCATCTTTGTTCTGACCGATGCCGGGTTCGGCACGGTTGATCTGATGACTGCAAAACGGGCGTTCCGCGTCGGCTGACATGATCAAGATTTTCCTGATTTCCCTGGTTGCGGTTCTGACCGCCGCCATGCCGGCGCATGCCGGTCCCGTGGTTGCTGCCATTGGTGCGGTTGCCGGATGGATCGGCTCGCTTGGCGCTGTCGGCCAGTTCATCGTCGGCACGGTGCTTTCAGTCGGCGTGTCGCTGATCCAGAAAGCACTGACAAAGTCGTCAACCAGTGACACGACGGCAGAGACCGGCGTGACGCTTTTCGTCCAGATGGGCGACGATCAGCCGGTCACCTTTATTGCCGGGCGCCATGCCACGGCCGGGCGGCGCAAATATGCAGGCACATGGGGTGAGGATGGCAACACGCCGAACGCCTTCTTTGTCGACGTCATCGAACTGACCAATCTGCCCGTTTCCGGGCTGGATGCGGTCTGGGCCGGTGATGACAAGGTGACCCTGCTGACCGGCGAGGAAGATGGCGCGCGCGGCTTTCCCGTGTCCGAATACCGCGTCGACGGCACAGATTACCTTTGGGTCAAATTCTATGATGGCAGCCAGACGGCGGCAGATGCCTATCTTGTCGACAAGTTCGGCGGTGATGCTGACCGGCCCTATGGCGGGGACAGGATCGGCCGGGGCTGCGCCTATGCGATTGTGACCTGCCGCTATAATACTGATCTGTTCTCAGGTGTGCCGTCCATGCTGTTCGAAGTGGGATCGATCCCGCTTTATGACCCGCGTGCAGACACAAGCGTTGGCGGTGAGGGCGATCAGCGCTGGGATGATGCCGCCACATGGGCGCCGTCCAATAACCTCGCGGTGATCATCTATAACGTGATCCGAGGCGTCTATTACGGCGATCAGTGGATTTATGGCGGTCAGGATCTATCCGCCTATCGTCTGCCCTTTTCCAACTGGGCAGCGGCGATGAATGAATGTGATGCGCTGGTCGACGATGGCAATGGCAACATGGTTGCGGCTTATCAGGGCGGCTATGAATTCTCCGGCGATGAACGCCCGCTTGACGCCATCGAGAAGCTGCGGCAGGCCTGCAATGCCCGGCTGGCGGAAGTCGGCGGGATCTTCAAGATACAGGTCGGCGCGCCGGGCAGTGCGGTCTATGCCTTTACTGACGCTGATGTGGTCATTACCAAGGGCCAGACCTTCAATCCGCATGGATCGCTTGACGATACGGTCAACGCGATTGAGGCGACCTATCCCGAACCGGATGAGAAGTGGTCGAGCAAGGATGCGCCCGGACGCTATGACGATACGCTTGAAGCCGATGACGGTGACCGGCGCCTGCCTGCATCGGTGAGCTTTGAGGCCTGCCCCTATGGCGCTCAGGTGCAGCGGCTCATGCTGGCCATGCTGCAGGATGCAAGGCGGTTTCGCACACATCAGATCTGGCTGCCGCCGGAAGCCTGGCCGCTGGAACCAAACGACGTCGTATCGTGGACAAGCCTGCGCAATGGCTATTCTGCCAAGAAGTTTCTGGTGATTGCCGCCAGTGCGCCGATGAATGCCAATGTGCTTGTCTCGCTGAAAGAGATCGACCCGGCCGATTATGACTGGTCCGCGGCTGACGCCTTGCCGACGGTGACGGGCTGGATCGGCACGATTGAAGCGCCCTATCAGCAGATGACCGGCTGGACGGTGGAGCCGGCCACCATGGCGGATGGCAACGGGATCGGCCGTCTTGCGGCCATCCGGGTATCCTGCGGGGCGGGGATTGATGGCGTCACCGGGGTTGTCGTGCAGGTGCGCGAACGCGATAGCGGCGATGTGATCTTTTCCGGGCATCAGTCGGCCTATGAGGATCCCTATAGCTGGATCATCGGGCCATTGCCGCCGCTGACATGGGTTGAGGCACGCGGCCGGTTTGTCTCGGATCTGGCGATACAGGAATGGTCGGAATGGCTGGCGGTTGAAACGCCGAATGTCTCGTCACTGATTGCCGATCTCGATGCGCTCGGCGAAGACGTCAAAGCCCGCATGGAAGAGATGCAGAGCGAGCTTGACGACATTGTCGGGCGAAGGCTGGCGGACATTTCCGCAGCATTGTCGCTTCAGGGCAGTGTCGGCCTGCTGGAGCGAGTTGAAGTGCGCCAGCAGATCGGCGATGCCATTGCCGAGATCGTCACCGAACAGCTTGTGCGGGCCAGCGAAGACGAGGCGCTTGCACAGACCTTGACGCTTGTCGGGGCGGAAGTGACAGCAGCAACGGCAGCGGTGGCGCAGGAAACGACGGCAAGGGCTGCCGCTGATGAGGCATTGGCTGAAGAGATCGACACCGTGTCTGTCTCGCTCAATGACAGCTTTGCCGGCGGGCAGATAGCCTTTCGGGCGGCTGCCAATCAGGCGGGCGTCTCTGCCCGCTATTCGGTGATGCTGCGGGCAGGGACGGGCGGCGACTATATCGAAAGCGGGTTCTTCCTCGAGCTTTACAATGATGGCGGCACGCTGAAGAGCCGCTTTGCCGTCTCGGCCGATCAGTTCGTCGTTCTCGACAGCAATTCAAAGCCGTTCGTCTATGAGAACGGCACGCTCAAGACCTATGCGCTGCTGGCCGGATCGCTGAACATCAACAATCTGGTGACGATCAGCGAGGCCGGGCAGATCTCGATCAGATCGGCAAGCTCCGGCCAGCGGCTGGAGATCAATAACAGCCTTGTCCAGGTCTATGACGGCAACGGCACCTTGCGGGTGCGCATGGGGATCTGGTGATGACGGCGGGCTTGCAGACATTCGATGCGTCCGGCCGCATTGTTCTGGATACCACCAGCCGGACCGGCCGGGTGATCGGTCTCACCACGATCACCGGCACCAGCGGCAGCCATTCGGATAGCGGGCTTTCCACCGGCACACCGTTCTTTTTCTTCGCCACCACAAGCCCGGCCGTGGCGAAGGCGGTGACGGTGACAATCTCCGGCACAACGATCAGCTGGACGATTGCCTCTGATCAGGCGTCCTGGTCCTATCTTCTTGTCTATGGGGTTTACTGATGACGGCCGGTGTCGAGATCCGCAATGAAAGCGGCATTCTTCAGCTTGATCAGACCTATGGTGTCTACAAGCTGGTCGATGCCCGGACGATTGCGACGGATGGCAGCAGCAGCATTGTCAGCGGTGCGGCCTTTTACGGTTCCACCTTCTCATACACGGTGACGGCGGCTGACAGCGCGATTGTCTGCGTCCGGCCGGTGAGCGGCGGGGCCTGCGTCAATGCCGTCATTGCCAGTAATGGCGATGGCACGGTGACCGTCTCTGGTGCAATCGGCAGCGGAGCGCAGGGGGCAAAAACTGCAGCGCTCTATCTCTTCGATGCCAGCCCCTACACCCATTCCGCTGACAATTACGGGCTTGAGGTCTTCGACGATCAGGGGCGATCGGTGTTCCATTCGTCCGATCGGATCCTGCGGCTTTCGCAGACCTTTGTAAGCGGGCGGGATATGGCAATCCTGCCGGTAAAGCCCGCCGTTGCTGTCCGTGACTTCGCGCAACAGGGGCTCTGGTACTATTGGGGCGCCTGGTATCTGACCGGCGACAGTTCCGCGCCGGTCAGCGTCTATCAATATCCGGTGGCACCGGTGGCGGGGTCTGTGAGCAGCGCCTCCGATCCTGATGTCTCCTATCTCCTCGCTGACGTAACAAACTACCTCTGAGGCTTTCCCCATGACCCTATACACAACGGGCACGGTGACGCTGACCAACGGGTCGGCGGCCGTGACAGGCACCGGCACGGCCTGGCAGACGGCCGTGATCGCTGGCGGCGTGATTTATCCGGCGGCAGAAGGCAATGCGCTGCCGGTTGCCTCTGTCGACAGTGACACGGCGATCACGGCGGCCGTCACCTGGCAGGGGGCAACCGGCACCTATGCTTATGCGCTTGCCCGGCAGGATGACAGCCAGCAGGTGATTGCCAATGCCGTGGCGCTGGCCGATTATATCCAGCGGCTCAACAATCCGGCGCTCGCCTCCATTGCCGGGCTGACGCCTGCCGCTGACAGGCTGGCCTATTTTACCGGCACAAGTGCTGCGGGCCTTGCGACGCTGACAGCCTTTGCCCGGTCGCTGCTGGACGATACCGATGCAAGTGCGGCACTGACGACACTTGGCGTTTCCGCCTTTGCCAGAACACTTCTGGATGATGGCGATGCAGCAACGGCGCTGGCGACGTTGGGGGCGCTTGCCACATCCGGCGGCACGCTCACCGGCACGCTTGAGACCCGCAACCTGATCGCCAAAACGGGAACCGCCACTCCTGCAGGCGGGCGGTATTATTCCTACGCCTATGATGACCCGACCAAGCGCGCTTTCTTCTGCGGTTCCCAGCCTTCCGGCGCCCGGCCAAATGCCACGATCGGCGTCGAAAATGATTCTGAAGGGATCAGCGCCTATCTGATTTTTACCTGCGATGGGGATTTCTCGGTGCCCGGCAGCATTACCGGCGCGGCGAAGAATTTCCGCATCGATCATCCTGTCATTGATGGAAAGTCTCTGGTCTTCGCCTCGACCGAAAGCCCGCATAACGGCATTGAGGCCTGGGGTACGGCGACACTGGTTGACGGTCAGGCAACGGTCAATATCGACGTGGCCTGTGGTCTGACGGCCGGAACATGGGCGGCGCTGGCGCAAAACACCATTGTTGTCAGTCTGGTCAATCAGGATGGCTTTGCCCGCATCCGGCCCGCGAAGATAGACGAAAACGTCTTTGAGATCATCTGCGAGGATGAAACGGCAACCGACACAATCACATGGCTGGTCAAGGCCGATCGCGTCGATGCTGCCGTGAAGGCGCTCAACTATTGCGATCCGGCGACCGGGCTTCTGATCCCCGAACAGGACAAGCCATCTGAAACAAGCGAAGGGGTAGCCTGATGTTTCTTGGTCTTGCTCTTCGCCTTGGTACGGCTTCCGGTGAGGCAGCCGGGTTCAGGCTGACGCCTGCGACACGAACGGACTGGCCAGCTGACGCGGCCGGGCTTGTGGTCGGCACCATCGTGCCGTCCTCGGATGGCGACTGGGCCAGCTACGACGTTAAGACCGTGGCTGCGAGTGAATGGCCCGAAGATGACGCGGGCCGCATCGTCGGCACCATTACCCCTGATTTTAGCTGAGATGGAGGGTTTGCCCCATGGGTGACACCGCAGAAATCATTTCCGATCCGAGCGGCTGGTTCTCGGTCAATGGCATGGATATCCTTGCCGCCCCTGATGCCGTTGCCGGCAGCTATCCGATTGGCTACCGCGTGCTGCGCTCCGGCAAAGAGATCTTCACCGGCGCAAAGACTGTGACGATCACCGAAGATCCGTATGGGGTTGAGCTCGATGGCGGCGGGCGGATCTGGCCGGGTGTGCTCGCCAATATCAATGCTGCGCTCTATCGCCAGACGGCGCTTGCCGCGGGCAGCATTCCGGCCGCCAATGACAATGATATCTGGTTTCCGGCGCCTGAGGTTGATCTCGCTGAAATCCTGCCGCTCGAACGGCTCGGTGTTTCCACCTATACTGGCGCGGATGGGCTGATCCATGCGGCGGCGGTCGATACGGCCCGGCTAGACTGGCAGAATGGCAAGCGCCAGCTGGTCATTGAAGGTGAGAGCACCAACGTCATCACCCGATCCAGCCCGACGGCTTTGCTTCCATGGAACGACGGGGCTGTGAGCAACGGCATCACCGTGACAGTTGTAGGCTATGGCATGCTCGGTGACATGCCTTATGTGGACTACGCGCTTACCGGAACAGCAACGGCCAATCAGTGTGGTGCTTTTGCCCAGACCGGCCTGTCAAATGCCGCTGCGGTCGCCGGCGAAACATGGACCGCAAGCATCTATACGCAGCTGATCAGCGGGGAATGGCCGGCCGGGATCATTCTCGGCTCCGGCGTCTATGAGCAGCAGGACAACACATATCTGACGGGCACCGGTCCCGGTGAGGTGCCGGTGGCCAGTCTGACCCGCCTGTCGCGGACACGCACCCTGACCGAGGCGGCGACCAATCTTGTCCGCTCGGCAATCCAGGTCGCGAACATGACGGCGGGGGTGACGACGTTCAACGGCCAGGTTGTCCGGCTTGCCGGCTGGTCGCTGGAAAAGAAGCCCGGCCCGACTTCGCTGATCCAGACGCTGAGCGATGCCGCCGTCACCCGCGCCGAAGATGATTGCCGCCTGTCCGACAAGGCCGTTGCCATCCTGAACCGCGATCAGTGGACGATGCTGCTCGACTGTATTGCCGCCAATGTGAATGATGGCGAGCCGAGCGTTA